>NZ_AP018823.1 GCF_002217795.2 Aquitalea magnusonii
GTCGGTGGTGGAAATGGCCCGTCTGAACCCGGAAGTCCTGCTGGTGCACACCATTCTGTCAGACGGCATGCAACACGCGCTGCAGCAGTACCGCGAATACCTGCCGCAAATGCGCGTGGTGTTCGGGCTGGACGATCTGGTCGGCGCGCTGCCGGAAAAAAGCGTCCTGCACCGCATCTGGCGCAAGACCATGCCCGATGCCCGTCCGCGCCTGCGCGCCGTGCTGAAAAATGCGGACAGCCTGATCGTCTCCACCGAACCGCTGGTGGAAGCTTGCCGCGACATGATCGACGACATTCATGTCATTCCCAACCGACTGGCCCGCAGCATGTGGGATGGCCTGCAAACCCGTCGTGGTCGTGGCCGCAAGCCCAGGGTGGGCTGGGTTGGCGCGCAGCAGCACCAGGGAGATCTGGCCTTGATTCTGGACGTAGTCAAGCAGACCGCCCATGAGGTGGATTGGGTATTCATGGGCATGTGCCTGCCGGAGATGCGGCCTTATATTGCCGAAGAGCATGGCTGGGTGCCCTTCCAGGACTATCCGGCCAAGGTGGCCGCGCTGGATCTGGACCTGGCCATTGCCCCGCTGGAGGTCAATACCTTCAACGAGTCCAAGAGCAATCTGCGCCTGCTGGAATACGGCGCCATGCGCTGGCCGGTGATCTGTACCGATATCTATCCGTATCAGACCAACAATGCACCGGTATGCCGCGTGCCCAATACCACCCAGGCATGGGTCGAGGCCATCAGGGCGCGGGTGCATGATCTGGACGCCGCATATCGTGAAGGGGATGCCCTGCGTGCCTGGGTGGATCGTCACTACTGGCTGGAAGACCATCTGGATGACTGGCAGCAGGCACTCACCGGCCAGGCGGTAAAAAAATAATCATCCCGGTCCTAAAGTTTGCCAACGGGGGGTCGATAACTAGTCAAGGCCCACACAGTCGCCCCCCCGAATGCTCTAAGGAGAATCATCATGGCACTTACCGTCAACACCAATATTTCCTCGCTCACCGCGCAGAACAACCTGAGCAACTCCAGCACCGCGCTGAATTTGTCCCTGCAACGCCTGTCCTCCGGTCTGCGCGTAAACAGTGCCAAGGATGATGCTGCCGGTCTGGCGATTTCCCAGACCCTGACCTCCGCCATTCGCGGTAACAACCAGGCCATCCGTAACGCCAACGACGGTATCTCCGTAGGCCAGACGGCTGAAGGCGCACTGGGCCAGGTTGCCAACAACCTGCAGCGTATCCGTGAAATCGCCACCCAGTCTTCCAACGGCTCGGTAAGCGATACCAACCGTTCGCAGCTGCAAAAAGAAGTCGACCAGCTGACCCAGGAAATTTCGCGTATCGTTCAAACCACCCAGTTTAACGGTACCAAGCTGCTGTCCGGTGGTAATACCCTGACTTTCCAGGTAGGCTCTTCCGGTTCCACCGACAACACCGTATCGGTATCGGCATCTGACCTGACCTCGCAACTGTCGTCGTATGCCTCCTCGCTGACGGCCACCAACACCATCAACGTGTTGAGCCAGACTGGTGCTCAGGCCCAACTGTCGGCACTGGATGCGGACATCGGCACGGTATCCAACATCCGTTCCACCTTCGGTGCGGTACAGAACCGTTTTGACGCCGTGGTTGCCAACCTGCAAAACTACGTGACCAACCTGACTGCAGCCAACAGCCGTATCGTGGATGTAGACTTCGCATCGGAAACGGCCAACCTGACCAAGAACCAGATTCTGCAACAGGCTGGTACTTCCATCCTGAAACAGGCTAACTCGCTGTCTCAGTCTGCCCTGACTCTGCTGCAGTAAGCTACATTGATAGCATAAGCTGAAGAACCGGCCTCGGTTAGCATGCTGACCGGGGCCGTTTGTACGGGAGTCGTTGTCATGCAAATATCATCCACGAATGGCCCTGTCCTTCCTCTGACAACTACGCCGACTGCGCGTCAGCAAAATCAGCTGACTCAGGGAAATACAGCCGACGCGACCGCCAGCTCGGTAACGCCGAATACCACCAACGGTGTCGTTGCCGTCGGGCAAAGCCAGGCGCAAAATGCCACCAGTGACGGAACAAAGCAGAAAAAGCCCGATCCATTAGAGTTGCAGAATTCGCTCAAGCAGCTGAACGACGTGGCCAAGCTGTATTCCAGTCAGCTGGAGTTTTCTGTAGACAAGGAAACCAATATTCAGGTCGTCAAGGTGGTGGACCAGGAAACGCAAAAAGTCATCCGGCAGATTCCGTCGGAAGACGCAATCCGCATCGCCAAGGCAATTGATGATTTCAGGGGCCTGCTGCTCAAGGACAAAGCCTGAGAGCAGCCAAGCCCGGCAAGTAAAGGAGGTAATGCAAGATGGCTTCGATTACGACCAGTGTCGGCACGCTGGATGTGCAGTCCATTGTCAGCCAGTTGATGACCATCGAGCAGCAACCTCTGCAAGCCAGTCAGCAGCGTTCCAGCAAGTACAACACCCAGCTCAGTTCGATCGGCCAGATCAGTTCCGCATTGTCAGCCTTGCAAAGCAATGCCAGCAAGATGTCCACCGGCGCCTTTTTGCAACAGTTCAAGGCCAGCTCAACCGACGCCAGTATTGCCAGCGTGACCACAACCACCGGTGGTGTGGCTGGCAGCTATGCGCTGAACGTGACGCAACTGGCCAAGCCGCGGCAACTGGTATTCGACCGCTTTGGCAGTAGCGCCATCACCGACCCCAAGGCCACGCTGGCCGGTGCGCCCACCTCCTTGACACTCACCGTGGCGGGCAAGGATACCGTCATCAACCTGACGCCCAGCGCCAGCGACACCGTCAGCCTGCAGTCGATCTCGGACCGCATCAACCAAAGCGCTGCCGGTGTCAGTGCCTCGGTGGTGCAGAATAATGGCGAATACAAGCTGGTATTGGCCTCGACCAATTCCGGCAGTGACAATGCCTTTACCATCAAGGCCGGCGGCAGCGATTCCGGTTCCACTTCCGGTTCGACGCTGGCCGGCTTAAGCCAAAGTACCACGGCGGCCAGTGAATCTGCCGCCGCCGCCGATGCCTTGCTCACCGTCAACGGTGTCAGTGTCTCCTCGGGCAGCAACCATCTGACCAATGTCATTTCCGGTGCCAATGTGGATATCACCAAGCTGGGGCAGTCCACCATCACCATGACCTCGGACAGCAGTGGCATCACCACGTCGCTGCAGAGCTTTGTGGATGCCTACAACCAGGTGAAATCTGCGGTAGACTCTGCACGTTCCGGCAGTCTGAAGGCCAATGCCTCGGTGCTGGCCATCCAGCAGAAGCTCACCAGTATTCTCAGCACCCAGATACCGGGTGTGGATGCCACCACGTCCTACGCCTATCTGTCCCAGGCCGGGATTTCGATCCAGAAGGATGGCACGCTCAAGCTGGACCAGACCGCGTTCAACAAGGCACTTAGCGCCAACCCTACGGCAGTGGCCAACCTGTTCGGTAACAGCAGCAGTACCGGTTTTGGCGACCGGCTCAGTGCTGCGGTGAATGATCTGCTGGGGCCTAATGGCGTGATTGAAACCAGCAAGACATCCATCAATAGCCTGATCACGTCGGAAACCAGTTTGCAAACCAGTCTGAGTGCCAAGCTCACCGCGCGTCAGACCATGTATACCCAGCAATACACAGCGTTGAATGCCGTATTGTCGAAAATGCAGCAATCGACCAGTAACCTGTCCAACCTGTTGGCCTAGGACAGAACCAAACGGTAAAGAATCATGCTGAATTCCAAAATGCTCAAGCAGTTCAACAAGGCCTACGAAGACGATGCCCTGAAAGCTGCCGTTTACGGTGCCAGCCCGGTCGGCTTGGTGGTATTGCTTTATGAAGGTGCCATCAAGGCCATCAACCAGGCAGGTTATGCCATCGAGGCGCAGCGTTATGATGAAAAGGCGCGCCTGGTGTCCAAAACCATCGACATCATCGATGGCCTGCGTGAATCTCTCGATCTGCAACAGGGAAGTGATGCCGCCAACAATCTCAACGACCTGTACATCTATATGAAACAGCGCCTGAGCATTGCCAACCTGAAGAATGATCTGGAAATTCTGGCCGAAGTACGTCGTCTGCTGGAAACCATCTTGCCTGCCTGGCAGGAACTCAACCGCTCCGGCATGTCCGCCGGCACCACCAGCAGTGCCTACTGAGCGCGTTCTGACGAGGTGTCGCCATGACCACTAGCATCCAGCCCGCGCAGATCGATGCCATGCTGGCGACCCTGGCCCAGGCCCTGGCGGCGTGCGCGAACCGGGATTTTGACTTGGTGACCCGCCTGTCCGCGCAACAGGAAAGCGAGCTGGCCAGCTTGATGCCGCAATTGCAAGGCGAAGCAGCCAGCTTGCCGGAGGAAACCCGCGCGCGAGTGATCCAGCTGATTGCCCAGCGTGAGCGTTTGCAGCAGGAAATAGCCAGCTGGATCGCGCAGATGCGCGACGAGATGCAGACGGTCAGTCAAAACAATCGCCTGCTGAAGACATATACTTCGTAAAGACCGGCTTGGGTTACTGCCGGTTTCACCATACACTTAGAAAAAGCGCAGCGTGAGGGTTTCATCATGTCCGGTTCGCCCTTTTTCTATATTGTCATCCTGCTGCAACTGGCGCTGTCAGTTGCCTGCGGCTACCTGTACTGGCGCTTGTCCAGGCTGGAGCACCGGCGCGACAGCCTGACCACCATGTATCTGGATCAACAGCAGCAGCAGATCAGTTCCTTGCAACGGGATCTGGCCCGCCTGACGGCGCGGCTGGAGCAGCAGGCGCGCAGTGAGCCAGTCAGCCTCAGTCCCTACAACCAGGCGATCGAAATGATCAAGCAAGGCATTCCCGCTTCCGAAGTGGCCAGCCAGTGCGGTATTTCCCGCAGTGAGGCCGAATTGATCATTTCCCTTTACCGCAATAATTCCACCTCATGATTCCCTCTTTGCCGCCTACCAGCGCAAGCGGTACGCTTGCCCCGCAAACCGTCTCCTCGGTAAGGCTACTGCTGGAAGGTGGCAAGGCGTTGCTGGATGCCAGCACCCTCCCTGCACGGCTGCCACCATTGATGTTGGGTGAGCAGGTGGAAGCACAGGTGGTGGACAGCAAGAACAATGGCCAGCAACTGTCAGTGCTGATCAAGAACAGCCTGTTCAATCTGGATGTGCCACAGGGCATGACCATCAGCGGCAATACCCTGTCGCTTAAAGTGGCCACACTGGCGCCGACGCTCAGCTTTGCCCTGCAAGAACAGGCCACCGAGGCCGCTCAGGATGGTTCGGTGGAAGTGCAACTGAGCCCGGCATCGAAATACCTGACCGGCATGTTGCAAACCAGTAAGCCCAGCCTGCCAGCCACCGATGTCAGCCTTAATGCGGCCAGCCAGCCGCCGGCGACAACGGCACAGCAGCTCAAAAGCAATGTCAGCCAGAGTGGCTTGTTTTACGAGTCCCATCTCAAGGAGTGGCTGGATGGTCGTCATCCGCTGTCGCAAGTGCAGCAAGAACCACAGTCGCGGCTGCTGAGCAAATTGAACGATGAGATGGCCAGTTCTGCTTCTGCCAATGCAGGCAGCCATGCGCTGAGCCCGCGCACGGTGGCCCCGGAATTGGCCAATCTGGTCCAGCGCCAGTTGGATATCGTGGAAAATCAGCAATTGCAATTGAATGGCTATGCCTGGCCCGGCCAGCCGATGCAGATGCAAATACAACAAGAACACACCAACGAACGCACCGGCAGCCTGGGGGCTGATGAGGTGGGAGTCTGGAGCACATCGCTTTCCCTCAATCTGCCTGCGCTGGGTGGCTTGTCCGCGCGCGTCAGGCTGGTGGGGCAGAGTGTGCAGGTGTCTTTTGTGGCTGAAGAAGACGAGGCCAGTGGCTTGATCCAGCAATACGCAAGCCAGTTGCAAAGCGGCATGGAGGCCGCAGGCCTGACGCTGGCTAATCTGGCGGTGAAAAATGGCACAGTCTCCCAAGACTGAAGACCACCGCAAGTCAGCGGTTGCCCTGGCCTATCGTGAAGGCCAGCGCTCTCCCACGGTGGTGGCCAAGGGCTATGGACAACTGGCGGAACGTATCATCGACCGGGCCAAGGATGCCGGCGTGTTTGTGCATGACTCGCCCGAGCTGGTGTCCCTGCTGATGCAGGTGGATCTGGACCGGCATATTCCCGAGGAGCTTTATCGCGCGGTGGCGGAGATTCTTGCCTTTGTCTATTTCCTGGAAAACAAGGCCACCGGTGCCGATTTCGAGTTTGAATCCTGGCTGGCAGGGCGTCGCAACAGCCAGCCCTCTTCCTGAGCAGAGTCCGGCTAGCGCTCATACTACCTTTCCATTGCTTCTGCCCGGCTAATTTCTGAATCTCTCCGCCTGTTAGTGGCAAGATTGCGGTAATCTTATGCTTTGTTTCCGCATACTGCTGGAGTAGATATGAAAGTCGGTTATATCGGTCTGGGCATCATGGGTCTGCCCTGTGTGTTGAACTTGCTGAAAGCCGGACACGAACTTACTGTGTGGGCCCGCCAGCGTGAGCGTGCCACTGCGGCACTGGATGCCGGTGCCGGCTGGGCAGAAAGCCCGGCGCAACTGGCGGCGCAGGTTGATGTATTGATTACCAATGTGTCGGATACCAAGGATGTGGAGCACGTCCTGCTGGGTGAGCAGGGGGCCGTACATGGTGCCAAAGCAGGTCTGGTATGCGTAGACATGAGCACCATTTCCCCTATTGGCGCGCGGGAGATTGCCGCCCGTCTGGCTGCTGCCGGCGTGGATTTTCTGGATTGCCCAGTCTCAGGCGGTCAAGTGGGGGCGGTCAATGGCACACTCACCATCATGGTGGGAGGCAAGGCCGAAGCACTGCACAAGGTGCGCCCCGTGCTGGAAGGCATGGGCAAGACCATTACCCATATTGGCGATTCCGGCGCCGGTCAGGTCGCCAAGGCCTGCAATCAGATTGCGGTGGGGGTTGGTGTAGCTGCGGTGGCTGAAGTGATGAAGCTGGCCAAAGCCTGCGGTGTGGACCCGGCACCGGTACGGGAAGCCCTGCTGGGCGGTTTTGCCCAGAGCCGGGTGTTGGACATCCATGGCCAGCGCATGATCGATGATAACTATGTCCCTGGCTTCAAGGCGCATTTGCACCTGAAAGATATGGGTATTGTGCTGGATACCGCCCAGCAACTGGGCATCCGCTTGCCAGAGGCCGAGCGGGTGGAAGGCTTGATCCGGCAATTGGTGGCGCAGGGCGAAGGTGAGCTGGATTCCGCTGCAATCGCCAGACTGATCTGGCAACAAAACTGAGCTTCGCTTGCTTGCACCTGCATGAACAAGGCCCGCCATCGGCGGGCCTTGTTCATGCAGGCTTGCCCTGTCTGTTGGCAAGCCACTGTGCATGTGCGTCCAGATCGGCAGGCTGGTATACCACGCGTGTTGATGCCGGATAGTGCTGCAGATCGTTGCCATGGCGCTCATCGCGTGCGGGCCGGATCGGACGCGCAAGCAGATTGCCACCGCAATTGGGGCAGCAGTGCTGTAACAGCGCTGCGCAGGCGGCGCAGAATGTGCATTCAAATGAACAAATGCGTGCTGCTGTCGATTCCGCTGGCAATGCACAGCGGCAATGTTCACAGCTAGGGCGCAGTTCCAGCATGCTTCACTCCTGGTGGGCTGAAAATGACAGCCTAATGCAATGTCCGGCCATCGTGCAGGGTGGATACGGACATCATGTTGCCGGATCTGGCCATGGCAGATGGCCAGGGCATGTGGCTGGGTTTGGTCCGCGGAAACCCTGTACTACATTGGAAGTATTCGCCCAATCTCTGCCAGGGGCTGCTGATGACGACATTCAAACAGAGAATCAACAATGAAGAACGCCGTTCCGGCAAGGATCGCCGGCAACAGGATGGCTGTTCGCCAACTGGGCATGAGCGGCGGGGAAATGTCGAGCAACGTAAACCGGACGTCGAGGAAATCACGCTGAGCCAGGATGAGTGGGAAGAACTTGTCCGCGGCAATGCCATCAACACGCCACCAAGGTGAGTAAATCCACAACTGAACGAAATGCCGGGTGCGACACTCTAATGCTGCATTCTCGAACCGGGAAAACCCAGGCAGGAGTCGGCGATGGATGCGATTGATATTCTGGGCCTGATGCAAACGCATCCGCCCGCGGAACCCGTCAGCCTGTCGGCCATTCCGCTGATGCTGGCACAGGCGGTGGCTGCCATTACCGGTAAGATTACCGTGGATGAGCTAGGCCGTCTGGTGGCGGTAGGGGCGGCATTGTGCGCGCATGAGCAGGATCTGCAGTTCCGCAGCGTGGAGGCTGATCTGTTGGTCAAGCAACTTAGCGACCCGGCCTGACTGTCTTATTGCTGGTGGTATTGCTGGCCGCGGGCAGGCTTTGCTGCTCCGGCAAATACTGCACCACCAGTGCGCGCAGTATGCGGTAACCGTTTTCCTGCGGCGTTCCCAGCCGGTCCCGCCAGGCCATGCTGTCAACTGCACCGCGCATGCCACCGTTGCTGGTGAGCAGAATTGCAGCACTGCCGCCGGCCCGCCGCACCTGTTCAGAGATGGCACGCAGCATGCTGTTGTTGACCGTGGCCATGTCATAGTCGCTGACACGGATCATGCCCATGATGCGGTAGCGATGTGGCGGGTCGCCGGCATCCCAGATTTCCACTCCGGCTACCACGCGTTTGCTGCCGCCTTCCCCCTCAATAATCTTGCTGCCGTTACGATATTCAAACACCGTATATTCAGCCGTGGTACAGCCCGCCAGCAGGATGCTGCACCACAGCAGGCAGGGGAGTAGCAGGTGTTGCCATCGCGGCAGGAATGACAGGTTGGGGCGAGGTAAGCGCAAAGGTGAAATCCGTCAGCGTGCTTGCAGCAAGAATGAAAAGCGATGCCATCGCCAGTGCGGCGCGTCGGTCTGCGCCGCTAGCGGGCACTCTCCGTAGGCATCTTAACGCGCGCCGCCAGCAACGGCATGCCATGCTGGCAGTCTGCAGGGTAAAAAAATGCAAATGCGGCGCGCAGTCCCCATGCGCATCAACTCAGTCATTCCAGCAGCGCAGTTGATTGGCCAGCATGAAGTCCGGATCGCGCAGCAGAGCATCTGCAAACGGGTTGTCGGCCTGGATGTGTGCCAGGCGGCGGATGAAGGTGGCACGCATTTGCAGCCCAATGGGCTGGCCGTATTTTTTGAAGCGGATCAGGTACTGAATGTCAAAGCCGTTTGCCGTCTTGCCTTGTCGTGACACCACTGCGCGGGTGTCCGGACTGTCCCAGCCTGAGGAACATTGCTGGATCAGCTGGAACAGGGTAGTGCCGTTGGCCAGCCGAATCTGCTTGGCAAAGTAAACCGCCGTCCGGACTTCATCCACCCACTGTTTTTTGCTCAGGCTTGCATCATCGGCCAATGCCGTATTGCGCGGGATGCGCGATTTGCGTACATCCGGGTCTGTATGGATGAAACGGTGGAAGCGATCTCCTTCCCGGCACTGCATGCAGCCATCTGCTTGCAGGAATGCCGCCTCTTGCGGGGTCGGTGTCACGCTCAGCATGGCGGGGGGAGAGGATGGCCGATACGGGAGGTGTTTGCCGGCGGGGATGGTATCGAGCATTTCACCATAACTGCAGCCCCCCAGCCCGGCAGCCAATATGCTTAGCCATACTGCCTTCATCATCATGCTTCCCTTGTGTCCAAGTTGGCATTTTAAGTGCTATCGGAAAGCATGCAGGGCATGGCAGATGTAAAGAGAAGTAAGCGTGGGTCGGGCTGGGGACCGGCAAGCAAGGGTAGTTAGGGCTGCAGGGGCTGTTGATGAAAAAGCCCCGGAGTGCGGGGCTTTTGTCGAGTTTTTGCTGTGCGGTGAGGGCTTATTCGATGTTCTGGATCTGTTCGCGCATTTGTTCGATCAGCACTTTCAGTTCGACTGAAGCCTGTGTGGTTTCGGTGGATACGGATTTTGAGCCCAGTGTATTGGCTTCGCGATTGAGTTCCTGCATCAGGAAATCCAGCCGCTTACCGGTCTGACCGCCGGTCTTGAGGATGCGCTTGACTTCGCTCAGGTGGGTGCTCAGGCGGGACAGCTCTTCGTCCACGTCGATCTTCTGGGCGAATAGCGCGAATTCCTGCTTGATGCGGTCATCTTCAACATTGCCCAGCGCTTCTTGCAGACGGCCGGAAAGCTTGTTCATGTACGCATCCAGAATCAGCGGCAGCTTGGGTTTGATGCCCGCGATGATGGTTTCCATGGCGCTGACCCGATCTTGCAGGATCTGCTTGAGCTTCTCGCCTTCGCGACCACGCGATGCATTGAAGTCTTCCAGTGCGGTGGCCAGGCTTTGCAGGCAAAGCTGCTGCAGCACCTCGGGTGGCAGGGAGTTACTTTTCAGGATGCCGGGCCAGCGCAGCAGCTCGCCCACGGACAGGCCCTTGGCCTGCGGGGCGCGTTGTTCTACCTGGGCGGCGACTTGCAGCAGGCTGTCCAGCGCCTGGGCGTTGAGTTCCAGCGTGGTGCTGTCGGTTTCCAGCTGGTTGAGGCCAACGCGGCATTCCAGCTTGCCACGGGTGACACGAGATGACACCATCTCACGCAGCTGCGGTTCGATGACGCGCAGCTCTTCGGGCAGGCGCATCTGTACATCAAGATAGCGGTGGTTGACGGCGCGTACTTCCAGGCTGAGCAAACCGCCGGGAAAGTCTCTGCTGATGGATGCAAAGCCTGTCATACTTAGAATCATTGTGGGCCCCCGTAGTGGTGTCAGTAAAATCAGAACAGGGCCCGAATTGCTGTTGTAGCTCAATTCCGGGCCAACGAACACTATAGCAACTGCCATGTCATGACTCAATCCAGCCAACTGACTGCCTTGCCGGTGGGCTATCGCCTGGCCGAGTACACCATTGTCCGCCAGCTGTCCGTGGGGGGATTCAGCGTCGTTTACCTGGCGCTGGACGATGCCGACCGCAAATACGCCATCAAGGAATACCTGCCGCGCAATCTGGCGGAGCGCAATGATGAGGGCATGGTCACTGTGCCGCACGAGCTGGATCGCGATGCCTTCAATCTGGGCTTGAAGTGCTTTTTTGAAGAAGGCCGCATCCTGGCGGAAATCAGCCATAGCAATGTGGTGCATGTGAGTAATTTCTTTCGTGCCAATCAGACGGTCTACATGGTGATGGAATATGCCGATGGCCGTTCGCTGGGGCGCGAACTGGAAGTGGCGGGGGGCCGCATCGAAGAGCGTCGGCTGCGCAAGTGGTTTGCCGCCTTGCTGTCGGGCTTGCGCGAGGTGCATCTGCACCGCCTGCTGCACCTGGACATCAAGCCGGCCAATATCTATCTGCGTCGTGGCGGCCATCCCTTATTGCTGGATTTTGGCGCGGCCAGGCAAACCCTGTCTCGGCGCGACAAGCATTTCGCCTCCATGTATACGCCGGGCTTTGCCGCGCCAGAGCAGTATGAAAAAGACCAGGCACTAGGGCCGTGGACCGATATCTATGCCATTGGTGCCTGCCTGTATGTCTGCATGGGCGGCAAGACACCGCAGGTGGCGCATGAGCGCATGTCCAATGACAAGCTGGCACCGGCCAGCAAGTTGTTCCGCCATTACTATTCCAGAGAGCTGCTTGAATTGACGGACCAATGCCTGATGCTGGCACCGGATGCCCGCCCGCCCAGCGTGATGACCATCCAGAAACGCCTGCTTGAAACCGACTACAGCAAACCCGAGCCGATTCCTGAATCTGCCGCCGCAGCCAGAAAGCTGGTCGGCTGGATCAAGGGATTGGCTGGCGGCCGTTCTTCCTGAGGAGTACGTGATGAAACTATCCATATATCAGGAAAGCCGTATCGGTGGCCGTTCCTACAATCAGGACCGCCAGGTCATTGCCCATTCCCGCGAGGCCGTGATGCTGGTGGTGGCCGATGGCATGGGGGGCCATCTGCAAGGCGAGGTGGCTGCACAGATCACCATCGACCTGATGAGCGAACTGTTTTATCAGCAGGCCACGCCCACGCTGTCCCACCCCAACCGTTTTCTGGTGAATGCCATCAGTTCCACGCACCAGGCCATTCTTGACTATGCGGCCGACCAGCGTCTGCCAGAGATTCCCAGCACTACCGTGGTGGCGGCCATTGTCCAGCAGGGCATGCTCTACTGGTGCCATGTTGGCGACTCCCGCCTGTATCTGCTGGACAGCAAGAAAGGCCTGCTGCTGCGTTCGCGTGACCATTCGCAGGTTCAGCGCCTGATCGATCAGGGCAAGCTCACCGAGGAGGGCGCGCGTACCCACCCGGAGCGCAACAAGATCTACAACTGTCTGGGTGCCACCACCGATCCGGACATCGATATTGGCGAGAAGCAGTTCCTGCAGGCCGGTTCTTCCGTGGTGTTGTGTTCCGACGGGCTGTGGTCGCAGATCAGCGATGGTGAAATGGAAAAGGTTTTCATCGGCCGTGCCGTCAGCCAGGTCATGCCGGCGCTGATGAACGTCGCCGAGCGGCGTGCCGGCAGTGGCGGGGACAATCTGTCGGCGGTGGCCATCACCCTGCTGGATGCGGCGGCAGACATCACCGGCAAGACGGATGTGCTGGATACGCTGCTTACTCCGCCACGCCATAGCGGCCGGGTCATCCTGGACCCGAACCTGGAGCTGATGCATCAGGAGATTCTTGCCAGCCGCGTGGCCGGTCCATCTGGCAAGCAAGGTTGAATCCGGCATCCCGCTCTCTTACTCATGCAGGCTGCGGGTGTCCCGCACATGCGCAGCCCCTGTTTCATATTGGAATCCAACGATGCGACCATCCCAAAGAAGTGCCGACGCCCTGCGCGCCATCCGCCTTACCCGTCATTACACCAAGCATGCCGAGGGATCGGTATTGGTGGAGTTTGGCGATACCAAAGTGATTTGTACCGCCAGTGTGGATGAGTCTGTGCCGGGTTTTCTCAAGGGCAAGGGCAAAGGCTGGGTCACTGCCGAATACGGCATGCTGCCGCGTTCCACCGGCAGCCGCATGCGGCGCGAAGCGGCAGCCGGCAAGCAAAGCGGCCGCACCCAGGAAATCCAGCGTCTGATCGGCCGCTCCTTGCGCGCCGTGGTGGACATGGAAAAACTGGGTGAGCGGCAGATCCAGATTGACTGTGACGTGATCCAGGCTGATGGCGGTACCCGTACCGCCAGCATTACCGGCGCTTTTGTGGCCCTGCACGATGCCATCAGCGGCCTGATTGCCCAAGGCAAACTGCAGGAAAACCCGCTGCGTGACTTTGTCGCCGCCATTTCCGTGGGTATTCATCAGGGCGAGGTGGTGCTGGACCTGGATTACCTGGAAGATTCCGACTGCGAAACCGACATGAATGTGGTGATGACCGGCAATGGCCGCTTTGTCGAAGTGCAAGGCACCGCTGAAGGCGAGCCATTCAGCGAGGAAGAAATGGCCGCCATGATGCGCCTGGCCAAAAAAGGCATCAGCGAACTGATCGCCCTGCAAAAACAGGCACTGGGCGTGTAAAGCCGCTTCTGGGCGTGTTGATCATGCAAAACAGGGGCTGCGGCCCCTGTTGTCATTTTTTGCTGCTTTTGCTTTTACCTTGCTGGATGAACTGCTGCAATTGCTGGTAGAACACCGGGCTGGACAGCGCCATATTGTCTTCCTTGCGGCGGCGGGAGGCGACCGGAGCCGAGCTTTGGATGCCGATCAGCGTCATGCGGCCATTGATGCGCGCCAGGATGGGCGAGCCGCTATTGCCTTCCAGCGTGTCACAGCGGTGAGTCAGGCGGCCATCTGCCAGCAGTCCGGTGGCCAGACAATTGTTGTGTACCAGCAGATGGGTGAGATCATCCAGTGGATAACCGCCATTGGTAATGGTGTTGCCAATACTGTGCAGTTGTTGTTTCAGCGCCTGGCTGTCACCGGCAAATACCGGAATCACGCCGCGGCTGCGCCCTAATGGCTCAGAGAGCCGGACAAAGGCAAAATCCCGCCCGGCGATTTTCTTGGGGATATAAGTGCCGTCTGGACGGTGCTCCAGCCCGGCAAGAAAGGTCTTGTCGACCTGCACGTCGCGGATGGTGCTCTGCTCGCTGTATTCCTTGCCCGCCAGCCCGACGGTAAAGGTGATGGCCGGATCAAAGCGGCCATGCCGGTTGATGAAGCAGTGTCCGGCGGTCACGACCACGTCCTCGGCTACCAGTGTGGCAGTACACACCAGATGGCTTTTGGTTTCCAGTTGTCCAACGGCCTGCCACAGCCCGCTGTCCGGATCAGTCTTGACCCGGTCGTCCTTGCCAAAAAACAGGATCAGTTGCTCGGCATTGGGTTTGGCCTGGGCCAGCAGGGGCAACAGGCAAAGTGTCAGGCAGAGCAGGACGGTGCGCATCATGATGTTTTCCAATGCAATCGGGGCGCCGAAGCGCCCCGAAGGTATGACTTACAGCCAACCGGGGTTAGCTGTCGATTCCGTGCTGATTACTTGGCAGCGGAAGCGGCTTTCTTGGCTTTGGCTTTCTTGGCCGGAGCGGAAGCGTCAGCAGCTTGGGCTTTCTGAGCGGAAGCGTCAGCTTTCTTGGCAGCGTGCTTTTTAGCGTGGTGCTTTTTAGCAGCGTGCTTTTTGGCCGGAGCGGAAGCGTCAGCGGCGGAAGCAGCGGCTTGGGCTTTTTGAGCGGAAGCGTCTACTTTCTTGGCAGCGTGCTTTTTAGCGTGCTTTTTGTGAGCCTTTTTGGCCGGAGCGGAAGCGTCAGCGGCGGAAGCAGCGGCTTGGGCTTTTTGAGCGGAAGCGTCTACTTTCTTGGCAGCGTGCTTTTTAGCGTGCTTTTTGTGAGCCTTTTTGGCCGGAGCGGAAGCGTCAGCGGCGGAAGCAGCGGCTTGGGCTTTCTGAGCGGAAGCGTCTACTTTCTTGGCAGCGTGCTTTTTAGCGTGCTTTTTGTGAGCCTTTTTGGCCGGAGCGGAAGCGTCAGCGGCGGAAGCAGCGGCTTGGGCTTTCTGGGCGGAAGCGTCTACTTTCTTGGCAGCGTGCTTTTTAGCGTGCTTTTTGTGGGCTTTTTTGGCCGGAGCGGAAGCGTCAGCAGCTTGAGCTTTCTGAGCGGAAGCGTCTTTCTTGGCTACTTTCTTGGCTTTCTTGGCCGGAGCGGAGGCTTCAGCAGCTTGGGCTTTCTGAGCGGAAGCGTCTTTCTTGGCTACTTTCTTGGCTTTCTTGGCCGGAGCGGAAGCTTCAGCAGCTTGGGCTTTCTGAGCGGAAGCGTCTTTCTTGGCTACTTTCTTGGCTTTCTTGGCCGGAGCGGAGGCTTCAGCAGCTTGGGCTTTCTGAGCGGAAGCGTCTTTCTTGGCTACTTTCTTGGCTTTCTTGGCCGGAGCGGAAGCTTCAGCAGCCTGAGCCTTCTGAGCAGAAGCGTCTTTCTTTACTTTCTTCTCAGCCTTCTTGGCCTTGTGGATGGCTACCGGAGCGGAAGTGTCGGCAGCGAAGGATGCAGCGGAGGTCAGGCCAAAGGCGGCGGTCAGAGCGAGCAGAGCCAGCTTTTTCATTATTTGAAACTCCTAAGTTCATCTTGAAAATCAAGTTTGAAGGCGGACTGATAGTCCTATTCAGGGGGGCATCGTAACGGGGCTGCCAGATAGCGTCTACCCGTACCATGTATCTCAATGTAACTAAATGTACATTCTCATGTTGGCCAACGAATAATGAAGCGCGCACCACCCAAGGGCGAGGCTTCAACGCGTACTTCGCCATGATGCAAACGCGCAATGCTGGCGACGATGGCCAGGCCCAGTCCATGGCCACCGGTCTTGCGTCCGCGGCTTTCATCCAGCCTGATGAAAGGGTCGAATACCCTGGCGCGGTCTGCTTCCGGAATACCGGGGCCATCGTCGTCCACCATGATGGTGCAATTGCGGTTTTCCACACTGAGCGTGGTCTGGATGGTGCTGCTGGCGTAGCGCCGGGCATTGGACAGGAAATTATCCAGTGCGCGCGTCACCAGGTACTGATCGGCCAGAAATATCAGTTCGTCGCCAGTCGGTTCTATCCAGTGGATGTCTGGTGCCAGGGTGGCTTGCTCATGTATGCGTTCTCGCGCCCAGTTGACTGCATCAAACTGGGTGAGTTGCAACGGCGCTTCCGGCCGGTCCAGCTTGGCATGGAACAGAAGTTCTTCCACCAGTGAGTCGATGGCGGCAAGATCTTTCTCGATGGCTTGCTTGGCCGGAGAGTCTTCTTCGCCTTCCAGCAGTGCCAGTCGGTAGCGCAAGCGCGCCAGCGGTGTGCGCAGCTCGTGGGCCACGGCGTTGGTCAGCGCCTTCTTGCTGGCCAGCAGGGCGGCAATGCTGTCGGCCATGTGGTTAAAGGCAGCAGCCACCTGACGCACGCCGGAGCGGCTGGGCAGGTGGACGCGGGCCGAGAAGTCCCCCCCGGCCAGCTTGCCGGCGGTTTTTTCCAGGGTGACCAGGTCTTTCCAGTGCGGCTGCATCCACAGGAATACCGGAATGGCCAGCGATAGACCCAGCAGCGCCAGCAAGGCGTAATCCACCGATTTGAGCTGATGCAGGAAGAAGAGATAGCGTAGCGGCCCGGCTACCAGCAGGTAGTTGCTGTCCTCAATCTTTTGCAGGAAGAGGTATTTGTCTTCCAGCATGACAATTTCGCCGCGGTTCAAGGCATCTTCCGATTCTTCATCCAGCAGGTAATTGCTTTGTTTTTCTACCGTTACCTTGAAGGTGAAATCGTGATTGGAGCTTTGCAGGGTTTCGGTCCAGCGGTCTTCGGGCACGCCGTGCAGGTCTGCCTCGATCAGCGACAGGGTGGTGCGTAGCAGGTCGGACAGATAGCGTTCGCCTACATCGTCCACCGCCTGTTTGTAAACCGCCCCCACCATGACCACGGCCACCATGAAACAAGTAACCAGCAACAGGTAAAACTGGATGAACAGACGCCGCATGGCTTATTCCCAGCCAGACAGCGAGAACAGGTAGCCGCGATTGCGTACGGTCTTGATGCGGAAAGGCTCGGTGGGATTGTCGCCCAGCTTTTTGCGCAGGCGGGAGATGGCCACGTCTATGCTGCGGTCCAGGCCGTCATAGCTGACGCCGCGCATTTCCTTAAGCAGGATGTCGCGGTTGAGGGTTTCGCCGGCATGATTGGCCAGCAGCCATAGCAGGTCGAAGTCGGAGGTGGACAGGGCAACTTTTTCCTTGCCCAGAATCACGTCGCGGCTGACCGGATCGATGGATAGCTGGCCGAAGACCAGTTTGCGCTGGGTCTTGACCGGAGCGGCTTCGTTGGCCGGTTGTGCCGGGCGCATATTGCGCAGCTGTGAGCGCAGGCGGGCCACCAGTACGGAGGGCGGCGTGGTTTTGAGAATGTAGTCGTTGGCCCCCAGTTCCAGCCCCAGGATCTGGTTCATGTCGCTGTCCAGCGAGGTCAGCATGATGATGGGGCCGTCAAAGTTGGGCCGCAGTTCACGGCAGATGGACAAGCCGTCCTTGCCGGGCAGCATGATGTCGAGCAATACCATGTCGGGCGCTTCGCGCTCGATGGTGGCGAGCGCCGTATCTCCGCGCGGTTCGATCACCACGTCCATTTCGTGGCGGGCCAGGAAGTCGCTGATCAGCTCAGCCAGATCGGCGTCGTCTTCTACAAATACGATACGGTATGTCATGCCTTGCTATCCATCCGGTTGAATCGGTACCGGGGGAGTATGGCGCGAGGTGCGTACAGACTCAACCATATCGCCCTTAGGCTTGGACTCTGAGGTAGATCAGACCTTTCCTAATAACCACATGGAAGGTGGGATTTTTATTGCTAACATGAAGACTGATGTATGTGGCAAGCATGGAAAAAATAAGACCGAGAGCCAACGGGAGAGTACGGATGTTTTTCAAGCGTAACACAAGCCCCACTGTTAACCAGCCCACCAGAGCAGGGTTCCCCCCCATTCAGATTATTCGCAGCAGGACAGCTACGGTGGAGGCGGATTTGCGTGCCGCCAGCCGTGATGATATCCAGCTGATACTTGGTTTTATCAATCCGGCGGCCAATCTGGATCAGATTGCCCGTAGTGCCGCGGCAGCCTTTCCGGGGGCCAAGGTGGTGTTGACCACCACGGCCGGTGAATTGTGTTCGGTCAAGGCCGGGGATGCCTTGTATCTGCCGGCCAATGCCGGCTGGGACAGCATGGTGTTCCAGTTGTTTGACAAACAGGTGCTGGCGTCAGTCCAGGTGGCCAGCGTGCCGCTGGGCTGTGAGGACATCAAGGCCGGTCAGCCCAAGGTGAGTCATGACGAGCGGGTGCGCCGGCTGATCGACAATCTGGCACGCGTGCAGCTTGGGTTCTCGATGGACTATCAGGAAGGTTTCGTGCTGACCCTGGTGGATGGCCTGTCCAATAGCGAGAGCTATCTGATGGAGGCCATTTACGAGTCGGACCGTTTCCCCTACCTGTTCATTGGTGGCTCGGCTGGCGGTCCGCTGGATTTCTCCATGACCCGGCTGCATGACGGCCAGAGCGTGCGCGACGGCCATGCGGTACTGGTGTTCATCAAGCTGGCACCGGCTTACCGTTATGGCGTGTTCAAATCGCAGAACTTCCAGGATACCGGCACCGCCTTCACCATTGCCAAGGCCAGTTCCGAGCTGCGCAGTGTCGAGTCGGTATTCGACCGGGATGGCAAGGTGGCCAATGTGGTGGATGTGCTGGCGCGCCATTTTTCCTGTCGCCCGGCAGAGGTGGCTGAGCGGCTGGCTAAATTCAGCTTCGGCATCAAGATCAAACATGAAATGTTTGTCCGTTCGGTACTGAGTGTGGATGCCGAACGCGGGATACTGCATTTTGCCTGTGACCTGTCTTTTGGCGAAGAGCTGCATCTGCTCAAGCAAGAAGGCCTGGTGGAACGTACGCAAAGCGATTTCACCCGCTTTACCCAGGGCAAGCCGCAAGCCATTGGCGGTTTGCTCAACGACTGTATTCTGCGCCGGCTTAACAATAGTGCCGCGCTGTCCGGCAGCAATGTCTACGGCGACATCCCGGTGGCGGGCTTTTCTTCCTTTGGCGAGCTGCTGGGGGTGAACATCAACCAGACCCAGACCGCCGTGTTCTTCTACCCCGCCCAGGAAAACTTCCAGGATGACTTCATCCAGCGCTTTCCGGTGCATTACGCCAATTTCAAAAACTACTTCTACAGCCGGGAAGTGGCGCGTGCCCAGTGTATTGACCGCATGAAGTCGCAGGTTATTCATGAGTTGCAGGGCTACAAGAGCTTTGCCAGCCAGTTGATGGAAAGCCTGCCGCTGTTCCGCCAGGCCTCCGCCGAACTGGTGACCCATCTGGTGGCCATCCAGAACGAAATTTCCCGTTTTTCCGGCAGTGTGGAGCAGGGCAACAAGACCTCGGCCAATGTCAGCCTGCGCATTGTCGAGCTGGAAAAAGATGCGCGCCAGATTGGCGATGTGATGCTGATGATCAAGAAGATCGCCGAGCAGACCAATCTGCTGGCCTTGAACGCAGCCATCGAGGCGGCGCGTGCCGGGGAGGCTGGCCGCGGCTTTGCCGTGGTGGCCGACGAGGTACGCAAGCTGGCCAACAACACCCAGTCCAATCTGGATGCCACCGGTGGCGCGGTTGAACATGTGATGAGCGGGGTGGCGCAGGTGGGGGTGGACATGCGGCAGATGAGCGAGCATGTCAGCAGCTTTGCCGGAGAGATGCATCAGGTGGTGGAACTGCTGGGCAAGCTGACGGCATCGTCCAACAGCAGCCAGGAACAACTGGACCAGATGGTGAATAGCACCGGCGAGTTGTACGAGCGCATGCGCAAGGTGGATCAGGACCTGGAGGCCATCCTGGCACTTGAACGCTGAACCTGCCACTGCCGGTTTTCACCAGCCGCCGACTTGCTTGCAAGCGGCGGCTTTTTCATGCCTGGCTGCCGGCGGCGGCAACTCGCCGCGGTGATGAGGTGATGCAGCAGGGCAGTCGCCACAGGCAGTGGCGACATTTTTTTGCAACAAAATGTAACGGTGCAAATGCTGCATTGCACCCACGATGCCCATGGCTTAAATCATTGTTGCGTCAGCCACAAGTCAGTCATTTTGTCCTTGATGCAAATCAAATATGCACCATTTTGAGGCATGTTTTGGCGTTAAATCAGGCGCGGGCTGGCTTGCTAAGCGCAATGAAACTGATTTGTAATAGCGCGCCCGCCACTGTGACAAATTGTCGCAGGCTTGTCAGCCCATGCCACTAGGCCGTCTGACGCTTCCAGCCCAGGTGGTGGTGTGGCGACCTTTCTTCAAGAAGGCCAGCCTGTGCGGTGCGCTAAGTTGGCACCGGAGTGCGGTATGCCTGGTACTGCCCACGGTGGCAGTCAAACCACCCATGCCGAAAGCATTGAGCGGAACGGTATTCAGCATGGACAGGGCTGCGTGTGTACGAGCCAGGTCCGGAATGCGGGGCTTCTTCCCCGCCTGTGACATCACTGATTGCGTCAAGGCTGCACCTGGCATGACACAGTCTCTCGCGTAAGCGAGCAACGAATCTTTAACCCGTAAAGTCGTATGATGAGAAACTCTAGACCCACCCGCCTGTTGTGGGGGCTTTCTCCTGTCGTGACTGCACTGCTCACCGGTTGTCAGGGTGGCATTCTTGACCCGAAAGGGCAGGTTGCAGCAGATGAGAAGTCCCTGATCATCACGGCCACCGTGCTGATGTTGCTGGTTGTCATTCCGGTAATCGTGATGACTTTCCTGTTTGCCTGGAAGTACCGTGCCAGCAACAAGGACGCCATCTACACCCCCAAGTGGTCGCACTCCAACAAGATCGAGGCCGTGGTCTGGATCATTCCCATCATCATCGTGACCTGTCTGGCGGTGGTGACTTGGAAAACCACCCACAAGCTGGACCCGTACCGCCCGCTGGATTCGGACAAGAAGCCGATCAACGTGCAGGTGGTGGCCATGAACTGGAAGTGGCTGTTCATCTATCCGGATCTGAACATCGCCACCGTCAACCAACTGGCCTTCCCCAAGGATGTACCGGTCAACTTCCGCATCACCTCCGATGCGGCAATGAACTCCTTCTTCATCCCGCAACTGGGCGGCCAGATTTACGCCATGGCCGGCATGGAAACCAAGCTGCACCTGGTTGCCAACGAGGCGGGTACTTACAAGGGCTTCTCCGCCAATTACAGCGGTGCCGGCTTCTCCGGCATGAAGTTCAATGCCATTGCCACCGAAACGCCGGAACAGTTTGATGCCTGGGTACAGAAGGTACGCGCATCGGGCAAGGCGCTGAATGCGGATGCTTATCTCGCACTGGTGAAGCCGAGCGAGAACAATGCCGTGGCCTTCTACACCACGCCAGAACCGCGTCTGTTTGATGCCGTGCTGCATAAATACATGGCAGGCCGTCAGTCGCTGGCTGCCACGGACGACGAACTGAAGCTGGCCGCGCTGACCAAGCGTCTGTGCGAAACCCCGGCCGTCAAGGAGCAATAATCGATGTTGTTAGGCAAACTGACTCTGGATGCCATCCCTCTGCACGAGCCCATCATCGTGGCTGCGCTGTCCGGCGCAGGCCTGCTGGGCCTGGTGGTGATGGCGCTCATTACCAAATTTGGTAAATGGGGCTATTTGTGGAAAGAGTGGCTGACTTCGGTCGACCACAAGAAGATTGGCGTGATGTACATCGTCGTCGCCATGATCATGCTGCTGCGCGGCTTTGCCGATGCACTGATGATGCGTGCCCAGTTGGCCATGGCCACCGACGGGCATCTGGGGGTCTTCCCGCCAGAGCACTATGACCAGATCTTCACCGCGCACGGTGTGATCATGATCATCTTCATGGCCATGCCTTTCATGACCGGCCTGATGAACATCGTGGTGCCGCTGCAAATCGGCGCGCGCGATGTGGCCTTCCCCTTCCTGAACTCGCTGAGCTTCTGGCTGCTGGTGTCGGCGGTGATCCTGGTCAACCTGTCGCTGGGTGTGGGTAACTTTGCCCGTACCGGCTGGGTGGCCTATCCGCCGCTGTCCGAGCTGGGTTTCAGTCCTGATGTGGGGGTGGATTACTACACCTGGGCGCTACAGATATCCGGGATAGGGACGACGCTGACGGCAATCAACTTCCTGGTGACCATCATCAAGATGCGCGCACCGGGCATGAAGCTGATGCAAATGCCGATCTTCACCTGGACCTGCACCTGGGCCAACGTGCTGATCGTGGCTTCCTTCCCCATCCTGACCGGCGCGCTGGCCATGCTGAGCCTGGACCGCTACCTGGACTTCCACTTCTTTACCGCTGAAGCCGGTGGCAACGCCATGATGTACCTGAACCTGTTCTGGGCCTGGGGCCATCCTGAAGTTTACATTCTGGTGCTGCCGGCTTTCGGTATCTTCTCCGAAGTCATCTCCACCTTCTCCGGCAAGCGCCTGTTTGGCCATACCTCCATGATCATCGCCAGTGGCGTGATTTCGGTGCTGGGCTTCATGGTGTGGCTGCACCACTTCTTCACCATGGGTTCCGGTGCGGATGTGAACGCCTTCTTCGGTATTGCCACCATGGTGATTTCGGTGCCCACCGGCGTGAAGCTGTTCAACTGGCTGTTCACCATGTATCAGGGCCGTATCCGCTTTACCCCGCCGGTACTGTGGACCATGGGCTTCATGGTGACCTTCTCCATCGGCGGCATGACCGGCGTGCTGATGGCCGTTCCGGGTGCTGACTTCGTGCTGCACAATAGCCTGTTCCTGATTGCCCACTTCCACAACACCATCATCGGTGGCGCGGTATTCGGCTATCTGGCTGGTTTCTCCTACTGGTTCCCCAAGGCCTTCGGCTTCAAGCTGAATGAAAAGCTGGGCAAGGCAGCCTTCTGGTTCTGGCAGAGCGGCTTCATGTTTGCCTTTATCCCGCTGTACATCCTGGGCTTCCTGGGCATGACCCGTCGTCTGAACCATACCGACAATCCGGCTTGGGACCCGTGGCTGTACATCGCCTGCGTGGGTGCGGTGCTGATTGCCTGCGGTATCGGCTGCCAGTTGCTGCAGATCGTGGTGAGCATCCGCGACCGCAAGAAACTGGCCGACGTGACCGGCGACCCGTGGAATGGCCATACCCTGGAATGGTCCACTTCCTCCCCGCCGCCGTTCTACAACTTTGCCGTTGTGCCGCAGGTGCATGATATCGACGCCTTCACCGACATGAAGGAAAAGGGCGAGGCCTACAAGGTGCCGCAGAAGTACGCACCGATCCACATGCCGAGCAATACCGCCACCGGCGTGTACATCGGCGGCTTCACCACCCTGCTGGGTTTTGCCCTGATCTGGCACATCTGGTGGCTGGCGATTGTCGGCCTGGTCGGCATCATTGGTGCCATGCTGGCCCGTGCCTACGACAACAATCTGGACTACTACGTACAGCCGGATGAAGTGGAAGCAATCGAGCGTGCCCACTTTGAACAAATGGGCATTGATGTGGACAACTACAGCGAACGCGATGCTGACCAGTCGCGTCGTGGCAGCCGTCCCACCACTACTGCTTAACAGGTTGAGCCAAGATGAGTACTTATGTAGAACACGCGCACGACGCGCATGATGACCACGAGCACCACGACAGCGGTTCGCAAACCGTGCTGGGCTTCTGGTTCTATCTGATGACCGACTGCATTCTGTTCGCCACGGCTTTTGCGGCTTATGCAGTGCTGTATCGCAATATCGCCACCGGTGTTGCGGGCAAGGAAATCTTCGAACTGCCTTATGTGATGGGTGAAACCGCAGCCCTGCTGCTGTCCTCCATCACCTACGGCTTTGCCATGATTGCCGGTTACAAGGGCAACAAGTCGGCCGTGCTGGGCTGGCTGGCTGTCACCTTTGCCTGCGGCGCGGTGTTCATCGGCATGGAAGTGAACGAGTTTCACAATCTGATCGCCGAAGGCCATGGCCCGAATGTCAGCGCCTTCCTGTCCTCCTTCTTCGGCCTGGTTGGCCTGCACGGCCTGCACGTGACCGCCGGCCTGCTGTGGATGGCGGTGATGATGTTCGAAGTGGCCAAGACCGGCCTGACCGGCCGCGCCATGACCCGCCTGAGCTGCCTCAGCCTGTTCTGGCACTTCCTGGACATCGTGTGGATCTGCGTGTTTACCGTCGTGTACCTGAAAGGAGCCATGTAATGAGCCAGGCACATGAACACGCCGCCGACCACGGCAGCGTAAAAAGCTACCTCACCGG
Source organism: Aquitalea magnusonii (assembly GCF_002217795.2). Classification (NCBI taxonomy): domain Bacteria; kingdom Pseudomonadati; phylum Pseudomonadota; class Betaproteobacteria; order Neisseriales; family Chromobacteriaceae; genus Aquitalea; species Aquitalea magnusonii. The sequence goes on from NZ_AP018823.1 coordinate 24,225, forward strand.
CTTCGTGCTGGCTGTCATCCTCACCGCCATTCCGTTCTGGATGGTGATGAGCGGCAGCTTCACCAAGCAGGCCACCGTCATCGGCATCTTCGGCTTCGCCGTGGTGCAGATCATCGTGCACCTCAAGTACTTCCTGCATCTGAACTTCACCAAGGACGGCAAGCTCAACAGCTTCTCCTTCCTGTTCACCGCGATGATCATCGTGATGCTGGTTGGCCTGTCGGTGTGGATCATCTCCACCGCCGATGCGCTGATGCTGCGCTGAGCCGGGACGTGATGAAACTCAAGCGCTATTTGCAGGTGACCAAGCCGGGCATCATCTTCGGCAACCTCATCTCCACCGTGGGTGGTTTCTTGCTGGCATCGCAGGGTCGTCTGGACTGGACCCTGCTGCTGGCCACGGTGGTCGGCTTGTCGCTGGTGGTGGCCTCCGGCTGCGCCATCAACAACTGCATCGACCGCGATATCGACGCGCGCATGGCCCGCACCCAGAAACGGGTGCTGGTGACCGGTGACATGAGCCCCAAGGCGGCGCTGGCGCATGGTTTTGTGCTGGGTGTTGCCGGCTTTGTCACGCTGGCCATCTGGACCAATGTGCTGGCCTTGTGCTGTGCGCTGTTCGGTTTCCTGATCTATGTCGGCGTGTACAGCCTGTACATGAAGCGCAAGTCGGTATACGGCACCCTGGTGGGCAGCCTGTCCGGCGCAGTACCGCCGGTGGCGGGCTACTGTGCCGCCAGCGGCCGCTTTGACAGCGGTGCTGCCATCCTGCTGCTGATGTTCTGCCTGTGGCAGATGCCGCACTCCTACGCCATCGCCATCTTCCGCTTCAAGGACTACGAAGCGGCCAAGATTCCGGTGCTGCCGGTGGTGAAGGGCATTTCCGAGGCCAAGCAGCAGATCGTGCTGTACATCCTGGCTTTTGCTGTTGCCACCTTGCTGTTGGTGTTCTACGGCTATGCCGGTTATGGCTACCTGGCGGTAGCCTGTGCCACCAGCCTGTGGTGGCTGAAGATGGCGCTGTCAGGTTACAAGGAAAGCACCGATGACCGCGTCTGGGCGCGTCAGGTGTTCTTCTTCTCCATCATTACCGTCACCGCACTGTCGGTGATGATGGCGGTGGATGGTCAGGTACCGGCGCATATCGGCTGGATGCTGTAAGCACTGCCCGCATCAGATCAAACCTCCGCCTGCAGCCTGCCTGCCGCGGAGGTTTTTCTTTGCCTGGGCTGGGGCTGTAATCGGTACACAAACTGTCAGTATTTTAATGTCTTACTAATCTACATCGATCAGTCTCCCATTAACTTCTCTCTTGTAGTTGACGGTGAACTCAACTCCGCCAACCCCTTCGATATAGCCCATTACAATAGCCTCGTAGTTTTTTTTGGAGTCATATTTTGATATTAATTTTGATTGTAGGCATTTGTTTATGGGTTGGCCGTATTTTATTATTGGTGGAAATTCTGGTTTGCAGTTTTTTGATTTTTCATTTGAAATCAGCCAGGCCATTTTATTTTCGTTTTTTGCGTGATGTTCTATTACGTTAATGGTAATAATGTAAACATGCTTTCCGGGAAATTCATTTCTTATTTGGTTTAGTCCATTCCTCATATCTAAAACCAAGCTATTTTTAAGCATAGTTACTTCCGCATAAGGTCCTTGTGGCATGTATGCGAAAGCCAAGCCGTGATGTAGCAGTATGCAATTGATGAGGGCTGTTTTTATTAATTTACCCATGTTAATTCCTTTTTTTTGCATTGTAGGGGCTTTGTTGCACAAATCAGGCGCAGGTCGCACTACCCCAATCCCCAGACGGACTTATCCCATGCGGACCGTTTGCAGCGTGCCCAGTGCTGTGAAGCGATTTAGAATCGCTGCACAGATTTGAAGCTCCGCCACCTGCCGGTCAAAGTCCCGTGACTTAACCCGGTCTGCCAGCAATTTGAAACAGTGCATCTTCGTTTCGACCAGACTGCGGCGATGGTAGCCGCTCCACTTTTTCCAGAGTGTGCGCCCCAGATATTTCACCGAGCGTAGTGACTCATTGCGAGCCTGATTGCCCGGTGAAATCCCTTTCCAGAGTTGGCCGTTTCGACGTGGGGGAATGATGGCTGCTGCTCCACGCTCTGCAATCGCTGCGTGACATAGGCGTGTGTCGTACGCCCCATCCGTGGTCACTGTCACCAGTCCCTCTGCCGCCGGAGTTTGCGATAGCAGCTCTGGCAGCATCGTGGCATCTCCAGTGCGATTGTCGGTCACTTCCATTGCCCGGATTTCCAGCGTTTGCGCATCAATGCCCAAATGCACCTTGCGCCACTGACGGCGGTACTCCGCGCCGTGTTTCTTCGTTTTCCATTCGCCTTCACCCAGCATCTTGATGCCAGTGCTGTCGATCAACAGGTGCAGCCCGGTCGTGGTTGGCCGGCAAGGAATGGCCACCTGCAAATGCTTTTGCCTCCGGCACACGGTGCTGTAGTCCGGCGTCAGCCAGTCCAGCCCCGCCAGTTTGAGCAGGCTTTGCACCATACCCACGGCCTGTCGGAGCGCAAGATTGAACAGGCATGTGATCTTCAAGCAGAACTGAATGGCGGCATCGCTGAAAGTCGGTGTCCGTCCACGTTTGCCGACCGCAGAGCCACGCCAGCGCATGTCACGGTCCAACCAGATCATCAGCGACCCACGCGCCTTGAGCGCAGCATTGTAGGTCTTCCAGTTGGTGGTCTTGTATTTGGGCGGGGCGGACTTGCTCATGCCGTCATTCTACCCTGCCTGCAGGGAGGGTGATTTGTGCAACAAAGCCTCTAGCGCTTCATCAGTTCATGGAAATCATTTTCTGCACTGCAAGTCGAAAATTATTCGATCATCATCGTCTTCTAATGCGCTATTGAAACAATCAGAAAAGTTAACAGCTGCGATTAAACCAATATATCGAATGATGCGGGGGGCATCGAAATTTAGGAAGAAAAACTACGGCTGGGGCAGTGGATGTTCAAACGTTTGGATGCACAGTGCCAACCTATCTTATCTATGCATCAAGAATGGTAGTTAATTAGCCTGCTATTTAACCGATTTTGCAGTCATTTCCATACCGGGAAAAATTCAACCGAGCCCATGTCTTCCACATAAGCATCAATCGCAATCATGTAATTAACTCTCTTTTTATATTGATCGTTTCTTTTTACTCGCAAACACCTATCCAGCGCTTGACCATAATTAATTATGCGTGGAAATTTAACTTTGCAATGAGGGAGGCCGTCATTGATCACCACCCACCGATTGCCAGGCTTTTGATCCTTCCCAACCTCAACAATGTTTATACTTGAAATATAAATAAGCTTGCCAGGAAAGTTTTTCTGTAGAATATTTACAGCATCGTCAGTGTAAATTTTCATACCCTTATCATTCTGCACGACCCTAATGGTTGGGCCAGGCTCCTCCCCAAAGCTGGCATATGACAGCGATGAGTAGGCAATTAAGAATATGGTCACCAATAATTTCATTTAGATGGACCTCGCATTTGCAGGAATTAAATCCCTATCAAAAGGATTTGCAAGTAATTTCTTAATGGCAAATTCAACGTAATTCTTCTTTTTTTCAGGGTAGGAAGAAATGCCGAGGAATGTAAAATCGAAATATATTGCAACAATCTCAGCCTGCTGCTCATGGTTGTAATTTTCAAAATTCTTTGGATTCTGTTTTTCCCATGGTAGAAAGTATATACTCATTCCGGGCATGTCTGGCGATGGATTTGTTAACTTGTACTTTCTTCTTGACCGTTGCCAGATGTGTGTCATTTCATGAATAAAAAGTAGCTTTGCATTTTTTTGCCAAACTTGGATTTAGCTCTGGTTTGGAATAGTCTTCTTGATAAAAGTGCACACTTCCTTTGGGCTGGCTATCTCTTGGTGGGAAGAAAATAAATGGATTGTCTTGGTCGGAGATGACACCTGGAGGCTTCCTATCTTTCATTGTCTCGTGCACGCCGCATATTATTCTAACAGAGTCATAGTCTATAGAATCTTTAAAAACCTTACGACAGTAATCTACCTCTCCGTCAGTAAGTTTTCTCATTTTCTTTACTTCTAAGTGAATAATCGAGTACCCTATATTTTCCACATTCGTTTTAGCCTGTGCCAAGATTTCTAGCCAGCCACCACCAGTTTGAACACATCCACCTTTACAGAGATTTATATATTCACCTAAAGTGAAATCAAGATTTTCTTAATACTTACTGGCTCAGCTGTTTCAATTCTTTCAGTTTTCCCATCGCCATCAGTACGCCCAGTCACAATTCTGCCAGAACCAAGTTCAATTCTATAATTAACATATGGCATAATTTTTCCAGTGGGGTCCTTTACAAGAAACTGCTCATCATGGATTCGACTCGTTGGTAATATTGGGGGGTCAAAATCTATTCGGGTAGGCCCGCTTAGGTCATGGCTGCCACCCTTCACGCTTACTGTCCCCGGGCAGTGCACTTCGATATTGCCGCCTTTCAGCCGGATATAGCCGCCACCGCTGGTCAGCAGAATCTCTTCTTTGGCTGCAATAGTGATGCGCTCCTTGCAGGAGGTAATCGTCATATCCTTATCCGCCGTCAGTTCCATCGCATCACTCTGCGCCTGCACCTGCACCTGCACCTTGCCCTTGGCGGCGATCAGTTTCAGCGCCACTTTGTCTTTCACCCCGGCCACAAACAGGCTGATGTGCTGGCCGACGTTGTGCAGCCAGCGGCGGCCGGTGGTGTGGTTGGCGTCGCGTTGGGCGATGAGGTTGAGGTTGGTGCCGGCGCTGAGGGTGTGGCTTTGTTCGGTCAGGCTGGCGATGCCGGCCGGGGCGGACAGGATGAGCAGCGGCTGTTGGCCGGCCTGGTCTTTTGCCGTCTTGCCGTCTTTGTCGGTGTTGCTGCCGGCTTCCCAGGCTTTGAGCGCGGCGGCGTGGTGTTGCAGGTGGCCGCTGTCCTTGTTGCCGTCTTTGCCGTTGTCGGAGTTGATGGCGTCCGGCCCGGTTTCCATGCTGTCGGCCAGTTGTGCAGCGGCGGTGTCGCCCAGGCTTTGGCTGAGGCTGAGCGCGGCGTCGAGCTGGCTTTGCGCATGCTCGCGCGCCAGTTGTTTGCCGGATGCGCCGTTTTGCGCTTCGGTGCTGATGAGCAGGCCGTGGCCGGCGCGGATGGCGCCGTGCTGGTCGGTGCGTAGTTCGAAGCCTTCGCCGCGCGGCTGGGCTTTGCCATTGCTGCGCGGGTGGGTGAGGTAGCCCTGGTTGAGCTGGGTCTTGCCCGCTTCGCTACTGAGCTTGGCGCGGACTTCACCGGGCGTGTCGTCGAACAGCAGTTCGTTGTACTGGCCGCCCTGGTGTTCTTTGGATTTGATGCCGGACAGGGTCTTGTTGGCGGGCAAAGCGCCGGCACCGCTGAAGGCCGGGGTGGCGTGGCTGCCGTTGTACAGCACGCCAACAATCACCGGGCGGTCGATATCGCCTTCGATAAAGTCGACCAGCACTTCCTGGCCGATGCGCGGGATGAACTGGTGGCCCCAGCCGGCCCCGGCGCTGGGCATGGCCACGCGCAGCCAGCAGGAGGAGCGGTCGTCCAGATTGGCGCCGCTGCCGGGGTGTTCGTCTGGCCGCTGCCAGTGGAACTGCACCTTGATGCGGCCCAACTCGTCGGTGTGGACTTCTTCCCCCTCGGGCCCCACCACGGTGGCGGTCTGTACACCTTTAGATGTCGGCTTGGCCTGCGTGCTGTGGGCATAAGCCGGGGTGAGCGGAATGCCGCGGCGCTGGGCGGTGATCTGGGTCTGGAAGGGGCTGCTGTTCTGGCTGTCGTTTGATGTGCTGCTATCTCCCAGCAAGCCGCGCAGGCTGCTGGCCAGATCACCCGGCAGATTGTTGTTGGCACGGAAGGTTTGGCCGGTGACCACGAATTCACGCTGCTCGCTGCTGTCGCCCTCGTGCAGCGGATGTTCATCCAGGCGGAACCATTGGCCAGCGAGCAGGCTGCGTACTGAGCCGCTGCCAGAGAATTGCTTGGCCTGCACATCGTGCGCCTGCTGACGCCGCTGCGCATACTGACTCAGTTGCTCGGCATCGCTGGCGTAGTACAGCGACTGCGGGTCGTAATCCTGCAGGGTGGATTGCAAGGCATCGCCACTGCGGCCTTGCTGGATGCGGCTCTGATCGCCGCTGTGCTGGGTGCTCACCGGCTGGTAATCGAAACTGGCCAGCGCCACCGCACCGGACACCACCTGACGGGCGGCGCTCCAATCCGTCAGGCCGTCTTCTTCCTCGGTGGCATCGCTGCGGTGAAAGCGCACCCGCTCACTGGCGGCGGGCGGCAGGCTGTACGCATCATCAAACACCACCAGCTTGACCTGCGGATGCTCACCATCGACATGCTCGAAACGCCAGGCGTAACCCTCTTCGTGCAGCAGGCGCACGATGAAGTCGAAATCGCTCTCGCGGTATTGCAAACAGTAACTGCGCGGGTTGGCGGAGGCAGTGTGAAACTCCAGCGTCTGTACCTGGGCAAACACCGGATTATTGGCCTGATGCTCGGCCAGGATCTGCTTGACGATGTCCGGCACCGACAAGTCCTGAAACACCCGCGACGTACGACGCAGCCGCAGCAGCGCAAACGGCGGCTCGATGGTGAGGCCGTACTTGGCAAAACCGCCATCCGAACCCAGCAACTCGGCCCGTGACACCACCCCGCAACGCACCACCTGGCTGCCATCGGCATCCAGCACCCCCAGGCGGGCGGCCACACCGAGCAGCGACTTGAGCTCGATATTGCCATCCGGCGACAAACAACTGAGCTGATAGCGATAGGCTTGCGACACCCCCTCGCTGCCATCCAGCGTGTGTGGCAATAACTGCTCGGCGGCGATCTGCCCGCCATCCAGCTGCAGGGTGAGCAGGCGCTGGTGCTGGGAAAAGGCGGCGGCGAAGCTGGCGAGCAGGGAGGAGAAGTCCATGGTGCGGGCTATCACGTCGGCTGACGTGAATCATCACATTCTGTTGAAAGTTCAACAGTTTATGCGTACAACATGCAGCGGACAAGGTGGAATAACATCATTAGGTATTTGTACGAAGACGCTTGGCTGCTCAAAGGCATGCGGCCAGTCAAACTGTTATTGTCAGGATCGTCCAGCTTTGGCTGTTGCAGAGATTGCCTGCAGTGTTGATCAGAGGTTCATGCGCGCGGTGGTCCTTGAGCTGCCGCATCGTAGGTGTAAAGTTGGGCCTCGCGTCAGTTTCTCCCTCGCCGGTTAACTTGGTGCGCTAGGTTGACGTTTATCTTGGCTACGCGCTTGACCCCGCCGTGATTGGAATACGATAATTGCCAGTTTTTTCAACTGTTTATTCATCATTTGCGCGGGGTGTGCCAGCCCCGTGCCTGACGGGTGCCAAGCCACTGAAATAGAGGCAGTTTTGTGGTGCTCTTAATGATGATGAAAACAGGCAAGTATGGTCGAAATGAATAGTCATCCGCTTACCGCTAGTCCCACCGCCAGCCCCGCTACACCAGGAGTGCGTGCTGCATTGCCTTCTCGCCGTTTGTCCGTAGCGCCGATGCTAGACTGGACTGACCGTCACTACCGCTACTTTGCCCGGCAAATCAGCCGCCACACCTGGCTGTATACCGAAATGGTCACCACCGGCGCGCTGCTGTATGGCGATGTGGAGCGGCATTTGCGCTTTGACGAAGCCGAACACCCGGTGGCCCTGCAACTGGGTGGCTCCGAGCCGTCCGAGCTGGCGCAGTGCGCGCGGCTGGCGCAACAGTGGGGTTATGACGAGGTCAACCTCAATGTCGGTTGCCCCTCCGAGCGGGTACAGAAGGGTGCGTTTGGTGCCTGCCTGATGGCCGAGCCGCAACTGGTGGCCGACTGCGTCAAGGCCATGCGCGATGTGGTAGACATTGACGTCACCGTCAAACACCGCATCGGCATCGACCAGATCGAGCATTATGACTATCTGGCCGATTTTGTTGATCAGGTGGCTGCAGCTGGTTGCAACACCTTTATCGTGCATGCGCGCAATGCCATCCTCAAGGGACTGAGCCCCAAGGAAAACCGCGAAATCCCGCCGCTCAAATACGACTACGTCTACCGCCTGAAACAGGAAAGACCTGAACTGGAAATCCTGATCAATGGCGGGGTAAAAACCAATGCCGAAATCGCCGAACACCTGCGCCATGTCGATGGCGTGATGGTGGGGCGCGAGGCCTATCACAACCCCTGGCTGATGGCCGGGTGGGATGCGGCGTTCTATGGCGATGACAGCACTGCCGTCAGCCGCCAGCAGGTGGTGGATGCCATGCTGCCTTATATTCGCGCCCGTCTGGCCGAGGGCCACAAGCTGCGTAATATTGCCCGCCATATACTGGGTCTGTTCCAGGGCATGCCGGGTGCGCGCCAATGGCGGCGGATGCTGTCCGATGCCAAGCTGTTGGATGGTGCCGACGAGGGCCTGCTGTTGCAGGCGCTGGCGGCCATGCCGTCCCGCGTGCCCGACGCCGAATAATCCGTGCTGACAGCAGGGTGGACGCGGCATGGTTGGCCGCTTACCCTGCTGTTCTGCGCTGTACGCAACAGGATGAATCCACATGTTCGACAAACTGGTACTCGCCAGCAATAACGCTGGCAAGCTGCGTGAATTTTCCGCCCTGCTGGCACCGCTGGGTGTCACCGTCATCCCGCAAGGGCAACTCAATGTGCCGGAATGCCCGGAGCCGCATTACACCTTTCTGGAAAATGCGCTGGAAAAGGCCCGTCATGCCAGCCATGTCACCGGCCTGCCGGCGCTGGCGGATGATTCCGGCATCTGCGTGGAAGCGCTGGGCGGCAAGCCCGGTGTGTTGTCGGCGCGCTATGCCGGCGAGCCCAAGTCGGACGAGCGCAATAACGCCAAGCTGATCGAAAAGCTGCAAGGTAAGGACAATCGCCGCGCCTGGTATTACTGCGTGCTGGTGCTGGTACGCCATGCCGACGACCCGCAACCGCTGGTAGCCGATGGCATGTGGCTGGGCGAAGTGCAGGATACCGCAGCAGGCGAGGGCGGTTTTGGCTACGACCCCTACTTCTACCTGCCCGAATTCGGCTGCACCGTCGCCCAGTTGGCGGCGGAGGACAAGAACCGTGTCAGCCATCGCGGCAAGGCCATGCAGGCCATGCTGAGCAAACTGCGTGAGCTGGCATGAGCGTGATTGACCTGTCCGGGCTGAAGGGCGGCCTGCGCGAACTGCCGCCGCTGTCGCTGTATATCCATTTCCCCTGGTGCGTGCGCAAATGCCCGTACTGCGATTTCAACTCGCACGAGCTGAAAAGCAGTAGCGGCCAGAGCGTACAGTGGAACCCGCAAGCTGGCGTCGCCAGCGGTGGTTTCGATGAAATGGCCTATGTGGAAACCCTGCTGCGCGATCTGGAATATAGCCTGCCCGCCATCTGGGGCCGCAGCGTCAGCACCATCTTCATGGGCGGTGGTACACCCAGCCTGTGTTCGGCGCAGGCCATGGACACCCTGCTGGCGGGCATTCGCGCCCGGCTGCGGCTGTCGCCGGAAGCCGAAATCACCATGGAAGCCAACCCCGGCACCTTCGAGGCGGAAAAATTCCGTGGCTACCGCGAAGCCGGCATCAACCGCCTGTCTATCGGCATCCAGAGCTTCAACCCGCAACACCTGCAAGTATTGGGGCGGATTCACGATGGTGACGAGGCGCGCCGTGCCATCGACATTGCGCTGTCCTGCTTCGACAACGTCAATCTGGACCTGATGTACGCCTTGCCCGGCCAGACGCTGGAACAGGCACTGCAGGATATCGACACCGCCTTGTCGCATGGCATCACCCATCTGTCGGCTTACCACCTCACCATCGAACCGAACACGCTGTACGCTGTGCGCACGCCGCAAAACCTGCCGGATGATGAAGTGTCCGCCGACATGCAGGATGCCATCGAAGCACGACTGGCCGCTGCCGGTTTCGAACATTATGAAACCTCGGCCTTTGCCCGGCCCGGCAAGCGCAGCCGTCATAACGTCAATTACTGGCAGTTTGGCGACTATCTGGGCATTGGTGCCGGCGCGCACGGCAAGATCAGCAGCCACGAAGGCATCGTGCGGGAAATGCGGCATAAGCAACCTGCGGCCTATATCCAGGCAGTGGCCGATGGCCAGCCGGTGCAAAGCAGCCGCAAGGTGAAGCGCGACGAGCTGCCGTTCGAGTTCATGATGAATCTGCTGCGGCTGACCGGCGGCTTTGAAACGCGGCTGTTCACCGAGCGTACCGGTTTGCCTGTATCCTGTATCCGCAATGAATTGCAGCAGGCCATCCAGCAAGGATTGCTGGAGCAGGATGCCACCACCATTCGCCCCACTTTGCAAGGGCAACGTTTTCTCAATGACCTGTTAACCCTGTTTCTCGGGGACGGAGATCAGTAAATGACCAAAGAAATCATCCACACTGCAGATGCACCGGCCGCTATCGGCGCTTACTCCCAGGCTGTGAAGGCTGGCAACACCGTTTACCTGTCCGGCCAGATTCCGCTGGACCCGGCCACCATGACCGTGGTGGAAGGTGGTTTTGCCGCCGAAACCCATCAGGTGTTCAAGAACCTGAAAGCCGTGTGCGAAGCCGCCGGTGGCAGCCTGGACCAGATCGTCAAGCTCAACGCTTACCTGACCGACCTGTCCAATTTCGCCACCTTCAACGAAATCATGGGTCAGTACTTCAGCCAGCCTTACCCGGCACGCGCCGCCGTTGGCGTGGCCAGCCTGCCCAAGGGCGTGCAGGTTGAAGCCGAAGCGGTATTGTTCCTGGGCTGATTTTTCTCCCCGGCATAGTAGAAACAGGCGATCTTGATCGCCTGTTTCTATTTGTACGGCAGTTCCTGACTGATGGCGCAGCAGCCAGTAGAGAGGGAATCGGCTCTTATCTGGAGTCCGTATCCTCCGCTGGAGTGCTGGCCATGTCTCGTTTCGCAATCTTGCTGCTCTGGCTGCTGCCCACCGCGCTGCAGGCGGCCGTATTCAAGTGCATCAGCCCTGATGGACATCACAGCTATCAGGATCAACCCTGCCCGCTTGGTCATGCCACTCACACCTTGCAGGCTAGCTACTTCAGCCAGGTCAGCCGTGAGTCGTATCCGCAGCAGCCCTTGTCCCGTCAGCAGCAAGTGCAGCACGACAAACGCTTGCAGCAGCTACAGCGCAAGGAGCAGCAATTGCGCATCCGTCAGCGCCAGTTGGCACTGAAAAACTGCCAACGTTTGCAGCGCCGCCAGCAAGTGCTGCACGCACAATTGCTGGCTAGCCGTTCTGCACGGCAAACACAGCGTTTGCAAGCAAGGCTTGTCAGTCAGCAGCAGGCCTTGCAGGATGCTGCTTGTATTCCATGATGCGAGAACGCCATGACCAGCCATGCTTTTGAGATCGTCAATGTATTTGCTGAAACCACGTTTGGCGGCAATCCCTTAGCGGTATTTACCGCTGCAACCGGCTTGTCCGATACGTCGATGCAGGCACTGGCACGGCAGATGAATTTGTCGGAAACGGTTTTTGTCTTGCCTTCGACACAGGCCGCAGCGCGCTTGCGCATTTTTACCCCGGCCCATGAACTGCCTTTTGCCGGACACCCTACGCTGGGGGCGGCTGCCGTACTGTACGGCCAACAGCGCGTGGGGGAGGCGTTTACTCTGGAAACCAATGCCGGGGTGATTCCCATCGTCCATCAGGATGGCCTGTTTACCCTACAAGCCAATCCGGCCCGTGAGCGCGATGCCGGACTGGCGATCGACGCTGTTGCTGCCATGTTGTCCCTGCCTGTGGATGCAATTGCCGCGCCTCCCAGTTGGCTGGATACCGGCAGCGAACAATTGCTGATCCGGGCCAGCAGCCGTGAGGCGGTACTTGCCGCGCGCCCGCTGCCTGCGTTGTTTGTTCGCGATGCCTGCCTGCAGCCTGGGCGCTGTGTGGCCTATTTATGGTACGAAGCCAATGCGGTGGCGACGGTGCGGCTGTTTTACGCACAGGACGGTGCTGTACTGGAAGACCCGGGTACCGGCTCGGCCTGCGCCAATCTGGGTGGCTGGTGCAGCCTGCACCAGCGCTATCCGCTGCAGTGGCGGGTAGAGCAAGGAGAGGTATTGCACAGGCCCAATGTGTTGCACTTGACGGTGGATGCCGAGCGTCGTATTTATGTTGGCGGTCGTGTCATTGCCTTGGCGCGTGGTGAATTTGTCTTGTGACGCAGAGCTGCGCTTGACGCTGAACCGGCCCCTTGGCATCCTAGAGCCGCAGCTCCAAACTAGCGTTTCAATAAGACAGACAACACGAGGAAAACATCATGAGCACATTGTGGAAAGCCGCGGTGGTGGCGTTGGGCTTTGCGGCACTATCTCAGATCGCACTGGCGGACAGCCCGGTTGGTAGCTGGAAGACCATTGATGACGATACCAAACAGGCCAAGGCGGTGGTGCAGATTGCCGAAGCTGCCAATGGCGAGTTGTCCGGCAAGATCGTCAAGCTTTACCAAAACCCCGATGTGGTATGCGAAGCCTGCGATGGCGAGCGCAAGGGCAAGTCGGTGAATGGCATGACCATTCTGTGGGGCCTGAAGAAAGATGGCGATAGCTGGGCCAATGGCAAGATTCTGGACCCGCACAATGGCAAGATCTACAGCGCCAAGATGAAGCTGGTGGATGGCGGCAAAAAGCTTGAAGTGCGCGGCTTCCTCGGCGTGTCGCTGCTGGGCCGTACCCAGGTGTGGGAACGCCAGTAAGCCTAATTCCAAAGATGCAGGACAGGGCGGTGTGCCAGCAAGGTGCGCCGCCCTGTTTTTTGGGTACAATCGCTGCTGATGACCCAAGCCAATGACCTCGCCAATCAGCCGCTGAATGTGGCTCCCGCTCTGGCCAAGAAGCTGGACAAGCTCGGCCTGCGCCGCCGTTTTGATCTGGTGTTGCACCTGCCGTTGCGTTACGAAGATGAAACCCATCTCTATCCGATTGGCGCGGCTCCGTATGGCCAGCCGGTATTGGTGGAGGGGCGGGTCATCAGCCACGATGTGCAGTTCCGCCCGCGCAAGCAACTGCTGGTACGCATCGAGGACGCCAGCGGTGTATTGGTCTTGCGTTTCATCCATTTCTATCCCAGCCAGCTCAAGCAATTTGCCGATGGTGTGTTGATTCGTGCCATGGGCGAGATTCGTCGTGGCTTTCATGGCGATGAAATGGTGCATCCCAAAACCAGGGAGGTGGTGGAAGGCAGCCCGCTGGCCGAAAGCCTGACACCGGTCTACCCCACGGTAAACGGCGTCACCCAGCCCATGCTGCGCAAGCTGATCCACCAGGAACTCCAGGCCTTGCCCCTGCCGGAGACCTTGCCCGAGCCGGTGATCGCACATCTCAAGCTGCAAGGTTTTGCCGATGCCGTTCGCCTCTTGCATTCCCCTCCGCCCGAATATTCGGCCAGTCAGCTAGCAGAACCCGGTCTGCCGGCCTGGCAGCGGCTCAAGTTTGATGAACTGATGGCGCAGCAGCTTTCCATGCGGCTGGCTTACCGGGCCCGCCGCCAGGGGCAGGCAGAGCCGATTCGCGGTCATGGCAGACTCAGAAGCGCGCTATTTGCCAGCTTGCCATTCACCCTTACCCGGGCGCAGCAAAAGGTGCTGGATGAAATTGATGTCGATATGGCCCAGGCTCACCCGATGCACCGCCTGCTGCAAGGCGATGTGGGCAGCGGCAAGACGGTGGTTGCCGCACTGGCTGCGCTTAGCGCCATCGAGTCGGGCTTCCAGGTAGCCTTGATGGCTCCTACCGAAATCCTGGCCGAACAGCATTACCGCAAGCTGTCCGGCTGGCTGGAGCCATTGGGTATCAGGGTAAGCTGGCTGTCCGGCAGTCTGCGCAAGAAGCAGAAGGAACTGGCCGTTCAACGGCTGGCGAGTGGTGAAGCACAGCTTGCCATCGGCACCCACGCTTTGTTTCAGGACGGAGTGCATTTTGCCCGCCTGGGTCTGGCGATCGTGGATGAGCAACATCGCTTTGGCGTGGGCCAGCGGCTGGCACTCAAGCAAAAGGGGCAGGAGCCCCACCAGTTGATGATGTCGGCCACCCCTATACCCCGCACCCTGGCCATGAGCTTCTATGCCGATCTGGACGTTTCCGTCATTGATGAATTACCACCGGGCCGCACCCCCATCGTCACCAAGCTGATCAACAGCAGCCGGCGCGAAGAGGTGATCGATTATGTACACAAGACCTGCAGCGAAGGGCAGCAAGTCTACTGGGTATGCCCGCTGATTGAAGAGTCGGAAACCTTGCAGTTGCAAACCGCAGTAGATACCCATCGCCTACTGGCAGCCCAACTGGCGCAGTGGCAGGTTGGCCTGGTGCATGGCCGCATGAAGCCGGACGAAAAGGCAGCCGTGATGGCTGCTTTCAGCAGCGGGGAGCTGCAGGTATTGGTGGCCACCACGGTGATTGAAGTCGGTGTGGATGTACCCAATGCCAGCCTGATGGTGATCGAACATGCCGAACGCATGGGCCTGTCGCAATTGCACCAGCTACGTGGCCGGGTTGGGCGGGGTAGCGCACGCAGTGTCTGCATGTTGCTGTTTGAAAACCCCTTGTCCGATCTGGCCAAGGCGCGCTTGAAAGTGATTTACGAAAATGTGGATGGTTTCGAGATTGCGCGGCAGGATTTGCTGATCCGCGGGCCGGGCGAGTTTCTCGGCGCACGGCAAAGTGGGGTGCCGATGTTGCGCTTTGCCAATCTTGAAGAAGATATCGAGCTGCTGGAAGCGGCACGCGAGCTGGCACCAGAAATCCTGCAGCGCTGGCCAGAGGCGGTCGATGCGCATCTGGAGCGTTGGCTGTCCGGGCGCGAGCACTACCTCAAAGCCTGAAGTCACCCCGGTTTTTCCTGTTTTCCCTGCCATCTGCAGCCAAAAAAAAGCGCCTCATTTCTTGCGAAACGAGGCGTCAAGGGATTGCTGCAAACAACAAAGGAGAAACCATGATGAAGCGAAGTAATATTAGCAAATAATAAAATAACGAATCAATGGTGTTGTTGTGACAGTTTGATCCTGATCAAACTCCACCAGCCATGATGCCCATCATAGAAAAAGCCGCCCTCAGGCGGCTTTGCAGGCAATGTCGACGGCAGAGGCTTATTTCAGCCAGTTGCTGGCCAGGTAGTACAGGCTGCCCGACAGCAGCATGGCAACCGGCATGGTAAACAACCAGGCCAGCAGGATGGAGCGCACGGTAGACCATTGCAGGCCGGCCTTGTCCGCCACCATGGTGCCCGCCACGCCGCTGGACAAAACATGGGTGGTGGAAACCGGCAGGCCAAACTGACTGGCCAGACCAATGGAGACCGCCGCAGTCAGCTGGGCCGACATGCCCTGAGCGTAGGTCATGTCTTTCTTGCCAATGCCTTCGCCGACAGTCTTCACCACGCGCCGCCAGCCAATCATGGTGCCGCCGCCCAGCGCCAGCGCCACGGCAATGATCACCCAGGTGGGCGCGTACTCGGTGGTAACGGTCAGGTCCTTGCGCAGATTGCTCAGCAGCTGCTTGTCATCCGCACTCAGGTTAGGCAGAGAGCCGGCCTTCTTGGCGGCATCATCCAGACACAGCAGATCGGTGCGCACGTCCCAACGCTTGTTGTCCGGCAGATTGCGATAGGTGCTGCCATCACCCAGTGCGGTGATCAGATTGTCAGCGGTACGCAGGGTATCGCGCGGACGACAGTCATGTATATTGCTGTCCGTCGCCACGGGCTTGAACATGGCATCCAGTGCGGTCTGATGACGGTTGTAGAACTGTTGCAGATGCAGGGCGGCGTCACGGGTGCGTTCGATCTGGTAAGGCGTGCTGTCCAGATTGAGTACGTATTTGGCCGGGACAATGCCGATGAGAACCAGCATGATCAGGCCGACACCCTTCTGACCATCGTTGGAACCATGGGAGAAGCTCACCCCCATCGAGCTGACGATCAGCATGAAGCGCATCCAGAACGGCGGGTGCTTGCGGCCTTCCACCTGCTGACGCTGAAACGGCGTCTTGTGCATATTGCTTTGCGGGCGTGAGCGGCGCAGGGCAATCACCAGCAGACCGGACAGCAGCGCCCCTACCAGGGGAGAGCACAGCAGCGACAAACCCACGTCGATCGCCTTGCCCCAGTTGACACCCTGCGCCAGCGGGGTGCCATTGATCAGACAGTTGGCCAGGCCAACGCCAAGAATGGCACCAATCAGGGTATGTGAGCTGGAGGCCGGCAGGCCGAAGTACCACGTGCCCAGATTCCAGGCAATCGCCGCTGCCAGCAGGGCAAACACCATGGCCATGCCGCGTGCGGTATTGACCGAAACCAGCAGATCCACCGGCAGCAGGTGAACGATGGCATAGGCTACGGCCAGCCCGCCAGTCAGCACGCCCAGAAAATTGAATACACCAGAGGCGAAAACCGCCAGGCGTGGCTTCATGGATTGGGTGTAAATGACGGTGGCAACCGCATTGGCCGTATCGTGAAAACCGTTGATGAACTCGAAGGCCAGGACAAAGCCCAGCGACAGAACCAGGGTGATGGCCACATGCGTGTCCAGCCCTGCAAAGAGGTCCAGCATGATCATGAAAATCGTGTTAAGGAAAGCCGGGATTGTTGAGTGCAGCCCTGCGGGCGTCAAGTAAATGAACCAAAAAAAACCGGGCTTGTCGCTTTCCCGCCGCGTAATTGACACCATCCTTGACAGGCATGGGTTTTCGACGGTTTTTTCAGGAAGTTACGTGTGTAATCGGATGTAATAATGAGGGTGCAAACCGGCCTGAAAATGCAAAAGCCCCTGCTGCGGGCAGGCCGCAGGCAGGGGCTGGCAAAGCCGGATCAGCCGAACTTGCCGGTGATGTAATCCTCAGTAGCCTTTTGTTTGGGCGCGGTGAAGATGTTGTCGGTTTCACCAAACTCCACCAGTTCGCCCAGATACATGTAGGCAGTGAAGTCGGAAACCCGAGCCGCCTGCTGCATGTTGTGGGTGACGATGGCGATGGTGTAGTCCTCTTTCAGTTCATGAATGAGTTCTTCGATGTGGGCAGTGGAAATCGGGTCCAGAGCCGAGGTCGGTTCGTCCAGCAGCAGCACTTCCGGGCGGGATGCCACGGCACGCGCAATGCACAGACGCTGCTGCTGGCCACCGGACAGCGAGTTGCCGGACTGCTTGAGCTTGTCTTTCACCTCATCCCACAGCGCAGCCTTGCGCAGCGCCCATTCCACACGATCATCCATCTCGGTCTTGGACAGCTTTTCGTACAACTTCACCCCGAAGGTGATGTTGTCGTAAATGGACATCGGAAACGGAGTCGGCTTCTGGAACACCATGCCCACCTTGGCGCGCAAGAGGTTGATATCCACATCGCGGCCCAGGATGTTATGCCCATCCAGCAGGATTTCGCCTTCCGAACGCAAGCCCGGATACAGCTCGTACATGCGGTTGAAAGTACGCAGCAGGGTGGATTTGCCACAGCCGGAAGGGCCGATGAAGGCAGTGACCATGCGCGGTGCAATCTCCAGATTGATGTTCTTCAATGCGTGGAAATTACCGTAAAAGAAGTTCAGATTCTTGACCTGAAGCTTGACGTTGTTATCAGCCATTGTCGTCATGCCTTAATGCGATTGGGTTTTCTGGCTGCCCATCCAGCGGGCAAGGATATTAAGCGTCAGCACGCTCAAGGTAATCAGCAGGGCACCTGTCCAGGCCAGGGTATGCCAGTCTTCGTACGGGCTCATGGCAAACTGGAAAATCACGATCGGCAGGTTGGCCATCGGCTGGTTCATATTGTTGTTGAAGAACTGGTTGTTCAGCGCAGTAAACAGCAGCGGGGCGGTTTCACCGGAAATCCGAGCCACCGCCAGCAAAATGCCGGTCAGTACCCCGGCCTTGGCCGAACGCAGTGTCACATACAGGGTGATCTTCCATTGCGGCGTACCCAGCGCTGCGGCCGCTTCGCGCAGCGTATTGGGTACCAGGCGCAGCATGTTCTCGGTGGTGCGTACCACCACCGGAATCACCAGCAGTGCCAATGCAAAAGAACCCGCCCAGCCAGAAAAATGCCCCACGCTGACAACATACACTTCATAGACAAACAGGCCGATCACGATGGAAGGGGCCGACAGCAAGATGTCGTTGATGAAGCGGGTGGTGGGTGCCAGCCAGCCGCGCTGACCGAATTCCGCCAGATAGATGCCTGCCAGAATCCCGATCGGGGTACCGATCAGGGTGCCGAAAAAGGTCATCATCAGGCTGCCGTAAATGGCATTGGCCAAGCCACCCTGGCTGCCCGGTGGCGGGGTGCTCTGGGTGAATGCCTGCAAGTTCAGGCCGGACAGGCCATGTTGCAGCAAGGTAAACAGAATCCACAGCAGCCAGAACAGGCCAAAGGCCATGGTGAGGGTGGATGCCCCCATGTTGAAGGCATTGACCAGACGGCGGCGACGGTAAATGGAAGTATTCATGGAGCTGCTGCTTTCGCTGCGACTCTGCAGTTTCACAGATTCGCTGATGGTGCTGTTAGTCATGATGTTGGCGCCTTGTCAGGATGCCTTGCCTTCCTGCTTCTGCAGTCGCAGCAACAGGAGTTTGGCGCAGGCCAGGACGACGAAGGTGATGAAGAACAGGATCAGACCCAGCTCAATCAGCGAGGCCATGTGAAATTCACCGGTAGCTTCGGCAAACTCGTTGGCCAGCGCCGATGATATCGACTGGCCGGGTTCGAACAGACCAACGGCAAAGCGCGAGGAGTTGCCGATGACGAAGGTTACCGCCATGGTTTCGCCCAGCGCACGGCCCAGGCCCAGCATGATGCCGCCCACCACACCGGTCTTGGTGTAGGGCAGTACCACATAACGCACCACTTCCCAGGTAGTGGAACCCAGGCCGTAGGCAGATTCCTTGAGCATGGTAGGCACTACTTCAAATACATCGCGCATCACCGAGGCGATGAACGGGATCACCATCACCGCCAGGATCAGGCCGGCAGTAAATACGCCGATACCCATGGGCGCACCTTGGAACAACAGGCCGATCAGCGGGATGTCACCCAAGTTGTCGATCAGAACGGGCTGCACATGATCTGCAAACAGCGGGGCAAACACAAACAGGCCCCACATGCCGTAAATGATGGACGGGATGCCGGCCAGCAACTCAACGGCAATCCCCAGCGGGCGTTTGAGAATGTTGGGGCATAGCTCGGTCAGAAAAACAGCAATGCCGAAGCTGACCGGAACACCGATCAACAAGGCAATTACCGACGTGGCCAGGGTGCCGAATACCGGAACCAGAGCACCAAATTTCTGCGCTACCGGATCCCAGTCGCTGTCAGTCAGAAAACCCCAGCCAAACCTGCTCAGGCTTGGCATGGCGCCAATGATCAAGGAAATCAGAATGCCAATCAGCAAGGCCAGTACCAGAAAGGCAAAGCAGCGCGTGGCTATTCTGAACAGATTGTCTAGCAGCAGTTGCCGCTGCATTTGCTGGTTATTGCTGAACTTTTCCATGAGAGATACTCGGTCGCGTCTCAGACAAAAAGCCGGGGTGGTAAGCCCCGGCCTTGTGGCTACAGCATTTGGCATGATGCGGGATATGCACAGGCATTTGCTGTAGCCAGGCTGCTATCAATTCAGAACCGGCTTGCCGCTGGCATCGGTAATCTGCTTCCAACTGGTGCGGATCACGGTCTTCACGCTATCAGGCATCGGGATGTAGTCCAGATCCAGCGCGGTCTTGTCGCCATTCTTGTAAGCCCAGTCGAAGAACTTCAGTACTTCGGTACCCTGTGCCGGCTTGTCCTGCTTCTTGTGCATCAGGATGAACGTGGCGCCAGCAATCGGCCAGCTATCCTTGCCAGCCTGATTGGTCAGCAACAGGTAGAAACCAGGTGCCTTTTTCCAGTCTGCGTTGGCGGCTGCGGCACGGAAAGACTTGTCATTCGGTGCGACAAAGCTGCCAGACTCATTCTTCAGTTGACCGTAAGCCAGCTTGTTCTGCTTGGCGTAGGCATACTCAACGTAGCCGATGGAACCCTTGATGCGGGTTACATAGTTGGCCACACCTTCATTGCCCTTGCCACCGACACCGGCAGGCCAGTTCACCGAAGTGTTGGAGCCAACTTTGCTGGCCCACTCGCTGGAAACCTTGGACAGGTAGTTGGTGAAGATAAAGGTGGTACCCGAACCGTCGGAGCGGCGAACTACGGTGATTTTCTGATCCGGCAGCTTGACGCCCGGGTTCAGGCTGGCGATGGCCGGGTCATTCCACTTCGAAACCTTGCCCAGGAAAATATCAGACAGCAAGGGGCCGGTAAACTTTACTTGACCCGCCGCGATGCCCGGAACATTCAGTACCGGAACCACACCCCCCAGCACGGTCGGAAACTGCGTCAGGCCGGACTTTTCCAGCTCCTCGGGCTTCAGCGGCATGTCGGACGCGCCGAAATCAACAGTCTTGGACTGAATCTGTTTGATGCCACCACCAGAGCCGATGGACTGATAGTTCATGTTGTTGCCGCTGCCCGCCTTGTAGGCAGTGGCCCACTTAGCGTACAAGGGGTAGGGGAAAGTAGCGCCGGCGCCGGTAATGTCGGCTGCCATGGCGGCACCAGCAACAAAGCCGGCGGACAAGGCCAGCGAAGCGACCAGACGTACAGACTGTTTCATGCTTGCTCCTGAGTATTGGGGTAAGGGCGTGCTAAGTGTTGAGGCGCATCCTATCCCTTCAAGTTTTCAGAAATATTACAAGTCGTCGAAAAGCCGTATGCGATGTTTTGACGGCACCGCGAGTGGGGATATAATCCGCAGCTCAAATACGGAGACAAGCGACATGGCAGGCAAGCTGATCATTGGCAACTGGAAGATGAATACCCGCGCGCAAAGCGCACAATCCCTGGTTGCGGCCTTGCTGGCCGATCCGGTCTGCAATCAGCCCTGGGTGGGGGTTGCGGCACCTGCTGTCTATCTGGCAGCGCTGGGTGCGCAGCTTGCCGGTCAGGCGCTGCAGTTGTCGGCGCAGGATGTCAGCAGCTTCTCCGCCGACGGCGCTTTCACCGGTGAAGTGTCTGCCGCCATGTTGCGCGACGTGGGTTGCCGTTATGCCTTGGTTGGTCACTCCGAGCGCCGTCAGTATTTTGGCGAGGCCAATCCGGCCTTGCTCTCCAAGATGAACAATGCCATGGCTGCGGGCCTGGTGCCGGTGCTGTGCGTGGGCGAAACCCTGGCCGAGCGCGAGTCCGGGCAGTACCTGGAGGTGATTTTCAGCCAGTTGGCCATCCTGGCTGAAGTGAGCGCAGGTGAGTACGTCATCGCCTATGAGCCGGTCTGGGCGATCGGGACCGGCAAGGTGGCTTCGCTGGAGCAGATTGCCGAGATTCACACCGCCATCAAAACGTGGTGCTTGCAAAATGCCAAGCCCTCCGCTAATATTCGCGTCCTCTACGGCGGCAGTGTAAAGGCAGAGAATGCCGAGTCAATTCTGAAGACAGAAAATGTCGACGGAGCCCTTGTTGGTGGGGCATCTCTGGACGCCGGATCATTCAGGATGATTTGCCAGGCCGCAGGAAAATTGATATAGTATGGAACTTATTAAGACGCTTATTTGGGTTGTAAACCTCCTTTCCGCAGTAACAATTATCGTCCTTGTCCTCATGCAGCATGGCAAGGGTGCGGATATGGGTGCAGCTTTCGGCAGCGGCGCTTCCGGAAGTCTGTTCGGTGCGTCTGGTTCTGCGAATTTCTTGAGTAGAACCACTGCAATTGCAGCGGTTGTATTCTTCTCCACGAGTCTCACCCTTGTTTATCTGTCGGGGGGCGGAAAAACAGATCTGGGTGTGATGGGTGGCAAGGTTGAGCAAGTTGCGCCGCAAATCCCGGTCGGGGCAACCACTGGCAAAGCTTCGGGCACTACATCAAAAATTCCGGAGTGACAGTAAAGTTATATAGTGCCGACATGGTGAAATTGGTAGACACGCTATCTTGAGGGGGTAGTGGCCGTAGGCTGTGTGAGTTCGAGTCTCACTGTCGGCACCACCATTCAAAAATAGGCCACCGGGATTCCGGTGGCCTATTTTATTTGGAGCCAAGGAGGGTAATTCCTCCTTTTTTTGGGGGTGTACGGGAAATGCTGCAAAATTATTTTCCCATTCTGTTGTTTGTCATCGTCGGTTTGCTGGTCGGCGTGGGTCCTATCGTTCTTGGTAAGGTCCTCGCACCCAATCGTCCCGACCCTGAGAAACTCTCTCCTTATGAGTGTGGATTCGAGGCCTTCGAAGACGCGCGCATGAAGTTTGACGTTCGCTACTACCTCATCGCCATTCTGTTCATCCTGTTCGATCTGGAAATTGCATTTCTGTTTCCCTGGGCTGTGGTCCTGAAAGAGCTGGGTGTCTATGGCTTTGGTGTAATGGTGGAGTTCCTGGCGGTGCTGACGCTGGGCTTCGTCTACATGTGGAAAAAGGGAGCGCTGGAATGGGAGTAGAAGGTATTCTGGAAAAAGGCTTCGTGACCACGACAGCCGACAAGCTCATCAACTACACCCGGACCGGTTCGCTGTGGCCGATGACTTTTGGTCTGGCCTGCTGTGCGGTGGAGATGATGCATGCCGGTGCCGCGCGTTACGACCTGGACCGTTTCGGCATCGTTTTCCGTCCCAGTCCCCGTCAGTCTGACCTGATGATTGTGGCTGGTACGCTGTGCAACAAGATGGCACCGGCGCTGCGCAAGGTGTATGACCAGATGGCAGAGCCGCGCTGGGTCATTTCCATGGGTTCCTGTGCCAACGGTGGTGGCTACTACCACTACTCCTATTCTGTCGTCCGTGGCTGTGATCGCATCGTGCCGGTGGATGTCTATGTGCCGGGCTGTCCGCCGACTGCCGAAGCACTGCTGTATGGCATCATCCAGTTGCAGAACAAGATCAAACGCACCTCTACCATCGCCCGATAAGGTAAGCACTTATGGCCTCCAAGAAAATGGAAGCACTGGGATCGGTCGTCGAGCGTGTGCTGGGCGACAAGCTTGTATCAAGCACGCTGGCCCTCGATGAACTGACCATCGTCTGCAAGGCGGCAAATCTGACTGACGTAGCCACCACGCTGCGTGATCATGCCGATCTTTCCTTCGAACAATTGATCGACCTGTGCGGTATGGACTACAGCGCCTACCGCGATGAGCCATGGGATGGACCGCGCTTTGCCGTCGTCTACCATTTGTTGTCGCTCAAGCACAATGTCCGTATCCGTCTGCGCGTATTTGCCGAAGACGACAGTTTCCCGCTGCTCGCTTCGGTCAACCCCATCTGGAATGCGGCCAACTGGTTCGAGCGTGAAGCTTTCGACCTGTTCGGCATCGTGTTCGAAGGTCATCCCGACCTGCGTCGCATCCTGACCGACTATGGCTTTGTCGGCCATCCGTTCCGCAAGGATTTCCCGCTGTCCGGTCATGTCGAAATGCGTTACGACCCGACCCAGCAGCGCGTGATCTACCAGCCGGTCACCATCGAACCGCGCGAAATCACTCCGCGCATCATTCGTGAGGAGAACTACGGTGGCTGAGATCCGTAACTACACGCTGAACTTTGGTCCTCAGCACCCGGCAGCGCACGGTGTATTGCGTCTGGTGCTGGAGCTGGATGGTGAAGTCATCCAGCGTGCCGACCCGCATATCGGCCTCTTGCACCGCGGTACCGAAAAACTGGCTGAAAGCAAGACTTTCATCCAGTCTTTGCCGTATATGGATCGTCTCGACTACGTATCCATGATGTGCAACGAGCACGCCTACTGCCTGGCCATCGAAAAGCTGCTGCAAATCGAAGTGCCGCTGCGTGCGCAATACATCCGTGTGATGTTTGCTGAAATCACCCGCATCCTGAACCACCTGCTGTGGATTGGTGCGCATGCGCTGGATATCGGTGCCATGACCATGTTCCTGTACGCCTTCCGTGAGCGTGAGGATCTGATGGACTGCTACGAAGCCGTGTCCGGTGCCCGCATGCATGCCGCCTATTTCCGTCCGGGTGGTGTGTACCGTGATCTGCCGGATTCCATGCCGCAGTACACCGTATCCAAAATCAAGAACGCCAAGGAACTGGCGCGCCTGAACGAAGGCCGCAAGGGTTCCATGCTGGACTTCATCGACGACTTCACCAAGCGCTTCCCGACCTACGTTGACGAATACGAAACCCTGCTGACCGATAACCGTATCTGGAAGCAGCGTACCGTGGATATCGGCGTGGTCAGCCCGGAACGTGCCAAGAACCTGGGCTTCACCGGCCCGATGCTGCGTGGTTCCGGCATCGAGTGGGACCTGCGCAAGAAGCAACCTTACGATGTGTATGATCGTCTGGACTTTGATATCCCGGTGGGCAAGAAGGGTGACAGCTACGACCGTTACCTGGTCCGCGTGGAAGAAATGCGCCAGTCCAACCGCATCATCCAGCAATGTGTAGCCTGGCTGCGTGACAATCCCGGCCCGGTCATCACCGACAACCATAAAGTGGCTCCGCCTTCCCGTGAAGGCATGAAGTCGAATATGGAAGACCTGATTCACCACTTCAAACTGTTTACCGAAGGCATGCATGTGCCGGAAGGCGAAGCCTATGCCGCGGTAGAGCATCCGAAGGGAGAGTTCGGTATCTATCTGGTATCCGACGGTGCCAACAAACCGTACCGACTGAAAATCCGCGCTCCGGGCTTTGTCCATCTGGCTGCGCTGGATGAAATGGCAAAAGGCCACATGATTGCCGACGTGGTGGCCATCATCGGTACCCAGGATATCGTGTTTGGGGAGATTGACCGCTAATGCTATCCGCACAATCACTCGCCGCCATCGACCGCGAAGTCGCCAAATATCCGGCAGACCAGGCTCGTTCGGCGGTCATGGGCGCACTGCGCATCGCCCTGGTGGAGCGCCGTGAAACCGGCAAGACACCGGAAGAGCGCTGCCTGAATACCGAGGTGATCGAATTCGTTGCCAACTACCTGCAGATTCCGCCGGTAGCGGCCTACGAAGTGGCCACCTTCTACAACATGTACGACATGAAGCCGGTGGGCAAGTACAAGATCACCGTCTGCACCAATCTGCCCTGTGCCCTGTCCGGTGGCGTGAATGCTGCCGAGTACATCTCCAAGAAACTGGGCATCGCCATTGGCGAAACCAGCGCTGACGGCAAGTACACCTTGCTGGAAGGGGAGTGCATGGGAGCCTGCGGCGATGCGCCGGTCTTGCTGGTGAACAACCACAAGATGTGCAGCTTCATGACGCCCGAAGCAATCGACAAGAAACTGGCGGAGCTGAACTGATGGCAATCTTCGTCAATGGTGTGATTTTCGACGGCGTAGACACCTCTGCGCAGGACTGCTGGAAGCTGGAGGCCTACGTGGCCCGTGGCGGCTACCAGGCCCTGCGTCGCATCATCGAATCCAAGATGCCGCAAGAGGATGTGATCGCTGAAGTGAAAAATTCCGGTCTGCGCGGCCGTGGCGGTGCGGGCTTCCCCACCGGCCTGAAGTGGAGCTTCATGCCGCGCTCTTTCCCCGGCGACAAATACGTGGTGTGCAACACCGACGAGGGCGAGCCGGGTACCTTCAAGGACCGCGACATCCTGCGTTTCAATCCGCATGCGCTGATCGAAGGCATGATCATCGCCGGCTACGCCATGGGTACCAAGGCTGGCTACAACTACATCCACGGTGAAATCTTCGAAGAGTACGAACTGTTCGAAGCCGCACTGGATGAAGCCCGCCAGGCAGGTTTCCTGGGCAAGAACATCCTCGGCAGCGACTTCAGCTTCGATCTGTTCGCCCACCATGGTTATGGCGCCTACATCTGCGGTGAAGAAACCGCGCTGCTCGAATCGCTGGAAGGCAAAAAAGGCCAGCCGCGCTTCAAGCCGCCGTTCCCGGCCAGCTTCGGTCTGTACGGCAAGCCGACCACCATCAACAACACCGAGTCCTTCGCCTCCGTGCCTTTCATCATTCGTGATGGTGCACAGAAGTTCCTGGAAGCGGGCAAGCCGAACAATGGCGGTACCAAGCTGTTCTCGGTATCCGGTCACGTGAATCGTCCGGGCAATTACGAGATTCCGCTGGGCACCCCGTTCTCGGTACTGCTGGAAATGGCAGGCGGCATGCGTGATGGCAAAAAGCTCAAGGCAGTGATTCCGGGTGGTTCGTCCGCTCCGGTCTTGCCTGGCGACGTCATGATGCAATGCACGATGGACTACGACAGCATCTCCAAGGCCGGCTCCATGCTGGGTTCTGGCGCTGTCATCGTGATGAATGAAGATGTGTGCATGGTCAAGGCGCTGGAGCGACTGGCCTACTTCTATCACGAAGAGTCCTGCGGCCAGTGTACGCCGTGCCGTGAAGGCACCGGCTGGCTGTACAAGGTGATCCATCGCATCGCCAACGGCGAAGGCCGTCCGGGTGATCTGGAGCTCCTGGATTCGGTAGGCAATAACATGGCCGGCCGTACCATCTGTGCACTGGCAGATGCTGCCGTGTTCCCGGTTCGCAGTTTCACCAAGCACTTCCGCAATGAGTTCGAGTATCTGATCGAACACAAGAAGCCCTTGGTGGACCACAAATGGTGTTGAGCGATGCTTGAAATCGAAATCGACGGTAAAAAACTGACTGTCCCGCAAGGCAGTACCGTGATGGATGCCGCCCATTCCGTGGGTACGCACATCCCTCACTTCTGCTACCACAAGAAACTGTCCATCGCGGCCAACTGCCGCATGTGTCTGGTTGAAGTGGAAAAGGCACCCAAGCCGCTGCCCGCCTGCGCTACGCCGGTGACCGATGGCATGAAGGTGCATACCCATTCCGACATGGCCAAGAAGGCGCAAGCCGGCGTGATGGAATTCCTGCTGATCAACCACCCGCTGGATTGCCCGATCTGCGACCAGGGCGGTGAGTGCCAGCTGCAGGATCTGGCCGTGGGCTATGGCAACTCCACTTCGCGCTATCAGGAAGAAAAGCGCACCGTGGTGGGCAAGGACATGGGCCCGCTGGTATCGGCTGAGGAAATGTCGCGCTGCATTCATTGCACCCGCTGCGTGCGCTTCACCGAAGAAATCGGCGGCTTCCAGGAAATCGGCATGGCCAACCGTAGCGAATTCTCGGAAATCATGCCCTACCTGGGCAAGACCGTTAATTCGGAAATCTCCGGCAACGTCATCGACCTCTGCCCGGTTGGCGCGCTGACTTCCAAGCCTTTCCGCTACACCACCCGTGCTTGGGAGTTGTCCCGCCGCAAGTCGGTCAGCCCGCACGATGGTCTGGGTTCCAACCTGATCGTTCAGGTGAAGTCCAACGAAGTGATGCGTGTGCTGCCGCTGGAAAACGAAGCCATCAACGAATGCTGGATCGCCGACCGCGACCGCTTCTCGTATGAAGGCCTGAATTCGGCCGAGCGTCTGCAAAAGCCGATGATCAAGTTTGACGGCAAGTGGCACGAAACCGACTGGGAAACCGCACTGGCCTACGTGGTCAAGGGCCTGAACGGCGTATCCGCCGATCACGGCAAGGATGCCATCGGCTTCCTCACCAGTCCGCATTCCACCACCGAAGAACTGTATCTGGCGCAAAAGCTGGCACGTAGCTTTGGTGTCAACAATATCGACTACCGTCTGCGTCGCAGCGACTTCTCGGCCGATGCCGCCCAGCAAGGCGCGCAATGGCTGGGTTCCAGCATTGTCGAGCTGACCACGGCCAAGTCCATCCTGGTGGTGGGCAGCACTCAGCGTAAGGAACAGCCGCTGCTGGCTTCGCGCCTGCGTCAGGCCGTGAAGAAGGGCAGTGCGCTCAACGTCATCCATGTGACTGACGATGCGCTGCTGACCGCAGTCAATGCCAAGCTGATCGTATCGCCGCTGGCGCTGGTCAACGCGCTGGCCCAGGTGCTGAAGGCTGTGATTGAGCTCAAGTCCGCTCAAACCGCCATCGATCTGGCTGCCGTGACTGTTGGTGCCGAGGCGCAAGCCATTGCCGCCAGCCTGAGCGGAGCCGAATCGGCTGCCATCGTGCTGGGCAATGTGGCGCAACACCATCCAGCCTTCGCCCAACTGCTGAAGCTGGCGCAGGAAATCTCCGCGCTGACCGGCGCACGTTTCGGCCTGCTGGCTGAAGCTGCCAACAGCACCGGTGCTGAACTGGCAGGTGCCTTGCCGCACCGTGCCGCCTTTGGTGCCGCGGCCACTGCTGGTCTGAACGCTGCTGCGATGATTGCCGCGCCGCGCAAGGCTTACTTCCTGCTCAACACCGAAGTCGAGTCCGACAGCTACAACCCGCAAGCTGCGGTAGCCGCCATGAAACAGGCTGCCACCGTGATTGCGCTGACCGCCTACAAGGGCGCTGGCCTGCTGGATTACGCCGACGTGCTGTTGCCCGTTGCACCGTTCTCCGAGACCGCCGGTTCCTTCGTCAACATGGAAGGCAAGCTGCAGTCCTTCAATGGTGTCGTTCGTCCGCTGGGTGAAACCCGTCCGGCCTGGAAGGTACTGCGTGTGCTGGGTAATATGCTGGGCCTGACCGGCTTCGAGCAGAACAGTGCCGAAGAAGTCCGTGCCGAATTGCTGGCCAAGGGTTCCATCGAATCTGCCTTCAACAATGCACTGGGCGATGTGAGCATCAATGCAGCCGTGACCACCGGTCTGGTACGCATTGGCGAAGTGCCGCTGTACCAGGCGGATGCCATCTGCCGCCGCGCGCCGTCCTTGCAAAAGACTGCGGATGCAGCTGCACCGGTTGCCACCGCGCACTCCAGCCTGCTGGCCAGCCTGAACGTGGCTGCCGGTTCCCAGGCCCTGCTGCGTCAGGGTAATGGCGAGCTGAAGGTGCTGGTTGAGGCCGACGACAGTCTGCCGGCTGATACGGTGCGTCTGGCAACGGCTCACCCGCTGACCGCTGGTCTGGGTGGCATGTTCGATTCCATCGCGCTTTCACAGGGGTAAAACATGGAGTTCTTGCAAAGCATTCTCGGTAATGAAGCGGGGCTCACGGTGTGGACCTTGCTGAAAATCATCGCCATCGTGGCACCGATGATGATTGCCGTCGCTTATCTGACCTATGCCGAGCGCAAGGTCATTGGTTTCATGCAGATCCGTATCGGCCCTAACCGGGTTGGTCCGCTGGGCCTGCTGCAACCGCTGGCTGACGGCATCAAGCTGTTGATGAAGGAAATCATCCTGCCGACGCAGTCCAGCAAGGGCTTGTTCCTGCTGGCGCCGGTGCTGGCCATCGGCCCGGCACTGGCTGCCTGGGCGGTGGTTCCTTTCAGCGATACGCTGGTGCTGGCCAATATCAACGCCTCCTTGCTGTACATCCTGGCGCTGTCCTCCATCGGTGTATACGGCATCATCGTGGCCGGCTGGGCCGGTAACTCCAAGTATTCCTTCCTTGGTGCAATGCGTTCCGCTGCCCAGATCGTTTCTTACGAACTGGCAATGGGCTTTGCCCTGGTTGGCGTACTGATGGTGTCCAGCAGCCTGAACCTGGTTGACATCGTCAAACAGCAAGCACACGGCATGGCAGGTGGTTCGCTGTTCTCCTGGAACTGGCTGCCGCTGTTCCCGCTGTTCATCGTCTACCTGATCTCCGGTGTGGCCGAAACCAACCGTGCCCCGTTTGACGTGGCCGAAGGTGAATCCGAAATCGTGGCCGGTTTCCACGTGGAATACTCCGGCATGGCATTCGCCGTGTTCTTCCTCGCCGAATACGCCAACATGATTCTGGTTTCCGCCCTGACTTCCATCCTGTTCCTGGGAGGCTGGCTGTCGCCCTTCCCGGCAAGCTGGGGCCTGCTGGGTGCCGGTGGCTTCTTCTGGCTGGCCATGAAGATGGCGTTTGTGCTGTTCTGCTTCCTGTGGTTCCGCGCGACGTTCCCGCGTTATCGCTATGACCAGATCATGCGTCTGGGCTGGAAAGTGTTCATCCCGGTTACCCTGGTGTGGATCCTGGTCCTGGGTATCTGGATGATGACCCCGCTGTCGCTGTGGAACTGAGGGGATAGGTAAAGAACATGGATACGATTCGCAACTTTTTCAAAACCTTCCTGCTGGTGGAACTGGTCAAGGGTCTGATGCTGACCGGGCGTTATTTCTTTGCCCGCAAGATCACCGTGCAGTTTCCGGAAGAGAAGACGCCGATCTCCCCGCGCTTCCGCGGCCTGCATGCGCAGCGTCGCTACGCCAACGGTGAGGAGCGTTGCATTGCCTGTAAGTTGTGCGAGGCGGTGTGCCCGGCAATGGCGATTTCGATCGAGTCGGAACAGCGTGAAGACGGCACCCGCCGTACCTCGCGTTACGACATCGACCTGACCAAGTGCATCTTCTGCGGTTTCTGCGAGGAAGCATGCCCGGTTGATGCCATCGTCGAAACGCACATCTTCGAATACCACGGTGAAAAACGTGGCGACCTCTACTACACCAAGCCGATGCTGTTGGCGGTGGGTGACAAGTACGAGGCCGAAATCGCTGCCAACAAGGCAGCCGATGCCAAGTACCGTTAAGGGGGCCTCATGAGCATGACTACGGTTATTTTCTACATCCTGTCCGCCATTCTGCTGTTTGCGGCGGTTCGGGTGGTCACTGCCAAGAACCCGGTACACGCCGTGCTGTATCTGGTACTGGCCTTCTTCACCAGCTCCGGACACTGGCTGCTGCTGCAGTCCGAGTTCCTGGCCATTACCCTGGTACTGGTTTATGTGGGCGCGGTGATGGTGCTGTTCCTGTTTGTGGTGATGATGCTGGACATCAATATCGAGCAATTGCGTGAGGGTTTCTGGCGCAATTTGCCGGTGGCGGCAACTGTCGGCCTCATCATGGCTTTCGAAATGGTACTGATCCTGACCAACCCGCACACCGGCCTGGCTGATTACAAAGCCGGTGCCGCACTGGCAGCCGATGCCAGCAATGTGAAGGTACTGGGTCGTCAGTTGTACACCACCTACCTGCTGCCGTTCGAGCTGGCTGCTATTGTGCTGCTGGTGGCCATGGTGGCCGCCATTGGTCTGACCCAGCGTAACCGCAAGGATACCAAGGTGGTGGATGCCGGCGATCAGGTCAAGGTTCGCAGTCAGGACCGTGTACGCATCGTGAAGATGCAAGCCGAGAAAAACGTGGAAGCGGCCGATACTGCCGAGTCCGGTGAGCAACAGGCCTGACGGCCGAACAACATAAGGGAGGAAATGTGCTGACACTAACTCACTTCCTGGTGCTGGCCGCAATCCTGTTTGCCATCAGCGTGCTGGGGATTTTCCTGAACCGGAAGAACCTGATCGTGCTGTTGATGGCCATCGAACTGATGCTGCTGGCAGTGAATTTCAATTTCATTGCCTTCTCGCATTACCTGTCCGATACAGCAGGCCAGATTTTCGTGTTCTTCATCCTGACGGTAGCAGCGGCAGAATCCGCCATTGGCTTGGCCATTCTGGTGGTGCTGTTCCGCAATATGCGGACCATCAACGTTGAAGACCTGGGCAGCCTCAAGGGCTAAGGCAAACCGGTTACCAAACTACAAAGCACACAAGCATGGATATGAAAAGCTTATACCTGCTGATAGCGCTCTCACCTCTGGTGGGGTCCATCATCGCAGGCTTGTTTGGATGGGCAATCGGCCGCCGCGCTTCCCACGTCGTGACCATTCTCGGCGTGGCAGTCTCGGCAGCCCTGTCCTTCAAGGTACTTTATGCCTTCCTCACGGGGCAGGCTGAAGTTTTCAACGCGCCGGTCTACACCTGGCTGACGGTAGGGGGCTATGAGTTCTCCGTCGGCTTCCTGGTGGACTCGCTGACGGCAATGATGCTGGTCGTGGTGACCTTTGTGTCGCTGATGGTGCATATCTACACCATCGGCTACATGCAGGAAGACCCTGGCTATCAGCGCTTCTTCAGCTACATCTCGCTGTTTACCTTCTCGATGCTGATGCTGGTGATGAGCAACAACTTCATCCAGCTATTCTTCGGTTGGGAAGCCGTGGGCCTGGTGTCCTACCTCTTGATCGGCTTCTGGTTCAAGCGTCCGACCGCCATCTATGCCAACCTCAAGGCATTTCTGGTTAACCGGGTGGGTGACTTCGGTTTCCTGCTGGGTATCGGTCTGGTACTGGCCTACTTCGGTGGCTCGCTGAACTACAGCGATGTATTTGCTGCTGCGCCGGCACTGGCCAACAAGACCATCCAGATCATTCCTGGCTGTGACTGGTCGCTGCTGACCGTCACCTGCATCCTGCTGTTCATCGGCGCGATGGGTAAGTCGGCACAGTTCCCGCTGCACGTGTGGCTGCCGGATTCGATGGAAGGCCCGACCCCGATCTCCGCGCTGATTCACGCGGCAACCATGGTGACCGCCGGTATCTTCATGGTATCGCGCATGAGCCCGCTGTTTGAAATGTCGGATACCGCGCTGAACGTGGTGCTGGTGGCTGGTTCCATCACTGCCTTGTTCATGGGCTTCCTTGGCATCGTGCAAAACGACATCAAGCGTGTGGTGGCTTACTCCACGCTGTCGCAGCTGGGTTACATGACCGTGGCGCTGGGCGTGTCTGCCTATCCGGTGGCCATGTTCCACGTGATGACCCACGCCTTCTTCAAGGCCTTGCTGTTCCTTGGCGCCGGTTCCGTCATCATGGGCATGCACCATGATCAGGACATGCGCAATATGGGTGGCCTGCGCAAGTACATGCCGATTACCTGGCTGACTTCGCTGCTCGGTTCGTTGGCGCTGATCGGTACGCCGTTCTTCTCCGGCTTCTACTCCAAGGACTCCATCATCGAAGCGGTACAACTGTCGCATCTGCCGGCAGCCGGTTTTGCCTACTTCGCGGTGATTGCCGGTGTATTCGTCACCGCCTTCTACTCCTTCCGCATGTACTTCCTGGTTTTCCATGGCAAGGAACGCTGGATGGAGAAAAAGGACGACCATCACCATGGTCATGACGATCACGACCATCATCATGGCCTGGGTCCGAACGACAAGCCGCATGAGTCGCCGTGGGTCGTGACCCTGCCGCTGGTATTGCTGGCCATTCCGTCGGTGCTGGTGGGCTTCTTTGCCATCGAGCCGCTGCTGTACGGTTCCTTCTTCAAGGGCGTGATCACCATCAACAGTGAAGCACACCCGGCACTGGAAGAATTGGCGCATGAATTCCACGGCTCGGTAGCCATGGGCGTGCATGCCTTCACTTCGCTGCCCTTCCTGCTGGCCCTGGCTGGTGTGGTGACTGCCTGGTTCTTCTACATGAAGGCACCGCAGATTCCGGCTGCCATCAAGCAGAAGTTCAGCTTCGTGAACCAGATCCTGGAAAATAAGTACTACCTGGACGAACTGTATTTCGCCGTGTTTGCCAAGGGCTCGCGTGCTCTGGGTACCTTCTTCTGGAAGGTGGGCGACATGCTGCTGATTGACGGCCTGGTGGTGAATGGTGCAGCCAAGCTGGTGGGAACCTTCTCCAGAGTGGTACGCAAGCTGCAGACCGGCTTCATCTACAGTTATGCCATGACAATGATCATTGGCGTGCTGGCTCTGATGACGCTGTGGTTCTCACAGATCATCCTGCGCTAAGGCCCAGACCTCTGGAATTGGAATAACTACTTAGGTTTTGACTATGTTCACAAATCAGTTAAGTCTGGTGATCTGGGCCCCCATCGTGGCCGGGTTGCTGGTACTGGCTACGGGAGGAGACCAACGGGCCACCTTGGCTCGCTGGGTCGCCGTAGCCGGTGCCCTGATCGGTTTTCTGTTGTCCCTGCCGCTGTTTACCGGCTTTGACAACCTGAACGGCGGCATGCAGTTCGAGGAAGTGAAGCCGTGGATTGCCTCCTTCGGTATCCAGTACCATCTGGGTGTTGATGGCATTTCCATGCTGTTTGTCATCCTCAACAGCTTCACCACCCTGATGGTGGTGCTGGCGGGCTGGGAAGTCATCAAGAAGCGCCAGTCCCAGTACATGGCAGCCTTCCTGATCATGTCCGGCCTGATCAACGGTGCATTTGCCGCGTTGGATGCCATCCTGTTCTATGTCTTCTTTGAAGGCATGCTGATCCCGATGTACCTGATCATCGGTGTCTGGGGTGGTCCGCGTCGTGTGTATGCATCCTTCAAGTTCTTCCTGTACACCCTGCTCGGTTCGCTGCTGATGCTGGTTGCCTTGATCTACCTGTACTTCCAGGCTGGCAAGACTTTCGACATCCAGGCCTTCCAGGCGATTGCCAAGATTCCGCTGAATGTGCAGATCCTGCTGTTCATCGCCTTCTTCCTGTCGTTTGCCGTGAAGGTACCGATGTGGCCGGTGCATACCTGGTTGCCGGATGCTCACGTGGAAGCGCCGACTGGCGGTTCCATGGTGCTGGCTGCCATCACCCTGAAGATCGGTGCTTACGGCTTCCTGCGGTTTGCCCTGCCCATCCTGCCGGATGCTGCACGTGAACTGTCGTGGATCATGGTGGCCCTGTCGCTGGTGGCTGTGGTGTACATCGGCCTGGTAGCGCTGGTGCAGACCGATATGAAGAAACTGGTGGCTTACTCCTCCATTTCTCACATGGGCTTTGTCACGCTGGGCATGTTCATGTTCACCGGTTCGCATCTGAACCAGTGGGCGGTTGAAGGTGCGCTGGTACAGATGGTGTCGCACGGTTTCGTATCTGCCGGCATGTTCTTCTGCATCGGTGTGATGTATGACCGCGTACACAGCCGCAACATCGCCGATTACGGTGGCGTGGCCAACAAGATGCCGATTTTTGCTGCCTTCATGATGCTGTTTGCCATGGCCAACTCCGGTCTGCCGGCGACTTCCGGTTTTGCCGGTGAGTTCATGGTGATCATGGGCGCGGTACAGGTGAACTTCTGGTATGCCGCACTGGCTGCCACCACCCTGATCTTCGGCGCTGCTTACACCCTGTGGATGTACAAGCGGGTGATCTTTGGCGAGGTGAGCAATCATCACGTTGAAGAAATGGCTGACGTGAACAAACGCGAGTTCCTGGTGCTGGTCGTTCTGGCCATTGCAGTGCTGGGCATGGGTCTGTATCCGCAAGGCTTCGTCGAGAAGATGCACCTGTCGGTGAATGACCTGATTGCGCATGTTGCGCAGACCAAGCTCTAAGCTAAGGCCATAAGGAAAACATAATGAATTGGGCTGATCTGAACCTGATGCCTGCATTGCCCGAACTGTTTATGTCCGGGGCAATTCTGGTCATCCTCATGCTCGATGCCTTTATCTCGGATGCAAAGCGTGGCCTGCACTACGGCCTCGCCTTGCTGACGTTGGCAGGCTGTGCCGTTTTGCAGGTGCAAACCTACACGGCAGTGCCAGTGCATACCTTCTCCGGCATGTTTGTCAGCGATGCGCTGTCCAGTCTGGTAAAGCTGGCCATGTACGGCAGTACCGCCATCGTTCTGGTATACAGCCGTCAGTACATTGCTGACCGCGGCCTGTTGCGCGGCGAGTTCTTCTCCCTGGCACTGTTTGCCTTGCTGGGTATGAACTTCATGGTGTCCGCATCCAGCTTTGTGTCGCTGTACATGGGCCTGGAGCTGCTGTCGCTGTCGCTGTATTCGCTGATTGCACTGCAACGCGATTCGGTGAAGGCAACCGAGTCGGCCATGAAATATTTCGTGCTCGGCGCGTTGGCCTCCGGCTTGCTGCTGTACGGTATTTCCATGATCTACGGTGCCACTGGCACGCTTGATCTGACGCTGGTTGCCAAGGCAGTCAAGGCGCATACCGCCAATGACATGCTGCTGGTGTTTGGTCTGGTGTTCATCGTGGCTGGCTTGTGCTTCAAGCTGGGTGCCGTACCGTTCCACATGTGGGTTCCGGATGTGTACCAAGGTTCGGCAACCGCGGTTACTTTGATGGTGGGTGCTGCTCCCAAGCTGGCTGCCTTCGTCTTTGTACTGCGTATTCTGGTACAGGGCCTGGAAGCCATGGTGGCTGACTGGCAAGCGATGCTGGCGCTGGTGGCCGTGCTGTCGATGGCCATCGGTAACATTACTGCCATTGCCCAGACCAATATCAAGCGCATGCTGGCGTACTCCACCATTTCGCACATGGGTTTCCTGCTGCTGGGCCTGCTGGCCGGTACGCCGGATGGCTATGCCGCAGCACTGTTCTATTCCCTGATCTACGTGCTGATGTCCATGGTCAGCTTCGGCATGCTGCTGGGCTTGTCCCGTGCCGGCTTTGAATGCGAAACCCTGGATGATCTGAAGGGCCTGAACAGCCGCAACAGCTGGTATGCACTGCTGATGCTGCTGACCATGTTCTCCATGGCAGGTGTGCCGCCGCTGGCTGGTTTCTATGCCAAATTTGCCGTCATCAAGGCGATTGTGGACATTCACCTGTATTGGCTGGCCATTATTGCCGTGATGATGTCGCTGATTGGTGCTTTCTACTACCTGCGTGTAGTGAAGAACATCTACTTTGATGAAGCACAGGACAGCTCCGCCATCGTGATGCGTGCCGACATGAAGCTGGTGTTGTCGGTCAATGCCATCGCCCTACTGGTGCTGGGTGTGGTACCGGAGCGTGTAATCGTGCTCTGCCTGCAAGCGATGAAACAATCGCTGACAGTAATCTAAGCGAAAGTCCTGCATATGCAAGCCAGTGTTGTCACCTTGCTGATTATCGCCTTTCTGGCGGCAAACCTGCCATTCCTGACCTCGCGTCTGGCAGGGGTGCTGCCGATTGCCAACAAGCATTTTGGTTGGCGTCTGCTGGAAATGGCGCTGCTGTTTCTGTTGGTTGGTCTGTTTGCCCGTTTTCTTGAGGCCAAGCAGATGCCGGTCCAGCAGCAGCACTGG
This sequence comes from Aquitalea magnusonii, assembly GCF_002217795.2. Lineage (NCBI taxonomy): Bacteria > Pseudomonadati > Pseudomonadota > Betaproteobacteria > Neisseriales > Chromobacteriaceae > Aquitalea > Aquitalea magnusonii. The sequence goes on from NZ_AP018823.1 coordinate 61,069, forward strand.
CAGTTTTATGTCACCACCATCGCTTTGTTTCTGGTCTTTGCTTTTCCAGGTTTCGTCTACCAGATGTTCTGGAAAAAGCGCGGCAGTTAAACGCCATCAAATGTGAAAGCAAAACCCGGCCTTGGCCGGGTTTTTTTATGTGGATGCGGGCTGCAGCGCACTATTGGCATGTTGCGGCAGGCCGGCGCAGCGCAAGCATCACCAGCACAACAATGCGTGTGCAGCCAATAAGCGGTGGGGACTGGTGTCGTAGGGCAGGCAGAAAAAACCCGGCTTGCGCCGGGTGTGATCTGGTTCAGCGTAATACCGTCATCAATAGACGCGTGCTTCGCCTTCCGGGCGGTTTTTAAAACGCTTGTGCAGCCAGAAGTACTGGTCGGGTATCTCGCGAATACGCTCTTCCAGAAAGGCATTCATGCGCCGTGTATCGGCCACCACATCATCAGTCGGGTAGTTTTCCCACGCGGGGTAGAATTCCAGCTCGAAGCGATTGCCTACGCGCCGCGCAATTAACGGGACCACCCGGGCGCGCGCCAGTTTGCTGATGCGCGACAGTCCGGTAATGGTGGCGGCATCCTTCTCGAAAAATTTCACAAACACTGAATCGCGCACCCCGAAGTCCTGATCGGGCAGGTAGAGGAAAGGGGTGTGTTCCTTGCGCATGGCCTTGATGATGGAACGCAGGCCTTCATTGCGCGGCACGATATAGCAATTGTTATAGCGCTGGCGGCCAGCATAGATCTGGGCATCCAGCGTATCGTTCTTTTGCTGCGAATAAACGCTCACCAGCGGCAGCACCTGGTTCAGCGCGAAAACACACATCTCGAAGCCGACAAAGTGCGGGTAAAACAGGATCACATCCTCACCCTTGGCGCGCAGCTCCTCCACGATGTGCAGATTCTTGATGGTGACCAGCTTGCGGATGCGCTCGGCAGAACTCCACCATGCCACACCATACTCAAGTGCAAGGCGGATCATGTAGCCAAAATTGGCCTTGATCAGCCGTTCGCGCTCTTTTTCGCTCATCTGCGGAAAGCAAAGCCGCAGATTGGTAAGGCCAACCTTGCGGCGATCGGCCGCCAGATGATAAGCAAGCAGGCCAAGGGCATCAGCCAGCATGCCGATGGCCCACATGGGCAGCAGGCGAATCAGCCATAACAGGGCAAAAGCAATCTTCATGGGTTTCCTTGCTGATGGTCCGGCGGAGTGACACCTGCCGGGCATTTGTAACGGTTGTAGCTCCACAGGTACTGGCTGGGAAAGCGGCGGATCAGATTCTCCACGGTCTGGTTCAGCAGCGCACAGTCAGCGTCCTTGTCACCACTGAAAGGCTGCGGCATGGCTTCGATATGCACAACAAAGCCTTCACCGCGGGGCAGGCGCTCACCGACGAAAAACAACACCTCCACACCGGCAACCTGTGCCAGCCGCGGCACCAGGCTCATGGTGTAGGCGGGTTTGCCAAAAAATGGAGCCCACACCCCTTCGCCGTTGCCGGGAACCTGATCGGGCAGAATGATGGTGGCTTCGCCCGATTTCAACGCTTTCATCAGAATGCGCACGCCGGCACCGGTTGCCGGTGCAGTCTTGCCCTTGCCACGGGCGCGGCCTGCCTGCATCACCGGCTCCAGCCAGGTCAGCTTGGGAGGACGGTACATGGCGGTCAGCGGAAAGGGCAGACGTGAGCTGATGTAACGCCCGGCAATGTCATAGCTGCCCAGGTGCGGGGTGACAAAAACAATGCCGTGACCAGCCTGCAAAGCACGTTCCACATGCTCCCAGCCATGGCAGGCTTTTACCAGTGCGGCAATGTCTTCGGGCTCCCGGCACCAGGCTATTGACAATTCCAATGCACCTTTACCGGTTTCCAGTGCGGATTGTTTGACTAGTCCTTGTAAAACCTGATAATTTTCACAGATTTTACTCGACGCCAGATTACTTCTCATCCGCTCTGCGTAGCGGGGGGATGAAAGGTAAGTAAGCCGCCCCAGAATGGCGCCGAGACATTGCAGCCACGACAGCGGCAAACGCGCCAGCAAGGACAACACGAGTTGGACCAGCTTGGACATGGTTTAGTCAGTGGTGATCGTAAAGCGGCCTATTTTATCATCACACTGTTTTGCTTTATTCGGGAATCAACAAACAAATGAGCGAATATCTGTTTACGTCGGAATCGGTATCGGAAGGCCATCCGGACAAAGTAGCCGACCAAATCTCCGATGCCATCCTCGATGCCATCCTGCGCGAAGACAAATACGCTCGCGTAGCAGCCGAAACCCTGGTCAACACCGGCCTGGTGGTGCTGGCTGGTGAAATCACCACCTCGGCCAATGTCGACTACATCAAGATTGCACGCGAGACCATCAAGCGCATCGGTTACGACAACTCCGAGCTGGGCTTCGACTACCACGGCTGCGCCGTCATGGCCTGCTACGACAAGCAATCGCAAGACATCGCCCAGGGCGTGAACGAAGGCGAAGGCCTGGACCTGAACCAGGGTGCTGGCGACCAGGGCCTGATGTTCGGCTATGCCTGCGACGAAACCCCGACGCTGATGCCTTTCCCCATCTACTACGCCCACCGTCTGGTACAGCGCCAGGCCGAACTGCGCAAGGATGGCCGCCTGCCGTGGCTGCGTCCGGATGCCAAGAGCCAGATCACCTGCGTGTACGACGGTGAAACCGGCCTGCCCAAGCGCATCGACACCGTGGTGCTGTCCACCCAGCACAGCCCGGAAATCGACCACAAGACCCTGACCGAAGCCGTCATCGAAGACATCATCAAGCCGGTCCTGCCGCCGGAAATGCTGACTGCCGAAACCAAATACCTGGTCAACCCGACCGGTCGCTTTGTCATTGGCGGCCCGATGGGCGACTGCGGCCTGACCGGTCGCAAGATCATTGTCGACACCTACGGTGGTGCCGCGCCGCACGGTGGTGGTGCTTTCTCCGGCAAGGACCCGTCCAAGGTAGACCGCTCGGCAGCCTATGCCGGTCGTTACGTGGCCAAGAACATCGTGGCTGCCGGCCTTGCCCGTCAGTGCCAGATCCAGGTTTCCTACGCCATTGGCGTGGCCGAGCCCACCTCGATTGCGGTGGATACCTTCGGCACCAACAAGATCCCGAACGAAAAGATCGTGGAACTGGTGAAGAAGCACTTCGACCTGCGCCCGAAAGGCATTATCCAGATGCTGGACCTGCTGCGCCCGATCTACGGCAAGACCGCCGCTTACGGCCACTTCGGCCGCGAAGAGCCGGAATTCACCTGGGAACGCACCGACAAGGTGGAAGCGCTGCGCAAGGATGCAGGGCTGTAAGCCAGTCTGTATTCATTGCCACAATCAAGAAAGCACCGGTCATCCGGTGCTTTTTTTATTCATCCGCAGCGCCTGCCGGCAGGCAAAAAAAGAGGGCGCCGAAGCGCCCCTAAGTCCCTTACCACAAAATCTGTCTAAGCGCGTGGCTTACTCCACACGTTCGCCGTGCAGTACCACGTCCAGGCCTTCGCGTTCTTCGTCTTCAGCCACACGCAGACCAACCACTACATCAATGATCTTCAGCAGGATGAAGGTGATGATGGCGCAGTACACCACGGTCACACCCACACCGATGGCCTGGGTGGCCAGGCTGCCTTCAGCACCGCCAATGCTCTTCACCGCAAACACGCCGGTCAGCAAGGCGCCAACGATACCGCCAACACCGTGTACACCGAAGGCATCCAGCGAGTCATCGTAGCCCAGCATATGCTTCAGGCCAGTGGCACCCCAGAAGCAAACCACGCCAGCTACAGCACCAATAATCAGAGCACCTTTGACATCCACGAAACCAGCAGCCGGGGTGATGGCTACCAGACCTGCCACTGCACCGGAAGCAATACCCAGTACCGACGGCTTTTTCTTGTGGATCCATTCCGCAAAGGTCCAGGCCAGCGCAGCAATCCCAGTGGCAACCTGCGTAGTCACCATGGCCATGCCGGCACGGCCATCAGCAGCGACTGCGGAGCCGGCATTGAAGCCGAACCAACCCACCCACAGCATGGAAGCGCCAATCAGGGTCAGGATCAGGTTGTGCGGCGGCATGGCTTCCTTGCCAAAGCCCACGCGCTTGCCCATCACCAGTGCACAAACCAAACCAGCAATACCTGCGTTGATATGCACCACGGTGCCGCCAGCGAAGTCCAGTACGCCTTGGCCACTCATCCAGCCGCCTGGTGCCCATACCCAGTGGGCAACCGGTACATAAACCAGCAAGGACCACAGCGCAGTGAAAATCAGCAGGGCAGAGAATTTCATCCGCTCAGCAAAGGCACCGGTAATCAGCGCCGGGGTGATGATGGCAAAAGTCATCTGGAACATCATGAACACTGATTCCGGAATCGAACCAGCGGACGGGTGAACGGCTACTTTCTTGGTGTCGGCAATGTAATCCATGCCGTCCAGGAAGACGCGACTCAAGTCGCCCAGGTAAGGTGTGCCGACCGTGAAGGCCAGGCTGTAACCCACCACAGCCCACAGCACGGTGACCAGCGCGGTGATGGCAAAGCTTTGCATCAAGGTGGACAGCACGTTCTTTTTGCGCACCATGCCGCCGTAGAACAGCGCCAGACCCGGAATGGTCATGAACAGCACCAGCGCGGTGGAGGTCAGCATCCAGGCGGTATCGCCGGAGTTGATCACCTTGAAATCGGCCATGGCCGGCCCGGCAGGTGCATCGGCCAGTACCGGCAAAGCCAGTGCAAGCAGGCCGCTACCCAATGCAGCAAGTTTCTTCTTCATTTGATTTCCCCTGTATGGCTATGCCGTGGCTTAAACCGCATCAATACCGGTTTCTCCGGTCCGGATCCGCACGATCTGTTCAAGTTCGAAGACAAAAATCTTGCCATCGCCGATTTTGCCGGTACGCGCCGACTTTTCGATGGCTTCAACCACCTGGTCCAGCAGGCTGTCATCAATGGCAATTTCCAACTTTACTTTCGGCAGGAAATCCACCACGTATTCCGCACCACGATACAGTTCGGTGTGGCCCTTCTGCCGGCCGAACCCCTTGACTTCCGTGACGGTAATCCCTTGTACGCCGATGGCGGATAGTGCTTCACGTACTTCATCAAGCTTGAATGGCTTGATCACGGCGGTGACCAGTTTCATGTTCACTCCTTTGCAATGGATCCAGATAGGTGTTTGCGTTGCTGATCTCACTACTGCACAAACCGTGCCAGCTTGCTATCTGCTTGTTGCTAAAGAATTTTCCTGATCAAAAAACGTATTTCCATGGTTTGATTCAGCCTTGGCACCATGCCGGAGCATTTATGATGAGCGTTTTGCACTGTATTGGTGCGGCGAGTGAAACTGCAGTGGCCAGGGGATTTTGCTAAACTCAACAGCAGCTTGTGTCCCCATCCCAAGGAGCATCGAAATGTTGAGTCAAAAGATTTTTGAAGAAATCAGCAACAAGATCAGCGATACCATTGCCGCCAGTCCGGCCAAGGATATCGAGAAAAACATCAAGGCCATGATGGCATCCACTTTCTCCCGCATGGATCTGGTGACCCGCGAAGAATTCGATGTGCAACAAGAGGTGCTGGTGCGTACCCGTGAAAAGCTGGCTGCGCTGGAAGCGCGTTTGGCCAAGCTTGAGTCTCAGGTCTTTCCTGAAGAAGCACTGGCCAAGTCAGAAGCTCAGGCAGAGCTGGGTCATTCCTGATACCGCATGGCGCTAGCACTGGTTGCAAGTCGCGCCCTGGCCGGCTTGCAAGCCCCGGAGGTTGCGGTGGAAGTCCATCTGGCCAATGGGCTGCCGCAGTTCACCATCGTTGGCTTGCCTGATACCGAGGTCAAAGAGAGTCGCGACAGGGTACGTGCTGCCATCATCAATTCCGGTTTCGAGTTTCCGGCACGCCGCATCACCGTCAATCTGGCTCCTGCAGACCTGCCCAAAGATTCTGGCCGGTTTGATCTGCCGATTGCCGTCGGGATTCTGGTGGCGGCAGGAATCATCCAGTGTCCCCACTTGTCTGACTATGAGTTTGCCGGTGAACTTGCGCTTAGCGGACAATTGCGCGGCGTCCGCGGCGCACTTGCCATGGCGTGTCAGACCAGCAGGGCAGGCAAGTCCTTCATTCTTCCCAGAGTAAGTGCTAACGAAGCGGCGCTGGTCGGATCTGGCCAGGTTTATGCCGCTGACAGTCTGTTGCAGGTCTGTGCGCATCTGAATGGTGTGCAGGCTTGTGATCTGGCCGAAGTCAACCTGGATGCAAGCCAGGACGTTTATCCTGATCTGGCTGACGTCAAAGGGCAAATGGCTGCGCGCTATGCCTTGGAAGTGGCCGCCGCTGGCGGGCATAGCCTGTTGTTTGTCGGGCCTCCGGGTACCGGCAAATCCATGCTGGCGGCGCGTCTTCCAGGCATATTGCCCGAGATGAGTGAGGAAGAGGCTCTGGCTTCTGCCGCGATACAGTCCTTGGGGTCTCAGGGCTTTAGAGCGGAGAAGTGGCGCCAGCGTCCCTTCAGGGCACCGCACCATACCGCGTCTGCGGTTGCCTTGGTCGGTGGCGGATCAGATCCGCGGCCGGGAGAAGTAAGTCTTGCACATCACGGGGTATTGTTTCTGGACGAGTTGCCGGAATTCGAACGTAAGGTGCTTGAAGTATTGCGTGAACCTTTGGAGTCACAGGTAATCAATATTTCCCGTGCCGGGAGGCAAGCCTGTTTTCCTGCTGACTTCCAGTTGCTGGCTGCCATGAATCCCTGCCCGTGCGGTTATATGGGGCATGCTTCCGGGCGATGTCAGTGTACCCCGGAGCAAATTGCCCGCTATGTGGGAAAGCTGTCTGGCCCGCTGCTGGACCGGATTGATATGCATGTACAGGTTCCTGCCTTGGCCGCAGGAGAACTTGCGTCAGTCAGCACAGGTGAAGCCAGCCCTCAGATACGCTTGCGTGTGCAGCAGGCTCGGGACCGGCAGTTGCAACGACAGGGCTGCTGTAATGCCAGGTTAAGTGGCTTGGCGCTGGAGCAGCACGCCTCCGCGGAGCCAGCGGCTCTGGCCTTACTGGCCGATGCGCTGGATCGGCTTGGATTGTCAGCAAGAAGCTATCACCGCATCCTGCGCATTGCCCGGACTATTGCTGATATGAACGGCGATTTGGGTTTAAATCGGCAGCACATGCTCCAGGCGATTCAATTACGCCGTAGCGGCCTGGCTTTGTGATTTCGTGAAATATATTTTCGTCTGGTTTTAATAGATAATGATCGGATTGCTTGAATGGAAATGGTAGTGGTACATGGCTAATCGTGATGTAAAGAATTCGTCCCGCTCGTCCTCATCCGGGCGTGCGCGTGCTGCCGGCAAGAGCGGTGGCGGCGGCATGGTGGCAGGGATTGTCATCGGCCTGATTGTAGGCGTGGCCGTCGCGGTTGGTCTGGCGATGTACCTCAACCGCTCGGCAACACCGTTTTCCAATCTGGAAAAGCTAGATCACAAGGCGGCAGCAGCCTCGTCGCCATCAACTGAGCTGTTGGAGCCGGGAACCAAGATCGCGGATGTGCAGGCACCGCCTCCGGTTGCATCTGCACCTGTAAAAGTGGAAGCCCCGGTAGCACCTGCGATGCCGCCGGAGACCCCTGCCGCAACCACCACCGTGCCTGCCACCAAGGCCAAGCCTGCCAGTCCATCGACCAATACTGGCAAGGATGAGCAGCGCTTCGACTTCTACAAGATACTGCCGGGCCAGGTTGATGCAGTGCCTGCAGACGGCAAGCCTGCTGCCAAAGATCGGGAACCTTCTGCTGCTGCGCCAGCCAAAAAGGTCTTTCTGCAACTGGGTGCGTTCCAGAACGAGAATGAAGCGGACAACCTGAAGGCCAAGCTGGCCTTGTTGGGGGTAGAAGCCAAGATCCAGTCCGTTTCGACCCCTGACAAGGGAATGGTGCATCGTGTCCGTGTCGGCCCGCTAAGCAAGCAGGAAGATGTCGATCGTGTGCGTGCCCAGTTGAAGCAGGATGGAATCAATGCTGCTGTAGTCAGGGCAGAGTGAACAAAATGAACGTCAAAGGACAAAAAATGAAAAAGTGGTTGTTGATGGCATTGCTGCTGGCTAGTGGTTTGGCAAATGCTGCATCCGAGCTTGGCAAGGATTATGTACTGATGGGCAAGCCGCAGCCGGTGGCCAATCCGAAAAAGGTTGAGGTAATCGAGTTTTTCTCCTACACCTGCATCCATTGTTTTCATCTGGACCCGCTGATCACCGCCTGGGCAAAGAAGAAGCCGGCTTATGTTGATTTCCGACGTGAGCAAATCGTGTGGCAAAAACCGATGGAAGGATTTGCCCGCCTGTTTGCCACGCTGAACGTGACTGGTTACATGGAGAAGCTGAATGCGCCGGTTTTTGATGCAGTGATGCAGCAAAAAATCAACCTGGCAGACCCGGCTGTGCTGAATGACTGGCTGAAGAAGCAGCCTGGCGTCAATCTGGCCAAGTTCATGCAAACCTATAACTCCTTCGGTATCAACAGTCAGGTTGCACGCGCCAGCCAGATCACACGCGCCTACAACATCGAAGGAACGCCTACCATTGTCGTGAATGGCAAGTATGCGCTGTCACCAGCTGCTCCGGAGCGTCTGATCGAAGTGCTTAATGACGTCATTGCCAAAGCCAAGGCGGAAAGCAATATCAAGTAATGCATGTCCCGATGGCAACGCCTGCATTCGCAGGCGTTTGCTTTTTTCGGACGAAAGCTTGACGCTTCGAGAAATAACAGGTACTATTCATTTCTCTGACGCGGGGTGGAGCAGTCTGGTAGCTCGTCGGGCTCATAACCCGAAGGTCGTAGGTTCGAATCCTGCCCCCGCAACCAAGTTTTCAAGAAAAGACCACTCTATTGAGTGGTCTTTTCTTGTGTGTGCGTAAGCACAGCTTTACATGCGTTCAGTTTGCTGTTCAGGAACGTATTCCCTCGAGTCATATTTTCGGGCCGTCTTCTTTGGAAGATGGCTCATTTCTTTTTCTGATGCATGCGTAAGGCAATGGGCAATAAAAAACCGCCTTCACCGAAGGCGGTTTGCTTGTCTGAATCAGGGATGATCAGATGCGTTTTGCCAGTTCTGCCGCCTTGCCAACGTAGGCAATCGGGGTCAGCTCCAGCAGGCGTACCTTTTCGGCTTCCGGAATTTCCAGACCCTTGATGAAGGCGGACAGTGTTTCGCGGGTAATGCCATCCTTGCCGCGGGTCAGCTCTTTCAGTTGTTCGTAAGGGTTGGGTACACCGTAGCGGCGCATTACGGTCTGGATCGGTTCGGCCAGCAATTCCCAGCTGCGACCCAATTCCTCGGTAATGGCTGCCGGATTGATTTCCAGCTTGTTCAAGCCCTTCAGGCAGGCCTTGAAGCCCAGCATGGTGTAGCCGAAGCCCACGCCCATATTGCGCAGTACGGTGGAGTCGGTCAGGTCGCGCTGCCAGCGGGAAACCGGCAGCTTTTCTGCCAGATGTTGCAGGATGGCATTGGCCATGCCCAGATTGCCTTCGGAGTTTTCGAAGTCGATCGGGTTGACCTTGTGCGGCATGGTGGAGCTGCCTACTTCATCCTTCTTCACTTTTTGCTTGAAGTAGCCCAGCGAGATATAGCCCCAGATGTCGCGGTTCAGGTCGATCAGGATGGTATTGATACGGCCCACCACCTGATACAGCTCGGCCATGTAGTCATGCGGCTCGATCTGGATGGTGTAGGGGTTGAAGGTGAGGCCCAGTCCGGAGACGAAGCGACCGCACAGGCTTTCCCAGTCGATTTGCGGATAAGCAACCAGATGCGCATTGTAGTTGCCAACCGCGCCGTTGATCTTGCCCAGGATTTCCTGCGACACCAGTTGTTCGCGTTGACGCTTCAGGCGATAAACGGTGTTGGCCAACTCCTTGCCCATGGTGGACGGTGTGGCGGGCTGACCATGGGTACGGCACATCATCGGCAGGTCGGCCAGTTCGTGTGCCAGCTGTTGCAGCTTGTGAATCACTTCGTCCAGGGCCGGCAATACCACGGTATTGCGTGCTGTCTTCAGCATCAGGGCATGTGACAGGTTGTTGATGTCTTCGGAGGTGCAGGCAAAGTGAATGAACTCGCTGGCTGCCATCACTTCGGCATTGCCGGACAGGCGTTCTTTCAGCCAGTATTCGATCGCTTTGACGTCATGGTTCGTGCGGGCTTCAATGGCCTTGACTTCTTCGCCGTGCTGCACAGTGAAGTTGGCAATGACGTCATCGATTTCACGGATGGTCGCTTCGGAGAAAGGTTTCACTTCCTCGATGCCCGGCTCGGCAGCCAGCATTTTCAGCCATTCCAGTTCAACCTTGATACGGAATTTCATCAGGCCATATTCGGAGAACAGGTTGCGCAAGCCTTCAACCTGGGCGGCGTAACGGCCATCCAGAGGACTCAGGGCGATCAGCGGGTTCAGATTCATGACGAGGTATTTCCAAGCGTGGTATGCCAGACATGCCGGCAGGTTTCAGTACATAACAAATCGGTTTTACAGCGAGACCAAGCGGCGTGCTAATCCACTGGCCAGGCTATCGGCGGCTTCAGGCCGATAGCGGAAAAACAGTTCTGGCTCAATCATTTCCATTTCCATGATGGCCAGCTTTCCTGCGTTATCGCGAATGATGTCAACACGTGCATACAACACATCAAACGGAATCGCCGCAATGGCCTTTTCCGCAAACTGCTGCTCTTCATGGCTGGCCATGTGCGGATGGACGCTGCCGCCATGATCATCCTGTACCCGGAAGTCACCTTTTTGTGGTGTCTTGCGGATAGCATGGCTGAAACAGCCGTCAATCACCATCAGTGATAACTCACCTTCGGCCAGAACGGCGTGTTGAAAGGGTTGCAACAACATGGACTCCTGTTGAAGCAGTTCAGCAAAAGTAGCTTCCAGTTCCTGCACGTTTGCTGATGAAATACGATAGGTATGCCGCGCAGAGCCGGAAACGACGGGCTTGAGAATGGCATCCGTCCAGCCGGTTTCCGCCAGGCATTGTGCCAGCGTGCGTCTATCACCCATTTCAATGTAGTGGGTCTTCACTATATTGATGCCTTTTTCTGCAATGAATCGCAGATAGTGCTTGTCGATGTTCCACTGGATGAGTTCCGCACAGTTGAAGAGCCGTGTCTGGCTAGTCACCTTTTTCAGCCAGTGGCTGAATTCGGTGTAGCGGTCAAAGTAATCCCAAGTGGTACGAAACAGCAGGCTGCTGGTGTGTTGCCAGTCAAAATCCGGGTCATCCCAGGCTTTGCGCGTCACACGCAGTCCCTGTTTTTCCAAGGCGTTTATTACCAGCCCGTCTTCTTGGTGGACCTGCTTGCTGTACCAGTCAGCGGCATCCAGCTCCAGCAGTGCTTGCTTGGTCAAAACGACTACATCAAAGTGCATGCATTTCCTTCATATCAAGAAAAACGGGTGACTCGCACCCGTTTTGCTTACATTCCCGGCATCATGCCTTTCATGCCACGCATCATTTTCATCAGCCCGCCTTTGGCGGAAAACTGTTTCATCATTTTCTGCGTCTGCTCAAACTGGTTGAGCAAGCGGTTTACCTCTTGCACCGTCACACCCGAACCCGCAGCAATCCGACGCTTGCGGCTTGCCTTGAGTAATTCCGGCTTGCGGCGCTCCTCCATGGTCATCGAGTTGATGATGCCCTCAATGCGACGCATGGATTTTTCGGCCTCTGCCCCCTGAATACCCTTGGCCATCTGGCCCAGTTGCCCCGGCATTTTTTCCAGCAGATTCGACATGCCGCCCATTTTTTTCATCTGCTGCATTTGTGCCTTGAAGTCCTCCAGATCGAATCCTTTGCCGGACTTCAGCTTTTTGGCCATGGCCGCGGCCTCGTCCTGATCGATGCCCTTTTGGACCTCCTCGATCAGAGACAGCACATCGCCCATGCCCAAGATACGGCTGGCAATGCGATCCGGGTGGAAGGGTTCCAGGCCGCTGACTTTTTCACCAACGCCAATGAATTTGATCGGCTTGCCAGTAATGTGGCGTACGGACAGCGCCGCACCGCCACGGGAGTCGCCATCCATCTTGGTCAGGATCACGCCGGTCAGCGGCAATGCCTCGTTAAAGGCCTGGGCAGTATTGACTGCATCCTGGCCTTGCATGGCATCCACCACGAACAGGGTTTCCACCGGGTTGATTGCCGCGTGGACCGCCTTGATTTCCGCCATCATGGCTTCGTCAATCGCTAGGCGACCCGCCGTATCCACCATCAGGACATCAAAGAAATGTCGCTTGGCGTGGTCCACTGCGGCACGGGCAATATCTACAGGCTTTTGGTTTCCATCCGACGGAAACCATTCGACGCCTACCTGTTCTGCCAGCAGCTTCAATTGCTCAATGGCCGCCGGGCGGTAAACGTCGGCAGAAACAACCAGAACCTTTTTCTTCTGTGTCTCTTTAAGCAGTTTTGCTAGTTTGCCAACCGTGGTGGTTTTACCGGCACCCTGCAGACCGGCCATCAGGACGATGGCAGGCGGTACGGCGGCCAGATTGAGGGCGTCGTTCTTTTCGCCCATCAACTTGACCAGTTCGTCATTGACTACGCCAACCAGCGCCTGGCCTGGCGTCAGGCTGCCCATTACTTCTTGGCCAAGGGCGCGCTCCTTGATCTGCGCAATGAAGGCCTTGACGACGGGTAGTGCGACGTCTGCTTCCAGCAGTGCCATTCGCACTTCGCGCAGGGCGTCCTGGATATTGGTTTCTGTCAGGCGGGCGTTGCCGCGCAGGTTCTTGATGACGCCGGACAGGCGGTTGGTCAGGTTGTCTAACATGCTGAGTCCTTCTGTCTGCCAACAAGGGACAGGTTGGTGTAGACTTTCAAACTATCGATTTTACCACGAGCTGCCGGGTTGACGCCCGCAAATGATGGCGCTAACACCATGACTGCCTTTCTCTTTGTACTGACAATACTGCTGATCTTCGCCTATGGCGGTCTTTCATGGCATTTCATCGGCAACTGGAAAGGTGTTGCCAGTTTGCCGCGCAATCCTCGTTTCGAGCACACCATGCTGGGCGTGTTGCTGTTGCTGCATGCCTATGCGGTGATGTCGCCGCTCACCGAAGGGGCGATGATTTCCCTGGGCGTAGGGCGTGCCCTGTCTGTTGTTGTGTGGATGATGCTGGTCATTTATTGGACATGCAGTTTCTTTTACCGGGTTGAAGGATTACAGCTGTTTATGATGCCACTTGCCATGCTGACCCTGGCTTTTGCCTTGGTTTTTCCTGGTGAGCACATCATGCATGATCTGGGCAACCCTGCTTTTGCACTGCATGTATTAGTCTCGATTGTGGCTTACAGTTTGTTTGCCATTGCTGCCCTGCTGGCTGTCCTGATGCTGTTTCTTGAGAAGGCCTTGCATGGCAAGCGCTGGCTGGCACTGGTACGTCAACTGCCACCGTTGTTGTCACTGGAAAAAATGATGTTTCAGGTGATTGGCCTTGGCTTCATGCTGCTGACCGTATCCCTGTTTACCGGAGTCGTGTTTTCAGAGGAAGTGTTTGGCAAGGCTGTGGCTATCAGCCACAAAACTGTTTTTTCGGTGATTTCATGGCTGTTGTTTGCCGCCTTGTTGCTTGGTCGTCGTTTCAAGGGGTGGCGTGGCAAGGTGGCAATCCGCTGGACCCTGGCCGGGTTTGGTGCATTGCTGCTTGCCTACATCGGTAGCAAGGTTGTGCTGGAGTTGTTGTTGCATCGTGCCTGATTTGTCGGTCTTGTTTTCTTAAATATCTGCATATGAAGGAGCTGCTACATGAAAAAACTATTGGCCATGATGGTTGGTTTGTTTTTTGTCTGCGCATCGGCACTGGCTGCCATCAATATCAATACTGCAACACAGCAGCAACTGGAAAGCCTGAACGGCATTGGGCCAGTCAAGGCCAAGGCCATCATTGATTATCGAAGCAAGAATGGTGCATTCAAATCAGTGGATGACCTGAAGAACGTTTCCGGCATTGGTGAAAAGACGTTGGAGAAGCTGAAGAAAGATATCAGTATCAGCGGTTCCAGCTCTGCTGTCCCAGGCGCTGCGGTAGCGGCCAAGCCAGCAGTTCCTGCTGCGAAGTCGGCGGCACTAAAGAAAGATGCCTCCAAGCCCGTAGCCAAGAAATAGTTCTGGCTTTGATTGCATGAATAAAGCGCCCGCAGGGCGCTTTATTCATGTCGGGATCAGGTTTTGCCAAAAAGTGCCAAAGCCCTTTGCCGCTGTGTGGCATGGTCAACCAGTGGCTTGGGATAGTCCCGTCCTAGTTGGAATCCCATGGGTAGGCTCTTGGCTAGCCAAGGCGCATGGATGTCTTTGTTGTTCAGCTGTGCGAGTTCCGGCAGATAGCGACGAATGAACTTGCCTTCCGGGTCGAATTTTTCTGATTGTGTAACCGGGTTGAAAATGCGGAAGTAGGGTTGGGCATCGCAGCCGGTTGAAGCGGCCCATTGCCAACCGCCATTATTAGCCGCCAGATCGAAATCAAGCAGTTTGGCAGCAAAGTAGGCCTCTCCTTTACGCCAGTCAATCAGTAAGTCTTTGACCAGAAAGCTCGCTGTAATCATCCGTAAGCGGTTGTGCATGTAACCGCTTTGGTTCAGTTGACGCATGGCTGCGTCTACAATCGGGTAGCCGGTACGCCCCTCTTGCCAAGCCAACAGCCAATCCGCTTTGTTCTCAAATGTCAGCGACCGGTACTCTTCTTTGAAACTCTCTTGCGCTACGACGGGGTAATGCCACAGCAGCTGCTGGTAGAAATCCCGCCAAATCAGCTCTCCAAGCCAGCACTGGGCGCCATCTCCACCTTGTTGCCAGGCCAGTTGTGCCAGCGTTCTGATTGAAATCGTGCCAAAACGCAGGTGTGTTGAAAGATAAGACACGCCCTTGCTTGCCGGGAAGTCACGCCATTCCTTGTAGTGATCAATGCGCCTCATGAAGTCGCTAAGGAGCTGCTCGGCGGCCTGGCTTCCGCCTTGCAAGCGACTCATGCCTTCTGCAAAGCCTAACTCGGCAAGTGAGACGGTGGCTGGTGTTTGCCACTTTTCAAGCTGTCGCAAGTAATAGCGGGTGGGGTAGCTTTGCAAAAAGAAACTGTTTGCCTTTTTCAGCCAGGCGTTCTTGTAAGGTGTGAACACCGTGTACGGGCGGTGCGTGGTGGTGAGTACCTCATCGGTTTCAAAAATGACCTGATCCTTGAAAAGTTGTAAGGAGCATCCCTGTTGCTCCAGTGCTTGGGCCACTCTTGTATCACGTAGGGTTGCCTGTGGTTCGTAATCACGATTGGCAAATACGGCGCAGGCATTCCATTGCCGCGCCAGCATCGGGAGCACTGTTTCCGCGGAGCCGTGGGCTACATGCAAGTCACTACCGGCATCTTGCAGGTCTTGTCGTAGTGCGCTTACGGATTGCCAGATAAAGTCGATACGCCTGTCTGATGCATCGAGGTGATCGAGAATGTCGGTATCAAAAACGAACAGGCAGCGAACAGGGTATCCTGCTTTAAGGGCATGGTAGAGGCCTGCATTGTCGTCAAGGCGCAGGTCGCGGCGGAACCAGAAGATGAGTGGTTTGGACATGATGATTGATGCCGGTTCTGTCGTGTTGTGGAATGTATCCCGGTGATTATTAGCATTTTTGCAACACTTTGCAGGGTTTGTTGTATTTTTGGTTTAGTGTGTTTTCAGGTTTTATTTTTGTAAAAAATCAATTAAATCATTAACTTGCTATGTTTTTTTGTGGGGTTTGCTGCGTGGTGAGTGGCAGGTGCTGCTGCGATGTTTTGTATTTTTGCAACGAGCGCTTTATATTTCAGCCAGCAACCAGCCGATCATTCGGCGGTGAAAAAATGTCCGGGAGCCTTTGCGGTATCAAGGCAATCTAACAGGACTACATTAACTGACTTCGAAAGGAATTAGCGATGAACAAGAAGCTGATCGCCCTGGCTCTGGCCGCTCTGCCGGTAGCCCACGCAATGGCTGATGTAACCATTTACGGCACCATCGAAGCCGATATGGAAAGCAGCAAGACTTTTGCTGCAAACAAGGCTGCTGGTAACACTGGCAAGCTGAAGTCCAATACTCGTATTGACGATACCGGCTCCCTGATCGGTTTCAAGGGCAACGAAGACCTGGGCAACGGCCTGAAGGCCATCTGGCAGGTTGAGCAAGCTCTGAACATCGACGGCACTTCCGGTGATAATTCCGGTAACGGCGGCAGCAATACTTTTGCAAGCCGCGATTCCTTCGTTGGCCTGCAAGGCGCTTTCGGTAAGGTACGCCTGGGTAAGCTGAGCACCTTCCTGAACTCTGATGCTGGTACTCCGGACGCTTGGATCTACGGTAACCAAGGTGTGAATGGTCTGTCCTACAGCTCCATCAATCAGCTGGATACTCGCGTTAACAACGCCATCCGTTACGACATCCCTGAGTTTGTTGCTGGTCTGAGCGGCGCTGTTGTTTACGGTGTTGATGAAACCACCGTAAACAATAAGAAGAACCAATGGAGCATTGGTGCTTCTTACACCAACTCCGGTTACTTCGGTACTTTCGGCTACGTACGCACTGCTAATGCCATCGGTACTGACAAGGCTTCCAACTACTGGCGTCTGGAAGGTGGCTACAACGCCAACAACATCCTGGCTGCTGCTTACTACGGTCATTCCAAGCTGAGTTCCGATGTTATCTCCAGTAACTTTGCTGGCTCGACCACTATTGGTACTTCTGGCGTGACCCACAAAGAAGCTGGTCTGACCCTGGGTTACACCATCGGTGCCATTACTCCGAAGTTCTCCTACGGTCGTGTATGGGGCGCTTCGGTTGAAGGCGGCTCCGATATCAAGGGTCACCTGAACCAGTACGTACTGGGTGCTGACTATGCTCTGAGCAAGCGTACCACTGCTTACGCTTCCTACGGCTACGTTCAGAACACCTATCGTGATTCCACCGACACCAAGTACTCTAACGAGCACACTGTTGCCGTTGGCGTTCAGCACAAGTTCTAATTCTCGTTTAGAGAGTTAAACTTAAGAAAAAGGACTGCTTCGGCAGTCCTTTTTTTATGCAGTTGCATTATGCTGCCAAGGTTTGCCGGGCGATGAGGCCTGTTACCGATGGTGCTGCCACTTTGTCCTTACAGCACATATAATGGCGAGCATGCGGTATGGTCAGGCATGCAGGTAGGAATTTGCAAAGGGATGGTATGGAAGCTTCTGCGGGGATATCCGGCCTTGGGCGGGCGCTGGTACAAAACAATGCACTGCTGTTGCAGGATGCCGAGGCTATTCAGCGTCAAGCACAGGCTTCAAACATCAGTTTCGTTGAGCAGTTGATTGTCAGCAAGAAGATGTCCGCAGTCGATGTGGCTGCATTTGCTTCCCGAGTGTTTGGCTATCCCTTGCTGGACATGGGGTCTATCGATCCGACGCAGCTACCCAAGGGCTTGGTGGATGAGGAGCTGATTGGCAGTCGTCGGCTGGTTCCCTTATTCAAGCGTGGTAACAAACTGTTCATCGGCACTTCCGATCCTACCCAGACCTCCGCTTTTCATGCCATCACCTTCAAGACGGGACTGACCGTCGAGGTAGTGGTGGTTGAGGATGACAAGCTATCCAAGGTGATCGGCAAGTACACCGAAGATGCGTCTGCGGCCATCAAAGCGCTGGAGAATGAAGATTTTGGCGATCTGGAGTTTGTTGATCCGGATGCACCAACGCCACACAGTGAAACCAATCAACCCGATGTGGATGATGCCCCTGTGGTCAAATTCATCCACAAGGTCTTGCTGGATGCCATCAATGGCGGTGCCTCCGATGTACATTTCGAGCCTTACGAAAAGTTTTACCGCATCCGCTACCGTGTCGATGGCCAGTTGAAGGAAATTGCCCAGCCTCCTTTGCTGCTGAAAGAGAAAATTGCTTCCCGGATCAAGGTGATTTCACGGCTTGATATTTCTGAAAAGCGCGTACCGCAGGATGGCCGTCTGAAACTGGTATTATCCAAATCGCATTCCATTGATTTCCGTGTCAGCACCTTGCCGACCTTGTTCGGTGAAAAAATCGTGATGCGTATTCTGGACTCCTCGGCAGCATCGTTGGACATTGAGCAGCTGGGGTTTGAGCCGGAACAGAAACAGATGCTGCTGGATGCCATTGGCCGGCCATATGGCATGGTGCTGGTAACTGGTCCGACCGGTAGTGGCAAGACGGTATCGCTATATACATGCCTGAATATCCTGAACAAGCCGGATATCAATATTTCCACGGCGGAAGATCCGGTCGAGATCAACTTGCCTGGTATCAATCAGGTCAACGTCAACGAGAAGGCTGGGCTGACGTTTTCCTCGGCACTGAAAGCCTTCCTGCGTCAGGATCCGGATGTCATCATGGTGGGTGAAATCCGGGACTTTGAAACCGCCGATATTTCCATCAAGGCGGCCCAAACAGGTCATATGGTTTTTTCCACCTTGCACACCAATAATGCGCCGGCTACGCTGACCCGTTTGCTGAACATGGGCGTGGCACCGTTCAATGTGGCCAGCTCGGTATTGCTGATCATGGCGCAGCGGTTGGCGCGCCGCCTGTGCAATCATTGCAAGGCACCGGTTGATATTCCGGAGCCAGCTCTGCTCAGGGCCGGCTTCCGTCCTGAAGAGCTGGATGGTAGCTGGAAACCGTACGGGCCTGTCGGTTGTGATGAGTGTCGTGGTTCCGGCTATAAAGGCCGTACTGGCATTTATGAAGTCATGCCGATCAGTGATGCGATGACACGTTTGATCATGCAAAATGGCACGGCAATCGATATCAATGATCTGGCCCTTAAAGAAGGGATGATCGATCTGCGACATGCTGGTCTGCTGAAAGTCAAGAAAGGGCTGACCTCCTTGGCCGAAATCGAGGCTGTGACCAACGACTGAGTATAAGAAAGATACGCACCATGGCAAGCGTGGCGAAAAAGGTAAACCCTGGGTTTATCTGGGAATGGGAAGGCAAGGACCGATCCGGCAAGGTGATTCGCGGCGAATTGCGCGCAGAAACCGAAGCGGTTGCCAAAACGCAGTTGCGCCGGCAGGGCATCAATGTCGTCAAGGTGAAACGGCGCCGCAGCGGATTCGGTCGCAAGATCACGGAGAAGGATATCACCCTGTTCACGCGTCAGCTCTCCACCATGATGCGTGCCGGGGTTCCCTTGTTGCAGGCATTTGACATTGCCGCCAAGGGGCATGGCAATCCGGCGGTTACCAAAATGTTGCTGGAAGTCCGCGCTGATGTGGAAACCGGCCTGTCTTTGGCTGAGGCGTTTCGCAAGCGACCGCTCTATTTCGACAAGCTGTTCTGTAACCTGATTGCAGCAGGTGAAACCGGTGGTGTGCTGGATTCCCTGCTGGATAAACTGGCCACCTACAAAGAAAAGGTCATGGCGATCAAGGGCAAGATCAAGTCCGCCATGATTTACCCTACTGCGATTGTTGCCACGGCCTTCATTATTACCGCCGTGATCATGATTTACGTGATCCCTGCGTTTAAGGATCTGTTTTCCAGCTTTGGTGCTGATTTGCCGGCCCCGACATTAGTGGTGATCTGGCTGTCCGACTTTTTTGTGCATTGGTGGTGGCTGATATTTGGCAGCATCTTTGGTGCCATTTTTGCCTTTTTCTACGCGTTCAAGCGCACACCCAAGCTGCAGGAACAGTTTGACCGCATCCTGCTCAAGCTGCCGGTGATTGGCGATATCATCCGCAAGGCAACCATTGCACGCTGGTCGCGTACTTTGTCCACGCTGTTTGCTGCCGGGGTGCCGCTGGTTGAAGCGCTGGATTCGGTGGGCGGTGCCTCCGGCAATCAGGTGTACAGCGAGGCCACCAAGCTGATCCAGAATGATGTCAGTACGGGTTCCAGCCTGAGTTACTCCATGCAGCGTACCGGTCTGTTTCCCAACATGGTGCTGCAGATGACATCCATCGGTGAAGAGTCGGGCTCACTCGACCAGATGTTGGACAAGATTGCCGACTTCTATGAAGAGGAGGTCGATAATGCGGTTGCATCTTTGTCCAGTTTGCTCGAGCCGGCCATCATGGTCATCCTTGGCGTGTTGATTGGCGGTCTGGTTATCGCCATGTACATGCCGATTTTCAAGATGGGCCAGGTGGTAGGATAAGCATGGTTGAGATGGCAAATCTGCTGGCAAGCAATGCTGGCTTGTTAATCGTAGTGGTTCTGTTATTCGGTTTGTTGATTGGCAGTTTCCTGAACGTGGTTATCCACCGCCTCCCCATCATGATGGAGCGTGCCTGGCAGCGGGAATGTGATGCTTATCTTGGGCGAGAGCCCGGCGTTAGGGAGCGCTACAATCTGCTGACGCCGGCATCGCATTGCCCGGGATGCAAGGCAGAAGTGCGGGCTTGGCAGAATATTCCCTTGCTGAGCTATGTTTTGCTGCGTGGCCGCTGCCAGCATTGCCAGACCGCCATCAGCCTGCGCTACCCTGCTGTGGAGATGCTGACTGGTTTGCTGTTTGGCATGCTGGCCTGGCGTTTCGGCTGGAGTGTGCAGCTGCTTGGCTATCTGGCGCTGACCGCGGTGCTGGTGGCGTTGGCTGTTATTGATGCCGACACCCAGTTGCTGCCGGATGACCTGACCTTGCCCCTGTTGTGGGGGGGCTGTTGTTCAATCTGTGGTCCGGTACGGTGGCGTTGCCGGACGCTGTGCTGGGCGCAATGGCCGGTTATCTCAGCCTGTGGCTGGTTTATTGGCTGTTCAAGCTGCTCACCGGTAAGGAAGGCATGGGCTATGGCGACTTCAAGTTGCTGGCCGCTTTTGGTGCCTGGCTGGGCTGGAGCATGCTGCCGCTGATTATCTTGCTGTCATCCTTGGTGGGTGCCGTCGTCGGCGTGGTGCTGATCTTGCTGGCACGGCTTGGCCGTGGCCAGCCACTGCCTTTTGGACCTTACCTGGCTGCGGCAGGCTGGATTGCGCTGTTGTGGGGCAAGGATATTGTCGCTTGGTACTTGGGTAGCTATGCCCATTGAAATTGTTGGTTTGACTGGTGGTATAGGCTCCGGTAAGACGGCAGCCGCCAATCACTTTGCGGCACTTGGTATACCGGTGGTGGATACTGATCTGATTGCCCATCAACTGACCGGGCCAGGCGGTGCCGCCATGCCGGCCATTGCTGCAAGCTTTGGTGCAGATCTTGTGTCTGCCAGTGGTGCGCTGGATCGGGCGCGCATGCGGGCGCTGGTGTTTGCCGATACATCCTGTCGGCGCAAGCTCGAAAGTGTGTTGCATCCGTTGATCCACGCCGAAAGCATGCGTCAACTGGCAGTAGCGCGCGGCCCTTATGCCATGTTGGTGGTGCCACTGCTGTTCGAGACGTCGGCTTATCTGACGCTGGTACGCCGTAGTTTGCTGGTGGATTGCCCTGAGGAAGTGCAGCTTGCTCGCGTTCAGGCCAGGAGTGGTTTGAGCGCAGATGCCGTGCGTGCCATCATGGCAGCGCAGATGACGCGCGCACAAAGGTTGGCGCTGGCGGATGATGTCATTGATAATGGCGGCACGCTTGCTGCATTGCAGCTTCAAGTCGAGGCCAAACACCAGTATTATCTTGCAAACCTTGCCCACGGCCAGTGACAAGGCCTTTTACAAGCCACCAAGAAGGGCAGACGTCTTGTGATCAGTTTCGAGTTTCCTGTCACCGAACGAACCCGTACGTTGCTGCGCCTGGAGCAGCTGTATGATCGGCTGGCCTATTTTCTGGGCAAAGACCATGCGCTGGATCATCATGCGGCCTTGCTGGTGTTGTTCGAGCTGCTGGAAACCGCGTCGCGCGCAGACCTGAAGGCTGATTTGCTGCAAGAACTGGAGCGTCAGAAGCAGGTGCTTGAAGCACTGCGTGAAAACCCGAATGTGGCTGAGGACAGTCTGGACAAGGTGCTGGACGAGATTGAAGTTTCCTCCAGCCAGTTGTTGGGTGTAACGGGAAAGTTTGGCCAGCACTTGCGCGAGAACGAATGGCTGATGGCAATCAAGCAGCGTGCCGGTATCCCCGGTGGGACTTGCCAGTTCGATCTGCCATCCTACTACCTGTGGCAGCAAAAGCCGGCGGAAGAACGTCGGCGTGACATGCGTCGCTGGGCGGCCCCGCTGATGCCGACTGCTGAAGCTGCCCGCATCCTGTTGCACCTGCTGCGCGATAGTGGCAAGACCCACCATTATGTTGCACGCAATGGTGCATTCCAGCAGATGTCCGGCGGCAAGGTGGTACAGATGATATGCATTGCTTACGATCCGGCGCTCAATGTCCTGCCCGAGCTTTCTGCCAATAAATATGCGATCAATGTTCGTTTTGTCAGTGCGGTTACCGGAGAAAGCCGGCCGCGCCAGACCGAGTCGGATGTTGAGTTTACCCTGACCAACTGCAAGTTCTGAGTGCCATGTCCCAAGCTGTCCGTACCGTTGCCTGCCCCACCTGTGGCACTGCCGTGAGGTGGGAGCCTGCCAGTCTGTATCGCCCTTTTTGCAGCGAACGCTGCAAGATGATTGATCTGGGCGAGTGGGCGAATGAAACCTACCGTGTGCCTGCTGTCGAGGAAAGCCCTGATAGCGAGGTCGACCCTGCCCGTTACCGCTGATCAAAATGTGAAAAAGCCCGCCTAAGCGGGCTTTTTCATGCCGAGCAGCTATGGTTCAGGCCCGAGCAGCCAGCGCGGCACCCTGGGTGAAGTAGGTTTTCACGCCACTCAGGATAGAACCCGCCATCTGTTGCTGGAAGTCGCTGTCCAGCAGGCGTTGCTCTTCTTCCGGATTGCTGATGAAGGCAGTTTCCACCAGGATGGATGGAATGTCTGGTGCCTTGAGTACCGCAAAACCGGCTTGTTCCACCTGGGCGCTGTGCAGCTTGTTCAGGCTACCTACCTTGCCCAGCATGATCTTGCCCAGTTTCAGGCTGTCATTGATGGTGGCGGTCTGGGTCAGGTCTAGCAGGGTATGCGCCAGGAATTTGTCCTTGCTGGCAATCTTCACTCCGCCAATCAGGTCCGAGCTGTTTTCCGATTGCGCCATAGTTTTGGCAAAAGCACTGGAAGCACCTTTCTCGGACAAGGCAAATACCGAAGAACCACGGGCGCTACGGTTGGGCGCAGCATCGGCATGGATGGAGATGAACAAGTCCGCATTCAGCTTGCGTGCCTTGGCTACCCGGACTCCCAGCGGGATGAAAATGTCTTCTTCCCGTGTCATGAAGGCCTTCATATTGCGCTCGGCATCAATCATGCGTTTCAACTGTTTGCCTATGCGTAACACGATGTCTTTCTCGCGGGTGCCATTCATGCCGATGGCGCCCGGGTCCTCACCGCCATGGCCTGGGTCCAGCATCACCACGATGGGGCGGTTGCTGTCGTTTTTCTTCGGCTTTACCTGTGGCGGCGGCTCGGTGAGCTTGCCCTTGTTGTAATCGTCGAGCAAAGCCATCAGCGGGTCATCTTGTGCGCCACTGGAGGGGTAGAGGTCGATCACCAGACGGTGTTTGTACTCCGCCACCGGATTGAGGGTGAAAGCCTGCGGTTTGACATCGGTTTTGAGTTCCAGCACCAGGCGGACGGTATCCGGACTGAATTGCCCGGCGCGGGCTGTCTTGATATACGGATCGGCATCAGCAATCTGGCTGCTGATATCCTTGAGCACGCTGTTGAGCTGCACGCCTTCCAGGTCAATCACCAGTCGATCGGGATTACTGATGGTGAACTGTCTGAACTTGATGGCATCACTGGCTTCCAGTGTGATGCGGGTATAGCTGGAGGCGGGCCAGATGCGGATGGCAACCACCTGACTGCTGCCGGCAAAGCCAAGTTTGCTGACACTGAGCAGGAAGGTGGCGGCCGCTGCGCCTAGCAGACGGCGGCGGGTGGGATCGAAAGTCGAGTCAGGCATGACTGTCCGGTTTCTGTTCTTGCAGTTAAACGATACGTGCGACCTGTGCCGCTGACTTCAAGTTCCAGTGTCAGATCGGGCGGCGGAAGCAATCCGCCAGCCTTGTCCGGCCATTCAACCAGACAAATGCTGTCCGCTCCAAAATAATCACGGAAACCGGCGTCATCCCATTCTTCCGGGTCGGCAAAACGATACAGGTCAAAATGGTGGACGGTGAAGTGAGCAAGCGGATAGCTTTCCACCAGGGTGTAGGTGGGGCTTTTCACCTTGCCATGATAGGCCAGTCCAGCCAGCAGGCCACGGGTAAATGTGGTTTTTCCTGCGCCCAGATCGCCCTGCAGAAACAGGACCACGCCCGCCTGCAGGGCGTCAGCCATGCTTGCGCCAAGCGCAAGGGTTGCCGATTCATCGGACAGGTTGCCACTGCGAACGCTGGTATCATCCATGACCATATGACTGAGAAATCCTATCAAAAACTGGATTATCCCGAATTGGCCGGGCAAATCAAAGCCTGGGCGCAAGATTTGGGTTTTGCCGCAGCCCGGATCAGCAAGGCCGCGCTGCCGCCACAGGCCGAGGCTCAGTTGCAAGCCTGGCTGGACGAGGGCTGTCATGGCCAGATGGATTACATGGCCCGGCATGGCAGCCTGCGGGTCAAACCGGCGGACCTGGTACCCGGCACCCTGTCCATTGTCAGCGTGCGTCTGCCTTACTGGCCGGCGCAGGCGCAGGCCAGCGAAGAGGTGCTGGCGGATGGCCGCCTTGCCTATCTGTCACGCTATGCCTTGGGACGGGATTATCACAAGGTGTTGCGCGCACGCTTGCAGAAGCTGGCGGACAAGGTGGCCGAGCACATCGGTCCGTTTGGCTACCGCGTGTTTACCGATAGTGCGCCGGTGGCCGAAGTGGCGCTGGCTGCGCAGTCCGGGCTGGGCTGGCGCGGCAAGCACACCTTGCTGTTAAACCGCGAACAAGGTTCGCTGTTTTTCCTGGGAGAGTTGTTTACTGATCTGCCCTTGCCTGCCGATCCTGCAGAAGAAGGTCATTGCGGCCGTTGCACCCGTTGTATCGATATCTGTCCGACCCAGGCCATCACTGCGCCGTATAAGGTGGATGCGCGGCGCTGCATCTCCTATCTCACCATCGAGTTGAAAACGGCCATACCGCCTGAGTTTCGTTCCATGATTGGCAACCGTGTCTATGGTTGTGATGATTGTCAGTTGACCTGTCCGTGGAACCGCTTTGCCGTCAATACGGTGGAGCCGGATTTTGCTGTGCGTCACGGTCTGGATCAGGTCAGCCTGCTGGAGTTGTTTGGCTGGAGCGAGGCCATGTTCAAGGAAAAGCTGGCCGGCAGCCCGATATACCGTATCGGCTATGCCAAATGGCTCTCCAATCTGGCCGTGGGTTTGGGTAATGCGCCGTATGATCCGCAGATCGTGCTTGCGTTGCAGCAGCGGCTGGATTACCCGGATGAACTGGTGGCCGAGCCAGTGCGCTGGGCCTTGCAGCAGCAGCGCTTGCGGCAACTGGATGAATAGAAAAAGGGAGCGTTGTGCTCCCTTTGGTGTGGGCTGTTGTGCCAGGTTTGTTTCCGCGCAAGCGCTTCAGTTCAGTGGTTTGGTGAAATGAAAGGACGTGATGCTGAAACCTTTGCGGAAGTACAGACGGTGGGCTTCCGTGCGCCAGGTGCCGGAATCGAGCACCTGGAAACCGCATCCCAGCCGACGGGCTTCTGTTGCACACCAGTCCAGCAACAGGCTGCCGATGCCGCGTGAGCGATGTGCTTCGTCACTGACCAGGTCGTCAATATAAAGCCGCAGGTCCTCGTAGGTATTTTCATATACCCGGTACAGTGCCAGCCCCAGCGGGGTGCCATCGGTATCCAGCGCCACCACCATGCGGGCACCAAAAGCACAGACACGTTGCATTTTTGCCGCATAACTGTGGCCATGCTCTGGCAGCATGGGCCGCAACTGGCGATGCAAAGCGCTACAGCGCGCCAGCAGCTCCGGTTCGGTGACCTTGCCTGCTTCGTCAGTCAAGGGCTGGATGCGTAGCGTGGCGGCCATGGTCATGCGGGGCGGGACGGGGCAATGACCAGCGATTCGCCATCCAGAATCACCTTGCCTTGCACCAGGCATTGGGTGGCCAGCTTGACGCGCTTTTTCTCGGGGAAAATTTCCACCACGGTGGCGCGGGCGGTGACAGTCTGGCCAATGCGTACCGGTGCCTTGAAGCGGGTGGATTGCGACAGGTAGATGGTGCCGTTGCCGGGCAACTTGGTGCCCACCACGGTGGAGATCAGGCTGGCGGTCAGCATGCCGTGGGCAATGCGGGTCTGGAACGGGGTGGTCTCGGCGTATTCCTGGTTGATATGTACCGGGTTGTCATCACCGGAGACGGCTGCAAACATCAGGATATCGGCTTCGGTAATGGTTTTGGCGTACTCGGCTGAATCGCCGACCTTGATGTCTTCAAAGTAGACTGTCATGCATGTTTCTCCGGCTATGACGTTGAAATTGCTGCACTGCATTGTGCCATGCAGCAGACGAAATGCAAATTAAGCGGAAATGACGTAGTATCTGCAATCAGTTGTTTTTTTGCTACGTGCCACACATGAAAATTCAACCAAACGCTCGTTTGAAATGGCGTTGGGGCATAATCGGGAAACACCACGGTAGCAAGTCCCTTTCCGAGTTCGATTAACCCAGAGAGCTATTCGCTGGAGGAATATGAAAGTTCTAGTCGCTGTTAAACGCGTTGTCGATTACAACGTGAAGGTCCGCGTGAAGGCTGACGGGTCCGATGTCGATGTGGCCAACGTCAAGATGTCGATGAACCCCTTTGACGAAATTGCCGTTGAAGAGGCCGTGCGTTTGAAAGAAGCCGGCAAGGCCAGCGAAATCGTAGTCGTGTCCATGGGTGTCAAGCAGTGCGAGGAAACCCTGCGCACCGCCCTGGCCATGGGTGCCGACCGCGCCATCCTGGTGGAAACCGAAACCGAACTGCAGCCCCTGGCCGTGGCCAAGCTGCTCAAGGCGGTTGCTGACAAGGAACAACCGCAACTGCTGATCGTTGGCAAGCAAGCCATTGACGATGATGCCAACCAGACCGGCCAGATGGCTGCTGCCTTGCTGGGCTGGGCACAAGGCACTTTCGCCTCCAAGGTGGATGTCGCTGCCGAAACCGTGGACGTGATCCGCGAAATCGACGGTGGCCTGGAAACCGTCAAGCTGCGTCTGCCGGCCGTGGTGACCGCCGACCTGCGCCTGAACGAGCCGCGCTTCATCAAGCTGCCCAACATCATGGCCGCCAAGAAGAAGCCGCTGGACAAGACCAGCCCGGCCGATCTGGGAGTGGATGTCACGCCGCGCCTGAAAACGCTGAAAGTGGCCGAACCGGCCAAGCGCTCTGCCGGCATCAAGGTAGCCAACGCTGCCGAGCTGGTAGCCAAACTGAAAAACGACGCAAAGGTGCTGTAAGCCATGGCCATTCTCGTTATCGCTGAACACGACAACCAGAGCCTGAAAGCAGGCACCCTGAATACCGTAACTGCCGCTGCCAAGCTGGGCGAAGTACACGTACTGGTGGCCGGTCACAACGCCGCTGCCGCTGCCGATGCGGCCAAGAGCGTGGCCGGTGTGGCCAAGGTACTGCTGGCTGATGCCGCCCAGTACGCGCACGGCCTGGCCGAATCGCTGTCTGCCCTGGTGGTGGAAGTGGCCAAGGGCTACAGCCATGTACTGGCTCCGGCCAGCTCCTTTGGCAAGAACCTGCTGCCGCGCGTGGCTGCCTTGCTGGATGTGGCACAGATTTCCGAAATCACCGCCATCGAATCCGCTGACACCTTCGTGCGCCCGGTGTATGCCGGCAACGTGCTGGCCACCGTACAGTCGGCAGATGCCATCAAGGTGATCACCGTACGTACCACTGCGTTTGACGCAGCAGCTCAGGGCGGCAGTGCCGCCGTGGAAAGCGTTGCCGTGGCTGCTGATCCGCAACTGTCCAGCTTTGTCGGCCAGGAGCTGACCAAGTCTGACCGTCCGGAACTGGGCGCTGCCAAGATCATCGTATCCGGTGGTCGTGCGCTGGGCTCGGAAGAGCAGTTCAAGTCCGTGATCGAGCCGCTGGCTGACAAGCTGGGTGCTGCCGTGGGTGCTTCCCGCGCTGCGGTTGACGCCGGCTACGCACCGAACGACTACCAGGTTGGCCAGACCGGCAAGGTGGTTGCGCCGCAACTGTACTTCGCCGTGGGCATTTCCGGTGCCATCCAGCATCTGGCCGGCATGAAGGACTCCAAGGTGATCGTAGCGATCAACAAGGACGAAGAAGCGCCGATCTTCCAGGTAGCCGATTACGGCATCGTCGGTGACCTGTTCACCGTGGTGCCGGAACTGCTGGCCGAGCTGTCCAAGTAATGGTGTGCGGGGAGGGGACACCCTCCCCATCCGAGCAGGCAAGATAGCCGCCGGATCAAAACAAAAAACAACCGGCAACGACCGGTCTGCTTCGTGGAGGAGCCAGCTTTCCCGTTACCAGGTGACGGGAGGGCGTGCTCATGCATCAGGTAGACGGCGTGCCGGTTTTTTCATATCTACGACGATTGTTGTGCAGCAAGAATGAGGAGAGATTCATGATCTATAACGCGCCAGTCAAGGAAATCCGTTTTGTACTGAATGAATTGGCCGAACTGACCTCGGTGTGCAGCCTGCCGGGTTATGAAGACTGCTCGGTAGAACTGGTGGATGCCATTCTGGAAGAAGCCGCCAAGTTTGCCGAAGGCGTGTTGGCACCCATCAACAAGCAGGGTGACAAGGGTGCCACGCTGAAGGACGGCGAAGTGACCGCCGCTCCCGGTTTCAAGGACGCCTGGCAGCAATATGTGGAGTCGGGCTGGGTGGGCCTGCGTGCTCCGGCTGATTTTGGCGGGCAGGGCATGCCGGCCCTGGTGGCCATTGCCGCCGAAGAAATGTGGTGCTCCTCCAATCTGGCCTTCTCGCTGGCCCCGCTGCTGACGCTGGGCGCGGTAGAGGCCATTCACCACCATGCCTCGGAAGAACTCAAGGCAGTTTACCTGCCGCGCATGTCCAGTGGCGAATGGACCGGCACCATGAACCTGACCGAGCCGCAAGCCGGTTCTGACCTGGCCCAGGTGCGCTCCCGTGCCGTACCGCAGGAGGATGGCAGCTATCTGGTGACCGGCCAGAAGATTTTCATCACCTGGGGTGAGCACGACATGGCCGACAACATCGTCCATCTGGTGCTGGCCCGCCTGCCGGATGCACCGGCCGGGGTGAAGGGTATTTCCCTGTTCATCGTGCCCAAGTACCTGGTCAATGCCGATGGCAGCCTGGGTGCGCGTAACGATGTGCGTTGCGTCTCGCTGGAACACAAGCTGGGCATTCATGGCAGCCCGACAGCGGTGATGAGCTTTGGCGATAACGGTGGTGCGGCCGGCTACCTGGTGGGCGAGGCCAACAAGGGTCTGGGCTATATGTTCACCATGATGAACCACGCCCGTCTCGGGGTGGGGGTGGAAGGCATGTCGGTATCCGAGCGCGCTTACCAGAAGGCGGTCGAGTATGCGCGTGACCGCGTGCAAAGCCGCGCCATCGGCTCGCCCGACCCGGCTGGTGTGGCCATCATCAAGCACCCGGATATCCGTCGCATGCTGATGACCATGCGCAGCCAGATCGAAGCCCAGCGTGCCTTGGCCTTCTACACCGCTGCGGCACTGGACCGCGCCTCGCGCCACCCGGTGGCCAGCGAAGCTGCGCGCAATCAGGCGCTGGTGAACTTCCTCATCCCCATCGTCAAGGGCTGGAATACCGAGCAGGCCAACGAGCTGACCAGCCTGGCGGTGCAAGTGCATGGCGGCATGGGCTTCATCGAAGAAACCGGTGTGGCACAGTACTACCGCGATGCCCGCATCACCGCCATTTATGAAGGCACCACTGGCATTCAGGCGCTGGACCTGATTGGCCGCAAAACCTTCAGCGAGGGCGGCGCCACGGCCCGTGCGCTGCTGGAAGAAGCACGAGCGACTGCCGACAAGCTGGCGGCTGCCGGTTATGCCAGCATGGCGCACAATCTGCAGCAGGCTGCTGCCGAGGCTGAGCGCTGCGTTGCCTTCATCCTGGGCAGCTTTGGCACGCAGCCGCAGCTGGCGGCCGCCGGTTCGGTACCTTTCCTCAAGCTGATGGGCATTGTGCTGGGTGGCTGGCAGCTGGGCCGCGCCGCGCTGATCGCACGCGAAAAGCTGGGTGAAGATGGTGTGGACGAAGATTTCCTCAAGGCCAAGATCACCACCGCCCGCTTCTTTGCCGAGCACCTGCTGCCGCAGGTTGGCGGCCTGGCTGCAGCCATTGTGGATGGGGCTGACAGCGTGCTGGAGCTGGACGATACCCTGTTTTGATCTTGCGTTTTATGGTGCTGAACAGCCACCTGCGGGTGGCTGTTTCTTTATGTAAAAGTATTGGAAACAAGGCAGGACAAATCAGGAAGTGATGCAAAAACAGGTGCTTGTGACTTGTTTCAACTGGCCGAAAGCGGTATGATGGTAAGGTTTAACCAAACGGGACAGGCGCAAAACGTCGTGTCCCGTTATTCACATAAAAATCCGCAAAAACATACAAGCGAAACGCAACAGGAGCTAGTCAGTGTCAACCGTACCAGCGATCCTCGTCTTGGCTGACGGTACCCTCTTCAAGGGCAGTGCCATCGGAGCCACCGGCCATACGGTCGGCGAAGTGGTATTCAATACCGCCATGACCGGGTATCAGGAAATCCTCACCGATCCCTCCTACACCAAACAAATCGTCACCCTGACTTATCCCCACATCGGTAATGTCGGCGCGAATTCGGAAGATACCGAATCCCGCGCCGTTTTCGCATCCGGTCTGATCATTCGTGATCTGCCGCTGCTGCACAGCAACTTCCGCGCGGAAGATTCGCTGTCCGACTACCTGGCCAAGAACAATGTCGTGGCCATTGCCGATATCGACACCCGTCGCCTCACCCGCATTCTGCGCGAAAAGGGCGCACAGGCCGGCTGCATCATGGCCGGTGCCGATCTGGACGAAGCCCGCGCACTGGAACTGGCACGCGGTTTCGGTTCCATGGCCGGTCAGGATCTGGCCAAAGTAGTCAGCTGCACCGCGTCCTACCAGTGGAAGCTGGGCGAATGGAAACTGGGCAGCGGCTACAGCGAACAGGCCCAAACCCCGTTCCATGTGGTGGCTTACGACTTCGGCGTGAAGCACAACATCCTGCGCATGCTGGCCGAACGTGGCTGCAAGCTGACCGTGGTGCCGGCCCAGACCCCGGCCAAGGACGTGCTGGCACTGCAGCCGGATGGTGTGTTCCTGTCCAACGGCCCTGGCGATCCGGAACCGTGTGACTACGCCATCACTGCCATCCGCGAAATCCTGGAAACCCGTCTGCCGGTATTCGGCATCTGTCTGGGTCACCAGTTGCTGGGCCTGGCCACCGGTGCCAAGACCAGCAAGATGAAGTTCGGCCACCACGGTGCCAACCACCCGGTGCAGGATCTGGACAGCGGCCGCGTGATGATCACCAGCCAGAACCACGGCTTCCAGGTGGACGAATCCACCCTGCCGGCCAATGTGCGCGTGACCCATCGCAGCCTGTTCGACCAGACCGTGCAGGGTATTGCGCTGACCGACCGCCCGGCCTTCTCCTTCCAGGGTCACCCGGAAGCGAGCCCCGGCCCGGAAGATGTGGCCTATCTGTTTGACCGCTTCATCACGGCGATGAGCCAGGCGAAGTAAACGGACCAGAACGGAGAACAAGCATGCTGGGCATTACCGATATCACCACCTACCTGATCGGCACCATCATCATCGTGCTGCTGCCAGGCCCTAACTCCATGTATGTGCTGTCGGTGGCGGCACAACGCGGCATCCGTCGCGGCTTTGTGGGTGCCTGCGGGGTATTTACCGGTGATGCCATCCTGATGACGCTGGCCGCCACAGGGGCGGCAGGGGTGCTCAAGGCCAATCCGGCCCTGTTTGCCGTGGTCAAGTACGCCGGTGGTGCTTACCTGACCTGGCTGGGGCTGCAGATGCTGCGTGGTGCCTGGCGTGCCTGGCGCAATGCTTCCCACGGGGAAGCCGCTGCGTCGGAAGCCCGCCGCGAAGTGGACGCCAGCCGTCCCTTCGTCAAGGCACTGGTCATCAGCCTGATGAACCCCAAGGCCATCTTGTTCTTCGTGTCCTTCTTCGTGCAATTCGTCGACCCGGCCTATCCGCACCCGGTGCTGACCTTTCTTGTGCTGGGCACGCTGCTGCAGTTGTGCAGTGCCCTGTATCTGGCCACCATCATCGTGTCCGGCGCAAGACTGGCCGAAGCCTTCCGCCGCCGCCGCAAACTGTCCTCTGCCATGTCTGGCGGAGTGGGCGCGCTGTTTCTGGGCTTCGGGGCCAAACTGGCGGCAGCCAGCCTGAACTGAACAATTGAAATTGACTGAGCGATAACATGCCGAAACGTACCGACCTCAAGAGTATTCTCATCATCGGCGCTGGCCCCATTGTGATTGGCCAGGCCTGCGAGTTTGACTACTCCGGCGCCCAGGCCTGCAAGGCCCTGCGTGAAGAAGGTTACAAAGTCATCCTGGTGAACTCCAATCCGGCCACCATCATGACTGACCCGAACATGGCCGATGTCACCTACATCGAACCCATCACCTGGCCGGTTCTGGAAAAAATCATTGCCAAGGAACGCCCGGACGCCATCTTGCCCACCATGGGCGGTCAGACCGCACTGAACTGTGCGCTGGACCTGGCCAAGCACGGCGTGCTGGAAAAGTACAATGTCGAGCTGATCGGTGCCACCGAAGACGCCATCGACAAGGCGGAAGACCGTGGCCGCTTCAAGGAAGCCATGGCCAAGATCGGCCTGTCCTGCCCGTTGTCCTTCGTCTGCCACACCATGGAAGAGTCGCTGGAAGCGCAATCCAAGGTGGGCTTCCCCACGCTGATCCGTCCGTCCTTCACCATGGGCGGCTCCGGTGGCGGCATCGCCTACAACAAGGAAGAATTCCTGGCGATCTGCGAGCGCGGTTTTGAAGCGTCCCCCACCCATGAACTGCTGATCGAGCAGTCCGTACTCGGCTGGAAAGAGTACGAAATGGAAGTGGTACGCGACAAGAAAGACAACTGCATCATCATCTGCTCCATCGAG
Source organism: Aquitalea magnusonii (assembly GCF_002217795.2). Lineage (NCBI taxonomy): Bacteria > Pseudomonadati > Pseudomonadota > Betaproteobacteria > Neisseriales > Chromobacteriaceae > Aquitalea > Aquitalea magnusonii. The sequence continues at coordinate 94,225 of NZ_AP018823.1, forward strand.
AACTTCGACCCGATGGGCGTACACACCGGTGACTCCATCACCGTGGCCCCGGCACAGACCCTCACCGACAAGGAATACCAGATCATGCGTAATGCATCGATCGCGGTACTCCGTGAAATCGGCGTGGACACCGGCGGTTCCAACGTGCAGTTCGCCACCAACCCGGTGAACGGTGAAATGATCGTGATCGAGATGAACCCGCGTGTATCGCGTTCCTCGGCACTGGCCTCCAAGGCCACCGGTTTCCCGATTGCCAAGGTCGCTGCCAAGCTGGCCGTGGGTTACACCCTGGACGAGCTGAAGAACGACATCACCGGCGGTGCCACCCCGGCTTCGTTCGAACCGTCCATCGACTACGTGGTCACCAAGATTCCGCGTTTCGCCTTCGAAAAATTCCCGCAGGCCGATAACCGTCTGACCACCCAGATGAAGTCGGTGGGCGAAGTGATGGCCATGGGCCGCACCCTGCAGGAATCCATGCACAAGGCGCTGCGTGGCCTGGAAACCGGCCTGTCCGGCTTCAACCCGGTCACCACCAACGAAGAAACCATCCGTCACGAAGTCAGCACCCCGGGACCGGAACGTATCCTGTACGTGGCCGATGCCTTCCGCGTGGGCATGAGCCGTGACGACGTGTTTGCGCTGAGCAAGATCGACCCGTGGTTCCTGGCCCAGATCGAAGACATCGTGGGCGAAGAAAAAGCCCTGGCCGGCCGCAAGGTGGAAGAACTGGGCTTTGACGAACTGCGTCGCCTGAAGCGCAAGGGCTTCTCCGACCGTCGTCTGGGCGAGCTGCTGAATACCGACCAGGCTGCCGTGCGTGCCAAGCGCTGGGCGCTGGGCCTGCATCCGGTGTACAAGCGAGTGGATACCTGCGCGGCCGAGTTCGCCACCTCCACCGCCTACATGTACTCCAGCTACGAAGAAGAGTGCGAAGCCAAGCCCACCGACCGCAAGAAGGTGATGGTGCTGGGTGGCGGCCCCAACCGTATCGGTCAGGGTATCGAATTCGACTACTGCTGCGTGCATGCTGCGCTGGCGCTGCGCGAATCCGGCTTCGAGACCATCATGGTCAACTGCAACCCGGAAACCGTATCGACCGACTACGACACGTCCGACCGTCTGTACTTCGAACCGCTGACGCTGGAAGACGTGCTGGAAATCTGCCGCATCGAAAAACCGTTCGGCGTGATCGTACAGTACGGCGGCCAGACCCCGCTGAAACTGGCACGTGCACTGGAAGCCAATGGCGTGTCCATCATCGGCACCTCGCCGGACATGATCGACGCTGCCGAAGACCGCGAGCGCTTCCAGAAGCTGCTGAACGAACTGGGCCTGAAACAGCCGCCGAACCGCACCGCCCGCACTCCGGCCGACGCGATGAAGCTGGCCGAGGAAATCGGCTATCCGCTGGTGGTGCGTCCGTCCTACGTACTGGGCGGCCGCGCGATGGAAATCGTGCACGAACCGGCCGATCTGGAACGCTATATGCGCGAAGCGGTGAAGGTGTCCAACGACAGCCCGGTGCTGCTGGACCGCTTCCTGAACGACGCCATCGAAGTGGACGTGGATTGCATCTCCGACGGCAAGGACGTGGTCATCGGCGGCATTATGCAGCATATCGAACAGGCTGGTGTCCACTCCGGTGACTCCGCTTGCTCGCTGCCGCCGTACAGCCTCTTCCCGGCCGTACAGGACGAAATCCGTCGCCAGACCGAAGCCATGGCGCGTGCGCTGAACGTGGTCGGCCTGATGAACGTGCAGTTTGCTATCCCGGGCGACACCATCTTCGTGCTGGAAGTAAACCCGCGTGCCTCGCGTACCGTACCGTTTGTGTCCAAGGTAACTGGCGCTCCACTGGCCAAGATTGCCGCCCGTGCCATGGCCGGCATCAGTCTGGCCGAGCAGGGCTTCACCAAGGAAGTGATTCCGCCGTACTACGCCGTGAAGGAAGCCGTATTCCCCTTCATCAAGTTCCCGGGCGTAGACACCATCCTCGGACCGGAAATGAAGTCCACCGGCGAAGTGATGGGCGTGGGCAAGAGCTTTGCCGAAGCCTTCGTCAAGAGCCAGTTGGCCGCCGGCGACAAGCTGCCGCGCACCGGCAAGGTGTTCCTGTCGGTACGTCAGTCCGACAAGAACGGCGCGGTTGACGTAGCACGCGAACTGCAACGCCTGGGCTTTGGCGTCTGCGCAACGCGCGGTACCGCCAAGACCCTGGCCGAAGCCGGCATCGTGGTACAGGTGGTCAACAAGGTGAACGAAGGCCGTCCGCACATCGTCGACATGATCAAGAACGGCGAAATCGACGTGCTGGTCAATACCGTGGACGAAAAACGTCAGGCCATCCAGGACAGCCACTCCATCCGCCGCAGCGCCCTGCAGGCGCGCATTCCGCAGTACACCACCCTGGCCGGTGCCAAGGCAGTGTGCGTGGGCATGGCCCATGTGGAAGAGTTTGATGTCTACAGCGTTCAGGAACTGCACGCCTCCATCAAGCCTTGATGTGGTGGACTGTCGGAATATGACGGCAAGTTGTGCGTTGAAGCTTTGAACCGCGGACGATTTGCCGTTACAATCCAGACATTGAACTGCAACAGCCAAGCCGCCGTCTCGTACGGCGGCTTGTGTTTTTGATGACGGCGGGGGTACCGCCTCAGGAGAGCACCCGAATGAACAAAGTCCCGTTGACGCTGCGTGGCGCCGAACTTCTCAAAGAAGAACTGCAACGCCTGAAGAGCGTGGAGCGCCCGGCGGTGATCGAAGCGATTGCCGAGGCACGGTCGCATGGCGATCTGTCCGAAAATGCAGAATACGATGCTGCCAAAGAGCGCCAAGGCTTCGTTGAAGGCCGTATTGCCGAACTGGAAGGCAAGATTTCCAATGCCATGATCATCAACCCGGCCGAGCTGGACGCGGATGGCCGCGTGGTGTTTGGTGCCACCGTCGAGCTGATGGATCTGGAAACCGAAGACCAGGTGACCTACCAGATCGTGGGCGACGATGAAGCCGACATCAAGCTGTGCAAGGTGTCGGTCAATTCGCCGATTGCCCGTGCGCTGATCGGCAAGGAAAGCGGCGACGTGGCCGAAGTGGTGGCCCCGGGCGGCATTCGCGAATACGAAGTGCTGGACGTCAAATACATCTAAGCAGACAAACCAAACGCGCGCTTTCGCGCGTTTTTGCTGTGGAGTCAGGGAGCGCGCATGGACGGATTGCGAGCAATAGCCAGAACCTTCTGGATCGGTGGCCTGTGGGTGATCGGCATCATCGTCGCCCCGGTCTTGTTCCGCTCACTGGACACGGTAACGGCCGGCATGGTTGCCGGCAAACTGTTTGCCGCCATTGCCTGGGTGGGCTTGGTGTGCGGTGTATTCCTGCTGGTGGATGCGGTATGGCGCAATGGCGTGCGTGGCATGAAGGAAGCCAGCTTCTGGCTGATTGTCGGCATGCTGCTGTGTACCGTGATCAACCATTTTGCCGTCACCCCCATCATCGCGGCGCTCAAATTACAGATGAACCACGCGGCAGAAGGCCTGTTTGGCGGCGGTTTCGCTACCTGGCATGCCATTTCCAGCCTGATCTATCTGGTACAGAGCCTGATGGGGCTGGCCTACATCCTGCGGCGCGATTGAGTGTGCGGTGCATGCACGCTGGTGGCCACAAGCCCGCTTAGGGCAAAATAAAAGCGGTGGCAAGCCACCGCTTTTGCTATACCGCCCAAGGGCAGTATCAGGATTGGGAGGCGATCTTCAGCGCCTTCTTGTTCTTGGGCAGGACAATGCGCTGCTTGTCGCTGGGGCGCCACAGCACCAGCAATTTGCCGATATGCTGTACCGGTGCCGCGCCCAGCTCATCGCAAATCTGCTCGTACAGAGCAATGCGTGCAGCACGGTCATCACCCTGCACGCGGATCTTGATCAGCTCGTGTGCATCCAGGCTGATGGCGATTTCGCGCAGTACGGAGTCGCTCAGGCCGTTGTTGCCGATCATCACGACCGGGCTGAGAGTCTGAGCCAGGCCCTTGAGGTGCTGGCGCTGGAATGGTTGCAGTTCGATTTTCATTGGACAGGCTTGGTTTCAAAGCAAAACGGGATTCTACTAGAGTTTGGCGCATAGCCCAAACTCTGGTCACAAACAGACTGAAAAACAACAGGATAGCCTGCATGGCTGTGCTGTGTGGAATGGGCAGGAAGCAACTCATGGCAAGAAGTACCAGCAGCAATACCTGGCTGCGCGAACATGTTAACGATCAGTATGTGCAGATGGCCAAGAAAGATGGCTACCGGGCGCGGGCAGCGTACAAGCTGCTGGAAATCAACGAAAAAGACAAACTGATCCGTCCGGGGACGGTGCTGGCCGACCTGGGTAGCGCCCCCGGTAGCTGGTCGCAAGTGGCGGCGCGTATCGTCGGCCCGCAAGGCAAGGTGTTTGCGCTGGATATCTTGCCGATGAATCCGATTGCCGACGTTGATTTCATTCAGGGTGACTTTCGCGAGGACGAAGTGCTGGCCGAGTTTGTCGATCTGCTGGATGGTCGTGCACTAGACCTTGTAATTTCCGACATGGCACCCAATATTTCCGGAATGAGTGCCATGGATCAGGCCAGAAGTTTTCTGCTGTGTGAACTGGCGCTCGAATTTGCCCGTGATCACCTGAAACCCGGGGGCTGTTTTCTCGTCAAAGTGTTTCAGGGCAGTGATTTCCAGCCCTATCTGCAGTCAATGCGGGATCTGTTTGACGAGGTAGTTACCCGCAAACCCAAGGCCTCGCGTGATCGCTCCAGCGAAATTTACCTGCTGGGCAAGGGCCGACGCTGACATACGCCCCCCCGGGGTTTACAATTCATACCAATGAAATACGCAACCGCAAAGTCAGGGCACAGAGGAGTCCGCTACTCGTGAACAATATCGGCAAAAACATCGCCATCTGGGTGATCATCGGTCTGGTACTGATGACTGTATTCAATCAGTTCAACAAACGCCAGGATGCCCAGAACCAGATCGAGTACTCGCAATTCATCAGCGATGTCGAATCCGGCAAGGTGCAGTCCCTGAGCATTGAGGGCCATCCGCTGCGTGGCCAGTGGCTGAAGGGCAAGCGTACCGATGGTTCGGCTTTTGCCACCTATGCGCCCTATGATCCGCAACTGGTCGAAGACCTGATCAAGAACAACGTCCGCTTCTCCGCCAAGCCGGAAGAAGAACCGTCCATGCTGATGAGCATCTTCATCAGCTGGTTCCCGATGCTGTTGCTCATTGGCGTGTGGGTATTCTTCATGCGCCAGATGCAGGGCGGCGGCAAGGGCGGGGCTTTCTCCTTTGGCAAGAGCAAGGCGCGCATGCTGGACCAGGACACCAATACCGTGACCTTTGCCGACGTGGCCGGCTGCGATGAAGCCAAGGAAGAGGTAAAGGAAATTGTCGACTACCTGCGCGACCCTTCCCGCTACCAGAGCCTGGGTGGCCGCATTCCGCGCGGCATCCTGCTGTGCGGTTCGCCGGGTACCGGTAAAACCTTGCTGGCCAAGGCGATTGCTGGTGAAGCCAAGGTACCGTTCTTCAGTATCTCTGGTTCTGACTTTGTCGAAATGTTTGTCGGCGTGGGTGCTGCCCGTGTTCGCGACATGTTCGAACAAGCCAAAAAGAACTCGCCTTGCATCATCTTCATCGACGAAATCGATGCGGTAGGTCGCCAGCGTGGTGCCGGTCTGGGTGGTGGCAATGACGAACGTGAACAGACGCTGAACCAGTTGCTGGTGGAAATGGATGGTTTTGAAACCAATACCACTGTCATCGTGATTGCCGCAACCAACCGTCCTGACGTACTGGACCCTGCCTTGCAGCGTCCGGGCCGTTTCGACCGCCAAGTGGTGGTGCCGCTGCCGGATATCCGTGGCCGCGAGCAGATTCTGTCTGTTCACATGCGTAAGGTACCGATTGCTGCCGACGTGGAAGCTTCCATCATCGCGCGCGGCACGCCGGGGTTCTCCGGTGCCGATCTGGCCAACCTGGTGAACGAAGCCGCACTGTTTGCCGCCCGCCGCAGCAAGCGACTGGTCGACATGGTGGACTTCGAATCCGCCAAGGACAAGATCATGATGGGCGCAGAGCGTCGCAGCATGGTGATGACTGAAGAAGAGAAGCGCAATACCGCGTACCACGAATCCGGCCATGCGGTGGTGGCCAAGCTGCTGCCCAAGTCCGATCCGGTACACAAGGTCACCATTATCCCGCGTGGTCGTGCGCTGGGCGTGACCATGCAGCTGCCTGAGCAGGATCGCTTTGCTTACGACCGTGGCTATTTGCTGGACCGTCTGGCCATCTTGTTTGGCGGTCGTATCGCCGAAGAGTTGTTCATGAACCAGATGACTACCGGCGCTTCCAATGACTTCGAGCGTGCCACCCAGATGGCGCGCGATATGGTCACCCGCTACGGCATGTCCGACAAGCTCGGTCCGATGGTGTATGGCGACAACGAGGGCGAGGTATTCCTCGGCCGCTCTGTCACCACGCACAAGAACATGTCCGAAGCCACCATGCAGCAAGTGGATATGGAAATCCGCCGCATCATCGACGAGCAGTACGGGCTGGCCCGCCGCCTGCTGGAAGAAAATCGCGACAAAGTGGAAGCCATGACCGCTGCCCTGTTGGAGTGGGAAACCATCGATGCCGAGCAGATCAACGACATCATGGATGGCAAGCCGCCACGTCCGCCCAAACCGGGCAGCGGCTTCCCGGTCAAGCCGGAGGAAAAGCCGGCAGAGTCCACGCCGGCAGCATCGACATCCACACCGGCTCAAGAACTCTAAGCGCTGGTTTTTGCAGGGTGGTAGCGCAGGCTGCCACCCTGTTTTGCTTTTATCTGGCAGAATTCTTCATGCAATTGCTTCAATGCGGGCGCTTCCAGCTCGATCTCTCCCGTCCCATGGTCATGGGCATACTCAATGTCACCCCCGATTCGTTTTCCGATGGCGGTCGTTTCAATACGCTTGATAGCGCCCTGCAGCGTGCAGAGGCCATGCTGGCCGATGGTGCTGGCATTCTGGACATCGGTGGCGAATCCACCCGTCCCGGTGCGCCTGCTGTCAGTGTGCAAGAAGAAATGGACCGGGTGTTGCCGGTACTGGAAAAACTCAAGGATATCGGCGCTGTGCTGTCGCTGGATACCCGTCGTACCGCGGTCATGCAGGCAGCGCTGCAACTGGGTGCCGTCGACCTGATCAATGATGTCTCCGCCCTGGAGGATGAAGGTGCCGTTGATGCCGTAGCATGTTCTCGCGTCGCACTGTGCTTGATGCACAAGCAAGGCAACCCGGACACCATGCAGCAGGCTCCTGTGTATCAGGATGTGGTGGAGGAGGTCGGCCAATATCTGCAGCGTCGGGTGCAGTTGTGCCTCGATGCGGGCATTGCCGCTGAGCGCTTGCTGATCGACCCCGGCTTCGGCTTTGGCAAGACGCTTGAACATAATCTGCAGTTGCTGGCAGGTTTGCGCCGTATCCAAGCCATCAATGACTTGCCGCTGCTGGTGGGTTTGTCGCGTAAGTCCATGTTGGGTGCCATCACCGGTGAAGCTGTACCGGCAGAGCGCTTGGGTGCCAGTGTGGCGGTGGCCCTGCTCTCCTTGCAGCAAGGCGCCAGGATAATCAGAGTGCATGACGTCAAGGCCAGCAGGCAGGCACTGCAAGTATGGGATGCGATGCAACCCTACGCCGCTTGAAACCATCGCGGGAATATCATGCATAAGCAAGCGGCCTGCTTGCCCTGCGGATATGGCAGGCAGGTACAATAGCGCAAATTCCGCTGGGGTTTTTGTTGCAGCTACCCGCTGCTGGCCAGGTGCTTGAGCAGCAAGACTAGGATGATGAAATGAGTCGCAAATATTTTGGTACGGACGGAGTACGTGGGGAAGTCGGTCAGTTTCCCATCACCCCTGATTTTGTTCTCAAGTTGGGCCATGCAGCCGGACGGGTGCTGGTGGATCACGATAAGGACCATCGCCCTACGGTATTGGTTGGCAAGGACACCCGTATTTCCGGTTATATGCTGGAAGCCGCCCTCCAGGCCGGTTTCACTGCCGCTGGTGTCAATGTGCTGCTGACCGGACCGCTGCCGACCCCCGGCATTGCCTATCTGACACGGGCGCTGCGCTTGGAAGCCGGCGTGGTGATTTCTGCATCACACAATCCTTATCAGGATAATGGCATCAAGTTTTTTGCCGAGGGTGGCAAGAAGTTGGATGACTCGCTGGAGCTGGAAATCGAGGCCATGCTGGAGCAGCCGATGACGACCAACAGCTCGGCTGAATTGGGCCGTGCCCGTCGTATTTCCGGTGCCGCCGAACGCTATATCGAATTCTGCAAGAGCACCTTCCCGGGTGAGCGCGACCTCAAGCAACTGAAGCTGGTGGTGGACTGTGCCAACGGGGCCACCTACCACATTGCACCCAAGGTATTCCATGAGCTGGGTGCCGAGTTGGTGGTGATCGGCGGTGAGCCCAATGGCTACAACATCAATGACAAGGTGGGGGCGACTTATCCCAAGACCTTGCAGGTGGCGGTGCTGGAACACCATGCCGACTACGGCATCTCGCTGGATGGCGATGGCGACCGTCTGATCATGGTGGACAAGCATGGCAAGGTGTATGACGGCGACCAACTGATCTACGTGATTGCCAAAGCACGGGCGGCGCGCGGCGAGTTGAAGGGGGGCGTGGTGGGCACCGTCATGACCAATATGGCGATGGAGCTGGCGCTCAACAAGCTGGGTGTAGCGTTCGGCCGTGCCAAGGTGGGCGACCGCTATGTGCTGGAAATGCTGCATGCCAAGGGTTGGCAGGTGGGCGGCGAGGCGTCGGGCCACATCCTGTGCCTGGACAAGCACACCACCGGCGATGGCATCATCTCCAGCTTGCAGGTGCTGGCCAGCCTGGCCGAACTGGGCATCAGCCTGGAACAGGCCTGCAGCGACTGGACGCCGTTCCCGCAAACCATGATCAATGTGCGCCACAATGGCTGCGACTGGAAAGCGGCCTCTGCCGAGGCGCTGGCCGCCGCAGAAGCTGCGCTGGCCGGCGTAGGGCGTGTGGTGCTGCGTCCCTCCGGTACCGAGCCGGTGGTGCGGGTGATGGTGGAAGCCAGCGACCGTACACTGTCCGAGAAGTGGGCCAGAGAGATTGCTGCCACCATTGAGCGCGTGGCCTGATTCAGTCCTGGCGCAAGAAAAAGCCGCTGAAACCAGCGGCTTTTTTGATTGGTGCAAGCGACCGGCTCAGATCAAACGGCGTGGCACGCGCGGGGCAATGGCGCACATCAGCTCGTAGCCAATGGTACCGGCTGCGGCAGCCACTTCTTCGATGGCCACGTTCGGCCCCCACAGCTCCACCCGGCTACCGATGGTGGCTGCTGGAATGTGAGTCAAGTTCACCACCAGCATGTCCATGGAAACCCGGCCCACGGTGCCGCTGCGCTGGCCTGCCACCATCACCGGGGTGCCGTTGGCCGCAATGCGCGGATAACCGTCGGCATAGCCACAGGCGACAATACCGATGCGCATGGGCTTGCCGGCCTGGAAGTTCAAGCCGTACCCCACGGTATCACCCGCTTGCAGATGCTGGATCGCAATGATGTCGGCGCTCAGCGTCATGGTGGTTTGCAATCCCAGCCCGGCTGCATGGCAGTCGGCAAACGGCGAGCAGCCGTAGAGGGTAATGCCCGGGCGTACCACCGTACCGTGGGTATGCGGATGGCGGAACACGGCGGCAGAGTTGGCCGCGCTGATCGCCAGGCCACTGGCTTGCGCCACCGGGGCGAAGCGCTGCCATTGCGCGCTAACCCCGCGGGCATCATCGGCGGTGGCAAAGTGAGTCATGATGGTGCTCAGCCGCGCCTGAGGCAGGGCGTGCAACTGCTGGATCACCGCTGCGGCCTGCTCGGGATGGAAACCCAGCCGGTTCATGCCGCTGTTGATCTTGAGCCACACCTCGACAGCGCGGGGCAGGGAACCTTCCTGCAGCCAGGCAATCTGCTCAGAGGAATGAATGGCACCGGCAATGTTGTATTCCGCCATGGCTTGCACTTCAGCCCGGTCGAATGGGCCTTCCAGCAGGGTAATTGGCTGCTGGATGCCCGCCTGGCGCAGTGCAACGGCATCTTCGATATTCAGTAGGGCAAATCCGTCGGCAATATCGGCCAGTGCTGCGGCACAGCCAAGGGCTCCATGGCCATAGGCATCGGCCTTGATCACGGCGAGTGCGGGACGTCCGGCTTGTTGACGGGATTGCAGATAGTTATGGCGCAGGGCGGAATGATTGATTTCCACCCGTATAGGGCGTGTCATGTCAAGAAAGGATAAGGTCGAGGTGTGCTATTATAAGCGCCCGATCATGCACTCGGACAATCAGCCCGTGGCCAAATCTTGTGACAGGACAAGACTGTGCCGGTCGGCGGAGCACTATGGACATACTGCAGATACTTCTCGATTTTTTTACCGGTTACGGTTATGTGGCAGTCTTCACCGTATTGCTGGTATGTGGTTTTGGTGTGCCGATTCCGGAAGACATCACGCTGGTGGCCGGCGGCATCATTTCCGGCCTTGGCTATGCTGATGTGGACATCATGTTTCTGGTGGGCATGGCAGGCGTGCTGGCTGGCGACGGCATCATGTTTGCTGCCGGACGCTTTTATGGCCACAAGGTGCAGCGCTTTCGTCCGATTGCCCGCATTCTGACGCCAGAGCGTTTTGAGGCGGTACAGGAAAAGTTTGAAAAATACGGCACCTGGGTGTTGTTTGTCGCCCGCTTCCTGCCCGGCTTGCGCTCTCCCATTTTCATTACCGCCGGCATGACCCGCCGTGTTCCTTACTGGCGCTTCCTGCTGATGGATGGCTTTGCCGCTCTCATTTCGGTTCCGGTCTGGGTTTATCTTGGCCATTACGGAGCCACCCAGCGCGAATGGCTGATGCACATGGTACATCGCGGCCAGGTGGGCATTCTTTCTGCGGTGGGCGTACTGCTGGCCGTGCTGGCTATTTTGTACCTGCGCAAGCGCAAAAAGTGTTGTGCGGATTCCGGCCTGAAAAAATGAGCCTAAGGTCCAAATGAAAAAGCCACTCGCATGAGTGGCTTTTTTCATGGTGCTGGCTGCTTAACCTACTTGCAGCAGTTCCACTTCAAATACCAGGGTGGCATTGGGCGGAATCACGCCACCGGCACCACGTGCGCCATAACCGAGTTCGGCAGGAATAGTCAGCTTGCGCTTGCCACCCACCTTCATGCCTACCACGCCCTGATCCCAGCCCTTGATCACATGGCCGGCACCCAGCGGAAAGCTGAAGGGCTGGAAGCGATCCTTGCTGGAGTCGAACTTGCTGCCATTGGTCAGCCAGCCGGTGTAGTGCACGGTGACTTCCTGACCGGCAACGGCCTCTGCGCCTTCGCCCACGGTCAGATCTTCAATGATCAATTCGCTCATCCTGTGTTCCTTGTATCTGGTTCAAGCAAGGCGACATTGTAGCAGCAGCCAGTAGCGCGCGGTGTACGGATAGTTTTTCCTTATTTGTATTTTACAATCAATGACATATAAAGAATTAACTGTCTGGTTTACCCACCCACCACCAGAAGGGGATTCGTCATGGACATTACCCACGGCACGTCCCGGGAGCACCCGGTTGTTCATCATGTTGAAGTTTCCCAAACCATGGTCTGGCTGCTGCAGGGCATGAAAGACCTGCGCCGCGCCCCAGCCGATGCCATGTTCTATGGCGCTGTCTTTGTGCTGATGGGCTATCTGCTGATTGCCTACTTCGACAGCGCACCGCAGTTTGTGCTTACCTTGTCCACCTTGTTTCTGCTGGCCGGACCGTTTCTGGCTATCGGTCTGTATGATCTGGCGCGCCAGCATGAAAATGTGTTTGCTCAGCAGCGAATCAGCCTGTGGCATAGCATGACCGCGTGGCGGGTGAACCTGCCCGGCTTTACCCTGTACGCAGCCTTGCTGGCGCTGATGGTGTTTGGCTGGTTTCGCGTTTCCCTGCTGATGTTTGCGCTGTTTTTTGATACCGCTGCGCTGCCGTCATTGGACAGCCTGCTGGTCAATGCACTGCTTCCGGAAAACATCACCTTTTTGCTGGCCTATTTTGGTGTTGGCTTCCTGTTTGCCGTGGCGGTGTTCGCGCTCAGCGTGGTGGCCATTCCGATGATGCTGGACCGGGATGTGGACACCGTTACCGCCATGATCAACAGCGTGCAGGCGGTATACAAGAATCTGCTGACGATGGCGGTATGGGCCGCTATGATTGTGGCTCTTACTGCAGTGGGTTTTGCCACTTATTTCATTGGCCTCATCGTCATCATACCCGTGCTCGGGCTGGCCAGTTGGCATGCCTACCGCGCCATGATTTCTTACGAAAGCTGACGCCAGACCGATGAGCCAACCTTCCATCGTATTCCTCGACCGGGACAGCCTGCCTGTCCCGCTTCCTGCTTTTCCCTTTGCCCATGCCTATCGCGAAATTTCCGCCACCACGCCGGAGCAGATTGTCCAGCATGTGGGCAATGCCGACATCGTGATCACCAACAAGGTGCCGTTCAGCCGGGAAACCCTGCGGCAACTGCCCGGGGTGAAGATGCTGGCGGTGGCGGCCACCGGCTATAACCATATCGACATTGCCACCTGCCGCGAGCAAGGCATTGCGGTGGCGAACATCCGCCATTACGGGGATGAAACCGTGGCTGAACATGCGTTTACCCTGATGCTGGCACTGGTGAAGAATCTGCCGGCCTATCAGCGCGATGTCGCTGCCGGGGTATGGGAGCAGGCCAAGCAGTTCTGCCATTTTGGCGCGCCCATTCGCGACCTCAAGGGTGCCACGCTGGGTATTCTGGGCGCTGGCGGCATTGGCCAGGCGCTGGCCGAGCGTGCTCGCGCCTTTGGCATGCGGGTGCAGTTTGGTGAGCGCAAGGGCGTCGCCACCGTGCGCGATGGCTATGTCAGCTTTGATCAGCTACTGGCCAGTTCGGATGTACTGTCCTTGCATTGCCCGCTGAACGAAGAAACCCGCAACATGATTGCCCAACCCGAATTGATGGCCATGAAGCCCGGTGCCATCCTGATCAACACCGCGCGTGGTGGACTGGTGGATGAAGAAGCGCTGGTGGCGGCGCTCAAATTCGGCCAATTGGGCGGTGCCGGTTTTGATGTGCTGAGCACCGAACCGCCGACGGCTGGCAATCCGCTGCTCAAGGCTCGCTTGCCGCACCTGATCGTCACACCGCATATCGGTTGGGCCAGCCAGCAGGCCATGCAGCGCCTGGCACAGCAAGTGGTGGACAATATTGCAGCTTTTGTCGCCGGCCAGGAGGCAAACCGCCTGGTGTGAGCGCTTGGTGATGCCGACATGCAAAAAGCAGGCTCGTGGGCCTGCTTTTTTGTTTCCAGCCTGCAGATGCTCAGTCCGGGATATCGTTGGGATTGATGCGCGGCGTTTCCTCTTCGCCCATGCCCAGTTTGCCGCGCACACAGGAAATGTAGCGGTTCACGTCCGGGCCGCCGCCATAGCGCTGCGCATACCAGATCATCTCTCCCAGGCATTCCATCATCTCGTGCTGTGCGCGATGCTCGTTGCCATGACGCAGGGCCAGTTGGGCGTAGAGTGAACGAATGCCAAAAGGCTGGTCGATGGAGCGCTGTTCCTCAATGGCTACGTGCAAGCCCAGATGCAGGAAAGGATTGGTTTCTCCCATTTCCGGCGTCCATTCCTGTTCCAGGTATTTTTCTGGATGATTCAGGATGGAGTGGTACTCAGGGTGGTCTATAAGAATGGAAAGCACAATCTTTTCCAGATCGGTCAGCACGCTGCCGTTCTGGTGTTTTTTCCAGGTGTCGAAGAAGAAGCCGCGCGCATCCTGGCGGCTGGGTGAAAACAACATGCGCAATACCTGAGTACGTTTCTCGGATAAGTCCGGATTATACGGAAGGGAACCCACCATGACCACGCTTTACGATTTTTCCATGCCCTTGCCTGATGGCAGCTCCATGGCGCTAAGCACCCTGCAAGGCCAGGTGGTACTACTGGTGAATACGGCCAGCGAGTGTGGCTATACCCGGCAGTATGCGGGTTTGCAGGAATTGCATGACAGCCTGTCTGGCCAAGGTTTGCGGGTGCTGGCCTTTCCCTGCAACCAGTTTGGCGGGCAGGAGCCCGGCACGGATGCCCAGATCGCCAGTTTCTGTGCCAGCCGCTTTCAACTGACCCTGCCGTTGTCGGCCAAGGTGGAGGTCAATGGCCCGCAGGCACATCCCTTGTGGCGTTGGCTGACCCAGGCGGATAGCGCGCACCCGCACCCGGTAAAGTGGAATTTCACCAAGTTTCTGCTGGATGGAAAGGGCAGGGTGGTAAAACGCTTCGAGCCGGCAGTGGCACCGCATGAGCTGCTGCCGGACATCGAAGTCTTGCTGGGCAGGCGTGCTGCTGCCGATTGAAAGCGGTCTGGCTTAGAACCGCTAACAAAACCTCGTAGAGAACCCGGACCAAGGCGCGCCGCCGCAGACAGTACATGGTGTACGGCAAGGAGGCGCAACGCTGGAGCGGGGGTTTTGTTTGCGGGGCTTACTTGCGGCGGAAGATGATGTCCCACACCCCGTGGCCCAGCTTGATGCCACGGGCTTCAAACTTGGTCAGCGGGCGGTAGTCCGGGCGCGGCGCATAGCCATCGGCGCTATTGGCCAGATCGTTGTTGGCGCTGAACACTTCCATGATCTGGATGGCGTAGTCTTCCCAGTCGGTAGCGGCGTGCAGATAGCCGCCCGGCTTCAGCTTTTTCACCAGTTTTTCCACCAGCGGGGCCTGAATCAGGCGGCGCTTGTTGTGGCGCTTCTTGTGCCATGGGTCGGGGAAGAAAATGTGTACGCCGTCCAGGCTGCCATCGGCCAGCATATTGTCCAGCACTTCCACCGCATCGTGACGGATGATGCGCAGATTGCTCAGCTCTTTTTCAGCAATCAGCTTGCACAGATTGCCCACCCCCGGAGAGTGTACTTCCACGCCCAGATAATCGATGTCGGGATTGGCCGCGGCAATTTCGGCGGTTGCGCCGCCCATGCCAAAGCCGATTTCCAGTACCTTGGGGGCCTGGCGGCCAAAAGCCTGCTCCAGGTTGATGACGCTGGGCTGATATGCAATGCCCCATTTGGGCATGCCCTCGTCCATTGCGCGTTGCTGAGCTGCAGACAGATGTCCCTGACGCAGCACAAAGCTTCTGATGGCGCGCCCGAATGCCGGATTTTCCATGTGATTCAAACAGATAATTGCAAGAAGACGCGCATGTTACCGAATCTTGCCGGCCTTAGCGAGTGCCACGCTCTGCCAGGCCGGATTTGCCGCCAGTTGTGCGACAAATCCGCGTGCCGTGGGGTAGCGCAGCGTCACGCCCAGCTCTGCCAGGCGCTGGTGGCGAAAGCGGCGAGACTCGGCCATATAAGACCATAAAGCCGGGCTGACGGCGGCCTGCACCTCGGCCCGGCTCAGCCGTGGCGGCAGTGGCAGAGACAGCGCATCAGCCAGCATGGCGTACCAGTCGGTAATGGTGAGCGGTTCCTGATCGCAGGCATTGTACACACGGATGCCGCCACGGTTTTGCTGCAGGCTGGCAATACACAGGCTGGCCAGGTCGTCGGCATGGATATGGTTGCTGAAGCTGTCTTCCTCGGGGCGGATCAAGGGCGTGTTTTGCACAAGACGGGTCAGCGGCAGGCGTTCCAGCGCATAAATTCCCGGCGCACGCAGAATGCTCAGCTGGCTGCCATGGCGGCGGGCAAAGGCACGCAGGGTGTTTTCTGCATCCAGCCGGCGCCAGGCGCGCTCGGTTTGCGGCATGGGCGGCGAACATTCATCCAGCCAGTTGCCGGCGCTATTTCCATACACGCCAGTAGTGCTGATATAGCTAATTCGCTGTGGTATCCTGTCGGCTTTTGCCAGTGCGTACAACAACTTGCGCGTGCGGCTGTCGCGCAGTCCGTGGTTGGGTGGTGGTGCGGTTATCCACAGCTCATCGGCCAAACCAGCCAGCCGTTCCAGGCTGGCGGCATCGTCCAGATTGGCCATGATCGGGATGGCAGCGCCCGCGCGGGCGGTTTCTGCCGCTTGCGCGTGATGTGCCAGAACCAGCACTTTCCAGTGCTGCACGAGTCGGGGCAGGGCCCGCCGGGCGACATCACCCATACCTGCAATCAATAAAGTACGCATAGGCTGCATCTTACCGAGATTTGGAATAATAAAGGTACCCAATGACTTCCCAGGTCAAAGTGCTCCCGAGCGGGCATACGTTCAGTGTTGAAGCGCATGAAACCATTCTGGAAGCGGCTTTGCGCCAGAATGTCGGCCTGCCTTATGGCTGCCGTGACGGTGCCTGTGGCGCCTGCAAGGGCAAGGTAGTAGAGGGTGAGGTTAGCCAGGATGGCTATCAGGAAAAAGCCCTGCCAGAAAGCGAACGCGTTCAGGGCATGACCCTGTTCTGCTGTGCCCGCCCGCAAGGTGATATCACCATTGAAGCCCGTGAAGTGGCCGGTGCTGGTGACATCCAGATCAAGACCCTGCCGTGCCGCGTGGAAAGCATGGTCAAGATGCACGATGTGGCCGTGCTCAAGCTCAAGCTGCCGGTGTCCGAGCGCCTGCAATTCCGCGCCGGTCAGTACATCGATATCCTGATGAAGGATGGCAAGAAACGCAGTTTTTCCATTGCCAACGCCCCGCATGATGATGCCTTCCTGGAGCTGCATATCCGTCATCAGCCCGGTGGCAGTTTTTCCGACTATGTCTTCACCCAGATGAAAGAGCGCGAAATCATGCGCTTCAAAGGCCCGATGGGTTCTTTTTTCCTGCGTGAGGATTCGGACAAGCCCATCATTTTCGTGGCCAGCGGTACCGGCTTTGCGCCGGTCAAGGGCATTATTGAGCACGCCATCCATCACGGCATCCAGCGCCAGATGGTGCTGTACTGGGGCGCACGTACCAAGGCCGACCTGTACATGGCCGAACTGGCCGCCAGCTGGCAGGCTGCGCATGCCAACATCAGCGTGATTCCGGTATTGTCCGAAGCGCTGCCGGAAGATGCATGGCAAGGCCGTACCGGCTTTGTACACCAGGCGGTGCTGGATGACTTTGCCGACCTGTCCGGCTATCAGGTATATGCCTGTGGCGCGCCGGTCATGGTGGAATCCGCCCATCGCAGCTTCATTACCGAGCGCAAGCTGCCGGAAGACGAGTTCTTCTCCGATGCCTTCTTCCTGTCCAAGGATATGGGCGGCAACAAGCAGCCCTGAGCCTCAGATCTGCCGTATTCCAAAGCCCCTGCCATGCAGGGGCTTTTTCTTTGCCGGTATCGGCAGATACCGGCACACCCCTACCCGAAATGAATAATGTGCCAGCATGGTTTTGTTTTTTTGGAACTTTCCATGCGGCGATGCGTGGTGAACGGATTGTTGATTTGCGTCAACATCCACATTTTTTGTAGGGTTATTATGACCATCGACTAATCAATCAAGGCGGCAAACCGCCAGCTAAGGAGTGGGAGATGGAACTGCTGGGTCAACTTCTTTCCGACGATGTCGGTGTTCTGGGTTTGGCAACCATTGTCTTTGCTACCGTGGTGGTATGCGGTGTGATTTTTGTCATCAGTCGCAAGGTGAAAAACGCCGGGCCGAATGACTGATAACGGTTTTATTGTGGTGTAGGTGTAGGTGTAGATTTCCTCTTGATGTGTGTGTTGGTGGATACGGTGGTGGGCCGTATCCATTTTTTTTGCCTGTTTTTATCTGTAACTTTTAATTTAATAATTTGTACTTATTTATTGCTAATAAGCCGTGGCGATAAATTTATAAATTCAATTGGGATATCAGTAGCTTCCCGCCTATAACCCAGCCATCTTCATTTTCTGCCGTTCCATCCTCCCATTTTTCCATTTGATCCTGGTCAAACATCTGCTTGTAGATTCTGGAAGCCTTTTACATCCGCTACTATCATCACATCAACGAATTAGAAATTAATAATATACAGATAGTTTTCAGGTTAATGTATTTCACGGAGAACGAAAATGTCCACTGAAACGGAAGTACAAGGTGGGGGAGCACCCAAACTGAAACTGGGTGCGCTCACCGCACTGGTAGTGGGTTCCATGATTGGCGGCGGCATCTTCTCGCTACCGCAAAACATGGCGGCAGGTGCCGGTGCCGGCGCCATCATCATTGGTTGGGCCATCACCTTTTTGGGCATGCTGACACTGGCATTTGCCTTCCAGATGCTGGCCAACCGCAAGCCGGAAGTAGAAGGCGGTGTATATGGTTATGCCCGCGCTGGTTTCGGTGACTACATGGGCTTCAACTCAGCCTGGGGTTACTGGATTTCGGCCTGGATCGGCAACGTTTCCTACTTTGTGGTGATGTTCTCGGCACTGGGTTTCTGGTTCCACGCTTTTGGCGATGGCAACACGCCGACGGCCATCATCTGCGCATCCATCTTGCTGTGGGGCCTGCATTTCCTGGTACTGCGTGGCGTGCATGGTGCGGCATTCATCAACACCATCACCACCATTGCCAAGCTGGTTCCGCTGGCGCTGTTCATCGTACTGGTGGTGTTTGCCTTCAAGATCGATACCTTCAATCTGGACTTCTGGGGTAATCCGAAGCTGGGCTCCATTGTCGACCAGGTGAAGAGCACCATGCTGGTGACTGTGTGGGTGTTCATCGGTATCGAAGGTGCGTCGATGTTCTCTGGCCGTGCCGAAAAAATGAGTGATGTGGGCAAGGCCACTGTAGTCGGTTTCCTGCTGACCATTGCCCTGCTGGTAGCGGTATCGGTACTGGCGCTGGGTGTGATGACGCAACCCGAACTGGCCGCACTGAAGAACCCTTCCACCGCCTATGTGCTGGAAAAGGCCATTGGCCCCTGGGGTGCCAACATCATGAATGCCGGTCTGGTGATCTCGGTGGGTGGTGCGCTGCTGGCCTGGACGCTGCTGGCTGCTGAAGCGCCTTACCTGGCCGGTAAAGACGGTGTGATGCCGCGCATCTTCGGCACCACCAATGCCAACGGTTCTCCGGCAGCTTCGCTGTGGCTGACCAACGGTCTGATCCAGCTGTTCCTGATCATCACCCTGTTCAGCTCGGCCGGTTACCTGGCACTGCTGTCGCTGGCCACGTCGATGATCCTGATTCCTTACCTGCTGTGTGCCGTGTACTCCTTCATGGTGGCTCAGCGTGGTGAAGGCTACCAGGCTGGTGAAAGCAAGGGCCGTGAACTGAGTATTGCCGGTATTGCCAGTGTGTACGGTGTATGGCTGATCTATGCCGCTGGTTTGAAGTACCTGTTCCTGTCGATGGTGTTGTATGCCCCGGGCCTGCTGTTCTACCTGTGGGCCAAGAAAGAACATGGCGAGAAGCCGTTCAAGGGTGCAGAAGCCGCACTGGCCGCCATCATCGTGGTACTGGGTGTGATTGCAGCCTACGAGCTGATCACCGGCCAGCTCACCCTCTAAGACAACAACAATTCCTGAGGAGCGTCTCAAGGGCGCTCCCCGACTCCCTTACCTCAATTGCAGGAGTTTGATCATGACCAACAAATTTGGTGTTCATTCCGAATGTGGCAAGCTGCGTAGCGTGATGGTGTGCCGTCCGGGCCTGGCCCACAAACGCCTCACCCCCGACAACTGCCACGACCTGCTGTTTGATGACGTGATCTGGGTGGAACGCGCCCAGAAAGACCACGCCTACATGGTTGAGCAGATGCGCGCCCGTGGCATCCATGTGATCGAAGCCCACGACGCACTGGCCCAGGTGCTGGACGACAAGGCCGCCCGCAGCTGGCTGCTGGACCGCAAGGTCAAGGCTGACAACGTCGGTATCGGCATGCTGACCGACCTGCGCAGCTGGCTGGACGAAATGCCGTCCACCCAACTGGCCGAGCACCTGATCGGCGGCATCGCCAAGTTCGAACTGCCGTTCGACCCCAAAGGCCTGTTCGGCGGCTATCTGGACCAGTCCGAATTCGTCATCCCGCCGATTCCCAACAGCCTGTTCCAGCGCGACCCGTCCTGCTGGATCTACGAAGGCGTGACGCTCAACCCGATGTACTGGCCGGCCCGCCGTCAGGAAACCCTGATCCTGCAAGCCATCTACCAGCACCACCCGTACTTCGCCGGCAAGGTGAAGGTATGGTGGGGCGACTGCGACAAGAACCACGGCCCGGCCACGCTGGAAGGCGGCGACGTGATGCCGATCGGCAACGGCGTGGTGCTCATCGGCATGGGCGAACGCACCAGCCCGCAAGCCGTCGTGCAAGTAGCCCGCAATGTGCTGGGCAAGGAAGGCGGCGCCACCCGCGTGATTGCCTGCCAGATGCCCAAATCGCGTGCCGCCATGCACCTGGACACCGTGTTCAGCTTCCTCGATATCGACCTGCTGTCGGTGTTCCCGGACGTGGTCAACGAAATCGTCTGCACCAGCATCTACGCCGGTGACAAGGAAGGCGAAGTCCGCTTCGAACGCCACGACGGCGTGCCGTTTACCGAAGTGGTGCGCCAGGCCCTCGGCCTGAAGGAAGTCCACATCATCCAGACCGCCGGCGATGCCTACCAGCGCGAACGCGAACAATGGGATGACGGCAACAACGTGGTGGCCCTGGACCGCCGCGTGGTGGTGGCCTACGACCGCAACACCTACACCAACAAGCTGATGCGTCAGCACGGGGTGGAAGTGATCGAGATTCCGGCCTCCGAACTGGGCCGTGGCCGTGGCGGTGGTCACTGCATGACCTGCCCGATCATCCGTGACGAAGTGAAGATTTAAACCGCTGCCCCCGCAGCACACCAAGCACATCAATCTCGCCCGGTGGCGACGGCCAAGCCCGCCACCCGGCACCGAAACAAGGAGTGTTACCATGGCCTTCAATCTGCGCAACCGCAACTTCCTCCGCATGCTGGACTTCACCCCGCGCGAAATCCGCTACATGCTCGACCTGGCCCGCGACCTGAAACGCGCCAAGTACACCGGCACCGAACAGCAACACCTGAAGGGCAAGAACATCGCCCTGATCTTTGAAAAAACCTCCACCCGCACCCGCTGTGCGTTCGAAGTAGCCTGCTACGACCAGGGCGCCAACGTCACCTACCTCGGACCGTCCGGCTCGCAGATCGGTATCAAGGAATCGATGAAAGATACCGCCCGCGTGCTGGGTCGCATGTATGACGCCATCGAATACCGCGGCTTCGACCAGGACATGGTGGAAAACGAACTGGCCAAATTCGCCGGCGTCCCGGTGTACAACGGCCTGACCGACGAATGGCACCCCACCCAGATGCTGGCCGACGTGCTGACCATGTGGGAAAACAGCGACAAGCCGATCTCGCAAATCAGCTACACCTACCTGGGCGACGCCCGCAACAATATGGGCAACTCCTTGCTGGTGATTGGCAGCAAGCTGGGCATGGACGTGCGCATCGGCGCCCCGAAACACCTGTGGCCGACCGATGAACTGGTGGCCGAATGCCGTGCCATCGCCGCCAAGACCGGCGCCCGCATCACCCTGACCGAAGACGCCGCCGAAGCCGTCAAGGGCACCGACTTCATCCACACCGACGTGTGGGTATCGATGGGCGAACCGGCCGAAGTGTGGGCCGAACGCATCCGCCTGCTGAAACCTTACCAGGTGAATGCCGCGCTGATGGCTGCTGCACAGAACCCGCAAGTCAAGTTCATGCACTGCCTGCCGGCGTACCACAACAGCGAAACCAAGGTGGGCAAGGAAATTGCCGCGCAATACCCGGACCTGGCCAATGGCATTGAAGTGACCGAAGACGTGTTCGAAAGCGAAGCCTGCATTGCCTTCGAGCAAGCCGAGAACCGCATGCACACCATCAAGGCCATCCTGGTCGCCACGCTGGGCGATTAAGACTGGACAACGTGGCAAAGCCCCGCTGCGTTGTTGCGCCGCCTTGCCGTACGACCTGTACTGTCTGCGGCGGCGCGCCTGGCAGCAGCCGCTGCGCTGACTTTGCCACGTCGCCAGCGTGTAAGGCAAAACGCCGTGCAAGCAGCTGAATCACCTGAAGTTGAAGTCTGACAGCTATACCGTTTCACCCACCACGACGACACCCCCTTGCAGTCGTGGCGGCGGAATCCGCTCCCCCTCACTCAGGCGGATTCCACCCTCCGGCAGGTCATCCCCCGGTGACCTGCCGCCCCATCCGACACACACCGGCCTGCCACAGGCAGACCGGCCACGCCACTGTCCCGCACGCGCGGACAGGGCCAGAAAAGGAAACATCATGCGAGTCGTCGTAGCCCTGGGCGGCAATGCCCTGCAACGTCGTGGCGAAGCCATGACCGCTGACAACCAACGCGCCAACGTCAAGGTGGCCGCCGAACAACTGGCCGCCGTCACCCGGCTGGGCCACAACCTGGTGATGTGCCACGGCAACGGTCCGCAAGTCGGCCTGCTCGGCCTGCAAAACGACGCCTACGCCCGCCACGTCGACGGCAAAGTCACCCCCTATCCGCTGGATGTCCTCGGTGCCCAGACCGAAGGCATGATCGGCTACATGATCGAACAGGAACTGGGCAATGTGCTGCCGTTTGAAGTGCCGCTGGCCACCATCCTCACCCAGACCGAAGTGGACGCCGCCGACCCCGCCTTCCAGAACCCCACCAAGTTCGTCGGCCCGGTGTACAGCAAGGAAGAAGCCGAAGCGCTGGCTGCCAGCCACGGCTGGACGGTGAAAGCCGACGGCGACTACTACCGCCGCGTGGTACCGAGCCCGAAACCGAAACGCATCTTCGAACTGCGCCCCATCAAATGGATGATCGAAAAAGGCGCGGTCGTGATTGCTGCCGGTGGTGGCGGCATCCCCACCATGTACCAGGGCGACAAGCTGGTGGGCGTGGAAGCGGTGATCGACAAAGACCTGGCCTCCGCCCTGCTGGCCCGCGAAGTGGACGCCGACTACTTCGTCATCGCCACCGACGTGAAGAGCGTGTTTGTTGGCTGGGGCACCCCCGAAGCCAAGGCCATCCGCCACGCCCACCCGGACGAAATGGACAAGCTGGGCTTTGCCGCCGGCTCGATGGGCCCGAAAGTGGAAGCCGCCTGCGAATTTGCCCGCTTGACCGGCAAGCGTGCGGTGATTGGCGCGCTGGAAGACATCGAGAAGATCGTCAAGGGCGAAGCCGGTACCATCATCTCCACCGAGAAGAGCGGTATCGAGTGGTACTGAGCGAGGGGCTGAAACACCTGCGGCGGCGTGGCGACGTCGGTTGAAGGGCAGGTGAGATGTAGATGAACAAGGGCTGCCATGGCAGCCCTTGTTGCATGGTAGCGGCAGAATCAGGCCAGGCCCAGTTCCGCGGCATGGTCGCGGCACAATGCCTGTCCGGCGGCATAGCCTGCCTGATACATCTGCGACAGATTGGAGTAGGACCAGTCCAGCTCCTGCTCGCGCTGTTCCGGACGGATGAACTTGTCATAGGCCACACGCAGCAACTTGGTGCGCGGCTTGCCTTCGGCATCCTTGTTATGCAGGGCCTCGAACAGCTTCAGGTCATCGCGGGCAATTTCAGTCAGCGGGGTGATGATGGACTGCACCCAGGCGTCGTACAGGTCGCGCGGCGGATGCAGGATCTCTTCGCTGCCCAATACATCGAACACCACGGTGGTATCGATATAAGGATGATCCTGGAACAGGCGCTTGAAGTTGAGGGTGTCGATGGCGGCACCTTCGATGTAGTAGTCGCCATCCAGCAGATAAGGCGGGTAGATCAGCGGGAAGGACAGCGCTGCCAGGAAGTGCTCATGGGTGATTTGCCGTTTGTCCCAGCATTCCATGCGCTTCCGGCTGAGATTGTAGGCATTCAGGTAAAACTGCGGCTTGATGCTGGCCAGTTTGCTGAAGTCCACCACTTGATCGATAAACGGCACATGGGCGCACAGGCCCTGGCTTTGGGCGTTTAGATCGCTAGGGCAGAGTGTCGCCATCAGCCAGCTGCTCCAGTCGGCAGCCAGACGCTGCAGCGGCCCCTGGTCAGCCTGTGCCTGGATGGCTTGCAGCACCGGGTTGGCCTGTTGCCACTGCCGCCACAGGTCGGCCATCAAGCCCGGTTTGTTGAATACCTTGAAGTTGACCGGAAAGGCAGAGTACAGCGCGTCAGCCACGCCCATGTCGGCCAGTTTTTCCAGTGCTTGCTTGGGGGGCTGGCCTTTGGCTGCCATGTACAGCAGGCCGACTATCGCACCGGCACCCGAGGTGGAGATGATGTCGAATTCCACGCCCGCTTCAATGAATGCCACCAGCGAGCCGGCCATCAGGGTTGCATTGGGTGCGCCGCCGCCAAGGACCAGGGCGAGTGATTTCTTTTTCGTGCTCATGCCTGTTATTCCGGGTTGGGTAATGTGGGGGATTATGCGTTATGAATCGTGAATTTTCTTACTTGAATTAAAGAAAATTCTTAGATGGCGTGGATAGTGTCGGGCTGGGGCAACTACGTGGTTTTACCATGTACCTTGCAATGCATAGTAGTTAGGGATAGTATTCGACCTGACCTTGCATCTGGCACACCTATCTACCGTGTAATGCAAGGTATGGGAGTCTTACCATGAAAACGCAGTTGAAAAAGGGCACGCTGGATATGTGTGTGCTGGCCGCGTTGGCCGCCGGGGATAGCTATGCCTACGAGCTGGTAAGCATTCTGTCGCGCAGCATGGAGGTGAGCGAAGGCACCATGTACCCGCTGATGCGCAGACTGCAGGCCGAAGCATGGGTTTCCACTTATCTGGTGGAGTCGGCCAGCGGGCCTTCGCGCAAGTACTACAGCCTGACGGCAGCAGGGCGGCAACAACTGGTGCTGATGCAGCAGGAATGGCAGGAGTTTGTTGCCGATGTGAACAGTGTGTTGCAACTGGCCGCCGGCCAGACCAAGGGAGAGGCATCATGAACCAGCAAGAATTCATCAGCCAATTACAGGAGGCACTGTCCAGGCTGCCGGCAAGCGAAAGACAGGACATCATCAGCGATTATCAGGAATATTTCCGTGATGGCCTGGCGGCAGGCCGCAGTGAAGCAGATATCGCCGCCGGACTGGGAGACCCGCGCCAGTTGGCACGAGAGCTGACCGCCCGCCATCACATTGCGCGCTGGGAAAGCCGCAAGAGCTTCGGCAATCTGTTTGCCGTGGTGGGGGCCATTGCCGGCATGGGTCTGCTCAACTTCCTGTTGGCAGCGCCCTTCCTGTTTTATCTGTGGATGCTGACCATGGCGGCGCTGGCTTCCACCGGCATCCTGATTGGCGGCCTGGTGTTGTTTGGCACATTTGCATGTAATCAGCTATTCGGCTGGCCGGTCATTCACGAAGCACCCGAGGTGCGGGCCATCTGGTCTGATTTTGCCCAGGGTGGCCCGGAGGGTAATATCCACATTCGCGGCAGCAACGGCGAAAGAGTGGATGTCGTGCGCGAGGCATCGTCCGGACGGGCCAGCATCCATATCCAGTCTAGCGATGGCACGGTCAGCCTGGAGCGCAATGCCAGTGATGCGCTTGGCCGGCTGCATATCAAGGATGACACCGGGCAAGTGGATATCGGTGGCCTGAACTGGGGCTTGAGTGCGCAGGGCATGTTGCTGACCGGCTTGCTGCTGATGGCCTTGGGTGGTGGCGGCTTGTTTCTGTGTTACTTGCTGGCGCGCTGGACCTGGCGTGGCTTGGTGGCCTATGGCCGTTATCAGGTGGGTCTGCTGGCCAAGGCCAGGCGAGTGGACGACTGAGGTGTGGCATCAGTCATTGAAAAACGGACCATTCAGGTCCGTTTTTCATGTCTTGAGGAGGCCGCTGTCGCAGGTTCAGTGGCCTTCGTAGGAGCAGACTGTAAATACATCCAGTCCACTATCGCGCACCAGTTTTCCGCCACCCAGTTCGGGTAATTCGATGATGGCAGCCGCTTCCAGCACGTCTGCGCCCAGCTTTTTCAGCAGATTGTAACCAGCCATCATGGTGCCGCCGGTTGCCACCAGATCGTCGATCAGAATGACCCGGTCGCCCGGTTTGCAAGCATCGGTGTGAATCTCCACCGTGGCGTTGCCGTATTCCAGTTCGTATTCTTCTGCCACCGTGGTGAAAGGCAGCTTGCCTTTCTTGCGGATGGGGACGAAGCCCACATTCAGCTCGTAAGCCAGTACCGAGCCGATGATGAAACCGCGTGCGTCCAGCCCGGCAATCAGATCCACCTGTTCCAGCATGTAGCGATGCACATAGATGTCGATCAGCATGCGGAAGGTTTTCGGGTTCTGCAGCAGCGGTGTGATGTCGCGGAACATCACACCCTGGCTGGGCCAGTTGGGCACGGTGCGGATCCAGCCCTTGAGATAGCTGGAGTAGTCGAGATTGCTGAGATTTTCCATGGCGCTATTGTACTTTCAAATGAAGCGACCGTGTTTGCTGTCGCACAAAGCAAAAAGGCCCACCGCACCAGGCGGCAGGCCCTGATTGACTGGCTGACGATCAGGCAAAGAAGGCCAGTTTGAAGATCCACAGTGCGGCAATCACCACCACGGCGGGCTTCAGGTCGGCAAAGCGACCGGCCAGAATCTTGATCACAGCATAGCTGATGAAGCCAAAAGCGATACCATCGGCAATCGAGAAGGTAAACGGCATGGCCAGTGCAGTCATCACCGCAGGAGCGGATTCAGTCAGGTCATTCCACTCGATTTCAGCCAGGCCGCGCGCCATCAGCACGGCAACGTAGCACAGCGCCGGTGCAGTGGCGTAGGCCGGTACGGTCTTGGCCAGCGGAGATACCCACAAGCAGGCCAGGAACAGGATGGCAACCACCACGGCAGTCAGGCCGGTACGGCCACCGACTGCGGTGCCGGCGGCAGATTCGATATACGCGGTGGTGGAGGATGTACCCATCACGGCACCGGCGGTAATGGCCACGGAGTCGGCCAGCAGGGCGCGCTTCAGGCGCGGCAGCTTGCCATCCTTGTCCAGCAGGCCGGCACGGTGCGATACGCCCACCAGCGTGCCGGTGGTGTCAAACAGGTCGACAAAGAAGAATACGAAAATCACCCCGATCAGACCGGCACTCATCGCGCCGTGCAGATCCATTGCCATATAGGTGGGTGCCATGCTCGGCACCGGAGCGAAGATGCCTTCAAACTTGGACAGGCCAAACAGGATGGACAGCACGGTTACGATCAGGATGCCGATGATGATGGAGCCGGGAACCTTGCGGTATTCCAGTGCCACAATCAGGAAGAAACCCAGGATAGCCAGCAGGGTGGTCGGGTTGTGAATATTGCCCAGCGTCAGGTAGGTCGCCGGATGCGGTGCGATCACGCCTGCGTTCTTCAGCGCGATGATGGCCAGGAACATGCCAACACCGGCAGAGATGGCAAACTTCAGCGAGCGCGGGATGGCATTGACGATGGCTTCACGCACCTTGAACAGGCTGACAGCCAGAAAAACGATGCCGGAAATGAATACCGCACCCAGCGCAGCTTGCCAGGGAATCCCCATACCCTTGACCACGCTGAAGGTGAAGTAAGCATTCAGCCCCATGCCGGGAGCCAGTGCTATCGGATAGTTGGCAACCAGACCCATGATGGCGGTGCCCAGTGCGGCTGCCAGGCAGGTGGCGACGAAGACTGCATTCAAGTCCATGCCGGTGGCAGACAGGATCAGCGGGTTGACCAGCACGATATAAGCCATGGTCAGGAAGGTGGTGAAGCCGGCAATGACTTCGGTCCTCACCGAAGTGCCGTGTTCCCTCAGCTTGAAAAAGCTTTCCAGTAGTTGCATGACAGAGATGCTCCGAGCCTTGTTATGTATTGGATAAGACGCAGGATTTTACTTCGGTGTGAAGACAAATACCTAAATCTTGACATGAAGATACTTTTGCTCTTAACCGGAAAAGCAGTCTGTGGTATTCTGAAAAATTACCCTTTCTTTGGCAGGATGTGCGATTGATGAGCAAGGCCGTCGGGAACATCTACATCGTGGTAGCCCCTTCCGGGGCCGGCAAAACCTCGCTGGTGGCAGCTTTGCTGCAAGCCGAGCCCACGGTCGAGCTATCTGTTTCCTACACCACGCGTGCCGCGCGCACCGGTGAGGAAGACGGCAAGCATTATCATTTCATTGATCACACTGCGTTCCAGTCCATGATTGCGGCCGGCGATTTTCTGGAGTATGCCGAAGTGTATGGCAACTTCTACGGCACCAGTGTGCGCTGGCTGCAAAGCCGGCTGGAGGCAGGACGTGACATCCTGCTGGAAATCGACTGGCAGGGCGCTGAGCAGGTACGCAAGGTATTCCCCGATGCGGTGGGTATTTTTATCCTGCCACCGTCCATCGAGGAGCTGGAACGCCGTCTGCGTGGCCGCGGAACCGACAGTGAGGAAGTCATTCTGCGGCGTCTGGCGTCGGCCCGCTCCGAAATCGACAAAGTTGCCGAATACGATTACATCGTGGTGAATGACGATTTCGAGCGTGCCCGCGTTGATCTGATCAGCATCTTCCGTGCCCGCAGGCTGCGCGCAGAAGTGCAAACCCGCCGTCTGGCACAAGCGCTTGCGCGCATGGGTGTCCAGCGCGGCTAGCACGCATTGGTTGCTGCGGCGAAACTCGATATAGTTAACCACATCGTACAATTTACGAAAGAACCCATTATGGCCCGTATTACCGTAGATGATTGCCTGGACCGTATCCAGAACCGTTTTGACCTGACGCTGGCTGCAGCTTATCGCGCCCGCCAGGTGGCTTCCGGTGCAACGTCCTTTGTGGATGCCGGTCGTCACAAGCCCACCGTGGTTGCCCTGCGTGAAATTGCTGCCGGCCATGTTGGCCGCGAAGTACTCACTCGCAACAAGGGCTGATCCGGGTGCAGGCGGAGCGAAGCATGGAAACCGGTATTGAGAGTGCCATCGATTACAATGCATTGATCGAACGCGAAGCGGCTGCATTTTTTGAGGCTGCAGGCCGTTATCTCAAGCCGGAGGACGTGCAGCTGCTGCGCCAGGCTTTCGAAGTCAGCCGCGAGGCGCACGAAGGCCAGACCCGCAAGAGCGGTGAGCCTTACATCACTCACCCGCTGGCGGTGGCTACCATGCTGACCGACTGGCGGCTGGATGTGCAGGGGCTGGCTGCTGCCTTGTTGCACGACGTGCTGGAAGATACCGGCGTCACCAAGCCCACACTGGCCGAGAAATTCGGCAAGGTGGTTGCTGACCTGGTGGATGGCCTCTCCAAGCTGGAAAGGCTGGAATACCAGACCAAGGAAACCGCCCAGGCGGAAAACTTCCGCAAGATGGTGCTGGCCATGGCGCGTGACATCCGCGTCATCATCGTCAAGCTGGCCGACCGTCTGCACAATATGCGCACGCTGGATTCCATGCGCGAGGACAAGCGCCAGCGCATCGCGCTGGAAACGCTGGAAATCTATGCGCCGATTGCCAACCGCATCGGTCAGAACAAGGTGTACCGCGAGCTGCAGGATCTGGCCTTCAAGCATCTGCATCCGCATCGCTACAGCGTATTGTCCAAGGCAGTGCGCGCCGCGCGCGGCAATCGCCGCGAAGTGGTTAACAAGATTCTGAAAACCGTCAGCCAGCGGCTGGTGGAAAGCAATATCGAAGCCACCATCAAGGGGCGCGAAAAAAACCTCTACAGCATCTACAAGAAAATGCAGGAAAAACACCTGTCGTTTTCCGAGGTGCTGGATATCTACGGTTTCCGCGTGGTGGTGAACGACATCCCAAGCTGTTACCTGGCGCTGGGTGCCCTGCACAGCCTGTACAAGCCTATTCCGGGCAAGTTCAAGGACTACATCGCCATTCCCAAGGGCAATGGCTACCAAAGCCTGCACACCACCTTGTTCGGCCCTTATGGCACGCCGGTGGAGATGCAGATCCGCACCCGCGAAATGAACGGCGTGGCCGAGGCGGGCGTGGCTTCGCACTGGATGTACAAGAGTGGCGATGCCGGTATCAATACCGCCCAGCAGCGCACACACCAGTGGCTGCAAAGCCTGCTGGACATGCAGGAGGAGAGTGACGACGCCGTCGAATTCCTCGAACACATCAAGATCGACCTGTTCCCCGACGAGGTGTACGTGTTCACCCCCAAGGGCAAGATCATGGTGCTGCCGCAAGGCTCCACCCCGGTCGACTTTGCCTATGCCGTACATACCGACGTAGGTCATCGCTGTATTGCCGCCCGCGTCAATCATGTGCTGATGCCCTTGCGCACCGTGCTGCGCAATGGCGATACGGTGGAAGTCATCACCTCCACCCAGGCCAAGCCTAACCCGTCCTGGCTCACCTTCGTGCAGAGCGGTCGCGCCCGTTCCGGCATTCGCAATTACCTGAAGAGCCTGCAGCGCGAAGAAGCTGCCACGCTGGGCGAAAAACTGCTCAAGCAGGCGATTGGTGCCCTGGCGGTGTCGCCGCTGCTGCTGGATGACGCGCTCAAGGCGGAGTACATGGCAGTACACGGCGACAAGCTGCAGGGCTTTGGCGAAGTGCTGGCCGAGATTGGGGCCGGCAAACTGCTGCCGATTGCCGTGGCGCGCCGTCTGGTGGAACTGGCTGGTGAGCGTCTGGGTGAAGAAGTGCGGGTAGGGCCAATCACCATCCGCGGTACTGAAGGCGGCACCGTGCAACTGTCCAGTTGCTGTAACCCCTTGCCAGGCGATGAAATCCTTGGGGTGATTACCAAGGGGCAGGGGCTGGTGATTCACCGCGTTAGCTGTCCGAATGTGCAGAGGGTTGATCACGACAAGCTGCTGAACGTGAATTGGGAAACCCAGCGTGACCGTATGTTTGGTGTCAGCGTCAGTGTGCTGGCCCGTAACGAGCGTGGAGCGCTGGCCGATATTGCCGCCGCCATCTCGCAGGCCTCGGCCAATATCGAAAGCGTGGACACCCAGGATACGCATGTTGGCGATGGCTTCATCCATATTCATTTCCGCCTGCAGGTGGAGAGTGTCGAGCATCTGTCCCGCGTGCTGAACGAGGTGCAGAGCCTGGTGGTGGTGCAGCGGACAGAGCGGAGATAACACATGCAGTTGCGCATCAATGGTGAAGTGAAAGAATTCGCCCGGCTGGCCACGGTGGCTGAGCTGGTGCAGGCGCTGGAGCTGGTTGGCAAGCGGGTGGCTGTCGAGCTCAATGGCGAAATCGTGCCCCGCAGTCAGCATGGCAGCGCTGTTCTGAGTGATGGGGATGAACTGGA
The DNA here is from genome assembly GCF_002217795.2 of Aquitalea magnusonii. NCBI lineage: Bacteria > Pseudomonadati > Pseudomonadota > Betaproteobacteria > Neisseriales > Chromobacteriaceae > Aquitalea > Aquitalea magnusonii. The sequence goes on from NZ_AP018823.1 coordinate 125,489, forward strand.
AATCGTAGTGGCTGTCGGCGGTGGCTGACACAAGGGCGAAGGAGTGGAAGGTGCAGGATCAACTGGTCATCGCAGGTAAGGCATACAATTCCCGTTTGCTGGTGGGAACCGGCAAATATCGTGATTTTGAACAGACAGCCCAGGCGCTGGATGCCTCTGGTTGCGATATCGTCACGGTGGCCATTCGTCGCGTCAATCTGGGTCAGCATGCCGGAGAGCCCAATCTGCTCGATTTTTTGCCGCAGAACCGCTACACTCTGCTCCCCAATACGGCGGGCTGTTATTCCGCCGAGGATGCCATCCGTACCTTGCGCCTGGCGCGCGAGCTGCTGGATGACCACCGTCTGGTCAAGCTGGAAGTGCTGGGTGACTCCGGCAATCTGTTCCCCAACGTCAAGGAAACGCTGAAAGCAGCCGAAGTACTGGTGGCCGAGGGCTTTGATGTGATGGTGTATACCTCCGACGATCCTATCATCGCCCGTGAGCTGGAACAGATAGGCTGCTGCGCCATCATGCCGCTGGCCAGCCTGATTGGCTCCGGCATGGGCATCCTCAATCCGTGGAACCTGAAACTGATCATCGAGCAATCCAGTGTGCCGGTGCTGGTGGATGCCGGGGTGGGTACCGCCTCCGATGCGGCCATCGCCATGGAACTGGGTTGTGATGGCGTGCTGATGAATACCGCAATTGCTGCAGCCGGCAATCCGGTATTGATGGCACATGCCATGAAACTGGCTGTCGAGGCTGGCCGTGCTGCCTACTGTGCAGAACGGATGCCGAAACGTTTTTATAGCGCTGTACCAAGTTCTCCTAGTGAGGGGGTGATTTCTTCTCGCAAGCCGTGATGCACAAAAGCGCCACAAAAAGCTTGTCGGGAATGCTTCAGACTTTTCCAAACTGCGTATTGTTGTTAAAATACTGTTTTTTATGGGTGGCCCTACGTCTGCCGCCTAGGAATCTAAGGATACTTGAGTCAATGCCGAATATTCGCGTTAAAGAAAACGAGCCGTTCGAAGTCGCCATGCGTCGCTTCAAGCGCGCTGTAGAAAAAACCGGTCTGCTGACCGAACTGCGCGCTCGTGAGTTCTACGAAAAGCCGACCACCGAACGCAAGCGCAAGCACGCTGCTGCCGTTAAGCGCCACTACAAGCGCATCCGCAGCCAGATGCTGCCGCCGAAACTCTTCTAAGAGTTGCATCGGTCATAAAGCGGGACCGCAGGCATGGCCTGCGGTTTTGCCATTTGTACTCCAGAATTTTCCGCCATGTCTTGACATGGCGCTCCCGTGAGCACGACATGAGCCTCAAAGCCCGTATCAGCGATGACATGAAGTCCGCCATGAAGGCGAAGGAAACCGAGCGTCTGGCCGCCATTCGTCTGTTGATGGCTGCCATCAAGCAAAAGGAAGTGGACGAACGCATCGAACTGGATGATGCCGCAATCGTGGTGGTGATCGACAAGATGCTCAAGCAGCGTCGTGACTCCATCTCCCAGTACGAAGCAGCCCAGCGTCAGGATCTCGCCGACAAGGAAAAGGCCGAAATGACGGTGCTGATGGCTTATATGCCGCAGCAACTGTCTGAAGCCGAAATCGACGAGCTGGTGGCCAAGGCCGTGGTCGACAGCGGTGCTGCCTCCATGCAGGACATGGGCAAGGTTATGGGCCTGCTACGCCCGCAGTTGGCGGGACGTGCCGACATGGCACTGGTTTCGGCTCGCATCAAGGCCAGGCTTGCTGCCTGATCTCTGGCCGGGCGCAGTATGGTCCGGTAATTTGTTCCTCCGTGTTAAGGCAGGTGTTCGGCGTTGATTCCACAGGACTTTGTTGATCAGTTGCTGTCCCGTGTCGATCTTGTCGACGTGGTGGATCGCTATGTCCCGCTGAAAAAGGCAGGCCAGAACTATCTGGCCTGTTGTCCCTTCCACAAGGAAAAATCCCCCTCCTTCACGGTTAGCCCCAGCAAACAGTTTTATCACTGCTTTGGTTGTGGTGCGCATGGCTCGGCCATCGGCTTCGTCATGGAATACCAGGGCTTGGGCTTTGTCGATGCGGTAAAGATGCTGGCTGACAGCGTTGGCATGCCGGTACCGGAGGTGCGCAGTGTCAATCCGGAAGCCACGCGCGCCGCGCGTGAGCGGCAGTTGTCGCTGGAAGAAGTCATGCAATTGGCTGCCGGGTATTTCAAGCAGCAGTTGAAGTCAGCGCCGGTCGCCATCAGCTACCTGAAAGGGCGTGGTGTCAGTGGCGAAGTGGCTGCGCGCTTTGGCCTCGGCTATGCCCCTGGTGAGTGGCAGAATCTGCAGGCCATCTTTCCGCAGTATCAGGATGACAAGCTGGTGGATGCCGGTCTGGTCATTTTCAATGAGGAAAGCGGCAAGCGTTACGACCGGTTCCGTGAGCGGGTGATGTTTCCCATCCGTAATCAGCGCGGAGCCATCATCGGTTTTGGTGGGCGCGTGCTGGGCAAGGGGGAGCCGAAGTATCTGAACTCGCCGGAAACGGTGCTGTTCGAAAAAGGCCGCGAACTGTACGGCTTGTACGAAGCCCGCCAGGCGATTCGAGAAAAGAATCGCGTGCTGGTGGTTGAAGGTTATATGGATGTGGTGGCATTGGCGCAGTATGGCATCGGCTATGCGGTAGCCACGCTGGGGACGGCCACCACTGGCGAGCATGTGCGCAAGCTGATGCGTCATGCCGATCAGGTGTATTTCTGCTTTGATGGCGATAAGGCTGGCCAGAAGGCCGCCTGGCGTGCGTTGGAAAACAGCCTGCCGCAATTGCAGGACGGCAAGGCGCTGAATTTTCTGTTTTTGCCGCAGGAGCACGACCCGGACAGCTATGTACGGGAATTCGGTACCGAAGCATTTGAGCAGCAGTTGGAACAGCACAGCCTGCCGCTGTCGGTTTACTTTACCCGCGAGCTGACAGGCCGCGTGGACATGAATACGCCGGAAGGGCGGGCCGACCTGATCAAACAGGCCAGCCCGCTTCTGGCACAAATTGCAGCACCGGCGCTTGGCTTCATGATCAGAAAGCGGCTGGCAGAACTTGCCGGCATGGACGTCGACGATTTCGACATGCTGACCACAGGCAAGAAGGCACCGGAGCGCAAGGGCAAGCGGGAATACCGCTTGCCGGAGGAATCATATCGCCAGATCAACACGCCCATTGTTCACAAGCAGATCAAATGGCTGCTGATGAACCCGGCGTGGGCCAGCGATGTGAGCCTGCCGGACAGCCTGCCGCTGTCCGACGAACTGGCCTGCTTTGCGATGTTGGCCGAAAGTGTGCAGGAACACGAACAGCCGCCCAATACGGCGCAATTGATAGAGGGCTTGCGTGGCACCCCCTACGAAGGGCTGATCGACAGTGTGCTGCACCAGGCCATGCAGGATCCGGACGAGTTTGCCGACCCCGGTGAGGATGACCGCATCCAGTTTCAGCATGGCAACGCCAGATTGCTGAAAATGTTGCGTGAAGCCCAGGTGGAAAGGCTAAAACTGAAGGACCGTAACGAAGGTCTAAGTCCGGAAGAAAAAGCATTATTCAGGGAACTGCTCCGAGACCTGCTCGGCTCGCCTATGTGAGCCGGGGCAGGGGTGACGTAGTTGTGTTATAATCAACTGTTTTTTTCGGCTTTTTTAAAGCAGGAAGCAAAATGGCGGCCTCTCCCGAAAATCAAAAAGATGTGCAGGACAACGAAGAACAGGTAATGAGCCTGGAAGAGCAGCGTAAACGGCTGCGCCAGCTGATTGCCCTGGGCAAGGAACGTGGTTATCTCACCTACGCCGAGATCAACGACCACCTGCCGGAAGATGTGTCCGATGCCGAGCAGATTGAAAACATCGTCACGATGATTTCCGGTCTGGGCATCCAGGTTTATGACGAAGCGCCGGACGCAGAAACCCTGCTGATGTCCGATGCCACGCCGGCTGTTGCGGATGAAGATGCGGTGGAAGAAGCCGAGGCGGCCCTGTCGTCGGTGGATTCCGAGTTTGGCCGTACCACCGACCCGGTGCGCATGTACATGCGCGAAATGGGCTCGGTCGAGCTGTTGACCCGTGAAGGCGAAATCGAAATCGCCAAGCGTATCGAAGACGGCCTCAAGCACATGATTCTGGCCATCTCGGCATGCCCGGGCACCGTGGCAGAAGTGCTGGAGCTGGTCGAGCGCATCGGCAAGGAAGAAATCCGCGTTGACGAAGTCGTCGACGGTTTCATCGACCCTAATGCCGAAGCTGCGGAAGCTGCGCTCCCGTTTGCCGAGCCGGAGGTTGAAGAAGACGCGCTGCTGGAAGACGAGGAAGAAGAGGGCGAGGACGACGAAGCCAGCGCCGAAGCGGCTAATCTTGCCAATCTGGAAGAACTCAAGCAGCAGACGCTGGAGCACTTTGCCGGTGTGCGCATGATGTTCGACAAGATGGTCAAGGTGCTGGAAAAGGAAGGCTCCAAGTCCAAGGCTTACCTGGAACTGCAAGACGCCATCACCACCGAGTTCATGATGGTGCGCTTCTCCACCCGCCAGATCGAATCGCTGTGTGAATCGCTGCGCCGCCGTGTCAACGAAATCCGTACGTTCGAACGTGATATCCAGGACATCTGTGTGACGCGCGTGCGCATGGACCGCACCCACTTCATCAAGGTATTCCCCGGCAACGAAATCAACACCGCCTGGGTGGAAACCGAAATCGATTCCGGCAAGGCCTGGAGCGAGGCACTGACCCGCTTCAAGTACGCCATCATCGAGAAGCAGACCAAGCTGTCCGAGCTGCAGGATCGTGCCATGCTGCCGATCAAGGAGCTCAAGGAAATCAACCGCCAGATGTCGGCGGGTGAATCCAAGGCGCGCCGTGCCAAGAAGGAAATGATCGAGGCCAACCTGCGTCTGGTGATTTCCATCGCCAAGAAGTACACCAACCGTGGCTTGCAGTTCCTCGACCTGATCCAGGAAGGCAATATCGGCTTGATGAAGGCGGTGGACAAGTTCGAATACCGTCGTGGTTACAAGTTCTCCACCTATGCCACCTGGTGGATTCGTCAGGCCATCACCCGCTCGATCGCGGACCAGGCCCGTACCATCCGTATTCCGGTACACATGATCGAAACCATCAACAAGATGAACCGCATTTCGCGTCAGATCCTGCAGGAAACCGGCCGTGAGCCGGATCCGGCCGAACTGGCGGAAAAAATGGAAATGCCGGAAGAGAAGATTCGCAAGATCATGAAGATTTCCAAGGAGCCCATCTCCATGGAAACCCCGATCGGCGATGACGACGATTCCCATCTGGGTGATTTCATCGAGGACCAGAACAACCTGGCACCGTCGGATGCTGCGATGTACTCCAGCCTGAAGGACGCCACCAAGGAAGTGCTGGATACCCTGACTCCGCGTGAGGCCAAGGTATTGCGCATGCGTTTTGGTATCGACATGAATACCGACCACACCCTGGAAGAAGTGGGTAAACAGTTTGATGTGACGCGTGAGCGTATTCGTCAGATTGAAGCCAAGGCCCTGCGCAAGCTGCGTCATCCGACCCGTTCGGAACGTTTGCGCAGCTTCCTTGACAACGAGCCGGGCGGTCAGTAATTCAGCCTGTCGTTTAGTACGGAGTCCCCAAGCCGCTTGCATCAGGGCTTGGGGATTTTTATTGCATTCTGCTATAATGCTCCCCTTCGGGCCTTTAGCTCAGTTGGTTAGAGCAGAGGACTCATAATCCTTTGGTCGCGGGTTCGAGCCCCGCAGGGCCCACCAAATCCAACGGCCTGTCGCGTGATGCGGCAGGCCGTTTTTCATTGTTGCGGGCGTTGGGATTGCCGATCCAGATGCTGCATTGCGGAAACTTTTGTTTGGCGCGCAGGTCTAGCTGGCTGGCCTGTCCTCTGCGGCAGACCTATCCCTGGTTGCTTTGGTCGGGTTTCCAAACGCGCCTCCCTCTCTGTGTTCGGCTTTCCGAATTAATGTCATTGTATTTTTTATTTTATTGTTTTAAAACAATGAGTTGACTTGATATTTATTGACGGTTTTCTGGCATGATTACTGCTGATACGAGCGGACTCAACACCGGCCCAAAGCCGGGTTACTCTGGAGAAACGCTCGTGAAAACCAACAAGATCACCCTGTGGGTGCTGATTGCCCTCGTGCTGGGTATCGCAGTCGGCTATGGCTGTCACACTTCGATTACCGATCCCAAGCAACTGAAAGATGTTGCCGGTTACTTTTCCATCCTGACCGACGTGTTCATGCGTCTGATCAAGATGATCATTGCACCGCTGGTGATGTCCACCCTGGTACATGGCATTGGCAGCAGTGATTCCCGTTCTGTCGGTCGCGTTGGCCTGAAAGCCATGTGCTGGTTCATGGGGGCTTCGCTGGTTTCCCTGTTCCTGGGCCTGATTTTTGCCAATAGTCTGCAGCCTGGTGTGGGTTACACCCTGCCGGTGGTTGATGGTGCCGCTCCGGCACTGAAAACCAGTGCGCTGAACCTGAAGGACTTCATCACCCACATGTTCCCCACCAGCTTCTTTGACGCCATGGCGAAAAACGAAGTGCTGCAAGTGGTGGTGTTCTCGGTGTTCTTCGGTTTTGCCATTGCTTCTTACAAGGGCCCAAAACCGGACATCCTGATGAAGGGCCTGGAACAACTGGCCAACATCATGCTGCGCGTTACCAATATCGTGATGATGTTTGCCCCGGTTGGCGTATTCGGTGCCGTGGCTTCCACCATTACCGCTGATGGCCTGGGCGTGCTGTCCATGTACGCCAAGTTCATGGGTAGCTTCTACCTGGCGCTGGCCTGCCTGTGGCTGCTGATGATTGCTGCGGCTTATGGCTTTGTCGGCAAGAAGATTTTTGCCCTGCTCAAAACCATCCGCATGCCGCTGATGCTGGGTTTTGCCACCGCCAGTAGCGAAGCTGCTTACCCGACCCTGCTGGAGCAGTTGGAGCGTTTTGGCATCAAGGAACGTGTGTCCGGTTTCGTGCTGCCGCTGGGTTATTCGTTTAACCTGGACGGCTCCATCATGTACACCTCGTTTGCCGCCCTGTTCATTTCCCAGGTAGCCAACATCAACCTGACCCTGGGCCAGCAAATCACCATGCTGCTGATCCTGCTGATCACCAGCAAGGGTATTGCCGGTGTGCCGCGTGCTTCGCTGGTGGTGGTGGCTGCCGTGCTGCCGATGTTCAATCTGCCTGAAGCCGGCATTCTGCTGATCCTGGGTATCGACCACTTCCTGGACATGGGCCGTACCGCCACCAACGTGCTGGGTAACGCCATTGCCACTACCGTGGTGGCCGCTTCGGAAGGCGATATCGATGCCGAAGCTGCACAGGCTAACCCGGTGCTGGCCGAAGAACAGGCTTAAGCCCCCCGGTCCCTGCCACGCATTAACACTATAAAAATCAGGTGACAGACCCCGGCCTGCCCAAGCTGCCGATACAGGCGGACAGGCAGGACGCGGGGCTGATCGCTGTAGTGAGTTGCTCCCCGGCAACGCCATCTCCCACTTGCTTTTCTACAAAGGAAGAGACATGAAAAAAACTTTTAAACTGCTGTTGTCCAGCGCTGCCGTGATGGCTGCGCTGTGTGGTCAATCGGCCCAGGCTGCTGACGCGGCCAAGCCGCATGTGGTGATTCTGGCTACCGGTGGCACCATTGCCGGTACTGGTGCCACCAGCACCACCACCATCGGTTATACCGCTGCCAAGCTGGGCGTGGACAAGATGATTGCCGCCGTGCCAGAGCTGTCCAAGGTGGCCGACGTTCGTGGTGAACAGGTTGCGCAGATCGCCAGCGAAAGCATGACCAATGAAGTGTGGTTGAAGCTGGCCAAGCGTGTGAACGAGCTGCTGGCGCAGAAGGATGTGGATGGCGTGGTGATTACCCACGGCACCGACACCATCGAAGAAACCGCTTACTTCCTGGACCTGGTGGTGAAGAGCAAGAAGCCGGTAGTGGTGGTGGGTTCCATGCGCCCGTCTACCGCCATCAGTGCTGACGGCCCGATCAACCTGTATAACGCCGTGATCCTGGCGGGCAGCAAGGAAGCCGTTGGCAAGGGCGTGCTGGTTTCCTTGAACGACCAGATCAATGCCGCCCGTGAAGTGACCAAGACCAACACTTCCACCACCGACACCTTCAAGACGCCGGAACTGGGCTTCCTGGGCTATATGCAGGACAACAAGCCGCATTTCTACCGCATGTCCACCCGCAAGAATACCGCGGATACCGAATTTGACGTCTCCAAGCTGAACAGCCTGCCGCGCGTCGACATCGTTTACGGTTACGCCAACATGGACCGCGTGGCCATGGATGCCGATATTGCTGCAGGTGCCCAGGGCATCGTGCAAGCCGGTGTGGGCGATGGCAGTATTGCCGCCCAGATGATGCCTGCCATCCGTGACGCCCGTAAGAAGGGTGTGATCGTGGTACGCAGCTCGCGCGTGGGTAGCGGTATCGTGGCGCGTAATGGTGAAGCCAATGATGATCAGGAAGATCTGGTGGTGAGCGACACGCTGAATGCGCAAAAAGCCCGCATCCTGCTGATGCTGGGTCTGACCAAGACCCACGACACCAAAGAACTGCAACGCATGTTCTACACCTATTGAGCTGGCTGACAGGCGCTGCACCGGCCTGTCTGACTGCTGCGACACCGTTGGTGTGATCCCCCCGCAGCGGCAGCATGGTGTGGCGACTGATCAAGCAGCCTTTGGCAAGCGGCCCCGGTGGCCGCTTTTTTTATGTCTGCCGCCCGGCAGAGGCCGGGACCGCAGGCATGCCATCAGCCCGGTCATCAGCCGGGCCATCAACCCGATTGATTCAGGCCGTATTTTTTCAATTTGTCGAACAGGGTGGTCTTGGCCACTTTCAGCGCTTCGCTGGTGCGGCTCAGGCTGTAACCGTGGCGGCGGAATTCCTCGGCAATCAGTGCCCGTTCAAAGGCTTCCACGGTTTCGGCCAGCGGCAGGCTCTGGCTCAGTTCGCCGGATTCGGACAGCGGGGTGCGAATGCCCAGCACATAGCGTTCGGCCACATTGCGCAGCTCGCGCACATTGCCCGGCCAGTCGTAGGCCAGCAGCTCGGCCTGTTCGTGGGCTTCCAGTTGCGGGGTGGGGCGGTCGAAGCGGCTGGCCGATTGCAGCAGGAAATACTCGAACAGCAGCGGGATGTCCTCGCGGCGCTCGCGCAGCGGCGGCAGTTGCAGCGTGACCACGTTCAGCCGGTAGTAAAGGTCGCTACGGAAGCTGCCGTTATTGCCCATGGCCTTGAGGTCGGCCTTGGTGGCCGATATCACCCGGCAGTCCACCGGAATGGGGGTGTTGGAACCCAGGCGTTCCAGCGTGCGTTCCTGCAGCACGCGCAGCATCTTGATTTGCAAGGGCAGCGGCATGCTTTCGATTTCATCGAGGAACAGCGTGCCGTTATTGGCATATTCGATGCGGCCGATACGGCGCTTGGCTGCGCCGGTGAAGGCATGAGCCTCGTGGCCGAAAATCTCGCTCTCGAACAGGTTTTCTGCCAGCCCGCCGCAATTGACCGCCACAAAGTTGTGCTTCTGCCGCCGGCTGATTTCATGCAGGCAGCGGGCAACCAGTTCCTTGCCGGTGCCGGTTTCACCCAGAATCAGCACATTGGCCGAGGTGTCGGCCAGGTCGGCAATCATGCGCCGCACTTTTTCCATGGCCGGCGAGCGGCCGATCAGGCGCGATTCCAGGCTTTGCTTGTCCTGCAACTGACGGCGCAGGGTTTCCACTTCCAGGCTCAGGCGGCGCTGCTCCATGGCGCGGCATACCACTTCATGCAGGCGTTCCGGGGAGAAGGGTTTTTCGATGAAGTCGTAAGCACCATCCTTCATCGCCTGTACCGCCAGGCTGACATCGCCATGGCCGGTGATCAGGATGACAGGCAGGCTGGGATCCTGGGCCTTGATGGTGCGCAGCAGTGCCATGCCATCCTGCCCCTGCAGGTGGATGTCGCTGACCAGCACGCCGGGAAAACCGTGATGCAGCAGGCCCAGGGCTTGCTCGGCGCTGGCCACGCCGCGGGCATCCAGGCCCTCCAGCATGAGCGCTTGCTCGCAGCCCAGCCGGACATCCGGGTCGTCCTCGACGATCAACACTTTCATGCCATCAAACATGGCGGTTTTCCTTTGTAGCAAGCGGCAGGGTGATGGTGAACACGGCACCGCCCTGCGGGTGATTGTCGGCACTCAGACTGCCGCCGGCCTCGGCAATGATGCCGGCGCTCAGGGTCAGCCCCAGTCCCAGGCCGATGCCGGCCGGTTTGGTGGTGACAAAAGGCTCGAATAGCTGGGCACGCACGGCTTCCTGCAGGCCGGGGCCATTATCGCGGATTTGCAGTATCAGTTGTGCGGTTGTGCAATGGCCACTGATCTCGATAAGCCCATCCGGCTGGTCTTGCAGTTCGTCCAGCGCATTAGCCAGCAGGTTGACCAGCACCTGCTCGAAACGGTTGGGGTCGCAACGCGCCTGCCATGGTTCTGGCGCATTGGGCCGGAGGATGCGGACCTGGCTGCCTTCCAGGCGGTTGCGCAGCAACAGCAGCGCGCTGTCCATGGCCAGGCTGATGTCCACCGTCCCCAGGCTGCTGGTGGATTTGCGCGAGTAACCCTTCAGGGCGCTGGTGATTTCGCCCATCTTGTCCACCAGTTGGCAGATGGTTTGCAAATTGGTACGGGCGGTTTCATTCTGCTGGCGTTCCAGAAACTTGATGGCATTGCCAGACAGGGTACGCAGTGCCGCCAGTGGCTGGTTCAGCTCGTGGGCGATGCCGGTGGCCAGTTGGCCCAGTACCGCCAGCTTGCCCGCCTGGACCAGATTGTCCTGGGTCTGACGCAGGTGCTGTTCGGTGCGGATGCGTTCGCTGATTTCTTCATGTAGCTGCTGGTTGGCGCGCGACAGATCTGCCGTGCGCTCTTCCACCTTGCGTTCCAGTTCGCGGTAGGCCTGCTGCAGTGCTTCGCGCGCTGACAGCTTGTCGCGCAGGCGGCGGCGGCGTTCGTTCAGCCACAGAATGCCGGTCAGGCTTAGCAGGGTCAGCACTGCCGCCAAGGCGGCCCGGTTGTAAGCCAGTTGGTAGACCGGGTCCAGGCTGGAGAGCACGGTCAGCTTCCAGCTTGATAGCGGCAGTTGCAGCGACTGACCCAGCATGTCGCGCGGATAGGCCAGCCGGCTTAGCGTGCGCCGGCCGCTCTGGTCCAGCCGGTAAATGTGGCTGCCATTGCCCAGGCTGCGCCGTTCTTCCAGTCCCAGCGGCAACAGGCGCTTGCGGTTGTATTGCAGATTGCGGTCGAAGGCATCCTGCAGGGCTTTGCTGAAGGGCTTGAGCGTGCTGAATTTCCAGCCTGGTTCTGTGGCCAGAATCACCACGCCGTTCTGGTCGCTCACCATCACGGTGGTCTTGTTTTCCCGCCACAGCTTTTCCAGGTATTCCATGTTTACCTTCACCACCGCCACGCCAATGATGTGGCCGCGGCTGGTCAGTGGTTCCGACAGGTAATAACCTGCCTCGCTGCGGGTAGTGCCTACGCCGAAGAAGCGCCCAGGCTGCCCACTCATGGCATCGGTGAAATAAGCACGGAAGGAATCGTTTTCGCCCAGGTAGCTGTCGGTCTGCCGCCAGTTGCTGGTGGCGCGGACAATCCCTTTGTCATCCATGATATAGATGGCGCTGGCACCGGTGCGTTGGCTCAGGCGTTCCAGATAGTCGTTGGCTGCCTGCTGGCGATGCACATCATTTGGGGCGTGCAGCAGTCCTTCCACATAGGGGGACAGCCCCAGCAGGCTGGGTAGGCGCGCATAGTGGCCGATTTCACTATTCAGGCTGTTGGCGTACAGCTCCAGCCTTTGGGTATTGGCGGCGCGCAGTTCCTCCAGCGAGCCGTCCACGCTGGCACGAAAGGCGCTGACGGCGGCAATGTCCATCAGGATCAGCAGCAGCGCAATGCGCAGTACGGTACGCAGTTTCAAGCGGAATCCACTCCTGACAATCTGGGTTGGCAGGCTGCCGGAGGTGGGCAGCAAGTACAAAAAGGCGGCCGTAGGCCGCCTGGTGGGAATCGGTTGCGCCACCGTTACCGGCAGCGTGCCGCGCTATTGTAGCAAAAGCACCTGCTGTCGCGGTGGCCCATGCCGGGTTCAGAGATGGCGTTCAAAATGACTGACCAGGCGTTTCAGATCATGCGCGGTGGTATGCAGTTGCTGCGCGACATCGCGGGCATTGGCAATACTCTGGCTGTTCTGCTCGGTCAGCGCACTCATGGTTTCCATGTTCTGTGCCACTTCGGTGGAAACCGAAGATTGCTGCTGCAGCATTTCCGCCACGTTGGCGGCCGATGCCGATACGCCTTGGTTGGCCTGGCGAATGGCTTCCAGGCTGTTGCTGGCATTGCTGATGGCCTCATCCACGCTCTGGACCTTGTCCAGCGCGGTCTGGACATTCTGCAATACCTGACGGGTGCGCTCGTGCAGCACATTGATGGATTGCTCGATCTCCTGCGTGTTGCCTGCCGTGCGTTCCGCCAGCTTGCGCACTTCATCGGCCACCACGGCAAAGCCGCGTCCCTGTTCACCTGCCCGTGCCGCCTCGATGGCCGCGTTCAGGGCTAGCAGATTGGTTTGGTTGGCAATGTCCTTGATCACCGAGGTGACAGATCCTATCTCTTCCGCCGATTTTTCCAGCACCAGAATCGCATCCCTGGTGTGTTCGAATTCTCCCATCACTTGCTGGGTGGCATGCCGTGTCTGCTGCATTTTTGTCTCACCCTCATTGGCCAGGCTGGTGGCTTCGGTGGCATGGCCTGCACCTGTGCGGGTGGTCATGGAGATTTCATTCACCGACACCGATAGCTGCTCCAGGGCGGAGGCTACGCGGGTAATGCCTTCCAGTGCATGCTCTCCGCGCTGTTGCAGATTGCTGGCTTCGGTATGGGTAGCCGTTGCGGCCTGGCTGATATCGTGGGCACCGCTTACCACATCGGCCAGCACGGCGCGGGTATTGATGCGCATGGTTTCCAGCATTTCCAGCATCTGGCGCATGTCCTGACAGCCTGACTGCGGAATGGCCTGCTTGAAGTTGCCCTCGGACAATCTGGCCAGGCCTTGTTTGGCATATTCAAGTGGTGTGGCCAGGCGCTGATGAATCAGTACCGCAGCCCCAAGCAGCCAGAGGATGCTGCCGGCATTCAGGATGTCGTGAATGATGCTGTCCGGCAGGATGTATTCCGCCAGCAGGGCCAGGATGGGGGGCAGCATGGAGAGGGTAAGCAGCTTTTGCAAGCTCAGCACGGTGGGTTGCCGGGTCTGGGGAAAGCGGCTGCGCTTGGCCCGGATGTCGGCGTATAGCTGTTCTGCCTGCTGGCATTGCTGCTGGTCCGGGGCGCTGCGTACCGACATGTAACCAACCGTGTTGCCGTTTTCCCGAATCGGGGTCACATAGGCATCCACCCAGTAGTAATCCCCCTGCTTGCTGCGGTTTTTCACCAGCCCGCGCCAAGGATGACCTTCCTTGATGGTGTGCCACATGTCGTCGAAAGCTTCCGCCGGCATGTCGGGGTGACGCACGATATTATGTTGCTGGCCAATCAGCTCTTTTTCGGTAAAACCGCTGATTTCAATAAAGGCGCGGTTGGCGTAGGTGATATGGCCTTGCAGGTCGGTCTTGGTCACGATGGGGCGCTGTGGATGCAAGAATAACTCGTGCTGTGTGACAGGCTGGTTGTTACGCATTTTTTTCCCCGGATGACTGGTGCTTTAGGAAGGACAACACCAGACGCCAGGTATTGTCAGCAGCACATTCCAGTCAGAAAACAGTGCTGTTTCTTCGGTATAGACAAAAATGACGATGCCATAGTCATTTTTTCCAGCCGGAGTGCCTCCTGCACCGCCCAACGCCTGGTCGTGCTTTATGGGTGAGGTTGTTGAATTTCCTCCAGTACCTCGCACAGCAGTTTGGCAAAGCTGTCCACCAGCGCGGACGCTGGGCGATGCAAGGGGCGCAGCAGGTTGACCCGGAAGGGGAGTGAGACGGATAGCGGGCGGATGATGACGCCATGACCGGCAAATTCCAGTGCGGTCAGCGGATTGACCACCGCCAGACCGATGCCCTGGCGCACCATGCTGCAGACCGAGGCCGCGCTGTGGGTTTCCAGCCGGAGTTGGCGGGCAATGCCTTGTGAGGCAAACAAGGCGTCCAACTGCTGGCGATAGATATCGCTGGCCGACAGACTGACAAAATCCTGGCCGGCGAAATCCGCCAGATCCAGCACCGGCTTGTTGCCCAGTGGATGCCCCTGCGGCAGCACGGCAACTTCGTCGGCACAGAATACTTGCTGCTGACTGGTGCCCGGTGGCTGGATGTGGCTCTCGCTCAGCCCAAGATCATGCCGCTGTGCCGCCAGCCATTCTTCCAGCAGCGGCGATTCCTGTGGCGTGATGTTGAGTTTTACCCGTGGATAGCGCTGCAAGAAACGTTGGCACACCGTAGGCAGGACTGCCTGGGAAAACATCGGCAGGCAGGCAATGGATAACTGGCCTTCGTCAAAGCGGCGCAAGGCCTGGGCGGTGCTGACAATCCGCTCCAGTCCCAGGTAGGCGCGCTGCACTTCCTCAAAGAGTTGCAAGGCCTGCAGGGTGGGGCGTAGCCGCCCCCGGATACGTTCGAACAAGACCAGGCCGCTTAGTTGCTCCAGCCGTGCCAGTTCTCGGCTGATGGTGGGTTGGGAGGTGTTGAGCAGTGTGGCAGCTTCGGTCACGCTGCCGCTGGTCATGATGGCGTGGAAGATTTCCACATGGCGCAAGCTGAAGGACATGGCAGTGAGGGATGATCAGTCAAAGTCATATCATAAATGAAAGACCTGACGACAAATTGATATTTTATTTTTGGCGACAGCCACGGCACACTCAAGCAAAACCCTGAATGGATTGCCATGAAAACCTTCTCCGCCACGCAGCTTGCCACCCTGGCCGAACAATTTTCTGCCCCGCTGTGGGTATACGATGCCGCGATGATTCGTGCACGCATTGCCCAGCTCAAGCAGTTCGATGTGATTCGCTATGCCCAAAAAGCCAATTCCAATACCCATATCCTGCGTCTGATGCGTGAACAGGGCGTGATGGTGGACGCGGTATCGCTGGGCGAGATCGCGCGTGCGCGCCAGGCCGGTTATGACTTGAGCTCGGCCGAGCCTTCCGAAGTGGTGTTTACTGCCGACGTGTTGGATCGTGCCACGCTGGAGCAGGTAGTCGCCGAGCGTATCGTGGTGAATGCCGGCAGTATCGATATGTTGCGCCAGCTAGGTGCGCTCTCCCCCGGCCATCGGGTATGGCTGCGCATCAACCCCGGTTTTGGCCATGGCCACAGCCACAAGACCAATACCGGTGGCGAAAACAGCAAGCATGGCATCTGGCATGCCGATCTGCCGGCCGCGCTGGAGGTGATTGCTGCAACTGGCCTGAAGCTGGTGGGCATTCACATGCACATCGGTTCCGGCGTGGATTATGGCCATCTGCAGCAGGTATGCGGTGCCATGGTGGAACTGGTGGGCAGCCTGGGCCAGGATATCGAAGCCATTTCCGCCGGTGGTGGCCTGTCCATTCCCTATCGTGATGGCGATGGCCGAATCGATACCGCTCATTACTTCCAGTTGTGGGACGCCGCCCGCAAGCAAGTGGAACAACTGCTGGGCCATGCGGTACGGCTGGAAATCGAACCGGGTCGCTTCCTGGTGGCCGAAGCCGGCGCGCTGATTGCCGAGGTGCGTGCGGTCAAGGATATGGGCAGCCGCCATTTTGTGCTGGTGGATGCCGGCTTCAACGACTTGATGCGGCCTTCGCTGTATGGCAGCTACCACGAAATTTCGGTGCTGGAGCGCAATGGCACCGAGAAATCCGGTGCCGTGCCGACGGTAGTGGCCGGCCCGCTGTGCGAATCCGGGGATGTGTTCACCCAGCAGGAGGGCGGCGTGGTGGAAAGCCGTCTGCTGCCCCAGGCCGAGGTGGGCGACTGGCTGGTGTTCCATGATGCCGGTGCCTATGGTGCCACCATGTCTTCCAACTACAACAGCCGTCCCTTGCTGCCTGAAGTACTACTGGATGCCGCTGGTCCGCGCCTGATCCGTCGCCGCCAGACCATGGCAGAACTGCTGGCGCTGGAAGCGGTGTAAATCCGGCTTCATGTTTGGTCAGTGAATCGGTTTCGGGTGAGGCGGATGACGGTTTAAGTGCCGTTTTCGCGCGGCAAACGGGAAAGAGGGCTTGCGTGGCCAAGCCCTCCTTCACCGCCAAGGCCACTCCGCCAGCATGCAGCATGGCCTGCGGCTCCCCGTCAGGGCCTGCCCCGTGCGAGGCACGCCTGAACGCGCGATTTGCCAAGATCAAATCGCTCAGACAGGGCAGGCGCTTAACAGCTCATCCCGGCCTCCCGTCGGCATGCTGGACGGGACCGTGGCCGCGTTGCTAGGGTTTTACTTTGCGCAAAAGCACAATGCTACTCCCCGGGTTTGCTTAAAAATCGGTCCGCATCATCATCCAGCCGGTGCTGGCGCTGGATTTGCTCCAGGCCAGCGCGTTTTGTCCTCCGGCATTCTGTCGTACCGCGCCGTAACCCGCTTGCAGCAGGCTGCGCTTGCTCAGGGTGTATTCCACGCCGGCAGCCCATTGATTGGCCGACCAGTTCAGATGCTGACCATCCATGTAAACCCGGCCACGGTGTGAGTACTGCAGCATGGGTTTGAACGCCCCCAACTGATAGCCGGCACTCAGCGCCACCACCTGGCTGCTCAGCTTGTTATTCCCGGTCTGGGCAATATTGCTTTGCTGCAGGATGCCAGGAATCTCGAAATCATTACTGCCATCCTTGTTTTGATGAGCATTGCCATACAGCCGGATTCTTTGCAGCGTGGCCGCCAGTTGCAGCGCTTCACCGCGATAACCCAGCTCCACGCGGTGAATGGCGCTGTTATTGGTACCGACCGTGTTCAGACGTGTCATCCAGGCATAGTTGATGAAATAACCGGCATCGGTATATCCCAAGCGCAGGCCCCAGGTTTCTCCAGCTTTACGGCTGGCGCGCTGACTTTCTCCCGCCCCGTATTGCAGTGAGGCTTCCATGCCATTCCAGCGCGGGCTGTCGTAGCGCAGGCTGTTTTTGGCCCGGCTGTCGCCGTAATTGTTGCTGCCAAAAATATCGCGGGCTTCATACAGCGGGTAGGCAATGCCGCTGTTGGCCTCGCGGCGTGGGCTGGCAAAGATGTCGGTCGCCTGGGTGCTGGTCAGCACATCATCCAGATAGCCGACACGCAGCTTGCCCCAACTGTCCTGCACGCCGACAAAGCTCATGCGGTTGGCCAGTGTGCCGCTGCCGGTGCCGCCGGTAGGCATGCCATCCATGGCCAGTCCGGTTTCCACCTGCCAGATGGCTTGCAGCTGTCCATTCAGCTGTTCACTGCCCTTGAAACCGATGCGACTGCTGAAGTCGTCAATGCCGGTGGTGCGTTTGAAGCCGGTATCAACGCTTTGCATGCTGTCGATACCAACGCGCAAGCTGCCGTACAAAGTGGTCTCGGCCATGGCCATGGCGGGAAGCAAGCTGAGCAGGGTGTAGGAGAGGATGCGGCTGGACATGATGTTTCCTGAGTGGTGACGAGACAAAAAACCTTCCGCTGAATAAGGGGAAGGTGGGTGCGGTGCAGAGTGTGCAAATCCGGCATGTCTGGCGTCAATGGCTCAGGGACGGGAGGGTTATTAGCGTGTTTTTACGATAATTTGCCTGTTTTTCGGGTTATTTTCGTTTAACTACCATTCAATTTCGGCGACATGGCTGGCCACGGTGCTGCTGTGGACTGGCAATTACTGTACGGAGTGCCTGGAAAGTGGATAGTCGCCTGGAAAATTCACAGTGTCTATTGGAAATCGGATGGCAGTAATGCTGCAGATCAGACTGCTGGTGCAGAAATCTCATGCGCAGCCGGCCACAATGCAAACGCCCCCGACAGGCGGGGGCGTGCGGCAAGCGGATGCAGCCTGACGCTTACATATTCATGTTGTTGATGACAAACTTCACGCCCGGCACTTTCTCGGCGATGACGCCAGCCTTGAACATTTGCTGATCGTCGGTCATCTTGCCGTCAATGGTGACTTCCTGCTTTTTGCTGACTACGTGCAGGTCCAGGGCTTTCAGTTCCGGATCGGCATCCAGTGCGTTCTTGACGTTGCTGGCCAGTTGCTCGTCGCTAACCGGGGCATCTTCGGCATGTGCCGGCAGGGCTGCGCCAGCAATGGTCAGGGCCAGGGTTGCAAACAGGGCCGAACGGGCAAAAAGGCGTTTCATGAGATATCTCCTTGTTTCAAGCAGCGTGATGGCCTGGCCGGCCATAGCGATGGCGCGCCAGTGGACTGTGTTGTGCTGGCCATGTTAGCCAGCTTTGTTTGCAGTTTTGTTGCGGCTCGATGAAAAGTGTCAGTGCCAGAACCTGCTGTGGATGGCATGGTCCCATCGCGCAGAGTACCGTGCAGGCGCAAGGCGCGCGCGGTAACATGGGCGGCTGGCCTGTCCGGCCGGTTTCCTCACCCATTCATGATGTTGCTGCCATGTTGAAACGTTTGTTGCTGTCCCTGCCGCTGCTGTGGCTTGCTGCCTGTTCCACTACCTACACACCGACGTTGCCCGATGGCCGTGGCCAGCTCAGCCCGGCGTCGCTGCCGGCTTGGCAGCAGCAGCCGATGGGCGATACCCTGCTGGCGCTCAAGCAAAGCTGCAAAGCCATGGCGCGCAAGCCCGCCTGGCAAGCCGTGTGTGCCGATGCCGCCCGCATTCCGCCGGAGGATGGCGTACAGGTACGCCAGTTTTTTGAGACGCGCTTCAATGCCTGGCCGGTGCGTGATGGTGCCAGCAGCAGTGGCCTGATTACCGGTTATTACGAGCCGCTGCTCAATGGCAGCCGCAGCCGCAGCGAACGCACGCCGTGGCCGGTGTATGGCGTGCCGGCGGATCTGCTGGTGCTGGACTACCCTGCCGCCCTGCATGGCCGCAGCGTGCTGGTGGCACGCCGTAGCGCTGCCAACCGTCTGCAGCTATTGCCGGACAAAACCGTGGCCGGGGCCGGGGAAGTGGAAATTCATCCGGCCGATTTTCCGGTCGATCGTCCCGGCGGCAAGCTGAAAGGGCGTTTGTCCGGCAACCGTCTGCTGCCGTACTACACCCGGGCGGAAATCAATCAGGGCAAGGGCGTGTCCACCGCGCCGGTGCTGGCCTGGGTGGAGGATCCGGTAGAGCTGTTCTTCCTGCAGGTGCAGGGCTCGGGGCGGATTCAGTTGGAGGATGGCAGCTTTCTGCACGTCGGTTACGCCGAACAGAACGGCTACAACTACCAGTCCATCGGCAAATGGCTGGTGGACAAAGGGGAAATGACGCTGGCCAATGCATCCATGCAGGGCATCCAGGCCTGGATCAAGGCTAATCCCGGCAAGCAGCAAGCCTTGTTTGGCGTCAACCCCAGCTATGTCTTTTTCAAAGTGCTGCCGGGCGGTGACAGCGGCCCTGCCGGAGCGCTGGGGGTGCCGCTCACCGGTGGTTACAGCATTGCGGTGGACCCGCGTTACATCCCGCTGGGTACGCCGGTTTATCTGGCGACAACCTGGCCCTTGTCGCAGCAGCCGCTGACCCGGCTGGTGCATGCCCAGGATACCGGCAGCGCCATCAAGGGCGCGGTGCGGGCCGATTTGTTCTGGGGCTATGGCAGCGAGGCCGGCATGTATGCCGGCAAAATGAAACAAAGCGGCAGCCTGTGGATGTTGTTGCCCCGCGGGGTGACGCCATCGATGGCGGCGGCACCGTGATGATCAGAAACGGAACAAGAAAGACATGAAGTCGAGCTGGCTGGGTTGGGGAATCATGCTAGGGGGATTGGCGGCCTGCAGTGGCGGCCATGATGTTGCCACCGAGGGCAAGACGGCCGCATCTGCGGTGGCGGCGCACATACCGTCACGGGCGCTGTCACGTGCCGATATCGAAGTGGCCGCGCGTGGCAGCCTGCGTGACACCCTGCCGTTTACCGGCACGCTGGCGGCGCTCAAGAGCAGCAGTATTGCCGCCGAAGTGGAGGCACGGGTACGCGATGTGCTGGTGCGCGAGGGCGAGGTGGTGCAGCAAGGCCAGGTGCTGGCGCGGCTGGATTCGGAGTCGCTGGACCAGTCGGTCAGCGAGCAGCAGGCCCAACTGGCCGGTAATCAGTCGCGGTTAAAGCTGGCGCGCATCAAGCTGGACAAGCAGCACGAGCTACTGCAGAAGGGTTTCATTTCCCAGTTGGCCTATGACGAGGCCGAAAGCGAGTACACCGTGCGCCAGGGCGAGCTGCAGGCGCAAAGCAGCCAGTTGGCACGCGCCCGCCGCCAGCAGGCCGACAGTGTGGTGCGCGCTCCGATTGCGGGTGTGGTGTACGAACGCAAGATCAACCCAGGAGAAATCGCCGCCAAGAATGCGCGTTTATTCTCGATTGCCGATCTTGGCACGCTGGAACTGAGCGCCAGTGTGCCGTCGCAATGGATTGGCCGCATCAAGCCCGGTCAGCAGGCACGTTTCAGCGTGGAGGGCTTGCCGGACGAGTTTCTTGGCGAAGTGGTGCGGGTCAATCCGGTGGCGCAGAGCGGCACGCGCAGCTTTCTCATCTATATCCGGGTGAATAATGCCGACGGCCACCTGAAGGCCGGGCAGTTTGCCAAGGGTGGCGTGGTGCTGCGTGCGCTGGACGGGCAGGTGGTGCTGCCGCAAACCGCGGTACAGGATGTGCAAGGACAGCCCTGGGTGATGCTGGTGACGCAAGG
This sequence comes from Aquitalea magnusonii, assembly GCF_002217795.2. Taxonomy (NCBI): domain Bacteria; kingdom Pseudomonadati; phylum Pseudomonadota; class Betaproteobacteria; order Neisseriales; family Chromobacteriaceae; genus Aquitalea; species Aquitalea magnusonii. Next base: position 146,329 of record NZ_AP018823.1, read on the forward strand.
GCGGCTCAAGCGTCAGCCGGTCAAGGTTCTGCTGTGGTCGCAAAACGAGCGCAAGCTGGCGGTGGAAGGACTCAGTCCCGGTCAGGTGGTGCTGGCCGCCCCCTTGCTGGGCGTGGCCAGCGGGGATGCCGTTACCCTGCCGGCGCAACTTAAATAATAAGGGGACAAGCATGTGGTTGACCCGTGTCAGCGTGCGCAATCCCTATTTCGCCACGGTCCTGATGCTGGCCTTGCTGGTACTGGGGCTGTTTGCCTGGTCGCGCCTGCCGGTGGAGGAGTTGCCGGACATCCGTTTCCCGGTGGCGGTGGTCAGCACCCATTACAGCGGTGCTTCGCCCGAGGTGGTGGAAAGCGAAGTCACGCGCCCGCTGGAAGAAGCCATCAATACCATCAATGGCATCAAGCATATCCGTTCCTATTCGTTTGAAGGCAGCTCCACCATCGTGGTGGAGTTTGCCCTGAGCGTGGATCCGGCGGTGGCGGTACAGGATGTGCGTGACCGGGTGGGCGGCGTGCAGGGGCGCTTCCGTCGCGAAATCGATACCCCCTCGGTATCGCAGTTCAACCCCAACGACCAGCCGCTATTATCCATCAGCTTCAGTTCCAGCCAGGTATCGCAGCGCACGCTCACCACCTGGCTGGACAACACCCTGAAAAAGCGCCTGCAGATTGTGACCGGGGTTGGCGAAGCCAAGGTGGTGGGTGGCGTCAAGCGTCAGATCCGCATTGATGTGGACCCCTACCGGCTGGAATCCAGCGGCCTGTCCTTGCAGGAAGTGGCCGATGCCATTCGGGCAGGCAACCGCGACTACCCGGCCGGCGCGGTCAGCAGCGCCAGCAATGAAATGAATGTGCGGGTGAGCGGCAAGCTCAAGTCGCCGGAGGATTTTGCCAATCTGGTTACCGGCTATCGCAATGGCAGCACCATCCGCCTGTCGGATGTGGCTACGGTGAGCGATGCCGAAGCCGAGGCATCCAGCATGACGCTGATTGATGGCAAGCCAGGGGTTGGCATCGATATCCGTGCCGCGCGCGGTGCCAATGTGGTGGAGGTGGCCGATGGCGTGAAACAGGTGATCCACGACATGCAAGGCAGCATGCCGGCCGGTACACAGGTACACATCAGTTACGACAAGTCGGAGGATGTGAAGAAATCGCTGGCCAATGTGGAAGCCACCTTGCTGGAAGGTGCCGGCCTGACCGTGCTGATCGTGTTCCTGTTTCTGGGGAGCTGGCGCAGCACGGTGATTACCGGACTCACCCTGCCGGTGGCGCTGATTGGCACCTTGTTTGCCTTGCAGGCACTGGGTTTCACCCTCAACCTGATGACGCTGATGGCACTCTCCCTGTCCATCGGCCTGCTGATCGACGATGCCATCGTGGTGCGGGAAAACATCGTGCGCCATCGCCAGTTGGGCAAGAGCCATTATCAGGCGGCGCTGGATGGCACCAATGAAATCGGCCTGGCGGTGCTGGCCACCACCCTTACCGTGGTGGCGGTGTTTCTGCCAGTGGGCTTCATGAGCGGGATCATCGGCAAGTTCTTTCACCAGTTTGGCCTCACCGTCACGGTAGCGGTGCTGATTTCCATGCTGGTCAGCTTCACACTGGACCCGATGCTGTCGTCGATCTGGCCAGACCCGCACCAGCATGGCGACCGCCATCGTGGTCCGCTGGGGCGCATGCTGGACTGGTGCGAAAGCTCCTTGGACCGCTTGGCCGACTACTACGTACACAGCATCCGCTGGGTGCTGGACCACCGCAAGACAGTGTTGCTGGCCGCGCTGCTGTTGCTGGTGGGCAGCTTCATGCTGGTGCCGCGTATTGGCGGTGAATTCATGCCACGGCAGGACAAGGGCAAGTTTTCCCTGTCCTACAAAACGGCGCCGGGCTCCTCGCTGGACTACACCGCCAGCAAGGGACGCGAACTGGAAGCCCTGCTGCGCCAACTGCCTGAAGTACGGTCCATCCAGTTGACCGCCGGCAGCAGCAGTTTCAGCGCCAGCAAGACCGATGGCCAGTTGCTGGTTGATATGGGCAGCAAAACCAGCCGCCATCACAGCCTGTTCAGTGCGATGCAGCAGGCGCGCGCGCTGGCCAATCGCGTGGCCGGGGTGGAAATCCTGTCGGTGGAGGAAATGGGCAAGGAGGGGCCGGGTGGCAAGCCCATCAATATTGGCTTGCGCGGCAGCAATCTTGGCGAACTGGATGCCGCGGCCAATCTCCTGATCAGCCAATTGGCCAAGGTCAAGGGCGTGGGGGATTTGCAAAGCAGCCTGTCCGATGCCGACCCGGCCATCAAGCTGGAAGTGCGGCGTGATGCCGCCGCCAGCCTGGGCGTGGATCTGAACCGGGTGGGCAGTACCTTGTCGCAATTGCTGGCCGGCGATGTGGTGGGCAGTTGGGAAGCGCCGGATGGCGAAAACTACGATGTGCTGCTGCAAGTGCCACGCAGCGAACGGCGCAACGAACTGCTGGACATCATTACCGTCGCCGGGCGTCCTGATGCCAACGGTGCGGCCAGCATGGTGCCCTTGTCCACGGTGACAAGGCTGAGTCCGGGGCTGAGCCCGCGCCAGATCGACCGGGTAGACCTGCTGCGCCAAGTAACGGTAACCGGCAATATTGCCGGACGCGATGCCGGATCGGTATTTGCCGACATCAGCAAGATCACCGCCGGACTCAAGCTGCCAGCGGGCGTGGTATTGGCCGAGGAAGGCGAACGCCGCGACATGGAAGAATCGCTGGGCTACGCGCTGCAGGCCCTGGCCATGGGGGTGATTTTCATCTACATGATCCTGGCGGCGCAGTTCCGCAGTTTCACCATGCCGCTGGCCATCATGGTGGCCTTGCCGCTGGCCTTTGTCGGCGTGTTTGTTGCCTTGTGGCTCTGCGGCTCCACGCTGAACATGTTCTCGGTCATCGGCATCATCATGCTGATGGGGCTGGCGGCCAAGAACGGCATTCTGCTGGTTGATTTCATCAACCAGTCACGCCAGGAAGGCATGACGCGCAACGAGGCCATCGTGGCCGCGGGCCGGGTACGTCTGCGGCCCATCATGATGACCAGTCTGGCCATGATTTTCGGCATGCTGCCCATGGCCATTGGCGGCAGCGAAGGGGCGGAAACCCGCGGCCCGATGGCACACGCCATCATTGGCGGCATGGTCAGTTCCACTTTGCTCACCCTGATTGTGCTGCCGGTGGTCTACAGCTATCTGGATGGCGTGCGCCAGTACTTGCGTCGCTGCTTGGGCGCGGGTAACCAGCCCCATGCCGCCGTGCAGGCCGGGCTAGGTCATACTGACCGAAAGGACGGCTAGACCCCAGGCTCGTTTTCTATAATCGGATTCTTGATTCTGTCTGAAGTATGCGGTTTTCCGACCTGCGGCCTGAACGGTGGCGGAAGGCCTGGGGAGAATGTCATGTACCGCTGGATTGTCTGCTGCGTGCTTGCTGTGCTGTTATCTCCGTCGGCATCTGCTGCGGTGCCGCCGGTCCCGGTGCGTTATGCGCTGGTGTCCGGGCTGGAAGACCCGCACCTGCCCTACATGCTGTCACTCCTGCAACTGGCCTGTGACGAGGTAGCGCTGCGCTGTCAGTTGCAGGCGGCCACCACCATGAACCAGTCGCGGGCCATGGTGCAGATGGGCAAGCGGGACGGAGGCATTGATCTGTTCTGGGGCATGACCAGCCGTGAGCGCGAGCAGCAGGCCATTCCCATCCGCATTCCGCTGGACAAAGGCTTGCTGGGCTGGCGGGTGGCGCTGGTCAATGCCAGTGAGCCGGATGTATTGGCCGGCATTCGCGATGTGCGGCAGCTTGCCCGACTGGTGGCCGGCCAGGTGGCGGATTGGCCGGATACCGCCATCTTGCGTAATGCCGGGCTGCAGGTGCGTACCAGTCAGGATTACGGCAATCTGTTTCCCATGCTGCAAAGAAAGCGCTTTGACTATTTTCCGCGCAGTGTGATTGAAGTGCAGCGCGAGGCGGCTTTTCCGGTTGCCAAGGGGCTGCTGATTGACCGCAATCTGGTGCTGCACTATCCCACGGCCATGTATTTTTTTGTCAGCCCGCACAAGCCCGAGCTGGCCTCCCAACTGGAGCAGGGCCTGCGCAAGGCATTGAAGGATGGCCGTTTCAACCAGCTATTCCAGCGTTATAACGGCCAACTGCTGTCACAGTTGGCGCTTGCCAAGCGGCAGGAAATTCCGCTGGCTAATCCGCTGCTGCCCGCGGCCACGCCCTTGCAGGACAGCGCACTGTGGTATCACCCCTGAGTGCGGCTGGACTTGCCCCTGTACTGTCATGCCGGGTGTGGCCTGCCTTCTTCCTCCAGCCATTGGCAGAAGGCGGCCACCAGCTCATCGCCCACCAGTGACTGCGGCACGGCCCATGAGTAACCGCGTACAGATATTTCCGGCCCATCCAGTGGTGCCACCAGCTTGCCGCTGGCCAGTTCGCTTTCAATCACCGGCAATGCGCCCAGAGTGACGCCCAGTCCGTCCACCGCCCCCTGCAAGGCCAGATAGTAATGATCAAAATGCTGGTCTGCGGCCGATTGCAGGCCGGGCACGCCGGCTGCCGCCAGCCAGCGCGACCAGGCAACCGGTCGGGTTTCCGAATGCAGCAGGGTGTGGGCGGCCAGATCGGCTGGCTGGCGGATGGGCTGACGCGCCAGCAAGGCCGGGCTGCACACCGGAATTTCCCGCTCGGTCAGAAAAGCGTGCGATACAAAACCATGCCAGTGATCCTTGCCACGCCGGATGGCAATGTCGAAGTCGGCATTCTGGTTGTTGATGCTGGCGTCCGAGGTTGCCAGGCGCAGTTCCACCCCGGGATAGCGCAATTGAAAGCGTGTAAGCCTGGGCAATAGCCAGTGCATGGCCAGCGTCGGGGTGACATTGATGTTGAGTCGCCGCCCCTGTTTGCGCGCAATCAGTTTTTCCGTGGCACCCGCAATGCCATCCAGCGCCGCCTGGATGGCGGGCAGATAGGATTGCCCGGCAGCCGACAAGCGTACCCGACGGCCATGACGTTCAAACAGGGCCACTCCCAGCCAGTCCTCCAACTGTTGTATCTGGCGGCTGATGGCACCATGCGTCACATAAAGCGTCTGGGCAGCCGCACTGAAGCTGCCTTGCCGGGCTGCGGATTCAAAGGCTTTCAGTGCATTGAGCGGTGGGAGTCTACGATTCATGCTGGTGAGTCTAGCGCACAAGCAATGCCATAAAAACTCGTTTGTTGTGTACACCGGAGCACGCTAGCCTTGCCATATGAATCCCACACTCAATATTCCCAACCGGCGGCAGTTGTTCATCGGCTTTTTCAGCATTGGCCTGAGCGGCTTTGGCGGTGTGTTGCCGTTGGCCCATCGCATGCTGGTGCAACAGCGGCGCTGGCTCTCCGAAGAAGAATTTACCGAACTGCTGGGCCTGGGCCAGATTCTGCCTGGCCCCAATATCGTCAATATGTCGATTGCCATCGGCGCGCGTTTTCATGGTGTGGCCGGTGCCTGGCTGGCCGTGGCCGGTTTGATGTTGGCACCGCTGGTCATCGTACTGGGCATGGCGGTGCTGTATGACCACTACCGTAATCTGCCCGATGTGCAAGGCACGCTGCATGGATTGGCGTCTGCGGCGGCAGGCTTGCTGCTGGCCATGGTGCTGCGCATGGGGGAGAAGATTGAACGGCATCCCTTGGCCTTGCTGATGGCCATGCTGACCTTCATCGCCGTCGGCATCTTGCGCTGGCCCTTGCTGCCGGTGCTGTTGCTGCTTGGCCCGGTTTCGATATGGCTGGCCCGCCGTCGCCAGCGGCAAGGAGGGGAGGCATGTTGATCCTGCTATCCTTGCTGGCCAGTTTTTCCCTGTTCTCGCTGATGGCGGTGGGCGGGGCGGTTACCTTGATTCCGGAAATGCACTACTACGTGGTGGAAAGCCATCACTGGATGACGGGCCAGGAATTTGCCGCCCTGTTTGCCATCGCTCAGGCCGCGCCTGGCCCCAATGTGCTGGTGGTCAGCCTGATCGGCTGGAAGGTGGCCGGACTGGCCGGTGCCTTGGTGGCTACGGTGGGCATGTGCGGGCCATCGTCCCTGCTGTGTTATTACGTGGCCCGGCTGTGGCAGCGCTTTCATGCCTCGCCCTGGCGGCGTGCCATCGAGCGCGGGCTGGCACCGCTCACCATCGGCCTGGTGGCCGGCAGTGCCATGCTGATGAGCGAGGCGGCCAACCAGCATCCGGCAGGCTGGCTGCTATGTGCGGCAACAACGCTGCTGGCGTGGCGCACGCGCATCAATCCGCTGTGGCTGCTGGCGGGCGGCGCGCTGCTGGGCTTGAGCGGCTGGCTTTGATTCGCTCTGGCGCGGCGGGCGTCACATGCATTTCATGCAAAGCCCGCAGACTGTGGCGCGAACCCGGCAGCCGGAGCCCTGATGTCTCTTCCCCGCCTTCCCTTGCGCACCAATATGCTGCTGTTGCTGCTGGCCTTGCGGCTGTGGCTGGTAGAACTGGTGGCCGTGCCTTTGGCCATGGCCTGGCTGCACCCGGCCTATGGCTTGCTGTTGCTGGCGGCACTGCTGCTGATTCCCTTGCGCTGGCAACTGCTGCATGAGGCTGCCCATGGTCGGCTGCTCCCCTCCCGGCGCTATAACCGGCTGGCCGGGCGCTTGCTGGCGATCAGCCTGGGCCTGCCGTTTGATGTGTGGCGGCAGGCGCATCTGCTGCACCACCGTTACAGCCGCACCACACTATGCCGGGTAGAGGTTTATGAGCCAGGAGCGGAACCCGCCCGCCAACGCCAGTTACTGCTGTGCCTGCGTCTGTGTGGTGGCGCTTATGTGCTGGCCTGGGCTGGCAGTCTCTTGCTGCTGAGCTATCCTGCGGCCGCACATTGGTCCTGGCTGCAGCAGCGGGTGCCGTTGTGGCCACGCTTGTGCCGGCGCGTGCAAGCCAGTGGCCGGCAAGGGACGGCGCGCATGGATGGCGTGCTGGCCTGCCTGTTACCGCTCCTGTCCTTGCTGGTGTACGGCCAGCATCACTGGATGTTGTGCTTGGCCTGGTGGCTGCGCGCGGTGCTGATTTCCCTCACCGACCATGTCTGCTTTGCCGGCCAGCCACTGGGCTGTGCGCGGCAGGCGGCCAATCTGGCACTGCCGCGCTGGCTGGGCCTGTGTCTGCTCAACAGCCACTTGCGCGGTGTGCATCAGCGCTGGCCCCAACTGGGCTGGCAGGCCTTGCCGCAGCATTTTGCCGCGGCCGGCCTGTGCTGGGATGGGGGATTTATCCGCCAGATGTTTGTCGGACAATGGCGTGTCCTGCCGGCGACCAGTCTGCCGGTAATACCCCTGCGCAGGGCAGGGATGGGTATAATGCCGGCTGACTTTAATCATTCCAGGCTCGCAAGCCGATACCGACATGACCCAGCTCAAGAATGACACCTTCCTGCGTGCGCTCCTGAAGGAGCCGGTTGAATACACACCCATCTGGATGATGCGCCAGGCCGGCCGCTATCTGCCGGAATACCGCGCCACCCGCGCCCGTGCCGGCAGCTTCATGGGCCTGTGTACCAGCCCTGATTTTGCTACCGAAGTCACCCTGCAGCCGCTGGATCGTTTTCCGCTGGATGCCGCTATCTTGTTTTCCGACATCCTCACCGTGCCGGATGCCATGGGCCTGGGCCTGTACTTTGCCGAGGGCGAAGGCCCCAAGTTTGAACGCCCGCTGCGCGATGAAAGCGCCATCCGCGCCTTGCAGGTGCCGGTGCTGGACAAGCTGCAGTATGTATTCGATGCCGTGGCCAGCATCCGCAAGGCGCTGGATGGACGTGTGCCGCTGATCGGTTTTTCCGGCAGCCCCTTCACCCTGGCCTGCTACATGATAGAAGGTGGCGGTTCGGACGACTTCCGTCACGTCAAGGCCATGCTGTACAGCCGTCCTGAGCTGCTGCACCACATCCTGGCGGTCAATGCCCAGACGGTGACCGACTACCTGAATGCCCAGATCGATGCCGGGGCGCAGGCGGTACAGATCTTCGATACCTGGGGTGGTGCGCTCAGTCACGCCGCCTACCGGGAATTCTCGCTGGCCTATATGCAACGCATCGTGGCCGGTCTTAAGCGTGAGGTCGATGGCCGCCGTGTGCCGGTGATTGTCTTCACCAAGAATGGTGGGCAGTGGCTGGAAGACATCGCGGCCATCGGTGCGGATTGTGTCGGTCTGGACTGGACTACGGACATCGGCCAGGCGCGTGCCCGTGTGGGGGACAAGGTGGCGCTGCAAGGCAATTTCGACCCGAATGCCCTGTTTGGCTCTCCCGCAGCCATCGAGGCGGAAGCCGGCCGCATTCTGGCGGCTTATGGCCAGGGCTCAGGACATGTGTTCAACCTGGGCCATGGCATTTCCCAGCACGCCGATCCGGCCCACGCCGCCGCGCTGGTTGAGGCGGTGCATCGCCTGTCGCGTCAGTATCATCAGTAAGTCATTTGGACAGGCCGGGGGCAAGCCCCGGTCTGTTTGTCATTTGCAAGGATAAAACTGTTTATTCCTGCCTTATTTCAAATTGATTTAACGTTGCCGCCGGTTTTTTCCTGCTCATCCTGCTGTGACAGGGTGGGGTATCGTGCTGCCATGGGCGTGCTTTTGCATGCGGCTTTGCAGAAATCTTCCTTACTGTCAAAGTGGGTGTTGACAGCAGTGGAGACTGGTGTTCTCAGAGTTATGCACATCGGGAACCTCCTCTGCTCTGCCTTGTCAAGCCCGGTGAGCAAAATTAGTGCAGTGTTTGCAAGTTATTGAAAATAAACGGAATATTTTTCTGATTAATTTTTGTGCAATCTAGTGGAAATGCTGATTTAATGGCCTTTCCATGCCGGGATGCAGAGTTGTTCACAAAGATATCCACAGCTTCTGTGCATAGATGGCGCAAAGCCTTGTCGGAACTGGGTTTGGTGTAAAGGGAATATTTACCGTGGCTTCTCAGAGAGTTCAGGTGGTGGTCGATCTGCCCCTGTTTGGCGCATTTACCTACCTGTCTCATTTTGATGTCATACCCGGCCAGCGGGTGGCGGTTCCCTTTGGCACACGGCAGTTGTGTGGCGTGGTTGTCACTGGCATACCCCCGGAGGGTTTGCCGGAAACGCAGCTAAAGGAAGTTGCGCAGGTATTTGATGCGCTGCCACCCTTGCCGGCGGATTTTCTTGCCATGGTGAACTTCGCCGCCGCGTACTATCACTTTCCACTGGGCCAGACCCTGTTTACCGCCCTCCCTACCGGCTTGCGTGAAGCCCGCGACATCATTCCACCGGATGAGCGCCCCTTTGCCCTGACGGCCAAGGGCGAAGCCGAAGCGCCGCCGGCGCGGCAGCGTGCCCGGCTGGCCTTGTGGCAGGCACTGGGGGATGGCGCACTGACCCAGGCACAGGCCCGCCAAGTGACGCCACAGGCCGGCAAGATACTTGCCGATTGGCTGGCCGAGGAACGCATCAGGCGGGTTAGCCCGGAGCGCGTGCCGCTGGAGCTGGGACCTGCACCACACCTGAATGATGACCAGCAAGCAGCGCTGAGCGCGCTCACCGCCCAGCCCTCAGGCTTCCAGAGCTGGCTGCTGCATGGCATCACCGGCAGCGGCAAAACCGAGGTTTATCTGCAGCGCATTGCGCCCAGTCTGGCTGCCGGTCAACAAGTGCTGGTGCTGGTGCCGGAAATTAATCTGACCCCGCAATTGGTGGAGCGCTTCATCCAGCGCTTTCCCGCCAGCCGGATTGCCGTGCAGCACAGCCAGTTGGCCGACGGAGAGCGCCTGCGCAACTGGCTGGATGCCTGGCAGGGGCGGGCGGATATTGTCATCGGTACCCGCCTGTCCGTTTTCACACCCATGCCGCGCCTGGGGCTGATCGTGGTGGATGAAGAGCATGATGGCTCGTTCAAACAGCAGGATGGGCTGCGCTACCACGCCAGGGATCTGGCCATCTGGCGCGCCCGGCAGGCCGGCATTCCCATCATCCTGGGCAGTGCCACGCCCAGCCTGGAAACCGTGGCCAATGTCGAGGCCGGACGCTACCGCAAGCTGACGCTAAGCCAGCGCGCCCATGGCGCCGCACGGCTGCCGACGGTGCGGCTGGTGGACACCCGCCGCGCCAAGTTGACGGAAGGCTTGTCCGATGCGGTGATCAAGGCGCTGGCCAGTCGGCTGGAACGCGGTGAAATGAGCCTGGTATTCATCAATCGGCGCGGTTTTGCGCCGGTGCTGGCCTGCACCGATTGCGGCTGGACCAGCGGCTGTCCACGCTGTTCCACTAGGCTGGTGTTGCACCTGATGGAGCGCAAGCTGCGCTGTCACCATTGCGGCTGGGAAGAAGCGGTACCGCATGCCTGCCCGGAGTGTGGCGCGCCGGATATCAAGCCGCTGGGTGAGGGTACGCAGCGGCTGGAGTCGGCGCTGGGCAGGCTGTTTCCCAGCGCCCGCATCCTGCGCATCGACCGCGATACCACGCAGCGCAAACAAGCATGGGATGAAATCTACCGCCAGGTCCATGCCGGTGAAGTCGACATGCTGGTCGGCACCCAGATGCTGGCCAAGGGGCATGATTTTGGTACCCTGTCGCTGGTGACAGTGCTGAATGCCGATGGCGGGCTGTACTCGGCCGATTATCGTGCATCCGAGCGGCTGTTTGCCCAGCTCACCCAGGTGGCAGGCCGTGCTGGCCGTGCCGATGCGCCGGGTGAGGTCCTGGTGCAGACCCAATGGCCGGACCATCCGCTGTATCAGGCCCTGGTGGCGCATGATTTTGACGGTTTTGCTGCCAGCTTGCTGCAGGAGCGCCGCCTGGCCGCCTTTCCACCCGCCGTCTACCAGGCCCTGCTGCGTGCCGATGCCACTGAGCTGGCACAGGCCAACGCCTTCCTCACCCAGGTGCGCGCACAAGTGCAGCCACTGGCGGAGGAGGTGCTGATTTCCGGTCCGGCACCCGCGCTGATGGTACGGCTGGCCAATCGTGAACGCGCCCAACTGGTGCTGGAATCACCCAGTCGTCAGGCCCTGCATCGTTTTCTTGATCAATTACCCCCTTTGCTGGATGCCCTGGCGCGTCAGCATGGGCGCGGTTTGCGCTGGTCGCTGGATGTGGACCCGCAGGAGATGTAATGAAGTCTGTAGTTGCATGTATTGCCGGCTGCCTGAGCGCAGTTTCTCTCTCGGCCATGGCGCTGGATCTGCATGGTTTGCGGGCCGACGAAGTTGCCATCTGGGCCGCGCCGGTGGAAGGCGGGGCCGAACTGGCCAGCCTGCGTGCCGATGCCGCAGTCAATCCGGCCTCCACCATGAAGCTGATCACCAGTTGGGTGGCACTCAACAGACTCAAGCCCGGCTATCGCTGGACCACCCGGCTGGTATCGGCAGCGGCGGTGGAAAACGGCGTACTCAAGGGGGATCTGGTCTGGGTGGGGGCCGGCGACCCGCGCTTTGGCATGGCCGATCTGCAAACCCTGCTGCACAGCCTGCGCCTGCGCGGCATCCGGCAGATAGAAGGCAGGCTGCTGCTGGACAAGAGCGCTTTTAGCAGCATAGGCACGGCAGACAATTTTGGCGGGGACGAAGGCAAGTCCTTTACCGTGGAGCCGGATACCCACCTTACCGGACTGAAAGTAGCCTGGCTGCGCTTTTTCAATGATGGCAACGGTGTGCGCGTGGCGCTGGATCCGCCACTGGCAGGTGTCCGGCTGCAAGCCAGCCTGGGCAATGGCGGCGACACCGCCAGCACCTGCCCGGATGTGCGCCAATGGGTACATATCCGCCAGCAAGGCAGCCAGATTGAAGTCAGTGGCAAGCTGCCCGCCGCCTGTGATGGCAGCCAGGCTTATGTGAATGTGCTGGATCAGAATGACTTTGCCGCGCAAAGCTTTGCCGCCCTGTGGAGCGAACTGGGTGGCAGCGGCCCGCAAGGCATGGCGCTGGGCCGCGCACCGGCGGGGGCGCGCACCCTGGCGCAGTTCCAGTCCGAGCCGCTTAGCGTGGCACTGAACGATATCAACAAGTACAGCAATAACACCATGGCGCGCACCGTCTACCTCACGCTGGGGCGAGAAGACGGCAGCAGTGGCGACACCCCGGCCGATGCGCAGCATGCCGTGCGCCGTTTACTGGCCGAGCAGCATATTTCCGACGAGGCGCTGGTGCTGGAAAACGGCTGCGGCCTGTCCCGCCGCGAGCGGGTGTCGGCACGGCTGCTCGGGCAGGTACTGCTCAATGCCGCCCGCGGCCCTTATGGCAATGAATTGCTGGCCACCCTGCCGCTGGCCAGTGAGGATGGCACACTCAAGCGCCGCTTTGCCGCAACCGGTCCGCGGCTGCGGATGAAAACCGGCACACTCAAGGACGTGAAGGCACTGGCCGGCTACTGGCAGGCCGCCGATGGACGCCGGCTGGCCATCGTGGCCATCGTCAACAGCCCGCGCGCGCTGGCCATGGGGCCGGCGCTGGATGGCATTGTTGCCGACCTGATCCGCCGCTTTGACCGCAGCGTGCCAGACAACAGCGCGAACACAGTGCCTGACGCTATAATGCAACCCTGAACCCACCACGCATCAACAGGTTTTTCATGAAACACGTCACCATGTATACCACCGCAGTCTGCCCTTACTGCATCCGCGCCAAACAACTGCTGGCCAGCAAGGGAGTAAGCGATATCGAGGAAATCCGCATCGATCTGGACCCGGAAGCCCGTGACCGGATGATGAGCAGCACCGGCCGCCGCACCGTGCCGCAAATCTATATCGGCGACACCCATGTCGGTGGTTGCGACGATCTGGTTGCTCTTAACCAGGCTGGCAAGCTCGAAGTGCTGCTGGCTGATTGATCGGCATCAAGCCGCATCTGCCAAGCTGTTTAATCCACCTGCCCCCCACTGGCAGCACGCCGTGCTTTCATGCGATGATGCGTGCTTGATTTCCTGACTAACCGGCCGTTGTCTGACGGCCAAGTGCGAGACAAGACATGAGCGAACAACAAGAGCTGCAACCGGTATTTTCCATCGAAAAAATCTATGTAAAAGATCTGTCCCTGGAAGTGCCGAACGCTCCCCAGGTGTATCTGGAAGCGGCCCAGCCGGAAATCGACATGCAACTGGCCAGCGAAGGCAAGCAGATTGACGATGGCTTCTTCGAAGTGGCCCTCACCGTGACCGTGACTGCCAAGCTGCCGGAAAAAACCATGTTCCTGTGCGAAGTGACCGAAGCTGGCATCTTCCGCATCGAAAACGTACCGACCGAAGACATCGAACCTATCCTGGGTGTTGCCTGCCCGAACATCCTGTTCCCGTATGCGCGCGAAACCGTGTCCAACCTGGTAAACCGTGCCGGCTTCCCGCCGGTGCTGCTGTCGCCGATCAACTTCGAAGCGCTGTACATGCAGCAGCGTGCTCAGCAAGCCGAAGCCGGCAACGCCTGATGCTGCGCCGCCTCGTCGCTGTCACTGCCATGCTGGCCGGGCTGTACGCCCTGCCGGCACAGGCTCTGGAGTTCCGTTCGGTCAAGGAAACCGGCGTGGCGCTGTACGAGGCGCCTGCGCTGAGTGCCAAAAAGCTGTTCGTGGTCAGCCGTTATTATCCGGTTGAAGTCCTGTCCAGCCAGAAGGAATGGTCCCGCGTGCGCGATGCCACTGGCGGCATCGCCTGGATTCCGCATGCAGCCCTTTCCAGCCAACGCTGGCTGCTGGTGACTGCAGACCAGGCGGTGGTGCGTGACAGCCCCGCTGCCGATGGCAAACCCGTGTTCTCGGTTGCCCGTGATGGCGTACTGCAATGGCAGGAAGCACCGAAGGATGGCTGGGTACGCATCAAGCATCGTGATGGCAGTACCGGCTTTGCCCGCATCAGCGACCTGTGGGGTTTGTAAACCATGAAACTGGCGATACTGGGAAGCGGTGCCTGGGGTAGCGCACTGGCATTGGCCTTTGCCCGTCACCATGATGTCAGCCTGTGGGGACGTGATGCCGCATTGATGGCTGAACTGGCTGCCGAGCGCGTCAATCGCCGCTATCTGCCCGACTGCCCCTTTCCCGATTCCATCACCCTGACTGCCGAGTTGCCGCGTGCCATCCAGGGGGCGGAACTCATCCTGATCGTCACCCCGATTGCCGGTTTGCGCCCCACGCTGCGGGCGCTGACTGCGCTGTCATCCGAACTGCCGCCCATCTTGTGGGCCTGCAAGGGATTCGAAGCAGGTTCCAGCCTGTTACCGCATCAGGTGGTGGCCGAAGAATTGCCGCCAGACCACCCCTGCGGCGTGCTGTCCGGTCCCAGCTTTGCCCGTGAGGTGGCCGAGGGCCTGCCTGCCGCTGTCACCATTGCGGCAGATGATGGCGAATTTGCCCGCCGTATCGCCCGCGAATTGCACAGCCCGCTGCTGCGCCTGTATGCCAATGATGATCTGGTGGGAGTGGAAGTCGGCGGGGCGGTCAAGAACGTGATGGCCATTGCCACCGGTGTGGCCGATGGCCTTGGTTTCGGCATGAATGCCCGTGCTGCGCTGATTACCCGTGGGCTGGCGGAAATCACCCGCCTGGCCAGCGCGCTGGGTGCCAGTCAGCAGACCATGATGGGACTGGCCGGCATGGGAGATCTGATTCTGACCTGCACCGGTGCCTTGTCGCGTAACCGTCAGGTGGGGCTGAAGCTGGCAGAAGGCAAATCACTGGACGTGATCTTGGCCGAGCTGGGCCATGTCGCCGAAGGGGTGAGCACGGCGCGTGAAGTCCTGACCATGGCCGAGCGCCTGGAAGTGGAAATGCCGATTACCGCCGCAGTGTGCGGCTTGCTGTATCAGGGCAATGAACCCCACCGGGTGGTGGAAGGCTTGCTCAGCCGTGCGCCCAAGTCTGAAGGGGGCGGTGCCTTGCAATGATGCCGGCTGACACGCATGCAAAAAGCCTCCGTTGCGGAGGCTTTTTTCATGCTGGCACTTGCCAGCAGCGCGGCCCGATCGGGCTTAGTGAGTGCGCTGGTTTTCACGCAGGCTTTGCGCATCCCAGTAGGCATTGATTTTCTGGATGCGTTGTTGTTCGGCTGCCGGCAGCTTGGCAAACTCATCACGGATGGCTTGCTGCTCGGCTTGCCAGGCGCTGACGGTGGCAGGAGTCGGCGGGTTGTTGTCGACATCATGAGCAAATGCTGCGCTGCTGGTGATCAGGGTAATCAGGGCGATGGCCAGGGTTTTCATACTGTGCTCCTTGCTGAGTGTGGGGACTGCTGTGTCTTACAGCTTGGGTTCAGTATATTGACCATTTATTTTTCAATAAATACCAATTTATTTAATCGTTTGTTTACTCATGGTGTTCAATTTTAGGAAACTTTTGGGGCGGCAATGCGTCATCACCGCCCCACGGTTTTCAATCCGGACTGTGGCTCAGCTGCTGGCGGTGCTATCCGGTGTCTCCGCCGCCGCCAGCAAGGCGGCAATGGCATCCTGGTCGAAGCGGCCCTTGCTGTTGTGCAAGCGCTCGGCGTAGTGGATGAGGTTGTCGCCATCGGCAATCAGCATGGCTGGCACGGTATAGCCGCTCAGTGGATAGCCCAGCGCCAGCACGCCGTACTGCTTGTGGAAGTCACGCCCGCGCAGGGTGGAAAGCAGTGTCACGCCCGGCAGGCCGTGTTCCCGCCGACAGCGCAGCAGCGAGGAGGGGGAGTCCACCGTGATGACGATGATGGCCAGCTCCGGCCAGCTTTCCAGAAAGCGGCGGGTATCTTGTAGCAGCGCCAGCCCGCCGTGCTCATTCTCGTCCAGTGACAGCAGGGTGATGATGGCTTTCGGGCTGCCGCCAAAAACCTCCAGCGCCACGTCGCGCTTGTGCTCGTCCACCAGCATGAAGCTGGGAAGGTAGTGTCCGGCCTGAGGAAAACTGCCTGCCACCGGGATGCTGTCGTCGCCATAAAGCAATGTGAAATCGTCCATGCGGCCTCCTTGTCTTTTCATGGTGGACAGGCTGCCGGCAAATACAAGGCGCGATCGGGGATTTCTTGATCAAGGACGAAAAAAAAGCGGCACAGGCCGCTTTTTTGACACTTAACAGGGCTCAGGGGTAGAACCAGTACAGGCTGTAACCCATGGCGCGCACCTTGCCGATATCCAGTCGCATGGTGATCTTGACTTCGCTATTGGCATTGAAGCGCTGCAGTTTGAAGTCATCGGCCTTCAGGTATTCCTTGGGCGAGAACACTTTGCGAATCAGCACCTGATCATCGGCATCCTTCAGCGAAACTTCCAGCATCGGGTAGTTCTGCGCGAAGGCGGCGTGGTTCTTCAGCGTGGCCGACAACTGGATCAGGTTGGCATGTTCGGGGACAAAGGCCAGCTCCGACCACTCAGTGCGCACCTGGCCAATGTCGCTGGGCCAGGGCACCTTGCAGCCGACGATGCTGCAGAATGCCTCCAGGGCCGGACGGGATTCCGGTACTTCTGCCGCGATGCGGGTACGGTTGAAATAGACCAACTGCCCGGCCAGCAGAACACTGCCGATGATGGCCAGCAGGGCCATGATCACGGTGAGCAGCGGTTTGTGGGTTTTCGCTTGCGGCTCGCTAGCCTCTTCTTGCGGTTCTGGCGCTGTCGTTTCCTCGGTCGCCAGTGCTTGCGGCCGTGCCGGGGCTGCTTCGGCAGTTTGCTCGGCAGCGGCGGCCTCTACGCGCGCTGCCACCTCTGCAGTACGCCGCTGCTTGCCAAATACCTCGGGCAGGGCGGGCGCTTCTTCGTCCGCCTCAAGTGCCGTGGCATAGCTGGCTGGCGCAGGCGGTGTGCTCGTGCGGGCGCTGAGTGCTTCTGCCAGTGCGCGCTGGAATTCTTCCGCTTCGCGGCTGGTGTCTGGCGTGGCGGCGCTGCTGGTGACGTCGGGTGTGGTGCTATCCAGGCTGAAACTGTCGCCAGGCGGTTCGCTGGCGGCTGTTTGCGGGTCGAAGTCCGGCAGTTCCAGCTCGAAGTCATCCATCGGGTCCGCTGCCGCTGGCGGCGGGCTTGGCGGAGCGGGGGGAGGGGGCTGCACGGCTGGCGGGACCGGGCTGCTGGGCGCCGCTGGGGCTTCGGCGCTGACAAAATGTTCGGTAGCGTTGAATACATGCGCACAGCGCCCGCAGCGGACAAGTCCCTTGGCGGCAGAGAGCTGCTGGTCGTTAACCTTGAAACGGGTTTGGCAACTGGGGCACTGTGTGGTGTAGCTCATACGCTTGGGCGTCGGGTTCCTGTCAGTCGGGTCCAGCCTTCATCGAACACCGGGGTGTCCATGGTAAACCACTGCGCATAAATGGCAGACAGTTCGTCGGCTTGTTCGGCAAGAATACCGGAAAGCACGATTTTACCACCGGTTTTCACGTGGCTGGCCAGCAGCTGACCCAGCATACGCAGCGGATTGGCCAGGATATTGGCCAGCACCACGTCGTACTGGGCTGCCGGATTGGCATCCGGCAGGCAGAAGGTGGCGGTTACATTGTTCTGGTCCGCATTGTCGCGGCTGGAACGCACGGCCTGGGCATCAATGTCCACGCCCACGGCACTGCCCGCACCCAGCTTGAGCGCGGCAATGGCCAGGATGCCGGAACCGCAACCGTAGTCCAGCACGCTTTCGCCACCGGCAATATGCGCATCCAGCCACTGCAGGCACAGCCGCGTGGTGGGATGGCTGCCGGTGCCGAAGGCCAGGCCCGGATCAAGCTGCAGATTGATGGCATCCGGAGCCGGAGCGTCGTGCCAGGTGGGGGTGATCCACAAGCGGTCCGAGATACGGATGGGCTCGAACTGGGACTGGGTCAGGCGTACCCAGTCCTGCTCTTCCACGCGCTCGGTCTTGTAAACCGGCATGCCCAGCTTGCAGGCGTTGCAGGCGGCGGCAATCAGCAGGGCCACGTCGGCATCTTCGGCAAACAGGGTGATGATGCGGCTGTGGTTCCACAGCTTGTCCACCGGCATGCCCGGTTCGCCAAAGATGGGCTGTTCCTGGTCGGTACCGGCCAGGGCGTCTTCAATGGCGGTCGACAGCGCGCCCGCGTCCATCAGCGCATCGGCCAGGCGTTCGGCCACCGCCGAATCGGTATCGATGGTGGCTTGCAGCCAGGCCATTATGCGTCTCCCTTTTTCATTTGCGACAGGCGCTCTTCCAGATAGTGGATGCTGGTGCTGCCACGCTGGAAGGCGGCATCCATGAACAATTCCTGGTGCAGCGGGATATTGGTCTTGATGCCGGAAATGGAGATTTCCGACAGCGCAACGCGCATGCGGGCCATGGCCTGATCGCGGTTGTCACCATAGGAAATCAGCTTGCCGACCATGGAGTCGTAATGCGACGGCACGGTATAGCCCTGGTAGATGTGCGAGTCGATACGGATGCCGGGGCCACCAGCCGGGTGATAGCTTTCGATCTTGCCGGGCGAGGGCACGAAGGTGAAAGGGTCTTCGGCATTGATACGGCATTCCATGGCATGGCCGCGCAGCACGATGTCGCTTTGCTTGTAACGCAGCTTTTCGCCGGCAGCAATGCGGATCTGCTCCTGCACGATGTCCACGCCGGTGATCATTTCCGTCACCGGGTGTTCCACCTGTACGCGGGTGTTCATCTCGATGAAGTAGAACTCGCCGTTTTCGAACAGGAATTCGAAAGTACCGGCCCCACGGTAGCCAATGCGGCTGCACGCTTCGGCGCAGGCGGTGCCGATGCGCTGACGCTGCTCGTCGGTAATGCCCGGTGCCGGTGCTTCTTCAATGATTTTCTGGTGACGGCGCTGCATGGAGCAGTCGCGCTCGCCCAGATAGATGGCATTGCCGTATTCGTCGGCCAGAATCTGGATTTCGATATGGCGCGGCTGCTGCAGGTATTTCTCCATGTAGACAGTCGGGTTGCCGAATGCCGCACCGGCTTCGGTACGGGTCATTTGTACCGAGTTGATCAGTGCGCCTTCGGTATGCACCACGCGCATGCCGCGACCACCGCCACCACCGGCAGCCTTGATGATCACCGGGAAGCCGATTTTCTTGGCAATCTTGACGATCTCGGCCGGATCATCCGGCAAGGCACCGTCGGAACCCGGTACGCAGGGCACGCCAGCGGCAATCATGGCGTCCTTGGCGGATACCTTGTCGCCCATCAGGCGGATGGTTTCCGGGCGCGGGCCGATGAAGACGAAGCCGGATTGTTCCACGCGTTCGGCAAAGTCGGCGTTTTCCGACAAAAAGCCGTAACCCGGATGGATGGCCTGGGCGTCGGTCACTTCGGCAGCGGCAATCAGCGCCGGTACGTTCAGGTAGCTCTTGGTCGACGGGGCCGGACCGATGCAGACCGATTCATCGGCCAGCTTGACGTATTTGGCTTCACGGTCGGCTTCGGAATGCACGACCACGGTCTTGATGCCCAGTTCGCGGCAGGCGCGCTGGATGCGCAGGGCGATTTCGCCGCGGTTTGCAATCAGGATTTTTTCAAACATGGTATGGACGTCCGTTGGGTGGCGCGTCAAACAACAGGGGCACTGACGCGGTGTCGTGCCCCTGTCATCTCTGGCGTCTATTAGCGAGGCAGAGAGAATTACTCGATGATGAACAGCGGCTCGCCGTATTCAACCGGCTGGCCGTCTTCGGCCAGTACGGCCTTCACCACGCCGGAACGGTCGGCTTCGATTTCGTTCATCAGCTTCATGGCTTCGATGATGCACAGGGTATCACCGGCATTCACGCTCTGGCCCACTTCCACGAAAGGCTTGGAGCCCGGGCTGGCGGAGCGGTAGAAGGTGCCTACCATCGGCGACTTCAGTGCATTGGCATTGTTGGCGGCCGCCGGGGCTTCGGCAGCGGCGGCCGGTGCGGCAGCAGCCGGCGCGGCCACTTGCTGTTGCATCGGCATTTGCATCATCGGCTGAGCATAGGCAATTTGCTGGGTATTGGCCGATACGCGGGTGATGCGGACTTTTTCTTCCCCTTCGGTCACTTCGAGTTCGGCAATGCCGGATTCTTCGACGAGATCGATCAGTTTCTTCAGTTTACGCAGATCCATGGTAATCCTTCGGATGGGATGTACTTTATTATGCTCAGGCTTGCGCGGACAGACGCCGGATGGCGTGCGCAAGTGCCAGTTCATAGCCCTGGGCGCCCAGGCCGCAAATCACACCTACCGCCAGATCGGAAAAATACGAATGCTGGCGGAAGGGTTCGCGGGCGTGGACGTTGGACAGGTGTACTTCTATGAATGGCACCTTTACCCCGGAAATCGCGTCACGCAGGGCAACGCTGGTATGGGTGAAGGCCGCTGGATTGATGATGATGAACGACGTTCCGTCTGTCATGCAGGCATGAACGCGCTCAATCAAGAGGTGTTCGGCGTTGCTTTGCAGCGCCTCAAGCTCGAAACCGGCGGCGCTGGCCTGTTCGGTCAGCCGCTGGTTGATGGAGGCAAGCGTATCCCGGCCATAGTGCTGTGGTTCCCGTGTTCCAAGCAGATTGAGATTGGGGCCGTGCAGCACAAGGATTTTTCCGGTCAAAGCTTTGCTCCTGAGTTCAACATGGGCGCGAGTTTGCCGCAAATGGCGACACGATGTCTAGCTTTTCCAGTATTTCAAACGGTTGTTTGATATCGGTCCACACCTGCTGGTTTACCCGGAAAGCCCGCCATTTCGAGCGAATGCACTACAGTGAACCGCATTTTAAACGGTGGCAAATTTTTTACAGTTTCTTGCGGTACGCCCTTGATCAAGCTCAAATTCGGCCCGATCCCGAACAAGTCCGTGCCGGTGCAGGCGGTCGCAGGTATAATTTGCCGGTTTTGATTCGAGCTTCACACCATGCTGCTGTCTGATTTTGATTACCACCTGCCTGATCACCTGATTGCCCAGCACCCGCCTGCCGTGCGTGGTGCCAGCCGTTTGCTGCATGTTGCCGGCCCTACCCTCAGCGACGGTCAGTTTGCCGACTTTGCCAGCCTGCTTGCCCCCGGCGACGTGATGGTGTTCAACGACACCCGCGTGATCAAGGCGCGGCTGTTTGGCGAAAAGGCCAGCGGCGGCAAGATTGAAGCGCTGATCGAGCGGGTGCTGGACGAGCACACCGCGCTGGCGCATGTCCGTTCTTCCAAGTCGCCCAAGCCCGGCACCCGGCTGATTTTTGCCGAACGCTGGGAAGCCGAAATGCTGGGCCGTGAGGGCGAGCTGTTCAAGCTGCGCTTTCTGGCCGAGGACAATCTGTTCGACATTCTGGACGCCTCCGGCAAGCTGCCGCTGCCTCCCTATATAGAGAGAACGGCCGAAGGCGAGGACGACGAACGCTACCAGACCGTCTATGCGCGGGAAAAAGGCGCGGTAGCCGCGCCGACTGCCGGCCTGCACTTTACCGAAGAAATGCTGGCGGCCTTGCAGGCCAAGGGCGTGGAACTGGCCTATGTCACCCTGCACGTGGGCGCGGGCACTTTCCAGCCGGTACGGGTGGAAAACATTGCCGACCACAAGATGCACAGCGAAATCTACGACGTGCCGCAACGCACTTACGATCTGATCCAGGCCGCCCATGCCCGTGGCAGCAAGGTGCTGGCCGTTGGCACCACCAGCATGCGCGCGCTGGAATCCGCTGCGCGCAGCGGCGAGCTGGTGGCTGGCCGTGGCGAGACGGATATCTTCATCACGCCGGGTTACCGCTTCCGCGTGGTGGACCGCCTGCTCACCAATTTCCACCTGCCCAAATCCACCCTGCTGATGCTGGTGTCGGCCTTTGCCGGCTATGCGGAAATGCGCGCGGCCTATGCCCATGCAGTGCAGCAGGAATACCGCTTCTTCAGCTATGGCGACGCCATGCTGCTGGAGCGCAAGGACGAACAGGGCTGAACCCCTTACCCACAGATGAGGCAGACATGGCAGGATTGACTCCCGATAGCCCGCAAGTGCAGGAAATCACCTTGCATGCAGTGTCCCGCACGCTGGAAATCAGTTACGAGGACGGTGCCCGTTTCCAGTTGCCGGCTGAATATTTGCGCGTGTACTCGCCTTCGGCTGAAGTGCGCGGTCATGGCGCGGGGCAGGAAGTATTGCAAACCGGCAAGCGCCATGTCGGCATCACCGCGCTGGAGCCGGTAGGCCACTACGCGCTGAAAATCACTTTTGACGATGGCCATGACAGTGGCCTCTATAGCTGGTCTTACCTTTACGAGCTGGGCGCGCGGCAGGAAGCGTACTGGCAGGATTATTTGAATCGCCTCGCCGCCGCAGGCGCGAGCAGGGAGTGAATATGGATCAAGAAACGCATTTTGGCTTCAAGACGGTGGCCGAGAGTGAAAAGGCCGGCAAGGTAGCCGAGGTTTTCCACTCTGTCGCCAAGAAGTACGACGTGATGAACGACCTGATGTCCGGTGGCCTGCATCGCGTGTGGAAGCACTTCACCCTCACCACCTCCGGCGTGAAACCCGGTGACAAGGTGCTGGACATCGCCGGCGGCACCGGCGACCTGGCGCGCGGCTGGAGCAAGCGCGTGGGCAAGAAGGGCGAAGTGTGGCTGACCGACATCAACAGCTCCATGCTGACCGTGGGCCGTGACCGCCTGCTGGACGAAGGCCTGATCCTGCCGGTATCGCTGGCCGATGCGGAAAAACTGCCGTTCCCGGACAATTATTTCGACGCCGTGTCGGTGGCCTTCGGCCTGCGCAACATGACGCACAAGGACGCCGCGCTGAAGGAAATGTGCCGTGTGCTCAAGCCGGGCGGCAAGCTGATGGTGCTGGAGTTTTCCAAGGTATGGAAACCGCTGTCGCCCTTCTATGACTTCTATTCCTTCAAGGCGCTGCCGGTGATGGGCAAGATGGTGGCCGGCGATGCCGACAGCTACCAGTACCTGGCCGAATCCATCCGCATGCATCCGGATCAGGAAACCCTGAAGGCCATGATGCTGGAAGCCGGTTTCGGCAAGGTGGACTACCACAACATGACCGGCGGCGTGGTGGCGCTGCACAAGGGCTACAAACTGTAAGGACACGCGCCATGGATGGCATCACCAATCTGTGGGCCTTCATGGCGGCAGGCTTGTTGCTTAACCTGACGCCCGGCCCGGACACCTTCTACATTCTGGGCCGCAGTACGGCACAGGGCAGCAAGGTGGGGCTGTTGTCGGCGCTGGGCATAGGCCTGGGCAGTCTGGGCCACACCCTGCTGGCGGCATTTGGCCTGTCGGCGTTGCTGGCGACATCTGCCATGGCCTTTCTGGCGGTGAAGCTGCTGGGGGCGGGCTATCTGTTGTGGCTGGGGGTGAAGATGCTGCGCCGCCCCGGCAGCAGTGTCGCCAGCGATGCGGCCCGGCTGGAAGCAGCGCGGCCGGGCAAAATCCTGCGTGAAGCTTTTTTCACCAATCTGTTCAATCCCAAGGTGGCGCTGTTTTTCCTCGCCTTCCTGCCGCAGTTCGTCAAGCCGGGTGCCACCGCCCTATCCTTTGTCATTCTGGGGCTGAGCTTTGTCGCCACCGGCCTGGCCTGGTGTACGCTGCTGGCCTTGCTGTCGGCGCGGCTGGGTGACTGGCTGCGACGCCAGGGTGTGGCGCAGCGGCTGGATCAACTGTGTGGCGGCCTGTTCATCCTGCTGGGCATCAATCTCTTGTTTGCCCGCTTGAAGCACTGAGCCAGCATTCTTCCGGAGAAGACGCGATGCGCATTCAGATTGCAGTATTCAATCATCTGCTCAAGCAGCAGCCCGCCGTGCGTGCCGAACTGGCCGGCCATGCCGGTCGCCGCGTTGGCATTGTGCTGGCTCCGCTCACTGTGCGCGGGGTGATTACCGAGCAAGGCTGGCTGGCGGCCTGTGAAGGCGAACCGGAAGCCACCATCCGTTTGCAGCACGCCGCGGCGCTGGCTGCGGTAAGTGGCCGTGATCCGGCGCTGAGCGATGTCAGCCTGGAAGGCGATGCCGAGCTGGCGGCAGCCATTGGCCGTCTGATTGCACGGCTGCGCTGGGATGCTGGCGAAGATCTGTCCCGCGTCATGGGGGATGTGGCAGCCAACCGCCTGCAACGCGTGGCGCGCGCCTCGCTGGGCTTCAAGGGCGAGATTGCCTGGCGGCTGCTGGAAAACTGGGTGGAACACCTGCGAGAAGAAGCGCCCCTGCTGGCCAGCCGCCAGGCGGTGGGCGGCTTTGTGGCCGCAGTGGATGGCCTGCGTGACGATGTAGCGCGCAGCGAAAAACGACTGGCGCGGCTGGAAGCGGCGCTGGCGCAAACCAAGGAATAAGGGCAAGCCCGTTCTCATTATGCGGATTTCGCGTTTTTTCAAGATTGTTTCCACGCTGTACCGCTATGGCCTGGATGATTTTTTCCAGGGCCATTCCCGGCTGGGCTTTGTCCACAGTTTGCTGAAACTGTGCCCGGTGCCGCGCGATATCAGCGCACCGCTGCCGGAACGTGTCCGGCTGGCGCTGGAAAGCCTGGGGCCGATCTTCGTCAAGTTCGGCCAGGTGCTGTCCACCCGGCGCGATTTGTTGCCGCCGGACTATGCCGACGCGCTGGCACAGTTGCAGGACCGTGTCGCCCCGTTTGATGGTGCGCTGGCGCGGCAGGTGATCGAACAGAGCTTTGGCCAGCCCGTAGAGAATTTGTACGTGGATTTTGAGATCACCCCGGTGGCCAGTGCCTCGGTGGCACAGGTCCACAAGGCCTGGCTGAAACAGCCGGATGGCAGCCGTGGCCGCGAAGTGGCGGTGAAGGTATTGCGCCCCGGCATCCAGCCGGTGATCGAGCAGGACCTGGCCTTGATGGCCACGCTGGCCGGCTGGGTGGAACGCTTTTTCATCGACGGCAAGCGGCTGAAGCCGCGCGAGGTGGTGGCCGAGTTCGACAAATACCTGCACGACGAACTGGACATGATGCACGAGGCGGCTAATGCCTCCCAGTTGCGGCGCAACTTTACCGGTTCGGACATGCTGATCGTGCCGGAAGTGTTTTACGACTACAGCAACCGGCAGGTGCTGACGCTGGAATGGATGCACGGCACGCCGGTGGGGCAGATTGACCGCTTGCGCGAGCAGGGCGTGGACCTGCGCAAGCTGTCGCGCTTCGGGGTGGAAATCTTCTTCACCCAGGTATTCCGTCACGGTTTTTTCCATGCCGACATGCATCCGGGCAATATCTTTGTGGCGGAAGATGGCCGCTATATCGCGCTGGATTTCGGCATCGTCGGCAGCCTGACCGACGAGGACAAGCATTATCTGGCGGTCAACTTCCTGGCCTTCTTCAACCGTGACTACCACCGCGTGGCCACTGCGCATATCGAGTCGGGCTGGGTGCCGAAAGAGACGCGGGCCGAAGAGCTGGAAGCGGCAGTACGCACGGTGTGCGAACCCATCTTTGAAAAGCCGCTGTCGCAGATTTCCTTTGGCCTGGTGTTGCTGCGCCTGTTTGAAACCAGCCGCCGCTTCAATGTGGAAATCCAGCCGCAACTGGTATTGCTGCAGAAAACCCTGCTCAATATCGAGGGCCTGGGGCGTCAACTGGACCCGGAACTGGACTTGTGGGATACCGCCAAGCCCTTCCTCACCAAGTGGATGAACGAGCAGATTGGCTGGCGCGGCATGTTGCGCACGCTCAAGCAGGAGGCCCCGCAATGGGCTACCACCCTGCCCACGCTGCCGCGCAAGCTGAACGAGGCCTTGTCGGCGGCCAAGAGCGATTTGCTGGTGGAGGGTTATATGCACCTGATGCGCGAGCAGAAACGGCAGAACTTCCTGCTCAGCCTGATTGCCATCCTGCTGACCGCCTTGCTGGTCAAATCCTTGCTCTAGTCCTTGCGGTACGGCAGTAAAAAAGCACGCCTCTGGCAATCAGACGCGTGCTTTTTTCATGGCTGATGTGAAGGCAACTCAGCTTGCGATGGCGCTTTCCCTGGCTGCAAGCGCGGTCGGCACATGCAGTGGGGCGGCGGTGCGGGCGCGGATGTCTGCCACGCTGACATCCGGTGCCAGCTCTTGCAGATGCAGGCCGTCCGCTTCCACCCGGATCACGCCCAGATCGGTGATGATCAGGCTGACCACCGCCACGCCGGTCAGGGGCAGGGTGCAGCGTTCCAGCAGCTTGGCTTCTTCCGTGCCGTCCTTTTTCTTGGCGGTATGCTCCATCAGCACCACCACCTTGCCGACACCGGCCACCAGGTCCATCGCGCCGCCCATGCCCTTCACCATCTTGCCCGGAATCATCCAGTTGGCCAGGTCGCCATGCTGGCTGACCTGCATTGCGCCGAGGATGGCCAGATTGATCTTGCCGCCGCGAATCATGCCAAAGGAGTCGGCCGAGCTGAAAATGGCCGAGCCGGGCAGGGTGGTGACGGTTTGCTTGCCGGCGTTGATCAGGTCCGGGTCTACTTCGTCCTCGGTCGGAAACGGGCCGATGCCCAGCAGGCCGTTTTCCGACTGCAGCCACACTTCCATGCCCGCCGGCACATGGTTGGCCACCAGCGTGGGCAGGCCGATGCCCAGGTTCACATAAAAGCCATCCTGTAATTCCTGGGCTGCCCGTGCAGCCATTTGTTCGCGTGTCCAGGCCATGTTCATGCCTCCGTCAGGGCTGCGCTGCGCACGGTGCGCTGCTCGATACGTTTTTCGGGGTGAGGGTTCAGCACCAGTCGCTGCACGAAGATGCCGGGGGTGTGGATGGCATCCGGGTCCAGCATGCCGTTTTCGACAATTTCTTCCACTTCGGCCACGGTGATGCGTCCGGCCATGGCCACATTCGGGTTGAAATTGCGCGCGGTGCGGCGGTAGATCAGGTTCCCGGCCCGGTCGGCCTTCCAGGCCTTGACCAGGGCAATGTCGGCAAACAGCGCTTGTTCCAGAATGTGCGGGTGGCCGTTGAATTCGCGCACTTCCTTGCCTTCGGCCACCAGCGTGCCGTAGCCGGTGCGGGTGAAGAAGGCGGGAATGCCGCTGCCACCGGCACGCAGTTTTTCCGCCAGCGTGCCTTGCGGGGTGAATTCCAGCTCCAGTTCGCCGCTCAGGTACTGGCGTTCGAATTCCTTGTTTTCCCCAACATAGGACGACACCATCTTGCGGATTTGCCGGGTTTGCAGCAGCAGGCCCAGGCCAAAGCCGTCCACCCCGGCATTATTGGAAATTGCGGTGAGATTGCGCACGCCGCTGTCACGCAGTGCGGTGATCAGCGCCTCGGGAATGCCGCACAGGCCGAAGCCGCCCACGGCAATGGTCTGGCCGTCGGCCACAATGTCCGTCAGTGCGCTGGCGGCATCCGGGTAAAGCTTGTTCATCGTATTGTCCTTGCTTGGCTTATTGGGCGGTCCAGCCGCCATCCATGGCCCAGGCGGCACCGCGTACTTCATCGCCAGCCGGGCTGCATAAAAACACGGCCAGCGCACCCAGTTGCGCCGGGGTGACAAACTGGCCGGAGGGTTGTTTTTCGGCCAGCAAATCGTGCTGCGCCTGCTGCGGGTTGATGCCCTGTGCGCTGGCGCGGTCGGCAATCTGCTGTGCCACCAGCGGGGTGAGCACCCAGCCCGGACAAATGGCATTGCAGGTGATGGGGCTGTGGGCGGTTTCCAGTGCCACGGTCTTGGTGAGGCCCAGCACGCCATGCTTGGCTGCCACATAGGCAGACTTGCCGCTGGAGGCCACCAGCCCGTGGGTGGAGGCGATGTTGATGATGCGGCCCCAGCCGCGCTGGCGCATCAGCGGCAGCAGCAGGCGGCTGGTGTGGAAGACTGCGCTCAGGTTGATGGCCAGCACCTTGTTCCACTGCGCCGGTGGGAAGGCTTCGATGGGGGATACATGCTGGATGCCGGCATTGTTCACCAGAATGTCCACGCCGCCGCTTTCGTGTGCGGCAAAGGCGCACAGCGCGTCAATCTGGGCCGGGTCGGATAAATCCGCCGGGTGGTGCCAGGCTTGCACCCCGCAGGCACGGATGCGGTGCAGTGCAGCAGTAACGTCGCCAAAACCATTGAGTACGATATTGGCCCCCGCTGCGGCCAGTGCCTGGGCAATGCCCAGACCGATGCCGCTGGTAGAGCCGGTGACTAGCGCGGTTTTGCCTGCCAGTGTTGTCATGTCGATTGTCCTGTCTGGCCCTGCACAGCGCAGGGCCGGGGTAGGGGATGGCTGGATGGAATCAGACCAGCGCAGTGAGATAGAACACGCTGATCACGAAGAACACCGCCAGCGTCTTGATCAGGGTGACGGCAAAGATGTCGCGGTAAGCCTCGCGGTGGGTGAGGCCGGTGACTGCCAGCAGGGTGATCACCGCGCCGTTATGCGGCAGGGTGTCCATGCCGCCACTGGCCATGGCCACCACCCGGTGCAGCACTTCCAGCGGAATGCCTGCCGCCTGGCTGGCGCTGATGAACTGCTCGCCCATGGCGGCCAGTGCAATACTCATGCCACCGGAGGCCGAGCCGGTGACGCCGGCCAGCGTGCTGACCGTGACCGCGGCATTCACCAGCGGGTTGGGGATGCTCTGCAAGGCATGGCCAATCACCATGAAGCCGGGCAGGGCTGCAATGACAGCGCCAAAGCCGTATTCCGACGCGGTATTCATGGCGGCCAGCATGGCACCGGCAATCGCCCCCTTGCTGCCTTCGGCAAAGCGCTCCTTGATGGCGGGCCAGGCGGTGAGGGCGACAAAGGCAATGCCCAGCAGCAGGGCGGCTTCCACCGACCAGATGGCGGTGACGGTGGAAATCTGGGTAGTGACCGGCTTGGCCATGCCGGCCAGTTGCAGTTCGTGACTGCTGCCGTACCAGGCGGGAATCCAGCGGGTGAAGGCAAAGTTGCTGATGCCGATCAGCAGCAGCGGTGCGATGGCCAGCCAGGGCGAGGGCAGGCTGCTGGTGTCGACGTGTTCCGGCTCGTTGCGCAAATCGGTGCCATAGCCTTCGCCCTTTGCCATCAGGCTGCGGCGGCGCCATTCCAGATAAGCCAGCCCCACCAGGGTGATAAATACCGCACCGCAAATACCCAGTGCCGGGGCGGCCCAGGCAGTGGTCTTGAAAAAGGTGGTGGGGATGATGTTCTGGATTTGCGGGGTGCCGGGCAGGGCGTCCATGGTGAAGGAAAACGCGCCCAGGGCCACGGTGCCGGGAATCAGCCGCTTGGGAATATTGCTTTGGCGGAACAGCTCCGCGGCAAAGGGATAGACGGCGAATACCACCACAAACAGTGATACCCCGCCATAGGTCAGCAGCGCACACACCGCCACGATGACGGCGATGGCACGTTTCTCGCCGATAAAGCGGATGACGGCAGCGACGATGGATTTGGAAAAGCCGGACATTTCCACCAGCTTGCCAAACACCGAGCCCAGCAAGAACACCGGGAAGTACAGCTTGATGAAGCCCACCATCTTGTCCATGAACAGCCCGCTGAAGGCGGGGGCCACGGCGGAGGGCTCGGTCAGCAGTACCGCGCCCAGGGCAGCCAGCGGTGCCATCAGGATGACGCTGTAGCCGCGATAGGCGGCCAGCATCAGGAAAAACAGGGCCAGCAAAACCACGATAAAGCTCATGGTGTATCTCCTCATATTGTTGTATGGCCTGTGCCAGACCGGACGATCATGGGGTTGCCCCATGTCGCTGCCTGGATATTGCAGGAAGCGTGCCAGAATTGCTATCTGTTATAAATCAATGATTTAGTGTGATTTGTCAGCGTTGGGGCCACGGATTGTCTCGATTTTGAGACGAGCAGGGCGGCACTGTCGGCAGCAAAGCCTTGTGGCAGCAGGGAAAGCGTGGAAGTCTCGCTTTGTAGACGTCGTCTCTTTGTGGAGACGACATAAAAGAATGGTCGTGCCGCGATTCAGAATTGGCTGGGGTTGATGCCCAGCGCCGCCAGTTTTTTGTACAGGGTGGCGCGGCCCATGCCCAGTTGGCGCGCCGCCGTGGGTACATGGCCATTGGCCTGTTGCAGCGCCTGGCGCAGCAATTGCGCTTCGAAGCCGGCCATCTGCTGCTGGTAGCTGGCCGCTCCGGCTTGGGGAGGGGTGTGGATGGGGCCCAGCAGCGCCTGGATGTCGGCCTCGTCCAGCAAGCTGCCCTGGGCCAGCATGCTGGCGCGCTCCAGGATATTGCGCAGTTCACGTACATTCCCTGGCCAGTGATAGGCGGCCAGCCGCTGCAAGGCGGCATGGCTGATCTGGCTGCGTGCCAGATGACCATGGCGCGCCAGTTGACCCAGCAGTGCTTCGGTCAACTCGGGCAGGTCTTGCAAGTGTTCGCGTAGCGCAGGCAGGTGGATGGTCAGCACATTCAGCCGGTAATACAGGTCGGCACGAAAGCTGCCAGCCGCCACTTTTTCTTCCAGCCGGGCCGAGGTGGCGGCAATGATGCGGATGTCCGCCCGCAGCACGCGGTTGGCACCGAGCTGTTCGAACTCCTTGTCCTGCAATACCCGCAGCAGCTTGGCTTGCAGGCTGGCCGGCATATCGCCTATTTCATCCAGAAACAGGGTGCCGCCATCGGCCAGTTGCAGCTTGCCGATACGGCCTTTCCTATCCGCTCCGGTATAGGCGTTGGGGCTGGCACCAAACAGTTCGGCTTCCAGCAGGGTGTCCGGGATGGCCGCCATGTTCAGGCTGACCAAGGGCTTGCCGGCGCGGGGTGAGGCGGCATGGATGGCATGCGCCAGCACTTCTTTGCCGGTGCCGGTTTCCCCCAGCAGCAATACCGCGCCTTCCAGCGGGGCGGCCAGCATGGCCTGGCGGCGGACTTCGCTGATCTGGCTGCTGTGGCCGACAAAGTCGTCAAAACTGTATTTGGCGCGCCGCGCCTGCGCCAGCGATTCGCGCGTGGCCGCCAGCTCCTCGCCCAGCCGGGCAAACTTGGCCACCAGCGGGGCCAGTGATTGAATCTGGTCGAACAGGGCAAAGCCCACGGCTCCGATGATCTTGCCCTGGCCATCCTTCAGCGGCAGCCGCGTCACCACCAGTTGGTCTTTGCCGGTGGGCATGATGTCCAGCAGCATCGGCACGCCGGTTCTCAGCACTTCGCGCATCTGGCTGTTGGGAATGACGTTTTCCACTGGCTGCCCCAGCGCGCTGGCCGGATCGGTAAAGCCAAAGCGTTCGGCATAGCGGGCATTGATCCAGATGATGCGGGCCTGATCATCCACAATCACCGTGCCCTGGTAGCTGTCGTCCATGTGCTGGAACAAGGACTGCATTGCCCATTGGCGTACGTGGTCGTAGTCGGCCAGTTCATTGCTGGAGTGGGGCACGGCGGGTCCTTGCAGGTGGTGGGATGCTGCAGATTACCACGCAGGATTTTTTCTGTGGCAGGACGCAATCCAGGCTTGATTCAATATATAAATATATATAATATAAAAATGAATTTAATCTGGAAGGAGAGAGCAATGAGCCACGATTACCCTGATTTGGCCCAGGCGCTGGGCAGCAAGCTGGCCGCGTTCCGCCGTGAAATTCCCGACACCATGAAAGGCTTTGGCCAGATGAGCCGCGCTGCCCATACGGAGGGCGCGCTATCCAACAAAACCAAGGAGCTGATTGCATTGGCCATCGGTATCGCCAACCGCTGTCAAGGCTGTCTGGCTTTCCACAGCAAGGCCTTGGTGGAACTGGCTTGTACGCGGGCGGAGTTCATGGAGATGCTGCAGGTGGCGGTATACATGGGTGGCGGTCCGTCGCTGATGACGGCTGCCGAAGCCTTGCAGGCATTCGAGGAGTTTGGTGGCGAAAAAGCCACCACGGCCTGAGGCGGATCCGCAACCCGGCACAAGGCAAAGCCCCGCATGGCGGGGCTTTTGCTATGGCATCAGCGGACGGATGCCAAGTGGTGTGACGGGTTTAGATGGCCAGGATGGCGGCAATCACCCGGCGGTCTTCCGCCATCAGGATATTGAAGGTGCGACAGGCGGCCTGGGTATCCATCACATCCACGCCGATACCGGCATTGGTCAGGGCTGCCATCAGCTTCGGGTGGAAAAAGCGCAGGCTGGCCCCGGAGCCAAACAGCACCACCTCCGGCTGCATCTCCAGCAGCATGCTGAAATGCTGCTCGGTCAGGCTGGCAAAGTCGGCCACACCCCAGGGCTGCACGCTGTCCGGGGTGACGATCAGGTTGCCATCATGGCGTTGGGCATTGATCAGCACATGGCCTTCGCCGTAGCCGGTAAACAGGTTTTTGCCCAGTCCCAGGGCCTGATGCATTTTCATGGAGTGGATTTCCCGCAAGGAATAAAAATCAGCACGCAGCGCTGTTGCAGCCATGCCGGTATGGCGCGCACGTCGTCATGCAGTGCAACACGGATTGGGATAGGATTATACCCTGACCAGCCGCCAAGGTACGCTTTGCCCGTGGCCGGGACAGACAAGGGACTCCAATGAAAGACAACAAGCCGCGCCGCCGCCAGCACACCGCCAAAGCCGGGGCGCGGTCCGTGACGGAAAAACAGGCCACCATGCAGCCAGTACACAAATCGCAGAAGCTCGCCAATGTCTGCTACGACATCCGTGGCCCGGTGCTTGAGCATGCCAAGAAGATGGAAGACGAAGGCCATCGCATCATCAAGCTGAATATCGGCAACCCGGCACCGTTCGGTTTCTTTGCGCCGGATGAAATCATCGAAGACGTCATCGTCAACCTGCCATCCGCCTCCGGCTATTCCGATTCCAAAGGGCTGTTTGCCGCGCGCAAGGCCATCATGCATTACGCGCAGGAAAAACAGCTACCCAATGTCAGCATGGACGACATCATCATCGGCAACGGCGTGTCCGAGCTGATCGTGATGGCCATGCAGGCGCTGCTGGATAATGGCGACGAAGTGCTGGTGCCGGCACCGGACTACCCGCTGTGGACGGCTGCGGTCAGCCTGGCCGGTGGCAAGGCGCTGCACTATGTCTGTGACGAAGAGCAGGGCTGGTTCCCCAGCATCGATGACATCCGCGCCAAGATCACCCCCAATACCCGCGCCATCGTGGTGATCAACCCCAACAACCCCACCGGTGCCGTGTATCCGCCGGCGCTGTTGCAGCAGATTGTCGATCTGGCGCGCCAGCACCAGCTGATCATCTACGCCGACGAAATCTACGACAAGGTGCTGTACGACGAGGTCAAGCACACCTCCATCGCCTCGCTGGTACCGGACCTGCTGGTGGTCACCTTCAATGGCTTGTCCAAGAACTATCGCGCCTGTGGCTACCGCGCTGGCTGGATGATTCTGTGCGGCGAGAAAAAACACGCGCGCGACTATATCGAAGGCCTGAACATGCTGGCCTCCATGCGCCTGTGTGCCAACGTGCCGGCGCAGTTTGCCATCCAGACCGCCCTGGGCGGTTACCAGAGCATCGACGACCTGGTAGCTCCAAGCGGACGCCTGGCCCGCCAGCGCGACCTGGCGCACAAGCTGCTCACCGATATTCCGGGTGTGACTTGCGTCAAGCCGCAAGGGGCCTTGTACCTGTTCCCGCGCTTGGACCCGAAAATCTACCCCATCAGCGACGACCAGCAGTTCATCCTGGAACTCTTGCAGGAAGAAAAAGTGTTGCTGGTGCAGGGCAGCGGGTTTAACTGGATTGCGCCGGATCACTTCCGCGTGGTATTCCTTCCTAACTCGGATGACCTGATCGAAGCGATAGGCCGCATTGCCCGATTCCTGGCACGTTACCGCCAGCGTCACGGCACGGCCTGATGCGCTATTCAGCCGACGGATGTCACAATCCGTCGGCTGAATCATCTGCCAGAAGACCTCCTGGCAAGCCGGCCACCGCCGTTTTGCCAAGAGGCCGTCGGCCCGGGACAAAACACTAGAGACAGACATGGAGAATGTTATGAAGCCGATCAATATTGGCCTGATGGGAGTGGGGACAGTCGGTGGCGGTACCGCCACCGTACTCAAGCGTAACGCCGAGGAAATCAGCCGCCGCGCCGGTCGCCCCATCCGCGTATGCATGGCCGCCAACCGCGATGTGGCCCGCGCCCGTGAAGTGCTGGGCGAAGGCGTGCCGGTGGTGGATGACGCCATGCTGGTGGTCAACAATCCGGAAGTTGACATTGTGGTCGAACTGATTGGTGGCGACACCATCGCCAAGGAACTGGTGCTCAAGGCCATCGAAAACGGCAAGCACGTGGTGACGGCTAACAAGAAGCTGCTGGCGGTGCATGGCAATGAAATCTTTGCCCGCGCCCAGGAAAAGGGCGTGATGGTGGCCTTCGAAGCTGCGGTTGCCGGTGGCATTCCCATCATCAAGGCGCTGCGTGAAGGCCTGTCGGCCAACCGCATCGAATGGATTGCCGGCATCATCAACGGCACTTCCAACTTCATCCTGACCGAAATGCGCGACAAGGGTGCCAGCTTTGCCGACGTACTGGCCGAGGCACAGCGCCTGGGCTATGCCGAAGCCGACCCCACCTTCGACATTGAAGGCCACGACGCCGGTCACAAGCTCACCATCATGGCCGCGCTGGCCTTTGGCATCCCGATGCAGTTTGACAGCTGCTATCTGGAAGGCATCAGCAAGCTGGATGGCCGCGACATCAAGTACGCCGAAGAACTGGGCTACCGCGTCAAGCTGCTGGGCTTTACCCGCCGTACCGATGCCGGCGTGGAACTGCGCGTACACCCGACCCTGATTCCGGCCAGCCAGTTGATTGCCAATGTCAACGGCGTGATGAATGCCGTGCTGGCCAAGGGCGATGCCATCGGCCAGACCCTGCACTACGGTGCCGGTGCCGGCGCGCTGCCCACCGCCTCTGCCGTGGTGGCCGACATTGTCGACGTAACCCGCCTGCTGACCGCAGACCCGGAACATCGCGTGCCGCATCTGGCCTTCCAGCCGGACCAACTGAAAAACCTGCCCATCCTGCCGATTGGTGAGGTTTACAGCTCCTACTACCTGCGTATCGGTGCGGCCGATCGCGCTGGTGTGCTGGCCAATATCACCGGCCTGCTGGCAGAAAACGGCATTTCCATCGAAGCGCTGATCCAGAAGGGTTCTGCCAGCGAGGGCAATGCCGAAGTGGTGATCCTCACCCATCGTGTGCAGGAACGCGCCATCAATGCAGCCATCGCCGCTATCGAAGCGCTGGAAAGCGTATCGGGCAAGGTGGTGCGCCTGCGCATGGAAGAACTCAACGACTAAGCAAGCTGCCGCCCTGCTGCACACAGTGGGGCGGCCATGGAATGGTTGCACATGGCAAGGTACTGGATGAATGGCGTAGGCATGGCCTGTGCCCTGACGGCATCAACTTTGTATGCCACGCCACTGACCCCCGGTCAGCATAATCTGCTGCAGGGATTTCTGATGCGTGGCTGTATCAAGCGCACGCCGGCCTCGGATGGAGCCAGCGAGCGCTCGGATGCCCAGATTCAGAAATACTGTCAGTGCGCCAGTGAGCATCTGGCCAACACCTTCACTTCCGAAGAAGTGATGGGTGTGCTGACCGGGCAGATCCGCAAGGGCGACCCGCGCGGCAAAAAACGCCTGGCCGAAGCCTCCGCTGCTTGCAGTCATCATCTGGAGGCCAGCGCCGCCGATTGACACCTATCAGTCCGCGACCATCCTTCTGGCACCGTCTTCCGCATTCGTACAGGTTGAATCACATCACATGAAGTACATCAGCACACGTGGCGGCATGCAGCCGCAAAGTTTCAGCGACATCCTGCTCATGGGTCTGGCTCCCGATGGCGGCCTGGCGCTGCCGGAAAGCTACCCGCAGATCAGCCGCAGCCAGCTGGACGCCTGGCGCGGTCTGTCCTATGCCGAACTGGCGTTTGAAATCATCCGCCTGTTTGCCACCGATATTCCCGAGGCCGACCTCAAGGACATCGTCAGCCGCACCTACACCGCAGCCGTGTTTGGCAGCGAAGCCATCACCCCGGTCAAGCGCCTGTCCGATGGCCTGGTGATTCTGGAACTGTCCAATGGCCCGACGCTGGCCTTCAAGGACATGGCCATGCAGTTGCTGGGCAATCTCTTCGAATACGTGCTGGGCAAAAAAGGCCAGTCGCTCAATATCCTTGGTGCCACTTCTGGTGACACCGGCAGCGCTGCCGAATATGCGATGCGCGGCAAGCAGGGCATCAGCGTGTTCATGCTCAGCCCGGACGGCCTGATGAGCCCCTTCCAGCGCGCGCAGATGTTCAGCCTGCAAGATGCCAACATTCACAACATCGCCATCAAGGGCATGTTTGATGACTGTCAGGACATCGTGAAAGCAGTGCAGAACGACCACGCCTTCAAGGCCAAGTACCAGATCGGCACCGTCAACTCCATCAATTGGGCCCGCGTGGTGGCGCAGGTGGTGTACTACTTCAAGGGTTATTTCAACGCCACCAGCAGCAATGACGAACAAGTCAGCTTCTGCGTGCCGTCGGGTAACTTCGGCAATGTCTGCGCCGGTCATATCGCGCGCCAGATGGGCCTGCCGGTGCAGCGCCTGATCGTGGCCACCAATGAAAACGACGTACTGGACGAATTCTTCCGCACCGGTGCTTACCGTCCGCGCGGCACGGCCAATACCTATGTCACCTCCAGCCCGTCCATGGACATCTCCAAGGCCTCCAACTTCGAACGCTTTGTGTTCGATCTGGTGGGGCGCGACGGTGCTGCGGTGAAGGCATTGTGGGCCGATGTAGACGCCGGCAAGGGCTTTGATCTGTCGGCCAAGCTGGCCGAGGCAGCGGACAAGTTCGGTTTTGTTTCCGGCAAGAGCAGCCATGCCGACCGTCTGGCCACCATCCGTGCGGTGGACGCAACCGATGGCGTGGTGGTGGATACGCACACCGCCGATGGCATCAAGGTGGCACGTGAGCTGCGTTTGCCGGGTGAAACCGTGGTCTGCCTGGAAACCGCGCTGCCGGCCAAGTTTGCCGATACCATCCGCGAAGCACTGGACCGTGACCCGCCGCGCCCCGCCGGCTTTGATGGCCTGGAAGACCTGCCGCAAAAAGTGGTGGTGTTCGATGCCGATGCTGCCAAGGTCAAGGCCTTTGTCGAACAGACACTGGCGCAGTAAGCGCCGGTGTTGTTGAAAAAACAGGCCCG
Source organism: Aquitalea magnusonii (assembly GCF_002217795.2). Classification (NCBI taxonomy): domain Bacteria; kingdom Pseudomonadati; phylum Pseudomonadota; class Betaproteobacteria; order Neisseriales; family Chromobacteriaceae; genus Aquitalea; species Aquitalea magnusonii. The sequence continues at coordinate 183,309 of NZ_AP018823.1, forward strand.
TGTGGCCTGTTTTTTTATCTGGAGCAGCAACTGTCGGCGGATTTCGCACTCAGAATGCTGTGATTGCAAGGCTGGCAGGTCTGGCAGTCACCGCATGGGCCGGTAGCGATACGCAGGCAGGATCGTAGCGGATACAATGGCAGGATGAAATTCTCCCCACTGATGTTGGCCTGGCTGCTGCCCGGCCTGGCGCAGGCCGCCGCCAGCCAGGATATGGCCGCGCTGGAAAAACTGGCCGACCGCTTCATGCAGCAGGAAATGGCCCCGCGTCAGGCTACCTACAAGCTGGGCAAACTGGATCGGCGGCTGGTGTTGTCCGCCTGCGCATCGCCGCGGGTGGACTGGTCCAATACGGCACAGACCACGGGCAATACGGCGCTGGTGATTGTCTGTCCGGATAGCGGCTGGAGCATACGCCTGCCGGTCAGCATCAACGAAAAACAACTGGGTGTGGTACTGACTCGTTCGGTGAGTGCCGGTGAAGTGCTGCAGCAGGGGGATGTCAAGCTGGTGGAGGTGGCCAATCCTGCCATGGCGCGCAATGTGCTCAGCAATCTTGACCTTGCCGTTGGCCAAAGCATGCGCAGCGGAGCGCCGGCAGGCAGTTGGCTGCGCAGTTTCATGGTGCATGCGCCATATCTGGTGCGCGCCGGCCAGCCGGTCAAGGTGGAAGCCGGTGGTGAAGGCTTCCGCGTCTTGTCCGAGGGCATTGCCAATGGCAATGCGGCGATAGGGGATGCTGTCTCCGTCAGGCTAAATAGCGGGAGGGTGATTCGCGGCGTGGTGCTGCCGGATGGCACCGTCAGCCTGAGTTATTGATAAATATTTCAAGAGTTTGCTTTTTCAGCCGATAATAGAGAAACCCCTAGCTAGTTTGGAAGGCCTCGCCATGAAAATCGACAACTCGGGTAGTGCCGTTGCTGCCTATAGCGGCCAGAGCAAGCTGGCCCGGCGTGATGCCGGCACACAGGCTACTGCTGTCGGCTCCACCCCGACCGATAGCGTGAAAATCAACCCGCTGGCCAGCAGCATCAGTGCGCTGGAAGCCCAGGCAGACACCGCACCGGCTTTTGATGCGGCCAAAGTGGATGCCATCAAGAACGCTATCGCATCCGGCAGCTTCTCGGTTAACCCGGAGAAGATTGCCGACAGCCTGATTGCGTCTACGCAAGAGCTGCTGAATCAGTAACTGTTGGCACGATGGTCAAGCTGCAATGACGCAAGAACAAGGTTTTGCCGATCTGTGCCGGGCCGAGGCTGCGCAAGTGGCCCGTCTGGTGGAGCTGCTGCAACAGGAGCAGCAGGTGATGATTGCCGGCCAGGTACACCTGCTGGAGGACCTGGCTGACAGCAAGAGCAAGGTGCTGGACGAACTGGCCATGCACTCGCAGTCTCGCGCCAGGCTGATGAAGTCGCTGGGCTTGTCCGACAGCGATACCGTGTACATCTGGCTGGCCGACAAGCCCGAAGAACGCCAGGCCTGGCTGGCACTGGAAGATCTCATCCATCGTGCCCAGGGCATCAATCAGCTCAATGGCAGTTTTATCGAACAGCAACTGGGGCAGGTGGAAGAATCACTGGCCGTATTGCGTCAGGCCGCTGCCGCCACCCTCAGTTACGACCGTGGCGGCCAGCAGCCGCAGCCGGTTGGCGGACGCCGCTTTCTGGGTTCTGCCTGATCCGTATTTTCCCCTGCACGTCGCTCGGCAGATGCGATGTGGTGGGCGTACCTGCCCCTTTGTGGTATCTTCGCCACTGGGCCTGAGCAAACCACCATCCATAATCTGATGACCCTGATTTCCCTGATATTTGCGCTGGCACTTGAACAGCTGCGCCCCCTGGGCAACCGTAACCGCGTCTGGCATATATTTACCCGCTATGCCAATCACCTGGAACGCAATCTGAATGCCGGTGCCAACCGGCACGGCGTCTTTGCGTGGATGCTGGCCATCCTGCCGCCGGTGCTGCTGAGCCTGGGCGTGTACTACGCCCTTTATGCAGCCAATCCGCTGCTGGCCATTCTGTGGAATGTGCTGGTGCTGTATCTCACCATGGGGTTCCGCCATTTCTCCAGTGCCTTTTCCGAGATTTCGCTGGCGCTGGCTGAAGGGCGTGATCTGGACGCACGCCTTGCACTGTCGCGCTGGACTGGCCAACCGGCTGCTGAGTTGTCGGTGGGCGAGATTTCCCGGCTGGCGATCGAGCAAGGCGTAGTGGACAGTTACCGTCATGTCTTCGGCACCATGTTCTGGTTTGTGCTGTTGCCTGGTCCGTCCGGTGCCTTGCTGTACCGTCTGTGCAGCATGCTGGGGCAGAAGTGGGGGAGCCGTCAGGCAGAAGAAGACCGGTTTGGCCGCTTTGCCGGCAGTGCCGCAGCCTGGCTGGACTGGTTGCCGGTACGCCTCACCGCTGCCAGTTTTGCGGTGATGGGTGACTTCGAAGATGCTGTTTACTGTTGGCGCTCCCAGGCCAGAACCTGGGGTAACTACGCCAATGGCATTCTTCTGGCCTCGGCAGCAGGTGCGCTGGGGGTCAAGCTGGGCGATCCGCTCAGACAGGATTACTCCATCAAGTTCCGGCCCGAACTGGGCCTGGGTGACGAGGCTGATCCGGCCTTTCTGAAAAGTGCCGTCGGACTGGTCTGGCGTTCAGCCTTGCTATGGCTGTTTGTCGTCCTGTTGCTCAGTATCGCCAACCACATGGCCTGATGCCTGCCTACCGCCGCCCCTGATGGGCGGCGTTGCCATTTTGGCCTGGCCATGTTCATGAACAAGGGGGATGCGTCGCATGCTGCGATGATATCGCCCAATCGAATTGCAGGAGCACACACATGCTGTTTTCCGAACTCGGGCTGTCGCCCGAGATTCTTCGTGCCATTGAAGAACAGGGTTATTCCGAGCCTACGCCCATCCAGGCCAAGGCCATTCCGCTGGTGCTGTCCGGACGCGACTTGCTGGCTGCTGCACAAACCGGCACCGGCAAGACAGCGGCATTCATGCTGCCCATTCTTGAGCGCCTGAAAAAATTCGCCAATACCAGTGTTTCCCCGGCCATGCACCCGGTGCGGGCGCTGGTGCTGTCGCCCACGCGCGAGCTGGCCGACCAGATTGGCGTGAATGTAAAAACCTATACCAAGTATTTGCCGCTGCGAGCCACCACCGTGTTTGGCGGCATGAATATGGACCCGCAGACTGCCGAGCTGCGGCGTGGCATGGAAGTGGTGATTGCCACGCCGGGCCGTTTGCTGGACCACATCCAGCAAAAAAGCATCCAGCTAAACAAGGTGGAAGTGCTGGTGCTGGACGAGGCCGACCGCATGCTGGACATGGGCTTCATCCAGGATATCCGCAAGATCATGAGCCTGCTGCCCAAGGAAAGGCAGACCCTGCTGTTCTCGGCCACCTTTGCACCGGAAATCAAGCGTCTGGCCGCCGACTTCATGAAAGACCCGCAAACCGTGGAAGTGGCGCGGCAAAATGCCACCAATGAACACGTTGAGCAACTGGTGTATTCCGTCGATGCTGGTCGCAAGCGCTATTTGCTGAGCCATCTGATCAAGAGCCGTGACATGAGCCAGGTCATCGTGTTCTGCAAGACCAAGCTGAGCGCTGACCAGTTGGCGCGGGATCTGAAACGTGACGGTCTGGTGGCCGAAGCCATTCATGGTGACAAGGCACAGGCCTCGCGGCTGGAAATCCTGTCCGCCTTCAAGGAAGGCAATCTGCGGGTGCTGGTAGCCACTGATGTGGCAGCGCGTGGCCTGGATATCAGTGAACTGCCCTTCGTGGTGAATTACGAATTGCCCAATTCGCCGGAAGACTATGTGCATCGCATTGGTCGTACCGGTCGTGCCGGTGCCAGCGGGGTGGCCATGTCGCTGATGAGTCCGGCGGAAACCCGTCAGCATGAGGCCATTGAAAAGCTGACCCGTCAAACGCTGACGCCGCAAGTGGTGTCCGGCTTTGAGCCAGGCTCGGCTGCGCCGCGTGAGGAATCCTCTCATCGACACGAGCGCGAGCGTGATGCTGGTCGTGATCATGGCCGTTCCGCCCCGCGTGCCCCTGCGCGCGAAACCCTGCGTGATCCGATGTCGGTACCGGCATCCGCGTTGATGGCGGGCAAGTCTGGCGAAGGCCTGAAAACCATCAAGCCTGCCGGTAGCAGCCGCCGCAGCCGCAAGGCACAGCGCGAGATTCCGGCTTTGCTGCTGCCGCCGCGCTACAAGGTGGAAGTCAGCCGCTGATCGCCTGACTGCAGTGACACCACAAAACCGCCTGTCTTTGGACCGGCGGTTTTTTCATGGGGCGGGCTGATATGAAAAAAGGCCCCCGCAGGGGCCCCAAGGAAGCAATGCTCCGTGCGTACAAATCAGACAAATATCACCAGGGCCGCCATGGCACCGTGCGCACCCATCACCAGGCTTTGTTCGATATCCGCCGTGCGTGAGGAGCCGGAAATGAAGGCACCAAAGCCGTGTTCTGCCACTTCGATACGGGCATAGGCATCGCGCATGGTGTCTACCATCGCCTCACGCGGCACTACCAGTACCAGCTTCTGGGTGAGGAAGTAAATCGAGCGGAAACGGTTGTCCGGATGGCTGACCCACACCGTGGCATTCTCCGCCACCGCCAGTTGGCCTGGGACGATGGCGACGTCGACGTCATGCCAGGCGTGCGGATCATCCACTTCTTCATGCCCAGCCACGGTCAGGTCGACGGTGCGACCGGCTTCCGGCCAGCGTGCGGCCACGACATCGGCCACGCTCTGGCCATCCTGCAACTGGACTGCGTCGCCACCCAGATTGCGGATCAGCGTGGCAAACGCTTCAAACTGGTTGTCGTAGCGGATGAACGGTACGGCATGAATATCCGGCAGCGCTGATGCTTGCGGCCGGTTCTGGCGAATGCGGGCCAGTATGTTGTCACGGGCGCTCATTGTTGGCCCTCCTTGTCCTGCTTGTCCTGACTGCGCTGTTGGTACAGCTCCTTGAAGCTTTGTGCCGGCATCGGCGGAACATCCCGTCCGGCTCGGCTCCAGGCACTGTGGCGGGTGAGGCTTTCCGGAATGATGGGTACCACCTTGCGCATCACCTTGCCGCTCAGGTCAAACAGCGCTGGGTGCTGGGTGAGAAAGCGCATGGCCAGCAAACCCATTTTTTTGCCGACTGGCAGCAGGTTCTGCTCAAACGCCTTCTTGCGGTGCAGTACCAGTTGTTCGTGCAGATTGATCTTGACCGGGCAGACATTGGAGCAGGAGCCGCAGGTACTGCAGGCAAAGGCCATGCTGCCGTGCTTTTTCATGTCGCGGCTGGGGCCAAGGGTAGAACCGATGGGGCCGGGAATGATGTAGCTGTAGCTAAAGCCGCTGCTGCGCCGGTAAACCGGACAGGTGTTCATGCAGGCACCGCAGCGGATGCAGCGCAGGCTCTGGTAAAAGTCTTCATTGCCCAGAATCTCGCTGCGGCCGTTATCCACGATGACGATGTGCATCTCGCCACCGGGCCGCGCCTGGTGAAAATGCGAGGTATAGGTCGTTACCGGCGAGCCGATGGCGGAGCGGGCCAGCAGCCGGGTGAACACGCCCAGGTGTTCCAGCTTGGGAATGATTTTTTCCAGGCCCATGCTGGCAATGTGAATCGGCGGCAGGCTGGTGCCAAGGTCGGCATTGCCTTCATTGGTACACACCACCACGCCACCGGTTTCGGCAATGGCAAAGTTCACCCCGGTCAGGCCGGCGTCGGCGGACAGGAAGTGTTCGCGCAGATTGGCCCGTGCCGCGTGGGTGAGGTAGGTGGGGTCGTTATTGCCGGCCTCGGTGCCCAGCTCCTTGTGGAACAGTTCGGAAATCTGTTCTTTTTTCAGGTGGATGGCCGGCATCACGATGTGGCTGGGGGCTTCGTGGCGCAATTGCACGATGCGCTCGCCCAGGTCGGTATCCACCACCTCGATGCCGCGCTGTTCCAGATAAGGGTTCAGCCCGCACTCTTCGGTCAGCATGGACTTGGACTTGACCAGCTTCTTCACCTGCCGTGCTGCCAGAATGCCGTGCACGATGCGGTTGTGCTCGTCGGCATCGGCCGCCCAGTGTACGGTGACACCGTTTTTCTGCGCATTGGCTTCAAACTGGGCCAGGTAGTCATCCAGCTGCGACAGGGTATGTGCCTTGATCTCGCGAGCCAGCCGGCGCAGTTCTTCCCACTCCGGCAGTTGCTTGGCCTGGGCATCGCGTTTTTGTCTTACCCACCAGATGGCGCTGTCGTGCCACTTGGCCTGGGCGCGGTCCTTGAGGAATTCAGCCGCTGCCTGCGGGTGTTTTACGCTGTCGTCTTTCATGCGCCTGCTCCCCGGCCGGTGAGGATTTCCACGATGTGCAGCGGGCGGATGGTCTTGCCCTGATGACGGATGATGCCACCCATATGCATCAGACAGGAGGGGTCGGCACCGACGATGTATTCCGCGCCGGTGGCTTCGTGCTGGGCAATGCGGTCTTCGCCCATGGCGGTGGACAGTTCCGGCTCATCCACGCAGAAGGTGCCGCCAAAACCGCAGCATTCGTCACGGCGTTCCGGCAGCAACACTTCCACGCCATCCACCAGCTTGAGGATGGACTCCAGGCGCGAGTGATAGGGCATCATCAGTTCGGACGGGCTGGCGTGATGCAGCTCGCGCAGGCCGTGGCAGCTTTGGTGAATGGAAACCTTGTGCGGGAAGTACACCGGCTTGGGCAGCTTTTCCAGCTTCAGCACATCTTGCAGGAATTCGATGATTTCGTAGACCTTGGGCTTGAGCTGCTGGTAGGCGGGGTCTTCCGCAATATACCAGTCATAGTGGTGGGTGACGTGCGAAACGCAACTGCCGGAGGGGGCGACTACATAGTCGTATTGCTGGAACACTGCGGTAAAACGCTTAGCGGCGTCACAAGCGCCCTTGCTATCGCCATTATTGGCCAGTGGCTGGCCGCAACAGGATTGCTGCAGCGGGTAGTCCACCTCACAGCCCAGGCTTTCCAGCAGTTCGAGCGTGGCCATGGCCACATGGGGGAACAGTTCGTTGATGAAACAGGGAATGAACAGGCCGATTTTCATGGTGCGCGGGGCCTCCAACAGGCAGGAGCAGGGTTCAGGCTGCATTAGATAATGTTCATGCTGCCGCTGCCAATTCGGATTTACCCTCGTGTGCTAGCTGGCGTCATGTGTATCCCGGTTTTTCATGTCGGCAAAACGGCTGACTGCGGCAACCACGCCTTTGGCCTGGTGATTGATGCTGGAAATGGTTTCTCCTACCCGCTGGGATAGCTGCACAGTGCCATTGGCCTGGGCCAGCAGGCTGTCCATGCTGGCGACGGCAGTAAGGGTATGCTTCTGGATGTCCTGCACCATGGTATTGATTTGTACGGTGGAACTCGACGTGCGTTCTGCCAGCTTGCGCACTTCGTCGGCCACCACCGCGAAGCCACGGCCCATCTCGCCGGCACGGGCGGCTTCGATGGCTGCATTCAGCGCCAGCAGATTGGTCTGGTCGGCAATTTCCTTGATGGTTTGCACAATGGAGCCGATCTGTTGCGAACGCTCACCCAGTTGCTGTACCTGCTGGCTGCCACGCTCGATGTTGTTGGCCATATTCATGATGTCTTCAATGCTCTGCTCGATGTCGAACACACCGGCGTCGGCCAGCGACTGGGTTTCACGCGAGGATGAGTAAGCCAGCAAGGCAGACTCGCGTTCCTGCTGTTGCTGGGTGATCTGGGCAGTAATGTCAGTGGCAAACTTGATGACGCTGCACACTCTGCCCTGTTCGTCCCGCACCGGGTTGTAATTGGCTTCCAGCCAGATCAGTCTGCCGTCGCGGGTGAGGCGCTGGATACGTCCGCTGTAGTGCTGACCATTGCGCAGGCGTTCCCACAAGGCGGCATATTCCGGACTGGCGGCAAATTCGGCGGTACACAGCATGCGGTGCTGTTTACCGATCAGGCTGTCGCGGGTATAGCCTGTTACGTTCAGGAAATTTTCATTGGCATCAATGATCTGTCCATCCGGGGTGAATTCTATTTCGGCCATCGCCTGGTTGATGGCCTGCAGGATGGCCTTGTTGCGAGCGGCCTCTTGCACGCTATGGCTGACGTCGGTGGCCAGCTTGATGATGCTGACCACCCGGTTTTGCGCATCCAGTATCGGGGTGTAAGTTGCTTCCAGCCAGACGGTGCGGCCATCACGGGAGAGGCGGCGCACCCGGTTGTGGTAGCTCTCGCCGCGGCGCAGCCCTTCCCACAGCTTGCGGTAGTCGGCACTGGCCGCATAGGCTGCATCGCACAGCATGCTGTGCGGTTTGCCCAGCAGTTGTTCAGGGCTGGTATAGCCCATGGTGTCGAGGAAGTTCTGGTTGACCGCGCTGATGGTGCCATCTGGGCTAAAGCGAATTTGCGCCATGGAGAGGTCCAGCGCCGTTTCGAGTTGCCGTGAGGCGGCCAGTTGCTGCTCCAACTGTGCAATCCGCTGTTTCAGATGTTGATTGAACATTTATCTTATCCCCCAGCCCGTGCGGGCTTTGATGATCTGTTATAGAAGATGGCAGGGTGCTGGAGAAAGTTCTGCCAGAACACGACTTTAGGCATGCTTGCATGCGGTGAGCGGACGGTTGATCAGCCCTGATCATGACTGTTTGTCCGGCAATACACGCTGGCTGGCAGCGCTGTTGCAGCTATTTAATGGATATGGATGATCATTTTTTACTTGTTATGACTTTTAAATAATCTGCCGAGTATTCGCAATAATTTGCTTTGCTGCGCTCACTTGGCAAGTCAGTCAAGAGTGTTATCCTTGGCAGGTATGCCTGTGTTTTTCTGCCCTTTGGTACAAGGTGAACGGTCTTGTCACCGTGCCCGGCTGTCATGCGGGAATCTGGCTGGCATGCTGGGAATATCGGAATCGCGGCAGGCATCTTGTTGCTGCTGGCCGTCGGTAGTGGTGAGTGAGGTGTTGAATCCGGGCTGTATCATGTCACGGCAGTTGCGTGATGTCCGGCAATAGTCAGTGAAGGTCGGTGTGGCAAGATGATAAATATCAAACAGAATTTGACTTCCTGTTGTTCGGATCTTTGTTCCGGCAAGGGAGATGGCGACCGGATCATCCAGCTGATTGCCTTGTTCAAGGCATTTCATGTGCTGTATGTAAATGTGCATTCTCCCGAAGCAAGATTGATCCAGCATGCCATTGAAAACCTGAAATCGGTTTATTCGGTTTTCCAGTCGCGTGATGAAATCGTGCTGATGCCCTACGAATTGCGCGAACTGAATGCCGCCCGGCAGGCATGCCTGTCCAAATCAGGCCGCCGCAGTGCCAGCGTGCTGCATCACCTTTATGCGGTGTATCTTGAGTACTATCGCCGCACCCTGGCTGGCATGACTGGGTGAGCCCTGGCCCGCGCGCTACAACCATTACGGCAGAATGACGATGAAACCCGCAGTAATGCGGGTTTTGTCATCTGTGTTGTCCGGTAGGCAAGTGGCCTTGACCGGCGCGCAGGTGCTTGGATGAGAGGGCAGGGACGCATAGCGCCGCGCGCTTGCTGTTTTGTTTCATGAAGCGGCCACCGCTATCTTGCGGCCAGGCAGGATGGTGCCGCTTTCCGGCATGGCTGCTGTCCCACCCCGCCCGCCCACTTGAGGCGTCGAAAAATATGCAGCTGCATGATTGCCCCGTAAACAGCCCGTGGCAAGGCTCTTGTGCTGGAATTGCACCTGGTTGCCTTCATGCGGTTTCATGCGTTTTGCGCATGGTTTCTGCGCCCGTATTTTGCATCATTGCCACTTCTCATATCCGCACGCACTCAGGGTGCTGCGCCCAGGTTGCATTTCCTTCAGTTTCTTGTGCGAAATTTGTGCGAATTCTGACGCCGCATGAAGCCGCCTAAAGCCGCCATCACGTCAGCGCTGTTAGTTTGAAACCGTTGCTGGGCCTTGGTTTAACGCGGTTTTACGCGGCTTGGCGTGGCTTGTTGATGGCGGAAGAGAATGGGAGTCGAACCCACCCGGGACCGCTGGCGGCCCCCTCTGGTTTTGAAGACCAGCCACCCCACCGGGGATGCCTCTCTTCCATGCCGGCTGATTATACCGGTTTCACGTCGGCGGGAAAGCGTGCTGCGCTGCAGTGGTTTGACTGCTGGAAAACAGCAGGTTTTCGCGCAGCAGGTGGCGGTCGCCCAGGCGGCGGGTAAAGCCGGTGCGGTCGTAAAATTCCAGTATCTGAATGGCCAGCTTGCGGCCGCAGCCCAGCTGGTTGCGGAAGGCGGCAGCGTCGGCATGTCCGTGTTGCTGGCAGAGCTGGCGGATGATGTCAGCCATGGCCTGCATGCTGGCGCTGGAGAAATAGCGGTCCTGCACCACGGCCACCACATGTCCCAAGCGCGCAGCCTTGTGCAGCAGGCGGCGTGTTTCCCCTTCATCGTCGCCTAGGGTGTCGGCAAGATCGCGCACCCAGTGTGCTTCGCTGCCGACAAAGCAGGATGACAGTCGCTGCCAGTGCTGCTCCTCCTGCGGGGTGAAGGCCAGTACATGCTGTGGCAGGTGTAGCCAGCCGCGGGTTTGCAGCAGCCGGCCCTGTTGCAGCAGTTGTTCCACCAGCAGGTTGAGCGTGCTTTCCGGCTCGGTGGGCAGGGCCAGCCGGCGCAGGCGGCCTCGGCTGGCACCCAACTGGTCCGGCTGTTGCTGGTGCAGCATGGCCAGCCGTTGCAACAAGGTGTCCTGCATGGCTTCCCAGTGTTGCAGGTGATAGAACCGTCCGGCCACTTGCTGGCCGGGACTGGCTTGCAGCAATTGTTGCAGGGCGGGTTCATCCAGCTGCATGTCCCAGGCAAAATCCTGTAGCACCACGGTCTGCTGCCGGCTTTGCAGTTGCAGTCTGTCGGCGGGGGTGAGTGTGGCGTGCTGCAATTGCTGCAGATAAGCCAGCCGGGCCGGCTGGCGTTTGCCGCGGCCCGGTACCTGCAATTCGAGCAGACGTGCGCCGGCCAGGGTGTCGCGTGCGCTGGCATCGCGCAGGATCAGCCGATCACCGCAAACCATCCACAATGGCTGGTCCAGAACCAGTTCGGCCAGGGCGGTTTCTCCGGCAGCCAGTTGGCTGCGGTTTAGCAGTGCCAGCCGTCCGGTAATGTGGCGTGCTGCATGGTGGATATGCAAGGCCTGCCAGTGCCGCAGGGGGGCGATGGCCTGCACGCTGACGGTGATGCGGCTGCTAGGTGCAGGCGCTGTGGTGCTGAACAGCCAGTCACCGCGCTGGATGTCTTTCTTTTCAATATCCCCAGTCAGATTCAGTGCGATGCGTTGCCCGGCCTGGCCAGACTGCGCTGCGGTATTTTGCACATGCAGGCTACGCACCCTGAGTGGCTCATCCTTGCCACTGAGCCAGAGCCGGTCGCCAAGTTGTACCTGACCGCCCAGGGCGGTACCGGTGACTACCAGGCCGGCACCGCTGAGGCTGAAGGCGCGGTCTATGGCCAGGCGGAAACGCTGGCCGGCAGGGGAGGGGAGTGCTGACAGGTGTTGCAGCAGGTGCTGGCGTAATGGCGCAATCCCCGCGCCGCTGTGGCTGGATACCGGAAAGAGCGGTGCATCTGGCCATGGGCTGGCGGCCAGCAGTTGGCGGATGTCCTTGGCCACTGCCTGTTGCCGGCGGGAATCAGCCAGATCGCACTTGCTGATGACTACGCTGAGCTGGGGAATGCCACTTAGCTGCAGGATGGCCAGGTGTTCTCGTGTCTGCGGCATGATGCCGTCGTCAGTGGCAACGATCAGCAAGGCATGCGGAATGCCAGACAGGCCGCACAGCATGTTGGCCAGGAATTTCTCGTGGCCCGGTACGTCAATGAAGCCGGCTACCCGTCCGTCCGCCAGCGGCAGGTAGACATAACCCAGGTCTATGGTCATGCCGCGTTTTTTCTCTTCCGGCAAGCGGTCGGCATTCTGGCCGGTTAGCGCGGTGAGCAGGGCGGTCTTGCCATGATCGACATGGCCGGCAGTGGCAAAAATCATGCGACGGAGCGATCTGTAGGGTGTTCCAGGCCCACCGGGTCGATGTGGGTCATGACATTGAGCACCGGATGGGCGGCCATCACCCGTGCGCGTGCCTGTTCTGCAATGGAATGGGCATCGAATACATTCATATGGCCATCGACTTCCAGGTGAACATCCACCAGGATCAGGTCGCCCATCTTGCGGGTGCGCAGATCATGCAGCGCCCGTACGCCGCTGGTGGCCAGCAGGGTGTGGCGGATGGCATCTGCTTCTTCGGTGTCGGCGGCACGATCCATCAGGTCGTGCAGTGAATTCCAGGCAAAAGTCCAGCCCATCTTGCCCACGATGAAGCCTACGATCAGTGCGGCAACCGGGTCCAGAATCGGATAACCCATCAGGTTGCCGATGATGCCGATGGCCACGACCAGTGAGGAAGCGGCATCGGAACGCGCGTGCCAGGCATTGGCCACCAGCATGCTGGAGCGTACCCGCTGCGCCACTGCCAGCATGAAGCGGAACAGCACTTCTTTCGAAACCAGCGCGGTGATGGCAACCCACAGGGCCACGCTGTGTACGGTGGGGATGGCAGAGGGGTCATGAAACTTCACTGCGGCCGACCACAGCATGCCAATGCCCACGGCCAGCAGCAGCAGGCCCAGCACCAGCGAGGCGGCGTTTTCGTAGCGCTGGTGGCCGTATTGATGGTCGGCATCCGGTGCTTTGCGGCTGTGATGGCCTGCCAGCAGCACAACAAAGTCGGAGAGCAGGTCGGACAGCGAGTGAATCCCGTCCGCGATCAGCGCCTGGGATCTGGCAAACACCCCGATCAGGATTTGTGCACTGGCCAGGACGATATTGACCCAGACGCTGACCATGGTGCTGCGGTGCGCAGCCTTGTTGCGCGCGGCTTCGTCCACGGTTTCGTGTGGGGAATGGCTGGGGTGTATGGTCATGGCAAAACAGTCCGGATCTGGTGGGGAAGTGCAGTATGCCATAGCTGGCTTAAGTTTTTATTAATTGCGCCGTTTGTTTCGGTAAATAAAAACAATAATAAGAATGATCTGCATTTCGGCGCTGTTGGCGGCTGATCATGTCAGAATGGTGCCTGTTATCCATCCTGCTGTGGAATGATCTTGGCTCTGTTGCTCAAGTCCCTGCTCGGCGCGCTGGCGGTAGTGCTGATCAGCCTGCTGTCGCGCTCGCGTAATTACTATATTGCCGGCCTGGTGCCGCTATTCCCCACTTTTGCGCTGATTGCCCATTACATTGTCGGTAGTGAGCGCGGTGCAGTAGCACTCAAGACCACGCTGCTGTTTGGCATGTGGTCCTTGCTGCCTTATTTTGTCTACCTGTTCAGCCTGTATTGCCTGCTGGACCGCCTGCGTCTGCCTTGGGCGCTGGCTGCCGCCACCCTGTGCTGGGGTGTGGCGGCCTTGGTGCTGATCCTGGGTTGGAGCCGCTGGCACGGCTAGCCGGGATTGCCCGCCGGGTCTGCCTGGCGCAGATTGGCCAGAAAGGCGCTTTCATCTTCCAGACAGCGCAAATCCAGCCACAGCTTGCCATCGTACAGGCGGCCAATCACCGGTGCGGGCAGGCTGCGTAGCCGGTTGGCCAGTGCTTCCAGCGTGCTGCCGCGACCATCACGCGGACTGAAGGTGATAGCCCAGCCGGGCAGGCGATCTACCGGCAGCGAGCCGCTGCCGATCTGCGACAGGCAGGCCTGTTCTGCGGTGTCGAAATTGTTGCCGGCAAAGTGGCTCAGCAAGGGCAGCAGGCGTAGCGCTTGTTGCTGCATGTCTGGCTGCGCGCGTACCAGCCGGCGCAGGGTGGGAAGCTGGCGCACCAGCCGGTCTGGCTGCAGGTAAAGCCGTAGCGTGGCTTCCAGTGCCGCCAGTGTCATCTTGTCGCAGCGTAGTGCGCGCTTGAGCGGATGTTGCTGGATTTTGTCTATCCAGCTTTTCTTGCCGATGATCAGCCCGGCTTGTGGGCCGCCCAGCAGCTTGTCGCCGGAAAAGCTGACCAGATCCACGCCTTGGGCAATCATCTGTTGTGGCATGGGTTCCGCCGGCAGGCCGTAGGCAGACAGGTCGATCAGTGCGCCTGAGCCCAGGTCGGTGGCTGCTGGCAGGCCATGTTGGTGTGCCAGTTCGGCCAGTTCGGCTTCGCTGACACTGTGGGTGAAGCCTTCAATATGGTAGTTGCTGGTGTGTACTTTCATCAGCAAGCCGGTTTCCGCATTGATGGCCTGGCGGTAGTCGCGCAGGTGGGTGCGGTTGGTGGCGCCCACTTCTACCAGCTTGCAACCGGCCTGACGCATGACATCCGGCATGCGGAAGGCACCACCGATTTCCACCAGTTCTCCCCGCGATACCACCACTTCACGCCCGGCTGCCACGGTGGACAGCAGAATCAGCACCGCCGCGGCATTGTTGTTGACCACGCAGGCGGCTTCGGCACCGGTCAGTTCCTGCAGCAATTCGCTGATGGCGCTATCCCGATGGCCACGGCCAGCACCATCCAGATCGTATTCCAGCGTTACCGCTTCGCGCATGGCGCGGCTGACTGCCTCGACTGCAGCCTCCGCCATCGGCGCCCGTCCCAGATTGGTATGCAGTACGGTGCCGCTGAGGTTGAATACCGGGCGTATCCGGACCTGCTGGCGGGTACTTACCCGCTGGCTGGCCAGGGAGGCCAACTGGTGTTCGTCTTCGGCCCAGCGCGGCAGGCTGTTGTTGCTGCGGATGTGCTGACGGGCTTCGTCCAGGGTCTGGCGCACGGCGGCGGCCAGTGCGGCATTGCCGTGGCGGTCCAGCACCTTTTCCAGCAGGGGATGATTGAGCAGCCGGTCTACCGAGGGTAGACGGGCATACAGGTTTTTCAGCGGCATGGTGTATTTTCAGAAACGGGAATATCGGTAGAGCAGGTAGAGCAGCCCGACCAGCAACAGATTGCCGGCCAGCCAGCGCAGCAGGTGCAATAGCTGGCTGCGCCGGTCGCTGGCCGGTTCGCAACGCTGATGGTGCAAGGTATGGGCGATGCACTGCCAGCCCGTCCAGGTGGCTTCGGCAATTTCGGCGGGCAGGGACAGCAGCTTCCTGTCGTGGCGCGAGTCGCTGGGATGCATGACATTCTCCTGCAAAGTGGGTGTTTCCATTCTGGATACTAGCCGAGTGCGGACAGCAATGGATAGTGATGTGTGATCTGTACGTATAATGCCGCCATGACCCAAGAAACCATGCCCCCCTTTGCCGGCTTGACGCCAGATGTCCTGCTGGATGCAGTGGAAAGTCTGGGGCTGCGAGCCTCCGGCAGCCTGCTGGCACTCAACAGCTATGAAAACCGTGTCTATCAGCTGGGCATGGAGGATGGCCCGCCGCTGGTGGCCAAGTTTTATCGCCCGGGACGCTGGAGCGATGCGCAGATTATGGAGGAACATGCCTTCAGTCTGGAACTGGCCGAACGCGAGATTCCCGTGGTGCCGCCCATGCTGTTTGGCCATGCCAGCCTGCATCACTATCAGGATTTCCGCTTTGCGCTGTTTACCCGCCGCGGCGGCCGGGTGCCGGAGCTGGGTGACAGCAACACGCTGGAGTGGATAGGCCGCTTTCTGGGGCGCATCCATGCACTGGGGCAGGTGGCACCGTACCAGCACCGTCCCGCACTGGATATCCACAGCTTTGGCGAGGAGCCGGTTGCCTATCTGCTGGATGCTCATGTATTGCCGGCCGATCTGCGCGAGGTGTACCGCGGCGTGGCGGCACAGGCGCTGGATGGTGTAAGGCGTTGTTTCGACCGTGCCGGTGCGGTACGGCAGTTGCGGCTGCATGGCGATTGCCATAACGGCAATATGCTGTGGACGGACGATGGCCCGCATTTTGTCGACTTTGACGATAGCCGGATGGGACCGGCGCTGCAGGATTTGTGGATGCTGCTGTCCGGCACGCGCGAGGAGCAATCCGCCCAGCTTGGCGACGTGCTGGCCGGCTACGAGGACTTCTGCGATTTTGATCTGCGTGAGCTGCATTTGCTGGAAGCATTGCGCACGCTGCGCCTGTTGCACTACGCCGCCTGGCTGGCGCGGCGCTGGCATGATCCGGCCTTTCCCGCTGCCTTTCCCTGGTTTGCCCAGCCGCGTTTCTGGGAGGAGCAGATTCTGTCGCTACGCGAACAGATTGCCCTGATGGACGAGCCGCCGCTGTGGCGGCTGCCCTGATGCCGCAGGATGGTGGCTGTCGGTGTGCTAGCTGATGGTGCGCGGTGTCGGCTTGAAGCCAGGCTGGTGCTGCTTGGCCCAGAGTAGAAACTGGCTGGCATCCATCGGTCGGGCAATAAAGTAGCCCTGCCCCATGAGGCAGCCGTGTTGCAGCATGGTGTCCAGATCTTGCTGCGTTTCGATGCCTTCGGCCACGGTGCATAGCTGCATGCGGTTTCCCAGGGCGATGATGCTGTCGGTGATGGCCTGCAGATGGGGTTTGTCGGCAATGGAGGTGACCAGCGATTGGTCGATTTTCAGTTCGGTGAAGGGAAAGCGGGTGAGTTGCTGCAGCGTGGCAAAGCCGGTGCCGAAATCGTCAATCGACAGGCCGATGCCGGTCAGCCGCAGGCGGGCGGCAATGCCGATGGCTTCGGTCAGCTTGTCGGCGATGGCGGTTTCAGTGACTTCAAAGATGATGTAACGGGCGGGTACCCGGCTGTGCTGCAGCCGGCTTTCTACCGCACTGATCAGGCTGCTGTCCTGTAGCGAACGGGCGGAAAGATTAATGGACAATGGCAGGCGCAAGCCGTGGCGTGCCCACTCCTGCCATTGGCGCAAGCCTTGTTCGAGCATGCTGAGTGTCAGTTCGGTTGCCCAGTCCTGTTGCTCTATCACGGGAATGAAGCGCGCCGGCGAGATCAGCCCGTCTGTCGGATGCTGCCAGCGTGCCAGCATCTCGGCCCCTTTGATATGGCCGCTTTTCAGGTCGACCTTTGGTTGGTAGTGCGGGATGATCTGGCCTTGTTCCAGCGCCTGGCGCACGCTTGCCGGATCGTACAGCCGGCAGTCTTCCCCGTGTTTGCTAGCTTGTCGGCACAGGCGCTGCAGCAGATCCTGCAACTGGCTTTGCTTGAGCGGTTTTTTCAGGCCACCGAGCACCGGCAGGCCTAGTCCGGCACCCATCAGCTCCAGCGTGGAAATCAACATATAGTCCTTGCCGGAGGTAAGAATGATGGGTGGGGCCAGGTTTTCCTGTGCCAGTTGCTGCATCACCTGCACCCCATCCATGCGCGGCATTTCCAGATCCAGCAGCAGCAGGTCGGGCAGGCGTTCACGCACCATCGCCATGCCTTCCTCGCCATTGCCCGCATGCCTGATGCTGCCAAAGCCCAGTTGTTGGCAGATGTCGCTGGCCCGTTGCCGATGCAGGCTGCTGTCTTCCACGATCAAGACATCCTGCATGCCGGCATGCGGCTTGCTGTCGTTCCCTTTCAGCGGCATATGGCCTTGGCAATACTGTCCAGAGGCATGACTTCGTCAGCGGCCCCCAGTTTGATGGCTTCTTTGGGCATGCCGAACACCACGCAGCTGTCTTCGTCCTGGGCGATGGTTCTGGCACCGGCATCGTGCATTTCCTTCAGGCCCTTGGCACCGTCATCCCCCATGCCGGTCATGATGATGCCCAGCGCATTGCGGCCGGCAAATTTGGCGGCCGAGCGGAACAGCACATCGACGGATGGCTTGTGACGGCTGACCAGCGGGCCATCCACCACTTCCACCTGATAATAGGCACCGCTGCGCTTGATCATCATGTGCTTGCCGCCGGGGGCAATCAGTGCCCGGCCTGGCAGCAGGCGGTCTCCGCTGGCGGCTTCTTTCACTTCGATTTCCGATAGCCGGTCCAGCCGCTCGGCAAACGATGCCGTGAATTTTTCCGGCATGTGCTGCACGATGGCCAGCCCCGGACAGGTTCGCGGCAGCTTGGTCAGGATGGTTTCCAGTGCCTGGGTGCCGCCAGTGGAAGTGCCGATGATGACGATGCGTTCGGTGGTCTGGAACATCTGCTGGCCGGTTGGTGCAGCCAGCACGGCGTCTGCCGACAACTTGGGGCGGGTTTCCAGCGGGGTGGGGGGCAGGCTGCGCATGCGGCTCATGCGCGCCTGGGCGGCGGCTTTCACCGCCTGCACCAGCAGGTTGTTGCTGTCCTGCAGGAATTGTTTTACTCCCGCATGCGGCTTGGCGATGACTTCCACTGCGCCGGCAGCCATCGCCTGCATGCTGATGTCGGCCCCTTTCTGGGTGAGCGAGGAGCAGATGACAACCGGCGTAGGCCGGCTGGCCATGATCTGCCTGAGAAAGGTAATGCCGTCCATGCGTGGCATTTCCACATCCAGCACGATGACATCCGGCCACTGCTGCTTCATTTTTTCCATGGCAACAATGGGGTCGGTGGCTACATCGATGACCTCGATGCCGCTGCTGGCATTGAAGATTTCGCTCAGAACCTGCCGTACCACGGCGGAGTCGTCCACGATCATCACTTTGATGCTCATGCTTTTTTCCTTGTTTTGGCCGACAGGCTGTCGTGGGTATCGCCATCCTGTGACAGGCGCACCCAGACATCGCCGGATTGCACATCAAACACCACCATGCGGGGACTGGTCCCGCCCAGATCTTCCGCCTGCACATTCAGCCCCAACTGGCGTGCCAATTGGCGCGCCATCTCTACATTGCGTGCCGCCACGTCATTACTGCTGCGTTCTCCCTCGCGGTGTGACAGCACGGTAGCCCCGCCCAGCAGTTTGACCTGGAACTCTTTCAATGGTCTGCCGCAGGCCAGGGCGGAACGCAGCAACAGCAGCATGGCTTCGTCACCGTAGCGGCCGGACAAGGTGTCGCTGCTGTCGCTGCGCCGGGCCAGCAGGTAATGACACATGCCCCCCTGCAATAGCTGCGGATGCCACATCACGATGGAGACACAGGACCCGAGCAGGGTGCTGATGATGTATTCCTGACCGGCGAATTTCCATTCACCCGGATGCAGGAAAATCTCTTTGCGTGAGTCACTGGGCATGATCTTGGTCTGGTTGACAGCGAAAACGGGTACAAGGGTTGCAGGCAACTGCTTATCCCAATCTAGTTCAACACGCTGCGGATGTCCGCCTGAATCTGCAGCCCAGCCGGTCTGGCCAGGGCGGCCATTTCCTCCAGCGACAGCACTTTGTCCATTTGCAGCAGCATCAGGCAATGGCCATCGCACTGCGCCAGGCCTGCAATGAAGTCGGCCCGCAGCTGATTGCCAAATGGCGGCGGCGGCATGATGTCGGCAGGGTGCAGGTCGATGACTTCATGTACTGCATCCACCAGCATGCCCACAGGATGAGGCTGGGCCGGAGCGCCGTGTTGCAGGATGACGATGCAACTGCGCCGCAGCACCTTGCCCGGTGCGCGGCCCAAGCGCTGTGCAAGGTCGATGACCGGTACCACGCTGCCACGCAGGTTCATCACGCCATGCACGAAGGCAGGCATTTGCGGCACGGTGGTGGGGCGGTGGTATTCCAGGATTTCCCGGATCTGCAGGATGTCGCAGGCAAAGGTTTCCGCCCCCAGTTGGAAGCGCAGATACTGTCCGCTGCTGGCGGTGATGGATTCAGTCATGTTCTTCTCCCGATGACGACGGGCTGTCTGGCCATGCCGCCACCGCAGCCGTGCTGGCACGGCATAGCTGTGCCAGCACTGGCGGTGCCAGCAGTTGCCCAGCCTCCAGCAGCAGGGTGAAGCCCTGGGTTTCACGCACCATGCCCGCCAGCAAGCCGGGGGGAAGCAGCGCACCCAGTTGCGGCGGTGCTTCGATGGCATCGCTGCTGATCTGCACCACGGCATGGACTTCGTCCACCAGAATGCCGATCTGATCGAGCGGTGTGGTGGCCGACTGCAGGAGGATGATGCAGCTGCGGCGTTGTGGCGCGGCTGTCGGCAAGCCCAGGCAGTGGGCCAGATGGAGCACCGGCACTGCGCTGCCTCGCAGGTTGAGTACGCCGGCCAGCAAGGGCGACATGTGCGGTACGGTGGTCAGTGGCTGGTATTCCAGCAGTTCGCGGATGGCCTCCAGCACAATGCCCATCTGAGCATCGCCCGTTTTGAAACGCAGGTATTGCCGCTGTGCGGCTGCGCTGGCCGCTGCCTGTGCTGGCGGGGCGGCGGCCTGTCTGCGCCAGTGTGCCTGTGCTGCCATGGTGGGGGCCTAGTAGCGGATGAAGTCGGCATCATCGGCATGGCTGCCGCCGATGCGCCGCAGAGGGGCTGACAGGCCGGCCTGGGCGGACGGTGGTTCATGCGGGCCGGCTGCTGCTTCACCCTGGCTGTCTTTGAAGCGGAAGTAATTCATCAGTTCCAGCAGGTTTTCCGCCTGGCTGCTCATTTGTTCGGCAGTGGAGGCCAGTTCTTCACTGACTGAGGCATTTTGCTGGGTGCTGCCATTTTGCTGCTGTACGGCACTGCTGATCTGGTTGACGGCGCTGGCCTGTTCGCTGGATGCCGCGGCGATTTCCTGCACCAGGTCAGCGGTACGCCCGCTGGAGCGCACCATGCCCTCCAGCAGCTTGCCAGCCTGTTCGGCCAGCCCCACGCTGCTGGCGGCCACCTGGCTGATTTCCTGTGCCGCCACCTGGCTGCGTTCGGCCAGCTTGCGTACCTCGGCAGCCACCACGGCAAAGCCTTTGCCATGTTCGCCGGCGCGGGCGGCTTCGATGGCGGCATTGAGCGCCAGCAGATTGGTTTGGTAGGCAATGTCGTCAATGATGCCGATGCGCTCGGCAATCTGCCGCATGGCGGCGGCGGTCTGGCGTACGGCTTCGCCACCCTCGGTGGCTTCGCGTGCCGCCTGTTCGGCAATGCCCTCGGTAATACGGGCGTTGTCATTGGTCTGATTGATGGCGGCAGACATTTCCTCCACTGCGGAGGTGGTTTCCTCGATGCCGGCAGCGGATTCGCTGGCCGACTGCGACAGCGCTTGCGAGGTGGCAGTCAGTTGTTGTGCCGCGGAGGCCAGGTTGGCGGAGCTGTTTTTCACTTCGGCCATGATGCCGGACAGGGTGCTGACCGTGCGTGCCACCGAGTACATCATGCTGCTATTGTCACCCTTGCGCAGCGACAGTCGGCCATCCAGTTTCCCGGCAGCCAGTTGCTGCATGATTTCAGCCACGGCATGGGGTTCGCCGCCGATGATGCGGCGTAGCGAGCGGACGATCAGTGCTGCCAGCACACTGCCCAGCAGCAGCGCTGTAATGGCCAGGATGCTCATGATGTCATGGGCCTGCTGGATACTCTGTTCGGTCTGTTGCCTGGCTTCTTCGTTCAGGTTCTGTTCGGTGTCGTACAACTGACGCAGGATATCCATCAGCCGTTCCATCGCCGGTGTCACTTCGGTCTTCATCAACTGGATGGCGGTGTCTTTTTCGTTGTTGGCGGCCTGTCCTTCGGACTTGTCCATGGCACTGAAGGCAGGTGGCCGTGCCGTGGCCAACTGCGCCAGCAAATCCCGTTCATGGCGGGTCAGCGCCTGCTCGGCCAGCATGTCGCGTACCAGCACCCGCTCGCTGTCCAGATAGCGCTGGCGTGCTTCATTGTATTTCTGGATGGCCATATTGATGGCGTGCAGGTCCGGGTAGATGATCACGTTGCGGTACACCACCCGTAGCTCCTGTAGCTGTTCGATCAGGGTGGAGACGCGGCTGGCATCCCGGTCATTCACGCGCATATTGCCCAGCATGACGCTGCTGCGTTCAAAACTGTACAAGGCGGCCGATACACATAGCAGCAGCAACAGCAGAATGCTGCCAAAGCCCAGGCTTAGCCGCATGGTTATTCCCATGGGTGCAGATTTTTTCATGATGTTTTCCCCGTTTGCCCGTCGTTATGGTGCTGCCAGTGGTCAGGCAGCAAGGACGCTGCCTCTTGTCCGTCCAGGTAAAGCATGTGTTCTTGCGCACGGGCATGCTGGGTGAGTGCCAGCACGTCCAGGATGAGGGCGACTTCACCATTGCCCAGGATGGTGGAGCCGCTGATGGCCTTGAGCTGCCGAAACAGCGGACTTAGCGGCTTGATGACAGTCTGGAACTCGCCGTTCAGCGCATCCACCACCAGGCCCACCTTGCAGTCACCGGTCTGGATGACGACTACGTTCTGGCGATGGCCGGGCTGGCCATCGAGCTCCAGAAAACGCCGCAGGTTGAGCAAGGGCAGTACTTCGCCGCGCAGGCTGAAGCGCCCCATTGCTGCTGTGGCCAGTGCCGCCTCCGGCAGCGCCATGCACTCCACTACGCTGTCCAGCGGCAGGACAAAGGTGGCGCTGCCCACCGTAACCAGAAAGCCATCGATGATGGCCAAGGTCAGTGGCAAGCGCAGGCGGAAGGTGGTGCCAAGGCCTTCTTCGCTTTCCACTTCCACTGTGCCGCGCAGTTGCTCGATGTTCTGCTTCACCACATCCAGTCCGACGCCGCGTCCGGACAGATTGCTGACCTGGGCTGCGGTGGAGAAGCCGGCTTCGAAGATCAGCCGGAACACGTCTTGCTCGGCCAGCGGGCTGTCGCCGTGCAGCATGCCGCGCTGACGGGCTTTGTCCAGAATGCGCTGCCGGCTCAGACCGCCGCCATCGTCGGCCACTTCAATCACCACGCTGCCGGAGTCGTGGTAGGCGTCCAGCCACAGGTGCCCTGCGTCCGGCTTGCCGGCGGCACGGCGCTGCGCCACGTCTTCGATGCCATGGTCGATGGCATTGCGCACCAGGTGGGTGAGCGGATCGGCCAGCTTGTCCACCATGGACTTGTCCAGCTCGGTGTCGGCACCGCTGACCTGGAGCCGGATTTCCTTGCCCAGGGCTCGGCTGACATCGTGAACCACGCGGCCAAAGCGGCTGAAGGTTTCCCCGATGGGTACCATGCGCATGGCCAGGCTCTGGTCGCGAATCTGCTCGATCAGCCCGGAGAGCACGGCGGTAGATTCCAGCAGCGGGCCATTGCCATGGCGGCGTGCCAGCAGGCTGGTGGCGGCCCCGGCAATCACCAGCTCGCCCACCAGATTGATCAGGCTGTCCAGCTTGCCGGCTTCCACCTTGATGAAGCGGCTTTCGCTGCTGCGGGTGGTTTTGCCCTCGCTATCGGCGGGCGGATTGGCCATGGCGGTTGGCACCAGGGGCTCTGCCGTGCAGGGTGGCTCATCCGGCGTGGTGGCGGCTGTTTCCCCGGCGGGCTGCGGCTCTGGCAACAGCCCCCACTGCTGCCAGAGTTGACGGCTGCATTGCTGCTCGGCCGCATCGCCCAGTGACAGTGCTTGTGCCAGATGCTGCTCCAGTTGTGTACGCGGGCTGATGATGAACTGGCTGCCTTCGCTGGCGAAGGCAAACACCCCGTCCAGTTGTTCTGCATCCACCGCGCCGTAAAACTGCAGCTCCAGCCGCAGGTAATTGCGTTCCGGGTCGAAATGCTCATCGGCGGGCAAGCTGCTGCTGCGGCTGGCAATGGTCTTTATTTCGCCCAGCGTGGCCAGGTAGCGGATGAAGGACGCCGGGTCCATGCCATTGCGCAGGACATCCGGGCCAAAGCGCAGTGTCAGCAGCCAGTCGCTGCTAGGCAGCGGTGGGTGGGTTTCGTCTGTGCTGGCGGATGGCGGCGGCTCAGCCTGCAAGCGCTGTGCCATTTCGGCCTCGATGGCGGCGGCTTCGCCAGCCGGTAGCGGCTGGCCTGCTTCCAGCGCGGCCAGTTGCGCCTTGACGTGGTCGTGGCTGCGCAGCAGCAGGCCGCTGAGTTCTGCATCCAGTTGCAGCTTGCCATCGCGCAACTGGTCCAGCAGGTTTTCTGCCTGGTGGCTGAAGTGGACGATGTCATCCAGTCCGAACAGGCCGGCCGAACCCTTGATGGTGTGCATGCAGCGGAACAGTGCCCCTAGCTGTTCGGCGGTGATGCTGTCGGCTTCGGCTTCCAGCAGGATGCTTTCCATCTCTTGCAGCAGTTCGGCAGATTCCAGCAGGAAGGACTGCATGGCCTGTTCAAGATTCATCGCCATGCTCCACACAAGCTTGTAACTGATCAAACCCCATCAGTTGCAGAAAGCTGCTGACGGTCTGGCTGGGTTGGTACAGCCGTAGCGGGTGGCCTTGCTGTTGCATGGCGGCCTGCAGCCATAGCAGTACCTGGACACCGGCACAGTCGATTTCGCTGACTTGCGACAGCTCCAGTGCCAGCTCCGGGTGTTGCTGCAGCGCGTCGGCCAGTTGCTGGTGCAAGGCCACCGCCTGGTAGATGGTCTGTTCACCAGACAGCGAGAGCAGATGGGACATGGCGGGCCTCAGCGTTGGGTGAGGCGGGCCACCACGGCCAGCAGGTGGGAAGGCTCGAACGGCTTGACAATCCAGCTGCAGCCGCCTTTTTGCTGGCCCAACTGTTGCAGGTGGGGCGCACCCTGCGTGGTCAGCATCACCACCGGTATTTGCCGGTGGGACGGATGCTGACGAATGTGATCGAGCAGGCCAAAACCATCCAGCACCGGCATATTGAGGTCGGTGATGATCAGGTCGATCCGGTGCTGCTCCAGCATGGCCAGCGCCTGCTGGCCATCGGCAGCCTGAATGACATGATGACCGGCACCTTCCAGTGTCATCTTGATCACCAGCCGCAAGCTGGTGGAGTCATCGACAATCAGTATGGTCTTGCTCATATTCCCCCCCTTGTCATGCTTGCCATGGGCCTGCAGGCTGGCCACTACACCCAGCAACTGTGGCGGATGGTCGTTTATGCGGCTGTGGCAGCCGTTTTTTGTCATCACGACATCGGTTTGATGTTCTTGTTTTCTAGTTGCTGGGTGAATTGAATGCAAACGGCAAACTGCGGCCAGGGGGCGATTGTGTGCAGACCGCTGTGCTGGAGCAGCAATAAAAAACCGGCCACGCGGGCCGGTTGCAGAGGCAGCTAGCTGGTCTGTCTAGCCGGGAAACAACAGCGGGTTGAGCCCGCTGCGGGCAAAGCCCTGTTCCTCCAGCGCGGCATCCAGCGCCAGACTGGCCAGGTCGTCGGCCACCGCTTCGGCCTGCTGGTCCTTGTCCAGCGCCAGGATTTTCAGATAGCTGCCGCAGTCGCCACAGGATTCGCCACGCACGGCAGCATGCGCGTCCTGCAGCGACCAGTAGCCGATGTCGCGGGTGGCTTCGCAGTTGCTGCACTTGGCGCGCACCATATGCCACTCGCTTTCGCACAGGCTGCAGTGCAGGTAGCGCAGACCGGCCTCATTACCCTGGCGTACCACGCTGGCCACCGGCGCACTGGCACAGACCGGACACAGATGACGCGCATCGCCCGGTTCGGCCACGGCAGCCACCTGCAACTGGCTGGCCAACTGGCTGAAGTACACCGACAAGGCCGCCCAGATGAAGGGCGCTTGCGCGCTATCCACCGCGGTCAGATCACCGCAGAGCAGTGACTGGGCTGCCTGTTCATGCTGCTCTGCCGGTGCGGCCAGCAACTGCGCCAGCACCTGCTGCACGGCTGCACTGGCACCGTCCGCCAGTTGTGTACACAGGGCAAGCAGCACCTGCAGCCACTGCGCGTCACGTTGCCAGGCCATGGCCCCCAAGGGCGGCAGGCCGTGCTCGGCACATTGCTGGAAATAGGCCTCCCGCACGGGCAGCAACACCGGCTGGCTGTGTACCAACTGGTGTTGCGCCTGGGCAATGCGGCTGGCCAGTTGCAGGTAATCGGCCATCACATGGCCGGCAGCCAACTGCTGCAGCCGCGCCGCGCGCTGACGATACAGCGTGGCGGGCTGCGGCAGCAGCAGCGGGGTGATGTCCAGGCTGGCTGCCTGCCGTTCGGCCAATTGCTCGACCGGAACAATGCGTATGCTCATGGCTTGTGCTTGTCTCCTGTCATTTCACGATACCAGCGCGGGTGATGCTTCTTGGCCCAGGCATGGGTGACCACGCCTTCCACCATGGCGCGGATGGTGCCGCGCACCCAGATGGCGGCGTACACATGCACGATGATGCCGGCAATCAGCGCCAGTGCGCTCCAGGCATGCAGCAGCAGGGCAATGCGCACCACATCAATGGGGAAGGAGTAGGCAAAGTAGGGCCGCCAGATGACGACACCGGTGCAAATCAGCACCAGCAGGCAGCCCGTCATCAGCCAGAACATGCCTTTCTGGCCACCGTTGTACTTGCCGGTATCGCCTACCTCATGCCCGGCCAGCACCGACTTCACCGATTTCATCCACTTGATGTCTTCCTGGTCGATGAAGTTGTGCTGCCAGTAACGGAAGAACTGGCGGGCAAAACCGACAAACATCAGCACGCCGACAAAGGGGTGGATGATGCGCGCCAGTTGCGGCGTGCCAAACACCCCGGTGAGCCAGAAGAAGGCCGGGTAGAAAAAGGCCAGGCCGGAGATGGCCAGCAACAGGAAACACAGCGCCACGATCCAGTGGTTGATGCGTTCCGCCGCGCTGTAGCGCTTGATCAGCTTTTCCTTGCTCATGCCTTGTCCTCCTCTTCGTCATCTTCGGCCTTGTTGGGGCCGACGCCGATGTAGTGGAAGAAGCCGAACAGCACCGAAGCGGCCAGGCCGATGGTGGACAACGGCTTGAGAATGCCCTTCCACAGGCTGACCACCGGGCTGATCTGCGGGTCCTTCTTCAGCCCGTGGTACAGCTCGGGCTGATCGGCATGGTGCAGCACATACATCACATGGGTGCCGCCCACGCCTTGCGGATCGTACAGCCCGGCATTGGCATAGCCACGGGTTTTCAGCTCCTCCACCCGTTCCTGTGCGTATTCCTTCATGTCCTCCTTGCTGCCAAAGCGGATGGCGCCGGTGGGACAGGTTTTCACACAGGCCGGCTCCTGCCCCACGCTTACCCGGTCGGAACACAAGGTACATTTGTAGGCCTTGTTATCCTTCTGGTTGATGCGCGGCACATTGAACGGACAGCCGGCAATGCAATAGCCGCAGCCAATGCAGTGCTCGGACTGGAAGTCCACGATGCCGTTGGCGTACTGGATGATGGCACCGGGCGAAGGACAGGCTTTCAGGCAGCCGGGGTCGGCGCAGTGCATGCAGCCGTCCTTGCGGATCAGCCATTCCAGCTTGCCGTTCTGCTCGGTTTCGCTGTAACGCATCACCGTCCAGCTTTCGGCGGACAGGTCGGCCGGGTTGTCGTACACCCCGACATTGCTGCCCACCTCGTCGCGCAGGTCATTCCACTCCGAACAGGCCACCTGACAGGCCTTGCAGCCGATGCAGGTGGACACGTCGATCAGCTTGGCCACTTCCGCCTTGTGCTCGCGCGCAATCGGCGGCTGGGTGGGGCTGGCGGAGCGGCGCAGGATATCTTGCGATTGCAGTGACATGGTCGCTCCTTAGGCTTTCTCAACGTTGACGAGGAAGGACTTGAACTCCGGCGTCTGGGTATTGGCATCCCCGACAAACGGCGTCAGCGTGTTGGCGATGAAGCCCTTCTTGGCCACGCCTTCAAAGCCCCAGTGAATCGGCACGCCAATATGGTGTACCTGCTGGCCGTTCACCTTCAGCGCCTTGATGCGCTTGGTTACTACCGCCTTGGCCTTGATATAGCCGCGCTGCGATGACACCTTCACCAGATCACCATGGGCAATGCCTTTTTCCTTGGCCAGTTCCTCGCCGATTTCCACAAACTGTTCCGGCTGCATGATGGCGTTCAGCCGCGCATGCTTGGTCCAGTAATGGAAGTGCTCGGTCAGGCGGTAGGTGGTAGCAGCGTAGGGGAACTGCTGATGCTGACCCAGTTGCGCCTTGTCGTCCTTGAACAGCCGGGCGGCCGGGTTGGAAATCACCTTGGGATGCAGCGGGTTGGTGCCAAGCGGCGTCTCGAACGGCTCGTAATGCTCAGGGAACGGCCCTTCAGCCATCTTGTCCAGCGCAAACAGGCGTCCCAGCCCTTCCGGCTGCATGATGAAGGGTGCCATGGCGCTGCCTGGCGGTTCGTCAGCCTTGAAGTCCGGCACGTCCACACCCACCCACTTTTCGCCATTCCACTTGATCAGCGTGCGTTTCTTGTCCCATGGCGTGCCATCCGGTTTGCAGGAGGCGCGGTTGTACAGGATGCGGCGGTTGGCCGGCCACGCCCAGGCCCAGCCCAGGGTGTTGCCAAGGCCGGACGGGTCGCTGTTGTCGCGCCGTGCCATCTGGTTGCCGGCCTGGGTCCAGCTACCGGCAAAAATCCAGCAACCGGAGGCGGTGCTGCCATCGGCCTGCAGCAGGGCAAAGCCAGGCAATAGCTCGCCCTTTTTCGCCAGAAACTGGCCGGGGTTTTTCGGATCGGGCAGATCAGCCAGCGCCTTGCCGTTCAGCTCCTTGGCCAGCTCTTCCGGCTTGGGCTCGTGCGGGTCGCCATAAGCCCAGGACAGGCTGTTGATGGCATCCGGGAAGGTGCCGCCATCCTTGGCATACATGGCTTTGAGCTTGAGGAAGATGCCGGCCAGGATTTGCGGGTCGGTCATGGCTTCGCCAGGGCCTTCCGCACCCTTCCAGTGCCATTGCAGCCAGCGGCCGGAATTGACGATGGAGCCGTCTTCCTCGGCAAAACAGGTGGTGGGCAGGCGGAATACTTCGGTCTGGATCTTGGCCGGATCGACATCGTTCTGCTCACCGTGGTTCTGCCAGAAGGTGGAGGTTTCCGTCACCAGCGGGTCCATGATCACCAGGAACTTCAGTCGCGACAGCGAAGCCACGATCTTGTTCTTGTTGGGGAAGGAGGCCACCGGGTTGAAGCCCTGGCAGAAGTAACCGTTCACCTTGCCCTGGTGCATCAGCTCGAAGTACTGCAGCACGTCGTAGCCCTTGTCCCACTTGGGCAGCCAGTCATAGCCCCAGTTGTTGTCTGCCGTGGCCTTGTCACCCCACATCGCCTTCATGAAGGAGATAAAGAACTTGGGGTAGTTCTGCCAGTAGTTCATCTGGCCGTCGGCCAGCGGCTTGCTGGTGTATTTGCTCAGATAGCTGTCCAGCGTCGGCTCTTTTTCCGACGGCATGGTCATATAGCCCGGCAGGCTGGTGGAGAGCAGGCCCAGGTCGGTCAGACCCTGGATATTGGAGTGGCCACGCAGCGCATTGATGCCACCACCGGCCATGCCCATATTGCCCAGCAATAGCTGGATCATCGCCATGGTGCGGATGTTTTGCGCGCCAATGGAATGCTGGGTCCAACCCAGGGCATACAGGAAGGAGGTGGTCTTGTCCGGCGCACTGGTTTCGGCCAGATAAGAGCAAATGGCTTCAAAAGCCGCCTTGGGCGTGCCGCAGATGTTTTCCACCACATCGGCGGTGTAGCGCGACACATGTTGTTTGAGCAGGTTGATCACGCAACGCGGGTCGCTCAGCGTGTCGTCGCGTTTGGCCATGCCCTTCTCATCCAACTGGTAGGCCCAGGTGGATTTGTCGTACTTGCGTTTTTCCGCGTCGTAACCGCTAAACAGGCCGTCTTCAAAGGTGAAGTCCGGGTGTACCAGCAGTGCCGCATTGGTATAGGCGAGCGTGTATTCCTTGTTGTATTTGCCGGTTTCCAGCAAATGGCGGATCACGCCGGACAACAGGGTAATGTCCGTGCCGGTGCGGATGGGCGCGTAGAAGTCTGCCACCGAGGCAGTACGGGTAAAGCGCGGGTCGATAACCAGCAGCTTGGCCTTGTTGCGGGTCTTGGCCTCAATAGCCCAGCGGAAGCCAACCGGGTGTGCTTCGGCGGCATTGCCACCCATCACCACGATCAGATTGGCGTTCTTGATGTCGACCCAATGGTTTGTCATGGCACCGCGACCAAATGTTGGGGCAAGACTTGCCACCGTTGGTCCGTGTCATACACGCGCCTGATTGTCGACAGCCAGCATGCCCAGGCTGCGAGTGAATTTGTGGGTCAGCCAGCCAGCTTCATTACTGGAGGCCGAAGCGGCCAGAAAACCGGTGGACAGCCAGCGGTTTACCGTCACGCCATCCGCGTTCTTGGCGATGAAATTGGCGTCGCGGTCCTGCTTGATGTGCTTGGCGATGCGGGCGAACGCCTCATCCCAGCTGATGCGCTTCCATTCATTGCTGCCGGCTTCCCGTACTTCCGGGTACTTCAGGCGGTTGGGGCTGTGGATGAAATCCACCAGGCCTGCGCCCTTGGGACAGAGTGCGCCGCGGTTGACCGGATGATCCGGATCGCCTTCGATATGAAAGATTTCGGACTTGGCGTTTTTGGCGCCATCGCCCAGGCCGTACATGAGAATGCCACAGCCTACCGAGCAGTAAGGACAGGTGTTGCGGGTTTCACTGGCACGCAGCAGCTTGTAGCTGCGTACATCGGCCATGGCCTTTTCCGGCAATAAACCCAGTGTTGCAATCGTAGAACCTGCCATACCCCCGGCGCACAGCTTGAAGAACTGCCGCCGATTGACCTGCATGGAGGGGCTCCTTGTGAGGAATGGAGTAAAGGCTTTCCAGATCTCGTGTCCCAGACAACCGCCACGCGGCGCACAGAGACGGACACAGGAAAGACTGGCCTGAACAACCGGACGGTTGTAGCCTGCATGCATTATCGTCAGCTATTTGCCCAAGCTCAAATAGCAGATGCCAATTTACCCATTGAGAATGCAAATTGATGAGCGCAGACCAGCCCCCTGCATTCCCCCCGCAGCTTACGGTGCAACGCCAGCAATGGCAGGTCGGGCAGCCCTTGCAGTCCCGTGACGACGTGCTTGCCTGCGAAATTCCCGTTGCCCTGGTTTACAACGGCTTGGCCCATGTGGTGATGATGGCCAGCCCGCAGCAACTGGAAGACTTTGCCCGCGGTTTTACCCTGGCAGAGGGCATTGCCCGTCAACTGGCCGACATCTACGACATCGAGGTGCGAGAAGTTGCCAGTGGCATTGAAGTACATGTCGAACTGGCCAGCGCCTGCTTTGCCGCCCTCAAGGAACGGCGACGCCAACTGGCAGGCCGCACCGGCTGCGGTCTGTGCGGCGTGGAGCAACTGGCCGAAGTCTTCCGCCCGCTGTTAGCGCTGCCCGATAGCGTCCGCCTGGGGCTGCCAGCGCTCAATCTGGCCTTACAGGCCATGCCGGCACAGCAGTTGCTGTCGCAAGCCACCGGCTGCGCCCATGCGGCAGCCTGGCTGGATCTGGAAGGCCGCTTGCTGCAAGTGTGCGAAGACGTGGGCCGCCATGTGGCACTGGATAAGCTGATAGGTTGCCGTGCGCTCAGTAACTGGGGCGCAGGTGCCGCGCTGGTCACCAGCCGCGCCAGTTATGAAATGGTACAAAAAGCCGCCGCTGCCGGGATCGAAATCCTGGTGGCAGTGGCCGCACCAACCGCCCTGGCGGTACAGATGGCCGAGCAGTACGGCCTTACCCTGCTGGGCTTTGCCAGACCGGGACGCGTCAATGTCTACACCCATCCGCAGCGCCTGCTTTGCCAAACCACCTGAAAGAACCGGTCCGGCCTGCGTTTTATCTGATTCGACACGGTAGAAGGCCCGCCATTTGTTGCATTGCGCAAAGAGCAGTGGGCATTGTCGAACAATGGCCTTGCTTTTATGGCGAAGATCGGGCCAGAATCGAAGTCCGACATATCAACCTTTCTATATAAGAAGCAAGCATGGCACTCATCGTACAAAAGTACGGCGGTACCTCGATGGGCTCTCCGGAGCGCATCAAGAACGTGGCCCGCCGTGTCGCCAAATGGAAAGCGCAGGGACATGATGTCGTGGTGGTGGTATCTGCCATGAGTGGCGAAACCAACCGACTGATTGCCCTTGCCAAAGAGATCCAGGCTTATCCGGACCCGCGCGAGCTGGACGTGATCATTTCCACCGGCGAGCAAGTCACCATCGGCCTGCTGGCCATGGCGCTCAAGGACATTGGCGTTGACGCCAAGAGCTACTGTGGCTGGCAGGTGCGTGTCACTACCGACGACGCCCACAACAAGGCGCGTATTCAATCCATCGACGAAGCCGCCATGCGGACAGACCTCGCTGCCGGTTCGGTAGTGGTGGTGGCCGGCTTCCAGGGTGTGGATGAAAACGGCAACATCACCACGCTGGGTCGTGGTGGTTCCGATACTTCCGCCGTGGCACTGGCTGCCGCACTGAAGGCGGATGAATGTCAGATCTACACCGACGTGGATGGTGTTTACACCACCGATCCGCGCGTGGTGCCTGATGCCCGTCGCCTGAAGACCATCACCTTCGAGGAGATGATCGAAATGGCGTCCTTGGGTTCCAAGGTATTGCAGATCCGTTCGGTAGAGTTCGCAGGGAAATACAAGGTACGTCTGCGTGTGTTGTCCAGCTTCGAGGATGAAGGGGAAGGCACGCTGATTACGTTCGAGGAAGATGAAAACATGGAAAAGGCCGTCGTTGCAGGCATCGCATTTGACCGTAATGAAGCACGCATCAATGTGAAAGGCGTGCCGGACAAGCCGGGCATCGCTTACCAGATTCTCGGTCCGATTGCCGATGCCAACATCGAAGTCGACATGATCATCCAGAACGTGGGCGAGAACGGTACCACCGACTTCTCCTTCACTGTGCCGCGTGGCGAGTTCCACCGCACCATGGAGATCCTGCGCGAAGTGCAGACCCACATCGGTGCTGCCAAGATTGATGCCGACGAAAAAGTCGCCAAGATCTCCATCGTTGGCGTAGGCATGCGTTCGCACTGTGGCGTGGCTTCCACCATGTTCCGTACCCTGGCCGAAGAGGGCATCAACATCCAGATGATCTCCACTTCCGAAATCAAGGTATCGGTTTTGGTGGACGAGAAATATCTGGAGCTGGGCGTACGCGTGCTGCACAAGGTATTCGGCCTGGATCAGCCGGCATAATTTTTGGTTCAAATGCTTGACAGAGGGCGCTGCCTTGCTTAATATGGCGCTCTCTGAACGGAGAAATGGCCGAGTGGTCGAAGGCACTTCCCTGCTAAGGAAGCATACGGGCTTAAACCTGTATCGAGGGTTCGAATCCCTCTTTCTCCGCCAGAATCTGCACCCGTAGCTCAGTTGGATAGAGTATTTGGCTACGAACCAAAGGGTCGGGCGTTCGAATCGCTCCGGGTGCACCAAAGTCCCTATAGTTTAGCGGTTAGAACACCGCCCTTTCACGGCGGTAGCCGGGGTTCGATTCCCCGTGGGGACGCCAGGATTCAAGAAAAAGCCCAGTCGCAAGACTGGGCTTTTTCGTTTTTGTCCTCACGCTGTGTCACGCCATGATGCCTGCCGCTGCAGCAAGCAGGCCTTCCCCGGCCTGCTTGCCTCATCATTTCCATGCGTGGCTATTGCCTGGCCATGCAGCTTTGATAGCGGGCATTCACCTTGTCGGCAAACCATTGTGTGGTCAGCTTGCGGCTGATCTTGGGGCTGTGCAGGTCGATCTGCGGCATGCGTTCGCGTGCCAGCGGCTTGCCCGCTTTGCTGTCTGCCAGCGCAAATACTTTGCGATACAGCTCGGTTTGCGCCAGGGCGCTGCTTTTTTCCTGCTGCAAATCCCTTTCAATGGCGCTCTGGCTCATGTCCAGTCGGCTGCGCAAGCTCAGCAAGGCTTGGTAGGTGCTGCCCGTTGCCTGCTTGCCGGTATAACTGAGCAAATCACCATCCAGCGCCAGCTTGCGGCCCGTCAATTGACTGACGGCTGCTTGCAGGGCCGCATTGCGGCTGCTGTAACGTCCGGCATTGAAGTCGGCAAAGCGGTAGATCATGTCCTGATACGGTGCCGGGTATTGCAGCAGGATGGCGCTGCCGAAATAAATACCGCCACGGCGGGTGAACACATCATTGCGGATGCTGTTGCCGCTTTGGTAAGGGTAGGGCCAGATTTTGACGTGCGCTTCGGCAAACTCCACGCTCACCTGCATCGGTCCACCGGTACGAATGGGGTTTTTCATATTCATCGGCAAGCCCAGCTTGCTGGCTTCGGCTGACATGTCCTCGAACAGCAGGTTCATTTCGCGCTCGGTACGCAAGCTGTCGATACGTGCCTTGTAGCTCTTGCCGTTGGGCGAGGTTTTGAGCAGCGCGGCTTTGACCACGGGTAGCGGTACCAGGTATTTGTTGGCCCGCTCGCCAATCTTGCCCCAGACGATGTTCGGCAGATTGGGGACGGTCGGGTCGCCTTGCCAGCTGGATTCCTGTTCTATCACGGCAGCAACGGCGCAGAAGTTTTCCGCCCGATAGGGAATCTTCAGGGCGGTGAAGGCGGAAATGATGTCATTGCTCCAGCCCTGGCGGTCACTGATATGCGGTGGCAGCAGCCTGCCCAGCAAGGCGCGTCCCTGGCTCTCGTTCAAGGCTGGCTTGGCGGCAGGAATGGTTGGAGGGGGGGGGATGACACTGGGCGCAGGCACGACAGGAGGTGGTGGCGTCGGTGTGGGTAGCGGCGCGGGAGCCGGTACGGCTGGTATTGTAGGTTGGCTCGCTGATGGGGCGACGGGTTGGGTGCTACAGGCGGCAAGCATGGTCAGCAGCAGCAGCGGGTAAAAGGTTCGGGTCATGCGGGGCGAGTTCCATAAAGCCAAGCCGTGATCTTGGCCCAATGTGCCGGCCAGGGCAATCGCTGCATGCCCTGGCGATGCTGCAGACCGCCGTGCATCCAGGAAAATCTGCTCTGAAGGGGGAGGATTATTTACAATGCATGAGCAGTATGCCGCCACTTTTGGGAGAGTCCGATGATTTACCTCTATACGCCACAGGATATGGCTGCGTACCGGGACGCACTGCAGCAGGCATTGCCAGGCAGGGCCTTGGCCTGCTGGCCCGCGGCCGTGGATGCCAGCCAGGTGGCACATGCCGTGGTGTGGAATCCGCCAGCCGGTTTCTTCAAGGGCATGGTGAATCTGCAAGCAGTGTTTGTGCTGGGGGCGGGAGTAGACCGCATCTTGAAGCGTGATGATCTGGACCCGGCGGTGCCAGTGATCCGGCTGACCGATGCCGGCATGGCGCAGCAGATGCTGGAATATGTGCTGTACGGTGTTTTGCACGTACAGCGCTACATGGGTCAATACCGTCGTCAGCAGGCGCAACGCCAATGGCAGCCGGTGGCTGCCACCCCGGCCGCGCAGACCCGTATCGGCGTGCTGGGGCTGGGCGAGATTGGCGGTCGCGTGGCACAGGCACTGGCAGCCATGGGGTATGCGGTAGCCGGCTGGAGTCGCAGCGGCAGGCAGTTGCCGGGCGTGGAGGATTTTACCGGTGATGCCGGCTTGCCTGCTTTGCTGGCGCGTACCGATATTCTGGTGAATTTGCTGCCGGCCACGCCTGCCACACGTGGCCTGCTGGATGGCCGCATGCTGTCGCTGTTGCCGCGTGGTGCTGCCCTGATCAATGCCGGGCGAGGTGAGCAGCTGGATGAAGCAGCCTTGCTGGGGCTGCTGGACAGTGGCCAGCTGCGCTTTGCCATGCTGGATGTGTTTGAAGTGGAGCCGCTGGAGTCTGTGCATCCGCTATGGAGCCATCCTGCGGTGCTGGTCACACCGCATATTGCTGCCATGACATTAGTGACTACCGCCGTGGCGCAGATTGCCGCCAATCTGCAGTCCTTGCAGCAAGGCTTGCCGCCGCAGGGGCTGGTGCAGCGGGGGCGTGGTTATTGAGCAGGCAGGGCGGATAGCGGATCGATGGCCTTGCCCTGGCGGCGCAGCTCGAAATGCAGCATGTCGCGGCTGCTGCCGGAATGGCCAAGAGTGGCAATCTGCTGGCCGGCCTGCACGGTTTGTCCTTCCTTTACCAGCAAGGTCTGGTTGTGGGCATACGCCGTCAGGTAATCATTGCCGTGCTTGATGATGAGCAGATTGCCATAGGCGCGTATGCCCTTGCCGGCATAGGCAACAGTGCCTCCGGCGGCGGCGCGTACCGGCTCGCCTTCCTTGCCCGCGATGTCGATGCCCTTGTTGTTGTTACCGTTGAACTTGCCAATCACCACGCCGCGGACTGGCCATTGCAGCGCGATGCTACTGGCGGCTGGGCGGGATGGGGTCGTGGGGGCCGGTTTGGCCGTTGGCCTGGGCTGGCTTGGGCCGCTGCTATTTTGCGGACTGATGCGCAGCAACTGGCCAGCATTGATGCTGGAAGGGTCCTTGAGTTGGTTCCAATTCACCAGATTGCCCACACTCTGGCGATGCTTGACGGCAATGCGGTACAGCGTGTCACCAGGTTGAACCCGGTAAAAGCCTGCTGGCGCTGGCGGGTAGTCTGGCAGCGTGCTGCAGGCGGTCATCAGCATGATCAGCAGCAGGCTACAGCGGCGAAGAAGGGAGTACATGCGGGCATTTTAGCATTTCATGTGCGGCAGGCCGAGTTGGCTGGTTTTCGTCCGGTTTGCCCACTAAGCTGAAAGGCCCGGATGCCGTTTGGCAAGGAGTGTGCAATGGCTGAACAACCGTTTTCTCCGCAGAGTTTTCCCTATGCTGTTGAAGTGGAGGCTGGCAAGCGTTACTGGTGGTGTGCTTGTGGGCAAAGTGAAAAACAGCCGTTTTGCGATGGCAGCCATGCCGGCTCCTGTTTCAGTCCGGTCGAGTATGTGGCGGACAAGAGCGGCCTGGTATACTTCTGTGGCTGCAAGCTGAGCGAAGGCCAGCCCTTGTGCGATGGTTCGCACAGCCAGTTGTCCTGAGTCCTTGAAGTGTCTGAATGACAAAACCCCCGCCAGTGCGGGGGTTCTGTTTTGTGGCAGGCTGATCAGCGGGTAATCGGCTTGTAGCGGATACGCTTGGGCTTGGCACCTTCTTCACCCAGACGTTTCTTCTTGTCGGCTTCGTATTCCTGATAATTGCCGTCGAAGAAGGTCCACTGCGATTCGCCTTCCGCCGCCAGGATGTGGGTGGCGATACGGTCGAGGAACCAGCGGTCGTGGGAAATCACGAACACGGTGCCGGCGAATTCCAGTAGCGCATCTTCCAGCGCACGCAAGGTTTCCACGTCAAGGTCGTTGGACGGTTCGTCCAGCAGCAATACGTTGCCGCCCTTGAGCAGGGTCTTGGCCAGATGCAGACGGCCACGCTCACCACCGGACAGCATGCCCACCTTCTTCTGCTGGTCGGCACCCTTGAAGTTGAAGCGGCCCAGATACGCACGGCTGGACATTTCAAAGCGGCCCACGGTCAGCAGGTCGGCACCGCCGGATACGTCGTCAAATACGGTCTTGTCGTCTTCCAGGCCTTCGCGGCTCTGTTCGACAAAGGCCATTTGCACGGTCTGGCCGATCTTCACCGTACCGCTGTCCGGCTGTTCCTTGCCGGCAATCATCTTGAACAGGGTGGATTTACCGGCACCGTTGGGGCCGATGATGCCGACAATGGCACCTGCCGGTACCTTGAACGACAGGTTGTCGATCAGCAGGCGGTCGCCAAAGCCTTTGGATACGCCATCGAATTCGATCACTTCATTCCCCAGGCGCTCGGCCACCGGGATGAAGATTTCCTGGGTTTCGTTACGCTTCTGGGTTTCGTAGCTGGACAGTTCTTCAAAGCGGGCGATACGCGCCTTGGACTTGGCCTGACGGCCCTTGGGGTTCTGGCGTACCCATTCCAGTTCCTGCTTCATCGCCTTCATGCGGGCGCCTTCGCTCTTGGCTTCCTTCTCCAGGCGTTCTTCCTTCTGCTCCAGCCAGCTGGAATAGTTGCCTTTCCACGGAATGCCTTCGCCACGGTCCAGTTCCAGAATCCATTCGGCGGCGTTGTCGAGGAAGTAGCGGTCGTGGGTAACGGCCACCACGGTGCCGGGGAAGCGCACCAGGAATTGTTCCAGCCACTCTACCGATTCGGCGTCCAGGTGGTTGGTGGGTTCGTCCAACAGCAGCATGTCCGGTTTGGATAGCAGCAGCTTGCACAGCGCTACACGGCGTTTTTCACCACCGGACAAGGGGCCGATCTTGGCATCCCACGGCGGCAGGCGCAGTGCGTCGGCGGCAATTTCCAGCTGGTGTTCCACATTGTCACCGGCACCGGCGGCAATGATGGCTTCCAGTTTGGCCTGTTCTTCGGCCAGAGCGTCGAAGTCGGCATCCGGATCGGCATAGGCGGCATAGACTTCTTCCAGCCGTTTTTGCGCACCCATCACGTCACCCATGCCGCTTTCCACTTCTTCGCGCACGGTCTTTTCCGGGTCCAGCTGCGGCTCCTGCGGCAGATAGCCGATTTTCACGCCAGGCAGATGCTGTACTTCGCCGTCGTATTCCTTGTCCACATTGGCCATGATGCGCAGCACGGTGGATTTGCCCGAGCCGTTCAGGCCCAGCAGGCCGATCTTGGCACCGGGGAAAAAGGACAGGGAGATATCCTTGATGATCTGGCGCTTGGGCGGCACCACTTTGCTCACGCGGAGCA
The DNA here is from genome assembly GCF_002217795.2 of Aquitalea magnusonii. Lineage (NCBI taxonomy): Bacteria > Pseudomonadati > Pseudomonadota > Betaproteobacteria > Neisseriales > Chromobacteriaceae > Aquitalea > Aquitalea magnusonii. Next base: position 221,663 of record NZ_AP018823.1, read on the forward strand.
TGGACATTACATATTGAGCCATGAGGGACCCTGCTGAATAATCGTTGACCGCCAGATTCTACCAAAAGCAGGCCGGCTGCGCTGTGCTGCCGGTCTGCCAGCCGCGGATTACCAGAACCAGGCAAACAAGGCGGTGGCCAGCATGGCAAAGGCACAGCCAAGCTTGGCAACGGTACCGATCAGGAAACCGGCCAGGGTGCCCAGCCCGACACGCCCGGCCTGCCAGGCATCACGCCGGGCCAGCAGCTCGCCGATGGCAGCTCCAAGCAGCGGCCCCAGAATGACACCGACCAATCCCAGCGGCAGGCCGGCAATACTGCCGATGAAGGCCCCCCACAGGGCTTGCTTGCTGGCTCCGGTCATCCTGGCACCCAGCAGGCCGGCGACAAAGTCGATAGCCAGTCCCGCAACAGTAAGCAAGGTCATCAGCAGCAGCGCGCTGCTGCCCAGATGCTGGAATTGATCGGCCCAGGCCAGTAGCAGAAAACCACCCAGCATCAGCGGCAGACCGGGCAGGGCGGGAAACAGGGTGCCGGCCATGCCTAATACGATCAGCACGCCAGCGAGTACAAAGAACAGGATTTCCAAGATGCTTTCCTTTGCCAGTGACTGTTGCATAGGAAAACGGCCACCAGGTAGAAGTTCCACCTGATGGCCGTGATGGCGTACGATGTGCTGGCGCAATCGCTAGCGGGCGTATTCTTCCAGCAGCACATTCTGGGCGCAGCGCTCCTTGCCACGGCTGGAGCGACGCTTGTAGCTGCCATCCGGCTGCATGTCCCAGGCGTTGACATTGTCTTCCAGGTACAGGCGCAGCGCTTCCTTGATGACACGGCGCTTTACCTTGGGGTCCAGAATCGGCACGCAGGTTTCAATGCGGCGGAACAGGTTGCGGCCCATCCAGTCGGCGCTGGAGATATACAGGTTTTCCTGCTTGTCGTTGTAGAAGTAATAGACGCGTGGATGCTCCAGGAAGCGGCCCACCACCGAACGCACGGTGATGTTGTCCGACAGCCCCGGCACGCCGGGGCGAAGTGCGCAGACGCCACGCACGATCAACTGGATTTTCACCCCGGCCTGGCTGGCGCGGTACAGCGCGTGAATGACCTGTGGTTCCAGCAAGGCATTCATCTTGGCGATGATCTGTGCGGTGCGGCCTTGCTGGGCGTGCTCGATTTCACGTTCGATGGAGTCGATCAGCAAGCCATGCAAGGTGAAGGGACTCTGGTACAACTGTTTGAGCTGGCTGGCACGCCCCAGGCCGGTGAGCTGCACGAAGATGTCATTCACATCGCTGGCGATTTCTTCATTGCAGGTGAGCAGGCCGAAGTCGGTGTAGAAACGGGCGGTGCGCGGGTGGTAGTTGCCGGTACCCAGATGTACGTAGCGGCGCAGGCGCTTGTCCTCGCGACGGATCACCATCAGCATCTTGGCGTGTACCTTGTAGCCGAATACGCCGTATACCACGTGCGCGCCGGCATCTTCCAGATGGCTGGCCCAACTGATGTTGGCTTCCTCGTCGAAGCGCGCCATCAGTTCCAGTACCACCGTCACCTGCTTGCCAGCGCGGGCGGCGGCAATCAGCGACTCCATCAGTACCGAGTCGGTGCCGGTGCGGTATACCGTCATCTTGATGGCCACCACCTGCGGGTCGGTCGCGGCGAGATTCAGCATGTCGATGACCGGCTGGAAGCTCTGGAAGGGATGGTGCAGCAGAATATCGCCCTTGCGGATGGCTTCGAACAGCGGCTGCTTCTTGCCCAACTGGTCTGGCAGAGAGGGCACGAAGGGCGGGAATTTCAAATCCGGGCGGTCCACCAGATCCGGCACCTGCATCAGTCGCACCAGATTGACCGGGCCGTTGACCCGGTACACGTCCGGCTTCTTCAGATTGAACTGGGTGAGCAGGAACTCTTCCATATGCGGTGGGCAGGTGTCGGCAATTTCCAACCGTACCGCATCGCCAAACTGACGTTGGCTCAATTCACCTTGCAAGGCTGTGCGCAGGTTTTTCAGGTCTTCGTCTTCTACCGTCAGCTCACTGTCGCGGGTGACGCGGAACTGGTAGCAGCCTTTCACCGTCATGCCCAGGAACAGCTCGTGTACATGGGAGTGCAGGATGGAGGACAGGAAGACAAAGGTATGCGGGTGGCCGCTGCACACTTCCGGCGGCACCTTGATCACGCGCGGCAGAATGCGCGGTGCCTGCACGATGGCGATGTCCGACTGACGGCCAAAGGCATCACGGCCTTCCAGTTCCACCGCGAAGTTGAGCGACTTGTTCAGCACCTTGGGGAAGGGGTGGGATGGGTCCAGCCCGATCGGGGTGAGGATGGGCATCAGCTCATTGCTGAAGAAATCGTGTACCCATTCCTGCTGTTGTTCGGTCCATTCGTTACGGCGCAGGAAGATGATGTCTTCCTCACGCAATGCCGGGAACAGCACATCACTCATCACCGCATATTGCTGGCGGACCAGTTCGTGCGTTGCCGCCGAAATGCGCGCCATGATCTGTACCGGTGTGGAACCATCGGCCAGAATGCGTCCCGGAGTCAGTTGGGCAGTATCTTTCAGCCAGGCCATGCGCACTTCGAAGAACTCGTCCAGATTCGACGAGACGATGCACAGGTATTTCAGACGCTCCAGCAGCGGCAGGCTTGGATCTTCAGCCTGGGCCAGTACGCGGCGGTTGAATTCGATCAGGCCCAGTTCACGGTTGAGCAGCAACTCGTGGGTTTGTGACATACGGTTTCGCGCCAATGATGATGAGTGTGGAGACAAAAAAGCCCTCGCGCAGGAGGGCTTGAAACAATTACTGCTGCGGTGGCGTGTAGCCAGCCGGTGCATCAGCACCTTGACCAAAGAAGTAGGCATCCAGCTGTGCGGCCAGATACTGGCGGGCACGGGCATCGGCCAGGCTCAAGCGGTTTTCGTTGATCAGCATGGTCTGATAACGCAGCCAGCCTTGCCAGGCTTCCTTGGAGACATTTTCATACACACGCTTGCCAAGCTCGCCCGGCAGGGGCGGAAAGTCCAGACCTTCGGCCTCGCGACCCAGCTTGATGCAATTGACGTTTCTGGCCATTGCTAATCCTTGCAAAAATTGAACTGAATATACTGCAGTATTGTGTCACAACCATGACACCCTTCCAACCATGCCGCCGCCGGGGTGGTCTGCGGGCTCACAATTCCTTGACGAAGATCTTGGAACGACGCTGGTTGTTATAGAAGGCTTGCCGTGCCAGCGGCAGTTGGCCACGTCCGGCCTCGGCAAAGCCGCGTTCGACAAACCAGTGCGCAGTCTGGGTGGTCAGCACGAACAGGGCTTTCAGGCCACGGGTGCGGGCCTGGTATTCCACATGTTTGAGCAGGGTTTCGCCAAAGCGGCCTTCCCGGCGCTCCGGTGCCACGGCCAGGCAGGCCAGCTCTGCCATGCCGGCTTCGGGAAACACATGCATGGCCACGCAGCCATAAATCTTGCCGTCATGTTCCAGCACCGAGTATTGGGAAATTTCCATCTCCAGATGCTCGCGGCTGCGCTTGACCAGGATGCCCTGTTCTTCCAGCGGGCGGATCAGGTTCAGGATGGGGCCGATGTCGTCCACACTGGCATTGCGCACCTTCACCAGACTGTCGCGGGCAATCATGGTGCCGGTGCCGCCATTGGTGAACAGTTCGGCCAGCAGCGAACCGTCTTCGTGATGGCTGACCAGATGCGCACGCGGAATCCCATCGCGGGTGGCCTTGATGGCATAGGGCAGGTAGGCGGTGACATCGCGTTGCAGATGGCCGGCATGCAGCAGGTCTTCGGCCTGCTGTGCCGTGAGCGAACTGACATGCTGTCCTTGCTCGTTGGTAACACCGCGCCCTTCAATCACGAAGATCAGCTTTTCGGCTTTGAGGGCCGATGCCAACTGGGCGGCCATTTCTTCCATGGTCAGATTGAAAGCCTCGCCGGTGACGGAATAGCCCACCGGCGAGAGCAAGACCAGTTCGCCAGCTCCCAGCCGGGTATTGATGCCATCCACGTCGATGCGCCGCACTTGGCCGGTGTATTGCATGTCCACCCCATCCAGCACGCCCAGCGGCTGGGCGGTGATGAAGTTGCCGCCGGCCACGCGCAAGTGGGAGCCGAACATGGGGGAGTTGGGCATGCCCATCGATAGCTGTGCCTCAATGCCGTGGCGGGTGGCACCACAGGCCTGTTTGACGATCTCCATGGTGCTGGCATCGGTCACTCGTCGGTCGCGGTGGAACAGCCGGTTCAGGCCAAAGCGCTTGAGCAGTGTTTCGATCTGCGGACGGATGCCGTGTACCAGCACCACGCGTACGCCCAGACTCACCAGCAGGTTGATATCCTGCGACAGATTGTGAAACCCGCCTTCCATCACGGCTTCGCCGCTGACTGCCAGCACGAAGGTTTTACCGCGGAAGGTATTGATGTAGGGGGCGGCTTCACGGAAGGAGAGGACAAATTCCCGGTTCAGCATTGTTGGAGTGGCTCCCGCCATGTAAGGACTTCGGAAGCGACAAGCCTAGCAGGAATAGGACTGGAAGGGCAGGGCTTTTGCCGCTTGCCATGAGCTGGCCGGAAATGAAAACAGCCACCGCTGCCAGTAGCAGGGTGGCTGTCGAAAATGGCATCAATTGCCTTGTTTGATCAGGATTTGCTGCACCTTGAGGATGTTCAGGCCCTGAGACAGTTGGTAATCCTGTTTCGGGTTCGGCTCGCGCGGGTTTTCCGGGCTGGCGTTCTTGTCGTCCTGTGGCTTGGGTGCTTCCTGTTTGATCACAGGCGGCGTTGCTGGCTTGGTCGGTTTGGCCGCTTTGGACGGGACTTCATCGCCATTCGGATTGGCCAGATGGTTTTCCAGATCCGCCTCGCGCACGCGCAGTGCCTGGTCGGCCGCCGTCACGGTAGCGTCTTCCACCACCACATCCGGCACAATGCCCTTGGCCTGGATGGAGCGGCCGCTAGGGGTAAAGTAGCGGGCGGTGGTCAGCTTGATGCCACCGGCGCTGCCCAGCGGCAGGATGGATTGTACCGAACCCTTGCCGAAGGTTTGCGTGCCAACCAGCACCGCACGTTTGTGATCCTGCAGTGCGCCGGCCACGATTTCCGATGCCGAGGCGGAGCCGCCGTTCACCAGCACCACCAGCGGCACTTTGTGGGTTTCCTGCGGCAGTACCGACAGCGGGTCCGGCATGCCGGGGCGACCGTAGTTCTGTGCGGAAGCCGTCAGTTTCATCTTGGCGTCAGCGGTACGGCCTTCGGTATACACCACCAGTGCATCCTTGGGCAGGAAGGCGGCAGAAACACCGACAGCGCTGGTCAGCAAGCCACCCGGATCGTCACGCAGGTCCAGCACCAGGCCCTTGAGCGGCTGCTTGTTCTGCTTGGTCATGCTGGCAATGGCTTCGGCCAGGTTTTCCGTGGTGTGCTCCTGGAACTGGGTGATGCGCACATAGCCGTAGCCCGGTTCCAGCAGTTTGGATTTCACGCTCTTGGTCTTGATGATGGCGCGCGTGATGGCAAATACCAGCGGCTTGGTTTCGCTCTTGCGGGCAATGGTGAGCGTCACCTTGCTGCCCGGCTTGCCGCGCATGCGCTTGACCGCGTCATTCAGCGACAGCCCGCGTACCGGCGTGTCGTCAATCTTGATGATCAGGTCACCGCTCTTGATGCCGGCTTTCTGTGCCGGGGTATCTTCGATTGGCGACACCACCTTCACCAGGCCGTCTTCGGCACCAATCTCGATGCCGAGACCGCCAAATTCACCCTGGGTGCCTTCGCGCAGTTCCTTGAATGCATCTGCATCCATGTAGTCGGAGTGGGGGTCCAGACCGCTGAGCATGCCCTTGATGGCTTCGGTAATCAGCTTCTTGTCATCAACCGGATCGACATAATCCTGCTTGATGCGGCCGAATACTTCGGCAAAGGTACGCAGCTCGTTCAGCGGCAGGGTGGTGGGTTCCTTGCCGGCAAAAGCCTGTACGCTGAGGGTCAGGGCACCGCCTGCCAGAGCCCCGGCGGCAAGCCAGGCAATTTTTTTCATGCGATGACTAGTCATGTTGTGTGTTGGTCTCCGATACCGCGAGTGGCTTAACGTACCCAGGTTTGCGGGTTGAGAGGTTGTCCCATATGCCGGATTTCAAAGTACAGGCCGGATTCGCCGCTGTCCAGTGCGCCTGTGTTGCCAAGTGTTTCTCCGGCTTTCACCGTGCTGCCCACGCCCTTGCCGATGGACGACAGCCCGGTGTACACCGTCAGATAATTGCCGCCATGATCTACGATCACGGCGTTGCCGAATCCGCGTAGCGCATCAGCATACACCACGTTGCCATCGGCGACTGCATGAACCGGCTGGCCAGCGGAGGTGCGGATGAATACACCCTTCCACGAAGTGCCTTCACTGCGCGCGCTGCCAAAGCGGCCTGCCAGTTGTCCTGATACCGGCATCTTCATACGGCCTTGCAGGCTGGCAAAGGCCTTGCCTGCCGCGCTGCTGTCAGCCACCTCTTCAACCGGCTTCTCTTGGGGTACCGGAACCGATTTTCTGGCCACTTCCGGTACCGGCTTGCCTTGTTTGCGCGCGCTTTCTGCCAGTTTGCGGCGGCGTTCGTTTTCTTTCTTGGCCGCCAGTGCCGCGGCCTGGCGGGCCTTGCGTTCTTCCGCCGCCTTGCGGATGGCTTCCTGGCGGCGGCGCTCGATTTCCTGGTTGATCTGGGCAATCAGGTTGGTCAGCCGCTTTTCATCTTCCTGCAGCTTGCTCAGCCGGCTTTGTCCGGCCTGGATTTCGCCGGATATCTTGTTCAACTGGGCAAGCTTGTTGGTCTTGCTGTTGAGCAGGGCGTTTTTTTCCCGGCTTTTGTGGTTGGACAGCGCATCCAGGCGGGCCAGCTCCTGTTCCAGCTGGAAGGTTAGCGCTTCAAGCTCATGTTGATGGCTGATCAGTTGCGTCACCATTTGCTGCTGTGCCTTGGCAATATGCTGGTAATACACCATGTCGCGCGAAGTCTGGTTCGGATCGTCGGCGTTGAGCATCAGCTTCATGGCGTCGTGATCGCCACTCTTGTACTGCCTGGCCAGCATCTGCGCTACGCGCTGGCGGGTTTCTGCCAGTTTGCGCGCGGTGGTTTGCACTTGCTGGCGCAAGTCTGCCAGTTGCTGTGCCGAGTTATTCTGTTTGTTTTCCAGCTTGGCAATCACCTGATTGGTTTGGGCAATTGCCTGCTCCGATTCTTGAATGGCGGATTTGGCTTCCTGTTGCACCGCCTGTTTCTGCGCCAGATCCTTCTTCAGATTATCGATTTCCTTGCGCACCGATTGCAGGTTCTGTTGCTGTGGGGCTGTGGACAAGGGATGGGAGGCAGGGGAGGGGGCGGCCTGGGCCGCGCCAGCCAGCAGGGCTAGCAGCAATATCGGTTTCATTCCATTTTCGCTTCGGATTACACCTGTTGCCTGCATGATAACAGGCCACGGCATGCCGGGCAGCTTCATTGCCGGCCTGCGTGGCAGGCCGGCCTGAAGGTCTTACGCGAAGTCGATCAGCGAGCGGCCGGTCATTTCCGCCGGCTGGGGCAGGCCCATGATCGCCAACAAAGAAGGCGCAATATCGCGCAGCGCGCCGCCTTCCTTGATGTGTGCCGGGCGGCCTACATACAGGAAGGGCACCTTGTCCAGGGTGTGCTGGGTATGCGGCTGATGGTGGGCGGCATCGTACATCTGTTCGCAGTTGCCATGGTCGGCGGTAATCAGCACCTCGCCGCCTGCCGCCTGCATGGCTTCCACGCAGCGTTTGACGCAGGCGTCCAGCGTTTCCACTGCCTTGACCGCGGCATCGAACTTGCCGGTATGCCCCACCATGTCGCCATTGGCGTAGTTGCAAATGATGGCCTGGTACTTGCCGGAGGCAATGGCTTCAACAATGTGATCGGTGACTTGCGGAGCATTCATTTCCGGCTGCAAGTCATAGGTTGCCACCTTGGGGGAAGGCACCAGAATGCGGTCCTCACCGGGGTAAACCTGCTCTTCGCCACCGTTGAAGAAGTAGGTAACGTGCGGATACTTCTCGGTCTCGGCAATGCGTAGCTGTTTCAGGCCCTGCCCGGCGAGATATTCACCAAAGCCGTTGCTGATCTTTTGCGGGGCATAGGCCACCGGGTTGCTGTAGGCCTCGCCGTAGGACGTCAGCGTGACAAACTGTCCCAGCTTGGGCTGCCGCGCACTGAAACCATTGAAGGCCGGGTCGGTGAGGGCTGTGGTGAGCTGGCGCGCACGGTCGGCGCGGAAGTTCATGAAGATGGCGACATCGCCATCCTGCATCTTGACCGGAGCGCCAATGCCGCTTGCCGCAACGAATTCGTCGTTTTCATCACGGGCATAGGCGGCTGCCAGCGCTTGCAGACCGCTGTCCGCATGGTGCAGGCCTTCGCCTTCCACCAGCAGGCGATAGGCGGGTTCCACGCGTTCCCAGCGCTTGTCGCGGTCCATGGCCCAGTAGCGGCCGGTGACGGAAACCAGGCGGGCAGCCGGGCAACTGGCCAGCACTTCATCCAGACGCTTGAGATAGGTTTCGGCACTGCGCGGCGGGGTGTCGCGGCCATCCAGGAAGGCATGCACGTAAATATGCGGAACGCCGGCAGCCTGGGCGGCACGGATCAGCGCGAAAATGTGATTTTCATGGCTGTGAACACCGCCATCGGACAACAGGCCCATCACATGCAGTGCCGAACCCTTGGCTTGTTGAATGGCCTGCTGCAGGACCGGATTCTGCTCGAAGCGGTTCTCTTCGATATCGCAATCGATTCGGCTGATGTCCTGTTGAACAATCCGCCCGGCACCGATGTTGAGGTGGCCCACTTCGGAGTTGCCGAACTGTCCTTTGGGCAGGCCGACAAAGCCTTCCGAGGCATCAATCACGCCGTAGGGATACTGCTGTTTGAGCGCATCCCAGGTGGGGGTGTTGGCATGCAGGATGGCGTTGTCGTCACCTTCCAGCCGGTGTCCGAAGCCGTCGAGAATGAGGAGTAAAACGGGTGTGATAGCTGTCATGATGTCCACAATCAGAATATTAGAAATTCTTGATGGTATTGATTTTTTTAGTTAGTATTGTACCGTAGTCAAACCAATATAAATACGCATTGCAAACTACTTAGGAGCAGAGCTTGCTGTTCAATGATGACCAGATCGAACAGTCCTCGCGGGCAATGAAGGCGATGTCACATCCCTTGCGGTTGAAGATCATCTCGGTACTGGGCGACCAGGAAGTCAGTGTGCAGGATATTGTGGAGCAGGTGGGAACCTCACAGAGCAACATTTCCCAGCATCTGGCCATCATGCGCGACAAAGGTGTGCTGCGCACGCGCAAGGATGCCAACCGGGTTTATTACCGGGTTGGTGATATTCGTACGCTGGAAGTGTTGAAGATGATGCGTGAAGTATTCTGTGGCTTTGTCGACTGATCTTCCTGTCAGTGTTTGCTCATGAAAAAAGGTCGCTTAAAGGTCGCTTAGCGGCCTTTTTTGCGTCTTACATACAAGATTTTGTTGACGGTAGCCACGATATCACCGGCTTCATCACGGATATCCACTGTCAGCTCTGGCAGATACTTCTCGCCCCCGGCGGTGCGGTGGCGGATGTCCTGCAATTGGCTGTCCTGCAGAGTGAAACAGGCCGTCACCACGCCCTTGCCCGGCTTGTGATACTCAATGGCTCCTGCCTTATCCCATACCACGTAGTCACGTCCCAGTGATTGCATCAGCATCAGCATGAAAAACGGATCGGTCATGGCGTACAGGCTGCCACCAAAATGCACGCCCACATAGTTGCGATTGGTCAATCCCAGACGCAGCTGTACGTTAATCTGTTTCCAGTCCGCTGCGATGTGGCGAACCTTGATGCCGGCACCAAGGAAGGGAGGCCACAGGTTAATCAGGGTCTTGAGCAGGCGCGGTGATGGTTTCATATAGAAATTTCAAACGGTTGTTTGATTTCTATGCTCAACAAAATGCCCGGCCCTGTCAAGCCAGGCAGGCGTTGGCGCTCGCTTAGAATGGCAGCTCTGGCTGCGCACCCTGCGGATGGTCGATCACTGCTTCGGTCACACCCTCTGCCAGGCGCAGCAGGACTCTTTCCTGATTCAGCAACTCCTGTGGCGATTTTACCGCCTGGCCATCGCGCTTTTGCACAATGGCATACCCCCGGCTTAGCACCGCTTCGGGATTCATCGCTTCCAGCGTTACCGCCAGTTGCTGCAAGTTTTGTTGCCTGTGCTGCAAAAGCTGGCGGATATTGCGTTGCAACTGTCTGCCCAGTTGCTTGAGCTGATCTTGCTGCTGCGTCAACTGCGGCTGGTGTCGCTGCAGACGGCTGTTGGCCAGTTGCAGACTGAAGCGACGGCGGGCAAACAGATTGTCCAGTCCGCGTTGTAGCCGGGACTGCGCCTGTTGCAGGCTTAGGCTTTGTCGGCGCATGGTGTCGCCAGGGTGGCTCAGGCGGCGTGCCAGATAGTCCAGGCGCTGGGATTTGTCGACCAGCAAGCGCCCAAGTGCGCGTTCCAGACCACGCTTGCCTTGTTCCAGTTGTTGGCGTAGTTGCTCCTGGTTGGGAGAAACCAGTTCTGCTGCCGCAGTGGGCGTGGGAGCGCGGCGGTCGGCAACAAAATCGCAGATGGTGAAGTCGGTTTCGTGGCCAACACCGCTGACGATGGGAATCCGGCATGCGGCCACTGCGCGGGCAACGATTTCTTCATTGAATGACCATAGGTCTTCAATGCTGCCACCGCCACGGCAGACGATCAGCACATCAACCTCCTGCCTTTGTGATGCTTGTTCAATGGCGCTGGCAATCTGGCGGGCTGCGCTTTCTCCTTGCACCGGGGCGGGGTAAAGAATGACCGGGATGGTAGGCATGCGCCGACGCAGCGTGGTGACCACGTCGCGTAATGCAGCGGCGGCAGGCGAGGTAACAATGCCGATGGCTGCGGGATGAACAGGCAGTGGCCGCTTGCGTGCCGCATCAAACAAACCTTCTGCATTTAGCCGGTTTTTCAATTTCTCGAAGGCTTCGTACAGGCGCCCAAGGCCGGCGGAGCGCATGGTGTCGACATTGATCTGGTAATCACCGCGCGCTTCATACAGTGTCACCAGTCCCTTGAGTTCCACCTGCATGCCTTCTGCCAACCTGAAGGGCAGCAGGGATAGTTTGTGGCGGAACATCACGCAGCGAATCTGTGCGCCGGCATCTTTGAGTGAGAAGTATGCGTGGCCTGATGCTGCCAAGGTCAGATTGGATATTTCTCCGCCAATCCACATCGGTGGCAAACCGGATTCCAGCAGGTCTCTTACCATGCGGTTAAGCGAAGAAACACTGATTACGTCATTTGCCGTGCTATTGAAATTCATGCTTGTCAAGTCATCCACAGCAGAAAATACCGTTTTTTGTCGTCTGTAAATTGTCCGACAAGGTAGAAGAATGGTATTTTCCGGTTTAATAAAATTCTTTTAAAAACAATGGCCTGCGTTATTTGTGCAAAATGCGGGCAATGGTGTGGAACAGGCGTTGGCGCTGCATTCGGCTTGTCTGTACACAAGCTTATCAACAAAGTTATCCACAGCATCTGTGGATGTCGGCAAATTTTCCTTAGAAAATCGAAGCTTAGCGAATTTTCTTGCAGGTGCTTGCGAAAAAGCTTTTTTTGCCGCCGCCTGATCATGGGCCATGGTTGCCGAGAAGTCTGGCAACCGCTAAAGTTTAGCGTTTAGCTACAGCTTTGGAGAATGTTTCGTGTGGTCAATTGTTGAAGCGGCCGGCTGGCCGATCTGGACCATCATACTGGCCTCGGTCATTTCGCTGGCCATCATCTTCGAGCGTCTGTTCAGTTTGCGCGCCTCGCTGATTGTTCCGGAGGGCTTGCTGGCGCAGACCGTAGCCGAATTCCGCCGCGCCGGTGCCTCGTCCGAATTGCTGCAACTGCTGCAAAATCATTCACCACTTGGCAAATTGTTTGCTGCCGGCTTGCGCAATGTGAGTGTCAGCCGAGAAGTGATGAAAGACGCCATTGAAGACGAAGGCCGGGTGGTGGCGCATCACCTGGAGCGTTTCCTCAATACACTGGGCACGATTGCGGCCATGGCACCCTTGCTGGGCCTGCTGGGAACGGTAATCGGGATGATCGAAATCTTCGGCTCCCAGGCCCCCGGTGGCTCCAGCAACCCGCAGCAACTGGCGCATGGCATTTCCATCGCGCTTTACAACACCGCATTTGGCTTGATCGTGGCCATTCCCAGCATGATGTTCTACCGTCACTTCCGTGCCCGTGTGGATGGCCTGCTGGTGGAGATGGAGGCCCAGGCAGTCAAGCTGGTGGAAGTTGTACACGGCGAACGCCAGAATGGTAGCCAGCCATGAATTTCCGCCGCGGCCGGCAACGGGAGGAGCCGGAAATCAACTTCATCCCGATGATTGACCTGCTGCTGGTCATCCTGATCTTCCTGATGGTTACCACCACGTATTCCAAGTTTGCCGAGATGAAAATCAATCTGCCCAGTGCGCAGGGGGATACCAGCCAGCAAGTGGCCACGCCGATTACCGTGGCGGTGGCTGCCAGCGGTGAAATGGAAGTGGCCGGGCGCAAGCTGGCGGCAGGGGACAAGGCTGGCTTGCAAACGCAGTTGCGTGATGCGGCAGCCGGCAAGAAAGATCCGGTTGTCGTGGTGAATGCCGATGCCAAGGCGACGCACCAGGCGGTGGTCAGCGTCATGGAGGCTGCCCGTGCCGCCGGTTTGTTGCAGCTGACATTCGCGACGCAGAACACCACGCCGTGAGTCGACTCAGTCAATTGATCGAACGCCACTGGTATCAACCGACATGGTGGCTGACAGCCCTTCTGGCTCCGCTGGAAGGGCTGTTTGCACTGGTTTCTGCGCTGCGCCGTGCCGGCTATCGCCTTGGTGTGTGGCGCAGTTATCGCTTGCCTGTTCCTCTTGTGGTCATCGGTAACATCAATGTCGGTGGCGTCGGCAAGACACCGCTGACACTGAGCTTGTTGGCCGATCTGCAAGCCCGTGGCGTGCGTGTGGGGGTGATCAGCCGGGGTTATGGCGGCAGCCACCGGCAAGCAACACTGGTGGCGGTGGACAGCCCGGCCGGACTGGTTGGGGACGAGCCCTTACTGCTGGCGGCAAGCGGAGCACCGGTGGTGGTGGGGCGCGACCGGGTGGCGGCTGGTCGGCATCTGCTGAAACTGCAGCCTGATTTGCAACTGATTCTTACCGATGATGGCCTGCAACATTATCGTCTGGCGCGTACGCTTGAAGTCGTGGTACTGGATGGGCAGCGTGGCCTGGGCAACGGTCGCTTGTTGCCTGGCGGCCCGTTGCGCGAACCTGCTGCGCGGCTGGCCGCTGTCGATGCCATCGTGGTCAATGGCGTTGGTAACGCACTGCATTTGCCGCGCAACATCCCCTGTTTTGCCATGCGGCTGGCAGCCCAGCAGCTACAGTCTCTGGCGTTGCCGCAACAGACTTGCGCGGTGCAGGACTTGGCCGGTCAACCGGTACTGGCACTGGCGGGTATAGGCCATCCCGAGCGTTTTTTCGCTACCTTGCAGTCACTGGGCTTCACCTTGCAGCAGTGCCTGACTTTCCCCGATCACCATGCTTTCACCCCGGATGATTTGCCGCCTGGAGACATGCCGGTCATCGTCACCAGCAAAGATGCGGTGAAATTGCGGGGAGTGATTCATGATGCGGCGCAGCGTGCTAGACTATGGGTCTTGCCGGTGACGGCTCAGCTGACGCCGGATCTTGCCGGCTGGCTACTTTCCCGATTGAAGATAAGACATGGACGCTAAATTTCTGGATATCCTGGTGTGCCCGCTGTGCAAGGGCCCGCTGGTACTCGACAAGACCCGGCAGGAGCTGATCTGCAAGGGCGACCGTCTGGCTTTCCCGATCAAGGACGGCATCCCGATGATGCTGGAGACCGAAGCGCGTGAGCTGGCTGCGGAAGAAGAAGTGAAATGAGCGGTTTTTCCGTCGTCATCCCGGCGCGCATGGCATCCAGTCGTTTGCCGGGCAAGCCGCTGGCCGATCTGGCCGGCAAGCCCATGGTGGTGCGGGTGGCCGAGCAGGCTGCACGCAGTCATGCCAGCCAGGTGGTGGTGGCTACAGATCACCATGACATCCTGCAGGCCTGTGCCGTACATGGCATCGAAGCGGTGATGACGCGGCAAGATCATGCCAGCGGTACCGATCGTCTGGCTGAAGTTGCCTTGTGCATGCAATGGCCCGCAGAGCAGATCGTGGTCAACGTGCAGGGCGACGAGCCGCTGATCGACCCGGCGCTGATCGACAGGCTGGCGGCGCTGATGGCCGAAACCCAGGTGCCGATGGCGACGGTGGCACACCCGTTTCAGGCAGCACCAGACATGTTCAATCCCAATGTGGTCAAGGTGGTACTGGATCACGCTGGGCGGGCCCTGTATTTCAGCCGGGCGCCCATTCCCTATGCCCGTGACGCGTTTGCACACGATACAAGCGTGTTGCCCGCCGACCTACCGGTCCTGCGGCACATCGGCATGTATGCCTACCAGGCAGGTTTTTTGCAGACCTACAGCTCATTGAGCCCCTCCCCGCTGGAGCAGTTTGAAGCATTGGAACAACTGCGGGTGTTGTGGCACGGCTACCCCATCATGGTGGCTACCGTGAGCGAAGCACCCGCAGCCGGCGTGGATACGCCGGCCGATCTGGAACGGGTGCGTGCCGTACTGGCCGGGCGCTGAGCGTCGGGCAAGGCCGCAATGCAAGACGGCCGATGAATACCAAACACAATAAACGACATACAAACTGACGGGAGTAATTATGCGATTGATTCTGTTGGGCGCTCCGGGCGCAGGCAAGGGTACCCAGGCCAACTATATTCGTGAACAGTTCGGCATTCCGCAGATTTCCACCGGTGACATGCTGCGCGCAGCGGTTAAGGCAGGTACACCGCTGGGTCTGGAAGCCAAGGCCATCATGGATGCCGGCGGCCTGGTGCGTGACGACATCATTATCGGTCTGGTCAAGGAGCGTATTGCCCAGGACGACTGTGCCAAGGGTTTCCTGTTTGATGGTTTCCCGCGCACCATTCCGCAGGCAGAAGCCATGATTGCGGCTGGTGTGGACATCGACTACGTAGTGGAAATCGACGTACCGGATGCCGCCATTGTCGAGCGCATGGCGGGCCGCCGTGTACACGTGGCTTCCGGTCGTACTTACCACATCACCTTCAACCCGCCCAAAGTGGCCGGCAAGGATGACGAAACCGGTGAAGACCTGATCCAGCGTGATGATGACCACGAAGAAACCGTGAAAAAGCGCCTGGCGGTGTATCACGAGCAAACCGAAGTCCTGGTTGGTTTCTATGGCCAGCGCGCGGCCAGCGGCGATGCCAAGGCACCGAAGTATGTGAAGATTGATGGCACGCAGCCGGTGGATGTGGTGCGTGCGAATGTCCTGAAGGCACTGGGTGCCTGAGCGACAGTTTTTATTGCCGATGTGACAAAGCGGGCTATGGCCCGCTTTGTTTTTGTATACTGCTTCTTGTTGCGGTTGAGGTGGCAAGAACTTGTTTTGCCGGGTTTTGCCGCCAACTATTCTAATGACTCTGCAGGAACCGCCTGCACCGATTGGCTGCCCAAGCAGCTGTCTGGCACGGCTCTGTGGCTGTGTGCCGGCTTATATGGTCGCAGTGAGAAGAGAGAAATACATGTATTACGGAGAGCGCTTCAACGGCATTTCCCACCTGATTGGTACCGTGCTGGCCATTACCGGACTGGTGAGTCTGGTGTATGTGGCAGCCGAGCAGGGCGATCCATGGAAGATCGTCAGTTTCAGTTTGTACGGCTCTACCCTGGTATTGCTGTATCTGATTTCCACCCTGTATCACAGCGCCAAAGGCCGTGCCAAGGCGATTTTGCAAAAGTGCGATCACTCGGCCATCTATCTGCTGATAGCCGGGAGCTACACGCCGTACTGTCTGGTGACCTTGCGTGGAGCCTGGGGGTGGACCTTGTTCGGCCTGAGTTGGGGCCTGGCCATCTTCGGCATCGTCCAGGAACTGACGCTGGGCCGACGTACCCGCTTGCTGTCGATGATTCTCTACGTGGTGATGGGCTGGCTGGTGGTGATTGCCATGCAGCCCTTGATTGCCGCCATGTCCTGGGGCGGCCTGTTCTGGCTGGCGCTCGGTGGCGTGATTTACAGCGTTGGCATTTATTGGTTCATCAATGATGAAAAGATCCGTCACGGCCATGGCATCTGGCACCTGTTTGTGATGGGTGGCAGCATTTGCCAGTTTGTCAGCGTAATGTTCTACGTAGCCTGATTGCCCTTGGCAGAAAGCAAAAGCCGCCAGCAGTTACTGGCGGCTTTTTTTGTCCTGGTGGCCATTTACACTTCGATTGGCAAGCGACCTTCTTCCACCAGCGTACACAGGGCCGTCACCACAACCGGGTCAAACTGGCTGCCGGCGCGGCTGCGGATATAGTCCAGGGTGTCGGACAGTGCCCATGGCTCCTTGTAGGGGCGCTTGTTGAGCAGGGCATCGAAGACGTCAACCACGGCAACAATCCGTGCGGACAAGGGAATGGCCTGGCCGCTCAACTTTTGCGGATAGCCATTGCCATCGAAGTGTTCGTGATGTCCCCCGGCAATTTCCGAGCCGAGTGAAAGATAGCTTTGCCCTTCCACCATCTGTGCCGATTTTGCCAGGATATGGGCACCGATGCTGGCATGTTGCTCCATGATGCAGCGCTCATCCGGGTCCAGTTTGCCGGGTTTGAACAGGATATGGTCCGGTGTGCCAACCTTGCCGACATCATGCAGAATGCTGGCCATGCCCACCATGTCCATGAATTCCGGTGTCAGCAGTTCCAGATATTGGCCGTTGTTGCGGATTTCTGCAGCGATGGCATGGGTCAGTTTTTGTACTCTTTGCACATGGTCGCCGGTATCGGTGTCGCGGAATTCGGCCAGGGCTGCCAATGCCACCACGGTGGCTTCCTGAGAGTGGCGTAGCTGGTTGTAGAGGTAAAGATTGTCATAGGCGGATGAAATGCGCTGGCAGAACACTTCCAGCAGATTGCGTTCTACATCATCCAGGGGCCATGGCGGGGTAAAGTGGACGGCAAATTCCCTGCCGTTCTGGGCGGTAATGCATAGCACGTCGTAGGGGTGCTGATAGATATTGCGCTTTTCCTGCAAGGCACGACAAATCGCATTGGCAAGTTGCGGGTAGTTCTCCAGGCTGCCGCTTTCCAGCAGCTTTTCATAGGCACCGGCCGCGGCCAGAATCTCCAGTTGTGGCCTGCCCATCTTGTCTGGCGTACTTTCCACGCAGAGTATGCCATCGGTGCCGACATCCAGGATGGCGCTGATCTGCTTGAGCACGCCGGAAGCGAACTCCTTGAGCGAGACCATCTGATACAGATCTGCCGCGCCTTCCAGAATCTTGGCCAGACCCTGACGGTTTTTTTCGATGGTGATCAGGTTTTCATAGGCCCGTAGCGAAGCGATGACGGTGGTAAATAGTTTTTGTACCGTCAGCTCGGTCTTGGTTTTGTAGTCGTTGATATCGTAATTGAGGATGACTTCCTGCTCGGGTGCCTGGCCGGGCTGGCCGGTACGCAATACGATTCGGGTGGTACTGATCTGCCGTGCTTCCCGGATGTGTTGAACCAGCCGCAGCCCGGCGTCGTCGGTTTCCATGACCACATCCAGCAGAATCAGTGCGAAATCGTCATGTTGTTCCAGCACCTGCATGGCTTCTGCTGCCGAATAGGCATTGAGCAGTTCCAGTCCGCGATCTTTATAGCGGATGTTGCGGATGGCCAGCGCAGTGGCGGTATGCACGTCCGGCTCGTCATCCACGATCAGGATTTTCCAGGGGCGCTTGTATTGTGCTTGCTGGTTTGCCTGCTCGGCAGGGTCATCCTCCAGCAGCCAGTTATCATCGTTATCCTGTTGCTGGCTCATTCCCTTGCCTCCCTGTGCGTAATTTCCGGCGCGATGCATGGCATGGTGATGGTAAAGGTGCTGCCTTTGCCCGGCTCACTATGCACTTCGATGGTGCCACCCAGTCGTTGCCGGATGATGTTGTACACGATGTGCAGGCCCAGCCCGCTGCCACCACTGCCACGGCGGGTGGTAAAGAAGGGGTCGAACACGCGATTGAGGTTTTCGGCGGGAATGCCCTTGCCATCATCTTTGACGCTGAGTCGAATCTCGCTGTTACTGCAGCGTTCGGCGTGTATCTGGATGGTGCCGCCGGGTTTTTCGTCAAAGCCGTGTACCAGCGCATTGACCAGCAGGTTGGTGACGACCTGTGATACCGCTCCGGGATAGCTGTCCAGCAGCAGGTCATCTTCACAATCGATGGCGATGCTGGTTTGCGAACGCTTGAAGCGCGGCTTGAGGCTGGTGACGATTTCATTGAGGTAGTCGTTGAGCTGGAAGTCGCGCCGTTGTTCACTGGTCTGGTCCACGGCGACTTGCTTGAAGCTGTGAATCAGGTTGGCTGCCCGCTCGGCGTTGGACAGAATCAGTTCGCAGCATTCTTTGGCCGTGTCTAGATAGGCCTGGAAATCACTCTTCTTGACGCCACCGTTGTCCAGTTTTTCAGTGATGTGCAGTGTTGTCGTTGCCAGATGGGAGGCGGTGGTCAGGGTAATGCCCACCGGGGTATTGATTTCATGGGCGACACCCGCAACCAGACTGCCCAGCGAGGCCAGCTTTTCGGTTTCCACCAGCGTTTGCTGTGTTTGCACCAGTTGACGCAGGGCCAGCTTGGCATTGTCTCTTTCCTGGCGTGCCTGTGCTTCGGCACTGGTGCGCATTGCCAGATCGGCGGAAATGCGATCGACGATGCGGTTGAAGCTGTGAGTGACCGCGCCGAACTCATCCTGGCCTTGCTGTTCCAGGCGCAGTGCGCTTGCATCGTCACTGCTGGCGGCCAGATTCAGTGCTTCTTGCAGCCGCTTGAGCGGGGCAAATACAAAGCGGTTGAGGTTGTAGGTCATCACGATGAAAATCAGACCATCCAGTAGCAGGATTTCCAGCAGGATTTCCAGCAAATGCATGTGCTGGCGATGTTCTAGCTGGCTACGTGACAGGTAGACCGTAGCCGTGCCGAGTTTTTCCCGGTTCTGATAAATGATGGGAATGAGCAGGACATCGTCACTGCTGGGCTTTTCCGCCGGTGCCATGTCGCGTAGCGTGGCATTGTCGGCGCTGCGGCTGCGGCCGATGTTCAGGCCGGCATCTCCGGTAATGCGGATGGCCACGACTGAGGCCCAGCCCAGTTCCGCATCCAGGGTAAGGCGAGTGTAGGAGTCGTCCATCTGCCATACGCCATGGGGCAATGACAGTGACAGGCGGGCCTGCAGCGATGCACGCTGGGCCTGGTAGTCTTCTTCATCCTGATTGCGGTTTTGCTTGTACGACAATAGCCCGGTGATTGCCACGACCACCGTTACCCCTATCATCAGCCAGAGCCTAAGCTTGGATTTGATGCTGTTCATTGCTTTTATTATCCCTTTTGCCCTGCTTCATCCTAGGAAGTCTTCCCGCGAAATGCCACTTTTGCTTGTGGTGCATGGTGGCATCGCACCGTTGAGGCTGTCACGGCAATCCAGTGCCAAGTACTGAATTTACCGGCTTATGGTTGTAAATGGCACCACATTCTGTGGCCTGTGGATACAAATTCACTGGTTTTGTCTGCCACTTGGTGAAGATATTTCCCGGTGGTCTGCGGATGCGGCGCTGCCGCGCAAGCGGCCAAGGTTGGGGAGCGGCAGCTTCTGCAGCAATAGCCCGCCCAGGATCAGTGCCAAGCCCAGCAGGGTGGAGGGGAGGATTGGTTCACCCACGACGAAATGAATCAAGACCAGCGAAAGCAAGGGGGAGAGGAAGATCAGGTTGGCAATGCGTGCGGTGCTGTTGGTGAGTTTCATTGCGCTGAGCCACAGGACAAAGGTGAAGCCCATTTCCAGGGCTCCGACGTAGGCGGCTCCGGCCAGTCCCTGCCATGCCACCGCATGCAGTTCTCCGGTGGCGGCGCAGAACAGGAGACTGAGCGGTAGTGACAGCAAGAAATTCAGCGTCAGTCCCAGTACCGGTTCACGCTGGTCCCGCGCATTGAAAATCCAGTAGGCAGCCCACAGCAGGGTGGAGGCCAGGGCGTAACCGACACCGGCAACACTGGAAAAGTGCAGGCTGAGCAACTGGCCATGGGTGCCGATGATCAGTACGCCCAGATAGCAGACGACGGCCGCTGCGCTATCGTTCAGACGCAACTTGTGCTTGAGCAAGGGCACCGACAATAAGGTCATGGTCAGGGCCCAGGTGTAGTTGATGGCTTGCGCTTCCTGTGCCGGAAGCAGTGCGTAGGCCTTGAACAGGATCAGGTAATACAGCAGCGGATTGACCGCGCCCAGCAGCAAGGAGCGTTGCCAGTGCTGGCGCAGGGCTGGCAACAGACTGGCTATGCGTCCCTGGTAGAGCAGGATGCCGAGCAGGCTGGCGCTTGAGGCAAGGCTGGCATAGAGCACCAGCTGTGCTGGCGTCAGATGCGCCAGGCTGATTTTGAAGGCCGTGGCAACGGTGGACCAGGCAAGGACGGCACAGAGGCCATAGGCATAGGCTTTCTTCTGCTGCTGCAAGAGATGTTTCCTCCGGAAGAGGCGGCTATTTTACCTAGCCAGCATGTGCGCCGGAGAAGTATTTCCTTGCCTAAAAGGGCAGAAGGTGCTGCTGTGGGGCATGGTCGATCCGGGAGCCGGGCTGAGCATGGTTGTTTCTTGCCCGTTGCGTTCATTCCTTGAGCAAGCGGTTGAGGATATGACTGCAACGCTGCGCGGTGGCTGATGCGGTCAAGCCGATCGGCCCGCCGGCTTCCTGCTGGTATTCGTCGCCAGCCATGCCGTGTACCCGTACCGCCAGGCAGCTAGCCTCCATGGCCGGCATGCCTTGCGCCAGCAAGGCTGCAATCAGGCCGCTGAGGACATCGCCCTGACCGGCAACGGCCAGAGCGGGACCGCCGCTGGTATTCAGCCGGTATGGCTGTTTGGCGCTGGCAATCAGCGTCCCCGCACCCTTGAGTACCACGACACAGCCGAACCGTTCTGCTAACTGGCGTACTGCGGCAAGGCGGTCTGCCTGAACCATGGTGGTGGTGCAGCCCAGCAGGCGTGCGGCTTCTGCCGGATGAGGTGTCAGGATGGTTTCGTGCTGGCGCATGGCCAGCATGTCCTGCAGTTGACTATCGCTGGCGAGCATATTGAGGGCGTCAGCATCCAGTACCAGTGAGCAAGCGGATGCCAGGGCGTGCTCCAACCATTGCCTTGCCTGCTTGCTCTGTCCCAATCCCGGCCCGGTGGCCAGTACATCACAGTCCGGCTGACTGCGTGCTTGCCGTGCATCATGCAGCATCAGTTCCGGGTAGCTGACATCGACTGGCAGGCGGCCATCCAGGGTCAGCACATGGACTTTGCCGGCGCCGCCTGCCAGTGCGGCCCGCCCGGCAAGCAGGGCGGCTCCCAGCATCCCTTCGCAGCCGCCAATGATGGCTACCGTGCCATGGCTGCCCTTATGGCTGTCACGGCGGCGCTGCAGTGTCCGTCCATCCTGGCGGTTAAGATAGCCTTCGGCTGCCGGCTGCAGCTTGGGGGGGCAGTCCAGATCCGCCAGTTCCACCTGACCGGCATGATCAGCGCCGGCGGCATAAAACAGGCCGGGCTTCAGGCACAGAAAAGTCAGGGTATGTGTGGCATGGATGCAGGCTGCTTGTGCCTGGCCGGTGTAGGCATTCAGGCCGCTGGGGCAATCGAGTGCCAGTTTCTGGCAAGCAAGCTGATCAAGCTGGTGAATGATGCTGAGCCATTTGTCGTCCAGCGCCCGGCTCAGTCCGATGCCGAACAGGCCATCGATCAGCAGGACCGGGGGCGGATAATCATCCGCCAGGTGCTGCAGCGGAATGCCGCCTGCACGGCGCAGGGCCTGATAGGCTTGCTGGGCGGGCGGACTGGCCGGCATCTGTGGCAGCAGGATATCCACGCTGTAGCCGTCTTGCATCAGCAGCAGGGCGGCATACAGCGCATCACCACCGTTATTGCCGGGGCCGGCGGCCACCAGGATGCGGCTGCCCGCTGCCAGATGATGACGGGTCCAGTTGGCAGTGGCGCGTGCGGCGCGCTGCATCAGATCCAGGCCCTGTAATTCGGCCTCTAGTTCCAGCCGGCGCAGGGCGGGCAGGCTCCATAGTGCATCTTGCCGCATGTTTTACTCCTTGGCGGGTTCTCCCCAGCGTGGTGTCAGCGTATGCGGGACACGCAACTGGTCCAGAATGCGTGCCACCACGAAATCCACCATGTCGTCGACACTGGCCGGATGGGTATAAAACCCGGGGGATGGTGGCAGAATGACAGCTCCGAGACGTGCCAGGCTGAGCATGTTTTCCAGGTGGATGACCGACAGCGGGGTTTCGCGTGGCACCAGGATGAGTTTGCGACCTTCCTTGATGCTGACGTCCGCGGCCCGCTCAATCAGGTTATCGCTCATGCCATGTGCAATGGCTGCCAGTGTTCCCATGGAGCAGGGACATACCACCATGGCATCTGCCGGATTTGACCCTGAGGCCACCGGGGCAAACCACTCTTCCCGACCAAAGACGGCCAATTGCTGTGCGCTGGCACCGGTCCGTTGCTGCAGCCATTGTTGTACTTCACTTGGTCGCGAAGGCAGGTGCAGGCCCATCTCCTGCTTGGCCACCACCTGGGCGGCTTGTGAATAGAGCACCCAGACGCGCACCCCGGCGCTGATAAGGGTGTCGATCAGGCGCAGACCATAGGGCAGGCCGGAAGCGCCGGTAAGGGCAACGGTAACGGTTTGTGGCGTTTGCATCAGTATTTCCATCTGCTACCCGCGCTGGGGGCAGCACAGAAAAGTTGCGCGCTTTGCCGTTGGCGGGTCAGGACTCGCGGAACAACTGGCGATGGCGAATCAGTACCTGCTCGGCCGGAAAGGCCCGCGATAGTTGTTCGGCGATGAAGACGGAGCGGTGCTGGCCACCGGTACAACCGATGGCGACAGTCAGATAACTGCGGTTTTCGCGACTGAACTCGGGCAGCCATTTGGCAATCATGCACCGGATGTCTTCAGTCATCTCTGCCACCAGCGGCTGCTGCCCGAAGAAATCGATGATGGCCTGGTCGCGTCCGGTGAAGCGGCGCAGTTCCGGGTCGTAGTAGGGGTTGGGCAGACAGCGTACATCAAATACGAAGTCGGCATTCAGCGGGACGCCATGCTTGAAGCCGAACGATTCGAAAATGATGGTCAGCCTGCTGCAGTCGGCTTCCACTAACTGCTTGATGGCCGTTTTCAGCGCATTGGCAGTCAGCTCGCTGGTATCGATGCGGATACCCATTTCCTGAATGCTGGCCAGCAGTTCCTGTTCCAGTTGAATGCACTCTTCCACCGTGGCACCACTGCCGGACAGCGGATGGCGGCGGCGGGTTTCGGAAAAACGCTTGACCAGGGTTTCCGGCTTGGCTTCCAGAAACAACAGCCGTACATCCATACCCTGCTGACGCAGCTTGTGCATTTCATCCGGCAACGCCCCCAGCGATGGGCTGGAGCGGGTATCCACGCTGATGGCAATCTGCTGATAGCCATAATCGGCATACAGCGACATGGCCTCATGCAGCATGGTGGCCGGCAGGTTGTCCACACAGTAAAACCCGGAGTCTTCCAGGGCGCGCAGGGCGATGGACTTGCCGGAGCCGGACAGGCCGCTAATCAATATCAGGCGCATTTTCCTGATCTCTGAGGAAGTTGGTGTGGCGTTCGATGAATTCACGGGTACTGTCGATGCCGCGCAATTGCAAAATGTAATTGCGCACGGCGGCTTCAACCAGCACTGCCAGGTTACGGCCAGCGGCAACCGGCAACACCACCTTGCGTACAGTGACGCCGATGATGTCCTGGGTTTCCGACTGGATGTTCAGCCGGTCCAGTGCCTGCATGGCCTGATCGTTGGCCTTGACCAGGTGAATAATCAGTTTTAGCACCTTTTTCGGGCGTACGGCGGTTTCACCAAAAATGGTACGGATGTTCAGAATGCCAAGGCCGCGTACTTCCAGGAAATCGCGCAGCAGCGGCGGACAGCGGCCTTCCAGTGTTTCCGGGCCGATGCGATACAGCTCCACCGCATCATCGGCCACCATGCCGTGGCCACGGGAAATCAGTTCCAATGCCAGTTCGCTCTTGCCCATGGCCGAGTCGCCCATGATCAGCACGCCGATTTCCAGCACATCCAGAAATACCCCGTGCAGCACGGTGGAAACCGCCAGCGCACGTGCCAGATAGATGCGTAGCACATCCATCAGGTAGGGGCTTTCCAGCGGTGTGCTCATCAGCGGCACATTGTGGGTGTGGCAGTAATCACGCAGCAGCTTGGGAACCTGCTGCCCATTGGCCACCATCACCACCGACATGGTCTTGTGGAACAGTTGGTCCAGCGCGGTCTTGGCCGCGGATTGCTCCAGCCGGTTCAGGTAGTCGACTTCGGCCAGCCCCAACACTTGTACCCGGTTGGGGTGAATGAAGTTGAGGTGGCCAACCAGGGCCAGGGTAGGACGCTGCTCGTCATTGCCGATGGGGCTGTCGGCACCACCGGTGCCGGCCACCCACGTCAGGTTGAGCTTTTGCTGATTGTCCTGATACAGCCGACGCACGGTGATACTAGGCATTATTGCTATTCCATGCAGTGAGCAGCTGGTAGAGCTCGGAGCGGTTGGTGGCGGTCAGTAATTGTTCACGCAGCTGTTTGCTGGAGAAAAGCTGGGCCAGTTCCGATAGTACCTGCAGGTGCAGATCGGTTGCCTGCTCTGGTACCAGCAGCACAAACAGGCTTTGTACCGGCTTGCCATCCGGGGCATCGAACGGAATGGGATTTTTCAGACGGATGAATACGCCTGCGGCTTCCTTGAGCCCTCTGGCACGGCCATGTGGAATGGCCACGCCCTGGCCCAGGCCGGTGGAGCCCAGTTTTTCCCGCGCAAACAGGCAGTCGAAAATTTCACTGCGGGCAATGCCGTGGGTGTTTTCGATAAGGAGGCCCACCTGCTCGAAGACGCGCTTCTTGCTGGCGACATCCAGGTCCGGGAGGATGTGATCCTGTGTCAGGATTTTGCCAATCAGGCTCATAGGAATGTATGCACGCGGCTACAAAAACTGGCCAATTCTACGTTGCCTTCATCAAAATGAAAAAGGCTCCGTGCAAATAAAAACGGGAACCCGTTGGGTTCCCGCATCGTCGGTCAGGTGATTACAGGGATGCTTCCGGCTGAACTTGCGGAGTGGCGCGATGCTCGCTCTGTTTTTCCTTGTGCTTGAGTACCTGTCGATCCAGCTTGTCCATCAGCGCATCGATGGCAGCGTACATGTCGGAGTCGGTGGCTTCTACGTGGATATCCTTGCCGGATAGGTGAACGTTGACTTCCGCTTTCTGCACCAGC
Organism: Aquitalea magnusonii; assembly: GCF_002217795.2. Lineage (NCBI taxonomy): Bacteria > Pseudomonadati > Pseudomonadota > Betaproteobacteria > Neisseriales > Chromobacteriaceae > Aquitalea > Aquitalea magnusonii. Next base: position 247,222 of record NZ_AP018823.1, read on the forward strand.
TTGTCCACCGACAGCGTGACGGTGACGTCGATCACATGGTCGACATGGCGGGTGATACGTTCCAGCTTGCTTTCCAGAAATTCACGCAGTGCCGGGGTTACTTCGAGGTGGAGACCGGTTACTTTGAGGTTCATACCCTAACTCCTTCTTGTGTTGACTGCCCGGTCGGGTCGGCCGGGCGAGCGGATATTCTTACAAGGCGTGTTTCACAGTGCCTTGCGCAGATTGACCGGCGGTATCTGCATAGCTTCACGATACTTCGCAACGGTGCGTCTTGCAACCTGTATGCCTTGTTTGCCCAGTTCATCGGCGATGGCGCTGTCGGAAAGTGGCTTGGCCGGGTTCTCGCCATCAATCATGCGGCGGATGTGGGCCTTGATGGCGGTGGCCGAGCATTCGCCACCGCTGTCTGTTTCCAGGGCGCTGCCAAAAAAGTATTTCAGCTCAAACAGGCCGCGCGGGCAGAGCAGGTATTTCTGGGTGGTGACGCGTGAGACCGTGGATTCATGCAGTCCCAGCTCGTCTGCGATGTCGCGCAGGATGAGCGGGCGCATGGCCACTTCACCGTGTTCAAAGAACGCTTGCTGTCTTTCGACTATAGCTTCTGACACTTTCAGAATGGTGTCAAATCGTTGCTGGATGTTCTTGACCAGCCATTTTGCTTCTTGCAGCCGACCGGTGAGTTCTCCTGCGCCGCTGCGGTTTTCCGACAGCATCTGTGCGTATAGCTGATTGACGCGCAGGCGTGGCACTGCCCCGTTGTTCAGTTCTGCCACCCAGTGGCCACGGCGTTTGCGCACGGTGACATCGGGAATGACATAGTGTACGTCTTCGCCGCCAAAGCCGGCTGCAGGGTGCGGGGTGAGTCTGGCAATCAGTTGCTGGGCCTGGCGGATGGCGTCGTCATCCACCCCCAGGATGCGCTTGAGGCGGGTGTAATCGCGGTTGCCAAGCAAGGTGAGGTGTTCGGCCACAATCTTGCGTGCCAGCGCATGGCCGGGCTCTTGCCGGGGCAGGCGGTCCAGTTGCAGGCTGAGCGATTCGGCAAGGCTGCGCGCAGCGATGCCGGCGGGGTCGAATTGCTGTAGCAGGCGCAAGCCGACCATCAGTTCGTCGCTTTCCAGTTCCAGTTCCAGCGGCAGATTGCTGGCCAGCTCTTCCAGATCCACGCTCAGAAAGCCGTTGTCGTCCAGCTCTTCGATCAGTAGCTGCACGATGGCCTGATCGCGGGTGGGGAGGGTAAGTTCTCCCAATTGCGCCAGCAGGTGTTCGCGCAGGCTGACCGGGCAGGGGACGTTGAGCATGGGGTCGAATTCATCGTCGCCATCATTACGGCGACTGCCGCTACCCCAGTCGGTCAGTTCGCCGCTGCTCTCGCTGTGGCTGTCGCCATCACTGCTGTCGGAGGCCGGGGTGGTGGATTCTTCGCCGCTGCTGGCCGTTTCGCTGCTGGGGCTGTCTGTTGCGGGCAGGTCGTCGCCGCGCTCCAGCATGGGATTGTCCAGCAAGAAGCGCTCCACCTCGGTTTGCAGGTCGAGCGTGGACAACTGCAGCAGCTTGATCGACTGTTGCAGTTGCGGAGTGAGGGTGAGTTGCTGTGAAACCCGGAGCTGTAGTGACTGTTTCATGGTTTACAGGTGGAAGTGCTCACCCAGGTAAACCTGGCGCACTTTCTCGTTGTTGACCAGTTCTTCCGGCTTGCCGGATGCCAGCACCGAGCCATCGCTGATGATGTAGGCCCGGTCGCAGATGCGCAGGGTTTCCCGGACGTTGTGGTCGGTAATCAGTACGCCGATGCCACGCTGTTGCAGGAAAGTGATGATTTTCTGGATGTCGATGACGGCAATCGGATCCACCCCGGCAAAAGGTTCATCCAGCAGGATGAAGCGTGGCCGGGTGGCCAGTACACGGGCAATCTCCACCCGGCGTCTTTCGCCGCCGGATAGCGCCAGCGCATTGCTTTCGCGCAGGTGGGCGATGTTGAGGTCGTCCAGCAGCAGGCTGAGTTCCTGTTCCAGCTTGTCGCCTTTGTAACCGGCAATTTCCAGTACGGCGGTGATGTTTTCCTCCACCGTCATCTTGCGGAAAATCGAGGCTTCTTGCGGCAGGTAGCCCAGGCCGAGGCGGGCGCGCTGGTGAATCGGCAGGTGGGTGATGCTGTTGCCATCCAGTGTGATTTCGCCTTCATCTGCGCCGATCAGGCCGACAATCATGTAAAAGCTGGTGGTTTTGCCGGCACCGTTGGGGCCGAGCAGGCCAACGACTTCTCCGCTATGAATCTGCAGGGCCACATCCTTGACCACCGTGCGTTTCTTGAAGCGCTTTTTCAGTCGCTCGACTTTCAGAATGCTGGGGCCGCTCATGGTGCGTTTCCGTCGGGTTTCTTGGCGGCAGGGCTGTTATCCCTGGGCTTGGGCTGGATGATGGCGGTGACGCGGCCACCGTTGCTGCTGGCTCCGCTGCTGACCTCATACATCTCGGTTTCGGTGTTGTAGGTAATCACGTTGCCGATGACCAGATCATTGCCGCGCTTGACACGGGCATTGCCGGTGAGGACGGCGACATGGGTGACGGTGTTGTAATCCAGCTGGTTGGCCTGGCCTTCAATCCAGTCGTTCTTGCCATCCATTTTCTGGCGGAACGTTACCTGGCGACCAGTGGCTTGCATGGTCTGGTTCCCCTGCTTGTCCTGGCTGACGGTGGCGCGGTCGGCATTGAGCTTGAGCGTACCCTGGATGATGATGACATTGCCTTGCCATACGGTGACGCCTTTGAGCTGATCGAGATTGCCGCGGTCAGCGCTGATTTCGATGGGCTTGTCACGGTCAGCCTTTTCGGCATGGGCAGTCTGGACGGTGCCCAGGCTCAGTGCCAGCCAGGCCAGCCGGATAAAGCGGCGGCAGTTATTTTTCATAAGTGACCTTTGCATTGGACAGCAGTTGCAACTGGCCGGCCTGCTGTTGGTAGATGAAGCCGACGGCGCTGCCGCTGGACTTGCCGTAGTAGAAGTGGGTGAGGGCTTCGGACTGGGCAATATGGCGTATGGTATCGATACGCATATTGCTGCTGATCACGCGGGTTTCCTGCTGATTGGCCGTGGCGGGCTGGATCAGCGTGACTTTCTTGTCGAACAGTGCCTGCTTGGTCTTGCTGTTATAGCGACCGCTCTCGCCAATGGCGTGATAGGCCAGAACACCGTTTTTGTAGCTTTGCAGGTCCGGGCTTTCAAAATAGGATTCGGTGCGATCCGGGTATTGCCACATGCGACCGGCGATCAGCTTTTCCTGCAACATGCCCTTGGGGTCAAAGCGGGTGGCCATCACGCCATCGGCAACCACCTCGGGCTTATTGGGGTCCAGGTCGCGCTTGTTGGGTTGCCAGCGGGATACCACGTCCAGCCAGACGGTAAGCAGGCCAGTAATCAGAATCAGCAGAATGGGAAACAGACGGTGCGAGCGGATCATGCCAGATACCGTGCCAGAATAGCGTCAAAATTGCCCTGTGCCTGCATGATGAGCTCGGCCAGTTCCCGCACCGCGCCCTGGCCGCCGGGGAAGCCGGTGACATAGTGGGCGTGCTGGCGTACCAGTGTGGGCGCAGCGGGTACGGCTACCGCCAGGCCAACCCGGCGCAATACCGGCAGGTCGATGAGGTCGTCACCGATGAAGGCGCATTGTTCCAGGGTGACATCTGCCTGTTGCAGCAATTGCTGCAGGGCTTCTTGCTTGTTGTGGATGCCACCGAAGTAAAAGTCGATGCCCAGTGCCTGGGCGCGGTGTTCCACGCAGCGGTCGGCGCGGCCTGAAATGATGGCCAGGCGCACGCCGGTGGATTGCAGCAGTTTGAGCCCAAGGCCATCCTGCACATAGAAGGATTTGCTTTCTTCGCCCTGGGCGTTGTAGTAAATGCGTCCGTCGGTCAGTACGCCGTCCACGTCCATGATCAAGAGCTTGATCTTGCGGGCTTGTTCGGTAATGGCTTGCATGGGCTTCCTTGTTGGCGGCTAGACGACGCCGGCCTTGAGCAGGTCGTGCATGTGGATGGCACCGGCCAGCTTGCCGTCGGCATCGATCACCAGCAGGCTGGTGATGCGGCGTTGCTCCATCAGGTGGACCGCTTCGGTGGCCAGCTTGCTGTGCAGGATGGTTTGCGGGGCGGGGCTCATCACCTGATCGATAATCAGATCATAGATATTGCCCGAGCGTTCCAGCGTGCGGCGCAGGTCACCATCGGTATAGATGCCCTTGATGGTGTTGTCTGCGGTGGCAATGGCTACCATGCCCAGGCGCTGGTGCGACATTTCCAGCAGAGCATCCTTCAGCGGCGTGCCGGGCAGCACGCGCGGCAGCTCGTCGCCGCTGTGCATCAGATCCTTGACGTGAACCAGCAGGCGGCGGCCCAGGCTGCCGCCGGGATGGGACAGGGCGAAGTCTTCCGGGCCGAACTGGCGTGCATCCAGCAAGGTGACGGCCAGGGCATCGCCCAGCGCAATCTGCACCGTGGTGCTGGTGGTGGGGGCCAAGCCCAGCGGGCAGGCTTCTTTTTCCACCTGGGTGTCCAAGAGGATGTCGGCTTCACGTCCCAGCGAGGAGGCGGGGTTGCCGGTCATGGCGATCAGTACCAGGCCCTTGCGCTTGAGCGCGGGCAGCAGGGCGACTACTTCGCCGGATTCGCCGGAGTTGGACAGGGCGATGACCACGTCTTGTGCGGTAATCATGCCCAGGTCGCCGTGGGCGGCTTCTGCCGGGTGTACAAAAAAGGCCGGGCTGCCGGTGCTGGCCAGGGTGGCGGCGATCTTGCGGCCCACATGGCCGGATTTGCCCATGCCGGTGACGACGATACGGCCGGTGCAGGCCAGGATGGCTTCTACGGCACGCAGAAAATCACCATTGAGTCGACGGGACAGGGCCAGAATTGCATCCGCCTCGGTCTGCAGCACTTCACGCGCCAGGTCGAGTCGGGAGCTTGTTTGAGCTTTTTCCATGGGGGAAAGTATATCAAAGGTTATAATCGCTGGAGGCAGAAGCTGGTGCATCTTTTGCTTGGAGTCTGATTTGGTGTGCCATCTCCGGATGGATTTTGCCCGCATCCGGCGCATGATTTATGCTGTCTGGCTGCTGCTGGCAGCTTATCTTTACCGGTAACCATCGTTACCGTCTTGCTGGTTTTCCCGCGTTTACACAGGAGATTGTTGCGCTCATGCATTCGCTTGCCCCGATTGTGCTGGTTCTGCTGGCTGCCGTGTTGTCCGTTACCTTGTGCCGCAGCCTGCGTGTACCGCCGATGCTGGGTTATCTGGTGGTGGGCTTCCTGGCAGGCCCCGGTGTGGCCAGCCTGATTCCCGAAGGCGAGGAGACGCAGTTTCTGGGTGAAATCGGCATCGTGTTCATGATGTTTTCCATCGGGCTGGAGTTCTCCCTGCCCAAGTTACGTGCCATGCGCCATCTGGTGTTTGGCCTGGGGCTGGCGCAGGTGGTGGTGACCTTGTTGCTGATTGCGCTGGTGATGGGCTGGCTGACCGGTTCTGCGCTGTCCGGCTTTGCCGTGGGCGGTGCGCTGGCCATGTCATCGACCGCCATTGTCAGCAAATTGCTGACCGAGCGACTGGAGCTGAATTTGCAGCACGGACAGTTGGCCATTGGCGTGCTGCTGTTCCAGGACATTGCGGTGGTGCCGCTGCTGATCCTGCTGCCAGCCTTTGCCGGTGGCAGTGAGACCTTGTGGATGGACCTGGGCCTGGCGGCGCTGAAGGTGGTGGTGGTGATGGCGCTGTTGCTGTTCTTTGGCCAGCGCCTGGTACGGCCCTGGTTTCATCTGGTGGCGCGCCAGCGTTCCGGTGAGCTGTTCATGATCAATGTGTTGTTGATCACCCTAGGGGTGGCCTGGCTGACCGAGCTGTCCGGCCTGTCGCTGGCGCTGGGGGCGTTTGTGGGCGGCATGCTGATTTCCGAGACCGAATACCGTTATCAGGTGGAAGAGGACATCAAGCCCTTCCGTGACATCCTGCTGGGCTTTTTCTTTGTCACCGTCGGCATGCGCCTGCAGTTGTCGGTGTTGTTTGAGCGCTTTGGCGAAGTGGCGCTGATGCTGGGCCTGCTGCTGCTGGCCAAGCTGGGCATTGTCTTTGTGCTGGGCCGTTTGCTGCGCCATCCGCCCAACCATTCCATGCGTGCCGGCCTGGCGCTGGCGCAAGGCGGCGAGTTCGGCTTTGTGCTGCTGGCCCTGTCCGGCAATCTGGGGCTGATTGCCGAAAGTACCGAGCAGGCTGCGATTGCCGCCATTTTGCTGTCCATGCTGGTGGCACCGTTCATGATCATGTATGGCGAGGTCATCACCCGCCGGCTGGTGAAGCAGGACTGGATGATGCAGGCCTTCAGCCTGCACCACCTGATGGTGGAGAGCATGGGCAAGTCCGACCATGTGCTGATCTGCGGCTATGGCCGCAGCGGTCAGGCACTGGCGCGTCTGCTGGAAACCGAAGACATTCCCTTTTTTGCACTGGACATGGACCCGGAACGGGTGCGCGAGGCGGGCGAGGCTGGTGATCCGGTGGTGTTTGGCGATGCCGGCAAGAAGGAGGTGCTGATTGCCGGTGGCCTGATGCGGGCCAAGGTGGTGGTGGTGACCTTTGCCGATACGCACGGTGCGCTGCGCATCCTGCACACGGTGCAATCGGCACGGCCAGACTTGCCGGTGATTGTGCGTACCGTGGATGACAGTGATATCGACCAGTTGCGCCAGGCCGGGGCGGATGAAGTGGTGGCCGAGGTGATGGAAGGCAGCCTGATGCTGGCTTCGCAGGCGCTGATGGTGCTGGGCGTGCCGCTGAACCGGGTGCTGCGCCGTATCCGTTCGGTGCGCGAAGAACGCTACAACCTGTTCCGTGGCTTCTTCCGTGGCACCAGCGATGACGCCGAGGGATTGGACGAGGCGCTCGTACCTCGTCTGCTCAGCATTCAGGCCTGCCCTGGCGCATATGCCATCGGCCATCCGCTGGGTGCTTTACAACTGGAACAACTGGGCGTGGAAGTGAAGGCCTTGCGTCGCAACAGCATCCGCCGTCTGGATTTTGACGCCGATTTTGAAATTGCCGCCAATGATGTGCTGGTGGTACTGGGGACGCCGGAGCAACTGGCACTGGCGGAAAACCGTATCCTGCAGGGCTGAGCTGACACATCACCGCCACCATTGCCTGGCTGATTTGCCGCTCGCAGCATGACAAAGGCCGTGTCACTGACACGGCCTTGCCGATGATGGACAGCTTGCTTCCGCTTTCCGGCAAGAAAGCGAGACTTCCTGCTGCAATGGGCAGGGCAAGGCTGGGGAGGTGGATGGGAGGGCTGCGGAATCAATCCGTCAGTCGGCAGAGCCGGGGCCTGCTCAAATGCCGCCAATGTATTGGTGAGCAGCCTGCAAGGCCGTGTGATTGACACGGCCTGTTGCATGCCGGGGCCGGATGGTCAGGGCAGGATGGTGGTGATCTGCTTTTTCAGTTCCTGTTTCAGCGCCTGCTGCTTTTCACCTTCGGTCTTCTTGCCCTTGACCATGGCGTTGAAGTCCAGCGCATACACCGGCGCGTTTAGCGGCCCGGTAATCTTCAGCGGCACATTCACCCCCTTCAGGCGACTGAACTCCTGCGGATTGGCCTGCACATCCATGGTGTAGTCGACAATATTCTGCGTCAGGTCCACCTTGCCGGAGCCCTTTACATTCACCAGTTGTGAGGCCAGTTGCATGTTCTGGCTGCGGGCCACCCCCTTGTCCAGGCGGAAGCTGGTGGACAGGGTGGAGAAGGTGGTTTTCTGATCGGCCTGGGCCTGGGTATTCCATTCCTTCAGTTCTGCCGGCAGGTTTTTCAGCGCGGCCACCAGGTCGATACCGGTCAACGCGCCCTTGTTCAGGCTGGTTTCCACATTGCCGGTCAAGGTGTTGCGCAGTTCAAGGAAGGATTTGCCATCGGCATTGATGTCGATATGGCCGCTGCCCTTGCCATCCAGCCGGCTGAAATTGAACAGATCCACCAAGAGCGGGCGGATATTCATGTCTTTCAGCGTCTGCTTGACTTCCAGGTGCGGGGTGTCGCGTCGTGCCAGCAGCATGTCGCCTTGCAGTCGGCCCTGGTAGATGTCGGCGGACATCTGATCCAGCTCCAGTTCGCGCGGGTTGATGCGCACGCTGGCATTCAGGTTGTTCATGCGGAAGCGGCCCATGGCCAGCTCACCCACCGCCACCTTGCCGGTGAGGTCGAAATAGTCCAGCCAGTCCAGCGGAATCGGCTTGCTGTCCTGGAAGATGGCCACCGGATCGCCCTTGGTTTCCGGCAGATAGCGGTTCAGGTCCAGCTTGCCCACTGATAGGGTTACTTCGTGGCGTGGCTTCATCAGGCCGAACTGGCTGACCGTCACCGACAGGTCCGAGCCATCCAGCTTGCCGGCAACCCGCAGGTTGAGCCGTGGTTCGTCCAGATCGCCATCCAGCGCGCCTTCCATGCTGGACAGCAGCTTGCCGCGCGGCAGCAGCGGCGTGGTGAGCGTGGCGGTCATGTTCAGGGGCTGCATGCGCAGTTGTTTCATGCCCATCAGCGCCAGCGGGGCATCCAGTTTGAAATTGAGCCGGGTGTCGCCAGCCTGCCAGTTGAAGTCCCCCTTCACCTTGTCGGCAGCCAGGCCGCCTTCGGTCAGTTTGAGGTTTTCCAGCCCGGCGTCCAGTTGGTATTGGCTGTGGGCGTAGCTGAGTTTGCCGCTCAGGTGGCCGGAGGGCATGGTGACTTCGTTGAAGCTGGCATTCAGTTCCGGCACCTTCAGCTCCAGTTGGCTGCTGGGACGTTCACTGCTGAAACGGAAGCTGAGGTCCTTGCCGGAAGTCTGCAGGGTGGCGAAGTTCAGCTTGTACTGGCCGGTGGCGGCAAACTTGCTTTCGCCCAGACCTGGTAGTTCGGACAGGGCGACAGCATCCAGCTTTTCCAGGCTGACCTGGTCGTCCTGAATGGTGAGCGGGGTGCTGACGGCCAGGCGGATGGGGCGCTTGCCGTTGCTAAGAATGGCGGCGGCACTCAGGCTGGCCCCGCTGCGCAGATCGTCGGCATCCAGACTGATGGTGTCCAGCTTCTGCTCGGTGCCGTTGGTTTTGTCGCTGTACAGCAAGCTGCCTTCGCGGATGACCAGCCGGTCCAGCTTCATGCTGACCGTGCCAGGAATGCGGCGCTGCAGCAGGTCCATGATGGAGAGCCGGCCGTCTGCGCTGCGGACGATGCTCGCCGTGACGCCATGCAGTTCCAGGGCCTTGATTTCACGGTTGCCGGTCAGCAAGGGCAGCCAGGATAGATAGACATCCAACTGTTCCACGCGGGCAAACGGTTGTGTGCCGCCAGCTTCGCTAATGCTCAGTTGGTGAATGCTCAGCCCTGGTGAGGGAAACAGTGTCGGGGTGATCTTGCCTTCCACCAACACCTGGCGCTGGGTGTCGCTGAGGGAGGACGTCAGCGTCTTGCGAATGGCCGATTCATCGAATTGCCAGAAAATCAGCGCCTGGATGAGAATGAACAGCGCCAGCAGCGAGGTGGTGCCATACACAGAGATTCGAAGCCATAGCCGGCCGGAGTTCCATTTCATGAGTGCATCTTCGGGGGGCTAAGCGGGGTAGTGTCGTTTGCAAGCATGGCGTTGGCTGACAGGGCTTGGCAGCCGCTTGCCCGAGTTTGGCGAAGCAAAAATATTACCGGGCAGCCCGCGTTTGTAAAGTGCGAATTTTAGCATGCTTTATCTAGCGGGCTGCAATTCGGTCCGGTGTGATGATGCGGACCGTCGGTTTGGCGGGCGCTGGGAAGGAAAGAAGGCGGGAGCAGGCTTACCGGTTTTTACATCGTGGCTGCGCCAGGGAGGGGGTGTTGCCCGCTTATTTGCGGCCGGTTTGCAGCAGGTGCATGAAGCGCGGCGGCGTGCTTGCCGTCCTGGCGCGCTGATGCACGGCTTCGTCATGCGATGGCAGCAGTCTCGGGCTCTCGGTCTGCACCGTCATGCCCCAGCGGCGCAGTTGGCCGGCCATGGTGGCTTCGTGGCAGCTTAGCTGCAGCAGATGGCCCTGCTGTTCGCACCACAGTCGCAGCCGGTGCAGTGCCTGCATGGCCGAACTATCCAGGCTGGCATGACGCAGGCACAGCTCCACCTTGCCCGCTGCTGGCAGATGTTGGTGGATTTCTGCCTGCAATTGCGCGTACAGACGGCTGGCCGAGCCGAAATAAAGCTGGCCGCTCAGTTCCACCTTGAGCAGGCCCTGCTCGCCTGTGATTGGATTGCCAGGTAGCAAGGCGATGGTGCGCAGCAGGCTGGCCTGGCTGGCGCGATAGCAGAACAACAGCGCTGATAGCATCAGGCCCACGGCAATGCCGGCCATGACATTCACCACGAGAAACACCAGCATGCTGGCCAGCAGGATGCCTCGCTCGGCCCGGCACAGCGCCGCCCAGCGACGCAGCCATTGGCTGAGCAGCTCCAGCCCGAAGTACACCAGCACGCCACCCAGCACAAAGGGTTGGATCAGACGGAGCATCAACTGCTGCTGCCAGATGGCCAGCATGCCGCAAGTGACGAAGGTGATGGCCAGCGGCCAGCGTCTTGCCCCCATGCTGCCGGCCAGCAAGCTGTCGGACAGCATCACGCTGACTGGCGGGCCGGCCAGCAGCGCAGAACCCAGGCAGGCAATGCCATTTATCCGCAATTCGTGGTTCAGGTCGGCTCCAGCATGCTGGGCCTGATCCAAGGCCATGATGTTGCTGGTACTGCCCAGCATGGCCATGACCGCCGCCGCCGCCATGCTGGGCAGCGCCGCCATTATTGCCGACCACGCTGGCTGCGCCAGTTCCAGCGGCGGCAGGCTGGCGGCGGTAGCTTGTGCCGGACTGGCGGCGGGGCCAAGCAGGCAGGCCAGGGCTAACAGGGCGCTGAGCATGGCCGGATGATCCACCTTGCGCATGCACAGCAGCAGTAGCAGGCCGAAGCCCAGGCCCCAGCCCAGTTGCATGCGCTCTGCGCCTGACAGATGCCAACTGGCCGGCTGGCTGATCGATAGATTGTGCGCCGCCGAGATGCTCAGGCCGAACACAATCAGCAGCAGGCCGCTGCTGGCCATGAAAGCCGCCAGTACAGGAAACGGCAGGCAACGGGCCAGTTGACCGGCACGGAAGCGGGCGGCCAGCAGGAACGCCACGCCTGCGAACACTGCCGTCAGCGCATTGCTCAGCAGCAGGGTGGTGAGCATGCGTGCGGGTGTGGCATGCAAGGTGGAAAGATGCAAGAAGCTGCTGGCGGCAAGTGCGGCAAGAATGACTAGTGCCGGCTCATCAAGGCCGGGTATGGCCAGCTTCAACCGGCTATTGGCGCTAAGCAGCAGCATGGCCAGGCAGCAGGCGGCCATCATGAGCGAAAACAGCAGGGCGCGTGCCGCCGCGCTGTGCAGCGCCGTGCTGAGCAGGTCGGAAAACGCGGCGTTAACCGATATGGCAATGCTGGCCGTGATCAGGCCGGCGGCAATGCTGTTGAAGCTTTTCATCTCTGCTGTCCCACGCCTTGAGTGAATGTGCCGACCCGTGCCGACGGTCTGTGCCGTTGTTGCCGCGCGGCTGAGCGTCGCGGAATGCCGGGGGCGGGTGCAATGGACGCAACGATGTGGCTGGCATCCTGTCCACTGCGCTGAAGATGATGCTGATGGTATGAGCAGTGCCGCATGGCGACAATAATGCAAACAGACTATGCCTCTGTGCTGGAGCCTGCAGGGGCAAGGCTTGGCAAATGAAAAAGCCAGGCGCAAGGCCTGGCTTTTGCGGTGCCGGATTCCGTGGAGAATAGCGCTTAGCTCGCCTTGCCTGCCGGAATCTGCTGGGTGATGCAGTGGATATTGCCGCCACCGAGCAGCACTTCACGCGCCGGTACGCCGACAATGCGGTATTCCGGGAAGATTTCCTGCAGGCGGCTGGCGGCCGCGGCATCGGTACGCTCGTCCAGCAGCGGGAAAATGATCTGGCTGTTGCTGATCAGGAAATTCACATAGGAAGCCGCCATGCGCTCGCCCACTTCACGCGGGACGGCCTGACCGCTGGCTACCACGCCGGCAGTTTCTTCTGCGGTGTAGTACAAGGGGCCCGGCGACAGCATCTTGTGGATCTTCAACTGGCGGCCCTTGGCATCGCGCGCTTGCGACAGCACTGCATAGGCGGCCTGCGAACGCGGGTATTGCGGGTCGTTTTCATCGTCCACCCAGTGCAGGATCACCTCACCCGGACGGGCAAAACAGCACATATTGTCGATATGACCGTCGGTTTCATCCATGAACACGCCTTCGGGCAGCCAGATGAAATGGCTGACATTCAGGTATTCGGACAGCAAGGCTTCAATCTGCTGTTTGGACAAATGCGGATTGCGGTTGGGGTTGAGCAAGCACTCGGCGGTGGTCATCAGCGTGCCTTCACCATCGACATGGATCGAGCCGCCTTCCAGTACCAGCGGCGCGGCGTAGCGGTCAAAGCCATGGTGGGCCAATACCTGGCTGGCCACTGCGCTGTCCTGGTCCCACGGGTGATACAGGCCACCGTTAAAACCGCCCCAGGCATTGAACTGCCAGTCCACGCCGCGCACCTGGCCAGCCTGGTCGATGACCACGGTGGGGCCGCTGTCGCGCATCCAGCAGTCATCGCTATTCATTTCCACCAATGTCACTTCGGCGGGCATCACGGCACGGGCTGCGGCCATGCATTCTTGCGGCACCGCCATGAACACCGGGGTGGCTGCGGCAATGGCCTTGGCGATGGCAGCAAAGGTTTGTTGCGCTTCGCGTCCAGCATGGCGCCAGTTATCCGGGCGCTGCGGCCAGATCATCCATACCGCTTGTTGCGGAGCCCATTCGGCCGGCATGTGAAAGCCGTCGGCGGCAGGCAGGCTAGTGTGCGTTGTGCTGTTCATTGAGATCACCATGCATTGATTGATGCCATCGGAAGTATTCAGGACATCGTGCAGCTGCAGCGCTGTCCGGCGGTGCGACAAGTCAGCCGGTTTTGTCTGCCATGCACGAGGAAATGATTGACAGACGCAGTCTAGGGAGAGGCAAACTATTCAGCAAATGAACAATACGAATACTTTCATAAATACGGTGAATGATGTGAAATTGCATCAGCTGGACCTGAACCTGCTGCTGGCGCTGGATGCCCTGGTCAGCCTGCGCAGTGTCACGCGGGCAGCGGAGAAACTGTTTGTCAGCCAGCCGGCGATGAGTCACTCGCTCAACCGCTTGCGGGCATTCTTCAACGACCCATTATTGGTGCGCTCGCCGCACGGCATGCAGCCCACGCAAAAGGCGCTCTACCTGCAACAGGGTGTGCATCAGGCGCTCAGCCTGTTGCAAAGCCACTTCAGCCAGCCAGAAGCGTTTGACCCGGCCACTTCCACGCGCCGCTTTACCCTGTGTACCACGGATTACGTGGAGTGCGTGCTGATTCCGCCGCTGGTGAAAAAGCTGGCGGTGGAAGCGCCCAATGTCCATATCGACATCACCATCCTGCGCGAGGAGATTCCGGAACTGGCGCTGGCCGACGGGGAAATCGACTTTCTGCTGGGTTTTGACGAATACATGAAGATTCCCGGCTATCTGTGCCGGGAAACCTGGCTGAACGAGCCCTTGATCGGCATCTTGCGTGCCGGCCACCCTTTTTGCAGCGACCGGCTGACCCTGGCCGACCTGATTGCCTTGCCGCATGTCTTCCATGCGCCGCTGGGCAATCTGGGCTCGCCAATGGATGACTTTCTGGCCGCGCGCGGCTTGCAGCGCAAGATTTCGGTACACAGCCAGAGCTATATGGCGGCGGCGGCCATTGTCAGCCATACCGACCACCTGTTCATCCTGCCCAAAAAAGTGGCAGCGATGATGGCAGGCTACTGGCCGTTGAAGATGGTGGCGTTGCCGGAGGAGTTGCCCGGCTATCACCTCAACTGCATCTGGCATCCGGTGCAGGACAGCAACCCGGCGCTGCTGTGGCTGCGTGGCTTGATGCGCAGCCTGATCGAATCCACCGACTAGCTGCATGCAGCTGGCAGCCCGGTATTCATCGCATGAATGGGTGTATCAAAATGAATCATTTTCCCGCATGAGTGGGACTCTTGTAGATTAGCCGCCATATTGCGTCATCGCCCATGCCTGCGCTTGGTGCAAGGCTGTCAGCGTGATGGGAATGAAACCCGTCTTCTTAAGTGGAGGTAGTAGCATGATCGAGGTTACCGAGCTATCCATTGCCGAGCTGCGTGCCGCGCTCGAATCCGGGCGTACCACTGCGGTGGAACTGGTCCAGGCCTATCTGGCACGGATAGCGGCCTACGATGGCCCCGCTACCGAGACCAGGCTGAATGCTGTGGTGGTGCCCAATCCGCAAGCCATCCGCGAGGCCGAAGCCTCCGATGCGCGCCGTGCCCGTGGCGAAACACTGGGCCCGCTGGATGGCATTCCCTACACCGCCAAGGACAGCTATCTGGTGAAGGGGCTGACCGCCGCTTCCGGCAGCCCGGCTTTCAAGGAGCTGCTGTCCCAGCACGATGCCTTCACCATTTCCCGCCTGCGCGCCGCCGGTGCCATTTGCCTGGGCAAGACCAATATGCCGCCAATGGCCAATGGCGGTATGCAGCGTGGCTGTTATGGCCGAGCCGAAAGCCCCTATAACGCCAACTACCTGACTGCGCCGTTTGCCTCCGGCTCGTCCAACGGGGCCGGTACTGCCACCGCCGCCAGCTTCGCGGCCTTCGGCATGGCGGAAGAAACCTGGTCTAGCGGGCGCGGCCCGGCATCCAATAACGGCCTGTGCGCCTATACCCCGTCGCGCGGGGTGATTTCGGTACGTGGCAACTGGCCGCTGACCCCCACCATGGATGTTGTCGTGCCCTATGCCCGCACCATGGCCGACCTGCTGGAAGTGCTGGACATCATCGTGGCAGACGACCCGGTCACCCGTGGCGACTTGTGGCGCCTGCAACCCTGGGTGGCGATTCCCAAAGCCTCCAGTGTGCGACCGGCAGCCTATCCGGCCCTGCTGTCCCGGCCCGAAACGCTCAACGGCAAACGCTTTGGCGTGCCGCGCATGTATATCAACAAGGACGAACTGGCCGGCACCAGCGCTGCGCCCGGCATCGGCGGCCCCACCGGCCAGCGCATCCATACCCGCGCCTCGGTAATCGACTTGTGGGAAGCCGCGCGGCAGGCGCTGGAAGCGGCCGGTGCAGAAGTGATTGAAGTGGACTTCCCGCTGGTATCCAACTGTGAAGGCGACCGTCCCGGCGCACCCACCGTGGCCAATCGCGGCATCTTGCCGCCGGACTTCCTGCACGATGAACTATGGGAATTGTCCGGCTGGGCTTTCGATGAATTCCTGCGCGCCAACGGCGACCCCAGGCTCAACAAGCTGGCAGACGTGGATGGCCCGCAAATCTTCCCGCACGACCCCGGCACCCTGCCCAACCGCGAGGGCGATCTGGCAGCCGGCATGGAAGAGTATGTCAACATGGCCAAGCGCGGACTGAAGTCCTTCGACCAGATTGCCAGTGTGCCCGACGGCCTGCGTGGCCTGGAGAAAATCCGCAAGCTGGACCTGGAAGACTGGATGGACGAACTCAAGCTGGACGCCGTGCTGTTTCCCACCTTGGCCGACGTTGGCCCGGCGGATGCCGACGTCAACCCGGCTTCCGCCGACATTGCCTGGAGCAACGGGGTGTGGGTGGCCAATGGCAACCTCGCCATCCGCCACCTGGGCGTGCCGACGGTGACCGTGCCGATGGGCGTGATGGCCGATATCGGCATGCCGGTGGGCCTGACCTTTGCCGGACGTGCTTACGACGACAACGCGCTGCTGCGTTTTGCCAGCGCCTTCGAGGCCACCGGCAAGCGGCGGCTGATTCCGCCGCGCACTCCGCCGCTTGGCAGCTAAAGCGCGCTGCTCAGCCATGGGCCGGCTGGCGGCACCCAAACGCAGCAGTCAAGCAAAAGCCAACCGTTGCCGGTTGGCTTTTTCCTTGGCAGAGCAACGCGCTGCCGGAATTGATCGTGCCGCCGCGGTGACACATGGCCTGGGTGTCGGTGTGGGGAGAGGCCGCTTAGATCAAGCTGGTTTGATCACGCCCCTCGACTACATTGATCTGGTGCTGGGCATCATCAAGCTGTTGGTACACATCGTGCAGCAGCGTCTCCAGTAGCTCCAGCCTCAGCTTTTCTGCGGCACTTGATGTCAGTCCTGAAATTTCCTTGGCAAGGAGGATTGCAGCTTGTAACTCTCCTTGTGCAACTTGCAGCACATCCATTGTTTGCGATTCCAATACGGTGTAGGTGGGTAATGATGCTTTGAGCATATTCTATCACCGATGGACATACGCTTGTTTGACTGAATGGCGCCTCATCTGTCTCTTTGCTGCTGTTGGCATCTGCAGAGTAAACCGCGGGCCATCGCCATTATTTCCTGCCGATTTGTTTGCATGTTGCGGCACAAAAAAACCTAGCAGCCGCGTGGTGGCTGCCGGCAGTATCGAGCGTCTTGCCCTCGACACGCTGTGCCACGCAGCCCAACGCAAGTACGGCACTTTACCCAAACGGACTGCAAACTTGGCTTGGCCGGGGCCATCGCCAGATCACTGTTCAGTCTGCCTCTGGCGCGACCTTTCGTATCGGGCGCGTTCCAATCTTCGCCCCCGTCACTTCATCGATGGCCACTGCCTTGATTTCTGTTCCAGTCTCGGCGTCAAAAAACTGTACCAGTTTGCCGCCGCCTCGGTATTTGCGTCCCCATGCGCCGATGATAAAGAGCACTGGCAGAAAATCACGTCCGGCCTCGGTCAGCAGATACTCCTCGCGTGGCGGGTGCTCCGAATAGCGCCGTTTCTCCAGCAATCCTTCCTCAGTCAGCATGGCTAGCCGCCGGGTCAGTATGGTCGGCGCGATAGCAAGACTTTTGCGGAATTGATCGAAGCGGGTCAGTCCGGAATGGGCATCGCGCAGAATCAACAGACACCATGCGTCGCCAGCGAAAGCCACGCTGCGCGCGATCGGACAGGGGTTGCTAGAAATATTTTCCGTGTTCATATCATTTCGATAGTGACTTTTTTACAGACTATTGGTATTGTTCATATCGGTTTGATAGTAACACCCCGATAACAAGCAATCCACCCCACACGGGGCATTCATGCATGAACAAGCGCAATGCCGCTACTGCCCTGCATGTGCAAGGCTCAGATTCACCGCCGATGGCGTAGCTGCCTTCCCTGGCGAAGATCAGTCCTTGGCAGCCATAGGACACGGCAGACAGCCATTTCTTTAGCGCGATGCAAACCGGCCAGAGCACCCCCCGGCTTCTTGCGCTGTGACCAATCAAGGGCGCAAGCCGTCCTTGATTTAACCTGTAGGAGTATTCGTGATGGACAGTACGCTGTTCTCCGCCATCCAGCTTGGCAGCTTGCCGCTGAAGAACCGCATTGTGATGGCACCACTGACCCGCAGCCGTGCAATCGGCAATGTACCCAATGCGTTAATGGAACAGTATTACGGCCAACGTGCGCAGGCCGGATTGATTATTACCGAAGGCTGCTCTCCATCTCCCAACGGTCTGGGCTATTCCCGCATTCCCGGGCTGTTCAACCAAGAGCACATGCAGGGATGGCAACGGGTAAGCAATAGCGTGCATCAGAATGGCGGCAAAATCTTTGTGCAACTGATGCATACCGGTCGGGCCAGCCACCCTGCGAACCTGCCGGCGGGCGCGCGTGTGCTGGCTCCTTCGGCAATTGCCGTAGCGGGAGAGTTATGGACGGATGCCTCGGGAATGCAGCCTTATCCCGTTCCGGTGGAAATGAGTGAGGCCGACATCGCCCAGAGCATTGCCGAATATGCCGCCTCGGCCAAACTGGCTATGCAGGCCGGGTTTGACGGCGTGGAATTGCATGCCGCGAATGGCTATCTCATCGACCAATTTCTCAATACCGCGTCCAATCAGCGCAATGACCGCTGGGGCGGCTCAGTCGAGAACCGCATCCGCTTTGCTGTCGAAGTGGCCAAGGCAACCGTTGCCGCGATTGGTGCCGAGCACGTTGGCATGCGTATCTCTCCCTATGGCGTATTCAATGCCATGTTGCCGGATGCCGAAATGGATGCGCTCTACCTGAGCCTGATCGACGCGCTCAATGCGCTTGGTCTGCTCTACATCCATGTGGTGGATCACAGCTCAATGGGCGCGCCCAAAGTCAGCCCTGATTTGAAGGCAAAAATTCGTTCCTCCTTCAACGGTGCATACATTCTTTCCGGTGGTTATGACCTGGCACGAGCCAACGCAGACCTTAATGCTGAACGTGGCGATCTGGTTTCATTTGGTCGCCCGTTCATCTCGAATCCGGATCTGGTGACCAAGCTGCAGTCAGGCCAGGCGCTGCTTGTCGCTGATCCCGCTACCTTCTATACGCCGGGTGAAAAAGGCTACACCGACTATTGATGGCCGCATCGGCCGGTTGAGGCCTGCCTTTATATGGGGTCATACCCCGATGGCAGGCGCATGCCAGCCGGTTCAACACTCAAGAAGACTCACAAGAAGACTCAAAGGAGAAACAGATGCCCCTGGTGCGTATCGACATCAAGCAGAACCCTGACACGTCCTATGCCAAAAGGCTGGGGAAGGTGGTTTACGAGTCAATGAAGGCCGCGATTAATGTGCCTGACAAGGATAACTTTCAGGTCCTGACAGAGCACGACGACGACCACATCGTCTATGACCCGACGTATCTCGGGATCAAGCGAACCGATGGCGTGGTGTTTATCCAGATCACGCTCAACGAAGGACGGACAACAGAACAAAAAAAGCTGCTCTACAAGACAATTGCGGAGAACCTTAACCGAGAGGTCGGCGTTCGGTTGGAAGATGTCTTCATCAGTCTGGTCGAGGTCAAAAAAGAGAACTGGTCGTTCGGCAATGGCATTGCCCAATACGCAAGCTGAAGCGCGCGGGGTGAACCTGCGTCCGGAAGCCATTTGAAGCCTGGCGCTGACTGCCGATTAGCGGATGTGCTCAGTTGAGCCGTCGCACGCATTCCTATCAACGGAGCGAAGCATGAAATACACAGTCTTTGGTAAAACCGGCCTGCAAGTATCGCAAGTGGCACTGGGCACGGGAAATTTTGGCACGGGTTGGGGCTACGGAGCCGATCCCGATGTGGCGGAAGCAATCTTCAACGCCTACGCGGAAGCAGGCGGCAACTTCATCGATACAGCGGATATCTACCAGTTCGGCCAGTCCGAGGAACTGCTCGGCAAGCTGCTGCAAGGGCGGCGGGAAGACTTCGTACTCGCCACCAAGTTCACGAATGGGGCCGCGCCCAATGCCAGCCGGCTAGTTACTGGAAATAGTCGCAAGGCGCTGATTGCTTCTGTGGAGGCCAGCCTCAAGCGGCTGAAAACCGACCGGATCGACATCTATTGGGCACATCATCCCGATGGCCTGACGCCCACAGAGGAGATTGTGCGTGGTTTTGAAGACCTGGCCCGCGCCGGTAAGATTCTTTATGCAGGCTTGTCAAATTTTGCCGCCTGGCGTCTGGCCCGCGCTGTTACATTGGCCGAGCTGACCCATGCGGTACCGATTGCAGCGGCACAGTTCGAGCACAGTTTGGTGCACCGTGAGCCAGAGACTGATCTATTCCCGGCATCGCTCGCACTCGGCCTTGGCATCGTCACCTGGTCGCCGCTGGGTGGCGGCATGCTCACCGGCAAGTATCGACAAGGTGAAAAGGGGCGCGCCGAGGGATTCGGTGGGCGGGTCTTCCAGCCTGAAAACTCAGCACAGCGCACGCAGATTCTCGATACCGTACTGGAGATTGCATCCGAGCTTGGCGTTAGCGCGAGTCAGCTTGCCATTGCCTGGGCCGGAACCCACGGCTCCGTTCCGATCATCGGGCCACGCTCGCTGTCCCAGCTGCACGATAACCTTGGCGCCCTGACGGTCGAGCTGTCGACCGAGCAACTCAATCGTCTGGATAGCGTCAGCACGCTCGCGGCCACGGCGTCAGCAAGATCTCCTATCCTGTGGGCCGGCGACAACGCGCGCCTTGTTGTTGCCTGAGTGCGGCTGCGCTGCATAACACTGCATCGCCCCGGTTTGTCTAGACACCCTTGAGCCCTTGGCGGACTGCCCCGGCTGCAAGCAGATATCCATCAGACATGAAAAAAGCCAACCGCTGCCGGTTGGCTTTTTCTTTGGCAGATCAGGGATCTGCCGGAATTCGGTGTGGAGCGGGCGATGGGAATCGAACCCACGGCACAAGCTTGGGAAGCTTGGGTATTACCATTATACGACGCCCGCGAAGGGTGGCATTGTAACCGGCTTTTTACTGGCTGGGTAGCTGCTTGAATGATTTGCTGCGATGGGCGGGCTGCGGCGGGGGGCATTTTGCCTGCGCGCCGCGAGGGGCCGGTGTTGGCCCCTGCGGTAGTCCTGATACAAAAACTGCACAGAAAACCGCTTGTTTGACGGGCGCGCGCGCGTGAGCATGCCGGCCATGCTTGCGGAATAAAGCTGCTCAGCGGCTTGGTGCCGCAAGTGCTTTCTACTGGGAGGTGCTATGGCGGAAGAAGAATACGAAGTTGCCGGATTGCATGAAAAGCTGCTGGAAGAAGAGGCGGAAAAAGGCCAACTGGCACAGAGGATTGCGCTGCTGACGGCGATTCTGGCCACTATTGGCGCGGTGTTCAGCTATCAGAGCGGGGCCAAGCAGAATGAAGCCTTGTTCCTGAAAAACCAGAGCATTCTCAAGCAGTCCGAGGCATCGGATGCCTGGGCCTACTATCAGGCCAAATCCACCAAGGCGCATCTGGACCAACTGGCGCTGGTACTGCTGACCGATCCGGCGCAAAAAGCGCGTTTCCAGGCGGACTTGCAAAAGCAGCAAACCCAGCAGGCCGAGCAATTGCAGAAAGCCCAGGCTTTGCAGCAAGAGTCGCGCGAGCTGAGTGAGCGCTCGGAGCAGGTTTTGCGCCCGCACGAGCGCATGGCGCTGGCGATGACGCTGATCCAGATTGCCGTTGCCATGGCATCCATCACCGTGCTGACGCAGCGGCGCTGGCTGCTGGCTGTGTCGCTGGTTTCGGCCCTGGGCGGCATCGGCCTGGCAATCAGTAGCTGGCTATAGCGCTAAAGCATGCAGGGGCTGTCATCCGTCAATAACCATGCTGCGTTGTAGACAAATCATGAAGGCAGTCGGCAAGTGCGGGACGGGCCCGCAACAAGAAAGGCAATGCAGTGCAACAAGACGAAGCCGGACAAGCGGCAATACAGGGCAGGCCGCGCAGCAGTTGGGCGCAGCGGGTGGATTATTATCTGGATTTGATGGGCATGCGCGGCAAGGGTTTGCTGCTGCTGGGCGGCCTGCTGGCCACCGGCTGGGTGATGGCCGGCATTTACAAGGTGCAGCCGGACGAGCAGGGCGTGGTATTGCGCCTGGGCCGCTGGGTGGATACCACCCAGGCCGGGCTGCATTACCACCTGCCGTGGCCGATTGAAACCGTGCTGCTGCCCAAGGTTACGCAGATCAAGCAATTGAAGCTGTCCAATCTGTACGACGGGGTGACCGGGGACTCCAGCGACCCGCGCGACAAGCAGATGCTGACTGGTGACGAAAACATTGTCGAGGCCGATGGCGTGGTGTACTGGCGCATCAAGGATGCCGGGCAGTTTTTGTTCAAGGTGAATAATCCGGAAACCTCGCTGCGCATTGCCGCCGAAAGCGCCATGCGCGAGGTGGTGTCGCGCACCCCCATCCAGGCGGTGATGTCCAACCGTCGCCAGCAGGTGGCCGATGAAACCCGCAGCCTGCTGCAAAGCCGGCTGGATGAAGCCGAAAGCGGCATTCTGGTGACGCAAGTGCAGTTGCAGCGGGTGGACCCGCCAGCCGCGGTGATCGACGCCTTCAACGATGTGCAGCGCGCCCGTGCCGACCAGGAACGCGCCCGCAACGAAGCCCAGGCTTACAGCAACGATATTCTGCCCAAAGCGCGTGGCGATGCCGCCCGCATCCTGCAGGAAGCGCAGGCCTATCAGAGCCAGGTGGTGAATCTGGCGCAGGGCGAGGCCAAACGCTTTGATTCGGTGTACCAGAGCTATGCCCAGGCCAAGGATGTCACCGCCTGGCGGCTCTATCTGGACAGCATGGACGAAGTGCTGAAGAAGGCCAGCAAGGTGGTGGTGGATTCCTCTGGCAAGGGCGGCAATGGCGGCGTGCTGTCGCTGTTGCAGCTGCAAGACAAAGACAAGGCCAAGGCCGCCAAGGAGACCCGCTGATGGCTACTTCCTACAAGGGTGCGGGCTTGGTGGCCGCGCTGGCTGCCGTGTGGCTGCTGTCGTCTTCTTTCTATACCCTCAGCGAGGGGCAAAAAGGCCTGATCATCCGCCTGGGCGCGCCGATAGACGTGGATGCCGAGCCCGGCCTCAAGTTCAAGCTGCCGCTGGTGGACAGCCTGCAGTTTTACGATGTGCGCCTGCAAACCCTGGCCCCGCCGCCGGAGCAGATCATCCTGGGTGATGAAAAACGGGTGGAAGCGGAAACCTATACCCGTTACCGCATTGCCAACCCGCTGCGCTTTTATCAGGCATTGCGTACCGAGGATCAGGCGCGCCTGCAACTGACCCAGTTGGTGAGCACCTCCTTGCGGCGCGAACTGGGCAAGGTGCCGCTCAAGGCGCTGCTGTCCGAAGAGCGCACCCGCATCGTGCAGCAGATTCAGCAGGAAACCGCCAGCCGCGCCCGCATGCTGGGCATTGAAGTCACCGAGGTGCGCCTGCACCGTGCCGACCTGCCGCTGGAAACCAGTCAGGCCATTTATGACCGCATGAAGTCGGCGCGCCAGCAGGAGGCCAAGGAGCTGCGCGCCCAGGGCGCGCAATGGGCGCAGGAAATCCAGGCCAAGGCCGAGGCTGAGCGCACGGTGATCCTGTCCGAGGCGCAGCGCCAAAGCGCCATCATCCATGGTGAGGGCGATGCCCAGGCCAACCGCATCCTGGCGGCAGCCTTCAGCAAGGACCCCAAGTTCTACAAGTTCTACCGCTCCTTGCAGACTTACCGTCAGGCGCTGTCGGATTCGGCCCCTACACTGTTGCTGACGCCGGACTCCGCCTTGCTGCATGACTTCCGCAACGGCCCGGCCAGCGGCAAGCCATGAGTCAGTTGGCCAGTGCCTTGCGTCATCTCGCGCCGCGCCGTCTGGGCTGGCTGCAGCGGCTGGCCGCCACCTTGGGGCCGGGGCTGGTGGTGATGCTGGCTGATACCGATGCCGGCAGCGTGCTGACCGCCGCCCAGAGCGGGGCGCAATGGGGCTATCGCTTGCTGCTGCTGCAATTCCTGATCATTCCGCTGCTGTTCATGGTGCAGGAGCTGACGGTGCGGCTGGCGCTGTCCAGCGGCAAGGGCTATGGCGAACTGGTGCTGCAGCGCTTTGGCCGTGGCTGGGCGCGGCTGTCCACCGCGGCCTTGATCCTCAGTTGCTTTGGCGCGCTGCTTACCGAAATGAGCGGCCTGTCCGGCGTGGCGCAGTTGTACGGCATGCCGGTATGGCAGAGCGTCGCGGTGCTGGCGCTGTTGATTTTCCTGATGGTGGCCAGCGGCAGTTACCGCCAGGTGGAGCGCATGGCCATGCTGCTGGGCGTGGCGGAGCTGGCTTTCCTGTGGATGGCCTGGCATGCCTGGCCGCAGTGGTCGCATATCCGCCAGCAGCTATTGCAACTGCCCTTGCAGGACCATGCTTATCTCTACCTGCTGGCCGCCAATCTGGGCAGCAGCGTGATGCCGTGGACGGTGTTCTACCAGCAGTCCGCGCTGATCGACAAAGGCTTGAGTCTGGCCGATCTGCGGGCGGCGCGCATCGATACCCTGCTGGGGGCGGTGTTGTGCCAGTTGATCACCGCCGCCGTGCTGATTGCCGCGGCCTCGGTATTTGCCGGGCATGGCGCGGTATTGCTGGATACCGTGCCGGAGCTGGCCAATGCCTTCGGGCAGGCGCTGGGGCCGCTGGCCGGGCGGCTGCTGTTTGCGCTGGCCCTGAGCGGCGGCGCGCTGGTGGCCACCATCGTGGTGTGCCTGTCCGCCGCCTGGGCGCTGGGCGAGCTGGGCGGGCGGCATCATGCGCTGGCCGAACATCCACGCGCCGCCCCCTGGTTTTATGCGGCATTTGCCCTGCTGCTGCTGTTGGCCGCTGCGGTGGTGGCCATCAGCCCCAGCCTGGTGCGGCTGTCGATTGCCACCGGGGTGCTCAATGCCGTGCTGCTGCCACTGGTGCTGGTTTTCCTGTATCGGCTGGCACGCAGTGAACTGCCTGCCGGCTTGCGACTGCAAGGGCCGTATGCCGTGCTGGTGGCAGCCCTGTTTATTCTGGCCGGTGGCCTTGGCCTGTTTGCCGGGCTTGCCGGTGCCCTGACGGCCTGAAGCCGCGGGCGATATTGCAATGGAAAGGCTGTAATGGAGCTGGATGGTTTGATGCAGGCGCTGGGCATGACGCTGCAAGTGTTCATGCTG
The DNA here is from genome assembly GCF_002217795.2 of Aquitalea magnusonii. Lineage (NCBI taxonomy): Bacteria > Pseudomonadati > Pseudomonadota > Betaproteobacteria > Neisseriales > Chromobacteriaceae > Aquitalea > Aquitalea magnusonii. Next base: position 271,782 of record NZ_AP018823.1, read on the forward strand.
GACCTGATTCTGAGTGGCGACAATGCGCTGGTGATTGCGGTGGCCTGCCGTTCGCTGCCGCCGCAACTGATGCGCAAGGCTGTGATGCTGGGTACCGGTTTTGCCATTTTGCTGCGGGTGCTGCTTACCACGGTGGTGGGTTTCCTGTTGCAACTGCCCTTGCTCAAGCTGCTGGGCGCGGTCTTGCTGATCAGCATTGCCATCAAGCTGTTGCTGGGCGATGACGACGCGGACAGCCTGCCTGGCAATACCGCGGACAGCCGCCAGCTATGGTCGGCGGTATCGGTGGTGGTGATGGCCGATCTGGCCCTGAGCATGGACAATGTGGTGGCGCTGGCCGCCGCCGCGCAGGGCAGTGTGCTGTACCTGATTCTGGGCTTGCTGTTCAGCGTGCCTTTGCTGATGTACGGCAGCCTGCTGATTGCCCGGCTGCTGAATGGCTACCCGCTGCTGCTGCCGCTGGGGGCCAGCCTGCTGGCCTGGGTGGCCGGGCAATTGGCGGTGAGCGACCCGCTGCTGCTGGACTGGGTGAATACCCAGGCCCCGGCCTTGCAAGTGGTGGTGCCGCTGCTGTGCGTGGTGTTTGTGCTGCTGGAAAGCCGCATCATCCGCGAACGTGCGCCCGGACTGACGCCACCTCCGCCGCTGGGCTGGCTGGATGGCTTGACCACCCGGCTGGCCCGCATGGGTGAGGCAACTGAGGCCAGCGCTGCCGTGCCGCCACGCCCTGCTGCCGCGCAAAATGCCGTGGAACAGGCACTGCCTGCCAGCACCCACCGCGTGCCGCTGCTGCCCCCCGCCGTCTCCGTGGCGGCAGCGCTGCCGTCTGCGCCCGCCACAGCGGCCAGCGACGGCCTGCAGACCTCGCCCCGCATGGCACTGCTGGTGAAGCTGCTATTGGGCTTGGCCGCGCTGGTGGGGGTCTGCGCGCTGGGCTGGCTGGTATTCCATTTGCTGAGCCAGGGCTTTTTGCCCACGCCGACGCCCAGTCATAAAGTGAAGCACTGATGAGCCGCCCTTGCCTGGGCATGGGCGGCAGGCCATTGCGCTTGGCCTTGCCCACCTTGCCGGGCAGGCTGGCAGCATGAGTCCGGCGTCCGCCGCCATGGCGTACGTCTGTTGAAGGATGATCCGTATGTATCGTTATCTGTCTGTTGCCGCTGTGCTGGGCCTGAGCGCCTGTGCCAGCAATGTGGCCCCGCTGGTCCAGCCTGTTCCCGCTCCCGCTCCTGTGTTGCGCCCGGCCCCGATGCCGGACCCGCAAAGCCTGCTGCCCGCACCGGTCGTCAAGCCGGTGACGCCGGCCCCGCTGGTTGCTCCCGTCAGCAAGCCGGTGCCACTGCCGCTGCAACCGGCCTATAACAATGAGCAGGAAGGCAGCGCCTTGCTGGACAAGTTGCTGCCGCGCGGCATTCCGGCGCGGCGCGAATGGCATGGCGACATCATGACCGCCTTCACTCATCTGAAGATTCCGTATGCGCCGCAATACTTCTGCGCGGTGCTGGCGGTGGCGGAGCAGGAGTCCGGCTTCAACCCCGATCCGGTGGTGCCAAACCTGTCCAGGATTGTCTGGGGGCAGATCGAGGAGCGGCGGCAGAAGTATTTCATCCCCTCGCTGGTGGTGGATGCGGCCATGCTGAAGAAATCTCCCAATGGCCAGACCTACAAGGAACGGGTGAATGCCCTGCGCACCAAGAAGCAGATGAATGCGCTGTTTGAAGACATGATCCGCGAACTGCCGTTCGGCCAGACCATCTTCGAACACAAGAACCCCATCCGTGATGGCGGACCGATGCAGGTGAGCGTGGCCTTTGCCGAAACCCAGGTGCGTGCCTGGCCTTATCCCTATAGCTATACCAGCTTGCGCGACGAAGTATTCAGCCTGCGCGGCAGCGTGTATTTCGGCACCGCCATCCTGCTGCAATACCCCATCAGCTACCCGGACATGGTGTACCGCTTTGCCGACTACAACGCCGGGCGTTACGCCAGCCGCAATGCCGCCTTCCAGTTGGCGGTGCAGCATCTGTCCGGGCAAAAGCTGGCACTGGATGGCGACATCATGCTGTACAGCGACAAGATGAACCGCGTGTTGTCCGGTGCCACCAGCGACACCCAGCGCGCCCTCAACGGCCTGGCCGGGCGCTTGCGCCTGAGCCCGGACGAGATGGCGCGCGATCTGCGCCAGGAAAAACTGGCGGCGTTCAGCCAGACCGAAGTCTACAAGCGGGTGTTTGCACTGGCCGAGCAGTCCGGCAAGGCGGCACCGCGCCAGATCATCCCGCAAATCGTGCTGATCAGCCCCAAGTTCACCCACCAGTTGACGACAGAATGGTTTGCCAGACGGGTGGATGGCCGTTACGAAAAGTGCATGCAGCGCGGTGGCTTCCGGCCCTGATCTGTGGCCTGTGCAAGCAAAAACGGCCCTTTGCAGGGCCGTTTTTCATGTGGCGGGCTGCGTCTGGCGGGACCAGAACAAGGGCTGCCAGCCCTGCTGTGCCGCCACGGCGGCCAGCTTGGGGTCGGCATTCACCGTGTAAGCTACCTCCACCGCCTGCAATAGCGGCACATCGTTGATGGAGTCGCTGTAACCGTGGCTGCCGGCCAGGCTCTGGCCATGCTGTTGCAGCCATTGTTGCAGGCGGATCACCTTGCCTTGCTGGTAGGTCATCACCCCGCTGGTGTTGCCGGTATAGCAGCCGGCCTCGGTGGCCAGCTGGATGGCCAGGAAATCATCCGCCCCCAGAAAGCGCGAGATCGGCCCCACCAGATGTTCGCCGGTGGCGGAGATCACCAGCAGGGTGCGCCCCTCGGCCTTGTAGCGTGCCAGTGTGTCGCGTGCCTGATCGAACACGATGGGGGCGATGATGTCGGCAATGAAACGCTCCACCCACTCGGCCACTTCCTCCACGCTGCGCCCCTGCATCGGCTGCAGGGTGAAGTCCATGTAGTCCTCCATGCGCAGTTCGCCACGGCGGTAGGCGGCCATCAGCTTGGCCTCGCGCGGCAGCATGTCGGCGGCGGCCAGACCATGTTGCACCATGAATTGCAGCCACAGGCTGGAGCTGTCGCCGTCGGTGAGGGTGTCGTCCAGATCGAAAATGGCCAGCATCAACGCACCTCGCGCATGTCGTCACGGCTGATTTGCAAGCGCACCTCGGTGCCGGCCGGCATCAGGTCGCTGGCGGTGCGGTTCAGCCGGTCCACCTGCAGGGTGACGCCCGCGCTTTCAATCTGGTAGCGGATGATATTGCCCAGCAACTGGTGCTGGCGGATGGTGCCGGCCAGGGTGTCGGCCTGCTGGCTGTGGGCATCCAGCACGTGGATGGATTCCGGGCGGATGGCCAGATGACCGTTGATGTTCAGCCCCAGCAGGCGCTGACTGTCGGCTGCGCCCAGCAGATTGTAATTGCCCATGAAGCGGGCCACGAATTCGGTGGCCGGCTGGGTGTATACCATTTCGGCACGGCCTTCCTGTTCCACCTTGCCCTGATTCATCACGAAGATGCGGTCGGACATGGTGAGCGCTTCTTCCTGATCGTGGGTGACGAAAATGGTGGTCAGGCCCAGACGACGCTGGATGTCGCGAATCTGTTCGCGCAGGTTCTTGCGGATGCGGGCATCCAGTGCCGACAGCGGTTCGTCCAGCAGCAGGATGCGCGGCTCCACCACCAGTGCGCGCGCCAGCGCCACCCGCTGACGCTGGCCGCCGGACAGTTCGTGCGGGTAGTGGTTTTCCTTGCCGGAGAGCTCCACCAGCTTGATGACTTCCGCCACCTTGCGGGCAATCTCCGCGCCATCGCACTTGCGCATTTTCAGGCCGAAGCCGATGTTCTGCGTCACGTTCATGTTGGGAAACAGCGCATAGCTCTGGAACACCATGCCGATGCCGCGCTTTTGCGGCGACTGGTGGGTGATGTCCTCGCCACCCACGCGGATGTGGCCGGAGGTGGGGGTTTCAAAGCCGGCAATCATGCGCAGCACGGTGGTCTTGCCGCAGCCGGACGGGCCGAGGAAGGTGACGAATTCGCCCTGTTCGATGCTCATGTTGAAGTCGTGAACCACGACATGGTCGTCAAAGCGTTTGTGCAGATTATTGATGGTGAGGTAAGCCATGTGGTTTTCCTTGGATTCTGTCTGGGCTCAGGCCGTCTTGCGGGCCGGGCGGGCATTGCGGGCGAATACCTGGATCAGCCCCATCGAGGCCCAGGTCACCAGGAAGGCGATGATGGCCAGTGCCGAGGGCTCGTAAGCGCGGTTGGCACCGATCAGTTGCAGGTAGGGGCCAAAGGCCGGGCGGCCCAGCAGGCTGGCCATGGTGAATTCGCCAATCACTACCGCGAAGGTAAGAAAGGCACCGGACAGGATGGCCGACTTCACATTCGGGAAAATCACCTGCAGCAGGATGCTGGGCCAACTGGCACCCAGGCTCTCGGCTGCTTCGGTCAGGGTGCGTACATCAATGGCGCGCAGGCCGGCGTCGATCGAGCGGTACAGATAGGGCAGCGCCAGCGTGACGTAGCTGCACATCAGCAGAAAGTCGGTGGCGCGGTCATTGCCGGTCAAGGGCAGCCAGGCGCTGCTGTTGTACAGCTTGAGGTAGCCGAACACGATGACGATGGCCGGAATCACCAGCGGCAGCAGGGTGATGAATTCCACCAGCGGACGCAGGCGCGGCAGTTTCAGCTGAATCCAGTAGGCCGTCGGCACTACCAGCAGAATGCCGACGATGATGGTAAGCACCGCCATCAGCGTGGAATAGCCGAACGTGGCCTGAAAACCGGGGTCGGACAGCACCACCTTGTAGGCTTCAAAGCTGTAGCCGTCGCGGTTCATTTTCAGGCTGAACTCGAAAGTGGCAATCAGCGGTAGCAAAAAGTAAATGGTGCCGATGGCAATGGCCACCCAGGCGCCCAGTCGCGATGTCGATTTCATTCACGCCCCCTTTCGGCGCGGCTGCGCAGCCAGATATAGCCGGCATTGGACAGGCCGGTCACCACAATCATGCCCAGTGCCAGCGCATAGCCCAGGTTCTGGTCGTGCAGCACATCGCCACGAATCTGCGCGTACAGCAGGATGGGCACGATATTGAGCGAGCTGCCGGTCAGCGCATAGGCAGTGGCCACCGCGCCAAAGGCATTGGCAAACAGCAGCAGGGTGGAGCCCAGAATGCTGGGCCACAAAATGGGCAGGGCAATATGCCACCAGTAGGCGACGCTGCTGCCGCCCAGGCTTTCGCAGGCTTCGCGCCATTCGGCACGCAGGCCGTCAATGGCCGGGGTGACAATCAGCACCATCAGCGGAATCTGGAAGTACAGATAAGTCAGCGTCAGGCCGATGAAGCTGAGAATGGAAAAGCCGGTGCTGTAGAGGTCGAAGTCGGCATAGTTGCGCAGCAGTACCGTCACCAGACCCATGCGGCCCAGGGTGGACAAAAAGGCAAACGACAGCGGAATGCCGGCAAAATTGGAGGCCACGCCGGAGAAGGTCATCAGCGTGGGGCGAATCCAGGCGGGCAGGCCGCCCTGAATCGCCGCCAGCGCCAGCAACAGGCCGATCAGGCTGCCACCCAGTGCGGACGCCGCGCTGACTTCAAAGCTGATCCAGTAGGCTGACAGAATGCTGTCGTCAAACAGTTTGGCGATATTGCCCAGGGTGAAATGGCCGTTGGCATCCTGGAACGCGCCTATCATCAGCGTGGCGGTGGGCAGGATGAGAAATAGCAGGGCAAACAGGAAAAACGGCACCACGCCCAGCCAGTTCAGCGCAGATGGTGCCAGTCTCTGGCGAGCCGGGCCGGTCTCGGGCGGGCAGTGTGTGACGGAATCGGGTGAAGTGGGCATCCGTGGTGCAGCCTCGTAAAAATGGGGAAGCCCGGCATGGGCAGGGGTGCTGCCGTGCTGTTGTGCTGCCTGGTGGGCAGGTCGGGTCTGTCCCGGTGACAGGATGGGGTAAACGTCATGGCCGCCGCAGCGGCCATGACGGCAAGGCAGATCAGCAGTGCAGGCTTACTTGACGTTGCTGCCCACTACGCTGTCCCACTGCTTGGTGATGGTGGCCTTGTAGACCTCCTGCTGTTCCAGCGTGGGGAACACGGCCTTCTTGTAGTTGGCTGCGGCCGGCAGCTTGGACAGCAGGTCGGCCGGGACTTTCTTGCGGGCAGCCAGGTCGTTGAAGCGGCTGGGGTGGCAGTAGCCCTTCAGCCAGCCCAGTTGGCCTTCGTCGGAGTACAGGTATTCCATCCACAGCTTGGCGGCATTCGGGTGCGGGGCGTAGGCGCTGATGGCCTGTACGTATACGCCAGCCACCACGCCGGACTTCGGCACCACCACGGCCACTTTCGGGTTGCCCTTCAGGGTGTCGCGGTCGGCCAGGGCGTTGTAGTCCCAGCGCACGATGATGGGGGTGCTGCCCTGGGCCAGCGAGGCAGCCTTGCCGATTACCGGCACGAAGTTGCCGTTCTTGTTCAGTTGCGAGAAGAACTTCAGGCCAGCGTCGGCAGCCTTGGCCGGGTTGCCGCCTGCTTGCGACAGGCCGGCAGCGTACACGCCCATGATGGCCTGGTTGGCAGTGCGCGGGTCACCGGCCAGCGCCACGGCATTCTTGTATTCCGGTTTCAGCAGGTCGGCCCAGTCAGCCGGTACCTTCTTGATGATGTCGGTGTTCACTTCGAACGCCAGCACACCGTAGTAATCGCCGTACCAGTAGCCGTCCTTGTCCTTCACTTCGGCCGGAATGCTGTTCCAGGTGGACACCTTGTACGGCTGGATCAGACCGGCAGCCTTGGCTTGCGGGCCAAAGGACAGGCCAACGTCAATCACGTCCGGCGCCTGCGGCCCCTTGTTGCCCTTGTTGGCCTTGATGGCCTCGACCTCGTCACCGGAACCGGCATCCGGGTTCAGTTCGTTTACCTTGATGCCGTACTTGGCCTTGAAGCCGGCCAGCAGGTCGCCGTAACCACACCAGTCATGCGGCAGGGCGATGGTGGTGAGTTCACCTTCCTGCTTTGCTGCCTTGATCAGGCTGTTCAGATCCTGTGCATGCACAGCGGAAGCACCAATACTCAGTGCGGACAAAACAACTGCGGCCATCAGCTTCTTGTTCATTGGTTCCATCCTTTGGACTAGGTCAATTGAGCAGGGCGATCTTAGGCAGTGCAGATGACGAGATGATGTGCGGCAAGTTTCAGTTGCGTGTCAGTTGCATGAAGTCCTGGGAGCGACCTGTTCTGGTCATAAACCGACATGCTGTCGCGCGGCTGTCATGCTGGTCTGCTAAACATGATGCTGACGTTAATTTCTTGTGGACTAGGCCAGATGATGGCGACAGAAAATAATCAGACCCAGGTGGCCCAAATACGACAGTCCTTGCTGGCGCAGATTGCCGGTGGCCTGCTGCCGCCCGGTGCCAAACTGCCTTCGGAGCGCACCCTGTCGCACCTGTTCGACACCACCCGCATCACGCTGAAGGATGCCTTGCTGGCGCTGGAGGCCGAAGGCAGCATTTATCGTGAAGACCGCCGCGGCTGGTTTGTGGCCCCGCCGCGGCTGGAATACAACCCGCAATATCGCGTGCATTTCCAGCAGATGGTGCAACAGCAACAGCGGCGGGTGGACACCCGCGTACTGGCATCGCGCAGCATGGTGGCGGCACCGGAAATCAGCCAGCGCCTGCAACTGCCCGCGCTGGCGCGGGTATTGCAGATTTGCCGCCTGCGCAGCCTGGATGGCCGGGTGGTGCTGTATGTCGAACACTACCTGAAGCCGGAATGCTTTCCCGGCATCATGGCTGAGGATTTGTCACAGTCACTCACCGAGCTGTACCAGACGCGCTATGGCCTGCAGTACCGCCGCTCCCGTTTCGACATCACCCCCACCGCCGCCCGTGGCGAGGTGGCGCAGGCACTGATGCTGGCCGAGGGCTCGCCCATCCTGCGTATTGCCCGCGTCAATTACGACCAGAACCAGCGCATCATCGACTGCGATATCGAATACTGGCGGCACGATGCCATCCGCGTCACGGTGGACAGCCAGCCGCAGGCCTGAGCCGTGTGCAGCGCCATATCATCATGCCATTGGCCTGAATGGCTGGTTTTCAGTGCGAAAAAGGCATGAATTAACAATTGCACACATTTCCATTACAAATGCTTACCAAGCGATACAGCCGGGCAACAGACTCGCCGCAAGCTCGGGGGCATGCTTCTCATCGTTCCCATTTGTGGAGAGACCCCGATGAAACCCCGCATGTCCCAAAGCGCGCACTGGCTGCTGCTGGCCATGGCCACGCTCAGCCTGAGCGCCTGTGTTGTCACCCCCACCCGCACCCAGGTGGTGTATAAGCCGGTGGCGCTTGCCCCGCACTGGAATCCGGCCGAGCACCCGTATTACAGCCATGCGATGAGCGATCTGCGCCAGGCGCGTGCCTTGCTGGCGCGGCCGGATGTGCAGCCGGTACAGGATGATGAGCGCTGGGCTGTCGGTGCCATTGATGCCGCACTGAAGGAAATGACCCAGGCCTCCATTCAGGATGGCAAGAACCCCTGGCAGATTCCCGGCCCCGACGCCCGGCTAAGTCCTACCGACCGCTTCCATCAGGCGCTGCAATTATTGGAACAGGCGCGGCGTGATGCCAGCCATCGCGAGGACGACCCCTGGGTGCGCGAGCTGCAAGGCCGCATCCTGCGCCATATTGATGACGCCCACCGTGCCACCCAGCAGGCCATTGCCGACGCACTGCGTTGAGCCAACTGCGGATTGCGCTTTGCCGTAACAATAAAAAAACCGCTTGTACGCAAGGAGAGTGATCATGTTGACCCTGAAGAAATCCGTAGCCGGCCTGCTGCTGGCTGGTGCTGCCCTGCTGGCTGCTTCGGCAGCACAGGCTGACGACTGGCACGATAATGGCTGGCACCCCGACATGCGCCAGGACTGGCACGAAGGCATGCCCTGGCGTTTTGAGCAGCACCACTGGCACCCGGATGAGCATCCTTATTACATGCACGCCATGACCGACCTGCGCCTGGCGCGTGATCTGCTGGCCCGCCCGGATCAACCGCAGGTGGAGCAGGGCGAACACCGCGCGGTGGACGCCATCAACCAGGCCTTGCATGCCATGCACGATGCGGCCATTGATGATGGCAAGAACCCCTTCCAGCGCCTGCCGCCGGATGCCCAGTATCGCCCGGACGACCGTTTCCACCAGGCCCTGCGCCTGCTGGACAAGGCGCGGCAGGATGCCAGCCATGAAGAGGACGACCCCTATCTGCGCGGCCTGCAGCATTACATCATCGCTCAGATCGGCAGCGCCCAGCATGCAGTGAATGAGGCCATCGGCGAAGCATTGCGCTAAGCCGCTTGCCGTCTGCCAGCCCCCGTCACAGCCATGCTGTCGCGGGGGTTTTGTCATTGCCGCGATGCCGCAGACCGGCGGGTTTTGCGCTACCATGCCGGCTGTTTGATGTTGACCAAGGATGCAACCATGACCCGCCTGCTCATCCTCTATACCGGTGGCACCATCGGCATGGACCACACCCCGGAAGGCCTGGCCCCGGTTCCCGGCCTGCTGCCGCGCCTGCTGGAGCGCTTCCGTACCCCGGCACTGGACTTTGACGTGGTGGAATACCCGCAACTGATCGACTCCTCAGCCATTGTCCCGGCCCAGTGGCAGCAACTGATTGACGATCTGGCCACGCGCTACGCCGCGTATGACGGCTTTGTGGTGATTCATGGCACCGACACCATGGCCTACACCGCCAGCGTGCTGGCCTTTGCCCTGCAAGGCCTGGCCAAGCCGGTGATTGTCACCGGTGCGCAACTGCCGCTGGTCCACCCGCGTTCGGATGGCTGGAGCAATCTGGCCGATGCGCTGGAAGCCGCCAGCCAGCCGGACCTGCACGAAGTGTGCATTGCCTTCAACCGCCTGCTGCTGCGCGGCTGCCGCGCCCGCAAGCTGGATGCCGCCAGCTTTGCCGGTTTTGACAGCCCCAATGCCCCGGCCTTGGCCCGCTTTGGCATTCAGGCCCACTGGCAGCGCCAGCACTGGCTGCGTGCCAGCCAGCCTTTCCAGCCGGTGGCGCTGGATGTTTCGCTCAAGCTGGCCAGCTTCTTCCTGACGCCGGGCTATGCCAGCACGCTGGCCGGACAGGCCATGCAGGAGGGCGGACTGGATGCCGCGGTGCTGATGAGCTATGGCAATGGCAACACCCCGGCCGACCCGGTACTGCTGGATGGTGTGGCGGCGCTCACTGCCCGTGGTGGCGCAGTCCTGAATATCAGCCAGGTGGTGCATGGCGCGGTGGAAGTGGGTGCTTATGCCGCCAGCCAGCCGCTGGCCCGTGCCGGTGCCATTGCCGGTGCCGACCTCACGCCGGAGGCGGCCACGGCCAAGCTGCTGGTATTGCTGTCGCAAGGCCTGCGTGGCGATGCGCTGCGCCAGCAATTGTCTACGGTGCTGGTGAGCGAGAGCAGCTAGCAGCGCATCGTGCTCAGCCATGCAAGGCGTGCCAGCGGCACGCCTTTTTTATTGCTCAGTAGTGTGGAAATTGACTAAAAAATAAGCGGTGTTGAATTTTCCTGTATCTTCAATGATTTGCCGCATTTATCCACATCCCCTCCACATGGCGGTACACGGCTGGCGTGGAAAACTACCGGAATTGCTCAAAAAACAGGCAGTGTTGCAAAGTCGTTTCAATCTCAGTGACTTAGCTGTCTTGTCCACAGACCACACACAAGCCTGTCCCCGCTGCTTGTGTAAAAACAGCAGCCACGCTGCTTGTGCTGGTGCGCCGGGCCAGCCGCATCCACCAGAAGCTGCTTTGCTCAAAAAATAAGCAGTAAATAAAAAGTACCGCGGATTCATGCACTTGCCCCACTTGCCCACAGGCGATGCACAAGCCTGTCCCCGCGTGGTGTGTAAAACCCTTGTCTGGCTTGCATTCCGCTGGATTTTGGCCCTTGTGAGGCCATGACAGGGCGGGGGGAGGGCGATGCGGGCCGGCAGGCGTGATGATTGCCTAAAAAACAGGCAGTGTTGAAAAAAATTGGCAGATCATGCACTTAGCGCATTTGCCCACAGACGGTACACAAGGCTTTCCCCGGCGGATGTGCAAAAATACCGGCCAGACGGGAAAACGGCCCGGATGGCAGGCTGGCAGCGGGCAGCCGTTTGTGAACGGATATTTGCCTAAAAAACAGGCAATGGCAAAAAGCCATTGTGGTATCAGCCACTTGCCGCTGTTTTCCACAGCTCGCGCACAGGGCTGTCCCCGCCAATGGTGAGAAAAGCGCTTTGTCCGGCACAAAACGTCGGCAAGACTACTGGCAGCGGGGCAAGCCGACGTATAATTACACTCTTTGGCAGCAGGTTTGCCGTGAGCATCATTCACCGAATCGCCGTGGTCGGGCCGGAGTCCTGTGGCAAGAGCACCTTGTCGGCCCAGTTGGCCGCCAGCATGCAGGCGCAAGGCGTGCGTGCCAGCCATGTGACGGAATACGCGCGTGACTACTACGCCAATCGCCCCTACCAGGTGGCGATGTCCGACATCGAGGCCATTGCCCGCGGGCAGTTGCAGGCCGAACAGGCGGCGGCACGGCAGCATGACTGGCTGATCTGTGACACCACGGTGCTGACCTGCAAGATATGGGCGGAAGTGGCATTCGGGCAGGCATCGCCCGCCTTGTTGCAGCATTACCGCCCGCACGACTATGTGCTGACCCTGCTGACGGCGGCAGACATTCCCTGGCAGCCCGATCCGCTGCGCAGCCATCCAGCAGAGCGTGACTGGCTGCTGGGCTTGTATCAGGCCGAGCTGGCGGCGGTGGGCATTGTTCCGGTCTTGTTGTACGGCAGTGAACAACAACGGCTGCAGCAGGCTTGGCGTGTCATCCGGCAACTGCCGCAATGGCTTGATGGTTTGCCTAAAAAATAGTCAGTCAGCACAAAGTCCTTGGCATTCAAGGGCTTGTCCTGTTTTTCCACAGGCCGCTCACAGGCCTGTCCCGCCGCCGGGTGGAAAACCGGTGGTCACTGCCTAAAAAACGGGCAGTGACGGATTTTGCTTTTCGCTCAAACAGTTGCAGGCCTTGTCCACAAGCGGTACACAAGCCTGTCCAGAATGGATGTGTAAAAATGAAGGAAACCTTTGCCTTGCGTAATGACTACATCGCGCTGTGCGATTTGCTGAAAACCTGCAGCGTGTGTGCTTCCGGCGGCGAAGCCAAGCATTTCATTGCCGAGGGCAATGTCGCGGTGGATGGCGTGCAGGAGCTGCGCAAGACCTGCAAGATCCGCCCCGGACAAGTGGTTAGCGGCGACGGCTTTACCATCACGGTGGTGGCGGCCTGATGAGCGAGGCCGAACTGCCGCCGGATGAGGACCCGATGCCGCAGCCGCCGTTTGAAGTCACCGACGACATGTGCTGCGGCAGCGGTTGTGACCCCTGCATCCTCGACACCTATTACGCCGAGCTGCGCGACTACCGCAGCCGGCTGGCCGCCTGGCAGGCGCGGCACAACAAGGACGGACAATAAGCCATGGCCAGTATCGATCTGCATTTTCATTCGCATGCCTCCGACGGCGCCTTGCCGCCGGCCGAGGTGATTGCCCGCGCGGCAGAGCGCGAAGCCACGCTGGTGGCGCTGACCGACCACGACTGCACCCGCGGCCTGGCCGATGCCCGTGCCGCCGCCGCCGCCCACGGCGTGGATTTCCTCAATGGCGTGGAGGTGTCCGTCACCTGGAATGGCAAGCACACCGTGCATATTGTCGGTTTGGGCATAGACCCGGAACATCCGGCGCTGATGGCAGGCTTGCAGTCCATCCGCGATGGCCGGGTGCAGCGCGCACAGGAAATGTCCGACTCGCTGGCCCGCATCGGCATTCATGGCGCTTTCGAGGGCGCGATGGCGGTGTGTGAAAACCCGGAAATGATAGGCCGTACCCACTTTGCCCGCTTTTTGGTGAACAGCGGCGAGGTCAAGGACGTGCGCACGGTGTTCCGCAAATACCTGACGCCGGGCAAGCCCGGCTATGTGCCGCATGAATGGGCGCGGCTGGCCGATGCCGTCGGCTGGATTGTCGCTTCCGGCGGCATGGCGGTGATTGCCCACCCAGGCCGTTACGATATGGGCCGCACCCTGACCGAACGCCTGATTCTGGATTTCAAGGATGCCGGCGGCCAGGGCATCGAGGTGGCCAGCGGCAGCCACAGCCTGGACGACATGCACAAATATGCGCTGATTGCCCAGCGTTACGGCCTGCTGTCCAGCGCCGGCAGTGATTTCCATGCACCGGGCGAGGGCGGCCGCGACGTGGGCCGTACCGACGATTTGCCACCCATCTGCCAGCCGGTATGGCAGGCATTGCAGGAGCGCATCATCCGCGCTCCGCGTGCGGCATAAACCAACACTAAAGCACACACATGGCACAGTTTTTCATGATTCACCCGGACAATCCGCAACAGCGGCTGATCCGGGAAGCCGCCAACATCCTGCGTAATGGCGGGGTGGTGGTGTATCCCACCGACTCCTGTTACGCGCTAGGCTGCATGCTGGGCGACAAGAAGGCGATGGAGCGCATTCTGGCCATCCGCCAGATCGAACTCAAACACCACCTGACGCTGGTGTGTCACAACCTGTCCGAGCTGGCCAACTACGCCCGCGTCGACAACAGCCAGTTCCGCCAGCTCAAGGCCGCCACACCGGGAAGCTACACCTTCATCCTGCAGGCCACCAAGGAAGTGCCGCGCCGTACCCTGCACCCCAAGCGCGCCACCATCGGCCTGCGCGTGCCGGACCACAAAGTGGCACTGGCGCTGCTGGAAGAACTGGGCGAGCCCATCCTGTCCTGTACCCTGCTGTTGCCGGGCGACGAGGAAGCGCTGACCGACCCGTATGAAATCCGCGAGCGGCTGGAGCACACGGTGGATGCGGTGATTGACGGCGGCTGGTGCGGTACCGAACCCACCACGGTGATCGACATGACCGATGGCGTGGAGCTGCTGCGCCGCGGCAAGGGCGATCCGGCCATCTTCGGTCTGTAAACACCGCACTGGAACCATCCATGCCTGCCCCCATCTAGTGGGGATCAACGTTTTCCATTTGAAAAAGAAGCCATGGGCGATACCTCACAACTGATCCAGCAGATCAGCATTTATGCCTTGCCAGTCCTGCTGGCCATTACCCTGCACGAAGCCGCGCATGCTTATGCAGCCAAACGCTTTGGCGATGCCACCGCTTACATGCTGGGCCGCATGACGCTAAACCCGCTCAAGCACATCGACCCGGTGGGCACGGTGCTGCTGCCGCTGTTGTCGCTGATGATGGGCGGCGTGCTGTTTGGCTGGGCCAAGCCGGTACCGGTGAATTTTGGTGCCTTGCGCAATCCGCGCGTCGGCATGCGCTGGGTGGCGGCAGCCGGGCCGCTGTCCAACTTTGCCATGGCGGTGATGTGGGTCTTGCTGCTGAAACTCGCCATCGTGATGAGCAACAGCTATTCCGAGCCGCTGGCGCTGATGAGCAAGGCCGGCATCAACATCAACGTCACGCTGATGGTGCTCAACCTGCTGCCCCTGCTGCCGCTGGATGGCGGCCGCATCGTGGAAAGCCTGTTGCCGCCGGGCATGGCCTACAAGTATTCCCGGCTGGAACCCTATGGCATGTGGATATTGATCGCGCTGATCTTTACCGGCGTGCTCATGCCGCTGCTCAATCCGCTACGCCAGCTGGTGTATCATCTGCTCAGTCTCTTTTTCTAACTGGAATCCGCTCCATGTTTGCCAACCGCATCCTTTCCGGCATGCGCCCCACGGGCAGCCTGCACCTGGGCCACTACCACGGCGTCATCAAGAACTGGGTAGAGCTGCAATCCAGCCACGACTGTTACTTCATGGTGGCCGACTGGCACGCGCTCACCACCAATTACGACGACGTGGCCATCATCGAAAAGAGCATCTGGGACATGGTGATCGACTGGCTGGCCGCTGGTGTCGACCCGGAAAAGGCCACGGTGTTCATCCAGTCCAAGGTGCCGCAACATGCCGAACTGCACCTGGCACTGTCCATGGTGACTCCGCTGTCCTGGCTGGAACGCGTACCCACCTACAAGGACCAGATCGAAAAACTGTCCACCAAGGACCTGGGCACCTACGGCTTCCTTGGCTATCCGCTGCTGCAGGCCGCCGACATCCTGGTGTACAAGGCCGGGCTGGTGCCGGTGGGCGAAGACCAGGTGCCGCACATCGAACTGACCCGCGAAGTGGCGCGCCGCTTCAACAATCTGTTTGGCCGCGAACCCAATTTCGACGAACTGGCCCAGGCCGCTGCCAAGAAAATCGGCAAGCTGGGCAAGCAGTTCATGCAGCAGCGCACCGCCTATCTGCAAGACGGTAATGCCGAAGCCCTGCAAGCTGCGCGCGAGATTCTGGCCGCCAGCCAGAACCTGGGCGTGGCCGACCGCGAACGTCTGGCCGGCTGGCTGGAAAACAAGGGCAAGACCATCCTGCCGGAGCCGGAAGCCAAGCTGACCGCCGCCTCGCGCATGCCGGGCCTGGATGGCCAGAAGATGTCCAAGTCCTACGGCAACACCATTACCATGCGCGAATCGCCGGAGCTGGTGAGCAAAAAAGTGAAGGCCATGCCGACCGACCCGGCCCGCGTGCGCCGCACCGATGCTGGTAATCCGGAAAAATGCCCGGTATGGCAGCTGCATCAGGTGTACAGCGACAACGACACCCGCGAATGGGTGAAAAAAGGCTGTACCAGCGCCGGCATCGGCTGTCTGGAATGCAAGCAGCCGGTGATTGACGGCGTGCTGCGCGAACAGCAACCGATGTTTGAACGTGCCGAGCAATACCTGACCCATCCGGACCGGGTGAAGGAAATCGTGTTCGAAGGCTGCCGCCGCGCCGAGAAGGTCGCCAAGGAAACCATGGCTGACGTGCGCGCTGCGATGGGGCTGGGTTTCTAAAGCTTCAGCCTGGGCAGCGCTTGCAGTACAAGGCCGGAACGGAAGTTCCGGCTTTTTCATTTTCCGGGAGCGGTGATTACCCCAGACTGATATCCATATTGTGTGTCATGCGGCTTTTTCACGACCAGAAATTTGGGGGAGCGCAGAGTGCGTATATGGAGGTGAGTGGCAGGGAGGTGGCGATTCGAACCGGTATGCCCGATCCCACGTTGGCACGCGCCGACTGAATGGCCACGGGCAAGGTTTTAAGCCACCGCATGTCTGAGCGGCGCGACGATAGCACGCCGCGAGTTCGGTGGCGCCTTGGCCTTGGTCGGGCAGGCGGAAATACGCGGGCCGTCGAGGTCGCCTGGGCTTGCAAGGGGGCTGGCGAGGCAGCCCTGCCATACAATGCAACCACCTTGTCCGGCGCGAGCCAAGGAGCCATGGAGGTGGCATTTTGCTTTGCTGGCTGCTTAGTGCTCCAGTCGAGGCAAAAACACCTCCGCCAGCATGCAGCGGCAACTGCCGCCACCGACTGCTTCGATGGTGGGGATGGGGTTGACCACCGGCTGGCCGTGACGCTCCAGCACCCGTTGCTGTTGCGGGGTGAAGCCATTCCAGGCGCGCTGCGACATGGCCAGCAGCGGGGTGCCGTCCTGTGCCGCCAGTTGCAGGATATTGCCGCAAAAGTGCTGTTCCACCTGCTCATGACTGATGCGGATCACCTCGTGGGTGGATTCCAGCGCGGCCAGCACCTGTTGGCGTTGTTCCGGTTGATACAGGCTGTCGGCGCAGATCACTGCAATATCCTGTCCCACCGACATCATCACATTGCTGTGATAGATGGGGACGCCGTGGCTGTCGGCGGTGTCGAACAATTGCACATCGTCCAGACCGCGCAAGCGGGCATAGCGGTACAGCGCCAGCGGATGGCAGCGCTGTGAGCGGGCGGCATACACCCGGCGGCGGGCATGGTCGAAAATCATCACGCCGGTGCCTTCCAGAATCAGCTCTTCTTCCCACGGGTGGCCCACCCAGCTGATCTGGTTGATCTGGTAATCATGTTGCAGCAACAGCCGCGCCAGTTCTTCCACCCGCCTTTCCTGCCGGCGGTTGGGCGTGTGCATGGGGTAGATGTGCAAGCTGCCATCGGCGCTGGTGGTAAACCAGTTGTTGGGAAACACCGCATCGGGCGTGGCAATGCCGTCCGGGCTTTTTTCCAGCACCATCACCCGCAGGCCGTGCTCAGACAGGCGTCGGGTCATGGTGTCGAACTCGGCCATGGCCTGGGCGGTCACTGCGGCGGCTGGCAGGTTCAGCCGGTGCTGGAACACATTGTCGGCGCCGGTCTGTTCGTTAAAGGCAAAGTCGACCGGGCGCACCATGACCACGGCGCGTGCCAGTTGCGGTTGCGCCGGGCGGTTCAGCGACAGCGGCTGAATCCAGGGCAGGTTCTGATTTCCCATGGTATGAATTCGGGGCGGAGTGTGGAGGGTGCTGGTATAGTAGCCAGATCAAGATCAAACAAAAAGTTGGATTTGTTTGACATTTCCATAATGCTTTGGAATGGATTTTCACCTCGCCGCCCTCAAGGCCTTTGTCACCGCCGCACGTGAAGCCTCGTTTTCGCGCGCCGCCGACTGCCTGCACCTCACCCAGCCGGGTCTGTCCAAGCGCATCCGCAGCCTGGAGGATGGCCTGCGCGTGGAATTGTTCGACCGCATCGGCCGCCGCACGGTACTGACTGAAGCCGGACGCGCCTTCCTGCCGCATGCGCTGCGCATTCTGGCCGAGGCCGAACAGGCCAGCCAGCTGCTGCGCAGCCTGCAACCGGCCCAGGTGGGCAAGCTGCATCTGGCCACTACCCAGCATATCGGTCTGTACTATCTCAAGCCCGTGCTGGCCGATTTTGTGCGCCAGTATCCCGGCATCGACCTCACCGTGGATTTCAAGACCTCGGCCGAAACCCACAAGCTGCTGTGTCAGGGCGAGCTGGAACTGGGCTTCATGTCCGAACCGCCCTTGCACGAGCAGGCGCTGGACTATGTGGCGGTGCTGGAAGAAAGACTGTGCTTTGCCGTGGCCGGGCAGCACCCGTTGGCCTTGTTGAAGGCGCTCACCCTGCAGGACCTGGCGCGTTATCCCGCGCTGTTGCCCGGCAGCAATACCCGCTGCCGCCGGCTGATCGAAAACCTGTTCCAGCAACAGGCCACCCCGCTGGATGTGCGTGAGCCGTCCAATTATCTGGAAGCCTTGCGCATGCTGGTGGAAGCGGGGCTGGGCTGGACTGCGCTGCCGGAAGTGATGATCAGCAGCACACTGTGCCGTCTGCCGCTGGCAGAATACGAGCCTTCGCGCACCATCATGCTGGCCTATCACCGCAAGATCAGTCTGTCCGGTCCGGCGCGGCTGTTTCTGGAATGGGTCAAAACCCACCCGCTTGGCGTACACTCTGCCGCATGAGTACCCCGACCACGCCCGACAACTTTGCCCTGACTGCGCCGGAATTGCCGGCCGGCCTGCCCATCGCCCATGTGTTTGGTCAGCCGGTGCTGGAAGTGCCGCAAGACCTGTTCATCCCACCCGATGCCTTGCAGGTGATTCTGGAAAGCTTCGAAGGCCCGCTGGACTTGCTGCTCTACCTGATCCGCAAGCAAAACCTCGATGTGCTGAATATCCCCATGGCCGACATCACCCGCCAGTACATGGGCTATGTGGATGCCATGCGTGCCGAACGGCTGGAGCTGGCGGCCGAATACCTGCTGATGGCGGCGCTGCTGATCGAAATCAAATCACGCCTGCTGCTGCCGCGCCCGCCGCTGGATGAAGAAGGCGAACCGGACGACCCGCGCGCCGAACTGGTGCGCCGCCTGCTGGACTACGAACAGATGAAGCTGGCCGCGCTGGAGCTGGACAAGCTGCCCCAGGCCGACCGCGACTTTGCCTGGCTGGCGGTATTGATCGAGCAGGGTGCGGAGGCGCGCCTGCCGGATGTCGCCGCGGTGGATCTGCGCCAGGCCTGGCTGGCCATCCTGTCCCGCGCCAGGCACAAGCGCAGCCACAAGGTGGAAAAGGACGAGCTGTCGGTGCGCGAGCAGATGAGCTGGATTCTGCGTTATCTGAATGAACGCGAATACGTGCCGTTCGAGGAGCTGTTCGAGGTGGACAAGGGCGTGGCCCATCTGGTGGTCAACTTCATTGCCGTGCTGGAACTGGTGAAGGAAGGGCTGATCAAGGTCAGCCAGGAAGAAGCCTACCAGCCCATCTATGTGCGCATTGCCATCTGCTGATGCGGCCAACTGTTGCATGCATGACAGCAGCGCACGAATAGGCAGTGTCGCCAGCGGGGAATTCATGTAAAATCCGCGCCTTCCCCGCGCAATGTTTTTCGTTAGCCGGGCCCCGCCATGGCCGGGCCGGGCAATACCAGGTCCGATGACCACCATCACCGACTTAAACTATCTCAAGATCGTGCTGGAAACGGCATTGTTGACCGCGACGGAACCCTTGACGGTCTCCCAGCTCAAAAAGCTGTTTACCGAAGACATCAAGGCGGCCTTGCTCAACGACATCCTGGAGGACATCCAGGCTGACTGGCGTGGCCGCGGCGTGGAACTGGTAAAACTGGCCAGTGGCTGGCGCTTTCGCGCCCGGGCCGAATTTACCCCCTATCTGTCACGGCTGAACCCGGAAAAACCGCCGCGTTATTCGCGTGCCGTGATGGAAACCCTGGCGATTATCGCCTACAAACAACCTGTTACCCGTGGTGATATCGAATCCATCCGTGGCGTGTCGGTATCCACCAGTGTGATGCAAACCCTGCTGGAGCGGGGTTGGATTGAAGTAATCGGGCACAAGGACGTGCCCGGCCGGCCGGGGCTGTATGCCACCACCCGCAAGTTTCTGGATGATCTTGGCTTTGTTTCGCTAAGAGATCTGCCACCGTTGGCAGACTTGGGAACACTGGTCATACCCGATGCCCAGCCACAAGAGATCGGCAGCGAAGACGCCGAAGACACTCTCCCCCTCGACGATGAGGCGGACAATCTGGAGCCACTGGCAGAGTAGCCCGTGCGCTCGTACTGAAAGAGCATGATTTATGTCTACCAAAGGACAAAACAACGCCCGCCAGCCGGTGGCGCGTGTAAAGGGACGCGAAAGCACCAGCCAGCGCCGTCAGCCTGACGCCGCACGTGGCAACGCCCCGCAGCAGCAAGGCCGCGGCAAGCCGGGAGGCTTTGGCAAGGCGCGCAACCCGCAAGAGGCCGGTGGCAAACCGCAAGGCCGCCGCCCGGCAGCACCGCGTGATGTGTATGGCAATCTGCTGCAATCCCAGGCAGGTGCCGCGCCGCATGAAAGCGCGCCGCTGTTCAAGATGAGCCGTGCCGAACTGGCACAGTTGGAGCTGCAACGCCAGGCCCGTGGCCTGCCGCGTGATGAAAACGGCGAACCCAACGGTAATGTGGCCGAGCCGAAAAAACCGGCCAACAACCGCCGCAAGGAAACCGTCAACCGTCGTGGTGAAGTGCAAGCCAAGCCGACCGGCACCGGCAAGCGCAACCAGTCGGAAAACAATCGCCAGCAACAAGCCGCACGCCGTCAGGAAAAAGCCGAACGCCAGCAGGCTGAAGGTGGCCAGGCCCTGCAGCACGAGCGTCGCTTTGGCAACAAGAACGCTGCCATGCCGGTAGCCGATGGTGAACAAAGCCCGCGCGAACAGCGTCGCGCACCCGCCGCGGGCAAACCGCGTGCAGAAGGCAAGTCGCTGGTGATCAAGGCAAAAAAGTTGCGTCTGCGCAGCCCGAGTCAGGACGTGAAAGAAAAGTCCAAGCGGCTGCGCGAGGTACGCCTCGACAAGGAACAGATTGAACCGGTACGCCTGCAAAAGGCGCTGTCGGCATCTGGTGTTGGCTCGCGCCGCGAAATGGAAGAATGGATTGAAGCCGGCCTGGTGATGGTCAATGGCAAAAAAGCCAATCTGGGCGACCGTGTCGGCCCGGAAGACCGCGTCACCGCCAAGGGCGATGTGATCAAGCTCAAATGGGCCGACCGTCTGCCGCGCGTCATCATGTACCACAAGCAGGAAGGCGAAATCGTTTCCCGTGACGACCCGGAAGGCCGTGTCAGCGTGTTCGACCGCCTGCCGCAGGCCAAGAGCAGCCGCTGGGTGGCCATTGGCCGTCTGGACGTCAACACCTCCGGCCTGCTGCTGATCACCACCAGCGGTGAACTGGCCAACCGCATGATGCACCCCAGCTTCGAAGTGGAGCGTGAATACGCGGTGCGCGTGCTGGGCGAGCTGACCCCGGAAATCGCCAAGGAAATGACCGCCGGTGTCGAGCTGGAAGACGGCCCGGCTGCCTTCCAGCGCGTATTCCAGCGCGGTGGTGCCGAAGAAGGCGCCAACCAGTGGTACAACGTGGTGATCAAGGAAGGGCGTAACCGCGAAGTGCGTCGCATGTTCGAACACTTCGGCCTCACCGTCAGCCGCCTGATCCGTGTGCGCTTTGGCAACCTGGGCCTGCCCCCGCGCCTCAAGCGCGGTCAGTTCTACGAACTGAACGAAGCCGAAGTGGCCGCGGTGATGAAATGGTCGGACCTGACCATGACCGGCCGCAAGAAAACCCGCGGTAGCAAGGCCGAGTGAGCCGCCGCCATTGGCCGTCGCTGACGGCACTGGCGGCGCGCGCAGGCAAATGGGTGGCTGCCTTGCGGTCACCCGTTTTGCATTCTGACGACGTGCCGCCGCATGGAAGGCAGCAGGCTGACGTACCCGGTGCCGCCGCCCGCTTGCTGGCTGGCAAGCGCGGGCCGCGTGCCTCGGTGGTCATCATCCAGGATGGCCGGCTGTTGATGATGCAGCGCATCAAGAATGGCAAGGAATACTATGTCCTGCCCGGCGGCACCATCAAGTCTGGCGAAACCCCGGCCATGGCCGCTGTGCGTGAAACCCGCGAGGAAACCGGGCTGAATGTCTGGCTGGCAGAGCAGTTGGATATACTGGAACACAAGGGGCGCATCGAGCACGTCTTCCTGGCCAGCAAGTTTCGTGGCACGCTGCGGCTGGGCGGGCCGGAACTGGCACGCATGAGCGAGGACAACCAGTATCATTTGCTGTGGCTGGACTATCAGCAGTTGCAGCAACTGAAACTGCGGCCGAAGAACCTGTTGATGTATTGCCAGGAATGGCTGTTGCCACCGCGCACGTAATGGCTTGATGAACCCGCCGTACCGCTTTTAGGCAAGCGGACTGCAACCCAAGGCTGGAAGATTCGCATGAGCAAGGCATTTACCCGAGAAAACGACGAAGCAGAAGACGATCTGCCAGCCGAACAGCGGCTGCCCGCGTCCAGCAAGAACTACATCACCCCCGGTGGCTGGTTGCGGCTGAAGGACGAGCTGTACCAGCTGGTCAACAAGGAAAGGCCGGAAGTGGTGCAGATCGTCAACTGGGCTGCCAGCAATGGCGATCGCTCGGAAAACGGCGACTATCTGTACGGCAAGCGCCGCTTGCGCGAAATCGACCGCCGTATCCGCTTTTTGACCAAGCGGCTGGAGCTGGCTGAAGTGGTGGACCCGGAAGCCCGTGAAGCAACCGATCAGGTGTTTTTCTCCGCTACCGTGCTGATTGCGCGTGGCGATGGCAGCGAGCAATTGCTGCGCATTGTCGGAGTGGATGAAATCGATCTGTCGCGCGGGCATATCAGTTGGATTTCACCGATTGCCCGCACCCTGATCAAGGCACGCGAAGGCGATACCGTGCTGTTTCGCGGCCCGGACGGTGACGAGGATATCGAGATCCTGGAAGTGCGCTACGAGAAAATCAGCTGAAGCCGCTGCGGCTGGCAGCAAGCAAAAGCCCGTGCAATATGCACGGGCTTTTTTGCGTCTGGGCCATGGCGCAATACGGCTAGTGGCTGCTGTCGTCTGACTCCTGCCGGCCAGCCAGTTGGCTGTTGACCGCCATCCAGTCGCGGGTGGCGGTATCGCCAATGCGGCTGAAGGCCTGGCTGAGCAGGCGGGCTTGTTCCTTGTGCAGGGCTTCTTCCAGCTTGCGCCCTTCGCTGGTGAGCGACAGTTGCTTCACCCGCTTGTCGTGGCTGGCTGCCACGCTGGCAATCAGGCCCATCTCCACCAACTGGCGCAAGGGCATGTTGATGGCTTGCTTGGTGACATCCAGCGCGCCCAGCAGGTCCTTGACCGACAGGCCGGGGTAGCGGGCCACGAAAAACAGGATACGGTGGTGTACACGCGCCAGGCCGCGGCGAGCCAGGATTTCATCCGGCTTGGCGGTAAAGGCCTTGTAGGCATGGAAAAACACTTCCATGGCTGCGCGCAGGTCAATCGAGCTATCGATGTCAGGCATGTTGACGACTTCCCCGCCTCGGGGTAAATTAGGTCAAAAAAATTGACGTTTATTGTTCGTTGGATTGGCACAGCAGTAAACCATATGGCGGTAGCAGCCCAACAACAACACTGCTACAGGAGCCCCGCTTCCGTAGGCTTGCCACCCTCGGCCACGGCAATATGGTTGACATACTGGTGTGACAATCAGGGAGATTACCATGTTTTCAGAACGTATCGAACGACTGATGGGTTCGCTGATCCGCGAAATTCTGGCCGCGGCACAGCGCCCTGAAGTCATTTCCTTTGCTGGTGGCCTGCCGGCAGCCAGTTGCCTGCCCAAGCTGGATTTTACCGGCATGCCGCAGTCACTGGCGCAATACGGCACCACCGAGGGTGAACCGGAACTGCGTGAGCTGATTGCAGCCCAGGCGCGCAAGATGGGGCTGGACTGTACTGCCCAGCAGGTGCTGGTGCTGTCCGGCTCGCAACAGGCCATCGACCTGGCATCCAAGCTGTTCATCGATCCGGGTACCCCGCTGGTGACTGAAGGCCCCACCTATCTGGCGGCTTTGCAAAGCTTCAATCTGTTTGGTGCCAGCATCACTGCCGTGGCGCAGGAAAACGGCCAGCTCTCGCCAGAGAAACTGGATCAGGCGCTGCGTAACGCCAAGCCGCGGCTGACTTATCTGATCCCCAGCTTCCAGAACCCCTCCGGTGCCTGTTACAGCGCGGAAAACCGCCGCGCACTGGCCGAGGTGATCGACAGCCATGGCCTGCCGGTGTTCGAGGATGACCCCTACCGCGCACTGTCCTACGATGGCGAAGCACCGGCACCGCTGGTCAGCCATCTGAAGAACACGCCGTGGATTTATGCCGGTTCCTTCTCCAAGACCCTGGCACCGGGCCTGCGTGAAGGCTATCTGATTGCCTCGCCCGAGCTGTATCCGCATCTGGTCAAGCTCAAGCAATCCACCGACCTGCACAGCAATCGTCCCGGTCAGTGGTTCATTGCCCAGCAACTGGCCAGCCCGGACTTCCCGGCCCACCTGCAATCCCTGCGCGATACCTACCGCGTGGGCCGCGATGCCATGCAGACCGCGCTGGAAAAGCACTTTTCCGACCTGGCTGACTGGCAGGTACCCAAGGGCGGGCTGTTTTTCTGGCTGACGCTAAAGCGGCCGCAAGACACCCGCGAGCTGCTGAAAGTGGCGCTGGCAGAGTGCAATGTCGCCTTCATGCCGGGCGAGCCGTTCTACCCCGATCCGGAGGATGGCATTGGTCACTTGCGGCTCAATTTCAGCCACGCCGCACCGGAACGCATTGATGAGGGTATTGCGCGGCTGGCGCAGTTGGTGCGACAGGCGGCCATCTGATCGGTATCGTGTTGTCAAAATAAAAGCCGCTCGAATCGAGCGGCTTTTTTGTGGATTTACGCAGTCATTCAGCCGCCAATCGGCCCTTCACCTTCCAGCATGGTGACGCCGGCAAGGCCGGAACGGAACACGGCCTGTTGCAGGGTTTCCACCGCCTTTTTGCGGAAGAACTGCTTGCGGGTTACCAGCAGAACCCGGCGCTCGGGTGCCGGAGCCTCGAAGGGGACAACCGACAACAGGCTGTCGTCGCCGGGGCCGATGGAGGTGGACGGCATCACGGTTACGCCCATGCCGCTGGCCACCATGTGGCGGATGGTGTTGAGCGAGCTGCCCTGCAAGGTGCTGGCGAGACCCGAGTGGTGGTTCTGCTTGCTGGCCAGTTCGCTGCATGCTTGCAATACCTGGTCGCGGAAGCAGTTGCCCTGGGTCAGCAGCAGCACGCTTTCGTCGGTCAACTGGCTGGCATTGACACAGTCCTGCTTCTCCCAGGGATGGCCCTTGGGCGTGGCCACCACAAAGGGTTCGTCGTACAGCGGCCACGCTACTGTGCCGGCTTCTTCAAACGGGTCGGCCACGATGATGGCGTCCACTTCACCGCGCTTGAGCATTTCTGCCAGTCGCGCGGTATAGTTCTCTTCCAGGATCAGCGGCATGTCCGGTGCCAGAATGCGCAGCGCCGGAATCAGCCGTGGCAGCAAATAGGGGCTGATGGTGAAGATCACCCCCAGCTTGAGCGGACCCACCAGCTCGTTCTGGTGTTCGCCGGCCAGTCGCTTGACGGTTTCGGCTTCCTCCAGCACGCGCTGCGACTGCTCGATGATGCGTTCACCAATTTCCGTCACCGCCACTTCCTGGCCACCACGCTCAAACAAGGTGATGCCCAGTTCGTCTTCCAGCTTCTTGATGGCGATGGACAGAGTGGGCTGGCTGACAAAGCAGCTTTGTGCTGCACGGCCAAAATGGCGCTCACGCGCCACGGCCACGATGTAGCGGAGTTCGGTCAGCGTCATGATTTAGCGTTGATGCTCCGGCAGCACGATATTCACTTCCAGCACTTCAAAGTCGTCCTGGCGTTCCACCTGTACCTTGATATCGTCCAGATTGACCGATACGTACTTGGAAATCACCTCCATCAGCTCGCGCTGCAGCGCGGGCAGATAGTCCGGCGCACTGCGGCCATTGCGCTCATGCGCCAGGATGATCTGCAGGCGTTCTCTGGCAATGGCAGCGGTTTTCTGTCGTTTGCCGAACAGGATGTCGATAAGGGACATGGTTTAACCTCCGAACAGGCGCTTGAGCAAACCCACTTTAGGGGCATCGAGGAAGCGCATGGGGCGATCTTCGCCCAGGAAACGTGCAATCACGTCGGAATAGGCTTCGGCTACGTCGCTGCCTTTCAAATGAATGGCAGGGGTACCGGAGTTGGAGGCTTGCAGTACGGTTTGCGATTCCGGAATCACGCCGATCAGCGGCACGCGCAGGATTTCCTTCACGTCATCCACCGACAGCATTTCGCCCTTGTCCACGCGGGCAGGGGAGTAGCGGGTAATTAGCAGGTGCTCTTTCACCGGCTCGCCACCTTGCTCGGCGCGGCGCGATTTGGAGGCCAGAATGCCCAGGATACGGTCGGAGTCGCGCACCGAAGAGACTTCCGGGTTGGTGACGATCAGCGCTTCATCGGCAAAGTACAGCGCCATCAAGGCACCCTTTTCGATACCGGCCGGGGAGTCGCACACAATGTACTCAAAGCCGCTGTCGGCCAGATCCTTCAGTACTTTTTCCACGCCTTCCTGCGACAGGGCATCCTTGTCGCGGGTTTGCGAGGCCGGAATGATGTACAGGTTGTCGCAGTTCTTGTCCTTGATCAGCGCCTGGTTCAGCGAAGCTTCCCCGTTGACGACATTGATCAGGTCGTACACCACGCGGCGTTCGCAACCCATGATCAGGTCCAGATTGCGCAGGCCGACGTCAAAGTCGATCACCACGGTCTTGTGGCCGCGCAAGGCCAGGCCGGAGGCAAAGCTGGCACTGGTGGTGGTTTTGCCGACACCACCTTTGCCGGAAGTCACGACGATGATTTTTGCCACGGTAAATCCTTTGATAATGGAATTATTCGCCAAGCGCGGTCATGACCAGGCGCTCGTTCTCAAGTTGAATCTGGGTCGGCTTGCCCTTGATGCTCTCCGGCAAAGCCTGTTCGATAGTGCGATAGACGCCGGCAATGGAAACCAGTTCGGCTTCCATGCTGCGTACAAAGATGCGTGCCGCGGTATTGCCGCGCGCACCAGCCAGTGCCCGGCCGCGCAGCGGGGCGTAGACATGGATATTGCCATCGGCAATCACTTCGGCACCGGCGCTGACCATGGCCAGCACCACCAGGTCGCAGCCGCGTGCGTAAATCTGCTGGCCGGCGCGCACCGGTCTGTCCACGATCATGGCTGCGGGGGCAGGGGCCGCGGCAACGGGCGCTTCCACTGGCTTGGCCTGCGGCTCGCTGACGATCTGGCTGGAACGAGGCTGGGTCACACCGCGCACATAAGCCAGGCCGTAACGGCTGGCCACTTCGGCCATGGCCGAATCCGGATGGCGCAATGCCACGGCGCGGATGCCGTGGCGGCTGAGCATGGGCAGCAGGCGGCCATACTCGGTTTCCGCTGCCTGGGGCAGGGCTTCCACATCCAGCATGAAGGCTTCTGCCGGCGCATCGCCGGCGGAGCCGAAACGGGATTCCAGAGCACTGGAAAGTTCTTCCAGATTATCGGTGTGGAGAATCAGGGCCAGCAGATCCAGGCTGGCAGATTTGATGTCAAAGGCGTTGGCCGCAGAGCTCATGGGTAGGCTTTATATGAATAGATTTCTTCTATGGAGCGAGTGTACTGGCTTGCACTGCCCCTTTCAATGGCGCTGAACCATTCTGCATGAACGCATATCTATTCCTATTGCACTGCAAAAAGGCAGTTGCACCGGAGTTAGGCTGTTTCTGTCACCTTCTTGTCATGCATTTGGAATGTTGCTGTTGTAAAAACACATACAAAATAGTTGCTTAGGTATTTGTGCATTGCAACATTTGCTTGACCGCGCATCACGCTTTGGTTAAATTACGTTTGCTGCTGTGCAGCATCGGCGGCGAAACGGTTGTTGTGACTGTAAAGCTGAGTTGTATATCGACATTTCCAGGAGTAGCCATGTTTACCAATACCCAAGAATTCTCTGCTCTCGGCCAGGCGCAATTTGACAAAGCCGTTCGCCTGTCCTCCATCGTGTTGGCTGGTGCCGAACGTTTTGCCAACCTGCAGCTTGAGCTGACCCGCAAGCTGCTGGACAGCAATGCCAAGCATTTCAAGGCGCTGGCTGAAATCAAGGACCCGAAAGCATTTGCCGAACTGCAAACCAGTCTGGCTCAGCCGGGCCTGGACCAGGCTTTCAGCGTGGCTCGTGAAGTTTACGATGCTGCGGTGACCACGCAGGGCGAACTGACTTCCTTTGTGGAAGAGCAACTGGCTGAACAGAACAAGCTGTTGCTGAGCAATCTGGACCGTCTGTCCAAGAATGCGCCGGCTGGTTCTGACATTGCAGTTTCTGCATTGAAGACCTTCGTCAACAGCTCCAATGCTGCTTTCGAAAGCGTGTCCAAGACCGCCAAAAAGGTAAGCGCAGAAATTGCTGAAGCCAGCGTGGAAGCTGCCAGCACCCAGGCCAAGGCGACTGCTGCTGCAGTAAGCCGCAAGAAGCCGGCTGCATCTGCTGCTGCCTGATCTGCGCTCAGCCCCTTGAGCACGAAAAACCCGCCATTTGGCGGGTTTTTTCATTTGATATTCCATCGGTGATGTTGGCCAGCATGCTTTTGTCTTCAGGCCGGCTGTGGCTGCAGGGTATGAAACACCTTGTGCAGCGTGGCATGCAGGATATCGCGCTGCTGCATGGCCAGGACGATGAGCAGAGCCAGGTTGGCGGCAAAGTGCGTCTGCTGTCCTGGCGGCAGGGAAAACCGTGTCCGTACAGTTTCGGCATCTTGTCCTGCCAGTGGAATGTCGTGTTGCTGCAGGTACTGCTGCGACAAGGCCAGCAGTTTGTCCGCCATTGCAAATTGCTGCTGCATCGCTTGTTCCCAGTTGATGGCGCTGGGGCGGCTGCCGCTTGGCAATTGCTGCCAGGCCAGTTGCCATGCATATTGCAGGGCATTCATCACGTGCAGGGTATAGCGGGCACTGCCAACCGGGCCGCAGTGCAGCCAAGCCCCTGGCAAGGGGGCTATCGTGTCCAGCCAGCGGATGGCGCTGGCCGTCAGTGGCAGCGCACCTCCGCACAAGAGCAGGAAGCCATGTTGTTCCCCCTGTGGCTGCCATTGACCGCATATTTCCACCGCTGCCAGATGCTGCTGCTGGCAGTGCTGCATGCGCAGCGCCAGTTTGGCACTGTCATCGCTCGCCACATCCAGCCAGCAGTCACTGGCCGTAAAGCCTTGCCAGTCATCTGGCAGCCAGTCCGGTGCAATGCTTCCCGCATCCAGCAGCAGCCCGCGCTGGCGCAGTCGTAGACTGAGCCAGTGCAGATGAGGGGCGGTGCCGGAGGGCTGAAACATGGATGGCCTTAAATGATCAGCTGTTTTTGCTGGATGCAGAGTCCGAGGTTTTCAATAAACCACGCCAGAGCCTTGCCTGGTGATTCTTCTTTCCAGGCATAGAACATTTTGGTGCAACTGCGTTTTTCCTTCAGTGATTTTTCCACAAGTTGACCATTTTGCAGATACGGCGTGGCAAGTGTACGTGGCAGATAACCGATTCCCAGTCCTGCCGTCATCAATGCCAGCTTGGCGTCCAGAGTGTGTACGGTCAGCACATCCTGTCCATCCAGTATGCCTGCAGTGCGGGTGGGGAGGCGGCGCGAGGTGTCTCCCAGCGAAATGATGCGGTGCTGGCGTACCGTATGCGCCGCCAGTGGTTCTGCCGCCTGCGCCAGTGGATGCTGTGGACTCACCAGAAAAGCGAAATCGATGCTGCCAATTTCTCGGTAAAAGTAATTGCCTGATGGCGGATGGCCGGGCGCACCCAGTACCAGATCGGCCCGTTCGTCGTACAGCGCATCCCAGATGCCACCGAATACTTCGCGGTTAAAGCGTAATTGGGTGCCACTGCCTAGCTGATCGAAGCGCTGGATCAGCGGAATCAGCTGCTCAAATGGAATGAGGTCTCCAATGGTGATGACCAATTCGCTCTCCCAGCCTGCTGCTTGCTGCTGCAGGCGGTGTTCTACACTGCGCGCGGCATCCAGCAGGTAGCGCCCGTCACGCAGCAGCAGCTCACCCGCCGGGGTGAGCCGGGCGCGATGACCGCTGCGGTCGAACAGGGTGATATCAAGATCCTGCTCCAGTTTCTGGATGACATAACTGACGGCAGAGGTGACGCGATGCAGCTCTTCTGCGGCGGCGGCAAAGCTGCCATTGCGGTCAATGGCATCCAGTACCAGCAGGGCATCCAGGGATATTTTCATGTTCAAATTTCTTGAATGAACTGTTCAGATCATTTCGCTATCAGCAGGAATGAATCGCGTTTAATATTCACATCACTAACCCAGTGCAAGCATTAACGCCATTGATAGCCAAGTATTTTTACCTGCTGATCAAAAAAAGTCATCAATAAAATTGAATGAATTTTGATGAAGAAGTGGCCAAGCTTGCACCCTGCTAAACGAATGGAGTGAGTCATGTTGAAAAAATTGATGCTGGCTGTTGTGGTTTCCAATGCGCTTGTGGCTGCTGCCATGGCTGATGGCGATGTACGCAGTCGCCAGGACAAGGATGCGGTGAAAAAGTACGAGCAGCAATTCTTGAATGATGCCCAGCGCAAGGCGGCTGATGATCATGCCGGCAAGGCCATTGCCGCCAACCCGGAAAACTATCGCAATCACTAAGCCGGTAGACTGGCGGCCCTGCCTGACCGGCTGCCGGACAAGTAAAAACGCCAGTGCATGCACTGGCGTTTTTACTTGTCCGTGATGGCACACAGCCTGCAGTGCAGGCTGTGGCAGGCAATTACTTGCCGAAGCGTGCAATGCCTTCCACCAGTTCGGTCTTGGCATCTTCCAGCGTGCCCCAGCCGTGGATCTTGACCCACTTGCCCTTTTCCAGATCCTTGTAGTGCTCGAAGAAATGCACCATCTGTGCGCGCAGCAGTTCCGGCAGATCTTCCAGCTTCTGGATGGACTTGTACATCGGGCACAGTTTTTCCACCGGCACCGCCACCAGCTTGGCATCCACGCCGCCGTCGTCTTCCATCTTGATCAGACCCAGTGCGCGACAGCGGATCACCACACCCGGCGGCAGCGGGAAGGGGGTAACCACCAGCACATCAACCGGGTCGCCATCGCCGGCCAGGGTTTGCGGCACGAAGCCGTAGTTGGCCGGGTACATCATGGAGGTGCCCATGAAACGGTCAACCACCAGGGTGTTCCACTCTTTGTCGAATTCGTATTTGATCGGCGCAGCGTTAGCGGAGATTTCGATCACGACGTTGAAGTCGCCCGGCATGTCTTTGCCCGGGCCGATGAGTTCCAGGTTCATCAGGCAGAATCCTTTGTTAATGGTGGTTGTTTACATGAAAATTCTTGCAGGATTATATCAGTAGCTGCCGCCTTGTGCGGTGCGCGGGTATAATCTTTGGCGGATTTGTGCACCAATCAGGAACACTATGTTTGATACGCTGATTACCGAATTTGACAAGGGTTTGCGCACCCTGTTTGCGCCGGCACAAAGCCAGCGTCCACGGCCAGATGCCGGGCTGGAAGAGGCGGAACTCAGCGCTGCGGAAAAGCGTCATGCCATCGGGCTGATGCGGGTGAATCACTGCGGTG
This sequence comes from Aquitalea magnusonii, assembly GCF_002217795.2. Classification (NCBI taxonomy): domain Bacteria; kingdom Pseudomonadati; phylum Pseudomonadota; class Betaproteobacteria; order Neisseriales; family Chromobacteriaceae; genus Aquitalea; species Aquitalea magnusonii. Next base: position 303,293 of record NZ_AP018823.1, read on the forward strand.
AGGTATGTGCTCAGGCGCTGTATCAGGGTCAGGCGCTGACTGCACGCAATCCGGCCGCGCGTGAGGCGCTGCAACATGCCGCATTCGAAGAAGTGGAGCACCTGGCCTGGACCGAGCAGCGCATTCGCGAGCTGGGTGGCCAGCCCAGTCTGCTCGGCCCCTTGTGGTATACCGGTTCGCTGGCCATCGGTGTGACAGCCGGCCTGCTGGGGGATAAATGGAACCTGGGTTTTCTGGAGGAAACCGAACACCAGGTCGGCGCGCATCTGGACAGCCACCTGACGGCCTTGCCGGCGGCAGATGCCAAGAGCCGCGCCATTGTCAGCCAGATGCGGGATGATGAACTGCGCCATGCCGATATGGCGCATGAATATGGTGCTGCCAGCCTGCCGCTGCCGGTGAAGGGTTTGATGAAATTGACCGCCAAGCTGATGACGGTCAGCAGCTATCGCATCTGAGTCATTGGATGGGATTGCCGGATACAGGAATGCCACCTTTCAGGTGGCATTGTTCTTGCCGGGGCAAGTGTGCTGAATGTTTTGGCAGCATGTAATGAAAAAGCCCAATCTTGCGACTGGGCTTTTTCTTGAATCCTGGCGTCCCCACGGGGAATCGAACCCCGGCTACCGCCGTGAAAGGGCGGTGTTCTAACCGCTAAACTATAGGGACTTTGGTGCACCCGGAGCGATTCGAACGCCCGACCCTTTGGTTCGTAGCCAAATACTCTATCCAACTGAGCTACGGGTGCAAAGCTGGCGTCCCCACGGGGAATCGAACCCCGGCTACCGCCGTGAAAGGGCGGTGTTCTAACCGCTAAACTATAGGGACGCTGGGTGGTGCACCCGGAGCGATTCGAACGCCCGACCCTTTGGTTCGTAGCCAAATACTCTATCCAACTGAGCTACGGGTGCACTGTCTCGAAAAACGTTTTGTCTTTCGAGAGGGCGAACTATACCGATACGTATTTTGGGTGTCAACACCTGTGCCGCATTTTTTTTCCATGCCTGGCTGGCTTGCAGATAAGCCATGTTGCAGAGAGCACAACAAGAGGGCAATGGCTGCATCGGCAAAGCTGTTTTTACGGTGTTAAGATGCGCGCATACCTGCCCAGACCCCGCCCGCTTGCCGGGCCGGCTGATCATTGATGATTTTTCCGACGAGATTGCATGCTGTTTGATATTCCCTGGGCCATTGTTGACCTTGAAACCACCGGTGGCCACATCGGCCGCGACCGCATTACCGAAATCGGGCTGATTCTGCTGGATGGTGAGGAGCAGCAGCGCTACGAGACGCTGGTCAATCCCTTGCAGCCGATTCCGCCCTTCATCGAAAACATGACCGGCATCAGCAATAGCATGGTGGAAACTACTGCGCCGTTCAGTACCATTGCCGCCGATTTGCTGCCCATGCTGCAGGGGCGTTTGCTGCTGGCGCATAACGTCCGTTTTGACTATGGCTTTTTGCGCAACGAGTTCCGTCGTGTCGGGCTGCGTTTGCAAAACGCCACGCTGTGTACGGTCAAGTTGTCGCGGCGTTTGTACCCCCAACATTTCAAGCACAATCTGGACAGCATCATCCAGCGTCATGGCTTGCAACTGCCGGACCGGCACCGGGCGATGGCCGATGCCGAAGCCTTGTTGCTGTTCTTGCAGGCCGCCTGTGCCGAACTGGGTGAAGCGGCGGTAAAAGAAGCCATCCGATATGTACTGGCACAGCCCGAACTGCCGCCCGGTGTGGATGCCGCATTGGTGGATGATCTGCCCGACCTGCCTGGGGTGTACACCGTCTGGGGGGAGGATGAACAGGCGCTTTATGTGGGACGTGCCAGCAATGTGCGCGCCAAGGTGGTGTCGCAACTGGCGCAGGATGGTAAATACGGCAAGCAGCCGGTGATTGGTCGCACGGTAAGGCGCATCAGTTGCCAGGAGACGATAGGGGATCTGGGCGCGGCCTTGCTGGAACAGCAGTTATTGCGTCAGCTCAAGCCGTTTTACAATCACCGCAGCCGGCTGGTCAGCGAGGTGTGCTCCATCCAGTTGGATCATGGCCACGGCGAGTTCTTGCGGCCGATGATAGTCATGGCCGAGCAGTTGGATTTCAGTCGCACCGCCGATTTGTATGGTTTGTTCCGCAGCCCGAAAGAAGCGCGCAAGGCGCTGGCTGATATTGCCAATGGTCATGGCCTGTGCCAGGCGGTACTGGGAGTGGAAACGGTGACCACGCGCAAGGGCGCGGGTTGTGTGGCGCTGAAAGGTGGGCGCTGCCGTGGTGCCTGTGTTGGTCGCGAAGCTGCGCCATCGCACAATATGCGCTTGTTGCAGGCCTTGACGCGCTTGCGGATCAAGGCGTGGGAGTTCCCAGGCCCGCTGGCGGTAGTGGAAACCGATGAAGTCACCGGCAGTGCCATTGAGCATGTGTTCGATCAATGGTGCTATCTGGGTTCGCGTCCGGCAGGGGAGGGTAGTTTGCAGGGTAGCCCTTGCTTTGACATCGACACCTACAAGCTGCTGGATGCCTATCTGAAAAAGCCCAATCCCAACAGCAGCTTGCGTTTGTTGTCCTAGACGCGAGCGCTGTTATTCGTGCATGGCCTGGAAGCTGCGCAAGCGGCTTTCGATGATGCGCGGGTTTTCGCCATTGGCGATGGCCACCAGGCCTTCCACCACCATTTCCTTCTGCGCGATCTCAACGGCAACCAGGTGCTTGAGCTTGTTGGCCACCGGCAGGAAAAACAGGTTGGCCGAGCCTACGCCATACACGGTGGCGACAAAGGCCACGGCAATGCCGGCACCCAGCTTGGATGGATCGGACAGGTTTTCCATCACGTGGATAAGGCCCAGTACCGCTCCCAGAATACCCATGGTGGGCGCATAGCCACCGGCGGATTCCCACACCCGTGCCGCCTGCTTGCGCGCATGTTCGAACATGCCGATTTCCACTTCCATCACCCCGCGCAGCACATCGGGTTCGGCACCATCCACCACCATCTGCAGCGCCTTTTTGGTAAACGGGTCTTTTTGCTGTGTGACATAGCCTTCCAGTGACAGCAGGCCGCCACGGCGGGCGGTCTGGCTCCAGTTGACCACTTCGCGGATCAGCCTTTCGTTATCCTGCGGCGGCGGCAGGAAAATCCAGCGGATCATGCGCATGCCGGCCACAAACTGTTTGGGTGTGCTTTGCAACATGACCGCACTCATGGTGCCGCCTATCACGATCATGAAGGCAGTCAGTTGCAGCAGGGAGCCAATATTGCCCCCTTCGATGGCCTGGCCTGCAATGATGGCTGTCAGGCCCATGACAATGGCGATGATGCTGATCTTGTCCACGCTTGATTCCGTTATCGTTATCCGGGCAGGCCGGTGGCTTTACAGCCATTCCTTCATCTTGGCCCTGATGCGGGCGATGGCCTGGGTGTGTAGCTGGCAGACGCGGGATTCCGACACTTCCAGTACGGCACCGATTTCCTTGAGGTTCAATTCCTGCTCGTAATACAGCGCCATCACCAGTTGGTCGCGTTCCGGCAGGGTCTTGATGGCATCCACCAGTGCCTGGCGGAAATCGCCATCGGCCAGCACTTGCAGCGGATTGGGCGCATTGCTGTCTTCGATATTGGCAATGGCGTCGTTCAGGGTTTCGCCTTCGCCATCGGAAAAGTCTTCAAAATGCACCAGGCTCAGGCCTTTGCAGTCGCCCAGCATGTTTTGGTAGTCATCCAGTTCCACGCCCAGCGCTGCGGCAATTTCCGATTCCAGCGGGGCGCGGCCCAGTTGTTGTTCCAGCTTGTTGATGCTGTCTTCAATCTGCCGAGCCTGGCGGCGGGCCTGGCGTGGCAGCCAGTCTTCGCGGCGCAGTTCGTCCAGCATGGCACCGCGAATGCGTTGGCTGGCAAAGGTTTCAAACTGCACGCCTTGCAATGGGTCGAACTGGCGTGCGGCATCAATCAGGCCAATGATGCCAACTTGCACCAGATCGTCCATTTCGACCGAGGCCGGCAGGCGTGCCATCAGCATGCCGGCCAGTTTTTTCACTAATGGCAGGTGCTTCTGAACGTCGATTTCCGGTTGCGAGGCTGCACCGGCATAGCCTTTGCGGCGTAGAGACGGCAATGTCATCGTCGTTTTGCTCCATCGGCCTCGGCCCAGTCGCGTGAGGTGGCAATCAGCATGTCCATGAAGCCGGTATCGTGACGTTCGGTTTCCGGGCTGTCCCATTGCGGCAGCACGGCGGCAAGCTGGGCAAAGGCGGCGGCGGCCTCGCTGTCGGGAAAGGCTTCCATCAGTGGCCGGCGCAGGGCCTGGCTGCGGCGCACGGCGTTGTCGGCCGGGACAAAACCGACCCAGCGCAGCGAGACGCTGAGGAACTCGCTGGTGACGGCGGCCAGCCGGTTGAACAGATCGCGGGCTTCTTCCAGATGACGCACCCGGTTGACCAGCACATTGAAGCGCTGGCGGCCAAAACCGGTGGAAAGACGCTTGATGTTGGCGTAAGCCGTGGTCATGGAATCTGCCGCCGGGCTGATCACCAGCACCAGATTGTCGGCCACGCTGGCGGGTACCGGGTCGGTTGCGGTAACGGGCACATCAATCATCAATACCGTGCTGTCGCGTTCCAGGGCGGCAAACTCACTGCCCAGGCGCAGCCAGAGCTGGGCGGAAAACAGCGCGCGTTCTTCTGGCCGGGCATACAGATTGATTAACTGAATGCCCTGGCGTGAGGTGGTCATCATTTCATCCAGCCCACCCACACTCACCATCTGGCTTTCCAGCGTGGCGGTGGTGGGGGTGCCCAGGCGGCGGGCCTGCACCTGACCCAGACTGCAATCCACCACCAGCGGGCGGTGGCCGGCATAAGCCAGCCCCAGCGACAGTTCGGTCACCAGGGTGCTGGCACCGGCATTGTCCGAGCCGATGAAGGCAAAGCTGGGTGCCCTGCCGGCCTTGGCGGTCAAACGTCGCAGGCTGGCGGCCTGATCCTGGAGTGCTCCGTTCATTGCCAGCTAGCCTGTGCGGAATGCATGATGGACAGCTCGTCACCCTGCAGGCTGAATGGCGAGCCCGGTTGCGGGGCGCGCAGGGCGCGATCTACCAGGAAGGCGGCATTGGCCGAGTGCAGGTCTTCCGGTACACGCTGGCCATTGGTGATGTAAAACAGCTTGAGGCGGTTGCGGATGATGACATCCATGCTGGGCCCCATGCTGACGGCTTCGTCGATCTTGGACAGGATGCAACCGGCCAGGCCGTTGCCACGGTAGTGGCGCACCACGTCTTCCAGCGTGTGGCCGTCGGCATTGGCAGCCAGCAGCAGCAGGCGTTCCACCTGACGGCCGGCACCACGGAACATTTCGATCTGGCCGGTGACGCGCGCATCGCGCTGGCTCATGCCGACGGTGTCGATGAACACCAGGTGGCGGTTGGACAGATCAGCCAGGGTCAGCTGCAAGTCGCCTTCGTTCTGGATGGAAAACACCGGGATGCCAAGAATCTTGCCGTAAATGCGCAATTGGTCCTGCGCGCCAATCCGGTAGCTGTCAGTGGTGATCAGTGCCACATGCTGTGCGCCAAAGCGCATGGTGGCATGCGCGGCCAGCTTGGCCACCGTGGTGGTCTTGCCCACGCCGGTGGGGCCAACCAGCGCGTACACGCCACCCTTGTCCATGATGTCGTGGTTGGCGTCGGCGCATTTCAGATTGTGCATCAGCGCCGAGCGCGCCCATTTGATGGCGATATCGCCTTCGTACTGGGCCGGCATTTTTTCAATCAGCTGGCGGATGAGGTTGGCAGAGAAGCCCATGGCCAGCAGATGCTTGAACAGCTCGATGCGGTTGGGGGTCTTGCCTTCCATGTCGGCCCAGGCAAAGCTGGCCAACTGACTTTGCAGCAGGCTGCGCAGCAGCTTGATTTCATCGCCAATCTGCTTGAGTTCCTGCGCCATCACCTCCGGTTCTTCCTCTGCCGCAGCCGGTTTGCTGCGCGCTGGCGCAGCCTGACCGTTGCTGGCCGGGCCTGCGGCCACGGTCTGCATCTTGACCAGCGATTCGGGCACCATGCTGGCGGGGGCCGAACGTGGCGGTGGTGTCTGCGGGCTGACGTTGAAGCTGACCGGCGCAGCATCGGCCAAGGAGGGCTCGATGCGTTGTTGCGGACGCGGCGGTGGGGTATCGATGCGTGGTGGTGCCGGACTTTCCAGCGGTTCCACCGGCATGGCATAGGTGCGGGCAATGGCGCGGTTGGTGGCCGCCGCCGGACTTGCCGGCGTGGGCGGCGCCGGGCGGCTGACCGCAGGCGCATTGCGGGCCGGGTGCTTGCTGCCTGGGGTGGACAGATTGGTGGCCAGGTTGGCGACATCTGCATCCGCCACGGCCATGATCTCTACGCCGCCCCCCATTGTCGGGCGATTGGACAAGATGAGGGCGTCGGCACCCAGTTCCTCGCGGACCTGTCTGAGTGCATCACGTGTGGTTTTTCCGAAGAATTTTTTTACCACCATTTGCTATCAGCCCTTGCTTCCCCCAATTACCGCAATTATACGAATGGATTTATTGTCAGGTACTTCATTATGCGAGATCACACGCAGTTGTGGGAGTGCTCTTCTCAAGAATCGTGCCAGAAGCGGCCTTAAACCCGGTGGTGTCAGCAAAACCGGATTGTAACCCTGAATTTCCACCTGCTCTGCCTGTTGTGCTGCACTGGATAGCAGGTTTTCCGCCAAGCCAGGCTCCAGCCCGCCGCCGGTCTTGGAATTGACCGCCTGTGATAGCACGTTTTCCAGTGCCGGATCCAGCGTCATCAGGGGCAGTTCGGTTTCGCCGGGGAACAATTGCTGCACGATCACCCGCGCCAGTGCGGTACGCACTGCCGAGGTGAGGTCGTCCACATCCTGGGTGGTGCTGATATGGTCGGCCAGGGTTTCCAGAATGGTGCGGAAGTCGCGGATGTGAATGCCGTCGGTCAGCAATTGCTGCAATACCTTCTGCAAAATGCCGATGGGGACAATCTTGGGTACCAGATCTTCCACCAGCTTGGGCGATTCCTTGGCCTGATGGTCGATCAGTGCCTGTACTTCTTCGCGGCCCAGCAGTTCGGCGGCGTGGGTTTGCAGCAGATTGGAAATATGGGTGGCCACGACGGTGCTGGAGTCCACCACGGTGTAGCCCATTTGCTGGGCTTCCTCGCGCCGGGCGGCATCTATCCATACTGCGGGCAGACCGAAGGCCGGGTCGGTGGTGGCTGTTCCCGGCATGGTGCCATTTACCCGGCCCGGGTTAATGGCCAGGTACTGGCCGATATAAGCCTCGCCCTCGCCGATTTCCACCCCTTTGAGCAGGATGCGGTAGGCATTGGGCTTGATTTCCAGATTGTCGCGAATGTGTACCGCAGGTACCAGAAAGCCCAGCTCCTGGGCAATTTTCTTGCGGATGCCGCGAATGCGGCGCAGCAATTCGCCGTCTTGTGTGCGGTCTACCAGTGGAATCAGGCGGTAGCCTACTTCCAGCCCCAGCGCATCCACATGTTGCACGTCGTTCCAGCTGACTTCGGCCATGGGCTGATCGGGCGGCGCGGCGGCCTGTGCCTGTTGCTGGCTGGCTTGTACGGCGGCGGCTTTTTCCTTCTTGTCCATGGTCCAGCCCAGAAAGCCCAGCAGACTGGCAATCAGCAGGAAGGAGAAGTGCGGCATATTGGGAATCAGGCCGATCATGCCAATGACCGCCGCGGTGATGTACAGCACTTGCGGCTTGGCAAACAACTGGCCGAAGAACTGCTCCGACATGTCCTTGTCGGTGCCCACGCGCGACACCACGATACCGGCGGCGGTGGAGATGATCAGCGCGGGAATCTGGGCCACCAGGCCGTCACCGATGGTGAGCAGGGTGTAGGTCTTGGCGGCGGTGCCAGCATCCAGATCGTGCTGGACCACACCGACGATCAGGCCGCCGACAATATTGATGACGATGATCATGATGCCGGCCATGGCATCGCCGCGCACGAATTTGGAAGCACCGTCCATGGAACCGAAGAAGTTGGCTTCCTCGGCAATGGTGGAGCGGCGCTTGCGTGCTTCGTCTTCGCCGATCAGGCCGGCGTTCAGGTCGGCGTCAATCGCCATCTGTTTGCCGGGCATGGCGTCCAGGGTGAAGCGGGCCGACACTTCGGCAATCCGCCCGGCACCCTTGGTGATCACCACAAAGTTGATGATGGTGATGATGACAAACACCACGATACCGATGGCAACATTGTCGCCGATCAGGAAGTGGGCAAAGGATTCGATCACCTTGCCGGCGGCATCCGGGCCGCTATGGCCTTCCAGCAGGATTACCCGGCTGGATGCCACGTTCAGCGACAGGCGCAGCAGGGTGGTGACCAGCAGCACCGAGGGGAAGGAGGAAAAGTCCAGCGGCTTGCGCACATTGATGCCCACCAGCAGCACAATTACCGACACCGCAATATTGAAGGTAAAGAACATGTCCAGCAGCACCGGCGGCAACGGCAATACCATCATCGACAGAATGAGGATGATGAGAATCGGGCCGGCCAGCTTGGTGACGTTGAACTGCTTCAACTGGGTGAGGAAATTATCCATCCGGAATTATGGTCTCGCTTTCGGGGCCGCATCTTGCTGGCGTTTGCTTTCCGGGTCAAGGTCAGCCGGGACATCCAACTGGTCCGGGTAAACCGGTGCCAGCCCGCCATTGTACTCGTAGGCTTTCAACTGGTAGACATAGGCCAGGATCTGCGCTGCCGCAGTATACAGCCTGGCGGGGATTTCCCGTCCCAATTCGCCATGGAAATAGAGCGCACGGGCAAAACTGGGCGAGCGCATCACCGTCACCTTGTGCTCCTTGCCGGTGGCGATGATCTTTTCCGCCAGCTTCAAGGTGCCCATGGCCACGATTTGCGGTGCCTGCATGCCTTCTTCGTATTTCAGCGCCACCGCGTAGTGGGTAGGGTTGGTCACAATCACGTTGGCCTTGGGGATTTCCTGCATCATGCGCTTGCGTGCCGCCTCGCGCTGCAATTGGCGAATCCGCCCCTTGACCTCGGGTGAGCCTTCCATTTCCTTGTATTCCTGCTTGATCTCTTCCTTGGTCATGCGCAGTTGCTTGTGGTAGTTCCACAGCTGGAAGGGCACGTCGATCACCACCAGCATCAGCATGGCGGCGGTGACAATGAAAAAGGTGGTGATCAGCATGTCGGTCATCTTGAGGATGCCCGCTTCCAGCGGCATGGTCAGCAAACCCAGGATGTCGGTACGCTCACGCCAGATGATCCACACCGCCACGCCGCCAATCAGCATGCTCTTGAGAATGGCCTTCAGGCCTTCGGTGGCGGAGTTGAGCGAGAAGATGCGCTTGATGCCGCTGGCCGGGTTCAGCTTGGTCAGCTTGGGTTCCAGCGGTGCCAGCGTGAAATTCCAGCCACCGATCAGGATGGGGGTGGCCACCGCCACGATGGCCAGGCCGCCAAATATCGGCATCAATTGCCACAGCATGCCGAACATGGCTTCCTTGAAGCGGATGATGGCCGGCTCTGCCTGCGCCACCGTGTGCTGATCAAACATCAGCAACTGTTTCATCATGGCCATGAGGCTGCTGCCCAGCTTGCCACCCAGGGTCATCAGCAGGGCAACTCCGGTCATGGTGACGGCGAAGGTGGACAATTCGCGCGAGCGCGGAATATTGCCATCATCCCGCGCGGTTTGCAGCCGTTTGGCTGACGCGGGTTCGGTCCGTTCGAGATCGGAATCTTCTGCCATTGAGCCCCTGTTTTCTGACGTTGTATTTTAAAGCGGATGGTAGCGTATGCCGGGGGCGGCAGGCCAGCCCCTTTTGCCCTATGGTTATTGGCTTTGCCATGGAGGAGGGCTGTGCTGGGGGACAGGCTAAGGTACAATCTGCCGATTAATCTTGATGGATGGCAGCATGCAACAGTACCTCGACCTGATGCGCCATGTGCTGGAACATGGCCATGACAAGTCCGACCGCACCGGCACCGGCACCCGCTCGGTGTTTGGCTACCAGATGCGTTTCGATCTGCAGCAGGGCTTTCCGCTGATCACCACCAAGAAATGCCATCTGCGCTCCATCATTCACGAATTACTGTGGTTTTTGTCCGGCGACACCAACATCCGCTATCTGAAGGAAAACGGCGTTTCCATCTGGGATGAATGGGCCGATGAAAACGGCGACCTGGGCCCGGTGTACGGCTACCAATGGCGTAGCTGGCCAGCCCCCGATGGCCGCCATATCGACCAGATCAGCAATGTGGTGGAGATGATCAAGCGCAATCCCGATTCGCGCCGTTTGATCGTGTCGGCCTGGAACCCGGCGCTGGTGGACGAAATGGCGCTGCCGCCTTGCCACAGCCTGTTCCAGTTTTATGTGGCGGACGGCAAGTTGTCCTGCCAGTTGTATCAGCGTTCGGCTGATATTTTCCTGGGTGTGCCGTTCAATATCGCCTCTTATGCCTTGCTCACCATGATGGTGGCGCAAGTGTGCGGCCTCAAGCCTGGTGATTTCGTGCATACGCTGGGTGATGCCCACCTGTACAGCAACCACCTGGAGCAGACCCGTCTGCAACTGAGCCGTGAACCCCGTCCGCTGCCGCAGATGAAGATCAACCCGGCCGTGACCGACCTGTTTGCCTTCACCTTCGATGATTTCACGCTGGAAGGTTACGACCCGCATCCGCACATCAAGGGAGCGGTGGCCGTATGAGCAAGCCTGTACTGACCCTGGTGGCGGCCAAGGCCCGCAATGGCGTGATCGGCATCAACAACACCTTGCCCTGGCATTTGCCGGAAGACCTCAAGCACTTCAAGGCCGTCACCCTGGGCAAACCGGTGCTGATGGGCCGCAAAACCTACGATTCGATCGGACGCCCCTTGCCGGGACGGCGCAATATCGTCATCACCCGCCAGGCAGACTGGCAGGCAGATGGGGTTGAGGTGGCGCATTCGCTGGAGCAGGCGCTGGCAATGGCTGATGGTGTGGCGGAAGTCTGCCTGATTGGTGGTGCTGATTTGTATCGTCAGGCGATGGCGGTGGCAGATGCACTGCGGCTGACCGAGATTGATGCCGAGTTTGCTGGCGACGCCTGTTTCCCGGAGGTGGGCACGGCCGACTGGCAGGAAGTGGCGCGTAGCAGTTTCACCAGCGACAAGGGCCTGCAATATGCTTTTGTCGACTATCAGCGCAAGCCGGGCTGAATGGTAGTCATGCCAAGCAAAAGGCCGCTCGGTGAGCGGCCTTTGTTATTTATAAGTTGAGCAGTGTTCAGGAAGTGCTACCAGCCAGCGCCTCTGCCGATTGCTGGGCCAGCTTGCTGTAGTCCTGGCCGAACTCCGCCACCATGATGCGCAGGCGGGTGGTGTCGCGCGCGATGATGGTCTTGAGCAGATCGTCCAGAAACGCCTGGGTGCGATCCATCTGAGAACGACCGGCGCGCAAAATGGCGTACAGGCAGCGTTGCGTCAGTGGCAGCAAGTCCTGCAAGGTGGCGCTCATGTAGCGGTTGCTGGAGAAGTCGTACAGCGCACGCAGAAACTCCACGCCGTAGTCAAAGTAGGCCGGCATGTCATCCTTGCGGTGGCATTCATCCAGCGCGGTCATCAGTTCAAAGAAACGGGCCAGATCGTCGTTTTTCCAGTTGCTGGCCAGATTGGTCACCACCCGGTCCAGCAGCATGAACCACAGTTCAAAAAAGTCACGCACGTCGCTGCTGGAAATACTGGAGACCATGGCTCCGCGGCGCGGGTAGATTTCCACCAGATGCCGGCGTTGCAGAATCAGCAAGGCTTCCCGTACCGAACCGCGGCTGACCTCCAGTTCGGCGGCAATGCGCAGCTCCTGAATCCGTTCACCCGGTGCCATTTCACCCTGGATGATTTTTTTACCGAGGTATTGGGCGATTTGCTCGGTGAGCGAATCGTTGGCCTTGAACGTCATCAGTGTCTCCATTATCGAATATTATTATTTTCATATATATTGGCTGATTCGGCAATTGGAATGTGGAATTGTCGGGCAGTCGGTCTGTTATGCACGATGCTATTTTGAGCAGATGACTGTTGCATTTTGTGGATCATTCTGAGGCAGATTAGGGAAATCCCTTGTACAGTTTTCTGTTTTGGTTTTATTATTCGAACGCTTGTTTGAAAATCGCTGACACGAGGAATGGGGCTTTCAAACGCGCATCGAGACAAGCAGTGCCGCGTGTGCGTGGCAGTGGGTGTTCTCACAATCTAGCGGGTTGTTTACCGGTCCTGGACCGGGGGATGATTGGGGCCTTCGCTGCGGCGAAGGCCTTTTTTTATTGCCTGCTGGCTGGTGCGGTGCGGCAGGCAAAAGAAAACCCCTGCCGGCATGAAGCAGGGCAGGGGTGTGGTCAGCAGTTGCAGCCAATTACAGCAGGGCGCGTCGCGTGGCCATCAGGTAGTTCACCTGGGTGTCATCCCCCAGCGCATAGATGCGGGTGAGCGGGTTGTAGCTCATGCCGCTGACGTTGCTGATTTCCAGCCCGGCATTGCGTGCCATGCGTGACAGCTCGGACGGCTTGAGGAAGCGGGCATATTCGTGGGTGCCGCGCGGCAGCATGTTGAGCACGTATTCGGCACCGACCACCGCCAGCAGGTAAGCCTTGGCATTGCGGTTGAGGGTGGAAAAGAACACCCAGCCGCCCGGCTTGACCAGGCGGGCACAACTGCGCACCACGCTTTCCGGGTCCGGCACGTGCTCCAGCATTTCCATGCAAGTCACCACATCAAAACTGCCGGGCGCTTCGTCGGCCAGATCTTCCACCGCAACACAGCGGTATTCCACGGCCACGCCCGACTCCAGGCTGTGTAGCTGGGCCACTTTCAAAGACTTCTTGGCCAGATCGATGCCCGTCACCTGCGCACCGCGCAGCGCCATGCTCTCGGCCAGAATGCCGCCGCCACAGCCCACGTCCAGCACTTTCAGGTCCTTGATGCCGGCAAAGTCATCGATATAGTCCAGTCGCAGCGGGTTGATTTCATGCAGCGGCTTGAACTCGCTGTCCTTGTCCCACCATTTGTGGGCCAATTGACTGAATTTGTCGATTTCCAGATCGTCTACATTGCTCATTGCTTACCTCGCCAGAATACGGTTGCGCCAGTCTTCACCGCGCGCCTTGAGAGCTGCTTCGTCCAGGGTGGTCAACTGACGCTGGGCCAGCAAGGCACGGCCCTTGACCCAGACATGGCTTACCTGTTCGCGGCCGGCGGCATACACCACATGCGATACCGGATCGAAGGCCGGGGCGGTTTCCAGCGCCGACAGGTCGATGGCAATCAGGTCGGCCTGCTTGCCCACCTTGACCGAACCCACCTTGTCGGCAATGCCCAGTGCCTTGGCACCATTGAGGGTGGCCATGCGGATGGCGGTGGCTGCCGGCACTGCGGTCGGGTCCAGCGTGCCCACCTTGGCCAGCAAGGCGGCCAGACGGGTTTCGGACAGCATGTCCAGCTTGTTGTTGGAGGCCGCGCCATCGGTGCCGATACCAACATTCACGCCAGCAGCCAGCAAGGCGGGTACCGGGGCAATGCCGGAGGCCAGCTTCATATTGGACGCCGGGTTGTGCGCGATGGAAATGCCATGACGGGCGGCAGCTTCAATTTCTGCGCTGTCCAGATGCACCATGTGTGCGGCAATCAGTCGCGGCGACAGCAGGCCCAGTTTGGCCAGACGGGCCAGCGGACGTTGCTGGTGTTCCGTCACGCTGCCGGCCACTTCGTCGGCGGTTTCGTGGATGTGGCAGTGAATCAGCATGTCTTCGCGTTCGGCCAGCTCCACCACCTGGCGGAAGGTGCTGTCGGATACGGTATAAGGCGCGTGCGGAGCCAGGGTAAAGGTAATCAGCTCTTCGCCCAGGAAAGCCTTGCGTTCTTCCATGCCCTTGCTGATGTATTCGCCAGCGTTGCTGCCGTAATTGGTGGGGAACTCGAGGATGGAGCAGCCGACAAAAGTACGCATGCCGGAAGCCAGGCCGGCGCGGGCCATGGCGTCATGGTAGAAGTACATGTCATTGATGGTGGTGGTGCCGCCGCGAATCATTTCCGCCATGGCCAGGCTGGCGCCATCGAACACGAAATCATCGCGCACGTGTTTGCCTTCTGCCGGCCAGATGTGGTTGTTCAGCCAGTCCATCAGTGCCTTGTCGTCGGCCAGGCCGCGCAGCAGCGTCATGGCGGAGTGGCCATGCAGGTTGATCAGGCCCGGCATCAGCACATGGCTGCCTAGATCGATTCTTTCTGCGGCCTGCAGACTGGCGCACTGGGCGCTCGGAAGGATCTGGGCTATCCTGCCATCCTTGATGGCAATGGCATGGTTTTCCAGTACTTCGCCGTCCTGTTCAACGGTTATGATCCAGCGCGCTGAAATAAGGGTGTCATAATGCATGTGTGACATCAGGGGCAATCCTGCAGAATTCTGAATGGGGTGGATTGTAGGCTGCTGCCATGGGCAAGGCAAATTGACCTGGACGCAGTTTGTTTCGTTGTAGAAACTGTCATTTGCATAAAAAAATCACTTATAACGGAGTAATGTCTGCCTTATCATGCGGACAGTCCGCCAAGCCTGCATTGCACCATAATTGAAGAAGCGAATTTTGATTGCGGATGTTCCGCGCCATTAACGTATTTTGACCACCACTACCGATGGCATCCCAAGAAGAAAAGAACCCAGTGACCTCAAGCCTCTCGCTCCGCACGGTTTTCATGATCGCGGTAGTACTTGGCTTGCTCATTCCTGCCTCCATCATCAGTTATCTGAGTATCAATATTCAGCGGGACAATTTGACCGCCCAACTGGAAACTGATGAGAAGCGTCTGCTGGATATTGTGGCGCTGGGGATGCAGGAGCCGTTGTGGAACCTCAGCCGCCAGGCGGGCAGCCCGCTGATTTCCTCGGTGATGGAAGATGCCCGGGTGGTGTCCATCCGCGTGACCGATACCCAGTCCAACCAGGTATTCCTGTCGGCGCTGCGCAGCGAACGTCGTGTGGGCGGTGTGTCCTTTGTGCAGAAGCCGGTGATTTACCGCGGTGAAGAAATCGGCCAGGTGACGCTGGAATTTGATACCGAACATCTGGCCAATGCCTTGCACAACCAGGTGAAGAACATCCTGCTGATTCTGGTGGCACAGCTGGTGCTGTCCATCCTGCTGATCATGAGCATCCTGCACTCGCGCTTCCTGCGCCCGATGCACAGCCTGACCGAGCAGGCCACCCAACTGGCCGAGTTGAAGTTGGAGTCGCCGTTCTATTGGGCAAGGCGTGATGAAATCGGCAAGCTGGGCAAGCATCTGGAATGGACGCGCTCCGAACTCAAGCGCCTGATTGACGAACTGCGCGCCAAGACGCTGGCGCTGGAGGCGGACATTTCCCGTCGCCGCGAAGTGGAAGATGCGCTGCGCCGCTCGGAAAACAAATACCGCGAACTGTTCTGGTCCAATCTGGACGGCATCGTCATCAGTTCGCTGGATGGTCAGGTAATGGATGCCAACCCGGCCTTCCTCAACCTGATGTGCTACAACCTGGACCAGCTCAAGCAACAGAATTTCTGGTCGCTGGTGGGGCAGGAGAGCGAGGCGCTGGAGCGTTTCAACCTGGATAACAAGGTATTGCGTTTCGGCTATTGTGACGAGTTCGAAGCGGTGTACATGAACCGCTTTGGCAATCATGTGCCGGTCAGCGTCAAAACCGTTGCCATGCGCGATGCGTTTGGCCGCATCAATGCGGTATGGCGCATGGTGCGTGACATTTCGGAAAAGCGTGCGGCAGAAGAACGGGTGCAACTGGCGGCCAAGGTGTTCGAGAACACCGTGGAAGGCATCATGATTACCGACAGCGAAAAGCGCATTCGCAGCGTCAACAAGGCCTTTACCGAAATTACCGGTTATTCGCAGCAGGAAGTGCTGGGTCAGAAAACCAGCATTCTGTCGTCCGGTCGCCATGAAGAATCCTTCTACAGCGCCATGTGGCAGGCCATTGATAATCAGGGTTCCTGGCAAGGCGAGATCTGGAATCGCCGCAAGAATGGTGAAATCTATCCGGAATGGCTGGCCATCAATGCCGTGCGCAATCCCTTGTCGGAAATCACCCATTATGTGGCCATTTTCAGCGATCTGACCGAACGCAAGGCGGCGGATGAGCGCATCCAGTTCCTGGCGCACTTTGACGTACTCACCAGCCTGCCAAACCGCGCACATATGCACGACCGGGTGGAGCTGGCCATTCACAATGCCTGCCGCGACAACGAACAGATGGCCCTGCTGCTGCTGGACCTGGACCGCTTCAAGACGGTAAACGAATCGCTGGGCCATTCGGCTGGCGATGTACTGCTGCAGGTTGCCGCCGATCGCATCAAGTCCTCGCTGGCTGCGGGGGAAACGGTGGCGCGTCAGGGCGGAGATGAGTTCATCATTCTGCTGCCGGCCATTTCCGACCCCAGCGAAGCCGCGCTGGCTGCTGAACGCATCCGGGAATCGTTTACCGCTTCCATCGAGCTGCATAACCATACCATTACCATCACCCCATCCATCGGCATCAGCGTTTACCCGGATGATGGCCGCGACTTTGAAACCCTGGTGCGCAATGCCGACGCGGCGATGTATCACGCCAAGTCTTCCGGTCGCAACAGCTACAAGTTCTACACCGCCGACCTCAATGCCCGCGCGCGCGAGATTCTGGCCATTGAAAGCCAGCTGCGCTTTGCGCTGGAACGCAACGAATTCATCCTGCATTACCAGCCGCAGGTAGCCATGGCGGATGGCCGTATTACCGGTGCCGAGGCGCTGATACGCTGGAATCACCCCTCGCTGGGCATTCTCGGTCCGGCACGTTTCATCGAGGTGGCCGAAGAGCGTGGCTTCATCGTGCAAATCGGCAACTGGGTGATTCGCGAAGCCTGCCGTCAACTGGCGCTCTGGCATGATCAGGGCCTGCCCAAGATGTCGCTAGCCATCAATCTGTCGGCCTTGCAGTTCCGCCAGCAGGATCTGGCCGAGGTGCTGGAGAAAGCCCTCAGCAGTCATGGCCTGTCGGCTGACATGCTGGATGTGGAAGTGACCGAAAGCGTGATCATGGAGGACGTTACCAGCACCTTGCAGGCCATCGACACCATCAAGGGGATGGGGCTGCAGTTGTCAATTGACGACTTTGGTACTGGCTATTCCAGCCTGTCCTACCTCAAGCGTTTCAAGGCCGACAAGCTGAAGATCGACCGCTCCTTCGTGCGCGACATTCCGAATGATCTGGACGACTCAGCCATTGCCCGTGCCATCATCAATATGGCCAAGAACCTGAACATGCAGGTGGTGGCGGAAGGGGTGGAAACCATAGATCAGTGGCACTTCCTGAAACAGGAAGGTTGTGACCTGATCCAGGGTTATCTGCTGGCCAAACCGATGCCGCCGGAGGAGTTTGCCGGCTTGCTGGCCAAGGGAACGCTGCTGCCGGGTGAGTAAGCCCTGTGCAGTATTACCAGCCCGGCAGGCTGGGCAATAAAAAACCGCAAGACCAAGGTCTTGCGGTTTTGTAGGTTTGCAGAGTTCGTGAAAAACGTGACACTTGATTTGTAAGGAATTTTTCACTTACGTGTACATGCGGGGAGCCTACCAACTTGCAGACTACGTGAAAAATTCCTACAGAATTTGCGCTCTTTGTGAAAATTAAGTCGCAAGATCAGCAAAATCAAAGGGTTGAAAATGATCTAATGGTCACACGCGCTATCTAGCACTTGAGAATGTGTTCACGATGCCACCGAAGGTATGGCAGGAGGTCTGCACGAGCGTGGTTGGACAGGTGCATGTCTCGCCTGATCCCAAGCATCAGGGCCCAACCTTCTTTGAGTAGTGGACTAAAAACGATTCGGAAGCGGTCATCAAAGCTGATAAGTCCGGTATCGAATAGCTTATCGAGGTTTGGGGTCAGCAACAGCCCGTTTGCCGGGCTGAGCCGCTGCTCTGCCGTCTCGCAGCGACTCCACGGTCTGATATGACTTGCGACGAGCACTTCCTTCAAGCCGCACTTTGTAACCGAGCAACCGCCCCAGCGCTGTATCAGCGCGTCGCGGAATATTCCTTGGCAGACTCGTATTTTTACAGCTGCATCGCGCTCTGTGTCCTCAATAGATGCAAGGTAGCTGCTAAAAACGGGGTCATCGAGCGGGTCATATTGCGTCGTCGGAGGTTCGGCCACGCTCTTGGGGCACTCAACGCCACGGACGATTACATACTCGCCAGTGATGCCGTCGAACGAGTGCACATACCAGCGCTCGGGATCGATCTCACGCGCCGTCACCTTTGAGGCATCGTCTGCAGCTTCCTCAATGGGTATCTCCTCACCATTAACCAGGATCATTCGGATGGGCCGCGAGTCACGATATGCGACGAACACTGCGTCATGGAATGCACGCGAGCGCCGCAGCTTGGATTTCAGGCGACTTAGCCCGTCTTTCCCTTTGCGAGTGTTCGCGATGTCGGAGAGCCTTCGTTGGTATGGATATTCATTACCACGATAGGTGGGCGGTTCGCTTTTCCAGTCCACATGCTCGAACCATACACACAGCGCAATGGGCTCCGGTGGCCGACCAACAAACGACCACATGGTGTTGCGACCAATGTTGTCGTTTGGATTACCGATTGGCTTACCGTCTTGGGTGTAGGCCCAGTCGCTGACATCAATTCCTGCCAGCGCTACGAGCTCGCGCACCGGATGCTTTTCCGTAGGGGATGGTGGCAATGGCATCCGCTGTCCTACGGCGGCCAGTACGATGTTGGCGGTTGGCGGAGTGTCAATTGCGGCGGGAGAAAGATAGCGTAACCAATCGAACGCTTTGGCCCGGTCAACTTCCTCCCTCCACCATCGGAAGTCGTCCCGCGGCCTCTTGAAGAGGTCGAAATAGCCAACACCCGGTTGCCACGGCCTGTCTTCGACGTTGCCCCCGTTGGTGATAATCCCGGTAATCCCCGGAAACCCCATTCTCTTTGTCCAGTCGGCGAGGGAGTTTAGACCTTGCGCTTGCAGGCTCTCTCCCCAGGTCTCACCGTTTTGATGGAGTTCAAGGCGGTCGTGGACCCCCTTGTAAGTGATATACGTTTGGGGTTCTCCTGGTTTTACCTTTGGCATGTGCTCTACCAGGATTGCTAACAGCCTCTGCCCGCTCTCGTCTAGTTCGCCCATTGCTGCTCTCAGTTGTTCAGATTGGTCACAGGATACCATCCAGTAAACGGATGTTTACTGAACCGGATGCCAATTCCGGATCAGTCGCAAGGGCTTGGTTCGAAACCTCAGCTTTGTGGGGTACCAGAAGCACTTGACACATGGGGTGCAAAAAATTTACATTTGCTAAAAAAATCTGTATAAAGATTTATTGGAACAGAATGGAGATTTTTATATGCGTCACAGCGAAGAACAAACAGCCGCCTTACTGGCTCTCATGCTTCACCGCTCCGGCAAGACTCGGGGCCGTGTTTCGAAAGGTAAGTTCCTAAAAGTAGCCGGGCGAAAGCATATCCGAGGAGCGTTCCGAGAGCAGGTGCGTCTTTGTCTAGATGACTTAGGCATCATCATGTTTGAAACGGAATCCGGAGGGATAGCTATGGTTGCCGCCAGCGCACTGGATGGAGCCCCTGTCTTGATGGTGGCATCGGTTGCTGATGAGTTACATCGTGTAATTGATGGAGATGCTGATGTTATGACCGACATATATGAAGAATTGGGCGTCAATGAGGGAGAAGAGGACGAGAATGAGCAGGTCTGAACAGCAAGGGGCCAGGACAAAGCAAATGGCTGATCGTCTGATGAGGTTACACAACCATCTTGAAGCCCAGCACAACGTTGGTCATGACCAACGGCTTGCACGAGATCTTGAGGATCGGATTGGCTCCGGCCAAAGCCAAAATCTTGAACGTGATTTTGGCGAGGCCGAGAGTTTGCTTTCACGTTATGGCTTCTAAAAGAGTTGGACCATAGGTGCATAAAGCGCGAGCCCGCGGTGCTACCTGAATCGCCCCTCCTTTCCTAGACACTTCGCGAGCCTCACACTAGGCCCCACAAGGAGGTGTCATGAGCAAGCCGCGTTTCCCCGAAGCGTTCAAGATTGAAGCAGTCAAACAGGTAACCGAGCGTGGTTACCCAGTGGCCGAAGTCGCCAGCCGTCTCGGCGTATCTGCCCACAGCCTGTATCAATGGCTGAAACGCTTCGACCCCAAGCGCGCCCAACCGGCCGAACCCGCAGACCAGCAAGCCGAAATCCGACGTCTCAAGGCAGAGCTCAAACGGGTCACCGAGGAGCGCGACATCCTAAAAAAGGCCGCCGCATACTTTGCCAAGGAGTCCGGGTAAGGTATGCCTTCATCCGGGCCCATGCACAGCAGTTCCCTATTCGACGTCTGTGTCGTGTTATGTCGGTGCATCCCAGTGGCTACTACGCCTGGAAAGCATCCCCGCATTCACCACGAGCGCGTGAAGACCAGCGCTTGCTGGAGCACATCAAGCAGGCGTGGCTCGAAAGTGGCGGTGTCTATGGCTATCGCAAGGTGCATGACGACTTGCAGGCTCAGGGAGAGCGCTGTGGCAAACATCGTGTGGCTCGGCTGATGAAGCAGGAGGGCTTACGTTCGCAGACGGGTTACCACCGGCGTCCTGGGCATTACAGTGGCCGCCCGGCCGTGGTGGCACCTAACCACCTACAACGCCAGTTCTCCGTGAATGAGCCGAATACAACCTGGGTGACCGACATCACTTATATCCGCACGCATGAGGGGTGGTTGTACCTGGCGGTGGTGCTGGACCTGTTCTCGCGGCAGGTGATTGGCTGGTCGATGCAGTCACGTATCGATAGAGAGCTGGTGCTGAATGCCCTGTTGATGGCGGTATGGCGACGTCAGCCCAAGCAGGAAGTGCTGGTGCATTCCGACCAGGGGAGCCAGTTCAGTAGTTACGACTGGCAGGACTTCTTGAAGGCTCATCGCTTGGTACCCAGCATGAGTCGGCGTGGGAACTGCCACGACAATGCCGTGGCAGAGAGTTTCTTCCAGTTGCTGAAGCGGGAGCGCATCAAGCGCAAAACCTATCACGACAGGGAGGAGGCCCGGCGGGATATCTTCGATTACATCGAAATGTTCTACAACCCGAAACGCCGGCATGGTTCCGCAAACGGGCTATCGCCGGTAGAGTTTGAGAAGCAATATTTCCAACGGCTCAAGAGTGTCTAGAGAAGCCGGGGCGATTCAAGCTGTTCTCGCTGCACTCAATAAAGACAGCGCGTACTCTGACAAAAAAAAGCTCAACCAAGTGGGCCGAGCCTTTGAAGCTGAATCAATTGTTTGGTTTTCAGGCGTGAACTACCTCGTGAGTCACCATGCGCGATATACCCTACACCCTGTATCGCACTTGAGCCTGACGAACCACACCGGCCTCAGTGATCACCGTGTCTAGGCGACTGTTACAAAACTCCTCGACATAGCCCTTCAGCGCGTACGCAGTCTGGAGCGCCCGTTTGTCCTCAGGAATGTGTGCGGCTAAAGCGTCCGGCATCACAACGATGCATTTAGCCATCGCTCGAGAAACCGCTACGTTTGTACGCTCTAGCTGCATAAGGAACGCCTCTTCACCGCCAATCACATCAACATCGGCCACTCCAAAAGTCACGATGATGGTGTGGCGCTCGCCCCCTTGGAAGCGTTCGACAGTGTCGACTGCGTCGGCAATGAGGTCACCCTCACCCGAGAATAGGTGTTCGAGTTCGCGTACCACCAGCGCTCGCTGGGCACGGTGCGGTGTTACGATACCAATGCAGTCGGACCAAAACTCTTGAGCAGTTGGCACTCGATGGGTGGGCGGATTTGGCCCCCAGCCATCCAGTTCCGCACTGACCGATTGGCGCAGCATCCACACCATGCCGGCAACCACCTTGGCTTCGAATAGGTTGCCCTGGGAGGACACGTCGTCCTCATGTAAGAGCGTAGCCACCACCGACTCGTGTCGCAGCAGTACATCAAACGCTGCGCACCAAGGCAGGTGGGAGGGATAAGCTACCTGATTAGGTAGAGGCTGTATGTGGTGCAGCCGCGCATTCCCATACTCCGCTTGCAAGGACGACGGATAACCGATGCTTCGAGCGAAGGCCACGATGTCTTCGGCCGACCGGTAGTTACGTTCGAGCACGCAGCGCGGTACTGGAGTCCTGAACGAGCGCTTTGTCAGGTAGGTCTGAATGCTACCAACTAAGTAGGCGGCATCCGCTGGGGCTTCTATGGAGGAGATGGGTGGCATCTGCAAGTGGTCACCGGCAATGATGAGACGCGAGTCGTCTCGCAAGCCGGAGAAGGCCGACACTGCATGCGGTACTGGCACCTGGGAGCTCTCGTCGATGACCACCACATCGAAGACAGGGTGTAGAGGGCTGCTTGCGATGTATTTCGGAAACTGCCGACCCTGGCGAACTTGGCACCCCACGATAGTGATCCCTGTGCCGTTGGTCAGTGCGTCTAGGCAGTTTTGCATGTCAGGGTCTGACCGGTCGAATACCATGGTCTGATAGCTGACATGTGCTGCCAAGCCAGATGGGACCGCTCCGACGGTACGGCCTTGCGAGTAGCCCATGTACAGTGTTCCGGTAGCAGTCGCGTCAGCGCTCATGGCCTTAGCGGCGCGTTGCATCACCTCCTCTACCGCTTTGTAGGTCGGCCCGGTTACAAGCACTCGCAGCGGTTGGCCGGCGCTTACTGCATGCGTCGTCATCGCATGCAACATAGCGGCGAGTGTCTTGGTCTTACCTGTCCCTGGCGGTCCCCAAATGAGCGTGAGTCCTCGCTCGAGAGCATGAGCCACAGCGATTTCCTGGGAATCGTTCAAGCCGTCTAGAGCCCGCACATAGCGTGCAAGCGGTTGTGCCGTCGTTGTGGGAACGATGACGTTCTGCTCGAGCGCCGGCGGATTCCACAGTACGCGTGCTGCGGGCGTCTCAGCCGACGCGCCCCCGCGCCGGGCTGCAGGCGCGATGCCCATCGCCACGGCAGCGTTATTGTCGGGCACAGCAATCCGTGGATTGGCGATGGCTTCCAGAATTGGCGCGCTGTGTTCGGCCCAGTTGAATAGCTTTGGCTTCTTACCCTCGACCAGGAAAACGTCGTCCAGAATTGGGAACGCAGCGTTGGCAATCAGGTTAGGAACGAACAGTGGATCGTTCCTAACGCGCAACTGGACGCGGGCACGGTGGTGCACACGGTCGAAGTCCAGCAGTCGCGCCTCCAGGACCGACCACAGTGGACGTGTCAACAGGTCGGGATTGCCTGTATATGCAGGAGATCCGGGCCGCAGCAGCCTCCCAGCATGCTGCAGCGGCATGCCTGGGTGCCCGATCTTGCCGAGCGTAAGCATCGAATCTTCTTTGAACTTCGCCTCCGCGGATCCGGGGCCGACGTCGAAATCATAGACGTCGCCTCCCACGTGCACGCCGTTCTTCAACACAATGGCTTCATAGCTCGCCTCCAGCCTCTCACCATCCATGGACAGGCGGATGTGTGCTTCGAGCTGGGAGGCGTTGAACTCGAGGTGGTCCCACCATAGCCACAGCTTGCCATCGAAGGCGACATTGGATGCACCTCGAGGAATAGAGGTCGGAATGTGGGTTGCCTTCGCGCGGAATTGTCCTCGGTAGTCCTGTCGGAGCTTCTCGCACACGGTCTCCAGGGCTCGTGACTGTCGAATCAGGGCATCCGAGTACTGCGAGATGATGGTGTTTCGAGGCACACGATTGCCTGCACCCCGCTTGACCTGGGGGGCGTTCGACCAGATTTCGTAGATGCGCTCTCGAGGAATACCATTACTTAGGTACTCACGGTAGTACGAGTCGTGCACGGCCGGCGACGCCCCCAGGCGGTAGTGCTCAACGGTGTCGAACAAGGTAATGACATGTCTTGTCGGTGCAAACACCATCCGTCGAACAATTTCGTCCACTGCGACTACCGTGGCTGCCTCCAAAGAATCAGGCCGGGCAATCATCTCGTCAGGAGGGAATACCCACGCCAGCGCCTTGGCTTTGCGAACGGTTAAAGCCATAACGCGAGGGAGGTGTCGCCCCATGGCGTTGCATAGCTCCAGGAACTGACGTTGCTCCCAGAAGTGAATCTGAGCAGTCACAGAGCCGGGGACCATGCCCTCTGCCACGTCAATGCAGTTGGCAATTTGGGTGAGGAAGCCCTCCAGCGCGACCCATTCTGCATCCAGCGTCTTTTGGTCGACCACGAAAGGCACTGGCTGGAATCGGCGAGGTGCTTGCCCCGCAGTGAAGTTTGTAGCTGTTCCGGAAAGAGCTAAGCCGGTCAGCAGACCGGAACTGGAGTCGAAGTTGATGCTGGCATACAGCAGCAAGTTCGCGCTGGGAACTAGTGAGGCGATGACCGCATCAGGGTCAGTCGACAGGGTTCCGGTCGTAATGGCCGTCGAACGCGCGGGAAGCGTCTTGGCTTCCCGCTTGAGAAGCGTGTGCTGCTGCAATGCAGGGTGTCCTGCCGCACCGGCCAGCGCAGGCGTGTCTGGTACGGTGTTCAGGTGCAGAACCTTCTTGGCGCCGCGCGTGACGCCAGGCACCAGACAAAGATGTCCGCTGGCCGAGGCCAATGGCATGCAGTAGTGCCCTTGGTTGGCATCGACGATGTCACGTTGGTTCTGGCCCATGTGACGCTTGTCGCCCAGCCAGTCGCAGCTTCCACAGGAGTTGGTCACATGCCAGTCGAGGTCCTGCCAACCGTCCGGGCGGGCCTGGCCCACACGAACGACGCGAACCACGTTCTCGAAGAATCCGCGAATGGCTGCCAGGTAGTAGCGCAACTGCGCGTCTTCCGAGTCGAGCATGAGCGCGTCGAGCAGCTGCGCAGTCGTCGCGCCTCCTGCCTGCTCAAGTGCTTCGAGTTCGCTTTCGCCCTGCTTGTACCGGGTCCAAAGGTATGCGTGCGAGCTGACGTAGTAGCGTTGGGCGAGCTCTGGATGCAGCGCGAGCCAGTTGGCTAGCATCAGCGCATACATGGCGATTTCCGAGCAGTAACTTGGGTTGGCCTCAGCTGTGTGCTTGATGTCCAGGATGCTCAGTGCAAGCCGATCTTCAGCTAGTTGGTTGATGGCCACACGCGTGCCATCCGGTCGAACCTCCATTTCACCTTCGACCGGAGAGCGCACATAAACCACGTCGGGGATGAAATCCGCCAGTGGGGGTACGACCGCCGCGTCGGAGGGCAAAAGCCCAATGTTGGCAAGTACAGTTGCTCGCTGGGTACCCACCGAGAAACGACCTTGCAGGATGAGCGACGGCGCACCTGCCAGCCGGGTTAGTTCAGCATGCAAGTCAACATCATTGTAGGTAGCCCCTGGTTTCGAGAACTTCACCACGGTGGGAAAAAGCCGAACCAGCATGTCGTTGCGGTCGACCTCAAATTCTTTGCCTTCGACCGCTAGAAGACCGATCCCGGGGCGCTTGATGGGCTCCGGCAGTCCTGCCGCTGCCATCGTTGTCTTGTCATGTAGTGACAGGAACAGCTCCTTGTCGCACCTAGTGCGCAGGAACATCGACAGCGTGCTCTTCGATACCTTTAGCGATATGGCCGCCGGTGCTGTTGCCATGAATGCCCCCTATATTCTCTTTATGTGAAAGTCGTACTCAATCGCGGCTGATGAGCCAGCAGCCATGTGGTCAGCCTGGCGCTTGCCCGAGGACGCGGTGTCAGCCGCGCTCACCGAGACTTCCCGCCATAACACTCCGGACTCTTCCAGAGAAGCACGGAGCACCGCCTTTGCATCGACCTTGGCCGACGGAATGATTCCAAAGCGGATGTACATGTCCAAGTCATCCGCATTGGTGCGCGCCATATTTTTCCAAACTTGTCCAAGCGACTTGGCAAATACGGCCGTGCCAGTGTGCTCAAGTTGGAAATCATTGGCATATTCGACGTGGTCAGGCCCGCCTAAGAACCAGTTACGCAGCCACTGGTCTTGAACGTAGGTGCGCATTCCGTAATACGGTGGAGAGGTCACGACAACGGAGAAGTCGCGAGCGTCAGTGGGCAGCGACTTGGCCAGCCTCGAGTCTCCATGGCGAGCGTTTGCAATGGTCCCAGCTGCCGGAAGTTTGTCGTCGTGCAGGCGCGTTAGCTTGCGGTGAAGGACCGCAAGCACATCGACTTCCGGTGGCTCAATCCCATGCTCCCTCCAGTAGCGCACAGAGTAGGCTGGCTTAGCCGAGAAGGTTCGCGGCATCTGATTAGAAAAGTAGGATCGGCGCTCAGGGCTCTTATTCAAAGGGCCGTGCAAGCAGCCAAGCATCGCGGCGCGGAGCAATACGGTGGTGTCGCTGTCCCTTTTTACAGCCATCAGTCCCTTGCGGATAGCGCAGATTTGCTGAAGCACCTTCGGGGTGAAGGCGTACTGAAAGAACTCGGAGTTTGGTGTCTCGGCCGACTGGTGCCTGACGATGTAGGTCTTCGCAAGTTCGAGCACCGCCTCGGTGTCGACGAGTGCCAGTTTGGCCCGTGCAATTGCAACGGCGATGGGTGAGGCGTCGATACCTCGTGCGACCAGACCTAGCTTACGGGCAGCAAAGAGGGTGGTTCCACGGCCACAAAACGGGTCCATCACGACCGGTGCATCATTCTTGTGATGCTCAAGCACTCGCAGGGGGTATTCCAGCGGGAACATCGTGAAGTAAGGGCAGATGGCATTGAGCGCGTTATCGCGCTCGTACGCTAAGGACCTAGTCATAGTTGATATAGGATTGTCAGGGACTGCAGGTCACGGATGGAGTCAGTATGCCCAGATAGCCAGCGATGCGCACTAGCCTGGTTTGTCCGTGAAGCCTGACTTTTCAGTATTGCGTTACTCTTGTCCTGGTTTTGTGTAGCCCGGAGCCAACTTTGCACTTTCAACCCCATATAGTGCGAGAGGATCTTTTAGCCATAGATAACACGCGATATCGTCGATTTCATGCGTTTGGGAGCAATCTACAAACCACCGACGCAATAAATAGCCCACAACAGCCGCTCTAGCCTTAACCCTGAGTATGTTGTCAGTCATGCCAAAATCCATGGCAATAATCTCCGGGTGATCCTTGCTAGGATGTGGGACCAACTCCAATTCTACGATGCGGTTCCACTGTATGTCGTGCTGAGCGGTCTCATACTCATGAGGTACCTCCGTCTCAAGGACGATGGGGTTTTTCATGCGTGTCAAGACAAAATCCCCGAAGCTTTTTCTTTTGCGGTCATATGCTCGAACATGCCACCGCAGTCCGCTGTCTACCAAGGCAAACGGTACAAGCTCACGAACTGTTACTCCGCTGCTCAGAGATTGGTACTCTAATGAAAGAGGGCGGTTCAGGTTGATGGCTCGGGTGATGGCCGCCAGTACTTCCAAGTTGGGGCGGTTTAAGACAGAGGGTACTTCGCATGGGAGAAGCGACTTCATCGGCCCTCCTAATCCTTCGCCAAATCCCTGTGTTAATGCTGAAATAACCCGTTCAAGGGAGTGCTCAAACAATGGTTTAAACTTGTTGCTAATGCGGTAGCTCTTGCTACTCCCGTCAAATATGCTGTTCTCTGGCGCCAAGTCTCTGTAAAGCCCTAAATCACGTGTCGCAGCTGCCCCCGCAGTCTGGAAGCGGTTAGTCAGATCTGCTCTTTTGACCTCCCCCATGAAGTACAGCTTGAACTCTATGTAAGCCAAGCGTTCCTTCTGGCTTTGGCTTAAAGACTCCAATCGTGCCTCCTGGCTCATTCGTTTTCCTTTGAACAGGTAGATACATTACAACTCCATTTTAGATGCATAATGAGCAGCATACAATACAAAAAAGCGCTATTTACATCATCAAAATGATCATGTATGATCGACGGAAAGAGTTAATGATAGCGGTGCATGCTTGGGTGCACTCACAACAAAGGATGGGCAAAAGCAGTTGTTTTGAGGTAGTTCAGTAGGTCAGTAAACTTGACCTATAAGGAAGTTCTGGATCTACCAAGGGTAGGTCTAGATAAGAGGGGGGTCGCATGGGCAGCGCCAACTGCCCATGCGAAAACGATCTCCGAAGAGACCGTTGCCGTTAGACAGCAGCGAGTATCTGCGATGACAGAGCCTTTCGTCAAGAAAGGTCTGTGCTGGAGGTCGTCCCCGTTTTTAGTCGTGCTCATTTTTACAGGAGAAATTCCAATGGGCAATCAACTGAAACCGGGTGCAACAGCACCTGAATCTGTCACGGAGACCGTCATCATGACCGAGACTGTAGTAAACCTTCATAAAGATCATCATCTGATCGAGGTAGCAGATGAGAGTCTGACCTACCGCGCGATCCGTATTAATGATTTAACCCCAACTGGCCAGCAACTTGCTGCTGCAGCGGGCTTCAAGCCAACTCAGAATCCAACGGTCCTGCATGTCCTTCCTAATGGTGAGTTGGAGGATATCCGCCCGGATGAAAACATTGATCTGCACGGCGGGCATGGCCGTTTCATCATCGTAGAAAGCGATCGCTTGTATCGTTTTACTATCGACGGTGTGCGTTTTGACTGGCCCTGCCGAATGGTTTCCGGCGAGCTTCTCCGCAAGCAGGGCAAAGTGCCGGTAGAAATGGGGCTCTACTTCGAGCGCAAGGACGAGGCAGACCGCCTGGTGAATGATTCCGATCTGATCGACTTGGATGCGCTAGGTGTTGAAGCTTTCTATAGCCGAAAGCTTGTGTGGTCTTTCAATGTTCAAGGAGTGTTGCTTGAGGTCGAAACCCCCACAATCCTCGTCAGAGATGCTCTGACCCGTGCCGGTTTTGACCCTAATCAAGGTTGGCAAATTTTCTTGAAGATTGCAGGGCAGCCAAAACAAGCGGTCGAGTTGACGACAGTAGTTGATCTGCGTACACCTGGCATTGAGAAGCTGAGGCTTACACCTCGAGAAGTGAACAATGGTGAAGCGGCTCCGACGTCGCGCCGGGATTTCGCGCTTCTTGATGTAGATGAAGCCCACCTCGGGCAGCTTGCTTTGCGTTGGGAAACAGTGGTTGATGAGGGCAGACGTTGGCTGCTCATTCACTCCTATACTGTCCCGCAAGGCTACACAGCGGGCCAGACCCTCCTGGCACTCGAAATCCCCCCGTCCTATCCGGGGGCGCAGATTGATATGTTTTATACCAATCCGCCTCTTGCCTTGGAGTCTGGTCGTCCAATTGACTGCACGCAAGTTCGGGCCACCATCTTTGGTATTGAGTATCACGGATGGTCCCGGCATCGGGGGGCTCAATCTCCTTGGAATCCCTCGACCGATAATGTCATTACGCATCTCGCTCTTGTCGAATCGGCGCTGGCAAAGGAGGTTGGAGAGTGAAACCTACTTCGACGCTGACACTGCCAGCTTCATTGTATGCCAAAGTCCGGGACCACTTGTTTCCGGGCGATGGGCTTGAGGCGGCTGCGATTCTGCTTTGTTCTCGAGTCCCTGGGCCGCGCCTTCGTTTGCTTGCAAGGGAAGCCATTTTTGTCCCGCATGATGCTTGTTCACACAGAGCTCCAGACGCTATCACGTGGCCTGGTGAGTTCGTTGAACATGCTATCGATCAAGCAGAAATGGATGGATTAGCGATTATCCTGATCCATTCGCACCCTGGTGGACTGTTTGATTTTTCCGATGCTGACGATGCCAGTGACGCTGCAGTATTACCAAGCTTATTTCATGCATTCGGCGAACTGCACGGCTCTGCAATTATGGTGCCCGGCGGGGCCATCCGAGCCCGTCTTTATACGCCCAGCATGGATAATCAGCTAGTCGATTTGGTGTCGGTCGCGGGGGATGACATCCAATATTGGTGGAGTGATCTCACGTCCGTGACTCCCAGCCGTCGTCCTGTCGCTTTTACCAGCGATATGACCGCCGAAGTCGGCCGGCTGACAGCGGGAGTGATTGGGGTGTCAGGGACAGGTTCAATAGTTGCAGAGCAGCTAGCCCGGCTTGGTTTTGCGAATGTGACGCTGATTGATTTCGATCATTTAGAGCATAAGAATCTGAATCGCATCTTGAATTCGACCATCGAAGGGGCAAACCGCAAACAATTGAAGGTAAACGCATTTGCCGCTGCGATAGCAAGTTATCGTGGTGAGGGTGTGGCCTATGCAGTTCCAGCTTCGGTGGTAACAAGGGAGGCCGTCCTAGCAGCAAGCCAATGTGACGTTTTGTTCTGCTGCGTAGACACCTTGGAGGCTCGCCATATTGCTGACCTTATTTGTTCAGCTTTTTTGCTTCCGTTGTTTGACGTAGGTGTTGTCATTCCAACGCGTAGTGCTGGAATGACACGGGCAATTGGGGATGTCTGTGGGCGTATCGACTATGTACAGCCCGGAGGTTCGACATTGCAAGACCGTGGGGTCTATTCGCCTGTTTCACTGCGGGCTGAGTATCTGCGCAACGCAGCGCCTGAGGCGCATCGCGAGGAACAAAAGGCTGGCTATCTTCAGGGGATGGTTGATGAAGCTCCGGCTGTAATTGCCCTCAACATGCGTGCAGCGTCTGCTTGCGTGATGGAGTTCATTGCCCGTGCCTATCCATTTCGGCTAGAAGCTAACCGGTTTTATGCGCGAACTCAGTTCAGCCTTGCCGCTTGCGAGGAAGAATATATTGCGGAAGATGTTTTCGCAAAAATGCCTAACCCAGTTCTGGGGCGTGGCTCCAAGGAACCTTTGTTGGGCCTTCCTGCTTTAAAAGCATTGGTGCATGAGGTGGCGCAATGAGCTTAAAACGCTGGTGGCGGAATACATGGGAAAAAATCGCACCCATTCGCAGGCTTCATGTTATCGAAGGGGATAGCTTGCCGCAGCATTTGCCGCGCCGAGATTTAATTCTCGCTCGTGAGGATGGTGAGGATTGGTGTGTTGGGATGAATTGCCCTTGTGGCTGCGGTCGCAGAATCGAGCTGCTGGTGATACCCGAGGCAAAGCCTCGCTGGGATGTTAAGGTGGATGCGAGGGGAATACCGACCTTATCTCCATCAATATGGTTGAAAAAGGAGTGCTGTTCACATTTTTGGCTTAAAAATGGCCGGGTTGTCTGGTGTGATTGAAATCATCGAATAATTGTTGATAGGAAACACATGATATGAATAAAGATATGCCTACCCGTGCCATCATGGCCAGAATCTGCACATCCGACTCATTGGGCGAGGCCTTCGACCTTTATAGGTTAGCAGCCCCATTGTTGCCGAACTGTAAGTTCGTATTTGCAGCAGAAAATGGCGCGGCTCCTGGCTTTGCTGTCAATCACAAATTTTCTTCCGGAGCTGTAGTCAGGTCATTGTTCAAGACTGATAAAGTTCTTGTTCTGGATAGAGACACCGTGAAAGAGATGGAAAGCGGAGGGGCTACTTACCCAATAGATTACTCCATCTCACTCGACACACAAGCGCTAAGTTATCTAGAGCCATATTTGGCTGGTCGTTCATCTGGCATCCCGAAAGACTTCAAAGAGGTGTTTGATTTCATCGCAAGGGATGACGTGTTTGTTGACCCGACTCCATATCTTTGCGAAAACCTTCACAACTTGGACGATAGGAAAGCCGCCGACCGGGTATTTGGGAAGCTCAAGGCATACGAGACATTGCGGACTCTCGATTCTCAATGGCTAAAAACTACCGGAAAGGCTTGCTCGACGCTTACTGAGTCAGAATTAGATAAGCGTGCGCAAGAGCTTATAGCTCGCATGTATATGGACCGGGCCAATGAAGGCTTTATGCGCGCTTTGAACTTCAGGCAGCAGTTTATGTATTGCCATTTGCTAAAAATGGCATCAATTCAGCTACAAACACCGCAAGCATCCGTTATTGAGAAGATCGAACGATTTGTTGAGTTCTGTGATTGTGATCTTGCCACTATCAGTGGGCGGGAGACAGCCCTTGCGCGTGCCTACTTCGAGCTTGGGCATAACTTGACCTTCTTTGGGAAGGTGCAGAAAAAGAAGCCAGATTTGTTCAAGACCCTGGACGGTATGGCATGGGATTTGTGGCATGTTCGCCAATTAGAAGAGACCATGACATTGAAACCTTCGCGGCAGGCACGCTACTTCTTTCCTGCATTGCTTACGTTTGATAAAAGGCTGGTTGAGATAATAGACCTTTATCCTTTAAAAGCTTGTGCATACATTGAGGGTGAACATGAGCCGATGCCTTTCTACGATGGAGACTGGTTTCAGCTAGTGGCAGGGGATGACCAAGCTCAGGCTAGATTCGCTGAACGTTTCTATTCAGTAGAAGCCCGTTCTTCTAGGGAACTCCGACGCAATTCGGTGAAGGCTCAATTCGAAAAAATTGTTACTGCTTTGGAAAATGAATTGTGTGTAATTTCTTCCGTTGAAAAGTTGGCTTCGTGAGTGACTATATTTTGGTTTAGCTAAGATTTTACAGTTCGAAGCAGCCTAGTTTGTCACTAGGCTGTTTTCTATTTTACCCTCTGTATAGTCACCAATGCGGGAACCAACATCGACGCCGGAAAAATCCAATTCTAGCGTCGAGAATCCCAAGCGCAGATCGCTGATGAAGGTCTGGTTTATCTTACTGCGCTTTACGATCTGGTACAGGTGCTTAGGATTGTTGAAAACCCCATTGTGCGATCTCTTGCGCCCGCTGGTTGAGCGGCACGACGTAGTTGCTATGCAAGGACCTGTTGAAGAGCATCAGCACGATTGCACCAATACCTAACGTGGCCAGTACGAACAGATTTGCCAAGCCCTGGGCTGCAGCACTGTTGGTTCCTGCTAGGCGCCTGATCATGGCAACCTGGTTCAGCGGTGCCCACTTCTCTGATGCATGATTGGCTAAAGCGATGTAGTAGACGGTATCTTTTTCAAGGTGCTTGCTATGCACGCCGATCAGCGTAATCGCCTGGCCGGCCCGGACTGCAAATGAGCTGTCGTCTGGCAGTGCGATCACTCTCTCCTTGCCGTTCTCCAGGCGGACCCAGCATTCCCGCTTCAGTATGTTATGGCTTTGGACGCTTGATACCTGCCCGTAACCGTTACGTGTTGAGTTGACGTGGGTCTCGGACCATGTCTTATCTTCCAGCGCGGTACCCCGGTATACAACGAACTGGAGTGTTTTGCCTTTCAGGCGGAGGGTGGAGAGATGTTCTGGCAGTTTGTCTTGAATGCTCATGATTCGCCCTAAATGTCTACGTAAGCCGTGCGAGGAAATGATGCATGACGATTTTGCCCAATATATTGTGAAGACTCCAGCGTGGCTAGGTATGACGCTTTGCTCTCCTATAGGAGAGCCAAGTGGAACCGGAAGTCGCGTTCGGAAGAGCGTTAAGAAAACTGCGCAAAAACAGGGAGATGTCGCAAGAAGCGCTGGCCTTTGAGGCTGATGTTGAGCGTAATTACGTTTCGCTCTTGGAACTTGGCAGGAACAGTGCCAGCGTTAATGTGATCTTCAAGCTGGCGAAGGCTCTTGAGATACGCCCAAGCCAATTGATCGAAGCTGCCGAGCAGGAAATGGCATCTCAGCCCGGCAGTCTAGAGAATGGTCAGAGCGCTTAAACCGACGAGTCTCCTCTCTCAGCCATGCGAGCTACCTCGGCGGTGGCTGCATCCACAAGATTCTCGATGGCATCGTCCAGAGCTGTAGGAGCCACGTAGTCAGCTGCAAGACCCCCTCTTTTCTCCTTGATATCCCGCCAGTAAAAACCAGGCCTCTCCATCTGTGGGGTGATCTTGTCGATCGCTTGGCACAGATTCTCTACGACAGGTAGCCACTCCTGTGGAACACAGTTATCGATGCCTCGGCCACCGCGGAACTGCCAGGCGTAACGGTTCTCGATTTCACTTTTGCCCATGCTCGACCCCCTGTGTCGTGTGTTCTGTCGCCGAATGCTGGCTTGCCATGAAGCGTTGAATGTCTTCCCGTAAAAAGAGGTAGGTGGTGCCGCCATCCACTGTCGGCCCTGTGACCGGGACAATGCCACGATTAATCAATGCTCGTGAAGCTGACTTTCTTCCGTACCCAGTCATTTCCTCAAGCGATTTTCCCCAGGCATAGCGTGCTTTGAGCTGATCAAGGGCAGTCTTGGGAAGCGACAGGTGGCTTGCCTCGTTGGGGTATGTGAAGCCAGACAATAGCCGGCGATCTCGTAACCAATACAGTACATGCTCTTTGAGTCCAAGATAGTGAGCTGCCGGTCTCATTGTGAAGAATTCTTTGAAGCGTAAGCGCTCAGTAAACCAATCCTCGAACTGCTGCCTGTCGAGTAATAGTCCCCTTATGCCATGATGGCTCGGGTCGCGGGCGATACATTTGAGCTCGCCCGCTTGGATAGCCTGCAGGATGGTGACGAAATCCGCTCCGTCCCGGCTTCTTGCTCGGCAGATTTTCTCTAGGGACATCACACTATCGCACTCTGGCGTGGGGTGGATTTCAAGCGTCAGACCGCCAAGCAGCATGTCGAGTTGAGACTTTTCGAATACCCAGTGATTGCGCCGCAAGTTGTGTCCATTTGGCCGGTGAGCAGCCTTGAGGAGCTCTGCCTGGACGAGAAGCCGGACACGCGGAATGGTGGTCGCTAGGTATTCTGCAGTTTCTGCAAGCGTGAACAGCTTGCCTGCACAATTTTGCTGGAACTGTCTTACCGATGCCCGATCGACGACAAAGAAGCGCAGACTCCCCTTTGACTGCTGATACCAGCCGCGTATGTGTCCCTCGTTAATGAGCGTTGCCAGCTTCCTACGCGAGATGCCAAGCATTGCCATGGCTTCTTTGGCAAGAATGGTGGAATGCTCGGTCGAAGTGTCGGCGGCAAACCGATGGCGAGCCGCGATGACACCTTTCCAATGAGCCGAAACAAAGCGTTCAAATTCGTGCCGTACAAAGTGTAGTTCAGGGTGATTTAGCGCTCGATTTAAGGCTAGGAGATGTGGGCCTGCGAATAGGTGTAGGTGTAGCGCGTGTGCCTGTGATTGATCTGAGGCCTGTTGCATAAACGAGTGAAACGCATCAGGCCACTGCACCAGCATTTCGGCTGCGCTTTCGAGTATCGGTAACGCGACATCCATTCGATGATGGCCATGTACCTTAAGCGATTTTTTGAGCGAGCCAAAGTGGCCATAGCAACCTAGTGCCCAGATGAGGTCGAGCAGTCGCGGCAATTGTACGGCTGCTAGTAAGCGAGTTAGTCCATGGTTGATCGTAAGCAGCTTATTGGGAGGCACACTGATCTCGGTAGCTTCGGACAGCTTGTCGCATATCCGCTGGCTAATCTGCAGCAAATTCGCTGAAGCTGGGATATGTGCTGCCGCCGTAAGGTCTTGCCCGCAGCGACAGTGCGTCAGACCGCCGCTGTACCAACCGACAAGTTGACCGCAAGCTGGGCACAATTCTTGTAGCAGTCGTCGGTGATGCGGGCAGGCCACTTGCAGGGTGATCAGCCACTCTGCTTTCCAGTAGCTTTGTTCTCGAAGGCAGTCTGGGCACCAGCGTCGGTGATCCAGGCTCCAGTAGGTAGTTTTGATGCCAAGCTTCTTGAACGACTGAATTGGCAGGTCGGAGCAGGACGGTCCCCAGAGGTTCCGGAGAACATCAGGGCCATGCCCAGTAGTGAGTTCTACGAAGTCATCGAAATTTGTTGGTGGCAGGCCCATGTGTCGGCGGTAGTTCTGCTGCCAGGTTAGCGAGTGGAAATCGTTGGCCGCGCCAAGGCGCAGCAGATAGCCGATTTCACTCTCAAGCGGAAGCGGCGAGGGGTGAATAGGAAGAAGCGGTGTCATGACAAATACCCCCGCCTGTAACGGCGGGGGCTCTAGTAGTTAGGTTGAGGAGGCGGCCATGGCAGAGAAGGCTGTCGGGGCAAAGAGCTCGTTCGTCTTGTTCAACTGGCGTTGAACAAATTTCTTATGGAACGGGTTTAATGTACCCACACCCTCGGCCCACAGGTTCTGGCTAAACGACTGCTCGAGCATCCAGGGTTCAATCCTTCTTTGTCCATGCTCCAGCCGGATCTCCATCGCACCGATCAGCAGCTTGCTTAGGTAGCCGATCAGACCGTTGGTGGCGTAGAACAACCGGTACAGCATGTCGCCCTCGTGTAGGCCGATAGGTTGTCCATCATGGATCTCACTATCGAACCAACTGATGACCCCGGCAAAATCAGCGGCGGCGTCTTCACCCTCAACTGAGAACGGCGTGAGATTGCATACCCCATCCAATCGTCTTCGCAACTGCTCGTTTGTGCTCAACAACGCCTGCGCGTACGGTAGCCCAGCGAGTACGACTGGAATCTCGATTTGGTTGAGCAGCGTTTTGAGCCATTCGGTCTCGTTATTCGAGCCGAAGCTGCGTTTAGAAGAACCGAGCAAGTGCTGCACCTCATCTAGCATTAACAGTTCGACCTTGAGCTTCTGCAGCGAAGAAATTACCCGATCCGTCTTCTCGTTGACGGTGCCGCGGTAGGCCATCGGGATGCCCATGGCTTTTAGGATGTCCTCGGCAACGCTACGCACGGTCGGTGAGGATTTGATCTCGACACGTAGTACAGGAGTTCGCCGGAACTCAGTCTCCTCGATCACTGGGAAGTAGCGGACGTACTCTTCTAGCACTGAGCTTTTACCGGCCCCAGAGGGACCAAGGATCATCAAATGGCGAGGACGATTGCCGGCGAGTGCCATTTTGTGAATCCTGATGATGCGACGGTACGCTTCCTCAAAAGCAGGGAAGAGCAGGCGCTGCTTTTCGATGGCTTTGATCACGTCATATACATCTGCAGTGCCTGTGATCATGTCTGTTGCGAGAGGGGTCATGGCTGACCTCCTTTTCCCAAAGGGTGAGTGCTCGTCTTGAATTGCCGTGGGATCACGGGTGACTGGGCCTGCTGAAGGGCTGTAGGAGATGCAGGCTTTGCATCTAGATTTGCTGTAGGAGTTTGCTGAGAGTTAATGCCCGATAGCCTAGCCGACTGTTTCCGTTTTTTGAGCTTCTTGCTGGCAAGCTGCTCGCCAATTACCTGACGAATCCGTTCTTTGGCTTGCGCGCGTTTCAGGGGATCGGTTTCGGATAGGCCGGCTTCGCGTAGCTCTTGGCAAATGAGCTGGTGGACTTCAAGCCGCAAGCCTGAGGCGTAATCGAACTCGACAGCAGGTACCTTGATAGCTTCGCCGGTGCCTGGGTGGACAACGTAGATATGGCCAAGATTGGCGCGGTTGTAGCGAACCCGCACCGTGACCTTTTCCCCGTACTGGTAGCGGATCGGGTAAACATCTCGGCTATTGTAGCGGAGGCTGAACAGCTCGATACCATAGTGCCAAAGCACTCGTTCTTCGTTCTCGGTGAGGGCAATATCCAACACCGTCAGGTCGGGTAGAGACGGTGGATTGTCGTGGAGACCATCTTTCCAAACGGCCAAGGGTGGCCGCTTAAGGGTACGGTGGTAGTGGACGGAGTACACATCGGCGATCCAGATGTGCAGTGCGTGCATCAGCTCGTCGAAGGTAGCTACAGCGGTTATCAGTGGGTCGTAGCCGTGCCGATCCATCCAGTTCGCTAGGCTTGTACCCTTCTGGGCGTGTAGGAAGTTGCGGGAGATCGAGCCAAAGGCACGTTCTACCATCCCTTTAAAGTACGGTTTCCGCGTCGGACAAAATTGCAGGATGATCCCAAGATCAAAGCAGGCCTGTTCAAGTGCACGGCTGTGGAATTCCAGGCCATTGTCGCAGACCAGCGTTTGCATGAGCCCATAACATGGCCACTCGCCTTCAACACGTGGGTAGCACTCACGAATGTAGGTCTTGGGCAGGATTGCGTTCCGCAGACAACCAAACACGGCTTCGGTGCTTGGCCCGCCAAAGGACACGTAGATACCCAAGATCATGCGGCTCATGCGGTCGATGATCACCGTGAGCCAAGGTCGGCCAAGTGGCATCCCGGTGCGCTCGTCGACGACAAAAAGATCCACCGGGGTGTGGTCGATCTCCGCCGCCTCCAAAATGAACTTGGCTTTGGGGGCTGCCTTACTGGTGCGGAAGCGGATAGAGGCTTCGCGCTTACCAAATCTAGCGACTGCTCGCTCGTAGGCTGGGTAAGCTAGAACCGCGCGGTGCACGGTAGCGTAGCTCGGCAGCTGCAAAGCCTTATCGGTAGCACGCAGCAGATTCAGCTCATGAAGCTTGGCGCGCAGGGCATCATGGATATCGGCGATGTTGCATCCAGGGGGTTCCAAGTAGCGCTCCTCGATCAGCTTGATAAGGGCATCTTGGACTTCGGCCGGGAAACGACAGCCAAACCATCCGCGCGCATTTGCTTTTTCCAGCAATGCTAGAGGGTGGTTGTCGTGATACCTGATCTTCCGGAGCCAGTTGTAGACGGTTGATGGCCCTGGTACTTTGGCGTCTCCGAGTTGTTTGGCGATTTGTTCAAGCAGTGGCCTTAACCTTGCCGGGGTAGAAACGATCTTTTCTCCTTCGGCTAGGAGCAGGTTCACGTACGCTTGTCGGCGCATAGCCGCATCAATTAGCTTCTTGGGGTAGCTGCTAAGCGTAGCTAGGGTCGAGGGACGGACCTCGATGGGTAGGTTTGCGGTGGGTTTTGGAACAAGCCGTCCAGCCGTCCATAGCTCAAGCAGTTGCTCTTTCGTGTACTGAGATATCTCAAGGGAAGCCACATCTTCCAGCCTGACGAGAGAGCCGTTGACCACGAGGATAACGCTGACTTCGCGCCCATCCAGGATGAAGGTGCTGCCTTTGTTAAAGCGAATCGACGAAGACATAATTTATCTCCTGCTTAGTCAGCGTGATCAACGCATCTGCGGTAATGAGCCGGTCGAGGCCGCAGCTCACCTGTCCATGTGCCAGAAGCCGAAGAACTGGTTCAGACGAACCGGCGGCGGCCTTTAGCTGATGTAGGGGAATTGGCTGTTGGCAGCCAAACTGAGTCTTCAGCTGCCGCAGCAACTGCAGGAGTTCGATGGACAATGGTTGGCGCAGGTAGCGATGTAGCTGCTTTAGGTTGTCCAGCCGGTGGGGCGCACGGATGGTCGCACTGGAAACCACAATGAATTGGCGCCCCTGGCGTTGCATTGCGTCTTTGACATGCAGAAGCTTTTCCCGGACATCCGGCTTGGCGAGAGAGTCGGCCGGTTTTACTTCGATGATCAAAATAGAGCCATCTGCCATGGTGAGGGCAAAGTCCGGGGTGTAGCGCCGAACCTTGTTGCCCATGGCGTACTGAAGCTTGAACGGCTGCTCCCTAATGTCGATGACCTGTGATGCAAATTCGCATAGGTAGAGCATGTCTCGCTCTAGCAATTGCTCGCACGAGACCATCCTCCTGGCTTTGACGGATGGGAAACGAGCGCGGATACAGACGCCTGTCGGTGCAACAACTTGGCGGGCAGGGTGGTGTGTCTTCTTAAGACGGCCTGACCAAGGGCCAGGGTCATAGGTGTGCTGTGTCATGGTAATTCCCCGGTTCGTTGGCGCGAGGGCGAGTGGGGGCCTCTCGGCATAACGAGTTGGCAAATAAATGACAAACGGGGTCTTGACCGCGGGGGAGGAGAGGGTCGATACTCAGGGTGCGAATCCTGTGTGAGTATCGAGAGCCTCTCGGTAACCTACAGTCAAGTGGGGCGGTTGCGAAAGCTACCGCCCTTTCTTGTTTGTCGTCCTGCGAAATCCAAAGTCTCTACTTCAATCTCGATATCCATCCTCCTGTTTGACGTGCGACATGCGCACGTTGCTTTAAAGCAGCAGGGCTTCTGCCTGCCATCTATGAGTATAGGTAAGTTTTTCTGCAATGACAGTTTTGCATAAATTAATTCAACATCCAAGGAAATTGGATGGTTTTATGTTTATATGGTCATCAGCTTGGTAGATGGATTTCTAAAAATTCTTATGTTTTACAAGGTTATCGCGCGGCGTGGTGTGGTTGTTTTAAGACAGCGATATTATTAAATATCTGCGCTATTGTGGAGCTAATAAGGGTATTTTTGACTTTTGTTTGTTTATAAAACGGAGGTATTGGATGATGTTTTTTGCAGAGTGCCTATTCTGCGAAATTTGCAAATGAAAACGGCCCAGCCTTAGTTTAAAGGCTGGGCCGTTTATGCGACCGTTTGAATTACAGGTTAGATGCTCAAATTCTTTGCATCCTCTGCAAACCTACAGGTTTTTTTGTAGCCAGCGGCTGTTTACTCCGGGCGCATTTGCGGGAACAGGATAACGTCGCGGATGGACGGGGCGTCGGTCAGCAGCATCACCAGACGGTCGATGCCGATACCGCAACCACCGGTCGGCGGCAGGCCGTATTCCATGGCGCGGATGTAGTCGGCATCATAGTGCATGGCTTCGTCGTCACCGGCGTCCTTCTGGGCCACCTGGGACATGAAGCGGGCGGCCTGGTCTTCCGGGTCGTTCAACTCGGAGTAACCGTTGGCGTGCTCGCGGCCCACGATGAACAGTTCGAAGCGTTCGGTGATGGACGGGTCAGCATCGGAACCACGGGCCAGCGGGGACACTTCCACCGGATAGTCGATGATGAAGGTCGGGTTCCACAGCAGGCCTTCGGCACATTCCTCGAACAGGGCCAGTTGCAGGCTGCCCAGGCCCGGTGCCGGCGGCAGCTTGCCACCCAGGCGCTTGATTTCGCTGGCAACCCAGGCTGCGTCGGCCAGTTGTTCGTCGGTGTACTGCGGGTTGTAGTGCTTGATGGCACCAACAATGGTGAAGCGGTCGAACGGTTTGCCCAGTTCCACTTCCTTGCCGTTGTAGCTGATGGTGGTGCTGCCACACACGGTTTCGGCACAGCGACGGATGATGTTTTCGGTCATCTCCATCATGCGCTGGTAATCGCTGTAGGCTTCGTAAAACTCGATCATGGTGAACTCGGGGTTGTGGCGTGTGCTCATCCCCTCGTTACGGAAGTTGCGGTTGATCTCGAACACGCGTTCCAGACCGCCCACTACCAGACGCTTCAGATACAGTTCCGGTGCAATGCGCAGGTACAGCGGCATGTCCAGCGCGTTGTGGTGGGTCACGAACGGTTTGGCCGTGGCACCGCCCGGGATGGGGTGCATCATCGGGGTTTCCACTTCCAGATAGCCTTCGCTCACCATCACGTCGCGGATTTTCTGCACGATCTGCGAACGCTTGATGAAGGTGGTGCGGCTTTCTTCGCTCATGATCAGGTCGGCGTAGCGCTGACGGTACTTTTGTTCCTGATCGGTCATGCCGTGGAATTTTTCCGGCAGCGGACGGATGTTCTTGGACAGCAGGCGCACTTCGCTGGCCTGTACCGTCAGTTCGCCGGTCTTGGTCTTGAACAGCACGCCGCGGATGGCGATGATGTCGCCCAGGTCGAAGTGCTTGAACTCGGCATGGGCTTCTACGCCGACACCGTCGTTGGCGATGTAGGCCTGAATGCGACCGCTGCCATCCTGCAGGGTGGCAAAGCTGGCCTTGCCCATGACGCGCTTGAGCATCATGCGGCCGGCAACGGCAACCTCGATCTTCTCGGCTTCCAGAGCTTCCTTGTCTTTACCCGCGTGTTTTTCCTGAAGATCCTTGGCAAAGTGGCTGCGTTTGAAATCGTTGGGGAAAGCGACGCGTTTTTCGCGGATGCTCTTCAGCTTCTGGCGGCGTTCCGCCATGATCTGGTTTTCGTCCTGACTCAGGGATGATGCTTGTTCACGTTCAGACATGATGACTCCGTTGACTACTGCGGTAAGGGCAGGGGGCCATTCCCCCGCCAGGCCTCATCGGCCAACAATTAAGGTTTTACGCTGCTGTAATGCAGGCCGGCAGTGACTGCCGGCCCGGACGTTTACACGCCCTGTTTCAGACTGGCTTCGATAAAGCCGTCCAGGTCGCCATCCATGACGCCCTTGATATTGCCCACTTCGTAGCTGGTACGCAGGTCCTTGATGCGGGACTGGTCGAACACGTAGGAGCGGATCTGGTGACCCCAGCCCACATCGGTCTTGGTGTCTTCCAGCGCCTGCTTGGCTTCGTTACGCTTTTTCAGCTCCAGCTCGTACAGCTTGGCGCGCAGCATCTGCATGGCTTCGTCGCGGTTGCGGTGCTGCGAGCGGTCGTTCTGGCACTGCACCACGGTATTGGTGGGCAAGTGGGTGATACGTACGGCCGAGTCCGTCTTGTTAATGTGCTGACCACCGGCACCGGAGGCGCGATAGGTGTCGATACGCAGATCAGCCGGGTTGATGTCGATCTCGAAGCTGTCGTCCACTTCCGGGTATACGAATACCGAGGAGAACGAGGTGTGGCGACGGGCGTTGGAGTCAAACGGCGATACGCGCACCAGGCGGTGTACGCCCACTTCGGTACGCAGCAGGCCGTAGGCGTATTCGCCCTCGATCTTCAGCGTGGCGCTGCTGATGCCGGCCACTTCGCCTTCGGATACTTCCAGCACGTCAACCTTGAAGCCCTTGCGTTCGGCATAGCGGGTGTACATGCGCAACAGCATGCCGGCCCAGTCCTGTGCCTCGGTGCCACCGGCACCAGCCTGGATGTCCAGGAAGCAGTTGTTCGGGTCCATCGGGTCGTGGAACATGCGGCGGAATTCCATCTTGGCCACCTTGGCTTCGACTTCTTCCATGTCGGACTGCACGGCGAGAATGGTTTCGTCATCCTCTTCGCTCTTGCCCATTTCCAGCAGTTCGCGGCCATCGGCAATGCTGGCATTGATGCTGTCCAGCACCAGTACCACGTCTTCCA
Source organism: Aquitalea magnusonii (assembly GCF_002217795.2). Taxonomy (NCBI): domain Bacteria; kingdom Pseudomonadati; phylum Pseudomonadota; class Betaproteobacteria; order Neisseriales; family Chromobacteriaceae; genus Aquitalea; species Aquitalea magnusonii. Next base: position 346,026 of record NZ_AP018823.1, read on the forward strand.
GCTGCTTGCGTTCGCGGCCCAGTTCCTGGGCGCGCTTGGGGTCGTTCCAGATATCAGGGTCTTCGGTAAGGCGGCTTACTTCTTCCAGACGGTCTTTTTTACCGTCGTAGTCAAAGATACCCCCGAATATCGGCGGCGCGTTCGGCCAGGTTTTCAATCGTGGCCGCGATCTGGTTCAGGACTTCAACTTCAATCATGCTCTTGCTCCAGTTAGCAGTCTGTATTAGTAAATTCAAATATGCTTGGCGGTATTGATCAAACACAAAAAGCGCACCATGCGGTGCGCTTTTCGCTGATCCGGCTAGAACTTAGCCAAACAGATGAGCGACAGCTGCGCGCTCTTCTTCCAGCTCGGCCAGGGTGAAGTTCATGCGTTCGCGGCTGAACTCGTCCACTTCCAAGCCTTGAACGATCTTGTATTCGCCATTTTCGCATACAACCGGGAAGCCGTACATCACGCCTTCCGGAATGCCGTAGGAACCGTCGGACGGAATGCCCATGGTCACCCACTTGCCATTGCTGCCCAGCACCCAGTCGTGGATGTGGTCGATGGCGGCGTTGGCAGCGGAAGCAGCAGAGGACAGGCCACGTGCTTCGATGATGGCGGCACCACGCTTGCCAACGGTCGGCAGGAATACGTCACGGTTCCAGGCTTCGTCGTTGATCATGGCTTTTACCGACTGGCCATCGATGGTGGCGAAGCGGTAGTCGGCGTACATGGTGGGGGAGTGGTTGCCCCATACCGCCAGGTCCTTGATCGCAGCAACCGGCTTGCCAGTCTTGGCAGCGATTTGCGACAGGGCGCGGTTGTGGTCCAGACGCAACATGGCGGTGAAATTTTTCGGGTTCAGGTCCGGAGCGCTCTTCATGGCGATCCAGGCATTGGTGTTGGCCGGGTTGCCAACCACCAGAACGCGTACATTGCGGTCAGCGTGGTCGTTCAGTGCCTTGCCCTGAACGGTGAAGATGGCGCCGTTGGCTTCCAGCAGGTCCTTGCGTTCCATGCCTTTGCTACGCGGACGAGCGCCCACCAGCAGGGCTACTTGAGCGTCCTTGAAAGCGACGTTCGGATCGTCGGTGGCAACCATGCCGGCCAGCAGCGGGAAGGCACAGTCTTCCAGTTCCATCATCACGCCTTTAACGGCGGTCTGGGCTTGCGGCAGGTCGAGCAGTTGCAGGATGACCGGCTGGTCTTTGCCCAGCATTTCACCACTGGCGATACGGAACAGCAGGCTGTAGCCAATCTGACCAGCAGCGCCGGTAACGGCAACGCGAACGGGAGCTTTCATTGGTGGACTCTCCTTTAGATATCCGAGACTGTCTCAAATAGCAGATGTTGCTCTGCACTATAAGTGTGAAGCGAGTGTATCACGGAGTGTAGACCATGTGGGGCTGGAATCCCCATCAGAAATTCTGATATGCTGGTTAAACTCTTGTGTCTTATATAAGACATCTATTTACGCTTGATTTGTTTGATGATACAAAGCCACTACATGATTGCAAATGCCCCACGTCGACAGCCGCTGTATGTGCAGATCAAGCAGTTTTTACTGCGCCGTATCGCCGAAGGCGAGTGGTTGGAGCATGATGCCTTACCCAGTGAGTGGGACTTGGCCGATGAGATGTCCGTCAGCCAGGGAACGGTCCGCAAGGCGCTCACCGAACTGGTGGCTGATGGCCTGCTTTACCGTCAGCAAGGCAAGGGAACCTTTGTTGCCCCGGTGCTGAGCGATTGGGGTAATGCCCTGTTGCAGTCACCTGGTGTGTTTGATGAATTGCCGGATCGGCTCAGTTGTGAGTTTCTGGCCATCTCCCGGATGAATGCCAGCGACGACATGGCCGTGGCCTTGCAGTTGCGCCGGCATGCGCCGATGTTCCGGGTGCGCCAGTTGTGGCGCGGGCAGGGCAGGCCGGTGGCGCTGGATGAGGCCTACCTGCCTGCCGAGCGCTTTGATGGCATGGAGGCACGCTGGTTCCGCTCCGGAGTGGGGGTGTATGCCACCTTGCAGCAGCGCTTTGGCGTGCGGGTGGTTGAACGCCGCGAGCAGTACCGCGCAGTGATGCTGCCGCGTGAGGATGCCAACTTGCTTGGTCTGTCTGGCGCGGCGTTGGAAGAGCCGGTGCTCAGTTTGCTCCGACTGTCTGTTTCGTCTGTTGGAGAGCGGGTTGAGTGGCGGCAGCGCTATTGCCTGAGTCGGGATCTGGCCTTGCTGCAAAAGGCTGGCTGAGGTCGCTTGCCGGCATGCAAATGTCGCTTGCAAGGCAAAAAACGGGCAGCAGCCGGGTGATTTTTGCTAGAATTTCCAGATCATATTGCCCTGCAGCATCGGGCAGCATGATGTTAAGTATTGAAGGGGACCACCCGGTTTCTACAAGGGCGGACCTTTCAGGCGGGCTTCCAGACAGGGGCCCGGAGATAACCACTTGGTTCAAATACATCCAAGGAAGCCATATGCAGAAGCAACGACCGAAGCACCTGGATCTGGCCACGATCAGACTGCCCATCCCGGGCATCGTCTCGATCTTGCACCGGGTCAGTGGTGTGGCGCTCTTCTTTTCCCTCCCGCTGTTGATCTACCTCCTACATGGTTCGCTCAGTTCAGCAGAGTCCTTTGAAACCTACCGTGCCGTAGTCGCGCACCCGCTGATGAAGATCATCCTCATCGGCTTGCTGTGGGCCTACATGCATCACTTCTGTGCCGGTATCCGTTTCCTGTTCCTGGATATCCATAAGGGTCTGGAACTGCAAACCGCTCGCGCTACCGCCAAGACTGTGGTGGTGGTGAGCCTGGCTCTGACTCTGATTCTGGGAGTAGCACTATGGTAAACCGCTCTGTCATCGGCGCTCACTACGGTTTGCGCGACTGGGTCATGCAGCGCGTGACGGCCACCATCATGGTGATCTATACCGTAGCTCTGGCACTGTTCCTGCTGACCATGCCGTCCAGCTATGCCGGCTGGAAAGACTTCTTCGCACAGACCTGGGTGCAGGTACTGACCCAGACCACTTTGCTGGCAGTGTTCCTGCATGTATGGGTGGGGATTCGCGATGTGTGGATGGACTACATCAAGCCGACCGGCCTGCGCCTGGCGCTGCACTCCTTCACCATCGTGTGGCTGGTGTCCTGTTTCATCTATTCCGTTAAAGTTGTCTGGGGGCTGTAATGGGCGTACCTGTTCGTCATTTTGATGCAGTAATCGTTGGCGCAGGTGGTGCCGGCATGCGTGCCGCCCTGCAACTGTCCGAAGCTGGTCTGAAGACTGCCGTCCTGTCCAAGGTATTCCCCACTCGCTCCCACACCGTGGCTGCGCAAGGTGGTGTTTCCGCCTCGCTGGGTAATTCCGAGGAAGATCACTGGACCTGGCACATGTACGACACCGTAAAGGGTTCGGACTGGCTGGGTGATCAGGATGCCATCGAATTCATGTGCCGCGAGGCACCGAAGGTGGTGACCGAACTGGAACACTACGGCATGCCGTTTGACCGTAACGCTGACGGCACCATCTACCAGCGTCCGTTCGGCGGTCACATGTCCAACTTCGGTGAAAAGCCGGTGCGTCGCGCCTGTGCTGCCGCCGACCGTACCGGTCATGCCATGCTGCACGCGCTGTATCAGCGCAATGTGCGTGCCAATACCCACTTCTTTGTCGAGTGGATGGCGCTGGACCTGATTCGCGACGCCGACGGCAATGTGCAAGGCGTTGTTGCCATGGAAATGGAAACCTCGGAAATCGTGGTATTCCAGGCCAAGGCCACCCTGTTTGCGACTGGCGGTGCCGGTCGTATCTATGCTTCTTCCACCAATGCCTTCATCAATACCGGTGATGGCCTGGGCATGGCCGCTCGTGCCGGCATCCCGCTGGAAGACATGGAATTCTGGCAATTCCACCCCACTGGCGTTGCTGGTGCCGGTGTACTGATTACCGAAGGTGTCCGTGGCGAAGGCGGCATCCTGCGCAACAGCGCGGGTGAACGCTTCATGGAACGCTATGCGCCGAACGCCAAGGATCTGGCTTCGCGCGACGTGGTGTCCCGTGCCATGGTGACCGAGATCAACGAAGGCCGTGGTTGCGGCCCGAACAAGGATCACGTGCTGCTGGACATCACTCACCTCGACCCCGAAGTGATCATGTCCAAGCTGCCGGGCATCCGTGAAATTTCCATCAAGTTTGCCGGTGTGGACCCGATCAAGGCCCCGATTCCGGTAGTGCCGACCTGTCACTACCAGATGGGTGGCATCCCCACCAACTACCACGGCGAAGTGGTGGTGGAAGGCAAGCCGGTACATGGCTTCTACGCCGCTGGCGAATGCGCTTGCGCCTCGGTACACGGTGCCAATCGCCTGGGTACCAACTCCCTGCTCGACCTGCTGGTGTTCGGCAAGAGCTCGGCCAACTCGATGATCGACTTCATCAAGCAACAGCCGCTGGAACTGCCGACACTGGCCACTGCCGATGTGGATCGTGCCGTTGCCCGTGTGGAACGCCTGAACAAGCAAACCAACGGTGTGGCCGTCAACGATGCCCGTACCGCCATGCAGCGCACCATGCAGGCGCATTGCGGCGTGTTCCGCTTCAAGGACATGCTGGCCGAAGGTGTTGAGAAGATTTTGGAAGTGGAAAAGATGGTTCAACAGACCGAAATTTCCGACAAGTCCAGCGTGTTCAACATGGCCCGCATCGAGGCACTGGAGCTGGAAAACCTGATCGAAGTGGCCAAGGCCACCATGATCTCGGCCAATGCCCGTACCGAATCACGCGGCGCGCACGTGCGTGACGATGCACCGGATACGCCGGAAACCCCGAACGGTCGTGACGATGCCAACTGGCTGAAGCACACCCTGTGGAGCCGCGAAGGCAACCGTCTGGAATACAAGCCGGTGAACCTGCAGCCGCTGACTGTCGACACCATTGCTCTGAAGACACGTTCCTACTAAGGGCTTGAACAAGATGACTACCGAAACCGTCAAATTCCGCATCTACCGTTACGATCCGGACAAGGATGCCAAGCCCTACATGCAGGACATCAGCGTGGAGCTGGATTCCACCGACCGCAAGTTGCTGGATGCGCTGACCAAGCTGAAGGTGAAGGACGACACCATCACCTTCCGTCGTTCCTGCCGCGAGGGTGTGTGTGGCTCTGACGCCATGAACATCAACGGCAAGAATGGTCTGGCCTGTCTGACCGATTTCCGCGATCTGAAACAGCCGATCGAGCTGCGTCCGCTGCCGGGTCTGCCGGTGGTGCGCGACCTGATCGTCGACATGACCCAGTTCTTCAAGCAATACCACTCGATCAAGCCGTACGTGATCAACGACACGCCGCCGCCGGAACGCGAGCGCCTGCAAAGCCCGGAAGACCGTGAAGAACTCAACGGCCTGTACGAGTGCATTCTGTGCGCCTGCTGCTCCACCAGTTGCCCGTCGTTCTGGTGGAATCCGGACAAATTCGTTGGCCCGGCCGGCCTGCTCGCAGCCTATCGCTTCATTGCCGATACCCGCGACACCGCCATCAACGAACGTCTGGACAATCTGGAAGATCCGTACCGTCTGTTCCGTTGCCACACCATCATGAACTGTGTCGATGTCTGCCCCAAGGGCCTGAACCCCACCAAGGCAATCGGCAAGATCAAAGACCTGATGGTCAAGCGTGCAGTATGACCGCCTACGATCCGATTGAACTCAAGCGGATCCGTTGGCGGTCCCGCCGGGGCTTGCTGGAGCTGGATCTGGTGCTGGAGCGGTTTTTTGCCCAGCGCTTCGATGCACTCTCCCCGGCGGAGATCGACGCCTACAAGCGTATTCTCGATTTGCCCGACACCGACTTCCTGGATGTGGTGAACGGCAAGGCTGACCTGGACGATCCGGAAGAAGCCGCCATCATCGAGATCCTGCGCTCGGTTTGAGTTGCAGGCTGCAGGGCCCAAAACGATTACAACACCACAAAACTGACTGGGAGTATTGCTGTGGAAACTAACCGCAAAGTGACGCTCGCTTACAACGAGGGCAAGGACACACTGGACATGCCGGTACTGTCCGGCACTCTGGGTCCGGATGTCGTTGATATCCGTGCCTTCTCCAAGACCGGCATGTTCACCTTTGACCCGGGCTTCCTGGCCACCGCCAGCTGCGAGTCCGCCATCACCTTCATCGACGGTGATCTGGGTCAGCTCTACTACCGCGGCTATCCGATCGAGCAGCTGGCTGAGAAGAGCGATTATCTGGAAGTGTGCTACCTGCTGCTGAACGGCGAACTGCCGACCGCAGCCCAGCGCAAGGAATTCGAACGCGGCGTAATGCGCCACAACATGCTGCACGACCAGTTGATGAGCCTGTTCAAGGGCTTCCGTCGTGACGCACATCCGATGGCCGTGATGGTGGGTGTGGTGGGCGCGCTGTCCGCCTTCTACCACGATTCGCTGGACATCACCAATCCGGAACACCGTCGCATCTCTGCCCACCGTCTGGTGGCCAAGCTGCCGACCATCGCCGCACAAGCCTACCGCTACAACAAGGGCCTGCCGTTCTCCTACCCGAAAAACGGCCTGACCTATGCGGAAAACTTCCTGCACATGATGTTCTCCACCCCGTGTGAAGAATACAAGGTGAACCCGGTACTGGCCCGCGCGCTGGACCGTATCTTCACCCTGCATGCCGACCACGAGCAGAACGCTTCCACCTCCACCGTCCGTCTGGCTGGTTCCTCCGGTGCCAACCCGTTCGCATGTATCGCTGCCGGTATCGCCTGCCTGTGGGGCCCGTCCCACGGTGGCGCCAACGAAGCCGTACTGAAAATGCTGGATGAAATCGGCAGCGTGGACAACGTGGCCGACTTCATGCAGGGCGTGAAGGACAAGCGCTACAAGCTGATGGGCTTTGGCCACCGCGTGTACAAGAACATGGACCCGCGCGCCGCCATCATGAAGCAGACCTGCGACGAAGTGCTGAACGAACTGGGCCTGCACAACGATCCGAAGTTCAAGCTGGCCATGGCACTGGAAAAGATCGCCCTGGAAGACCCGTACTTCATCGAGCGCAAGCTGTACCCGAACGTCGACTTCTACTCCGGCATCGTGCTGTCTGCCATTGGCATTCCGGTTTCGATGTTCACCCCGATCTTCGCCCTGGCACGTACCGTGGGCTGGATTGCGCACTGGAGCGAGATGATCGCCGATCCGGCCATGAAGATCGGCCGTCCGCGTCAGCTGTACACCGGCGCGCCGCGTCGCGACATTGTCGATATCGACAAGCGTTAATCAGGCAGTGACAAGTTGGCCGGACACGTTTCGGCCAACTTTTTACCTTGTCTTACAGAATACAGTCAGCAGTTTCACGACAGACGCCGACAGAGCGCTGCGGAAAAGAACGGAGACGGATTTGCCCTGCCAAAGCCCTTCTTGCGTCTTTTCCACAACGCTTTCTCCACGCTGCAATGTAGCCAAACGTAGACACGTACGTAGATAACAAAGGGTCGAATAATGATGCAATCCATGTACAGTCATTCCTACCTGTTCGGTGGGAATGCACCGTTCATCGAGGAACTGTACGAACAGTACCTCGCTGATGCGAATTCGGTTCCGGCCGAATGGCGTGAATACTTCGACAAGCTGGCCCAGGCACCGGGCGCGGCTGAGCGCGATGTACCGCACATGCCCATCCAGGAATCCTTCATTCAACTGGCCAAGAAACCGGCCAGCGGCCCGCGCAACAGCACCGGCGGCGAATGGGAAACCATGCAGAAGCAAGTGGGTGTGCTGAAACTGATTTCGGCCTATCGCGTACTGGGTTCCCGTCAGGCCAACCTCGACCCGCTCAAGCGCATGGATCAGGCTACCCTGCAAGAGCTGGACCCGCACAAGCACGGTCTGACCGATGCCGACATGGCGGTGCAGTTCAATGTGGGCTCGCTGGTGGCCCCGCAAAAGCTGCCGCTGTCCGATATCCTGTCGCGTCTGAAACAGACCTACTGCGGCAATATCGGTCTGGAATTCATGCACATCACCAAGTCGGACGAAAAGCACTGGGTACAGAAGCGCTTTGAAGGCGATCTGTCCACCCCGCGCTACGATGCCGCCAAGAAAATGCGCATCCTCAAGCAGATCACCGCGGCCGAGACCCTGGAACGCTATCTGCATACCAAATACGTTGGCCAGAAGCGCTTCTCGCTGGAAGGTGGCGAATCCACTATCGCCGCACTGGACCACCTGATCCACAACGCCACTGCCGTTGGTGTGCAAGAGCTGATCATCGGCATGGCCCACCGTGGCCGTCTGAACGTGCTGGTGAACACCCTGGGCAAGCAGCCGCGTGACCTGTTTGCCGAATTCGAAGGCAAGGCCGCCCAGCAAATGGCCTCCGGCGACGTCAAGTACCACATGGGCTTCTCCTCCGACATCCCCACCGCCAGTGGTCCGATGCATGTGTCGCTGGCGTTCAACCCGTCGCACCTGGAAATCGTCAACCCGGTAGTGGAAGGCTCGGTACGTGCCCGTCAGGACCGCCGCAAGGACAGCGAGCGCAAGTGCGCCGTGCCGGTACTGATTCACGGTGACTCCGCCTTTGGCGGCCTGGGTGTCAACCAGGGTACTTTCAACCTGTCGCAGACCCGCGGCTACGGTACCGGTGGCACCATCCACATCGTGATCAACAACCAGGTGGGTTTCACCACCTCGGACACGCGCGACATGCGTTCCACCCTGTACTGTACCGACGTGGCCAAGATGGTTGAAGCGCCGATTTTCCACGTCAACGGTGATGATCCGGAAGCCGTCTGCTACGTGATGCAGGCTGCGCTGGACTACCGCATGCAGTTCAACAAGGACGTGGTCATCGATCTGGTCTGCTACCGCAAACTGGGTCACAACGAAGGTGATGATCCCTTCCTGACCCAGCCGATGATGTACAAGAAGATTGCCAAGCATCAGGGCGTGCGCGCCATGTATGCCGAGCGTCTGGTACAGGAAGGCGTGCTGAAGGCAGAAGAAGCCGAAGCACTGATCCAGGCCTACCGTGACGCGCTGGACAAGGGCGAGCACGTGGAACAGACCGCGCTCACCAACTACAAGCGCGAACATGCCCTGGACTGGAGCCAGTACATGGGCACCCACTGGGCGCACCCCACCGACACCTCGCTGCCGCGCGCCGACATCCAGCGCCTGACCGAGAAGTTCACCACCCTGCCGGAAGGCTTCAAGCTGCACCCCACCGTGCAAAAGGTGCTGGCTGCACGCAAGGCCATGGCTGCCGGTGAACAGAATGCCGACTGGGGCATGGCCGAGACCCTGGCCTATGCAAGTCTGGTGACCAATGGCTTCGGTGTCCGCCTGTCCGGTGAAGACTCCGGCCGAGGTACTTTCTCCCACCGTCACGCCGTGCTGCACGACCAGAACCGCGAACGCTGGGACCAAGGCTCCTACGTGCCGCTGCGCAATATGTCCGACAACCAGGCTGAATTCCTGGTGATCGACTCCATCCTGAACGAAGAAGCGGTACTGGCCTACGAATACGGCTACGCCTGCTCCGCACCGGATCAGTTGGTGATCTGGGAAGCCCAGTTCGGCGACTTCGCCAACGGCGCCCAGGTGGCGATTGACCAGTTCATTTCCTCCGGCGAAACCAAGTGGGGCCGTCTGTGCGGCCTGACCACCATCCTGCCGCACGGCTACGATGGCCAGGGTCCGGAGCACTCCTCCGCCCGTCTGGAACGCTGGCTGCAACTGTGCGCCGAGCACAATATGCAGATCGTGATGCCGTCCGAAGCCAGCCAGATGTTCCACATGCTGCGCCGTCAGGTGCTGCGTCCGTACCGCAAGCCGCTGGTGATCTTCCTGTCCAAGCGCCTGCTGCGTTTCAAGGACTCCATGAGCCCGATCGAAGACTTCACCAACGGCAGCTTCCGCCCGGTGATCGGCGATGCCGTGGTACAGGATCCGAAGAAAGTGAAGCGCGTGCTGCTGTGTGCCGGTCAGGTGTATTACGACCTGGCTGCCGGCCGCAAGGAAAAGGGCCTGGAAGACGACATCGCCATCGTGCGCATCGAGCAGTTGTATCCCTTCCCGACCGAGCAGGTAGCCGCCGAACTGGCACGCTTCCCGCAAGCCAAGGAAGTGATGTGGGTGCAGGAAGAGCCGCGTAACCAGGGTGCCTGGTACCAGATCCGCCATCGCCTGGAAGGTCTGTTGATCGGCAAGCAGTTCTTGTCGTTCGCTGGTCGTCCGTCTTCCGCTTCCCCGGCCGTAGGCTACATGAGCAAGCACGTTGCCCAGCTCAAGGCCTTCGTCGAAGAAGCCATGACGATTGCCAAGTAAGTACACGCCAACACAACGATTACACTGACGGGGGCGGCAGGATGACCGCCCCGCTCTGGAGAAGAACATGATTATTGAAGTCAAAGTCCCCCAACTGCCCGAGTCCGTTTCCGAAGCCACGCTGATGACCTGGCACAAGAAAGCTGGCGATTTCGTCAATCGCGACGAAAACGTCATCGATCTGGAAACCGACAAGGTTGTGCTGGAACTGCCGGCACCGCAGGCTGGCGTGATTGTTGAAATCATCGAACAGGATGGCGCTACCGTGGTTTCCGGTCAGCTGATCGCCCGCATCGACACCGCCGCCAAGGCTGGCGATGCCCCGGCTGCCGTTGCGGCTGCCCCGGCTGCTGCCGCTCCGGCTCCGGTACAGGCTGCTCCGGCTGCTGCACCGGGTGGCGCTGCCATGCCGTCCGCTGCCAAGCTGGCTGCCGAAACCGGCGTGAACCTGGCCAACGTGACCGGCACCGGCCGTGATGGTCGTGTGCTGAAAGAAGACGTACAGGCTGCTGCCGCTGCACCGTCGCAAGCCGGCCCGGTACTGGCTGCTGCCAGCAATACCGGTGTGGCCCTGGCCGCCACCCCGGCTGCCGTCAACGTGGCTGCCGTGCTGGGCGACCGTCCGGAACAAAGCGTGCCGATGTCCCGCCTGCGTCAGCGCGTGGCCGAGCGTCTGGTGATGAGCCAGCAAACCAACGCCATCCTCACCACCTTCAACGAAGTGAACATGAAGCCGGTGATGGACCTGCGCGCCCGTTACAAGGACCGCTTCGAGAAAGAGCACGGCGTGAAGCTGGGCTTCATGGGCTTCTTCGTCAAGGCCGTGGTTGCCGCGCTGAAGAAATACCCCATCGTCAATGCCTCCGTTGATGGCAACAACATCATCTATCACGGTTACTTCGACATCGGCGTGGCCGTTGGCAGCCCGCGTGGTCTGGTGGTGCCGGTCATCCGCAATGCCGACCAACTGAGCCTGGCCGAGATCGAAAAACAGATCGCCGACTTCGGCAAGCGCGCCCAGGAAGGCAAGCTGACCGTGGAAGAACTGACCGGTGGTACTTACACCATCTCCAACGGCGGTACTTTCGGTTCCATGATGTCCACCCCCATCATCAACCCGCCGCAATCCGCCATTCTGGGCATGCACGCTACCAAGGAGCGCGCAGTGGTTGAGAATGGTCAAGTTGTCGTGCGCCCGATGATGTACCTTGCCCAGTCGTACGACCACCGCATCATCGATGGTCGCGAAGCGGTACTGAGCCTGGTGGCCATCAAGGACGCCATTGAAGATCCGGCCCGCCTGATCCTGGACCTGTAATACCGGGTCTGTAATGTCTGCTGGCCGCAAGCGTGCTTGCGGCCACTTTGAATAATGTGAACGGAGAAATGATGATTTTGCCTGACTGGCTGTATGCGGTAGCTTCCATCCTGGCTGGGGTCGCCATTGCGGTACTGACCTGGAAGAAGCAGCAACGCGGTATTCGCGAGGACCGTTACACCCTGGTGGGCAAGCTCATCATTGCCGTGTTCATGATTGCTTTCGGGATCTTGCTGTTCAAGGTCGGTAAATCCTGATCAAGGAAAATCAATGAGCCAACAGTTTGATGTAGTTGTGATTGGTGGCGGCCCTGGCGGTTATGTGGCTGCCATTCGTGCTGCCCAACTGGGTTTCAACACCGCTTGCGTCGATGCATTCAAAAACCCGGAAGGCAAGCCTTCGCTGGGTGGTACCTGCCTGAACGTGGGTTGCATCCCGTCCAAGGCACTGCTGCAGTCCTCGGAAAACTTCCACGCGGTACAACACGACTTTGCCAAGCACGGCATCAGCGTGTCCGGTGCCAAGATGGACGTCGCCGCCATGCTGGAACGCAAGACCGGCATCATCAGCAAGAACGCCGCCGGTATCAGCTTCCTGTTCAAGAAGAACAAGGTTGCCAACATCCACGGTCTGGCCGCCCTCAAGGGCCGTCAGGGCGACAAGTGGCTGATCGAAGTCACCGACAACGGTGCAGTGGTTGACACGCTGGAAGCCACCAACGTCATCATCGCCACCGGTTCCAGCCCGCGTCAGCTGCCGGGCCTGGCCACCGACAACCACATGGTGCTGGACAACGAAGGCGCTCTGGCACTCTCCGCCGTACCGAAGCGTCTGGGCGTGATCGGTGCCGGTGTGATCGGTCTGGAAATGGGTAGCGTGTGGAAGCGTCTGGGCGCGGAAGTGACCATTCTGGAAGCCGCACCGACCTTCCTGGCCGCTGCCGACCAGCAAATCGCCAAGGAAGCCTTCAAGACCCTGACCAAAGATACCGGTCTGGACATCAAGCTGGGCGTGAAGATTGGCGAAATCAAGGCCACCAAGAAGCACGTTACCGTCAACTACGAGCTGAACGGCGAAGCCGTGGCTGCCGAATTTGACAAGCTGATCGTCTCCATCGGTCGCGTGCCGAACACCTCCGGTCTGGGTGCCGAAGCGGTTGGCCTGCAACTGGACGAGCGTGGCTTTGTTGCCGTGGACGACCACTGCCACACCAATCTGCCGGGCATCTGGGCGATTGGCGACGTGGTGCGTGGCCCGATGCTGGCGCACAAGGCTTCCGAAGAAGGCGTTGCCGTGGCAGAACGCATTGCCGGCCAGAAACCGCATGTCGATTTCGGCGTGATTCCGTGGGTGATTTACACCTCGCCGGAAATCGCCTGGGTGGGCAAGACCGAAGAACAGCTCAAGGCTGAAGGCATCGAATACAAGAAGGGGACTTCCGGTTTTGCTGCCAACGGTCGCGCGCTGGGTCTGGGTCAGGCACAAGGCACGGTGAAGATTCTGGCCGATGCCAAGACCGACCGCATCCTGGGCTTGCACATGATCGGCCCGATGGTGTCCGAGCTGGTGACCGAAGGCGTGGTGTCGATGGAATTCAAGGCCGCCAGCGAAGACCTGGCCCGCATTGTCCACGCCCACCCCAGCCTGTCGGAAGTGGTACACGAAGCTGCACTGGCCGCTGACAAGCGCGCATTGCACGGCTAAGTGCTGCGGGGCCGTGTACAATCACACGGCCCCATAAATCTGTCCGGTAACAGCCGGGCAGATTTGCAAAGAGGGTATGGGAGCAGGGACTGCCGCGAGAACAGTTCCGCCCCGATACATTAGGGTTGAGGAAGCGACCAAGGAATAGAGACGTTGGCCAGACAGGGCCCGCCATCATTTCCACCGAAAGGAAACCATAGATGAACCTGCACGAATACCAAGCGAAAGAGCTGCTGGCCAAATACGGCTTGCCGGTACAAAAGGGCATTCTGGCCACCACGCCGGAAGAAGCCGCTGCCGCTTATGACCAACTGGGCGGCAAGTTTGCCGTCGTCAAGGCCCAGGTGCATGCCGGTGGCCGTGGCAAGGCCGGTGGTGTCAAAGTGGTAAAGACCCGCGAAGAAGCCGCTGAAGTCGCCAAGAGCCTGATCGGCACCAACCTGGTGACCTATCAGACCGACGCAGCCGGCCAGCCGGTCAACAGCGTATTGGTATGCGAAGACATGTACCCGGTACAGCGCGAACTGTACCTGGGCGCCGTAGTGGACCGTGGCAGCCAGCGCGTTGTGTTCATGGTGTCCACCGAAGGCGGCGTGGAAGTCGAAAAAGTAGCCGAAGAAACCCCGGAAAAGATCATCAAGATCGAAATCAACCCGCTGGTTGGCATGCAGCCGTTCCAGGCGCGTGATGCCGCGTTTGCCCTGGGTCTGTCCGGTTCGCAAATCGCCGCCTTCAGCAAGCTGATGCTGGGTGCTTATCAGGCTTTCGTGGAAAACGACTTCGCCCTGTTCGAAGTAAACCCGCTGGCGCTGCGTGAAAACGGCGAACTGGCCTGCGTTGATGGCAAGATCAACCTGGACTCCAACGCCCTGTACCGTCACCCGGCCCTGCTGGCCCAGCGCGACAAGTCGCAGGAAAACGAACGCGAAGTGAAAGCTTCCGAATTCGACCTGAACTACGTGGCCCTGGAAGGCAATATCGGCTGCATGGTGAACGGTGCCGGCCTGGCCATGGCCACCATGGACATCATCAAGCTGAAGGGTGGCCAGCCGGCCAACTTCCTGGACGTGGGTGGTGGTGCCACCAAGGATCGCGTGATCGAAGCCTTCAAGCTGATCCTGGCCGATGATTCGGTCAAGGGCGTGCTGATCAACATCTTCGGCGGCATCGTACGTTGCGACATGATTGCCGAAGCCATCATCGCCGCGGTGAAGGAAGTGAACGTGACCGTGCCGGTGGTTGTGCGGCTGGAAGGCAACAACGCCGAGCTGGGCGCCAAGATTCTGGACGAATCCGGCCTGAAGCTGGTTTCCGCCCAGGGCCTGAACGACGCAGCCGAGAAGATCGTTGCTGCCGTTGCTGCGCTTTAATCACCTGCACCGCATAAGGATTTCAAAATGAGCGTATTGGTAAACAAAGACACCAAAGTGCTGGTGCAAGGTTTCACCGGCAAGAATGGTACCTTCCACGCCGAACAGGCGCTGAAGGTTGGCACCAAGGTAGTGGGTGGTGTAACTCCGGGCAAGGGCGGTTCCGAGCATCTGGGCCTGCCGGTGTTCAACACCATGAAGGACGCCGTGCGTCAAACCCAGGCTGATGCCTCGGTGATCTACGTACCGGCAGCGTTTGCCAAGGATTCCATTCTGGAAGCCATCGACAGCGGCGTGAAGCTGATTGTCTGCATCACCGAAGGCGTGCCCACCCTGGACATGCTGTACGTGAAAAAAGCCGTGGACGAAGCCGGCATCCGCCTGATCGGCCCGAACTGCCCGGGTATCATCACCCCGGGTGAGTGCAAGATCGGCATCATGCCGTGGCACATCCACAATCCGGGCCGCATCGGTATCGTGTCCCGTTCCGGCACCCTGACCTACGAAGCCGTGGCACAAACCACCGCCCTGGGTCTGGGTCAGTCCACCTGCATCGGTATCGGCGGCGACCCGATTCCGGGTACCAGCCACATCGATGCCCTGAAACTGTTCCAGGACGATCCGGATACCGACGCCATCGTGATGATCGGTGAAATCGGTGGTACCGCCGAAGAAGAAGCGGCTGAATTTGCCAAGGCCTACGTGACCAAGCCGGTAGTGGGCTACATCGCCGGTGTGACTGCTCCCAAGGGCAAGCGCATGGGCCACGCCGGTGCCATCATCTCTGGCGGCAAGGGTACTGCCGAAGAGAAGTTCAAGGCCTTCGAAAAGGCTGGCATCGCCTACACCCGCAGCCCGGCCGAAATCGGCAAGACCATGTTCGAACTGCTGAAGTCCAAGGGCATGATCTGATTGCAGGTTTCACTTGCTGCAGCAAAAACGCCACCTCCGGGTGGCGTTTTTTTATGGTCAGTCGCGGCATGTCATGCCGGACTGCTGTCAGCCGGCGATTTATGCTAGAACTTGGCATCTGCTGCCTGGTCGGACAGCAAGGGCAAGCAAGTGAACGAGGAAAGGAATGTGATGCGTAAATGGCTTTGTCTGTTGGTGCTGCTTACCAGCGCCTGCAGCAGTTTCCCCACCCGCGAGGGCTATGCACAAAAGGCGTATTACTGGCAGGGCAAGGACGCCAATGCCTTGTTGGCACAATGGGGTGCGCCCAGCAAGAGCATGCCCATGCCCAATGGCAACACGCTATACACCTACAGCAAGTCCTATACCCAGCAGCAGCCGTATTTTGACAACCGCCGCTTCGAGCCGGGCAGTCGCTTTACCGTGACGGAAAACGGTCAGAGCCGGGTGATCGAAACACCGGGGCGCTGGGTTTACGATGGCAGCATCGGTGGTGGTGTCATGCACTATAGCTGCACCACCAATTTTGTGGTCAATGCCAAGACCCAGCTGATTGAATCGGTCAGCTTTGAAGGCAATGACTGTGTGGCAGTCCCACGGCAATAAGAGCGGCTGACAAAACAGGGTAGCCCCCCTGGAGCAGCCGCGCCTGTGCAGACAGTAGCATCCGTACGCCAAGGCGGCGCAACACCGCGGCAGCATTTTTGTCAGCGACGCTAAGCCGCTTACGGCAGCTTCCACTCGCCACTGCTGCTGAACGGCAGACTGGCGACGCCTTGCAAATCCTCCAGCCGGCCTTGCAGCTGGTATTCCAGTTTGCCATCGCCCTGCACGGCCTTGCCCAGTTGCTTTAGCCAACTGCCCAGCGAGGTATGCACCCGGACTTGGATTTCGCTTTCGCCCAGCGCGGCCACATTGATCGCCTGATTGCTTACCCCGCTGGCCATGTGTTGGCCGGCTACGCTCAGTTCAAAACTGAGCCCGCTGGCACGCAATGGCACGGTGTTGGGGTTCTGCAAACGCAGGGTGAGGTCGAAATTCTGTTCCAGCAGGGTAGAGGCTGCCGGGCGGATATCCACCAGGCTGACTTGCGGTTTTTTCAGTCCAAAGGTGCCGCAGCCGCTTAGCCACAGGCAAAGCAAGAGTGTGATCAGTCTGAGCAAGTCATGGCGTTTCATTGCAGTCCTCCCAGTACTTCCTGCGTGACGGCGATCCAGGCGCGGGCGGCATGGGACAGATAGCCGCCCTGCTGCCAGATGAGCGCCAGATGCCAGATCAGCCAGGGGTTGGACACCGGAATCACATCATATTGGCTGCGGTCCAGCCGTTCCACCACCGAGCGAGGCAGCAGGGTGATGCCCAGTCTGGCATTCACCAGTTCGACAATGAAGTCCCAGTGCGCGCTGCGGCCGACAATATTCAGCGGCTTGCCCATTTCGCGGAAGGCATGGCTGATGCGGCTGGACAGGGTGAAGTCCTCCGGATACAGCACAAAGTTCTGGTCGGCGATTTCCGGCAGGGTAACGGTGGAGCGGCCATGCCAGGGGGAGCCGGCAGGGGCAATCAGGCATAAGGGGTCGCGCACCACGGCAAATTGCTGAAAGAAACTGTTGTCCACTGGCAATACGGCAACACCGATTTCCAGTTCGCCGCTACGCACGCTGTTTTCGATGGCCAGCGCGCCGTCTTCCACCATCTTCAGCTCGATGCCGGGGTAGCGCTCGCGGAATGCGCCTACTACCGGCGCAAAAAAGGCCACGCCCACCATGGGCGGCAGGCCGACCACCAGTTCACCGCGGGTGAGGCCGGCCAGATCGTTCAGTTCGTTTTTCAACTGGTTCATGGCGGACAGCACATCCATGCCACGCTCGAAGGCCACCTTGCCGGCATCGCTCAGCCGGAAGCTGCGGCCTTCGCGGATGATCAGCGGTGTGCCCAGTTCTTCCTCCAACTGTTTCACCATCTTGCTGATGGTGGGTTGGGTGACAAACAGCGCATCGGCAGCCTTGGTAAAGCTATGGCGTTTGACTACTTCCACAAAGTAACGCAGCGCACGGATGTCCATAATCGATTCCTTTTGAGAATGAGTAGGATAATTTTAATTCATTTTTTGAATGAAATGGGCGCGACTATACTCGGTACTCGTTGCTGCTGATGGAGTGAGCGCACCATGAAAAGCCTGTCCAATCCTGCGGTAAAGCAAAGCCTGGCCACTGTATTGCAGGTGTGCATGCTCTGCCTGGTGTGGCTGCTGGCCAGTCGCTTGAGCCATGCCTTCTTGCCGGAAATTCCGGCTGGGGTACTGGGGATGTTTCTGGTGCTTGCCGCGTTGGCCCTGGGCTGGCTGCCCTTGTCCTGGTGCAAGAGCGGAGCACGCTGGCTATTGGCGGAGATGCTGCTGTTTTTCATTCCGGCCACGGTGGCCGTGGTGCAGTACCCGCAACTGATGGGCAGCATTGGTCTGCGTATCGTGCTGGTGATCCTGCTGTCTACCGTGCTGGTGATGACCGTCACTTCGCTGGTGGTGGATGCCGGTTACAAGTTTGAAATCCTGCTGAAGCGTCGCAAGCGACAGCACGGGGTGTTGTGAGATGGAAAACCTGCTGGCTTTTGGCTGTCTGGTATTGACGCTGGCGCTGTACTGGCTGGCAAAGAAATTGTACCGCCGTACTGGCAACTGGTGGACTGCGCCCTTGTTGGCGGTGCCCTTGCTGGTGATTGGCGCGGTGGTGGTGGGACATATTCCTTACCACACTTATTTTCAGGATACGCATTGGTTGAGCTGGCTGCTTGGCCCGGCCACGGTGGCATTTGCCATCCCGATTTACGAGCAGCGCCAGGTGATACGCAAGCATGCGCTGTCACTGAGCTGCGGTGTGCTGGTGGCGATGCCGGTGGCCGTGATGAGTTCGGTATGGCTGGCACGGGCTTTTGGTTTGTCTGAAATGTTGCAAAAAAGCCTGGCACCGCGCTCCATCAGTACGCCGTTTGCCATGGCCACTGCATCGAGCATTGGTGCTTCACCGGATTTGACCGCGGTGTTTGTGGTGATTACCGGTGTGGCCGGCATGTTGCTGGGTGAGCTGATGTTGATGCTATTGCCCCTGCGTTCGCGTCTGGCCAAGGGGGCTTTGCTGGGTGCTGCCGCACATGGTGCCGGCACCGCCAAAGCCAACGAACTGGGAGCGGAAGAAGGCGTGGTTGCCAGCCTGACCATGATGCTGGGTGGCATTGCCACGGTGTTTGCCGCCCCACTGATTGCCTGGTTCGTCTAAGACGCACCGGATTGAAGATTTCTCTGTAGTAAGCCCATGCCATCGGGAGTGGTGTGTGGTGTCTCTCCTCTTGTTGTACTCCCAAAACGAGCGTTGTTCGGGCTGACCCTATCCGGTCAGCCCATTTTTTTTGTCGCTTGAGAATCAAGCAAAGGTATCCACACTGCTGCCTTTGCTACTGTCGGCAGAATGCGCGATGGCGGCAAAGATGGCCTTGGTGGTGGCCAGTGCAGGATTGTGCTGCGCCTGCTGCAGTTTCTCACGCTGCTGCTTGTCGATTTCGGCCTGGGCTGCGCGTGCCATTTGTTGGGCTGCTGCGGCCACCGAGCGGTCCTGTCCGGATGGATCGACCGGTGCCAGCGCGGCTGCCGCCACTTGCCGGGCATTGGCCAGGGTTTCTTCTGCGCTCTGCCCGCTGGCCAAGCGGATGCTGACTTCTCCGCCGATCGCATATTGCTTGCCGTCCGGCCCTTCCTGATAGCTGTAGTTTGCCCCGCCGCTGACCAGTGCGCCGCCTGCGGCCATGTGCGCCTGTTCGTGCTGACGCACATCGGCATCGCGCGAACGCAGGGCGTCCAGCTGTTTTTGCTGCTCAGGCGTGAGCGGGGATCCGCTATAGATGGCGGAAGCTGAGGGGGGAGTCACCCCAGGAACCGGGGTGGCAATGGCGGCCATGCGTGCCGTGCTGCACGACGGACAGTTGCAGCTTGGCCCGTGCTGCAGTCCGCTGCTGCTATAGACACTGCTGCTGCTGCTGCTGATGGAAGCAATACTCATGATGTCACACCATCCTGAACCTTTTCAGTCTAGTGCATGTTTTCAGCCAATGCCTTGAATTAAAGCATTTTTTCGGGGTTTGTCTGCCGGGTGTTAGCGACCGGCAAGCAGCGTGCAAGGTGCTGTCTTTATCGATGGGGGATGGGCTGACGGCTTATTCTGGCAAGACAGCCGGCGGGCGCTGCGGCAGAATGACGGCCAGTGTCATGATGAACAGCCAGGAAAGCAAGACGATGCAACAGCAGGTAAGCCAGGAAAACCAGCGTGAGCTGGTGATGTCAGTATTGATGATGCCGGATATGGCCAATTTTTCCGGCAATGTCCATGGTGGCGTATTGCTCAAGTTGCTGGACCAGGTGGCGTATGCCTGTGCCAGTCGCTATGCCGGCTGCTATGTGGTGACCTTGTCGGTGGATCAGGTGCTGTTCAAGCAGCCCATCCATGTGGGGGAGCTGGTCACTTTCATGGCCAGTGTCAACCATGTAGGCCGTACCTCGATGGAAATCGGCATCAAGGTGGTGGCTGAAGACATCCAGCAGCGCTCGGTACGCCATACCAATAGCTGCTATTTCACCATGGTGGCGTTTGAAAACGGCAAGGCGGTGGCCGTGCCGCCCTTGAGTCTGGAAACGGATGAACAGAAAAAACGTTTCCGTGATGCGGAAATCCGCAAGAAATTGCGCATGGAAGCGCAGCAAAAAACCAGCGATCCCTGCTGAGCGCGTAGAATCGCCGCCTTGCCCATTCATCCAGGTAGCCACCCCATGTTTACCCTGCTGTACAGCGACCCGCGCTTTTATCTGATCAACAAGCATCCCGGTGTGAGTTTTCACCGGGAAGGGGAGGAAGAGGGCTTGCTGGACGCGGTGCGTGCAGGCTTGCAGGATGACGCTGTGTGGCCGGTACACCGCCTGGACCGGCTGACCTCCGGGCTGATTCTGCTGGCGCGTTCCAGTCAGGTGGCCAGCCAGTTTGGCAGCGCCTTTGCCGAACATGCGGTGGAGAAATACTATCTGGCGCTGTCGGATCGCAAGCCGCAAAAGAAGCAGGGCCTGATCAAGGGCGATATGGAAAAAGGGCGGGGCGGCGCATGGCGCTTGCTCCCCACCATGCACAATCCGGCCATTACCCAGTTTTTCAGTTTTTCGGTACAACCGGGCTTGCGTCTGTTCCTGTTGCGGCCACACAGCGGCAAGACCCACCAGTTGCGGGTGGCGCTGAAGTCGCAGTCGGCACCGATTCTGGGCGACACCCTGTATGGCGGCAGCGCGGCGGATCGTGGCTATCTGCACGCCTATGCCTTGCGTTTCCGCCTGGACGGCGAGGCGTTTTCATTTGTCTGCCCGCCCGATCAGGGCGAACACTTCCTCAGCCCGGCACTGCGAGACTGCCTGCAGCATGAGGCAGCCCAACCCTGGGCCTTGCCCTGGCCACGTGTTTAAGCCTGGAACCTGCCAAGTTGCACGCCGGCCTGCTGGCAAGCCTCGGCAAAGGCCTGGCTGCCCAGGTGGCGATACTCAAGCGCACGGGCAGGGGCGATAGGGTCGCTGGCGTCGTCTGCCGGCAGGCCAGGATGGCACATCATCAGGCCACCATCCGGACATGCCTGCAGCCACTGCTGCATCAGCGTGGCAAAGCCGGCTTGCGGCTGTAGGGCATACAGTCCGGCAAACCACGGATTGCAGCGCAGGCCGTTTTGCTCGGCTGCGGCGGCAAAGCCACGGCATGCCTGCCGCAGCACCGCCGCCTTCAGCTTGCTGTCACCCGGATGCCCCAGCCGGTCCGGTGCGCGCAGATAGGGCTTGCTGTTTGTAGTCCAGCGCAGGGCGATGGCATCAAACAGCGCGTCGCGCACCTGGGGGAAGGCATGCACATGTTGGTGGCCATCAATGAAGTCCGGCAGCCGGCCCAGATGCTGGCTGAACAGGTCGATCTGGCGCAGCAGGCTGTCGCGTAAGGCGGTATGGGACAAACAGCGCAACTGGCTGAGCAGCAGCCAGTGCGACAAGGGCTTGATCAACTGCGGCCCGTCGGCAAAATCGTGAGTCAGATTGAAATGCAGGCCGATGTCGGCTTGTTGTTCCATCTCGCGCAAAGGCGCTGCCAGCGCCGGCCAGTGCGGCGACTGCGTCATCACGCTGGTGGCAGACAGGCGGCCGCGTTGCAACAAGTGCAGAATGCCCTGGCTGATGGCGGGCGATTGGGCATAGTCATCGGCACACAGGGTAAGGCGGCGCGGCGTCATGCAGCCTGCTCCTTGCCGGCAAAGGCCCACAGCTTGCTGAAGACAAAGGTGAACACGGCGACGGCGGCCAGGACAAGCAGCAGGGCCAGACGGTAATCCAGCGGGGTGAAGCGCAGCAGCACGAAATACATGGCTTCATTCAGCGCAAAGCTCAGGCAGGCCACCATGAAAAAGCGTGGCAGCGCTTGACGGTGTGGTACGTGGACGGCTTCGAATGTCTTGTGCCGATGCCCCCAGTAACTCACCTGGAAGGCCAGCAGGAAGGCCAGGATATTGGCCAGCAGCGGAGGCAGGCCAAACGGTACCAGTATCACGGCCACCAGCAGAAAGTGCAGCAGCATGGCACTGACACCGACGATACCAAACCAGAGCAACTCACGGTTCATGGTTGGTCCTGGGGAGCGCTGCTGATGCGGCTGATCAGATAAATCGGGCGCTGTTTCACTTCGCTGAAGATGCGGCCGATATACTCGCCCAGAATGCCGATGGATAGCAGTTGTACGCCACCCAGAAAGGACACGGCCACCGCCAGCGTGGGCCAGCCGGGCTGGTCGTTGCCAAACAGCAGGGTGTGCAGCAACTCCCAGGCGGCATACAGGATGGACGCCAGCGAGATGGCACTGCCAATCAGCGTCCACATGCGCAGCGGCACATTGGAGAAGGCGGTCAGACCGGTCAGCCCCAGGTTTAGCAGGCTGAAGAAGTTGAAGCTGCTTTTGCCGGCTCGGCGCTCGGCGGTATGGGTTTCCATTGGCAATTGGGTAAAGCCCACCCAGTTATACAGGCCCTTCATAAAGCGATTGCGCTCCGGCATCTGGCGCAGCGCTTCAAGCACGCAACGGTCCATCACGCGGAAATCCTGCGTGTTTTCCGGAATCTTGTGACGCGCTCCGCTGTTGAGCAGGGTGTAGAACACGCGGGTGAACAGGCGCTTGCCCAGGGTTTCGCTGTCGCGGCTGGCACGGACGCTATACACCATGTCGTAGCCGGCACGCCACTGGCGCAGGAATTCCGGCACCATGGCCGGCGGATGCTGGAAGTCGCTGTCGATCAGCACGGCAACGTCGCCTTTGGCGTGGTCGATACCGGCGGTGAGCGCCAGTTCCTTGCCAAAATTGCGCGACAACTGGATCAGCGTTACCGGCAACAGGCTGATCTGGCTCATCACCTGTGCCACGGTGTCGTCGCGGCTGCCGTCATCCACCACAATCAGTTCATGGCGAAAGCCCGCCTCAGTCAGCAAGTCATGCAGCGTTTGCAGCATGGGGACGATGTTTTCGCTCTCGTTGTAGGCCGGCAGGATGCAGCTGACCAGCGGGTTGGCGGGGCGCTCCGCAGCACGTTGCTGTAGTAAAAAGGGTGGAACGAAGGCGCTGGGTGGCGTTGTGGTCATCGGCGTCTCCTGATGTTTATGGTGTTAGCTTGCCGACGCGTTCGCGCAGCAGCAGCATCTGGTCCTTCATCACCTCGAAGCGGGCAATGGGTTGGAAACGCTGCTTGATGTCGGCGGGCAGGCTGGGCAGGTCACGTTGCTCGGTAACAATGAAGTGGCTGTTACCAGCGGCCAGCAGTTGCTGCAGTTCCTGCGGCTTTTGTGTGGTTTTGACCTTACCTCCACTATAGAACTCGGCAGAAAACTCGCGCCGGCTGTCCCAGAAAATCAGCGTGCTGCCTGGGGCCGGCTGTTGTTGCTGCCAGGCGGCAATCACTAGCTGTTGGGTGCGGAAATAGCGCTGGCCTTGTGTCCACTGCAGGCCAACGCCCAACAACAACAGAACGCCAGACACCATGGCCAGCCAGGGCAGGCTGCTGCCTTGCTGTGGCTGGCGGCTGCCATGCCACAGCGTGACAAACAGCAGGGCGCAGCCCGGCAGCATGGGCAGTGGGTAGGGGAAAATGATGTTGCCGGAAATGCTGAAGAACAGCAGCGTCATCAGGCTCCACAGCAGCACGTACAGGCGCCAGCCATCGTTGTCGGCACTGCGCTTGAGCATGTTTTTGCCATGACGCGCCAGCCAGACCAGCATGGCCAGTGACCAGGGAAAGATAGCCCCCAGCCAGTACAGCCAGATCATGCCGCGTGGGGTGGCATGGGCATAGCCGTATTTGTCACCCTTCCAGCCCGGGTCCAGAAAGCGGCTGACATGCTCGCCCATGATGAAGTAATTGAGGAAGCCCGGCGTGCGGTATTCCGCCAGCAGATACCAGGGCAGGGCAATGGCCAGCATCAGCAGGCTGCCGCTGATCCACGGCAGGCGTTGCCACATGGCTTTCCAGCCATTGCGCAGCAATACCCAGCAGAAAATCGGCATGCCAACCAGCACAATCGCCAGCGGCCCCTTGGCCAGCAGGCCTAGTCCCAGCCCGGCAAAAAACAGATAGCCCCAGCGTGTGCCACGCCCCTGCATGGCATGCCAGAACGCCAGTTGGGACAAGGCGACGCAAAACATCAGCGCCGGGTCGGTCATCACCGTTCCTGCGGCCGCGAAAAACAGCAGGCTGCCTGCCAGTATCAGGGCAGAAGCCAGTGCGGCGTCACGCCCCAGCCGTTGGCGGGCGGCATCGGCCACCAGCCACAAAACCGCCATGGAGAGCAGCAAGGCCGGCAGCCGTGCCGCCAGCGGATGGACACCAAACAAGCCCATGCTGGCGGCGGAGGTCCAGGTGGAAAGCGGCGGCTTGGCCCAGAAGGGAATGCCATAGTCGTGCCACAGGGTCACCCAGTTACCGGTCTCCAGCATCTTGCGGGCAATTTCTGCATAGCGCGCTTCGGTGGTGTCGGTCAGGGGGATGGCCCACATCGCCAGCAGGCGAATCAGCAGCAGGGCAAGCAGAGCATAGATGGCAAGGCGTTGCCATTTGGAGTTGGAGGACGGTTTCATGAAGTCCAGTCAGCACGCCACGGGCGGCCGGGCAAAGTCGGAAAAAACCCGCACAGCTTACCATGCCAGCCTTGTTTTAGTCTTAAGCAGCACTGCGGTTTGATGCAAAACGCCGCCCGTAGGCGGCGTGTCTGCAAGGCAGGATGGGCGTTGCTATTGCAGGTCGTGCGTCATCTTTTTCAGCTTGCTGGACAGCAGGAACAGAATCAGCGCAGCAATACCCGCCATGGCCACGAATACCATGAAAAAATCATGCAGATTGTTGATGGTATATCCCAGCAGTTGCGGGGCGGGCTTGGCCGAGTCCGGATACAGCTCGGACAAGGTACCGGCCAGCTTGTTGGCGGCGGCATTGGACAGGAACCAGATGCCCATCATCAGGCTGGTAAAGCGTGCCGGCGACAGCTTGACCACCAGCGACAGACCGATGGGCGACAGGCACAGCTCGCCAAAGGTGTGCAGCATGTACAGGCTGACCAGCCACAGCATGCTGACCTTGACGCCAGGTTCCAGGCCATCCACGCCAAAGGCGATGACCAGATAACCGATGGCCAGGAACAGCAGGCCAAATGCCATCTTGGCAGGCGATGTCGGTTCACGTCCCTGCTTGCCAAGGGTGGTCCACAGCATGGCAAACAGTGGGGCAAAAATCACCACGGAAATCGGGTTGATGGACTGGAAGTAGGAGGCGGGCACGGTAAAGCCCAGCAGATTGCGATTGGTTTGCTCTTCTGCAAAGAAGGTGAGCGAAGCGCCTGCCTGTTCGAATGCCGACCAGAAGAAAATCACAAAGGCCGACACAATCAGAATCACCGCCAACCGCTCTTTTTCCACTCGGGTCAGTGGTGCATGCACCACTTTCGCACCGCTGGCGTGGTGGCGTTGTGGTGCCAGGCCAATCGGCTTGCCTTCCGGGGTAACCAAATATTTGTTCTTGAACAGGCTGAATACCAGCAAGCTGAGCAACATACCGCAGCCTGCGGCCAGAAAGCCCCATTTGAAGTCATCCGGATTGCCGGTATCACCCAGGGTGCCGCAAATGAGCGGGGCCATCAGCGAACCGGCGTTGATGCCCATGTAGAAAATGGTGAAGGCCGAGTCCACCCGCTTGTCATCCTTGGCATAGAGCTGACCCACCATGGAAGAAATATTGGGTTTGAACAGGCCGTTACCGGCAATCAGCAGACCCAGGCCGGCATATAGCAAGCTGGAAGCCAGCGGCACATTGCTGGCATGCAGGCCACCGGAGCAGAACAGCAGGAACTGGCCACCGGCCATTAGCACACCACCGGCCAGGATGGAGCGACGATTACCCCAGTAGCGGTCGGCAATATAGCCACCAATCAGCGGGGTGAGATAAATCAGGCCGGTATAGCTGCCGTAGATGTCGGCCGCGTGGGCTTTGTCGAACAGCAGGGCCTTGATCATGAACAGGACAAAGATGGCGCGCATGCCGTAGTAGCTGAAGCGCTCCCACATCTCCGTGACAAAGAGCAGATACAGCCCTTTGGGATGGGATCGGGTGGTCATAACGATTTCCTTGTGCAGCTTGGGAAGCCGGATTTCTGATGGCTTGTTGTAGTGTTTTATTGCCGGTTTTTTTCGGCAGGCGGCGATAGTAGCGGCTAAAAAGGTTTTTGTGGAACTTTTTTTGCCGGGTTTTTCCGTTAATGCAAAGTATAAGTATTTTTTAATATTCCATGTTTGATATTGGGCAAGTATTTCAATGGAAAGGGAATTTTTCTGCATTCCCAAGCCATGGGCAGGCGCTTGTGCCGGGTGGCCCCGGCGCAAGATAGGCTCCCTTTCTGTGTCTGCAGGCTTGTTTGCTGCCCTGCCTGCTGGACAAGACTGCAGGCTAGCGCTTGGCGCGCCGCTCATGTGCTGGCCGATGGAACGGTAAGAGCGTTGGCGGTGGGACTATCTGTTTAGCCTGCGTGGCGGCATGGATACAGTGTCTGAGCTGTCTGGATGGATGATTGACAATCTGCTTGCGAGGAAAAATGGCAACAGGTAATCTGGCCGCGCCATCCGGCATTGTTTCTACTGAGGTGTTTGCACATGAACACGTTGGCATGCTTGACCCGGACGGCTGCCAACCATGGTAGCCTGCCCAAAAACTGGTTTACCCTCGACATCGTACTGGCTTACGACTTCCCCCGTCGCTGATCTCCCCACGTAGCCGATTCGTACCGGCTGCGTTCTGCTGCATTCATTTTTTCCAATTGAATCATCTGTTCTGGCTTGGTTGCGCCGGTATTCCGCATGGCGGAGCCGTATTGGTGCGCCGGTTTCGTGGCCAGGACACAAAGGGAGTATTACGCATGGCACGACGCATTCCTGAACCTTTCCGCATCAAGATGGTGGAACCCATCAAGCAAACCACACCGGAATACCGCCGCCAGGCGCTGGCGGAAGCCGGCTGGAACCCCTTCCTGCTGCGCGGCGAGGATGTGTATATCGATTTGCTGACCGACAGTGGCACGGGTGCCATGTCGGATCGTCAATGGGCTGGCCTGATGATGGGTGACGAAGCCTATGCTGGCAGCCGCAACTACTTTCACCTGGCCGATACGGTAAAACAGCTATTCGCCTACGAACACACCATCCCCACGCACCAGGGACGGGGTGCCGAGCAGATCCTGTTTCCGGAACTGGTGAAACGCTGTCGTGGTGATCAGCCGGTGTTCATTTCCAACTATCACTTTGATACCACCAAGGCACACGTCGAGATCGCCGGTGCCCGTGCCATCAACGTGCTGACCCCCAGGGCGCTGGATACCGAAGCGGCCTATGACTGGAAGGGAGACTTTGACCTGGCCAGGCTGGAGGAGGTGATTGCCAGTGAGGGCGCACATAATGTGGCCGGCCTGATCATTACCGTCACCTGCAATAGCGCGGGGGGCCAGCCGGTGTCCATGCCCAATATGCGTGCCGCCAGCGCACTGGCACGCCAGCATGGGATTCCGGTGATTATCGATGCCGCCCGTTTTGCCGAGAATGCCTGGTTTATTCGGCAGCGAGACCCGGACTATGCCACGCACAGCATTGAAGCCATCGTGATGGAGATGTTCAGCCATGGTGACATGCTGACCATGTCGGCCAAGAAGGATGGGCTGGTGAATATCGGTGGCCTGTGCTGCTTCAAGGATGATGTCGACCTCTTCCGCGCCGTGCAGGTGCGCTGTGTGCCGATGGAAGGTTTTGTCACTTATGGCGGTCTGGCCGGGCGTGATATGGAGGCGCTGGCTATTGGGCTGAAGGAAGGGCTGGATCCGGCTTATCTGACCTACCGCATCAGCCAGGTAGAGTATCTGGGCGAACGTTTGCGGGCAGGTGGTGTGCCCATCCAGTATCCAACCGGTGGTCATGCGGTGTTTGTCGATGCCAAGCGCCTGTTGCCGCATATCCCTGCCGAGCAGTTTCCTGCTCACGCCCTGGCTTGCGAGTTGTATCTGGAGGGTGGGGTGCGTGGTGTGGAAATCGGCTCCTTGCTGCTGGGGCGCAATCCGCAGACTGGGGAGCAGGAGCCCTCGCCGCTGGAGTTGCTGCGCCTGACCATTCCGCGCCGGGTCTACACCAATGACCATATGGACTACATTGCAGACTGCCTGATCGATGTGAAGCAGCGCGCAGCCAGCATTGGTGGTCTGGGCTTTGACTATGAACCGCCCATCCTGCGTCATTTCACTGCACGACTGAAACCACTGCGCTGAAGCTGGCCTGTCCGGCAAAAAAATGGCTGCCCAAGGCAGCCATTTTTTTGTCACCCAGCAGGGTTACTTGATCAGTTCAACTTGCAGCTGCGGCTGCTTGACGCTGAAGGCATTGATGCGGCCTGTGTTTTGCAGGCGCAATTCACCATCAACATAAACCTGAGCTTGCAGGCTGTAGCTGCCACCCGGCTGGATGGCATGCTTGTCGTAGCACAGCGAGAAGTTCAGCGGAAATGCTGCCGGCTTTTCCAGCGTCTGCTCCGCCAGCAGGCGGGCCGGTGCATCGGCCTGGGTATTGTCATCTAGCAAGCGAACGCGCACCAGTGTGGTGGTCAGTGGCAAGGAAGCCGCCTGTTTGAGCACTACCTGGCCATTGAGATATTGCGGCTGGTACTGCTGGCTGGCACAGCCAGCCAGGGTGGCGAGCATGCTGGCCGCCAGCATGCTGCGGCGTAGCAGCGGGGCGCTCACTCCACCGCCTCCAGCTTGGGTTGCCCCAGCATCACCACCGGGCCTTGCTCCGGCTTCCATTCAGCCTGCACGCGCCACTGGTTGCCCTTGTCTTCCAGTTGCACGTACCAGTGGTTGGCCTTGACCAGCTCCTTATTGAAGCTGCCGCTGTACTGGTTGGCCGCCAGCTTGTGCAAGTCCGTGCTGACGTCGTAGTCGTCTTGGGCGGGATGGATCAGCTTCAGGGTCAGCGTATCCGGCAAGGCCTGCTTGCTGGTGGTGTTGACGGTGACACTGCGGCCATCGCTGCTGAGCATGACCTGCGCAGTAATGCCCAATGCAGCCGCCGCCGTATCGCGGCGCAGCTCCATATTGATGGCCTTGCCTTTGTTGTAGTAATCGTCAGTGACCAAGCCGTCATCCGTCCTGATGGCGGTGGTGATAAAAAATGACCCGACAATCACTGCGGCCAGCGGAAAGCTGATCAGAAACCATACCCAGGGTTCTTTATACCAGGGGCG
Source organism: Aquitalea magnusonii (assembly GCF_002217795.2). Taxonomy (NCBI): domain Bacteria; kingdom Pseudomonadati; phylum Pseudomonadota; class Betaproteobacteria; order Neisseriales; family Chromobacteriaceae; genus Aquitalea; species Aquitalea magnusonii. The sequence continues at coordinate 375,503 of NZ_AP018823.1, forward strand.
GGAAACGTGGTGGCTCAGTTGCATGATTTACTCTCCGATGAAGCTGGATTTTTCTTCCACATGCAGAACCGGAGTACTTACCGTTTCTACCTTGAAGTGGATCTCGTGACTGCCCTTGGTGGCAACCTGCGGATCAGCCTGCAGGCGCACGCCAAAGCTTTCGGTTTCCGTCGCCTTGACCTTGATGTGCTTGCTGTCGCTGACCAGTTTCAGGTCAGGCAGGCCGTCTGCCGAGATTTTAAACTCTTGATCACGTTCTGTGGTGTTGATGATCTTGATGGTGTAGGCATTTTCCAGCAAGCCTTCATCTGTCTCCTTCACCAGTGATGCACGATCACGCAATATGTCCACCTTGAAGGGCTTGCGCATGGCCAGCGAACCCAGCGCCGCGCCCAGTACGATCAGCAGCACAACGGTATACATGATGACGCGTGGCCGGCGCAGGTGCTTGACGATATCCTTCTCCGGATACTTGCCTTCCAGTGCGTTTTCCGTGGTGTAGCGGATGAGGCCACGCGGGTAGCCTACCTTGTCCATCACCTCATCGCAGGCATCGATGCAGGCGGCACAGCCGATACATTCGTATTGCAGGCCGTTGCGGATATCAATCCCTACCGGGCAAACCTGTACACAGATACCGCAGTTGACACAGGAGCCCAGGCCCTGTTGCTTGAAATCCACCCCTTTCTTGCGTGCGCCGCGCGGTTCGCCGCGAGCTTCGTCGTAAGAAATGATCAGGGTGTCGGCATCAAACATCACGCTCTGGAAGCGGGCATAAGGACACATATACTTGCACACTTGCTCGCGCATGAAGCCTGCCAGCAGGTAGGTAAAACCGGCGTAGAAGAAGATCCAGAAGCTTTCCCAAGGACCGTAATCAAAAGTGGGCATGGCCTTGACCAGATCGCGGATGGGGGTGAAGTACCCAACCAGCGAGAAGCCGGTCCACAGGCAGAACAGGATCATCAGGCTGTGCGTGGTCAGCTTCAGCCTGGCCTTGCGCAGACTCATCGGCTCCTTGTCCAGCTTCATGCGCTTGTTGCGGTCCCCCTCTACCAACTGTTCTATCCACAGCATGATTTCGGTGTAGACGGTTTGCGGACAGGAATAGCCACACCATAGTCGCCCGGCAATGGTGGTCCAGACAAACAAGCCGAAGGCACAGCTCATCAGCAGGGCGGCAAGATAGACAAAGTCTTGCGGCCAGATGGTCAGCCCGAAGATGAAGAACTTGCGGTTGACCATGTCAAAGAACACAGCCTGCCGTCCATTCCAGGTCAGCCATGGTAAGCCGAGGAAAACCAGTTGGGTGCCCAGCACGAAAAGAATACGCCAGTTGTTGAAGATCCCTTTCACGCTACGCGGGTAGATCTTTTTCTGGGCCTCGTACAAGGACACGGTTTCCTGACCGGACTTGGGGGAGGGGGGGGTGTGTTCAACTTTAACCGGTATATCTTTTAACGAATCAGACATGGTGTTTTCCTGAAGAGGATTTCGCAAAGTTCACTGTAAGGATGAACTTTGCGCAAGCATCTTCCGATGTTTCATTATATAGATAGATATAATATTTGTCATAAAGCATACTGCCCGCTTGCGCGGGCAGTATGTTGGCTAAGGCTTACTGCGCCTTGGCGTTGTTGGACAACCCCCATACATAGGCAGACAGCAGGTGAACCTTGGCATCGCCCAGGAAGTCCTTCCAGGCCGGCATCTGGTTGTTGCGACCATTGGTGATGGTCTCGATGATGGTCTTCTCAGTACCACCGTACAGCCAGATGTTGTCAGTCAGGTTCGGTGCGCCCAGTTGCTGGTTACCCTTGCCATCCGGGCCGTGGCAGGCTGCGCAGATGGTGGTGAAGGTTTCCTTGCCACGGGTGGCGCGTTCGGCATCATGTTTCTTGCCGGACAGCGACATCACGTAGTTGGCAACATCCTTGACCTTCTCTTCACCCAGCGCAGAACCCCAGGCCGGCATTTGACCGTGACGACCATTCTGGATGGTGGCTTCGATGGTTTTCGGATCACCGCCCCATAGCCAGTCGTTGTCGGTCAGGTTGGGGAAACCCTTGGCACCACGTGCATCAGAGCCATGGCACTGTACGCAGTAGGTCTGGAACAGGCGTTTGCCCATTTCCTGCGCCTTGGGATCAGCCGCAACTGCCTTCAGGTCCTGCTTCAGGTAGTTGTCATACAGCGGCTGGTACTTGGCTTCTGCCTGGGCGCGTTCTTCCTTGTACTGACCTACGGAAGTCCAGCCACGAATACCTTGCCATTTGCCAAGGCCGGGGTAGAGAACCAGGTAGCAGGCACCGAAGATCAGTGTGATGTAGAACATCAGCATCCACCAGCGCGGCAGCGGGTGGTTGTACTCTTCGAGGTCGCCATCCCATACATGGCCCATGGTTTCAACCTGCTCACCCTTCTTGACCGTGGTCTTGGATTGGGTGAACAACAGCAGGGTCAGGCCAACAAAACCTGCAACCACGATGGCCGTGATCCAGATGCCCCAGAAATCGCTTACGAAATCACTCATTGTTTTGCTCCGTTAGAAGCCGAATCATGGTTATCGGCCTCCTGCACCTTGTCGTCGTCGAGAAAGGGCACATTGGCCGCTTCATCGTACCGGTTCTTCGAGCGTCTGCTGTAGGCAATGAACAACACCAGAATGAAGAAGGTGAAGCACATTACGGTGAAGGCGGAACGCCCAATCGTTACCCAGTCCATGACTTAGCGAACGTTCTTCAGTGCGAGACCCAAGCCCTGCAGATATGCAATCAGGGCATCCATTTCCGACTTGCCTTCGACTTGAGCCTTGGCTTCAGCGATATCCTTGTCGGTATACGGAACACCTACAGCGCGCAGGGCTTCCATTTTCTTCGGCATGATTTCGGCATCGGCCAGGTTTTTCGACAGCCACGGGAAGGCCGGCATGTTGGATTCCGGTACCACGTCACGCGGATTGGTCAGGTGAACACGGTGCCATTCGTCGGAATAGCGACCACCTACACGGGCCAGATCCGGACCGGTACGCTTGGAGCCCCACTGGAAGGGATGGTCGTATACCGACTCACCCGCAACGGAGTAGTGACCATAGCGCTCGGTTTCGGCGCGGAAGGGACGGATCATCTGGGAGTGGCAGTTGTAGCAGCCTTCACGGATGTAGATATCGCGACCTGCCAGTTGCAGCGCGGTGTACGGCTTGACGCCGGCAACGGGCTGGGTCGTGGACTTCTGGAATGCCAGCGGCAGGATTTCCACCAGGCCGGCAAAGCTGATCACGATCAGGGTGAACACGATGAGGTAACCAACGTGCTCTTCAATCAGTTTCTGGATCTTTTCCATGTTCTTCTACCTTTATCCGCTTAAGCGTGAGCCGATGCGTTGACGGCCGGAATCTTGGCGTCAACAGCCTTGCCACTGGCAACGGTGCGGAAGGTGTTGTAAGCCATCAGCAGCATACCGGTCAGGTACAGCGTACCACCCAGGAAACGCACGAAGTGGTAGGGGTAGGTTGCTTTCACTGCTTCCACAAAGGCATAAGTCAGGGTGCCGTCGGCATTCAGGGCACGCCACATCAGACCCTGGGTCACACCGGAGATCCACAGTGCGGCGATGTAGAGAACCACACCGACGGTAGCCAGCCAGAAGTGAGCCTCGATCAGCTTGGTGCTGTGCATGGATTCACGACCGAACAGGCGCGGCAGCAGGTAGTACATGGAACCGATGGTGATGAAGCCAACCCAGCCCAGAGCGCCGGAGTGTACGTGACCGATGGTCCAGTCAGTGTAGTGCGACAGGGCATTCACGGACTTGATGGACATCATCGGGCCTTCGAAGGTGGACATACCGTAGAAGGACAGGGAAACCACCAGGAACTTCAGTACCGGGTCGGTACGCAGTTTGTGCCATGCGCCGGACAGGGTCATGATGCCGTTGATCATGCCACCCCAGCTCGGAGCCAGCAGTACCAGGGAGAACACCATACCCAGCGACTGGGTCCAGTCAGGCAGGGCAGTGTAGTGCAGGTGGTGAGGACCAGCCCACATATAGGTGAAGATCAGCGCCCAGAAGTGAACCACGGACAGGCGATAGGAGTAAACCGGACGGCCAGCTTGCTTCGGCACGAAGTAGTACATCATGCCCAGGAAGGCGGCGGTCAGGAAGAAGCCTACGGCATTGTGGCCATACCACCATTGCACCATGGCATCCACGGCACCGGCGTACACGGAGTAGGACTTGGTCAGGGAAACCGGTACAAAGGCGCTGTTGACGATGTGCAGCAGGGCAACTGCCAGGATGAACGCACCGTAGAACCAGTTGGCTACATAGATGTGTTTAACCTTGCGAATGGCGATGGTGCCGAAGAATACGATGGCATACACCACCCAGGTCACGGCGATCATCAGCTTGATCGGCCATTCCAGTTCGGCATACTCCTTGCCGAAGGTGTAACCCAGCGGCAGGGTGATGGCAGCAAGGACAATGATCAGCTGCCAGGCCCAGAAGGTAAAGGCGGCCAGTTTGTCCGAGATCAGTCGTACGTTACAGGTGCGCTGCACGACGTAGTAGGAAGTTGCAAACAGGCCGCAACCGCCAAAGGCGAAAATTACGGCGTTGGTGTGCAGCGGGCGCAAGCGGCCAAAGTGGAACCAGGGCCCAAAATTGAGCTCCGGCCACACCAATTGGGCCGCAATGATGACGCCCACCAGCATGCCTACAATGCCCCATACTACGGTCATGATGGCAAACTGGCGCACCACCTTATAGTTATAAGTGGATTGCGTTTCCATTTAGGGTTTTCTCCAAGGTTGCTAACTTAGAACGTGACAAACCATGGCGACTTGATTTCCTGCCCACTGCCCCAAACTGTAGGTGGCAGGAAAGCCGCAGGGGAAGCTGACTTTTCAGACTAGCAAAGTGTTTGACCCGTGCTGACAACAATCTGCCAAAACCCCTGACAAAGCGCTGCTTGGCACACACTTTTTCCCCATTTATTCAGCAAGGCATTCTAAAGCAAATACCCATGACGGGCCAGTTGATTAGTATGCCTGCGGGATTTTTACGTCCACCATTTTCTTGATTTCAAGCGAGCAGGCAACAGGCGCTTAGCCTGATGCCGCTTACTGGGGATTATATTGTCATGCCTGTCCAAGCCCTTGACTTAGGTCAAATCGTCATCGGCAGCCCCCGTGCTGTGGACCCGGTGCTAGAATCTGCTGTTTTCGCCCTTTTTGCAGGCATATCATGACCGCGCCCGTCCTCTATTCCATTCGTCCGTGCTCTCCGGCTAGCCATTGTTTTGAAATTACGCTCAAGGTAACCAAGCCAGCCCGGAAAGGCCAAGTCTTTACCTTGCCGGCCTGGATTCCCGGCAGCTACCTGATTCGGGAGTTCTCCCGCCACATCATCAGCATTCAGGCCAGTTGTGCTGGCAAGGAAGTGCAGATCTGCAAACTGGACAAGCACACCTGGCAGGCAGAGCCGGTGAGTGGCAGCCTGACCCTGGTGTATCAGGTTTATGCATATGATTTGTCGGTGCGTGGGGCTTATCTGGATGAAACGCGTGGTTTCTTTAATGCCAGCAGCGTGTTTCTGGCCGTGGATGGCTACGAGTCGGCACCTTGTGATGTGCAGATACTGGCACCCAAGGGCAAGCATTTTGCCGAGTGGAAGGTTGCCACGGCACTGCCAGCGCGGGATGTGAAGAAGAGTGGCTTTGGTCATTACCGTGCCGAGAGTTACGACGAATTGCTGGACCACCCGGTTGAGCTGGGAGACTTCCAGTCGCTCAGTTTCAAAGCCTGCGGCGTGCCGCATCAGTTTGTGGTGTCTGGCCGTTTCCGTGGCGACCTCAAGCGCCTGGTGCGCGATACCAAGAAAATCTGCGAATACCAAATCAAACTGTTTGGCACCCCTGCGCCATTCGAGCGCTATGTGTTCATGCTCTATGTGGGCAAGGACATTTACGGTGGGCTGGAGCATCGTGCCTCAACTGCGCTGGTGGCCAACCGTGACGATTTGCCAGCGCAAGGCGAGTCGGCCATCAGCGATGGTTATCTGAAGCTGCTTGGTTTGATCAGCCATGAGTATTTCCATAGCTGGAACGTCAAGCGCATCAAGCCGGCGGCCTTCAGTCCTTATGATCTGTCACAAGAGGCGTATACCCGGTTGCTGTGGGCGTTTGAGGGCATCACTTCCTATTACGACGACTTGACCCTGCTGCGCTGTGGCCTGATAGACCAACAGCGTTATCTGGGCTTGCTGGCACAAACCATCAGTGGCGTGCAGCGCGGTGCCGGTCGTCTCAAGCAGACGCTGGAAGAGTCCAGCTTTGATGCCTGGACCAAATACTACCGCCAGGATGAAAACAGTCCCAACAGCATTGTCAGCTATTACACCAAGGGAGCGCTGGCCGCACTGGCGCTGGATCTGACCCTGCGTCAAGCCAGTGCTGGCAAAACGTCGCTGGATGATGTCATGCGTGCCTTGTGGCAAAAGTGGCTGGCGGATGGCCAGGGTCTGGCTGAAGATGAATGGGAGCGCATTGCCCAGCAAGTGAGCGGGCTGTCACTGCAGGACTTCTTTGACCATGCCCTGCGCTCTACCGCAGACTTGCCCTTGCCAGCCCTGTTGGCCACGCAGGGGGTAGACATGTGCTGGGACTACGCGGATCATGCCGGCGATGCTGGTGGCATTGGTCAGCCTGCTGCCGGTCGTAAGCCGCGTGCCAGCCTGGGCGTGAAAACGGCTGCAGATCCGCTAGGCCTGCGCTTGGTCAATGTACTGGATGGCAGCGCTGCCCAGCAGGCAGGTTTGGCCGGTGGTGATGTACTGCTGGCGCTGGATGGCCTGAAGGCTGGCGATCTGGACAAGATGTTGGCGCGTTATCGCGTGGGAGAGCAGATTACCCTGCATTTGTTCCGGCGTGATGAACTGCTGGTGCGTGAGGTGGTCTTGCAGGCACAGCCTGCAGCAACCTGCCGTCTGCATGTGCAGTCCGGCGGCGGTGACTGGCTGGCGGCCACCCAAGCGTGATCTGCAGGTAGCAGCAACAAGATGTGTATCGATAGCGAACCGGGGCGGTGATCCCGCACGGTTCATCACCAAGACCGGCACTAACCGGCAATGACCTGAAAATTAGAGAGACGAAAATGGCGCAGCAGCCTCAAGTGAACTATCTGAAAGACTATACCGTTCCTGCTTATCTGGTAGATCGGGTGGATTTGAAGTTCGAAATCGAGGAGGCGCAGACGCGTGTGCACTCCCGTCTGGTCATCAAGCGTAATGAAAAGTCTGCTGCGCCTGGCAATTTGTGGCTGGACGGTTCGGCCACCCTGTTAAGCCTCACCCTGGACGGGGAGCGTCTTGCTCCTGGCAGCTATCAGCTGAATGAAGATGGCCTGCTGATTCCCGGAGTGCCGGACAGTTTCATCCTGGAAGTGGAAACCGGGCTGGATCCGCTGGCCAATACCAGCCTGATGGGCTTGTATGCTTCCAATGGCAATCTGTTCACCCAATGCGAGCCGGAGGGTTTTCGCAAGATTACCTTTTACATGGACCGGCCAGATGTGATGGCCAAGTTCACCACCACCATTGTGGCCGACAAGCAGAAATACCCGGTGCTGCTGTCCAATGGCAACAAGGTGGGTGAAGGCGTGCTGGACAAGAAGCGCCACTGGGTAAAATGGGTGGACCCTTACCGCAAACCTGCCTACCTGTTTGCCCTGGTGGCCGGCAAGCTGGTGGCGGCGCGCGACAAGTTCCTTACCCAGCGCGGACGCGAAGTGACGCTGGAAATCTGGACCGAGCCTGCCGACCAGGACAAAGTGGCTTTTGCCATGGGGGCGGTCAAGCGCGCGATGAAGTGGGACGAGCAGCGCTTTGGCCTGGAGTACGATCTGGATATCTACATGATCGTGGCGGTCAGCGATTTCAATATGGGGGCCATGGAAAACAAGGGCCTCAACATTTTCAACACCTCGGCCGTGCTGGCGCGCAAGGATACCCGCACCGACGCAGAATTCCAGCGGGTGGAAGCCATCATTGCCCACGAATACTTCCATAACTGGACGGGTAACCGAGTGACCTGCCGCGACTGGTTCCAACTGTCGCTCAAGGAAGGGCTCACCGTATTCCGCGACCAGGAATTCAGCTCTGATCTGGGTAGCCGGGCTGTCAAACGCATCGACGATGTCAAAAGCTTGCGTGCCATGCAGTTCCCGGAAGATGCCGGCCCGACGGCGCATCCGATTCGTCCGGACTCCTACATCGAGATGAACAATTTCTACACCATGACGGTGTATGAAAAGGGTGCAGAAGTGGTGCGCATGTATCACACCCTGCTGGGTGAAGAAGGCTTCCGCAAGGGCATGGACCTGTACTTCAAGCGCCATGATGGCCAGGCGGTAACCTGCGACGACTTCCGTGCCGCCATGGCCGACGCCAACGGGGTGGATCTGGAACAGTTTGCCTTGTGGTACAGCCAGGCGGGTACCCCGTTGCTGCAGGTGAGCAGCCAGTACGATGCTGCCGCGCAACGCTACGCCCTGACGGTCAAGCAGTCCTGCCGTGCGATTGCCGGCCTGCCCGCCCCGCAAGCGCTGCACATTCCGCTGGCGCTTGGCCTGGTCGGCGCGGATGGCCGCGATCTGCCCCTCCAACTGGAGGGTGAGGATCTGGCGCTGACCGGTACGCGTGTGCTGGACATCAAGCAGGACGAACAGACCTTTGTTTTTCTCAATGTGACTGAAGAACCAGTACCTTCGTTGCTGCGTGGCTTCTCCGCCCCGGTGAAGCTGGAGTACGACTGGCGCGACGATCAGCTTGCCTTCCTGATGGCGAACGACAGCGACAGCTTCTGCCGCTGGGAAGCCGGTCAAACGCTCGCCGAGCGCCTGTTCCGTCAGTTGATTGATGCTGTTGCTGCCGGCAAGCCGCTGCTATTGCCGGAAACCTTTATTGCCGCCTTCCGTGCCGTGTTGAAAGACCATGCGGCCGATCCTGCGCTGCGCGCCCTGATGCTGGGCTTGCCGTCCGAAGCGGAAATCCTGGAGATGGTCGATGTGGCTGATCCGGCCATCATTCATCAAGTACGCGACTTTGTGCTCGATCAACTGGCCGAATCACTGCGCGGTGAATGGCATGAGGCCTACCATCTTCACCAGACCCGCGAGTACAAGCCGGAAGATGCCGGCAAGCGCGACCTGAAAAACCGCACCCTGCAAATGTTGACCCGCCTGAGCGTGGCCTGGCCGGCAGAGGCCGCGCGCAAGCAGGCGCTGGAGGCCGACAATATGTCGGACCAGATGGGCGCCATGCTTGCCCTGCGCGATCATGACGGTGAAGAGCGGGACGAATGCTATACCGCGTTTGCCGCCCGCTGGCAGCGCGATGCTCTGGTCATGGACAAGTTCTTCATGTTGCTGGCCTCCAGCCAGTTGGCAGGCACGCTCGACCATGTCCGCGCCGCGATGGAGCATCCCGCATTCAGCCTGAAGAACCCGAACAAGGCGCGTGCGCTGATTGGCACTTTTGGCAACAATATGGCCCACTTCCATGCTGTCGATGGCAGTGGTTACCGCTTTCTGGCCGATCAGGTACTGGCGCTGGATGTCATCAATCCGCAAGTGGCCAGCCGCCTTGTGCGCGCCTTCAATCGCTGGAAAAAGCTGGAGCCGGTGCGGCAGGGTCTGATGAAGGCCGAGCTGGAACGCATGCTGAACAGCAAGCTGTCCAAGGATGTTTACGAGATTGTCTACAAGAACCTCAACGCCTGAGCCGGCTTGTGGACGAGATAAGACGGGTTGCTGCGGCAGCCCGTTTTTTTTGCGCCATTCCAAGCAAGGAGATTGACCTGCTCTTGGCTTGTCGGAATCATACATTCGTTTGAATTGTTCCGGCGGAGCCAGCAGCATGACAGCAACACAGCAGCGGGATTGGCAATTGTCCCTGGATGATGGCGAAGTCCTGCACATTCGGCGTATCTGGCAGGATGCAGCAGGCGCACCGGTGTTGCTGATCCACGGCGTAATGGCCAATGGCCGCATCTTTTACACCGACAGCGGCAAGGGGTTGGCGCATTATCTGGCCGCTGCCGGCTTCGACGTTTTTGTGGCTGATCTGCGTGGTCGCGGCCAGAGTACCCCGAAAATCAGCGCCGCCAGCCAGCATGGTCAGACGGAAATCATCTGCCGCGATCTGCCCGCGCTGCATGGCGCGATCCGCCGCCTGAAAGGGGAGGTGGCCGTACACTGGATGGCGCACTCCTGGGGCGGGGTACACATGAGCAGCTGCCTGCTGCGTCATCCCCGGCTGGCTTCACAAGTGGCATCTCTGGTTTATTTCGGCAGCAAGCGCAGCATAGCGGTGCGTAACTGGCGCAAATTTCTGGAAGTCGATCTGGTATGGAATGTGCTGGCGCGCTGGCTGATCAGGATGTTTGGCTATCTGCCGGCCAGGCGCATCGGGCTGGGAGCCGATGATGAAACGGAAAAAAGTCATCGACAGAGCAAGTGCTGGGCTCAGCGCCGCCCCTGGGTGGATAGTGATGATGGCTTTGATTATGGTGCCGCGGCGCGCCATGTCTCCCTGCCACCCACGCTATATTTTGCGGCCCGGAACGACCCGTGCCGCGGGCATGCCGATGATGTGCGACGCTTTCGTGATGAAAGCGGTCCTCATCTTTCGCGTCTGCGTCTGCTGGGGCGTGCGGCCGGGCATTGGCATGATTACGACCATGTTTCGCTACTGACACACCCGGATGCCCCGGCCGATCACTTTCCACTGCTGTTGGAGTGGCTGGCCGGTCGATACGACAAGGTGATCGAGAATTACTGACCAAGGTCATTCCCGCGCAAATGGCGCTGTGGTAGAACTGCGGCCTCTAGTGGAGAACGCATCAATGAATCAACAAACCGACATCCTACCCGCCAGCCTGGATAAGATCATCGAGCAACTGGCCGAGCATGGCTGGGTAGTGGATAACACGCTGTTCAGCGCCCAAGCCATCCGCCAGTTGCAGCAGTGCTGTCTGGCACAATGGCAGGAAGGGCGTTTCCACGAAGCTGCAGTCGGGCGGGCCGAACAGCAGGGGCGCCGCAGCGAAATCCGTTCCGACTCGGTACTCTGGCTGGAACCGGCCGATGCCCACCCCGCTGTTGCACATTATTTTTCCACTCTGGATCAGGTGCGGCAGGCGGTGAACCAAGCCTTTTACCTGGGGCTGGAGGATCTGGAATCCCATTTTGCCGTTTATCCGCCCGGTAGCTTTTATAAAAAGCATCTGGACCGTTTCCGCGACGACGATGCCCGTACCCTGACTGCAGTGCTGTATCTGAATGAAGACTGGCCCGACGCGGCAGGTGGCCAGATGCGGCTGTATCTGGATGCCGACTGTACGCAATCGCTGGATGTCGTCCCTCGCGCCGGGACCCTGGTGTTGTTCCTGTCCGACCGCTTCTGGCATGAAGTGCTGCCGGCGACGCAGCAGCGCTTGTCGGTTACCGGCTGGTTCCGCCGGCGTCAGCCCGGTTTAGCTTGGTCATCGTAGTCCGGTTATGCCGTGCTAGAATCAGGCCAAACCAGATGAAATGACAAGGGACGAATCAAGATGTCAGGCAACACCACGGGACTGCTGTTTACTGTTACTTCCTTCGGCGAAAGCCACGGACCGGCCATTGGCTGCGTGGTGGATGGCTGCCCGCCCGGGCTGGCCATCTCTGCAGAGGAAATCCAGCAGGAACTGGATCGTCGCAAGCCTGGCACCAGCCGGCATGTCACCCAGCGCCGCGAGCCTGATGCCGTGGAAATCCTGTCCGGCGTCTACGAAGGCAGGACCACCGGCACACCGATTGCCTTGCTGATTCGCAACACCGACCAGCGCTCCAAGGACTATGGCAATATCGCCGAGACCTTCCGCCCCGGTCATGCCGATTACACTTACTGGCATAAGTACGGCGTACGCGATCCGCGTGGCGGAGGCCGCTCCAGCGCCCGCGAGACCGCGGTGCGGGTGGCCGCCGGTGCGATTGCCAAGAAGTGGCTGCAACAGCGTTACGGGGTAGTGATTCGCGGACACATGACCCAGATTGGCGAAGTAGCCATTCCGTTCAAGAGCTGGGATGTAGTCAATACCAATCCCTTCTTCGCCGCTGATGACAGCGTGGTGCCGCAGTTGGAGGACTACATGGACTCCATCCGCAAGAGCCTGGATTCCGTTGGCGCGCGTTTGCGAGTGGTGGCAGAAAACGTGCCGGTTGGCTGGGGCGAGCCGGTGTTTGACCGTCTTGATGCCGACATTGCCCATGCCATGATGAGTATCAATGCGGTCAAGGGAGTGGAAATCGGCGCCGGTTTTGCTTGTGTTACCCAGCGAGGTAGTGAGCATGGCGATGAACTGACGCCAGAAGGCTTTGCCAGCAATCATGCTGGAGGCATCCTGGGTGGGATCTCCACCGGGCAGGATATCGAAGTGTCAATGGCAATCAAGCCCACCTCATCCATTGCCCAGCCACGGCGCTCCATCGACAAACAGGGCAATCCGATTGTGATGGAAACCCATGGCCGTCATGATCCCTGCGTGGGCATCCGCGCCACCCCCATCGCAGAAGCGATGCTGGCGCTGGTATTGATGGATCATGCGCTGCGCCATCGCGCCCAGTGTGGAGATGTGGCGGTGGAAACCCCGCAAATCCCAGGTCGAATCAGCTAGACTGAAACGAGACTGTATGACAGCCGGGCATCAAGAGAGAGCACACCATGTTTAAAAACCTGATTGGCGGTTTGGCCGGTCGCCTGAAAAAAAACGAAGAAAGCCAGGCTGACGAAATCGCCGCTGTTGAAAAAGAACTGGAAGCCTCGCCGGTCAAACACAGCGCCGAGCCAGAGCCGATTGACCAGTTGCCGCCCACGCTTGGCTTCGTGGCTCACCAGCCGGTGATGGACCGCCAGCATCGCGTGGTGGCCTACGAATTCTTCGTCAAATCTGGAGCCACGGTAAAAGGTGGCAAGCAGCAGGACTTTGACCGCCTGATGCTGACCACGCTGCAGAACATGGAAGTGTTCCGCCTGCTGGCCTACCGACGCGCACTGGTGCATATCTCCATCAGTTCGCTCTCCGAGCCCCTGCTGCTGCAGATGCCGGCCAAAAGCGTGATATTCGTGCTGGAGCCCGACCTGGCGCAGCCCGTAACCGTGGAAATCATGCCGATACTGGATGATTTGCGCAGCAAGGGCCTGCGTTTTGCGCTGGAACCGGCGGCTTTTGATGCCCAGGTTCTGGTGGAGCGCCTGCAGCCCGAACTGTTCAACCGCATGGATTTCATGCTGCTGGACTTTGCCGCCCCCTCCACCCGCGTATTGGCTCCCATTCTGGACCAATTGCCACGCCGTTACCCCAATGCGCGCTGGATGGCGCGCAATGTAGGTACGGCCGAGGATCTGGACATCTGCCTGCGTGCGCCAGGCAGCAACCGCTTTGCCTTGTTCCACGGCCCCTTCATTGCCACCGTGCGCAGCCTGGAAAGCGGCAAGGTGGATAGCAACCAGACCAGGGTGCTGCAGATCATGCGCATGCTGCGGGCCAATGCCGAACCGCGTGAACTGGAGGCCCAGTTCAAGCTGGATTCGGTGCTGCTGTTCAAGCTGCTGCGCTTCATCAATTCACCGGTCAATGGGCTGGCGCGCAAGGTGCAGACCATTGAGGAAACCTTGCTGCTGCTTGGACGGGAAACCCTGTTCAAATGGTTGTCCATGCTGTTGTTCACCGCCAAGAAGGAAGACGGAACCGCCTTGGCCTTGCTGGAAAAGTCGCTCATCCGCGCCCGCTTCCTGGAGCGTCTGGGGGCCTATCGTGGCAACAAGCTGGAGGCCGAGCACTTGTTCCTGACCGGGATGTTCTCTTTGCTGGATGTGCTGCTCAACCAGCCATTCCCCGATGTGCTGGATCCGCTGGAATTACCCCCGACCGTGCGTGATGCGGTGGTCGAGAACAAGGGCATGTTCAGCCCCTATCTGGCCCTGGCGCTTGCCTGCGAACAAGGCGATGACCAGCGTATCAATGCCCTGTGCAAGGTACTGGACTTTGAGGTGGAGCATACCTGCCGGTATTACATCGATTCGGTGGTATGGGCGCAGGAAGTTTTGCGTGAAAGCGATGTACACAACGACGTAGAAGCAGTCTAGATCTTGCCATCGGTAGTTGAAGGCCAGCACGGGGTGCTGGCTTTTTTCATGATCGCGTAAAATCTTGTAATGACACTATAGTAGCGATGAGTTAGGCGGTGTCAAACGGATGACAGCGTGTTGACCAGGACAGTTGTCGCCTGTCAACAACTGGCATAAAAGTAGACAACAAACACCATAAATTTTCATGAAGGGGCGGCATACAATGGCTCCACATGAAAAATATAACCCCATGCGCAATCTTGATGCCGGACTGTGCGGGTAAGGCAATGTGATGAACACTATCGAGCAGATCCAGCAGTTGATTGTAGAAAAATTCGGTGTGAAGGCCGACGAGATTCAGGCAGAACGTGCCCTGAGCGAATATGGCCTTGATTCTCTTGGTCAAATCGAACTCTTGTTTGCCATCGAAGAGCACTTTGCGGTTTCCATTCCTGAAGAAGAAGCCCATGTGGCCAATCTGCAGGAACTGGCCGATCTGGTAGATCGCTATATGGCGGTCAAGCAATGAAGACCTTAGTTGCCATCACCGGCATTGGTCTTATTTCACCGCTTGGCAATCAGCTGGATGAGGTATTTGCCAAGCTGATGGATGGTGTGTCTGGTATCCGGCGGCTGGCATGTGATCAAACCGGCTGCAAGCCTGCCGTAGTGGGTGCGGTGGATTTTGATCCGGCCAACTGGTTTACCCGCTTGCAGCTGTCAGGTGTGGATCGTGTCAGCCAGATGGCGGTGGCCGCTGCCACCCAGGCGCTGGATGATGCCGCACTGGCCTTGCCGGAAGACAAGGAGCAGGTCGGAGTCTATGTGGGGTGTGCCATGGGTGGCAGTACCGCGCTGGACAAAGGCTTTCAGAATTTCTACCAGACCGGTACCCGCGTTTCTCCTCTGTCGGTGATTGCCAGCATGGCCAATGCCCCGGCCGGGCATATCAGCATGCGCTTTGGCATTACCGGCCCATCGGTGAATTACTCGGTGGCGTGTGCCTCCTCTGCCATTGCACTGGGTGAAGCGATGCGGGCGATTCGCAACGGCGAAATCCGCCAGGCGATTGCTGGCGGTGCTGAGGCCATGTTGCTGCCAGGCATCATCAACGCCTGGCAATCCATGCAGGTACTGGCCAGTCCGGAAGGTGATCATCCGGAGCAGGCTTGCCGTCCCTACGACAAGACCCGTAGCGGCCTGGTGCTGGCGGAAGGGGCTGCTTTCCTGATTCTGGAACGGCTGGACGATGCGATGGCGCGTGGTGCCCGCATTTACGCCACGCTGGATGGCTATGCGTGCCGCAGTGATGCCGCGCATATCACCAAGCCTGACGTTGCCGGCCAGGTGCGCACCATGCGTGCTGCCATGGCAGATGCCGGCCTGACACCGCAGCAGATTGCCTATTGCAATAGCCACGGCACCGCCACCCAGGTGGGTGATGTGGTGGAGTGCGAGGCGCTGCAGCAAATCTGGGGAGAGGGGACGCCTGGCTTGCAGGTGAGTGCCACCAAGTCCATGCATGGTCATCTGCTGGGGGCGACGGGTGGGTTGGAGGCCGCCATCACGGCGCTGGCATTGCATCACCACCAACTGCCTCCTACGGCAAACTGCCAGCAGCCGGATGAAAACTGCCGGGTACAGCATGTATTTGGCAAGGGTGTGGCTGCGCCGCAGTTGCAGGCGGCCATCAGTAATTCTTTTGCCTTTGGTGGCAGCAATGCCAGCCTCGTATTGCAGGCCTGGCCGCGCTAAACACCACCGCAGGATCAAGCCCGCTTTGGCGGGCTTTTTTGTGGCTGATCATTCACGCTCGTCGGAAAGTCAGGCTGATGCGCCGCCGGCCCAGCAAGGGATGATTGCCTTCTGCCAGCGGCATGATGCCGTGAAAGCACAGCCTGGCCGGGCCACCGAACACCAGAATGTCGCCATGCAGCAAGGGGATGTGCTGGCAGGGATTGTTGCGTTGCAGGCCGCCCAGCATGAAGCGGGCCGGCAGGCCGAGCGACAGGGTGACGATGGGATGGGAGAAGTCGCGCTCGTCCCGGTCCTGGTGCAATGACATTTTGCTGCCTGGTACATAGTTGTTGATCAGGCAGGCATTGCTGTCGAAATCATTGAAGCCAGCCTCCGCCGCCCACTGTCTGGCCAGGGCGGCAAGTTGTGTCGGCATGGCCGGCCATGGCAGACCATTGGCCGGATCGGTAGCGCAGTAGTGGTAGCCGCCGTAAGCGCTTACCCAGCCCAGCGTGCCGCAGTTGCTCATCGATACGGACATCGTCCTGCCGCCTGGCGTCTGCATCTGGCGTAATGGTGCTTGTTGCAAGATGGTTTGCACTTGCTGCCAGATCAGGCTGGCGCTTGCTTGGGCATGCCCGGGCAGGTGGATGACGCCGTCGCGGATCTGCTGCGCAGGGCGCTGCCAGCTGTCTGGAAAAAGATCATCCTGCATGTGCATGTATCCTTGTCATTCATTGTCCTCCTCACGTTCCAGCAGCGCCTGCTTGCGTGCCAGGCCCCAGCGATAGCCAGACAGTTCTCCATTCTGGCGAATCACCCGATGGCAAGGCACGGCTACCGCCAGGGTGTTGGCGGCACAGGCTCGGGCAACGGCCCTGGCGGCACTGGGTTGGCCTATTTTTGCTGCCAGTTCGGCATAGCTCATGGTCTGGCCTGGCGGAATGTCGCGCAGTGCTTGCCATACACGTTGCTGAAAAGCGGTGCCGCGAATGTCCAGCGGGAGATCCAGCCCCTGACGCGGGTTGTCTATCATCGCGATGACGGCGGCCATCTTTTGCTCAAATACCTGTTCATCTCCCTGTAAATCGGCATGGGGAAACTGGTCCTGCAATTGTTGCAGCAGTGCCCCCGGATCATCGCCAAGGAAAATGGCGCAGATGCCAAGCTGGCTCTGGGCAAGCAGGATGGCACCCAGGCTGCACTGTGCAATGGCGAAGTGAATGGTGGTCTGGCTTCCTCCCGCACGGTAATGGCCTGGCGTCATGCCCAGCCGATGACGTGATTCCGCATAAAAGCGGCTGCTGGATTGATAGCCGGCATCATAAATGGCATCGGTGATGCTGGGGGCAGTTGTCAGCTGTTGTTGCAGTTTCTGGTGGCGAATTGCCATGGCATAGGCATGTGGAGTCAGGCCGGTGATGTTCTTGAACAGGCGATGGAAGTGGTAGCGGCTGATGCCTGCCTCTGCCGCCAACGCCTGCAGGCTGGGTGGGACATCCGTGCTGGCAATGTGCTGACAGGCCTGTGCAATCAATGCGGCCTGCCGTTGCCCGAGGGAAGGCTGATCTGGGGTGCAGCGCAAGCAGGGGCGAAAGCCGGCGGCGCGGGCGGCTTGGCCATCAGCAAAGAACAGCACGTTTTCCGGTTTGGGTAGCCGCGACGGACAGCTTGCCCGGCAGTAAATCCCGGTGGTGCGGACGGCATAGACAAAGCGTCCATCTGCCGCCGGACTGCGTTGCAATACTTGCTGCCAGCGCGGGTCTTGTTCTGTGCAGGGGCGGTTTGGGTGAGCGGGTGTCATGATGAGCGGCTTTCCTGTGAGGGTGATTTACTGTGCCAGCAAACACCAGTGCAGACACCCTGTGGATTGCGCTTGAATTCTAGCAGCGGATGGCAGCGCGCCGTGCAGAAAAAAGGCCTGCATGATGCAGGCCCGAAAGGATTGACTGACTTGAGGGAAAGCTGGGAAATCAGAAGCTCTTGGACAGGCCGATCAGTTCGCCATTGCGCGCGCTGCCACCCGCTTGCGGCTTGTCATGCGACAGCTCGATGTAGGCCATGGTGCGCTTGCTCAGGTTGTAATGCAGCAGCAGGTTGACGTATTTCTCCGTGCCTTGTACCAGCGCCGGGGAGTTGTCTTTGCGCACCCCGGTTTGCAGGCCCAACTGGGTATTGCCGATGGTGTAGTAGGCATAGAGCGAGGTAGCGTTCACCACGCTGTCATCAGCCAGCTTGTTACGTTGGTATTCCACCGCCAGTTCCAGCGCATCAATCGGCTTGTAGTTGGCAGTCAGGTGTAGCTGGCGGTTACTACCCAGTTGGCTGGTGTTGTTGGCATTGCTATTGGTGGTGTTGCTGGAAGCACCATAGTTGGCGGAAACCGTCCAGTTGCCGCCACTGAAACCTGCCAGTACCGAATAGCGATTGGTGCCGCTATTGCTGGTGGTCTTGTTTTCATCGGTGGAGAACTGCACGCCACCATAGAAGCCACCCAGATTGCCCGGCAGGTCGTAGCGCACCATATTGTTGCCGGTAACGCCACCGTACCAGCCCAGGTGGTTGTCCGGGCCGGCCCAGACGCTGTAATCGAATTTGCCGTCTTCCACGTTGCCGGTGCCCTTGCCGGCGCGAATCATACCAAAGCTGCCTTTCAGGCCGACGAAGCTGTCATCGCTGGCAAAGATATTCGCCTGCTTGCCCATTTCGTCATAGCCGCTGCCGGTAGGGGAAAAGCGGTTGTTCACCTGGAAGATGGCGCTCAGGCCGTTACCCAGGTTTTCTTCGCCATTGAAGTTGATCTGGCCGCGGCCTGCCACATTGGTGGTGGATGCCGCTGCGGGATTGGTGGTGTAGCCCCAGGAGCTGTTGGCTGCGGCGCTGTATTGCAGTACGCCGGCACGGACGAAACCGGAAATGGTCACGCCATCATCCGCATGGGCGTAGCCGGCGCAGGCAGCCATCACGGCCAGGGCAATGTATTTGTTTTGCATCTTGTCTTCTCCAAATTGTCTCGTTTGTTGTTTTGCTACTTTTATTTTGCTTGGTGCTTGCTGGTGATTCCCGACTTGACCACCGCAAAAGCAGGGACATTGTTAATTTCTGTGTCATTGGCGGTCAAACGCATTTTATGTAGTGCATTTGCTACATACTTACACCTATGTATGTAGTAATTTAACTACACAATTTGCTGGTGGAATATGGCGTCTGCTTGGTATTCGTTACTAGTAAATTTCATGAATTCCTTGCAGCCAGCACGATTCCATTTTTGTTGGCAGTGCGCAACACTGTGGCATTTTCTGCTCTTATTGAAGGTATTCTTGAATTTATGCTGCAAGCGCACATTGTGAAATAAAAATAATCCATCACTGTTTTTGATGAAAAAAGCGCTTGGATATGGCGATTTTGTTTAAAGAAAGACAGGTTTCGCCGCCAGGCTGCGGTGTTTTCCCCTGGTTTTGCCCCGATTTGTCGCCTCATTTGCGGGAATCGGTGCAGCGCGGCCTGTGTCATGCGTCCTGCTGGTGCGTGGCATGAATGCATAGGTCTGCGCTGTCGCCACCAAAAAATGCGCAATAAAATTGCGTGTGGAGCGGAATGCCGTGCGGGTTGGGATAAAGCGGCCGCTGGCGGCGCGGCTTTGCCAAGTGGCGGCTGCGTGCCGGGTGCGCAGCCAACTGCCGGCTGCCTGGAACTGGGGAGGTGGAATATAGATGAAAATCCCCTGTGCGCAGGCGGGATCGGGCTGGAGATAAACCCGGCAAGCTGGCCTGCCCTGAATACTTGCCGTATTCTCTTGCCTGCGATGGTGCCGGTATCACCGGTGAAAAGGGAATGCAGTGAAAGGCTGCAACTGCCCCCGCAACTGTATTCGGCGAGGCTTTATTCATGATGTCACTGGTTGACTTGTCTGCATCCACCAACAAGTCGGTGAACCGGGAAGACGAATGAGGCTGCTTGAACCGTAAGTCAGGAGACCTGCCATCCATGTTTGTGATTGCGCTAGTCATCAAGCCGGGGGGCTTGCTGCAGAGTCCGCATCACCTTCATCGTGGGTAATCATCATGCATATCATGGAAGGCTATTTGCCTGCCAAGCATTGTCTTGCTTGGTATTCTGTTTCTGCTCCGTTTTTTGTCGGCGGCGTCTGGCGTATCAGGAAGATTCTTGCCGAGCGCCCTCAGGCCAGAATGAACCTGGCTGCGGCAGGGGCGTTCGCATTCGTTTTGTCTGCGCTCAAGCTACCCAGTGTCACGGGCTCATGTTCTCATCCAACCGGAACTGGGTTTGGTGCGGTTGTTTTCGGGCCTGCCGTCATGGCGGTGCTGGGGGCCATTGTGCTGTTGTTTCAGGCGCTGCTGCTGGCGCACGGTGGCCTGACCACGCTTGGGGCCAATCTGTTTTCCATGGCCATCGTCGGACCCTGGGTCAGCTTTGCCTTGTGGAAATTAGGTCAAAAACTGGGCCTGTCGGTTGCTGTTTCCATGTTTCTGGCGGCTGCGCTGGGTGATCTGGCCACTTATGTCACGACCTCCGTTCAACTGGCGCTGGCGTATCCGGATCCGGTTGGCGGGTTTGTGGCTTCCGTCATCAAGTTCGGTGGCATCTTTGCGCTTACGCAGGTCCCGCTGGCGATTGCGGAGGGCATGTTGACTGTTGTGGTGATGGACGCACTGGCGGGTAAGGTTGCGGATATCAAGAAAGTCAGCATCCTGGCCGGGGAGGGACGCTGAATGTCCAAACCATCTCGCAGCAAATGGCTGTTGCTTGGCACCGTTGCACTGGTTGTGCTGCCTCTGGTTATAGGTGGGGGAAAGTTTACCGGTTCGGATGATCAGGCCAGTGAAGCGATTGCCCATGCGCAGCCTGGCTACAAGCCATGGTTTGAGCCGCTTTGGGAACCACCAAGCGGTGAAGTGGAGAGCCTGCTGTTTGCCTTGCAGGCAGCAATCGGTGCTGGCGTGATCGGCTATGTAATCGGCAAGCGTCAGGGCCTGGCTGCACGCCATGAAGATAAGCATTGACCTGTATGCCCATCTGAGTCCGTGGCGGGAGTGGCCGGTGCGTGAAAAAGCCTTGCTGGCTTTTGGCATGCTGGCGCTGGCCCTTTCCCTGCCACCCTTTCCGCTTGCGCCGTGCATCATCATCGTCATGACCCTGCTGACCCTGCGTGGTGCCAGGGTGTCGCTGGGCGCATGGCTGCGGTTTGTGTCGATACCCGCCGGTTTTCTGCTGACCGCCGGACTCTCCATGATGTTTGTCATCTCCAGCCATGGCATCAGTTATGCACCCAGCAGCCTGCAGCCGGTACTGGGCCTGTTGTTGCGCTCCTTTGCGGCCATCTGTTGCCTGTTGTTTTTTGCGCTCACCACGCCGCTGGGCGATTTGCTGTCAGCCCTGCGCAAGCTGGGCATGCCTATTGAAATCGTTGAGATCAGCCTGCTGATGTACCGCCTGGTTTTTCTGGTGCTGGAGACAGCCAACGCCATGAATATGGCGCAGGCGGCACGGCTGGGACAGCATGACCGCAAGCAGCAACTGCGCTCCCTGGGGCTGCTGCTGGCCAATCTGTTTCCCCGTGTGATGAGCAAGGCCTGCAGGATGGAACATGGCTTGGCGGCGCGCGGCTGGAGTGGTGAGTTTCATGTTTTGCAAGCGGCGCAGCCATCGTCCTTCATTCGTCTGGCGTGGATCAGCCTGCTGCTGGGGCTGCTCTTGCTGGTGGGAGTTTTCTACGCATGAGCACCATTCTCAGGGTGGAACAACTGGGCTTTAGCTTCCCAGGCGATGTTGTGGCCCTCTGCGACATCAATCTGGACATCCGCCAGGGAAGATGCCTGGCTTTGCTTGGGCCTAACGGCTCGGGCAAAAGCACCTTGCTGCAGCATCTCAATGGCAGCTTGCGCCCCGGGCAGGGAACGGTTTTCCTGGGCGGGGAGCCAGTTTCTTACCGCCGCGACGGTTTGAACCGTCTGCGCAGTAAAGTGGGCCTGGTGCTGCAGGATGCCGATGACCAGCTTTTTGCCGCCTCGGTGTTTGAAGACATTTCCTTTGGCCCGCTAAACCAGGGTCTGGACCAGCAAACCGCCAGCAAGCGCGTGGTTGATGCGATTCAGGCAATGGGTTTGGCAGGGCTGGAACAACGTCCACCGCACCTGCTTTCCGGCGGGCAGAAAAAGCGGGTGGCCATTGCCGGCGCACTGGCGATGGCTCCCGAGGTATTGCTGCTGGACGAGCCAACGGCGGGGCTGGATCACGAAGGCATCATGCAACTGATCGACCTGCTGGATAAGCTGATGCAGCAAGGCATCACCATCGTGTTTTCCACCCATGATGTTGACCTGGCATGCCGCCTGGCCGATGACATTGCCTTGTTTTGTGTCGGCCGCTTGATTGGCTTTGGCGAACGGGGCCGCATCCTGCAGGACCGCCGCCAACTGGCAGCCGCCAAGCTGCAGCCGTCTTTATTGCTACAACTGGTGGAATTTGCCATCCGCAGCGGTTTGCTGGCGGCTGATATGCCGCTGCCGCGCAGTGACAAGGAAATCATGGCGCTATTGACCGGCAGCGGCAGCCTGGCCTCCAGCGCCGCTGGCTAGATCCAGACGCCGGCAGCGGCGTAGCCAAACGCCGCCAGATTCCCGCCATAGGCCAAGCCCGCTGCCGGCTCAGTAGTCGAATTTCAGCTGTGCATAGCTGGTGCGCTGTGGCATGGGGTGGTAGGCAAAGCTCTTGTCGTTGTTGAGATTGTCCACGCCCAGCGCCACGGTGAACTGGCGGTCCAGCCGGTAGCTGATGCGCGTGTCCATGATGAGATAGGCACTGTTGGCACCATATACCCCGCCATTGATCACCGTGTTGCCCACATCCGAACTCTGGAAGCTGCTGTAGCGCGCGGCCAGCGAGTACGACAGCTTGTCGCTCTGGCGGTAGCTCAGCACTGCCGTGGCACGCCAGCGCGGGATGCCGGGGAAGGGATTGCCCACCGAGGCCGGGTTATTGCTGTTGGCGCGGATTTGCGACTTGGCATAAGTGATGTTGCCGCTGAAATCCAGCCCGCGCAGGCCGATGTCGGTTTGCTCGAAGGCCACTTCCAGCCCGTTGGTCACTACCCGGTCAATGTTCTGGATATTGGTGACATTGGGGGTGACGGTGGTGTTGGTCTGCGACAGCAGGGCATCGCTTACTTGCTCGCGGAAGGCGGTCAGGCGCAGGGTGCCGCCTTGCAGTTGGCGCGTGGCGGTGACTTCGCCGGTATCGGCCCGCTCGGCTTTCAGATTGGGGTTGTTGTTGACGATGGTATTGCTGCTGGGCACTGAACCCTGGAACAGCTCGGCCACGGTCGGGGTGCGGTAGCCGCGGCCATAGGCGGTACGCAGCGACCATTTATCGTTCAGGTCCAACACCACCGCGGCCTTGGGCGAGAAGAACTGCTGGCTGCGCGCCGGGTCGTGGTAGGTGTTCTGGCCGCTGCTGGTGGCCCCACCAAAGGCAGACCACCACTCGTAACGCCCACCGGCAATCAGCTGCACGCCGGGTTGCAGCCGCCAGCTATCCTGGGCAAACAGGGCGTGAATCTGGGTATTGCCGACAAAGGCGGCGGTCTGGCTGCCCTGCGTGCCGGACTGCCAGTCGCTGGTGGCATAGCTGTGGCTGTTCAGCGCGTAATGGTCGTAGTGATAGCCAAAGCGTAGCTGGTGTGTGCTGGCCAGGCCGCCGTCAGGACGCCAGTCGCCTTTCAGGTCCACCGTCTGCCAGCCGGTGCCGGCCAGGTCGCTAATGGTGCCGGCACCGGTCAGCCCGGCAGTGGCGCTGCGCTGCCTGTCCTTGCTGAAATCATAAATGCTGATATTGCCCTGCCAGTCCCAGCTGCCGTCAGTGCTGGTCTTGAAGGACAGCGCGTTGAGCAGGTGTTCCTGCTGCTTTTTGCTGGGCTGGAAGGCATTGGCCAGATTGTATTTCTGACCGTCAATGCTGACGATGCCGGTGTAAACCGGATTACCGGCAGCATCGCGCAGATAGCTGTTGACCGACACCGTGGAATTGTTTTGCCAGTAGCCCAGCGTGTAGTTGAGTTTCAGCGTCGGGGTAAGGTCGTAGGACAGCTTGAGGTTGGCATTGTCCTGTATCGAATGCTCGGCACCGGTGGCACCGACAATCAGCCGTTTGGCACCGGTGGTGTCCACATCGCTCACCGCACCGCTCACCGTGGTGGCCGCGCTGGCACCAGTGTACTTGTTGGGGTTGGCGGCAAAGCTGGCCGGGTGGCCCAGGCTATCCAGATGCCCGGCTTCAATCATCCAGGCCAGCCGGTCCGCGCGGCTGCCCAGCATGGCGGCATTCTTGCTGCCGGTGAAATGCTGGCTGGTCTTGTACTGGCTGAAGCTTTCGTCAAACAGGGTGCTGCTGGCATGGGCTTCGAATTTGTCCGGCATGCGCGTGCTCAGCACGATGACGCTGCCAATGGCGTTGCCCGGATATTCGGCCGAGAACGGGCCGTAGATGGCATTGACCTGGCTGATTTCTTCGGGGCTGACCAGGTTCCAGCGCGGCGGGTAGGCGTAGCTGTTGCCCAGCAGGTTGGACAGCAGGATGTCGTCGGCATACAGCAGGGCACGGGCGCTGCTGGTCTGGCCGGAGGTGCGGGTGGCGATGATGCTGTTCTGGTCGCCAATGTAACGGCGGCGCACCTGGACATCCGGCAGGTATTTCACCGTGTCTTCGGTGCTGGTGACATTGGTGGTCTGGGCAATCCTGTCGGCACGCATGCTGCTGGTGGTGGCGGGCAGGTTGTCCGGCAGGCTGCTGTCGGCCTGCGATTGCACGGTGACTTCGGCCAATTGCTTGTCGGTATTGTCGGCATGGGCCAGGCTGATCTGCCCCAGGGCCAGGGTGACGGCCAGTACCAGCCGGTTACGGGAAAACGCTGCGCAGTGTCTCATCAGGAAGGCTCGCTCTTGTTTTGAAGACGTCAGATTTTGTTAAGCGGCGTGGATGATGCCCGGCGCGTATCCCGGCTGGAATGCGACCAATTGCCGCAGTAAGGAACTTTGCCTGCTGCGGCAATTGGTCGCACGGGGTGGGCGTGGAATCCTGCTAAGGTGGCACCCGGATAGGCAGGCGCGGTGCTTGCCTGACAGCAGGGGAGAAGAGTGGGTGCCTGTGATTGAGCCCGCGGCCAGATGCAAGCCCGAGCGCACCGTGATTGTGCTGGTGGTGGTTCTGCTGCATGGCGGCCTTGCCAGTTGGCTGGCCAGCTTGGCGCAGATGCCGCCTGCCCGCACCCTGGCCACCAGCATTGCGGTGCAATGGCTACCCGCCCAGCCGGTGCCGCTGCCTGCTGTGGCCAAGTCTGCTGCTGCCATGCCGCAGCAGCCCAGCCACCAGCCCCGCCATCAAGCTGCGGCAAAGTCCGCCCCAGTGCGGCCTGCGCCCGTGACTCCCCAGCCATCATCCCCGCCGCTTGCCCAGGCCGTGCAGACCATCCGTGCCACGGATGCCATGGCCACGCATCAGGCTGCGTCAGTGGCAGCCCCGTCGCCCAGCCCGGTCGAAGCGCATTCGCCGGTCAGTACCGAGCCTGGTTTCAGTGCCGACTACCTGCACAATCCGGCACCGGCCTACCCCGCGGCCGCACGGCGCAATGGGGAAGAAGGCAAGGTGTTGCTGCGGGTACACGTATCGGCGCAAGGGCAGGCTGAAACCGTGGAAATCCACCGCAGCAGCGGATTCATCCGGCTGGACGAGGCCGCCAGGGAGACCGTAGCCAACTGGCGCTTCACCCCGGCGCGGCGTGGCGCAGTGGCCATTGCCTCCAGTGTGATCGTTCCCATTACTTTTCGCCTTGGCCATGCATGACCAGGGCAGACTCATCGCAAGGACACCTCATGGATAAACAACTGGGTCTGGCCCATTTCTGGCAGCAAGGGGATGTGGTATCGCATGCCTTGGCCATCATTCTGTTACTGATGTCGGTTGCCAGTTGGAGCCTGTTGACCATCAAGCTGCTGGAACAGTGGCGTGTGCGCCAGGCCCTGCGTCATGCCGTGCCAGCCTTCTGGCAGGCCGGCAGCCAACAGGCCGCCCAACAGGCGTTGCTGGCACACGATGGCAGCGGCCTGGTGGCCGGGCTGGCCGCCGAGGCCGCGCAGGCGGCGCAGGCCTATGCCGCCAAATCCGGCCTTGGCCTGGGTGGAGAGCTGGATGCGGGAGCGTATCTGGGACGCATGCTGCAACAGGCTTTGCTGCAAGCGCAGTCGCGGCTGGAGCAGGGCCTCACCGTACTGGCCTCCATTGGTGCCACCGCGCCCTTCATCGGCCTGTTTGGCACGGTGTGGGGCATTTATCACGCCTTGATCGGCTTGTCCGGCCGCAGCCAGATGACGATAGACCAGGTGGCCGGCCCGGTGGGCGAGGCGCTGGTCATGACCGCCATCGGCTTGTTCGTCGCCATCCCCGCCGTGCTGGCCTATAACGCCTGCACGCGCAGCAACCGGCTGATGCTGGCCGGCTTGGAAGGTTTTGCCCATGGCCTGCATGCCTATCTGGTGGCCGGGGTCCGCCAGTACCAGACCACTACACCAGCAGCGGCTGCCCGACAAACTGCCGCTGCCGCCCGCGGAGTGTGAACCATGGCATTCAACGGTTTTTCCACCTCCAGCCAACTGGGACAGCCCATGGCGGAAATCAATACCACCCCGCTGGTGGATGTGATGCTGGTGTTGCTGGTGGTCTTCCTGATTACCGCACCACTGTTTCAGCAGGCCATCGGCATCGATCTGCCCCGCACGGTGGCGACCCAAGCCACCGCGCATCCGCAGGTACTGCAACTGACACTGGCACGCGACGGCAGCCTTCACCTGGACGGCCAGGGCATCAGCCAGCAAGCCCTGGCCCAGCGGCTGCAGGCAGATCGCGCAGCCAAAGCGGAACTGCAACTGCAAGCCGATCAAGCCACGCCTTATCAAGCCATTGCCGCCGTGATGGCGCTGGCACAGCAGGCAGGTGTCAACCGCATCACCTTTGTCACCCAGCCACAGACGCACTGAGGCGCCAGCCAGCACATGCGGCTACAGATTACTGCAGCAGCTTGCCGGCAAGCAGGCCCCACCTGTGCTAGCGCATTGCCTCTGTTTTGCGCGGCACGCCGGTAATCCGTTCTTCGGTGAGTCATCGGTGCATGTCCAGTCTCCGGGCGCGGTTGATTGGGGGCTGCCTGTCCGGCAGTGAAGGGCCATCCATCCTGTACCTGTGCGGGCGGGGCTTTATGAGCAGCCTGTCCGGCAGTGAACTTCAACCATGGATTATTCGACGGCACTCTAATTTTCTGAGCTGCCTGTCCGGCAGTGAACCACTCGCAGCATTCTGGAGTTAGCACAATGATTTTCTGAGCTGCCTATCCTGCAGTGAACGTGAGCCCACCCCCGGCCATGGCGCTGATCAATTTCTGAGCTGCCTATCCGGCAGTGAACCAAATAATCGAAGCGGCAATGAAGGCCTCTCATTTCTGAGCTGCCTATCCGGCAGTGAACTCCGCACCTGCTGGTCAAGTTGTCCAGGACAATTTCTGAGCTGCCTATCCGGCAGTGAACGCGTGGCCAAACAGGTGGATGGCGCGCGGGATTTTCTGAGCTGCCTATCCGGCAGTGAACGTGGTAAACCCGTCGCGCTTGCAGGGGCTGTTTTTCTGAGCTGCCTATCCGGCAGTGAACGCGTGGCCAAACAGGTGGATGGCGCGCGGGATTTTCTGAGCTGCCTATCCGGCAGTGAACCGGCACCCCTCCCGCGCCTCGGCTGCGGCGATTTTCTGAGCTGCCTATCCGGCAGTGAACTGCCTTCAAACTTGAACGTGGATTTTTTTGCCTTTCTGAGCTGCCTATCCGGCAGTGAACTTTTAAAAAATGCAGGCAAGGGTTTTCTTTATTTTCTGAGCTGCCTATCCGGCAGTGAACGAGGAGGGGGCCTTCGGCTCCCTTTTTTATTATTTTCTGAGCTGCCTATCCGGCAGTGAACTGAGCAAGCAAGCGCTGAGCGGGTACCTCAACTTTCTGAGCTGCCTATCCGGCAGTGAACGATCGGCAGGGCTGCAGTTGAATTCACACCATTTTCTGAGCTGCCTATCCGGCAGTGAACGCGGCCAGATAGCAGAATGAATGCCCAGCGAGTTTCTGAGCTGCCTATCCGGCAGTGAACACTGCCCGTCAACTGCGCGGCCTGGAAGGCTGTTTCTGAGCTGCCTATCCGGCAGTGAACCACTGGGCAATACCGCGATCAACTCCTTGCACTTTCTGAGCTGCCTATCCGGCAGTGAACGGCGAAGTCGTGAAGGAATTTGGCATCGACAATTTCTGAGCTGCCTATCCGGCAGTGAACACGCTTGATCCAGCGTTTGATTGCCGCAGTCATTTCTGAGCTGCCTATCCGGCAGTGAACATCATGCCACTGGCCGCTATTGGGCATGGCAATTTCTGAGCTGCCTATCCGGCAGTGAACCTTTGATGCGGCCAGCAATCAACGCGCGATTGTTTCTGAGCTGCCTATCCGGCAGTGAACAATCCGTTTCCTCAAATACTTGGAAATTGAATTTTCTGAGCTGCCTATCCGGCAGTGAACCTGATGTGAAATGTCGCAACTGCAATGGAACCTTTCTGAGCTGCCTATCCGGCAGTGAACTTCATTCATCCCATGCGACTACCGCGAAACCTTTTCTGAGCTGCCTATCCGGCAGTGAACGTTTTGTACTCGTATGCATTGGCCTCGAATATTTTCTGAGCTGCCTATCCGGCAGTGAACTGCGGGGCTTTGGCGATCATGGCTGCGTATATTTTCTGAGCTGCCTATCCGGCAGTGAACCCGCTGTCAGAGGTGATCGCCGGCTACCAAAATTTCTGAGCTGCCTATCCGGCAGTGAACGCATCCAGGCTGTCAGTCTGCCATTGGTGCAGTTTCTGAGCTGCCTATCCGGCAGTGAACCATTTAGAAGGGTCATCGATGCCAGGGGAAGATTTCTGAGCTGCCTATCCGGCAGTGAACACCATTACTGATCATAGTGAATGACTTTGCAATTTCTGAGCTGCCTATCCGGCAGTGAACCAAACTCTTGAGTAGCCGCCACTTGAGCAACTTTTCTGAGCTGCCTATCCGGCAGTGAACCAGGGCATGGAGATCATCGCGGCGGCTCAAATTTTCTGAGCTGCCTATCCGGCAGTGAACGGTATGCCGAATAGCTTTGTGGCACCCAGCAATTTCTGAGCTGCCTATCCGGCAGTGAACGCCCTGCTTCCCTGCTTCAGCCTTCGCCTGTTTTTCTGAGCTGCCTATCCGGCAGTGAACGTTTTGTATCGCGTCCTTGAGACTTGTAATCATTTCTGAGCTGCCTATCCGGCAGTGAACAACACCGATGCACGTCTTGCAAGAGTTGGGAGTTTCTGAGCTGCCTATCCGGCAGTGAACTTTGCCTCGATGTTCATGGACTACCGCAACCATTTCTGAGCTGCCTATCCGGCAGTGAACAACGGGCCATCTGGCTGTTCAGGTGCGACTGCTTTCTGAGCTGCCTATCCGGCAGTGAACATGTCCATTGCCCAGTTACTCGTTCCCAACAATTTCTGAGCTGCCTATCCGGCAGTGAACGAACGCCCCATGATGTAAATCTACGATTTGCATTTCTGAGCTGCCTATCCGGCAGTGAACTAGACCACTTTACGCTGGTTTGCTTGGCCAGTCTGGCTGTGGGCCATTCTGGCTTCGCAAACCTTTCTTTGCTGCTGTGTTGTAACTGATTGATTTTTAAAGATCGCGGAGCCGCGTGAAAAAAAGGGTTGCCGCCGTTCTCCGGCAGCAAGCCCTCGTGTCACCAACTGGGCAGGGTGGCGCTGCTGCTCAGGCCGTAGCTGTTGAACTCACCGCTCACCGCTTGTGTGACTACATGCTGGTCGATAAACAGCAAGAAGCGTTGGCCGGTGCTGCTGCTGTCCAGGGTGATGTAGGGCAGTGGCAGGCGTCGTGCCTTGCTGTCAGGGATAAGGCGGTATGCTTCGGCGCTATCCATGTTTTTGCGGCGCATCAGTCGGGCGCGTTCGCGTGCCGGGTTGCTTTTGGCTTGCCGCCGCTGTACGCGAATGACTTGGGTGGTGGCGGGTACCGGGCGGATGTTGCCAATCAGCGCGTAATCGGCAAAGCCGCTGGCCCACTGGCTGGCCATCAGGCTGTCCAGTGCGGCGGCGCTGCCATGCAGGCGCAGGGTTGCGCCCAGGCTGGGCGGGGCTGGGTCTTTGTCTTGCTGCTGGCCGGTGCTATAGCCGGGAAAGCTGACGCCAATGTCGCGGCGTTGCTGCTTGCTCAGCACGCGGTGCAGCTTGGCGTACAGGGCTGCCAGCAAAACCGTGGCGTTGAAGTCGGCATCCGGCAGCAGGCGGATATCCAGGTAGTGGTCCATCAGCCGGCCTCGCCAAATACGCCGCCACGAATCAGGGTGGCGATGACAAAGTGCTGTTGCTCGGTGTCCGGTTTACTGTCTTTCAGCACCCAGTTGTCCAGCAGGGTGTAGAAGTCCTGCTTTTGTTTGGGCTGGCGGTAGGCTTTGCCCTGGGTGGTGACGGAGCCGTAGGGTTCGATGGCGATGGGGCCGTTGTCGGCGGCTTCCGGATACCAGGTGTCGATGGTGCGCAGGGCGTTGCCGATTTTCTGCGAGTGGATGGCGGCAATGCGGGCATTACCTTGTTGCACCAGGTAGAGGGTTTTGCTTTTGTCGCCACGGCCCCGGTCCAGAATCAGTTCCTGGCTGGGAAATACTTCCTGGCCGTTGCCGCTGCGCACGTAGGCGTCGATGTGCAGCAGCACGTGCTGGCTGCCGGCCAGCCCTTCGGCAATCAATGCGCCCAGGCTGTCGATTTGTTCATTGCGCTCCAGGCTGCGCAGGCTGAGGGCAAGGGCGTCGAAGTGCCAGCTTTGTACGGCGGTGCCGTCTTGCCATTGGGCAATGTGAATCTCTACTTGCTCGGCGCCCACGCGGTTGCGCCACAGGAAGCGGCCATTGGCCAGGTTGGTGGCATAGCGGCGTGCCAGTTCGCCAAAGCCGTGTTCCTGACGGTAGCCGTCTATGGTTTGCAGCAGTTTGCTGCGGTAGTCGGCCTTGTTGCAGGCCGAAGGTTCGCCTACGCCGCCCAGTACGCGCAGGGTGAAGCTGACTTTCAGGGTGTCGGCATCATGGGGCAGGGTGGCCACGTCCACGGTTTGCAGATTGGGGTTTTCAATCATGGCATCCAGTTTGAGCGGGTCCTGATCCTTGGTTTTCAGGCGGTTGGAGATGGTGCCGCGCACCGATTTTTCCCGCACTTCCACGTGTGGCCAGCGCTGGCTTGCTGTGCGTTCTTCCCATTGGCCGGCGTAAAACAGCGCATCGGATGGGTCCAGTTTGCGTTCGAATGCGAGGACGGAGGCGTTTTCCAGTTTGCTCATGCGAGTTCTCCCAAAATGGCTGGTTCGGCGGCGCGGGTAAGGTGGTAGTCGTTGTGGCAGCGGTATACCCCGCTGCTGGCGTCGTGGCTGGGGTACCACAGCAGTTGTCGGTAGTCGGTGAGGCGGTGCGGGCTGAGCCATTCGCCCAGCGAATACAGGCTTTCGACAAAGCGCACCGGCGTGGTTTCGTCGCGGCAATGGGCCACGCTGCCGGGCGGGTATAGCGGCGTAAGCGCGCCATAGCCCACCGGCAGCGGCACAATCCAGCCTTGGCCTTGCTGGCGTGAGTGCTGCCAGCTTACCTGGCCTTGTTCATCGGCTACCGGGTAGTGGTTCAGGCGGCACTGGTCCAGCCATGCGTCCAGCCGGCTACCGTCGGCAGCCTCGCCCGGCTGGGCTGGTGCTGGTAGCAGATCGTCGCGGGCCAGCAGCGCATAGCCGGGCATCAGCCAGCGGCGCAGTTGGCGGAATTGGCCTTGTTGCTCTTCTGTCGATTCTGGCAGGTGTTTCAGCCTGGGCTGCAAGCGGCTGCGGCCGGGCAGTATGCTGCCGCCCGCCACGCGCAGGGTGTGCAGTGTTTGCTGGATACGGGTGGCAAGTTGATCCAGCTCTGCCTGGCTGGCACCGGACAGTGTATTTCCCAGTGCCAGGCCAAATACCAGGGATAGCTCCAGGTGAATGTGGCCTTCTTCCACAATGGCGGCGGTGCTGCCGTCCTTGTTCAGCGGGTTGCGGCTGAGGTTGAAGCGCTGCACGTAGTCGCCATTGGTTTGCGCCTGGTAGTGGTGGTTGATGATGCCCACACCAACCATGTCCAGGTCCAGTTCCGGCCCCAGCTTGCGCCGCAGCGCAGTCATCAGGCCGGTAAAGGCAGTGGGGCCGGGGTGGCCCCAACTGTGCGGGCCGCTGATGGCATTGGCGTTTTGTATGCGCAGGTGGGGAATGTGCAGCAGGGCGTTAATGTCGGGCAGGCGGTGTGGCGTCATGCCGGTACTCCTTGTTGCAGGCGGTCCAGCTGGCTTTGCCAGCCAGCGTCCTGGGCCAGTTCGCGCCGCCAGTAGTCGAATTCCGCCTCGGCCAGCTGCAGGCCTTTGCCTTCCAGGTGGCGGTTCAGCCAATAGGCAAAGTCTGTTGCCAGTTGTTGTGGCCAGTCCTGGCATTCGAATTGCTGCTTGAAGTCGGCGTCCTGTTCGGCGCGGTAGGGGTCCAGCCAGCATTGTTGCGCGAGGGGTAGCAGGCAGTCGGGGTGGTCAGTCCAGCCTGGTGACAGGCTGTTGCTGTAGGCAGCGCCAAATTGCAGCAGTTCGTCAAACAGCTCGGCCAGATAGCGCTCACGCCGCTGCCGGATATGGATGTTGTTGTGCTCTGGTTTGAGGTGGCTGAGGAAGTCACCAAATTCGCGCAGCAAGGTGCGCACTGGCTGGCGTTTGCCAAAGCGGCGGAAGGTGTTGTCCAGTTGGTAAAGCGGGCGGATTTCCGTGCTGTCCCAATGTGGCGGGAGGCTGGCCAGCAGGTAATTGCTGCCACGGCGTTCGCTGTTGAGTTGCGAGATATTCTGCGGTTTGGTGCCGCCTTTTTTCTCTTCCGCCAGTTGCGGGTAGTCGTGGTAGCCGTGCGGATGGTTGTTGCCGTCGCGCTTCGCCTGGCGTGCGGCCTTGGCGGCGTCGCCAAAGCGGTGTTCCTGAATGCGGCCATACAGCCAATGGCTGAGCGCGCTGGAGTTGAGGATGGACAGCAGGTGGTAATGGCTGTCGTCATTGGCGTCGGCAGGAAAGTCGTCTGGCGATACCGGCCAGTAGATTTGTTTGGCCAGCACATGGGAGGCAGGGCCGCCTGCCGGCTCGGTAATGCTGCAAAAGGCGGCACGCCACTGACTGGCGACTGTGTTGTCGTGATGCAGGGCCTGCAACAGATCGGCATCGTCTGCTTGCAGCATCTGCAACAGGGTTTGGCCTTGGTATTCCAGTTTGAGGAATTTGTAGACATCCAGCGCGGCGGCATTACCCACCACGTCACTGGCAAAGTCACTCAGGCAGTGGGTGCCGATTTCCAGCCTGGAGGGCAGGCTGTCGGGGGGAGCAAACAGGCTGCTGCCGCGGGCATCCGGGTGCGTGGATTTTTGCGGGTGTGTTACCAGTTGCAACTGGCTTACGCGCCGGGCGGCATCGGCCAGCCAGTTGTGCGGCTGATACTGTGCGTTCAGTTCGCTGCGTTTGGGGTCGTCGGGGGAGAGTTTGTCCAGCTTGTCGTTAAGGCGGCTGCCGATAAATGCAGCAATCAATTGCTGCAAGGCCTGACTGCGCGGGGGTGCTTGCTCCATAGCCTCCACCTGTTGGTTATGAGGGATAAGCCTGTATTGCTGCCAATGTCTTTGGCATTTGCAGGTGAAATTAACATCCGATTGGCATGTTCTCAAGCAAGATGCATCTGTATGAAGGCAGGAATTGATGTGGATTAAAGCGACGATCAGCCGGCTGTTTATCTGAATGTGCCTAGCGTTTGCGCCCAAACCCCAGTGCCGGATGAAACAGCCAGCCTTTATCGCTGTCCTTGTCGGCGCGCAAACGCAGCCTGCCGTAGCGCCGGGCGCAATCTTCCAGTGGCATGTCCAGTGTGCTGGCCAGTTGTTCCAGCTCGGTCAGATAGTCGCTGCTGCCCCAGGGGCGGATGCCCTTGCCGCACAGCAGGGTGTGATCGGCAATGAGGTGCAGCAGGTGATTGCTTTGCAGCCAGCTGATCGGGTCGCGCTGCTTGCCTTGTTCCAGGCGCAACAGGCTGAGGCCGCTGGCGCTGTCTTCATCCGGTAGCAATGCCAGTTCCCATTCGTCGCCATGGCTCAGGCGGAAGGGCTGCTTGCGTTGCAGGGCGGCGTGCAGCATGGCATGCGGCCATTGCCAGCAGGTGGCGGCGCATAGCCTTGGTTCGCCAGTGCTGTTGCGGCGCAGCCCCGGTGTGTGGGTCTGGTTGAGGTCGACTTGCAGGCGGTGGTGTTCCAGGTCTGTCAGGCTGTGGGTGGGGCGCTGTTCTGCCTCGGGGCGGGCCAGCAGGCGCGGGCGGGAGTCCGGGTGCTGGTATTCTTCGGCGCGCAGCAAGATGCTCAGGTCCGTTTCATCCAGGGGGAAATCCTTGTTTTCGAAGCCGGGGCGGCAATAGGCCGGTTTCTTTCCCTGCCAGGCGGCCAGGTTGTATTGCAATATCAGCAGATTGCCTTCGCTCCATGGCTGTGGCCAGTGGCGGCGCACCCGGCCTGCCAGTTGGATGAGCGAGCGCATGGAGGAGGGTTCGGCAATCGCCCAGTTGTAGCAGTGGTCGCGGCCCACTTCGCTGACTGGGGACGACAGCACAATGAATACGTGGTCGGCAGCGCTGCTGCCATCCAGCCGGTGGCGGATGTCCGGCAGCGTGAACAGTGCTTGCGGGTTGTGCCGGGTGAGGGCGGCGTCCAGCTGCCGTTCTATGGCAGAGCGCAGCAGCAATGGGTATTGCGCGTGGTAAACACACAGATGAAGCTGCACGCCATCCGGTGCGTCTTGCGCGTACAGTGCCTGGGCCAGCGGATAAATAGTGCTGATATTAGCCAGGCGGATCAGCCCGATGCTGACCCGTTTGCCGCTGACAGGGTCGGTGTCGTGGTTGTGTGTATGTAGCTGTATGGATTGCTGGCGTAGCAGGCTGGCCAGTGGTTCAAACATCTCGCTGTGTTGACGCGGAATGCCTGCAAGTGACATTAGTACTGCATTGCGGCGTACCGCCTGGCCTGCCAGCCAGTGGGCACGGTTGGCGGCAAACTGCTGATGGCTGGCGGCAAAACTGGTGCTATCCGGGCAGTCTGCCGCATGGCAGTTTTGCTCATCCACCCACAGGCAGCAAATGTTGAGCGCCTGGCCCGGCATGCCACGGTGACGTTGAAATTGATGGCGTCCGGCCTGATAGGCATCAAACAGGCATTGCACCAGTGCCGGGGGCAGGGTGGCGGAAGACAGCAGCACCCGGCTGCCCAGCAGTCCGGCCCAGTAAACCAGCCGGGTGAGGGCGGGCAGGTCTTCCACCGAAAAGTCATCCGGTTCGTCCAGCACCAGATCGGAACTCATCAGCCGCAGCATGGGGGCGATTTGTCGCCCGCCGCGCGTGGCTTCGGTGGCCGGGGTGAGGTGGTCGATGGTGCACACCAGTACCGGGGCGGCCAGCAGGGCGTTGAATTGCGGATCGTGACTGAGCTGTTGCAACAAGGGGTGATCGGGCTGGCCATCAAACAGCACCGGATTTTCTTCGTCCAGCAGTGGCTGGCTTGATGCCGAGCCACTGGCTTCCGCTTCCTGCGCTTGCAGTTCAAACAATTCCCGGCTGGCGCTGCCGCCAACGCGGATAGCCAGTTGCTCTGTGCTCAGTTGCAGCCGTTCGCGAAAGGCCTGGCCGGTTTGCAGGGTGAGGGTGCGCAGGCCAAGGGCAAAGGCACAGCGCATGCCGGTATCCGGATTAGCCAGTGCATGCATGATGCGGGCATTGCCCAGGGTTTTGCCGCCGCCGGTGGAGGCCAGGTTGACGATGAAAGCCCCTTGGCTGGCGGCGCGCTGGCGCAGGCTGCTGGCCATGTCATGGGCCTTGTTCTGCCAGCTAAAGCGTGGGTCGGTGCTGCGCTTTAGCAAAGCCCGGCAGCGACCCAGTGCTGGCAGGGCGCGGGCGACATCAGGCAAGGCCGCAGCGGCATGCAAGGCATGGCGGGCAACGCCGGTCAGGTGCTCCGGCAGGGTCTGGTTGAAGCGGCGGCACGTCCCCGCTGGCAAGGCAGGGTCGCGGCGCA
Organism: Aquitalea magnusonii; assembly: GCF_002217795.2. Classification (NCBI taxonomy): domain Bacteria; kingdom Pseudomonadati; phylum Pseudomonadota; class Betaproteobacteria; order Neisseriales; family Chromobacteriaceae; genus Aquitalea; species Aquitalea magnusonii. Next base: position 411,663 of record NZ_AP018823.1, read on the forward strand.
GGGTGTTGGCAAAGGCAATCTTTTTTTCCTGTGCGCTCTGCCAGCTTTGCTTGACGGTTTGGCTGGAAAAATGGTGGTCGGCCAGCATCAGGGTGAGGCGTGCCAGATGCAGCGGGTACACCTCGTCCAGCCAGATGGTGCCGCTTGGTCTGGCGGCAAGTTGCCCGGCCAGTTTGGCCACCCGTGTACACCATGTGCTGTCGTTGCAGGGCAGGCCGTAGGGAAAGTACCAATACGGTGTGGCGTCGGTTTTGCTGACCGGGTCGCAAGGCTGATTCCAGTTGTGATCGAGTGCCTGCAGGCCGGTGCCAAGTTGATTGGCGGTGATGGGCTCAGTATTAGTCAGTGGCAGGCGGTGGTGGCTGAGCACCAGCCAGGCGATGGCGGCGGCCAGCGGTGGCAATGCCCCCGGCTGAAACGGCTGCTTGTCTGCTGCGCCCGGATCCATGCCATCGCGTAAACCGGCTTGTTGCAAGCAGCTTTCCCAGACAGCGGTTGTCATCTGTGAGGGGTTTTGCAGGCGTGTCAGCCAGCCAGCGTCGTCGTCGCTGCCGACAAAGCCCTGTAGCAGGCGCAAGGACACCCATTCATGCCGGTAGAGATTGGCGGGTTGAGGCTTGTCACTGCGCAGCCGCTGTTGAAATGCCTGACAGGCTTTGCCCAGGTCGTGAAATAGCGCGGCCAGCCCGGCCATCAGCCGGATATCCTCGCCGCTCAACCAATCATTTTCGTCTTGTGCCCTGAGCACATTACGCTGCGTGGTATTGGTGGGGGTGGCACCTTGCGCATTGAAGCGACGGGCATCGCCGACAATCCACAGCAGTTCTGCGTGGTCCCGGCCGCGCAGCCAATGGCAGGCCACGGCAGTATTCTTGCGCGCGGTTTTGCGTAGCAGGCGGTGCAAGGTTTCCAGCCCGGCCTGGGTGATGGGGGTTTGCCAGCTGCGGTCGCCCTTGCGTTCGGCAAACTGGTCCAGAATACGGCGTGTTTCAGTCAGCGCGCGTTTGTCGCATTGGGAAATAAGCAGGATATTCATGCGCTGGCCCGGCCTTGTGTTGTGGCAATGGTTTTCAGTTGATCAATCATGAAATCCAGTGCCTCGCTGCGCAGTAGCTGTTCGATACAGCATTGGCGAAAGCTTTGTTCGTCGTCGCCACGCATGGCGCTGACAAAGGCTTGCGGCAGGATGATGGCGTCCTTGACCAGGTCGGCCGCGTCAAACACCAGGCCACCTCGACGCGTTTTGCCATGCAGGATGGCCAGTCCATGCGGCAAGCCCAGCACCCAGGTGGCGGTGGCGCCCAGGCCATAGGCGAGGTAATTGCCATGGTCCAGAAAGCGGTTGGCCGGGTCGCTGCCGTTGCCGCGCTTGGCGCGGGTGAATTCGCCGTAGTGGCTGGCTTGGGCTGCCAGGCGAAACAGCAGTTTGGAAAGGCGGGCTTCCTCGGTCAGCAGGCCGGTGTGGTCCACGGCCTGGGTGATGGCATGCGCCGAGGCCTGCAGTGCTTCGCTCAGGCGGGTTTCATCAATGCTAAAGCCCGCTTCACGTAACTGGCGGTTATCCGACCATTGCCCGCAGATGCGTTCCAGCCTGGCCAGTTGCAACTGCTTGGCCGCGGCCAGCCGTTTGGACTCGTCAAACCAGAAGCCAACCCAGTATTGCAAATATTCGGTTGGCCGGTATTCGGATTGGGGAGATTGCCAGGCGATATCCAGTTCGCGCTCGCCCGCAGTAAACAGTGGCGTGCCGCCACCACCACAAAAGCCAACCATCACCCCTGCCTTGGCCAGCTCGCGCATGGCGGCCTGGGTGATGGACGTGCCGGTTCCCAGTAGCAGGGTGGTGGTGTTGGCAATGGGGATGTTCCAGTACAGTGACTGCTTGCCCTGATCCGTTACATATTCAACCCGGCCACCGTTGACCAGCACGTGGCAGTGCTCCAGGTAATACAGATGCGCCCGCTTGGAATGCAGAATGGTTTTGAGATCGGCAGGGGAAAAGTCATCCATGGATACTCCAATGGCGTTTAACAGAACATTGGCACTAGATTATGCCGATTTCATTGATTGGTCATGGGGTGGCGTAGATTCTGCGGCAGGAGCAAGGGCTAGCCTTGTAAGCATTAGCGAATAGCTTCACGACAACAGCGGGTGGGCTCGGCATCGCCGCTCTGGTAATCCTGCATTGCGGCCAGCGTGTACTAACCACTTTCGCGGCCTGCTTCCTCCCCAGCCAGGCTGACCGACCCGGCATGCAGGCAGATGATGTGGAGGCTTCAGGCGAGAGTGCGTTGATACGGGTGATGGTGGCAAGCTGCTTACGCGCGTAACGCTCCGCCTGACGCTGTTGCTTGGGGGAAGGTTGGATGGGGCTAGTGGCTGTTGAAATGTAGCTGATTGATTTTCAGAAGAAAATTTCGTGAAAATCAGTGTGTTGTAATGCGCCGTGGACGGCTTTATTAGCAGATTTGTAGAAGTATTAGAAGGCAGTTAGGGAGAAAAAACGGCGTTCTGGAAAAGGGAAAAACAAAAAAGCCCTTGATTGCTCAAGGGCTTAGCTGTTTGGTCTGGCGGAGAGGGAGGGATTCGGGATTTCACCGCATAACCCCCTGTTTTCCTGGCACTTTTCAGTACTTCTACACACGTAGATGAGAGCCTTTGTGTAGGACTGATTATGTAATTGTAGCTGATGTATTCACGTCAGGTAAGGCTACTTGGACAACTTGGAGTCTAAGCTAGGGTAGAGCAGTGAGTAATGGTCGACATGTTGATGCCCTTGGAGGCACTGGGCATTTATGTGAAGAGCGACAGCTTCCTCATGTAACGCCGTTTGCACGTAATCCGATCAATAGCACTTCATATGTCTTCATTGCATTTCTAGCTTTTATGCAATTGAAGTAAAATGTTGTCATCTTTCATATTTTAGAGATGCATAAGGTTCTATATGTCTACGCCAACGGCTCGTTATATCCCTCTCGATGCCCCTGAGTCTGCAAACCTCACTGATGTAAAGACCTTGCTTCCCTTGGCGGTGTACCAAGACTTGGCGCGTCTGATCAATGAGGCCTTACAAAGAACAAGTGCTCTTAATTTCACAAGCAAAGTCAATGAAGTGCGAAGTCATAATGCGGTGTCCATTGATGGTGAGCGTGGCACCGGCAAGACCTCGGTACTGGTCAATTTGAAAAGATATCTCGAAAATGAACATAAGGAAGCGCTAAAGCAGATCCATATTCTAGAGCCAGTAGACCCTACCCTACTTGAAGACCACGAATCGTTATTCTTGCATGTAATCGTGGCTGCAGTGCTGTCAGATGAGAGGGTGAAGCAGTCACAGAGTTTCAATCCAGATGCTGGAAAACGGCTGAATCAAGCATTGGAAAAACTTGCACACGCTTTGGAGTCGGTAGAGCGGCAAAAGGAAGAGCGCGGCATGGACAAGCTGCGGGCGCTGTTCGGCAATAAGCATCTGGCAGATTGCGTGCAAGACTTTTTCAAGGCTGCACTAGTTTTGCTAGAAAAAAAGCTGCTTGTGTTGCCGATTGATGATGTTGATACCTCACTCAACCGTGCTTTCGAGAATTTGGAAATTGTTCGTCGTTATCTGACAACACCTTATGTGTTGCCCATTGTCAGTGGCGATCGCGAGCTATACCGTGAGGTTACCTGGCGTGACTTTCACGGCCGATTGACCAAGGATTCCAATTATCGGACGCACGAGGCATACGAAATAGCACTTGATCTGGCCAATGAATACCAGCGCAAGGTATTGCCACCACCACGTCGGCTGAACATGCCGCCAGTGCATGAATACCTACAGGATCAAAACATCACGCTGGGTAAGGTAGACAATGGCATCATCTCGTTACCTAACTTCCATGCTTGGCTCAGTATTTTTCTTGCCGGGCCGGTCAATGGCCGAGAGGGTAGTGATTTAGCAGTTCCCATTCCTTCTGTGCGTGCGTTGACCCAGCTAGTCAATCGTTGTTCTGCTCTTATTCCTGAGCTACCGCTTTCCGTGCGAAAGGCTGAAAGTCCTTTACAAGTTCGCCGAGTTTGGCAGATGCCCAAGCTTAGACCGGAGGTAATCGAGGCATTTCATCTGAGGCACCAAGAGCTGGGTAAAGAGATGAAACGTGAATATGGGCCAGCCTATAGAGTTTTGGCTAATGAGCTGGCTGGTCAGCAAGTACCCGTAAGTAGTGTACTGGGTAAAGACGAGATTAAACGCTGGGAAAAGACATTAATTGACTACTTTCGTTACGAGCCACAGGCTGGAGCGGTTTATCTAGTGCTACAGGCATATCAGCACTGGCAGAGTTTGGCTGGGAGCAATGAGCGTCAAGCCAGTATTTTCGATACTCCACTTTTCCAGCCATTACGGCACGATGCAGCAAACTTAGCTCAGTTCGACAAGGAAGCGGACCTTGCTGATTGGAAAGATCGTTTGAAAGGAAAGTTGCCTGAGAGTTGGCTCTCAAGGCTGGATGCAAGAAAAACCTTGCTACCCTATCCTGTCGCGGAGGTGGGGGTAAATTCCTCAATGAAATGGAAGTATTGGGAGGACTGCACTCGTATTCAGGCATCTGAAAGTGTACAGCATAAAGCTACTTTTCTTATTTCATTACTAAGTCATAATAATTACTACACAGAGGCCAAACAAAGCATGATGTTGAATGTGGGCCGCATCTTCGAGCTACTAATTGCCAGTCTTGTTGGTCCGTTGCATTTTCCAACCCTGCAAGGTATTGTTCAGGAAGCACCATTTTATTCAACCAGTGCATTGGCACCAACCAAGACACTTGAACTAGAGAATAAGCCAAGTAAAGTATTGGTTATTGGCGAAGGTGACGATGATGTCGAAAATAGGCCTGATTATGTTTTTGATATGCTGAATACACAGCTAGTAGAGTTTCAACGAGAAATATCAAAATGGCGCGAAGTTCACGAACTTGATAATGTACGCTTCTCTCCATGGCTCATCTATAAAGTGTTTAATAAGGTTTACAGCCAAGTGGCGAGTTCGAAGTCATTATCTACAGGTATGACTAATATTGGTACTGCATTGGAAATGGTTGGCATGGTGTTCTATGCAACCTGGTCAGCATTTGGTAGTTTTGAAAAAGGTGGTCTGTTTGGTTTGCCGGATGTGGTGGCTACTGTTAATTTGAATTCGCCACGAAATTTTGAACAAAATGACCATTTTCGTGTGAATATCTTGCCGTTTTCACTAACTACTAGCCAGATTGAGCAAGAGCATCAGGCGTACCAAGATAAAAAGGCATTTGGTGAAAGTTCGCGTACTGCCAGCTACTACCTTGCAAATCATCCTCTGCGAATCTGGTTGGATGAAATTCCTGTAGCACAACTAGTTAATAAAAAAGGTGTAGCTAGTGCCTCTGTGACAGTGAAAGATAGTATAAAAAAGGATAGAAAAACCGCGAAACAATGGTTATGTGAACAATTTGGTATTGCGGCTACCGTTACATTGACTCAGAAGCGTTTGGTGGAAGAGTTAGGTGCGATTGCCGTGGAACAGCGTGATCAACTTATCAAAGCCATGGCCAACCTCTATCCTAAAGCTAATCAATTGGATTTACTAAAGAAAGCGTACAACACCTTGGCTAATATACAAAGCTGATGCTAAACCGTACTCTTACTGAACATGCTAGTGGATGCTTTTATGGCAGTGAACAGCTGGCAGTACGCTTGTGGGGTACATTGCTCCAGCCTCAACTGAGAATTGATCAGGGCAGATTGCAATTCTTGCAGGATGACTGTTATCAACAGTTGGTGAATGTTGTCGATACCCGCTACCCGCGCCGCTATCGCTTGAACGACATTCGCAGATTAATGGACCGACTGTGTGATGCTCGTTTGTTTCTCTCTCCCGACTTGCCATGGCTAGATGTTTTATTCCATCAGTTGATGCTGCGTAACGGCGACTTGGTGTGCTATCGCGACACTGAGGTACAAGCTTATGTCCGACTGGCTGCCGAGCTTGATCCGACCCTCTTGGTTGCTTGGCATTTAAGTGGTTGGCTACAGGAAAGCCCGCAACCAATGCAAGGGGATATATGCCGTGTGGTGTCTGCTCAAACACCATTCTTTGCACCACCACCCAATCCGGTCTTGTCTTTTGCTGAAGGCCATGTTCATTTGGGTGGTATTACTAGTGAGAGTGTTGTTTTGAGCGGCTATCTACTCAAAGAAGATAGTCAAGACAAATTAAATAGCAACTCAACTGACCAGCTCAAGCAGCTTCTACGTTTACGCAAGCTATTGAAGCTTTTACTGGCTTACGCAAGTGAGAGAGATGTCGGTAGAGACATGTATAACCCGAAAGCCTTAGCGGACGGGGATGACATTGTCAAAGTGCTATCTGATCTGATGGACGATCATAATGCCTTACCGGACTGGCACTTATTGGCCGCAAGCCATGCTTCTGCTCCAGTTGCATCGGCTAATTGGGTGTGTGGACAGTTTGCGCAAGCAATGTCTCGTGGCTGTACCAGCAGCTGGTTGTGGTTACTTCTTTATATATGCTGCTTATATCGGCAGTCCGAGACATCACCACAGTATCGTATTGCCATCTTGTGTTGGATTCAAACTCTCAATGATGTACGGCGGCGGATGATCATGGATGGTCAGGGGCTCACCCGCTTTGTGGAGCGCTACTTTCAAAATCCGCTGCGGCGAGGAGGAAGTTCCGTACTGCAAGACAATGTGAGACGTCTGCTCGTGGGTAATCGAGATGTGGCAGAGATCAAGGCTCTTCCTAGTGCTTTCTCGCCTGCCGGCGTGGCCAAGTTGTCTGAGATGATTGTTAAGCAAACCCAGTCGTTCAGTTTCAGGCCACCATACATCTTTGGTGAGCATGAAATTGATACCGTCAAGATTGAAAAACAGGATTTGCTGGCGATGGAACGCTGGCAGTTTTGCGGCCATTTTTCTAGGTCGGTAAAAAAAGTTCGTAGGGACGATCCTCGTGCTGACATGCCAGAACTCTGGAAAACAGCAGAGGAGCTGCTGACTAATTTGACAAGGCATGCCGGCTGGAGTCGGCCAGAGTTTTTCGGTGGACATATGAATCCGCATTTTCGCTTCCAGCCCGCACGTTGGTTTCGTGGTCTGGATGTGGCGGGTGATGAAAACGATCTACGTATCGAATGGTTTGCACCCATCTTGCGCTGGTTACGACGGGGGTTTATTGCACGTCCCGATGGCGAGCAGGCTAGCAGTGGCTTTCATTTCAGTATTCATGCAGGGGAGGACTATGCGCACCCTTTATCTGGTATGCGCCATATTGACGAGACCGTACGTTTTTGTGGAATGCGAGCTGGCGATCGGCTAGGGCACGCATTGGCATTAGGTATTACCCCCGCACAATGGGTTTCAAGGCAGGGTGAAATGATTGTGCCGCTGGATGAGCATCTGGATAACTTGGTCTGGCTTTGGCATTACTCTACTGTGCTCAGTGGTCGTTTACCGTTGGCGCAACAGGTTCAGGCGGTGATTGAAAGGCGTATTGCCCGGCTTTTCCCCTTGACACGTTGGTACGAGCCGCCAGAGATAGATATGTGTCAGAAAGAACGTTGCTTTGATTATCGGTCTATGCCCAAACCGAAAATGGTATCGCCATCTGAGCTCTTTGATGCATGGCTCTTACGTCGCAACTGTCATTTTCATTGGAAAAAACTGCATGGAGATCTGCCTAGGAGCGCGAGGGAAAAATGCGCGTTGCCTGATGCCGCTGTATTGAGTAATCAGGAAGATGTGGCTGCAAGTCTTTATCACAATCGACATCAGCATCTGGTTGCGGGTAGCAAGCTACCGTTAGTCGTTGTAAGGAGCGGCTGCGAATGGGACTGTCAGGCACTGCTTGGTCTGCCTGTCGAACGAAAGGAAATTATCGATGATATAGATTCCGCCCCAGAGTTGGACTTCATGCTTGCTCTACAGGATTATTTGCTCGACAAGTATGACCAGATGGGGCTGATTATTGAAACCAATCCGACATCAAATGTCTATATAGCCCGGTTGGAAAAACATAGCGAACATCCGATATTCCGCTGGAATCCACCAGATGAGTCGGTACTTGCTGTTGGGGCGAGTTACAATCGCTATGGCTTGCGCCGCGGTCCGGTCAAAGTTTTGGTAAATACTGATGATCCTGGAATTATGCCAACAACTTTGCGAACGGAATTTTCGCTACTACGAGAGGCTGCTACAGATTTGGGTATAGCCAGGACAGTGGCGGAAGAATGGTTGGAAAGATTAAGGCGCTATGGTATCGAGCAATTTTACCAAAACCATCTGACTGTATTTGATACGAAATGAGAAAGATGAATATGCAGGATAAATTGAATAAAATAAATACAGATAAAAAAAATCTATTTGACGAAGATTCAATTTCCAATATTGATGATTTGACAAAATTAATGCATAAGACTGAAAAATCGTTGGAGAAAAAGGCTGGGGAAACTAGGGTGATGCGTTATATATTTCGCAGAATTCCATTGTATGCTAGTGCAGGCTTAATTTTCTTTGCATTGTGTTTGCTGACTTCATTTTCTAATGAAATTGGAATGGAGTCTGTAAGTGAGTGGATTTTGGATGTGAAGGATTTTATTGTTACACAGTTTTTTAGTTTTTGTGGATTGTTATTTCTTCGCTTTGTTTTGATGATTCTTAATGGTAAAAGCAAATGGTGCGAGGAGTTTTTTTCACTCCTACTTGGATTGTCGATTTTGATTACATTTAAGTGTTTGCTGGTCTATGAGCATTCTATTATTGCCGGCTTGGTTTTATATGGTACGGTGACGTTGTTGGCCACTGTGATAGATAGAACTCTGGGCTATACCAGAAGCAATGAAAGATATCTATTGTTCAGCAACCGAGCAAAAAATATGGCCATTATGTATAAATCTTTTAGTAAGATGGGCGTGACTCTTCGGGAGGAACACATTCGAGAGTGCGGAAAATTTTTTGAAGAGTTACAACTAACCAAGTACAACGACACTGTTGGGGATTCCTTTTATCTTCTTGGTCAGTTGGAAAAACGGTTGGGAAAAGCATGATAATATTGGAACTCTTGAAATTCGATTTAAGAGTTTGATGTAAAAGCACAGATGTATGCTCTTTCTCGCTCTCAGTGGACACTAGCGTAAGATGGTGTATGCCGCCTTAAGTCCATAGTGTCTGCTATGAACTGAGTGGCAAGCACGAATAGTCAAGATAGACCGGGCATCGAGCATGATGCCCGGTCTTGAGAGAGAACAATTTCCTAAGAAACATTACCTTATCCCGCTCACTGATCCGCCAAGACCAGTTGTCGTGCCCCCCGCCGCCAAGCGGAGAACACGGCACATCACTGCAATGGGCCGCCAAGCCCTTCCCCCGTAGGGGTGCACACATTTTTCCACCGCTGGCAGTTTTCGAGTACCGGTTGCCCGGTTCACGCCTCCCTTGACTGATTAGGTCTCGAGATTTGCTCAAACTCTACTCTCCGCCGCTCCCTCTCTTGTACCGTTCCGAGTGCCAGCCCGGTCAAATGGCCGTCAGAGATTCCCACGTTAGCTGATTGTGTCGAAACCACGATTTAGGAATACGTCATTTCAGAGTGAAGGCATCGCATACGCTTACCCGGTTGCCCGGTTTCTGTCGCGCGATGTTCCATAGCCGCAACTTACCCGCCATCACTCGTCATCAATGAATCACCCCATACAGGGCGTACCCAAGGTTTCTTACTGCGATAAAGGGGACTCTCACCCCTATTTACATGCTTAAGCTATCCAGCGACCCTTCCATTACGAAGGTGCCATGTACCCAGGACAGAAGTTGATATCTTCTGCTTATTTTTACCCCGGTACACCTACGCCATTTCTGACGCATCAGCAGCCTACACGCGCAGTCTTTGTCACGCCGTTCATTTCCAAACGTCCCAAAGCCCGGATTTTCACCGGTTCACATATCAGCAGGGTTGGTCTGCGTTACCGCAGCTCCCGTTTCCGTGTCGCCCAACCTCGAAGGAGGATCGGGTCGAACATGGCATGTCTGCCACTAGCGCCCGTTTCAGCCGCACCAGCCAGCGTTACCCGGCATGCAGCTAAGGCGGTGTACGAAAAGTTGGCAGCTTTTCGCGTGTCTTTCGACATGTGTGTGTTTGCAGGTTGGCGTCCTGCGTTTTGCCTCCTCATCAGCATAAAGGGGCAAAACGCAGAACACCGTGCATGCGAGCCGACCAGACTCTCACCTGGCTGCCTGCCCTGAAAACACATCGTTCCTGATGGTGTATAGCGAAATGCTCTGAAAATCTTGGAACATCATTACGTGCAAGTCGCAGCTACCGAATCACATTGCAAGGACGTACTTTTTCTTCGCTATACAGAGCATCACCAACTGAATGAGAAAACCTGTATGTCTGCTTCAACACCCATCGCTCGCAACAAAACCGCAGCACTGGTCCGCATCGTGGACAGTGTTCCGAAAGGCTATCACCGCTACATGTATGGCACGGTTGCCCCGAGCAAAGCAGAAGCCTTGGCGAGGAAATTTCATGCTTTGTACGGGATTGGCTGCTCGTCAGCTCAGCGACTGACGCGTAAGGGGAAAGGGCTGGCCAATGCCGTGTTGGTCATGTACTGGCCTTTGGCTGCAGAAAAAGTGGAGTGGCTACTGCTGGCAACAGATGGGGAAGGCCTCGAGCAGGAAACCTTGCGGGATGTCGGAAATAAGCCGCACTTCAAATGGCTTGGGTATGAACTGGTACGCCAACCCAGCCGAGGCAGGGCTGTGTGGACATGGCGACGGTCAAAACAGGAAATGGAAGAACTGCATGCCCTGATTGCTATGCAGGCGAACCGGAAAAACACAGCCGCGATAACGGAAACGCTGGAGCGCATCGCCAGACAGCCTGGTTTCCATGGCGTACGAGCCCAGTCATGGGCGCTATGTCAGGCTGCGCTACAGCGTAGATATGATGGCCCGCTGCCGCATCTGTTCTTTGTGCAAAAGATAAGTCATGGGGAGCGGCTTATAGTGGGATAGCCTGAAAAGCTGACGTTTTATAGGATGGTCCATATAATCAGAATATAGTACTCATTGACTTGATGGTGGTAGTCATACTGCTATCCGTACAAGATTGAATTCCAAGTTGCAGGTTTACTCCCTAGATTTTCATGGAAAACAATGAACATTTTCGTGGTGATTTTTGAATTGCAATTGATCTATATTTTAGCTATTGCACAGTGCGCGAATTTCATTTTCTGTTACGCCTTTTAGAATGTCGCGAGCAATTCTAAGAGTCATAATGTCTTCCTTGTTTAATTTTACTTTCTTGCCATGTACAATTTTATTACGTAAATCGTATAGGCTTAGAATGTTATGATATACGCGGTCCCTCTCGGTTTTGTTTTTTGCCGAGTAGGCGCATCTGCTTGCTAGAATTCTCTTGATTGAGGTGGCGTTGTTTTCATTATCTTCTGGGCGTGTGAACAGTGTTTCTAGTGCAATTGACGTTTGAATTATGCCGAAAGAATTTAAGTTGCTATTGGCTTCGATTTGCCATTTTATTGAATTATTGATTTGAGTTGCATGAGTTTCATTTATGCTAAAGTATTTTGTTAGCAATAATTCATTTTCTTTATTTATTGATGAATTATTTAAGTTTAAATTGTGATGGAAGTGGAATAGGTGTGCTGGTTGAATTAAATTCGCAATAATTCTATTGCAGGTGATATTTTGTATTGTATATTCGTCATTTCTTTTTTCGAACATGTATCGCAAATTACTAAAATTTGCTCTTAGAATTCCTAGCATTCTCAGTATGTATATGCAAGTCCCGATGTAATCCTCTACTTCCGAAAAGTCATAACCTCCTATCGCCCCTGTGTAGATAAATGAAATGTTTGATGTGTCTTCTCCGTTCGTGTCTTTGCTTGGGTGGAATTCAATATTGTTTGAAATTTTTACTGTATTTTTAAATGCAATATTTTTTGCAGTGCAAATCGGAACGGTGATTTTATATTTATTGGGATAGCTGGTAATTCTTGAGTGCAATGCCTTTGCTAGTGAAATAATTTCAATTTCAGATAATTTTCTTTTGTTGCTATCTTCGGTGTTGGTTAGTTCTGACTTTATATCGTCTGTTATTAAGTGATGAATTTCATCCTCTATAACTCTTCTCTTGTGTTCTGGTAATAAATCGCCGGAAATGAATGTTGATAGTATGGCTACATCCTCATTTTTTGGGATTAGGATGTTTTTGTTTTTTCTAAAATAAACATCGCAGTTTGAAAGTGTGCGATTGCATATGAATATTAATTTTTCAGAGCTGTTTTTGTTCATTTTTAAGCCATCTAAGCGAATATTTGTATGGTAAATGATATTCATCAGGAATGTTCATCATATCATTTCCAAGAGAAGAAATAGATGTTAGTAGGTCAGTCGAATTTCGTTCTTGGCAGACATCTAGCATCCGTTCGTTGTTAGGTCAGGCTAGGGCACTTGATGTATGGGAAAAGCAGTATCTTCACTGGTTCATCTCTACGGCTTGTCCGCCCGAATGAACTCCACCTCCGGGAAGGTGATGCGCGACAGGATTTCCAGCTTCTTGTCGACCGGCAGTTCACCCCGGTATTTCTTCACCACTGCTGACGCTTCCTGATTCACCTGCCCGTTCTGAATGGTCTCAATGCTGGTGATATTGCTGGCATGGCCGGTGATGGTTTCCGCGCTCACCACGCCCAGCACCATCGCCCGGTGCAGGAAGGTGGAGCGGAAAGCATGCATGCCGACAATGCGGGCATTCGGGGTTTCGTCGCGCAGGCCGATTTCCTGCAGGAATTCGGTGAACCACTTCATTGCCTTGGGCGAGGCACGGCCAGCGGCGGTCGGGAAGGCTTGGAACAGCAAAGTGTCGCCACGTTTCTTGGCTGCTGCCACATAGTCGAGGAAACCCAGCTCAATCAGTTTGGGATGGATGGGCAGCTTGCGCTTCGAGCCGCCCGTTTTCACTGACTTGTCGATGCGGGCATCGCCTTCGGATTCGTCGGTAATGTCCATATACCAGGTACCAGTCTGGGCATCCTGCGTGATATCGACTTGTGGATTCAGTTGGCACAGCTCATTGACCCGTGCGCCGGTGAACAGGCCCAGATGGGGTAGCCAGTATTTATGTGCCATGGCTGGCCGTCGGGCAAAGCGTGCCATTTCCGGGCCTTCAAACAGGCGCTTCAGCTCAGAGGACTCAAAAGCGCGTTGCCCGCCTTCGGGGTCACGGCGAGAGCCGAGGTATTGCACGCCTTCGGTGGTGAGTGTCATCGGCCAGCCATGGTCCTGCCACTTACGGCGGCAGTATTTGATAAATGGGGTCATGACTGCAAGGTAGGTGCCGTCGAAGGTCCCTTTGCTCATCTCGCCGCGTTGCTGTTTGGCCAGTTCCAGTGGGCGCAGTTTTTCCTGACGGCAGATGTCTTTCCAGCGTGGGGGCAGGGTTTGCACCGCTTCGAAGTAGGCCTCAAGGTCGGTTTGCTTGAGCAGGCCGATGGGCTTGTCACCGATGATATCCACCAGCAGCGGCATCACCGCCGTGACCTTGCGCAGCATCGCCACCTTGTCCAGCTTCTGATAGTAGGCCAGATAGCTTTGGGTCACCTCCGACAGCATCGGCGTTTCCAGCCGCTGAGCCATGACTGGCGTCGGCACTTCCTTGCCGTCATAGCGACTGAGCAGCTTTTCGTTGGTGCGGATGGCCATGCGGCCATAGGCCAGTGCCAAGCGGCGCATTTCCGGCTCGGTGGCTTTGAGCTGGTAGCGGTACAGCCGCAGGAATTGTTCCAGTGGGCCACGCAGTAGCTCGTAGTCACCAATGGCTACTGCACCCTTGAGAATGCGATTGGCCTCGGTGTAGCCGGTCTGGTATTCCTCAATTTCGTCCAGCGTGTAGTGGCCGTTTTCGCGGCGTGCTTCATCCCCAGCCAGGCTGGCCGACTCTGCATGCAGGCAGATGGCGTCGATGGCTTCGGGGGTGAGTGCGTCGATGTGAGTGATGGCGGCGAGTTGCGTACGTGCGTAACGCTCCGCCTGCCGCTGTCGTTTTTCCTCCCACTCAGAGGTCAGACGGGCTTCTTCGGCGCGATGGCGCGCGACAGCAGTGCGGTAGTCTTTGGTGCGTAGCGAAAACGTGATTTCTTTTTTGCCGGGATAGCAAACAAGAATGTCAGTCGGGATGCGACGACGAAGATAGTAGGTGCCGGATTGGGGGTGGCGTTGCAGGCCGGTAGGTAACATTGGCATGGTTCATGTAGTTCCGATCCAGAGTATAGGGAACCAGGAAGAAAACTGAACTCATTACCGCCAATGTGTAGGAGTGTTGTGTAGAACTCAGGGGCAAAAAAGCCTTGCAGAACCTGAATTTACTGTAAAAACAACACTTTAGATGGGTCTGGCGGAGAGGGAGGGATTCGAACCCTCGGTACGCTCGCACGTACGCCTGATTTCGAGTCAGGTACATTCGACCACTCTGCCACCTCTCCGACTCAGAGATGCGCAGTTTATTGGTGGAGGTGCTTCCTGTCAATAGTATCTGCATGAAAGGGCTGTGCCGGTGGCGGGTAGTGGCCCCGGCGGATGCCGCTCGGACCTCTTGGTGGTGGGCTTGCAGTGGGCTTGCTACACTCAGCGGCTTATCAGGCAGCTGCCGAGAAAGCAGGCTGCAGCACAGGGGATGGCAGTGAAACTATCAAGCAGAATGGATGGCGTGGCACCGTTTCAGGTGATGGCCATTCTGGAGCGGGCGCGTGCCTTGCAGGCAGAAGGCCGTGATGTGATTCATCTGGAAGTGGGCGAGCCGGATTTTGCCACGCCAAAGGCCATTGTCGAGGCCGGGCGGCAGGCCTTGGCCGATGGCCACACCTTCTATACCGCGGCCCAGGGGCTGCCGCAATTGCGTGAGGCGATTGCCGGCTTTTATCAGCAGCGCTATGGCGTGGCGGTGGATGCGCGCCGCATCATCGTGACGCCGGGGGCCTCGGGTGCTTTGCAGATTGCCTTGTCCTTGCTGGTGAATCAGGATGATCAGGTGTTGATGGCCGACCCCACCTATCCCTGTAACCGGCATTTTGTCAGCCTGTTGGGGGGTGAGCCGGTTTGCCTGCCGGTGGGGCCAGAGACTCGCTATCAGTTGCTGGCCGATGGTGTGGATGCTGCCTGGTCCGAGCGAACGGTGGCAGCCATGGTGGCCAGCCCCGCCAACCCGACCGGCACGCTGTTGAGTGCCGCGGAGCTGGCGGCGCTGAGTGCCAGTTGCAAGCGCCATGGCGGCAGCCTGATTGTGGACGAAATCTATCATGGCCTGACTTATGGCTGTGATGCGGCCACTGCGCTGGCGGTGGACCCGGATGTATTTGTGATCAACAGCTTCTCCAAGTATTTCCAGATGACGGGCTGGCGGCTGGGTTGGCTGGTGGTGCCGGATGATTATGTCGAACCGGCATTGCGCCTGGCGCAGAACCTGTTTCTGTGCCCGCCGGCCATGGCGCAATATGCGGCTTTGGCGGCTTTCCAGCCGCCGGTGATTGCCGAGCTGGAACAGCGCCGCGCCGAGTTTGGCCGCCGCCGCGACTATCTGCTGCAGGCCTTGCCGCAACTGGGCTGGAAGCTGCCGGTACAGCCGGAAGGGGCGTTTTATCTGTATGCCGATGTCAGCGCGGTAACGGACGACAGTTTTGCTTATTGTGCGCGTCTGCTGGAGGAGGTGAATGTTGCGATCACCCCCGGTGCGGATTTTGGCCAGTTCTGTGCGGCACAACATGTCCGGGTGGCCTACACCACGGATAGCGAACGTTTGGCCGAAGCGGTACGGCGCATTGGCGGGATGGTGTAGTTGGTTGGCGGGAATCAATCAGGCGGCTGGAAGGATGCCTGCCGGTGTTGACCAAGCAGGCGCGCGCCGGGTATCTGGTTTTGTTGCAGCCCCTTATTTGGCGGGGTGTGACAGCGTTTTGAGCAGTTGAAGCGCTTGGTGCAGATCATCGCAGACAGCCAGTGCATCACTGGTCTGGTGTGCCTCCGGTTTCTCCATATCGGGAACCAGGATCACCCGCATGCCGGCTGCGAGGCCGGCCTGCATGCCGGTGAGCGAGTCTTCCAGCACAATACAGTTTGCCGGCTGGATGTTGAGCCGTGCGGCGGCTGCCAGATAGACGTCCGGTGCCGGCTTGGTATTGGCCACTTCGTCGCCGGCAACCGTGTGCTGGAAATACGGTCCCAGCCCGCTGCGCCGCAGCTTGAGATCACACATCTGGCGTTGGGTAGAGGTAGCCACGGCGTGGGGAAGGGCGCGGCTTTCCACCCAATCGAGCACCTCGATGATGCCAGGCTTGAGCTTGAGTTCCCCATGGGTCAGCAGTTCTCGGTAATGGCGGCGGCAGTGCTGGCTGAGGGTTTCTGCCAGGGTGCGGTCCTGAAAATGCGCGGCCACATAGTCCAGGCTCTTGGTGACCGACAGGCCTACCATGCCCAGGATCACCGCTTCGGGAATCTCCACACCCACCTCGGCGGCGGCGCGCAGCCAGGATTGACCGCTGATGCTCTCGGTGTCGATCATCAGTCCATCCATATCAAACAGAATGGCTTGCATGCTTGGTTTCATTGCTTTGCTTTCCTCCAGGGTGTCAGCCTAATGCGGCAGGCGGCTGCCTGCAAGGGTAATGACTCTGGTATAGTGGCCTGATCACCAAGCAATCAGGAGTCCTTGTGCAGTCTGTGCTGGTAGCGAATCCCAAGGGCGGGAGTGGCAAGTCCACTCTAGCCACCAATCTGGCCGGTTACTTTGCCAGTTCCGGTCGCAACGTCATGCTGGGCGACGTGGATCGCCAGCAATCGTCACTACGCTGGCTGCAGCAGCGTTCTACCAGCCTGCCGCGCATTCAGGGCTGGGAAGTGGCTGCCGGGGAGGCTGCCAAGCCGCCCAAGGGAACCGAGGTGGTGATTCTGGATAGCGGTGCTGGCCTGCATGGCAAGAAGATGGCGACGCTGGTGTCTCGGGTGGAACGCATTATCATCCCCATTCAGCCATCTCCTTTTGATATGTGGGCCAGTGGTGAGTTTTTTGAGCAGTTGCTGGCGGAAAAGGCTGTGCGCAAAAACAAGGTGTTCATGGCCGTGGTGGGGATGCGGGTTGATCCGCGTACCCGTTCGGCCCGAGAGCTGGAACGTTTTCTGGCCGATCATGATGTGCCGGTGCTCAGTTGGCTGCGAGACACCCAGTTATACGTGCAGGCCGCGGCATCGGGCATGACGCTGTTTGATCTGCCCGCATCGCGCACCCAGAAGGATAGGGATGCCTGGCAGCCCATCCTGCGCTGGCTGGGTGAACCGGATGAGGCGTGCTGGTTTGATAAATAAATCTTCACATGAAGAAATAAATGCTTGACGTGAAGATAGTGTGAGCGTAGATTCGTCCGGTAATTGCGTGCGAGCCAAACGACGGCGGCGCAGGAGAATCCGTAAGCGGGAGCCCATGTGGCTCCCGCTTTTTATTGGGGCCCCTGCATTTTTATCATCTACCGCCTGAAGGGAATACTTGCATGATGACTACCGAACTGAACTATGGCGACGTGTATCTCGTCCCCAGAAAAACCATTGTCGACAGCCGCAAGGAATGCGATACCTCGGTGCAATTCGGGCCCCGCCGTTTCGACATGCCCATCTATCCGTCCAATATGAAGTCGGTGGTGGATGAAGAAACCTGTGCCGCATTTGCCCGCCTGGGCTGGTTCTACACCATGCACCGCTTCAATGTGGATGCTTGCCGCTTTACCGCCGCCATGCAGGAAGAGGGCCTGTTCGCCTCCATCAGTGTCGGCGTTAACGAAGATACCCTGCAGCAATTGGCCGAGCTGAAGGCTGCCGGTCTGACGCCAGAGTACATTACCCTGGACGTGGCCAATGCCTGGTGCGTCAAGGCCGAGCGCATGATCAAGCACATCAAGGATGCCTTTCCTGGCAGTTTTCTGATTGGCGGCAATATTGCCACGGCAGAGGCCGCGCGCGACCTGGAAAGCTGGGGCTGCGATGCCATCAAGGCTGGCATTGCTGGTGGCCGGGTGTGCATTACCAAGAACAAGACCGGTTTTCATCGCCCGATGGTTTCCACCGTGCGTGACTGTGCAACAGCCGTCAGCGTGCCGGTCATTGCCGATGGTGGCATCGTGGAGCACGGTGACATGGCCAAGGCCTTGGCTTGCGGTGCCAGCATGATCATGGCGGGTTCCTTGTTTGCCGGGTATGACGAGTCGGCGGGCGAGATTGTTGAAATCAACGGCAAGCATTACAAGGAATACTTTGGCAGTGCCTCGCAGTTCAACAAGGGCGCCTATGTCAATGTGGAAGGCAAGAAGATCCTGGTGGAATACAAGGGCAGCATCGGCAAGCTGCTGCGCGAACTGAAGGAAGATCTGCAGTCCTCGGTGAGCTATGCCGGTGGCCGCGATCTATCTGCGCTGAAAACCGTGGAGATGATCCAGGTATACCGCTAAGGCTGTTGGTATCTGGCGCAGCCTGATTACGCCGGTGTGGTGTGGGCGTGGCGGCGCATGCAAGCGCTGAGGCTTGGCAGGGAATATGTCGGTCATGTTTCCTGTTTGCTCAATGAGCTGCAGGTATGTCGCGCAAGGGCCTTGCGTCATCCGGCGCAGGGCTGGGTGCCTGATATACATGACATTGCTTTGGCCACCTCCGCAGGCGTACGCCTGCTCACCACCGCAAACGGCATGGCTAGCTTGTCATAAGGCAGGTGCTTGAGTCCGCGGCGCTGGCAAGCCGCCGCGATGCAGGCCAGGCGATGTTGGCCGCGTCCCAGCCAGAGCAGAACCGTCAACAGCCAACAGTTAAGGTACTGCTTGTGCTTGCATGCTGTGGCCGGCTGTTTGGCTGCGCCGGATTTTAATGATGAATGTCCAGCGTGACGTCGCCACGCTCTTCGGCCACGGATTGCAGGATTTCCAGCAAGGTGGCGTACAGGTCGGCACCCAGCATGTGACGCGATTGCTCAGTATTGCGCCACACAATCTCATACGGGCCACGCACATCGCTGCTGAGCGTGTCGTACAGTGCATCCAGATTGCGGCCAAAGTGGGCGGGCAGGTGCAACTGGTAAGTGATTTCGTCGTAAAACTGTTCGAGCGAAGTGATGTGTTGCAACTGGCAAACGGTTACTGGCATGCAGGCACCTCGATAAAACGCTGGTAATGGTCGACAGAGACAAAGCGCTGACCTGTGCGGGAGAATACCAGCCGGTAGGCACCGCGCTTCCCTCCTTTATAGTTCAAGTCTGCCTCCTGCCATTGCCCCTTGGGCAGTTGCTGCTCGTAATTGCCGAAGCGGTCGCCACCTATCGATTTGCCTTGCAGGCCCGGAACGCTCCATAGCTTGCGACCGGGCTGCCAGCCGGCCGCCTGCGCCTGGCGCTTGCTGATGAATTTGTCAGGCAACTGGCCGCTATGGGTCAGCGATTGCAGCACCCCGCCCAGTTCTGCAGTGTCCAGTTTATTGCCAGTCTGCTGATTGATGCTGGCGGCGACTGTGCTGCACAGCGGCAGGGCCTGGGCGGCAGGAACAAGCAGGGTGGCCAGCAGCACCCCTTGGATAATGCAGCGTAGCGACATGATTTACTCCAGCATCAGGGATTCGACAGCATACCTGTCACCGATCAGCAATGGCAGCATGCTGGCCATGGGCAGGGTGTCCGCTGCGGTGGTGATGAAGCGGTAGCTGGCATCAGCCTGACAGTCACTGCCATGCTGCTGCAGTTGCGACACCACGCGCCGGGCAATGGCCTCGGCCGGGTCGTACAGCGCAATCTGCTCGCCGGTCAGTTCGCGGATCACCGGTGCCAAAAATGGATAGTGGGTGCAGCCCAGGGCGATATGGTCGATGTTTTGCGTCAACAGCGGTAGCACCACATCGGCAACAAGCTGACGGGTGAGCGTGCTATCCAGTTCGCCCGCCTCTACCTGCTCAACCCAGCCATGACCGGGGCGGCGCAGGACTTCCACTCCGTTGGCATGGGTGTCCAGCAGGGTCTGAACCCGTTCGCTGGCCAGGGTGGCCTGGGTGGCCAGTACCGCGATGCGACCGGTACGGCTGGCGGCGGCGGCCGGCTTGATGGCGGGCTCCACCCCCACGATGGGAATGGGCAGTTCACGCCGCAAGGCACTGATGGCGGCGGTGGTGGCGGTATTGCAGGCCACCACCAGAATGGTGGCACCCTGGCTCATCAGGTAATGGCCGATGGCCAGACTGCGGTCGATGATCTGCTGCCGACTGCGTGGACCGTAGGGGCAGTAGGCCTGGTCGGCCAGATAGGTAATCGGCCAGTCGGGTAGGGCGGCGCGCACCGCGCGCCAGATGGACAGCCCGCCCAGGCCGGAGTCGTGCATAGCGATCATACGGCAGCAATCAGTTGTTCTGGATGACGATCTTGGGGAACTTGCCGGAGAAGTCCTGGGCTTTTTCGCCCACCTTCACCGCCAGCTTGCGGGCAATGTCCTTGTACAAGGCAGCCACGCCGCCATCCGGATCGGCGGCGACGGTGGGTTTGCCCTGGTCTACCGCCAGGCGGATCCCCATGTCCAGCGGCAGCGAGCCCAACACCTCCACGCCAAAGTCGGCCGCCATGCGCGCTGCACCGCCTTCGCCGAAGATGTGTTCGGCATGACCGCAGTTGCTGCAAATATGGATGGCCATGTTTTCCACCATGCCCAGAATGGGTACGCCCACTTTCTGGAACATGGTGACACCCTTGCGGGCATCCAGCAGGGCAATGTCTTGCGGCGTGGTGACAATCAAGGCCCCCGTCACCGGCACTTTTTGCGACAGGGTGAGCTGGATGTCACCGGTACCCGGCGGCATGTCGATGACCAGATAATCCAGATTGTCCCAGCGGGTGTCATTCAGCAGTTGTTGCAGTGCCTGGCTCACCATGGGGCCGCGCCACACCATGGCCTGATCGGCATCTACCAGATAGCCGATGGACATGGTCTGGATGCCGTAATTGATGATGGGTTGCAGGCTTTTGCCATCAGGTGTTTCCGGACGCTGGCCTTGCAGGCCCAGCATCAGCGGTTGCGAGGGGCCATAGATGTCAGCATCCAGAATGCCAACGCGTGCGCCTTCGGCTTGCAAGGCCAGGGCAAGGTTGACGGCGGTGGTGGATTTGCCCACACCGCCCTTGCCGGATGCCACCGCAATCACGTTTTTCACGCCAGGCAACAGGGGAACGCCGCGCTGGGCGGCGTGGCTGGTGATCTGGCTGCGTACCGTCACCTGCAGGGTACGGCCTGCTGCAATGGCTTGCAGCGCGCTTTCAAACTGGCTGCGAATCAGCGCAAACTGGCTGGCTGCCGGGTAGGCGAGTACCACCTCCAGCGCCAGTTGATCCGCGCTGATCTGGATCTTCTTCACTGCCTTGGCGGCAGCATAGGTTTTACCGGTATTGCTGTCGGTCAGGCCGGCAACGGCCTCCAGCACTTGGGCGTCGGTCAGGGTCATGGTATCGGCTGCGCTATCTGCGTCCGGCTTGTTGCCGAACAGCTTGGTCAGTTTGGAGAGCATGGGGGCGATGGAAGTGGGTGAATACCCGACAATTTTACTATGTTTTTGGGACAGCTGTGTTGTCCCTCCCGGAAGAGGGCATGTTACTCCCGCCTGCTGGCGCTGGCTATGGGCTTGGCCCTGGGCAAGTTGTTGCTGCAATAATCGCTTCATCTTGAAATAATTTGCCGCAAGCACTTGATCTATGTAGAATTTACGGCTTTTTTCGCGCTGGCGCGGCTGTTCTCAAAAGCTGCCGCAAGCCCGGGCTCGGTCCTGTCAGGCCGTGGCTGCGTTCTTTGTTGTCAAGAAAGGTTGTTGTCTTGCAGTCCAAACATGTTTCCCTCAGTGCGGCCAATTTGCTGTTTCCGCTGGCACTGGTCCTGTTCGAGTTCGCTGTTTACATTGCCAACGACATGGTGCAGCCCGCCATGTTGCAAGTCACCCGTGAGTTCATGGTGGGCAGTAGCTGGGTTCCCACCTCCATGACGGCCTTTCTGGTTGGCGGTGCCTTGCTGCCCTGGCTGACCGGCCCCTTGTCCGACCGCATCGGCCGTCGCCCGGTACTGTTGTTCGGCGTCGGCTTTTTCATGCTGTCCTGCCTGGCCACTTATCTGGTCCATTCCATCGAAGGCTTCATTGCCCTGCGTGTGGTGCAGGGCATGGGGCTGTGCTTTATCAATGCGGTGGGCTATGCCGCCGTGCAAGAGGCGTTTGAGGAAACCGCGGCAGTCAAGGTGACTGCATTGATGGCCAATGTGGCGTTGATTGCGCCGCTGGTGGGGCCGCTGGCCGGTGCCGCGCTGGTGGAAATCGCCCCCTGGCGTAGTTGCTTCCTGCTGATTGCGCTCATGGCCGGCCTGGCCCTGCTGGGGCTGGTGTGGAAAATGCCGGAAACCGTGGTGCCGGGGCAAAACCGCCAGCCCTTGGCGCAGATGGGGGCGGATTACCTGCGCTTGCTCAAACAGTCGCGCTTTGTGCTGTCTGCGCTGTGCATTCCGCTGCTGGCACTGCCGCTGATGGGCTGGATTGCCCTCTCGCCGGTCTTGCTGGTGCAGGACCTGGGCATGAGCACCCTGCAATACGGCCTGATGCAACTGCCGGTGTTTGGTGGTTTGATCGGCGGCAATTTTGCGCTGGTGTTGCTGGCGGAACGCTGGCCGCTGGGGCGTTCGGTCTTTGTCGGCATGGGGCCGATTGTTGGCGGCCTGCTCTTGATGCTCTGCGGGGTGCTGTTTACCGCCGAACCGGTGTGGCTGATGGTGGCCGGCATGAGCCTGATGAGTTTTGGCGAAGGACTGAGCTTTGGCGTGCTGTACCGCTTTGCCCTGATGTCCTCGCCAGTGGCCAAGGGCACGGTATCGGCCGCCATGAGCATGCTATCGATGGCGGGTTATGCGCTGGGCATCGAGCTGTTCCGTCTAGCCTACATGGCTGGCGGCATTGCCGGCTTTGCTGCTTGCTCGGTACTGACTGCCGTGTTGTTCGTGCTGCTGGCGCGCCGTACCGTGCCGCAGGCCATGGCCGAGCGCGCCGCACCGGCTGATTACCTGCCGCTGGAGTTGCAGGGCCAGAACAGCTGAACCACGATTTTCTCTCTCCAGGCACCCGGTGTGATGGCTTTTGTCGTCCATCCACCGGGTTTTTGCCGAACAGTGCCGTGACCGGTAAGGCGATACGGCTCTATAATCGACGGCTTGAGATCGCTTACCATCAGGAACACCCACAATGAGCAAACGCAAGATTCTGGTAACCAGTGCACTGCCTTACGCCAACGCGGGGCTGCATCTGGGCCACATGCTGGAACAGATCCAGACCGACGTCTGGGTGCGTTTCCAGAAAATGCGCGGGCACGAATGCTATTACGTGTGCGCGGACGACACCCACGGCGCCCCCATCATGCTGGCCGCCGAAAAGCAGGGCATCACCCCGACCCAGCTGGTGGATGCAGTACGCGAACTGCACCTGGCCGATTCGCAGGGCTTCCTGATTGGCCACGACAACTACTACAGCACCAACAGTCCGGAAAACAAGGCATTTGCCGAGCAGGTGTACAAGGCCCTGCGGGCGGATGACAAGATTTCCAGCCGCACCATCGAGCAATTGTTCGATCCGGAAAAACAGATGTTCCTGCCGGACCGCTTCGTCAAGGGCGAATGCCCCAAGTGCGCCGCCAAGGACCAGTATGGTGACAACTGTGAAGTGTGCGGTGCTACTTACAACCCGACCGAACTGAAAAACCCGTACTCGGCGGTGTCCGGTGCCAAGCCGGTACTGAAAACCTCCGAGCACTACTTCTTCCGCCTGGGCGAGTGTGCCGACTTCCTCAAGGGCTGGACCAGCGGCAGTAGCACCCGTGCCGATGGCGAGAGCCAGCCGCACCTGCAGCCCGAGTCGCTCAACAAGATGAACGAGTGGATCGAAGGCGGCCTGCAGGACTGGGACATCAGCCGTGATGCACCGTATTTCGGTTTTGAGATTCCGGATGCGCCGGGCAAGTACTTCTATGTGTGGCTGGATGCGCCGATTGGTTACATGGCCAGCTTCAAGCACCTGTGCGACAGCAAGGGCATCGATTTTGACGCCTGGTTCAAACCGGATTCGGACGCCGAGATGTATCACTTCATCGGCAAGGACATCCTGTACTTCCACGCACTGTTCTGGCCGGCCATGCTGCATTACTCCGGCTTGCGCGCGCCCACCGGCGTGTTTGCCCACGGCTTCCTCACCGTGGACGGGCAGAAAATGTCCAAGTCGCGCGGCACCTTCATCCAGGCCAAGAGCTATCTGGACTGCGGCCTGAACCCGGAGTGGATGCGCTACTACATGGCCGCCAAGCTCAATGGCCGTATCGAAGACATCGACCTCAACCTCAATGACTTCGTGGCACGGGTGAATTCCGACCTGGTGGGCAAGTACGTCAACATCGCCAGCCGCTCTGCCGGTTTCATCAGCAAGCGCTTTGGCGGCAAGCTGGCCGACAGCGTGGCGGACACCGCCATCCTGCACAAGCTGCAAGCGGCTGCGCCGGAACTGGCTGCCGCGTTTGAAGCCCGCGAATACGCCAAGGCACTGCGCGACGTGATGGCGCTGGCCGACGAGGTAAATGCCTATGTCGACGCCAACAAGCCGTGGGAGCTGGCCAAGCAGGAAGGGCAGGATGCGCGTCTGCAGGAAGTCTGCACCGTGCTGATCAACGCCTTCCGCCTGCTCACCATCTACCTCAAGCCGGTACTGCCCAAGCTGGCCGAAGGCGTGGAAGCCTTCCTCGGCGTGGCCCCGCTGGCCTGGTCCGATGCCGACAGCCTGCTGTTGGGCAACACCATCAACACCTATCAGCACCTGATGCAGCGCATCGACCCGGCGCTGATCGACAAACTGATCGAAGCAAACAAACAGAATATGCAAGCCACCAGCAACGCCCCGGCTGCCGCTGCTTACGAGCCGCTGGCCGATACCATCAAGATCGACGACTTTGCCAAGGTAGACCTGCGTATCGGCAAGGTACTGGCCTGCAACTTTGTTGAAGGTTCGGACAAGCTGCTGCAGTTCACCGTGGACCTGGGCTTTGAACAGCGCAACATCTTCTCCGGCATCCGCTCCGCCTATCAGGAGCCGGAAAAGCTGGTGGGCCGCAATGTGGTGGTGGTGGCCAATCTGGCCGAGCGCAAGATGCGCTTTGGCGTGTCGCAAGGCATGATCGTCTGCGCCTCCGGTGCCGACGACAATTCCGGCTTGTTCCTGCTGGATGTGGATCAGGGCGCGGCACCCGGCATGCGTATCGGTTAAGCGGACTGCGTTTCGCCCCCATACAGCCCTGCCCTTGATGTGGCAGGGCTTTTTTCTTTGCTGTGCCAGAAAAACGTCACGAACCTGTCATTTCGGACTGTTAGAGTGATTCCTCATAACGATGTGGAACTATATTGTTGGCTTATTTGTCAATAACGTGTTAAACCTTTAGATCAAACTAAAATTTTGTCGCAATGATAAAAAAAACAAGGAAATATAAAAATGCAAATCTCTCAACTGAAACCGGGTTACACCGTACTTGAGCATAAAGACAGTGGCGACATCGTCCACTACACCGTGGTCAGTATCCGCCAGGTAGGCAAGATGTTCGAAGTCACCTTCCAGTCCGTACTTGGTCTGGCTTCTGCCTTTTATCCGGCCAACGGCTTTATTCACGCCGCCGCCTGATTCGGCAAGGACCCGACTCCATCGGGTCAAAACAATTCAACCCACCCCGCCGCTGGCGGGGTTTTGTATTCTGGCAGGCCGCAAGCCTTGCATGTTGCCGCCGCCGCTTCTGCCTTATCATTGCCTTTTGATCAATTTGCCCGACCATGTCCCGTTTGCGCCCACTGCTGCCCGAGCTGATTGCCAATTTTCTGTTGCCCTGGTTGTGTTACCGCTGGGCCTTGCCGCAATGGGGGGAGGTCGGTGCGCTGATTGCATCCACCATGCCGCCCTTGTTGTGGAGTGGCATCGAGTTACTGCGTTTTCGTCGTGTTGATGCGCTCAGCCTGCTGGTACTGGCCGGCATCCTGCTGTCCTTGCTGGCCATGTTGCTGGGCGGCAGTCCGCGTGTTCTGCTGATGCGGGAGTCCTTGCTGTCCGGACTGTTTGGCGTGGCTTTTCTGCTGTCCTTGCTGGGTGGCAAGCCGCTGGTGTTCTACCTGGCGCGCGCCACGGTGGCGCGCGAGTCGGATGAGGGACTACGCCGTTTTGAACAGCGTTGGCAGGAGGCGGGCTTTCGTCGCGGCATCCGGCTGATGACGCTGCTGTGGGGGTGTGGCCTGACACTGGAAACCGCCTTGCGTGCCGTGATGGTCTCTAGCATGCCGGTGGAGCGTTTTCTGTTGTTGTCGCCCTTGGTCAGCTATGGCCTGATGGGCGTCATGCTGCTGTTGACCTGGCGCGGGCGTCTGCTGTTGCGCGCACAGGCTGCACCGGCATGATGGAGCAAGCACAAAAAAAGAGGCCGCCCGGGGAGGCGGCCTTGAATTTCCGTGATGAACACTTAGGAGAATACGCGCTGCACATCACCTGAGTGGGCGCAGAACGATTCAAACTGCACTGGCTACCTGTCTGCTGCACGTTCGCCTACGGGGAAGACGACGGGATGTGTGGCAGGCTGCTAGTCACTCATGGGGCAGAAGTGACTGGCGGTAACACAATACGTACTTTAGGCCAGGGATATTGAGGAGATGTGTCAGGCATCCGGGCAAATGTTAATAAGTTTTACAAATGAGTCGGCTGTCATATTAAAAAAATTTTAAGAAATTGTTGACAGCACATGCGGCAACTTGTACTATGCACTCCTCTTCTGAAGCAAAGACGCAGAAGACAGCGACAGAACACTGACGCGGGATGGAGCAGTCTGGTAGCTCGTCGGGCTCATAACCCGAAGGTCGTAGGTTCGAATCCTGCTCCCGCAACCAATTCCCTGCAGCGTGCTGCATGGTAGAAAAAGCCCCGACAAGCAATGCTTGCCGGGGCTTTTTCATTGCTCCTGGCCATGCCTGTCGGCCTTCCATCAAGGCAGCCTGCTTCCGGGGTGGCGTGCGGTCCGCGTTATACTGAAAGTTCTCCCACTTTCAGGCATAACCACCATGCGCATTGCTGTTTTCGATACCAAAAATTACGACCGCCAAAGCCTGGATGGTGCCAATCAGCAGTTCGGTCATCAACTGAGCTATTTCGAGCCCCGCTTGAACCGTGACACGCTGGAGCTGGTACACGGTGTGGATGCGGTCTGCCCTTTTGTCAATGACAGGCTGGATGCCGAAGTGATTGCCAGTCTGGCTGCGCGTGGCGTGCGCCTCATTACCTTGCGCTGTGCCGGTTTCAATGGGGTGGATCTGGCGGCATGTCGTCAGCATGGCATCACGGTGACGCGCGTTCCCGCTTATTCACCCCATGCTGTGGCTGAGCATGCGTTTGCGCTGTTGCTGGCCGTGGTGCGGCGTATTCACAAATCCTATGTCCGGGTGCGTGAAATGGATTTCTCGCTGGACGGGCTGGTGGGCTTTGATTTGTACCGCAAGACCATTGGCGTGGTCGGCACCGGGCGCATTGGCCAGGCCACGATTGCCATTGCCAAGGGCTTTGGCATGCGGGTGCTGGCATTTGATGTGTACCCGCAGGCCGGGCTGGATGAGAAGCTGGGCTTTGAATATGTTTCGCTGCCGCGCTTGCTGGCCGAGTGTGATGTGGTCAGCCTGCATTTGCCACTGACGGCAGAGACACAACACATGATCAATACCACCTCACTGGCCGGCATGAAGCCCGGCGCAGTGCTGATCAATACCAGCCGCGGCGGACTGATTGAAACCGCAGCGCTGATTGCCGCGTTGAAGGATGGACGCCTGGCGGGCGTGGGGCTGGATGTGTATGAGATGGAGGAGGGCGTGTTTTTTGAGAACCACTCCGAAGTTGGTCTGCAAGATGATCAACTGGCCCGCCTGCTCACCTTCCCCAATGTGCTGGTGACAGCACATCAGGGATTTCTGACACGTGAGGCGCTGGACAATATCGCCGAAACCACACTGGCGAATGCGACGGCTTTCGAGCGGGGCAGTCAGCTCGATAACAAGGTTTGAGCTGGCTGGCGCTCAGTCCTGCCTGCGCCGGAACACCCAGCGCTGTGTGTCCGATTCGCTGCTGTCGAATTGATAGCCCGCGAGCTTGAAGTCCTGCAGCGCTTCTGGCGTGTCTACCGCATGTAGGGCTGCCCAGCGTGCCATCAGTCCGCGCGCTTGTTTGGCATAAAAGCTGATGATCTTGTACTGGCCGTTCTTGAAGTCCTGGAATACCGGGGTGATCAGGCGGCCATGCAGTTTGTCCGTCTTGACCGATTTGAAGTATTCATCGGATGCCAGATTCACCAGCACCGGCTTGTCCGACCCATCCAGCAGCGTGTTCAGTGCATTGGTAATGCGCTGGCCCCAGAAAGCATACAGGTTGGCACCGCCCGGATTGGCCAGTTTGGTTCCCATCTCCAGGCGGTAGGGTTGCATCAGGTCCAGTGGCCGCAGCAGGCCATACAGGCCGGATAGAATGCGCAGATGGTTTTGCAGATACTCCAACTGGGCTTCGTTCAGGCTGGCGGCATCCAGTCCCTCGTAAACATCCCCCATAAAGGCCAGTACGGCTTGCTTGGCATTGTCAGGTGTAAAGTCGGGAGTCCAGTCGTGATAGCGGCCTACATTCAGTGTGGCCAGCGCATCGCTGATGCTCATCAGGCGGGCAATATCCGCCGGGCTTTTTTCGCGCAATACCGTGATCAGTTGCTGACTGTCGGCCAGAAAATCTGGCTGACTGTAGCGCGTGGTGTGTGGTGGCGTGGTGTAGTCCAGCGTTTTGGCTGGCGAGAGTACCATCAACATGAGGCAAATCCTTGCAGCGAAGTAAGGTGGGATTGTAGCGGAGACGGCGGCTTAGTGCGCCGCTTCCATGAGTCTGGCGGTGCCGGACACGCGAATCGAGCTGCCTTGTGCTGCTGGAATGGCGGCATGCAGGCAAGAGCGCTGGCCCATGTCCTCGCCTTGTATCACCGCGATATGGCCGCCATGCTCCCAGCCAATATCGCGCAGATAACCAGCCAGGGCGGCGGTGGCCGCTCCGGTGGCCGGGTCTTCATAGACGCCGCCGGCAGCAAAGGCATTGCGGCTGTGAAAGCGTTGCCGGTTCTCTGCCCACAGCAGCAGGATGGTGGTGAGACCGGCACGGCGCATCAAGTCGCGGCCTGCCAGTTGCGCGTAGCGCATGGCGGATAGCGTGGCACGCTCTTGTACCGCGAGCAGCAAGTGGTCTGCTCCGGCATGGATCAGGGCAGGAGGCAGCTTTGGGCAGAGCTGGTCGGCGCTTAGTCCGAACAGGTCGAGTGCTTCTTGCAGTAAGGCTGCAGGTGCCGCAGTACTGCGTGTCGGTGGCGATTGCAGGGCGGCGCTGAGCTGGCCTGCCTGGTATTGGCCACTGACGCTGATATTGGCCTGATTCAGTTGCAAGGGAAAATCCCCATTACCGTATTGCATGGCCAACGCCGCTCCCAGTGCAATGGTGGCATGGCCGCAAAACGGGACTTCTGCTTCTGGTGAAAAATAGCGCACCCGCCAGCCCTGGCCTTGCGGCATGGCAAATACGGTTTCCGAGAAGCCCAGTCGTGCGGCAATACTTTGCATTTCGCGATCACTGGGCAGGCTGGGCTGGAGCACTACACCGGCCGGGTTGCCACCGCTGTCGCCATCGGAAAATGCGGCAATCTTCAGAATATTCATCACAGGCTCCCGCCGGGTAGAATGGCACGTCAGATTTCAGGAGATGTGGGCATGCGGGTGCTTGTTCAACGGGTAAGCGAAGCGAAGGTGACAGTGGCAGGTGAAACATGCGGGCAGATTGCTGCCGGCCTGCTATTGCTGGTGGGGGTGGAAGAAGTGGATACGCAGCAGGATATCGACTGGCTGGTGCGCAAGATCAGCCAGTTGCGGATTTTCAATGATGATGCAGGGGTGATGAATCTTTCCCTGCTGGACTGTGGTGCAGAGGCGCTGGCGGTCAGCCAGTTCACCCTGTTTGCCTCTACCCGCAAGGGCAATCGCCCGTCCTACAGCCGTGCTGCGCGTGGTGATATTTCCCGTCCCGTGTTCGAACAGTTTGTTGACAGTCTGAGCCGGGCGATTGGCCGCGTGGTGCCGACGGGGATTTTTGGGGCAGATATGAAGGTGAGTCTGGTGAATGACGGCCCGGTCACCATTTTGCTGGACAGCCGGAATCCGGAATAAGTGCCTGAGCGCAGGACTGGCTGAACGGAAATAAAAAACCCGCCAAGGCGGGTTTTTTCATGGATGGTGGTCAAGGGATTACAGGCCCTGGGTCTCGATGCGGACGCGCTGTCCCGGCTGCAGGCGGGTGAGCTGGTTGGCATCGTTCCAGCGCTGGATGTCGGCATGGTTCACACCAAATCGACGCGCAATGCTGTATACGGTGTCGCCACGTTGCACGACATATTCGGCCGGCACGGCACCGGTGGCCGCCGTCGTGCCACTGCTGACCTTGACCAGCGCTTCATCCTGCGCGGACGGTGCTGCCACCGCCTCGGCCAGCATGGTGTTGCTGGCCAGCGGGTTGGGCTTGACGCGGATGGTTTGGCCCAGTTTCACCGTGCTGTCACTCAGGTTGTTGTAGGACTTGAGATCAGCCACGCTCACATTGTAACGACGCGAGATATTGAACAGGGTATCGCCACTGACCACGGTGTGTTGGCTGGCTGCCGGGTTGACACTGGCCAGGCGCGCTTCCAGCGGCTTGGGCGGCGGGGTGGTGCTGGACGGCAGGCTGGGTGCTTCGGCCTTGGCCACTACCAGCGGCTTGCTAGCAGGGTTTGCCGCAGCGGCTTCTGCCACATCAGCCGTGCTGGCCGCTGCAGTGGCGACCGTATTGGCAGCCGGAGTGGCGCTGGTGCTTGCCGCGGCTACCGTTGATGTGCTCGGCGTCACGCTCTTGTCAGCCGATGCGATAGTAATGGCTGGGCTGCTGGTTTGCGCCACCGGACGAATGCTGGCCACCAGGGTTTGCGGCTTGGTTACTGCCGGAGTGCTCACGGCAACCGTAACAGGCTTGGCTTGCATGGCAACTGCGGTGACTGGTTGCGGCTTGGCGCTGGCAATCAGGCTGTCACTGGCTGCCAGATTGTTGTCGGTACCATCAAGCGGGGTTGCAAGCGGGGTGGCACCATCGCTCTTGCCGCGCAGCGCAACCAGCACCGGGCGGCCTGCGGTGAGATTACGCGAACCGAGCTTGTTGACGTTTTGCAGTTCACCCGGACTCATGCCATAGCGTTCGGCCACACTGGCTACGTTTTCATCCGCCGTCGGGGTATATACCTGCCAGCTCAGCAGTGGCTTGTCCCAGTGCGACAGGTTGTAATCGAACTTGTCGGCCTTGGCCAGCGGAATCAGCATCTGGCGGCCTGGCTTGTGGGCATAGACCGGCAGATTGAAAGCCGGGTTCAGCTCCTTGAATTCGGCGACCGACATGCCTGCCATCTTGGCGGCCACTTCGATATCCATGTGACGCCCGGTGGATACCGCAATGAAGTAGGGCTTGTTGGGGAATTTATCCAGCCGGATACCGTATTTTTCCGGCTGGCTGAGGATGTTGCGAACGGCAATCAGCTTGGGCGCGTAATTGCGGGTTTCGTTCGGCATCTTGATGTTTTCGTAGGTCGGCTCCAGTCCGGCAGCCTGGGCGCGTGCAATGGCGCGTGCCAGATTGCCTTCGCCCCAGTTGTAGGCGGCCAGTGCCAGATTCCAGTCGCCAAACTGCGCATACAGGTTTTGCAGGTAGTCCAGCGCGGCGCGGGTGGCTTCCATGATGTCGCGGCGGCCGTCATACCACCAGGTTTGTTCCAGGCCATAGTGACGGCCAGTAGCTGGCATGAATTGCCACAGGCCGGCAGCGCCTACCGGCGAATTGGCGGTAGGGACAAAAGCGCTTTCCACCACCGGCAGGAAAGCAATTTCGGTCGGCATGCCGCGTCGTTCCACTTCATTCATGATGTGGAACAAGTATTTGTGGCTGCGATCAAGAATGCGTTTGAAGTATTCCGGCTTGCTGCTGTACAGGCGTTCCTGCTTGCGCACGATCTCGGCATTGACTTCCGGCAGCTGGAAACCTTCGCGTGCGCGTTCCCAGACGTTGTCGCCATTACGCAGCAAACTGGAGTTGAGCAGCATCATGTCCAGGCCTGCCGCCTGGGCTTCATCCACCCCTACCGACTGGCGAAATGCGCCGGAATCGGCATGCGCCAACGATGGCAAGGAAAATGCAAATGACAGCGAAAGTGCCAATGGGGTGATTCTTTTCATCTGGCCGGCCCGGATTTCTGATCTGGGCCGATGCTAAACACCACCCCATGGTGTGTCAATGAAAAAAGACAAATCATTTCATGAGCTTTGCGCGAATAGGTCCTTGCTGATAATTGATTACAGCGGTCAGGCTTTTGTTAAGAATGATCTACCCGGAATGCATGTCAGCGGAAATTGTTCTTCCATTCGCGCAACACCGCAAACACCTCGACCCGTTGGGAAAGCGCTTGTCCGGCATGGCGGCTGGCCATGTCTTGTACGCTGCTGATACCGCTGCGCATAAAGGGGTTGGTGGTTTTTTCCAGTCCCAGTTCGGTGGGCAGGGTGGGCAGGCCCATGGCAATTTGTTTCTGGTCCAGCAACTGCCTGAGCTGGATTTCGTCATTGTCCGGCTCCACGGCAAGGGCGAATTTGAGATTGGACAAGGTGTATTCGTGCGCCGGGTAAAAGCGGGTGGTATCCGGTAATGCGGCCAGCTTGTCCAGCGAAGCCAGCATTTGTGCCGGGCTACCCTCAAACAGCCTGCCACAGCCAGCGCCAAACAGGGTGTCACCGCAAAACAGTTGGCCATGACCGTAATAGCCCAGGTGATCCAGCGTATGGCCGGGCAGGGCCAGCACTTCAAATGCATAGCCATGCCAATGCACCGTGGCACCTTCCATCACGGGCTGGTTGACGCCGGCAATGCCCGCCGGGCCATACACCCGTGCTTGTGGCCAGCGTTGCAACAGTTCAGCCAAGCCGCCGCAATGATCGGCATGGTGGTGGGTGATGAGAATGGTTTGTAGTGCCAGGCCGCGTTGCTCCAGAACGGTGATCAGCGGCGCGGCTTCTCCCGGGTCGACTGCAAGTGCACCGGTGCCCTGTTGCAAAACCCAGATATAATTGTCGGCAAATGCCCGAACGGGGGTAACGGTAAACATGGTCGGATCGGACTCCTTCAATGATGCAAGCGTTTTCCACGTGGCTGACCACAACCGAGCTGGGACATTACCTGCTGCAGTGTGAACAGGCATTTTTCGATCGGGCGGTCGCCGATATTTTCGGTTTTCATGCTGTACAGATGGGCCTGCCCGAGGTGGACTTCCTTGCCGCCAACCGCATTCCCTGGCAATGCCATGCCGCCGAGGGCGGCAAGGCGCAGATCATCTGCCAGCCGACGCAGTTGCCGTTTGAATCGCGCAGCCTGGACTTGCTGGTGATGCCCCATCTGCTGGATTTTACCACCGAGCCGCATCAGGTTCTGCGCGAGGTGGAGCGTGTACTGATGCCGGAGGGACGTTTACTGATGACCGGTTTCAACCCGGTATCCTTGTGGGGCGTGCGGCGTCTGATTCAGGGGCGCGCAGATACCCCGTGGCGTGGCAATTTTTTCCCCTTGATCCGCATTCGCGACTGGCTGAAGCTGCTGGACCTCGAACCGGTTGCCGGTTGCTTCATGGCTTATGCCCCGCCGTTGTCGCAACAAGGCTGGCTGGAGCGCTTTGGCTTTATGGAGCGTGCCGGGGACAAATGGTGGCCGCTGGCCGCTGGTGTGTACGGGATAGAAGCGGTCAAGCGCCAGCGTGGCATGCGTCTGCTCACGCCGGCGTGGAAGACCGCCAAGCCGGCCAAGGGACTGGTGGTGGCCGGAGGCAATGAACGTCACCCCAGCCGCAGGCAAACGCCATCCAGCCATCGCCAGGTTGGCGGTGATCAGGATTGAACGGACCTGATTGAATCAGCCCAGCCCTTGATGGGTGGGGCCAACAGAACAGAGAAACATGACAACTGAAGACTGTGTCGAGATTTATACCGATGGTGCCTGCAAAGGAAATCCCGGTCCCGGTGGCTGGGGCGCGCTGTTGCGCTTCAAGGGCAAGGAGAAGGAGTTGTTTGGCGGCGAACGCGGCACCACCAATAACCGTATGGAGCTACTGGCCGTTATCCGCGGCCTGGCGGCACTGAACCGGCCCTGTCATGTGGTGGTCTATACCGACTCGCAATATGTTCAGAAGGGTATTTCGGAGTGGATTCATGGCTGGAAGGCCCGTGGTTGGAAAACGGCAGCCAAGGAACCGGTAAAGAACGCCGATCTGTGGCAGATGCTGGACGCCGAGCGTAACCGCCACACCCATGTGGATTGGCGCTGGGTCAAAGGCCATGCCGGCCACGAATTCAACGAACGGGCCGACCAGTTGGCCAACCGTGGTGTTGAATCCCTGTAAACCGTTTTGCCTCCTTATTGATTGGGACCGGTGCAAGCCGGTCCGCCAGAAAGCAGCATGAGACAGATTATTCTCGATACTGAAACTACCGGTCTTGACCCGGACCAGGGCCATCGCATCATCGAATTTGCCGGTCTGGAAATGATCAACCGCAAGCTCACCGGCCAGCACCTGCATCTATATATCCACCCCGAGCGTGATATCGATCCGGATGCCGAGCGGGTACACGGCATCTCGCTGGCTTCGCTGGAAGGCAAGCCGCGCTTTGCCCAGGTGGCAGAGCAGATGGCTGATTTCATGCGTGATGCCGAATTGATCATTCACAACGCGCCATTTGACGTCAAATTCCTCAACGCCGAGTTTGACCGGCTGGGCCTGCCCAAAATCAATCAGCTGGTTGCCCAGGTGACCGACACCCTGGCCATGGCGCGTGACCAGTTTCCCGGCAAGCGTAACAGCCTGGATGCCCTGTGTGACCGTTTTGATATCGACCGTTCCAACCGTACCCTGCACGGCGCGCTGATCGACTGCGAACTGCTGTCCGAAGTGTATTTGTGGATGACCCGTGGCCAGGAAAGCCTGGTGATGGATATCGACGTGGATACCGGCAATGCGCAGGGCGGTGATATCCAGTTCGAGCGCAAGCCGCTATTGGTCAAACGTGCCAGCGCGGAAGAGCTGGCTGCGCATCAGGCTTATCTGGGTGAGTTGGACAAGGCGGTCAAGGGTAGCTGCCTGTGGCGCACCCTGGAAAACCCACCTGCAGGAGATGCTGCATGACGCGCTATCTGGCATTGGTGCCCGCTGCCGGCTCTGGCAGCCGCTTTGGCGGCCCCAGCCCCAAACAGTATCTGCAGCTCAATGGTCGCCCACTGATGTGGCATACCTTGCAAGCACTCAGCCAGGTTGAGGCCATCAGCGAAGTGGTGCTGGTGTTGTCGCCGGGTGATGAGTGGTTTGACGACTTTGACTGGGACCTGCCCAAGTTGCGGGTACACCGGGTAGGCGGGGCGAGCAGGGCGGAAAGCGTGCGCAACGGACTGGAAGCCATGGCGGCTGGTGAGCAAGATTGGGTGCTGGTACACGATGCCGCCCGCTGTTGCCTGTCGGTGGCGGCGGTAGAGCGGCTGATTGCCACGCTGGCAGATGACCAGGTGGGTGGCCTGCTGGCCTTACCGGTGCCCGATACGGTCAAGCGTGCCGATGCCGAGGGGCGCATCAGCGCCACCGTGCCGCGCCAGGGCCTGTGGCTGGCCCAAACCCCGCAGATGTTCCGTGCCGGCCTGCTGGCGCGCGCGCTGGCCGGCAGTGTGGCGGATGAAGTGACTGACGAAGCCTCGGCCATCGAACGGCATGGACACAAGCCACGCCTGGTGGAAGGCGATGCACAGAACTTCAAGGTGACTTACCCGCGCGACCTGGCCTTGGCCCGGGCGATCCTGGCTTCACGAAAGGACTGAACCCCATGTTCCGAGTTGGACAAGGTTACGATGTACACCAACTGGTGGCAGGCCGCCCGCTGATCCTGGGTGGGGTGACGATTCCGCACAGCCACGGCCTGCTGGGCCATTCCGATGCCGACGCCCTGTTGCACGCCATTACCGACGCGGTATTGGGCGCGGCGGCCCTGGGCGATATTGGCCGTCATTTCCCAGATACTGACGAACGGTTCAAAGGGGCTGACAGCCGCGTGCTGCTGCGCGAAGCCGTTGCCCGTGTGCGCGCCGCAGGTTGGCAGGTGGTGAATGTGGACGCCACGCTGATTGCCCAGCAACCCAAGCTGGCACCGCATATCGATGCCATGTGCGCGACGATTGCCGCCGATCTGGGGATTGCGGTGAAGGCGGTCAATGTGAAAGGCAAGACCAACGAAAAGCTGGGCTATCTTGGCCGAGCCGAGGCCATAGAGGCGCAAGCCATCTGCCTGTTGATGCCCTTGGCTTGATGGCGTTTCACCCGACAGATGCAAGCTGATGTGGGATAATCCACCGCAGGATGTGCAATCGAACTTACTGATGGAGGTATCAACATGCTGACCCAAGACCAACTCAAGCTGGCTGTCGCCAAACAGGCGCTGGAATTCGTGCCGGACGACTGCATCATCGGTGTGGGCACCGGCAGCACGGTGAACCTCTTCATTGAAGAACTGGCCAGCATCAAGGGCCGCATCAAGGGGGCCGTATCCAGTTCGGAAGCCTCCACTGCCCGGCTGAAGGCGCACCACATTCCGGTTTTCGAGCTGAATGACGTGGAAAAACTGGAGGTGTATATCGATGGTGCCGATGAAATCAACCATCACCTGCACATGATCAAGGGCGGTGGCGCGGCGCTGACGCGTGAGAAGATTGTTGCCAGCGTGGCCGAACAGTTTGTCTGCATTGCCGATGAAAGCAAGTATGTGCTGAAGCTGGGTGCGTTTCCGCTGCCCATCGAAGTCATTCCGATGGCACGCAGCTCGGTGGCCCGTCAGTTGGTGGCGCTGGGTGGCCATCCGGAACTGCGCCAGGGCGTCGTCACCGACAACGGCAATCTGATTCTTGACGTACACGGCCTCACCATCAACACGCCGGTGGAGCTGGAAGAAGCCATCAACCATATCGCCGGTGTCGTCACCTGTGGTCTGTTTGCCCGCCGTCGCGCCGACGTGCTGGTGCTGGGCCGCCAGAACGGTGTGGAAGTGATCCGTTAATGCCGCACCGCTGTGGACCTGTTCAGCTTATTGACCAAGCCCATCTCGCTTGCAAGGAAAGGGCGGGGGGATTGGGAATAGATGGGTAGGCTGCGGAAGAAATAAGCAAGTGGAAAGGCCCGGCTTTGCCGGGTCAAGTGCAATCGTACCAACTTACTTTGTCAGCAGCCTGACAGGCCCGTCTTGATTAAATGTCATCAGCCTGTCATCTGGCCAGCTTATCATCCCCCTTTACCTGAATTTCGCATTCGTTCAAGAGGCAGACATGGCAGAACACATCTCCAAGCAGTTCGACATGGAACTGGAAACCATCCGTACCCGCGTACTGCAAATGGGTGGCCTGGTGGAACAACAGATCCTGTCTGCTATCGATGCGCTCATGTCCGGTGACATCGCCAAGTTTGACAAGGTGATTGCCGAAGACGCGCTGGTCAACTCCATGGAAGTGGCCATCGATGACGACTGTCAGCACATCATCGCCCGTCGCCAGCCGGCCGCCAGCGACCTGCGCATCATCATCACCGTGATCAAGACCATTACCGATCTGGAACGCATTGGTGATGAAGCGCAAAAGATTGCCCGCATGGGTAAAACCATCTATCAGTCCGAGCGTTACCAGATGCCGCGCTTCCGCGAAATCCGCAAGATGGCGGAAGTGGCGCTGGCCATGCTGCGCCGCGCACTGGATGCGTTTGCGCGGCTGGATGCCACCGCAGCGCTGGAGCTGGCCGAAGAAGACATGCGACTGGACGACGATTTCGCCGCCGAACTGCGCCAGTTGATTACCTTCATGATGGAAGACCCGCGCACCATCAGCATGTCCATCGACACCCTGTTCATTTCCAAGGCCATCGAGCGCATTGGCGACCACGCCAAGAACATCTCGGAATATGTGGTGTATCTGGTGAAGGGCAAGGACATCCGTCATACCTCGCTGGAAACCATCAAGCGGGAAACGCTGGGTCACTGATCAAGCGCAATGACGCAATTGCACAAATGGCGGTAACATCCCGGATGTTACTGCCATTTTTTATTGAATAATCCATGGCGGAGCAGTGCCCAGACCATGCAGTCCGTCCTGACTCCGCAGCAAACCATATTGGAAAAGGCTAGCCTTTGACCACAACCCTGCCCACCCCTGATGTGCTGGCCACGGTCGATCTGGGGTCCAACACCTTCCGCCTGCAAGTGTCACGTGTTGTAGAAGACCAGCTCTACCCGCTGGATGCGATGAAAGAAACCGTCCGCCTGGGGGCCGGCCTGACTGCCGACAAATACCTGGACGATGTCACACAAGAAAAGGCGCTGGCCTGCATGGCACGCTTTGGCGAACGTCTGCGCGGCTTCAGTCCGCGGCAGGTGCGTATTGTGGGCACCAACACCCTGCGCGTGGCGAAGAACTCGGCCGAATTCATCCAGCGGGCTGAGGCGCTGCTGGGCTTTCCGATTGAAATCATTGCCGGTCGCGAAGAAGCACGGCTGGTGTATATCGGTGCCGCCCATTCCCTGCCCGCCACCAAGGAAAGACGCCTGGTGGTGGACATCGGTGGCGGCTCTACCGAATTTGTCATTGGCAGCCAGTTCAAGGCGCATGTGACGGAAAGCCTGCCGCTTGGCTGTGTCAGCTTCAGCCTGCGCTACTTTGCCGACGGCAAGCTGAGCCGTAGCAATTTTGCCGATGCCACCCTGGCCGCGCGCAACGAAATCCAGCGCATTGCCAGCGAGTACCGCCCGGAGGAATGGCAACTGGCGGTCGGCACTTCCGGCACCGCCCGTTCCCTGCGTGACATCCTGGAAATCAACGACTGGTCGGCATCGGATATCACGCTGGATGGCATGCTGCAATTGCGAGCCGAACTCATCAAGCGGGAAAACCTGAAAAATGTCAGCCTCAATGGTCTGAAGGCAGACCGCCTGCCGGTACTGCCTGGCGGGCTGGCCATCATGATTGCCATCTTCGAAGAACTGGGAGTGAGCAAGATGACGGTGGCTGAAGGTGCGCTGCGCGATGGTGTGCTGTACGACCTGTTGGGTCGCCAGCGTGAAAAGGACATGCGTGAAAGCACGGTGCAGCTATTCAAACGCCGCTACCACGTTGATGTGCAGCAGAGCGAACGGGTGCAATTGCTGGCCGAACGTTTGTACCGCATGGTGGCTGGCGAGGATATCGACCAGGACATGCTCAAGCGCCTGGTCTGGGCTGCACGGCTGCATGAAATCGGCCTGACCATCGCCCACACCGCCTATCACAAGCATTCGGCCTACATCCTGCAGAATGCCGACATGCCGGGCTTTTCCAAGCGTGAGCAGGCCATGCTGGCCACCATTGTGCTGGGGCATCGTGGGGACATGGGCAAAATGCAGCAGGTGGTGCATGACTCCGCGCTGTGGCAGGCCGTGGTGGCGCTTCGACTGGCGGTGCTGTTCTATCGCAGCCGCCATCCGATACCGCTGTCCGATCTGCTGGATCTGAAGTCGGCAGCCAAAGGTTTCGTGCTGAGCGTCAGCAAGAATTGGCTGAAAGATAATCCGCTGACGGCCAGTGCCTTCCGCCAGGAAGTGCTGCAGTGGAAGAATGTTGGTTTCGAACTCGAAATCAACCAGATCTGACCATGCGCCATGCCAAGGTAAAACAGCGGGTGCCTACGCTGGGTGAACCGCCAGGAACCCTCCTGCCTGTCGGGGACGCCAAAGTGGAAGCCAGCAGCATCACCCTGCTGGAATTCGGCCCACAGGAGCTGTGCGAAACCCGGTTTGAGTCGGTGGCCGCGGGGCTGGCCCACCAGTCAAGTCAGCCAGTGCGCTGGCTGAATGTATATGGCCTGCACGATGTTGGCGTGATGCAGGCCATTGGCGAGCGTTTTGGCCTGCACCCGCTGGTGCAGGAGGACATTCTGAACAACCGGCAGCGCCCCAAGCTGGAAGACTACGGCGACTATCTGTTCATCGCCACTCGGGTATTCGACTTTCCGCCCAATGGCGGTCGCTTGCGCTACAACCAGATGTACTTGGTGATCGGCAAGGATTTCGTGCTTTCCTTTCAGGAAAAGCCCACCGGAGTATTCGAAGCGGTGCGTGAGCGTCTGCGTAGCTGTCGCGGCGCCCTGCGCAGTAAAGGTGCGGATTACCTGGCCTACGGCCTGATCGATGCCATTATCGATGACTACTTCGGTGTGCTCAGTCAATTTACCGAGCACGTGGAGCGCACCGACCAGATGCTGCTGCATGGCCACGAACAGGGCGTGCTGCACAAGGTGCAACGCCTCAAGCACGACTGCCTCAAGCTGCGCCGCTCGATTCTGCCGCTGCGCGAAATCCTGCTGACGATGATGCGTGGTGAATACCGGCTGATCCAGCCGGATACCCAGGTTTATCTGCGTGATGCTTACGACCACACCATGCATGTCATCGAATCTCTGGAAATGTCGCGTGAGATGGTGTCTGACATGCTGGACTTGTACCTTTCCACCCAATCCCACCGGTTGAACCTGCAGATGCGGGTGCTGACCGTATTCAGCATGATCTTCATGCCGCTCACCCTGATTGCCGGCATCTACGGCATGAACTTTGAAAACATGCCGGAGCTGCACTGGCACTATGGCTATTTTGCGGTATTGGGTTTGATGGCAAGCATTGCCATCGGGCTGATCTGGCTGTTTTCCCGGCGCAACTGGATCTGATCCGCCTGTGCATTCCCTATAGCCGCAGCGCCTTGGGTGCTGCGGCTTTTTTACGCCCGTGGCGGAGGATGGATGGTTTTCATATACCCCTTGGGGGTATATACTGCAGGCAAGGAGTTCATCATGAGCCAAACCGTCATTACCCTGCCGATTGCCGGCATGCACTGTGCCGCCTGTGCCGCGCGGCTGGAAAAGGTATTGGGCAAGCTGGATGGTGTCAGCGCCAGCGTCAGCTTTGCCAGCGAACAGGCGCAAATCAGCTATGCCCCGTCACAAAGTAGCTTGCAGCAAATTCAGGATGCCATCGTCAAAGCCGGTTTCGCCGTGCCACAACAGCAGATGTCGCTGGAGATCGAGGGCATGAGCTGCGCTGCCTGTGCGGTGCGGCTGGAAAAGGTGCTCAATCGCTTGCCGGGAGTTAGTGCGCAGGTGAATTTTGCCACCCACTCTGCCCAGTTGCAGTACGCAGCCGGCACGCTGCAACTGGCGGATGCACTGGCGGTGGTGCGCAAAGCCGGTTTCACGGCCAGCCCGCCTCAGCACGCCTCGCACGACGAGCTGCAACAGCAGCACGCACGCCAGTACCGCCGCGAACTGGGCTGGTTTGGCCTGTCGCTGCTGCTTACCCTGCCTTTCCTGTTGGAAATGCTGGCCATGTTGTTTGGCTGGCATCAGCTGATGCTGCCGCGCAGCCTGCAACTGGCGCTGGCCACCCCGGTGCAGTTCATCATCGGCTGGCGTTTTTATCGCGGTGCATGGCATGCGCTCAGGACTGGCGGTGCCAATATGGATGTACTGGTGGCACTGGGTACCAGCATGGCCTGGCTGTTGTCCACCGTGGTTACGCTTAGCGGCTGGCAGCAACAGCATGTGTATTTTGAAGCCAGTGCGGCAGTCATTACGCTGGTGTTGCTGGGCAAGCTGCTGGAGGCGCGCGCGCGCGGCAAGACATCCGGTGCCATTGCCAGCCTGATCCGGCTGGCACCGCGTCAGGCGCGTATCGAGCGTGACGGCCAGTTGCAGGATATTGCGGTTGAACAGTTGCAAGTGGGCGATGTGGTGGTGGTACGCCACGGCGAAAGCCTGCCGGTGGATGGCGTGGTGGTGGAAGGGCAGGCCGCCCTCGACGAAAGCATGCTCACCGGCGAAAGCCTGCCGGTCAGCAAAAGCGTGGGTGACAAGGTATTTGCCGCCACGCGCAATCAGCAAGGCATGCTCAAGGTGCGGGCCAGCAGTGTCGGCAGCCAGACCCAGTTGGCCGAAATCATCCGGCTGGTGGGGCTGGCACAAGGCTCTAAAGCACCCATCCAGCGTTTGGCCGACCGCATTGCCGGCGTGTTCGTGCCGGTGGTGGCCGCCATCGCGCTGTTGACCCTGCTGCTCAACGGCTGGTGGCTGGGCGACTGGAGCCAGGCCTTGATCCGTGCCGTGGCGGTGCTGGTGATTGCCTGCCCCTGCGCGCTGGGATTGGCAACCCCCACCGCCATCATGATGGGCGTGGGCAAGGGGGCCGGGCGCGGCGTGCTGTTCCGCAATGCTGCTGCGCTGGAAACCGCCGGACGTATCGATACCCTGGTGGTGGACAAGACCGGCACCCTGACTGCGGGCAAGCCGGTGGTGACGGCCATCTGGGCGGCGGACGGCGCTGAAGACCGGGTGCTGCAACTGGCTGCCAGCATGGAAAGCGGCTCAGAACATCCGCTGGCCCGCGCCATTGTGCAGCAAGCCGCCGAGCGTGGTGTCAGCCTGTTGTCCGTGCAGTCGTTCCGGGCCGAGGTAGGGCAGGGCGTGATGGCAACCATCGACGGCCATGGCAGCCTGCGCTTGGGACGACCGGACTGGGCCAGCACCGCGGCCTTGCCCGCCGG
Organism: Aquitalea magnusonii; assembly: GCF_002217795.2. NCBI lineage: Bacteria > Pseudomonadati > Pseudomonadota > Betaproteobacteria > Neisseriales > Chromobacteriaceae > Aquitalea > Aquitalea magnusonii. Next base: position 454,572 of record NZ_AP018823.1, read on the forward strand.
CTGGCCACTGCCTGGGCAAAGCATGATTGCGCTGGCTGATGCTAAGCGGCTGTTAGGGCTGCTGGCGATTGCCGACACCTTGCGCCCCGGCGCGGCACAGGCGGTAAAAACCTTGCAGCAGATGGGGGTGCAGGTCATCATGCTGACCGGTGATAACCCGTCAACCGCCGCGGCGATCGCCGCCGAGGCCGGCATTGCCGATTACCGGGCCGGGCTGCGGCCGCAAGACAAGGCCGCGGAGATTGCGCAGTTGCAGGCGGCTGGCCATAAGGTGGCCATGCTGGGCGACGGTGTCAACGATGCGCCGGCACTGGCTGCTGCCGATGTCAGCTTTGCCATGGGGGCGGGTTCTGATGTGGCCATCGAAACCGCCGACATCACGCTGATGCAGGGTGATGTGCTGCATGTGGCGGATGCCATCCGCCTGTCACGGGCTACGCTGGGCAAGATCCGGCAAAACCTGTTTTTTGCCTTTTTCTACAATGTGCTGGGTATTCCGCTGGCTGCGCTGGGCTTGTTGAACCCGGTGGTGGCGGGGGCTGCCATGGCGATGAGTTCGGTGTCGGTCGTCAGCAACTCCCTGCTGCTGCGCCGCTGGAAATAAACGGAAAGGAATAATCATGAGCGAACTGAAACTGAAAATCGAAGGCATGACCTGCGGCGGCTGCGCCAACAGCATCAGCAAGGTGCTTTCCACCATGGCTGGCGTCAGCAGCGCCGAAGTCAGCCTGCAGGACAAGGCTGCCAGCATCGTTTACGATGCGGCCACGGTTTCGCCGCAAGAGCTGGCTGCCGCGGTGGAAGACGCTGGCTTTGATGTCGTGGCGGCCAACTGACAGAATCAGTACCCGCATAGCGTAGAAACACTTATACTCTCGTCATCAAGGATGCCGGTCTTCAGGCCGGCATCTTCATTTATACAGCAGCGCTACAGCGCCGTGACATGAAGCGATAATGGGTATCTGGATTGGAAGGCTGGCCGCCTGCTGCGGCCTGGTCATGGCATGCCATGCGGCACAGGCAGCAGCCCTGTCGGTACTGGCTGAGGAAAACCTGCCTTTCTCTTACCGGCAGGATGCCAGCATACAAGGCTATTGCACCGAGGCGGTGCGCGCCGCGCTGGATGTCGCCCGTTTGCCATACCAGATTGATATCCAGCCCTGGGCGCGCATTTACACCACCACCTTGTCCAAACCGGGGACACTGATGTTTCCCATCGCCCGGACACCGGAGCGGGAAAACAAGTTCAAGTGGATAGGCCCGCTGGTGGCCAACCGCATTGCCTTGTTCCGCAAGAAGGGGCGCAGCGACGTGGTGGTACACAGCCTGGATGATGCCCGGCGTTACCGCATTGGCGTGGTCAATATGGACTTCCGCGAAGAATATCTGCGCCGCAAGGGTTTTAGCGATGTGGATGGCAAGTCTTTGATGGTGGTGAGTTCCAGCGATCTGTTACTACCCATGCTGCATGCCGGCCGTATCGATCTGGTGCCGCTGGGCCTGGCCAAATGTGCGCCACACGGACTGGATTGCAGTGGCATCGAGCCGGTGTATGTGCTGGGTGAGCTGGAGTCGGCGCTGTACATGGTGTTCAACCGTGATACCAGCGATGCGCTGGTGCAGAAAGTGCGGGAAGGCTTCGAGCAAACCCGGCGCAATGGCAGTCTGGCACGGATCATGGCCCCGCTTAACCGCATCTATGGCCGCTGAACAGGCCGCCCGGCTACAGTTCGATGCTGATGCCCTGTTCCAGCGGGTGCAGATGCAGCAGCGATGGCAGCTCCTTGCGTACCTGTTCCAGCAACTGGGTGCGCTGCCTGTTGTCGGTATGGGTAATCCAGACGTGGACATTGGGCGGCAGGATTTCCAGCATGGGAATCAGCAAGGCCGGTGACATGTGGCCATCCACCATGGCCTTGCTGGAGTTCTCATTCAGATAGCTCAGCTCGCAGATCACATCGGTCAGTGAAGGCACATGACTGATCCAGTGCCAGAACGGCAGGCAAGGCCCGGAATCTCCGGTAAACGCCAGCGCCCGCCATGGTCCTTCCAGCAGCCAGCCGACTGTCGGCACCTTATGCTCTGCCGGCAAGGCGGTGGCAATTCCGTCCGGCAGCGAAACCGCATCTCCCACCTCCACCGCATGCAGACGCAGCCAGGGCACATTGCCCGCTGCCGCCTTGGTGTAGTCCGGCCATTGCTGGCTGTTGAACATCTGTTGCTTCAGCGCATCGATGGTTTCCTGCTGGGTATAGACATCCACGCCGCGCCCACCATGGCTGATATGGGTATCCGCCAGCAGGGGCAGGCCGCTGCAATGATCCAGATGGCTATGGGTGAGCAGCACGGTGTCGATTTGCAGTAGTGCCTGTGCATCCAGATCGACAATGCCGCTGCCACAATCGAGCAGGCAATTGTCATCCACCACAAAGCAGGTGGTGCGTGTTGCCTGACCGTGGCCGGATGATGATCCCAGAACCTTGACGTGCATGTGTCTCCCCTTGCAAAGGTGCGGCATGAAGCCCTTTGCAGTGTAGCCGATGGCGCGACATCGCGCCGCAGTGACGACCTGCGGATGCCGGTAGTGTACCGTCGCTCCGGCCTGGTTTGTGCATCCGCACCATGATAGTCCTGGCAGGGAGCGCTGATATGCGCCAGGTAAAGGCCGGACTGCCGCAACCGCCAGGCCAATCAGGGATGGGCTCTGGCCAGTCGGCGTCCTGTCCACTCCAGCGTGGAGCACAGCAGCAGGTAGGCAATGGCAACAATGCCGAATACCTGCAGGGGGTATACCTGTTCGCGGTTATTGATCTGGGTGGCGACAAAGGTGAACTCCGCCACGCCAACCACATAGGCGAGCGAACTGTCCTTCAGCAGGGTGATCCACTGGTTGACGAAGGAGGGCAGCATATGGCGCAAGGCCGGCGGCAGGATGATGTAGCGCAAGGTCTGCCAGCGGTTCATGCCCAGTGCCGCACCAGCCAGCCATTGGCCCTTGCCGATGGCCTCAATCCCGGCCAGCACTGACTGGCTCAGATAGGCGGCGTTAATCAGTGCCAGGGCGGCAATCACCGTCAGTACACCGGGGATGTCGATGCCAAACAGGATGGGCAGCAGGAAGTAGCACCAGAAAATCAGCATCAGCACCGGGATGGCACGCAGCACCTGCACCAGCAGGGTCAGGCTGCGCTTCAGGCGCGGGCCGCCCATGGTGAGGGCAATACCACCGGCCAGGCCGCCCAGCGTGGCCAGTACGCCGGCAGCCAGGCTGATGCCCACGGTGAGCAGCAGTCCACCCGGCTGCCCCTGCGCCAGATTACCCCATAGCAGATAGTCCAGATTGTCTTGCAGCAAGGTCAGCATCATCGGATACGGCCCTCGGCGGCGTGCCGGCTACCGGCCAGTTGGGTGGCGATCACCAGCAACAGGTAGAGCGCAGTGGCCACGGCAAAGGCTTGAAAGGCCAGCAGGGTTTCGCTTTCCACCTGACGCGAGGTATAGGACAGCTCCGCCACGCCAATGGCCATGGTCAGCGAGGTGTTTTTGATCACCGCGGTGTACTGGCCCAGCAGCGGCTGACGAATCACCCGCAGCGCTTGTGGCAGCACGATGTAGCGGAAGATCTGCCACTCCGTCATGCCCAGGGCGCGCGCCGCCAGCCTTTGCCCGCGGGCCACGGTATTTAGCCCGGCGGCCAGTTCGGCGCTGATGAAACAGGCCGAATACAGCGACAGCGCCAGCCAGGCGGCCAGCCACTCGAAAGAGGGCCAGCCCAGGCTGAAGCCCAGCGGCAATGCCCATTGATGCGGGGTGTTCAGCCATTGCATGGCGGCATCCGGCAGCAGGCCGCCGGCCCCGAAATACCACAGCAATACCTGTACCAGCAGCGGTGTATTGCGGTGCAGGCTGCAAAACAGTCGTGCCGGCCATTGCAGCGCGCGCAGCCGGCTATCCTGTGCTGCACACAGCAGGACACCCAGCAAGGTGGCGGTCAGGCAGATGCACAATGCCAGCGCGGCAGTCATGGCGGCACCATGCAGCAGCCAGCCCAGGTAATGCGGAGCCAGCCAGCCTTGTCCCAGCCAGGAGGGCGGAGTCATCAGTCCATTCTTTCAGTAACAGGGGATGAGCATGCAGAAAACCGGCCTGTGCGACAGAGGCGCAGGCCGGTTGTCCTGTTCGTGCAGGCTTAGCTTGCGTCGCCGATCTTGAAATCGCGCGGCAGCGGTGCCTTGGTGCTGGGGCCAAACCAGCGGTCATAGATCTTGCGTGCCTGGCCGGACTTTTCCAGCTCTAGCAGCGTGTCGTTCACCACCTTGGTCAGACGGGCTTCGCCCTTGGGCAGGCCGATGGCCTGGTATTCGCGGGTCAGGGTAAACGGTGCCAGCTCGTACTTGGCCTTGTCCGGCGCATTGGCCAGCAGTGCCGCCAGCTTGGAGCCGTCCTGCGAGATGGCCTGCACATTGCCGTTACGCAGGGCGGTAAAGGCCAGCGGGGTGTCGTCGTAGGCCACTACCGTGGTCTTGCTGTATTTCTCGCGCAGATAGATTTCCTGGGTGGTGCCCTTGTCCACCCCCACGCGCAGGCCGGCCAGTTGTTCCGGCTTGCTCAGGCTGCCTTTGCGAGCGATGAACTGCTGACCGGATGCAAAGTAGGGCAGGCTGAAGTCCACCTGTTTCTTGCGCTCTTCGGTCACGGTGAAGTTGGCGGCCACCAGGTCGGCCTTGCCCGCCACCAGCAGCGGAATGCGATTGGCCGGATTGGTGGGCACCAGTTCCAGCTTGACCTGGAGTTTCTTGGCAATGGCTTGGGCGACTTCTACATCCAGACCGCTGATCTGGTGAGTCTTGGCATCCAGAAAGCCAAACGGCGGGTTGCTGTCGAAGGCTGCCACGCGCAGCACGCCGGCTTTCTTGATGTCGTCCAGGCGATCGGCCAGGGCATGGCCGGCAGTGCCAAGCAGGGTGAGTGCCAGTAGCAGGGAAGGGATTTTCATGGCTGAGCCTCTTGTGGAGTGAGAAGGTGATGACAGTCAGTACCGGTAGGTGCTGCTGTGAATGGGCTCCATGCTAGGTGTAGTGGCTCAGCAGGTAAAACGATTTAAAATGCATTTTTTATCAGGATATGGAATAAGCAAGGGCAGCACAGTGGCTGCCCTTGCACAGCGCGGTGGGGCCGGGCGCAGCGCTCAGTCCATCTGCCTGCGCCAGTGGCGGCTGATCTGTTCCACGGCCCAGGACAGCAACAGCATGGCAATGATCAGGCTGGCTGCCCGGTGCTGCTGGAACAGCGACAGCGCCAGATAGAGCTGTTGTCCCAGGCCGCCGGCCCCGACAATACCCAGCACCGTGGCGATGCGGATATTGTTTTCCCAGCGGTACAAGGTATAGGCCACCCATTGGCTAAATACCGTCGGCAGCAGCCCGTAGGCAAAAGCCAGCACCCGGCTGGCCCCGGCCTGGCGCAGGGCCAGTTCTGGCGTGTGATCGGCATTTTCCAGCGTCTCGGCAAACAGCCGCCCCAGCACGCCGGCAGTGTGCAAGGCCAGCGCCAGCACCCCGGCGGCCGGGCCCAGCCCGACGGCCAGTACGGCTATCGAGGCCCATAGCAGGTCCGGCACCCCGCGCAGCAGGTTAAGCAACAGGCGGCTGGCCAGTTTGAGCAGACTGCCAAAGCGCCCGGCGGCCGGCATCGCCAGTACCGCCGCCACCGCAAACGCCAGTACCGTACCCAGTGCCGACATGGCCAGCGTTTCCAGCGTACCGTGGGCCAGCTCGGCCAGCATGTCGCCATCCGGCGGGAAAAAGTCATGGCTGAAGCGTGCAATGGCGGACAGATCAAAGCCACTGTCGCGCCAGCCCGGCAGCAGCCACAGCACGCTGGCTGCTACCGCCAGCAGACTGCTGCCCAGCAGGTAGAGGCCACCACGCGCACGCTCCAGCGCATGGCGCGACAGCAGGCTGATGCCCTCGCTCAGGCTCACCAGCAACAGGAAAACCAAGAGCAGGGTGCTGACTTCGCCGCCATTGAGCATTTTCAGGCTGGTGTCCAGCAACTGGCCCACGCCGCCGGCACCGACAAAACCCATTACCGCCGAGGCGCGTATCGCGCATTCCCAGCGGTAGACGCTATAGCTCACCAGCTCCGGCAGGGCTTGCGGCCACAAGCCATACAGCAGGCACTGCCAGCGGCTGGCACCTTGCAGATGCAGTGCGCCAGCCAGTTCGCGCGGCTGGGATTCCAGAATCTCGGCATACACCTTGCCCAGCATGCCGCCATAGGCCAGACCGATGGCCAGCACCGCCGGCAGGCTGCCCAGGCCGGCTGCACGCACAAACAGCAGTGCCCAGACGATTTCCGGAATGCCGCGCAAGATCACCATCAGCCCGCGCAGCAGTGATTTGAGCAGTTCGATACCCGCCAGCGCCACTTCGCCCGCCAGCGCCTGGCGATCCAGCGCACGGGTGGTGACAAAGGCCAGCGGTGCGCCCAGCAACATGGCCAGCGCAATACCGGCGGTGGCACTGGCCAGCGTGGTGATGGTTTCGCGTGCCACATCCAGCAGAAAACTGCCTTGGGTGGATAGCGGGAAAAAGCCGGCGACAAAACCGGCCATGGTGCGCCAGCTATCGGGATTGGCCAGTGTGGCCGGATTGAACTGGGTCAGGCTGAAGCTGGGTGCCAGCAAGGCCAGGCACAGCAGCAGGGTGAACAAGCGTGGCCAGCGCGCCGGATCGCGTGGATGGGGGGTCAGCATCGCAAGCCCTGGCTGACGCTGGCTGCCGGTGGCGTAGCTGCCGGCTCGGCCAGCCTTTCGCCGGCATACAGTGCGCTTACCACACCGGGATGAACCTGCTCGCGTGGCAGGTCGAACATGATCTGGCCGTCACGCACCCCGATGATGCGCGGGAAATGAGCCAGCGCCAGTTCCACCGAATGCAGGCTGACCAGCAGGCTGGCCTGGCGTGCGTGGGCTTCTGCCACCAGCAGGCTGATGGTGTCTTCCGCCAGCCTGGGGTCCAGCGCGGCCACCGGCTCATCCGCCAGCAGCAGATCGGCCTGCTGATACAGCACGCGGGCAATGCCGACCCGCTGGCGCTGGCCGCCGGAAAGCTGATCGCAGCGTTGCCACAGTTTGTCGGCCAGATCCACCTGTTGCAGGCAATCCTGAATGGCTGCGCCATCATCAGGCCACAACAGTCGGCGCAGCCCGGTCAGTGCGCCGGATTGCCCCAGCCGTCCGGCTGCCACCGCGTGGATCACCCTTTGCCGGGCGGGGAGCGGCGGCGACTGGTAAACCATGCCGATGCGGCTGCGCAAACGGCGCAGCCAGCGTGCCGACAAATGCCATGGGTTGTCACCCAGCACGCTCAGGCTGCCCCGGCTTGGGCGGTAGCGCGTGGCGGCCAGCAGCAGCAGCGAGGTTTTGCCGGCCCCGGAAGGGCCGATCAGCGCCGCCTGTTCGCCGCCGGCCAGCTCCAGCCTGATGTCGCGCAGCACATCCACACCGCCTAGCTGCAGGCTGACACCGTCAAACAGCAGGCTCACTTGAGCAGGCCTGCCGCTTCAGCTGCCGCCTCTATGCCCTTGTAGTTGTCAGCCTTGGTGGGGATGAAACGGCTGGCGCGTTGCAAGTCGAGAATGGCCTTGTCCTGCGGATTTTTCGGGTCAAGCTTGAGGAAGGCGGCGGTAATGCGTGCCTGCAGTTTTTTGTCCAGGTTGCCGCGCACTGTCCAGTTGTAGTCGTAGAAGGCCGGGCTGGTGGCCAGCAGTTTCACCTTGTTGCTGTCTACCTTGCCACTTTCCACCAGCTTGTCCCATACCGAGGCATTGAGCGCACCGGCATCTACCTTGCCGGAGGCCACCCAGGCCACGGTGGCGTCATGCGCGCCGGAGTAAGCCACATTCTTGAAGAAGGTTTCCGGTTTGATGCCTTCCTTTTGCAGGAAGTAACGCGGCATCAGGTGGCCCGAAGTGGAAGAGGCCGAGCCGAAGGCAAAGCTCTTGCCCTTGAGGTCCTTCAGCGACTTGGCGCCCACGGCGGCATTGACGATGAATTTGGAAGTGAACTTGCTGTCTTCCTCGCGCTGTACCAGCGGCACCACCTTGCCATGCAGGCTGGCCTGCACAAAGGTAAAGCCACCCAGCCAGGCCATGTCGATCTTGTCGCTATTGAGCGCGGTCACCACCGCGGCATAGTCAGTCACCGGTACAAACTGCACCTTCATGCCCAACTCTTTTTCCAGATACTGGCCTAGCGGAGCAAACTTGCGCTGCAACTCGGTCGGGGCTTCATCCGGAATGGCGGAGACTTTCAGCACGGCCTCTTCGGCCGAGGCCAGTGCAGAGATGGCCAGCAAGGCGGTGGCCAGCGAGAGCTTGAGGGTTTTCATGCCTGGTATTCCTTATCTGTGCGGGCAAAAGGCCGCAGGACAAATAAAAGCCAGTCGATGATTGGCTTCATGACTGGCTTTATTGATAAACCGCAGTGGCAGGCAAAAGGCTGCCAGAGCCAAGTATAGCCTAGCGCTGCTGGCGTTTGCCGAACAAGACCAGCAACACCACGCCGATAACAATCATCGGCAGGCTCAGCCACTGCCCCATGCTGATGGTGTAGGAATGGCCGAAGATGCCGGCATCCGGATTGCGGAAAAACTCGCTGACAAAGCGTGCCAGACCGTAACCGATCAGGAACACCGCCGACACCTGCCCCCGCGCACGCGGCTTGCTGCTGTAAACCCACAGCACGGCAAACAGGGCGATGCCTTCCAGCAGGAATTCATACAACTGGGAAGGGTGACGTGGCAGTGCGCCGTACTGCATCAGCATATTCAGCAGGTCGGACGAAGTCTGGCCCTCGGCCAGATCATTGGCCCGCGCCTGGGGAAACAGCATGGCCCAGGGCAGATCGGGGCTGGCCACGCGGCCCCACAGCTCGCCATTGATGAAGTTGCCGATACGCCCGGCGGCCAGACCCAGCGGCACCAGCGGGGCGATGAAGTCGGTCAGCTCCCAGAAGCTGCGCTGCTGCTTGCGGGCAAACAAGGCCATGCCCACCAGCACACCCAGGAAACCGCCATGGAAGGACATGCCGCCCTTCCACACCATGAAGATTTCCGCCGGATGGCTGAAGTAGTAGCCGGGCTCGTAAAACAGCACTTCACCCAGGCGTCCGCCAATCACCACGCCGAGCACGCCATACATCAGCAGGTCGTCCAGCAGTTTTGAGGTGAGAAAAGCGTGGCCCTGGCGGATGCGGTAATTACCCAGAAGCAGGAACAGGCCAAAGCCCAACAGGTACATCAAGCCATACCAGTGAATGGCCAGCGGGCCCAGGTGAATGGCAACGGGGTCGAACTGCGGATGAACGATCATTTGTCAGGTGGGTGCGTTTGCGGTAAAAGAATATGGACGAAATTATACGGAATGCGTTCCGCCGCGTCCTGTCATTACCATGACAGATTGCGGCCAGCCCGATCCCGCGGCACCCCGGAGAGGGCAGACCTGCCTGCAACACAGGCGCGGTCAGTGGCAATGCGCTCTGCAAGCATCTGATCATCAAGGAAACAAGACATGCCCCAATACCGTTCCAAAACCTCCACCGCCGGTCGCAACATGGCGGGTGCCCGTGCCCTGTGGCGTGCTACCGGCATGAAAGACGAGGATTTTGGCAAGCCCATCATCGCCATTGCCAACAGCTTCACCCAATTCGTGCCCGGCCATGTCCACCTGCACAATATGGGACAGCTGGTAGCGCGTGAAATTGAACGCGCCGGCGGTGTGGCCAAGGAATTCAACACCATCGCCATCGACGACGGCATCGCCATGGGCCACGGCGGCATGCTGTACAGCCTGCCCAGCCGCGACCTGATTGCCGACAGCGTGGAATACATGGTGAATGCCCACTGTGCCGACGCGCTGGTGTGCATCTCCAACTGCGACAAGATCACCCCCGGCATGCTGATGGCCGCCATGCGCCTGAACATTCCGGTGATTTTTGTTTCCGGTGGCCCGATGGAAGCGGGCAAGGTGCAATGGGGCAACGACATCCGCAAGCTCGACCTGGTGGACGCCATGGTGGAAGCGGCCAACAGCGCCATTTCCAATGAAGATGTGGAGCGCGTTGAGCGCTCGGCCTGTCCGACTTGCGGCTCCTGCTCCGGCATGTTTACCGCCAACTCGATGAACTGTCTGACCGAAGCCCTGGGCCTGTCGCTGCCGGGCAACGGCAGCCTGGTGGCCACCCATGCCGACCGCAAGGAACTGTTCCTGCGCGCCGGCCGCCTGATCGTCGACATTACCAAGCGCTATTACGAGCAGGACGACGCCAGCGTGCTGCCGCGTGCCATCGGCACCAAGCAGGCGTTTGAAAACGCCATGAGCCTGGACGTGGCCATGGGCGGCTCCACCAACACCGTGCTGCACCTGCTGGCTGCTGCCAGCGAAGCCGGTGTCGACTTCAAGATGGCCGACATCGACCGCATCTCGCGCTCGGTTCCCTGCCTGTCCAAGGTGGCGCCGGCCACGCAGAAATACCATATGGAAGACGTACACCGCGCCGGTGGCGTGGTGGCCATCCTGTCCGAACTGGACCGTGCCGGCCTGATCCACCGCGATGTGCCCACCATCCACAGCAAGACGCTGGCCGAGGGGCTGGAAGCCTGGGACATCATGCGCCATGGCGAAGACAGCGAAGCCCGCCGCTTCTACCGCGCGGCACCGGGCGGCGTGCCCACCACCATCGCCTTCTCGCAATCCATGCGCTATCCGCATGTGGATGACGACCGTGCCGGTGGCTGCATCCGCGACAAGGCCAATGCCTACTCGCAGGATGGTGGCCTGGCCGTGCTGTACGGCAATATCGCCGAGCGTGGCTGCATCGTGAAAACCGCTGGTGTGGATGATTCCATCCTCAAGTTCACCGGCCGTGCCCGCATCTTCGAAAGTCAGGACGACGCCGTTGCTGCCATCCTGGACGACCAGATTGTGGCTGGCGACGTGGTGGTCATCCGCTACGAAGGCCCCAAGGGCGGCCCAGGCATGCAGGAAATGCTTTACCCCACCAGCTATCTCAAGTCCAAGGGCTTGGGCAAGGCCTGCGCGCTGCTGACCGATGGCCGCTTCTCTGGTGGTACTTCCGGCCTGTCCATCGGCCATGTATCGCCAGAAGCAGCCGAAGGCGGTGCGATTGGTCTGGTGGAAGAGGGTGACACCATCGAGATCGACATCCCCAACCGCGGTATCCGTCTGGCCATCAGCGACGAGGCACTGGCTGCCCGTCGCGCCGCCATGGAAGCACGTGGCCGTGACGCCTGGAAACCGGTGGATCGCCAGCGCCCGGTCAGCGCCGCCCTGCGTGCCTACGCGGCCATGACCACCAGCGCCGATACCGGAGCGGTGCGTGATGTGACCCAGGTGGAAAAATAAGCGGGCTGTCCGCTGAATCGGTAACAACGGCAGCCATGGCTGCCGTTTTTTTATGTGCTTGTCCGCGACTTCTTCCATGCTTTAACTGGAACAGCGGCAACTGTGCTTGCGCCTTGCGCGGCAAGCTGTCTCAGCTGCTTGATCGATCAACCCATTGCGAGCCGACCATGCCATCAACTTCATCCCTGCAACTGACCGTCGATGCCCAGTATTGCAGTCCCTATGCCATGTCGGTGTATGTGGGGCTGCTGGAAAAGCAACTGCCCTTTACCCTGTCGACACTGGATCTGGATGCCGGGGCCAATCATGCACCGGCTTATGCGCTCCGTTCGCTGACAGCACGGGTGCCTGCCTTGCAGCATGGTGACTTCGTGCTCAGTGAGTCCTCGGCCATTACCGAATATCTGGACGCGCTGTTTCCCGCCCCGGCGCTCTATCCGCAGTCAGCACAGGCCAGGGCGCGGGCGCGGCAAATCCAGGCCTGGCTGCGTAGTGATCTGCTGCCGTTGCGGCCGGAGCGTGACACCCTGGTGGTGTTCTACCGGCTAATCGCACGCCCCTTGTCTGACGCTGCACAGCGTGCGGCGCATAAACTGCTACGTGTGGCCGAGCAGGTCCTGCCGCCGGATTCGGACTACTTGTTTGGAGAGTGGAGCATTGTGGATGTTGATCTGGCATTGATGCTTAACCGTCTGCGCCTGAATGGTGATGAGCTACCGCAGCGGCTGGCGGATTACGCTGCCTTGCAATGGCAACGGCCATCCGTGCAGGCCTGGCTGGATTTGCCCCGGCCTGTGTTGCCATGAGTGGGGCAGGGTAAGACCAAGTAAAACTGTCGGGTATTCGCCACAAGCAATCTTGACCTTGGATAAGAATTTTCTTTTAGCGAGAACTTAAAATCCAGCCTTCAGTCAGATCATTTCCGGTTACTCAAGCAGGCCGGATTCCCTGATTGGTGGCGTTACTTGGCGCCGCTTCCTCTTGCTCTTCCTGCAAGACCGAACATTTCCGCATGTTCGGTTTTTCTTTTTTGTAACAATCTGAACTTGTATACAATATATGTTTAGCGTTTGTTGCGATATTGCTCATAAGTGAACATTTTCGCTTGTCATAGATGCCGCAGCAGACGCGTCATCCCACCGCAGTGTCAATGAGCTTGCTGCGCAAGCATTCCCAGTAGAAGTTTGTCGCATTGCAGGCTTCGATTTTTCAGCATATTTTGTAAAAAATCTTTAATAACATTATGTTATGTGCAAATTGTCGACGTGTCTGAGGCGTTTGGGCAAAAAAAATGCGCGGTGCCGTGAGGCCCGCGCCAAGTCTACAAAGGAGAAATAGAGGAGAAACTATCAAGAAGCAATTGCTGCATCTCAACGAGTACGGATTATCCGGATACGCTGTGCGAGTGTCAACATCTGTATTTTCGAAAAACGAAAAAATATCCATTTTTGTCGCTAATCAGCACATGCTTATGTTTGAAATCGAAAGTCAAGCGCTTGCTTGGTGAGCCAGCGGCGGCGGACTGTGCGACAATATGCGCTTTCCCGATTTCAGCAGGATGACATGATGTCGCAGCCGCTTCTCACTCTCCCGGACCCGCGCCAATACCACCCGCAGGTATCGCTGACCAATATGCTGATCCACAACGCGCTGTCGGTGCAGAACGCGACGACAGAAGCGGATCGCGAGATGTGGTTTGTCGCCATTCGGGATGCCATGGCGCAAATGTTGCAACGTGGCGAATTGCTCTCCATTTCGGTCGCTTTGGCGATGGTGCCGTCGCAGGACACTTATAAGATTGTCTGGGATGCATTGCGGGCCGCAGTCGAGCAGCCGGACGGGCGCTGTGCGCACGTGTTTGCCTTGCCGCTGGTGCTGGTGGCCGGCAGCAAGAACCAGGCAACGCTGCCTGCTGCCATTGCCGATGAAGATGGCTTGAACGCACTGCTGCGCCAACATGGTGTCATCAGCTCGGATGGCGATGTCCGCGTGTTTGGCCAACTGCTGCATCCGGATACGGTGGTGGCGATGGATGCGGCCAGGCTGTACCGCCTGACCCGTGATTTGACGACGTCGGCAGACGGTGTTGGCGAAGCCCTGAACGGTGCCGCCATCACCCTGAAAGAAGAGGGTGTGTTCCTGCGCTACCTGCTGGGTGTGGCCATTCAGCCGGAAGGTGATGCGGTCCCGGTAAAGCTGGGTGGTGCCGTCGGTGCCTGGGGCATGCCGCTGATGAAATTCCTGGGCGAACAATTGCACACCGATGGTGTGACGCTGTTCCCGATTGCACGCCCGCCCTTGCCGGTGATGCAGGCCCTGGTGGCTGGCAATTTCGCCCGCTTCGAGGTGGCCTTGCAGGTGTTTGCCAGCAGTCAGATCCGCCGGCTGCGCGAGCTGTCGAAAGACCCGGTGGCCATTCTGTCCGCCCATGACAACGGTGAGTTGCACATCACCCTGTCGGCAGAAGGCGATGAACGCAACTGGGAGGCTTTTGTCTGGCCGCTGGCGGCCATGGACAATGTGGCACTGATTGAATCGAATTTCCGTGAACTGATGGCTGAATGCCGGGTTCGCGATGTGCATGTGCTGGCCGAGGTTTACCCGGAAAGCCGTGACGGGATCCCGCTGTTCTTTACCGCGGACGACCTGCCGCAGCTGAGCGGACAATAAAGAACTACCATGGCGTGTCGCGTTTGCGGATACTGCCAAAATAGCTTTACGTGAAAATTTTCCACCGGGCGATTCGTGTAGAATGGCCTCATCGTTAACCCTTTGATGGAAGAGTCAAAGATGTTTGCAGCTGACCAGACGATTGCCAAGTTCGACCCGGAACTGGCCGCCGCTATCAAGGCCGAGTGCCAACGCCAGGAAGATCATATTGAACTGATCGCTTCCGAAAACTATACCAGCCCCGCAGTGATGGAAGCCCAGGGCTCCCAGTTGACCAACAAGTACGCCGAAGGCTACCCGGCCAAGCGTTTCTATGGTGGCTGTGAACACGTGGACGTGATCGAGCAACTGGCGATCGACCGCGTGAAGCAACTGTTCGGTGCCGAATACGCCAACGTGCAGCCGCACTCCGGCAGCCAGGCCAACCAGGCCGTGTATTTCTCCATCCTGAAGCCGGGCGACACCGTAATGGGCATGAACCTGGGCCACGGTGGTCACCTGACCCACGGTTCCCCGGCCAACCTGTCCGGCAAGATGTTCAACATCGTGGCCTACGGTCTGAACGAAAAAGAAGAAATCGACTACGACGACATGGAACGCGTAGCGATGGAAACCAAGCCCAAGCTGATCATCGGTGGTGCATCCGCTTACGCGCTGCGCTTCGACTTCGAACGCATGGGCCAGATCGCCAAGAAGTGCGGTGCTTACTTCATGGTCGACATGGCGCACTACGCCGGTCTGATCGCCGCTGGTGTATACCCGAACCCGGTGCCGCATGCCGACTTCGTGACCTCCACCACCCACAAGACCCTGCGTGGTCCGCGTGGCGGCATCATCCTGGCCAAGGCCGAGTTCGAAAAGAGCATCAACAGCAATGTATTCCCCACCCTGCAGGGCGGCCCGCTGATGCACGTGATTGCCGGCAAGGCCATCGCTTTCAAGGAAGCGCTGCAACCGGAATTCAAGATTTATCAGGAACAAGTGCTGAAGAACGCCGACGCCATGGCCCGCACCCTGGCCGAGCGTGGTCTGCGCATCATCTCCGGCCGTACCGAAAGCCACGTCTTCCTGGTGGACCTGCGTCCCAAGGGCCTGACCGGCAAGGCTGCTGACGCGCTGCTGGGCCGTGGTCACATCACCGTCAACAAGAACGCCATTCCGAATGACCCGGAAAGCCCGTTCGTGACTTCCGGCATCCGTATCGGCTCCCCGGCCATCACCACCCGCGGTTTCAAGGAAGCCGAAGCCGTGATGGTAGCCAACCTGGTAGCCGACGTACTGGACAACCCGAACGACGATGCAGCCATTGCACGTGTGGCCGAACAGGCTACCGCGCTGTGCCATCGCTTCCCGGTTTACGCCAAGTAAGCGCCAGCATGTTTGAACAAGGCAGCCTCAGGGCTGCCTTTTTTATTGTCTGGAATAAATCGGCATGGCTTTACGATGGCAGGCATTAACCTGTGTGGTCTTTGCTGATACCATCAGTGCTTATCATAAAAACACTGGATTGACACGTCATGAAATGTCCTTTCTGTGGCAATGCCGATACGCAGGTGATCGACTCCCGCGTCAGCGAAGACGGTACCAGCATCCGTCGCCGTCGCCGCTGCCTGGCTTGTGAAAAGCGCTTCACGACATTCGAAACCGCCGACGTGCGCATGCCGCAGGTGGTGAAATCCGGCGGCCATCGTTCCGAATTCGATATCGAGAAAGTGCGCACCAGCTTCTTGCGTGCGCTGCACAAGCGCCCGGTTCCCACCGCCTTGGTGGACGATGCCATCGACCGTATCTGCCATCGCCTGCTGCAACTGGGAGAGCGCGAGGTTTCCAGCCGCCAGATCGGTGAAATGGTGATGAACGAACTGGCCAAGCTGGACAAGGTAGCCTATGTGCGCTTTGCCTCGGTGTATCGCAGTTTCCAGGATATCTCCGAATTTTCGGATGCCATCAAGGAAATACAGAAATCCAATCACTGAGCGAAGGTAACGCCCAGCGCATGCCGGGCGTGGTTTGCTCCCCATCGGTCGCTGCCCGGCAGGGGTGAGGTGGCCACTTTTCATTCCGCTGGAAGGCTTGTTGATGTCGTCGTTTTCCCCGCAAGACCATGTATTCATGCAGCAGGCACTGCGCCTGGCCGAAGCCGCCACTCGTCGGGCGGCACCCAACCCCGGTGTGGGATGTGTTCTGGTCCGGGATGGCCGGGTGATTGGAACCGGGGCTACGTTGCAGGTGGGGGGGGATCACGCTGAAATCCAGGCCATCAAGGACTGTCTGGCGCGTGGCGATTCAGCGCGGGGTGCGACTGCCTATGTCACGCTGGAGCCTTGCAGCCATCATGGCCGTACGCCGCCGTGTGCCGAACGGCTGGTACAGGAAGGGCTGGCGCGGGTGGTGGCAGCCATGGTCGATCCTTACCATGAGGTGTCCGGCCGTGGGCTGGCCATGCTGCGTGCGGCGGGTATTGATGCCAGTGCCGGACTGCTGGAAGCCGAGGCCAGGCACGTACATCGCGGTTTTCTGTCGCGGGTGGAGCGGCAACGTCCGTGGGTGACACTCAAGGCCGCCGCCACGCTGGATGGCAAAACCGCCTTGCTCAATGGCAAGAGCCAGTGGATTACCGGCCCGGCCGCACGTCACGATGTGCAGAAGCTGCGCGCACGCAGTTGCGCGATTCTTACCGGCAGCGGCACCGTGCTGGTGGATAACCCGCAACTGACGGTACGCGATTTCATCCTGCCACAGCAGCCATTGCGGGTGGTGCTGGACAGCCGTCTGGTCACCCCGCCGGACCGGCGCATTTTCCACGGTGGCAATACCTTGCTGGTGACCAGCATTGCCGACCTGACCCGCCATCAACCCTATCTGCAGCGGGGTGCCGAACTGATGGTCCTGCCGGAAGAGGCCGGCCATGCCAATCTGCCCATGCTGATGCAACGATTGGCCGAACGTGGTGTCAATGAACTCATGATTGAAGCCGGTGCCGGACTCAATGGCGCGCTGGTGCGTGCCGGACTGGTGGATGAGGCCATTCTCTACCTGGCACCATCACTGGTGGGCAGTACCGCGCAAGGATTGTTTGCCTGGCCGGCGCTGGAGGATCTGGCCGACAAACAGCAGGTGAAAATTCAGGATGTGCGCATGGTGGGGGCGGATATCCGGATCAACATGACCTTTGCCATGCCATGAACCGGCAGCGGCTGTCAGGCAGGAAGCGGCAATTCGTCTGGCCGAACTACGCTTCATGTTCCACAATGAAACAGGTTTCTGCGGTGGCTAGTCAGCATGCCGCAGGAGCGCAGCGGCCATGGCCGACATCGCGAGTAATAGCCAATGACTGAGTCGGTATCATCTCTTCCCGGCATGGACATGCCTGCTTTGCAACAGGCACTGGATGCATATTTGCGTCTTATCTTGCGCCAGGGTGCGCTTGAGCAGGTGCTGGATGAGCGGCGTCAACTGCTGGATCGCCTGCTGCCCCTGCTGGAGGGCGTGTCGCGTGATGCCCAGTCTTTTCGGCGAGTGGTGGAGCGCTTTGTCAATGCGTGTGAGGTGGTGGATCGCGTCACGGCACTGACGTGTGCTCGCGAGTTCTATTATTTCTGGCTGGGCGATGTCAAAAAACTGGTGGAAATCACCTCCCGCTCCGGTTTCACCACGCGCAATGTGCGGCTGGAGATGGCCGATTCGCTGGCATCCCTGCTTGAACGCATGCAACAGCAAGGTTTCGATGCCTTCCCGCCCTCACTGGAAATCTATCTGGGCAAGCTGTTTGAGGATGGCATGCCGGAAGCCGACATCCAGGAGCGGGAATACCTGCTCAAGGGCATGTTGTTCCTGTTGTCCGGCCAACCCTACCGGCCGGACAGCTTCCGCATGGTGGTGGATGCCATGCTGCTGCACCTGAATGATGCGCAGAACCAGAAAGCCTTCGTCCAACTGGCGCGGGAGTATTTCTACTACTGGCTGTCTTTTCCCCCGGCACACGAACGTATCCATCTGGCGGAAGAAGCTGCCCAGCCCATCAGCCTGCTGCAGCCGGGCAGTACCACCCGCCAGCATTGAGTCAGCAGCGGTAATTGCCAGCCAGCGCTGCTGCAAGCCCTGCATCTCTTAATTCTTACTTGTTCTTCAGGAGTCCGCATGTCGCAATCTCCGGCATATGCCTCGCTGCTTGCCCGTTTTACCCGCCTGCACCGCTTTGCCCACCTTGCCGCAATTGCCGGCTGGGATCAGGCCACCATGATGCCGCCCAAAGGCAATGAAGCACGGGCGGCTGCGCAGGCCGAGCTGGAAGTGCTGATGCATGCCACCCTGACTGACCCCGCCCTGGCGCAAGAGCTGCAACAGGCCGAGCAGGAAGCCCACAGTGAAGCAGAACGCGCCAGTTTGCGTGAAATGCGGCGCGAGTGGCAGCAGGCCAATCTGTTGCCGGCCGAACTGGTGGAAGCCCAGGCACTGGCTGGTGCGCGTTGTGAACATGCCTGGCGTGAACAGCGTGCCAACAATGACTGGACCGGCTTTTTGCAGAACTTCCGCGAAGTGGTGAAGCTGTCGCGTCAGGAAGCGCAATTGCTGGCTTCCGCCCAGGGCTGCACGCCTTACGATGCCCTGATGAACAAATACGAGCCGGGGATGAAGAGCGCTGATATCGATCGCATCTTCGGTACAGTCAAAGTGTGGCTGCCGGGCCTGATTTCCCGCGTCATGGCCAAGCAGGCAGAGGAGAAACTGCTGCTGCCGCAAGGCAGCTTCCCGGTGGAGCAGCAGCGCCAACTGGGCCTGGCGGTGATGGGGCTGCTGGGCTTCGACTTTGATGCAGGCCGGCTGGATGTCAGCGTACATCCCTTCTGCGGAGGTGTGCCGGAAGACGTGCGCATCACCACCCGTTACCGCGAAGATGACTTCATGCAAAGCCTGATGGGCATCATCCACGAAACCGGGCATGCCCGTTACGAGCAGGGACTGCCGCGCGACTTGCTGCATCTGCCGGTAGGGCGTGCGCGTTCCATGGGCATTCATGAAAGCCAGAGCCTCTCCTTCGAGATGCAGCTTGGGCGCAATCCGGCCTTCCTGTCGCTGATTTCCCCCTTAATCTGCCAGTATCTGTGCGATCAGCCAGCCTTTGCACCGGAAAACCTGGCCTTGCTCTACAGCCGGGTCCATCCGGGTTACATCCGGGTGGATGCCGATGAGCTGTGCTATCCGGCCCATGTCATCTTGCGCTATGAAATCGAAAAGGCGCTGATTGAAGGCGAGATCGAAGCCGAGGACATCCCGGCACTGTGGGATGAGAAAATGCAAAGCTATCTGGGGGTGGATACCCGTGGCAATTATCGCCAGGGTTGCCTGCAGGACATTCACTGGACCGATGGCAGTTTTGGTTATTTCCCCAGCTATACCCTGGGGGCGATGTATGCGGCGCAGTACTTTGCCGTCATGCGCCGTAGTATGACGGATCTGGATCAGCGTATTGCCGCAGGTGATCTGTCAGTGGTGTTTGACTGGCTGGAGCAGAACATCTGGAGTCAGGCCAGCCGCTATCCGACCGATGAGCTGGTCAGCCGTGCGTGCGGGGAGGCCTTGAACCCGGACTATTTCCGCGCACACCTTGAGGCGCGCTATTTAGGCTGATGTGGTGTATTTGCCAAGAAAAAACCGCGTGTTTGACACGCGGTTTTTTGCTGGAGCCTGTGCGGCTTATGCCGTGACGGCCAGCTCCTGATGCATGGCATCCTCCCAGTCCTCAAACTCCACATCCGACATGCCCAGGTAGTTGAGTACCTCATCCTTGCGGGCTTCCCAGCCAGTATCTTCCTTGCCGGGGGTGAGGGTGCGCCATACATGGCGTGCTGCACGGGTGACAGCCACCATCATGCGGCCATCATGGTCTAGCGGTGCATCCGGGCCGGTATCCATCACCGTATTGTCATTCTGCATCAGAATGGCTTTGGCAAAATTTTCCGGCATGTTCCAGCTACGCGCCACCAGATAGCCCACCACATCATGGCGGGTACCGTGCAGTTCCTGCTCCACCAGGCCAATCCGGTCGTCACTGGCCATTTCCACCAGGCGCAGGGTACGGTTGTAGCTGGGAAAGCGCATCAGCATGATGGCCATGCCACAGTTATGGAACAGGGCAAAGCTGCGGCAGTCGTCGGTAACGTGGACAATGTGGTCACAAAGCGCCGAGCTGATCATGGCGATTTGCAGGGTGCTATCCCAGAACTGTTCCAGTGCCGGCGGCGTTTCTGCTGTCAGCCGCGTGCGCAGTACCAGACCGCTCACCAGGCTGATGACGTTCTTGATGCCCAGCAGGCTGATGGCCTGATGCACCGAAGTGATGTGCCGGCCGCGACCCAGAATGGGCGTATTGGCAGCCTTGAGCATGGCCACGCACAGTGCCGGATCCTCATTGATGATGTCATCCAGTTTCTGTAGGGTGATGTCCGGGTCCTGGCGTAAGCTCATCAGCTTGTCCAGCACATCAGGGCGGGGGGGGATAACCAGGTTTTTCAGGAGCTCGTCGCGCTCATCGGTGCTGATCAGTGGCGTCATGCTGGGCAATTCAGGTGATGGACTGGCTTCATTTTATCAGCCTTCTTCCCCGCTGTAGGGGCATCTTGCACGCTTGCTTGCTAATTTTGATACCGGTCAATCCTCGTATTTTCCAGTCTGCAAACAGTGCTGGATACAGCTTAAATCAGGAAGGGATGAATGGCGGCTGCCAGCCGGGCTGCTTGTTCCCACTGAATCATATGACCAGCATCGGCAATGACATTTTCCTGCAGTCTGGCAAAGCAGGCACGCCGCTCTGGCAGGGTATCCATCACACCTTTGGCCATCGGGTGGTCCCACATATCACCACCCATTACCCACTGCACCGGTGCGCTAATGCGCTGCCAACAGCTTTTGGCTTCTTCCAAACGGTATAACACCGGGTTAACCATTTTATGGCGCGGGTCTGCCCGGTAAACCAGTTCACCCTGTTCATTGCACCGGGTCAATGAGGCTGCCAGCCACCGGGCGCGCTGCTGTTCCAGCCGGGGGTTGCGCTCGATCAGTTTGGCCGCAACATTTTCCAGACTGCCCAAGGGGTTGAAGCTGCGGGGTTCCCTGCGCTCCCGCAGCCAGCGGGCATAGCGTCCCGGCGCTTCGGTAGGGCGCGTGGCATTCAGGCCAAAACCTTCCACCAGCGACAGCCGCGCTATCCGCTCCGGGCGCACACCGGCATAGATGCCGGCAATCATCGCCCCCATGCTGTGTCCCAGCAGGCGCACGGGCTGGTCTGGCGAGAGATGGTCCAGCAAAGCATCCAGATCAGCCAGATAGTCCGGGAAGTAATAACTGCCCGTGTTCCAGGCGCTATCGCCAAAGCCGCGCCAGTCGGGTGCCACCACATGCCAGTTGCCGGGCAGGGCATCGACCAGAAACTGGAAAGTGGCCGCGCTATCCATCCAGCCATGCAGCATGATCAGCAAGGGGGCCTCAGGCTCACCCCAGTGGCGCAGATGGTAGTGGTGCTGGTTGAGGGTAATGAATTCGCTACGGCTGGGCTGAACAGGAAGCATGGTTGGCTAGTCGACAGGGATGGGGAGGGGATTAGTGTACGGAAAAATCAGCTTGCCCTCACCATCAACTGCCTGCCAAGCACACGGCTGCCAGCATGCCGGGCAAGAGCGGAAGGGTGCATGCGGGGAAAGGCGCTGCGCCTTGACCGGGCAGGCTAGAATCGCAAAATCGATCAACGCCTCTCACCTAGACTGTCCGTCATGAGCAAACCCTATCGCCAGCACGGCCCCGGTACCTTGTATTCGCAGCGCCTGATGCGCGCACTGGATTACCTGTGGCGGCATCTGGATCAATCCGTCTCGCTGGAGCGGCTGGCCGAGGAAGCCTGCTTCTCTCCCTATCACTTTCATCGCTTGTTTCATGCGCTGATGGGCGAGACGCTGAGCCAAACTCGCCAGCGCATGCTGTTGCACCGGGCGGCTGGTGAGTTGGCGGCAGGCCGGCGTGCGCTTCCCGTGATTGCCAGCCGCGCCGGTTTCGGCAGCAGTGCTGCTTTCGTGCGCGCTTTTGGCAAGCACTACGGCGAGACGCCTGGACGCTATCGTCAGCGACGTTTGCTCATGTCCACCACTTTACAGGAGCGTGTCATGCACAGCGTCAGCATCATCGTGTTACCCGCCATGCCGGTATTGCAGCGGCATCATCGTGGGCCGTATATGGGGATAGGTCAGGCTTTTGATGCCCTGCATGCCTTGGTGGGGCCGATGCCGACAGGTGGTGAGCCCTTGCAGGTATTCGGCCAGTATCTGGATGATCCGGATGAGGTGACAGCGGCTGATTTACGTTCTATCGCCAGTGTCAGCCGGCCAGCCGGATTCAGTTTGAGTGATGATCTGCTGACTGCTCAAGGCTTTGTCCATGGCGAGATCCCGGCGGGACGTTATGCCTGCCTTGAGCATCTGGGGCCGTATGCCGAGCTGAAAACCGCGTGGGATCAGTTATACCGCCATTGGTTGCCGCACAGCGCTGAGGAGCCCGCCAACCTGCCTTGCCTCGAGCAGTATCTGAATGCGCCTTACAATACGCCGCCCACCCAACTGCGCAGCCGTTTGCTGCTGGCCTTGCAAGATTAAACCGGAGCCCATCATGTATCAGGTAGAAATCATCCATTACCAACAGCCGCTGCCGGTGCTGATGAAGCCGCAGCAGGGGCCTTATTCCGGCATTGCTGCTGCTTTTGCCGCCTTGCGCGCGCTGTTGCAGCAGCATGCGGCTGCTCCACAAACCGTGCGCGCATTCGGGCAGTACCTGGATGACCCCGCCACGGTTGCGCCGCAGGCATTGCGGGCAGCGGCCTGCCTGACGCCGCCGCCAGCTTTGTCACTCACCGCTGCCGAAGTGGAAGAACTGGGCTTTGTCTATGGCGAGCTGGCGGCCGGGCGCTATGCCAGCATTGTGCATGCGGGGCCGTATCAGGGTCTGGCAGCGGCATGGAACTGGTTGCTGCAAGAGTGGCTGCCGGGTAGTGGCGAGCAATTTGGCCAACGCCCCTTGCTGGATGAAGCCTTGATCGGTCCGCATGATGTGGCACCGGAGGCATGGCGTACCCGCTTGCTGCTGCCCTTGGCCTGAGTAACAGCCACAAAAAAGCCCGCATCGTAAAATACGGGCTTTTGTTCGTCAGCCGGTCGGGGACCGGCTGTGACCGAGGATTAACGCGAAACGTGGTAGTTCGGCGCTTCCTTGGTGATTTGTACGTCGTGTACATGCGATTCCTGCATACCGGCGGAGGTGATTTCCACGAAGCCGGCTTTTTCATGCATTTCATCGATGTTGGCGCAGCCCAGGTAACCCATGGAGGAGCGCAGGCCGCCCATCAGCTGATGGATGACGGCAGCGATCGGGCCCTTGTACGGTACGCGACCTTCAATACCTTCCGGTACGAACTTGTCGGCAGCGTTGGAGCTGTCCTGGAAGTAACGGTCAGCCGAACCCTGACTCATCGCACCCAGCGAGCCCATACCGCGGTAGGACTTGTAGGAACGACCCTGGTACAGCTCGACTTCACCCGGTGCTTCTTCGGTGCCGGCGAACATGCCGCCCAGCATCACGCAGTTGCCACCGGCAGCCAGTGCCTTGGAGATGTCGCCGGAGAAGCGGATGCCGCCGTCGGCGATCATCGGCACGCCAGTGCCTTTCAGTTCTTCGGAAACATTGTGGATGGCGGTCAGTTGCGGTACGCCCACACCGGCCACGATACGGGTGGTGCAGATGGAGCCCGGGCCAATGCCCACTTTCACGCCATCGGCACCGGCTTCCACCAGTGCGCGAGCCGCAGCAGCGGTAGCAATATTGCCGCCAATCACATCGACTTGCGGGTAGGTTTGCTTCACCCAGCGCACGCGCTCGATTACGCCCTGGCTGTGGCCATGCGCGGTATCCACCACAATCACGTCCACTCCGGCGGCAACCAGTGCGGCCACGCGCTGTTCGGTATCACCACCGGTACCCACGGCAGCGCCTACACGCAGACGGCCTTGGCTATCCTTGTTGGCATTCGGGTGTTCGCTGGTCTTGACGATGTCCTTGACGGTAATCAGACCCTTCAGCTCCCACGCATCGTTGATCACCAGCACGCGCTCCAGGCGGTGGGTGTGCATCAGTTCGCGGGCTTCGTCGATGCTGGCACCTTCCTTGACGGTAATCAGGCGCTCACGCGGCGTCATGATGGAGCCGACGGACTGTTCCAGACGGGTTTCGAAACGCAGGTCACGGTTGGTCACAATGCCAACCACCTTGCCGTTTTCGATCACCGGCAGGCCGGAAATCTTGTGTTGGCGGGTCAGCAGGACCAGATCGCGCACCAGCATGTCCGGGGCAATGGTGATCGGGTCTTTGACCACGCCGCTTTCGTGGCGTTTTACCTTGGACACTTCCGCAGCTTGCTTGTCGGCCGACATATTCTTGTGAATGATGCCAATGCCGCCTTCCTGTGCCATGGCAATGGCCAGCGAGGATTCGGTAACCGTATCCATGGCGGCAGAAACCAGCGGCAGGTTCAGCGTGATATTGCGGGTGAGTTTGGTAGAGAGGACTACGTCGCGCGGCAGAACTTCAGAATGGGCCGGGACGAGGAGAACGTCGTCGAAAGTATAGGCTTTCTCGATGATACGCATCTGGCGTTTCCTTTGCGGCAAAGCGGCATTATACCGAGACTATTGATGTGTTGCAAAAAATGCTGATGCTTGCTTTTGCGATCAGCCTGCCTACACCGTACAATCAGCATGTTTCAGCTTAGGACACCAAACGAATGAAATCCCTTGCGATTCTGAGTGTGCTTGTTGCATGTGCGCTGTCCGCCCCGGTGATGGCTGAGGTGTACCAGTATGTCGATGCCAACGGCAAAACCGTGTTTTCCGACCAGCCGCCGCCGGGAGCCAAGGCAAAACCGTTGAATGTGCGTGCCTATGCCCCAGCATCGGCACCGGCCAAGGCCGTCAAGGGCAGCCCCTTGAGCGACATCGACAAGAAAAACGCCGAGATTTCCGCAGAAAACGCCAAGGTAAAAGAGCAGAACAAGAAAGTGGCGCAGGAAAACTGCAAGCGCGCGCGCGACAATCTGACGTCGCTACAGCAAAATGGCCGGATTCGCATGCCGGGCAGCACGGCTCTTGCCACCGACAGCCAGCGCACTGCCTTGTTGCAACAAGCCCAGCAGGATGTACAAAGCTGGTGTA
The DNA here is from genome assembly GCF_002217795.2 of Aquitalea magnusonii. Classification (NCBI taxonomy): domain Bacteria; kingdom Pseudomonadati; phylum Pseudomonadota; class Betaproteobacteria; order Neisseriales; family Chromobacteriaceae; genus Aquitalea; species Aquitalea magnusonii. The sequence continues at coordinate 479,915 of NZ_AP018823.1, forward strand.
ACCAGTGACCACATGAACCAGAACAGTTTCGATTACCAATCGGTACTGGCCAGCCTTCCCAATTTGCCCGGCGTTTATCGCATGTTCGATACGTCGGGCAATGTGCTTTATGTGGGCAAGGCCATAGACCTGAAAAAGCGAGTCAGCTCTTATTTCCAGAAGACCGACCATTCGCCCCGTATCCAGCTCATGGTGCGGCAGATCGCCAGTATCGAAACCACCGTCACCCGCTCGGAAGCCGAAGCGCTGATCCTGGAAAACAACCTGATCAAGGCGCTGGCACCCAAGTACAACATCCTGTTCCGGGATGACAAGTCCTACCCGTATCTGATGCTCACCGGGCATGCCTTCCCGCAACTGGCGTATTACCGGGGAGAACCCAAGAAGCCACATCAGTTTTTTGGCCCGTATCCCAACAGCTACGCCGTACGCGAAAGCATTCAGATCCTGCAAAAGGTCTTTCGCCTGCGTACCTGTGAAGATGCTGTGTTTACCAACCGCTCGCGCCCCTGTCTGCTGTATCAGATCAAACGCTGCTCCGCACCCTGTGTCGAGCATATCTCGGCAGAGGAATACCGCAGTGATGTGCAAAGCGCCGTGGCCTTTTTGCAAGGTCGCCAAAACGAACTCATCGACAGCTTGACTCAGCGCATGGAGCAAGCAGCGCTGGCACTGGAGTTCGAGCAGGCAGCTGAACTGCGCGACCAGGTCCAGGCTTTGAGCCGGGTACAGGAAAAGCAGTTTGTTTCCAGTAATGCCAGCCAGCAGGATTGTGATGTGGTGGCTGCGGTTGCCGACGGTGGGCTGGTGTGTCTCAATCTGGTGATGATACGTGGCGGTCGCCATCTGGGAGACAAGAGCTTCTTTCCCCAGGGCACTGTCGACGACGATGCAGGTGCAGCGCTGGATGCCTTTCTCGCCCAGCACTATCTGGGGGCGGTGATGCCACCGGTCATCATTGTCAACCGAGACATCCCCGCCGCCTTGCGCGATTTGCTGGAACAGCAATCCGAGCGCCATGTGCATCTGGTCAGCAATCCCATCAGCGAGCGCCGTATCTGGCTGGAAATGGCCGAGAAAAATGCCATGCTGGCCATTCAGCAACGCCTGAGCAGCAAGGCCACCCAGCAGCATCGTCTAGCACAATTGAACGAGGCGCTGGGGCTGGAGGGGGTTGAACGGCTGGAGTGCTTCGATATCAGTCATACCATGGGTGAAGCCACGGTGGCTTCCTGCGTGGTGTACGACAAGGAAGCCATGCAGCCCGGACAATACCGCCGTTTTAATATTGAAACGGCCAAAGCCGGCGATGACTATGCCGCCATGCGCGAGGTACTGACCAGGCGCTACAGCAAATTGGCGCAAGGAGAGGGGCTGCTGCCGGACGCCGTCTTGATCGATGGTGGCAAGGGGCAGGTAGGGATTGCCATGGAAGTATTTGCAGAACTTGGACTCACCTTACCCATCATCGGTGTGGCCAAGGGGGAGGAGCGCAAGCCCGGTCTGGAAACGCTCATCCTCCCTTACCAGCAAAAGACGCTACAATTGCGCAGTGATCACCCGGCATTGCATCTGATCCAGACCATCCGAGACGAAGCGCACCGCTTTGCCATTACCGGACACCGCGCACGACGCGCCAAGGCGCGTACAGCATCCACCCTGGAAGATATTCCGGGTGTTGGTGCCAAACGACGTCAGCAATTATTACTGCGCTTTGGTGGCTTGCGTGGCGTTGTGGCTGCCGCAGTGGATGAACTGGCACAGGTGGATGGCATCAGTCGCACGCTGGCCGAGAAGATCTACCAGGCCTTGCATTAAACGAAAACCATAAGCAGATTAACCACATGCCCTTCAATTTGCCGATCTTCCTTACCTGGTTGCGCGTTGCGCTGATACCGCTGTGTGTGGCGGTATTCTTTTTGCCAGACTCCATGCTGCTGGCAGCTGACCGCAATAACGTCGGTGCCATGATTTTCTTTCTGGCGGCCTGGACCGACTGGCTGGATGGCTTTCTGGCACGCAAGCTGGGCCAGACATCTGCCTTCGGCGCATTCCTTGATCCGGTTGCCGACAAACTCATTGTGGCAGCTGCACTTATCCTGCTGGTGGAAATGGGGAGAACCCCAGGCTGGATGGCCATGATCATCATCGGTCGTGAAATCACCATCTCCGCACTACGCGAATGGATGGCCGGCATGGGAAGCCGTGGCAGCGTTGCCGTGGCCTATATTGGCAAGCTGAAAACGGCAGCACAAATGCTGGCCATCCTGTTGTTGCTTTATGCCGGTCCGCTTTTCCCTGGTGTGGATAGCCTGCTTGCAGGAAATATTTTCATGGTTATCGCCGTGATTTTGACTTTATGGTCAATGGTTTACTATCTGCGCATGGCTGCCCGCGAGTTTTCCGGCAAAAAAATTGATGTTTGAAGTGTTGACAGGGGGCGAGAAACCCTTATAATTCGCACTCTCTCGACGCCACTTCGGTGGCAGACAAGAGAAGCAAACCAAGTTGTATGCGGGAATAGCTCAGTTGGTAGAGCGCAACCTTGCCAAGGTTGAGGTCGCGAGTTCGAGCCTCGTTTCCCGCTCCACTACTTGATTTGCAGCAGTATATGCGACGCGGGAATAGCTCAGTTGGTAGAGCGCAACCTTGCCAAGGTTGAGGTCGCGAGTTCGAGCCTCGTTTCCCGCTCCATCCACTGTATTGGCAGCAGTAAACATGTTTGGTAGTGCCATGCGATGCGGGAATAGCTCAGTTGGTAGAGCGCAACCTTGCCAAGGTTGAGGTCGCGAGTTCGAGCCTCGTTTCCCGCTCCACCCACACTATCAAATAAGTAGTACCCACGACGCGGGAATAGCTCAGTTGGTAGAGCGCAACCTTGCCAAGGTTGAGGTCGCGAGTTCGAGCCTCGTTTCCCGCTCCACATTTTATCAAGCAGACAATGTGCTGTTTGGATTCAAGCTACGGCGCGGTAGCAAAGCGGTTATGCACCGGATTGCAAATCCGTGTAGGTCGGTTCGACTCCGGCCCGCGCCTCCAAAAAAAGCCCTTGCAGATAATGCAAGGGCTTTTTCAATTTCGATTCCTATCTGAACTCCTAACGCTACTGATACGACATGGTGAAGGTGGCAACCGCTGTCAGCTTTCCCGGTTTTATGACTCCGGTTCCGGTACGGATATAGCTTGCGATAAATGGAATGGGTGTGATGCCTGTAAAATTATTTCTGACCAGAAACTGACCAGGATTACCCGCTATGCTGGAGTCCGGCCCCAGGGTAATCGCTTGTCTATTCAGATCACGAATTTGCACACCTACCCCTTCGGTGCTGGAGCTGAGCGCAGTAGAGTAGTTTGTTTGCCCCAGTTTATTATCAGTCAGCGTCATGTATACATTAATAGGTGTAGTGCCGGGGCAGTTTACCAATAAAGTAAATGGCGTATCGCCGGTAGTTGCGCCAATACTGCTTAATCGTTTGGCATCAATGGCGGGTAAATTAACGACTAGATTCTGTGTGCTGACCGAGCAGGTGGGCTCCGCGCTGTTAGAGAAGGTGTAGCGTACAGTACCCCCTACAAAAGTCTTGCCATTACCCTTGTTAATATCTGGAGTGTAGCCATAAGATATATGAGTCCAGTTCAATGACAAGGTCAGAGTATTAGTTGCGGGAGGTAATGGCCCATAACGCACCAATCTAATTTTCATAATTCCCTTGACGCTTGAACTTGATAATAACTCTTTATGAACAATCTGCATCCTGTTACCGCTAATAGGGATAAAACCACTATCATTAATGTTCACCGCGGCAATGTAACCAACTGGAATGCCCTTGGATGCAGTGCTATCGATGTTGAGAATGGGGTAGTTAATACCGTCGCTAGGGTCGAAGTAGTAGCCGCGAACAGGGATAGAATCAACGAATCCATGGAAGAAATAAGTAAACCAAAGTGTGCAGCTATGAAATAATGTCGTACTTGCTGTGCTCCATTGACTGATTGGTGTAATCAGCGGTGCATCGCGCGCAGGTCGCTCAATGCTTGTAAAACCCATCAGGACCGGCGGATTATTTGCTCCACAATCAGCATATGCGATGCTAGGCAGGATAGCCATACTGATGAGAAAGCCGATTTTAGCCAAACAACTATATAGTTTGGTTGCGTGATGGTGTATTAGGTTTTGCATGTTATCCTTCCTGGGCAGATCTCTCTATCATTTCTTACCACCACTGCACTATTTATTTTCTGCTGCGGGAGCAAATGTATTAATTCAAACTTGTCTGGCAGACGCTGCTCTTGAATGACGAGGTGGCAGAATCGGCATTGTCATAACGCAACATGCACTTCTTGCCGCCTTCCAGGTCGACAAACAGATTGCCGCTTGCCTGTTTGACACGGGCAAATAGTTTTCCGCCCTGGCCAATATCACCGACCACATTGCCGTCCTTGTCTTTGACACTGGCACCAAATGGCAGTGGGCTTTCATCGGCAAAGCTAGTCTTCAGTAGCAGCGGCAAGCCCTTACTGGTTTTGAATTTCACCAAGACTACCGAACCACTACGTGGGATGGCTTGTGTACTGCTGTAGTCCAGTTGTACGCCATCGCTCATGCTGCCGGTTTCTAGCTGTATATCATTCTTACGGTAAGAAGATAGTGATGGCAGTAGCGCATGCCCTGAACCATCAACTTCCACACCGATGCCTGGCATTACCATTGCGCCTTTGGCATCCGGCGCTTCGATAATGGCGGCGCTTTCACCCAGTTGCTGGCCTAGCAGCACAGTCCCGGCAGCGGCCACTACCGAGCCGCTCAAGCCGAAAGAGGCTTGTTTAACATGCGTGGCGCTGCTGGCACTGGCATTAACAATGCCTTTGCTACCCTGATAGGCGATGTTGCCAGCAATACTGCTGTAGTTACTGCTATTACTGCCGCCAGTATGACTTTCCCCGGCATTTATTCCGTAGCTGAGTTTTCTATCTTCGTCTATGGTGCCGCTCATATTGATTTGGACATCATTACTGCCGGTAGAGTCGTGGCGCAGCGAGCTACTGAATGTCTTGCCTCTATCCAGATTATAGTTAATGCTAAGCATAATACTGTTAACAGTTTTATTACCCAAATTGGTTTGCCTGCTGGCATCTATCCCCAGACTACCCCACTTAAAACCTTGGCGTAGGCCCCCCTGAAGTTGCGTATTGCGTGGCTGACTTCCCCAGTAATCCTGAAGTGAGCCACTGATATAGGCAGAGGTGTTATTATTAAAGGTTTGATTAATATTAACTTCTGCTCTGCTACGCAAACGAGAAAAGTTGTTAAGCAAGAGCTGGCCATTATTTGGGTTTGCCAAAGTATCGCGAATATTTAGCGCGGTCTGTAAATCCATAAAGCCAGAGGTGGAATATCTATATGCGGCCAGCGTGAGATTGGTACCCGTCGCTTGAATTAATCTACTGTAGCTGAGTCGATATGACTGGCCTGTTAGCGTCGTGTCATTAAGTCGGGTATGAGAATTGGTGACATCAAAACCCATGGCTCCAAATTGGGTGTTGAATACGCTACCAAGCTCTAGCGTGGAATAACCATCTGATGCCGTAACACCACCATTCAGTGTGATCAGGTTGGATAAGCCACGTTGGTAGGTAAATTGCCCCAGCATGGGCCGCGTATTGAGCAATTTCCGTACTTGACCCAGGCTCAGGTTATAGCGGTCCGAGCCTTCTCGTAAGGAACGCGGTACTGCCGAGAATGGAACGCTAAATGTTTTTACTTTACCGTCGGCTTCCGTTACTGTTACTTCAAGATCGCCATTGTAGCTAGCCGGCGCAATATCTCTTATTTCAAATGCACCAGGGGCAACCGTGGTATCAGAAATGATAAAGCCATTTTGTCGAATGACGACATGGGCATTGCTACTGGCCATTCCGCGCACGACTGGGGCATAACCCGTATCATTGATGGGCTTCATTCGATCATCACTGGCAATACGCATTCCTCGTATTGGGACCGGAGTGAACAGATCGGAATCCGTAAAGGTTTCACCAATAATCAGTTGGGAATGTATACTGTCCAGATCATGGCTGATGTAGCTTTGGGTTGGAACAATAGAGTGGCTACCGGTATTGCTCCAATTGAATGAAGTTGTATTGCGAAATCGCCAGCTGCCAAGGTTTAGCCCTGTATTTGTAGACAAATAGGCATTGCTATTACTAGTGTCACCTGTTTTTGAGTAGTAAAAATTGCTGGTGTAATCAATAAATAACGCAGGTATCCCTGCATCCCAACTTTCTGGCGGGGTATAACCTGTTAAATCCTGCTGCATGTTCACCTGCGGAACACTGATTTTTAACTGCAGGAGGTTGCTATCAAATTGATAAAATGCGCCATTGATCTGCTTGGCCAGATCAACGCAAATATCCTCATCTTTTTGAGACTCATCCTGTTGTGTTGCTACCGGCAAGTGGTCGGCACGGACCCCCAGTTCTAGTAATAGAGGGCGAGGGATGCATGGAACAGTGTCTTTATTGTCCGGCGTTTGGATCAGGCGAATATCACGACGCCCACGTGGTATTTCATTGATGAGTACATCGATACTGTACTCACCTTCCGGTAGTGATGTGCCGGTTTGGAATTTGCTGAAATCCAGTTTCTTCAGAGATTCACCCCATAGCAAGCTTCGGTCAAACGCAGGCTCGCTACCATTTTCATTGGCTTGTGCTGCTTGATGGCTCATGCCAAAGCAGACTGCTAGAAAAAGGTGTATTGGTTTTTTTTTGAAGATAACAGATTTCACAGTGTAAACCTTATTGTGTCACAGCTGATGACAGCTATTGGCTTGTCTATTCGGCAAGCTTGGCTGTATAGCTCGAGTTGCCACCAAAGTCATTGATGATGCTGAAATTTATGCCTGGATTTATTTCGTCATTCTTGGCTGTTATTGGATATTCGATATCACTGTTAGGTGCAATCATTGATTTTTGTGGTGACAAATCAACGCTGCCCTTTGTTTTTTCGGTATTAATCTGTATTTGATTGAAAGTAATATAATATGGCGTGCTGTTATGAATGGCTAAATACCATTTCGAATTTTTGTTGATCAATTTCCAGCTTAATTTTTCTGGCGCATTCTCCGGTGTTAGGTCTAATTTTTCCGGGCGAAAGAAGAATTTTATCCGGCTCCTGACGCCAATGCGCAGTTGGTTAGGATCGTCGCTATTTTGCGGTACTTCCAGTACATTTATCCAGAACAGGCTTTCTCTGTCTGTAGGGAGCGCTGTTTCTCCGGTAAAGCGTACGCGAATATTTTGCCCCTTTTCAGGCTGTAATACTGCTATGGGAGGAGTTAGAATAAAAGGGGCTGTGGTATTGTCTGGTGTATCCTTGCTATTTCCTTCATCAATCCATGTCTGTATCAATGACAATCTTTTGCCCGCATTATTCACGTTGAAGGTAATTTCTTTTTTACTGGCCGGGTAAATGATGCGTGTTGCATTGATGGAAACGTCAGCCTGTGCCAGATTAAGCAGGCTGCAGATGGAAAGAGTGCTTACTGCCAGCGTAATGTTTTTAATCATGTTTTCCCCGGATATATTATGTGTGAAAATCAGAAGGGGGTCATTGCCCCCTCTGATGAAAAGTGTTTCTTCCAGAAGCCATATGTGCGTGTGAAAATAATTACTCGTATTGCACGGTGTAATTTACTTTGGCAATAACATCACCAGCCGTGACCGCAGCTTTGGCGTAGTAGCTGGCCCGGTAATTCAGTATTGCTTTGTTATTGATAATGTCGAAGGATGAGCCGCTACTACCAAAGCCACTGCCTTGACCAATATTGATGGGAGTATTGGCATCTATGTTGTACAAGGCTATATCGACATTCTTTGCGGTACCGGTATTAATCAGTCTGCCGCTTGCTGCATCGACATTGCTATCAGCCTCAAACCAGGCAGCAGCTTTCTTGAATGTCGGTGGGCAGCCGGTGAGGGTGATGGCAAACTGTGTGGCACCTGCGCTGGCACCAGGGCTGGCCAAAGAACTTGCCGAAACAAATGGCAGTGCGACCGTGCCATCATTCGTTCCATTGGCGGCGCTGATGGTGCAGGTGTCGGATGAAATATCGCCGTTAAAGCTGATGCTTCCATCGGCGGCATGCGCTGCAGATGCCAATGCAGCTAATAAGAAAACGGTTGAAATTCTTATAAGGCCCTTTTTCATGTCAAGGTTCCTCGAGTAAGCAGACCTGGGGTGCGTACTGTATGTATGTATAGTCTGAAAATTGGGAAGGGATGGATTTGTCGATATATAGTCGGAGGAGGAGTCAAGATGACTCCCCCTTGCTAATAGGCCATGCCCATATGCATTGACGCTGTAGTATTGCCAGCGTCTATATGCATGTGGGTGTTTGCTTATTGATACTGAATGGTGTAATTAACCGAGGTTTCTACTCTGCCGGCAGTAGCTGCTGCTGTAGCGTAGTAGCGCGCATTGAAATTCATGGTGGCACCTTGATTGACGATATCTACCGCAGTACTGGCATTCCGACCAATAACAATTTGGCTGTCGTCAGAGTTGTGCAGTGCTACCTGAACATTTTTTGCAAAGGCGTCACCGGCTGCGTTTGTTAGGCGACCGCTGGCTGCATCAACGGTGCTGCCGGCTTCAAACCACGTTGCTGCTTTGGTGCCGCCCCCGCAGTTTGTCAGCGCGATGGAGAACTGGGTTGAACCTGCAGTGGTATTAGCGACCGCCAAGGCTTTGGTAGAGACGGTAGGCAGGGTTACGGTGCTGGTCGCCGTGCCGCCGGACACGCTCGGGGTGCAAGATACCGCGCTAATCTCACCTTTGAAGGTGATGATGCCGTCGGAAGCTTGTGCCTGTGCGGCAATGCCAGCCAGCAGAAGAGCAGCAGAAGCGGTGGTGAGCAGTTTTTTCATGATGTCTGTTCCTTAGGTGTTCGATGAGGGAATCCAAATGCGCTGACGCGGTGTATGCGTTTGGCTTGGGCAAGTATCGAACGGGAGACTTTTTTTTTATCTAAGACGCATCATTTTTGAATCTAAGAAATTTCCTATATCCGGTGGTTTCGGTTTGTTTTAGCTGTGTTAAGTTTAAAAGATGGTTTTTATTTTAAATTTATATGCTTAGTTCAGCAGTCTGCTAATGATCTTCAGTTGGTGTTTTCCTCGTAGTGCAAGCCATTGCCTTGTTGATGTTTAATAGTTATTTATTCCTTATTTATTTGCTATTGGCATGTTTGATCCCGTTTTGCATAATTTTTACATTGCTGTGCATTTCGATTGTCAAGCAGCGAGGCGAGGGCAATAATCCAACTTTGCTTTGAGCTGAGGCAGCTTATGTTGATTGGTGAATCGCGTGTTGAGCGCTTGGTGGTGCATCGGGTAGGTAACCAGGCCCGAGGTGAGGCGCTACAGCTATCTGAGCGTGCTAGTGAGGTTGATGATGGTGTTTCATCGCTGATCCTTAGCGGCTATCTGCGTGGCGTGGTGTCTGATAAGAAAAAGCATCAGTTCTTTCATGAGTCTGATCTGAATCTGAATGAGATTTATCATTACACCCGGCAGTTCTTCCGCGGTGAACTGGACTTCCTCGCACTGTCGCAGCGTATCGCCAAGCATCTTTACGCTCGTTCACAGCATCCGAACATCAGTGCTGGGGATTTGTTTGTCATTCTGTTTGCAGGCTTGTCTGATGGAGATCGCGAGCTGCGGGCCTTGGGCGTTTTCAAGTCTGAAGTGCGCGATGATTTCCTCTCGGTGGTGGAGGCTGGCGCGGTGTTTGACATTCGTCACGCTTCTGGGATCAACCCACGGTTAATCGATAAGGGTGCGTTGATTTTGGAGAACGGTCCGTTGGTCTATGCGGTGGACCGCGGGGGGCAGCAGGCTAAGTTCTGGCTGGATGATTTTCTGAAGGCAATGCGCGTGCCTGATGCCAGCAGCAGCAGTCGCATGGTTGCCAGCGTGGTGGAGCAGTTGTCTGAGGAGATTGCAGACCCTCTGGAACAGGCCCGCTTCAAGGATGAGTTTCTGGCGGTATGTGAAACCGAAGAAGAAATGTCGGCAGGTCAGGTCAGCTCGATTGCCGAAAAGTTTGTTGGCAAAGAGCAGGTCAGTCAGGCTTTTGATAATGCGGCGGAAGCCTATGGTTTTGCACTGGATGACGAAGCTCGCCTGCCAGCGCAAAGCATGGCCAAGCGGTTGGAGAAATCGCTTTCCAAATATGGTATCGGCCACGGCATCAGTGTGCTTTTGCCTAGTGGGATTACCTTGAAGAATATCCAGTCAATCAATGATGGCGAAGGGGAAATGACTTTGACATTGAAATTGCACAAGCGCGATTGATGCGGTGACTTGCCGTAACAAGCCCGGCCAGGAGCCGGGCTTGTTGTTGATGGCGCTGTTTGCTTAAGCCTGCAGCACGCTGGCCATGGCCTCGGCAACATAAGCCACATTACGGCTGTTGAGACCGGCCACGCACATCCGGCCGGAGCGCACCAGATAGACTGCGAACTCCTCACGCAGGCGGTCCACCTGTTCTGGGCTAAGACCGGTATAGCTGAACATGCCTTGCTGGGTGACGAAGTAGCTAAAGTCTCGGCCAGGCAGGCGTGTACTGAGAACTTCATGCAGCTTTTGGCGCATGGACTTGATGCGTAGGCGCATGGCGGCTACTTCCTCTGTCCATTCGGCAAACAGTGTCGGGTCATTCATTACTGCCGCCGTGATCTGGCCTCCGTGAGTTGGTGGGCTGGAGTAATTGCGGCGGACAGTGGCTTTCATCTGTCCCAGCACGCGGCTGGCTTCTTCTGCGTTAGTGCAGACAATGGACAGGCCACCACAGCGTTCACCGTAGAACGACAGGTTTTTAGAGAAGGAGTTGCTGACCAAAAAGCTGATGCCCGCATTGCTTAGGCTGCGGATGGCATAGGCATCTTCGTTCAGCCCCTGTCCAAAGCCCTGATATGCGATATCCAGGAAGGGAATCAGCTGGGCTTGCTTGAGCACCGGAATCAGCATATCCCATTGCGCGCTGCTCAGATCAACTCCTGTGGGGTTGTGGCAGCAGGGGTGCAGCAGTACCACGCTCTGTGCCGGCAGTCGTTTGATGGTGGCCAGCATGTCGTCAAACAACAGGCCTCCAGTGGCGGCATCGTAATAGGGGTAGTCGTGTACCTTGATCCCTGCGCCCTCAAAAATGGCGCGGTGATTGTCCCAGCTCGGATTGCTGATCCAGGCTTCGCTTTGTGGAAAGTAACGCTTGATGAAGTCTGCTCCGACTTTGAGCGCCCCGGAGCCACCTATGGTCTGGATGGTGGCGATACGCTGGCTGGTGACTGCTTCATGGTCTGCGCCGAATAGCAGTTTTTGCACGGCACTGCGGTAGTTGGCGGCACCTTCCATTGGCAGGTAGGGGCGTGGGGAAGGGCTGGCTGCGCGCGCGGCTTCGGCTTTCTGCACGGAAGCGAGCAGTGGGATGCGGCCTTCTTCATCATAATAAAGCCCGATGCCGAGGTTCACTTTCTGCGGACGTTGATCTGCATGAAACGTTTCTACCAGGGTCAGTATGGGGTCTCCTGGGTAGGCTTCTACATGTTCGAACATGAGACGGCAATTCCTTTGTCGCTGATTGTTATTCAAGTGAGTGAATCTGGGTTTCCACTTGTCGTAGAAAGCGCAGCTGCAGGGCATGGATGCATCTTCGCGCAAAGCGGTGTATGGCAGCAAGTGATGTGCCGTTTATCTCTTCTACGGTAGTAAAAAGCACGCTCAAAGGGTGACGCAGTGCCCAAGTGCTGGCATAATCCGCCACTCGATGCGCCCATGGCGAAATTGGTAGACGCAAGGGACTTAAAATCCCTCGACTTCGGTTGTGCCGGTTCGACCCCGGCTGGGCGCACCAGTACCGTTGCCAGCCTGATACGCTAATCAGGGCAGCGGGCATGCCTGCCTGCCTTTTGCTGGCACGGCCCGGCAAGCTGCATTACCATACAGGACGCCGCACCCGTCGTGTGCCACACGATATGCTGGCCTCGTGACGGTTTGCACACCGTCTTCCCGTCTGGCAGGATTGCCTGCCATTAGAAAAGCATCACTGGATCTAGATAGAAGTTCATGAAGCCAAATACCGAAACGGCACTGGGTGCTGCTCTCAAGTCTGCAGTACAGAGTCTGTCCAAGAAAAAACAGACTGAAATGATTGCGGAGCATGTTTACAGCAAGTTCGAAGTGTTCCGTCAATTCCGTCCGCTGGCTCTGGGCATTCATGAGAGCCTGATTGCTGCCCTGCCGCAATTTGATGCTACGCTGATTTCCCGTGTGGTGGCCAATCACTGTCGTAAGCCGCGTTACGTCAAGTCGCTGGCGCGTGGTGGTAAGCGTTTTGATCTTGCCGGCAAGCCCAGTGGCGAAGTGAGCGCGGAAGAAAAAAAGGCTGCCCAGCTGATGTCTGCACCAAAGCCTGCTGCGGAAGCACCTGCCGCTGATACTGTGCCGAACGACCAGGCTGCCGCCGAGTAAGTCGGTTCAACCCCGGTTTTCAACCCCTCCTTGCCTTGGCAAGGAGGGGTTTTGCATTTATGTTGGCTGTTTTGCCATGGGGGGATTTATGCGCTGGGTAATAGCACCTGACTCCTACAAGGGGTCGCTGGACGCGGCTAGTGTGGCGGCGGCCATGCAGGCCGGTATCAAGCTGGCAGATCGTCAGGCAGTCTGCATCCTGAGGCCTATGGCAGACGGTGGGGAGGGGACGCTGGACGCACTGCATGCCGCGGTGGGGGGCGATTGGCTTCGCTATCCAGTCAGCAATGCTGTTGGGCATCGTGTCGATGTGGACTGCCTGTTGCTGCCTGATGGCACGGTGGTGCTGGAAGTGGCACGTATCATTGGCTTGCCGGATGCCGGCGATTCTGATGTGAAAGAACGCAGCAGCCAGGGCGTGGGGCAGTTACTGCTGGCCTTGGTGGATGCTGGCTATCGGCGTATCGCCGTCGCATTGGGTGGGTCGAGTACCAATGATGGTGGTGCTGGCTGTCTGGTTGCCTTGGGCCTGCAATTGCGGCGTGCCGATGGCGCAGCTTTGTCCGGCAGCCTGCAGGATCTTCAATATCTGCATGCATTGGATGCAAGCGGGCTGGCTGTCGGCTTGGATGAGGTCAGTCTTGAAATCTGGTCGGATGTTGAAAATCCCTTGACCGGTCCGCATGGTGCCACGGCCGTGTTCGGCCCCCAGAAGGGCGTGGCGGCATCCGCAATCCAGACTGTGGATGGCTGGATTGCGCACTTTGCCGGATTGCTGGATGCCGACCAGGCATGCTCCCTGTCTAATCAGCCAGGTGCCGGCGCTGCGGGTGGACTTGGTTATGCCATGCAGTTGCTGGGTGGGCGCATGGTGTCCGGTGCGCTTGCGGTGGCACAGCATATTGCTCTGGCAAAAGAAATAGCCGCTGCCGACTGGGTGTTGACCGGGGAAGGGCGCAGTGACAGCCAGACGCTATCTGGCAAAGCACCTGCTTGTGTTGCCAATCTTGCCAGACAGGCTGGGGTACCGGTTAGCCTGTTGTCTGGTGCCATCCTGGCCGATGACGGCGGCGACTTGGTGGCAGCATTTGATGGTTGCTATTCCCTGTGTAACCGTCCGATGACGCTGGATGCGGCAATGGGAGAGGCCGCCGAGCGTATCGCACAGCAATCGCAACAACTGGCACGCACCATACTGGCCGCCCGGTCCGTAAGAAACTGATGTCCCTTCTGTTGGCTACAGGCAGACATCACCTGCCTGCATGTGGAGGCAATGGTGGATCCGGCCAATAGTCGCTTGTGCGGTAGTGGTGGCGGTGCTCGCTAGGCAGGGCCCGAGTTGTTGGCCGGGTGTCGTCTCCTGGTGGGCTGTCCTGCCGGGATAGCTCGCCTGACGCCGGGTTTTGCCTTGCCTGCTACATATATCCTTCATCCCGTCGGGCCGGTTTGGCAGGGCGGTGGCTAGCAGGAGGCTGAAATCCCTGGCTGCTTGTTATTTGTGCCGCCTGGGACTGGCCTGCCCGTCGCAGTACACCAGCCTGGCTGTTGCGGCAATTCGCTGAGGTGTTGACGCCTACCCGTTTGGCCGAGGGTGCCAGATTGCGCTCTACACCATTCGTGATTAGCTGGCGGGGCATCGGGATTGTGGCTGGCATGTGCAATCGAGGTGGGGCATGCCTATCAGCAACTGGGGGGTGCGCCCATTCATCCTCTAATTACTTCTCGATGGCGCGGGCAAGGTGCCACCACAATGCTTGCAGAACCGTGCATCGCGGTCATGTCCTTCGGTAAAGCAATGCGGGCATAGGCGGGTGGCCGATTGGTCTTCTGTTGGGGTTGCCCTGGTATTGCGCGCTATTTCTGCGGTGACAATGCCGGTGGGGACCGCAATGATGCCATAGCCGGTAATCATGACCAGACTTGCCAGTCCCTGTCCCAAGGGCGTCTTGGGCGTGATGTCACCAAAACCGACCGTGGTCAGGGTGACAATGGCCCAATAAATACCGATGGGTATGCTGGTAAAGCCATTGGCCTCTCCTTCGATCACATACATCAGTGTCCCCAGGATGATGACCAGTACGATGACGGTGACCAGAAACACCAGAATCTTGCGCCGACTTGCCAGCATTGCACGCTTCAGTTCATGTGCCTCGCCCATGTAGCGGGTAAGTTTGAGAATGCGGAACATGCGTAACAGGCGCAGCACCCTGATGTCTGCAAGGAAACGGCTTTCCGGAATGAACAGACCCAGGTAGAGCGGCAGGATGGAAAGCAGGTCCACCATGCCGAAAAAGCTGCGAGCGTAGCGCAGGGGTTTATGAATACAGATCAGCCGCAGCACATATTCGATGGTGAACAGGATGGTAAACATCCAGTCCAGTACCTTGAGCTGTGGGCCCCAGCTTTGACGAATGCTGGCTACGCTTTCCAGTGCTACCGATACCAGGGACAGCAGGATACTTGCGATCAGGGCAAGGTCAAACAGGCGGCCGGCACGTGTATCTGCTTCGAAGATGACGACGAACAGCTTGCGGCGCCAGCCGCTCAGGGGAATCAGGGTTTCCTGGGTTGGCATGGTGGTGGCGGACCTGTTGGTTTATTGGATAGAAGCAAACACTATTAGCGTTTTGGGGATGCTCACATATATTATATGAGTTATTAAACCTTGCATTTATGTTGCCCGGGAGAATAAGACAATGCGTATCGCCAATACCGTAACCGACCTGATCGGCAATACCCCTCTGGTCAAACTGAACCGTGTTACCGATGGTTGCGTTGCCACCGTGGTGGCCAAGCTGGAGTTTTTCAACCCGGCGCACAGTGTGAAAGACCGGATTGCGGTTGCCATGATCGATGCTGCCGAGAAGGCTGGCAAGATCGGACCGCAAACCACCATCGTAGAGCCGACCTCCGGCAATACCGGCATTGGCTTGGCCATGGTGTGTGCGGCGCGTGGCTACAAGCTGGTGATTACCATGCCCGAAACCATGAGTCGTGAGCGCCGGCAGTTGCTCAAGGCCTACGGTGCCGAGCTTATCCTCACCCCTGGTCCGGATGGCATGGGTGGTGCCATTGCCAAAGCCCGCCAACTGGTGGAGGAAAATCCGGATACATGGTTCATGCCGCAACAGTTTGAAAACCCGGCTAATCCGGAAGTACACCGTAACACTACGGCAGAAGAAATCTGGCGTGATACCGATGGTCAGGTGGATATCTTTGTAGCGGGTGTGGGTACTGGCGGCACGGTGACCGGTGTGGGCGAGGTACTGAAGGCACGCAAACCAGGTGTGCAGATTGTTGCCGTGGAACCTGATGCATCTCCGGTGCTGTCCGGAGGCCCCAAGGGACCACACCCGATTCAGGGTATTGGTGCTGGCTTTGTCCCTTCCATCCTGAACACCGAGGTCTATGACGAAATCATCCGGGTCAAGAACGAAGATGCCTTCAATACGGCCCGTGCGGTGGCTACTCAGGAGGGCGTGCTGGTAGGTATTTCCTCGGGTGCGGCGGTATGGTCTGCAATCGAGCTGGCCAAGCGCCCGGAAAATGCCGGCAAGCTGATTGTGGTCGT
The DNA here is from genome assembly GCF_002217795.2 of Aquitalea magnusonii. Classification (NCBI taxonomy): domain Bacteria; kingdom Pseudomonadati; phylum Pseudomonadota; class Betaproteobacteria; order Neisseriales; family Chromobacteriaceae; genus Aquitalea; species Aquitalea magnusonii. The sequence continues at coordinate 496,014 of NZ_AP018823.1, forward strand.
GATTCCGTCTTTTGGTGAGCGCTACCTCTCCACCCCCTTGTTCGAACATCTGGCTTGATACCCGCCACCGTGTATTGATTGCCGCTGGTGATCTCAACCGACCGTGCAGTGTTTGCCGGTCGGTTTTGTTTTGTGGGCAGCGCGGATACGAACTGTTTGGTTGGGCTTTTTGTCCAAGACGGCCCGACATCCGCTACACTACCGCCATGATTTCCATCCCCAAAGTCACGCGTCAGTTGCTGGTGCTGCCCGTCCTGCTCAGTGCGTGCAGCCTGCTGCAACAAGCTCCTGCGCCGCAAAGTTCGGCGCGTCCGGCACGCCCGCCCCTTGCCCCTGCAGTACCGGACAGCAAAGTGGAGCAATTACTGCGCGAAGCAAACCGGCTGGCTGGCAAGGTCAAGTCGGGTGAACTGAACCGGGTGGCAGCCGCCGATCAGCTCAATAGCTATCGTTTGCGACTGATTGGCGCCAATCCGGTGGATGACAATAACTTTGCCATGTACCGCTACCTGGCCGTCGAGCGTGATGCAGGCCGTCTAAGCCAGGAGGAGTCTCAGGCCAGGATGGAAATGCGTTTGCGGGAGTGGCTACGGCGCTGGCCCAAGATGCAGCCCAAACCGTCACAACCGGTTTTTACCAATTTTCTGTTGAAACTCTATGGATTGCCCGCTCTGGGCTGAAGAAACAATGAGCAAGAAAAAACAATCCAGCGGCTGCCCTTGTGGCCTGGCTGCTTCTTTCCAGGAATGCTGTGGACCTTATATTGCGGGTACTGCGTTGGCACCAACGGCTGAAAGTCTGATGCGTTCGCGCTATACCGCCTACACCATGAATAATGGTGATTATCTGCTGGCCAGCTGGCATTCCTCCACCCGCCCGGCTGAGCTGGATCTCTCGCGAGAGGAGCGCTTTGTCAAATGGCTGTCGCTGGAGGTGCTCAGCACACAGGCAGGCAGCGCAGCCGATGAGGCTGGTGTAGTCGAATTTGTTGCACGCTATAAGGTAAATGGCCGTGCGCAGCGTTTGCATGAAGTCAGCCGTTTTCGCAAGGAAGATGGTCAATGGTTCTATGTGGATGGTGATGCAGAGGAAGGATGATTACCTCTTGATGGCCAGTCTGCCGTTCTCCGCCGATCCTGGCAGTTGGCCTTGAACTCTGGCGCGGCTGCATTTTTTTGAGTGTTGTCGCCTGGCGGGCGGGTATTGATGGCATTTCCAGATGGCTGTCCTATGGTGATAGGGCGGCCATTTTTGCATTTTTCTGATGCAGGAATGCATGCGGTTTTTGTCAAGCACGGATTGTTTTTTGTTTCAAGTCAATTACTTGGTGGAGATGTCTTTGGTTCTGAACCGCTCGGGTCTAGCGTTAAAGTGACAGCGAAAGGAGATGGCGATGGGACTGGCTCTGAAGGGCTTGCTGGGTGAGCTGGAAAGCTGCCGTAGCAAGGGTGTACCAACGGATGCGGTGACACGGGTCGAGGTTGTCCGCACGCTGGAGATTCCACTGGATTTGCATGCCTGCCGTGAGTTGCGGGTTCTGGCGCATGTTTTCAGTGGTGATCAGGCTGAATTGGCTGCAGTGGTATTGCGTGCTGCGCTCATGGATATGCAAGAGCATCTGGATGATGATCTGGATAGTCTTGCCACCACGGCCAGGCAACTGATGAATGATCCATGTCAGCAAGCCAGCGAGATCATTTGAACAGATGACGGGGGCGGGGAAGGAGAGGGCAGGGTCAGCAGCGCTGGCCCTGTTTTCTTATGTGTGGAGAGGATTTATTTCTTTGTCTTGTCTTTATTTAAATAAAAACACATAAGCATAAAGTATGCGTAAAAAAAGGGGCGTTACGGCAAGGGGGAACCGCGACGCCCCAAGAGAAACTGTTCGATTGGCAGGTTGACAGCTAGAGATGACCATTACCCACAGTTCATCCTAGAACAGTAAGGCGGATTTACGAGCGGGATTTGAATGCCGTATGCATGAAAAAGGACAGCGCGGGCTGTCCTTGTCGTAAGTGCTTGCCATGTAAGGCAGTGATGGTGATCAGGGGCGTGGCAGGGTAACGCCGATTTGCCCCATGTATTTGCCGGCACGGTCGGCATAGGATACATCGCACACTTCGTCCGATTCAAAGAACAGTACCTGTGCCACCCCTTCGTTGGCATAAATCTTGGCCGGCAGCGGGGTGGTATTGGAAAACTCCAGTGTGACGTAGCCTTCCCATTCCGGTTCAAAAGGCGTGACGTTCACGATGATGCCGCAGCGTGCATAGGTGGATTTCCCCAGGCAGACGGTTAACACCGAGCGCGGGATACGGAAGTACTCAACGGTGCGGGCAAGCGCAAAACTGTTGGGCGGGATGATGCAGTAACCCTTGCCGGATACTTCGACGAAGGAGTCGGGATCGAAATTCTTGGGATCAACAATGGTGCTGTTGATATTGGTAAACACCTTGAATTCATCAGCGCAACGAATATCGTAGCCGTAGCTGGAAGTACCGAAGGAGATGACCTTCTCACCGTTCACGTTTTTGATCTGATTATGCTCAAACGGCTCGATCATGTTGTGATCCTGTGCCATACGGCGGATCCACTTGTCGGATTTGATGCTCATGGTCGGGGGTCCGTCAGGAAAATAGGTAATGGGCCAGATTCTAAACGGTATGCTGCGGCAGAGCCACCGTTGCAGCGGCTTTCAGGCCGGAGGCCCGAGTGTTGGCCGCGTCTGGTTGATATCGCTCAAGACATCTCCTGATGGTTGCGGGGCAGACCTTACCGTGAGTAGGGAATAGTGCGTACAATAATGCAAATTATTCGCGTTATTGGTGTCAAGCATGGTGTCTCTGGACAAGTTTCCTGCGGGGTGCAAAGGGGTGGTGGACAGTCTTGATCTGTCCGATGAGGCCTTTCGCCGGGTGGCGGCCTTTGGGCTGATTCCTGGCAGTCAGTTCAGTCTTTCCCGTCGTGCGCCATTTGGCGGTCCGCTGGTGCTGGAAGTGGGGTCCACCCGCTTTCTGCTGCGCCGCAGCCTGGCAAAATGCATTCAGGTACGGGTGGCTGCATGAAGCGATTTGCACTGATCGGTTTACCCAATACCGGTAAGTCCACCGTGTTCAATCGTCTGACCGGTATGTCGCAGCGGGTGGGCAACTGGCCCGGTCTGACGGTTGATCTCACGAGCGCACGTCTGGTGCTGGGCGGCAATATGGTGGAGCTGGTGGATCTGCCTGGTGTGAACGATCTGACTGGGTATACCGACGACGAAGCCGTGGTGCGGGATGTGTTGATGAGTACCGCCTTTGATGCGGCGGTACTGGTGCTTAATGCGGCCCAACTGGATCGCCAGCTACCGCTGGCGCTCCAGGTGCTGGCCAGTGGTCTGCCGGCGGTGCTGGTCCTGAACATGGCGGATGAAGCGCGTCTGCTGGGCGTGCAACTGGATGTGGATGCCTTGCGGCAGCGCCTGGGCATTCCGGTGCTGCTGGTTTCGGCCAAGCGCATGGAAGGCTGGCCTGGGCTAATGGAGGCGCTGAACCGTCAGGCGGCGGCTAAGCACGCAGCTTGCCACGCGGCACTGGACATGGTGCCGGAAACGCGTGAGGCCATTGCGCTGGCACATGCCCGGCTGGCCGGCGCATGGTCGCTGCCACCGGTATTGCCGCCGGGCATCACCGAGAAGGTGGATGCCTGGCTGATGCATCCCTGGTTTGGTTTGCCTCTGTTTTTTGCCTTCATGGCCATGTTGTTCAACCTGACTTACCAGATTGGCACCCCGTTGCAGGATGTGGTGAGTGCTGGGCTGGACTGGTTCAAGGAGGCTGCGCTCGCACCCTGGACCAGCGCCTTGCCAGCCATCGTGCAAAGCCTGTTGCTCGATGGCATCTGGCAAGGGGTATCCACGGTGATAACCTTTGCCCCCATCCTGTTTGTGTTTTTCATCCTGATGGCCATGGTGGAGGATAGTGGCTATCTGGCCAGGGCGGCCTACCTGACGGATGCCTTCATGGCCCGCCTGGGGCTGGATGGCCGTGGTTTTGTCATGCAACTGATGGGTTTTGGCTGCAATGTACCGGCCATTTTGGGAAGCAGAGTGATGCGGGAGCGCAAGCAACGTCTGCTGACCATGCTGATCATTCCCTTCTCCTTATGCTCGGCCCGTTTGCAGGTAGTGGTGTTTTTTGCCGGCATCCTGTTCCGGCCTCAGCAGGCTCCCTGGGTGTTACTGCTGCTGTACCTGCTGAGTTTTGCCGTCGCGATTTTCACTGCATGGGTGTTCAAGCATCGTTATCAGGGCAATGAAGCGTTTTTGCTGGAAGTGCCGCCCTACCGTCTGCCCGGCTTGCGTCATATGCTGATCCGTGCGCTTGGTGAGGTGCGAGCCTTTCTGGAGCTGGCCTCCAGCTTCATCCTGATGGGGGTGGTACTGGTGTGGCTGGTGTCGCACATTCCGGCGGGGGACAACAAGACGCTGGCTGACATGCTGGGTAGCCTGATGGCCCCTGTACTGGATCCAATCGGCATCAAGCATGAACTGGCAGTTGCCTTGCTGGTGGGTTTTGTGGCCAAGGAAATCCTGCTGGGTGGTCTGGCCGTGATTTATGGTGTGCCGGAGGCCGGACTGGGGGCGGCATTGCTGCACCATCTGGATTGGGCATCTGCCATGAGCTTTCTCATTTTCACCCTGGTATATGTACCTTGCCTGTCTACCGTGGCAGCGATACGACGAGAGTCGAAAAGTCGCTCCTTTACCGCGCTTTCGGTTGGCTGGTCGGTGTTGCTGGCCTGGGTGCTTGCCTTTGTGTTCTACCAGGGAGTGCATCTGCTGCGTTGATACTGCCCGGCGGACAAGGCCGCAGGGACAAACACTCGCTGGCTGGCTGTTTGTCCCTTCTGCTTGATATGGCGCAGAACCGAGGTCAAGGCCTGGCGGCACACTGTCGCTTTTGATTGTCGGGGACGAAAGCATGCGGGTAGACCTGTCTGTATCCTGGCTTGGTCTGACCATGGCCAATCCTTTGTATAACGCCTCCGGTGTGATGTGTCGTTCTGTTACCGAGCTGGAACAAGTGCGCCATTCTGCAGCCGGTGCGGTCATCAGCAAAAGCTGTACCTTGCAGCCAAGAGATGGCAATCCTGAGCCGCGTTACCACGCCACCGCCTTGGGCAGCATCAATTCCATGGGCTTACCCAATGCCGGCTATGCCTATTACCGCGATTATGCCCGCAGCTATCCTTACGCGCAGGGCAAGCCCTTGTTCCTGTCCATCTCGGGAATGACACTGGAAGACAATCTGAGCATGCTAGCGGATCTTGCAAGCAGTGCCTTACCTTGTATTCCCGAGGTGAACCTGTCTTGCCCCAATCTGCCAGGCAAGCCGCAATTGGGCTACGATCCGGATGCCTGTGCCATCACCCTGGCCGAAATCAGCCGTATCTACAGCGGTCCGTTTGGCGTCAAGCTGCCACCGTATTTCGATCCGGTGCATTTTTCCCAGATGGCGGATTTGCTCAATGAGTTTGTCGGGCTGCGTTTTGTCACCTGTATCAACTCCATTGGCAATGGCTTGGTCATCGATCCTGATACCGAAAGCGTGGTGATCAAACCCAAGGATGGCCTGGGCGGGCTGGGCGGAAGTTATGTGTTGCCGACAGCACTGGCCAATGTCCGCGAATTCGCTCGCTTGCTACATGGCAAGCATGTGGTGGGCTGTGGTGGCATCAATAGCGGCCGCGAAGCATTCATGCACATTCTGGCTGGGGCAACAGCTGTTCAGATTGGTACTTGTCTGTATGAGGAGGGTGAGGGCGCTTTTGCCCGTATCCTGGATGAATTGCGTGCCTTGATGCTGCAAAAGGGCTATCGCTGTTTGGATGATTTCCGTGGCAAGCTGAAAACGCTCTAGCCATACGGTTTTCATCACAAGGGCCCCAGCGGGGCCCTTGCTGCATTTCACGCATCTTAGTCAAAGCGCCAGCAGGCCATGGACAATGAACCCATGCGCCAGTCATCGTGCAGCTTTGCAGGTGTTGCATCATCGGATGCTGCCCCCATGACCACGAGCAGAGGATTAAAATGTTCATCGGTCGGATGATTTTCACGCGCCAGCGGGGCAAGCTGTTTCCAGTGCAGGATATCTTGCTGCCGGTTGTCCTGCAGTGCCTGGTCCATCCAGCCGGCAAATGCGGCTGCCCATGGCTGCGGTGTACTGCCATCCGCGCTTAGCTGCCACAGATTATGTGTGTAGCTGCCCGAGCCGATAATCATCACATTGTCTTCTCGCAGTGTCCGCAGTGCGCGTCCCATCTGGAAGAACGTGTCGGCGCTGGCACCATGCGGGAGAGACACCATCACCAGCGGGATATCTGCCTGCGGGTACATCAGCATCAATGGGGTCCACATGCCATGATCCAGACTGCGCTGGTCGGTGGTGCCCACCCGTAATCCCGACTCACGCAGCTTGGCGACAACATCAGCTGCCAGTTTCAGATCGGTACTGGCTGGGTAGCGCAGTGTGTACAGAATGGACGGAAAGCCGCCAAAGTCATACATGGTGTCAGGCTTGGCTGCCAGATTCACCATTGGGATACTACTTTCCCAATGCGCCGACAAAATAATGATGGCGCGTGGGCGCGGCAAGGTTTGACCTAGCTGTGTCAGAAAATGGCGGGTCGGACTCTCTTCGATCGGAAGCGTCGGTGCGCCATGAGAGATGAATAGTGCTGCTTGTCGGTTGCTCATGTTTGTTCTGCCTGCAGTGATTGCCATGTAAACAGCTTAATCAGGTTTCCATGTTAAAAAAATGGCCATTTACTCATTATTTTGTTTACTTATGGTGAATAGTGGCGCAGGCAAGTGACAAACGGCATGGGTCTATCAGGCTGGGTGGCTGGCCGCATTCTGCACAGATGGAAGGTGGCTATCCTGTGCCGCAGTTTGCAGTTGCAGACCCCATCCGCTGCAGACAATAAGGATGCCAAGAACGATGCGGATGTGCTGCCACTTGGTGATGGCAAAGTGCTGGCTGTGCTGACTGGCTTGCATGGTGAACTCCGTGCGGTGATGATCTTGCATTCATTTTATTGAGAATAATTCGCAAGTAAAATTTATCTTTTCAAAATTGCGATTGATATTGTTAATTGCGATGGGCGAAAACATTGTTTTTTGCCGGATAGTGCCTACGGCATGTCCTGCCTGAGTGGATGGCCTGGCTTGCAAGCCATCTTCCTTCCTGCGGTGGCCGGATGGCCGTGCTGGCAAAAAAAGAGCCGCACTGCCCAAAGGCAGCGCGGCTTGTGCTCACTGCTCCGCCAGGATGATCAGTTCAGATCGTAGCGGTCAGCATTCATCACCTTGGTCCAGGCGGCAGCAAAGTCCTGGATGAACTTTTGCTGGTTATCGTCCTGGGCATACACCTCGGCATAGGCACGCAGAATGGAGTTGGAACCGAATACCAAGTCAACACGGCTTGCCGTCCATTTCACTGCACCGCTACTGCGTTCGCGAATCTCATACAGATTGCGTCCTGCCGGCTTCCAGGTATAAGCCATGTCAGTGAGGTTGACGAAGAAGTCGGTGGTCAACTGGCCTGGACGATCGGTAAACACCCCCAGCTTGCTGCCGCCATGGTTGCTGTCCAGCACCCGCAGGCCACCAACCAGAACCGTCATTTCACTGGCAGTCAGACGCATCAGTTGCGCGCGATCCAGCAGCAATTCCTCTGCACTGACGGTAAAGTCCTGCTTCAGCCAGTTACGGAAGCCATCTGCCAGCGGTTCAAGCACTGCGAAGGAATCGGCATCGGTCTGTTCTGCCGTAGCATCACCACGACCCGGCGCAAAAGGCAGCGTCAGTGTATGGCCGGCTGCCTTGGCGGCCTGTTCGATGCCGACATTGCCACCCAGTACGATGACATCCGCTACGCTGATGGAGAACTCTGCAGCGATTTTCTCGAGTACCGCCAGTACCTTGGCCAAGCGGGCCGGTTCATTGCCTGCCCAATCCTTCTGCGGTGCAAGACGGATGCGGGCACCGTTGGCACCACCGCGCTTGTCCGAACCACGGAAGGTGCGTGCGCTGTCCCAGGCTGTGCTTACCAGTTCGGCAATGCTCAGACCGCTGGCGGCAATCTTTGCCTTGACTGCGTTTACATCGTAATCGGTACGACCTGCCGGGACCGGGTCTTGCCATATCAATTCTTCCTGCGGGGTATCCGGCCCGATGTAGCGGGTTTTCGGACCCATGTCGCGGTGGGTGAGCTTGAACCAGGCGCGGGCGAATACATCGGAGAAATAGGCCGGATCCTTGTGGAAGCGCTCGGAAATCTTGCGGTATTCCGGATCAACTTTCATGGCCATGTCGGCATCCGTCATGATAGGCATGCAGCGGATGTCCGGGTTTTCCACATCAACCGGCTTGTCTTCCTCGCGGATATCGATCGGCACCCATTGCCAGGCACCCGCCGGGCTCTTGCTCAGCGTCCATTCATGACCCAGCAGCATGTCGAAGTAGCCGTTGTCCCACTGGGTGGGATGGGTAGTCCAGGCACCTTCAATGCCGCTGGTTACGGTGTCGCGGCCAATGCCGCGGCTGCTGTGGTTCATCCAGCCCAGGCCCTGTTCTTCCAGATCGGCACCTTCCGGCGCAGGTCCCAGGCGTGATGCATCACCATTGCCGTGAGTCTTGCCGACAGTGTGGCCACCTGCGGTCAGGGCAACGGTTTCTTCGTCATTCATTGCCATGCGTGCAAATGTCTCACGGATGTCGTGCGCGGTCTTTTGCGGATCCGGCTGACCATCCACCCCTTCCGGGTTGACGTAAATCAGGCCCATCATCACAGCGGCCAGCGGGTTTTCCAGATCACGCTTGCCGGAGTAGCGGCTGCCTTCACTACCGCTGGGTGCCAGCCACTGCTTTTCCGAACCCCAGTAAATGTCCTTTTCCGGATGCCAGATATCTTCGCGCCCAAAAGAGAAACCAAAGGTCTTCAGCCCCATGGACTCGTAGGCCATATTGCCGGCCAGAATCATCAGGTCTGCCCAGCTAAGCTTGTTGCCGTATTTCTTTTTGATTGGCCAGAGCAGGCGGCGCGCCTTGTCCAGGTTGGCATTGTCCGGCCAGGAGTTGAGCGGGGCAAAGCGCTGATTGCCAGTACCGGCGCCACCACGACCATCGGCGATGCGGTAGCTGCCGGCAGAGTGCCATGCCATGCGGATCATCAGGCCACCGTAATGACCCCAGTCTGCCGGCCACCAGGATTGGCTATCAGTCATCAGGGCCTTCAAGTCCTGCTTCAGGGCCTCGACATCCAGCTTTTTCACTTCCTCACGGTAGTTGAAGCCCGCACCCATCGGATTGGTCTTGCTATCGTGCTGATGCAGGATGTCCAGATTGAGCGCGTTCGGCCACCAGTCGGTGTTGGACATGCTCGATTGCGTCATGCCACCGTGCATCACCGGACATTTGCCGGCAGAACCTGTATTTGTATTCGCCATCTCGTGCTCCTGTTAAATGTGCTGTGAGTTGTGTACGGATGTCTGGCCCTGCCAGATTGAATCCATGTCTTGCCAGAGTGATTTCCTACCAGATGCCGGCTCAGCCCGGCCCGTTACTGCATGGCAGAGAAGGCTGCCAGCATGTCGAGCAAGACTTCCTGCCAAGTTTGTTGCTTGTGCATGGCGCTCTCCATTTGTATTGGATTGATAGTCTTATTTGTACTGCATGACCTGTTCTTTTTTACTGGGCTAATTCCTGATTATTGATAGGAAAATTCCCAACAAATCGAAACCAGTGTATTGCTGCGGGTGGCTTTCAACGCTGCATGGCAGTCTCTGACTTGCAGTGATTATGGTTTGTTGCAATAGATTTGTTAAATTGATTGTTGTAAATCCATTGTTAGATTTGTGCTATCGAAAAAAAAGAGCCCGCAGGCTCTTTAGTATTGCATGGTTGCTCGGCTGTCAGTCCCAGGGAGGGACAATGGCATCCGCAGCTACTGGTTGGCCATTGTCCTGGCTGGTATTGGCTTCCTTGGCCGGGTGCCGTTCAGACGGGGTGCTGGCCTGACTGTCTTCCAGCCCACCTAGCGCCTCGATCAGCGCATCTACCAGTTCACCCAGCTCCTCGCTCATCAAGGTGAAGGTCGCTTCAAACAGGCTTTCGCGATCATCACCGGCCTGACTGGCTTCTTCCTGCAGGACGTCCAGAAACTGAATGCGCTTCAGTTGCAAGGTATCGGTGAGCATGAAGCGGATTTTTTCCTGCCAGATCAGCCCGACACGGGTTACCTGCTTGCCAGTGGCAATATGCTGGCGGATTTCATCTGCAGTCAGATCCATGCGGGTACAGCGGATGACAGCACCGTTTTCGCTACCATCCTTCAATTCGCAATCGGCATCCAATTCGAAGCCAAACGGGGCTTCTCCGGCAGCCAGCCAGTCCGTCATGGCCGTATGTGGAGCCAGCTTGGTGCGTGGCAGGGCGGCAGGGAAGGGGGGCAATGCTTCGCGCAGCTTGGAGACCAAGGCCTCTGCCTTGCTGGCGGTGCCGGAGTCCACCATCATCCAGCCTCGACGGCAATCCAGATAGGCAGTGGTGCGGTGGGTACGGACAAAGGCGCGCGGCAACAGATCATCGGTAATTTGTTCTTTGAGCGCCAACTTCTCCTTGCGGCCAACCTTGCGCAGTTCTTTTTCTTCGATCTCCTGGACTTTGAGATCCACAAAATCGCGGATAACCCCGGCTGGCAAAACCTTGTCCTCCCGCTTTAGCGACAGTAACTGGCAGTCTCTGGCATGAAAGACCGGGCTATCCAGATGCGCCGCTGGTGCGACCCAGCCTTCACTGAACCAGTCCAGGCCACCACAGTGCTGGAAGGGGCTTTTTTCCAGTGCCTGGGAAAGTTTGCCTGTTTCATGCAGGGATTCGCCGGTCAGGCGATAAAAAGATAGTTGCTTAAACCACATAAATGTTCCATAATGCGCGTCCTCTGATGTTGCTGATTGTAACCCGGAAACGGGCCAAAAGCTGACGCCAGAATGCAGAAATAGTTGGTAGCGGAGTGTAGCTTAGCCTGGTAGAGCGCTACGTTCGGGACGTAGAGGCCGGAGGTTCGAATCCTCTCACTCCGACCAGAATTTCTGTAAAAACTGTTGCAAAAATCAAAATTTAGAGTTAAATTGCACATCTCGCAGTTTTAAATGCGAAAAATCGGAGTGTAGCTTAGCCTGGTAGAGCGCTACGTTCGGGACGTAGAGGCCGGAGGTTCGAATCCTCTCACTCCGACCAGATTCGAAAAAGCCTTGAATTTCTTCATAGAGACTCAAGGCTTTTTTACCAAGTTGGTTAGCCGGTATAGCTCAGTTGGTAGAGCAGCGCATTCGTAATGCGAAGGTCGGGGGTTCGACTCCTCTTACCGGCACCATGTAAAGCAAAAAGGGTTACAGTGATTTTTCCTGTAACCCTTTTTTATTTTTCCCGCAGTCAAACCATGATGTAAGCCAATTTGGGCAATCTGGGTCTATTTCGCTGTTCCATTGCAGCTTTTCTCTTTTTCAGCTTTTCTCTTGGCTGTGTACTCCCCTTGCTCTTCCGTAGTGCGTGACGGTAAGGCGCTTTGCAACGGGTAACGGATGGACGTTGGTCTTGAAGCGTCGGAACACCATCTGACGGGGCGTGCCGCCGCTCCAAGGATGTGCTAACCAATGCCTGATCAGGCAGACATCTCTGTCAGCCACTGTTGCAAGGTTCTGGGGAGGAGCCCAAGCACAGTCTGAGCGCTTGTTTCTATTGCGATTGCGTTTGCGCTGGCCTGTGCCTGAGCTTGATAGCCTGCAACAACCCCTGCTGCTGCACCTTGACCAAACAGCGGTGCGATCATTTCTCCAAATGCTTCGGGCTTAATGCCATGGAAGGACACCGGCTTGCTCAAATAATGCGCAAAAGCTGCTGCAAGATTCTGCCCCGTGATGCCTGGTGCCTGGCCGACCCCCACGATGCCAGTAATCGCGCTATCGGTCAGGAGGCGCTCTACAACTTCGGCAACGTCCAGATGCGAACTCCAGGATACGGGGTAGTCTGCCCGTAGCGGATAGCGCAGAATTCCTTCAGATTTTACCGGGCCAAGCACGACCGGATTAAGCAGGTTCTCCAAGAACAGGCGTGGCGCTACGACAGCCAGAGAAACACCTGTTTGCTGGACTTCTCGAATCAGCGTCGAGATGGCACTTTCAGGTGGATTTTGCAGTGGCGAACCTGGCTCATCCACTACCCACCCACTTGTAGAAATCACCACGCGCTTGGGCTTGGTGCGGGCGATGGCTTGTGCGATGTTGTGTGCGTACTGAAGACGATCAGCCTCCGCGGCTACAGGAAGATGGATGAAGACGCCTTCCGCTCCTTGGTATGCCGCTGTCAGCGAATCCACCGCAGCATTGTCAAGCGCAACCGCCGGCAGATCCTTGACCGCAGACGGGTGACGAACAGCGGCAACTGCAGGCTTGCCGGCACGAATCAGGCGTGCAAGGACTGGGCCGCCTTGGGCGCCCGTCGCGCCGTGAATCACGTAAGTCATGGGTTTTCCTTTCAATGGTGCATTTATTGAAGTATTAATGGTGTATTCTGTGAACTGGTTACGTCAAATGCACTATTGGAGAAATTTTGGATAAAGCGCAAAAAAAAATGCCTTGCTGTGGTGTGGCAAGGTTTCTGACACTGCTTGATGGTCCTTGGGCGACGCTGATCGTGCGAGAGTTGCTGCACGGACCACAACGGTTCACTGAGCTAAGGCAGGCGCTACCAGGCATCAGTGCGCACACCTTGACGCACCGGCTCAAAGGCTTCGAGCGACATGGCCTCGTCACACGTACCGCGTATGCCGAGACACCGCCAAGAGTCGTATATGAACTTACCCCGCTTGGTGAGGGCCTGCGAGATGTACTGGAGGCTATGCGTGCCTGGGGGGATTCTGTGCCGGAGGAGGCTGTGGCAAATGAAGTTGATCACAATGTGACGGATGCCGCGGCAGTCCTTGCCAGCGCTGAATGTCCGTTTAGCTCGCCACCGCAGATTTCTCACGACACACGCGATGAGCATTAAGAGCCGCTAATAAAATTCCAGATTCTGCGTTGCGCCTGCTTGCGCTATGGCTTTACTGCCTGCGTCGGCACACCAGGGCGTAGGCGCTTGGCCTTGCTTGGTCAGCCACTCCAAAGGCAAACGCCCCGGTGGATTTGCTGTTGTCAGCAGCGGATGGTGCTCGCCATTTTGGCCGTGCTGCTGATGGCGCCATCTCAGACCTTGGTAAAGCGAGGCCGTGTTCACCTGGGTTTGCAAGCAGCTGTAACTGACTGTTCAGATGTAATGCAACCCAGTGTGCAAGTGCATGCAGTAAGGCAGAGAGCTGAAATGCTCAGGCTGAAACGGCCAAGCTGGCGTTATTTGATGTGGATTCCTCTTTCACCGCACTTCAGGACTGGATGACGGGCTGTTGAATGTCACCAAAACGGAAGGCAGAGGTGACGCCACCGTCCATCAGGATGTCACTGCCGCTGATGAAGGTTCCATCCGGCCCCATCAGCAGGGCGGCAACATGTCCTACTTCATCCGGTGTGCCGGCACGACCGACCGGGCTGGCTTCAATCATGCGACGGTATCCGGCTCCACGAGGGCCATTGAGCTCATCATTTGCCAGCGGGGTAATGATGATGCCGGGGCTGATGGTGTTGACCCGTGCGCCCCGTTGACCCCAGCGTACTGCCTCCGCCATGACGCGTAGTGAATTGCCGCGCTTGGATAGTTGGTAGGCATGCAGGGTATCCACCACCTTGTCCGGCTGCAGGAAATCCAGCTGCAGAAGTTCTTCCACCGGCGTCATTGCGAGTGCCCGGTCTTGTTCTGCCGGTAGTGCTGGCAAGCGATGGCCAGATTGCGAGGCAATAACAACTGCCGAGCCGCCATGCGCGATGACATTGCCAAACAGTTCCAGGACTAGTGCGGTGCCATAAAGATCAACGCGCAAAATGGTTGCTACCGGTGCCTGGGATGGGGAGACGCCGGCGGCATGAATCACGCCGGTAATCGGCCCCAGTTGTTGTGCCTGTTCAACCAGTGCTTGCACCGATTCACGTGAACTCACATCCACACTGGCGGCAGACGCAATGAACCCTGCATTACGGAACTGAATGGCAGCTTGTTCTGCATCTTGAAGACTCAGTGAGGCCAGCAGGATCTGCTTGTTTACACCAATACGCCGCGCAATAGCCTGGCCAATCAAGCCGGCACCAACAACGACAACCACTTCTTTTTGCATGATCTCGATTCCTATCAGTGTGTATGTGCTCACTATAGAAAGTTGAGTATCAATCGAATAGTCGATAAAAAATTGCATCAGAAGCAATTTTTTATTGATAATTGTTGGCATAGTCCATCCGAACCGCGTCCCATGCCGATCAATGAATTACGCTCCATTTCCATGTTTGCCAAAGCGGTGGAGTTAGGGAGCATCCGTAAGGCTGCGCTGGCGCAAGGCGTATCCGCGCAGGCGGCGACACAGGCCATTTCGATGCTGGAAAAGCACTTGGGGGTAAGGCTTCTGCATCGCACCACGCGCAGCCTGGCCTTGACGGAGGAGGGACAGCAGTTTCTGGAGGATGCCCAGCCCGCACTGGCTACGCTGGAACGTGCGGTCAATACCGCAAGGGCTGGCAAGGAGGGGATTGCCGGGCCATTACGCATTGTCGGACCCAAGTCTTCATTTGCCAGCATCCTGATGCCGCTGCTGGATCAGTTCTGCCAAATAAACCCTGGGGTAAGACCGGATGTGCAGCTGGATGATGGCCTGGGCGACTGGGTGCTGGACCGGGTGGATGTCGGTTTTCGTATTGGTGCGTCTGCCCAGGAAGGGGTGATCAGCCGTCGCTTGTTCCCGGTGCAGTTAATTGTGTGTGCTTCCCCGGCTTATCTTGATCGCTACGGTATGCCAACAACAACGGACGAGTTAAGTGCGCACCGTTGCAGCGTGTTCCGCCATCCGGTGACGGGCAAGGTAGCGCCTTGGTACCTGACCGTGGATGGTAAAGTCGAACAGCGACATTTCACGCCTGCCTTTTGTAGCAACGACACTGAGCTGGAAGTACAAGCCGTGCTTGCCGGACAGGCGATTGGGCAATTGGCCAATCTGTCTGTAGCCCCTCATATCCGTTCCGGCACGCTGATTCCGCTGTTTCTGTCGCATATCAGTTCACCGATTTCACTCCATGTGTATTACGGCAGCCGCAATGCATTGCCAGTACGGGTCAGGGCTTTTCTCGATCTGGCGATTGCCAGCCTGCTGGACAGTCGTGAGTTCATCCTGTCTGATGCAGAGCTTGCAGCGGCACATGCAGCTTACTTGGAGCGGTTGGCATCATAGCGCAGCGGAGCGTATGCACAGCGTTGGCTATCGTGTTGGGATGTTGACTGCACGAAAAAAACTGAATGACCAGATGTAAAAAAGGCCATGCATTGCATGGCCTTTTTATGTTCAGCAAGGCCTCAGTGATGCTCGCCCGCGCGCTGGCGGTTTACCTCGCACGGGGTTCCGGCGGTGCAGAAGGCATCATTGGCATTGCGCTGGGCATGTTGCTGCGCGGCCTGGCTGGCCGCCGGGGTATCGGTGGCAAAAACCTGGCTGCTGCATGCCACCAGCAGCAGGATGGGGGCGATGAATTTGCTCATGCTGTTTCCTTTAAATCGGTTTTGGGTTGTTTGATGTTTGCTGGCTGGCGCTGTCATCCCAGCTACCGCCCAGCGCACGGATCAGGCTGAGCGAGGCCAGATAGCGGTCCTGACGGATGCTCAAGGCCTGACGCCGGATGGCCAGCTCGCTGCGCTGGGCGTCCAGCAGTTCCAGCTGGCCGGTCTGGCCATTGCGATAGCGTGAGTCCGCCAGCGCACTGGCACGGGCTGCGCTGTCCACTGCTTGCTGCTGGGCTGCTTCCTGCTGCGCCAGCAGGCGGATGTCGCTGAGCGAATCCTCCACTTCTGCCAGAGACTGCAGGATGCTGTGGCGGTAATCCGCCATCGCCACCTCCATGTCGGCACGGGCCGAACCCAGCAGTGCCTGACGGCGGCCACCATCCAGCAGCGGCAGGGACAGCAGGCCTTCCACCGACCAGGCGCGGGCCGACCAGCGGAAGATGTCGCGCAGCTGCGAGCTGGCATAGCCACCGGCCGAGGTCAGTGTCAGGTCGGGAAACCAGGCGGCTTGCGCCACGCCGACACGGGTCTGGGCGGCCAGCAGCTTGCGCTGGGCGGCTGCCACATCAGGACGGCGCGCCAGCATGGCAGCGGGCAAGCCAGCGGGAATCTGCGGCAGGCTGGCATTCCAGATGGCCTCTTCCAGCCTGAAGCCGGACGCCGGCTGGCCGGTCAGCACCGCCAGTGCGTTTTCCAGCTGGGCCCGCTGGCGGTCCAGCGCAATGGCCTGGGCGCGAGTGGCTTCGCTGTCGGCTTCGATGCGCGCCAGCGACAGGCCGGACTCCTCCCCGGCCTGATAGCGCTGGCGGGTGAGCTGTGCCGTGCGGGCATAGGACTGCACGGTGTCCTGCAGCAACTGCCGTTGCTGGTCGAGCAGGCGCAGGCTGAAGTAAGTCTGTGCCACCTGGCTGGCAATCAGCAGACGGCTGCCCTGCAGCAACGCGGCACTGGCTTCGGCATCCAGCGCAGCGGCACGGCTGGCACCGGCCAACCGCCCGGCCAGGTCGATTTCATAGCTGAAATTGGCCCCGACGCTGGTCAGCTTTACCGGCGTGGTATTGCTGCTGTTCAGCAAGCTGGTACCGGACGGCCCGGCCCCGGACTGGGTGCCACGCGCATTGCCGACATTCACGCCCAGTTGCGGCATGCGGTCGGCATCGGCCACGCCCAGTGCGGCGCGGGCCTGTTGTAGACGGGCCGCCGCGGCGGCGAGGTCGGTATTGTGTTGCAGCGCGCTGTCGATCAGCCGGTTCAGCGTGCTGTCCTGATACGCCAGCCACCAGTCGCCACGGTTGGCGGCATCGGCCGGTGCGGTCAGCGTCCAGCTACCGTCGGCCAGCGTGGCCGCTGGCGGGTTCTTGTAACTGGCCGGGGTGGCCGGCAACTGACTGCCATCGATGGCGGGCGGTGTGGCGCAGGCGCTTAGCGCAGCCGCCAGCAACAGGCCCAGGGTGATTCTGTTGATCATCTATCCGCTTCCTTATTCGACGTTATGGTGCTTGGCTGCCGGGTGCAGTGCATGGCCGTGCTCATGCCCCATGGGCGGCTGGGCGATCGGGTCCAGATGCGGCACCTCGCCGTGCAGCTTCAGTGGCCGGTTGCCGGACAGGCGGCGCATCAGCACATAAAACACCGGGGTGAGGAACAGCCCGAACACGGTGACGCCTATCATGCCGCTGAACACCGCCACGCCCATGGCGTTACGCATTTCCGCGCCGGCACCATGTGCCAGCACCAGCGGCAACACACCCATGATGAAGGCGATCGAGGTCATCAGGATGGGGCGCAAACGCAGGCGGCTGGCTTCAATGGCGGCCTGCAAGGGGCTGCGTCCGGCAAACTCCAGCTCGCGGGCGAACTCGACAATCAGGATGGCGTTCTTGGCACTGAGGCCCACCAGCACCACCAGGCCGATCTGGGTGAACACATTGTTGTCGCCGTGGCTCAGCCACACCCCGGCCATGGCCGCCAGCAAGGCCATCGGCACAATCAGGATGATGGACAGCGGCAAGGCCAGGCTTTCGTATTGCGCCGCCAGCACCAGGAATACCAGCAGGATGGCAATGGGGAACACCCAACTGCCGGAATTGCCCGCGATGATTTCCTGATAGGTCAGCTCGGTCCACTCGTAGCCAATACCCGGCGGCAGGGTTTGTGCTGCTACCCGTGCCACGGCTGCTTGCGCCTGTCCGCTGGAATAGCCGGGCGCGGCACCGCCGTTGATGTCGGCGGCCAAAAAGCCGTTGTAACGCATGGCCCGTTCCGGCCCGAAGCTGGGCTTGACCTTGAGCAGGGCCGACAGCGGCACCATGCTGCCGTTGGCCGAGCGCACCTGTAGCTGGCCCACGTCTTCCGGCCGCGCACGGAAGTTGGCATCGGCCTGTACCCGTACGGTGTAGGTGCGGCCAAACTTGTTGAAGTCGTTGACGTACAGGCTGCCCAGATAAATCTGCATGGTGTTGAACACGTCATTAACCTTCACCCCCAGTTGCTGGGCCTTGCTGCGGTCCAGGTCAGCCAGCAGTTGCGGCACGTTCAGTTGGTAGCTGGTGTACAGCCCGGCTAGTTCCGGCGCCTTGGCCGCACCGGCCATGAAGGCCTTTACCGCCTTTTCCATGGCTTCATAACCCAGGCCGCCACGGTCTTCCAGCTCCAGCTTGAAACCACCGGTGGTGCCCAGGCCATGCACTGGCGGCGGCGGGAACATCACCACAAAGGCATTTTGCAACTTGCCAAACTCGGCATTCATGGCAGCGGCAATGGCATTGGCGCTCATGGCCTTGCCCTGACGCTCCTCGAAGGGCTTGAGGGTGACAAACACGATGCCGGAATTGGCACTATTGGTGAAACCGTTGATCGACAGGCCGGGGAAGGCGATGGTGTGATCCACACCGGGTATCTTCATTGCGATGTCGCTCATGCGGTGAATCACCGCATCGGTGCGGTCCAGCGTGGCACCGTCTGGCAACTGGGCAAAGCCGATCAGATACTGCTTGTCCTGCGCCGGGACAAAGCCACCCGGAATGCTGTGGAACAAGCCCACGGTGACTGCTGCCAGGCTGGCATAGATGGCCAGCATGACAAACTTGCGGCTGATGGCCTGCTTTACGCCCTGGCTGTAACGCGTGGCCCCACGGTTGAACAGGCTGTTAAAGCGGTCGAAGAAGCCGCCCAGCCAGCGGTCCATCTGGCGGGTCAGCCAGTCTTGCGGCGCGTCGTGGCGTTGCAGCAGCAAGGCAGACAGCGCCGGTGACAGCGTCAAGGAATTGATGGCGGAAATCACCGTGGAAATGGCGATGGTCAGCGCAAACTGCTTGTAGAACATGCCACTCAGACCGCCAATGAAGGCCAGCGGCACGAATACCGCCACCAGTACCAGCGCAATGGCGATGATGGGGCCGGACACTTCGCGCATGGCGCGGTAGGATGCCGCACGCGGGTCCAGCCCGGCCTCGATATTGCGCTCCACGTTTTCCACCACCACGATGGCGTCATCCACCACGATGCCGATGGCCAGCACCAGGCCAAACAAGGACAGGGTATTGATGGTGAAGCCAAAGCCGTGCATCACCGCAAAGGTACCGACAACGGACACCGGCACCGCCAGCAGCGGAATCAGCGAGGCACGCCAGGTCTGCAGGAACAGGATCACCACCAGCACCACCAGCGCAATGGCTTCCAGCAGGGTGTGCACTACCGATTCGATCGACGCGCGCACAAACTGGGTGGGGTCGAAGTCGATGGCGTAGTCCACCCCTTCCGGCATGGATTTCTTCAGCTCGGCCATGGTGGCGCGCACCTGGTCGGAAATCTGCAAGGCATTGGAGCCAGGGGCTTGCGAGATGGGAATGGCCACCGCCGCCTTGTTGTCCAGCGTGGAGCGCAGCGCGTATTCCGACGCGCCCAGCTCGATGCGGCCCAGCTCACGCAGGCGCGTAACCGCACCGTCGGCACCGGTCTTGACGATGATGTCGCCGAATTCCTGCTCGGTTTGCAGACTGCCCTGCGCGTTGATGGGGAATTGCAGCTGGATGCCCTTGGCGCTGGGGGACGCACCGATGCTACCGGCGGCGGCCTGCACGTTCTGCTCGCGGATGGCGCTTACCACATCGCTGGCCGACAAGCCATGCATGGCCACTTTTTGCGGGTCCAGCCAGATGCGCATGGAGTAATCGCCCGCACCGTACAGCCCCACCTGACCTACGCCATTGATGCGCGCCAGCCGGTCACGCACATTCAGAATGGCGTAGTTGCGCAGATAGTTCATGTCATAGCGGCCGTTGGGTGACTGCAAATGCACCACCAGCGTCAGGTCCGGGCTGCTCTTGATTGTCGTCAGGCCCAGGCGGCGCACGTCTTCCGGCAGGCGTGGCTCGGCCTGGGACACACGGTTCTGCACCAGTTGCTGCGCCTTGTCCGGGTCGGTGCCGATCTGGAAAGTCACCGTCAGCGTCATCAGGCCGTCGGTGGTGGCCTGGCTGCTCATGTACAGCATGCCCTCGGTGCCGTTGATGGCTTCTTCCAGCGGCGTGGCCACCGATTCGGCAATCACCTTGGGGTTGGCACCGGGAAACTGCGCCCGCACGATGATTTGCGGCGGCACCACTTCCGGGTATTCCGAAATCGGCAACACCCGCAAGGACAGCAGGCCCGCCAGGAAAATCAGCAGCGACAGCACACCGGCAAAAATCGGGCGGTCGATGAAGAATTTGGATAGGTTCATGAATGTCTTTCGCGTGGAAATCAGCTATTGGCCGCCGCAGTAGCCGGGGGCTGCATCGGCACCATGTGCGGCGCTACCGCTGCGCCCGGCTGCACTTTCTGCAGGCCGTCCACAATCACCCGTTCACCGGCATGCAGGCCGGCGCTGACAATGCGCAAGCCATCGACACTGGCCCCCAACTGCACCTGGCGGTAGCGCGCCTTGCTGTCCTTGTCGATCACCATCACAAAGCGCTTGTCCTGATCGGTGCCGATGGCCTGTTCATTCAGCAGCAGTGCCGGATGCCGCTTGGACTGCCCCAGCCGGATGCGCACGAACTGGCCGGGAATCAGCACGCCGTCGCGGTTGTCCACCGTGGCGCGCAGCTTGACCGTGCCGCTCTTGCCATCCACCTGGTTGTCCACCAGTTGCAGCTTGGCGGGGAAGGTTTGCGCCGTGCTGGTAGCGACCTGCAGCGGAATGTCACCCAGCCGCGCACGGGCAGTGCCGGCATCCGGCAGCTCGGCCAGCGCCTTGTTCACGGTTTCCTCGTCGGCATCAAAGCTGGCATACACCGGGTTTACCGATACCAGGGTAGTGAGCACCGGCGAGTCCGGCCCGGCCGATACCAGGTTGCCGGTAGTCACCAACAGCTTGCCCACCCGGCCGGATACCGGTGCGCGAATGGCGGTGTAGCTCAGGTTCAGCCGTGCTGTCTGCAAGGCGGCCTGCGCGGCTTTCAGGTTGGCATCGGCGGCGCGGGCGGCGTTGTTGCGCTCGTCGGCATCGCGCTGGGCAATGGCGTGATCGGCCAGCATGCGGTTGGCGCGGTCCTGCTCACTGCGGGCAAATACCAGTTGGGACTGGGCAGCGGCCACCTGGGCGGCGGCGCGGTCCACCTCGGCCTGATACGGTGCCGGGTCGATGCTCACCAGCAGGTCGCCCGCCTTCACCAGCGCACCTTCACGAAAATGCACGGCCTGGATGGCACCGGCCACGCGCGAGCGCAGCTCCACCCGCTCCACCGCCTCCAGGCGGCCGGAAAAATCCTGCCAGGTGCTCACCTCCTGCTGCACCAGCAAGGCGGCAGAAACGGGAACAGCCTGGTTGGCGGCAGCCGGCGCATCCGCCTGCACCGCCTGGCTGTGCAGGCCCAGCCAGCCGGCAGTGCCAATGGCAGCCAGCACGGCAAAGGAAATGGCAGTCATGGCCAGCGGTCGCCGGCCCTTGATGGGTAGGTTCATATTATTCATTCCGTAAAGTCAGGATGGATGGCCAACGCAGGGACGACGTGCCACCGGGCATGCGATGAAGGGGATTTGCCACAGCAGATCAACCGTGTGGCCAGAGCCTTGTTGTCGGGTGAATACGCAGGAACGGCCAGCACATGTCCGCCTGATACTCACCATCTGAATTAGGTCGGTGATCTTATCAGTCAAAAACTTAATGAACTATATGCATTTGGATTTATGCCGTTGTGAGATATTTTCATCAATATCGCCGCAACTGCGCCAAGTGATCGCGCTGGCAAGGCAAGACGGTCTTATGCCGCGTGGTAGCGCAAGGCGTCCACCAGCAGCATCAGCGCGCGGGAGGACTGGCGACGGCTGGGATAGTAGAGATGAAAACCGGGGAATACCGCGCACCAGGGTTGCAGCACTTCCTGCAGGCTGCCATCGGCCAGATAAGGCAGCACATAGTCGCGCGCGGTGTAGGCAAGGCCGATGCCGGACAGGGTGGCATGCAGCATTTGCGGCAGGGTGTTGATGGTCAATTGGCCATCTACCCGAATGGAAAACTTGTTGTCGCCCTGTTCGAATTCCCAGGCGTACAGCCCGCCATAGGTGGGCAGACGCATGCCGATGCAGTTGTGTTCGGTCAGGTCGCGCGGGTGCTCTGGCACACCATGGCGGGCAAAATAGGCCGGGGTGGCCACCACGGTGGTCTGGATATCCGGGCTGATGCGCACGGCAATCATGTCGCGTGCCACCTGGTCGCCAAAACGGATACCGGCATCAAAACGCTGCGCCACAATATCGGTCAGCCCGTAGTCGATGGACAACTCAACTTGCACATCCGGGTAGTCAGGCAGCAGTTGTGCCAGCTTGGGCAGCAGGTAATGCTCGGCGGCAAAGTCCGTTGCGGTGATGCGGATGCTGCCCGCCGGTTTGTCCCGCTGCTCGCGCAGTACCGACAGCTCGGCTTCGATTTCGTCCAGCCGGGGGGCAAAAATGGCCAGCACCTGCTCGCCTGCCGTGGTCAGCGCCACACTGCGCGTGGTACGGGTAACCAGCCGCATGCCCAGGCTTTCTTCCAGCCCACGCATGGTATGGCTCACCGCCGAGGGCGACACCCCCAGTTTTGCCGCTGCACGGGTAAAACTGCCTTCGCGGGCCACCAGGACAAAGGTGCGCAGATCATTCAGGTTTTCGCGGGCCATTATTGAAATAATCTCATCTGGATTGGGCGATTATTTCGGAATAATGCAACTTTGAATAGTGCTGTTCCGTTGCCGTATCGAGACTGCGTGCCGTCAATGGTTAGAGGGTGTGTTGGAATCGGACCACGCGCAGGGCATCGCTGAACAGTAGCTGTAAATCTGCTTCCCCCTGAGATCTTACCCACTGGGTCACCACCACCCGGATGATTGTAAAAAGGACGTTAGGGTAGAGGTGTCTTTGCATGGACAAGGCAGCATCTTCCGCCGGGGCGTTGCGTGCGATGATGTCGGCCACCTCATCCGCCAGTTGCGCAGTCATGGCATGTTTGCGCGCACTGATTTGCGGGGAAGATGCGATGACACGCTCCAGCGCCAGATAAAATTCCTTGCGCGATGCATACAAGGCCAGCAATTCTCGTGCGCCTGAAATCAGCGCATCCGGAATCGGCTCTGCTGCTATCCGGTTTAGCAAACCTGCAAGAAAGCCAGACATGCTGTCCTCCAGCCAACTGAGCACGATGTCTTCTTTGGTGGGGAAATAACGCAACAAGGTGCGCGGGGAGATCTCGACAGCCGCGGCGATCTGATTGATGGTGGTGACCTCAAAGCCTTGTTGGCCGAATAGTTCCAATGCCGCTTCCAACAATTGCAGGCGGGTCTTGTCCTTCTTTGACTGCCTTAAACCCAAGGTCGACTCCTTCAAATTCGGGTGCTGCCGTCAGCTAGCTGATTGATTAGGCTGCATAGCATAGCAGAGGGGCTGGGCCAAATGGACATGCGCCATACACGAAGGTATGGCGCATCTTGCTGGTTGCAAGCCGATCAGGCTTGCAACTCAGGCCAGCAAGCTTACCGGGTATGACCGGGTTCAAACCATGTGGACGAATTTGGTAAGCAGATAAGCACTGATGCCTTCGATACCATTTTCACTACCGTAGCCACTTTGCTTGACCCCGCCAAACGGGCCTTCTGGCATACCAAAGTAATAGGTGTTGATACCGACCATGCCACTCTCGATGCGATCCGCAAGCAAATTGGCGCGCGCAAGTGAGCGGGTAAATGCATATGCCCCAAGGCCGAAGGGGAGGCGATTGGCCTGGTCGATTGCATCCTCCAGCTTCTCAAAGCGCGAGATGGTTGCTACCGGACCAAATGGTTCTTGATTCATGATCTCCGCCTCTTCAGGTACGTTGGTCAGCACCGTCGGAGCCCAGAAATATCCCTCTCTGTCGATGCGGTATCCACCGGTTTCAAGCGTAGCGCCGCGGGTGACGGCATCGGAAATCAAACGCTCCATCGCGGCCAGGCGGCGCGCATTGGCCAGTGGTCCCATGGTGGTCTCGGGGTCAAAGCCGTCGCCCAGCTTGATTGCCTTGGCTCCTTGCACAAACGCGCTGACAAACTGCGCGTAGACAGCGTCCTGTACATAGAAGCGAGTCGGCGCAATGCAACTGGCACCTGCGTTAAAGAACTTGTTCGATACCGATGCGGCCACTGCCGCTTCGATGTCTGCGTCGTCACAAACAATAACCGGTGCGTGGCCGCCCAATTCCATCGTGATGGGCGTGATGTTCTCTGCCGCCAGTTTTGCCAACTGTCGCCCAACCGGTTCCGGACCTGTGAATGAAACCTTGCGGATAATTTTGGATGCCAGCAGGGTACGGGAAATAAAGTCAGGATCGCCCAGCACCACATTAAGCACCCCTGCAGGCAAGCCGGCTGCAGCGAAGGCTTCGGCAATCAGCAGGCAAGTGGCCGGGGTTTCCTCGGAGGGCTTGATCACCATCGAGCAGCCCGCCGCGAGCGCTGCTGCAATCTTGCGCCCGGTCAGCAGTGCCGGGACATTCCATGGCGCGAATGCGGCCACGGGGCCGATTGGCTCATGGGATACCACGGCCCTGCCATGGGGGAGGCGTGGTTCCAGGGTGCGGCCATAAATGCGCTTGGCTTCTTCGGCGCACCAGGTCATTGAATCCAGCGTCAAATCCACTTCCATGCGGGCTTCCGCATTGGGTTTGCCCACCTCCAGCGTCAGCAAGGATTCAAGTTGCTGGCGGCGCTCACGCAACCAGGCAACGGCGCGCTCGATGACGGCTGCGCGCTGCCATGCCGGGACAGTACGCCAAGTTTTAAAGCCGCGTGCTGTCGAACTTAAGGCGTCCTGCAGATCGTCAGCGGTGGCATGCGGCATGCGGGCCAGTACCTGGCCGTTCAGGGGATTGATTACCTCGCTGTGCGCCCGATCGCCGCCAGCCAGTTTTTGGCCATCGATCCATAGATACAGTGGAAGGTAGGGGGTTGAGGACATGGGTAGACTCCGGTCGGTTAAAGGAAAGGCGCTGTGCGGCCTGCTATCCATAGCGATAATATGTCACTTGGTGACAAATGTCACCAAGTGACATTTGTCCTGTGGTGTAATTGGTACGCAGGTCTGCCGCGCTGCCTTGCCAGCATGGAAGTCTTAATGAGTGATCCGCAGGATGATTAACTTCTGGCCCCCTCTACCCCGCGCTCATGGGCCAGGGTGAGTTCTTCTCGGCTCAGTAAAAAGTCAGCGGAATCAGTCAGCCGGTCCACCGCAAGATCAATGAAGCGCCTTACCCTTGCCGGCTGGGCAGCGCGACTGCCGTAATAAATAAACAGGCTGTAGTTGTCGGCCATGTTGTCCAGCAGGATGGGTACCAACTGGCCACTGCGGATCAGGTGCGCAGCAGTGGGCGCAGCAAGTTGGGCAATCACTTCACCTGCCAGTACGGCGCGCAATTCAATCGCTTCATCATTGGTGCAGAAGACTGGATTGACCGGTTGATCCTGCATGCTGTCACCTACCCGCACGCGCCACGGCACCACGCGGCCATCACTGGCCCGGCGAAAGGCGCTACAGCGATGCGCGCCCAGTTCGTACAGGCTGTGTGGCCTGCCGTGCTTGCGCAAATAACTGGGTGCCGCGCAGATGATCAGCTGCATGGGAAACAGGCGGCGCGCCACCAGTCCTTCCTGTGGCGAGTTGCCCAAGCGGAAACCGACGTCGATGCGGTCTTCCACCCAGTTGCCGATGCGGTCATCCAGTTGCACGTCCAGTTGTACTTCCGGGTAGAGCCGACAGTATTCGTCCATTACCGGGCCGATGACGGCGTGCAGCACGGTGCGCGGCCCGACGATGCGCAGCGGCCCTGATAGCTCATTCTTGCTTTGGCGTACGGTGGTGAGGGCTTGCTGGAAGCCGATCAGCGAGGGTTGTACCGCTTCCAGAAAGCGCTGTCCTTCTTCAGTCAGCGACATGCTGCGGGTGGTGCGGTGGAACAGGCGCACGCCCAGGTATTGTTCCAACTGCCCCAGTGCCTTGCTGGCGGCTTGCGGTGAAATCTGTTGTGCGGCGGCGGCCTGGCTCAGGCTGCCCAGTTCGGCGGTGCGGACAAAGGTGGTGATGGAGCGCAGCTCATTAATCGGCATGGCTTGGATCCTGGTAAAGATTATCATCAATAAGTTGTAGATTATTCAAATAATAATGCGCTAGTTCAATGTTTATCCGACAGCTAAAGTGACGGCCATCAACATCATCCGTCGCAAGGCGGCAGGGGATAAGCATGGATAACTTTACTTTTTTCAATCCCACCAAGATTGACTTCGGCACAGACAAAGAGCAGCTGATCGGTCAGCACCTGGCCGAGCATGGCATTAGCAAGGTGCTGCTGTGCTATGGCAGCGAGCGCATCAAGCGTGACGGCCTGTTTCAGACGGTAAGCCAGAGCCTGGCCGCGCATGGCATCGAATTTGTCGAATTTGGCGGCATTGTCAGCAACCCGGTACTGAGCAAGGTGCGTGAGGGGATTGCACTGGCGCGCGGCCATCAGGTGGGTGCCGTGCTCAGTGTGGGCGGCGGTTCGGTGCTGGACAGCAGCAAGGCCATTGCCGCCGGGGTGGCATACGCTGGCGATGTGTGGGATCTGTTCATCGGCAAGGCGGCGATTGAGTCTGCATTACCGGTGTTTTCCATCCTGACGCTGGCGGCTACCGGCAGCGAGATGAACAGTGGCGCGGTGGTGACCAACGAGGCCACCAAGGAAAAGTTTGCCATCCAGTCGGTGCATACCTTCCCGCGTGTTTCCATTGTCAACCCGGCGCTGATGCAGACGGTGTCGCGCGACTATCTGGTGTATTCGGCCGCCGACATCATCGCCCACTGCATTGAAGGCTATTTCACCGCCACGGTGCAGCCGAAGCTGCATTCGCGCATGGTGGAGGCCATCGTCAAGACCGTGATCGACAACACCCAGGTGCTGCTGGAGCAGCCGGACAACTATCCGGCCCGTGCCGAGTTTGCCTGGGCGGCCACCCAAGCCCTCAACGGCCTGATCTATGCCGGAACTGCCGGCTTTAACTACCCCAATCACATGATCGAACACGCCTTGTCGGCGCTGTTCAATGTGCCGCACGGTGCCGGTCTGTCGGTGATCATGCCGGCCTGGATGAAGTGGTATTACCAGCGCAATCCGGCGCAGTTCCAGCGCTTTGCCAAGCAGGTATTCGCTCTGGATGACGGACTGCAGGGCATTGCCGCACTGGAAAACTGGTTTGACAGCATCGGCACCCCCACGCGTCTGTCACAACTGGGTATCAGCAAGACCGATCTGCCGGCCATCACCGACGTGGTGCTGGGCAATGCGCAGTGGTTTGGTATTGCCGACATCTACACGAAAGACGTTGTGGCCGAGATTCTGCAACTGGCCCTCTAACTCACATCAAGCAAGGAAAAAACAATGCGCAAGGAAGTTATCGTCATTATTGGTGCCGGTGGTATTGGGGTGGCCATTGCGCGCCGCCAGGGTTTTGGCCGTACGGTGCTACTGGCCGATTACAACGAAACCACCCTGCATCAGGCTGCGCAATCGATGCGTGACGCTGGGTATGCGGTGGAAACGCAAGTGGTGGATGTCACCTCGCGTCAGTCGGTACAAAAACTGGCGGCGACTGCAGCGGCCCTGGGCGATGTGATGCAGCTTGTGAATACCGCAGGTCTATCACCAAACATGGCACCCGTTGAAGATGTGTTGAAAGTGGACCTGTATGGCGCAGCAGTGGTGTTCGATGAGTTTGAGAAGGTGATTGCACCTAAAGGCTCCGGGCTGATCATCTCCAGCATGGCCGGACACATGATGCCCGCCCTGCCGCCCGAGCAAGACCAGGCGCTGCTGCATACGCCGACCGAAGAACTCTTGTCCCTGCCTTTCCTGCAAGCAGAGGCCATCCCGAATACGGTGGTGGCTTACATGATCGCCAAGCGCGCCAACCACCTGCGTGTGCAAGCCTCCGCAATCAGCTGGGGCGCGCGTGCTGCCCGTGTCAACTCCATCAGTCCCGGCATTGTGGTGACACCGCTGGCACTGCATGAACTCAATTCGGAAATCGGTGGCATGTACCGCGCCATGATTGAGGCATCCCCTGCCAAGCGCATGGCACCGCCGGAGGAAATCGCCATTGCTGCGTCTTTCTTGTTGGGACCGGATGCCGCATTCGTTACCGGCAGTGATCTGCTGATTGATGGCGGTGTGATTGCCGCAATGAAAACCGGCACGTTGGCGACACCAGATTAAAAACTGCCTTGCATGTTTTAGCCAAGTGATAGGCAAGCCGCTTTTTAAAAGACGGCTTGCCATTACTCCATGCTCTTATTCTCAGCTGCATATTGCTGTCAATGCCCAGTGCATTTGTGCATGGCGTTAAGGGAAGAGTAGTCAAGATTCAGCTTACAGGTAATACGTTGATGACACGCGTTTTGATTCTCGGTGCCAATGGTCAGTTGGCCCGGCATACCATGCCATTTCTTCTTGCCCACCAAGACATACAGTTAACGCTTTATTTACGGCGGAAAAACCGTCTGGCCAATCCGGACCCGGAACGGGTGTCCATGATTGAAGGCGATGTGCTTGAGCAAGATACCCTGCAGGCCGCAATGCATGGCCAGGATGTGGTCTATGCCAATCTTGCGGGTGATATGGCGGCTCAGGCACGGTGCATTATCACTGCCATGCAGTCTACTGGTGTGCGTCGTCTTATTTTCATTAGTTCCATGGGGATTTATGGCGAAGTGCCGGGTGAAAAATACCGCAGCATACTAAACCCATACCGTGATTCAGCAGCCCTGGTGGAAGCCTCTGGGCTTGACTACACCGTGCTGCGTCCCGGTTGGTTCACACGAGAACAATCGTTCAATTACCAGTTGACCAGGAAAGGGGAGCCATTCAAAGGACATGACGTATCCCTGAACGGCCTTTCTACGCTGATTACCAAGCTTGTACTGACTCCAGGCTTGGAGATCGGGCAAAGCCTGGGTGTGAGCAAAGCATGAGCCCTCAACATAAGCCAGTGAACCACGGCATGGTGTTAAGCATCATCATGCTGAGTTATCTGATGCTGGTTGTTGATACATCCATCGTGCTCACAGGGCTGCCACGCATCCAGGCGGCACTGGGTTTTACCCCAGCCGGTCTGTCCTGGATTCAAAACGCGTATACCTTGGCGTTTGGTGGTTTCCTGATGCTAGGAGCCCGGACTGGCGACATTCTGGGCCGTCGTCGCATGTTCATCACCGGCCTTGCCATTTTTACCTTGGCCTCACTTGCAATTGGCTCAGCAAGCAGTCCAGCCTGGATGATCATCTTTCGGGCAGTCCAGGGCTTGGGTGCTGCGGTGTTGGCACCATCGACACTAGCCTTGATTTCCACGCACTTTGCAGAAGGCCGCGCCCGCACGCGCGCACTGTCGCTATATGCCGCCGCCGCCGGAATTGGCGCAACGGTTGGCATGGTACTTGGCGGCTTGCTGGCAGATCTTATTTCCTGGCGTGCAGGATTTTTCATCAATCTTCCAATTGGCGCAGCGCTGATGATTGGAAGCTTGCGTTATATAAATGAAACTCCCCGGCAAACCGGGCGCTTTGATATTGCCGGGGCGCTGACATCCACGCTTGGTATGTGCGCACTGGTATTTGGCATCGTGGAAGCCGCCGAGTCTGGCTGGGCCTCGCCATTAAGCTGGGCCAGCATCGCTATTGGCCTTGTGTTATTGGCGACATTTATCTGGATTGAATCGCGGGCCAAACAACCGTTGCTGCCGCTCACCCTCTTGAGTGACGCAAAGCGTAATGCGGCCTACCTTGCGCGTTTGCTATTTCTGAGTGGCATGGTTGGCTTCTGGTTCTTTACCGCACAGTATCTGCAAGGTGTCCTTGGTTTCACCCCGATGCTGGCCGGACTTGCGTTTATTCCAGTGACCATTCCGCAAATGGCGACCTCGCTTTCGGTGCCTGTCGCAGTCAGACGCTTTGGTCATCGGCGTATTTTGCTGCTTGGTCTGGCCGTGTGTGTGGCTGGTGTTGTATTGCAAGGCTTGTGTGCCACACAAGCATCTTATCTGGGCGGCGTGCTGTTACCGATGTTGCTGGTGGGTTTTGGGCAGGGCTGGGTGTTGGCACCGCTGACAGTTGCCGGCGTGGCTGGGGTAGAGGCAAATAATGCCGGTGCGGCTTCCGGTGTTCTCAATGTGGCTCACCAGATTGGAGCCACATTGGGTTTGGCCATTCTGATCGTGGTTTATTCCGCTGGGCATGCCACGGCATATGATGCTGCCGCTATGGCTTTACACACCGGCCACGTCCTTTATGTGTCCGCGCTATTTCTCTGCATCGCTTTGTTTGTATCGCTGCGCTACATACGTTTTGACGCAGTGGCTCAGTTATCTCCACAGTCAGCCAATTACCAGGCCACTGGGCAGGAAGCCTGAGTTTGTCGGTATCTGGCGTATAACTGTTGATAAGAAAGATTAATATGCAAACAATTACACTGAACAACGACATTCAGATGCCATTGCAAGGATTCGGTGTATTTCAGATGAATGAGCCGGCGGAGTGTGAAGCCTGTGTGGCTGCAGCCTTGCAAACCGGTTATCGATTGATTGATACCGCAGCTTCCTATGGCAACGAAGAGGCTGTTGGACGTGCCATTGCATCCAGTGGCATTCCACGCGAGCAACTGTTCATCACCACCAAGCTTTGGCTGCACGATACCGGCTACGAACAGACGCTGCAGGCGTTTGAACGTTCCATGGCCAGACTCCAACTGGACTATCTGGATCTGTACCTGATCCATCAACCATATGGTGATATCCATGGCTCATGGCGAGCCATGGAACAGTTGTATCGGGATGGTCGTATTCGCGCCATTGGCGTCAGCAATTTTCATCCGGATCGTGTCATGGATTTGGTGATGCGTAACAAGGTGGTGCCGGCGGTAAACCAGATAGAGACCCACCCATTCTGCCAGCAGACAGCCACTGCACGGTTTTTGCAGCAGCAGGGTATCCAGCTTGAATCCTGGGGACCATTTGCGGAAGGGCGTAACAATCTTTTTGGTAATGAAGTATTGCAAGATATCGCGCAACAGCATGGCCGTTCCGTGGCTCAGATCGTGCTACGCTGGTTGCTGCAACGCGGCGTGGTGGCCATTCCCAAATCGGTTCGCCCGGAACGCATGCTGGAAAACTTCACCATCAACGACTTCGAATTGAGTGCGGCAGACATGGCCAGAATTGCTAGGCTCGATACCGCCAGCAGTGCATTTTTTGATCACCGAGATCCTGCGATGGTGAAGTGGCTCTACGAAGCACATCGCCCTACCTGATGCCAGGCTTGCACTGGTTATTCAAATCATATTGCAATCAAGGACTGATATGGTTATTCGAATGCCGTGGTTTTATTCAATGGTTTTTTAGGCAGTGCCGTGGAATAAAAAATGGCGGGGAGAGTCTGATGGACTTTCCCCGCTTCTTCATCAATCATACGCGGTAGTTTGAC
Organism: Aquitalea magnusonii; assembly: GCF_002217795.2. Classification (NCBI taxonomy): domain Bacteria; kingdom Pseudomonadati; phylum Pseudomonadota; class Betaproteobacteria; order Neisseriales; family Chromobacteriaceae; genus Aquitalea; species Aquitalea magnusonii. Next base: position 527,740 of record NZ_AP018823.1, read on the forward strand.
TTAGGCCTGATTGGGCGATGCAAGAATTATAACAGCTCAATTGCCAAGGCAATACCTTGTCCGCCGCCTATGCATAGTGTTACCAGACCGCGTTTCAGCCCGGCTCGCTGGAGGGAATGAATCAGACGCGTTGTTAATATCGCACCGGTTGCACCAATTGGATGTCCATGCGCAATGGCACCACCTTCGACATTGACAATATTCTCATCGATTCCCAATTCGCGCATTACTGCGAGCGGGACCGCGGCAAAAGCTTCATTAATTTCAATTCGGTCAAGTTGAGCCAGTGTCCAGTTGGCACGCTGCAGCGCTTGTTGCACTGCGGGTACCGGACCAATTCCAAACATGCCAGGTTCAACGGCAGCAATGCCAAACGATACTAAGCGGGCGACTGCTTGCAAGTGGTTTTTTTCAGCAAAACTTCTTTCCGCCACAATCAGTGCCGCGGCACCACTATTCAGGCCCGGTGCATTCCCTGCGGTAATGGTGCCAGGTGTACGGAATGCCGGCTTCAGGTTTTGCAATACTTCCAGTGTGGTATCTGGTCGATTGGCTTCATCTCGATTGAACTGATAAACGCCTTTTTTGGTTTCTATCTCAACTGCCGTGATTTCAGCATCGAATACACCACTATTTTGTGCGGCAGAGAAATTCCGTTGCGAACGCAGCGCCCAGCGATCCTGCTCCTCGCGGCTGATACCATATTTTTCCACCAGGTCTTCGGTATGCCACCCGGAGTGCTTGTGAGAAAATGCATCAATCAGACCATCGTGCAGCATACTGTCATAGACCTGTACATTGCCCATGCGTGCCCCCCATCGGCCGGAGGGCAGCAAGTAGGGTGCCATATCCATGTTTTCCATTCCCCCGGCAATTATCGCCTGGGAGTAACCAAAGCTGATTTCTTGCGCGGCGGATACGATTGCTTGAACACCAGAGCCGCAGACCCGGTTGACCGAAAAGGCCGGTACCGCGTCGGGCAGACCGCCAGCGATGGCTGCCTGGCGAGCCGGATTCATGCGGTTGCCGGCCTGGACAACATTGCCCATTACCACGCCATCTATTTTCTCAGGATCAAGTCCGGAGCGTCTGAGCGTCTCACGAATCACTACGCCACCAAGCATCATGGCCGATGTGGACTTCAAAGACCCAGCAAATGAACCAATAGCGGTTCGTACAGGGTGGCACAGTACAATTTCATGTTGGCTCATTTTAATCTCCTGTTTGTTCAGATATGAGGCCGTGTTGCGGTAATGGAAAGTTTTAATGCTGACTACGCAAAAGTAAGGCGAATCTGGCTGATGTCTTGGCTTAGAGATTGATTGCTTTTATTGTGTTCATGAATATTTGTACTGCCAATGATATTGGCTGTGTTTTTATATGGCTCAGCGTTCTGTATTTTTTATATCGCGCGGTAATATTGTTGAATGAATTGGGTTTTTCACATAAGTGGATGGTTTGCCCGGCGTTAGTGGCCGGTTCTTGCGGCCATTGCAGGGCGTGTATTGATAGGCAGGCATAGCAGTGCCGTCAGCAGGGCCAAGCTCATGTGACAGAGGTAGACTGTATTGAAATCAGCTCTCTCCAGACCTGCACGACCCAGCAAGAGCACGGTAAGGGCAACCCCCAATACCGAACCAATTTGCCGTATGGCCTGGTTAATGGCACCGCCGACGGCATAATGACTGGACGGCAAGTGGCTTACCGCTGCACCTGACAAGGACGGCATGACCATTCCCACACCAACCCCGCTGATAAGCATGCCTGGAAGCCAGTGGGTCAGATACGCTGGCCCGGCACCGGGCACCAGCAAGAACCACAAGGCACTGCTGGCATAGATCAGACATCCCGCTACAAGTAAGGCGCGGTGGCCATGCCGACTTGCTATCCTGCCCGAGATTGCTGCGACCGGTATGACCATCAACGGGCCTGGTGCTACCGCCAGACCAGCCAGTGGCAGCGAGTAGTGCCAGATTGACTTCATGTAGAAAAAGAAGGCAAAGAACATCATCGAAAATGCGATGCCAAAGCTCAAGGTGGCGAGATTGACATACCGGTAGGTGACGTTGCGAAACAACGCCAGGTCCACCAGTGGTGCGCGGCTGATACCTGCCCAGGCAATAAAGCCCAGCGTGCATACAAGGCCTACTCCGGCTGCGGCAAACAGTTCGTTTTGCGACCACGCTGGTGATTCGGCTTGCACGATGGATAGCGCCAGGGCGGCGATGCCAATGATCAGCAATGCCATGCCCAGCACGTCTACTGGCGCTTGCAGCCGGGAAGTCTGCCTGGTTTCCGTCAGTATTGTTGTGCCACGCCAGATGGCCAGCACACCTATTGGCACATTCAGGTAGAAGGCCCACTGCCAGCCAATTGCTGCGATCACGAAAGCACCAAGACTGGGGCCTATCGCCGCGGCCAGGCCGCCCACCGCTCCCCATAAACTGACAGCGATGGCGCGCTTGTCCGCCGGGAATGCCGCAATCACCAGGGAAAGTGAGGAAGGTGTCAGTAGTGAAGCACCGATAGCCTGCAAGACTCTGGCTATCACCAGCCATGTCACACTGACAGCCAATCCGCAGCCGACTGATGCGATCAAAAACAGCACAAGGCCCAGCAGAAAGACTTTTTTACGTCCATGCTTGTCCGCCAGGCCTCCTGCAGGTATCAGCATGGCTGCATAGGCCACGGTGTAGGCATTAAGCACCCACGACAGATCTGCTGGCGTTGCGTGCGGGAAGCCAGTGCTTAAGGCGCTGAACGCCGAAAACAGCATGGTCCCGTCCATCGATACGATGAACACAGCCAGGCTGGCTACCCAGAATACTTGCCAGGGGCTGACGGTGCCGCGGGCGCTGCTTGCAGCGGCTGGTTTCATCTCGGTGGACGAGGGTTTGATCAGCTTGCTCTCAGAGTCTGTCATTGACTTGCCCCGGCGATAAGCTGGCTGGCTTTCGCCGTGCAAAGCTTATTGCGATGATTGATTTGTGCTGGCGGCGGATTAAATCAGGCTAATCCGAAAGTTTTTCTTATCCCCTTGCTGACAGGTCCTGCGGGTAGGAAACGGCGTAATTTAGCCAGCAGGGAAGCCTCGCCCTTGGGGGTATGGCGCATTTTCCACGGCCCTAGTGCGGCAGTGATAATGCTTGAGGCAACCGCATCCGGAACGGGTGCTTGCTGAACATGCTGTTGAATGGCCTGGGACGCGCTACGACGCTCCAGCTCATAGGCTGGTATTTGAGCGCTTGCCTGTGGGGCATTGATATCGAGATTGGTCTTGGTGAATGACGGTTCTACCAGGGACACACGAATGCCAAATTGGCGGACTTCATGATCAAGCGTCTCGGATAATCCCTCAACCGCATGTTTGGAGGCGGCATAAAGTGCCATGTAAGGCGCTGGTAGAAAGCCCAACACCGAACTGATGTTGACGATACGGCCTGAGCGCTGCTGGCGCATGTAGGGGAGTACCGCCTGGATCACGCGCAGCAGGCCAAAAAAGTTGGTATCAAACAGTGCCTGGGCTTCTGCAAGCGATGTTTCTTCCATCGCGCCCAGCAAGGTGACGCCGGCGCTGTTGACCAGCACGTCAATTCGCTTGGTGTGACTGATGATGTGCTGGATGGTCCGTTGGATGGCGGCTTCGTCACGGACATCCAGCTCCAGCAGCGCAACCCCTGGGATGGGCTGCGCGCCGGTCAGATTTCGCACCGTGCCGAATACCTGGCATCCCTGCTCGGCAAATTTCAGCGCAGTCGCTCGTCCGATACCGGATGACACGCCGGTCACAACAACAACTTTAGTATTCGTCATGGTGCTATCTCCTGTTTAACTTCAGAAAGCGGGTGGGTTGGCAATCAGCTCGGCATTGAAGGCATCAATCAAGGCATGCTCATTCGGCCCCGGATTGGCGCGCAGTGGGCGCACAGCTTCAACCACGACTTCCGGTATTTCTGTCGCCAGTCCTTGCATGGTTTCCGCGATAAAGGCATCCACCGGCATGGCGCGCGGATCGGCCCCTTTCTTGATCAGGTCGGTATCTACCCAGGGCGGTGCAATTTCCTGAACGGTTACATTGGTGTCGCGCAACATGAAGCGCTGCGAAAGGGCATAAGAATGCAGGCCGGCCTTGGTGGCGGAATAAACGGCACTGGGTGCCAAGGGCAGGTAGGCCAGGCTGGAGGTGTTGTAGATGATGGTGGCGCGCGGCTGCTGTTTCAGATGTTCGATCAAGGCTGAAGTCAGCAGGATAGGGCCAAGAAAATTGGTTTCGATGAGGCGGCGGGAAGTGGCCTCATCAATTTCACCGGCGGCATTATCAAATGGCATGATGCCGGCGTTGTTGATCAGAACATTGAGCGTCGGATAGCGGGTAATCAGCACCTTGGCTACTGCGGCAATGCTGGCGGAATCGGCCACATCCAGTTCAATGGCTTCCATGCCAGGGTTGGCGGCAATTACTTCTTCAAGCAGTGCTTTGCGGCGGCCTGCAATGATGACTTTGTTGCCGCGCTGATGAAATGCTTCAGCCAGACCTCGGCCAATACCGGACGCGCCTCCGGTAATAAGAATGGTGTTGCCTTCCAGCTTCATGATGTGTCCTTTGCTTGTCGTTTGAGTGATGAATGTTGTCAGCCCTGATCAGGCTTTATGCGTACCCTTGATGAAGGCTGCGATTTGTGTGGCTGCCATTTCAGGGTATTGGTGATGAGGTGCATGACCTGATTTGGGGTAGGTAATCAAATTCAGGGTTGGCAGTTGCGCATTGAGCGCATACCAGTTTTCAATCGGGAAAATGATGTCGTGATCCGCCCCGATATGCAGGATGGGGGTTTTGGTGGTTTTCAGGACATTCAGTACCTCATCGGATGGAAAGACCGGATTGAGCGGTGTAGTGCCGATTTGGCTGATTGCCCAGTCGGCCGGGACATCAGGGCTGCGCGCGGTTTTTTGCGCCATGATGCGGTCAAACGATTGCTTGGAAGCCTGGCGACTGCCTGCGTCGCTTGGTTCGAAGAAGATGGTGGTGAAGTTTTCCAGGCCGATGCCGGGTACCGCTGCCGCATCATAGAAGAGTTGCTCGGCTGTCTTTACCAGATGACCGGGAGGCGTAGTGGCGAGCAGTACGACATGACTCACCTCCTGTCCGAACATGGCCAGGTAAATCTGCGCCACAATCCCGCCAATCGACCAGCCACCAATCACCACATCCTTGAGGCCCAGGGCATGGATCAGGTCTTTGGCATCTTTAACCATGGCAGCGGGGTTATAGCTGCGCTCACCGGTCGACAGCCCGATGCCGGAATAGTCAAAGGTGATGACCTGATAACCCTGCGCGGCCAAGGCATCGATGAAGGCTGGGTCCCACAGGCCAAGTACACCTCGGAAACGATGACACAACACAATCGGCTTGCCGGTGCCAACGGAACGGTAGGCGAGCTTGCGCCCATCAACCTCGACGAAGCGGGTGCTTGAGGCGGCGGTATTGATATCGCTGCTTGCGCTGGCCTGGGCGGCGGCGCTGGCGGTAAAGGGGACGGAAATCGTCGCCGCCATGGCCGCGCCGGCGAGAAGCATTTGGCGGCGCGCCTGAGAGTCGATGGTGGAATCGCTGTTGTTCATATCATTCATCCTGTGCTCAGTTGAGTGGTATTCGCACTGTGCATTCCGGCTTCCAGCCGCTCACATGAGCGCTTGACGGAGCAGGGATGCTTAGTCACTTGCAAAATGAAAGTTAATGCTAAGACCTTAACTTGTAAAATGCAAGTGACTTGTCTAGAATTTTGTACATGAAAAATGAAAACTCAACGCCCTCATGCCCCGAGGGCTATCGCTCGGCCTGTCCGATTGCCAATGTGCTCGACATTGTTGGCGACAAATGGACGCTGCTTGTGGTGCGTGACTTGCTGATTGCCGGTAAGCATCGCTACGGAGAATTCCAGTCTTCGCCCGAGTCCATTCCGACCAATATCCTGGCGGACAGATTGAAACGTCTGGAAGCTGCCGGTCTGGTAAAAAAGGAGTTCTATCAAGACAAGCCACCACGCGCGGAGTACTTCATCACGCGCAAAGGGGCTGATTTGGCCGGTGTCTTGCAAACAATGGCGCAGTGGGGGCAAAAACACATACCGGGGGTCGTTACCCCTGATCATTTCTGTCAGGCAGAAATAAGAGAATGAAGAACTGAGCGCGCAGGCCGCTGTATGCGGCCGCACCGGCACTCTTCTGCAGGCGGCAATCGCGTTGCCAAACAATTTGCATCTGTGGCAGGCCCGACAGCAGGGCCGCGCCATGTGCTTGCAACGCCATCTGCATGACAATAAAGAAGCTGCGCCTTTGGGCGCAGCTTCTTTTGCATCAGCCATCTATTTTAGCTGGCATGTGCTGCCGGCTTGATTTTGAACCAGATGGAATACATGGCTGGCAGGAATACAAGCGTCAGGACTGTTCCTGCGAATGTGCCGCCAATCAAGGTGTAGGCCAGCGTTCCCCAGAACACGGAGTGCGTCAGCGGGATGAACGCCAGAATGGCGGCCAGGGCGGTCAGAATCACTGGACGCGCACGCTGCACGGTGGCTTCCACGACCGACCTGAACGGGTCTAGCCCTGCTTGCTCGTTTTCCCGGATCTGTCCTATCAAGATCAAGGTGTTGCGCATCAGGATGCCTGATAGTGCAATCAGCCCCACCAGTGCATTGATCCCGAAAGGCTGGTGGAACAGTAACAGCGTCGGAACCACGCCAATCAAGCCCAGTGGACTGGTCAGGAACACCATCACCATGGCGGAGAGCGAACGCACCTGAAGAATGATGATGAACAGCGTGGCTGCCAGCATGATGGGGAACAAGGGCATCATGGCTGCGGTGGCCTTGCCTGACTCTTCAATCGATCCGGCTTCCTCGATGTGATAGCCACTTGGCAGTGTGGTGATGATGGGCTGCAGCTGCTTGGTGATCGCTGCTGATACATCAGGTGGCTGCAAGCCATCGGCAATGTCACCGCGCACTGTGATGGTGGGCGTGCGGTCGCGTCGGCGCAGAATCGGCTCCTCCATGCGCATTTCTATCTTGCCTACTTGTGATAGCGGAATGCGTTCACCATGCATGCCAACCAAGGTAAAGGCGTTGATCCTGGCCGGGTCCAGCCGCGTGCTGCCTGCAGAACGTGCCACCACCTGAACCGTGCGGATATCCTCGCGTACCGCTGTGACAGGCACTCCCTGGAGGAAAAACTGCAATTGCTGCGCCACGGCGCTGGAGCTAAGTCCCAGTGCTTGCAAGCGGTCTTGCTGCAAGATGAAGTGCAGGGTGGGAACGCGCACGCCCCAGTCCGTGTTGACGGTGCGCATCATCGGGCTGGATTCCAATACCTGACGCACCTGATCGGCAATCCCGCGCAATTTGTCCGGATCCGGCCCCGAGACACGGTAAGCAACCGGGAACGGTGAGTAGGGGCCAAAAATCAGTTGGGTAACACGCAAGCGCGCCTCGGGTGCCAGGCCGGCGGCGATGGCTTGGCGCAGCTTCTGTTTCAGTTCATCCCGCTCAGTCTGGTTGTCAGTACGCACCACGATCTTGGCAAATGAGGGATCCGGCAGTTCCGGCCCCATGGCCAGATAGAAGCGCGGAGCGCCCTGACCAATATAGGCGGTGACGATTCTGGCTTCTTTTTGCTTGGCCAGCCACGCTTCCACCTTGGCGGTGGCGGAGCTGGTTTGCGAGATGGCAGTGCCATAGGGCATTTGCACTTCGATCAGCACTTCAGGTCGATCAGAAATGGGGAAGAATTGCTTCTTCACCACCGCCATGCCCAGTATGGCAAGCACAAACAAGCCAATCACCCCGCCAGCAACAAGCCATTTGCGGCCAATGATGCGTCCCAGAAATGCACGGAAGCGGTTATAGCGCGGCGTGTCATAGATGGCGGCATGCCCACCTTCAACCTTCTTGAAGTCAGGCAGCAGCTTGACGCCCAGATAGGGGGTGAACACCACGGCAACCACCCACGAGGCGATGAGGGCAATGCCTACGATCCAGAACATATTGCTGGTGTATTCACCTGCAGAGGATCTGGCAAAACCGTTAGGCATGAAGCCCACTGCCGTGACCAAGGTGCCGGACAGCATGGGTGCTGCCGTGTGACTCCAGGCATAGGCGGAAGCCGCAATCCGGCCATAGCCTTCTTCCATTTTCACCACCATCATTTCAATGGCAATGATGGCATCGTCCACCAGCAGGCCCAGTGCCAGAATCAGCGAGCCAAGGGTGATGCGGTCAAAGTTCTTGCCGCTTGCCGCCATCACCACGAAGACGACGGCCAGTGTCAGGGGCACCGCCGCCGCCACCACCAGACCGACGCGCCAGCCCATGCTGATGAAGCTGACCAGCATCACCACCAACAGGGCGACCAGGAACTTGATCATGAATTCGTCGACTGCGCTGTGAATGTTGACCGCCTGGTCGGTGACTTTGGACAAGCTCATGCCCAGTGGTTGTTCCGCATTGATTGCATCCACTTCGCTATCGAGCGCCTTGCCCAAATCCAGGCCATTCCAGCCGTCACGCATCACGACGCCCAATAGCAGGGCTGGTTCTCCGCCGTTACGGATCATGAAGGTTGCCGGGTCTTCATAACCGTGCTTGACGGTGGCAATGTCTGACAGTTTCAGGGTACGGCCTTGCACAACCAGCGGGGTGTCGCGAATTTTCTGCAATTGGTTGAACGCACCATCCAGCCGGATGAAGATTTCCGGTCCCTTGGTTTCGACTGAACCGGCCGGTGTCAGCGCATTCTGGTTGTTAAGTGCAGCGAATACATCCTGCGGGCTGATTCCCAGTGTCGCCAGTCGATCGTGGGACAGCTCGATAAAAATCCGTTCTGCCTGTTCTCCAATGATATTGACCTTTTTGACCCCGGCCACATGCAGCAGGCGTTGCCGCAGGGTTTCTGCATCCCGTACCAGCACGCGCTGCGGCTCGCCTTTGGCCTTGAGGGCAAACAGGGCGAAGGTGACATCCGAATACTCATCATTCAGGAAGGGGCCCATGACGCCGGCCGGAAGATTGGGTACTTCATCGCCAATTTTTTTCCGTGCCTGATAAAACTCCTCTTTTACTTCAGAGGGCCGCGTGCTATCCAGCAAGGTCAGCGTTGTAAACGCCAGTCCGGGGCGTGTGTAGGTTTCGCTGCGCTCATACCAGCGCAGCTCCTGCAAGCGCTTTTCGATTTTCTCCGCCACCTGGTCTTGCATCTCTTGTGCCGTCGCCCCTGGCCAGGCGGTGACAATCGTCATCACCTTGACGGTGAAGGCAGGGTCTTCGGCTCTGCCCAGCTTAAGAAACGAGACCAGGCCGGCCAATGAAATCAAGACGATCAAAAACAGCGTGATGGCCCGCTCGCGCACGGCCAGAGCGGACAAATTGAATCGACTCTCACTCATGGCTTAACCCCTTGTCCGGCGGTGGCAGAGGCATGGCTTGCCACCTTGACCTGTTCTCCTTCATGTAACAGGTGGGCTCCGAGCGCGACAATGCGATTACCTTGTTTGATGCTGCCGCTAACCCGTGCAGCATCGTCATCAAGCTTGAGAATGGTAACCGGTCGCCAGGAAACCTTGCTCGGATGACCATCAACCACCCAGACGCCCGGTCCTTTGCCGGCATCAAACAGTGCGCTGATCGGTACTTGCAGGCCGCCATTGGCGGCAGGCCGGCCCGCCGGAATCCGGATGGTCACTGTGGCACCCAGGGGGGCGTTGGCCAAGTCTCCATCCAGCACATAGCGTGCTTCGAAGGTGCGCGTCAGGCGGTCTGCAGTCTCTGAGAGCTGGCGCAGTTTGGCTGTAACGCTGACATCTTCCTGGCCAAACAGCGTGGCTTGCGCGGTGGAGCCAACGGCAGGGCGGATGGTTTCTGGTAATTGGATAAGGGCTTCACGGCGACCTGCATGGGCGATGCGCACCACGGTCTGTCCTGCGCTGACCACCTGGCCGGGTTCGGCCAGCGTTTCCATCACCACGCCATCTCCATCCGCGATCAACTCCGCATACCGGCTGGCATTTTTGGCGACATCGGCCTGTGCTTCCGCGGCGCTAAGCTGCGCTTTTGCCGCATCCGCTGCTGCTTTGATCTGGTCGTAGGCCGAAGCTGAAATGGCACCGGTTCCACGCAGCTCGCGGTAGCGGGCTTCGTCTTGAGCAGTCTGCTGCGCGCGTGCGCGTGCTGCCGAGACTGCTTCTTGCTGCGCGTTGGCAGCCAGTCGCAGATCAATAGGATCTATCCTCATCAGCACCTGGCCACGCTTGACGGTTTGCCCGGTGTCAACCAGCCGTTCTAATACCTTGCCCGCAACACGGAATCCAAGATCACTCTGTATCCGTGCTGCGATGGTGCCGGTAAAGGTGTGTGCTTCAGGCTGGCTTTCCTGAACAAGAGCGGTGCGGACCAATGGCGTATTGGTGCGGGGATCTGGTGGTGCTTCTTCGCCGCAAGCGACCAGGGCAAACGGCAATGCACAGATGAGAGTTGAGATGGCGAGGCGATGCCGGGGCATGAAAGTCCCTTTGACGAAATGATCAGGACTTTCAGTATTATTCTTGTGACTAATTTAGTCAATAGTCACTATTATGTTATGCCGCTAGGGCGCCAGGCTGCGCAGCACCAGGCTCGATAGGTGGGTGGGGGCTTCTTCGGCATTGTCGAAGTTGTACTGCAAGATAAGTGGGTGCAGATAGGGATGCAGAACCAGATAAACGGCCTTGGCCATTTCATCCAGAGGCGTCTTGCGTTCAAAGTCCCCGTTCTGTCGGCCTTGCTGCAGGATATCTTGCAGCAAGTCTTGAATGCGCTGTTCGTAAGCAACGGTGGCGGCCCAGCGTTCACCGGCGGCAGAGGCGGCTATCTCGTACAGCTTGCGATCCTGAAAAAACAGCCTGAGGCTTGATTTTACAATGGTTTTGAACATTCTTCGTAGCTTCTCCGGTGCGCCTTCGGCTTCGTCTACCGCTGCTCTGACATCTTGTTCGATCTCTAGCAGGCAGTTGGTGCAGATCATCTCTCCAATGGCTTGTTTGGACTCGAAAAACTTGTAGATATAAGCCTTGGAGAAGCCGATGGCCTTGGCGAGGTCGGACACGGTTGTCTTTTCGTATCCATAGAGACTGAAGTGCTCGGTAGCGGCGGCCACGATTTGATTGCGTACGTCGTGATCAGCCGGGCCTCGGGCAGCCGCGGAGGTGGTGTGTGTATTTTTCATGCGTGATAGCTTACACAGCGGCTCTAAAATTGACAATGAGTGACTAATATGTATTATGGTCACTATAGTTCATCTTGATTCGGAGTCTGCCTGTGTTGACTAAGCGCCCTCTTGCCTTGTTCATGGCAGCCAGTCTGTTGACTGGCTGTGCCGTTGGTCCTGATTACGTCCGGCCCAAAATATCCTTGCCCGATCACTACATGGGTGCTGCTGCAATCGAACAAGGGCATGCTGCCACCAAGGTCGACTTGCTGGCATGGTGGACCGGGTTCGGCGACCCACAACTGAGTCGATATGTCTCGCTGGCATTGGCGCAGAATCTCGATCTGGCGCAGGCATCCGCGCGCGTGGTGCAAGCACGGGCCGGGCTGGGAGCCGCCAACGCGGCCTTACTGCCTTCTGGCAATATCAGTGGACAAGCGGCCAGGGCTTATCAGTCGGTGGAAACGTCCTTGGGGCAGGTGTTGAATACGCAGCCTGGCTTTAACCGTTACGGCAATGATTACGCGGCCAATCTCGGTGCCAGTTGGGAACTGGACATGTTTGGTGGACTGCGCCGGGAACGGGAAGCGGCACTGGCCGAGTATCAGGCTTCCGAAGCCGGTGCCAACGCCGCCCGCTTGGCTGTTGCCGCCCAGACTGCTGACATCTACATCAGCATCCGCGGATTGCAAACCCGCCTGGATATCGCCCGGCGACAGGTGCAGAAACAGCAAGAACTGCTTGGCAAGATTCAGCTTCTTTACCGCAAAGGTTTGGCGGCAGAGCTGCAGGTAAATCAAGCAGAAGGAGTGCTTGCTCAAATCCAGTCTGCAGTCCCCGTTCTTGAAACCGGGCTGGATGCCGCGATGAATGCTCTGGATGTGATGCTGGCTTCACCACCCGGCACCCATCGTTCCGAACTGGCTGCAACCGGGGCGATCCCGCTTGCTCCGCGCATCACTAGTGTTGAATCTCCTGGTGAACTGCTGCGGCGGCGGCCAGACCTCATCGTGGCCGAGCGCCGCTTGGCTGCATCCAGTGCGCGTATTGGTGTTGCCGTTGCCGAGTACTATCCCAAGCTCTCCATGACCGGGCTGGTAGGCAGTGCAACGACCATGTCCTCCGGTAATCTGTTCACCAGTGGTGCCAGCCAGGCTGCCGCGGTATTCGGGCTACGTTGGCGTTTGTTCGATTTTGCTCGCATCAACGCGCAGATTGATCAAGCCAAGGGGCAGGAGGCCGAGATGCTGGCGGCCTATCGACTGGCCGTGCTGCATGCTGCAGAGGATGTTGAAAATGCCTTCTCGGCGCTGCTTAAGCGGGAAGAGCAATCTGCAGTCCTTGCCCGTGGGGTGGATTCACTTGGCCGCGCCCGGTCCGCGTCCTTTGCCGCCTATCAAAATGGGCTGGTGAGTCTGATTGAGGTATTGCAGGCAGATGAAAGCTTGCTCAGTGCCTCGGATGCAGAGGCGCAAGCGCGCACAGAAGCCGCCCGCGCCGCAGTTGCCGCATTTAAGGCATTGGGCGGTGGTTGGCAGCCGTCCGTCGCTGGATAACCCCGCTACTGATTCGGGCTGGAATTTTGCCTGCTTTCTGCAGCAGGCGCGCGGCAGAAACCGCAACTGGATTCAGCGCAGCCCGCGTTCACTAACATTCTTTGTCAATACGGCAGGGGGGGCCAAGCTCCCCCGTTTGCCGTGACAGAAGGCGTTGGCGGCGCGAATAAAAACCCTGCCGCGGCCTGGCAGCTCCTTGCCGTACTGCAGGTATTGTCGGGCGGCAGCGCGCCATGCGCCAGAGACGCTAGGCTGTTTTGTTAGCCGCGCTTCGCGTCCGGAGCGCTGCAGGCCGCTCATCGCGCACCCTGCACCATTGCGCCAGCGGCTGGCGTGGCGTTACCTGCCCCCTCAAACACTTGCTCCCCCGGCCTGATGGCGTCTGGTATTGCAGCGCCTTGCGCCGCTTGGCCTGCGCCACATGCATTGCGTCAGATTGTTTGCGCCCGGGGTATGTGTACTTGCGCACAGATGGCCTGTGGCAGTTCAGGCAGAGTCATGCAGGCTGGCTTGTTTGCTAGCCAGGTATCAGTCTGTAAGGTGAAACATGCAAGATCAGTATTTTGCAGACTGCCTGTGTCGTGATTTTTGATCACTGGAGTCTTCTCATGATCAATATATTCTTGTTGTCGATGATGCTCGGTAGCCATCCCTCCCACCGCATGTTGGCAGAAACCGATGCTGCAAACAGTCCGCTTCCCATCACTAGTCCCATTGCGCCAGCGCCAGTCGATCCGGCTGAACATCTGCCTCCTTCTGTCGTCATCCGTGACGCACAGCGCGCAGCGGCAGATGAATATGCCGGGAAAGCAATTGCCGCATACCCGGAAAACTATCGTGCTCACTGACAGCTCACTGCCCAACATCACCTTCATGCTGCTGCGGCCTGCTGCCGTAACCATGCATGGTGATATCTCTGGAGAATTCTCATGAACAAACGTTTCTGCATGGCCCTGACGCTGGGTATTCTGATGAGTGCCTGTACCACCACCATGCCTACGCAGCAGGCCAGCACCATGTCCACCCGGCAGGCGATTGATGCCAACTCCACCGCGACATTGAACAATCTTTATCGTCAGGCCAAAGGATCGCGCGAACTGGTGGCAAAAGCCAAAGGTGTGCTGGTATTTCCATCGGTGCTGACTGCCGGCTTGATGGTGGGCGGGGCATATGGTGAAGGGGAGTTGCGCATTGGCAATCAAGTCGATGGTTATTACAAGACCATGACCGGCTCGTTTGGCTTTCAGGCCGGGGCGCAATCCAAGGCCATTATTTTCCTGTTCATGACCCAGGATGCACTGGATCACTTCCGTCAGGGCAAGGGCTGGACGGCTGGGGTGGATGCCAATGTGGCCCTGCTGACTATTGGCGCAGATGGATCGGTGGATACGGAAACGGCCAAGGCCCCCGTGGTTGGCTTTGTCATGACGAATGGGGGATTAATGTTCAATATTTCCTTGCAGGGGACAAAAGTGTCCAGGCTTGATCCCTAACGCTTGGGGCAAGATGTCTGGCATTGATCATTGTGCGGCTTTATCCGTGCGCAGGCATGCTTGCATGCCGGGTGTAATTCCTTGGCGGAGTGTGCATCCGGCATGAATAGCATGCTGTTAGCAAGGCAATATTCATCCGTACATGTATTCCCGTGACCATGCCAGCGTATCGGCATGGCGTCCTGCCGGTTGGCACAGAATCTGGTAAATGCTGATTACATCGTTGCGAAAGGCATAGGCACACCCGGCCAGATAAATGCGCCAGATACGGTAGCGTTGCTCGCCGATTTCCTGCCGGATCTGCCTGCTGTTGGCTTCGTAATTCTGCGACCACAGGCTGAGCGTCAAGGCGTAGTGTCGACGCAGGTTTTCCACGTCCAGCACTTCCAGCCCGCCTTGCTGCATGCTGCTCAGGGTGCTGCCGATATGGGGTAGCTGGCCGCCGGGGAAAACATATTTGTCGATGAAATTACCGGCGCCGAATGGCGCGTCCCGCTGCTTGGTGCTTACCGAGGTGATGCCATGATTCAGGGCCAGGCCATCCGGGGTGAGCAGATTCCGTATCTGTCTGAAGTAGCCCGGCAGCCCTTTGATGCCAACATGTTCAAACATGCCGACACTGGTGATGCGGTCAAAGCGGCCGCTGAGGTCGCGATAATCCATCAGGCGGATTTCCACCCGGTCCTGCAGGCCTGCCAGGCTTACCCGCCGTGTGGCTTCGGCATACTGCTGTTGTGACAGGGTGATGCCCAGGCAGTTGACATCGAATTGACGCGCCGCGCGGATGAGCAGCGCACCCCAGCCGCAGCCGATGTCCAGCAAGCCATGCCCGTTTTGCAGTTTCACCTTGCTGAGGATATGGTCGATTTTCTTGATTTGCGCCGCTGCCAGTGTTTCATCCCCCTGCGGGAAATAGGCGCAGGAGTACACCATTTCCGGGTCCAGCCACTGGGCGTAAAAATGGTTGGACACATCGTAGTGGTACTGGATGGCCTGGCGATCGGCCCGGCGATTGTGTGAAAACAGCAGGCCGGCCAGTCTTTGCAGCGGATAGCGCTTGCCACGGCGGGCCAGGGCATGCGCCATGTCGATGATGTCATCAAGCTTGCCCTCGATATCCACCAGGCCCCTGACATATGCCTCGCCCAGATGGTCCAGCCGTGGGGAAAGCAAATAGCGCAAGCCGGCGGGCTTGCGGATGTGCATGGTGACCAGCGGCTGCTCGAACAGGCCAAAATCAATCGCCTGGCCATCCCAGACCAGGCGGGCAGGTAGTGGGCTGTGCTGGCGCAAATGGCTGGCCAGCCGTTGCATGCGTTGTTGCCAGATCATGTTTGTCCTTCCTCCTTGCGCAGCAGGTGGTTATGGCAGCGCTGTGGTGCTTGGGGTATTGCCGGACCCGCTGTGCTTGCCGGCAGCCAGGGACCGGGCGGCGGCGGGCGTGTTGCATGATGTGAATGGCTGTGACCGAACCGTGTGACACAGGCCGGACCAGTCCGGCCTCGGCTGGGCATGCCGCTATGACTTGTGCGTGTCCAGGAATTGCTTGACCTGACGCTCAGCTTCTTCACGCGACACGGCATAGCGCTGCTGGATCAGCCCGGCCAGTTGCTGTACCTCGCCTTCGGCGCGCAGCAATTCGTCGTCCGTCAGCTTGCCCCAGACAATTTTGGCGGCCCCTAGGTGCTCCTTCCATTTGCCTTTGAGTTCTTCGGTGCTGGGCAGGTGCAGCCCACTGCCGTGGTGACTGACTTCGTCGGCAGCCAGTGTGCTGGCCGTGGCCTTGTCTTGTTCTGCTGAATTGCCCATGGACTACTCCTTTGCGGATGGCGTGCTGCGCCACATGGCGTGCCTTGGCCTGTCTGTAGCTTGGGCGCGGCCATGGCGGTGGTCTGTACGCCAGCGCACACCTTGAACACAGCTAGCGCAGTGTGATTTGCCTGACTTCGGTGTGTTGCCGAACAGAGCGCCTCTGCCGCGGGGAGTAGAAGCAAGTATTCACCATCAATACGTGTTGCTTGTGGCACAAGCGAGCGACACTTCAGGCACAGGAGAGGGTAATGGAGCAGATGAATCACAATACGGATGGCAGTCACCGCAGCAGCAGCAGCAGCGGGTCGGGCAGCTATCTGATGGGGGCCAGTACGCTGACCGGTGATGCTGTTGTCAACCGTCAGGGTGAAGTTCTGGGAGATATCAGGGAGATCATGCTCAATGTCAGCAGCGGGAAAGTGGAATATGCCGTGCTGGCCTTTGGTGGTTTCATGGGCATCGGTGGCAAGCTGTTTGCCGTGCCCTGGCGCGCACTGGTGCTGGATGCCATCAACAGGCGCTTCATGCTGAATGTCAGCAAGGATCGCTTTGCCCATGCGCCGGGTTTTGACAAGGCGCAGTGGCCGGACATGGCCGACCCCACCTGGGCCGCCATCGTCCATGATTTTTACGGTACCGACCTGTACGGCGAGTAAGTCTGGTTGGCCATGCGGCTGGTGTGAACATGAGCATCAGCCCGCTATCGCACGCCTCTTGGCAGGCGTGTCATCATGTTGGAAGCAATGGCGGTGATGCTGTTTTTGCTGTGGGCCTTGGGGATGGTCTCTTCCTACACCATGGGTGGCCTGATCCACCTGCTGCTGGTGTGGATGCTGGTCGTGGTGCTGGTGCGTGTGCTGCAGGGGCGTCGTCTCTAGCCATGCTGGCAGCAAACCGTGTTGCTGCCAGCATGGGCGCAAGGTGGTGTAGCCATGGGTGCAATGCGCAGCAATCTTGCCGCGCCGTGCGCTGCCATGTCCACGGATGGCAAAAAACGCCACCGTGCCGATTTTTGCTGCTACGCACTGTGCAGCCTTGCCAAGGTGCTTCGGCCACGCATGGCAAGCGGTGATACCGCAAGGCTGCGGCGGCTATCCTCGCTTGCTTGCGACATACCCGATCTGATAGCAGGCCGTACTTGTCTCCAGTTGCCTGTCATCCGGTGACGCAGGCCATGCCGACAGGCGCAGCAAGCGCCATTGATGTGGATCGAAGGCACTCAGCACACATAAGGCACCTTGCCTGTGCAGCGCGGTGGCAAGCGCTTGCTCCTGCTGGCGCAGTGCCTGCAATGATTGGCCGGGTGCAATGGGGAGGGTTTGCTGATGACAGTGCGCCGCTGCAGCCATCTCCGCGCTGCCGCTGCAGTGCCATACCGACCAGATATCGATTTGCGGTCTGCCGAAGTCGGCACACAGTGCCTGGAAACCGGGGCTGGCCAGAAACTGGTTGATGCCCTCGTTATCCTGCCAAAGATAGAGCGGCGCATAGGTATTGAGGGTATCCGGCTGCCGGACATCATGTGCGGACCACAGGTAGGCTTTCCATTCCAGGTGGGGAAAGCCATCCAGCAGATGACCGCGTTCACGGATGCGCTGGCGGATGATGGCCATATCGTAGTCGGCGGGCAGGACAAAACGGTATTGCATGGCGAGCATGAGGTGTCTCCTAGCGGTCGTGTTCTGGCAGTGCAGACTTGCCCTTGCCAAATGACCAGTCTTCCAGTCCGGTGGTGCTGATCACCACCATGATGTCCTCTGGGCGCAGGCCGGGGCTGGCTTCCAGCCGTTCGGCCAGCCGGGCAAAAAAGGCGCGCTTGCAGGCGCTGCTGCGTGCGCGCCCTGCGGTGATGTGAAACAGAATGAAATCCTCACTGCGCGCAGCGGAAAAATATTCCCGGTCAAACACCAATTCACCAGGCTGGCATTGCTGGAATACCTGAAAACAGTCGCCGGCAGGCACCTCAAAACTTTCTTCCAATGCCTGCTGCAGGCTGTCCGAGATGGCTTTCAGCCAGGATGGCGGCTTGCCTGCCGCCAGTGCGATACGGGTATAGGGCATGCGGTACTCACTTTCCCTGCGGAATGGTGGCCAGCACATCCACCGCCGAGGCCGCGGCAGGCCAGCCGGCGTAAAAGGCCAGATGGGTGATGAGTTCGCCCAGTTCGGCCCGGCTGATGCCGTTGTCCATGGCCAATTGCAAGTGAAACGGCAGTTGCTCCAGCCGGTATAGCGCGGTGAGGGCGGCAACCGTGGCAATGCTGCGTTCGCGCGGGCTCAGGCCGGGGCGTTGCCAGATGTCGCCAAACAAGAGCGCTTGGGTGATATCGGCCAGCTTGGCGGCCTCCTTGGCCATGTTTTGCATGCAGTGAGAAGAAGGGGTGGACATGCCGGATTTCCTTGCTGTTTTTGACAGCACCCAGCTTAAGCAGTCAGAATGATTTTGATAATCAAAATGTTTTTTTCTTATTGTTCAATTTTTTGGGACTATTGTCGTGAGCCGTATCAGCCTGGACCTGGATGTACTGCGCAGCTTTGTGTCCGGGGTGGAGATGGGCAGCTTTGCCTTGGCCGCCCAGCGCATGAACCGCTCCACCTCCGCCATCAGCGCCCAGCTCAAAAAGCTGGAAGAACAAGCCGGCCAGCCCCTGACGCGCAAGGCCGGCAGAGGCTTGGTGCTGACGCCCGCCGGAGAAGTCATGCTGGCCTATGCGCGCCGCTTGCTGGCGCTGAATGACGAGGCGGTGCAGGCGGTGCAAGGCAGCGGGCTGGAGCAAGGCTGGATACGTTTTGGCATGCAGGAGGACTTTGGCGAATCGCTGCTGCCCGCCATTCTGGGACAGTTTTCCCGTGCCCATCCGCAGTTCCGGCTGGAGGTAAAAGTGGCACGCAATCAGCAACTGCTGGATGGCCTGGCCAAAGGGGAGCTTGACCTGGTCCTGGCCTGGGATGGCGGCCAGCCCTGGCCGTATCAGCAGCGCATGGCGACGTTGCCGCTGTGCTGGATAGACAGCAAGTCCAGCCCGCTTGCGTGTGTGCCGGGCGATGCCATCCCCTTGGTGGCGTTTGAGGCTCCCTGTCTGATGCGCACCGCGGCTTGCAGCGCCCTGGAACAGGCAGGCCTGGCCTGGCGGCAGGCCTTTTGCAGCAGCAGCCTGAGCGGGATATGGGCTGCAGTGGCGGCGGGCCTGGGCGTGACGGTGCGAACCGCAGCCGGTTTGCCCGACACACTGCAACTGCGCCAGGATTTGCCCGCCCTGCCGGAGATCCAGTTAGTGCTGTATCGGGCCGAAGCGGCGATGGCGGCGGGCGCTGAACGGCTATCGGACATTGTCCGTCATGCCTTGCATGGATATCTGTATGGCCTGAGCCGCGATTGAGCGGTGTGCCAAGCGCTAGCGGGCAACGGTCGCCAGCATAAAACCTGTTACCGCGTTGTGGCTTGTTGCCGTCGTGCTGGTCGTGTCTGCATCGGCCTGGCTTGCCTCAGGGCGGCTGCCTTGTTTTTTAGCCGCGCTAAGCGGCCAGGCAGACAAAAAAGCCCTCCGTGGCGGGAGGGCTGGGTGATGTCTGGCAATCTGCTGCGGGTGCTCAGTGCTGATGCCCGTGCTCGCCATGCACATGCTGGTGGGCAATTTCTTCCGCCGTGGCGGCGCGCACGTCCAGTACCTGGATGGCAAAACGCAGGGTTTTGCCGCACAGCGGGTGATTGCCATCCAGCAGAACGGTAGGGCCCTTGATCTTGGTGACAAAGTAGTAGCGCGCCTGGCCATCCGGGCCTGGGCGGCGGATTTGCCCCCCCACCTTGATGCCGGGCGGGAATTCAGCCTTGGGCATGGTCGTGACCAGCGCTTCGTCGCGTTCGCCAAACGTATCTTCGGTGGCCAGTTGCAGTGTGGTTTGATAGCCGGCTTCCTGGCCTTCCAGCGCCGCTTCCAGCTTGGGAAACAGATTGTCGTAATCGCCGTGCAGGTAGGAGACCGGGTGCTTGCCGTCATCGTAAACCTGGCCTTGGCTGTCGGTGACTTTCATGCGCAGGGTAACGGCGGTGTTCTGGGTGATTTTCATGATGGAAGTGGCAAATCGATGGAAGCCGGAAGGTTGGCAGTTCGCTGCTGGCGTGTCAACTGCGTGCCAAGAAGCAGCGTCGTTCTGCCTGCTGCCGGGGTGCGCTGCGCGCTGCCTGCCGATGGCAAGGCAGGGCTGGGTGGTCTGCGCGCCGACCGTGCGGCATGCGGCTGGGTATTTTGCTTTTCTGGCTGGATTTGCGGCAAGATTTGCCAAGAAATCACCAAACTGGCACCGCAATGAGCAAATACAAAGCAGCAACGGGTCTTGACCCGGTAGACAGGGCCATCTTGCAGCATTTGCAGCAAGACGGTGCCATGTCGACACCCAAACTGGCCGAGCACTTGTCGCTCAGCGTGACGCCCTGCTGGCGGCGGCTCAAGCGGCTGGAGGAGGAGGGCTATATCAAGGGCTATCAGGCCAATCTGGACCGGCGCAAGCTGGGGCTGGATGTGCTGGCCTATGTCAGCCTGCGATTTGGCAATGTGGGTGACAAGCAGCCCAATCATTTCGAGGAACTGATGCGCGACAATGAGCAGGTGCTGTCCTGCCACAAGATTACCGGCGATGCGGACTACTTGCTGGTGGTGCTGGCCAGTGATCTGGATGACTACAGTCATTTTGTGGAGCAGTTGCGGATGATTCCCGGCATCAGCTCCATCCATTCCAATCTGGCGCTGAAGGAAGTGAAATCCAGCACCCGCCTTCCCTTGCCGCGCTAAGCAGATTGGGTGCGTGCGCCTGGCGTGGCGCTGCCTGCTACACGGTCAGTCGCGGCAGGCAACAGGGCTGGCGCCATGCGATCGCTAAGCCTGCTGCCTTGCGGCTGCCTGGCACGGTGTGCCGCGCGCGTGCTGCTTCAGCCGATGTCCAGGCGGCGGATCATGGTTTCCAGCAGTTGCGATTTGTCTGCCCATTGCGGTTGCAGCAGCCGTTCCGCTCTTTCGATGGCCTGGCAGGCCGGGCAGTCTGGCTGGCGATCAGCCGAACCGTTTTCCGGGCAATTGGCGCGGCGGATATGCGGGGTTTCGCCAGTTGCAACACGTAGCAAGCCTTCCATGGCTGCCTTGATTGCCTTGTCCATTGTGTTATCTCCTGTTGGGGGATGTCTTGCAAAGACAGAATGACAGCATGCAGGACCAGACGCCCGGTGGGGCATCACAACTCAAAGCGCCAGATATTCACTTGAGGCCATGTGCAGCATGGCCGGCCCTGTAGCTGCTGATGGATTGATCTTAGGTGATTTTCCCTGCCATCCATTTTGCCTAGGTCAACAAATCATTATTTAGCCGCTGGCGGGCATGAAAAAAGCCCGCACCAGGCGGGCTTGCTGACAAGCAAGGCTGCGGTCAGACGCTATCAGGCGCAGCCACCGCCGCTTTGTCCTTGCTGACGTGTTCCGAGGCCAGTGCCATATACATGGCCGGTACCACGAACAGGGTGAACAGCGTACCGATGGACAAGCCGCTGAAAATCACCAGCCCCATGGCATGGCGCCCGGCAGCACCGGCACCAGAGGCAATCACCAGCGGAATGACGCCAAACACCATGGCAGCCGTGGTCATCAGGATGGGGCGCAAGCGGATTTCTGCCGCACCGACAATGGCATCCAGCTTGCTGGCACCCTTGCTGCGCAGGTCGTTGGCAACTTCCACAATCAGGATGCCGTGCTTGCTGATCAGACCCATCAGTGTCACCAGCCCTACCTCGGTGTAGATATTGATAGAGGAGAAGCCCAGGAAGATGAAGATCATCGCGCCAAACAGTGCCAGCGGTACTGACACCAGGATCACCACCGGATCGCGGAAGCTTTCAAACAGCGCGGCCAGCGTCAGGAACACGATGATGATGGCAAACAGCATGGTAAGGGCAAAGCCACCGGATTCCTGGCTGAACTGACGCGAAGGGCCGGCATAGTCCACGGTGTAGCCGCTGGGGGCAATTTCCTTCAGCGTGTCTTCCAGGTATTTGAGCACTTCGCCTTGTGCCTGACCGGATACGCCGGACAGGGTGGCCGAGTTTTGTTGCTGGAAGCGGGTGATGGATTCCGGCACCACTTCGGTTTTCAGTTTGGCGATGGTGGACAGGGCAATCATCCCGGAATTGGGCGTGCGTACCTGGTAGTCCAGCAGTTGCGCGGGGTTTTGTCTGTCCTTTTGCAGCAATTGCGGAATCACCTTGTAAGAACGGCCATCAATCGAGAAGTAATTGACATAGCCGCCGCCCATGGCCGCGCTCATCGCATTGGCCACATCCTGCTGGGTCATGCCCATGGCGGTGGCTTTGTCCCGGTCAATCACCACGGTGGTTTGCGGTGCATCGATTTTCAGGTCCAGGTCGGCAAAATAGAACTTGCCGGAACTGCGCGCCTTGTCCAGCAGTTGCTGGGCCACTTCATTGAGGTTTTCAAACGGCTCGGTGGTCTTGATGACAAACTGCACCGGCAGGCCCGAGGAACCCGGCAGCGGCGGGAACTGGAAGGCCGCTACCCGTACACCGGCAATCTTGTTCCAGCGCTCTTGCAAATCCTGCTGGATTTCCTTGGCGTTGCGGCCGCGTTCTTCCCAGGGCTTGAGTAGTACGCCGCCAATACCGGCATTCACCGTGGGGGTACCGGTAATCTGGAACATCTGCGCGTATTCCGGGGTGGCCTTGCTGATGGCGTACATTTGCTGGGCATAGGTCAGCATCTGGTCGGCGGTGGCGGTGGGGGAGCCGACAAGCTGTCCCATCACGATGCCCTGATCTTCTTCGGGGGCCAGTTCGGATTGGGACATCTTGGTCATCAGACCCAGCAGCGCCAGCATGATGGCCGCCATCACCACCAGTACCGGCCAGGTTTCCAGCAGGCTGTGCAGCAGGCGGCGGTAGCCGTTCTGCACTTTTTCAAAGGTGTGGTCGATGGCTTTTACCAGACGGCCTTCATCCTGTTCCGGGCGGAAAAAGCGCGAGCACATCATGGGTGACAGGGTGAGCGCCACCACGCCGGATACCGTAACGGCCGAGGCCAGGGTAAAGGCAAATTCGGTAAACAGCGCGCCGGTCAGCCCCCCCTGGAAGCCGATGGGCACATACACGGCCACCAGTACCACGGTCATGGCCAGAATCGGGCTGCCCAGTTCGCGCGCAGCGATGATGGATGCCTCAAACGGTGTTTTGCCTTCCTTCATGTGGCGGTCAACGTTTTCCACCACGATGATGGCATCGTCCACCACCAGGCCGATGGCCAGTACCAGCGCCAGCAAGGTTAGCAGGTTGATGGAGTAACCCAGCACCAGCATCATGAAAAAGGTACCGATCAGCGACAGCGGCATGGCAATCACCGGCACCAGCACCGCGCGGAAGCTGCCCAGGAACAGGAAGATCACCACGGTAACGATGACCAGTGCTTCCAGCAGGGTTTTCACTACCTCGTGGATGGAGGTGTTGATGAAGTCGGTGGAGTCGTAGACAACCTGTCCGGTGAGGCCGGAGGGCAGTTGCTGCTGGATGGCCGGGAAGGCCTCGCGCACGCTCTTGGCCACATCCAGGATATTGGCCTCCGGGGCCACCTTGATGCCGATGAATACCGAACGTTCGCCACTGAAGGCAACGTTGAATTCGTAGTTTTCCGAGCCCAGCGTGACATTGGCGATGTCTTCCAGCCGCACAATGGCGTCGCCGTTTTGCTTGATGGCCAGCTTCTTGAACTCTTCCACGCTGTGCAAGTCGGTGGCGGCGGTGAGCGGAATGCTGACCATCTGCCCCTTGCTCTTGCCCACGGCGGCCAGCACGTTATTGCTGGCCAGGGCATTGCTCACATCGGTGGCCGTCACGCCGTGGGCCGCCATCTTGTCGGCATCCAGCCAGGCGCGCAGCGCAAACTGGCGCGCACCCAGCAATTCGGCAGTCTGCACGCCGGGAATGGCGTCCAGCTTGGGCTTGACCACCCGGTTCAGGAAGTCGGTCACCGAGTTGTTGGCCAGGGTCTTGCTGTAAAAGCCCAGATACATGGCATCGGTGGTTTGCCCGGTCTGCACGGTGAGCACCGGCTGCTGCGCCTGGGCGGGCAACTGGTTTTTCACGGTATTGACCTGGGTATTGATCTCGGTGAGCGCCCGGTTGGCATCGTAGTTCAGCCGCAGGTTGGCGGTGATGGTGGACACCCCGCTATCGCTGGTGGAGGACATGTAGTCGATGCCCTGAGCCTGGGCAATCGCCCCTTCCAGCGGCTGGGTGATGAAGCCGGCAATGGTCTTGGCATCCGCACCGTAATAGGTGGTGGAA
Organism: Aquitalea magnusonii; assembly: GCF_002217795.2. NCBI lineage: Bacteria > Pseudomonadati > Pseudomonadota > Betaproteobacteria > Neisseriales > Chromobacteriaceae > Aquitalea > Aquitalea magnusonii. The sequence continues at coordinate 552,170 of NZ_AP018823.1, forward strand.
ACGGTAACCACGGCATTCTGGGTTTGCGGATACTGGTTGACCGGCAGGCCAAACAGCGAGCGCAAGCCCAGCACCACCAGCAGCAAGCTGATGGTGGTGGCCAGCACCGGTCTCCGGATGAAGATATCGGTAAAGTTCATGGCGCGCCCTTACTGTTCCTGCGGAGTCGGATTGGGGTTGTTGGCCGGCTGTACGCTGTTGTTGATGGCAACAGCAATACCGTTTTTCAGCTTGACCTGACCCGAAGTCACTACTTGTTCACCTTCTTTCACGCCGCTGAGAATGGCCACCTGGTCGCCGCGGGTCGGTCCGGTCTGCACAAATACCTGCTTGGCCATCAGGCTGCCACCGGCAGCCGCAGCATCCTTGCCGGCGGGTACCACCACGAACACGGTGGAGCCGTAGGCGTTATAGGTAATGGCAGTCTGCGGCAGGGTGAGGTAGGACTGCTGCTTGCCGGTGTCCAGGCTGGCGTTGGCAAACATGCCGGGCAGCAGCTTGCGGCCCGGATTGGCGATCAGCGCCTGTACCTGCACATTGCGGGTGCTGGTGTCGATCTTGGGATTGATGGCGTTCACACTGCCGGTAAAGGTCTTGTCGGCGGTGCCGTCGGTCTTGATGAGCACTTTCTGGCCCACGCTGACGGCAGCCAGTTGGCTTTGCGGCAGGTTGAAGTCGACATAGATCGGGTCGATCTGCTGCAGGGTGACAATCTTGTCACCGGCATTCAGATACTGCCCCGGATTGACGCTGGTGATGCCCACCCGCCCGGCAAAAGGTGCGCGGATGGTTTTCTTGGCCACCAGCGCAGCTTGTTGTGCCACTTGCGCCTTCTTGCTTTTCAGGTCAGCCGCATCGTTATCCACCTGGGCCTGGGCCACACCTTGTACGGCCAACTGTGCCTGATCGCGTTTCAGCGTGATGGCCGCCAGCTCGGCTGCCGCTTCCAGGGAATGCAGTTGCGCGATATCCGCATCGGCATTCAGCTGTACCAGCACATCGCCGGCTTTTACATCCTGGCCGGACTTAAAGTTGACGCTGCGTACCTGCCCGGCCACTTCGCTGCTGATATCCACGCCATGCACTGCGCTGAGCGTGCCGACCGACTTGAGCTGCGGCTGCCAGCTACTGCTCTTGGCAGTGATGGTGCTGACAATTTGCGGTGCCGGCTTGGGCGCTGCAGCCATCAGGTTGCGGATATGCATGAAGAAGCCCAGCCCCAGTACCACTACCAGCAGCACTATGCCTCCCAGCATGATGAACATTCGCTTGGTCATATTGCTTTCCCTTTTATCTCTAGATTGCGTGTTGTTTGCGTGCCGGGCTTAGCGGCTGGCCTGGGTGGTCTGATCGGCATGGTCGGTGCTGGTGTTGCGGTTCCACCAGCCACCGCCCAGTGCCAGGAATAGCGCTGCGGAGTCGGCATGGCGACTGGCGCTGGCGCTGATCAGATTGATGCGTGCCTGCTGCCAACTGCGCTGTGCGTCCAGCAGGGCCAACTGGCTTACCGCGCCCAGGCGGAAGCGTTTTTCGGTCAGTTGCAGGGTTTCGCGCGCCTGAGCCTCGGCCAGGGCCTGGGCTTGCAGGGTGCTGGCATCGGCACTGACTGCGCGCAGGCTGTCCGCTACGTTCTGGAAGCCCTTGAGCACGGTGTCCCGATACTGCGCCTGGGCCTGTTCAAAGGCGGCGTCGGCAGCACGTTTCTTGGCGCGCAGCGCACCACCGTCAAACAGCGACTGACTGACCCCGGCACCAATGCTCCACAGGCTCAGCCCGGCCGTGGCCGGACCGACAAACAGGCGCTCACGGGTGAAGCTGCCGGTGAGGTTGATTTGCGGATACTGGTTGGCGGTGGCTACGCCGACATTGGCTCCCGCCTGTTGCAGCAGGGCTTCGCTGGCGCGGATGTCCGGACGCTGGCGTACCAGCTCGGAGGGCAGCGACACCGGCAGTTCCGCAGGCAGTTGCAGGCTGTCCAGGGTGAATTCAGGCAGACCTTGTTCTGACGGCAGTTTGCCGACATAGACCGCCAACTGGTGGCGGGTGAGGTCCAGTGCTTTTTCCAGCGGCGAGAGTTGCGCGCGGGTTTGTGCCACCAGTGTGGCTTGCGACAGCACGCTGCTGCGGCCCACCGCGCCCAGTTTTGCCTGTTGTTCCACGATGCGCAGTTGCTGCTCGCTGGCGGCCAGCATTTCCTGCGTGGCTTGCAATTGGGCGCGTTGTGAAGCTTCCTGGATGGCAGTGGTCACCACATTGAAAATCAAGGTCTGGTAAGTGGCTTCCAGTTGGTAGCGCTGATAATCGGTGGCCGCCATCAGTCCCAGCAATTGCTGGCGGTTGGCACCAAACAGGTCCAGGGTATAGGACACGTTTAGCCCGGCGCTCAGCACGTTGTAGTCGCTGGGGGTGCTGCCCGAGAGCAACTGGCGCTGGCGGTTGCCTCCCAGTTGGCCGCTGACCGATGGGTATTGCAATGAGCCCGAGGCCGCATTGTAGTTTTCCTCAGCCTGCTTGAGGGCCGCGCGGGCCGCCGTCAGGCTGGGGTTGTTCTGCAAGGCTTCGCGCACCAGCTTGTCCAGCGCATCCGAACGGAACAACTGCCACCATTCTGCGGGTAGCTGCTGGCCATAGGCCAGATGCTGGGAAATGCCGCTGTTGCCAATGGCGATGCTACTGGCGGCGGTGTGCTGGTCGGCCAGTTTGCTGCCGTAGCTGCTAAGCTGGCTGTCCACCATCTGCGGGGCGCGGGTGGGGGGTGTCAGTGTGCAGCCTGCCAGGCCAAGGCCCAGCAGCAAGGGCAGCAAGGCCCGCTGCGTGGTAACGGCCCGGTTGCGCAGTTGCCGGCCGGGAGTGGAGGTGGGATGCATCATGATGCTCCTGTTTCATTACATGCCAGGCCTGATGAAGGGTTCTGGCATTGTCCTGCCTTGTGGGCGAGTTGATTCTTAAGATTATTCTGATCTTTGAATCGGATGTGACCCAAGGATCAGCCGGTCAAAGGCCAGCAGAAAGCGGTGCCGTGCTTCTGCATGGTCTTCCGGGGTGCAGCTATTGAGGTTGCATAGTGCGATGCCGGCAATGGTGCTGTGAAACAGGGCCAGCTCGTCGTGACTACAGGTGATGCCGTATTGCAAGAATGCTTCTCTTTTGTTGTTCAGCATGCGGCGGTCAAAGTCGCTCAGCCAGCTTTTGAGCTTGGGGTCGGTTTCGGCGGCCACCGTCACGGCCACCATCAGGCGGGCAATCCGGCTGTCACAGACTTTGTCGCACATCTGCTGGCGAAAACTCTCCAGGCTTGATTCTGCTGCTGACCCGGCACACCCCTGGGCATTGATGACCAGTTGGCAGCCATGTTCCACCACCACGGTGAGCAAGTCATTGCGGGTGGGAAAGTAGTAGGTCAAGTGGCTTTGGCGCAGCCCGGCCTGCCTGGCCACCTTGCTCTGGCTGAAGCCCAAGATGCCATCACGCAGCAGGACTTCCAGCGCGGCATCAATCAGGCGGCTGCGATTGTCCTTGTCTGCCGGGAGTGGGTTGGCATCCGGCAATGGTATGGTTGCTGGCATGGTATTTGGTTGATTTACCAAAACCCCTAGACGCTAACAATTTTTAATCATGAAAGCCAGCAGACGTAGCCGAAATTTGCTCAATGACAGCCAAATGATGTGGCTTGATGCAAATTTGATACAGAACAAGAGAGGTGCTTGCTGCCGGAGGCGTGGTGGAGTCAGGCGTTTGCCGTGGATGGGGGCTTATTTAATTTTTATGACATTAAATTTGATTTTATCGGCAAATAAATTCATTTGTCATTTATTGTGGACGTAATACCAAGGGCTACCCTATATCACGTTTCGTCAAACAGGTTTTGATCTGAGTCATGTTTGTCTTGATTTGTTTTCCCGTGCCGGGCGGAAACTGCTTTAGTAGCAGGCTTGGTCTGCTGACGTGAACGTAATGCAAAGTTGGCAACCGCAAACAAGCCGGCTCTATCAGACCGGCGCAACGCTCGATAAAACACCAGGCCGCAACAGGCCGGAAATTGCAAGGGAACAACAAGTGGAACAACGCATTCACCATGCCGGACTGGCAGGGAAAATCATGTCGGCTGAGGAGGCCGCCACACACATCCAGCCAGGCATGACCGTGGGCATGAGCGGGTTTACCGGCTCGGGCTACCCCAAGGCAGTGCCGCTGGCGCTGGCTGGCCGTATTGAAGCAGCGCAGGGACGCGGCGAGAAGTTCGCCTTGCGTGTGCTCACCGGGGCCTCCACCGCGCCAGAGCTGGATGGCGCACTGGCCAAGGCCGGTGGCATTGATTTTCGCCTGCCTTACCAGTCAGACCCGGAGCTGCGCGCGCGCATCAACCGTGGCGAAATCGACTATATGGATGTGCATCTGGGCCAGGTGGCGCAGTACACCTGGTTTGGCTTTCTGGGCAAGATCGACCTGGCGGTGGTGGAAGTGGCGGGCATCCTGCCGGATGGCCGGCTGATTCCGTCCACCTCCATCGGTAATAACAAGACCTGGCTGGACCTGGCCGACAAGGTGATTCTGGAAGTCAACAGCACCCAGCCGCTGGGGCTGGATGGCATGCATGACATCTATTACGGCACCGCACTGCCACCCAACCGCCAGCCGATTCCGTTGACCCAGGCGGGCGACCACATTGGCGAACCCTATCTGCGGGTGGACCCGGCCAAGGTGGTGGCGGTGGTGAAAACCCATGCGCCGGACCGCCTGGGCCGCTTTACCCCGCCGGACGAAACCAGCCAGCGCATTGCCGGGCATCTGGTGGAATTCCTCAAGCATGAAATCAGGATGGGCCGTTTGCCGGAGAACCTGCTGCCGCTGCAATCCGGCGTCGGCAATATTGCCAATGCGGTGCTGGGCGGCCTGCGTGATGGTGGTTTCAGCAATCTGACCGCCTTTACCGAGGTGATTCAGGACGGCATGCTGGATTTGATCCGCACCGACACCATCCGCATGGCCTCGGCCACTGCGCTGTCGCTCAGCCCGGAAGGGGTGCAGGAGTTTGCCCGCAATATCGACCACTACCGCGAGCGCATCGTGCTGCGGCCGCAGGAAATCTCCAATCATGCCGAACTGGTGCGCCGCCTGGGCTGCATCGGCATCAATGGCATGGTGGAGGCCGACTTGTACGGCAACGTCAATTCCACCCATGTGGCCGGCACCTCCATCATCAACGGCATTGGCGGTTCTGGTGATTTTGCCCGCAATGGCTTTTTGTCCTGCTTTGTCACGCCCAGTACGGCCAAGAACGGGGCGATTTCCTGCATCGTGCCCATGGTCAGTCATGTCGACCACACCGAGCACGACGTCTGCATCATCGTCACCGAACAGGGCCTGGCCGACTTGCGCGGCCTGTCGCCCAAACAGCGTGCGCGCACGGTGATTGCCAATTGTGCCCACCCGGACTACCGCCCGCTGCTGCAGGATTACTTCGACCGCGCCTGCCGCGACAGCAAGGGCAAGCACACTCCGCATCTGCTGGGTGAAGCACTGTCCTGGCATGAGCGGCTGGTGGAGCAGGGCAGCATGCGGCCCAACTGATGGAAACAAAAAGCCCTTGCTAAGTAGCAAGGGCTCAGGCTGTTGACAAAGTTATTTGGTGCGATTGCCTTGGAGCCGGCCAAGTGATTGATTCCGCAGCCTGTCCATCTATTCCCAATCCCCCGCCCTTTCCCTGAAAGGGAGCCTCGCTTTCCTTTCAGAAAGCGAGAGGGGGCGATCATCTGCCGCCCTTAAGCGCGTATCGGTTTACAGCGCCACCACCTGCTTGCTGCGCAGTGCCTGGGTGATGGCCAGGCCAATGCGGGTGGCCTCGGTGGCATCGGCCAGGCTGAGCGCCAAGGGCTGGTCGTGTCGCACGGCATCGACAAAGTGCTGGGCTTCGCTGACAAAGGCCTCGGCAAAGCGCTGGTAGAAGTCCTGCACACATTCATTGCGCACGCCATGGACATCGCTGATGTCCACCCGGTTGGCGCGCGGATTGGCACCGACAGTCAAGCGCCCGGCAGTGGCAAAGATTTCGGTCAGGGTTTCGTGGCCATGCGCCTGGGTGCGCGAGGCATAGAAGCAGGCCAGCTTGCCATCGGCAAATTCCAGCATGGCCACGCCATTGTCCACATCGCCGCAATCGGCCAGTGCCGGGTGCAGCGCATTGGTGCCAGTGGCCCAGACGCGTAGCGGTTTGGGCGAACCCAGCAGCCAGCGCGCCAGGTCGATATCGTGAATGCTGCAATCCATGAAAATGCCGCCGCTGCTGGGGGCAAACTTGACGAAAAAGCCGTTTTCGTCGTTCAGGTCGCAGGTTTGCGAGCGCAACAGATAGGGCTGGCCTACCAGCCCCTGTTGCAGTTTTTCCGCTGCGTCCTGATAGCTGGCATCAAAACGGCGCACAAAACCCACCATGGCCTTGAGCTGCGGATAAGCGGTAGCCACGGCCTCCACCTTCTGACAATCTTCCACATTCAAGGCCAGCGGCTTTTCGCAGAACACATGCTTGCCCGTATGCAGGCAGGCGATGATCTGCCCGGCATGCAGCGCGGTGGGGGTAACCAGGAACACCGCTTGTACGTCGGGTTCGGCCAGCATGGCCTCCAGCGTATGGTGGCGGTGTACACCCGGCAGGTGCTCTGCGGCCCAGTCCAGTTCTTCATCCACTGGCGAACAGGCTGCCACCAGCCGGGCACCACGAATGCGATCACGCAGATTGAGCGCATGACGGCGGCCAAGCCGGCCCAGGCCGACAATGCCGATATTGAGTTCAGACATGACTTCTCCCTGCCCGCCGACAGGGTGGCGGCGGGCATGTGATGGCGGACGGGAAGATTTACAGACTGATCAGACGGTTTTCCTGCCAGGAGCGGGTAGCGGCATCGGCCAGTTCCAGCGCCTTGACGCCATCTTCCACCGTGGTGCGCGGAGTGACGCCACGCTGCACCACGTCAAAGAAGTGCGCCATTTCCAGCGCGTAGGCGGCGCGGTAGCGTTCCAGGAAAAAATGTTCCGGCAGATCAGTGCTGACGTGTTGGCCACCATAGGCGGTGACTTCGGTAGGGCGGTGATTACCGGCCTGCAACATGCCCAGGCTGCCCAGCACTTCAAAGCGCTGGTCGTAGCCATATGCAGCGCGGCGGCTGGTGTTGATCTGGCACAGGCGGCCGGAGCGGGTACGGATGGTGACGGCGGTGGTGTCGGCATCCCCTGCCTCGCCAATGGCCGGGTCGGTCAGCACACTGGCCGTGGCCTGCACGCTGACGGCTTCGTCAGCCAGAATCCAGCGGCAGATGTCGAAGTCGTGAATCAGCATGTCCTTGAAAATGCCGCCGGAGCGCTTGATGTAGTCCACCGGCGGTGCGCCGGGGTCGCGGCTGGTCACTACCAGCACTTCAGGCTGGCCGATTTCACCGGCTTCAATGCGTGCTTTCACCGCGGCAAAAGTAGGGTCGTAGCGGCGCTGAAAGCCGATCAGGCAGGCCACACCTGCTTCTTTCACTGCAGCGGCACACTGGCGGGCGCGTTCCAGCGTGAGGTCTACCGGCTTTTCGCAGAAGATGGCCTTGCCACGCGCGGCGGCGCGCAGGATGAGGTCGGCATGGGTATCGGTACTGGAGGCAATCACCACGGCGCCCACTTCCGGGTCGGCCAGCGCACTGTCGATGTCGCACACGCTGGCACCATATTGCGCCGCCAGTTCCTGCGCCGAAGGCTGGTGAGTGTCGACGACATACTTCAGGCGTGCGCCAGGCTGGGCGGCCAGGTTGGCGGCGTGGATCTTGCCGATACGGCCGGCACCGAACAGGGCTACTGCGGTCATTGCTGTCTCCTCATACGTGTTGTTGGCCAACCGTGCTGCGGGCTGGTCTGCTTGCTGATGAGTATATGTTAGAAAAAAAATTCTGAAAATAATTTTTTGGAAATATATTTTCCAATGCATCAGATCTGGCCTGCCCAGCTCCCGCAGAAGCGCAGCATCAGATGCATCGCCGTATCAAGCCACGGCGTCACTGCTTGTCGCAGATGGAGGCTCGGATGACTCCAGCGCTCTGCCACATGACTTTGCAGATAGTGCTGGCATGCGCGTGCGTATTCAGTCTGGCAAGCAGAAGTCAATGGATGCGGGCAGTTATTTTGGTAGAGATAATCGATATGGGTAGAGAAGTTCATTGTGATAAATTCCATTGAAATTTTAATTGGAATTGCAAATGGAATTTGATTGCCCTTATTGCAAATCTCAGTTCATTGATGATTTCGAACTGCTTGCACCCAATTACCTGCATCGTATTTGCTGTGACCAATGTCGGCAATATTTTTGGATGATATCGACCGAGTGTTGCTGTGGCGAGTTAGTGGTGTCAACGATCAGGATGGAGAATGCTGATGGATCTGATAAATAGCTTGAATAATCAATTGTTGATTTTTCTGAAGTTGTTGATGTGGATGACTTGATAAGAAAGATGCGAGCTGAATCGGGTGTTTTTTTGTTGATGGTTGCTTTTTTTTATTGTCTTGCAGTGTTTACTGTCGTGTATGTTGTGGGTTTGTGTTGCGCTGGTAGAGAGTAAAGTAGCATCTCTGTTGTTTATTATCTTTGCATGTTCATCTTTCATATACTGTTTTTCATACGTGCAACATTATGGTTTGTCTGCCGCAGGGGGAGATTGGTAGTTTGCTTCGTATTCATGGAGTCATGATTGTTTGATACAGGCAGCGTTGTTGTATGGGAATTCACTACATCATGATCATCATGAAAGTAAGAATAAAAATTTTACAGCACTTTGTTTGCGCTAACGTAGTTTAATAGCACCTTATTTGTATCTTTTCTTTATTGCTTTTGTTTCTGTTTTTTTGATCGTGTCATGCGAGGCGAGTTGAATAAATATAATAAGTCTCCATCGGGTTTGGATGGTGGAAGGCATGACTTTTGTTGAGCATGATTTTATGTTCAACTGGCTTGGTATGAATTTCTGTGATGTGCAATGAAAAAAGCCACATTAGCCATTGGACGGTGCCAATCACACCAATGGCTAATATCATGTCTGTCTCCTTGGTTTTGCTTGTTGTGTGATGCGGAGTTGTGCCAGCAGGTTTAGCCGGCCAGTTGCTGGTGGATGTAGTCCATGCTGTTTTGCAGCAGGGTTTCGCTGTCCGCTGCTTCCATGATGTCGTTGGCAAAGGCTTCGAACGACACCACACCCTGATAGCCACGAGCCAGCAGTTCCTTTAGCTGTGGGATATTGCCCAATCTGTCGGCGCTGCCCACCAGCACGCGGTGGCCATCGCGCATTTCCCTGCTGGCAAGGGGGGTGGATTCCACGCCAGAAATGTGAACCAGCCCGGTCAGTTCCGGGAAGAAAATGTCCTCGCCAGCCAGATAGTGGTGGAAGGTGTCGTGTACCAGGCGGAAATGGCGCTCACCAGCTGCGGCGTAAATGGCGGTGACAGCCTCGGACTTGCGGCGCAGCGCACATTCCTCAAAGCCCAGCGGCTCCACCAGCCCGCTGATGCCATGGTCGTCCAGAATCGGTTTGAGTTGTTTGAGCGCATGAATCAGCTCCTGCTGACGCTGGCTGGCAGTGCGGGTGTCATCGCGGCGGTTGAGCGGGCACAGCACCAACGCTTGTGCGCCACAGTCGCGGGCGTAGGCGGCCAGTTGTACGGCGCGTTGTTGCAGCCCGGTATCAAACACATCAAACGGGTAGAGCGCATTGATGCTGCGGATGGTGATGCCGGCCTCGGCGGTGGCTGCGCGCAGTTGGGCGGCCAGAGTGCCATTGCTGATTTCCACGCCGTTCAGGTCGTTGCGGATTTCAATGTCGCTGACGCCCAGTCGGCGGCACATGGCCAGATAGTCGGGAAAGGACAGGCGCGGCGCGCTGATGCGGTTGATGGCAAAACGGATGTTGGCGTGCATGGCGGTCTTTCTGTGGTGAGGGGAAAACTCAACGCTGCTGCCCATTACAGTGGTACTGAGCCAGATAGCACTCTATTGAGGGGCTGCTGGACGTGGTGATCGATCAACACCAGGATGGCCAGGCCATCAAGGCGCTGCAATAGGTGCTGGCAGCACTGGCGGTGTTGCGCAGGGTGGGCTTGTGGCGGCTCAGTTCCGTCTGTATCTGGCAGAGAACATGTCGGCGTCGTCCTATCTGTCCGCCTGGGCAGGCCTGGTTTGTTTTGCGGAAATTGTTTTTCAAAATAAAATTAAAATGAAAAATAATTTGCAACCGTGCGGAAATCTTATATCGTAGTGGCTGGATTTTCCTTACTCTCGATGCCGACAGGCTGGCACCGCCCGGTCAGCCGCCGTCATCGCCCCCTGGAGAATGGATGTGAAAACCGTACGTCTCACCGTGGCCCAGGCGCTGGTGCGCTATCTGGCCGCGCAGTTTGTCACCATGCCGGATGGCAGCCGGCAGCGGCTGTTTGGCGGCGTGTGGGCCATTTTCGGCCACGGCAATGTGGCCGGTCTGGGTGAAGCCTTGCAGGCAGCGCAGGATGTGCTGCCCACCTTGCGCGCCCACAATGAGCAGGGCATGGCACTGGCTGCAACTGCTTATGCCAAGGCGCATTTCCGCCGCCGCATGATGGCGGTCAGCACCTCCATCGGCCCCGGTTGTACCAATCTGGTCACTGCCGCCGCAGTGGCCCATGTCAACCGCCTGCCCATGTTGCTGTTGCCCGGTGATGTATTCATCTCGCGCGCGCCGGACCCGGTATTGCAGCAAGTGGAAGACTTTCAGGATGGTGGCGTGTCGGCGGTGGATTGCCTGCGGCCGGTGTCGCGCTACTTCGACCGCATCGTGGTGCCGTCCCAGTTGCTGACCGCTTTGCCGCGTGCCATCGCCACCCTCACCGACCCGGCGCAGTGCGGCCCGGTGACACTGGCCCTGCCGCAGGATGTGCAGGCGCAGGCCTTTGACTGGCCGGAAGCCTTCTTTGCCGAGCGCGATATCCATTTCCGTCAGCCACCGGCGGAACCCACCGAGCTGGCGGCACTGGCCGGTCTGCTGCGTCAGGCCAAGCGCCCGCTCATCGTCTGCGGTGGCGGGGTGCTGTACAGCGCGGGTGGTGCTGACGCGCTACGCCAGTTTGCCGAAACGCACGGTATTCCGGTTGGCGAGAGTCAGGCGGGTAAGGGGGCTTTGGCCTGGGATCATCCCTTGCTGGCCGGTTCCATCGGCGTCACCGGTTCCCCTGCCGCCAACGAGCTGGCCGCCCAAGCCGACCTGGTGCTGGCGGTGGGCAGCCGCCTGCAGGACTTCACCACCGGTTCGCATGCGCTATATGCCCAGGCCACGCTGTTGTCCATTAATGTGAATGGTTTTGATGCCGGCAAGTGGGGCGGCCACGGCCTGCAATGTGATGCTGCGGTCGGGTTGGCGGCACTGAGTGCAGCGCTGGAGGGCTGGCAGGCCGATGCCGACTGGACCGCACACAGCCAGCGCCTGTGCAATGGCTGGCGCCGTCAGGTGGACGAGATTGTGCGCAGCCCGCGCGCCAGCCTGCCCACCTATGCCGAGGCCATCGGCGCAGTGCAGGCCTCGGCGGCGGATTCGGCCGAACGCGACATCGTGGTATGCGCCGCCGGTACGCTGCCGGCCGAGTTGCACAAGCTGTGGCGCACCAGTACGCCCGGTGGTTATCACATGGAGTACGGCTTTTCCTGCATGGGTTATGAAGTGGCCGGTGGCCTGGGGGTGAAGATGGCCCGGCCGGAGCGCGAAGTCATCGTGATGGTGGGCGATGGCAGCTATTTGATGCTGAACAATGAGCTGGCCACTTCGGTGATGCTGGGTCACAAGCTCATCGTGGTGTTGCTGGACAATGCCGGTTATGCCTGCATCAACCGCTTGCAGCAAGCCTGCGGCGGTGCGCCTTTCAACAATATGCTGGCCGACTGTCGGCATGGCGAACACGGCATCCCGCAGATCGACTTTGCCCAGAATGCCCGCTCGCTGGGGGCGGAGGCCGAAACCGTCGGCTCGGTGGCCGAATTGCAGGCCGCCATGGTGCGCGCCCGCGCCGCCAGCCGCAGTTATCTGATCCAGCTGCGCATCGATGGCCCGCAATGCACACCGGAAGGCGGCAGTTGGTGGGAAGTGGGCATTCCCGAGGTTTCCGAACGCGAAGCGGTACGTAGCGCCCGTGCCGACTATGAACAGGCCCGCCAGCGTCAACGTCTGGGCTGAGCCGGATGATAACAAGGAGAGAGAGCGTGATGGATTTCGATGTGCGTATTGGCATCAACCCGATTTCCTGGAGTAATGACGACCTGCCGCAACTGGGCGGTCATATCCCGCTGGAAACCTGCCTGCAGGAGGGCGCGGAAATCGGCTATGCCGGCTTCGAGCTGGGCAACAAGTTTCCCAAAGACCCGCAGGCGCTGCGCGACAAGATGGCCGAATACGGCGTGGCGGTGGTGTCCGGCTGGCATTCCGGCCATCTGGCCGAGGGCTCGGTAGAGGATGAAATCGTGGCGGCCACTGCCCATGTGGACAAGCTGGTGTTCAACGGTTGCCAGGTGCTGGTGTATGGCGAGGTGGCCGGTTCGGTGCAGGGACAGCAGCAAACGCCACTTTCGCAACGACCACGCTTTGCCAGCCAGCAGCAATGGCGCGATTACGCCGCGCGGCTGGATGCCTTTGCTGCCTGGCTGAAGGGCAAGGGCATCACCCTGGCCTATCACCATCACATGGGCGCGTATTGCGAAACCAGTGCCGACCTGGACTTGTTGATGTCGCTCACCGGGCCGGATGTCGGCCTGCTGTTTGATACCGGCCACATCACTTTTGCCGGAGGCGATGCCTATGTCGAGCTGCTCAAGCATGTGGACCGGGTGGTGCATGTGCATTGCAAGGATGTGCGACGGGCGGTGATGCAACAGGCCAAGGCGGAAAATTGGAGCTTTCTGGATGCCGTGCTCAAGGGGGTGTTTACCGTGCCGGGCGACGGCATGATCGACTTCGCGCCCATTCTGGCCACGCTGCAACGGCATGGTTATCGCGGCTGGCTGGTGGTGGAAGCCGAGCAGGACCCGGCGCTGGCACCCAGCTATGAATACGCCAAGAAGGGCTACGACTACCTGGCCGCCCTGTGCAACAGCCTGCGCCAGCCGGTTGTTGCCTGAAATCCCTGCTTGCCGGTGAAGCTGGCAGCAGTATCAGTAGCCATGCCATGTCGGCATGGCTTTTTCATTTTTCGGTACTGCCAGCTTTTTGCCAAAAATAAATCTTGTTAATCAGTAAGATAACTGCCGTTTATGCTGCGGTGTGGCAAGCTGCTGCTGCCATTGTTTGGCCGATGACGCTGGCAAAATATAGAAAAATATTTCTACGTGCAGTGCAGCATGAAATTTTATTTGCAATATTGATGCGGCTCACTTATCTTAGCTGCACGACAACACGATATGCGCATCGCATTGCACTGCAACATGAGCGGTCGGCGGCATGTCGGGATCGAACTCACACCATAAGGACAGGAGACGCATCAATGAAACGCATCACCAAGCTTGCTGGTTCCGCAGTGTTCTTTTCCCTCACCATGCTGGCCATGCCGGCATCCGCCGCCAAACTGGGCGTGACCATGTCCGCCTTTGACGACAACTTCCTCACCGTGCTGCGCAATAACATGAAAACCTATGCCGGCAGCCAGAAGGGTGTGGACATCCAGTTTGAAGATGCGCAGAACGATGTTGGCCGCCAGCTCAGCCAGGTACAAAACTTCATTGCCCAGAAAGTGGATGCCATCATTGTCAACGTGGTGGATACCGATGCCACCCCGAAAATCACCAAGCTGGCGCAAAGCGCCGGCATTCCGCTGGTGTACGTAAACCGCATGCCGGCTGACAAGACCTTGCCTGCCAAGGTGGCCTTTGTCGGCTCCAACGAGGCCGAATCCGGCACCGTGCAGATGAAAGAGGTGTGCCGCCTGATGAAGGGCAAGGGCAATATCGTGGTGATGATGGGCGACCTGGCCAACCAGGCTGCGCGCCAGCGTACCAAGGATGTGGAAGAAGTCATCGCCAAGGCCCCGTGTAACGGCATCAGGGTTGTAGAAAAACAGACCGCCAAATGGTCGCGCACCGATGGCCGCGACCTGATGATGAACTGGCTGAGTGCCGGCCTGCAGTTTGACGCTGTGGTGTCGAATAACGACGAAATGGCATTAGGTGCCATCCAGGCGCTCAAGTCCGCCAAGCGTCTGGACAAAACCATCGTGGCTGGCGTGGATGCCACCCAGGATGCCCTCACCGCGATGAAAAACGGCGAGCTGAAAGTGACGGTGTTCCAGAATGCCGCCGGTCAGGGCAAGGGGGCGGTGGACACCGCTCTCAAGCTGTCGCGTGGCGAAAAGCTGCCGTCGATGATCTGGGTGCCGTTCGAGCTGGTTACTCCGGCCAACCTGAAGAACTACCAGTCGCGCAACTAATGCTGAAGCGGGCGGTAGCAAGAGACTGCCGCCCGGTACTCAAGGAGGAGAGCAAGCCATGTTGAGTCTGGCCCCGGAAAAACCGAAGGCAGCCGCCCCGTCCCACCCGCCGGTGAACAGCGAAACGCTGCTGATTGAAGTGGAAGGTGTACGCAAGGCTTTTCCCGGTGTGGTGGCGCTGGATGATGTGTCCTTCCGCCTGCGTGCCGGTACCGTGCATGCGCTGATGGGCGAAAACGGCGCCGGCAAGTCCACGCTGATGAAAATCCTGGCCGGGGTGTATATCCCGGACCAGGGCGTCTATCGCCTGCACGGTCGCGACATCGCGCTGACTTCGCCGCTGGATGCCCTGGAAAACGGCATCGCCATGATTCATCAGGAACTCAACCTGATGCCCTTCATGAGCATTGCCGAAAACATCTGGATCCGCCGCGAGCCGCTGAACCGCTTCGGCCTGATCGACCACGCCAGAATGTACCAGATGACCCGTGAGCTGTTTGCCCAACTGGCCATCGATCTGGACCCCGAGGCCAAGGTGGCCAGCCTGAGCATTTCCAGCCGCCAGATGGTGGAGATTGCCCGTGCGGTGTCGTACAACTCCGACGTGCTGATCATGGACGAACCTACGTCAGCACTGACCGAGCACGAAGTCGCCCACCTGTTCCGCATCGTGCGCATGCTGCGCGAGCAGGGCAAGGGCATCATCTACATCACCCACAAGATGAATGAGCTGTTCGAGATTGCCGACGAGGTGTCGGTATTCCGCGATGGCCATTTCATCGGCTGCAAGCGGGTGGAACAGCTCAGCCACGATGAAGTGATCCGCATGATGGTGGGGCGTGAAATCACCGAGATGTTCCCCAAGACCATCGTGCCGATTGGCGAGGTGGCACTGGAAGTGGAACAGCTCACCCTCGATGGTGTATTCCACGATGTGTCCTTTTCCGTGCGCCAGGGGGAAATCCTCGGTGTGGCGGGGCTGATCGGCTCCGGCCGCAGCAATGTGGCGGAAACCCTGTTTGGCGTCAGCCCGGCCAGCAGCGGCCAGATCCGCATCAATGGCCAGGCGGTGACGGTGGATTCGCCGCGCACTGCCATGCAGCACGGCATGGCCTTTCTCACCGAAGACCGCAAGGACACCGGCTGTTTTCTCAACCTGAGCATTCAGGAAAACATGCAGATTTCAGTGCTGGGCGGAGACAATCTCAAGGCCGGTTTCGTGCGGCAACAGGCGCTGGATGAAATGTGCGCGGCCATGTCCGGCACGCTGCGGGTGAAAACGCCGAATCTGGAAGAACGCATCGAGAACCTGTCCGGTGGCAACCAGCAGAAGGTATTGATAGGCCGCTGGCTGCTGACCAACCCGAAAATACTGATTCTGGATGAACCCACCCGCGGTATCGATGTGGGCGCCAAGGCCGAAATCCACAAACTGATCTGCAAGCTGGCCGGGCAGGGCGTGGCCGTCATCATGATTTCGTCGGAGCTGCCCGAGGTGCTGGGCATGAGTGACCGCATCATGGTGATGCATGAGGGCCGGGTGACCGGCATTGTCGACCGTGCCGACGCCACCCAGGTCAGCATCATGACGCTGGCTGCCGGTTGAGCGTCAGACGCTTGAGCAGCCAAGCACAATAACAGCAGGAGAAGACAAAATGGCAATCAGCAATACGCAAGCACTGGGCAAATCCCCCAAGTCCGGCGCGTTCAGGTTCAAGCTTCCCGCCGAAGCGCGCATCTTCATGGTGCTGCTGGGCGTGGCCCTGGTATTTGAATTATTGGGCTGGCTGTTTGTTGGCCAAAGCTTCATCGCCAACAAGGAAAGACTGATCGTGATGGTGCTGCAGGTGTCGGTCATCGGCATCATCGCGGTGGGCGTCACCCAGATCATCATCATGGGCGGCATCGACCTCTCATCCGGCTCGGTGGTGGCACTTACCGCCATGGTGTCGGCCAGTCTGGCGCAAACTTCGGACTTTGCCCGCGCGGTATTCCCATCACTGACCGACCTGCCGGTAATCGCACCGCTGGCCGCCGGCTTGCTGGTGGGGCTGGTGTGCGGACTGATCAACGGCGCGGTGATTGCCAAAACGGCGATCCCGCCCTTCATCGCCACACTGGGCATGATGGTGACCGCCCGTGGTTTGGCCAAGTGGTACACCCAGGGTGAACCCATCAGCATGTTGTCGGACCACTATGCCGCCATCGGTGCCGGCATCAATCCCATCATCATCTTCCTGCTGACGGCGCTGGCCTTCCACATCATCCTCAGCTACACCCGCTACGGCAAATATACCTACGCCATCGGTGCCAACCGCGCCGCCGCGCGGGTGGCCGGCATCAATGTCAACCGTCACCTGATTTTGGTGTACACCGTGGCCGGCCTGCTGTCCGGGCTGGCCGGGGTGGTAACGTCGGCGCGGGCGGTGTCCGGTCAGGCCGGCATGGGCATGATGTATGAGCTGGATGCCATTGCCGCCGCGGTGATTGGTGGCACCTCGCTCAATGGCGGCCTGGGCAAGATTACCGGCACGGTGATTGGCGCGCTGATTCTGGGCACCATGACGTCCGGCTTCACCTTCCTGCGTATCGACGCCTATTACCAGGAAATCGTCAAAGGCATCATCATCGTGGTGGCCGTGGTGGCGGACCAGTACCGCCAGCGTAATCGCCGCAGCTGATAGACCGCTATCACACAGCGGGTGTGGCAGCAGTTAAACTGTGGCCGGAGTCACACCCGGCTGTCTTGATGCGGCATGGCAATGCGGCAGGAATCTCTCAGCAGGGTGTTGATCGGGAAGGTGCGCCTTCCCGTTTTTTCATTGTTGCGGAAACCTGTTGTGCGCCCGAATCCTGTTGTGAGAGTGAATCAAGCTGTGCGTCCCGGTCTGGCAGAAGCCACGCTGGTGCTGGTTACCCTGATTGCCGGTTTTGGCTGGCTGTGTTCCAAGGAGGTGCTGCGCGGCATGCCGCCCTTGCTGTTTCTGGGCGTGCGCTTTGGCAGCGCCGGTGTGGTGCTGGCCTTGCTGGCGCGCTGGCGCGGCCAGCCGCTGCCATGGCGTTTGCCGGCCAGCAGTTGGTGGAGTGCGGCCTTGCTGGCGCTGGCCATGGCCCTGTGGATGTTGGCGCTGCAACTGAGCAATAACCTGGGGGTGGGGGCGTTTATTGGCAGCCTGGGGGTGGTGCTGGCCCCGGTGCTGGCGCGGCTGATGTTTGGCACCGTGCTGCTGGTGCAAACCTTGTGGGCCATGCCGCTGGCGGCGCTGGGGGTGGCGGCCATGGCCTTGCATGGTGGCGGGCAACTGGCGGCGGCGGACGCGCTGTTCCTGGCCTCGGCGCTGGCGATGTCGGTATTTCTCAATCTGAACGGCAGGGCCGGGAGCCAGGCTCCGGCATTGTCATTGTCTGCCTTGCAACTGCTGTTGGCTGGCTGCGCCGGCTTTGTCGGCAGTGCTTATGCGGAACACTGGCCAGTTGCGCTCAGTCCCGCTGTCTGGAGCTGGCTGCTGGTGAGCATCCTGCTGGCCACCTGCGGGCGCTTCTTCCTGCAAGGCTGGGCGCAGGCGCGGGTGCCAATGCAGCGTTCGGCCTTCATCCTGCTGCTGGAGCCGGTATGGACCGCCATCCTGGCCTGGTTGTGGTTTGGCAGCGGCATGAGCGCCAGTCAGCTGACCGGCGCGGGCCTTATCATGTCGTCCTTGCTGATCAGTCGTCGTAAGCCCCGGCGTCGCGGGTCTCTTCAATCACCAGTTCCAGCCGGTAAGACAGGGCAATGAACAAGGCCTGACACAGGCTGATGGTGCTGGTGAGCGAACGGAAGGAAAACGCCGTGCCCTCTTTTACCGTCAGTACCGCGTCGGCATTGCGTGCCAGCGGGCTTAACTGGCTGTCGGTAATCACCAGTTGTCTGGCCTTGTTCTGCGCGGCCACGCGCGCGCAGTAACGGGTTTCCTTGCCATAGGGCTGGAAGCTGATGGCAATCAGCAGGTCGTTTTCGCGGATGCTGCGGATCTGGTCGTGGTACATGCCGCCCAGGCCGGAAACCAGATGCACCCGCTTGGCAGTGTGTTGCAAGGCATAGCTGATATAGCTGGCAATCGGAAACATGCGCCGTACCGCCACCACATAGATATTCTCCGCCTTCACCAGCAGTTCCACCGCCTTGTCGATGGCCGCCGGGTCCAGCGCTTGCGACAACTCGTCCAGCCCTTGCTGGCAGGCCGTGATGAAGTTCTGCGTCACCTGGGTATTGCTCAGCGGCGTGTCCTGGGTGGCAATCACGCTGCGGATGCGCTTCTGGTAATTGTTGACATTGCCACCGGCCGGGGCAAAGGCATCGCGGAACACCGTCTGCATATCGGAAAAGCCGCTGAAACCAAAGCGCTGGGCAAAACGCACGATGGCGGAAGGTTGCACCTCGCAGGCCTGGGCAATGTCGGTAATGCGTTCCAGCACCAGGGTCTGGCGGTGTTCTTCTACATATTTGGCAATGACTTTCAGCTGCTTGCTCAGGTCTTCGTATTCCTCGGCGATGCGTTGCATCAGCTGATCGGCGCTTATTTCCTTGGTCATGGCAGGAATGTTCGGCAATGTGGATGGCGTCATTTTAGAGTGAAACCGGCGCACTACAAAAACATTTTTCGGAAAATAATTTCTATTAGAAAATAAATACGAAAAAAAAGTTGCATTCGTCAGGCCGCCGATTTATGCTGGACTTCACCGATAAGGCTGACGGCGCACTTCCCCGGGCGGGTGGAAGCGGGCCGCAGCGGCGGACAGTCACTCAACGAGACAAAGAATGTACATCATGCAAAACACCACCCATTTTGCTGCCGACCGACCGCTGGACCTGATCTGCCTGGGCAGACTGGCCATCGACTTGTATGCCCGCCAACTGGGAGCCCGGCTGGAAGACGCCAGCAGCTTTGCCCGCTATCTGGGCGGCTCCTCCGCCAACATCGCTTTCGGTACTGCCCGCCTCGGCCTGAAGTCGGCCATGCTGTCCCGCGTGGGCGACGAACACATGGGCCGCTACCTGCTGGACACCCTGTCTGCCGAAGGCTGTGATGTCAGCCAGGTGAAGGTAGACCCGGAGCGGCTTACCGCGCTGGTGCTGTTGGGCATCAAGGACC
Source organism: Aquitalea magnusonii (assembly GCF_002217795.2). NCBI lineage: Bacteria > Pseudomonadati > Pseudomonadota > Betaproteobacteria > Neisseriales > Chromobacteriaceae > Aquitalea > Aquitalea magnusonii. Next base: position 571,756 of record NZ_AP018823.1, read on the forward strand.
GCGATACCTTCCCCCTGCTGTTCTACCGTGAAAACTGTGCCGATATGGCGCTGGAAGAAGCGGATATCAATGAAGACTTCATTGCCTCCAGCAAGGCGCTGCTGATTACCGGCACCCACTTTTCCACTGCCAAGGTGAATGCCGCCAGCCGCAAGGCGCTGGCGCTGGCACGAAAGCACGATGTGCGCACCGTGCTGGATATCGACTATCGCCCGGTGCTGTGGGGCATTACCGGCCGTGGCAATGGCGAGGAGCGCTATATCGCCAGCGACGGGGTGACTGCCCATTTGCAATCGGTGCTGCCGCTGTTCGACCTGATTGTCGGCACCGAAGAAGAAATCAATATCGCCGGGGGCTCGGACGATTTGCTCACCAGCCTGGCCACCGTGCGCCAGCTGGCTCCGCAGGCCACGCTGGTGGTGAAGCGTGGCCCGCTGGGCTGCGCGGTGATTCCTGGTGCCATCCCGGCGCGTATCGAGGATGCGTTCTCGGTCAAGGGCGCGCAGGTGGAAGTGATGAATGTGCTGGGCGCGGGCGATGCCTTTCTGTCCGGCTTCTTGTCCGGCTGGCTGCATGGCCGCGACTATGGCTGGTGCTGCACCCGCGCCAATGCCTGCGGCGCGCTGGTGGTGTCGCGCCATGGCTGCTCGCCAGCCATGCCCACTCCGGCCGAACTGGATTATTTCCTCGGTCTGGAACAGACACCGCTGCGACCGGGTGACGATGCCACGCTCAGCCGCCTGCACCGGGTCAGCATCAAGCGCAAGCAATGGGATGACCTGTGCGTGTTTGCCTTCGACCACCGCAACCAGTTTTTCGAGCTGGCGCGGCAAAGCGGGGCGGACGAGGCGCGCATTTCCGTGCTCAAGCGCCTGCTGGTGGAGGCGGTGGCGCAAACCGAAAGCGCACTGCAATTGCAAGGCCATATCGGCATTCTGGTGGATGACCGCTACGGCGAGGACGCCATGTATGCCGCCACCGGTCGCGGCTGGTGGATAGGCCGTCCGGTGGAACTGCCCGGTTCCAACCCGCTGGAATTCGACCGTGGCCGCACCGCCACCGCCCGGCTGGAAAGCTGGCCGCAGGAACACATCATCAAATGTCTGGTGCAGTACCACCCGGACGACACACTGGAAAACCGGCTGGAGCAGGAAGCCCAGGTGCGCGCCATTTACGAAGCCGCTCAACTGAGCGGACATGAGCTGCTGCTGGAAGTGATTCCGTCGAAAAAGCTGCCGCAACAGTCGGACACCGTGCTGCGCGCACTCAAGCGTTTTTACAATCTGGGCATCTATCCGGAGTGGTGGAAGCTGGAATCCATGTCGGCCGCGCAATGGCAGGCGGTGGACGCGCTGCTGGCCGAGCGTGACCCCTATTGCCGTGGCGTGGTGCTGCTGGGCCTGCATGCTTCGCTGGATGTGCTGCGTCAGGGTTTTGCCGATGCGGCCGCCAGCCGCAGCTGCCGTGGTTTCATGGTGGGACGCACGCTGTTCCACGAACCGTCACAACGCTGGCTGGCCGGCGAACTGGACGATGCCGGGCTGATTGCAGCCGCCCGTGGCAATTTTGAAACCCTGATCGACATCTGGCGCAGCCGTCGCCAGCCGCGCTAAGCCACCGGGAGACCATCATGAACAAGCCATTTCAGGTAAAAATCGGCATCAACCCCATTTCCTGGTGCAATGACGACCTGCCCTCGCTGGGCGGGGAGGTCACACTGGACACCATTTTGCGCGAAGGTGCGCGCATCGGTTATCAGGGCTTCGAGCTGGGCAACAAGTTTCCGCGCGACCCGCAAACGCTGGCTGCCGTATTACAGCCTTATGGCGTGGAGTGCGTTTCCGGCTGGCATTCCGGATATCTGGCGGAAAGCAGCGTGGAAGAGGAAATCCGCCGCGTGGAGCCGCATCTGCAATTGCTGGTGCAAAACGGCTGCAAGGTGATGGTGTATGGCGAGGTGGCCAGTGCCATTCAGGGCCAGCCCCAGCCCTTGTACAAGCGCCCGCGTTTCACCAGTCAACAGCAATGGCTGGCCTATGGCGCGCGGCTGAACGAATTTGCCCGCCATCTGCAATCACGCGGCATCACCCTGGCTTATCACCACCATATGGGGGCCTATGTCGAAACCGCGCAGGACATCGACCAGTTGATGGCGGTGACCGGCCCGGAAGTCGGCCTGCTGTTTGATACCGGCCACATCACTTTTGCCGGTGGCGATGCGCTGGCCGTACTGAACAAACATATTGCCCGCGTGGTGCATGTGCATTGCAAGGATGTGCGCCCGCAAGTGGTGAAACAGGCCTGGAACGGCAACTGGAGCTTTTTGCAGGCGGTGATCAATGGCGCGTTTACCGTGCCGGGTGATGGCTGCATCGACTTTGCCGCCATCCTGCACACACTGGCGCAGCATGATTATCAGGGCTGGCTGGTGGTGGAGGCCGAGCAGGACCCGGTCGTCGCCCCCAGCTATGAATACGCCGACAAGGGCTATCGCACCTTGTCCGCACTGGTGGCGGCCATCAATCAGCAGGAAAGGAATGTGGCATGAGCTTGTTGGTCAAGGCAGGCAAGGGGCGCGAAATTGCCGACATCACCCCGCACAGCGCCGGTTGGCAACATGTGGGTTTCCGCGCCGTGCGGCTGGCGGTGGGTGAACAGGAAAGCTGGCAGGATGCCGGGCGCGAATGCTGTCTGGTGGTGCTGACCGGCAAGGTGGCGGTGCAGGCAGGTAGTCTGTACTGGGACAGCCTGGGCGAGCGCAGCAGCGTGTTCGACGAGCAGGCACCGTGGGCGGTGTATGTCCCGGCCGGCGAGCCTCTTACCATCACCGCACTGACCCCGGCCGAAGTGGCCTTGTGTTCGGCACCTGGCCAGCCGGGCCGCGAGGTGCGGCTGATTGCCCCTGCCAGCATGCAGCGCAGTGTGCGCGGCAAGGGGGCCAACACCCGCTATGTGACTGACATCCTGCCGCAGACCGAGCCGGCCGACGGCCTCTTGGTGGTGGAGGTGATCACCCCGTCCGGCCATTCTTCCAGCTACCCGCCGCACAAGCACGATCTGGACAATCTGCCAGCGGAAAGCGCACTGGAAGAAACTTATTACCACCGCATCGACCCGCCGCAGGGTTTTGCCTTCCAGCGGGTCTACACCGACGACCGCAGCCTGGACGAATCCCACGCCGTGGAAAACCACGACGTGATGATGGTGCCGCGCGGCTATCACCCGGTGTGCGTGCCCTATGGCTACCAGTCCTATTACCTCAACGTGATGGCCGGGCCCAAACGCCAGTGGTCCTTCCACAACGACCCGCAGCACGAATGGCTGTTGCAACTACCTGATTGAGGCCATGGCGCCGGGCTGTCCTGGTCCGGCGCTGGTTGTCACATTCCCGCTCATTTTCCATTTGATGCCCACCGCTCAGGGGCAGGCCCCCGGCTTGCCCGCAGCAAGGAGAAACCATGTTGCAGATTCCGCATTTCATCAATGGCCAGCGTACTGCTGGTGTGGCACAACGTTACAGTGCCGTGTTCAACCCGGCATTGGGACGTCCGCAGGCCGAAGTGGCCCTGGCCGAGCCGCAGGATGTGGCCGCCGCCGTGGCCGCCGCCCATGCGGCCTTTCCGGCCTGGGCGGCACTGTCTCCGCTCAAGCGCTCGCGCATCCTGTTCCGCTTCAAAAGCATTCTGGAGGAACGCCAGCGCGAACTGGCAGCGGTGATTTCCAGCGAGCATGGCAAGGTGGAGTCCGACGCTCAGGGCGAAGTGCAGCGCGGGCTGGAAGTGGTGGAGTTTGCCTGCGGCATTCCGCAGTTGCTCAAGGGCGAATACACCGAGCAGGTGGCCACCGGCGTGGATGCCTGGACCATGCGCCAGCCGCTGGGCGTAGTGGCCGGCATCACACCGTTCAACTTCCCGGCCATGGTGCCGATGTGGATGTTCCCGGTGGCGCTGGCCTGCGGTAATACCTTCATCCTCAAGCCTTCCGAGCGCGATCCGTCCGCTGCTGTCTTGATTGCCGAATGGCTGCAGGAAGCCGGGCTGCCGGATGGCGTGTTCAATGTGCTGCAAGGCGACAAGCTGGCGGTAGATGGCCTGCTTACCCATCCAGACGTGGCCGCGGTCAGCTTTGTCGGCTCCACCCCGATTGCCCGCTATATCTATGAAACCGGTGCCGCACACGGCAAGCGGGTGCAAGCGCTGGGCGGGGCCAAGAACCATATGGTGGTGCTGCCGGATGCCGACCTGGACATGACCATCGAAGCGCTGATGGGTGCGGCCTATGGTTCGGCTGGCGAGCGTTGCATGGCCATCTCCGTGGCCGTGGCCGTGGGTGAGGTGGCTGACACGCTGGTGGCGCGGCTGGCCGAGCGTACCCGCCAGTTGCGCATCAATGTCGGAACCGACCCCAAGGCCGAAATGGGTCCGCTGGTAACGCGCCAGCATCTGGACAAGGTGAGCGGCTATATCGCGCAAGGGGTGGCCGAAGGCGCCAGACTGGTGGTGGATGGCCGTGGCCTGGTGGTGCCAGGCTGCGAGGAAGGCTTCTTCATCGGCGGCACGCTGTTCGATCACGTCACCCCGGAGATGACCATCTATCAGGAAGAAATCTTCGGCCCGGTGCTGGCCGTGGTGCGGGTGGACAGTCTGGAGGCGGCAGTAAAGCTGATCAACCAGCACGCCTATGGCAATGGCACGGCCATCTTTACCCGCAATGGCGGCGCGGCGCGGGAGTTTGCCCATCGCATTCAGGTGGGCATGGTGGGCATCAATGTGCCGATTCCGGTGCCCATGGCCTTCCACAGCTTTGGCGGCTGGAAAGCCTCGCTGTTTGGCGACCATCACATGCACGGCCCGGAAGGTGTGCGTTTTTACACCCGCATGAAGGCCATTACCAGCCGCTGGCCGGCCGGGCAGGTGCAGAGCGCAGAATTTGCCATGCCAACCCTGGGTTGAGCGGCAGCAAGGGGAGCCGTGCTCATCGCCTGGCTTCTCTTGCTCCGGACATGGTGTGCATCCTCTGATTCACCTTCAGGCAGCCGTGGCTGCTTTTTTTCATCGGGGCAAACACAAGGCCCGCCTTGTTGAAGGGCGGGCCGGTGTGCTGATTGGTGCAATTACTGACCGGCGGGAGCCAGCAGTGCGGTGTAGCCCAGGCTGCGCAGCTTGGCCATGGCCTCGTCCGCCTCGGCGCGACTTTTGAATGGTCCCAGTTGCACACGGGTTTCGGTATGCGCCTCGATACCCTTGGCCTTTAGCTCCTTCACCAGTTTTTCAGCATTGCCCGTGCTGGAAAACAAGCCCAACTGCAACTTGTAGCCCAGCGAGCTGCCTTCCGGCTTGGCCTTGCTCAGTGGCGCGCTCTGGGGCAGGGCGGTGGTTTCTGCATTACTCACCACCACCGATGGCACGGGGCTGGCAGATGGTGCAGGCTTGCTGGCCGCTGTGTGCGGTGCAGCGGTGTTGGTCATCGCTGGCGGGGCCGGATTGGGTGTGTTGCTGGTGGTGCTGGTGGGGGGCTTGCCGGCAGCTTTGCCGGCAGGCGGGTGCGCCAGCGGTGCTGTCACCGGTTTGGCACTGGCCACCGCCGGGGTTTTGCTGATATCCGGAGTCTGCGGGGGCGCAGCAAGTGGTGCTGCGGGCGAGGGCGAGCTGCCCGCATCCGTTACGGGTGCGCTGGCTTCGGCCACGGGGGTACTGGCGCTGGTGGGTTCGGCAGCCGGTACTTCTGCTGCCGGGGCTGAGGTGGGGTTGACGATCTTGCCCGAACTGCCTGCTGGTGTGCTGGCTGTCATGTCCACTTTGGGCTTTTTCATGCCATCCAATACCGGAATTGCCGCCAGCGCCACGGCCACCAGGCCGCCGGCAATCGCCAGCCGCTTTTTCAGCTTGCTGTTGAGGTCTTTTTCATCCGGCTCCGTGCCGGGGTGCTGCCCTTGGTTTTGTTCTGTCATGGCCTTGAATTTTATGCAGCAGAGGCTTGAAAAGGCTGGTAAAATGTCGGGTTCCTCAGAATTGCGTAACCCGAGTGGATAAGCTACAGCCTAGTTTAGCCACTTGTTCTGTTATTTGGGAGTATTTGGGAGATATTTATGGCAATTGAACGTACCCTGTCCATCGTTAAGCCGGATGCCGTCGCCAAGAACGTGATTGGCAAGATCTACGACCGTTTCGAATCCGCCGGTCTGAAAATTGTAGCCGCCAAGCTCAAGCAACTGTCCCGTGCAGAAGCCGAAGGCTTCTACGCCGTACACAAAGAACGTCCTTTCTTCAAGGATCTGGTTGACTTCATGGTTTCCGGCCCGGTGATGATCCAGGCTCTGGAAGGTGAAAACGCCATCGCCAAGAACCGCGAACTGATGGGCGCCACCGACCCGAAAAAAGCTGACGCCGGCACCATCCGCGCTGACTTCGCCGAGTCGATCGACGCTAACGCCGTACACGGCTCCGACAGCGCTGAAAACGCTGCCATCGAAGTGGCTTACTTCTTTGCCGCTTCCGAGATCTACTCCCGTTAATCTCGTTCTGCCGTAATGGATGTATCTGGCGGCAGCCTGGTGGCTGCCGCTGTTTTACCGAGGATTGCATGAAAACCAACCTGCTCGACTTCAATCTGGACCAGTTGACCGAACACTTTGCCGCCATGGGAGAAAAACCCTTCCGTGCCAAGCAGGTGATGCGCTGGATGCACCAGATGGGCGAAGACGATTTCGACGCGATGACCGACCTGGCCAAGAGCCTGCGTGCCAAGCTGCACGAGCGTGCCGAGGTGCGCGTACCGTCGCTGATGACCGGGCAGGCGTCCAGTGATGGTACCCGCAAGTGGCTGCTTGACGTCGGCACCGGCAACGGTGTGGAAACCGTGTTCATTCCGGAAGACGACCGCGGCACCTTGTGCGTGTCATCCCAGGTGGGTTGTGCGCTGGAGTGTACCTTCTGCTCCACCGGCCGCCAGGGTTTCAACCGCAATCTCTCCACCGCCGAGATCATCGGCCAGTTGTGGTGGGCCAACAAGGCCATGGGCGTGACGCCCAAGAACGAACGCGTCATCTCCAATGTGGTGATGATGGGCATGGGCGAGCCACTGGCCAACTTCGACAATGTGGTCAGCGCGCTGCAAATCATGCTGGACGACCACGGCTACGGCCTCAGCCGCCGCCGTGTGACGCTGTCCACCTCCGGCCTGGTGCCGCAGATGGACCGCCTGCGCGAAGCCTGTCCGGTGGCGCTGGCCGTCAGCCTGCACGCCCCCAACGATGCGATTCGCGATGAAATCGTCCCCATCAACAAGAAATATCCGCTCAAGGAGCTGATGGCAGCCTGCCAGCGTTATCTGGAAAAGGCCCCGCGCGATTTCATCACCTTTGAATATGTGATGCTGGACGGCATCAACGACCGGCCGGAACATGCGCGCCAACTGCTGGAACTGGTGCGCGATGTACCGTGCAAGTTCAACCTGATACCGTTCAATCCCTTCCCCAATTCGGGGTACGATCGCTCCAGCAATAATGCAATCCGTATTTTCCGGGAAATGTTGCAGGAGCAAGGCTACGTGGTTACCGTAAGGAAAACCCGCGGCGACGATATCGATGCCGCCTGTGGGCAGTTGGCGGGACAGGTGATGGACAAGACCCGCCGTCAGGTCAAATGGATGCAGATCGCGCAGGAGAATCAAGAATGATCAAGTGGCGAGTGTGGATGGCAGTGAGCCTGTTGGCGTATTCCTGTGTCGCATTCGCCGCTCCGGCCAACCGGAAACTGGCGGAAATCCGCAGCCAGTTGGCCGTCGAATATGCTTCCCTCGGCAATTTGCCGGTGGCGCTGGAGTCGGCCAACGATGCCGTCAATGCCGATGACGGCTTTGTCGGTGCCTACCTTACCCGTGCCTACATCTTCACGCTGATGCAGTTGGATGCCGATGCCGAGAAGAACTTTCTGAAGGCTTTGCAGGTCGACCCAAACAGTCCAGAAGCCAATAACAACTATGGCCAGTTTCTGTGCGAACATGATCGCCCGCGGCAGGCCATGGATTATCTGGCCAAGGCAATCGCCAATCCGCTGTATCAAACCCCGCAAACGGCCTATCTGAACATGGGCCGTTGCAGTGTAAAACTGGGTGAAACCACCCAGGCCAATGATTACCTGTTGACCGCATTGCGGCTGTCTGCGGACTATCCGCCCGCACTGCGGGAGCTGGCGGCCTTGCATCTGGAGCTGGGCAATGCCAAGCTGGCATCCTTTTATTTTTCCCGCTTGCTGAAAATTGTCGGGAATACCCCGCCCGGTGCCGATGTGCTGTGGCTGGGGGTGCAAATTGCCAGAAAAGGGGGAGACCGGGCGCATGAGGCGGAATATTCGGCCCTGCTGAAAAACAAATACCCGGACTCCAAGGAAACTCAAATGCTGTTGAGTGGAAGCTGAAGATGGAACAGGAAGCAAATGACCAGCCTGCCGGCTTTGAGGTCGGTGCGGCGCTGAAAGCAGCGCGCGAGCGGGCCGGCATGAGCCTGGGCGAAGTGGCCGACAGGCTGAAGCTTTCCATCCGCCAACTGGAAGCCATCGAACACGATGATTTCCAGCAATTGCCGGGTGCAACCTTTGTCCGTGGTTTCGTCAGGAATTATGCGCGCTTTCTCCGGGTTGACCCGGAACCATTGATGGCCAGGCTGGAGCAGCAGTTTCCATCGGCAGTCAATGACGTGGTCAATCTGGTCAAGCATGAGGCGCAGGGTGATGCCGTGGCACACGCTGCGCAGGCAAGCGGACTGGACAGCGCACAGGCAGCGGGCGGTAAGGCCGGCAAATGGCTGATCATCGTACTGCTGCTGGCGGCACTGGCTGCTGCCGTCGCCTGGTTCCTGTCGCGGCCCGCCGATAAGGCGGATGACAGCAAGCAAAGCTTGCAACCCATGCTGACGGAACAGGCCGCCTCGGCAGCGACGCCAGCCTCGGCTGCCTTGCCGCAGCCCGCGGCGGCATCCGCGCCGCAAGCCGCGCCAACGGCCATTACGCAGCCGGTTGCATCGGCCCCCGCCGTGGTGACGCAGCCGGCCCCGCCAGCCAGCAAGCCGCAGGCCAGCGCGCCAAGTGCAGGGGATGCCACCGCCAGCGCCGCGACCGGCAAGATCAGCCTCAGTGCCAAGCAGGCAGCGTGGATCTCCGTCATTGATGCCACCGGCAAGAAGCTGCAATTTGGCACGCTGGAAGCAGGTGGCAGTAAGGAGTTGAGCGGTACGCCGCCGTTCCAGCTGAAAATTGGCAATGCGGCCCAGGTTGAACTCAGTTTTAACGGACAGCCGGTAGCGCTGGCCGACAAGATTCGTGGCACTACTGCCAAAATTAAACTCAAGTAAATGCGGATTGTTGCATGAATAGCGTGAATATCGCGCGACGCCCCACCCGCCAGGTGCGTGTGGGGCATGTCATGGTGGGGTCGGCTGCACCGGTTGTGGTGCAGTCCATGACCAATACCGACACGGCAGACGCCATCGCCACCGTAGAACAGGTTTATCAGTTATCCCAGGCAGGCTCCGAGCTGGTGCGCATTACGGTCAATTCGCCGGAAGCTGCCGCGCGCGTGGCGGAAATCCGTCAGCGCCTGGACGACATGGGCTGTGATGTCCCGCTGGTGGGCGATTTCCATTTCAATGGCGAACGCCTGCTCAAGGAATACCCCGACTGTGCCCGCGCGCTGGCCAAATACCGAATCAATCCTGGCAATGTCGGCAAGGGTGCCAAGGGGGACGACAAGTTCGCCTACATGATCCGCACCGCGGCCGAGCTGGACAAACCGGTGCGCATCGGCGTGAACTGGGGCAGCCTGGATCAGGCGCTGCTGGCACGCATGCTGGATGCCAACAATCGCAAGCCGCAGCCCTTGCCACTGGAACTGGTGATGCGCGAAGCGCTGATCGTGTCGGCACTGGAGTCCGCCGACAAGGCGATGGAGCTTGGTTTGCCGGCAGATAACATCCTGCTGTCGTGCAAGGTCAGCAATGTGCAGGATTTGATCACCGTTTACCGTGATCTGGGCAAGCGTTGCGATTTCCCGCTGCATCTGGGCCTCACCGAAGCCGGCATGGGCAGCAAGGGCATCGTGGCTTCTTCCGCGGCGCTGGCCATTCTGTTGCAGGAAGGCATTGGCGATACTATCCGTATTTCGCTCACGCCGCAGCCGGGCGAAGCACGTACCCGTGAAGTGGTGGTGGCGCAGGAACTGCTGCAAACCATGGGCTTGCGCAGCTTCACCCCGCTGGTGACTGCCTGTCCCGGCTGTGGCCGCACCACCAGCACTTTTTTTCAGGAACTGGCCGACCAGATTCAAAGCTATCTGCGCGAGCAGATGCCCATCTGGCGTTTGCAGTACCCTGGCGTAGAAGACATGAAGGTGGCGGTGATGGGCTGTGTGGTAAACGGTCCGGGCGAAAGCAAGCTGGCCGACATCGGCATTTCGCTGCCGGGCACCGGAGAGGTACCGGTGGCACCGGTCTACGTGGATGGTCAGAAAGATGTCACCCTGAAAGGCGACAATATCGCGGCAGAATTCATGGCGCTGGTGAACAACTATGTTCACAGCCGTTTTGGTGAAGGTGGCAGCAAGCGTCGGGAAGCACCGGCTGCACGCACCATTCCCATCCTGCCGCAGCGCTGAGCGCAGGCAGCACCGGGCTGGCAAGATCAACCGAATAGCAAGAAAAAATATCAAATGGCGCAAAAATTGCAGGCAATCAAGGGCATGAATGATGTACTGCCCGCCGAGTCGTACCAATGGGAATACTTTGAAGGCGTACTGCGCAAGCTGCTGGCCGACTATGGCTATCAGAACATCCGCACCCCGATTGTGGAAACCACACCGCTGTTTGTGCGGGCCATTGGCGAAGTGACCGATGTGGTCGAAAAGGAAATGTACACCTTTGTCGACAGCCTCAACGGAGACAGCCTGACGCTGCGTCCGGAAGGTACCGCCGGTACCTTGCGTGCCGTGGTGGAACATACCTTGCTGTACAACACCACGCAGAAGCTGTGGTATATGGGCCCGATGTTCCGTCACGAAAAGCCGCAAAAAGGCCGCTATCGTCAGTTCCACCAGATGGGTATCGAGGCGCTGGGCTTTGCCGGTCCGGATATCGACGCCGAAATCATCGCCATGACTGCCGACCTGTGGCAGCGCCTGGGCCTGAGCCAGTATGTCCGTCTGGAAATCAACTCGCTGGGCAATGCCGAAGAACGTGCCGCTCACCGCAAGGCGCTGATCAGCTATCTGGAAGGCTTTGTCGACATTCTGGATGAAGACGGCAAACGCCGTTTGTATACCAATCCGCTGCGCGTGCTGGATACCAAGAATCCGGCATTGCAGGACATGGCCAATAATGCGCCGCGCTTGTCCGATTATCTGGGCGAAGCCTCACGCGCCCATTACGAAGGCTGGAAGGCCATGATTGGCGCACTGGGCATCGACTTTGTCGAAAACCCGCGCCTGGTCCGTGGCCTGGATTACTACAATCAGTCCGTGTTCGAGTGGGTGACCACCGAACTGGGCGCACAAGGCACGGTATGTGCCGGTGGCCGTTACGATGGCCTGATTGAACAACTGGGTGGCAAGCCTGCACCGGGCATCGGTTTTGGCATGGGTCTGGAGCGCGTGCTGCTGCTGTTGCAGGACAAGGGTTTGTTGCCGGCGGCACGCAGCGTGGATGTCTACATCGTGCAGCAGGGCGATGGTGCCGCCATGTATGCGATGAAACTGGCCCAGCAGTTGCGTAGTGCCGGGCTGTCGGTCATCCAGCACCTGGGTGAAGGCAGCTTCAAGTCACAAATGAAAAAGGCCGATGGCAGCGGTGCAGAGTTTGCCGTCATCATCGGTGAAAACGAAATGGCGGCTGGTCAGGCCGTGGTCAAGCCCATGCGTGCCGAGGCAGCACAGCAAACCGTGGCGCTGGACCAGGTCGCTTCAACCATTGCCGCGATCAAGGCTTGATATAAGGGGGGTGCGCAATGGCGTACGACTTGCAGGAACAGGAACAGATCGACTCCATGAAAGCCTTCTGGCAACAGTGGGGCAAACTGATTGGCGGCGCAGTGCTGGCCATCAGCGTGGCCTACCTGGGCTATAAGGGCTATGGCTACTATCAGGCTGCGCAGGCCAGTAAGGCCGCCGTGGTGTTTGCCGATGTGGAGCAGGCTGCGCAGACGCAGGATGTGGCCAAGCTCAAGTCGGCAGCAGCATTGCTGCAGTCCGACTATGCCGCTACGGCCTACGCCGCCGATGCCGCCTTGCTGGCGGCCAAGGTTGCGTTTGAAAAGAACGATCTGGCCACAGCCCAGACCCAGCTTTCCTGGGTGGTGCAGAATGTGAAGGATGAGGCCATGGTTGCCGTGGCGCACCTGCGCCTGGCCACCATTCAGCTGGATCAGAAGCATTACGATGCCGCCATTGCGGAACTTGGTCAGGCTCACCCCAGCGCCTTTGATGCACTGTTCCTTGATTTGAAGGGTGATGTGCATGCCGCTAAAGGCGATAAGGCCGCTGCCCGTGATGCGTACAAGGCCGCCCTGGCCAAGCTGGTGGGGGAATCACCCAACCGCCAGTTCATTCAGACCAAACTCGACGCACTGGGAGGTTAATTGATGCGCCGCCAATTGCTGGTTACTGCTGTTCTTTCCTCGTTCTTGCTGGCCGGCTGCGCCAGCTGGTTTGAAAGTTCTTCCGCTGCAAAACCCACACCGCTGGCGGCCATCAAGCCTATCCAGGCCCTGAACGTGAAGTGGAGCCTGTCGCAGGCCGCCTCCGACAATGCATTCTCCCCGGTGTATGCCAACGGAAACGTCATCTCGGCTGATGCTTCCGGTCGCATCCGCACCGTGGATGCCTTGTCCGGACGCGTCAGCGCTGACGTTTCCCTCAAGCGCGAGCTTTCCACTGGCGTGGCTGTTGCGGGTGATACCGTGATTGTCGGCACTCAGGACGGCAAACTGCTGGCGGTTGAGCGCAGCAGCGGCAAGCAGTTGTGGGAACAAACCCTCACCAGCGTGGCGCTGGAAGCCCCGCAAATTGCCGCCGGCATGGTAGTGGTGCGCAGCAATGATGGTCGTCTGACCGGCTTCAGCCTTGCCGATGGCAAGCAGCAATGGTCGGTAGCACGCACACAACCACAGTTGCTGGTACGTAATACCGGTTCCATGCAGGCGGTGGGGAATGAGGCGGTCATGGTGGGCCTGCCCGGTGGCAAGCTGGACATCATCAGCCCGGCCAATGGCAACACGCTATGGGAAGGTGTGGTTGCCAACCCGCGCGGTGCCACCGAGCTGGAACGCATCACCGACATCACCAGCCGCCCGGTCTACGATGCCGGGCAGGTATGCAGCGTAGCCTATCAGGGGCGCGTTGCCTGCTTCGATGCCAAGAGCGGTAGCCTGATGTGGGCAAGAGAGCTGTCATCCAGCCGTGGTGTGGCACTGGATGACAGCAAGCTGTATGTCACTGCGGAAGATGGTTCGGTGTGGGCGTATGATCGCAGCACTGGTCGCAATCTGTGGAAAACCGACGCACTGAAATTCCGTAATGTATCTGGCCCTGCCATGCTAGGACGTTTTGTTCTGGTGATCGATGGCGAGGGCTACGGCCATCTGCTGTCCAACGAGAGCGGCAGTCTGGTGGGCCGTGTGAAACTAGGCAGCGAAGGCACCGTCGCCCAACCCCTCTCCCTGGGCGCATCTGCCCTGGTGCAGGGGCAGAATGGTCGCCTGTCGCTGCTGTCGATTGAGTAAAAGCTGTAACCATGAAACCAACCGTAGCACTGGTCGGCCGCCCCAATGTGGGCAAGTCGACCCTTTTCAACCGGCTCACCCGTAGCCGTGACGCCCTGGTCGCCGACCAGCCCGGCCTGACCCGCGATCGCCATTACGGCCATGGTCGTGTGGGCGGGAAACCGTATCTGGTGGTAGACACTGGCGGTTTTGAACCCGTGGTCGATGCAGGCATCCTGTTCGAGATGGCCAAGCAGACGCTGCAGGCCGTGGATGAGGCCGATGCCGTGGTGTTCCTGGTGGATGGCCGTACCGGCATCACGCCGCAGGACAAGATCATTGCCAATCGCCTGCGTCAGATCGACCGACCGGTGTTTCTGGTAGTCAACAAGGCAGAGGGCATCAGCCATGCCATCGCCGGTGCTGAATTCCACGAACTGGCACTGGGCCAGCCGCTGGTGATTTCCGCGGCACACGGTGACGGCGTGCGCGAACTGATGGATATGGTGCTGGAAGACTTCCCCGAAGAAGTGGAGGAAGAAGACCGCTATCACCCCAAGTTTGCCGTCATCGGCCGCCCGAATGTGGGCAAATCCACGCTGGTGAATGCCATTCTGGGGGAAGAGCGCGTCATCGCCTTCGACCAGGCGGGTACAACGCGTGACAGCATCTATATTGATTTCGAGCGCGAAGGCCATACCTATACCATTATTGACACGGCCGGTGTGCGGCGTCGTGGCAAGGTAAACGAAGCCATCGAAAAGTTTTCCGTCATCAAGACGATGAAGGCGATCGAAGACGCCAATGTGGCAGTGCTGGTGCTGGATGCACAGTTGGATATCTCCGAGCAGGATGCCACCATTGCCGGTTTCGCCCTGGAGGCAGGTCGCGCTCTGGTAGTGGCAGTCAATAAATGGGACAACCTGGACTTCGAACAAAAGGAAACCATCAAGCGCGATATCGCGCGCAAGATCAGCTTCCTGGACTTTGCCAAGTTCCATTACATTTCTGCTTTGGAAGGCCGTGGTGTGGCGGATCTGTTCAAATCCATTGATGAAGCCTACCAGGCAGCGATGGTGAAACTGGCCACACCCAAGCTGACCCGTGTGCTGAATGTTGCAGTTGAACGTCAGGCCCCGCCGCGTTCGGGCCTGATGCGTCCCAAGATGCGTTATGCTCACCAGGGCGGGATGAATCCGCCTATCATCGTCATTCACGGCAATGCACTGGATGCGATTCCGGCAAGTTATACACGTTATCTGGAACATACCTTCCGCAAGGTGTTCAAACTGCAGGGTACGCCCTTGCGAGTACAGTACAAAACCTCGGAAAACCCCTTCGATACCGAAGAGTCCAAGGAAAAAACCAGGGCCAAGCCCAAACCGATGTCCAAGATGCGTGGGCGCGAGAAGGAAGTGCGCTGGGGCAAGAGTGGTAAAAAATAGTAGGCTGGGTTTTTTTCTGCTAAAAATAAGCATGCCAGCCGGGTTTAAAAGATTACTTAATACAACAATCAACGATTCGGAGAAAACGAATGAGCTCTAAAGGGCAAATGTTACAAGACCCGTTCCTGAACATCCTGCGTAAGGAACACGTGCCGGTTTCCATCTACCTGGTAAACGGCATCAAGCTGCAGGGTCAGGTCGAGTCTTTTGACCAATACGTCGTGCTGTTGAAAAACACGGTAACCCAGATGGTCTACAAGCACGCCATCTCCACCGTGGTACCGGCCCGTCCGGTAAACATCCCGCACGAACATCCGGGTCAGAAGCAGGATCAGCAAGACGCCTGATCAGGCCGAGCGCTGTATCCTCCACGGGCCGCCAGGCTGTGTCATCACGACACGGTTTGTCGGCCTTTTTTCATGCCAGGTTGGGCTGCAGGCAGCATCTGTGCTGCAGACCTGCCTTTCTCCTACGGTTATGAATACTGTGTTTGATCGTCCCGATATTGGAGACCAGGCTGTACTGGTCTGTCTGGATTTTGGTGATCCGGATCATCAGGAAAATGTTGCCGAATGCGCCGAGCTGGTGCGTTCTGCCAATGTCACTGTCACCGGCATCATCCAGGGCAAGCGCCAGCGGCCCGACGCTGCCTTGTTTGCCGGCAAGGGCAAGGTGGAAGAAGTTGCGGTGATGGTACGGGCAACCGGTGCCAATGTGGTCATCTTCAACCACCAGTTGTCACCGGCACAGGAGCGCAATCTGGAACGCGCGCTGCAATGCCGCGTGATCGACCGAACCAGTCTGATTCTGGACATTTTTGCCCAGCGGGCCCGCAGTCATGAAGGCAAGCTGCAAGTCGAACTCGCGCAACTGTCGCATATTGCTACCCGCCTGGTGCGTGGCTGGACCCACCTGGAACGCCAGAAGGGGGGGATCGGCCTGCGAGGACCGGGTGAGAGCCAGCTGGAAACCGACCGTCGCTTGTTGGGCAACCGGGTCAAAGCATTGAAAGAACGCCTGGCCCAGGTGCAGAAGCAGCGCAATACCCAGCGTCGTGGCCGCCAGCGCACCGGCATTGCATCGGTATCGATAGTTGGTTATACCAATGCAGGCAAGTCCACGCTGTTCAATGCGCTGACCAAGGCGCGTGCTTATGCAGCCGACCAGCTGTTTGCCACGCTGGATACCACCAGCCGCAAACTTTTTCTCAATACAGAAACCTCCATCATCGTTTCCGACACTGTCGGCTTTATCCGCGATTTGCCGCATACCCTGGTAGCAGCATTTCGCGCAACACTGGAAGAAACCATCCAGGCAGATTTGCTGTTGCATGTGGTTGACTCGTCCAATCCGCTGCGTGATGTCCAAATCGAAGAAGTCAACAAGGTGCTGGCCGAAATCGGAGCGGAGGCTGTTCCCCAGCTAATTGTGTGGAACAAGACCGATTTGCGTCAGTTGCCGGCCGCCATTGAGCGTGACGAACTGGGCGCAATCCAGGCAGTACGCTTGTCAGCACTCACTGGCGAAGGGCTGGAACTCTTGCGTGAGGCGCTTGCCGAACGTCTGCAGTCATCTGATAACCAACACGAAGAACAAGACGCATATGTCGCAGAATGATCCAAACCGGGGGCGTCGGGGCAGTGACGGACCGCCGGATCTAGACGAAATTTTCCGCCAGCTTAATCAGCGCCTGGCACGTTTGCTTGGTGCCCGTCCTCCGGCAGGGGGACAGCCAGGCCCGCAACCGCAAGCGGCATTCAAGGGCGGGGCCATCGCCGTTGTCGGCGTCCTGGCGGCACTATGGCTGGGTAGCGGCTTCTATGTGGTGGATGCCAAGGAGCAGGGGGTGGTGTTGCGCATGGGCAGTTTCAGCCGCGTGACCGATCCGGGCCTGCAGTGGCATGCGCCTTACCCGTTTGAAAAGGTTGAAATCGTCAACCTTACCGAACTGCGCAGCGTGGAAGTGGGCTATCGCAGCAATGCCAAGAACAAAGTGCCGGAAGAATCCCTAATGCTGACGGCAGACCAGAACATCATTGATGTACAACTGTCGGTGCAGTACGACGTGAAGGACCCCAAAGCCTTCCTGTTCAATAATGCGGCTGCAGATCACAATGCCAACGATATTGTGAAGCAAGCGACGGAGACGGCTATCCGGGAAGTGGTTGGACGCAACAAGGTTGACTTTGTGCTCAATGAAGGCCGCTCCCAGATTGCTGCAGATGCACAAAAAGTGATTCAGGACATTCTGGATCGCTATGGCCTGGGCGTGCGCATTGCCAAGGTCAATATCAATGCGGTGCAGCCTCCCGAGCAGGTGCTTGCCGCCTTTGATGATGCAGTCAAGGCCGGTCAGGATAAGGACAAGTTGCGCAATGAAGGCTTGGCCTATGCCAACGATGTCGTCCCCAGGGCAAAGGGGATGGCCGCCAGACTGGAGCAGGAGGCCGAAGCTTATCAGCAGAAAGTGGTAGCGGAGGCAGAGGGGGATGCGTCGCGCTTCAAACAAGTGTTGTCGGAATACAACAAGGCTCCCAAGGTCATGCGTGACCGCCTTTATCTGGACATGATGCAGCAAGTAATGAGTGCCACCAGCAAGGTGATTGTGGATCAGAAAGGCGGCAATAGCCTGCTTTATCTGCCCCTGGACAAACTCACGCAGGCTGCAAATGCCCCAGCACCAAATGGTGCTGCCGCGCCAACTGCAGCACCCCCGGCGGCACCCGTTCCCGCTCCGGCGGCTCCGGCAGTCCGTAACGGCAAGAGTGGTCGTGATTCTGGCCGTAGTCGTGACATTTTCGGTGGGGAGCACTGACATGCAGAAACTCATGCCAACCATGCTTGCCCTGCTTGCTGTCC
This sequence comes from Aquitalea magnusonii, assembly GCF_002217795.2. Taxonomy (NCBI): domain Bacteria; kingdom Pseudomonadati; phylum Pseudomonadota; class Betaproteobacteria; order Neisseriales; family Chromobacteriaceae; genus Aquitalea; species Aquitalea magnusonii. The sequence continues at coordinate 589,802 of NZ_AP018823.1, forward strand.
TGTTCATCGCCAGCCTGTCGTTGTTTACGGTCGACCAGCGCCAGTACGCCATGGTCTTCCAGTTTGGAGAGGTGGAACGTGTCATCAAGCAGCCAGGTATTCAGTTCAAGATTCCACTACTGCAAAATGTGCGCTATTTCGACAGCCGCGTACTGACCATCGATGCCGAAGCGCCCGAGCTGTTCAATACCCGCGAGAAGAAGAACGTGCTGGTGGATAGCTACGTGAAATGGCGCATTGTCGATGTCGAACAGTTCTACAAGAGCGTTGGTTCGGAAGCCGCCGCAGTTGCCCGCTTGAAGCAAACCATCAATGACGGCTTGCGCGCCGAGTTCGGTCAGAAAACGGTTGCTGACGTGATTTCCGGCAAGCGAGACGAGGTGATGGACACGGTTCGCAAGCGCGCAGACGCAGATGCGCGTAAAATAGGCGTCGAAATTCTCGATGTGCGCTTAAAACGTGTCGATTTTCCGGATAAAATAAGCAGCTCTGTGTACGACCGCATGCAGTCGGAGCGTCGCACCGTCGCAAGCCAGTTGCGTAGCGAAGGTGCAGCCGACGCCGAACGCATCCGGGCTGAAGCAGAAAAGCAGCGCGACGTGATTCTGGCTGAAGCCTACAATAAGGCGCAGCAGCTTAAAGGCGAGGGCGATGCCAAGGCTGCGGCGATTTATGCCGAGGCTTATGGTCGCAGTCCGGAGTTCTATGCCTTCTGGCGCAGCATGGATGCGTACAAAGAGTCGTTCAAGAACAAGAGCGATGTCATGGTGCTGGACCCGAACAGCGAGTTCTTCAAGTATTTCAAGAACCCGCAGGCCGCCAGCAAGGGCAAGTAAGCGTTGTCTTGATTCTACAATCAGTTTTCATGACTGGCCGGACACCCCGGCCAGTTTGCCGTAAACAGGGCGGGGTGATGAATCCCGCCTTTTATTTGTCGAAACCGGAATATGCGTAACTGGCTGTTACCCGAATACATTGCGGACATTCTGCCCGCCACTGCCCGCCAGGTGGAGTCTGCCAAGGCGGCGATGCTGGAACAATTCCGCTGTGCAGGCTATGAACTGGTCCTGCCACCGCTGATCGAATATGTCGATTCGCTGATCGCCGAAGGGGATACCGCGCTGGATCTGAAAACCTTCAAGCTGGACGACCAACTTTCCGGTCATCAGCTTGGACTGCGCGCAGACATCACCCCGCAGGTAGCGCGCATCGACGCTCACCTGCTGGGGCATCGTACTGGCGTGACGCGCTTGTGCTATGCCGGTAGCGTGGTGCATACCCGTCCCAACGGTTTGATGAGTTCTCGCCAGCCCATGCAGGTTGGTGCCGAGCTTTATGGTTACGCCGGCATTGAGGCGGACATCGAAATCATCGAGCTGATGTTGTCCACGCTGGACCAGGTGAAGGTGCCGCAGTTGCGACTGGACGTTGGCCATACCGCCATCTTCCGTGGTCTGGCAACCGCGGCTGGCCTGTCGCCGCAAGCAACGCGCGAGCTGTTTGCCGTACTGCAAAACAAGGATGCCGCCAGCATTGCCGAACAAGTGGCCGGTCTGGCCGAACCGTATCGCTCTGCTTTCCTGGCCCTGCCAGAACTGTACGGCCCGGCCAGCGTGCTGGAAAAAGCCCGTACCCGTCTGCCTTCCTTGCCGGAAGTGGAACTGGCACTGATGCAACTGACGGCGATTGCCCGTGCCTTTGAAGGCCGTGTTGCCATCAGCTTTGATCTGTCCGAGCTGCGTGGCACCCATTATCACACCGGTTTGATTTTTGCCGCCTATGCCCCAGGCTGGGCGGTAGAGCTGGCCCGTGGTGGCCGCTACGACAATGTTGGCCGCCGTTTTGGCCGTGCGCGTCCTGCAACAGGTTTCAGTCTGGATCTGCGTGATTTGATCCAGATTCTGCCGGAACGCGGCAGTGCCATGGGCATCCGCGTTTCCAATCGCCATCTGCCGGCCGCACAAGCGGAAGTCGAACGTCTGCGTGCCGGTGGTGAAGTGGTGATCATTGATTACCTGGGGGAATCAGCCGAAGCCATCGGCTGCAACCGTGAACTGATTCCGGCCGCTGATGGCTGGCAGATCGTCCCGTTTAACTGATTTTTAGTTTGACTGAAGAAGAGGTTTTTCCAATGTCCAAGAATGTTGTCGTGATCGGTACCCAATGGGGTGATGAAGGCAAGGGCAAGATCGTTGACTGGCTGACCGACCACGCACGTGCTGTGGTACGTTTCCAGGGTGGTCACAATGCGGGCCATACCCTGGTGGTGAATGGCAAGAAAACCGTGTTGCGCCTGATTCCGTCCGGCATTCTGCGTGAAGGCGTGGAATGTTTCATCGGTAATGGCGTGGTGCTGTCGCCTGAAGCCCTGCTGAAGGAAATCGACGAGCTGGAAGCCGCTGGCGTGAATGCCTCGGCCCGCCTGAAGATTGCCGAAGGCTGCCCGCTGATCCTGCCTTACCACGTGGCACTGGACCAGGCGCGTGAAGCCTCCCTTGGCGCTGGCAAGATTGGTACCACCGGCCGCGGTATCGGCCCTTGCTACGAAGACAAGGTGGCCCGTCGCGCACTGAAGGTGATCGACCTGTTCAACCCGGAACGTTTTGCCACCAAGCTGAAGGAAAACGTTGAGTACTACAACTTCCTGCTGACCAATCTGCTCAAGGCCGAGCCGGTTAGCTATGAAGACATCCTGGCCAATACCATGAAGCTGGCCGAGCGCATCAAGCCGATGGTGGCAGACGTGTCGCGTACTCTGTACGACATGGACAAGGCCGGTGTCCCCATCCTGTTTGAAGGCGCACAAGGTACGCTGCTGGACATCGACCACGGTACCTACCCCTTCGTCACCTCGTCCAACTGTGTGGCTGGTGCCGCAGCGCCGGGCGCAGGCGTGCCGCCGCAGATGCTCAGCTACGTGCTGGGTATCGTGAAGGGCTACTGTACCCGTGTGGGTTCCGGTCCCTTCCCGAGCGAACAGGAAAACGAAATTGGTGCCTTCCTGGCCAAGCGCGGTAACGAGTTCGGCTCGGTTACCGGTCGTCCGCGTCGCTGTGGCTGGTTCGATGCCGCTGCGCTGAAGCGTTCCATCCAGATCAACGGTGTGTCCGGTCTGTGCGTAATGAAGCTGGACGTGATGGATGGCCTGGAAGAAATCCAGCTGTGTACCGGCTACATGCTCGATGGCAAGAAGATCGACATTCTGCCCTTCGGTTCCGATGCGGTTACCAAGTGTGAGCCGGTCTACGAAACCATGCCGGGCTGGACGGACTCCACGGTTGGCGTCAAGCGCTGGGAAGACCTGCCGGCTAACGCCCAGGCTTACCTGAAGCGTATCGAAGAAGTATGCGGCGCGCCGATCGATATCGTTTCCACCGGTCCTGATCGTGAAGAAACCATCGTATTGCGTCATCCTTACGGGCTGTAATCCTGGCCTGATCAAAAAAAGCCCACCTCATACGGTGGGTTTTTTTTATGCAGCAGTGCTGGCAAGATAGCGCTAACACCCTGGATGCAGTCCATTTCCAGCGCGTATTTGACCTGCCTTGCCTCCCTCCGGAAATGACATGAGCACACCCTTGAATGCTGTATTGCTTGGCTATGGCTATGCCGGCAAAACCTTCCATGCACCGTTGATTGCAGCCTGTCAGGACCTGCGTCTGTACGGGATTGTCAGCAGCAAGCCCGAGCAGTTGCAGGCTGACTGGCCTGATGCACGGTGCTGGCCCTCGTTTGAACAGGCTTTGCAAGATGCAGCAGTCGACCTGATTGTGATTGCCACACCCAATGACGTGCATTTCAAACAGGCGCAGGCTGCGCTGCTGGCTGGCAAGCATGTTGTCGTCGACAAGCCGTTTACCGTCACGCTAAGCGAGGCAAGAGAGCTGGATGAGCTGGCAAAGCAGCAGGGCGTGTTGTTATCCGTTTTCCATAATCGTCGCTGGGATGCAGATTTTCTGACCCTGCGCCAGTTGCTGGACAGTGGCCGCTTGGGGCAGATCAGCCAGTTTGTCTCGCACTTTGACCGCTACCGTCCTGAAGTACGACAGCGCTGGCGCGAGCAGGGCGGTGCCGGTAGCGGTTTGTGGTACGACCTGGGTCCGCATCTGCTGGATCAAGCCTTGTTGTTGTTCGGGCGTCCTCTGGGAATTACCGCCTTTCTTGCCACGCAGCGTCAGGGCGCCAAGGCAACGGATTATTTCCATGTGCAATTGCGCTATCCGGCAACGCACGTGGTATTGCATGGCTCATGCCTGGTGAGTGGCGGTATCCCGCGCTATGCGGTGCATGGCGATCTGGCCAGCTACGTCAAATACGGACTGGATACGCAGGAGTCGGACTTGAAGCAGGGCAAGGCTGTGGGCGCAGAAGGATGGGGCAATGACCCTCTGCCGGGGCAACTGATCGTGGCTGAAGGTGATGTGAGCCATTGCTCGCAATGGGCTAATCAGGTTGGTGACTATCGTTGTTACTACCAGCGTGTTGCTGCAGCCATCCGTGGGCAGGACAGTAATCCGGTGACTGCCGTCGAAGCCGCCAACGTGATGGAGTGGCTGGAGCGTGCCGTGCGTAGCGCTGCGTCGGGGCGTGAAATCTCTGCGGAGGAGGTGCTGTGAGTCTTGAGCAGGATTTGCAGATCATTGCGCAGCAGGAAGCCCTGCTGCAATTCAAGCAATTCGATGCGGATACCGCGTGGCTGGTGGGTTGTCGTCTGCGGGAGGAGGCAATACGGCGTGGTGCCGCACTGGCGATTGTGCTTACTCTCAACCAGACCCGGCGCTTTCAGTGCCTGATGCCAGGTGCCACAGCCAATAACAAGGACTGGGCCAGGCGCAAGCATAATGTGGTGCAGAAGTTCGAGCGCAGCTCACTGGCCATCGGGCTGGATTGCCAGCGTCAGCAAACCAGCCTGCAGGAGAAGAACGGACTGCCACTGGCAGATTACGCTACCCATGGCGGCGGGTTTCCGCTGTTGCTGGAAGGAGGAGTGTGTGTCGGCTCGGTCGTGGTATCCGGCTTGCCACAACGCGAGGACCACCAACTGGTGGTGGATGTGCTGGCTGCCATGCTGGGCCGGGAGGATGTACCCCGGCTGGATGAGTAAGCGCAGCGGCCCCTATGGCCCGCTGCGGGCTGGGCGGGCATCGGCATCCGTCAGTGTGCCGAGAAAAGCCAGCAAGTCATTGATTTCTTGTGCGTTAAGCGCTGGCGATGCGCCCTTTTTCCCGCCAAAGGGGGCATCGCGGTTGATATTGCCATGATAAACCGTCGGCAAATCATCAAACATGACCACCTGGCCATTGCTGGCGACGGGGTACCATTTTTCCGGCTGGGTATCACGGCTGGCATAGAATTCCACCGCCTTGCGCAAATCATGGAATACCCCGTTGTGGAAAAACACCTTGCGTGTGGCCACATTGCGCAAGGACGGGGTCCGAAATAGCCCGCAGTATTCTGCTTTCTGCATATCCTGGCGCACTGGTCCACATAGACCCATATCGTGGAATGCCGTATTCCGATTTATTTCCAGTTGTCGATTGCGTGGAACACCCAGCGCAATCAGGCCAAAGTCGCTGAATGCCGGAAAGGCACCATCGGGCTGCCACTCACTCAAATGACAGGCGGCACAGTTGCCCTTGTCCGGACTGTTGAATACTTGCAAGCCGCGCATTTCCTGACGGCTCAGCGCAGCCTTGCCCCGCAGCCAGTCATCATATTTGCTGCTATACGGGTAAAAATCGGCCGGGTTTTGCTGGAAAACCTCCAATGCCAGCACCAGTTTGTCGAAGGCTTGTGCCGGGTGCTGGAAGATATCCTGGCCGAAAACCGCCATGAAGGCGTTGGCACTTGCACTGGCTTTTAGCTGCCTGACCACCTGATCCGTACTGGTATTGGCCATCTCATTGCCTGCCAGTAATGGAATGGACGCCTGTTCGTGTACGCTGGCAGCCCGGCCATCCCAGGTAAAGCCCCCGGTCGGCCCTGCATCCTCGCTGTCATTGCCATCGTTGTCGCGGAAGTGCTCGCTAAAAGGCGGCACGATTTGCAAATAGCGCAAGGATGGTACGGCACGGTTGCCCATTTGCTTGCCGTCCAGCCCGCCAAGTTGTGCCGACTTACCATCCGGCGGGCCGTAAGCATGCTCCGGGCTGTGACAACTGGCACAGGAATGTTTGCCATTGGCCGATAGCGCGGTTTCAAAGAACAGCCGGCGTCCCAGTTGGGTCAACTGGCGGTTGTCCGGTATCGAGCTGGCTGCATAAATACCTGCCGCTTGGCCGCTTTGCGCTTGCCTGCCTGTTTGTGTGCATGCACAAAGACTGCCGAGCAGCAGAAAACCGCTTAGCCAAGAGGAAATACGTAGCAGGGTGGTGGAGTGGTGCATGGTGCTTGATCGACGACAGAATTGTTGCAACATAACGCAGTTTCATCACGGCTTGATGACGTTAAGCCCCTGCACTAGGGTCAGTAACTGCCACCTTGCCCCGTCAATAATTTTCAGTCTCTAATCCATCATCATGGTGCAACACGCCGCAGTCACAATCGCTGGTATCAGCATACGGAGACAGACATGAAACATTCCAAGCCCCTGTTGGCACCGATGGTACTGACCCTTGCGCTGGCTGGCTGTAACAGCATGCCTGCAGCGTCGCCGACAACGGCTGGCTCACTTGATACCATCCAGAACGTAGTGGTTATTTTTGCCGAGAACCGCGCTTTTGATAATCTTTATGGACTGTTTCCCGGCGCAAACGGCATACCCGGGGTGAACCCCTCTTCACGTGGTGCGTACATACCGCAGAAGGATTTTGATGGTTCCGTACTCCCCGTATTACCGCCAACCTGGGGTGGACTGACAGTAGCCGGGCAGCGTGTCACCTTGTCCCAGGCGCAAACCATGGGCTGGCCAAACCGGCCGTTCCAGCTGGATGATCCCACAGGAGTGCAGGGCAGCGGCACCGTGATTGGGCAGGACGTTACGACACGTGACCTGGTCCACCGCTTTTATAACAACCAGATGCAGATCAATGGTGGTGCCAACGACAAGTTTGCCGCTTACTCCGATGCTGGCGGTCTGAGCATGGGCTATTACGATGGCAGCAAAATGGCCTTGTGGAAACTGGCGCGTCAGTACACGCTGGCCGACAACTTCTTCATGGGTGCCTTTGGGGGTTCCTTCCTCAATCACCAGTACCTGATTTGCGCCTGTGCTCCGCAATACCCGCATGCAGATGCTGCAGACTCGCCGGCGCGCGATTCCATTTCGGCCATCGACACCGATGCGCAGGGGCGTTTCCTGCGTCTGACCCCTGCTGCCAGTGCCAAGGCATCTGTTCTGGATGGCAAGCCAAGCTACAAGAATGACGGCAACCTGACGCCCAAAGACCAGCAGGGCATGTTCTACGCGGTGAATACCATGCAGCCGCTATACCAGCCCAGTGGCAATGCACCGGCCGCCAATGGTGCCAGTCAGTATGCGGACACTGCCAAGGCAAGCACCCTGCCGGCCCAGACTGGCCCGACCATCGGGGACCGGCTGACTGCCAAAGGTGTGAGCTGGGCATGGTATGCTGGTGGCTGGAATGCTGCACTGGCCGCCCGCAGCAATATCTACAACGGCAGTACACCAAACTTTCAGCCACACCATCAGCCCTTCAACTATTACGCCGAGTTTGACCCGCTTACCCGACAGGCCAACCGTCAGGCTCACCTGAAGGATTTTGATGCAGAATTCCTCCAGGCTGCACAAGCCGGGAAGCTGCCAGCGGTTTCATTCTATAAACCGCAAGGTAATGTCAACCAGCATGCAGGTTATGCCAGCGTGGCAGATGGCGACGAGCATATTGCTCAGGTCATTGCCCGTCTGCAGCAGAGCCCGCAATGGAAGAACATGCTGATTGTGGTGACTTACGATGAAAATGGCGGCATCTACGACCACGCACCTGTTCCGCAAGGCGATCGCTGGGGTCCGGGCAGCCGTATTCCGGCCATCATCATCTCCCCGTATGCCCGCAAAGGCTTTGTCGATCACACGCAATACGATACCGGCTCCATCCTGCGCTTCCTGACGCGCCGTTTTGAGTTGCAACCTTTGCCTGGCGTACTGGAACGTGATGCCGGTTTGCGCGCTCATGGGGCAGCACCTATGGGTGACCTCAGCAACGCCTTGCAGTTACCAGCGCAGTAATGCCCTGGATGTGTCATCACAAACAAGGCTGCCACGTGCTGCCTTGTTTTATTCAGTCACCCGCAACACTTGTTTGTAAGATCCTTGCGGTGGGTTTGGGTCAAACTGTTAGACTGAATTCAGACTTCCTACCGTTGTGACACAACATGCAGTTTCTTCTTGCCCGCGGCATGCTGACGCCGCTTATCATTGCGACCGCATTATTCATGGAAAACATGGATGCCACGGTTATTTCCACCTCCTTGCCCGCCATTGCACAGGATTTGCTGGTCGATCCGGTGGCGCTCAAGCTGGCGCTGACCTCCTATCTGGTCAGCCTTGCCGTCTTTATCCCCGTCAGCGGCTGGATGGCGGACCGTTTCGGCGCACGTCGGATTTTCCGCTCCGCCATCCTGGTTTTCATGGCGGGTTCCATCCTTTGTGGCTTCAGTGGCTCGCTGGAGTCATTTGTCCTGGCGCGCTTCGTGCAGGGCATGGGCGGGGCGATGATGGTGCCGGTGGGGCGACTGGTCATTTTGCGCACAACGCGCAAGGATGAATTGGTCCGGGCATTGAGCTACCTGACCATTCCGGCCTTGTTGGGGCCGGTGATCGGGCCGCCATTGGGTGGGTTTATCACCACTTATTTCCATTGGCGCTGGATTTTCTTCATCAATATTCCCATCGGCCTGCTGGGCATGGTGCTGGCCAAGCGCTATATCGAAGATCTGCGCGATGAAAATGTGCCTGCACTGGACAAGACCGGCTTCTTCTTGAGCGGAGTGGGCTTGTCCATGCTGATGCTGGGGCTGGCTACCGAGGGCAAGCATATGTTGTCGGCCAACCTTTCTGTGGCAGTCAGCGTGGCAGGAGGATTGTTGCTGCTGGCTTACCTGCTGCATTACCGCCGGGTAAATGAACCCTTGCTCGACCTATCCTTGCTGCGCTTGCCAACCTTTCATGCCAGTGTGCTGGGTGGCTTTCTCATTCGCATGGGGATTGGGGCCACGCCTTTCCTGCTGCCCTTGATGCTACAGCTTGGTTTCGGCTACTCGCCTTTTCAATCGGGCTTGCTGACTTGCTCTACAGCGGTTGGCGCCATCTTCATGAAAACGATTGTCTCCAAGGTGCTCGAGCGCTTTGGCTTCAAGCAAGTGCTGATCTGGAATGCCGTATTGGTTGCCATTTCCATGGCCGTGTACGGACTGTTTCGCCCCGACACGCCGCACTGGGTGATGCTGTTGGTGTTTGTACTGGGTGGATTTTTGCGCTCTTTGCAATTTACCAGTCTGAATGCCATTGCCTTTGCCGACGTGGCACAGGCGCGCATGAGCCATGCAACCAGCCTGTCCAGCGTCGCGCAGCAACTGGCGGCGGGTTTTGGCGTCACTGTTGCCGCCATCATTCTGCAGACTACTGCGGGACTACAAGCGCATGGCACCTTGCAAAGCAGCGATTTCGCCTGGTCTTTTCTGGTGATGGGCATGCTGACCTTACTTTCGGTCGCATTTTTCTGGAGACTGGATGGTAATGCAGGTGCTGCACTGGCAGGGCGCGGGGAAGATAGCAAAAAGCAAGCGCAATGAAATTATCTGGGTAGAAATGGAAAAAGCCGTTGATCAGAGATCAACGGCTTTTTATTGGTGCCCAAGAGAAGACTCGAACTTCCACACCCTTGCGGGCGCTAGGACCTGAACCTAGTGCGTCTACCAATTCCGCCACCTGGGCAAAGCAAATTGTGGTACTACAAACCAGCAATACCTGCTGATTTTAAAAATTGTTGGTGCCCAAGAGAAGACTCGAACTTCCACACCCTTGCGGGCGCTAGGACCTGAACCTAGTGCGTCTACCAATTCCGCCACCTGGGCAAACCAAATTTTCCGCTACAACTTTAATAAGCACTATACAATACAGTTTGTTGGTGCCCAAGAGAAGACTCGAACTTCCACACCCTTGCGGGCGCTAGGACCTGAACCTAGTGCGTCTACCAATTCCGCCACCTGGGCACTGCTTTGCTGTATCATTCAGTTGCTGTAGTGCTGCAACGAGATGCGAATTATAAACAAGTTTCTGAGGGTGTCAATGGCCCAATCTGCAAAAAAACAAAAAAATATCCCCCTGCGCATGCAGGATCCCTTCTTGGAACGAGAAAAACTCAAATATTCCAATCCCTTACCCAGCCGGGAGTTCGTTCTGCAACTTCTGGAAAATAACGGTGTGCCAATGTTCCCGGAAGAACTGGCCGCCATGTTGTCTATCAAGAATACCGAATTGGGCTTCTTTGAGCGCCGCCTGCTGGCCATGGAACGTGAAGGTCAACTGATCATCAATCGCAAAGGTGCAATTTGTGCCGCTCAAAAGCTGGACCTGATCAAGTGCAAGGTTTCCGGTCACCGTGACGGTTTTGGCTTTGCTCTGCCGGATGAAGGTGAAGGCGGTGGGGTGGATATCTTCCTGCCCGAGCGTGAAATGAAAAAAGTCATGCATGGCGACCGTGTGCTGGTACGTCCTTCGGGCGTTGATCGTCGTGGACGGCAGGAAGGCAAGATTGTCGAGGTGCTGGACCATGCGGTCAGCAAACTGGTAGGACGCATTCATCAGGAGCGTGGCGTCTGGATCGTCACGCCGGAAGATCGTCGTATCCGGCACGAGGTTCTCATCGAGCCTGGCAGTCAACAGGATGCCAAGCATGGCCAGGTCGTCATGGTGGAAATCCTGCAGTATCCGGATGCCTACCGACAGCCGGTAGCCAAGGTCGTGGAAGTGCTGGGCAATTATGCTGATCCGGGCATGGAAATTGAAATTGCGCTGCGCAAACATGCCTTGCCGCATGAGTTTCCGGCAGAGGTATTAGCCCAGGCCAAGTCCACGCCCAAGAAGGTACGCAAAAAAGACTTGTCCAAGGATCGTGTCGACTTGCGTCATCTGCCGCTGGTGACCATTGATGGCGAAACTGCACGCGACTTCGATGATGCTGTCTATGCGGAGAAGCAAGGCAAGGGTTTCCGGCTGATCGTGGCCATTGCCGATGTCAGTCATTATGTCCAGCCGGGCGATGCCCTGGATCAAGAGGCAGTGAATCGCGGAACGTCCGTCTATTTCCCGCGCCGTGTTATCCCGATGCTGCCCGAAGCACTGTCAAACGGCATTTGTTCCTTGAATCCCGATGTTGAGCGGCTGTGCATGGTTTGTGACATGCAAATCAATGGCAAGGGAGAAGTCAAACGCTATCAGTTCTACCCTGCAGTCATGCTTTCAAAAGCACGGCTGACCTATACCCAAGTATGGGACTGGATCCAGCATGGGACTGATAACCCGCTGCTGCCGAATATCCAGACACTCTACAGCTTGTTCAAGGTCTTGCTGGCAGCCCGTGCCAAGCGGGGGGCAATCGAGTTTGACTCGATTGAGACGCAGATGATCTTCAACGAGCAGGGCAAGATAGACAAGATCGTTCCGGTGGTCCGCAACGATGCCCATCGGCTGATTGAAGAGTGCATGCTGGCGGCCAACGTCTGCGCGGCGGACTTCCTGCTCAAGAGTAAGCAGAAATGTCTGTATCGCGTACATGAAGGCCCTACGCCAGAAAAACTGGAAAACCTGCGCAACTACTTGCAGTTGGTTGGACTGACACTGGCCGGTAACGACAAGCCGACGGCCAAGGATTATGCCAAGCTCGCCGAGCAGATTCATGGTCGCCCGGATGCGCCGGTACTGCAGACCATGCTGCTCAGATCCATGCAGCAGGCCGTCTATACGCCGGACAATAATGGCCATTTTGGTCTGGCTTATGATGCCTACACGCATTTCACCTCACCGATCCGCCGTTACCCGGATTTGCTGGTTCACCGTTCCATCAAGGCAGTATTGCAGGGCAGTAAATACAAACCCGGCAAGTGGGCTCAGCTGGGTATGCATTGCTCCATGACGGAGCGGCGGGCGGATGATGCCAGTCGTGACGTCGAGTCCTGGCTCAAGACTTACTATATGCAGGACAAGGTAGGCGAGGTATTCGAAGGCAAGATCAGTGCGGTCACCAGCTTTGGCGTGTTTGTGTTGCTGGATAATGTTTATGTAGAAGGTCTGGTACATATCTCCGAACTGGGCAAGGACTACTTCCATTTCCGCAAGGACATTCAGGCAATCGTTGGCGAAAAGAGCGGGATGTCTTATCGCCTCGGCGATACGCTGACGGTAAAGGTGGTGAGTGCCAATCTGGAAAATGCCCAGGTTGATTTTGCATTGGTGCGCGATACCACGCAGCCTGCATTGGCTGCGCCTGCGGGTAAGCGTGAGAAGCCACAGCACGCAAGCCATACTGCTACATCCTCCCGCAAGCAGAACAACCATGGTGGGCGTAGTCGGAATCAGCATGGCAAACATGCTGACAGCCGACAAGATAATGTCGCTGCTGTTCCGCAAGCGGCATCGGCAGCATCCGGCAGGGCAAGGAATCAGCGTAAACCGGCAGCGGTGCCAACGCCGGTGGATCCTAGACCTCCTGTGAAAGGTGAGCCAGCGAAGTCGACAGCCGCACGACGCAAGCCTGCGGGAAGTTCCGTCGCTGCGCAGTCTGCGGGGGATGCCGTTGTACCTGCTCCGCGTTCGCGCCGTAAGCCGGCTGCAAGTTCTGAGGCAGCGGTACCATCTGCACCGCGCGGCCGTAGTCGAAATACCAAGAAGCCGAACAGTCAGTAAGCTGTCATGAGAACTGCCCTCTCTGGTATCAGAAATGGCTGACTCAGCAAAAGGCCCGGCCCAGCCGGGCTTTTTGCTGCCTGTGTCGGTGCTGAGACCAGCTTTTTGCGCCAGTTTCCTGCATGGGTCAGCGTCAGGAAGGACGTCAGTGCGTCGCTGGCTGTGCACCCGCAGCAAAACAGCCATGAAACCCGTATTTCATAAAGTATTACCGTTCAGTGACTTAGCGGTCTGCGGGACGGAATTTTGGCAAATCCTGCAGATTTATTCGCACAAAGTGTTGACGAGGGTGGGGCAGGGCGGTATAGTTCGCCTCCTCAGCAGACAACGCAGCGACGGAAACGAAACGCAGCGACCTGCACCGCTCTTTAAAAAACAGAATAACCGATAGGTGTGAGTGCTTGGCGAAAGCCAAATACTTGCACTGCAAGACAAGAAATACTTGTTATTTTCTTTGATCTTGCGTGCCAGAAAATTTGCTATGAGATTGAACTGAAGAGTTTGATCCTGGCTCAGATTGAACGCTGGCGGCATGCTTTACACATGCAAGTCGAACGGTAACAGGGAGCTTGCTCCGCTGACGAGTGGCGAACGGGTGAGTAATGCGTCGGAACGTGCCGAGTAGTGGGGGATAACTATCCGAAAGGATAGCTAATACCGCATACGCTTTGAGAAGGAAAGCAGGGGATCGTAAGACCTTGCGCTATTTGAGCGGCCGACGTCTGATTAGCTAGTTGGTGAGGTAAAGGCTCACCAAGGCATCGATCAGTAGCGGGTCTGAGAGGATGATCCGCCACACTGGGACTGAGACACGGCCCAGACTCCTACGGGAGGCAGCAGTGGGGAATTTTGGACAATGGGCGCAAGCCTGATCCAGCCATGCCGCGTGTCTGAAGAAGGCCTTCGGGTTGTAAAGGACTTTTGTCAGGGAGGAAATTCCTAGCGCTAATATCGCTGGGGGATGACAGTACCTGAAGAATAAGCACCGGCTAACTACGTGCCAGCAGCCGCGGTAATACGTAGGGTGCAAGCGTTAATCGGAATTACTGGGCGTAAAGCGTGCGCAGGCGGTTGTGTAAGTCTGATGTGAAAGCCCCGGGCTTAACCTGGGAACTGCATTGGAGACTGCACAGCTAGAGTGCGTCAGAGGGGGGTAGAATTCCGCGTGTAGCAGTGAAATGCGTAGAGATGCGGAGGAATACCGATGGCGAAGGCAGCCCCCTGGGATGACACTGACGCTCATGCACGAAAGCGTGGGGAGCAAACAGGATTAGATACCCTGGTAGTCCACGCCCTAAACGATGTCAACTAGCTGTTGGGGGTTTGAATCCTTGGTAGCGTAGCTAACGCGAGAAGTTGACCGCCTGGGGAGTACGGCCGCAAGGTTAAAACTCAAAGGAATTGACGGGGACCCGCACAAGCGGTGGATGATGTGGATTAATTCGATGCAACGCGAAAAACCTTACCTGGTCTTGACATGTACAGAACTTTCCAGAGATGGATTGGTGCCCGAAAGGGAGCTGTAACACAGGTGCTGCATGGCTGTCGTCAGCTCGTGTCGTGAGATGTTGGGTTAAGTCCCGCAACGAGCGCAACCCTTGCCATTAGTTGCTACCATTTAGTTGAGCACTCTAATGGGACTGCCGGTGACAAACCGGAGGAAGGTGGGGATGACGTCAAGTCCTCATGGCCCTTATGACCAGGGCTTCACACGTCATACAATGGTCGGTACAGAGGGTAGCCAAGCCGCGAGGTGGAGCCAATCTCATAAAACCGATCGTAGTCCGGATCGCACTCTGCAACTCGAGTGCGTGAAGTCGGAATCGCTAGTAATCGCAGATCAGCATGCTGCGGTGAATACGTTCCCGGGTCTTGTACACACCGCCCGTCACACCATGGGAGTGAGTTTCACCAGAAGTGGGTAGGCTAACCGTAAGGAGGCCGCTTACCACGGTGGGATTCATGACTGGGGTGAAGTCGTAACAAGGTAGCCGTAGGGGAACCTGCGGCTGGATCACCTCCTTTCTAGAGAAGGCGATCGTCAAGTATTCACAGCCTATCGGTTATTCGAGATTTTAAGGGTTTGACTGGGTTTGTAGCTCAGCTGGTTAGAGCACTGTGTTGATAACGCAGGGGTCGAAGGTTCGAGTCCTTCCAGACCCACCAGTTTGGGGGATTAGCTCAGTTGGGAGAGCACCTGCTTTGCAAGCAGGGGGTCGTCGGTTCGATCCCGTCATCCTCCACCACCTCAACTCAAACAAAAACGCATCTGGAAACGTTGTTTCCGGGTATCTTTTTGTTTGCGTTGAATTGACCGCAAGGTCGAACGCCCGATCTTTAACAAACTGAAGAAGCCGAATTAATTAGACGGCGAAATGAAATGCATGAAGTTAACTCTGCATGCAGGACAAATCGTCATCTTGGGAATTTGATTGTATCTAATGTCATGTCGCCATCACAAAAGGGGCGGTGTGACATGTCGCACAAACACAATCCTGTCGGATTGGTAACTCAGGTTACTGAAATGATAGGGTCAAGCGACTAAGTGCATCTGGTGGATGCCTTGGCGATCACAGGCGATGAAGGACGTGTAAGCCTGCGAAAAGCGCGGGGGAGCTGGCAATAGAGCTTTGATCCCGCGATATCCGAATGGGGAAACCCACCCGCAAGGGTATCCCAGACTGAATACATAGGTCTGTGGAAGCGAACCGAGTGAACTGAAACATCTAAGTAACTCGAGGAAAAGAAATCAACCGAGATTCCGTCAGTAGTGGCGAGCGAACGCGGAATAGCCTGTATGTGATAGAGATTGAGATAGTGGAAGGACCTGGAAATGTCCGCCATAGTGGGTGATAGCCCCGTACACGAAATTTCATTCTTGGTACTGAGCATACGAAAAGTAGGGCGGGACACGCGAAATCCTGTCTGAAGATGGGGGGACCATCCTCCAAGGCTAAATACTCGTGATCGACCGATAGTGAACCAGTACCGTGAGGGAAAGGCGAAAAGAACCCCGGGAGGGGAGTGAAATAGAACCTGAAACCGGATGCATACAAACAGTGGGAGCCTCGCAAGGGGTGACTGCGTACCTTTTGTATAATGGGTCAGCGACTTACGTTCAGTAGCAAGCTTAACCGCATAGGGGAGGCGTAGGGAAACCGAGTCCGAATAGGGCGCTTTAGTTGCTGGGCGTAGACCCGAAACCGAGTGATCTATCCATGGCCAGGATGAAGGTGCGGTAACACGCACTGGAGGTCCGAACCCACTAGTGTTGCAAAACTAGGGGATGAGCTGTGGATAGGGGTGAAAGGCTAAACAAACTCGGAGATAGCTGGTTCTCCCCGAAAACTATTTAGGTAGTGCCTCATGTATCACTTCCGGGGGTAAAGCACTGTTATGGCTAGGGGGTCATTGCGATTTACCAAACCATGGCAAACTCTGAATACCGGAAAGTGCGAGCATGGGAGACAGACGGTGGGTGCTAACGTCCATCGTCAAGAGGGAAACAACCCAGACCGCCAGCTAAGGTCCCAAATGATCAGTTAAGTGGTAAACGAAGTGGGAAGGCCCAGACAGCCAGGATGTTGGCTTAGAAGCAGCCATCATTTAAAGAAAGCGTAATAGCTCACTGGTCGAGTCGTCCTGCGCGGAAGATGTAACGGGGCTCAAACTGATAACCGAAGCTGCGGATTTGCACGTAAGTGCAGATGGTAGGGGAGCGTTCTGTAGGTCTGTGAAGGTGTCTCGTAAGGGATGCTGGAGATATCAGAAGTGCGAATGCTGACATGAGTAGCGATAAAGCGGGTGAAAAGCCCGCTCGCCGAAAGCCCAAGGTTTCCTACGCAACGTTCATCGGCGTAGGGTGAGTCGGCCCCTAAGGCGAGGCTGAAAAGCGTAGTCGATGGGAAACGGGTTAAAATTCCCGTACTTTTGTGTAGTGCGATGTGGGGACGGAGAAGGTTAGGTCAGCGGCCTGTTGGAATAGGTCGTTCAAGCCGGTAGGCGTGAAGGGTAGGCAAATCCGCCCTTCTTTAACGCCGAGAAGTGATAACGAGGGTCTACGGACCTGAAGTGACTGATACCACGCTTCCAGGAAAAGCCACTAAGCTTCAGCTACACAAGAACCGTACCGCAAACCGACACAGGTGGGCAGGATGAGAATTCTAAGGCGCTTGAGAGAACTCAGGAGAAGGAACTCGGCAAATTGATACCGTAACTTCGGGAGAAGGTATGCCTGTTGTGGTGAACACCCTGCGGTGGGAGCTACGACAGGTCGCAGAGAATCGGTGGCTGCGACTGTTTATCAAAAACACAGCACTGTGCCAACACGAAAGTGGACGTATACGGTGTGACGCCTGCCCGGTGCTGGAAGGTTAAGTGATGGGGTGCAAGCTCTTGATCGAAGCCCCAGTAAACGGCGGCCGTAACTATAACGGTCCTAAGGTAGCGAAATTCCTTGTCGGGTAAGTTCCGACCCGCACGAATGGCGTAACGATGGCCACACTGTCTCCTCCTGAGACTCAGCGAAGTTGAAGTGTTTGTGAAGATGCAATCTCCCCGCTGCTAGACGGAAAGACCCCGTGAACCTTTACTGTAGCTTTGCATTGGACTTTGAAGTGGTTTGTGTAGGATAGGTGGGAGGCTTTGAAGCAGGGACGCTAGTTCCTGTGGAGCCGACCTTGAAATACCACCCTGACCCCTTTGAGGTTCTAACCTTGGTCCGTTATCCGGATCGGGGACAGTGCATGGTAGGCAGTTTGACTGGGGCGGTCTCCTCCCAAAGTGTAACGGAGGAGTTCGAAGGTTACCTAGGTACGGTCGGAAATCGTGCTGATAGTGCAATGGCAAAAGGTAGCTTAACTGCGAGACCGACAAGTCGAGCAGGTGCGAAAGCAGGACATAGTGATCCGGTGGTTCTGAATGGAAGGGCCATCGCTCAACGGATAAAAGGTACTCCGGGGATAACAGGCTGATACCGCCCAAGAGTTCACATCGACGGCGGTGTTTGGCACCTCGATGTCGGCTCATCACATCCTGGGGCTGTAGCCGGTCCCAAGGGTATGGCTGTTCGCCATTTAAAGTGGTACGTGAGCTGGGTTCAAAACGTCGTGAGACAGTTTGGTCCCTATCTGCAGTGGGCGTTGGAAGTTTGACGGGGGCTGCTCCTAGTACGAGAGGACCGGAGTGGACGAACCTCTGGTGTACCGGTTGTCACGCCAGTGGCATTGCCGGGTAGCTAAGTTCGGAAGAGATAAGCGCTGAAAGCATCTAAGCGCGAAACTCGCCTGAAGATGAGACTTCCCTGAGGGCTAGACCCTCCTGAAGAGTCGTTCGAGACCAGGACGTTGATAGGTCGGGTGTGGAAGCGCTGTGAGGCGTTAAGCTAACCGATACTAATTGC
Organism: Aquitalea magnusonii; assembly: GCF_002217795.2. Classification (NCBI taxonomy): domain Bacteria; kingdom Pseudomonadati; phylum Pseudomonadota; class Betaproteobacteria; order Neisseriales; family Chromobacteriaceae; genus Aquitalea; species Aquitalea magnusonii. The sequence goes on from NZ_AP018823.1 coordinate 608,068, forward strand.
TCGTGAGGCTTGATCCTATCATTTGAGTGGCTTGGGAAACCGAGACCGGATGGATAGTGAATGTGCGACGCGATCAAAGATCCAAGATAAGATACCTAATTAATTCAGTGATTCAGACGAAGTCTGGATGACAAAGCTTCTTCAAGTTTGTTGACAGTTTATGTCTGGTGGCCATAGCGAGGTGGTCCCACGCCTTCCCATCCCGAACAGGACCGTGAAACGCCTTAGCGCCGATGATAGTGTGGCATTCGCCATGTGAAAGTAGGACACTGCCAGACTCCCCTTACAGAAGCCCAGCTCAATCGAGCTGGGCTTTGTGCTTTGTGGCGTATGGTGGCAATGTGCAATGTGCGCTGCTTTGGTTTGTGAGCGCTGCTGATTGTGCCGGACAATGCTGGCATTACTTTGGCTATGGAGCACTGATGCTATTACGCCATCTGTCTTTCAAAACCTTGCTGGTTGCCAGCCTGTTTGTGGTGACGCTGATTCCTTCGTTGGCTTTGGTTCAAACTTGGTGGCATTTGCAGCAGCTGGCAGAACAGGTAGATCAAAGCCAGCGGCAAGCACAGCAGCTTGCCGAAACCATGCGTGTTTTTTCCAGCCAGGGCGAACTGTTTGAGCGTGCTAGCCGGCAATGGAATGTGCTGCATGACGATAGTTATGCCCATGCCGGACGTGATGCACTGGCCGGATTACAGCAACTGGCTGATCGGCTGAAGCACATGGATGATGAGGGGTTGCAGCGCTTGGGAGGGCGGCTGATGCTGTGGAGTCGACAGTCGCGGCTGCTGCTGGATGGCGCGGATCATCCTGCCAGTGCGTGGTCGAGCCAATATCTGGCTTTGGCCAGCCTGGGGGCCGAGCTTGAAACGCACATCAGGCAGCTTGCTGACGCGAGGCGACAGCAGTGGGATGGCAGCTTGCGAGACAAGCGCCAGCAGGCTGATCGGGTGGCCGTGTTGTCTCTGTGCCTTGCGATTGGATGTGGTTTGCTGCTGGCTTGGTTGCTGGTTCGGCCCTTGCAGCACTTGCGCAGCAAGATTGCCGCTCTGGCACAAGGTGTGCGAGGCCAGTCCTGGGGGATGTCCGCGCCTGTGGATATCGTGCAACTTGCGGCTGCGCTGGGGGAGCTGGATCAGCGTCTTGCCCGGCTGGAGGAAGATAAGGCTGACTTTTTTCGCCACGTTTCGCATGAACTCAAAACACCGTTGGCCGCCATTCAGGAGGCTTCCTCGCTCTTGCAGGACCAGATTCCAGGCCCTTTGCTGCCATCTCAGCAGGAAATCGTGGCTATCACGCTATCCAATACCCGTCTGTTGCGACAGCGTGTTGATGCGCTATTGATGCATGATGCGGCCAACTGGCTGGAGCGGCCGCTTGCCATGGCGCAGCATGATTTGTGTGCGCTGATTGCGGTGTCTGCCGCGGCCATGCAGCCATTACTGCAGCAAAAGCGGCTGCGTCTTGAATTGCCGTCTGGTATTTTGCTGGTACAGGTGGATCAGGAAAAACTCCGAACCATTATCGATAATCTTCTTTCTAACGCCATCAGGTTTTCTCCAAGTGATGGTGTCATTTCTGTAGAAGCGCTCAGGCTAGCTGACAGGACTATGGTGTCCGTCATGGATCAAGGTCCTGGAATTCCTGCCCAGCAGCACATGCTGGTATTTCAGCCCTTTTATACCGGGCCGGCGCCATTTGGCGAGCCGCCTGGAAGTGGTATTGGGCTGACCATGGTAAAAACCTTTGCTCAATTGATGGGTGGAGATGTCGAGTCATTACCGGCAGAACGAGGCGCGCATTTACGCGTCTGGTGGCCATGATCCTGCTGAGTGAACAAGTGCATGATGCGTAAAAATATATATGCCTTGCTGGTGCTGCTGATGGTGACCGGCTGTGCGGGCATCAGCGGGCGGCAGTCGCGCGATGGTGCTACCTCTGCTGGCGGCAGATACGCGCAACGTAGTTGCCCTGATGCGGATGCGGTGTTGGGCAGTGTTCGCCGGGGAAAAGAAAGCGTTGTGCCTGCTCGGGAGGCTTGTGCGGGTGACAGGCTGCGTTTTGTCGCCCAGCAACTACTGAATGGCGAGGCCAGGTTTGACACCATGCGCATACAGTTGGAACTGGCCAATGCCCAGTTACGACAGGAGCCCGCAGAGGGACTGAGCGGCTTATCCCTACTGTTGTCCGTGCAGTTAAACGAACGCAGGCGGCATGATGAGTCGCTGCAAAAAAGCAATGCCCAGTTGCTGGAGCAGCAGCACCGGGCGGATGAGTTGGCGGCAAAGCTGGATGCTTTGCGCCAGATTGAACAATCCATGGTCAACAAGGCCAGCAAGAAGAAAATACAGCCATGAAGCAAAGTGGACGCGTATTACTGGTTGATGACGATGCTGATCTGTTGCGCCTGCTTAGCCTGCGTCTTGAAGCTGCCGGCTATCTGGTAGACAAGGCTGCATCTGCCGAGGCTGCCTTGAGCGCACTGGCGGTACGTCGGGCGGATGTACTGCTGACTGACTGGCGCTTGCCTGGCATGAATGGCATGGATTTATTCGAACTGGTGAAAAAGAGTTATCCATCAATGCCGGTCATCATTCTGACTGCACATGGTACGGTGCCGGACGCTGTTGATGCGGTCAGTCGCGGTGTGTTCGGTTATCTGGTGAAGCCATTTGACAGTGCTGCCTTGCTGAATAAGGTGGAGCAGGCTTTACAGCTGTCTGCACCTGCCATGGTGGTGGATGATCAGAATGCCTGGCGTGCGGAAGTGGTGAGTTGCAGTCCCCTGATGGATGAGCTGCTGGCCGAGGCCCGTCTGGTTGCAGCAACGGATGCCAGCGTGTTGATCCGTGGCGAGAGTGGCACTGGCAAGGAAGTGCTGGCCCGCGCCTTGCACCGCGCCAGTCCGCGTGCCAGCGGGCCGTTTATCGCGGTCAATTGTGCGGCCATTCCGGATAACTTGCTGGAGAGTGAGTTGTTTGGTCATGAGAAGGGGGCATTTACCGGTGCTGCCGCACGTCATCAGGGTCTGATTGCCCAGGCCGATGGCGGCACTCTGTTTCTGGATGAGATCGGTGACATGCCGCTGGCCTTGCAGGTCAAGTTATTGCGCGTGCTGCAGGAGCGCGAGGTGCGACCGGTTGGTGCCAGCAAATCATTGGCGGTGGATGTGCGCGTCATCTCGGCGACGCATCGTGATCTGGAGTCGCTGATCGGAGACGGCCTGTTCCGGGAGGACTTGTTTTACCGACTGAATGTGGTGGCCTTGCAATTGCCTGCGCTCAGTGAGCGCAGGGAAGACATTCCCTTGCTGTCGCAACATTTTCTGGCGCAGCTATGTGAGCGTTATGGCAAGGAGGTGGCTGGTTTTGCCCCGGATGCCATGGAGTATCTGTGCAGCCTGCGCTGGTCTGGCAATATCCGTCAGTTGGCCAATGCGGTGGAGCAATGCTGTGTGCTTAGCACCTCTGGCTTGATTCCGCTGAGCCTGGTGCAAAAAGCCGTGTCTGATGGCATGGCCAGTATTCCAACACTGGCTGAGGCAAGACGTCAGTTTGAACGGGATTACCTGGAAAAGCTGCTGCGGGTGACTGCGGGCAATGCCAGTGTGGCCGCGCGCATTGCGGACCGGAACCGCACTGAATTTTATCGGCTGTTGCAAAAGCATGATTTGGTTGCATCTGCATTCAAGGAGTGTTGAAGCAGTCGCGGCCGCTCAACCCCTGTCGCCAAATGGCGACAGGGGTTTTTTATTTTAAATCAATGGCTTGGTGCTTTGTGGTGGTCCGGCTGTCGCCAGTTTGCGACAGAATGGCCCGGCTTGATGGGGTGGGTAGACGGTGTTTTTATGCAAGTTACTGTTATTAAAGGAAATTAAATAGCTGGCACGGCATTTGCAAAGACAGGGGAAACGCTCTTGTCGTGAGGTGTGGAATGAAAATGAAACGTTCTGGCTTGCTGCTTTTCTTGTTGCTTTCCCTGCAGGGTGCGATGGCTGCCGGCAGCTTGGTGCTTGATCCGATTGCTGAGCATGTTGCGGTTACCCACCTGTCGGCCGACGAAAAAATTGCCTGGGAATTGAATGAAGTGTTGAAGCCGCTGGCGGATGGTTCTGGCTCGGTGGTGCATCCTTGGGTAAAGGCCGGAATGGTGAGGCTACAGGGTTCAAGCCCCAGCCGGGATGCCATCCGGCATTTGCTGGAAGTGGCGGCCAATGTCCCCGGTGTGCGCGAAGTCCGCTCGGAAATGTCGATTCGTCCTATCTGACTGTCTATTGCTTGATGTGAACTGCCCTTTGGCCTGCCTTCCCCCCCGAGAGGCAGGCCTTTTTTTATTCAGAAGCTGAGCACCTTGTCTGCTTCCAGTGTCCAGCCTGCTAGCTCTGGCATGGTGCTTATCTTTACCCCGGGCAGCAGGCGTGTCTGATCCAGCCCGCGTGCCTCGGCACAGCTGCGGCAAACATAGACTGCCACGCTGTGTGCCATGGCTTCTGTCAGCATCTCGCCCAGGCTGGGACCAGCCGTATTGCCCTGACCGCTTTGTGCGGTAATGACGGCATCAGAAATGAGAAACAGTTTGATACGACTGGGCTGGCTATGGCTGGCGAGGGCAAGTGTCAGGCGTAGTGCGCTAAGGATGCGTTCGCTGCCATAGGGGCTGGCATTCAGGGTCAATAAAATATTCTGCACGGCTATCCTGTCATTGGCTACAAAGTGGAAACGGCGTGACAAGTGCTGCTGGTATTGGGGGCATGCCGTTTTACTAAGCTACAGCGTTGTGGCAATGCAACAGCTACACGCAGTTGCGGCAAGCCAAATAATAGGACAAGTCGCTTGATTTGCCTTGCTCGTTTGCCTTGGATGCAATATTAACTTCTACGAATATTTTATATTGTCGAACAAAGAAAAATGCAATTGTATACAATAGGCAAATCTTAACCGGTACAAACCGGGCTGCGAACAAAATCGGGAGTTTTCCATGCAATTCGAGGTGTTTGCCCTAAACCAGAGCGACTTGCGCGATGCCATTACATCCGCATACCGTCGCGATGAACAGGAATGTGTACAGGCCTTGTTGCCGCAGGCGGCTTTGCAGCCGGCACAGGTAAGCGCTACCCAGGACCTGGCGCGTCGCCTGGTCAGCCAGGTGCGGCATGAGCGTACGCGCTCCAGCGGGGTGGATGCCCTGATGCATGAATTCTCGCTGGATAGTGCGGAAGGCATTGCACTGATGTGTCTGGCGGAAGCCTTGCTGCGTATTCCGGACAAGGAAACGGCCGACAAGCTGATCCGCGACAAGATTTCCCGTGGCGACTGGAAAGCCCACCTGGGCAACAGCTCCTCCTTGTTCGTCAACGCCGCGGCCTGGGGCCTGGTGGTGACCGGCAAGCTGGTTTCCTCGCACAGCGAGCAAGGCCTGTCTGCCGCCATGACCCGTCTGATCGCCAAGGGCGGCGAGCCGCTGATCCGCAAAGGCGTGGACATGTCCATGCGCATGCTGGGTAAGCAGTTTGTCACCGGTGAAACCATCGAACAGGCGCTGGAAAATGGCCGTGAGCGCGAAGCACGCGGTTATCGCTTCTCCTACGACATGCTGGGTGAAGCCGCCATGACCGAGGATGATGCTCAGCGTTACATGAAAGACTACGTGATGGCGATTCACGCCATCGGCAAAGAGTCTGCCGGTCGCGGCATTTACGATGGTCCGGGCATTTCGGTGAAACTGTCCGCCATTCACCCGCGTTACAGCCGCGCCAAGCGTGAACGCGTGATGACCGAGCTGTATGCCCGCCTGAAGGAATTGTTGGTTCTGGCCAAGCAATACAATATCGGCCTGAATATCGATGCCGAAGAAGCCGACCGCATGGAGCTGTCGCTGGACTTGCTGGAACAACTGGCTTTCGACAAGGACCTGGCAGGCTGGAACGGTATTGGTCTGGTGGTGCAGGCTTACCAGAAGCGCTGCCCGTTCATCATCGATTATCTGGTGGATCTGGCACGCCGCTCCGGTCACCGCTTCATGGTACGTCTGGTGAAGGGTGCTTATTGGGATGCCGAAATCAAGCGCGCCCAGGTGGATGGCCTGCCGGGCTACCCGGTGTATACCCGCAAGGTGTATACCGATATTTCCTATCTGGCATGTGCCAAGCGTCTGCTGGCCGCACAGGATGCCATCTACCCGCAATTTGCCACCCACAATGCCTACAGCCTGTCCGCCATTTATCAACTGGGCCAGGGTCTGGATTACGAATTCCAGTGCCTGCACGGCATGGGTGAAACCCTGTACGACCAGGTGGTGGGCAAGGACAATCTGGGCAAGGCCTGCCGTATTTACGCGCCGGTAGGTTCGCACGAAACCCTGCTGGCTTATCTGGTACGCCGCCTGCTGGAAAACGGTGCCAATAGCTCCTTCGTCAACCGCATCGTCGACGAAAACGTATCCATCGACGAACTGGTGACCGACCAGGTGGCGGAAGCCGCCAGCCATGCCGGTCAGCCGCATCACAAGATTGCCCTGCCGGTTTCCCTCTATGGCAGCGAGCGTCAGAATTCCAAGGGCCTGGACCTGTCCAGCGAGCATGTGCTTGCCGCCCTGCAAATCGGCCTGCAAGGCTCGGAACAGCAGCAGTGGCTGGCCAGCCCCTTGCTAGGTGATGCTGATATCAGCGAAGGCGACAAGCTGCCGGTACGTAACCCGGCCGACCACGCCGACATCGTCGGTGAAGTGATTGAAGCCACGCCGGAACATGTGGAACGTGCCTTGCAACTGGCCGAAGCTGCCGCCGCACGCTGGGCTAATACCCCGGTGGCAGACCGCGCCGGCTGCCTGAACCGCATGGCCGACCTGATGGAAGACCACATGCCGGCACTGATGGGCCTGGCAGTGCGTGAAGCGGGCAAGACCCTGAGCAATGCCATTGCCGAAGTGCGTGAAGCGGTGGACTTCTGCCGTTACTATGCCGCGCAGATCGTCGCCAATTTCGACAATGCCACCCACCAGCCGCTGGGCCCGGTGGTGTGCATCAGCCCGTGGAACTTCCCGCTGGCCATCTTCATTGGTGAAGTGACCGCCTCGCTGGCCGCCGGTAACCCGGTGCTGGCCAAACCGGCCGAGCAGACCAACCTGATTGCCGCCTATGCCGTGCGTCTGCTGCACGAAGCCGGCGTGCCACGCGATGTGCTGCAACTGCTGCCGGGCCGTGGCGAAATCGTCGGTGCGGCACTCACCAGCGATGCGCGTATCCAGGGCGTGATTTTCACCGGTTCCACCGAAGTGGCACAAATCATCAACCGCACCCTGGCCAAGCGTGGCGAGGACGTGGTGCTGGTGGCCGAAACCGGCGGCCAGAACGCCATGATCGTGGACAGCTCGGCCCTGCCGGAGCAGGTGGTGACCGATGTGCTGAGCTCGGCCTTCGATTCGGCCGGTCAGCGTTGTTCCGCCTTGCGCGTGCTGTACCTGCAAAGCGATATCGCCGACAAGGTGATCGCCATGATCAAGGGTGCCATGGCCGAACTGACCGTGGGCAACCCGGCCAAGCTGAGTACCGATGTCGGCCCGGTGATTGATGCCGAAGCCCAGGCCGGCCTGTTGGCACACATCGACAAGATGAAGCAGCGTGCGCGCTGGTTCTACCAGACCCCGCTGTCGGAACAATGCCAGCAAGGGACGTTTGTAGCGCCGACGCTGTTTGAAATCGACAACCTGTCCGACCTCACCCGCGAAGTATTCGGCCCGGTACTGCATGTGCTGCGCTTTGAAGCCAGCCAGCTGGACAAGGTGGTGGCCGAAATCAACAGCACCGGTTACGGCCTGACCCACGGCATTCACAGCCGTATCGACGAAACCATCAACAATATTGTCGACAAGATCAAAGTGGGCAATGTCTACGTCAACCGCAATATCGTGGGTGCGGTGGTGGGTGTGCAGCCCTTCGGCGGCGAAGGCAAGTCCGGTACCGGCCCCAAAGCCGGTGGCCCGTTCTACCTGTACCGTCTGACCCGCGCTGCATGGGCGCCCAAGCTGGCCTTGCAGCCGGTGGCCGCCAATCTGTCCGGTCTGTCCAAGCTGGCCGCGGTGGCGGACAGCATGGGTGTGCCTGGCCTGGCTGCCCGTATTGATGCCGCACGTCGCGCCTCGCCCTTGACTCATCAGGTCAGCCTGCCTGGCCCGACCGGTGAAAAGAACACGCTTTGCTTTGCCGCCCGCGGCAAGGTAGGGTGCGTGGCCAGCAGTAGTGCAATGCTGGCTGAACAACTGGTGGCCGTACTGGCTACCGGCAATGTGGCAGTGCTGGCGGACTCGCCGGCCAATCGCCAACTGGCCGCCACGCTGGGCAGTCACGTCGAGTTGACGCAAGACGTACTGACCGCGTCGCTGGATGCCGTGCTGTATGAGGGGAACGATGCTGCCAAGGCGCGTCAGCAACTGGCGCAGCGTGATGGTGCGCTGATTCCCCTGGTACTGGCCGGCAAGGATGGCTACAACCTGCATCGTCTGGTGGTGGAACGCGCAGTCAGCGTCAACACCACCGCGGCGGGCGGTAATGCCAGCCTGATGAGTATTGGCGACTGATGACCCGGACCGCCCCGGTGCCACCTTCTCCAGTTGACGGGAATGGTCACAAACCGGGGCTCAACGGTGCGATCTGTGCCAAGCTACTTGTCATGTGCTGTCGGCATTGGAATAATGCCGCCAGCGTTTTAACTTACAACAAGCTCGCTGCATGAGATCTGTCCGTCACAAGCGGACAGGAGAGACCGAAAGATAGAGGATTCAAGATGCAATTCACCAAGCTGACCACCGTTACCATCGCTGTCGCTGCTGCGCTGGCACTGTCTGCATGTGGCAAAAAAGATGACGCCGCCGCGCCGGCTGGCGCATCTGCCCCGGCCGCTGCCGCCGCTGGTGGCGATACCGTCAAGATCGGCTTTGCCGCACCGCTGACCGGCCCGCAAGCCCACTATGGCGAAGAATACAAAAACGGCGTGACTCTGGCCATTGAAGATGCCAACGCCGAGAAGCCGACCATCGGTGGCAAGCCGGTGACTTTCGAACTGGACGCCCAGGATGACCAGGCCGACCCGAAAACCGCAACCCAACTGGCCCAGAAGCTGGTGGACGACAAGGTAGCCGGCATCATCGGTCACTTCAACTCCGGTTGCGCCATCCCGGCCTCCAAGATCTACTCTGACGCCGGCATCCCGATGATTGCCATGGCGACTTCGCCGGTATTTACCGCACAAGGCTTCAAGAACACCTTCCGTTCCATGACCTCTGATACCCAGCAAGGTAGCGTGATGGGCAAGTTCGTGGTGGACACCCTGAAAGCCAAGAAGATCGTCATTGTTGACGACCGCACCGCTTACGGCCAAGGCCTGGCTGACGAATTCGAAAAAGCCGTCAAGGCTGCCGGTGGCGACGTGGCCAAGCGCGAATTCACCAATGACAAGGCAACCGATTTCGCTGCCATTCTCACCTCCATCAAGAGCGTGAATCCGGACGTGATCTTCTACGGTGGTGCTGACGCCCAGTCCGCCCCGATGGCCAAGCAGATGAAGCGCCTGGGTCTGAAGGCTCCGCTGATCTCCGGCGAAATGACCAAGACCCCGAACTTCCTGCAACTGGCTGGCAAGGAAGCCGAAGGCTCCATCGCCTCGCTGGCTGGCCTGCCGCTGGAACAAATGCCCAAGGGCAAGGAATATGCCGACAAGTACAAGGCACGTTTCAAGACCGACGTAGCCACTTACTCCCCGTACGGCTATGACGCGACCCGCGCGCTGATCCAGGCGATGAAGGATGCCAACTCCACCGATCCCAAGGCTTACCTGCCGGTACTGGCCAAGATCAAGTACTCCGGTGTGACTTCTTCCAACTGGACCTACGACGACAAGGGCGACCTGAAAGACGGCGGCATTACCGTGTACAAGGTTGAAGGCGGTCAGTGGAAAGTGATGCAAACCATCGGTGGCGGCGCTGCCGCTCCGGCTGCGGCATCTGCCGCTCAGTAATTCAGACTGGCAGTCCCGACAGAAACGGCGCAGACCCTGCGCCGTTTTTTCATGTATATACGCTGACAATTTTCCGCATTGGCCGGACAGATGTGCATAATGCAGCGATAAATGAATAAAACCTTTGTGATTGTGTATGAGTGAGTTGTTTGTCAGCCTGCCCGCCAACCAGAACGGTCGCGATTTTGTCGTGGGCGATGTCCACGGCTGCTTTACCGAATTACGCCAGTTACTGGAAACCGTGGTGTTTGACGGTAGCCGCGACCGGCTGTTTTCCGTCGGTGATCTGGTGGATCGTGGTCCCGAATCGCGTCAGGTGCTGGAGTGGCTGGCCAAGCCCTGGTTTTATGCCGTGCGGGGCAATCATGAACAGATGGCGCTGGAATTCGACCTGGCGCAAACCGACGCTTGCGAGCGCTATCTCAACAATGGCGGCGGCTGGTTCATCTGCCTGGCGGAACGCGACAAGCAAGCCTACCGTGACGCATTCAACCGCTTGCCACTTGCCATCGAGCTTGCTTGTGAGCATGGCCTGATCGGCCTGTTGCATGCCGACTGCCCATTGGATGATTGGAATGTCCTGCGTGCGCAATTGGCGCAGCCTGAGCCCTGGGGCAAGGAGGGCGGCAAGCTGTTGCGGCAGATTACCTGGTGCCGTCTGCGCGCCAAGGGAATGCCGCGCAAGCCGGTTGTCGGCGTATTCATGCTTTGCGTCGGTCATACACCGCAATCCAGAGTGCGCAGCATCGATAATGTCTGGTATCTGGATACCGGCGGCGTCTATGGTCGCAGCTTGAGCATGCTGCAGCTTGATACCTTGCAGACGCATAGTGTCAACGTGGCTGACAAGGGGTATAGCAGTGATGTGATGGAAGGGTGAGATGCGGACATGCGGGTAATGACATTTTCTTGAGCATGGACAAGCCAGCGGTTTGTATCTCCATGTCATGGTTGTGACTTGCTATCATGCCGTATGATTGTTGGTGTCTGGTCCCGCGTGTCGGGTTAGAACGATTCCCTTGTAGCAGGTTGTATATGTATCAATCGTGTAGCATTTCCTCCCGGCCCCAATCCGGCCGCGGCAGTCTGGCGCTGCCCTTGTGCTCAACGTCGGTGTTGACTGGCTCGACCAGGCTCAGTCTGGTGAGCAGGTACCAGACATGAGACAGCCTATCCCCTCGCCATGTCAGCAGCGTTGCCAACTGGATGCCACCGGAGAACACTGCACCAGTTGCCGACGTACCATCAAGGAAATCGCCGGTTGGCCCGGTTTCAGTGATTTCGAGAAAAAAGCGGTGTGGAACCGTTTGCTGTCCTTGCCGCCACAAGCCCAGGCCAAGGTGTGTCAGCAGTGTGGCGATAGTTTCAGTTGCGGTGCCAGCGGGCCGGCAGAGCGCTGCTGGTGTGAGAAACTGCCACAGGTGATACCGCTGGGCGAGGAGGGCGCAGACTGCCTCTGCCCATCCTGCTTGTTGCTGGCCATTGCCAGGGCAGCATCTGCTGCTGCCCCTGATGTGGGCTAAGCGCCCCTCATGCTGACAGCAACTTGCCAGTCTTGAATGCTTGACTGGTTGCCACCTTGGCCACGCTCATTCCTGCCGTGGCGTAGGGGTGCAGTTCATGTGCATACAGCATGCCGCCATAGGCCGAACTGAGTACCGTTACCTTGTCCTGCAGGGGGTCGATAATCTCAGCCACAGGCTGGCCCGCCGCGACCACACTGCCCGGTGGCAGCAGGAAACTGATGACGCCAGGGTGGGGGGCCACCAGGTTTTCCGATCCTGCCAGCGGCGTGGCCGGGTAGGGCAGTGGCGGCATGGCGGCTGGCGCATCGCCGCTGATCAGCCCACGCCAGCGCAGGAAATCCAGAATGGCAGTAGCATCCTGCCGGGCCAGTTGCCGGTTAACCTGGTGCTGGCCACGTAATTCCACCGTGACCGACAGACAGGCCATATCAATCGGTACATCCAAGCCATCTTGCTGGCACCGTGCCTGCAGTTCCCACCAGGTCTGGCTGCAGGCTTCGTCAAATGGATAATCACCAGAGTCGGTGGCCAGCAACTGCGCGTGGGATTGCAGATAGCGCGCCAGTGGTTCGCACTGCTCCCATAGCGGGGTGCCGGTATACACATGCAAGGCGGCATTGCTGTCGCAGTGCAGGTCCAGCACGATATCGGCATCGGCAGCCAGCAGCATCAGCGTTTTGCGCAGGCTGACCAACTCGGTCGGTTCCGGCAGTTGGCGCAGGTGTCGACGCATGGCTGCGCGGATAAGGGCTGTATTGGCTTTTGCGTTTGCACCCAACTGGTTCTTGACCTCGGCATACACGGCACTGGTCAACTGCGGGTAGTGGCGGTTGAAATTCTGTCCGCTGGCCAGATCGAAGCGTCCCAACTGATAACCTTGCAGCGACTGTGCATGCCCGATGGGGTTGGCCTGGGGAACCAGAATGATTTCGCCGGCAATCTTGCCTTGCTGTTCCAGCGTCAATAGCGTCTGTTTCAATTCCCAGGCAGTCAGCATGCCCGGCAGTTCATCCGCATGCAGTGATGCCTGGATATAAGCCTTGCCGGCCTGGCTGCCGGCTGGGCCGAAATGGAAGCTGGAAAGCTTACGCTCAGTGCCCAGGCAGCTTGAGGTAAGGGGGTGGTGGTGGTGGATCATGCTTGCTCCGTCTTTGGCCACTGCAATGAGCTGGCCTTGTTGCCATCAAGCAGCAATGTAACGCGTTGTGTTCTGGCTGTCTGCATTGATTCAGTCCCTGGTCTGCAGCCTGGATGAGACAGCCTGACGGTTTTTGCCAGGCCAATTGGCATGGTAAATCCCGGCGATTGGCATGATCAGAATTTTCCTATTGTTTGTTGAGAAATAACCCGGATAGTGATGCCGTTCCTCTTTCTAAGCTTGTAGTGCTTCTTGCGCCAGCCTTGCTGTGTGAGTTGTAGGCGCGGTGTCCGGATCAACCGTGTACATCCGCATGGCTGTTCTGCGTAAGGGAGTGGGCGTATCCGTATAATCAAAAACAGGTGTCAGTGTCATGTCAAACAATCAGATTCTTTCAATGATGCAACGCATGAATAATCCGTTGCACAGCGCTGTATCCGAATCAGGACCCGCTGCTTATGGTGCGGCGGAGAGCCAGGCCCTGCCTGCCGGGGATCTCTGGGCTCATGGTCTGCAGCCACGGGTATTGGTGGCTGAGGATAATCTTGCCAACCTGTTTCTGCTCAACAGCCAGTTGCAGCGGCTGGGATGTGAAGTGCTTGGGGTCAGTAATGGCCTGGAGGCGCTGACGCAATGGCGACAAGGCCAGTTTGATTGCCTGCTGACTGATCTGGGCATGCCGCAGTTGGATGGTTTCTGCCTGGTACGGCAATTGCGCAAGGACGGTGACATGCGCCCGGTCATCGGCATCTCGGCCGATCCTGGCGAGCAGGAGCGGCAGCGTGCGGCTGAGGCCGGTTTCAATATCCTGCTGGCCAAGCCGGTCAGCTTGTCGGTTCTGCATACCACCTTGCTGCGGTTTGCCCTGGCCAGCAGCATGCAGCGGCTGCCGGTATATATGGATGACAGCCTGGCGGCCCTGTTTGATGGCGACGCGGGACTGATGAAAAAATTTGTGGCCCGCTTGCTGGACAGTAACCGGCAGGATCTGGCCGAAGCGTTTGTCTTGTATGGCCAACAGCAGTGGGGTGAGCTGGCGCAGGTGCTGCACAAGATCAAGGGAGCTGCCCGGCTGATTGACGCACAGCAGGTGGCACGTGATTGTGAGCAGATGGAAAAAGCCTGCAAGGCAGCCAATCAGGAACAGGTAGGCATTCTGTTGGAAGACCTGCGGCTGCGGCTACAGACACTGGAGGACAGTTTGCAGGCCAAGGCCATGCTGTGATGCCGTGAGGCAGCTTCAGGCGCGCAACGGCACCTGAAGCTGTCAGCCCCCGTTAGCGCTGGCGGATGATGCCCTGCAGCACCTTTTTCAGTACCGATATCTGTTCCTCGTCCAGATGTCCCAGCAGTTCCTGTTGTTGTTGCTCTGCCAGATCATGCAAGGCTTCTGCCTGCAGGCTTCCCTGGTGGGTCAACTGGTAGTGCTGGCCCTCCTGGCTGATCAGCTCCTTGCGCAGCAGCATGGCCACTGCCTGCTCAACCTCCCGCTCAGGCAGATTGACCTCAGCATGCAAGGCTGTCAGATCAAGTCCGTTTTCCAGCACCAGCAGCATGCGTGCCTCGCTGGTACTCAACCCGGTGGCCAGTTGGCGTGGCTGATAGTGGTGCTGATAGGTACGCACGGCCTGGGTCAACAGATAGTAGATATTGTTATACAGTCGCTTTTGCAGCGTGCTGCACGCGTTGGACGGTGCTTCTTTCTTCCGCTGCAAGCTGTGCGGCAATGCCATGGCATAGCTGCCCTGGTGATAGAGCAATGGAGCCCGGCCAAAATCGTCCAGTGCCACCACCTTGCCCAGCATGATCCAGTGGTCGCCACCATCATGCATGGCATGGCGCTCACATACAAAGCGCGCGGCACAGTCTTCCAGCAGCGGTGTGCCACTGGCACCTTGCGTGTGTGCCACCCCGGCAAAGCGGTCGTCACTGGGGCGGGCAAAGCGGTTGGACAGGCTGATCTGGTCTGCGGCCAGGATATTGACGGCAAAGTGGCTGGCCGAGGCAAATACCGGGTAGCTGCCCGAACGCTTGTCTATGCTCCACAGAATCAGTGGCGGGTCCAGTGATACCGAGTTGAAACTGTTGGCGGTAATGCCCACTTTCTGCCCATCGGGGCTGCAGGCCGTCATCACGGTGACGCCGGTGGCAAAATTGCCCAGTGCGCGGCGCAACAGGCGTGGGTCATCCACGCCGGCAGATGGCTTGGTATGCATCCTTGTCTCCTTGCTTTTTGTTGTGCTGGCAGGATTCAGACCATGCTCGGGTCGGGTTCCAGACCCATCAGTTCGCGGCCAAGAATCTGGGCGCAGACATCGTAGTCGGTATAAGCGTGGGCACCGGTCATGTGCGAATCACGGAACAGGCGTTGCAGCTCGTTGCCCTCCATCCAGCTGGTGGCACCGGCGGCGCTGAACAGGCGGTCCACCGCTTCGATGCACATCTTGACCGCATACGCCTGATTGGTACGCCAGTAGGCCAGTGTCAGGCGGTCCGGGTAGGCACGGCGACGGCCGTGAGCGGCATGATCCTGCCAGGTCTTTTCCAGCAAGGCGCGGGCGGCGGCCACCTGGTGGGTGGATTCGGCCAGACGCATCAGGGCCGGCGTGGCAGTGCCGACGCTGGCACCGGTATAGGCCCGCACGCGGTTGGCGGTTTTGTCCTTGAAGGCCTGCAACATGCGTTCGGCAATACCCAGGCTGATGGCGGCAAAGCCGCTGGCAAAGTAGGGGCGGTACGGGGTGGTGAAAATATCGCTGTCCGGGTACAGGCCAAAGCCGCTGGAGCGGCCTTCCATCATGTCCTTGGCTGCCTCGATACGATGATTGGGGATGAAGGCATTGCGAATCACCAGGGTTTTGGAGCCGCTGCCCTTCATGCCCATGGCAAACCAGTTGTCGCGGATTTCATAATCGCTGCGTGGCAGCACGCCAAAGCTGTACACCAGTTCGCCCGCGGCATTTTTGCGGCGCATGCCGACAATCGCCCATTCGGCATGGTCACAGCCGCTGCTCCAGCCCATTTCACCGCTCAGATAAACACCACCCTGGGCTTCTTCGATCTGGCTGAACGGGGCAATGCTGCTGCTGGCGGTGGCATCCGGGTTGTTGGCCCATACTTCGTCCTGCAATTGTTGTGAGAACATGGCCAGTTGATGGCTGTGGGTACACAGCAGGCTGAATGCCCAGGCGGTGCCGCCACAGGCAGCGGCCAGTGCGGCCACGCAGTCGGCAAACTCCGGCAGGGAGATTTCCAGCCCGCCGTATTTCTTCGGCTGGAAGGCGCGATGCATGCCAATGCCTTTGAGCAGGCGGATGTTTTGTTCCGGCACCTGGCGCATGGCTTCTGCCTGGTCTGCGTTGGCGGCGATTTCCGGCAGGATTTGCTGCAGCCTGGCCAGCAGGGTGTTCTCGCTCATGGTGATGTCTCCTGTTGCATGTATTTAATTAATAACTTAACTATTTGTTGGGGCTAACCTGGAATCCGGGCGCGCCAATCCGTGTTTCTTATGATGTGATACCGCTGCGATGTGCCGTATCTGCCTGCATTATGAGGTGCTGTTTTAGGGCAAGAAATACACGTTTCATGGGGAGTATTGTACTTTTCATGGATTTTCCCTTTGGTGCAGCTCGCAAGCAGGACAAAAATACCTGTCACTTTCTGAAAAGAATGCGCGGCGACCATCTTCAACTGGCAAGGCAAGGGCGGGGATGGGGCTGGATAGGTAAGCCTGTGCAAGCAATGAGTGAGCTGGCAGGCCCGGCTTGCCGGGGCCTGTGGCAGGACATCAGTTTCCAGGTCAGCAGCCTGCAGCCGCTGCTGCAGCAGCGGCGCACAAGGATGGTGCAGCGAAATGGAGGGTCTGCCCATCAGGGATGGTTGGCGTCAGAAGCTGTGGCGCAGCCCCATGGCCAGCCCATGTACCGTACTGCCAGCAGGCACAGTGCCAATACTGCTGAAGCCGAAATCATAGGCGGCGCTGCCATGATTCCAGATTTGCGCATAGAGGGCTTTCAGCGTGGAGTGACGCGACAGGTCGTATTCGTAGCCCAGCTCGGCATGGCGTGCCCGCCCGCTATCGCTGACGGTGCTGCCTTGCAGCTTGCCGGATGCGCCATACTGGCTGATCAGCCGGCCATGGTCGCCGACGCCGATAACGGCCTGGGCATACCACACATTCTGGCTGAGGCTGCTGCCCTGATAACTGGCGGCGGCAGTGGGGGTGAGATGGCCATCGGTGTGGTCGAACAGCAGACCGATACGGCTGACTTCGCCAAAACGGTAATAGCCGCCAGCGCGCAGGTTCCATACCTGGCGGAACTGGGTTGTGCTGCTGGCAGCATCATCCACGCCGGTGTCGATGCGCTCATAAGCGGAGGTCAGCAGCCATGGGCCACCGCGATAGCTCAGCCCGAGGTCAAACACGCTGGCGGCATGGCTGGCACCTGTGGCGCGCGTTTCCACCGTGTCATAGCCCACGGTTGCCGTCAGCCCCTGCCAACTGGGGCTGGTGTACTGCACGGCATTCTTGCGGCGGGTGTCGAAGGGGCTGGTGCGCACCAGGGTGTTGCCATTGCCATCGGCTGGGGTGGCGCTGCCATAGCTTTTCAGCAGGCCGTCTGTGGACAGGATATTGCCCAGCTTGCCCAGCAGCGCGCCGGACATGCCAATGCCGGTATTGCCCTGATTGACATCCAGCATGCCTGCCACCACGCGGGTGGGCGGGCTGATCAGGCCGGCCTGCACATTGCCGGCGGGCGTGGCGAGGCCGACAAAGCTGTCACGGGTACCAAAAGTGGCATAGGACGGCGCGCTGTCCAGCCACAGATTGCTCTCCAGCTGCCAGTAGGCGCTCAGTCCCTTGCCCAGCTCTTCACGGCCCTTGAAGCCGATCAGCGAACTGTCCGAACTGATGCGGCGCACGCTGTTGCCGGGCTGACCGTTGGCAGCGCCACGGGTGCCGACCGATTCGATGGTTTCGTCCAGCGTGCCGTACAGGGTGACGTCGGCGTGGGCCAGCAGTGGCAGCAGGAACAGGGCTGCCCAAAGATGTTTGCCTTGCATGGTATGGCTCCGGTTTGGCCTGCGTTGGCGATTGATGGACGCAGGCCGTCGCGGTGTGCGGCCCTGAGGCCGGACACCGTGCAGGTAAATAGGGAAGGGTTAATGGCTCAGTGGCGGGCCGGCTTTTGCAGCGGAATCAGCAGAAACACCAGGGCACCTATCAATAAGGCGGCCACCGCATACAACAGGCCGCTGGTGAAGCTGTGCGACATGTCCTTGAGCCAGCCCACCACGAAGGAGCTGAGCGCCGAACCGATATTGCCGGTGGCGTTGATCAGCGCAATGCCCACCGCCTTGGCCTTGGTCGACAGCGTGGTGTCGGGGGTGGTCCAGAAAATGGTCATGGCGGTAAAGGAACCGGCCGAAGCCATCACGATGCCGGCCAGCCGCACCACCGGGTCACCGGCATAGGCGCTCAGCAGCCAGCCTGCAGCGGCAAACAGCATGGGCAGCACGGTATGCCATTTGCGCTCCTGGGTGCGGTCGGAACGCGCGCCCCACCACAGCATCAGCAAAATGGTGCCTAGCTGCGGAATGGCGGCCAGGATGCCGATGGTGACATTGCTGCTGCCGGCATTGAAGCTTTTGACGATTTGCGGCACCCAGATATTCACCATGCTCAGGGTGTTGACCAGGCAGAAATAGGCGAAGGCGAATTTGAGCACCGTGGGTTGCAGCAGCTCGTGCAGCACGCCGGAATGTTGCTGGGCAGGCTGATGTGCTTCTGCGTCCAGCATGCCTTGCAGGCAGCGCTTTTCTTCCGGGCTGAGCCATTTTGCCTTGGCGGGGGAGTCATCCAGATAAAACCACACCACCACGCCCAGCAGGACCGAGGGCAGGCCCTCCACCAGAAACAGCCATTGCCAGCCGGCCAGTTGCCAGATGCCGTCCATTTCCAGCAGATAGCCGGATACCACCGAACCCAGCGCTGCCGTTACCGGCATGGCAATCATGAACAGGGCATTGGCGCGGGCGCGGTAGATGCGCGGAAACCAGAGGGTGAGGTAGACCAGCATGCCGGGCAGGAAGCCGGCCTCGGTAATGCCCACCAGCGCACGCAGGATGTACAGGCTGGTGGCGTCATGGGCAAACATGGTGGCGGTGGAGGCAAAGCCCCAGGCCACCATGATGCCGGCCATCCAGCGCCGCGCACCGATACGGCTGAGCATCATGTTGCTGGGAATGCCGCACAACACGTAGGTGATGTAAAAGATGGTGGCGGCAAAGCCGAACATGGTGGCCGTCAGGTTCAGGCTCTTGGCCATGGTGAGGCCGGCAAAGCCGATGTTGATGCGGTCCAGAAAGGAAAATACGAACAGGATGAACAGAAACCAGATCAGGCGTCCGGAGACTTTGCGGATTACCCGCTGTTCTTGCTGTGTGTCGTGCTTGTGCGCCTGATCCATCAGGTCGGGCGCGGTGTGGCAGGTCGTGGCTTTATCCAGACTCATGCGCATCTCCTCTATTGTGTGCCGGGAGCGTTCCGGCGTGTTGTCCTTTGTCGTGGTGCCTGCTCTTGCTGGCAGATCACCTTGCTGCGGTGTGCTAAGTGGCGGTGCGGTCCTTTCGGTTGTGGTTAATTGAATATATTAATTATCTGGTGGCTGAACACAGAGCCAGCGGACAGCCCGGCAGGCTGCCCGGTTTTGTTTCAGTACACCCCACTGGCACCGGCCTGCTGGCCGCCAGTCTTGAAGCGTCCGGCCAGTGCTTCGGCACTGCGCGCCAGCACGGTGCTGTCCACGCCCACGGCGACAAACTGCGCACCCAGTTCAATGTAGTGGCGGGCCAGTTTTTCATCGGCCATCAGGATGCCGGCCGCCTTGCCCTGGGCACGGATGCGGGCGATGGCCTGTTCGATGGCGGCTTGCACTTCCGGGTGGGCAGGCTGGCCGAGATAGCCCATGTCGGCGGACAAATCTGCCGGGCCGATGAACACGCCATCCACGCCGGGCGTGGCGGCAATGGCATCCAGATTGTTGAGGCCCTGACGGGTTTCAATCTGCACCAGCACGCACAGCTCGTCTTCCGCATGCTTGAGGTAGCCCTCGATGCGGTTCCAGCGCGAGGCGCGGGCAATGGCGCTGCCCACCCCGCGGATGCCATGCGGTGGATAGCGGGTGGCGGCTACCGCCAGTGCCGCTTCTTCGGCTGTCTGCACCATGGGCAGCAGTAGGGTTTGCGCGCCAATGTCCAGAATCTGCTTGATGCGTACCGGGTCGTTCCATACCGGGCGTACCACCGGGTGGCTGGGGTAGGGGGCGATGGCCTGCAGTTGGGCCAGCATGTCGGTAAGTGTGTTGGGCGCGTGTTCGCCGTCGATCAGCAGCCAGTCGAAACCGGCAGCGGCCAGCAGCTCGGCGCTGTAGGGGCTGGCCAGGCTCAGCCACAGGCCGATCTGCACTTCACCATTCTTCAGTGCGGCCTTGAAGCGGTTGGGTGGGTTCTGCATGCGATTCTCCTTTAGTGCGGCTAACAGCAGCTAACAAGTGCGCTGTGCCGCTGGGCTGGTTTTTTGCAATCTGTTTCAGGTGCCGCTAACAAAACCTGGTAGAGAGCCTGGGCCAAGGCGGCGCAACGCTGGAGCGGGGGTTTTGTTATCGGATTTAAACAAAGCGGCAGCTGATGGCACCCAGCGGGCCATAGTCCACATGGAAGGTATCGCCAGCACGTGCCGGTACCGGGCGGGTGAAGGAGCCACCCAGAATCACCTGACCGGGCTTGAGGCTGACATCAAACGGTGCCAGCTTGTTGGCCAGCCAGGCCACACCATTGGCCGGGTGGTTCAGCACTGCTGCGGCCACGCCGGACTCCTCGATCACCCCGTTGCGGTACATCAGCGCGGATACCCAGCGCAGGTCCAGTTCGGACGGTTTGACCGGGCGGCCGCCCATCACCACGCCGGCATTGGCAGCGTTGTCGGAAATGGTGTCGAACACCTTGCGCGGGCGACCGGATGTCGGGTCGATGGACTGGCTGCGCGCGTCGATGATTTCCAGTGCCGGAATGACAAAGTCGGTGGCCTGATACACATCGAACAGGGTGATGTCCGGGCCTTTCAGCTCCTTGCCCAGAATGAAGGCCAGCTCCACTTCCACCCGCGGCACGATGAAGCGGCTGGTGGGAATGTCGCTGCCATCATTGAAGAACATGTCGTCCAGCAGGGTGCCGTAATCCGGTTCGTTGATCTGCGAGGACATCTGCATGGCACGCGAAGTCAGGCCGATCTTGTGGCCCTTGATCGTGCGGCCTTCTGCCAGTTTCATCTCCACCCAGCAGCGCTGGATGGCATAGGCGTCTTCAATAGTGATGTCCGGGTAGTCCAGCGAAATCTGGCGGATCTGCTCGCGTTGCTGCTCGGCTTGATGCAGGCGGCGGGCGGTAGTGTGGATGATGTCTTGCGTTAGCATGTGGTCTCCTCAGTTGGCGATGCCGCCAAAGCACAGGTATTTGGTTTCCATGAATTCTTCCAGCCCCAGCCGTCCGCCTTCGCGACCCAGCCCGGACTGCTTGATGCCACCAAACGGGGCGACGGCGGTGGAAATGGCCCCTTCGTTGATGCCCACCATCCCCGCTTCGATGGCTTCGGCCACCCGCCAACAACGGCTGACATCGCGGCTGAAGAAGTAGGCGGCGAGGCCCGACTCGCCGCTATTGGCCAGACGGATGGCCTCGGCCTCGTCGTGAAAGCGGATCAGCGGAGCCAGCGGGCCGAAGGTTTCTTCCTGTGCCACCTGCATCTGTTCGGTGACATCGGCCAGTACCGTAGGCTGAAAGAAGTTGCCGCCGCGTGCATGCGGCGCACCGCCGCTGAGCACCCTTGCCCCCAGGCTGACGGCGTTGGCTATATGGCGCTGCACCTTGGCCACCGCGGCCTGGCTGATCAGCGGGCCTTGCTGCATGCCGGGCTCGCTGGCAGGGCCAACCTGTAGCGCAGCCACGGCAGCGGCGAGTTTGGCGGCAAAGGCATCGTAGATGCCGTCCTGCACCAGCAGGCGGTTGGCGCAGACGCAGGTCTGGCCGCTGTTGCGGAATTTGGCAAACAGCGCGCCCTGCACGGCGGCATCCAGATCGGCATCGTCAAACACGATGAAGGGGGCGTTGCCGCCCAGCTCCAGCCCCAGTTTTTTCAACGTGTCGGCGCACTGACGCATCAGCAATTTGCCGACAGCGGTGGAGCCGGTGAAGCTCAGCGCCCGCACCAGCGGGCTGCCGGTCAGTTCAGCGCCGATGCCCACCGCATCAGTGCCGGTGACGACATTGAATACGCCGGGCGGCAGGCCAGCCTGCTCGGCCAGTGCCGCCAGCGCCAGTGCGGACAAGGGCGTTTCCGCTGCCGGTTTCAGCACCACGGTACAGCCGGCGGCCAGTGCCGGAGCCACCTTGCGGGTAATCATGGCGTGGGGAAAATTCCACGGCGTGATGGCCGCCACCACGCCCACGCCCTGGCGCACGGTGAGCAGGCGCTTGTCGCTAAAGGGGCTGGGAATCACTTCGCCGTACACCCGTTTTCCCTCCTCGGCAAACCATTCGATATAGCTGGCACCATAGGCAATTTCGCCGGTGCTCTCGGCTGGCGGTTTGCCTTGCTCCTGGCTGATCAGCGCCGCCAGCTCCTGCTGGTGTTGCAGGATCAGCGCATGCCAGCGCAGCAGCATGGCGGCGCGCTGCTGTGCAGTCAGTGCCCGCCAGCCGGGCAGGGCAGCATGGGCGGCCTGAATGGCCGCGCAGGTTTCTGCTGCGCCCAGATCGGCCACACGGGCCAGCAGTGCGCCGCTGGCCGGGTTGTGTACGGCAAATTGCTGCGCACCGGATAGCCATTGGCCGTTGATATAAGCCTGTTCACGCAGCAGGGACGCGGATGGGCGGGAGTGGGAGTTCATGTCGGTTTCCGGGAAAAACGGATCAATTGCAGACTCAGCCAGGCAGCGACACCACAGGCCATCACCAGCAGATTCATGGCGTGTGGGCTGCCATCAAACAGGCTGGCCACCAGTGCGCTGGCCAGCATGCCGCAGCCAAACTGGCCGGACACCGCCAGCGCCATCACCGCGCCGGCCCGGTCGGCATGCAGTTGCAGCAGCCGGGCCATGGCATTGGGGCCGATGCTGCCGGTCATGCCCACGCTGAACAGCAGTGGCAGCACCGTCAGCCACAGGCTGTGCGCACCCAGCAGCCACAGTGCCAGCCCGGCCACCGCCACCACCCCGCATTGCCATTGCAACAGGCTGTCGATGGCATGCCGCCGCAACAGGTGGCGGTTGAGCTGGCTGAACAGCACGATGGCGACGATATTCAGCCCGAACAGATAGCCGTAATGCTGCGCGGCCACGCCGAAGTACTGGATGTACACAAAGGGCGAGCCGGTGATGTAGGCGAACATCGCGCCAAAGCTCAGCCCCAGCGCCAGGCTGTAGCCCATGGTGGCCAGGTGTTGCAGCAGATGGCCGTAGGCACGGAAGGCTTTGCCCAGCGTGATGTCCGACCGAGCGGATGGCGGATGGCTTTCCGGCAACTGCCATACCACCAGTGCCAGTGACACCGCACCCAGCAGCGCCAGCAGCAGGAACAGGCTGCGCCAGCCGGCCAGCAGCAACAACCAGCCACCCAGCAGCGGGGCCAGCAAGGGGGCGATCATGGTGATTTGCTGCATCAGCGTCAGCACATGGCTGGCCTCGCTCAACGGAAAGGCATCGCGCACGATGGTGCGTGCCATCACCGTGGCCGCACCACCGCCCATGGCCTGCAGCACGCGCAGGGCAATCAGCTGTTCTGCCGTTTGCGCGGCAGCGCAAGCCAGGCTGGCCAGCACATACAGGCTGAGGCCGGTCAGCAGTACCGGGCGGCGGCCATAGCGGTCGGACAGCGGGCCGTACAGCAGCATGCCGCCGCAAAAGCCGGCCAGAAAGCTGCCGATGGTCAGCTGGATGCGTGCTACCGGCGCGGCCAGATCCGCCGCAATGGCGGGCAGGGCGGGCAGATACATGTCGATGGACAGTGGGCCGAAGGCCACCAGCACCCCCAGCAGCACGATCAGCCTTACCTGTTGCTGTGCCTGACTTGCGGTATGCATGGCGGCTTATCTGAAACGCTGATGGACGTTGTTGTGCTTGTAGCTGAGCTTGGCCTCCAGCTCGCTCAGCTCAAAAGTGAGGGCCAGATAGCGGGCATCGAACAGCGAGGCAAAGTGCTGTTTGATCAGCGCAAACAGGCCCTCGGCGGTGCGCTCGCGTTCTTCAAACGTGCGGCCGTGGCCGATTTTCAGGCTCATGTGGACAAAGGCGTAGTCGGCCTCGCCATCGGCCATGCGCCAGGTGTCCAGCCAGATGGCGCGGCTGCGGATGCCCGCCACCGGGTAGAGGCCGGTGCCAATCAGGTAGGCATGGGCTTTTTCGAACAGGCCGGGCAGGTCGGCCTGCTCGCGGATATTGTCGGTGCATTCGACGATGAAATGCGGCATGGAATCCTCCGGGAAAAACTGCCAGCCGGTTCTGTGCCGGGCTGGCAGTGTTGGGCAAGCAATCAGACGGGAAGTACCACGTTGATCTGGCCGGTGCCGGAGCTGCCAAAATAAGGCGTGATCACCTCGGCCTTGCCCTGGTATTCGTCCCAGCCCAGCGCGCCCAGCAGCATGGCGGTGTCGTGCATGAAGCCTTCGCCATGACACTTTTCCGCATACTCCGGCAGCATGGCGCAGAAGGTTTTCCAGTCGCCGCGCTGCCACATGGCCACCACGTCGTGATCGAAGCTTTCCAGAAAGGGGCTCCACACCTTGTGCAGGTATTGCTCGGCCACGCCGTTCTGGGCAAAGCGGTGCGACAGCGAACCGCTGGCGAAGAAGGCCACCTTGCCGTCGTACTGTTCTTCCACCGCCTGGCGCATGGCCATGCCCAGCCGGGCGCTGTCGGCCAGGTTGTGTACCGTACACATGGCAGACACCGACACCACCTTGAAATGCTGGTCGGCATTCATGTAGCGCATCGGCACCAGCGTGCCGTACTCCAGCGCCAGCGTGGTGGCCTCATGCGCACGGGTGTGTACCCCGGCCTTGGTGGCGGCATCGGCCAGCAACTGGCCCAGCGCCGGATTGCCCGGATAGGCATAGGGCAGGTTCTTGATGAAATGCGGCAGTTCGTTGGAGGTGTAGACCCCTTCAAAGGCCGGGGCGCAATTGACGTGGTAGCCGGAGTTCACCAGCCAGTGGGTGTCGAACACCACGATGGTGTCCACCCCCAGTTCGCGGCAGCGGCGGCCGATTTCCTTGTGGCCGTCGATGGCGGCCTGACGGCAGCCTTGGTGCTGGCCGGGCAGTTCGGAAAGATACATCGACGGCACATGTGTGATCTTGGCCGCCAGGGCGAGTTGTCCCATGGAGTGTCTCCTTTGTAGTCGTGAGGGCGGTGGGCATTGATGTGTGCCACAGCCAAGAGGCCGGGCGTTCTGTGGCGCCCTGACCATCTGTTGTTTTCAGCTGCTAACAAAATAGTGCAAGGTCCCTGATGCAAGGCGCGCCGACGCAGACAGTACAAGCAGTACGGCTAGGAGACGCAACGCAGCAGCAGGGTTTTTGTTAGTAGCGATAAGTTCACAGGCCCCAGCGCGGAATATGGTGGCTGCCCATCGAAATGCAGACGTTCTTGATTTCGGCAAACACCTCGAAGCTGTATTCACCGCCTTCGCGCCCGGTGCCGGAGGCTTTCACGCCACCAAAGGGCTGACGCAGGTCACGCACGTTCTGGCTGTTGATGAACACCATGCCAGCTTCGATGCCACGGGCCAGACGGTGGGCCTTGCCGATGTCCTGGGTCCAGATATAGGACGCCAGGCCGTATTCCACATCGTTGGCCAGGCGCAGCGCATCGGCCTCGTCGTCAAACGGCATCAGGCACACCACCGGGCCGAAGATTTCTTCCTGCGCAATGCGCATGCGGTTATCCACATCGGCAAACACCGTGGGCTGGATGAAGTTGCCGCGCGCCAGATGGGCGGGCAGGCCAGCCGGGCGTTCCAGACCACCGGCCACCAGACGGGCGCCTTCTTCCATGCCGATGCGGATATAGCCGGTGACCTTGTCGTAGTGCTGCGGGGTGATCATGGAGCCGACCTGGGTTTTCGGGTCTTGCGGATCGCCGACGATCAGGCGCTTGGCGCGGGCGGCGAATTCCTCGACAAACTTGTCGTACACCGGGCGCTGGATGAAGATGCGGCTGCCTGCGGTACAGCGTTCGCCATTGAGCGAGAAGATGGTGAACAGCGCGGCGTCCAGTGCGCGGTCCAGATCGGCATCGGCAAAAATCAGCACCGGCGATTTGCCGCCCAGCTCCATGGAAAACTTCTTCAACCCGGCATTCTGCATGATGCGCTTGCCGGTGGCGGTGCCGCCGGTAAACGACACGGCGCGGACATCCGGATGACGCACCAGCGCATCCCCTGCGGTGGCGCCATAGCCCTGCACCACATTGAACACGCCGGGCGGCACGCCGGCTTCCAGCGCAAGGCGGCCCAGCTCGTTTGCCGTGAGCGGCGACAGCTCGGACATCTTCAGCACCGCGGTATTGCCCAGCGCCAGGCAGGGCGCGGTTTTCCAGGTAGCAGTCATGAAGGGTACATTCCACGGCGACACCAGACCGCACACGCCCACCGGCTGGTACAGCGTGTAATTGAGCATGCTGTCGTCCACCGGGTAGCTGTGGCCGTTCATGCGGGTACACACTTCGGCGAAGAAGTCGAAGTTGTGCGAGGCACGCGGAATCAGCACGTTCTTGGTCTGGTGAATCGGCAGGCCGGTGTCCAGTGTTTCCAGTTCGGCCAGCATGGGCACGTTCTGGTCGATCAGCTCGCCCAGACGGCGCATGATCCTGGCGCGTTCCTTGGCCGGAGTACCTGCCCACTTGGGAAAGGCTTCCTTGGCGGCGGCCACTGCAGCGTTGATTTCTGCCGCGCCACCGGAGGCGACTTCGGTAATCACTTCGCCGGTGGCCGGGTTGACGGTTTCAAAGACTTCCTTGCTCTCGACCTCGCGGCCGTTGATCCAGTGCTTGATCATCTTGTGTTCTCCTGTGCGTGCGCAGCGGCTACAAGGCTGCGCCGGGTAATGTTTCACACGGTTTGCGCCTGGCGATCCGCGTATTGCGCCTCGCTGACAATGTGGTTGACCAGACGGCCCACGCCTTCCACCTCGACAATCAGCTCATCGCCCGGCAGCACATCGGCCAGCCCTTCCGGTGTGCCGGTGGCGATCATGTCGCCGGGGGACAGGGTCATGAAGCTGCTGAGGTAGGCAATCAGATAAGGAATGTCGAACACCATGTCGCGGGTGTTGCCCTGCTGGCGCAGCTCGCCATTCACCCAGGTGCGCAGGGTGAGGCTGGCCGGGTTGGCCACATCGTCACGGTCCACCCACCACGGGCCGATCGGGGTGAGGGTGTCGCGGTTTTTCACCCGCAGATTCGGCCGGTAGTAGTTTTCCAGGTAGTCGCGTACCGCGTAGTCATTGCACACGCTGTAGCCGGCCACGTAGTCCATCGCCTGTTCGCGGCTGACGTTCTTGGCGGTCTTGCCGATGATCACCACCAGCTCGCATTCGTAATGCATGTAGATGATGTTGTCCGGGCGTACCGATACCTGGCGGTGGCCGGTGAGGGTAGCGGGTGACTTGAGGAACACCAAGGGCTCGGTCGGGGCCTTGAAGGCCAGTTCGGCGGCGTGGTCGGCATAATTCAGCCCCAGCGCGAACACCGTGCCTTCAGCCGGCGGCAGCCATTCGACCGCCTCTTCGGCAACGCGGCGGCCATCAGCCAGTTGTACCGAGTGGTCGTCATTCACCAGAACTGCATGGATGTCTGCCTCACCGGGCAGGCGGATGCGGGCGTGTTTCATTGGGCGCTCTCCTCGGCGATCAGGCGGTTTTCCAGGCGGCCAATGCCGGCTATCTCCACCGCCACGGTGTCGCCGGGGCGGATTTCCAGCTGGCGCAGCGGGGTGGCGGGGATGATCACGTCGCCCGGCTGCAAGGTCATGAACTGGCTGAGTGCGGCAATCAGTTGCGGCACGGAGCGCAACCAGTCGCGGCTGTGATGGGTTTCAGCCAGCTCGCCATTCAAATAGCTGCGGATTTCCACGTTCAGCGGGTCGATGGCGGCTGCATCCACCTGCCACGGGCCCATCGGGCAGAAGCCGTCGCGGCACTTGGCCTTGACGGCCGGGCGGTAGAAGCTGGTTTCTTCCAGGCTGATTTCATTCACCACGGTGTAGCCAGCCACCACCTCCAGTGCCTGTTCGACTGCCACTTTGCTGGCCACCTTGCCAAGCACCACGCCCAGCGCTCCACCGGCAAACACCTTGCCCGCCTGGGTCGGCAGGGCGATGGCGCTGCCGTGGCCGGCGTGGGTATTGCGCGGCTTGATGAACAGCACCGGTGTGGCCGGGGCTTTCTGGTAGGGCGGCTGCTGGAAGTCGGCTTCCAGCTGTTCCAGCAGGCTGCGGTGGTTCAGCGCCACGCCATACACGGTGCCGCTGGCCGGAGCCAGCCATTGCGGGGAGTCTGCCAGTGGATTGCCGTTGTCCAGCAGCAGCTTGCCATCGGCCAGCGCGGTCACGCGGCGGGCTTGCTGGTTCAGCACGATGCGGCCTTGCTTCATCGGTCTCTTCCTTGTTGTGGTGGTGGACAGCGGTGCTGGCCATTTATTTAATATATTAACTTTATACGGGCCTGCTTCCGGCTTTGTCAACGCGCCTTATCTGCTGCAAGCGCTGTTGCTGCCCACTATGCCATGCGGCATAGCGCATTTTCTAAGGAATAAACTGTACTTTTCATGGCATTGTTACGGCGGCTGGTTTATTGCCTGTTGCAAGGAAACCGGCTAACTATGCTTTAAAAACAATCAATACAAGTAGCAGGGGCAGGCTGTGGCTTGCCGGTGGAAAATGCTTGCTGTACAAAAGCTGGAAATCAGTCGGCATGTGGCATTTTGCGCACATAACAGGATGGAGCCGCCATGAAGCAGGAAACCCGTACCCCGATTCCCAATATCGACATCGGCAAGGTGTATGACAGCCGCTATGGCGAGTCGGATATCAATGTTGAATCCTTTGGCAAACTGGCGGAATTCTTTGGCCGCAATATGCCGGTGCACCGGCACGACCGCTTCTTCCAGCTACATTACCTGGCCAGCGGGCAGATACGGCTGTATCTGGAAGATCAGCACTATGTGGCGCAGGCTCCGCTGTTTTTCTTTACCCCGCCCACGGTGCCGCATGCCTTCATTACCGAAGCTGATGCCGAAGGCTATGTGCTGACCGTAAGGCAGGAACTGGCACGCCAGTTATTGCATACCTTGCCGCTGACGCAGCGCGAGGCGGGGTTGATGCAGCCGTTTTGCGTTGAACTGGCCGACGGGGCTGCCGCACAACAGCTACCACAGCTACTGGCCTTGCTGGCCGAGGAGTATGGCCATGACGCAGTGGGGCGGGAGGCCGCGCTGCACGGACTGGTGCAACTGGTACTGGTGACGGCCTTGCGCCTGAGTGCGCAGGGCGAGCACAGCCGGCAATGCCGCCGCGAGGACTTGCAGGTTTTCCATCGATTCAATGCCTTGATCGAAGCGCATTTTCGCGAGCACTGGCCGCTGTGGCGCTATGGCGAGGAAATGGGGGTGACCGAGTCGCGGCTGAATGATATTTGCCGGCGCATGGCGGATTTGCCGTCCAAGCGGCTGGTGCATGACCGGCTGTTGCAGGAAGCCAAGCGCTTGTTGATGTATTCCGCCGGTTCGGTAAACGAAATTGCCTATCACCTGGGCTTCAAGGACCCGGCGTATTTTTCCCGCTTCTTCCTGCGTGAAACCGGCAGCAAGCCCAGCGCCTACCGCCAGCAGCATGCGGGCTGAGGCAGCACTGGCAGCCTGGCGCGGCTGACACAACCTCGTAGCGCACCCGGCCCAAGGCGGGCCGCCGCCGACAGTACAGCCAGCACGGCCAGCAGGTGTCACGCAGGAGTGGGAGGCGCAGTGGGTTTTATTGCAGCAGGCTGCGCTGGCGGGTTTCCGATGGCAGCTCGCAAAACAGCTTGCGGTAATCGCGGGCAAAATGCCCCAGATGGTAAAAGCCCCAGTGCCCGGCGGCATCGCGCACGCCAAGCCCGGCATGTTCTGGCGACAGCAGCATGCGCCGCACCGCATTAAGCCGGATGGAGCGCAGGTAATCCACCGGCGTGGTGCCGGCAATCAGCTGAAAGCTGTTTTGCAGGGTGCGTCGGCTGATGCGCAACTGCTGGCACAGGTCCAGCACTGTCACCGGCTCGTCGCTGCTGGCCAGCACGATGGCCTGGCTGCGCCGCACGATGTCACAGTGGGTGGCGTGGGTGAGGTTGATGGCGCGCTCCGGCACGCTGCCGTGCAGCAGGTCCAGCAGCAGGCTGATCAACTGGTGTTGCACCAGCTTCTGGCTGCCGGCAAAGCGCATCAGGTCCGGGTTTTCTACTGCCTGATCGAACACGCTTAGCAATAACTGGCGGGTGTGGGCCAGTTGCTCGGGCGGAATCTGGATCACCGGCTGCCATTGGCGCTTGCTGCTTAGCTGCTGATAAAACTCCGGTGCCAGTGCCGCCAGGTCTTCGTTGCGCACCGATAGCTGAATGGAGTCCACCTCGGCAGGCGCATGCATGATGAATTCTTCATTGCTGCGCAAGGCGGTAATGGCATGACAGCCAACTGCGCGGCCTTGCAGGGTGAGCGGCAGCGGGGCGTGGATGGGGATGGCGAAGTGAACCATGTCGGCGGGGGCGCGGCCATATTGCACCACGCGCTGGTTGAAGGCTTCGCGGAACACTTCCAGATGGCCGGTATTCAGGCGGGACAGCGAGCTGTAAAAGCGCCCGCCACTGATCTGGTCGTATACCTGCTGCCAGCCGGGCAAGTGTGCGGCATGGCATTGGGCGTCATCGAAATGGCGGACTTCAGCCAGCATGGTGGACCTCCTGATGCAGTTCTCCGGTGGCAGCCTGTGGCCGCTCACCTGCTGTTTCTGACGATGTAGATGTCAATCTGATGCGACTGCATGTGCGGTCGCCCGGCCTCTGCGGGCCATCTTGTCTGCCGCGGCAAGTTGGTGGCATGTCCGTTTTGGACATGCTGTCTTGTACTGGCCAAGTCCTGACTATATTGGGTCATTTGCCGATGCGCTGCAAAAAATACTTAATATATTATCTATTTGTCTGTCACCCTTGTCGGGCAAGGCTTGCCACAGCCTTGTCCGGCAATCCTCCTGCCGTGTTGGCTGCTGTTTCTTCATTGCAACAACGGGGTCCGGGTGCTGCCTGTTTTGCGCTGTGCTGTCCTGCCGGGCAGGCCATGCAGGATTTGCCGATTTGGGATCAGGCCGCCAAAAACTGACGCGTATATTGATCTGCAACAAATCGCGTTGCTGCTGTTGCTGCTTGTCGGTGACAGATGGCGACAAGGCAAATCAGGCGGCCTGCTTTCGGGTAAGCCCGCCCTGCAAGGAGTGGAGAGAAAATGGATCACAATCGGGTAGTGGTACTGGACGCGGTGAATACCTTCCTGCTGCGCGAGCATGGCTTGCTGGTGGACGGCAAGATGGTGGCGGCCCAGTCCGGCCAACGCAGCGAGGTGCGTAATCCGGCTACAGGACAGGTGATTGCCAGCGTGGCCGATGGCAACGAGCAGGATGTGGATGCGGTGGTGCAAAGCGCGCACCGTGCGTTCAGCGCCGGGGTGTGGTCCGGCCTGCGTCCGGCCGAGCGCGAACGCATCTTGCTGAAGCTGGCCGATGTGCTGGAAGCGCACGCCGAGGAGCTGGCCCAACTGGAAACACTGAACCAGGGCAAGTCCATCCATATCTCGCGTGCCATTGAAGTGGGCGCGTCCATCGAATTTGTCCGCTACATGGCCGGCTGGGCCACCAAGCTGGGCGGCGAAACCATGGACGTGTCGATTCCGGTACCGCCCGGCACCCGTTATACCGCCTATACCCGCCGCCAGCCGGTGGGGGTGGTGGCCGGCATCGTGCCTTGGAATTTCCCGCTGATGATTGCAATCTGGAAGATGGTGCCGGCACTGGCCGCCGGTTGTACCGTGGTGCTCAAGCCGTCCACCGAAACCCCGCTCACTGCGCTGCGTCTGGGTGAGCTGGCACTGGAGGCCGGCATTCCGCCCGGCGTGGTGAATGTGCTGACCGGGCGTGGCTCCCGCGCCGGCCAGGCGCTGGCCGGCCACCCGCTGGTGAGCAAGGTGTCGTTCACCGGCTCCACCGAAATCGGCAAAACCATCGGCCATACCGCCATCGACAATATGACCCGCTTCTCGCTGGAGCTGGGCGGCAAGAACCCGATGATCATGCTGGGTGATGTGGATGTGGACAAGGCCATCCAGGGCGCGCTGA
This sequence comes from Aquitalea magnusonii, assembly GCF_002217795.2. Classification (NCBI taxonomy): domain Bacteria; kingdom Pseudomonadati; phylum Pseudomonadota; class Betaproteobacteria; order Neisseriales; family Chromobacteriaceae; genus Aquitalea; species Aquitalea magnusonii. Next base: position 640,206 of record NZ_AP018823.1, read on the forward strand.
TGGGGGGCTTCCTCAATCAGGGCCAGGTATGTGCCGCCGCCTCCCGCCTGTATATCCAGCGCAGCAAGTTCAACCAGGTCGTCGAAGGACTGGCCGCTGCCGCCAACAGCATGACGCTGGGTAGCGGCATGGACCTGAACGCCCAGGTGAACCCGCTGGTGTCGGCCCGCCAGCAGCAGTCGGTGTGCCGCCTGATCGATACCGCCCGCAGCGAAGGCGCCAGCATTCTGGCTGGTGGCGGCGCGGCCGATCTGCCGGGTTACTTCGTCAAGCCCACCATTATTCTCAACGCCGCCCAGCACAGCACCATCGTGCGTGAGGAAGTATTCGGCCCGGTGCTGGTGGCGCTGCCCTTCGACCATCCCGACGAGGCCATTGCCATGGCCAATGACTCACGCTATGGCCTGGCTGCCAGCTTGTGGACCAATGACCTGTCCGCCGCCATGAACCTGGTGCCGCGCATCGAGGCCGGCACGGTGTGGGTCAACACTCATATCCCGCTGGACCCCAGCCTGCCGTTTGGCGGCTTCAAGCAGTCCGGCATCGGCCGCGAGTTTGGTCGCGGTGCGGTGGAAAACTTTACCGAGACCAAGTCGGTCTGCATCGCGCACTGAGCGGCAAGAAAAATACCGCTCCCGCGCTTCCCTGCTTGCTGTTGCGCCACGTGATGGCCAGCAGGGGGGCAAGGCGAAGCGGAAAGCCGCCTCAGATTTTGTTGGCCGTCATCGGCCGCACATTTGTCTGCAAAGGAGTAACCCATGTCTTACGACAAGTCCCGTTTCTGGCACCCCATGCTGCACCCCAATGACATGAAGCAGCGCCAGCCCATCCGCGTCGTGCGGGGGGATGGCTGTTACGTGTTTGACGACCAGGGCCACAAGCTGGTGGATGGCGTGGCCGGTTTGTGGAACGTCAACGTCGGCCACAACCGCCCGGAAGTGAAGCAAGCCATCGTGGAGCAACTGGACGAACTGGAGTATTTCCAGCTATTTGACGGCATCTCCCACCCGCGGGCCGAGGAGCTGTCCGCCACCCTCATCGACATGCTGAAGCAGGAAGACATGGCGCGGGTCAGCTTCAGTTCCGGCGGCTCGGATGCGGTGGAAACCGCGCTCAAGCTGGCCCGCCAATACTGGCGCGTCTGCGGCCAGCCGGACCGCACCAAGTTCATCTCGCTCAAGCAGGGCTATCACGGCGTGCATTTCGGTGGTGCTTCGGTCAACGGCAATACCGTGTTCCGTCGCAGCTACGAACCGCTGCTGCCGGGCTGCTTCCATGTGGAAACACCGTGGCTGTACCGCAACCCGTTTACCGAAGATCCGGAAGAACTGGCGCAGATCTGCGCGCAGATGCTGGAGCGGGAAATCCTGTTCCAGAGCCCGGACACCGTGGCCGCCTTTATTGCCGAACCCATCCAGGGTGCCGGTGGTGTCATCGTGCCGCCCGCCAGCTACTGGCCGCGGATCCGCGCGGTGTGCGACAAGTACGGCGTGCTGCTGATTGCCGATGAAATCGTCACCGGTTTTGGCCGTTCCGGCTCCATGTTCGGCAGCCGTCTGTGGGGCGTGAAACCGGACATCATGTGCCTGGCCAAGGGCATTTCCTCCGGCTATGTGCCGCTGGGTGCCACCGTGGTGAACCAGCGCGTGGCCGATGCCTTTGCCAAGAACCAGGATTTTGGCGGCGTCATCATGCACGGCTACACCTATGCCGGTCACCCGGTAGCCTGCGCGGCGGCCATTGCCAACCTCAAGATCGTGCGCGAGGAAAACCTGCCGGCCCAGGCCGCCGCCCAGGGTGAATACCTGCTGGCCAGGCTCAAACCGTTTGCCGACAAATACGCCGCCGTCGGTGAGGTACGTGGCAAGGGGCTGATGATTGCGCTGGATCTGGTGCAGGACAAGCACAGCCGCGAGCCTATCGATCCGATGGGCGGCTATGCCAACAAGGTGGCCGAAATCGCCCGTGAAAACGGCGTGCTGGTACGCCCGGTGGGTACCAAGATCATCCTGTCGCCGCCGCTGGTTATCGGCCAGGCAGAATGCGATGCCATTGTCAGTGCGCTGGCTGCCGGTTTCGAGGCTGCCTGAACCATGTGACGGGAGGGAGCGGGCCAGGCGCCTGCTTCCGCCCATTGCCAGGACAACACCATGGCCCATCTGCTTGCTGACGCACCGGTGGCAAAGCCGTTGCAACGCTGTCTGGACGTGCTGCAGGATGTGTTGCCGCACAGCGCCACTGCTTTTTACCGGGTGGACCGGCAGCAACAGCCGCATGATTTCGTCTTGCGCCACATGCCGCAAGAGCTGCACCAGCACTATGTGGCGCGTTACATGGGGCACGACCCGCTGCATCCGGCCAGATTGGCGCGCCAGCCGCTGGATGTGGTGACGCTGGGTAGTGCCTTGCCTGTGTCGCAACGTGCCACATCGCGCTATACGCCGTTTCTGGCCAGCAACCGGCTGGTGGATGTGGCGGAAATCCTGCTGCGGCGGCAGGGGCGGGTGGTGGCCGCTTTCTCCTTGTTACGGCAAGGGCGGATGCCCGGCTTTGCCGACGACGAGCTGCGTGTGCTGCATGGCTTGCATGGCCTGCTGGACATGGCGCTGGACAGCATGCTGAGCCAGCCTTGCCCGGCCCCCGCCATCGTGCTGACCGAACGCGAGCAGGCAGTGGTCATGCTGTTGTCTACCGGTGCCTGCAACAAGACCATTGCCCGCGAGCTGAACATGGGTCTCGCCACGGTCAAAACCCATTTATTGCACCTGTTTCGCAAGTTTGATGTGAGTAGTCGTACCGCGCTGGCGCATGCCCTGTTTGTCCGGCAACAAGCCGAACAGCACTTGCGGCAGTGACGGTTTCGTCCGGGACAGCCATAAAAAGAAGCGCGCCCGGTTATCAGCATGATGGGGAAGGTGTACTGATGCGCCACAGACAGGTAGCAAGCCTGCTGCAGTGCCTCCCTGCCATGGTTAGCGAGTCTTCAGGAGGAAAACAGCATGTCGATAGAGAAGAAACTGACCCGGCACCTGCAGCAAGGGGTGGTGGGTTTTCCGGTGGCGCTGGCCAGTTCGGTCGGCGTGGTGATGGCCAGCCCGGTCATCCTTACCGTTACCAGCGGTTTTGGCATGGCGGGCAGCACCTTTGCCCTGGCCATGCTGATTGCCTTCATCATGATGCAGGCGCAGGCCACCACCTTTGCCGAAGCGGCCTCGATGATGCCGACGTCCGGTGCCGTCTACGATTACATATCCTGCGGGCTGGGGCGCTTCTGGGCGATTACCGGCACCATCTCGGCTTATCTGCTGGTGCATGTGTTTGCCGGTACGGCGGAAACCATCCTGTCCGGCATCATGGCGCTGGTGAACTTTGAACACCTCAACACCATGCTGGAGCACAGCGGCACTTCCTGGATGGTGGGGGTAGGGCTGGTGGTGTTGTTTGGCGTGCTCAATGCGCTAGGAATTACCATTTTCGGCAAGGCTGAAATCGTGCTGACCTTCGTGATGTGGGCCACGCTTACCGTGTTCGGCATCATCGGCCTCATCAAGGCCCCGGCTGTGTCGCTGCAAGGCTGGTTCGGCAGTCCCTTGGACCTGAGTGACGCCAGTGGCGTGCTCAGCCTGATCGGCATGGCCATGTTCATGTTTGTCGGCTTCGAGCTGGTGACTCCGCTGGCACCGGAGCTGAAAAACGCCGGTCGCAACATTCCGCGTGCCGCCAAGCTGGGCCTGACCGGCGTGGCCGTTACCATGGCCATCTACGGGGCGGCCATGGTGCATCAGGTGGCCAATGTGGCAATGGACCCGAAAAATCCCGCCGGCCCGCATTTGCTGGATACCCCGATGGCGATTCCGGCCTTTGCCGATCAGGTGATGGGCCCCTTCGGCAAGATCTGGCTGGGTATCGGCCTGCTGTTTGCCGGTGCGGCCACCATCAATACCCTGATTGCCGCGCTGCCGCGCATCCTGTACGGCATGGCGGTGGATGGTGCGCTGCCCAAGGCGTTTACCTATCTGCACCCGCGTTTCAAGACGCCGCTGGTGGGCATTCTGGTGGCGGTGGTCATTCCCTGCGTCCATGCCTGGTTCATCCAGGGTGATCTGGACCGCATCATGCCGCTGGTGCTGGCGGCGGTATGTGCCTGGGGTGTGGCTTATCTGCTGGTGAATCTGGCCATCGTGCGTCTGCGCTTCACCCGGCCGGATTTCCCGCGGGCCTATCGCTCGCCCTGGTTCCCGCTGCCGCAGATCGTGTCCTCGGTGGGCATCCTGATTGCCATCTGGTACATCACGCCGCCGGGCATGCACCCGCGCGACATCTATCTGCCCTTTGGCATCATGCTGGGTCTAACTGCGCTGTATGCACTGGTGTGGACCGTGTTTGTCCAGAAGGTGAACCCCTTCCGTGCGGTGGCCATAGAAGACATTCTGGCCGAGGAGTTCGGCAAGGTGGGCGGCCATGCTTCGCTGATCGACGAGGAGCTCAAGCGTGTTGCCTCTGGTGCTTGAGCGGCTGTGGCAGCCGCGCCTGCCACGGGCTTACCGGCCGGGGGCAACCCTGGCCAGGCTGGCGCAGGACCTGAACGGGCTGGAAGTGGTCGGTGCGGAAGAGGGCTGTCCGGCTTACCGCTTGCCTGCTGCAGACTGGTTTTTCCGGGTGGAGGAGCGGGTGGAAAGCCAGTTCCTGCTGCATACCGTCAGTTGCTGCTTTGTACTGGCACTGCCGGGCAGTGCGCCATCCCGTCCGTCCCGGCTGCAACTGCAGCACCGCGGTAACTGGCAGCGCAGCGGTTTTGCCTGTCTGCGCCGCGAGGGGGATGGCGCAGAGCTGGCGGCCCTGATGGCCTTGTTACAGCAGGACCGCGACTTGCACATCGCGCTGATGCCGCTGGATTTCAAGCGTTGTGAACTGATTGCGGATGAGCAGGGCTGGCGGCTGGAAGTCGAGCATTTTGCCGCCAGTGAAGTGGTGGGCAGCTTCCCGCCTTTTCGCCGCTATATCCGCCTGTTGTCCACACAGAAACTGGCCTTGCTGGCGGTAATGGCGGCGGTGCGGCGAGTGGCGGCCGGCGCGGGCTGATTTTTACGCGGTAAAACAATACACAACAGGCCCCGGCATTACGCCGGGGCCTGTTGCATTCAGTCTCTGGTGTCAGCGGTCCGCTTCGGTCAGCAGCGCCTTGTCCTCGCTCAGCGCCACGGGGGCTGGCAGTTGCTCCAGTTCGTTTAGCAGGCTGATCAGCAGTTCCAGTTTTTCCTCGCCAAAATGCGCTTCTATCTGCCGATAGCAGGCGTTGGACAGTGGCGCGACTTCGCGTGTCAGTTGGCGACCTTCCCTGGACAAGGACACAATCAGCCGGCGGCTATCCACCTTGTCGCGGCTGCGGTGAATCAGGCCGGCCTTTTCCATGCGCACCAGAATGCCGGTAAGGCTGGGCGACAGGATGCAGGCCAGGTCGGCAATCACCCCGGCTTCCATTTCGCCGCGGTCATCCAGCAGGCGCAGAATGCGCCATTGCTGTTCGGTCAGGCCCACACTGTTGAGCAAGGGACGAAAGTAAGCCATCACGGCTTCACGGGCGCGCAGCAGGTGCTGCGGCAGGCGGTGCTGGTGTTGTGCGCTGGAAGTTGGCATGCGATTCAGGATGGCGGATCAATGTGATTAATATCTTAACATTCTGAGCGCCTGTTCCCAAGTCGCCATCTGCCATTTGCCCGGAACAATGTGGGTCACATGCAGAGGCGGCTCCTCCATCTGGTGGATGGGGGATGCTGACCGGCCTGCCTACACTGTGGCTTCCCGTTCTTATTTCTGGAAGGAAAGCAGATGGTAGCTCAAGCCAAAACCGTGGTGATTACCGGTGCCGGCAGTGGCATAGGGGCAGCTTGCGCTGCATTGCTGGCCGCCGACGGCGTGCAGCTGGTGTTGATTGGCCGTCGTGCCGCGCCTTTGCAGCAGTTGGCCGCGCAATACGGTGCGCTGGCACTGGATGGTGACGCGGCGGACAGCACGCGCTGGCCTGGCTGGCTGGCGCAAATCCGCCAACGCTGTGGTGCCATTGACGGCCTGCTGTGTTGTGCCGGCGGCCTGGGCATGGGCAGTGCGCTGCAAACGGATGACGCCGCGTGGCATGCCGCCATGCGTGCCAATCTGGATACCGCTTTTGTTGCCGCACGGGCATGCCTGCCGGATTTGATCGCCAGCCGGGGTGCCATGGTATTGCTGGCTTCGATAGCCTCACTGGCCGCCGGGCCGGAGGTGTGTGGCTATACCACCGCCAAGCATGCGCTGATTGGCCTCACCCGCTCGTTGGCGCGTGATTACGGCCCGCACGGGGTGAGGGTGAATGCGGTGTGTCCCGGCTGGGTGAAAACGCCGATGGCGGATGAGGAAATGCAGCCGCTGATGCAACAGTATGGCGACAGCCTGGATCAGGCCTATGCCCGGGTGACGGCGGATGTTCCCTTGCGCCGGGCTGCCGCACCGGAGGAAATCGCCAGCATCTGTCGCTTCCTGCTGTCGGAGCAGGCCAGCATCATCACCGGCGCGGCCATTGTGGCCGATGGCGGCTCCAGCATTGTCGATGTGCCTACCCTGGCTTTCAACGCACTGTCCTGAGCACAGTTTCAATTGGATTCAATGAACAACACCGCCTACATGGCGGTGTTGTCGTTTGCGGCACTACCAATCGTTTCAGTGCAGCGCCGCCGTGCTCTCCGGCAAGGTGGCACCGCCGTCCACGATGATGGTCTGCCCGGTGATGTAGGCTGCGGCATCCGAAGCGAGAAACAGCATGGCGGCGGCAATATCTCCCGGCTCGCCCAGTCGCCCCAGTGGAATGTTGCGGGCGATGGCGGCATTCAGCTTGTCATCGCCCAGATTATCCATGGCCGGGGTGCGGATCATGCCCGGTTCCACGCCGTTGACGGTGATGCCATCGGCCGCCAGTTCCAGCGCGGCGGCGCGGATGAAGCCATTGACCCCTGCCTTGGAAGCGGCATAGTGCGCCAGCCCCGGATAGGCAACCCGCGGGCCGGTTACCGAGGAAGTCACCAGCATGCGCCCGCCGCCTTGCGCGCGCATGGCGGGCAGGGCGGCCTGACTCAGCCAGAACAGCGCCTGCAGATTCACCGCCAGCGTTCGTTGCAGCAGGGGCGGGGTGATGTCGGCAAACGCAGTGAGCGGGAAAAAGGCCGCGTTGTGGATCAGCACATCCAGCCGACCATATTCTGCCAGTACCTGCGCCACCAGTGCGGTGGCCTGTTCCGGCTCGGCCAGATCGCACTGGCAGGCACTGGCCCTGAAGCCTTGTGCCTGCAAGGCGGTGGCAGTGGCACGGGCTGTTTCTCCCTGCACATCGGCCACCACCACCGTGGCCGCGTGGCGGGCAAGCAGTTGGCTGATGGCGGCACCTATGCCTTGTGCGCCGCCGGTCACCAATACCACTTTGCCGGCAAAATCCAAGTTCAGCATGGGCGCTTGCTCCGGCTTACAGGGCGTGGCGGGTGTGGTTGAGAATCTGCGCGATGGCACCCACCGGGAAGTTGGACAGCGCGCTAAAGTCGTTGCCCTGGTAGCCGAAGATCTTGCCATCGGTTTTCAGTTGTTGCAGGTCGATCAGCACCACGCCCAGCGTGGGGACAATCTTTTCCCGCCACACAAACAGGTAGAGCTGCTCTGCCAGCTTGAAGTAATGGCAGCGGTCCACATCGGCCAGCCCTTGCTCCACCCCTTGCAGGCATTGCCAGGTATAGAAGTGGCTATTCAGATAGATGTGTTCGTAGCATTCGGTGGGGCTGTAGCGGTACTGGTTGCGCAGGCCGATCAGCTCGTCGGTGCTGTGGTGCAGCGCACTGTGTGCTGTCACCGGCTGGTCGATGCAGCCATGGGCAAAGCGGCAGTCCACCGCGGTAAGCGCCTCACCGGACAGCACGCGGCTGAAGGCCGAACGGGCGACATCCTCCTCCCGTGGTAGCACCCCGGCCACGGCAGTGAACAGCCCATGTGCCAGATCCAGTACCAGGCTGAGCGAATGGCCGTGCTGCCCTTCCGGCAGGAAATCCAGCAACACGATATCGGGGCGCAGGCTGCTGGCGCGGTAGCGGCCCTGGCCGCTGAAGCCTGACGCCTCTCCGTCGGTCAATGCCGTCAGTTGGCAATCCGCGGCGTTCACTTGCAAGCGGGCGCGGCTGCCATCGGCAAAATGCAGTTGCAACTGGCGGCCTTGCAGCAGCGGGCTGAAAGGCAGGATGTGGCTTTCCGGGGCAAAGCCGTCGGCCAGATCACCGACCGGGATGAAAACGGGTTGATTGCTCATGCTGCGCTCCTGATGAAGGTGGGTGTGGGCGCAGTGTGCAATGGGCTTGGGCAGGCAACCATCCACCGTATGGTGGAGCCATGGATGACAAACAGGGCGCTGTCCTGGCAGGAGAGCGCCCTGTAATTGCTTATCCCGTCAGTAAACCAAAGCTGAGGAGATGCGTGATGAAAGCTGCGGAATCAGGCGTCCGGCACGTTCATCGAGTTGATGCTGAAGCCGGCGTCCACATAGGTGATTTCGCCGGTGATGCCGGAGGACAGATCCGACAGCAGGAAGGCAGCGGTGTTGCCCACTTCTTCGGTGGTCACATTGCGGCGCAGACAGGATTGGCCGGCAGCAATGGACAGCAGCTTGGAGAAGCCGGAAATGCCAGCGGCAGCCAGGGTCTTGATCGGACCGGCGGACAGGCCGTTCACACGGATGCCGTCCTTGCCCAGGCTGGCAGCCATGAAGCGTACCGATGCTTCCAGGCTGGCCTTGGCCAGACCCATCACATTGTAGTTGGGGATGGCACGTACCGCGCCCAGGTAGGACAGGGTCAGCAGGGCGCCGTTACGGCCTTGCATCATCGGGCGGGCAGCCTTGGCCAGTGCCGGGAAGCTGTAGGACGACACATCGTGTGCAGTCTGGAATGCTTCGCGGCTCAGTGCATCCAGGAAGTCGCCTTCCAGCGATTCGCGCGGGGCGAAGGCAATGGCGTGTACCAGGCCGTCCAGGCCGTCCCACTGTTTGCCCAGGTCGACAAACAGCTGGTTGATTTCATCGTCGCTTTGTACATCGCAGCGGAACACCAGTTCGCTGCCAAAATCCTTGGCCATTTCACGTACACGATCTTCCAGCTTGTCCACCACATAGGTGAACGCCAGCTCGGCACCTTCGCGATGGCAGGCTTGTGCGATGCCATAAGCGATGGAGCGGTTGGAGATCATGCCGGTAATCAGAATTTTTTTGCCTTGCAGAAAGCCCATTTGGAGTCCTTCTTGGTAGAAACAGGGGGGCATTATACCCAAGCCTGCGCTACGCTGTCGTGGGGATTGTCCTACAGCCCGCCCTTACACCGGGGCAGGCACTCGGAAAAAGGTTTATATCGAGGTAACAAGCCGTAAAACGTTGCGGGACAACATACCGCCGCCATATTAAAACAAGCTATTCTAGCCGCGATGTATCATAAATCCCGTCTGGGCAGGGTTGGACGCCTGCGTCAGCCTGCCGGAATCAGGGTAAAAACCACAATCATAAGCTAGTCATGATTAATGCGTAAGCCGTAAAACAAGATGAAACATTTACATTGGCTAGGGGTTGCACTGCTGCTATGGGCGTGCGGCGGCATGGCTGCGCCATCTCAGGCGCTGGGCTATGTGCCGAAATATGCGGCAGGCTTTACACATTTTGACTATGTCAATCCGTCTGCGCCCAAGGGCGGGCGGCTGATGCTGTCGGCCCAGGGCGGTTTTGACACGCTCAATCCCTTCTCGCTCAAGGGCGACAAGGCCGACGGGGTAGAAGCGCTGACGCTGGACACCCTGGGGGTGAACAGCGAGGACGAACCTTATAGCTGCTATGGCCTGCTGGCGGACGATATGCAGCTGGCGGCAGACAAACTGTCCATGCGTTTTCATCTCAACCCGCTGGCCCGCTTTGCCAATGGCCGGCCGGTGCAGGCCGCCGATGTGGTGGCCTCCTTCAATACCCTCACACGCGATGCCGCCGCCACGCCGCAATACCGGCTGTACTGGGCGGATGTGAAGCAAGCAGTAGCGCTGGATGCCAATACGGTGCGCTTTGATTTCAAGCGCCGTAATTCCGAACTGCACATGATTCTGTGCCAGTTGCCGGTGTTTTCCCGGCAGTGGATTCCGGCCGGCAAGACGCTGGCTGACATGGTGCTGGTGCCGCCTGTCGGTTCCGGCCCTTATGTGCTGAGCCAATACCAGTTGGGCAAGAACATCCGCTTTAGCCGCAATCCGCACTACTGGGCGGCCAATCTGCCGGTGCGCCGCGGCATGTTCAATTTTGACGAAGTCGGCTACCGCTATTACCAGGACGAAACCGCCCGGCTGGAGGCCTTCAAGGCCGGTGAATTTGATGTCTCGGCCGAAAACATGGCCAAGCAATGGGCGCGTGGCTATCTCGGCGCTAAGTTCGACGATGGCCGCATCGTCAAGAAAGCCCTGCCGCATCAGCGTTCTGCCGGCATGCAGGGCTTTGTGTTCAATTTGCGCCGCCAGCAATTTGCCGACAAACGTCTGCGCCAGGCCATCAGTCTGGCCTTTGACTTCGAATGGGCCAACCGCAACCTGTTTTATGGCCAGTACCGCCGCAGCAACAGCTTTTTCACCAATAGCGAACTGGCCGCCAGCGGCCTGCCCGGGCCGGATGAGCTGAAGTTGCTGCAGCCATTGCGCGAAAAGCTGGACCCGGCGGTATTCGGCCCGCCGGTGGAGCCGCCCTTTACCGACGGACGTTATGGCATACGCCGCAATCTGCGCGAGGCGCGTCAACTGCTGTTCGAGGCGGGCTGGCGCTACGAAGGCGGCAAGCTGGTGGATCACCGGGGCCGCCCGTTGCGCATCGAGTTTCTGACCTATTCCAAGGTATACGACCGGGTGGCCAGCGGCTGGCAGCAGAACCTGGCCAAACTGGGCATCACCCTGACCGTGCGGGTGGTGGACCCGGCCATCTACCAGCGGCGGCTGAATGATTTTGACTACGACATGACGGTGGTGGTGTACGCCGCCAGCAACAGTCCGGGCAACGAACAACTGGATTTCCATAGCTGCCAGGCGGCGCAGACGCCCGGTTCGCAAAACTGGGCCGGGCTGTGCGACCCGGCGGTGGAGGCCTTGTTGCCGCAATTCCAGCACTTTACCAGCCGGCAGCAACTGCTGGCCGCCAGTCATGCGCTGGATCGGGTGCTGCGTGCCGGCTACTACCTGGTGCCCAACTGGAATCTGCCCTATCACCGCATGGCCTGGTGGAACCGCTTTGGCCAACCGGCCAGGCTGCCGCTGTATTACAGCCCGACCACGTGGGCCATCGAAACCTGGTGGGAGAAAAAATAAGCATGTGGCGCTATATCCTGAAACGGCTGTTGCTGATGATTCCCACGCTGATTGGCGTGTTGGCGCTCACCTTTGCCATCATCCAGTTTGTGCCGGGCGGCCCGGTGGAGCAGATGGTGCAGCAATTGAGCCATAGCGGCGTGGGGGGTGAAACCACCGCCATCAGCAGCGTGTTCAAGAGCCGTGGCGGCTTGCAGCCGGAAGAGTTGCAGGCACTGAAAAAGCTGTATGGCTTTGATCAGCCGCCCTTGCAGCGTTTTGGCCATATGCTGGCCGGTTTTGCCCGTTTCGACCTGGGCGAGAGCTTTTTCCATCACCAGTCGGTGGCGCAGCTGATTCTGTCCAAGCTGCCGGTATCGATGAGTATTGGTCTGTGGACCTTCTTTATCACCTATCTGCTGTGCATTCCGCTGGGCATTGCCAAGGCGGTGCGCGATGGCAGCCTGTTTGATCTGGCCAGCAGCACGGTGATTTTGCTGGGCTATGCCATTCCGGGCTTCGTGCTGGGGGTGGCCCTGCTGGTGTTGTTTGGCGGTGGCAGCTTCTGGCAGTTGTTTCCGCTGCGCGGGCTGGTGAGCGACAACTGGGACAGCCTCAGCCTGATCGACAAGGTGCTGGATTATCTGTGGCACATCGTGCTGCCAGTGACGGCCTCGGTGGTGGGGAATCTGGCGGTGATGACCATGCTCACCAAGAATGTGTTTCTGGAAGAAATCCGCCGCCAGTATGTGTACACCGCCCGCGCCAAGGGCCTGTCGGAGCGGGCCATCCTGTACCGCCATGTGTTCCGCAATGCGCTGATTCCGCTGATTACCGGTTTCCCGGCCGCCTTCATCGGTGCTTTCTTTACCGGCAGCCTGCTGATTGAAACCCTGTTCTCGCTGGATGGGCTGGGTCTGCTGTCCTACGAGTCGGTGATGCGGCGCGACTACCCGGTGGTGATGGGCAGCCTGTACGTATTCACCCTGCTGGGGCTGGTGGCCAAGCTGCTGTCGGATCTGAGCTATGTGCTGGTGGACCCGCGGGTCAGTTTTGACGGAGGTGAGCGATGAGCCATGCGCCCAGCCTTACACCCGGCCAGCGCGCCTGGCGACGCTTTTGCCAGCACAAGCGCGGCTTTTACAGCTTGTGGCTGTTTTTGCTGTTTTTTGTCCTGTCGCTGGGGGCGGAGCTGCTGTCCAACGACCGTCCGCTGATGGTGCGCTATCACGACCAGCTATATTTCCCGGTGCTGTTCGATTATCAGGAAACCGCCTTTGGTGGTGACTTTGATACCGCCACCGATTATCTGGACCCCTTCATCCAGGACCAGTTTGCCCGGCCAGGCAATTTCGCCATTTATGCGCCCAATCCCTACAGCTACAACACGGTGAATTATTTTGCCGACAATCCCAATCCGGCGGCACCGTCCTTCGACAATGTGCTGGGCACCGATGACCGTGGACGCGACGTGCTGGCGCGCTTGATCTACGGCTTTAGGGTATCGGTGCTGTTTGCGCTGGCGCTCACCGTCTCCGGCACCCTGCTGGGGGTGCTGTTTGGTGCGCTGCAAGGCTTTTTCGGTGGCAAGTTGGACCTGGTGGTGCAGCGTCTGCTGGAAATCTGGGGCAGTCTGCCCGAGCTTTACCTGCTGATCATCCTGGCGTCCTTGTTCAAGCCCAGCTTGCTGCTGTTGCTGGTATTGCTCACCCTGTTTGGCTGGATGGGGCTGGCGGATTATGTACGGGCCGAGTTCCTGCGCAATCGCCAGATGGACTACGTGTTGGCGGCGCGGGCCTGCGGTCTGAACAGTTGGCAGATCATGTGGCGGCACGTGTTGCCCAACAGCCTGACGCCGGTGCTGGCCTTCCTGCCATTTCGGGTGAGCGGGGCGATTCTGGCGCTCACCAGCCTGGATTTTCTTGGCCTGGGTGTGCCATCGTCCACACCCAGCCTGGGTGAGCTGTTGGCACAGGGCAAGGACAATCTGGATGCCTGGTGGATCGCGCTGCCCACTTTTGCGGTGCTGACCACCACCTTGTTGCTGCTGATTTTCATTGGCGAGGGTCTGCGCGCCGCGCTGGACACCCGGAAAGGCTGAGATGGAAACCCTGTTGACCGTTGCCGCGCTCAATGCCCACTTTGGCCGGCAGCAAGTATTGTCCTCGGTCGGTTTCAGCGTGGCAGCCGGCGAAAAAGTGGCGCTGGTGGGCGAGTCCGGTTCCGGCAAGACCGTCACCGCCCAGGCGCTGTTGCAACTGAACCCGGAGGTGCGGCTGACGGGCTCCATCCGCCTGGCTGGAGAAGAACTGCTGGGCGTGGGCGAGAAGCGCCTGCGGCAAATCCGTGGCCGCGACATCGCCATGATTTTTCAGGAGCCCATGCATGCGCTCAATCCGCTGTTCACCATAGGCCGGCAAATTGGCGAAACCCTCACCCTGCACCTGGGGCTGACGGCGCGTGAAGCACGGGCCGAGGCCATTCGCCTGTTGCTGCGTACCGGTATCCAGGATGCCGCCGAGAAGATCGACAGCTACCCCTTCCAGCTGTCCGGTGGCCAGCGCCAGCGCGCGATGATTGCCATGGCGCTGGCGTGTCAGCCGCGTCTGTTGATTGCCGATGAACCCACCACCGCACTGGATGTGACGGTGCAGGCGCAAATCCTGCAATTGCTGGATGAATTGCAGCAGGAGATGGGCATGGCGGTGCTGTTCATCACCCACGACCTCAACCTGGTGCGGCGCTTTGCCGACAAGGTGGTGGTGATGCGTGGCGGCCTGGTGGTGGAAAGCGGCAAGGTGGTGCAGGTGTTCAGCCACCCGGCTCATCCTTATACCGCCGAACTGTTGGCTAGTCGGCCAGGCATCCTGGACGCCGAAGTGCAGGAGTCGGCCGCGCTGCCGCTACGGCTGCAGGCCAGGGACATCACCGTCAGCTATCGCCGCAAGGCAGGTTGGTTCAGCCAGCGGTTGGTGCCGGTGGTGCAGCAGGTATCGCTGGATGTCCCGGCAGGGCAAACGCTGGGCATTGTCGGTGAGTCCGGCTCCGGCAAGACCACGCTGGGGCATGCATTGCTGCGCCTCTTGCCCAGCCAAGGCCAGATCAGGCTGGACGACATGGCACTGCAGGACTTGCGTGGCCGTCGCCTGCGCCATGCCCGCAAGGATTTCCAGGTGGTGTTCCAGGACCCGTTTTCCTCGCTGTCGCCACGCATGACGGTGGGGCAGATCGTCGCGGAGGGCCTGGCCTTGCACCAGCCGGGTTTAAGTGCCGCGCAGGTACGCCAGCAGGTGATAGCCACCCTGACCGAGGTTGGCCTGCATCACGAAATGATGGAACGCTATCCGCACGAGTTTTCCGGCGGCCAGCGCCAGCGCATTGCCATTGCCCGTGCCTTGATTCTCAAGCCGAAACTCATCTTGCTGGACGAACCGACCAGCGCGCTGGATGCCACCTTGCAAAAGCAGGTGCTGCAATTATTGCGCAGCCTGCAACGCAAGTACGGCCTGAGCTACCTGTTCATCAGCCATGATCTGGCGGTCATCCGCGCGGTGGCCCACCGGGTGCTGGTGCTGCAGGCCGGCCGGGTGGTGGAGCAGGGGGTGACTGCACAGGTATTTGACAAGCCGCAGCAGCCCTATACCCGCCAATTGCTGGCAGCGGCGCTGCCAGGCTCTTGAAAATGGCGCAGCTGCTCCCCATTCTCTGTGAATACCGCTTGGCACAAACCGGAATTTTCCAGCAACATCGGCAAGTGCCAACCCTACTTGCAAGCCGGGCTTGCAAAAGCCGCAACTGCCGCTAGGCAGCGGTTGCCCCACAGTCAGTCAGTTGTTACCATCAGCGGCTAACGACACTGCAAACCACCCCGAATACTAGAGGAAGCCATGAGCGATCTTA
Source organism: Aquitalea magnusonii (assembly GCF_002217795.2). Classification (NCBI taxonomy): domain Bacteria; kingdom Pseudomonadati; phylum Pseudomonadota; class Betaproteobacteria; order Neisseriales; family Chromobacteriaceae; genus Aquitalea; species Aquitalea magnusonii. The sequence goes on from NZ_AP018823.1 coordinate 655,470, forward strand.
TCCTGCATGTAACCGACGACTCCTTTGAACAAGACGTCCTGAAGGCCGATGTGCCGGTTCTGGTCGACTACTGGGCTGAATGGTGTGGTCCTTGCAAGATGATCGCCCCCATCCTGGACGAAGTGGCCAAGGAATACGCCGGTCGTCTGAAAGTGGCCAAGCTGAACATCGACCAGAACGAACTGACCCCGCCGAAATTCGGCATCCGCGGCATTCCGACGCTGATGATTTTCAAGGATGGCCAGGTAGCGGCCACCAAGGTGGGCGCACTGGCCAAGAGCCAGCTGGCCGCCTTCATTGACAGCCACATCTAAAGCGTCTATTCTCACCTGAACTTCTTCAAGCAGGCGGCGCATCAGTCGCCTGTTTCGTATCCGCATCCACACCCCACGAACAGCGTTCTGCTCAATCTTTACGAGTCGACCAACGGCCGCTATGCATTTATCTGATCTCAAACACCTTCATGTATCCCAGCTCGTGGAAATGGCTATTTCCAACGAGATCGAGGGCGCTAACCGCCTGCGCAAGCAAGATCTCATCTTTGCGCTTCTGAAAAACCAGGCCAAAAAAGGCGAAAGCATCTTCGGCGAGGGCACCCTGGAAGTGCTGCCGGACGGTTTCGGTTTCCTGCGCAGCCCGGATACCTCGTATCTGGCTGGTCCGGATGACATCTATGTCAGCCCGTCGCAGATCCGTCGTTTCAATCTGCATACCGGCGACTCCATCGAAGGCGAGATCCGTACGCCCAAGGATGGCGAACGCTACTTCGCGCTGGTGAAGGTGGACAAGGTCAATGGCGAGCCGCCGGAGAACTCCAAACACAAGATCCTGTTTGAAAACCTCACGCCGCTGTTCCCGACCGAACAGTTCAAGCTTGAGCGTGACATTCGTGCCGAAGAAAACATTACCGGTCGCATCATCGACCTGATTTCGCCCATCGGCAAAGGCCAGCGCGCCCTGCTGGTGGCACCGCCGAAATCCGGTAAAACCGTGATGCTGCAGCATATCGCGCATGCCATCATCGCCAATCATCCAGAAGCGGTGATGATTGTGCTGCTGATTGACGAACGTCCGGAAGAAGTGACCGAAATGCAGCGCTCGGTGAAGGGCGAGGTTGTATCCTCCACCTTCGACGAGCCGGCCACCCGCCATGTGCAGGTAGCCGAAATGGTGATCGAAAAGGCCAAGCGCCTGGTCGAGCACAAAAAGGATGTGGTCATCCTGCTGGACTCCATCACCCGTCTGGCCCGTGCCTACAACACCGTGGTGCCGGCTTCGGGCAAGGTACTGACCGGTGGTGTGGACGCCAACGCCCTGCAACGCCCCAAGCGTTTCTTTGGTGCGGCACGTAATGTGGAAGAGGGTGGCAGTCTCACCATCATCGCCACGGCGCTGGTGGATACCGGCAGCCGCATGGATGATGTGATCTACGAAGAATTCAAGGGTACCGGCAACTGCGAAATCCATCTGGAACGCCGCATGGCGGAAAAGCGCATTTTCCCGGCCCTCAACATCAACCGTTCCGGCACGCGCCGTGAAGAGCTGCTGGTGCCGCAAGACCAATTGCAGCGTATCTGGGTACTGCGCAAGCTGCTGTACCCGATGGATGACATCGAGGCGATGGAATTCCTCCAGGACAAGATCAAGGCCACCAAGTCCAACCTGGCTTTCTTCGACTCCATGCGCCGCTGACAGGCGGCAAGGATCTGATCCCGTCTTCGGGATGCAATGGATGAACCCGACGCCGGACCTGAGCAGGTCTGGCGTTTTTCTTGGTATGACCCGCAAGATGGAATTCAGTAGTCGTTTTTTCCAGATGGAAGTCTTTTCCGCCATCGGTACTGTTGCATTTGCCTTTTCAGGCTATCTGATCGGAGTGCGCAAGCAACTGGACTTGCTGGGCATCGTGGTGGTGGCACTGCTCACCGCCATTGGTGGTGGCATTCTGCGCGATGTACTGGTGGCGCGGGTGCCGCTGGTGTTCTTCAATTACACCAGTCTGGCCATCATCGCGGCCACGCTGCTGCTATCGGCATTGTTGCGGTTGCATCGTCGCCAGAGCCGCACGCTGGCGCGCCTGTTCATCATTGCCGATTCGCTGGGGCTGGTGGCGTTCAGCATCACCGGCGCCCAGGTAGGGCTGATGTACGATCTGAATGCCTTTGGCGTGGTATTGCTGGGTTTCATTACCGCCGTGGGGGGCGGTGTGGTGCGTGACATGATGGTGAATGATATTCCCTTCATTCTGCACAAGGATTTTTACGGCACCGTGTCCATACTGGTAGCTGGTACTTTGTTTGTGTTGGACCAGTTGACCTGGGTAAGCAGTTGGATGCTGCAGTTGTTGTTTGTGCTTGGCCTGGCCATTCGCCTGTTTGCCCATTGGAGCGAGCTGGCCCTGCCCAAGATTGGCCCGCAATCAAAACAAGGATGACAGCCATGTGGCCGGCTGAAATGGTGGAGGCCCAGGCCTGGATACGCCAGCGTCTGGCAGGGTTCGAGTTTGATGGACGTGCCGGGGACATTCCCTGGCGGGTGGCTGGCGCGAAACAGCGCCCGGCGGCTGTGTTGGTGCCGCTGGTGTGGCATGACAGCGGCCCCACCGTGTTGCTCACGCGCCGGACAGAGTCGCTGTCCACCCATGCCGGGCAGGTGAGTTTTCCCGGCGGCAAGGTGGATGCCGAGGACAGTTCGGTGATTGCCGCTGCCTTGCGCGAAGCGCAGGAGGAAATCGGCCTGGCGACGGATGGCGTGACGGTGCTGGGTACGCTGCCGCAGTATGTCACCATCACCGATTTTGTTGTCACGCCGGTGGTGGCCATGCTGCAGCCCCCGCTACTGTTGCGGCCGGAGCCTGGCGAGGTGGCCGAGGTGTTCGAGGTGCCGCTGGCGCTGGCACTGGATGCGCGCCAGTACGAGAAGCACAGTTATGAGCGTGACGGCATGCGTGGTCAGTATCTGGCCATGCAGTGGCAGCACTACACCATCTGGGGGGCAACGGCAGCCATGCTGCGCTTGCTGGCGCAGGCACTGTCAGCCAAGTAGCGCGGTCTTACTCGCTGTTGCCATCGCTGAGCATCAGGTCGCGCCCGGCCATCTTGGCTTGATACAGCAGCTTGTCGGCACGGTTCAGCATGCCCGATGGGCTGTCGCCGGGGCGCCAGTCGGTAATGCCGCCGCTGAAGGTGACCTTGTCTTCGGTAAACGGAAATACCGTTGCTGCCAGTACCTGCTGTACCCGTGCCATCACTTTTTCCGCATCCCGCAGGCGGGTACAGGGGAAAATCACCAGAAATTCCTCGCCGCCGATGCGGGCGCAGACATCGGTGCTGCGTGTGCAGTCGCTCAGGGCATTGGCCACGGCCAGCAGTACATTGTCACCAGCCTGGTGGCCGAAGCTGTCGTTGAATTGCTTGAAGTGGTCGATGTCGAACACCGCCACCGACATCGGCTGGCTGTAGCGTTCGCAGCGCTGCAGCTCTTCTTTCAGTACCTGGTCGGCATGACGCCGATTGCACAGCCGGGTGAGCGGATCGGTAATGGCCATTTCGTTGAGCAGGCGGTTTTTTTCTTCCAGCTCGTTTTCCAGCGCCTTGCGCTGTGAAATATCGTACAGCGCAATCAAGGCGGCCGGAATTTGCTGATGTGGCATCAGTTCAACCGATACAATTGCCCACAGCGTGCTCTGGTCTTCCCGCTTCAGTTCGGTTTCGCGATTGGATATCGCTTCGCCGGCTTGCAGCCAGTCGCTTACCGGTTCCAGATGCAGTGGCAGATCCAGAATGGCAGGCTGGCCATCGCTGCGCGGCGGGGCTGAAGGAATCCGCAGCATGTCCCGCGCCGGGGCATTGGCGCGCAGGATGCGCATGGTTTCGGTGGCCACCAGAATCAGGGCCACCGGGGCGGTATCCAGTGTCAGCCGCGCCAGTTCTTCGCTTTCGCGAATGCGCGCGGCGCTGGCAGACAGCAGGCGGTTTTGCCGGATATTGCCCAGATGACTGCGCAGCGTGATCAGGGTCAGTGCGGCGGTAAACAGCCAGGCCAGCACCGCCATGCTGGCCTTGTCATGATAAGCACGGGTGAAGTCGCGTTCGGCAATGCCCACCACCACGCGGAAGGGAAAGCCATCCATCATGCGTGAACTGTAGAGCCTGGGTTCCTGATCCAGAATCGAATTGGCGCGGAACTGCAGGTAGTTGTCGTAACGCTCCAGTATTTCGGTACTTTGCAGCTCATTAAGTGGCTGATCCGGCTCGCTGGTCTGGGCCGGCCAACTGGCTTGCAGGATCTGGCGCTGGTCCAGCACCATGATTTCACCAAAGCGCCCCACCGGCAGCTTGGCCACTTCTGCCTGGAAAAAGCGCTTGTCCAGTACCCCCACCACCATGCCTACCGTTTCTTCATCCTGGTTCAGCAGCTTTTGCACCAGGACGATGCCGCCTTGCGCCTGTTCTTGCCGGGTGGAGGTAAAGCTGCTGTCCTGGCTGCCATTGCGGTGGTACCAGCGGCAGTAATCGGTTTTCAGTTGTGAAGTCGGGCTCTGTGGCTGGCTGGAATACAGCACGTAGCAGGCGCTGTCCAGGATGTCGATCTGCTTGAGGTAGGGCATCTGGCGCAGCTTGCCATGCATCAGCACATCGATGCGCTGCTGTTGTTCGGCATTCAGCAGATGCTTGTTGAGCAGCAATTGCACCAGGTTGCTGTCGCTGGCGCTTTTCAGGATCAGGCTGGTTTCGCGCAAGCCGGAGGACAGGCGTTCTTCCAGCAATTCGGACAAGCCAGCCGCTTGGTGGCGTGCCTCGCTTTCACCTTGCTGGCGCGTGCCGGCAAGGTCGAACACCACTATCAGCAGCGTGCTGAGCAGAAAGATGACCGCCAGCCATTTGGCAAGCTTGCCCTTGTCCTGAAATTGCATGCGCAAGATATGCTGTGCCCCCGTGACGGAAAATGCGGCCTGTTGTAATGGTGCTCTGTATTATTGGTATACCTGCCAGAACAACAAAAGGACAATCCGCCTTGATCGAGGCGGCATTGTCCCGTTTGGTATCTCAGTGCTGAAAACGCATGGACAGGTCGATGGCCTGGATGTCCTTGGTGAGTTTGCCGATGGAAATGCGGTCGACACCGGTTTCGGCAATGGCGCGCACCGTGTCCATGTCCACGCCGCCGGAGGCTTCCAGCAAGGCCTTGCCGGCGCTGCGTTCCACTGCCTGGCGCATGTCGTCCAGCGACATATTGTCCAGCAGAATCAGCTTGGCACCGCCATCCAGCGCCTGCTGCAGCTCATCCAGGTTTTCCACTTCGATTTGCAGTGTGACGCCAGGAGGAATGATGCGGAATGCCCGCTCCAGTGCCTGCCGGATGCCGCCGGCAGCCATGATGTGATTTTCCTTGATCAGAATGCCGTCATACAGGCCGATGCGCTGATTGTCCCCCCCGCCCACGGTCACTGCGTACTTCTGTGCCAGGCGCAGGCCGGGCAGGGTCTTGCGGGTATCCAGAATGCGCGCGCGGGTACCGGCCACCACATCCACATAGCGGCGGGTCTGGGTGGCTACGGCGGACAGGGTTTGCAGGAAATTCAGCGCCGAGCGTTCTGCCGTCAGCAAGGCGCGGGCCGGACCGGTAATTTCACACAGCACGGTGCCGGCTGCAATCTTGCGGCCTTCGCGTACCTGCCACAGCACGCTGCAACGCTCATCCACCTGGCGGAAGCATTCTTCGAACCAGGCCTTGCCACATAGCACCGCATCTTCACGCAGCAGCACGCTGGCGCTGCATTCTGCCGCCTGATCAATCAACTGGGCGGTCCAGTCGGCCTGACCAATATCCTCGGCCAGCGCAATGCTGACCTGCTGGGCGATAAGGTGGTTGGCTGGCTGCTTGCTCATGTCGGAACCCTGATGGCAAAAGCGCTATTGTACCCAGCGATGCCGGTGCTGTGGGGCTTATCATCGTGGTGGTATCATGCGCAACACCGTGTCGGGCTGGAGCATTCATGGATTTGCCTGCTGTGCTGTTTCCGCCGTGGCTGCTGTATGCCGCCATGGCACTGTCCGGCCTGCTGCTGGGTTTTGCCGCCAGCCGCGTCCGCTGGCGCATGCTGGACGCCAGTGCCTGCAACGCCTGGCTGGGGGCGGTGGTGGTGTTGCTGGGCTTGTGGTTGATGCGTGGCGGGCTCAAGCCGGGCTTGTCCTTCCACATGCTGGGGGCTACGGCACTGACCTTGCTGATGGGTCCCTGGCTGGCCATGCTGGGCCTCGCCGTGTTGTTGCTGGCGCTGGCGGCGGGTGGTCATGGCGACTGGCTGGCCCTGGGCCTGGACTGGCTGTGCGGCGCGGCGGTGCCGGTTGCCGTGACCGCCGGCCTGTTGCAGCTGGCGCGCCGCAAGCTGCCGGCCCAGTTGTTTGTCTATGTGTTCATCAATGCATTCATCGCCGGTGGACTCAGCCTGTTTTGCAGTGCATTGGCCAGCATGCTGGTGTTGGGCAGCCAGGCTGTTTACGGTTGGGATTATCTGTTGGAAGAAGCCTTGCCGTTTTATTTTCTGCTGTCCTGGTCCGAGGCTTTTACCAGCGGTTTGGCTATGGCCGTGCTGGTGGTGTACCGCCCGCATTGGGTCAGCACTTTTGATGATGCTGCTTATCTGGGGTCGGGCTCGCGCTGGTGATACCGGTGCATTGCCTGTGACGATGTGCTGTTACAAGGAGTTGTCATGCCGTTTGCACTGTGGAGTATCTTGCTGGCTTCTGTTTTGCCTTTGCTGTGGACGGCGCTGGCCAAGGCTGGTGCGCCCTATGACAACCATCAGCCGCGTGTGGTGCTGGCGGCGGCCACCGGTTGGCGCCAGCGCGCCAACTGGGCGCAACAAAATGCCTGGGAAGCCTTTCCCAGCTATGCCGCGGCCATGTTGCTGGCCTGGATGATGAAGGTGCCAGCGGCCCGGCTGGATGTGCTGGCGGTGGTGTATGTGTTGCTGCGCCTGGGCCATGGCCTGTGTTACCTCAGCGACCAGGCCACGCTGCGCTCACTGTGCTGGCTGGGTGGCTATGCCGTGGTGGTGCTGTTGTTTGTCAGTGCAGGCGGGCTGTTCTGAATGTTTCACTCCAGCAGGCGGTGAGCCTGTACTGCCTGTCGCACCGCGTCAAAACCGACGGTGTGGCAGGCTTGCCAGCCTGCTTGCGTGGCGCTGTGTATGCATTCGATATTGTCATCAAAGAAAATGATGTCGGCAGCGGCTACCTGCAAGGCTTGCTGCACATGGTGGTAAACCGCCAGGTCCGGCTTGCGCAAGCCCATGTGGTGTGAGGCAAAGCAGGTTTCGAACAATGGCAGGATGTCGAACTGGCGCTCAATCTTGCCCCAGTGCAGCGCATTGTTATTGCTCAGCACCGCCAGCCGGTAGTGTGCGCCCAGTTGTTGCAGCAGCTTATGCACGCCGGGGTAGGGGCCTTGCAGCCAATCGTCCAGTGCCTGCAGCATGCGGTCCTGTCCCAGCCCCAGTTGCAGCCGTTCATCCATCAGCCGGGCGAATTCTGCCGGTGTCACCCGGCCGGTATCCAGCAACGCCACTTCCGGCGTTTCCATCCAGAAGCGGCGTGCCTGTTCCCGCTCCAGGCGGCCTTGTGACAAGGCCATCAAGGGGTCGATGCCGTTCCAGTCCACCAGTACGCCGCCCAGATCGAAAACCAGCACTGGCCGGCTGCTGTGTTGTGTCAGAGACTGCATGTCGGACTCCTGCGTGTGGCCGGGTATTACAGGACCAGTGGTTCGGCTTCCAGTTCCACCCCATAACGCTGGCGCACCGTATCTTGTACATGGCAGGCCAGTGCCCACATCTGGCTGCCGCTGGCTGCCCCGTGATTGACCAGCACCAGCGCCTGGCGCTCATGCACTGCGGCATCGCCCTGGCGGTAGCCTTTCAGGCCAGCCTGATCAATCAACCAGCCTGCTGCCAGTTTCACCTTGCCGGCACCTGCCGGGTAGTGCGGCAGGGCGGGAAAGCGCTGCAACAGTTCATCGGCCTGTGCCTGGCCGATTACCGGATTCTTGAAGAAGCTGCCGGCATTGCCCAGCTCGGCCGGGTTGGGCAGCTTGCTGGCCCGGATGGCCATCACCACATCGCTGACATCCAGTGGCGTGGGCTGGCTGATGCCACGTTTGTCCAGCTCCTGCTGGATGTCGCCATAAGCCGTCTTCAGTTGCGGCTGGCGTGACAGCCTGAAGCGTACGGCTGTCACCAGCAGTCGCCCGGCGGCTTCGTGTTTGAAAACGCTGTCGCGATAGGCAAAGCGGCAGTCGGTATTCTCCAGTACCACAGGCGTGCCATTGGCTTGCAGATCGGCACACACCACCTGGGCAATGCGGTCCTTCACTTCCACGCCATAGGCACCGATATTCTGCACCGGGCAGGCCCCCACCGTGCCGGGAATCAGGCTGAGGTTTTCCAGCCCGTACCAGCCTTGTTGCAGGCAATAGCGCACAAAGTCATGCCAGTTTTCCCCGGCGGCAGCCTCCACCAGCAGGCTGTCGCCATGGTCTTGCAGTACGCGGATGCCACGCAGGGCCAGTTTGACTACCAGGCCGGGGTAGTCTTGCGTCAGCAAAAGATTGCTGCCGCCACCCAGCCACAGTACCGGGCCTTGCTGGTAGTGCTTGTCGGCCAGCAGGGCAGGCAGCCGGGCCAGGTCGTCCAGCTGGCAGAAATGGGCGGCGCTGACATCCATGCCAAAGGTGTTATGGGGTTTGAGCGAAACTTGCGATTGCATGCACAGCGTCATCATCAGCTTTCTTGCAGGGTATGGTGGCGCAGGCGCAGGCGGCTTTCCCGCGCCAGATAGCTCACCAGCATCAGGGCGGCAATGCTCAGACTGATGACCAGTGCCAGCCAGAAACCGTAAATGCCCATCGGGGAGACCAGCCAGTCGGTGAGGCCCAGCGTGATGCCAAGCCCCAGTCCTATGCCCCAGAAGGCGGTAATGTGGATCACCATGGGTATGGTGGTCAGCTTGTAGCCGCGCAGTGCGCCGGAGGCAATGGTCTGGGCGGCATCAGTCAGCTGGAACACCGCCGCAAACAACAGCAGGCTGGACCCCATGGCAATGACCTTCGGGTCGGGCGAGTAGATGGCCATGATGTCACTGCGCAGCCACAGCACCAGCAGCATGGTACACAGTGCGGTGGCCAGCCCCACCAGCAGGCCGACCCCGGCGACAAAGCGGGCCTGGTGATAATCACCGCCACCGGCGCGCTGTCCGACTCTTACGGTAAGGGCCGTGGAAATGCTTTGCGGCAGCATGTAGATGATGCTGGAAAAATTGAGCACCGACTGATGGCTGGCCACCACCGTCATGCCCAGCTTGGCAATCAGCAGGGCGATAAAGGAAAACAGGCTGACTTCGACAAAGAAGGACAGGCCGATGGGCAGGCCCAGCTTGAGAAAGGCTCCGTAGCGCTTCCAGTCTGGCCAGCTCATCCGCCGCGTCAGGCCATAAGGGCGGAAATGGCGATGCCAGCAGATGTAGGCCAGCAGCGTCAGGCAGTTGAACCAGAACACGATGCCGGTGGCCCAGCCGCACCCGGCACCACCCAGCCTGGGCAGGCCGTACAGGCCGTGAATCAGTGCGTAATTGAGCGGAATGTTGAGCGCCAGCGCAATCAGGCTGACCACCATGATCACCTTGGGCCGGTTCAGGCTGGAGGCATAGGCATGCAGGGCACGGTGCACCATGGCGGCAGGCATGCCCACGGCGGTGCCGGTGATGAACAGCATCACCTTGTCTTCCACGTCGCTCGGCAGTTGCAGCCACAGGCGCAGGGGGTGCTCGGCCAGCAGCATGGCGGCGGCACCAAGCAGGCCGACAAACAGGCCGAACCACATGCCCTGGCGGCCGGTTTCGCCAATCTGCTCTTTCTCCCCGGCACCCAGCTGGTGGCTCAATACCGGATTGAGTGACGTCACCACGCCCATCAAGGTCACATAGACGGTGATGAAAATGCTGGCACCCAGCGAGACTGCTGCCAGATCGTCGGTGCTGACCCGGCCGGCCATGACGGTATCGACAAAGCCGGTGGCCACCTGGGCCACCTGGGCAATCATCATCGGCAAGGCAAGGCGGACGATCTGTCTGGCTTCACCGGTAATGGCACCGGGCGCAGCGCTTTTGAGTTCCTGCAACATGGAGGCGGATCAATTTCGACAAGGTGGGCAAGCGCTCCATTATAAGGAGCGGCTGCCCGGCCTGTCTTGTGCAATGGCGACGTCGGCCTGCCACTGGCGCGCTTCAGTCTCTACTGCCAGAGGGCGGGAATATGCTGCCGCTGTACTCAGAAACGCACTGGTGTTTCGCGGCGCAAATCACAGCTGATGATCAGATGCTGGCCAAAGCGGCTGTTGATGTTCAGTGCATCCAGCAGTCCGACATCATGAATGGTCAGCAAGCCGCTCTCATCCAATTGGCTGCTATAGCCCAACTGGTCAGCGTAGTTGATCAGGTCTTGCAGCGGCAGGGTGCTGTCACCGGACAGCGGGGTGGCAGTCAGGCTGCCTTGAAGGGGGCGTTTTCTTCCCACGGCGTCATATACGGCAAAGGAAAAGTCGCTACAGCTATCTTGCAGGCAATCGTACATGGTGAAACTCCATCAAGTATGGGTGGCGCTGTTGCGTGCCCGACCTTACCGTCAGGCGACGCTTTAGCAGGATTTTTGGGCGCCCTGCAAGTTGTCGATTAACTCGGCGCCGGTGTTCCGGACACAGCCCGGAACGGTAAAACGGTACTACCTTCAACATGCCCGATGTCGCATAGCGTGCGCACTACAATGGCGGAAAAAGAAAAACCCGCCGGGCCAGAGAGCGCAGCGGGTTTTCCGACTCACGCTTTAGCTGGCATTTATAGTGCGCCCAGCAAGCTGTATCAAATCGGCGCATGGGAAAAGATTATTCCCGTCAGAAAAGCCTGTCAAGCCCTGTTGCGTGCTGTCCACTGTTGCAGGAAATCCTGCCATTCCTCGCCTTGCTGGCCAAGCAGTTGGGCCAGCTTTTGCTCGTGCTGGCTGCGGGTGAGAGCGGAAATCTGCCCTTGTAGCGCGGCCAGGCGCAGCCACATCAGGTAGTGACAGGCGGCGCGTTGGGCGCTTTGGGCCAGCAGGGTCGGCAATTGCCCGGCGGCGGCGGCAGCCCATGACTGCGGGGCATCATGCTCCGGGATGCGTGGCAGGCCACACAGACCGGCCATTTCCTGTTGTGGCACGCAGCCTGGTTGGACGCCCTGGCACAGCAGGCGGCTGAGTTCCAGCGTCTGGCCAAACAGCCCGTTGGCACCGCCGGGGAAGGCAATGCCATGCAGCATGGCGCGATGGCGCAAAACCGGCAGCATCAACTGGGAGCCTTGCCAGCTGACAATTTGCGGCATGTGTTCGTTGAGCAGGGACGACAGTGCTTGCAGCATGGCGGCCTCATCCTGCCCGCTAGTCGAGCGATGCAGCAGCACTTCCTGGCGAATGTGCAGTACGGCATGAATGCCGACAATGCGGTGCAGGTGGAAGGGCATGAATTCATCGGCGCGGCTGGCGCGGCTGCGCTGCAGGGCAAAGTAGACAACGTCGGCATCGCTGATGCCAGCATCCAGCTGGTACAGGGTACGGATGCCGGCAACATCGGGCAGGGTCTGGATATCCAGGGCAAGTAAGGGAATCACGGGTGGTCTTCACACGGAAAAGGCGGCAGATGGTGTGCGATTCTAGGCTGGCTGTCGGTGGCGAGCAATCACGACAAAGCGGCTAGCCTATTGCCAGCCGGGATTAAATGGGCCAGAGCGGTATATCTTGTCAGAAGATTCAGGCTATAATCTGCCGCTTGAATTCCTTTCTTGCGAATCCCTTCATTCCACGTCCTTATTCCTCATAAATGATCCGCAAGCTTATCCGTAAAGTACTGGAGCTGCCGTCTGGCATGGGCAAACGCCGTAGCAAACCACGCGTGATTCCGCTGTCCCAGCATGGCGTGCGCCGCGACCAGCTCAGCACTGCTGCGCTCAAGGTGACTTCCCGTCTGCAGGAAGCCGGTTTCTCTGCCTTCGTGGTGGGGGGGGCCGTGCGCGACTTGTTGCTGGATGTTTCTCCCAAAGATTTTGACGTCGCCACCAATGCCACGCCGGAGCAGGTGCATCACTTGTTCCGCCGTTCGCGCATCATTGGCCGGCGTTTTCGCATCGTCCACGTGATGGTGGGTCCGGAAACCATCGAGGTCACTACCTTCCGTGGCGGCGGTATCGACGACCAGAACGAGTCTGGCCGCATCATGGCCGACAACACCTTTGGCAGTCAGGAAGAAGACGCCCATCGACGTGACTTCACCGTCAATGCGCTGTTTTTCGATCCGTCGGATGAGTCCATCATCGACTATCACCACGGGGTGAAGGACCTGAAGGCCAAGAAGCTGGTGATGATTGGCCAGCCGGCACGGCGCTATCAGGAAGACCCGGTACGCATGCTGCGCGCGGTGCGCCTGGCTGCCAAGCTGGGCTTCGAGATTGACGAAGACACCCGCAAGCCTATCCGCGCGCATGCCCATCTGCTGAAAAAGGAACCTCCGGCCCGGCTGTTTGATGAAATGCTCAAGCTGCTGATGTCCGGCCATGCCTATGCCTGTTTGAAAAAGCTGCGCGAGGAAGGGCTGTCACGTGGCGTGTTCCCGCTGCTGGACGCGGTGATGGGCGAAGATGGCGACGATTTGTTCCTGCAACTGGGCTTGCAAAGCACCGATGCCCGCATCCGTGCCGACAAGCCGGTGTCTGTTGGCTTCCTGCTGGCCACCTTGCTGTGGCAACAGGTGAACCAGCACTGGCAGCAACATATCGCCGCCGGTGAAAAGCCCTTGCAGGCGCTGCAAATGGCCATTGCCGACGTGGAAAACGAGCAGGACAACGACTTTGCCATCCCGCGCCGTTTCAGCGTCACCATGCGCGAAATCTGGACGCTGCAAGGCCGCTTCGACAGCCGTAGCGGTGCGCGTCCTTACCGCTTCCTGGAACAGCCGCGCTTCCGTGCCGCCTTCGACTTCATGTCCTTGCGCGCCGAGGCAGGCGAGTTGCCGGCCAGCCTGGTGGAATGGTGGGAAGCCTTCCAGCGTGGCGATCAGGCCGAGCGCGAAGCCTTGATCAACGAGGCCAAGAACAGCGGTGCGGACGAACCGGCCAAGAAGCGTCGTCGTCGTCGCACCAGCAACCGCCGCCGTGCCGAGGGTGCCGGTGGAGGGGGAGAGGTCGCGTGAGCCTGGCTTATGTCGCTCTGGGTAGCAATCTGGAGCAGCCGGCGGAGCAGATCAGGGCCGCATTTGCGGCCCTTGCCAATCTGGCTGGCACCACGGTGCTGGCGCATTCCTCGCTGTATCTCACCACGCCGGTGGGATATCTGGACCAGCCGGACTTCATCAATGCCGTGGCCTTGCTGGATACCGAGCTGTCGCCCTACCAGTTGCTTGATGGGCTGATGCAGATTGAAGCCGGCTTTGGCCGCGAACGCAGTTTCCGCAATGCACCACGGGTTCTCGACCTGGATGTCCTGTTGTATCAGGATACCGTGCTGGATGATCCGCGCCTGTCGCTGCCGCATCCGCGCATGCACCAGCGCGCCTTTGTCATGGTACCGTTGGCGGAAATCGCTCCCGACCAGCACGTGGGAGCGCATGGTCCGGCTGCCGCCATTGCTGCCATGCTCGATTGCAGCGGTGTGTACAAGCTGGTGTAGCCAGTCAGCTCAAGGAGCAAAACATGAGTCACAGCCATTTGCGTTATGTGGTGGTAGAAGGGCCGATCGGCTCAGGCAAATCGGCGCTGGCGCGCCGGCTGGCGAGCTACTGGGGTGTGCAATTGCTGGCCGAAGACCCGGCCGCCAACCCCTTCTTGCCGCGTTTTTACCGTAATGTCGCCTCCCATGGCCTGGCTACCCAATTGTCCTTCCTGATGCAACGGGCCGACATGGCTCGCGGCATGCTGCTGGGCGACACCCTGGCCAGCCCGGTGGTGTCGGATTTTCTGTTCGAAAAGGATGCGCTGTTTGCACGGGTGAATCTGGACGAGCAGGAACTGGCGCTGTACCAGCGCCTTGCCCAGCAACTGCTGCCGCAGTATCCGGTGCCGGACCTGGTGATTTACCTGCAAGCCTCGGAGCAGGTATTGCTGGAGCGCAGTGCCGCCCGCGCCAGCCAGTTGGAGCAGGATTTCCCCGAAGGCTACCTCAAGCGCGTTCATGCCGCTTACAGCGAATTTTTCCATCAGTACGAAGCGGCGCCCTTGCTGATCGTCAATACCGACCACCTGGAGTTGGTTGATGGTAACGAGGATTTCGAGCTATTGTTGCGCTGCATCAGCGAGATGCGCGGACAGCGCAGCTACTTTAACAAGAGCGTCTGAATACAAGTGACGCCTTGCATTTCCCGACCACACCGAGGAAGTACAGGTATGAAAATTACCGTCAACACCCTGCAGAAGATGGCCGCCGAAGGCCAGAAGATCGTCATGCTCACCAGCTATGACGCAAGCTTTTCCACCCTCCTTGATCAGGCCGGGGTAGAGATTCTGCTGGTGGGCGATTCTCTGGGCATGGTGATCCAGAATCGTGATTCCACCCTGCCGGTGACCATGGAAGAAATGGTCTACCACACCCGCTGCGTGGCAGCCGGTGCCGGCAATGCCATGGTCCTGAGCGACCTGCCCTTCGGCAGCTACCAGGAAAGCCCGCAGCAGGCGTTTGCCAGTGCCGCCCGCCTGATGCAGGCCGGTGCCCACATGGTGAAGCTCGAAGGCGGCGGTTTCATGGCAGAAACCACCCGTTTCCTGGTGGAACGCGGCATTCCGGTCTGTTCCCACATCGGCCTCACCCCGCAGTTCGTCAACACCTTTGGCGGCTATCGCGTCCAGGGCAAGACCCAGAGCGATGCCGAGCGCCTGCTGGATGATGCCCGCAAGCTGGCTGATGCCGGTGCCAGCCTGGTGCTGATGGAATGTGTACCCGCCGAACTGGCCGCCCGCGTGACCGAGGCGGTTGCCGTGCCCACCATCGGCATCGGTGCCGGTGCCGATGTCAGCGGCCAGGTGCTGGTATTGCACGACATCCTCGGCGTGTATCCGGGCAAGAAAGCCCGTTTCGTCAAGAATTTCATGAATGAGGCCGGCAGCATCCAGGGTGCGGTCGAAGCCTACGTCAAGGCAGTCAAGGCAGGGACCTTCCCGGCTGCCGAACATACCTTCTAAGCCAAAAGGGTAAGGAAATGGAAATCATCCGCAGCGTGGCAGCCATGCGTGCATGGCGTCGCCAGGCCGGTAAGCTGGCCTTTGTTCCCACCATGGGCAATCTGCACGAGGGCCACCTCGCGCTGGTGGCCGCCGCGCACGAGCATGCCGACAAGGTGGTCGTCAGCATTTTTGTCAATCGCCTGCAATTCGGTCAGGGCGAGGATTTTGATGCCTATCCGCGTACCTTCGAATCCGACTGTGCCAAGCTGGAAGCCGCCGGTGTGGACGCCTTGTTCTTCCCCACCGAGCAGGAGCTGTACCCGCGCGTGAAGCAGGATTTCAACGTGGAGCCGCCGCATATCCAGAACGAGCTGTGCGGTGCCTTCCGCCCCGGCCATTTCCGTGGCGTGGCTACGGTGGTGAGCAAGCTGTTCAACATCGTGCAGCCGGATGTGGCCTGTTTCGGCAAGAAAGACTTCCAGCAACTGCATGTGATCAAGGCCATGGTGGACGACCTGAACATCCCGGTGGCCATCGTGCCGGTGGATACCGGCCGGGCGGCAGACGGCCTGGCGCTGTCTTCACGCAATGGTTATCTCACTGCCGAAGAACGTGCCGAAGCGCCGCGGCTGTACCGCAACCTGTCCGCCATGCGCGCAGCCTTGCTGGCCGGGGACAACGACTATGCCGCGCTGGAAGCCAAGACTGCTGCCGACCTGCAACAGGCCGGCTGGACGGTGGATTATGTTGAAGTACGTCAGGCCGATACCCTGGAAATCGCCCATGCCGGTGAAAAGCGCCTGGTGGTGCTGGCTGCCGCCCGTCTGGGACGTACCCGTCTGATCGATAATGTGGAAGTGTCCCGCTAAGCCGGGCAAGGAAAGACAGTACCATGCAACGCATCATGCTTAAGTCCAAGCTGCACCGTGTCACCACCACGCACGCGGAGCTGCATTACATCGGCTCCTGCGCCATTGACGAAAACCTGCTGGAAGCGGCGGATATCCGTGAATACGAGGAAGTGCAGATCTGGAACGTCAACAATGGCGAGCGCTTTGCCACCTACGCCATCAAGGCTGAGCGCGGCTCCGGTGTCATCTCGGTCAATGGTTCGGCTGCCCGCCGTGCTGCTCCGGGCGACCTGCTGATCATCGCCTCTTTTGCCCAGTATGAAGATGCCGAGCTGCTCAACCATCAGCCCAAGCTGGTGTTCGTTGACGAACGCAACCAGATGACGGCGCTGGATAACCAGACACCTACCCAGCCAGCCTGATAGACAGCCAGTCGTTTTCCCACGCAAACGATGCCGCAAAACGGCATCGTTTTTTCATGCCCGCCGTTCATCCTGCAAGACTGCTTATAACTGTCTATAGTGCTTGAACAAGCACGCCAAACGTCGGTGCCTGTCCAAGCCAGGCGCCGCCTAGCAGGAGACCATCATGAGCAGCATATTGACTGGCGGCTGCCTGTGCGGCGCGGTGCGCTATCGCATACATGGCCAGCCCTTTCATGTCACGCACTGCCATTGCATCAGTTGCCGCAAGGCTAGCGGGGCGGCGTTTCTGACCTGGTTTACCGTACGGCTGATTGAGCTGGAGTGGCTGAGTGAAAAGCCGGTTTACTACCACTCATCCGCAGCGGTGCAACGTGGCTTTTGTCCACACTGTGGCGCCACCCTTAGCTATCAGCATGAGTCCGACCCGGACGATATCGACATCACCGCCGCCACGCTGGATGCGCCGGAGCAACTGGCACCGGAATCCCACATCTGGTGGCAGGAGCATCTTGGCTGGGGGGAACCGGCCGAGCAGGCCGCCCTGCCGGTTCATGCCCGCAACCACGATGGTGTGTGAGTGCCTGTTTAAAGCAGGGCCTCGGCGGCGACGATCACGCCGTCTTCATCGGCATACAGCCAGTCACCCGGTGTAAAGGTGACGCCGCCAAAAGTCACCGGCAGATCGCGCTGACCTTCGCCGCGCTTCACCGACTTCAGCGGGTGGGTATTGAGTGCGCGGATGCCCAAGGGCAGTTGGTTGAGTGCCACCGAATCGCGGATGCAGCCATAAATCACCACCCCTTCCCAGTGATTGGCCACCGCCAGCTCGCCAATCTGGTCGCCCAGCAGCGCGCAGCGCAGCGAACCGCCGCCATCCACCACCAGCACCTTGCCATGGCCATCCTGGGCCAGGGTTTCGCGCACCAGGGTGTTGTCCTCAAACAGCTTGAGGGTGACGATTTGTCCGGCAAAGCGGGCATGGTTGCCATAGCACTGGAACATGGGCTCGACCACACGTACCCGGCCTTCATTGGCATCGCACAAATCGGTTGTCAGAAAACTCATTTTCTCTCCTTTGCTGTTGCTGGTTTATTGGATGTCGGCAGCCATGAAAAAGCCGCCCTGGGGCGGCTTTGGCTTGTTGACAATACCCATCTCGCTTTCAGACAGGAAAGCGAGGCACCCTTCTTCAATTGGCAAGGCAAGGGCGGGGGGATTGGGAATAAACGGTAAGGCTGCCAACGCAATCACTTCCTCGAAAGGCCCGGCAAAGCCGGGTCCGGTGGAGATTCGTCAAATGATGATGTTAGCAGCCTGAAGCCGCCTTGCGGCGGCTTGTCGGCATGCTCAATCGAGGCGAAGCGGCACGAACAGCGTGCTGTCCTGACGTCGCACCAGCAAGGCTATCTTGCCATGTGCGCTGGACAGCGCCTTCTCGAAACTCTTCACCGAGGTGATTTCATTCTGGTTCAGCCCCATGATCACGTCGCCATGTTGCAGGCCGGAGCGTGCCGCCGCACCTTGCGCCTTCTGTACCAGCAGGCCGCCATTGAGGCCCAGCTCGGTACGCTGGCGTGCGGTCAGCTCGGTGACGGTCAGCCCCAGTTTGCCAAACTGGAAATTCTGCGGAGCGGCTTCGTCCTGCTGCTTGGCCTGGGGGCTGACTTCCGGTGCCAGTTCGCCCAGCGTGGCCTGGATGGTTTTCTCTTCCCCCTTGCGCCACACCGACAGTTTTACCTTGGCACCCGGCTGCAAGGAACCCACCATCATCGGCAAGTCCTTGGAGCTTTCGATGCTGCGGTCATCCAGCTTGAGGATGATATCCCCGGTCTGCAGGCCGGCTTTGCCGGCTGGGCCTTGCGGGTCCACCCGCACCACCAGCGCACCGCTGGGGCGGGGCAGGCCGAATGACTGCGCCAGCTCCTGCGACACTTCCTGGATATTGATGCCCAACTGGCCACGGCTGACCTTGCCCTTGGCCTTGATCTGTTCGGCCACATTCATCGCCAGGTCAATCGGGATGGCAAAGGAAATGCCCATGAAGCCGCCGGAGCGGCTGTAGATCTGCGAGTTGATACCCACCACTTCACCGCGCAGGTTGAACAGCGGGCCGCCGGAGTTGCCGGGGTTGATGGCCACGTCGGTCTGGATGAAGGGAACATAGTTTTCATCCGGCAGGCTGCGGCCCTTGGCCGACACAATGCCGGCGGTAACGGTATTGTCAAAGCCGAAGGGTGCGCCGATGGCAGCCACCCATTCACCCACCTTGAGCTGTGCCGGGCTGCCTACCTTGACTACCGGCAGGCTGGAGGCATCCACCTTCAGCAGGGCAACATCGGTGCGCTTGTCCAGGCCCACCAGACGGGCTTTCAGCTCGCGCTTGTCGGTCAGCATCACCTTGATCTGGCTGCCACCGCTCACCACGTGGGCATTGGTCATGATGTAGCCATCATCGCTGATGATGAAGCCGGAGCCATAGGACACGCTTTCTTCCGGTGTCTGCTCCTGCTGATTGGGCTGGTTGGGGATGAAGCGCTTGAAAAAGTCGAACAGCGGGTCGTCTTCCGGTACCGGGAAGGGCATTTCACTTTGCTGTGGTACCGCCTCGGTGCGGTTGGCCTGAATGTTTACCACGGCCGGGCCGTCCCGTTCGACCAGTTGGGTAAAGTCGGGCAGCAACATGGCGACACGCCCATCCGACTGGGCAGGCACAGCTACCGGGGCCGGCTGGCTCTGCTTGTGGAACAGGCTTTCGATCTTGTCGCAACCCGAGAGCAACGACGCTGCCAGAAGGGCGCCGAGAATGGGGCGAAGATACGGAGTCACAGAATTATCCTTTCGGGGAAGCTTTCAGACCGATATAGGGACGATCCACTGTATTTCCAGGGAACTACCGCCGGTTAACTACGACCGCAATGCTGCAATCATACCGTTTTTGCCGGGTATTCACACAGATCGGCGATCACGCAGCGATGACACTCCGGCTTGCGTGCCTTGCATACGTAGCGGCCATGCAGGATCAGCCAGTGGTGGGCATCCACCTTGAATTCTGCCGGAACGTAACGCAGCAGTTTGTCTTCTACCTCGCGTACATCCTTGCCTGGTGCCAGCCTGGTGCGGTTGGATACCCGGAAGATATGGGTATCCACCGCAATGGTGGGGTGACCAAAGGCCGTATTCAGCACCACATTGGCGGTTTTGCGCCCGACACCGGGCAGGGCCTCCAGCGCCGCGCGGTCATCCGGGACCTCGCCGCCATGTTTTTCCAATA
This sequence comes from Aquitalea magnusonii, assembly GCF_002217795.2. NCBI lineage: Bacteria > Pseudomonadati > Pseudomonadota > Betaproteobacteria > Neisseriales > Chromobacteriaceae > Aquitalea > Aquitalea magnusonii. The sequence goes on from NZ_AP018823.1 coordinate 675,250, forward strand.
ACAGACGACAGGTGGCTATCACGTTTTTGGCCTTGGTGCGGAACAGGCCGATGGTCTTGATGTAATCGGCCAGGCTCTCCTCACCCAATGCCAACATGGCAGCCGGGGTATTGGCGACGGCATATAGCGGTCGGGTGGCCTTGTTGACGCTGACGTCAGTGGCCTGGGCCGATAGCAGCACGGCAATCAGCAGTTCGAATGGTGTGCGGTATTCCAGTTCCGTGGCGGGCTTGGGCGTGTGTTCGCGCAGGCGGCGGAAGATTTCGTAACGCTTGGTGGCATTCATGGTGGCTTGGCCTGAAACAGGTTTGGTACGCGGGCTGTCCGGCTAAGGTTGGGACAGCCCGGCTATTGTAGCGCAGCCCGCTGCGGGAGCGGGCTGGTTGCGGTTTTTACGTGCGGGTGGGCGGCAACAGCAGCAGCTTGTCCAGCAGTGGGGCGCAGGCACTGAGCAAGAGGCTGGCCGCCAGCGCGCCAGCGATATCCACCCGGCTGGCGGACAGGCTAAGTGCCAGGCATGACAAGCCCATGGCCACGCCATGCAGCCAGCGGCCTTTTGGCGTAAGCGGGATGCTGTTGCTGTCGCTGATGACCCAGCCAGCCAGCAGCCACCATGCCGGTTGCAGCAGCAGGCTGGCATGGGGCAGCGGCAGGCTGGCCAGCAACACCAGTCCAAAGCCGGCAGGGGCCTGCCAGGCAAGCAGATGGCGCCAGCCCAGCCAGCAGATGCCCAGCAGCAAGGCCAGGGACAGTGGCAGATTGTCAGCGGGGGCTGCCAGCGGCAGCCATGGGGCCAGCAAGATCAGGCTGACGCTCACTGGATGGAAGGGGCCGTGTGCGCTGCCGCCAAACAACTGACGCAGCAGGATGGCGGCGCTGCAGGCTGCCGCCAGTGCCAGCGGGGCGGTGTTGAGCGGCAGCAGCAGGGTAAGCAATACCGCGCTGAGCAGACATGCCGGTTGTTGCCAGGCCAGCGTGATGGGCTGTTTGCGCAGATACAGACAGGCCATTTCGCCCAGCAGGCTGCAAAACAGTGCCAGCAGAAGAGTAGATAGTGCTGCCGCTCCTTGCTGTGCCAGCAAAACCAGGATGCCCGGCAGTAGCGCCAGCAGCGACTGTCGCTGTCTGCTGGCCAGTGTCGGAGCAAGACGTATGGTGGTGGAGATCATGTGTTTTCCGCTCCCTTGGCCTGATCCGGCTTCGATGCAGCTTCTTGCCCCGCAGCCGCCTGCGCGGCTTTTTGTGCGGCAGCACGCTGCATCGCGGCCTGGATCAGCGCCTGCTTGTCGCCATCCATGCTGCTGGGTGTGGCGGCGGTCTGCGCGGCTTTTTGTGCGGCGGCACGCTGCATCGCGGCCTGGATCAGCGCCTGCTTGTCGCCATCCATGCTGCTGGGTGTGGCGGTGGTCTGCGCGGCTTTTTGTGCGGCAGCACGCTGCATCGCGGCCTGGATCAGCGCCTGCTTGTCGCCATCCATGCTGCTGGGTGTGGCGGCGGTCTGCGCGGCTTTTTGTGCGGCGGCACGCTGCATCGCGGCCTGGATCAGCGCCTGCTTGTCGCCATCCATGCTGCTGGGTGTGGCGGTGGTCTGCGCGGCTTTTTGTGCGGCAGCACGCTGCATCGCGGCCTGGATCAGCGCCTGCTTGTCGCCATCCATGCTGCTGGGTGTGGTGGAGGTCTGCGCGGCTTTTTGTGCGGCAGCACGCTGCATCGCGGCCTGGATCAGCGCCTGCTTGTCGCCATCCATGCTGCTGGGTGTGGTGGAGGTCTGCGCGGCTTTTTGTGCGGCAGCACGCTGCATCGCGGCCTGAATCAGCGCCTGCTTGTCATGGTCTGGCACGGCTGTCGGCTGGCTGTGCGCCACGCTGGCCGCTTTGGCTGCATCTTGCGCTGCCTTGCGTGCCGCGGCACGGGCCATGGCGGCATCGATGGCAGCCTGACGGCTGGCAGCTATGGCGGCGGCACGCTCATCTGGCTGCTGGAGATCGTCCTGAGCGGCAGACTGCTTGCTTTGGTGCCGGCTGTTGCGCTCGGCGGCGCGTGCCATGGCTGCTGCAATGGCGGCCTGTTTGTCGGCAAGCTCCGACGTGCTCTTGGCTGTCGGCTGTACTGTGCTGGCGGATTGTTCGCGTTTGGCTGCCTGTTCTGCCGCGCGTTCTGCCAGGCGCTGGGCTTTTTCCTGTTTGTCCCTCTCCAGGCGGAACTGGCGGAAGCGATGCCGCTGTCTTGCCCGCTCTGCCGCCTGTTGTTGTTGCTGTGCATGCTGCTGTTGCTGCGCACTGTGGCGAAACTGCTCCAGCAGCGGCAGTTGGCTGGGGCATACCGCATTGCACAGGCCGCACAGGCTGCAGTCCTGCAGGCCCCAGGTCTCAGCCTGTGTGCCGTCCTGCTGCGTGCAGTGCCAGTAGAGTTCCTGTGGTTGTAGCCGGCTGGGACAAATGCGTGCGCAGTCACCGCAGCGTATGCAGTCCTGTGCGTGGGCTGTTTCTGCGCTGGCCGGCTGCAGGCAGCGGCTGTGCCAGTGCAGGCCAAGGGTGTCGGCCAGCGGCGCTGGCAGCGCATAGGCGCGCAGCGCACCGCCATGCAGGATGCCGTAACGGGTACTCGCGCCGACCGAGGCCAGTACATGGCCTAGCGGCGTTCCCAGCAGTGCTTGCACCTGGCCATGTGTTGCCTGGCGGCTGTGGATGCTCACCAGGCGGCTGATGCAGGGCTGTCCATGCAGGATGGCCGCGCCGGCGGCGAGGACGCCATCTGCTGGCAGGCACAGGCTGTGGCTGGCTTCTGGCGGTCGGGCCAGCAGTTTGCATAGCGTGGCTTCATCTGCTGCGGGGTAAGGTGCGGTAATGGCTTCAAGCTGCCAGTCACGCCCGGCCATTGCCTGGCGCATGGCCTGGAGAGCAGCCTGTTGTTGCTGGTGAAGGGCAATGATGATGCGCGCTGGTTGCAATACCTCTTGCAGCAGCCCGATGGCGGCGACAAGGGCTGCGGCCTGTTGTTGCAGCAGTGTGCTGATGGCATCCAGGCCGGGCTCGTCTTCCACTGCATTGATGATCAGCAAGGGCAAGGCTTGCTGCTGTGCCGCCCATTCCAGCGCCAGCAAGGGACCGTGGTTGCCACTGACTCCCATGTCCTGCAGGCGCAGGGCCAGGTCCAGCCGGCTAAGCGTCGCGGTTGTGTCGGGGATGATGGGCAGTGCGGCATCCTGTCCGTCCACTTCCAGCAACAGGGTGTTGGCCAGCGGTGTGCCGGGCAGCGCCTGCGCTTGTTGCCGGATGGCAATGATGCGCCCGGATGTCGGTGCGTGCAGCGCAAGGCCATGGGTGCTGTCGGCAGCGGCCAGGCGCTGGTATTTACGCACCTGCTGGCCCACTTCCACGCAGGGGATGCTGTCTTGCAAGGCCAGCGCCAGTTGGCGCGGCAATGGCATGGTGTGCAGCGTCGGGCTGGGCTGATCGGCAGCGTGCTGGGGATGTTTGGTGCCAAGCAGCATGGAGAGCAGCCGCCTCATTGCCTGGCCTCGCGCTTGACGGCCTTGATGGCAATCACCGGGTAGCCCCAGCGCCAGTCTTGCGGCGGTGTGGCCGGGCGCATGCTGATGCAGTCTACCGGACAGGGTGCCAGGCATAATTCGCAGCCGGTGCATTCATCTGCCAGCACGGTGTGCATCTGCTTGGCCGAGCCAAGGATGGCATCGACCGGACAGGCCTGGATGCACAGGGTACAGCCAATACAGGTGCGTTCATCGATCAGGGCCACGGCCTTGGGTTTTTGCGCCGGGGCATCGGCATCAAACGGCAGGTAGTCCACTTGCAGCAGGGCCGCCAGTTTGCGGATGCCTTCTTCGCCACCGGGGGGGCAGCGATTGATGCGATCTTCCCCCTTGGCCAGGGCGTCGGCATAGGGTTGGCATCCGGCGTGGCCACACTGGCCACACTGGGTTTGCGGCAGGATGGCATCAATGCGTTGTGCCAGCGGAGGCTGGGTGACGGGGCTGGCCTGTGGCCGCAGGGCAATGCGGCGCAACAGGCGAAACAGCAGGGCGCTGGCCAACACTAGCAGGACCAGCTGGATGGCAATACTCATGACAGATGGACTCCAAGGCTGTGCAGGGCCAGCGCCAGCAGCAGCGCGCAGGCCAGCAGGGCGGGCTGGCCGTGCAGGCGGGCCGGCAGATTGCAACGCGCCAGGCGTTGCGTCAAGGTGGCAAATTGCGCCAGCAACAGGCCTAGCAGTAGCGGTGCCAGCAAAATGTGCAGGCTAAGGCGCAGGGCATGGTCTGCTTTGTCTGGCCAGAACAGGGGCAGGGCCAGCAGCAGTGTATCCAGCAACAGCCAGTACCACCGCAGGCCGAGCCAGTTGATCTGGGGCGCGGCATATCGCTGCAGCAGGGCAAACAGCAGGAGCGGACAGCCCGTGTGAACCAGCAGCGTCAGCAGCATGCTATGCGGGACAGCAACCAGCGTCAGCATCATGCTGCCCAGCAGCAGGCTGACCAGACAGGCAAGGCTGGTGACTACTGCATTGAGCAGCAAGCCACTCACATCGCGGGCCTCGCGCTGGCTCAGATGCTGGCAAAACGCCAGTGCGGCCAGCAGCGGCAGATAAAGCCCATCATTCATGGCTGGAAAATCCGGAAAGCAAAACCGCAAAATTATCCGGGTTTCGCGGCTGCTTCACAACCTTGCTGCCTACTGGCAGCGGCACAATCCGCTGGTCAGGGCAGGTGCTGGCCCAGCCAGGCCTGCAGTTTGCGGGCTTGACGCAGGGTTTCTTTCAGGATGCGCGCATCCAGCGTACCCAGTTGCTGCGGATCGATCAGGCTGTCCAGCCCTGCCCCCTGTTCCTGGCATGCCAACTGGTGGCGCAGGCGCAGGTCCTGCAAAAAGCGGGCGCTGTCGGCGAAGCTCTGGCAGTCGCTGTGCTTGAGGCCAGGCAAATCCGCAGCGGCGGCAAAGCGTTCACCGGTGCGGCTGGCGGCCGAGCCCGCCTGCAAGGCCAGAATGCGTGCGCCATCGACAAACAGGTCCAGTGCGGCCTTGAGGTCCAGCTTGTCATCCTGATCGGTTTGCAGGCGGCCACTCCAGCCCAGCGGTGGCTGATAACTGCGCGCGGTGCGGCTGAGTGCCTGCAGCACGGATGGGTCGCTGGCACGTTGACGCAAGGCGCTGGCCAGTTCCAGTCCCAGCAGTTGTTGTCCCCAGGCCGGGCGGATGTCCAGATATAAACCGATATGTCCCGCGCTGTCGGCTGACTGCATCAACTGGCTGATAAAGGTATCGCACCAGTCGTCCAGCGACAGGCAGTGGCTGGGGTTGCCTGCCATCACCCCGTTCCTGCACAGCGGAATGCCGCAGGCGCTCAGGGCGGAACAGATACGCTGGGCAATGGCTGGCAATTGCTGGGCAAGCTGCTGTTGACGCAGCGGCGTGCTGCAGCGGAATACCAGACCGCTATCCTGATCCGAGGTCAGCGTGTTTTCCTGGCGGCCGCTGCTGCCAAAGTGCAGCCAGCAGATTTCAGCGTCTTCCAGTCCGGCTTCCGCCAGATGCAGTTGGCACAGGCGTGCCAGCAACTGGTCGTTGAACAGGCTAAGCAGGCGGGTGCTGGCATCTGCGTCCATCCCCTGTTTGAACAGCGCAAGTACCTGGCGGCGGAATGTGGCAGCCACACCGGAGAGTGCTGCAGTGCTATCGCAACGCCCAAGGCGCTGCAGCATTTCCTTCATGTCCAGTCGCGACAGACGGTAGAGGTCGTGTTCTGAAACGATGCCCACCAGCGTGCTGCCCTCGCACACCATCACATGGCGTTCACCGCTTTGTACCAGTGCCAGCATGGCCTCGCTGGCCAGGGCACTGGGCGGGAGGATGCAAACCGGCTGACGCATCAGTTCCTTCACCGCGGTATCGTCTCCCCGGCCTGCCAGATGTGCGCTCAGCAGATCGCGCAGGGTAAACAGCCCGAGCAGGCGCTGCTCCGGGCTGGTGATCACCACCGAGCCCACGCCTTCGCTCTGCATCTGTTGCAATAGCGGACGCAATGCTGTTTCGGGGCGGCAGGTGACCGGTGGCCGCTGGATCACCGCGGAAAGTGGTGTGTGCAGGCTGAGTCCCTGGCCGCCCAGCGCCGAGGGATGTAACTGCCGGGCACGCGAGAGCAGGTTGGCCAGTCGCTGGGTGCAGAATAGTTGGAATGCCGGGGACTGTGCGCAGAGGGCGACAAAGGCTTCGCGTGGCAGTTGCAACACCATGCAGTCGCTGTCGGCGCGGTAGTGATTGGTAACCGGGCGTTGTGCCAGCAGTGCGCCCAGCGGAAACATGTCGCCCTGACCCAGCATGGCAAAGGGCTGTCCACTGTAGATGTCTTCTGCCAGTACCTGGCCATCCACCACGATGAATAACTGGTTGGCTGGCCCGGCCTGGGGACTGGCCAGGCTGCTGCCGCGTGGAAAATGCTGGCGGCGTGCATGGCTGGCCAGTTGGGCCAGTTGTTCTGCACTCATGGCGGCAAAAGGTTCGTGCAGGAGCAGGGCCTGCCAGTCGGCCGGGAAGGGGGTGGGCATGGTTGGGCTCCGCAGTTGGCCGAAACGGCATTCAATATAAAGATGGCATACCGGATCGGGTATTGGGGAAATCCGCCTGCCGCCACCTGGGCCTATGCTGACAGGCGGGCGCTATGGTGGCGCAGCCTGCTGTCGCTGGGCAATGTTTTTTCCCCTGCGGCTTGAGATTCTGCAGGGCAAGATTATCCGCCACCAATCCGCTTGCTATCCGTTGCTGCTGCTGGTTTTGTGGTAGATGGCCAAGCGTTCTGATGCAATGCTGGTTTTGCAAACGCCCCCGCGCTAGGCAGCGTACTACCCGCTATGGCAGCTATGGCGCTGCTGCCGGCATGGCAAGGCGGTGGGGCATTTTGCACTGCAGCATAAACCGCAATGCCTTATCATGACAGCTTCACCATCATTTACTGATATTGCTCATGATTGTCCGCTCCTCACACAGCTGGTTCCGTCTGCTCTTTGTCTGGCATGGTTCGGTATTGCCGCGCATCCTGCCCCGGCTGATGTTGGTGCTGCTGATCGCGCTGCTGGCGGCATCGGTGCGACACTGGTGGCTCAGCAGTTTTGGGGACTCCGCCCTCAGCATTCCCACCTTTACCTTGCTGGGTGTGTCATTGGCCATTTTTCTCGGCTTTCGCAATTCGGTCAGCTATGAACGCTTCTGGGAGGCACGCAAGCTGTGGGGCGGTTTGCTCATCATCAATCGCTCCATTGCCCGGCAGTTGCTGGCAGCGGTGCCACGGCATCCACTCACCACGCAGGCGGCCGATTTGCTGTGTGCCTTTGCCTATGCGCTAAAAGCACAGTTGCGCAAGGAGCACGATTGTGAACATCTGCTGCGGCTGGTGCCGCCAGGCATGCTGGATGAGGTGCAGGCGGCCCGCTTTGTGCCGGCCATCATCCTGCGCCGTCTGGGGGAGCTGATCCTGCAGATGCAGCGCGAGGGCTGCATCACTGAGCTGCAATGGCATGCGCTGGACCGCAAGCTGGACACCATGTCGGAAATCCTGGGCGGTTGCGAGCGCATCGACACCACGCCTATTCCTTATACTTATCGCGTCCTGCTTAACCGCACGGTCACCATCTACAGCTTGCTGCTGCCGATGGGCCTGGTCAGCAGCATAGGCTGGCTGACGCCGCCCATTGCCGTATTCATTGCGTACACATACCTCGCGCTGGAAGTGATTGGCGAAGAACTGGAAGAGCCGTTCGGTCGTGAGGGAAATGATCTGCCACTGGCTGCCCTGTGCCATACCATCGAATCCGCCGTGCGCGAAATGCAGGGCCTGCCAGTGACGGTGGAAGCGCCAAAGCCGCAAGGGGTGTATCTGCACTAGAAGCCGCTAACAACAAAGCTGCTGCGGCCTTGCGTCTGCTTGCCGGACTGCTTGTGCGGTCTGCGGCGGCGCGATTTGCTCCAGGCAGGCTACGCTTTTGTGCGCTGCTCCAAGCCAGCCAGGGCTGGTATGCGCGCACGGCCAGCATCAATGACTGGTGTGACTGGCGGGGCAGTGCAGGACGGATGGCGCGGGCAAAAAAAAGCCCGGTGAAATCACCGGGCTCAAGGTCAGTGTGCTCCTGAACTGATTCAGATGGGGTTTTGCAGCTGGCCCAGAATCTGCGGGTTTTCCAGCGTGGAAACGTCCTGGGTGATTTCTTCGCCCTTGGCGATCGAGCGCAACAGACGGCGCATGATCTTGCCGGAGCGGGTCTTGGGCAGGTTTTCGCCAAAGCGGATGTCATCCGGCTGGGCGATCTTGCCGATTTCGTGGGCTACCCAGTTCTTGAGTTCGGCCGCAATCTTCTTGGCTTCATCGCCTTCCGGACGGGCGCCCTTCAGTACCACGAAGGCCACCACGGCTTCACCCTTCACATCGTGTGGCTTACCGACCACGGCGGCTTCGGCCACCAGCGGGTTGGCCACCAGCGCCGATTCGATTTCCATGGTGCCCAGACGGTGGCCGGATACGTTCAGCACATCGTCGATACGGCCCATGATCCAGAAGTAGCCGTTTTCGTCGCGGTTGGCCGAGTCACCCGCCAGGTAGTACTGGCCGTTGAACTCGTCCGGGAAGTAGGTTTTCTTGAAGCGGTCCGGGTCGTTCCAGATGGTACGTACCAGGGATGGGAAGGGCTTCTTGATTACCAGGAAGCCACCGCGGCCCGGTTCCACCTGCGCGCCCGATTCGTCCACGATGTCGGCAATGATGCCGGGCAGTGGCAGGGTGCAAGAGCCCGGCTTGGTGGGTACCGCACCCGGAATCGGCGCAATCATGGCCGAGCCGGTTTCGGTTTGCCACCAGGTATCCACGATAGGGCAGCGGCCACCGCCCACCACTTCGTAGTACCACATCCAGGCTTCCGGATTGATCGGCTCGCCCACGGTGCCCAACAGGCGCAGGCTGGACAGGTCAAATTGCTTGGGCAGGTCGTTGCCCAGCTTGATCAGCGAACGGATGGCGGTCGGCGCGGTGTAGAAAATGCTGACCTTGTGCTGTTCGATCATGCGCCAGAAGCGGCTGGCATCCGGGTAGGTCGGCACGCCCTCGAATACCACCTGGGTGGCACCGATGCCCAGCGGGCCGTAGCAGATATAAGAGTGACCGGTGATCCAGCCCACATCGGCGGTGCACCAGTACACATCATTCGGTTTGTAGTCAAAGGCCCAGCGGAAGCTGTTGATGGCACCCAACAGATAGCCGGCGCTGCTGTGCTGGATACCTTTCGGTTTGCCGGTGGAGCCGGAGGTGTAGAGGATGAACAGCGGGTCGTCCGCCAGCATCCATTCCGGTTCGCAGGCTTCGGCCTGGCCTTCCACCAGCTTGTGCCACCATACGTCGCGGCCTTCGGTCCACTGTGCGCCGCCATTGGTGCGCTGGTAAACCACCACGTTCTGTACCGATTCGCAGCCTTCCAGTGCCAGGGCTTCGTCCACGGTGGCCTTCAGCGGAACGGTCTTGCCGCCGCGCAGGCCCTCATTGGCGGTAATCACCAGCTTGGCGCCGGCATCCTGGATACGGTCGCGTACCGCACCGGCGGAGAAACCGCCGAATACCACGGAGTGGATGGCGCCGATACGGGCGCAGGCCTGCATGGCCACGATGGCTTCAATCACCATCGGCATGTAGATGACCACACGGTCGCCCTTGCCAATGCCCAGGCTCTTCAGGCCGTTGGCAAACTGGCAGACACGACGGTGCAGTTCGGAATAGGTAACACGGGTCACTTCGCCATCATCAGCTTCGAAGATCAGGGCAATCTTGTTGGCGTTCAGCGGCAGGTGACGGTCCAGGCAGTTGTAGGAGACGTTCAGCACACCATCGTCAAACCATTTGAAGAAAGGTGCGTTGCTGTCATCCAGTACCCGTGAGAAGGGCTTTTTCCAGGTGATCAGTTCGCGCGCCAGGTCCCCCCAGAAAGCCAGGTAGCTGTCATCAGCCTGTTCGCACAGTGCGTTGTAGGCTTCCATGCCGGAAACAGTGGCCTTGTGGCGGAAGTCGTCGGACGGCGGAAAGCTGCGGGTTTCTTTCAGAATGGACTCGAGGGTGGACATTACCTTCTCCTTATGTTTTGTAGTGCTGTAGCCGCATCCCGCAGGATGCGGCCCCAGGTGTAACGATTAGTGCTTGGAAGCGCCGGAGGCGCCGATGCCGGTCATGGAGCGAACGAACTGGGCATCAAACTTGGCTTTTTCTTCAGCAGCAGACTTGGAGTTGTCGGTCACCGAGAACAGCCAGGTGGTCACGAACGCCAGGGTGATGGAGAAGATGGCCGGGTTCTTGTACGGGAACAGGGCGGCTTTGTGTTTCATCACATCCACCCATACTGCCGGTCCCAGAACAATCAGCACCACTGCGGTTACCAGGCCGATGAAGCCGCCGATCACTGCGCCGCGGGTGGTCAGACCCTTCCAGAACATGGACAGGAACAGTACCGGGAAGTTGGCCGAAGCCGCGATGGAGAAGGCCAGACCCACCATGAAGGCAATGTTCTGCTTCTCGAACACCAGACCCAGCACGATGGCGATGACGCCCAGTGCCACGGTGGTGATCTTGGATACGCGGATTTCGTCAGCTTCGTTCGCCTTGCCCTTCTTGATAACCGAAGCGTACAGATCGTGCGAGACGGCAGAGGCACCGGACAGGGCCAGACCTGCTACAACGGCCAGGATGGTGGCGAAGGCAACCGCAGAGATGAAGCCCAGGAACATGTCACCGCCAACCGCATTGGCCAGGTGAATGGCGGCCATATTGCTGCCACCAACCAGTTGGGTGATTTGCTTGCCATCCTTGGTGATGGTTTCCATCATGCCCGGCTGGTTCAGCACCAGCATGATTGCGCCAAAACCGATGATGAAGGTCAGGATGTAGAAGTAACCGATGAAACCGGTGGCGTAGAACACCGACTTGCGGGCTTCCTTGGCATCAGACACGGTGAAGAAGCGCATCAGGATGTGCGGCAGGCCGGCAGTACCGAACATCAGCGCCATGCCCAGCGAAATGGAGTCAACCGGATCCGCCTTGCCCGGTGCCATGATGGCAGCGTGCTTGGCGTGAGCGGCAACGGCCTTCTCGAACATCAGTTCCGGGCTGAAGCCAACGGTGGACAGCACCATGAAGGCCATGAAGGAAGCACCACACAGCAGCAGTACGGCCTTGATGATCTGTACCCAGGTGGTAGCCAGCATGCCGCCGAACAGCACGTAGCACACCATCAGGATGCCCACCATGACCACGGCAGAAGAGTAGTTCATGCCGAACAGCAGCTGGATCAGCTTGCCGGCACCCACCATCTGGGCAATCAGGTACATGGCCACCACAACCAGGGTGGAGGTGGCGGCGAAGGAGCGCACCGGCGTCTGTTGCAGGCGGTAGGAAGCCACGTCGGCAAAGGTGTATTTGCCCAGGTTACGCAGACGTTCTGCCACCAGGAACAGGATCACCGGCCAGCCAACCAGGAAGCCCATGGAGTAGATCAGGCCGTCATAGCCCTTGTCGAACACCATGGCGGAAATGCCCAGGAAGGAAGCTGCCGACATGTAGTCACCGGCAATGGCCAGGCCGTTCTGGAAACCGCTGATACCGCCACCGGCGGTGTAGAAGTCGGAGGCGGAGCGGGTGCGGCGGGCGGCCCAGTAGGTAATGCCCATGGTGAAGGCCACGAACGCCACGAACATGATGATGGCGTGCCAGTTGGTAGCCTGTTGTTTCACATCGCCATCAATGGCACCGGAAGCGAAAGCCAGGGCCGGGAAAAGCGACAATGCTGCCAGAGCGAGAGAGCCAGTACGTTTTGTCATTGTTGTGCCTCCTCAACAATCTCGCGGTTGAGCTGGTCAAACTCGCCGTTGGCCTTGCGCACGTACAGGCCGGTCAGCACGAATGCGGAAAGAATGATCAGAATCCCGACCGGGATACCTACAGTCATGGTCATGCCGGGGGCGAGCGGAGCGCCCAGCGAAGCCGGTGAAAATGCCAGTATCAGAATGAAGCCATAGTAAATGACCAGCATTGCGATGCTGAGCTGCCAACCCAGGCTTGTCTTCTTGTGAACAAGCTCTTTGAACTTCGGGTTGGACTGTACTTTCTTGAGTACGTCCTCGTTCATTGCATCCTCCTTTGTCGTAACGATCGTCTGACCGCTGGAGGAAACATAAGGGACGAAAGGCGCAGACCGCTAATCGCATTTTTTGATTGGTTAAATTTGCCAGACGGATGTTGCGTTGCAAAAAATTATATTAATCAATAAGTTACATTGGTATTTTTGCTCCATTTCCCATGCTACATCTGCGGTTTTTTTTGAAAAAAGTACGTGAAAATGTTGTGGAACAGCAGGGAATGACCGCAAAATGTTTCCCAAGATAAGGTCGGTAAAACAGACAAATGTAGTCCGCTCGCTACAGGCAGGGAGAACAGGCCGTACATGGAAATCTATCAGTTGAGGACCTTTGTCACCGTCGCTCAGCAAGGGCACCTGACGCAGGCCGCAGAGTTGTTGCATTTATCCCAGCCCGCCGTAACCGCCCAGATCAAGGCGCTGGAAGAAGAAGTCGGCATGCCTCTGTTCGAAAGAACGGCAGGGGGCGTCACCATGACACGGGCAGGACAGGAATTGCTGCCGCAGGCGCAATCCATCCTGGCCTCCGCGCGGGAAATCATCAACCATGCCAAAAGCCTAAAAGGTCAAACCGGTGGTAAGGCGCAGATTGGCCTTACCCTGACTCCCGCCACGCTCAAAATGGGGGAGTGGGTGGCTGCGCTGGTGGAAAAATACCCGCTGCTGGATCTGCGACTGCAGCACGGGGTGACGGGGGAAGTGCTTAACCTGGTGCGCAAGAAGGAGCTTGATGCCGGTTTCTATCTGGGTAAAAACCCCTACGTCAACGTCAATACCGTGCTGTTGACCAACCTTCCCTTCCGCATTGTCATTCCCAAACACTGGGACACTCGTATCGATCTGGCCAACCACAAGGATCTGGGGCGTCTGCCATGGATCGGTCTGTCGCAGTTCTCCAGCCTGTCCAAAATTACAGCTGAACTCTGGCGCGAACTGAATATATCGCCGAAGAAAGTCGCAGAAAGTGACAATCTTGCCTCCATTCTGGAACTTGTCGCCTGTGGAGTGGGCATTGCACTGGCCCGTGAAGAGGAAGCGCTGGAGTGGGAAGCCGCCGGGCGATTGACGGTTGTGCCTGGTGTGCGCAAACTGGCCGAGTTGCAGTTCGTTTATCCTTCGGACCGGGTAGGTGATCCGATTCTGGAAGCGCTACTGCAGGAGTTGATCCGTGTCTGGGCCCTAAGCCCGGTCGCAGCTCATTAGCGTGTTGTCCAACCGACAAGGACGATTCATGGCCTACGAGTGGTTTGCCAGCGCCTTCCAGCGTTACCTGAGTACCATGGAACTGAGCCAGCGACGCCTGCTGGATGCCCAGCAGGATGCCTGTCTGAGCTGGACGGCGGCCTGGCTGCGCGGCTATCCGCAGGCCGATGCCGATTTGCAAGGCCGGATTGATGGCAGCCTCTTGGGCGGTGTGTCCCTGCTGCAGGCACAGGCCGACAATCAGCGCGACCTGATGCTGGCAACAGAGAAGTCACTCAATGACATGCACCGCCGCCTGCTGCAGCAACTGGAACAGTCAGGCAACCATCCCTCTTTTAGCGTGATGAAGCAGGCTCTGCAACTGGGGCAGACTTCCGGCAACGCCGTCAGCAAGATGAGCCGTCAGGTGGGCCATTTTGCTGCTACCAGCTTTTCCTCTGCCTCACTCAATGCCGCCCGTGACATGCGTCGGGTCTGGCGACGACAAAAACCCTGATTGTCTTCCGGTGTTTATCCTGTTGGCCCGCGTCTAGAATCGGGTCATGCAAGCCATATCCACTCTGACCTTTGGTCAACGTTTTCTCGCGCTGCCCCCTGCCTTCTATCGCAGGGTGCAGCCCCAGCCACTGAGCCAGCCACATCTGGTTGCGCTGAATGCTTCCTTGTGCGAAACCCTTGGCATCCTGCCGGCTACTCTTGAGCAGCCAGACGCGCTGGCATTGCTGTCCGGCAATCGCCTGGCACATGATATGCAGCCGCTTGCCGCGATGTATGCCGGGCATCAGTTTGGCGTCTATGTGCCCCAGTTGGGCGATGGTCGTGCAATCTTGCTGGGCGATATGCTCGATACCGAGGGACGATGCTGGGAATGGCAGCTCAAGGGTGCCGGTTTAACCCCGTTCTCACGCATGGGTGATGGCCGTGCCGTGTTGCGCTCCACTATTCGCGAGTATCTGTGCAGCGAAGCCATGCATGGCCTGGGCATCCCCACCACCCGCGCCTTGGCCATGATTGGCTCGCCAGATCCGGTTTACCGGGAGAGGCCGGAGACGGCTGCCGTGCTCACCCGTCTGGCGGAAAGCTTTGTCCGTTTTGGCAGTTTCGAGGTGTTTTACCATCGCGGCCAGCACGATGAAATCCGTATCCTGGCGGACTTCCTTATCCGTCATCATTTCCCGGCATGTGCAGAACAAGCGCAGCCCTACGCAGCATTATTCAGTGAAATTGTCACTCGCACCGCAAGCCTGATTGCGCAATGGCAGGCAGTGGGCTTCTGTCACGGCGTGATGAATACCGACAATATGTCGGTGCTGGGGCTGACGCTGGACTACGGCCCGTTTGGCTTCATGGATGGCTTCAATGCCGCGCATGTATGCAATCACAGCGATCATTCCGGACGTTATGCCTACAACCAGCAACCACAGGTTGGCTTGTGGAATCTGCATTGCCTGGCATCGGCCTTCTTGCCGCTGGTGAGTGAAGCGCAATTGCTGGAGGCACTCTCCGGTTATAGGGAGCAGTACTCACAACACTGGCAGGGGCTGATGCGCAACAAGCTGGGCCTTGCTGTACCGGATGAGGGTGATGACGCACTGATCGAAGCGCTACTGTTGGCCATGCATGCGCATCAGACCGATTACACCGTATTCTTCCGCCGGCTGGCCGACTTTGACAGCGCGGGCGACAACCACGCATTGCGGGACATGTTCCTGGATCGCAGCCTGTTTGATGACTGGGCGGCACGCTACACTGCGCGCCTGCAGTTGGAAACCCGGCCGGCTGCCGAGCGCAGGTCTGCCATGCTGGCGGTCAACCCCAAATATATCCTGCGCAATTATCTGGCCGAGCAGGCGATTCAAGCCGCTCAGCAGGGGGATTTTTCACAAATCGCCAGCCTGCATCACTGTCTGCAGCACCCCTTTGACGAGCAGCCGCAGTATCAGGCTTACGCCGCCGAGCCTCCTGCCTGGGCGCAGGAAATCAGCGTTAGCTGTTCCAGTTAAACCGGCGCTCGGTTTTCATCCCGATGCTTGTCAGGTGCCGTGCCATACCTGGCCATCCCTCTTTCCGCTTTTAGCGCCCTGTTACCAGCTCTATTCCTGCTACCCGCGGGTAGCAGGGCGCATCGCCCCCTCCAGTATTTTCTTATCGCTTTGCTCAGTATGTCATTCATGCCAAGCAGCCGATTCACCGCAGAAGCGATTGATCTCAATAGTCATTCCAGCATTAATCGGGAATATCAAAAAAATCCCTTGGATATTTTGATATTTCCTATTGTAATAATTTCAAGGCATATAATTTAAAATTATTTTTCAGTTTTTAAATTTTGGTCTGGTATTTTGGGCAGTGTGAAATACTTGTATGGCAGGTGCTTGTGTATTAATTTTCATTGCTGCGTTTTGCTAATGGCTGTTGGAGCATTCAATGAAAATAATCAAGGCAGATGTGTTCGTAAGTTGCCCTGGGCGAAATTTTGTTACGCTAAAAATAACAACGGAATCTGGGTTAAGCGGTGTGGGCGATGCCACCCTGAATGGGCGGGAACTCTCCGTTGCAGCGTATCTGCGCGACCATCTGTGCCCACAGCTTATTGGCCGGGATGCGCAGAAAATAGAAGATATCTGGCAATATTTTTATAAAGGTGCTTACTGGCGACGTGGTCCGGTAACCATGTCCGCTATTTCTTCTATTGATATGGCCTTGTGGGATATCAAAGGGAAAGCAGCAAACATGCCAGTGTATCAACTGCTGGGTGGCGCTTCGCGCGAAAAAGTCATGGTGTATGGCCATTGCACGGGAAGTACTATTGATGCCGTACTGGATGATTATGCCAGGTTGCTTGAAATGGGATTTCAGGCGATACGTGTGCAATGTGGAATTCCTGGTGTGTCATCTGCTTATGGGCTGGCAAAACAAAAAGGTGGTAAATACGAGCCGGCAGCTAAAGGGGTTTATCCTGAAGAACAATTGTGGTCAACAGAAAAGTATCTGAATTTCATACCAACAGTATTCGACAGGATTCGTAATAAATTTGGCATGGATTCTTGCCTATTACATGATATACACCATCGTCTGACGCCGATAGAAGCAGCACGTTTCGGTAAAGATGTTGAGCCATATCATTTATTCTGGATGGAAGATCCTACGCCGGCAGAGAATCCGGAATGTTTCCGCTTGATAAGACAGCACACCGTTACCCCAATAGCGGTTGGGGAAGTGTTCAATAGCATATGGGATTGCAAACAATTAATCGAGCAGCAGTTGATTGATTTTATTCGCACGACAGTGACGCATGCGGGTGGAATCAGTGGTATGCGCCGTATTGCTGATTTTGCTTCACTTTATCAAATACGCACCGGCTCTCATGGCGCCAGTGACTTGTCTCCAATCAGTATGGCAGCCGCTTTGCACTTTGATTTATGGGTTCCCAATTTTGGTATTCAGGAATATATGGGTTATTCGGAAATCATGCTGGAAGCATTTCCTCGAAACTGGATATTTGATAATGGTTATATGCACCCAGGAGATGAGCCGGGTTTGGGTGTGGATTTTGATGAGAAGATTGCTGAGAAATATCCCTATGAAGCAGCTTGTCTACCGATAGCCAGGCTGGAAGATGGCACGATGTGGAATTGGTAAGGAAGGGGAACCGTGATGAAAAGCATAGTCATTAGTCAGCCTGGTGTGCTGGAAATACAGCAGCGCGAGATACCACAACCTGCCGATGATGAGGTAAGAGTAAAAGTCATCTACGCCGGGGTGTGTGGTTCTGATGTCCATATTTATCATGGGCATAACCCATTTGCCAGATATCCACGGGTAATCGGGCATGAATTTTTTGGTGTCATTGACCAGGTTGGGCGTGACGTGATGCCAAGCAGGATTGGCCAGCATGTAGTTATCGATCCGGTGGTCAGTTGTGGGCAATGTTATCCCTGCTCGGTTGGACGACCTAATGTCTGTCTGAATTTACAGGTGATTGGGGTACACCGTGATGGTGGATTTAGTGAGTTTGCCTGTGTGCCTGCCAGCAATGCCCATATTGTTCCAAAAACAATCCCTGCACTGCATGCGGCGCTGGTTGAACCATTCAGCATCGCGGCCAATATTACCGCGCAATTAAAGCCAACAGCGCAGGATGTCGCCTTGGTTTATGGTGCCGGTCCCATGGGGCTGGCGGTGATTCAAGTATTGAAAAAAGTATTTGGTGTGGCACATCTTGTTGCGACTGATCGTATTGCATCAAGGCTGGATCGTGCCATCGAGTGTGGTGCAGATCAGGTTGTGACTAATCAGGATGCTTATTTATTGGACTATTTTCAGCAGTATGGACGTGCGCCTACTCTGATTGTGGATGCAGCATGCCATCCAGCCATTTTGCAGCAGGCTATTGAATTGGCTTCGCCTGCAGGGCGGATTGGAATAATGGGTTTTTCTGATGCACCATGCATGATCAGCCAGAAAGACCTGACCAGCAAGGAACTTGCCATTTTTTCATCACGCTTGAATAGCGCGCGTTTTCCTCAGGTGATTTGCTGGATGGGTGATGGAAAGTTAAATCCTGATGCTTTAATTACGCATAAGCTTGATTTTAATCAGGTGGGCGTGGCATTGCATTTGTTTGAAAATGAGCCAGCGGAGTGTTGCAAAATCTTATTGGAATTTCCTGGTTGATTCAATTTACCGATACATGATGGTAATGATGTTTTGGAGTAAATGTAATGAATACGGCAAAAGTGTTGCAGCAGGATCTGGATGGAAAAGAGACATCTGGTTTGGTCAAGGCTGCAGTCTCGGGTTGGTTGGGTACTGCATTAGAGTTTATGGATTTCCAGCTGTATTCGCTTGGCGCTGCATTGGTTTTCCATGAAATTTTCTTTTATGGTCAGAGTAAGGCCATGGTGCTCATTCTGGCCATGGGCACTTATGGTGCTGGTTATCTGGCCCGTATTGTAGGCGCTTTTGTGTTTGGCCGGATGGGCGATTCAATTGGCAGGAAAAAGGTATTATTCATTACAATTACCATGATGGGAGTGTGTACCACACTGATTGGCGTGTTGCCCACCTATGCGCAAATTGGCATTATGGCGCCCATTTTATTGGTCTTGCTGCGAATTGTACAAGGTCTGGGTGCTGGTGCTGAAATATCCGGTGCCGGCACCATGCTGGCTGAGTTTGCCCCGGTGGGGCGGCGCGGTATTATTTCTTCTTTGGTTGCCATGGGAACCAATTGCGGTACTTTGGCGGCGACTGCAATTTGGGCTCTGGTATTTTATACCTTGGATAGACAGCAATTGATGGAGTGGGGATGGCGTATTCCCTTTCTGTCCAGTGTTGTTGTCATGATTTTTGCTATCTGGCTGCGTGCCAATCTGAAGGAGAGTCCGGTATTCGTTCAGGAAAAAGAAAAGAACATTCAAGTGGCTGCCGCTACTGATCATGTTGTGGCTGATGATCATTTCCTTTCCATGTTTCGTAGTCGATCATTTTGGATTGCTACCGGCCTGCGTTTTGGTCAGGCGGGTAACTCAGGGCTGATACAGACTTTTCTTACGGGTTATCTGGTTCAAACATTGTTATTTGATAAAAGCATTCCTACCGATGCCTTGATGATGAGTTCCGTGATTGGGTTTTTTAGTATTCCACTATTGGGTTGGCTGTCTGATAAATTTGGGCGCAGGCTGCCTTATATTGTGTTGAATGTGATGGCTATTTTTCTCATATACCCCTTGCTTTCTTTGATCATGGAGCCGAATCATGGGGTTGGGCTAATCATGGTATGTATTATTGTGATTCACAATATTGCGGTGTTGGGCTTGTTTGCGCTGGAAAATATCACGTTGGCAGAGTTGTTCGGTGCTCGTCAGCGTTTTACCCGGATGGCAATTTCCAAAGAAACCGGCGGGCTGGTTGCGGTCGGTTTTGGCCCCATGCTGGCAGGTATTTTCTGTCATCTTAGCGGTAGTTGGTGGCCGATTGCCGTAATGGTGATGGCTTACTCTGCGATCGGCTTGCTTGCGGCACTGCTGATGCCGGAGGTGAAGGACCGCGATTTGAATCTGCTTACGGACGCCGCAGACTTGCATGGCAGGGGCTAGGGCGGGTGCGGTGCAGCTTGGTCTCATCATCCTCTTCATTGGGTAATCTCATGAGTCAGTCGATTGCGACAGCCTTAGTCCCGCAGCCTGGATATTCTCGGCAGGATCTGCGTCCGCGGCTCTTGCACCTGGGGTGCGGGGCATTTCATCGTGCCCATCAGGCAGTTTATGCAGATGAGTTGGCTGCTCGGCATGGCAGTGATTGGGGGTATTGTGAAGTCAGCTTGTCGGATAGCAGCGGTACCATTCGCGCGCTGAAGCAGCAGGATTTACTGTATTCGGTGTCTGATATTGATGGGCAGGGCTGGCATTGCCGCGTGGTTGGCATTATTTGCCAGGCACTATCGCGGACTGAGGATGGCCTGCTGGCGGTGCTGGAGGCGCTAGCACATCCGGAGCTGGCGATCGTGACCTTGACCATTACCGAGAAAGGCTATTGTCACTCGCCGGCGACGGGGCAATTGCAGCCAGACCATCCCACCATCTTGCATGATGCGGCCCACCCCTTGCAGCCGCAGTCGGCACCTGCGGTATTGCTGGCAGGATTACGTCTACGTCGCCAGCGTGGTTTACCGGCTTTTACGGTGTTGTCCTGTGACAATATGCCGGCCAATGGTGAGATTACCCGTCGGGTATTAATGCAATTGGCAGCGCTGCAGGAGGATGCCGAAATGGTGGACTGGGTAGCGCAGCATGTGGCCTGTCCGTCCAGCATGGTGGATTGTATTGTCCCCATGGTCAGCGATGTGAGCCGCAGCCAGATCCGCGCCGTGCTGGGGGGGGTGGATGATCCGGCCGGGGTGACATCGGAACCATTCCGGCAGTGGGTGATCGAGGATCATTTCCCGCAAGGCCGCCCAGCGTGGGAGCGGGTGGGGGTGCAGTTGGTTGCCGATGTGAGCCCATTTGAGGAAATGAAGCTGCGTATGCTGAACGGCAGCCATTCATTTCTGGCGTATCTGGGCTATCTGGCGGGCTATAGCCATATCAGTGATTGCATGCAAGATGCCGCGTTGGCGCAACTGGTGCAGCACCTGATGCTGCAGGAGCAAGCGGTGACGCTGGTGAATTGTCCACAGCCGGCCGAGGATTATGCTGCCCGTTTATTACAGCGTTTTCGCAATCCGGCGCTGCAGCATCGAACCTGGCAGATTGCCATGGATGGTTCGCAAAAACTTCCACAGCGCCTGCTCGATCCCATCCGTATTCATCTGGCACGAGGCAGCCGCTTTGATTGCCTGGCGCTGGGGCTTGCCGCCTGGATGTACTACGTGTCCGGTGTGGATGAGCAGGGGCGTGCGATTGAGGTGCGTGACCCGTTGGCCGCCGAGATAAGCATGCTGCTGCAGTCGCGAGGGCCTGCGCTGTCGCCTGTGCAGGCCTTATTACAACTGGAACAGGTGTTTGCGACAGATCTGCCACGCAATGAACATTTCGTGGCGCTACTCAGCCAGTATTTCCATCAACTGCAGCAGTTCGGTGCCAAAGCGTGTGCGGCACAGCTTTGTGCTCGGCTTGGCTATGCCGTGGCGGTGGACTGATTAGCCCGAGGAAGCAGGCCGCCACTGCGCAGTGCTGCTGAATACCGCCATGGCGTGGGCGTGGCGGTTCACTCTGTTAGTATGCGGTGCTTATCGATCTGGATGGCCGTCTTGCATGAGCATACCTCCGTTATTAACCGGCATGCTGCCCGTGAATCAACAGATTTTCCGTCTGTTGCGGCAGGATATCGTGACCGCCAGAATTCCCCCTGGTGTGTTGTTATCCGAAAAGGAAATTTCCAGCCGGTTTGCCGTGTCGCGCCAGCCGGTGCGTGAAGCATTCATCAAGCTGGCAGAGGCTGGCTTGGTGCAGATTCTGCCGCAGCGCGGCACGCTGGTCGTGAGGATTTCAGTCAGCCAGGTGGCGGAGGGCAGCTTTATCCGGCAGGCGGTGGAGTGTGCGGTGGCGCGCCGTTTGGCGGCGCAGATCAGTCCGGGTCAGTTGCTGACGCTGGAGCACAATCTGCAGCAACAACAACTGGCGGCACAAAATGGGCAGGCGGATGTGTTCTTACAGCTAGACGATGCGTTTCACCAGTTGTTGGCGCACTTTGCAGCCTGCACACTGGCTTGGCAAACCATCGAGAGCATTAAGGCCACGATGGACCGCGTGCGTTTTCTCAGCCTGGATGCGGTATCACCACCGGAATTGCTGATTGAGCAGCACGCGCAGATTGTAACTGCCTTGCAGGCAAGGGATGCCGATGCCAGCGAAGTGGCAATGGCTGCCCACCTGCAGGAGATTGGCCGCTCGGTGCTGGAAGTGGCCCGGCACAATCAGGATTGGTTTATCAACTGAGCCAGGCTGTGCGCTCGCTGCAGATAAAAAAAGCCCCGCCAAGAATCTTGGGCGGGGCTTTTTGTCTGGCAGTGCCAGATGCCATCAAGCTTTAATGCAATACCAGCAGCGTAAACGGCGGCAGGTAGGCCATTGCCGTGACCACCAGGCCGACCAGGCAGGCCAGGGCCAGCGAGTGGAAGAACACATAGCGCAGGATCACGCCTTCCTTGCCGTAATACTGGGTCGCTGTCGACGCCACCACGATGGACTGGGCGTCGATCATCTTGCCCATCACACCACCGGCGGAGTTTGCAGCGGTCATCAGTACCGGCGACAGACCCAACTGGGTGGCGGAAGCCTTTTGCAGACCACCGAACAGCACGTTGGCGGCGGTGTCCGAACCGGTCAGCGCCACACCCAGCCAGCCCAGCAGGGTGCCGAAGAAGGGGTAGAGCACGCCGGTGTGCGAGAAGGCGAGGCCCAGGGTGATGTCCACGCCGGAGTAGCGGGTCAGGTAGCCTAGTGCCAGCATGGCCACGATGGTGATCAGCGAGTAGCGCAGCGACCAGAAGGTCTGACCGTACACCTTGACCAGCTCACTCGGACGATAGCCCATGATCAGGCCGGACAGGATGCCGGCCACCAGGATGCCGGTACCGGTGGTGGACAGCAGGTTCAGCTTGTAGACAGCGGCTTCCAGGTGTGGCTTGGCCACCACCGGCGGCATCTTCTGTACCAGGTTGTGCAGGCCGGGCCACTGGATATCCAGGGTGAAAATGGAGTCCAGCAGTTTTTTCACGCTAGGCGAGCCCCAGGCAAATACCAGTACCGACAGAATCAGCCACGGCAGCCAGGCACGAACCACGTCACCGGTGGAGTAACCATGCTTGGGTTGCAGTGCAGTCTTGCCAGCGGCTTCGGCAGCGGCACCGGCCATGGTGCCGGCGGTGGAGGTGTATACCTCTTGCGGATGCCATACCTTCAGGAACAGTACCAGCGCGGCAATCGAGCAAACCGAGGCAATGACGGCAACCAGTTCCGGCCCCATGGTATTGGACACGATCAGTTGCGGAATGGCGAAGGACAGACCGGCCACCAGGGCGGCAGGCCAGATGCGCAGGGTATTCTTCCAGCCGCAGAAGGCAATCAGCAGCCAGAATGGCACGATGACAGCGAAAAGGGTCATCTGGCGACCCACCATGGAGGAAATCAGCATCACGTCGATGCCGGTCACCTTGGCCAGGGTGGTGATCGGAGTACCCAGCGCGCCATAGGCAACCGGTGCGGTGTTGGCGATCAGCGACAGGCCGGATGCCGCCAGCGGCGAGAAGCCCAGGCCAATCAGCATGGCACCGGTAACGGCCACCGGTGTGCCAAAGCCGCCGGCACCTTCAAAGAAGGCACCAAAGCAGAAGGCAATCAGCAGCAGTTGCAGGCGGCGGTCTTGCGTGACGCCGGTAATGCTTTCACGCAGGATGGCGAACTGGCCTTTGCGTTCGGTCAACTGGTACAGGAAGATCACGTTCAGAATGATCCAGCCAATTGGCAGCAAGCCGTTGGCCGCACCCATCAGGGTGGCGCTGACTGCCATGCTGCCGGGCATGCCGAAGATGCCGATGGCGACGACAAGGGAAGTGATCAAACCCATCATGGCAGCAATGTGTGCCTTGATATGGAAAATGCCGAGCGCGCCCAGCAGCACGATGACCGGCAGCGCTGCGCACAGCGTAGACAGCCACGGGTTGCCCAGTGGGTCGTAGACGTGGGACCACATAATGGTTCTCTCCAATGATTGTTGGCGTTGATCGGGCTGCACGTCGTGTGACGGGCCCGTTATCGAGCGTTCCGCCTGTTTTTGTACTGGTGGCGGATGGCGCAACTGTAGTGATCACGCATCAAATCGTCATTTAGGGCTTGCCCTTGCGGGTTTACCCTTTATTGGCATGGCGAGGTCCGGTCGCCGGAGTCCTAGCGGCGGGGCGTGGTGTCGAGGGCAGGCTTGTGTTCGGCAGGCGGCGGGGCGGCTTCGCCAGCCTCATCGCGCAGACGGAAATAGGCAATACGCTGTTGCAGTGCTGCGGTGTGTTGCAGCATTTCACGGGAAAGAGTGGCCATGTTTAGCGATTCTTCGGCATTTTGCACCGATGAATTGCTGAGCTGGTTCAGTGATTGCGAAATCTGGCCAATGCCAAGGTTCTGCTCTTTGCTGCTATGGGTAATATGCTCGATCAGGCGCTGAGTCTGGACAATGGTTTGTTCCAGCGCCCCCATGGCGCTATCGGCATGTTCGGCGCGCTGCATGGTCTGGTGTGACAGTTGCTGGATTTCCAGCGCCACATCCTTGCTGCGCTGGGCCAGTTTGCGCACTTCTTGTGCCACGACGGCAAAGCCCTTGCCGTGCTCTCCGGCGCGGGCGGCTTCAATACCGGCGTTCAAGGCCAGTAAATCAGTCTGGTAGACAATATCGTCGATCTGATCAATGCAGTTGATGATGTGGTGCAGTGCCTGCAGGGTGTTTTCCACCAGCAGGCGGCCCTCGCGGCTGGCTTCTACTGCAATGCCGCATTGGTGTTCGGTTTCTTGCACACGGTGCATGGTGGTGTCCAGCATGGAGGAGAACTGCTGCAAGGTGGTGGCAATTTCTTCCAGATGAGCGGCTTCGCTGCTGCTCTGATCTCCGATATGGCTGGCTGCATGCTCGACGCGGCTGGAGAGTGCGCCCATGTCACGCGCAGTTTGCCGGATACCCTGCATCACCCGGCTCAGGCGGCTGATCATGCTGTCCAGCACGCCGCTCATGCTGTCAGGTTCAGCCTGTTGCAGCCGGGTGAGCCACAAGCCTTCGGCCAGTTCATTGATATGCTGCTGGGTTTGTGCCGGCTCGGCCCCCAGCAGGGTAATCAGTTGGCGGTAGCTCCTGCGCAGCAGCAAGGCGACGATCAGCACCGTCGTCATCAGTGCCAGCCCCAGCAGTAGCCAGTTGCGCTGATTGCTGTTGTCGGCTTCGTTTTCCAGTTGGATCTGATACTGCTGCGCCAGTGAAACAGCGTTGTCGATGGCTTGGCGGTGCTGTGCATACGCTTGCTGCATCGTGGCAAAAACGGTAGTTGCCTTGCCGGTTTGCTGCTTTTGCAGGGCGGGTATCAGTTGCTGATTGAGCAAGACGAAAAACTCCCTCCCATACTGCTGTGCCTGGCCGACGAGCGCATCACGTAGCGGAAGGGGCAGGGCTTGTTGTTGCCAGTATTGATAGTGCTGATTGAATGCCTGTTCGCAGCGTTGCAACCGGCTGATGATGCTGGCCTGCTGTGCAGGCGCGGCCTGGCGCAACTGATAGCTCAGCAAATTGGCCTCGATGATGTAGGACGGCGGGGGAAGAATGTCGGCAACCAGATCCTTGGCCATCACGATGTGCTGATATTGCGGACCACCAATGGTGATTTGCCGGATCAGCAGGGCAGCCGCCATGGCCACGCAGGCCAGTAAAGTTGCCAATACCAGTGTCAGCCAGACAAAGCGCTGGCGCACCGAAAAAATACGGTGATGATCGAACATGAGATTTTCCCCGATGCTGGCACATGGCAGTCACCTGATCTGCCTGCGCTGCAGGCGGTGACCGTTTGCTGTTGTTGTCGGGCAGGAGGGGCGGCAAACAGGCGGCCTCCGCATTGCCCATTAACAGGCATAGCACATGGGGGGAAGGGGGCAGGGAAAGCCAGCCTAAAGAACAGTTCAGCTTGGCGCTGGCCGGTGCTACTGCAACTGGCGATAACCATCACCAGGCTGGATGTCGGATTTGGCCTGGGATGTCGGGTAGGGACGGGACGCGCAGGCGCTGTGTGGCCACAAGACCGCATAGCGTTCTTAGGCAAGCAGCAGCGACGCCAGCAGTGCCAGCCAGGGCCGGCAGGCCCTGCTTTGCAGCAGGGTCTGGTCTGCGTTCTGTTGAGCTTGTTGACGCTTGCGCCAGCGGGGGTGAGAACAAGCGAAGACCGCTAAGAAAGCGGAGTTTACCGTGAGTCGATATCCATTCTGCCGGCGTTTTAACGCGCTAAGCCCAAGGTAGCGCAGACGATGAGCAGATTCCTAGCCTAGCGGCAGAGCGGTCAGGCCGGAGGCATCCAGCCGCAGATAGCCACCGCTGCTGCCGTGCCAGTCGCGTATTACCCAGCGTTCGGCCTGCTGGCTGCCTTGCTGGTGCAGATGGGTGGCGGGGCGATGGGTGTGACCGTGAATCAAGGTCGGCCAGTGGTGCTGTGCCAGCAACTGCATTACGGCATCGTCGCTTACATCAGTAATGGCGCTCAGGCCTTGCTGCAGTTTGGCCGCCTCACTTTGCATGCGCGCCTGGGCTGCAATGGCGTGGCGCTCGGCCAGCGGCCTGGCCAGCATGGCGGCCTGCCAGGCCGGATTGCGGCTGATGGTACGGAATTGCTGATAGGCGGTATCTGCGGTACACAGGGCATCGCCATGGCTGAGCAGATAAGACCGGCCATATGCTTCCAGCAGGTAGGGATCTGCCAGCAGCACGGCACCGGAGCGCAGGGCAAAGCCGTCACCCAGCAGGAAGTCACGGTTGCCATGCATCACATAGAGCGGGGTGTGGCGGGAGAACTGCTGCATCGCCGCCAGCATCTCATTGAGAAAGGCGCTGTCATCGTCATCTCCCACCCAGTATTCGAACAGGTCGCCCAGGATGAACAGGCTGTCGATCTGGCCTTGCCATTGGCGCAGGGTGTTGGCAAATAGCTGGCACAGCGCCGGGGTGTCTTCGCTCAGGTGCAGGTCGGAAATGAAGTGATGGCTCATGATGATTGGATGGCAGCAACAAAAGTCAGAAAGGATAAAGCAAAGCCAGCTCACGCGGAGGGAGCTGGCTTGTGGTACTGGCCGCCGCTGACGCGCGGCCTGCAGCGGATCAGATGATCTCGGCTTTTTCCACGACTACGGCTTCTACCGGCACATCCTGGTGACCGCCGCTGCGACCGGTGCGCACGGTCTTGATGCGGTCAACCACCTCCTGGCCTTCCACTACCTGGCCGAACACGGCATAGCCCCAGCCCTGGGTGGTTTCGGATTTGAAATCGAGGAAGTCGTTGTCGGCCACATTGATGAAGAACTGGGCCGAGGCAGAGTGCGGGTCCATGGTACGTGCCATGGCAACGGTGTAGGTCTTGTTGGAAACACCGTTGTTGGCTTCGTTCTTGATCGGATCGCGGGTGTCTTTTTGCTTCATCTCGGCATCAAAACCGCCGCCCTGGATCATGAAACCGTTGATCACGCGGTGGAAGATGGTGCCGTCATAGTGACCGCTCTTGACGTATTCTTCGAAGTTGGCGGCAGTCACCGGGGCCTTGTCATGGAACAGTTCCAGTACGATTTCGCCGAAGTTGGTGGTCAGTTTGATCATGGGTATTCCTTTTTATGAATCTGAAGCGTGGGCTCTTGATGCTGTCTATCTACCCGCCGCAGTTGGCTGACGGGTGCCGGTGGGGTCAGGGCTTGACCACCACCTTCTGGATCACGATGGGCTCGAACGGCACGTCATCCATGCCTTTCATGCTGCCGGTGTGGGTTTTGGCAATGCGGTTGACTACGTCCATGCCCTTGCTGACCTTGCCGAATACAGCATAGCCAATCCCTTGCGGGCTGGGGTTTTTGTAGTCGAGGAATTCGTTATTGGCCACATTGATGAAGAACTGGGCGGTGGCTGAGTTGGGGTCAGCGGTGCGGGCCATGGCAATGGTGCCGATGCTGTTCTTCAGGCCGTTGGCGGCTTCGTTGGGGATGGGCGCGTTGGTTTTCTTCTGTTCCAGCTTGCCGTCAAAACCACCGCCCTGAATCATGAAACCATCGATGACGCGGTGAAATACCGTGCCGTTGTAAAAGCCAGCCTTGGCGTAGCTGACAAAATTGGCCACGGTCTTGGGCGCTTTGGCGGAATCCAGGGTGATTTCGATCACACCTTTGTTGGTGGTCATTTCCACTACCGGTGCTGCGTAAGCCAGCAGGGGCAGGGCGCACAGGGCGAGACTGGAGAGCAGTTTTTTCATGGGCGTTTCTGATGCTATCGGCGGGAACAATGCCGGATTCTAGCACAGCAGCCGCATCGCGGATGCGGCTGCTGTTATCGCCCTGCGGTCTTGATCAAGCGGCTCACACGTCGAAACGCAGCGACTTGTCCTCATCGGCATTCAGCATGTGCTTGGGGGCACCCACAATCAGCGGGTCGGCGGCATGGGCAACGCGTGGATCCTTGTTGGGGTAGTCCAGGCTGGCCAGGAAATGGCGGATGCAGTTCAGGCGGGCGCGTTTCTTGTCATCGGATTTCACCACCACCCAGGGCGCATCGCCAGTATTGGTGTGGAAGAACATCGCTTGTTTGGCTGCGGTGTAGTCGTCCCATTTGTCCAGCGACTGAATGTCGATGGGGGAGAGCTTCCAGTGCTTGAGCGGGTCATCGCGGCGCGAGATGAAGCGGCGTAGCTGTTCTTCGCGGCTGACCGAGAACCAGAACTTGAACAGGTGGATGCCGCTGTTGACCAGCATGCGTTCCAGTTGCGGGGTCTGGCGCATGAATTCCAGGTATTCGTCCGGATTGCAAAAGCCCATCACCCGTTCCACGCCGGCGCGGTTATACCAGGAGCGGTCGAAGAACACGATTTCGCCGGAAGACGGCAGATGTTCGATATAGCGCTGGAAATACCATTGACCGCGTTCGCGCTCGGACGGCTTTTCCAGTGCCACCACGCGGGCACCGCGCGGATTGAGGTGTTCCATATAGCGCTTGATGGTGCCGCCCTTGCCGGCAGCGTCGCGGCCTTCAAACAGGATGACGATTTTCTGCCCGGTTTCCTTGACCCAGCTTTGTACTTTCAACAGCTCGATCTGCAGCTCCATCTTGATCTTTTCGTACTCGGCCCGGCGCATGCGGGTGCGGTAGGGAAAGCTGGCGGGGAGTTCGGCGGTACTGCTGTCTTCGCTGCTGCCGTGGGGGGCTTCGGCCACCTGCAGCGCCACCGGCTGCTGGCTGATGGTTTCGATGGCCTTCACCGATTCCTGATGCACGCGCTTGACGTTGCTCTGGCGGCTGCTGGTGCTGCGCGCAGGCTTGCGGCTGGCGCTTGGGCTGGTGGTGGCGGTGTTTTCCTCGGCAGGCTTGCTGTCTACGGGCGTGCTGATGGCGGGATCGTTATTTTTGTCTTGCGTCATGGTTTTCCCTCATGCTGAAGTGGTCTTAAAACCATGCTACGCCTGTTGACTGGGGGTGTCGATATGCCTCTGCCATGGCCTGTCCGACGTCAGAAAAACGGCTGTCGGGCGCGCGTCCCTTGCGCTGCGCGAGGCCGACGCCGATGATGACAGTACAAACAGGCAGGCACGGCACCTCTTGTCGCAGCCTGCCATCACAGAAAGTCAGATCATGTTGAGTCCGGGTTTTCGTCCTCGTCTTATTGATACCCTGCAGAGCTACAACCGCCAGTTGCTGCGCGATGACATCATGGCGGGCCTTACCGTTGGCATTGTCGCCTTGCCACTGGCGATGGCCTTTGCCATGGCCAGCGGTGTCACACCGCAGGCGGGCATCTTTACTGCCGTGATTGCCGGTTTCCTGGCGGCGGCGCTGGGCGGGAGCCGTTTGTCAGTCACCGGCCCCACCGGGGCCTTCATCGTCATCATCTACGGCATCGTGGCCAAGTATGGCGTGGCCAATCTGCTGATCTGCACCTTTATGTCCGGCGTGATGCTGGTGTTGATGGGCATCTTCCGGCTGGGGCAGGTGATCCGCTTTTTTCCCTTGCCGCTGATTACCGGCTTTACCAACGGCATTGCCGTGCTGATTTTCCTCACCCAACTGAAAGATTTTTTCGGTTTGCCGGTGGAAAAGATGCCGGCGGGTTTCTTTGCGGTGATGCAGGTATTGCGTGAGCAACTGGGCAATTTCCACTGGCCGACCTTGCTGCTGTCCGGGGCCAGCCTGCTGCTGATCCTGCTATGGCCAAAGCGACTCAACCGCCTGTTGCCCGCGCCCTTTGTGGCGCTGATTCTGGCGACGCTGGCCACCGCCTTGTTCAGCCTGCCGGTGGCCACGCTGGGCAGCAAATTCGGTGGCATTCCGCAAGGCTTGCCCAGCTTTGGCGGGCTGGACCTGGACCCGACCCATCTGTCCGACCTGCTGGCACCGGCCTTTACCATTGCCCTGCTGGGGGCCATCGAGTCACTGCTGTGTGCGGTGGTGGCCGACAGCATGACGTCTGACAAGCATGACTCCAATCAGGAGCTGATCGGTCAGGGCATTGCCAATATGGTGGCCCCGTTTTTTGGCGGCATTCCGGCGACCGGAGCGGTGGCACGCACTGCCACCAATATCAGCAACGGGGGAAAAAGCCCGGTGGCTGCCATGGTGCATGCCTTGTTGCTGTTATTGATTTTGCTGGTGGCTGCGCCGTTGGCGGCCAGCATTCCCCTGGCGGTGCTGGCGGCCATCCTGATTTCGGTGGCGCTGAAAATGGGGGACTGGGATATCCGCAAGGCTTTTCAGTTTCCCAAGCGCGATACCGCGGTGTTGATTGTCACCTTTGTGCTGACCGTGGTGTTCGACCTGACGGTGGCGGTGCAGATCGGCCTGTTGATGGCGGCGGTGTTCTTTATCCGCAGCATGGCCAGCCATACCTCGGTCAACCGCTTGTTGCCGGAATATGCCCAGTTGTTCGAGCGCCACACCATAGCCGGCAAGCATGTGCCGGATGGCTGTGCCGCTTTCCGGGTGGAGGGTGCGCTGTTTTTCGGGGCGGCGGACAGTGTGGAAATCATTCACCAGCAGGCCGAGCAGGCGCGCGTCATCATCTTGCAGTTACACCGGCTGGTGATGCTGGATACCACCGGTCTGCTGGCGCTGGACAGTCTGAACGACAAGCTGCGGGTGCAGGGCAAGACGCTGATTTTGTGCGGCGCGACCGACGAGGTGCTGGACATGCTCAAGGGCTCGCGGCTGGTGGATGATCTGGGCGCGGACAATCTGCAGCCGGACCTGGCCGCCGCCCTGCAGCGTGCCGAACAGTTGCTGACCAGCGGCGTGGTGTGGGGCTAGAGCTGGCCTTCCTCGCGTAATACCTGCCGCAAGGCCTCGAAGCAGCGCGGATCGATGGCCACGTGCAGGTTCTGCTGCATGATGTCCAGCGTTTTGGCCACCGGCGTGGCCGGGTGGTATGGCCGCTCGGCATTGATGGCGTCAAAAATGTCGGCGGTGGTGATGATGCGGGTTTCCAGGGTGATGGCGTCGCCAGCCAGACCGCGCGGATAACCCTTGCCATCCAGCCGTTCATGGTGGGCGGCGGCAACGTCGGCCAGCTCGGCAAACACCTGCATGCGGCCAAGAATGGCGTGGGTGTAGCTGGCGTGTTGTTGCACCGCAGCCCATTCCTCGGCATCCAGCTTGCCGGGTTTGTCCAGAATGCGGTTGCTCACCCCCAGCTTGCCTACATCGTGTAGCAGGGCGCCGCGTTTGAGCCAGCGTCGGCGCGCATCATCCAGGCCCAGGGTGGCGGCAATACGGTCGGAATAATGACCCACCCGCTGGCTGTGACCGGCGGTGAAGGGGCTTTTGGAGTCGACCACCTGGCCGAAGCCTTCGGCAATCTCATCCAGATAATCTTCGTCAACTTCCACCTGATGCTGGGCCGGTTCCAGCGCCAGCACCGCCTGATCGACGCTTGTGGATTCCAGCACCTGCCAGAAGGTTTCGTCACTGGCCACGCTGGCAAAACAGGCCACCAGTTGTGGGTCGAACCAGTTGCCGGCGCGTTGCTGAACCTCGGCCAGTGCGCCGGCACGGCCATTGGTGATGTGAAACACATCGATCACCTGTGAGAGCAGGGCAATGCGGGCATGAACGGGTATGGCTTCGCCCTGCAAGCCCAGCGGCCGGCCGGAGCCGTCCCAGTGCTCGTCCAGCGACTGGATGCCGCGCGCCACGTTTTCATTGAAGCGTAGCTGGCGGGCGATGTCGGCACCGCGGTGGCAGCGGGTGTGGATCAGTTCGTCGGCAATGTCCTTGCCATTGCGCATGATGTTGACGATGGAGGCCAGCCGGTCGGCCCAGCCGGCGTGGCGACCGGTATGGCTGAACACAAAGCCCAGCATCTGCGGCAGTCCCGGTCCCACTTGTTTGAAGTCCTGCTTGAACTGCCGGTCGTCGGTCAGGTAGAGCGCACTGATACGGGCGGCATTGCTGCTGCAGCCCAAGTCTTTTAGCAAGATGGCGTAGTACAGCTCCCACAGTGACTGGCTGTCCAGCCCGATGGCGCGGCCAATGTGCATGCCTATCCAGCAACTGCGCACGCAGTGGCCTTCCGGCTGTCCCTCGGTAATGTCCAGCGCATAACTGAGCGAGCCTAGCAGTTCGGCTAGCTTAAGTGAGGCACCCATGCTGCATGTCCTGTTCTGAATCCGGTTGGCTGCTACTTTAGCTGCCAATCAGGGAGTCTGCCCAATAAAAACGGCATCGCCAGGCGATGCCGTTTTTATTGCCGATGATGACGGATCAGCGTTTGTGCTTGCTGCGGTTATTGCCCGCCGCCTGGCTTGCCGGTTTGCTGCCCGGTTTTGCTCCCGGCCGGCCGGTGGCTTGCGGGCGTCCGCCAAAGGCTTTGCCTTGCGCTGCCGTGGCCTTGCCCTGACCGGTGCGTGGCTGGCCGGGTTTGCCGCTGCCCTGGCGTGCCGCCGGTGCGCCCAGACGATGACGCACCGCAGCGGATTTGTCACCCGGCGGGGTAGGCGGAATCAGGCAGTGCTTGCTGTGGCCGATCAGGTCGCTGCGGCCCATATTGATCAGCGCATCGTGAATGATCTGCCAGTTGTCCGGGTGGTGATAGCGCAAGAAGGCCTTGTGCAGCTTGCGGCGATAACCATCGCGCACCACGTCCACCTTTTCCGAACTGCGCGACAGGCGCTTGAGCGGGTTGCGGCGGGTATGCCACATGGTGGTGGCCATGGCCATCGGCGTCGGGGTAAAGGTTTGCACCTGATCCAGACGGAAGTTGTTCTTCTTCAGCCACAGCGCCAGATTCATCATGTCTTCATCGCTGGTGCCGGGGTGGGCGGCGATGAAGTAGGGAATCAGGTACTGCTCCTTGCCGGCCTGGCGGCTGAAGCGTTCGAATAGCTCCTTGAACTTGTCGTACGCGCCCATGCCCGGCTTCATCATCTTGGACAGCGGGCCGTCTTCGGTGTGTTCCGGGGCAATTTTCAGATAGCCGCCCACATGGTGCTGCACCAGTTCCTTGATGTATTCGGGCGAACGCACCGCCAGGTCGTAACGCAAGCCGGACTGGATGTTGATCTTCTTCACCCCCGGCAGGGCACGTGCCTTGCGGTACAGTTGGATCAGATGGCTGTGGTCGGTATTCAGGTTCTCGCAGATGTCCGGGAACACACAGGACAGCTTGCGACAGGAGCGCTCGATGTTCGGGTCCTTGCATGACAGGCGGTACATATTGGCGGTCGGGCCGCCCAGGTCGGAGATGTGGCCGGTAAAGCCCGGCGTCTTGTCGCGGATTTCCTCAATCTCGTGCAGGATGGATTCTTCCGAACGGCTCTGGATGATGCGGCCTTCGTGCTCGGTGATGGAGCAGAAAGTACAGCCACCAAAACAGCCGCGCATGATGTTGACCGAGTACTTGATCATCTCCCACGCCGGAATATGCGCATCGCCGTAGCTGGGGTGCGGATTGCGGGCGTAGGGCAGGCCGTAGACGAAGTCCATTTCCTCGGTGGTCAGCGGAATGGGTGGCGGGTTCAGCCATACATCGCGGCTGCCGTGCAACTGCACCAGTGCGCGGGCGTTGCCGGGGTTGGATTCCAGATGCAGGGTGCGGCTGGCGTGTGCATACAGCACCGGGTCGTGTGCCACGGCTTCGTAGGCCGGAATGCGGATGACGGTTTTGGCCCGTTCGGCGCGGCGTTTGGCCAGGCGCTCTTCGCGTGATTCGATGCGGATCACCTGCGGCGCAGTCGGGTCGCTGCCCTTGGTGGCTTCAGCGGCTTGCTCCGGCAGTTCCTGATACGGATTCAGGTGCGGGTCCACCTTGCCGGGGGTGTCCACCACGCTGGAATCCATCTCCTGCCACTCGTCGTCCGGACGCCAGCCTTGCTGCACCACGAAGGCGGTACCGCGTACGTCGCGGATTTCACTGAGTTTTTCACCCTTGGCCGCGCGATGGGCAATTTCCACCAGCGCGCGTTCGGCATTGCCATACAGCAGGATGTCGGCCTTGGAGGTGATCAGCACCGACTGACGGACCTTGTCGCTCCAGTAGTCGAAGTGGGCGATGCGGCGCAGGCTGGCTTCGATGGAGCCGATCATCACCCCCACGCCGGGATAGGCTTCGCGGCAGCGCTGGGCATACACGGTGACGGCACGGTCCGGGCGCTTGTTCGGTTCGGCATTGGGGGTGTAGGCATCATCCGAGCGCGGACGACGGTCCGCCGTGTAGCGGTTGATCATCGAATCCATATTGCCGGCGGTGACGCCAAAAAACAGATTGGGCTTGCCCAGCGCGCGGAAGGGTTCGGCCGACTGCCAGTCCGGCTGCGCAATGATGCCGACACGGAAGCCCTGGGCTTCCAGCAAACGGCCCACCAGCGCCATGCCAAAGCTGGGATGGTCGATATAGCAGTCGCCGGAAATCAGGATGATGTCACAGGAATCCCAGCCAAGCTGGTCCATTTCGGCGCGGCTCATCGGCAGGAAAGGGGCAGTGCCAAAACGGCTGGCCCAGTACTTGCGGTAAGAGGTAATCGGTTTGGCGGCGGCTGGCTGTGTCGTCATGCTGAATGAAAGCGGCTGTTGGCGCAGATGGATAAGCAACCGGGCATTATGCCGTACTTTCGGATTTTTATCAGCATAAATTGTTGTTTTTAATGGCGAATTGCCATGTTGTCAGTAGGGGTGGCGCGCAATATTCCCCGTTGGAATCAGATGTTTGCTGCTTTTGTTCGCCGCTGCGGGCTGCTGCAAATGTGACCGCAGCCACACTTTGGCGTACTCTTGCGGCTGGTCTTGGTTTGTCATGCTGATGTGGTTTTGTTTCACATCAGCGGCATACAACACGGGAAACGTTGCACATGAGCAGTCAGATTGTCCGTTTGGACGCAAAACCCTATCAATCCCAGGTGGCCGCACTGGAAAGCGGCAAGGTACTGTATTTGCCGCAGCTGGAGTTTGCCATCCAGCCGACCGAACTGGCCTTGCTGAACCCGGCCATTGCCGACCCGAAACGCAAGAACATCAGCCTGGAACCGCAAGATGGTGGCAAGTTGCATGGCGTGGCTGACCCTGCCAACGAAGCCGCAGTGCGCGCCTTGATTGCCCGCTATCGCGACAGCGCCTTTGCCCTGGTCGAGCAGTTGCTGCCGGAATACCGCGGCAAGCTGCGCGCCGCCCCCACCAGCCTGCGCCTGATGCGGGTGGAAGATCGCCAGACTTCCTGGCGCAAGGACGACAGCCGTCTGCATGTGGATGCCTTCCCGTCGCGGCCCACTTATGGCGAGCGCATCTTGCGCGTGTTCTACAATGCCAATCCCAATGGTGAACCGCGCGTGTGGCGCGTCGGGGAGCCGTTTGCCGACATGGCGCGGCGCATGCTGCCGCGTTTGCCACGGCAGTGGCCTGGCTCGGCGGCGCTGATGGCGGCGCTGAAAATCACCAAGCGCAAGCGCAGCGCCTACGACCACCTGATGCTGCATCTGCACGATGCGATGAAGGCGGACATGGACTACCAGCGCACCTGCCCGCAGGAAACCATGCCGTTCCCGCCGGGCTGCGGCTGGGTGTGTTTCTCCGACCATGCCTCGCATGCCGTGATGTCCGGCCAGTTCATGCTGGAGCAGACATTCTGGCTGCCGGCACAGGACATGCTAGACCCGGCGCGCTCACCACTGGCCGAATTGCAGGCCATCACCGGGCGCACCCTGCTGTAAACCAAGCGGGCGGCAGGCCGGGCAAAGCGCCAGTCCGCCTGCTTTTCCCCGGCAAAACCGGCCATGCCGGGACTGCTACTCCCCAGCAAGGGCAAATCGGTTACAATCACCGATTGCTTTCAATCAGTCTGCAGCCGGAATCATGAGCACGGAAAACAACGCGCCAGTAGTCAGCAACTTCATTCGCAACATCATTGACGAGGACCTGGCTTCGGGCAAGCACAGCGCCATCGTCACCCGCTTCCCGCCGGAGCCCAATGGCTACCTGCACGTGGGCCATGCCAAATCCATCTGTCTGAACTTCGGTCTGGCCGAAGACTATCAGGGCAAGTGCAATCTGCGCATGGACGACACCAATCCGGAAAAAGAGTCGGACGAATTCGTGCAGTCCATCAAGGACAGCGTGGAGTGGCTGGGTTTCAAGTGGGATGGCAATGTCCGTTTCGCCTCGGATTACTTCGATGCGCTGTACGACTATGCCGTCGAGCTGATCAAGTCCGGCAAGGCCTTTGTCTGCGACCTGAACGCCGAGGAAATGCGCGCCTATCGTGGCAGCCTGACCGAGCCGGGCAAGAACAGCCCCTTCCGCGACCGTAGCGTGGAAGAGAACCTCGACCTGTTCACCCGCATGCGTAACGGCGAATTCCCGGACGGCAGCAAGACCTTGCGCCTGAAAATCGACATGGCCTCCGGCAACGTGAACCTGCGTGACCCGGTGATCTACCGCATCCGCCGCGCGCATCACCACCGTACCGGCGACAAGTGGTGCATCTACCCGATGTACGACTACACCCATTGCATTTCCGATGCGCTGGAAGGCATTACCCACAGCCTGTGCACGCTGGAATTCGAAGACCATCGCCCGCTGTACGACTGGGTGCTGGACAACATCACCATTCCTTGCCATCCGCGTCAGTACGAGTTTTCCCGTCTGGAGCTGCTGTACGCACTCACCTCCAAGCGCAAGTTGCAGGCGCTGGTGACTGACGGCCTGGTGGATGGCTGGAACGACCCGCGCATGCCCACCATCGAAGGCATGCGTCGCCGCGGTTTCAGCCCGGCTGGCATCCGCCTGTTCGCCCAGCGCATTGGTGTGTCCAAGGGTGAAAACATCATTGACATGAGCGTGCTGGAAGGCGCCGTGCGCGAGATGCTGGAAAACGAATCGCCGCGTGTGATGGCCGTGCTGGACCCGATCAAGGTGACGCTCACCAACTTTGATGCTGCCGTGACTGCCAGCCGCAGCGCGCCTTTCCATCCGCATCACCCGGAATTCGGCGAGCGCGAAGTGCCGATCGCCCGTGAAATCTGGATCGAGCGTGACGACTTTGCCGAAGTGCCGCCGCCCAAGTGGCAGCGCCTGACTGCCGGTGGCGAAGTGCGCCTGCGCTACAGCTATGTCATCAAGTGCGATGAAGTGATCAAGGATGCCGACGGCAAGGTGGTGGAACTCAAGTGCTCCATCGACCACGACACCCTGGGCAAGAACCCGGAAGGCCGCAAGGTCAAGGGCGTGATTCACTGGGTGTCGGCCGAGCACGCGATTGAAGCCGATGTCCGCCTGTACGACCGCCTGTTCACCGAGCCGCGTCCGGATGCGGTGCGTGGCGACGATGGCGAATATGTCGACTTCCGCCAGTTCCTCAACCCGGAATCGCTGAAAACCGTCACTGCTTTTGTGGAAGACGCCGTGCTGAAGGCCGCCCCGGAATCGCGCTTCCAGTTTGAGCGCCTGGGCTACTTTGTCACCGACCGTTACGACCATCAGCAAGGTGTGCGTGCGGTGTTCAACCGGACTGTGGGTTTGCGCGACAACTGGAGCAAGTAAATTGTGCCCAAACCAGCAAGTCAGCACTGACTTGCTGGTTGCTTCGGATTATCGACAAACCCTCTCTCGCTTTCTGCGAGGAAAGCGAGGCTCCCTTTCAAGGAAAGGGCGGGGGGATTGGGAATAGATGGGAAGGCTGCGGAATCAGTCACTTCATCGAAAGGCCCGGCTTTGCCGGGTCCGGTGCAATCGCACCAAATCAATTTGTCAGCAGCCGGAAGCGGGCCATACG
Organism: Aquitalea magnusonii; assembly: GCF_002217795.2. Taxonomy (NCBI): domain Bacteria; kingdom Pseudomonadati; phylum Pseudomonadota; class Betaproteobacteria; order Neisseriales; family Chromobacteriaceae; genus Aquitalea; species Aquitalea magnusonii. Next base: position 713,088 of record NZ_AP018823.1, read on the forward strand.
GCCCGCTTTTTTCATGTCTGTTGATCGGGTACACCGTTCGGCGGGCACTGACAAGCTTCGCCAGCGCAGCATTTGATGCGCGTCGACTTTGGCGTGATGTAATTTGCCTGCTACACCTGTCCTGCCTAGCATCAAAACCATTCAGTCTTGCTTTGCGGAGAAGTGTGATGAACCAGCCTCGCCTGCTGTATCTGCAATCCGGTGGCCCCACCGCCGTACTCAATGCCTCGGCGCAAGGGGTGATAGAAACCGCGCGCAAGCTGGGCATCTCGGTGTATGCCGCCCGCGACGGGCTGGCTGGCCTGCTGGAGGACCGGCTGGTGAATACCGATGGCGTTTCCGACCACGACATCGCCCGGCTGGGTTTTCTGCCTGGCGGGCATTTTGGTGTCAGCCGCCGCATGATAGGCCGTTTCGATGAATGTCCCGAAGACTGGCTGCGCATGAAAGCGGTGCTGGCGCGTCACGGCATTCATTATCTGCTGATCAATGGCGGCAACGGCTCGCTGGGCTGTGCCGCCCGGCTGGCGGATTTCCAGCGTCATACCGGTCATGCGCTGCATGTGATCGGCATTCCCAAAACCATAGACAACGATCTGGTCGGGACTGACAACAGCCCCGGCTATGGCTCGGCGGCCAAGTTTCTGGCCAGCACCATGCTGGAAGTGGGCATGGACATGATCAGCATGGGCCGCGGCCGGGTATTCATCATGGAGGCCATGGGCCGCCATACCGGCTGGCTGGCGGCGGCACCGGCGGCGGCGCGCATTCACGGCGGACAGGCACCGCATATCGTGCTGCTGCCGGAAGTGCCGTTTGATCAGGACAAGTTTCTGGCTGCGGTGGATGCCAGTCTGGCGGCGCATGGCCAGTGCGCCATTTCGGTGGCGGAAGGCCTGGTGGATGCCGCCGGGCGCTTTGTCACCGAGGCCAATGCTTCGGCCATTTATGGCCATGAGCAACTAGGCGGGGTGGGGAGCTGGCTGGCGGCGCTGCTCAAGCGTGAGCGCGGCCTGTCCGCCCATGTGGCGCAGGTGGATTATCTGCAACGCGCAGCCGGGCATCTGGTGTCGGCCACCGATGCCGCCCAGGCTTACCAGATGGGGAAAAAGGGTGTGGAATGGCTGCAGGCCGGCCGCAGTGGTGTGATGGCGGGTATCCGCCGCCTGTCCGATCACCCCTACCGCTGGGAAGTGGCCGACTTTCCGCTCTCTGAGGTGGGCGATCTGGAAAAAGCTTTCCCACCGCACTTCATCTCTGCCGATGGTTATGGCGTGACCCAGGCTTTTCTGGACTACCTGCTGCCGCTGATGGAGGGCGAGCGCATGCCGCCCTTCCGTCAGGGCGTGCCGGATTACCGCCGTATTGAATGGCCGCCGGTGTGACCCCATTTACTGGCGGCAGATGTCACTCGGGACCGGGCACTGGCCCGGTTTTTCATTTTCCGCGCAGCAGAACGGGTAGTGTGCTGGCGCTTCGCGGGGGCTTGACGACTCTGCTACAATTTCCCCTTTTACCCAAGCACAGGTTATCGAGATCATGCTGAACGTGTACAACACCCTGACTCGCCAGAAAGAAGAGTTCCATCCCATCGAACCGGGCAAGGTGCGTATGTATGTGTGTGGCATGACGGTGTACGACCTCTGTCATATCGGCCATGCCCGCATGCTGGCCGCCTTTGACGTGATCTACCGCTGGCTCAAGGCCTCCGGCTACGATGTCAATTATGTGCGCAACATCACCGACATCGAAGACAAGATCATCAAGCGTGCGCTGGAGCGTGGCATTACGCCGGACCAGTTGGTGGCGGAAACCATCGCCGACATGCATCAGGATGCCGCCGCGCTGAACCTGCTGCCGCCAACGCACGAGCCGCGCGCCACGCACCATGTGGGCGGCATGATTGCGCTGATCGAACAACTGATTGCCAATGGCAAAGCCTATCCGGCTCCCAATGGCGACGTGTACTACGCCGTGCGTGAGTTCGAGAGCTACGGCAAGCTGTCCGGCCGTACGCTGGACAAGCTGCGCGCCGGTGAGCGCGTGGAAATCGACCCCAACAAGCGCGACCCGCTGGACTTCGTGCTGTGGAAGGCCGCCAAACCGGGCGAGCCGTCCTGGGACAGCCCGTGGGGTGCAGGCCGTCCGGGCTGGCATATCGAATGCTCGGTGATGAGCTGTCATCACCTGGGCGAGCACTTCGACATTCACGGTGGCGGCGAAGACCTGCAATTCCCGCACCATGAAAACGAAATCGCCCAGTCCGAGGGCGCGCATGGCCATAAATATGTGAATTACTGGCTGCACAACGGCTTCATCAATGTCGATGGCGAGAAGATGTCCAAATCGCTGGGCAATTTCTTCACCATCCGCGACGTACTGCAGCATTTTGACGGCGAAGTGGTGCGTTTCTTCATTGTGCGCAGCCACTACCGCAGCCCGGTCAACTACACCGACAGCATCCTCAACGATGCCAAGCAGGGCCTGACCCGCCTGTACACCGCGCTGCGTGGCTTGGCTTTGCCGCACAGCACGGGCATTGACTGGAGCAACCCGTACGCTGCGCGCTTCAAGGCAGCGATGGACGACGACTTCAGCTCCTCCGAAGCCGTGGCGGTGCTGTTTGAGCTGGCCGGGGAAGTCAACAAGAGCCGCGATGTGCAACTGGCCCGCCTGATGAAGGACCTGGGCGGTGTGCTGGGCCTGCTGCAGCGCGAGCCGGAGGAATTCCTCAAGGCCGGAGCAGGTGAAGGCGAATTGACTGCCGAGCAGATCGAAGCCCTGATCCAGGCGCGTCGTGATGCGCGTGCCAACAAGAACTGGGCCGAGTCCGACCGTATCCGTGACGAGCTGATCGCCAAGGGGGTGGTGCTGGAAGACAATGCGCAGGGCACCAGCTGGCGTCGTGCCTGAGCCTGCATTGCTGGCCGGGTAAGTCCGGGGCGGCAGTCTGATAAGAGCTGCGAACAAAACCGCGTAGAGAACCCGGGCCTGGAGCGGGGGTTTTGTTAGCGGCTCCAAAGGCTGCCGCCGTTTTCGTTTCGGGCGACTTGTCAAGTGCTGATAAAGCGCGGATAATGGGTCCCTTCACCAAGTAGTACAGGCAAAACCCCTGTACCCGTAACCAAGGAAGCTCACAATGCGCGCTGACATTCACCCGAATTATGTAGAAGTTGCTGTTACCTGCTCCTGCGGTAACACCTTCACCACCAAGTCCACCATGGGCAAAAACGCCTTCCATATCGAAGTGTGCTCCAGCTGCCACCCGTTCTACACTGGTAAGCAGAAGATTGTTGATACCGCCGGCCGTATCGACAAGTTCAACCAGAAGTTCGGTGGCTTCTTCAAGCGCTAAGCTTGTAAGCTTTGGAAAAAAGGCAGCCTCGGCTGCCTTTTTTCATTTCCGCTGTTCTCGCTTGCACATTAAAATAGCGCTTTACTCCTACCGGCGCGCGCCTCGATGCTGACGTACTCCCCGCAAAACGCCACCGTTCCCGTTCCCACCGAAAAACCCTGGGTACTGTTATTGCTGTGCTTTATCTGGCTGTGGCCGGGCATTATCGGCCATGATCCCTGGAAGCCAGACGAGCCCTATGTGATGGCCGTGGTGGAAGGCATGCTGCGCAGTGGCAACTGGCTGCTGCCCACCATACAGGGGGTGCCTTATCTGGAGTCGCCACCGCTGTACTACTGGGTGGCTGCCGGGCTGGCCCGATTGTTTTCGCCATGGCTGCTGCCGGCGCATGATGCTGCCCGGCTGGCGACACCGCTATTCATGGCGCTGGGTTTGACGCTGGCCGGCATGACCGGGCGCGACCTGATCGGCCGCCGCCATGGTCGCAGCGTGGTGATGATCCTGATTGGCTGCCTGGGCCTGATTGTCACCGGTCACCAGATGACGCCGATGGTGGCCACTTTCACCGGTTTTGCCGCTGCATTTTATGCGCTGTCGCTCACCCTGCGCTCACCCGGTCTGGCCGGGGCCATCCTGGGCGCGGGCAGTGCCGCGCTGTTTCTGAGTGCCAGCCTGCTGGAAGTGATGCTGGTGTGGGCAGTGGTGATTTTCCTGCCGGCTTTCACCGCCTGGCGTAACAAGCGCTATGCCATTACCGTGTTCATGGCCTTGCTGGTGGCCTTGCCGGTGGCGCTGATCTGGCCGCTGGAACTGGCACGCGGCTACCCGGCGCTGTTCCGTCTGTGGTGGGAGCATCACGCGCTCGGACCTCTGGATGGCTTTGGCAAGGTCAGCCTGTTCCACGGCTTTGGCTACTACACTTTCAATACCATCTGGTTTGCCTGGCCGGCCTGGCCGCTTGCCGCCTGGACGCTGTACCGCAACCGCAAGTACGAACTGCCCATGTTGCAGTTGCCGCTGATGTTTTTTGCCGTGGTGCTGATCATGCTGACGCTGTCCGAGCGCAAGAGCATGGATTACGCCATGCCCTTGCTGCTGCCGCTGGCGCTGCTGGCCGCGGTGGAGCTGGATAATCTGCGCCGTGGCGCGGCAGCCTTTCTCAACTGGTTTGGCCTGATGGCGTTCGGGGTGTTCGGCCTGCTGATCTGGGCCGGCTGGGCGGCAATGAACTATGGCTGGCCGGAGCGCCTGGCCGGGCGCGCGCAGTATTTCAGCCCTTACTATGTGCCGCATGTCTCGGTATTGGCGGCTGTTTTTGCCGTCCTGGCCACCATCACCTGGATCTGGGCAGTCACCCGCAGCCATTTGCGTGGCCGGCAGGCCATTACCAACTGGGCAGCCGGGCTGACCCTATGCTGGGGGCTGGCCCTCAGTCTGTGGCTGCCGTGGCTGGATGCGGCCAAGAGCTATCGCCCGGTGGTGGAAAGCATGCGCCGCGCCTTGCCCGCGGTGGTGGCCGACAATACCCAATGCATTGCCACCGAGCGTCAGAATATGGTGGCGCGCATCAGTTGGCACTATTACGCCGGGATTGATCTGGTGGCCTATCCTGCCGGGGAGAGCAGCCCCTGCGATTATCTGCTGCTGATGCGTTCCCGTAGCGAAGGACTGGCCGAGCCCGGCTGGGCCTTGCTGTGGCAGGGGTCCAGACCGCGCGAGAAGTACGAGCTGTTCGGCCTGTTCCGGCGCTCCGCCCACTAGTTGTTGGCCGCGGCGTGTTCAGGTGGCAGCAGGCCGGACAGTGTCCGGCCTTTTCATTGCCTGCGTCAGCGCTGCAAGGCCGCCATGACTGCCGGCAGAGTTTCCGCCAGGGTAAACAGCTCGCGCTCCTCAAAGCGGACATGGGCGCTCATGGCAGCGGCAAAGTCCTGCAGCAGGCCCGGACTGGCCAGGTTTGCATGCTGCATCAGCTGATGCAGATGAGCATGTTCATCCAGCGTGCGCTGCACCAACTGTGCATTGCCGGCTTGTGCCAGGGCAGGCAACAGGGCGCGTTCTTCTTCGGCAAAGTGGGCTTGCAGGGTTTGCCGGTAATGCTGCCTGATGTTGTCGGCGGCGCGCTGCCACTGGTCGGCATCATCGCTACGGGCCGCCTTGCCGGCCTGCATGGCCAGCGACAGGGCATGGTGGTGATCGCGCGAGAGGGGAGTAAGGGCGGGGCTGCGTTTCATGCGGGAACCTGTTGCTGGTAATGGCCTTAGCCTGCGGTCTGGGCTGATGGGCTGCCTTGATGGCCCTCAAGCCTGTCCGGCTTGCTGAGTGGATGGCGAGGCTGGGCGGGCAGGCCGGGGGGCAAGCCAGCTCCCATGCCCGCGGCGCTGGCAGGCTAGTTTTGCAACTGCTGCAGATTGGCAAACAGTTGCAGCGCTTCCGGGTTGGCCAGCGCACTGAGATTATTCACCGGCTCGCCGTGAATCACGTTTTTCACTGCCAGTTCGACAATCTTGCCGCTGATGGTGCGTGGAATATCCGCCACCGCAATGATGCGCGCCGGGACATGACGCGGGCTGGCGCCACGCTTGATCTGCTCACGCAGCCGGTTGACCAGCGCGTCATCCAGCACCTGGCCCTGCTGCAGCCGGACAAACAACACCACGCGCTCGTCGTCCTGCCAGCGTTGACCCACGGCCAGGCTTTCCACTACTTCCGGGAAGCTTTCCACCTGACGGTAGATTTCCGCGGTGCCGATACGCACGCCACCGGGGTTGAGCACCGCATCGGAACGGCCATAAATCACCATGCCGTTGTGGGCGGTGAGTTCGGCGTAGTCACCGTGGCACCACACATTATCGAAGCGGCCAAAATAGGCCTGACGGTATTTGCTGCCCTGCTCGTCCTGCCAGAACCCCACCGGCATGGAGGGGAAGGGGCGGGTGCATACCAGCTCGCCTTTCTCCTGCCGTACCGGTCTGCCGTAACTGTTGAAGATGTCCACCGCCATGCCCAGGCCACGGCATTGCAGTTCGCCTCGGTACACCGGCAGGTTGGCGCAGCCCAGCGCAAAGCAGGACACAATGTCGGTACCGCCGGAAATGGAGGCCAGATTGATGTCCTGCTTGATGTTGGCGTACACCCAGTCAAAGCTTTCCGCCATCAGCGGCGAGCCGGTGGAGAACACTGCACGTAGTGCATCCAGCCGGTATTGCGTGGCAGGAGTCAGGTTGATCTTGCGCAGGCCATCAATGTATTTGGCCGAGGTGCCAAACTGGGTGAATTGCCATTGCTGCGCATACTCCCACAGAATGCGTCCCTGATTGGCAAACGGCGAGCCGTCATACAGCATCAGCGCCGCACCGCTGGCCAGGCCGGATACCAGCCAGTTCCACATCATCCAGCCGCAGGTGGTGAAGTAAAACAGGTGGTCGCCGTGGTGAATGTCGGCGTGCAGCTGGTGTTCCTTCAAATGCTGCAGCAAGCTGCCGCCAGTGCCATGCACGATGCATTTGGGTTTGCCGGTGGTGCCGCTGGAATACAGGATGAACAGCGGATGGTTGAATTTCACCCGGACAAACTGCAAGGGGCGCGCAGTGAAACGGGCAATGAAATCGTCCAGCGTAATGGTGCGCGGCAGGCTGGCGGCAAAAGCAGCGGTTTCGCCCAGATAGGGGACGGCAATGAACTGCTGCACCGAAGGCAGGCCGGCTGCCAGCGCCTGCATCTTGTCGCGGATGTCGATCTGCTTGCCGCCATACCAGTAACCATCCGGGCAGAACAGCAGCTTGGGTTCGGTCTGGCCGAAGCGGTCGATGGCACCGTCGATGCCAAAGTCGGGCGAACAACTGGTCCATACCGCACCCAGGCTGGTGGCGGCCAGCATGGCGGCCACGGTTTCCGGCATATTGGGCAGGAAACCGGCCACGCGGTCGCCTGCCACAATGCCGGCGGCCTGCATGGCTTGCTGCAAGCGGGACACCAGTTGGCGCAACTGCTGCCAGCTGTAGCGGGATTTGACCTTGTCTTCACCCCAGAACACCAGGGCGGTGGCATCGCCATCGTGACGCAGCAGGTTTTCTGCGTAATTGAGCCGGGCTTCGGGGAAAAAGCGCGCAGCCAGCATATTGTCCGCCTGCTCCAGCGCGCTGCCACCCTTGTCACCCAGCACCCCGCAGTAATCCCACACCAGCGCCCAGAAGCGGCCCGGATCGTCCACGCTGGCTTGCCACAGTGTCTGGTAATCGGGCAGCGCGCGGTCGTAGGCTGCTTCGGCCAGGCGGGTAAAGGCATGCAGGTGGGAGCCTGCGATACGTTCGGCGGATGGTTGCCAGATGGGCTGGGTGAGCTGCTGCATGGTTCTCCTCTTTCTTTACCTTGCTTTTCTTGCTTTTCTTGCTTTGTTTTTGCGGCGTGGCCGTGGCGGCTCAGTGGACCGTTGCCATGGCCTGCGCCACTTTCGAGGTGGGGGCGCGGCCCAGTAGACCGGCGGCAAACCAGGCGGTTTGCACCAGGGAGGGCAAGTCTATGCCACAGTCCACGCCCAGGCCATGCATCAGGTACACCACGTCTTCGGTGGCCACATTGCCGGATGCCCCACGAGCATACGGGCAGCCGCCCAGCCCGGCAATCGAGGAATCGAATGTTCTGATGCCAGCCTGAAAACAAGCATGAATATTGCTGATGGCCATGCCGTAGGTATCGTGGAAGTGACCTGCCAGTTGTGCAATTGGCACAAGCTTGCTGACTGCTTCCAGCATGTCCAGCGCCCGGTTGGGGGTGGCAGTGCCAATGGTGTCGCCCAGCGAAATTTCGTAACAGCCCATGTCCAGCAGACGGGCAGCCACTTCTGCCACCTTGGCCGGGGCAATCGGCCCTTCATAGGGGCAATCCACCACGCAGGACACATAGCCGCGCACGCGGATGCCCTCGCGCCGGGCAGTAGCCATCACGCTGTCAAAGCGGGCCAGGCTTTCGGCAATGCTGGCATTGATGTTTTTCTGGCTGAAGCCTTCACTGGCGGCACCAAACACAGCGATTTCACGCACGCCAGCTGCCAGAGCCTGTTCCATGCCTTTGTCGTTGGGCACCAGCACCGGGTAATTTACCGACCCGGACAGCTCCAGTGCTTGCAGTATGTGCAAGCTGTCAGCCATCTGCGGCACCCACTTGGGCGAGACAAAAGCACCGGCCTCGATGGTGGTGAGGCCGCTGGCAGCCAGGCGGCGAATCAGTTCCAGCTTGCTGGCGGTATCCACCTGCTGCTTTTCGTTCTGTAGCCCGTCGCGCGGGCCGACTTCGACGATTTTTACGGTTGGCATAGCGTGTTGTCCTTCGGATCAGTCGGCGTCGAAGTCGAGCAACTCGTCGCCATCACACACTTGTTCGCCAGCGGCGAAATAGAAGGCCTGCACCACGCCGTCGGCAGGTGCATGGATGGTGTGTTCCATTTTCATGGCTTCCAGAATTAACAGGGGCTCCCCCTTGCTCACCTGCTGCCCGCTACTGGCCAGCAAGGCCACTACCCGCCCAGGCATCGGTGCTTTCAGGTGGGTGGCGCCATGCACTTCTTCGGCGCTGGCGGCGTAGGGGTCCACCCAGCTTGCTTCCAGCCGTTCGCCTTGCAGGAACAACACCCGCTGCTGCTGCTGGCAGATGACGGTGGCGCGCAGTTGTTGCCCGTCCAGCGTGACATGCCATTCACCGTGTTGCAGCCGTGCCATGGCCTGATATGTCTGTCCTGCCACCGTCACGGCAAAACCGTGCTCCAGATGGCGCAGGCTGACGCTGTGCAGGGTGTCGCCGTGCATGAATTGCTGGATGGTTTCCAGTTGCCCATTCAGACGCCAGCCCGCGCGCACCGGGAAGTCCGTCTGCGCGCCCAGCGTCTGGGCCAGCGCCAGCACGGCCAGCTGCTCGCCACTGGCCGGGACGGCCGGTGGCAGCAAGGCATCCTGATAGCGGGCGATCAGGCCGGTATCCACCGCACCGCTGGCAAAGCTGTGGTGCTGCACAATGCGGCGCAGGAAGGCGATATTGGTGGTGACACCGGCCACCTGATACTGCGCCAGTGCCGCGTCCAACTGTTGCAAGGCGGCAGCCCGGTTTTCACCCCACACGATCAGCTTGGCAATCATCGGGTCGTAGAAGGGGCTGATGCTGTCGCCTTGTTCCACCCCGGTATCAATGCGTACCTGAGCGCTTTCTGCGGGGGTGGCCAGGTGAATCAGCTGGCCGGTGGCGGGCAGGAAGCCCTTGTCCGGGTCTTCCGCATAAATGCGCGCCTCGATGGCGTGACCGTGAATCTTCAACTCGTCCTGCCGCAGCGGCAGCGGCTGACCGGCGGCCACTTGCAATTGCCAGGCCACCAGGTCTTGCCGGGTGATCATTTCGGTCACCGGGTGTTCTACCTGCAGGCGGGTGTTCATTTCCATGAAGTAAAAGTCACCGGGGCGGCCATCGTCCTGTACCGCCATGATGAATTCCACCGTCCCCGCACCGACATAGCCCACCGCACGGGCGGCGGCGCAGCCGGCTTCGCCCATCGCCTGCCGGGTGCTGACCGGCAAATCCGGTGCCGGGGCTTCTTCCAGTACTTTCTGATGGCGGCGCTGCACCGAGCAGTCGCGCTCGAACAGGTAGACACAGCCTCCCAGGCTGTCGGCAAATACCTGGATTTCCACATGGCGCGAACGCGGCAGGTATTTCTCCACCAGCACCTTGTCGTCACCAAAGCTGGCGGCCGCTTCGCGCTGGCAGGAGGCCAGCGCAGCGGCGAAATCCTCGCTGCGCTCGACAATGCGCATGCCCTTGCCACCGCCACCGGCGCTGGCCTTGATCAGTACCGGATAGCCGATACGGTCGGCCTGCTGGTGCAGGAAATCCGGCTCCTGGCGCTCGCCGTGATAGCCCGGCACCAGCGGTACGGCTGCTTGCTCCATCAGTGCCTTGGCGGCGGACTTGCTGCCCATGGCGGCAATGGCGCTGGCCGGCGGGCCGATGAAGGCGATGCCGGCGGCAGCGCAGGCGGCGGCAAAGTCAGCGTTTTCCGACAAAAAGCCATAACCGGGGTGGATGGCCTCGGCACCGCTCTGGCGGGCAATGTCCAGAATCAGCCCGGCCTTGAGATAGGATTCCGCCGCCGGAGCCGGACCCAGTCGCCAGGCTTCATCGGCCAGTCTGACAAAGCGGGCATCGGCATCGGCATCGGAATAAACGGCAACAGTGGCAATGCCCAGCTGGCGCGCGGTCTTGATCACCCGGCAGGCGATTTCCCCGCGGTTGGCAATGAGTATTTTCTTGAACATGGCAGTGTCCTTATTGTTCTTGTTGCCAGGCGGGCGGGCGTTTGTCGAAGAAGGCGGCCAGACCTTCGCGGGCTTCCTGTCCGCTGCGGGTACTGGCAATGCGGCTGGCGGTGTCGGCCAGCAGGTCGTCATCCCAGGGTGAGCCTTCATGCAGTTCGGCCAGCAGGTCTTTGGCTGCCCCCAGTGCGCGTGGTGCGCCTTTGGCCAGTTCGCTGGCGATGTCGGCGATGCGCTGGTCCAGCATGTCGGCGGCGACAACTTCATGTACAAGGCCGATACGGGCGGCAGTGGCGGCGTCAATGCGCTCGGCCGACAGGAAGTAGCGCCGCGCCTGCCGCCAGCCGATGGCATCGGCCACATAAGGGCCGATGGTGGCCGGAATCAGGCCCAAGCGCACTTCAGTCAGGCCGAAGCGGGCGGCGTCGGTGGCAATGGCAATGTCACATACGGTAGCCAGGCCGGTGCCACCGGCAATGGCCGGGCCGTGGATGCGGGCGATCACCGGCTTCTGGCTGCGGTAAATGGCCTTGAGCATGGCGGCCAGGCGCTGGGCATCGGCCAGGTTTTCTGCCTCGCTGTAGCCGGCGGCGCGGCGCATCCAGTCCAGGTCAGCCCCGGCGGAAAAGCTTTTGCCGTGACCGGCCAGTACGATGACGCGCACGCTGTCGTCCAGTTGCAGGGCCTTGAAGGCGGCGGTCAGCTCGGCAATCAGCGTTTCGTTCAGCGCATTGTGCAGTTCCGGGCGATTCATCCAGACGGTGGCGGTGCTGCCGCTGCGATGGATATCAAGAGTCTGATACTGGCTCATGGCGCTTCCTTACATGCGGAACACGCCAAAGCGTGTTTTGTCGATGGGCGCGGACAGGGCGGCTTCCAGTGCCAGGCTCAGTACATCGCGGGTCTGGGCCGGGTCGATGATGCCGTCGTCCCACAGCCGCGCGCTGGCGTAATAAGGGTGGCCCTGGCGTTCGTATTGTTCGCGTACCGGTGCTTTCAGCGCCTCCTCCTGCTCGGCGGTGAAGGCCTCGCCCAGTTGTTCCTTCTTGACCTGTGCCAGCACCCCGGCGGCCTGTTCGCCACCCATCACCGAAATGCGGCTGTTGGGCCACATCCACAGCATGCGCGGGCTGTAAGCGCGGCCACACATGCCGTAGTTGCCCGCCCCGAAGCTGCCACCAATCAGCACGGTGAACTTGGGCACGCTGGCGCAGGCCACGGCGGTAACCAGCTTGGCGCCATCCTTGGCGATACCGCCGTTTTCATACTTCTTGCCCACCATGAAGCCGGTGATGTTCTGCAGGAAAATCAGCGGAATGCCACGCTGGCAGCACAGTTCGACAAAGTGCGCACCCTTGAGCGCAGATTCGGAAAACAGGATGCCGTTATTGGCGATGATGCCCACGCGCCAGCCATTGAGCCGGGCAAAACCGGTCACCAGCGTCGTGCCGTAGTTCTGCTTGAATTCGTCAAAGTCGGAATCGTCCACCAGTCGGGCGATGATTTCACGCACATCAAACGGCTTTTTCGGGTCGGCCGGAATCACACCGTAGATTTCCTCGGCGGCATGGCGTGGTGCTTTGGGTTCGGTGCGGTCCAGCACGCCTTGTTTGTGCCAGTTGAGGTCGGCCACGATGCGGCGGGCAATGCCCAGCGCGTGGGCGTCGTTCTGCGCCAGATGGTCGGCCACACCGGAGATGCGGGCGTGTACATCGCCACCGCCCAGTTCTTCTGCGGTGACGACTTCGCCGGTAGCGGCCTTTACCAGCGGCGGGCCGCCCAGAAAGATGGTGCCTTGTTCCCGCACGATGATGGTTTCATCCGACATGGCCGGCACATAAGCGCCGCCTGCAGTGCAGCTGCCCATCACCACGGCAATTTGCGGAATGCCGGCGGCAGACAATTGGGCCTGGTTGTAGAAGATGCGGCCAAAGTGTTCCTTGTCCGGAAACACTTCGTCCTGCAGTGGCAAAAAGGCTCCGCCGGAATCCACCAGGTAGACGCAGGGCAGGCGGTTTTCCTTGGCGATTTCCTGCGCGCGCAGATGCTTTTTCACCGTCATCGGGTAATAAGTACCACCCTTGACCGTGGCATCGTTGGCGATGATCAGGCAGTCCACCCCGGCAATACGGCCGATGCCGCTGATCAGGCTGGCACCCGGCGCATCGTCGTTGTACATGCCAAAGGCAGCCAGCTGCGATAGTTCCAGAAAGGGCGCGCCAGGGTCCAGCAGCAGGTTGATGCGCTCGCGCGGTAGCAGCTTGCCACGCGCGGTGTGTTTGTCACGGGCTTTGTCGCCGCCGCCCAGTGCCGCCTGGGCGACCTTCTGTTTCAAGTCATCCACCAGCGCACGCATCTTGTCGGCATTGGCCTGGAAGTCCGGCGCGCGAGGGGAGAGTTTGGATTCGATGACTGGCATGATTTTAGGGAGTGGGGAGTAGGGAGTAGCAGGTGACGGGTGGGGAACTCCCCACTCCCGACTCTCTACTCCCGGTGTTAGTGGTCAGTAGGGTGTGGGTGAGTTGACGGTTTTACTCCCGACTCCCCACTCTCTACTCCCGATGTTCAGCGTGTTTCCGCCATCAGTTCGCGGCCAATCAGCCAGCGGCGGATTTCACTGGTACCCGCGCCGATTTCGTACAGCTTGGCATCGCGCAGCAGGCGGCCGGTGGCGTATTCATTGATATAGCCGTTGCCGCCCAGGCACTGGATGGCGTCCAGCGCCATCTGGGTGGCGTTTTCGGCGGCATACAGAATGGCACCGGCAGCGTCCTTGCGGGTCTGGCGGCCGGTATCGCCCCGGTCCAGCGCCTGGCCGACGGCATAGACATAGGCGCGGCTGGCAGACAGCTTGACGTACATGTCGGCCAGCTTGCCCTGCATCAGCTGGAAGTCGCCAATGGCCTGGCCAAACTGTTTGCGGTCGTTCAGATAGGGGACGACGATGTCCATGCAGGCCTGCATGATGCCCAGCGGGCCTGCCGACAGTACGGCGCGTTCGTAGTCCAGCCCGCTCATCAGCACTTTCACGCCATTGCCTTCGCCGCCCAGTACGTTCTCGGCCGGGATTTCACAGTTGTCGAAGAACAGCGGGTAGGTGTTGGAGCCGCGCATGCCCAGCTTGTCCAGCTTGCTGCCATGCGAGAAACCGGCAAAGCCCTTTTCCACGATAAAAGCCGTGATACCCCTGGGCCCGGCGTTGACGTCGGTCTTGGCATACACCACCAGGGTGTCGGCATCGCCGCCGTTGGTAATCCACATCTTGCTGCCGTTCAGTACATAACGGTCGCCTTTTTTATCGGCGCGCAGCTTCATGCTGACCACATCGGAACCGGCATTGGGTTCGGACATGGCCAGCGCGCCCACGTGTTCGCCGGAAATCAGCCTGGGCAGGTAGCGGGTTTTTTGTTCGGCGGTGCCGTTCTTGCGGATCTGGTTGACGCACAGATTGGAGTGCGCGCCGTAGGACAGGGCGACCGAGGCCGAGGCACGGCTGATTTCTTCCATCACGATCATGTGGGCCAGGTAGCCCATATTGGCACCACCGTATTCTTCTTCGGCGGTGATGCCCAGCAAGCCCAGCTCACCAAACTTGCGCCACAGGTCGGCCGGAAAGAGGTTGTCACGGTCGATATCGGCGGCGCGCGGGGCGATTTCGGCGTCGGCAAAATCCTTCACGCTCTGGCGCAACATGTCGTAAGTGTCGCCGTGGTCAAAACGCAGGCTGCTGTACATGGTGTTTCTCCTCGGTGCCGGTCGTGGCGGCTGTGCCTGACAGGCTATTGTGATGGTTGCCTTACTGCTTTGAATATTGAATTACGTTTACGTAAGCGTCAATATGGTGTGGTAAAAAAACCTGCACGAGGGCAGGTGTTCAGGCGGGGTTGTCGGCCTTGGTGGTCATCTGGTCGATTACGCCACGGCAGTGTTTTTCCAGCGCATCGATTTCCCCCAGCACCACGTCGATGTCACGCCGCTGTTCTTCCAGCTGTTCGCGCCGGGCTACCAGCAAATGCAGCAGCTTGAGCGACTGGCTGGCTTCATCGCGGGCCAGATCATACAGATCAATGATTTCGCGTATTTCCGACAAGGACAGGCCAATGCGCTTGCCACGCAGGATAAGCCGCAGGCGGGCGCGGTCGCGGCGGGTGAATACGCGCTGGCGGCCATCGCGTTGCGGCTCGATCAGCCCTTGTTCCTCGTAAAAGCGGATGGTGCGCAGTGTGACGTCAAAATCACGTGCCAGATCCGAAATGGTGAAGACTTCCTGTTCTGTCATGGTATCTGCTTTCAGTATTTATACGGATTGTAGCGTTTTTCCCACGCCTTCTCATCATGATAGCTGCATTACGTTTACGTAATCGTAAACTTGTGGGATTAATGCCAGAAAAATGGGCCGCGCCATGCAGCGTGGCTGCCGTCGCAAGGGAAACGACGCATCCGGATAAAGAGACCA
The DNA here is from genome assembly GCF_002217795.2 of Aquitalea magnusonii. Lineage (NCBI taxonomy): Bacteria > Pseudomonadati > Pseudomonadota > Betaproteobacteria > Neisseriales > Chromobacteriaceae > Aquitalea > Aquitalea magnusonii. Next base: position 728,194 of record NZ_AP018823.1, read on the forward strand.
CAACAAGGAGACACACAATGCAGCACGCCAGCTACGTGCACGGAGCCAGTCAGCAGCCACTGATTGGCAAGACCATCGGCCAGATGTTTGACGCGGCCTGCCAGCACCACGCCCAGCGGGACGCCCTGGTGGTTCGCCAGCAGGGCATACGCTGGAGCTATGCCCAGTTACAGGAGCAAGTGGACCGGATGGCGTGCAGCCTGATGCGCCTTGGCCTTGAGCCGGGCGAGCGCATCGGCATCTGGTCACAGAACAACGCCGAATGGGTGCTGACGCAGTTTGCCACCGCCAAGGCCGGGCTGGTGCTGGTCAACATCAACCCGGCGTATCGCCGTTCCGAACTGGAATATGCCATCAACAAGGTAGGTTGCCGGGCACTGATTGCTTCGCCCAGCTTCAAGAGCAGCAATTACATTGAAATGCTGCAGGATTTGTTGCCGGAACTGGCGGTGAGCCAGCCCGGTCAGCTCAAGGCCGCCCGCATGCCCAGGCTGGAATGGGTGATCCGCATGGGCCAGCAGGCCACACCAGGCATGCTGGGGTTTGCCGAACTGCTGACCGAACCGACCCCAGCCGAGCGCGCCGCCTTGCAGCAGTTGGGCGATCGCCTGCAATTCGATGATGCCATCAACATCCAGTTCACCTCCGGCACCACCGGCAGCCCCAAGGGGGCTACGCTGTCGCATCACAATATTCTCAATAATGCCTTCTTTACCGGACAGGCCATGGGTTTCAGCCCGGCCGACCGCCTGTGCATCCCGGTGCCGCTGTACCACTGTTTCGGCATGGTGCTGGGCACGCTTACCTGCCTCACGCATGGGGCATGCATGGTGTTCCCGGCAGAAAGCTTCGATGCGCTCAGCGTGCTGCAAACCGTGCAGGAAGAACGCTGTACCGCGCTGCATGGCGTACCCACCATGTTCATCGGTTTGCTGGATCACCCGCAGTTCGCCCAATTCGACCTGTCCAGCCTGCGCACGGGGGTGATGGCCGGCAGCCCTTGTCCCATCGAGGTGATGAAGCGCGTCACCACCCTGATGCACATGTCACAAGTCACCATTGGCTACGGCATGACGGAAACCAGCCCGCTCAGCTTCCAGAGCCGTGCCGACACGCCGCTGGACAAGCGCGTGTCCACCGTGGGGCAGGTGCATCCGCATGTGGAGGTGAAGATTGTCGATAACGATGGCCACATTGTGCCGCATGGCGAAACCGGCGAGCTGTTGACCCGTGGCTATTCGGTAATGCTGGGCTACTGGGATGACCCGCAGAAAACCGCCGACTCCATCGATAAATCCGGCTGGATGCACAGCGGCGACCTGGCGGTGATGGATGCCGAGGGTTATGTGAATATCGTGGGCCGGGTGAAGGACATGGTGATTCGCGGTGGTGAAAACATCTACCCGCGTGAGGTGGAGGAGTTCTTCTACCGTCATCCCAAGATTCAGGAAGTGCAGGTGATTGGCGTGCCGGACGACCGCTTTGGCGAGGAACTGTGTGCCTGGATCAAGCTGCGCGATGGCGAACAGGCCAGCATCGAGGACATGCGCGCTTTTTGCCAGGGCCAGATCGCCCATTACAAGATTCCGCGCTACATCGAATTTGTCGACAGCTTTCCCATGACCATTACCGGCAAGATCCAGAAATTTGTCATGCGCCAGCAAATGAAGGAAAAACTGGGGCTGAACGACAGTCAGACCGCGTAAACGCAGGTGGATCAAACTTTGTATGCACAGGCCCCGGCGAGCCGGGGCTTTTTTCGCTACAATGCGCCCATTCAATCTGACCGCTAGGAGCGCACCATGACTGATATCGTATTCAATGACGCCGATCTTGCCCGGCTGGAACAGTTGCTCACGCCCCTGTCGATCAGTGGCAGCACCATGCGCCCGGACGAAGTACAAGGCTTCTTTGCCGCGCTGGCCAGCGGGCCGGATGCTGCCGACCGCAATATGTGGATGGCCGAAGTGCTGGGCGATGCTCCGGCTTTTGAAAATGCCGAAGAACAGGCCGAGCTGGAAGCCCTGCTGCAAAAGCTGTTTGATGTCACCGCCCATGTGCTGGCCGATGGCCGTGCGCTGGACCTGATCCTCTACGCCGATGACGATGCCGATGATGACGAAGCCGACTACTGGCCGTGGTGCAATGCCTATCTGTACGCACTGGACGTGGTGGATACCGACTGGTTTGAGGCGGCGGACGATGAAGGCTTCGAAGACCTGCTGATGCCGATTCTGGTGCTGGGCGGCATGTTCGAGGAAGAAGACGGCGAAGATCTGGTCACCTTTACCGAAGAGGAAAAGGAAGACTGCAAGGAACAGTTGCCCGAAGCGCTGATTGCCGTGTTCAACTACTGGCGCGCCAAGGCGCAGGCCCCGGCCACCGTACGTCGTGAAGGCGACAAGGTGGGCCGCAACGACCCTTGCCCTTGCGGCAGCGGCAAGAAGTACAAGGCCTGCTGCGGTAGCAACTGAGTTTTCTGCCAGCCTGCGGGCTGGTGCATGCCATACCGAAAAGCCTCCACACGGAGGCTTTTTCTTTTACTGCCATGTGGTGGCCATGGTGCAGGATTGATCAAGGCAGGAAATAAAAATCCGCTGTTCTTCGCTAAGCGCTTCATGCTTGCGCGTGAGGATGCCAAAAGGCGGCAGCGGTATGCAGATGCTGATTGGCAAGATCTGCACGATGCCCATGTCCAGATAGTCTGTCATGGCGGATTCGGCTAACAGCATCACCGCATTGGTGCGTTGAATCAGTTGCAGCATGGAATAAACCGAATTGCTCTCGATGATATTGCCGGGCAAGGGCAGTGCGGCGTGGAGCAGATATTGCTCCAATGCCATGCGTGCCGGGCTGCTGGGCGCTTGCAATATCCACGGCCAGTCTCGCAGTAATACCGGCAATTCGATATGTTGCTGTTGCAATAACACATGGTTTTTAGCCACCACCAGCCGCAATATTTCATTGCCCAATGGCCAAAAATTAAAGGCTGCATCTTCAGTTTTCGGGCTGCGCCGGGCAATGGCCAGGTCGATGCGTCCTTGTTCCAGCAAGCTGACCACTGCGTCGCTGGTGTCTCCCATCACGCGGATGCACAGCCGGGGCCTTTCCTGTTTCAAACGTGCAATCGCCGCCATGATCCGCTCGGGTGCCGCACCCATGATGGCACCGACTGACAGATAGCCAAAGCCTTCTTTCTTCTGCAGGGCCAGCGTCTCCATGCAGGCTTCCAGATGGTGCAGGCTGCGAGTGGCGAATTTCACCAGCACCATGCCCAGCGCGGTGGGCTGCATGCCATGCGGCAGGCGGTCAAACAGCCGGCAGTCAAACATATCCTCGATTTCCTGCAGCATGCGGCTGGCCGCCGGCTGCGACATATACATGCCTTCCGCCGTCCGTTTCATATTCTGGCTGCTACCTAATATCACCAGCATCTGCAAATGCTTGTAACGCAGGCGTTGCAGTAAATGACGGTATTGCGGTGATGATGGTGGGGCTGTGTTATCCATAAGCAAAAGGTATTGCCGGTTAATTAAAAGTAATTGGCTGGTTTGGCCAGTATGACGTAGTTTTGCTGTTGCCGCATTTTGCTGCCGGCTAGTGAATGGTCTGATATTTTCCAAGCTTCTTTAAGAGATTTCCCACCGTGTGGAATTCAGCCTGTTTATATCGGCTTTTTATTGTCGGCTTAAATTAATTTCGTAAGATATTTCTGCAAATTCATTCCGGATATTGCTTATTTCTGATCTGGATGAATGGAGATATTCAATGTCGGAGCAGTGCGCCATGAAGCAAATTCCAGTCATCAAACACGTCCGTGCTTTTACCCTGCGTGGTGGTGGTGCGGATTATCACGATCAGGCCGATGGCCATTGGATTGACGACCACATCGCCACGCCGATGTCCAAATACCCGGCCTACCGGCAGAGCCGACGCAGCTTTGGCATCAATGTACTGGGCACGCTGGTGGTGGAAGTTGAGGACAGCGCCGGCAATGTCGGCTTTGCCGTGACGACAGGCGGCGAACCGGCCGCTTTTATCGTCGAGCACCATCTGGCGCGTTTCGTGGAAGGGGCCAGGGTCTGCGATATCGAGCGCATCTGGGACCAGATGTACCACGGCACCCTGTTTTACGGACGCAAGGGCCTGGTGCTCAACGCCATCTCCGGGGTGGATCTGGCCTTGTGGGATTTGCTGGGCAAGGTGCGGCAGGAGCCGGTGTACCAGTTGCTGGGTGGCGCAGTGCGGGACGAGCTGCAGTTTTATGCCACCGGCGCACGGCCAGACCTCGCGCGTGAAATGGGATTCATCGGCGGGAAAATGCCGCTGCACCACGGGCCGGCGGAGGGGGAGGACGGCCTGCAAAAAAACCTGGCCTTGCTGGCCAGCATGCGCGAGCGGGTAGGCCCGGACTTTTGGCTGATGGTCGACTGCTGGATGAGCCTGGACCTGAATTACGCCATCCGTCTGGCGCAAGCGGCACAACAATATGGCCTGAAGTGGATAGAAGAAGCACTGCCGCCGGACGACTACTGGGGCTATGCCGCCTTACGGCAGCAACTGCCGCCCGGCATGTTATGTACCACCGGCGAACACGAGGCCACGCGCTGGGGTTTTCGCATGCTGCTGGAAATGGGCTGCTGCGACATCATCCAGCCCGATGTCGGCTGGTGTGGCGGCATTACCGAGCTGCTGAAAATCTCGGCATTGGCCGATGCGCATCAGGCGTTGGTGATTCCGCATGGCTCCAGCGTGTACAGCTATCACTTTGTCGCCACCCGTCATAACAGCCCGTTTGCCGAATTCCTGATGATGGCACCGCAGGCCGATCAGGTGGTGCCGATGTTCAGTCCGCAGTTATTGCACGAGCCGGTGCCGGAAAACGGCCGCATGCCGGTATCGCGGCTGGACCGTCCCGGTTTCGGCGTGGAGCTTAATCCCGCCTGCGCCTTGCATCGCCCCTACCTGCACACGCCGGGAGGCTGAAATGACGCATGGACAAGCACTTTGCACACTGGCTTTCCGCATGCAGTTGCATCCGGGTCAGGCAGCGGAGTACCAACGGCGTCATGCCGCCATCTGGCCGGAACTGCGCAGCGCGCTGCTGGATGCCGGCATTGTCGAGTACCGCATTTTTCATGATGACAAGGATGATGCCTTGTTTGCCGTGTTGTACTGCAGCCAGCCCGACCGGCTGGCTGAACTGCCCAGCCTGCCGGTAATGCAGCAATGGTGGGCCTATATGGCCGACATCATGGCCACCATGCCGGACCTCTCGCCGGTACAGCGCCCCTTGCACAGCATGTTCGTGCTGAGCACGGGGGAGGGGCCGCCATGCGCATCGTAGACGCCCATTGCCATTTCTGGTGGCTGGAAGGAAATCAGTACCCCTGGCTGACCCGGCGCAAGCCCAATCTGCTGGGTGATTACGCCGCGCTGGCGCGTGACTTCCGGTGGTCGGACTTGCGGCAATTGGCCGAGCAGGCTGATATCGAGCTGGCAGGCGTGGTGCATGTCGAAGCCAATGCGACGGATGCGCTGGAGGAAACCAGTCAACTGGAACACATGCTCGACTTGTCTGGCGATACCTTGCCAGTTGCTTTGCTGCCTTTTCTCGATCTGTCCAGCCCGCAGGCGGCGGATCAGCTTGCCCGGCAACTGGCAGCTTCCACCCGTGTGCGTGGTGTGCGGCAGATTCTCAACGTGCATGCCGACCCGCAGTTCGACTACGTGGGCCGCCACTACATGCGCGAGGCGCAATGGCAGTGCGGGATGGCCTTGCTGGAACGCCACGGCCTGATCTTCGAATTGCAAATCTACCCCGCACAAATGCAGGAAGCTGCCGCGCTGGCCAGGCGTTATCCGGCGGTGCGCTTTGCGTTGAATCATGCCGGCATGTATGTGGATCGCCACACCCCGGCTGGCTGGCGCATGTGGCGGGATGGCATGCGGGCCTTGGCAGCCTGCCCGAATGTGCAGGTAAAGCTGAGCGGTTTCGGCATGCTCGACCACCGCTGGACCGAGGACAGTCTGCGGCCGCTGGTGTACGAGGCCATCGATGCCTTCGGCAGCGCACGCTGCATGTTCGCTTCCAATTTCCCGGTGTGCAGCCTGTACACCTCCTACCGAAGGCTGTGGCAGGCCTATGACAATTTGCTGGCGCAGGCTGCGGCACATGAGCGGCGTGCCATGTTTGCCGACAATGCCTGGCGTTTTTACCAATTGGGAGACTAGCCAGATGGCCATCATTCTGCTGGGCCTGTTGTTTCATTTCATCGGCTCGTTTTCGTCCGCCAGTTTTTATCTGCCGTATCGCAGCGTGCGGCTGTGGTCCTGGGAAAACTTCTGGCTGCTGGGCGGCTTGTTTTCCTGGCTGATTGCCCCGTGGCTGGCCATTGCCCTGACCATTCCGGCTTTTGCTTCCATTCTTGAGGCGGCAGACAGCGGGACACTGGGCTGGACTTACTTCTTCGGCGTGTTATGGGGCATTGGTGGCCTCACCTTTGGCCTGGCCATGCGCTATATCGGCCTGTCGCTGGGCATGTCCATCATCATGGGCCTGACATCCGCCCTGGGTGCCCTGATGCCGCCGCTGTTCAATGACCTGTTTGGCCGCGAGGACGGTTTGCGCCTGAGCCAGATGCTGCTCAGCAGTGGTGGGCAGATGGTGCTGCTGGGGGTGCTGGGCTCGCTGATCGGCATCGTGTTGTGCGGGGTGGCCGGCATGCGCAAGGAGCGCGAAGTCGATCTGGCAACCAAACAAAGTGCGGTCCAGGAATTCAATATGAAAAAGGGCATCGCCGTTGCGCTGGTGTCCGGTTGCCTGAGTGCCTGCTTCAGCTACGGCATCAATGCGGGCAAACCACTGGCGCTGGCCGCGGTGGCGCACGGTGCCAATTCCCTGTTCATGAATAATCTGACCTTTGCCGTCATCATGCTCGGTGGCCTTACCACCAATGCGCTGTGGTGTCTGCACCTGTCCTTGCGCCGTCGCAGTCTGGGCGAGTTCGTCAATCGCAATACTCCCTTGCTGCGCAATTACCTGCTGTGCGCGCTGGGCGGCTTGCTGTGGTATCTGCAGTTCTTCTTCTATGGCATGGGCGAAAGCCGTTTGCATAACCCCACCAGCTCCTGGGTGCTGCACATGTCTTTCATCATCCTGATTTCCAATCTGTGGGGTGTCTGCCTGGGCGAGTGGCGCGGCACTGCGCCGCAGACACGCCGCATCCTGTTGCTGGGCATTGTGGTCATTATTGCAGCCATTGGCATGGTGGGTTTTGGTAGTGCAGTCCATTAAGACTCGCCAACAAAACCCCCGCTCCAGCGTTGCGCCGCCTTGCCGTACGCCATGTACTGTCTGCGGCGGCGCGCCTTGGCCCGGGTTCTCTACGAGGTTTTGTTAGCAGCTCTAAGCACGGCTGGCAAAGACGGGATTGGTCCTTGGTCCCGGCCTGCGGTGGTGGGCATGGGATCAAGGGATGGCTGTAGCACATCGGGCTGGTATCGCCGGTATTTCTGAGGAGGTAAAGCGATGTTGTTAGCAGGTAAGCGAGTGGTGATTACCGGGGCGTCTCGTGGCATAGGGCGGGCCATTGCACTGGGCTGTGCCCGCCATGGGGCGGATGTGATGCTGGGCCACAGTGGCCGCAGCAGTGCGGATGACATCCTGACGCTGCGTCACCAGATTGAGGTTCTGGGGCGCAAGGTGGCCGATCAGGCGGGTGATATTGGCGACCCCGACACCGGTGCCGCGCTGATTGCCATGGCCGTGGAGCAGTTGGGCGGAGTGGATGTCTTTATCAGCAATGCGGGCATCTGTCCTTTCCACGCCTTTCTGGACATGCCGCAGGAAACGTATTACCGCACGGTGAATACCAATCTCAACGGTGCCTATTTTGCGGTACAGGCAGCCGCACGCCAGATGCAGCAGCAGGGCGAAGGCGGCGCCATCATTGCCGTCAGTTCCATCAGTGCCCTGGTGGGCGGTGGCATGCAAACCCACTACACCCCCACCAAGGCCGGTTTGCTGTCGCTGATGCAGTCCTGCGCCATTGCCTTGGGGCCGCTTGGCATCCGCTGCAATGCCTTGCTGCCGGGTACCATAGAAACCGACATCAACCGGGAGGATCTGGCCGACCCGCACAAGCGCAGCACTATGCAAAACCGCATCCCGCTGGGGCGGCTGGGGCAGCCGGAGGATCTGGTCGGCCCGGCGGTGTTCCTGGCTTCAGACCTGGCACGTTATGTCACCGGTGCCAGCCTGCTGGTGGATGGCGGCATGTATGTCAATCTGCAATAGGAGTTGCCCATGCAACTGCCAAGCAATCAATTCAAATCTGCCTTAAGGCAGATGCCCACCTCTTCGTCCTTGTACGGCATCTGGGCCGGCATGGCTTCCGCCTATAGCGCGGAAATCCTGGCGACCACCGGCCATGACTGGATTCTGCTCGATGGCGAACACGCCCCCAATACCGTGCCCACGCTATTGGGACAGCTACAGGCGCTGGCCGCCTATCCTGTCAATCCGGTGGTGCGCATCCCGCATGGCGACCCGGCATTGATCAAGCAGGTGCTGGATATCGGCGCACAAAGCCTGATGGTGCCGATGGTGGAGAGCGCAGCGCAGGCCGCAGCCCTGGTGCGGGCCATGCGTTACCCGCCAGCCGGGATACGTGGTGTCGGCGGCGGACTGATTCGTGCCACCCGCTGGGATGCGGTGGCGGATTACATACCGCAGGCTGATCAGGCGCTTTGTCTGGTGGTGCAGATCGAATCTTCACTCGGAGTGGAACACGCGGCGCAGATAGCAGCAGTGGAAGGCGTGGATGCCATCTTTATCGGCCCGGCCGACTTATCCACCAGCATGGGCCACGCGGGTAATGCCAGCCATGCCGAGGTCCAGCACAGCATCCGCCGCACCATTGACTGCTGTCTGGCACAGGGCAAGGCCTGCGGCATTCTGGCGCCCAATGAGCAGGATGCCCGCCGCTATGCCGAGTGGGGCTGCAGCTTCATTGCCATCAGCATCGATATCCCGCTGCTGCGTCAGGCGGCGCTGGCCAGCCTGGCACGTTTCCGCGCCTCCCCTGCACCTGCCAGCGGCAGGCAAGCTTATTAGATCTCCCCCGGCAAGGCCCACGCCGGGGGGTGCCGCGGCCATGCCAACATGATTTTTCAGGAGCATTCCGATGTCTGAAATTCAGCAATTGCGTCATTACATCAATGGCCGTTTTATCGAAGGTGCCGATCACCATGGGGTGAGTAATCCGGCCAATGGCCAGATGCTGGCCCATTCCCCGCAGGCTTCCGCGCAGCAGGTGGCACAGGCCATCAGCGCAGCCCGAGCCGCCCAGCGTGACTGGGCTGCGCGCCCGGCCATCGAACGTGCCGGCTTTCTGCGCAGTATTGCCGCCCTGATTCGTCAGCAAGTGGATGTGCTGGCCCATACCATTAGCGCAGAACAAGGCAAAACCCTGGCGCTGGCCAAGGTTGAAGTGGGCTTTACGGCCGATTACCTGGACTACATGGCCGAATGGGCCAGACGCATCGAAGGAGAAGTCATCAGCAGCGACCGGGCCGGCGAGCAGATATTCCTGCTGCGCAAGCCCTTGGGCGTGGTGGCCGGCATCCTGCCCTGGAATTTTCCTTTCTTTCTGATTGCCCGCAAGATGGCGCCGGCCCTGCTGACCGGCAATACCATCGTGATCAAGCCCAGCGAGGAAACACCGATCAACTGTCATCTGTTCAGCCAGTTGGTGGCGCAGTCAGGCTTGCCGGCCGGGGTGTTCAATGTGCTGTATGGCCGGGGTGCGACCGGGGCTGACATGGCTGGCAGCGCGGATGTCGACATGATCAGCTTTACCGGCAGTGTGGCGACCGGCGCGCGCATTGCGGCAGCGGCAGCCCCGCATATCACCAAACTCAATCTGGAGCTGGGAGGCAAGGCCCCTGCCATCGTACTGGCCGATGCCGACCTTGATCTGGCGGCCAGGGCCATTCACGCTTCGCGCATCATCAATAGCGGTCAGGTGTGCAACTGTGCCGAACGGGTGTATGTCGAGCGCAAGGTGGCAGATGCCTTCATTGACAAGGTGGCCAGCGCCATGGCGGCAACCCGCTATGGCGATCCGCTGGCGGAGGCGGATATCGACATGGGACCGCTGATCAACCACCAGGCACTGGAAAGGGTGCAGGCAAAAGTGGCGCAGGCGGTGCAGGCAGGGGCGCAGTTGATCACCGGCGGTCAGGTGGCGGATCTGGGGGCCGGATTCCACTTCCAGCCCACGGTACTGGCCGGCTGCCATGGGCAGATGGATGTCATGCGGCAAGAGATATTCGGCCCGGTATTACCCATACAGGTGGTGGACAGTCTGGAGGAGGCGATTGCCCTGGCCAATGATTCCGAGTACGGCCTGACTTCATCCGTGTATACCCGCGATCTGGCCAAGGCGATGCAGGCAATGCGAGAGCTGGACTTCGGCGAAACCTATATCAACCGGGAAAACTTCGAAGCGATGCAGGGTTTTCATGCCGGGGTACGCAAGTCCGGCATCGGTGGGGCTGATGGCAAGCATGGCTTGTACGAATACACCCATAGTCATGTGGTGTATTTGCAGGCCTGAGTTGTATCCCTTGCCTTAGGGCATGAACACATGCCTTCCTCCGGCATGTCATGCAAAAAGCATGACATGCGGCGACTGTTTTGATTAGAATGAAACCGAGAGTACGAGCTCTCTTTTTTTCATTCCTTTATTCATAAGCCCGGTTTTTCCGGGCTTTTTTTTTATGTGCAGCAGGGTGGCCGGCCAAAAAAACGGCCCCGCAGGGCCGTTACAAAGGGTAGAGCCAGCAATCAATCAGAACGCGAAGTGTTCTTCATCCAGCGACATCAGCGGTGCAGCACCGCCCTTGATGCGCGCCAGCAGGGTATGCACTTCGGGGAAGAGTTTGGCCATGTAGAAGCGACCAGTGGCGATCTTGGCCTGGTAGAAGGCATCGTCCCCCTTGCCCAGGCTGGCATGCGCCACTTCTGCCATGCGCGCCCACAGCCAGGCATAGGTCAGATGGCCGATCAGGCGCAGGTAGTCGGTAGCGGCTGCACCGGCTTCGTCCTTGTTCTGCAGGCTGGCCATGCCAATGCCCATGGTGACTTCGCCCACATCCTTCATCAGCCTGGATAGCGGGGCAATGTATTCGGCCAGCTTGTCATTGCCTTCATTGGCCTGGCAGAACTGGTGAATCTGCTTGGTGAACTTGCGCAGTTTCTGGCCCTGATCCAGCAATACCTTGCGGCCCAGCAGGTCGATGGCCTGGATGCCGTTGGTGCCTTCGTAGATTTGCGAGATGCGGCAGTCGCGCACCAGTTGCTCCATGCCCCATTCGCGAATGAAGCCGTGGCCACCAAATACCTGCATGCCCATATTGGCCGCTTCAAAACCGTTGTCGGTCATGAAGGCCTTGGCCACCGGGGTGAGCAGGGCCACCAGGTCCGCCGCATCCTGCCGCTGTGCGGCATCCGGATGCTTGTCTTCGATATCCAGTTGCAGCGCCAGCAGGGCGGTCAATGCGCGGCCAGCTTCGGTATAGGCTTTCTGGGTCAGCAGCATGCGGCGCACGTCCGGATGCACGATGATGGGATCGGCCGGTTTGTCCGGACATTTGGCACCGGTGAGTGCGCGCATTTGCAGGCGTTCGCGCGCATAAGCCAGCGCGCCCTGGAAGGAGGCTTCGCCAATGCCCAGGCCCTGCATGCCGCAACCCAGGCGGGCGGCGTTCATCATGGTGAACATGCAGGCCAGGCCCTTGTTGGCCTCGCCAATCAGCCAGCCCTGTGCCTCATCCAGATTGATCACTGCCGTGGCATTGGCCTTGATGCCCATCTTGTGTTCCAGGCTGCCGCAGGCCACGGTGTTGCGGCTGCCATCGGCCAGGAATTTGGGCACGATGAACAGCGAGATGCCCTTCACATCCTTCGGTGCATCCGGCAAGCGTGCCAGTACCAGATGAATGATGTTGTCGGACATGTCGTGCTCGCCCGCCGAGATGAAAATCTTGGTACCGGTAATGCGGTAGCTGCCATCAGCCTTGGGCTCGGCACGGGTTTTCAACAGGCCCAGGTCGGTGCCGCAGTGCGGTTCGGTCAGGCACATGGTGCCGGTCCAACTGCCATCCACCAGGCGGGGCAGGTAGCTGGCTTTCTGTGCTTCGGTGCCGTGCGCGTGGATGGCAGCATAGGCGCCATGCGACAGGCCGGGGTACATCGACCAGGCCACATTGGACGAACACTGCATTTCCATGATGGGGAAGGCCAGCGATTTGGGCATGCCCTGGCCGCCGTAGGCCGGGTCACAGTCCAGCGCCGGAAAGCCCAGCTCGCAATATTGCTTGTAGGCTTCCTTGAAGCCCGGCGGGGTGGTGACGGCCTTGGTGCTGGGGTCAAACTGGCAGCCTTCTTCATCGGCCTGGCGGTTCAAGGGTGCCAGCTCGCTTTCGCAAAACTGGGCAGCGGCTTCCAGGTAGGAGGTGAAAATGTCCTGGGTGGCTTCCTCGTAGCCGGGCAAGCCGGGGATGATGTCCTGTACCTTGATCAATTCGTTGAGCACAAAATCAAAGTCACGCAGCGGGGCTTTGTATGCGGGCATGAGGTCTCTCCTTGTTGGTTGCGCTGCCCGGGTTTTCCGGGTCGAATAGCCATTGGCGGCGGTAGGTTTTTGTCGGTCCGCTTAATTCAAACGCTTGTTTAAATTATTCCGTGCCGTTTGACAACTCCTTTTTGTCAGCCGGTGCGCGTCTGTGTGGCGTTACGACAACGGGGAGCAACACCTGCGATGCGAAATTTCCTGCGCCGTGTCAGCGATTATCGACACCAGTTGTTGCATCGACCCGGTCTGGGCTGGCTGGGAAGCTGGCTGGATCAGCCCGCCTGCTGGAGTTTGAACCGCCGCAAAGTGGCACGGGGGGTGGCGCTGGGTTTATGCGCTGGCTTGCTGCCCGGCCCCCCCAAGCGTTTTTCAGCCCTGGTGCTGGCACTATTGCTCAGGGTCAATGTGCCGGCAGCCCTGCTGGCTACGCTGTACAGCAATCCGCTTACCATCCTGCCGCTTTATTTTCTGGCGTATTCCTGCGGACTGCTGTTACTGGGCGACCCGGCTGCAGGTACAATGAGCCAGCCTCCTGCATGGGGGGAGCTGGCCTGGTGGCAATGGGGACGGCAAATGCTGGACTGGCTGCTGGCACTGGGATGGCCCTTGTTGCTGGGTTTGCTGGTGTTGGGGCTGCTGCTGTCCACCCTGGGCTATGTGGCGGTCATGGTGAGCTGGCGTTGTGCGGTGGTCCGTAACTGGAAAAACAGAAAGGCAGCACGTGGATCTTGTTGAAAAGAAATTGCAGTCAGCACTGGTGTACGAGGGTGGATTTCTTCAGGTACACAAGGACAAGGTATTGCTGCCGGATGGTTCCGAGTCCAGCCGTGAGTACATCCTGCACCCGGGCGCGGTCGCCATTCTGGCGCTGACCGCAGACCGCCAACTGGTGCTGGAGCGCCAGTACCGTTACCCGGCGGGCCGTGTGTTTGTGGAAATTCCGGCCGGCAAGATAGACCCCGACGAAGCCCCGGCACTGACCGCCCGCCGCGAGCTGCTGGAGGAAACCGGCTATCGCGCCGGACGCTGGCTGCATCTGGGCACGGCGTATCCCTGCATCGGTTATTCCAACGAACAGATCAGCTACTACCTGGCCGAGGATCTGGAGCTGGGTGAGCGCGAACTGGATGAGGGCGAGTTTCTGGAAGTGTTCACCCTGCCGCTGCAGCAGGTGATGCAGATGGCGCTGAGCGGGGAAATCTGCGATAGCAAGTCCATCGTCGGCCTGCACTGGCTGGCAGCCCATCTCGACGGGAGACTGCCTGGTGCCGCCGTTTGACCCTTACCACGAACGCCGCGGAGCACGCCGTCTGCAGATGGGCTGCAAGGCCCGCATCAAGTCCCTGCACACGGGGGAAACCCACTATGGCGAGTGCGTTGACCTGTCGGTAGACGGCATGGCCTTTCGCAGTTCTTTTGTGCCACAGCACGGCGAGAGGCTGTCAGTGATCGTACTGGCACCTGCGGTGGGTGGTTTGCCGGGCAAGCCGCTGGAAGCCGAAGTGGAAGTGCGCCGCTGCAATGAGGTCAAGCGTGGTCTGGTATACGAAATCGGCACCCGCATCATCAAGCGCAAAAACTGAAACATCTGCTTGCAAATTGATACATAAAAGCACCCCCGTACTTTCAGTCGGGGGTGCTTTTTTATGTTGTTGATTTTAAATGACTTATTTTTGAAAATTCGATATGGCAAGCATTTTGTATTGAATTTTCTTTTGTCATTTCAGGAAAATTCCATAGCAAATTCAGTTACTTAATGAATTTATTTGGTGTTTTCAATTGTTTTGTTGCTTTTGTTCTTGCTCTTCCCTGCATGTGCTATACCCAGAAAAAGAGAACCTGAAAGCCAGTCAGTACACTCATTTTGCAAGGGGATAGCGGGTGCACCATGCACGCCGTGCGCGCCCCTGCAACCAGCCAGGAGAGAGCCATGCACCCGGATATCTTGAGCCACTACGCCTCCCGTTACGACAAGACGCGCGAAGAGGAATACACCATCCAGGAGTATCTGGAGATCTGCAAGCGCGATCGCACCGCCTATGCCACGGCCTCTGAGCGCATGCTGGCAGCCATTGGCGAGCCGGAGCTGGTGGATACCCGTCACGACCAGCGCCTGTCACGCATCTTTTCCAACAAGGTGATCAAGGTTTACCCCGCCTTCCGTGAGTTTTACGGCACCGAAGAGGTGATCGAGCAGGTGGTGGCCTACTTCCGCCACGCCGCCCAAGGGCTGGAAGAGAAGAAACAGATTCTCTACCTGCTGGGGCCGGTGGGCGGCGGCAAGTCTTCCATTGCCGAAAAGCTCAAAGAGCTGATGGAACAAGTGCCGTTCTACTGCCTCAAGGGCAGCCCGCTGAACGAGTCGCCGCTGGGCTTGTTCAATGTGGAAGAAGACGGTGCCATTCTGGAAGAAGAATTCGGCATTCCGCGCCGCTATCTGAAAACCATCCCCAGCCCGTGGGCGGTGAAACGCCTGCACGAGTACAACGGTGATATTGGCCAGTTCAAGGTGGTGAAGCGTTACCCGTCGGTACTGCGCCAGATTGCCGTGGCCAAGACCGAGCCGGGCGACGAAAACAACCAGGACATCAGCTCGCTGGTGGGCAAGGTGGACATCCGCAAACTGGAAAAATACGCCCAGGACGACCCGGATGCCTACAGCTACTCCGGTGGCCTCTGCCTGGCCAACCAGGGTTTGCTGGAGTTTGTGGAAATGTTCAAGGCACCCATCAAGGTGCTGCACCCGCTGCTGACCGCTACCCAGGAAAGCAACTTCAAGGGAACCGAAGGCTTTGGTGCCATTCCGTTCGATGGCATCGTGCTGGCGCACTCCAATGAATCGGAGTGGAAACAGTTCCGCAACAACAAGAACAACGAGGCCTTCCTCGACCGT
Organism: Aquitalea magnusonii; assembly: GCF_002217795.2. NCBI lineage: Bacteria > Pseudomonadati > Pseudomonadota > Betaproteobacteria > Neisseriales > Chromobacteriaceae > Aquitalea > Aquitalea magnusonii. Next base: position 743,728 of record NZ_AP018823.1, read on the forward strand.
ATTTACATCGTCAAGGTGCCGTACTGCCTGCGCGTGACCGAAGAGATCAAGATCTACGACAAGCTGATCCGCAACTCTTCGCTGGGCAATGCGCCGTGCGCACCGGGAACGCTGAAAATGATGGCCCAGTTTGCCATCCTGTCGCGCCTGAAAGAGCCGGAGAATTCCAGCCTGTTCAGCAAGATGCAGGTGTACGACGGCGACAACCTGAAAGACACCGATCCCAAGGCCAAGTCGCTGCAGGAATACCGCGACTATGCCGGGGTGGACGAGGGCATGAACGGTCTTTCCACCCGCTTTGCCTACAAGATCCTGTCCAAGGTGTTCAACTTTGATAATCAGGAGGTAGCCGCCAACCCGGTGCATCTGTTGTATGTGCTGGAACAGCAGGTAGAGCGCGAACAGTTCCCGGCCGAGCAGGAACAGAAGTACCTGACTTTCCTGAAAGAGTATCTGGCGCCGAAGTATGTCGAGTTCATCGGCAAGGAAATCCAGACTGCTTATCTGGAAAGCTACTCGGAATACGGGCAGAACATTTTCGACCGCTATGTCACCTTCGCCGACTACTGGATACAAGACCAGGAATACCGCGATCAGGACACCGGTGAAATCTTTGACCGTACTTCGCTCAATGGCGAACTGGAGAAAATCGAAAAACCGGCCGGAATTTCCAATCCCAAGGACTTCCGCAATGAGATCGTCAACTTCGTGCTGCGGGCCCGGGCCAACAACGGCGGCAAGAACCCGACCTGGACCAGCTACGAAAAGCTGCGCACGGTGATCGAGAAGAAGATGTTCTCCAATACCGAAGAGCTGCTGCCGGTGATTTCCTTCAATGCCAAGGCCAGCGTGGAAGATGCCAAGAAGCACGAAGACTTCGTCAACCGCATGGTGGAAAAGGGCTATACCGCCAAACAGGTACGCCTGTTGTGCGAATGGTATCTGCGGGTACGCAAGTCCTCCTGACCAAGCCGTGCTTGCCGGGTGCGTGCACCCGGCATGGCGGCACCAATTCTGGCCCGGCCTGTCTTAAATGACAGGTCCGGCATGGCTTGGCACAGGTGTGCAGGTATGCCCCGTCAGGCCGCAGGAGACAACAGCGAGGTTGCCATGTCCCACATCATAGACAGACGTCTGAACGGCAAGAACAAGTCCGCGGTCAATCGCGAACGCTTCTTGCGCCGCTTCAAGGCGCAAATCAAGGAAGCCGTTTCCCGTGCGGTGAAGGGACGCAGCATCACCGACATCGAGAGTGGCGAGAAGGTGTCGATTCCGGTCAAGGATATTTCCGAGCCGGTATTCCATCATGGCCAGGGCGGAGTGCGCGAACAGGTGCATCCGGGCAATGAGGAATTCATCCGTGGCGACCGCATTGCCCGTCCGCAAGGTGGCGGCGGTGGCGGGGGCGGCGGCAAGGCCAGCCAGGATGGCGAGGGCGAAGACGATTTTGTCTTTGAACTGTCGCGCGAAGAGTTTCTCAATGTGTTTTTTGATGACCTGGCGCTGCCCAACCTGATCAAGACCCAGCTGATGGGGGTGGAAGAACTCAAGCAGGTGCGTGCCGGTTACACCAATGACGGCACCCCGGCCAATATCAGCATCGTGCGCTCCTTGCGCGGTGCGCTGGCGCGGCGGGTGGCCATGGCTGCGCCAACGCTAGCCCGGCTGGGCGAGGCCGAGGAGGATCTGGACGCACTGCTGGAATCGGACGATGAAAGCACGCAGGACGTGCGTGAGCAACGCAAACGCATTCATCTGCTGCGCGAGAAGCTGGCCAGCATTCCTTTCATCGACCCCTTCGATTTGCGTTACAACAACCGGATCCAGCAGCCCAAACCCACCAGCCAGGCGGTGATGTTCTGCATCATGGATGTGTCCGGTTCCATGGACGAGCAGAAGAAGGACATGGCCAAGCGCTTTTTCATCCTGCTCTACCTGTTTTTGCAGCGTAACTACGACAAGATCGAAGTGGTGTTCATCCGTCATCACACCAGTGCGGTGGAGGTGAACGAAGAAGACTTTTTCCATTCGCGCGAAAGCGGCGGCACCGTGGTGTCCTCCGCACTCAACCTGATGGCGGACATCGTCAAGAAACGCTACAGCAGCAGCGAGTGGAACATCTACGCCGCCCAGGCATCCGATGGCGACAACTGGGACAGTGATTCGGCCAATTGCGGCCGCATCATGGAAGAACAACTGCTGCCTTACTGCCAGTATTTCGCCTACATCGAAATCACCGAAGGGGAGCCGCAGAACCTGTGGTACGAGTACCTCAAGGTCAAGGAGCGCCAGCGTCACTTTGCCATGCAGAAAATCCGTTCTGCCTCCGACATTTATCCGGTTTTCCGGGAGCTGTTCAAACGCCAGCCAGCCACGCGCGCTTGAGCGCAAGGGCTGTCAGCCAAGGGGAAAACAGCATGACACCCATTTCCACCGGGTCCGAATGGACCTTCGACCTGATTGACGAGTACGACCGTGAAATCCGCAAGATTGCGGTGGATGAATTCAAGCTGGATGTCTATCCCAACCAGCTGGAGGTGATTACTGCCGAGCAGATGATGGATGCCTACTCCTCGGTAGGCATGCCGGTGAATTATCACCACTGGAGCTTCGGCAAGCATTTCGTCTCCACCGAAAAAAGCTACAAGCGCGGCCAGATGGGCCTGGCCTACGAAATCGTCATCAATTCCAGCCCCTGCATTGCCTATTTGATGGAAGAGAACTCCATGACCATGCAGGCGCTGGTGATTGCCCATGCCGCCTATGGCCACAACAGCTTCTTCAAGGGCAATTACCTGTTCCGTGCCTGGACCGATGCCTCGGCCATTGTCGACTACCTGGTGTTTGCCAAGTCCTACATCAGCAAATGCGAGGAGCGTTATGGCATCGATGCGGTGGAAGAACTGCTGGACTCCTGCCACGCGCTGATGAATTACGGCGTGGACCGCTACAAGCGGCCGCAAAAGCTGTCGCTGGCCGAAGAACAGGCGCGGCAGGAAGAACGCGAGCAGTATCTGCAAATGCAGGTGAACGACTTGTGGCGCACCATTCCGCGCCGTGACAAGGATGATGCCAATCGCGAGCCGCCGCGTTTCCCGGCCGAACCGCAGGAAAACCTGCTGTACTTCATCGAAAAATCCGCGCCGCTGCTGGAGCCGTGGCAGCGCGAACTGGTGCGCATCGTGCGCAAGATTGCCCAGTATTTCTACCCGCAACGCCAGACCCAGGTGATGAACGAGGGCTGGGCCACCTTCTGGCATTACACCATTCTCAACCGCCTGTACGAAAAAGGGCTGGTGACCGATGGCTTCATGATGGAGTTTTTGCAAAGTCACACCAATGTGGTGTACCAGCCGCCGGTAACCGCACGCTGGTATAACGGCATCAACCCGTATGCGCTGGGTTTTGCCATGTACCAGGACATCAAGCGCATTTGCGAGAACCCCACCGAGGAAGACAAGGCCTGGTTCCCCGATCTGGCCGGTACCGACTGGCGTGCATCGCTGGAGTTCGCCATGAAGAACTTCAAGGACGAGAGCTTCATCTCGCAGTACCTGTCACCCAAGCTGATCCGTGAATTCCGCCTGTTCGCCATTCGTGATGACGACCATGAGGACAAGCTGGAAGTGTCGGCCATTCATGATGAAAACGGCTACCGCGACATCCGCAGCAAGCTGGCCGAGCAATACAATCTGGGTTCGCGCGAGCCGAATATCCAGGTGTGGTCGGTGAATGTACGCGGGGATCGCAGCCTGACCCTGCGTCACACCATGCACAATCGCCGTCCGCTGGACGAAGGCAGTGCGCAGGAAGTGCTCAAGCACGTGGGGCGCTTGTGGGGCTTTGATGTGCGGCTGGAAAGCGCAGACAACGACGGCAACATCAGCCAGCGTTTTGAAGTGAAATCCAATCTGGAGCTGCAACGGCTATAGACCATCGCAGGCAGAAAAGCCGGCAATCGGCTTCTGTGCAGGTAAGGGCAGTCTGTTACCCGCTTGCCGCCAAGGGGGGACTGGCTTGAAGCGGCAGGCGTTGAAGGCCCCCTGGCATGCAAAAGACCCGGTAAAACCGGGTCTTTTGCGTTGTGGGCAGCGCTGTCAGCAGGCCAGATTGGCCCAGGCAGGGCGCTGCGCGGGCGTTAACGCAAGCCTAGCACGTCCTGCATGTCGAACAGGCCGGACGGCTTTTCTGCCAGCCATTTGGCCGCGCGCACGGCACCATTGGCAAAGGTGGCACGGCTGGAAGCCTTGTGGGTGATTTCCACGCGTTCGCCCAATGTGGCAAACAGCACGGTGTGATCGCCAACCACATCACCGGCACGCACCGTGGCAAAGCCGATGGTATTCGGATCGCGTTCGCCAGTGACGCCTTCACGGCCATAGACCGCGCATTGCTTGAGGTCACGGCCCAGCGCGTCGGCAATCACCTCGCCCATGCGCAGGGCGGTACCGGACGGGGCATCCACCTTGAAGCGATGATGCGCTTCGGTAATTTCGATATCGTAGCCCTCGTTCAGCACGCGGGCTGCCATGTCCAGCAGCTTGAAGGTCAGGTTGACCCCGACGCTGAAGTTGGAGGCAAATACGATGCCGATTTTTTCGCTGGCAGCCTTGATGGCGGCCTTGCCGGCATCGTCAAAGCCGGTGGTGCCGATAATCATCTGCACGCCGTGCTGCTGGCAGTGTTGCAGGTAGTCCAGCGTGGCTTCCGGACGGGTGAAGTCGATCACCACGTCGGCACCGGACAGGGCGGCGGCAAAATCACTGGCAATCTTCACGCCGGTCTGCTGGCCGATGAACAGGCCGGCATCCTGACCGATGAAGTCGGAACCGGCACGGTCAATAGCGGCGTGCAGACGGGCACCGGGCGTGGCCAGCACGGATTCGATCAGCGTGCGGCCCATGCGGCCGGCAGCACCAACAATGACGACATTCAGTTCACTCATTGTTTTGCACCTTCCTGCGCGGCGGGCTGTGCCTGCTGGGCCGGAGCCGATGCGTCAAGCGGTAGCAGCGGGCGTTCTGCCGGTTGCGCCGAACCTTCCACACGCACCATGGTGTCACCGTCAAAGAAAACGGTCAGCAGTTTCTTGTCAACCAGTGTGCCTTGCTTGGTATCCTGATAAGGATAATCCCAGCGATTGCCGTGGAAGGCATCAGTCAGCAGCGGCGTACCCAGCAGGAAGCGAACCTGCGAACGGGTCATGCCGGGTTTGAGTTTGGCCACGGCATCTGCGGTGACATAGTTGCCCTGCTGGATTTCCATTTTGTAAGGACTAATCCAGTGGACGGGATTCATGGAGGTGCAGCCGGAGAGGGCAATGACGGCAGCGATGGTCAGGGCGCGCATGAGACTCCGATGAGCTGAGTAATATTTAACTGGCGATGTTAGGCAAAGCCGCAAAAAGGCTTTATCATGCTTCAAAAATCGACCCAATTTATATCACGATGAGCAAAGCCAGTCACCTTAAAGATATCGGCCTGAAGGCTACCGGCCCGCGTCTGAAGATTCTTGACCTGTTCGAGATGACCGAAGACCGCCACATGTCTGCCGAAGATGTCTACCGTAAACTGCTGGCCGAAAATATCGATATCGGCCTGGCCACCATCTACCGTGTGCTCACTCAGTTTGAGCAGGCGGGCATTCTGGTGCGTCACCATTTCGAATCTGGCAAGGCTGTCTACGAGCTGAACCAGGGCGGTCATCACGACCACATGGTGTGCGTGAAGTGTGGCAGCGTGATGGAGTTTTTCGATCCGGAAATCGAAGCACTGCAAGACCGCATCGCTGCCCAGCACGGTTTTCGCATCGCCGAGCACGCCCTGTACCTGTATGGCGAATGTGTAGAGTGCCAGGGCAAGTCCGGCAGTAAGTAATGATTCCCTGGCTTGGCCAAGAACTGGTGTTTCCTCCGGTTCGTACCGCACTGGCCGAGCCGGATGGCCTGCTGGCCGCCGGCGGGGACTTGTCTCCAGCCCGGCTGCTACTGGGCTACTCCCAGGGCATCTTCCCATGGTTTTCCGAGGGAGAGCCCATCTTGTGGTGGTCGCCAGCCCGCCGCATGGTGCTGTTTCCCGAGCAACTGCACGTCAGGCGTTCGCTGGACAAGGTGCTGCGTAATCGTTCCTACCGTGTAACTATTGATACCGCCTTTGCGCAGGTGATTGCGGCCTGTGCCGCACCCCGCCCCGGTGCTGCCGGAACCTGGATCATCCCGCCCATGGTGGATGCCTACTGCCGGCTGCATGCTCTTGGTGCCGCCCACTCCTTTGAAGTGTGGATGGATGGTGAGCTTGCCGGTGGTTTGTATGGTGTCGCACTAGGCCGGATGTTTTACGGCGAATCGATGTTTTCTCACCGTACTGATGCCTCCAAGATTGCCTTTGTCCACATGGCCCGCCACCTGGGGCAGCATGGTGTCCGGATGATCGATTGCCAGATGCACACCCGGCATCTGGAAAGTCTGGGGGCAAGGCTGATTCCAAGAAGCCTTTTTCTTGCTAAGCTGAAGCAAAGTACGCTTGAACCCCAGGCGGACAGCATGTGGACCTATCACTTCGACAATGAGCCATCGTGATGCCCCATCGGCGGTTGCCATCCATTTTTATGCAACCGCACCGTACCCTTGCAGCTATCTGGACGATCGCCAGGCGCGGTCGCAGGTAGCCATTCCTGCCGAAGCCATCGACGCCGCCGTGTATAGCCAGTTGGTGAAGCTGGGTTTTCGCCGTAGCGGCCTGTATACCTATCGACCGTATTGCGACAGTTGCCAGGCTTGCGTGCCGGTGAGGCTGCCGGTGGCGGAGTTTGTGCCCAACCGCAGCCAGCGTCGCGGCTGGAGGCGTCTGCAGCAGATGGATGTCAGGCTGTTGCCGCTGGAGTTCCGTGACGATCATTACCAGCTCTATCACCGTTATCAGCAATCACGCCATGCTGGAGGCGGCATGGCCGAGGACAATGTGCAGCAGTATTCGGAGTTCATCCTGAAAAGCGGTGTCGAGAGTGTGCTGGCGGAGTTCCGGCTGGCAGGAGAGCTGAAAATGGTCAGCCTGATCGACCGTCTGTCGGATGGACTGTCGGCGGTGTATACCTTTTACGCGCCGGAAGATACCAAGGCGGGCTATGGCGTGTTCAATGTGCTGTGGCAGGTGGAACTGGCGCGGACATGGGGCTTGCCCTATCTGTACCTGGGCTACTGGATTGCCGATTGTCGCAAGATGGCCTACAAGTCGCAGTACCGTCCGCTGGAGTGCCTGCATGATGGGCGCTGGGTAAGGATGCCGCCAACGGCCTGAGGCGGCAAATGCACAACAGGCCGAGCCAGCTCAGCCTGTTGCGTGTTGCATAGTGCTGCTGGTCAGAAGGGGACTACGCGATCGTCGCCACTGCCGGTCAGTACCCGCACGCGCTGGCCGGCGGCCAGCGGGATGTCGGCATCCTGCACGATGGAAATCATGCGGCCACTGCCATCCAGCTTGACGGTCACTTCCAGTGCGTTCTTGGTGCCCAGGCTACGCTGGGCGGCCTGGGTGCCAAAGCCGCCGGCCAGTGCGCCGACAATGCCGCCGGCAATCGAACCGCGGCCACCACCCAGCTCACTGCCAGCCAGTCCGCCCAAGGCGGCACCGCCCAGCGTCAGCAGTTCGTTGTTCTTGCCTTCCATCTTCACGTTGCTCACCGATACCACGGTGCCGAGTTCAACGGTTTGTGCGCGGCGCATCTGGCCTTGCGAATAGACTGCAGCCGAGTCCGAGGTGGCGCAGCCGGCCAGCAGGCCGAGTGAAAGGCTGCCCAGCAAGGCCAGGCGGGTCATCTTGTAAAACATGATGGGCTCCTTGAAATCAGTTTCGGGATTGTTGCTGCAAATGCCGCGCAATGGCCTGGCTGCACTGGGAAATCAGTGGCGGACCCTGATAGATCAGGCCGCTGTACAGTTGCACCAGCGCAGCACCAGCTTGCAGTTTTTCCACGGCATCCGCGCCACTGAAAATACCGCCTACGCCAATGATGGGCAGGCTGCCGTCCAGTTCGCGTGCCAGCTTGCGAATCAGTGCTGTCGAGCGCTCACGTACCGGCGCGCCAGACAGGCCCCCGGCCTCGTCTTGCAAGGGATGGCCGGCAATCTCCACGCGCGACAAGGTGGTATTGGTGGCAATCACACCATCAATCTTGTTGACAGTCAGCAAGCGGGCAATGTCGGCAATCTGTTCGTCGTCCAGGTCGGGCGCAATCTTGACTGCCAGCGGCACGTAGCGGCCATGCTGGTCGGCTAATTGCTGCTGACGGGTTTTGAGAGCAGTCAGCAGGCGGGATAGTTCATCGCCCTGTTGCAACTGACGCAGATTCTTGGTGTTGGGCGAGGAGATGTTGACCGTGATATAGCTGGCATAGGCATATACCTTGTCCAGGCAGATCAGGTAGTCATCCACGGCATTTTCGATGGGAGTGACCGCATTCTTGCCGATATTGATGCCCAATACGCCGTTGAAGTGGCAATTGCGCACATTGTCCAGCAGCACATCGACACCACGGTTGTTGAAGCCCATGCGGTTGATGATGCCCTGATGCTCCGGTACGCGGAACAGGCGCGGTTTGGGGTTGCCATCTTGCGGGCGTGGCGTGATGGTGCCGATTTCCAGAAAACCGAAACCCAGTGCCGCCAGTGCATCGATATGATCACCGTTCTTGTCCAGCCCTGCCGCCAGGCCTACCGCATTGGGAAAGGTCAGGCCCATGGCCTTGACTGGCGCACGCGTGGCCGCGGGGGCTGCCAGGGACAGCAGGCGCAACTGGTGTGCCTTGTCCAGCAGGTGCAGGGTATGTTCGTGGGCGGTTTCTGCGTCAAATCTGAACAGCAGAGGGCGCAGAAGGGGGTAGAGCATCGGCGTCTCCGGAGTGAATATGGCCGCTAGTATAACCGGGGAGGCAGGTGAAACCGAAGTTTTGACGGTCAGCAGCCTGGCTGACCGTCAGAATGGCGGCTCAGAGGATCTGGCAGACGTCGGCGAAATCAAAGCGCGGCGCGCGCGGGTGCAGCTTGCCGGCTTCGCCATAGCCCAGATTGATCAGGAAGTTGGATTTGAACCGTCCATCCGGGAAAAAGGCCTGATCCACGCCGGCATTGTCAAAGCCGGACATCGGGCCGCAGTCCAGTCCCAGCGAGCGCGCAGCCATGATCAGGTAAGCGCCTTGCAGGCTGCTGTTGCGTGCCGCGGTGGATTCTATCGCTGCGGCATTGCCTTCAAACCAGCTCTTGGCATCGGCATGCGGGTACAGGCGCGGCAGATGTTCGTAAAACTGCATGTCTTGGGCCACGATCACGCACACCGGTGCGCTAAGTGTTTTGTCCACATTGCCTTCCATCAAGAAGGGGCGCAGTTGTTCCTTGGCAGCGCTGCTTTTGAGGAAGACAAAGCGTGCTGGCGAGGCATTGGCGCTGGTGGGGCAAAGCTTGAGCAGCTCAAACAATTGTTGCAGCGTTTCATCGCTGACCTCCCGCTGCTGCCAGTGGCTGTGAGTGCGGGCATCGTGAAATAGCTGCGCCAGGGCGGCTGCTGGAAGCGGAGTGCTCATCAAAATGTCCTGTTATGTTGTGAGGGCTACTTGCCCACCGGCACCGCGGCAGGCGCGGATGCCGCGCTGGTGGAAGATCGCGATGGCAGCACTTCGGCTTCGTTCTGGTCTTCAGCCAGCACGGTGATGGAGACGCGGCGGTTGGTGGCGCGGCCGTCCGGAGTGGCATTGTCGGCCACCGGCAGATTTTCGCCACGCCCCACGGCAACCAGCCGTGCCGGGCTGATGCCGTTTTCCTGGAACAGCCGCACCACGCTGCCGGCCCGTGCGGCGGACAGCTCCCAGTTGGAGGGATAGGTGGAGGTCTTGATCGGCACGTTGTCGGTAAAGCCTTCCACCCGGATCTGGTTGTCCACCTTGGACAGCAGGGCAGCCATGCTGGACATGATCTGACGTGACTGGTCGTTGGGTGTTGCCTGGCCTACCGGAAAGAGGGCGGTGTCGCGGATGTCCACGGTAATGCCCTTGGGGCTTTGCGTGATGTTGACCTGGCCGCCCTTGACCAGCGGGTCCATCACCTTGGCCATGTCGGCGGCCAGTGAACCCTGCTTGGAAGCCGGGTCGATGTGGTGATCACCCTTTACCGCCTTGGCAATCGGCTTGGTGTCGGGAATCTCTATCATGGTGTTGGCTCCGCCGGTGGGCGGGGTGGTCTGGATATTGATGGCAGAACCACTACGGAAAGCATCGACGATGGCGGAGGACAACACCCGGTATTTGCCTTCGTTGACCGAGGAAATGGCATACATCACCACGAAAAAGGCAAACAGCAGGGTGATGAAGTCGGAATAGGAAACCAGCCAGCGTTCGTGGTTCTCGTGTTCTTCTTCCTGCCGACGTCTTCTGCGTGCCATTGTGTGCTCCGTGGACCGTATGATCAGAACAGGCGGGTGTTGAACAGGCTGCGTACGCCGCCGGCAAACTCCACGCCAATCTTGCGTGCCACGCGGCTGGACAGGTCATCCTGTTGAGTGTAATCCACGGTTTTTTCTGCCTTGATCACGTCGCGCGCAACCGAGCGGGTATTACCCAGGCCGTCGGCCAGTCCCAGCGGAATGCCCTTCTCGCCAATCCACACCATGCCGGAAAAAAGCTGCGGATCACTCTTGAGCCGGCTGCCGCGGCCATCCTTCACCGCCTTGATGAACTGCTGGTGGATGTCATCCAGCAATTGCTGGCGGATGGCATCCTGCTTGGGATTGACCGGGGAGAAGGGGTCGCCCATGGCCTTGTTTTCACCTGCTGTCTTCAGGCGGCGCTCCACGCCCAGCTTGTCCATCAGCCCGGTAAAGCCAAAGCCGTCCGACAGTACGCCGATGGAGCCGATGATGCTGGCCTTGTCGACAAAAATCTTGTCGGCAGCGGCGGCAATGTAATAGCAACCGGAGGCGCACACTTCCTGCACCGTGACATACACCGGGATGCTGGGGTGCAGCTTCTTCTGGCGGCGGATTTCATCATAGGCCATGCCGGACAGCACCGGGCTGCCGCCAGGGCTGTTGGCCTCGATGATGATGCCGCGCGTGCCGCGGTCTCCGTAGGCGTCTTCCAGTGCGGCGCTCAGTTTTTCGGCGGTATTGTTTTCGCTGTCGATCACGCCATCCAGGCTGATGACGGCAGTGTGGCCGCTGCCGGTGAGGGCCTCGGTCGATTTGTCATCATTACGCAGGAAGATGGTGGCCAGTAGTGCAGCGATGATGCCCAGCCACACCAGGCGGAAAAAGATTTTCCAGCGTCGGGCGCGGCGTTGTTCCACCACGGCGGCCATGGCCAGTTTTTCCACTAGCTGGCGTTCCCAGTTCGGAGTGTCGTTCATTGTGCTTGCCCTGAGTGCGAATGTCGGCAGTCTAGCAAAAATCAGTCAGGCATGACATTCAGCCATACCTTGCCCTCCGCCTCCATCAGCGGCAGCGCCTGCAGGCTTTGCCCGCGGCAAGGGCCGCCCACGCAGCGGCCATTTGCCGGCAAATACAGTGCGCCATGCATGCTGCACACCAGGTACTGGCCGGACAGATCAAATACATTGCCATCCTGCAAATCCAGCTCGATGGGAATGTGGCGGCAGGCGTTCAGATAGCCGTACACCCGGCCCTGATAGCGCAGGGCGATGGCAGCTTGCGGCTGGCCATCCGGGCCAGGCACTTCAAAGCGCACCGCGCGGCCGCTATCGAGCAGGGCCGCGCTGTCGCAGATCAGTCTAGCCGTGTCAGCAGCCATTGCTGCAACTCCGCAAAACTGTGAACGATGGTTTGCGGCTGGCAGTCCTGCAGCAGCTTCACGTCGTGGGCGCCGTAACTTACCCCCACGCCATGGGCCCGCGCATTCAGTGCCATGTTCAGGTCGTGGCTGGTGTCGCCAATCATCACGGTGCGCGCCAGTTCCACGCCCAACTCGTCGCTGATTTCCTGCAGCATGGCCGGATGCGGTTTGGAGTGGCATTCGTCCACGGTGCGGGTGGCATCAAACAAAGGCCCCAGGCCGGTTTCCGCCAGCAGGCGATTGAGGCCCACCCGGCTGTTGCCGGTGGCCACCGCGATGAACACGCCGCGTTCGCGCAAGGCGTGCAGGCCTTCGCGCACACCATCAAACAATGTCACGCCATCGTCACTGCTGCGGTAATGGCGGATGAAGCTCTCGGTGAGGGCTTTGTGCTGGCTGTCGTCAAGGCCGGGGCAGGCCATGTGCAGCGCCTGATCCAGCCGCAGGCCGATCACATGACTGGCGGCCTGGCGGTCTGGCACCGGCAGGCCCAGTTCGCGGCAGGCATTCTGGATGGAGTGGGTGATATGCGCGGTGGAGTCCATCAGCGTACCGTCCCAGTCGAATACCAGCAGGTCGTAAACACGTGCCATCAGCGCCTCAGTTTCTGCAAAAAGCCTTCCAGTTCGGCAGGCAAGGGGGCTTCCAGTTTGAGTGGCTCGCCGGTCAGCGGGTGGGGCAGGGTCAGGCTGCGCGCGTGCAGGAACATGCGCTTGAGGCCGCTGCGCGCCAGTTCCTTGTTAAGCGCAAAGTCGCCGTATTTTTCATCACCGGCAATCGGACAGCCACTGGCTTGCATGTGTACGCGGATCTGGTGGGTGCGACCGGTACGCAAATGGGCTTCCACCAGGGTGAAGTCGGCAAAGCGTTCCACAATGCTGAAATTGGTGTGGGCAAACTGGCCGTCGTCGCCTTCGGCCACCTTGACGCGACGTTCGCCGTCGGCGGTGTGGAACTTGAACAAGGGCAGCTTGACCGCTTTCTTGCTGGGGTCCCATTGGCCGATGCCCAGAGCCAGATAGCGTTTGTCCGGCACGTTCGCGCGCATCATGTCGTGCAGCTTCACCAGCGCCGAGCGTTTCTTGGCCAGCATCAGCAGGCCGGAGGTTTCGCGGTCCAGCCGGTGTACCAGCTCCAGGTATTTCCAGTCCGGATGCGCCTTGCGCAATTGTTCGATCACACCAAAGGACACGCCGCTGCCGCCGTGTACCGCCACGCCGGCCGGCTTGTCGATCACCAGCAGGGCCGTGTCTTCGTATACCACCGGAAAACTGCCCGGCGGCACATCATTGACCGGGCGCTCGGCCAGGCGGATGGGTGGAATGCGGATCGAATCGCCCGCCTGGATGCGGTAAGCAGCGTCGATACGGCCTTTGTTCACCCGGACTTCGCCCGAGCGCAGAATGCGGTAAATATGGCTTTTTGGCACGCCTTTGAGAATGCGTACCAGAAAGTTGTCCAGCCGCTGGCCGGAATCTCCCTCGTCCACGTCAAGAAACGTGACGGAGTCTTTGCGAATGTCAGTCATATTGCTTATACTTCGTGCGCTCAACCGCACATTTCAGTGCGATGACAGCGTTCCGGAAAGCCATGGTCACAGGCAGTATTGCCGCGTGATGCTGCTGCGGGAAAGTGAACCGGCCGGCAGGGTAATGACCCTGACCTGATGCCGCGTCAACCGGCCGCAGCCAAGGTTAACTCGCTCACCAAAAAGCAGCGATGGTAATGCATTTAGTCGCATAACGCACTCACGAGTATTCCATTTCCTGATGCAAAGCCAGTCAGGAAATCTTGCAGCAAAGTTTGACCCGGCACGATTACCCTCCAGTTTGTCCAGGCTGCCCGTGATGGCAGCCCGGAAGAAAATATCCGTTGCGCCAATGCGCTCAAACCCCCGGGCTCGTGTGAAATTACGTCAGGAAGTAGGCTTGATATCTCGGTTGTAATGATCTTTATACCAACACTTCTTTCGGAAAGCGCCCATCAATAGCCTCTGGGCCGTCAAATACTGGCTGCATCCCTTGCGTGAGTGCCTGCGCAGGGAATGTTTATGAAACGCATGTTGTTTAATGCAACGCAGGCCGAAGAGCTGCGCGTTGCCATCGTTGACGGGCAAAAGCTCGTTGACCTCGATATCGAAACCGTTGGCAAGGAACAACGTAAAGGGAACATCTACAAGGGCATCATCACCCGCATCGAGCCCTCCCTTGAAGCCTGCTTTGTCGATTACGGTACCGAACGTCACGGCTTCCTGCCGTTCAAGGAAGTCTCCCGTTCTTATTTCCAGGGCTATGACGGTGGCCGTCCGCGTATTCAGGACGTGCTGCGTGAAGGCATGGAAGTGGTTGTCCAGGTGGAAAAGGACGAGCGTGGCAACAAGGGCGCAGCCCTCACCACCTATATCAGCCTGGCTGGCCGCTATCTGGTCCTGATGCCGAATAACCCGCGTGGTGGTGGCGTATCGCGCCGCATCGAGGGTGAAGAACGTCAGGAACTGAAAGACCTGCTCTCCCAGCTGGAAGTCCCCAATGGCATGAGCCTGATTGCCCGTACCGCCGGTATCGGCCGCAATCTGGAAGAACTGCAATGGGACATGGGTTACCTGATGCAGCTGTGGCGTGCCATTGAAGGCGCGGCCGGCTCGCAAAGCGCGCCTTTCCTGATTCTGCAGGAAGGCAGCCTGGTGATTCGCGCCATCCGTGACTACTACCATCCGGACATCGGCGAAATCCTGATCGACACCGACGAAATCTACGAACAGGCCCGCCAGTTCATGAGCCACGTGATGCCCAACATGGTGCATCGCGTGAAGCTGTACAAGGATCACGTACCGCTGTTCTCCCGCTTCCAGATCGAACACCAGATCGAAACCGCCTTCTCGCGCAGCGTGCAGCTGCCGTCCGGTGGTGCCATCGTGATCGACCACACCGAGGCACTGGTCTCCATCGACGTCAACTCCGCCCGCTCCACCAAGGGTGCCGACATCGAGGAAACCGCACTGCGCACCAACGTTGAAGCCGCCGAAGAAATCGCCCGCCAGCTGCGTCTGCGCGACCTGGGCGGTCTGATCGTGATCGACTTCATCGACATGGAAAACCCGAAAAACCAGCGCGAAGTGGAAAACAAGCTGCGCGATGTGCTGAAGCACGACCGCGCCCGCGTGCAAATGGGCAAGCTGTCCCGCTTTGGCCTGCTGGAACTGTCACGTCAGCGTCTGCAGCCGTCGCTGGGCGAAACCAGCCACGAGCCTTGCCCGCGCTGCCATGGCATCGGCTTCATCCGTGGTACCGAATCCTCCGCCCTGCACATCCTGCGCATCATCCAGGAAGAGGCGATGAAGGAAAACACCGGTGCAGTACACGCACAAGTGCCGGTTGACGTCGCCACCTTCCTGCTGAACGAAAAGCGTGCCGAAATCCACTCCATCGAAGAGCGTCTGGACGTGGATGTGGTGCTGATTCCGAACATCCATCTGGAAACCCCGCATTACAAGATCGCCCGTATCCGTCACGACGATCTGGCCGAACTGGGCGATGGCCCGAGCTATCTGCGCGTGGAAGTGCAGGAAGAAGACATCATCACCAACTTTGGTCAGGAAAAGCCGAAGGCCGAGCGTCAGGAAGCCGCAGTCAAGGGCATTACCCCGCAACAGCCGGCCCCGGTATCCTCCCAGCCCGTTGCCGCCGCTGCACCGGTGGTGGCCGAGCAGGGCGTGGTCAGCCGTTTCTTCGGCTGGGTGAAGAGCCTGTTTGCCGAGCCGGAAGCTGCTCCGCAGGAAAACGAGAAGAAAAAACCGGCCGCTGCCGGCCAGCGCGAAGGTCAGCGCAATGGCAACCGTCAGCGTAATAACGAGCGTCGTCCGGGCA
This sequence comes from Aquitalea magnusonii, assembly GCF_002217795.2. NCBI lineage: Bacteria > Pseudomonadati > Pseudomonadota > Betaproteobacteria > Neisseriales > Chromobacteriaceae > Aquitalea > Aquitalea magnusonii. The sequence goes on from NZ_AP018823.1 coordinate 759,426, forward strand.
GCCAGGCGCGTCGTGATCACAATGAACGTCGTCATGGCGAAGAAGCCGGCAAGCGTCCGACCGAAGCCCGTGCCGATGGCGAGCGTCAGGATGGCCGTCGTCAGTCCTCCCGTGACCGTGGCGATCGTCAAGAGCGTCCGGAACGCGTAGAACGCCCGGAACGTGCCGAGCGTACCGAACGCGCAGAGCGTCCGGAACGTGCCGAGCGCAGCGAACAGCCGCAACGCGAACCGCGTCAGCGTCGTGAACGCGAGCCGCGTGAAAACCGCGAAGCGCGTGAACAGAATGCCCGCCCGCAAACTGAAGAGCGTAGCGAACAAGCTGCACCGCAGGCGGCCGAGAAGCCGTCCCGTCGTCGCCAGCAGGCCGAGCGCAACGAAGCTGACAAGCCGCAGGCTGCCGCGCAGGAAGAACTGAACCTGAACAGCGCTGAAGGTGTGGAAGCTGCCGCCGAGTCTGCCGAGCAACAAGAGCGTGGCGAACGTGGTCGTCGTCGTCGTGGCCGTCGTGACCGTCGCCGTGACAATGTCGAAGGCGATAACACTGCTCAGGTGGCAGAAACTGCTGCTGGCGATGTGACTGCCGAAGTGGCGGCGGTTGCTGGCGTGGCTGCCGCTGCTGCGGTTGCGGTAGCTGCCGACGCTGTCGCCCAGCCGGCTGCCGAAGTGATCGCCCAGCCGGCAGCAGAAGCTGCCGTTGCAGTGGACGTGGTGGAAGTTGCCGTGGCTCCGGCCGAGGTAGCGCAAGAAGTTGTTGCCCCGGTGGCGGCACCGGTCGAGACCCTTGCTGTTGAAGCCGCCCCGGTTGAAGTTGCACCCGAACCGGCTGCGCAGGCAGAACAAGTGGTGGTGGCCGAGGTGGCTGCGCCTGCTGCAGTTGTCGTTACCGAAGCTGCTGTGGCTGTCGAGACTGTGGAAGTTGCCGAAGTGGCTGCCCCGCTGGAGCAGATCAGCACCGTGGTTGAAACCAAGGTGGCGCAGGCTGAGGTGGCCATTGCCGCCGAAGCGGCACCTGCCGAACAGCCTGCTGCTGCCCAAGTTGCAGAAGTTGCCGTGAGCGAGCCTGTGGCCGTGGCACCGGTGGTGGTGGAAACTGCGGCAGCAGCCCAGCCCAAGCTGGAAGCCGAGTTGCCGGCGGATCTGGGCGGCCTGGTGATGGTTGCCACCAAGGCGGTATCCGACGTGGTGGTGCCACAAGTGGAAGTGCCGACTGGTCCGCGTCGCCGCGATGTGGTGCGTCAGGCAGCAGAGCAGCCGGTGGCGATTGAACTCAAGCAGGTGGAAACCCGCAATAGCTGATGCCGTGCATGGCCCCTGCAAAAACTACTTGCAGGGGCTTGACGGTTTCACAAAGAGTTTATAGAATAGCTTTCTCTTTAGGCAATTCCCTGATAGCTCAGTCGGTAGAGCGACGGACTGTTAATCCGCAGGTCGCAGGTTCGAGCCCTGCTCGGGGAGCCAAGCATTTGAAGCCCAGTCAGCAATGACTGGGCTTTTTGCATTGTGCTGTCCGTCCTGGCTGCGCTCGGGCACAATCTGCCAGATAACAAGGACTGGTAGTTGAAAGGGGTTGGGGTGTCGATCACGCTGAAAAACGTGCGCTATTTTGTTGCCGTGGCCGAGATGGAATCCATTTCTCGTGCGGTGCAGGACCTGAATGTTTCGCAATCGGTGGTGACTGAGGCCATTCGCGCGCTGGAGGATGATCTGGGGGTGCTGTTGTTTACCCGTCACGCCCGTGGCATGAGCCTGACCCATGCCGGTTATCAGTTTCTGCGCCATGCCCACCAGATTCTGGCCTCGGTGCGCCATGCCCGCGAAGCCCTGTCTACCCGACCTGATGCCGTCACCGGCCAGCTCAATATCGGCGTCACCAGCCTGGTATGCGGTTACTTTCTGCCCTATCTGCTGGAGCGGTTTCGCAGCACCTTCCCGCAAGTGGAAGTGCGGGTGGTGGAGGATCAGCGCGACTATATCGAACACCTGCTGGTCAATGGCGAGCTGGATGCCGCAGTCCTCATTGTTTCCAATGTGCAGAACCGTCAGGCCTTGCATACCGAGGTGTTGCAACAATCCAGCTATCGCCTGTGGCTGCCTTCCGGTCATCGCTTGCTGGATGGTGGTGGGGTGACACTGTCGGATCTGGCCGACCAGCCCTTGGTGGCGCTGAAGCTGGACGAGCTGGAAGACGTGGCCACCGCGCTATGGCGGCAGATTGGCCGCAAGCCGCAACTGGCGGTGCGTACTGCGTCGGTGGAGGCCATGCGTAGCCTGGTGGCGACTGGTGCCGGGCTGGCCATCATGCCGGATGTGCTGTATCGCCCCTGGTCGCTGGAGGGGGATAGGCTGGAGGTGCTGCCCTTGCAGGAGGCAACGCCGACACTGGAAGTCGGGGTGGTATGGCGGCGCGGCATGCAGGTTTCTGACAACACCCATAACTTCCTTACCCTGGCCAGAGAGTACAGTCGCAGCCACAAACAGACCTTCTCCTGATATCTGTTTAAAAGATAATCGCGTATTGCTGATCGGAATTTTCGATAAATTACCCAATGTCATGTGGTAGACCTGGTCTGCACGGCGGTCCGGTGTAGTTTCTGTGGTCTGCGTTATTCCCATTTGCCTGCCTCTGGCATGAGCTATCTGTTTTTCCAATTGCTGTCATTGGCCACACTGGCTAGGGGCGCTGGCGAACACTGCCTAGAATCGGCTCACACATTCCCAGACGCACAATGCGCAGTCCTTGGAGAAGGAGAAACGTGATGCAAAGCAGCCTGATTCGCCTGACCGCCGCCTTGGTCAGTTCCAGCCTGATTGCCCCTGCCGTGCTGGCCGCACCGCTGACCAGCCTGGGCAAGCCGGAAGGCAAGCTCAATATCATTGCCTGGCCGGGCTATATCGAACGTGGTCAGAGCGACAAGAACTACGATTGGGTGACCGGCTTTGAAAAAGCCACCGGTTGCCAGGTGAACGTCAAGACCGCCGCCACCTCGGATGAAATGGTGTCGCTGATGAATTCGCCCAATTACGACCTGGTGACGGCATCGGGCGATGCCTCGCTGCGGCTGATTTATGGCAAGAAGGTGCAGGAAATCAATCCGGCCCTGATTCCCAGCTGGAAGACGCTGGACCCGCGCGTGAAGAACGGCAACTGGTTCACCGTGGCCGGCAAGCCCTATGGTGTGCCCTACCAGTGGGGGGCCAACTTCCTGATGTACAACAGCAAGATCTTTCCCAAAGCACCTAGTAGCTGGTCGGTGGTGTTTGAGCCGGGCAATCTGCCGGACGGCAAGCCCAACAAGGGCCGGGTGCAAGCATACGACGGTGCCATCTATATTGCCGACGCTGCGCTTTACCTGATGCACAAGAACCCCAAGCTGGGCATCAAGGACCCGTATGAACTGAACGAGGCCCAGTACGCTGCCGTGCTGCAACTGCTGCGCCAGCAAAAGGGCCTGACCCATCGTTACTGGCACGATGTCACGGTACAGATGAACGACTTCAAGAAAGAAGGCGTGGCGGTTTCCAGTGCCTGGGGGTACACCATCAACACCCTGCAAGCAGAGAAATTCCCGGTGGCCGGCACCATTCCGCAAGAAGGGGCCACCGGCTGGGCTGATACCACCATGCTGCATGCCCAGGCCCAGCACCCGGTTTGTGCATACAAGTGGATGGAGTGGTCGCTCAACAAGAATCTGCAATCCGCACTGGCCGAATGGTTTGGTTCCAATCCGGTGGTGGCGGACGCCTGCAAGACCAAGGCTCCTGGTGGCAGCAATTTCTGCCAGAGCAACGGTTTTGACCGCTTCGGCCAGATCCGCTTCTGGCGTACGCCGGTGGCCAAGTGCAGCCAGGGTAGCTGTGTGCCCTACAGCCGCTGGACTGCCGATTACATTGCCATCATGGGCGGTCGCTGACCGCATGCAGAACATGCTGCCTGCCGGTGTGCGAGCGGTGGGCAGCGGGGAGCTTTGTTCATGAGCCTTGCCGTTCGTTTCCAACAGGTCAGCCGCCATTACGATGCCGTGCGCGCGGTTGACCAGATCGACCTTGCCATTGCCGAGGGCGAATTCTTTTCCATGCTGGGGCCGTCCGGTTCCGGCAAAACCACCAGTCTGCGGCTGATTGCCGGTTTCGAGCAGCCCAGCAGTGGCTCCATCCAGATTTTCGGCCGTGAAGCCGCTGGCCTGCCGCCCAATCTGCGTGACGTCAACACCGTGTTCCAGGACTACGCGCTGTTTCCGCACATGAGTGTGCTGGACAATGTGGCCTACGGGCTGATGATCAAGGGCGTGGCCCGTGCCGAGCGTCATCGCCGTGCCGAAGCCATGCTGGAAATGGTCAAGCTGGGGCAGTACGGCAGCCGCCGCCCGTCGGCCCTGTCCGGTGGCCAGCGGCAGCGCGTGGCACTGGCGCGGGCGCTGATCCTGCAGCCGCGTGTCCTGCTGCTGGATGAACCGCTGGGCGCGCTGGACCTGAAACTGCGCGAACAGATGCAGACCGAGCTGAAAGCTCTGCAGCGCAAGCTGGGTATTACCTTCATCTATGTCACCCATGATCAGGGCGAGGCACTGTCGATGTCGGACCGGGTGGCGGTGTTCAACAAGGGCCGTATCGAACAGATTGCCGCCCCGCAAGAACTCTACACCCGTCCGGCCACCGCCTTTGTGGCCGACTTTGTCGGTACTTCCAATGTGTTCGATGCCGCTTGGGCCGCCAGCCTGACCGGCCAGCAGCAGGCTTTTGCCGTGCGGCCAGAGCGCATACGTCCGGCACAAGACGGCCAGGATGGTGATGGCATCCGCCTGCCCACCCGTCTGCTGGATGTGCAGTATCTGGGCGCGGTCAGCCGCTACGAGCTGGAAGCCGGCCCGGAGCGCATCATCAGCATGGTGCTGCCCAATGACGATGCGGCTGCCACGCTGGCATTGACACCGGGCCAGGCCCTTACGGTATGGCTGCCGGCACAGGCCATGCATGCCTTGGCCGGTTGAGGAGGACAAGATGATGACTGCTTCGCTGCCCCAGGGGCAGATTGCGCCAGCCCGGCAGGGATTGCTGATACGCCTGGGCATCACCCTCTACCGTCACCCCGGCTTGCAACTGCTGTTGCTGCTGGCGCTGCCGCTGCTGTGGTTTGTGCTGGTGTATCTGGGTTCGCTGTGTACCTTGCTGGCTCAAAGCGTGTTCACTTTTGACGACTTCACCATGTCGGTCAGCCGGGAACTGACGCTGGAAAACTACCGGCAACTGCTGTCGCCGGCCAATCTGGACGTGGTGCTGCGCACCCTCAGCATGGCCACGCTGGTGTCGCTGGCCTCGGCAGTGCTGGCTTTCCCGCTGGCCTATTACATGGTGCGCTATGCCCGTGGCTGGCAGAAGGGCTTCTTTTATGTGGCGGTGATGCTGCCGATGTGGGCCAGCTATATCGTCAAGGTGTATGCCTGGACGGTGTTGCTGGCCAAGGGCGGCATCGTGTACTGGGCCTATCAGTCGCTGGGCTTGCAGGGCATTGTCGACTGGTTGATGACACTGCCGCTGCTGGGGGGCAATTCGCTCACCACCTCCAACCTGGGGCGCTTTACCGTGTTTACCTATATCTGGCTGCCTTTCATGATCCTGCCCATCCAGGCGGCACTGGAGCGGGTGCCGGCCAATCTGCTGCAGGCCAGTAGCGATCTGGGTGCCAGCGGTGCACAAACCTTCCGCCATGTGATTCTGCCGCTGGCTTTCCCTGGTGTGGTGGCCGGTTCCATCTTCACGTTTTCATTGACCTTGGGCGACTACATTATCCCGCAACTGATCGGCCCTTCCGGCCTGTTCATCGGCTCGATGGTGTACACCATGCAGGGTTCCATCGGCAATATGCCGCTGGCCGCCGCCTTTACCGTGGTGCCGGTGTGCATCATCGGCCTGTACCTGCTGGGTGCCCGCAAACTGGGAGCGTTCGATGCACTCTGATCAATCCGACCGCGCCCCGTGGTGGCTGCGCCTGCTGGCCTTTGGCGGCATTGGTTTCCTGTTTTTGCCCATTGCTGTGATTGTGCTGTATGCCTTCAATGCGGAAAGTTCGGGTTACAGCTTTCCGCCGCAGGGCTTCACCCTGGGCTGGTTTGCCGCTGCCTTTGCCCGCGATGATGTGCTGGCCGCCATCGGCCTGTCCTTGCGGCTGGCGGCACTGGCCACGGTGCTGGCGCTGCTGCTGGGCACACTGGCCGCCGCGGCGCTGTACCGGCGCGACTTTCTGGGCAAGGACGCCATCACCATGATGTTGATCCTGCCGATTGCACTGCCCGGCATCATCACCGGCATTGCCTTGCTGTCGGCCTTCCGGCTGGCGGACATCACGCCGGGTTTCTGGACCATCGCCATCGGCCACGCCACTTTCTGCGTGGTGGTGGTGTACAACAACGTGATTGCACGCTTTCGCCGTATCAGCACCAGTTTGCTGGAGGCCTCGCAAGACCTGGGGGCCGATATGTGGCAGAGCTTTCGCTATGTCATCCTGCCGCAGATTGCCACCGCGCTGCTGGCGGGCGGCATGCTGGCCTTTGCCTTGAGTTTTGACGAGATCATCGTCACCACCTTTACCGCCGGGAATGAAGTGACGCTGCCCATCTGGATGCTGAACCAGCTTACCCGGCCGCGCGATGTACCCATTACCAATGTGGTGGCCCTGTGCGTGATGCTGATGACAGCACTGCCCATTCTGGCTGCTTATACCCTGACCCGTGGCACGGAAGACATTGCCGGCAGCGGCAAATAGACGACGAGGACTGAGCATGGACAAGACTCTGCAATGCAAAATGCTGATCAATGGTGAATTCGTGGCCGGGGAGGGCGATGCGGAAGCCATTCTCAACCCGGCCAGCGGTGAGCTGATCGTGAAGATCAACGAAGCATCGCTGGAACAGGTACAGGCAGCCGTGGCTGCCGCCCAGGCGGCATTCCCGGCCTGGGCCGCCACCACCCCGCGCGAGCGTGCCGAAAGGCTGCTGCAACTGGCCGATGCTATCGAGGCGCGCGGGCCGGAGTTCGCCCGGCTGGAATCGCTCAACTGCGGCAAGCCCTATCATCTGGCCCTGAATGATGAAATTCCCGCCGTGGTGGATGTGTTCCGCTTCTTTGCCGGCGCGGTGCGTGCCCAGACCGGCATGCTGGCAGGTGAATACCTGCCTGGCCATACCAGCATGATCCGCCGCGACCCGCTGGGCGTGGTGGCCTCGATTGCGCCGTGGAACTACCCGCTGATGATGGCAGCCTGGAAAATGGCACCGGCGCTGGCGGCAGGCAATACCGTGGTCCTCAAGCCATCCGAGCAGACGCCGCTATCCACGCTGAAGCTGGCCGAGCTGGTGGCCGGCCTGTTTCCGGCCGGGGTGTTCAACCTGGTGCTGGGCCGGGGCGAAAGCGTGGGCAGCCCGCTGATCTCCCAGCCGCAAGTACGGATGATTTCCATCACCGGCGATGTGTCCACCGGCCAGCGCGTGCTGGAAACCGCCGCGCGTTCGGTCAAGCGTACCCACCTGGAGCTGGGTGGCAAGGCGCCGGTCATCATTTTTGATGATGCCGACCTGGCCGCAGCCGTGGAGGGCATCCGCGCCTTCGGTTACTACAATGCCGGTCAGGATTGCACCGCCGCCTGCCGCTTGTATGTGCAAAAAGGTGTTTACGAACGCTTTGCCGCCGATCTGGCCAGCGCGGTGGGCAGCATCAAGGTGGGCCACCAGCATCTGGAAGGCGTGGAAATGGGGCCGCTGATTTCCGAGCGCCAACGCAACCGGGTGGCCAGCTTTGTCGAGCGCGCCCAGCAACAATCACATGTGGAAGTGCTGACCGGCGGCAAGCTGGGCGAGGGGCCGGGCTTCTTCTACCAGCCTACGGTGATTGCCGGCGCACGGCAGCAGGATGAAATCGTGCAGCGTGAAGTGTTTGGCCCGGTGGTGTCCATCACCCCGTTTGATGATGCCCAGCAGGTGATCCAGTGGGCCAATGATTCCGACTACGGCCTGGCCAGCTCGGTGTGGACGGCAGACGTGGGCCGGGCAATGCAGGTGAGCGCCCAACTGCAATACGGCTGCACCTGGGTCAACACCCACTTCATGCTGGTGAGTGAAATGCCGCATGGCGGCATGAAGCGCTCCGGCTATGGCAAGGACATGTCGATGTACGCGCTGGAAGATTACAGCTGCGTGCGCCACATCATGCTGAAGCACTAAGCGCCGCCACCAAAGCGCCTGCTGCTGCCTAGCGCCTTCTTGGCCCAGGGGCGCTACGCTCTGGTGAGCAGCGCCCAAGCCCTCAGGCTGCCATCCCAGCCCGCCCGGTCCGTTTCTGGTGAAACGACCGGGCGCTTTCATTTGCCGCGATATTCCACCCGCTCCAGCATTTCCTCCACCGCCAACTGCAGCGCCTGGGCTGCACCATCGGCACCGGGGCGGTCGGCAAAGTCGGTCCATTCGCCATAGCGCAGCTGCCAGCCATGGAAGTCTGCCTCGTCCACCCGCAGGATGAACTCCGGCACGGAAAACACCGTACCGTCAGCGCTGCCAAGCTGGCGGTAGGCAATACTGCTGCTGTCTTCGATAAACATGGCAATCCTGTGTCCGTGCAATGCAAGCAAGCCGGTTACCTTAGCGCGCATGTGCGCTATTGACCAGCCTGGCCCGGCGGTGATTTTCCGGCGGCGAAGCGTTAACCCGCTGACTAAACTGGAAATGAGGCGCGCTGCATGTCAATGGTAAGATTGCTTGCATTTATTTACATGGCCGTACTGTTGCGGCCTGCGCTTTTGCTGCCGACCTGCCATTTCGAGATTTCCGCTCATGAAACGTCTTTTGCAATCCCGGTCCGAACTGGCGCAGATCATGCTCACTTTCCGGCAGGTGTTTTACCGGCTGGCTGGTTTCAGTGCCGTCATCAATCTGCTGATGCTGCTGCCTTCCATCTACATGCTGCAGATTTACGACCGGGTGCTGCACAGTCGCAATGAAACCACGCTGCTGATGCTCACCCTGATGGTGGTGGGGCTGTATGGCCTGATGGCGCTGCTGGAGCTGGTGCGCTCGGCGGTGCTGATCCGGGTGGGTAACCGACTGGACATGCAGCTGAACTTTCGCGTGTTCAGCGCTGCCTTTGAGCGCAATTTGCGCCGCAACAACGGCAATGCCGGCCAGGCGCTGCACGACCTCACCACGCTGCGCCAGTTTCTCACCGGCAATGGCCTGTTTGCCTTTTTCGATGCGCCGTGGGCACCCATCTACCTGGTGGTCACTTTCATGTTCCACTGGATGCTGGGCCTGTTCGTGCTGGCCGGCATGCTGATCCTGTGCGCGCTGGCCTGGCTGACCGAACTATCCACCCGCAAACCGCTGGGTGAGGCCAATCAGGCGGCCATTGCCGCCAGCAATTACGCCAACAACAATCTGCGCAATGCCGAAGTGATTGAAGCCATGGGCATGCTGCCGGCACTGCGCGAGCGCTGGTTCCTGCTGCAAAGCCGGGTACTGGAAAAACAGACCGAGGCTTCCGACCGCGCCGCACGCATTGGCGCGCTCTCCAAGCTGGTACGGCTGGCCTTGCAATCACTGGTGCTGGCAGTGGGGGCGGTACTGGCCATCCAGAATGAAATTTCCCCCGGCATGATGATTGCCGGTTCCATCCTGATGGGCCGCGCCTTGCAGCCGGTGGAAATGGCCATCGCCACCTGGAAGCAACTGATCTCTGCCCGCGCCGCCTATCAGCGCCTGGATGAGCTGCTGGTGGAGTATCCGGCACGCATCAGCGGCATGAGCCTGCCGCGGCCACAAGGCAATCTGCAGCTTGAGGGCGTGGTGGCGGCAGCGCCGGGCAGCAGCCTGCCCATTCTGAAAAACATCAGCTTTGCCGTGCAACATGCCGATGTGGTGGGCATTGTCGGCCCCAGTGCGGCGGGCAAATCCACCCTGGCGCGCCTGCTGGTGGGCGTCTGGCCGGCACAGTCGGGCAAGGTGCGGCTGGACGGGGCGGATGTGTTCCAGTGGAACAAGGACGAATTGGGACCGCACATCGGTTATCTGCCGCAGGATATCGAGTTGTTTGAAGGCAGCATCGCCGAAAACATTGCCCGCTTTGGCAAGGTGGACTCGGCCTTGGTGATTGAGGCCGCCACCCGCGCCGGGGTGCATGAAATGATTCTGCGGCTGCCACAGGGCTACGACACCCGTCTGGGTGATGGCGGCAATATGCTGTCCGGCGGGCAGAAACAGCGTATTGCCCTGGCGCGTGCCATCTATGCCAGTCCGGCCGTGGTGGTGCTGGACGAGCCCAACTCCAATCTGGACGATGTGGGCGAACAAGCGCTCATCCATACCGTGATGGACCTCAAGGCTCGTGGCAGCACCGTGCTGCTGATCACCCACCGCACCAGCATTCTCAATGCGGTGGACAAGCTGCTGGTGATGCGCGACGGTCAATTGCACCTGTTTGGCCCGCGCGACCAGGTGCTGTACGCCCTCAATCAGGCCAGCCAGCAAGCCTTGCAACAACAAGCCGCCATGCAGCAGCAGGCCGGCAAGAATCCGGATGAAACCCTGGCATGAATCTGTTCCGCAAATTGACTGCATTACGCCGGGAAGCAGCGGCGCCTGCCACCCCGTCGGCGATTGAACCCTTTGGCCGGGTGGATACCGACGACAAGCGCATCGGGCGCTGGGGAGTGAAGGTCCTGCTGTTTGGTTTTGGCGGTTTTGTGCTATGGGCGGCACTGGCACCGCTGGACGAGGGCGTCACCGCCAACGGCAGCGTCATCGTTGCCAGCAACCGCCAGACCGTGCAGCACCTGACCGGTGGCAGCGTGGAAAAGCTGCTGGTGAACGAGGGCGATATGGTGCGCCAAGGCCAGGCCCTGCTGACGCTGAACGATACCGAAGCACGTGCGCAATTTGGCAGTACGCTGGCGCAGTTCATTACCGCCCGTGCCATCGAGGACCGGCTGCTGGCCGAGCGTGAGGGCAGCAACAGCCTGCAGTTTTCAGCAGAACTGGATGCGCTGGGGCAGGAGCAGCCGGGCAATGCCGTGCGTGTGCAGCAGGCAAAGCAGCTACAGACCCAGTTGTTTCACACCCGGCGCGAAGGACTGCACAGCGAACTGCAGGCGCAGGATGAAAACATCAAGGGCCTGCAAGAACAATTGCGCGGTCTGCAAGGCATGAAGGCCGCCCGTGCCGAACAAAGCAAATGGCAAGACAAGGAGCTGGACGGCATCCGCGAGCTGGCGGCGGGGGGCTATGTGCCCAAGAACCGGCTGTACCAACTGGAGCGCGGTGCTGCGGAAATCCGTGGCCAGTTGGCCGATACCATTGCCAGCATCGGCCGGGTGCAGGATGCCATTGCGGAAACCCGGCTGCGCCAACTGGCCCGCAAGCAGGACTACCAGAAAGAAGTGGAATCACTGCTCACCGACATCCAGAAAGAAACCGCCAGCCTGCGCGACCGGCTATCCGCGCAGCGCTATGTGCTGGCCAACAGCATTATCCGTGCGCCGCTGGCCGGGCGGGTGCTGGGGCTGAAAATGCACACCGTGGGCGGCGTGGTACAAGCCGGACAAGCCTTGCTGGAAGTGGTGCCGGAGAATCAGCCCTTGCTGATTGAGGCCATGGTGGACCCGGCGATGAGCGCCAAGGTGCATCCGGGCCTGGCGGTGGATGTCAGCTTCCCCGCGCTCAACCAGCAAACCACGCCGGTGATTCCGGGCGTGGTGGCCACCTTCTCGGCTGACCGCTTGCTGGATGCCAAAACCGGCATGCCCTATTACCTGGCCCAAGTGAAGGTGACACCGGCAGGCATGCAGTTGTTGGGTGATCAGCAGGTCAAGCCCGGCATGCCGGCCAGCATTGTCATCAAGAGCGGGGAGCGCACCATGCTGCGCTATCTGCTCAAGCCGGTGCTCGATCGGATGAATCTGGCCTTCAAGGAAAGTTGATGAGCAAGCGACCGCTATTTCGCCCGACGCTGCTGGCAGCGGCCTGCCTGTTGTTGATGCCGGCACTGTCTGCCGGCTATGGCTTGCTTGAAGGTTTGCAACTGGCCCGTGCCAACGATGCCCAGTACCAGGCGGCGCTGGCCGAACGCGAGGCCGGTGAGGCCAATGGCCCGATGGGCCGCGCGCAGTTGCTGCCCACGCTCAATGCCAGCTTCAGCCGCAGCAAAGTGACCGGCAGCGATACCGCACCGGGCTTTACCGGTGCCATTTCCACCTCGCCGCTCAATTACATGAGCCAGGATGCGGCCATCCAGCTGCGCCAGCCATTGTTCAATCTGCAACGCTGGGCGCTGTACCAGCAGGGGCTGGCGCGGGTGGATTACAGCCAGGCGCTGTTTGCCCGCAAGGACAACGAGCTGGTGTTGCGTTATCTGTCGGCTTATCTGGGAGTGTTGCTGTCGCAGCAGAACCTGGCCCTGAGCGAAGCCAAGCTGCATGCCCTGCAAGCCGCACGTACCCAGGCGCAGAAGCTGTTCGATCAGGGTGATGGCACGGTGACTGACATCCACGACGCGGAAGCGCGCATGGCCATGGCCGATGCGGAGGTGATTGAGGCGCGCAATATGCAGCTGATTGCCCAGCGCACCCTGCAGGTGAGCACGGGTCAGAGCGCGAGTGAGCTGGCCGAACCGGAAGCGGACATCGGTCGCTATCTTGCGTTGGAGGGGCAGTTGGCTGATTGGCGCGACAAGGCCTTGGCGCTCAGCCCGGACATCCTGGCGGCACAGCAGAATGTGCGCATTGCCGAGCAAGAGGTAAAGCGTGCCCGCGCCGGCAATTATCCGACGCTGGAACTGGTGGCCAGCAAGGACCGCTCCAGTGCCAGTTCGGTGTCCACCATCAACCAGCGCATCAGCCAGAACGTGATTGGCGTGGAGCTGAACCTGCCGTTGTTCAATGGTGGCTACAATAACGCCCAGATTGCCCAGAGCACGGCCCAGTACCGTCAGGCGCTGGCCGAACTGGACAATGCCCGCGCCCAGGTGGAGCTGGAAGTCAGCCGGCAGTTTTATGGGGTGCGCAATGGTGCCGGCAAGGTGGCTTCGCTGCAAAAAGCGGTGTTCTCCAGTGCCGAGACGGTGAAGGCCAGCAAGCTTGGGCTGGCGGCAGGGGTGAAGACGCTGACTGACATCCTCAACAGCGAGGAACAGCTATATCAGGCCAAGCGCGACCTGCTGCTGGCGCAATACAACCAGTTGGTGAGCTGGATTGCCTTGCGTGCCGACTGTGGTGCGCTGGGCTTGGCTGACCTGGTTCTGCTGGATCGCCACTTTTCGGTGCTGCCAGGTCGGCGTTGAATCTGGCGGCAAGCTAGTGGCTTGTTGGCATGTAAAACGGCGTACTGCGACAGACAGTACGCCGTTTTGTTTGCCAGAACTCAGGCGATATGCAGCGCGTTGTCGGTGGTGCTGTGGGACAAGCCAACCAGCGAAATGGTCGGCGCAGCCTCGCCCACCAAACCAGGGGTGGCGGCCACGGCACCCAGTGTCAGCGAGAAGGTTTCGCTGGCGGACAGGCCGGCCGTATCGGTGGCTTTCACCGTGATGATGGCCGATTCGGTCTGATGGCCCAGGGTGGCGGTAAAGCTGTCGTTCTGGGCATTGAAGGTGATCCAGCTCGGCAATGCCTGGCCGTTGGACTGGCTGGCACCGTAGGTCAGTGCCAGGCCTTGCGGATCGGTAAAGGTGCCTTGCGGCACGCTGATATTCAGCGTGCCATTGGCATTGAAACCGATCAGCAATGGCAGCGGGTTCACCACCGGTGCCTTCAGTGCGGTGGCGATATCATTGATGGTGAAGGTTTCCGAAGTGGACAGCCCGACGCTGTCGGTCGCGGTAAGCTTGACCGAGAAGCTGCCGGCTGTGGTCGGAGCCGTACCGGAGAAGGTTTCGGTCTGGGCATTGAAGTTCAGCCAGGCAGGCAAAGCCTGACCATTGGCCAGTGCAGCCTTGTAGGTGAGCGCCAGCCCTTGCGGGTCGATAAAGGTGGTGGACGGCAGGGTAAAGCTGAAGGCCTTGCCGGCATTGATGGTTTGGGTGGCGGTTTGCTGGTTCAGCGTCGGGGCCACATAGGCATCGTTCAGAGTGAAGGTTTCCGAGGTGGACAAACCGGCCTGGTTGCTGGCGGTTACTTGCAGCGACAGCGAAGTATTAGCAGTCGGGGCGCTGCCGCTGAAGGTCTGGGTCTGGGCATTGAAGCTCAGCCAGGATGGCAGCGCGGCACCGCTGGCCAGCTTGGCGGTATAGCTCAGCGTTTCGCCTTGCGGGTCGGTAAAGGTGCCGGCGGGCAGGGCAAAACTGAACGTATGGCCCGGTGTCACCAGTTGGGTCGCCGTGGCCTTGCTCAGCGTCGGTGCGTAGGCGGTATCGCTGATGGTGAAGGTTTCCGAAGAGGACAGCCCGGCGGTGTCCGTCACCTTTACCATCACCTGGGTGCTGCTGCTGCCATACGGGGTGGTGCCGGACAGGGTATTGGTGCTGGCGTTGTAAGTCATCCACGACGGCAAGGCCTGACCATTGGCCTGGGTCACCTTGTAGCTCAGAGCCAGACCTTGCGGGTCGCTGAAGGCATTGGCCAGCGATACCGAGAAGGCATGGTTGGCGGCAAGGGTCTGGTTGGCGGTTTGCGCATTCAGGGTAGGGGCGACATAGGCATCGTTCAGGGTAAAGCTTTCCGATGCCGTGAGGCCGGCCTGATTGGTGGCCACCACTTGCACGGCTACCGATGTATTGGCCGTGGGCGCGGTGCCGCTGAAGGTTTGGTTTTGGGCATTGAAGCTGAGCCAGGACGGCAGTGCAGCGCCGCTGGCCAGCTTGGCGGTATAGCTCAGCGTTTCGCCTTGCGGGTCGGTAAAGGTGCCGGCGGGCAGGGCAAAGCTGAAGGCCCGACCCGGTGTCACCACTTGGGTGGCGGTGGCCTTGGCCAGGATAGGGGCCAAGGCGGTATCGGTGATGGAGAAGGTTTCGCTGGCGGACAGGCCGGAGGTGTCGGTGGCCGTCACCAGAATCTGGGTGCTGCTGCTGGTCACCGGTGTGGTGCCGGACAGGGTGTTGGTGCCGACGTTGTAAGTCATCCAGGACGGCAGCGCCTGACCATTGGCCTGGGTCACCTTGTAGCTCAGCGTCTGGTTTTGCGGGTCGGTAAACACATTGCCCAGCGACACCGAGAAGGCGTGGTTGGCGGCAACGGTCTGGTTGGCGGTCTGGGCGCTGATGACCGGTGCTTTCGGTACCAGCGGCACGGTGCCACCGGCATTGTCCACGGTAATGGTATCGCCAGCGGCCAGCAGGGTGGACAGGCTGACTTCAAAAGTGGTGTTCCAGTACTGGCCGGTCTGGCTACCCCAGGGATTGCGAATCTGCAGATAGTCGTTGGCGGCATCAATGCCGTAAACCGACATGGCATGGCCGGCCACCAGTTGCACCTTGCCTGCGGCGTCGTAGCTCCAGGTATAGGACGACAGCACCACATCATCACCGGCAGCCAGATGGGTTTTGAGCGAACTCAATACCGTGGCATTGCTCAGGCCGCTTTGCGAGCCGGTACCGGACAAGGACGAGTTATAGGTACGGCACAGCCAACTGGTGCCGCTGCCGCTGTAGTCGGTGATTTGCGACGCACCGGTGATGGATTCCAGTGCATATTCCGGCAGACCGCCGTTGCCGATGGCGGTGAAGCTGTTGCCGCTATAGCTGTTACCGGTGGTGACATTGATGGCCTGCAGTTGGGCGTAGGCTTTTTCCAGCAAGGTGGCCCACATATTGGGGCCGGAGTTGCAACCGGTTTGCAGCACATTGTTGACGGTAACGTATTCTGTCGCGCCCTTGACGTGGAAGGCCACGCCGTAACTGCCATTACCGTTGTCGGTAATCATGTTCTTGATGATGCCGGCGTTCTTGACTGCCACCTCGGCAATCGACGCCAGGAAATAGCAGTCACCCAGTTTGCCCTGATTGATGTCGCTGGCCAGCGGGCCGCTGCTGCCAAACAGCGAAGCAGTGCTGGTGGCGTAGCTAATCTTGGAGGTAGAGCCGCTGACAGTGACGGTTGAGGTGGGCAGGTCAGTGCCTTGCAGCCATTTGCCATTCAGGTTGCTCAGTTGGGCGGCGCTGGAGCCGACCGCCAGATTGCCCAGCGAACTGGAGCTGGCCGCCCCACCGGTCCAGCTGCTGTTGGCAGCATTGCCGTTCACCAGCGCATTCAGGGTGTATTGGGAATAGGACGACGCCGTTTCACCAACATTCAGGTTGGTGACAATGGTTTTCAGGTCGTTGAACTGGCTGGTGGACAGCGTGCTCTTGCTGCTGGTCAGTTCGGCGGCCAGATCGGTCACCATCTTGGCCAGGCCCGCTTCGGTCACGTTGCCGGACATGGCGTTCATGTCGGCTTTCAAGGCGGCATCGGTCAGCGTGGCAATCCAGCCGGGTGCAGTGGTGCTGCCGGTTTTTACGGTGGAAATGCCCGTTGTTTGCGTGCTGCTGCCGGCCAGTGCAGCGCTGGATGCCTGCGTGCCGGCACTGACGATGGTGCTGCTCAGGCTCACCAGGGGCTGGGCCGAGCGCAGCATGGCCGCGGCTTGGGAAAGGGTGGCAAAGTCGCGCAAGGCACCAAGACTGATGCTGCTTAGCAATTCATCAGCAGCTTTCAAGCCGGAAATACTGTCCAGTTGACCATCTTGCTGGCGGGGGAGGGGATTGGAGGCGCTCATTGCTTTCCTTCAGTAGTATCCGGCAAAGCCAAAGGCGCACACGCAGCTACGGATGTCGTTGCTGGCAACTGGCTGACATGGGGGCAAATGCCTCCGGTAGTCCCTTTAGTTTTGCGTCGCCGGTTTTCACCGGTTTTGCCTGTAACGGTCTAATTCTAGAGGTGAATTTTCTTTGTTTACAATTGTTAATTTCGTCGTTGTAGTAGCAGAGCGACATATTCATAGGCTGCTGCTTACTAATGCTGTAATGCCATCCCGCACTAAAGGGTTTTAGCACATCCATCCCCGCCCAAGCCCACGCTGTCCTGCCCCTCTCAGTTCAGCTCAAGCTGCAGGCGCGCAGTCGCAATAAACCCCGGTATCCGCGTGTCCTTAAGCTCAACACGTGAATCCGGGGTCTTGATTCTGGCTATATAGCTGTCGGTCAGCTGCGCCTGCATGGTTCGCTCCGGGGGGACAACCGGGGTCGAACGCTACAGGCAAACACCTAAAACAGCTTATTCCTTGCTGGAAACATCCTCACCAGCGGCAGCGGCATCCCGTGCCTGCTGCTGGGCAGCACTACGGGCGTCGTAGTAGTCCTTGTTGGCCAGATAGTGCTGACGGCGGGCTTCCTTGGCAGCGGCTTTTTCCGCCAGTTCTGCCTGTTTACGGGCTTCTGCCTCGGCTTCCTGCTGCTTGCGGGCCTGACGCTTGGCTTCGCGGATGGCTTCTTCCGCGGCTTCCATGTCAGCCACTTCCTTCAGGCTCTTGGCTGGGCCGGTTTTTTCGAACCAGGCGACGGACTCGACGTGGGCGGTGTGCGGGAACATGTTAATGATGCCCGCCGCCTTGAGGGTGTAGCCCTTGGTGTGGACCAGCACACCGGCGTCGCGCGCCAGCGTGGCCGGGTTACAGGACACATAGACAATGCGCTGCGGCGCGGTGTCGTCGGTCATGGCCTTGAGCAGTTGGATGGCACCGTCGCGCGGCGGGTCTACCAGCATCTTGTCGAATTTGCCCAGCGCAGCAAAGCTTTCCGGCGTGACTTCAAACAGGTTGGCCATTTCATAGCTCACCTTGTCTTGCAGGCCGTTGTGGGTGGCGTTTTCCACCGCACGCTTCACCAGCGCCTGGCTGCCTTCCATGCCGTGTACGGTGGCACCGGAGCGGGCAATGGGCAGGGTGAAGTTGCCGATGCCGCAGAACATGTCGGCAATGCGTTCGCCCGGCTGCGGGTCGAGGAAGCCCAGCGCGCGCGACACCATCACCGCGTTGATTTGCGGGTTCACCTGGGTGAATTCGGTGGGGTAGTAGGGCATTTCCACGCTGTACTGCGGCAGGCTGTAAGTCAGGCGCGGTGCATCCAGCGGGTAGATGGGGTAGCAGGTGTCCGGGCCGCCGGGTTGCAGCCAGATTTGCACTGGCCGATCGGGCTGGCGATGGGTGTCGGCAAACTGCTGCAGCAGCTTTTCATCGGCGGCATTGATGGCATCCATATTGCGGAATACCAGGATGTCCACCTTGTCGCCCACGGCCACTTCCACTTGCGGCATGCGGCTGTGGATCGACAGTTTGGCGATCATCTCGCGCAGCGGCATGATCATGTCCGAGATGTTCTTGGGCAGGATGTGGCATTCGCTCATCTCGGCAATGTAGCTGGAGTTCTTTTCATGAAAGCCCACCAGTACGCCGCCTTTTTTCGGCACCATGCGCGCCGACAGACGTGCGCGGTGGCGATAATGCCAGGTGGGGCCGGCAATCGGGGTGAGAATGCGCTCCGCTTTCACCTTGCCGATGAATTTGAGGTTGTCTTCCAGTACGCGCTGCTTGATGGCCACCTGGGCGGTAAATTCGACATGCTGCATGGAACAGCCGCCACAGGTGCCAAAATGCGGGCAGCGCGGCGTGGTGCGCATGAAGCTTTCCTTCAGCACACTGGTGGTGTCGGCGTTTTCGTACGTGGGTTTTTTACGGTATGCGCTGTATATTACCTTTTCATAAGGCAATGCGCCGTCGATGAAGATGGTCTTGCCGTCGACGTGGGCGACCCCGCGGCCTTCGTGGTCAAGGGATTCGACCAGAGCAATGGTCTGTTGCTGAGTCATTGTATTGGTGTGGTAAATCAGGCGGAAAAGCGTGATTTTCTCAAAATATGCCGCGCCGCGCAGGGGTTTTTGCCAAGGTGGTGGCTAGAGGGTTTCTGTTATCATGTCATCAATCGAAAACGACTGGTCTGGTGCGCAATGAAGGTGTCGGCTTTTACTCTTGTTCCTGGTGCGATTTTGCTGATGACGGGCATGGCGGGATGGGCTGCAGCCATGCCGGAACCCGATATCCTGCTGAATCAGAGCGGGCAGCATCTGGTGGTTAACCTGCCACAGGCTCGCCTGTTTTTCTATCAGGATGGCCGATTGCAGAAAATCTACCCGGTTGCCGTGGGCAAGATGCTGACCCAGACTCCGGTTGGCAGTTATGCCATCACCGGCGTTTATCGCGATCCTAGCTGGCATGTGCCCAAATCCATCCAGGAAGAGCAGAAGAACCAGGGCAAGCCGGTGCTGACCGTGGTGCCGCCTGGTCCGGACAATCCCTTGGGGCCGGTGTTTATCCGCTTTGGCGAGGCCAAGCTGGGGCTGGGCTTTCATGGCACCAATGCGCCGGCTTCCGTGCCGGGCTTTCGCAGCCATGGCTGTATCCGGCTGAAGAACCCGGATGCGCTCAGCCTGGCCGATGCAGTGCAAAAGGGTGCTGCCGTTACCGTGGCTTACCAGACGGTGCTGCTGAATGAAGATGCTGGCGGGGAGTTGTGGCTCACCGCTTACAAGAACCACTACAAGCAGGATGATCCTTCTTTCCCGCATCTGGCTGACAGCCTGCTGGAGTGGCAGCGCACCCATGGCGTTGCCGTGGTGGGGCGTCGGGTGGACCAGGCCTTGAAAGAGCGCAGCGGCAAGCCGGTGTGCCTGACTTGCAAGGGCAGTGCCGGTGCGCCGGCTGAACTGGCGGCAGTGCGCTGGCTGTCCCTGCCACCCAAGGATGCCGCCCCGCTGGAGCAGCAGGCAGAACCGCACAGCGTCCCTGCGCCGCAGTCCTATAATTCGGCCGGTGGCAAACTCAAGAGCGTGCGCAAGCCCGCCGTGGTTCTGTAGGGCGGGTCCGGATAGTCAACTCACAAGCCGACGTCAGTCGGCTTGTTGCATTGTATCTGGTCAGGCTTGCATTTTTGCCGTGCGGCCCTATATTAGCCCCTTCCCTTGCAAGCAGGCGTATCCGGCAATGACAACCATCGTGGCAGTACGCAAAGGCAATCAGATTGCGATAGCCGCCGACAGCCAGACTACTTTTGGCGACGATCAGAAACTCCTCGCGGGCTATGATTGTTTTCATGACAAGATCTTCCGCCACGGTGACAGCTATCTGGCCATTTCCGGCTCTGCCGCTCACGACCTGGTGTTGCAAGGTGCGTTGAAGGAACTGAAGAAAAAGGATTTTTCCAGCCGCAAAGGCATTTTCGATACCTTCCGCAAGCTGCATCCCAAATTGAAAGACGGGTTTTACCTGCGTCCGGAAGAGGATGAGGAAGACCCATACGAATCCAGCCAGATGATGGTGGTGATTGCCAATGCCCACGGTATTTTCGGTGTTTATCCCATGCGCGAGATCTACCAGTTCTCGCGGTTCTGGGCGATAGGCTCGGGGCGCAAGTTTGCCATGGGCGCAATGCATGTCGCTTACGAGCAGAACCTCAGCGCACGCGAGATTGCAGAAATCGGCGTGCAGGCCGGCTGCGAGTTCGATGTCAATTCCAGCCTGCCCATGACCGTCTATACCGTAGAAGTGGCTGACGATACCGCCAGGAAAGAAACAGCATGAGTCAACACGATACCCTGCAACGCTTTTTGTTTGATGGTGCCCCGGTACGCGGCGCACTGGTGCGCCTGGACGGTGCCTGGCAGCAGGTACTGGCCCGCCGTGCCTATCCCGCACCGCTCAAGACCATCCTGGGGCAGATGATGGCAGCCGCACAGCTGATGTCGGCCAATCTGAAGTTTGACGGTGCCATGATCCTGCAACTGCATGGCAGCGGCCCGTTGCGCCTGGCTGTGGTGGAGTGCAACCATGACCGCACGGTGCGTGCCACCGCCAAGTGGGATGGTGATCTGCCCGATGCACCCATTCTGGATTTGCTGGGCGGTGCCGGTCAGTTTGTCATCACGCTGGAACCCAAACTGGACAAGTCGCAAACCTGGCAAGGCATTGTGGCGCTGGAAGGCGACAGCATTGGCCAGATGCTGGAAAACTACATGCTGCGTTCCGAGCAACTGGATACCCGCCTGGTGCTGGCCAGCGACGACAACACCGCTGCCGGCATGCTGCTGCAGCGCCTGCCGGAAGGGCATGGTGAACCGGAAGGCTGGGATCGCATCCGTATCCTGGGCGGCACCCTGCAAGCCGAAGAACTGCTTACCCTGCCGGCGGCCGACATCCTGCATCGCCTGTTCCACGAGGAAACCGTGCGCGTGTTTGAGCCGGAAGGTGTCAGCTTCTCCTGCAACTGCAGCCGTGAACGGGTGGGCAATATGCTGAAGATGCTCGGTGGCCAGGAAGTGGGTGAGGTGCTGCTGGAACAAGGCAGTGTGGAAATCGTCTGCGACTACTGCAATCAGCACTATGTGTTTGATGAAGACGATGCCAACGAGCTGTTCGACTATGATCTGCTGGCTGCCGTGCGCGAAGCGCGCCATTAATTTGTCATTAAGATTGCCGGTTTTGCTTGCCGGATGACATGAAAGCCGCCATATTTGGCGGCTTCTGCATTTTTGCGGCACACCATCCGGCCTATGGCAGATTGCTGTTTAAGGAAATGGTAGATTTGATCACAAATGTACTGATATCCTAAACGGCAAGCAGCAACAAAACCTGTACCAAAGGAGTTGGGAAACAATGAAAAAAATCATCGTAGGCGGCCTGCTGGCTGCATCTGCACTGGCTGCTCAGGCTGGCGCACCGGTTGTCAACATCTACAACTGGTCTGACTACATTGCACCGACCACCGTGCCGGATTTCAGCAAGAAAACCGGCATCAAGGTGCGCTATGACGTTTATGACAGCATGGAAACCCTGAACGCCAAGCTGGTGACCGGCCATTCCGGCTATGACATCACCGTGCCGTCCAACAATGTGCTGGAAGTGGGCATCAAGGGTGGTCTGTTCCAGCCGCTGGACAAGAGCAAGATCCCCAACTACAAAAACCTGGACCCGGCCCTGCTCAAGCTGATGGAAGCATCCGACCCGGGCAACAAGTTTGCCGTGCCTTACTTCTGGGGCGTGATTACCCTGGGCATCAATGAAGACAAGGTGAAGAAAGTCCTGGGTGGCAAGCTGCCGGCCAATGAATGGGACCTGCTGTTCAAGCCGGAATATGCTTCCAAGCTGAAGTCCTGCGGCGTGAGCATTCTGGACTCTGCTTCCGATGTACTACCCAAGGTACTGCATTACTACGGCAAACAGCCGGGCAGTAACAACGAGGCTGATTACAAGGCGGTGGCCCCGCAACTGGCTGCCATCCGCAGCAGCATCACCCAGTTTTCTTCCTCCGGCTACATCAATGACATCGCCAACGGCGACGTCTGCCTGGCCATGGGCTACGGTGGCGACCTGAATATTGCCAAGCGCCGTGCCGAGGAAGCCAAGCGCGGTGTCCACATCAAGGTGCTGATGCCGTCCACCGGTGTGGCCTTCTGGGTGGACAGCATGACCATCCCGAAAGATGCCGCCAATGTCGCCAACGCACTGGCCTTCATCAACTACACGCTGGACCCGCATGTCGCTGCCGCCAATGCCAACAAGGTGACTTATGCACCGGGCAGCCTGGCCGCACGTCCGTTCATCGACAAGAAGTATCTGGCTGACCGCAGCATCTTCCCGACCGCTGACGATGTGAAGAAGGGTTTCATCATGAAGTCGGTGGACCCGAAAACCCTGCGCATCTATTCCCGCCTGTGGCAAAACTTCAAGCTGGGCCGTGCTGGCTGAGCCTGATTGCCTGATAGCAAACCAAAGCCCCCGTTAGGGGGCTTTTTGTTTGGTGATCCAGCCGCAATCACTAGAGCGCTTCCACCACATCCAGCGGGCAGCCGCGCGCCAGCCATTCCAGCCAGGCATCCCCCAGCCGCTGGCTTTCGCTGCAGGCGGTGCGCCACTGCTGCTGGCGCAGCTTGTCCTGGCCGCGATAGCGTTTGAAGTCGCTGCGGTCCGGCAGCTTGCCGCCGGGCAGCCGCGCCAGAAAATCTGCAGAAGGGCAAAGCAACAGGGTATTGCGGTGGTGGGACGGCTGGTGATGACGCCAGGGCAGGAATTTGTCGAACCAGCCGGGTACGATGCGCGGGCCAAAGTGCGGATACAAGGTGATGTCATCTTGCCGGGCAAAGGGCAGGTCCAGGTGGTAATCCAGCAGGCCGCCATCCCGGTAGCGGCCATCTGTTGTGCCGGGCAGCGCCACTCCGTGCAGCACGCCGGGAATGGCGACACTGCCCATCAAGGCGGCGCTCAGATTATCGGCGCTCAGCGGCACGGTCCGAGTAGGCAGGCCATCATCCGGCACAAAATGCAGGCTGCTGCGGGCATCGTGGCAAATCACCCGGCTGAAACTGTGTCGCAGCAGACTTCGATGGGCTATGTTGAGTACTGCGCTGATCGCCAGCCCCGGTAGCAGGTGGTGCGGCGTCTCGTGACGCAGCAAACCATGCGATGCCACCAGCAGCAGCGACAAACGGTAATGCGGATGCTGCAGGATGGCTTGCAGGCCGTCCGGGCCGAGGATGTCCTGCAGCATCAGCCGGGTTTGCGCGGTAATGCCGGCGATGTCCACATTGTCGGCATAGCATTCTGCGGTATAGCGCTCGGCCAGCCGGGCCAGCGCCTGCTGCGGATCGGCCTGCATGGCACAGGCAAAGCGCCAACTGCCAATAGATGCGCCCACCAGTTCGCGCGGGCGCGGGCTGTCGGCCAGCCAGCCGAATACCGCCTGATCCAGCCCGCACAAGCCAATCGCCTTGGGTCCTCCGGCCGCACCGGGCAGGCTGCCAACCCGGTCGGCTGACAGGCCGTGTTGCCGTAGCAGGGAGATGGCGTGAGCACCCGCGCGGATGCGCAAGGGAGGAAACGGAATATGGATGGCAGTCATGGCTAAACGATGCAGGCAGGGGGAAGGGCGACTTTTGTTGGCAGTATTGGTATGCTAACGCGTTTTATCAGACAGTCTGGCCGTTTGGCTGTCTGTGTTCCAAGCAATGCCAGGAGTATTGATGATACCTACCCGCCAGCTTAACGACTACCTGCGTGAACAGGGCCTGAAGCTAGATCGTACCGAATTGCAAATTGCCGTCATGACCCTGCAGGCGGTGCTGGACGTGGAAAAGCCGCCGCTGCAGCGCGATCTGTTCCGTTATCCGGTGCCCAAGCTGAGCGAGGATGGTGCCTGCTCGCTGGTGGAAGAGCTGGCTGACGAGCCCTATGACCTCTCCGTCTGGTTTGGCGGTGAAACCGAAGCCGCGCGTGCCTTGCTGACCAATTTCAATGCCCTGGTCGATTCGGTCAATCAGAAAATCGGTGCCGACTGGCTGGGTATTTATCGCCGCGCCGGTGAGGGCAAGGATGCCCGTCTGGTGAAGCTGGCCTATCAGGGCCTGCCCAGCCGCGCCGAATTTCCGCTGACCGAAGCGTTTGCCGCAGGCAGCAATAACAGCCGTGTTGGCCTGACCGGCTGGGGCGTGCTGATTGAGGATGTCGCCGCCTGGCGCGCCGAAGGCGGTGGTTATTACGAGTGCGACCCCAAGGTAAAGAGCGAAGTGTGCCTGCCCGTGGTGGATGAGCATGACCGGGTGCTGGGCATTCTGGATGCAGAGTCAGGCCAACTGGCGCACTTTGATGAAAGCAGGCTGGTGTGGCTGGCGGCGCTTGCCATCGTGCTGGCCGCGCCATTTGCTGCCATGGCCCCGCTTGAAAAGGCGTAATCTGCCCTCAATTAGGGGGTACTGATTTTTCCAATGCCCTGGCGTGGCAAGCGTCAAGGCTTCTGAACAGACTCCGGAGCAAGCATGGCTGTGCAATATCCCAATCCGCAGGTAGAACCCGTCGTTGATTACGTGGCCAGTTGCAAGCTACCCACGCCCTGGGGCGTGTTCACCATGCATGGCTTCGAGGAAAGGGATAGTCGGCGCGAGCATGTGGTGCTGACCATGGGTGATGTGGCCGATGGCCAGCCGGTGCTGGCGCGCCTGCATTCGGAATGCCTCACTGGCGATGCCTTGTTCTCCTTGCGCTGCGACTGCGGCTTTCAACTGGAAGCGGCCTTGGATGCCATTGCCAAAGAAGGCCGCGGTGCCTTGCTGTATTTGCGCCAAGAAGGCCGTGGCATCGGTCTGATCAACAAGATTCGCGCCTACAAGCTGCAAGACGGCGGGGCGGACACGGTTGAAGCCAACGAACAACTGGGTTTTCCGGCGGACATGCGCGACTTCCGCGTGGCGCGCCACATGCTGGATGCGCTGAATATCAAGAGTGTACGGGTGATGACCAACAACCCGCGCAAGCTGGAAACCCTCAAGACCGCCGGTATCGATGTGGTGGAGCGGGTGCCGCTGATGGTGGGGCGTAATCCGCATAACGATCGCTATCTGGATACCAAGGCCGCCAAACTGGGCCATATGCTGTTTTCCTGATCCGCTCTCTCCCTGCTGTTTCCCCTGAATGCCAGCGCAGTGCGCTGGCATTTTCTTTGTTGCCACGGTTTGCGCTGCGCTAAAGTTAGTGCCGGATTGGTCGATAGATTTAAAATAAATCAATAATATTTTGAAAATGTCGTGCGCAGTCCCGCTAGACGAGGCGTCATGATGAAAATTACCGCCAAGCAGAATGTCGGGCTGGATACCACGGCCTGGACTGCACCGCACAATCGGCGCGGCAAGCTGTTGCCCGTTGGCACGGCAAGAGACGATGTGGTGGGTAGCGCAGAGCTGGGCGAGTATCTGGACTGGGTGGCCTGGCTTGACGATCTGGCGCGGCGTGCCGGCCAGGGCCAGGACGAAGAGGCGCGCCAGTTAGCCTTGGCCAAGTTGCGTTTTCTGTTGCGGCGCGTGCAGCACTTGCGCGAACAGATGATGAATGGCGGCAGAGGCCAGGCCAAGAGTGGGCTGGAGCGTCTGTCGCGCCTGGTGGATGAGTGGGTGCAGGTGGTGCAGGAACTTACGGGTCGTCAGCCTGACGTGGTGGATGACTGGCCCTTGCCTTATCGCTTGTACAGCAGGCAGGTGGCAGCCACGCCGCTGCCGCAGCCTGGGCCACTGGCCAGCGAGCGCCGCAGAAGGGTACGCAGCAGTGGCAATATGCTGCTGCCACAGGAACAGCAGGTGGCCTGGCTGGTATTGCACGGTATCCGTTTTCTGCTGGCGCTGGTGGGGGAGGGCTTTGGCATGACGCAGCATCCCATATTGCTGCAGATTAAGCAGCAACTGGCGCGGGTGCTGCCGCTGCTCGGCCCGGAACAGGCAGCAAGTGGCTGAATGCATGTGGGCAGGGCAAAGAAAAAGCCGGAATCGTGTGATTCCGGCTTTTGTGTTGGTGGAGATAAGCGGGATCGAACCGCTGACCTCTTGCATGCCATGCAAGCGCTCTCCCAGCTGAGCTATACCCCCGTATTGCTTTGTCTGTCTGATGGTCTGGAGCCATCCGGCAGCTGACTGTGTAGTGGTGGAGATAAGCGGGATCGAACCGCTGACCTCTTGCATGCCATGCAAGCGCTCTCCCAGCTGAGCTATACCCCCGTAATGCTGGACTGATGATGTGGTTGTGCAGGAAGTATTGCAGTGGGGAGAACTGGGCGGGAAGAACTGGGATGATGCGGGATGATCCGCGCCAGGCTTAGCTTTCAGCCCAGATCACCCATCAAAATGCACACGGTGCCCGCCGTTGCATTGGGGCCGCGACAAACACACAACATTTGCGCGGCCTTTTGCATTAAAGATTGAACACAACGTTTTAGAATTAACGCTTAGATCTGACGGCCGAACCACACAACACGGCCAATCACCGCAAAGTCCACCTCTGGGCTGTTAACTTCCACCTCGAACGGATCGTAGGCCTCATTGGCACTCAGTATCCGCAATTTCCCCCCAGGCAGCTTCTGCACGCGCTTGACGATCAGATCCTCATCCAGGCGAAGCACGTACAGGCCACTGGTGGGCTGCCTATCCGCATGGTTCACCAGGATGACATCCCTGTCATTCAAGACGCCTTCCATTGAGTCCCCCTTCACAGACAGCACAGAAAGATCCCTGGGATCGACACGCAGGTAGTTTTCTATCCAGTAGCGCCGGAAAGACATGGAAAACATGGGCTTCTCGCCCTCTACAGCAGACCCATGCCCTGCAGCCGCCTTCACGTTGTAGCGAGGGATGAAGACGAACTCACTGAGGTCTACAGGGTTGCCAAGGGTATCTAGGCAGCACGTACCAATCTTGGTTTCAGCAACTGCTGCTGAAGACCCTAATGCAGCACCAGGTGCGTTTCCCTTGCCGGTAAGCAGCCAATCAATTGAGCAATGCTTTACCTCACTGATCTTGATGAGGGTCTCTGCTTTTGGAATGGCTCCTTCATTCCATACCCGCAGGAAGCCGGTCGTGGACATTCCTATCTCAGACGCAATGACTGATGGAGCTGCGTCTGCCCCCCAAAGCTGAACCAAGCGGCTCTTGAAATCACTCATTTGCTAAATCCTTGTCAGACTAAGCAACAAAACTAAGCAAAAGCGCAACTTTTTTGCGTGTTAATTTTGTCATTTAAATCAATCATTTGCGCATAATCTCAACTCATTTGAGTAATTCTGACTTAGCAAATGCTTTACAGAAAATCATTTGCTAAGTAGTATTCAGCAACCGAGTAACGCAAATGGTGTAACCGATGGATGTACTCAAAGCCCAAAAAAAACCCGCCGTCGATTGGCATCCGGCGGATATCGGAGCGGCCCTCCGCAAGGGAGGCTGGTCTATGGCGGAGCTTTCCAGGCAAGCCGGTCTGAGTCCTTCAACTCTAAAAACGGCACTGAATCGTCCCTACCCCAAAGCAGAAAAAATCATTGCTGCTGCTATTGGAGTAGCCCCGGAAGTCATTTGGCCAAGCCGCTACGAAAAACGCCATTTTAAGCCGGTTTTCCCAACTATTCCCCTTTCATCTGCAAATACCCCAGCGGCATCCCGCATGGCTGTTGCTGCTGAGTGAATAGTAGGGGCGAACTGACCTAATGGCCACCACACAGATTCTCTGCGCAAGGAGTGATGCCATGAGAAACAACGGCGGGAAAACCCGCAGACCTACAAGCCTTGCTGAGGCTTTCGATCTTGATGAAGCAAATGCCCTGAAAGCACACCGCCGCCCGCGCAAGCAGATGGAAGAGCTGATGGGTACCAACCGCTCCACCTATGCCCGCTGGGTGTCCGACTGCGAGATGCCTGCCGGCCGTTTGCTGCAGTTCTCCGTGCTTTGCGGTTCAGCCCATGTCATTGAGTACCTGGCCATTGCTTGCGGAAAGTTGGTCGTGAGCATTCCGACTGGCAAGAAAGCCAAGGCCAGTGACCTGGGCGAGATGCAGGCCAACTTCGGCAAGGTCGTGATGCTCCTGGAACAGTTTTACCGAGGCCAGACCGACCTGCCAGAAACCCTTGGGGTGTTGAACGAGGTGCTGTCTCAGGTGGCGTACCACCGCGAGAACGTCATTAAAACCGGGCAACCGGAACTTGAACTGTTTGGGGAATAAGTGATGAGAAAAGCAAAGAAGGTTGCGGGAACCATGATCAATAAACAGTGGTTTATCCGCATTCAAAAACAACTGATTCGCGCCGTACTGCCCAATAAAAGCAAAAAGCAGTACGTCCGCCTTCACGGTTGTGGCTGGTCGTTGCCACGAAGCGAGGCTGATAAAGCGGACGCTGATGCTTTGTTCTGCCCGAAGTGTGGTGCTAGGCGTCGGGTGTGGTCTTAAAGCTCTTTCCGCAGCCACTGCAGTAATCGCCCTTGTACCAAATAGGACGTTCGCACGCAGTGCAGGCAGTAACCATCGGTGAGCCGCACTTTGGACAGAAAGCGCAATGAGCCATGCCACTGTCAGTGATGTTCTCTTTGAAGTGGCAGGTGCTGTTGGGGCACACCGAAAAAAGTTTCACTTTCCCCATGAGGACTCTCCAGTGAAGGTTTATGACATGCAAGTTTGCGGCCTGCATCGCCATTCTACCCAAATCGGCAGAACCCTCACCCAACAAGGAGGCCGGGCATGAGCCAGGTCGAACTTAAAACACACTACAGCGCAGCTGAACTGGCTTCGATGAAGTTGCCTGGACTGGCTGAAAGTAGACAAGGAATTGAATACACAGCCAAGCGACAAGGCTGGGATTTCATTGAAGAAAGTGGCAGGGGGCGTGGTGGTCTTGTCAAAAAATATACGTTGAGTGGCATGCCTGCTGACATGGTCAAGTCGATTCTTGCCCACATCGAGATGTCTGCACGGATTCAGAAATTGCAGGATCCACAGAAAACCATCGTACCAGCATCTAGCCAGAAGGTACCTAGCACTCAAATAGGCTTACTAGACGCAGAAGAACGCCGCGAGTCCGACCAGGCCGTGTTGCTGCAGCTGCCCAGCCTGACCGTTAAGCAGGTTGCCCGTTTTGAAGCCCGTCGCGCCGTTGTGATGGCCTGGTATGGCTTCCTGAAGCTGCGCGGCATGAAGCCGACCAATGCCCTGTATGAGGCATTTGTCAGCCACTTCAATGCCGGTCACCTGCAAGCCAACAAGGTGCAATACCCGGAGCTGGCCCTGGCCACGGCCGGTGTGGTCGACAGCATTGCCCTGCGCACCTTGCAGCTGTGGGTGTCGGACTACGAGAAAGCAGGCCTGGCCGCCTTCGTCGATGGCAATGACGGCGCGCACCGCAAGGGCAAATGCACGATCAGTGTGCAGAAGGATTTGCATGATTTCACCGTCGCCATGGTGGTGGCCAATCCGCATATCAAGCCGGTTCACCTGGAAGACGCTGCCAAGGCCCGCTTTGATGGCCATGCCTCTATCAAGGTGCCGAGTTACCACGCTTTCCGCCGCTTCCTGAACGAATGGAAGAAGCAGAACGCTGAGCTGTTCACCGCCATTGCCAACCCGGACCAGTGGAAGAACAGCTTCATGGTGGCGCAAGGCTCCTCCTCTGAAGACGTGCTGCGCATGAATCAGCGCTGGGAGTTCGACTCCACACCGGCAGATCTGATGCTGGCCGATGGTCGCCACTGCCTGCTGGGCGTGATCGACGTATGGACCCGCCGCGCCAAGCTGCTGGTGGCCAAGTCCTCCCGCGCCGTGGGTGTTGGTGCCCTGGTGCGTGCTGCCCTGCTGGACTGGGGCAAGTGCGAAGAGGCGAAGACGGACAACGGCCAGGAATACGTGGGCGTCTATGTCGATGACGTGTTCCGCGCCCTGGACATCGAGCAGACCAAGTGTCCGCCTTTCCAACCATGGCACAAGCCGCACATTGAGCATTTCTTCCACACCTTCAGCCACGACTTGCTTGAGCTGCTGCCGGGTTACATCGGCCACAACGTCGCTGACCGCAAGGCCATTGAAGCCCGCAAGGCCTTCAGTGAGCGTCTGTTCACCAAAAACGAGGTGGTGGACATGACGATGACTGCCGCTGAGCTGCAGGCCTTTTGTGATGACTGGCTGGTGCGCTACCACAACCGCGACCACGGTTCCCTGGATATGAGTCCTTTCCAGAAGGCCGCGTCCTGGACGGGTTCGGTGGAACGCATCGACAACCCGCGTTTGCTGGATGTCCTGCTGGCCGAACGCATCCAGCGCACGGTTCAGAAGAAGGGTTTGAAAATCGACGATGCCTGGTTCATCGCCCCGGAACTGGCCGTCAACCTGGTTGGCCGCGATGTCCAGGTGCGACTGGATCCGCTGGATCTGGGCCGTGTGTATGTCTTCCACGATGGCCAGTTTGTCTGCGTGGCCGAGTGCCCGGAGCGTACCGGTATGAATCGCCAGGAAGTCGCCCAGAAGGCCAAAAAGATGCAGGCCGCCGAGGTCAGCCGCCAGAAACGCGAACTCAAGGCCATGGCCCGCAAGGTCAATACCGATGACGTGGTGCAAGAGATCCTGCGCCACAACGCCGCCCAGGCCGGGACGCTGGTGGCCATGCCGAAGCTGGCCGTACCGGTCAACACCGCAGGCACTCGCGCTGCTGCAGCTGCCACCCATGCCGTGGATCGCGGCCTGAATGCCCAGATCCCGGCCGCCGTGCAGCGCCACCTTGGCCAGGCTACCCCGGCCCCGGTGATCAGCCTGCCGCAGAGCGACGAAACCAAGTTCCGCCAGTGGTTGGAACTGGATGCGATGGCCAAGCGTGGCCAGACGCTACCGGCAGACAAGGTCAAGTTTTACGAGGGCTGGCAGAAAACCGCCCGTTTCCAAGTGCAGATGCAAAAGCACCTGCAACGCAATACGCAAGACGCTGCCCTCGCTGGCAATCACTAAACAGGAGAGAAGAACATGAGTCGCCCCGCCAACCAGACCGCTGACATCACGAATGTCGAT
This sequence comes from Aquitalea magnusonii, assembly GCF_002217795.2. NCBI lineage: Bacteria > Pseudomonadati > Pseudomonadota > Betaproteobacteria > Neisseriales > Chromobacteriaceae > Aquitalea > Aquitalea magnusonii. The sequence continues at coordinate 790,769 of NZ_AP018823.1, forward strand.
CTGATGCACGCCACCACCCTGCGCCTGCTGGGCCGCCCGGCTGGTTCCGATGGTATGGCTGTGCTGTACGGTCCTTCCGGCTTCGGCAAAACCCAGGCAGCCACCCAGGCTTACCTCCGCCACAACGGCTATTTCGTCCGCATGTCTGACCAGTGGACCTGCAAGACTTTCCTGCAAAAGATCCTGATCGAAATGGACATCCAGCCGGAGAAGACTGGCGCGGCCATGCTGGACCAGGTCGCCCAGCAGCTGTCCGCCAGCAGCCGCCCGCTGATCATTGATGAAGCTGACTACGCCGCCGACAAGCCGCGCTTAGTGCAGTTGATCCGCGACATCCACGACAACAGCTACAAGGCCAGCATCATCCTGGTAGGCGAAGAGGCCCTGCCGCAGAAGCTGGCCAAGTGGGAGCGCTTCCACTCCCGCGTGCTGGACTGGGTGCCTGCGCAACCGGTCAGCCTGGACGATGCCCGCAAGCTGGTGCCGATCTACTCCGAAGACATGCCGGTGGCCGATGACCTGCTGCAGCTGCTGGTCGACGAGGCACGCGGCTCCGTTCGCCGCGTGGGCAACAACCTCAACCTGATCCGTGAAGAAGGTCTGTCCGAAGGCTGGGATGTCGCCACCCTGGCCAACTGGGGCAATCGCACTCTGTACACCGGCAAGGCTCCGACCCGGAGGCTGCCGTAATGACTGAAACCCGCCGCAAAGTACCCGGCCGCCGCCCGGCTCACTTGGAAATGGCCGGCGGCAAGCCGAAGCGCCAACGCATCTGGGAAGCCATCCGCACGCTGAAGGAATTCAACCTGATCAACTGCGCACACAAGGCTGATGTGGATATGGATACCACCAAGACCTATCTGCAGACGCTAGAGCGTGCCGGTTTTATTGAAGACGTGTCCGGCAAGCGTGGTGGCCACGATGAAAAGCGGTGGCAGCTGGCCCGCGATATCGGCATGGAAGCCCCACGCCTGACCAAAGAAGGCAAGCCTGTCACCCAGGGAATGGGCACCACCAATATGTGGCGCGTGATGCGTCTGACCAAGGGCGACTTTGACTATCTGGAGATTGCCCGCTCTGCTTCCACCCCGGAGCACCAGGTCAAGCCGGAAACCGCCCGCAGCTACCTGAAGGCTCTGCACTCTGCCGGCTACCTAGACATGGTCGTAGCCCCGCAAACCAAGCCGGCCATGAAGGGGGGCAAAACCCCGGCCCGCTGGCGCTTGCTGCCTTACAACCGAATCAACAGCAAGAAGCCCGGCCCGCGTGCCCCGATGATCCAGCGCCTGAAGCGTGTTTTTGACCCGAACTGGGCCGAAGTGGTGTTCCAGGAGGAAGCCGACGATGAGTGATTTGCTTGAAGTTTTGCGCCAGGCCGTTGAGCAGCAAGGCCAGGCGGCCGTAGCCAAAACCCTTGGCTACTCCCGCAGCACCATCAGCCTGGTGCTGGCTGGGAAATACACCGGCCGCACTGAGCTGGTCCTGGCCAAGGTGAAGGAAGAGCTGGGCAAGGTGACCTGCCCGTACACGGGGGATTCGATTGCGCTGACTGTGTGCAAGACCATGGCCAACAGCAAAGCCCCCACCCATAACCGCGTGAAGATGGCGCACTGGCAGGCCTGCCGCCAGTGCCCGGTCAACTGCAGCAAAGGAGAGTGACGATGCAACAAACTGCCGCCCCGCAGCGCCCTGTGCCTGCATTCCTGCCCATCAATGCCCTGATGCTGCAGGCCGTGAAAAAAGTGGAAGTGGTGATCCAGGAGCTGGGCCGTCGCGGCTTTGCCGTGGTCGGCATCGACATGAGCACTCCATCGCGCCCCACCGTCCAGATCCAGACCAGTGCCCGCTGCGCCCAGCTGATTGAGTCGGGCCAGGCTGCTTACTACGGCTTTGGCCTGGGTGAGATTGGCCGCTATCGCGAAGGCCAATTCTGCCTGGATGGCTGCCGCGTGGTGTGGACCGAAAACGCTAACTGACCAGGAGTAAAACCATGAATACGCAACAGATTTTGAACGTACTGCAAGGGAGTCGCTTCGGTATGTCAGCCAAAGAGGTCGCCAAAGCAACCGGCCAACCTGCTGCAGACGTTGGGGCGGCGCTGTTTCAGATGGAGATCGCTGGCCAGGTGGGGAAACGTATGGTTGGCCGTGATTCCGTCTGGATCGTCAAGGTACAGACCAAGCCTGCGCAGAAAAAACGAGCTGCCCCGGTAGAGAAGGCACCACCCAAGCCGCTCCCGCTCCCAATGACTCGTATTCCTATCGCTGGACATGTGCAGTTGGATGTTACCGGAGGTCCGATCCGCCTCGGATTCTCCAACCTGAATGATCTGCAGGGCTTTATCAACAAATTGAATGAGGGGCAGTAGCCATGAAAAACCAAACCACTGAGACCAATGCAAACCGTGACTATCGCGCCATGCGCCGTGCAATGGGCATGAATCAGGCTCAGTTCTGGGGGGCTGTCAACGTGACCCAGTCGGGTGGCTCCCGCTACGAAAGTGGCCGCCAGGCTCCGGTCCAGGTAGACGAGCTGGTGCGTCTCCGCCATGAACTCGGCATTGATACCGCCCTGATCACCCCGGAAAACGCCGACCTGATTCGCGCCATTCTGGCTGGCACGCTGGATAGCAAGCTGCTGCTGCAAAACGCTAATCGCTGCCGTGATCTGCTGATTCACCTTGGCAATGGTGCTGTTGATCTGACCGAACTGGCTCAGTCGGTTTCTAACCTGATCGCTGGCCATCAGGAGACAGCAGAGGCCTTGCAGTAGCAATGACTAAGCAGGTCGAGTTGGATGAATCCACCAAAGCCAAGCTGCGGGCAGAGGTTGATCTGCTGGTGAGCATGGGGCATGACCGGGCAAGGGCAAAGCGGATTGTGTGGGATGACTACCTGGACGAGTTGGCAGCCTATACGGCGGCAGCTCAGCCAGTAGCCACTCCACCGGAGACAGAGCCAGTCCAGGAGCAGGAAATACCGCTCCCAGCGCCGACAGCCCCTGATCCGGTTCTGCCCGGCCCAGAGCCACCGGCAAGAACCAGCCGGTTTTGGGACGCAAAGGAAGAACCCCGGCTAACACCGGAATGGCTTGAGCGAAACCGGCAGCAGCTGGCGCAAGTGAAACGAATTGTTGGAGTAAGGAGCAGGTAATGCAAAACGCAACGCAAAACACCCCGAACGGCTACCGCAAGGATGCCAAGGGCCGTTTGGTACCGGTCGAATCAATCAAGGAGATCGACCTGACCCGTGATGCCCTGGTTGTCGAAATCGTCCAGAAAGCACTGGCTGTGAACAAGATGCTGGCTGACTTCAAGTCCGGCGTTTTTGCGGATATCCAGGCCTTCATTGAGCTTTCTGCTGAGCGGTACGGGGCAAAGATCGGTGGGGCAAAGGGCAATACCACCCTGGCCACCTTTGATGGCCACTACATGATCAAGCGTGCAGTCAGCGACACGCTCACCTTTGACGAAGGCCTGCAGGCCGCCAAAGCCCTGATCGACGAGTGCGTGCATGAGTGGACTGAAGGTGCCCGCAGTGAGATCCGCACCCTGATTAGCGATGCGTTCAACGTGGACAAAGAGGGAAAGATTTCCACCGGGCGCATCCTCAGCCTGCGCCGCCTGGAAATCCAGGACGAGAAGTGGCAGCGGGCCATGAATGCCCTCAGCGACTCGGTACGGGTGCAGTGTTCCAAGTCCTACATCCGCGTGTACGAGCGGATTGGCGATACCGACCAGTACCAGCCGATCCCCCTTGATATGGCGGGAGTGTGAGATGGCTAACTGCATCAACTGCAGCAACGAGCTGGATTGGTTCAAGCATGTGAAAGCAGACGTTTTCAACAGCAAAGTCGGACCTAGTCCAGTCGTTGATCTGGTTCTGAAGTGTCCGCACTGCGATCAGGAATACAACGCATTCGTTCCGGTTGAAGAACTGACCCCGATTGAGAATTGAGAGAAACGACATGGAAAACACCAAACCCATTTCTGATTCCCTGGCGCTGGCTATGGAAAACACTTTGGCTGCTGCGGCCAAACTTGATCAAGGCGATGCCATTGACTACCTGACCGGCACCATTACCGCTGCCGTATCAATGCTACGCGCCGTCGATGATGGAAAGTTCGTTTATGGCTTCCTCAAGTCTGCCCTGGCCAGCCTGGGGAAGGAGGCCATGTCCGCACCAAACCCGTATGGCGGTGCACTTGGAATAAGCGTGCATATGGGGGCATCCATGGCCAATCCGGAAGCGCTGCATACCATCGAAGAGTTGCGCAAGGAGCTGTATAGCGCGAATGACCAGCTGCTGGAGCGTGACATCCAGCTGGCTGATCAGAAAGCCATCATGCAGCACGTATTCACCGACTTCGGGAAAGTGGTGTTGGCGCACAAGGATAAAGATGCCGTGCTGCTCAAGAGCCTACTAGACGAGTTCTGCCAGAAGCACGTCCGGTTTGTGCCGAAAAACGGCACGGTCCATTGAGTAAGCCGACTGTTAGCAATTGGCGGCTTCTGATCCGCAACCTCAGAACCGGAAACATCCCTTTCAAGTAGTTTTTACAACGCAGTGCCAAGGAGAAAAGCATGAACAAGCAAGAGCTGATCAAACACGTAGCCGAACACGCTGAAGTGACTGCCAAGCAGGCCGAAGCCGTGATCAACAGCCTGACCACCACCATCCTGGACACCGTCCGTGCCGGTGGTGAGCTGCAAATCACTGACTTGGGCAAGTTCGGCAGTGTGGAGCATGCCGCCAAGACCGGCCGCAACCCCAAGACCGGCGAAACCATCCAGATTGCAGCCAAGCGTGCCGCCAAGTTCTCCCCAGCCAAGCGTCTGAAAGAGGCTGCAGCAGGCTAACCCGTGCGAAACCGTCCGCAAGGGCGGTCTGTCTGGCGTGGTGGCCAGGCACTGATGAGCAGCCAGATCCGTTGCGCTGGTCAAGTCGTGACAGGAATGTAAATGCAGTCCAGCCAATTCGGATGGACACAATTACGAGACCCCAAACATGACAAAGCGCTTTAGAAAAACCGGCCTACTACTGCACTTCGAACACTATCAGCATGAGCCAGGTGTATGGATGCCAAAAGGGTTAATAGAAGACCCCAGGACCGGAGAAACATCTCCAGTTGCTGTTAAAGGCTGGTGCTACTCAGAGGAAGAGGCTGACAGGTGTGTACAGGCACTAGCTACCTACCGAATCAGAAATGGCATCTGGCGAAATTAAGTATTACCGCGAAACCGCCTGCAAGGGCGGTCTGCCAAGCGTGGTTGCTTGGTACTGATGAGCAGCCGAGGAAAACATGGACAAGCAAACCGCAATTGAAAAAATCAGGAAATGTCTGGCTCTTGCCAAGAGTGCCAACGAACACGAAGCCGCAGCCGCGCTGCGCCAGGCACAGGCACTGATGCGCAAGTACGGGGTTGAGGATGGCGACATCCTGATGGCCGAGGTAAGCGAAGCCAAGGTGAAAGCTGGTGCCAGAACCAAGCCTGTGAAGTGGGAAAGCCAGCTGTCCACCACGGTGGCCACCGCCTTTGGCTGCCGCAAGATTTTTGTCCAGGAATTGAAAGCAGGCTACTGGACGTTTATCGGCTGCGGCCCGGCAGCAGAGATAGCCACTTATGCCTACACCGTGCTGATGCGCCAGCTGCGCAAAGCCCGCAGTGAGTACCAGCAGACCCACTGTAAACGCCTTGTTCCGGCTAGTCGGACTCGCCGCGCCGATCTGTTCTGCGAAGCCTGGGTGGCTGGCGTTCGTCGCCAGATTGAGGCCTTTGCAGGCACGCAAGCCAACGAAGAAGCACTGGAGGTCTACATGGCCAAGGAATACCCGGACCTTGGCACCTTGGTTCCCAGGGATCGCCAGGCAGGCAAGAGTCTTCGCGATGGTGATGTGAATGCACGGGCAGCAGGTTGGCATGCTGGTCGTCAGGCGCAGCTGAACCATGGCGTGGACAACAAACCGCTGGCCATCGGCCAATAGAACCCGGTGTCGAGCCTGTTAACGCAGGCTCCGCAACGTGTTTTAACCCTCAATGCAGCCGTGACCGGCCAGCCCCGATCAACTAGCGGGTGCCGTCCTCTGATAAGCCGGCATGGCCGGTCACGCGTGCATTGAGTTTGACCAGGAGAAGAACAATGACCGACAGACGCAAGGCGATGATCGCAAAGATCAAGATCGCCCAGCAGCAGCTGCAGATGGCTGACGACAGCTACCGCGCCATGCTGGCACGCCTGGCTGATGGCAAAACCAGCAGCACAAAGCTGACCCTGCAGCAGCTGGATGACGTGCTTGCCGAAATGAAACGCCTGGGCTTTGTGCAAAAGCCTGCGCAAAAGCATGGCCGCCGTCCGCAGCCGAAGGACTCCCGTGAGACCCTGATGGCCAAGATTGAGGCACAACTGGCCACCGCTGGCCGGTCGTGGGAATACGCCCAGGGCATGGCAAAACGCATGTATCGGATCGAAAAAATAGAATGGCTGGACTACGAGCAGCTGAATGGGGTGATGGTCGCCCTTGTCTATGACGCACGCCGGAATGGGAGGCCCGCATGAACCGCAGTGACCACGAAATGGCAATGGCCCGTGCTGCACACCTGTTGCCAGAAAATGCCCGCCAGCTCGTTGATATGCTGACGCTGGCTACCACGCTGAAACTGGTAGATGCCTATGGTGGCACACACTTCCCGATCCCGAAAACCGCCAGGCAGGAGGGACAATATTTTGCAGCACTGGCGGAGGCCGTGGGGGTCGATGCTGCCAATAAGCTGGTAAAGAGGTACGGCAATACCCGACTGTATGTGCCAAAGTGCGCTGCAGCACTGCGCGCCCTACGTGATGCCAGTATTCGTGCTGACTATGACATGTCATGCGGTGAGTTGGGGCACAACGCCACGGTCAACAATGTGCTTGTACCCAAGTACAGACTTTGTGACCGTAGGATTGAGGAAATTTTGTCTAAGGCGGATGAGCTATTGCCAGTCGCAACTCAAGGAAGTCTCTTTTAGAGTAGCTCTCACTGTGAATGAAAAAGCCCCGCTGAGCGGGGCTTTTTCATTCTTGCCAGGCTGAGAGTTTGAGCATGCAAACACTTTTCTACTAAAAAACTTGAAAAGTAGAAAACTTCAATGTATCATCCGGTCTGTTGCAATGTAACCAACGTTACTGCGTAACGAATAAATTAACTAAAAAACCAAGTGGTCTGCCCTTTCATAGAAGCATCGCAGTATGGACATGAATGGCGGCAGGGGAAAACGAAGTTCATCGATTGGAGTGTCAACTATGAAGATAACCAAGTTTGGACAGGAGGTTCGCCAAGCTCGGGGACAGGTCAAGAAGACTCTCATGGCTATGGCGAACGATCTGGGTACGTCTCCGGCGTTCCTCAGTGCCATGGAAACGGGGAGGAACAAGATCCCCGCTCCCTGGGTTGAGAAAATTGATAACTACTTTAAAGACTTGGGCGTACCTATTGAAAACCTCTCGAAGTATGCAGATGCAGCTAACGAGAATGTGTCAATAAGTGGCCTTCCTTTGCAGCATCAATTACTTGTGTCTGGTTTTGCAAAGTCTGATTTTTCACAGGAGGATCTGCAGAGAATCCGTGAATTTTTCGAGAACTTGTATGCCAATAAATAAGGGAAAAATAGATGGTGAGCGAGCAATGTAGTGAAAATTCAGAACAGTATTTTTTGCGTGGCCAACGAGTGGCAGCAGTGAGACAGGCAGATATCGAGTTCTATGCAAAACGACTCTGTAAGCTGTTGCGGCTTAACAGTAAGAAGCATGCATCCATACTTGAAGCGATTGAAAACCTCCGCACTCACCATGGGATTCCGCTGGATTTGGATCCCATTGAAGATGATGAATGGGAGTTGTATGGCATAGCTGAGGCACTTTGCGAGCCATCATCAATGACCATTGTGATGCCGAATACGTTGTATGTACGTATGGCCGAGAATGACCCAGAAGCCTTGTTCGTTTTGTTCCATGAGCTTGGGCATATCTTTTTAAGCCACAAGCCGGTGCTTCACTTTAAACGCGATACTCAAGCTGTCCAGGAGGAGGATGCAGAATGGCAGGCAGATGTTTTTGCGACAGCAGCCTTGCAAGCAATTTTCCCGAAAGGACTGCCAAGACAATTGAGCTTGTTCTAAAGAACAGAGGCTTACCATGCGCCAACATGGCAAGCCCCTTTAGGTGCTAGCAGTACCGCCAAGTACAGCTAGACAAGACTGTCTTCCATCCGCAGTCTGCGATGTTGTGTACTACAAGTAGCTTTGGAATTATACATACGGCACACAGCATTGTCCAAAAAACAAGTGATGGCAACCCAAGTCTATTGGAGAAAAGCCATGACTTATGAAGACGAACGCGGTACGTTCATCTTGCGCTGGACACGCCATGTGAATGGTCAGTTGATCCGAGCCAAGGTCAAGCCGTTTAAGATTTACATCAGTAAGAAGTAAATCACGGGCCCCCACCACAGTAGCTGGCTGGGGGCCTTGCCTTATCCATGCTACCTATGCTGCTTACCGAACCCCTTCCCAATCTGCCCACCTCCTGATTTTCCCTACGATTTGTCTCATGTCCTGCATGAGGAAAAATCGTGTCCCGCACCATCAATCTGATCGTTATCCACTGCGCCGCCAGTCTCAACGGCAAGGTGCTTGGCGCTGCGTCTAAATCGGCTGCAGCCGTCATTGACCAGTGGCACGCCCAGCGCGGTTTCCACCGCCAGCCGGCCGCTATTGCCGCTTACAACCCCGACCTCAAGGCCATCGGCTACCACTTCGTCCTGGACGTCGACGGCACCAAGTCCACCGGCCGCGCCCTGGATGAAATCGGCGCGCATGTGGCTGGCCACAATGCCAACTCCATCGGTATCTGCATGGTGGGTACGGATCAGTACAGCACCGCGCAATGGGGTGCGCTGGCCAGCCTGGTGAAGGCTCTGCTGGCCAAGTATCCGGGTGTGCCAGTAGTTGGCCACCGTGATCTGTCTCCCGACCTGAATGGTGACGGCACGATTGAACCCAGCGAGTGGACCAAGACTTGCCCCGGCTTCACCGTTGCCGCCTGGCTGGCTGCCGGCATGAAGCCGCAGGCCAAGAACATCCTGGCCAACTGATGCACCGGCCGCTCATTTACCTGTTGCTGCAGGCCCTGGCAGCCCACCATCTTCCGTTATCCCGGTGGCGGGTGGCTGGGAGCCAGTCCGCATCCGTAGGCCATCGAGGCCCAAGCGGTGTAGCCAAGGCCAGGCGTGCAGCAGCCAAGCGAAGGAACTGCCGTCGTGCAACTCGCTGACATCCTCACCAACCCTGTTACCCAGCGCCTGTCGCAGAGCAAGTTCTGCATCACGGTCGCCCTGGTGGCCACCACCTTTGCCCTGATCTGGGAGGTGGTGCATGGCCGCGCCACAGAATGGCTGTATGGCCTCTATCTGGCCGCATGGGTAACCCATGCCCAGGCCAGCAAGCGGGCAGCCATCAGCCGTGATGCCTTGCCGCAGCCCGCCAATCAACCCAAGGGGGACGAGCAATGATGTCCATCTCGCTCATTCCGACCTGGGTAAAGGCCGTCGCCATCGGGGCCGGCCTAACCTTCATCACCTACCAGGTGCATCAGCACGGTGTTGAGTCTGGTGCCGCTGCCCAGCACAAGGTGGATGAAACCGTCCGTATCGGTCTGGTGGCTGACTACGAAAAGCAACTGGGTAAGTTCAAAGACCAATGGGCCGCCGAGCTGGCTACAGCCCTGCGTGACAAGCAGACGCTGGAACAGCAGGCCAACCAGGTCGGTGCAGCTCTGCTGGAGACCCGCGCCCAACTGGTCCGTACCCAGCAGCAACTGAAACAGGAGATTCCCCATGTCGTACAAGCTGATGGCCCTCGCTGGACTGGTATTGGCCCTGCAGGGCTGCGTCTCTACGCCCAAAACCTCGGCTACCCCCTCGCCAGTGGTGATCCGGGTCTGCCCGCAGCCAACCCCGGAGATGCTGCAAAAGCCGATCAAGCCGGCAGCGCCGGAGCCGGGCTATCACCCACAGACCTCCTGACGCACTCGGCGGATTACGGCCAGTGGTGCCAGAAGCTGGAGCAGCAGCTGGATGCCTTCATCACCCTACATACCAAGGACGCGCCATGACCGAACTGACCATTCAAAACGAGCAAGGCCAGTTGATGGAGTCCCTGGAAATAAAAGGGGCAGCGCTGGCGGCTGTCGTCGGCCAGATCGCCCGCCTCGGTGGTGATGCGGAGTGTGCAAATGAGGCTGCAAAACGGCTGTCCGAAGCACTGTACTGGGCAGACCGGGCAATGGGGGCCTTTGATGGATCCGTTTGATCGCGCCCAGAAGCTGGAGCTGGACGAGCGCGAAGGCCACATTGCTGCACGCCAGGCACTGGTCCCGCATGGTCCGCCAGCCACGCATTGCATTGATTGCGGGGTCGAAATTCCGAAAGAACGTCAGGTCGTGGCACCCGGCCTGCGTTGTACACGTTGTCAGAGCGCCGTTGAGCGCCGAAATGGGGGAAACCGATGACGGTCACTGTTGATTTTTGGTATCTGGTCGGCCTGCTGCTGGGCTTTCTGGGCGTGGTGTTCACCTTCGGCAAGCTGTTGCTGGGCCAGATTGAGCAGCGTCTGGACCAGCGCTTCAAAGCCATTGATGAGGCGAACAAGGCCACCAGCAACCACTGGGACACCCGCTTTGCCGAGCTGATGGAACAGAACCGGCGCGAGGCCGATGGCTGGCAGCGCATCGAAAAAGACTTCCTGCGCTTCCAGGCTGAACTGCCGGTGCAGTACGTGCGCCGGGAAGACTACGTACGCAACCAGACCGTGATCGAGGCCAAGCTGGATAGCCTCGCCCTCAAAATCGAAAACGTCCAATTGAAAGGACAGCAGCAATGAATATCGACGAAGCCAAAATCCGCCGTGAGAGCCTGCGCTGGTACCTGGTGCTGGCAGCATATAACGCCCGGCCAACCGAAGTCGTCGAAGACGTCATCCAGCAAACCATGCGGTCCCTTTACCCCGATGTATCGCCGCTGGAGGTACGTAAGGAGCTGGATTATCTGGAAGACCGCGCCATGGTGAAGCTGCGCAAGGAGCCATCGGGCCGCTGGTGGGTGGATGTCACCCGCTATGGTGTCGACCTTGCCGAGTACACCATCGACTGCCAACCCGGCATCGCCCGCCCCGAAAAGTACTGGTGAGCTGATATGGCTGCACGCAATAGTGTTTCCATGCTGCCAGCCGAGGTGCGGGCCTGGCTGGACCAGTCCCTGGTCGGGGGCAACTTCAGCGGTTACCAGCTGCTGGAGGAGGCGCTGCGCGAGAAGGGCTTCGCCATCAGCAAGTCGGCCATCCACCGCTACGGCCAGAAGATCGAACGCCGCTTCGCCGCCATCCGTGCCAGTACCGAAGCCGCCAAGCTGCTGACCCAAGGTGCGTCGGATGATACCGACACCCGCTCCGAAGCATTACTCGCCCTGGTACAGACCGAGCTGTTTGAATCCATCGTCAACCTGCAGGAAGCCGGGGACGAGGATGTCTCCAATGAAGACCGGATAGCCATTTTGTCCAAGGTGGCCAAGAACATCGCCACCTTGAGCCGGGCTAGCGTGAACCAGAAGAAATTCCGCCTGGAAGAGCAGGCCCGCATCGAGCAGAAGGCCCGCGCTGCGTTGCTGGCCGAACAGGAGCAGAAGCTGGAAGAACTGCGTGGATCGGATGGCATGAGTGAACAGATGGAAAGCAGTATCCGCCGCATCCTGCTGGGTAAAGAGTGATGACCGAGACCGTACAGCAAGCCCCGTTAAAAGCCTTGGGCAGCCCGCGCAAAATTAACCTGGCCGAGGAGCTGGAGCTGGCCGGGGTGGTGGTGCCACAGGAAGTAGCCGAGGCCATCCCGGCCGAACAGCCGGTTTTTCTGCCCTACCAGCAGCGCTGGTTTGAGGACGAGTCCCAGATCATGATCGCGGAGAAGTCGCGCCGCACCGGTCTGACCTGGGCAGAAGCCGGCCGCAACGTGGTAAAGGCCGCCCGGCCGCGCCGTCGCCAGGGCTGCAATACCTTCTATGTTGGCTCCAAGAAAGAGATGGCGCTGGAGTACATCGCCGCCTGCGCGTTGTTTGCCAAGGCCTTCAATGAGCTGGCCCGCGCCGACGTGTACGAGCAGACCTTCTGGGATGAGGGCCGGCAGGAGGAAATCCTCTCCTACATGATCCGTTTCCCGAAGTCGGGTTTCAAAATCCAGGCACTGTCCAGCCGTCCGTCCAACCTGCGCGGCCTGCAGGGTGACGTTGTGATTGATGAAGCGGCATTCCATGAATCCCTCGAGGAGCTGCTGAAGGCGGCGTTGGCGCTGACAATGTGGGGCAACAAGGTACGGCTGATCAGCACCCATAACGGGGTCGAAAACCTGTTCAATGAGCTGATCCTGGAAGCCCGTGCCGGCAAGCGCGACTACAGCATCCACCGGATCACGCTTGACGATGCCATTGCCGATGGCCTGTACCAGCGCATCTGCTACGTCACCAATAAGGAATGGTCAGCCGAGGCCGAGGCGAAGTGGCGTGCCGATCTGTACAAGAACGCCCCGAACCCCGAGTCGGCCGACGAAGAGTACGGCTGCGTACCCAAGAACAGTGGCGGCAACTGGCTCAGCAGCATGCTGATTGAAAAGCGTATGTCCGCCGACACCCCGGTGCTGCGCTATGAGTGCCCGGCAGGCTTTGAACTGGAGCCGGACCATGTCCGTGCCAGCCACTGCCAGGACTGGATTGACTCGGTGCTGCAACCGGAGCTGGACAAGCTGCCCAAGGGTGTCCGCAGCTTTGACGGTGAGGACTTTGCCCGTAGCGGTGACTTGTCGGTCCATGTCCCCTTGATTGAGATGCAGAACCTGGTCAAGCGCGTGCCCTTCATCCTGGAGATGCGCAATGTCCCCTTTCGCCAGCAAGAGCAAATCACCTTCCACCTGCTAGATAACCTGCCGGGCTTTGCTGGTGGCGCATTCGATGCGCGGGGTAATGGCCAGTATCTGGCTGAAGTGGCCATGCAGCGCTACGGGGCGGATCGCATCCACCAGGTGATGCTGTCGGAAAGCTGGTACCGCGAACACATGCCCCCGGTCAAAGCTGCCCTGGAAGATGGCGACCTGGACGGGCTGCCGAAGGATAAGGATGTGCTGGCCGACATGCGCGCCGTGCAAATCATCAAAGGGGTGCCGCGTATTCCGGACACCCGCACGACCGGTGAAGACAAGGGCAAGCGCCACGGTGACGTGGCAGTCGGAGTCGCCCTCGCCGTGTATGCGTCCCGTGTGATTGATGCTGCGCCGCTGGCCACCAGGGGCTACAAGTCCATCCCTCGCGGGAGAATGGCCATGTCAGCCCGATTCGGGCGCGGCACCTGGTAACGAAACGGAGTGCAAAACATGTCGCGAATTGTCGATCACAACGGGCAGCCGATTAACACCGCCCTGCTCAAAACCACCATCGCTACCCCGACCACCACCGGGGTGCGTCAGATCATTGCCTCGGCCAGCCATGGGCTTGACCCGGAGCTGCTGGGCAACATGCTGCGCCAGGCAGTGAATGGGGATGCCAGCGCCTATCTGCGCCTGGCTGAGGACATGGAAGAGAAGTACCTGCATTACGGCTCGGAACTGTCGACCCGTAAGCGCGCCCTGGTTGGCCTGGAGCTGTACGTGGAGCCTGCCGGCGACGATGCCGTCAGCCAACGTGCTGCCGAGCTGGTGGAGCAGGCACTGGCACCGATCAAAGAAAACCTGTTTGATATCCTGGACGCCATTGGCAAGGGTTTCAGCGTCCATGAGATTGACTGGGAAACTAGCGCCAAGCAGTGGATGCCGGTCGGCCTGTCCTACCTGCAGCCGTACTGGTTACAGATCCGGCGCGAGGAGCCGGAAACGCTCTACCTGCGCTCGGACAGCAATATCTACGGTGAGGCGCTGGCCCCGTACAAATTCATCACCCACAAAGTCAAAGCCAAGTCGGGCGTGCTGATCCGGGGCGGCTTGGCGCGCATGGCCTGCTGGGCTTTCCTGTTCAGCAATTACGCAATTAAAGATTGGGTGACCTTTGCCGAGGCCTACGGCCAGCCGCTGCGGGTGGGCAAGTACGATGTGTCGGCCACGCCGCAGGACATTGAAACCCTGCTGATGGCCCTGCGCAGCCTGGGCACGGATGCCGCAGCTGCTATCCCCAAGAACATGGAGATCGACTTTGTCGACGCCGGCAACAAGTCAGCATCGGTTGATATCTATGCCCGACTGACGGAGTACTTCGATAAGCAGACCAGCAAGATCGTGCTGGGCCAAACCTTGTCGACCAATACCGGTGGCGCAGACGGCGGTGGGGCTTACGCCTTGGGCAAGGTCCACAACGAGGTGCGGGAAGACATCCTGGATGCCGACGTCCAGCAGCTGGAAGCCACGTTGTCACGCGACTACGTCAAGCCGGTGGTCGACCTCAATCTGGGCGTGCAGTCTGCTTATCCGACCATCAAGCTGCGGATCAACAAGGCTGAGGACTTGACCGCTTTAGCCGGAGTGGTCGATACCCTGGTACGCGCCGGCTTGCCATTGGGTCAGGAATCGACCTATGCCCGTTTTGGACTGGAACGCCCGAAACAGGGCGAGGCGATACTGGTGCCGGTGGATGCCCCGGTCCAGCAGGCGATGAACCGCTATCGTGCAATGAATGCCCAGCAGCCGGGCCAGCCTGACCCGATGACACCGCTGCTGGAGCAGCTGACCAGCAAGACGGCCGACCCGATGGACGCCATGCTGCGGGTGATTCGCCAGGCCCTGGCCGATGCCCCGGATCTGGAGTCCTTCCAGGCGTGGCTGACTGGTGCATTTGGTGACCTGCCAACCACTGAGCTGCAACGGGTGATGAATACCGCCTTCAGCCTGGCTGAGCTGTCCGGCCGCTACGAGGTGAGCAATGGCCGATAGCGCGGCTCCGCTGACTGCGGTCTACAAGCAGCCCTGGCAGACCCAGCTGGACTATTTCCAGCAGAAGCTGAAGCTGCCGACTGAGCAGTGGACCGACATCATGAAGGCGCAGCATGACCGCTCCTTTGTTGTGGCCGGGGCCATGGCCAGCGACTTGCTGGAGGATCTTCGCCAGGCAGTAGGCAAAGCCATTGCCGGCGGTAGCACGCTGGCCGATTTCCGGCGCGACTTTGACCAGATCGTGGCCACACATGGCTGGGACTTCAAGGGCGGCCGCAACTGGCGCACCCGCGTCATCTACCAGACCAACCTGCAGACCAGCTATGCCGCTGGCCGCTACCAGCAGCTGACCGACCCGGACATGCTCAAGGTCCGGCCGTACTGGCGTTACGTGCATTCCGACTCGGTGATGCGCCCCCGGCCGCAGCACCAGGCGTGGAATGGGCTGATCCTGCGCGCCGACGATCCCTGGTGGAACGTTCACTACCCGCCGAATGGCTGGGGCTGCCAATGCACCGTGCATGCGGTTTCGTTGCAAGAGCTGCGTGACAAGTACGGTAAGGACGGCCCGGATACTGCACCGGTGATTCAGACGCGCCGGGTGGAGCAGGATGATGGCAGCGTGGTCTATGTGCCCGACGGCATCGACTTCGGCTGGGACTATGCCCCTGGCCAGGCCTATGTCGGCAAGTTGCTCCTGGACAAAGCGGCGACCACCTCGGCCCGGATCGGTGCCGATGCTATCCAGAGTGCGGTCAACAATATCGACGCCCTGGACAAGATCATCCAGGAGCGCTGGCAGCCGCTGGTACAGCAGATCTACCCGGACCCGGCCAGCTACCGGCCGACAAAGCAACGCTTCCACATCGGTGCACTCTCGCCGCAACTGGTCGACAAGATAGAACAGGCCACGGGCGAGCCGCTGGCCACGGCAGTGGTATCGGTCGATGACAGTGAAGTGAAGCATGCGCTGCGTGATACCGGGGCAAAAGCGGACAAGCGGATTGCCCTGGACGATGCCATGCAGACTGTCGTCGGCATGTGGGAGCCGGAGCGGGTTTATCAGCAGATTGATCATGGCAAAGAGGAGCCTGTTTATCTGGCAGTCTGGCAAGCCGCAGATGGCAGCCGGCATGTTAAAGCAGCGATTAACGTGAACTACCGGACCAAGGACAAGGATGCATCAGGTAAGCGCTATACCTTGCAGACAAACACGTTGCTGACCCTGGGCTATGTGGACCTGCGGGATTTGGATAATCCGCAGCTTTACAAGCGGATTCTATAGAAGGAGGGAAACCGTGCCGGCAGGGACGCCACCCCCCTGCGTGTGCACGCCCTTTCGGGGTTGCAATACGTACAGCGCTATTTCACGTATTCCAGCACGGTATATTCATTATGAGTGACAACAGCTTTGAAATCCAAGTCATCAACGACAGTGTCGGCCAGGCGCTGGGTCAACTGTTGGCCCAAGCCCACAACCTGCGACCGGCCCTGCTGGACTTTGCCGAGTGGGCCAAAGCAGAGACGGACCAGCGCTTTGCCGATCAGGCCGACTGGCATGGCCAGCCCTGGGCACCCAATGCCGAGCTGACGCTGGCCAACTACCTGCGCAACCATGGTGGCAGCAAGAACTTCAAAAAGGACGGCAAGCTGAGTGCGGCAGGCACCAGGCGGCTGGCCGCCAAGCGTATCCTGCAGGTGGACGGCACGCTGCGCCGGGCCGCATTCAGCTATGACGCCACCAGCGACAGCCTGCGCTTCGGCCCCTGGGGCAATGGCCTGGACGCCTATGCCGCCATCCAGAACTTTGGTGGTCAGGCGGGCCGGGGCCTCAAAGTCACCATTCCCATGCGCCAGTACTTGCCGGTCGATGTCGACGGCACACTGGCCGCCCCTGCAGAAGCCAAGTTGCTGGACATGCTGGCCACCCATTTCCAGCAAATCTGACTTTCCCCATAAACCGCCCTTGGCGCATGCGTAGTGCAGGCAGACCGCCAAGGGTTGGTAGCAATGGGGTAAAACGCCGTCTACCCCCGTTAACGCGTGTTAATTCCTAACTCAGACAGTCAGCCGCCTGCTGCATCCGGCCAGTCTGTGCATTTACCGAACCCCTTCCCCCGTTTTTGCCCTCACCAGGCTGCGCACAATGCAGCTTATGAAGCTCATTCCCGAAGACGTTATCCGTGCACTCAACAGCCTGCAGCCTGATGGCCTGCAGCGGGCGAGCTGCGCCATTGCGCTCTCCATCGCCCTGGCGCTGGGGCCAAATGGTGAGCCGCCAGAGTGGTGCCCGGTCCTTCCGGCCGGCACGTTCATGGGCCGGGATGGCCGTGGACCGTGGCATACCGACACCGCGGCCGTGCTGGCCGACTTTGCAGCAAACCAGGCGAAGGGCATTGATCCGGTGGTCGACTACGACCACCTCAGCATGGTGTGCCTGCAGACCGGCCAGAAAGCAGAGGCTGCGGGCTGGATCAAGCAGCTGGAAATCCGGGATGGGGAGACCTGGGCGCGCATTGAATGGAATGCCGACGCCGTTCAGGTGATCACGGCCAAGAAATGGCGCTACCTGTCACCCGTCTTCGATTTTGATGCCAGCGGCCGCGTGGTCCGCCTGGTCGCCGTGGGGCTGACCAACCAACCCAACCTGTTTTTACGTGCCCTCAACTCACAGGAGAACCGCATGGACCCGATTGACCAGCTGCTGCAGGAGCTTGGTATCAGCATCAGCGATGCCATGGATGCAGCCGGCAAACTGTCTGCCGCATTGAATGCCATCAAGACGCTGAAGGACATCAGCAATTCGACCCAGACCGCAATGAACAGTCTGCGCCAGGTTACCGGTGCCGCTGCCGATGCCGACCTGAAGGCAGTAACCAACAGCATCATGAACGGCTTTGTACCCAAGGCCGAATACGAGCGCGTGGCCAATAGCTTGCAGCAACTGCAAGCCGGCACTGCTGCCGCCGAAGTCGACAAGGCGCTGGATGACGCCATTGCAGCCGGCAAGATCGCACCGGCCAGTCGTGGCTTCTACCAGGCCATGTGCAGTACCGACATGAAGGCCTTCAAGGACTTCGTGAAATCCGCCCCGGTTGTGGTGCAGGCCGGTACCGAAACCACCACGCGCGCCGCCAATAGCAAGCATGACAACCAGCAGGCTGGCGACAACCCGCTGATTGCCAACGCCAAGGCCCGCGCCGGCACCAAGTAACCCGATACGGCCCTTGGCCAGAAAAGGACAGTCATGGAATCCCTGACGATCAATCAGACCCTGCCGCCCCAGATCCCTCTGTCGGGCGAGCCGGATGAATGCTGCGAAACCCTGTTTGTCGGCCCGGCCGCATTGCCTGCCGGCACCATTCTGGGTGTGGCCACGCTGGACGATGAGCTGGCCGTGCCCTGGCATGTTGGTGACGACCCGCTGGCTTTCGTGCTGGGCGTGACCCGCCACGCGCTGCCGGCAGCCGATGCCGGTGTCACCTCCCGCGAGGTGGGCACGGTAGCCGGTGATTGCCTGGTGGCGCTGGATACGCTGCCGGAGCTGCAAGCGGCACAAGCATCTGCCCCGGCCAAATACCGTCACGTTTACCGCCAGCTGTCGGCCCGTGGCATCCGTATCACCGAGCGTGCCGGCGACTAAGCGTCACCCGCTGTCACGACCTCAAGCAAAGGAAAACTGAGCCATGCCTCAATCTATCGCTGACATTCTGAAAGACCCCGCCTTCGGTATCGCCAGCCTGACCGAGTCGATCAAGCTGCTGCCGAATACCTATTCCAAGGTAGGCCAGTCCGGCATTTTTGTTCGCCAGGGTGTGAATGCCCGTACCATCGCGCTGGAGTATGCCGGTGGCCAACTCCACCTCCTGTCCAATCAGGACGTGGGTAGTCCGGGCCAACGCACCAAGCGTGACAAGAAGAACGTGCGGTTCTTCGGGGTGCCGCACATCCCGCACGACGACACCATTCTGGCAGCCGAGCTGATTGGCTCCCGCGTCTTTGGTGGCAACGACACCTTGACGGTGGCCGACGTCGCCAACGTGGTGAACAACCATCTGCAGACCATGAAGGTTCGCCACGACCTGACCCAGGAATGGATGATGCTGGGTGCGCTGAAAGGCATCATTCTGGATGGTGACGGCGACGTGATGTACGACCTGTACAAGGAATTCGGCATCCAGAAGACGGTCATCGAATTCAAGCTGTCTGACCCGAAGTTCAATGTGAAAAAAGCCTGCATGGATGTATGCCGCCACGTTGAAAAGAACCTGCTTGGCGATGTTTCCACTGGTGTTGGAGCATTTGTCGATGCCGACTTTATGGATGCTTTCACCACCCACCCGAACGTGGAAAAGGCATTCCAGGGCTGGATGGCCGCCCAGGAGAACATTGGTGGCGACGTGCGCGCCGGCTTCAAGTTCGGTGGTGTGACTTTTGTGGAATACACCGGTGAAGTGCCAAAGGCTGATGGCAAGAGTACCGTATCGCTGATCAGTGCAGGCACCGGCCACGCTTATCCGCAGGGTACCCGTCAGACCTTCCTGATGTATGACGCGCCGGGTGACTTCATGGAAGCCGTCGGCACCCTGGGCCAGCCGTACTACGCCAAGATCAAGAACACCGATTTTGACCGTGGTGTGGATGTCCATACCCAGTCCAATCCGCTGCCGCTGTGCGCCCGTCCGGGTGCCCTGGTGGAATTGAAACTGATCTGATGACGCCGTAAGGCGATAGAGAGACAGCGACCGGGTGGGTGCTACCAACACCCACCCGGACAGCTGACCGCAGACCAAACCTGCAGGCCAACCCGAGGCTGCCACTTTC
Source organism: Aquitalea magnusonii (assembly GCF_002217795.2). Classification (NCBI taxonomy): domain Bacteria; kingdom Pseudomonadati; phylum Pseudomonadota; class Betaproteobacteria; order Neisseriales; family Chromobacteriaceae; genus Aquitalea; species Aquitalea magnusonii. The sequence continues at coordinate 810,587 of NZ_AP018823.1, forward strand.
GTGCACGAAAGCCTGGCAATTCTAACGGGTTTTAACGACCTTGCAGAGACATGAACACCGATATTCGCTGTGGCAATTGCGGCCGGAAAATGGCCGAAGGCCAGTACATTACCCTCAGTATCAAGTGTCCGCGCTGCCGGACACTCAATCATTTCAAGGCCACGAGCCACCCACCAGCGCACCAGGGCGTGCCAGACAGGACATCGCCTGATGCAAACCCTTCCGATCATTCCCTGGATAGGCGGTAAACGCCGCCTGGCCAAACACATCCTGCCGCTGTTCCCGGAGCATACCTGCTACGTGGAACCGTTCTGCGGGGCAGCGGCCCTGTACTTCATGAAGAAGCCCGCCAAAGTCGAGGTGTTGAACGACATCTCGGGCGAACTGGTGAACCTCTACCGGGTGGTGCAACACCACCTGGAGGAGTTTGTACGCCAGTTCAAGTGGGCACTGATTTCGCGGGAAATGTACAAGTGGCTGCAGATCACCCCGGAGGTCATCCTCACGGATATCCAGCGTGCAGCCCGCTTTTACTATCTGCAGAAGATGGCCTTTGGCGGCAAGGTCAGTGGTCAGACCTTCGGCACTAGTACGACTAACCAACCGACAATGAACCTGCTGCGCATCGAGGAGGAGCTGTCGGCCGCTCACTTGCGCCTGGCCCGGACCTACATTGAGCACCTAGACTGGAAAACCTGCATCCAGAAGTACGACCGGCCCCACACCCTGTTCTATGCTGATCCGCCGTACTGGCAGACGGAGGGCTATGGTGTGCCGTTTCCGTTTGAGGAGTACCAGGCACTGGCTGAGGTGATGCGCGGCTGCAAAGGCAAGGTGATCTTGAGCATCAACGACCACCCGGATATTCGTGACGTGTTCGAGGGCTTCAGGATGGAGCAGGTCGCCATCCAGTACAGCGTGAATCAGAACAAGGGAAAGGCCAGTGCAGAGCTGATCATTAGTAACTGGCAATGATGCTAACTTCTTAGTGATATCTACTACCCACAAGGTCTTAAACCGTAATGATGCAAGAAGCGGTATATTTCACTTCATGGAAAACTATGGAGTGATAACATGTGGGAATGGATACGACAAAACCTAAACGAGATCAGCGCTGTGTTTACCGTACTGGCTTTTGTACTGTCTGTCATGGTTCTAGCATTTTCTGCATTTCGCTATGTGACAATACGTAGGGATGAGTTAAATAGCCAACGTTACGAAAAGTACCACTCACTACTGCAGAAAATAAGCCGAGGGCAAGATGGCGATGGTATTTTAAAGCTGGTTAGTCAGCGTGCATTCATCTACGAGCTGCGACATTTTCCGGAGTACAGCGATTTAACCAAGCGTCTTCTTGAGTCATTACTAAGCGAATGGAAAGACGACTCTGACAAAAACACAAAGCTAGCTTTTGAAATTCAGGACACAATTAAATCCCTAAAATGATCCATCACAAAGTTATGGTTTAGCAGTCCAGTCGCTGCCGAACCCTTTCCTGCCTTTTTTGCCCCCCCCATGCCCGCACAATGCGGGCATGACTACTTCTACCCCCTACATCACCCAGCAAGGCCTGGAAGACCGTTTCGGTCGGGAGTTCCTGCTGCGTATCACCGACCCGACCAATACCGGGGAGGTCGACCAGGGCAAGGTCAATCGTGCCATCAGTGATGCCACCGAGCTGGTCAATTCCTACCTGGGCAAGCGCTACACCCTGCCAGTGCCGTTTGTACCTGGTGCGCTGGAGCGTGTAGCAGCTGACCTGGTGCGCTACTTCATGTATTCCAGCCAGCCAGGTGAAGAAGTGACCAAGCGTTACGACGATGGTGTGAAATGGCTCAAGGACGTGGCCAATGGCGTGGTGTCGCTGGGCCTGCCGGTACCGGAAACCCCGGCCAGCTCCACCGGCAAGGTGGTCATGTCCGGCCCGCGCCGCAAATTTACCCGCCGCAGCATGAGGGACTACTGATGCGTCCCGACCGACCCGACCACCTCGCCCTGGGCAAGCACATCGTCACCCAGCTCAAAGCCCAGATCAGTGATGTCCGCCAGATCGTGCAACGCGGCGAGTTGACCGATGTGACCAGCGGTGAGCAAGTCTCGCCGTCGTTGTATGTGATCTACGTGCGTGATGTCCTGCCGGGTGATGGTCAGTCGCAGGAGGCCCAGAACCACATCCTGCAGCAATGGATGGTGGTGGCCGCTCTCCAGGGTAGTGCCGACCAGATGCTGGCCAAGGCCGGGGAGCTGCTGGCCAAGGTGCGTGCCGCTCTGTTGGGCTGGACCCCGGATGTCGGGCTGTATGACCCGCTGCAGGCCTCCACACCACCGGCAGCCCTCTACATAAGCGACTGGGGCTATTTTCCGCTGCTGTTTACCGCTGATTTCTATGCCTGACCGAGAAAGGAAACCCATGGCTGGCTCAACCCAGAAGGAGCGTGTCGAGCTGCTCCAGGAACACAAGAATGCCGGCACGACATACCCAGCCGGCGAAGAGCTGGACGTATCACCCAGCACGGCCGACTGGCTGTACCGCAACAACATTGCCAAGCCGGCAACGGCCAAGCAGTCCACCCCCACTTTCACGGAGCCTGAAGCATGAGCTACGCACCCGTCATTCTATCGACTGAAAAACACTCTTACTCGGTCTCCGGCCAGATCATGATGGCGGAGTATGGTGTCCCCAAATACACCCCGTTTGCCATGTGCGAATCGGCTGACCTGACCATTGAGCAGGAAACCCAGGAGCTGGCGGACTCGTACACCGGTCAAGGCAACTACGACAAGCTGTACTCGGTGAAGTCGGTATCGCTGGATCTGAAGGTGTCCACCTTCCAGCCGGAAATCATTGCCGAAATGACAATGGGCGTGGCCAATGCCCGTGCCGAGAAGACCATTTCCGATGAAGTCCAGACCGCTTACAAGGGTGTCTTGGTGCCGCTGGAAAATATCGGTACGGGTGACTATGTCGTTACCAAGGAAGTGGGTGGTGATCCCTTTATCGCCGGCAAGGACTACTTCCCGACCGCAGCCGGCATCATCCCGCTGGCCAATGGCAGCATCCAGGACGGCACCAAGATCAAGGTGAGCTACAAGGCACTGGAGGCCAATGTGGTCGAGTGGCTGGCCGGCTCCCAGAAAGAGCGCAGCCTGATCTTCCATGGTGTTAACAAGGCCAACCGCAAGCAGGTGGTGATGGAGGTGTTCCGGGGCAAGTTCGGTTTTGCCGACAAGTACTCCATCCTGGGCAAGGATTTCCGTAGTGCCGGCCTGAAATTCGAGGTACTGGCTGACCCGCTGCAGACCGGTGACGGCTTGTCCCAGTGGGTACGTGAAACCCTGCTGAAGTAAGCCATCCACCATTACCGATGGGCGCAGCCTGGCTGCGCCCTGGAGCTTGTCATGCGTATCGAAAAACCCACCCCTATCGGTGACCACGTCATCACCATCCGCGAACTGACAGTCGCGGATATTCGTGCATTGCTGGTTGAGTCCATGCAGCAACATGGCGATGTCGGGCTGATCCCGGCGCAAGCTGATCTGGTGCTGAATGCCACCCTGTTGCCGGATCTGCGACTGGACGAGCTGCGCGCCATGGCCCCGATGGAGCCTGAGCTGCTGGATAGCCTGGCTGACTCCGAGCTGCAAACACTGCGCGACAAGTGCCGGGAGTTGAACCCGCTTTTTTTCGGCATGAAGGCGCGGCTGGAACAGGCGCAGGCCAAGGCGGAGATGATCGCCCTGGCCCAGCTGAACAGCTAAGCCAGCTGGAAACCAATCTGGGCCGGCTGATTGAAGCGGGCCACCCCAATGCAGCGCAGTACCCGCTGCGCTTCTTTGCCGCAGTCATTGATGACCTGAATAGCCGAAACGCCACATGAAAACCCTGGAATACCTGATCAAGGCCAACAGCTCCGACTTTGTCACTGCCGTGACCAAGGCGGAAACCATCTATGGCCAGGCACTCAAGGGCATGTCGGACAAGGCCAAGCAGATCAGCCTGTTCAAGCAAGCCAAGGAAGACGCAGACAGCACTGGCACCGCCCTGGTCAAGCTGAAGACCACCACAGAGCAGGTGCGCAAGGCACTGGGTGAAAGTGGCGGCACCCTGCAGCAAAGCCAGCAACTGGCGAAGGCTGAGGCCGCGATCAGCAAGACCGAGGCTGCCATGCGTGGCCAGGTAGCAGCAGTGGTCTCCATGCGCCAAGCGCTGGCGGCGGCCGGTGTCGATACCCGCAACCTGGCTGCAGAGCAGGACAAGATGGCCAGCGCGATTGCAAAAGCATCTGCAAACGTCATCCAGAACCGCCGTACCAATGCTGCCCGCGATGTCCTGGGCATCCGTTCCGAGCTGGATATCACCCGCGAAATTAACCTGGTGCAGGCGGCCTATGATCGCCTCGCAGCCACCGGGACGGTTTCGCATAACGAGCTGGACCGAGCCGCCGCCGCGACCAAGGCCCGGATTGCCGCCCTGCGCCAGGAACTGCGTGGCGGTGCCGAAGAGGTCAAGCTGTTTGCAGCCCCATCTGCATCGGTCAACCAGGTGCGCCGCACTGGTGCCGCCCGCGATGTCCTGGGCATCCGCTCCGAGCTGGATATCACCCGCGAAATCAGCCAGGTGCAAGCAGCGTATGACCGCCTCGCTGCCACCGGGACGGTTTCGCATAACGAGCTGGACCGAGCCGCCGCCGCGACCAAGGCCCGTATTGCGGCCCTGCGCCAGGAGCTGCGTGGTGGTGCCGAGGAGGTCAAGCTGTTTACGGCTCCTTCTGCGTCCGTCAACCAGGCACAACGTACAGGTGCTGCCCGTGACGTCCTGGGCATCCGCTCCCAGACCGACATCCAGCGCGAAATCCAGCAAGTGTCTGCTGCATTCACGCGCCTGACCCAGAACCCGGCAATCAGCATGGCCGAGCTGTCCAGGGCGGCCACGGCCACCAAAGCCAGGATTGCTGAACTGCGCGCCGAGCTGCAGGGCACGATGCCAGCCAGCAGCTTCCTGATGACCGGTGCCGGCAAGCTGGTGGCTATGGCCAGTGCGGTGGTGTCGCTCAACGCTGCGCTGGCACTGACCCGCAGCATCCTGTCCACGGCTGGCCAGTTTGAAACCCTGCGCACCCAGTTAAACGCCGTTGAAAAGTCGGCCACCAAGGGCGGTGACGCCTTCGCTTACATCAAGCAGCAGGCGGTCAATACCCCATTCCAGGTCACCAACCTGACCCAGACTTATATCCGGCTGCGCAATTACGGGCTGGACCCGACGGCCGGCAGCATGCAGGCCATCATCGACCAGGCCGCCAAGCTGGGTGCGTCCCAGGAAATGCTGGAGCGCATCACCCTGGCACTGGGCCAAGCGTGGACAAAGCAGAAGCTGCAGGGCGAAGAGATCATGCAGCTCAACGAGGCCGGTGTCCCGGTGTGGGACTTGCTGTCCAAGGCAATGAACAAGTCAGCGGCCGAGCTGATGAAGATGTCCGAAAACGGCCAGCTGGGCCGGGATGCCATCACCGCCTTGATGCAGGCTATGGAGAACGATGCGGCCGGTGCAGCCGCCTCCCAGATGCAGACCTGGAATGGCGTGGTATCGAATGCCACCGACCTGTGGCAGGAGTTCCTGGACAGCATTGGCCAAGCCGGGCTGCTGCAGTTTGCTAAGGACAGCATCACCCAGCTAACGACTGCGCTGCAGAAAATGAAAGAGACCGGCGAACTGTCCAAGATCGCCCACGACATCGCAGACGCGCTGCAGGCCCTGGGCAAGATCGCCATCGGTACTGCCAAGTTCATCACCGCGCATCACGATGCAATCATTGCGGTGGCTGCAGTTTATGGTGCGCTGGCCGCCAAGAAACTGTTTGCTGGCCTAGCCACGGATCTGGTGACCTTTGCCACTGCTGCTACCAAAGCGGCTACCGCACTGCGGACGCTGAAAGAAGCCCAGACTGTGGGCGACATCATTGATACCGTGGTCGGCAAAGGTAGTGTCCGCAAGGCGACGGCAGCAGCCAAAGCAGCTCAGCCGACCTCCGTACTGACAAAGGTTGCCGGTAGCGTGATGGAGGGGGCGACCTATGCACAAGGCGTCACGGAAACCTATCGCCTTGCTAAAGCTGTTCCAGCTGCCGCAGGTGCTGCAGGTGTCGGTGTTGCTGTAGAAGGAGCAAAGGCGGCTGAGACTGCGGCAATACAGTCCGGTGCGGCCTGGAGCGCTGCTGCTAATGTCGCAAAAAAGGCTTGGATGGGCATGACATCTGAGGTGGCACTGACCTCATCGGTATCGTTGACCGGAGTGACCGCATTAATTGCCCGTTTTACTGTATTTGGAACAGTAGCCTATGCATCTTATAAGGCGCTTGAACCAATAATCAGCAATACCATTGATCTCTATAAGATGGAAGTGGACGCCCTGGAGCAGAAGCGTCAAACACTAGAGGAAATTAATCGCCTTGAGCGAGAGGGGGCGAAGCAGGATGGTGGTACCGGTACCGGCTCAGTCACACGAATCATGACAGCCAGTGAGCTAGCCAGTTCAAGCAGCGCCCAGCTCAAAAGCTACCGTGAGAATCTGGATCGTGCTCACAAAATTCAGTTTGACCAAGCAGTCCAGCGGGCGCGGAACGTCACTCGTGCCGGTGGTGATTCTGATAAAGACCCGGAGTACCAAAAATATCTGGCCGATGCGATTACTTATAAAAAGGCCCTTAAGGCTTTGGATGATTATGAGGCGCAGCGTCTCAAGTTAGAAACCGGATATAGCAACCAGATTAAGGCCATCAAGAATGGTCAATTGGAAACGCTGGCTGTCGCATTGGCAAAAGAGCAAAAGCTTTATGACAGAGCCAATGAGCAACTCCAAGCCGCTGTTGCAGCACGCCAGAAACATCAGGACGCTTGGGCCAACAATAAAGCGGTAGACCCTGCCGCCAAGGCCACTGAACCACAAGGCGTTGCCGACTATTACGACAGCCTGCAGAAAGCTCAGGCACTGGCGCGGGCTGCTCAGGACAGCCAGAAAACAGCTAATACCACGGGTCTTGATGGCGACTTTCAAAAAGCCACCCGCGATGCTGCCGCTGCTGAAACAGCTTTCGGTCGAGTGATGGATGTCATCAATCAACTGCGTAGCGGCGGCAAGATCACTGAAGGCGAATTCAAGCTGTTCAATGACCAGGCTGGCCGTGCCCAGGACAGTCTGGATGCCGGCGCAGAAAAAACCGCCAAATCTTCCCTGCAAGCGGCAATGGAAAAGATGGAAGCCCTGAAAGCCGCTGCCGCAGCCATCCAGAAACTGGATATATCGGTGAGCTTCAATGATAAGCAGGCCGTCCAGGATATGGAAAGCATGATCAACCGTATCCAGCAGGCGGCCCAGGCTCATCCAGTCAAGATTTCCACTGCGCTAGTCGGACCCGATGGAAAGCTGCTGCAGGATGCGCGCCAGGCAATTGGTCTGCCAGACCGTCCTACCTCAGAACTGACACCGGGGCCATCTACTGCTGGAAGCAGTGACAAGAAAGCAGCAGCGGCAACGATACCGGCCGAAGTTGATAAGAAAACAGCGACAGCTGACTTGAACCAGTTTCTGGATAGTGCCCAGCAGGTTGCCAAGGCTAATCCTATCAAGGTGCCGGTGAACTATATCGGCGGCAGCGATGCAGCGACTAATCTTGCGGCGGCCCGTCGGCAAGTCGGACTGCCGGACATCCAGTCCCATGCCGATGGTGGTGCCATTTCTGGCCCCGGTACCGGCACATCGGACAGCATTCTCAGCTGGCTCAGCAATGGGGAATTCGTGGTCAAGGCTGCCGCTACCAGCTACTACGGCCCCGGCCTGCTGCAGGCCATCAACCAGATGCGCCTGCCACGCTTTGCTGTCGGTGGCGCTGTTGGCCAGCTACCGGCAGTGAGCCGGGCCATGGCGGGCATCCCGACCATGCAGGGTGCTGCGGCCGCCAGCCCGGCCAGCCAGAAGACCCCGCTCAATATCTACCTGCCAGGCCAGGCCGCGCCGGTGCCGCTCTATGGCGATGACGATGCAGTCCAGCAACTGGTGAAGGCCGCAACCCTGATGAACCTGAAACAAGGCTGAACATGGCAAACGTCCACGAATACGCACTGACGCTGGGCATTGATGGCACGTTAATTCCGATCAAGGCCGTCGTGAAATTAACGCAGACCTATGAACGTGCCGGCGGGCGCAATCTGCTGCGCATGCGCTCCGGCCGGGGCGTGATGCAGTCCCGCTGGGAGAAGATTCGTTCCGATATCGCCGCCACCGGTTGGATGCCGGCACCGCTGGCTGCCCTGGATCAAACCGCCCCCCACGTTCTGGACTGCGCCGCCCCCAGGGCGGTGCCGATTGGCACGGTAGTCAGTGAACGCCCGGATATCCCAGGCGTGGTCCGCAATGGCATGTATTACTACTGGCCGCGCCTGACCGGCTTTATCACGATTGCCGAGAACACCGATATCCGCTCCGCAAGCTGGGGCTGGAATCTGCATTTTGAGGAGCAATGATGGCAACCCCGAATAGTGATTATTACCCCCGTGTTGCACCGAATCCTGGTCAGGCTGTTTATCTGGATGGCTGGGAAACCACGCTGACTGCTGAATGGGTTGGTACGGGAACACCCCAGCTCGCGAACTGGATCAATCTGGATACCATCCTGCTCCAGTTTCCCAATTCTTATGCGAATCTTGTATTTGAATGGGTAGTTGATGGTGTGACCTATCGCCAATCCGGTGTCGCGTATGCAATGGAGGGGCATGTTTATGCCGAGAAGGTCGGCAGAGGGATGGCAACCAATGCGGTGTCTTTTGATGATGCCAGTAAACCCATTCCCAACGGAGCCAGGGTTTATCTTCCGCTCATGGCGGGAGATATTCAGTTCCTGGTTAACTTCTCTCCGGTATTGCTGCCTTATACGGTGCGGGATAACGCATGGGTCTCTGCAACCACTTACTATTTCCCCAAGCCGTATGGCCCGGATGGAAGGAGATATGTTTTCCCCAATATTGTGGATGGGGATAAGGGCCTGGTATTGCTATGCGCGTTTACCAGCCGTGGCTATGTCGTCATCCAGGAACAAAAGCTGACTGGTGAGCTGAACTGGTTTGATATGCCAGCCATCATCAATAACGGTGGCGGCACACCATCATGATGTTCGGCTTGTCTCCGTTTGGTGAAACCCCGATCGGTCTGTCTTCGGCTTCTGCTGGTTCAACGGTTCATGCTGGACAGACCGTCTCTTTGCCGCTTGTGATTACCGTTGCGCATGCCCAGTCTCTACCCGCCGAGGCATGGGATGTCAGGGTGACGCTGGGTGGGGTGGATGTCTCTGACCGCATTGCCGGGGAAGTCACTATCGAAGCCGAGGAAGACTCGGCCCGTATCGCCACGGTCAGGCTGCTCCTGGTTGCTGGCGAGTCGTTTGCCAGTCTTTCTGGCGCAGTCCTGCTCATTGATGTGCAGCACACCCGCCTGAGTGCCTGGGTACGCAGGTTTACCGGGCGTGTTGCATTGCCGGAGATTGACGCTGAAACCGGCATTGCCACCCTGCATGGTACGGATGGCCGGCGCGACTCGCTGGCCCTGGCCACGCGCACCGAGCTGGATGCCTTGCTCGGTGGCTTCTGGTCGCCCCATGTGTTTGCCCGCTATGCCGACAGCCTGCAGTACGCCCAGGACCGTCTGTCCACGCTGCCCGCCGCCTATGATCTTGATGTGTATGGCGCACCCCGGCTGACGCCGTGGGCCGGTCTGGATTCCCGGCTGACGTTGACGGACGACGATCTGGCAGACGGATCGCTTGCGATCCAGCCGGCTGCCCGTCAGTCCGTGGTCAACCTGGTCACCAATGACAATATTGGCGTCCAGCCGGTCAGCACTACCCCGATTTGTCATCTTGCTGACAATAAAACCCTGACCAACAATCCCCAGCCAACCCTGACCGGTATCGCCGTGCCTGGCATGAATATCCGGGTGGACATTGCTGGCCAGGTGCTGACCGCCGTGGCAGGAAGCACCGGCTCCTGGTCCGTCACGACCAAGGTTCTGGCCGATGGCCGCTATACCCCCAAGGTCACACTCAGTGCCGGCGCAGCAGCATGCATCATGTGGGGCACGCCATTCCAGGTGGCACGAGATGGCAAAGGTAGCGCGGTGACCAGCGAGTCGGCCATGGAGCAGGTCGTGGATTGCAGCCTGCAGTATCGCTACCCGCGCCTGCATGAGTACCGCCGCGTTATCAACTGGAGCATGGGCCTGTCCTATGGTCAGTTCGTCCAGGGCCGTAATGGCAAGCCGTTCAAGCTGCCCGAAAAGAGCCTGTTCCGTTCAGCCGTGGAAAGCAGTGGCTGGAAGCTGCGCTCGGAGGCCTGGACCGCTCCGCTGCAAGGCACCCAGTACGTTGGCTATGTCGATGCTTCTGGAGCAATCATTTCCGGCAACCCGCCATCGAGCGCAGTAGCTATCCTGACCTTCCGCAACGACTATACCGGCCCGGCTGCCGACGACCCGCGCTGTGCCGGCGCAGTCCTGCAAATCGCCAGGCGTGTGGTGCAATCCATGACAGAGCGCTGGCGCATTACTGTCCATGCTCCAGATAGCGTGGCCGCGCTGGGCACCCTGAAGCGTCAGGGTCAGACAGTCAGCATGGATGCCTCTGGTCTGTTTGATGCGACTGCCTGGACCGAATCGACCACCATGCAGCCTGATATCGGCACCACCACCACGGACCTGACCTCACTGGCAGGGGCGAGTCGTGATGATGCCAACCTTGCGCTGCAGACGCTGGCGGCCATCGCCCGTCGCCAGATCCTGGCATCGCACCGGACCACCCGAGTGCAATTCAAAGCGCAAAGTAACCCACTGCTGGATGTGGACATGGGAGTGACCGTGAACAGTGTCGACATGCTGGCCAGCGGCAAGGTGGCACGCCTGGTAGAGCATTACGACACCTCTGCCGGCAGTGCCATCACCGATGTGGAACTGGCTATTTCCGGGCTGGTGGCTGCCGGTACCGCCAATAGCGATCCGATTCTGGCCCCGGAACTCACCAGTCTGCCGAACATGTCCCAGGCAGATAGCGCGGATCTGGGTACCTGCCTGGAGGGACTGGGAACCTACAGTGCCACCACCACCGGCTACACCACTGGAGCCGCAGGTGATACCAGCTCAGAATATCCGCATGAAGTGGCGATTGCAGTGCCGGATATTCCGGTGTTTTTAACTGACCCTGTTTCGCGGGAGCTGGCCTACAACATCAGCGTGGCCATCCCGGTCGATACCCTGGAAATGCGATGAGTCTGACCTTTGGGTTTTATGAAGACGCGGGCCGGACCCTGCCGCTGGCCAGCCTGGCCATCAAGGGCGGCACGGCTACCCGGATCTGGGTGGGGACGGATGGAACCGCCCAGGCCCAGGCCGCGAGTGGTGGCAGCATCACGTTGACTGCCAATGCAGTACTGCCGGGTGTGCCAGCCAGCGCCATCCACCTGGCCACCTCACTGTCTGCACTGGCCAGCGCCAGTGCATCCGTCGATCTGGGCCAGGTGGTTAGTGGCATGCAGGCCGTGTGGTTGCTGGTCGACCAGTCCGCGCTGGCGGATGGGGAATACAGCAATGTCTCCCTGGTCACTAACCCGATCTATGAGGGCTGAGCGATGGCGCGGATGAATACACAGCAAGCAGCAGAAGTCGCCAAGGCTCTCGCTGGTCAGAACAATCAACCGTCTGCAAGCGGCAGCCTTCCGGCAGTCAGCGGGCCGGGTGGCATTGCCGGAGGTATCTTCCGGGGTAAGGCCAAGGAAGCGGTCAGCGGTGCCGGTAGTGCCGGGCTGGCTGCGGCCTATGTGGAAACGGCCAGGACATGGGGAGATGTATCTACAGAGCTGGCCACCAAGTTCACCAGTGATGGGCTATTCGCCATCGGGATGGTGCCGGTTAAAACCATCACCCTGGCGGAATCTGATGCCTCCGGTAATGCTATTACCGGAACGTCCGTCACCATTACCCTTAGTGGGAAGCTGCCATCATGATAGTGCCGGTCAGCATGGGCTTTTTTGGTGGCCACGTTGAGAACGTTTCAAATGGGCAGGGTGTATTTGTACGGGATGATGGTCAACGGTTTTCTTGGGAGGGTGCAAGCCCGTTTTACAATTTTCCAGATGTGAAGTCTTGGCCTGCGTACTGCAACCGGGCCATTGTGCCTTCTGCACCGCATAACGTTCCTGGTGCGCGCCGTGAGGTTTGGTCGTATGGGCCGAATCCATGCTTATACGCTGGGAAGTACCGATTTCCCGTACCGTTATTTTCCGCCGTCGACGTTGGCTGGCTGTTTCCTATCGCACCTGGTGAGGTTTTGTGGATTGGTGCGCCGGCTGGTGCGGCGATGACTGATCTTGGAAGTTCATCGGTAAGGCCGGCATTTAACGTGACAGTTTCAGGCGATGCGCCAGTCTTCAGTCCGAAGTGGGTATGTTCATCGCTGGATGGCCGCTGTGTAGTGGTCTACGACGGCAGGTATTTTTATGATGTTGCTGTCAGTGTGGAGAAAAAAACCGGTGTCATCAACGAAAGAACTTCAAGCAAGGTTCGCTACGATGTCACCCTGGCTTACACCCGCTACAACGACAGCATTGGCCGCGTGGTCGATATTGAGAAAAATACGGTGCATAACATCGATGTCGTCAATCTCAGCGGCACTGTCTTTCTGGGAGAGGTCTCTTTTCCAGTTGGTCCAGCAGGCCACACAGAAAGTACAACGCTCTATCAGAGTGTCTTTCATGTGCGCTATGAGATTAATGGCAAACCATTGGCCGAGTACAAGGATGTGGTCCACGACATGGGCGGGAATACGAACATCGGGTGGGCTTATATAGAACCATACTTGCAGGAGCACGGCATCTACGATCGGACAATGTCAGCCTGGCTGCTGGGGGACGAAGTGTTTATCGATGTCGTCTATCCACGTACCTCGATAGTGGGGCATACCTTCACACTCCATGCCGGCAATGTGTTTAGCCTGCAGTGCCATGATGTCCCGGAAGGTGGTACCAAGCATATAAACTATGCCGGCTTCGGTGACGCGCTGGCAGCCTCGCCCTACATCGGCAGTGCGGTCATCAAGTCCAGCCCTGATGCGGTCTACCTGCGGGCGATTGCACCGGGCAAAATCTACCTGTCGGACAACGAAGGGGATGAGTCGTTTTTCTTTGTCTGACAGCCAGGTTATCGATGCTAATTAATGCAAAACCCTGCGCAAAAAACGCGTTCTCATTACAGCTACTTAGCATGCCCCAAGATCACAGCAATCATGCCAGTAACCGCTCCAACGATCCCTGTTATTGCCGTAACGATTGGGGTCCAACGCTCATAGCTTTCTTTGTGTTCTCGGCGAATTTCAGAACGCAATATGGCAAGACCTCGGTTGGTTAAATACCAATCTCCAGTGTACTGGCCCTGTTCCCAAAATGGGGTCTCACTCCCATCATCGTCATATCTAGCAGGCATCGGAATCATTAGTCGCCTAGCCTTTGCGGCCCACTTATTCGTCAGATACACGCGAACTTCCTCATCATGAAGATCAAGCTCCATACGCATGTCATCGAGCACTCTTTGCCTTGCAGTTCCATCCTTAGCTTGGTGTCGATCTTCTTGATAAGCCTGTACTAGCCATCTTCTTTGATGCTCATACCTTGCCAACTGAGATATGTGGAAATATTTGATGTACTTGAGAGGTATTTTCATGGCGATTCCGACGAGTCCGATCTGATGGTGGCTCTAGTATGACGAACCCTTTCACCCGTTTCATTCTAAGCAGAACACCGGACACTTGGCACTCAATGTCCGGTGTTTTGTTTTGAGAGGCCACATTGCTCCCCTATGTCCGCACATCCCCGTTGATCATCGTCCAGGGCTGCACCTTCTTGCATACCTGGGAATGGACTGCGGGTGGTCAACCGGTTGATTTGACCGGGGCCGAGTTTGAACTGGTGGCCAAGTCCAGCACGGACAACGCGACCGCGCTGGTCCATCTCACGACTACAAATACCGGTATCACCGTCAACGGTAATGCCATCACCCTCCGCATTGAGGAGGCTGTCACACGAGCATACACCTGGCGTGATGCTGTGTTTAACCTACGCGTTAAATGGCCTGGGCCGGAGCCTCGCCGGGTTGACCCGTTCATGACAGGCCGGATTGAAGTCCTGCCGGGGGTATTGGCATGACTGAAGTGATTGAACTGACTACGCCCCCAGCCCGCGAGGTTCTTGAAGTCACTATCACCGAGCGAGAAACCATTGTTGATGTCGCTCGGCAAGGCCCTCCTGGACCACCAGGCCCAGCCGGTTCCGATGTATTCGATATCGATCTCAATCTGATCTATCAGATTGCCAAACTCTAGGAGTGCAAATGTCTCTGCAAACACGTATTACCGAACTGGCGCAGGGTATCGCGGCTGACATCAAGTCGCTCAAGGCCGTAGGCGGCAATCTGGCCGCGCTTAATACCACCTCCAAGTCATCGCTGGTTGCTGCTATCAACGAGGTTTTGCAGCTGGCCCAAGCTGCCGGCTCATCATCTGGCGCAGCAATCAATGATGCTGAAGCCAGTGCTGGTTCAACGTTTTCGTCTACAAAAGTTACAAGCCTGCTGGCCGACCTTAAAAACCAGATCCTGGGTGGTGCCTCCTCAGCATATGACACGCTGCAGGAGATTGAGGCCGAGCTCGGCAATGGCAAGACAGCGCTGGCTAACCTGCTGACAGCGGTAGGAAATCGATTGTCCTTTGCCGATGCCCAATCGCTTACAGCAGCACAGCAGTTGCAGGCATGCGCGAACTTGGGTATTGGTGATCCGACAACCGATTTCCTGGCTGTGTACACGACGTCCAAGAGCTAACTATGTCCGGGCTGGCATCACGTATTGCGTCTGCATTTGCTGCCATTGGTGGCGACATAAAAAGCCTTTTCGCTAATAAGCTGTCTACCGATTGTGGGGCGGGAAGCGTAGGTTCATTTGCGTTGATGTTCTACTCCAACGCCAATACCCCAATCGTTGCCGGAACTCTCTACTCTGGTGCCAAACTTTACTATGCGCAGTTGTATACATCCGGTTCGTCCCAGTCTGTGACGCAAGGGTCCGTGGTTTATTCGATTGTGGGAGCCTCAGCGGTGGGAACCTGGAGAGCCATGCACTCGTTGGTAGCAGTGGGCGGCAACTTTACGATTTTTTTAGCGCAGAGGGTTGCATGAAATTTGAATATACGGCGGTAACTGATCTGCAGTGGGCTAACAACGGCCGCGCAATCACGATGACCGTATGTTTTGTCACTCTGGGGGCCGTGCCATTTACGGCAGCGCCAGATGACACGACAGAACATGGCCGGGAGCTTTTTGCGCGGGCCGTTGCCGGTGATTTTGGAGACATCCGAGAGTCGGATACTGATGATGCCATGCTGCGTTATAACCAGATTCAGCAAGCACAAGCTGCGCTGGACGCGTCTGACCGAACGGTACTACGCTGCTACGAGAAATCTATTCAGGTACCGACCGAGTGGGCAGCGTATCGTAATGATCTAAGGGAAATCATCCGCGCGACATCATTTGATTCCTCGGTGAAACTTCCGACTAGACCGCCATTCCCACTGGATGCCTGATGGCTAAAAACTACGCTATGGTTAGAGCCTGCTTTTGCAGGCTCTTTTGCATTTGTTGCGAGGGGTACTCAGTGCAAAAGCGCGTGCGAAAGTGTGCAAAACAATCCGCGACGTTACAGATGAAACCCGTCAGGCGATGTCATCAGTATCTGAATTGTGGTGGAGATAAGCGGGATCGAACCGCTGACCTCTTGCATGCCATGCAAGCGCTCTCCCAGCTGAGCTATACCCCCACGGGTACTACGTCGAATTCTTGGCGTCCCCACGGGGATTCGAACCCCGGTTACCGCCGTGAAAGGGCGATGTCCTAGGCCTCTAGACGATGGGGACCCTAGGCAAAACCTGTGAAGACCTTTGGTGGAGCTAAGCGGGATCGAACCGCTGACCTCTTGCATGCCATGCAAGCGCTCTCCCAGCTGAGCTATAGCCCCGTGTCTGTCGTTCACAGTGGGGCGCAGTATAGACAGGCTGCCCGCGGCTGTAAAGGGATCTGCGAAAAAAATTTTAGCGCCGCCCCTGCGCTATAATCACCGGTTCTGCAATGACAGGGTTGGATTGCCGATGTCGGTTGGTCACTACGAAAACTTCCCGGTCGGGTCGATCTTGCTGCCCCGGCACATGCGCCGCGCGGTGCATGTCATCTACCATTTTGCCCGCTATGCCGACGATGTGGCGGACGAAGGTGACAAACTGCCTGACGAACGCCTGCGCGAACTGGCGCATTTGCGTGACGAGCTGGATGTGATCCGTGATGGCGGCATACCGGCCATGCCGCTCATGCGCAATCTGGCCACCGTCATCAGCCAGCACCAACTGCCGCTGCAGCCGTTTTATGACTTGCTGTCGGCCTTCAGCCAGGATGTGGTGAAAACCCGCTACCAGAACTTTGCCGAAGTGGTGGACTACTGCCGGCGTTCGGCCAATCCGGTGGGGCGGCTGATGCTGGCGCTGTATGGTGAAAACGACCCGCGCAGCCTGGCCATGTCCGATGGCATCTGCACGGCATTGCAACTGATCAACTTCCTGCAGGATGTGAGCGTGGACTGGAACAAGGGCCGCATCTACATTCCGCTGGACGAGCTGGAAAAATTCCGCATCCGCGAAGCGCAGATTGCCGGGCGCGATGCCACCGGCCTGTGGCGGCCGATGATGCTGGCGCAGATCGAACGCACCCGCAAGATGCTGCAGGCCGGCGCGCCGCTGGGCAAGGTGCTCAAGGGCCGCCTGGGGCTGGAGTTGCGCCTCATCATCATGGGCGGCGAGCGCATCCTGAAAAAACTGCACGACAGCGGTGGCGATGTGTTCCGCCAGCGCCCGGTACTGACCTGGCGCGACTGGATTTACATGCTGTGGCGTGCGCTGCGCGCCAAATAACAGATAACCATACTCACACAGGCGGGAAGCAGCAGGCTGACCCGCCGGCAACAAAGGAGAGGCGTGTGACGCCGCAGCAGTATTGTCAGGACAAGGCCGCCAGCAGCGGCTCCAGCTTTTACTACAGCTTCCGCTTCTTGCCGGAAGAGCGTCGTGATGCCATTACCGCGCTGTATGCCTTCTGTCGTGAAGTGGATGATGTGGTGGACGAATGCCACGACGAAAACGTCGCCCGCGCCAAGCTGGCCTGGTGGCGTGGCGAAGTGGAAAAGCTGTACCACGGCCAGCCCGATCACCCGGTGATGCTGGCGCTCAAGCCGCATGTCAGCGCGCTGGACCTGCCGCAGAACCTGCTGGAAGAAATTGTCGACGGCATGCAGATGGACCTGGACTTCGCCCGTTACGACCGCTTCCAGGACCTGCTGTTGTACTGCCATCGCGTGGCCGGGGTGGTGGGGCAACTGGCGGCGCAGATTTTCGGCTATCAGGACCGCCAGACCCTCAAATACGCCCACGAATTGGGCATTGCCTTCCAGCTGACCAACATCATCCGCGATGTGGGCGAAGACGCCCGCCGTGGCCGCATCTACCTGCCGGTAGAAGAGTTGCAGCGCTTCAATGTACCGGCCAGCGACCTGATGAACTACAAGGAAAGTCCGGAATTTGCCGCGCTGATGTCCTTCCAGATCGAACGCGCGCGTGAATATTACCGCCGCGCCTGGGAGCTGCTGCCGGTGGTGGACCGCAAGAGCCAGCGTCCCGGCCTGCTGATGGCCGCCATCTACCGCGCCACGCTGGAAGAAATCCAGTTGGATGGCCCGGCCAAGGTGCTGAACCAGCGCCTGTCGCTGACCCCGCTGCGCAAGCTGTGGCTGGCCTGGCGCACCTGGACGCTGGGTTACAAGGCCTGAGTGCATGATGGACGCCAGACCAAGGGTTGCCATTGTCGGTGCCGGCTGGGCCGGGCTGGCCGCGGCGGTGGAATTGGCCGCTCAGGCCGAGCTGACCCTGTTTGAAGCCGGTCGCGCTCCCGGCGGGCGGGCGCGGCGCATCCAGGGCGCTGACAGTGCGCTGGACAACGGCCAGCACATCCTGATTGGTGCCTACCGCGACTGCCTGCGTCTGATGCGCAAGGTAGGGGTGGAGGTGGATAGTGCCATGCTGCGGCTGCCGCTTGCCTGGCAGCGGCAGGACGGTATCGCCCTGCAATGTCCGCGCTGGCCGGCCCCGCTGCATGTGCTGGCTGGTTTGTGGTCCGCTCGTGGCTTGAGCTGGCGCGACAAATGGCAGTTGGCGCTGGCCTTGCAGCGTCTGAAATGGCAGCGCTGGCGGCTGGCCGAGGATGTGACGGTGGCGCAGTGGCTGCAGGCGCAGCATCAATCGGACTGGCTGATCGCACAATTCTGGCGGCCCATGGTGCTGTCGGCGCTCAATACCCCGCTGGAACAGGCCTCGATGCAGATTCTGGCCACCACGCTGCGTGACAGTCTGGGCGGCAGCCGTGCCGACAGCGATCTGCTGCTGCCCCGGCTGGACCTGTCGGAACTCTTCCCCGCAGCGGCGCTGCGCTGGCTGTGCGCCCATGGCGCAAACTGGCAGGCCGGCCACCGGGTGGCCAGCATCACGCCAGCCGGGAATGGTGTGCTGGTGGACGGGCAATTGTTCGATGCTGCTATCGTGGCGGTGGCTCCGTATCATGCGGGCGCACTGTTGCAGGAGCCGGTTTTGCAGACTCAGGTCAAGGCTTTCCATTACTGGCCGATATATACCGCATACCTGCGCTACGACGCCGATATCCGCATGCCGCTGCCGATGATGGGCTTGCAGGGCGGCACGCTGGACTGGCTGTTCGACCGCCAGGCCCTGTCGGGTGAGCGCGGACTGCTGGCTGCGGTAATCAGCGCACCTTCGCCGGCGCTGCAGGACATGCCGCGTGCAGCCCTGTTGCACCAGTTGCGGGCCGAGGTGGAATACCTATTGCCCGCCTTGCAGGGAACACCCTTGCTGGACAGCCAGTTGATCGTGGAGAAGCGCGCCACCTTCGGCTCGGTGGTGGGACTGACAAGACCACACTGCCGTAGCAGGGTACAATCGGTTTATCTGGCGGGGGACTGGTTATGTCCGGATTACCCCGCCACGCTGGAAGGTGCGGTGCGCAGTGGTGTGCATGCTGCCAGCCAGTTAATGCAGGATTTGCCATCATCACGGACCACCAGCGGGTGGTCCTTAGCTGAAAAAACAAAATGAACCAAACATTTGCCAAGGATTGTCTGGCTGGTCGCGTCATTCTGGTGACAGGGGCCACGCAAGGGGTAGGTCGGGAAGCCGCGCTGACGTTTGCCGCACATGGTGCCGACGTGGTATTGCTGGCGCGCAGCGTAAAAGGGCTGGAGAAGGTCTACGATGAAATTCTGGCCGCAGGGGGCAAGGAGCCGGCAGCCATTCCGCTGGACTTGCTGACGGCCACGGACGAGCAACTGGGCAATGCCGCCTTCCAGATCAAGCAGACGCTGGGCCGGCTGGATGGCATCGTGCATTGCGCATCGCATTTTTATGCCTTGTCACCGCTGTCCAACCAGGGCATTGAGGAGTGGATGAACCAGTACCGCATCAACACCGTGGCACCGTTTGCGCTCAGCCGTGCCTGCCTGCCGCTGCTGAAGGAATCGCCGGATGCTTCCGTGCTGTTCATGGGCGAAAGCCATTCCCTGCACCCGGCGGCCTACTGGGGTGGCTTTGGTGCATCCAAGGCCGGCTTGAACTATCTGACCAAGGTGGCCGCCGATGAATGGGAGGTCTACCCGAACCTGCGGGTCAACCAGCTGATTCCGGGGCCGGTCAATTCGCCGCAACGCAATCGTACCCATCCGGGCGAAGCCAAGAGCGAACGCGCCGATCTGTCCACGCTGATGCCCTACCTCTTGTATTGGCAGTCTGCTGCCAGCCAGGGCCGCAGCGGCGAAATCATCGAGCTGGATCTGCGCAGCCAAAAGGGCGAATAAGCCGTATCCGCGCCGTGGCCTTGCCGGCTGCGGCGGATGGCATCATGGGGGTAAAGCATGAAGAGTCTGTGGATTCTGCCTTTGCTGGCGGTGCTGGCTGGCTGCAACTGGGTCAATAATGTATCCGGCTTGTCCAAGGAAGCGCACAAGGCGCTGGGTGCCGCCTGTCGTCAGACTGGCCGCTCGCTGGAAGAGTGCTTCCGGCGCAATCCGGACGCCGATACCGCGGCCATTTATGCCGGCTGGCGCGAGATGAACGAATACATGGCCAAGAACAAGCTGGAAACCATGGAGCCGCCAACGGACAGTGCGGCGGGCCATGCGGACAGTTCCTCGCCCAAGGCGGCAGCCAGTACCCCGGCGGAAGGAAAGTCTTCCCGCACAGAGTCCAATGACGCCACGGCACCGCCCCCCCTCACCAGCGAGGAGGCGGACAAGGCCGCCAAGAGTGATCCCCAGGTGGCTGCCGTACTGGCGGCCATTCGCAAGAATGGCGGTGGCGAAAAGCCGAAATCCAAGCCCAGCAGCGGTGGCGAACCAGACCAGAAACGCCTGCTCAACATCATCCAGCAACTCAATGGCAACAAGCCGGCTGCCGATGGCGATGCTCCGGCTGACAATGCCAATCCCGGTTGAACCCCTTCCTGCGCTTTTCCTGATGGCAAAAACCAAAACTGTTTTCAGCTGCACCGAGTGCGGCGGCCAAGTGCCGAAATGGCAGGGCCAGTGTCCGCATTGTTCCGCCTGGAACACCCTGGTAGAGGCCGTCTCCACGCCCGCCAGCAGCAATCCGCGTTTCCAGTCCTGGTCCACCACCAATGCCCGCGTGCAAGTGCTGTCCGAGGTGAAAACCGAAGAAGTGCCGCGCGACCCTTCCGGCATCGATGAGCTGGACCGCGTGCTGGGCGGCGGCATCGTGCGTGGTGCCGTCATCCTGATTGGCGGCGACCCCGGCATTGGCAAATCCACCTTGCTGTTGCAGGCGCTGGCGGTAATCGGCAAGCGGCGCAAGGTGCTGTATGTGTCAGGTGAGGAATCGCCGCAGCAGATTGCCCTGCGCGCTTCACGGCTGGCGGTCGACCCCAGCCAGGTGAACCTGCTGGCGGAAATCCGCCTGGAAGCCATTCTGGAAACGCTCAAGCAAGAGCAGCCGGAAGTGGCGGTGATCGATTCCATCCAGACCTTGTATACCGAGCAAGTGACCTCGGCACCTGGCTCGGTATCGCAGGTGCGCGAATGTGCGGCCCAGCTCACCCGCATGGCCAAGCAGACCGGCACCACCATCCTGCTGGTAGGCCATGTCACCAAGGAAGGCTCGCTGGCCGGGCCGCGCGTGCTGGAACACATGGTGGACACCGTGCTGTATTTCGAAGGCGATACCCACTCCAGCCACCGCATGATCCGCGCCATCAAGAACCGTTTTGGCGCGGTCAACGAGCTGGGGGTGTTCGTGATGACCGAAACCGGGCTCAAGGGCGTGTCCAACCCCTCGGCCATCTTCCTGTCGTCCTACCGCGACGATGTGCCCGGCTCTTGTGTGCTGGTGACACAGGAAGGCACGCGCCCCTTGCTGGTGGAGGTGCAGGCGCTGGTGGATGATTGCCATGGCATGCAGCCCAAGCGCCTCACCGTGGGCCTGGAGCAGAACCGGCTGGCCATGTTGCTGGCGGTATTGCACCGCCATGGCGGTGTGGCCTGTTTCGATCAGGATGTATTCCTGAACGCCGTGGGCGGGGTGAAGATCAGCGAACCGGCAGCCGACCTGGCCGTCATCCTGGCCATGGTGTCGTCGCTGCGTAACAAGCCCTTGCCGGAAAAACTGGTGGTATTCGGTGAAGTGGGGCTGGCTGGCGAAGTGCGTCCGGTGTCACGCGGGCAGGAGCGGCTGAAAGAAGCGGCCAAACTGGGCTTTACCCGTGCGCTGATTCCTACCGCCAACAAGCCGCGCCAGCCGATTGAGGGCCTGCAGATCATCACGGTGGACCGGCTGGAACATGCGGTTGATTACTGTCGCGGAGACTGAGCATGATTTCCCATGCTGATCTGGAAGCGGAACTGGGCTATCTGCAGCGCTATGCGCTGGCCCAGTTGCGTGATCGTGATGCCGCCAACGAGGTGGTGCAGGAAACCGTGCTGGCGGCGCTGGAGTCCGGTGACAGTTTCAGCGGCAAATCCAGCCTGCGCACCTGGCTGACGTCCATCTTGCGCTTCAAGCTGGTGGACCGCCTGCGCCGCAAGGGCAAGGAGGTGTTGTTCGAATCGCTGGAGGATGAAACCGACGATAGCGATTTTGACGGCCTGTTCAGCAAGGATGGCCACTGGCAGGACAAGATCAAGGCCTGGAGCGGGCCGGAGGAGTCCTTGATTGCCCGTCAGTTCTGGGAAGTATTCGAGCGCTGTTCCGAGGTGATGCCGCGTCGCACCGCCATGGCTTTTGTCATGCGCGAGGTGATGGGGCTGGAAATTGCCGAAATCTGTAACAATCTGGACATTAGCGCGACCAACTGTTCAGTACTGCTGTATCGCGCCCGCATGAGCCTGCGCGAATGTTTCGAAATACGCTGGACCGGGGAGGCCAGGGCATGAAGATCAATTGCCGGCAAGCCAGCCGTTTGATATCGCAAGGGCTGGATCAACCATTGAGCCAGTGGGATCACGTGCGTCTGCGCGTGCATTTGTGGATGTGTGGCAATTGCCGCCAGTTCTCGCATCAGCTGCAAGTATTGCGCCAGTCGGCCCGCCAGGCCGGGCGCGGCGAATAGCTTGTTCCGCAGCCAGTCCTGGGTTGTCACAGGCCAAAGCAAAGCCGACCTGCGGGTCGGCTTTTTCATTGCTCATGCGGCCTAGCTCTGGGGCCTAGTGTGCCTGCTTGCTCTGTGTCTGACGCTGCGGACAGCTGGCGCAAGCCTGTTCGCACAGCCCGGCACCGGTCAGCGACTGCTTGAGCGCACACACCGAGCGGCGGCAGGCAATGAAGCGGATGTCCTGCTCTGCCGCCAGCGAGCGGAAGTGGCGCATCACATTGTGGCCGAGGAAATCGGTAAACAGGATCAGCAAGTCGGTCCCTGCCGGCAGGCGGTCCAGCTTGCGCTGGTGCGAGCTGTTGCGTCCGCTCAGGTGACGGTGAATCTGGATGCCATGTTCCTGCAGCACGGACGGGATGTTGCCCAGGGTATCTGCGCCTACCAGCATTGCGTTCATGAGTGACTCCTGTCGGATAAGTTTTGCAAATGATAATCATTACCATTTACAAATGCAAGTCCAACAGCATTCCATCTGCATGATGGTGTTGCGGGCTGCCTACTGTGGCTACTGGCCCGCGCCTGTACTCAGGGCAGGGCCTGTACGCGGATGCGCACGCTGTGGCTTTGCTGTCCCTGCTGCTGACTACCGCCGATCAGCAGGCTTTCCCATCCCTGGCTGTCCTGTGTGATACGCGCCACCTCCAGCCACTCACCCAATTGGCCTTCCACCGTGCTGGACAACTGGCTGCCCGTGCGTTGCGTGCCGCTGAACGCCTGCTGGCTGACGGCCAGTTCGATGCTCACCCGCTGCCCGTTCAGCCGCGGGCGAGCATAAAAACCGGTGATGGCATCCTGCATGCTGCTGCCACGCAGCATGCCGCCCTGTGCTGTCAGCATCAGCCAGGGCAGCGGGCGGCTTTGCACCAGTTGGATAAAGCCGCTGCGCCCGTCCAGCAAGGTGAGGCTTTGCAGGCTCTGGCTGCGCTGGCTGCGGCTGTCGTCTTGCGCGGACAAGGCAAGGCCATTGCCAGGCTGACCCGGCATGATGCGGCCGATGCTGATGCTGCCTTGCACTTGCACCCCGGATTGGTTCTGCGCATTGCTGCCGGACTGGTTCACCTCCAGGCGCAGGCTGGCCGGGCGCAGGTCCAGTTGTCTGGCCAGCGCCGCCAGTTGGGCTTCCCGCGCCGGGCTGGCGTCGATGATCAGCTTGTTGTCCATCGCGCTCAGTCTTTCATCTGGCCGCAGTTGCGGCTGCAGCGCCGCTTGCAGTTCGCTGGGCGCGCGCCAGTTGAGTTCGACCAGTTGCAGCGCCTGGGCGGCGCTGTTGGCCAGCAAGAGCGCAACAAGTAACACGGAACGCATTTACAGCTCCTTGCCGGAGCGCCAGATCGACCAGATCAGCCACACGCTGTTGAACAGCGCAATCATGAAGCCGATGAAGCCAAAGAAGGGCAGGCCGAACAGCTTGGGCCCGGCGTTCACCGTCATCACGATGGAGGAACCGATGATCAGGCAGCCGGTGACAATGGCCATGGTCAGGCGGTTGGTGCTGCGGTCCAGTTGCTTGCCAAAGCTGTCCAGCCGCTGCAGGTCCAGATTGATGCGGAATTTGCCCTGGCGGATGTCCTTGGACAGGCGCAGGATGTCGCGCGGCAGGCCGGTGAGCATGCCCAGCGTTTCCTGCAGGGTGAGCTTGCCGCGCTTGAGCAGGGTTTTGGGGTGGTAGCGCGCCACGATCAGTTCGCGCACGAAGGGCGTGATGTGTTCCACCAACTGGAAGTTCGGGTTCAACTGCCGGCCCAGCCCTTCCAGCGTGATCAGCGCCTTGAACAGCATGGCCATGTCCGGCGGCAGCAGAATGCCGTGGTCGCGGATCAGCGCCATGATGTCGTTGATCAGCTGGCTGATGTTGAGGTCTTTCAGCGGCACGTGCTCGTACTGGAACATGAATTCGCTGATGTCGTAAGCAAATTTCTGCTCATCCACCGGCGTGTTGCCAGTCCACTCGACCAGCACATCCATCATCGCGTGTTCGTTGCGTTCGCCTAATGCCGCCAGCAGGTCGACGATTTCATCACGCCGACCATGGCTGATGCGTCCCACCATGCCAAAGTCGATGAAGGCAATACGGTGTTCCGGCAGAAAAAACACATTGCCGGGGTGCGGATCGGCGTGGAAAAAGCCGTTGAGCAGAATCATTTTCAGCACCGCATCCGCGCCGCGGCTGGCCAGCAGCACCGGGTTAAGCCCGCTGTCGGCCAGTTGGTCCAGCCGGCTGGCTGACAGACCGTCGATATGCTCCTGCACGTTGACTGCCGGATTGGTGTAGTCCCAGTACACCTTGGGCACCACCACTTGCGGATCGTCGGCAAAGTCACGGGCGAAGCGTTCCATATTGCGCGCTTCCACTGCCAGGTCCATCTCGCGCTTGAGCGAGCGGGAAAACTGGCTGACGATTTCCGCCGGCTGGAAGCGCCGTGCATCGGGGAATTCCAGTTCGATCAGCGTGGCCAGATGTGCCAGGATGCGCAGGTCGGCATCTACCTTGTCGACAATGCCGGGCCGACGCAGCTTGACCGCCACATGGCTGCCATCATGCAAGGTGGCAAAATGCACCTGGGCGATGGAGGCCGAGCCGATGGGCTTGTCATCAAAGCTGGCAAACAGCTCTTCCGGCGGTTTGCCCAGTGCCTTGATCACCAGCAGGCGTACCGAAGCCGGGTCCACCGGCGGCACGGTGGACTGCAGTTTTTCGAATTCGGCAATCCACTCGGCCGGGAATACGTCCACCCGCGTGGACAGGATCTGCCCCAGCTTGATGAAGGTGGGCCCCAGTTCTTCAAAGGCCAGCCGCACCCGCACTGGCGTGGGCAGGCCGGCATCGGCATCCGGCAGGTGCAGATTCAGCCATTCGCCGGCTTTTTCCATCGCGCGCGGCAGGCGCAGACGCTGGGCGAACTCGCCCAGACCGTGGCGGATGAGGATGCCGCTGATTTCCTTCAGGCGCGGAAGATCGCGCATTGCAACAAGAGTTTCTCTGAGCATGGGCTATCTGGTGTCCAAGTTGGCTTTACACTCCCGTCCCTGTCCGATAGAGTGCGGCCTATGAAATTGCAACTCCGATTACTCGCCGTGATGCTGGCTGGCGTCATGGTTTTTGCCCAGGCCGCACCTGAAAAAACTGCGCAGGACGCACGGCCCAAGGTCGAGGCCTCGGAAGACCCCATTGCCAAGTATGCCTCGCCCGGCGAGGATGCTGTAGGAGATTTGCTGCTGCAGGCGATGAGCCTGTTGGGTGTTGCCTACCGTTTCGGGGGCAATTCGCCGGTCAGCGGCCTGGATTGCAGCGGCTTTGTCCGTTATGTGTTCCAGAAATCCCTCAAGGTCAATTTGCCACGCACCTCGGCCGAGATGGCGCATATCGGCAAGGCTGTCGATAAAAGTGAACTGGTGGCCGGTGATCTGGTCTTCTTCAACACCCGTGGTTTTGCCTACTCCCATGTCGGCATGTATATGGGCAATGGCAAGTTCATCCATGCGCCGCGCACCGGCCGCAATATCGAAGTGGTCAGCCTGAACCAGAGTTACTGGCAAAGCCGCTGGAATGGTGCGCGTCGCATCAACCGCAGCAATGTCAACAACGTGGTGGCCGAAGAGGCCGACACCTCAGGTGACAGCGTTGCGGCCAGGGCGG
Source organism: Aquitalea magnusonii (assembly GCF_002217795.2). Taxonomy (NCBI): domain Bacteria; kingdom Pseudomonadati; phylum Pseudomonadota; class Betaproteobacteria; order Neisseriales; family Chromobacteriaceae; genus Aquitalea; species Aquitalea magnusonii. Next base: position 837,066 of record NZ_AP018823.1, read on the forward strand.
CGGGCAGCAGTGCAGGTGCCGCCAAGATGAAGTGCCGCAAGGGCAGGAAGTGCAAGCCGGTGGCCGAAGCCACTGTCAGCAAGAAAAAGGCTGGCAAGCAAGCCGGCAAGGCTGACAAGGGCAGCAAGCCAGCCAAAGCGGCCAAAGCCGGCCACGGTAAAAAGAAAAAGTCCGCCAACTGACAGCGTGGCGGGCTGTCATCACCACGATGCCCGCCTGTGCGGGCATTGCGTTTTCAGGAATAGCCAGACATGGCCATGAATATTGAAATTCCGGTATGGAAAGACCCGCAGGGGGGTATTGTCGCCTGTGTGGAAAAGATCAAGGTAATGAATGAAAACCTGGAAGAGTTGCAGCAGATGGCGCAGGACGCGCTGGAAGATGCCATCCTGATGGGCTGCGACGAAGGCCAGGTGAAGGACTTTCTGGTACGCCTGATGCAAAGCCTGCATAACCCCTACCAGAGCTGAAAGGCAATCCGGCATGCAATGGCCTTTTGAAGTCCTGATCGGGCTGCGTTATCTGCGCGCCAAACGGCGCAACGGTTTTATCTCCTTTATTTCCCTGATTTCCATTGTCGGCATTGCGCTGGGTGTGGCCGCGCTGATCATCGTGCTATCGGTGATGAACGGTTTCCAGAAGGAAATCCGTGGCCGCATTCTCAGCGTGGCGTCCCATGTGGAAATTTCCGCCTTTGATGGCCGGCTGCCGCAATGGCAGAGCATGGCCAAGGTGGCGGAACGCGATAGCCACGTGCTGGCGGCAGCGCCCTTTGTCAATGGCCAGGGCCTGTTTTCCGCCTATGGCAATGTGCGTGGCGGCATGGTGCGCGGCATTGAGCCGGTACTGGAAGACAAGGTGGTGGATGTGGGCCAGCACATGCTCAAGGGCAGGCTGGAGGCGCTCAAGCCCGGCAGTTTTGGCATCGTGCTGGGGGTGGAGCTGGCACGGCAGCTGAATGTCGGCCTGGGGGACAAGGTAACGCTGTTTACCCCGGAAGGCACGGTTACGCCCGCCGGCATGATTCCGCGCTACAAGCAGTTCACCGTGATTGGCATTTTCAAGGTGGACATGTTCGAGTACGACGCCTCGCTGGCGATGATTCATCTGCAGGACGCGCAGGTGCTGTCGCGCATGGGGGATACCGTCAGTGGCGTGCGGCTGAAGCTGGATGATCCGATGCTCGCTCCGCTGGTCAAGGCCAATTTGCAGCAGGCCTTGGCTCAACAGGCGCAGGTGAGCGACTGGACCGATACCAATGCCAATTACTTCCGTGCGGTGCAGATTGAAAAACGCATGATGACCATCATCCTCACCCTGATCGTGGCGGTGGCGGCCTTTAATCTGGTGTCCACGCTGGTGATGGTGGTGACCGACAAGCAGGCCGATATTGCCATCCTGCGCACCCTGGGCGCGGCACCGTCCAGCATCATGAAAATCTTCATGATCCAGGGCTCGGTCGCCGGGGTCAGCGGCACGCTGGCCGGGGTGGTCGGTGGCGTGCTGGTGGCCTTGAATCTGGATGTGATCGTGCCGCTGATCGAGCGCGTGCTGGGCACCAAATTGCTGTCCAGCGAGGTGTACATGATTGATTACCTGCCTTCCGATGTACAACTGGGAGACGTCAGCACCATTACCGTGATTGCCCTGTTGCTGGCCTTGCTGGCCACCATTTATCCAAGCTGGCGCGCAGCGCGCACCCAGCCGGCGGAGGCGCTGCGCTATGAGTAATGTGCTGAACTGCCGCAATCTGGGCAAAACCTATAGCGAAGGGCGGCTCAACCTCACCGTGCTGTCCGATGTGTCGCTGAGCGTGGACAAGGGCGAGCGACTGGCCATTGTCGGCGCCTCCGGTTCGGGCAAGAGCACGCTGCTGCACTTGCTGGGCGGGCTGGATACGCCCAGCCAGGGCGTGGTGGAAGTGCTGGGGCGCGATCTGGCCGGCCTGTCCGAAGCCGAGCGTGGTGTGCTGCGCAACCAGTCGCTGGGCTTTGTCTACCAGTTTCATCACCTGTTGCCGGAATTTTCGGCGCTGGAAAACGTGATGATGCCCTTGCTGATTCGTCGCCTGCCGCGCCAGGAGGCCGAGGAGCGTGCGGCCAGCATGCTGACGCGGGTTGGCCTGGCCCAACGCCTGCAACACAAGCCGGGCGAGCTGTCCGGTGGCGAGCGGCAGCGGGCCGCCATTGCCCGCGCGCTGGTGACCGAGCCTGCCTGCCTGCTGGCAGATGAACCCACCGGTAATCTGGATTACCAGACCGCGCGCCAGGTGTTTGACCTGATGCTGGAACTGAACGAGGGCCTGGGTACCAGCCTGATCATCGTTACGCATGATCTGGAGCTGGCAGCCCGTGCGCAGCGTACCTTGCGGCTGGTGGAAGGCCGGCTGCAGGACGCGGCGCTGGCCTGAGTGTCACCCTGAAACCTCCGGGAGAAACGGATGCTGTTTGTTCGTGAAGAAATGAGTTTCGACTCGGTCATGCTGGTGATACAAACCGGGTCGGGGCTGATCCAGCTGCTGCTGGGTGTGTTATGCCTGCTGGCCGGCACTTTTGCCGCCCGGCAGTCCTTCCGGCGCTGGTTTTTGCACCACCCGGAACGCTACGAGCATTTTCTGCCCTATGCGGCCTTCCGGCTGGTGCTGCCCACGGTGTCGCTGGGCTGCATGCTGCTGAGCATCCTGATCTGGAACTGGCTGACTCACAGCCGTCCGCACCTGCTGCCGCTGTTTACCGCCATGTTGTTCTGGCTGGGGGTGATCCGCCTGTTTACCGCAGTCATGCGCCAGGCGCTGCCGCAAGGCAAATTCGAACGCAATTCGGAACACTTCATCGCCACGGTGCTGTGGCTGGGCTTTGTCAGTTGGGCCATCGGCTTTGATGATGTGATGCTGGACTGGCTGCAGTCGGTGTCCTTCAGTGTGGGTAAAACCCATCTGGACTTGCTCACCATCCTCAACGCCATGCTGTGGGTGTCCATCATCGTGGTGGTGGCCTTGTGGGTCAGCCGGGTGATTGAAGCGCGGGTGATGGCGCTCAAGCACATGGACCTGTCCTTGCGCATCGTGTTTGCCAAGATGGCGCGCACCTTGCTGATTGTCGTGGCGGTGCTCATTGCCCTGCCGGTGGTGGGGATAGACCTCACCGTGCTGTCGGTATTTGGTGGTGCGCTGGGTGTGGGGCTGGGTTTCGGTCTGCAGAAGATTGCCAGCAACTATGTGTCCGGCTTCATCATCCTGCTGGACCGCTCCATCCGCATTGGCGACCGCCTGATGGTGGACAACCGCGTTGGCTACGTCACGCGCATTACCTCGCGCTACGTGGTACTGAAAAGCGCCGATGGCTCGGAAGCGCTGGTGCCGAACGACGCGCTGATTTCCAATACCGTGATCAACCAGTCCTACTCGGACAAGGCGATGTGGATCAGCCTGCCCATCCAGGTGGATTACGGCACCGATCTGGATCAGGCGCTGGCGGTATTGCGTGAGTCGGCCGCCCATCCGCGGGTGCAGACCGCTCCGGCCCCGGCCGCCTTTGTCACCGCCTTTGCCGATAGCGGCATCAATCTGGAGCTGGGCATCTGGGTGAAAGACCCGGAAAACGGTTTCATGGGCTTGCGTTCGGAAATCTATCTGGCCATCTGGCGGCGTTTCAAGGAGCTGGGCATCGAGATTCCCTATCCGCAGCGGGATGTGCGTATTGTCAGCGATGTGGCCGTGGCGCTGCCCGGCAAGGGAGAGCAGGCATGAGCGGCAAAAAACTGGCCATCGTGGATGATGATGCTGCCGTCCGGCAGGCGCTGATCTGGCTGCTGGACGGCCAGGGTTATCAGGTAAGCGGTTTCGAGAGCGCGGAAGAGTTTCTGGCCACCGGCCCGGATATCAGCTTCAACGGCTTGATTGTCGACCTGCGCATGTCTGGCATGTCCGGCATCATGCTGCTGGAGCGGCTGGCCGGCCTGGAGTACTGCCCGCCTGCCATCATGCTGACCGCCCATGGCGATGTGCCGCATGCGGTGGCAGCCATCAAGCTGGGGGCGCTGGATTTCATGGAAAAGCCCTTCGATGACGAAGTGCTGCTGGCGCGCGTGGATAATATGTTGCAGCAGGATGAGGCCAACCGCGCCAGCCATGCCCGCCGCCAGCGCGTGGGTGGGCTGCTGGCACAGCTTACCGAGCGCGAGAAGGAAGTAATGCAATTGATTCTGCTGGGCAAGCTCAACAAGCAGATTGCCGAGGATCTTTCCATCAGCATGAAGACGGTAGAGGTCCATCGCTCGCGCGTGTTCGAGAAAATGGGCGTCAAGTCTGCGGTGGAGCTGGCCGGCCTGCTGGCTGCCAGTCAGGCCGACAGTGGCGGGAGCCGTAGCGATGGGCACTAAACAGCCGGTGTCGGTGCTGGTGGTGATCCACACCGTGGATGGCCAGGTTCTGCTGATCGAACGGGCGGACAAGCCCGGCTACTGGCAATCGGTCACTGGCAGCCGCGAAGGCAGCGAGGCCCTGCTGGAAACAGCCCGGCGCGAGGTGCTGGAAGAAACCGGGCTGGATGCCGACCAGCATGTGCTGAGTGACTGGCAATTGCACAACCGCTACGAAATCTACCCGCACTGGCGGCATCGCTATCCTGCCGGCGTCACGCATAACGACGAGTATGTGTTTGGCCTGCAACTGGACAAGCCGCAGCCGGTGCAACTGGCTCCCGGCGAGCACACCGCCCAGCAATGGCTGCCATGGCAGCAGGCCGCCGCGCTGGTGTTTTCCCCGTCCAATGCCGCTGCCATTCGCCTGCTGCCCAGCCGGCTTGGCCTGGTTTAAGCCTCAAGAGTGCAGCAGGTAGCCGCAGCATGCGGCGGCAGCCATCACCCTGATGATGCCCAGCTTGTAACGCAGCAAGGCCACGGCAGCCGCCAGTGCAATCAGCAGCGCCGTCCAGTCCGGGCCGGCTTGCCAGCCCTGCGGCCACAGCACCTGCCAGCCAAAAAACAGCGCCAGATTGGCAATCACCCCAACCACGGCTGCGGTAATGGCGGTGAGCGGGGCGCTCAGTGCCTGGCTGTCATGGCTGCGTTCAATCAGCGGCCCACCAGCCAGGATGAACAGAAAGGATGGCAGGAAGGTAAACCAGGTCACCAGCGTGGCGGCCAGCGTACCTGCCAGCGCCGGCGACAACATGCTCACATGCTGGTAGCCGCCGACAAAGCCGACAAAGGCCACCACCATGATCAGCGGGCCGGGCGTGGTTTCACCCAGTGCCAGGCCATCCATCATCTGTCCGGCACTCAGCCAGCCGTAATGTGCCACCGCACCCTGATACACATAGGGCAGCACCGCATAAGCACCGCCAAAAGTCAGCAAGGCGGCCTTGGTAAAGAACCAGCCCATCTGGGTGAAGGGGTGTTGCCAGCCCAGCAGACTGTAGAGCAGCAGCATGGGGCCACACCATAGCAGGCCGCCGGCCAGCACGACGCGCAGCAGACCGCCCCGGCTGAAGCGGGCATGGGCCGGGGTGGGCGTGTCATCATCAATCAGCGCCGGACCGCCATGCTGTCCGGGCTGGCCGTGGCGGGTGTTGGCGCGGGCAAACACGGCTGGCCAGCGGTACTTGGCCAAGTGGCCGGTCAGTGCGGCGGACAGGATGATGAGCGGAAACGGCAGTTGCAGCAGCGACAGCCCCAGAAATGCCGCCAAGGTCAGCAGCCACAGTCCCCGGTTTTTCAGCACGCGCTGGCCAATGCGCAGTGCCGCCTGCAGCACGATGGCCACGATGGCTGGCTTGAGGCCATAAAACAGCCCGGCCAGTAGCGGGAGCTGACCAAACACCAGATATCCCCAGCTCAGCCCAATCAGGATGAATAGCGAAGGCAAGACGAACAGTCCGCCGGCCATGATGCCGCCTGCACTGCGATGCATCAGCCAGCCGATATAGGTGACCAGTTGCTGTGCTTCCGGCCCCGGCAGCAGCATGCAGTAGTTCAGCGCATGCAAAAAGCGCCGTTCGGAAATCCAGCGCCGTTTCTCCACCAGCTCCTGGTGCAGGATGGCAATCTGCCCGGCTGGTCCGCCAAAGCTGAGGAAGCCCAGCTTGAGCCAGAAGCCAAATGCCTGGCGCAGGCTGACAGGGGCTGGCACTTGTTGTTCTGCGGTGTTGTGCATGGTGGGGCGCTGGGTCCTGGCAGGAGGGTGCTTGGATTGTCGGCAATTTGTCTGGCAATGACAAACTTCGTCACAAAACAGGCAAGGACATCAGCGGTGGCTGTCGTTACAATCCGTTTTTAAATTTTCATGTAACCTTACTGTCATGTCTGCACTGGAAAGCATCAATCAGGCCTGTTTCCTGTTCATCAACGCGACACCTGCCTCCGCGGCATTGATGCTCAAGCTGGCCATCTTCTTTGCCAAATACCTGATTTTGCTGATTCCGGTGCTGCTGCTGGCCATGTGGTTGTGGGGGGATGCGGCCCAGCGCGAACGCGCACTCAAGGTGCTCAGCAGCGTGGCGCTGGCCTTGCTGGCGAACCAACTGATTGGCCTGCTGTGGGATCACCCGCGGCCCTTTGCCATTGGGCTGGGATATCGTTTTATCAACCATGTGGCCGATCCATCCTTTCCCAGTGACCACACCACCATCTTTGCCACCACCGCCTTTGCCTTCTGGCTGGCCGGCAAGGCCGGGCTGGGCCAGTTGCTGCTGGGCATGACCCTGCTGGTAGGCTGGGCGCGCATTTACCTGGGCGTACACTGGCCGCTGGACATCCTGGGCGGCCTGCTGCTGTCGCTGCCCTACAGTTGGCTGCTGCACCGGCTCTGGCCCTTGTTCGGTTCCAGCCTGGTGTCGGCGGTCAACCGCAGCTATCGCTGCCTGCTGGCCAGACCGATTGCCCGTGGTTGGCTCAAGGCCTGAAGGCTGGGCCGCTGCGGTAATCAGCAAGCAGGCCAGCGCCGCGTTCTTGCAGCGCGCGCTGCCACTCAGGCAGTCAGCTGCAGCCAGCCTTGCATCATCATCACCAGCGCTATCACCACCATAAGCAGGCTGGACAGATAAGGCAGACGCCGCGCCGCATCATCCAGCCTGCCCATTTTCTGTCCCAGCTTTTGTGCGCCCCAGGCGGCAAGCACCCCCACGCTGACCAGCGAAATCGCCAGCCCCAGGCTGAAGGACGCCACCATGGTGATTCCCAGTGCCACCCGCTTGAGCTGCAGGCACAGCAGCAAAATGGTGACCGAGGCCGGACAGGGCATCAGGCCACCGGTCAGGCCAAACAGGGCAATCTGGCCGGTGCTGACGGTTTGCCCGGCAAAGCGGCGGGCAATTTCATCGGCATGTGCTTTTTCGTGGGGATCCTGATAGACCGGCTCGGACCGGCGCGGCCGCTGCAAAGCGGAGTGGCTTGCCATGGCCGGGCGCATGCCGCTGGCTTGCAGCCGGCCTGCTTGGCGGTAGCCCTGTTGTGCCGCCGCACCAATGCGCAGGCTAAAGCGGTGGCTGTGGTCGCCGTGCTGCATGTCCAGGGTGACATCAAACTGATGTGGCGCTGCCTGCGGGCTGGCTGACTGCAGATACGCTCCCTTGGGCTGCAAGACATGGCTTTCTTCGCTGCCGTCATCGCGGCGCAGGTGCAGTACATAGCGGACATCGCCAGCGGCTTGTTGCGGCCGCATGCGCGGGGTGTAGCAATACAGTTGCCAGCATGCGCTGTTGTGGTCGAGCAGCAGCTCCACCACCCCGTGTCCGGTATTGATGATCTGGCCGCCGTGCGGAGCCTGCTGCCAGGCGCGGGCAGCCAGATTGTCCAGCCGGGTGCGCCAGAACATCCAACTGGCAATCCCCAGTACGATCAGTCCCGATAGCAGCAGCAGCCATGGCTCCGCCTGCTCTACCAGCAACTGGTTGCCAAAGTGCAGCGCGGCAGCGGCCAGCAACCACACCACCAGCGAATGCGACAGGGCCGCACACAGGCCCAGCAGCACGGCCTGGGCAATGCTGCCGCGGATGGCGATGATGAAGGAGGCCATCAGTGTCTTGGAATGGCCGGGTTCCAGCCCGTGCAGCGCCCCCAGCAGGATGGCGGAAGGAATGAACAGCCACAGATTGGTGGAGCCTTGCTGTATCAGTTGGAAAAGAGGTGGCATGATGTCGGGTTCACGATGAGCATTGCCTGGCAATATACTCCACCCCAGTATATTTTGAGAAAGAAAATCGCCGCATGGGACACACCGTCAAGGGAAAAAAGCCTTTACTGGCAAGGGTAAGACGCATCAAGGGCCAGGCTGCAGCCATTGAGCGAGCGCTGGAAGAGGGCGAGGAGTGCATGGCGGTGTTGCAGCAGATTGCTGCCATCCGCGGTGCGGTAAACGGCCTGATGGCCGAGGTGCTGGAAGGTCATTTGCGCGAGCATTTGCTGTTGCCTGCGCCCGCCGCAGGCGAGCCGGAACAGCCTCCGGCGCGGCAGGAAGAGGTGGATCAGGTGATGCGGATTGTACGCTCCTACCTCAAGTAACACGCCTAGCCATCCCTGTTTCTGGCGGCGGGACTGCTGCTGCAGGTGGGTGGCGCACAGCAAACCGGTGGTTATTTGCGAAAATGCCTGGCGCAAGGCCCCCTGATTGCGCTATGGATAAGCCATGAAACCGCTCAATATCACCACCTACAATATTCACAAGGGCATGTCGCCGCTGAATCGCCATCTGCGGGTCAACGAGATTGCCCATGCGCTGGAAACCCTCGCTCCCGATCTGCTGTTCCTGCAGGAAGTCCAAGGCAAGAATCTGTTGCGCTCCCTGCGCCATGAGGGCTGGCCGGTCCAGCCGCAGCATCACTATCTGGCGCGGCGGCTGGATCACAAGGTGGTGTATGGCCTGAATGCCGCTTATGAGCATGGTCATCATGGCAATGCGGTGTTGTCTCGCTATCCCATCATCGAATGGTGTAATCGTGACATCTCGGTCAACCGTTTTGAAAGCCGCGGTGTATTGCACTGCATGATGCTGCCCAAGGGCTGGCACCAGCCGGTGGCGGCATTGTGTGCGCACCTTAATCTGCTGGCACGCGACCGGCGCAAGCAATATGCCAATCTGGTGCATTACATTCGCGAGGCGATTGCCCCGGATGTACCCATCATCCTGGCGGGGGACTTCAATGACTGGCAGGGCGAGGCCTCAGACTGCCTGCGCGAGGCCGGCTTGCAGGAAGTCTTCCAGCAATATCGTGGCCACCATGCCTCCAGCTTTCCTGCCCGTTTGCCGGTATTGCCGCTGGACCGCATCTATACCCGTGGCTTGCGCACCGTCAGTGCCGAGGTGCTGCACGGGCGGCCATGGTCGCGCCTGTCCGACCACTTGCCTCTGACGGCATCGCTGCTTCCAGCCTGAAAATGCTGATGTTCGATATGAAACATCAGTATTTGGCGATTGATAAAACCATGCCGTAATCCTGCTTTATAAGCAGCAAAATTTCCGTTTTACTGCAAAGCTTGCGCTTTTAGGGCAGGAATACTGCGTCAGCCTTGACGTAAAGCGAAAATTGATGTTCAATACCGGAAATTAATCGCCGATTTGACACAGCTTGCGGGCGTAAAACAGCTAAAGCGTGGGTAAGCAGACCCCGTATCAATTCAGCTTCTGCTTATATAATCTTTTCAGTATTCAAAGATTCCATGCATAAAGCCCGCCAGCGTCATCGGCGGGCTTTATGCATTCCGGAGTATTTGAATGATTCATTTGCAAAATATCCGCAAGCGTTTTCGCCGCCCTGACGGTGGCTGGTTTGACGCTGTCCGCGATACCTCGTTATCCATCGCGCCGGGTGAAGTGTTCGGCTTGATCGGTTTTTCCGGTGCGGGCAAATCCACCTTGCTGCGCCTGATCAACCTGCTGGAGCGTCCCGATAGCGGTGCCGTCATCGTGGCGGGCCAGGATCTTACCGCCATGGACGCACGCGCCTTGCGCCGTGCCCGCCAGCAGCTAGGCATGGTGTTCCAGCAGTTCAACCTGATGGCCAACCGCACGGTGGCCGGGAATGTCGCCTTTCCGTTGGAGATTGCCGGCTGGTCCAAGGCCGATATCGCCCAGCGCGTGGCGGAATGTCTGGAGGTGGTTGGCCTGAGCGACCGTGCCGAACATTACCCGGCCCAGTTATCCGGTGGTCAGAAGCAGCGGGTGGGCATTGCCCGGGCGCTGGCTCCGCGCCCCAAGGTGATTCTGGCCGACGAGCCGACATCTGCCCTCGACCCCAAGACCACCCAGTCCATCCTCGACTGTCTGCAGGATATCAACCGGCGCTTTGCTGTCACCGTGGTGATCGTCACCCATGAAATGCATGTGGTGCGCTCCATCTGCCACCGTGCTGCCGTGCTGGATGCCGGCAATGTGGTGGAAGTGGTTGAAGTCAGTGCCGGCGTGGTGGATGCACGCTCCGATCTGGCCCGTTCTCTGCTGGAGGCTGCGTGATGGAAGAACTGACTTTTGTTGCGGCACTGGCCGATCTGTCCGGCATGGCACCGGAAATCTGGCAGGCCTGTCGCGAAACCGCGCTGATGCTGGCCGTGGGACTGGCGGCGGCCATCGTGCTGGGTGGTCCGCTGGGTATCCTGCTTTACCTGTCGCAGCCGGGGCAGTTGTTTGCCAACCGCCTGATCAACAGTGTGTTGGGCTGGACGGTCAATTTGGTGCGCTCCTTCCCCTTCATCATCCTGATGGTGTCGCTGGTGCCGCTGACCCGCTTGCTGGTGGGGAGCACCATTGGTCCGGTGGCCGCTGCGGTTCCGCTGTCGATTGCCGCGATTCCCTATTTTGCCCGGCTGGTGGAACAGACCCTGCGCGAAATTCCACGCGGGGTGGTGGAGGCGGCGGAGGCGATGGGGGCCAGTCCCTGGCAAATCATCTGCAAGGTGCTGCTTAACGAAGCACGCGCCGGGCTGATTTCCAGCCTGACCATTCTCACCATCAGCTTTCTGAGCTATTCCGCCGTGGCGGGTGTGGTGGGCGGTGGTGGCATTGGTGATTTGGCCATCCGTTATGGTTATTACCGTTTCCAGACCGATGTGATGGTGGCCATGGTGCTGCTGCTGGTGCTGATCGTGCAGATCATCCAGTTTGTCGGCAATCGGCTGGCGGCGCGGCTGGACAAGCGTTAAACCGGAAAACCAGACCGGACGGCCATGGCCAGTCCGGCATTTGCAGCCGCTGTCCGACGGATGTCAGGCAGACCGGCAGATCCCTTACCTGATATTGCAAGGAGTTTTCATGCGTAGATTCGTCATCAAGGCGCTGGCCGCCTCGTTGCTGTCGCTGGCCGTGGCCGGCTCCGCCCTGGCTGCCGACCCGGCCAAAAAGGAAATCGTGATTGGCACCACTGTGGGTGACTTTGGCGATATGGTCAAACAATCGATCAAGCCCATCCTGGAAAAACAGGGCTATGCGGTAAAACTGGTGGAATTTACTGACTATGTGCGGCCCAACCTGGCATTGCAGGAAGGTGCGCTGGACGTGAATGTCTTCCAGCACAAGCCCTATCTGGACAATTTCGTCAAGGAACACAAACTCAGCCTGAAGGAAGTGTTCCAGGTACCTACCGCGCCGCTGGGCATCTATCCTGGCAAGCTGAAGTCGCTGAAAGAGGTGAAGGACGGCAGCACCATTTCCGCACCGAATGACCCGTCCAACTTTGCCCGCGCGCTGGTGATGCTGAGCGATCTGGGCTGGGTAAAGCTCAAGCCGGGCGTCAATCCGCTGACCGCGTCCGAGCGTGACATTGCCGTCAACGTGAAAAAACTGAAGATCGTGCAACTGGAAGCCGCCCAGTTGCCGCGTTCGCGCAGCGACGTGGACTTTGCCGTGATCAATGGCAACTACGCCACCAGTTCCGGCATCAAGCTGACCGAAGCCATCTTCCAGGAAAAGAGCTACGCCTACATCAACTGGGGTGTGGTGCGCGCTGCCGATGCTGGCAAACCCTGGGCGCGTGATGTGATTGCCGCGTACAACAGCAAGGCATTCAGCGACTGGGCGAAGAAGAAATACGCCGGTTACAAATTGCCGCAAGGCTGGAAGTAAACCGGCCAAGGTTTAACTGCCGGGCTGCCCGCCGTGACAGCCCGTGCCGGATTTTCTTGTAACACTCCTGGCTACAAGACTTGTGCGGAGGGCAATGCCCTCCGTCTTTTTTTGCCTGCGCGCTTAGGCCGGCTTTCACTCGCAGACGCTGAACGGGGCCGGGCTGTCCATGAGGCAGGCACTGGCAGTGTGCTGGCCGCTGTGGAAGACCGCTTCGATGTAATTGCCATCCGGGTCGCGCAGCAGGGTGGCCGATTTCAGTCGCGGTCCGCTGTCATCTTGCCCGGCAGCTTGTCCGCCAGCGGCAAGGCCGGCCTGCTGAAAGCGCCGTGGCAGATCGGGGTCGCCAGTCTGGAAGGCAAGGTGGACATGGCTGTGCTGCCCGGTGGTGGTAGAGACAAACAGTTCGTCAGCCCAGAAATAGTCCGGGCCTTCCGCCGTGAGTTCACGGCCCAGTACTTGCAGCACGGCGCGATAAAAGCGTTTGCTGGCGGCCAGGTCGCGTACCTGCAGGTGGACGTGGTCTAACAGTCTGCCAGAGTGGTATTGCATGGGACGTCTCCTCTGCGAAGCGCCCTGGCCAACTGTTTGCTGCGCGTAGCAGGCTGTGGTGTGGCGCTTCTTTATTGAACAGCTTTTGTCCCATCATACGCCGCTGCATCGGCGCTGCCCATGCATGCCGGGCAAGATTCAGCGTGCCAGCCATTCCTCGACAAACTGCTGGCGGAAACTGAGCAGCCGTGCCAGCCTTTCCTCCGCCATGGCCTTGCCCGCGGCGGTGTGCATCATGCCGGGCAGCTTGGCCAGCTTGACATCGATATGGTCGAGCGCAAATTCGCGGTCATCCAGTGCCCGGCCTTCGCCCAGCGGATTATCCGGATGTGCCAGTTGCCGGCCCATGCGACCGGAGGTGTAGAACATGCGGGCCAGGCCGATGCTGCCCAGCGCATCCATGCGGTCGGCATCCTGCACGATTTTGGCCTCGATGCTGTGCGGCGTGATATTGGCGGAAAAGCTGTGTGCTTCGATGGCATGGGCTACCGCGGCAATCCGGTCGGCGGGAAAGCCGTTTTCTGCCAGCAACTGGCTGGCCTTGGCTGCGGCCATGCGTGAAGCTTGTTCACGCTGAGGATGATTTTTGGGCAGATTGACCAGGTCATGCAGGTAACAGGCGGCCAGCACCACCAGTGCATCGGCTTGCGCATGTTGCTGCATGATGCGGCGTGCGGCGGCCCATACCCGGTGGAAATGTGTCAGGTCGTGGGCACCGTCTTCATCAGGCGCTTGCTGCTGCAACAGCGCAATCAGCTGTTGTTGCCAGTATTGCAGCGCGACATCGTTGTGCGTGGTCATGGCGGTATTCCGCTAAGTGGGGCAGCGATTACACCGCTACAGCCCGATGGCGTCAACCATGTGGGCTGCAGGGTGTGCAACTTGCCGGCTCAGACCGACTGCAGGCAATACTCGCGCGCGATGGCTGCCGCCAGGCGGGCGTTGTTCAGTACCAGCTGAATATTGGAAGCCAGACTGTTGCCGCCAGTCAGCTCGCATACGCGGGCCAGCAGGAAGGGTGTGGATTCCTTGCCGCTGATGCCTTGATCCGCCGCTTCCTGCAGGGCTTGGTTGATGGCCGCGTCAATCTTGTCGGCGGGCATGGCGTATTCAGCCGGAATGGGGTTGGCCACCACCATTCCGCCGTGCAGATCCAGTTCCCATTTAGCCTGCATCGCCGCGGCGATGTCGGCAGGATGGTCCAGCCGGTAGTCCACCTTGAACGCGCTTTCGCGGGTGAAGAAGGCCGGCAGGGTGGAGGTCTGGAAGCCAATGACCGGTACGCCATGGGTTTCCAGGTATTCCAGCGTCAGGCCCAGGTCCAGAATCGACTTGGCACCGGCGCATACCACGGTGACGGCAGTCTGGGCCAGTTCTTGCAGATCAGCCGAAATATCGAAGCTTTGCTGTGCGCCACGGTGTACGCCACCAATGCCGCCAGTGGCAAATACGCGGATGCCGGCCATGGCGGCAATGATCATGGTGGAAGCCACGGTGGTGGCACCGGTCTGGCGTGCGGCCACGATGAAGGGCAGGTCGCGGCGGCTGACCTTGACCACTTCCCGGCCACGTTTGCCCAGTAGCTCGATTTCATCTGCCGTCAGGCCGGCTTTCAGGCGACCGTCGATAATGGCAATGGTGGCTGGCACCGCGCCATGGGCGCGCACTTCAGCCTCAACCTGCAGCGCGGTGGCAACATTCTGCGGATAGGGCATGCCATGGGAAATGATGGTGGATTCAAGTGCCACGACCGGACGACCGACAGTCAGCGCGGCGGCGACTTCAGGATGAATATCAAGATGGCTGTATTGCTTCATGATTGCTCCGCATATTGCAAGGTGATGCACATGTGCTGGACGGCGGCCAGCGACAGGGTGGGGTTGTTGGTGGCGGCACAGCCCAGTGTCAGGGCGGCGCAGGCCTGGGCCAGTTGGGTGGCTTCGTCCAGCGGCTGCTGCTGCAGCCAGCCCCAGGCAAGCCCGGCCATCAGGGCATCGCCTGCGCCGGTGGTATTGACGATGTTCACGCGGGGCGCAGGGCTCCAACCCCGCACGCTTGGGCTGCTGTAGTACACGCCTTGTTCCGCCAGGCTAAGCACGAGTTGCGTCACCCCCTGGTGATGGAACCAGTCGGCAACGGCGGCGGCCTGGCTGGCTTGATCCAGTGGCAGGCCAGACAGCGCGGCGGCTTCCAGCCGGTTGGGTTTGAGTGTGTGGATCTGCCCCAGCCAGGGCCGGATGCGCTCGGCCTTGAACGCCGACACGGTATCCATGAACACCGGGGTGTCGCCGGCTTCGGCAAACAGCCAGGCCAATGCCTCTGCCGACAGGTTGGCATCGGCCACGATCAGCCCGGCATGGCGCACCAGTTCACGCTGTGGGGCAAGGCGGGCGGCGTCCAGTCGCGACAGGATGTCCATGTCGTTGATGGCAATGGCCATGTCACCGTCCGGACCATGCAGGGACAGGTAGGTGGATGTGGCGGCATCGGGTAGCAGCAGGACCGGGCGGACATCCACCCCGGCGCGCTGGGTGCTTTCCAGCAAGGCTCGGCCATATAGATCGTCGCCCACGGCGGTGATCAGGCGGCAGTCTGCTCCCAGTCTGGCCAGGTTCTCGGCAATATTGCGTGCCACACCGCCAGGCGAGCAGCTGACCTGCCCCGGATTGGAATCGCCTTGCCGCAGGCGATGGCTGCTGCTGCCACGGATGTCCATATTGGCACCGCCCAGGGCCACCACATAAGGGTTGTCCGCCAGGATATAGCCCTTGCCCAGAATATGGCCCTTTTGCATCAGCTTCATGATGTGGCCGGCTACCGCCGAGCGGCTGATGCCCAGTTGGTCGGCCAGTTGCTGCTGTGGAATCAGCGGGTCCTGGCGCAGCAGTTGCAGGATTTCCTGTTCACGTTCAGTCATTAAACAAATGTTTGCGCATAAAACATTTGTTTATGGTAATGGCTGGCGTGCGCCAGGGTCAAGCTGGCCGGGTGCCAGCCCTGCGGTGCAGCCGCATTTCTTGCACAGGACCACGCAAACGGGGCTATAACTTTCTTACTGGTTGCGCAGCGACTGGCGTGACCAGCCTTTCACCGGGAAAGGTGAATAACCCGTTCGCAGGCTGGACGGGTTTCTTTTTGGTGGCTTTCCAATGCAACAGGCCGCCAGAGCGGGTCGGGCGGCCTGTGCGGGCGTTGAGGTGATTTACAGCCGGTACTGGCTGAGTGTGCTGATTTGTTGTCGTGCCAACTGGTCCAGATGGCGCGCGCTGCTGGCGGCTTCTTGTGCAGCCGAGGATGCTTCCTCGGTCATCTGGGCAATCTGTTCCACTTGTACCGCAATATTGTTGGTGGCCTTGCCTTGCTCCTTGATGGCATCGGAAATCTCGCTGACCATATGTACGGTATTGCCCGTGGCATCGCCAATCTGCTTGATGGCCTGGTCGGCATGATCGGCACGCGTCACCCCGTTGCGTACCAGTTCTTCTGCACAGCGCATCTGCTCGGTGGCCTGGCGGGAGCGGTCGCGCATGGCATTGATGGTGGAGGAGATTTCCTGGGTGGAGCTGCTGGTGCGCTCGGCCAGCTTGCGTACCTCGTCTGCCACCACGGCAAAGCCGCGGCCCATTTCGCCAGCTCGCGCCGCTTCGATGGCGGCATTGAGCGCCAGCAGATTGGTCTGGTCGGCAATATCCTTGATCACCCCCACCACGGTATCCACCTGGGCGCTATAGGTGTCCAGCTCGCGAATGCTGCCTCCGGCATGGTCCACCGCGCTGGAGATTTCCCGGATGTCCTTGATGGTCTGGCTGATGGTGGTGGAGCCCTGATGTGCCAGTGTGCCGGCATTGTGTGCCAGATCGCGCGATTCTTCGGCACGGGTGGCCACGTGGTTGACGCTTACCGTCATCTGCTCGATGGTGGCGGCCATATTGGCCGAGGATGAGGATTGCGCATCCGCTGCTGCAGCCACTTGGGTGGCGGTTTGCGACAGATCCTGCGAGGCGGATGCCACCGAACGCGCGCCGTCCAGAATGGATTTCAGATTGGTTTGCAAACCAGCCAGCAGGCTGTTGAATGCCGTGGCGGTGAGACCGATTTCATCCTGCTGGATCACCGGGGCGCGCTGGGTGAAGTCCAGCGACTGGCTGACCTGCTGCAGGGTGTGCTGGATGGAAGTCAGGCCACGGCTGATGCTGCGGAACAGGGTGACGCCCATGAACAGTACCAGCAAGGTGACAGCGGCAATCATGCCGCCGGTTTGCAGCATGGAAGCGTTATAGGCAGCCTTGTTGGTTTCCAGGGTGTCGAAGGCCAGTTTGAGGTTGTACTCGGTATGGGCATTCAAGGCCTTGCGCAGCTCTGCACCGGTGGTATTCAAGGGGCCACTGCGCAGCATGGCATCAGCCAGATCTTCTTTGCCTGATCGCGACAAGTCAAAGTACTTGCTGCGTTCAGCACGATAAGCAGCCAGCTTGGTTTTGTCGTCTTGCAAGAGCTGGCGGTCGTGATCATCCGTGATCAGGTTTTTCTCGTAATCATTCAGCAGCTCGTCCAGCTTTTTGTCAGCCTCGCCGGACATGGCTTCGGCTGCCGCTTTTTCCCCCGCAGTATGCGATACCGAGTGTTGGATGATGGCACTGCGGATGTCCATGAAGGCATACAGCATGCCGTTCAGGTCACGAATGCTGGGCGCAACATTACTGATGGTGTCTTCAAAACGGTTGCTGGCCTGCTTTTGCTGGTAAATGCCAAAGCCGCCCACCAATAATAAGGCGAGTAGGGCAATGACCAGGGTCAGGATGAGGCGGCGGATGATGGTCATGAGATGGTCCTTGCAGAAAGCGCTTTTGTTGCGGATTACCTGGTTATTAGTATGGCTTGACTACGTATTTATACCTATAGCATCGAATCCTGACGAATGTAGGGAAAGTTGAATACGCGATGATGGTTTTTATACTTTTTATAAATAAAAATAGATTTTAATTTTAATTAATTGTTTTTAATTTGGCTGACCATGCGGTAAAAGTGTCAGCCTGGGCATGCCCTGCTTTGATGCCAGCACGGTGGCGGGACAATAAAAAAACCGCAGTGCGGATGCACTGCGGTGCGTTTCGATACGACGGGTGCTGCTATTGCGCCAGTAGCTGCCAGCGGCCCTGACCCAGAATCTGCAATTGCTGCTGATGGTATTGCAGCAGGCTGCTGCGGTGGCCCACGCTGACAATGGTGGTGGCAGGCAGTTGCTCTCGCAGCAGGCGGTACATGGCGTCTTCCAGCCCTTCATCCAGCGCCGAGCTGGCTTCGTCCAGAAAGGCAATATCCGGCTGGTTCAGCAATAGCCGGCCAAAGGCCAGGCGTTGCTGTTCGCCCAGCGACAGCGTCTGGCTCCAGTCACGCTCCTCGTCCAGCCGTGCTTGCAGATGACCCAGTTGTACGGCTTGTAGGACCGTTATTGCCTGTTGGCTATCCCCGGCGGGGGGCGTGGCCGGATAGTACAGCGCATCACGCAGGCTGCCGCCCGGCAGGTAAGGCTTTTGCGCCAGGAACATCAGCCCGTGTTCCGGACGGATGATGCGACCGCTGCTATAGGGCCATAGCCCGGCCAGGCTACGCAGCAAGGTGGTTTTGCCAGAGCCGGAGCTGCCGCGGATCAGCAGCGCGCTGCCGCTATGGATGTCCAGATCAACCTGCTCCAGTAGTTTGCGCCCATCCGGAGCCTGCAGGCAGAAGTTTTCCAGTGCCAGCCGCTTGCCATCCGGCTGTATATCGGGGCGTGGCAGCGACGCAGCCTCCTGCATGGAATCGCAGTAACCGGACAGCCGGTTCAGTACGGCACGGTAGCCGGCAAAATCGTCGTAGGCATTGCGAAAGAAGGACAGATTGTCATGCAGCGTGCCAAAAGCACCGGAGGTCTGCATCAGATCGCCCAAGGTAATCTGCTTGGAGAAAAAACGATGGGCCTGCACGATGAGCGGAAACACCACGGCGGTCTGGCTGACAATCAGGTTGAAGCCCTGGAATTTCAGCGACCGGAACACGATGCGCCAGTTGTTGTGGATGATCTGGCCAAAGCGGCTGCGCAGCAGCATGCCCTCCACTTTTTCCCCGGCATAAAAAGCAATGCTTTCCGCATACTCCAGCAAGCGCACCAGCAGGTAACGATAGTTGGCGTTGTACTGCTCGTTCAGGAAGTTCAAGCGCACCAGCGGCCGGCCGATCTTCACCGCCAGCACCGTGGCAATCAGCACGTAGACAAACACCGCAAACACCATGGCGCGCGGTATTTCCACCCCCAGCAACTGCAGGGGGCCGGACAGACTCCACAGGATCAGCGTGTAGGCCAGGGTGGAAACCAGTGATCTAACCACGCCCATCGACAGGCCGAGCGAGCTGTCGACAAAGCTGCTGACATCCTGCTGGATACGCTGGTCGGGGTTGTCACTGCGCTGTGGCAGGTATTGCAGACGGTAGAAGGCGTCGTGCTGCAGTAGTTTTTGCAGTAATTGTTCGTTCAGCCAAGCGCGCCAGTGGATGGAAAAGCTCTGGTTGACATAAAAGCTGAACAGGCTGCGCAGCACATGCAGGCTAGCGACAATGCAGAAGATACGGATAAAGCTCCAGAACAGGCTTTCATTCAGTTGCTGCAGCGAGTTGTATAGCCCGTTGCTCCAGTTGGACAGTACGACATCAATGCGCACACCTATCAGGGTGAGCAGCAGGATCAAGGCCAGACCCAGCAATGGTTTGGCGCTACGTTGCAGGCTGAAGTAAGCGCCGCTGAGTTGCCAGAATTGCCGGCCCCAACTGGTGAGCCGCACCAGTGCCCAGACTGCAATGCCAAACAGCAGGCAGGTAATGCCATAGGCTTTGGCTACCCAGACCATGCTGGTTGCCAGTTCCTGATTCCAGTCCATGTTTTCCCTTCGATAGATTCAGCCATGCCGCACCCGCAACCCGGTTGGACTGCCGGTTCCGGGCGCGGTGGGCATGAAGGAGTGAGAGGTTGCCAGCGAGAACAGCGGCTCAGCTTACGATGCAGCCCGTCTGCTGCCAAATGCTACAAGCCGATAATTGATGAAAAATTGTTGCCGTGCGCGACAGGCCAAGACCTCAGTCAGGCTGCCGCGCAATTGTCCGGCTGGCTACCACAGCACCTTCACCGCGCTGTCGCCCAGCCAGTCCTGCAAGGCCAGCAGCAGGCTGTCATCCAGCCGGACGGCCCAGCTTTGCGACAGGGCTACATCGCCACGCGCTTGGGCATTGCTGTAGCTGATGCGTACCAGGCCGCCATTTTCCTCGTCACGATAGGGGGTGAGCAAGGCTTTCAGCCGGTTGACATCGGCATTGCCGTTCATCTGCAAGGACAGGCCACGGGCAAAGCAGCTGCGTGCCTCGCCCAGATCGTAAATGCGGTCGGCCATGATGCGCAGACCGCCAGAGAAACTGTCCTCGCTCACCTTGCCTTGCACCACCAGCACGATGTCTTCTTTCAGCTTGTTGCGGTTGACTTCGTAGCTGTCACCAAAGAGGCCGATTTCGCGCTTGCTGCTGCCATCGTCCAGTTCGACAAAGGCCATCTTGCCGCGATTGCCCATCTTGACGCGGATGCCGGTGACAAAACCGGCCAGCAGTTGCGGCTCCTTGCGCGGCGTCAGGCGCGACAGCGTGGTCTTGATGAAGGCGCGTACTTCCTGCGCATAAGCGGAGAACGGGTGGCCGGACAGGTAGAAGCCGATGGCCAGTTTTTCTTCCGCCAGCTTGACGGCGTCATTCCATGGCCGGGTGGCCACCATTTCCACCGCCGGGGCCACGTCGTCGCCAAACATGTCGAACAGGCCGCCCTGATTGGCATTAGCATGGGCCTGATCAGCCGCCTCCATCGCAAGGCCGACATTGGCAAACAGCAGGGCGCGGTTGGGTTCGATGCTGTCGAAGGCACCGGCGCGGATCAGCGCTTCGATCACCCGCTTGTTGACCAGCTTCTTGTCGGTACGCTGGCAGAAATCAAACAGGCTGGTGTAAGGGCCACTGGCTTCACGCACCGCCACGATATGGTCGACGGCAGATTCGCCACTGCCCTTGATCGCGCCCAGTGCATAGCGGATTTCCTGACGGCTGACCGGCACAAAGCGGTAGAAGCTGTGATTGACGTCCGGCGGCAAGAAGCGCAGGCCGTTCTTGGGGTCGGTGGCGTCGTCATAGAACACCTTGAGCTGGTCGGTATTGTCCAGTTCGGTGGACATGGTGGCGGCCATGTAGGCGGCGCAATGATGTGCTTTGAGCCAGGCCGTATGGTAGGCCACCAGCGCATAGGCGGCGGCGTGCGATTTGTTGAAACCGTAGCCGGCGAATTTCTCCATGTAGTCGAAGATTTCGTTGGCCTTGGATTCGGGAATGTCCTGCTTGGCGGCACCCTGCACGAACATGGCGCGCTGCGCCACCATCTCCTCCACCTTCTTCTTACCCATGGCGCGGCGCAGCAAGTCGGCGCCGCCCAGCGAGTAGCCGCCAATCACCTGGGCGGACTGCATCACCTGTTCCTGATACACCATGATGCCGTAGGTGGGGGCCAGTACCGGCTCCAGCAGCGGGTGCAGGTATTCGAACTTGGCACCGTGCATACGCTGGATGAAGTCGGGAATCAGGTCCATCGGGCCCGGACGGTACAAGGCCACGAAGGCGATAATTTCTTCGAACTTGCTGGGTTTGGCTTCCACCAGCATTTTTTTCATGCCGGAGGATTCAAACTGGAACACGCCGGTGGTGTTGGCGCTGGCAAAAATCTTGTAGGCGTCGGCATCGTCCAGCGGCAGGTGGGCAACGTCCACGTCCTCGTTGCTGACCTGCTTGATATAGCGCTGGGCCAGTTCGATGATGGTGAGGTTGCGCAAGCCCAGGAAGTCGAACTTCACCAGGCCGATCTGCTCCACGTCGTCCTTGTCGAACTGCGACACCGGCGAGGCACCGTCGGCACTGGCAATGTATAGCGGGCAGAAGTCGGTTAGCTTGCCCGGCGCAATCAGCACGCCACCGGCATGCATGCCGATGCCGCGGGTGAGGTCTTCCAGCTTCATTGCCAGTTCGATCAGCTCATTGGCACCTTCCGATTCAATGACTTCACCGATCTGCGGCTCCACTTCCATCGCCTTTTCCAGGCCCAAGGGCTTGTTGGCCTCCAGCGGAATCAGCTTGGACAGGCGGTCGCACAGGCCGAAGGGCAGGTCCAGTACCCGGCCCACATCGCGGATTACCGATTTGGACGACATGGTGCCGAAGGTGGCAATCTGGCTGACGGCTTCTTCGCCGTATTTCTGCCGGGTGTATTCGATCACGCGCCAGCGGTTTTCCTGACAGAAGTCCACGTCGAAGTCGGGCATGGATACCCGTTCCGGGTTCAGGAAACGCTCGAACAGCAGGGCGTAGCGCAGCGGGTCGAGGTCGGTAATGCTCAGGCTGTAAGCCACCAGCGAACCGGCACCGGAGCCCCGGCCCGGTCCCACCGGGCAGCCATTGCCCTTACCCCACTGGATAAAGTCGGCCACGATGAGGAAGTAACCGGGGAAACCCATCTGGATGATGGTGTCGCACTCGAACTTCAGCCGGGCATCGTATTCCGGCCGGCGCGCCTCGCGCTCGGCCGGGTCGGGAAACAGTTGCTCCAGCCGTACTTCCAGCCCGCGCTTGGCTTCGTACACCAGGAAATCATCCAGCGTCATGCCTTCCGGGGTGGGGAACAGCGGCAGGTAGTTCTTGCCCAGCACCACGGAAATATTGCAGCGCTTGGCAATTTCTACGGTGTTTTCCAGCGCTTCCGGAATGTCGGCAAAGCGCTCCAGCATCTGTTCGGTGGACAGGAAATACTGGCATTCGGAGAAATTGCGCGGACGACGCTTGTCACCCAGCGTGTAGCCCTCGGCAATGCACACCCGTGCTTCGTGCGCCTTGAAGTCATCCGGGTCCATGAACTGGATGGGATGGGTGGCCACCACCGGCAGGCCGGTTTCACCAGCCAGCCACAGCGTGGCCTGTACCACGCTTTCCACCTGCGCATTGTCCACGCGCTGGACTTCCAGATAAAAACTGTCGGGAAACAGGCTTTCCCAGTATTGCGCCCGGCGCATCGCTTCTTCGCGCTGACCCATGGCCAGTGCCACCCCGACATCACCCAGATGCGCACCGGACAGGCACAAGAGATTGCTGTTATCGCCCTGTTCCAGCCAGGCACGCTTGATTTCGGCGCGGCCACGGTACTGGTTGTGGGTGAAGGCCTGGGTCAGCAGTTCGCAAAGCCTGCGATAACCCTCGCGGTTTTTCACCGTCAGCATCAGGCGGGTGGGCTTGTCGCGGTCTTCTTCGTTTTCCAGCCAGATATCGGCCGAGACGATGGGCTTGATGCCCTTGTTGCGGCAGGACTTGTAAAACTTGACCATGCCAAACAGGTTCATCAGGTCCGACATGCCCATGGCAGGCATATTGTCCTTCTGCGCACGCTTTACTGCGTCGTCGAGGCGGACAATACCGTCGGTGATGGAAAACTCCGAGTGGAGGCGAAGATGGATAAAGCGGGGTGCGTTCATGGCGGCATTTTACCGGCAGCGCGGCATCTGCACCATGCGTGCGGCAAGATAAATCGCATCCCGATGGCGGCATGCTCGCTGCCGTGGGCTGGAGGTTTGTTGTGATTGTCACCAGCCTGTCATTGCTCCTTTTCTTGTGTTGCGTCGCAGCATTAGAATGGTGGCATCTGCAATCAGCTAAACGGTGAGTGAAATGGATTGTGATGTCAGAGAGCTGGAGGGCAGCAGCCTGTACAAATTACTGACTGGCAGCGTGCTGCCGCGTCCCATTGCCTGGCTCAGCACGCAGGATTTGCTGGGCGTGGCCAACCTGGCGCCGTTTTCCTTTTTTACCGTGGCCAGCCTCAACCCTCCGGTATTGGCAGTCAGTATTCTGAAAAAGCCTGATGGCAGTGATAAGGACAGTCTGGCCAATATCCGCGCTACCGGGGAATTTGTGGTGAATATTGTCAGCCAGGAATTGGTCGAGGAAATGAATCAGTCCTGTGCCGCCTATCCGGCGGAAGTGGACGAATTTGATCTGGCCGGCCTGGCCAAGGTGCGCAGCAAACAGGTAAAGGCACCCGGCGTGGCGCGCTCGCCAGTGCGCTATGAGTGTGTGCTGCATAGCTGCCTCGACCTTGGGCATGGGGCGGGCGGCAGTACGCTGGTACTGGGTGAAATCCGCCATGTGCATGTGGCGGATGCGGTGTATCAGGAAGGCCGGATTGATGTGCAGGCACTGCACCCCATTGGCAAGCTGGCCGGGGATGCCTACACCCTGGTGCATGCGGATTTCTCGCTGGCACGGCCCTGATTTCGTCTGACCGTATAAATGAAAAAAGCACCTGTCAGGTGCTTTTTTCTTGGCAAGGCTTAGCGCAAGGCCTGGCTGATTTTTTCTGCCATCTCGTCCAGCAAGGCATAGCGACGGTTGTATTCGCTGCGCTTCTTGCTGGCAATTTCCTCCATTGGCTTGCGCGGAATGGGGAAGGGGATGCGGAAGTATTCGGTATTGATTTTCTCGGCCCCGATATCCAGCCAGAAGCTGTCATAGTCGGCCTGGAATTCACGCCGGTAGCGCCAGGAGCTGTAAATATGGCTGTCCTTGCACACGGCCAGCACTTGCTGGCAGCCCATTTCACGGGCAAGCACCGTCAGTGCTTCCAGTGCCAGCCGTTTGGGAAACAGGCCGTGACAAGCCTTGGTGGCGGTGCGGATGCAGTCATGGCCAAATTCCTTGCGCGGGCCTTGCAAGCCGCCAATCAGCGCCACCGACTGACCCTGATACTGGCACAGGGTAAAGGTGAGGGTGGCCAGCGCCACTTGTTGGGCATCGACAAACTGCAGTGATAGCTCGCCTTCCTTGTCGAAGTAATGGTTATGCCCCATCACCCAGCTAAAGCTGCTTTCATCCTTGCCCGTGATGCTGGCAATGCAGATATTGTCCAGCGATAGCAACTGGCTGCGTACCGCTGCCGGCAGTTGCAGCATCCGGCCATAGTGTTGTTGCAGCAGCTCCAGTTTGGCCGCATTGCCCAGACTGCGGTGCAGGTAAGGGCGGTGCAGCTTTTGCGACAGGCGTGGTGCCAGTTTCAGGTAGTCCAGCAGCAGTGGCTCGCTGCTCAGATAGCTTAGCCAGCGATAGCTGCTGGACAGGGAAAGCAGGCTGCGCAAAACCAGCTTGATGCGGTTCTTGCGTTCATCCAGACAGTCCCGTCGGGAAAACTCTCCACTGGCCAGCTGCCCCAGCAGCCGGACAGGGTGAGGCCTCGAAGGTGATTCGATTGTTTTCACACAGAGTTCTTCTAAAAGCGTTCATGCACGGAAATGCATTATTGTTTATTCGGGTGTCGGCGTCTTTGGCCGGCTTGTCCCGTCGTCGTTACCGTTTGTGACGGTTTATTTCTTGTCTTCGCGTGGTTTTAGAGCGGCAATGGCGGCACGCTGCATTTCCAGCGTTTTCATCTGCATGGACAGCATGCCCAGATTCATGGTCAGCCAGCCTTCCACTACCCGCAGTTCTGCCAGCTTGCGGTCGATTTCCTCCTCGCTCATCGGCGGGAGAAAGGGCTGCGCACTAGCCGGGGTGGCAGTTTGCCAGAACTGGCGGAACATGGCGAATGGGTCGTTCGGGGTGAAATCTGCGCTCATGGCTGGCTCTCCTGGTCAAAAAAAACGGGCAAGCGCTGGCTTGCCCGTTCAGTATAAGACCAAAGCCGATGGCTTAGCTGTTGCTGGCTGCCACCTGCGCATCCACAGCGGCCAGGGCCACCATGTTGACGATGCGGCGTACCGAGGAGATCGGGGTCAGGATGTGTACCGGCTTGCTCATGCCCATCAGGATGGGGCCGATGGTCACGCCGTCGGACGCGGAAACACGCAGCAGGTTGTAGCTGATGTTGGCAGCTTCAACGTTCGGCATGATCAGCAGGTTGGCCGAGCCCTTCAGCGTGGTTTCCGGCATGGCCTGGGTGCGGATGGCTTCCACCAGGGCGGCATCGCCCTGCATTTCACCATCGATTTCCAGGTCAGGCTGGGCGTCGCGGATCAGTTCCAGCGCGGTACGCATCTTGTCGGCGGATTCACCGTTGATGGTGCCGAAGCTGGAGTTGGACAGCAGCGCGGCCTTCGGTGCGATACCGAAACGCTTCATCGCTTCGGACGCCATCTTGGTGATGCCGGCCAGTTGGACTGCATCCGGCTTGGCATTCACGTAGGTGTCGGTGATGAAGATGTTGCCGGTCGGCAGGATCAGTGCGTTCATGGCACCGGCCACCTTGTCGGCATTGTCGTAGCCCAGCACGGTTTCCACGATATCGAAATGCTGACGGTAAGTACCATAGGTACCGCAAATCATCGCATCGGCATCACCGCGGCGAACCATCAGTGCGCCAATCAGCGTGGTGTTGCCAATCACGCGACGACGGGCCTGCTCCTGGGAAACGCCCTTGCGCTTCATCAGGTTGTAGTAGTCCTTCCAGTATTCGGCAAAGCGCGGGTCGGATTCGTTGTTGACCAGTTCGAAATCCTTGCCCGGTTCCAGCTTCAGGCCCAGTTTTTCGATACGCTTTTCGATCACGCTCGGACGGCCGATCAGGATGGGGCGGGCGAGGCCTGCCAGCACGATTTCCTGGGTGGCGTGCAGGACGCGCTCGTCTTCACCTTCGGTCAGAACAACGCGCTTGCTTTCCTTCTTGGCCTGGGCAAACACCGGCTTCATGAACAGGTTGGTCTTGTACACGAACTGGGTGAGCTGGTCGGCGTAGGCGTCGAAATCCTGGATCGGGCGGGTGGCCACGCCGGAATCCATGGCAGCCTTGGCTACGGCCGGGGCAATCTTGACGATCAGGCGCGGGTCGAAGGGTTTCGGAATCACGTATTCCGGGCCAAAGGACAGTTCCTGGTCACCATAGGCGGAGGCTACCACGTCGGACTGTTCGGCCATGGCCAAGTCGGCAATGGCGCGTACGGTGGCCAGCTTCATTTCTTCATTGATGGTGGTGGCACCCACGTCGAGCGCACCACGGAAGATGAAGGGGAAGCAAAGTACGTTGTTCACCTGGTTGGGGAAGTCGGAGCGACCGGTACCGATGATGGCATCCGGACGGACTTCCTTCACCAGCGGCGGCAGGATTTCCGGTTCCGGGTTGGCCATGGCCAGAATCACCGGGTGGGCGGCCATGCTCTTGACCATTTCCTGCGACACCAGACGCGGGCCGGACAGACCCATGAAGATGTCGGCGCCAACCATGGCGTCGGCCAGTTTGCGCCAGCCGTTGTCGGCAATGGCGTAACGCAGCTTGGATTCGTCCAGCTTTTCGTCACGGCCGTGGTAGATCACGCCCTTGGAATCGCAGACGGTGATGTTTTCACGCTTCACGCCCAGCGCTACCAGGAGGTCCAGGCAGGCAATGGCGGCAGCGCCGGCGCCGGAGGCCACCACGCGGACATTGGCGATGTCCTTGTTGACCAGGCGCAGCGAGTTGAGCACCGCGGCAGCGGCCACGATGGCGGTGCCGTGCTGGTCGTCATGGAAGACCGGAATGCCCATGCGTTCGCGGCACTTCTTCTCGATGTAGAAGCACTCGGGGGCCTTGATGTCTTCCAGGTTGATGCCGCCGAAAGTCGGCTCCATCGCACAGATCATGTCCACCAGCTTGTCCGGGTCGTTTTCGTTCAGTTCGATGTCGAAAACGTCGATGCCGGCAAACTTCTTGAACAGCACACCCTTGCCTTCCATCACCGGCTTGCCGGCCAGCGGGCCGATGTTGCCCAGGCCCAGTACGGCGGTACCGTTGGTGATGACTGCTACCAGATTACCGCGTGCGGTGTACTTGTAGGCATTGAGCGGGTCTTCCACGATGGCGTCACACGGGGCGGCCACACCGGGGGAGTAGGCAAGGGCGAGGTCACGCTGGGTAGCCAGCGGTTTGGTCGGGGACACCTGGATCTTGCCGGGCTGAGGAAACTGGTGGAAATCGAGTGCGGCTTGGCGCAGTTGCTCGTCCATTCGTGAACTCCTGGGTGGTTTCTTATGGTCGTTTTGAATAATTTAGCTGAATATTATAAGGGCTAACCCTCTATCGGGGCTATGGTCCTGTCAGACAAAGTACGCGGCAAGAGGTTTTCACCTCTGCCGCGTACTTTGTCCTGTCCTGCTATCAGTGCATCATACCTAACATTCGGGGCAGCCACAGTGATATACCGGGCAGATAGGTCACGGCCACCAGGAAGCCCAGCATGGTGAGCAGCCACGGCCACACGGCCACGGTCAGCTCGGTAATGCCCATCTTGGTGATGCCGGAGGCCACGTACAGGTTAAGCCCCACCGGAGGATGGCACATGCCCACTTCCATGTTCACCGCAATCAGAATGCCGAAGTGTACCGGATTCACCCCCAGTTTGACTGCCACCGGGTAGAGGATGGGCGCCATGATCAGCACGATGGCCGACGGGTCCATGAAGTTACCGGCCGCCAGCAACAGGATGTTGGTGAGCAACAGGAAGGCCACCACACCCAGGCCCTGTGCCGTCATCCACGCAGCCATGGCTTGCGGAATCTGTTCGGAAGCCATCAGGAAGGAGAACAGCACGGCGTTGGTGATGATGTACAGCAGCATCGAGCTCATCGACGCGGCGTTGATCAGCACGCGCGGCACATCCTTCAGGCCCATGTCCTTGTAGACGAATACGGCAATGATGAAGGCGTACACGGCGGCCATGGCGGCGGCTTCGGTCGGCGTGAAAATGCCGCTGTAAATACCGCCAATCACCAGTACGATCAGCAACAGGCCCCACACGCATTCGCGGAAGGCTTGCAGACGCTCGCCCCAACTGGCGCGCGGCAGGCGCGGGTAGTCAAACTTCTTGGCACGGTACCAGGTGGTCAGGCCCAGCAATACCGACAGGCACAGGCCGGGCAGCACACCCGCCATGAACAACTGGCCTACCGATGCGGTGGACACGCTCATGCCATCCGGGCCGGTCACGTCCATGCCGGCGGTGGCGATGGAGTACATCACCAGGTTGATGGACGGCGGGAACAGAATGCCCAGCGCGCCGGAAGTGGTGATCACCCCGGCACCAAAGCGCTGCGGGTAGCCCTGTTTCACCATGGCCGGCAGGATGATGGAACCCACGGCTACCACGGTGGCAACGGAAGAGCCGGTAATGGCGGCAAACAGTGCGCAGGACACCACGCCAGCCAGACCCAGGCCGCCATACCAGTGGCCCACCAGGGTGGTGGCAAAGCGGATCATCCGTTTGGCCACACCGCCGTGCATCAGGAAGTTGCCCGCCAGAATGAAGAAGGGAATCGCCATGATTTCGAACTTCTCGATCCCGGTGAACAGCTTGAGCGCCACCGATTCGATCGGAACCTGGGTCATGGTGAACAGGAAGGTCAGTACCGTCAGACCCAGCGAGATGGAGATCGGCATGCCGGTCAGCATCAGGGTAAGCAGCAGACCGAAAATGATGAGGGTGGTCATTAGTGCTTGCCTCCGTGGTTCAGGTCGTGCGGGTGCAGATTGTCCAGATCTTCGGCACCTTCTTCGATGCCATCAACATGGCCGTGGTCATGCTTGGGCAGGCTGCCGGTCTTGATGAAGTTCCAGGCCACTTGCAGGAAGCGGAAGCACATCAGGGTAGAGCCGCAGGGGATGGCCAGGTAAACCAGCCACATCGGCGCTTCCAGGTCGGGCGATGTCTGGTCGGTATGGGCGATTTCCCAGACAAAATTGCCGCCCAGCACGGCAATCACGCCGGTGAACAGCGCGCCGGAGAGCAGGCCGAAAATGATGAATTTGGCACGGGTCTTGTCGGACAGACGGTTGATCAATACATCCACCCCCACGTGGATGCCGGTGCGCACGCCATAGGCCGCGCCGAACTTGGCCATCCATACAAACAGGTAGATGGTGAGTTCCTGAGCCCATGCCATATTGATGTGGGCCAGATAGGGTTGCAGGGTTTCGATGCCCGAGCCGTAGCGGTGAACCACGGCCACAAAGGTGATGAGGGTGGCGCTTCCCATCAACAGGGCAATCATCCACTCCTCCAGATGGTCGAGGAATTTCAGCATGATTGTTCTCTTTTCGCAAAAAGAGCGTGGGTGCAACTGGGCACGCACGCTCGATTCAAGATGGGTCAGTTGTTGGGGTTGAAGCCGGTTTCTTTATAGATGGCCTTCAGCAGGTCCGGACCGATGCGGTCAGCCATCTTGGTGTGTACCGGCAGCATGGCCTTCTTGAAGGCAGCACGCTCGGCTGCGGTCGGGGTGTAAACCTGGGTTTTGCCGGAGGCCTTGATGGCAGCCAGCGAGCGGTCGTTTTCCTTCTTGGCGATGTCATTGGCGTACTTGGACGCATCGGCAATCGCGCCATCCAGTTGGGTCCGCACATCAGCCGGCAGGCCGTCCCAGAACTTCTTGTTGACGATGACGGCATAGCCCAGGAAGCCGTGCTGGGTCAGGGTCAGGTTCTTTTGCACCTCGTAAGCCTTGCTGGTGTAGAGGTTGGAGGCTTCCAGTTCGGTGCCA
Organism: Aquitalea magnusonii; assembly: GCF_002217795.2. Lineage (NCBI taxonomy): Bacteria > Pseudomonadati > Pseudomonadota > Betaproteobacteria > Neisseriales > Chromobacteriaceae > Aquitalea > Aquitalea magnusonii. The sequence goes on from NZ_AP018823.1 coordinate 867,268, forward strand.
TCCACCACGCCGGTCTGCAGCGCCTGATAGACTTCGGAGAAGGCCATCACCTGCGGCAGTGCGCCTACCGAACGCATTTCTTCTTCCAGCACCTTGGAGGACTGGATACGAATCTTCATGCCCTTCAGGTCGGCCGGGGTGCGGATCGGCTTGTTGGAAGAGAAGTTCTTGAAGCCGTTATCCCAGTAGGCCAGGCCCTTGATGCCCTTGCTTTCCAGCTTGCCCAGCAATTGCTTGCCGATGGCACCGTGCATCACCTTGTTCACTTCGTCGTAGTTGTCGAATACATAAGGCAGGTCGAAAACTTCGAATTCCTTCACGCCCAGCGGACCAAACTTGGCCAGCGACGGGGCCAGCATCTGAACCGCGCCCAGTTGCAGGGCTTCCAGTTCTTCCTTGTCCTTGTAAAGCTGGCTGTTGGGATAAACCTGTACCTTGACCTTGCCGTGGGTACGTTCTTCCGCCAGTTTCTTGAAGTATTCGGCAGCCTTGCCCTTGGGGGTGTCCGGCGATACCACGTGGCTGAACTTGATGACAATTTCACCCGCAGCCTGGGCCATGCCAGCCACGCCAAAGGATGCACCAATCAGCAATGCAGCAATCTTCAGTTTCATATGTCTCTCCGTTTGTGTTTACGTTTGCGTTGAATGTTTTTGCTTTGCATTACAGCCCTTGTCTGCGAGCTGTTAATACCGTGTAAAGTAGAAGCCGCGCCAACAACCTGCCATTGGGGACTTCAGCATTGGGGTTTTCCCGCATCAGCTTATGCATGTGATCGATCTGCTCGCCCGTCGCCGTTCTCCCCGCCTGTTATGGCTGGGAACCTCCCTTACCCTGATTGCCCTGGTACTGGCCCTCGGCGGACTGTTCTATCTGGTGTACCGCGATTGGGTAGATGAGCAGCGCGACAACCTGATCCAAGAGGTTTTGTGGCTGGAGCAGTCGATGCGCCTGCATATGGAAGGCCAGCAAGAGTGGGCGGAGGGGGTGGCGGCGGATATCGCCAATGGCAGACTGAGCCCGGAACGCTTTATTTCCAGTGCCGCCTTCCTGATGCGGGAAAGCCCGGAAGTGCTGTTGGTACAGCAGATCGACCAAAACGCCATGCTGCTGCGCGATCAGCACGGGCAGGTGGCCCCCGGCAGGGTGTTGCATGGCGATGAATATGATGCAGTCTGGCGTGCAACGCGTTTGCGTCGTTCGTCGTACGGTCAGCCGTATCGCCGGCCGGATGGCAAATATCGCTTTGATCTGGCCGTGCCCATCATTGCCAATGAAAAAGTATTGGGCAGCATCCGGCTGGTGTATCAGTTTGATCAGCTGCTGCACCGTCAGGTGCCGTGGTGGATTGCCTCCAAGAACTACATCAGTTTTGTCGATGTGGGGGGGCGCACACTGGCCAGCAAGTTCGACCCGTCGGAACACCCCGGCAATATTTCGCACCAGACCAGTTTCGATCCACCGGGTTTCGGTGTGTACCTGCGCGCGGTCAGCTACCGTTCCGGCCTGGGACTGACCCTGCCGGTACTCACCGGCCTGATTACCCTGCTGGCGGCAGCCTTGCTGTATTCCATCTGGCGCATTCGTCGCCACATGCGCGAACGCTCACGCGCCGAGCAGGCACTCTCCACCGAAGTTGCCTTGCGTCAGGCCATTGAGGACTGCATGAAGAGTGGTCTGGTGGCCATCAGCCTGGAAGGTGAAATCCTGCGGGTGAACCGTGCTTTTTGTGAAATGCTGGGCTATGCGCCAGAGCAACTGGTGGGTCAGCGTCCGCCACATGTGTTCTGGCCCGCCAGCGACCATCAACAGATGCGCGCTGCCATGGATGCGGTAAAGCAGGGCATGCAGCCGGAGCAGGGCTTCGAATTACGCTTTGCCTGTCAGAATGGCGACTTTGTCGAAGTACGGCTGTATGCCACACCGCTGATCGAGCGTGATGGCAGCCACCGGGGCTGGATTGCCGCGCTATTCGACATTACCGAGCGCAAACGTCAGCGCTTGGCGCTTAATGCCTCCCACCAGCGTTTTCTCACTGTGCTCAATGGCATGCAGGCCGGGGTGTGCGTGGTGAGTCAGCAGAGTGGCCAGTTGCTCTATGCCAATCCGACTTTCTCTTTCCTGTGGCTGGCGGAGGAACCCGAAGCCCCATCTTGCCTGCTGCTGCCGGGGCTGCGCGCAGAGCCGGATCAGGATGATCTGGCCAGTGAGTTTACGCTGCAGGATGGCAAGCAATGGTTCCAGATGCAGCGGCGGCGGCTGGAATGGGTGAGTGGTGAAGCCGCCTGGCTGGTCATCCTGGCTGATGTCACGGAAGAGCGCGAACGCGAAGGACGGGCGCAGGCGCAGCAAGAGCGCTTCCAGACTACCTCGCGCCTGATTGCCATGGGCGAGATGGCGTCCAGTCTGGCCCACGAGCTGAATCAGCCGCTGACGGCCATTTCCACTTACTCAGCCGGATTGGCAAGGCGCTTGCCAGAGAACCTGGCGCTGCCATCCGGCGTGCGCGAGGCCGTCGCGGCCATCAGCCAGCAGGCCCAGCGGGCGGGGCAGATCATCAAGAGTATCCGCGCCTTTGTGAAAAAACATGAGCCACAACTGGAGACGGTAGATCCGGCACGGGTGGTGGCGCGCGCGGCTGGTCTGGCGGAAATGATGGCCTTCAAGGCGGGTGTGCAACTGGTGATCGAGCAGGATGCCACCGCCTGCCGCCTGGACATGGACCCGGTGCTGATCGAGCAGGTGCTGCTCAATCTGATGAAAAACGCCATCGAAGCCATGGTGGACGCGCAGACGCGCCGGCCGCACATCATCGTGCGCACTGCCGTCGGTGCCGCTTTCTGGCGGGTGGAAGTGGCCGATAACGGACCGGGACTGGCCGATAACATCAAGAACGAGTTGTTTACTCCGTTTTATTCCACCAAGCCCGACGGCATGGGGATTGGTTTGAACATCTGCCGTTCCATCGTCGAGTTTCATCGTGGCGAATTCAGCGTCAGCACCGGCGTGAGCGGTGGCTGTGTGTTCTGGTTTACCCTGCCTTTACGTCGCGACGTGTAAGCCTCATGAAAAACGGCACCCAAGGGTGCCGTTGACGTTGCGGTCGGTTCAGTGCTGCGTGGGCTGTAGCACGGTTTCCTGGGTTTCCGGCAGCATGTCGGGGTAGTCCCGGCTGTAATGCAGGCCACGGCTCTCCTTGCGCAGCAGGGCGGAGCGCACGATCAGTTCGGCGGTCTGCACCAGATTGCGCAGTTCGATCAGATCGTTGGTGACGTGGAAGTTGCTGTAGTACTCATTGATTTCTTCCGATAGCAAGCGAATCCGGCTCAGTGCCCGCATCAGGCGCTTGTTGGTGCGCACGATGCCGACATAGTCCCACATGGCACGACGCAGCTCGTCCCAATTGTGCGAAATCACCACTTCCTCGTCAGTATCGGTCACCTGGCTGTCATCCCAATCCGGAATCGGCGGCAGCGCAATATCGGGGGCCGCCAGAATATCCTCAGCCGCAGCCTTGCCGATCACCAGGCACTCCAGCAAGGAATTACTGGCTAGGCGGTTGGCACCGTGCAGGCCGGTGCAGGCCACTTCGCCCACCGCATACAGCGCGTCCACATCGGTATGGCCGGTAAGGTCAGTCACCAAGCCACCACAAGTAAAGTGAACGGCTGGCACCACCGGAATCGGCTCTTGCGTGATGTCGATGCCCAACTCCAGGCAATGCGCATAGATATTGGGGAAGTGCTCTTTGATGAAATTGGCTGGCTTGTAGGAAATATCCAGATAAACACAATCCAGACCATGCTTCTTCATTTCGAAGTCAATCGCACGCGCCACCACGTCGCGCGGTGCCAGTTCGGCCCGCGGATCGTGATCCGGCATGAAGCGGGTACCATCCGGCAATTTCAGAATGCCCCCTTCGCCACGTACCGCTTCGGAAATCAGGAAGGACTTGGTATGCGGATGGTACAGGCAAGTCGGGTGGAACTGGATGAACTCCATATTCCCCACCCGACACCCGGCGCGCCAGCCCATGGCAATGCCATCGCCAGTTGCCGTGTCCGGGTTGGTGGTATAGAGGTAAACCTTACCAGCCCCACCGGAAGCCAGCATGGTGTGCTTGGCAGCAATAGTGACAACCTGATCCAGCGTCTTGTCCAGTGCATAAACGCCATAGCAGCGCTTGCCCTCCAGACCCAGCTTGCGCGAGGTAATCAGGTCGATGGCAATGAAGTCTTCCAGTACCGTGATGTTCGGATGTGCCTTGATCTTCTGACCCAAGGTGGATGTCACCGCCGCACCGGTCGCATCGGCAGCGTGAATGATGCGGCGATGGCTGTGGCCGCCCTCGCGAGTCAGGTGATAACCCGTCTTGTGGGTATCATCGCGGGTAAACGGCACACCCAGCGCAATCAGCCAGTCAATCGCCTCCTTGGAATGCTCCACAATAAAGCGCGTGGCCTCTTCATTACACAAACCGGCACCGGCAATCAGGGTATCGCGGATATGCTCTTCAACAGAGTCTTCCGTATCCAGCACCGCGGCGATGCCGCCCTGGGCATAAGTCGAACTGCCTTCCAGCAGATCACGTTTGGTAATCAGGCCAACTTTGCGTGTGGCAGCCAGATGCAAGGCCAGCGTCATGCCGGCCAAACCACTTCCGATAATCAGAACATCAAACTTGAGCATGGCAGATGCCGCCGTCGGGGCGGAGTAGGGCAGTTTGCAGAAGGCTCAAGATTAGCAGAACCGCCGTCAGGCGGCATCTGCGTTGTCGCCATCTATAGATGAGCAGCATGGTCCGGTATTGGCCGATGAGAAATTGCCGCCACATCCAGGCAGGAAAACCGCTGAAAACAGGCTAAGCAGTGAGCGAAAAGATGCCGAAACCCGCTTTTTGCGCCAGTTTCCCCTGTGGGTCAGCATCAGGATGGAGGCCAGTGCGCCGCGGCCTGTGCGCCCGCAGCAAAACAGCCATGAAACCCGTATTTCATAAAGTATTACCGTTCAGTGACTTAGCGGTCTGCGGGACGGAATTTTGGCAAATCCTGCAGATTTATTCGCACAAAGTGTTGACGAGGGTGGGGCAGGGCGGTATAGTTCGCCTCCTCAGCAGACAACGCAGCGACGGAAACGAAACGCAGCGACCTGCACCGCTCTTTAAAAAACAGAATAACCGATAGGTGTGAGTGCTTGGCGAAAGCCAAATACTTGCACTGCAAGACAAGAAATACTTGTTATTTTCTTTGATCTTGCGTGCCAGAAATTTGCTATGAGATTGAACTGAAGAGTTTGATCCTGGCTCAGATTGAACGCTGGCGGCATGCTTTACACATGCAAGTCGAACGGTAACAGGGAGCTTGCTCCGCTGACGAGTGGCGAACGGGTGAGTAATGCGTCGGAACGTGCCGAGTAGTGGGGGATAACTATCCGAAAGGATAGCTAATACCGCATACGCTTTGAGAAGGAAAGCAGGGGATCGCAAGACCTTGCGCTATTTGAGCGGCCGACGTCTGATTAGCTAGTTGGTGAGGTAAAGGCTCACCAAGGCATCGATCAGTAGCGGGTCTGAGAGGATGATCCGCCACACTGGGACTGAGACACGGCCCAGACTCCTACGGGAGGCAGCAGTGGGGAATTTTGGACAATGGGCGCAAGCCTGATCCAGCCATGCCGCGTGTCTGAAGAAGGCCTTCGGGTTGTAAAGGACTTTTGTCAGGGAGGAAATTCCTAGCGCTAATATCGCTGGGGGATGACAGTACCTGAAGAATAAGCACCGGCTAACTACGTGCCAGCAGCCGCGGTAATACGTAGGGTGCAAGCGTTAATCGGAATTACTGGGCGTAAAGCGTGCGCAGGCGGTTGTGTAAGTCTGATGTGAAAGCCCCGGGCTTAACCTGGGAACTGCATTGGAGACTGCACAGCTAGAGTGCGTCAGAGGGGGGTAGAATTCCGCGTGTAGCAGTGAAATGCGTAGAGATGCGGAGGAATACCGATGGCGAAGGCAGCCCCCTGGGATGACACTGACGCTCATGCACGAAAGCGTGGGGAGCAAACAGGATTAGATACCCTGGTAGTCCACGCCCTAAACGATGTCAACTAGCTGTTGGGGGTTTGAATCCTTGGTAGCGTAGCTAACGCGAGAAGTTGACCGCCTGGGGAGTACGGCCGCAAGGTTAAAACTCAAAGGAATTGACGGGGACCCGCACAAGCGGTGGATGATGTGGATTAATTCGATGCAACGCGAAAAACCTTACCTGGTCTTGACATGTACAGAACTTTCCAGAGATGGATTGGTGCCCGAAAGGGAGCTGTAACACAGGTGCTGCATGGCTGTCGTCAGCTCGTGTCGTGAGATGTTGGGTTAAGTCCCGCAACGAGCGCAACCCTTGCCATTAGTTGCTACCATTTAGTTGAGCACTCTAATGGGACTGCCGGTGACAAACCGGAGGAAGGTGGGGATGACGTCAAGTCCTCATGGCCCTTATGACCAGGGCTTCACACGTCATACAATGGTCGGTACAGAGGGTAGCCAAGCCGCGAGGTGGAGCCAATCTCATAAAACCGATCGTAGTCCGGATCGCACTCTGCAACTCGAGTGCGTGAAGTCGGAATCGCTAGTAATCGCAGATCAGCATGCTGCGGTGAATACGTTCCCGGGTCTTGTACACACCGCCCGTCACACCATGGGAGTGAGTTTCACCAGAAGTGGGTAGGCTAACCGTAAGGAGGCCGCTTACCACGGTGGGATTCATGACTGGGGTGAAGTCGTAACAAGGTAGCCGTAGGGGAACCTGCGGCTGGATCACCTCCTTTCTAGAGAAGGCGATCGTCAAGTATTCACAGCCTATCGGTTATTCGAGATTTTAAGGGTTTGACTGGGTTTGTAGCTCAGCTGGTTAGAGCACTGTGTTGATAACGCAGGGGTCGAAGGTTCGAGTCCTTCCAGACCCACCAGTTTGGGGGATTAGCTCAGTTGGGAGAGCACCTGCTTTGCAAGCAGGGGGTCGTCGGTTCGATCCCGTCATCCTCCACCACCTCAACTCAAACAAAAACGCATCTGGAAACGTTGTTTCCGGGTATCTTTTTGTTTGCGTTGAATTGACCGCAAGGTCGAACGCCCGATCTTTAACAAACTGAAGAAGCCGAATTAATTAGACGGCGAAATGAAATGCATGAAGTTAACTCTGCATGCAGGACAAATCGTCATCTTGGGAATTTGATTGTATCTAATGTCATGTCGCCATCACAAAAGGGGCGGTGTGACATGTCGCACAAACACAATCCTGTCGGATTGGTAACTCAGGTTACTGAAATGATAGGGTCAAGCGACTAAGTGCATCTGGTGGATGCCTTGGCGATCACAGGCGATGAAGGACGTGTAAGCCTGCGAAAAGCGCGGGGGAGCTGGCAATAGAGCTTTGATCCCGCGATATCCGAATGGGGAAACCCACCCGCAAGGGTATCCCAGACTGAATACATAGGTCTGTGGAAGCGAACCGAGTGAACTGAAACATCTAAGTAACTCGAGGAAAAGAAATCAACCGAGATTCCGTCAGTAGTGGCGAGCGAACGCGGAATAGCCTGTATGTGATAGAGATTGAGATAGTGGAAGGACCTGGAAATGTCCGCCATAGTGGGTGATAGCCCCGTACACGAAATTTCATTCTTGGTACTGAGCATACGAAAAGTAGGGCGGGACACGCGAAATCCTGTCTGAAGATGGGGGGACCATCCTCCAAGGCTAAATACTCGTGATCGACCGATAGTGAACCAGTACCGTGAGGGAAAGGCGAAAAGAACCCCGGGAGGGGAGTGAAATAGAACCTGAAACCGGATGCATACAAACAGTGGGAGCCTCGCAAGGGGTGACTGCGTACCTTTTGTATAATGGGTCAGCGACTTACGTTCAGTAGCAAGCTTAACCGCATAGGGGAGGCGTAGGGAAACCGAGTCCGAATAGGGCGCTTTAGTTGCTGGGCGTAGACCCGAAACCGAGTGATCTATCCATGGCCAGGATGAAGGTGCGGTAACACGCACTGGAGGTCCGAACCCACTAGTGTTGCAAAACTAGGGGATGAGCTGTGGATAGGGGTGAAAGGCTAAACAAACTCGGAGATAGCTGGTTCTCCCCGAAAACTATTTAGGTAGTGCCTCATGTATCACTTCCGGGGGTAAAGCACTGTTATGGCTAGGGGGTCATTGCGATTTACCAAACCATGGCAAACTCTGAATACCGGAAAGTGCGAGCATGGGAGACAGACGGTGGGTGCTAACGTCCATCGTCAAGAGGGAAACAACCCAGACCGCCAGCTAAGGTCCCAAATGATCAGTTAAGTGGTAAACGAAGTGGGAAGGCCCAGACAGCCAGGATGTTGGCTTAGAAGCAGCCATCATTTAAAGAAAGCGTAATAGCTCACTGGTCGAGTCGTCCTGCGCGGAAGATGTAACGGGGCTCAAACTGATAACCGAAGCTGCGGATTTGCACGTAAGTGCAGATGGTAGGGGAGCGTTCTGTAGGTCTGTGAAGGTGTCTCGTAAGGGATGCTGGAGATATCAGAAGTGCGAATGCTGACATGAGTAGCGATAAAGCGGGTGAAAAGCCCGCTCGCCGAAAGCCCAAGGTTTCCTACGCAACGTTCATCGGCGTAGGGTGAGTCGGCCCCTAAGGCGAGGCTGAAAAGCGTAGTCGATGGGAAACGGGTTAAAATTCCCGTACTTTTGTGTAGTGCGATGTGGGGACGGAGAAGGTTAGGTCAGCGGCCTGTTGGAATAGGTCGTTCAAGCCGGTAGGCGTGAAGGGTAGGCAAATCCGCCCTTCTTTAACGCCGAGAAGTGATAACGAGGGTCTACGGACCTGAAGTGACTGATACCACGCTTCCAGGAAAAGCCACTAAGCTTCAGCTACACAAGAACCGTACCGCAAACCGACACAGGTGGGCAGGATGAGAATTCTAAGGCGCTTGAGAGAACTCAGGAGAAGGAACTCGGCAAATTGATACCGTAACTTCGGGAGAAGGTATGCCTGTTGTGGTGAACACCCTGCGGTGGGAGCTACGACAGGTCGCAGAGAATCGGTGGCTGCGACTGTTTATCAAAAACACAGCACTGTGCCAACACGAAAGTGGACGTATACGGTGTGACGCCTGCCCGGTGCTGGAAGGTTAAGTGATGGGGTGCAAGCTCTTGATCGAAGCCCCAGTAAACGGCGGCCGTAACTATAACGGTCCTAAGGTAGCGAAATTCCTTGTCGGGTAAGTTCCGACCCGCACGAATGGCGTAACGATGGCCACACTGTCTCCTCCTGAGACTCAGCGAAGTTGAAGTGTTTGTGAAGATGCAATCTCCCCGCTGCTAGACGGAAAGACCCCGTGAACCTTTACTGTAGCTTTGCATTGGACTTTGAAGTGGTTTGTGTAGGATAGGTGGGAGGCTTTGAAGCAGGGACGCTAGTTCCTGTGGAGCCGACCTTGAAATACCACCCTGACCCCTTTGAGGTTCTAACCTTGGTCCGTTATCCGGATCGGGGACAGTGCATGGTAGGCAGTTTGACTGGGGCGGTCTCCTCCCAAAGTGTAACGGAGGAGTTCGAAGGTTACCTAGGTACGGTCGGAAATCGTGCTGATAGTGCAATGGCAAAAGGTAGCTTAACTGCGAGACCGACAAGTCGAGCAGGTGCGAAAGCAGGACATAGTGATCCGGTGGTTCTGAATGGAAGGGCCATCGCTCAACGGATAAAAGGTACTCCGGGGATAACAGGCTGATACCGCCCAAGAGTTCACATCGACGGCGGTGTTTGGCACCTCGATGTCGGCTCATCACATCCTGGGGCTGTAGCCGGTCCCAAGGGTATGGCTGTTCGCCATTTAAAGTGGTACGTGAGCTGGGTTCAAAACGTCGTGAGACAGTTTGGTCCCTATCTGCAGTGGGCGTTGGAAGTTTGACGGGGGCTGCTCCTAGTACGAGAGGACCGGAGTGGACGAACCTCTGGTGTACCGGTTGTCACGCCAGTGGCATTGCCGGGTAGCTAAGTTCGGAAGAGATAAGCGCTGAAAGCATCTAAGCGCGAAACTCGCCTGAAGATGAGACTTCCCTGAGGGCTAGACCCTCCTGAAGAGTCGTTCGAGACCAGGACGTTGATAGGTCGGGTGTGGAAGCGCTGTGAGGCGTTAAGCTAACCGATACTAATTGCTCGTGAGGCTTGATCCTATCATTTGAGTGGCTTGGGAAACCGAGACCGGATGGATAGTGAATGTGCGACGCGATCAAAGATCCAAGATAAGATACCTAATTAATTCAGTGATTCAGACGAAGTCTGGATGACAAAGCTTCTTCAAGTTTGTTGACAGTTTATGTCTGGTGGCCATAGCGAGGTGGTCCCACGCCTTCCCATCCCGAACAGGACCGTGAAACGCCTTAGCGCCGATGATAGTGTGGCATTCGCCATGTGAAAGTAGGACACTGCCAGACTCCCCTTACAGAAGCCCAGCTCAATCGAGCTGGGCTTTGTGCTTTGTGGCGCGGGCAGCAGCTTGGTCTGAACCGTCGTCTTTATTGCTGAGTCTTGTGAAGCGTATGTCCTGCGACTGACCGGCTAAGCAGTACTACGCTGTCGCAGCCAGGCAGGCAAGGTTACAATACCGGGCCGGATTACGGCCTGATAGCCGCTTTGTCATCTTGCCAGCCTGAGAGAGTATGTTGCCTGACTTCCCGCGAAAACGACTGCACTTGTTTGTCCTGCTATGGCTGGGTGTGGCGCTGATAGTTGGCATGCAGTGGGCAATGTCGGAGTATCAGCGCATTCAAGAAGAGTTTGACCGTAGTGCACGCTTGGCGCACGGTGTCATCGCGCGGAAGCTGGACCAGAATGAATCGGTGCTTGCGGCGGTTGATGCTCTGTTATTGTCGCGGCAGAAGTTTGACATGCCGGTACTGAAGTCTTTCTCGCACCAGTTGTTGGCGCACTATTCCCAGCTTTACACCTTTGAGTTCTTCCAGAACGTTACCCGTGACAATCGCTCGGCATTTCTTGAAGAGATGCAGCAGCGCTTTGGCAAAACTTTTTTCATCCGTGATTTTGATATTTCGGGACGGCGTAGCTGGTTGCCGGCACCGGTGCGTGACCAGCACCTGGTGGTGACCATGATAGAACCCGACATTCCGGCAGCCAGTTCGGTATATGGTTTTGACGTGTTGCATGAGCCGCGCTTTGCTGCCGACATGCAACGCGCAATCCGCACTGGCCGGAAAGTGGCGTCGGCCCCCTTTGACCTGTACGAAGGTGGACGAGTTTATCTGCTGATGCAGCCGGTGTTTCTGGGGCGGGCGGCAGGCGCGGGGGCTGCCGGCCGTGGAACCCTGATCGGGGTGGTTGCACTGGTGGTGTATTGCGAGAAGTTGTTGACCATTGCACCCAATGAAGGTGTTCCCAATGATCTGGATCTGACGATTCAGACTGTGGGTAATGGGGGGGCCGCCATTTACAGTGCCATTGGTAAGCATCAAAGCAGCTGGCTTCCTGCGCTGTCTCGCCTTGAAGTCAGCCTGCCACTGGTCAGTGAATCCCAACCGTTTAGTCTGCGCGTTGGCAAGGATGTCTTTCTGGCTGACTTCAAGCTGATCGGCCTGCTGCTGCGTGAGGGTTTGATCCTGTCGCTGGTGATTTCACTGTGGTTGATTTACAGCCAGCGTCTGGCCATGCGCAAGGCGCAAAGCCAGGCAGATGAGGCATTGTTTCTGCAAAGTGAGCGGGCGGCCGTGGCACTCAATGCGGTGCATGATGGCGTGATTATCCTGGATACACAGCAGCAGATTGAAATGGCTAATCCCATGGCGCTTTCCCTGCTGGGGGTGAGCCGTGAGGAGGTGGTCGGTCAGCCGTTTCAGAATGCATTCCGTCTGATTGGCGAGCTGTCTTCCGAGTTGGCCGAGGACCCGATCAGCGAATGCTACCGCGAAGCGCGTACCGTGGTGTTGCCCGAACGGATGCAGTTGGCGACAGCCCGAGGCCATGTGCGACTGGTAGAGGGGGCGATTGCGCCGCTGTTTTCCCGCAGTGGCAGCCTGACGGGTGTGGTATGTGCGCTACGTGATATGGGGCCGGTACGCCAGCGTGCTGCCGAAGCACTGGAAGCCAGTGAGTTGCGGGTGAAGGAGCATCTGGAAAAGCTGTCTCATGTGGCGCGCCTGCACACCATGGGCGAGATGGCGTCGGGCATTGCGCATGAAGTGAATCAGCCACTGACGGCCATTTCCAATTACTGCCAGGCGTCCTTGCAATTGCTGGAGTTTGGCGAGGAGAGTCGTCCGCAGATTGAGTCTGCCCTGCGCCTGGCCGTGGCCCAGGCTGATCGTGCCGGTGAAATCATCAAGCGGCTGCGCGCGCTGGTGAGCAAGCGGGCGATGGAAATCCGCCTGATCGACCTGAATCAGGTGGTGGGCAACTGCATGTTCCTGGCTGAGTATGATTTGAAAGAGCGCAGCATCGAGATGGTGCAATTACTGTCGGTTTACCCGATGGCGGTGATGGCGGACAGCATCCAGATGGAGCAGGTGGTGCTTAACCTGTTGTCCAATGCCATGGATGCGCTGCGCGACGAGCCGGTGATGAAGCGCCATATCATCATTCATACCCGGCGCGAGGGTAAGAAAGCCATTCTGGAGGTGCGCGATACCGGGCGTGGCATTTCGCCGGAGTCGCTGGAAGTGTTGTTCCATCCCTTCTTCTCCACCAAGCAGAATGGCATGGGCCTGGGTTTGTCAATTTGCCAGACCATTGTGGAGCAGTATGGCGGGTTGATCAGTGCGGAGAACATTCCGGCCAGCGGTGCCTGCTTCCGTATCGAACTGCCTCTCTCGCAGACCGTGACGGCACCCGATGCCGCGCCAAGCGCAGCCGCTTGATGCCGTGCTATCCGGGTACAAAAAAGAGCCGCATTGCGGCTCTTTTGCATGGTGATGGGCAAGGACTCAGCGTGGTTCCACCACTACTTGGGTGCGCTGGGCGCGCTCCTCGCGCGGCGTGATGCCAAAGTGATTGCGGTAGGTGCTGGAGAAATGCGGCCCGCTGGAGAAGCCACAAGCCAGGCCGATTTGCACGATGGACTTGCTGGTTTGCTGCAGCAACTGGCGCGCGCGGCTCAGGCGCAGCTCCAGATAGTATTTGGACGGTACGGTGCTGAGGTACTGCTTGAACAGGCGTTCGAGCTGGCGGCGCGAGACGCCGACGTAATAGGCGATATCGTCGGTAGTCAGCGGCTCTTCAATATTGGCTTCCATCAGGCTGACCGCTTCGGTCAGCTTGGGCTGGCTGCCGCCAATGCGGGTAGCCAGCGGAATGCGCTGGCGTTCATTGCCAGGCCGGATGCGTTCAATGCTGAACATTTCCGACAGCCGGGCGGCAAATTCGTGGCTGTGCTGACTGCCTACCAGTGACAGCATGAAATCCAGGGTGGCGGCTCCGCCGGCACAGCTCATGCGGCAGCGGTCGATTTCGTACAGATTGGACGAAACAATGACTTCCTGGAATTCCTCGGTGAAGCGGCTGATTTCCTGCCAGTGTATGGTGGCGCGAAAGCCGTTGAGCAGACCGGCACGGGCCATCCAGTAACTGCCGCAGCCAATACCGGCAATGGGCAGCTTGTCGGTGTGCAGGCCGCTGATGCTCTTGAGCAGTTCGTCCAGATTGACATCGATGGTGATGTCATCGGCCAGGATGAACAGGCCATCCAGTTTGGGGGCATAGGCCAGCGGCAGGTCCACCGGCAGTTTCAGCCCGTTGGACATGGCTACTGGCAGGCCGTTGAGCGACAGCGGCAAAAATTCGTACAGCTTTTTTTCGGCCAGTTGATTGGCCCGGGTCAGCACTTCGCTGGCGATGGCAAAGTCGGCCATGGAAGCGTGCGGAAGCAGGAGGAAACCGTAGCGTAACGGTTTGGCAGCGTGCATTGATTGACCCATGTTTGCAAAAAGTTGAGCACTATATCAAAAAAGCAGGCCATGCCGCGGGCGGCGTGGCGCTGCTATTTCTGTGTGGCATTGTACGATTTATTTAAGGCTGCCGGAGAGGAATTGTGCAAGCCGCTCGCTTTGCGGATTGACCAGCACTTCGCGCGGGTTGCCTTGTTCTTCGATCTTGCCTTTGTGCAGGAAAATCACGTGATTGGACACTTCGCGGGCAAAGCCCATCTCGTGGGTCACCACCACCATGGTGCGGCCTTCGCGCGCCAGGTCCTGCATCACGCGCAGCACTTCACCCACCAGCTCCGGGTCCAGTGCCGAAGTGGGTTCGTCAAACAGCATGACTTCTGGTTCCATCGCCAGTGCGCGGGCGATGGCCACGCGCTGCTGTTGGCCGCCGGACATATGGGACGGGTATTTGCCTTCCACGTCTTTCAGGCCCACCTTGTCCAGGTATTTGCGCGCACGGGTGATGGCTTCGTCCCGCGACAGGCCCAGTACATGGATGGGCGCTTCGATGATGTTTTCCAGCACCGTCATGTGCGCCCACAGATTGAAGTGCTGAAACACCATGGCCAGCTTGGTGCGGATGCGTTCCAGTTGTTTGTGGCTGGCGGCACGCAGCGCACCGGTTTTCTTGTCGGCCACCAGTTGCAGTTCTTCACCGCCTAGCTGAATCTGCCCGCTATTGGGGTGTTCCAGCAGGTTGATGCAGCGCAGGAAGGTACTCTTGCCCGAGCCGGAGGAGCCGATGATGCTGATTACATCCCCGGCATGGGCGGTGAGGGAGACGCCCTTGAGCACTTCGTGGCTGCCATAGCTTTTGTGCAGGTCGGCAACGCGCAGTTTGATCTCGGTGGCTGGTGCTGCGTTGGTTTGTTTCATGCTTGCAACCCTTGTTCTAAGGTTTCATCTGCCGCGCTTTACATGGCGGCCATTGCTGAAAGAGGGCGGCGTGTTTGCCGCCCACGCTGTCAATGCTTGCGCGGAGCCAGATAGGCCAGCCAGCGTCGCTCTGCCTGCTTGAATAGCCAGACAAAGACAAAAGTGAGTAGCAGATAAATGGCACCCGCAATCAGGAAGGGCTCGAAGGCCATATAGGTGTCGCTGTAGATGCGGCGTGCCACCCCGGTGATGTCGGCCAGCGTGACCAGGCCGGCCACTGCTGTGCTTTGCATCATCATGATCACTTCGTTGCTGTAGGCCGGCAGGGCGCGGCGCAGGGCAGAAGGAATGACGATACGGCGCATCATCAGCCACTTGCTCATGCCCATGGCGCGCGCGGCTTCGATTTCACCCCAATGCGTGGTGCGGATTTGCCCGGCGATGATTTCCGTGGTGTAGGCCGCGGTATTGAGCGTGAAGGCCAGAATGGCGCAGAACCAGGCATCCTGCAGGTATTGCCACAGCCAGCTCTCGCGCACGGCGTCAAACTGCGACAGGCCGTAATAGATGATGAACAACTGCACCAGCAGCGGCGTGCCACGGAATACATAGGTGTACAGCCAGACACTGCCAGACAGCAGGCGGTTTTTCGATACCCGGCCCAGCGCCAGCGGAATGGCCAGCAGCATGCCCAACAGCAGCGATGCGCCCAGCAGCTCCAGTGTCATCACGATGCCGTCGCTGGTGCTGAGCACTGGCTGGCCGTCGGTACCACCCAGAAAGGCCGGCAGTTTGTCGAGGATAAGCTGAAAGTCGATCACAGGCCGTTCTCCTTCAGACCGGTGGAGTAGCGCCGCTCCAGCATGCCCAGCAGGATGTTGGACACACTGGTGATCACCAGGAAGATCACCGCTACCAGCATGTAGACGGTAAACGGCTCCTGGGTATTGGACTTGGCTGCGTCGGCGCGGTACATCACGTCATTCAGGCCGATCACCGATACCAGGGCGGTGGACTTGACCAGCACCAGCCAGTTATTGGTAAAGCTGGGCAGGGCAAAGCGCACCATCTGCGGAAAGGTGATGCGCCAGAAAATGCGCAGCGGGCCCATGCCGTAGGCAGCGCCGGCTTCCATCTGTCCCTTGGGTACGGCCATGATGGCGCCGCGGAAGGTTTCGGTCATGTAAGCGCCGAAGATGAAGCCCAGTGTCAGCACGCCGGCGATAAAGGGGTCGATGTCCGGTGCGGCCCAGCCCATGGCTGCGGCCAGATCGTTGAGCAGCATCTGCACGCCGAAGAACAGCAAAAACATCCATACCAGGTCTGGCACGCCACGAACCACGGTGGAGTAAAGCTCGGCCAGTGTGCGCAAGGGTTTGGAGGGGGCCATCTTGAACATGGCACCCACCAGTCCCAGCAGCACCGAAACCGCCAGCGATGCCGCCGCCAGTTTCAGTGTCAGCACCGCTCCTTCGAGGATGCTGGGAAGATATCCGTGTAAAAACATGTACTACCCCTGTGTTTCCCGGGAAGGGACGGCGCAGGCCATGCTCTGCCCGCGCCACCATGACGGTTTACTTGCCGTAGATGTCGAAGCTGAAATACTTCTTCTGGATCTTGTCGTAGCTGCCGTCGGCACGAATCTGCTTGAGCGCCTTGTTGATGCGGGCCAGCAAGGCTGCATCCGATTTGCGCACCGCCACGGCAGCCCCTTCACCGAAGTACTTCACCTCGTTGTACTCCGGCCCGGCAAAGGCATAGCCCTTGCCAGCCGGGGTCTTGATGAAATCGGACTCACCCACGGCGGCATCAACAAAGCTGGCATCCACGCGTCCGGCCTTCAGGTCGAGGAAGGATTCCGGGGCCTTGGCATAGGACACCAGTTTCGCGCCCAGCTTCACCCAGTTGTCGCGGGCGTATTTTTCCTGGATGGAAGAACGCAATACGCCAATTTTCTTGCCCTTGAACCAGGCGTCATTGATCTGGCTGCCTTGCTTGGCCACCAGCCGGCTGGGCATGTTGTAGTACTTGTCCGAGAAGCTGACGACTTTCTTGCGCTCTTCGGTGATGTTCATCGAGGCGATGATGGCGTCGAACTTGCGCGCCTGCAGGGCAGGGATGATACCGTCGAAATCTTGCGGCACCACTTCGCAGGTCACTTTCATGGCAGCGCACAGGGCCTGGGCGATATCGGGGTCGAAGCCCTTCATCTTGCCGTCCGGGCCTTGCTGGGAAAACGGCGGGTAACTGGCATCGGTGGCAAAGCGCAAGGTTTCGCCTTGGGCAGCAGCAGCCATGCCGAGCGCGCACGCGCCCAGCACCATGAGGGACTTGAACATGGTTTCTCCGGTGGGTCTTGTTGTGGTATGAGGCAAAGCCCGCCGGCAGCCAGGCTGCCGGCGTGGTCAGTTCTTCATGCAGCAGACGTGGCTGGCTTAGCCGCCGTAAACGTCAAAGCGGAAGTACTTGTCCTGTACTTTCTTGTAGCTGCCGTCCTTGCGGATCTGCTCGATGGCTTTGTTGATGCGCGTGACCAGAGCCTGATTGCCCTTTTTCACGGCAATGCCGGCACCCAGGCCGAAGTACTTCACATCGGCATAATTGGGG
Source organism: Aquitalea magnusonii (assembly GCF_002217795.2). Taxonomy (NCBI): domain Bacteria; kingdom Pseudomonadati; phylum Pseudomonadota; class Betaproteobacteria; order Neisseriales; family Chromobacteriaceae; genus Aquitalea; species Aquitalea magnusonii. The sequence goes on from NZ_AP018823.1 coordinate 884,719, forward strand.
CCGACAAAGGCATAACCCTTGCCGCCGTCGGTCTTGAGGAATTCCTGCTCACCAACGGCACCGTCCACAAACACCGCATCCACGCGGCCGGCTTTCAGGTCGAGGAAGGATTCAGGAGACTTGGTGTAAGCCACGATGGTGGCACCGTTCTTGCCCCAGAAGTCGCGGGCAAATTTTTCCTGGGTGGAGGCGCGCAGCACGCCGATCTTCTTGCCCTTGAAGGAAGTTTGCGACACCTGGGTGTTGCTCTTGGCAATGATGCGGCTGGCGATGTTGTAGTACTTGTTGCTGAAGTCGACGGCCTTCTTGCGCTCTTCGGTGATTTGCATCGACGACAGGATGGCATCGAACTTGTTGGCGTTCAGTGCCGGGATCAGGCCATCCCAGTCTTGCGGCACGATCTGGCAACTTACCTTCATGGCCGTACACAGGGCGCGGGCCATGTCGATGTCGAAGCCTTCCGGCTTGCCATCAGCACCTTGCTTGGAGAACGGCGGGTAGTTGAGGTCTACACCAAAGCGGATGGTTTCTGCGTGGCTGGCAAAACCGGACAGGCTGACGGCTACGGCAGCCGCAAAAATAACCTTCTTCATATGTGTCTCTGCTTCTCGCATGCAGGGAGCAAGCGTGCGGCTTGTTCCCGTGGTCTTACTTTGTAAACCCGGCGTGGATGGGGTGGCTGCCCTGAGACAGCACGGCCGGAACCTGTTGTTGTTATGCCTGCATGCGCCTCCGGTGAAGACGCCAGGCAATGGTGGCATGGAAACTCCTTGCCCAACAATCAGTCGCATTTGGCGCGGATAGCAGCAAATTGCGAAGGGGCGCATTCTACGCCAGTTTGTATACATTGTGAAACGTCATCAAAATCATGCACTTATGTGTTGATTGTTGGATTGTATACAATGTAGGCTGTCACAGCCTTTTTGTAATTGGCCGTCGCATTGCTATAAGGCAAATAGTGGGAGAAAAACCAGCACCGCAACTGCGGCTGTTTTTTCATGCTGCACTGCATCCCATCTTTCTGTAAGTCGATGTCGCATTAAGGAAATCCCGCGGGTAGCGGGCTTACTACAATGCCCCGACACAAACCGTGCATACAACAAGAGAAGCCCCATGTCGCTTACCAACAAGACCGAACTGGCGAGCCTGATTGCCGATATTCAGGCCGTTGCCCAGAGCAAGCTTTCACCCAAGGAGACACAACAACTCGCCGGATTCTTCCCGATTTACTTTGAAGAAACCGAACATGCCGATCTGCGCCAGTTTTCCTCGCTGGACCTGTTCGGTGCCGCACTGGCCCATTTCGAGTTTGCGCGCAAGCGCAGCGCCGGCCAGCACAAGGTGCGTATCTATACTCCCGATTTCGAGCGTGATGGCTGGCAAAGCACCCACTCGGTAATTGAAGTCGTCAACGACGACATGCCTTTCCTGATCGACTCCATCTCCATGCTGCTGTCGCGCTACAACATCAATCTGCACCTGTTGGTACACCCGGTGTTGTCGGTGGGTCGCGACAAGAACGGCAACCTGCTGGAAGTAAAACGCACGCAAGACCGCAGCCTGCCGCTGGAATCCTTCATCCACGTGCAGATCGACCGCGTCAGCGATGCCGCCACCCTGCAAAAGCTGGAAGCCGAGCTGAACCGCATCATTGCCGACATCCGTCTGGTGGTGAGCGACGAGCCGAAAATGCGCGCCGTGGTGGGCGACATCGGCAAGGATCTGGCCAAGGTGAAGGGCGAGCGCGCGGTGGAAGCCAAGGAAGCCGTGGATTTCCTTGGCTGGATGGCGGCCAATCACTTCCTGTTCATGGGCTATTGCGATTACGACCTGGTAAAGCGCGACGGCAAGGACAGCCTGAAGATCGTCAAGGATTCCGGCCTGGGCATCCTGCGCGACCAGGGCGACAAGGAATACTCCGCCAGCTTTGAAACCCTGCCGCAAGAACTGCGCGAACTGGCGCACCTGCCGCAGCTGATCATCCTGAACAAATCGCAAACCCGCTCCATCATCCACCGTCCGGCCTATGTCGACTTTGTCGGCATCAAGCGCTTCAACGACAAGGGCGAAGTGATTGGCGAGCGCCGCTTCCTCGGCCTGTATACCGCCAGCGCCTATCAGGCTTCGCCCAAGGACATTCCGCTGGTACGCCAGAAAGTGGCCAGCGTGGTGGCCAATTGCGACTTTGTTGACGACAGCTACAAGGCCAAGACCCTGGGTTTTGTGCTGGAAAGCTATCCGCGCGACGAGCTGTTTGAAATTCCGGCCGATGTGCTGGGGCCGATTGCCGAAGGCATTGTCAGCCTGCAAGAGCGCCCGCGCGTGCGCCTGTTCGTGCGCAAGGACCGCTACCACCGCTATGTCAGCAGCCTGGTATACGTGCCGCGTGACAGCTTCAATACCGAAGTGCGCCTGAAAATCGAGAAGGTGCTGATGACAGCCTTCAACGGCAGCTCGGCGGAATTCAGCGTGCAGATCAGCGACAGCTCGCTGGCGCGCGTGCATTACATCATCCGCACCAATGCGTCCAAGCTGCCGACCTTCCGCGAATCCGACATCGAGGCGGAAATCGCCCGCCTGGTGCGTGGCTGGGTGGAAGAAATGCACCAGCAACTGGTGGAAGTGCATGGCGAAGAAGCCGGCAACCTGCTGTTCAAGCGTTACCGTTCGGCCTTCCCGGTGGCTTACCGCGAAGAATTTGCCGTGCGCAATGCGGTGCTGGACGTGCAATTGCTGGAATCCGTCTCTGCCAGCAAGCCGCTGGCGATGAAGCTGTACCGTCCTTTCCATCGCGGCAATCAGGCATTCAACCTGAAGCTGTTCCGCGAAGGCGAGCCGATGAGCCTGTCCGCCAGCCTGCCGATTCTGGAAAACATGGGCGTCAAGGTGCGTGACGAGCATCCGTACTGCGTAGAGCGCGAAGATGGCTCCGCGGTGTGGATCAGCGACTTCGGCCTGGACGTGGGGGCTTTCTTTGAGCAGATGTCCAGTGAAGTGGTGCAAAAAGACTTCCAGGAGCTGCTGTCCCAGGTGTTTGCCAAGCGTTGCGAAAACGACGGTTTCAACCGTCTGGCGCTGATTGCCGGCCTGGATTGGCGTGAAATCTCGCTGGTGCGCGCACTGGCCAAGTATCTGCGTCAGGGCGGCCTCACCTTCAGCCAGAACTATCTGGAACAGTGCGTGGCCAACTACCCGGAAATCACCCGTCGTCTGGTGGCGCTGTTCGTCGCCCGCCTGGACCCGGTGAATGCCGACGACGCCCGCGCCGACGTGCTGCTGGCCGAAGTGAAGGAGCTGCTGGACAATGTGGCCAACCTGGATGAAGACCGCATCCTGAACGGCTTCCTGGCCGTGATTCTGGCTACCCGCCGCACCAACTTCTGGCAGAAGGCGGCAGATGGCGAATTCAAGTCCTACATCTCCTTCAAGCTGGAATCCAACCAGATTCCCTTCCTGCCGCAGCCGCGCCCGATGTTTGAAATCTGGGTGTACAGCCCGCGTGTGGAAGGCGTGCATCTGCGCGGCTCCAAGGTGGCCCGTGGCGGCCTGCGCTGGTCCGACCGCATGGAAGACTTCCGTACCGAAGTGCTGGGTCTGGTGAAGGCGCAGATGGTGAAGAACTCCGTCATCGTGCCGATGGGTTCCAAGGGTGGCTTTGTCGGCAAGCAACTGCCGGCACCGAGCGACCGTGAAGCCTTCCTGGCCGAAGGCATCGCCTGCTACAAGATCTTCATCTCCGCGCTGCTGGATGTCACCGACAATCTGGTGACCGGCCAGATCATTCCGCCCAAGGACGTGCGCCGTCTGGACCCGGATGATCCGTACCTGGTGGTGGCTGCCGACAAGGGCACCGCCACCTTCTCCGACATCGCCAACGGCATTTCCGAATCCTACGGTTTCTGGCTGGGTGACGCCTTTGCCTCCGGTGGTTCCGCCGGTTACGACCACAAGGGCATGGGCATTACCGCCCGCGGTGCCTGGGAATCGGTCAAGCGCCACTTCCGCCATCTGGGCATCAACACCCAGGAGCAGGATTTCACCGTGATCGGCATTGGCGACATGGCTGGCGACGTATTCGGCAACGGCATGCTGCTGTCCGAACACATCTGCCTGAAGGCTGCGTTCAACCACCTGCACATCTTCCTGGACCCGACCCCGGACGCCAAGACCAGCTTTGCCGAACGTGCGCGCCTGTTCAATCTGCCGCGTTCCAGCTGGGCCGATTACAACCGCGAGCTGATTTCCAAGGGTGGTGGCATTTTCGAGCGCTCGGCCAAGTCCATTCCGCTGTCGCCTGAAGTCAAGGCCTGGCTGGAAACCGATAAGGACCACATGGCGCCGAACGAGCTGATCCATGAAATCCTCAAGGCCAAGATCGACCTGCTGTACAACGGCGGTATCGGTACTTACATCAAGGCTTCCACTCAGAGCCATGCCGACGCCCGCGACCGCGCTTGCGATCCGGTACGGGTCAATGGCAACCAACTGCAAGCCCGCGTGGTGGCCGAAGGCGGTAACCTGACTTGCACCCAGTTGGGCCGTGTCGAATTTGCGCTGTGCGGCGGCCGTATCGCCACCGACGCCATCGACAACTCCGCTGGTGTGGATTGCTCCGACCACGAAGTCAACATCAAGATCCTGCTGGGCGCGGTGATGCAAGCCGGTGACATGACGCTGAAACAGCGTAATGAGCTGCTGGCCGAAATGACTGAAGAAGTGGGTCATCTGGTGTTGCGCAACAACGTGCTGCAAACCCAGGTGCTGGCCATCAAGCGTCTGGAAGCCGCTTCCATGCTGTCCACCCATGCCCGCATGATTGCGCACATGGAAAAGACTGGCGAGCTGAACCGCGAAATCGAATACCTGCCGTCCGATACCCAGATCAACGAACGCCGCCTGGCGCGTCAGGGTCTCACCGTGCCGGAAGTTGCCGTACTGCTGGCCTACAGCAAGATTTCGCTGGATCAGGCCATTCTGGCCACCGATGTGCCGGACGATGCCGACTTCCTGCCGGTGCTGGTCAACTACTTCCCCAAACCGCTGCAACAGCGCTTTGGCAAGCAGATGGAACAGCATCAGCTGCGTCGCGAAATCATCGCCAACCAGCTGGCCAACCAGATCATCAACCGCATGGGCACCACCTTCGTGTTCCGCCTGCAGGAAGAGTCGCCGTTCTCCGCGGCCGACATCGCCCGCGCCTGGTGGATTGCCAGCCGCGTGTTTGATGCGGAAAACCTGTGGGGCCAGATCGAAGCGCTGGACAACCTGATTCCGGCCGACCAGCAAATGCAGATGATGGTGCTGGTGCGTACCCTGATCGAGCGCGTAACCCGCTGGGTGCTGCGCAACAAGCGTCCGTTCACCTCGGTGAATGCCGTGATCGAACAGTACGCCGGCAAGGTACAGGAACTGCTGGCACGTCTGCCGGCGCTGGTGGATGCCAAACAGTACCCGGCCGTGGCCGAGCTGGAAGCCCGCCTGAGCATGCCGAACATGCCGCAGGAACTGGCCCGCGTGCTGGCGCGTCTGGAGTTTGCCGTGCCGCTGATGGACATCATCGAAATCAGCGAAGGCGGCGAACTGTCGCAGGACGAAGTGGCACAGAACTACTTCCAGCTCGGTCGCACCCTGCAACTGGACTGGCTGCGTGACGCCATTACCGGCCTGCCGCGCGACAACCGCTGGCAGTCGCTAGCCCGCTCCGCGCTGCGTGACGATCTGTACCGCCTGCATTGCAAGCTGGCCAAGCTGGCCCTCAGCGAAGCCACCGGCGACAAGGCCTTTGCCGATGCCTGGCTGGCCAAGCGTCGTGGCGAGCTGGAACTGTGCTACCAGATGTTTGCCGAGCTGCAGTCCTTCAGTGTGCTGGATCTGGCCATGCTGTCTGCCGGCATGCGCGAGCTCAACAACCACCTGCTGGCCTGATCAGTCAGCGCAAAGTGAACAAACCGGCCCCCAGGGGCCGGTTTTTTTATGGTGATCAGCACAAAATGCGCTGGCTTTGATGAGAAGCGGCGGACGGCAGCAGGTAAATCCGGCTATCATCCGCACTTGACTCCGGCATCCATCATGCCGAACAGACTGGAATGACAAGATGCAGAACACACAGGCCGACGCTTCCGCACGGGAAGCCGAGCACGCCTGGCGCCATGCCAAGCAACTGGAACAGGCGCTGATCGAACTACTGCAGCAGGCCTTGCCGGCCAGCGGGCTGTGTACCGTGGGCAAGCCGCTGACCGAACAGCAAAAGCGCGGCGAATCCCGCCAGGCGCTGTGCTGCAGCCTGCCGCTGCTGCAAAAGAAAAAGCGCAAGGACACTATTGTCGCCTTCCTGAATTTCCAGATCAGCCTGGCGGGCGACGGCGTGCCACGGGTCGGTCCGGGCGGGCAGGGCGAGCCCTTGGGCCCGGTGCTGCATATTGCGCACTGGACCTGTGAGTTCAGCTTCGATTACGACGCCTACGTCGGCTTCCCCGCCACCGGCTGGCAACCCTGGCTGAATCAGGCAGGCCGCCTGCTGCGCTGGGAAGATGACGAATCGCCGTTTGGCGATGAATGGACCTACAGCCTGCGACTGGATGCCTTGAGCACCGACGAAGGCCTGCTGCGCCGCGTGGTGTTGCAGCCGGTGCTGGCGCTGCTGGAAGGTGCCGCGGCGACAACAGCCTTGCCGGACGATTTGCCGGGCCTGGTCCGCTATGTGGATGTCCCGGCCAAGGACGGCCTGCAGGACTTGCGCGTGTCAGCCTGAAGCTGCACCCGCGCTGATACAAGCAAAACCCCGCCTGGATGTGCGGGGTTTTTGTTTTGTGGCATGGCTTGCTGGATTGTAGATGGCTGCTTATCGAAGATTGACGGTCAACCATACGCCCGCGGTGGCAAGACCAATCCCGAGCCAGGCAAGCCCGGGCATGGACTCCCCGAGCAGCACCCCCGCCGCGATGGCAGCGCAGGGCGGAACCAGGAAAAACAGTGCTGAGACCCTGGATGCAGGGCGATGCCGGACAAGATGGAGGAGTAGCCCAATCGCAATCAGCGAGTTGCCGATCACCAGATAGGCGAGTGAACACAGCATCTCGCTGCGCCACTCTATATGGCCAGACTCCAGCAGCAGGGCGAGTGGTGCTATCAGCAGCAGTCCTACGCTGGTCTGTATCAGTGTGGCGGAAATCGGGTGCATGGAAGCCGACGTTTTCTTCTCGTATAACACTCCCAGAGTCATGCCGGACAGGGCAATACAGCTCAGCGTGATGCCCTGCCACGGCGTTGACTCAATGGCCGATTTTGACAGGATGACAATAGCCGCGCCGGCAAAGCCCAGACTGAGTCCGCACCACTGCTTGCTTGAAACGCGCTCCTTGATCCATATCGGGGCAATGATTGCGACGAGAATGGGCTGCAAGGAGACCATAAGCGCCAGCGCTCCGGCTGATAGCCCTGCCCTGAGTGCAAGATAGGTTCCGCCAAAGTAGATGACTTGAATGCAAACGCCGATTACGCAAACGTTTAGCCAGTCACGGCCGTGATGCGGAACGGGCAGGCGGAATCCAAGCTGGATGGGTAAAAGAATGACAACGACGCAGCCATAGCGCAATGCCAGGAAGGTAAGCGGTTCGATATGCTGCAAACCGATTTTTACTACGGCAAATCCTGTTGCCCACAGCAATAGAAACACTATTGGTGCGGCAACATCCAGCACCATGCGATGCTGCATGAATAGATCAAATTGTCGAAAGGCTGATGAGGGCAGTGACATCGCACTTTCCTTCCTTGGATGTGCATAGATGAATCCGTTGCTGCCCTTATTTGAAAAAAAGGTGTTGCTCTATATGGCAGGCACTCAGCTCGGGCAATAAATCTAAGTGGCTTTACCTACCGTGTAAGCTGGCAGATGTCATGGCTTGAGTGTGAAAGCCTTGGGCATGGCGGCGGATGAGTAGGCCGGCTGCCAGTCGTGCGCAGCATGACCATCGCCATTGATTGCGAGAAAGGTATATGGCTTGCAGTAATCCCGATTAGGGCCGTGCTGCCTTCCAGGCAAACTGGTGGTGGCGCATTTCAAGATGGAAAAAGTTTGTTGCCACGGACTTCTATCGTGCCGCAGTCCGGTCGTGTCATGGCTGACGTAGCCTGGCCTGTCGCGGGGATTGCGCATGAGGGGTTCGGCCAAGTGTCCGATCTTCTCCATGCGTATTGCTGCTAAGTCTTGCAGAGTAGTCGCAGCGCTATGACTGAGCCGTAGCTGGCTCACTGCTGTAGAGCAGGGTGGGGACGCTACTGCCGGGAAAGTCAAAAAGCCCGCAGCGATGCAGGCCAGCCTTTTGCAGTACCCGTGCCGATGCCAGATTATCGGCATTGATATAGCCGACAACCCGCGGTAACTGCAATTGTGTCAGGCCATACTGCACACAGGCAGCCGCAGCCTCGCTGGCATAGCCCAGTCCGCGCCATGTGGGCAGCATGGTATAGCCCACATCAACATCCGCCAGTCCTTCACGCCGGATCAGCCCGCACATGCCGACAGGCTGGTCATCCTCCAGCCTTTCCATGCACCACAGCCCGATGCCGTGCTGCGCATAGCTTGCCAGCGGGCCACGGCTGATGTAGTCGCCGGCATCTTGCAGCGTGTACACCCCACGATCCGAGACATTGCGGATAAAATCCGGGTCAGTCAGCAGGGCCAGCACCAGCGGTGCATCCTGCATGGTGAATTCGCGCAGTCGCAATCTGGGCGTAAAAATGGGTAACATGATTTGCTTTGCATCTGGACAAGGTGCTGGCCAGTTTACTGCATGGTAAGCGCGTTGCGATCAATTCCGCCCACATGACGACCTGCACGGCAGCAACTGCAGCCGCACCTGACGCGGCTAGCAATTTTTTTGTTGGGATCTTGCCAAAACCAGACAGTGCCTGTATTATCGCCCTCTCTGTTGCAGCACTGCAGCAGCCATCTGGAGAGGTGGATGAGTGGTTTAAGTCGCACGCCTGGAAAGCGTGTTTAGGGTAATACCCTAACGGGGGTTCGAATCCCCCCCTCTCCGCCAAACACCCCTAAAGTGTTGTTTTTACAGTAAATTCAAGTTCTGCAGGGCTTTTTTGCTCCTGAGTTCTACACAACACTCCTACACATTGGCGGTAATAAGTTCAGTTTTCTTCTGTAACGTCGCGGATTGTTTTGCACACTTTCGCACGCGCTTTTGCACTGAGTACCCCTCGCAACAAATGCAAAAGAGCCTGCAAAAGCAGGCTCTAACCATAGCGTAGTTTTTAGCCATCAGGCATCCAGTGGGAATGGCGGTCTAGTCGGAAGTTTCACCGAGGAATCAAATGATGTCGCGCGGATGATTTCCCTTAGATCATTACGATACGCTGCCCACTCGGTCGGTACCTGAATAGATTTCTCGTAGCAGCGTAGTACCGTTCGGTCAGACGCGTCCAGCGCAGCTTGTGCTTGCTGAATCTGGTTATAACGCAGCATGGCATCATCAGTATCCGACTCTCGGATGTCTCCAAAATCACCGGCAACGGCCCGCGCAAAAAGCTCCCGGCCATGTTCTGTCGTGTCATCTGGCGCTGCCGTAAATGGCACGGCCCCCAGAGTGACAAAACATACGGTCATCGTGATTGCGCGGCCGTTGTTAGCCCACTGCAGATCAGTTACCGCCGTATATTCAAATTTCATGCAACCCTCTGCGCTAAAAAAATCGTAAAGTTGCCGCCCACTGCTACCAACGAGTGCATGGCTCTCCAGGTTCCCACCGCTGAGGCTCCCACAATCGAATAAACCACGGACCCTTGCGTCACAGACTGGGACGAACCGGATGTATACAACTGCGCATAGTAAAGTTTGGCACCAGAGTAGAGAGTTCCGGCAACGATTGGGGTATTGGCGTTGGAGTAGAACTGAATCGCCCCTCCTTTTCTAGACACTTCGCGAGCCTCACACTAGGCCCCACAAGGAGGTGTCATGAGCAAGCCGCGTTTCCCCGAAGCGTTCAAGATTGAAGCAGTCAAACAGGTAACCGAGCGTGGTTACCCAGTGGCCGAAGTCGCCAGCCGTCTCGGCGTATCTGCCCACAGCCTGTATCAATGGCTGAAACGCTTCGACCCCAAGCGCGCCCAACCGGCCGAACCCGCAGACCAGCAAGCCGAAATACGACGTCTCAAGGCAGAGCTCAAACGGGTCACCGAGGAGCGCGACATCCTAAAAAAGGCCGCCGCATACTTTGCCAAGGAGTCCGGGTAAGGTATGCCTTCATCCGGGCCCATGCGCAGCAGTTCCCTATTCGACGGCTGTGTCGTGTTATGTCGGTGCATCCCAGTGGCTACTACGCCTGGAAAGCGTCACCGTACTCACCGCGAGCTCGAGAAGACCAGCGCTTGCTGGGGTATATCAAGCAGGCATGGCTCGAAAGTGGCGGTGTCTATGGCTATCGCAAGGTGCATGACGACATGCAGGCTCAGGGTGAGCGCTGCGGCAAACATCGTGTGGCACGGCTGATGAAGCAGGAAGGCTTACGTTCGCAGACGGGTTACCACCGGCGTCCTGGGCATTACCGTGGCCGCCCGGCAGTGGTGGCACCTAACCACCTGCAACGCCAGTTCACCGTGAATGAACCGAATAAAGCTTGGGTGACCGACATCACTTATATCCGCACGCATGAGGGGTGGTTGTACCTGGCGGTGGTGCTGGACCTGTTCTCGCGGCAGGTGATTGGCTGGTCGATGCAGTCACGTATCGATAGAGAGCTGGTGCTGAATGCCCTGTTGATGGCGGTATGGCGACGTCAGCCCAAGCAGGAGGTACTGGTGCATTCCGACCAAGGAAGTCAGTTCAGTAGCTACGATTGGCAGGACTTCTTGAAAGCTCATCGCTTGGTGCCCAGCATGAGTCGGCGTGGGAACTGCCACGACAATGCCGTGGCAGAGAGTTTCTTCCAGTTGCTGAAGCGGGAGCGCATCAAGCGCAAAACCTATCACGACAGGGAGGAGGCCCGGCGGGATATCTTCGATTACATCGAAATGTTCTACAACCCGAAACGCCGGCATGGTTCCGCAAACGGGCTATCGCCGGTAGAGTTTGAGAAGCAATATTTCCAACGGCTCAAGAGTGTCTAGAGAAGCCGGGGCGATTCAGTGATAAATTGTGGTTTCATTTTTTTGCATACAGGGCACTGACGTTTAGATTGGCTTTTGAAATTTCGGAAGGAGTTAAGAAAAAATCTCATGTTCCTTGGTATAGGACTAATGGCATGAAAAAAATGTTAGAGAATTTCTTTACGCAGGAAGAGCTTAATAAGATGAATTCTATGAGGTTCAGTAAGTATTCTTATCTCAGAGATGTCTTGGAGGGTAGATTTTTAGAAGAGGCTAGACGAATTGTGTCTGGTAGAGAAGTTGGAGGTGATGCAATGAAATATGCAATGATTTTAAGAGAGTATTCCAATTCTACTGAAGAATATAAAATGTAGCGATGCATTGGCTTGGGTATAGTGCCTAGCTGAGTAATCAATAAACTAGTGATGCTTGTACTTCACACCTAGTAGCGGCGACCAAGAGACATGCCAAGATCAGAATAGACAAGACTCATTGCGTCATGAGCACTAGAAAATGGCCATATATCGAAAGCATGTCTGCGATCTTTCAGGACAAGCCAATATGCAAAGAAGGCAGTTGGTTGTAACCAGAACGGATCGCTTGTTGTTCTCGATTTTATGCGTTCGACAATTGCAGGGCGGTCACGCACCATTAACTGTATTTCTGTTGCTACATCTGGCGTAAGGTACTTATTGCACTGATCAAGTATTTCAAGATTGAGACGTTCATCATAGCCAAAACCCGTGTCACCAATCTTGGCACGATACATACCTACAAGCTCTTCCCAGAGCTGCTTTCTAGGTCTGTTTTCTTCGTCAAGAAGGCGCATGGTTTCACAAAATAAATGATCAGCAGTTTCGATGAGCGCCATGCTGCTTGCAGCAAAACGCTTGGCCTGTGGGGGAACAATGCCGTTTGCTTTGTAGATGCTGTCATGCATCATTTCAGCGTAGGCATGCTGCATTATAGTTCTGATCTGTACTTCACAGGGAAGGTTTGCAGGTACCGTTACCCCATCAAAATCGAGTGCATACTTGGAGCGGACCACGTAGTGACGAGACTGATATCCGAATGTTTCCGGCGCAACTTCTACTTCTTGCTCCCAGTCTCTGTCGAGGGAGAATGCCCACGAATCAATGGATTCAAGTACTTCACTGACAACCTTGATCTGGGGGGAAATTAGTACTACGAACCGTACGCCAACCAGGTCTGTCATCTGCATCAGTGGATCGTCATAATTTTTTCTTGCGATCTTACCAATTGCCGAATCAACTTCCTTTGCTCGACTGCCTGTGATCTGCATCGAAACGGGTAGCCCATTCAACCTGTCAAGAATGCAAGACTGTACAAAACGGCCCCAGGCTTCTAACTGAGGTCGTTTTTGTTCCAAATCATGACGAAATACGTTTAAATCCATTATTCTTGTGCCTGGACTGCACCCTTAATGCGTACTTGCGTGTAGCCCTCAACATTTTCCTGAATGTCCACCATTTCCCTAAAATCATGCTCAGCGGGTACTCTAATCAGTACGCCGCTAGTGAAGGTCACATTTCTGGGCTTCTTCAGTTGATGTTTGATATATTCAGTATCTTTGACAATCGACTGGCTAGGAAAGCCTTTTGCAGTCATATGTTCAATGTATGCATCTCGTAATTCTTCTGGGAAAGTCCGTTCGGCGAACTCCTCCAAGTTAAGCGTTGGTACATGGTTTTTTAGTTCTGTACGTAAGGCTTCACGCAAGGTGTAGCGGTCTTCATCAGAAAGCTCTGAACTACTGATGAAGCTCTTGCTTTCTTCAAAGAAAACCCTTGTTTGGTGGCGTGAAGAAGTCGCGATGCTCATGCCCAAGAATTTGTCGTAGAAATACGCCGCAGCTTTCCCAGTCTCACTACTGGTTAACAAGTGATCAAAGAGAAAAGCCAAATAGTTGTCAGCGTTCTTTAGTCCATCATGGCCTGCCATTACATCTGCCAGTTCGATCAATATTCCGACTTTATAGAGCCGTTGAGTTTCCGATAGAAGCATTTTCTTGATCAGTCTCAGCTGGATTTTTCCACCTTCCTCAACAACGTTGAATCCTTTGTCAGTCTCAGCTTTGATGACGGCAACAAATCGCTTGCTTGGCGCACCGATACGACCAGATAGAACTATAAGTACCCCACCTGGCCAGCGCGGGTTGGTTTGCGCCTCAGTAAGATCACGGGCAAATTGCTTCGATACATTAATGAATGTGGCGTCATCCTCTCCCATTACCATAGCCGCATTCTGCATGAATGACTCTGCACTCGCCCTCGCAATTGACATATTTACACCGTGCGAACGGTTGCCGAGAGCCCCGATGATCCTAAGTTGCAATAAATCAAGAGACTCTTGATCAAGTCCAATAAGCTCATCCGAACAGTCAGGGTCTTTTTTCACATTACCTTTGCCACGTGCATAGACAGTATGTGCAACCATGCGCTGGATTTGCATATCGCAAAAGTCAAACTCAGCCATTCAGGGGGGCTCCGTAAAGTAAGTGTGAATTGGGAATGTTTATCACTTTCAGACGCTAGCAGTATCCAGCTTTGGTATCAATGCTATCACAATGGCATGAAAGTGAGTCATGGCCAAGCAATTACCAGCTACAAATTACCAGCTCCGAACTAGCCTTCCCCCTGTTCTGGTTCACGCTGTATTGGATGGCTACCTGCTCCATCCTGAAGCCTGCGAACACGTCACGAATATCCGGGTGGTCGTTGATACTCAAGATCACCTTGCCCTTGCAGCTACGCATTACCTCGGCCAGTGCCTGGTACTCTTCAAATGGAAACGGCACTCCATAGCCCTCCGTCTGCCAGTACGGTGGGTCGGCATAGAACAGGGTGTGGGGTCGGTCGTACTTCTGGATGCAGGTTTTCCAGTCCAGGTGCTCGACGTAGGTCCGGGCCAGGCGCAAGTGTGCGGCCGACAGCTCCTCCTCGATGCGCAGCAGGTTCATCCGTGGCGGACTGGTGGTGGCAGTGCCAAAGACCTGGCTACTGACCCTGCCGCCAAAGGCCATCTTCTGCAGGTAGTAAAAGCGGGCTGCCCGCTGGATATCCGTGAGGATGACCTCCGGTGTGATCTGCAGCCACTTGTACATTTCCCGCGAGATCAGTGTCCACTTGAACTGGCGTACAAACTCCTCCAAGTGGTGTTGCACCACCCGGTAGAGGTTCACCAGTTCGCCCGAGATGTCGTTCAACACCTCGACTTTGGCGGGCTTCTTCATGAAGTACAGGGCCGCTGCCCCGCAGAACGGTTCCACGTAGCAGGTATGCTCCGGGAACAGCGGCAGGATGTGTTTTGCCAGGCGGCGCTTACCGCCTATCCAGGGAATGATCGGAAGGGTTTGCATCAGGCGATGTCCTGTCTGGCACGCCCTGGTGCGCTGGTGGGTGGCTCGCGGCCTTGAAATGGTTGAGTGTCCGGCAGCGCGGACACTTGATACTGAGGGTAATGTACTGGCCTTCGGCCATTTTCCGGCCGCAATGGCCACAGCGAATATCGGTGTTCATGTCTCTGCAAGGTCGTTAAAACCCGTTAGAATTGCCAGGCTTTCGTGCACGAAAGTGGCAGCCTCGGGTTGGCCTGCAGGTCTCTTCTGCGGTCAGCTGTCCGGGTGGGTGTTGGTAGCATCCACCCGGTCGCTGTCTCTCTATCGCCTTACGGCGTCATCAGATCAGTTTCAATTCCACCAGGGCACCCGGACGAGCGCACAGCGGCAGCGGATTGGACTGGGTATGGACATCCACACCACGGTCAAAATCGGTGTTCTTGATCTTGGCGTAGTACGGCTGGCCCAGGGTACCGACGGCTTCCATGAAGTCACCCGGCGCGTCGTACATCAGGAAGGTCTGACGGGTACCCTGCGGATAAGCGTGGCCGGTGCCTGCACTGATCAGCGATACGGTACTCTTGCCATCAGCCTTTGGCACTTCACCGGTGTATTCCGCAAAAGTCACACCACCGAATTTGAAGCCGGCGCGCACGTCGCCACCAATGTTCTCCTGGGCGGCCATCCAGCCCTGGAATGCCTTTTCCACGTTCGGGTGGGTGGTGAAAGCATCCATAAAGTCGGCATCGACAAATGCTCCAACACCAGTGGAAACATCGCCCAGCAGGTTCTTTTCAACGTGGCGGCATACATCCATGCAGGCTTTTTTCACATTGAACTTCGGGTCAGACAGCTTGAATTCGATGACCGTCTTCTGGATGCCGAATTCCTTGTAAAGGTCGTACATCACGTCGCCATCACCATCCAGAATGATGCCTTTCAGCGCACCCAGCATCATCCATTCCTGGGTCAGGTCGTGGCGAACCTTCATGGTCTGCAGATGGTTGTTCACCACGTTGGCGACGTCGGCCACCGTCAAGGTGTCGTTGCCACCAAAGACGCGGGAGCCAATCAGCTCGGCTGCCAGAATGGTGTCGTCGTGCGGGATGTGCGGCACCCCGAAGAACCGCACGTTCTTCTTGTCACGCTTGGTGCGTTGGCCCGGACTACCCACGTCCTGATTGGACAGGAGGTGGAGTTGGCCACCGGCATACTCCAGGGCGATGGTACGGGCATTCACACCCTGGCGAACAAAAATGCCGGACTGGCCTACCTTGGAATAGGTATTCGGCAGCAGCTTGATCGACTCGGTCAGGCTGGCGATACCGAAGGCGGGGTCTTTCAGAATGTCAGCGATAGATTGAGGCATGGCTCAGTTTTCCTTTGCTTGAGGTCGTGACAGCGGGTGACGCTTAGTCGCCGGCACGCTCGGTGATGCGGATGCCACGGGCCGACAGCTGGCGGTAAACGTGGCGGTATTTGGCCGGGGCAGATACTTGTGCCGCTTGCAGCTCCGGCAGCGTATCCAGTGCCACCAGGCAATCACCGGCTACCGTGCCCACCTCGCGGGAGGTGACACCGGCATCGGCTGCCGGCAGCGCGTGGCGGGTCACGCCCAGCACGAAAGCCAGCGGGTCGTCACCGACATGCCAGGCCACGGCCAGCTCATCGTCTAGCGTGGCCACGCCCAGAATGGTGCCGGCAGGCAATGCGGCCGGGCCGACAAACAGGGTTTCGCAGTATTCATCCGGCTTACCCACCAGAGGGATCTGGGGCGGCAGGGTCTGATTGATCGTCAGGGATTCCATGACTGTCCTTTTCTGGCCAAGGGCCGTATCGGGTTACTTGGTGCCGGCGCGGGCCTTGGCGTTGGCAATCAGCGGGTTGTCTCCAGCCTGCTGGTTGTCATGCTTGCTATTGGCGGCGCGCGTGGTGGTTTCGGTACCGGGCTGCACCACAACCGGGGCGGATTTAACGAAGTCCTTGAAGGCCTTCATGTCGGTACTGCACATGGCCTGGTAGAAGCCACGACTGGCCGGTGCGATCTTGCCGGCTGCAATGGCTTCATCCAGCGCCTTGTCGACTTCGGCGGCAGCAGTGCCGGCTTGCAGCTGCTGCAGCGAGTTAGCCACGCGCTCGTACTCAGCGCGGGGGGCAAAGCTGGTCATGATGCTGTTGGCCACCGTTTTGAGGTCAGCGTCGGCAGCCGCACCGATTGCCTGGCGCAGGCTGTTCATGGCGGTCTGGGTGTCGGTACTAGCTGATTTCAGCGCCTTGACCGAGTTGATGGCAGTTGCGGTATCTGCTGCCGGGTCCAGCCCCAGCAGCTCAATCAGTTGTTTCAGCAAGTCCACAGAAGTCTCCATAGTGTTGAGTGCGCGTAAAAACAGGTTGGGTTGGTTGGTCAGCCCCACGGCTACCAGGCGGACCACGCGGCCGCTGGCATCAAAGTCGAAGACGGGTGACAGGTAGCGCCATTCCTTGGCCTGGATCGCTGTACTGGCTGCGGCATTCCACTCAATGCGTGCCCAGGTCTCTCCATCCCGGATTTCCAGCTGCTTGATCCAGCCTGCGGCCGGTGCTTTCTGGCCGGTCTCCAGGCACACCATGCTGAGGTGGTCGTAATCGACAACCGGATCAATGCCCATCGCCTGGTTTGCTGCAAAGTCAGTCAGTACGGCGGCGGTGTCGGTATGCCACGGTCCACGGCCATCGCGGCCCATGAACGTGCCGGCCGGAATGACCTGGCACCATTCGGGCGGCTCACCATTCGGCCCCAGCGCTAAGGCGATGGAAAACGCAATGGCGCAGCTCGCCCGCTGCAGGCCATCAGGTTGCAGGCTGTTTAGGGCACGAATAATGTCTTCGGGGATGAGCTTCATGGGCTGCATTGTGCGCAGCCATGGAAGAGAGGAAACGGAGGAAGGGGTTCGGTAGGGGGGCTTGTTATTGAGACTGCACGACTCAATGAGGGGGCTGTTTCAGAAAATCATCATCAGCAACCCAGCCCTCTCGCTCACCACATCGCACCTGGGTGTAGGCATAGACCTTGGCGACTGCATGATCCAGAGGAATGCACTTCTCTCCGGGTTGCAGCACGAAGATGGGGGCTTTCAGGTCGTCATTGGGTTCTTTGAAGACCGGCATGCTTTTTTGCACAGTCCAGACTTCATTCGCGTGGCCTGAGCAGGCGGAAAGCGTAAGGGCAATGGAGCAAAGAATTTTTTTCATTTTGGGGCGTAGGTATTCTTTTGAATCAGTCGTCTGGAGTGGCTTAATCCAACCATCAGGTCAGCCGGAGATATCATCGTGAAGCCAGACCAGCGCGGGTCATATGCCGGGATGCCTGCGAACTCCAGGACTTCTGCGATATTGGAAGAGCAACTATTGCTATCAAGGGAGTAGGGTTCATTTGCCGCAGCCCTTTTTTTGATGTCCGCCAGCATTTTCGCTTTCTCCTCTTTGGAGACCATGAGTACATACCCCCAAGTTGCACGGTGCATGTTGATCTGCTGTCGTTTCAGGTAGGCATCGCGTGCCGCAATATCCCAGCCAGGATGCGCTCGGCCATAAACGGTGCCGTCAATCGAGATTGCCACATGGCCGAATTGTGAGCCTTTGGAGATGATTCTCGAATCACTGACCAGTACTTCCACTGTTTCTCTGGCTACGTCGATATGCTTTACCGTGTTGTTTGAGCTAGGTGTCGTCGACTTTGTTGCAACGAGATGCAGGTCTCGTCCTGCTGGTGACTTGATGGTGGTTTCTCCCATGGTGATCAGCCCTCCAGGTAAATCTTGATGTTTTCTTTTGCCGCAATACTAGAAAGAAGATGGGTGTGCCCATCAGCATCGGTTTGACCATGCTCTATATCACCGTTCTCACGCTCAATTGCATAAAGGTGATTCGCGATTGGTCGTTGTGTGTTTGGATCAACCAAACGGTATTTGTCGTCGAACTGGATGTCGCTATTACTTGCCAAGGCTGATGCTGGTGGGGGGGATGTAGCAGGCCCGGCACTTGATTGACTGCTTGCCTCATAGGATCGGCTGACTTCTCCCATTGGTGCTGATAAGGACTGCACCACAACTGGTTTTATGTCCTTCGAGGGCGACAGCCTTGCCACCGACAGACCAGGATGGGTCACCTTCCACAATGACGCAGTTGTTATGCCCTTGGCGTGGGCAACTGACAGCATCGCCAATACAGGCAACATTTTTACCAAACAAAGTAGTAGTCGAAGCCGCACTCACAACATGCCCACCATGGTCAGTTGGGTCCCCTAAACGAATCACTCTCTTCATGTTAATACCAATGGAATAAATCCAAAAAGCAGCATTATTACGTTCGGAGAGCAACAATGGAAGGGAGTGTAGTGGATGCGGGTGCCTAATTAACACCCGTTAACGGGGGTAGACGGCGTTTTACACCATTGCTACCAACCCTTGGCGGTCTGCCTGCACTGCGCATGCGCCAAGGGCAGTTTATGGGGAAAGTCAGCTTTGCTGGAAATGGGTGGCCAGCACGTCCAGCAGCTTGGCTTCTGCAGGATCGGCCAGGGTGCCATCGATATCGACCGGTAGGTACTGGCGCATGGGGATGGTGACTTTGAGTCCCCGGCCAGCCTGGCCGCCAAAGTTCTGGATGGCGGCATAGGCGTCCAGTCCATTGCCCCAGGGGCCGAAGCGCAGGCTGTCGCTGGTGGCGTCATAGCTGAATGCAGCCCGGCGCAGCGTACCGTCCACCTGCAAGATACGCTTGGCGGACAGCCGCCTGGTACCTGCCGCACTCAGCTTGCCGTCCTTTTTGAAGTTCTTGCTGCCGCCATGGCTGCGCAGATAGTTGGCCAACGTCAGCTCGGCATTGGGTGCCCAGGGCTGGCCATGCCAGTCTGCCTGGTCGGCAAAGCGCTGGTCCGTCTCAGCCGTGGCCCACTCGGCAAAGTCCAGCAGTGCCGGCCGCAGGTTGTGGGCTTGGGCCAACAGTTGACCCAGTGCCTGGCCAACACTGTCGTTGATAACTTGGATTTCAAAGCTGTTGTCACTCATAATGAATACAAGCCGTGCCGAGGTACGTGAAATAGCGCATGAACGTACTGCAAGCCCATTGGGCGTGCATATGCAGGGGGTGGCGTCCTGCCGACACGGTTTTTCCTCCTTCTAAAGAATCCGCCTGTACTGGGCTGGATTTTCCAAATCATTCAGATCAACGTATCCCAGCGTAGTGAGCGAGTTGGTCTGCAGTACAAATCGTTTCCCGGTCTGGTCTTTGTCTTTCGTGCGGTAATTTGCACTGACCACAGCTTTGACCTGGCGCTGCCCATCCTTGGATGGAAAGATCAGCAGATAAACAGGTTGCACCTGGTTACCCTCTACAGCCTGATAGACACGCTCCGGCTCCCACAAGCCAACCACTGCCTGCATAGCATCTTCTTCACTGATCCGCTTGCTGGCCTTGCCCCCTGCATCACGCAGCGCATGCTTCACTTCACTATCATCGACCGACACCACAGCCGTGGCCAGCGGTTCGCCCGTGGCCTGCTCAATGGAGTCGACTAACTGCGGCGAGAGTGCACCGATGTGGAAGCGTTGCTTGGTCGGCCGGTAGTTGGCCGGATCCGGGTAGATCTGCTGTACCAGCGGCTGCCAGCGCTCCTGGATGATCTTGTCCAGGGCGTCGATATTGTTGACCGCACTCTGGATGGCATTGGCACCGATCCGGGCCGAGGTGGTCGCCGCTTTGTCCAGGAGCAACTTGCCGACATAGGCCTGGCCAGGCGCATAGTCCCAGCCGAAGTCGATACCATCCGGCACATAGACCACGCTGCCATCGTCCTGCTCCACCCTGCGTGTCTGAATAACCGGCGCAGTGTCTGGGCCAGTTTTTCCGTACTTGTCACGCAGCTCCTGCAGCGAAACGGCACGTACCGTGCACTGGCAGCCCCAGCCATTGGGTGGGTAGTGAACGTTCCACCAGGGATCGTCGGCGCGAAGAATCAGCCCGTTCCACGCCTGGTGCTGCGGCCGGGGGCGCATCACCGAGTCGGAATGCACATAGCGCCAGTACGGCCGGACCTTCAGCATGTCCGGGTCGGTCAGCTGCTGGTAGCGGCCAGCGGCATAGCTGGTCTGCAGGTTGGTCTGGTAGATGACGCGGGTGCGCCAGTTGCGGCCGCCCTTGAAGTCCCAGCCATGCGTGGCCACGATCTGGTCAAAGTCGCGCCGGAAGTCGGCCAGTGTGCTGCCGCCTTCAATGGCTTTGCCCACTGCCTGGCGCAGATCCTCCAGCAAGTCGCAGGTCATGGCCCCGGCCACCACAAAGGAGCGGTCATGCTGCGCCTTCATGATGTCGGTCCACTTCTCAGTCGGCAGGTTCAGCTTCTGCTGGAAATAGTCCAGCTGGGTCTGCCAGGGCTGCTTGAAGATCGCACTCAACGGAGCCGCGCTATCGGCCATTGCTGACCTCGTAGCGGCCGGACAGCTCAGCCAGGCTGAAGGCGGTATTCATCACCCGTTGCAGCTCAGTGGTTGGCAGGTCACCAAACGCACCGGTCAGCCACGCCTGGAAGGACTCCAGATCCGGGGCGTCTGCCAGTGCCTGGCGAATCACCTGCAGCATGGCGTCCATCGGGTCGGCGGTCTTGCTGGTCAGCAGCTCCAGCAGCGGTGCCATCGGGTCGGCCTGGCCAGGCTGCAGGGCATTCATCGCCCGATAGCGATTCATCGCTTGCTGGACCGGGGTATCGACCGGCACCAGTATCGCCTCACCCTGCTTGGGGCGTTCCAGACCGAAGCGGGTATAGGTGGACTCCTGGCCGACGGGCAAGCCAGCACGCACCAGTGTGTTAACCACCCCGGCCAGTGCAGTCAGGTCTTCTGGTTTGTTGATCCGCAGCTTGATGGTGGGGTAGGCCGGCTGCACCCCCATATTGAGGTCCACCACCGGCTTTACATAGTCGCGGGTGAGGGTGGCTTCCAGCTGCTCGACATCGGCCTCCAGAATGTCTTCCCGCACCTCGTTGTGGACCTTGCCCAGGGCATAAGCCCCACCGCCGTCTGCGCCACCGGTATTGGTCGACAAGGTTTGGCCCAGCACGATCTTGCTGGTCTGCTTATCGAAGTACTCCGTCAGTCGGGCATAGATATCGACTGAGGCTGACTTGTTGCCGGCGTCGACAAAGTCGATCTCCATGTTCTTGGGGATAGCAGCTGCGGCATCCGTGCCCAGGCTGCGCAGGGCCATCAGCAGGGTTTCAATGTCCTGCGGTGTGGCCGACACATCGTACTTGCCCACCCGCAGCGGCTGGCCGTAGGCCTCGGCGAACGTGACCCAGTCCTTGATGGCGTAATTGCTGAACAGGAAAGCCCAACAGGCCATACGTGCCAGGCCGCCCCGGATCAGCACGCCCGACTTGGCCTTGACCTTGTGCGTGATGAATTTGTACGGGGCCAGCGCCTCACCGTAGATATTGCTGTCCGAGCGCAGGTAAAGCGTTTCCGGCTCCTCGCGCCGGATCTGTAACCAGTACGGCTGCAGGTAGGACAAGCCAACCGGCATCCACTGCTTGGCGCTGGTTTCCCAGTCAATCTCATGGACGCTGAAACCCTTGCCGATGGCGTCCAGGATATCGAACAGGTTTTCTTTGATCGGGGCCATGGCCTGCTCCACCAGCTCGGCCGCCCGCTGGCTGACGGCATCGTCGCCGGCAGGCTCCACGTACAGCTCCAGGCCAACCAGGGCGCGTTTGCGGGTGGACAGCTCCGAGCCGTAATGCAGGTACTTCTCTTCCATGTCTTCGGCCAGGCGCAGGTAGGCACTGGCATCCCCATTCACTGCCTGGCGCAGCATGTGGCCCAGCATCTCTGGGTCCAGCCCATGGCTGGCCGAGACAATGATCTGACGCACCCCGGTGGTAGTCGGGGTGGCGATGGTGGTTTTGAGCAGGCCGGTGTTAATCGGCTGTCCGTTGTGATCGACAATTTGCGGCATGTTTTGCACTCCGTTTCGTTACCATGTTCCGCGCCCGAATCGGGCCGACATGGCCATGCTCCCGCGAGGGATGGACTTGTAGCCCCTGGTGGCCAGCGGGGCTGCATCAATCACGCGGGACGCATACACGGCGAGGGCCACTCCGACTGCCACGTCACCGTGGCGCTTGCCCTTGTCTTCACCAGTCGTGCGGGTTTCCGGGATACGCGGCACCCCTTTGATGATTTGCACGGCGCGCATGTCGGCCAGCACATCCTTGTCCTTCGGCAGTCCGTCCAGGTCGCCATCTTCCAGGGCGGCTTTGACCGGGGGCATGTGTTCGCGGTACCAGCTTTCCGACAGCATCACCTGGTGGATGCGATCCGCCCCGTAGCGCTGCATGGCCACCTCGGCCAGATACTGGCCATTACCCCGCGCATCGAATGCACCACCGGCAAAGCCCGGCAGGTTATCCAGCAGGTGGAAGGTGATTTGCTCTTGCTGGCGGAAGGGCACATTGCGCATTTCCAGGATGAAGGGCACGCGCTTGACCAGGTTCTGCATCTCAATCAAGGGGACATGGACCGACAAGTCACCGCTACGGGCAAAGTCCTCACCGTCAAAGCTGCGGACACCCTTGGGCAGCTTGTCCAGCTCCGGCTGTAGCACCGAATCAATCCAGTCCTGGCAGTGGCTGGTGCGGACATGGTCCGGCTCCAGTTCAAAGCCAGCCGGGCACTCATAGCGCAGTACCGGGGTGTCGGCGGACATGCGCTTTTCAATCAGCATGCTGCTGAGCCAGTTGCCGCCACTGTTCTTGGGGACGCAGCCGTACTCTTCGTCGGCCGACTCGGGGTTCGGGGCGTTCTTGTACAGATCGGCACGCCACTTCGCCTCGGCCTCGACCGACCATTCTTTATTGGTGACGTAGCAGATGCGCTGGTACAGGCCATCGGCAATGGCATCGTCCAGCGAGATGCGATGGATGCTGTAGTCACGCTTGCCGGCACGGGTTTCCAGGATCAACTCATTGAACAGGTTCTCGACCCCGTTATGGGTGCTGATCAGCCGTACCTTGTTGCCCCACATGGTCAGCGCCAACGCGGCCTTGAGCAGCTCTTCGAGGGACTCATGGAATGCTGCCTCATCAATCACCACGTCACCCTGCAAGCCGCGCAGGTTGGACGGCCGGCAGGACAGTGCCTGGATTTTGAAACCCGACTTGGGGAAGCGGATCATGTAGGAGAGGATTTCCTCCTGCTTGCCTTCGTCCCAGAAGGTCTGCTCGTACACATCCGCCTTGGCCAGCTCGTTGAAGGCCTTGGCGAACAGCGCGCAGGCGGCGATGTACTCCAGCGCCATCTCTTTCTTGGAGCCGACATAGAAGGTATTGCAGCCCTGGCGACGGCGCGGCCGGGCGGCTTTTACCACGTTGCGGCCAGCTTCTGCCCAGGTCAGACCAGTACGGCGCGACTTCTCCGCGATCATGATCTGGGACTCGTCCTCAAACCAGCGCTGCTGGTAGGGTAGAAAAACCGGCTGCTCGGCCGGGATGGCCTCGGCCACTTCCTGCGGCACCACCACCCCGGCCAGCTCCAGCTCCTCGGCCAGGTTAATTTTGCGCGGGCTGCCCAGGGCTTTTAACGGGGCTTGCTGTACGGTTTCGGTCATCACTCTTTACCCAGCAGGATGCGACGGATGCTGCTTTCCATCTGTTCCGACATACCATCCGAGCCGCGCAGCTCTTCCAGCTTCTGTTCCTGCTCGGCCAGCAGCGCAGCACGGGCCTTCTGCTCGATGCGGGCCTGTTCTTCCAGGCGGAATTTCTTCTGGTTCACGCTGGCCCGGCTCAAGGTGGCGATGTTCTTGGCCACTTTGGACAGAATGGCGATCCGGTCTTCATTGGAGACATCCTCGTCCCCGGCTTCCTGAAGATTGACGATGGATTCAAACAGCTCGGTCTGTACCAGGGCGAGTAAGGCTTCGGAGCGAGTGTCGGTATCATCTGATGCGCCCTGGGTCAGCAGCTTGGCCGCTTCGGTACTGGCACGGATGGCAGCAAAGCGGCGTTCAATCTTCTGGCCATAGCGGTGGATGGCGGACTTGCTGATGCTGTAGCCCTTGTCGCGCAGCAGCTCCTCCAGTGCCTGGTAGCCACTGAAATTGCCATCGACCAGGGACTGGTCCAGCCAGGCACGTACCTCGGCCGGCAGCATTGAAACGCTGTTGCGTGCGGCCATCTTATTTATCCCAGTACTTTTCGGGACGGGCGATGCCGGGCTGGCAGTCGATGGTGTACTCAGCAAGGTCCACGCCATAGCGGGTGATGTCCGCCCACCAGCGGCCCGATGGCTCCTTGCGCAACTTCACCATGGCGCGGTCTTCCAGATAGTCCAGCTCCTTGCGTACCTCCAGCGGCGAGACATCGGGGATGATGGCGCGCATGGTTTGCTGGATCACATCTTCGGTGATTTCATTGGGCCGGGCGTTATAGGTGGCCAGCACCAGATACCAGCGGATGCTCTCGCGGCGTACTTTGGCGGTATCAATATTCATTGCTGCTGTCCTTTCAATTGGACGTTTTCGATTTTGAGGGCGAGACTATCCAGCTTGGCCTCGATCACGGTCTGGTTGCGGACGTAGTCTTCCCGGCGCACGTACTGCAACGGCAGTTCAGCCTGGAAGCGCAGGAAGTCTTTTTCGATGCGCTGCCAGCCATCCGCCTCGCGCCGGTTCTGTTCCATCAGCTCGGCAAAGCGGGTGTCCCAGTGGGTGCTGGTGGCCTTGTTCGCCTCATCAATCGCCTTGAAGCGCTGATCCAGACGCTGCTCAAACTGGCCCAGCAACAGCTTGCCGAAGGTGAACACCACGCCCAGAAAGCCCAGCAGCAGGCCGACCAGATACCAAAAATCAACAGTGACCGTCACCGGTTTCCCCCATTTCGGCGCTCGATGGCGCTCTGACAACGTGTACAGCGCAGGCCGGGTGCCGCGACCTGTCGCTCTTGTGGAATCTCGCCCCCGCAATCGATGCAATGCGTGGCTGGTAGGCCATGCGGGACCAGTGCCTGGCGTGCAGCAATGTGGCCTTCGCGCTCGTCCAGCTCCAGCTTCTGGGCACGATCAAACGGATCCATCAAAGGCCCCCATTGCCCGGTCAGCCCAGTACAGTGCTTCGGACAGACGCTTTGCAGCCTCTTTTGCACACTCCGCATCACCCCCGAGTCGAGCGATCTGGCCGACGACAGCCGCCAGCGCTGCGCCCTTGATTTCCAGGGACTCCATCAACTGGCCTTGCTCGTTTTGGATGGTCAGATCGGTCATGGTGCGTCCTTGGTATGCAGGGTGATGAAGGCATCCAGCTGCTGCTCCAGCTTCTGGCACCACTGGCCGTAATCCGCCGAATGCGTCAGAAGGTCTGTGGGTGATAGCCCGGCTCCGGCGCTGCCGGCTTGGTCGGCTTTTGCAGCATCTCCGGGGTAGGCTCCGGGCAGACCCGGACCACCACTGGCGACGGGGTATCCGAGGTTTTGGGCGTAGAGACGCAGCCCTGCAGGGCCAATACCAGTCCAGCGAGGGCCATCAGCTTGTACGACATGGGGAATCTCCTGTTTCAGTTGCTGCTGAGTTCTGGCCAGCTGGGCGCGCGTCTCCAGCAGGGCTGCACCGATCTGGTTGGCCTGCTGCTCCAGGGTCTGCTTGTCGCGCAGGGCTGTGGCCAGCTCAGCGGCCCACTGGTCTTTGAACTTACCCAACTGCTTTTCGTAGTCAGCCACCAGACCGATACGCACGGTCTCATCTGCCCTGTGCTGGGCAGCGGCACCCGACTCGACACCGTGCTGATGCACCTTGTAGGCGATGAAGGCCAGGCCGGCCCCGATGGCCACGGCCTTTACCCAGGTCGGGATGAGAGGGATGGTCAGGTTCATGGCGCGTCTCCTGCCGCCGGAGCAGGTAAGGCATCACGGGCAATGGCGGCCCGCTTGCTGGCCTGGGCATGGGTTACCCATGCGGCCAGATAAAGCCCATACAGCCATTCCGTGGCGCGGCCATGCACCACCTCCCAGACCAGGGCAAAGGTGGTTGCCACCAAGGCGACCGCGATGCAGAACTTGCTCTGCGACAGGCGCTGGGTAACCGGGTTGGTGAGGATGTCAGCAAGTTGCACGACGGCGGTTCCTTCGCTTGGCTGCAGCACGCTTGACCTTGGCCACACCGCTTGGGCCACGATGGCCTACCGGTGCGGACTGGCTACCAGTCACCCGCCACCGGGATAACGGACGATGGTGGGCTGCCAGGGCATGCAGCAACAGGTAAATGAGCGGCCGGTGCATTAGCTGGCCAGGATGTTCTTGGCTTGCGGCTTCATGCCGGCAGCCAGCCAGTTGGCAACGAAGAAGCCGGGGCAAGTCTTGGTCCACTCGCTGGGCTCCACAGTGCCATCACCATTCTTGTCTGGTGACAAATCACGGTGGCCAACCACCGGCACTCCCGGATACTTGGCCAGCAGAGCCTTCACCAGGCTGGCCAGCGCACCCCATTGCGCGGTGCTGTACTGATCCGTACCCACCATGCAGATACCGATGGAGTTGGCATTGTGGCCAGCCACATGCGCGCCGATTTCATCCAGGGCGCGGCCGGTGGACTTGCTGCCATCCACGTCCAGGACGAAGTGGTAGCCGATGGCCTTGAGGTCGGGGTTGTAAGCGGCAATAGCAGCCGGCTGGCGGTGAAAACCGCGCTGAGCATGCCACTGGTCAATGACGGCTGCGGCCGTCCTGGATGTAGCGCCAAGCACCTTGCCGTTGGGGCTGGCGGCGCAGTGAATGACAATCAGGTTGATGGTGCGGGACACGATATTTCCTCATGGGAGACATGAGGCAAATCGTAGGGAAAGTCAGGACGGGGGCAGATTGGGAAGGGGTTCGGTACAGCTAGGGGCGATAAGTGATATCTGAGATTGGTAGCCAGCTAAGCCTTTCCTGTGGAATGCCATATGAGTATTATCATGGCAAGGCATGATAGGTTGGTAGTCATTAGAGACCGTCCGATTTCGGCCAAGTGCGACCGGTGGTGATTCCACGCCGAAAGCGGTCGTTGTAGGGTGAAAATAAGCGAAGCGCATTGCACTGGATGGTTTGATTTTGCCCCAGTAATACACGATTTTTGTGAGTCGATCCATTTGTCATTCGGCGCAGTTCGCTACGCTCAGTGCGCCCTACTCTTTGGGATTGAGGTAGGATTACGCCGTACGCGGTGTATAACTCACAATGGGTAAACCTGGAAGCAAGGGAAAATTAACCAAATTGCAGCATTGAATAATCCGCTATACCCACTACCAAACGCTGGAGATCCAGTAAGTGTCGAACTGGCACATCTGTTTGCGTATAAAATAGCGATCAGACATGTCCTTACACGTTGTGCACCCTAACCACCCTTCGTGGCTTCGCCGCTACGGCGGCCCCTCACGTCAAACGTTAGGCCTTTTCTTTTCACTTTTGGAGCGCATATGGCAACAAAGAATGACAGCATGTGGGGAAAGCACAGTGCTGAAAGAGGCTGGATACTCAATTGTCTCAAGTCACAAACCCAACCTATCGTCTATTCCTGCTCGTCCGCATCTTCAAAGGCTCGCGTAAATAGCACAGTTGTCACATGGCACACCAAGACCAGCTCAGAAAAAAGTTCACGTCCCAAAGAACTATTCTTTCCCATCAAGGCTGAAGGTGTGTATCAGGTCGACAACCATGCCGATCACGGCGGCTACAAACTTGTATACCAAGGCGCAACATGCCTTAGCTATAAAACTATCAAACCTGACGATGTGGCGGTCGTGTTTCAAAGAAATGTTTCAGGAGAGGCTTTTTCTCAAATCGCTGCGAGCATATAGGCCTAACCATTCTGTCGTGAGGGGTCATCCAATTAGCTTTTGGAAAATAAATTGAAAACAACAGATGAGTATTTTTGCGAAAACGGCACAAAACTGCATTTTACAACCAATGTGTATCAGTTTGAGTTCGAAGGCATACAAATATCCCTTGAAGGCATACCGCATTTGAAAAATGAGGAAACAAATGAGCTTTACCTTCCTCAGTGCGCAAGAGTCATTTTGAAAAATGTCGTAGACGGAGCAAAAACCAAGGGGCTGAGCAAGATTACGATTTCCCCACCGGATAGTCTTAAATCAAAAAGATTTTCATACTGCAATAACTTGCCTTTCAAATACTCCGCTTTGGAATATTACTTTATACCAGGCCTAATAGGATCGCAGAATGACGGCTTCCTTGTTCCGGTCTATTTCAACATGGACGTGCTTAATAAGTACACCCAACATCCTGACTATGATATAAAAATCCTATCATCCACTTACGGTAATTTGTCTTGCAAAGATGAATGGCATATTTCATTTGGCATCAATAGAAACAAAAGCATATTGATGTGGCTTGGCGATATCGACAGTCTGCCTGACAAGGAAAAATATTACTTGGTTTCTGAAAACATAGAGCCAGAATTCGAGATACATTCTGAATTCTATGATGCGCAGATATGTGTCGAATGGGCTGAAAGCGCGCTTGAAAGCAAAGTTTTTCAGGCCAGAGAAAAGCTATCTGATCTGTTTGAAAATAAATTTGGCTATAAGTTATTCAAGCTTGAGGGCGAAATATCGAGAACAATAGCGGACCTTCAAAAACCTGTTTTCTGGGAAAATAGGCACGTCGCCCCTGTTGTTGAATCACTCAATAGAATATTCGTAGAGGCTCTCTGCGAGAAGAGCATAAAAGAGATAATTCTTGAAAAGGCACCCAGCGCTGATGTCAAAGGTCTTAAAGGGTTAAAGCTTTTCAGTACCCTACTGTCCAGTGTTTTTTTATTGGAAAACAGCGACGAACTAATGTGTCCATTTTTTGTTCTCTATGACTATCGGATAGTAATGTGCCATCTTCAGTCAGAGGGGACTATAGAAGAAAAAATGGACTCTATTTATAATCGCATGAATATATGTGCAGAGAATCGGCATAACGAAGAAATTTACATGGCGATTTTTCAGCGCCTAGCACAATCCCTTGATTCAATAATCAACCACATAACTCTAGACTAACAAGTCCTTCAAGCGGACACCGTGCCGGTGCCGCTTAAGTCCAACGTTGGAGCGTCCACTTTCCAAAAGTCTGACCGGCCGCTACGGGTCGTAGAAAGACATTGATGCAGGGATGCTATAGGACAAGAACAGTCAGATGGAAATTTTTCTACTCAGCATGCATATGAAACGTCGAACGCTGGGTTGCCTACTATCATGTTTGCTTCTTTGCGTAGCGTTCTCGGCTGCAGTGTGGTTTCTCGGAACACCAAATCGCTTATCTCTGCTTCCTCCGCAGCTAGAAGTGCAAAAAGTTCTGTACTCCGAGACTAACTCTTGGGGTTTTGGCCCCGGAGGAAATGAGACGGGAGTCATCTTGTATGAGCTTCCTTCGCATATGTCCCACAAAAATCCAAGCGACTTGGTACCTGAACTGACATGGGAGGCAACTCCCTTGCATGGTCATCGCGAGTGGTTTGAGGGGGAAGGGGCTTCACGTACAGAACCAGGGCCTTTACTTGACAATTACTTAAATCGGTATGGCTTTGGCATTCCAATCAAAGCTGAGGTTGTAAGCGAGATCAACCGTGCGGTCTCTGCACAGGGTAGTTGGTATGCCTATACCGGGCATGGGATCATCGTGCTTATGCCGTTAATCAATCGGGTTGCATTTGTTTACGCCGAATGACGTTACGCTTAACCTGTGAATATCTGGGCTTAACGAGTAACGTCTTCCCAGACGTAGTAACTAGACCGCTTTGGGTCGTAAGCTGCCGTTGAGGCAGCTCTTGGCAGCTCTTGGCAGCTTTAAGTCAGTTATGGCCATTGTCCAGATATGCAGTCAAGGTCTCAAGTTCGGCCAAAGCGGTCTGCCATCCTATCTACTATGAGTATCTATTCTTGGCATATACCGGCCGTTTATCTGTTACCAGCACTGGACGTTAGTTTCCTGCAACGGGGAATGTGAGTTAGATGCTGGCTAATTGATGGGTGAATGTCACTTACATCTAAATGGCATGATAGGCGAAAAACAGGCAAAATGAGTGAACTGCACATGCCAAGGAGCAGATACCAATGTATTTACCTGACGCAGTTTTCGAAATTCTTACCGGTATCGGTATGGGGGCTAGCGAAAACGCTGGCGAATTTTGGTTTGCCCATAGGGAAAAGGTTGCGACTGAGATCAACAAACGATTCAGCCCAACCGACTTTCAACGTTTTGAGGATCAAATTCGATGGAAAACCCCAATAGGTATAGAAGTTCAGAGAGCAGTACGGGAGTTTATACAGTTACAACAGGAGAATAATAGAAAAGTTATAAATGAGGCATTTGAGGCTGGAACTTTTTTTGACTCAATGTCGACTTTTATCTTAGATTTCTCTGGATTTTCCTTCGAGCTGAATGGCGAGCAATATACCATTGCTAAGTTTCAAGAGCTCTATGCTAATTCCAAGATTTATCCGCATGTGAATTTGTCCGGTATTGACTTGCAGGGAGTAAAGATAAATAACTGCACCGTCCGTAATGTCGTACTGACCTATGCAAACCTGGATGACTCGCAAATTGGGCGTGTTGCCTTTGAAAACTCAAGCCTTAACTTTTCTTCCCTGAGGGACGCCCGACTTGGGCAAGTACGCTTCTCGAATAGTGGAATGTCTGGAGCAGATATTTCCGGGGCATTCCTTAATGCCGTTACCATGAATGACGTTAGCATTCCTGATAAGTTGACATTTCAGGAAATTAGCTACTTCTACTTACTATGGGCTTTGTTAAAATGCTGGTTTTCTAAGAATGGCTTCTCAGAGTCTGGCGCTATAGTGAGGAGGAAGCACACAGTTTTCCTTTTTAACGACACTTCTGGTCTGTCTGGTCTACGGAACTCCTCTGTTAAGAACTATGTTCAATGGTACGAGTACGTTTTTAGCAAATTCCGTGACTTCAAGATGCTCCCAATGGGCGAAAGAGTGATGTTCTCCATATCGGTCATTTTCAGCAAAGTTTGGACATCTCTTACAGTTTTGGGCATGCAAGTCTTGCTGCTGAATCTGCTATTCGCAGCTTACTACCATGCGAACATCAGTCTCATAAAGAATCTGGACTGTACGTTCCTTTCGGCCTTCTACTTCAGTGTCGTTACATTCGTAACTCTTGGATATGGAGATATGTCGCCTGTGCCAGGGTGGGGGCAGCTAGCTGTGATTATCGAAGTGATTCTTGGCTATATCAGCCTAGGCTCGTTCGCATTCCTTATTGGGCACAAGGTTTCTGGACGTTACTGATACATTTTTTCTTCAACGTTAAATGCATTAAATTCTTAGATGATTTGATGGATTTAATTGGTGAAAATTATGGAGATTACTGAGTTGGATATCCAATCTGCAAGAGAGATTTTGTGGGAGTCAGTATGGTTAGGTTTTCTGGTCTATGCTGCCTTTGCTGCATTTGGTTATTTGCCATTTATATACCAGAATAAAAATGTAAAAAAGAAAGTAAGCAGAAATCCTATTGCCAGAACAATAAAATGGGTATGGCGAAAAACGAAGAACAAACACCTATCGTGGATACTTGATGCACTGGTGCATAGCTCATTTTTAAGCTTCGCCGCATTTTTTTCGTACATCAAAGGCTATTATTATTTCAGCTTTTTTTCTGCAATTCTTTCTGTATTAATAACGGCCACTTATTACTTTAGAGAGCGGAGAGTGCATGAGATTAATTGCATTGAATTAAAGAGCCGAGCAAAGCCTAGCCGCAAAAATGCAAGATAAATCGTCGCGAAATTTTTAGATACATCGATGGCTGTTTTAAGCAATAAGCAGGCCTTCGAAATTCGGGTCACATTTGGCTGTTTTGGCCGAATTTGAGTTGTTCGCTGATGTAGTAGAAGTAAAAATGGCCCCATCGGGGCCATTTTTACTTCAGAACAGTGAGCCTTGCCCAGTGCCACTCAGTGGCACCAAGTCATCATCCTTTTCAAGAATCTCCTCTATCCTGCGGTCACATAGCCGGTATTTCGGCACCAGCACGTTGTTGACGGTGGCGTTGTGGCCTAGCTCCAGGCAGTGGGCGTCGTAGTCGGCCCGGATGCTGGCATCACGCAGGGCGCGGATGGCCCTAGCGCACTTGGCCACATAGAGGCGGGTGTTGCCATAATGCTTCACCAGCATGGCAGCCGGTTCAACGCCTACCGCCTCTGATAGCGCCGCAAAATATTGCCCTTCCTGGCGCACGGTCTTGGGCACCGGGAAGTGGGTGCCGCCATAGGCTTCCACCAGTTTGATGGTGGCACTCAGCCCGATCAGGTCGATGATGGTGCGGACGTTTTCCGGGACCAGGTGCAGGGCACGGGCCATGGCCATTTCGTGGTCGTTGCGGTTCATGCCGGTCTCCCGTGGCGTTTGGCGTCGTAGACCAGGGCGACCATCACGCCTTGCAGCTGTTCGTTATTCAACCATTCCAGTTTCTCCACCCGGTACATACGCTTGGCCAGGCTGTGGGCGTAGTCCCATGGCCGGCCAGCGCTGCTGAGCTGGGCTTCGATCTTGGCGATCAGGGTTTCACGGCTGTCGACCGGCTTGGGCCGGCGACCATGTTTTCGCGCCGGTTTTTGCACAAAGCCCAGCCGCTTGAACTCGGCCAGGACCAGGTCCAGCTGGGCGAGGGTGAGGGTGGTGCTGCTGGTCTTGCCATCTGCCAGACGTGCCAGCAGGGAGCGATAGCTGTCATCTGCCATCTGCAGCTGCTGCCGGGCAATGTGGATCTTGGAGATCATCGCCTTGCGTCGGTCTGTCATGGGGTTCTCCTTGGTGCGCAGTGCATGCGTGACCGGCCTGCCGGCTTTATCAGAGGACGGCACCCCAGTGTGTTGGTCGGGGCTGGCCGGTCACGGCTGCATTGCGGGTTAAAACACGTTGCGGAGCCTGCGTTAACAGGCTCGACACCGGGTTCTAGTGACTGATGGCGTCCTTCAACGCCTTGGCCGGGGTGAAGGTGACCTTGCGCTTGGCCGGAATCACCAGCGATTCACCTGTCTTGGGGTTGCGGCCGGTGCGCTCGGCGGTGGTCTTGACCTTGAACTTGCCGGTGATGGCCAGCGGAATTTCGCCGCCGCGTTGCAGCTCCTCACGGATGGTCTGCTCCAGGGCGTCGACAAAGCGCAGGGTGTCGGCCTTGGTGGCATCGGTCTTGGCGGCGAGGGTGGTGATCAGTTCTGCCTTGTTCATGCTGTACTCCTTGGTGTGACGTTAAAAAACGGTGTAAATGACGGGTGTTCTACTGCAGTCCGACGCTGGCGATATCCAGGGCGATGGGCTGGTATTGGTCGGTATTGCCAACCCGCTCGTAGACCCGGATGTAGGCCTTGCTGCCGACAATCTGGACGGCTTCGCTGATGGCGGTCATGGCGCGTTGCCAGCGTGGGTCGTGAATGTCCATGCGGCGCAGCGCCAGTACGCGACCGGTGTTGATCTTGCCTTCCTTGTCCGCTGCAAAAGCCTGGTTGACGATGGCTTGCAGCTCCGGCCGGGCACCTTCGGTCCAGTCGGTCAGACACTCATCAATCAGCACACGGGCTGCCTGCAGGCGCTCGTCGAAGGTGATGCGATCCTGATTGGCCCGCTGGATGCGGTAGCGGCCATCAAAGCTGTACAGGGTGAGGTTCCCTTTCTTGCCGCCGATCTGTGCCTGGTACTGCTCGGCCGACAGATCAATGAAGGCTTCGATGTCACCAAATGCCGCCGCCTTGAAGCGGGCGAGGGTGGCGGACACGGTGCGGGCCTGGCGTACCAGATCCTGCACCAGCTGGTCTCTTTCCTTGTCGATGGGCTTGATCATGTTTTCCGGTACCAGGCAGCCCTTGGCGTCCTGCCAGTAGCCCTCCGGAATGGGGGTGCTGTTTTGCATTACTTGCTCCTTGCTCCAATCAGTTGTTTCACCCGCGCCAGCTGCTGGCGATTCCTGTCCAGCCAGTCTGGCGTCAGCTCCGGCTCGTCCCTGGCATTCCAGAAGCGGCTGTCGGCTGGTGTTGCTGCCGGTGCTTCTGCGCCTGTGGTCATCACGGATGCCGGGGGAAGGGCGGCGAGGGCGGCTTGTTCGGCCTGGTAGTCATCCCACACCACCCGCCGCGCTGCCTTGCGGTCCATGCCCATGCCCACCAGGCGTTCTACCTTCCTGGCCAGCAGGGCCTTGGTGGCCGCATCCAGTTCAGGCGATGTGGCCATCTCCCACTACCTTGATGCCGGTTTCCAGAACGGCCCGGATCAGGGCCGCGTTTTCGGTGGTGATCAGTGCCGTGTCGATGTCCAGCTCGTGGCGCAAGCGGACCAGCTCATCCACCTGGGCCGGGGCCTGCCGGCCGCTTTCGTAGCGGGAGCCACCGGATTGGGTCACCTTCACGGCTCCCCAGAACTGGGACTGATTGAGTCCCATCTTTTTGCGCATGACACGGTAGTCACGGTTTACGGTTTGTTCGCTCATGTCGTTCTCCTGGGCGTGGGTTAATTTGCGTTTTCAGTCCAGACCACCCGGCAACCATCCAGGCGAAACTGGCCTTCGCGGTAGCGGCCAATCTGGCCCTGACCAAAGCTGAAGTAGGCGGCCTGGCCCGATTCGATCAGCTGCACGCAGCGGGCGCTGGTCTGGATGCGGACAGTCGGGTAGGCCGGGCTGCTCATGTCGATGCTGGCCACGGCAAAGCCGCGCCGGCCCAACTCGTGAATAACCTGTTCCACCTTCTTGATCGCCTGCAGCATCAGGGTGTTGATGGGCAGGAAGGCTGTTACAGGGCGCTGCGGGGCAGTACTGGTTTGCATGTCACTCTCCTTTGCTGCAGTGCTTGCACGAGCGGCAGGTCCGCCAGTGCGTCAGTTTCAACGGGTGGTGCGTCGGTGGCCGGCTACTGCTGAAGGTGCGGCAGTCGGCCATGGTCATGGGCTGATTGTTGAAAGGGCAGGTCACTACTGCGAGGACGGCCCGGACCTGCTTCTCGACAGCCTCGGTCCTGCCTGCGTACTTGCCGGCCAACACCAGACTGATGGTGCTGCGCGAATAGCCCAGCTCGGCGGCCACCGGCTTCTGGCCACGCTCGGCCACGGCAGCGCGCAGGATGTCCAGCCAGTCAGCAGTCATGGTCAGGCTCCTCTTGCCAGACGACCTGACCCAGGTTCGGGTCGTAGACCGCCTTGGTGCGCTGGATCATCGGCGGGCGCGGACCGGTATTGCGCGCCGGGTTGAAGCGGAAGCGGCTGGCTTTGTGGCCATTTCCCTTGCTGTTTCCCTTGTTGATCACAATCAGGTAGCCAGCATTCAACAGGTGCTTGAGATAGTCTTTGGCAGTCGTGGGCGCAACCGTGACTTCTGTCGAGCTGGCCAGTGCCGCCAGTTCGTGAAAGGTGAAGTCACGGACGATACGCATGGTCCGCCACATAGCCTCACGGGCCCGTCCCTGGATGACCGGCTTGCCATCCCGTGTCAGGCGTGGTGCTTCCAGCCCGTTATCCCGCAGCAGATTCCAGCGCTTGTCGGTGTGGCCATGGTTCTCTTGAACCACCTCGATATGGCCTGCTTTTTCCAGTGCCTGCAGGTAGGTCTTGGCAGTATCAATGTCGGTGCCTGCCTTGGCGGCCAGGTCGATCATGTTGAAGTCCGTGCGCAGCTTGCGGATGGCCTCCCAGAGTCGCTGACGTCCCCCCTTACCCCCCACCATTTCCAGATGGGCGCTACGCCGTCTCTGCTTGGTTGCCGGCATGGTCAAACCCTCCTCGGCGCATCGCCGGTATACAGTGCTTGGCTACCCCAGCTTGCGCGGTCGATGGTATCCAGACCGTGCAGCATGGCGTGCTCCTGAATGTTCACCAGGTTCACGCACAGCCGACGTACCGAGCCGTGGGCAATCTCGACCACATGGGCGAGCAGGTCATCTGCGATGGTGACATCCGGGCTGTAGATGCCCTTCAACTGGTGGGCGTCATCCAGCGTCACCGGCTGTGCCGGTACCCAGGCCAGCACCCGGCCATGGAAGCGCTCAAACTTCTTCAGCTTGCTGGGCAGCATTTCTTCCCCCACCAGCATCAGCGGAGCCTGGCTGCCTTCGTAGATGTCGCGCAGCAGCTCCACCATGCCGGGGCGGGAGGCCGCGTGGTCGGCCTCATCCAGAATCAGCGGGCGCTGGCTGGTCGACATTTGTTCGCAGATCAGATCCAGATTGGCTGACACGGTGGAGGCGGAGTGCAGGCCCATTTCAAAGGCGATTTTTTCCAGCAGGGCTTTCTTGCCCCAGGCACTGCGCATCTGCACGTAATAGGCGCGGGTCTCATTGGCTACCGCCACGATGGTGGTGGTTTTGCCGTAGCCGCTGGGACCGTAGTACACCCCCAGGCCGGGCAAGCCGTCCTGGCGGTTGATCAGCTTGCTCATGGCAATGCTGACAAGATCAAGGTTGGCAATCGGTGCAATGCGATTCACGTTCAGGCTCCTGTTTTTCATGGCTCAGCGCTGGCTGAGGGTTCGGTATTCGTTGGTACGGACATATTTGTTCAGCAGCCAGTCCAGCTCACGCTCACCCAAGGGTTCGCCGCGCTGGTGACGGTCGCGCAGGGTGCAGAAGTAGCGGTAACGGGCGTCCGGGGTATCCGGCAGGCTCAGCACGTTGCTGGGCGCGGGTGTCGGCGCGACATCAACCAGTCGCAGGGTAGGGGACGGCACGCTCTTCGCTGCAATGGGTTGCCGCTGGATGCGGGCCTGGGCGGCGGCTTCTGCCAGCTGCTCACGCGTGCCGCTGATCACCCCTGGAATCACGATCTCCTGCTGAGCCTCAATGGCCGGCTGGCCACGACGCTCTGCTTGTACCTCGTCCAGGTGTGCTTGCAGGCGATTGATCCGGCCTGCCGCACGACGGTCTCGCGCCTGTTCAATCACGGAAACAGGGAAGAAGCTGCGGACGTTGGCATTCCACTCAGCGGTGCAAATCAGCCTGCCATCGTCGGCATATACCCAGACCCGGCTGGCATCGTTCACGTCGTAGCCGATACGCAGGCGCTCGCCGTGAAACTCTTCCAGTGCCCGGCTGAAGTAGCGGTTACCAAACAGCGCGATTTCTCAGCGGCTGATGCTGCGCTCGACCTGGGGCCGGAACAGATAGGCCTCTTCACCTGGGCGCAGGCGGGTTGGCTCCCAGCCCAGGGCAACAAACTCGGCCAGCTTCATGTCCGGGCTGATGCCATTCAGGCTGCGATGGGGCCGAGCGTTGTAGTCGGCAATGCGCTGGTTGATGAAGTCGATGAAGTGCGGCCAGCTGATCAGCTTGCTCTGCCCCCCGTCCTTGATGGCCTTGCGGGTGAGCTTGAACCGGCTCAGCTTGGCCTCGCGGTCCATGTCGGCACCGATATAGCTCTGCAGTTCGCGGGCGGCGCGCACGAATACCGACTGGTGCAGCCGCTCTACAGCGCCCTTGGCTTGTGAGTTGTAGGGGCGGGCAAAACGCATGTCGGCCCCGAGTCGCCCCATTACGCCGGTCGACTCATTGCGCAGCATGTCGTTTTTGTAGCCGGAGCCATTGTCGACATAGAAGATCGCCATCACGCCCTCACGGGTCACTGCATGGGTGATGGCATCCAGCACCGCCAGTCCTGATTCGGCCAGGCCCACGCTCCAGCCGATGATGCGACGGGTGGCAATGTCGATAATGGCGGTGATTTCCGGGCGGAAAGGCCGGCCATGCATCGGATGCTGCACCTCTGCATCGAAGGTGTGGCCGTCAGCGGTCCATACGTCATTCGGCTGCAGCTGCGCGATGTCCCGGCGCACAAAAGGCTTGATGTTTTTCATCTCACGCGGGCCGATCCGGCCGGTTTCCCGCGAGACCGCTCCCAGCTTGCCGATGAAGCGGCGCACCTGGTGAATGGAGGGCAGCATTTCCGGGCTATCGGTCCAGTCCCGTGCAAACTGCTCATAGGCATGCGAGACACTGGGTTTGGAAGGAAGCTGCCAGTAAGTCAGAAATGATTTGGCCCAGGCCGGGATTTCCAGCACCGCTGTCATGGCAGTTCTGGGTGCCAGATGGCCTTGTTTTTCCAGTGCACGCCAACCCTTGATGCTGCGCACCGAGGGGTAGGGGCTGTCACCCTTGCGGCCACGACCATCATGGGCAGCGCGCAGCATTCTCTCCAGGTGCGGGTCCAGCGTTCCGGCCTTGGCCTGGGTCAGCAGGGTGTGAATAGCGGCTTCACGGGTGACGCCGCAGCCAGCCATCAGGCGCTCGATCGCAACCAGTAGGCCCTTGCGCGCACCTTCAATCGTCTGCTGGCGGCTGGTCAGCGCCAGTTCCAGTTGCTGGGTGGTGGCAGGTGGGGTCGGTAATGCGACGACCGGGGCTGCAATGATCGATTTGACCAGGCGGTCTTTGATTGATGCGATGGTTTCTGGCGGGAGACTCATCAATTCATACTCAAGGCCACCGCCTTTGCCTTCCCGCTTTCGGCAGGCCCATAACTCACGGGATGCCTTGGCGATGATGTTTTTGACTGCTCCTGGTATGCTCGGCAATTTCATTGCGGCGAGTTCTGCCGCGCTGTAATGGGTCTTTAGTTCTGCCTGGCTCATTCCTGAACTCCAAACAGTTCCAGCTCAGGATTGCCGTTCTTGATCACGTTTTCACGATGGTAGGCGACCTGCGAGAGTGCGCAGGTGAGGGCTTCGATAGTTTCTGTCAGGTCGGATTGGTCGCGATAAAACTGCTCAAGCAACATAACTACGCGCCCGAAATTAGCCTGCATTTCACCCAGATCACTGGCTTTGGCCTTCTTACCGGTTGGAATGGTGATAACAACGCGACCACCATGAGCCGTGCAGAGGTACTCACTGATATAGGATGCTTGGCAGAATGTCTCGAACTGGCGTAAACGATTCAGCGGCATGGATGAGTCAGCCATCCAGCGGTAGTAGGTCTTGACGTCGACGCCCATCAGGTCGGCCATGCGCTTGGGTACTAGCCCCAATTTTTCAGCGGTTGCAAGCTGGCATTGAATCGCATCATCCAGACTCGAAGGAATTGAATGACCCTTACGATTTCGCATTGTTAAATTCCCCTTATATAGAATCGTGGAGCTGGCAGCAGGCTGCATTGCTCTCTACCATTCACTCAGCAGCAACAACCCGGCGGGGTGCTGCCGGAGTATTTGCAGATGAAAGGGGAACGGATGGGAAAACTGGCTTAAAATGGCGCCGAGCGTAGCGGCTCGGCCAGATGGTTTCCGGCTCGACACCGATAGCAGCGGCGATGATTCTTTCTGCTTTCGGCCAAGATCTATCCAACGCATTGTTCAATGCGCCAGGGCTAAGTTCAGCCTTGATAGATAGTTTCCGTAGAGACCATCCGGCCTTGCGAACGGCTGCGACGATATCCGCCCTGTGCCAATCCTCGGCGGTTTTTTTTGGGGTTGACGATGTGCTCATTACTTAATCTCTCGCGGTGATTAGGTGAACACATGTTAATCGTAAAAGATCAATCAAACAAGATTCAATTGATCGTAAAAGTTAAGTTTATCGTGCATCAGTATCTAGTTTGATAAAAATTTCATACTTATCAGATACTTGCATTGTTACTTTTACGGCGAAAGAAATTCTGATATCTGCGTAAAAGATCGACATGGATAACCTTTACGATGACTTCCCCCTTCGAATCACGAAGGCGATTGAAATGGCAGGTGGTCCTTCAGAGGCTGCTCGGAAGGCGGGTGTGACGCTTGCGACGTTGTCTAGATGGAGAAAGGGAGAGGCTGACCCGTCAAGGTCAAACCTGGTGAAGCTGGCCGATGCTGCCGGTGTGCGAATCGAATGGCTTGCCGCAGGGCGAGGGGGTATGTTGGTCAGTGCTTCACCGCTTGGTCACCCTGTAGGTAAAGAGCCATGCTCCTGTCTTGATACTTTGGGTAATCCGGTGGACTTGGAAGAGTTCGTCTTCATTCCACGGTATAACCTGAAAGCTGCTGCCGGTCATGGTGCGGCTGTCGCAGGCGAGTCCCCCATGTTCTCAATGTCTTTCCGTCGCTATTGGATAGATAACTACCTGAGAATTGACCCGAAGGATCTGTCTGTCCTGTCGGTGAAGGGAGATTCGATGGAGGGCGTGCTGAACAATAAGGACGTAATTCTTATCAACCATGCAGATACGTCCCCAACAAGTGGTCTTTACGTTCTGCGTGTAGATGGTGATTTATTGGTGAAGCGCGTGCAGAAGCTACCTGGTGGCCGCCTGGCTATCTTGAGTGCCAATGAGGCTTATATGCCCTTTGAGGTTGACCCCAGCAAGCCTGAAGGTGACTTTGCCGTGGTTGGCCGTGTTGTCTGGTTTGGCAGGCAGATCTAAGTAGGGCTCAAGTAACTGTTGATGTGATTTTTCCTCCAGCATCAAATGCAAAAAAAACCGCGAAACCTGCTGTTTATAGCTTGGTTCGCGGTTTTCTTTTGCAAGTCTTTAACGGGGTGTGGCGTAAAGCGGTTTGATTGCTGAGATGCTTGCCTGGCGCACCTTTTCCCACATCATCCCAGGTAGTCCCACCGGTTTTCTGTCTGTGCAATTAACCTCACCACACCACAGAATCCGAAGGTGATGCCCGCATCGACAAATCGGTCAAAACCGGTGGCTCCAAGCGCAAGCTGCCCATCCATCCCAAACTGATTGAGCTGGGCTTCCTCGACTATGTGGCAGCAGCCAAGAAACGTGGTGACACCTTGCTGTTCCAGGCCTTCCCGACCGCCGCTGGCCGCGCCTCGCCCAAGGCAATGAAATGGTTCACCGAATTCCTGCAGGAAATCGGGCTGCGCGACGAAACGCCGAATGCGCGTATCGTCGGCATGCATGCCTTCCGCTCCACCTTCCTGCACCGAGCCATGGTGCTGGGCGTGGTCAGTGCCGAAACCATCACCGGTCATGCCAGCAATATCACCAGCATCGAGACCATTCAGAACGGCCAGGTGAATCAGGAAGCCTCGGCGGTGGTGAAGAAATACCGTGGAGAGCTGCCGGTCGACAAGAAGCTGGAAATCCTGTCGCGCATCACCTTCCCGGAGGTGGAGTTCATTCGGGCGGACAAGCCGTAAGAGGAGACTTCGGATGGAGCAGGGCGGTGCCCATGCTGAATCCTGATGTGATGCCCTCCGTGCTTACAGCGAGTTCAGCGCTGCCAATGCCGTGGCGAAACGAGCGCGGCAAGCATCGGTACGCTCGTCCAGCATCAGCGTCTCGAACTGTTGCTGCACCTCGGCTAGTGTGGAGCACCAGTCACGCATGGACGCACGCAGGGTGTGGCATGCCGCCTCGCCCAGCAGCGTGGGCAGGATTGCGTCAAACAACTGCGGCCATTGCTGATGCAGCCCCATCGGGAAGCTACGCCAGCTAGTCAGCCGGGTCGGCGGGTCACGCGTCAGGAACATCGGAGAGAAGTCGAACAGCGGACTGAGCTGCAAACGGCTGCCATGTTTCAGAAAGGCTGTATTACGCCCGTGATTGTCTTCGGCCTTGAGGCAATAGGAAAGCACATCCCGACGCAAGTATTCAGCCACTTGCCGCAGGAATTCGTCCGGCTCGGCATGGGCCTGCCAGTTCGTCAGTACGTCCTCATGAAACAGTTTCAGCCCATGCTGCAGTACATTCTGCAGGGTGTACATGCTCATCAGGTGATGATGCTGCCACTGACCCAGCACCAAGGCGCAATCGAAACGCGGGATGAATAGCGGGCTGCCCAGCATGAAAGGCTGGCCATGTACGTCCAGCCCCGCAGTCTTGGCCAGTTTCAGCCAGACAAATTCATGCTGCAGCAAAACCTGCTCTTCGCGATTGCGTGGAAATTTGACCAGAAAGCGCTCAACGCTATCGTCTTGGGCCAGACAGGCATCCGGATAAAACCGGCCATTCCTGGCGCGGCTCATCCATAGCTTCGGTGCTTGCCCCAGCATGCAGGTGACGCCATGCAAGACACCATGCGCTTGCAGCAGGGACTCGAACCTGGTGCCGACCTCCGCGAGTTCAGCCGCAGACCAGCGCCCAAAGCCTTGAGGCATCGCACCAGCCAAATACCGATGCGCCTCGCGAATACGCATGCAGCCAGGCGGCTGACTCGCCCCATGCATCAGCACGCTGGCGTCGTACTGCGCACCATCGCGGGCACTGCCATTCAGCAACGTCAGTAGGGCATTCCGGCCATAGCCGCTTGGCAACAAGTCCAGGAAAAAAGCAGGCCACCCATCACAGCGATAGTGGTTGAAGGAAAGAGGGTGCCGGAAATCTAGACTGGCTTCGTCACTGCGGTTGAGATGCTCAAGAACATAGTCAGGCATGTACTCCAGCGTACAGCTCGACGCCAGCCCCTTGGCCGGCTGGTCGATGTGCAACGTCGCTGCAAGCCACCACACCCCGTCTATGTACTTCTCGATTTGCAACTGCATGGCTCACTCTCCTTGGTGGATGAGTGTACCAAGGTCAGTGCTTGCATGACTGCTGGCATCAAAACAAATGGTAGTAAGTCGGCCTTAGCGGTCCTTCCTCGGCTTGCTAGGCAATGACTGGTTTACACAGATTTTCGGACATGCTCGCATCCCAGTTCCACTGGTTGACATCCTCTCTGCTTGTCTACAGAATGAACCGCATGACACGTAATGATCAATGCATAAATGCAATTATTACTACCATTCCCGGAATGGTGGGTTAGTACGCGTCACGGTTCAGTCCAAGCAACCCGCCCCAGCAGGCGGGTTTTTTGTTTCCGTCTGACTGGTTATCACGCTACAGACCAGGAGCAAATCCATGCCACAGCAGGAACTGAAAGAAATCATCGCAGCCGCCGACCAGGCAATCAACCAGGAAGACTTTGACGAACTGATGGCGTTTTACGCCAGCGACGCAGTGCTCGTGATCCAGCCCGGTATGTTCGCGCAAGGTAAGGAACAGATTCGCGCAGCCTTTCCAGCTATCGCCAATTACTTCAATCACACCCTACGAGTCAGTCAGGCAGACATGCAAGTCGTCGCGGGTGGTGATACCGCTCTAGTACTGGCCCGTACCGAGTTACAGGCGGAAGGTGATGCTGGACAGCCTTGGCAGGCTACCCGGTTCGCCACTTATGTGTTCCGCCGGAATCCAGCAGGTGTATGGCGCTGTGCCATCGATAACTCCTACGGCACCAGTCTGCTTGAGACGCCACCCACCCTGCATCTGCTGTGCGGCAAAATTGGCTCTGGAAAATCAACCTTGGCACGACAACTAGTCAAAGAACCCAAAACCGTGCTGATTAGCGAGGATGAGTGGCTAGCCAGGCTGTATCCGGATGCCATCAAGGAAGTGGCCGACTATGTGCGCTGTTCTGGACAGCTAAAGAATGTGTTGGGAGAACACGTGGCAGAGCTGCTGAGTACCGGTCTTTCAGTCGTACTGGACGTGCCGGCTAATACCGTTG
Organism: Aquitalea magnusonii; assembly: GCF_002217795.2. Classification (NCBI taxonomy): domain Bacteria; kingdom Pseudomonadati; phylum Pseudomonadota; class Betaproteobacteria; order Neisseriales; family Chromobacteriaceae; genus Aquitalea; species Aquitalea magnusonii. The sequence goes on from NZ_AP018823.1 coordinate 928,667, forward strand.
CATCCCGGCAATGGGCTATGTCGATTTGTACTCGAGCCGGAGTAGCTCACGCTCTACATCTCCTGGATGTTCCAGATCCAGTCTGCAAGGAGCGCTTGCACCTGCGCAACCAGTCCGGCACCCACCCATTCACCGTTGACGATGCCACCTTTGACCGGATTACCCAATATTACGAGCCACCACAGGACGGTGAGAGTTTAAATGTCATTCGTCATTGAAAGTTGATCGCCCCCAAACTCAGTCGACTCCAGAATGGCTGCTTTCTGATACAGAAGCAGCCATTGCTTAGATGGGGGGATGGCAGCTCTGGCCGAACCGCCGTCTACCTAGCAGACTCACCGGCGGCTGGTCGGCCAAAGCAGGAGTTCAGATTCTGCCCGACATTGACTGCTTTCACACAAAGAGCAGTCTTATCTTAATCGCCTATTGAACCGGTACAGACCAGTACAAAGCATGACTAACGGCCAACTGGCCACTGTCGCATCATAGTGATGCGCAACTACCACCGCCGAGCTTTGCTCGGCGGTTTTTCATTGCCCGGGTAGTCACATGTCATTCGCACTGCATTTCGGTATTTCCGAACGAGTTTGAGCAAATGTCGCCCGTTTTATTATTTAATCTAATTTCCTCTGCCGAGGTGTCACTCTTTATTCTTACCGCATACTTAATTATACTCTCATCACCGCGCTCTTCGACAATGGGGTTTGATTTATATTTACACCACGGGCTATCCAGCAAGATCCCATTGGTGGCATTGCGCTCGGGAGTAGAAAATTCAACAACACGACACTGTCCATGAAACTGCAAGAAGAGCAAAACCGTATCTCTCCCATTTAAGCTCCAAGTGGCCGCTGAAAAAATTTCTCCCTTAGCATAATCCCCATTTAGGTTAATGTATTTTTTCCTATATGCCCTCTCATTTTTAGTTATTTCACCAGACGCTTCAGTTTTAACAATACCTGCCAGAGACGACAACGAGTACATCGACAAGAGGAATAAAAAAAATTTCATTTAATCCAAACCATCTGTTAATTATTTTTACAGCCCTTGTAGAGTAGAAAACTACTCATTACCAATAAATTATTCTACAACTATTTAACTTTGGCGAACTTCTATTGGGCATAATTGCTCTGCCGGAATTTCAGAAAGCTCTTTTATTTTCCTCGTTTTTACATCAACTTCATATTCAGCTATTTCTGAAACATACACTTTCCCGCCCTCTATAAAATATGCAGACTTAATTCCACTTCCAAAAATCTTTGTCATAATGGTTTCTTAAATTTTTGAGAAAGTTCAAATACAGTTAGAAATGAAATTTGTGGATTTTGTGGGGATGCTCGCTGGTCAAGACCAAAGAAAACAATATATCTATTGTTTGCAGTCCAGCCTCCATTCACAGGATCAGATCTGAGTCTTAGATAATATTGGGCTTCATTTACTCTTACATTAAACTCACCACCCCCAACTTTATTCCTAATTATCTTAGGACATTCTTGAGAATAGCCAAGCTGTGAAATACACATCCCTATCATTATAAAAAATTTCTTCACACCTTGTCTCCAACCCTCTCATATATACGCACCGCATGCTCAAATCTTTTAGCATATAAATCTGTGTATTTATTTACCAATGCAGTAACTGTATCACAATCATATCTGGCAATGCCTTTACTTGCAGACTTATTAACCCCAGTTAACTCCCAATAAAAACATGCCGTACTTACTCAGTCGCAAGTAATATTAGCAGTCTGCTAAGATTCTTCACGTTAAATCCGTTCAATTATGGAGACCTGACTATAATATTACTTACTTTGCTCAAATATTTCCATCTCAGACACCTTCAAGAAATTCGAAATAAATTCTATCCTTCGCTTAGCAGATTTCTGCCAGCATTTACTATCCGGCCTACATCCTGACGCCCGGCCCAAATAAGAGTTATAAAAAAACTTCTTATTTTTTTTCCTTCCCATTATTGTGAAGCATTTCCCAGCCATAGAAATTCCCCACTTCTCATCACTTATTTGACATGGTCCAAATGCCGTATAAACATCAATCCCATCCAACTCAAAGCTATTCATTTCAGTATAGTATGGCTCAACGAAGTAATTCCTCTCCCCAACTAGATCCCAATTACTTTCAGCACACTTCTCAGCGGAAGTGCAAATACTTATGGATTCTGAGCTATACCCATCTCTGGGCTTTGCTAAAGATAAATCAATATCAATCTCCCCCGGGCCTTCATTAAAATCCACACCCCGGTATAGACCTCTATCTATTTTCTTGATCTGTTCCTTTAGTTTAATTGACTCTGCTAGTGACATATCGCTTAGATGAGAAAATACTAAAAAAAGTAACACCAATGTAATTTTACTCATTAAATTGAGTCCGTTAATATTTTTGCAATTCTAAGAGTGTGGTATTGCCTATTCTCCAAACCCATATCCCCACCATTTATTTCCCTACAAACCGCTCTTGCCAAGGCATTTAGATCACCTTGAAAACTATCGATAATTTTATTAATCGTACTCTCTTTCCTTGGCTCTCCTCTTCTTGGTCCAGCCTCCCAATGCCATGCCCCTGCATCTATTGTTGCATAAGTGTTATTGATTAAAAAATCAGGATTAAAGATTTCAGGCCTTCTAGCATTTTTTTTAGACCACCATGCGGAGTCAAATGAACTTCTCTTGATTTTTCCACGATAAACCCAATAACCTGCGTAGTTAGCCTTCCCTGTAAGTTGCTTAATACCCCTGCCTCTATACTTGTATCCATCGCCAGGAAGATCATTTCCCAGAATTCCACCATAAAGACGATTGCATGACTCTTCAGATCGTGCCTCATTCATCCATGTGAGCGTCCTCGACTCCTCTGCTCCTTGAGCAAAGAAATTTACCATCCGCAAGCCAGTTTTATTAATTAAATGCTTTCTGATTGCAATGCAAATATCTTTTCTATACTTTTCTCGCACAGCGTCACTCAATCCATTTTGAGCAACCTGAACTTTTCCTTTATCTTTCTTCTGAATATCATCAGGATATATTCTCTTTAATTCATTCTTATCGATCCAGTTACATCGCCTAAACTGCTCAACAAATACTCTAGGGTGAAAATGCCAATGAGCACTAGGAATCTTCAGTCCAGCCTCTTCCCAAAATGATAAAGATTCAACATGCGCCTTGAATTCGGCATATTTCTTCTCATTCATCGATTCGTCCAATACCTCACTTTTACTTTTTAGCCAAGCATATCGAGTATCAATTGTGGATTTTTCCCGCTCAGTCGGAAATTTACAAATTGTTCGTGAAAGTCGTGACTGGACTTTTGCATCGGTCAGTGCAGTTGCTAACACGCCTTTATCCAACTTTTTTCCACTATTCCCCGTAAGCCATTTCTCAAGCATGGGGGAGTTGCATTGGCTATCCGGTGTGGGGTCATCGTCAATCAAGGTCCAGCCAAGCCAATGGGGGAAATCGGCATCGCTGAATTTCTTGATGCCTACCGCATTCAGATTTACCCAGCCTTGGCCGCCTGGGTAATTGACCTTGTGCCAATGTGGGACTGAGCCAGCAGGGATAGCGGTTTCATTTTCGGTATTGATGACCCGGCCAAATCGCAGCAACTCGTAAGCCGCACTTGGTGCAATATGAAAAGCATCTCCCAGAGCGGTCGCTTTGCTGTAAAGACTGTACTCATACTTGTCGTCGCTATCTGCTAGTGCTGCGCCGACCTCAACGAATACACCCTGTTGTTGAGTATCTTCTTGCCGAGTGGTGAGCAGGCATTTCCCGCGTTCAAAACGCATCGTCACAAACAGAGGGACAGTGGAGGTATGAACGACAGCGCCACTGCCTGCGGGAGCTTGCGGCGATGCAATAGAAGCAAAAAATAGTGTGCCTGGCGGTAGATAGAAATGCATATCGCCATAGACGATCTTGTCCCGGCCATCCTTGCTGATATCCAGCGTGCCCGAGCTTCTACCGACGATTTTTTTCAGGTTGGCATCGTCGCAGATGATTTCCAGATGGATGGCATTGTTGCCGTTGCAGCTGCCTACGCTGCCCAAGCTATCTTTGCGATATACCGGCTGCTTCTTTTTGACGAAGACCTGTTTGAGATGCATATAAATCGAGTAGTACTCGATCTGGCCGTCTGTTCCCTCGCCAATTTCTGTGCTGTGCTTGATCACCACACAGCCATTGTCGGTCTCGCCCTGATAGGCCAAAGGCTTCTTATCCGCATCAGGAGATGGGTCTCGCTTGTATACCACCACGCCATCGGCAATTGCGCGAACCGGCTCGCCATGCGCACCTGTGTCGGTATGCTCGATATGTTGGCCACCATGCCAGGCCATACGGCTGGCGATAGGAAAGCCTCCGCGAGAGCTAAAGGGCATCAAACCGGCCAGCCACTGTTCATCTGTGGCCGTGCCTTGGGGCGTTTTAAGAATCGGGGGACTGATGATCATGCTGATATCCGCTTATTCCGAGAACGGATGAGAATTGGGTGGGGTGTATTTGTCTTTTGGTAGCGTCGGTATCGGAATATTCATGCTGTCCGGCCCGCTCCAGTCATGGCTACCCCCCTTGAAGCTGACGGTGCCGGGGGCGTGCAGCTCGATCTTGCCATCCTTGATCCGCATGTAAGCGCCGCCGCTGGTCAGCAGGATTTCCTGCTTGGCGTTGACCACAATCCTTTCTTTGCAGGAGGTAATCGTCACATCCTTATCCGCCGTCAGTTCCATCGCATCGCTCTGCGCTTGCACCTGCACCTTGCCCTTCGCCGCAATCAGCTTCAGCGCCACCTTGTCCTTCACCCCGGCCACAAACAGGCTGATGTGCTGGCCGACGTTGTGCAGCCAGCGGCGGCCGGTGGTGTGGTTGGCGTCGCGTTGGGCGATGAGGTTGAGGTTGGTGCCGGCGCTGAGGGTGTGGCTTTGTTCGGTCAGGCTGGCGATGCCGGCCGGGGCGGACAGGATGAAAGCGCACCCGCTCGCTGGCCACTGGCGGCAGGCTGTAAGCATTATCAAACACCACCAGCTTGACCTGCGGATGCTCGCCATCGACATGTTCAAACCTCCACGCATACCCCTCTTCATGCAGCAGCCGCACGATGAAGTCGAAATCACTCCCGCGATACTGCAGGCAATAACTGCGCGGGCTGGCGCTGGCGGTGTGGAACTCCAGCGTCTGTACCTGGGCAAACACCGGATTATTGGCCTGATGCTCGGCCAGGATCTGCTTGACGATGTCCGGCACCGACAAGTCCTGAAACACCCGCGACGTACGACGCAGCCGCAGCAGCGCAAACGGCGGCTCGATGGTGAGGCCGTACTTGGCAAAACCGCCATCCGAACCCAGCAACTCGGCCCGTGACACCACCCCGCAACGCACCACCTCATTGCCGTCGGCATCCAGCCCCCCCAGGCGGGCGGCCACACCGAGCAGCGACTTGAGTTCAATAGTGCCATCCGGCGACAAACAACTGAGCTGATAGCGATAAGCTTGCGACACCCCCTCGCTGCCATCCAGGGTGTGCGGCAGCAACTGCTCGGCGGCGATCTGCCCGCCATCCAGCTGCAGGGTGAGCAGACGCTGGTGCTGGGAAAAGGCGGCGGCGAAGCTGGCGAGCAGGGAGGAGAAATCCATGGTGCGGGCTATCACGTCGGCTGACGTGAATCATCACATTCTGTTGAAAGTTCAATAGCTTATGCCTTCAGCATGGATCGAACAAGGCTGAATGGCATGAATGCGTAGTTCTACGGATGCGCCTGCATGCGGGAGGAAGGAGCCGGAGGATCATGCAGTGCATTCACAACGGGCAGATCATCGGCCATAGCGGACCCTCATATCCCAGATAAAATATGGCTGCTTCCAATTAGGAAGCAGCCGTAAACGTAACTATAAAAGCGAGGGCGATTCAACTATTCAGCTCGAGGAACGCATTCCACAGGGGTAACCCAAACCCCGTTTACACAAAAATTCGGACAGGCCCTCTCCAGACTAGGTGGCAGTTTCCTGCCAAATGTCCGTTTACACAAAATTCAGTACACGCCCTGTGGTTGGGCTTGGCAGCCCGTTGTAGTGATGTGCCATCGCTGCTCGCCTGGCAGCGAGCGGGATGAATGCTGACCTTGGCCGGTCAGCGAGCAAAGCAGGCATATTGTTGAAGGTAAGCCCGGGTGGATACGCTGCTCTGTATTCACTCGTTCTCTAACCACCCCGCGCTGCGGGGTGATGCTTGTTGTTGTTTTCGGTCGAAGCTATCAGTCAGGTCAGAGTCAAGAATAGCTGTTTTCGTTAAGAAAGCAGCCCTCTGCGTATCTGGCAAATCAGGATGGCTCAAATTATTCCATTATGCTGCGAAATTTCCCAATCATAATTCCTGAAATAAATATAAAAAGTCCGATACTCTGAAATATGATTCGTCGCTAAATGTTACCATTTTCCGGTAATGTTAATGGAGTAACGAGTCATGATCATGGCAGCCCCTTTGGCCGCAATTGTTGCAATCGCAATGTTCTTTGGTATCACGCATGATGTCGATGCAGGCAAGCAGCAAGATGGTAGGTCGCATGTTGTGGAGATGCAAAAATCTACTGAAACGAACATAGGATCCGGTCAGTAGACAATCATGTATGGCAAGTTTGTTGCTGAATTTATTGAGGTGATGTAAATAGAGTGGCAGTTGATGGCGGTTCGGCTAGAAAGACAGAGTCACATTTGCACTGCCATTCTTTGTTTAAAGTTGGATAAATGAATTTCAGCATGTAATGACGCCCAGCCGATATGATTTCAGTGCTGGGGCGTGTGGGCATGTTCAATATCTGCATACTTAGCCATGCTTCCTGGAGTAGGCTGAATTGTTTGGCCAGTAAATCAAGATCCTGCTGCTGAATGTTGAATATTCCAAAATCATATAATTTCTGGAAAAATCTGCTGATCGGTAATTCGATATTGCTATGCTCGGTGGCAAAGTAAGTGGATTTGATATTTTCATTGAATGGAAACATTCCGAATTTTCCATGCATGATGAATCTATATTCCCAGCGTAATCCTATGATATTTTCTAGTAGTTGGATAATACTGCCAAATTCCACGTTGTTGGAAATGCTTCGCTGGATTATCTCATTGAATTCATTTGTATATCTGCGTGCCAATTCGAGAATGATTTCATCTTTACTACCATAATGGTAATAAAGATTTCCTGTGCTCAAGTCAAGCTGTTGCGCAATGTGATTGGTTGTGACATTTCTTTCTCCTTGCTTGTTAAACATTTCCAGACTTTTTTTGATAATCAGCTCTGGTGTGTTTCGATGTTTCCTGGTTTTTCTCATGGCTTGACTGTCAGGCGTAGATGTATCGGCAAGGGCAGCTTAGGTAAGCTGGATTTTCTCAATCTGCTGTGTTTGCAAACATGATGATGGATCAAACAGTGCTTCATGCGAGTAAGCATCTGTTTGAGGGTTTGTTTGCAATATAGGCCAGAATGCAAGCAATGAATGTATGGATGGCAGACAAAAAATCACTGTGAGAGGACAATCTTGCAATAAGCCTCGCAAAAAACCGGAAAATGGCTGTCATCTTGCAATGATTTGTTAAGTCCTGGCGAATTCAGCTGAGTCAGGTGTATATCACGCCTTGTCTTAAACGCCGCCTTCATTTGTCCTTTTGAAGGATAGTGGTGTTTTGCCCGTCATTCTGCGGAACGCCGCAATGAAGGAAGAGGAAGAGGCATACCCTAGTCGGTGTGAGGTTTCATCTACTGACAAATTCAGCGCCGACAGGTATTCCTCTGCCAGGGCACAACGTACTTCATCCCTGAGTTTGATGAAGGAAGTGCCTTCTTCGTCCAGCTGCCTGCGTAGCGTGCGTGAAGTCATGAAAAACATGGCAGCCATTTTTTCCATGTCCATATGAATGTCATTGATCAGTTTGGCCCTGACTCTGGCCGCCAGACCAATGCGCGAACAATATCTTTCTATAAGCTTTGCGCATTGATCTTCGCATTGCTGCAGCGTCAGCGGGTTGGCCTGCCTTATGGGCTGTTGCATCTTGTTCTTGTCAAAATGGGCCAGGGTGATTTTCTTGTTAAAGCCTACTCGGCTACCAAAAAATTCAATATAGGGCTGTGGGTTCGATGGGGTAGGGATGGCAAGACTGGTTTGAACCAGAATACTGTCTACTTCCAGCAGTTCCCTTTGAATGGTTATCAGCGCGGTGATATCGCGTTCCAGGCAGAACTTCCTCAGCTCTGCAGGCAGATGATCGGCATTGATTTTGACACGAACTTCCTGTTCTGTTTCTTCAATGGAGAACTGACAGAATGCAAAAGTAAGATTGAAGTAACGCAGGGCAAGCTCAAGTGCAATCTTCAGATTTGGACTGCTTACCATGGCAAACCCGAGCATGCCAAAAGTAGTGAAATGATAGCGCTGCCCAGCTGATAGCCCCAGGTTTTGCTCACCGCGGAGCAGGGTGACGATATTTCTGATCACACGTAATTCTTGCTCCCCAGTCACAATGAAAGCAGCATCATTCAGGTTGGAATGTTTTATTCCGGTACCGCTCAGGCATTTTTTTTCGTCAACACCGTAATCCATTCCCAGTTCCACCAGCAGCTTTATGCCAGCGATATTGCGTCCAAAATTCCATTCATTCATGGTGGGGCTGTCCGTTTTTAATAATTTTTAATCCGCTAACCAAGGTGGCGTTGGAAGGAGTTAGTGGTAATTTGCTGCTTACAGGGATAGTAATTTTCGTGCTTTTATAAATGCGGCATGCCCTGTCATGGGTGGATTCAGTCAACTAGATTGATGCAAGCGGCCAGGCTGTTTGTATCTGGGCTGATCTTGGCTTGCAGGAAGCATCAGTAATAACAAGAGTGATGACTTGGCCAGCGGGAGGATTGAGTCAGTCACTTGAAACCAGTGAGGACATAATGCTTGTGAAAATACTAGTAGGTGTCAAACGCGTTGTCGATTACAACGTGAAGGTCCGCGTGAAGGCTGACGGGTCCGATGTCGATGTGGCCAACGTCAAGATGTCGATGAACCCCTTTGACGAAATTGCCGTTGAAGAGGCCGTGCGTTTGAAAGAAGCCGGCAAGGCCAGCGAAATCGTAGTCGTGTCCATGGGTGTCAAGCAGTGCGAGGAAACCCTGCGCACCGCCCTGGCCATGGGTGCCGACCGCGCCATCCTGGTGGAAACCGAAACCGAACTGCAGCCCCTGGCCGTGGCCAAGCTGCTCAAGGCGGTTGCTGACAAGGAACAACCGCAACTGCTGATCGTTGGCAAGCAAGCCATTGACGATGATGCCAACCAGACCGGCCAGATGGCTGCTGCCTTGCTGGGCTGGGCACAAGGCACTTTCGCCTCCAAGGTGGATGTCGCTGCCGAAACCGTGGACGTGATCCGCGAAATCGACGGTGGCCTGGAAACCGTCAAGCTGCGTCTGCCGGCCGTGGTGACCGCCGACCTGCGCCTGAACGAGCCGCGCTTCATCAAGCTGCCCAACATCATGGCCGCCAAGAAGAAGCCGCTGGACAAGACCAGCCCGGCCGATCTGGGAGTGGATGTCACGCCGCGCCTGAAAACGCTGAAAGTGGCCGAACCGGCCAAGCGCTCTGCCGGCATCAAGGTAGCCAACGCTGCCGAGCTGGTAGCCAAACTGAAAAACGACGCAAAGGTGCTGTAAGCCATGGCCATTCTCGTTATCGCTGAACACGACAACCAGAGCCTGAAAGCAGGCACCCTGAATACCGTAACTGCCGCTGCCAAGCTGGGCGAAGTACACGTACTGGTGGCCGGTCACAACGCCGCTGCCGCTGCCGATGCGGCCAAGAGCGTGGCCGGTGTGGCCAAGGTACTGCTGGCTGATGCCGCCCAGTACGCGCACGGCCTGGCCGAATCGCTGTCTGCCCTGGTGGTGGAAGTGGCCAAGGGCTACAGCCATGTACTGGCTCCGGCCAGCTCCTTTGGCAAGAACCTGCTGCCGCGCGTGGCTGCCTTGCTGGATGTGGCACAGATTTCCGAAATCACCGCCATCGAATCCGCTGACACCTTCGTGCGCCCGGTGTATGCCGGCAACGTGCTGGCCACCGTACAGTCGGCAGATGCCATCAAGGTGATCACCGTACGTACCACTGCGTTTGACGCAGCAGCTCAGGGCGGCAGTGCCGCCGTGGAAAGCGTTGCCGTGGCTGCTGATCCGCAACTGTCCAGCTTTGTCGGCCAGGAGCTGACCAAGTCTGACCGTCCGGAACTGGGCGCTGCCAAGATCATCGTATCCGGTGGTCGTGCGCTGGGCTCGGAAGAGCAGTTCAAGTCCGTGATCGAGCCGCTGGCTGACAAGCTGGGTGCTGCCGTGGGTGCTTCCCGCGCTGCGGTTGACGCCGGCTACGCACCGAACGACTACCAGGTTGGCCAGACCGGCAAGGTGGTTGCGCCGCAACTGTACTTCGCCGTGGGCATTTCCGGTGCCATCCAGCATCTGGCCGGCATGAAGGACTCCAAGGTGATCGTAGCGATCAACAAGGACGAAGAAGCGCCGATCTTCCAGGTAGCCGATTACGGCATCGTCGGTGACCTGTTCACCGTGGTGCCGGAACTGCTGGTGGAATTATCCAGATAAGCCATTCTCCCCTGCACGGGTGTCAGTCACACGTCTGACGCCTGTGCAGCAAACGTATCCAAAATTGAGCCTAAGTCCCCGTCTCTCCTCCTGTTCGGTCAGCAACCGTTCTGACCAGCGCCTCCCATCCACTGATTCAAGCGCCTGATTCAAACCTGCAGCATGAGAAGGCCGCAACCAGCTACCTGCGCTCAGGTATCAGGCACTGCTGCTGTCCTGGTTGTCTCCAGTCATGTTGGCGATTGTCCGGCAAAAAAGATTTTATGACCGTGACCGCTATACGGAGTGAAGGGACTTCCTTGTTAAGTTGATGACACGTAGTTGACATCAAAACAAAACAAGGAGGAGGGAACGATGACCATCGAGATGGAAGATGTCGACGGCTTGCTGGCTGAGGTCGCCATCTTTGCCCGGGAACGGATTGCTCCGGCATCTGAACGCCCAGAAACACCTGTCAGTCTGGATATTCTGCTCGCGCTGAGTAATGAAGCAAGCGAGATGGGTCTGCTGCCGCTTGCTCAGGAAGAGCCCGGTTTTTCACTGTGGGAGGATGTCACGGGCAGTGGGGCAATGGCTTTCAATATGGGCTTGTTGCGCCACGTGGGCCGTGCAAATGCGGGCCTTGCCTTTGCCTGGCACCGTTATGCGCTGGCCCGGCATGTGATGTCTGCTCTGGGAATCCGGACGGAGAAGGCGACGGTGCTTGATACCACGCTGCTAAGTACCGGGCATTATGGCTTGGCGCAAGCCAGTCTTGGCCAGTACCTGGCGGGTGAGTGCTCCGGAGAGGACAAACCCAAGCTGCAAGACTGGCTGGACCGCCAAAGCAAGTCCGGCGTGCTGACCGCAGTGCCGGTGTGGCAGTCGGTATTGTGGCCGGTGTGGCAGGAAGGGCGGATTGGATGGCAGCTGGCACCGCGCAGCCGGATGCAGGTGGAGACATTGTCCTCTCAGCATGGCTTTGATGACCTGAGCAGCTTTCGGGTTCAGCTGGAGCCGATGGCGGATGTGCCGGTACACGAGGTGCCAAGAGATGACGGGATGTTCTACGCCCGTGTGTTGATGCTTGACATGCTGGGTCTGCTGGCCATCGGTGCGGGTGCATTGGCGCGTGCGCAGGATATGACTGTCGATTTCACCAGCGTCCGTCGTCAAGGCGGGAAAGTCATTGGCGGGCATGCCGCCGTCCAGCAGATGCTGGGTGAGCTGGAGATGGCGGTGCAACAGGCTGATGCCGGTATCCAGCGGCTGTCACGCCCGCTGGATAGGCTATCCATACGGGAAGTGGCAAGCGCCCGCGCCACAACGCATGCCTTGCTCTGTCACGCGGCCAACCAGGCGGTTCAGGCGCATGGTGGTCTTGGTTATATGCGCGATCTGGGTGCTGAAAAAATCGTGCGTGACCAGAACATGTTGAAGTTGCAAGCAGGAGGCACCCGTGAGCTGCCGCTGTTGCTGGCAGGGCTGGGTGAGGTACAAGCATGACACGCATTGCTCATCTTGATGGCCATTTGCCGTTTGATCACCTGCTGTCTCCCCAACTGCACTATCGCAATCTGCCTTTGCTGACACGGCTGGTCAGCAATAGCCCGCTGCCGGATTTGTGGGAAACCGATTTCTCACGCCTTCCGGGTGGGTTAGCCCGCCTGCGCTTGAAGGCAAGACGTTTTGCCGAACAGCATCTGCTGCCACTTTCGGCCGAGATCGACCGCGCACCGCACCTGGCCGCCGGGGAATGCCATCCTGCCGTGCAGGCGTTACTGGTTGACGCCGGTAAAGAGGGCTGGCTGAGTTATTTCCTGCCCGCGCCGTTGGGGAGCCTGCCTTGGGCGGCGACTACCAGGCCACCCATCTGGGCTTGCAGTCTGGTGGTAGAAGAGTTCAGCCGGGCTTGTGGCGGCCTCATGCTGCTGCTGTCCGCCCACCACTTGGGCTGCATGCCCTTGCTGCTCTCCGGCAATATCAAGACCATCATGCGCGAGCTGTTACCGATTTATCGCAGCAACCTGCGAGGCGAGCCGCATCTTGTCGCCTTTGCCATTACCGAGCCGCAGGCCGGCTCTGATGTGGAAGAAGGTCATGGTGCCGAGCAGTACAAGCCCGGTGTGGTGGCCACCCCGACCGAGGGCGGATATTTGCTCAATGGCCGCAAGTGTTATATCAGCGGCGGAGACCTTGCCAAGAGCATGACGGTGTTTGCAGCGCTGAAAGGCGAGGGGATGGAGTCCTGGACATGCTTCCATGTCGACAGTCACAGCGCGGGCGTTGCGGTACCCCGTACCGAACTGAAAATGGGCATGCGGGCGTCCGGTGCTGCCGAGGTGGAGTTTGTAAACGTGTTTGTTCCTCACCACCGTGTCATCGGAGGGCTGCGCCAGGGGTGGCTGATCAACCGGGCTACGCTCAATACCTCGCGGATTCCGGTGGCGTCCATGGGCGTGGGTTTTGCCCGTGCCGCAACGGAAACTGCCATCCGGTTTGCCCGACAGTACACGCTGGCAGGCAAACCCCTGATCCATTACCAGGATGTACAGCTGCATCTGGCCAGCATGGTGGCCGAAACCCGGACCATGCGCAGCCTGGTGTGGCAGGAGGCGCGACATGCATGGCAACCCAGGCAGCTCCATGCCTCGCTTTGCAAGTTCCATGTCACTGATCGCGCGCAGCATGTCTGCGAAATGGCCATGGATCTTCTGGCCGACCATGGCGGTCTGCACGACCAGCGTGTGGAGCAGATATTCCGTGATGTGCGCCTGACCCGGATTTTTGAAGGGACAAACCAGATCAACCGCCTGTCACTCATTGAAGACTGGCAGGGTCATCTTCTGGATGACCGATTTACCGTAGGGGTGTAAGCATGAAACCTTGGGATAGTGATGCGTTTTTCCAATATCCGAGAAACACCGTTTCCACCTCGGAAGGCGAAGTGGAAATGCCCATCCTCTACTACGACAGTTCCCAGTGCATGGCTTTCTTCTGGGTTGACTGCGCGCGTGCACAAAGCTTGTTGAGCGAGGGACTGGATGTCGTCCGTTTTGGCCGCAAGGCACTGGCGGTATTGGCGTTTTATCAATACCGAACCACCTCCATCGGCAGTTACAACGAGGTAGGTACCGCCATTGCATGCGTGCCAAAGGGAAGCCGGCAACCGGCAAGGCCACTGCTTTCCTTGTTCAAGGGGGTGGACAAGGGGATTGTCGGTTTCAATGTGATTGACCTGCCGGTCACCACCCCGGCGGCTTGTGCGGCCGGCCGCGATATCTGGGGCTATCCGAAGTTTGTGACACCGATTGATTTCTCGCTGCAACAGGGACAGTTCCACGGTGCGGTGCATGATCCTGCGGGTGGTAGTCCGCTATGCAGCCTGTCCGGCAAGATTGGTCTCGGGGTAACTGCCCCTTTGATCAATCTTATTCTCTACTCCGCACACCATGGCCAAATGCTGCGAACCCTGGTCAATATCCGTGCCAAAGGGCCAATGTGTCTGCCAGGCTCGGTCCGCATGCACATTGGCCGCACTAACCATCGCATGGCGGAGAACCTGCGTGTACTGGGACTGCAGGATGCACGGCCAGCCTTCATTGCACACACTGACGGCTTGCAATTGCGTCTGAACGCCGGAGCAGCACTGCCATGAGCAACTCGTGCCTGAGTTTGATGGGGGCCGCCAACACGACTTCAGTCCTCTTGGCGGGCTGTTTGCTGGCAAACATGAGGCCGAATGATCCATCTGTTTGTTATCTACTTTCGGGGCATCCGGCAGCATCGCCAGTGAGCTTACGCGCAAAGGGAAAACAGCATGAAGCGTGATGATGTCGATTTTGCCTCCCGAAGCGATGTGGGATGCTGGCTACAAGGCATTTTTGCTGCCCAGCAGGCCGCCTTTGAAGCCGATCCTTGTCCCAATGCCAGGGTGCGCCGGTCCAGACTGGGCCTGCTCAAGCGGCAGCTCGGTCGTTACCAGGATGTGCTGGTTGAGGCGATGAATGCCGATTTTGGCTGCCGTTCCGCTACGGAGTCGAAGCTGTTTGACCTTCTGGGTTCCACGCTGGAGCTGAACCATCTGATCTCCCATGTTGGTCGCTGGATGAAACCGTCACGGCGTTCGACCGAATTGTTGTTCAAGAGCAATGTCTTGCAGGTGATATATCAACCCAAGGGGGTGGTTGGCATCATCGTGCCCTGGAATTTTCCGATCTACCTGGCGCTAGGCCCTCTGGCGGCAGCACTGGCTGCGGGAAACAGGGTAATGCTGAAAATGCCGGAGGCCGCCGCTAAAACAGGCAGGGTGCTGGCGCGCATGCTGGAAGAAGTGTTTGCTGAGGACGAAGTGGTGGTGGTGTTTGAAAAACTGCCTGACTACGAGTTGTTCACCTCACTGCCTTTCAATCACATCGTGTTTACCGGCTCGCCTGCAGTAGGTAAGGCCATCATGCGGGCGGCGGCAGATAACCTCATCCCGGTTACCCTGGAACTTGGTGGCAAGTCACCCGCAGTGGTAGGGGGGGACTACCCTATTGAGGATGCAGCCAGACGCATCGTGCATGGCAAAACCAGCAATGCCGGACAGATTTGCGTGGCACCAGACTATGCACTGGTACCTCGGGCTCGTATGGATGCCTTTATCACCACGGCGCGACAGAGCTTTGCAACCATGGTCGGCAGTAGTTATGCCAGCAACCGTAACTACACCTCCATCATCAATGAACGCCAGTTCCAGCGCCTGCAGGACATGCTGGCCGATGCTCGTGCCAAGGGGGCAACCGTCATCCCCTGTGCGCCCTGTGATGTCGATGACCCGAGGCGGCGCATGCCCTTGCACATTGTGCTTAACTGCAGTGCCGACATGCGGGTGATGCAGGAGGAACTGTTCGGTCCCATTCTTCCGGTGCTGGGTTACGACTCCATGGATGAGGTGTTGCGCTATTTGTCCAAGCGCCCGCGTCCACTGGCGCTGTATTGCTTCTCACACGACAGGCAGGAGCAGAACATCCTGCTGGCCGGCACGCGCTCAGGCGGGGTCACCATTAACGACTGGGGCTGGCATGTGGTGAACCATGATGCGCCCTTCGGTGGCAATGGTAATTCGGGTATGGGTACTTACCACGGTATTGAAGGCTTCCGGGAGTTGTCACACGCGCGCACTGTATTCAAGCGGCGGCGATTCTTTCCGACACAGCTCTTTCACCCTCCCTATGCATCATGGGTGCAAAAGCTGACGCTGCGGTATTTCCTGGGTAAAGCAGACCCGCTTTTGAAGTGACAAGCCAAGGTCGATACCGGGATGGTGGCCTGTCCTGCTGTCCTCGGAGAGCGGGACAGACCAGTCATGGCGGCTTCAATTTCAGTGACCAGTCCATGTCAGTCAAAACCCGGCTGGAAGAGATGCGGTTCCATAACACCGGGCTGTACAACCTGGACGGCAAGGGGGCATTCCCCGAGGGCAATCGCGGGGTATACGAGCTGACCGGCCTGGTTGAGGATATGGGCAAGTTCCGCGCCCCCAGCCTGCGCAATATCGCCGTTACCGCGCCTTACATGCATGACGGCAGCCTGCCGGATTTACCCGCGTGCTGGCTTTCTATGCCGCCGGTGGCCGCAGGATTGCATATGGAAAATACCAGGGCGATGGCAGGTTGAATCCCTACAAGAGCGAGCTGATCGGCAATATCGAACTGAGCCGGCAGGAGCAGCAGAACATCATTGCGTTTCTGGGTACGCTGACCGACCAGCAGTTTTTGCATGAGCGCGCACTGGCTGACCCTATCCGGCGCTAGTCCTTCATTCCAGGGTGGCCAACATTATGCAAACCTTCGCCGCGATGGCGGGACGGACTTTGCTGCTTAGGTCTCCAGCTTCGCCGTTGCACCACGGGCGACATCCTCTTCTTCACCAGCGGCGAAGTCGTCCCCCGCGAGCGAGGGATCACCTTGCCGCACCATTCCCAATCCGGCTCATGCAGAATTTCTGATGCAGAAATTCCTGTTGTTCGGCCTTGCTTATGCTGCCGTCTGGCGTTTGCCCGCCGCTTCTTCACGGCGGCGCTTGGCTTCTGCCAGCAGGTAAACCTGGTAGTCGTCCAGGTCGCCGTCAAAGTCGCTGACACCGCCGCGCGACACCATCCAGAACTCGTCACACACGGCGCGCAGCAGGGCGCGGTCGTGGCTCACCAGCATCACCGAGCCTTCAAATTCGTTGAGCGCCACGCTGAGTGCTTCGCGGGTGGCCAGGTCCAGATGGTTGGTCGGTTCATCCAGCAGCAGCAGGTTGGGGCGCAGCCAGACAATCATGCACAGCACCAGTCGGGCCTTTTCGCCGCCGCTCATGCTGCCCACCGCCTGCTTGACCATGTCGCCGCTGAAATTGAAGGTGCCAAGGAAGTTGCGCAAGCCCTGCTCGCGGCAGTCGTTGGCGGGCGGACGCAGCTGGGCTGGCGTTTCCCGCACCAGGCGCAGCATGTGCTGCAGCGGGTCGTCTTCCGGCCGCAATACGTCCAGCTCCTGCTGCGAGAAGTAGCCGATGCTCAGGCCCTTGCCGCGGATGATTTCGCCGCTGGTGGCTTTCAATGCTTCGGCCACCGTTTTCACCAGCGTGGACTTGCCCTGACCGTTGGCCCCCAGGATGCCGATGCGCTGGCCAGCCAGCACCGAGCGGTTCACCCCTTTGACAATCACCGTAGGCGGCGTGTCTGCCGGTGCATCTGCCGCTGCCGGATAGCCGAATGATGCCTGCGACATGGTCAGCATGGGGTTGGGCAGGCTGCCCGGTTCCTTGAATTCAAACTGGAATTCCGCATCGGCCAATACCGGCGCAATCTTCTCCATGCGCTCCAGTGCCTTCACCCGGCTTTGCGCCTGCTTGGCCTTGCTGGCCTTGGCCTTGAAGCGGTCGATGAATTTTTGCAGGTGGGCCATCTTTTCCTGCTGCTTGGCCTGTGCCGCCTGCTGCAGAATCATCTGTTCGGCACGCATGTCCTCGAACTTGCTGTAGTTGCCGCCGTAGCGCACCAGCTTGCCGTGGTCGATATGCAGGGTGACATTGGTGACCGCGTCCAGGAATTCGCGGTCATGGCTGATGACCACCATGGTGCCGCTGTATTGCTTGAGCCAGGCTTCCAGCCACACCAGTGCGTCCAGGTCCAGGTGGTTGGTGGGTTCGTCCAGCAGCAGCAAGTCGGAAGGGCACATCAGCGCCCGCGCCAATTGCAGGCGCATGCGCCAGCCGCCGGAGAAGCTGTTCACCGGCTGATCCAGCTCCGCCACGCTGAAACCCAGGCCCAGAATCAGCGCCTGCGCCCGTGCCGGTGCATCATGTTCGCCGGCATCATTCAGCGCGGTATAGGCGTGCGCCATGCGCATATAGTCTTCACCCGCTTCGGCTTCGGCCACTTCGCGCCGCGCCGCCAGCAAGGTGAGGTCGCCTTCCACCACGAATTCCGTGGCGCTTTGCGCGGTTTCCGGCATGTCCTGCGCCACTTGCGCCATGCGCCACTGGCTGGGAATGGAAAAATCGCCACCGTCTTCGTGCAGATTACCGTTGAGCACGGCAAACAGCGATGACTTGCCCGCGCCGTTACGCCCGACAAGGCCGACTTTTTCGCCGGGGTTGATGCTGACTGTTGCGTTGTCCAGCAAGACTTTGGTGCCGCGACGCAAGGCCACGTTTTTCAGGATGATCATGAGGGAATGCCGTGCTGCAAGGTTTGGGTGGCGAAAAGCGGTAGCCCGGCGTTTACTTTCGTCGCGACGGAGTGCCAGGAAAAAACACCGCCCTCAGGCACATGGGCCGAGGGCGAAGTGGGGATTATACGCAGATGCTTCCTGCGCCGTGCGGGCTTCTGCCAGCCCGCGGCGTCAGGTGCCCCGGTTTATTGATTGGCTTGGCATGCAATGGGATGGAGATGTCGCGGCGAATAGCCGACCGATTACTTACCCTGTGCAGCACGTCTGCGTCGGCTCGCGCTGACGGGACCGGGGCGGCTCCGACAGGTGTTTCAGAGAAGAAAATGGCTGTACTGCTTTCGGGAAATTTCTTTGGCGATAGTCGAACTATGGCGGAACACCCCGCTAAATCCTGGGGCTTCCGCCCTGCGTGACAGGCGGGGAGGGTGGATGCCCCGGCGGGGCGTTCCACCATGGCGGGATGCGTGGCCTGTCAATCCGGGCTGAAGCGGTCGCCCAGGTCGGCACGGATGGTGTGGGTGTCGTAGATGATGACCAGCTTTTCAATCAGGCCATCCGCATTGAAGTCGAACACGTCCACGCAATCAAAGCTGACGGTGCTCTGGTCTTTCAGCACCCAGTCATAGCGGAAATAAGCCGTGGCACGGCGGCTGCCCTGGCTGCTGTGGAAGAGGTCCAGCAGGGTGATTTTGCTGTTGCCGGAAGCCTCGGCCAGCTTGCGGTAAAACGATGCGGGACTGACCCACCCCAACAGGGGAGAATAAATGGTGGCCTGCGGGGCAAACAGGGCGACCACCCCGTCAACATTGCTCTGTTCAAGTGCCTGCAGGTAGTCTGTCAGCCTGGCTGCGTACTGCGCCGTATCGATACCGGACATTGCTGTATTCCTTGTTTGGTGTGAGCCACCACCTTAGCCATTTGCCCATGAGCCGAATATCGACAAATTCTGAAGCCGGATATGCAGCGGATGCATACCCGCTTGGCGAACTGACCAAACCCCTGCCATCCATCATGGGCTTGCAGGCCTTTGTCGCCGTCGCCCAGTTGGGCAGCCTGTCGCGTGCCGCCACCCAGCTGCACCGCACCCAGGGCGCGGTGAGCCGCCAGATCCAGCAACTGGAGCAGTACTACCAGCTAGCCTTGTTCCGGCGTAGCGCCAGCGGCATGCAGCTGAGCCCGGAAGGCGAGCAACTGCAACAGCTTGCCCGGCGGGTATTGGCCGAGCTGTCCGCGTTTTCGCAACTGGCCAGCCGGCAGCAGCAAGTCATCCGCCTGCGCCTGCCATCCACGCTGGCACTGCGCTGGTTCCTGCCACGGCTGGACAGCCTGCAACAGTTGCTGCCCGGCATCCGCATCGACATCAGCACCTCCATCAGCGATACCCCCGACTTCACCGGCACCGAGCTGGACGCCATGCTGGTGCGCGGCGATGGCCAATGGCATGGCCTGCATGCCGAACGGCTGTTTGCCGAACACCTTACCCCGATGTGCTGTCCGGCACTGGCGCGCGAGTTGCACAGCCCGGCCGACATGCAGCAGCACTGCCTGATTCATGCCGATGCCGGCCAGCAAGCGTGGCAAGGCTGGTGGCGGCAATATGGCAGCGGGGAAATGGCAGGGCGGCATGTCGAGTTCGACTCGCTGGAATCCGCCACCGGGGCTGCGGTACTGGGCTACGGCATTGCGCTGGGAGACCCGCGGCTGGCACAAGACCGGCTGGCCAGCGGCGAGCTGGTGATGCCCTTTGCCGCCATGACCACCAGCACGCTGGCTTATTTTCTGGTGATGCCCGAGCCTGGCCGCCACAGCCCCAAGCTGCGCGAGCTGAGCGAAGCCCTGCTGGCCCTGGCATAAGGTGGATGCCCCGGCGGGCGATCCACCATGCGCTGCATGACCGCAAGCGGCAGGCTGACGGGGAGTCAGAACTCCGTCACCACCGTTACCCCGGCCACCTCGAACCTGTCCATATTCATCAGCACCTCAATCGACTGCTCAAGGCTGATGGTGCGGCCTATCAGCTGCTCCGGTGCCAGCTTGCCCGCAGCCATCATGGCGAACATGGCATCGTAACGATGCGCCTGCATGCCGTGGCTGCCCAGGATTTCCAGCTCGTGCGCAATCACCTTGCTCATCGGGATGGCCGGGGTGCTGTGCTCGCCCAGCATCAGGCCCACCTGCACGTGCTTGCCGCGCTTGCGCAGATTGCTGATCGAGTTGAAGCAGGTGACCGGATGGCCCAGCGCATCCAGTGACACATGCGCACCACCGCGGCTGATGTCCATCACCGCTTCAACCACATCCGGCACCTTGCTGGCATTCACCGTGGCCACCGCCCCCAGCTTGCGCGCCAGTTCCAGCTTGTCGTCCGAAATATCAATGGCAATCACATTCGCCCCGATGGCATTGGCAATCATGATGGCAGACAGGCCAACGCCACCGCAGCCATGCACCGCCACCCACTGTCCGGCCGAGGTTTTGCCCTGATCCACCACCGCGCGGAACGATGTCACAAAACGGCATCCCAGACTGGCGGCGGTGGTGAAATCCAGCGAATCCGGCAAGGCCACCAGATTGATGTCCGCCTGATGGATGGACACATACTCGGCAAACGAACCCCAGTGAGTGAAGCCGGGCTGGAACTGGTGGTCGCACACCTGATGATTGCCCGAATGACACTCCGGGCAATGGCCACAGCCAGCCACAAACGGCACCGTGACCCGATCGCCAATCTTCCATTTGCCCACCTGCTTGCCAACCGCAGTCACCACCCCGGAAAACTCATGGCCGGGAACATGCGGCAGCTGGATGTCCGGGTCGTGGCCAACCCAGCCATGCCAGTCACTGCGGCACACGCCGGTTGCCATCACCTGGATCACCACACCGCTGTTATCCGGCGTCGGGTCCGGCACGGTAGTCAGTTGCGGCGGGGCCGAAAACGATTCGTAAACAATGGCTTTCATGCAGTACTCCTCGGTGTAATGGTGCATTTATTGTGAACGTTTTCCGAGAAATTACCTGTCAGATTGCCATTGGAATAAGCCGTAATCTGAAATAGGATTTCACTGATCAAACCTCCAGTGAAAGCTTTCTTCAAAATGACCGACCTCGACAAAGTAGACCTCGCCATCGCCGACAAGCTGCAACAGGATGGCCGCCTGTCCAACGCCAAGCTGGCCGAGCAATTTGCCATGAGCGAAGCCTCCTGCTGGCGACGGCAGAAACGGCTGGAAGAGCTGGGGGTTATCGAGGGATACAAAGCGGTACTGAACCGGCGCAAGCTGGGAATAGGGGTGATGGCCTTTGTGCAGATTGTCTGCACCCAGCACAGCGAAGAAGCCACCGCCGCATTCGAACGCATCATCCAGGCCTGCCCGCAGATACTGGCCTGCCATAACACCACCGGCGAAGCCGACTTCCTGCTGCAAGTGGTCGCACGGGACCTGGATGACTACAGCCGCTTTGTCGAGAAAGTACTGCGCAAATTACCGGGAGTGTTCAGCATCCGCAGCAATATCTCGCTCAGGGAAATCAAGGTGATGAACAAGCTGCCCATCACCGATATCGAGCCAGGTCATGGCTGAATGGCCATGACCTGTGCGGGTGGGCTGGTGTTTGGCGGGTGAAGGGGGGCCAATGGCCTTGGGGTGTGGAGGAAGTGCAGGGGATGCTGTTGCTGAAGGGCGGTAGTATGGGGCGATTGGTGGTAGGCAGTTTTTCGGCCTTAGCGGATGCTCCATCAAGTTGTGAAAACGACTGCTATACACATAACTTAGGACACGCCCACTGCCATATGGCTGAGCATGCTCATGGGTGCGTAGCCCGCAACTGCATAGGCTTGATGCCAAATTGTTTTTGAAAGCGCTGGCTAAAACGCGAATGTGAGGCATAGCCACACTGGCGGGCGATTTCTCCTATTGGAAGTTGGGTGCTTTGAAGCAACCCTAATGCGGTATTGAGCCGCACCTGGTCGAGAATTTTGCGGAAGGAATGGCCTTCCTGATCCAGCTTGCGGCGCAGCGTGGATTCGCCCATGAAAAACTGATGGGCTAGTTCCGCCAACCTCCAATCACGCCCTGGCTGCAAGAGCATGGTCTGGCGTAGTCGGTCTGCCACACCAGTTTCCCGGTCGGCAAAAAGTACACCGCCCAGGCCAGCCAGCGCCAGTGCTAGTAGCAAACCCTGCGCACGATGGCGAAGCAAGGGCTCGCTTTCTGAGCGGGTCACTGCGGCAAAAAGCTCATCCCACAACTGGCGCATCGTTCCCTGAATCGGGGAGAAGAGTTGCGGTGGGTGCGCCAGAAGGGCCAGAACCTGCTCGGCATATTGCAGACGGAACTGCTGTAAAAGATCGGCATCGAGTACCAGCACTTCGCAGCTATACCCGTGAGCATCAGGCAGGTTATGCACGTTCAACGTTAGGCCTGCGGGGGCCATGATAAGGTGATCTGCCCGGGCAACATGGGCTCGCTCGTTGATCCAGAAATGCTTTTCCCCGCTCCGAACTCGCATCAGTGTGGCCTGTAGGCAGCTTACCTGGCGCAATGTCTGTGGCTTGCTGGCCCGAACCATGCCCCGGGTAATCTGCTTGCTCTGCATGGTGACTCCTCAGCGACTGAAAAAGGTGGTAAGCCGGGCTTTGCCCAGCGCATGCTGATTGAGCATGAAACCGACCAGTGCGCCGCTGGCATTGGCATCAACCGGCAATTGTTCAACATCCAGCGCCCACACGGTATGAATATAGCGGTGCGGCTTATCTCCAGCCGGCGGGCAGGCTCCGCCGTAGACATTGCCACCATAGTCGGTGCGGGTTTGCAAGGAACCTACTGGTACCTGGCCACTGGCAAGCTGATTGACGCTTGCCGGAATGTTCACCACCAACCAGTGCCACCAGCCACTGCCGGTGGGGGCATCTGGATCGTATACCGTAATGGCAAAGCTTTTGGTACCGATCGGTGCGTTCTGCCAGCTCAACTGAGGAGAAACATTCTGACCAGTGCAGCCAAAGCTGTTGAATTCCTGTTTGCTGCCCATAGGTGCTTGGTCTTTGAAGTCTGTGCTCTGCAGGGTGAATCCGGAGGCATGAACCAGAGTACAGAGGGTCAGGCTGGCCAAGATCAAACCGAGTTTTTTCATGATTCTGATTCCGTGAAAGGGAAAGCTCATTCTAAGCACTGGCCTCACTTAAAAATGTGCAGAAATGCTCGAGTCTTGTGCTCTGCCGCTCAGTCCGGGTATTGCGGGCTTCCATGGGGTTCTGTTGCAGTAAGCTGAGCCGAGCATGTCAAGAGCAGCAATATCTGCCAGTTCCAATCGGCTTGCTTGCACAAATTAGGCCTTGTGTTCGTCCGGTAGCATGATGGCATGAGTTATTCAAAAAGCGCGTGAGCAATCGTCCAAAGCTGCACATCTAGACTCTCCAGGGCGATTCAACCCGCTCGGCTAAGGCAAGGCATTGGACTGACGTTCGCCAAGTTTCTGCTCCAGTACCGCCATACGTAGTAGCAACTCGTGCTCGGAGGTGATGTCGGAAATGATGCCGTACCAGGCTAGCACCTCACCTTGTTCATTCATGGCCGGAAACGCCCGGCTACGCATCCAGCGCCAACTGCCGTCTGGCCATAAAATACGGAATTCAATAAAAAACGGCTGTTTGCTGGGCAGATGCTTCAGCCAAGTTTCATGCACCCGCACCCGGTCTGTTGGTTCCATCCGCGTCAGCCAGCATGTATAACGTTTCTGATAACTGGCATCTGCGGCGTAATCGATGAATTCACCCATATAGTTAACCTGACCATCCGGTCCAACACGCCAGATGACGTTGGGGCCCAGCTCCAGCACCGTGCGGAAGTGTGTTTCGCTTTGCTGCAGTTGTCTTTCAGCTTCTACACGACTGGTAATATCGACTAACACTAATGATACGCCCAGCGGTAGTTGCTGGGCATCGACAATCCGCTGATGGGCAACCAGAAAGGCAGCGCCGCTCGGCTGATAACAGTATTCCCTAGTCTCGCAGCTTTCACCTGCCATCAACTGCACCAGTGCCGTCATGAGGTCGGGCATCATTTCATCACCGAATACTTGGCTGGCAGGGTTGCGTAGTATGGAATCCAGCTCCATGCCCGGATAGCGAGTCAGTAACTGGTTGGCACTGACAATCCGCATCTGGCAATCAATAAAGCACAAGCCGACCGGGGCGTCCTGGTACAGTGCCTCCAACTGGTGCAGGCGCTGGAACGGTGACAGGTCCAGCGTGGTTTTGGTTGTCTCTCCGCCCCATTTTTTGCAGTAGCTGCAAGGCTTGCGTGGCGGGCCACTGCTGGAGACCACATAAAGCCCTGCCCGACTGTGCAGCAAAGCTTACGCAGCACGTTTGCTTGTTCCGTGCTTTCTACTCCTTCAGCGACCACGGTTAGGGGTGATGTTGCCAAGTTAAAACACTAGCGATAGCAACTGGGCCGATATTTGATCATAAATTTGCAAGTATGCAGGATGTTTGTGGTAAATATCGATTCAATCCTTATTTATTTGATCATAAATGTTGAATTGATGACAAAGACAATGACACATCCGCCTGCAGCACATCCCTTGTTCAGTTTGCAAGGGAAGACCGCGCTGATCAGTGGTGCCGGCAGCGCAGAAGGTATCGGCTTTGCCACTGCCAGATTACTGGGCGAGCTTGGTTGCCGTGTTGCCTTGTGTGCCACGGGCCCCCGTATCCACGAACGTGCAGCCTCTTTGCGAGAACAAGGCATAGCGGCTCAGGGCTATACCGCAGACCTTACCGTTGCTGATGAAGTGGATCGCTTGCTGGCGCGAGTGACGCATGACTTTCCTCGCATCGACATTCTGGTTAACAACGCGGGTATGGCGCAGGAGGGGCAGGCCGAGTCATTTATCAGCTTTGACATGCTGGCGGATAGCGACTGGTCAAAAACCATCCAGCGGAATCTCGATACTTGCTATTTGCTGACGCGGCGTGTGTTGCCCGGCATGCTGGCGACAGGCCAGGGCCGCATCATCAACGTGGCATCGGTCACTGGCCCAGTCGTGGCGAACCCCGGTGAAGTGGCATACAGCGCGGCCAAAGCCGGCATGGTAGGCATGAGCCGGGCACTCGCGCTGGAAGTTGGCCACAAGGGCATTACCGTTAACTGTGTTGCACCGGGCTGGGTGGCCACGGCATCGCAGACTGAGGTGGAGAAGCAAGCCGCAATGCATACCCCGATAGGCCGTGCCGGTACCCCGGAAGAAATGGCCGCGGTCATCGTATTCCTTGCCATGCCCGCCGCCAGCTACATCCATGGAGAAATGCTGGTGGTGGATGGTGCCAACTGTCTGCAGGAGCGCAAGGGATGACACCATTCAAGCCAGATCTGTTTGCCGGACGTGTCTACCTGGTAACCGGTGCTGCCGGCGGGGTGGGTGGGAGCGTGGCGGAAAAACTGTTGTCCTTGGGGGCGCAGGTTGTCATGACCGACGTACAGCGCGATCTGCTGCAACAGCGCGCAGACGCGCTTGGCGCTGCGGCCTTTGCTGCCGACCTGCGCCAGGCTGAAAACACGCAAGCCCTGATTGACTTCAGCCTGCAGCAATACGGCCGGCTGGATGGGCTGGCCAACTGCGCAGGCGTATGGGTGGAAGGGCCAAGCGAGTTGGCCAGCGAAGACGATTGGCGTCATTGCGTGGATATCAACCTCAAGGCGGTGTTCTTTCTTTGCAGCCGTGCCATTCCGGCGCTGCGCGAGACGCAGGGAGCCATCGTCAATGTCAGTTCCGATGCCGGTGTGATCGGCAATGCCGGTGCCGCCATTTACTGTGCCAGCAAGGGGGGCGTCACCGTCATGAGTAAGGCGCTGGCCAGGGAATTGGCCCCCAGTGGTATTCGCGTCAATGCCTTGTGCCCGTCCGATATTTTCTCCCCCATGCTGGAGTTCCAGGCTGCACGCTACGGGGATGGCGATCCGGAAGGCTACTATCGCCGACTGATGGCGCACTATCCTCAACAGGACAAAGCCCGTTTCCTGACCCCCTCCGAGGTGGCCGACCATGTACTTTGGCTGCTGTCTCCCGCCTGTGCAGGGGTGACCGGAGCCAATGTCATGCTGGATTTCGGTTTGACTGCAGGGTATTGATTCACAGACGGGTTTTTGCAGGAGGCAGGCTTCATCTTTATCCTGCCTCCAGTGGATACTTTTGCATGTTGTTTTACACGCTTGGCTCTTGAAACCGCCCTCCATGAAATCTACACATTAACGACAAATGTTCTCCATTCAATAGATGCAGAATTAATCATTCTCTTTCTTTAAAATTAATTGCTAAAGAGAGACTTGATATGATTTTGAAGGGCCTTGTTGCACAAATCAGGGCTTGCGTCTGTTCGGTAGAATGACAGCATGAGCAAACCCCTCCCTCCCAAGTACCAAACCATCAATGGGCAGTCCTACAACCAGTCCTTCAAGTGACTGGGCTTGACTGGGCCGTTCCCGACTTCAATACCCTTTCCCGCTGCCAGAAAGACCTGCAAGTGCGCATTCCGGTACAAAAAAACAGGGTTGTCTGTATCTCTTGGTGGATAGCACCGGCATCAAAATGATGGGTGAAGGCGAGTCGAAAGTGAAAAAGCATGGTGCAGACTACCGCCGCCAATGGCGCAAACTGTATCTGGGAATTGATGCGCAAACGCTGGAAATCCGGGCAATGGAAGTGACCGACAATCGCACTGGAGATGCCACGATGCTGCCAGAGCTACTAGCGCAAATTCCGGCGGTAGAGGGACTGGTGACAGTGACCACGGATGGGGCGTACGACACACGCCTATGTCACGCAGCGATTGCAGAGCGTGGAGCAGCAGCCATCATTCCCCCACGTCGAAACGGCCAATTCTGGAAAGGGAGTTCACTGGGCAATCAGGCTCGCAATGAGTCACTACGCTCGGTGAAGTATCTAGGGCGCACACTCTGGAAAAAGTGGAGCGGCTACCATCGCCACAGTCTGGTCGAAACGAAGATGCACTGTTTCAAATTGCTGGCAGACCGGGTTAAGTCACGGGACTTTGACCGGCAGGTGGCGGAGCTTCAAATCTGTGCAGCGATTCTAAATCGCTTCACAGCACTGGGCACGCCGCAAACGGTCCGCATGGGATAAATCCGTCTGGGGATTGGGAGAGTTCGACCTGCGGCTGCTTTTTCAAAAAAAGTCTATTTAATTTTATAAATCATAGAGAGTTATGCATGGTTAAATATGTGGTATCATTTTCGATTATTATTGCCGTCCTCATTGTTTTTTTACTTGACCGATTGTCTGATTTCGATCTTCCAGGTGACGTGCAGAAGCGTACTGTATCTTTTGAGCATAGTAACAATGTTCTGGAGGGCACGTTAATTCTACCTCCTGGTAAGGTTTTTCCTCCATTTGTGCTTTTAGTTCATGGAGACGGTCTTCAGGATCGCTGGTCAGAAGGCGGATATATTCCATTTGTTAAATTTCTTGTCTCGCAGGGAATTGCTGTTTTTTCATGGGATAAACCTGGTGTCGGTAAGAGTACAGGTAACTGGCTGGCGCAGACAATGTCAGATCGCGCAGAGGAGGCGGTCTTGGCGTTAAAAAAAATAAGAGAACAGCCAGAACTGAAAGAAAGTCGCGGAGGTTATCTCGGCTTTTCGCAGGCAGGTTGGGTTGTACCACAGTCAAGCCAACTGACAACAACCGAATTTGCTGTACTCATAGGTGCGGCGATAAACTGGCGGAATCAGAGCATATACTATACAGGACAACGACTTAAAGTCGAAGGCTTCTCTCTGGACGATATTCAGGATGCTAAAAAACATGAAGCAGAGGTTTTTGACCGCCAGTTTACAGAAGAAGCAGCTGTTCTTCCCTGCAATTCCCAATGTACGCGCCAGGACTTTGAACGCAGGAATTCCCTGGCTGATGCGACGAAAGATATTTCCAGCACACATACTCCGGTGTTAATTGTGATGGGCCAGGATGACCGGAATGTAGACGCTGATGAAACAGTTGCGGTCTGGGCCAAAGCACTACCATCCCGTACTCCTCGCTGTATCAGAAAATTGCCGGGGGCAACTCACGGGCTTTTACGAAGTGAATGGTTTGATTATCAACTGTCCTCTCAGTGGCCTTTTTGGAAACGGGGATTATTTCTGCTGTCAGGGAGATACGCATATTCGCCCGGGGCACTCAGAACTGTCACATCATGGATACTGAATCAGGACTGTGTGGGCTAAATGTCCAGTCCGGGCGATTGCTCACGTGCTTTTTAAATAAACCGGGATGCTGCTTTTGCCACTCTTTCATGGTCTGAATCGGTGTCCGATGCTGTAGCGCCAATTGCGGTAAATGCTGGTTGTAGAGCAGCACATAGCGTTCCCGCGTATCAGCCAAGTCGGCACCGGATTCAAAGCGGTGTGTCGCCAGTTCATCGCTGATCCGGCCGTTGAAGCGTTCGACCATGCCGTTTGTCTGCGGGCTGCGCGGCTTGGTCAGCCGGTGCTCGATACCGAACTCTGCGCACCGTAGGTCGAATTCGTGCTCGCCGCTGGGGTGTTTCTGTTTGTTGAATAGCCGGTCAGTGAACTCACTGCCATTGTCGGTCAGGATCGTCTGGATATGGCACGGTGCCGCTTTCTGCAAGGCGTTCAGAAACGCCCGGGCGGCACCGGCCGTCTTGTTTGGCTTGATCTGCACAAACACCCAGCGCGTAGCCCGGTCGATCGCGACAAACAAGTAGCGGCGGGACGTTTCGTCCCGCATTTGCGGCAAATATTTGACGTCGGAAATAGCCGGGGTCGTACGCCTTGAACGGCTTGCCGGGGCGTTTGGCCGGTGCTGGCTCTAGGTCGCGCAGGCTGCCGATGCCATGGCGGCGCAGGCAGCGATCCAGTCCGGAGCGTGAAACGGAGGGGTTCAGGAACTCGCGTACGACGACGAGCAGATCGTCCAAACCGAGCTTGAGTATCTTGCGCAGTTCAACCGCGATACGTTCCTGCGCAGGCGTCAGCGTGGTTTGTAGCCGATGGGCGGTGTGCGAGCGGCTTGAACCGAGTCGCGGTTCTTCCACTTCATGATGGTGGGAATACTGATGTTGAAGCGCGCCGCAAGTTCGGCCAGGGTACCGGTTGCGTTGCGGATTTCTTCGCGGATAGCCGGTGTCGTGCGGGCTTGTTTGTGCAGTTTGACGATCATTGTTGCTGCTGCCGTAGGGATTGGAGAAGCATACCCATACCATCACGGGTAGTGGCAAGTTTCCAGATACGTTTACTCAAATGATCGTCCGGGCTGAGACACGTATTCTCCACGTTGATGCCAAGATATCCATAAAGGTTAGCAAGCCGCCTATACATCAGCTACACTAAAAAAGTGATTTCTACACAAAAGTTGATGTTTATATGTGTAGAAGTACGAAAAGTGCCAAGAGAATAAGGGGGTTTTGTAATGAAATTTGGAATCCCCCCCCTATCCGCCAGATATCTACATTAAAGCCCTGATCATTCAGGGCTTTTTTGTTGCCTATTGGATTTTTCCTGCATAAAAACCTGCATTAAATGTAACGTCGCGGATTCTTTTGCACACTGTAACTTTGCGGCAGTTTTGGCACTCGTTTGCACTTTTATTGTCACCGCCAATTTGCAGGGTTTTTGGCACTATTTGCGCTTTTTTTGTCACCGGCGCACAAAAATCTAACGCTTCCTTCCTGCTACCGTTCCCTGTGATGGAGGAGGGTAGTCAAGTCCCGGTTCGCCGTCCTCTACCACTACCTGCAAATGAAAACACCCTGCGTGAAGGCAGGGTGTCATGTTGGTCGGCGACTTGTATCGTTTCGGTCAGGACCGTCTGTGGGCACTCATCTCATGATTGGCAGCTTATGACCTAAAGCAGTCATTTCAGGCGAAATTACTGTGCGCTCAGATTCAGAACGACAACACCAGAAATGATGAGTCCCAAGCCAGAGAGCCGAAGTAGGCTGGCTGACTCTTCAAACAAAATGATTCCGAGCAGTGCGGTTACGGCGGTACCACTGCCCGCCCACACGGCATAAGCCAAGCCGACTGCAAGATTCCGCACAGATACAGCCATAAGCCAGATGGCTGCGGTGTAGCAAAGACCAGTGATGAGAGAAGGAATAAGTCGGGTGAAGCCGTCAGAATGGCGAAGGGCCATGGTTCCGGCAACCTCGGCCAGCACGCTTGCAGCGAGTACAAGCCATGCATATGTAGAGTCACGCATAGAGCACCTCTAGTCCACACGCTTATACCGAGCGCAGGCAGAGGTTGAGAGAGCGGTACCCCGATTACGAAGTCGCGATCTTATCATCGCCTAAGGTCTGTGCATACCTCCGCTCCTGGCCAATACCCACCACCTTACTCTCAATCCACAATGCATAAAAGGGTGCTTCAGCCCCCTTCGTTCTGTTTACTCTCCACCCCTGCACGTAAGTCCGCCTCAGCTTCCGGGCGATCCATTCCACGACTTGCGACACAAGGGCGTTGCCGGCAGCTTGGGCCTCGGCGAAGTTGGTGGCATCCAGTCGAGGCAAATGATGTCCACCGCCTTCCGCTGCCGCCGGCCGGTGTCCGGGTGTGCTTTGTCTGCTTGCTCCTGCGCTGATGTGGCGTCGGCGGCCGCGTTACGCCACCCACTGCTTTCGTGGGTCTTGTCTTGTTGTATGCCGCTTCGGCTTTTCTCTTGAGCGAATTGTTTACCGCATGGTGCCGCATTATGTCATCGTGATTAAATTAATTGCAAATAGGAATCATTTGCATTAGTATGCGCATCTTTCCACTTGGCGGTTGCTTCCAGTCCAAGAAAAAAATGATGTGGAATGGTTTGCCAGCTTGCGGGCTGCCATCTCCGGCAAGTGGAGAACACTGCGGTCGTGCTGGCCTGGCCTGTGCTGTTTGGCCCTGAGGGAGGCTGATAGCGGCGGTGCTAGGGCATTTCACGCCGGTTCTTTGTCCATCGCTCATGGATGGTTGCACCAGCCTGTTCCGGGGTTGGTGTGATTTCTTGCAAGGAGAAGTTATGTCGCTGCGGATGACGCCAATTGCCATTGCATTGGCAGTTGCCACGTTTCCAACTGTTCTGCTGGCTGAAGAAAGCGCGAAGGGGAATGTCGCTGCCGATGCTGCCGAACTTTCTACCGTTGTTGTTACGGCGGAAAAGCCGCCGCTGGCTGCTGCCTATGCGGCAGGGCAGGTGTCGAAAGCTGCCAGCGTGGGGGTGCTGGGTAAGCAGGCGGTGCTTGATACGCCGTTCAGCATTACCAGTTACACCGCACAGCTGATTGAGGATCAACAGGCCAAAACCCTGGCTGATGTGATGCAGAACGATCCATCCGTGCGGTTTACCACCTCCAGCGGCCATGCCTACGAGAACTACCGCATTCGCGGTTTTGATGTCAGCGCCAATGATCTGGCCATCAATGGCATGTATGGTCTGGCACCCTATGGCCATACGCCGGTGGAGTTCATCGAGCAGGTGGAAGTGCTCAAGGGCCCCAGTGCCTTGTTCAGCGGCATGGCCCCCAGCGGTGGGGTGGGCGGGGTGATTAATCTTGTGCCCAAGCGGGCGGCTGATACGCCGCTGACCCGGGTGTCCGTTGGTTTTCAGTCGGACTCCCAGTTGGGTACCACGCTGGATGTGGGGCGTCGCTATGGTGAGGACAATGAATGGGGCGTGCGGGTGAATGCCGCGCTCAGTGACGGTGATACCACGCTGAGCGGCCAGTCCAAGAAGCGTGATTTCCTGTCTGCGGCGCTGGATTATCGTGGCCAGCAGCTCAAGGCCAGCCTTGATGCCTATTACAGCAAGGAAACCTTCAGCGGTGGTACGCCCGCCATGTACTGGTTTGCCACCAGCGCGATTCCCGCGGCACTGGATGCCAGCACCAATCTGTTCCCCAATGCGCAAGGCACGCTGGAAAGCAAGGCAGCCATTCTGCGCGGTGAGTATGCGCTGAATGACGCCGTATCGCTGTTTGCCGGTCTGGGTACCATGCGACACGACTACGACGGCTTCATCAATGGCACCCATGCGCGCAGCATCCAGGCCAATGGCAATTTTAGCGGCCGCATGGTGGCGCAGCGTGGTTATGACGAGAATGTCTCGGCAGAGGCGGGTATCCGCAGCCGCTTCAACACTGGCAGCATCGGGCACGAGCTGGTGGTGCATGCCAGCGAGTTGCAGCAGGAAAGCGGCTCTGCGGTGAATATGACGAGCTTCTCGTCCAATCTGTACGCGCCGGTGACAGCGGTGATGCCGAGCACGCCGTCCACCGCGCCGAAAACCGGCGATGTCACCTTGTCCAGCCTGGCTTTGATGGACACGCTTTCCCTGCTGGATGACCGGCTCAAGCTCACCCTGGGCCTGCGCAGCCAGCGGGTGCAGACCACTTCATACAATAGCGCGGGTGCCACCACGGCCAGCTATGACAAGTCGGCAGTCTCGCCCGCTGTTGGCGTGGTGGTGAAACCTTGGGGACCTGCAGTCTCGCTGTACGCCAATTATGTGGAAGGTCTGTCCAAGGGCGATACCGTGACCGATACCGCCGCCACCAACTACAACCAGGTGTTTTCACCCTACAAGACCGAGCAGAAGGAAATGGGGCTTAAGTGGGATGCCGGCAGTTTCACTCATAGCGCCAGCCTGTTTGAAATCACCAAGCCCACCCTGGTGGCCATCGGCAGCACGGCCAATCCCACTTATGTGGACAGTGGCGAAAAACGGGTGCGCGGGCTGGAGTGGAGTACCAGCGGTGAGCTGACGCGTGCGCTGCGTCTGCTGGGTGGTATCACCTACAGCCAGGGTGTGCAGACCAAGACGGCCTATGGCCAGTACGACGGCAAGCGGGCGGTGGGCGTGCCGCATTGGCAGGGCAATATGGGGGTGGAGTGGGATACGCCCTGGGTGTCGGGCCTGACGCTGAGCAGCCGCGTGATGGCCACCAGCAGTCTGTATCTGGACGCCGCCAATACCCAGCAGATTTCCGGCTGGAGTCAGCTGGATCTGGGGGCGCGCTACACCACCCGTGTGGGCGGCAAGAAAACCGTGTTCCGTGCTGGTGTGGACAATGTGTTCAACCGCCACTACTACTCGGGCAGCTTCAGCGACAGTACGCCGATTGCCACCCTGGGTCAGGCACGCACCTACACCGTGTCAGCCACCACGGACTTCTGAGCGATGGGTAAACTCCGACAGCATCTGCGCCGGAGCGTATGCGGGCTGATGGCCTTCGGGCTGTCAGCCGTATCGGCCGCTGCCGGCTGGCAGGTGCTCACGCCTCAGGCCGGGCAGCAGATCGACCTGCAGTCACGCAGCAACGGCGTATCTTATCGCATCATGGTGTCCCGGCCGGATACCCCGGCCCCGGCTGAGGGCTATCCGGTACTGTATGTGCTGGATGGCAATGCCGCCTTTCCGGTTGCGGCCTTCATTGCCCGGGGTATTGCCCGGCGCAGCAGTGAAACCGGCCTGGTGCCGCCGCTGGTGGTGGCTGTGGCTTATCCGCAGCAGGATGATTTCAATTACGACGGTCGCGCGCGGGATTACACCCCCTCCGCGCCAGGCCAGCCGCTAGCTGCCGCTTATGGCGGCGCAGAACGTTTCTTCCAGTTTTTGCAAACCGAGCTCAAGCCGCTGATCCGGTCGCGCTTCCCGGTGGATGCCCGGCGGCAGGGGATTTTCGGCCATTCCTTTGGCGGCTTGTTTGTCAGTTATGTCTGCCTGAAATACCCGCAAGCCTTTTCCACCTGCCTGGCATCCAGCCCTTCCTTGTGGTGGGAAAACCAGATGGTGCTCGATCAGCTACCGACAGCAGTACCCGCTGATGGTCTGCCGGCATTCCAGTTGACGGTGGGGGCGCTGGAGGATGAGCTGCCAGCAGGAAAACTGTCGGCAGAGCGGCGCGCGGCCTTGCTGTCGCGACCGATGATCGCCCCGGCGCGCAAGCTGGCCCAAGCCTTGCAGGCCTTGCCCGGACAGGCCGGTCGTGTCCGTTTCCAGGTGCTGGAGGGCGAGAATCATGGCTTTGCCTGGCTGCCGGCGCTGGCACGCGGCATGGAGTTTTTTGTTCAACAACCCTGATATGGCATGGCTTATGCCGGAAGTCCCGATGATGAATCTTGTATATGGCGTGCTGGCCATCGCGCTGGGCATTACCAGCCTGTTTCTGGCCTCGGCCAACCAGAACTGGCGCTCCCGTCCCTTGCCCCGCACCGCGGCGCGGCTGCTTGCCCTGGCGCTATTGCTGGTGGGGCTGCTGTGCTTGTGTGCGGTGTTTCAGTTGCTAAGCGCGGTCTTTGTGTTCATCAGCCTGAGCATGCTGTTGCTGCAGCTCTGCCCTTATCTGGGTGTGCTGCGGCGCAGCGGGAGGGCCGGCTGATGCACCGTTCTCCCATCCGTAAACACTGGCTGGCCAAAACGCTGACCGGGCAGGTGCTGGGCCTGGCGCTGGGGTTTGCCTGTGGTGGACTGTTGTTGCGGCTGCTTGATGAGGTACCGCTGCCGGTACGCGCCCAGCTTGCCATGTGGCTGGTGGCGCCGGTCTGGCTTGGTGTTGCTGGCGGGGTTTATCTGTTTCGCAATGCATGGCGCGCCCTGGTCTGTCTGGGG
The DNA here is from genome assembly GCF_002217795.2 of Aquitalea magnusonii. Lineage (NCBI taxonomy): Bacteria > Pseudomonadati > Pseudomonadota > Betaproteobacteria > Neisseriales > Chromobacteriaceae > Aquitalea > Aquitalea magnusonii. Next base: position 963,603 of record NZ_AP018823.1, read on the forward strand.
AGCGCAAACGCACTGGCCTGGCTGTGGCTGGCCTGGCTCAGCCGGAGGGTGCTGGCATGAAAGTCCCCTCGGAAATCATCCGTATCTACAAATCGCTGCATACCTGGGTAGGCATCATTGCCGGTCTGGGCCTGTTCATTGCGTTTTATGCCGGTGCCTTTGCCGTGTTCAAGGAGCCGCTGCGTGCCTGGTTGCAGCCGCCGGCGCAGTTACGCATGGTGGCGCTGGCAGACGCAGGCCGGCTGATGGACGCCGTGCTGAGCAGCAAGCCCGGCGTGGCTGCCGGTTTTACCGTGCATGTAACGGAGCAGGGCGGCATTCCGGCCCGCCTGAGCTGGCAGGAGCGCGATGGCGAAGAAGAGCATGCGGCGGGACGATGGTTCATGGCCGGGCTGGGTGAAGACGGCAGCCTGCAAATCCGCCAGTTGCACGGTGCCGGGCTGCCGGACTTTATCGATACCCTGCACCGGGTAATCGGCCTGCCGGTGGATCATGACTATGCGCGCTGGGTGATGGGGGTGGTTGCCGTCCTGTATGCACTGGCGCTGATTTCCGGTGTGGTGGTGCTGCTGCCTTCTCTGGTGAAGGACTTCTTCCTGCTGCGTACCGGCCGCAACCTCAAGCGCATGTGGCTGGATGCGCACAATATCGTCGGCATTATCAGCCTGCCGTTTCATCTGGTGATGGCCATCACCGCCGTGGTATTTGCCTATCATGACCTGTTCTACGTGGTGCAGGACCAACTGTCCGGCAAACCGCCGCGCCCGGTGCGCAGCATGCAGCATCAAGCCTTGCCCGGACATCCGCCGGTCAAGCTGCTGAGCCCGCAACAGTTGTTGGCACGCGCGCAGCAACTGGCACCAACCATGCAGGTGGATGCCTTGCAATACCAGGATATTGCGGGTGCGCGCCCGCTGGTGAGAGTGTGGGGACATGACAGCCGGGCGGTGATGCCACGTCCGCGTGGCGGCTTTCTGGTGCTGCAGCCATATACCGGCAAGCTGGTGAGCAAGGAGATGGTGCCAGGCGCGCAATCGCTCTCCAACACCTTCATCAGCAGCTTCTTTGCCCTGCACATGGCATCGTTTGGCGGCGTGTTGCTGCAGTGGCTGTATTTCCTGCTGGCCATGGCCGGTGCCTGGCTGTTTTACAGTGGCAACCTGCTGTGGATAGAGTCGCGCAGGGTAAAGGCCGCGCGTGGCGACAGCCGCGTGCCGCAACAGCGGCGTGATGTGCGCTGCATGGCCGCGCTGTCGGTGGGAATCAGCCTGGGGTGCATGAGTGGCATTTCCCTGTCCTTGGCCGCCAGCAAGCTGCTGAACCATTTTGCCGCCGGGCAGGAATGGCATCTGCCGCTTTACTACGCGGTATTCCTGCTGTCCATTGCCTGGGCTTTCCTGCGCGGCGCGGCCTGGGCATCCCGTGATTTGCTGTGGTTCTGCACGCTGGCCACGCTGGCCCTGCCCCTGTCGTCCTTGCTGGTGGCGGTGGCGCAGGGCGGCTATGCCACCGGGTGGGCCGTCGATGTGACGGCATTGCTTGCCAGTGGGCTGCTGGCCTGGCAGGCGGCGTTTGTCGGCCGCCGCCTGTCGGCAGGTGGCGCGGACAGCGTGTGGCATATGGCCGGCAGGTGAGACTGCCGCGGACTGTAAGGGAGGCCCGCTTCTGCTGCGGGCGGTACGGAAAACAGGCCCTGATGCTGTCAGGGCCTGTTTGCGGGGGAGGCGGGCGATGGGCGGGTTTCAGAAGCCCAGGCTGTCCAGCAGGTCGTCCACTTGTTGCTGGTTGGACATCACGTCCGGATTGCCTTCCTGATTGATGGCCGGTCCGTTGAGCAGGCTGGTGTCCAGCGCACCCTTCTTGTGTTCTGGTGAGAACTCCACCAGCAGCGCCACCATTTCTGCTTCCAGGGTCTTGAACATGTCCATCATTTTCTTGATGACCTGGCCGGTGAGATCCTGAAAGTCCTGCGCCATGACGATCTCCAGCAACTGGGTGCTGGTTTCATGTGTTTGTTGCGGCACCTGGTTCAGGTACTGGCGGGTGTCATCGGCCAGTTGCTTGAACTCGGCGGTGGATAGCTGGTTGGCGTACAGCAGGTTCCAGCGTTCGGACAGGGTTTGTGAGCTGCTGCCCAGATTGTCCTGCAGCGGCTGGGCCACATCAATTGCGTTCAATACCCGGTCGGCGGCACTCTTGGTCAGCGAGGCGATGTAGCTCAGACGGTCGCGCGCGTCCGGAATCGCATCGGCCACCCGCTCCAGCGACTTGTCGTAGCCCATGTCACGCAGGGTATTGTGCATCTTGCGCGTGATCTGGCCGATCTGCTCGTACATTTCTTCGTTCCCGCCATGTGCCGTGCCGGTGCTTTGCACGGCTGCTTCTGCTGCGGGCTGGGTTTCGGTGGCTTCTTTTTGCTGGCTGGCAATGCTGTCGAACAATGCTTCGAGATCCGGTGAATCTCCGCTATCTAGAATATGATCCGGCACGATAGCTTCTCCTCTGGGCTGACCTGGCAGGTCGGTTTGCCATGTGTATGCGTTACTTGTTCATGGTCTGGAAGATCTTGTTCATCTTTTCTTCCAGGGTTGCTGCAGTAAAGGGCTTCACGATGTAACCGCTGGCACCGGCCATGGCGGCCTCGATGATGTTTTCCCGCTTGGCTTCGGCGGTAATCATCATGAAGGGCAGATGCTTGATCTGCTGGTCGGCCCGTACTGCCTTGAGCAGCTCGATGCCGGTCATGTTCGGCATGTTCCAGTCGGAAACAATAAAGTCGAAGCTTTGCGTTTTCAGCTTGTGCAAGGCCACCTGGCCATCTTCGGCCTCGTCGATATTGGTAAAACCCAGCTCTTTGAGCAGGTTGCGTACGATACGTCTCATGGTCGAGAAATCATCCACGACCAGAAACTTCATGTTCTTGTCCACCATAAGTGAAGCTCCAAAGAATGAATCCGTAATCTCTGCCCGTCAGCAGCCCGGGTCTTGTGCCGGGCCGGGCTGTTTATCTTTGAAGGTAGGGAATCAGGGTTTCAGCCAGGATTGCCGGATCGAATTTGGCAACATAGGCATCCACACCCACGCTGGAACCCATCGCCTTGTTGGCATTGGATGACAGCGAGGAGTGCATGATAACCGGGATGCCTTTGAAGCGGACATCGGATTTGATCAGCTTGGTCAGCACATAGCCGTCCATTTCCGGCATTTCCGCATCCACCAGAATGATCTTCAGGTAGTCGTGCAGGCACTCATCCTCACCCCAGGTGCGGCTGGCCAGCACCTGCAGGCGCTCCCACGCTTCGCGGCCATTGGTGGCCTGCTGGAACTTGATGCCCATTTTTTCCAGCACACTGGTGATTTCCTTGCGCGCCACCACCGAGTCATCCACGAAGAACAGGTACTGGTCGCTGTCCATCTGCGCGGTCGGAATTTCCGGCAGGCGCGGTTCGCCCACCACCGTGGCCAGAATCTGCTCCACGTCCAGAATGGAAACCAGCTTGCCGTCTTCCAGTTCGGTAATGGCGGTGATCAGGTTGGAATTGGTGGTGCTGCTGCTGTTCATCATGTTTTCCGGGGCGCGTACGCGATCCCAGTCCACCCGGATGATGCGGTCCACCGAGTCCACCAGGAAAGCCTGGGTGCTCTTGTTGAATTCGGTAACGATCATGGTGTCGAATTTGCGGCCGCTCTGCTCGGAGCCGACAAAACGCGCCAGCGAAATCACCGGAATGATGTTGCCGCGCAGCGACAACACACCCTGCACGCCAAAGGGCATGTTGGGGGTTTTGGTGATGGCGGGGGTCTGGGACACCTCGCGCACCTTGAACACATTGATGCCGAAGGTTTCACGGGTTCCCAGGGAAAACAGCAGGATTTCCATCTTGTTGGAGCCGGCAAGCTTGGTGCGGGCGTCCACGCTGGCGAGCAGGGATGCGTCGGTTGCTGACATATTGGATACCTCTCCCGGATGAAGTCTGTTCTGGTTTAGTTGTTGGTCAGCTTGAGCATTTCGCGCAACTTCATCGACAGCTTCTGGGCTTCGAACTTGGAAACGTACTCATCGACGCCGACGGACTGGCCGAGCTTCTGGTTGGAACTGCCGGAGAGCGAGGAATGCATCAGCACCGGAATACCGGCAAAGCGCGGGTCGCTCTTGATCAGTTTGGTCAGCATATAGCCGTCCATTTCCGGCATTTCCACATCGGTGAGCACCAGATGCAGGGTTTCGTTCAGGCGCTTGCCGGACAAGTCGGCCTGCATGGCCATTTTTTGCAATTCTTCCCAGGCGCGCATGCCGTTGATGGCATAGGCGTATTTGACCTGCATGGCGTCCAGCGTGCGCTCGATCTGTTTGCGGGCGACGGCGGAATCGTCGGTGAAGAAGATCATGCGTTCTTCTTTCACCGGCTCGATATTGATGAAGTGATGCGAGTCGTCGACCAGGGAGGTTTCGGCCAGGACTTTTTCCACGTCCATCATCATCACCAGCGTGCCGTGATCCAGCTCGGTGACGGCGGTGACGAGGCCGGCCATGCGGTTGGTGATCATGTCGGGCGGCACGCGCATGGCGGACCAGTCCAGACGCAGGATGGTATCGACGGCCTCGACCAGGAAGCCCTGGGTGTGGCCGTTGTACTCGGTCACGATCATGATTTCGGGCTTGTTGCTGGTGACGATGCCGGCGTACTTGGCCAGATCGATGACGGGGACCAGGGATCCGCGCAGGCTGACCATGCCTTCGACGGAGGAGGGCATTTCAGGAGCGGAAGTGATTTCGGGGGTGCGCATGACTTCACGCACTTTGAAGACATTGATGCCGAAAACTTCTTTTCTCCCGGTACGCTGGTCGTGACCCAGGGAGAACAGCAGGATTTCCAGCTTGTTGGTCCCTGCCAGTTTTGTTCTGGCATCGATTTTTTTAAGAAGGTCTGACACAGGGGTATCCTAGACGAAGTGTGGAAGATAACCGGTACAGGACAATGCCCTTACTGGTGTGCCGCGCGTCAATGCGTGCGGCGGTATTTTTGTGCATGACAGCCTGATGCATGCTACTGCTGACGGCAAGTGCCGAGCTTGAATTTTGTTTTATCAGAAAATATTTAAATATTTTTTTATTTTTATTCATTATTCCCGACTCTGCTGGTAAGCCACACTATAGCTACTGTTATTGCAAACAGCCAAGCATCATCAGGCGATCTGTGATGCAAGTCAGAATATTGCAATAATTCCGGCCTGCCGGCTAAACCGGCATGGCCAGCCGTCATGGTGCTTGTAGTGGACCAGGCCTCAGGGGCCGGGTATGCCGGGGCCACCCAGCGGGTGACACATCACGCTGCTGCGGATGCGGTTGCGCTGACTGTCGCCGGGTAGATCGACAATCCAGCCACCGCTGGCGGCTGACATCTGCAGCAGAATTTCCTTGCCCTTATTGGCCATGATGTCGTTGTAGACGGCGGTATCGTCTACATGCAGCTGGCCCTGGTCGGTGGTGATGCTATAGCTGCTGATCAAACCGCTGCCGCTGGCTTCCTTGTATTCCCTGCCCCAGGCAATCAGGTATTTGCTGACGTAACAGTCGGTGGCAGGTGTGCCGGCGGCATTGCTGCTGGCATTGGCGCGAGACGATGGGCCGGCGATTGCCCGGTTCAGGGATTGCAGCAAGTCCCGGCTGCTTTGCATCAGATTGCTGCAGCCGCCAAGCAGCAGCAGTGTGCTGAGAATGACAATGGCCCGCATGGGTCTCCGTGATAAGGCAGAACTGCGCAAGCGCAGCCAGATTGTACGAGCGGGCAGGGCAAGATAGTGCCTGCACCGCAGCATGCTACCGTATTCACCTGCCTGGCGGAATGCTTGCCCATGTAAAGACGGCAAGCCTGCTCCGGCCGCCAGGCAAGAAACACGGGCATGTTTATTGCTGGTTTCAGTCTGTTATCCCATGACTGACAGGTTGCACTGCCTTGACGCCCAGTACCCAATCTTCCCGTCCCGGTCCGACTCATGTTTTGTCGGCGTTTCAGCCAAGTGTGCTGGAAAACCTGATTCATCATCTGGATGGCATGGCTTACCGTGGCCGGGATGATCCGGCGCGGCGCATGCAGTTTGTCAGCCGTGGCTGTCTGGCCTTATCCGGTTATGCCGCCGCCACGCTGCTGGCCAGTGATGCAGGCTGGATGGGCGTGATTCACAAGGATGACCGCGCCGCAGTAGCCGAGGCCCTGGCGGGCAGCTTGCGTGGCAATGGCCGCTTTCAGTTGCAATACCGTATTCGCACTGCCGCAGGCCAGATACGCCATGTGAGGGAGAGCGGGGTGGCTTCGCCGGATGGCGATGGCATGCTGCTGGAAGGCTTCGTGATGGATGTCACCAGCCAGCAGCGCACCATCCGGGCGCTGGCCCAGGCCGAAATGCGTTATCGCACCATTTTCGAGCATGCGCAGGAGGGGATTTTCCAGAGCAGCAAGACCGGACGTTACCTGGCGGCCAATCCGGCCCTGGCGCGGCTGTATGGTTATGCCTCGCCGGAAGAGCTGATACTCAATCTGTCCGACATCAGTTGCCAGTTGTATGTGGAAGCCGGGCGGCGTGAAGCCTTTTTGCACCTGATGGAAACGGCTGGCGAAGTGGTCAACTTCGAATCCGAGGTCTACCGCAAGGATGGCAAGCGCATCTGGATTTCGGAAAACGCACATGTGGTGTCGTCGGAACACGGTCGTTTCCTGTATTACGAAGGCACGGTGCAGGATATTTCCGAGCGCAAGCATTACCAGCAGCAACTGGAGATGCAGGCCAATTTTGATGCATTGACCGGCCTGCCCAACCGCGCCTTGCTGTACGACCGGCTCAGGCAGTGCGTGGCCCGTGCCGCGCGGGCGCAAAGCCGGCTGGCGGTGGTGTTTATCGATCTGGACAACTTCAAGTTCATTAATGACAACCTGGGCCATGCCGCCGGCGACCAGTTGCTGAAGATCGTGGCCGAGCGCATTGCCGGCAGCATCCGCAAGCTCGATACCGTGGCCAGGCTGGGCGGGGACGAATTTGTGCTGATCCTCAACGATCTGGACAGCGAAGCCGCGCTGGCTGCCTTGTTGGAGCGCATCCGGCTGCGTACCAGTCAGCCGGTGCAGTTGCAGGCACAAAGTTGCAATGTCAGCGCCAGCCTGGGGGTGGCGCTGTACCCGCGCGATGGGCTGGACGAACAGACGCTGCTGCGCCATGCCGATGTGGCCATGTATGCCGCCAAGGCGGCGGGCAAGGATAATCTGCATTTCTTTACCGGCAAGCTGGACCAGCAGTCCGACGAGCGCTTCACCCTGGAGCGGGAAATGCGGCTGGCGCTGGAACAGGGCGGATTTTCCCTGGCCTACCAGCCCAAGTTTGATCGTGCCGGGCAGATTGTCGGGGTGGAGGCGTTGGCGCGCTGGCAGCATGCCCAACTGGGCAATATTGCGCCGGACCGCTTCATTCCGGTGGCCGAGGCATGCGGTCTGATCCAGCCGCTGACCATGACCATTCTGCGCCAGGCCTGCCAGGCCATTGCGCGTTGCAACCATCAACGCAGCCAGCCCATCAGCCTGGCGGTCAACTTGTCGCCGCGACTGTTCGAGCGCGACCACTTGTGCCGCGAACTGGCCAGCGTGCTGGCCGAGTGCAACTTCCCGCCGCAATGGCTGGAGCTGGAAATCACCGAGTCGCTGTTATTGGGCGATACCGAACACATCATCCGCCAGATGCAGGAGCTGCAGGCCTGGGGCGCACAACTGGCGATGGACGATTTTGGTACCGGCTATTCCTCGCTGGCTTATCTGGTGCGCTTTCCGCTGGGCATCATCAAGATAGACCGCAGCCTGGTGGCGGGCATTGAAAGCAATGAACAGCAACGCATGGTGGTGAGCGCGGTGGTGACGCTGGGGCGCAATCTGGGCAAGACCGTGGTGGCCGAAGGCGTGGAAACCCCGGCCCAGTTGCAGTTGCTGCAAGAAATGGCTTGCAGCCAGTTCCAGGGTTTCGGTCTGTCGGTGCCGCTGAGCGAGGCGGCCTTGCACGACCGCCTGCAATAAGAGGCGGCCTGCTGTGGCTGAAGTCCTCAGCCCTGCTGTGCGGCCAGTGCCAGTTGTTGCAGGTGCAGCCAGCCGGCCTCGGCGGCGCTGCCATCCTTGAGTGCCACCCCGGTGCCGCTGGTGCGACCGGCGCGGATCAGCCAGGCCAGCTTGTAGGCGGCCAGGGGGTAGGGCAGGCCTTGCGGGCGCACATTGGAAATGCAGTTGCGCTCGGAATCCATGCGCCCGCTGCGTGGCGCGCTGGTGAGATACACCCCCAGGCTGTCCGGTGAGCTCAGGCCGGGGCGCTCGCCAATCAGCATCACCACCATGGCCGCCTGCAGGCATTCACCCACTTCATCGGCCAGCGCTACCCGCGCTTCGGTGGCCAGTACCACCGGCCCCAGGCGCAAGCCCTGCTCTTGCAAATAGGGCAGGGTGGCGGCAATCAGCGGCACAGCATGGCTGGCCACGGCGCGGGCCGACAAGCCATCGCCAATCACGAACAGCACATCACAGGGTTCCACTGCGGCAGCCAGCAGGCTGGCGCGGCTGTCCGGGTGCAGGCGGCGGCCCTGGTCCGGCCGTTGCAGATAGGCGGCGCGGCTGGGGGCGGCGCTGCGCACTTGCAGGCTGGGCAGTTGCAGGTCTTGCAGGGATGCGCTCAGCGCGGACAGGTCCAGCGGGGTGTGAACGGCATCGCGGGCCTGGGCATGGGCCAGGGCAAAACGCAGGGTTTCGCGGGTGGGCAGGCTGGCACCCACCCGTCCCAGCGCAATGCGCGCCACGGTGTGCTGGGCCAGGTCCTGCCAACTGTCTTCGGTAATCGGGCTGATACTGCCGTGGCTGAGAGGTGCATTCATGACAGGGTCTCCATCAATTGCAACAGGGCTTGCTGGCGGTCTTGTGCCTGCAGCTTGCCGGCGCGGGTAATGGCCATGCCCTCCAGCCAGTCTTCGAATTCCGGTGCGCGCTTCAGGCCCAGCAACTGGCGCAGGTAGAGCGCATCGTGAAACGAGGTGCTCTGATAGCCCAGCATGATGTCGTCGGCACCGGGCACGCCGATGATGAAGTGGATGCCCGCCGTACCCAACAGGGTGAGCAGGCTGTCCATATCGTCCTGGTCGGCTTCGGCGTGATTGGTGTAGCAGATGTCGCAGCCCATGGGCAGGCCCATCAGCTTGCCGCAGAAGTGGTCTTCCAGCCCGGCGCGGATGATCTGCTTGCCGTTGTACAGGTATTCCGGGCCGATGAAACCCACCACGGTGTTCACCAGCAGGGGTGAAAAATGCCGCGCCACCGCATAGGCGCGCACTTCGCAGCTTTGCTGGTCCACGCCCCAGTGGGCATTGGCCGACAGCGCGCTGCCCTGGCCGGTTTCGAAATACATCACATTGTCGCCCACCGTGCCGCGGCGCAGCTCCAGTGCGGCCTGCTGTGCTTCGCCCAGTACCGCCAGATTGATGCCGAAGCCGCTATTGGCTTGTTCGGTGCCTGCAATCGACTGGAACACCAGATCCACCGGTGCGCCACGCCGGATCAATTCCAGCGTGCTGGTGACGTGGGTCAGCACGCAGCTCTGGGTGGGAATGGCATAGCGCTGGCGTACTTCGTCCATCATCGCCAGCATGGTGTGGATGGCTTCCGGGCTGTCGCTGGCCGGATTGATGCCGATCACCGCATCGCCAGCGCCGTACAGCAGGCCGTCCAGCATGGCGGCGGCAATGCCGCGCGCGTCGTCGGTGGGGTGGTTGGGTTGCAGGCGCACGCCCATATGGCCGGGCAGGCCCTGGGTATTGCGAAAACGGGTGATCACCCGGCATTTGCTGGCCACCCACACCAGGTCCTGGTTGCGCATCAGCTTGCTGACGGCGGACACCATTTCCGGCGTCAGGCCGGGAGCCACCGCCGCCAGCGTGCTGCTATTGGCCGCATCGGACAGCAGCCAGTCGCGCAGGCCGCCCACGGTCAGGTGGCGGATGGGGGCAAAGGCGTGGGCGTCGTGGCTGTCGATGATCAGGCGGCTGACTTCGTCCTGCTCGTAAGGAATCAGCAGCTCTTGCAGGAAGGTGGCGAGTGGCACGTCGGCCAGACACATTTGTGCCGCCACCCGCTCTTCGGCGCTACTGGCGGCAATCCCGGCCAACTGGTCGCCCGAACGCAAGGGCGTGGCGCGGGCCAGCAGGGTTTTCAGATCGTCGAAACGGTAACGGCGCGGGCCGATGGTAATGGCGTAGGACATGGTTTACCGGGGTGTGCCGGGCACACCCCGCCTCTCTCTTATTCGCTACGGGCAACAGCAGGTTTCAGCGTGGTGGCGTCGCCACCTTCCAGCAGATGATCGCTGGCGGCAGCAGCACGCTGGCGATGGGTCAGCAGGTAGTAGGCATAGGCCACGGCCAGGCTGCCGGCAAAAATCAGCGCCAGCAACTGGTTGTACCAGATCATGGCCAGCAGGCATACCGCCGCGCAGGCCAGTGCCAGGCCGGGCAGCAGCGGGTAGGCTGGTGCGCTGAACGGACGGGTCAGGGTGGGTTCGCTGCGGCGCAGTTTGAACAGGGCCAGCATGGACACGATGTACATCACGATGGCACCGAATACCGACAGGGTGACGATGTTGGCGGTCAGCGGCTGACCGGCAATCTGGATCAGGTCGTCACTGAAGATGGCGGCAATGCCGACCATCCCGCCCACGATGATGGCGCGATGCGGTGTCTTGAAGCGCGGGTGGATCACCGCCAGCATCGGCGGCAGATAACCAGCGCGGGCCAGCGCGAAAATCTGGCGCGAATAGCCCATGATGATGCCGTGGAAGCTGGCAATCAGGCCCAAGAGGCCCAGCCATACCAGCATGTGCAGCCAGCCGCTGTTGCTGCCCACGATCAGCTTCATCGCCTGCGGCAGCGGGTCGTTGATGTTGGCCAGCTTGCTCCAGTCACCGGCACCGCCTGCCATGATCATCACGCCCATGGCCAGCGCCACCAGGGTGAGGATGCCGGCTACATAGGCGCGCGGAATGGTGCGGCTGGGGTCCTTGGCTTCCTCGGCGGCCATGGCAGCGCCTTCGATGGCCAGGAAGAACCAGATGGCAAACGGAATGGCGGCAAACATGCCACCGATGGCGCTCAGGCTGAAGCTGTCGCCACCGGCCCAGCCGTGGTGGGTGAAGTTGTCCCAGCTAAAGCCCGGCGACACCACGCCCATGAACAGCAGCAATTCGAAAATGGCCAGCAGGGTGACGACCAGTTCGAAGGCGGCGGCCACGCTGACACCGACGATGTTCAGCGCCATGAACACGATGTAAGCACCGCAGGCAATCCACTTGGCGCTCAGCTCGGGAAACTGCACGTTCAGATAAGCACCAATGGCCAGCGCAATGGCCGGCGGGGCAAACACGAATTCGCACAAGGTGGCAAAGCCGGCGACAAAACCGCCCACCGGGCCAAAGGCGCGGCGCGCATAGGCAAACGGGCCGCCGGCATGCGGAATGGCGGTGGTCAGCTCGGTAAAGCTGAAAATGAAGGCGGTATACATGATGGCGACAAACACCGAGCTGAGCAGAAAGCCCAGCGTGCCGGCCTGGGCCCAGCCATAGCTCCAGCCGAAATATTCTCCCGAGATCACCAGCCCGACGGCGATCCCCCATAGTTGCCAGCCGCCCAGCTTGCGCGCCAGGCCGTGATTGCTGTTGCTCATGACATTTCCTCTTTTTTGACTCACTTCTCCCTGCCCGGTGCGATGGCATCCGGGGTCTGTGATGTATGCTAGGCAGGCTGGTGCAAGCGGCGTTATCGGAAATCGGAAAACAAGAATCACCGCTTGCGCGCTCTGCCGCTGCTCTGCGCGGTACCTGGTCGTGACCGTGCAAGAGTCATGCCCGGACCATGATGGCTGGTGGTGCGCGATGGCATGCTTGCAGTGCCGATTTGGCACCGGGATGAGGCATGCGGCTGGCGCAGATGCACCGAGGCGGGGAATTTGCCGATTTACGATAGCGCTGGCGCAGAAAAGCGCCATCAGGGCTGGTGTGCTTCTTGCTAATCATCTGCAGGATCAACGATTTCACGGAGCCGCAGATGGACCCGCTGGCACATGGCTTATCACTGCAGTTTGTCACCCGCCTGGCCGATGATGCTGCCGATCAGGCCGCCTTCATCAGTGGCTGGCAGCAGGATTACGCGCAGATCTCCTGTGGCCGTTTTTCCGGTCGGCTGGATGAGCTGTGCCTGGGGCGCTTGCAGGTGTTCCGCGAATACTCGGCCCGCGAAACCTACCAGCAATGCCAGCCGTGGCAAGGTGCCATCTGGTTTGGCATTCCGGCACCGGGCAGTGGTGAGCGCTTGCGCTTTCATGGCCGCAGCGTGCCTCCTTCCGCGGTGCTGGTGGCCATGGGCGGCACCGACTTCACCTTGCGCACCCCGGACGACTTCACCATTTACGGCATCGTGCTGGAGCAGCAGGTGCTGGCGCAGCGCCATCTGGAGCTGTTTGGCCGCGAGCTGCCGCCGCTCTGGCTGCAGACGGCTGCGGTCTGCCTGGCACCAGACACGCACCAGGCCTTGTGCGGACAGATTGCCGAACTGCTGGCGCTGGCGCGGCAAACCCCGGACAGCATTGGCCGCCAATTACTGCTGGATTGTTCGGTGGATGCCTTGCTGCTGGCCTTGTCACAGTCTGCCGCAGAACCATTGCTGCGGCGTGAGGGCAGCAGTCAGCGCCACTGGCAATGGGTGGAGCAGGCACGCCAGCGCGCCTTGCAGCCGGCGCAGAACTGGCTGAGCGTGGAGGGTTTGTGCCGTGAGCTGCATGTGACACGCCGTACCCTGCAGAACGGCTTTCAGGAAGTCACCGCCATGAGTCCGCTGCCTTTCCTGCGCGCACTCCGGCTTAATCAGGTGCGTCGCCTGCTGCGCTCACCGGTCAGCGGGCAGGAGAGTATCCAGCAACTGGCCGAAGACTGGGGTTTTGCCAGTCCCAGCCATTTCAGCTACGACTATCGCCGCCTGTTTGGCGAAACGCCCAGCCAGACCCGGCAGCGGCCACGCCACTAAGCCGACATCAGCCGCCTTGCTGCGCCAGTTGCTGTTGCACCAGCATGCCCACGCGGGTGAGGGCGGCGACATAGCGCTCGTCCAGCGGATAGCAGCAGGACAGGCGCATGGCATTGCGGTAGCGCCCGCCGGGTGAATATAGCGGACCTGGCATGATGCTGATGTTTTCGGCAATGGCGGCATGAAACAGCGCCACGCTGTCGCAGCCTTCCGGCAGTTCCAGCCAGATCAGAAAGCCGCCGGCCGGGTCGGTGGCGCGGGTGCCGGCCGGGAAGTGACGGGCAATCAGGCCACGCACTTTTTCCACATGCTGGGCGTAATGGCGCTTGAGCGCCCGCAGGTGGTGGTCGTAGCCACCGGATTCCAGAAACGCGCCCAGCGTTTCGGACAGCACCATGGGCTGGGCCACCGAAGAAGCAAACTTCAGCTTGCGCAAGGCCGCGCCAAAGCGGCCGCCTTCCATCCAGCCGATGCGAAAATCCGGGGCCAGCGTCTTGGTGTAGCTGGTGCAGAAGATGATCCAGCCATCTTCGTCAAAGGCCTTGGCCGCCGGGGCCTGGGTGTCGCTGAACTGCAGCTCGGCATACAGCCCGTCCTCAATCAGCGGCACCTGATAATGATTCACCAGCCGCGCCAGCCGCTTTTTGGCTTCCAGCGGCATGCTGCAGCCCAGCGGATTATGAATGTTGGGCATGGCCACCAGCGCGCTGATGCGGCCTTCGGACAGTAACAGCTCCACCGCATCCACCGACAAGCCGTGTTGCGGGTCGGTGGGAATCTCCACCGCCTTCAGGCCCAGGCTGGCAAACAGCGGCAGCAGGTTGAAATAGGTGGGCGATTCCAGCCCCACCGCATCGCCCGGCTTGGTGACGGCGCGCAGTGCCAGTTGCAGTGCTTCCATGCAGCCATTGGTGAGGATGATGTTTTCCGCCTGCAAGGCCATGCCCAGCTCCATGCTGCGGCGGGCAATCTGCACCCGCAGCCGCTCCGAGCCGGGCGGCAGGGCATAGGTGCTGACCATGCCGGGCTGACGCCGCAATATCTGCCCCATCAGCCTGGCCAGCTTGTTGCCGGGGTAGAAGTCGCTGCCGCGCGGGCAGGCCAGTGCCAGGTCGATGAAGCCGGGGGTTTGCTGCGCATCCAGCACTGCGCCGATCAAATCCAGTACCTTGCTTTCGGTGGGCTTGGCGGCGCTGCTCTGAGTCATCACCGGGCGGGCGGGGGAGGGCAGGCGCGCCCGCACATAGTAGCCGGACTGCGGCCTGGCCTCGATCAGCCCGCGGTCTTCCAGCACCCGGTAAGCCGCCACCACGGTGTTCAGGCTCAGTTGCCGGCTTTGCGAGGTACGCCGTACCGATGGCAGGCGTGAACCGGGCGGCAGGGTGCCGCGGGCAATGGCCAGCGACAGGTCTTCGGCCAGTTGCTGGTACAAGGTGGCGTTGGGGGCGCTGGTGCGCGGCAGGATGTCTGGTGGCATAGGCAGGTATTCCGGGCAGGGCTGAGGCAAGCATCAACAATGCCGCAGCACGGCAACTGGCGACAGTGACAGTGCTCATCATAGTCTGTGGTGACAGTTGCGGTAAATGTATAACTGTCACCATGACAATAGTGAATTGTTGCGGCTGTCACCATCTGGCGCTGTGGCCTTAGCATGATGAAAACGCATCACCAACCGGGTCGATGCATTGCCCTGAGGAGCCCTCACATGCTGGAAGCCGCCTTGCTGTCCTATGTGGGTGTGATGTCCATCACGCCTGGTCCCAACAACCTGATGCTGGCCACTTCCGGCGTCAATTACGGCTTTCGCCGCACCCTGCCGCACATGCTGGGCATCAGCCTGGGTTGTTCGGCCCAGGTATTCATTACCGCCAGCCTGCTGGCCTGGGCCTTGCAATGGATACAGGTGGCGCGGCTGCCGCTGGCGGTGGCCGGCTGTATCTATTTGCTGTGGCTGTCGTGGAAAATTGCCCGTTCTGCCGCACCGCAGGGCGGGGAGGGCGGCAAGCCGATGAGCTTTCTGGCGGCGGCGCTGTTCCAGTGGGTCAACCCCAAGGCCTGGGTGATGGTGCTTAATGCCTCAATCCTGTTCATGCCGGCCGCGGCGGAAACCCGGCTGAGCGCCGCCTTGTTGCTGGCGCTGGTGTTTGCCGTGGTCAATCTGCCCTGTATCAGCCTGTGGGCCTGGATGGGCGAGCGGCTGCGCCATCTGCTCAGTGCCGCTCCGGCCTTGCTGCTGTTCAATCTGCTGATGGGTCTGCTGATGGGAGGCACCGCGCTGTGCTTGCTGCTGGATGAAATCCGCCATGCCTGGCCGGGGCTGCTGTAAGCTGAGCTTATGTCCCGATCTGGCAGTGTCTTGTCTGCTGGTGGCATTCTGCCTCAGTCCGTGTCGCCTTAGACTGTGTCCCTATTTCACAGGGAGCATGGATATGGACAAGGCAGCACTGCTGGTGATTGATGTGCAGGATTCCTTTTTGCAGCGCGACTACTGGGACGAAACCGCCTTGCCGCCGTTTCGCCAGCACGTGCTGGCGCTGATTGCCGGCGCGCGCGCGGCAGGCATCCCGGTGGTGTATGTGCTGCACGAGGATGGCGACGGCCCGTTTGCCGCGGCCAGTGGCTTTGTGCGGCCCATGGCCTGGCTGCCGGCCAATCCGGATGCCATCTTCATCAAACACGTGCACAATGCCATGCTGGATTCCGGCCTGCAGCCCTGGCTGGCCCAGCGTGGCATCGGTAAGCTGCTGGTGTCGGGCATCCGCACCGAGCAGTGCTGCGAAACCACCACTCGGGTGGCGTCCGATCTGGGTTTTGCGGTGGATTTTGTCAGTGAAGCCACCATGACGTTTGCCATGCGCCATCCGCTCAGCGGCAAGCTGTACAGCGCGGAGGAAATCCGCGAAAAGACCGAGCTGGTGCTGGCCGGACGTTTTGCCGACATCGTCACGGTGGAGCAGGCGCTGGCGCGGCTGTAGACCACCTATTTATCCGGCAGGCAGGCCATGGCGGCCTGCTGCTGTTACGGAGCAAGTTTCATGCCCTTGAAGGATGTATTGCAGGCGCTGGCCATCGTGCTGATCTGGGGCGTCAATTTCGTGGTGATCAAGTACGGCGTAGCCGATGTGCCGCCCTTGTTGCTGGGGGCCTTGCGCTTCATGCTGGCGGCCTTTCCGGCGGTGTTGCTGGTGCGCCGGCCCACGCTGCCCTGGGGCTGGGTGGCGGCGTATGGCTTGACTGTGGGAGTGGGGCAGTTTGCCTTTTTGTTCTCCGCCATCAAGCTGGGCATGCCGGCCGGACTGGCCTCGGTGGTATTGCAGTCGCAGGCTTTCTTTACCCTGATCCTGGCCGGGCTGATGCTGCATGAGCGCTGGCAGGCGGCGCAAATCCTGGGCCTGCTG
The DNA here is from genome assembly GCF_002217795.2 of Aquitalea magnusonii. NCBI lineage: Bacteria > Pseudomonadati > Pseudomonadota > Betaproteobacteria > Neisseriales > Chromobacteriaceae > Aquitalea > Aquitalea magnusonii. The sequence continues at coordinate 980,088 of NZ_AP018823.1, forward strand.
TGTGCCTGTGCCGGGCTGGCGCTGATCGGACTGGCCAAGGGCGGCAGCATGACCGCCATTGGCTTTGGCCTGACGCTGGCGGCGGCGTTCTGCTGGGCGGCATCCAATATCATTGTGCGCTTGATGGGCAAGGCCGGGCACAAGGTGGAGCCGCTTAACCTGGTGGTGTGGTCCAGCCTGGTGCCGCCGCTGCCCTACCTGGCCTTGTCCTGGTGGCTGGAAGGGCCGCAGCGCATGGAAATCGCCTTGCGCCATTTCTCGCTCGGCTCTTTCCTGGCGGTGGCCTATCTCGCCTTCATGGCCACCTTGCTGGGGTATGGCATGTGGAGCCGCCTGCTCAGCCGCCATCCGGCCAATAAAGTGGCCCCATTCTCCTTGCTGGTGCCGGTGGTGGGGGTGCTTACCTCTGCGCTGTTGCTGGGCGAACGGCTGAGCCTGTTGCAGGCCGCGGGCAGCGTGCTGTTGCTGGCCGGACTGGTGGTGAACGTGTTTGGCGGCATGCTGCTGGCACGCTGGCGGCGCGGGGTGGTGGCCCATGGCGCGTGAAGTCTGGTTTGTCCTGCCGCCGCGTTTCATGCTGCTGGACTTCGCCGGCCCGGCCGAAGCGTTTCGTATTGCCACCGAATTTGGTGCGGACTTTAGCCTGCATTACGCGGCAGTGGCACCTGCCGTCCGCTGCTCACTGGGCTTGCCGCTAGGCGGCATGGAGGCGCTGCCGCAGCAACTGCCGGATGACAGCCTGATCATCATCCCCGGTGCCGATTGCTCGGCTGAAGCCTACGCCATGCCCGAGGCGCGGCAGATTGCCGCCTGGCTTGGCCGTTGTTTTGATCCGCAGCGCCATGTGCTGGCCACCGTCTGTTCGGCGGCCTTGCTGGCCGGTGCCGCCGGTTTGCTGGCCGGGCGGCAGTGTACCACCCATCACAGTCTGATCCAGCGCTTGCAAGTGAGCGACCGTAGCGCAAGGGTGCTGGAAAACCGGGTATTCGTGCAGGATGGGCCGCTTTGGACCAGCGCAGGCATTACTGCCGGCATTGATCTGGCACTGCAACTGATCAGCCTGTTGGCCAGCCCGGCCATTGCCCGCGATGTGGCGCGCGAGATGGTGGTGTATTTCCGCCGCTCGGCTCAGGATGTGCAGTTGTCACCGTGGCTGGCGCATCGCAATCACCTGCATCCCGCGGTACACAAGGTGCAGGACCTGATAGCCGCCAGCCCGGAGCGGGACTGGAGCCTGGCCGCCCTGGCCGATCAGGTGCATGTCAGTGTGCGCCATCTGTCGCGGCTGTTTCGCGAGCATGCCGGGGTGTCGGTGCATGATTATCATCTGGCCCTGCGGGCCGCCCTGGCCCGTCAGTGGCGCGCTGCCGGGCTGTCCAAGGAAAAGGCGGCGCTGGCTGCCGGGTTTTCATCGGCCCGTCAGTGGCAGCGGGTGCAACAGACAGCGGCGGCATCTTGACAAAAATTAACTAAAGTAAAGCCAGGTGCAGTCGATATAATGCTGACGCTGCGCCCGCGTGCGCCTGCCTTTGTCCCAAGAACAAGTAGAAATGGTCACCGTCATGAACATCCGCACCTGCCGTATGGCCGCCGTATCCCTGTTGCTGGGTCTGACTGCCTGTGCCTCGGCCAGTCAGCCTGTTGCCGAAGCGCCGCGCACTGCGCCCGAACCTGCTGCCAGCAATACCGTGTTTACCGGCGTGGGCTATGCCGGTGCCGGTATCGAGCCGGAAGCGCCCCGTGTGGTGGTGAAGGAAATCAATCCCAATGCGCCCATCGTCATCCGGGCGACCGGCAGTGGCGCAGCACCGTATTCCTCGGCACTGACCCCCTCGCAGCGCAAGCTGCTGTCCATGCGCGCCGCTCGGCTGGATGCCTTCCGCTCCATTGCCGAACAGGTGCAGGGCATGAAACTGGTGGGTAACAGCTCGGTGGCCAATATGGTGGCCACCAGCGACGGTTTCCGCACCTATGTGGATGCCTACCTGCGCGGCGTGCGTCTGGTGTCCACCAATATGCTGCCGGATGGCACCAGCGAGGCCGTGGCGGAAATCACCCTGGATCAGGATTTCTACAAGCAATACAAGAATGCGCTGGAAAAAACGGGTAGTGTAATGAAGGCCGCCCAGCAAAATGGCGTGGCTGGTCTGGAGTGCGCCGAAGGCAACTGCGGTGCTACCCGTTATGAAAGCAATTACTACGTAGCCCACTGATGACGACACGGCTTCTGTCCCGCATGGTAGCCGCCCTTGTGGCGGCTTTTGCATTGTCTGCCGCCTTGCATGCCGCCCCCATCGTGGCCGAAGGGGTGGCCGATATGGATGCCGGCAGCCCGGCGGCGCGCGAAATGGCCATCCGCGATGCCCTGCAGCAGGCCGCCATCAGCAATGGTGCCGAGCTGCAATCGCTGCAGTTGCTGGATTCCGGCAATCTGAGTGAAAGCAGCGTGCTGTCCGCACCATCCTTGCAGGGCAAGGTCAAGATACTGCAGGAGTACAGCAGCGACGGCATGTATCACGTGCGGCTGAGCATAGACCCGCAAGCCAGTGCCGCCGGTCCGGTAGGGGCCGCGCCGCAACCGGCGCAAAATGCCAGTTGCGGCATGCCGGCTGGCCGTAGCCTGCGCCGCAAGTTGCTGACCACTTATTTTTATGTGGTGAATCCGGCAGAAGCCAACGACCTGCGCAATCTGGCCAGCAGCCTGCCGGCAGAGCTGGCCCGCCGTTTGCGCCAGCAAAACCGCTTTGATGTGCGCAATGCCGGACACCTTACCGTGTTGAGCAATATGGCCGCGGATGAGCCGGTGGCCGGCTGGGAAACGGTGCGTGAACTGGGGCGGCGTGAAGATGTGCAGTTCGTGGTGGCCGGGCGGGTGTTGTCCACCGGCGTGGTGGGCAAGAGTCTGCGCCATACCATGTATGAATCCAACAATACCAGCCAGCAGGGTGCTTACTACACCGGGCCGCTGGCCGGGCTGTTTGGCGGTGCTTTCAAATATGCCGCTTCGGCACGCCAGTTCGACCTGGAAGTATGGGTGTACGATGCGCTGACCGGCGCGGTGCTGGCTGACCAGCGCATCAGCCGCATTGCCCAGGGCAAGGTGGTGGCGCAGTTGCCGGTGGATTTTGCCACCGCTGCCTTCTGGCAGGGCGATTACGGCAAGGTGGTGGATGCGCTGCTCGACCAGGCCAGCCGCCAACTGGTGGATGTGGTCAGCTGCATTCCGCTATCGGCCAAGGTGGTGAAAGTGGAAGATGGCCGGCAGGTATTTGTCAATGTCGGTGGTTTGGATGGCATGAAGGTGGGCGACCAGATGCTGCTGTACAAGCCGCGTTCGGCCCAGATCGTGCGCAGTGGCGGCGGTGTGCGTGAGCTGGGCGTGCCAGAGGAACTGTCCGGCACCATCACCATTACCCAGGTCCAGCCCAACTTCTCCATTGCCCAGGTACAAAGCGCCAGGCTCAAGGTGGAAGAGGGCGATTACGTCCGTTTCATGACCCGGCGTTGAGCCCCTGTAAAGAAGCCCCGCGTAATGCGGGGCTTTTTGCTGGAGCTGGTTGCTTCAGGCCTGCTCGGCAAACTGCAGCAGCGCATCGCCGGCCAGGCGGTATTTCACCCATTCGGACTGGGCGGCAGCACCAAAGGATTCATAGAAATCAATGGCTGGCTGGTTCCAGTCCAGCACGCTCCATTCGAAGCGGCCACAGCCGCGGGCAACGGCCAGTTGCGCCAGGTGACGCAACAGTTTTTTGCCGGCACCACTGCCACGTCCTGCCGGGGTGATGTACAGGTCTTCCAGATACAGGCCGTACTTGCCCTGCCAGGTGGAATAATTGAAGAAATATACTGCATAGCCCACCGGCTGCTCGTCCTGCAGGCAAATCAGGCCATGGGCGGTGGCATCCGGCCCGAACAGGGAGTTTTCGATGTCAGCCACGCTGGCCACCACCTCGTGTTCGGCTTTTTCGTAAATGGCCAGTTCGCGGATAAAACCCAGAATCAGTGCAGCATCGGCACGGGTGGCGGGGCGGATGGTAAGGGTCAAGAGCAACTCCTGCTGCGGGTCGGCAGACCCGTCTGCTTCGGCATGATGAAAAAAGGCCGGTTACCCGGCCCGGATGTTTCTGTCAGCAAGCGGTCAGCCCGCCAGCCAGTTGCCAGGATGCGCCTCCAGCCAGGTTTTGATGCTGCGCGCATCATTAACGCGGGCGGAATTGCCTCCAGCGGCCAGCAGCACGATGATCAGCGGCTGCGAACCCACGGTGGTCTGCATCACCATGCAGCGCCCGGCTTCCTGGATGTAACCGGTTTTCTGGATGCTGATGTCCCAGTTACCCTCGCGCACCAATGCATTGCTGTTGCGATACTGCAGCACACGGTTGCGAACCGAGACGATCTGGTGCTCCGGCGTGGTGGTGAAGGTGCGGATCAACGGGTAGTTGTGCGCGGCTTTCACCATGCGGGCCAGGTCGTGCGCGGTGGAGGTGTTGCGCAGATCCAGACCGGTCGGGTCGTAGAACACGGTTTCGTTCATGCCCAGGCTGCGCGCCTTCTTGTTCATGCGCTCGACAAAGGCGGCAGTGCCGCCGGGCAGGGCGGTGCGGGCCAGCGTGGCGGCGGCACGGTTTTCCGAGGACATCAGTGCCAGCAGCAGCATTTCCTTGCGCGGCAGCGTGGTGCCCACGGCCAGGCGCGAGGTGGTGTTTTTCAACCGGTCGATCTCGGCATCGGAAACCGTGACTTCCTGATCCAGTGATACTCCCGAATCCAGCAGCACCATGGCGGTCATCAGCTTGGTGATGGAGGCGATGGGCATGCGCTGGTGGATGTTTTTTTCGTACAGCGGCTCGCCGGTATTGCCATTAAGTACCAGTACCGAATGTGAATTCAGGCGTGGTACGGCATGGTCTGCCATCTGGCTGGCTACCATGACGCCAGGCGGCGCGGCCACTGCCGGCATCGCCAGGGCGGCGGAAACCAGCAGGGCGGCAAATTTTCTCAGCATAAGAGATACACTCCCGTGTCTTGTCGGTGGAGATACAGCCTGTCAGAAAACATGCTTACATCATGTTGATGTGCAAGGATTCTTCATCTCGGCTCGTGATCGGGTTGCTTACATTTTAAACAATGTTTTGCCATTGCGGCAGGCAATTTTCAGATAAATTCTGTTGCGAATCGGGAGTGAGTTCCACACCTTATCGGCGTAAAATCGTTGGACTTGAACCCGCGCGAAAACACCATGCTGCTTACCTTCCCGGATAGTCCTTTCCGTCTGCATCAGCCATTCCCGCCTGCTGGCGACCAGCCCACTGCCATTGCCCAGCTGGTTGAGGGGCTGGAGGATGGCCTGTCCTATCAAACCCTGCTGGGGGTTACCGGTTCGGGCAAGACCTTCACCATGGCCAATGTCATCGCCCGTACGGGCCGGCCCGCCATCATCATGGCGCACAACAAGACGCTGGCGGCGCAGCTATACAGCGAAATGCGCGAGTTCTTCCCGGAAAACGCGGTTGAGTATTTTGTCTCCTATTACGATTATTACCAGCCGGAAGCCTATGTTCCCAGCCGGGATCTGTTCATTGAAAAAGACTCCAGCATCAATGAACACATCGAGCAGATGCGCTTGTCCGCCACCAAATCCATTCTGGAGCGGCCGGACTGCATCATCGTGGCCACGGTGTCGGCCATTTACGGTATTGGCGATCCATCCGACTACCACCAGATGATCCTGCACCTGAAAGAGGGCGAAACCACGCCACAGCGCAGCATCATCAGCCGCCTCACCACCATGCAGTACGACCGCAATGATGTGGATTTCGGCCGCGGCACCTTCCGCGTGCGCGGTGATGTGATTGACATCTTCCCGGCGGAAAGCAGCGACACCGCCTTGCGGGTCAGCTTGTTTGACGATGAAGTGGAAACGCTTACCCTGTTCGATCCGTTGACAGGCGTCACCAAACAGCGGGTGGGCCGCTACACCGTGTTTCCGTCCAGCCACTATGTGACGCCGCGCGACACCGTGCTCAAGGCTTGCGAAAAGATCAAGCTGGAGCTGGCCGAGCGCATCCAGTGGTATCAGAAGGAAGGCAAGCTGGTGGAGGCACAGCGCATTGAGCAGCGCACCCGCTTTGACCTGGAAATGTTGTACGAGATGGGCTTTTGCAAGGGCATCGAAAACTACTCGCGCCATTTTTCCGGCCGCGCACCGGGCGATGCGCCGCCCACCTTGATTGACTACCTGCCCAAGAACGCGCTGATGTTCATCGACGAATCCCATGTCACCGTGCCGCAGGTGGGCGCGATGTACAAGGGCGATGCTGCGCGCAAGAGCAATCTGGTGGATTACGGTTTCCGCCTGCCGTCCGCGGTGGATAACCGGCCATTGAAGTTCCACGAATTCGAACAACTGATGCCGCAAACCATCTTTGTTTCCGCCACCCCGGCTGCGTATGAGAAAGAACACGCCGGTCAGGTGGTGGAGCAGGTGGTACGTCCTACCGGCCTGGTAGACCCGGTGATCGAAATCCGCCCGGTGGCCACCCAGGTGGACGATTTGCTGTCGGAAATCCGCCTGCGCATGGACCTGGGCGAGCGGGTGCTGGTCACTACGCTCACCAAGCGCATGGCCGAGCAATTGGCCGACTACTACACCGAGCACGGCATCAAGGTGCGCTACCTGCACAGCGATATCGATACCGTGGAGCGAGTGGAAATCATCCGCGACCTGCGCCTGGGCATGTTCGACGTGCTGATCGGCATCAACCTGCTGCGGGAAGGGCTGGATATTCCGGAGGTCAGCCTGGTGGCGATTCTGGATGCCGACAAGGAAGGCTTCCTGCGCTCGGACCGTTCGCTGATCCAGACCATAGGCCGTGCCGCGCGTAACCTTAACGGCAAGGCACTGCTGTACGCCGACCGCATTACCGACTCCATGCGTCGTGCCATGGACGAAACCGAACGCCGCCGCGCCAAGCAGCTGGCCTTCAATGCCGAGCATGGCATCGTGCCACAGGGCATCAACAAGAAGATCAAGGACATCATCGACGGCGTGTACAGCGTGGAAGACCAGCGCAAGAAGCTGGTGGATGAAGCCAAAGTGGCGATGATGGACGAAAAGACGCTGGCCAAGGAAATCAAGCGGCTGGAGAAGGAAATGATGGAAGCGGCGCGCAATCTGGAATTCGAAAAAGCCGCCCGCCTGCGCGACGAATTGAAGGCGCTGAAGGAAAAGATGTTCATCAGCGATCTGTAACCCGCATTTATTGCCAGCCCGCTCGCGCTTTCTGCAAGGAAAGCGAGGCACCCTTCTTCAATTGGCAGGGCAAGGGCAATGGCGGGGAAGGGGAAGGGGAAGGGGAATCGATGGGAGGCTGCGGCAGCAATCCGCGAGTCGAAAGTGCTGGCGGTGCCGGAGCGCTGTGCCAGCGCAGCCAACGACGTTGTCAGCAGCTTGAAGCCCCGTCAGTGTGATGCTGACGGGGCTTTGTCTTGCCGGCCTTGTATTTATACAGTCTGGGCTGCCTCGGCTGCCAGTTGCTGCTTGCGGTAGCGTTGGGCCAGCACGGCGCAGGTCATCAGTTGAATCTGGTGAAACAGCATCAGTGGCAACACGATGGAACCGATGGGATGGCCGGCAAACAGTACCTTGGCCATCGGCACGCCGCTGGCCAGGCTTTTCTTGGAGCCGCAGAACACGATGGTGATCTGATCGGCGCGGTCAAAACCCAGTTTGCGGCTGGAGTAGGCAGTCAGCCCCAGCAGGATGGCCAGCAGCAGGCCGCACACCACCAGCAGGCCCAGCAGCGATTGCGGCGGGGTCTGCTGCCACAGGCCGGTAATCACCGCGGCGCTGAAGGCGGTGTACACCACCAGCAGGATGGAGCCCTGATCCACATAGCGCAGCAGCGGCTTGTGCTTGTCCACCCAGCCGCCAATCCAGCGGCGGGCAATCTGCCCGGCCACAAAGGGCAGCAGCAGTTGCAACACGATGTCGGTGATGGAGCCCATGCCCTGATCAGCGCCGTGATGGCTGATCACCAGCATGCCCACCAGCAGCGGCGTGATGAAAATGCCGAAGATATTGGACGCCGTGGCACTACAGATGGCCGCCGGCACATTGCCTTGCGCCATCGAGGTAAAGGCAATCGACGATTGCACGGTGGACGGCAGCATGCACAGGTAGAGCACGCCCAGATACAACTCCGGCGTCACCAGCGGGCCCAGCAGCGGCTTGAGCGCCAGTCCCAGCACAGGAAACAACACAAAAGTGCAGGCCATCACCGTCAGGTGCAGCTTCCAGTGGGTGGCCCCGGCAATCACGGCTTCGCGCGACAGCTTGGCCCCGTGCAGGAAAAACAACAGGCCGATAGCCAGGATGGTAATCAGGTTCATGGCCTGCGCCACTTCGCCCTGGCAGGGAAACAGGCTGGCCAGGGTGACCGTGGCGATCAGCGCCAGGGTGAAGGAATCAATCATTTTCAACATGGGGCACCATCGGGCAGCAAGAAATCAGCTTGCTATTGAACCGCGAAAGCATTCAGACTACAAATTGATTTATTGGATCAATACATGATTATTTCTTATGAATATAAGTCTGCGTCAGTTACAGGTGTTCCGTGCAGTGTCCCGCTTGCGCAGTTTCAGCCGGGCTGGCGATGAAATCGGCCTCACCCAGCCGGCAGTCAGCCGCTGTATCCGCGAGCTGGAATCGGAGCTGGGCATGCGCTTGCTGGACCGCACCACGCGCGAGGTGGAGCTGACCGCTGCCGGCCTGCGTTTTGCCGGCCAGTTGGCCCGCTTGCTGGACGAGTTGCAATTGCTGCTGGAAGAGGCGCGCAAGGAGGGAGAACAGGCCCACGGCACCGTACATATCGCCAGCAGCCCCACCTTGTCGGCCAGCCTGATGCCGGATTTGCTGGCGCAATGCGCGCGGCAGTTTCCGCATATCAGGCCGGTACTGCACGACCAGGTTCAGCGGCTGAACGTGGAAAGCGTGCGTAGCGGCGAGGTGGATTTTGGCATCGTGGTGGAACCCGGCGAGATGGATGATCTGGAATGCCTGCCGCTGCTGGATGACGGTTTCTGGCTGATCTGCCGCGACGATCATCCGCTGGCGGCGCTGCCTGCCGTGTCATGGCAGCAACTGGAAGGCTTGCCGCTGGTGTTGCTGGATTACAGTTCCGGCAGCCGTCCCATCATCGACCGCATTCTGCTGGCCCAAGGGGTGCGCTGCCCGGTGGCGCAGCAATTGGGCCATTCCAGCTCGGTCTTCCAGATGGTGCAGGCGGGCATCGGCATCAGCGTATCGCCGGGGCTGGCGCTGCCCTTGCCAGCCGGCAGCCGGCTGACGGTCAAACCATTGTTGCCGGAGCAGCGTCGCAACATCATGCTGATCCGCCGTCGCCAGCGCTCCTTGTCGCCGGTTGCCGAGCGCCTGTGGCAACTGGCCGTACAATTGGGACCACAACTGCAGGCCATCGCCAGCAGTCATGGCGCAGGCCGCACAGACGCCATGGCCTGATCAGGATGACTTGAGCAAGCGCCGGTCCGGGTTTTCTGCTAGCCTGCCGGCATCCGTGGCCAGGCTGCTGGTCGCTGCCTTTGTTTACTTCCGGACCTTCCAGATGCCCAAGACCCTGCGCCCGCTGGCGCTGCTGCTGGGACTGCTGCTGTGTGGCAACAGTCATGCCGACCAAACCATCGTGCTATTGCGCCATGCCGAAAAACCGGCGGCCGGGCTTGGCCAGATCAGTTGCCAGGGATTGAACCGGGCCTTGGCGCTGCCGGCGGTATTGCTGCGCAAGTTTGACCGTCCGGCCGCGCTGTTTGCCCCCAATCCCGGCATACGCAAGAAAGACGCTGGCGTGCCGTACAACTACATCCGCCCGCTGGCCACCATCGAACCTACCGCCATCCGGCTGGGCATGCCGGTGAATACCGATTTTGGCCTGGATGATCTGGATGCCCTGCAGGCGGCCATCACCCAGCCAGCGTATCGGGACGCCACGGTGTTCGTGGCCTGGGAGCATCGCCTGGCAGCCAAGCTGGCCGCGCAGTTGCTGGCGGCTAACGGTGCAGATCCCTCCTTGGTGCCGGCATGGCACTACAGCGATTTCGACAGCCTGTATGTCGTCACTCTGCAGCAGCAGGCCGGGCAGACGCGGGCCAGCTTCCGGGTGGAGCAGCAGGGCTTGAACGATCAGGCGCAGACCTGCCCCGGTGACAAGTGACAAAAACCGCTGACAAGCCCTGCTGCTGTGTTGCGTCTTCTTGTCCCAAGCACGCTGGGCTTTTGTTAGCCGCGCCAAGACCAAGCAGGGTTTGACCCATGTGAGGTCGATGCGTCCCGTGGCAGCCTGACAAGCTGTCTGGCGGGCGGCTGTGGTGTGTTGCTGCAGTGCAGTAGAACTCAGACTTTTCTGAGCGATGACAGGCAGGTATAGTGCTGCCCGGCTGTGTCCGTGTGCGCCACCCCGGCGGTGGCCGCGATGCAGCCACGCCGCCACGGTTACTAGCGGGCGGCGGCTGGTCCATCACTTTGTCTGACACGCTCAATGATGAACGCTCCTGCCACTGTCACTTTCAATCCCTGTCTGGATTGCGGCGCCTGCTGCGCCAGTTTCCGTGTTTCCTTCTATTGGGCCGAGGCCGACAGCCTGGGATTGCCCGCTGCCATGGTGCAGCAGCTCACCCCCTGGCATGCCTGTCTTGCCGGCACCAATCAGCCCGCGCCACGCTGCCAGGCCCTCGTGGGCGAAGTAGGGCAGTCCGTGTCCTGCAGCCTGTATGCCCAGCGTCCCTCTCCCTGTCACGAGGTGCAGGCCGGCGATGCGCAATGCCGCAAAGCCCGGCACAAGCATGGCCTGCCCGCATTGCCCATGCTGGCGCTCAGTGAAGGCTGAGGCGGGCCGCAGGCTCTGCTCCGCGGCGGCTGCGGGCGCGGCCTGAGCGTCATTTCCAGCCAGACCCGGCCGGAGAGGCCAGGACAGCACGGTGCCTGGCGGGTTTGGCAGCCTGCTTGTTGTTCGGTTAAATCTCGATAAACCAGGATTTAAGGCGTAAAAGAAGGGGTATCAAGGGAATTATCCAGTTTCATGCTGGACGGGTCATGCTGTCCTGTTCGTGCTGAGGGCGGCACGCGCGGCGCTGCTGTCATACCTGCCCGATCAAAACAGCTACCGCAAGGCCTGTTTTCTTTCTATAACCGTGATATTGGGAGCGAGTAGTTTTCATTGGTTAATTAAAAGTTGAGCAAACATGACAAACACAAGGCGGTCACCGTGGAAGGTTTTCCTGTTTGCCCGCTTGTGCTACCTGCTGCTTGGCTTGGCCATGGTGCTGATTGCCAGCGAATGGGCCATGCAGCGCTGGTCTGCCGGTCGTCTGGCCACTGCGCGCGAGCAGCTGATCCAGCAAGAAGCCATGCCGCAACTGGAGCATAAGCAAAGGCAGTTGCAGGACATGTTTGACACCATGTATGAAAACACCCGCACCATCAGCCTGATGCCCAGCGTGCGGCAAATCCGTGGTGGCAACCGGGTGGATGACAAAGAAGATGTGGTGGCCAACCACCGCTTTACCGCCGATGCCTTCCTCACCGTGCAGCAGGTGTTCAACAATCTGGTCAGCCGTACCCGCGTGTCAGAAGTTTATGCTGTGATGGACGGGCTGGATTTCAAAAAAGGCCAAGTGCCTTTTTTCATGTTTGATACCGTTCGGCTGGAGCCGGAAGGCGGGAAAAAAGACGAGGACGAAGCCAAAAGCAAGGACCCGGACGTCCCCGAGCAACTGGAAGATGAGGAATACAGCTATTTCCCCACCCAGATGGCCGAGCTGAAGGCATCACACCCGCGCTTTGATTTCAAGGTGCTGGATGACATCCCGGCAGTCACTTCGCCGCTGATGCGCACCTGCGACAATACCCAGTACTACTCCAAATCCCAGTGCAATGTGTACGACGCTGCCGGCTTCCTCTATTCCGTGCCGGTTTACGATATGCAGCACCAGTTCATCGGCGTGGTGTCGTCCATCGTGCGCGCCAATGTGTTCGAGGCCGCATTGCTGAATATGCCGTACCTGGTTCTTACCCCCAAAGACAGGGAAGCAGCGGCCAAAACCGGGCTGAAAATGCCGCAGGAGGCGGGTAATTTTGCGCTGGTCAACGCGGAGCGCGGCATTCGTATTTTCGACCGTCGCAATACCGTGCTGCCCGATTTGCTCAGTGGCAAACAACAGGCCGCGACGCTGGGTGGTGCCTGGCTCAGCCTGCCGCTGAAAATTCACAGCGACAAGCCATGGACGCTGTATTACTACCTGACCCCGGCGCAACTGGAGCGGCAACTGGCGCCCTTGTATGCCAGTCAGCGCAATACCATGCTGGTGGTGCGGCTGGTGCTGGGCCTGCTGTTTCTGTTTGGGCTGTTTGTGGTGTACCGCCAGTACCAAACCTTCAAGCAGATTTACGACCTGCGCCGTATCGAGTCCACCATGATTGCCGTGGCGGAAAACTTCGACCTCACCCTGCGGGTGGAAGGCTTGTGCAGCAAGCAGGCAGCCAGGGCCGGCGAGGCCCTCAATCGCCTGTTGCACGCTTTGCAGGATGGCATGTTGCAAGTGGAAACCTGCCTGCAGGCGGTGGTGGAGGCCAATCGTAATATGGGCGTCACCTCGGAGCATTTGAGCACGGTGGCCGAAACCGGGGAGCGAGCGTCGCAGCATATCGACCAGTCCTTGCAACAATTGAACGGCGGCATGCTGGACATCCTGCGCAAGGTGGACAAGGCCGCCACGCTGTGTAGCGATTCGGCAGAGCGTGCGCACCAGAACAAGTCCATCATTCATACCGCGCTGAATGACATCCGCTCGGTGTCCGCCGCCGTGGGCCAAACCGCCAACTGTCTGCATCAGCTGCAGGACTCCAGTGCCGCCATTACCAGGATTGTCGGCGTTATCGAATCGCTGGCCGAGCAAACCAATTTGCTGGCGCTCAATGCCGCCATCGAGGCCGCGCGTGCCGGTGAGGCCGGGCGCGGCTTTGCCGTGGTGGCTGACGAAGTGCGCAAGCTGGCCGATTCCACCAGCCGTTCTACTGGCGAAATCGAGACCATCGTCAAATCCATTGGCAGTCAGGTACAGCTTGCCGTGGCCGACATGCAGCAAGTGGAAGACAGCGTGGCCACCAGTGTGGACAACATCAATCGGGCCGGTGAGTCGGTGCAAACCATCAGCCAGCAGGCGAGCGAGGTGGTGCAACTGGTGGGTGGGGTCAGCCAGAATGTGGCCGAGCAACAACAAAGCTGCGCCGAACTGGCCGAGGACGTGAGCGGTATTGCCGGCGGTGCTTCGGAAACCCGCAGCGAGGCTGATGCCACCGGCCAGGCACTGGCCGAACTGGACCGGCAGGTGGCACAGATTCATGGCATTGTCAGCCGCTTCCGCCTGCGCTGACCATCACGGTGGCCGGACCATACGGCCGCCCTACTCCCGATGGGGTATGGCAATGTGGTGTGACTGCATTTATGTTCGACTGCACCGGGCTGTGTAGCATGGCCAGTCAGCAAGGCATACCAACAAAACTTTATCTGCTGTCCTTACAGCATGAACCAGGGTTATCGCAGCATGGTTGCTCCCGCAAGAACCCGTTTCATCCGGCTGGTGGTCTGTGCTTATTGCGTGCTGGCCCTGCTGTGGATATTGCTGTCTGACAGTCTGCTTTCCTTGCTGGCCAATGCCGATACCATGTTGCAGCTCTCAACCTGGAAGGGCGTTGTGTTTGTCCTGATGACGGCGGTGATGCTGTATTTTTCCCTGCATGCGGTTCCCGCCGTGGAACGCAGCCCGGCTGCCGGCCTGCTGGAAAACTGGTCGGAACGCATGTCGCGCCCGCGAATTCCGCCCTGGCTGGCTTACCTGTTTGCCCTGGTGGCCGCGCTGGCGGTGCTGGGCTTGCGTCACTTGTTGCCGCTGAGCGTGTATGCGCGCCCCATGCTCATCATGTTCATGTTTCCCATCATTCTGAGTGCCTTGTTAGGTGGCATCGGCCCCGGCCTGCTGGCAACGGCGCTCTGTGTCCTCGGTGTGGATCTGCTGGCCATGCCGCATTTCCACAGTGCCGCCGCCGAGCCGGCCTATCTCCTGCAATGGGGTTTTCTTGGCTTGTGCGGCATCACCGTCAGCCTGTTCAGCGGCCTGCTGCGCGGCCTGGCAGAACGCAACGAGACCCACCGCGGCCTGCTCGATGCCGTGGTCAGTGGCACCTCCGATGCTGTTTTCGTCAAGGACCGGCAGGGACGCTACCTGATGGTGAATGCCGCTGCCGCCGGCTTTGTTGGCCGGGCTCTGCCTGACATCATCGGACAGGATGACAGGGCGCTGTTCGACGCCGACTCTGCTGCCCGGCTGATGGCGGGCGACAATGCCATCATGCTGGCTGGCAAGCTGCATACCGCAGAGGAGTATCTGCGGTTGCAAGACGGGTCGGAAATGGTTTTCCAGGTCAGCAAGGGCCCGGTATTCGGCATGGATGGGCAGGTTGTCGGCCTGTTTGGCATTTCGCGCGACATTACTCGTCAGCAGCAGGATCAGCAGCGGCTACTGCAAAGCGAAACCGATCTGCGCGCCGCGCAGCGCATGGCCGGGATTGGCAACTGGAGCTGGGACGTGGTGCAAGACCGGCACGAGTGGTCTGGCGAGGTGTATCGCATCTATGGCCGGGCGACAGATCTGCCGCCCGCGGTCTACCCCGAAGTAGCCAGTTATTTCACGCCGGAAAGCTGGGCCAGCCTGTCGGCGCTGGTGGAGCAGTGCCTGCGGGATGGCAAGCCTTATCAATGCGATGCCGAAGTCATCCGTCCCGATGGCGAGCGCCGCTGGATCACCGCCCGTGGCGAAGCGCTGTGCGATGCCGCTGGCCGCGTGCTGCGGCTGCAGGGCACGGTGCAGGACATCAGTGAGCGCATGCGGCTCACCATGCAGATCCGCAGCAGCGAACGTCGTTTGCAGCAAGTGGTGGAAGCCACCAGCGACGGTTTCTGGGACTGGGACCTGCGCACCGGCTACGTGTATCGCTCGGCCCGTTATTACACCCTTACCGGCTACCGCCCCGAGGACGATACCCACGATGTGCAGTTTTTCCGCCAACTGCTGCTCAGCGAGGATGTGGCCATCTGGCAGCAGGCGCTCCATGCCCATCTGCGTGGCGAAACCAGCCAGATGGAGTTTGATATCCGGCTGATCACCCGCAGTGGTGAGCTGCGCTGGATCCGGGTACGCGGCAGGGCGGTGGAACGTAGTGCCAGTGGCGAGGTATTGCGCTTGGTCGGCACCTTGTCCGATATCACCGAGCGGCGTCGGCTGGACGAGGACCTGCATCTGGTATTGAACGAAGCGGGTGACGCCATCTGGATTGCCGATGAACAAGGCCAGTACCTGTTTGCCAACCCTTCGGCCTGCCGCATGACCGGCCACAGCCAGAGCCAGTTGCTGCAGATGCATATCGTCGATCTGCTGGCACCCGCCAGCCTGGCGGTCTTGCCCGCCCACCTGGAGGCGCTGGAAGAACAGCGCTTCATCCGCAGCGAGTGGGAGCTGAACCGGGTGGACGGCGGCATCGTCTTGGCCGAGCTGACCACGGTACGCATGCAGGATGGGCGCTATATGGCATTTGGCCGTGACCTGACGGAAAAAAAGACCGCCGAGCGCATCTTGCAGTCACGCGAACAGCAGTTGGCGCGGGTGATCGAAGGCTCGGACCAGGGCTACTGGGACTGGAATGTCCAGACCGACGACTTCCAGGTCAGCCTGCGCTGGAAGACCATGCTGGGCTACGCGCCGGACGCCACCGACATCACACGTCAGATGTGGCTGGCGCATATTCATCCGGAAGACTTGCCGCTGGTGGAAAGCACCATGCAGCGTCACCTGGATGGCCAGACCCCGGCCTATGAAATGGAAATGCGCTGCCAGAGCCTGCAGGGCGGCTGGCGCTGGATACTGTCACGCGGCAGGGTGGTGGAGCGGGATACACAGGGCCGCCCGCTGATGATGTCCGGCACCCATAGCGACATCACCGAGCACAAGATCCACGCACTGGCGCAAAAAGAAGCAGCGGTAGTGTTTGAAGGCAGTTACGAAGGCATCATGGTGGTGTCCCCGGCCCGGCGCATCACCAAAATCAACACCGCCTTCACCCGGATCACCGGCTATGCCGAGCACGAAGCGCTGGGCCAATCGCCCGGCATCCTGTCATCAGGACAGCATGGCCCCGCTTTCTATCAGGACATGTGGTCCATGGTGGGGCAGCACGACTTCTGGCGCGGTGAGATATGGAACCGGCGCAAGAATGGCGACCTTTACGCCGAATTGCTATCCATTTCGGTGGTGCGCGACCAGTTTGGCCAGATCCAGCACTATATCGGGATTTTCTCCGACATCACCCCGCTCAAGGCGCATGAAGCCGAGCTGGACCGCATTGCCAATTACGATCCGCTGACCGGCGTACCCAACCGACGCCTGTTATCAGACCGGCTGGAACAGGCGCTTTCCCGCAGTCGGCGTAAAGGGCTGGCCTGCGCGGTGTGCTTTCTCGATCTGGACGGCTTCAAGACCGTCAACGATCTGCATGGCCATGAGGCGGGCGACCAACTGCTCATTGCCGTCACCGAACGGCTCAAGAGCGTGCTGCGGGCCGAGGACACCCTTGCCCGGCTGGGCGGGGACGAATTTGTGCTGCTGCTGTCTGATCTGGCCGGAGCAGACGCCTGCATTCCCATCCTGGATCGCGTGCTCAGCGCCGTCAGCCAGGAGCTTGTCATTCATCAGGCCCGCATCAGCACCAGTGCCAGCGTGGGCGTCACCCTGTACCCGCAGGATGAGGCCGATGCAGACACCCTGCTGCGCCATGCCGACCAGGCCATGTACCAGGCCAAAGAAGCCGGGAAAAACCGCTACCAGCTATTCGACCCGGAAAGCGACCGCAAGGCACAGTTGCACCGGCGCACACTGGAAGCACTGGGGCGGGCCTTGCAACAGCAGCAGTTCCTGCTGTATTACCAGCCCAAGGTTGATCTGAACGATGGACGGGTAATCGGCGTGGAAGCACTCATCCGCTGGCAGCATCCGGAGCGCGGCCTGCTGGCCCCGGCCGACTTCCTGCCAGCGCTGCAAAACAGCGAACTGGAACTGACCTTTGGCCGCTGGGTGCTGGAACAGAGCATGGCCCAGGCCGCGCGCTGGCAAGCCGACGGCATGGCCATGGCCATCAGTGTCAATGTCAGTGCCAATTATCTGTTGCATCCTGATTTCTGCAGCCACCTGCAGCAGTCGCTACAGCGGCATCCGGCGGTGAGTCCGGCCCTGCTGGAACTGGAGGTGCTGGAGTCGGCGGCGCTGGACGATATGGAAGAGGCTTTCCGGGTGATGCAGCAATGCCGCGCGCTGGGCGTGCATTTTGCGCTGGATGATTTCGGAACCGGCTACTCTTCGCTCACTTACCTGCGCAAGCTGCCGCTGGATACGCTGAAAATCGATCAAAGCTTCGTGCTGGGCATGCTGGAGGATGCCGATGATCTGGGTATCGTCGCCAGCGTCATCCAGTTGGCAGCGGTATTCAAGCGGCAGGTGATTGCCGAAGGGGTGGAAACCCTGGCACACGGCGCGGCACTGCGGCGGATGGGCTGCAGCCAGGTTCAGGGCTATGGCATTGCGCGACCGATGCCGGCGGCCGCGCTGCCGGCATGGACCCGGCAATGGCAGTTGCAGGGCGTATGGCAACAACTGGGAGATGGGCCATCCATTTAAGCAGGTGGCCAGGGCAGGGGAAATGATAACAAGACGCGCCCTTTTACTGGGCATCTGCGGTGTGCTGGCCAGCCAGCCCGCACTGGCGGTAACGGGTAGCAGCAGTCATGCCGTGGTGCTGCAGATCGGCTTTGGCAGCAACAAGCCGCCTTATGTATTCGAGTCCGAGCGGCGCGGACTGGAGGTCGACCTGATCGTGGCCGCGGCGCGCCGCGCCGGCATGGAGGTGCAGCCCTTCTTCGCCCCCATGGAGCGCCTGCAGAGCATGTTGCAGCAGGGGCGGCTGGATGGTATTGCCACCACCAACCCCTATAGCAAGCTCAAGGCTTATTTTTCCCAGCCCTACCTGGAGTACCACAATGTGGCGGTGGCGCTGACGCAGCGCAAGCTGGTGCTGCATGACATCAGCGATCTGTCGCGCTACGCGGTCAGTACATTCCAGCGCGCCCGCCAGTTGCTCGGGCCGCAGTTCGAGGCCATGGCAAGCAGCAATCCGCGTTACCGGGAGGAGGGCGACCAGCAGGTGCGCAATCAGCTGCTTTACGCCGGTCGGGTGGATGTCATCGTGGGCGACTGGCGCATCATCAGCTATTTCAACCAGCAATTGCCGCCCGAACTGGTGGCGCGCCAACCCATCACGGTATATCCCTTGTTCGCACCCACGCCTTACCAGATGGCATTCCGCCATCAATGGCAGCGCGACAATTTTGACCGGGGACTGCAACTGCTGCGCCAGAGCGGCGGCTATCATGAAATAGAAACACGTTACCAGAATGTCCAGGCCGCCCCGCATCTCTGACATGCCGTCAGTCAGGGCAAGGGCCGGACAGCATGGCGGAATGCTGGCACAATGCCGGCTTTTCGCCGTTTTCCTGTCGCCAAGGAGTCCGCATGCCCGCCAAGTCGCATGCACAGGTCAAGCCAGCCCCAGCCCGCTTGCATCCGCGCAACCGCCATCAGGGCCAGTATGACTTTGCCGCACTGATTGCCGCCTGTCCGGCGCTCAAGCCCCATGTCAAAGCCAATGCCCACGGGCAGCCCAGTATCGACTTTGCCAGCCCGCAGGCGGTGAAACTGCTCAACCGGGCACTGCTGGCGCAGTGGTATGGCATTCAGGGCTGGGACATCCCCGCAGGCTATCTGTGTCCGCCCATTCCTGGTCGTGCCGACTACATCCATAGCATTGCCGACTTGCTGGCCGGCAGCCAGCAAGGCCGCTTGCCGCAGGGGCCAGCCATCCGGCTGCTGGATATCGGCACCGGTGCCAATCTGGTATACCCCCTGCTGGCACATGCCGAGTACGGCTGGAATTGTGTCGGCGCTGATATTGATCGTCCGGCGCTGGCCAATGCCCAGGCCATCCTGCAGGCCAATCCGGCGCTTGCCAGCCAGGTGGAACTGCGTCATCAGACTCGGGCTGATGCCATGTTTGGCGGCATCATCCGTCCCGGCGAGCGTTTTGATGTCACGGTATGCAACCCGCCCTTCCATGCTTCGCGCGCAGATGCCGCAGCCGGCAGCCTGCGCAAGTGGCGCCAGTTGGGCAAGCAGGATGACAAACGGGGCGCACGCAATCCGCTGCTGAATTTTGGTGGGCAGCAGCAGGAGCTGTGCTATCCAGGAGGAGAACGCGCCTTTGTGGCGGCAATGATTGCCGAAAGCACCCGCTTTGCCCGCCAGTGCTGCTGGTTTACCAGCCTGTTATCCAGCGCGGACAACCTGCCAGCGCTGCAGCATGCCTTGCGCGCTGCGGGAGCAAGGCAAAGCCGGGTGGTGGCCATGGCGCAGGGACAAAAGCGCAGCCGCCTGCTGGCCTGGAGCTTTCTGGATCAGGCCGGCCAGCAGGCGTGGGCTGCGCGTTACTGGCAGGAAGACAGCGCTGGCGCATGATTGGTTTATGCCGTCAGCCAGATTGGTTTATGTTGAAGGAATGACGGACCTCCACGGTGGAGCCCGCAAGGCAAGAGCAGGGAAACATGAACAAGCAATTCACCATCCTGATGGTTTGCATGGGAAACATCTGTCGCTCCCCCACAGCGGAAGGCGTCATGCGTGCCCGGCTGCAGCAGGCCGGCCTGGATCACCTGGTCGGCGTGGATTCAGCCGGCACCCATGCTTACCATGTTGGCGAAGCACCCGATCCGCGTAGCTGCCGTGCTGCCGGCAAGCGTGGCTATGACCTGTCGCAACAGCGTGCCAGACAGGTCAGCGCTGCGGATTTCGAACGCTTCGACCTCATCCTGGCGGCAGACCGGCACAATATGACCGCGCTGCGCGCCATGTGTCCGGCCAGTTGCCGCGCGCGGCTGGATTACATCCTGGCCCCGCTTGGAAAACAGCCGCCACAGGAAGTGCCGGACCCTTACTACGGCGGTCCGCATGGCTTTGATCTGGTGCTGGACCTGATCGAGTCCGCCAGCGATGGCTGGATCAGCCAGCTTCGGCAGTGGGGAATCACGCAGCCGACAGGCTGATTGTATTGGCATAATGCCGGTGTGGGCTTAAGCTAGGCACCCGGATACGGTCGCCATGGCCGTACAGATTGCAAGGAAGCAAATGGGACAGTTTTCGCGGGAATCAATGGCACCAATGGAAGTGGTGCCCAGTCACAGCGCCGATGTCATTCTGCCGCGCCAGACCGGTCGCACGCCGCTGGCGCGCCAGACCGTCATCGTGGTGGGATCATCCACCGGAGGTACCGAGGCGCTGCGTGTCCTGCTCAGTGCGCTGCCCGCCAGCATGCCGCCCATTCTGGTGACCCAGCACATGCCGGAACTGTTCACCAAATCCTTTGCCGCCCGGCTGGATTCACTGTGCCAGCTGCATGTGAAGGAGGCGGAAGACGGCGAACGCCTGCAGTCAGGCACGGTATATATCGCACCCGGCCATTCGCACCTGCTGCTCAAGTCGGCGGCGACCATCGGCTACGCCACGGCGCTGCACAGCGGGCCGCCGGTCAACCGGCATCGGCCATCGGTGGATGTGTTGTTCCGGTCAGCGGCCAATCTGGCCGGCAAGAACTGTATCGGCGTCATTCTGACCGGCATGGGGCGTGATGGCGCGCAAGGCATGCTGGAACTCAAGGAAGCCGGCGCCTACAACATCGCCCAGGATGAAGCCAGTTGCGTGGTGTTCGGCATGCCCAAGGAAGCCATTGCCCTGAAAGGTCATCACGAAGTATTGCCCCTGACATCCATCGCCAGCCGCCTGGTGGCGCTGGTGGCCCAACGTCAGCCAACCGTATAAGAAGAAACAATGAAGTTGCCCATTCTTGTCGTCGAAGACGACGCCGATTTGCGTGAAGCCATCGTTGACACCCTCAGCCTGGCCGGCTATCCGACGCTGGAAGCCGGAGATGGCAGTGCAGCCTTGCTGCAGTTGAAGAAAACCCCGGTCGGCTTGATCATTTCCGATGCCCAAATGGCACCGATGGACGGTTACAGCCTGTTCGAAGAGGTAAAAATTCGTTATCCGGGCGTTCCCTTCATCCTGATGACCGCCTATGGCGTCATCGAACGCGCCATTGCCCTGCTGCGTGCCGGTGCCACCCACTATCTGCTCAAGCCGTTTGAGCCGGGCAGCCTGATTGCCGAAGTGGAAAAGCATATTCTCCAGTTGCCGGATAGCGACCGGGACGAAGCCGTGGCCGAATCACCGCAAATGCGCCAACTGTTCGCCCTGGCCAGCCGGGTGGCCAGCAGCGATGCCAGCGTGATGATTACCGGCCCCAGCGGCGCGGGCAAGGAAGTGCTGGCCCGCTACATTCACCGCCACTCCCGTCGTGCCGACGGCCCGTTTGTTGCGGTCAATTGCGCGGCCATTCCGGATAATCTGCTGGAATCCACGCTGTTCGGCCATGAAAAAGGAGCGTTTACCGGTGCGGCACAGGCTTTGCCGGGCAAGTTCGAACAGGCGCAGGGTGGCACCATCCTGCTGGATGAAGTCACCGAAATGCCAATGTCCCTGCAAGCCAAGCTGCTGCGGGTATTGCAGGAGCGTGAAGTGGAGCGGGTGGGCAGCACCCGCACCATCAAACTGGACATCCGTGTACTGGCCACCTCCAACCGCGACGTCGCTGCCGAAGTGGATGCCGGGCGTTTTCGCGAGGATTTGTATTTCCGCCTGAATGTTTTCCCGCTGCGTATTCCGGCGCTGTGCGAGCGGCGCGAGGACATTCTGCCGCTGGCACGGCTTGTGCTTAAGAAATATGCTGAAGCGGCCGGGCGTTCCGGATTGAGCCTCTCCGAAGAGGCGGAACGTCAATTGACGGCCTATAGTTGGGAAGGTAACATCCGCGAATTGGAAAATGTCATGCAGCGTGCGGTGATTCTTGCCGCCGGTCCGGCAATTATTGCCGCCGACCTGTTGCTGGATGGTGCTTCCGGTTCGACACCGCTTACCCGGACAGAAACCACAGTCCCGCCTATCATGACGGCAGAGTCCGACATGAAAACGCTGGAAAAACGTCATATTCTGGATACACTGGCAGCAGTGGGAGGCGTCAAGAAACTCGCTGCTGAAAAACTGGGCATCAGTGAACGCACCTTGCGCTACAAACTGCAGCGCTACCGCGAAGAAGATGGCCAGGACGAGGATCCGGATGACCTGGACGTACGCAGTACGGAGTAGCCATGTCGATTAATAATGTAGACCAGATGTTGAGCGAGCTGCGGGCCGCATCGGCCCTGGCTGGCGGAAAGCCTGCCGCGCAGTCGCAGGACGCGTCGCAGGTTGACTTTGCCGATGTTCTCAAATCAACGATTGAGCAGGTGAATTCTGCTCAGCAAACTTCGCAGGAAATGCAGAAGCAGTTCGAGTTGGGAGACGAGGGGGTTAACCTGCAGGACGTGATGGTCTCCTTGCAGAAAGCCAGCCTGTCGTTCCAGACCATGGTCCAGGCGCGCAACAAGCTGGTGTCCGCCTATCAGGAAATCATGAATACCCAGGTATAGCCTGGCCGACACCATATCCTTATGCTGCCGGCAGTGGCTGTGCCTGAAACTAAAACCACTGTATGGCTGATCTGGCAGAACAAAACGCAACTCCTGTTTGGCGAACCCGGCTCAACGATGCTTCCGAGCGTTTCAAGTCGCTTCCCAACAATAAAAAGATCCTCTTCCTGGTGGCCTTGGCTGCCATTTTCTCTGTCATTGTCGGTGCCGTTGTCCTGAACCGGCAGCCCAGTTACAAAATCCTGTTTTCCAATATTGCCGACCGCGATGGCGGTCAGGTCACTGCTGCCCTGCAGCAGATGAACATTCCCTATCAGTTGGGTGATGGCGGCACGGTGTCGGTTCCGGCCGACAAGGTGTATGACGCGCGTCTGCGTCTTGCTGCCCAAGGCTTGCCCAAGGCGGGCGGGGT
This sequence comes from Aquitalea magnusonii, assembly GCF_002217795.2. Classification (NCBI taxonomy): domain Bacteria; kingdom Pseudomonadati; phylum Pseudomonadota; class Betaproteobacteria; order Neisseriales; family Chromobacteriaceae; genus Aquitalea; species Aquitalea magnusonii. The sequence continues at coordinate 1,003,248 of NZ_AP018823.1, forward strand.
GGGTTTCGAGCTGATGGATAACCAGAAGTTCGGCATCAGCCAGTTTGCCGAACAAGTCAATTACCAGCGCGCCATCGAAGGCGAGCTGGCGCGTACCATCGAAGCCATCGGTTCGGTGGAGTCTGCCCGCATCCACATTGCCATTCCCAAGCAAAGCGTTTTCGTGCGTGACCAGCAACAGCCAACAGCCTCGGTCATGCTCAATCTGTTCCGCGGCCGCACGCTGGATCAGGGCCAGGTGGCCGGCATCGTGCATCTGGTGTCCAGTGCCGTGCCCAATCTGCCGGTGAAGAATGTCACGGTGGTGGATCAGGACGGCAATATGCTGTCCAAGCTGTCCGACAAGGACACTGCAGGCATGGATCAGACCCAACTGGGCTATGTGCGCCAGGTGGAAGACGGTTACGTCAAGCGTATTGAAAGCATCCTGGAACCGATTTTTGGCCAGGGCAATATCCACGCCCAGGTTACGGCCAATGTGGATTTCTCCGAAGTGGAGCAGACCTCGGAAAGCTACCGACCCAATTCCACTCCCAATCCTTCGGCCACGCGTAGTCAGCAGATCGTCGAGCGTCTGGGCAGTGGCGCGGCCAATGCCGGTGGGGTGCCGGGTGCCTTGTCCAATCAGCCGCCATCATCGGCCTCCGCCCCCATTACGCTGCCACCGGGTGCTGCGCCGGGTACGGCGACGCTGTCCGGTCAGGCCATGGGGCAATCCGGCGCGCTGGAACGTGATATCACCACCAATTACGAGGTGGACAAGACCATCCAGCACACCAAGATGCCGCAAGGGGTGGTGAAGCGTCTGTCTGCTGCCGTGGTGGTGAACTACCGCAAGATGCCGGACAAGAACGGCGAGGTGAAACCGACGCCGCTAACCGCCCAGGAAATCCAGCAGATCAACAATCTGGTCAAGGAAACCATGGGCTACAACAGTCAGCGTGGTGATACGCTGAATGTGGTGAACGCGGCTTTTGCCGATGCGGCGGTACCGGTGACCATGCAGGAAAAGGTGACCGATTATCTCACCAACAATGCTTCCAGCCTGATCAAGTACGCCTTGCTCACCATTGCCGTGCTGTATTTGCTGTTTGGCGTGGTGCGGCCTATCGTCAAGGATCTGGTCAAGCCGCAAGACGCTGTCAAGAAAGGCCCGGATGGCAAGCCGCTTACCGATGCCGGTGGCCGTTTGCTGGCGGTGGCTGGGGACGAGGAGGGCGGCAGCGCAACTGCGGCGGCGGCTGGTGGCAAGGGTGCGGCTGCTACGCATGCGGATGGTTCGCCGGAAAATCCGAAGGATGCCCAGATGCGTCAGTACAACCAGAATCTGGAAGCTGCGCGTGAGTTGGTGAAGTCTGATCCGCGCATGGCAGCCCAGATCATCAAGGAATGGATTAGCGCCGATGAGTGATAACGGAGTTCACCGCAGTGCGGTCCTGCTGTTCAGCCTGGGACAGGCTGAAGCGGTGGAAGTGTTCAAATATCTGGGTCCCAAGGAAGTGCAGAAGATTTCGCTGGCCATGGCGGCCATCAATAATCTGAGCTACGACCAGATTGACGACATCGTTGGCAAATTCCGCGAGGAGTGCGCGGCACGCGCCAGCATTGGCGCGTCGGACGAATACCTGCGCAATGTGCTGATCGAAGCGCTGGGGCCGGACAAGGCGGCCAACCTGCTGGACAAGATCATGCAGGGCAACGATCACAGCGGTATCGAAAGCCTGAAGTGGATGGACCCGTCCTCGGCTGCCGACCTGATCCGCCACGAACACCCGCAGATCATTGCCACCATTCTGGTTCACCTGGAGCCGGACCTGTCCAGCTCCATCCTGTCCTTCTTCCCGGAGCGGCTGCGCAACGAGGTGCTGATCCGTACCGCCACGCTCGAAGGGGTGCAGCCGCAGGCGCTGCGCGAACTGAACGACGTGCTGACCCAGCTATTGTCCGGCTCGGACCGCATCAAGAAGAGCGCATCCGGCGGCATCAGCCTCACGGCGGAAATCCTCAACTTCATGGGTTCCAATGTGGAAGGTTCGGCGCTCAACTACATCCGCGAGTACGACCCGGAACTGGCGCAACGCATCCAGGACAAGATGTTCGTGTTCGAGAACATTCTCGACATCGACGATCGCTCCATCCAGACCATCCTGCGCGAAGTGCAGTCCGACTCGCTGGTGGTGGCGCTCAAGGGCACCAGTGCCGAGCTTAAGGACAAGATTTTCCGCAATATGTCGCAGCGTGCGGCCGAAATGCTGCGCGACGATCTGGAATCCAAGGGGCCGGTCAAACTGTCCGAGGTGGAAGCCGAACAGAAGGAAATCCTCAAGGTGGTCCGCAAGCTGGCCGACGATGGCCAGATCGTGCTAGGCAGCAAGGGTGGTGACGAAGGCCTTGTCGAATAATCCCATTATTCCTGGTGAGCAACTGCAAGGCTGGCAAAGCTGGACGCCAGCCGAGCTGACCCAGAACGACGGCAGTTTCAGCCCGGATCAGCTTGCCGGACTGGACGCCTTGCGCCGCCATCTGGAGCAGGCCCCGACCGTGGCCGCTGCCGAGCAGGCTGCCGATAACGCTGCGCCCAGTGCCGAGCCTGAGGACGAACCGCCAGCGGCCTCCGGCTATCCTACCGCCTCCGAGCTGGAGGCTATTCATCAGGATGCCTGGCAGACCGGCTACGACGAAGGCGTGCAGGCAGGTCACGCCGAAGGCTTGGCGCAGGGGCTGCAACAGGGACATGACCAGGCGGCGGTTCAGTTTGCCCAACTGTGGACGCCACTACAGGAAATGTCTGCCAACTTCGCGCGCGAACTGGCGCGCGTGGAAGAAGAGTTGGCCGCATCCCTGCTGTCGCTGGCCATGCAGATGGCCGAGCGCCTGGCCGGAGAGCATCTGCAGCATAGCGAAAGTGCCATCATCGCCCAGTTGCGACAGGTACTGAATGAATTACCCGCCACCATGAGTCAGGCCCGCTTGCGGGTCAATCCGGCCGATCTGGAGGCCGTGCGCCAGTTTCTGCAACAGGAAACACCGGAAACCCAATGGCAATGGATAGAAGACCCGCATATCCAGCGTGGTGGCTGCATCATCGATACCGCGGCCCTGCAACTGGATTTGCGCCTGTCGGCGCGCGTGGCCGCGCTGCGCAGTGCCATGGGGTTGGAAGCCGCATCCGATGACCACATTGATTGACAGACAACGTCAGTTCCTGAGCGACTGTGCCCGCGCGGCACGGGAGGCACCGCTGTGGCAGCCCTGCGGGCGCTTGTTGCGGGTTACTGGCATGGTGATGGAAGCCACCGGCATCAAGCTGCCGGTAGGCAGTGCCTGCCAGGTGGAGCTGGCCGACAACCATGTGGTGGAGGCCGAGGTGGTCGGCTTTTCCGGCGACCGTGTCTATCTGATGCCGCTGGCCAATGTGCATGGTCTGCTACCCGGCACGCCGGTACGGCCATTGGCACCATCCCATCCACCCTGTTATGGGCAGAACGTGGTATCGGCGCGGGTCAATGGCCCGGCCGGGCGTCAGGTGCCGGTGGGTGAAAGCCTGCTGGGGCGCATTCTCGATTCGCTGGGCCGTCCGTTGGACGGCAAGGGGCCAATCCATCCCGAAGCCTACTTTCCCTTGCACAGCCAGCCGATGAACCCGCTGGACCGCTCGCCGGTCAAGCAGGTGCTGGACGTGGGTGTGCGTGCCATCAATGGCCTGTTGACGGTGGGGCGCGGCCAGCGCTTGGGCCTGTTTGCCGGTTCCGGCGTCGGCAAGTCGGTACTGCTGGGCATGATGGCCCGCTTTACCCGTGCTGACGTGGTGGTGGTGGGGCTGATCGGCGAGCGGGGACGCGAGGTCAAGGACTTCATCGAAAACATTCTGGGCGAGGAGGGCATCGCCCGCGCCGTAGTGGTGGCGGCCCCGGCGGACATGCCGCCGCTGATGCGCCTGCATGGCGCGGCCTATGCCACCGCACTGGCCGAGTATTTCCGTGCCCAGGGCAAGGATGTGCTGCTGCTGATGGATTCGGTTACCCGTTATGCCATGGCGCAGCGCGAAATCGCGCTGGCCATTGGTGAGCCGCCAGTGACCAAGGGTTATCCGCCTTCGGTGTTTGCCCGCCTGCCGCAGTTGATTGAACGTGCCGGCAATGCGGCCAATGGCGGCGGCTCGATTACCGGTTTTTATACCGTGTTGTCCGAAGGCGATGACCAACAGGACCCGATTGCCGACTCGGCACGCGCCATTCTGGATGGTCACTTCGTGTTATCGCGCGAGCTGGCCGAAGCAGGGCATTACCCGGCGATTGATATCGAACAGTCCATCAGCCGGGTGATGGTGGATGTGGTGCCGCCCAAGCAAATGGATCAGGCGCGCTACTTCAAGCAGTTGTACTCACGCTATCAGCGCAATCGCGATCTGATCAGCGTGGGTGCTTACGTGCCGGGGTCCGATCCGGTACTGGATGAAGCCATGCGCCGCCAGTTGCAAATGACCAGTTTTCTCACCCAGCCCATGCACGAGTCGCAGGACTACAGCACCAGCCAGTTGCAACTGGAAAGCGTGCTGGCGTAAGGCGCTTAGGCCATGGCACAGAGCAAATACACCTTCCTGATCAAGCTGGCCGAGGACAAGCAGGCCGCCGCGGCCGAACGCATGCGCCAGGCGCAGGCCAAATTGCTGGAAGCCATGAACCGGCAGGAACAACTGGAAAATTTCCGTGCGGAATACCGTGAGCGGCTCACTTCCGGTGGCATGAAGGGGATGAGCATTGCCCAATGGCAGGACTTCCAGAAGTTTCTAGGCCGGCTGGACGAGGCGGTGCGCATTCAGCAGGGTGATGCCGAGTTTGCCAAGCAGCGCTTCATCATGGAGCGTCAAGCCTGGCGTAACGAGCACAAAAAGCTCAAGGCCTACGAAAAGCTGCTGGAACGTGAGCACGAACGCGAGCAACTGATTCAGGCGCGCCGCGAACAAAAAACGACGGATGAATTTGCCACCCGTCGTTTCTGGGATCAGACGCACGGCGACGACTGAGCGCGGCTCAGGCTGGCAGCAGGTGTGCCTGCCCTTGAATCGCCAATCCTACCGTGCTGCCCGGCGTGGGCAGCGCCCAACTGCTGGTACGCAATTGCAGCAATTGCTCCGCCCCCGGTAGTTGCAGGCTTACCAGGCTGTCATGCCCACCAAAATCACACTCCACGATACGCGCCTTGGGCGTCGGTTCGGCCTGCTTGTCCGCTAGCAGCGTCAGTTGTTCCGGGCGCAGCATGATGCGTGCGTCGCCGCTGAACTGGGCGTTGTTGACCGCTAACTGGCCGAGCGCGCAATGTGCCGTTCCTGCATGAACCCGGGCGGGCAGAATGAGGGCTTCACCCAGAAACAGCGCCGTGGCTTCATCCGCCGGCTGGCTGTATAGCTGTTGCGGGCTGCCGGCCTGAATCAGCCTGCCCTGGCGCATGACGGCCAGTTGGTCGGCAAAGGACAGTGCTTCGGCCTGATCGTGGGTCACCAGAATGGCGGTGATGCCGGCATCGCCCAGCAACTGGGCCACCATCTTGCGCATGGCGGCGCGCAGGCCGGTGTCCAGTGCCGAGAACGGTTCATCCAGCAGCATCAGTTGCGGCTGCTGCGCCAGCGCACGTGCCAGCGCGATACGCTGCTGCTGTCCACCGGACAGCTCGTGCGGCCAGCGCGTCAGCATGGAGGTATCCAGCGCCACCATTTCCACCAGTTCGGCAATGCGCCGCTGGCGGGCTGCGCCTTTGAGCGTCAGGCCAAAGCCGATATTGTCCGCTACGGTCAGGTGGGGAAACAAGGCACCATCCTGCGCCACATAGCCAATGCCACGCAGGTGGGCGGGCAGGGCTCGTCCGTCGGCAGCCAGCGTCTGGCCATTCAGGCTGATGCTGCCCTGGTCGGGATATTCGAAGCCGGCAATCATGCGCAGCAGGGTGGTCTTGCCCGAGCCGGAAGGGCCGACAATGGCCAGGCGGCTGCCCTGTTTGGTCGTCAGCGAGACATCATCGACAGCACGGGTGGTGCCAAAGTGTTTGCTCAGGTGTTGCAGGTGCAGGGAAGTCATCGTCCGGCACTCCGTTTGGAATGGTAATGAAGCAGCCAGGTCAGCGGCAGCGACAGCAGCACCATCAGCAGGGCATAGGGCGCTGCCATGATGTAGTCGATTTCGCTGGTCATGGCCCAGAAGCCGGTAGCCAGTGTGCGCGTGCCGTTGGGGGCCAGCAGCAGGGTGGCAGTCAGCTCGTTGCTGATGGCCAGAAACACCATCGCCATACCGGCGGCCGCGCCCGGAGCAGCCAGTCGCAGCGTCACGCGCCATAGCGCCTGGCTGGGGGTACTGCCCAGGCTGCGGGCGGCGTTTTCCAGTTCGGCAGGTGCCTGGGCAATGCCGGCGCGCAGACTCACCAGCGCCCGCGGCAGGAACATCAGCAGGTAAGCCAGCAAGATGGTAAAGACGGTCTGGTAGAGCGGGCGGGCAAGATTGATGGTGATGGTGACCAGCGCCAGCGCCGTGACAATGCCGGGCAGGGCGCTGGTGATGTAGTTACAGCCTTCCTGCAGTCGCTGTAGCCGGCCTGGCGCGCGGATGGACAGCCAGGCCAACGGGATGGCAGCCAGCACGGTCAGCATGGCACCTAGCGCACCAAACAGCATGGTCTGCTCAAGCGCCGGCCACAGGCTGTCATTACGCCAGGCGGCGGTGCCACCTTCCCATAGCCAGTGTCCCAGGGTAATCAGCGGCACGCCCAGCGTCAGGGCGGCACTCAGCAGGCAAAGCAGCAGCGCGGGCGCGGTCCAGCGCCAGCCCAGCCGCGCTGGCGTTGCGTCGCGGGCAGAGCCGGAGCCCAATCGGGCATAGCGGGCATTACCACGTGTGCCAGCCTCCAGCCACAGCAGGGCCAGGCAGCACAGCGCCAGCACCCCGGCCAGCATATTGGCTGCCGGGCCGTTAAAGCTGGACTGGAACTGGTCAAAGATTGCGGTGGTAAAGGTATCGAAGCGCAGCATGGCGTACAGGCCGTACTCGGCCAGCAGATGCAGGCTTACCAGCAAGCTGCCGCCCCAGATTGCCAGTTTGAGCTGTGGCATGGTCACGCGGCGGAATACCGCCCAGGGGCTTAGTCCCAGCGAGGCGGCACTGTCTTCCAGTGCCGGGTCCATGCGGCGCAGCGCTGCAGCAGCAGGCAGGTAGATGAAGGGGAAATAGGCAATTACCGATAGCAATACCGCGGCACTCAAGCCGTTGAAGGCTGGCAGCAGGCTGATCCAGGCATAGCTGTGGACAAAAGCCGGCACCGCCAGCGGGGCGATGGCCAGCGCCGACCAGATGCGTCGTCCCGGCAGATTGCTGCGCTCTGTGAGCCAGGCCATGGCCGTTCCCATGGCAACGCACAGCGGAAGGCTGAGCAGCATCAGCAGGGTGGTATTGAGCAGCAGTTCAGCGACGCGTGGCCGAAACACCAACTGGACTACGGTATCCCAGCCGGTTTCAACCGCAATGGTAATGATGAAGGCCAATGGCAGCAGGGCCAGCAGCGAAACCAGCAGTGAGCTGGCTTGCAGCCAGGCGGGAGCCTGCCGGCCCGGCAAGCGCAGGCCGGCAGGCAAGACCGTGCCGTTTTCCTTCGGCAACGGTCCTGCAGAGGCACGTGTGTGCGATGTGCTCATGGTGTTACAGCAGGCCCGCCTGGGTCATCAGTTCGACGGTTTTACGGCTGTTAAGACGCGAAGCATCGATTTTCGGTGCGTCCAGATTCTTCAGCGGCACCAGTTTCGGATTGGACTGTGCTCCCAGACCCACGGCGTATTCGAAGGAGTTTTCGTTCTTCAGGATGGTTTGGCCGCCCTTGCCGGTAACCCATTTCAGGAAGGCCTGGGCTTCTTCCTTGTGCTTGCTGGATGCCAGAACTGCACCACCGGACAGGCTGACAAAAGCACCCGGATCCTGCTGCTTGAAGTAGTGCAGGGCGGTGTTCTTGCTGTTTTCGCCGGTCTTGTTCTGATCGCCGAAATAGTAGTAGTGGTAGATAACCCCGCCATCGATCTGGCTGGCATTCACCGCCTTCATCACCACGCTATTGCCCTTGTAGGGCAGGGCATTGGTCTTCATCGCCTTCAGCCAGCCAAGGGTGACGGCTTCGCCCTTCTGTTCCAGCAAGGCGCTGACGATGGCCTGGAAGTCGGCACCAGCCGGGGCGGCACCCCAGCGGCCCTTCCACTCCGGCTTGGCCAGATCCAGCAGCGATTTGGGCAGCTCTTTCGGGGTCAGACGATTCTTGTTGTAGACAAAAACAGTGGAGCGCGCGGCAATGCCAACCCACTTGCCCTGGGCCGGGCGGAAGGCCGGATCAACCTGTGCCAGCGTGCTGGCCTCCACCGGAGCCAGCAGGCGGGCATTGTCCACCAAAACCATGGCCGGGGAGTTTTCGGTCAGGAATACATCGGCCGGGGAGGATGCGCCTTCCTGCACGATCTGGTTGCCCATTTCGCTGTCACTACCGTTACGTACCGTTACCTTGATGCCGGTTTCTTTGGTAAAGCCTTCAACCCATGATTTGGTCAGGCTCTCATGCTGGGCGTTGTAAACCACGATGCCATCGGCGCTGGGTGCAGCGTGGGCGGTGGCAGTGAACAGGCCGGAAACCAGCAGGGCGGTGGTGAGAATACGGAGGGACGGACGGGACATCTGGGTGTGCTCCTTGCAGATATTCAACGGGAACTGCGCGAATCGGGTGTGTAAGTACACCGGGTTTGGCAGGATTCCTTACAATTGTAAGGTAAAAGATAATGATTCGCATTAATAATGTTAGCAAGCGGCAAAGACGGGCTGTGATGTGACTGGCTGGCATGCAAATTGCTGCTAAGCCTGCATCTTTCCCCAGGGGGTTTCGGCCATGACCATTACCGTAATGCCGGCGAGCAGCGCCAAGACAGCCATGCCGCCAGGGCAGGCAGACACCGGCGCGCAGGATGCCGGTGGTTTGTTTGCCAGTTTGCTGGGCGCGCAGATCGGCAGTCTGACCACTGCCTTGCCCGCGCAGGCAGATGCCGGTTCGGGCGACAGCAAAGGCAAGCAGGACAAGGATTCCGCCTCTGGCGACGATGCCGCCTCCACCGACAATGGTGCCAATATGCTGCTGGCCGCATTGCCAATGCTGCAAGCTGGCCTGCAGGTAACACCAGTACAGGATAAGACCGCTGTCCAGCCGGGGACGGCCGAGGTAAACCCTGCCGCCGCGAAGGACGTCGCCATCGATTCTCTGCTGCAGGGGGCTGGCCCCTTGAAGCATCAGGCAGGCCTGCAGGCGCAAGAATTGCCGGGCAAGGATGCCGCAGCACTGCAATTCTTGCCGCCCAATGCCGATCAGCTTGCGGCCAGCCAGAATGCCAACCAGGCCACGCAGGCGGCTCAGGCCAGTCAGACCAAGACGCTGACCATTTCCCAGCCGATGACCGATCCCAACTGGTCCAAGGCCCTGGGGGACCAACTGGTGTCCATGGTCAGCATGAAACTGGACAAGGCCACCATACAGGTGAATCCGCCGCAATTGGGTCCGGTGGAGGTGACGCTGAAAATGAATGGCAATGACCAGGCGCAGGTGATTTTCACTTCGGCAGTGCCGGCAACGCGTGAAATTCTGGAAAACAACATGCCGAAACTTGCTTCCATGATGGCTTCCAGTGGTATAGCTCTTGCCGATGCACAGGTTTCCAGCGGACAATCCGGGAATCGGCAACAGCAATCCAACCAGAATCAGAATGGCCGCCGCCAGAGTGCAGCTGGCAACGACGAGGACGATACGCTGGCAGCCATCAAGTCCGCACGCGGGATACTCAGTATCTTTGCCTGATATTGCTCAAAGGGGGCTCTGTTCAGTTCGTGCGGAAATCTGGAAAATAAAATAAGGAAATGGCTTAAGATTTCCTTATAAACCTAACGTACGGACTGAAGACCCATGGCAGAAGACAAAAAAGCGGACAAAGCGGACAAGGGCGAGAAAAAAGCGGGGGGTGGCAACAAACTGATGCTGGTGGTGGTGATTCTTCTGGTTCTGGTACTGGCCGGTATGGGTGGCCTTGCCTACGTGATGTTCACCAATATGAACAAGCCGCATGATGCTGCCCAGACCGAGCAGACCAAAGAAAAACCGAAGAAGAAAAAAGAAGGCCCGCCCATCTTCGAAAAGATCGATACCTTTGTGGTCAATCTGTCTGGCGGCGATGGCAGCTTGCTGCAAGTGGACATGCAAGCGGAACTTGGCGATGAAGAAGCCAAGAAGAAGTTTACCGATTACATGCCCAAGATTCGCAGTGCCTTGATCTTGCTGCTGTCTTCCAAAACGGCGGCGGAACTGTCTACTCCGGATGGCAAGGTCAAGCTCAAGGCCCAGGTCAAACAGATCATTAACGAATCGATGGACGCCGGCGAAGAAGAGCTGGTGCAAAGCGTTCTGTTCACTTCCTTCATCATTCAGAAGCAGTAAGCGATGGGCGACGATATCCTGTCCCAGGAAGAGGTGGATGCCCTGCTCAGGGGCGTCACCGGCGAGGACGAAGATGATGACAGTGCGCAGGACTCCCAGGGAGTCCGCGGCTACGATATCGGCCGGCAAGAGCGCATTGTGCGCGGCCGCATGCCGACGCTGGAAATCATCAATGAACGCTTCGCCCGCAACCTGCGTATAGGCTTGTTCAATTTCATCCGGCGCAACGCGGAAATCTCCGTGGGGCCGGTACGGGTGCAGAAGTACAGCGAATTCATTCGCAATCTGGTGGTGCCCACCAACCTCAATCTGGTTCATGTAAAGCCGCTGCGCGGCACCGGCCTGCTGATTTTCGACCCGGATCTGGTTTTCCTGATCGTCGATAATCTGTTTGGCAGTGATGGGCGCTACCATGTGCGTGTTGAAGGGCGTGATTTCACCCCTACCGAACAGCGCATCATCCGCCGCCTGCTGGAGGTGGTATTCACCGAGTGCCAGAAAGCATGGGAGCCGGTGCATCCCATCGAGTTTGTGTATCTGCGTTCGGAAATGAATACCCAGTTTGCCAATATTGCCACCCCTACCGAGGTGGTGGTGGCCATGACCTTCCATATCGAGTTGGGTGCTGGCGGCGGCGATTTTCACATCTGTCTGCCATACTCCATGGTCGAGCCGATTCGTGACGTGCTGTCCAGCACCATGCAGGCCGACCGGACCGAAGTGGACAATCGCTGGGTCAGCCTGATGACGCATCAGGTGCAGGCAGCCGAGGTGGAACTGGTGGCCACGCTGGCGGAAACCAAGGTCACGCTGGGACAGATTCTCAATTTGAAAAACGGTGACGTGGTGATGTTGGACGTTCCCGAAGCCGTGGTGGTGGATGTTTCCGGCATCCCGGTTCTGGAATGCCACTATGGCACCGTGCAGGGGCGTTATGCCCTCAAGGTAGACAAGGTATTGGCCGGGGCCGGCGAATTCGTCGAGCCCGCAGGAGACAACAAGCAATGACTGAGCAGCTAGAAGAAGGTCAGACCCCGGGAGCGGCAGAAGAAGAGGTATCGATGGATGATTGGGCTGCCGCCATGGCAGAACAGGAAACCAGCGATACAGAACAGACCGCCGCCAATGTGCAGCCGGCAACCAATCTGTTCCAGGAGCTGGGCAGCAGCGAACCTGCATTGAATGTCCCCAGCAATCTGGACATGATCCTGGATATTCCGGTTCAGTTAACTGTTGAGCTGGGACGTACCAAGATTGCCATCCGCAACCTGCTGCAACTGGCACAGGGGTCCGTGGTGGAGCTGGATGGCTTGGCCGGTGAGCCGATGGACGTGCTGGTCAACGGCTGCCTGATCGCCCAGGGCGAAGTGGTGGTGGTGAACGACAAGTTTGGTATCCGCCTGACCGACATCATTACCCCGGCGGAACGTATCCGCCGCTTGCAGAAGTAATGCGTGCTACCGGCAAGGCGTGCGGCCTTTTGCTGCTGATATGCTCAGCTGGCGCGTTTGCGAGCATGACGGCCTCCCAGCCGCTGCTGGCCGCCAGCACGCCCACGCCGTTTAGCAGCCTGCTGCAGGTGATTCTTGGTCTCGCTGTGGTGCTGGCCGCCATCGTCGGCCTGGCCTGGCTGTTTCGCCGCATGTCCGGTGGCATGTTGGGCGGTTCCAGCCGCTTGCGGGTGATCAGTGGTGTGCTGGTGGGGCAGCGGGAAAAGGTGGTGATTGTCGAACTGGAAGGTGAGTGGCTGGTGCTGGGCGTAACCAGCCATAGCGTCAATCTGCTGACCAAGATGGATAGACCGCCAGATGCCGGTGCCGAGGTGGTGCAGCCCGGTGAACCCTTTGCCCGCTGGCTGAAGGCGGCCATGGAAAAGGGACGCCAGAAATCCGAAGTCATAAACAAATAATGAAACTCTTCTCCAGATTGCTGCCTTTGCTGCTGCTGGTTCTGCCGCCATTGGCGCAGGCTGCGGGTTTGCCACTGATGACCAGTACCCCGGGTGCGGGTGGCGGCCAGAATTATTCCTTGTCCTTGCAGATGCTGTTGTTCATGACAGCGCTGGGTTTCATCCCGGCCATGCTGTTGATGACCACCGCATTCACCCGCATCGTGATTGTGCTGTCCCTGCTGCGCCAGGCCATGGGTGTGACCCAGTCGCCACCTAATCAGGTGATTCTGGGCTTGTCGCTGTTCCTCACCCTGTTTGTGATGGGGCCAACGTTTGATCAGGTGTACAACAAGGCCTGGGCACCGTTTTCGGACGACAAGATCAGCTTCAACCAGGCGGTGGAAGAGGCCAGCAAGCCGATGAAGGCTTTCATGCTCAGCCAGACCCGCGAGAAGGATCTGGCCTTTTTCATTGAGATTTCCCGCTCGGAAAAACCGGCCACCAAGGCTGATGTCTCGATGAAAACGCTGATTCCGGCCTATGTCATCAGCGAACTGAAAACCGCCTTCCAGATCGGCTTCATGGTGTTCATCCCCTTCATGATCATCGACCTGGTGGTGGCCAGCATCCTGATGGCCATGGGGATGATGATGGTGTCGCCGGTCACCATATCGCTGCCGTTCAAGCTGATGCTGTTTGTGCTGGTGGACGGCTGGACCTTGCTGATGGGCTCACTGGTCCAAAGCTTTTATACGGGCTGAACATGGAGTTTCACCCCATTACGCCGGACATGCTGCCGCTGTGTCATGCCCTGTGCGCCGATTGCATAGCCGCCTTGCCGGATGAGGCTTACCCCTTGGCGGCCCGCCTGGCCTGGGCCGGTATCTGGGATGATGAAACCGCTGCAGCCTGGGCTGCGCGCCTGTCCGCTAGCTGGAGCGTTGCTGTCAGTGCGGCTGGTGAGTTGCTGGGTTTTGCCTGGCTGACCCATGCCGGAGCGTTGGACATGTTGTATGTGGCGCCTGCCGCGCAGCGACGCGGCCTGGCATTGCAGATGATCCGCCAGTTGGAAGAGACGGCGGCACAGGCCGGGCTTGTGGCCCTGCATGCCTGGGCCAGTCATGCTGCCCGACCGGTATTCGAACAGGCCGGTTATGCGGTGTTGCGCGCCAATACCGTGACGCGGGATGGCGAGACGCTGGAAAACTGGCTGATGGCCAAAGGCGGCTGGCAGGAGCCTGCCGACGCAAGGAGAGAATCATGAGTCCGGAACTGGTCATCAATCTGGTGCAGAACGCACTGTACATCCTGATCATCGTCTCGGCACCGGTACTGCTGGTGTCGCTGGTGGTGGGTCTGTTGGTGAGCGTGTTGCAGGCCGCCACGCAAATCAACGAAATGACGCTCACCTTCATTCCCAAGCTGCTGGCGATGTTTCTGGTGCTGGTGCTGGCCGGGCCGTGGATGCTCAACACCCTGGTGGAATACACTACCCGGCTGTTTCAAAGCATCCCTACTGTGATTGGCTGACCCCGCCCGCCATGTTCAGTATTTCCGATGCACAGATCAGCGCACTGGTTGCGATGTTTGCCTGGCCCTTTGCCCGCATCATCGGCCTGTTTCTGGTGGAACCCCTGTATGCCTATCGCGGCGTGCCACGCCGCTTCAAGGCCGGTTTCGCCCTGATGCTGACTGTGCTGGTGGTGCCATTGCTGCCTCCCGCGCCAGCCGTGCCGGTGATATCGGCGGCGGGGATTGCCATTTTGTTCCAGCAATTGCTCATTGGCCTGGCCATGGGCTTTGTCATGCGGCTGACCATGACCGCGGTGGAAATGGCCGGTTTCATCATGGGTGCGCAAACCGGTTTGGGCTTTGCCATGTTCTTCGACCCCATGCACGCGGCCCAGGTGCCGGTGGTGTCGCAACTGCTATCGATGTTTGTCTTCCTGCTGTTCCTCACCTTTGATGGCCATCAAGTCGTCATTTCCACCTTGGTGGAAAGCTTCCAGGTGCTGCCCATCGGCATGAGCATGCCGGCTCAGGGGCTGAAGGCGCTGGTGTTATGGGGCAGCCACATCATCTCCTGGGGTATCTGGCTGTCCATGCCGGTGATTGCCGCCTTGCTGGTCACTAACCTGGCGATTGGCGTGATGACCCGTGCCGCCCCACAGTTCAATATTTTTACCTTTGGTTTTCCGCTGACGCTGATGATCGGTTTCATCACCATCTATCTGACGTTACCGCTGATGGTGCCGGCCATCGAACAGATATACGGTCAGGCCTTCACCTTCATGTTGGCCATGCTGAAGGCGAAATAGCTTTCTGCTAGAATAGCGGCCAAATTTTCCAGCATTAAACCGGCCCGGTGACGGGCCACACCAGATTGAGGCAATTATGGCAGGTCATAGCAAATGGGCGAACATCCAGCACCGCAAGGGTCGTCAGGATGCCAAGCGTGGCAAGATCTTCACCCGTCTGATCAAGGAAATCACCGTTGCTGCCAAGATGGGCGGCGGCGATGTCAACATGAACCCGCGTCTGCGCCTGGCAGTGGACAAGGCCAAGGCCGAATCCATGCCCAAGGACAATATCGATAACGCCATCAAGCGCGGTACCGGTCAGCTCGAAGGCGTGGATTATGTCGAGTGCCGTTACGAAGGTTATGGCATTGGTGGCGCTGCCGTGATGGTGGACTGCCTGACCGACAACAAGACCCGTACCGTGGCCGATGTGCGTCATGCCTTCTCCAAGTATGGCGGCAATATGGGCACCGACGGCTGTGTGGCCTTCCAGTTCAACCATTGCGGTTTCCTGGTGTTTGCTCCGGGCGTGGACGAAGATGCGCTGATGGAAGCGGCACTGGAATGCGGTGCCGAAGACGTGATCACCAATGATGACGGTTCCATCGAAGTCATCACCGGCCCCTACGAATTCAGCGATGTGAAACAGGCGCTGGAAGACAAGGGTTTCAAGGCCGAAATGGGCGAAGTCACCATGAAGCCGCAGAACGAAACCGAACTGGCCGGCGAAGACGCCATGCGCATGCAAAAGCTGCTGGATGCGCTGGAAGACCTGGACGACGTGCAGGACGTGTACACCTCGGCCACGCTGCTGGACTGATGCCATATGGCAAGGCTTGCCCGCGGGCAAGCTGCAGGCTGCAGACAAAGTGATTTGGTGCGATTGTCTGGACCCGGCAACGCCGGGCCTTCCACCTTACAGCTTGATTCCGCAGCCTTCCCATTTATTCCCAATCCCCGCCCTTGCCTTGCCAATTGAGGAAGAGTGCGTCGTTTTCTTTCCAGAAAACGCGTGGGCTTGGCAGTAATCTGAGGCTTGCCTGCTGGCAAGCCTTTTTCATGCCTGCCATTTACTGATTGTCAGCATCGGCAGCGCTGTCGCAGCAGTGTAAACTGCAGCCATGCCGGGATGTTGGCCGGTTCAAGTCATGCGAAAGAGTCATCATGTACCAGAGTCATGCCGAACGCCGTACGCGTCTGATGCAGCAGATGGGGCAGGGCATTGCCATCCTGCCCACCGCGCCCGAAGTGGTGCGCAACGCCGACAACCACTATCCCTACCGGGCTGACAGCCATTTTCTCTACCTCACCGGCTTTGCCGAGCCGCAGGCCGTACTGGTACTGGACGCGGGGACGGGCAAATCCATCCTGTTCTGCCGGGAAAAGAATCTGGAGCGCGAGGTGTGGGAGGGCTTCCGTTTTGGCCCGGATGGCGCGCGCGAAGCCTTTGGCTTTGACGAAGCCTATCCCCTCAGTGAACTGGATGCCCGCCTGCCCGACCTGCTGAGCGGTCAGAAATCGCTGTGGTGGAATATAGGTCGCAATGCCGGTTTTGATGTGCGGGTAAATGGCTGGCTGGACGCGGTGCGCCAGCGTTACCGCAGTGGTGAGCAGCCGCCCGCGCTATACCACGACCTGCTGGTATTGCTGGATGAAATGCGCATGATCAAGGACGCTGGCGAACGCGCTACCTTGCGCCGGGCCGGACAGATTTCCGCCCTGGGCCATATCCAGGCCATGCGTGCCACCCGGCCAGGCATGATGGAATACCAGGTGGAAGCGGAAATCCTGCATACCTTCATTCGCAATGGCGCACGCTACCCCTCCTACGAAAGCATCGTGGCTGGCGGTGCCAATGCCTGCACCCTGCATTACGCAGCCAATAATGCCCGGCTGAACGATGGCGATCTGCTGCTGATTGATGCCGGTTGCGAACTGAACGGCTATGCCGGCGATATCACGCGCACCTTCCCGGTGAATGGCAAGTTCAGCCCGGCCCAGCGCGATGTCTACGAAATCGTGCTGGCTGCGGAACTGGCCGGCATTGCCGCGGTCAAGCCTGGTGCGCTGTGGAACGAGCCGGGTGATGCCGCGCTCAAGGTATTGGTGCAAGGCATGCTGGACCTCAAGTTGCTTAACGGCAGCGTGGACGGGGTGATCGAATCCGGTGCCTTCCGTCAGTTCTACATGCATGGCATCGGTCACATGATAGGCCTGGATGTACACGATGTCGGCCAGCGCAAGCTGGGCGGTCAGTGGCGCAGCTATCAGCCTGGCATGTGTACCACCATCGAGCCCGGCCTGTATATCCGCCCGGCTCAGAATGTCCCGCCCGCATTGCACAATATCGGCATCCGGATTGAAGACGATGTGCTGGTGACTGAAACCGGGCACGAGGTATATACCGCCGACGTACCCAAAGAAATCGATGCAATTGAAATCCTGATGCAGGGTGTCTGAACATGAAGAACACAGACAGACAACACAGCCGCGATTGCGGCCACGATGGCGGCGAACACGCCGACATCATTATCGTTGGCGGCGGGCCGGTAGGCGCGCTGGCCGCATTGCGCTTTGCCGCCGCCGGACGGCGGGTGCTGCTGGTGGAGGCCCGCGCCAAGGATGCGCCGCTGACCGATGCGCGCGCACTGGCCTTGTCCTGGTATAGCCGCGAGGCACTGCTTGCCGCCGGCGCATGGCCGGACGACCTGCCTGCCAGCATGATAGACAGCGTGCATGTATCGCAGCAGGGGGCTTTTGGCCGTACCCGGCTGGATGCCGCCGATCTCAAGCTGCCGCACCTGGGCGTGGTGGTGGATTATCCGGCGCTCACCCTCGCCATCAATGCCAGGCTGGAGCAGGCCGGGGTGCAGGTGTGGTGGGAAACCCGTGTCGATGCCGTGAGCAGCATGGCCTGCTATGCCACGGTCAAAACCAGCGGTGTGCATGGCGAGATTACCCTCACCGCGCGCCTGGTCGTGCTGGCCGAGGGCGGCGCGCTGGCAGACAGTCTGCCGGGTATCAAGCGGCTGACCCATGATTACCAACAATGCGCGGTACTGGCCGAAGTCAGCACCGAACAGCCTCCGGCCGGTGTGGCTTATGAGCGCTTTTCGAAGCAAGGCCCGTTTGCCTTGCTGCCGCACGGCGACAATTACATGCTGGTGTGGACCCGCAGTCACGACGATGCCAAGGCCTTGCAACAAGCGCCCGATGAGCAGGTGATGGCCGAATTGCAGCAGGCCTTTGGCGAGCGCCAGGGCAAGGTGCTGAGCATTGGTCCGCGTGCCAGCTTCCCCTTGGCGCTGCGTCAGGTCAACCGGGTCAGCAGTGGCCGGGTGGTGCTGATTGGCAATGCCGCCCAAACCATGCATCCGGTGGCGGCGCAGGGCTTGAACCTGGGCCTGCGCGATGCCATCGGACTGAGCGATGCCCTGCGTGAGGTGTGTGATCCGGGCGCTGCTGCCGCGCTGGCAGTGTATGCCGCCAGCCGCAAACTGGACAGCCATGCCGTGGTGGGTTTCACTCACGGCCTGATCAAGCTGTTTGATGGTGACTCGGCCCTGGTCAGCGCCTTGCGCGGGGTGGGGATGAGCACGCTGGACAGCGTACCGCCCTTGCGCCGTGCCTTTGCCCGCCACCTGGTGTTCGGCCTTTAGGAAACAGATTCATGACACAGTACGACGTCATCATCGTCGGTGGTGGCCTGGTGGGTGCCAGCCTGGCACTGGCGCTGGCTGACAGCGGGCGCAAGATTGCCTTGCTGGAAGGCTCAGACGCACGCTTTGAAGATCTGGAGCAAGGCTGGGATGCCCGCATTTACGCGGTCAGCCCGCTTAACCGCCGTTTTCTGGAACAACTGCAAGCCTGGCCGGACATGTCGCGCATTGGCACCATTGCCAGCATGGATGTCTGCGGCGATGCCGGTGGTCGTATCCAG
The DNA here is from genome assembly GCF_002217795.2 of Aquitalea magnusonii. Taxonomy (NCBI): domain Bacteria; kingdom Pseudomonadati; phylum Pseudomonadota; class Betaproteobacteria; order Neisseriales; family Chromobacteriaceae; genus Aquitalea; species Aquitalea magnusonii. Next base: position 1,021,873 of record NZ_AP018823.1, read on the forward strand.
TTTTCCGCCAGCGATGCCGGTGCCAGCGCGCTGGCCTGGATTGTGGAAAACCGCTGGCTGCTGGCCAGCCTGTGGCAGCGCCTGGCTGACAGCCCGGTGCAGTGCCTGACCGGGGTGCGCCCCGTCTCACTCTCCACGACCGCCAGCATGGCCTGCCTGACGCTGGAAGATGGCCGGGCACTGCATGCCAGCCTGGTGGTGGGAGCGGATGGTGCCAACTCCTGGGTGCGCAGCCAGACTGAGCTGGCGGCCAGCATCAAGCCTTATGGCCAAAGCGGGGTGGTGGCCAATTTTTCCTGTGAAAAGCCGCATGGCAATATTGCTCGCCAGTGGTTTACTGGCGACAGCATCCTGGCCTGGCTGCCCATGGCGGGCAATCGCATTTCCATGGTGTGGTCTACTGCCAAGCCTGATGAATTGATGGCCTTGTCCGCCGAGCAACTGTGCGCCCGCGTGGCGGCCGCCGGCAATCACCAGTTGGGGCATCTGCGCCTGCTGGGCGCGGCGGCGGCCTTTCCGCTGCGCCTGATCCAGCCCGAGGCGGTGGTCAGCCAGCGATTGGCGCTGGTGGGCGATGCCGCCCACACCGTGCATCCACTGGCCGGGCAAGGGGTGAACCTGGGGTTCCAGGATGCCGCCAAGTTGGCCGCCCTGCTGCAAGCGCCTGGCGATGCCGGAGACTGGATGCTGTTACGCCGTTACGAACGCGAGCGGCGCGAAGCGGTGAAAACCATGCAGTTCACCTGTGACGGTCTGTACCGTCTGTTTCACACCCAACATGTGCCCGGCCTGTCCTGGCTGCGCAATACCGGCCTGAGCCTGACCAACCGGCTGGCACCGCTCAAGCGCCAGTTCGCCCGTCATGCCATTGGCTTCTGAACCCGAGGATATTGAATGAACACCACTGTAAAAGCCCTGGCGCTGGCCGCCTCCCTGTTGCTGAGCATGACTGCCTGCAATGCCAACGCCACTTCCAGCGGCACCGAGCAGGTGAAGAAAGCCTTCACCACCCGCTTCCCTAACCGGCAGGTGCTCAGTGTCAGCGAAACCCCGGTGCAAGGCATTTATGAGGTGGTGGTGAAGGGCAAGCAGATTGTCTACACCGATGCGGCAGCCAAGTATCTGTTTGTTGGCGACCTGATTGACGCGGATGCCAAGACCAGCCTCACCGAAAAGAAAATGGCCGATCTGAACCGGCTGGATTTCAACAAGCTGCCGTTGCAATACGCCATCAAGGAAGTACGTGGCAATGGTTCGCGCAAGCTGGCCGTGTTTACCGATCCGGACTGCCCGTACTGCAAACAGTTGGAGCGCGAAAGCCTGCCGGACATCACCAATGTCACCATTTATACCTTCCTCTACCCGCTGGCCCAACTGCATCCGGATGCACCGCGCAAGGCGCGCCAGATCTGGTGCTCCAAGGACCGTCTGAAAACCTGGACTGCCTTTATGCGTGATGGCCAGGAACTGACCGGCAGCGACAAGTGTGATACTTCCGCGCTGGACAAGATTGAAGCCATGGGTGACGAACTGGGCATCACCGGCACGCCGGGACTGATTTTTGCCAATGGTCGCCTGGTGCCGGGAGCCATCGCCAAAGAAGATATCGAAAAGCTGCTGGATGCCAAATAAGCCTGTAGCCGGAGTACGCCGGGCATCATGAAACTGCCGTTCGGGCTGCGCTGGCGCCCGCAGTCCTGGCGCTGGTCGGCCTTGTCAGAGGCTGACAGGTTGATGCTGGCACTCAGCCTGTCGCTACTGCTGCACGCACCCTTGTGGATGCGCCTGGCGGCGGAGGGTAGCCTGCGCGGCCAGCCCCAGGCCTTGTCGGTGCGCCTGGCCGGCAATGCAGCACCGAATGCCGCGCTCAATGCGCCGCCTGTGCCGCCGGCGCATCCGGTGCCGCGGCATCCCGCGCCTGAGATCAAGCCATCCGCCGACCGGGTCATGCTGTCCGCGCGGCATAAGCTGCATCTGCCCAGTAGCGCCAGCGCCGCACAGGCGCAGCCACCCTTGCCACCGCATGCAGTACCACAGCCTGAGCCGGTGGCAGCATCGGCACCGGTCATGCTGCTACGGGATGCTGCCTCAGCGCCGGTGGGCGATGATGGCGCGGCCCAACAACTGGGACTGGACTTCTACTATGCCGCCCGGCAAGTGGATGTGCTGGCGCTGGAGCAGGTGCCGATCCAACTGGTGGCGCCGTACGGGCTAGGCATGGACGATGTGGACATTACCCTGCGTGTCTACATCAACGAGCAAGGCGGGGTGGATGCCGTGCAGATGGTGTCGGCACGGCCGGCAGGGGCAGAGCTGCCGCTGATGGAAATTTTCCGCCAGGCAAGCTTCTATCCGGCCATCCGCGATGGCCATGCGGTAAAAAGCTTCAAGTTGATCCGCATCGGTTCCCAGGCAGATGGTGATACCGGCACGGCACCCAATAATTGAAGCCCTGCCTACGCCCGCAGCGGCGGTTTCATGCTAAATTCAGCACATCCTGCGCGGCAGATGTCCGCCAGGAGCGATCCAATACAGCGGAACATACCGCTCTTGTTATCCGACCACGAAGGAAGAAACATGTCTGATCTGAACACGCTGTTCACCCAGGCCCAGGCCGATGTCACCTCGCTGTCCGAGCGTCCGGACAACCAGACCCTGCTGCAGCTGTATGCGCTGTACAAGCAAGCCAGCGAGGGAGATGTCACCGGTGAGCGCCCGGGCATGATGGATTTCATCAACCGCGCCAAATACGACGCCTGGGACAAGCTCAAGGGCATGGCCAGCGATGAGGCCAAGCAGGGTTATATCGATGTGGTGCAGAAGCTGCTGGCTGAGTAAGCCTGGCGCTCTGGCCAAGAACCGCTGTCCATTGCCGGGCAGCGGTTTTTTTATGCCCGCCTGCCAGGCGCTTTGCGTGGTGTGGATAGCGGCATGCAAAAAAGCGGGCTTTCTTTCGGAATGCCCGCTCTGCGTGTTGCGGCTTGGCTCGGTGTCAGGATGCCGCCTTGATGGCCTCCACCGGGTCCACATAGGGATAGCCCAGATTGTCCGCCACGGCCTTGTAGGTAATCTTGCCATGGCACACATTAAGCCCGTTGCGCAGGTGCGGGTTGTCCAGCAGGGCCTGACGCCAGCCTTTGTCCGCCAATTGCTGGGTAAAGGGCAGGGTGGCGTTGTTGAGTGCCTGGGTGGAAGTCCGTGCCACACCGCCCGGCATATTGGCCACACAGTAATGCACGATGCCGTCCACTACGTAGATGGGGTCCTGATGTGTCGTTGCACGGCTGGTTTCAAAACAGCCGCCCTGGTCGATGGCCACATCCACCAGCACCGCACCGGGTTTCATATTGCCCAGCATGGCGCGGGTTACCAGCTTGGGCGCGGCAGCACCCGGAATCAGCACCGCCCCCACCACCATGTCGGCTTCGCGGATGGATTCATCGATATTGGCCGTGTTGGACACCAGGGTCTTGATGCGGCCACCAAACACCATGTCGATTTCCTTCAGCCGCGGCAGCGACTTGTCCAGGATGGTGACGTCAGCACCCAGTCCGGCGGCCATGCGGGCCGCATTCAGGCCCACCACGCCACCACCGATTACCACCACGCGGGCCGGGGCCACGCCTGGCACGCCGCCCAGCAGCACGCCACGGCCACCCTGGGCTTTCTCCAGCGCATGGGCACCCGCCTGAATGGCCATGCGGCCAGCTACTTCCGACATCGGTGCCAGCAGCGGCAGGCCACCGCGTTCGTCGGTGACGGTTTCATAGGCAATGGCCACCGCGCCGGATTCGGTCAGCAGCTTGGTTTGCTCCGGATCCGGTGCCAGGTGCAGATAAGTGAACAGGATTTGTCCCGGACGCAGCATGCGGCATTCCACGGGCTGCGGCTCCTTGACCTTGACCACCATCTCGGCCTTGGCAAAAACCTCATCGGCGGAAGAGGCAATCGAGGCTCCTGACTGGATGTATTGCTCGTCGGTAAAACCGATGGCAAGCCCGGCCTGGGTCTGCACCAGTACCTTATGGCCATGGCCCACCAGCTCCCGTACGCCGGCAGGGGTGAGGCCAACGCGATACTCGTGGTTTTTGATTTCCTTGGGTACACCGATCAACATTACCGTCTCCTTCTGTTATTGGATGGAAGCAACAGCAAACGTCACGGGCAGGGGGTGAGCAGCCTGCTGCAGGCTGCCTGCTCGGCAAGCCGAAATACCGGCATCAGAATGGTCTGAAAACACTATTGCAGCGTCGGTTTCCAGCTATGGGTGTTTTGTAGTATATGGAGGCGGCCTTGGTCTTATTCACTGTAGTTTTTTCATTCAACAGTGTTATCTGCTGGGAAACAGGCTGATTTAGGTGATCGGCTGCTGAATCTGCAGCGGAGCTTGGTCGGCTTGATCGGTATCAAATACCCGCTTTTCACCACGGGTATTTTCACGCGATGGATATTGCACTGCAGTAGGAGATCAGACTTGCCGCAGGCAGTCGCCGCCGCAGTGCTTGGCCAGGTACATGGCCTGATCAGCCTGCTGCATCAGCGAGTCAGCCGTGCTGGCGGGGGTGTCCATGGCAATGCCGATGGAAATGCCTACCTTGCAACTGGCACCGTTAATCGATAGTGGCTGCTGCATGGCGGCAATGCATTTGTCCGCCACGATACGGGCCGTTTCTGCAGCGCGTGTGTCCAGATGGCTCATCAGCAGGACAAACTCGTCACCGCCGATGCGCGCCAGGGTGTCCGACTCGCGCACAATGGCTTGCAGCCGCTCCGTGACCATGCGCAGGGCTTCATCACCGGCATCATGCCCCTGGCTGTCATTGATGCGCTTGAATCCATCCAGATCCATGAATAGCAAGGCCAGATGTGTGCCGTGGCGGCGGGATTGTGCCAGTGCCAGCTTCAGACGGTCTGCCAGCAGGCGGCGATTTGGTAGCCCGGTCAAGGTATCGTGGTGGGCGAGCCGTTCCAGTTGGCCTTGCTGTTCGTGCAGCTTGCCCAACAGGCGATTGAAGGCGGCAATCAGATGGCCGACTTCATCCATGCGGCGAATGGATAGCGGTACCAGCGGTATGTCGCCATGTGCCATGCGCTCGGCATCTTCAGCGGCGTGAAACAGCGGTCGCAGCACAAAATACATGCAGCCCGTGGCCAGCAGGCCAAACAGGATGGTGGCGACGATGGCACTCTTGATGGCAAAAATCTGGGCATGACCGACCGTGGCAAACGCTTCACTGGCAGGCACTTGTGCCACTACAAACCAGTTGGTGCTGGGGACGGTGGCCATGGCAAGCACTTCCTCCTCGCCTGCCGCGTTGCTGCTGATGCCGCTGCCGCGATAGCCGGCCATGGCGCGGTCATGCAAGGGGTTGCTGCCAGGGACCGGCAGTGGAGCCAGTGCCAGCGCCTGCTGGGAGGAGGCGACATAAAGATTGTCGCGAGGCGATACCAGTTGGAAGCCGCCCTTGCCATGGCCGATTTGTGTTTTTTGCAGCAGATCGAGAAAGCCTGGCGAGGACAGCGGTGTAATCCCGACCAGAATGCCGCTGACTTGTTTGTTGTTGTCAAACAGCGGGGTTGCCATGGGCAGGATAGGCAGGCGCAGCGCATAACCGATTACCGGCTTGCCGATATAGCCGCTGCCCTTGGCGGCCACCTGGATGTAATCGCGGTCGGCGTAGCTGTGGTTCTGGCGTCCCGGTGCCGTAGGGTAGTCGGCAATGACCCGGCCATGGCGGTCGGTAACGAACAGTCCGCCGGGAAACAGGCTCTGGTAGCGGTAGTGCTGGCGCAGCCAGTCCTGCAGCGCGGCGGGCCTGGACAGCAGTGCTTGCGGCAGATCGGCAGCCAGTTGCTTCAGCAATGTCTGGCGCTGGGTGATCTTGTCATCGATATCACGGGCTACATAGCCCGCCAGCGCCTGCTGCTGCTCCTGCACCACGATGGTAAGGTCCTGTCGCAGGAAATGGCCCAGGGCGAAGTAACGTATTACCGTCCCCACCGTGACCAGGCAGACCACCATGATCACCAGCCGGGTGATGATGCTGTCGAAAATACGGCGCTTGGTCATCAGGACAAGGGGAGGGATGAGAGAGTGGCAAGTTTAACCGAGCTGTAAAACTACGTATATTCATATTCCCGGTTTAGCGCGGGCTGTCGGGATGTTGTTCATCCGCTTCCGGCGGGTTGTGGCGCTCCGCCGCCGGCGGGATGAAAAACTGTAGCGGCTGGCGCACAAACCGTTTGAGCAGCAAGGGCAGCAGCGGCAGCACCTGACGACCGCTCAGCTTGCGCGAGCGCAGTGCCACCCACAAGGCCAGGCTAAAGCTGACTGCCAGGTTGGTGAAGCCGATCAGGGCGACGCCGCCGCAGTACAGGGCAGCCATGCCCAGTGGCTGCTGGAAGTCCAGTGCCACCATGCCAAAGGCTAGATTGGCCGCCGAAAAAGTGATGTGGCGGATATCCAGTGGCAGGCCCAGCATGATGCCGATGGTACCGGTCAGCCCCAGAAACAGGCCGAAGTAGAAATTGCCGGCCAGCGCGCCCAGATTGTGTTCCACATAGTGGCCAAGCTGCCAGGCACGGTGGCGGCCCAGCAGGCGGTTCAGCAGCGGGTGGGCGGCCAGCCGTTCCGGGATGCGGCGGTAGATGGCCTTGTTGTCGTAGTAACCGGCAATCAGCCCGGACAGGAAGAGAAACACGCCGGCAATGGCCGCATGCGGCAGGGCCAGGCTGGACAGCGGATCGAGATCGTGCAGCAGGTGGGCTGCCTTTTCCGTGCTGACGACCGGCTGGCCGAAGATGGCCTGCCAGGTAAGGGCGATGATGGCCGCGGTGGGAATGGCCAGCAGCACATTGCCCAGGATGGCAATGAACTGGGTGCGCAGTACCTTGACCACCAGTTCGGCCAGCTCGTCCAGTGCAACTTTGGCACCGCTTTTTTCCTGTTGGTGCAAGGCCGCGGCAATCCGGGCCGCTGTCATTGCCGGTTGCTTGGTGGCAATGGTGAAGTGCAGCAGTTGCACGATGATGAAGCCGATGGCGTAGTTCATGCCATAGGCCAGACCCTCCCACAGCAGGGGCAGGTGGGCTTGGGACAGCAATAGCTTGATCAGCGCCATGATTCCCACGATCAGGCCTGCGCCCATGGCCGCCCTGGCCATGCTGCCCCATTCACTGCGCGATTCGGCAATATAGTGCTCGCCATGGCGGCCGGCATGTTCGGTGACTTGTAGCGCCAGCAGTTCGGTATTGGACTTGAACACGTCGCTGACGCTGTACTTGCGGTTTTCCGCCCGGACAAAATCCACCAGCAAGTGGAACAGCGCAGGGTTCTGCCCCGGATCGTGCTCCGGCTCCAGCAAGGCCAGCAGCGCACGCAGCCGGTTCAGGCTTTGCAGCAGGCGCAATGCCTGATAGGTGAGATTGACGGAAATGCCATTGCGCGAAGCGTTCTTGCGGATCTTGCCCAGAATCAGCTCACACTGTTCCAGTAAAACCAGAATATGCTTGTCGTCTTCTTCAGGACTGCTTTGCGTGGCCAGCGCTCGGCGGTAGCTGTCGGCATAGTGGAGCACCGCGGCATTCAGGTGCAGGAAAGGTGATTCGAAACGCTCGATGTCCGGATACACCCGTACCAGTTCCGGTTCCAGGCCAATGGCGGTAACCCGGGCGCTGAGTATCTGTACCGATTCCAGCATCTGCAGCCTGGTTTGCACCCAACTGCTGCGGTCTTGTTCTTCCTGCCAGGCCATGGCCTGCCATAGCTGCTGCCAGGTTGCATCCGGAATCGCGGCCAGCCAGATATGGTCCTGCTTCCAGCGAAACAGGCGGCCAAAGCGGTCTTGCAGCGAATCTTCCCGGATAGGCATGGGCAGCAGCCGCTCCCCGATGCGTTTGGACAGCGTGGTGAAAAAACCGGTATTGGCCAGAATTCCGGATTCGGTATACAGCGGGATTTGTCTGGTTTGGGTCAGCAAATCGAGAAATGCACTGCGCAGAACTTGACGGTAGTCGGCATGGTGTTCCAGCAACCAGGCCAATGCACGCAAATTCATGATGGCCTGTTCGTGATCATCCGCACTGGCTGGCCGCAGGCTGCGCACCAGATCGGCCAGTGCGTCTGCAGCAGTGGTTTCACCCTGTTGCAGACTGATAAAAATGGCATCAAGCGTGGAATTGGGCAAATGTGGCATCCGTTGTGGGGGCTGCGCTAACCTGGAGTTGCGCCGCCGGTCTGTCGTTGTTGCGTGTGGTATCGCCAGTCTGGTCCGGGGCCATGTTAGTACAGCCATCGCTTGGGACTGTCCGGCCTCTGCCATTGCATGCAGGCTGCGTGCCTGGCACGCGGCAGTCAACTAACCTTGTTGCCATGCAGCATGCGATACGGATCGAGAATCAGACTATTCTTATATTTGACGAGTTCCACTGCAGTCTGAAATATCGATCATCTTGGATGAAAAATCATGATCAGGAAGCTTCTGCTTCTGCCTGCAGAATAATCGCTTGTACTGCCTTGTGCTGCAATTTACGGCGGTTGGTGATGGCGTAGTAATGCTCTTCCACGCCGGCAACACGGCCCAGCAAGCCAAGCTTGCCGCCTGCGGTAATGTCTTCCACTGCAAAGGCCGGGGCGGGGAACAGCCCGACCCCCTGTTCACCAAATGTTTGCAATAAAGCGCCATCCTTGAACTCGCCGACAAGCTCGGCGCGGATGCCCTGTTCATCCAGCCAGTGTTCCAACTGGCTGCGCAAGACATTGTCCCGGCTGGGCAGCAGCAGTGGGGCGCGTTGCAGGCTGTGCGGGAAACCATCCCGATAGCGTGCTACCAGTTCCGGGGTGGCAAAAATCATGACCGGGCAACGTGCCAGCAGATGTGACTGCATTGTCTGCTGGCCGGCGGCCGGTGCCGGACGGTCAGCCAGCACCAGGTCCAGGCTGTGGCTGGCCAGCTCATGCAGCAGTTGATCGAAAGCACCTTCATTGCAATGCAGGCGTAACCGTTGTGGCAGAGACAATGCCGGTTTGAGCAGGCGGTAGGCAATGCTCTTGGGCAGCACATCACTGATGCCGCTGCTCAGCCGCAGGGTATGGTCCAGTTGCTCATCCGCCAGCATTTCCTGCAGCTCCTCGCCCAGTTGGAAAATACGGTCGGCATAGCTTAGCGCCAGGCGTCCGGCTTCGGTCAGTACCAGTCCGCGTCCTTGCTGGCTGAACAGGGCGCGGCCAATCTGCTGTTCCAGGCGAGAAATCTGGCCACTCACCGTCTGCGCACTCATGCCCAGTTGCCGGGCGGCTGCCGTGACACTGCCGGCGCGTGCCACGGCCCAGAAGTAATGCAGATGCTTGTAGTTGAGCTGGCTGAACATGATTATTCGAGATTTTCGTATTAACTTTACTAGTTTATTTGATTTTTTCGTGGTGCGGAAACATCTATCATGCAGTATCTGAATGTCAAGGCCTGTGCTGATTGCCGGGTCATAACCAACCACCACCGAGGGGATAGATCATGAAACGTGTGATTCTGCTGATCGCCACCAATATTGCGGTGATGCTGGTGCTAAGCATCGCCGCCCAGTTACTGGGTATCAACCGCTTCATCACCGCTGGCGGCCTGAACATGGGCAGCTTGCTGGCCTTTGCCGGCCTGATGGGCTTTGGCGGCGCCTTTATTTCGCTGTGGATGTCCAAAACCATGGCCAAATGGAGTACTGGTGCCCGTGTGATCGAGCAGCCGAGCAATGAAACCGAACGCTGGCTGCTGTTTACCGTGCGCAAGCTGGCTGACCGTGCCGGCCTGCCGATGCCGGAAGTTGCCGTGTATGAGGGCGAGCCGAATGCCTTTGCCACTGGCGCCAGCAAATCCAATTCTCTGGTGGCGGTATCCACCGGTCTGCTCTCATCCATGACCGAGCAGGAAGTGGAAGCGGTGCTGGCGCATGAAATTGCCCACATCCAGAATGGCGACATGGTGACGCTGACGCTGATTCAGGGCGTGGTGAATACCTTTGTCTTCTTCCTGGCCCGCGTGGTGGGTTATGTGGTGGACAACTTCCTGCGCCGCAATGACGAGGAGTCGTCCAGCGGTACCGGTATCGGTTACTTCATTACCGTCATCGTGTGTGAAATCGTGTTTGGCATCCTGGCCTCCTTCATCGTGATGTACTTCTCGCGTCAGCGTGAATACCGTGCCGATGCCGGTGCGGCCAAACTGCTGGGCAGCCCGCAGCCGATGATTGCCGCGCTGCAGCGTCTGGGTGGTGTGCATGCTGGTGAGCTGCCGCAGAACATGGCCGCGTCCGGTATTTCTGGTGGTGCCGGCCTGATGGGGCTGATGTCCAGCCACCCGTCGCTGGAGTCGCGCATTGCTGCCTTGCAGGCTGCGCGCTGAGTCAGCCGGACCTGCTGAGTGGTGAACAATGAGCAGGCCCACCCTGCTCATTGTTGTTTTATCCGGTCTGTTGCCATGTGGCAGGCAGACACATCGTGAAAGACAAGAAAATGGAATGGCTGAATCTGCTGTTTGCTGGTACTCCGCTGTGGATGTGGCTGATGTTCATGGGCATCGTCACGGCCTTGCTGCTGTTTGACCTGGGTGTGCTCAACAAGGATGACCACGAGATTGGCGTCAAGGAAAGCCTGAAACTGTCAGCGTTTTACATTGCCATCGGGCTGGCGTTTGGCGGCTGGGTCTGGTGGTACCGCGGCGGAGATGCCGGCATGCAGTACCTCACCGGCTATCTGGTGGAAAAATCGCTGTCGATGGACAACATCTTTGTGATGTCGCTGATTTTCAGCGGCATGGCGGTGCCGCGCCTGTACCAGCACCGGGTGTTGTTCTGGGGCATTCTGGGCGTGATCGTGCTGCGTGCCGTGATGATTGGCCTGGGTGCCGTGCTGGTGGCCGAATTCAAATGGGTGTTGGTGCTGTTCGGCCTGTTCCTGCTGCTCACCGGTATCAAAATGCTGCTGGGCAAGGATGAAGGCCATCCCTCGCTGGATGACAACAAGCTGTATCAATGGCTGCGCCGTCATCTGCGCCTGACGCCCACCTTGCATGGCCATGATTTCCTGGTGCGTGGCGAGCAGCACGGCCTGAGCCGCGGCTGGTGGGCCACACCCTTGTTGTTTACGCTCATCCTGGTGGAGAGTGCCGACCTGGTGTTTGCCGTGGACAGCATTCCGGCCATTTTTGCCATCACCCAGGACCCCTTCCTGGTGTATACCTCCAACATCTTTGCCATTCTGGGCCTGCGGGCGCTGTACTTTGCCTTGTCGGCCATGGTGCATCGCTTTGAATACCTCAAGTATTCGCTGGCCATCGTGCTGGTATTCATCGGGGTAAAAGTGGGGCTGGTATACCTGAACGATATCCAACTGGTGCAGTTCCACATCCCCACCGGCGTGTCGTTGGTGGTGACACTGGGCCTGCTGATCAGCGGCGTGCTGTACTCGCTGTACAAGACGCGCAATGCGCCGGGCGACAGCCTGTCCTGAGGCTGATCTGCCGGTTTAGTCCCTGTTCTGCTGCTGGTCTGGCCGGGCCGTCCCTTTGGGGCCGCCCGGCTTTTTGCTTGTCGCCAGCCGTCTTTGCCGCTAGCATGACTTTTCTTCGGGAGATGGCATGCCTCCCGCCTGTTGGCTGCTTCCGACTAGGAAGTGGCGGCAGCAAACCGCCCGTCCGGGCTGATGATGCCTGCAGGTATCCCGTGCCGGGAGCTGCAGGTGCGTCAGTGTGTTCCGGCATGGGGGGTGATTTCGTGTTGTCATTCAGAAGAATTCCATGTCTGCCATTTCCCGTTGCGAAACCCTTGCCATGCTGCCGCGCATGAGCAAGCTGCTGTTCCTGGCCTGCCTGGTTGCTTTGCTGGCCGGTTCTGCTTCTGCCTTCTTCCTGCATAGCCTGGTGTGGGCCACGTCCCTGCGCGTAAGCCAGCCCTGGTTGTTGTTTCTGCTGCCGCTGGCCGGTTTTGCCGTTGGCTGGGTCTACCTGCGCTATGGCCGTCAGGTGGAGGCCGGCAATAATCTGCTGATCGATGAAATCCACGACCCCACCCGCATCGTGCCCTTGCGCATGGTGCCGCTGGTGTTGTGGGGCACGGTGATGTCCCATCTGTTTGGCGCATCGGTCGGGCGCGAAGGCACCGCCGTGCAAATGGGCGGCGCGCTGGCTGATCAGGTCACGCATTTGCTGCGACTGGGCAATGCCGATCGGCGCATTCTGCTGATGTGCGGGATTGCCGCCGGTTTTGCCTCGGTCTTTGGCACCCCGCTGGCCGGGGCGGTGTTTGCGCTGGAAGTGCTGGCCATTGGCCGCATGCGCTATGACGCGCTGTTTCCCAGCCTGCTGGCGGCCATCGTGGCCGATCAGGTGGGTCTGGGCTGGGGCGTGCAGCACACCCATTACGCCATCAGCCAGTTTCCCGTACTCAGTGCCTGGACCTTGCTGGCCACGCTGGTGGCCGGGGCGCTGTTTGGCCTGGTTGGCAAGCTGTTTGCCAACAGCACCCATGCCTTGTCGGCGCTGATCAAGCGCCATGTGTCCTATGCGCCGTTGCGGCCCTTGCTGGGCGGCGTGTTGCTGGTGGCCATTGTCTGGCCTAGCGGGGCCGAGCGTTTTATCGGGCTGGGCATTCCCACCATTGTGGACGCCTTCTCCCAGCCGCTGCCTGTCTACGACTTTGCCGCCAAGCTGGGGCTCACGGTGCTGTCGCTGGCCAGCGGCTTCAAGGGCGGGGAAGTGACGCCGTTGTTCTTTATTGGTGCCACGCTGGGCAATGTCCTGTCGCCGCTATTGCATCTGCCGTTTTCCCTGCTGGCCGGACTGGGTTTTGTCGCCGTGTTTGCCGGTGCGGCCAACACGCCATTGGCTTCCACCATCATGGCGATGGAGCTGTTCGGCAGTGAGGTGGGCATCTACGCCGCGCTGGCCTGCGTGGCCAGTTATTATTTTTCTGGCCATAGCGGCATTTACCGTGCGCAGCGCATTGCCCATGGCAAGCACCGGCCCTTTCCACGTGGGCTGCGCCTGAGCGAGCTGGCTGCCTGGAAGCGTCGCCAGGAGTGAATGAAGCTGTTGTAAATGCAGGTTTGTTCTGGCGGTCTGACTGTCCGGCAAGGCAGTAAATTTCATGGGTGAAATGAAATATTCATCCATGGAATTACTTTGACCTTGGGATGGGTGGCTGGTGTGATGGAGCCAATACTCTAGTCAAGGAGTTTGCTCCCATGCAGTGCTATCAGAATTTCATCAACAACAGCTTTATCCAGCCCGAAAGCGATGTCAGTTTCAGCGTGGTAGACCCTGCCACCGGCCAGCCTCGTGCGCAGGTATCCGCTGCCACCACTGCCGAAGCGCTGTCGGCAGTTGAGGCGGCAACGGCAGCCCAAAAAGGCTGGGCTGCCTTGCCTGCCTGTGAGCGCGCACAGTATTTGCACAAACTGGCAGAGGCACTACAGGCGCGTTCGTCGCAGATCGGTGCCGCACTGGCTGATGAGTCTGGCAAGAGCCTGAGTGATGCCATGGCCGAAGCTGGCTATGCCGCTGAAATCACCCGCTACCATGCCGAATGGGCCAGACGTATCGAAGGGGAGGTCATCCCCAGCGACAACCCGCAGGAAAACCTGCTGCTGATGCGCGAGGCCATCGGCGTGGTGGTCTGCCTCATTCCGTTCAACTTCCCTGTCTACACCTTGCTGCGCAAGATCGCGCCAGCACTGATCACCGGCAATACCGTGGTGGTGCGGCCCAGCAACAACACGCCGTGCTCGGCCTTTGAAATCGCCCACGCTGTGCTGGATGCCGGCCTGCCTGCCGGCGTGGTCAATATCCTGACCATGAGCCATGCGGTGGCAGAAACCGTTTGCACCCATCCCAAGGTAGGGATGATCACCCTGACCGGCAGTGTCGGGGCCGGCCGCAAGGTGCTGGAGTATTCCCAGGTGAATATTGCCAGGTCATCGCTCGAGTTGGGCGGCAAGACCCCGGCCATCATCGAGCCGGATGCCAAGCTGGTGCAGGCAGCCAATGACATTGTGGCATCCGCCCTCAGCCACTGTGGCCAGCTGTGTACCTCGGTGGAACGGGTGTATGTGCAGGACAGCGTGTACGAGGATTTTGTGCGCTTGCTCAAGGAGCGCTTTTCAGTACGCCAGTATGGCAACCGGGCGCGGCATCCCAACTACATGGGTCCGCTGGTCAATGCAACAACCCGGCTCAATATCCAGCAGATGGTAGAGCGGGCGGTCGATGATGGTGCGGTGCTGGAAACCGGCGGTTTCATTCCGCAAGGCCCTGGCTTTTTTTACCCACCCACCTTGCTTACCCAGTGCCGTCAGGAGATGGAAATCGTACAGGAAGAAATTTTCGGCCCTGTACTGTGCGTCCTCAAATACAGCACGGCAGAAGAAGCCTTGCTGCTGGCCAACGACCACCAGTTTGGTCTGGCTTCGGTGCTGTATACCGAAAACTACCGAACCGCCATGCGTTTTGCCAACCACATCGAAGCGGGCGAGCTGTATGTCAACCGCACCCCGGCAGACCCCTACCAGGGTTATCACGCCGGCTGGAAACGCTCAGGCCTGGGTGGCGACGATGGCAAGCACGGCATGCTGGAGTTCACCCAGACGCGGCTGGTCGTCCTGAAATACTGAGCTTTCTCCCAGTCATTCATCCGGATTCACAACAAGTCTGCACACGACAGGACGGCCAACGCATAAGGCCTGCCACAAGTCCTGCGATGCAGCAGGAGACACCATCAAGATGAAACTTGCTGACACTCTGCTTGCAGCGTCGCCGCTGCATGCCCGCAATCGTTTGCGCTTTTTCCAGTTTGGCCTGCTGCTGCTGGCCGCCGGTGCCATCTATCCACTGCTGTATCTGCGGCAGAATTTTGAAACCACCATCCTGCAAAGCTTCCAGATCAGCAGCAGCGATCTGGGTGTGTTTTATTCCATGCTGGGCGTCGTCTACGCCGTCAGCTACTTGCCCAGCGGCTGGTTGGCGGACCGCTTCCCGCCGCGTTTGCTGATTGCTTTCTCCTTGTCGGCGGTGGGCGGGCTGGGGCTGTGGTTTGCCACATTCCCGGCGTATCAGGCTTTGGAAATCATTTTTGTCGGCTGGGGACTGGCTGCCGGGCTTACCTTCTGGGCGGCGCTGCTCAAGGGCGTGAAGATGCTGGCGGCGGCCAATGAGCAAGGGCGCTTCTTTGGCATTCTGGATGGTGGCCGCGGCCTGGTCGAGGCGGTGCTGGCCTCCATTGCGCTGGCCATCTTTGCCTTTCATGTTGAGCAGGGCGGAGAGGCAAAGCTGGCGTTGCGGCAGGTGATTTATCTGTATTCCTTTACCTGCCTGGCCATTGCCGTGCTGATTCTGCTGTTTCTGGACAGGGGCGTGGCCGAGCGCGCCAGCGGGGCGGTGCGCCAGCGCAGCCTGCTGGCGGATCTGCGGCTATTGCTGGGCATCCCGCAAATCTGGCTGCTGGCCGTCATCATCTTCTGCGGCTATCAGCTGTTCTGGGCCACTTATTCCTTTTCGGCCTATTTGCAGCAGGGCTATGGCATGAGCGCGGTGGCGGCCGGTTTCATTACCGTCACCAAATTGTGGATGCGTCCCATCGGTGGGATTGGCGGCGGTTTCCTGGGCGACCGTATTTCCAAGGAGGGGGTGCTGGGACTGTGCATGCTGCTTGCTTCACTCAGCCTGTTTGGCCTGATTCTTTTCCCTGGCCGCGCCGGTATTTACTTCTTGCTGGCCCTGGTGTTGTTGATCGGCGTGCTTACCTATGCCATTCGCGGCTTGTACTGGGCCTTGCTGGATGCCTGCCGGGTGCCGCTTTCCGTTACCGGCCTGGCCATCGGCCTGATTTCGGTCATCGGCTATTTGCCGGACATTTTCCTGCCCATGATCAATACCGCCTTTGCCGCACATTACCCCGGTGTTGATGGCAGCCGTTTCTATTTCGCCTATATCGCCTGCTGCGGGCTGCTGGGGACTGCTGCAGTGTTTTATTTCAAACAACTGAATAAACAAGGGGAGTCTGTGCGATGAAAATCATTTCCTTGGAGACCCATGTAGTTGCGGTTCCGCCGCCGCATGTTGGCGGTATGTACTGGATTTTTGTCACGCTGAAAACCGACTGCGGTATTGAAGGGGTGGGGGAGGTGTATGCCGCCAGCTTCCATCCCAAGGTGATGGTCCCGGCCATCCAGGATGTATTCGAGCGCTACTTGCTGAACCACGATCCGCATCAGGTGGAGCGCTTCTTCCGTGAGTGCTATTCCAGCGGTTTTACCCAGCGCCCCGATCTCACCATGATGGGCATCACCAGCGGCCTGGAAATGGCCTGCTGGGACATCATCGGCAAGGCGGCCAATCAGCCGGTTTACCAGTTGATTGGTGGCAAGGTGAATGCGCGCCTGCGCTCCTACACCTATCTTTATCCCGAGAATGCCCACGGTCAGTACGACTACGACGACCCTGACCTGGCCGCAGAATGTGCCGCACAGTACATGCAGCAAGGCTTTACCGCACTGAAGTTTGACCCGGCCGGGCCTTATACCGTGTATTCCGGCCATCATCTGTCGCTGGAGGTGATGGACCAGTGCGAGTTGTTCTGCCGCAGGATACGTGAAGCCGTCGGCAGCAAGTGCGATCTCTTGTTCGGCACCCATGGCCAGATGACGCCAGCCTCCGCCATCCGTCTGGCGAAGAGGCTGGAAAAATACGACCCGCTATGGTTCGAGGAGCCGGTACCGCCCGGTCAGGCCGACGCCATGGCGCAAGTGGCCGGCAAAACCAGCATTCCGATTGCCACCGGTGAGCGCCTGACCACCAAGTATGAATTCCTGGAGCTGCTGCAAAAAGGCGCGGCGTCGATATTGCAGATGAATCTGGGACGGGTGGGCGGCATTCTGGAAGCCAAGAAAATTGCCGGCATGGCCGAAGGCTATTACGCCCAGATTGCCCCGCATCTGTACAACGGGCCGGTGGGTGCCGCTGCCAGCATTCAACTGGCCACCGCCACGCCAAACTTCCTGATCCAGGAAAGCATCATGACCTGGGATGGCTTCCATTCCCAGGTGCTCAAGCAGCCTATCCGCTGGGAAGACGGTTTCATCATTCCGCCGACCGCGCCTGGCCTTGGCGTGGAGCTGAACATGGATGTCGTCAGGGCGCACTCGCCCTATGTGGGCGAGCGTTTGCACCTGTTGATGGACCCGAAGCCGTTTGATGTGCGGACGCAGTCATCCGACGCCTGGAAAAACCGCTGGAATACGGATAAAAGCCTATGAGCCAGCAATATGATTTCATCATCGTGGGGGCGGGTTCTGCCGGATGCATCCTGGCCAGTCGCCTGAGCGAGTCCGGCCAGCATCGCGTGTTATTGCTGGAAGCCGGTGGCAAGGATGATTCCTTCTGGTTCCGTCTGCCGGTGGGCTACGTCAAACACTACTACAACCCACACACCAACTGGATGTATTACACCGAACCGGAGGCCAATCTGGCCGGGCGCAAGCTGTATGCACCGCGTGGCAAGGTGCTGGGTGGTTCCGGTGCCATCAATGCCATGATTTATGTGCGCGGGCAGCCGGCAGATTTCGACGACTGGGAAGCCGCAGGCAATCCGGGCTGGGGCTATCGCGATGTGCTGCCTTACTTCAAGAAACTGGAAAACCACCCGGCTGGTGAAACCCCCTGGCGCAGCAACAAGGGGCTGATCGGCATCACCCCGATGCGGGAGCAGGCACACCCCATCTGCCAGAATTATCTGGAAGCCTGCCAGCAACTGGGTTTGCCGCTGAATGACGATTTCAACGCCGCCCGGTTTGAAGGCGCGGGCATTTACGAGGCGAATATCCGGCATGGCGAGCGTGCGTCCAGTGCGGTGGCCTATCTGCACCCGGCCATGACGCGGGCTAATCTCACGGTGGAGACCCACTGTCAGGCCGAAGCCATCCTGTTTGACGCTGCCGGGCGTGCCAATGGGGTGGCGGTCAGGCAAAACGGTGTGGCACGCCGCTTTTTTGCCAGCAAGGAAGTGATTATCGCGGCCGGTGCGGTGGACTCACCCAAGCTGTTGCAATTGTCCGGCATTGGCGATGCCGCCTTGCTGCAAGAACTGGGCATTCCACTGCGCCAGCACCTGCCGGCGGTGGGCCAGAACCTGCAAGACCATCTGTGTGTGTCCTTTTACTACCGCGCCAATTGCAAGACGCTGAATGATGAATTGGGCAGCCTGTGGGGGCAGGGGATGGCGGCGCTGCGCTATGCCTTCACCCGCAAGGGGCCGCTGGCGCTGAGTGTGAATCAGGCCGGGGGCTTTTTCCGTGGCAGTGAAGAGGAGGAGCGGCCGAATCTGCAACTGTATTTCAATCCGCTGTCCTACAGCATTCCCAAGGATGCCAGGGCGGCACTCAAGCCCGAACCCTATTCCGGTTTCCTGCTGTGCTTCAATCCCTGCCGACCCAGCAGCCGGGGTTCGGTCGCCATCAGCAGTGCCGACCCGGCGCTGCCTGCCAGCATCCGGCCCAATTATCTGTCTACCGACAAGGACCGGCGCGAAGCCGTGCAGGGCAGCCGCTTCATCCGCCGCCTGATGCAGGCCGAGGCCTTGCGCCGTATTACGGTGGAGGAGGTTTCTCCGGCTGGCAAGGTGGATGACGATGACAGCATGCTGCGCTTCTTCCGCGAGGAGTCCGGTTCCATCTATCATCTGTGTGGCAGTTGTGCGATGGGGCCGGATCCGGCCAGCGCTGTTGTTTCCCACCGGCTGCAAGTGCATGGAGTTGCCGGGCTGCGGGTGGTGGATGCCGCCATCTTTCCCAACATCACCTCCGGCAATACCAATGCACCGGTGATGATGGTGGCGGAAAAAGCGGCTGAGATGATTTTGCAGGATTGGCACTGAGCCGTTCAGCTAACCCTTGTTATCAACCAGGCCCTGCGCTGGCTGTAGCAGCCGACAGCGCAGGGCTTTGTCACAGGAGCGCATCTTGCCTGCGCGACCAACCGCCCCCGCAGTGGATGGCGCGATTGCCATTTTGCAGTCGCTGGTGAATGCCGCCTACCCGCTGACCCAGGCTGAGATCAGTGCGCAAACCGGTATTCCTGCCGCCAGTTGTTATCGTATTCTGGGCAGCCTGTTACAGGCCCAGCTGGTGGTGATGGATCCGGGGCGCAAGAAGTCCTATGCCATCGGTGCGAAGATTTTCCAGATGGCTTCCACCATTTATGGCCGGCAAAGCATCATTCCGTATTTCCACCCGATTGCCGAAATCCTCAAGAACGAAGTACACAAAACCGTGCTGTTGAGCATTCCGGTGGGTAATACCGTGGTGGTGGTAGCCAGGCTGGAGTCTGCACTGAGCCACCGTTTTCATTCCTACATCGGTCAGACCTTGCCCTTGCACCGTGCCGCCGCTGGCAAGGCCATTCTCAGCCTGCGCAGCAAGGATTATCTGCAAGCCTATCTGGATGGCGAGTTCCTGATCGCGCCACCGGAGCTGCGCCACCAGCTGGAACGTGCCCAGCGCCTGGGTTATGCCGTGACACATGGGGAAATCGAGAGTGGGGTCAGTTGTCTGGCCGCACCAGTGGTCAATCTGAGCCATGAGCCGATTGCCGCCATCAGCATCTGTGTCGCCAGCAATGAGCTGAGCGAACAGGCAAGCCGCAGTTATTCCAGCCCCCTGATTCAGGCGGCGCGCCAGCTGGCCGCGCGCATAGGCTGAGCGATTGTCTGGCTTGATTCTTTATTCCGCGCTGTTACCGGGTTGCCAACTGAATGCGGCACGACAATGAATAACTGAATGCACGGGAAGTGCATCCTTACGTTGCGGGATGGGCAGCTAGTGCAGGCCGAGCCCCAAGTGATATTCTCACTCCAGCTGCAGATGATGACGTGCAGCTTTTTGTCGAAAAGCGTGCAGTACAGCCGCTAGCCGCGTGATTACTTGCCGCAGTGCGGCACATGGCAGACCGCCCACTTGAGCAGTGGGCGGTTTTCTGTTTGCAGCGGCAAGAGGACGGAATGCTTAACGCAGCACTGTAGCTGTCGATAGCTGTCGATTTATGGCCAGTCAGGGCTGGGTTTGTCATGGATAATGACATCGTTTTGAAATGGCGTGGCAAGGGGTGGCATGGTGATGGAAGGCATGATGGTGGAGGAACGCAGCTGGCGCAGCATGTTGCGCGCGGTGGCCAGCCTGTTGCTGGCCTATGCCTTGCTGGTGGTGGGCAATGCGCTGGGCAGTACCGAAACCTCGCTCAGCCTGCTGGCCAATGGCGTGCCGGTGGCGGTGGCGGGCATGGTGCAGTCGGCCTACTATGCCGGTTTTTTCATTGGCGGTTTCTTTTGCAGCGGCATGATCCGCCAGTATGGCCATCACCGCGCCTTTGCCGCGCTTACCGCCATGATCTGTGTGCTGACCCTGTGTCAGGCCTTGTTCACCGCGCCCTGGTTGTGGCTGCTGGCGCGGCTGGGCAATGGTCTGGCCATGGTGGGCATCTACATGGTGGTGGAAAGCTGGCTGAATGGCTGTGTGACCAATAGCCAGCGTGGCCAGCTGTTTTCCCTGTACCTGATCATCAGCTATCTGGGTGCTAGTGCCGGGCAGTGGCTGCTCAAGCTGCCATTCAGCCAGCCTGGCTGGGCCTTCATCATTGTGACCATGCTGTTTTCGCTGGCCATCATTCCGGTCACGCTCACCCAGCAACGGCCGCAGGTCTTGTCGGCTCCGGCTGCGGGCAATGTGCTGGCGCGGGCGCTGCGTACCTTGCGTCTGCTGGGGCGGCGTGCGCCGCTCAGTCTGGTGGGCGCATTGCTGGCCGGTTGTTTCAACAGCGCCTTTTACACCATGTTGCCCGCCATGCTCAGCCAGCTGGGCAAGTCGGCAGCAGACATTGCCGGTTTCATGGGCATGGCCTTGCTGGCCGCACCGCTATTGCAATGGCCGATGGGCAAATGGGCGGACAGCAGCGACCGCGCCCAGTTGCTGGCCTATTCGGCAATGGTGGTGGCCGCCTTGTCACTGGTGTTGATCCTGCTGACCGGCTCGGGCTGGATGCTGCCGCTGGTGATGGTGTATGTGGCGATTGCCTTTACCTTCTACGGCACGCTCAGCGGTATTGCCAACGATGCCATGCCGCCACGCCACCGGGTGGAAATCAGCGCATCCCTGCTGATGGTGTATGCGCTGGGTGGCACGCTGGGGCCCTTGCTGTGCTCGGCGGTGATGGCTTCTGTCGGGCCTGCCGGTTATTTTGTGGTGTCGCTGGGCCTGGCGGCCTTGCTGGGCTTGTATGCGCAGTGGACGGTCAAGCGCTGGCCGCTGCCCAGCCTGCTGCCGCCGCGCTGAGCGACGGTTTGTCACCTGCCTGATTGATCATGCGGTTTTTCCTCTGGCGAAAGCATCACTCCATGACGGTGAAAATCTTCCGCGCCAGTGCCGTGCTGGCGCTGCTTGGCCTGCTGGTGTCGTGGGCGGTGCATGCCGCCAATGCCGATGCCTTGTGGAATATCGTGCATCAGCAATGTGTGCCGCATTGGCAGCAGGCGCAGGACCCGGCCCCGTGTGCCGCGCTGGACATGACACAGGGTGAGCCGCAAGGGCATGCCATCCTCAAGGACATCCACGGCGTTTTGCAATATCTGCTGATTCCCACCGCGCGGGTCAGTGGCATTGAAAGCCCGCTGCTATTGCAGGCGGATGCACCGGACTACTGGGCTGCCGCCTGGCAGGCAAGGCAGTGGATGGCGCGGCTGCATGGCAGTGTGCTGCCGCGCGAGGCGGTGGCGCTGACGGTGAACTCGCAATGGGGCCGCAGTCAGAACCAGCTGCACATTCATGTTTCCTGCGTCCGGCCAGAGCTACCCGCGCGCTTGCAGCAGGCAGGCATCGGGCTGCAGTGGCAGCCGCTGGCGGACGGCATCAACGGCCACGCCTATCTGGCGCGTGCTGTACCGGGTGAAACACTGGATGGCGTTCGGCCATTCCGTTTGCTGGCCGATGAGGTGGCCGGTGCCAGCGGGCAGATGGGCAGCTACACGCTGGCGGTGATTGCCACCCGTCTGGCCGACGGGCCGGGTTTCTGGCTACTGGCCAGCAAGGCGGATGTGCTGGCCGGCAACTTTGCTTCCTCCGAGGGTGATGTGCAGGACCATGACTGTCAGGTGCTGTCGCCTCAGCCAGTCAGGCCATGATGGCGGGGGCCGGACAGCGCCCAGGCGCAGATGCCGGTGAGGCTGCACGCTGCCCCGGCCAGCACCACGCCCATCCAGCCCCAGTGGCCGTAGGCCCAGGCTGAAACCAGCGAACCTGCTGCACCGCCAATGAAATAGCTGGTCATGTAGGCCGATGTCAGCCGGTTACGGGCTTCTGGCCGGATGCGGTAAATCGCCCCCTGATTGCTGACATGGCAGCCTGCCACCCCCAGGTCCAGCAGCAGGATGCCCAGCAGCAGGGCGGTAATCGAATGCGGTGCCAGCGCCAGCGGCAGCCAGGCCAGCAACATCAGGCCCAGGCTGAGCCGGGAGGCCAGCGCGCCGTGGCCCTTGTCGCTCAGCCGGCCCACCACATTGGCCGACAAGGCACCGGCGGCACCGGCCAGACCAAACAGGCCGATGGTGCTGTTGGAATAGCCAAATGGTGGCGCGGCCAGCAAGAAGGCGATGGAAGTCCACATCACGCTGAAGGTGGCAAAGGCCATGGCCCCCAGCAGGCCGCGCAGACGCAGCATGGGTTCTTCCACCAACAGCCGCAGCACCGACTGCAGCAATTGCGGGTAGGACAAGCCCTTGCCCGCCGGGCTGACCGGCAACTGGCGCGCCAGCACCAGCGTCATCAGCAGCATGGCTGCCGCGCCGCACCAGTAGACGGTGTGCCAGCCACCCAGGTCCGCCAGCATGCCGGCCACAGTGCGCGCCAGCAGAATCCCGGTCAGCAGGCCGCTCATGATGGTGCCCACCACCCGGCCGCGTGTGTTTTCTGCCGCCAGGCTGGCGCCCAGCGGCAGCAGGATTTGTGCCACTACCGAGCACAAGCCTGCCAGCGCGGTACCCAGCAGCAACTGCCGCAAGCTGGCGGCACTGGCGCTGATGACCAAGCCGGTGGTGGCCAGCAGCATCATCAGGATGATCAGCCGGCGTTTTTCCAGCATGTCGCCCAGCGGGACAATCAGCAGCAGCCCGAATGCATAGCCCAGTTGGGCGGTGGTGACGATGCCGCCTGCATTGGCGGCGGAGATGCCCAGTCCGCGGGTGATTTCCGGTAATAGTGGCTGGGCGTAGTAATTGCCGGCCACGGCCAGGCCGGTGGCCACCGTCATCAGCCACATCAGCACGGGGCTGAGGCCGGTCGATGCTTTTGGCGGGTGGGCTAGGGTATGGGTGGTATTCAAGTGTGTGCTTCCGGTGGCTAGTGATATTGCGGGTGCTCGATGGCAGGCCACAAAGTATCTGCTGGCATCAAAGATGACTCCAATGTATTGTTTTCATATTTTTGATGTCAAAGTGAGATAGCAGGATGAATCTGCGCCAGATCGACTATGTACTGGCCGTGGCCGAGGAAGAGAACTTCACCCGCGCCGCCGAGCGTTGCCATACCGTGCAATCTGCCCTCAGCCACCAGATTGCGCGGCTGGAACAGGAGTTTGGCACCCGCTTGTTTGAACGTACTTCGCGCCAGGTCACGCTGACGCCAGCGGGGCATACCTTTGTCAATCATGCACGCCAGGTACGCGATGCGGCGCGCCGGCTGGAAGATGAAATGGCGGCGGCTACCGGAGAAATCCGCGGCCATCTGCGCATAGGCTACATTTCCACCCTCAGCCGGCTGGATTTGCCCGGCCTGCTGGCGGAATACCATCGCCGCCATCCGCAGGTTGAGGTGCAGGTGGCCATGCGCATGAGTGATGTGATGATGGAAGAATTGCGCGTGCAGCAGATTGACGCGGCCTTTCTTGGCGTATGGCCTGGTGAACCGGTATTGGGGCTGGATGCCCGCCTGCTGTGGGAAGAGCCGCTGCTGGCTTTGCTGCATCCGCAGCACCCGCTGGCTGCTTGTCCCAGCCTTACCTTGCAGCAGTTGGCGCAGCAAACCCTGGTTGACTGGCCGGCCGGCACCGGGCCGCGCCAGCAAACCGACATGGCGTTTGCCGCGCAGGGCATCAAGCGACGGGTGAGTTTCGAGGTGAATCACGCCGATATGCTGGTCAGCCTGGTCAGCACCGGCGCTGCCATCGGCATGGTACCGGCGCTGGGGGCCGGTCAGCATGGCATGCTGGCGGCGCGGCCGGTGTTAAACGGCCCGCGCCGCCGTGTGTATCTGGCCTGTCACGATAGCCCGACGCCAGCAGCGGCAGCCTTTCTGGCATTGGTCGAGCAGTTTTTGCGGCCTGCGCGGCAGGAGGAGGGTAGATGCTAGTGCGTAATGTTCTTTTGCCCGCACCACCGGTGTTAGCGCAATGACAGCCGGTGTGTTTGCCCTGCTATTGCTGGCTGCCGCCTTGCATGCCAGTTGGAATGCCATGATCAAGGCGTCTGCCTCCGCCTGGTTCGGCACGGTGCTGGTCGCGGGTTTTGCCAGTCTGTTGGCCTGCTGCATCCTGCCCTGGCTGCCTGCGCCGGCGCTGGCAAGCTGGCCGTATATTGCCGCTTCGGTTGCCTTGCAAGTGTTGTATCTGTGGCTGATTTCCCGTAGCTACCGGGTGGCGGACATGGGACTGGTCTACCCCTTGATGCGCGGCACGGCCCCTTTGCTGGTGGCTGTATGCAATGCTGCGGTATTTGGCGAATCGCTCAGCAGCATGGCCATCGCCGGCATCGCCGTGTTGTGCGGCGGCATTCTGAGCATGGCCTGTTCGGTACCGCAGGGACCGCGTCACGGGGTGCTGCCGGCCTTGCTCAATGCGCTGGTGATTGCCGCTTACACCATGGTGGATGGAATAGGCGTGCGTTTGTCTGCTGCACCTGCCGGCTATACCTTGTGGATCTTCTTGCTATGCGGCCTGCCGCTTCCCATCTGGGCCTGCCGGTATCAGCCGGCGGCGCTGCGTGCTGCCCTGCGGCGTGACTGGTGGCGTGGCCTGCTGGGTGGTGCCGGCACCATCGCCTCTTATGGCATTGCGTTGTGGGCGATGACGCTGGCACCGGTGGCGGTGGTGGCCGCATTGCGGGAAACCTCCATCCTGTTTGCCATGCTGCTGGCCCGGCTGCTGCTGGGGGAGCGGCCTGGTCGGCAGCGGGTGTGGTCTGCACTGGTGATGGCTGCCGGTGCCATGCTGCTGCGTCTGGCTTGAGGCCGCCGGTCTGGCCGGGCTCAGCCTGTGGCAGCCGTCTTGTTGTGCAGTCTGCATGCCAGCAGGAATAGCAGCCCGATGCCCCACAGCACCGCTACCATCCAGCCAGAACCGGCATGCTGCATCAGCAGTCCTGTGGCTGCCGGGCCCAGGCTGCTGGACGCATTCCAGCTCAATGAGATCAAACCGGAAACACGCAGCAATGCGGCACCGCTGAACTGTTCGCCACTGGCCACCATCGACAGGGTGTAGATGGCTCCGGCACAGCCGCCCAGCAGGAACAGATAAGCCTCCCACCAGCCTGGCAGATGCAGCATGGTGGGCAGCAAGGGCAGTAGCAGGCAGACCAGCGTGCCACACAGCAGGTGAACCCGGCGGCGGCCCAGATGATCGGCCAGCCAGCCGATGCCGAACTGCAGCGCCGCGTCACCGGACAGCAAAATGGAGGCGGACGCCAGTGCGCGGCTTTGACTCATGCCGGATTCCATGGCGACCAGGGGCAAAAAACTCAGCATGATGGTGTCGAACGAGGCAAAAAAAGCGGTTCCCAGCAGGATGGCGGGTGCGGTGCGGACAATGCCCAGCCAACTGGTGCTGCTCGCTTTCTGCGCTTCGCTGGTGCTGTGTCCGTGTGGCGGTCTGTCTGCTTGCTCGGGTGCTGCCAGCATGATACCCGGCAGTCCCAGCAGGAAAAGGCCGCCACACAACAGGAAAGCCTGCTCTGGCCAGCGTGCCAGCAGGTCGGTCAGCAAGGGACCCAGCACCTGACAGGCGGTAAAACAGGTGGAGTAGATGGCGACGATGCGGCCACGGGCATGGTCTGCGGCCAGCGTGTTGATCCAGCTTTCTCCCAGTACAAACAGCGGTGCCATGGCCGCACCAAACAGCAAGCGAGCCAGCATCCAGCCCGGAATACTGTTGAGGTATTGCAAGGGCATGACCGAGGCGCTGGCCAGTAGCAAGCAAGCCAGCATGACATTGCGGCGGCCCAGGCGCAGTGCCAGCGCCGGTGCTGCCATGGTGGCCAGCACACCGCCCACGGCACTGGCGGCCACGGTCCAGCCAATCACTTCCGGGCTGAAACCGCGCTGGGTCAGTGTCAGGGCGGTGAGCGGCATGGTGCTGCCCAGGCCCAGGCCCAGCAGGGCGACACTGAAGATGACGGCGGTGAAATCGCGCCATGCGCTGCGTGGCAGCATGAAAGGGCTCCGCGGTGGGGGGAGTGACAGCCTAGCACAAGGGCATGTTATCTGTGGCAACCGTATTGACTGCATGCATACGACAAGGCCGGGCATGGCCCGGCCTTGTCCGCTGGATGGTATTTCCGCCGTGTTTAGCGTGGCACATCCTCTGGCTGCTGCGGCAAGGCGGGTGGCGGCAGTGGCTGCAAGGGCTTGGCCAGAATCATGCCGTCATAGTGCTGGCATACGGCTGGAATGCTGTCACCGTTGACGTAGATGGTGGTTTTGCTGCCTGCTTTTTTACCAAGGCAAGCCTTGACCGCAGCCAGCGGCGGCTCGTGTGGCGGCGGCGGTGGGAGGTGATGGTCTTCACCGTGGTGCGGGCCATGCGGGTCGCAATATCCGCCAGCCTCACCCGCGGCAGCCGGGCTGGCAAGATGATCGCGCTGGCAGCCTTGTGCCGGCGGGGTGTCGGTCGGGGTGTTTGCGGCGGCGGCGTAGCTGCTGCTGCTTAACAGCAGGGCCAGCATGGCGCTGGCAAAGAAGGTGGGGCGCATGGTGATTCTGCATTCATGATGAACAATGCGACCACCTTAATCAGGCGGTCGCTGCATCACAAGCAGGCTGGTGCAGGTTTTACATGGCTTTGAGCGAAGCGAAATGATTTAGCCCCGTTTAACATGCTTTACACGGTAGGGTGTGTGGCGACTGCACCCGGTGGCTGCTTTGTGGCGACTCAGAAATGATAGTGCGCAAAGGTAAACAGCACATTGCCATTGCCCTTGCCGCCGGGGATGTAAGTGCTGTTGATGGTGAACTTGCCATAACTGATGCCCACTAGCGGCAGTACGCCGGGGAAGGGGAAGGAGTGCAGGGTGTCGGTTCGGGAGGTGATGAAGGCGGTGTAGCCGATCTCGGCCCGCCATTCACCGGCACGGGCAAAGGGGTGGGTGTAGGCATACCCTACAATCGGTTCCACTTCCTTGTGCGAATCCAGAAAGGCCATGGCATACAGGGCATGCCAGTTATCGTTGTCATCGCGCAGGCTGCGGCCCAGGCCAAAGCCCCAGGGGTTTTCGTTGAACTCGGCAATCTTCTGTTTGGTATAGGCCCAGCGCATGTGGTAGGTATTCAGCGGCAGATAGGCATCCAGCGTGCCATCATCCCAGACATGCTGTACTTCGTTGCGGGCGCTGTCCCACAGTGAGTCGGCATGCGCCACGGTGGCAAGGCTACAGGAGAGCACGGAGGCAAGCGCCAGTGCGGTGTTCAGGCGGGTGTGTGAAAGCATGAAGATCGATATGCGGTACAGCCGCGGCATGGCCGGCTGCAGGGTTGCGGGAAGATGTCAGACTGAGATGTTACCTGTCTGCTTGCATGGGTCAAGCCAGCTCGGCAGACCATCTCAATGACTGGAAAGTTCCCGTAGCTTGCGTTCGGCCCCGCGCATGTCTCGGCTAAGCTGCAGCAGGCCGGCGGCGGCACTGGGCGAGTGGGCGTGCAGGCGCTGGGCGGCGGCCTCCAGCAGGGTCACGGCCTTGTGCCATTCACCAAATTCCAGATACAGGCAGGCACGTTCGTACAGCGTCATGCTGTCTTCGCTACGCAGCGTCAGCGGACTTGTCAGCATGCCATGCATGCGGTTGAGCCTTTGCTGGCATAGCGCTTGCACAGCAGGCAGAAACTGCTGGCATAGCTTGCCCGCACTGGCATTATCCAGAGGGGGCAGCACTTTACGGCGGGAGGTGAGGCGGGCAATCAGCTTGAACATGAAACAGGCAGTCCTTGCCGGTGCAAGGACCGGGCATTCAGCAAATCAGCCTGCAGAATACCCGTCTGCCACGTCAACTTGCGGCAAGAAACATCAATTTCTGTAATGTCCTGGCCGACTGATGCCCTGGGCCTGATCAGTCTTGCAGCGCCGGGCTCAAGGCGCTGCGCACCGTAGTTTCATCCAGCGCGGCGGAGCACAGCTCGATAAAGCGGTAGGCATAACTGCGCAGGTAGTGACCACGCCGAATGGCGATGCGGGTGGTCTGCTGGCCAAACAGCGGTTCTCCGGCCACCACTTGCACCGCCTTGTCGCGCTGCGGGTCTACCGCCATGGAGGCAACAATGCCCACCGCCAGTTCCAGTTCGACATAAGTCTTGATCACGTCGGCATCCAGGGCCGACATCACGATGTCCGGCACCAGCCCGGCGCGGGCAAAGGCACGGTCGATCTGGGCGCGGCCGGTAAAACCCTGGTGGTAGGTGACGATGGGGTATTCGGCCAGGGTTTCCAGCGACAGCGTCTGCTGGTGCAGCGGGTGATGCGGTGGGGCAATCACGCTGTGATACCAGCCGTAGTAGGGAAAGGACACCAGTTCCGGCACTTCGGCCACCGCCTCGGTGGCGATGCCAATGTCGGCATCACCCGATTGCAGCAGGCGTACCAGCTCTTCCGGGCTGGCCTGATGCAGCACCAGATGTACCTTGGGAAAAGCTTTCTTGAATGCGGTGACCACTTGCGGCAAGGCATAGCGTGCCTGGGTGTGGGTGGTGGCGATGGTGAGCTGACCTTCGTCGCGCTGGCTGAATTGTTCTGCCAGACGCTTGATATTGCCGGCATCCAGCAGCATGCGCTCCACGATGGTGAGCAATTCCTTGCCTGGGTCGGTCAGGCCGAGAAAACGCTTGCCCTTGCGCACGAACAGCTCCACGCCCAGTTCGTCTTCCAGGTCCTTGATGTGTTTGCTGACGCCGGATTGCGAGGTGTACAGCGCATTGGCCACTTCGGTCAGGTTGAAGTTTTGCCGTACGGTTTCACGGATGATGCGCAGTTGCTGGAAGTTCATGCCGCGGCCTCCGTGCGGGACAGCGACAGAAAGGGGTGCTGCGGTGTGCTCACTGCACGAAGGAAGAAATTGGCCATGAAACTATCCTGATTCATATAACTTAAAACAGGATATTTCTGTTTTTAATATAACAAAAATAACGTTTTCTTGTTTGCATATGCCATCTTGATCTCAGTGGGGCTGGCACCATCACACCAGCCACATTTCTCCTGTCAGTGCCGCCAGTTGCTGGCAGGCCGGCATGTCGGCCGCCTGCCGGTTGCTGATCAGCAAGTCGATGTCGCTGGCGGTGCAGGTGCTGATGCGGCTGTTGATGCCCAGTTTGCTGCAGTCGGCCAGCATATAGACCTGATCCGCCTGAGCGCACATGGCGCGCGCCACCTCTGCTTCACGCGGGTCGTAATTGCTGGCGCCCATGCTGGCGCTGACGCCGACGGGCGACAGCAGGGCGATGTCGGCGTGATAACGGTAGATTTCCGCCACCGTGGTGCCGCCCACCGTGGCCGGCGCGCGTTCACCCAGTTCACCCCCCAGCATGATGAGCTGATGGCCCTTGTCCTGTGCGGGCCGGCGCAAGGCCAGTGCCACTTCGAAAGCATTGGTGATGATGGTCATGCCGCTGAGCGTGGCCAGTTCGCGCGCCAGCAGTGCGGTGGTGGTGCCGGCATCGATGAACAGCGTTTGTCCCTGCTGCAGCCTGCTGCAAGCGGCGCGGGCGATAGCCTGCTTGTAAGGCACTTGTTGCTGGGCGCGCTCGGCAATTGGCGCTTCCTCGCCGCTGCGGGCAATCACGCCGCCATGGGTGCGGCGCAACTCTCCCATGGCTTCCAGGGCCGCCACATCGCGGCGTACCGTTTCTCGCGATACCTGCAATGCGCTGACCAGTTGTTCTGTGCTCAGGCGGTGTTGCGTGGACAGCAAGGCGCGGATGCGCTGGTAGCGTTCCTGTTGCCACATGGCTGCGGTACTCCTGCGGGAAGACAGTGGAAGAATGGCAATGCACATTGCGAGATAGCAGAGGGGGCTGTCAAGCCGCTTGCCGCGCGCTCAGGCTGGGTCGCATTCCGGCATTTTGTGTACTTTTGTGGCAAAGTTGTAATATTGGGTATTTATCATGCTGTGCATGCTGACGGGCAGAGAGTCTGTCCGTCCACCCCTACACCATCCCGGGAGAGACCATGCAGCGCCGCCAGTTCATACATGCCCTTGCCGCCGTAACCGCCAGCAGCCCCCTGCTGCTGACGTCCACCACCGCCCGCGCTGCTGCCGGCAATGTCAGCGTGCCGCTGGATGCGGCGCGCTGGTCGCCGCGCAATGTACAGCGGCTGCAATTGCTGCTTAGTCAGCATGGCAGTGCCAGTGCGGCTTACCGCGCCGAGCGCAAGCCGTATGCCGTGTTCGACTGGGATAACACCTGCATCATGAACGACTGCGAAGAAGCGCTGCTGATGTACCAGATCAACCACCTGCAGTACAAGCTGACGCCCGAGGAGTTCAGCCAGGTAGTGTGGCGCGATGTGCCGGATGAAACCTTTATCGCCGACTACAAGACGGTGGATGGCCAGCCGGTGCGGATGGCGGATATCGCGGCGGATGTGGTGTCTGACTACCGCTGGCTGTATACCAATTACCAGGGCCTGGCCGGCAGCCGCAGCCTGGAGGAAATCCAGGCCAGCGAGCAGTTCAAGGATTTTCGCGCCAAGCTGTATTTCATGTATGACGCCATCTGCGACAGCTTCCCGCTGGAAATCGGCTACAAGTGGATCATCTATTTCTACAAGAACATGAGCCCGGCGGAATTGCAGGCGATGGCAATGGCCTCCAACAAGGCGGCCTTGGGCGACGCGCTGCGCAAAGTGCGTTATGAAAGCCCGCGCAGCCTGCCGGGCAAGGCCGGGGTGGTGGCGGATACCCATTTTCATGGCATCCGCGTGCATGAGGAAATCCGCGGTCTGATGCACACCCTGCGCGCCAACGGGATTGATGTGTATGTCAGCACCGCTTCGATTGACGATGTGGTGCGGGTGTTTGCCGGTCATGAAGATTTTGGCTACGGCGTGCCGGCGGAAAACGTCATCGGCCTGCGGCTGGAAATGGCGGATGGCAAATATACCGACCGCTATCAGCCGGGTTGGCACTTTAACTGGGGGCCGGGCAAAACCGTGGGCATCCGCCAGCAGCTACAGGCGAAAAAAGGCTATGGCCCCATCCTGGTGGCCGGTGATAGCGATGGCGATGCCTGGATGCTGCGCGATTTTGCCGACACCTCGGTGGGGCTGATTGTGAATCGCATGAAGAAAGGCGAGATCGGCGCGGATAGCAAACTGGCCGCCGAGCAATTGGGTCAGCCGCAGGCGCGCTTCATTCTGCAGGGACGGGACGAAAGCACCGGCCTGATGTTGCCGGATGAACAATCGCTGAAATACGGTAAGCGCGAACGCAAGCTGCTGGCCTGAGCCGCAGCGGCCTGCCGTGCTGTCAACGAGCAAACCAGATGGCGCGGTAAGCTTGCTGATAGGGCAGGCCTGCATCGATCTCCTGATTGCCCAGTTGTTGCAGCAATTGGCGGGTAAGCAGGATGGGTTTGCTGACATAACCGCTGGGTTTGGCATTGGCAAAGGCGCGATTCATTTCATCCGCCAGTTGCCAGCCTTGCACCCCCAGCGGTTCTGCCACGGTGGCCACTTGCTGTGACAGCCCGGCCCGTATGCGGGTGATGGCCTTGCTGGAGCCATCACCGGCCGAGATGTTGCGGATGTCCGCCCGCCCTGCATGCAGCAGCGGGTAGTTCATTTCGTCAAAATACACATCGTTGATGGCCAGGGTATGCGTCCATTGGCGTCCATAGCGCTGGTTCAACTGACGCACGATGCCCTCCATGCGCTGATTGGCGCTGTTGATGGGAATGTTCTCGATAGCCAGCAGCTTGCAGCCGCTGCAGCGCTGGATTTGCTCCTGCATGTAGCGGGTTTTGCTATTGGCAATGTCAAACCGTGCGTCATTGAAAATCACTACGCCTGCACTGCCGCGACTTTGCTGTATCACATGGTTGGCGGCGCTACGGGCCACTTCCTGCGGATCGGTGCTGATGTTGTAAAACAGTCCCGGCACCACGCCAGGCCGGGCTGCGGCATGCCAGCCCACCAGGACGATATGCGCACGCTGCGCCTGTGCCAGCTCAGCGGAAAGACTGGCCGCCTCGAATCCTCCCAGGATAATACCGTTGCTGCGGCTGGCAATGGCGCTGGCAAACGCCTTGCGCAGCAGCAGATTATCGCCCTGGGCATCCAGTACCTGTATCTGCCAGCCCAGCAGCCGGGCGGCACTGGCAAAGGCGCGATAGTTGCCACCGATGCCGCCATTGCGCAAATCCTGCGCAATATAGGTGACCAGATAATGCCCAGGCTGGCGCGCCGGGCCATCTTTGGGGCCATCCCAGTTTCGCGCCGCCGTTGCGGCCAGTCCCTGAGCGGCAGACAGGACCAGTAGTAACAGCAGCAAAGCTCTGCATATCGCCATGGCTAACTTCCGGTATGACGGGTTGTCATGATGATGAAGTGGATGAGAGGGTTACTGAATACTTTTAGTAGCAAGACTCTGTCTGATTTTATACAGCGAAATTATGAATCTCGTGAAAATTGTCGAATGCTTGCGTTAGCGCAGAAAATGCATTGAAAAACCGCCCGGCAGGCGGGCGGTTTGCCAAGCGTTGATCGCCTCAGAGGCGTTCGAAAATCACCGCAATACCCTGGCCGCCGCCAATACACATGGTGGCCAGTGCATAGCGGCCATGGATGCGCTGCAGCTCATGCACTGCCTTGGTGGCAATCACCGCGCCGCTGGCACCCACCGGGTGGCCCAGGGCAATCGCGCCACCGTTGGGGTTGCAGCGCGCCGGGTCCAGGCCCAGCCCCTTGCATACCGCCAGCGATTGGGCGGCAAAGGCTTCGTTGGATTCGATGACATCCATCTGGTCCAGGCTCAGTCCGGCACGCTGCAGCGCGGCCTGGGTGGCCGGAATCGGGCCTTCACCCATGATGTGGTTGGGCACACCGCTCACCGCATAGGACACGATGCGTGCCAGCGGCTGGTGGCCGGCGGCCGCGGCAGCATCCGCCCCGGCCAGTACCAGGAAGGCTGCACCATCATTGATGCCCGAGGCATTGCCTGCCGTCACCGAGCCGTCCTTCTTGAAGGCTGGTTTCATCTTGCCCAGCGCTTCCAGGGTGGTGGCACGCGGATGTTCGTCGGTATCGAATACCACCTCGCCCTTGCGGGTTTGGCTGACGATGGGGACGATCTGCGAAACGAAATGCCCGGCTGCAATGGCCGCGGCGGCGCGCTGCTGCGAGGCCAGCGCAAACGCATCCTGCTCTTCGCGTGTCAGTTGCCATTTGTCCACCAGGTTCTCGGCGGTGATGCCCATGTGGCCCACACCGAAGGGATCGGTCAGTGCGGCGGTCATCATGTCCACGGCCTTTACATCTCCCATGCGTGCGCCACTGCGCAATTGCGGCAACAGGTAACCGGCACGCGACATGACTTCCACCCCGCCACCGATGGCGTAATCACCATCACCCAGCATGATGGCCTGGGCGCTAGATACCACCGCCTGCAAGCCGGAACCGCACAGGCGGTTTACCGCCATGGCAACCGATTCCATCGGCAGACCGGCGGCAATGGAGGCCAGCCGGGCCACATAGGCGTAGCGGCTTTCGGTGGGAATGCAGTTGCCCACGGTGACATGATGGATCTGGCTGGCATCCACTCCGGAACGGGCTAGCGCTTCTTTCATCACCAGGCCGCCAAGGTCGGCTGGTTCCAGGTGGCTGAGTGCGCCGCCAAATGTGCCGATGGCGGAGCGCACGGCACTCAGTATCACGATATCGCGTTGTTTCATCGTCAGTTTCTCCCGTGTTGTTTTGCTGATGCGCTGCATCAAATGTCTTGCCACAATACCAGCGTCGCCCCCGACTTGCTAGCAAGCGATTGCTTGATTTTTTATGTGATGACCATGCCAGCAGGCGCGGGGAGGATGGGGCAAGACGGGCCGGCCATGCTTGCAGTAAGATCCGGCAGGCAACATTCCCTTGTTGCACCCAAGCGGAAAGGAAAATGCATGAGTCTGTTTGTTTTTGCTACTTTGCAGTGCAAGCCGGAGGCCTTTGCCGCCGTTCGCGATGCCATGCTGGGCATGCAGCGTGATAGCCGGGCCGAGCCTGGCTGTCTGCAATATCAGGTATTGCAGGAGGAGGGGGCTGCCCATGTCCTGCACGTGGTGGAGTGCTATCAGGACATGGCGGCAGTTGAAGCACATCGTGCTTCTGCCCATTACCAGGCTTATCGCAACTGGGTTGCGGACAAGCTGTCTGCCCCGGTCGCGGTCAAGCTGCTACGCGCAGCCGACTGAGCCTGCTTGCGCAGGCCGGACAGCAAAACGACCCGGCAGGCGGGTCGTTGTCTGTTTGTCATGGCGCTGACTGCTCAGCCTTGCTGTCCGGCCAGGCTGTCGCTTGTTACTGGCGGTTCCGCAATGGCCTCGATACGCCCCAGCAGGAAGACAAAGGCAAATACGCCGATGATCAGCATGCCGCCGGCGACCAGAAAGGCATTGGTGAAGGAGTGGGTGCTGCCCACGATATAGCCGGTCACGATGGGGGCAACTGCGCCCATCATATTGTTGGCAAAATTCATGATGCCGCCCACCGTGCCGGTACCGCCGCGCGGGGCAATCAGCGAGGGCAGCGACCATCCTACCGGCGCGGCAGCCGCCAGCCCGCTCAGGGCGATGGTGATCCAGATGATGGCAATGACCGGATCGCTGGTGGTGGTGGCACCAAACACGGCCAGACCCAACAGCATTCCGCCCAGCAGCACCCCCTTGCGGACGCGGGTTTCGTCATGGCCGCGGGCAATCAGATGGTCGATCAGCCAGCCGCCCACCAGCAGGTCTGACAGCGTGGCGAATACCCATGGAATCGCGGCATAGCTGGCCGATTTCAGAATGCTCATATGCATGCTTTGCACCAGATAGCCGGGCAGCCAGGTCAGAAACAGATAAAACACATAGCCATAGGCGGCAAAGCCGATGGACAGTCCCCACACCTTGCGCTGTTGCAGCAGGTAGCCCAGCATGGCCAGCGACCCGGCCTGGCCCACGCCCTCGGCCGCTGCGCCACCTTGCACAATGTACTGGTATTCGCGGTCAGACAGCTTGCGGTCCTGGCTGGGGTCACGATAAATCAGACTGAAGGCGATAAAGTAAGCCACGCTGAGCAGCGCAGTCAGGCCAAATCCCCAGCGCCAGCCCAGGTGTACCACGGTAAGGGCCACCAGCGGCACCCCGATCACATTGGAAAACTTGGCGGCAGCATCGAAGATGGCTGTGGCCATCGCCCGTTCACGGCGCGGGAACCAGTAGCCGGTTGCCTTGGCGCTGACCGGAAAGCCTGGGGCTTCGGCTACGCCCAGCAGCGCACGGGCGGCAAAAATGCCGCCAAAGCCGCCCGCACAGGCGGTCAGGGTGGAGGCCACGCCCCAGAGCAAGGCACCCCAGCGGCCAACCCGCGTCACGCCAAAACGGTCCAGGATCAAGCCGGTTGGAATTTGCAGCAGGGCATAGGTCCAGAAAAAAGCGCTGAACAATAGCCCCAGGTCACTACTGGAGAGATGAAACTCCTGCTGTAGCTGCGGTGCTGCCACCGACAGGCTGATGCGGTCGAAATAATTGACCAGCACACCGATGCCAAGCAGGCCTCCGATACGCCAGCGCCTTTGTGTGCCACGGTGCGATTTGTTGAGCGTTGTCACCTGAATTCTCCTCTGTCGGGATGTCGTTGTATTAGTTAATGGGTTGTGAAAGGTGTTGCAGCACCTGCTGGAGCAATGCCGGCAGGGGCTGGCTGATATCCAGTGTGATGACGTTTTCCACCGCGGGAAGCGGTGCTTGCAGATCGGCAAACTGGCTATCTAGCAATGAGGTGGGCATGAAGTGCGCGCTGCGGGCTGCCATGCGGCTGGCAATCAGTGATTTGCTGCCGGTCAGGTGTACCAGCAACAATGCCGGATCGCCGCTGCGCAGGGTGTCGCGGTAACGTTGCTTAAGCGCGGAGCAGGCCAGTACCACGTGCTGGCCGCGCGCTTTGCTGTTGGCCAGTTGATCCGCCAACAGCTGCAACCAGCCGGCGCGATCTGCATCGCTCAGTGGAATGCCGGCAGCCATGCGGGCAATGTTTTGTGGCGGGTGATAGCTGTCACCTTCGATGTAGTCGGAAGACAGTGCCGCTGCCAATGCCTGGCCAAGGCTGCTTTTGCCACAGCCGGCCACGCCCATGACGACAATGTTGGGAATATTCATGTTAGCGCTAACAAAACAGGGTAAATAAAAACTGCCTCAAGACAGCTTGCGGATGTTAGCGCTAACAATATAAGCGCAGCAAAGGGTTTTGATGTTGCAAGGCAGCAAGCCGTGGCAGGGGGGCAGCAATAGCGGGCGCGGCGCAGCCGGTCGGCGCTGAAGCGGAAATAATGGCCGGCATTTTTTTATGGTGGATCAATGGCTTGCGCCGGGCTGGCACTGCAGGTTTACCAATCAGGGCGGCGGGGCATGCTGTGGTATTTGCGGTACGCCGCCGCCGCTTCAGGTGCTGCTGCGCTGCTGCAGCCGAAAGCCCAGATCCAGCCGCTCATGGCTTAGTGGCAGGCCTTCTATCTGTTGCAGCAGCATGCGTGCCGCGGCCTGGCCGATTTCAAAGCGCGGGGTGGCAATGCTGCTCAGTGGCGGGGTTGTCCAGGCGGCGGATTGCAGGTCATTGAAACCGCCGATGGCCAACTGCTCTGGCAGCCTGATGCCACGCTGCTGGCAGCGGGCGATGGCGCCGATGGCCAGGTCATCATTGCAGCAGAACACAGCATCGCAGTCCGGGTGGGCGGCCAGCAGCGCATCCAGCA
This sequence comes from Aquitalea magnusonii, assembly GCF_002217795.2. Classification (NCBI taxonomy): domain Bacteria; kingdom Pseudomonadati; phylum Pseudomonadota; class Betaproteobacteria; order Neisseriales; family Chromobacteriaceae; genus Aquitalea; species Aquitalea magnusonii. Next base: position 1,059,139 of record NZ_AP018823.1, read on the forward strand.
TGTCCGCGCCCATCTGCATGCTGGATGGTGCCGGGTTCAGCCACTCCAGTGCCGGCGCATGGCAGCCGGCCTGTTGCAAGACCAGCCGATAACCGGCCAGCCGCTTCATCACCCGCTCGTCCAGTTGCGCGCCCATGAAGGCGATGCGGCGCTTGCCGCGCGCCAGCAGGTGCTGGGTCATGCACGCACCGGCTGCCTCCTGGGAGAACCCCACACAAGGCCGCCCGTCATCGCTCAGGTCCATCATGTACACCGCCGGCAAGGACTGGCGCTCCAGGATCTGGCGAAAGGCTTCGTGCTGGGTCAGCCCGGTGACCAGCAGGCCATCCGGGCTGTGTTGCAGATAGGCGCGCAGCAGGGCCAGTTCTTCCTCGCTGCTGTAATGGGTGTTGCCGATCAGCATCTGGTAGCCAGCCGCCTGCAGCACGCTTTCAATCCCGGCCAGCGCATCGATGAACACGGTATTGCTCAGCGATGGAATCAGTACCAGCACCGTATGGGAACGGGCCGATGCCAATTGGCGCGCCGAGCGGTTGGGCACATAACCCAGTTGCTCCACCACCTGCATGATTTTCTCTCGCAGCGCCGGAGATACTCTGTCCGGGGTGTTCAGTGCGCGGGATACCGTAATGGCGCTGACACCGGCAGCCTGGCCGACATCATGCATGGTGATGCCGGAGCCGGCACGCAGGCGGGGTTTTCTCGACATGCTTGACCTGATCTGCTGTAGGAATGCGGGCGATATTGCCGTGGCCGGATTGTAACGCAGCCATGGCCTTTGCTGCTGACCGGCAACCTTGCATGGTTTGAAATTGCCGGGACTGCGGTTATAGTCCCCCCTCCCTAAAGTACAGGAGGTAGCAAGACCCGTAGCAGGTCTTGCGGCAGGACTGCAATGAAAAAGATGGTAGGTGTCTTGTTGCTGCTGGCCGTGGCAGCTTGTGACAAGGATGGTGGCCTCAAGCTGCCGCGAGAAGTGAAGACCCTGGCACAACTGGGCGAAACCGTGGTGCGGCAACTGGACGGGACTGCGATGCATGCCACCAAGGGGCAGGCCGGGCAGGAGCAGGTGGTTTTGTCGGCCTTGGTGCGTGGTGACAAGGCGGTGGGGCATCGTGATTTCAATGGTGCCAAGCGTGTGCTGCCCAAGGTGTTTGCCGGCATGCAGCAGGATTTTTACTGTGGCTGTGCTTATCAGGGCAAGGACGTGGACTGGCTTTCCTGCGGCTATGTGCCGCGCAAGAACCCGGAGCGGGCCAAGCGTATCGAGTGGGAACATGTGGTCCCGGCCTGGGTGCTGGGCCATCAGCGCCAGTGCTGGCAGAACGGTGGTCGCAAGAATTGCGCCAGCAACGATGCCTTATTCCGGCAGGCCGAAGGTGATCTGAACAATCTGGTGCCGGCGGTGGGCGAAGTGAATGCCGATCGCAGCAATCTTTCCTACGGTGCCTGGGCAAAACAGCCGGCACGCATTTATGGCCAGTGCGGCACGGTGGTGGATTTTGCCGGCAAACGGGTACAGCCGCGGGAGGAAGTCCGTGGTCGTGCCGCGCGCATCACGCTTTACATGCACCAGCGCTACGGGCTGAACATGAGCCGGCAGGACCGGCAACTGATGTGTGCCTGGGCACGTCAGTATCCGGTGGATGATTGGGAAACCCGTCGTGATGGCCGGGTAATCAGCTTGCAGGGTGAGGGGAATTATCTGGTCAGCCAGCCGCAGCGGCTGGCTGAAGTCTGCTCTTAGGCAGGCTGGATATCAGGCCTGGGGTGGGCTTTTGCGGCGGCTGCGTGCCGGTTTGGCCGCCACGGCTTCCGCTGCCGGCTGTTCTGCTGCCGGCGCAGTGCTTGTTAGCTGCGGCGCTGCTGCTGGCTGCTCGGCGGGCGCAGCGCTGGCACTGTCATCCACGCGCAGGTCGGGTGCGATTTCGGTGAGCAGTTGTTCCAGCAGCTTGCTGCGGGCGGCGATGTGGTGATCAAAGCGCCAATCCTTCAGCAAATCCAGTGCCACTTCAAAGTAACGCATATCAATCTGGTACAGGCTGCCTAAGTCGAAGGGCCGTCCCATCTCCAGTGCGGCAGCCAGGTCTTTCAATACCTGGACTTGCTCGTGATCCTTGTTTTCTTCAATGAATCGGCGGATTTTCTTGGCGGCATTCATGCTGGCATTCCTTGCGTGTACAGCGGCCTCACCATGGAAGTTTTAGTAAAGCAACTGTACTAAATTGTTTTAAAAACTAGCCCTAGTCTGCCACACGCTTTGCGTAAAAATTATTACCGATTTATGACGGAAAGTTTTTTTGTCATTTATCGCCATGATTTGCCATTTCAATGGCATAGGCAGGCCGGGCCTGGCCTTGGGCCTAGGGCCTGCCGGTTGTCGGGTATGGCGGCGTCTGGCCGATCTTGCCTGGCAGTGCTTGCAGCCTAACCGGCATGATTGGCATCAAAGCGTATGTTCAGCACGCCTTCCTGCACATCCAGGCAGTATTGCGGCCAGCGCATGTCTGGCCATAGCAGTTCTGCCATCAGGGTGTGTGGACGGTAGGTCGCCGTGTACAGCGTGCCATAGCCACGGCCATACGCAGTCTGGAACAGTGGCGGCCGCAGTAGCGTCCGCAGAACGCTATCGGCTGTTTCTGCCTTGCGTACGCCCTGGTTCAACATCCATTCGCGCTCCTCGGACAGGGTGGCGCGGGCATGGGCCTGCCATTCCACGCTGTGCTGATGGTTGGCTACCGCCGGGCGGTAGACCACTTCAGCGGGCCGGTCCGGAGCCACAAAGACCGTCGCCCATTGGCAGTGACGATCCAGCAAGGTGATGTTGTAAGTCATGTGTACCGGCAGGCGCTGCAAGATGGCCACCGCCGCATTGGTGTTGCTGGCGGTTTCCAGCAGGTAGCGCATGACCAGTGGTATGCCGAAGCCTTCGCCCACGGCAGTGCGGCCACCAAAGGAGAGCGAGGCCGCCAGGCCGTCCTCGTTGATGCCATCGAGCGCGCCCCACAGGCAGTCGCTCATCGCCAGCACCTGGCGGCCCAGCCAGCGCGTGGACAGCCAGCTCCCTTCCAGCAGTGCCGGTGCGTAGTCGTAATTGCGCGCCAGCAGCGGGCCTTCCACGCCGTAGGGGTCCAGCCATACCGCTTGTGAGCAGCCGGAGATATACGACGGCGGGCACCACTGTGACAGGAAGCGTGCTTCCAGATCGCCGCCGCCGGCCAGCTCGCAAAGTTGTTGATACAGTCCAGCCAGCTCCGGCATGTGCTGGCGCAGTGCGCGCCGGCCAGCCAGATAAGAGGGGCGGGCGCGATAACCATCACGCAAAAACCATTGTTGATAGGCCGGCCAGCGCAGTTGGAACAGTGCCTGCCAGCGTGCGCCTGGCGTGTCTTCCCGGATTGCTTCGAATGTACAGCGCATGTGTCTCACTAGTTTGCGGGTCGCCGCCGTCTTGCAGGCGACGACCGGGGTGGCGCTGAGGGGATTATAGAATCTTGAAGGCACCGGGCGGGGGGACTTGCTCTTCGTGCAGGGCCATGATGGGTTTGGCCGCATAGTATTTCTTGATGCCGCTGATCCAGTTGCGCGCGCGCTCGTTGAGGGCGAAGTCGTCCGTCATGGAGCGGCCACGCGTGATCAGGATGCCCAGGTCGGCTCCTTCGTAGCGATAGTCGCCCGGTCCGCTGATACGCAGGAAGAATGCCTCGTTTTCCGATTCGATATCCTGGCGTTTGTAGTCGAAGCGGTGGTAGGACACCGAACCGTCGTCCGCCATGCGGTAGATGCCGGTGGCCGGAGCATGGGTGATGATGTCGACATTGTTGGCGGTGTGCTTGAGCACCAGTTGGCTCCAACTGTCGATAAAGGCCGGATTGGCCCAGCGGGCGTTCAGTTCTTCTACATCCAGTTCAAACTCGATGCCGGAGAATTCCAGCAGGTGGAACAGGAACAGCGGCACATCGGCATAGGCGAAGGCGGCGTGGTTGGTCATCGGGCTGGCACCGCAGATGCGCGGGTTCAGTTCGCCCAGATAAACCTCGTCCGTGTCCTTGTCGATGAGGAAGTCCAGATCGAAATAGCCGCGATAGCCTTCGGCCATCAACTGGTTGCCGAAGCGGTAAGCCATGTCGCGTGCCTTGGCACGCACTTCTTCGCTAAATGCGCCGGGGAAGATTTCATTGCCGCACCAGCCGCCGCGATAGGGCGTCAGTTCCGCCTCGCCGACCACCTCGGTCAGCAAGGGGCCGACCAGGGTGCCGCTGCGGGTGGCACAGGCTTCCAGCGTGGCCCCGCGGCAGTTGATGCGCTTCATGATCTTGACTTCCGGATCCTGGATGATTTCCTCGGCATGGCGGTCGAAATCCGCCTCGCTGGAAATAAAGAAGGTGGTATGGCCGGAGTCGCCAAAGGCAGTTTGCACCACCAACTGTTCGCCCAGGCCATGGGCGTCGGCAATCTGGCGCAGATGGGCATAGCTGTCCACCTTGCTCAGGGCATTGGGGACGGAAGGTACGCCCGCCTTGTTGCCGATGCGCACGGTTTCCATCTTGTTGTCGCAGCGTTCGCGCAAGGCGGCGCTGGGGAACCACACTTCAATGCCCAGTTCCTGGCACAGGCGTTCGGTTTCGGCATCAAACATCAGGAACACCGCCACCGGCCGGCCACCGGCGCGCTCGACATAATCCACTACATCCTTGTGCTGCAGCAGGTAGTTATTGATGTCCTCGATAGACTGGAATTCCTTGTGCGGCAGTTGCGGCGGCACAAACACATTGGGGTGGCGGCCATCGAAGCAATCGATGTAGTTGATGTATTTGAAGCGGTTGACCCACTGGTCTATGCCCAGCAGGTTGAAGTTGGTGGCGCTGATGAAGTAGATCGGCCTTTCGTTGCGGTGAAACAGCAGGCGCAGATCGGAAATATTGCTGACTTTTTGCATGGGGTGCTCTCCCTGAGCGGCTGGCGGAAGGGTGTTGGATGTGTGCAGCTGGGTGCTGGCTTGCCGCCAGCTATGCAGCCATTGCCGGCAATAGCGCAGCCAGCCTGCTGCCAGGCTGCTGATCATGACTGGCCCTGGCTGGCGGTCAGTGCTTCGCTGTCCGCCTTGATTTCCGCCATCGGGCCGCCGGGGCCGGATAGTTCGCCCTGATGGTGGTCTTGCGGTTTGGCCAGCGGCCCCAACTGGTACAGATAGCTGTCCACGCCGCTGTCGCGCTGGTACACCGCAAAGTCACAGCGCCGGTCACGGAAGCTCTTGAGCGGCTGGCCCAGGCCGCGCAGGCCGCGTTCGCGTTCGCGTCGCACTTTGTCAAAGTCGATTTCCACCGGAATGATTTCCGGGCCATTGCCCGCCTGATGCAGTACATAGCCTGCCGGGTCCACCACGATGGAGCGGCCGACACCACCGTCACCCACCCCGTTGATGTCGAGGAAATACACCTGGTTGGTAACGGCGGAGGCACGGGCGATGGCCAGTTCCACTTCGCGGTCTATGGTGTCGGTCATGGTGGGGTGCAGGATGACTTCCGCTCCCATCGCCGCCAGCGTGCGCGTGGTTTCCGGGAACCACATGTCGTAGCAGATCGAGATGCCGATGCGTCCGGCGTCGGGTACATCAAACACCACGAACTGGTCGCCGGCGCTGATGCCTTTTTCGTAGGGCAGGAAGGGAAACAGCTTGCTGAAGCGGGCAATGACTTCGCCGTGCGGATTGATCACCGGACTGGTGTTGAAAACCTGGCCGTCACGCAGTTCGAACAGCGAACCGGGGATCAGCCAGATGCCGTGCTGGGCGGCGATCTGGCACAGGCGCTGTTCGGCATCACCCGGCATGGCTTCCGCTTTTAGCGGGCTGGGACCATACGGGGCCAGTTCGGAAAACAACACCATGTCGACCCAGGGGAAACGGTGTTTGACATGGGCAACGTAATGTCCCATGCGCGTGATGTTTTCTTCGAAGGCGGAAACCGACATCTGGATGCCGGCAATGGCGAAGCGTTTCAAGGTCTCTCCCGTATGGATGCACGCGCTGCGGTGCGGCCAGGCGTGAAGTACCGGCCTGGCGTGCCATGCAGCGCGAGGCGATGTTGGTGGGAGAGCAGTCTACAAATGAGGGAAGGCGGCCAGAAATAGCCGATTTCTGATTCAGTAGTCAGGAAATGGACTATCCATTTGACTGGAAATTTCTGGGTTATTCCGGGTGGGAGAGTGGGGCGGCGGTAAAATGCGTTTTGTGGCGTAAAGCCTGGCTGCGCAGGTGTTGGTCGGCGGCGTGCCGGGGTGGCCGCCGTGCTCTGTCAAGTGGCTGATGTGCCAGCCGGTTCAGCTTTCCAGCAAGCGGTAGCCCACGCCGGTTTCGGTCAGGATGTGCTGCGGCATGGCCGGGTTGTCTTCCAGCTTTTGCCGCAGATGGCCCATGTAGACGCGCAGGTACTGGTTATGCTCGGAGAAGGATGGCCCCCATACCGCCAGCAGCAGCTCGCGGTGGGTGATGACCTTGCCGGCATTGCGGATCAAAGTGGCCAGCAGGCGGTACTCGATGGGCGTGAGATGCACCATGACCTCGCCCTTGTGTACGGTGCGGGCCACCAGATCGACCTTGATCTCCCCAAAGGCAAAGGTCTGCACCGGGGCGGCACTGCCATTGCCACGCCGACGCAGCAGCACGCGGATGCGCGCCATGCATTCGGCCACCCCAAAGGGTTTGGTCAGGTAGTCGTCGGCCCCGGCATCCAGTGCCTGAACCTTTTCGGCTTCTTGCGTCCGGGCCGACAGTACCAGGATGGGCAGGTCGGTCCACTCGCGTAACTGGCGGATAACCTCGATGCCGTTCATGTCCGGCAAGCCCAGGTCCAGTATCACCATGTCCGGCTTGCGGGTGGCCACTTCGATCAGGCCCTGCCGGCCGGTTTCGGCAGGGTGGACGACCCAGTTGTCACCATTGAGTGCTGAGGCCAGGAAGTGGCGTATCGGCTTTTCATCTTCGATGACCACCAGATTGACGGGGGTTTCGCTCATGGTTTGATATCCTCTTCGCCCGGCAGGGCCGGCATGGGGCTGACAGGCAGGGTGAAACAGAATTGTGCGCCCTGCGGCTGGCGGTTGCTCGCCGCAATGCTGCCACCATGGGCCTCGACAATGCTGCGGCAGATGGCCAGCCCCAGGCCCACGCCTGGCGTGGTGGTTTCACTGCTGCCGCGGGTGAACTTGTCGAACAGCTTGTGCTCCTGCCCGCCGGGCAGGCCGGGGCCATCGTCCTGTATGCAAACCCGTATTGTAGCGCCCTCGCTGTTGGCGCTGAGCGTGATATGGCTGCCCGCTGGCGTGTATTTGGCGGCATTTTCCAGCAGGTTGACCAATACCCGTTCAATCAGCACCGCATCGTATTCCAGCACCGGAAGATCATCGGCCAGCGCCACTTGCAGCTGATGCGCTTGCAAGCTGTGCTGGCAGGCGCGTACCGCGCTGCCCACCACATCGTCCAGCAGTTGCCATTCCCGGTTCAGTTGTACGCCGGATTGCAGCTTGGCCATGTCCAGCAGATTGGTGACCAGGTGGTTCATGCGCAGTGATTCTTCCTGGATCGAGCGGGCGATATCGAGCTGTTTGGCTGCATCGACCTGGCCTGCTGCCAGAATGCTGGACAGCCCGACCAGAGTGGTGAGCGGGGTGCGCAGATCGTGCGAGATCACCGCCAGCACGCTGTTGCGCAGGCGCTCGGATTCCATGGCAACAATGGCGTCTTGCGCCACTTCCACGTAATGCACCCGTTCCAGCGCCAGGGCAATCTGTGCCGCGCAGGTTTCCAGCAGGCGTTGCTGTTCCGGCAGGAAAACCTGATCCAGTTGTTCGGGCAGCACGGCCAGCACGCCGCGATTGCGCATCGGCGCTTTCAGCGGCAGATACAACATGGTACTGGCCGGCAGGGTGAGGGTGCCCAGGCCAGCGGGCTGCTGCTTGTCATACACCCACTGCGCCACGCCCGGGTCGGCCTGGACGCTGCTGTCGTTTTCGGCGCGCAGCTCATCCTTGCTGTCCGGGGTGAACAGCACGATGCTGGCATTGAACAGGGGCTGCAGGCGGCTGACGGCGATGTCGATGATCTGGCTGGCGGTGAGGGCGCCGGCCAGTTCCCGCCCCAGTTCGTACAGGGCGCGGGTGCGGCGTTCGCGATAGGTGGCAAGCGTGGCTTCAAAGCGCAGGCGGGCGGTGAGCTGGCTGATAATGAGGGCGACGGCAAACATCACCGCAAAGGTCAGCAGGTACTGGGTATCGGAAACCGATAACGACAGCCGTGGCGGCACGAAAAAGAAATCGAAGGCGGCCACCGCCAGCAAGGATGCCAGCACGCCGGGGCCACGGCCAAAGCGCACCGCCACCAGCACCACCGCCAGCAGGTAGAGCATGACGACGTTGGACAGTGCAAAAAACGGTGTCAGCAGGCTGACCAGACCCGTGGTGAGCAGGCAGGCCAGCAGGGCCGCCAGATAACCATGGACTTGTTTCTGGCGGCCGGCCTCGCCAAACAGCAGGCGGTTGAAGCCATCCGGCCGGGTGCTGGTGCTGTCGTCGTCTGCTGCATGTGATACCACGTATACATCCACATCCTGGGCTTGCTGCATCAGTTGTTCCAGCAAGGGACGTTTTAGCAGGCGGCACAGCTTGCCGGCGGATGACTTGCCCACCACCAGCTTGGAAACATTGCGGCTGCGGGCATAGGCCAGCAGGGTGCTGGCCAGATCGCTGCCCCCCAGCACGGTGGTTTCCGCGCCCAGCTCTTGTGCCAGTTTCAGGCCTTTCATGATGCGGGCCCGCTTGGTTTCCGACAGGCCTTGCAGGGCCGGTGTTTCAACAAAGACGGCAATCCAGTCGGCATCCAGGCTGGCGGCCAGCCGTTTGCCGCTGCGCACCAGTTTTTCCGTTCCCGGACCATGCCCCACGCAAATCAGCAAGCGTTCGCGGGCATGCCATACCGGCTTGATCGACTGGTCGGCGCGGTAGGCGCGCATCTGGGCATCCACCCGGTCGGCGGTACGGCGCAGTGCCAGTTCGCGCAGTGCCAGCAGATTGCCTTTGCGGAAGAAGTTCTTTACCGCACGCTCGGCCTGGTGGGCGAGGTAAACCTTGCCTGCGGCCAGCCGCGCCAGCAGTTCGTCTGGCGGCAAATCCACCAGTGCCACTTCCTCGGCCTGGTCAAATACGTGATCGGGCAGGGTTTCGCGCACCACGATGCCGGTGATCTGGCCCACCACATCGTTCAGGCTTTCCAGATGCTGCACATTTAGCGTGGTGTAGACGTCGATGCCGGCGGCCAGCAGCTCTTCCACGTCCTGCCAGCGTTTGCTGTGGCGCGAACCGGGGACATTGGAGTGGGCAAACTCGTCCATCAGGATCAGTTGCGGATGCCGCGCCAGTGCGCGGTCCAGATCAAACTCGGCCAGACTGCGGCCCTTGTATTCGATCTGGGCCGGTGGCAGTACTTCCAGGCCTTGCAGCTGGGCTTCGGTTTCCTTGCGGCCATGGGTTTCCACCACGCCCACCAGCACCTGGCAGCCTTCCTGCTGGCGTGTTCTTGCGGCGCTGAGCATGGCATAGGTCTTGCCCACGCCGGCGCAGGCACCAAAGAAAATCTTCAAGCGGCCGCGTTGTGCAGCCAGCTCTTCCTGTTTCAGCTCATCCAGCAGGGCATCTGGATCAGGGCGGGTATCCGTCATGTTCGGTCCATCGTGGTGTATGGCAGTACAGCACAATGCCCTGCCGGTGAGGGCAGGGCGATGCCGGGCAAACAGCAAGCGAGTTTACTTCAGCGCATCCAGCGCCAGGTTCAGTTCCAGCACATTGACCCGTGGTTCACCCAGCAGGCCGAAGGTTTCGGCGATGGCGTGATCATCCACCAGCTTGTGTACCTGTGCCAGTGCAATTCCGCGCGCCTGGGCAACCCGTGCCATCTGGTAATAAGCTGCCGCCAGCGAGATGTCCGGGTCAAGCCCGCTGGCCGAGGCGGTTACCAGATCAACCGGTATGGCACCGCTCTCGGTGGGGTGGGCCTTGCGCAACTGTTCTACATTGGCCTTCACGGCATCTAGCTGGGCCTGGTTGGTGGGGCCGAGGTTGGAGCCGCCGGAGCCGCCGGCATTGTAGGCCATGGGACTGGTTGCGGATGGCCGGCCCCAGAAATACTGGTTGCCGGAAAAGTGCTGGCCGATCAGGCGGGAGCCGATGATCTGGCCATTTTTTTCGATCAGGCTGCCATTGGCCTGCTGCGGAAACAGCGCCTGAGCCAGCGCGGTGGTGAGCAGCGGATAGGCCAGGCCGGTCAGCAGGGATAGCATGGCAAACAGCAGCAGTGCCGGACGTAGGGTTTTAAGCATGATGATTTCCTTCTTGTGAGGGCGTGACTCAGACCAGACCCAGGCTGCCCAGCAGCATGTCAATCAGCTTGATACCGGCAAAGGGCAGCAGCAGGCCGCCCAGGCCGTAGATCAGCAAATTGCCGCGCAGCAGTTCTGCCGCACTTCTGGCGTGGTATTTCACCCCTTTGAGGGCTAACGGAATCAGGAACACGATGATCAGCGCATTGAAAACGACGGCGGACATGATGGCCGAGGCCGGGCTGTTCAGGCCCATCACGTTCAGCGCATTCAACTGCGGATAAGTGCTGGCAAAGGCCGCCGGGATGATGGCGAAGTACTTGGCCACGTCGTTGGAGATGGAAAAGGTGGTGAGCGAACCACGGGTCATCAGCATCTGCTTGCCGATTTCCACGATCTCGATCAGCTTGGTGGGGTTGGAGTCCAGGTCCACCATATTGCCGGCCTCTTTCGCCGCCTGGGTGCCGGTGTTCATCGCCACCGCCACATCGGCCTGGGCCAGCGCCGGGGCGTCGTTGGTGCCGTCGCCGGTCATGGCCACCAGCTTGCCTTCGGCCTGATGGCTGCGGATCAGCCTGAGCTTGGCTTCCGGCGTGGCTTCGGCCAGGAAGTCGTCCACGCCGGCCTCAGCGGCAATGGCGGCGGCGGTCAGCGGGTTGTCGCCGGTGATCATGACGGTCTTGATGCCCATCTGGCGCAGCTCGGCAAAGCGCTCCTTGATGCCGCCCTTCACGATGTCCTTCAGCTCAATCACCCCCAGTGCGCGCTTGCCTTCGGCCACCAGCAGCGGGGTAGAGCCGCGGCGGGCCACTTCATCCGCACTCTTGGCCAGGGCATCGGGGAAGACGCCGCCTTGCTCGGCGATATGACGACGAATGGCGTCGATGGCACCCTTGCGGATCTGCCGGCCATCGTAGTCGATGCCGCTCATGCGGGTTTGTGCGGTAAACGGGATGAATACTGCCTCATGGCTGGCCAGTTCGCGTTCGCGCAGGGCGAATTTCTGCTTGGCCAGTACCACGATGGAACGGCCTTCCGGGGTTTCATCGGCCAGCGAGGCCAGTTGGGCGGCGTCAGCCAGTTGCTGTTCGCTGATGCCCGGAGCCGGGATGAAGGCCGATGCCTGCCGGTTGCCCAGGGTAATGGTGCCGGTCTTGTCCAACAGCAGCACATCCACATCGCCCGCCGCTTCCACCGCACGGCCCGAGGTGGCAATCACATTGGCCCCCATCATGCGGCTCATGCCCGCCACGCCAATGGCACTTAACAGGCCGCCAATGGTGGTGGGAATCAGGCAAACCAGCAATGCCACCAGCGTGGTGATGCTGATGGGCGAGCCTGCCTTGGCGGCATCCACGCTGAACAAGGAGTAGGGCAGCAGGGTGGCGGTGACGATCAGGAACACGATGGTCAGTGCCACCAGCAGGATGGTCAGCGCAATCTCGTTCGGGGTTTTCTGGCGCTTGGCCCCTTCCACCATGGCAATCATGCGGTCAAGAAAGGTTTCCCCCGGATTGGCGGTGATGCGCACCACAATCCAGTCTGACAGCACGCGGGTGCCGCCGGTGACCGAGGAGAAGTCGCCGCCGGATTCGCGGATCACCGGGGCCGATTCACCGGTAATGGCCGATTCGTCCACCGAGGCCACACCATCCATGACTTCACCATCCACCGGAATCACATCGCCAGCCTCCACCAGCACGATGTCACCCTTTTTCAGACTGTGGCCATCCACAATGCTGATACCGGCTTCCCGGCGCGGGCCGGACAGTTTTTTTGCCACCACGTTTTTCTTGGCCGAACGCAGGCTGGCAGCCTGCGCCTTGCTGCGGCCCTCGGCCAGTGCCTCGGCAAAGTTGGCAAACAGCACGGTAAACCACAGCCAGAGCGAGATGGCCAGGATAAAGCCGGCTGCGGCCTCGCCCTTGCCAAGCAAGGCCTGCAGCCAGAGTGCCGTGGTCAGGATGCTGCCAACATAGACGACAAACATCACCGGGTTGCGCCATTGGGTGCGCGGTGACAGCTTCTTGAAAGAGTCGATGATGGCCGGTTTGAGCAAGGCCGGGTCAAACATGCCCTTGCCCGGTTTGTCGTGCTGGCCGGCTGTGCTGTTTGCTACAGCCGGCACTATGGAATGATTGCGATCGTTCATCTTGTTTTCCTTGATCCTGTTTGGTGTCCACGTGCAGGATTAATGTCCACTCACCATTTGCAGATGCTCCACTACCGGACCCAATGCCAGCGCCGGGACGTAGTTGAGCGCGCCCACCAGCAGCACGGTGCCGATCAGCAGCACCACGAACAGCGGACCATGGGTGGGCAGGGTGCCGCTGTTGACCGCCAGGCGTTTCTTGGCGGACAGCGAACCGGCAATGGCCAGGATGGGGACAATCATCAGGAAGCGACCAAAGAACATGGCAATGCCGGTCATGATGTTGTAGAACGGCGTGTTGGCCGACAGCCCGGCAAAAGCGCTGCCGTTATTGTTGGCGGCCGAGGTAAAGGCATAGAGGATTTCGCTGAAACCATGCGCTCCCGGATTGGCAATGCCCGCCTTGCCGGCGTCCACGCTGACGGCAATGGCCGTCAGGACCAGCACCAGAATCGGGGTCACCAGAATGGTGATGGCGGTCATCTTCATTTCGTAGGTTTCAATCTTCTTGCCCAGATATTCCGGTGTGCGTCCCACCATCAGGCCGGCAATGAAGACGGCCAGAATGGCGAATACCAGCATGCCGTACAGGCCGGAACCCACACCGCCGAATACCACTTCACCCAGTTGCATCAGGAAAAGCGGTACCAGGCCACCGATAGGCGTGAGCGAGTCATGCATGGCGTTGACGGCACCGCAGGAGGCGGCAGTGGTAATCACGGTAAACAGCGCGGTGTCGATGATGCCAAAGCGGCTTTCCTTGCCTTCCATATTGCCGCCGGCCTGCAGACTGCTGGCTTGCTGATCAACCCCCATGGCCGTCAGTTGCGGCACACCGGCCTGTTCGGCGCTGGTTTCCACCACCACGGCCGTGGCAAACATCAGCAGCATGGCGGCAATGATGGCCCAACCCTGGCGGCGATCTCCCACCATGCGGCCAAAGACAAAGCACAAGGCTGCCGGGATCAGGAAGATGGCCAGGTCTTGCAGGAAGTTGGCCAGCGGGGTGGGGTTTTCATACGGATGGGCCGAGTTGGCGTTAAAGAAACCGCCACCGTTGGTACCCAGCATCTTGATGGCCTCCTGCGAGGCAACCGGGCCCATCGGCAGGGTCTGCTGTCGGGTTTGGCTATCCACCATGATGGGCTTGCCATCCTTGCCATTGACCGGATTGCCCTTGGCATCCAGTTTGGCCTGCTGGAAGTGCGTCAGCTCCACGGTCTGGGCGGTCTGGTAAGGCAGCAGGTTCTGTACCACCCCTTGCTGGGTGAAAGCCAGTGCCAGAACCAGCGACAGCGGAGCCAGCACATACAGGGTGAAGCGGGTTACATCGACCCAGAAATTACCGATGCGGGCTGCACTGTGACGGGCAAAGCCACGGATCAGGGCAATCACCACCGCGGCACCGGTGGCGGCGGACAGGAAGTTCTGTACCGTCAGCCCCAGCATCTGGGTCAGATAGCTCATGGTGCTTTCGCCAGCATAGCCCTGCCAGTTGGTATTGGTGACAAAGGAAATGGCGGTATTGAAGGCCGAATCGGGCGAGATGGCCGTCATGGCCTGCGGATTGAAGGGCAGTACAGCTTGCAGGCGTTGTAATCCATATACGGCCAGCACCCCCAGCAGATTGAAAATCAGCAGGGAAACCGCATAGGCTTTCCAGCCCATTTCCTCGTTCTGGCGGATGCCTGCCAGGCGGTAGAGCAATTTTTCCAGTGGCGCGACAAAGCGCAGCGGGCCGGGATTTTCACCCTGCATGATGCGGGTAATCCAGCTGGACAATGGCCAGGCCAGCGCCAGCAATACCAGCAGGAACAAACTGAGTTGGAGAATGGCAGGTGTGCTCATGTCAGAAGTTCTCCGGTTTGAACAGGGCGTATAGCAGATAGGCCAGCAGGCCCAGCGCCAGCAGGGTGCTGATCAGATAGAACAGGTTCATGACTGTTTCCCCTCCGCCTGCTGACATAGCCGGACAAAAGCCAGGGTCAGTGCAGTAAATCCCAGAGTCAGGCCCAGATAGACCAAATCCATTTTGCATTTCCTTTATGAGGCGATATGTGCCAGACAAAGCTACGCAAGCGGCTGTCAAAAACCTGATAAAAAGCAGCGAGGAAAAATAAAGAAACTATAAAAATCCAGAAAAATCAGGAAACAGCGCAGCATCAGCAGCGTGTTGGACAGGCATGGGAATGGGAGGCTAGTACCGGTGGCAGGCGTCAGCAGGGGGCTTGCCGTAGCCGGATCAATGCCGGGCGCGCCTCAAGCAGGCGGGCCGGCGGCATTGTTGGTGTGGATGTGCGGTTGGCCTTGTGCTGTCGGCGTGCCGATTTCAGGCGACAAAAAGGCTGGAAGCGCCAAGAGTCTGGCGCTTTGCCGGTAAATGTGAAAAGAGCTTGCTAGAACAAGTCGTCTTCGCTGCGTTCGGCCATGAAGCGGGCATCATCACGGTCATGGGCGCGCTGGCGAACTTTTTGTTGCCGGCAGCGTTCGGTATCACTCAGTTGTGGCTTGGCCACGGCGTAGAGAAAGCTTTCATGCTGGTCACGTGCCTGCTTGCGGCGGACACTGAGAGGAATACGGGAAATCATCCTTGCACCTCCTGATTGGGTACTACACATCATGCGGTTGGTTGTGCCAACCATTAAAACTTGACTGTATTTCAAACATTTGTAAAGTCCGAGATGGTATGCAATCCGCAAAATGTTGTGTGATTGCCGCTACAGTCGTCACCACGTATGGTTATTTGTAGCAGATTTGCGGCTCTATTTCCGCTGTTAGCCCGTTGTCAGATGACATAGACTTTTATGGCATATCGAATAAATCAAACAATCTAGTTTGTTATATGCTGGGTGCAGTAGCATAGCGCCAGAACTTAGTCTGGAGCTGTCATGGAGTTGGGATACGCAGTAGCTGGCCTGGTGGTGGGCTTCATCGTCGGACTGACAGGGGTAGGGGGCGGTTCGCTGATGACGCCCATCTTGCTGTGGTTTGGCATTGCGCCGTCCACTGCCGTGGGTACCGACTTGCTGTATGCCGCCATTACCAAGGCTGGTGGTGTGTTTGTCCACCACAAGCAAAAGCATGTGGACTGGCAACTGACCGGCTGGCTGGCCGCCGGCAGTGTTCCTGCCTCGCTGCTCACCTTGGGCTTGCTGTCCTGGCTGCACCTATCCAGCCATGCGCTTGATTCGATCTTCAAGCTGGTGCTGGGCTTGGCCCTGCTGCTGACTGCAGCGTCCATTTTGCTCAAGCCCAAACTGATCAAGCTGATTAACCCGCATGGCCACCCGCCGGCTGAGTTTGCGCTCAAGCCGCTGCCCACGGTCCTGATCGGCGTGGGGCTGGGCGTGCTGGTCACCCTCAGCTCGATTGGGGCCGGTGCCCTTGGCACGCTGGCGCTGTTTGTGCTGTACCCGGCCTTGCCTACCACCCGTCTGGTGGGAACCGAGATCGCCCATGCCGTTCCGCTGACGTTGGTGGCAGGCCTGGGTCATGCCAGCATGGGTAATCTCAACTACATGCTGCTGCTGAACCTGCTGATGGGGTCTTTGCCCGGCATCTGGCTGGGCAGCAAACTGACTCGCCGGCTGACCGATTCATGGCTGCGACCTGCGCTGGCGGTCATGCTGGCCATTGTGGGTGCCAAGCTGGTGATGTAGGGCATGCCAGCGCAACCGATACCACCAAGAGCCGCTATTGCGGCTCTTGGCATGTCTGGCTTTGGCTGCCGTTGGCGCTGCCGGGCGGCGGCTGATAAAAAATGAGCCCCGACCTTGGGGGGGCGGGGCTCCAGCTTGCACCTTCGCTCAGGAACTGCCAGCCGGATGAGTGCAGGGGGAATCCGACTTTCAGGCTGGCAGTCTGTCTTTGCCGCATCATGACAATGCTGCGCAGACACTTCATTATCAATAGTGCTTTGCCGGGCCAATAGCATGTTTGCTTGGTATTTTTGTGACGGCGCATGACGGCCAGCGTTATGATGCAGTACAGCATTACGCTAAGGTAAGGAGTGTGGTTTTGGAGAAGTCTTATCCCGTCATTGATCGCCAGTCCATCACCATGCGTTGGGGTGATATGGACGCCGTCGGTCATCTGAACAATACCTATTATTTTCGCTATCTGGAGCAGATTCGCCTCAACTGGCTGGAGGCGCTGGGGCATGGCATCAACCCGCAAGGCACTGGCCCGGTGCTGGCCAGTACCTCCTGCACTTTTCGCAAGCAGCTGACTTACCCGGCCACGGTGGAAATCACCATCGAGCTTGAGAAGCTGGGCCGCAGCAGTTTGCAGCTACGCCACCACTTCTACCGGCAGGGGGACCCGGATACCGTGTATGCCTATGCCGATGTGACGCTGGTGTGGGTGGATTATCAGGCTGGCGTACCGGTAGCCATTCCGGATGATATCCGGATGGCCGTCCTGCAGGCTGCGGCGCAGCACTAGTTCATGTCTGCTTGCGTACCAGTTGGCGCAGCATGAAGCGGCTGGGATGCACGGCCTGCATCAGTGCGCTGGGTAACGGCGCAGGTTCATTATCCAGATAAGCCGCCAGAATTTCTCCAGACAGCGGTGCGGTAATCATGCCGCGCGAACCATGTGCGGTATTGACATACAGGCCGTCTATCCAGGGAGCATCCTGCGTCAGCTTCAGGGTGGCATCATTAGCCAGTTGGCGGTAGCAGGCAGCAAATTGCTGACGATTGGCCACCGGGCCGATCAGGGGCAGATAGTCCGGGCTGGTGCAGCGATAGGCAGCACGGCCACCTGTCACCGCGATGTTGCCGTTCCCGTCTTCCAATGCCTGATGCAAAGCAGGTGCCAGTTGCGCCAGCATGCTCAGGTTTTCCGCATGTTCTTGCGAATTCACCAGCAGATTGTCGGCATCAAACTTGAATGTGGCACCCAGGCAGTGTTGTTGCCCGCGCACGGGGGAAATATAGCCTTCGCCGCACAGCACGGTTTGCAAGGCATGGCTGGCGGTGGTGGCCGCAACCGTGCTGACCTGACCGCGGATGGCCTTCAGCGGAAGATGGCTGGTGCTGTCGAATGCAGTGGTATCGGCAGCGGTGGCCAGGACCACAATACTGCCCATGGCCAGCGGCCCTTGTTCATCGCTGGCCAGCCAGCATTGCTCCTGCGGGTTCCAGTCCAGTTCCACCACGGTACGGGCGGTGCGCAGGCTGATTTCGGGATGTTGGCACAGGGCGCGTACCAGGGCAGGTGGGTGCAGCCAACCGCCCTGTGGGAAAAACAGTCCACCATGTTGTAGTGCAATGCCGGCGAGTGCGCTGGCTTCTGCCGGCCCAACCTGACGTAGCAGGCTGGATGGCAGACCAGCCTTGGCCAGCAGGGATTGCCGTTCGGCTTCCTTGGGCTCATGCGCCAGTTGCAGCACGCCGCAGGCCTGCCAGTTTTCCTCGCTCTGCGGCAGTAGCTGGTGCAGTTGGCGCAGGGAATAGGCATATCCGGCCAGTACCAGCCGGGTGAGTGGCGTGAAATGGGCGGACAGCTTGGTATAGAGCACGCCTTGCGGATTGCCGGAGGCCGCTTGCGCCAGCGCCGGCATGCGTTCAACCAGCGTCACCTGCCAGCCGCGTATGGCCAGGCTGTATGCGGTGGAGGCACCGGCGATGCCGCCTCCCACCACGATGGCGCTGCGTTCACGTCCTGGCTGGTGTGCAGGACGGGCATACCATGGCGGCGTCCAGTCTTGCGCCGGGGCCTGTACCAACTGGCCGCAGCTCATTTCCCGCTTTTGGCCATGGCCTGGTACTTTTTTGACGCTGAAACCGGCCTCTTTGAGGCCACGGCGTACAAAGCCGGCACTGGTAAAGGTGGCAAAGGTGGTGTCAGGGCCTGCCAGTCGTGCCATCTGGGCAAACAGTGCCGGCTGCCACATGTCCGGGTTTTTGGATGGTGCAAATCCATCCAGAAACCAGGCGTCGATGCGGGCATCCAGCTGTGGCAGCACTTCCAATACATCGCCTATCAGCAGGGTCAGCAATATCCGTCCGTTCTCCAGCACAAAGCGGTGCCAGCCAGCACTCAGCGCATCGTACTGCTGCAGCAACTGATCGGCTTCGCGTGCCAGTTCCGGCCATAGCTGCAGTGCCTGCTGCAGATCAGCCGGGGTGAGTGGATATTTTTCTGCACTGATGAAGTGCAAGCGTGCCGTCTGTGGTGCATGGGCCAGAAAGGCTTGCCAGGCACACAGAAAGTTCAGGCCGGTGCCAAAGCCGGTTTCGCCGATGCAGAACTGCCCTTGCTCGGGCAGGGCGGCAAAGCGTTGCTGCAACTGGTTGTGATGAATGAATACATGGCGGGTTTCATCCAGGCCACTGTTGCGGGAGAAATAGACATCGCCAAATGCGACCGAGACCGGCTGGCCATCCAGCCAGTCAAGTTGTGCGTGTGTACTCATGCTTGCGTGCGTGTTGTAAAGAGGCGCCAAGGAGGGTCGTATTCTACCCCTTTCACCAAGCCGGCATGGGCGTATCGGTCAGCAAATGGCGGATTTAACTGTTAACAGGCGTAAGCCAGGCCGGTGGCCGTCAGGTGGGCAACCGGCTGGCGGCAGCGTCCAGTGCGGCGGGGCTCAGGCTGTGTACCGCAAGCTGCCTTGCTTGTGTCAGGCGGCTGTAGTGGCGGTTCATGGAGCGGCTGTACAGTGGGTCGTAATGCTGGGCCAGCAGTTCTTCGACCAGGGTGGCGAAATCGCCGCGTCCTATCATGTGCTGCCAGTGTTGCAGTTGTTCACGCGAATGCACGGCCTTGAGGAAACCCAGTTGGGTAATCAGCCGCTCCGGTTGCTGCAGGTAAAACGGGTAGTCTTCCAGCAAGCAGCGCACCCGTTCTGCCAGCGGCACGGTCATGGTCAGACAGTCACTGGCATGCATGCAGGCGAACAGGCTGTCCGGCAGGCTGAGCTGGCCTATCTTGCGGCTTTCCGCTTCGATATATACCGGCCGTACCGGATCCAGCCGCAACATGGCCTGGCGCAACTGGCTGTCAAACCACTTTTGTGATGGCTGTGGCTGATCGGGCAGGCGGCCCAGTACCGAACCTCGGTGTACTGCCAGCGCTTCAAGGTCCAGTACCTGCCGGCCAGTGCGCTGCAGCGCATCCAGCAGACGGCTCTTGCCAGAGCCGGTGGGACCGCAAATCACCTGTAGCTGCAGTTGCCGGGGCAAGGTGGCCAGATCTTCCAGCACCTGGTGGCGATAGCTTTTGTAGCCACCTTCCAGTTGATGGGCGGCCCAGCCTATCTGGCTGAAGATGATGGCCATCGAGGCCGAACGCTGGCCGCCACGCCAGCAGTAAAGCAGCGGTTTCCAGGATTTTGGCTTGGCATGGAAGCGTTCTTGCAAGTGGTGTGCAATATTGCGTGCCACCAGTGCCGCACCCAGCTTGCGGGCTTCAAACGGGCTGACTTGCTTGTAGAGCGTGCCCACCCGGATGCGTTCTTCATCATCCAGCACCGGGCAATTGATGGCGCCGGGCAAGTGGTCTTCGGCAAATTCGGCGGGTGAGCGCACGTCGATGATCTCGTCAAACTGCCCCAGCTGTGATAGCTTCGCGACCTTGAAATGCATGGTGGGAGTGGCCCTCAAATGGCAGAAATCAGATTGACGCAATTATCCCACGGCGGTGGCTGCGGCTGCAAAATTGCCCCCGCGGTGCTGGAGTCCATCCTGTCAACCGCGCGTGAAAAGATGGTGTTTCCGCAGTTGCTGGTGGGTACCGAAACCAGTGACGATGCCGCGGTGTATCGCTTGAATGACGAGCAGGCCATTGTGGCAACCACTGACTTCTTCATGCCCATCGTTGATGATGCCTTCGACTTTGGCCGGATTGCCGCCACCAATGCACTATCCGATATCTATGCCATGGGTGCCACGCCCATCATGGCGCTGGCCATTGTCGGCATGCCGGTCAACGTGCTGCCGGTGGAAACCATCCGCGCCATTCTGGATGGTGGCCAGGCCGTGTGTGCCGCTGCCGGCATTCCCATTGCCGGTGGCCATTCGATTGACTCTCCCGAACCGATCTATGGCCTGGTTGCGCTGGGGGTGGTGCACCCCGACCAGCTCAAGCGCAATTGTGACGCACAGGATGGCGATGTACTGATCATCGGCAAAGGTCTGGGTGTGGGTGTTCTTGCCCAGGCAATGAAAAAAGGTGTGCTGGATGATTCCGGCTATCAAGCCCTGATCGCCTCCACCACTCAGTTGAACAAGGTGGGTGCAACGCTGGCGGGCATGCCCGGCGTGCATGCGCTCACCGATGTCACCGGCTTTGGCCTGTTGGGGCATCTGCTGGAAATCTGCAAGGGTTCCGGCCTGCAGGCACGCGTGACCATGGCGCAGGTGCCGGTGATCAAGGAAGCTGAGAATTTTGCCAGACAGGGCTATGGTCCGGGGGCGATAGAGCGCAACCAGGCCAGCTTTGGTCAATATGTCCACTTTGCCGCCGGTATTCCCGATTGGCAGCAACGTCTGCTGGCTGATCCACAAACCAGTGGCGGTCTGCTGGTGGCTGTTGCTCCGGAGCAGGCGGATGCGGTGCTGGCGGCATTTCATGCCGCAGGCTTTGCCTATGCCCGGGCCATCGGCCATCTGGGCGCAGGCGATGCGCAGATTCTGGTTGACTGACGTTAGCTTGCAGCAGCACAACACACCCGGCCCGGCGCCGGGTTTTTTCATGGTGCAGACATTTCTACCGCGGTGTCGCTGCCCAGCGCTAAAAGCAGGCTAGGCTGGTGATAAACACCTTACCGCCCGCTTGTCTTGGCGCGAATCCTGCTTGTTTGCCAGCGGATGACAAGATGCGGCCTGATTGACAATCAGATGTTTCTCGCGCATTTTTCTTGTTCACTGACATTAAGCCAGTATTTCAAAAAGATACTGAATTATAAATAAACAGTCCCGTATCACGGGAAGGGCAGTGGGGAGGTAGAAGCTGATGAAGCGAGGCATGAGTATCGGATCGCGACTGGTTACAACCCAGGTTGTGTTGATGATCGTGGTGGCAATGGCATTGATGCTGCCCTTGTATTTGTTCACCGGCAGGGTGATGCAGGAGCGGACGGAAAAAGTCCAGGCGCAGTTGCTCACGCAGTCCATCAACATGATTGACGCCTTCAACGAGTCGCTGAAAATCACCACCCGCCAGTTTGAAAAAGTCCTGCTGGGCGAAATCGGCGGCGCGTTTTCCCTCAATCCCGCCAGCCGTATCGAGGTGTCCGGCACATCCACGCCGGCACTGGTGCTGGGCAATACCCCGGTCAACGGCAACAACGACATTGTGGATCGGTTTTCTTCCAAGACCGGCAATGTGGCAACGCTGTTTGTGCGTGACGGTGATGAGTTCATCCGTATTGCCACTTCGGTGCTGAAAGAAGACGGTGGCCGTGCGCTGGGCAGCAAGCTCGATCACAACAGCCCGGCCTATGCCCAGTTGATGAATGGTGAAAACTACGCTGGCAGAGTGGACCTGTATGGCCGTGATTACATCACCAGCTATAGCCCCATCAAGGATGCCGGCCAGCACGTGATTGGTGCCACTTTTGTCGGTGTTGGTGCCACCGAGGGTATTGCCGGTTTGCTGGTGCGACTGTCCAAGGTCAAGCTGGGTGAAAGCGGTCATGTCGATATCATCGATGCGGACAAGAATTCCAAAACCTATGGGCAGTATGTGCAGCATCCCAAGTTGTCCGGCCAGCCGGTCAGCAAGGATGTCGACGCCAATGGTCAGCCTTATGCGAAGGAGCTGATGGCGGCAGGTCAGGGCAGTCAGATCATCAAGCTGCCTGGTGAGGCCGGAGCCGCAGATCACATGCTGTCCTATGCCACCTACAAGCCCTGGGGCTGGATGATTGTCAGCAATGAAACCCGTAGCGAGCTGGAAAAGGAAAACCGCCAGTTGCTATTGTGGCTTGCCGGTGGTGCCGGCCTCCTGCTGGTGATTCTTGCGCTGGCGCTGCTGCTGTTTACCCGCCATCTGGTGGCAAAACCAGTGCAACAGTTGGTGCGGCAGGTTGGCAGCATCCGTGACAGCCGTGACCTCACCCAACGCCTGGCCATCAACCGCAAAGATGAGGTGGGGCAGGTTGCTGACGCCATGAATGGCCTGCTGGACAGTTTCCAGCAGGCACTGAACCGCACCAGTTCGCACGCGGTCGATCTGGACCACGCGGCCCAGGAGTTGTCCGAGAAGGCCGGTGCCGCCGCTGCCAGCTCCGGCGAGCAGCGTAGCAGTGCGCTGGCCATGTCCGAGCAAACCGGCATGCTGATTGCCGGGGTGGCCCAGATTGAACAGGTAGCGAGTGAAGCCAGTGATGCGGCACGCGCCTCCAGCGAAGCGGCCATGCAAGGCAGCGACAGCCTGGTAGCCGCCGTGGATGGTGTCAGCCACATTTCGGCCACCCTGGCCGCCGCCGCCGACAGCCTGACTACGCTGGAAAGCAGTGCCAAGCAGATCACCGCCATCGTCAATGTGATTCACGATATTGCCGACCAGACCAATCTGCTGGCGCTCAATGCCGCCATTGAAGCTGCCCGTGCGGGGGAAATGGGGCGTGGTTTTGCCGTGGTGGCCGATGAGGTACGCAAACTGGCAGAGCGCACCAGCGTTTCTACCCAGGAAATCAGCGGCATGATAGGCAAGATTCAGTCTGCTACCGATGAGGCAGTCAAATCCATGCGCCAGTCGGTGGTGCAGGCATCCGAAGGCGCAGCCATCACTTCGGCGGCACGGCAAGCCATCGGCTCCATTGTGGAAGACTCCCGCCGTGCCATGGAGGTGGTGCAGCGTATCAACCACGAACTGTCCTTGCAGCGCGGTATTGTGGAACAGATGGCCGAGCGGGTGAATTCAGTGGCCAGCCAGGCCGAAACCAGCAATGAAGCCGCCGAGCGCTCCGCCGAAACGGCCCGTCACATGGCCGGCCTGGCCGACTCTCTGAAGGAGGAAGTGCGCGCGTTCAGAACCTGAAGCAAGATCAAGCCATGACAAAACTGCATACCATGACTTGTGGCGGGAAAAACTGCCTCCATATCATGGTCAATGCAGCTGCATTTTCTGGTCGGGCAGGATGTGTAGCAATGAGTCAATATTGCAAACAGATCAAGATCTTGTTTTGAGGGAGCCTTTTGATGAGATTCGAAAAACTGACCACAAAATTCCAGCAGGCCCTGGGTGATGCGCAAAGCATGGCACTGGCCGAAGACAATGCCTATATCGAAGCGCAGCACCTGCTGCTGGCGATGATGGATGACAACGACAGCGGCATCGGCGGCCTGCTGGCCCGCGCCGGCGTCAATGTACCCGGCCTCAAGCAAGCACTGAAGGCGGCCATCCAGCGCCTGCCGAAAGTGCAGGGCACCAATGGTGAAATCACCGTCTCGCGCGACTTGGGCAATCTGCTCAACGTCACCGACAAGATTGCCACCAAGCAGGGCGATGAATACATCTCCAGCGAGTCCTTCCTGTCTGCCCTGTCGCAGGACAAGGGCGAGACCGGCCGTCTGCTGAAAGAACATGGCGGTAATCACAATGCCATCCAGGCGGCCATCCAGGCGGTGCGTGGCGGCCAGACCGTGGGCAGTCAGGACGCGGAAAGCCAGCGCGAGGCACTGAAAAAGTACACCACCGACCTGACCGAGCGCGCCCGTAACGGCAAGCTAGACCCGGTTATTGGCCGCGATGACGAAATCCGCCGCGCCATTCAGGTGCTGCTGCGCCGTACCAAGAACAACCCGGTGCTGATTGGCGAACCTGGCGTGGGCAAGACCGCCATTGTCGAAGGCCTGGCCCAGCGCATCGTCAACGGCGAAGTGCCGGACAGCCTGAAAAACAAACGTCTGCTGGTGCTGGACCTGGCCGCGCTGATTGCCGGTGCCAAGTTCCGTGGCGAATTTGAAGAACGCCTGAAAGCCGTGCTGAATGACCTGTCCAAGGACGATGGCCAGACGCTGATCTTCATCGACGAAATCCACACCCTGGTGGGGGCGGGCAAGGCCGATGGCGCGATGGATGCCGGCAATATGCTCAAACCGGCCCTGGCGCGTGGCGAGCTGCACTGCATTGGTGCCACCACGCTGGACGAATACCGCAAGTACATCGAAAAGGATGCCGCACTGGAGCGCCGCTTCCAGAAGGTGCTGGTGAATGAGCCGACGGTGGAAGACACCATCGCCATTCTGCGTGGCCTGCAGGAGAAGTATGAAATCCACCACGGTGTGGACATTACCGACCCGGCCATCGTGGCGGCAGCCGAGCTGTCCAACCGCTATATCACCGATCGCTTCCTGCCGGACAAGGCCATCGACCTGATCGACGAAGCCGCCAGCCGTATCAAGATGGAGCTGGACTCCAAGCCGGAAGCCATGGACAAGCTGGACCGCCGCCTGATCCAGCTGAAAATCGAGCGTGAAGCGGTCAACAAGGAAACCGACGAGGCCAGCCAGAAGCGCCTGCAGTTGATTGAAGACGAAATCCAGCGTTTGCAGCGTGAATACGCTGACATGGAGGAAATCTGGAAGGCAGAGAAAGCCGCAGCACAAGGCAGCCAGACCATCAAGGAGGAAATCGACCGCCTCAAGGTGGACATGGAGGACCTCAAGCGCAAGGGTGACTGGCAAAAACTGGCCGAGCTGCAATACGGCAAGCTGCCGCAGCTGGAAGCGCAGTTGCGCGAAGCAGAAGCCGCCGATGCCGGCGCTGACAACAAGCCTAACCGCTTGCTGCGTACCCAGGTGGGTGCCGAGGAAATTGCCGAAGTCATCAGCCGTGCCACCGGTATTCCGGTATCTAAAATGCTGACCGGTGAGCGGGAAAAGCTGCTGCGCATGGAAGACGTGTTGCACCAGCGCGTGGTGGGGCAGGATGAGGCGGTACGTGCGGTGGCCGATGCCATTCGCCGTTCGCGCTCCGGCCTGGCCGATCCGAACAAGCCCTATGGTTCCTTCCTGTTCCTCGGGCCGACCGGTGTGGGCAAGACCGAGCTGTGCAAGACCCTGGCCGGCTTCATGTTCGACAGCGAAGAGCACCTGATCCGCATCGACATGTCCGAATACATGGAGAAGCACTCGGTGGCACGGCTGATCGGCGCGCCTCCCGGCTATGTCGGCTATGAAGAGGGCGGTTATCTGACCGAGCAGGTGCGGCGCAAACCGTACAGCGTGATCCTGCTGGACGAGGTGGAAAAAGCGCATCCGGATGTGTTCAACATCCTGCTGCAAGTGCTGGATGACGGCCGCCTCACCGATGGCCAGGGCCGTACCGTGGACTTCAAGAACACGGTAGTGGTGATGACTTCCAATATGGGCAGCCAGCAGATCCAGGCCATGGCGACCGATGACTATCAGGTGATCAAGCTGGCGGTGATGGCCGAGGTGAAAACCCATTTCCGCCCCGAGTTCATCAACCGCATCGACGAGGTGGTGGTGTTCCACGGGCTGGACGAGAAGAACATCAAGGCCATTGCCCGCATTCAGCTCAAGGGGCTGGAGAATCGTCTGGCCAAGCTGGAGCTGAACCTGCAAATCAGCGAAGAGGCCTTGTCCTTGTTGTCCGAGGCAGGTTTCGATCCGGTGTATGGCGCACGCCCACTCAAGCGCGCCATCCAGAACGAGCTGGAAAACCCGCTGGCCAAGGCGATACTGGCCGGCAAGTATCCGCCCAAAGCCACCGTCATGGTGGAGGCGCGCAACGGTCAGCTAGTATTTGATTGAGCGCGTCCTGACCAGAAAACCGGTCCGCGTGGCCGGTTTTTCATTGGGCGCGAGGTGGTTTCAGGAATGGAGCCACGGACGGCAGTTGCAGGATAATCAGCTTTTCTTTCTGGAAACGCGCCATGCCGGACTCCCTGCTGCAGGCTGCGCATGACCCGTTGCGCGACCTGCAGCAGCCATACTGCCGCAACGTCGAACCGGGCGCAGCACAGCTACTGACGATTTTCTCCGGTGCCGCGCCCAACTGAGCCGCCACCCATGATGACATGGTGTAACTGCATGGCGCGCACGGTCTGGCGCTGCTGTCAGTGTACTGGCTGCTGAGCAAGCTGATGTTGCAGCGCATGGCGCAGCGGCTGGGGGAGTCTGGCTCCGCTGGACAGCAGCGGCGATAATGACGCTTTTCGTTTGCAGGAAACAAGCAGCATGCCCGCCATTACCCATTTTTCCCAAACAGTTACACCCGTGGTCGATCAGCCGCGGCCGGATCGACTGCTGGCCGGGAATCCACAACGCTATACCTGGACCCACTACGAAACGGCTGATGAAGCGCTCAGTTGTGGTATCTGGGCTTGTGAAACAGGGGCGTGGCGTATTCGCTTTGCCGCTGACAAGCACGAGTTTTTCTGCGTGATCGAAGGCCTGGTGCGCTTGCACGATGAGACTGGCAAGGTCGTGGCAGTGAAGGCTGGTGAGGCGGCAGTCATACCCGCCGGCTTTGTGGGCGTGTTTGAGGTGGTGCAGGCGGTGCGCAAATACTTCGTGGTGTGCCAGACACCGGCACCGCCATCTCAGGGCTGAGCAATCTGACTGAAGACAGTCACGCAAAAGGGCGACGCGGGTCGCCCTTTTGCATTGCCGATCAAGCACGCCGTTTCAACTGCGCAGCGGATCTTCCGCATCATCCATCGGCTGCACCGGCGGTGGCGTAAAGCCATTGATCTCGCGCGATGACTTTTCCAGCACCAGCACAATGGCGGTGTTGAGCGCACCAAAGGCCCAACTGACCAGGAAAAATACCGAATAGGCCGATAACTTGTCGGCAAACAGGGCATTGCCGTGCAATTTGAGTTCGGCAGGGTCGAAAATCGAGAAAAACACACTGGTGGCCAGTGCGGCGATCAGAAAAGACGGCCAGAACAGCAGGATGCCTTTTTTCATGGTCAGGACTCCTCGTCGTGCGTTTGTACTTGTCATAAGACTAGTCCGTGCGTGGCAAGGTTCAAGTGGCGGCATGGATAGGGCGACTTCGATCGCGACGGTATGCAATCTCGCGTCAGATCGCCCACGGCTGGCAGCTTGTTGTTTTGTCGGCATTGCAGCGCAGCAAGCCGCCAGATGGTGGTAAACTTTGTGCCGGACAAAGATTTTCATCAATCAGCCGTGGCCAGCTGCTTGCTCAGCACCCGGTTGCGGCTGTTCTGCAAAGCAAATGGAGCCCCTGCATGACCTCTTCGATCTTCGCCGCGGTGGAACTGGCCCCGCGCGACCCGATTCTTGGCCTGAACGAAGCTTTCAACGCCGATACCCGTCCCTTCAAGGTGAACCTGGGTGTGGGTGTGTACAGCGACGATAATGGCAAGATTCCGCTGCTGGCCGCCGTCAAGGCTGCGGAAAAGGCCCGTGTTGATGCCTTGCTGCCGCGTGGTTATCAGCCGATCGAAGGCCCGGCCGCTTACGACAGCGCCGTGCAAAACCTGCTGTTCGGTGCCGACAGCGCGCTGATCAGCAATGGTCAGGTAGTAACTGCCCAGGCGCTGGGCGGTACCGGTGCCCTGAAGATCGGTGCCGACTTCCTGAAACGCCTGAACCCGGCATCCAAGGTTTACATCAGCAACCCGTCGTGGGAAAACCACCGCGCGCTGTTTGAATCCGCCGGCTTCACCGTGGAAAACTACCCCTACTACGACGCGGCTACCCGTGGCGTTGACTTTGCGGGCATGAAGTCCTTCCTGCAAAGCCTGGCTGCCGGTTCCGTCATCGTGCTGCATGCCTGCTGCCACAACCCGACCGGTGCCGACCTGTCCGACGCCCAATGGGCCGAGGTGGTGGAAGTGTGCCGTGCCCAGGGTCTGGTTCCTTTCCTGGATATGGCTTACCAGGGTTTTGCCGACGGTATTGATGCTGACGCTGTTGCCGTGCGTCTGTTC
Organism: Aquitalea magnusonii; assembly: GCF_002217795.2. NCBI lineage: Bacteria > Pseudomonadati > Pseudomonadota > Betaproteobacteria > Neisseriales > Chromobacteriaceae > Aquitalea > Aquitalea magnusonii. The sequence continues at coordinate 1,087,544 of NZ_AP018823.1, forward strand.
TCGGCTTCCGGCCTGCAGTTCTTCGTGTCCAGCTCCTTCTCCAAGAGCTTCTCGCTGTACGGCGAGCGTGTTGGCGCCCTGTCCATCGTGACTGCCAGCAAGGAAGAAACCGGCCGCGTGCTGTCGCAACTGAAGCGCGTGATCCGTACCAACTACTCCAACCCGCCGATCCACGGTGCAGCCATCGTCGCTGCCGTGCTGTCCAGCCCCGAGCTGCGCCAGCAGTGGGAAGACGAGCTGGCCGGCATGCGTGACCGCATCCGCGCCATGCGTACCGGTCTGGTTGACGCCATCAAGGCCCAAGGCGTGGAGCAGGACTTCTCCTTCGTGGCGCAGCAGCGCGGCATGTTCTCCTACACCGGCCTGACTGCAGCGCAAGTGGAAGTGCTGAAGAGCGAATTTGGCATCTATGCTGTTTCCACCGGCCGTATCTGCCTGGCTGCGCTGAACAGCAAGAACCTGCCTTATGTGGCTGAAGCCATTGCCAAGGTAGTCAAGGGCTGATTGCTTTCACCCTGACGCGAAAAACCCCGCTGCGGCGGGGTTTTTTTATTGTGCCTGGCATATCTGCATGTGTTTTTCAGTCTGCGGGTGTCGGGGCGCGGCCAAGGCGGATGCGTAGCAGGCCGGGGCTGGTCTCGATGGCCTTGATGCTCAGGCGTGCCGCCAGTGGTTTGCCCAGCAGCGGGTAGTCCAGCCATTGTTGCAATGCCGGCAGTTGGGTGAGGTCGATAATGGCAACATCCTGCTCCAGGTTCAGCCAGTCCAGTGGCTTGGCCAGTTGTTGCAGGGCTTTGTGGCCGAATGCGCCTTCCATCACGCCCAGCAGCAGTCCGCCCAGCAGGCGGCGGGTGGTAGAAGGGGCAATCGCCTCGCCCTGAACGTGGTAGCGCAAATGGATCTGCCTGCTGCTCCAGTCTATGGGTAAAAAATCGAAATGCAGGGTCAGCCGGGCGGCAAGGGGTTGATGTGTAGTCAAATGCAAGGTGCTGTCGCGGCTGAGCAGCGACAGGTCATCAATTTGCAGGCTGTCGCCATTCAATGCCTGCTGCAGCTTGCGCAGCAGCCAGTCTTCTTGCAGTGATACGCCATCCCGGTGCAGGGCTGGCCGTTGCCGCCATCTCCGGATCAAGCTGTCCTGCCAGTGGTGTGCCATGTTCAGGCAAACAGGGTGCGCGCCCCTTCATAGCGGGCGGCAAAATAACTGTTGTCCAGCCTGTCCACGCGAATGGCGCTATTGGTGCGTGGGGCATGCACGAACTTGTTGTCGCCAATGTAGATGCCCATGTGGGAGAAGGCGCGGTTCATGGTATTGAAGAACACCAGGTCGCCCACCTGCATCTGGCTGTTGCTGATGGGACGGGCCAGGCTGGCGATTTGGGCGGCATTGTGCGGTAACTTCACGCCCACCGCATTCTGGTAGATGTAGCTGACCATGCCGCTGCAATCCAGTCCGGCTTCCGGGTTGGCACCACCAAATTTGTAGTCCAGGTCCAGCAGGCCCAGGGTGTACATGAGGATTTCCCGGCCTGCACCGTCGGCTTTCAGGGCTGACAGTGTCTTGTCCTGCCCCGGACGTGGGCGGCTCTGGCTTGTTTTCCGGGGCGGGGTGCCGCAGGCACTCAGCCACAAGGCCAGGGCTCCCAGCATGGCACCGCCAAGCACACGGCGGCGTTCGAGCGAGGGCGGGGTGGGCCGGGTTTTACTCATGATTGTTTTGCCTCCAGTTCTTCCCAGCGGGCCAGTTTTTCCAGCAGCAGTTCGTCGATGGCTTCGATGCGTTGCTGCCAGGCAATGGCTTCCTTGGGGGTGTCGCGATAGCAATTGGGATCAAGCAGTTGCTGGTTCAGCACAGCCTGCTCGTTTTCCAGTGTGGCAATTTCCTCGGGCAGCGCGGCCAGCTCGCGGGTTTCATTATAAGAAAGCTTGCGATTGCTCCGTTGTTTGTCAGTTTTGGCTTGCGGGCTTGGCTTGCCTGCCGCTGCCGTAGTCTTGCTGGCGTTCTCGCCCTGCATCGCCGCCATGCGGGCCTTGGTGTCTATCCAGTCCTGATAGCCGCCGGGGTATTCTTCCAACTGGCCATTGCCTTCAAAGGCAATCACCTGAGTGACGACGTTGTCGAGGAAAGCCCGGTCGTGGCTGACCAGAAAGACAGTGCCGCTGTATTGAGCAATCACGTCTTCCAGAAGTTCCAGCGTATCGATGTCCAGGTCATTGGTGGGTTCATCCAGCACCAGCACATTGGCCGGACGGGTGAACAGGCGGGCCAGCAGCAGGCGGTTGCGTTCGCCACCGGAAAGCGAGCGCACCGGGCTGCGCGCACGTTGTGGCGAGAACAGGAAGTCTTCCAGATAACTCATCACATGTTTTTTCACCCCGCCGATTTCGACGAAGTCATTGCCCTGGCTGATGATATCGGCCACGCTGGTGTCTTCGTCCAGTTGTTCGCGGAACTGGTCAAAGTAAGCAATTTCCAGCTTGCTGCCTTGCTTGATGCTGCCGCTGTCGGCTTCCAGCTGACCCAGAATCAGCTTGAGCAGGGTGGTCTTGCCGGCACCGTTCGGTCCGATCAGGCCGATTTTGTCGCCGCGCAGGATGCGGGTGGTGAAGTCCTTGATCAGGGTGCGGCCTTCAAAGCCCTTGCTGACATGTTCCAGCTCGGCCACCAGTTTGCCGGAGCGCTCACCGGCATCCAACTGGAAGTTGACCTGGCCCACGCGCTCGCGACGGGCGCTGCGCTCACGGCGGATGGCCTCCAGGCGACGCACGCGGCCTTCGTTACGGGTGCGGCGCGCCTCGATGCCTTTGCGGATCCATACTTCTTCCTGGGCGTGGAATTTATCGAAGATGCGGTTCTGTTCTTCTTCGATGGTCATTTCCTCGGCCTTGCGTACCTGGTAGGCGGTGAAGCTGCCCGGATAGCTGCGCAGGATGCCTCGATCCAGTTCCACGATGCGGGTGGCGACATTGTCCAGAAAGCGCCGGTCGTGGGTGATCAGCAGCACGCTGCCGCTGAAGTTCTTCAGCAAACCTTCCAGCCATTCGATGGCGGAAACATCCAGATGGTTGGTGGGTTCGTCCAGCAGCAGGACATCCGGTTTGGCCGCCAATGCCCGTGCCAGCGCGACGCGCTTTTTCCAGCCGCCGGACAATTCGCGAATCAGGGTGTCTGGTTTCAGGTCCAGGTGGGATAGGGTGGTGGCGATCAGCGCGTCAAACTGCCAGCCATCGCGGGCTTCCAGCTCGTGTTGCAGGGTTTCCATGCGTGAGAGGGCGGTGGCGTGGTCGGCATCCGGCTGGGTGAGTTGCTGGGTGACATGGTGGTATTCACGCAGCAAGGCCTTCAGTTCGCCAAGTCCGGCTGCAACAGCATCAAACACCGTGTCGTCCGGATTGAGTTCCGGCTCCTGTGCCACATAGGCTACGCGCACATCACCCTTGGTGTTGATGCGGCCATCATCCAGTGTGATGACACCGGCAATACCCTTGAGCAGGGACGACTTGCCGGCACCGTTGCGGCCGATCAGCCCCACTACCTCGCCTGGCTCCAGTGCGAAATCGACATTATCCAGCAGGGCGTGGTGGCCAAACGCCAGGCAGGCCTTTTCAACAGAAATCAATGACATTGCGGCATCTTGTAATCAGGGTTCAATGGCCGCAATTGTAGCATGCGGTGTGCTGGCCCTTGCCGACTTGGGTTACAATGCGCGCCAACTTTGGATTGAAAGGATTGCCATGTATTTTGTTGACCGCTCGGTTGCCGTAATCAAACCCAAACAGCCATTTCTGGACTGGCTGAATGCCGTGCCCGGCAACGATATGGTGGATTTGACCCTGGACAGCCTGCGCAGTGACTGCACGGTGATCCTGTTGCCGGAGTTCAATGAGCCGGAAGAGGCGGTTGCCCATATCGACGAGCAGTACGAGCAGCTGTTCAAGATTGAAGTGGCATCCTGGTATGACGACGAAGACCTGTGGCCCAAGGACATGTCCCTCAAGGCTTTCTGGGAGTGGTTCGATGTGGAAATCCACTCCACCGTGCTCGATTCCGTAGAGGGCGACATCAGCAACAGCCCGGCGGGCGAACTGTAAGCCATCTCATGCACAAGGCCCGTCTGCTGCCGCCTTTTGCCCTGCAGTTGCGGCCATCGCGCCTCTGGTTGGGCTTGGTGCTGGCAAGTCTGTCCTTGTCGATTTCCCTGCTGTTGTACTACCTGCCGCAGTGGGCGGCGATGATTCCCCTGCAGTGCGTGCTGGCCTGGTTTGCCGTGCGCGCCAATGGATGGTGGCAGCCGCATCGGGTCATGCGCATCGAGGTGGATGCGCTAGGCCGGATGCACTGGCACCAGGACGGGGCGTCAATCGAGGTTTCGCTGCGCGACGACTGTTTCGTCTCCCCACTATTTGTCATTGTCAATGTAATGCGCGCCGGGCGTCGTTGTAGCTGCTTGTTGCTGCCAGACAGTGCCGATCAGCCAGCATTGCGGCAATTGCGCGTGTATTTGCTGTGGTTTTACCCGGCAGCAAAGCAGGCATCGCCTGCGGTATTGGAAAGTCCATGATGCAAAGAACTACCCTGAACGATTGGCTGCAATGGTTGGAAGGCCTGCACGTCACCACCATAGACATGGGCCTGGAGCGTGTGCGCAAAGTGTGGCATGCCATGCAACTGCAGCCATCCTTCCCGGTCATCATGGTGGCAGGGACCAATGGCAAGGGTTCGGTTTGTGCCATGCTCTCCACCATGTACCAGCGCGCCGGTTTCAAGGTGGGCTGTTACACCTCGCCGCACATCAGCCACTATAACGAGCGGGTGGCAATCGATCTCAAGCCGGTCAGTGATGAACGTATCATCAACAGTTTTGCCGCCATCGATGCGGCACGCGGGGACACCTCGCTGACCTATTTCGAGTTCGGCACCCTGGGTGCCATGCACAGCTTTATCGAAGAAAAAGTCGATGTAGCCATCATGGAAGTTGGCCTGGGTGGGCGTCTGGATGCAGTGAACATCTTTGAACCGGATGTGTCGGTGGTGGTGAGTGTGGATATCGACCACGCTGCCATTCTGGGTGACAACCGCGAAGACATCGGCTTCGAGAAAGCCGGCATCTACCGGCCGGGCAAGCCAGCCATCTGCGCAGACCCGCAGCCGCCGCAGCGCCTGCTGGAGCATGCCGCGGCCATCGGTGCCGATCTCAAGCTTCTGGGCCGCGATTACAACTATTCCCGCATGGACAATCAATGGTCCTTCCAGATGGGCAGCGCACGTCGCCATGCCTTGCCCATGCCTGCGCTGCGTGGTGGCTACCAGCTAGGCAATGCCGCAGCCGCATTGGCCGTGCTCGATTGCCTGCATGCGCGTCTGCCGGTAGGCATTGGTGCGCTCAAGCAAGGTTTGGTCGAAGTGGAATGGCCAGGGCGTTTCCAGGTATTGCCAGGGCGACCGGTGGTGGTGCTGGATGTGGGGCATAACCCGCATGCGGTCAAGGCCATGGTGGCCAGCCTGCGTCAACTGCCATTCGCTGAAAACCGCTATGCGGTATTTTCCATGCTGGCGGACAAGGATCTGGCTGCAGTAGCCGAATTGGCCAAGGATGAATTCGATGCCTGGTTTGTGGCCGGGCTGGATATGCCACGCGGGCAGAGCGGCACCGAGATTGCCGCGCAACTGCATGCAGCGGGCATCGGCAAGGTGCGCGCCTTTGATGATGTTGCGTCTGCCTGGCAAGCTGCCTTATCGGCAGCGGGCGAGAATGATAGAATTACCGTTTTCGGCTCTTTCCACACTGTTGCCGAGGTGCTGGAAGCCCGTCGGCAACGCATTTGAGGATTGCATGGCTCTGTCTGCTCACGATGAACTGATTTTGTTGCGCAAGCGTGCCAGGCGTCGTCTGGTCGGTGCGGTTGTGCTGGTCACGGTATCCACGGTGGTGTTGTGGAATGTGGTTGGCCATTTGCCTGACCAGCAGATGCGCCCGGAATCGGTGGAAATTGCCAGTGAAGCATCCGGAGTGCCGGCTGAAACCGCATTGCCGCCGGCAGTGAACCTGGCCGCGAGCAGCCCGGCATCCCAGGCGGGCAAGTCTGTGGCTTCCGCTCCTGTGCTGGCCGCTGCTTCCGCGCCGTCAGCCAAGGTGGCCACCACGCAACTGCCGGCAGATCTTAGCTCGGTTGGCGAGGACAAGCCGGTAGCCGCGCCCAAACTGTCAGCGCCGGCGGCTGCTGCGGTCGCCGCGGTTGGTGCCGTGGCTGCAGTACAGGCCAGTAAACCCAAGCCGGCGGATGGTGCGGCCAGTCAGCCTCTGGCGCATCAGCCAGCAAAGAAGAAAGTAGCCAGTAAACCGGCTGAGCTGCATCAGCCTGCGGCTGCAGACAACAAACCGGCCAAGGTGGAAAAGCCAGCCGCGGCCAAGCACAAGCAAGCAGATCCTGCCGCAATCCTGGCTGGGCATTTCGATGATGAGCCTGCGGCCAAGCCGGCTCCGGCAAAGAAAAGTGAGTCCAAAGCAGAAAAAGTGGATAATGTCGGCAGTGGCAAGTCGGTGATTCAGCTGGCAGCCCTGTCAGACCCGGCCAAGGCTGATGCACTCAAGAGCAAATTGTCCGGTCTGGGTGTGGCGGCTCACTTTACCAAGGTGCAAACCAGCAAGGGCGAAGTAACTCGCGTGCGGGTTGGGCCGTTTGCCAGTCGTGCCGAGGCGGAGGCTGCCTTGCGCAAGCTGTCCCAGGCTGGCGTGTCTGGCATTATCGTGAGCAAGTAAGCAGCGATGACCGTCTTCGATTATGTGGTGATTGCCATCCTGATCGGCTCCGTGCTGGTGGCCATGGTGCGTGGCCTGGTGGCCGAAGTGCTGTCGCTGGGTTCGTGGATTCTGGCGTTCTGGTGTGCCAAGGAGCTGTCTCCGCTGCTGGCCACCTTCATGCCCAATGAGTTGCCCAGTCAGGGTTTGCGGCTGGTTGCTTCTTTTGTGCTGTTGTTTTTCCTGTCGTGGCTGGCCACGGCATTATTACGCATCACCCTGACCAGTCTGCTTGATTCGACTGGCCTGGGTGGTCTGAACCGATTGATGGGTGCCGTGTTCGGCCTGGCTCGCGGGCTGGTGCTGGTGACGGTGCTGGTGCTGGTGGGCGGCTTGAGTGATATGCCGCGCCAGCCTATGTGGAGGAATGCGGTATTGGCCGCTCCATTCGAATCACTGGCCTTGTCATTAAGGCCCTGGCTGCCAGCCATGCTGGCAGACAATCTGCATTACACGGGCTAGTGTGATGGAACAGGCGGATTATCTTGATATCTTCACCTCAAGATTTCCGCCTTTTTCTTTGGCTGTAAGTTTTGTCTGAAAATCCAGGTAGTTGGGAAGAGAGAGTAGAGCAATGTGTGGAATTCTAGGCGTGGTAGGGCAGTCTCCCGTCAACCAGTTGTTGTATGACGGACTGCAAGTGCTGCAGCACCGTGGGCAGGATGCGGCGGGTATTGTCACCTCCAGTGGCAAGACCTTTCACATGCACAAGGGCAGCGGCATGGTGCGCGACGTATTCCGCACCCGCAATATGCGCTCGCTGATGGGTAATGCCGGTATCGCCCATGTGCGCTACCCGACTGCCGGCTCTGCCTCCAGTCTGGCCGAGGCCCAGCCGTTCTATGTCAACTCGCCGTTTGGCATCGTGCTGGCGCACAACGGCAACCTGACCAATACCGATGAACTCAAGGCGGACATGTTCCGTCATGACCTGCGCCATATCAATACCAACTCCGACTCCGAGGTGTTGCTCAACGTATTTGCGCACGAGTTGGCCGAGCGTGTGGTGGGCTTTGAACTGAGCGTGGATGCCATCTTTGGTGCCGTCGAGGCAGTGCATCGCCGTGTGCGCGGTGCTTATGCCGTGGTGGCGCTGATTGCCGGTTATGGCCTGGTGGCCTTCCGCGATCCCAATGGTATCCGTCCGCTGGTGATCGGCAGTACCCAGGGTAGTGGCAAGACCGAGTACATGTTTGCTTCCGAATCGGTGGCGCTGGACTGCTCCGGTTTCAGCACGCTGCGTGATGTCGAGCCGGGTGAGGGTGTGTTTGTCAGCTTTGATGGTGACTTCCATGCCCGTCAGTGCGCCAAGGAAGTGCGTCATGCGCCCTGTCTGTTTGAATATGTTTACTTTGCTCGTCCGGATTCGGTGATTGATGGTGCTTCGGTCTACCAGTCACGCATCGTGATGGGGGAGAAGCTGGGCGAGAAAATCCGCCGCGTGCTGCCGGCGCTGGATATCGATGTGGTGATGCCGATTCCGGATACCAGCCGCCCCAGCGCACTGGCGCTGGCCAATAGCCTGGGCCTGCCGTACCGCGAAGGCTTCATCAAGAACCGCTATATCGGTCGCACCTTCATCATGCCGGGGCAGGCTGTGCGTAAAAAATCGGTACGGCAGAAGCTGAACCCGGTGGCTTGCGAGTTCAAGGACCGCAATGTGCTGCTGGTGGATGACTCCATTGTGCGCGGCACGACATCCAAGGAAATCGTACAAATGGCGCGCGATGCCGGAGCCAAAAAAGTGTACTTTGCTTCCGCTGCGCCGGCGGTGCGCTTCCCCAATGTCTACGGTATCGACATGCCTACCCGTGCCGAACTGCTGGCCACCGGCCGCACCGAGCTGGAGATCGCGGCAGAGATTGGCGCGGACGCGGTGATCTACCAGGACCTGTCGGCCTTGCAAGAAGCAGTGCATTCGGTGAACCCGAAATTGCATGAGTTTGAAACCTCCTGCTTTGATGGCAAGTACATCACCGGCGATATCACGGCGGCTTATCTGGATGCCATCGAGTGCGCCCGTGGTGCGGACAAGAAAGAGGAAAATCCGGTCAGCACCCAGATGATTGACCTGAACCTGAATGTGGCAGAGCAAAACCTGATGTAAGTCAGGCGCAGAAAAAACCGGCGCAAGCCGGTTTTTTCATTGTGGGCGTTGAATAGCGCTGGCCGCTGACATCGTTATGCCGCAATTTCATTTAGCTAAACTGTTGCCATCAGGCAATATAGCCCGCACAAGGCGGTGACAAGTCATGGTGGTTTGTCGCCGGTAACAAGTTCGAGAATCATCATGTCAGTCGAAAATACAGCACAGCACTATCATCCTGAAACACTGGCAATCCGTGGCGGGCGCGAAAGCAGCGAATATCGCGAACACAGCCAGGCTCTGCACCTGACTTCCAGTTTCTGTTATGAGTCGGCGGAGCAGGCTGCCGCCATGTTTCTGGGTGAAATAGAGGGCTATACCTATTCCCGTTTCACCAATCCCACCGTCACGGCCTTTCAGCAGCGACTGGCGCTGATGGAGGGCGGCGAGCGTGCCATTGCCACCGCCACCGGCATGGCGGCCATTCAGGCCATCATGATGAGCCTGCTCAAGGCTGGCGATCACATTGTCTCCTCGCAAAGTCTGTTCGGCTCCACTACCAATCTGTTTGCCGGTCTGCTGGCAAAATTCGGGGTGGAAACCACCTTTGTTGATGCGCGCGACCTGGCGGCATGGGAGGCTGCGGCCAAACCCAACAGCAAGCTGTTCTTTCTGGAGACACCTTCCAATCCGCTGACGGAAGTGGCAGACATCGCTGCCATTTCCGCCATTGCCCATCGCCATCATGCCTTGCTGGTGGTGGATAACAGTTTTTGTTCACCGGCCTTGCAGCAGCCGCTGAAACTGGGTGCCGATCTGGTCATGCATTCGGCCACCAAATACCTGGATGGCCATGGTCGCGTGATGGGTGGTGCGGTTGTCGGCAGCAATGCACTGGTAGAGCAGGTTTACCTGCATGTGCGCACCGCCGGCCCGACCCTGGCTCCGTTCAATGCCTGGGTGCTGTTGTCCGGTCTGGAAACCTTGTCGCTGCGCATGGAAAAACACAGCGCCAATGCATTGGAACTGGCGCGCTGGCTGGAGGCGCATCCCGCCATCGAACGTGTCTACTATCCGGGGCTGCCCAGCCATCCGCAGCATGAACTGGCGCAGCGTCAGCAAAAAGCCGGTGGTGCGGTGGTGTCTTTTGTGGTCAAGGGTGGTCGTGCTGGGGCATGGAAGCTGGTGGATGGCGTCCAGCTGATTTCGCGAACTGCCAATCTTGGTGATGTAAAGAGTACAATTACCCACCCTGCATCGACCACCCATGCGCGGGTTGCGCCAGAGATTCGTGAGAAGGCCGGCATCGTGGAGGGGCTGATCCGTGTCGCGGTGGGCTTGGAGAATGTGCAAGATCTGCAGGCCGATCTGGCGCGCGGACTTGACTAAATATTTATACCTGCGTTTCATTCAAACGAACGGCAGTCTAGACTTTAGACTGCCGTTTTCGCGATGGTGTACTGGAAATCCATCCCTATTGCAAGGAGGGGGCTCTTGACACTGATCAAATTAAAACGTAAGTTTGAAACGCTTGTTCGAAAGCTGAGATGGACAAGACTAAATACCCTGCAAGTACAAAAAAGGCACAAGAGAACATGGAAGCCAGCCGACCGGATACGGCAACACGCATTCTGGACGTTTCCGAGCGGCTGTTCGTGGAGCACGGTTTCGAGGCTACCTCGCTTCGCATGATTACTCAGCAGGCCGAAGTCAACCTGGCCGCGGTGAATTATCACTTTGGCTCTAAGGATGCACTGTTTGAAGCCGTGTTCATGCGCAGGCTGGCGCCCTTGATTGCGTCCTGCCTGGCCGAACTGGACGAGCTGGAGGCAAGAGAAGAGAAGCTGTCGGTAGAAGGGCTGGTCACGACATTCATTCGTCCGTGTCTGGCGCTGTCCAAGGACCCTGCGAGGGGCGGGGCCCTGTTCGTCAGACTTCTGTCACGCACATTGGTGGAAAACCACCGGCTGCTGCGTGAAACCATCTCACAGCAATACAGTGTATTCGTACAACGCTACTCGCGCGCATTTCACCATGCGCTGCCAGAGCTTGGGGTTGAGGAACTGGCCTGGAGGATGCACTTCGCATTCAGTGTCATGTTCAACGCCTTTGCCGGAAACGATGTGCTGAAAATCTTCACGCGCAGCCAGATCGTTTCCGCCAGGGATCCTGACATGATCGTGAAGTATCTTGTGCCGTTTGTGGTTGCCGGGTTGGTCTCGCCTGTCGAAGGTTAGCAGGGTCAACACGAGGGTAAATCACAATGTTTGCTGCTGTTCTTCTCATCGCACTGATCGGTGCGTTGGCGTACTATCGCGCGCCGGTGCTTGCGTGGACTGTAGGGCTGGCGGCCTGGCTGGCCAGCCTGCAATTTGCGTTTGGCTGCCCGGTTTCCACCATTGCCTGGTGTGTGTTTGCACTGCTGGCGCTTGTGCTGAATATCGTGCCGCTGCGTCGTGCCGTTTTCACCGGCCCGGTATTCGGCATCTTCAAGAAAATCACCCCGGCCATGTCGCAAACCGAGCAGGAAGCGATCAATGCCGGTACGGTGTGGTGGGATCGGGACCTGTTCTCCGGCAAGCCGGATTACCAGCGTCTGCTGGCCTTCCCGGATGCCAAGCTGAGCGCGGAAGAGCAGGCTTTCCTGGATGGCCCCACCGAGCAGCTGTGCGCGATGATTGACGACTGGAAGATCACGCACGAGCTGAAGGACTTGCCGCCGGAAGTGTGGCAGTTCATCAAGGACAACGGCTTTCTGGGCATGATCGTCAAGAAGAAGTACGGCGGTCTGGAGTTTTCCAACTATGCCCACGCCAAAGTGGTGACCAAGATTGCTACCCGTGGCGGTTCTGCCGCGGTGTCGGTCATGGTGCCCAACTCGCTCGGTCCGGGTGAGTTGCTGCAGCACTATGGCACCGAAGCACAAAAAGATTATTACCTGCCGCGTCTGGCCAAGGGCGTGGAAGTACCTTGCTTTGCGCTGACCAGCCCTTATGCCGGTTCGGACGCAGGCAGCATTCCTGACTACGGCATTGTCTGCCGTGGCAGCTATACCGACCCGCGCAGCGGCCAGCGGCACGAAAACGTGCTGGGCCTGCGTGTGAGCTGGGAAAAGCGCTGGATTACCCTGGCCCCGGTGGCCACCATTCTGGGTCTGGCATTCAAGATGTACGACCCGGACCACCTGTTGGGCGACAAGGAAGAGATTGGCATTACCTGCGCACTGGTGCCGACCGAGCATGAAGGCGTCTGCATTGGCCGCCGTCATTTCCCCGGTGGTGCGGTGTTCATGAATGGCCCGACCTGGGGCAAGGATGTGTTCATTCCGCTGGAATGGATCATTGGCGGGCGCGAGTTTGCCGGTCAGGGCTGGCGCATGCTGGTGGAGTGCCTGTCGGTTGGCCGCTGCATTTCCCTGCCGGCCATGTCGGTGGCCTGCGGTAAGGTGACAACCTTCACCACTGGTGCCTATGCCCGCATTCGCGACCAGTTCGGCCTGCCCATCGGCAAGTTCGAAGGCGTGGACGAGGCGATGGCGCGCATCGGTGGTTATACCTACCAGATGGAAGCTTCGCAGGACCTGGCACTGACCGGCCTGGATATGGGCGAGAAGCCATCGGTGCTGTCGGCGGTGTTGAAGTATCACAACACCGAACGCATGCGCAAAACCATCAATGACGCGATGGACATTCATGGCGGCAAGGCCGTGGTGCTGGGTCCGCGCAACTATCTGGCCCGTGCCTATCAATCCATTCCGATCGGCATTACGGTGGAAGGTGCCAATATCCTCACCCGTTCGATGATCATCTATGGTCAGGGTGCCATTCGCTGCCATCCCTTTGTGCTGCGTGAAATGAAGGCTGCCATGGCCAATGACGCGGTCGAGTTTGATCGTGCCATCACCGGCCACATCAACTTCGTTATCAGCAATGTGTTCCGTTCGCTGTGGCTGGGATTGACTGGGGCGCGCTTTGCCGGTGCGCCGCGCGGTGGCGAAACCGCGCGCTATTACAAGCAGATTACCCGTTTCTCCAGCGCCTTTGCCTTGCTGTCCGATATGGCCATGTTCAGCCTGGGCGGCTCGCTGAAGTTCCGCGAAAAATTGTCTGCCCGCCTGGGTGATATGTTGTCCAATCTGTATATCGCCACGGCCTGCCTCAAGCGTTTCGAACGCGAAGGTGCGCAAAAAGAAGATCTCGCGGTACTTGGCTGGGCGGTTGAGAATGCCCTGTTTGACCTGCAGCACGCGATGGATGGTTTTCTGGCTAACCTGCCCAGCCGTGGTCTGGCCTGGGTGTTGCGCAAGATCATTTTCCCATGGGGCCTGACGCTTAAGCCGGCATCCGACCGCATTGGCACCAAGGTGGCGCGCGGCATGATGGAGCCCGGTGGCATGCGTGATCGCCTGACCCGCGGCATGTATGTGTCACCGTCGGAGGAGGATGCTGTCGGCGTGCTGCGTCATGCGCTGGATGCCATCCTGGCGACTGAACCGCTGGAGCAGAAGCTGCGCAAGCTGGCGCGGGAAGGCAAGTTCAAGCGTGTAACGGCAAGAGAACGGCTGGAGGAGGCATTGCAGGCTGGTTTGCTGACGCAGTCAGAGTTCGAGGCAGTAAGCCGGGCACGCAAACTTAAGCGCGACGTCATCATGGTGGATGATTTTGACATGGCGCTGGAGCGGCACGATGCGGCGCTACTGAAGCGGCACATTTTCTAAACTGATTATCTAGACTGAATGCATTGCCGGATGGTTAGCCATCCGGCCGTTCAGCCAAGCTGCTGTGATGCGGCAACTTGGCTGAGCGATCGATCACCAGGAGCGCCATATGGATTCGCCTACTACTCGTTTACCCACCTTGCGGGTTCGCGCGCTGCCGACGGCAACCAATGCTTACGGCAGAGTGCAGGCTGGTTGGCTGATGGGGCAGATCGATATGGCGGGTAGCCTTGATGCTGAAAGGTTGGCGCGCGGCCCTGTGGCTACGGTTGCGGTGAATGCCTTTCAGTTCACCCATCCCATCCTGCTGGGCGATGTGGTCAATCTGTATGTGGAAAGACTGCGCGTGGGACAAAAGTCGGTGACCTTGAAGATTTCGGTCGAGGCGGAAAGGCTGGATGGTGAGCTGGTATTTGTCACCGAGGTGATCGCTACTTTTGTAGCGATCGATATGGATGGGAGATCTCGTAATTTGGCTGAAGTTGTTTGATTTTTGCCGATTTTGTTGCATGGTTGTTGTGTGAAACGATCGTTTGGAACAAACGCTCTTATTTTAGTGGACATGCTCTAATTCTCTGGTAGTATCCAAAATGATCCGTCGTAAGACGGACATAAAAAGCGACTAGGACTACATACAGATATATTCGCAGAGAGGGATGACACATGAAACTCAAGCACCTCAGCCAATCCGTGATGCTGATGGGAGTTGCCGTCGGGGCGTTCTCTTCCACAGCACTGGCTTCCGGTTATCACTTCGGCTCACAAAGCGTTTCCGCGCAAGGCACGGCATTTGCCAATGGCGCAGAAGCGAATGACGCTTCCACCATCTTTTATAATCCGGCCGGTATGTCTCGTCTGACCGGAAATAATTTCTCCGGTGGTCTGACTCTGGTGCTGCCGGATTCAGAATATACCGATAAAGGTTCAAAAACCGTAATTGGCTCGGCTACCGGTGGTGGCAATGGAGGTAATTTCGCCCCTGATTATGTAGTGGCGCCATCTTTTTATGCCACTCATCAGCTAAACGACAAGTGGACTGTTGGTCTTGGTATTTTTGTGCCGTTCGGAGCACAGCTGGATTATGGCAACAGCTGGGCTGGTCGTTATGCTTTGGAAAACATCAAGTTGGAAACGCTGAACTTTAATCCTTCCGTTTCTTTCAAGCTTGATGAACACCATTCCTTTGGTGCAGGTATCTCCGCTCAATACATGAAGGCTAGCTTGGCCAAGGCAGTAGATATTGCTAGTGGCTTGCGTGAAAGTGGTTATTCGGCAGCTACTATTGCTGCAATCAAAGCAGCTTATGGTTTGAATGATGGACAGGCATCACTTGATGCTGATGGCTGGGGTTTTGGTTTCAATTTGGGCTATATGTACCAACTGAATGACGACACCCGTTTTGGCTTGGCATATCGCTCGAATATCCATCATAAGCTCGATGGTAATGCAACCTGGAACTATTCTGGTGTCACCGCAAATACAACGGTGATGAATGCAATTCTGAACTCGGCCCAAAATCTCGGACATGTCAGTTCTGGTGGCTCGGTTACGGTAGATACCCCGGAGTCTATTTCTGCCAATACTTTCCACAAGCTGAATGATAAAGTGGATTTGATGGCTGATCTGACCTGGACGCGACATTCCCGCATGGACAGTATCGACATCAAGTTTAGCCAACCAGGTGAGGGTGATCTGGTCATCAAGCAAGGCTGGCGTGATACTTTCAAACTGTCGCTGGGTGCCAATTACCATTACAGCGATAGTCTGTTGCTGCGTACTGGTATTGCCTGGGATCAGTCTCCGGTAAAAAATGACGACCTGCGTCACCCGGCGCTACCAGATAGTGATCGTTACTGGTTGTCTTTTGGCGCCAATTACAAATTGAGCAAACAATCGTCGATTGATCTGGCCTATTCTTATGTTTTTTTCAAGAATGCCAATATCAATTACAAAGATGGCTGCACCCCGGTTTCCACTACCTGCACGGGTAATGGTGAAAATACCATTGGCAGTTACAAGACCAATTTGCAATTCCTTGGTCTGCAGTACAACTACAGCTTCTAAACAGACAGTAATGGTTTAGGGGCGTGGCAGGGCAGCGGTGGCCTTGGTCGTCGCTGCCCGAAAGCAAGGCAGGCATGAGGGGCCTGCCCCATGATTGATGAGTTTCAACATAACGAGGAAACCATGTCTCAAACCAAGTTCAATGTACGCAAGGTGGCAGTGCTGGGTGCTGGCGTGATGGGGGCGCAGATTGCCGCTCATCTGGTCAATGCCAAAGTGCCGACCATCCTGTTTGATTTGCCGGCCAAAGAAGGCAACAAGAACGGCATCGTGCTCAAGGCACTTGATGGTCTGAAAAAACTGAAGCCGTCCCCGCTGTCCAACAAGGATGCCGTGGCTTATATCGAACCGGCCAACTACGAAGACCACCTGCACTTGCTCAAAGACTGTGATCTGGTGATCGAAGCCATTGCCGAGCGCATGGACTGGAAAGCCGATCTGTATCACAAGGTGGCACCCCATCTGGGCGAGCACACCATTTTCGCCACCAATACCTCCGGCCTGTCCATCAACAAACTGGCTGAGAGCTGCCCCGATTCCGTGCGTCCGCGCTTCTGCGGTGTACACTTTTTCAACCCGCCGCGTTACATGCACCTGGTCGAGATCATCCCGTGCGTAACGTCGGATGCGGGCATGCTGGATAATCTGGAGCGTTTCCTGGTCTCCACCCTGGGCAAGGGTGTGGTACGCGCCAAGGATACCCCCAACTTCGTTGCCAACCGCATTGGTGTGTTCTCCATGCTGGCAACCATTGCCAATGCCGAAAAATTCGGCATCCGCTTTGATATTGTTGACGACCTGACCGGTCCGCGCCTGGGCCGTCCCAAGTCTGCCACCTTCCGTACTGCCGACGTTGTTGGCCTGGATACCTTTGCCCACGTGGTAAAAACCATGGACGACACGCTGCCGGGCGACCCGTGGCATGGCTTGTTCAAGTCGCCGGAATGGCTGCAAAAACTGATTGCTGCCGGTGCGTTGGGTGCCAAGACCAAGGTTGGCATCTACAAGAAAGACGGCAAGAAAATGTTCGTGCTCGACGCTGCCAGCGGCGAATATGTTGGTGGCGGGCAAAAGGGTGATGATGCGGTCAAGGACATCCTGAAAATTGCCGACCCGGCCGAAAAATTCCGTCAGCTGCGCGCGAGTGAGCATCCGCAGGCACAGTTCCTGTGGGCCTGCTTCCGCGATGTATTCCATTACATCTCCTTCCACCTGGCGGATATTGCCAACTGCGCACGCGATGTAGACTTTGCCATTCGCTGGGGCTTTGGCTGGTCGGTTGGCCCGTTTGAAACCTGGCAAGCTGCCGGTTGGCAGCAGGTAGCACAGTGGATTGATGAAGACATCAAGGCAGGCAAGGCCTTGTCCGGTGCTGCACTGCCGGCATGGGCATTGCAGGCCGACCGTGCCGGCGTGCATTTTGCTGACGGTTCCTATAATGCGGCAGGCCAGAATCTGGTGGGCCGCTCTACGCTGGACGTATACCAACGCCATTTGGCCCCGGCCCGTGTGCTGGGTGAGGTGGCTGCTCCGCTGGGCGAAACCGTATTCGAAAACGATGGCGTACGTGCCTTCACCACGGGCGATGACATTCTGGTGGTGTCGTTCAAGTCCAAGGCACATGCCATTGGCCCGGATGTCATCACCGGTTTGAACACCGCACTGGATATAGCCGAGCAGCGCTTCAAGGGGCTGGTGATCTGGCAGACCGAAGAGCCGTTCTCGGTTGGTGCCGATCTGCAATCCATGCTGCCTGCCTTCATGACTGGCGACTGGGCTGCCATTGACGCTACCGTGCGCCGCTTCCAGGAAACCTCCATGCGCCTGCGTTACAGCCAGGTGCCTACCGTGGCGGCAACCCAGGGTTATGTATTCGGCGGTGGTTGCGAATTTGCCATGCACTGCGACAAGACCGTTGCGGCATTGGAATCCTATGTTGGTCTGGTGGAAGTGGGTGTTGGCCTGTTGCCGGGCGGTGGTGGTTGCAAGGAATTCGCCCTGCGTGCCGCACAGGAAGCCAAGGGTGATGTGTTGGCCGCACTGAAGGATTACTTCATGGCGATTGCCACTGCCAAGGTGGCCACCAGCGGTCAGGAAGCGCAGGAAATCGGCTTCTTCCGCAAGGGCGATCCGGTGGTATTCAATGCTTATGAACTGCTGTATGTCGCCAAGCAGCAAGCACTGGCGATGGCCGAATCCGGTTATCGCCCGCCATTGAAAGTGAAGGGCTTCCCGGTGGCTGGCCGCTCTGGTGCCGCTTCCATCAAGGGCTCGCTGATCAATATGCTGGAAGGGAATTTCATCTCCCAGCATGACTTCTTCATTGCTTCGCAAATCGCCGATGTCATGACCGGTGGTGATGTTGAGGCCGGTACGCTGGTGAACGAGCAGTGGATTCTGGATCTGGAACGCAAGGCCTTCATGACCCTGCTGCAAAATTCCAAAACCCAGGATCGCATTGCCAACATGCTCACCACCGGCAAACCGCTGCGCAACTAATACGAACAATGCATCAGACCGACGGCCGCGAGGGGCGGAGCTGTCGGCTGCAAGGAGATTGAAAAATGGTCAAGCAAGTACAGGAAGCTTATATCGTCGCTGCCACCCGTACCCCGGTGGGCAAGGCACCGCGTGGCATGATGCGTCATGTGCGTCCGGATGACATGCTGGCGCATGTGATTACCGGCGCGCTGGCCCAGGTGCCGACGCTGGATCCGAAACTGATTTCCGACTGCGTGGTGGGTTGCGCCTTCCCGGAAGCGGAGCAGGGCCTGAACATGGCGCGTATCGGCGTATTGCTGGCAGGGCTGCCCAATACCGTTGGCGGTATCACCATCAACCGTTACTGCTCGTCCGGTATCAATGCGGTACAGATGGCGGCTGACCGCATTCGCCTGGGTGAGGCCGACGTGGTGATTGCTGCCGGTGCCGAGTCCATGTCGCTGGTACCGATGATGGGTAACAAGGTATCGCTGAACCCGGAAATTTTTGCCAAGGATGAGAACTATGCCATCGCTTACGGCATGGGCCTGACGGCAGAAAAAGTAGCCCAGCAGTGGGGTGTGTCGCGTGAAGACCAGGACGTATTTGCCCTTGAGTCGCATCGCCGCGCGCTGGCTGCTATTGATTCCGGTGCCTTCAAGAGCGAAATCACCCCGCTGGAGGTGACTTACCGCACCCCGAATCTGGAAACCGGTGAAGTCATCAGCAAGACCAAGCTGCTGGATACCGACGAAGGTCCGCGTCGCGAAACCACGCTGGAAGGCTTGGCCAAGTTGAAAACCGTGTTTGATGCCAAGGGCTCGGTGACTGCCGGTAACTCTTCGCAAATGTCCGACGGTGCCGGCGCGGTGATTCTGGTGTCCGAGCGCGTACTGAAGGAATTCAACTTGGTGCCGCTGGCACGCTATGTCACCTTCGCGGTGAAGGGTGTGCCGCCGGAAATCATGGGTATTGGCCCGAAAGAAGCCATCCCGGCGGCTTGCCAGCAAGCGGGCATCACGCAGGATGATCTGAAATGGATTGAGCTGAATGAGGCTTTTGCCGCGCAAGCACTGGCGGTGACGCGTGATCTGGAACTGGATACCAGCAAGATCAACCCGCATGGCGGGGCGATTGCTCTGGGCCACCCCTTGGGCGCTACGGGTGCCATCCGTACCGCTACCTTGGTACATGGCATGCGTAATGCCGGCCAGCAGGGTTATGGCATGGTGACCATGTGTATCGGTACCGGCATGGGTGCTGCGGGTATTATCGAAGTGTTGTAAGCCAATCCGGCTGTCATGAAAACGCCCGCATATGCGGGCGTTTTTTATTGTGATGCAGATGTAGGCGATAAGCCGCTGCCAGCGTTGGCGCGATCAATCCACTTTTGACAGCGTGTCAAAGTCGCTGTTGCTACAGTCTTCAAATTCCTGTTGCGGGGTTTTCAGCCGGATCAGATAAGACTTGCCTTGCGCAGTCAGGATTTGCTCCTTGCCGGGGGCGGCCAGTGACTTGGGCATCAGAAACCAGCGCTGCCCTTTGCGGGAGTTGGGCTGGGTGATGTAAATGGCGGTGGTGGGCTGTTCTCGGTCACCGCCAGGTTCGGTCAATGAGACGCCTACCGGACTTTGTCCAAGAATTTCAATACCAACCTTGGTGCCATTCTGCTGCCGCAAAATGCGGCGGATGGCACCTAGCAGCAGGGGGTGGCTCTCGGTCTTGACCAGGACAATGCGGCCAATGGCCAGTTGTTCCACGCTCTTGCCAACAAAAGTCAGACCCATGCCACTGCTGCTGATGTCATTGACTTTCCAATCCTGAACATTGTTGCCGCTGCTGTTCTCGATGTCCTGAATCTTGACGGCAAAGGCGGCGCGCTCAAAGCCAATGGTGACTTGTGCCGAGGAGCTGTGCAAAGAGCGTTCTGATTTGCGCAAAGACTTGCCGCCATCATCCGACCAGCGGATGGCCAGTTTCTCGCACAGGGCCAGCCATTCTTCGCGTTCCAGTTTGGCATCCAGTGCCCGCAGCATCGGCGGAATGTCACGATCCAGGTCAAACATCAGATCTGCCAGGCGGCTGGTCAGATCGTTGGTAGACCAGTAACGCAGCCACTTGCCGGCCATGCCGCGCAAGATGGGTTGCGGGTGCTCCGGCATGCTCAGATTGATGACAAAGACCGGTTCCTGTGTCGGTGCTTGTTTTTCCAGGTGGATGCCCTGGCTGAGTGGCATCATCAGTTGGTCGACGGCGATGATTTCCCGATGCAGCATGTTGTCGGTTTGTGCCAGATACAGCATGCAGCCTTGCAAAAGCAGCTGTTCACAACTGACTTCAACCTTGGAATCCGGATAGAGCATCAGCGGCGTGCGGGCCACGCCAGCATCTTCCGCCTGCATGTAAAAGCGGAAACCCTGCTGCCAGACCGAGCCTTCCGGTTTCAGGTAGCGCAGTGAGTTCCATGCAATCAGGCGCATCTGGTGATGCAGGCCGCGCGCCGTGATCAGCCTGATGTCGGCTTCCATGGTATTGTTTGGTGCGGCCTGATACAGACGCAGGCAAATCTGGTAGGCATTGGCCAGCTCGTGCCAGAAGGCCAGAATGGTTGGCAGATAGTTCTTGCTGCCCGGCGTGGCAGCCAGAAAATCCTGGCAAAGCTGATGATGGATGTTGTGGGCTTTGTCATCCACGTAGACCAGGGTTTTGATACGCTCCTTCAACGGAATGTCAGTATCCGCGTTGATCTTGGAGATGGCCTTGATGATTTCGACAAGCGCCGTGAAGTATTCAGTCTGCGGCAGATCCCTCACCAGCAAGGTCGCAGATTGTGCGATGCCCGTTGCCAGGGAGTTTTTTGTGAGCAGGGAGCTGACCAGAGATTTAAAATCGAACATTGTGCCTTAGCTTTATTGGGCTCTATGTTTTGTCGAATGTATGTCACTATATCTTACGTCACCGTGATGCTTAGGTGAAATAGTAAATTTCCCTTTTTTACTGAATATGCATTCTCGTACAAAAAGAATTTCCGATTTCCTGCTGGGAATGATGTTGTTGGCTGGCGCGCTGATGCTCAGCCCCTTACATGCCGCGGCCGTTGAGCTGAGTCCCGATGAGGGGGTGGGTGTGGTGCTTGGAGGGGGAGGGGCGCGCGGTTTTGCCCACCTGGGGGTGCTGCGTGAATTGCAGCGGCTGCATATCCCTATCCGCTGCATTGCCGGTACCAGTGCTGGCGCATTGATTGGCGGAATGTATGCCAATGGAATGAATCTGGATCAGATGGCTGCTGATTTCAAAAATGCAAATTGGGATCAGATGCTGTCAGGACGCCTGCCGCGCAGCGATATCCCCTACGACAAAAAGCGCGATGACTACAAGAATTATCTGGATGTCACCTTTGGTTTGCAGGGCGGACAGTTGCGCGTGCCGCGCAGTGCCATCAATTCGCAAGAAATTGAAATGTTCATCCGCAAGCTGACCCGTGACAGGCAGCTTGATTCCTTCGACCAGCTACCCATTCCATTCCGCGCTGTTGCCACTGATCTTGCCAATGGTGAGGCGGTGGTGTTCGACAAGGGGCCGCTGGCGGAAGCCTTACGCGCCAGCATGGCAGTTCCTGGCTTGTTCGATCTGGTGGAAACCAATGGTCGTTTGCTGGTGGATGGTGGCCTGGCTCGTAATCTGCCCATTCAGGATGCACGGCAGTGCGCCCAGCATCTTATTGTGGTGGATGTGGGGACGCCGCCTTTGAGCAAGGATGAGATCAATAGTCTGTTCGACGTGGTGGCCCAGACATCCAATCTCATGGTCAGCCGGAATGTCAGGGAGCAGATGGCGCTGATGCAGCCGGGTGATGTGCTGATCCGGCCGGATCTGAATGGTTACAGCGCTGGGGCCTTTGGCGACAACCAGGCAATCATGGCGCGCGGTACTGCTGCGGCGCTGGCGCAAGCCAAGGCACTGAGCCGTTTTTCTGTCAGCCCGGAGCGTTATGCCGCGTGGCGTGAGCGCTTGCAGCTGCCGCCTTATCCGGTGGTGGATGCGGTTGAGGTGCAGCAGGGCAGTCGTTTTGTCAACGCAGAAAGCATTGCCAAAACGATTGCGGGATTGCGTGGTGGCCAGCCGGTTGACGAGGTGCGTGAGAAACTGCGCGATGTGTTTGCCACCGGGGATTATGATCAGCTTGGTTACGTGCTTGATGCCAGCAGTGGCCGCAATGTGATGACCATCATGCCGCTGGAAAAGAGCGTTGGCCCCAATACCCTGCATTTCGGGCTGAGCCTGAACAGCTCCACGCCGGGAGATTCCAACTTCAGTTTCCTGGCTGCGCACCAGCGCAATTGGTTGAATGCGGCCGGCGGTTCCTGGCGGAATGAGATGGTGATTGGCAAGGATAAGCTGTTCAAGACCGAACTCTATCAGCCGTGGTCCTATGACAGCCCCTTGTTTGCCGCGGTATCGCTCAGCTATCACCAGCAGCCGCTGTCTTTTTATGATGGCAGCCACATCAAATACGCAGAAATCAGTAATGATGTGACCTCAGTGAATGCCGATATCGGTGGCGTACTTGGGCGCTATGGGGAGTTTAGGGTTGGTCTGTTTGATTCCCGCGTGGAAAGCTACCTGTCGCAGGGACAGTTTTCCTATCTGTCCGACACGGTGACCCACAATTATGCAGGGGTACGGGGCAAGCTGGTTATTGATCAGTTCGACAATCCCCGCTGGCCACGTTCTGGTTACTTCATGAATACCGTGCTTACTTCCTCGCTGCCGGCGCTGGGCAGCTATAACGCCAGCCGTGATTACGATGCGATTGTGGAGGGGGTGAAGACTTTTGGTGATATCACCTTCCGGCTGACTGGCAAGGCCCGTGGTATTGTCAGCCGCAAGCAGGATGATTACCGGCTGGAATCGCTGGGCGGCTTCCTCAACCTGACTGGTTACCAGGCAGGGGAGCTGCTGGGTGAAAAGGTGGCGCTCTCCCGGCTGATGGTGTATTGGCGGGCTTCCTCCCTGCCTTCAGTGCTGGGCAGCGGGCTGTATGCCGGGATGTCGGCGGAAGTGGGCCGGGTGTGGGGCAATCCGTTCAGTGGTAGCAATACCGGCTGGATTCCTGCCGGATCGGTGTTCCTGGCTGCAGATACCATTCTTGGCCCATTCTTTCTTGGCATGGGGAATGCGAAGAACGGAAAGCCCAGCGCCTACCTTTACCTGGGGGCGGATTACTGAGCTGCACCTTCCACCATGCAAACGGCCACTGCTTGAGTGGCCGTTTTGTCATGGTGGTTGCCGATGCTGGGGCGGCGGTTTTATCTGCTTTATGATGCGGCGGGGAAGAACAGGCTTGCCAGAGCTGCGCCGGGGGCATCCTGGCGCATGAAGGCTTCGCCCACCAGGAAGCTGTGTACTGCGTGGCTGCGCATCAGGCGCACGTCGTCCACGCTGAGGATGCCGCTTTCGGTGACGGCGATGCGACCATTGCTGATACCCGGCAGTAGTTTGAGCGTGGTGGTGAGGCTGACTTCGAAAGTGCGCAGGTTGCGGTTATTCACCCCGATCAGCTCGGTTTCCAGTTGCAAGGCCTGTTCCAGTTCTTCCTCGTTGTGAACCTCTACCAGAACCGCCATGCCCAGCTCGCGCGACAAGGCTTCGAAGTCACGCATCTGTGCCAGCGGCAGGGCCGCGGCAATCAGCAGGATGCAGTCCGCTCCCATGGCGCGGGCTTCATACAGCTGGTATTCGTCCACCATGAAGTCCTTGCGCAGAACCGGCAGATGGCAGGCGGCACGGGCCGCTTCCAGATAGCTGGCATCACCCTGGAAATACTGCTGGTCCGTCAGCACCGACAGGCAAGCTGCGCCAGCGCTGGCATAACTGGCGGCAATGGCTGCCGGGTTGAAGTCAGCACGGATCACGCCCTTGCTGGGGCTGGCTTTCTTGATTTCGGCAATCACCGCCGGCTGGCCCAGCACATGCTTGGCGCGCATGGCGGCAACAAAGTCACGCTTGTCTGTGCGCCGTGCTTCGGCCGCTTCACGTACGGCACTGAGCGGACGGGTTTGCAGGGCGGCAGAGACTTCCTGATGTTTGGTGGCAACAATGGTATTGAGGATGTCGGACATTCTGTAAGCCTGTGGTAATGCGTTCAGCCAAAACGGACATCATGCAGAACTGCACGGGCTTTGGCAATGCGCGCGGCGGTTTGTTTGCCGGCACAAGAGCCCGCTGCGGGCTTAGAGATAGGGCTGGAAAAAACTCAGCACGCGCTGTGGCAGCCAATTGATGTGGCCGGGAAAGCGGCCACTGACAAAACCGACATGGCCGCCATGGCGTGGGAACTCCAGTAGTACGGCGGGGCTGGTTTCATGCGGCGAGGGCAGGGCGCTGGCCGGCAGAAACGGATCGTTTTGTGCATTGAGCACCAGGGTTGGGCAACTGATTTGTTGCAGCCGTGATTTGCTGCTGGCGGTTTTCCAGTAGTTCAGCGCGGTGCCAAAGCCATGCAGCGGGGCAGTGACCAAGTTGTCAAACTCGATGAAGGTGCGGGCGCGGCGTAATTGTTTGCCATCGAACAAGCCGGGATGGCGTTGCAGTGTCGCCAGGGCTTTGGGTTTGAGGGTATTCATGAACATGCGGGTATATAGCACCCTGCCCAGGCCACGATCCAGCCGGGTGCTGGCCGCAACCAGATCCAGCGGGGCGGAGATGGCCGCTGCGGCCCGCGGTAGGGCCGATGGGCCTTCTTCGGCCAGATAGTTGAGCAGCATGCTGCCTCCCAGCGATACCGCAGCGACTGCCATGACCGGATAACGCAGGGCCAGGCGCTGCAGAATCCAGCGGATTTCTGCCGCATCCCCAGCGTGATAGGCACGTGGCAAGGGGTTGTCCATGCCGCCGCAGCCACGAAAATGCGGTACGACGCCATGCCAGCCACGCTCGGCCAACTGCCGCATCAGTGCGCGGGCATAGTGGCTGTCGCTGCTGCCTTCCAGGCCGTGAAACAGCACAACCAGCGGGCTGCCTGCTTTGCCATCAACAAAATCCAGGGCGATGGAGCCGCCGTCTGGCGTGGTCCACTGCTCACGTCTGTAGGCTGGGCGGGGGCTGCGTAGCATCAGTGCTGGCCAGATGGTCTGGCTGTGACCTTCCGGCAGCCAGGGTGGCGCGGTATAGCTCATCAGGCAGAGGCCGGTTTTTGTGCCGACTTCGGGCGGAATGCCTTGACCACCTTGGGGTCGGTTTCAATGTAAGGACCGCCAAGCAAGTCGATGCAGTAGGGGACCGCGGCAAAAATACCCGGAACCACCGCCTCACCGGCCTCGTTTTTCAGCCCTTCCAGCGTTTCCTTGATGGCCTTGGGTTGGCCCGGCAGATTAAGGATCAGCGTGCTGTTGCGGATGACGCCAAGCTGGCGCGACAGAATGGCAGTGGGTACAAAGCGCAGGCTGATCTGACGCATCTGCTCACCGAAGCCTGGCATTTCCCGGTCGGCCACGGCCAGGGTGGCATCCGGCGTGACATCACGCGGCGCGGGGCCGGTGCCGCCGGTGGTGAGTACCAGTTGGCAGCCTTCTTCATCCACCAGTTGGCGCAGGGTTGCTTCAATTTCGTTCTGCTCGTCCGGAATCAGCCGGGTCTGGGTGGTGAATGGACTGCAGATGGCACTGGCCAGCCAGTCCTGCAGCGCCGGAATGCCCTGATCCTGATACACCCCCGTGCTGGCGCGATCAGATACCGATACCAGACCGATTTTCAGCATTACTCATCTTCTCCATAGGCGTCATCCTCGGTGGCATCTGCCTGCTGGCGTGGTTTGCCCGGTTCGGGGATGGCTTGCTTGATCAGTTGGAATAGCAGGCGGAAGGACTTGGGCGGTTTGTTTTCAGCCTGTTCCTTGCGCGCGTTGCGAATCAGCGTACGCAGTTGCTGCGGGTCGGTGCCTGGAAAGTCATTGATAAAGGCTGCGGACATCTTGTCATCGCTCATCAGGCGTTCGCGCCAGCGTTCCAGCAGATGCTGCCAGGCAATGTGTTCGGCCGACTCGCCCTTGATCACCAGCAGGTACTGGCGGATAGGTTCCGGGTCGATGTCGCGCATCAGCTTGCCGATGTATTGCAACTGGCGGCGCAGTGCGCCGTGGGCGGTAAAGCGTTTGTAGTCCAGAATGGCAGTCAGCAAATCCTCCGGCAGCTGCATTTTCTTCAGCGTATCCTTGGAGAGTTCGACCAGCTCCTTGCCCAGATCCTGCAGCGCGTCCATATCGCGTTTGCGCTGGGACTTGCTGACCATGCCGTCGGGCAGGCTGTCGTTCTGGTAATCAGTCATCGTTCAAAAGTCTCTACGGTTTTCAAGGCTGGTATGATACCGGAAAAGGCGGGCCGATTCCCGTGCAAACACGCCTGGCGTGGTGCTGTTCCTACAGTTACCACATGGGCAAGGCAACATTCATCATGGTAGATAAGACATTGGCAGACAACACATTCAGTTTCAGTAACAACGTATTGCAAGGCATTGCCAGCCGCGTGCTGGAGCTGGCGGCTCAGCATGGTGCCACTGCGGCCGAAACCGATGTTTCCGAAGGATTGGGTCAAACGGTGAGCGTGCGTCTGGGTGAGGTGGAGACCATTGAGTACAACCAGGACAAGGGTGTGTCAGTCACCGTCTATCTTGGTCAGAAAAAAGGCCATGCCAGCACCTCCGACTTTTCGGATCAGGCCTTGCAGGACACGGTGAAGGCGGCATTGGATATTGCGCGCTTTACTGCCGAAGATGCATGTGCGGGTCTGGCCGATCGCCAGTTGCTGGCAAGCGACTTTCCGGATCTGGATCTGTTCCATCCTTGGAATCTGCCGGTGGAGCAAGCCATCGAGCTTGCCCGTAGCTGTGAGGATGCCGCGCGCAGCGTCGATGCGCGTATCAGCAATTCCGAGGGTGCATCGGTATCGGCACAAGCCAGTCATTTCATCTATGCCAACAGCCATGGCTTCATGGCGGGTTATCCGGGGAGTCGGCACAGCATTTCCGCCGCCGTAGTGGCAGAGGAGGCTGGCTCCATGCAGCGCGACTACTGGTATTCAGCCGCCCGGCATCCTGCAGATCTGGATGATCCGCTCACGGTGGGCCGCACGGCAGGTGAGCGTGCGGTGCGGCGGCTGTCTGCGCGCCGGGTGAAGACCGGCCAGTACCCGGTATTGTTCGAGGCCCCGGTGGCTGCGTCGCTGATCGGTCATCTGGTATCCGCCATCAGCGGCGGTAATCTCTACCGCAAATCGTCCTTCCTGCTGGGTGCGCTGGGGCAGCCGGTGTTTCATCCGAATATCATTATTGATGAGGACCCGTTTGTGCTGCGTGGCATGTCCAGTGGTGCCTTTGACAGCGAAGGGGTGGAAACCTCGGCGCGCCGCCTGATTGATCAAGGCGTGTTGCAAGGCTACATGCTGGCCAGCTATTCGGCACGCAAGCTGGGTATGCAGTCCACCGGCAATGCTGGCGGGCCACACAATCTGCTGGTACATACCACGGGTGAAAGCTTTGGCGAGCTGTTGCAGCAGGTGGGCACTGGCTTGCTGGTAACCGAGTTGCTGGGGCATGGCATCAATACCGTCACCGGTGACTACTCGCGCGGCGCGGCCGGTTTCTGGGTGGAAAACGGGGTAATTGCCTATCCGGTGGAAGAGATCACCATTGCCGGCAATCTGCGCGAGATGTTCCAGCGCATGGTGGCTGTCGGGACCGATACGCTGTCCCGCGGTGGCAAGGTGATGGGCTCGGTGCTGATCGAATCCATGATGGTTGCCGGTGAGGGCTAACCCCGGGTCTTGATAAAAGCTGCAGAGTGGGGCCTTGGCAAGCTGTTGCTTGTCAAGCTTACTATTTTGGGGCTATTTCTAAAGCAAGGAACAATGCATCCAATGCGAGGTGCAAGATGGCGGGGAAGAGCAATATTGGCCTGGTACTGTCGGGAGGCGGGGCCAGGGCAGCCTATCAGGCCGGTG
The DNA here is from genome assembly GCF_002217795.2 of Aquitalea magnusonii. Lineage (NCBI taxonomy): Bacteria > Pseudomonadati > Pseudomonadota > Betaproteobacteria > Neisseriales > Chromobacteriaceae > Aquitalea > Aquitalea magnusonii. Next base: position 1,115,687 of record NZ_AP018823.1, read on the forward strand.
TGCTGCTGGCCATTTCAAGGATGATGCCGGATTCCGGGCGTAATCCTTTTCCCATTATCTGTGGCACTTCGGCGGGGGCCATTAATGCAGTAGCCGTTGCCTCGGGTGCTAATAATTACCGTCAGGCGGTGCATTATCTGGCGCAGATGTGGAAGCAGTTGCACATTCAGGATGTGTACGATGCCAGTCTGGCCTATTTTATCAAGACCTTTTTCCATTTCGGCATTTCCATTGCCACCGGCGGCCATGGCTGGCGTAATCCGAAAAGCTTTCTGGATAATGCGCCCTTGCGTGACTTTCTTGCCCGGGTGATGCCGTTTGATGGGATTCGCGACGCGTTGGAGCAGGGGAGTCTGCAGGCACTGGCGCTGACCGCATCCTGTTTCAGTACCGGTATGTCGGTTACTTTTTTTGAAAGTCAGCCCCATATTGACGAATGGTCGCGCCATCAGCGCATGGGGGTGCGTGAACGTATTTCGCTGGATCACCTGATGGCAACGTCGGCCATTCCGCTGATTTTCCCCTCCACCCAGATTGGCAAGCAGTATTACTGCGATGGTGCCATCCGGCAATTGACGCCGCTGTCGCCCGCTTTGCATCTGGGTGCGGACAAGCTGTTCATTGTGGGCCTTACCAGCCAGCGGCCAACAGCAGCCGAACGCCGGATAAGCAGTGTGGTGCCCACGCCAGCACAGATTTTCGGGCATCTGCTCAATAGCATTTTTGTCGATAGCATGTCCATAGACATGGAACGCCTGTTACGTGTCAATCACACGGTATCGTTGCTGCAGGGGCATCAGGATTTGTGCGCACAAACCAGCCTCAAGCAAGTGGATGTTTTCATGCTCAGCCCCAGTCAGTCGCTGGAGAGTATTGCCTATCAGCATGCGCACGAATTTCCACCGGTTTTGCGCTTCCTGATGAAGGGGGCTGGTGGAACCAGAAAGCGCGGCATGACACTGGCTACTTATCTGCTGTTTGAGCCAGGTTATTGCCGTGCCTTGATTGCACTTGGCTACAAGGATGCGCTGGCACAAAAAGATGCCATCAGACAATTTCTGGAACTTTGAATCAGGACTAAAATCCTAGAGGTTCCATTTTCAAGCCCAATACAAAGACAAGGGGAAGTTGTGAGTATTCGTTTATCACGCAGACAGGGTTTTTTTCTGGTGGCGGTCGGCTGCGCCGCAGCAATGGCTTTTGCCCTTTATTCGCAATATGTATTGCATCTGGAGCCCTGCCCCTTGTGCATTTTTCAGCGGGTCGGGGTGATTTCCGTCGGTATTATTGCCTTGCTGGCTGCCCTGCATAACCCGGGGCGCACTGGTTACAGGGTTTGGGGTGTATTGGGCGTGCTGGCCGCGATGGCTGGTGGTGCGGTGTCTTTGCGTCAGTTGTGGCTGCAAAGCCTGCCGGAAGACATGGTTCCTGCTTGTGGGCCTGGCCTGGATTACCTGATGGAAACTTCTCCGCTGTGGGATGTGCTGTCCAAGGTATTCAAAGGCAGTGGCGAGTGTGCCAAGGTTGACTGGACCTTCCTGGGGCAGGCGATGCCATTCTGGGTGGCGGTTTTCTTTGTCGGCGTGATTGCGCTGCAACTATGGTTGGCGTTTCGCAAATCCTGATTCAGTCAATTGATCAAGCCGGTATTTTGCATGATGCGAAATACCGGCTTTTTTACGTGGGAAGCGGGGCAGTGGCTAAATGCAAAAAAGCAGCCTTAGGCTGCTTTTTGATTATTGGCGGAGTGGACGGGACTCGAACCCGCGACCCCCGGCGTGACAGGCCGGTATTCTAACCAACTGAACTACCACTCCAACCTTGGTGGGCGTTGACGGAGTCGAACCGCCGACATTCTGCTTGTAAGGCAGACGCTCTACCAACTGAGCTAAACGCCCGAAAAGGGTTACTGCTTTTAAACTGTTGGCGGAGTGGACGGGACTCGAACCCGCGACCCCCGGCGTGACAGGCCGGTATTCTAACCAACTGAACTACCACTCCAACCTTGGTGGGCGTTGACGGAGTCGAACCGCCGACATTCTGCTTGTAAGGCAGACGCTCTACCAACTGAGCTAAACGCCCGAAAAGGGTTACTGCTGTGTAAACTGTTGGCGGAGTGGACGGGACTCGAACCCGCGACCCCCGGCGTGACAGGCCGGTATTCTAACCAACTGAACTACCACTCCAACCTGGTGGGCGTTGACGGAGTCGAACCGCCGACATTCTGCTTGTAAGGCAGACGCTCTACCAACTGAGCTAAACGCCCGAAAAGGGTTACTGCTGTGTAAACTGTTGGCGGAGTGGACGGGACTCGAACCCGCGACCCCCGGCGTGACAGGCCGGTATTCTAACCAACTGAACTACCACTCCAAACCTTGGTGGGCGTTGACGGAGTCGAACCGCCGACATTCTGCTTGTAAGGCAGACGCTCTACCAACTGAGCTAAACGCCCGAAAAGGGTTACTGCTTTTAAACTGTTGGCGGAGTGGACGGGACTCGAACCCGCGACCCCCGGCGTGACAGGCCGGTATTCTAACCAACTGAACTACCACTCCAACCTTGGTGGGCGTTGACGGAGTCGAACCGCCGACATTCTGCTTGTAAGGCAGACGCTCTACCAACTGAGCTAAACGCCCGAAAAGGGTTACTGCTGTGTAAACTGTTGGCGGAGTGGACGGGACTCGAACCCGCGACCCCCGGCGTGACAGGCCGGTATTCTAACCAACTGAACTACCACTCCAACCTTGGTGGGCGTTGACGGAGTCGAACCGCCGACATTCTGCTTGTAAGGCAGACGCTCTACCAACTGAGCTAAACGCCCTGAAATCTGTTCGCTGTCTGCGTTTGCGTCTCAGCGAGGAGGCGAATTAAAGCACAGCCTAAAAGTCCGCGCAAGGGGGAGGTTTCACTTTTTTGCATAAATCCGGGAATAATCAAATCGCCCGCTTATGCCGACTGAATTTTGTCAGACAGGGGCGTGACGGACTCTTTGGCAGTCATGTATGATTGCCCGATTCGCTTAATCGGATGATGTGCATAATGAAGCCGACCTTTCTCGATTTTGAGCAGCCTATCGCCGAGCTCGAGAACAAGATAGAAGAGCTGCGATTCGTACAGGACGATTCCGTACTGGATATCTCCGAAGAAATCGCACGCCTGCAAAAGAAGAGTCTGGAACTGACCAAGACTCTATATGCCAAACTGTCCCCCTCGCAGATCTCCCAGGTGGCACGCCACCCGCAGCGTCCATATACATTGGATTACCTGCGCAGCATCTTCACTGACTTCGAAGAGCTGCATGGCGATCGTGCTTTTGCCGATGATCCGGCAATCGTGGGTGGCCTGGCCCGTTTCAATGGCCAGCCCGTGATGGTGATTGGCCATCAGAAGGGCCGCGATACCAAGGAAAAGATTTATCGCAATTTCGGCATGCCGCGTCCGGAAGGCTATCGCAAGGCATTGCGCCTGATGAAGCTGGCCGAGAAGTTTGGCATTCCCATCATCACCTTTATCGATACGCCGGGTGCTTATCCGGGCATTGGCGCAGAAGAGCGCGGCCAGTCCGAGGCAATTGGTCGCAATCTTTACGAGATGACGCGTCTGCGTGTTCCCATCATCTGCACGGTGATTGGTGAGGGTGGTTCCGGTGGCGCGCTTGCCATTGCCGTGGGCGATCAAGTCAACATGTTGCAATATTCAACCTACTCGGTGATTTCACCTGAAGGTTGTGCGTCCATTCTGTGGAAAACTGCAGAACGTGCTTCTGAGGCTGCCGAGGCGCTGGGTATTACAGCCAATAGACTGAAGACTCTGGGCTTGATCGATCGTGTGATCAACGAGCCGGTTGGCGGTGCGCATCGTGATCATGCTCAGATGATGAATGCGATGAAGCGGGTAATTCAGGAGCAACTGAAAGACTTTGCCAATCGTCCGATTGATGCGCTTCTTAAAGAGCGTTTCGATCGTCTGATGAGTTACGGGCGTTTCAAGGAAGATGCAGCCTGACCTGCTGCCTGACCTGTTAGCCAGTTGGCCGGACAATTTGTCCGGCCTTTCTGCTTTTGAAGTGGGGCTAAGTGGCGGGCTTGACTCCATGGTATTGCTGTCATTGCTGGTGCGAGCAAGGCAGTACCGTCCGCAGTTGCAGATATCTGCTGTGCATGTGCATCACGGTCTTAGTGATCATGCCGAGGCTTGGGTGCAGCATTGCCAGTCGGTCTGTACCAACTGGGATGTCCCCTTGCGTGTGGCGCGGGTCAGTGTGAATCGGGCTGCCCCGCAGGGGGTGGAGGCTCATGCCCGCTTATTGCGTTACCAGGCTTATGCCCAAGCGTCTGCCCAGGTAATGGTGCTGGCCCAGCATCAGGATGACCAGGCAGAAACGGTATTGTTGCAGCTTCTGCGCGGTGGCGGTGTCAAGGCGCTTGCTGGCATGCCGGCTTGCCGGTCATTGGCCGGCTTGGTCTTGTGGCGCCCCTTGTTGGCCTACTCGCGGCAGCAGTTGGAACAGTATGCCGCGCTGTTCCAGCTGCGCTGGGTGGAGGATGACAGCAATATTGATACCCGTTACCGCCGCAACATGTTGCGTCATTGCGTGATGCCTTTGCTGGCTGAACACTTGCCTGCTTATCGCCAGCATATTGTGCGAACTGCCTGGCATATGAGCCAGGCATCAGCACTGATTGATGAGGTTGTTGCTGCTGATCTGGCGCAGGGCAGGAGAGGGCATGGTTTTGATGTAGCCAGCCTGCTGGCCTTGTCGGAAGTCAGGCAGGGGTTTGTCTTGCTCGCCTGGCTGCATGAGCAGGGGGTGGGAGCGGTGGCTCCAGATCGTGTGCAGGAATTTCTGCGCCAGCTCAGGTGTGCTGCTGAGCAAAGCCAGCCCAGTCTGGTTGTGCGCGAAGTGGTCGTATTGCGCTACCGTGGCAATCTGCATGTGTTTCGTCTGCGGGAGGGTTTGCAGTCGCAATTTATGCAGCCCGCGCTCATGGAGCAGGTGCATGAGCAGCGCGTCCCATCCTGGGGGGGGTGTTTGCGCTGGGAGCGCCGCGGTGGAATTTCCCCTGATGTGCTGGAGCGCGGGTTTTACCTGTCGCCAAGGCGTGGGGGCGAGTTGTTGTTGCAGCCCGCGGGCAGGCGGCAGGTGAAGAAGTTGCTGCAGGAAGCGGGGATTCCGCCCTTGTTGCGCAAGCAGTGGCCTTTGCTGTCTGATGCGGATGGGAAATTGCTGGCATTGCCTGGCGTGGCAGTTTCCAGCGAGTGTTATGATCCGGATGGTTATTGGCCGGAATGGTTGCCGGAGCAATAAAAAAGCGCCTTTTGACAAGGCGCTTTTTGCTATGCGGCTAATGACTCAGTCGCGATCGCCACTGAAGGCCAGCAGTAGTTGCAGCAGGCTGGTAAACAAATTGTAGATGCTGATGTAGATCGACAGCGCGGCCGATACATAGCTGGTTTCACCGCCATCCACAACAACCTTTACCTGCCAGAGGATCATCAGCGAACTGAACAAGGCAAATGCAGCGGCAATTGCCAACTGAACCCCGGGCATCTGCAAGAAAAGGTTGGCGACAACAGCCACCATTAGCACAATGGCACCAACGGTGAGGAAGCTGCCTAGTGCTGACAGGTCTCGTTTGGTGGTGCTGGCAATGCCGGCCATGACGGCGAAGACCAGTGCCGTGGCAGCACCTGCGGTCATGATCAACTGTCCTCCGTTACTGAAACGCAGCGCAAACTGCAGCAACGGTCCGAGCAGCAGACCCATCATGAAGGTGAAGCCCAGCATCAGGAACACGCCCAGCGAATTATTGCGGTTCTTTTCGATGGCGAATACCAGGCCATAAAAAACAGCCATGATGGCAAGCATGCCCATGATAGGGCTGGCGGCCATGAAGGCAAAGTTCAGATGTGTGCCAATGAGCGCACCCATGATGGTAGGGATCATGGAAAGGCCGAGCAAGCCATAGGTGTTGCGCAAAACCTTGTTACGCGCAAGGCCGACGGTGCTGGCCTGGTAAGTATTGTGCAGGTCTGGTTGCATGCTGCCCTCTCTTGGTGTGGTGTTTGCTGTTCAAAACAGCTGGCATGATAATCAAGTGCCAGCATTGTGACATGAAACCATGCCAATAGTTCATTGTGAATGGCTTGAAAGATAAACTGGGCTGGGGTATAGTGCGCCCTCTTCGTCGGTGATATTCAATGTCCTGACAGGGCGAGCGTGGCGGAATTGGTAGACGCACTGGATTTAGGTTCCAGCGCCGCAAGGCGTGAGAGTTCGAGTCTCTCCGCTCGCACCACACATATTTCCTGATTTTCCCAAGTAGTAACTCCCCTTGTTGTCCAGTGTGATGCATTACTGGTGATTTCATGCCCCTGTTTGCTGCATGGCTTCAGCGATGACTGCCGAGATCTGACTTTTTTGGGCAGGATGGTTGCGGCATGCGGTGCATGTGTCTGTTTTGCAGTACTTAATAAATTCATCAATATGAAGGCGCCCTGTTGTCCGCACGCTGTGTTGAATGCTTGGCTTGGCCGCATGATTCGCCTGCATACAAAAACAGGCTGCATGCTATACTGCGCGTTTTCGCAATGGGATGCTGTCCAGTCGTGGCTGCGTTACGCAGGCAAGGGTGGGGACTGCACTTGTAGCCGGGGCTTGTGGCCCCATATAGAGCCGAAGCCCTAGGGGGTTTCACCTGTTTTCCAAAATACGAAATGTTCGTGCAAGGGCCGAACTCGTATTCAGATGACTAGTTTAAGGATTGAACATGCAAGTACAACTGGAAACGTTGAGCAATCTTGAGCGTCGCATGAACATCGCTCTGCCGATGGCTGCCATTGATGCTCAAGTGACTGAGCGCCTGAAGCGCGTGGCACGTACTGCCAAGATTCAAGGTTTCCGCCCGGGCAAGGCTCCGCTGAAAATCGTTGAAGCCAACTACGGTGCCCAGGTGCGTGAAGAAGTGTTGGGCGAGCAGGTTCAGCAAGGTTTCTACAGCGCAGTGAACGAACAAAAGCTGCGCGTTGCCGGCTATCCGCGTTTTGAGCCGGTTGCAGCCGAGGGCGATGCAGAAAACTTCAAGTTTGCTGCAACCTTCGAGGTTTACCCGGAAGTGAAAGTTGGCGAACTGGCCGACAAGGAAATCAAGAAGCCTTCCACGCCGGTAACTGATGTTGAAATCGAAAAAACCATCGATATCCTGCGCAAGCAGCGTACCCGTTATAACCGCGTAGAGCGCGCTGCTGCCGAAGGCGACCGCGTGATCATCGACTTCAAGGGTAGTATCGACGGGGTACTGTTTGATGGCGGTTCCTCCGAGAACTTCCCCTTCGTGATTGGTCAGGGCCAGATGCTGGCTGACTTCGAAGCTGGCGTGACCGGCATGAAGGAAGGTGAAGTCAAGAACGTGGAAGTGTCCTTCCCGGCTGACTATCATGGCAAGGATGTTGCCGGCAAGACTGCCGTCTTCGAAATCACCGTGAAGAATGTTGCTGAAGCAACGCTGCCGGAAGTGAATGAAGAGTTCGCCAAGCTGCTGGGTATCGCTGATGGCGACGTAGAAAAGATGCGCGCTGAGATCCGCAAGAATGTGGAGCGTGAAGTAAAGCGTCGTCTGCAAGCCCGCACCAAGGAAGCCGTGATGCAGGCACTGCTGGATGCCACTGAAATCACCCTGCCCAAGGCACTGGTTCAGCTGGAAATCGGCCGTCTGATCGAACAGGCACAACGCGACATGCAGCAACGCGGCATGAACGTGAAGGATATGCCCTTCCCGCCGGAACTGTTTGCCCAGCAAGCAGAGCGCCGCGTGGCGCTGGGTCTGATCCTGGCTGAGGTAGTGGATGCTAACAAGCTGGAAGCCAAGCCGGAGCAGGTGAAGGCCATGATCGAAGAGTTTGCCGACAGCTATGAGCATCCGGAAGAAGTGCTGACCTGGTACTACGCCAGCGCCGACCGTCTGGAAGGTCCGACCTCCATGGTGCTGGAAGACAATGTGGTGGAATTCGTTCTGTCCAAGGCCAAGGTTGAAGTAGAAGAACTGTCCTTTGATGCCCTGATGGGTAACAACGCCTGATAACGACGCAAACGGAGTTGGTCGATGAAATCGATGATTGAACCGCAAGGGCTGGGTCTGGTGCCCATGGTAGTGGAGCAGAGTGGTCGTGGCGAACGTGCTTACGACATCTACTCGCGCCTGCTCAAGGAGCGTATCGTGTTCCTGGTGGGGCCCGTCACCGACGAATCGGCCAACCTGGTTGTGGCGCAGATGCTGTTCCTTGAGTCGGAAAATCCGGACAAGGACATCTACTTCTACATCAATTCGCCAGGTGGCTCGATTACGGCGGGCATGTCCATTTACGACACGATGAATTTCATCAAGCCGGACATCTCAACTCTGTGCATTGGCCAGGCTGCAAGCATGGGTGCTTTCCTGCTGTCTGCCGGTACTCATGGCAAGCGCTTTGCCTTGACCAATAGCCGGGTGATGATTCACCAGCCGTTGTTGTATGGCGGTGGTCTGAGTGGCCAGGTAACCGATATCGAGATCCATGCCCGCGAATTGGTGAAGGTGAAGGCCAAGATGAATGAATTGCTGGCCAAGCATTCCGGCCAGACCATTGAGCGTTTGCAGGCTGATACCGAGCGTGACAATTTCATGTCCGCCGACGAGGCACGCGAATACGGCCTGATTGATAAAGTGCTGACTTCCCGCAAGGATGTCACGGCGTAAGCAGTGGAAATAGCTAATGGCTGATAAAAACAGCAACGAAAAACTTCTGTATTGCTCTTTCTGCGGCAAGAGCCAGCATGAAGTCCAGCGTCTGATCGCCGGCCCCCAGGTCTTTATCTGCAATGAGTGCGTTGAGTTGTGCAACGACATCATTCGTGAAGAACTGGAAAAAGTGGTCGGTGAAATCGGTGAGGCAGCCACTGCTTCGACGACTTTGCCGACGCCGCAGGAAATCCGTGCCGATCTTGACCAATACATCATTGGCCAGGATTTTGCCAAGAAAACCCTGTCGGTTGCCGTGTACAACCACTACAAGCGGCTGTACACCCCGGCAAGCGACAAGGATGAGGTTGAGCTGGCCAAGAGTAATATCTTGCTGGTTGGCCCTACTGGTTCCGGCAAGACCTTGCTGGCACAGTCGCTGGCACGCCTGCTGGATGTGCCGTTCGTGATTGCGGATGCCACCACGCTGACCGAAGCCGGTTACGTGGGGGAAGACGTTGAGCACATCATCCAGAAGCTGCTGCAAAAGTGCGACTACGATGTGGAAAAGGCCCAGCGCGGCATTGTCTATATCGATGAAATCGACAAGATCTCGCGCAAGTCGGAAAACCCGTCCATCACCCGTGATGTTTCCGGTGAGGGTGTGCAGCAGGCCTTGCTTAAGCTGATCGAAGGAACGGTTGCCTCCATTCCGCCGCAAGGTGGGCGCAAGCATCCGAACCAGGAATTCATTCAGGTGGATACCACCAATATCCTGTTCATTTGCGGTGGTGCGTTTGATGGTCTGGAAAAGATCATCCGCCGCCGCTCGGAAAAGGGTGGCATCGGTTTTGGCGCGGAAGTCAGCTCCAAGGATGACAGCAAGTCCACCTCGGCCTTGTTCAAGGAGGCTGAGCCGGAAGACCTCATCCGTTTTGGTCTGATTCCCGAACTGATTGGCCGTCTGCCTGTGGTGGCCACGCTGGAAGAGCTGGACGAAGAGGCCATGGTCACCATCCTGACCCAGCCGAAGAATGCATTGATCAAGCAGTATCAGCGCTTGTTCCGCATGGAAAACGTCGAGTTGGAAGTACGCCCGTCCGCATTGCGCGTTATTGCCAAACAGGCACTGATTCGCAAGACCGGTGCGCGTGGCTTGCGTTCCATCATCGAGCGCGTGCTGCTGGATACCATGTATGAGCTGCCTTCCATGGAAAATGTGGAAAAAGTCGTGGTGGATGAAAAGGTTATCGAAAAGGGTGAAAAGCCTTTGTTCATCTATCGCGATAAGGATGAGCAGGTTCAGTCCGCCTGAGTTGACTCTGTAACAGGCAAAGCCGCCCTTAAGGGGCGGTTTTCTTTTGTAATGCCGCCAAACTGATTTAGTATGGGGTGTTGATTTTCAGCATGACTGCCCCATCTTTCATGCAATGTTTCACGTACGCAAGGTTAGGTGATATGCCCCAACCCGCAGAACTCCGCGAAGAAACCACATTGCCCCTGCTCCCGCTGCGGGATGTGGTTGTTTTCCCCCACATGGTCATCCCGCTGTTTGTCGGCAGGGCCAAGTCCATTCGTGCCCTGGAAAGCGCCATGGATGAAGGCAAGCAGGTGTTGCTGGTTGCCCAGCGCTCTGCCTCCAAGGACGAACCTGAAGCGGATGACCTTTACAGCGTCGGCACGATAGCCTCGGTGCTGCAAATGCTCAAGCTCCCTGACGGCACGGTAAAAGTGCTGGTCGAGGGGCGTCAGCGTGCGCAAATTTCCCAGGTTGAAGAGGATGGTGGCTGCTTTGTTGGCACCCTTACTCCGCTGGCCGCTGACGGTGAGGACTCCACTGAGTCTGAAGCCATGCGCCGCGCCTTGCTGGCCCAGTTTGAACAGTACGTCAAACTCAACAAGAAAATTCCTCCTGAGGTCATGACCTCTCTGGCAGGCATTGAGCGTGCCGGACGGATGGCGGATACCATCGTTGCCCATCTGCCGCTCAAGCTGGAGCAAAAGCAGGAAGTGCTGGAGATGTTCGATGTGCGCGCTCGACTGGAGCATTTGCTGTCCCAGCTCGAGGGTGAGATCGATATCCTGCAGGTGGAAAAGCGCATCCGTGGTCGCGTCAAGCGCCAGATGGAAAAGAGTCAGCGCGAGTACTACCTCAACGAGCAGGTCAAGGCCATCCAGAAAGAGCTGGGTGACATGGATGAGGTTAGCGATCTTGATGAGCTTGAGAAGAAGATTCGTCTGGCTGGCATGCCCAAGGAAGCCAAGGACAAGGTCAGTGCCGAGCTTAAAAAGCTCAAGATGATGTCGCCGATGTCGGCTGAAGCCACGGTGGTGCGCAACTACATCGATACCCTGCTTGAGTTGCCGTGGAAGAAGAAGACCAAGATCAACAAGGATGTGGCCAATGCCGAGTCCGTGCTGGATGAAGACCACTTTGGCCTGGAAAAGGTCAAAGAGCGCATTCTGGAGTACCTGGCGGTGCAGCAGCGGGTGGACAAGCTCAAGGCACCGATTCTCTGCCTGGTAGGCCCTCCGGGCGTGGGTAAGACTTCGCTGGGCCAGTCCATTGCCCGCGCCACCAATCGCAAGTTCGTGCGCATGGCACTGGGCGGTGTGCGGGATGAGTCCGAGATTCGTGGTCATCGTCGTACCTATATTGGCTCCATGCCAGGCAAGGTATTGCAGAACATGAGCAAGGTTGGGGTGAAGAACCCGCTGTTCCTGTTGGATGAGGTGGACAAAATGGGTGCTGATTTCCGTGGCGATCCCTCATCTGCCTTGCTGGAAGTGCTGGATCCGGAGCAGAATCACTCTTTTGTCGATCACTACGCCGAGGTTGAGTACGACCTGTCGGATGTGATGTTTGTCGCAACCGCCAACTCCTTGAACATCCCGCATGCCCTGCTTGATCGGATGGAAATCATCCGACTGGCTGGTTACACCGAGGACGAGAAGGTCAATATCGCGCTGAAGTATTTGGTACCGAAGCAGATGAAGGCCAACGGGGTGCAGGAAGGCGAGCTTGTTGTGCAAGAAAGCGCCTTGCGCGACATCGTGCGCTACTACACGCGTGAAGCTGGCGTGCGTAGCCTGGACCGGGAAATCGCCAAGATTTGCCGCAAGGTGGTAACGGGAGCGCTGCTTGGCAAGAGCAAGGCCGCCAAAGTAACGGTAAACGCCAAGAATCTGGACAAGTATCTGGGTGTACATCGTTTTGATTATGGTGTGGCCGAGAAGGAAAACCGTATCGGACAGGTTACCGGTCTGGCCTGGACCGAAGTGGGTGGCGAGCTGCTGACCATTGAAGCGGTATCGCTGCCGGGCAAGGGTAATATCGTGCGTACCGGCCAGTTGGGCGAGGTGATGCAAGAGTCGATTACCGCGGCGATGAGTGTGGTGCGCAGTCGTTCGCGCACATTGGGCATTAAGCCCGATTTTCATGAAAAACATGACATGCACATTCACGTGCCGGAAGGTGCAACACCCAAGGATGGACCGAGTGCCGGTATCGCGATGACAACCGCAATTGTTTCCGTTCTGGCGGGAATTCCGGTACGCTCTGATGTTGCCATGACCGGTGAGATTACCTTGCGCGGTGAAGTGCTGCCCATCGGTGGACTGAAGGAAAAACTGCTTGCCGCACATCGTGGTGGAATCAAGCATGTATTGATTCCGCACGGCAATGCCAAGGATTTGGTGGATATTCCTGCCAACATCAAGCAGAAGCTGGAAATTCATCCTGTTAAGTGGATCGACGAGGTATTGGCCCTGGCACTTGAGCGTCAGCCCGAACCCTTGCCCGAAGAAACGAAGCCGGACGAGTTGCACCCCGCATCGGAAGGTGCGTCTGGTGTATCCGTAATGACGCATTAAAAATCAGTATGTTGCAGCCGTAGTTAAATTACCGGGCCGCTTGTGCTTTCCAGCCGGGTTTGCCAAATGGCAATAATCCGCTGGAAGCCGCTTGACACAAGGATTTTGACCTTGCTATAAAGCAAGCGGTTTTTATCCGAATTACGTAGACCGAAGAACGACGAAAGGGGACTTACGTGAACAAGTCTGAACTGATTGATGCAATCGCCGCTGAAGCCGATATTTCCAAAGCTGCAGCTGCCAAGGCACTGGATGGTATGGTTGCCGCTGTTACCGACGCCCTGAAAAAAGGCGACACCGTGACTCTGGTAGGTTTTGGCACTTTCTATGTTGGCGAGCGTGCTGAGCGCAGCGGTCGCAACCCGAAAACCGGCGAAACCATCAAGATCCCGGCTGCACGTTCTCCGAAGTTCCGTGCTGGCAAGGCACTGAAAGACGCGCTATAATATCCAACCTTGTCGTTAGAAATAGCGGCAAGGTTTTATAGCGGGCGTTTAGCTCAGTTGGTAGAGCGTCTGCCTTACAAGCAGAATGTCGGCGGTTCGACTCCGTCAACGCCCACCATAGTTTGGAGTGGTAGTTCAGTTGGTTAGAATACCGGCCTGTCACGCCGGGGGTCGCGGGTTCGAGTCCCGTCCACTCCGCCAGAATCTACAGAAAAGGTGAACGTGTTCAGTCGTTCACCTTTTTTTTTACCATTGGGGTGGCTCGCGCCGATATCGCCATGTTCGATTTTGTTCAGAATAATAAAATTGCCATTCAAGTCATTCTGGGCGCGGTAGCGCTGACCTTTGTTGGCTTTGGCGTGGGGAGCTATACCTCCGCCGTGGATGATCCATATCTGGTCAAGGTAGGATCGGCCAAGATTTACAAACGCGATCTTGATCGTATTCTGGAGGGGCAGCCCTCTGACGCAGCAACACGTCAACAAGCCTTGGATGACCTGATCCGTCAGGACTTGCTGCTGGCGGCCGCTCAGGATGGTGGCGCTACCGTCAGTCCCGAGCAATTGCGCAAAGTCATTGCTGGTATAGCTGAGCTGCAGGAAAACGGTCAGTTCAGCGCTGCGCGTTACAAGGAATTCCTGGCGGCACGCAATCTGTCGCCCGAGGCTTTTGAAGCCAAAATCAGCCGTGACATCATGCTGCAAAACCAGATCAATAATTTTGCTGGCACTGGTTTTGTTTCCCGCAGTATGGTGGAGCGCATGGGGGGGCTGATGGCGCAGGAGCGCCAAGTGCGTCTGCTGCTGTTGAAGCCGGCAGATTTTGCCTCCCAAGTCAAAACCGACGATGCTGCCCTAAAGGCATTTTACGATGCCAACGCCAAGCGTTTCCGTACGGCTGAATCGGTCAAACTGGATTATGTCGTATTGTCGCCGCAAGCCGTTGCTGACGGTTTGACTGTCAGTGATGCAGAGGTGAAGCAATATTACGAGCAGCACAAGGCTGATCTGGCTGGTGAAGAGCGCCGTGCCTCACATATCCTGCTGAGCGTACCCAAGGATGCCAAGCCGGCAGACAAGGCCAAAGTTAAAGCTGAAGCCGAATCCCTGCTCAAACAACTGCGTGCAGATCCCAGCAAGTTTGCCGAGTTGGCCAAGTCCAAATCTCAAGATCCGGGCTCTGCGGCCAATGGGGGTGATCTGGGCTTCTTTGCCCGTGGTGCGATGGTCAAGCCGTTTGATGATGTGGTGTTCCGCATGCAGCCGGGTAAGATCAGTGAAGTGGTGGAAACCGAATATGGCTATCACATCATCAAGCTGGATGAGGTGAAGCAGCCGGATTTTGCTGCGGTAAAAGCGGCGGTAGAAGCCAAGTTGAAACAGCAGAAAGCCGCAGGCCAACTGCGCAGCATGGCCGACAAGCTGGCTGAGGTGGCGTATCAGCAGGCTGATTCGCTCAAGGGTGTGCAAGATGCCCTCAAGCTGCAAATCAAGCATTCTGACTGGTTGTCGCGCGACAAGAAATCCACGGATCCGGTGCTGGCAAATCCCAAGGTGCTGGATGCAGCATTCAGTGATGATGTACTGAAGAAAAAGCACAATAGCGAACCGGTGGATATCGGTGGCGGTAATCTGGTGGTGGTGCGTGTGGCTGATCATCAGCCAGAGCGTCAGCAGAAGCTGGATGAAGTGCGTGATGGCATCAAGAATGAGCTGATTGCTACCCAGGGGGCCAAACTGGCAGAGAAGCAGGGGCAGGCCTTGCTGGCACAGCTTAAGTCAGGCAAGGGTATTGATGCGCAGAAGTGGAGTGAGCCGCTGACCATATCGCGCCGTAATCCTGGAGCCATGGCCGCTGCTGACGTGCGTGCGGTGTTTGCAGCACAGAGCAGCCCGCTGCCATCATTTGCCGGTAGCAAGCATGATAATGGTGACTACGCCATTTATCAGATCGCCAGTGTCGCGCCTGGTGCTGCAGTAACGGATGAAGAGCGTACACAGTTGGCTGCTGCCATGGTGCAGATGACTGCGCGCAGTCAGCTTGGCAGCTATCTGGAAACCTTGCGGCAGAAATACCCGGTCAAGATGGGCAAGCAGCAGCTTAACGATCAGAGTGAGCAATAAGGGCATGACAGGCAAGGCCATAACCGGCCTTGCCGCCTGCTGCATTGCCATGCAATAAAAAAAGGGCCGAAAGGCCCTTTAATGCTGTCTGGTAATGGCTCAGGCTGCGAAGTTCTTGGCAGCAAAATCCCAATTAACCAGCTTCCAGAAGCTGTCCAGATAGTTAGGACGGCTGTTGCGGTAGTCGATGTAGTAGGCGTGTTCCCACACATCACAGGTCAGGATCGGGGTCTTGTCGGTGGTCAGCGGAGTGGCGGCATTGCTGGTGGATACCAGGTCCAACGAGCCATCGCTGTTCTTTACCAGCCAAGCCCAGCCGGAGCCGAAGGTGCCAACGGCAGTCTGGGTAAAGGCTTTTTTGAACTCTTCGAAGGAGCCCCACTTGGCGTTGATGGCATCAGCCAGTGCGCCGGTCGGTTCGCCACCCGCATTCGGTGCCAGGCCAAACCAGTAGAAAGTGTGGTTCCATACCTGAGCGGCATTATTGAAGATGCCACCGGAAGATTTCTTGACGATTTCTTCCAGCGAGGCATTTTCAAACTCGGTGCCCTTGATCAGGTTGTTGAGGTTGGTGATGTAGGTCTGATGATGCTTGCCGTAGTGGAATTCCAGGGTTTCCTTGGAGATGTGGGGGGCCAGCGCATCCAGTGCGTAAGGCAGTTCCGGCAGTTTGTGTTCCATCATGCTCTCCTTGTTGAGAATTGGGCTTGCGAAATTGCGAAAGCCGTATCTAGCGGATTACTGTAACAGCAAGTGTACTGGATTCAACTGTTGATCGCCAATAGTTGACTAAATAAGTAAAGTAAGAAAATGAATAAGTCATACGATGTCGTGGTGCTGGGTGCCGGGGCGGCTGGCATGATGTGTGCAGCCATCGCGGGCCAGCGTGGGCGCAAGGTTTTGCTGCTTGACCATGCAGAGAAATTGGCAGAGAAAATCAGAATTTCTGGTGGTGGTCGCTGTAATTTCACCAATATCGATGCCAGACCAGATCGCTATATTTCAGAAAATTCTCATTTTTGCCGTTCGGCACTGGCACAGTTTGGTCCGCAGAACTTTATAGCCATGATTGAAGGCCATGGCATCGCCTATCACGAAAAGAAACTGGGCCAGTTGTTTTGTGATGACTCCAGTCAGCAGGTCATCGATATGCTGGACGCCGAATGTCAAAAAGGCGGGGTGGTCCGTCAGATGGGTATCAGCATTGGTGCTGTTCGCAAGGATGAGGCCGGTTTGTTCTGGGTGGAAACCTCTGTGGGTGTCTTCGGTGCAACGGCCCTTGTGGTGGCCACCGGCGGCTTGTCCATCCCGCAAATCGGCGCAACACCGCTGGGCTACCGTATTGCCGAGCAGTTTGGGTTGCCGGTAACAGGGCTGAGTCCTGCTCTGGTGCCGCTGACTTTCCATGTAGCGGATGCCGAGGCTTTTGCTCCCTTGGCCGGGGTGTCGCTGGATGTGGAAGTGCGCGCCGGCAAGGGGCGTTTTCGTGAGCAGATCCTGTTTACCCATAAAGGCTTGTCTGGTCCGGCCATCCTGCAGATTTCCTCTTACTGGGAACCGGGCATGGATGTGGTGATCAATCTGCTGCCGGACTGTGACGTCCAGGCATTTCTGGACGAGCGGCAAAGCAGTGAACAACTGGTGAGCAACGCGCTGGCCGAGCTGGGTTGGCCCAAGCGTTTTGCCGAGGCGTGGTTGAGCCGGCTGGGTTTCAATGTCCGGCTGAAGGATTTGTCGCCCAAAAAGCGCTTGCAGCTGGCTGAACAGGTACAGCATTGGCGCATCAAGCCCAATGGCACCCAGGGTTACAAGAAGGCTGAGGTGACGCGCGGCGGGGTTTCCACCAAAGCGCTATCTTCCAAAACCATGGCAGCCAAGGATGTTCCGGGTTTGTTCTTTATCGGCGAAGTGGTTGATGTCACCGGCTGGTTGGGTGGTTACAACTTTCAGTGGGCGTGGTCATCCGGCTATGTGGCCGGCAAAAACTGCTAGAATTGCCGTCTTATCCCATGCTGTTGCCTGTTGCACATTTCATTGAGTCTCCATGACCGAACAGTACGAAAATTTTGATGGTGCCATGGCATCCCTGCGCACACCGCCACATTCGACCGAGGCCGAGCAGTCGGTCCTTGGCGGTTTGATGCTGGATAATGGCGCTTTCGACAAGATTGCCGACGTTGTCTCCGAGGCCGACTTCTATCGTCACGACCACAAACTCATTTTCAAGCACATAGCGCGCTTGATCGAGCTGGGGCGTCCTGCCGATGTTGTCACGGTATCCGAGGTGCTGGACAAGAACGCCGAGCTGGCAGATGTGGGCGGTCTGTCTTACCTGGCAACGCTGGCGCAGAACACGCCGTCGGCCGCCAATATCCGTCGCTATGCGGAAATCGTGCGCGAACGTTCCATCATGCGTCAGTTGGCGGTGGTTGGGGCGGAGATTGCCGAATCGGCATACACGCCACAAGGACGCGATGCTGCCCAGTTGCTGGACGAGGCTGAAGGCAAGGTGTTCCAGATTGCCGAATCCACTGCCAAGTCCAAGCAGGGTTTTCTGGAAATGCCGGGCTTGCTCAAAGAGGTGGTCGAGCGGATTGACATGCTGTACAGCCGGGATAATCCGGACGAAGTCACTGGTATTCCCACTGGCTTTATCGATCTGGATGCCAAGACATCCGGCCTGCAGCCGGGGGATTTGGTCATCGTTGCCGGGCGTCCGTCCATGGGTAAAACCGCTTTCTCGATGAATATTGCCGAGCATGTGGCGGTGGAGGCACATTTGCCGGTGGCCGTGTTCTCCATGGAAATGGGCGGGGCACAGTTGGTGATGCGGATGCTCGGCTCGGTTGGACGGCTGGATCAGCATGTGTTGCGTACCGGCAAGCTGGGTGACGAGGACTGGCAAAAACTCACCTACGCCATTGGCAAGCTGTCTGAAGCGCCGATGTATATTGACGAAACCCCGGCACTCACCGCTCTGGAACTACGTGCCCGTGCCCGCCGTCTGGCACGCCAGCATGGCGGCAAGCTTGGCTTGATCGTGATCGACTATTTGCAGCTGATGTCGGGTTCGGGGCGTGGGGATAACCGCACCGCCGAACTGGGTGAAATTTCGCGTGGCCTGAAAGGCCTGGCCAAGGAGTTGCAGGTGCCGGTGATTGCGCTGTCGCAGCTATCGCGTGCGGTGGAGCAGCGTCCCAATAAGCGCCCGATGATGTCTGACTTGCGGGAATCCGGCGCAATCGAACAGGATGCCGATATCATCATCTTCATGTATCGCGAAGAGTACTACAACCCGGAAAACGCGGAAGTGAAGGGTATGGCCGAGGCCATCATCGGCAAGCATCGTAACGGCCCTACCGGTGCGGTGCGGCTGGCATTTGTCGGCAAGCATGCCAAGTTTGAGAATGCCGCCACGCTGGGTATCAGCGGTTGGGCGGACAGCGACGGCTAAGCCTGTCGGTTAGCAAGAGTCAGGGTGTGCATTCCTACAGGAAAGGTAGTTCATGAGCTTTTTCGACCAACATGTATTTATCTGCTGCAACCAGCGTGCTGCCGGAGAAGATTGCTGCAATAACCACGGTTCCAGCGAACTGCTGGGCTATATGAAGGACCGGGTCAAGGCATTGGGGCTGGCGGGGGAAGGCAAGGTCCGCATCAACAAGGCTGGTTGTCTGGGGCGTTGTGATGATGGTCCGGTGATGGTGGTGTATCCGCAAGAGACCTGGTACACCTTTATCGACCGCGAAGACATCGACGAAATCATCGATGAGCACGTAGTGGCTGGGCGTATTGTTGAAAGGTTGAAGATCTGATGTTGAAAGCCCTGAACAAGTGTGTGATTCCCGGCCCGGTAGGCGAGTTGGAGACCATCGTGGTATTGCCGCAAGGCGAGCCGCAGGGAATTGCCGTCATTTGCCATCCCAACCCGCTGCAGGGGGGCACCAATACCAATAAGGTGGTGCAGACAGCCGCCAAGGCGCTGTCACAGTTGGGTTATGCCTGCTACTGTCCTAACCTGCGCGGGGTGGGGGAGAGTGGTGGTCAGCATGACCATGGGGTTGGCGAGGTGGAGGATGTCATTGCCGTGGTCGAGCATGCCCGCACCGTGCATGGCCAGTTGCCGCTGGCACTGGCAGGGTTTTCGTTTGGTGGTTTTGTGGCAGCGCGTACCCGTGCCGTGATTGAGGCTGACAAGTTGTTGCTGATGGGCGTGGCGGTTGGCAAGTATGAAATCCCCACACCGCCAGTGCCGGCAAATACGCTGGTGATCCACGGAGAGGAAGACGAGGTGATTCCACTGTCTGCGGTGTTGGATTGGGCGCGCCCGCAGGACTTGCCTGTCCTGGTATTCCCTGGGGCGGGGCATTTCTTCCATGGCAAGCTGATCAAACTGGGGCAAATGATTCAGCGCTGTTGGTAAGCCGCTGTTGCCAATATGAAAATAGCCAGTCTGTTGACTGGCTATTTTTAATTAGCGGTGCAGATCGCCTGCCGCTTCAGGCTGGTAGGTGACTTCCAGCACGGTGAGTCGGGTTTGACCTGCCAGCGTGGGCCAATCAATCGACTGGCCTTCGGCCAGGCCTAGCAGTGCTGCGCCAACTGGGGCCAGAACAGAAACATGCCCTGCAGTGCCATCCGCCTGATTAGGGTAGACCAGTGTCAGCAGTTTTTCTTCGCCACTTTGTTCGATACGCACGCGCGCCGTACTGTTCATGGTGATGATGCCGGCCGGAATGTCTTCCGGCTCTACCACTTCGGCACGTTCCAGCTCGGCTTCCAGCGCTGCCAGCGTTGTCTTGTCCTGTGCTGGCGTACGCTCCATCCAGGCTGCCAGCCTTTCGTAATCAAGACTGGAAACAATGATGGATGGTTGGCTGGGCATGGTTGACTCCTTCTCGCAATAAAAAACACAGGCATTTTCAATGCCTGTGCGCATGGTGGTAAATGAAGTATTGGAGTTGGAGTGTCTGAACGACGGAAAGTTGCCTCTGTCCTAGCCAAGCAGGCTGAGTGTGCTGCGTTGCGAAAGATTGGCTTGCGCCTGCACGGCGATGGCGGATTGGCTAAGGATTTGCTGCTGCACCAATTGCGCAGTTGCTGCGGCAAAGTCGGTGTCACTGATGCGACTGTTGGCGGCCTGTGCATTGAGCGAGGCATTCTGCAAATTACTGATGGCCGTGGAAAACTGATTGCTGGCTGTCCCCATCTGGGTGCGTGAGCTGGCAATGGTGTTCAGGTCGGACTCAATCTTGGACTGTGCGGCAATGGCATTTGCCGGGCTGGATATATCGATGGTGCCGGTGGCTGACAGATTGGCATTGTAGCTGTTGAGGCCGCCACTGGATGGGGACGCTGACAGATTGCTGGTGCTGACATTGATCTGATTGCTGTTGTTTCCATCCGGACCAACCTGGAACTGCAGGCTGTTATTGCTACTCAGCAATGCCGTGCCATTGTATTGGGTGCTTTGAATGATGGCCGAGTTGCTTTGGGTGAGCTGATCCACCTGTTGTTGCAAAGCTTGGCGGTTGCTGCTGCTAAGTGCTGCATTGCCAGCCTGTATCGCCAGCTCCTGAATCTGCTGGCTATTGCTTTGTAATTGCGACAAGGCACCATCGGCGGTCTGAACCAGTGAAATCCCATCCAGTGCGTTACTGCTGGCCTGATTGTCGCCACGAATCTGCGCCTCCAGGGATTGCGACAAGGCGGTATTGGCTGCATTGACCGCAGCGCTGTTCAACTGGCTGCCGGATGCCAGTTGGGCCAGAGTCTGCTCGGTATTCTTGCGCGACTTGTCCAGTTGGGTCTGGGCATTCAGGGCGCCAAGGTTGCTGTTGATGCCAAGCATGCAATGCTCACTTTATGCTGTCAGATCATGTGTTTGACTATAGCGCTGTCGATGCGTATTAACCAGTTTTTACATGCAAAAACACCCGCTGGTAGCGGGTGTGGTATGCATTGATGCGGTGTTTGCAGGTGTTGCCAGTTAGCGGCTTGGCTTTGCGGGGGTGCCGGCCGACTGAGTGAGTACTTCGTAGCCGGTTTCGGTAACCAGAATGGTGTGCTCCCACTGTGCCGACAGGCTGCGGTCCTTGGTGGCGACTGTCCAGCCATCGCCCATCATGCGCAGATGGCGTTTGCCTTGGTTGATCATCGGTTCGATGGTGAAGATCATGCCGGCTTCCAGCTTCAGGCCAGTGCCTGGACGACCGTAGTGCAGCACTTGTGGTTCCTCGTGGAAGCGCTTGCCAATGCCGTGTCCGCAGAACTCTTGTACTACGCTGTAACCGCTGCTCTCGGCATATTGCTGAATGGCATAGCCGATATCACCCAGCGTGGCGCCTGGTTTGACCTTTTCGATGCCGCGCCACATGCATTCATAAGTAATCTTGCACAGGCGGCGGGCGTGTTCGCTGACTTCACCGACATAGAACATGCGGCTGGTGTCGCCGTGGTAACCATCCTTGATGACGGTAATGTCGATGTTCATGATGTCGCCGTTCTTCAGAGGCTTGTCATTGGGAATGCCATGGCACACCACGCTGTTGATCGAGGTGCAGATGGACTTGGGGTAGGGGTTGTGGCCGTCCGGCGCGTAGTTGAGCGGAGCCGGAATGCAGCCTTGCACATTGACCATGTAGTCATGGCAAAGCTTGTCGATGGCCTCGGTGGTGACACCGGGTTTGACGAAAGGAGTGATGTAGTCGAGTACTTCGGAAGCCAGCTTGCCGGCGATACGCATTTTCTCGATATCGGCGGGAGTTTTCAGTTCAACGCTCATTGTGGTGGTCTTGGTGTGTGCGGCAATGTTCCATTCTAGCAAATGATGAAAAAACGGGCATCCATGGGATGCCCGTTTTCACGTTTGTCACTAAACAGTGTTCAGCTTAGAACGCAACTTTCAGACCAACACCGAAGGCTTGCGGATCAACACCCTTGGAAAGCGAAGCACCGGAATTGCCAACGTTCGAAGTGTAGATCGGAGTGTTAGCAAAGTTGGCGTTCTGAGAGGCTTTGTTGGTGATCTTGGTGTAGTAGCTGAACACCTTGGTGGTCTTGCTCAGGTTGTAGTCAGCACCCAGCGCCCACTGATGCGCTTTGTAATCACCTTCAGTACCTGCGGCTGCACCTTTCAGGCGACCCAGCGAACTGTATTCCAGCTTCAGGGTGGCTGCACCGATATCTTGGCCAACGGACAGAGTCCAGTCGTCCTGCTTCAGCGTATTGCCACTGTTGTTGGAATCAAAGCGACCAAATTCATAACCAGCACCTACAAAAGTGCCGGTGGCAAATTTGTAGCTGGTAGCCAGTTTGTAGAAGGTGGTGTTTTTGCCGGATACGTTGCTGGAAGAGTTGGCACTGCTCAGTGCCTTGTCATTCTGGCGATCCCAGCCAGCAGCAACTTGCAGGCCACCATTGGTGTAGTTGGCTGCCAAGGAGATGCGGGAAGCGTTGGTTTGTGCGCTGTTTACGTCCAGAGCACGGGTCTCATCCACACCGTAGGATAGGCCAAACTGGAAGCCGGACCAGTTCGGGGAGAAGTAGTGAATGGAGTTTTTCAGGCGAGTTTCGGCGCGGCTGTAAACCTGGCTGGAGCCGTTGTTTTCAGCGGTGGTATCGCCAAACAGGTTCAGGCCGATGTTGGTCAGGGTTTTGTATGCAGTGTCGTTTTGACCCAGCAGTACCTTACCGAAGGTGCCGTTGTCCAGGCCAACAAAGCTGTTGCGGGTGGCGAAGGTGGCGGTTTCGCCCTTGTCGTTGGTGCCGCCCTGTTCAAAGTACTTCAGGCTGCTTTCAACCTGCCAGATGGCCTTGGTGCCATTGCCCAGGTCTTCATTGCCCTTGAAACCGATGCGGGAGTTGTCATCAACGACACGGGTACGGGACTTGTAGTCACCAGCTGTATTCGCGCTTGCGCCAGTAGCTTTGGTGGATTCGATGCTGCTGCTCAGGAAACCATAAATGGTTACGTCAGCGTGAGCGGCGAACGGAACGGCGAACAGGGTTGCAACCAGTGCGGCTAGGCTTTTCTTGTGCATCATCAGTGCTCCATCAGGGGTTTTGTGTTTCGTTATGCGTACTGGCTGTGGCGGAACTCTATGTATGAGCCGTCCAGCACGTCAGTACTGTCGAAGTTTAACCACAAAATGTGACGCTGATGTTGCAGTAATGATGCAGATCAAGCCTCGCCAAACCGGATTTGTTGTATTTACGCCAAAAACTTGTTGGGGTAGATCTCGTCGATCAGGGTTCGACAATCGACAATACGCAAATCATTGTCCTTGGCGAAGTCCATCAGAAACTGAAAGACCTGCGGATCGATCTTCTGCAGCTTCTTGTCGACGGCCACGCAACGCACGCCCTCAAGCAGCATCGGGCGTACGTAGGCGTGGTAGGAAAGTTTCTGATCGCCACCGAAAGAGGCCAGGATGCCTGCCAGACGTTCGGCCCAGTCGCTGGGGCGGAAGGTGCGGCCTTCGGAGGTGAGTCCCTGGATGACTACTTCATATGGATTGCAAATCATGGTGATGAACCGGGTGTGCTTTTAAGGTGTGGTCTCTGTATTTATCTATAGCAAAGACAGGATTTTTGTTTTGGTCTGTCTTTGTTGCAGGGCAATAGCGGGTTTACCCGCAATTTTACCTGAAAATCAGATGCGCTTGAATGGCGGTAACGAGGCTAACAATTTTTTTCCGTAACTTTGTTTCACCAGACGGTTGTCCAGAATGGTGACACGGCCGTAATCCCGCTCGGTGCGTATCAGCCGGCCGACTGCCTGAATCAGTTTGATGGATGCCTCCGGAACAGTGAGTTCGACAAAAGGGTTGCCACCGCGCTTTTCAATCCAGCGTGACAGGGTTTTCCCCACCGGATCATCCGGCATGGCAAACGGCAGTTTGGCAATGATAACGTGGACACAGCTTTCACCGGGTAAGTCCAGTCCCTCAGAAAAGGAATCCAGCCCGAAGATGACGCTGGCCTGGCTATTCTTGAGGCGGGTATGGTGGGTTTCCAGCAAGACCGATTTGGGAATCTCGCCCTGGATCAGCAACTGAGTGCGCAGGTTCTCCGGCAGCCCGGCTGCAACTTCCTGCATCTGCTTGCGTGAGGAGAACAGCACCAGCGTACCAACCGGTTCGGCAATATCCACCAGCTTGGGCAGCCATTCGACAATTTCGCGGGTATGGCCTTGTGGGTCCTTGGGGCTGGCCAGCATGGGCGGCAGGTAGAGTTCGCCTTGCTCGGTGAAGTTGAAGGGTGAATCCAGTGCCACACAGCTAACTTGGGGCAACCATTTCAGCCCGGTTTGCGATAGCAGCAGGTCAAATGCGCCGAGTGAGCGCAGGGTGGCCGAGGTGAGGACTGCTCCGGCGGCACGACGCCACAAGGTGGCTGCCAGGCTGGCGGCTGCGCTGACGGGGGAGGCGGAGAAAATATAGTCACCCTTGCCCTCGATGCGGCGGGTAATCCACTTGGCAATGGGCGGCGCGCTTTCTTCTGTTTCTTTTTCAAACAGGTCCCATACCGCCATCAGTTGCTCGGCCCGGCCATTGAGAAAGCCGATATCGGCGGCAGCTTTGTCAATTTGCGTGGTGTCGCTGCCTTTTTCCTTGCGCGCCTCGGTCAGTGCATCGTTCAGTGCGGACAGATGTTTGAAGATGGCGCGCGCGGCCATGGCCATATTGCGCGCTGGCTGTTGCAGACGTTCCGGCAATTGGCCGTCTTCCATCAGCCAGGTGGGTTCCATGTTTTCGCTGTTGGCGCTGAGGGACTCTTCGCCGCTGAGCAGCCACAACCATTCGTTCAGTGTTTCCATGCAGGCGCTGGCGGCATCCATGGCTTGTGTGGTGATTTCCACCTTGCCGGTCAGGGTTTCCACCCGTGCGGCAGTGGGCGCTACCTTGTCCAGCCAGCCCATGGCTTGGGCCAGTGAGTGTTCAGCCGAGAACTGGTTGATGGCCTTTTTGGCCAGATGGTGCGCCTCGTCAATACAGTAGTAGCTGTCTTCCGGTGCGGGCAGGATGACGCCGCCGCCCATCGAGACATCGGCCAGCATCAGGTCGTGGTTGGCGACGATGACATCCACGGTTTCCAGGGTGTCGCGCGCCAGGTAGAACGGGCATTCCGGCCGGTTGGGGCAGGCGGCTTTCAGGCAGCCGTGGCGGTCGTTGGTGACACGGCTCCACAGGCCGTCTTCGATCACTTCTTTCCAGGTGTCGCGGTCGCCATTCCAGCGCCGGTAGTAGAACTCATCCGCCATGCTGCGCAGGGCTTCAATTTCGCCAGCCTGTGGCTTGCGGTCCCACAATGCCAGCATCGGGTCCGGAGCCAGCAGTTGCCCCTGGGCATTTTCTGCGGTCAGGGCGTAGATGCGTTGCGGGCACAGATAACGGCCACGGCCCTTGGCCAGGGCAAAGGTCAGTGGCAGGCCGCTGTTTTCCACCACGAAGGGCAGGTCGCGGTTGACCAGTTGCTCTTGCAGGGCGACGGTGGCGCTGGTGACCACCAGCTTTTTGCCGCGCGACCTTGCCATGACGCCACCGGCCAGCAAATAAGCGAGGCTTTTGCCAACGCCGGTTGGCCCTTCGATCACCGCGATGCTTTCACCCTCGCGGTTGGGATAAGCATCGCCTTGCTTTTCCAGGCTGCGGGACAGGGCGTTGGCGATTTCGGCCAGCATGCGGCGTTGTGCCGCGCGCGGGCGAAAGCCGGGCAGGTTGTCGGCAATGGTGCGGTAGTGGTCGCGAATGGCGTCTTTTTCGGCATCGGTCAGCATGGCGCGATTGTACCGCAAGGAGGGGGTGGTTTAGGTGCTAAAGCGTCATGGATTTTCGTCTGCGCGCAAATGTTGCTTTGCAAAATGACGCCGCGCTCTGCTTGTGGCTAGGATAGCCGCAAAACAATTCATCAGGCGTGATCAGAAATGGCGCAGTCACCAGCGGAAGCTGGTTGAGGTGTGACAAGAAAAAAGCTGACACGTTTTGCGTACGCACGGACAGACAAATAACAAGTACGCAGTGTTCTGCACACAGGAGAAATGAGTTGATGACACCCGTTAGCCGCGTTTTGGTGGTAAGCGATGATGCAAAGTGGCAGTCCGACGTTCTGGCCGGGCTGGGTGCCGTGGCCGTGCGGCTGGAAAACCCTTATGGCCTGACTTTTATCGGTGCCTCCCGTTTGAAGGAGGCGATGGACATCATCCGGCGTGATGGTGATATCCAGGCTGTGCTGGTAGACAAGCAGTTGCAGGAGAAGGGACTGAATCAGGCGGCGGTTGCGCTGGCCAATCAGATCAGCGACTTCCGGCCCGAGCTGTCCTTATATGTATTGCTGATGGATGATGACGAGCGTGTGCTGGTGGAGAATCTGGCCAGCCACGCGGTGGATGGCTATTTCTACCGCGACGAAACCGACTACAACGGCTGGTTCCGTATCCTCACTGCCGAACTGGCGGAAAAGTCTGCCACGCCGTTTTACGACAAGCTGAAGCAATACGTGCGCATGGCCAAGGATTCCTGGCACACGCCCGGCCACGCTGGTGGCGATTCGCTCAAGGGCAGCCCGTGGGTCGGCGATTTTTACGACTTTGTCGGCGAGAACATGTTGCGCGCCGACCTGTCCGTTTCCGTACCGATGCTGGATTCCCTGCTGCACCCGACCGGGGTGATTGCCGAGTCGCAAAAGCTGGCTGCCAAAGCCTTTGGCGGGCGCAAGACCTATTTCGCCACCAACGGTACTTCCACCTCCAACAAGGTAATCTTCCAGACCTTGCTGGCTCCGGGTGACAAGCTGTTGCTGGACCGCAATTGCCATAAGTCGGTGCATCACGGGGTGATCTTGTCGGGTGCCTTGCCGGTGTATCTGGACTCCTCCATCAACAAGCAGTACGGCATTTTCGGCCCGGTGCCCAAGGCCACCATCTTTGCCGCCATCGAAGCCAACCCGGATGCGCGGGTGCTGATTCTGACTTCCTGCACCTATGATGGCCTGCGATACGATCTGGTGCCCATCATTGAAGCTGCGCATGCAAAGGGCATCAAGGTGATTGTGGATGAGGCCTGGTACGGTTTTGCCCGCTTCCACCCGGCCTTCCGCCCCACAGCCTTGGAGTCCGGTGCCGACTATGTCACGCAAAGCACTCACAAGATTCTGTCCGCCTTCTCGCAGGCCAGCATGATTCACGTGAATGACCCCGGATTTGACGAGCATCTGTTCCGGGAAAACTTCAACATGCATACCTCCACCAGCCCGCAATACAACCTGATTGCCAGTCTGGACGTGGCGCGCAAGCAGGCAGTGACCGAGGGCTACCGGCTGCTGGACCGTACGCTGAAGCTGGCGGAGGAGCTGCGCGACAAGATCAACTCCACCGGGGCTTTCCGTGTGCTGGAGCTGGAAGACCTGCTGCCCGAGGAGATGCGCGAGGATGGCATCCGGCTGGACCCGACCAAGCTGACCGTGGATATCAGCCAGTCCGGTTTTACCACCGATGAGCTGCAACACGAGTTGTTCGAGCGTTACAACATCCAGGTGGAGAAATCCACTTTCAGCACCATCACCCTGCTGCTGACCATGGGTACTACGCGCAGCAAGGTATCACGGCTGTATGATGCGCTGCTGCGGCTGGCCAAGGAAAAGCGCGCACCGCGTGCCGTCGGCCGCATGCCGGAGATCCCACGTTTTTCCCGCCTGGCCTGCCTGCCGCGCGACGCGTTTTACGAAGCCGGCGAGCGCCTGCCCTTGCTGGATGATGATGGTCGACCCAATGCGGCCCTGAATGGACGGGTGTGTTGCGACCAGATCGTGCCTTACCCGCCCGGCATTCCTGTTCTGGTACCGGGGCAGGTGATTGACGACAGTATCCTGTCTTATCTGGCGCGTCTGCAAAAGACACAAAAGACCATAGAAATGCATGGACTGGCCGAAGATGGCGGGGAAATGTATGTCAGAGTGCTAAAAGATAGGGAACTTTCCCATTTGCCTGACAGATTATTGTTCGGCTGAGACCTTGTCAGAATGGTCAATTTCCGATAAATATAACAATTGTCGCAAATATATAAATCCAGTATCCAATTGCTACGGGATTGCGACACCAGTTAACTGACTTGAGACCTGCGTGTAGTAATGTGCCATTGCGCATGAAGACACACACCGTGTTCTATGCGCGATGGTCTTTTTTTTTGGAAATCTTACCCATGAAGCAAGTAGGACATTACCTGCAATTCAGCGACCTGAATCACGAGGAGTATCGTCACATCTTCGAGCGTGCCAAGGTTCTGAAGCGACGACACAGCGAAAAACAGCTGTATCAGCCGCTGGTAGGCCGCGTAATGTCCATGATCTTCGAAAAGAATTCCACGCGTACGCGGGTTTCCTTTGAAGCCGGCATGGCCCAGCTTGGCGGCCATGCGATGTTCCTGGACACCAAAACCTCCCAGTTGGGGCGTGGTGAGCCAATCGAAGACACGGCACGGGTGCTGTCGCGCATGAGCGATATCATCATGATCCGTACCTTCGAACAGTCGCTGGTAGAGCGTCTGGCGGCGCATTCCAAAGTGCCGGTGATCAACGGTCTGACCAATGAATACCACCCCTGTCAGATTCTGGCGGACATCTTTACCTTCATCGAGCATCGTGGCTCGATCAAGGGCAAGACCGTTGCCTGGATCGGCGATGGCAACAATGTCTGCCGTACCTGGCTGCAGGCGGCCAAGATTCTTGGCTTCAAGCTGAAGGTGGCAACCCCGGTAGGCTACGAGCTGACCGTGCTGGATGGTGAGCATTACGGCCCGGAACACTTCGAGCCCAGCCACAGTGCCGTCAAGGCCGTGGAAGGCGCTGATCTGGTGACCACCGACGTGTTCACCAGCATGGGCTACGAGGCCGAAAGTGCCACCCGTCTGGAAGCCTTTGCCAGCTACCAGGTAAATGCCGAGCTGATGAAGCATGCCAAGCCGGACGCATTGTTCATGCACTGTCTGCCGGCCCACCGCGGCGAGGAAGTGACCGCCGAGGTCATCGACGGCCCGCAGAGCGTGGTATGGGATGAGGCGGAAAACCGCATGCATGCCCAGAAAGCCCTGATCGAATATCTGCTGCTTGGTCATCAGTACGACTGAACTGGCAGGACAACCCACTAGATTCGCTGGAAAGAAAACGCATCATGTCTGACATCAAAAAAGTAGTGCTGGCCTACTCCGGTGGCCTGGATACCTCCGTCATCCTGAAATGGCTGCAAGACACCTATCACTGTGAAGTAGTCACTTTCACCGCCGACATCGGCCAGGGTGAAGAAGTGGAACCGGCCCGCAAGAAAGCCATTGCGCTGGGCATCAAGCCGGAAAACATCTTTATCGAAGACCTGCGCGAAGAGTTTGTGCGCGACTACGTGTACCCGATGTTCCGTGCCAACGCCATCTACGAAGGCGAGTACCTGCTGGGTACTTCCATTGCCCGTCCGCTGATCTCCAAGCGCCAGATCGAAATCGCCAATGCGGTGGGCGGCGATGCGGTATCGCACGGTGCCACCGGCAAGGGTAACGACCAGGTGCGTTTCGAGCTGGGCTACTACGCGCTGAAACCGGACGTCAAGGTGATTGCACCGTGGCGCGAATGGGACCTGCTGTCCCGTGAAAAACTGCTGGCCTACGCTGAAAAGCATGGCATCGACATCAGCAAGAAAAAGAATGGTGGCAGCCCGTACTCCATGGATGCCAACCTGCTGCACATCTCCTACGAAGGCACCGTGCTGGAAAACCCGGCAGCCGAGCCGGAAGAAGATATGTGGCTGTGGACGGTCAGCCCGGAGAATGCCCCGGACCAGGCCGAATACATCGAGCTGAGCTACGAAAAGGGTGATATCACCGCCATCAACGGCGTGGCCATGACCCCGGCACAAGTGCTGACCGAGCTGAACCGTCTGGGCGGCAAGCATGGTATCGGTCGTCTGGACATCGTGGAAAACCGTTATGTGGGCATGAAGTCCCGTGGCTGCTACGAAACTCCGGGCGGCACCATCATGCTCAAGGCGCACCGCGCCATCGAATCCATCACGCTGGACCGCGAAGTGGCCCACCTGAAGGATGAGCTGATGCCGAAGTACGCCAAGCTGATCTACACCGGCTACTGGTGGAGCCCGGAGCGTCAGATGCTGCAAGGCCTGATCGACGCTTCGCAAGCCACGGTCAACGGCTGGGTACGCCTGAAACTGTACAAGGGCAATGTCATCGTGGTGGGGCGCGAATCCAAGACCGATTCGCTGTTCGACCCGAACATCGCCACCTTCGACGAAGACGGCGGCGCATACAACCACGCCGATGCAGCCGGCTTCATCCGCCTCAATGCCCTGCGCATGCGGATTGCCGCCAATGCCAAACTCAAGCGCGGCTGATTGGCCCGCTAAAAAAAACCGCCTTCGGGCGGTTTTTGTTTTTTGCTGCATTTATCTGGTGGAAAAGTTGAGAGCCGGCTCAGGGCGGCGTATCGTATCGATTCTGTTTGCCTGACTGGCAGATGTCACGACAAGCCATGTGAGCCCATTACTGCATTCATCAAGGAACATCAGGGTGTCTGAAGAGCAATTTACCGATATTTCCATGACCGTGTGTCTGACCGGTCTCATCATCTTCATGGGTTTCATCATCTGGGACCTGGGCAAGAAGTCCCAGGCAGGCAAGATGGGTACTGCCGTGCTGTTTCTGGTACTGGGTTTCGGGGTGGTCGGCTTCATCTTCAAGAACGTGCTGGTGGAGTTCCTGGTACTGAAGTAAACAGCACTACGTAATGAAAACGGGTTGGCCATTGCCAACCCGTTTTTTTATGGTGATATGCACTGTTTGCCGTGCCGCTTAGCGCGGTGGCAACAGGATCAGCCGCAGGCCAAGAGCGATGAAAATGCTACCGGCCAGGCGATCCAGCCACTGGCTGGCCTTGGGGGTGCGCTTAAACCAGTTGCCAATGGCACCGGCAAAATAACCCAGGCTGCCAAACAAGATTGCGGCTTGTGCGGTGAAGATCAGCCCCAGAATCGCTGTTTGCCAGCCACTGTGGCCCTGGGCCGGATTGACGAACTGCGGCAGGAAGGCCAGAAAGAACAGCACGACTTTGGGGTTGATGGCATTGGCAATCAGGCCCTTGCGAAAATGTGCTGCCAGCGGGGTGTTCCCAGCCTGACTGCCATCGGCGTGCAGGCTGCTTCCCTTGCTGTGGATAGCCTGCCAGCCCAGATATACCAGATACGCGCCTCCGGCAAATTTCAGCAGGCCAAAGGCAGTGGGCGAGGCGGCAATCAGTGCGCTCACCCCCAGTGCCGCCAGCAGGGTGTGGGTGATGCAGCCCAGCGCGCAGCCCAGGCCAAATACCATGCCCTGCCGCCGCCCCTTGGCGATGCCCAGGCTCAGGACCATCAGATTGTCAGGTCCGGGGGAGAGGGTGATCAGTACTGCTGCGGCAGTGAAGGCTGCCAGTTGCTCAGGGCTTACGATCATGGCGACGCTCTCAGGGTAAACAAGACAACATCATTAAGTATTTTCTGGCAGCGGACAAGCAGGCTTGTCCGGTTGGCTTGCTTTGTTCCCGGTGTATTCAACAGAAAACGGCCATGCTGGGCATGGCCGTCATGGTTGCCGACCTCAGGGTCAGGCGGTCTTGTCCAGCGCACTCTCGATCTCGCGGATGTGTGCCTGATGTTTCTGGATGCGCTCACCGATGGGCGGCCCCTTGAACTGCTTGCGCACCCCCAGTACGAACCAGAAAAACAGCAGCACCAGCAGCAGTGCCACGGTGAGGTATAACACCTTCTGATTGGGCGGCTGCATGCCGACAAAGGCCAGAATGGCACCGCCAAGAGTGGCCAGCAGGGCGATCGGTTTTGATGCCGCGCCCAGGCTGAACGGACCTTTGTGCGTCCAGGTCTTGCCTTCGGCAAACATCCCTGCAGTCACCGGAATGATGTAGGAAATGTACAGGAATACCGCAGAACCGGCGGACAATACGGTAAAGGCATCTCCGTACAGGGTGGCGACGATAGCCAGGGTGGCGCTCACCCAGATGGCCAGGCCGGGGGTGCGGTGAACCGGGTGTACCTGTTTAAGCTGGTGGGAGAAGGGCAGGCCGCCATCACGGGCAAAGGCATACATCATGCGAGAGGTGGATGTCAGGCAGGCCAGGCCGCACAGATAGTTCACCAGGAAAATGCCGATGCCCAGCACGGCCTTCAGCAGCGGCGGCAGGCTGCCCAGCAGCAGGTCAAAAAAGCCCATGCCGGCCTTGACGCCAGCCTGCATGCTGGGCAGTACCAGCACGAAGGTGCAGATCAGGATGTAGCCGAACAGGGCGGACCATAGCACGGAGCGCAAAATGCCCTTGGGTACATTGTGGGCGGCCTGATGGGTTTCTTCGGAAGTGTGGGCCGAAGCGTCATAGCCGGTGAGGGTGTACACCGTCAGCAGCAGACCGGAGAGGAAAACCAGCAGGCTGCTGTCCGTCTTGGGCCAGGTGCCGCCATCGGCACCGCTGAAGTTGCTGAAGGTGAACAGGCGGGAGAAGTCCAGCGGTCCGGGGGCATAGGCCAGCAGCGCAACGGTCAGGACCACGGCAATGACGAAAATCAGGTAGCCGGACATATCGGTCAGACGGGTGGTGATCTTGATGCCCAGATGGTTGAGCCATGCCTGGCTGATGGTGATGCCCGCCAGAAACAGGGTTTGTTCCGTCCAGGTGAGTTGCTCTGGATTGATGCCCAGCAGGGGGGCAATCAGGGTTTTGAAAAAGGGGTCATACACGCCGAAATTGACCGAAGCCACTACGAAGATCAGCCCTAGCAGATTGATCCAGGCGGTGACCCAACCCAAGCCCTTGCCGCCGAGGATGGACGACCAGTGATACAGGCCGCCGGCGGTGGGGTAGGAAGAGGCAATTTGCGCCATGGCCGCAGCGACAATGCTGGCAAACAGGGCACCCACCGGCCAGCCTATGCCGATGGATGCGCCGCCTCCGGCGCTCAGTCCGGCGGGAAAGGCGGTGATGCCGCCGGCCAGGATGCAGATGATGGAAAAGGAAATGGCAAAGTTGGAAAAACCGCTCATGCGTCTGGACAACTCCTGAGCGTAACCCATGCTGTGTAACAGTTTCTCGTCCTCGCCCGGCGGCGTGGCGGCGTGCTGATCTCGCTTCATGATGATCCTTTTTCCTGTGTTGAATGACACCTTGTGGAAATGCACTTGCTGAAACATCACCCTTTGCATTACCAGCAAGCGCCGGGCAAGAGGATGGCCGAGGGTCGGTGTTGCCTATTGCTCGCCCCCATGGCGGCGATCCTGTTCCTGCCGGTCTGCTGCTGGTGTTCTGCGGCACGTTGCTGCCGTAATGACCGAATGGCGGTGCGTGCAGCCACCGGCTTCAGTTCTTGTTGCTGCTCATGCGGATCAATGCATCAAACAGCGCCTGCTGGCGGCTGTCTTCGGCAGCGGAAAGCTCCGGATGCCACTGCACTGCAATCACCTGCGGTGCATCATCGATTTCAATGGCTTCAATCACGCCATCCTCGGCCCAGGCGACGGCGCGCACGCCATGGCCTGCACGGTCGATTGCCTGGTGGTGCCAGGATTTGCTGCTGATTTGCGTGCTGCCCAGCAGCCCGGCCAGGCAGGAGTTTGCGGCCACCCGCACCCTGTGCAGGGTGGGGTCGCGTGGCGGCACCCGGTGTTCTACCGCTTCACCCACCACATCCGGCAGATGCAGATGCAAGCTGCCACCCAGCACGGTATTGATAATCTGCAAACCGCGGCAGATGGCCAGCGTGGGCAGCTTGCATGCAAGCAGGGAGCGTGCCAGTGCGATTTCGGTTTCGTCCCGTTCCGGGCTGAGGTTGTAGATGGTGGGGTGCAAGCCACCATCGAACAGCGCTGGCGCAATATCGCCGCCACCAATCAGCACAACCCCGTCCAGGGCAGCCAGCCAGCTGTCGATGGCGGATTGCCCCACCGGGGGAAGCAATACCGGTGCCCCGCCCGCCCGCACCACGGCGTGTACATAGTCCAGCGGGGTGTGATAGCCATGGCCCTGGCCGGCGGGGTAGGTGGTCAGGCCGATCAGCGGGGGCTTCATGGCAGCCTTCCTTCCACGGCGGCCTGATAGATGCTGCTGTAGTCGCTGGCGCTGAGCGCGAGCGGATTGCCGCCATCGCTGGGATCGGCCTTGGCCATGCGGCCGATGGTGTCAGCCTGCCCGATCGGGAGGTTGATCTGACCCAGGCTGTGCGGAATGCCCA
The DNA here is from genome assembly GCF_002217795.2 of Aquitalea magnusonii. Classification (NCBI taxonomy): domain Bacteria; kingdom Pseudomonadati; phylum Pseudomonadota; class Betaproteobacteria; order Neisseriales; family Chromobacteriaceae; genus Aquitalea; species Aquitalea magnusonii. Next base: position 1,150,119 of record NZ_AP018823.1, read on the forward strand.
GCGCGCTGCGCAATTGCAGTATCCAGGCCAGGAAACCGTCAAAACTGCTATCGGCCAGACCGATATAGCGCGCCGCGGCGGTCAGTTTGTCGGCAATGGCAGGACGATTGCGCACCATCACATAGGGCAGCAGGATGGCATTGGCCAGGCCGTGGTGGGTGTCGAACACCGCACCGATGGGATGGGCCAGCGCATGCACGCCGCCCAGTCCCTTCTGGAAGGCGGTGGCGCCCATGATGGACGCCGCCAGCATGTGGGTACGGGCTTCGATATTGCCGCCATCGGCATAGGCGGCCGGCAGCCAGTCATGCACCAGTTTCATGCCTTCCAGCGCCACACCCTGTGCCAGTGGGTGATAAAACGGTGAACAATAGGCTTCGAAATTGTGCACGAAGGCATCGATGCCGGTGGCCGCGGTTAGCTGTGGCGGCAGGCCGGTGGTGAGTTCCGGGTCGGCCAGAACCAGTCGTGGCAGCATGGACGGGTGGAAGATGATGACCTTGCGGTGGTCTTCCTCATCAATGATCAGCGAGGCGCGGCCCACTTCGGAGCCGGTGCCGGCAGTGGTGGGGATGGCAATGGTGGGGGCCACGCCGGCCACATTCACCCGCAGCCAGTTGTCGCCCACATCTTCAAAATCCCATAGCGGACGATCCTGGCCCACCATCAGGGCAATGGCCTTGCCCACATCCAGCGCGCTGCCACCCCCCACGGCAATCACGCCATCGTGCCGGCCTTCCTTGTAGGCATGGATGCCGGCGTAGACATCGCGCCCCACCGGATTGGGGCGCATGTCGCTAAATAGCTGCGCTGGCAGGCCGGCGGATGCCAGGTAGTCCAGCAAGCGCGCCACCAGCGGCAGCCGACAGAGGCCCGGATCAGTAACCAGCAGCGGGCGGTGCATGTTCAGTTGTCGGCACAGTGCGGGTAATTCGCTGGCGCGGCCTGCGCCAAAGCGGATGCTGGTCGGATAGTTCCAGTTGCCTTGCAGTTGCATGATCTACCCCTTGAGATGGAAGGACTTGATGCGGGTGAGTTGCTGATAGCCCAGTACCGACAGCGAAATGCCCCGGCCAGTGTCCTTGACCCCGGTCCAGGCGAGGGCAGGGTCCAGGTAGTCGCAACGGTTCATGAACACGGTGCCGGTGGCAAGCTCATCCCCCAAGCGGATTGCCGCCTGGTGGTCCTGCGTCCACAGCGAGGCAGTCAGGCCGTAGGTGCTGTCATTCATCAGGGCGATGGCCTCGGCATCCGAGTCCACCGGCATGATGCCGATGACCGGGCCGAAGCTCTCGTCGCGCATTACGCTCATGCCGTGATGCACGTCCACCAGCACCTGCGGGGCCAGATAGGCCGTACCGGGTGCATCGGCGGCAAAGTGGCCGGCAGGAATCAGGGCCTTGGCCCCGGCGGCCACGGCGTCGGCAATCTGGCCGCGCACAAAACTGGCGGCGCTGGCACGCACCATGGGGCCCAGATTGGTGTCGGCATCCAGTGGATTGCCAAAGCGGTAAGCCTTGGTGAGCGCGACAAAGCCGTCAACAAAGGCGGCGTAGTGGCTGCGGTGAACATAGATGCGTTCGATACCGCAGCAGGATTGCCCGGAGTTGAAAAACGCACCGTCCACCAGGTTTTCGATGGCGCAGGCCAGGTCGGCATCGGCGCGCACATAGGCCGGGTCCTTGCCGCCCAGCTCCAGTCCTACACCGATAAAGCGCTCACTGGCCGCCCGCTGTACGGCACGGCCACCGGCCACCGAGCCGGTAAAGGCAACAAAATCGATCTGCGGTGCCGCCACCAGCCGCAGGGTGGCGGCATGGTCCAGTTGCAGGCTCTGGAATACGCCCGGCGGCAGCCCGGCGGCATCAAAAGCCTGCTGGAACAGCTCACTCACCAACGGTGTTTGCGAGGAGTGCTTGAGGATGACGCTATTGCCGGCGGCCAGCGCCGGCACGATGGTGTTGATGGCGGTAAGGAAGGGGTAATTCCATGGTGCCAGTACCAACACCGTACCCAGCGCTTCGCGGCGCAGAAAGCGCTGAAAGCCGGGCTTGGCGGCAGGGTGGATGTCGGCCAGCCCCTCCTCGGCAATGGACAGCATGTAGCGGGCGCGCTCTTCCAGACCGCGCACTTCGCCGGGCGATTGGCTGATGGGGCGGCCGATCTGGCGGCTAATGGCTTCGGCACAGGCATTCTTGTGGGCGACCAGCCAGTCCACGGCTAGGCCGATCAAGGCCTGGCGTTCGGCCAGCGGGGTATGCTGCCAGCCGTGCTGTGCTGCCTTGGCGGCATCCAGTACCGCCTGGGTGTGGCTGGCCGTGGCATAGGGCCGCTCCAGCAGGACGGCACCATCGACGGGAGAAATCACGGAATAAGATGTGCGCATTTAGATGATCTCGAAGTAGCGTTTCAATTCCCAGTCGGTGACATGGCGCTGGAACTCACGTTCTTCCCACTCGCGGGTGGCGGCAAAGTGATCGACAAAATCATCACCAAACCAGTCGCGGGCAGCAGACGAGGCGCGCAGGGCCTGGGCGGCATCCCACAGGGTGCGGTGCAGTTGCAGGTGCGGTGGTGCCTGCATCAGGTAACCGTTGGCAGTCACCGGTTCTTCCGGCTCAATCTTGTTTTCTATGCCGTACAGTCCGGCGGCCAGACCGCTGGCGAGTGCCAGATAAGGATTGGTATCCGCACCCGGCAGGCGGTATTCCACCCGTTGGGATTTGCTGCTGCCCGGAATGGCACGAATGGCCACGGTGCGGTTATCCACGCCCCACAGGGCGCTGGTGGGAGCCCAGTAGCCGGGTACCAGGCGGCGGAAACTATTGATGGTGGGTGCGGCCAGGCTCATGAATTGCGGCATCAGTTTCTGGATGCCGCCAATGAAATGACGCATGGTGTCGCTGATATTGTGCTCACGCCCGTCCTGGTGGAAGGCGCTGTGGCCGTCCCGGTCTTTCAGCGAGATATGGATGTGGCCTCCCTGGCCGGAGTGCTCCTCGTTCCATTTGGCCATGTAGCACACCATGCGGCCCTGTTTCTCCGCCAGAACCTTGGAAAAGGTTTTGAAGCAGACGGCGTTGTCGGCCGCCGTCATGGCTTTGTCCACCGTCAGGGCGGCTTCCAGTGCGCCGGGGCCGGTTTCTTCGTGAAAGCCTTCGATCGGCATATCCATCTGTTCGCACAAATCCAGCAGGCCGCGATAGAACTCGGTATTCACCGAGTTGCGCAAGACCGAGTACCCAAAAGCACCGCTGCCCAGTGGCTTGGGCTGCTGGTATAGCTTGCCCTGCAGCGCCTCATGGCTTTCGTCGGTGACCAGGAATTCATACTCGAAGCCAGCCATCGGCTCAAAGCCCATGGCACGGGCGCGCTCCACTACCCGGCGCAGCACGCCGCGCGGACACAGCCCTTCCAGCCGGCCAAGCACCTCGCCCTGCACGAAGATCATATTGTCTTCCAGCGGCAGCTCGCGGCAGGACTCGGGAATCAGCCTGATCTGCGCGTCGCCATAGCCGCGGCCCCAACCGGTAAGCAGGGTGTTGTCGTACAGCTTGTCTCCCACATCCCAGCCGAATACCACGTCACAGAAGCCAAAGCCGCCCTCCAGCGAGGACAGGAACTTGTCGCGCGACATGTATTTGCCGCACATCACGCCATCGATATCTACCAGGCCAACCTTGATCTGCCGTAACTGACGCTGTTCGATCAGGGTTTTCAAATCCGCCATTGTCTTCACATGCCGAGCATCCATGATTGCTCCTTGTGCTGGTGTTGGGTGGGTGGCAGGTGTGGTCTTCCTCCTGTTGTGCGCAGTATTGTTCGTTAGAAATTTGCAAATCAAGAATAAAATGTAATAGAAATTAGATTGTGCTATGCAATGTGGAAGCAATGCCACAATGCGGTTTGTTACAAGATGGCTGGTATCATTTGCTTCATGCATCCCGCTGCCGTTTAGCCTGCAGGATTGTTAACAAGGGCTTGTCAGTCATGGCCTGATTGTGGAGAACACCTTGAGTCATCAGCGGTCCATTGCGGAAGAACTCCGCAGTCTGTTTGAAAGCCTGACCCCAACCGAGCGCAAGGTGGGGCGCGTGCTGCTGGCCAATTACCCGGTGGCCGGACTGGAAACCATTGCCCAACTGGCAGCGCGTGCCGATGTCAGCGGACCAACCGTGCTGCGGCTGATCAGCAAGTTGGGCTATGACAGCTATACCGCCTTCCAGACTGCGCTGCGGGATGAGCTGGAGGTCAGGCTGCAGTCGCCCTTGCTGCGTCACGATCCGGCCCAGTTGCAGGGCGATCACGACTTTCTGGTGGCTTACGCCACTAAGGTGGCGCAGTTGATGCAGCAGACCGTGGCCCATCTGCCGCGTGCCGAATTTGATGGTGTGGTGGACATGCTGGGCGAACGCAAACACCGCATCTGGCTATTGGGCGGCCGGCTGACCGATCCGCTGGCGGCCTATTTGTGCCACCACCTGAAAGTGGTGCGTGCTGATGTGGTGCATCTGCGCGGACTGCCCTCCAGTTGGGCGGACTCGCTGGTGGACATGGGCAAGCACGATGTGCTGGTGATCTTTGACATCCGGCGCTACTGGGATGGTGCGCTCAACATTGCGCAGATGGCCGCCCAGCGCAAGGTGAACGTGCTGCTGTTTACCGATCAGTGGCTGTCGCCGGTTTCCCGGGTGGCGCGCTTCACCCTGGCCGCGCATACCGCAGGTCCTTCCGGTTGGGACAGCAATACGCCGCTGATGCTGCTGGTGGATGCGGTGATCGCCGCGCTTAATACCCGGTACTGGGGATCCATCAGCAACCGTTTGCAGGAAGTGGAGGCCATGCGTGCGCGCCTGGGCGAGGGCGGTGCGCAGGCTGGCGAGTGACAAGGCCGTGCGCAATCTCTAGAATTGCGCCATTCAGATATACATGCCTTACAGGATCACGCCATGCCGTCTTTCGATATTGTTTCCGAAGTCAATAAAGTAGAAGTACGCAATGCTGTCGAGCAGGCCAACAAGGAAGTGTCCACCCGTTACGACTTCAAGGGCAGCGACTCCCGCATCGAGCAGACCGACAAGGACATCACCTTGTATGCGGATGCCGAATTCCAGCTGGACCAGGTCAACGACATCCTGGTCAACAAATTGTCCAAGCGCGGCGTGGATGTGCGCAGCCTGGAATACGGCAAGCTGGAAAAAGTCAGCGGCAACAAGGTCAAGAAAGTGCTGACCGTGAAGGAAGGCCTGGAAACCGAGATGGCCAAGAAAATCGTCAAGATCATCAAGGATGCCAAACTGAAAGTGCAGGCCAGCATTCAGGGCGAGGCGGTGCGCGTGTCCGGTGCCAAGCGCGACCTGCTGCAAGAGTGCATTGCCCTGCTGCGCAAGGAAATTGCCGACGACAAGGAAAACGGCGTACCGCTGCAGTTCAACAACTTCCGCGACTAAGCCAGTTTTCTGCCTGGCAAAACCGGCCCGCTGTGGCCGGTTTTGCTTTTGCAGGGCGTCCCTCCTACAATACGGCCCTTGTTGAATAGACAGCAACCAGGGTATTGGAATCAGCATGTTACGCATTACCGAACTCAAACTGCCGCTGGATCACAGCGCAGCAGAACTCACCGACGCCATTGTGGCCTATCTGGGCATCAAACCGGCCGACCTGAAAAACTATACCGTCTTCAAGCGCAGCTACGATGCCCGTCGCGGCGTGATGAGCCTGGCCTACATCATTGATATGGAAGTGGAAGGCGAGGCCAAGCTGCTGGCCCGCTTCAAGGGCAATCCCCATGTGCTCTCCACGCCGGATACCAGCTACCATTTTGTTGCCCAGGCACCGGCCACATTGAACAAGCGTCCGGTGGTGGTGGGTTTTGGCCCCTGTGGCATTCTGGCGGCGCTGGTGCTGGCGCAGATGGGATTCAAGCCCATCGTGCTGGAGCGCGGCAAGAAAGTGCGTGAGCGTACCAAGGACACCTGGGGCCTGTGGCGCAAGAATGTGCTGAACCCGGAATCCAACGTGCAGTTTGGTGAAGGCGGAGCCGGCACCTTCTCCGACGGCAAGCTGTACAGCCAGATCAAGGACCCGCGCCATCTGGGGCGCAAGGTGCTGACCGAGTTCGTCAAGGCCGGCGCACCGGAAGAAATCCTGTTTATTGCCAAGCCGCACATCGGTACCTTCCGCCTGGTCAGCATGGTGGAAAAAATCCGCGCCGAGATTGAGTCGCTGGGCGGGGAAATCCGTTTCCAGCAGCGCGTGACTGATCTGCATATCGACAATGGTCATATTCGCGGTCTGACCCTGGCCGATGGCAGTCAGATCGAGGCCGATCACGTCATTCTGGCGCTGGGCCACAGTGCGCGTGACACCTTCGAAATGCTGCACCAGCGTGGCGTATTCATGGAAGCCAAACCCTTCTCGGTCGGCTTCCGCATCGAGCATCCGCAAACCATGATCGACAAGGCCCGCTGGGGCAAGTATGCCGGTCACCCCATTCTGGGCGCTGCCGATTACAAGCTGGTGCATCACGCCAGCAATGGCCGTGCCGTGTACAGCTTCTGTATGTGTCCGGGTGGTCAGGTGGTAGCGGCCACCTCGGAAGAAGGCCGCGTAGTGACCAATGGCATGAGCCAGTATTCCCGTGCCGAGCGCAATGCCAACTCCGGCATGGTGGTGAGCATCAACCCGGAAGACTATCCGGGCGGCCCGCTGGCCGGCATTGCTTTCCAGCGCGCGCTGGAAAGTCACGCCTATGTACTGGGTGGCAGCACCTATGAAGCCCCGGCCCAACTGGTAGGCGACTTCCTGGCCGGACGCCCCTCCACCGCCGTGGGTTCGGTGGAACCGTCCTACCAGCCCGGCGTTCACTGGACCGACCTGTCCAGCGCGCTGCCGGATTTTGCCATTGCCGCCATGCGCGAGGCACTGCCGGAGTTTGGCAAGAAAATCCGTGGCTACGACATGCACGACGCCGTGCTGACCGGGGTGGAAACCCGCACCAGCTCGCCACTGCGCATCACCCGTGGTGAAGATTTGCAAAGCCTGAACGTGAAAGGCCTGTATCCGGCTGGCGAAGGTGCCGGTTACGCTGGCGGTATTCTGTCTGCCGGGGTGGATGGTATTCGTGTGGCCGAGGCGCTGGCATTGAATATGGCAGCGCAAGCCTGACACTGTGTCCCATGGCCTGAGCAGCAGCCTGCTTCACGCGTGCTGGCTGTCAGGCCGGGTAATGGCTTTGCATTAATCAATCAATACCGATGTTGTTACCAGGCGCTTCTGAGGAAGCGCCTTTTTTATTGGGATTTTGAATTTTAATTTATTAATTGCGGTGGCTGGTAAAGGCAGGCTGTATGTAATGAGATTTTGATGATAAAACTGCCTTAGTTTATAGCCGATTTTTTGCAGATATTTCCACCTGTACTAAAGGCTAAGCCGCAGTTATTTGGTAATGCTTGTAGCTGATGATGAGGGTGCTATAAGCAAGATATTTCCCGCCAAATGACTGAGGTGTGTGATGAAGCTCTCATCAAGATTATTAATGTCCATTCTGGTCTCGGTATTGACCATGCTGATTCTGGTGGTAATGGCAATCAGTTTTGAAAAAATGGCAGATCGAAGATTGGATGATGCGTTGAATAATCTGCTGCCATCAGTCAGGGATTTGAATAGTGCTGTTGATGCATTTGTAGAAATGCGTACCGATGCCAACAAGACATTGCTGGTGGATTCTGCTGAGGAGCGTAAAAAACTGCTGCAAATGTTTCAGGCGGCAGCAGTGCAACTGAAGCAGGCGTTGGATCGATATGAAAGCAATGATCTATATGACCAGCAGGATAAGGCACTGCTCTTGAAAAATAAGGAAGCTTTTGATCGCTACCATAAAGTGGTGCTGTCTGCACTTGCTATGGAAGCCACCGCGACCGGGCGAAGCCTTGCTCTTGCGCAATTTTTGAGTGGAGATGTCAAGGTGGCGGCCGAGGCATTCATGCGCGCTATTCGTGAGCATATTGCCTACAATATGAAAATCGCCGAAAAAATTCAGCACGAGGATGCATCTGCTTCGGCCCGCAATGTGCTTATACTCTCTTCCGTTGCCGGAATTTCTTTTCTGATATTGTCGCTTGTATATTTAAATGTTTATCGGGCTATCGCTGGTGGCTTGGCAGAAATGAAATCCGTTATTCATCAGTTAAACAAGGATAAGAACCTCACCGTGCGCCATGTGAGAAAGGGTAGGGATGAAGTCAGTGATGTGCTGAATACGGTGAACGCGCTGATTGAGAATCTGCATCATAACTTTGGCGAAATGCAGACCAGTGCGCGCGCCGTGATGGTGTCTTCCAAAGATTTCAGTCAGTCAGCCAAAGAGGTAGCCCTGGCTTCCAGTCAGCAGAGTGAAGCATCTGCCAGTATGGCCGCTTCGATCGAACAAATGACGGTTGCGGTAAACCATATTGCCGAGCGCACGGCGTATGCCCGCAATCTTGCACAAGAGGCAGGAACGCTGGCGCATCAGGGATCGGCTACCATTACCCAAACCATTCAGGATATCCGTGAAATCTCCCAGGCGGTGGAACGGTCGGGAGCCAGCATTCGCGAGCTGGAAAACTATAGCAGCACAGTGAATACCGTGGTGTTGGTGATCAAGGATATTGCCGACCAGACCAATCTGCTGGCCTTGAATGCCGCCATTGAAGCCGCGCGGGCCGGGGAGCTGGGACGGGGTTTTGCCGTGGTGGCCGACGAGGTGCGCAAGCTGGCAGAGCGTACCTCGGTTTCCACCCAGGAAATCGCACAAACCATTCATGCGATGCGTGATAAATCCACCCAGGCCACCGAGCAAATGAAAGTTGCCGAAGCGTTGGCGCGGCTGGGCGTATCCAGAGCCGATGATGCGGATCAGGCAATCAACAAGATTGGTGATGCGACAGTCAGTACCGTCAAAATGGTAGAGGAAATGGCGATTTCCATTGCCGAGCAGGGGCAGTCGGCCAACAGCATTGCCCATCGTATCGAGCAGGTGGTGCAAATGGCCGAAGCATCTTCCGTCAGTGCTGCAGACGCTGCGCGTAATGCAGGTCAATTGCTGACGCTGGCGGAGCGGCAAATCGGCATCATTCAGCAGTACACCTTGTAAATCTGTCGAGCACGTGTATGGCAAAACGGGCCTTCGCCATCACTGGCAAAGGCCCGCATGTTTACAACAAGCCGGATTGGCTTACAGCTTGATCAGCGTGCTCTTCAACTCGGTGTACTTTTCCAGCGCGTGCAGCGATTTGTCGCGACCATTACCGGATTGTTTGAAGCCGCCGAAGGGGAAGTTCATGTCGCCACCTTCGTCATAGCAGTTCACCCATACCGTACCGGCACGCAGACGGCGCGCCACCTGATGCGCGGTGCTGACATTGGATGTCCATACCGCGGCAGCCAGGCCGTACTCGGTATCATTGGCAATGCGGACAGCTTCATCGATGGTATCGAAAGTAATCACCGACAGGACCGGTCCGAAGATTTCCTCGCGGCAGGTGGTCATGTCCGGGCGCTGGCAATCAAAGGCGGTCGGCTCGATAAACAGGCCCTTGTCGGTGTGGGCCGCCTTGCCGCCACAAATCAGGCCGGCACCTTCGCTGATGCCCTTGTCCACGTAGGACAGCACCTTGTCGTACTGGATCTTGTCCACGATGGCACCCATGCTGGTGGCCGGATCCAGCGGATCGCCCGGATACCAGCCTTGCGCGGCCTGCTTGAATTCAGCCAGGAATTGTTCCTTTACCTTGCGGTGTACCAATACGCGGGAGCCGGCGGTACACATTTCCCCCATATTGAAGAAAATGCCGCCGGCAGCGGTGCGGGCAGCCTTGGCGATATCGGCGCAGTCTTCCAGCACGATATTGGGCGATTTGCCGCCCAGCTCCAGCCACACGCGCTTGAGGTTGGACTGTGCGGCATAGCCGGCAATCAGCTTGCCCACGCCGGTGGAGCCGGTGAAGGCCAGGCAATCCACGTCCATGTGCAGCGCCAGCGCCTTGCCGACTTCACCGGCACCCGGCAATACCTGGAAAATGCCATCCGGAATGCCGGCATCCTTGGCCAGTTGGGCCAGTCGGATGGCGGTGAGCGGAGACTTTTCCGACGGTTTGACGATGACGGCATTGCCGGCAGCCAGCGCCGGGCCGAATTTCCAGCTTGCCATCAGGATGGGGAAGTTCCACGGCACCACCGCAGCCACCACGCCAATGGCTTCACGGGTGACCAGGCCTACCAGCTTGGGGTCGACCGGGGCCACTTCGCCACCGATCTTGTCGATGGCTTCGGCAAACCATTCCACGCAATACGCCGCACCCGGCACGTCCACCGTGGTGGAGTCGCCAATCGGCTTGCCCATGTCCAGGGTTTCCAGCAGGGCCAGTTCGTCGCCATGCTCACGGATCAGCGCGGCAAAGCGCTTGAGGATCTTGCCGCGTGCCAGCGGAGCCAGCTCGGACCATGCGCCGGAATCAAAAGCGGCACGGGCTGCCTTGACCGCTGCATCCACTTCCGCCTCTCCACACCAGGCGATGTCGGCCAGCTTCTGGCCGTTGGCCGGGTTGATGCAGTCAAAGGTCTTGCCATCGGCGGCGCTGGTGTAAGCGCCGTTGATGAAAGCGCGGCCTTCGATATTGAGTTCGGCAGCAAACTGCTTCCACTGTGCATGGGTACGAGCCATTGGTGTTCTCCTGATGTTATATGCGGTGATCCCGGTTGCTCGTGGCTGGCAACCGTCAATCAGAATGTGGGCGGCGAGCTGGCGCTGACGATTTCACAGACTTGCTGGCCGATATTGCGAAAACGGTGCGGCAGCTTGCTGTCAAAATAGTAAGAGTCGCCCGGTCCCAGGACACGGGTTTCATTATTGACCGTGAGTTCGATCGAGCCGGCGATGATGACACCACCTTCCTGGCCTTCATGCGTCAGCATGTCCGGCCCGGTGTCGGCACCCGGTTCGTAATGTTCTTTCAGAATGGCAATGTCACGCCGTTCGTGCGCAGTGCCAACCAGCAGCAGCTTGATTTGATCATTGCCCAGATTGGGCAGCTCCTTGGCCTGATAAAACACGCGTGGCTGTTGCGGCTCTACATCAAAAGTGAAGAATTCGGCCAAGGTCATGGGCATGCCCTCCAGCACTTTCTTCAAGGAGCTGATCGACGGGCTGACGCGATTCTGCTCGATCAGCGAGATCGTGCCGTTTGTGACGCCTGCCCGCTTGGCAAGTTCGCGTTGCGAGAGTCCGAAGCGCTCTCTGACCACTCTCAATCGTGCTCCAACATCCATCTGGCGGTTTCCATCTATGTTAATAATTTTAGACGTTCCATCATAGGGTTTTTGATCGTATCCTGCATCTGTTGTTGCGTCGCAAAATCAAATTATTTTGCAAGTTTTCGAGTTTATAGCCAGAATCGACCACAGGAATCAAGTGCGCTGTGGATTTTTTTAAACAAGCGCAACGGTATATTTGATCAAACCTTGGCTTGATGCAAGAACCATGGCATGCTGTTTCGTGCTGGTATTCTGCACAGCGACAGCATACTTTCCACTGCGTAGTTGTTTTGTCCCTTGCCTGGCAATGGCGAGACTGGCTGGGCAGTTGCGGTAGCAGGGCGCAGAATATGTCATGCCAATGAAGGCCCCCGGCCGGTGTTGCCGGGTTTGCGCCGGCCAGTCCCGCCCGGTCGGCGCACCAGCGCAGTGAAGTTGCAACTGTCGGCGCTCGCAGTAGCGAACGCCTCAATCGAGTTAACGAGGTCCTTATGCAGCAACCGATCATCGGCATTCCGTGTGATGTGAAACTGGTAAGCGGTCTGCCATTTCACGCGGTTGGCGAGAAGTACATTGCCGCTGCCGCAGGTGGCGTGGGCGGTATTCCGGTGCTGATCCCGTCGCTGGGTGATGCAGCGCCGCTGCGCGAATATCTCAAATTGGTGGACGGCGTACTGCTGCCAGGTTCGCTGTCCAATGTAGAGCCACATCGTTATGGCGGAGAAGCCAGCCGCCAGGGAACACTTCATGATCCGGCGCGTGACGCAACCACGCTGCCGTTCATCGACCTTCTTCTGCAAGAAGGCATCCCGCTTCTGGGTATTTGCCGCGGTTTCCAGGAAATCAATGTTGCACTGGGCGGCGAACTCTTCCAGCACGTACAGGAAGAGCCAGGTTTCCGCGATCATCGCGAGCCGGATACTCAGAATCTGGATGAGATGTATGGTCTGGCTCACGCCTTGCACCTGCAACCGGACAGCTTGCTCAAGAGCTGGCTGGGGCAGGATGAAGTCAAGGTGAACTCGCTGCACCAGCAAGGTATCAAACGTCTGGCCGACCGCCTGATTGCGGAAGGTGTGGCGGATGACGGGCTGGTGGAGGCATACCGGGTCCGCGATGCCAAGGGCTTTGCCTATGGCGCGCAGTGGCATCCGGAATGGAAATACTGGGAAAACCCGGTGTCCATGGCCATTTTCAACGCGTTCGGTGACGCTTGCCGCGCGCGTCGTGCCAGCCGCCAGGGCTGAGACGCACGTCATCCAGAGCCGGTTTACCGGCCACTATGGAAGTAGAGGAAAACATGAATCAAATCAATGATTGGCTGCGAGAACATCGCATCACGGAAGTCGAGTGCATCGTACCGGACATGACCGGCGTGGCACGCGGCAAGATTGTTCCCAAGGATAAATTTGTCTCCGACCCGGAAATGCGTCTTCCGGAAGCGGTGCTGATCCAGACTGTGACCGGCGACTATCCGGACGACAGCATGCTGGACCTGACCGATCCGGACATGGTGCTGACACCGGATCCCAACTCCCTGCGCTTTGTGCCATGGGCTGTGGACCCGACCGCCCAACTGATTTACGACTGCTACCGCGCCGATGGCTCGCTGGTGGACGTGGCACCGCGCAGCGTGCTCAAGCGCGTGCTGGGCCTGTTTGACGAACTGGGCTTCGAGCCGGTGCTGGCACCGGAAATGGAGTTCTACCTGATGTCGCCGAACCCGGATCCGGACATTCCGCTGTCCGCCCCGATCGGCCGTACCGGTCGTGCCGAATTCGGCCGCCGTTCCTATTCGATTGATGCGGTGAACGAATTCGATCCGCTGTTCGAAGACATCTACGACTACTGCCATGCGCAGAATCTGGAAGTGGACACGCTGATTCACGAAATCGGCACCGCCCAGATGGAAATCAACTTCCTGCATGGCAATCCGCTGGATCTGGCCGACCAGGTATTCCTGTTCAAGCGTACCGTGCGCGAAGCGGCATTCCGCCACAATATGTACGCCACCTTCATGGCCAAGCCGATGGAGAACGAGCCGGGCTCCGCCATGCACATGCACCAGAGCCTGATCGACAAGAACACCGGCAAGAACGTGTTCACCAATGAAGATGGCAGCCCGTCCGACATCTTCTTCCACTTCATTGGCGGCATGCAGCACTACATTCCGGAAGTGATGCCGTTCTTTGCGCCGTACGTAAACTCCTTCCGTCGTCTGAGCCCGTATACCGCGGCACCGACCAATGTGGAGTGGGGCTACGACAACCGTACCGTCGGTCTGCGCGTGCCGCATTCTTCCCCGGCCGCCCGCCGCGTGGAAAACCGCGTGCCTGGCGTGGACGTGAACCCGTACATCGCCATGGCGGCCACCCTGGCTTGTGGCTATCTGGGCATCGTCAACAAGATCAAGCCGCGCGAGCCGATGTCCACCGATGCTTACGAGCTGCCTTTCCAGTTCCCGCACGGTGCGGAAGAGTCGCTCAAGCGTCTGGCTGCCTGCCCGGATATTCCGGAAGTCATGGGTCCGCACTTTGTGAAGATGTACCTGGGCATGAAGGAGAAGGAATTCTCCGAATACTTCCGCGTCATCAGCCCGTGGGAGCGCAAGTTCCTGCTGCTGCACGTATAAGAAGAAGCTTCAGGTGAGTGCTGCCGGTCAGCGATGATCGGCAGCCGACGTTCGGGGTGCCGGATGTCAGGGTAGTGACAGTTGCAAGGGATGGCTTGATTCCGCCGCCCGCACCGCCGGGTTTGGTGTGGAAAGCGTCCTGTTGCAGCCTGAGGCTGGCCGATTCCGGTCAGCCCAACAATAAGCCCCCAGAGGGCTGGAGAGATAGTAGAGAGGAAGCTTTTATGCAGAACCAACGTACTACGACCGAATGGCGCGAACTGGATGCAGCACACCATCTGCACCCGTTTACTGACACCAACTCGCTCAACCAGCAGGGTGCGCGTGTCATCACCAAGGCAGAAGGTATCTACCTGTACGACTCCGAAGGGAACAAGATTCTCGACGGCATGGCGGGCCTGTGGTGTGTCAATATCGGTTATGGCCGCAAGGATCTGCCGGAAGTAGCCAAGCAACAGATGGAACAGCTGGCTTACTACAACACCTTCTTCAAGACCACGCATCCGGCGGTGGTGGAGCTGTCCCACCTGCTGTCCGAAGTGGCACCGGAAGGTTTCAAGCACGTTTTCTATACCAACTCCGGCTCTGAATCCGTCGACACCATGATTCGCATGGTGCGTCGCTACTGGGATGTGAAGGGCAAGAAGGACAAGAAAACCCTGATTGGCCGCTGGAACGGTTATCACGGCTCCACCATCGGTGGCGCCAGCCTGGGCGGCATGACTTATATGCACGAACAGGGCGACCTGCCGATTCCGGGCATCGTCCATGTGGAACAGCCGTGGTGGTACAAGCACGGCAAGGACATGACGCCGGAAGAATTCGGCCTGGCTGCTGCCAAGTGGGTGGAAGACAAGATTCTGGAAGTGGGTGCCGACAAGGTGGCCGCTTTTGTGGGTGAGCCCATCCAGGGCGCGGGTGGCGTGATTGTGCCGCCGTCCACCTACTGGCCGGAAATCCAGCGTATCTGTCAGAAATACGACATCCTGCTGGTGGCCGATGAAGTCATCTGTGGCTTTGGTCGCACTGGTGAATGGTTTGGCCAGCAGGTATTCGGCTTCAAGCCGGACATCTTTACTACCGCCAAGGGCCTGTCCTCCGGCTATCAGCCGATTGGCGCGGTATTCGTCAACGACAAGGTTGCCACCACCCTGGCCGCAGGCGGTGATTTCAATCACGGCTTTACCTACTCCGGTCACCCGGTGGCTGCTGCCGTGGCGCACGCCAATGTCAAGGCGCTGCGTGACGAAGGCATAGTCGATCGCGTCAAGAACGACACCGGCCCCTACATGCAAAAACGCTGGCGCGAGGTGTTCAGCCAGTTCGAGCATGTGGACGACGTCCGCGGCGTGGGCCTGATCCAGGCGTTTACCCTGGTGAAGAACAAGGCCACGCGTGAGCTGTTCCCGGATTTTGGCGAAATCGGCACCATGTGCCGCGATATCTTCTTCAAGAACAATCTGATCATGCGCGCCTGCGGCGACCATATCGTGTCGGCTCCGCCGCTGGTGATCAGCAAGGAAGAAATCGACCAGATGCTGGAAACCGCCGCCAAATGCATGGTGGAGTTCGAGAAACAACTGAAAGAACGCGGCCTGGTGTGACGGGCTGATGGCTTGAGCCATGACGGGCTGCCCCTGCGGGTAGCCCGTTTTTCATGTTGGCCGTGTCATGCCCGACTTGCCTGCCGGCAAGGCTGGCAGCTACAAAAGATAAACGCAGGCGCGCTGCAAGCGAGGCATGCCATGCTATTATTCGTGCTGTCATTGCCTTGTCAGGGGGTTGCTACGGCTGCTCTGGGGCCTGCAAGAAAGCATGTGACGTTGATGCCTGATGTCCGTTATGGTCTTGGCGGGGATGCCGGATTCAGCAACCAGTAACGGACAATCGAGTCGCGATAATCACAATTACAGGATCAAGCTAATGTTTGTCGGAATCGGCTATCTCATCATCCTTGGCTCCGTGCTGGGGGGCTTTGTTGCTGCCGGGGGCCATCTGGGCGCGCTGATGCAGCCGCTGGAAGTGGTCATGATTGCCGGTGCGGCCATTGGTGCCTTTGTGGTGGCCAACGGTGGTGCGCCGCTGAAGGCCACCACCAAGGCACTGCCTACCGTGTTCAAGGGCAGTCCTTACAACAAGGCTTTCTACATGGAGCTGTTCACCTTGCTGTTTGAAATTCTGTCCAAGGTGCGCAAGGAAGGCCTGATGTCGGTCGAAGCCGATGTGGAAAACCCCGAGGCCAGCCCGGTATTCTCCAAATATCCTGCGGTATTGCACGATCACCATGTGGTGGAGTTCATCTGCGACTACCTGCGGCTGATGGTGGGTGGCAACCTCAATGCCTTTGAGATCGAAAACCTGATGGATGTGGAAATCGAGACCCACCATCATGAAGGCGAAGTCCCGGTCAATGCCGTGAAGGGCCTGGCCGACGGTCTGCCGGCCTTCGGTATTGTGGCGGCGGTGATGGGGGTGGTACACACCATGGAATCGGTGGGCGCACCGCCATCCGAGCTGGGCATGCTGATTGCTCACGCACTGGTGGGTACTTTCCTTGGTATTCTGCTGGCCTACGGTTTTGTCGGTCCGCTGGCTACCATTCTGGAACACAAGCTGGGCGACGGCACCCGTGTCTATCAGACCATCAAGGTGACCTTGCTGGCCAGCCTCAACGGCTATGCCCCGCAGGTGGCCGTTGAATTTGGTCGCAAGGTGCTGACTTCGACGGATCGTCCTTCCTTCAAGGAACTGGAAGACCACGTCAAGCAGGCCAAGAAATAAGCGAGGCAGGGTTGGATCATGGCTGACGAATCGCAACGCCCCATTATTGTCAAACGCATCAAGAAAGGCGGGCATGGCCATCATGGCGGTGCCTGGAAGATTGCCTATGCCGACTTCGTGACGGCAATGATGGCCTTCTTCCTGCTGATGTGGCTGTTGGGCTCCGCCTCGCAGGGGACGCTGAACGGGATTGCCGAATACTTCAAGACGCCACTCAAGGTGGCCATGTCCGGCGGCGATGGTGCTGGTGATGCCACTTCGGTGGTGAAGGGCGGCGGCAACGACCTCACCAAGAAAGCCGGCCAGGTCAACAAGAGCAGCAAGGAACAAGAACGCAAGGTACTGGAAAAGCAGGCGCTGGATAATCTGCAGCAGAAAATCCAGTCCAGCGTCGAACAAAGCCAGGTGCTGAAGGACTACAAGAACCAGATGAAGCTGGAAATGACGCCGGAAGGGCTGAAAATCCAGATTGTCGACGAGCAGAACCGTCCCATGTTTGACTCCGGCAGCTCACGCATGCTGCCGCACACCCGCGTCTTGCTGCAGCAATTGGCGCAGCAGCTCAACCAGTTGCCCAACCGTATCAGCATCTCCGGTCATACCGACGCCACACCGTTTGGTAATGGGCAAAACGGTTACAGCAACTGGGAGTTGTCGGCTGATCGTGCCAATACCGCCCGCCGCGAACTGATCGCAGGTGGCCTGCAAGATGACAAGGTGATGCGCGTGGTTGGCGTGGCGGCAGCCAACCCGCTGATCAAGAGTAATGTGTTCAGCCCGGAAAACCGCCGTATCACCATTGTGGTCCTCAACAAGGATGCCGAGCAGGCCATCCAGAACGATGGCGTGAAGCCAACTCTCAGTCAGGAGCCGATCGGACCTATCGGTCCGGCTGAAAGCCCGTCCGCCAAGAGCGAATAAACCGGCATGCGCGCATCCCTGCTGCGACATCTGCTGCTTCAGCTACTGGCGGCCATGCTGGCATGGTTTTTTATTGCGCCGGCGGTACAGCCGCAGGCTTGGGCCATCTTGCAGGGGTTGTTTGCCGTTTTGCTGACTTATGTATGGCGGATGCCGGGCTGGCAAAAGTTTGTGCATGGCCTGTTTGTGCCTGCGGTAGTGGTGTTGCAGCAGTTGGCGCTACCCGGCTGGGTGTATCTGCTGGGTTTGCTGCTGACTTTTGCTCTGGGCAGAAATGCCCTGACCGAGCGCGTGCCGCTCTACCGTTCCGCGCAGGAGGTTGCCGACAGGCTGGCCGCTTATCTGCCGCAGGGCGCACGTGTGCTGGAGGCCGGTTGTGGCGATGGCCGGCTGGCCATGCAATTGGCGGCGCTGCGGCCGGATCTGCACATTCTCGGCCTGGAAAATGCCTGGGGTAGCTGCTTGCTGGCCTGGTTGCGCTGGTATTTTTCCGGTCGCCCGGTGCAGGTGCGCTTTGGCTGTCGCAGTTTCTGGCATGAGCACTGGGGCCAGCATGATGCGGTATATGCCTTTTTGTCGCCGGCTCCCATGCCGCGCGTCTGGCACAAATTTCTGACCGAAGGTGCTGCGGCCAGTGTGCTGGTCAGCAATACCTTCACGGTTCCCGATGTCCAACCTGATAGCCGGATTCCGCTTGGCGGTCCGCTGCAGAAAGAATTGCTGATCTGGTGCCACCCTCATGGATCTCGCTAACTGGTTTCAGTCCATCTCCGAGCGGCGCTGGCCGATTCTCCCGTCCACACTGAATGGGGTGAAGGATGCCTGCGCACGTCACAACGACCTGATCAGCTTTACCGATCTGGCCAATCTTTGTCTGTCCGATCCGCTGCTGCTGTTTGACCTGCTGCGGGTGGTGGGTGGTTCGCGTGCCTTGCAGCGCAATGAATCGGTTCCCTCGGTTGAGCAGACCCTGATGCTGATGGGGCTGGAGGCGGTGGTGGCACGTTTTGGCAAGCTCTCCGCCATGCATGTGATTCCGGACAAGCTGGATGCCGAGGTGGTGGAAGCGGTAGAGGATTGGCTGGGCCGCAGCCGGGTTGCCGCGCTGATCATCAAGGAATGGCTTTCCATTGCGGGTGAGCACAAGGTGGAAGACTGCTTTGTCGCGGCGCTCATCTACAATCTGCCAGCCTGCCTGTACCTGATCTATCGCAACCAGTTGCCGGACAAGCCCTTGTTGCAAGAGGTTGCCGATCATTTCGGCAGCGATTATTCCAAGCTGCTGGAGCAGTTTGTCCGTGCCATTCCCTTGCCCGCCGGTTTGCTTACCTTGCTGGGTGGTGGCGCACCCACCAAGCGCAAGCAATTGCTCAAGCTGGCCATGGCCACCGCCAATTCCTTGGAGCAGGGCTGGTGGCGAGCACCATGGAATGTCGGACTGGATGTGGCGGCCAAGTTGATCGGTGCCACTTCGCAGCAGGTGTATCTGGGGGTGGTGCAGGCCTGCCTCACCGTAGCCCGCCAGCCCCGCGCCCCGGCCTATACCTATCCGGCCCGTGCCATCCTGTTCATCGAAGGGGAATACAAACGGCCGCAGATGAAGAAGGCGGTCAGCCTGGCAACGCCGGACCAGTTGGAGCAAGGCATCCGCGAATCCATCCGCCACCTGTCCAATGACCTCAAATACGAGCGTGTGCTGTATTACCGCTACGATCACGACAGCCACAGCCTGCGTCTGAAATACCAGGTAGGGCTGGCAGAGGGGCATGCGCTGCGCAAGCTGGTGCTGGAGCTGGAACCCGGCACTTTCTTTGCCCTGCTCACCAGCAAGGCGCAAAGCTTCCATGCACCGGAAAGCGTGCGCAATCAACTGGTACGCAAGTACGAGGATGACTTTTTCGAACACATCGGTGATAGCGAGTTTGCTGTCATGAGCCTTTACCTTGGTCATCGTCTGGCCGGGGTGTTCTATGTGGATAATGGCCGCAGCGGGCGGGCTATCGACGACACGAGCTATCACCGTTTCAAGGAACTGGTGGCCAGGCTGACGCCGCACCATTGATGCATGTTGTACACCGTTAAAACCATAAGTTCTCCGCATAACGAAGAAATCAAGCAACTGGCGCGGCTGGTGCAAAACAGCCGCGAACGGCGCAAGCAGGGCCTGATGGTGCTGGAAGGGATTCACCTGGCCGAGGCCTGTCTGGCCACGCCGCAGCCACCACACCGGCTGTACCTGAATGAAGCGGCCAGCCAGCACGCAGAAGTGCAGGCCCTGCTGGCGCGGCTGCCGGCCAGCGTGACGCTGATCATGCTGCCGGAATCCATCATGGCCAAGGTGAGCGCCCTGACCACACCGCCTGAGCTGCTGGCGCTATGTGAGCGCCCTCAACCGCCGTTACCGGCAGCGGATGCGTCACGGGTGGTGCTGGAAGACATTCAGGATCCGGGCAATCTGGGCACCATCCTGCGCTGTGCTGCCGCCTCCGGAGTGCGCGACGTGCTGCTGTCCAAGGGCTGTGTCGATGTCTACTCGCCCAAGGTGCTGCGTGCCGGCATGGGTGCCCATTTTGTCCTGCACATTCACGAGCAGGTTGATCTGCAAGCTGCGCTGGCTGATTTTACTGGTCGCACCCTGGTTACCTATCTGGAAGGGAGCTGTTCGCTGTATAGCCAGGATCTTACCGGGCCAGTCGCACTGGTGTTCGGCAATGAAGGCGCGGGTGTCAGCCAGGACTTGCTGGCACTGGCCGATGCCAGGGTACGCATTCCCATGCCGGGGCATGCCGAATCCCTTAATGTGGCGATGGCCGCCACAGTCTGCCTGTTCGAGCGGGTAAGGCAGTTGGAAGCGCGGGCAGCATGTTGAGCGGCCGGCTATTACTGTGCGGCTTGCTCGCCGCGCTGGCGCTGCCAGTTTCTGCCGCCGAGGTGCGGTCGGTTGCCGTGGATATCGGCCACTCGCTGCAGGCATCCGGAGCCCGCAGTGCCAGTGGACAGACCGAGTTCAGCTTCAATCGCCGAGCCGGGCTGCTGTTGGCCCAGCAACTGCGTGAACGCGGGCTGGAGGTGAGTGTGATCGGGGCTGAGGGCAATATCACACAACTGAGCGAGCGTAGCCGGCTGGCGCAAGGCCGGCAGTTATTGCTGTCGGTGCATCATGATTCGGTGCAGCCGCAATATTTGCCGGAAGCCAGGCGTTTTCATGGCTATTCGCTGTTTGTGTCGCGCAAGAACCCGTTTGCCGAACTCAGCCTGGCCTGCGCCCGCCAGATCGCCCTGTCCTTGCAAGAGGCGGGCGAACGACCCACCTTGCACCATGCCGAGCCGATTGCCGGCGAAAACCGCCCGCTGGCTGATGCTGCACTGGGTATTTACTGGTTTGATGATCTGGTGGTGCTGAAGACGGCCACCCAGCCTGCGGTGCTGATCGAGCATGGGGTGATTGTGAACGCGGCGGAAGAGGAGAGGCTGTCCCAGCCTGCGGTGACTGCCGGGCTGGCGCGTGCCATTGCTGCCGGTGCCGCCCGTTGTCAGGCGGCCGTCCGGCAGTAATAGTCCTGCGCTGCTGGGGGCGGTTTATTGCAGCTTGCTGTTCATGCAGCCTGCACTCTTGCACTCGCGCTTGCGATCATTGATGAATTGCAGACGGTCGATGGTGGTGCGGGTGGCGCAATCCAGATTGACAAAGAAGCCACGCGAATCGCTGTAGCTGCAGTCGGCATTGCGCTGGCGAATCCACTCCAACTGGCTGCTTTTCAGTTGCTTCCTGCCGTTGGCATCCAGCATTTTGGCCAATTCGCCATAGCTCTCGTTCAGGTCTTTGTCTGCCTGGCTGTACACCTTGTTCAGACAGTACAGGCCGTCAAAATCGTTCTTGGGTTTGTCACAAGCCGAGTTGGCCAGTGCGCTGGTGCTCAATGCCAGCAGAATCAGGCTGAGGCAGGTTTTCATAGGGGTTCTCCTGGGCTGGGAATGTGCGCAGTTTAGCACATTGGCATCGTTATGCCGCGGAGGATGGCAAGGCTTGCCGGGCGCGGGTGATGGCGGCAACGCGGGCGGCTTCTACCTGGGCGGGTATCTGGCGCGGGTCGTCACAATTGCGGGCAATGGCTCCGGCGTCCACCTCCAACGCGGCGCGCAGCATCTCTTCCATCCACTCCACTTGCGGATAGGCGCAGTCTTCAAAATGCAGGCGGCCACGGGCGTCGGTCAGTACGGCGCACAGCATCTGGCGGAAGCGATCCGGGCGGCGCAGCGCGTCGCAGTCTTTGAACAAGCGCAAGATGGTGGCCGGCTTCATCTGGGCGGTGCCGTGAATCTTGGTGTGGTTGAGCACGGTGATGCGCGCCAGATCACGGCATTCCGCCGGCACGCGCAGCCGTTCGCACAATGCCAGCAAGGGTTTTTCACCGTGGTGTTCATGGCCGATATGGCGCGGCAGCACATCGGCAGGTGTCAGCGCCTTGCCCAGGTCGTGGGTCAGGGCGGCAAACCGTACCGCCAATGGCTGCTGCATGCTGGCTGCCATGTCGATGACGCGCATCACATGATCGCCGGTGTCGATTTCCGGGTGGTAATCCGCCCGTTGCGGCACGCCGAACAAGGCATCGATTTCCGGCAGGATGCGTTGCAAGGCACCACACTCACGCAATACCAGAAAGAAGCGCGATGGATTGTCCTCCATCAGTGCCTTGGCCATTTCCTGCCACACCCGCTCGGCTACCAGGGCGTCCACCTCGCCGGCAGCCACCATGTTCTGCATCAATTGCATGGTTTGCGGCGCAACGCTGAAGCCGAAGCGGGCGGCGAAGCGCGCCAGGCGCAGGATGCGCACCGGGTCTTCGGCAAAAGCCGGGCTGACATGGCGCAGTATGCCGGCGCGCAGGTCTTGCTGGCCGTGATAAGGGTCAATCACCCGACCCTGTTCATCCTCGGCAATGGCATTGATGGTGAGGTCGCGCCGCGCCAGATCTTGCTCCAGCGTGACGCTTTCATCGGCATGAAAGGCAAAGCCGTGATAACCCTTGCCGGTTTTGCGCTCGGTGCGTGCCAGTGCGTATTCTTCGTGACTGCGCGGGTGCAGGAATACCGGGAAATCCTTGCCCACCGGTTTGTAGCCCTGCTTGAGCATGGCTTCCACGCTGGCACCCACCACCACCCAGTCCCTGTCCTTGACCGGCAGGCCCAGCAAGCGGTCACGCACCGCACCACCAACCAGGTAGATTTGCATCAGCGTGCTGCTTCCCGGCGATAAGCCGACAAAACCAGATTGAATTCGTCCTGCCCCAGATACTGCGGTGCCACTACTTCCAGTGGCGTGGGGCTGAAGCCCAGCAAGTCGCTGGGGAAGGGATGGGGGCTGATATTGTCGATGGCGAGCGAACGGACATTGTCACGGCTCATCAGGGTGGGGCCGGGCAGCAGCTCCATCAGGCCGGCTTGCAGCATGGCCAGGTTTTGCGGCAGGGCGATTAGCGGACGCTGCGTACCGCGCAGTCGGCCAACATAGGTCACCAGTTCGGCCAGGCTATAGCTGCGGGGGCCAGTCAGATCCAGGCTTTGGCCTATGCTCTCCGGCTTGCTCAGGCAGGCAAGCACCGCCCGCGCCAGGTCATCTGCCCAGATCGGGGCAAAGCGGGTGTGGGCTCCGGCCAAGGGCAGGAAGGGTAGCTTGTCGAGCAGGCCGGCAAACAGGGTAAGGAAGCTGTCGCCGCGTCCGAAGACAACCGAAGGACGCAGGATGGTCCAGTCCAGTGCGCTGTCGCGCAAATGCTGTTCGGCAATGCCCTTGGTCTGCTGGTAGTCGCTGGGGCCGTGCGGGTTCGCCCCCAGCGCGCTGATGTGTACGATGCGGCGGATGCCCTGCTTGTGGCAACTGTCGATGATCTTGTCCAGCAGTTCCACATGCGCCCGCTCAAAGTCCTTGCGCGAACCGTGCAGGATGCCGACCATGCTGATCACGGCATCGTGGCCGGCCAGCAATTGCTGCAGGGCCAGCGGGTGGTGAACATTGGTGGAAACCACTTCGGTTTTGGGCAGTACGATGAGTGCTGCCTTGTGACGGTCGCGATTGCGCGTGGCAATGGTGAGTTCGGCTTCCTGTTCTGCCAGGCGTTCTGCAATATAACTGCCGATGAAGCCACTGCCACCAATAAGACAAATGCGCTGCTCATGCATTGCTCTCTCCTGTGCTGCAAAGTGGGCTAACGGGCCGGAATGGTGCCCATACGGGTTTTCAGCGAAATATTGTCGTGACCAAAGGTACTGGCATAGTAGGCCGCATTGGCCATCACCTTTTGAACATAGTCGCGCGTTTCGCTAAATGGAATGGTTTCGGCATAAATGGTGCCATCCAGCGGGCGGCTATCCTGCCAGGCGCGGGCGCGTGCCGGGCCGGCATTATACGCTGCGGTGGCCATTACCTCGTTGCCGGACAGGCTGTCGCGCACATAACGCAGATACCACGTCCCGAGCTGGACATTGGTTTCAATATCGGTGACCGAATAATTGCCCAGCCCCATCTTTTTGGCCACCCACTTGGCGGTGGCTGGCATCAGCTGCATCAGGCCGGATGCCCCCACGCCGGATCGGGCCGCGGTAATGAAGCGGCTTTCCTGGCGGATCAAGCCGTAGACCCAGGCATCATCCACATTCAACTGGCGGGCGTAGCGCTGGGTGACATCCCGGTAAGGCGTCAGGTAGCGCAGGGAATAGTCGTGGTCTTCCTTGGTGCGTTCGGCGCTGTAAATGGCCATGTCGTAAAAGGCCTCACGGCGACCGATTTCGGCGGCAGCCAGCAGCTCCATATCATTGCGACCGCGCATGGCCCAGCGCCATTCCCGCTGTGCATCACTGCGCAGTTCGGCCCGGCCCTCGCTATTGCTGATGTCCAGCAAGGCAAGCGCGCGCTGGATGGCCGGATTGGCGCGCATGGCGGCAATATCGGCATTGCTGGGGACGGTTTTGCTGGCCGGCGTGGACAGGGTGTTGCCCAGCTCCTCCAGCGATAGCAGCGCGTAGTAGTGGTGCCCGCTGCTGGCTTTGGCAAACAGGGCAGGGGCCTCACTGCCGCGGCCCAGTTGCTTCAGGCTGCGGGCGCGCCAATATTGCCATGCCGGTTTGTTGGCCACCGCCATCGGCATATTGCGGGTGATCTGTTCCAGAGCGGCCCATTGCTCGCCGCGCAGCGCGGCACGTGCCCACCACTCCCATTGTTCGCTGGTCAGTTGCTGGGGATCCGCCTTGGCATACCATTGCAGTGCCTGTCCCATGATTTGTTTGCGTGCCGATAACAGCGCGAGCTGGCCCCAGGCAAACGCGCTGCGGTCCTTGCTCAAGGACGCTTCAATTGCGCTCAGGCGGGCGGCGGCACCGCTGATGTCACTTCTGGCCTTGCTGACAATGCCGTAGACGATGGCTTCCTGGCCGCCCGGCGTGGTCGGGCTGGCGCTGGCCGGATTATTCAGGCTGGCATTGTCCAGCGGCAGATTGGTGGCATCGGCCAGTTGGCGTGCTTGCGAGACGAAATTGCCTGCCAGCAGCAGACGTTCCCGGCGCCACAGCCAGTCCTGCGACAGCATGCCCTGGGCTGCGGCTGCCGTGATCAGCTGGTTACAGCCATCCGGAGCGGCACGCATGTCCAAAAAACGGTTGAGATCGTCTGGTTTGCGGCCCTGGCGGACATCCAGCAACTGCCCGTAGCAGATGGATTCCTCATCCCGCGCTTCTGCAGGCAGTTTCTTCCATTCGGCGGTAAAGCTGCCCCAGTCTTCGCGTTTGCCCAGTTTTTTCAGCCATTCGTTACGAATTTTCTCCGGCATCCAGCCTTCGCGCACACTGTTGAGAAAACCGACGATCTGCCTGTCATTGTCTTTGTCCAGCGCCTTCAGGGTCAGCCAATAAGCTGGATAGTCCTTGAGCGGATAATTGTCCGGCATATCGCTGACGATGGCGCTGAGCTTGCTCAGATTGTTACTGCGGTAAGCATCGCGGGCGGCGATCAATTCATCATTGCTGTTGGCCATGGCATGCCACGAGCTTGCCAAGGTGCAGATCAGTGTCAGGGTTTGCAGTGTGCTGAACGGGCGGGTCATGTAAACGGATCTTCTCTTCGATGGTCGGTCAGTCTCAGTCTCGCCGTGTCAGATAACGAATGGCATCCAGTGGCGTAAGAGCGTGACCGGCTGATTATACCTGCTTCTGCCGCCTCACCGATGCTGAATGTGCCACTGCCTGGCTGGTCAGCGTTGCCTGTGAATGACAAATTCCAAGAAGTTTCTGATTTATTGCCGCATGGCCGGGAGCTAAATTAGTAGTTTTGAAATTAGCTCGGCTTGCCTAGTTGCGGCCGGTTTCTTTTTTGTCTTTTCATTTGGACTAACAGAATAAAAGTGTTGTTGCCTACTGCCTTGGCCCTTGACTTTTTTTGGCTGGTTTTGATCGCAATGAGGTTTGGAGGTGGGTATGCCCAATAATAATTACCTGCGATATACGGCATTTCATTATGTGCAATTGTTGCTGGCAAATATGCCGCTTATTTATGTGCACTTTCTGGCTTTTTTTGTTGTGTGGTCAGTTTGTCGTTATCTTTTTTTGGATGGGTTGCTTTTTTTTCGGCATCGTGTGGGTGTTAAATGGTTTTATTTTTACATTTTTGTCTTGCTGGCGTTGATGGTGTTGGTAAGCCTTTTTATTTCTATTTCGTTTTATCAGGATAGAATTCTGTTTATGCGGAATGATTTTATTTTTCTGGCTGGTGTTCTGTTGGTGCCGGTGCGTGCAGTTTTTATTTTGATATTGGCTTTGCTGTGTAGTGCTGTCAAGCTGGGAGAGTTGCAGTTGGATGTGCCATTTTTTCAGCGGTTTATTGATATGTTGATTTATGGCTTGGTTGGTGTGCTTGTGCGCAAATCGTTGAATGTTGATTTGCAAAATATGGTGTGGAGTGATTTTTGGTTTATTGCTGTTAATAAATTATTGGCCAGTGTCTGCTCTGCCGGCGTCTTTGCTATTTTCTTTTCAGATACCTGGAATCTGTTTTTTGATGTTTTGGTGTTGAGAGTGCTTGGCTGGCCAGTGGTGTCGTTGCCATTGCTGGTTGGCTTTATTTATTGCGTACAAATGGATTGGCGGGAATATCGTCAGCAGATACCTGTGTGAGGCTTGCGTCATCAGTATGGTGTTGTAGGGGTATTGTTTGGTTTAAATGCTTGGGTTGATTGCTGTTGTATTTATCGGCTGGTGTTGTGAGATTGCTGCAATATATTTAGATTGATGTTAATTTATTTGTTGGAGGTTGCAATGTATCAGTTGAGCGATTTTTTTATGTTGCTGCAATATCATTTACGCTATGTTTGGGAAGGTTATCCGTATATAGTTTTACTGTTTTTGTTGATGTATGGCTTGTTTTTCTTGTCGAAAAGTGGATTTCTGGATGCTGTCTTTTCTATATTTTCACCAGATTTCTTTTGTCGGCAATATACGTTTTGTATGTTGTTTTTAATGACTTTTCTAGTGGTGTCGGTGGGGATATTTTGTCTTGTCTTTAGTCGTTTTGTATTTTACATGGGTAATGATTTTGTTTATTTGGCGGGTATTTTGGTGGGTTTTCGCAAGGGGATTCTGGTTTTGCTGTTGGGGTATTTTTATATGATCTCTATGCAGCATTTTGAACCAGGGGATATTTTTTGGACATTGTATATGTTTATGGATTCTGCATTTTATTTTGTAGCAGGATTGTTTTTTTCGACCATGCTTTACGCTAAGCTGGAAAATTTTACTGGCAGTGAAATTTTTTTCATTTGCCTGAATAAAATTATTGTGTCTATGGTATCGGCCACCTGTTGGTTTTTCTTGATGGGTGATTCATGGTTTGCAGGTTTTAATATCTTGTTGTTCCGCTTGGTGGCTTGGCCAATGGCAACCCTGCCCTTGATGGCAGTATTTCTGTGGCAGTTACGGCAAAGTGTACGCAACCGGCCAAAACGACAGTGTGTATACCCAACATGAAAAACCCCGCTTTGGCGGGGTTGCTGGGCAGGGTGGGGTAAGTGATTGCTTAGGCATCAAGTCCGGCTTGCGCCAGCTCTGCTGCGCGGATGACGGCACGTGCCTTGTTCTGCGTTTCCTGCCATTCGGATTCCGGCACCGAGTCGGCCACGATGCCGGCACCGGATTGCACGTAGAGCGTGTCGTTCTTGATGACTGCGGTGCGGATGGCGATGGCCAGGTCCATGTCTCCGTTAAAGCCCAGGTAGCCGACGGCACCGCCGTAAACGCCGCGCTTGGTCGGTTCGAATTCGTCGATGATTTCCATGGCACGTACCTTGGGGGCACCGGACAGGGTGCCGGCAGGGAAGGTGGCCTTGAGGATGTCGATATTGGACACATCGCCTTTGACGCGACCTTCCACGCTGGAAACGATGTGCATCACGTGGGAATAGCGTTCGATCACCATATTGTCGGTAATGTTGACACTGCCGGTGTTGGCCACGCGGCCGACATCGTTGCGGCCAAGGTCCATCAGCATCACGTGTTCGGCAATTTCCTTGGGGTCGGAGAGCAACTCTTCGGCCAGTGCTTCGTCTTCCTCACGGTTCTTGCCGCGGACGCGGGTGCCGGCAATGGGGCGAACGGTAACGGTTTCCTGCTCGCGGCGCACCAGGATTTCCGGTGACGAGCCTACGATGTGGAAGTCGTCGAAATGGTAGAAGAACATATAGGGTGAGGGGTTCAGGCTGCGCAGCGCGCGGTATAGCGACAGCGGCGAGTCGCTATAGGGCATTTGCATGCGCTGCGCCAGTACCACTTGCATGATGTCGCCATCGACGATGTAGCGCTTGCACTGTTCGACCGCCTGTTTGAATTCTTCCTGGCCATATTCAGAGATGGCTTTGCTGATTTGCGAGGGCAGCGACAGTGGAATTTCCATCGGTTCGCGCAGGCGTGCGCGCAATTGCCCGAGCCGGCTTTCTGCCTTGGCCAGTGCGTTCGGTACCGCCGGATCGGCGTACACAATCAGGTAGAGTTTGCCGGACAGGTTGTCCACTACCGCCAGTTCTTCGGACACCATCAGCAGGATGTCGGGTGTGCCGATAGGGTCGGGCTTTTGCGTGGCGGCCAGGCGCTTTTCCACATAGCGGATGGTGTCGTAGCCAAAGTAGCCCACCAGGCCGCCGGTAAAGCGCGGCAGGCCTTCTACCGGCGGGGCGGTAAAGCGCTGCTGGAAGCTTTCGATAAAGGCCAGCGGGTCGCCTTCGTGTTGCTCAATCACCTTGTCGCCATACTCCACCTGTACCTTGCGCGCATTGACACGCAGCCGCGTGGTGGCGGGCAGGCCGATGAAGGAGTAGCGACCGAAACGCTCTCCACCCACTACCGACTCCAGCAGATAGGAGTAGGGCTGATTGGCCAGCTTGAGATACACGGACAGCGGGGTGTCCAGGTCGGCAAACAATTCCAGCGTGACTGGAATGCGGTTATAGCCGGCGGTGGCCAGCCGGTTGAATTCGTCTTGCGTCATGAGTGAGCTACCTTGAAACCGGATTGAAAGCGAAAGGGATGAACAGGATGTGGCTCAGCGTTGCCATCGCCAACTGGCCGGTGCGGGCAGGAAAGTCATGATGCAGGCTTTATCCATGTGGAATGAAAAATCGAGGCTTTATTTTTTCATCAAATCGTACAGTTCGGCAAGGTTGCCGATGACGAGGTCGGCTTGCAACTGCGTGGCATCGGCATAGCCGTAATTCACCGCAATGGCGGTGGACCCGGCAGCACGGGCCGACAGGATGTCGTTTTCGGAGTCGCCAACCATGGCCAGTTCGCTGGTCTGGATGTCCAGTACATCGCAAACATGCTGCAAGGGCAGGGCGGAAGGTTTTTTCTCGGCCAGGGTGTCGCCGCCGATTACCAGGCTGAAGGCATCGCGCAGATCCAGCTGCTCCAGCAGCGGAACGGCCAGGTATTCCGATTTGTTGGTGATCACCACCACCGGCAGTTGCAAGGCCCGCAGCAGGCCCAGGCCATCGCGCACACCGGGATAAACCCTGGTGTTGTCAGTCAGGTGGGCGTGATAGTAACGCACGAAGAAGTTGAAGCCTTGCTCCCAGATGGCAGCGTCGGCCTGGCCGTGGCGTTCGTCGGTGATGGCGCGGTGGACCAGGCTGGCAATGCCGTCACCGACATGCTCCTGAATGCGCAAGTCGGTGAGGGCGGGCAGGCCCAGATGCTCACGCATGGCGTTGGCCGCAGCGGCCAGGTCGGGAATGGAATCAACCAGGGTGCCATCCAGATCGAAGGCGACGGCTTTGATGTGTTTCAGATTCATGGCTTGGATTAGGTTCAATATTGTGCATTATCCGGCAATTGCCGGATGTCGATGACGGGTTCCATGCCGAACACCGTGCTAAGCAGATAATCGGCAATCTTGCGGGCCGCCTGTTGTGGCGTGCTCAGGCCGCCATCACGCTTGAGCGCAGTAAAGCGCCCCAGTTCGCGGAACTGCTGCGGGTCGCTCTGACGTATGCTGGCCTGCATGTCCGTATCAATCACACCAGGATAAATGGCGGCAATGCGTACGTTACCGGCTTGCTGTTCGGTCGCCACATGGCGGCAGAAGTGGTCCAGCCCGGCCTTGCTGCTGCCATAGATGCCCCAGCCGGGGTAAGCCTTGACGGCGGCGCC
The DNA here is from genome assembly GCF_002217795.2 of Aquitalea magnusonii. Classification (NCBI taxonomy): domain Bacteria; kingdom Pseudomonadati; phylum Pseudomonadota; class Betaproteobacteria; order Neisseriales; family Chromobacteriaceae; genus Aquitalea; species Aquitalea magnusonii. The sequence continues at coordinate 1,180,432 of NZ_AP018823.1, forward strand.
TGAGGAAATGCAGGCAATGCGCAGTTCGCATTCCAGCGTATCGGTCAGCCGCAAGAGTGCATCGGTCAGCAAGATGGGTGCGGTCAGGTTGATGGCCAGCGCACGCGATACTTCGGCTGTGGGGTAGAAACCGGCACTGGCAATGGGGCTGACCACGCCGGCATTGTTGATCAGCAGCAATTGGGTAATCTGCTCCAGCGGCAGGCATTGCAAGGCCTCGGCCATGATGCCGTGCAGGCTGTCGCTGTCGGCCAGGTCGGCGCGCAGGAAGTGCAGGCGCTCTGCATGCTGGACCGCCAGTTGCTGCAAAGCTGGGCTGTGTTCCCGTGCGAGGCCAACCACCATGCAGCCGCGCTGCAGCAGGTCGGCAGTCAAGGCCAGGCCCAGGCCGCGTGAGGCACCGCTGATGATGGCGGCCTGCATCAGGCTGCCTTGGCCAGTTCGGCGCGCATGGCGGCAATCACGGCCTGATAGTCGGGCTGACCGTAAATGGCCGAACCGGCGACGAAGGTATCGGCACCTGCGGCAGCCACGGCAGCGATATTGTCCACTTTTACGCCGCCATCCACTTCCAGCCAGATTTCTCCGCCGTGCTTGGCGGTATACTCATCGATGCGCTGGCGCGCGGCGCGCACTTTTTCCAGCGCATGCGGAATGAAAGACTGGCCGCCAAAGCCGGGATTCACCGACATGATCAGCACCATGTCGATCTTGTCCATCACGTGATCCAGATAGGACAGCGGGGTGGCCGGGTTGAAAACCAGCCCGGCCTTGCAGCCGGATTCCTTGATCAGTCCCAGCGTGCGGTCGATGTGTTCCGAGGCTTCCGGGTGGAAGGTGATGATGTCGGCACCGGCCTTGGCAAACATCGGCACCAGGCTGTCCACCGGTTTGACCATCAGGTGTACGTCGATGGGCGCTTGTGTATGCGGACGGATGGCTTCACATACCAGGGGGCCTACGGTCAGATTGGGGACATAATGGTTGTCCATGACATCAAAGTGAATGATGTCGGCTCCGGCGGCGATGACATCGCGCACCTCCTGGCCCAGACAGGCAAAATCGGCGGAAAGGAGGCTGGGGGCAATACGGAAGTCGCGCATGGTCTACCTTGCAAACACGGATGGAGTCATGAAATAGGCGCTTATTCTACCGCGCCAGCGCGGCCCAGCGCGATAAAATGCAGCACACCAGCACAAGGAAAACAGCATGGCAGACAAAATCTACCAGATTGAAGTAGAAGCCGAACCACACTACATTGCGGAGCAATCCAATGTGGCAACCGACGTTTATGTGTTCGGTTATCGCATTCGTCTGACCAATACCGGTAATGAAGCCGCCCAACTGATCAGCCGTCACTGGATTATTGCCGATGCGAACAATCAGGAGCAGGAAGTACGCGGCATGGGTGTGGTGGGGGAGCAGCCGCGGCTGGAGCCGGGCCAGACTTTCGAATACAGCAGCGCTACGCATCTGAAAACACCTTATGGCTCGATGCGGGGCAGTTACCAGATGCTGGCGGATGACGGCAAGCGCTTTGATGTCACCATTCCGGAAATGACGCTGGTGGCACCGCGCGTCTTGCATTAAGCGGTGCCAGCCCGGCACTGCCACCTTCTCACCCCGTAAGTACCGCGAGGACATGCGGGGTGTGTCCAATCTTGTGCTGGCTGCGGCTGGCCATCCGACAGGTAGTCTTCATGCGTTTTACCCATAGCGGCCCTGCGCCCGCCAACCGTAACGATCTGCAAACGCTCAGAACGCTGCTGCCCTATTTGTGGGCCTTCAAGGGCAGGGTGCTGCTGGCCCTGAGCTGCATGATTCTGGCCAAGGTGGCGGCAGTGACCGTGCCGCTTTATCTCAAGGATATTGTCGACCGCCTGTCTGTTCCGGCCAGCATGCTGGCGGTGCCGGTAATGGCATTGGTGGGTTATGGCCTGGCCCGGCTGACCTCCAGTGTGCTGGGGGAATTGCGTGATGCCGTATTTGCCCGCGTCATCCAGGGGGCGGTGCGCAGCGTTGCGCGTGGTGTGTTCCAGCATTTGCTCCGCCTGTCCTTGCGCTTTCATCTTGAGCGGCAGACCGGCGGCATGAGCCGGGATATCGAGCGCGGGACCAAGGGTATCGGTTTCCTGCTCAATTTCATGGTGTTCAACATTCTGCCGACCTTGCTGGAAATCGGCATGGTATCGGTCATCCTGTTCAGTCGCTATGCCTGGGAGTTTGCGGCAGTCACGCTGGGCACCATTGGCATTTACATCCTGTTCACCCTGGTGGTGACAGAATGGCGCACGGTGTTCCGGCGCAGCATGAACGACCTGGATTCCAAGGCCAATGCCAAGGCGATTGATGCGTTGATCAATTACGAAACCGTGAAGTATTTCAATAACGAAGCGTATGAAGCGGCACGCTATGACCGTAATCTGGCTGCGTGGGAAGCTTCTGCCATCAAGAATCAGGTGTCCTTGTCCATGCTCAACGCCGGGCAGGGGGTCATCATTGCCAGCGGTGTCACCCTCATCATGGTGCTGGCGGCAAACAGCGTGGTGCAGCACAAAATGACGGTGGGTGATGTGGTGCTGGTGGCCACCTTCATCACCCAGCTCTATACCCCGCTGAACTTCCTGGGCTTCATCTACCGCGAGATCAAGCACTCGCTGGCAGACATCGAGCGCATGTTCGGCTTGCTCTCCACCCATCAGGAGGTGGACGACGCCGCGGGTGCCAGCGTGCTGGATACCCGGCAGGCCGGTATCCGCTTTAGTGATGTGGAATTTGGCTACGATGGCAAGCGCACCATTCTGCATGGGCTGGATTTTGAGATACCGGCAGGCAGTTCGCTGGCCGTGGTGGGGGCCAGTGGGGCCGGCAAATCTACCTTGTCGCGCTTGCTGTTCCGTTTTTATGATGTGTCCCGTGGCAGCATCAGCATCAATGGTCGCGACATCCGCCAGCTTACCCAGGACAGCCTGCGGGCCCACATCGGCATCGTGCCGCAGGATACGGTGCTGTTCAATGACAGCATTTACTACAATATTGCCTATGGCCGCCCTGGTGCCAGCCGCGAAGAAGTCATGGAGGCTGCCCGTTCTGCGCATATTCACGATTTTGTGATGAGCCTGCCCGATGGTTATGACACACAGGTCGGTGAACGTGGCCTGAAGCTGTCAGGTGGTGAAAAGCAGCGGGTGGCCATTGCCCGCACCGTGTTGAAAAACCCGCCCATCCTGATTTTTGATGAAGCAACCAGCGCGCTGGACTCCCGTACGGAAAAGGCCATTCAGCATGAACTGGCCAGCATTGCTGCCAACCGAACCACGCTGATCATTGCGCATCGGCTGTCCACCATTGTGGATGCCGACCAGATCATCGTGATGGATGGTGGTCATGTGCTCGAACGCGGCACCCACCGTGACTTGCTGGAGCTGGGTGGGCGTTATGCCGAGATGTGGCGGCTGCAGCAGGAGCAGCAGGATGGTGAGGAAGTGCCGGTCTGACCCGCGACGTTAGCGGCTGGTGCATGAAGAAAAAGGCTGCCTGTGGCAGCCTTTTCCATTTCGTGGCACCTGGCTGCAAAATCAGCCGGGCATCACGGTAAAAGCGGGCTATATCCAGAGAGTGATATTCCGCTGCAATTGCTCTGGCATTGACAGCTTGTTTAATAGACATTCAAATAATATTGATAGATTATCGCCCCCACTCGCAAGTGCAAGCTAACTGCAGCCGGCGCATGCTGCCGCTCGCTGCCTAGCCATTGCCAGATTTGCCACCTGTCGAGGCCAGCTGTCAGCACAGCTGCGTATCGCGTAAAACCAAGCAAGGGAGCTTAATGACAGCGATGAGTAGGAATGGCAGCCGCAAGCTGATCCGGGTGGTATGGCCCTTCGTCGCCATTGTCGGTGCCTTGCTGCTGATGAGCGTGTTCAGCCTTAATGCGCTGTCCACCATCCGTGCCTATGTGGGTGGCGAGGGCTTATGGTCCAAGGCGCAAAAAGATGCCATCTACTATCTCTCACGCTATGCCGGCAGCCGTTCCGAGCAGGATTTTCACGCGTACCAGAATGCCATCGCCATCCAGTTGGGGGATCGTCAGGCCCGGCTGGCACTGGATCGGATCTCGCCCGATCTGGACATGGCCCGCGCCGGACTGTTACAGGGTGGTAATCACCCGGATGACATCGACAATGTCATCACCGCCTTTCTGTGGTTCCGCCATGTCAGCTACTTGAGCCAGGCCATTCAGTACTGGGAAATCGGTGACCGCTATGTGGCCGAAACGGCGGCCATTGCCGAACGTCTGCATGGCGCATTCAATCATGGCTACATCAGTGATGATGAGTTGAAATTGCTCCGCAGCCGCATTGTCGAGATCAACGAAGAACTCAAGTCGCCGGCACGTGCGTTTTCCGAGGTATTGGGTCAGGGGTCGCGCTTTGCCACGTCCCTGCTGCTGTGGCTCAATCTGCTGGCCGGCGCGGCCCTGCTGCTGCTGACGGTACGCCAGGTCCACGCCTTGCTGCGTCAGTCTGCCCGCTTTGAAGCGGAACTCAATGCCGAGAAAGAGAGGGTGGAAACCACCCTCAATGCCATTGGTGATGCGGTGATCACCATTGATCTGTCCGGCCAGCTACGCTATCTGAATGCAGTGGCCCAGCACCTGATCGGTGGCGGGCGGCAAGTGCTGGGGCGTTATTTTGAAGATATCTTCTCCTTGATAGATTTGTCCGGCAGCGGTATGGAGCTGGTGACGGCCAGCCAGTTACGCGCCCACAGTGAAAACAAGCAAACTTATCCCAGCCTGAGACTGCAAAGTGTGGATGGCAGCAGCCACATGGTTTCTCTGGTGGTCTCGCCCATTCGGGATACACACGGGGAGGTGGATGGGCTGGTGCTGGCCTTGCATGACAAATCCATCGAGCAGCAATACATCAGCCACCTTTCCTGGCAGGCGGCGCATGATGCCCTCACCGGCCTGTACAACCGGCGTGAATTCGAACAGCGCGTAACCCGTGCGCTCAGCCGCTTGATGGTGACCGATACCTCGCATGCACTGCTGTTTGTTGATCTGGACCAGTTCAAACTGGTCAACGACACCAATGGCCATGCCGCCGGTGACGAACTGTTGCGTCAGGTGTGCCGGGTGCTGCAGGAGCAGTTGGGCCTATCCGATGTGTTGGCCCGTTTGGGTGGCGACGAGTTTGGTGTATTGCTGGAGGACTGCCGCATTGACGGTGCGCTGGATAAGGCAGATCGTCTGCGCCGTGCGGTACAGCAAGCCGGTTTCCAGTGGGAAGGCATCCCGTTTTCCATCAGTACCAGCATTGGACTGGTATTTCTGGGTGAGCCCGGCGTTACGCTGGCCGAGGCCATGCAGGCGGCAGACATCGCGTGCTACATGGCCAAGGAAAAGGGACGCAACCGCATCCAGCTATACAGTTCCAAAGATACCGAACTGGCAGTCCGCTCGGTGGAAATGGCATGGGTACAACGCTTGCGCTCGGCCATGGAGGAGGAGCGGTTCTGTCTTTACTGCCAGGAGATCATCCCCTTGCAGTCCAACGGCAAGAAGCAAGGGCGGCATGTCGAGGTGCTGCTGCGGCTGCGGGATGAGACTGACCGTATCATCCTGCCTGCTGCCTTCATTCCGGCAGCCGAGCGTTTTAGCCTGATGCCGGACATAGACCGCATCGTGGTGCGCCTGACCTTCGAAACCCTGTGGCAGCAACGGCAACACGGCGATCATTCCATTGCACTGTGTGCCATCAACCTGTCCGGAGCCACCTTGTGTGATGACAACTTCCTCGACTTTATCCGCCGGCAGTTTGTCAGCTATGCCATTCCGCCCGGGATGATCTGTTTTGAAGTGACCGAAACCAGTGCCATTTCCAATTTGCAGCAAGCCACGCGCTTCATCAGCGAACTCAAGAGCCTGGGTTGCCACTTTTCGCTGGATGACTTTGGCGCTGGCATGTCGTCCTTTGTTTATCTCAAGCATTTGCCGGTGGATTACCTGAAAATTGATGGCAGCTTTGTCAAGGACATGGTGAATGACTCGGTAGACCGCGCCATGGTGGAAATGATCAACCATATCGGCCATGTCACTGGCAAAAAAACCATTGCAGAATTTGTTGGCCTGCCGGAAATTCTCGCCGTATTGCAGCAAATCGGCGTGGATTATGCACAGGGCTATCATATTGGCGAGCCGCAGCCCTTTGTCGCGCCAGCCCGCAATCGACCGGAACCGGCGATATACCGCTTGCCTGATCGCAAGTAATGACGGTCCTTTTCAGGAGAGAGTGAAACATGTCAGACCAGCAGCCATTTGTCCGCACCGGTCCCTTGATGGATGTCTCCAGTTATCCGGCCTGGACGCAGGATTTGGTCTATCACTGCGACCGTTACAAAAGCGAGGTGGTGGAGCACGAATTGTTTGGCCGGATGCAGCAAGCCTGCCTGGATCATGCAACGCACAAAGCCTTCCTGTCTGGTGGTTGGCCGGTGATTGAGCAGTTTCCGCAATACATGGCCATGAATCTGCTGAAGATCCGCTATGGGCAGGGACCAGGGCAGGATATGGCGCGCCGTTACCTGATCCGCAATATCCGGGTAGAACAGAATCACGCCGACCATTGGGTCAACTGGGCTGCGGCATCCGGGGTGGATGTGCCTGCCATGCTGCATGGCACGCATGCATTGGAAACCTTGTGCCTGAGCCAGTGGTGCTGGCAGGTGTGCGACCGCGACTCCCTGGCCGTGGCCATAGCAGCAACCAACTATGCCATCGAAGGTGCAACGGGTGAGTGGTCGGCGCGGGTGTGCGCCGAGCCCCACTATGCCCAGCTATTTGATGAAACAGTGCGTGCCAAGGCCATGAAATGGCTGAAGCTGCACGCCAAATATGATGATGCCCATCCCTGGGAGGCGCTGGAAATCATCGTCACCCTGGTGGGGCTGAATCCATCTGCGGAAACCATCAGCCGTCTGCGGCACGCCATCTGCCGCAGCCATCAGTTCATGCGCATGCTGCTGGACTACTACATGCGCTCGGCCACACCGCCGGTGGCTGCCGGATTGATGCGTCCTGCCTGATTTCAGAGCCATGTTGCCATGGCAAGGGCAGGCCCGCAGTGCAATGCCACATGACCGGACGGCGTGCGCATGCTAAAGTCGATTGTGTACAAAACAGGGCTGTCATTGACAGTCTCTGCCACGCACTATCGCTGACGGCGCACAAGATGCCCGTCACCATGTCATGTCAAAGGATATATTGTGGTGAATATTGCCGAGCTTCAGCCGCAGGCGGTCTGGGAGCATTTCCAGACCCTGTGCGACATCCCCCGTCCCTCCAAGCACGAACAGCAGCTACGCGACTATCTGAAGGGCTGGGCCGAGTTGCGCGGTTTGCAAACCGTGGTGGACGCCGCGGGCAACCTGATCGTACGCAAACCGGCTACACCCGGTCTGGAAGACCGTGTCGGCGTGGTATTGCAGGGGCATCTGGACATGGTGTGCCAGGCCAATGCCGGCACGGAGCATGATTTCTTCAAGGATCCGATCCGCCCGGTCTTGCAGGATGGCTGGCTGGTGGCGGAAAACACTACGCTTGGCGCAGACAATGGCATTGGTGTGGCCATGGGGCTGGCGGTGCTGGCCAGTGATGATATTGCGCATGGCCCGATCGAAGTGCTGATGACTCTGGACGAGGAAGCCGGCATGGGGGGGGCGCTGGGACTGGAGCCAGGGCTGTTGCAAGGCAGCATGATGATCAATATCGATACCGAAGAGTGGGGTGAGTTCTACATGGGCTGTGCCGGGGGCGTGGATGTCAATGTCACACGCAGCTATGACACGCTTGCCCTGCCGGCCGGCTATCAGACAGTGTCCCTGTTGATCCGTGGCCTGAAGGGTGGGCATTCCGGTGCCGATATCCATCTTGGCCGTGGCAATGCCAACAAGCTGTTGGTGCGCCTGCTGCGTGAGCTGGAAGCCGAAACAGACCTGCGTCTGATCTCCTTTGTGGGCGGCACCGCGCGGAATGCCTTGTCGCGTGAGGCCGTTGCCCAGGTGGCCTATCCTGCAGCCGATGCACAGCGTGTGGCAGCCAAGCTGGATGCCTTCCAGTCCTTGCTGCGGTTCGAACTGGCGGGTGTGGATGAGGGCGTCACCGTGGTTGCCGAGTCATCCTCGGCCACCAGCGTGCTGGCGGCGGCTGATCAGGCGGCCATCCTGGCGGCACTGCACGCCGCACCGCATGGGGTCAAACGCATGAGCCAACGCGTCAGTGGTGTGGTGGAAACCTCCAACAATCTGGGGGTGGTGCGGGTGGAGCAGGGCAAGGTTTTTGCCAATCTGATGGTGCGCTCGCTGCTGGATTCCGGCACCTGGATGTTGGCGCGGGAAGTGGAAAGCCTGTTTGGCCTGGCCGGTTTTGCCGTGGAAATGGAAGGCGGCTACCCCGGCTGGGCACCGAATCCGCAATCGCCCTTGCTGGCCCTGTTCCAGCAGGTTTATACGCAGGAATTCGGCGGCAAGGCTGGGGTGCAGGTCATTCACGCCGGTCTGGAGTGCGGCATCATCGGGGCCAAATATCCCGCCATGGATATGGTTTCCTTTGGTCCCACCATCCGCGGGGCGCATGCGCCGGGAGAGCGTGTGGAACTGGCCTCGGTGGACAAGGCCTGGCAACTGCTCAAGGCCGTACTGGCCGCGGTGCCGCGCCGCAGTTAAGCAGCACGTGCATCTGAGCAACAGCGCCGCCAGCATGCGGCGCTTTTTCTTGCATGCCAGCGGCCTCAGTCTTTCTTGCGCGCACGCGGATGGGCAGCATCGTACACCTTGGCCAGATGCTGGAAGTCCAATGCGGTGTAGATCTGGGTGCTAGAAAGATTGGCGTGTCCCAGCAGCTCCTGCACCGCGCGCAGGTCGCCGGATGACTGCAATAAATGGCTGGCAAAGGAATGGCGCAGCATGTGTGGGTGGACGTGCCGGTCCATGCCGGTGCGTATCGCCCATTCCGCCAGACGCTTTTGCACCTGGCGCGCACCAAGGCGTTTGCCATACCTGCCCACAAACACTGCCTGGCAGCCCGGTTCTGCCACTCTTTCCTGCAGCCATTGTTGCAGGTATGTCAGCGCGGTGCGGCCAATCGGCAGCAGGCGGGTCTTGTTGCCTTTGCCACGTACCCGTAGCAGTTGGTCGGCCAGGTCCATGTCGGCCAGATCAAGACTAACTGCTTCGGACAGGCGCAAGCCGGAAGAGTACATCAGCTCGAACAGGGCGCGATCACGCAGACTGAGCGTGTCTTCCGGCGGAATGTGTTCCAGCAGTGCCGCCGTACCGTCGACCGGCAGTGCCTTGGGCAGTGGTTTGTCCTGTTTGGGAGCGCGTAGACCCAGACAGGGGTTGGCATCCAGTTGTTGTTGCCGCAACAGCCAGTCGAAGAACTGTCGCCAGGACGACAGCTTGCGCGCCAGGCTGCGGCTGCGCATGCCGCCTGCGTGCAGGATGGCCATTGCCTTGCGGATGTCGCCAGCACTGACATGCAGCCAGTCGGCGGGCTCCAGCAGGGTCTGCAGCGCCTGCAAGTCCCGCAGATAGGCATCCTGGGTGTGCGGGCTCTTGCCCTGTAGGCGCAGTTGCTGGGCAAAGTCCTGCAGCAGATCGCTCATGTCAGCCACGGCGCAGTCTGGCCATATTGGCCAGCCGCTCAAACAAGGAAAGATCCTGTTCGTTTTTCAGCAGTGCGCCGGCCAGAGGCGGCAGGCTGGCTTCCGCATGGCGCTGTGCCAGTTCTGCGCTGTCAATGTTCTCGCCGGTCAGCAGTTTCAGCCAGTCCAACAGTTCGGACGTGGTTGGTTTTTTCTTCAGCCCAGGCAATTCGCGGATGGCAAAGAACACTTCCAGTGCCTGTCCCACCAGTTGTTGCTGCAGACCGGGATAATGCACCTCGATGATGGATTGCATGGTGGCCCGATCCGGAAAACGGATGTAGTGAAAGAAGCAGCGACGCAGGAAGGCGTCGGGCAGTTCTTTTTCATTATTGGAGGTGATGATGATGATGGGCCGTTGTCTGGCGCGGATGAACTGCTGGGTTTCATGCACGAAGAACTCCATCTGGTCCAGTTCGCGCAGCAGGTCGTTGGGGAATTCGATATCGGCCTTGTCGATTTCGTCAATCAACAGCACCGGTGCGGTTTCGGCTTCGAATGCCTGCCACAACTGGCCCTTGATGATGTAGTTGCCGATGTCGTGGACCTTGGCGTCGCCCAGTTGCGAATCGCGCAGGCGCGATACGGCATCGTACTCGTACAAGCCATGCTGTGCCTTGGTGGTGGATTTGATCGGCCAGATGATGAGCTGGCGTCCCAGGCTGGCAGCAATTTCTTCAGCCAGCATTGTCTTGCCGGTGCCAGGCTCTCCCTTGACCAGCAGCGGACGTTGCAGGGTGATGGCGGCATTGACCGCCATCATCAGATCATCGGTGGCAACATAGCTGGCGCTGCCGTTAAAGCGTGTGTTCATGTGGGTTGGCCTTGTTGTTATTCCGTACAAAAGCCGCCGCGGACAGCCGGGGCGGCTTTCAGACTGCTTGACTGGCAGCACACGGTCCTCGTGTGTTCCGTGAGACTGCTGCCAGCGATTTCAGCGCACGAACTGGCGTTCCAGATCTTCCAGGCTGATGTTCCATTCTTTCATCATGTGACGTAGCAGGACGATTTCCGGATCACTGATGGTGCCGTCGGACTTGCTGATGTCCATGGCCAGAACGCAGGTCAGAATGCGTTTGTTCGGGTCGGTCACTTCTGCCAGCATGGCTTCGATGCGGTCGCTGTCCAGCAGATGGATGGTGCCATCCTGCTCTGCCTCGTCAGAAATGTCGTCACAGTATTCCACCAGCACCTGAGCAAACTGTTTGCGTGGCAGCTTGATCAGATCGTACACGTTGACGTCTTCTAGCAAGTCCAGCTCGCGCGGATCCATATTGCCATCGGAAATCATGAACATTGCCAGTAAACGGGCAATGGCCTGCGGGCTGTTGATCGGATATGGACGCATGACGGAATCCCCTGTTGTTATTGGTTGAGTCTGGTGGCGAAGGCCGGTGGCATGGTGGCCACCTGACGGGTCTGGTAGTCGAAAAAGACGATTCCCGTCTTCAATCTTGCCACTTCTTTGCCACTGTTGCCATCGATTGCCTGGTAGACGATATCCAGCCCATATTTGTTGGGGTCACATATACCCAGCTTGAAGAGCAGACTGTCGCCATGAAAGACCTCGGCGCGGTACATTATCGCAGCATCAGCCATGATAATCCCGGCACCTTCGACATCCAGTTCGCTGTAACCCATGCTGTTGAGCCAGCGCAAGCGTACCTCATGGGCCAGCCGTAAAATGGCATCATTGGCCATGTGACCGCCATAGTTGATGTCACCGATGCGAACCTCCATGCTGGTCTGGTAAAGGAAGTGCTCGGGAAGCGCAATCTTGATGCGGGCCATGATTTCACCTGAATAAAATGGCCTTCAGTCTAATCGACTGTCTTAATCTGCATCAACCGCTGGCAGGCTCGGTTTGATAGACTGAATGCATAGTACCAACACACACACAAGGAGAGGGTTATGTACCAACGCATTTTTGTGCCGGTGGACGACAGCGACACTTCCAACCTTGCGCTGGCTGAAGCATGCCGGCTGGCGAAAAGCATGAACAGCACCATCCGGCTGGTGCATGTGGTGGATCTGGCGCAGTTTGGCTGGGGTGGCACCGAGTTTCTTGATGCGGCAGAACTGCAAAAATCCATCAAGCAAGCTGGTGAGCAAGTGCTGGGTCAGGCGCAGGCGCAGGCAGTGGCTGCCGGGCTGACACCGGAAGTGAAGATCCTGGAAAGCTGGGGCGACAAGATTGCCTCGGTGTTGCTGGATGATGCCAATAGCTGGGGGGCCGATCTGGTGGTGATGGGAACCCACGGTTGGAGCGGCTTGATGCACATCCTGATGGGCAGCGTGGCCGAGGGCTTGCTCAAGCAGGCGGATGTGCCGGTTTTGCTGGTGCGTAACGCCGGTGAGTAAGCGGAAGGACCTGGTGTTGCGGGCTATGGCTCAGGCATGAAAAAGGGCAGTGGTGCTCATCAGCGAGGATGAGCGCCACTGCCCTTGGATCAGAAAGCGCGATCAGCTTGCGGTTGCTTCGCTGCTGCCTTCCTGAGCTTCCATCTTGGCACGTACGGCCTTGCGCAGGCTCTTGTACAGGTCAGGGTGGGTTTCCTTCAGATACTCGACGATTTCGAAGTCTTCGCGGCGCACCTTCGACAGGTCGATCTGCTCAACATGCACCAGACGCAGCAGTTCGCGTACCGGTTTTGGCATGTTGCGACCGCTTTCGTAACGAGAACCACCGGACTGGGTTACGCCAATGCGGCTCCAGAATTCCTGTTGGTTGAGGCCGAGCTTGCGGCGGATTTCACGCGGGTTGGTGATTTTTTCAAAGAGTTTCATGGGTTGTTCCTCTTAAAAGGCTAAACAGTATTGTATTGAATTATTGTTCTGGCTTAGGACACTGCCCTATGTCCTAAAAATAGCAAAGAAAATCCATAAGGAATAATCTGATTTGAAAATAATCATTAAGTTCCTGGATGGATTACATACGCATGTTTGCTATGTTAGCGTATTCTTATCTATGAATACAATGGAATGAACACCATTTGGCCGAAAAATGGTAGCTTCATGTCGTAAACATGTACACAGATGATGGAAAACAAAGGGGAGGGGTGGCGAGCCTGACCCTCGGCACTTGCACTAAGTAACTATGGCTGCTTCCTTCCGGACCTGACCAGGTTTGCTACCGTACAATGCGAGGAGACCCGCCGCAGAAGAGTGCGAATAATAGCCGGTTTCATCTTGTTTGCCAAGCAGGATATGCATGTCGGGCGCTTGGACGCGCAGGCGCGACGTGGTGCCGGTTTTTTGCGTGCCGAATATTGCCGTGCGACGGGAAGTCGGGGCAGACTTGGCCATGTACCGCATTTGTCTACAGGATCGCGCCATGTCTTCTTCCTATCTTTCCTTGCTGCGCACATTGGTGGCGTTTGATACCACCAGTCGCCATTCCAATATGGAGCTGATCGACTGGGTGCAGCAATATCTGGCCGATCATGGCATTGCATGCCGGCGCACCCTGAATGACGAGGGAAACAAGGCCAATCTGTTTGCGCGCATCGGTACGGAGGATCAGCCGCTGTTGCTGCTCTCCGGCCATACCGATGTGGTACCGGTGGATGGTCAGGCATGGTCAACCCCACCCTTCCAACTGACTGACAAAGGCGATGGCCGCTGGTATGGTCGCGGCGCTGCCGATATGAAGGGCTTTATCGCCTGCGTTCTGGCCCATGTGCCGCATTGGGTGGAGCTGGCGGGGCAGGGGCGCTTGCGCCAGGGCATCGGTATTGCCCTTTCCTATGACGAGGAAGTTGGTTGTCTGGGGGTGCCAAGACTGATTGATGGCTTGTTGCAGGACCAGGTGGCCGTGGCCGGCTGCATCATCGGGGAGCCTACCTCGATGCGGCCGGTGATTGCACACAAGGGCATTGCCCATTATCACTGCCATGTGCAGGGGCGCGCCGCCCATTCTTCCTTGACGCCCCAAGGCGTCAATGCCATTGAGTACGCTGCCCGGCTGATCACCCATGTGCGCAGGCTGGCGGATACCGAGGCTTCTTTTGGCCATCATCAACCTTTATATGATGTGCCGTTCACCACTTTGCAGACCGGTACCATTCATGGTGGTACTGCCAACAATATCGTGCCCAAGGATTGCGAATTCACCTTTGAGTGCCGTTGGTTGCCGGGGGATGATCCGCAACGCTTTGTCGATTCGGTGCGGGATTACGCTGACAAGCTGCTGCTGGAGATGCGCCAGGTGGCTTCAGAGGCTGACATCAGCATTGTGCCGCGGGTGTATTGCCCGGCCTTCGAGGCCACGCCTGATAGCGAGGTATTGCACTATGTTGAAAAACTGTGTGCCTGCCATGGCGGAGATGGTGTGGCCTACACCACGGAAGCCGGGGTGTTCCATGCGGCGGGAATACCGTGCGTGGTGCTGGGGCCGGGGTCGATCGAGCAGGCACATCGTCCGGATGAGTTTATTGAGGAGAGTCAACTGGCGGCCTGTTTTGACTGGCTGGCACGGCTGACCGAGGAGTTGTGTCGCACGCAGGATCCGGCCTGACAAATATTTTTGCATGGTCTGGCAAATCGCTTCAGAATCGCCGCTCCGGTGACCCCGGAATCCGTGGCACCCGTTCAGGTTATCGCCTGAACGGGCTTGAATTTTGTCGTGATGAGAGACCAAATGAAACAGGACAGCAGATCCTCGGCCTCCGCAGGCGCCAGCAAGGCGCGTGACGGTTTTACCTCCAGCTTCGGTGTGCTGGCAGCAACGCTGGGCTCGGCCGTAGGCCTTGGCAATATCTGGAAGTTTCCCTACCTGACCGGTACCAATGGTGGTGCCGGTTTTCTGATTGTTTATGTCTGTGCCACCTTGCTGGTGGGGCTGCCGGTGATGATTTCCGAAATCATGCTGGGGCGCCGTGCCAAGTCCGATGCGGTGACTGCACTCAAGAAACTGGCACCTGCCGGTCAGCCCTGGTGGCTGATCAGCGCCTTTGGCGTGTTGTCTGCCTTTTTGATCATGGCGTTTTATTCCGAAGTGGCCGCCTGGGTGTTTGCCTATGTGTTCAAGGCCATTGGCGGCGGCATTTTGTCCAGCAATCCACAAGTGACCTCTTCGGCGTTTGGCAAGCTGATTGCCGATCCGGTGCAGTCGCTGCTGTGGCAATGGCTGGTGCTGGCGCTGATTGGCGGCATTCTGCTGATGGGGGTGGCCAAGGGGATTGAGGCGGTCACCAAAAAACTGATGCCCATCCTTTTCCTGTTGCTGGTGGTAATCGGTGTGCGCAGCCTGATGCTGCCGGGTGCCATGCAGGGGGTCAGCTTTCTGTTTACCCCGGATTTTTCCAAGATTACCGCCGGGGTGGTGCTCACCGCGGTGGGGCTGGCCTTCTTCAAGCTGTCCATCGGCATGGGCACCATGATGACCTATGGCAGTTACTTCCGCGATGATCAGAACATTCCGGCTACCACGCTGCGCGTGATGTGTGCCGACCTGTTTGTATCCATGCTGGCCGGCATTGCCATCTTTCCTGCGGTGTTTGCCTTTGGCTTCAAGCCGGAAGCCGGGCCGTCGCTGCTGTTCATTACCATTCCGGCGGTGTTTGCCAGCATGCCCATGGGGCAGTTGTTCATGGTGGCTTTCTTCATTCTGGCTGCGATTGCCTCTACCGGTGCCATGCTGTCGATTCTGGAAGTGCCGGTATCGGTATTGAGTGAGCGCTTTGGCATCAGCCGTCCCAGGGCAACGGTATTGAACTTGTTGGTGCTGGCACTGTTTGGCGCAACGTGTGCCTTGTCCAACAGCAGCATGGCCGATTTCAAACTGTTTGGCATGACCATGTTTGATCTGTTTGACTTTGTGACTTCCAATATCCTGATGCCGCTGGGGGGGATTTTCCTCTGCCTGTTTGTTGGCTGGGTGTGGGGCTTTGAGCGTTTGAAAGCTGCCTTGTCCAATGAAGGGCGGCTGCATAACGAGGGCTTGGTGCGTGTGCTGCTGCTGGTGGTGCGCTTTGTCTCTCCGCTGCTGATTCTGGTGGTCATGCTCAAGGGTTTGAAGTTGTTCTGAGTGGTGCCTGATGTATTTGCAACAGGGTCATCCAGCATGGATGGCCCTTTTTCTTGGCTATTGTTGTTTCTCTGCACTGGCTGAAGTAAATGATATTTACGAATAGTCTTTTAACTGGATTTGATGAATAAAGCATGAAATGATGGCTGCTCACCGCCTGCCGGTTATGGCGAAAGGTTATGCATGCATCAGGACAAAACGCTGTTTTTTACTCTGCAGCAACTGGAGATGCCCGAGCACCTGCACCACCTGTGCCGTGAGCTGTCGGCGCTGGTGCCGGATCGGGTTGAGGGGCCGTGGTCGGAACAGGAAGTGCGCGAGCTGGTTCAGGGCTGGCGCATGATGGCCTTCTGCCGGGAGGACGAGCTGGTGCGCGCCCACCCGTTTCATTCAGCGGATGGTTTGTTCTGCACCGTGGTATTTGATACCTGCCCGGCCTGATCCGCAGTTGGCTGGTATTCCGGGTGTTGGTGGCAGCCCAGCAGGTGGTCGTTGACGACGCCGGTGGCTTGCAGATAGGCATAGATCACCGTGCTGCCGACGAAATTCATCCCGGCTTTTTTCAGTTCCCGGCTGATGCAGTCTGATAGTGGCGAGGTGGCCGGGCATTCGCTGGCGGATTGCCAGTGATTCAACTGGCTGACGCCAGCGGTATGTGCCCACAGCCACTGATCAAAGCTGCCGTGTTGTTGCTGCAGTTGCAGGAAAACTTTGGCGTTGCGGATGGCGCTGCGTATTTTCAGCCGGTTGCGTACGATGCCACTATCCTGCATCAGGCGCTCGACATCTGCCTCGGTCATCTGGGCGACTTGTTGCGGATCGAAACCGTGAAACGCCCGACGATAGCCTTCCCGCTTGCGCAGGATGGTGATCCACGACAAACCCGCTTGTGCGCCTTCCAGAATCAGCATTTCAAACAGCTTGTGCTCATCGTGCTGCGGGCGGCCCCATTCTTCGTCGTGGTAGGCAATATAGAGCGGATCGTCGCCACACCAGTGACAGCGGGGCAGGGATGCTGGGTACATGGACACTCCAGGCAGGCCCGGCACTGGCCGGGCCTGGGGGATCAGGCAAGATTGTGCATCAGGATGTCGCAGGACAGGCCGGTTTTCTGCAGGCCCTGGCGGCTTGCCAGATTGATGATCAGCGGATTGCGGATATTGGCTTTCAGCTCACCCAGTGCCGGGTGGGATTCCGATTCTGCCTGCTCCTGGTATAGCAGTACCAGAATGATTGCATCTTCCGGCTTGCTCAGTTTCAGGCGGGCAACTTCCTCATCACTCAGTTCCACTTCATAGCGCACGCCAAGTTGGGCCGGATGGGTGACGCTGAAGGTAATCTCTGCATCGTTAAGCGACTGCATCCAGAAGACCGATGGGTTGTCACTGTCGGCATTGTGAAACAGTTTGAACTGGGTGCAGTTTTCCAGGGCCGGGATGCCTTGGGCAAAATTGATGATGGTGCTTTCATCCACTTCTACGGTGCCGAGTTGGCTGGAATTGAATAGCATGATGTTCTCCCTGTGGCAGATGCCAGCATTATGCATCAAGCCTATGCTGGCGACGATGCTGATATGCTGCCCGCCACTTGTCCAGAATGGTGCTGCTTCGCCTGAAAGCAGTGCGAACCGTTAGAATGCTGCACCATGATGAATCCTTCTTCCCTGTATCCGCAGATTGAGGCGGCATTGCGCTGCTGCGATGTGTCAGCCAAATTGGCTGCAACCGAGGCGCTGCATGTCGCGTGGCAAGCTGGCCAACTGCAAAGGCTGGAGGCGGGGCTGACACGCCTGCCGGTGGCCGGGCATCCAGACAAGCCGGAACTGGTGCATGCCACCAAGGTGCCGCGCCGTCGTCCGGGCTCGCCGCAGGGGCAGCCGGCCATGTTGCATGCCATTGCCCATATCGAATTTAATGCGGTGAATCTGGCACTGGATGCCGCCTGGCGTTTTCGCGACATGCCGGATGCCTTTGTGAGTGACTGGTTGCGCATTGCCGCAGAAGAAGCCCGGCACTTCCGGCTGTTGCAGCAGCGCCTGCAGCAACTGGGTTACGCCTATGGCGATTTCCCGGCACATAACGGCCTGTGGGAAATCTGCCACCATACCGATCACGATGTGCTGGTACGCATGGCATTGGTCCCCAGGGTGCTGGAAGCCCGCGGCCTGGATGCCAGTCCGGAACTCAAGCGCAAGCTGGTCAATATCGGTGATCATGCCAGCGCAGCGATTCTGGATATCATCCTGCAGGATGAAATAGGTCATGTGCAGGTGGGGAATCACTGGTTTCACTGGCTGTGCCGCGAGCGTGGGCAGGATCCGGCAAGCACCTTCATGGCCTTGCTGGACGAGCACGATCTGACCGTCCACCGTGGCAGCTACAATCTGGATGCGCGGCGCCGCGCCGGTTTCACCGAGGCAGAGCTGGCATGGCTGCAACATGCCAAATCCACGCAGTCGGTCTGATGGCATGGCTGCATTCAATCAATTGGTCCGACGGTATGTCGGCGTGGAGTGAGTAATGATTTTCCGGTTTATCCAGCGTCTTCGCTGTCAGCGCAAGCAGGCCGTTGGTGGTCTGTTGGGGGCGACATTATCATTTGTGCTAAGTGCGGCGGTGATGAGTGAGCTGAGCTTTGCACAGTCACCTGTGCTCACCCTTGGCTGGGGCGCGCTGCTGCTGCTGTCCCTGCTGGTGCAATTGTTGATGCTGGTGTTGCTGGCTAAAAAACCATGAGGAAAAAATGGCATTGAAAACAGGGGTTTAATGCCAGCCCGCCCATGGGTTTAATGCTTGACGATGCCGGTGCAGGCGGCGCATAATCGCGCCGCAACATAATAGAAAAGGCCCCGGATACGGCGGGGCCTTTTTGTTTTTACAGTTTTCGGAGATCCCGATTCATGGACTACCAGGCGTTTTTGCGTCAGTTGGAATCCAATACGCTGCCTGCATCCGAGTTTACCCATCAGGCGCATTTGTATGCCGCCTGGGCTTATCGCCGGCAGTACCCTGCGGCCGAGGCGGCCGTGCGCTGCGCACGCGCCTTGTCACGCTACGCGATGGCACAGGGCGCTGCCCAGAAATATCACCACACCATCACCATGTCGCTGCTGTCCATCCTGTACCACCGTGCCCAGCAAAGCCCGGACATGGTGGCAGACTGGCCGGTTTTCCTGGCGCAGTGTGACGATGTGCTACAGGACGCCCGCGCCGTTCTGCTCGCATACTATTCGGAAGACAGGCTGAACCAGGATGCCTCACGCCGCGCCTTTGTGCCGCCGGACCGCATGCCCTTGCCCATTGCCTGTCTGTCTCATTAAGAAAGCCAAGCCACTATGTTAAAAGCCCCGGAATTGCTGCTGCCCGCCGGCACGCTGGACAAGATGCGTGCCGCCTACGATTTTGGTGCCGATGCGGTTTACGCCGGCCAGCCGCGTTATTCGCTGCGCGCACGCAACAACGACTTCAAGCTCGAAGAACTGAAAACCGGCATTGATGAAGCCCATGCCCGGGGCAAGCTGTTTTTCGTAGCCAGCAACCTGCTGCCGCACAACAGCAAGATCAAGACCTATATGGCCGATATGGAGCCGGTGATTGCCATGAAGCCGGATGCATTGATCATGGCCGATCCGGGCCTGATCATGATGGTGCGCGAGCGCTGGCCGGAAGTGCCGATCCACCTGTCGGTGCAGGCCAATACCGTCAACTACATGGGGGTGAAGTTCTGGCAGAAGCTGGGCGTGTCACGCATCATCCTGTCGCGCGAGCTGAGCCTGGACGAGATTGCCGAAATCCGCCAGGAATGCCCGGATATCGAGCTGGAAGTGTTTGTACATGGTGCCTTGTGCATTGCCTATTCCGGTCGCTGCCTGCTGTCCGGTTACTTTAATCACCGCGATCCCAACCAAGGCACCTGTACCAATGCCTGCCGCTGGGACTACAAGATGCACGACACCCAGGCCGACGATGCCGGCGACGTGCAGACCATCAAGCTGGACTTCCACAAGGCGCTGGAAGAGGCCAACCAGAGCTTTGCCGCCTGTGGCGGTGCCGAGCGCCATCCGCTGGCCGACAAGACCTATCTGATCGAAGAGGGCAGCCGTCCGGGCGAACTGATGCCCATCATCGAAGACGAGCACGGCACCTACATCATGAACTCCAAGGACCTGCGCGCGGTAGAGCAGGTGGAGAAGCTGGTGAAGATCGGTGTGGACTCGCTGAAGATTGAAGGCCGTACCAAGAGCCTGTACTACGTGGCGCGTACCGCCCAGGTGTATCGCCGTGCCATCGACGACGCCGTGGCCGGTCGTCCGTTTGACTACAGCCTGCTGGCCGAGCTGGAAGGCCTGGCCAACCGTGGCTACACCCCGGGCTTCCTGGAGCGTCACCAGACCCAGGATTACCAGAACTACCTGGACGGCCATTCCAAGGCCAAGCAAAGCCAGTATGTGGGCGATGTGCTGGAAGTGGATGCCGACGGCTGGGCGCTGATCGAGGTGAAAAACCGCTTTGGGGTGGGGGATCGCATCGAGGTGATCCATCCGCGTGGCAATCGCATCGTGCAGCTGACTCAGATGACCCGTAACGGCGTGGCGGTGGAGCTGGCGGCGGGTAACGGCATGCAGGTACGCATTCCTGACATGGCCGGCATGGAAAAAGCCTTGCTGGCACGGCTGATCTGATCAAATTATCCGGGTGCAAAATTCTTGCTAAAACGTGAGCGGGTTGCCTGCAGGGGCAATCCGCTTTTCTTTGCGGTGCAGACACAGCATGGCAGTGTCAGATTTGATCTGTGGCAAATCTGCCTCATTCCGGGCATTGCCAAGAAAAATCTTTTTCTGTCCACCGACCGCCAGGCGGCTGCGTTGAATCGTTAGCCCATCTTGCGTTTTATGCGATGCCGGTTTGTCGACGCGGTGGCGGCCCAGGCCGGCTAAACCCTTGAAACAGCAAGTCTGTTGGATGTTTTGATCATATATGTGGGCTATTTGGTGCTATTGATCGCTCAGTGACGGATAAATGATCAGATGTGGAGCGCAGCAAACGCCAGGCGATATCCCGTGCTCGTGCGCGCGGTTTTTTTGCGCTGCGGAAAAAAATCATGTTGCGGCTAAATGTCTTTGTGGTTAAAAAGCTGTAACACCTCACCACGAAATGTGGATTTTATTAAACATACAGAGGTGCAATCTACAACGGAGGAGGCCAGGTCATGCTTGTCATGGCCTGTGCGGAAGACGATTGATGTCCGGCAGTTTTTCAGACTGTCTGCGTGGTCGGTTTCCACGGGTTTCCTGCGATAACAATAAATGTGAAAAGGCTGGCAGCCTTACGTTGCCTTGTCCTTCGTCTCTTGCCCGACTGATGTCACGTCCAGCTGGATTGGAAATAGCCAGAGTGGATAGGATGGGGTTATAAATGTTGTGCACGAATATTGCTTAGCGGATAAGCGTGCCGCATTCGCCCCAGGTTTGGCGTTGACCGGATAGGAGGGAGAATCCCCGCGCGGTCATCATGAGGTGCAGTTCATCAGGTCCCTGACGTCCCCAGACACAGGGAGTTTATGGTCTTGCAATACATAGGAAGCCTGTAATGAAGAAGAAACTTGTCAAGAAGGTGCTGTGTTCGCTGCTTCTGTTACTGCCAAGTGCTGGCGTTCTGGCAGAAGACAAGATGCTGAATGTCTACAACTGGTCTGACTACATTGCCAAGAGCACCATCCCTGGCTTTGAGAAGCAAACCGGCGTGAAGGTCAAGTATGACGTTTACGATAGCGACGACACCCTGCAAGCCAAGATGCTGACCGGCCGTGCCGGCTACGACATCGTGGTTCCTACCTCCAACTTCATGGCCAAGCAGATTGAAGCTGGCATATACCAGAAGCTGGACAAATCCAAGCTGCCAAACCTGGCGAATCTGGACAAGGCCCTGATGGCCAAGATTCAGGACGCTGATCCGGGCAATGCCCACGGTGTGCCCTGGGCGTATGGTACTGATGGCCTGGGCTACAACTTCACCAAGGTGAAAGCCATTCTGGGGGCCAATGCGCCGCTGGATAGCTGGGACATCCTGTTTGATCCGAAATACGTTTCCAAGCTCAAGGGCTGCGGTGTATCGGTGCTGGATCAGGCCAACGACGTTTTTGCCGTTGCACTGCACCACCTGGGCAAGGACCCGAACAGCAAGAACCCGGCTGATTATCAGGTCGCCTTCGAATTGCTGAAGAAAATCCGCCCCTATATCACCCAGTTCAATTCCTCCGGCTACATCAACGACCTGGCCAATGGTGATATCTGTCTGGCGCTGGGTTGGTCCGGTGACGTCAACATTGCCAAGCATCGTGCCGCGGAAGCCAAGCGTACTTATCAGTTGGGCTACGTGATTCCGAAATCCGGCGCGCCGATCTGGTTTGACGTGATGGTCATCCCCAAAGATGCTCCGCATGTGGAGTCGGCCCTGAAGTGGATCAACTACATCCAGAATCCGGAAGTCAACGCCGCGATTACCGATGAAGTGTTCTACCCCACTGCCAACGCGGCGGCACGCAAGTTCGTGAAGCCGGAAATCGCCAACGATCCGTCTATCTATCCGCCGGAATCGGTCATGAAGACCCTGTTCCTGCTCAAGCCGCTGCCGGCTGACATCATGCGTCTGCAGAACCGCCTGTGGACCCAATTGAAGACTGGCCGCTAAACTGTGTCCCGGCCTGGCGGTGCGTGAACGCGCCGGCAGGCCATGACAGCACGGTCCGGTGGGTATGGGCTGATGCAACAGCCGCTGGCCAGAGGTGACAGCGATGGTGAGCGGCTAGAAAAAAGCAAGTGGAGTGAGGGTTGCAAACCGGTCCCGCAGACGGGTTTGCAGTGAAACGTAAGTCATCACATCAGGGCGAGTCGTGACAGGGCCTTGATTTGATGGCTGTAAAGATGGGCTTGGCAAGCCGGTCCCACCGGCCAAGTGGTGCTAAATCATGAAAAGTCTCAAAATCAGTCGATGGTTACCGTCCGGCAGGACTACTGCCATTGGTGTACCGTTTTTGTTCCTGTTTGTCTTTTTCCTGCTGCCTTTCCTGTTGGTAGTGGGTATCAGCTTCTCTCAGCAGCAGTTGGGCATTCCGCCCTACACGCCGCTGACCAAGATGGAAGACGATGTCTTCACCCTGGTACTCAACATCGGTCATTACAAGTTCATGCTGGGTGACGATCTGTATTTCGCCACCTATATCAGTTCGGTGAAGATGGCGTTTGTCTCTACCGTGCTGTGCTTGTTGATCGGCTATCCCATGGCCTATTACATCGCCCGTGCGTCCGAGTCCGCCCGTGACACGCTGATGATGATGGTGATGCTGCCGTTCTGGACCTCCTACCTGATCCGCGTGTATGCCTGGATCGGCATTCTGAAGAATGACGGTTTTCTCAACCAGTTCCTGATGTGGCTGGGCGTGATTGATACGCCATTGCGGCTTTATCACACCAACTGGGGCGTATATATCGGCATGGTGTTTTCCTATCTGCCGTTCATGATCATGCCGCTGTATTCCCACCTGGTGAAAATGGACCTGCGCTTGCTGGAAGCGGCCTACGACCTGGGTGCCCGCCCGTGGAAAGCCTTCTTGCAGGTAACTTTGCCGCTGTCCAAGAACGGCATCATTGCCGGCAGCCTGCTGGTGTTCATTCCGGCGGTCGGTGAATACGTGATTCCGGAACTGCTGGGTGGTTCGGACACGCTGATGATCGGTCGCGTGATGTGGGATGAATTCTTCAACAATATGGACTGGCCGATGGCGGCTACCGTGACCTGCGCGATGGTGCTGCTGCTGTTGGTGCCCATGGCGATGTTCCAGCATTACCAGGCAAAAGCGATGGAGGAAGTGAAATGAGCACCATGAAACCCAGCAAACCGCTGTCTTATGCGGTACTTGGCTTTGGCTACTCTTTCCTGTACCTGCCCATCCTGCTGCTCATCATCTACTCGTTCAACGAGTCCAAGCTGGTGACGGTATGGTCTGGTTTCTCCACCAAGTGGTACTGGGCGCTGCTGGAGGATGATGAGCTGATCACCGCCGCCCTGCTCAGCATCAAGATTGCGCTGATGACGGCAACGGCATCGGTGGTGGTGGGAACCTGGGCCGGTTTCGTGCTGGCGCGGCTTAACCGCTTCCGCCTGTTCCCGCTGTTTGCCGGCATGGTCAATGCACCGCTGGTGATTCCCGAGGTGATCCAGGGTATTTCGCTGTTGCTGCTGTTTGTGGCCATGGAGCAGGCTTTTGGCTGGCCGGAAGGTCGTGGCGTGTTCACCATCTGGATTGGCCACGTGATGCTGTGCGTGTCCTATGTGGCCATCATCGTGCAATCCCGTGTGCGTGAGCTTAATCGTTCGCTGGAAGAGGCCGCGATGGACCTGGGAGCGCGCCCGCTGAAGGTGTTCTTTGTGATCACGCTGCCGCTGATTTCGCAAGCGCTGGTTTCCGGCTGGTTGCTGTCTTTCACCCTGTCGCTGGACGACCTGGTGCTGACTGCCTTCCTGTCCGGTCCGGGCTCCACCACGCTGCCCATGGTGGTGTTCTCCCGCGTACGTCTGGGTCTGAACCCGGAAATGAATGCGCTGGCCACCCTGTTCATCCTGGTGGTGTCGGTGGGCGTTGTGGCGGGCAACCTCTATATGCGTTCCGCTCAGCGTAAGCGCGATCGCGAAATGCAGTTGGCTTTCAAGCAAGCCTGACACGACGGGGAAATCGTGTAACGACCACGGGGTAGCAGGTGGGATGTCAGATTCCGGTTGCTGCCCCGTTTTTTATCCAAAGCGTAGGAGAAGTGCTGTTCATGCTGTAGTACAAGGGAGAAATGAAATGAGGAAATTGTTGATCAGTGCTCTGATCGCAGGTCTTCCCGGCGTAGCCATGGCCGATGCCAAGGGAGACGAAATCGCCAAGCTCAAGGCCCAGCTAGAGGCTCTGCAGGCGCAAATGCAACAACTGCAACAGGCGGTGAATGCGGCCACCGCAGCCAAGGCACCCGATGCGGATGACGGCAATGCCGAACTGAAGCAGCGTGTGGCCGGCATGGAAATGAAGGTGGACAAGCTGAGCACCGATGCCAGCGAAGGGCCGATTGCCGGCTTGAGCGTGACTGGCTATCTGGACCCGACTTATCTGTATAACCGTAGCGGCAAGAGTGCGGGCTTCCAGTTCGTCAACCACAACAGTGGCTATGCCTATACCAATAGCACCTTTGGTGATGTCTACCTGGACATCAAGAAAACCTTTGGTGTTGGCCCGATGGCACCCAGTGCCGAAATCAGCATCTTGCCCAATCGTGGCTCCGGTAATACCTTGCTGGACGGCGGCGGTACCAACAACATCATCAATACTGCCATCATCAACTTCCCGGTATCGGACACCACCCAGTTGGTGGCCGGCCTGATGAACAGCTTTGGTGGCTACGAAGTTCAGCAATCCAACCAGATGAACACCATCACCCATGGCTTGCTGTACGACTTCAGCGATCCGGGCAGCTATGTTGGTGCCGGTTTCAACTGGGCGCACGGCGCATGGGCCACCAAGTTCATGATTGCCAACGAGCAGTACCGCACCTCGGCAAATTCCTTGAATACCAATAATGGCAAGTCTGCCAATAACACGCCCAGTGTAACCGGTCGCTTTGATTACACCTGGAGCAGTGCGCTGGATATCGGTGGTTCTGCCAATGTGGGACGACAGTCACTGGTGGCGCATACCGACTCCAGTGGCAATGCCGACAAGACCTACGGCTATCAGGGTACGTCTAGCAACCCGTATAGCAATTACTACTTTGCCGAGCTGGATGCCACTTACACCATGACCGACGGTGTGCTGAATGCCGAACTGGATTATGGTCGCCAGAAGCAGGCAGCCTGGAACGGTGGTGATGCCGTATGGTATGGCTTTTCACTGCTGGCCCATCAGAAATGGAATTCCGACTGGTTCGGCCGCATGGGTGCCACCTTGCGCTATGACTACCTGAACGACAGCAAGAACGGCGGCGGTGGCGGTGGTATCGCGCTTTCCTCGGGTACGAATAGTGTAACTGGCGGAAATTACGCTGGTGTCGATAGCACCAACGGCTTCGGTATTTCGCAAGCCTGTTTCAATAGCAGCAGTGTCAATGGCACGGACTGCGCCGGCGCTACCCGTCAGGCTTTGACCGCAGCCTTGCTGTTCTACCCCACCGACCAGCTTACCCTGAAGATGGAAGTGCGCCACGACTGGGCCAATCGTGATGTGTTCCTGCGTAACGATGGCAGCTATCGCAAGAGCAACGATATCTTTGCCGCCCAGGCGGTGTACAGCTTCTGATTACCAGACTGTTTCACTGCGCGAATGGCCTCCGCTGGAGGCCATTTTTCATGCGGCCTCTTGCCAAATGGCCAGGCCGGCTGCATCTGCCGCTTACCCCACTTGCGGATTACTTCATGCTCAAACGCCCAGACTGGATGGCCGCCATGTTCAACCGGCTGCCGTATCAAGCCCGCCCTGGCAAAACTCACCATGGCCCGGCTGGCTATCGCAATCTTTACCCCTTTGCCTTGCCATCGCTGGCCAGCCTGCTGTACTGGAAACTGTCCAGCCTGTGGCGGCAACCGCCGGATCACCGGCCCGAGATGATTCCGGTTTGTGCTGGGGATGCCGCAGCGCTGCGTACCAATCGGCGGCGGCCCAGCATCACCTGGCTGGGGCATGCCAGCAGCTTTATCCAGCTGGAAGGCATGAATGTGCTGATCGATCCCGTGCTGTCACCCAGAGTGTCGCCGTTTGGGTTTGTCGGTCCCAAGCGGCAGGTAGCCATGCCGCTGGATCTGCCCGCGCTGCCACGTATCGACCTGGTGCTGCTGACCCACTTGCATTACGACCATCTGGATTTTGCCACCCTGCGGCGTCTGGCCGGACAGCAGGGCGGTGCGCCGCATATTGTGCTGCCGCTGGGGGTATCGCGGGCGGCACGGGCGGCAGGCATTCCCGCAGAGCGCATCGTCGAGCTGGACTGGTGGCAGGCTTGTCGGCATGGCCCCTTGCGCATCCTGCTGACACCGGCGCACCACTGGAGTAATCGCGGGCCATGGGGCGACCTTAACCGGGCGCTGTGGGGAGGCTTTTTGCTGGAAGGCGGCGGCAAGAAAATCTGGTTTCCCGGTGATACCGGTTATCGTGCCGAATTGTTTCATGAGATTGGCCTGCATATCGGCCCGGTAGACTTTGCGCTGCTGCCTATTGGTGCGTATGAACCGCGCAAGATCATGCGGGCGCAGCATGTCAATCCGGAGGAGGCGGTGCGCATTTTCCGGCATGTGGCTGCGCGCAAGGCCTGGGCGGTACACTGGGGAACCTTCATTCTGACAGACGAGCCGATCCAGCAGCCCATGGCCGAACTGGCGATGGCCTTGCGTGAACAACATGTCAGTGCCGCGGATTTCATGCTGCCGGCCATTGGCGAAACCATCTGGTTGTAAGGATTCGGCCTTGCCCTGGTCCTGCCGCGGTCGGTTGGCACCGGATTGGCGCATGCCTTGCCTTTTGCTGCAATGCAAACATTGCTCGTCAAGGCCGGGGGGCATACAATCGACACTGTTAATTTTTTCGAAAACGAAGGTTTTTTTTCGTTTTCACGGCAATATGGGGCGATGCATGACAATTCTGCAGTTGATCAATGAACGGGTACAGGCAGCGCTGGCCGCTGCCGGTGCGCCGGAAGCGCCGGCTGTGATCCAGCCGGCTTCCAAGCCGGAATTCGGTGACTATCAAGCCAATGGCGTCATGGGTGCAGCCAAGGTACTCAAGACCAATCCGCGCGAGCTGGCGCAGAAGGTGGTCGCCGCGCTCGACCTGCAAGGCATTGCCGACAAGGTGGAAATCGCCGGTCCGGGTTTCATCAATATTCATCTTGCCCCTGAATATCTGGCCCGCCGCAGCGAAGCTGCCCTGAAGGACGACAAGCTGGGCATCAGCCCGGTAGCGGCCCAGCGCGTGATGGTGGAGTACTCCTCGCCCAATCTGGCCAAGGAAATGCACGTCGGCCACCTGCGCTCGTCGATTATTGGTGACGCACTGGCACGGGTGATGGAATTCCTGGGTCACGATGTGGTGCGTGCCAACCACGTGGGCGACTGGGGTACCCAGTTCGGCATGCTGACCGCCTATCTGGTGGAAATTCGTCAGGCTGGTGACAACGCGCTGGAATTGTCCGATCTGGAAACCTTCTACCGCAACGCCAAGGAGCGCTTTGACGAAAGCGAAGAGTTTGCCGACCGCGCCCGTGACTATGTGGTGCGCCTGCAAGGCGGTGACGAAGAAGTGCTCAAGCTGTGGGCGCAGTTTGTCGACATCTCGCTCAAGCATTGCGAAGCGGTGTATCAAAAGCTGAATGTCGGCCTCAAGCGCGAGCATGTGCGCGGCGAGTCCGCCTATAACGACGACCTGCCGGTGATTGTGGAAGAACTGCGTGCCGCTGGCCTGCTGAGCGAAAGCGAAGGCGCGGAAGTGGTGTTCCTGGAGGAATTCCGCACCCAGGACGACGAGCCGATGGGCGTGATCATCCGCAAGAAAGACGGCGGCTTCCTGTACACCACCACCGACCTTGGCGCGGTGCGCTACCGTCACAAGGTGTTGAACCTGGACCGCGTGATTTACGTGGTGGATGCGCGCCAGAGTCAGCATTTTGCCCAGATGTTCAGCATCTGCCGCAAGGCCGGTTTTGCGCCGGAAAGCATGAAGCTGGAGCATATCGGCTTTGGCGTGATGATGGGCGATGACGGCAAGCCGTTCAAGACCCGCTCCGGTGGCACGGTCAAGCTGATCGAGCTGCTGGACGAGGCGGAAGAGCGTGCCTACGCGCTGGTGTCGGAAAAGAACCCGGAGCTGTCCGAGGCTGAAAAGCGCGAAATCGCTGCGGCGGTAGGTATTGGTGCGGTGAAGTATGCCGACCTGTCCAAAAACCGCATGAGCGATTACATCTTCAACTGGGACACCATGCTGGCCTTTGAAGGCAATACTGCGCCGTATCTGCAATACGCCTACACCCGCGTGCAGAGCGTATTCCGCAAGGCGGAAAACGTGGACGCCAATGCGCCCATCGTGATTACCGAGCCAGCGGAGAAGCATCTGGCGGCGGCACTGGCCCAGTTTGAAGACACGCTGTTGTCAGTGGCGGAAGGTTGCTACCCGCACTACCTGTCCAACTATCTGTACCAGATTGCCACGCTGTTCTCGCGCTTCTACGAAGCCTGCCCGATCCTGAAGAGCGAAGGCGAGGTACGTGCCAGCCGCTTGCAACTGGCAGCGCTGACCGCCAAAACCCTGCGCACCGGCCTGGACCTGCTGGGCATCAAGGTGCTGGAAGCGATGTAAGCACCGCAGTCCGCGCAAGAACAAAAACGCCCTGGATTCCAGGGCGTTTTTTTTGTGGCAGCCAAACGGGTTTCTATCAGATGGGCTTGGTAGCCTGCAGCAGCCAGTCACGGGCCGTGCCATCAACCAATGGCTGCAGGCGGCGTCGTACTTCGGCGTGATAGTGGTTCAGCCAGTCCACTTCCTGGCGTGACAGCAGGCTGTGCTCGATGCAGCGGGTGTCGATCGGGCAGAGGGTGAGGGTTTCAAAGCGCAGGAAGTCGCCAAAGCCGTTTTTCTCCGCCGCTACGTTCAACACCAGGTTCTCGATGCGCACCCCCCATTGGCCGGGGCGATAGATGCCCGGTTCCACCGAGGTGATCATGCCTTCCTGCATGGCCATGCTGGCATCCGGCAGGCTGCGCGAGATGGTTTGCGGGCCTTCATGCACATTGAGGAAATAACCCACGCCATGGCCGGTGCCGTGGCCAAAGTCGATATTGTGCTGCCACATCGGGGCGCGGGCCAGTGCATCCAGCATCGGCGACAGGGTGCCACGCGGGAAGTGGGCCATCGACAGATTGAGTGTGCCCTTGAGCACTAGGGTGAAGTCGCGCTTTTGTTCCGGGCTGGGCGTACCGACCGCCACCACGCGGGTGATGTCGGTGGTGCCGCCATGATACTGACCGCCGGAGTCGATCAGCAGCAGGCCGTCACCGGCAATGCTGGCATGGGCCTGTTCCGTGGCGCGGTAATGGGGCAGGGCGCCGTTGGCATTGAAACCGGCAATGGTGGCAAAGCTGGGCGAGACAAAACCGGGGCGGCGGGCGCGGGCGGCGGTAATCTGCGCGTCGATGCTCAGTTCGGTGATGGCTTCGCGGTTGACTGCCTGTTCGAACCAGGCAAAGAACTCGCACAGCGCAGCGCCATCCTGCTCCATGGTGTGGCGGATGTGTTCTGCCTCGGCGGCGGTCTTGCAGGCTTTCAGCAAGGTGCTGGGGTTGATGGCCTGCACGCGCGGCATGCTTTGTGGCATGGCCTGATGGAAACCCAGCGTGATGCGGCGCGGGTCCAGCAGCATGGTGCTGCTGTGGGGCAGGGAAGTCAGTACCGACTTGGCACTGTGGTAATCGGCCAGTTGCACGCCGTCGGCTGCCAGTTCGGCTTGCAGCTTGGCATCCACTTTCTTGCCATCAACAAACAGGGTGGTGCTGTCCGGACCCAGCAGCAGGTGGCTGATGAACACCGGGTTGTAATTGACATCCGCGCCGCGCAGGTTCAGCAGCCAGGCAATGTCGTCCAGTGTGGAAATGAAATGGTAATCCGCACCGTGCTGCTGCATGGCCTGCCGCACCGCGGCCAGTTTGTCCTGGCGGCTGGTGCTGGCAAACGGTGGCAGGTGCTGGTAGATGGCGGCCTGCGGCAGGGGCGGCCTGTTTTGCCAGATAGTCTGCAGCAGGTCGAGGTCGGTGCGCAGGCGCACGTCCTTGCTGTCGAGTCGGCCTTGCAGTGCCTGGACAGCGGCCAGGCCGATTACATCGCCATCCACCGCCAGGGTATGGCCCGGCTGCAGGTGTTCTGCCAGCCAGTCCAGATGCTGTGTACTGGCGGCGGTCTGGATTTTCATCAGGCTGATGCCGCTGCCGTCCAGCTCCTTGGCGGCCTGTTCCCAGTAGCGGCTGTCGGCCCACAGGCCGGCTTGGTCGTGGGTGACAATCAGTGTACCCATCGAGCCGTGAAAGCCGGACAGCCACTGCCTTGCCTGCCAGTAGGCGGGCAGGTATTCGGACAGATGCGGGTCGGAAGAGGGAATCAGGCAGGCATCAATATGCTGTTGTTGCATGGCCTGGCGCAAGGCGGCCAGACGCTGGGGAATGGTGAGCAGGGTAGTCATGCGTTATCCAGTGCTGTGTGTCCGGATATTCTGGTGTGCGCATGGCAGGCTGACAAGCGAGTTTATGCCGGGGTTGCCATGCATTTTGTGCATGCCTGAAGCGGCAGGGCGCAAAAAAGGCGATCCGTGGATCGCCTTTTTGTTAAGCAACTGCTGCGAGCTTAGTCGGCGCGCTGGGTGCTGCGCTGACCCTGGCTGCTACCGGCAGCGCGCGGGCCGCGCTTGTCGTAGCTGCCGCCAGTGCCACGGCCGTAGCCGCCTTCGCGACGGTCGCGGCCATAGCCGTTACCGTTGCTGCTACCACCACGACGCTGACCCTGAGCACCATAGCCACCCGGCTTGCCATTGCGACGCGGGCCTTTCGGCGGACGACGGGTCGGCTCCATGCCTTCGATCACGCCTTCGGTGATCTGACGCTTCAGGTATTGCTCGATGCGGCGTACCTTGTGGAATTCTTTCGATTCCGCCAGGGTAATGGCAGTGCCGTCACGACCGGCACGACCGGTACGACCGATACGATGCACATAGTCTTCAGCCTGTTTCGGCAGGTCGAAGTTCACCACGTGGGTGATGGTGGGTACGTCGATACCGCGTGCAGCCACATCGGTAGCCACCAGAATTTTGATACGACCGCGACGCAGGTCGTTCAGGGTACGGTTACGCCAGCTTTGCGGCATGTCGCCATGCAGGCAGGCGGCGGAGTAGCCCTGGTCGGACAGCTTGTCAGCCAGTTCTTCGCTGTAAGCCTTGGTGGCGGAGAAAATCACGCACTGGTCAAAGCCGGATTCTTTCAGGATGTGATCCAGCAGGCGATGCTTGTGGTTCAGGTCGTCCGCGTACAGCAGGTGTTCTTCGATGGTGCCGCCGGAAGTTTCGGTACGGGCAATTTCGATGCGCTGCGGTTCGCGGGTGATTTTTTCAGCCATGCGGCCAACGGTGCCATCCAGCGTAGCGGAGAACAGCACGGTCTGGCGGCTTTCCGGAGTGGCCTTGACGATGGTTTCGATGTCTTCGATGAAGCCCATGTCCAGCATGCGGTCGGCTTCGTCCAGCACCAGCATTTCCAGGCGGGAGAAGTCAACACGGCCGGAGCGCATGTGGTCCATCAGGCGGCCCGGCGTAGCCACGATCAGGTCGATCGGGCGAGACAGGGCGCGGGTCTGGTAGCCAAAGGAAGCGCCGCCCACCAGGCAGGCGGTACGCATCCAGCGCAGGTCCTTGCCGTATTCCAGGGCGTTCTTTTCCACCTGTTGCGCCAGTTCGCGGGTCGGGCACAGCACCAGAACGCGCGGGCCTTGGCCCTTGCCGGTGGAACGCTCGGACAGCTTGGTCAGGGCCGGCAGCAGGAAGGCTGCGGTCTTGCCGCTACCGGTTTGAGCGGAAACCAGCAGGTCGCGGCCAGCAATGGCAGCAGGAATGGCTTCGGCTTGTACGCCGGTGGGGGTGTCGTAACCAGCAGCTTCGAGTGCGCGCAGGATGGTCGGGGCTACGCCCAGGTCGGAGAAATGCATAATGTCCTTTCAAACCGGAATTGAGCCGGTGTCGCTTGGCCAGGAGATGTGGCGGTTAGCAGCCTCGTGTGAGGCTGTCGGTCATCGGCACCAACCTGTGCAAGCGGCGAACAGCAGTCCAGTCAAAAGAGACACTACGTGGACGAAGCCTGGAATATCGGTCAGGGACGATGAAGCATCACGCCGGCAGTTGCTGCATTGCTGCTGCTGAATCTGCCGGTGGAAATTGGAAATCAGAAGGGTTCGCACTCTACGGTAAAAAATAGCGCTTTGCAAGCATTTTCTGCAAAATGGCCGGCTAAGTGATTGATTCCCTGTCAGGAGATGTGGCAAAAAATCAAAAATTGCAGCCGGCTGCAAGTTTCAGTGCCGCAGTGCAGCATCGTCCTGCTGGCCTGGCAGCGAGGCCAGCCAGCCCATGTCGCCATTATTGTCGCGGTATTCCGCGCCGCTCCAGAAGGCATAGGGCAGGGCCTTGATTTGACTGAACAAGCTGGCAAAGTCCAGCGCACCGCTGCCTGGAGCGCCGCGGCCGGGGTAGTCGGCAAACTGCAAATGACCGATGCGTTGCCAGTGTTGCGCCAGCAAGGGCGCCAGCGCTTCGCCCATGCTGGCCATGTGGTAAAGGTCGATTTGCCAGAAAAGATTGGGGTGAGCGGGCAGTTGCTGCAATTCGGCAAGTGTGCTCACCAGAAAGCCCGGCATGTCATGGCGGTTGATGGCCTCCACGGTGCAGCGGATGTGATGCTGGCCAAGCAGCTCGGCAGCCATCAGCAGATTGGCATTCAGTGTGGCCAGGGCCTGCTGGCGGCGGCTGCCTTCGGCCAGGCGTCCGGGCAGGATGTTCACCGCTTCCACGCCCAGTTGCGTGGCGTAATGCAGGCATTGCTGCAGGCCGCTGGCAAATTCCGCTTCCTTGCCGGGCTGGCCGGCCAGCCCTGCGCCACCTTGCATCAGGTCACCGGCCGGGGCGTTGATCAGTACCAGCTTTAGCTGATGCTGATTCAGCCAGCCTTGCAGCTGTTCCACCGTATGTTCATAGGGGAACTGGATTTCCACTGCAGCAAAACCGGCGGCGCGGGCGGCGGCAAAGCGTTCCGGCCACGGCAGGTGGCTGAACAGCATGCTGAGGTTGGCGCAGAGCTTCAACATGGTCTGGGTTCCTGATACAGATTGATGACGCTGCTGAGGTCGGCCATGGCGTGGCCTTGTGCCGCATGCAGGCGCATCAACTGGCTGGCCAGCGCGGCCAGTGGGGTGGCCGACTGGCTTTGTCTGGATAGCTGACCGGCGTTGTCCAGATCCTTCAGCAAGGTAGCCACCTTCCACTGTACCGGCTCGGCCTGACGCGCTGCCATGCGCGGGGCCAGGATTTGCAAGGGTAGCGAATCGGCAAAGCCGCCAGCCAGTGCTGGTGCCAGCAGGCTGGCATCCACACCATTGTTTTCGGCCAGCGCCACGGCTTCGGCAATCAGCATGGCATTGGCGGCCACAATCAGCTGGTTACAGATTTTGGTCACCTGCCCGCTGCCGACATCACCCATGCGGGTAATGCGCTGCGACAGCGGCTGCAGTACCTGGCTAGCGCGCTGGATGTCCGCCTCGCTGCCACCGGCCATGATCACCAGTGTGCCTTGTTCCGCACCCCTTACCCCGCCGGATACCGGCGCATCCACCCAGTTGGCACCCTGTTGCCTGACTTGCTCTGCGCAGCGGCGGGTGGTGTCCGGGTCGATGCTGGACAGGTCAATGACGAGCTGGCCGGCGCGCAAGACCGGGAGCAATTGCGCCACCACGCTTTGCACCGCAGCGGCATCGGCAATGCACAGCATGATGATGTCACTGGCACCCGCCAGTTCCGCCAGCGATGTTGAGGCGGACATGCCCTCGGCGCGGGCCTGTTCCAGCTTGTCCGGTGAGCGGTTCCACACCGTGAGCGGGAAGCCGGCAGCCTGCAGCCTGCGGCACATGGGCAGGCCCATCAGGCCCAGTCCGATAAAACCGATTCTTTCCATGGAGCTAGCCTTGCGGACAATGGAGGATGGCGAAATTCTAGTGGCATGGCTGCCACGGCGTCGAGTCTTGCCAGGATGGCATGAAAAAACGGCCCGCCTGCAAGTGCAGGAGCGGGCCGCGATGACATTGCCCGACAGGTCGGGCATCAGGCCGGTATCAGGCCTGCCATTCGATCAGGGCGTAGTTCTTCTTGCCGCGCTTGAGCAGGCTGAAGCGACCAAACAGTCGGTCATCGGCAGTGAAGCGATGCTCGATGCTGTCCGCCTTGTTGCCGTTGATGCTGACTGCACCGCTCTGGATGAAGGTGCGCGCCTCGCTCTTGGACTTGGCCAGGCCGCCATTGGCCACGGCGTCAATCAGGCTGTCTTCGCTGATGTTCAGCACGAAGTGCGGCAGGCCGTCCTGCGCCAGTTGGGCAAAATCGTCTTCGGTCAGGCTGGACAGGTCATTGCTGAACAGGCTGTGGGTAATGCGCTGGGCAGCGGCCAGCGCGGCCTTGCCGTGTACCAGTTCGGTCACTTGTTCGGCCAGGATGCGCTGGGCTTCCGGCTTGCCCTCGCGGGCCTTGTCGGCCTCTTCGATGGCGGCGATTTCCGCCACCGACAGGAAGCTGAAGTAGCGCAGGAACTTGTACACGTCGGCATCGGCGGTGCCGAGCCAGAACTGGTAGAAGGCGTAGGGCGAGGTTTTACGCGCATCCAGCCAGATGGTGCCGGATTCGGTTTTGCCGAACTTGGTGCCATCGGACTTGGTGACCAGCGGCATGGTCAGGCCGAACACCTGTTGCTGGTTCAGGCGACGGGTGAGGTCGGTACCGGCGGTGATATTGCCCCACTGGTCGGAGCCGCCGATTTGCAGCTTGCAGCCCAGACGACGGTTCAGCTCGGAGAAATCGTAACCCTGCAGCAGGCTGTAGGAGAATTCGGTATAGGAAATGCCCTGGTCGTCGCGGTTGATACGTTGTTGTACCGCTTCTTTCTTGATCATGGCATTGACCGAGAAGTGCTTGCCGATATCGCGCAGGAATTCCAGTGCGCCCATGCCGCCAAACCAGTCGTAGTTATTGGCCATTACCGCGGCATTCTCGCCTTCGAAAGACAGGAAGGGCGAAACCTGGGCACGGATTTTGTCTACCCAGCCTTCAATCACATCCGGGGTGTTCAGCTTGCGTTCGGTGGCCTTGAAGCTGGGGTCGCCGATCATGCCGGTGGCACCGCCCACCAGGGCGATGGGGCGATGGCCTGCCAACTGGAAGCGTTTGAGCATCAGAATGGGAACCAGGCTGCCGATGTGCAGGCTGTCGGCGGTCGGGTCGAATCCGCAATACAGGGTAACCTGTTCCTTGGCCAACAGTTCGGACAAGGCGGCGGCGTCTGTGGTTTGCGCGATCAGGCCGCGGGCCTCCAGATCCTCGATCAGTGAAGCTTGGGTCATTACTTTCTCCAACTCAATGCGTGAAAACACAGCCGCAGCGGGCTGTCAGTGCGTTGGCCGTCTGTCCTTCCCGTCTGGGCGGGCAGGAGGCGGCGAAAGGGCTGATTCTACCCGAAAACCGCCTTGGCCGAATCCAAAACCGGCATTCTCCGGCGATTTGCCCTGTTCTGGTGGCGCAGCAACAGTCTTTAACCAGGCCGCGGTAGGCAGTCTTGCCGCTGCTGGTTACACTCTGGCCTTCGACTGTGTTGTCCAGTGAGTGTGAGCATGGAAAAGATGATCAAGGTATGGGATGCGCCAACCCGGCTGTTTCACTGGAGTTTGGTGTTGTTGTTTGGCGGCATGTGGTTTACCGGCGAGCAGGGCGGGGACTGGCTGCATTACCACGTATGGTGTGGCGAGGCGATTGCCGCCTTGTTGCTGTTTAGGCTGATCTGGGGCGTGGTGGGGAGTGAAACGGCGCGTTTCCGCCAGTTTGTCAAAGGCCCGGCGGCCATCCGCCGTTATCTGCAGGGTGGGCAGCAGGAACAGCCCGGCCACAACCCGCTAGGCGGCCTGATGGTGGTGGCGCTGCTGCTGGTGCTGCTGGTGCAGGTGGGCAGTGGCTTGTTTTCCAGTGATGTGGACAGTTATACCTTTGACGGGCCGCTGGCCAAGCTGATTGATGGCGGGTTGTCAGAGTCAGTCACCGGTTTTCACAAGCTGTTTTTCAACATCATCCTGCTGCTGGTGGGGATGCATGTAGCTGCCATCATTGCCTATCGGGTATTGAAAAAGCAGAACCTGGTGCGCCCCATGTTGACTGGCTATCAGTCGGCGGATGGCAAGGCGGCACCACTGTATTTCCGTGGCTGGCCGGTGGCGCTGCTGACGCTGCTGCTGTCCTGTGGCGGGGTTTGGTTATTGCTTACCCGCTTGTAAATGCAGCCTGCTGCCAAGCAAAAAGCCCTGACGCATCAGGGCTTTTTGTTTTACTGGCGGGCAATGGCTGGCAGCTTTATTTTTCCGGGCCGCGGAAACTGTCATGACAGGCTTTGCAGCTTTGTGCCACCACGCCATAGCTCTTTTTGATGCTGGCCAGGTCGCCATTGTGGGCGGTGCTGTCCAGCTCGTTGACGGCTTTCAGGAAGGTGTCGCGTGCAGCCTGAAACTTGGCCGGCTGGCTCCAGATTTCCGGTTTGGCGCGGCTTTTGCCGTCAATGCTGCCCGCAGGGAAATGGTTGAACGGTTCGGCGGCAATCTGTTTCAGGCTATCGGCCATGGCAATGAATTTGGCCTTGTTGTACGGGTCACGATCGCGCACCACCATGCCCATCGGCTCGAAAGCGCGCAGGATTTTCTTGAAGCTTTGGGTGCGGATTTCCGCCGGGGAGTCTGCCATGGCTGCCGGAATGGCCAGTGCTGCCAGCAGCAGGGCGGTGATGGTCTGTTTCATAAGGGGCTGGATGTGTTGGCTGTGGGTTGTGAGGGGCTTGCCACAGAACGACAGCCGGGCGGCTGCCGTTCATTGGGCCAGGTAAAAATTCTATCAGTCTTTGCGGAAGGCGTCGTGACAGCTCTTACAGGATTTCTGTACCGCGCCAAACTGGTTCTTGATGCTGGCGGTGTCGCCCGCGGCGGCAATCTGTTTTAGCTTGGCGGTTTCTGCCTTGAACGCATCTGCTGCCTTGGTCCACTCAGCGGGCTTGCTCCAGATTTCAGCCTTGGCATCGGTTTTTCTGGCGGCTTGGCCGCTGGCCGTGCCAGCCGGGAAGTGTTGCCAGGGTTGCTGGGCGATGGCATCCAGGTGAGCGGCCAGCTTGCTGAATTCTTCCTTGTTGATGGCATCGCTCTTCACCATCTTGCCCATGGCAGCGGCGTCTTTCTTGAACTGCTTGAAAATGTCCTGACGGGCGGACACCGGATCGGTGGCGGCAAAGGCAGAGCTGGCCAGTACGGCGCAAAGGCTGAGCATGAGGGCTTTTTTCATGTGAACTCCTTTGAAGGTTGCAAGCTGCTACAGGGGATAACGCAGGCTAGCACGACTGGATGACAGCCAATACCCATTGAGTGTTAATGGTTGTGTTGGTGTGATGTTATACAGTAACATTCGTCCCAATTGACAGGAGCAGTCTATGGACAGCATTCATTATCTGCAGGCAGCGGAAGCACATTGTGAACGCCGTGGCTGCAAGCTGACGGCCTTGCGCAAACAGGTGCTGGAGCTGGTGCTGCGCCACCGGGGCGTGGTCAAGGCTTACCAGGTGCTGGCCGATCTGCAAAAAGAGCGCGGCATTGCGGCACCGCCCACGGTGTATCGCGCACTGGATTTTCTGGTAGAGCAGGGTTTGCTGCATCGGGTAGATGCACTGAACGGCTTTATTGTCTGTGACCATTTTGAGTGTCAGCACGAAAGCATGATTCTGGTGTGTGAAACCTGCGGCAAGGTGCAGGAAGTTGATGTGATGGCGGCGCTGGCCGGCCTGCGCGACGTGGCTGCGGCTGCCGACTTCTCCCTGAGCAGCCAGAACCTGATGCTGACCGGACTTTGCAAGGCATGTCGGGTATGAAAAAAACCATTGTCAATCTGTTTACCGGCTTTCTGGGCGTGGGCAAGACCACGGCCTTGCGCCATTTGATCGCCACCCGTCCGGCCACGGAAAAGTGGGCGGTGATTGTCAACGAGTTCGGTGAAGTGGGCATCGACGGTGCCGCATTGATGAACGATGAGCTGCCGGTGGCGGAAATCGCCGGTGGCTGCCTGTGCTGTGTGGCCGGGCCGCAAATGACCACCACCGTGGCCACCTTGCTGCGGCGCGAGCGGCCGGACCGGCTGCTGATCGAGGCCAGCGGCCTGGCCCATGCCGCCGGGGTGATTGATGAGCTGCGCGCCAAACCGCTGGGCGATGCGCTGGAAGTGGGCGCGGTATTGACCCTGGTGGACCCGCGCCAGTTTGTCAGCCCGGATTACCTGCGCCAGCCGCTGTACCGCGATCAGGTGGCCATTGCCGACGTGCTGGTGGCCAACAAGACCGATATGGCCGATGTGGAAACCATGCAAGCCTTCCGTACTCAGGCCGGCAAGCTGTTCCCGCCCAAGTCCGTCATCGCCGAAGTACGCAATGGCGAGTTGAATGTGAGCTGGCTGGATGCCGCTGTCACTATCAAGCCGCGCTATCGCCCGGCCATTCCGGCGGATAGCGGCAATGGCTGGGATTCCGCCGGCTGGACCTTCCCGCCAGAGCAGTCTTTCAGCGGTGAAAAACTCACCGACTTCTTTGATGATCTGCCCCGGCGTGTGCCAGGACTGGTGCGCGCCAAAGGGGTGTTCAAGGTGCTCGATAGCTGGGTGTGGCTGAACTGGGCCGAGGGCCAGTGGGGAGCCAGCCAGGTGTCCTGGCGGCGTGACAGCCGTTTTGAACTGATTGCCCCGACACTGGATAACGCAGCGGTCGAGGCCGCGCTGCAGGCCTGCTTCGAGTAAGAAAAACCATGAAACATCAACATTCTTCGCCTGATGATCAGCATGATCATGCGCACGGCCATGATCACGCTGTTGCGCCGCACCAGCACCTGACTGCGGCCAATCTGCGTCCCCCCATCAGCCTGTTGGCCATGTCGGCCCTGCAACGCCTGCTGCTGGCCCTGCTGTTGCTGGCCGTGTTGTGGGCGGTGGTGCTGTGGGCATTGCAGGAGGTGGCATGAAGGTCGTACTGGATAACCTCACTGTGTCTTACCAGCGCCACCCGGCGGTGCATCATGTCAGCGGGAGTTTTGCCGTGGCGGATGCCACCGCCATTTTCGGCCCCAATGGCGCGGGCAAGAGCACCTTGCTGAAGACCATGATAGGCGCGCTCAAGCCGGACTCCGGCCAGGCCCGGCTGGATGGCTATGCGCGGCAGGATATTGCCTATCTGCCGCAGCAGTCGGAAATCGACCGTTCGCTGCCGGTCAGTGTGCTGGATCTGGTAGCCACCGGCCTGTGGCACCGCACCGGTCCGTTTGGCAAGGTGGGGCGTGCCGGCCTGGGGCAGGCGATGGATGCGCTGGAGCAAGTGGGCCTGGCCGACTTTGCGCCGCGTTCCATTTCTGCCCTGTCCAGCGGGCAATTCCAGCGCGTGTTGTTTGCCCGCATCCTGCTGCAGGATGCCCGGCTGATTCTGCTGGATGAGCCCTTCACCGCCATGGATGCCAAAACCACCTTCGATCTGCTGGAACTGGTGCGGCGCTGGAAGGAAGAAGGCCGCACCATCATTGCGGTTCTGCACGACTACGAACAGGTGCGTGCCTATTTCCCGCACACCCTGCTGCTGGCGCGCGAGGTGGTGGCCTGGGGGCGCACCGAGCAGGTGCTGACCGATGCCAATCTGAAACGTGCGGTGGATACCGCAGCCCACTGGCAGGACCGCGCGGCGGTGTGCCAGGTAGACGGGGTGAATGCCTGATGCAACACCTGTATGACTTGTTGATTGCTCCCTTTGTGGATTTTGCCTTCATGCGCCGTGCCTTGGCCGGTTGCCTGGCGCTGTCGCTGGGCAGCGGCCCCATCGGCCTGTTTCTGGTCATGCGTCGCATGAGCCTGATGGGCGATGCCATGAGCCATGCCGTGCTGCCCGGTGCGGCCGTCGGCTTCATGCTGGCTGGGCTCAGCCTGCCGGCGATGAGCTTGGGCGGCTTTGTGGCCGGGGTGCTGGTAGCGGTGCTGGCCGGCCTGGCCACGCGCTTTTCCAGCATCAAGGAAGATGCCAGCTTTGCCGCTTTCTACCTGTTGTCCTTGGCCATCGGCGTGCTGCTGGTGTCCAAAAGCGGCAGCAATGTGGACCTGATGCACATTCTGTTTGGCTCGGTACTGGCGGTGGACGATGCCGCGCTGTATCTGGTGGGCGGTGTGGCATCGGTCACGCTGATTACCCTGGCCTTCATTTATCGGCCGATGTTGCTGGAAAGCCTGGACCCGGTGTTCCTGCGCTCGGTGGGCGCGCGTGGCGGGCTGTGGCATATGGCTTTCCTGATGCTGGTGGTGCTGAACCTGGTGTCCGGCTTTCAGGCACTGGGCACCCTGATGGCCGTGGGCCTGATGATGCTGCCGGCGATTACCGCCCGGCTGTGGTCGGAAACCGTGGAAGGCATGCTGGTAATGGCGGTGAGCGTGGCCTTTGGCAGCGGGCTGGCTGGCCTGTTGCTGTCCTATCACTTCGAGCTGCCTTCCGGCCCCGCCATCATCCTGGTGGCCGGCTTGTTCTACCTGTTTTCCCTGCTGTTCGCTCCGGCGGGCGGTGCCTTGCCGCGCTATATCCGCGCGCGGCATTTTGAATCCTGAGGAGTTGTCATGAAAAAAAGTCTGTTAAGCCTGCTGTTGCTGGGCTTGCCGATGGCGGCACTGGCAGCCAAATTGCCGGTGGTGGCCAGTTTCAGCATTGTGGGTGACATGACCCGTGAAATCGGTGGCGACCGGGTGGATGTGGTGTCCCTGGTTGGCCCGGATCAAGATGCGCACGTGTTCCAGCCGGCACCGGCTGATGTCAAGCGCCTGTCCGCTTCCCGGCTGTTTGTCACCAATGGCCTGGGTCTGGAAGGCTGGATGGGCCGTCTGACCAAGGCTTCCAGTTTCAAGGGCGTGACGGTGGAGGCCGGCAAGGGCATCAAGACGCGCATGGCACCGGCGGAAGAGGGCGAAGAGCATGGCCATGACGTGGTAGACCCGCATGCCTGGCACGATCCGCAACGCGTGCAAGTGTATATCCGCAATATCACGGCCGGCCTGATCAAGGCCGACCCGCAAGGCAAGGACGAATACCAGCGCCGCGCCGCCGACTTTGCCGCGCGGGTGAAGCAAGAGGACGACTGGGCCGCCAAGCAGTTTGCTGCCATCCCGGCCGCCAAGCGCAAGATGCTGACCTCGCACGATGCCTTTGGCTACTTTGGTGAGCGTTATGGCATCAAGATGCTGGCCATTCAGGGGGTGAGTACCGAAGCCGAAGCCTCCGCCAAGGGCGTGGCACAACTGGTGAAGCAGGTGAAGCAGGAAAAGGTGAAGGCGGTATTCATGGAAAACATGACCGACAAGCGCCTGCTGGAGCAACTGAGCAAGGAAGCCAAGGTGAGTATCGGCGGCGAGCTGTATGCTGATGCCCTGTCCAAGTCCGATGGCCCGGCCAGCACCTACCTGAAATTGTTCCACCATAATGTGGAAACCATCATGAAGTCATTCCGCTAAAGCATGACTGCAGCCAACAAGCCGCCCCGCTAAATCCGGGCGGCTTTTTTCATGCCTGCAAAACCAGCATCAACAAGCGGGCCAGCCCCATGCCGGCAACCAGCATGCCCGCCAGCAAACGCACCGGACGCCGTTGTATCCACTGGCGCAAGGTATCGGCAAACACCCCCATCAGCAGCAGGTTTGGCAAGGTGCCCAGGCCAAAAGCCAGCATCAGCAAACCGCCTTGCAAGGCCTTGCCGCTGGCCAGGGCCGACAGCGTTGCACTGTATACCAGCCCACAGGGCAGCCAGCCCCACAACATGCCGGCCAGCAGCGCCGTGCGCGGGCGGCGGATGGGCAGCAGCCGCGCCAGCAGTGGTTGCAGCCTCTGCCACACCGGGCGACCCAGCTTTTCCAGGCCGATAATGGCGCTGGAGAGCCCGGCCAGATACAGCCCCATGGCAATCAGCATCAGATTGGCCAGCACCAGCAAGGCCATTTGCGCCGGTCTGGCGCTCAACAGGCTGAGTCCGGCTTCAGCCAGGCCGCCCAGTGCCACCCCGGCCATCACATAGCTCAGAATGCGTCCGCTGTTGTAGGACAGCATGATTTGCCAGCGTTGCTGGCCGGCAGGCAGATTCAGCGTCAGCGCCGTGACTATTCCACCGCACATGCCCATGCAATGCCCGCCGCCAAGCAGGCCGGCAAGAAAGATCACCCAGAAACCTGTTTCTAACATGCGACAACCTGTTGTTTAAATCCCTATTCTACCAGAGGGCATAATATGCGAGCTTGCCTGATTTTTAAGCAAAATGTGACATTGTAATCGAAAAAAAAACACAAATTCTGTTTGGCATTGCGGTGCGCGGGGAGCTAGAAAAAAAGTGCTGGGCAAAGGAATTCCGCGCTGGAAAAAGGTGGCCTCTGCCCTGAGAATGCTCTTTCTTTCCTGCCGGTAATCGGGGATGGTCAAACCAACAAGGCCAATCCGGCAGGTGCTGCAATGTGTAACGACCTAATAAAGAAACTGAGGACACTACATGGCCAAGTATTTGACGCTCGAACATCTGGGCCAATCTGCAATCATCACGATCAACAATCCTCCCGCCAATGCGTGGAATATCACCAGTCTGCGAGAACTTGCCGACCTGATGACCACGCTGCAAGCCGACAGCACGGTGCGTGCGGTGGTGATTACCGGGGCCGGAGATGCTTTTTTCTGTGCTGGTGCCGACCTGAACCTGTTTAGCAAGGGCAGCAAGCAGGAAGTGGCTGATCTGCTGGATGCCTTTGCTGGCGCTTTTGCCGCACTGCGTAACTACACCGGGGTCACGGTGGCCGCCATCAATGGTTATGCCCTGGGTGGCGGGCTGGAGTGCGCGCTGATGTGCGATTACATTGTGGCCGAGCGTGGTGCCAAGCTTGGTTTGCCGGAAGCCAGGGTGGGGCTGTTGCCCGCCGCTGGCGGCAGCAAGACGCTGGCCGACAAAGTGGGACTGTCCTGGGCCAAACGCATGCTGCTGGGCGGTGAAATCCTTACCGCCGAAAAGGCTTACGACATTGGCCTGGTTGAAGAGATCGTCGACCCCGGCTTTGCCAAGATCATGGCGGTAAGCCTGGCCGGCAAGGTGGCCAATCAGGCACCACAGGCCGTGGCGCGCGCACGTCAGCTGATTGAATCCAGCCCCTGTGCAACGCTGGAGGCGCACTTGCAGCAGGAGCGTGCCGCCTTGCTGTCACTGATTGGTGAAGCCGAGCAACTGGAGGGGGTTTCCGCCTTCCTGGGCAAGCGCACCCCCAGTTGGGCAGATGAAGATTGAGCGTGAACACCTAGCGGCGCAGGCAATGAAAAAGCCGGGACCATGTCCCGGCTTTTTCATTGGATTGTTGGCCCGATATCAGCCGCCGATCTTTTCCTTGCCGCCCATATAGGGGCGCAGCACCGCCGGAATGGTCACGCTGCCATCGGCGTTCTGGTAGTTTTCCAGCACGGCCACCAGGGTGCGGCCCACGGCCAGGCCG
This sequence comes from Aquitalea magnusonii, assembly GCF_002217795.2. Classification (NCBI taxonomy): domain Bacteria; kingdom Pseudomonadati; phylum Pseudomonadota; class Betaproteobacteria; order Neisseriales; family Chromobacteriaceae; genus Aquitalea; species Aquitalea magnusonii. The sequence goes on from NZ_AP018823.1 coordinate 1,224,575, forward strand.
GAACCGTTCAGGGTGTGTACCAACTGGTTCTTGCCGTTTTCGTCCTTGTAGCGGGCCAGCATGCGGCGCGACTGGAAGGCTTCACAGTTGGAGCAGCTGGAAATCTCGCGGTAGGTGTTCTGCGCCGGCAGCCATACTTCCAGATCGTAAGTCTTGGCCGCACCAAAGCCCATATCGCCGGTACACAGGGTCATCACGCGGTAGGGCAGTTCCAGTGCTTTCAGGATGTTTTCGGCATGGCCGACCATTTCTTCCAGCGCGGCATAGGAGTGATCCGGATGCTCGATGCGCACCATTTCCACCTTGTCGAACTGGTGCTGGCGGATCATGCCGCGGGTGTCACGGCCATAGCTGCCGGCTTCGGAGCGGAAGCAAGGCGAGTGGGCGGTCAGCTTGAGCGGCAGCTCTTCCATTTTCAGGATGCTGTTGCTCACGGTATTGGTCAGGGTGATTTCCGAGGTGGAAATCAGGTACTGGTCCACCGTGCCTTCTTCACCGCCCTTGGTCACCTTGAACATGTCTTCGGCAAACTTCGGCAACTGGCCGGTACCAAGCAGGGCGCTGTCATTGACGATGTAGGGGGTGTAGTGCTCGGTATAGCCATGCTCGCCGGTATGGGTGTTGAGCATGAACTGCGCCAGCGCGCGGTGCAGACGGGCAATGTCACCCTTCAGCACGGTGAAGCGGGCACCGGACAGTTTGGCACCGGTGTCAAAATCCAGGCCCAGCGGGGTGCCGATATCGACATGGTCTTTGACTTCAAAGTCGAACTGGCGCGGTACACCAACGCGGCGTACTTCCACATTGTCGTGCTCGTCCTTGCCTACCGGAACGGATTCGTTCGGCAGGTTGGGAATGCTCATCAGCAGAGCGTCCAGCTTGGCCTGCACGGCTTCGAAGGCGGCTTCGGCGGCTTTCAGTTCATCACCCAGGTTTGCCACTTCGGCCATGATGGCAGACACATCCTCACCCTTGCGCTTGGCTTCGCCAATTTGCTTGGAGGTGGCATTGCGGCGCGATTGCAGTTCCTGCATACGGGTTTGCAGCGCCTTGCGGTCGGCTTCCATCGCGGTGAAAGCGGCGGTGTCCAGGGTGTAGCCACGGCTGGCCAGGCGGGCAGCAACAGCGTCCAGATCGTTACGGAGCAATTGAATGTCTAGCATGGAAAATCCTGATGGTATTGAAGTGTCTTGCTGGTAAGTGGCTGGGCAACAGCGTCAGCCCCTTACGGAATGCTGCATGCGGAGGGAAAGCAACCGCTGTGTGGCGCTGCACTGTCTGCCTGTGGCTGGCAGCGCCAACTTGTTCTGTAAGACGCAAGTGTAACGGCAACCGGCAGGCTTTGTCCTGTCTGTTGCGGGCAAAAACAGCATTATAAGCAATGCCGGCGGGCTTGTAGATGCTGGCAGGCAACCTACTGTGCTTGAGCAGGCGGCTGGAGGCTTGTTAGTTGATGTAGATGAGTGGTGGCAAGTAGCTGTACGAAGGAGGCACGTTTACACAAGTGCTTGGGTGATAATGCTGATTTTTATGAAGTAAGCTATTCCATTGCCACCAGTTACCAACATTCCGGCAAGTCCATACTGAGGGCCATTTTCATTTTTGAATGTAACTAAAACGGGTGCGCCACTAAAGCCATTCAAGTCATGCTCCCATGTGACTCCTGTGAGCTTGAATCTGTCAGGGTGAAAGTCTTCTGCAAGGTATCCGTGGAATTGTGCTGCTTGCGTTATTATGTTTGGACTTTCTCCAGGTTTTTCTGGGTATATAATTTCACTGCTAGTGCCATTTTGTGGATATCCGATGATAACAAATTTTTGGCCTTTGCTCATGGCAATGGCTTCTTGAATTGGAGGTTGTTCAAAAAAACTATCTAGCCATTTCCCAGAAGGTGGAAGTTTAATAGCTCTGGATAGTAGGTGCTTTCTATCTTTTTCTTTTTCTGGGTTTTTAATAGGAAGCACAATTAAATATATCAATTCACCAGCTAGGAATTCTGAATTGTGCTTCAGTGAAATTGCTTCTTCAAGGTGCAAATAATCAGAAGGTTTTTCTGTTCGCCCTGTAAGGCGAATCGGGATGTTGAGTTTTGAAGCAAGAAGTCCAATTTCTTCTTTGTGATTTTTCGTCAGGCAGTGGCGAGCTGTTATGTAATAGAGTTGATTGGCGCGCTTTGCTATGAATCCAGTCCCAGCCATGCCAGGGTATTCTTCCAAGCCTTGCTCTGAAATGATATTCGGTGATATGCAATTATTTGGAAGGCCGGAGTGGAGAAAAGAAATTTTTGTCATAATTAACTTATTTCTTGCCCGCTTCCTCATCCCACTTCTTCAGCTGTGCAAGTTTTTCACCAATCTTGATCTCTAACCCTCTAGGCACTGGCTGATACCAACCCGGTTCTTCTATTCCGTCAGGAAGATAAGTTTCACCGGCAGCGTAGGCATTCGGTTCGTCATGGGCATAGCGGTATTCATGGCCATAGCCCAGCTCTTTCATCAGCTTGGTGGGTGCATTGCGCAGGTGTACCGGCACCGGGCGGCTCTTGTCCTGCTTGATGAAGGCGCGTGCCTGGTTGTAGGCCATGTAGCCGGCATTGCTCTTTGCCGCCACGGCCAGGTAGATGGCAGCTTGCGCCAGCGCCAGTTCGCCTTCCGGGCTGCCCAGTCGCTCGTAGGTGGCGGCGGCGTCGTTGGCAATCTGCATGGCACGCGGGTCGGCCAGGCCGATGTCTTCCCAGGCCATGCGCACCAGGCGGCGCGCCAGATAGCGTGGGTCCGCGCCGCCATCCAGCATGCGGGTGAGCCAGTACAGTGCGGCGTCGGGGTTGGAGCCGCGCACCGATTTGTGCAGGGCGGAAATCTGGTCGTAGAAGGCATCGCCGCCCTTGTCAAAACGGCGGGCGTTGACGCTGAGCACTTCGGCCAGAAAGTCCTGCGTGATCTGGCCGGTTTTGCGTGCCAGCGCGGCGGTGCGGGTTTGTTCCAGCAGATTGAGAAAGCGCCGGGCGTCGCCATCGGCATAGCCGGTGAGGGCGGCGATGGCCTGGTCGTCAAACTCCAGCCCGTCCAGCGCGCCCTTGTCGCGCGCACGCTGGAACAACAGCACCAGCTCGTCTTCACCCAGGCTGTTCAGCACATACACCTGCGCTCGCGACAGCAGGGCGGAGTTCACCTCGAAGGACGGGTTTTCCGTGGTGGCGCCAATAAAGGTGAGCAGGCCGGATTCGACAAAAGGCAAAAACGCATCCTGCTGGCTTTTGTTGAAGCGGTGAACTTCATCGACAAACAGAATGGTGTGACGGCCAGAGCGTTGCAGCGCGGCGTGGGCCTGTTCCACCGCGTCGCGAATGTCCTTTACCCCGGAAAACACGGCGGAGAGCGGAATGAACTCGGCGTCGAAACTACCGGCCAGAATGCGCGCCAGCGTGGTTTTGCCCACGCCGGGCGGTCCCCACAGAATCATCGAGTGCAGGGTGCCGGATTCCACCGCCAGCCGTAGCGGCTTGCCGGGGCCGATCAGGTGCTGCTGGCCAATCACCTCATCCAGCGCGGCGGGGCGCAGCGCCTCGGCCAGCGGTTTTTTGGCTTCCTGGGCAAACAGATCATTCATGGCGGCTAAGATGGCAGGAGAAACGGCCTGCTAGTATATCAGTTGTGCTGCAGCCGCCGCAGTGTCAGCTAAGCGGAGTGGGGGATGAAACAGGGCATGATTTTGCTGTTGTTGGCGTTGGCACTGCCCGCGGCGGGCGGGCCGTTGCGGGACTGGCTGCAGCAGCGGGCGGCCAGTCACGATGCTCTGGCGGAGGAGGATGTTGCCAGCAGTGGCCGTTTGCCTGCTGGTGCACGCAAGCTGGCGGACTTGGCGTATGGCCCGGATGTGCGCCAGCGAATGGATGTCTATCTGCCTGCAGGCGAAGGGCAGGGCCGGCCATTATTGGTCATGATGCATGGCGGTGCCTGGCGTATGGGCAGCAAGCAGGCGGCTAATGTGGTGGATAACAAGCTGGCGCACTGGCTGCCCGCCGGCGTGGTGCTGGTGTCGCTGGATTATCGCCTGCTGCCGCAGGCCGCGGTGGAGCAGCAGGCCGATGATGTGGCCAGTGGCGTGGCCTGGGTGCAGATGCATGCCGCAGAGTGGGGAGCGGACAGGCGGCAACTGGTATTGATGGGACATTCTGCCGGCGCGCATCTGGCGGGTTTGCTGAGTACCGATGCCGCGTTGCGTCAGCGCCATGGCGTGCAGCCTTGGCTGGCAACGGTGCTGCTGGATAGTGCGGCACTGGATGTGGCAGCCATCATGCGCGGCCCGCATTTGCCCTTGTACGACAAGGCTTTTGGTGCGGATGCGGCCCGCTGGGATGGTGTGTCCCCCACGCGCTTGCTGACGGCTGCCACGCCACCGCTGCTGGCGGTATGTTCCACGCGACGGGGAGAGTCCTGCCGTCAGGCGCAGGGCTTGGCGGACAAGGGGCGCATGGTGGGGGTGACGGTGCAGCTATTACCGCTGGATTTAAGCCATGGCCAGATCAACCAGCAATTGGGTCTGCCGGGCGACTATACCCGTGCGGTGGGGCAGTTTCTGCAGCGGGCTGGCTGGGCGGTAGCGCCATGACGGCCGGAGGGCATTGCGCAGGCTGTCGCCGCCAGTCCTTGTTCAGTCTCCGCTGACTACATCGGCACCCTTGGGTGGGGTAAAGCTGAAGTGGCTGGTGGCCAGTGCCGGGTTCTTTTGCTGTGCGCTAAAGCGGATACGGGTGTTGTTGCCAAAGCTGTCGGTCAGCTCCATTTCCACCAGCATTTTGTTGCTAAAGCCCATGCGGATGGCGTTGAAGGTGTTGTCGGCCTTTTTCGGGCTGGCGCTCAGCCATTCCACATCGCCCTGTTTGCCGGCCTCTTTCAGCACATAGTCACGTTCAATGGCATTGTTGCCGGCCAGCAGTGCTGCCGGGCTGGAGCCCAATGCGCCGTCCAGGTTCTTGCGGGTGACTTGGGACAGGTCCTTGTCGTAGATCCACAGTGTTTTACCATCGCCAACAATCAGTTGCTCGTAGGGCTTGTTATAGCTCCAGCGGAATTTGCCGGGGCGGGAAATCTCCAGCGTGCCAGTGGCTTCTTCGTGCTTGTTTTTGGAGCTGACCACCTGGTTGAAGTTGGCGGACAGGGTTTTGGTATCGCTGACAAAAGCCTTGAGCTGGGCAATGGCTGAGGCGTGTGCCGGCAAGGCCAGCACGCTGGCCAGCATGGCCAGGGCTATTTTTTTCATGACTTGTCCTTGTTGCGGTCCGCCGGGTGGGGCCGCCTGTGCCTTGTGTGGCTGCGCAGGCTGGCCCAGCCCGGCGGGATGGGGAGTGCTGTCTGGTTATTGCATTGCAGCATAGTGTGACAGCAAGTGAGGCAGCCGGTTCGCCCCATCCTGTTAAGGAATGTAGGCGGGGCTGCTACTGCTTACTTGCCCAGATCCTGCAGCCATTGCGGCTTGGGCAGCTTGTCATAGTCGATGATGTCGTCGGGGCCGGGCTGGTAGGCAAATACGGGCTTGCCGTGATTGCTGTAGCGCAGGTGGATGTAGGCACGACCGTGCAGTTGCGGGGTGTCCAGCATGATTTCCTGGTTCACACCCAGTAGCTGGCCTTGGCGGTTGGCATACAGATGGGACACGGTACGCGTGGCTTGCAAGTCGGCGCTCGAGCGCTGGGTGAGGGCTCGTATCAATTGCGAGGCAGCAGCAGCCTGCTTGCCATCTTCGGGACGGCCTTGTCGTTCGGCTTCCTGCTGTACCACCTTGGCCAGACCATCGACGATATGCACCACCACCTGGCTTTCCTGCAGCGGATTCATGGCAATGCGCAATTGGTAGCTGGCACCCAGCTCATGCGCGGTGGCGTCCAGCTTTTCCAGTGTGAATACCTGCTTGTCCACGCTGCCATAACCCTCGTCTACCAGGCCAGGCAGCGCCTGCAGCATGGCATCCAGCGGAATCCTGTTGGCCATGTTGCGTGGCAGCTTGAAGCGGACAAAGCGTGGCTGTTCGCTGTACAGCTCGGGTAGGAACAGATTGAATGCTGCCGGATCCACCAGCAGCGAGAAGTCCTGCAGGTTGAGCTGTAGCGGCAAGGTAAGGCTGGCTTGCAGATTGCGCCGCTCAAAGCGGAAGGCGGGAATCAGCTCCAGCCGCTTGCTGCCTTGGTCCACCGCGCCGCTGACCGCCACCTTGGTGGAGCGGGCAACCTGATTGATGGTGTAGGCCAGTTGCGGCTTGCCATCATCGGTGCTGCTGCCATGCAGCGAGGTAAAGCCCAGCTCACCGCTGAAGTTGTAGCTGGCATGCTGCAGGTTTTCCCGCAGCACCTGGCGGGTGGCCAGATCGGCAGATTTGCCGGCCAGCGGGCTGGCGCAGCCACCAAGCAGGGCAAGAGAAATGATAAGTGGGAGGGTGGCCAGGGCCGGGCGGAGTTTCATGGGGCTTTCCGGTAATGACAAGGGGATAGGGCGCAGCTTGGCATGACTGGCGAGGGGTGGCAAGCAGGCTGTACCCGCCTGCCACCCTGGCCTTAGCTGAACTTGTTGGTGATGGGGTAGCGCCAATCCTTGCCAAAACCACGCTGGGTGACACGCGGGCCAACCGGTGCCTGACGGCGCTTGTACTCGTTGATCTTCAGCAGGCGCACCACCTTGCGCACATCGGCCTCGGCAAAACCATCGGCAATGATCTGTTCGGCCGACAGGTTTTCTTCCACATAGCGCGCCATGATGGCATCCAGCACGTCGTAAGGTGGCAGGCTGTCCTGGTCTTTCTGATCCGGGCGCAGCTCGGCAGACGGCGGGCGGGTGATGATGCGCTCCGGAATGATTTCACCCTGGGTATTGCGCCAGCGGCACAGGGCAAATACCAGGGTCTTGGCCACATCCTTCAGCACGGCAAAGCCGCCGGCCATGTCGCCGTACAGTGTGCAGTAGCCGGTGGTCATTTCCGACTTGTTGCCGGTGGTCAGCACCAGCTTGCCGGTTTTGTTGGACAGCGCCATCAGCAAGGTGCCGCGAATGCGCGCCTGCAGGTTTTCTTCGGTGGTGTCTTCCGCCAGGCCGTTGAAATTGGCAGCCAGCGCATTCATGAAGCTTTCGTACATCGGCCAGATTTCAATTTCGTCATACTTCACGCCCACCCGGCCTATCATGTCGCGCGAATCAATGACGGAAATATCGGCGGTATAGCGCGAGGGCATCATCACCGCATGCACCTTGTCCGCGCCCAGTGCATCCACGGCAATGGCCAGTGTCAGGGCGGAGTCGATACCGCCGGACAGACCCAGCAATACGCCGGGGAAACCGTTCTTGTTGATGTAGTCGCGCACACCCACCACCAGCGCGCGGTACACGCTTTCCAGCGGGTCGGGCAGGGCAGCCTTTGCGGGGGCGGCTTGCAGATCGCCCGCTGCAAAATCCACCAGCAGCAATTCATCATCATAGGCGGCGGCCTGGGCAACCACTTCGCCAGCCTTGTTGACGGCAAAGGATGCACCATCAAATACCAGCTCGTCCTGCCCACCTACCAGGTTGACATAGGCAAAGGGCAGGCCGGTTTCTTCGCTGCGGTAGCGCAGCACCTCGTGCCGGGTTTCAATCTTGTTGCGATGGAAAGGAGAAGCATTGAGCACCACCACCACATCCGCCCCGGCGTCGGCGGCCTCGGCAGCAGGGTCTACCGACCATACATCCTCGCAAATCAGCACACCCACCTTGTGTTCGCCCTGCTGGAACACCAGTGGCGTGGCACCCGGAGTAAAGTAGCGGCACTCGTCAAACACTTCGTTGTTGGGCAGCAGCATCTTGTGATACTGGCCAAGGCGGTTGCCGTCGCGCAGCACGGTGGCCGCATTGAAACGTTCATGACCCAGCTTGACCGGATGGCCAATCACCAGCGTAATGCCATCCAGCTCCAGCAACTGGTCCATAGCGGCCGAACAGGCCTGATAGAAGCTGTCACGCAGCAGCAGGTCTTCCGGGCTGTAGCCGGTGAGCGCCAGCTCCGGCGTCACCAGCACATCCGCCCCCTGGGCGATGGCAGCCTGGGCCAGATCGAGAATTTTTCGGGTATTGCCGGCGATATCGCCAACAACGGGGTTGAACTGAGCGAGCGCAATACGCATGTTGAACACAACCATGGGTTTGGATAGTGTCGATTTTACCCCAAGAATGCGCACTTGCCCGAAAGGAAACCACGTGAATCTGCAACTGGCCGATCAACTCAATGCCCTGGATGCGGCAGAATGGGACCGCCTTGCCGCAAATGCCGGCCTGTTCATGCAGCGGCAATGGTTGACCGCCCTGCATGACAGCGGCTGTGCCACCGCGGCCACCGGCTGGCAGCCCCTGCCCATCTGGAGCGAGCAGCACGGCCAGCTGCAAGGCCTGGCACCCGCTTGGCTCAAAAGCCATTCGCGTGGCGAATACGTGTTTGACTGGGCCTGGGCCGAAGCCTGGCAACGCGCCGGGCTGGACTACTATCCCAAGCTGCTGCTGGCTTCACCCTTCACCCCGGTTACCGGCCAGCGCCTGCTGGGGCAGGGCGAAGCCAGAGCCGCGCTCATCGGCGGCCTGCAGCAAGTGGTGGCGGATTATCAACTCTCCTCCGCCCATGTCCTGTTTCCAGCGGCAGAAGAACTGGAGTTGTTGCAGCAGGCCGGCTGGCTGGTTCGCCACGGTGTGCAGTTTCACTGGCAAAACCAGGGTTATGCCGATTTCGATGCTTTTCTGGCAGCACTGTCGCAAAGCAAGCGCAAGAAAATCCGCCAGGAACGGCGCAAGGTGCGCGATGCCGGCATCAGCATACAAGTCCTGCGCGGTGCAGAAATTACCGATCTGCACTGGCAGTTCTTCGAACGCTGCTACCGCCAGACCTATCTGGAACACCGCTCGCCGCCGTATCTCAACCTGGACTTCTTCCGCATGGCAGGTCGTTTACTGCCCAGCCACTGCGTTCTGTTCATCGCCAGCAGGGGAGATCAGCCCATTGCCGCCAGCTGGTGCCTGCAAGACGGCAGCACGCTCTATGGCCGTTACTGGGGCGCGCTGGAAAGCGTGGACTGTCTGCATTTCGAGCTGTGTTATTACAGCGCTATCGAATACGCCATTGCCCACGCTCTGCAATGTTTTGAAGGTGGGGCCCAGGGTGAGCACAAACTGGCGCGCGGTTTTGTGCCGGTTGGCACTTGCTCGGCACACTGGATAGCCGACCCACGCTTTCGCACCGCCCTGAGTGACTGGCTGGCGCGAGAGAGGAGGGCGGTGCAGGACTACCGCGAAACACTTTTTTTGCATACCGCGTACAAAACCCCTTGCGCAGCAGATTAAGGGCTTATATACTGCGCAGCCTCTGAGGCCAAAACGCTGTAAAGCAGGCTTCAGCAGCCATCTGGAGAGGTGGATGAGTGGTTTAAGTCGCACGCCTGGAAAGCGTGTTTAGGGTAATACCCTAACGGGGGTTCGAATCCCCCCCTCTCCGCCAAACACCCCTAAAGTGTTGTTTTTACAGTAAATTCAGGTTCTACAAGGCTTTTTTGCTCCTGAGTTCTACACAACACTCCTACACATTGGCGATAAGAGTTCAGTTTTTTTCTTGGCTTCCTATACTCTGGATCGGAACTCAATGAACGATGCCAATGTTACCTACAGGTCTGCAACGCCACCCCCAATCCGGCACCTACTATCTTCGTCGTCGCATCCCGTCTGACGTTCTTGTTTGCTATCCCGGCAAAAAAGAAATCACGTTCTCGCTACGCACAAAGGACTACCGCACTGCCGTCGAGCGCCATCGTGCGGAAGAAGCCCGTTTAACCAGCGAGTGGGAAGAAAAACGACAGCGGCAGGCAGAGCGTTACGCCCGTACGCAACTTGCCGCCATCACCCGTATCGACGCACTCACCCCCGAGGCCATCGACGCCATCTGTTTGCATGCTGAGTCGGTCAGCCTGGCTGGCGATGAAGCTCGTCGCGAAAACGGCCACTACACGCTGGACGAAGTCGAGGAATACCAGAGTGGCTATACCGAGGCCAACCGCATTCTCAAAGGCGCGGTAGCCATTGGTGACTACGAGCTTTTGCGTGGCCCGCTGGAACAATTCCTGCGTCTATATCGCTACCAGCTGAAAGCCACTGAACCCGAAATGCGCCGCCTGGCACTGGCCTATGGCCGCATGGCCATCCGCACCAACGAAAAGCTGCTCAGTCGCTATGACGGCAAGGAAGTGCCGACCCCGGTCATGGCACAGCGGCTGGAAACCCCGATGCTGTCGGAGGTGACCCAAAGCTATCTGGCCTACTACCAGAAGCTGGACAAGGTAGCGATGCTGCGCAAGGTGACGGCCGTGATGCCGCTACTGGTGGATATCATCGGCGACAAACCCATCGGCCTGCTCAAGCAAACCGACCTTGAAGCCTACTTCGAGGCTGTGCAAACCCTGCCACCGCGCTGGAAAGACATCTGCCGTCAGGAAAAACTGCGCCCACTGGAACTGGCCAAACAGCAACGCGGCGAGATGAGCAAAGGGACCTTCGACGGCACCTACCTCGCCGTGATGACGCCGTTCATCAAATACTGCCGCCGCAAATGGCAGGACCACGGCTGGCCGATGACGCTGACCACCGAAGGGGTGCAATACCTAGGCTCCCGTCGCGACCCCGAAGGCGGGCAACGTGCGTTTGAATCGGCAGAACTGAAGCGGCTGTTTGAAGGGCCAGAAATGGCACGCTTTGCCCGACGACCCGCCATGGCGCACAAATATTGGCTTCCCCATCTGGGTTTGTTCACCGGTGCGCGGGTCAATGAGCTATGCCAACTGAACCCGCAAGTCGATATCACGCAGGATGCGCAGACCGGCATCTGGTATATGGACATCACCGACGAATCCGAAGGAGATTCCCGCATCGACAAGTCAGTCAAAACCGGCGGCTCCAAGCGCAAGCTGCCCGTCCATCCCAAACTGATTGAGCTGGGCTTTCTGGACTATGTGGCGGCAGCCAAGAAACGGGGCGACACCTTGCTGTTCCAGGCCTTCCCGACCGCCGCTGGCCGCGCCTCGCCCAAGGCGATGAAGTGGTTCACCGAATTCCTGCAAGAAATCGGCCTGCGCGACGAAACCCCGAATGCCCGCATCGTCGGCATGCACGCCTTTCGCTCCACCTTCCTGCACCGGGCCATGGTGCTGGGCGTGGTCAGTGCGGAAACCATTACCGGCCATGCCAGCAATATCACTAGCATCGAGACCATCCAGAACGGACAGGTCAATCAGGAAGCGTCAGCAGTGGTGAAAAAATACCGGGGTGAACTGCCGGTCGACAAGAAACTGGAAATCCTGTCGCGCATCACCTTCCCGGAGGTGGCGTTCATTAGAGCGGACAAGCCGTAAGCGGCGTGTTTCAGACGGAGCAGGGGAGGTGTCCATGCTGAATCCTGATGTGATGTCCTCCGTGCTTACAGCGAGTCCAGTGCAGCCAATGCCGTGGCGAAACGAGCGTGGCAAGCATCGGTACGCTCATCCAGCTCCAGTGTCGCGAACTGTTGCTGTACTGCCGCCAGTGTCGAGCACCAGTCACGCATGGACGCTCGTAGGGTGTGACATGCCGCCTCGCCAAGTAGCGTGGGCAGGAATGCGTCAAACAATAAGGGCCATTGCTGATGCAGACCCACCGGGAAGCTACGCCAGCTAGTCAGCCGAGTAGGAGGGTCACGCGTCAGGAACATCGGAGAGAAGTCGAACAGCGGACTGAGCTGCAAGCGACTGCCATGCTTCAGAAAGGCGGTATTGCGGCCGTGATTGTCTTCGGCCTTCAGGCAATAGGACAGCACATCCCGGCGCAAATACTCAGCCACTTGCTGCAGGAATTCGTCCGGCGCGGCATGGGCCTGCCAGTTCGTCAGTACGTCCTCATGAAACAGTTTCAGCCCATGCTGCTGCGCATCCTGCAGGGTGTACATGCTCATCAGGTGATGATGCTGCCACTGGCCCTGCACCAAAGCACAGTCAAAGCGCGGGATGAACAGCAAGCTGCCCAGCATGAAAGGCTGGCCATGCACGTCCAGCCCCGCAGTCTTGGCCAGTTTCAGCCAGACAAACTCATGTTCCAGCAAAACCTGCTCTTCGCGATTGCGTGGAAATTTGACCAGCAAGCGCTCAACGATATCGTCCTCGGTCAGGCAGGTATCCGGGTAAAGCCGGCCATTCTTGGCGCGGCTCATCCATAGCTTGGGCGCTTGCCCCAGCATGCAGGTGACGCCATGCAAGACACCATGCTCTTGTAGCAGGGATTCAAACCCGGTGCCGACCTCTGCCAGTTCCGCCTCAGACCAGCCCCCAAAGCCTTGTGGCATCGCACCAGCCAAATACAGATGCGCCTCGCGAATACGCATGCAGCCAGGAGGCTGACTGGCCCCATGCATCAGTACGCTGACATCGTACTGCGCACCATCGCGGGCACTGCTATTCAGCAAGGTGAGAAGGGTATCCCGGCCATAGCCGCTCGGCAGCAAATCCAGGAAAAAAGCCGGCCACCCATCGCAACGATAGTGGTTGAAGGAAAGAGGGTGCCGGAAATCCAGACTGGCTTCGTCACTGCGGTCGAGATGCTCAAGAACATAGTCAGGCAGGTACTCCAGCGTGCAGCTCGACGCCAGCCCCTTGGCCGGCTGGTCGATGTGCAGCGTGGCAGCAAGCCACCACACCCCGTCTATGTACTTCTCGATTTGCAACTGCATGGCTCACTCTCCTTGGTGAAGGAGTGTACCAAGGTCAGTACTTGCATGACTGCTGGCACCAAAACAAATGGTAGTGAGTCTGACGAAGTAGGTGACCGAGAGGATAACGAAATATGTGCGTTTAAGAACGGTCTGTCCAAGATTTCTTGCGGCAACAAGATTTGCGCGCTTTTTTTCGCTGACGAGGCAATGCACTCTGCAGTCCTATCAATTTCTCGGAATTGCTGAGCTTTGTAGATAGCGAAAGACACCAGAAGGCCATTGTAAAAAATGGGATAAGAAAGGATAGCCTCTGTGGCCATGTCATGCCGCCAGTGAGTGTTGGAGACACACCAGTAAGCGGTGCGATGGTTGGCCAAGTGGCAACTAAAGCAAAGACAAAGTAGAAGAATGCTGCGATCTTATTGCTGGCACGACGTTTAAATTTACTTCTCCAACGTGACCTGAACTGCATTTGACAGCCTGCAGGAGAGTCAACAATTTCCAAGTATTTCTTACAACGCTCGTATTGTATAAAGGTCTGTCTGTTTTCGGCAAATTCAAGTAAATATTCAGCCTCTTTGCTGGTAATGTCAGCGCCCGCAGTCAATGCGGCATAGCCGAGTTTGCGAACATAATGTGGTTGGTTTGTGTGGAAGTCTGATTCAATGAGCTGCTTCGCAAATTGATATTCGGAGTGAAGACTTTCCCTGAAATCAATCCGTACAAACTTCCATAAGGCGACAAGTGCACTGAGTAGGCTGATAAAAATCGTAGCAAAGCTGATTAGGGATTGCAAAGGAATGCTTGTCATTTTTTTAAAATCACTTTCGTGGCATTCTTGTTAGTTTAAAAATTTCTGTTTTATATTATGTTAATAAATATATCTTGATTTTGTTGGGCGTGAACTATTGCAGGTGTGGGAGAGAGGTCTAATTATTTTTGGTGAAATATTCAATAAATGATAATTTTTTAAAGTTCGATTTTTCTATAATTGGGCATTTCGTATTTTTACTTTAACGATAATGCAGATGTCCATAATGTCACTGAATCTATGTCCAAATATTGGCTTGCATACCCTTTGCGGAGTAACGTATCTGGAAGTGCCCAATCCCATTTCTCTCTTTGAAGGTTATCTTTTTCCGAAAAAAGGTCGGTCAGGCGTTCCGGCGAAATACCTTGCTTCAACGCCTGTATCATTTCTACTATTCCTCGACGTCCCTTCTGTACTTCAACAAAGGGGTCTGCCAGCATGGCTTCGAATCCGTGATATCTCAGTAGGCAAGCGATAAACTCATTCGCATCGTCACCCAGCCAAGGCAAAATGACTACGCTGCTCCCCAAGTCTAGAAATGATGTACCGTGTAGACCGAGCCTCTCGTAACTGTGACGAGCTTCCGACAAGAAACGAGCAGCAGTCGAATCAAGATAAGCCGGTGTATCGCCCCCCTCCAGCAGCTCACGCATCCGCTGCCTAACCTTGGAATGTGTACGGCCAGCCCCACCCGCGAATGCAGGGGCAACTCCTCGACGGGTTTTCTCGACGACAACGACTTTCTCTTCCTCGTGGACTTCTTTTACTAACCACGTTCTCCCGCCAAACAGAATGCGCTGATTTTCGGTCAACATCTGGGATATTGGCAGTGTGCCAAGGGTTCGGTTACCACAAACAATACGGAATTCTTCCTCAGTGGAAAAAGCGGCAAAAAAACTGTAGTGATTAACAAACTTCTCACCAAGCTGGCCGTGCAGGAGCAATCCAGATGAGTCTTGAACCAATAGGTCTTCCTGCCCCAGATGGCGAATCAGCGTGACAAACTCATCCTTACTGATTCCGTTGAAAGGGCAGCCAAGGGCACAGAGGCACCCATAGAGCTGACCAATGGTGGCACCGCCATATTGTGCTACCACGGAGAGCACCTGCTGAATGAGCGTGGACAAGTGCATACCATGCACGGCTGGTGGTTCAAACCAGCCCTCGATGAGTAGCGAAATCATCGCAATGGCCTGAACGGTATTTAAGCGCAGGTCTGTGGCCAGAGATGACTTGCCTCCTAGTTCATTTTCGATAGAGTAGCCACGTAGGATTGCGGGCTCTCCCTTCCTACGACCGGAGCGACCCAAACGTTGGCGCAAACTGGCAACAGAAGGAGGAGGTCCAATTTGTGCCACACTCTTGACGGCTCCAATATCGATACCGAGCTCAAGCGTGTTCGTACAAATGGCTGAAGCAGGCATTTCCTTCTGTTTCAGGGCAGCTTCAGTCTCCAAACGTAGCTCTTTAGACAAACTTCCGTGGTGCGGCCAGAACTCGTTTGGCACTCGTTGTGCATCACATAGTTGGTTGAGCAAGTAGGTGTAACGTTCAACCTCTCTGCGTGAGTTCGGGAATATAAGATTGTTGGAACCTCTTAGGTGCTGAAATAGATGTGCAGCTATGGTCGCAGGCATCTGGGGCTCTGGTGGACCTTCATATTCATCAGCCGCCTCCTTGACCTCGGTATCATCGACTAATGCAGGTCTAGCCGGAATAACAAGGGGCTCCTCATAGCCTTTCAGAAGAATACGTAGCTCGCCACCCTCTGATTTTGATACAACCATCGCCACGCTGTTCCCCCTACCTGGGCGAAGAAACTCCGCAGCTAAACTCATATCTCCCAGTGTCGCAGACAGCCCAACTCGCGGAACGGTTCGTTTGATAGCGATTTCAATTCGGTGCAACAGTGACTGCAATTGCTTGCCCCGCTCCGAGCCGATGAAAGCATGAAGCTCATCAATCACGAAGTAGGTAGTGCGTGCAAACAGAGCAGGAACGGCAGAGCCTCGATTACATAGCTGTGCCTCTAGTGACTCCGGTGTAATGAGCAGTACACCTTGTCGCTGAGAAGTGAACTTGGCTTTAATTGAGGTAGCAATATCTCCATGCCAGGGCCAGACCGGAATCCCTAGTTGCTCACAGAGGCGCTCTAGTCGACCGAATTGGTCGTTAATAAGTGCCTTCAATGGGCTGATATATACGATAAGAGAAGGGGTCTCTTGCTGCAGGAGATGTGTGAGTGCAGGCAAGAATGCCGCTTCAGTCTTACCTGCCGCGGTAGCAGCTGCCACGATGACATCTTGGTCAGCCCCTACGATGAGCGGAATAGCAGCTTCCTGGGCTTCACGTAGCGCCTCCCACTGCTCTTGCCAGAGAAAGCGCTGGATACGCTCATCCAGCAGGAAGAAAGAGTTGGAGGAGTGAGACGTCATCAGGCTGGCTTACATTTTAAAGGATGCGAACTCATCACCGTCCTCGCTCTCGACCGCCAAATCAGCATTACCACCGGTATCTGCGAGTACCTCAACGCTTCCCAATAGCTCCTGCCATGCTGTGCCTGGGTTTTGTTCCAAGATAGCTAGCAGGTTAATGAAGGACGTAATAGTGGTTCGGGGCGTGCGGAAGTACGCCTCGCCAATACGCTTTGAGCAATGCTCCATAAAACTGAAGATGCCTTGGTCAGAAACGAGGTACTTGCTCTCATCACCCAGCGCGAACACGCCTCGTATTTTCTGGAGTAGCACGTAAAAATCTTCTGGCGTGAGACTGGATAGCCGAACTACCGGACCGCTGAAGTCGACCAACGCCCCAGTTGCAAAGCTGTTTTGGGATAGCCGGCTCTGCAATGCAGGGTAGCTATATAGACCACGTCGAGGGTCAAGCAGAAACTCTGGCGTGCCTCCAAGGACAAAGCCAAGGCCTTCGGCGGAGCCTTGGAGAGAATCGTTCAGAATACGTAGAATCTGCTCATAGTTGGAGTTGCGAGCCTGCGTATTTGCCAACTTGTAAAGATTGACCAGCTCATCGAGACTAACCAGTAAGCCAGAGAAGCCTGCCAATCGTACAAAGCGCGACAGTAGTTTTAGTTGGTCGTAAATGGAAGCATCATCGATGATGCTACGCACACCTAATGCCTGTCGGGCATCAGTTTTCGTCGAGTATTCTCCACGTAACCAACGGATAGCATTTGCTTTGAGCTCTTCATTGCCTTCTTCGAACCCACGGCAATAAGCCGCAATTACGTCTGCAAAATCGTAACCATTGACCAGCTCGGTAAGATGATTGAGTCGTTCCCGGATAATGACCTCAGTAGCCAGGCCTTGTGCCTTGGCGTCAGTCTTCGCCGTTGCGATGAACTTCTCAACAATTCCGGCAAGCGCTCCTCCCTCAGGTTTCGTACGTGTCGACAGATTACGCATCAATTCAGCATAAAGAGAACGTGCCTGACCGCCGCTAGCATGCAAGCGACGGTCAGGATTCAAGTCAGCACTAGCTACTACCAGCTTTCGTTCCATCGCGACAGCACGCACCAAGTTCAGAAAGAAGGTTTTGCCAGCACCATACTCACCAATCACGACTCTAAAACCTGAACCGCCATCTGCAATGCGGTCTATATCATTAACCAGCGTTTCAATTTCTCGCGTACGTCCAACCTGGATAAGGTGCTGACCAGCGCGTGGTACTACGCCGGCACGAAGAGATTGGAGAACAGAATCCCGGTCTTTTGGGCGAATAGTTGTCGTCATGCGTCAATCTTCTCCAGAACTTCAGCGTTAACCTCAATGGGGTCGTCGCCTTCGGTGAAAGGGATGTCATGGCTGTCATATGCGGCTTCATTAATCCGCTCAAGCGCGCCATCAAGCATCAGGTCCATGTCAGCGGCTACATCTTGCAGCTCCCCCCGCGTCCATTGCGGGCGGGAGATAAGTAGCCTGGCAAATGCGGTATGTAACTCATCAAGCCCCATCAGATTTTTCTGGGAGCTAATCTCTGGCTCAAGTTCTTCATCAGTGTCGAGAGGTGGTACGTCTGAACTGATTTGTCCAACTTCACCCTGCGTATCTTCATTAAAAATACTCGCAAGGAGAGCGGATACCTTGGCCGTATCACTTTGAAGAGCGGCGATTCGCGCAGGGTCTAGTGTGAAGCCAGATTTCTCAATGGCTTCTACTGCTGTCGTTGTGGGAGAAGAACCAGCGGTGGCAGCATGTACATCACTGAATACCTTTTTGGGGTCGATACCCAAAGCCTTGTAAATTTTCTCGAGGGCTTTAATTTCTTCGGGTGTGACGATGCCGTCCGTTTGGGCAACAGTAGCCATGAAAGCCCCAAGAGTTTCCTTGGTTGATGCATCTAGCGGCTCTAGCTTTTTCTTTAATGCAGGAAGTGATGCGGGAGTCATCACCAGCAACCGCAAGTTGGCCTTGAGACGACTGATGTGGCTAGGTGATAGATGGGTCCAAGATTCAATGTGGTGCAATAGGCTGCTCATCTCGCTAGCGCTGAAATCCCCATCAGCTGCGGCAACAATAGAGGCTACTTGTAGTGTCAATGCCGCAACTTGGTAGCCCTGAGTGGAGCGTGAAGTTTCTTCACCCGGCTGGATAGCAAAAAGTACCAACTTGTCATCGGGCTTAGGCAAGCGCGCACCACTAAGGATGTCCGGCTCAATTCCTATACAGAATGACTCCAAAGCCTTTGCCATGGTTATGGCTTTATCCTTCGTGAGAGTTGTTCTTGCATCCAGGCAGCTCAGCAGCTCTTGGAACGAAAGAATCAACGTACCATCGCCCATTTTGCCTTTCAGTTCTCCCAATGTACTGACAAGCGTCTCTGGCCATAGGGCGGGAGGCAACAAAAGTAATCCTTCGAGCGCATTCCCAGCATCTGGGCTCTTAGCAAGATACCGACTGTAAGCGTCAAGTTCTTGGGTGACTCTTTCCGTGAGTTCTCCAAGTAGCTTGATTGGTTTAGTCAGAACAGTAACGTCGGGGATGTCCCCAAAAGTGGCGGTCACGTCTTTTTGGCGCAATCCCATTGAAGCTGGTCGGTAAACGCACTTGAGCTTGGTTTTGTTCCGAGGTAGAACCATCCCCTCACCGAAAGCCTCCTCATAATGCAGGTCAAAAAGTTGGTCAAATTGACTACTGCAGCGAATTGCAGGAGTTCTAAGGCGGACCAGAGGAGAATGCTGCACCCATGCACGGGCCAAAGCAGCTGGTACAGGGGCGCCATCAACGGCTGCAGAGCCCAGAGCAAGCCGAATGTACAGGGGCACCTCATAGGATTGCGGCAGGTCGGGAACTGCTACTAGATACAATTGGTTTGGCAGCTCAGAAAGAGACAGTAGCTCGTACAAACCTCCTGCATAGCTCCGGAACGACCCAGAAGCATTGCCGTAGATAGCGAGAAGGCGCTTAAGCTCATTCACTATTTCCGGAATTTCCGCTTTGGCCGCAGCATCCTCTTGAGCATCAACTAGAGCCCGGTATTCAAGGCCATAAAAGTAGAGGAAGACAAATCCGATATCAGCATCTGGGTCATTTCTCCCTGATGCAAGCCAGTTGAGATAGGCCCGACGTGCTATCGGCGTGGCTTCTGAGTAGTTCGGCCAGTAGTCCAACTGACGTTCATGGTAGTCCCCTGTAGCAGCTACCTTCTTTGTCAGGTCAATCCATGCCGGATTTGATGTGTTACGCGGAGGTATTCCAACATAGAGCATACCTCCTGCTATTTGCAGACCTTCAACATCAATAGACTCACCAGCTGGAATCCAACGAATACCCGCGAGCTCTTTCGGGGGTGGAGGTAAACGATGTTCTTTAGTACCTGAATGCGGCGTATCGGGCCGTATCGAAACTAGATTGTCGTCCGCAAATATTGACACTGATGTGGCGTCAATAGCAGCAGAAGAAGTTTGCCTCGAAGCTGTGCTTGGAATTGAATGGTCGACTGGCTCCGCCACGAGCGCTGGGGTCAATGTTTGATTGGCTTTGGGTGGTATTGGGCTAGAAACAATGCGACTTGCAGGGACCTGTCGTGCCTTGGAAGATTTGGCTGCAGCTTGGGAAAGGTACCTGACAATGACGAATGCCAGAAGTACAGCTAATACATACCACACCCATGTTGGAACCATTGAGATTGCCTTGTACATCAACCCAACTATCACCAGAACACCAACGAGTACAGAATCGCTTTTTTTTGCTCTCTTCCCTCCCGCAAAAATGTTACTGGCCTTCCGCCCCCTAGCCATACCACTCTCCCAGAACACTCAATATTCATATGTCCTTAAAGTGTGGACTAAGTATGGGGTGGTTGTCGATACATGAATCTCTTGTGCTTGTCTAGACCCTTTAACGGTTGCAATGAACACGAAGAAGACGTAAGAGGACGTCGAGCGACTACGATGGCTTACCGCATCCGGTTGGTCTATCTCTTTGCCATGGCCTGCTGTGTCGACTTAGCAAGAGGCAGAAAACCACCCCGTAATACGGGGTGGTGAGGTATCGGAGCTGGCGTTCAGGAGCAAGTTGCTTATCTTCTCGCCTCCATGGGTGATGGTCCATATTTTCTTACCCAGTCATCAGCCAAGAGTTTACTTTTGGCATCAGAGACGCCTGCCGACAAAATGGCTTCTGCCATTCCAAGTACATGACTGTACGGGCCTCTGGCCGTCAGGGTGACTGCGATACTTCCGTCAGGCTTAAGACAAACTTCGCTGGGTTCTACATCGCAGTTCTCCTGAACAAGCTTAAACAAATACTCTCCCGAGAAGACAGTTGACGCAGGCAAAACGGCTGTAACGGTATGAACACACTCATCAGTTTCCGCGAGCTGTTGTTCCAGTAGTTGCATTGTATTCCGCAGCTGCTGCGACGCAGTCATTGTTTGTGCCAATTTCAATTGGTTACGCAACCGCGTATGCCAGTCAAAATTCCATATTTTTCTCACCCTGTTGGGCCTATTTTTCATACGTGTCCCTATCTTGGTATTGCCTGCCATGTAGTCCATAGTAACGTGAGGTCTTCGCATGGTAAGTCATATGATTAATGAACACTAAAGTGTGGAACACTTTAGTGTGTGGATTCTAGCATGAAAACCCCTGACACTCGGCCAAAACCGGGACTCAGGCATGAATCGAATAGAAGCACTGGCAGTGGTAATACGGCAAACCCGTTTACAACTTAAGATGTCGCAGGAAAAGCTTGCTGAAGCAGCAATGCTGCATAGGAACGCCATGGGGCGCATTGAACGAAGTGATGTCGCTATGTCAGTGGGCACACTTTGGCAGATTGCGGATGCGCTGGGCGTACCTGCTTCAGCGCTGCTACAGGAAGCCGAGCAATTGGCAGCCAAAGAAGATAGCCAACCCTGACCCGGATTTCTTCTTACTTTAGTGATGCAATGCTCCGTCGGTGCATTGTAGTGCCAGTAGCAAACATGCCAGACCCGACACCGAAACCCTGCGGTGAGTGATGTCAGTACAGCGGTAGAGCACTTTCCAAGCAGATTTTCAGCCGCAATTCTCAGTCACCATTGAAGCCTGAGGCCCCCACCAACCTGTGGGTTTAACCCGTTTCTGCAGCCAGAGAATGGCTACGTGTCACGTATCTACCGTTGCGTACAATCGGTAGCACGCAAGCGAGGACGCTGTGTTCCATGGCTCCTCGACAGTTTTCTTCAGTCATGAGGTATCCGTGCAGCGCCGGCAGGCATGGCCCTGCCCGGCGCATCCTCGCTCATGGGCCGTACAGGATTAGTCCAGTGCCAGCCGCTCCCCATGACTTATCTTCTGCACAAAAAACAGATGGGGTAGTGGACCATCATATCCACGCTGTAGTGCCGCCTCGCATAGTGCCCACGACTGGGTTCGCACTCCGCGAAATCCAGGCTGTCTTGCGATGCGTTCCAGCGTTTCAGAAATTGCCGCGGTGTTGTGCTGGTTGGCTTGCATGGCAATCAGTGCATGCAGTTCTGTCATTTCCTCTTTTGTCCGTCGCCACGTCCACATCACTTTCGCCCGGTTGGTGTGACGAACCAATTCATAACCAAGCCATTTCAAACGCTGTTTATCCCTGACGTCTAGCAAGGTCTCCTGTTCAAGTCCTGTTCCATCGGTTGCGAGTAGCAGCCATTCCACTTTTTCGGCATCCACCGGCCAGTGCATGACCAACACCACATTTGCCAGCCCTTTACCCTTTCGGATGAGTCGCTGAGCGGGTGAGCAGCCTATGCCATATAAGGTATGAAATTTCTGCGCTAGGGACTCGGCTTTCCGTGCTGCCACGGTGCCGCAGGTATAGCGGTGATAGCCTTTGGGGACGTTATCGAGGATGCGGGCTAGGGCGGCGGTTTTACTGCGTGCAATCGGTGTTGAAGCAGACATACAAGCTTTCTTATTCAGTTGCTGATGTGCTGTATAGCGAAGAAAACGTATATCTGTGCAATGTGATTCGGTAGCTACGGCTTGCACGTAATGATGTTCCAAGATTTTCAGAGCATTTCGCTATACACCAGCAGGAACGTTGTGTTTCAGGGCAGGCAGCCAGGTGAGAATCTGGCCAGCTCGCATGCACGGTGTTCTGCGTTATGCCTCTTTACACAGGTGAGGAGGCAAAACGCAGGACGCCAACCTGCAAACACACACATGTCGAAAGACACGCGAAAAGCTGCCAACTTTTCGTACACCGCCTTAGCTGCATGCCGGGTAACGCTGGCTGGTGCGGCTGAAATGGGCGCCTATGGCAGACATGCCATGCTCGACCCAATCCACTTTAGAGGTTGGGCGACACGGAAACGGGAGCTGCGGTAACGCAGACCAACCCTGCTGATATGTGAACCGGTGAAAATCCGGGCTTTGGGACGTTTGGAAATGAACGGCGTGACAAAGACTGCGCGTGTAGGCTGCTGATGCGTCAGAAATGGCGTAGGTGTACCGGGGTAAAAATAAGCAGAAGATATCAACTTCTGTCCTGGGTACATGGCACCTTCGTAATGGAAGGGTCGCTGGATAGCTTAAGCATGTAAATAGGGGTGAGAGTCCCCTTTATCGCAGTAAGAAATCTTGGGTACGCCCCTGTATGGGGTGATTCATTGATGACGAGTGAGGGCGGGTAAGTTGCGGCTATGGAACATCGCGCGACAGAAACCGGGCAACCGGGTAAGCGTATGCGATGCCATCACTTTGAAATGACGTATTCCTAAATCGTGGTTTCGACACAATCAGCTAACGTGGGAATCTCTGACGGCCATTTGACTGGGTTGGCACCCGGGACGGCACAAGAGAGGGAGCGGCGGAGAGTAGAGTTTGAGCAAATCTCGAGACCTAATCAGTCAAGGGAGGCGTGAACCGGGCAACCGGTACTCGAAAACTGCCAGCGGTGGAAAAATGTGTGCACCCCTACGGGGGAAGGGCTTGGCGGCCCATTGCAGTGATGTGCCGTGTTCTCTGCTTGGCGGCGGGGAGCACGACAACTGGTCTTGGCGGACCAGTGAGCGGGATAAGGTAATGTTGGTAAGGAAATTGTTCTCTCTCAAGACCGGGCATCGTGCTCGATGCCCGGTCTTTCTTGGCTGTGGGCGTTTGCCAAACAGCTCATAATAGACTCTATGGCCTGATGTCAGCATGCCCATCTTGAAACTAGTGTCCACAAAGAGCAGAACAGACCACTTATCTTCTCGCCTCCATGGGCAATGGCCCATATTTTCTTACCCAGTCCACAGCCAAGGGCTTACTTTTGGCAGCAGCATGCCCTTCATTGCTTGAGCGCTGCAATAACCAGGCGCACGGCTAGTGATGACTGTTTTCTGCTTACATAATAAGCATGGTGACCGGTGAATGTCGGAAACCAGTCTTGCAATACCCATATAAGCCGACCTGCCTCTACCAGTGGTTGGGCCAGTGCCCGCGGAAGGTATGCCAGCCCGAACCCGGCCAGTGCTGCATCAAGCATTTGATATGCGTTATTGAAGACTAATTGTCCTCTGACTTTTACGTTTAACCAGTTGTCACCCTTGCGTAGCTCCCATGACATAAGGGAGTCCTTGGTCGGTAGTCTGAGGTTGATACAGTTGTGTGCTGTCAGGTCTTGCGGGGTAGTGGGGATGGGGTTGTCCTGCAGATATGCGGGTGAGGCCACGATTGACATTGTCTCATCAGGCGCGATACGAACCGCGATCATGTCTTTTTCGACTTCATCCCCCAATCGAATACCGATGTCAAAGCGACGCTCGACGATGTTGGCAAACCCGTAATCATTGATGATCTCGACACTTAACTCCGGGTATTGTCTCAACAATGGTTGCAACTTTGGCCAGACGTATTGATTGGCCGCATAGTCGGTCGCGGTGATCCGCACCGTTCCTACCGGCCGTTCCCTCAACGCTTTCACTGACTCCAGTTCAGCTTCTATTTCTTCAATCCTGGGTGCTATGGCATCCAGCAGTTTCTGGCCAGCTTCGGTCGGGGCTACGCTGCGTGTCGTTCTCGTCAGTAACAACATGCCAAGTCTTGCTTCCAGTGCACTGACTGTTCTGCTCAGTGATGACTGAGAGGTGCCCAGCAACAGTGCCGCTTTGGTGAAGCTGCGTTCACGTGCCACTGTGAGCAGTGCAACCAGATCATTCAAATCCTGTGTTTGCATTAATGCACCTGTGAATAAGTGTTTCCCTATTTTGCCATCTAGTGCCAAAGCTTGCCGAAGATTAAATTAATGCACGTCGCTGAATGAGTTGAGCTGCTTGTGCCAGTCACACTTCCCGGCTGCCGTTGCGCTGATGCAAGTAATCTGATTGTCGGTGAAAGACGCCATGCTGATCAGATGTGAATTGTTCTACTTGCAAGTCAACCATCCACTGGTGCGCATACTTTCTCAAACTTGTTCTGGAAAGTGGCCATGTAATCAGATAAACCATGAAAGATAACAGCATGACTAAGCCAAAAGTTACTGCAGGGCGGGATCAGCTTGGAGATTTCGCACCCAAGTTTGCAGAGATTAACGATGATATTTTGTTTGGACAGGTGTGGTCTCGTGATGTCGAGCTCTCTCAGCGTGATAGAAGTCTTATTACCGTAACGGCATTGGTTTCCAGTGGAATCCTTGATGGTCCACTCAGTTTTCATATGCAGATTGCCAAGAATAATGGTATTGCCAAAGATGAAATTGTGGAGGTGCTTACACATTTGGCGTTTTACATAGGTTGGCCTAAGGCCTGGGGTGCATTCAGGTGTGCCAAGGAAATATGGAGTGAATGAAAAAGTGTTTTATCTGCCGAGTTTGCTAAGATATTTAGGTGTAAAATAATGAAATATGCAAGTAAAGAAGTGTTTGAAAATATCAATATATTTGGTACGGGTGACTCAAATGAAGCCTATGCTGAATATTTTGTCGGGAAGTCATATTTGAATTGGCTGTTGAAGCCAGGTGTTGCTCCCTTGTTCATGGCTAATGTTACATTTGAACCGGGCTGTCGTAATAATTGGCATATTCATCATGCGCAAAGTGGTGGAGGGCAAATACTGATTTGTACTGCAGGGGAGGGCTGGTATCAACAGGAAGGTGAGCAGGCAGTAAGCCTGAAAGAAGGTTCTGTTGTCTATATTCCGGCAGGTAAAAAACACTGGCATGGTGCAAGGGCTGACAGCTGGTTCAGTCATATTTCTGTCGAGGTGCCAGGTAGTGAGAGCAAGAATGAATGGCTAGAGCCAGTCAGCGATGAGTATTATCATCAACTTCATGGTGTTTAAATAATGGCACGGAAGACGATTCTGAGTAATCATCTTCCGTGCCATCTTTTGTGTGTTACCAAATTTGTGAATAATTAACGATTGATCAGTGCTGCACGTGACGGAGGATAACGATCTCCTGCTACCGGGATGCCTGCTAAAATGTCGGCTATGTGCTGCTGCTCTATGGCAGAAAGCCTTATTTCAGCTGCTGCAAGGTTTTCCATGAGGCGACTGGTTTTTGTTGTTCCCGGAATGGGCACCAACCAAGGTTTCTGTGCCAGTAACCAGGCCAAAGCAATTTGCGCGGTGGTCACACCTTTTGCCGTGGCAATTTCTTTTAACGCCAGGACCAGTCCCTGATTCGCTTGCCGCATCTCAACCGAAAATCTGGGCACGACGTTGCGAAAGTCATCCGTTGTGAATTCGGTGCTGGCGTTGATGGCTCCGGTCAGGAACCCTTTCCCGAGTGGACTGAACGGTATGAAACCGATGCCCAGTTCATCCAGCACAGGTAGCAGTTGCTGCTCGGGTTCTCGCCACCAGAGTGAATACTCACTTTGCAAGGCCGTGACCGGCAAGATTGCATGTGCTTGACGGATGGATTCTACACCTGCTTCAGACAAGCCAAAGTAGCGGACCTTACCTTCAGCAATCAGGTCTTTTACCGTGCCGGCGACCTCTGCCATCGGAATGTCAGGGTCTACACGATGCTGGTATAGCAAGTCGATATGGTCGGTGCGCAAATTGCGCAGAGAGTTCTCGACGGCAATGCGTATCCGTTCCGGCCTGCTGTCCAGTCCGTCATTGACATTACCGTTGCGAAAGCCGAATTTGGTTGCAATGACAACTTGATCGCGTACTGGCGCCAGTGCTTCACCGACCATTTCTTCATTCTGTGCACCATAAGCTTCGGCGGTATCGAATAGCGTCACACCTTGCTCGAAAGCGGTGCGAATCAATTTGATGCCATCCCGACGATCAATGGCAGGGCCATAACCAAAACTCAGGCCCATGCAACCATAGCCTATTGCTGAAACGCTCAGGCCAGAGCGGCCAAGCAGACGTTTTTCCATGTGTGTTCTTCCTTCAGCAATTCAGGACTGGATGACGGGTTGTTGAATGTCACCAAAACGGAAAGCTGAAGTGACGCCGCCGTCCATCAGGATGTCACTGCCGCTGATGAAGGTTCCATCAGGCCCCATCAGCAGGGCTGCAACATGTCCTACCTCATCCGGGGTGCCTGCACGACCAACCGGGCTACCTTCAATCATGCGACGGTACCCTGCACCACGAGGACCATTGAGCTCATCATTTGCCAGAGGGGTGATGATGATGCCGGGACTGATGGTATTGACCCGCGCCCCTCTCCGCCCCCAGCGCACTGCTTCGGCCATTACACGGAGTGAATTTCCACGCTTGGATAGTTGGTAGGCATGCAGGGTGTCCACCACTTGGGACGGCTGCAGGAAATCAAGTTGCAGTAGTTCTTCTACCGGGGTCATGGCAAGTGCCCGATCCTGCTCGGCGGGCAGGGCTGGCAAACGATGCCCAGATTGTGAGGCAATGACAACTCCCGAGCCTCCATGCGCGATGACATTGCCAAACAGTTCCAGTACCAGTGCGGTGCCATAAAGATCGACACGCAAAATCGTCTCTACCGGTGCCTGGGAAGGGGAGACGCCGGCAGCATGAATCACGCCGGTAATCGGCCCAAGCTGTTCTGCCTGTTCAACCAGTGCCTGCACCGATTGACGTGAACCCACATCCACACAGGCGGCAGACGCAATGAATCCTGCATTACGGAACTGAATGGCTGCTTGTTCTGCATCTTGAAGACTCAGCGAGGCAAGCAGGATCTGCTTGTTTACACCAATCCGCCGCGCAATGGCCTGGCCAATCAAGCCGGCACCCACAACTACAACGACTTCTTTTTGCATGATCTCGATTCCTGTTAGTGTGCATGTGCTCACTATAGAAAATTGAGTATCAATCGAATAGCCGATAAAAAATTGCATGAGAAGCAATTTTTTATTGATAATTGGTGGCGTGGTCCATACGAAAAGTGTGCTATGCCCATCAATGAATTACGCTCCATTTCCATGTTTGCCAAGGCGGTGGAGTTAGGGAGCATCCGCAAGGCTGCGCTGGCGCAGGGCGTATCCGCGCAGGCGGCGACACAGGCTATCTCGATGCTGGAAAAGCACCTGGGTGTGAGGCTGTTGCATCGCACCACGCGCAGCCTGGCCTTGACGGAGGAGGGGCAACAGTTCCTGGAAGATGCGCAGCCTGCACTGGCTACGCTTGAACGGGCTGTCAATACTGCAAGAGCAGGCAAGGAAGGAATTGCCGGGCCATTACGTATTGTCGGTCCCAAGTCATCTTTTGCCGGTATCCTGATGCCGCTGCTGGATGAGTTCTGCCGGATGAACCCTGGGGTAAGGCCGGATGTGCAGCTGGATGATGGACTTGGCGATTGGGTGCTGGACAGGGTGGACGTCGGTTTCCGTATTGGGCCATCTGCTCAGGAAGGGGTTATCAGCCGCCGTTTGTTTCCGGTGCAGTTGATTGTTTGCGCATCCCCTGCCTATCTTGATCGCTATGGTATGCCGTCGACAACAGAAGAGCTGGCTACGCACCGTTGCAGCGTGTTCCGCCATCCGGTAACCGGTAAGGTATCGCCTTGGTACCTGACCGTGGATGGAAAAGTCGAACAGCGACATTTCACGCCAGCCTTTTGCAGCAATGATACTGAGCTGGAAGTCCAGGCCGTTCTTTCCGGGCAAGTGATGGGGCAATTGGCCAATCTCTCTGTCGCGCCTCATATCCGTTCCGGCTCGCTGATTCCGCTTTTCCTTTCGTATGTCAGTTCACCGATTTCACTCCACGTGTACTATGGCAGCCGCAATGCATTGCCAGTAAGGGTCAGGGCTTTTCTCGATCTCGCGATTGCAAGGTTATTCGACAGTCCTGATTTCATTTTGAGCGATGGAGAGCTTGCTGCGGCACATGGGGCTTATTTGTCACGTCTGGCAACAAATTAATCAGGTGTACGGGCGGCTATGTTTTCTGTCTTGCCAGGCTGGAGTGGCAATACAACGCAAAAATGGCCACGCACTGAATGGCTATCGGGTTTCAATGCGCGTACAACAATAAGGATCACTTCGACGCTAGCGGTTTATCGGACAAGAGCTACCTTGCGGTGCAGGGCAGAGCAGAGCAGGGCGCAGCGTATGGCGTGTGCCAGATTGCAGTCATACCGTGGTGCGGAGTGAACAGGAGTACACACTGCTCAAACACAGTCGAGGGTCAGTTTGTGTGCTGGAATTGCACAAGGCGTAGTGCATCACTGAATAGTATTTGCAAATCTGCGTTGCCGTCATGTCGAACCCACTGGGTGACGACAACCCGGATGATTGCAAAAAGTACATTGGGGTAGAGCTGTCTTTCAAGTGACAGCTGCGGGCTTTCAGTCGAGACTTTCTTTGCAATGATGTCTGCAACCTCATCGGCCAGTTGCGCAGTCATTGCATGTTTTCGCGCACTGATTTGTGGGGATGATTCAATCACCCGTTCCAATGAGAGATAAAAATCCTTGCGGGATGCATACAGGGCAAGTAACTCACGTGCACTGGAAATCAGCGCATCCATGATCGGCTCTTGTTCTGCTCTGTGCACCAGCCCTGCAAGAAAGCCCGACATGCTTTCCTCCAGCCAGCTCAGGACGATGTCTTCTTTGGTGGGAAAGTACCGTAACAGCGTACGAGGTGATATTTCGACGGCTGCGGCGATTTGATTGATGGTGGTGACCTCGAAGCCTTGCTGGCGGAATAGCAGCAATGCCGCTTCCAATAACTGCAACCGGGTCTTGTCCTTCTTTGACTGCCTTAAACCCAAGGTCAACTCCTTCAAGTTGTGGTTACATCATCAGCTAGCTGATTGATTGGGCTGCATAGCATAGCAGACGGGGCAGTCCAGATGGACATGCGCCATACGTGAAAGTATGGCGCATGTCGGTGGCAGCAGGCAGATTGAAGCCAGCCAGCTTGCTCGTTATGACATGGTTCAAACCATGTGGACGAATTTTGTCAGCAAATAGGCACTGATGCCTTCAATACCATTTTCACTACCGTAGCCACTTTGCTTGACACCACCAAACGGCCCCTCAGGCATACCAAAATAATATGTGTTGATACCGACCATTCCGCTCTCGATGCAATCCGCCAGCAAATTTGCCCGAGCCAGCGAGCGGGTGAATGCGTATGCGCCAAGACCGAAGGGAAGGCGATTGGCCTTGTCGATTGCATCTTCCAGTTTTTCAAAGCGGGAGATGGTGGCGACCGGGCCAAATGGCTCCTGGTTCATGATCTCTGCATCTTCTGGCACGTTGGTCAGTACCGTCGGAGCCCAGAAAAATCCCTCACCTTCGATGCGATATCCACCGGTTTCCAGTTTGCCCCCGCGTGCCAGTGCATCGGCGATCAAGTGTTCCATTGCTGCCAGGCGGCGGGCATTGGCCAGAGGTCCCATCTTTGTTTCTGGATCGAAACCATCCCCCAGTCTGATCGCCTTGGCTCCTTGTACAAATGCGGTCACGAATTGCTCGTAGACAGCATCCTGAACATAGAAGCGAGTCGGTGCAATGCAACTGGCACCTGCGTTAAAGAACTTGTTCGGGACCGATGCGGCAACTGCCGCTTCGATGTCTGCGTCGTCACAAACAATGACCGGTGCGTGGCCACCCAGCTCCATGGTGATGGGCGTGATGTTTTCTGCCGCCAGTTTTGCCAACTTCCGACCAACCGGCTCCGGACCTGTGAATGAAACCTTGCGGATAATTCTGGAAGTCACGACTGTGCGAGAAATAAAGTCAGGATCGCCCAGCACTACATTAAGAACACCAGCAGGTAAACCAGCTTCCGCGAAGGCTTCGGCAATAAGCAGACAAGTGGCCGGCGTTTCTTCCGAAGGCTTGATTACCATGGAGCAACCGGCAGCGAGAGCAGCTGCGATTTTGCGGCCGGTCAGTAGTGCAGGGACGTTCCATGGAGCGAATGCAGCCACTGGGCCGATTGGTTCATGGGATACCACGGCTCTGCCATGAGGAATACGTGGCTGCAGGGTACGGCCATAAATACGTTTGGCTTCTTCGGCGCACCATGTCATGGAGTCAAGCGTCAAATCCACTTCCATCCGGGCTTCGGCACCTGGTTTGCCAACTTCCAGCGTCAACAAGGATTCAAGCTGCTCACGACGCTCTCTCAGCCAGGCAACAGCTCGTTCGATTACAGCTGCACGTTCCCATGCCGGTACATTGCGCCAGGTTTTGAAGCCGCGCTGAGTCGAACTCAATGCCTTTTGCAAGTCCTCAGCCGTGGCATGTGGCATGGCTCCCAGTACCTTGCCGTTCAGAGGGTTGATCACTTCGCTGTGTGTCCGGTTGTCGCCAGCCAGCTTCTGGCCATCGATCCATAAATAAAGTGGGAGGTAGGGTGTTGAGGACATCAGTAGACTCCTGTCGATTAAAGGAAAGGCACATTGGCTGCCTGAAGTTCGGATCAATATTATGTCGTTGAATGACAAATGTCACTAAGTGACATAATTTTGTGTGGCGTATTTGGTCCGTCAGCCATGCAGCATGGCCTTGCCTTTATGGACGTCTTGCCAAGCGTGATGAGGAAGATGATCAGCTATTGGTTCGGTCTCAAGAACGGTGACAGGCCAGAGAGAGTTCCTCTTTGCTCAGCAAGAAGTCAGGAGAGTCAGTCAGTCTGTCTACTGCCAGATCAATGAAGCGTCTTACACGTGCAGGTTGTGCAGCCCGGCTACCGTAATAAATGAACAGACTGTAGTTGTCGGCCATGTTTTCCAGCAGGATGGGCACGAGCTGGCCACTGCGGATGAGGTGCGCTGCGGTGGGTGCAGCAAGTTGGGCAATCACTTCACCTGCCAGTACGGCACGCAATTCAATCGTCTCGTCATTGGTACAGAAGACCGGATTGACCGGTTGATCCTGCATGCTGTCGCCTACCCGTACACGCCAGGGCACCACACGGCCATCACTGGCCCGGCGAAAGGCGCTGCAACGATGGGCACCCAGTTCGTACAGGCTCTGTGGCATGCCGTATTTGCGTATATAACTGGGTGCCGCGCAGATAATCAGCTGCATGGGAAACAGGCGGCGCGCCACCAGCCCTTCCTGTGGTGAATTGCCCAGCCGGAAGCCGACGTCGATGCGGTCTTCCACCCAGTTTCCTATGCGGTCATCCAGCTGCACATCCATTTGCACTTCCGGATAGAGCCGACAGTATTCGTCCATTACCGGGCCTATCACCGCATGCAGGGTTGTGCGCGGTCCAACGATGCGCAGCGGCCCGGAGAGTTCGTCCTTGCTTTTGCGTACCGTGGTGAGAGCTTGCTGAAAACCAATCAGCGAAGGCTGTACCGCTTCCAGAAAGCGCTGTCCTTCTTCGGTCAGCGACATGCTGCGGGTAGTACGGTGGAACAAGCGTACGCCAAGGTACTGTTCCAGCTGTCCCAGGGCTTTGCTGGCAGCCTGTGGTGAGATCTGTTGAGCCTGTGCGGCCTTGCTCAGACTGCCCAGTTCGGCCGTACGGACAAAGGTGGTGATGGAGCGCAGCTCGTTAATTGACATGTTTTAACCTGATTTAATTAACATCAAAAAGTTGTATATCATACAAATGATAATGCTCTAGTTGAATGTCTGTCCGCAAATTAAAGTTACGTTCATCAATGACACTGACTAGCAAGAGTGCAGGGTACAGACATGAACAACTTTACTTTTTTCAATCCCACCAAGATTGACTTCGGTACTGACAAAGAGCAGCTCATCGGCCAGCACCTGGCCGAACATGGCATCAGCAAGGTGCTGCTGTGCTATGGTAGCGAGCGCATCAAGCGTGACGGCCTGTTTCAGACGGTGAGCCAGAGCCTGGCATCGCAAGGCATCGAATTTGTCGAATTCGGCGGCATTGTCAGCAATCCGCTGCTCAGCAAGGTGCGTGACGGTATTGCGCTGGCACGCGGTCATCAGGTGGGGGCCGTACTCAGTGTGGGTGGCGGTTCGGTGCTGGACAGCAGCAAGGCCATTGCCGCCGGGGTGGCTTACGCCGGTGATGTGTGGGATCTGTTCATCGGCAAGGCAGCCATCGATTCCGCACTGCCGGTATTTTCCATCCTCACGCTGGCGGCCACCGGCAGCGAGATGAACAGTGGCGCAGTGGTGACCAACGAAGCCACCAAAGAGAAATTTGCCATCCAGTCGGTGCATACCTTCCCGCGCGTGTCCATTGTCAACCCGGCGCTGATGCAGACGGTGTCGCGCGACTATCTGGTGTATTCGGCGGCCGACATCATTGCCCACTGCATTGAAGGTTATTTCACCGCCACGGTGCAACCGAAGCTGCACTCACGCATGGTGGAGGCTATTGTCAAGACCGTGATCGAGAATACCCAGGTCTTGCTGGAGCAGCCGGACAACTATCCGGCCCGTGCCGAATTTGCCTGGGCGGCCACGCAGGCGCTCAATGGCCTGATCTACGCCGGGACTGCCGGTTTCAGCTACCCCAATCACATGATCGAGCACGCCTTGTCCGCACTGTTCAATGTGCCGCACGGCGCCGGTCTGTCAGTCATCATGCCGGCCTGGATGAAGTGGTATCACGACCGCAACCCGTCCCAGTTCCAGCGATTTGCCAAGCAGGTGTTTGATCTTGATGGCGGATTGCAAGGCATTGTCGCACTGGAAAGCTGGTTTGACCGCATCGGCACCCCCACACGACTGTCACAGCTCGGGATCACCAGGGGCGATCTGCCAGCCATCACTGATGTAGTGCTGGGCAATGCGCAGTGGTTTGGTATTGCCGACATCTACACGAGAGACGTTGTGGCAGAGATTCTGCAACTGGCCCTCTAAATCACATCAATCAAGGAGAAAACAATGAGCAATGAAGTCATCGTCATTATTGGTGCGGGTGGTATCGGTGTTGCCATCGCACGTCGTCAAGGTTTTGGCCGTACCGTGCTACTGGCCGATTACAACGAGACAACCCTCAATCA
The DNA here is from genome assembly GCF_002217795.2 of Aquitalea magnusonii. Classification (NCBI taxonomy): domain Bacteria; kingdom Pseudomonadati; phylum Pseudomonadota; class Betaproteobacteria; order Neisseriales; family Chromobacteriaceae; genus Aquitalea; species Aquitalea magnusonii. The sequence goes on from NZ_AP018823.1 coordinate 1,257,925, forward strand.
GGCTGCGCAATCGATGCGTGATGCCGGTTACCGGGTTGAGACGAAACGGGTTGATGTCACCTCGCGTGAATCTGTCCAGGAACTGGCGGCGACTGCAGCGGCACTTGGGGATGTGATGCAGGTTGTCAATACGGCAGGCCTGTCACCAAACATGGCACCGGTTGAAGATGTGCTGAAAGTCGACCTGTATGGCGCAGCGGTAGTGTTTGATGAGTTCGAGAAGGTCATTGCACCGAAAGGGTCAGGTTTGATCATCTCCAGCATGGCCGGTCACATGATGCCAGCGCTGCCGCCGGAGCAAGACCAGGCGCTGCTGCATACGCCGACCGAAGAACTCTTGTCCCTGCCTTTCCTGCAAGCAGAGGCGATCCCGAATACGGTGGTGGCTTACATGATCGCCAAGCGCGCCAACCACCTCCGTGTGCAAGCCTCTGCAATCAGCTGGGGTGCGCGTGGTGCACGTGTGAACTCCATCAGTCCTGGCATTGTTGTCACACCGCTGGCACTGCATGAGCTGAACTCGGAAATCGGAGGCATGTACCGCGCCATGATTGAAGCATCCCCTGCCAAGCGCATGGCACCGCCAGAAGAAATTGCCATGGCTGCGTCTTTCTTGCTGGGACCGGATGCCGCATTCGTTACCGGCAGTGACCTGCTGATTGATGGCGGTGTAATCGCAGCAATGAAAACCGGAACATTGGCGACACCGGATTAAGAATAGCTTTGCATTACTTCGCCAAGTGAAAGGCAAGTCGTTTGTTACAAGACGGCTTGCCATTATGTAATGTTCTGTTCCCGGCTACATGTTGCTGTCAGGAAATGAGTAGTCAAGGGTAAGGTGACAGGTAATATTTTGATGACACACATTTTGATTCTCGGTGCCAATGGTCAGTTGGCCAGGCATACCATTCCATTTCTTCTTGCTCACCAAGACGTACGGCTGACCCTGTATTTGCGTCGAAAAAACCGGCTTGCCAATCCAGATCCGGAACGTGTGTCCATGATTGAAGGCGATGTCCTTGATCAAGCTGCACTCCAGGCAGCAATGCATGGTCAGGATGTGGTTTATGCCAATCTGGCAGGTGATATGGCGGCTCAGGCGCAGAGCATTATCACCGCAATGAAGTCTGCTGGTGTGCGTCGTCTTATTTTCATCAGCTCGATGGGTATTTATGGCGAAGTGCCGGGGGAGAAATACCGCAGCGTTTTAGACCCATACCGAGATTCGGCAGCCCTTGTAGAGGCCTCTGGGCTTGACTACACCGTGCTGCGTCCCGGTTGGTTCACACGTGACCAATCCTTCAATTACCAGTTGACCAGGAAAGGCGAGCCATTCAAAGGGCATGAGGTATCGCTGAACAGCCTTTCCACGCTGATTACCAAGCTTGCACTGACTCCAGGCTTGGAGACTGGGCAGAGCCTGGGTGTGAGCAAAGCATGAACCCTCAAAATAAGCCAGTGAACCACGGCATGGTGCTAAGCATCATCATGGTGAGTTACCTGATGCTGGTGGTTGATACGTCCATCGTGTTGACAGGGCTTCCACGCATCCAGGCCGCACTTGGTTTTACCCCAGCCGGTCTGTCCTGGATCCAGAATGCATATACCCTGGCGTTTGGTGGTTTCCTGATGCTGGGAGCACGGACTGGCGACATTCTGGGCCGACGTCGCATGTTCATCACGGGCCTTGCCATTTTTACCTTGGCCTCACTTGCAATTGGCTCGGCAAGCAGTCCAGCCTGGATGATCATCTTTCGGGCAGTCCAGGGCTTGGGTGCTGCGGTGTTGGCACCATCGACACTAGCCTTGATTTCCACGCACTTTGCAGAAGGCCGCGCCCGCACGCGCGCACTGTCGCTATATGCCGCCGCCGCCGGAATTGGCGCAACGGTTGGCATGGTACTTGGCGGCTTGCTGGCAGATCTTATTTCCTGGCGTGCAGGATTTTTCATCAATCTTCCAATTGGCGCAGCGCTGATGATTGGAAGCTTGCGTTATATAAATGAAACTCCCCGGCAAACAGGCCGCTTTGATATTGCCGGTGCGCTGACCTCCACGTTCGGTATGTGTGCACTGGTATTTGGCATTGTTGAAGCAGCTGAGTCCGGCTGGGCATCGTCATTGACCTGGGGCAGCATGACTATTGGACTCGTGCTATTGATGACATTCATCCGGATTGAGTCAAAGGCCAGGCAACCGTTATTGCCGCTGACGCTGCTGAATGATGCAAAGCGTAATGCTGCCTACCTTGCGCGACTGCTGTTTCTGAGCGGGATGGTTGGCTTCTGGTTCTTTACTGCACAGTACTTGCAAGGTGCACTTGGTTTCACTCCGATGTTGGCCGGATTGGCATTTATCCCGGTAACCATTCCCCAAATGCTTACTTCGCTTACTGTGCCTGTCGCAGTAAAACGTTTTGGCCATCGTCGTATTTTGCTGACAGGGCTCTCGGTTTGTGCCGTTGGCGTTTTGTTGCAGGGTCTTGGTGCCGTGCACCTGTCTTATGTTGGTGGTGTGCTGTTACCGATGTTGCTGGTGGGATTCGGACAAGGTTGGGTGCTGGCACCACTGACTGTTGCCGGAGTGGCCGGGGTCGCGCCAGAAAATGCAGGTGCTGCTTCCGGTATTCTCAATGTGGCTCACCAGATTGGCGCAACCTTGGGGCTAGCCATTCTGGTTGTGGTTTATTCCGGTGGACATGCCACTGCCTATGATGCGGCGGGTATGGCTTTACATACCGGGTATGTTCTGTATATGTCAGCGCTATTCCTGATTATCGCTTTGTTTGTATCCATGCGTTACATCCGCTTTCATCCAGTGACCCAGTCATATCAGCGGAACACAAATTACAAGGTCACGGAGCAAGAGGCCTGATTTTATCGGTATTGCGCGTATAACATCTTGACAAGGAAGAATGATATGCAAACAACGACACTGAACAACGGCATTCAGATGCCATTGCAAGGATTCGGTGTATTTCAGATGAGTGACCAGGCTGAGTGCGAAGCCTGTGTCTTGGCAGCCTTGCAGACTGGTTACCGACTGATCGATACCGCAGCTTCCTATGGCAACGAAGAGGCAGTTGGACGTGCCATTGCATCCAGTGGCATTCCACGTGAACAACTGTTCATCACGACCAAGCTTTGGTTGCACGATACAGGCTACGAACAGACGCTACAGGCTTTTGAACGTTCCATGGCAAGGCTGCAGCTGGACTATCTGGACCTGTATCTGATCCATCAACCCTATGGTGATATCCATGGCTCATGGAAAGCCATGGAACAGTTGTACCGGGATGGACGTATCCGTGCCATTGGCGTCAGTAATTTCCATCCGGATCGTGTCATGGATTTGGTGATGCGTAACAAGGTTGTGCCAGCGGTAAACCAGATCGAAACGCACCCATTCTGTCAGCAGACAGCGAGTGCACGGTTTTTGCAGGAGCAGGGCATCCAGATCGAATCGTGGGGGCCATTTGCTGAGGGGCGTAATAATCTTTTTGGTAATGAAGTATTGCAAGATATCGCGCAACAGCATGGTCGTTCCGTGGCTCAGGTCGTTCTGCGCTGGCTGCTGCAACGCGGCGTGGTTGCCATTCCAAAATCCGTCCGTCCGGATAGGATGCTGGAAAACTTCACCATCACGGATTTCGAATTGCGTGCTGAAGATATGGCCAGAATTGCTACGCTCGATACGGCCAGCAGTGCATTTTTTGATCACCGAGACCCTGCAATGGTTAAGTGGCTTTACGAAGCACATCGCCCTACCTGATGCCAGGCTTGCACTGGGTATTCAAATCATATTGCAATCAAGGACTGATATGGTGATTCGAATGCCGTGGTTTTATTCAATGGTTTTTTAGGCAGTGCCTTGGAATGAAAAAGGCGGGGAGAGTCTTGTCGACTTTCCCCGCCTTTTTAATCAATCATGCGCGGTAGTTTGATTTGAGCCTGATTGGGTGATGCAAGAATTATAACAGCTCAATTGCCAAGGCAATGCCTTGTCCCCCGCCTATGCATAGTGTTACCAGACCGCGTTTCAGCCCGGCTCGCTGGAGCGAGTGAATCAGACGCGTCGTTAATATCGCACCGGTTGCACCAATTGGATGTCCATGCGCAATGGCGCCACCTTCGACATTGACAATGTTTTCATCGATTCCCAATTCGCGCATTACCGCGAGCGGGACCGCTGCAAAAGCTTCATTAATCTCAATTCGGTCAAGTTGATCCAGTGTCCAGTTGGCACGCTCCAGAGCTTGTTTGACTGCAGGTACGGGGCCAATTCCAAACATGCCCGGTTCAACCGCAGCAATGCCAAATGATACTAAGCGTGCGACTGCTTCCAAGTTGTTTTTTTCAGCAAAACTTCTTTCAGCCACAATCAGTGCTGCGGCACCACTATTCAAGCCTGGCGCATTACCTGCGGTAATGGTGCCGGGGGTACGGAATGCCGGCTTCAGGTTTTGTAATACTTCCAGCGTTGTATCTGGACGATTGGCTTCGTCCCGTTTGAACTGATGGATGCCGTTTTTTGTTTCTATCTCAACTGCAGCTATTTCAGCATCGAATACCCCAGTGCGTTGTGCGGCAGAGAAATTAAGTTGCGATCGTAGAGCCCAGCGATCCTGATCCTCACGGCTGATATTATATTTATCCACCAGATCTTCTGTATGCCATCCGGAGTGTTTTTGAGAAAATGCATCAACCAGACCGTCATGCAGCATACTGTCAAGCGTCTGTACATTGCCCATGCGCGCTCCCCATCGGCCAGTGGGTAGCAAGTAGGGTGCCATATCCATGTTTTCCATGCCCCCTGCAATAATCGCTTTGGAGAAACCAAAGCTGATTTCTTGCGCGGCAGATACGATTGCTTGAACACCAGACCCGCAGACACGGTTGACGGTAAAGGCCGGTACCGCTTCGGGCAAACCGCCAGCGATGGCGGCCTGGCGAGCAGGATTCATGCGGTTTCCGGCCTGGATAACATTACCCATTACCACGCCATTTATTTTTTCAGGATCAAGTCCGGAGCGTCTTAGCGTCTCGCGAATCACGACACCACCAAGCATCATGGCGGAGATGGACTTCAAGGATCCACCAAATGAACCAATAGCGGTTCGTACCGGGTGACACAGTACAATTTCATGTTGGCTCATTTTAATCTCCTGTTTGTTAAGATATGAGGCCGTGCTGCGGTAATGGAAAGTTTTAATGCTGACTACGCAAAATTAAGGCGAATCTGGCTGATGTCTTGGCTTGGAGATTGATTGCTTTTATTGTGTTCATGAATATTTGTACTGCCAATGATATTGGCTGTGTTTTTATATGGCTCAGCGTTCTGTCTTTTTTATATGGTGCGGTAATATTGTTGAATGAATTGGGTTTTTCACATAAGCGGATGGTTTACCCGCGGCATTAGTGGCCGGTTCTTGCTGCCATTGCAGGGCGTGTATTGATAGGCAGGCATAGCAGTGCCGTCAGCAGGGCCAAGCTCATGTGACAGAGGTAGACTGTATTGAAATCAGCTCTCTCCAGACCTGCACGACCCAGCAAGAGCACGGTAAGGGCAACGCCCAATACCGAACCAATTTGCCGTATGGCCTGGTTAATGGCACCGCCGACGGCATAATGACTTGACGGCAAGTGGCTTACCGCTGCACCTGACAAGGACGGCATGACCATTCCCACACCAACCCCGCTGATAAGCATGCCTGGAAGCCAGTGGGTCAGATACGCTGGCCTGGCGCCGGGCACCAGCAAGAACCACAATGCACTGCTGGCGTAGATCAGACATCCCGCTACAAGTAAGGCGCGGTGGCCATGGCGACTTGCTATCCTGCCCGAGATGGCTGCGACCGGTATGACCATCAACGGGCCTGGTGCTACCGCCAGACCAGCCAGTGGCAGCGAGTAGTGCCAGATTGACTTCATGTAGAAAAAGAAGGCAAAGAACATCATCGAAAATGCGATGCCAAAGCTCAAGGTGGCGAGATTGACATACCGGTAGGTGACGTTGCGAAACAACGCCAGGTCCACCAGTGGTGCGCGGCTGATACCTGCCCAGGCAATAAAGCCCAGCGTGCATACAAGGCCTGCTCCGGCTGCGGCAAACAGTTCGTTTTGCGACCACGCTGGTGATTCGGCTTGCACGATGGATAGCGCCAGGGCGGCGATGCCAATGATCAGCAATGCCATGCCCAGCACGTCTACTGGCGCTTGCTGCCGGGAAGTCTGCCTGGTTTCCCTCAGTATTGTTGTGCCACGCCAGATGGCCAGCACACTTATTGGCACATTCAGGTAGAAGGCCCACTGCCAGCCAATTGCTGCGATCACGAAAGCACCAAGACTGGGGCCTATCGCCGCGGCCAGGCCGCCCACTGCCCCCCATAAACTGATAGCGATGGCGCGCTTGTCTCCCGGGAATGCCGCAATCACCAGGGAAAGTGAGGAAGGTGTCAGTAGTGAAGCACCGATAGCCTGCAAGACTCTGGCTATCACCAGCCATGTCACACTGACAGCCAATCCGCAGCCGACTGATGCGATCAAAAACAGCACAAGGCCCAGCAGAAAGACTTTTTTACGTCCATGTTTGTCCGCCAGGCCTCCTGCAGGTATCAGCATGGCTGCATAGGTTACTGTATAGGCATTAAGCACCCAGGACAGATCTGCTGGCGTTGCAAGCGGGAACCCAGTCCTTAAGGCACTGAACGCCGAAAACAGCATTGTTCCGTCCATCGATACGATAAACACCGCCAGACTGGCTACCCAAAATACTTGCCAGGGACTGGAGGTTCTGCGGTCCAAGTGTTCAGGTATGTGTTTCATGTCTTTAGGCGTGGGTTTTATGGACTTGCTCTGAGCATCTGTCATTGACTGGCCCCGGCTGTCAGCCTCATGGATTTCGCAGTACGGTGTTCGTTGCGATGATTTGTTTCTGACTGGCGCAGATTGCCTCAGACTAATCCGAAGGTCTTTCTTATCCCTTGGCTGACTGGTCCCGCAGGCAGGAAACGTCGCAGTTTGGCCAGTAAAGAGGCTTTGCCTTTGGGTGTGTGGCGCATCTTCCACCGTCCCAGTGCCGCCTCGACAATGGTTGCGGCAACGCCGTCAGGATTCGGTGCTTGCTGGACATTGGTCTGAATGGCGATGGAGACGACAATACGCTCCAGGTCATAAGCTGGTATTTGAGTGCAGGTTTGTGGTGCATTGATATCGAGATTGGTCTTGGTGAATGCCGGTTCCACCAAGGACACACGAATGCCGAATTGGCGGACTTCGTGATCAAGCGTCTCGGATAATCCTTCCACTGCATGTTTGGACGCAGCATAAAGTGCCATATAAGGTGCTGGCAGAAAGCCCAACACCGAACTGATGTTCACGATGCGACCGGAGCGCTGTGCGCGCATATAGGGAAGTACCGCCTTGATTACGCGCAGCAGGCCGAAAAAGTTGGTGTCCAACAAGGCCTGCGCTTCTGCAATGGATGTCTCTTCCATTGCACCAAGCAAGGTGACTCCTGCGCTGTTGATCAATACGTCGATTCGCCCGGTCTGATTGATGATGGTCTGGATGGTCCGTTGGATTGCATCTTCATCACGCACATCCATTTCCAGCAGCGCAACCCCTGGGATGGGTTGTGCCTGTGTCAGATTTCGCACCGTGCCGAATACCAGGCATCCCTGTTTGGCAAATTTCAGCGCGGTAGCTTGTCCGATACCGGATGACACGCCGGTTACAAGAACAACTTTGGTATTCGTCATGGTGCTATCTCCTGTTTGAATTTCAGAATGCAGGTGGGTTGGCTACCAAATCGGCATTGAAAGCATCAACCAGGGCATGTTCATTCGGTCCCGGATTGGCGCGGATGGCCCGAACCGCTTCGACCACCACTTCAGGTATTTCTGTTGCCAGCCCTTGCATGGTTTCGGCGATAAAGGCTTCAACCGGCATGGCGCGCGGATCTGCGCCTTTCTTGATCAGGTCGGTATCTACCCAGGGCGGAGCAATTTCCTGAACGGTCACATTGCTGTCGCGCAGCATGAAGCGCTGTGACAGGGCATAAGAATGCAGTCCGGCCTTGGTGGCGGAATAAACAGCACTGGGTGCCAAGGGCAGGTAGGCCAGAACCGAGGTGTTGTAGATGATGGTTGCGCGCGGCTGCCGTTTCAGATGCTCGATCAAGGCAGAAGTCAGCAGGATAGGGCCAAGCAGATTGGTGTCGACCAGGCGTCGGGAAGTGGCTTCATCAATTTCACCGGCTGCATTATCAAATGGCATGATGCCGGCGTTGTTGATCAGAACATTGAGTGTCGGGTAGCGAGTAATGAGTTCCTTGGCAGCGGCGCCAATGCTGGCAGGATCTGCCACGTCCAGTTCAATGGCCTCCATGCCAGGGTTTGCCGCGATGACCTCTTCAAGGAGTGCTTTACGGCGGCCAGCGATGATGACTTTGTTACCGCGCTGATGAAATGCCTCTGCCAGGCCTCGTCCAATACCGGAAGCACCTCCGGTGATGAGAATAGTGTTGCCTTCGAGCTTCATGATGTGTCCTTTTGTTGCAGTTTGAGTGAAGAGTGTTTATCAGCCCCGTTCAGGATTTATGCGTAACCCTGGATGAAGGCGGCGATTTGAGTGGCGGCCATCTCAGGATATTGGTGATGAGGGGCATGACCGGATTTGGGGTAAGTAATCAAATTCAGGGTTGGCAGTTGGCCATTGAGCGCATACCAGTTTTCAACCGGGAAAATGATGTCGTGATCCGCCCCGATGTGCAGGATGGGGGTTTTGGTGGATTTCAGGACATTCAATACATCGTCAGATGGAAACACCGGATTGCGCGGTGTGGTGCCAATCTGGCTGATTGCCCAATCGGCAGGTACATCGGGGCTGCGCGGGGTTTTTTGCGCAATGATGCGTTCAAATGACTGCCTGGATGCCAGGCGACTGCCTTCGTCGCCAGGTTCGAAGAAGATGGTCGTGAAGTTTTCCAGCCCGATGCCGGGTACCGCTGCCGCATCATAGAAGAGTTGCTCGGCTGGCTTTACCAGATGGCCGGGAGGCGTTGTGGCGAGCAGCACGACATGACTTACTTCTTGCCCGAACATGGCCAGGTAAATCTGCGCCACAATCCCGCCAATCGACCAGCCGCCAATCACCACATCCTTGAGGCCGAGGGCATTGATCAGGTCCCGGACATCCTTGACCATGGCGCCAGGGTTATAACTTCGCTCACCAGTCGACAGCCCGATACCTGAGTAGTCAAAAGTAATGACCTGATATTCCTGCGCGGCCAAGGCATCGATGAAAGCAGGGTCCCAAAGGCCAAGTACCCCCCGGAATCGATGACATAGCACAATCGGCTTGCCCTTGCCAACAGAGCGGTAAGCAAGCTTGCGCCCGTCAACCTCGACAAAGCGGGTTGTCGATGCAGCTGAACTGATATCGCTCGTGCTGGTGGATAGAGCGGCAGCGTTGGCAGTCAATGGAAGGGAAATTGTCGCGGCCATCGCTGCGCCTCCGAGAAGAACTTGGCGACGAGCCTGAGAGTCGATTGTGGAGCCTGCGTCATTCATGTGATTCATCCTGTGCTCTGTGAGGGGTATTGCGCTGTGCATTCACGATTCCAGCCCTGCCTCATGGGCCTTGACGGAACAGGAATGTCTAGTCACTTGCAAATTGCAAGTTAATGCTAAGACCTAAACTTGTAAAATGCAAGTGACTTATCTAGAATTTTGTACATGAAAAATGAAAACCCGACTCCCGCCTGCCCTGAGGGGTATCGTTCCACCTGCCCGATCGCCAATGTGCTTGATATCGTTGGTGACAAATGGACGCTACTTGTCGTGCGTGATTTGTTGCTTGCCGGAAAACATCGCTATGGAGAATTCCAGTCTTCACCTGAGGCCATCCCGACCAACATCCTGGCTGACAGGTTGAAACGTCTGGAAGCAGCCGGCCTGGTCAAAAAAGAGTTTTATCAAGACAAACCGCCACGTGCGGAGTACTTCATCACGCCCAAAGGGGCAGATTTGGCTGGCGTATTGCAATCGCTGGCTCAGTGGGGGCAGAAGCACATACCCGGGGTCGTTACCCCCGAGCATTTCTGCCAACCTGAAATAAGAGAATGAACAAGCCGGTATGCAGGCCGGTGTCTCTGGCTGCACCTGCAATGTTCTTCAGGGTGAAATGGCGTGACTGAACAGCTTGTATCTCAGGCTGACAAGACAGCAGGGTAGTGCCAGGTGTGTGCTACGCCACCTGCAGGAAACCAAAGAAGCTGCACCGCCCGGTGCAGCTTCTTTGGTATTGGCCGCTTGTCTCAGCTGACTTGTGCAACCGGTTTGATTTTGAACCAGATGGAATACATGGCTGGCAGGAATACAAGCGTCAGGATGGTTCCTGCGAATGTTCCGCCAATCAGTGTATAGGCCAGGGTTCCCCAGAACACTGAGTGCGTCAACGGAATGAACGCCAGGATGGCTGCCAGGGCGGTCAGGATGACGGGACGCGCACGCTGTACGGTTGCTTCCACGACAGACCTGAACGGGTCTAGCCCTGCGTGCTCGTTTTCCCGGATCTGTCCTATCAAGATCAATGTGTTGCGCATCAGGATGCCTGAAAGTGCAATCAATCCGACCAGTGCGTTAATTCCGAAAGGCTGCCGGAACAGCAAGAGCGTCGGGACCACGCCAATCAAGCCAAGTGGACTGGTCAGGAACACCATCACCATGGCGGATAGCGAGCGCACCTGGAGAATGATGATGAAAAGCGTCGCCGCCAGCATGATGGGGAACAAGGGCATCATGGCTGCGGTAGCCTTGCCTGATTCTTCTACCGATCCGGCTTCCTCGATGTGATAGCCACTTGGCAACGTGACAATCATCGGCTGCAGCTGTCTGGTGATGGCTGCTGATACATCGGGCGGCTGCAAGCCATCGGCAATGTCGCCCCGTACCGTGATGGTGGGCACGCGGTCGCGTCTGCGCAGAATCGGCTCCTCCATGCGCATTTCAATCTTGCCTACTTGTGATAGCGGAATGCGTTCACCGTGCATGCCAACCAAGGTAAAGGCGTTGATTCTGGCCGGGTCCAGACGCGTATTGCCTGCAGAACGTGCCACTACCTGAACCGTGCGGATATCTTCGCGTACCGCAGTGACAGGCACCCCCTGAAGGAAAAACTGTAGTTGCTGGGCCACTGCGCTGGAGCTAAGCCCCAGTGCTTGCAACCGGTCTTGTTGCAAGGTGAAGTGCAGGGTCGGGACGCGAACTCCCCAATCGGTGTTGACCGTGCGCATCATCGGGCTGGATTCCAGTACCTGACGTACCTGGTCGGCAATCCCGCGCAATTTGTCCGGATCAGGACCAGAAACGCGGTAAGCAACCGGGAATGGTGAGTAGGGCCCAAAAATCAGCTGGGTGACACGCAAGCGCGCTTCAGGTGCCAGACCTGCGGCGATGGCTTGGCGTAACTTCTGTTTCAGCTCATCACGTTCAAGCTGGTTATCGGTACGCACCACGATCTTGGCAAATGAGGGATCCGGGAGTTCAGGCCCCATGGCCAGATAGAAGCGGGGAGCACCTTGACCAATATAGGAGGTGACGATTCTGGCTTCCTTTTGTCTGGAGAGCCATGCTTCAACCTTGGCAGTGGCGGAGCTGGTTTGTGATATGGCTGTGCCATACGGCATTTGTACTTCAATCAGCACTTCCGGCCGGTCAGAAACAGGAAAGAATTGCTTCTTCACCAATGCCATGCCGAGTATGGAAACCACAAACAAGCCAATCACTCCGCCAGCGACTATCCATTTGCGGCCGATGACGCGTCCCAGAAGCATGCGGAAGCGGTTATAGCGTGGCGTGTCGTAAATGGCGGCATGCCCACCTTCAACCTTCTTGAAATCAGGCAGCAGCTTGACGCCCAGATAGGGGGTGAATACCACGGCAACCACCCACGAGGCGATAAGCGCGATACCGACAATCCAGAACATATTGCTGGTGTATTCCCCCGCAGACGATCTGGCGAAACCATTGGGCATGAAGCCCACCGCAGTGACCAGGGTGCCGGACAGCATGGGTGCTGCCGTGTGACTCCAGGCATAGGCGGAAGCAGCAATCCGGCCATAGCCTTCTTCCATTTTGACCACCATCATTTCAATGGCAATGATGGCGTCGTCCACCAGCAGGCCAAGTGCCAGAATCAGTGAGCCAAGGGTGATGCGGTCAAAATTTTTGCCGGTTGCCGCCATCACCACAAAGACGACCGCCAGTGTCAGTGGCACTGCCGCTGCCACCACCAGGCCGACACGCCAGCCCATGCTCATGAAACTGACCAGCATCACCACCAGCAGGGCGACCAGGAACTTGATCATGAATTCGCCAACTGCGCTGTGGATGTTTACCGCCTGGTCGGTAACCTTGGACAGGCTCATGCCCAGCGGTTGTTCCGCATTGATGGCATTGACTTCGCTATCGAGCGCTTTGCCCAGATCCAGGCCATTCCAGCCGTCGCGCATCACGACGCCCAATAGCAAGGCCGGCTCCCCGCCGTTACGGATCATGAAGGTGGCAGGATCTTCATAACCGTGTTTTACGGTGGCAATGTCAGACAGCTTCAGCGTACGGCCTTGTGCAATTACCGGGGTGTCACGAATTTTCTGTAACTGGTTGAAGGCACCATCCAGGCGGATGAATATTTCAGGTCCCTTGGTTTCGACTGAACCGGCAGGTGTCAGCGCATTCTGGTTGTTAAGCGCAGTGAATACATCCTGTGGGCTGATTCCCAGGGTAGCCAGGCGATCGTGGGAGAGCTCGATATAGATCCGCTCTGCCTGTTCTCCAATGATATTGACCTTTTTGACCCCGGCCACATGCAGCAGGCGCTGACGCAGGGTTTCTGCATCCCTGGCCAGTACGCGTTGCGGCTCGCCTTTGGCCTTCAGGGCAAACAAGGCGAAGGTTACATCCGAATACTCATCATTCAGAAAGGGGCCCATGACGCCGGAAGGAAGGTTCTGAACTTCATCTCCAACTTTTTTCCGTGCCTGGTAAAACTCCTCTTTTACTTCTGAAGGAGGCGTGCTATCCAGCAAGGTCAGCGTTGTGAATGCCAGTCCGGGGCGTGTGTAGGTTTCAGTCCGGTCGTACCAGCGCAGTTCCTGCAGGCGTTTTTCGATTTTTTCCGCCACCTGGTCTTGCATCTCTTGTGCTGTAGCGCCTGGCCAGGCGGTGACAATCGTCATCACCTTGACGGTAAAGGCAGGGTCTTCTGCTCTGCCCAGTTTAAGAAACGAGACCAGCCCTGCCAGTGAGATCAGGATGATCAGGAACAGTGTAATGGCACGCTCACGTACTGCCAGAGCCGACAAATTGAATCGACTGTCGCTCATGGCTTCACTCCTTCTGCTGTAGTGCCAGTCGCGGTACTTGCCACCTTGACCTGCTCTCCTTCGTGGAGCAGGTGGGCACCAAGCGCCACGATGCGATTGCCGCGATTGATGCCTCCCGTTACGCGGGCTCCGTCGTCATCAAGCTTGAGAATGGTGACCGGACGCCACGAAACCTTGGCCGGATGACCATCAACAACCCATACGCCCGGCCCTTTGCCCGCATCAAACAGTGCGCTGATGGGGACTTGCAAGCCTGCATTGCCAGTGGTCCGGCCTTCCGGGATCCGGATGGTTACCGTCGCTCCCAGGGGGGCGTTGGCCAGCTCCCCATCCAGCACATAACGTGCCTCGAAGGTGCGTGTTACGCGGTCTGCCGTCTCAGAGAGCTGACGCAGTTTTGCCGGTACATTGACATCATCCTTGCCGAACAGCGTGGCTTGTGCGACAGAGCCAACGGCGGGACGTATGGTTTCCGGCAACTGAATCAGCGCTTCCCTGCGACCTGCGTGCGCGATGCGCACGACGGGTTGTCCTGCATTAACCACCTGGCCCGGCTCTGCCAGCGTTTCCATCACCACGCCATCTCCGTCTGCGATCAGCTCGGCATAACGGCTGGCATTCTTGGCAACGTCTGCCTGTGCTTCTGCTGCGCTCAGCTGTGCTTTTGCAGCATCGGCTGCTGCTTTTATCTGGTCGTAGGCTGAAGCTGAAATGGCACCTGTTCCACGTAACTCGCGATAGCGGATTTCATCCTGGGCAGTCTGCTGTGCCCGTGCCCGTGCTGCAGATACCGTTTCTTGCTGTGCGTTGGCGGCAAGCCGCAGATCGATAGGGTCTATCCGCATCAGCACCTGGCCGCGCCTGACGATTTGGCCGGTGTCAACAAGACGTTCCGATACCTTGCCCGCAACACGGAATCCAAGATCGCTCTGTATCCGGGCGGCGATGGTTCCGGTGAAAGTGCGTGCGTCAGGGACGCTTTCCTGAACAAGCGTTGTGCGTACCAAGGGTGTATTGGTACGAGGGTCTGTCTGTGCTTCTTCGCCGCAAGCGACCAGGGCAAACGGCAATGCGCAGATGAGAGTTGAGATGGTGAGGCGATGCCGGGGCATGAAAGTCCCTTTGACGAAATAATCGGGACTTTCAGTATTATTCTTGTGACTAATTTAGTCAATAGTCACTATCGTATTGAGCAGCTATGGTGCCAGGCTGCGCAGTACCAGACTCGACAGGTGTGCAGGTGCTTCTTCGGTGTTGTCGAAGTTGTACTGCAAGATAAGCGGGTGCAGATAGGGATGCAGGACCAGATAAATTGCTTTGGCCGTTTCATCCAGAGGTGTTTTGCGTTCAAAGTCGCCATTGAGTCGACCTTGTTGCAGGATATCTCGCAGCAAGCCTTGAATACGTTGTTCGTATGCAACGGTGGCGGCCCAGCGTTCACCTGCAGCAGAGGCAGCTATTTCATACAGCTTCCGGTCCTGGAAAAACAGCCTGAGGCTTGATTTTACGATGGTCTTGAACATCCGGCGCAGCTTCTCCGGTGCGCCTTCGGCTTCGTCTACTGCTGCCCGGACATCATTTTCGATTTCAAGCAGGCAGTTGGCGCAGATCATCTCTCCAATGGCTTGCTTGGACTCGAAAAACTTGTAGATATAAGCCTTTGAGAAGCCGATGGCCTTGGCAAGGTCGGATACGGTTGTCTTTTCGTACCCATAGAGACTGAAGTGCTCGGTGGCAGCGGCCACGATTTGATTGCGTACTTCGTGATCAGCCGGGCCTCGGGAGGCCGCGGTGGAGGCTTGTGTATTTTTCATGAGGCATAGCTTACACAGGGGCCCCAAAATTGACAATGAGTGACTATTATGTATTATGGTCACTATAGTTCACCCTGATTTGGAGTCGGCCCGTGTTGATTAAGCATCCTCTTGCCTTGTTCATGGCAGCCAGTCTGCTTGCTGGTTGTGCAGTTGGTCCTGATTATGTCCGGCCCAAAATATCGCTTCCTGACCACTACATTGGCGCTGGCTCGGCCGCACAGCAGCAGGCTGCTGCCAATACTGACCTGACAGCATGGTGGACTGCGTTCGAGGATCAGCAACTGAGTCGATATGTCTCGCTGGCATTGGCGCAGAATCTCGACCTTGCACAGGCATCCGCCCGCGTAGTGCAAGCACGGGCGGGACTGGGGGCCGCCAATGCTGCGCTGATGCCTTCTGGAAACATCAGCGGACAAGCCGGCAGGGCTTACCAGTCAGTGGAAACGCCCCTGGGACAGGTCTTGAATGCACAACCCGGCTTTAACCGCTTTGGCAACGATTACGAGGTCAATCTGGGGGCAAGCTGGGAAGTTGACTTGTTTGGTGGATTGCGACGCAGCCGGGAAGCAGCATTGGCAGAGTACCAGGCCTCGGAAGCAGGTGCTGCCGCTGCTCGTCTGGCAGTAGCGGCCCAGACTGCCGACATCTACATCAGTATCCGTGGATTGCAAACCCGCCTTGATATCGCGCGGCGACAGGTACAGAAACAGCAAGAACTGCTTGGCAAGATTCAGCTTCTTTACAGCAAAGGATTGGCTCCCGAACTGCAGGTGGATCAAGCAGAAGGGGTGCTGGCTCAAGTAAAGTCTTCCGTACCTGTTCTCGAAACCGGGCTGGATGCTGCGATGAATGCACTTGATGTGATGCTGGCGTCCCCCCCCGGTACCCATCGTGCAGAGCTGGCCGTCATGAGTGATATTCCGGTTGCCCCTCGCATCAGCACTTCTGAAACGCCAGGTGAATTGCTGCGACGGAGGCCGGATCTCATCGTGGCGGAGCGCCGGCTGGCTGCAGCGAGTGCACGGATTGGCGTTGCCATTGCCGAGTACTATCCCAAGCTCTCCATGACCGGCCTTGTTGGCAGTGCAACGGCCGTGTCCTCCGGTAATGTGTTTACCAGTGGTGCCAGCCAGGCTACAGGTATGCTGGGGCTTCGCTGGCGCTTGTTCGACTTTGGCCGGATCAATGCCCAGATTGATCAAGCCAGGGGGCAGGAAGCGGAGATGCTGGCGGCTTATCGACTGGCCGCGCTCCATGCTGCAGAAGATGTGGAAAACGCCTACTCGGCACTGGCCAAGCGGGAAGAGCAGTCTGCAGTCCTCAAGCGAGGGGTCTATTCCCTTGGCCGGGCCCGGTCAGCGTCTTTTGCGGCTTATCAAAGCGGGCTGGTCAGTCTGATTGAGGTACTGCAGGCAGATGAAAGCCTGCTCAGTGCCTCCGATGCCGAGGCCCAGGCACGCACAGAAGCGGCACGTGCAGCAGTTGCAGCATTCAAAGCATTGGGTGGTGGCTGGACTCCATCAGTCAATGGATGACACCACTATCTGCACTGCATGTCTGTCATTTTCTGGTTCATACCGCATTACAGAGCATAGATCTGACCGAGGAAACCGCTATGGATTTATCGCAGCGTACGCGTTCGGTACTGTCTTTTGTCAATACCGTGGACGCCGGTAGCTTTACGGCGGCTGCCCGGAAATTGGGTGTCTCCAATGCCACAGTCAGCAAGAATGTGGCGGGGCTTGAGCAGGCATTGGGCGTACGGCTGCTTAACCGTACCACACGCAAGTTGAGCCTGACCAAAGAAGGCGCTGCCTTTTTGCAGCAGGCACGCCTGGCCTTGGATTCACAGGATTCTTCCGCCGATGCCATTGGGCAGGATAAGAATGCAATCAGCGGAAAGCTTCGTATGTTGAGTACGGTTGCCTTTGGCCGTGAGCATCTGCTGCCAGCCTTGTCCGACTTGCTTGCCAGCCATCCGCAACTGGCAATCGACATTGATTTTGACGACCGGGTCGTGGATGTGGCTGAGGGTGGCTACGATATCGTGATACGCGGCAGCCATATTGAGGATGCAAGCTTGATTGCCAGACCTATCTGTCATCTGCAGATGGTTCTGGTGGCATCACCGGCTTATCTTGCTCAGGCTGGTGTACCGCAAACATTGGCAGAGCTTGTCAGTCACCGCTTGATTACAAGGCGCTTTTCCGCGGGTAAGGTTTGCCCCTGGATGTTCCGGGAGCGGGATGACGAAATTCACACGCTGGATATTGCCCACAGCAGCTTGACCCTGTCATCGCCTGAGCTAATGACTGAAGCAGCTGTCCGGCATATGGGCATTACGCAAGTAGCGGTACAGCATGCATGGCCTTATCTTGAACGCGGACAGTTGAAGGTCCTGTTACTGGGCAAGCACGACCCGGGGCCTTGTCAGCTTGTAATGCAATACCACCATCGTGCGTTGATCTCCCCCCGCATCAAGGCTTGCATAGACCACTTGTCGAGCAGGTTTTCCGATATTCATGCACAGAATGTCGCTATGGATGTACTTGAACAGTACTCTGGTTGACGAGCAGTGCATGGAATGTATTGTGTGGCAGGCCGCTCAATTCGGTACCGGGAATTGTCTTGTCCATATTCCCGGAAGCTGGCAGCAATGCCGGACTGAACTACCCTTGAGTGCAAGTGTTTGAACATGCGGTTGCGGATGCTGCGACACCAGGCCATCCCCG
The DNA here is from genome assembly GCF_002217795.2 of Aquitalea magnusonii. Classification (NCBI taxonomy): domain Bacteria; kingdom Pseudomonadati; phylum Pseudomonadota; class Betaproteobacteria; order Neisseriales; family Chromobacteriaceae; genus Aquitalea; species Aquitalea magnusonii. Next base: position 1,275,860 of record NZ_AP018823.1, read on the forward strand.
CCATCCGCTTATTCTGTCTTTCCTGTTTTTTCAGCCAGTTGCCACAGCAGTGTTTGTCGCGCATGTGCCACGCGTGGCTTGCGTAATTTACTTGGCAGCCAGATCAGGTAGTAGCGGATTTCCGTGTGGCCCAGCGGAGGGGCTATTTCCTCCAGCTCGCCACTTTGCAAATGTGATTTGCACAAATAGTGCGGCAGCAGCGTCCAGCCAAACCCCTGGCTGAGAAGGCTGCGCAAGCCGCGCAGATCCTGACCGGTCAGTGCCGGGATAAGCCCTGGTGCATGAATGCGGTTTTTCTCCAGCCAGTGGTCAATCAGGGAGCGCTCCAGATTGTAGGCGAGCAAGGGTTCAGCCTGCAGCGCCACTCCCAGATCTTTGGCAGTTCTCAGCCGTCGGGCAACTTCTGGCGCGGCGACCAGCATAATCCGGTCACTCAGTATCAGCTCTCCCTTCAGCCGGGTATCCGTGACTGGATGAGCAGAGACGCCCAGGTCGTAGTGTTCCTCCAGCAGCATCTGCGTCACCATCGGCCCATCGCCAGCATGCAGTCGTACACGAATGTCCTCTTGGAGCAAGGGAACGAGGGCAGGGGCCAGCTTTTCCGCCAGGAAGTCGGCATGACCGATGATATGCAGATTGCCTGCGATATCGGCCGAGCGTGCCCGCGCCGTGGACAGGGCCGCCTCTGCCGCATCCAGCTTGTCGCCGATATCTGCAGCCAGCTCATCTGCCGCAGCAGTCGGCAGCACGCCCTGGCTTTGCCTTTCAAACAAGGGCCGCCCGATGGCAACTTCCAGACCGGCTATATGTTGCGACACCGCCGGCTGGGTCAGGTTAAGGCTTCTGGCGGCGCCACTGATCGAGTGCTGGCGGTACACCTCGATAAAGGTTCTGAGACGAACGAGCGACATGGCTTGCCCATAAAAAAAATTATACCCCTGCCAAAATACCCTTGTTGGCGGCCAGATACCAGTCTCCCCTATGATTTCCCCATCGCAGAAATGCACACCAATCAAGGGGATAACCATGCTGAGTAATGTTCTGTATCAAACCGAAGCCACTGCAACCGGCGGTCGTGATGGCTATGCGCGTACCCGTGATGGCTCTTTGAATATCTGGTTGGGCCTGCCGCGTGAGCTGGGTGGCAAGGATGTTGGCAACAATCCGGAACAACTGTTTGCAGCTGGCTATGCCGCCTGCTTTCTCAGCGCCATGAAAACAGTGTCGGCGCTGAGCAAGGGAGCGCATCCCAAGGTGCCAGACAATGCCCGCGTTACTGCCCAGGTGGGAATTGGTCCGCGTACTGAAGGCGGCTATGGCCTGGCCATCAGCCTGAGTATCGAGCTGCCGGCCATTGAGCGGGAGCAGGCTGAGGCGCTGGTCGCCGCTGCACACGCCACCTGCCCATACTCGAATGCAGTGCGAGGCAACATCGACGTTGCATTACACGTGCTTTGACCTGGCTGCTTCATCTGCTCCAACAAAGAGAAACCACACATGGACACTCAAGTACAGCAAGACTTGCTCAGCATCCTGCAAGGAATGAAAAATGCACAATTGGCCGCTGGCCCGGCCAGCCTGGAACTGCGACGTGACCGTCTGCAGCGTAGCGTACGGTTGATCCAGGAAAACCATCAGGCACTGGCGGATGCCATCAGCGCCGACTTTGCCCACCGCAGCCAGTATCAGACACTGCTGGTCGACATGGTCACCACCATCAAGGGCTTGCAACATGCTGCCGAGCATGTTGGTGAGTGGATGCGCCCGCAAGTGGTGGAAGCTGGCGGCCCTGGCATGCAGGCCCGGATCGAGCAACAAGCCCTGGGTGTGGTGGGGGTGATCAGTCCCTGGAATTTCCCCATCAACCTGGCATTCGGACCGCTAGCGGGCGTATTTGCTGCCGGTAACACCGCCATGCTCAAACCATCCGAGCTGACACCGCGCACCTCGGACCTGCTGGCCGAGCTGGTAGGTCAATACTTTGCTCCGCACGAACTGGTGGTGGTGCAGGGCGATGCGGACATTGGCCGGGCATTCAGTGCCTTGCCGTTCGATCACCTAGTGTTCACCGGCAGCACGGCTGTGGGCAAGCACGTGATGCGGGCTGCGGCTGAGAATCTGGTGCCAGTCACCCTGGAACTGGGTGGCAAATCCCCGGTAGTGATAGATGAGGATGCGGATCTGGAGACTGCCATCGCCCGTACGCTCACCATCAAGGCCTTCAATGCTGGCCAAATCTGCTTGTCGCCGGATTACTTGCTGATTACGCCAGCGCATTTGCCCGGCCTGGTGAATGCTGCGCAGCGCTTTGTCGCAAGCAGCTACCGCAGTTTTCAGGACAATCCGGACTACACCGCCATCATCAGTCCGCAGCATTTCGCACGGCTGCAGGGTTTGCTGGAAGATGCGCGGGCAAAAGGCGCCACCATCATCAGCCTAGCTGCGGCAGGGGAGGCTGATGCCGATCCGCATAGCCGAAAGATGGCTCCGCATCTGGTGCTGGATGCCACCGACGACATGGCCATCATGCAAGAAGAGATTTTTGGCCCGTTGCTGCCGGTGATGAGCATTCCCGGCTTTGATGCCGCGCTGCAATACATCAATGCACACCCGCGCCCACTCGCTGCCTACTACTTTGGCCATCAGCAGGACAAACAGCAACGCTTTAGCCTGCAGACGACATCCGGTGCCCTGGTGATCAATGACGTGATGACCCATGCTGCCATCGACAGCTTGCCCTTTGGTGGGGTAGGTGCCTCTGGTATGGGGGCCTATCACGGCCTGCATGGTTTCAAACGCTTTAGCCACGCCAAGGCTGTGGTGGTGCAAAGCGAGGACGGTGCTTCGAATCTGCGGCTGCGGGCTCCGCATCAAGACGGTTTGGCAGCAATAAAAGCCTTCTTTCAAACCGCATGACACTGCAATCCGGCCGCAGACTGGCCGCTCAATAAAGGATACCCGAGCATGAAAGTATTAATGGTGCTGACTTCACACGATCAACTTGGCAATACCGGTAAGAAAACCGGCTTCTGGCTGGAAGAATTTGCAGCACCTTACTATGTATTCAGGGATGCTGGCGTGGAACTGGTGCTGGCATCACCGCTAGGTGGCCAGCCACCGCTGGACCCCAAGAGCGACCTGCCAGAATTCCAGACCGAACTGACTCACCGTTTCAAGGCTGATGCGCAGGCCCGGCAGGAACTGGCCAGTACCGTGCGCTTGACCGAGGTAAGGCATGAGGATTTCGATGCGGTGTTTTACCCCGGCGGTCACGGCCCCTTGTGGGATCTGGCGGAATCAGCACAGTCCATTGCACTGATCGAATCGTTTGAGCGTGCTGGCAAGCCGATTGGTTTTGTTTGCCATGCCCCTGGTGTACTGCGTCATGTCAAATCCCGTGATGGCAAGCCGCTGGTGGCTGGTCGCAAGGTGACGGGTTTTACCAATAGCGAAGAAGATGCGGTTGAGCTGACTGATGTTGTGCCTTTCCTTATTGAGGATGAGTTCAAGCATCTGCAAGCCATCTACCAGAAGGGCCCGGACTGGGCACCGTTCATCGTGACAGATGGCACCCTTGTCACAGGGCAGAATCCGGCAAGCTCCGAAGGTGTTGCGCAAGTGCTGTTGCAAATGCTTGGCTAATAGAAAGAAATCGAACAGGCGCCACTGATGTAGCGCCTGTTCGATTGTCAAAGAGTGAACGTGAAGTACTAATGGTTATTTGGGGTAACTCATTATCAGAATCGTGCGAGTATGCCGATTCTTGGTTAAACGCGGCCAAACTCAAGAAAAATGAATATTTGCATGGTTTTTTGTGAAATTAATCCATTTTACGTATTTTTCATTTCAATGGTATCGGTATGCTTGTCTCAATTCTCAAGTTTAAGTAAGCCAAGTTCGGTTTACTTTGCATCCTTTTGAACCAAGGAGATGCTTGATGCCGATACCTGATGATTTGCATATCCAGGAAGCTGCCACTCTTGAACGCAAAGCATTTGCAGCCATGGAAAGTGGGCATCTGGCTTTCCGGCAAGGAAAGATCAGTGCGATGGAGTTATTCTTGCTGGCGGACAAATGGGAGTTGGCTGAGGAAGCGTTGCGCTGTCTGGAAAAAACAGCACAAAGCAGCTGATTCTTACTTCTGCTTGGTAACGCACTTGCTTGAATGGCACCAAGAATTGTCAGCACTTTGCGGTGGCCCCGGATTATCGCGCCAGTACTCGCAATGCAGCCTGTTTTTTATTGGCTCAGGCAGTATTGCCCCAGTTTTTGCAAATCAAGCAAGGTGAGTAAACGAGGTCCATGGGCTGTTTGCAGTGAGACATGGCCTGATGCAGCATCTGCTACCCATGCTTTTTCGTCTGATGTTGATGATGATTCTGCCTGAGGAATCGGGCGGCCATTGTCGATGGTAATCAGCCGGGGTACTGAAAAACCGACGATGCCGCATTCTGTTTGTACCACCAGAATACTGGCGGTATTGCTGACAGGGGATTGTGCCACGCCTAGTACCGAGCTGAGACAAAAAGTCGGGATGGCTTGTTCACGACTGACGACCAGGCCTGCCTGCTTCCCTCCGGAGCAGGTCAGTAATTTACCTTCAGACCATGGCAGGATTTGCAAGACTTGATCCACCCGGCAGGCAATCTCACCATTCACGTCCACAGTCAGAACATGCAGGGTTTGTTTTCCTCCGGAGCCATCTGCTGCTTGCAGCGTATCCGCTTGGGCAGCTTTATCCGGCATGGTGATGTGAGCGATATCCCGCAGTGTTTGCCGGTTGCGCAGCTGGGTATCGGCAATCAACAGAAAGTGTTGCTGGCTGTCGCCGTTGATGCCAAGCGTGTCGACCGGTAAATCACGGACAGACACCACTCCAATAAAGTTGGCAGCCTCCTTGAAAGAGCGTGCTGGCAGTGGCATGGGATGAAACTGCTCCAGTTTGACGACGTCGAAGATGTTTTCAACGGTAAATGCAAGATAGCAATCATCATAGCGGATGACAAAGGCCTGCCTGGGAGGCGCGCCTGGCTGGTCTATGCCCAATGCTCCGAGCAAACTGAGTACGGGAATACGCAAATTCTGATAACGGATGATGCCCAGACAAAAACCGGACTTTATCGGTGAGCTTTCAATGACAGGGTTGAGGATGATGGTGTGAACAACGGTGGCGTCAATGGCAAGCGGCACCCCACCACTACTCATCAGCATCAGATGATGGATTGTACTGCCAATGGTGTTGTTATCCGCCATGTCGGGTTTGGCCTGCCCTTGCTCGGTAACCGGAATGCCCGGCAAGGCACACAATCTGTCAGCATCAATCACACTGACAGGTCGCTGTTCTCCCGGCAGGGTGAAGCCGCCGGTAATGATGTGCTCCTTGTCACTATCCACAACCAGTTGCGCTTCACAATCGACCACCTGCTGAACATCCGATGCCAACAGACCAAGCACGCGATTGCGTGTGGTGACCACAACTACGTTATCCAGTATTGCCGACTCACTTCCAGCTGACATCAAATCCCGAAGATCGATGACAGGAATCAGCACACCGCGCAGGCTGAAACAACCTTTCAGCGCTGGGTGTCGTCCTGGCATGGTATTGAGTACCGGGCAAGGCACCACTTCTCTCAGGCATTCGATATCGAGTGCCAGCAGGCTATCGTCGACGGCAAAGATTCCGTAGCGACGGGATGCCACTTAATTGCTCCCGGTATTGCCGCTGTTGCGGGCAAGCGAAGTAATCAAGTGTTTTACCTCCGTGGTCAGCTCTGCCTGGCGCCGGGTAACATCGACAATTTCCTGAATGCTGCTTGCTGTCTGCTCTACACCATGGTGAATTCCCTTGAAGTTGCTGGCGGCACGCTGACTGGCCTCGATGCCCTGATCTACCTGGCCGTCTGCCAGCTGAACCTGCTCGGTGATTTCCTGTGCCGCTTTGGAGCAGCGTTCTGCCAGTTTGCGGACTTCGGCTGCCACGACAGAAAAACCTACACCGTGCTGACCCGCCCGTGCCGCTTCGATGGCTGCATTGAATGCCAGCAGGTTTGTCTGATTGGCAATTTCACTGATTACACCGACAATCTCTGCGATGCGATCAGCACTACGGCGTATCTTTGCAATCAGTTGCAAGGATTGTTCCAGTGCCTGACTTCCCTCACTGGCCACGGATGCGGCCTGCCCGGAAAGAACTGAAGCTTGTCCGGAGAGGGTTGCCACCATATTGATGCTTTCCACCAGGATACTGACGCTGTCTGCCATTTCGCGTGATTTCTGCGAGATTTCACGCTCCATCTGCACTTCTTTGGTGACGTCATAAGCGTATTTGATGATTTTGCAGACTGCACCGTTCAGATCGAGAATGGGATTGTATGTGGCCTGAATCCATACATCGCGGCTGAATTTACCCACCCGGTGAAAGCGGCCACTGACGAACTTTCCTTCACTCAGACTTAACCAGAAGTCGCGATATTCAGCGCTATGGGTATATTCAGCGGTGCAGAAAATGCTGTGGTGATGCCCCTGGATTTCTCGCAGCGTATAGCCCATGGCAGCGAGGAAATTACGGTTTGCCGTCAGGATATTACCTTGCAGGTCGAATTCCACCATGGCTTGTCCAGCGTTGATGGCATCTACCTTGGCCCGGTATTCGGCATTGTGCAGTTTGGCCTGGGTAATATCACTGGCAATCTTCACCACCTTGATTGGCTGGCCGCTGGGATTGAGAACCGGATTGTAGGTAGCCTGAATCCATACTTCTTTTCCGCCATTGGCAATCCGCTTGTATTCGCCCGAGAAGAATTCCCCGCGCGCCAGACGCTCCCAGAAGTTCTGGTAATCTGCTTTGGATATTTCTTGAGGATCAACAAACATCCGGTGATGCATTCCCTGGATCTGCTCCAGGCGATAGCCCATCAAGGCCAGGAAATTATCATTGGCGCCGAGTACCTTACCGCTCAGGTCAAACTCAATCACCGCCTGGGCTCGATTGATGGCTGACAGTTTTCCCTCGGTTTCCAGCCGTTCCAGTTTCTCTTTGGTGATGTCTCGCGCCAGAAGAATCACTTTGGACAATTCTCCTGCCAGGCCGGTGACGGGAGTCAAGTTAAGGCTGATCCATACCTCTTGCCGTCCTGCAGCCTGAACGCGCATTTCACCGCAGTAGACATGGCCACGGTGTAACTCGCGCCAGATGTCCTGATTGGCTGCGCTGCCCTGATCTTCTTCAAAAAGCAGTTTTTGCAAACCCTTCCCAAGCATTTCGGAATGGGTATAGCCCAGAACCTGGCAAAGTTGTTCGTTGCACTGAATGAAATTGCTTTCACGATCAAGTTCGGCGTAGCACAGACTTTCGCTGACGGCCTTCAAACGGCTGCGGTTCTCCTGCGCATCCTGCTTTTCCGAAGTGATGTCACTACAATATTTCACCACCTTGACCGGCTTTCCCTCCAAGTCAAAGATAGGATTGTAAGTGGCTTGTATCCAGATGCGCTTGCCATTTTTGCCGATACGCAGATACTCGCCAGCATCAAACTCACCCTTGTTCATTTTCTGCCAGAATGCCCGATAGGCAGGGCTCTCTGCCTCTTCCTCAGTCACAAACAAACGATGATGCTGGCCCTTGATTTCATCCAGCTCATAGCCCATCAGTTTCAGGAAGTTCTGGTTTGCCTGCTGGACAATACCTGCCATATCGAATTCGATGACGCCCTGGGAGCGGGAAATCGCATTCACCTTGCCTTCATCTTCCAGGGCTTTTTCTTTGGCTGCGGTAATGTCTGTGGCGTACTTCACCACTTTGAAAGGTTTGCCATCCAGTCCCAGGATGGGCGTATAGGTTGCCTGCAACCATACGGGCTGGTGGCGGTGATTCAGACGCTGGAACTCTCCGCATTGAGCTCGTCCATCACGCAGCGCATTCCAGAAAGATTCATAGGAATCGCTTTGGGAAACTTCTACTGGGCAGAACATGCTGTGATGTTGGCCGATTACCCCTTCGTGCGAGTAACCCATCAACCTCAGGAAAATGTCGTTGACCGCGACGATCCGACCATCCAGGTCAAATTCGATAACGCATTGCGATTGTTCAACTGCGGCTACCTTGCCTTGATCTTCGTGCTGGGCTTTTTTCCGCGCGGTGATGTCCGCTGTGAATTTGATGATCCTGTAGGGGGCACCATCTTCATTGAGCAGCGGGTTGTAATACGCCTGGATGTAAATATCTTCGCCGCTGGCTTTCTTGCGGTGAAACTCGCCGCTGACGGCCTCCCCATTGCACAAGGCTTTCCATAGTGCATCGTATTCACCGCTGTTGACCTGCGATTCAATCCAGATGGCGTGGTGGTGTTTGCCAATCAGCATATCCCGCTTGAAACCAAACAAGCGCAAGAAATTATCATTGGCTTCAACAATGATGCCGTGCAAATCAAACTCCACGATGGCTTGATTGCGGTTGATGGCTTTGAAGAATTCGGATATGTCCCGCAGTTCACTGGAGGCTTCTCCCCCGCAAATGCGTAGTGCCTCGCTGATGCGGGCAGTGGCTTCATTGATCATGTGGCGCACCTCCTGTGATGTTCTATAGACAGGAGCATCGCTCGGTGCAACTTTCCAATGTATTTGTCAGAAATGGCAATAAATTGACTTCTTTTTAAATAAATGCAATCAAGTTGCGCAATTCTGCATTCTCTGCGCATGAGTGATGGCATCCATGACTGCTTCCTCCGCTTGCAGACAAGACAGCTCCCTGCATGTCTGAGTCATCCCCCCTGCGCGCCCGGGTAAAACAGCAGATCTTGCAGACATCTCGTCAGCCAACGCCCATTCCACATCTCTTCTTCTGCATTCAGGGATCAGTGCCGACATTGCCTTGCAATGCCGCTCTTAACAGTAGCCAGTCGCACTTCATGCCTCTCGAAAATGCAGTTGCAGATGAAGATGAAGCAGCAGCTGTGCTGACCGTTTCGTTCAATCTGGAATGTGGACACCCCTTGGCCATTCCGGCTTGGCGCGATGACAAGTCACAGTCGTCCATTTGCTTGATCTCCAAGCTGCTCAGGCACGGAGCAACGTTACATCTATGACGAGAATGTTTTTCTTGAAAACTAAATCAGCTCTGCTAACAAGGATAAAAGTAAGTTATTCAATGCATGGTGCCGATGCTTTTTAATCAAATGATTTAAAAACATCCAATTTCATTCAAATCAGCGGCTAGCGGGAGCTAGGGAGGTCAAGATGGCTTTGGTTAAAAAGACACCGGTCAAGGTTGAAGCCGACCCGGAGGTGAAGAAGCTGGTCGGTCAGAACAGTTTGCGTGAGGCAGAAGCACAGCGTCGCAAGGCCAGAACACTGGCCAAGCAGCAACAGGCGGCCGAACGCATTGCTGCCGCCTGTTCACAACTGGCTTCCGGCATCAACCAGGCAGCTTCAGCGGCAGAAGAACTGCGCCGGGCCAGTGACCAGATTGCAAGTGGTGCGGAACAGGCATCCGGTGCTGCCCAGCAGTCCTTGCGCGCCATTGACCATATGAGCCGGGATATTGCCGAGCAGAAAGTCGCAGCCAATACCGCCAAGGGCAAGGCAGAGGCCATGCAGCAGATTGCCCGCCAGATTAATGGCTCGGTATCGCTGACCATCGGCAATATCAGGCTGGCTGCCGAACGGCAGAAGACTTCGACCCAGATGGTGGGTGAGCTGGAGCGCCAGGCTTCGAATATTGGCGATATCGTCAAGGCAGTTGCGCGTATTGCAGACCAAACCAATCTGCTGGCCTTGAATGCTGCTATCGAAGCTGCACGTGCCGGCAAGCATGGCAAAGGGTTTGCCGTAGTGGCCGATGAAGTGCGTACGCTGGCTGAAACCTCGGAAAAAAGTGCCAAGGAAATCCAGGAGCTGGTCTCGCAAATCCAGCAAGAAGTCAATGTGATTTCCACCCGTATCAATCAGGCTGCCACCACCATTGAGCAGGAGGTAGACAGAAGCACTGTGATTACCAACCAGCTGGAGGTGATTCGCCTGGCTTGTCAGGATATTGCCGCGGATGCCGCAACCCTGCTGAATGCTGCAAGCGAGTCGGAAAAGGCTGGTGAGCAAGCCATGCAGGGCGCTGAGGCGATTGCAGCCGCGGCCGAAGAGCAGTCTGCAGCTTGCGAGGAGAGCAACAAAACCGTTGGCGAGCAAAGCCTGGCCCTGTCCGAGTGCGAGCAGGCCGCGCAAAGTCTGTCTGAACTGTCGGATGAGCTGAAGAACTCCACCGATATCAACAAGAGCGCGGAAGACGTGGCGGCTGCCGCCGAAGAGTTGTCTGCCAGCATCCAGGAAATCAACCGTTCCAGTTCCCAGGTCATGCTGGCGCTGGACCAGATTCGCAAAGGTGCCCAGCAACAGGCCGCAGCCACTGCACAATCATCTTCCGCCATCAACCAGATCGAGTCCGGATTGAAGCTGACCGAGGCTCGCTGCCAATCCTCGCTGGAAAAAGCCAACAACATCCAGGAATTGCTGGATGAGAACAAGAAGCTGATTGACAGCCTTATCAAGGTAATCGGGGATTCAGTGTCCGATAGTCAGGGCAGTCTCAAGCAAATCAAGGATCTGGCACTGATTTCACGCCGTATCGACAAGATTGTGGATGCCATTACCACGGTGTCGATCCAGACAAACATGCTGGCGGTGAATGGTGCGATTGAAGCTGCGCGCGCAGGCGAGTTCGGCAAGGGCTTTGTGGTGGTGGCGACGGATATCCGTAATCTGGCGCATGACTCGGCCGAGAATGCCGACCGCATCAAGGACATGGTGAAGGACATCCAGGACCAGGTCGGCTTTGTGCAGCGGGATATCGAAGAAATCATGCAAGGTGCCATCTCGGAGGCCGACAAAGCCAAAGTCGTGGTGCAGGACATGCAGCAAATTGAAATCGATGTTGCCGATATCCTTTCCAGCAACAGGTCAGCGCTGGATAAGTCGCAGCTGATTGTTGCCATGGTGAGTGAAGTAAAAGGCGGTGTCGAACAGATTGCCGGCGCATCCGCCGAAGCCGAGAAGGCGGCGGAGCAGGCGAGTGTGGCAGCCAAACAGCAAGCACAAGGCGCAGAGGAGCTGTCGGCTGCAATCGAGGAAATCGCCTCTCTGGCTGATGAGTTGCAGAGCAACGGCTAAGCCATCAGCTGGGGAATGACACCATGTCTACAAGTGATGAACAGGCTGCCGAGCTGCAGCTGGCGCTACCGCAGGATGATGAAGCTGGTGGTGCGGATGGCAGCCATTATGTGACCTTCTGTGTGGAGGGGGAGCTGTTTGCCGTCCCGATGGCTCCGGTGCAGGAAATCATCCGGGTTCCCGGTATTGTCCACTTGCCACTGGCACCGTCAGCCCTGGACGGCCTGGCCAATTTGCGTGGCAAGGTGTTACCCATCCTTTCTCTGCGCAGATTGTTTGGCCTGCCTGACCGTGCGGCGGATGAAGCAACCCGTGCACTGGTCATCAATCTGGGCATGCCACTTGGTTTCCTGGTGGATCACGTGGCCAGTGTGGTCAGCGCCCGTGACGAAGATATCCAGTCTACCGATACCTTGCCGGATAGCGCACGCAGTGAGTTCCTGCAAGGCGTGATCAAGGACGGGGACGGACGTCTCATCCTGCTGCTTGATTTCCAGGTTCTGATTGACCGTCATTTTTCCGGTATTCAGTTGCGACAGGAGCATGGTGGGTCTGAAGTTGCCCTGACCGCATCGCAACAGGAAATATTGCGCGATGAAAGCGACGATGAACGTCAGCTTGTTTCGTTCAGTGTGGATGGTCAGGAATACGCCATTGATATCCAGGATGTGCAGGAAATCGTCCAGATGGATGGCCAGTTGGTACGGGTGCCGCAGTCCGAGGCAGCACAGCTGGGCGTGGTTACTCTGCGCTCCCGACTCTTGCCGCTCATCTCGCTGCGCAGATTGTTTGGCATGCCATACGACCAGGATAGAGAGCAGGACCGTGTGGTGGTGATTCACCTTGGTGGTGAGCAGATGGTGGGTCTGGTGACAGATAGTGTCAGCGAAGTATTGCGTGTGCCCTTCAACCTGATTGATGAAGTGCCGGGCATGTGGAATCGCCGCGAGACCCGCGAAATCAATGCCATTTGCCGGCTGGAGGATGGGGGGCGACTGGTTTCGATTCTGGATGTCGGACAGATGTTCGATGAAGTAGAGCTGGCGCGGACCGATGCTGCAGAAGAGGGAGAGAGTGATATGGCAAGTGATGACGGTCTTGTGGCTGATGCGGATAGTCATGACGAGGACGAGCAGGTGGTGGTGTTCCGGCTGGGCAAGGAGGAATTCGGTGTGCCCATCATGTCGGTGCAGGAAATCGTCCGCGTGCCGGAGCAACTGACATTTCTGCCCACCGCACCCGATTACATGGAGGGCGTCATCAATCTGCGAGGCACGGTGTTGCCGGTAATTGACCAGCGGCGGCGTCTGGGGCTGGGCTCCATCGAAAGAAGTGAACGGCAGCGCATCATGGTGTATCTGCTGCGTGGCTTGCGCACCGGTTTCATTGTGGATTCCGTTGCCGAAGTGTTGAAAGTACCCCGCCATGCCTTCGAGCCTGCGCCTGACATGGGTGAAGGAAGCAGCCGGCTGATCTGCCGGGTGGCCAATCTGCAAAAGCAGGGCCGCTTGATCATGATGATAGACCCGGGAATGTTGCTGGACGACGGGGAGGTCGGCTCGCTGCAAATGTCACTGGAGCAGCCCGCCTGACGGTGGGGAGGAGGTGAGGATGGGAAGCAAGAAGATCAAGGTACTCGTCGTCGATGATTCGGCATTGATGCGCAGGCATCTGACCACATTGTTTGGCGAGCAAGAAGACATGCTGACCGAAACGGCACACAACGGCAAAGAAGCCATTGCCAAGCTGATGGAGTGGGAACCCGACGTCATCACGCTGGATGTCAACATGCCGCAGATGGATGGTTTGCAGGCACTGGCGCTGATCATGGCAGCCCGGCCGACTCCGGTGGTGATGGTGTCATCGATTACCCGTGTTGGGGCAATGGCAACCCTGGAAGCCCTGGCACTTGGCGCTGTCGATGTAGTAACCAAGCCCGAAGGAACGATTTCCCTGAATATTGGCAGCATCCGTGACGAGCTGATCGTCAAGACACGGGCTGCCGCCTCGGCACGGCTGGGCAAAATCACACAACAGCCGGCTGTGGATGCCGTGCCGCAAAGACCACGCAGACTCAGCCCGCCCACCGCCGCTGCACCCGTTGACGATGGTGAAATCAGTGGCATGGTACTGATTGGGGTATCAACCGGTGGCCCCAAAACGCTGGAGCTGATTCTCCCCCAGCTGCCGGCCGACTTTCCCCACCCGGTGGTGGTGGTGCAGCACATGCCGGCCGGCTTCACCCAGAGTTTTGCCGAGCGCATGGATCGCTACTGTGTACTCCCGGTACAGGAGGTGCACGCCGCCATGCCCTTGCGCGCTGGAAATATCTACATTGCACGCGGCGGTGCAGACCTGCAATTGTCCCGTCGCAAGTCGCTGGTGATGGCAACGCCACGTCCGGCAGACCCGGCAGTGTTATGGCATCCCTCGGTTAGCGTGATGGTTCGTTCGGCCATGGACTGTCTGCCCGCATCACATTTGACTGGGGTCATGCTCACCGGCATGGGCTATGACGGTGCCGATGAAATGACCCAATTGCATCAGCATGGTGGCCGGACCATTGCCGAGTCGGAGGAAACCGCCATCGTGTTCGGCATGCCAATGGAACTGGCGCGCCGCGGCGGCGCCAGCATTGTTCTGCCAGCGCATGCCATTGCCAGCCAGCTTATTGCCTGGTGCCAACAAGGGGAGAAGCGTCATGGCGCTCAAGAAAAGTGTCACGCCGGCTATTGAGGATGCGGGAGAGTCGTTGTCATTTGCCGACCTGATTACCCGGCTGTCCAGTGTTTCCGTCGACGAACGTCGGCAAGCTGCACTGGCGCTGGGCCAGTATCCGGAAGCCGTACTGCCCTTGTGCCGTATTTTGCCGGCAGAGTCGGATCGCGCTGTGCGTGATGCAGCGCTGGGCAGCCTGCGCCGCCTGGGGGGTGTCGAAGTGGCGCAGCATCTGGCGGATTTTCTCCGTTCCGATGATCCGATGCTGCGTAATGGCGTCATCGAGGTATTGCAGGAAATGCCGGATGCCACCGCCAGTCTGGTGGAAACCCTGCTGCGTGATGTCGACCCGGATGTACGCATTTTCACGGTCAATATTCTGGAGTCGCTCAAGCATCCTGGTGTTGAGGGCTGGCTGATCAGCGTGGTGGAACAGGACATGCATTGCAATGTCGTGGCCACTGCAATTGACCTGTTGGGTGAGGTCGGCAGTCCACACGCCCTGGCCTCCCTGGAGTCGGCAGCAAACCGGTTTGCCGACGACCCTTTCATCCGCTTTGCTGTCGACATGGCCAAAGCCCGCATCCGTCAGGAATAGCACCATGGCACAGCCGCTGATCACGACAGAAGATTTCATGAAGTTCCGTGAATTCTTCTATCGCAAGACAGGAATCTATTTCGACGAGTCCAAGCGTTACTTTGTCGATAAGCGCCTGGCGGAACGGGTGAGGGAATCCGGTTCGGAAAACTTTCGTACCTATTTCACCATGTTGCGCTTTCAGGCCAGTGGCGAGGAGTTGCAGCAACTGGTCAATGACATGACGGTGAACGAGACCTACTTTTTCCGGGAGTCCTACCAGTTTGACTGCCTGGTGAACTCGATGCTGGAAGAGGTGGCCGCACAGAAGAAGCCAGGAGACACCATTCGTATCTGGTCCATTCCGTCTTCGTCGGGGGAGGAACCATACTCCATTGCCATTTTCCTGCTGGAGCTGTGGCCAAAGATAGAACAGTTCGATGTGGAGATCCTGGCCTCGGATATCGATACCTCGATTCTGGACTCGGCCAAACAGGGGATATACAGCATGCGTTCGCTGCAATATCTGCCGAAAACCTATCTGGACCGCTATTTCGAACCGTACAGCAATCAGCGCTACCAGATTATCGAAGACCTGCGCCAGTCCATCGAGTTTAGCCGGGTCAACCTGAATGACCGTAATGACACGCGGCGCTTCAGCAATATCGACATCATTTTTTGTCGCAATCTGCTGATTTATTTTGATGACATCTCTCGCAAGGATGCGGCGGATACCTTTTACGACTCTCTCAATCATGGCGGCTTCATTTGTCTGGGGCACTCCGAGTCGATGAGCCGTATTTCTCCACTCTTCACGGTGCGCAAGTTTCCGGATGCCATCGTTTACCAGAAACCTCGTTTCGGTTGAAAGGCTCAGGTATGAAACGCGTACTGATTGTTGATGATGCCGCCACCGTGCGACTTTATCACCGCAAGATACTGACCGATGCCGGTTTGAGCGTGGACGAGGCCGTGAATGGTATCGAGGCGCTGGAAAAGGCCATGCAGTCGCCCTACGACCTTTATATCGTCGACATCAACATGCCCAAGATGGACGGATATACCTTTGTACGGACCTTGCGTGCCGACCTGAGCCTGATGCAAAGCCCGGCCATCATGGTGTCCACCGAATCCAAGGAAGGTGATGTAGTGGTGGCCTATATGGCAGGCGCCAACGGTTACATCATCAAGCCGGCCAAACCGGTGGAGCTGACCTTGCTGACACGACTGTTACTGGGGGAGCCTGACTGATGAACAACCCTTTACTTGAACAGTTTGTGCAGGAGGCACGCGAAGGGCTGGAAACCATCGGCCGTGCCTTGCTGCAACTGGAGCATGCTCCGGATGACAAGGAAGTCATCAATGCCCTGTTCCGTAGCATCCATACGCTGAAAGGCAATAGCGGGCTGTTGGGACTGACACCATTGGCGGGGGCTACCCACCATGCCGAAGACCTGCTGGACCAGGTACGCAACGGCGTACTGCCTTTTGTGGCCGACTATGCAGATATCTTGCTGGAGTGGGCCGACTTCGTGTCCGACTGCCTGGACGATCTGGAAACCGGTGGCGAATTGCAAGTACTGCGGGATGACAGAGCCGCGCAGATTGCCACTGCCCTGAAAGGCTGTCTGGGGCAGGCCGGCCCGGCGGTGCGTCCAGTTGAGCCACAGAGCCCGGCCGTGGTTGCCGACTGGTTGCAATCCTTTCCCGCCAACGTGCTTGAACAGGAAAAGCATGATGCTGCCCGTGAGAGTCATCCCCTGAGTGCCGTGCATTATCAGCCTGACAGTGAATGCTTTTTCAGTGGGGAAGACCCGCTATTGCAGTTGCGCCAGGTAGAGGGTTTACGCTGGCTCGACATTCAACCCGTCAGCCCCTGGCCCGACATGGCGGAACTGGACATCTATCGTTGCAATCTGGAAATCCGCTTTCTATGCCGCATGGACGGTCAGGCACTCAAAGAGCTGTTCCGCTACATGGCCCCCTATACAAAGGTGCGGCAATTACAGGGCTCGACATTCCGCCCGGTTTTCTATCTGGATGAAGCCGAATCTGACCCGCGTCCCCTTTCAGAAGAAGAGCACACGGCCTGGTTAAAGATTGTTGAAACGCAGCGCAAGATTCTTGAACTGCCGGCGGATACGGGTATCTGGGAAGGGCGTTTGCAGTCCGTGGTGCAGACCCTGGCCAATCTTTATCGCTATCAGCAGTCGCAACCCATGCTGGAAGCGCTGTCCCAGGCCTATGACCGGTGCATCGAGCTCAAGAGCGCCGAACCTGTCTTGCGTTTGCTGCGCGGCGGAGATGGTAATCCGGCAGGTTTCGTCGATGGCACCAGCAGTGCCCTGGCAGGCAGTGCTCCCGTTGCCGGCCCGGTGCAGGAGGATGCTGGCCGGCGGACGGATGAATCTGCTGAAAAGGCCAGCCGGGTACTCAAGGTCAGCCAGGAAAAGGTAGACCGGCTGATGGACCTGATCGGCGAAATGGTGGTGGCCAAGAATGCGCTGCCATACCTGGCTGGAAAGGCGGAAAACCAGTTCGGCAACCGCGAATTGGCACGCGAAATCAAATCCCAATATCTGGTGATCAACCGCATTGCCGAAGAAATGCAGGATGCCATCATGCAGGTACGCATGATGCCGGTGGGCACCATCTTCCAGCGCTTCCCCCGCCTGGTGCGTGACTTGTCGAAAAAACTGCACAAGCAGGTGGAGCTGGTTCTTGAAGGAGAGGACACCGAAGCCGACAAGAATGTCATCGAGCGGCTTGCCGAGCCGATGATCCATATCCTGCGCAATAGCCTGGACCATGGCATCGAATCACCCGAGGCCCGTCTTGCTGCCGGCAAACCCGCCCAGGGTTGCATCCGCATCAGTGCCCATCAGGAGGCAGACCGGGTCATCATCCAGATTCGAGATGATGGCAAGGGGATAGATCCGGCCCATGTGCGGCGCAAGGCCATGGAAAAGTCATTGATCGATGCTGCCAAGGCTGAAAGCCTGAGCGATGCGGATGCAATCCAGCTGATTTTCCATCCCGGATTTTCCACGGCGGAGCAAGTTTCCGACCTGTCCGGGCGGGGTGTGGGCATGGATGTGGTGCGCTCCGCCATTGAAGCCGTGCATG
This sequence comes from Aquitalea magnusonii, assembly GCF_002217795.2. Classification (NCBI taxonomy): domain Bacteria; kingdom Pseudomonadati; phylum Pseudomonadota; class Betaproteobacteria; order Neisseriales; family Chromobacteriaceae; genus Aquitalea; species Aquitalea magnusonii. The sequence goes on from NZ_AP018823.1 coordinate 1,293,438, forward strand.
GCAGTTTCCAGCTGGAAAGCAAGGTTGGAGAGGGCACCTTGTTGCAACTTGCTCTGCCGCTGTCCATGGCCGTCACCAATGTGATGATTATCGAGTCTTCCGGGCAGATCTTCGGTGTGCCGATGGAAATGGTGGTGGAAACCGTCAGGGTTGCGCGAAGCCAGATCCGTCATTTCAAGCACAATCGCTCCACCGTGTTGCGTGGCCGTATTGTTCCCCTGTACGGCCTGAATGCCTTGCTGGCGCTGGATGAGGAGCAGATGGCCAACGAGCAGGACGAGCTGGCGGTTCTGGTGCTGCGCATGGGTGCGGAAAACGTAGGCATTGTCGTGGATGAGTTCCGCGAAACCGTGGACATCATTCTCAAGCCCATGGAGGGCATCCTGGCGCAACTGTCCGTGTATTCGGGTACGGCCCTGCTGGGAGACGGTACCGTCCTGATGGTGATCAATCCCAAGGAGTTGCTGCTATGCCTCTGATTTTTGAAGGGCGCTCTGCCCGTTTGGTCGGACAGGTTGGTGTCGAAGATGCCGAGACACTGTTGGTCTGGCTGGCAGACCAGGAAGCCGCAACAGTCGATCTGGAGGATTGCGAGCACATTCATGCCGCTGTGTTCCAGGCATTGCTGGTCAGCCGTATCGAGCATTTCAAGCCACCACGTGATGGATTCATGGCCGGCTATGTATTTCCCTTGTTGCAGCGTGAAAGGAGTGAGGCATGAAAACCATTCTGCTGGTCGATGATTCCGCAACCATGATCATGAGCTTGCGCCAGACCCTTGAGATGAGTGGCTTTACCGTGGTTACTGCCGCGGATGGTGTGCAGGGTCTGGACAAACTGAAGACCGGGTTGCGCCCTGACTTGATGATTACCGATATCAACATGCCGAACATGAATGGACTGGAGCTCATCAAGGAAGCCAGAAAGTTGCTGCGCTTCACCCCTATTCTGGCACTGACTACCGAAACCCAGCAGGCCAGTCGGGATGTGGCAAAACAACATGGGGCCACCGGTTGGCTGGTCAAGCCCATTACTGGCGCGGATCTGCTCAAGGTGATTCGCCAGGTGCTGCCAGGAGCCTGAACATGATGCGTGAAACAGAACCTGCCCCTGACCCGCGCGCGAAACTTGCTCTCGTGCGTTGGGCATGTCTGGCGGTGGTCCTGCTGGCCACAGTCCTGCTGAGCTGGTCGGGCAGTGTCAGCTGGTACATGGTGCTTGCTGAAGGTGTGGTGCTGGCTGTCTGCCTGCTGACCGAACCGCGTGTCTCCACACCGCCCGTACCGGTGCAACAGCAAGCAAATGATCAGCAGACTGAAAAGGTAGCCACTCAGCTGCATGCATATGCAGACCTCAACGGTTTCCTGCAAGACCAGCTCAAAGACATAGAGCGCACTACGGAAGCCGCAGCCATCGGCGTTATGGAAGGGTTGCAGGGTATAGAAGAGACAAGTCGACAGATTGTCTCGGAAACCGGCAACTTCCTGGAGCATGCATCCGGGCTGGTGGCATCGTCCCGCCAGGAAGCCAGCATGAATCGTGAATCCATCACCGAGCTGGGCAATATGCAACGAGAAAGAGCCACGCGGCAACAGGAAGAACAGTCGCGTATTGCCAAGGTTTCTGTTGAGGTGGAGCGGCTGCAACCCTATGCCGAACTGATCCGCAAAATAGCCAACCAGACCAATTTGCTGGCACTGAATGCAGCCATCGAAGCCGCACGTGCCGGTGAACATGGCCGCGCATTTGCGGTGGTGGCAGATGAAGTGCGCAACCTATCGGTCCAGACTGACAGTGCCGCTGCGCAGATTACTGATGGTATTGCTGCGGTCACCGCTGCGATTGCGGCAGAACTGGAACAGATCATGCGTATGGACCTGCATGAACGCGAAGGTGAAAAACTTTCCCTTATTTCCAGTCAGTTCCTGCAAATGAATGACCACCTGGCCGCGGTGGTGCAGGAGCAGCAAGGCTTCACCTCTCATGTGCATGCGGCAGTACAGGCCATTGCCGGTGGCGTGGGGCTGGCACTGGAGAAAATGCAGTTTCAGGATATCGTGCGGCAGCAACTGGAGCACTTGGTGCGCGTTGCTGCCAGCTCGGCTGAGCACCAGCAGCAAATGGCCGCGAGCATCAAGCAGGGTGTGGATATGACAGTGAGCGATATCAGCACCATTGTCCGGCAGCTGGGGGAGGGGCATGTAATGCATGTCCAGCGCGAGGACTTTTCCAGAAGGATGGGCGGGAAAGTCGAAAATGAGGCCCCAAAGGTCGAACTTTTCTGATGGTGCCACATGGAAACGTCCAGACTATCCAGGGTAAGACATCACCACCGTCAGGCTAGTCAGGATGGCGCGCAGCAGAGCAATATTCCCTTGCGTCTGGCGGGAATGATTGGACGGGATTGCAGCCCGGCGGATTTCTTTGCCTTGCTTGGGGACGAACTGGCCGCGGTGTGTCACGCGCGGCATTGGTCTTTGCAGGTTCCCGGTCCGGTCGGGGGCACATGCATCTACACACATGGGGATGCTGCGTGGCCTGAAACGGGCATCCAGTCCTGTCCGGTGGTGCTGACCGGCGGACGGTGCGGCCTCTTGCTGCATGATGGTGAGGAAACCATACCGCCAGATTCTATGTGGCTCGGCTGGCTGGCCTTGTGTGAACAGCTGGCTTCGGACAGACAGCGTCAGCAGCATGCAGAGCAGTTGCAACGCAATTTGCTGCAGCTCAGTGAGGCACTGTTCATCGCCGTACCCGTACCGTTATTGCATATTGATGCATCAGAAACGATTTTGCGCATCAACCCCTCTGGCAGACACTTGCTGTGTGCAGATATTGAAGTCGTCAACCAGCTGTCCGAGTGCTTCCCGGAGCCGGAAACATACCGTGCCTTGCAAGAGATCATCCGGCAAGGATTCGCAGGTGGCGAAGCATTCCGATTTGAAAGAACCATGCGCTGCATGGACGGTACTGAGCGTAGTCTGATTATTGACGGGCAACTGGTACGGGCGGGGGCAGCGTTTGGCGGCATGATTCTGTCAGTGACTGACATGAGCCATTATCACCAGATAAATGTCAGTCTCGATGCAGCCAGGAAGCAGGCAGATCTGGCCAGTCAGGCCAAGTCTTCATTCCTTGCCGTGATGAGCCACGAGTTTCGCACACCGATGCATGCCATCCTGGGCATGCTGGAGCTGCTGTGCATGGGTGAGCTGGATGAAGAGCAGCGGGATTATGCCCAGGAAATTGAAACCGCAGCCAACAAGCTGTTGGGCATGATTGACGATGTGCTGGCCTGGACCCGCCTGGAAACCGCGTCCATCCGCGCTGATGCGCAAACATTTTCCATCAATGGATTGATGGATGAACTGTTGCCCAGCTGTCGATCTGCTGCGGCGGCAAAGCAGCTGGATGTGCGCTACAGCAACAAGCTTCCAGCTGATGTACTGATCAAGAGTGACCGGCGCTACCTGGGGAAAAGCATTGCCGAGCTGCTCGATAATGCAGTTAAGTTCACCAGGGTTGGCCAGGTATCAGTCAGCCTGGATTGCCTTACCACTACGACTCAGGATGAGCTGGTGATAAGGATTGAAGACAGTGGCATCGGCATGAGCAAAAGCGAGCTTGCCAGAGTAGGTGAGCTGTTTACGCAAACTGACGGTAGTACTGCCCGCTCGCATGATGGCCTTGGCCTGAGACTGGCATTGGCACGGTCGCTGATTGGCTTGCTGGGCGGAACACTGCAACTGGAATCCAATAGCACAGGCGGCATCAGTGCCACAGTGCAAATCCCCCTGCGTCAGGGAGAAAAAATATCAATCCAGCCGGGAGGGAAGGACCACCCGGTATTGATGATTGCACCGTCCGCCATGCTGGCAGATGTGGTCGGCCATTTGTTGCAGGAAAGAGGAATGCAGCTGACGCTGGCAACGACACTCGAAGATGCCGCATTGATGATCAGCAGTCTTCAGCCGAGGCGAATCATTTACTGCGCTCAAGCGGATGACAGCATGACTTTTGCCGGTAGCAGGCTGTCACGCTTGTTGTCAGAGACGGAGCAGTCATCATTATGGGTTCTGGCAGGCAAGCAAGCCGTTCCGCCACAGTCCGGAATTCTTTCCTTTACCGATGAATTGGACCTGATGCGGACGATTTGTCGGGAGTGGCCGGCAGAGTGCCGCCGCTTTACTGTAGACCACCATGCGCTCGTCGCCTTGTCAGGCGCAGACGTGGTGTGTGAGCAAGAAATACTGACCATGTTTCTGGAAGACAATGCGGATGACCTGAAACTGCTGTGGCCAGCGTTGTCAAATTGCCGCCTGTCCGAGGCCAGGGCCTTGCTGTCCCGAATAGCCACTGCCTCAAGTCAGATAGGGGCTCATCAGATGAGTGAAGTTGCACAAGCATTGCATGACAAGCTGGTGTGTCCATTGCAGCAGGAGGAGCATGCTCAAATTGCTGCTTTATATGCACTGCAGTGTTCTGGAGAAGTGCTTGCTGGCAAGGCCTGAATCAGCTGCAGGTCGTGCAGATTTCTTAATGGCCCTGAGGACTGTATTCAAATTTGGTTAATGGCATGACCTGTATTTAAGTGGAATCAGGCATATCTCTTTGAAATACGCACAGACCGCTTTGGTCACGAGGTGAGTAAAAAATTAGGTTAATTCTTTTATCTTGCCAATACCGTGGCACCTAAATAATTTTACGAAGCGTGAATGCATATACTACAATGGGATAGAAGACTTCTACACAAAGGCTGTCGTTTTAGTGTGTAGAAGTATGAAAAGTGCCAAGAAAATAAGGGGATTTTGTGGTGAAATTCGGAATCCCCCCCTCTCCGCCAAACACCCCTAAAGTGTTGTTTTTACAGTAAATTCAGGTTCTGCAAGGCTTATTTGCCCCTGAGTTCTACACAACACTCCTACACATTGGCGATAAGAGTGTAACGTCGCGGATTGTTTTGCACACTGTAACTTTGCGGCAGTTTTGGCACTCGTTTGCACTTTAATTGTCACCGCCAATTTGCAGGGTTTTTGTCACTATTTGCGCTTCTTTTGTCACCGGTACGCAAAAATATAACGCTTCCTTACCGCTACTTTTCCCTGTGATGGAGGAGGGTAGTCAAGTCCTGGTTCTCCGTGCTCTACCACTACCTGAAATGAAAACATCCTGGCTGAAGGCAGGGTGTCATGTTGGTTGTCGACTGCTTTCGACCCATTGCGGTTTGCTGCAGAGGCGGACGTTCAACGGTGTGGCAGAGCATCCAAAAATACCTGTTGAGTACCGCCCGCCGGTATGACCCAGCCCAAGATTCACGCGGTGACACCTGAGCTAAACAGTGAATTGCCTGTCACCGTCTCTGGTCTCCACAAACCGGCATCACCATTGTGCCCCCCAGCAACCGTTCTGTGGGCCTCAGTGCCTTGAAGAATGAGAGGGTACTGGGCGATGTCTGTTGGTGCTGGCGACCGTTAGAACTGTGGCAGGGTCATGAGTCAGAACAGGTCTGGTTCTGACTCCGGTGTCAGTTGCTTCTCCAGGAACTCAAGCTTCGCTAGAAGTTCGTCAAAGGTGACTATGTCCACGTCCCTGCACGCGTTTCGGAACACCTCAAAGCTGCGCAGTTTACTCGGATCAGTGGGGATGCGGCCTGCGACGACCACGCACTTGATGACATCTGCACCGGACAGGCGCAGGGCTGGGGTGTCATTCAAATGAGTCATCCAGCGTTGCCTAAGCTCGCTCTGCTGAAACAGCACCTGGGTCACTGCACCGGAGAGATCCGAAGTCGGACCAAAGACCTCCTGACCGCGGTAGGCTGTGCCCTGCAGCAAGGCCGTCTCCGGCGTTTTGATTTCAACTATGGCAAGTGCTTGACCATATTCCTTGAACAGGAAGTCGCCGATCTGAGCACCTGCACCTGTCAAGGTGGAACCCTTTGCATGGAATTGCGTATGGGTCAGCTCGACGGGCCGCGCAAAGGCCAAGCTCAGGACGAACTTGTTCTGTTCAAAGAACGTCTGCCAGTGCGGTTCCGTGAGTTTGCCGGCAAGCTTCGCCTTGAATGCCTCGATCATCTTTGCGAGCGTCACCCGTTCAATCTCGGCGTGTAGCGTCATCAGCTCCTGGGGAGCTTCGGTGACTAGCTCACCGAGCTGCTTGCGCACGGCCTGCACGTTGGATCGACGCTCGGCGCGTTCCCGGGCCGCAGCCTGCTTCGCGCTCTCGCGTCGAACCTCGACCAGGGGCGTCTTCACCTGCACGATTCGACGGAATCGTTCGGGGTCAAGCCTTGTCAGCAAGTCGTCGTGCACGATGCCCTGCTTTGTTTGACGAATCAGTTTACGGCCATTCGTCGTGACCCGATTGAAGGCGCGACGCAGCTTGTCGACTTCCTGAGTGCTAATCGAAATCACGCCGTCTTTGGCGTGCATTTCCGGGTGTCGACTGATCACGAGGTCATCGGCGCCCTGAATCCGCGATAGGCTTTGCCACATCGGGTCAAGGTGCTTGTTCAGACCGAGGCCATTGCCCGGAGGGTCAAAGATACCCCAGGCTAAGCGCAATTCAATGTGCGACGCTGCAGCCTCAGCGTCATCCGGCAACTTGTCGTCGTAGTCATCGACGTAGATAACCGTAGTGAAACGTCCGTTCTTGGGCGTCAGGTAGCGTTGTGCGTGCGGATTTACATGGATCGGCCGCATGATGATCTTGTTCGGAAAGATAGTTGCCAGCAGCGGCCAGTCTTCCTTAGGCATTTCGTGCCAAGTTCGAGTCTGAGCGTTGGCGAGCCTGTACGTTCGCAGGAAGAGCTTTCGTGCAGGCTCGGTGCCCTCGGTCGCTGCTTCAAGGTGGAAACTCGCTTCCAGTACGTCGCCATCACTAAACGGCTGCGGCGCGACCGCAGCTCCACCCGTCCCATTTGCCATTTTGCAACCCTTCGTCCGAGTCGTTATCTACTGCTGGCGAGTATAAGCTATCGAGTGTCGATGCTAGTTCCTGGCCGGCCTCGAATCTCACTTGGTCGATCATGTATTTCGGCCTAAAAGGCCGCAACTGGCCTCGAGCAGTCCTATGTCGCCATTAAGCGAACACCCGCACCTATCCGATACCCGTCACCTTACTCCTAATCCACAATGCATAAAAGGGGGCCTCCGCCCCCTTCGTCCTGCTTACCCTCCCTCCCTACACATAAGTCCCCCTCAGCTTCCGGGCGATCCATTCCACGACTTGCGGCACAACGGCGTTGCCGGCAGCTTGAGCCTCTGCAAAGTTGGTCGCATCCAGTCCGAGGCAAAGCCCATGATCGCGAGACGCTCTGGCCCGGTCAGCCATCGAATCCCATCCACCGGCTTGAGCGACGAGGCCTGCGCCATTGATAGGGATCTGGCTGGCAGCTTGTCCGGCAAGTAAAGTAGGGAAAGGCTTGAGCCCGGATTGTTGCGCTGGCGGCGTGCCAGGAACTGCTGCCACTGGGCTGGCGTCAGCCAGCAGCTCGATGGGGGGCTGTTCGTGAAGACCGGCAATAATGAATACGCGACGGCGTTTTGTGGGGACTCCGAAGCATGAAGCATCCAGCACCCGCCAGCATCCCAGATACCCGCATTCGGCAAGCGTGGAAATGACTGTCTGGAAATCCTGGCCATCTCGGCAAGAGAGCAGCCCCGTGACGTTTTCAAGGACCAGCCAGCGAGGTTGTAACTCACGGGCGAGGCGGCAGACTTCAAAGAACAGGCCAGAGCGCTGGCCGGCCAGGCCTTGCCGGGCACCCATGGTGGACAGGTCCTGGCAGGGAAAACCGCCGACCAGGACATCAACAGCGCTGAGGTTGTGGACTCCGACGGTGCGCACGTCGTCGAACTGGCGGGCATGGGGGAAACGGTCGGCGAGGACGGCGCGGCAGACGGGGTTGATTTCGACTTGCCAGGCGGTGGTGAAACCGGCGTTTTCAAAGCCGATGTCGAAGCCGCCGATGCCGGCGAACAGGCTACCGATGGTGGGGTGTGGGCCATGCATGTGCATCCTTTGCAGTGGCGTGCGATGACGCGCTGGCAGGAGGCTCGGCGGCCTTCAGGTGATTGTGTGCCCGGCAACGCGGGCATTTGATGCTGAGGACCAGCACGTGGCCCTCAGCGAGTTTGCGGCCGCAATGGCCGCAGCGGATTTCGGGTAGTGACATCGGCAAGGTGGTCCGGGACCGTTTAACCGTTAGACTGTCCGGGCTTTCTGCGCAGAAAGTGGCAGCCTTGGGGTGACTTGCAGGTATCGTCTGCGGGTCAGCTGGCCGGGTGGGTGTTGGTAGCACCCATCCGGTCGCTGTCTCTCAATAATGCAGGGCCGTCTAATCAGGCCAGTCGATGTGCATGGGGTAAGCCGGCTGCTCCGGTACGCGGGCCAGTAGCACGCGGCGGCGTTTTAACGTGGCAAGGCTGCTTTTCTCGCTGTCGGTGGCCATGTTCAGGTCGATGGCATCCTGCAGCGGAACGATGGCGCTATCTACCTCCTTGCGTCGCCGGGCGAGTTCTGCAGCAGCAGCGGCTGCCGCATCCTCGCGCTGTGCATCTTCGTCCAGCTTCCATTTCGCTTGGTCATGATCCCAGCACATGAACTGCCCTGGCGGTGGTGTCGCGGTGAGCCAGTCAGGCAGTGGCCCCAGACCATGATAAACCTGTGCTGCAATCGTCTCGCCAATGCTGTAGGGCGTACCGTCAGCCTGCCAAAGCGGGATTTGCCGATGTTCATCCTGCAATTGCCAGGCACCGTCCACAAATACCGCTACCTTGTCATCCGCTTCCGGCGGGGGCAGTGCGGTGGCATGGGCGGGAATCAGCCAGACTTCATCTTCCAGTGGTGAAGGGTCGGCTTCGCCGGCAAACAGGTAGACGGCAGTCAGCGGGTCGTAGTGATAAATATGCATGGTCTGTCCTTAGAACTTGATGCAGGCGAGCAATGCGATGTTGCGTGGGCGGGTTTCAATCCCTCCGGTACGTCCGGTAGAACCAGGGAAATTGCGTGGCCACGATCCCCCTTGGGAAACGTAATCATCGGGTGTCGAAGAGCTAGCGCTGCCAACAAAGCGATACTCGTGATAGTGCGACCGGAGTTCATCCGCTTGCGCGCTGCCGAACAGCCTGCCGGGATCAACACTCCGCCCATCATCAAAGCCGCGCACGAATTCACCACGCAAATCCGGCAGGTTGAACGTTGATGCACCATCGCCTGCGCCAAAGGTGGTGCCGATGGCAGCAAACAGGTTGGCGTAGGCACTACGCGAGAGGGCTGCGCCATTGGCTTTGAGATAACCCGGTGGCGCACTGCTGCGGGCAAAGAAACTTACGTGACCGGCAGGTACGGTGGTGGCGATGTCATCCAGGGTCGCACCGGACTGCCAGGCCGACCAAGTGTCGTTGTATTGGACCCGCCACCACAGCCGCTTGCCCTGAAAGTCCTGATAGAGCTGATAGACCATGGTGTCTGAGGCATAGACCGACAGCATGCCCGCAGTGGGTGTCGGGTAGTTGCTGCCACTGGCGGCATTACTATTCAGTGACTGGTGATACCAGCCGGTGCTGATAATGCCGTCCAGATCCACCTTTGCGCCCAGCAGCGGTTTGAGGGGCAGCGCATCGGTAATGCCATACCCTGCCAGTGTGGTGGGGGTCTTGCTGACGTCCGCCCACGCGTGGCCATGTTTGAGTGGCGCGGCCGCATCGCTCACCAGCTTGGCAATCGCCAGGCGCAGTTGGTCGGTTTTTGCGGCATCCAGCTTGATGCCGGCCGCCTCGATCACGCTCACCAGCTCACCCTGCATGGCATTCAGCCAGGCGGCGGTAACGATGGTGCCCAGCGCGCCGCTGGACGGGTCGCCATCGTGAAACAGGTTGTCCGGGGTGTTGATCTTCTGCATTCAGCCCTCCTGAAAGGCGAAGTAGACAAAGGTGTGGGCGGGTTTCAGCTCGCGGAACACGGTTTCAATCACCGGGTCGCCAAAGCTGGCCAGCGCCTCGCCCGCAGTGGACTGGCCAGCGCGGAAACGCCAGGCCTGCACCTGGGCGGCATGCACCACCACCTGCCACACCCACAGGATGTCGGCCACCTGCAGCATGTCGCCGGCCCGGTTGATGCCAGCGCGGAAAGGCTGTGGCTCGACGATGTCGATGCGGTAACCCAGGCTGCTGGCCAGCCGCTGGAAGTAAGGGATGCTCAGTCCGCCAGTGGCCGCCAGCTTGGCCAGCACCGCCTGCAGCCGCTGCTGATAGCCCGCGCCGCTGGGCGGAGTGAGTCCACACACACGCTCCCAGTCCGGCAAGGTGTATTCGGCAAAGAAGGGCGAGATGGCCGCAGCCGCCTGCAGGCCATCCCGCTCGGCCACATCCAGAGCCCGGCCTTCGGCCTGCAGCTCGATCTGCAAGGGCTGGGCGTTGCGGGCATAGGATTGCGGTGGCAGCAGTAGTGCCAAAAGCGTGGCGTGGCTCATGGCATGGCCTTGATGTCGAGTCGGCCCAGCCGCAGCCATTCCACCCGCTGCTCATTTACCAGCGGCTGCACATTGGCGGCGGGCAGCACAATGCGGCGGTCCACCACCCCAGGCAGGCTGGAGGCCAGCGTTTCCAACTGGCTGCGGACCAGCAGCTGACCAGGGGCCAACTGGTCGAAACGGGTGTGCAACTGCGGTGTCAGCTGCAGCCGGGCTTGTTCCAGCGTCAGGCCGGACAGCGCCAGTTGCAGCTCCACATCCACCAGCCGCACCGTGGGCGCGGCCACCAGGCTGTGCCTGGCGGTGACCGGGCGCAGTGCGTCGATATGCGTCTGCACTGCGGCCAGCGTCTCCACCGATGGCAGGCCACCGGCTGAGGTAATGATGATGTCCACCGTACCCAGCCCACGCCGTAGTGGGTAGACATAGGCCGCCGATACGCCCGGCACTTCCAGCGCCCAGCGCCGGTAGTCATGCACATTGCCACCGGCCGGCGGGCGGCGGATCAGGTCCAGCAGACGGGCGAGCAGCTCAGCATCGCTTTCTTCCTCCACGCCGCCACGCATCTCAGTCAGCACAGCAGCCGATTGCACACCGGGTGGCGGGGCCAGCAGCTCCAGCCGGGCATCGTCTGGCGCATTGCCTGCCAGCCCGGCCTGCATGGCGGCGGCGGCCAGTGTCGCTGTGCCATCGGCTCCGATCAGCCCGGCCTCACGGCTGACATACAACTGGTCGCCCCACTTGCCCTGCACCCCGGCGGCGACGGGGCTGCCGGGATTGCCCCGCAACAGCATGCGGCCGCTGGCGGTGACGGCAGGCTTGGGGGCCAGGCCACGCAAGCGGGCATGCAGCAGCAAATAATCATGATCGGCGGTGTCGGGGAAGATCTGCCGCACCATCCATGCCTGATGCTGGTACAGGCCTTCCACCGCACTGGCCACCGAGGTGGCGCGGATGAAATAGTCGGAATCCGCGCCGACATCGGCCTCCGGCAGCAGGTTGCGGATATCGCGCAGCATGTCGGCGCGAATCTGCGCCATGGTGAGCAAGGGATAAGCCATCAGCCGCCCACCCGTACCGGATAACGGAAGGTCTGCAACGCACCGCTGGCAGCGGTAACGGCAATCAGCAAAACCAGCCAGCCGGGCCGGGGCCGCTGGCTGTCTACCGTAATGCGGCTGGCACGCCCGTCCTGCAACAAGGGGGCCAGCGCCTGCTCGGCATACTGCCGTGCCAGCGTGTCGATGCGGCTGAGGTCTTTTGCCCGTTGCAGCTCATGCAGGCGTGAGCCGAGTGAGGGGTCTGCCCACCAGCTGCCCAGCGGCGTGGCCAGGCGCAGGTAAACGGCATTGGCCAGCGTGCTGGTACGGCTACCGGCATAGCTGGCGGTGTGGGGGTCGAGTAAAGCGTCCATGCCCCGATTGTCGGGGCATGGTGGGAGGCGGGGTTAGCTGAGGGGGTTCAGTGGGTGTGCTTGTGGGACATCGCGCTGAACGACCAGTTTTCTAGTTTTTCATGGGATAAGTAGTTTTCAACAAGTACTGCCCAAGATGGACCAATCACTTTCCACTTAGCCTCTCTCTCAGGAATTTTTGCAGCTAGGTTGGTAAGCATATCTACGCTATTCGCTAGAGGCGAATTCGCAGAGGATGTAGCCTCCTGCAGCATTGCTTGGTTTCGTTGTAAAGCATCTTTCCATGTGGACAAATTTGAACGAATTGCCACGATGTACTCGATAGCTGACTTTACAGCCAATATGCGTCCAAGACGCTCAAAATATGAATCTTCTGCTAGGTCGATCCAGTCACTAACTTTTAGCAGGAAGCTCTCAACTTCACTGCTATTTTCAAAGCGTGGGAAGTCCGTTAGGAACTTATCTGAAGAATGAAAGGATAAAAATAAAATATCAACGCACTCTTCGCGATCAATGCTAAGAAGCCAATCAATAAGAGGCTTTTGAGGTTGCATATCCATAAGTTGCACCATTTGTTAATGAAAAATGATACTAACATGTCAGATTGTGTTTCAGGTTGGTTCGCCTGTCACCCCGCCTGAATCCCCCGGATGTTTGTGTTTGCGCAAACTCACCCCACCCGCCACCACATCTCCATCGGTCTGGTAGCTGCCACCTTCCTGCCGCACATCCCCGCTGAACACCGCGCCATCACCCCCTTTGATGGCCATGCCGCCTTGGCCCGTTAGTTGCTGGCGTACCATGACCTGGCCGGTAAATTCGGCCTGTGGGCTATCAAAGCGCATGCCTTCCGTAGCGGTGAGGGTAAAGGTTTTGGTCGTGCCTGCTATCTGGCCGTCTTTAAATACTGAATCGCCCCGGCTTCTCTAGACACTCTTGAGCCGTTGGAAATATTGCTTCTCAAACTCTACCGGCGATAGCCCGTTTGCGGAACCATGCCGGCGTTTCGGGTTGTAGAACATTTCGATGTAATCGAAGATATCCCGCCGGGCCTCCTCCCTGTCGTGATAGGTTTTGCGCTTGATGCGCTCCCGCTTCAGCAACTGGAAGAAACTCTCTGCCACGGCATTGTCGTGGCAGTTCCCACGCCGACTCATGCTGGGCACCAAGCGATGAGCTTTCAAGAAGTCCTGCCAATCGTAGCTACTGAACTGACTTCCTTGGTCGGAATGCACCAGTACCTCCTGCTTGGGCTGACGTCGCCATACCGCCATCAACAGGGCATTCAGCACCAGCTCTCTATCGATACGTGACTGCATCGACCAGCCAATCACCTGCCGCGAGAACAGGTCCAGCACCACCGCCAGGTACAACCACCCCTCATGCGTGCGGATATAAGTGATGTCGGTCACCCAAGCTTTATTCGGTTCATTCACGGTGAACTGGCGTTGCAGGTGGTTAGGTGCCACCACTGCCGGGCGGCCACGGTAATGCCCAGGACGCCGGTGGTAACCCGTCTGCGAACGTAAGCCTTCCTGCTTCATCAGCCGAGCCACACGATGTTTGCCACAGCGCTCTCCCTGAGCCTGCAAGTCGTCATGCACCTTGCGATAGCCATAGACACCGCCACTTTCGAGCCACGCCTGCTTGATGTGCTCCAGCAAGCGCTGGTCTTCACGCGCTCGTGGTGAATGCGGGGATGCTTTCCAGGCGTAGTAGCCACTGGGATGCACCGACATAACACGACACAGACGTCGAATAGGGAACTGCTGTGCATGGGCCCGGATGAAGGCATACCTTACCCGGACTCCTTGGCAAAGTATGCGGCGGCCTTTTTTAGGATGTCGCGCTCCTCGGTGACCCGTTTGAGCTCTGCCTTGAGACGTCGGATTTCGGCTTGCTGGTCTGCGGGTTCGGCCGGTTGGGCGCGCTTGGGGTCGAAGCGTTTCAGCCATTGATACAGGCTGTGGGCAGATACGCCGAGACGGCTGGCGACTTCGGCCACTGGGTAACCACGCTCGGTTACCTGTTTGACTGCTTCAATCTTGAACGCTTCGGGGAAACGCGGCTTGCTCATGACACCTCCTTGTGGGGCCTAGTGTGAGGCTCGCGAAGTGTCTAGGAAAGGAGGGGCGATTCATACAAAGGTATCGCCGAAGGCGTTAAACACCGCCGTTTCGCCGGGGGCCAGGCCCTGCACGCGGAACTGGCCGTTTTCGGTGGCGATGATGATGCCGTGGCTGGTTTTGCCGCCCAGCGGTAGCACCACGACGGCGGTGCCGGGCGGTGGGTTGCTGCTGAAGCCAAACTGCTGGAACAGCTCCAGATCGGGCAAAGGCTCGTCGGCCAAGCCCTCCACCTGTGCCAGTTGGCTGGCAGCACCGTTGCTGGTGAGTCCCAGCACGCCACGGAAGGCCTGGCGGATGCCGGCCAGCGCACGGCTGATGCGGCGGTCGATGTCTGGGGTCATGGCTGGCCTTTGCTGAGGGTATTAGGGCGGCTGACATCCACCGCCACCAGGGTTTCGCTGGCGCTGCTGTTCTTGCCACGGCGGTGGCTGCGCTGGTGCGGGTGGGCGTCCAGTACCCAGGCTCCGTCTTCTTTCAGGGTGAGCAGGGTCTGGCTGGGGCGGCCACGGCCACCGCTAAAGCGGCGCGCCATCAAAAAGTAAATGCCGTTGATGTCGTGCGGCTCGCTCAATACATGCAGGCGCTGGCCTGGCGTCCACAGCAGGCCAGCGCTGGTGCGGTGGCCCTTGACCGTGGCTTGCAGGGTGGTGCCTTGCAGGCGCGAGTCCGACAGTATCTTGCGTGCCCGGGCGCGGGCAGCGGCCAGGCTGTCGGCGTCGTGGTCGATGACAATGCGCGGGCGGTACACGCTGACGCTGCTATCGCGCTCCACCACCTTGATGGCGTGGCGGCCGGCCTGCAACGCGCTGCCATGTGACTGGCCCAGCACGGTGATGTCCGAGTAACGCCCGGCCATGCTGCGCACCCGATGCAGGCGCTCCACATTATTGCCCTGGCCATCGCGGCGCAGGATCAGGCTGGCCACCGGCGGGCGCTGGTAGTCTGGCCCGCCAATCACCAGCGTGCCGTCCGGCTCGAACCACGGCCACAGGCCGTTGGCCTCGGCCGCATTGCGCAGGGTGTCCCAGGCGCTGTCGCCGGGTTCGACGCTGACTTTTTCGCGGGTGAGGCTGAGCGCCGCGTCGATGCGAATCTTGCTCAGCCCCAGCGGCTTGACCACCTGGGCGACGATGTCGGCCAGCGTGGCCTGGCGACGGGTGAAGATGGGCGAGGAGCAGTCCACCAGCACCGCCGCATCATCGCGCCCACGCAGGGTGAGGCTGTGCGCGCCGTGCTCTATCGGGTCCTCGATGTCGTCGATGCGTCCGCTCAGCACCAGGTCGCGGCCAATGCGCAGTTGCACTGCCGCGCCTTCTTGCAGCGCTGCCGGCAGGCGGCCATCGGGCAGGCCCAGTTGCAACTGCCAGGCGTCAGCCGGGGTCAGCAGATCAGAGTCGATCTCGTAGCTGCTCCATGTGTGATGGGCCTTGCCAGCCAGCAGCAGGCTGACGATGTGGTCGGCAGGCACGGTATCAGCGGGCGTAGGCATTGAGCAGGTCTCCGGCGTGCAGATGGTTGGGGTTACGTAGTGTGGGGTTTAGGCGGGCCAGCTCAGCGGCACGGCGGTAATCGCCATACCAGGCAAATGCCTGCAGGTGCAGATTGCCGTCCTGCTCCACCCGGCGCTGGATCAGGGGCGGGGCCAGCGCAATAACGGTGCGCGCCGCTTCCTGCACCGCCAGTGCCGTGTCTTTTAACGCCTCAATCACCGGGCGTGCCTGCTCCAGCGGGTAGGCTGACTGATGGCTGGTGATGCCAGCTTGAAGTAGCTGGCGCACATCGTTGGCCATGGTTTCCAACTGCGGCGGGGTAAGCGTGGGCTGCTCGGCCTGATCGGCCAGCAGCTCACTGGCGGTGCTGGCCAGCGTGCTGGCGGTCAGCAACTGCACCAGGGCAGTGAGCTGGGCCACGTCTTGCGCACGCGCGGGCAGGCTTGGGGCTGGAATGGCGTTGTCAGTGCTGGCGGGCGGCAGGCTGTTGACCGGTGATGTGGCATCACTGGTATTGGACGGGCTGGCCAGTTGTGCCGGCAGCAGCACGATGCGGTCCAGCTGCCGGGCCAGGCTGTTCCAGTCGCTGGCGATGGTGTCGGTGTCGAAGCCGCGCAGGTCCACCAGCCCGTCCAGCAGCCCCACCAGCTCCGCAGCAAAGGCACGGGGGCTGTCGAGCAAGCCGGCCCCGGCGACCAGACCATGCAGCTGGCTGCGCACTGCCGCCAGCGTGCCGGTCATCACAGCGCCCAGCGCCTGCAAGGGGGCGAGTTGGCCTTGCCATTGCTGCAACCGGGACAATGCCTGCTCGAACACGGCAATGCCAGCCAGGCGGGCAGCATCCGCCTGCAAGGCCAGGCCTTGTGCCTGCTGTGCCGGTAGCTGTTGCACAAAGAAAGGCTGGCTGGGCGTGGCTTCCTTGAAGGCCAGCTCTACCGTGCAGTAATCCACCTCCTCGGCGGAGTGACGGACGACATGGCGCAGCAGCTGCATGCGCGCCATGCTGCCGAATACCGGGTGAATCAGCTCGCCATGGCCGGGTTCATCCAGCACCGCCAGAAAAGCCTGCAAGCGGCTGTCGTAATCGTCACCAAAAAACACCGCCGTCAGCCGCAGCTGGCGCGCCTTGCGCCCCAGGTCTTCCACGTCCTCGCCGTCTATATACGGGTAGGCATGGCTGGCGGTATCGCGCTCGGCCTCGTCCTCGGTTTGCAGGCAGTCGAACACCAAGCCGCGGAAGCTGGCGTCCAGTAGGTTATTCTTCCAGGACATCAGTTTCTCCTCAGCATCAGGCTGTTGGCCTGGTTGACGGCGGCCACGATATTGCCGTTCTGAACATCCACCGTGACATGCAGCGGAATGGGCTGCTGGCTGGTTTGCTGCATCTTGTCGGCGGCCAGGTTCATCTTGCTGGAGGCATCGACACTGGCTTGCAGCAGTGCCAGCGGCGGCATCGGGGCCGGGGCGTTAAAACCGGACTGGGCAATAGGGGCACCGGGATCGGGGGCGTTGCGTTTGATGGGCGTAGGTGCCAATTGTTTTGCATCCTGGTCTCCGTGAATCAAATCGTACAGCCAGGTGCCCAGTGTGCGTTCCTTGCCATTATTCGTAGCAGTCAGCGTCTTGGTGATGCCAGTATTGATGAGACTGCCGATGCCATAACCCACCGCGCCAGCTGTGGCCACCGGTAATGCTCGCAGAGCGATCTGACCTGCATTGCGGACAATGCCACCACCGCCACTACCACCCCCAGGCAAACCAGGTATCCCGCCCTTGCCAATCAGCGCCAGCGGAATGGCCGCAGCGGTGGCTGCGGCAGCCAAGGCCCCCGCTGCGGTACCGGCAGCCACCAGGGCGGTGGTCAGGCCAGGGTATTCCTGGGCGTACTGCACCAGCTTGCCTGCGGCATCTCCCAGTGCCCCGTTCAGTCCCTCCATGGCTTTCTGTGTGGCAATGGCCCGTTCATTGGCAAGCTGCTCGGTTTTAAACGCGGGAGTAGAAGCGATCAGATCAAAATTGGCCTGGCCGGTGCCTGCAGCATTGGGCAAGGCTTTTTCGATGTCCTGCATGTAGTCGCGATTGTTCATGATGGCCACCAGAGCCATCAGGGCCTGGCGGTCCTGAATCAGCTTGCCAATGGCTGAGCCCTGCAGGATGTCGCCTTGGGATTTCATCAGCTCCAGGCGGGCATCCTTGTCGGTGGTGTGCTTGAGTTTGTCCTGAATGGCCTGATAGCGTTTGTCGCCCCCGATGACTTTTTCAGTCAGGCCGATAAAGCTGTCCAGTGCATCCATCCCTTTTTCGCGGCCACGGGCCAGGGTTCCGGACAGGTCAATACCTTGTTCGCCCCTGCGCTTTTCGCGGAAGGTGGTGGCGCTGATTTTGGCGGCATCGCGGGCCGTGTCCTGGCTGTTGATCTTGGTGAGGAGGTTCACCAGGTTGTTGCCAGCTTCGTCCTTGGTGCCGGCGGTGATGACAGCAGCCTGGTTGGCCGCCAGCAGCTTTGCCATGCCATCCTTGCCGGTGATGCCGCTGAGTTTGGCTGCTGCCATTTGCTGTGGCAGCCATTTGGCCATGTCCGGCAGTTCAAAGCCACCTTTCTGGCCTGCCATGATGGCTTGGTCCAGGATGAAAGAGACTTCCTGCGGCTTGATGCCCATGGTCTGCATGGCACGGATGGCGATATTGCCCAGCAGCTTTGGATCGGCTCCGGTGCCGGTGGCCATCATCTGCAAGGTGGGTAGCAAGCTGCTGGCCGTCTTGATGTCCATGGCCCCGGAGGCAATCAGGTTGTCCAGGGTGCCGGCCGCCTCTTCGCGAGTGCCACCACCATGACGCACGGCGCTGTTGATGGTGTTATCCAGTTCGACCATCCCTTGCTTGCGGCCCGACAGATTACGGTCGGCATAGGCGGTATTGGCCATCATGGCCAGCCGACGTTCATAGCCCATGGTCTGTTTCACCGGGCCGGACAATACCCGCGCACCGACTGTCACCCCCGCTGCGACTGCTGCCAAGCCCTTGGCCCCGGCAATCAGCTTGCTCTGCTGCCTCTCCACGCCCTGCATTTCCTGTCGCAGCTTGCCCACCTTGTCACGCATGGCGTCATAAGCGCGGGCCTGTTCGCGGGCGGACAGGCTGCCGCTGCGGCTCAGGCGCTGGTAGGCAGCTTCGGTCTGGGCGATTTCGCGCTGGATGGCGCGCTCAGCGCGGATGCCCAGGGTTTCGCGGGCGCTGGCCATGCGCTGGCTTTCCCGCGACAGGCCGACCACCGCCCGTTCGGCGCGCTGGCTTTCCTGGCTGATGGTTTGCAGGGCGCGGCCCACGGTGCGCGACATGTCGTCACGCGCCTTGAGGGTGAGCGCCAGTTCCATATTGCGGCTCATTTAACGGGTTTCCTGCGCAAGGAGGTAATGCGCTGCGTCTGGCTGCGGCTGCCGGTCTTGTGGCCATGCAGCCGGGCCAGGGCGGCCAGATAACCGTCCAGCTGCGCCTGGTTCAGCTGGCGGATGGCGGATTCGCTGATGCCGTAGCGGCCAAGGGCAAGGACGGTGAGTCGGTAGCCGGCAAGCTGCTGCTCGGCTGCCTGCGCTTTTTTTTGAGGGCGTCGCGGGCACTGGCCAGGGTGTCGAAGTCGTCATCCACCAGGCGGCTGACCAGCGCAAAATCCAGCTGCTCGGCCGGAATGTTGCCCAGGCTTACCAGGCAGCTGGCCAGCATTGCGGTGTTGATGCGGATATTGGAAGCCACGCCGTGCTGCTCAATGGCGGCAATATTGTCACCGATGGTGGGCAGGCGCAGGGTGAAGTCGACATGCAGTTGGCCAGAGCCTTCTGGCCATTCCACGCCGTATAGCAGTTGTCCGGATTCGGTCATCATCATTCTTCTACCTTGCGTAAGGCCTGCAGCTTGATGTCGCGGCGGGCTTCGTTATCGACACTGTATTTCTCGCCCACCTCGGTGCTGAAGCAGTCCAGATAGCTGGTGCGCTTGCCGCCTGGGCTGAGCGGGTAGACGGTGAGTTTTTCGCCTTCGATGCCGTCCCAGTCCAGGTCCCCGGACAGCGGGATGGCCACGGTGGCGGCCAGGTCGTATTCGGCAATACCCTTGGCAAAGCCCTTGGCGCGGCCGGTCTTGTTCATGGTCTTGACTAGCTTGCGGCCGGTCTTGCCGGTGACGGACAGGTCGATGACTTCCACCTCCTGGCCATTCACTTCCAGCACGATGGCCCCGGCGTATTCTTCCAGCATGGTGTGCTCCTGGTATTAGCAGCGGCTTTCTCAGGTCTGGTGGCCTCCGGTCGCTGCCGGGTTGTCTGGTGGTTTACAGCAGCAGGTCGATGCGGCCGGCAATCACATGCAGGCCATTCACCACATCCGCCGGAATGCGCACGCACAGCCAGCCCACGTTCTGCTGGTCGCGCTCTACCAGCACGCCGTCCTTGTTGGCATCGACCGCTTCCAGGATTTCCAGCTCTTCCAGCTTGTACAGCACATCCAGGATTTCGCTGCGCACCTTGTCCGGCGTGCGTTCGGACAGCTTGTCGCGGGGAAAGCGCTGGGTGGTGCGCTGGCGGCAGGCGCGGCGCACATAGTCCAGCGTGCGGATGGTGGTAAGGTCCAGCAGCGCTTCGTCCTCCACGCCCTGGGCGTCGCGGGTGTAGCTGCTGACGGCACGCACGATCTGCACCCGGCCGCCTGGGCCGACTTCCAGCGGGGTGAGGCCGTTGTACAGGGCGTTTTCCTGCTCGGTGCGCATGGTCTGGTCGGCCAGCGGCGGCACATCCAGCCCCTTGATTTCCAGCGTGTTGAGCGGGCGGGCCGGGTCTTCCTCGCTGGCCGCTACGGCGGCGTAACCGGCGGCAATCTCGCATGGCAGGGCGAAAGAGCCGCGATGCCAGGCCATGCTGATGCGACCGCTGTTAATCTGCGCCATCAGCGCGGTGCCGGTAGCCAGGCTGCCCGGCCAGCCTGCGGTAGCGATGGCTCCGCGCTGCTCCATGGGGCCGGAGACGAACTCCAGATGCTGGCGTAGCTGTTGCAGGGCTTCCGCCTCCGCCAGCGGGCTGGCAATGATCTGATGACCGGCAGCGGCGACCGCAGCCAGTGCCGGGCGCAGGTCGGGGTCCACACTGCCACCGGTCAGGTTGGCCGGATGGCTGGCCAGCAGGCCGGTGGCAGTGCACTGACTGCGCAGCCGGATGCCATTACCCTGGCTGCCCTTGTTGCGTGCGCTCAGGGTGATGCTGCCGTTTTCCAGGCTGGCGCTGACCGGGAAATCGGCAATGCGGGTGTAAAACACCGCATGCAGGCTTTGCAGCACCTTGGCCGCGCTGTCGCCGTTGGCCACACCAATATCAATACGCTGGTTGCCGACCCACAGGCTGAACACGCCGGCACTGCTGGCGCTGCCTTCCAGCTTGAGTTTGCCGCTGGCGGCGATGCTGGCTGGTGCATCGTCCACACCGATGACGGA
Source organism: Aquitalea magnusonii (assembly GCF_002217795.2). Classification (NCBI taxonomy): domain Bacteria; kingdom Pseudomonadati; phylum Pseudomonadota; class Betaproteobacteria; order Neisseriales; family Chromobacteriaceae; genus Aquitalea; species Aquitalea magnusonii. The sequence goes on from NZ_AP018823.1 coordinate 1,314,423, forward strand.
CAGCTGCAAATAGGGGTTAGCGACAATTGCTGCCCGCGCCATCAGGTGGGCCTGGCTGCCCTGGCCAAACAGCTGGGCGGCCTTGGCATCGCTGAACACGTCCACCGCTTGCAAGGCGGGCTGGCTGCCGGACGCCAGGCGCTGGCCAATCACCAGCACGCGCTGCGGGTTGCCCGGCAGGGTGCGTACTGCTAGCCGGGTGTTAAATTCGTAGTAATGGCCCGGCTTGCGGGTACTGGCCGGGATGGTGTCGAAGTTGATGTGCTGGCTGGCCATCAGGCTGTTCCTTTCTTGCTGCTGGCGGTTTTTTTGACACCGACTGCGGCCAGCTCGGCGCTGTCGTCGGGCAGGTGGTCGAGGGCAGCCAGATCCTGGCTGTCAGCCTGGTCTTCCTCCAGCAGGTCACCATCGGCCAGCTGGCGCAGGTAATAGGCAGTCGGCTCCACCGTTACAGATTCGCTGTCGCTGATGTAGCGGCGCGGCTGGTCTTCCATCGGCACTTGCAGGCCGGGTGCGGCAATCACGTTCATGGGGTACTCCTGAGCATGTCCTGGGCGTCGGCCTGGCCGTCGTCCGGGGACAGGTGGTAGTTAAGGCCGATACCCAGCAAGGGCGGGTCGGCCACGCCGGTCTGGCCATGCGCCAGGCTGAACACGGCATCGGGGTGGCTGGCATCAATCAGGCCCTGGGCATCCGGCAGCGGTGGTGTGGGCCAGCCGCCCAGCGGTAAGGCTTGTTCCAGCCAGCTGCAGGCAAATTCACAGGCGAACACGCTGAAGGCCTGGTCGGCCAGACGGGTGTTAAACAAGGTGCGTACCTTGCCGGGATTTAATGGGCTGATGTCCAGGCCCAGATCCTGTTCAGTCAGCAGGCGGCGCACGGCGCGCACCAGGGCATAGCTGCCGACCTCGCCAGCGCCGGGGCCGCCCTGGCGGCCTGCCTGGTGACTGCGTACCGAGCGTTCGCCCACCATCACCACATACTGGCCCTGCACCCGGTATTGCTGGCGGCTGGTACTGCGCGGCTTGCTGTCGACAATGCCGCCAAAGGTCACCCACACCGCCGGAAAGCGGCGGATGGCTTCGGGCAGGTCGTCGTCCAGCTCGCCGCTGTAACTGCCTACCTCGCGCACCAGCTGGCCCAGACCCTGTTGCAGGCGCTGGATGAGGGCGTTTTCGATCAGGGCAATCATCAATAGCCTCCGGCATCACGGGCAAACACGCGGCTGCCCGGCTGAAACTGCACGGTGTTGTCGGTAGCCGCCACGCCGCCGTTTGGCATGCCGCCCAGCGTCACCTTGCCGGCGGCGGCCAGGGTGAGAAAGCGGATGGCGTCCTGGTAGCGCTCGCGAATCAGCTCGGTTTGCAGGGTTTCGCTGCCACACAGGCGGTAGCGGGCGATGTCGCAGCAATAGCCGCTGATGATGCGCGGCGGCCCGGCCAGCGGCAGTGCATAGCGGGCGGCCAGATAGCCGTCGATTTCTGCCGAGGCATCCACCAGCGCCGCTTGCAGCACGTCCACGTCGATGACGCCGTGCAGGCCGCGGTCGGTCAGGGCGATGACCTCGCGCATACCAAAACGAGCCGTCATCTCATCTTGCGTGGCGTAAGGCTGGCGGGCAGCCTGTGCATCCTGCGTGGCGACCATCAGGCTGCTCCCTTGGCTTTGCTGCTGGCCTTGGCCGTGGTTTTGGCCGTGTCGGCAGGCGGGTCGGTTTCTTCCTTCACTTGCTCGCCATTGCCGGTCGTTTCGGCCTGTGGGTCGGGCAGCACTTCCACCAGCAGCAGCGGCTCGGCCTTGAGTTCCTGCAGCTGTTCCGGGGTGAAGGTCTCGTCCGGGTGTTCGGTGGGCGTGGCGCTGTGTGCCATGCCGGCACGGCGGAAGCCGTCGTCCCGTGCGGTGATGCGAATCATGTTTGTCCCCTTGAAAATCGGATCAAAGCGGGTTTTGCCGGTTTTAGGCCGTGCCGTCAGAACCATAGGCCAGCTGCCAGAAGCCATAGCCGCCGGCCGCGCGTGCTTCGGCCCCGAACTTGTAACGCTTGCGCATGAACACGTCGTCGGCCTGCGGGTCGGTCTGCTGCACGAATTCCGGGCGCTTGCGCTCCTGGTAGACAAAGGGCTTCACCGGTTTGCTGGTATCCAGCAGGAACCAGGTACTGTCGGAGTTCAGCCACGGTGCCACCACCACGCGGGCCGTGCCCTTGTAAGGGTTGGCCTTGCCATCCTCCAGCCGGTCCACCGTCATCAGTGCGTTGGCTTCGTCCTCCAGCGCGGGCCCCACCAGCAGCACATTGGGGGTGATGTTGAGGGGTCGGCCTTCGTCGTCACGGAATTTGCGCATCGCGGTGCGGGCGGCACCGTAGCTGGCGCGTGCTGCCGCCACGCTGGCAGCGGACAGTTTGGCCGTACCCCGGTTGGACACCGACTTGCCATTCACCGGGTGGTCCTTGTCAAAGAAATACTGACCGTCGTAGCAGCGGCTGCTGAAACCCAGGTTCACCAGCTCGAACACGATTTCATCCGGCAGCTGCTTGGCAGAGAAACCCGCCATCTCGGCCTGCGGCTTGTAGATGCCCAGCTGGTCGTCCTCGATGTCGTTGCGGTCCACCTCGACGGTGGCTTCCCAGTCGTCATTGACGATGGTGTATTTCGAGGCTTCCAGCGCCTTGACCGCCTTGTCACCCATCCATTTGCGCATGCGCGGGAAACGACTGAGCCAGGCGTAGTCGTTCTGCCGGGCGCTGGACGGCACCAGCATGGCCACTTCCTGCCACTGGCTGGGTGCGGCCTCGAAAGCGTTGTTGAAGATGGTCTTCAGGTTGAGGAAGATGGTCTTGAGGTTGTTGGCATTGATCAGCATGAAGCGCTCCTTACATCAGTACCCAGACGCCGTCCGGGTCGATCTGGATGACGGTGCCGGCCAGGCTCAGGCCATTACCGCTGCGACAGACGGTCTGGTTGTCCTGCACATAGCAGGGGCGGCCCAGGCCGGTGGCGATGACCGGGTCGGTGGGGCTGTTGTCCCATTTGAAGGCCTTGCCCCGGCGCACCTGAATGAACACGCTGCCATCAGCCCCGTTGTTCTGTTTGTTCTCCTCGGCGCGGCCCATGGCCACGGTGTTGACGTTGGAAACACCGGCATAGGCCATGCCCGTGCTGTTATGCACGGTGACGATGGTGCCGGCCGGTATGCTGATACCCGATGCCATCGGCAGATTGAGCAACTGGCCGTCCATCATGGGCGTGTTGCGGTCCTTGTTGGTCTGGGCCATGGCTTAGTCCTTGAGTGCTGCCGGGTCGAGGCCGAACTGCTGGCAAATGGCCAGGGTGTCGGCATCAGGCGTGGTGGGGGCATCGCTGGCCGGTGGTTTGCCACCGGTCTGGGTGCCGGACAGCGCGGCAATGCGCGGTGCAGTAGCCAGATAACTGGTGAGTGCGGCCAGATTGCTGCCGGCCAGCTCCCGCGCCCAGGCTTCCTGTGCTGGCAACAAGCGGCCATCGGCCAGTGCCGCGGCAATCAACTGCTCCTGCGAGCCGCTTTGCAGCTGGGCGCTGAGGCTGGCTACCTGTTGTTGCAGGGCGCGCATGGTGTCGACCGGCACAAAGCGCGCCGGGTCGGCCTGGTTAGCCGTCAGCGCGGCAATCTGCGTCTGCTGGCTGGCCAGCAACTGGCGCAGGTCCACACTGGCCGCCGCCATGCCTTTGCCGTCTGACAGTTGGTCAATCAGCTTTTGCAAGTGGGTCTTGATTTCGTCAGCGGTGACGCCGACCGGCAGGTTGAGCAACCAGCGTAGCTGCTCGATCAATTCGTCCATCGTTGTGTCCTCCTGAATAAGGGACGTTGAGGAAACCAGACGCGACAAGGCCGCTACCTGCAGCTCCGGCAGTTCGTCCAGCGCGGGGTTGTTGGTGAGGGCGACATGCAGCAGGGCAATGACATTGCCCGCCTTGTCGTAAGCGAATACCGGAGACAGATAGCGGTATTCCAGGGCATCAATCATGGCGGCGGCGCGCGCCGTCCATTGCACATCGGTGGCGTACAGCCCATCCTCGCGCCATTCCAGCGTGCCGAACCAGCCGGCAGCCGGCGCAGGCTGGCCATTAACCGGGCTGTTCAGGGTCTGGTGTTCGTAGTCGATGACATAGCGCGTCTGCCGCTGGGCTGCCGCAATCACCAGCGCGGCGGCCAGGGCGGCATCCAGCTGCCAGTAAGGGCATTCGGCGGGGCGGCCATCGCGGGCACGGAAGGTCCCTGCCGGCAGCAGCTTGAGGGCTGTCTGTCCGGGGGTGATGTCAATCGTCAGCGCGGCGATGCGGGGTGCAAGATGTGCCATGCCCCGCAGTGTGCGGGGCATGGTGGGGGTGGGACTGTGTGAAGGGGTTCAGTGCAATGTATTTAAAACCGATTTCATTTTGACGATGGTCCATACGACAATGTAACCATGCAAGCTAGACAGTAATAACACTGCCAAGGCAGTACGCCATCTTATTTCTGAATTCAGTGCCGGGCATCTCCAAGTCTTTTTTATAGTTGCATTTGCTCTCTTAATATTTTGATCGGTGAAAGGTAAAGATGCTTGTGATGAAAATAACTCTAAGAGAAAATCTTCTTCCAAAAAATTTTAATTTTTGAAGCGGTATTTTCAATGGGATTTATAATCGGAGTTCCAGGGAAAAAGTCTCTAATGTCACCGCTGGTGCCTTTATCAATTTCATTTAAGGATTTAACGGCCATTTCGATGTATTTTAGTATCCCTGCACGTCCTCCTACGGCTCCATATAGTTTATGGCTCTTGTTTGTCGCGCATAGTTTGGGTGAGTCAATTGTATGTAATGTCCTGCAATTTAGAGGGCGGTGGCTGTAAATTTTACATGTGCCCGTGTTTGATAAGAATGGACAGGAACCCTTATTTCCATAGCTGGAACTCTTTGGTATTACTAGAGAAAGTTGCGTATAATTTTCTTCGATGAAGCGAGCTTCCAATTGCGTAATGGAAACATCATGTTTGCAGCAATGACTACAACCGGAACTGCACTTGGTAAATGTCCTCACGAATTGGTTGTATTCATCTAGGTAGGAGTAAATAGACTTTAACTTATTCAAGGGATTGTTTGGAGAGTTTTGTAGAAATATATCCAATTTTTTGGCATTTTCTATCAATTCTTGCGGTATGTCTGGTAAGCCATTTGTAGTGGTTTTAAATTTTTTCATAATTAAATCCATTAAATAATACCAATGTAATATATGGTAGTGAGGTTTGGCACTATAATCAATAGTGAAACCTGTTGTGGCTTATGTAAGCCCGTTTAAACCCTGTTTAATTTCAACGATCGCCCCTACGCTGCGGCACTGCCCCATCCGGGCGGCTTGCAACGCGCCAGAGGCCGTTTCTGTGCCTTGTTGTCTTTACTGCCCGACCACACCGCGCAGGTAGTTTTCCACCTCCCGTTCTATCTCGCCTTCATCCCAGGCCGTCAGTTGCAGGAAGGGCCGTGCCGGGATCTTGCTGCCGGGGTGGTTCACCTGTTTGACCGGATGACGGCCCGTAGCCCAGGCCAGGGCTTTCTTGTTACGCGGGCGTATGGTGTGGGCGCTGGTCTGGCCGCCGAACTGGTGGATGGCGGCGTATTTCACATTGGTACCGACCTGGGCGCTGTTGGCATCGCTGGCCGGGGTGATGCTGCTGGCCAGGCGGCCGCTGTCTTGCAGAATCTTGCCACCGCGTACCTGGCGCTCAAACCGGGCGGCGGAAACCTGGCCGCGTTTGGTTAGTGCCCCTGTGCGGGACAGCCAGGAGCCGGGTTTCAGCCCCTGCCAGGCCGGGCGGCCTTCTTCGGCAAAGTTCTGTTCCACCGCATCGGCCATGATGCCGGCGATATTGCGCATCAGCGGGGCGGTGTGGCTGGTGGCCTGTTGCAGGCGGCGCAGTGTCTGTTCTACAGAATTTATCTTTACATCGAGAGAAATCATGGTCTAATTTTAAACAAGGTATCGGTAGCAGGGTTTTTCCCGGGATGTTGTATGAGGCGAGGGCTGGTCCGTCGCTGTCTGTCTGTCGAGCGCTTTTTCAGGTTCTCCCGGTACCACCAATTTCACAAGCCGTCCTTTGGAGCGGCTTGTCACTTTGTAATGCAGTGCTGCGCTATACTGGTGACTAGCCCGGAAACACGGTGAATCTCCCAGCCGTAGGACGTCGCAAGACGGATCGCGTGAGGGGACAGGGAGTCCCTCCCGGGCTTACTTCTCCCACACTATCTTGCCGCTACGCCTGAGCCGGGCCACTTCCCGGTCGTTCATCGGGTAAAACGTCTGTAGCCAATTCTCTTTGCCATCGCGTGTGACCTTCACGACAGCGGTCCACCAGCGGTCTTTTTCCCTGACAAACTGCAAGTGATAGTCGCGGCCACCAATAATCAATTCCGGCTGTTCCAGCACCTGTTGCACCCGCCAGTAGTCTTGCAGTGCCACTGCCTGTCCCTGGCGGTGGGCCAGCTGCTTGATCAGCGTGTCGTCAGACAGCCAGACCGTCTGGCTGTCCGTGCCCAGTCGGGCCATGTCGGCCGGCTGCAGCACGCCCACCGGCCAGCGTTGGCCGCTGCCCAGTGCCTGGCGCAGTACGCTGCTGTCTTTGCCATCCTTTAATGACTGACTGACGGCCTGTTCCAGCTGGCTATAGCTGCGGGCGTAGTCCGGCCCGCTGAGGCTGCCTTGCACGTAGTGGCGGGCGATGTCAGCCGGGTAATTGTCCAGCTCCGGTTGCCAGGCGGCGCGGCCGGGGCTCCAGCCAAAACCGGCATCGGCCATGAAGCGCTGGCCGGTAAGCGGGTTGGTCCAGGCAGGGGCCGGGCGGGTGTTGCCCTGGCGGTCGATGGGCTGGTCCACGGTTGCCAGTTGGCCGTTGCTGTCATCGGCCTGCAGGCCCAGGCGCTCCAGGTCGGCGCTGCTGCGGGTGCGTACCCGGCAGCGGCAGCGCCAGCCATTGGGCGGGTAGAAGCTGCGCCAGAACGGGTCGTCAAAACGGAACACACGGCCATGCAGCTGGCGGTGCATGGGGCGAGTGCGGTTGTCCATCACCGCCACATACTCCCACCACGGCCGCGCCTCGGCATTGTCCAGCTGCGCCCGGTAGCGCCCGGCCATATAGGCGGATTGCAGATTGGTGCGGAAGATGGTGTCCAGCCGGCGCGGGTTCAGCCGCTTGCCGATGATTTCGCCGCTGTCCGGGTCCACGATGCGGCCCTTGCCCCACCAGCCCTTGGCCTCCAGTAGTGGTTGCAGGCTGTTCTGGAAGTCGGCCAGGGTTTGGCCATTTTTTAATACTTCGACAAGTGCCTGCTTGATGTCGGCCAGGATGTCGAGTTTGGTGACGCCCGCCACGGTAAAGGCGCGGGCGTGGGCTTCGCCCCACACCTCCTGCCAGTCAAAGCCGATGGTGTAGCCCTTGGCCTCGAAGTAGCGGATGGCTTGCTCCGGCGGCAGGCCGATGGCAAAGCTTAAGTCAGCTGTCGCCATGCAGGCGGCCCCACACATCGGCCACAAAGATGGCCTGGGCCAGCAGTTGTTGCAGCTGGCTGTCGTCCAGCTCTGGCCAGGCCGTGGCCAGGCTGGCCAACAGGATGTCCGGATTCTCGCCGGACTGAATGCGGGAAATCAGCGGGGCCAGCAGCTGCTGCACGGCGCTGTCCAGCTGCGGCAGGCTGATGTCGTCGATGGCCTGCTGGTCCGGGTAAACCGTTTCGCCGTCGCTATTACGCAGCACGGCGCGGTAGTGCAGCGCGGCCTTGTCGGGTTTGGCTGTTGGCCGCAGTGCCGGTGGCAAGGCCAGCTCTGGCCGGGGCGCGCTGAGCACTTCTTCACCCTCGGCCGGGGCCGGGATGGCCAGTTTGTCGCGCACCCAGCTGACCGGCACTTTCAGGCCCAGTCCCACCAGCTTGGGCAGGCTGTCGGCATAGCTGGCCATGTCCTCCACGGCGCGGGTGTCGAACACCAGGCGCGGCAGGCGGCGCGGGTCGATCTGGCCGCTGTTGAGCACCGCCAGCGGGTAGAGCAGATCGCGGCTGAGCGTGCCTTCCAGCTGACGGGCGTCGCTGACGGTGAGGTCGTGGCGCACTTCGTTGTGAATCTGCCCCAGCGCGTTGGTGCTGGTCTTGCCATCGGCCTGGCTGGTGAGGGTGCCGCCGAGGATGGCCTTGCTCTGGGTGCGTTCGCACCAGTCCATCATCGCCTGGAAGGGGTCGTGACTGCCCTTGGCCGCTTCCTGGAACTCGATCAGCATGCCCTCCGGGATGATGCCGGCCGCGTTGTGACCAATGCCGGCCACCGCCTGCAGCAGGGTGGCTTTTTCAGCATCGGTGGCCCCGCTGGGGTATTTGCCCACCCGCAGCGGCAGGCCGTAGATTTCCAGAAACTCGGCCAGATCGCGCACGGCGTAGTTCTTGAACAGATAAGGCCAGCACAAAATGCGGTGCAGCCCGGCGCGGGTGAGGTAGCCTGATTTGGCGCGGTGCTGGTGCAGCACCCAGCCGAACGGCCACAGCTCAGCCCCTTCGGTGCTGCCATCGCGCAGGCGCAGTGCGTTACCGTTTTCTGGCAGGGTCTGGAACCAGCGCTGTGGCCGATGGCTGAGCTTCTCCGGCAGCCACTCCCGCCCCAACTGCTGCCAGTGGATTTCCAGCGCGGCAAAGCCGTGGCCGATGCCGTCCAGGCAGTCCAGCAGCACGTCGTCCAGGTCGGGCATATTGTCCAGCCATTCCTGCAGGCGGCCGGCCAGCGTCTTCTCGGCGGCACTGGCCTGTGGCGGCGGCACGATGGACCAGTCCAGCGTCAGCAGCACGCGCTTGCGCTTGCTCATCTCGGCAAAGATGTGGCCGTCCTTTTCTTCCATATCGGTAAACAAATCGGCCTGGGCGCTGAGCACGCCCTGTTCGGCTTCCTCAAGAACGCGGTGCAGCCGCGCCGGGGTGAGGCCACGTGAGGGATGCTCGGCAAACTCCCGCGTCACCCAGCCGATGCGGGCAGTTTGTGGTTCGGCCAGCACTTCGCGCTGGAGGGGCTGGCCGTATTGATCCAGCAGACGGGGCATGGCGACTCCTACCAGGCACCGCTGCCAAAGGCAGCGGCCTGTTCGCGGTGAACCGGGGTATAGGCAATGGCGTTGCTGCCGCTGGTGGCGGCGGCCCACAGCATCTGCAGCGCGTCCGGGCCGTCGTCGTGGTCGGCCTTGGGAAAGTGGCGCAGCTGCTCGATCAGCGTGTGCTGCGAGGGATGCAGGCGGATCAGGCCATTGGCCATGTGTGGTTGCAGGGTTTCGATGCGCAGCAACTTGTCGGCAATCGGGGTGACGCCACGCGCCGGCACCGGGATGCCACGCGCTGCGGCGCGCTTTACCAGCTCGGTACGCATGAATTCCTGGAACTGGACGGACTCCACCAGCCACAGCAGGCAGTGGTATTGCTGCTGGAAGGCGATGACATCTTCAATGATGCGGTCCGGCAGGCGCTTGCGGATGCTGGCTTCCACCACGTCCAGCACGCCGTTGTGGCGGTTGTAGCCGCCCACCAGGATGGCGGACGGGTCGCGGCTGGCACCGGCCCGGCCCAGCGAAGGGTCGCAGGCCCCGTAAAACAGCCATTCGGCCAGCCGGTTGACCCAGAAGTGGATGCACTGGGCAAACGGGGCATCGTCGCCGGACAGCGGGTCGTTTTGCTGTTCGCTGTCGAAGGCCGCCTTGCCATCGCGGGCGCGCTTTACCATCAGCCGGTAAAAGCTGGTGCCGCCCGGCCAGCAGATCTGCACTCCGGCGTCCATGTCCGGCTGGTGGGCCTGGTAGTAGGCGAGGGCGGCGTCCACCCCCTGCGCCAGCAGCAGCTCGGTCCAGTGGTCCCACAGGTCCATGCGTTCCGGCCATTGCTCCACGGCCCGGAACTTGGCCCCGTGCCACAGCGGGTTGGCCAGCAGCCGCGCCAGCACCGAGTCGTAATGCAGGATGGTGCCGATGATGAACACGTCCAGGCTGTCGTCGGCATCGCCCAGCGACAGCAGGCTCTTGTTGAGCCAGGCATGCAGCTTGTCGCGCTGTTCCGGGCTGCGCACATTGTCGTCGTTTTCCAGATCGTCGCCGATCACCAGATCCGGCCGCCATGGCCCGTGCCGCCGACCCCGGATGCGCTTGCCGGAGCCGAACACTTCTATCTTGGCGTCGTTGCGCGTCAGGATGGTGCCCACCTGCCACACCCGGCCCTGACCGCAGGCTTCGGGAAAGTCACGCAGCAGGCGCGGGTTGAATTCCAGTTCGGCCTTGATGGCCTCCAGCATCGGCAATGCCTGGTCCAGCGCGTCCATCACCAGAATGGGGTAGTGCTTGCGACCGGTGATGACGCACCACAACGTGCCGATCTGGGTGATCAGCGTGGACTTGGCATGGCCACGCGGCGCGGCCACCGCGTCGTGGTCGCCGGTGTGGTTGTCGATGATCTGCTGGAAGCGGGTAAACAGGTAGTCATGCAGCCGGGCCGGTTCGCGCCGGGTGTAGTGCGGAAAGTAGGTGAGGGCAAAAAATCGGAAGCTGGCCATGGCCTGCAGCCGGCGCGCCTGACTGGCGGCCGGGTCCGGGTCGAAGCCTTCGCATTCGGCCTCCAGCTGGCTGCGGTAGGCGGCGGCCAGCTGGGCGAGGTCCTGCAGGAAGGATTTTTTGGTAAGCTTGCTCATGTCATTTTTAGAGAGAGTCTTATGAAACTTGATCGTGAGTTGCAGCGAGAAATTCTTAATGCTCTGGCTAGGGCCTATCCTGAAGATGTTGATCAATATTGGATCTTTAACAATCTCAATGCTGAGTGGCATGACAAAGTGGAGCTATTTGAAAGTAATATCCAATATCTGATTGAGCATGCCTTGGTAGAGCCAAAAAACCACCGTTATAAAGCGACTGCTAAAGGGATGGACTTTCTTCAGCAGGATGGCGGGCTATCTGCCATCCTCGGTACGGTTACAGTCAAACTCCATGCCGATACCATCCGTGACCTGCTCGAAATCCGAATCATGGAATCCCAGCTCCCGGCTCCAGAGAAGAAGCGCTTTGTGGATCAGTTAAAAGAACTACCGGGTGAAGCGTTGAAAACGCTCACCAACAAGCTGATTGAGAAAGCCTGTGATAACCCGGAAGCCGTGGTCTCTGTGTTTAACAGCATTTTCTAGCCATACACCCTCGCCAGCTCCTCCCCAAACGGTTCCAGCACCTCGACAAAGGCCTGGGCGTGTTTGGGGTAACGCTCGCGGATAAACCCGGCCAGCTTCTGCACCACCTCCATCGCCGTGGCCAGCTGGCTGGTTTCCGGCAGCACGCGCTTGCTGGCGGCCACCGTCTTGTTGAAGCTATCAGCCAGGCTGGCCAGAATCTGTACCTTCTTTTCCGGCGGGATGTCCGGGTTGGCGTTCAGCGCGTCCATGGTGGCCTGGTACTGGGTCATGAAGCCGGCCAGTGCGGCGCGGGCCACGGCCTCGATGCCATCCCCGGCCAGCAGGTGGGCGGCGCGCAGCTTGTCCCAGTCATCCCCTTTATCCAGCGCCTCGCGCTTCCAGCGGCTGGCGGTGGACTGCGAGATAGCGCATTGCAGGGCGGCAATTTCCAGGCTGATGCGCTCCAGCACATACAGGCGGCGCAGCCTGTCGCGGGTGTCCTGCCCGTGTGCCACTACAGGATTCCACGCTTGATCATTTCCGCCGCAATGGCGGTGCCGATGGCGGCAATGGCGCCGCTGACCGCGCCGTTCTTGGAGGCGCGGATTTCCACGTCACGCAGGCGGCCATCCATGCGGTCGATGCGCTCGTTATGGATGTTCTGCCGTGCCAGCATCAGGTCCATCTTGCCTTCCATGCGCCCCAGCGCACGTTGCAGTTCTTCATGGTCCGGCATGGGCTTCTCCTTGAGTTGGCGGAAACAGCGCCTGCCAGGCATCCAGTTGCTGTTCCAGCTGCTGGCACCACCGGCCATAGTCGGCCGCGTGGTACAGCAGGGCTAGGGGTGGTAATCCGCCTGCGGCGGTGGCGGTTTGATCGGCTTGAACCGCAATTCCGGGATCGGCTGCGGGCAGATGTGCATCGTCACTGGTGTAACCGAGCGCGGCGAGGTAGAGGCGCAGGCTGTCAGGGCCAAGGCCAGTAAAACGCTCGCCATCCTGTTGTACGACATGGGCAATCCTCCGGCTGAGTTGTGCCTGGTTGCGGGCCAGGTCGGCGCGGGCTTGCAGCAATGCCACGCCCACCCGGTAGGCCTGCTCCTCCAGTTGCTGCTTGTCACGCAGCGCGCTGACCAGTGCCTCGGCCTGGGCTTCTGCCTGCTGGCGCTGTTGTTGGGCATAGCTGGCTTGCTGTCGGGCGATATCGGCCAGATAGCTACGCTCGGCCCAGCGGTATCCGGCGGTGAACAGCCCGGCAGCCAGGGTGACAGCGCCCAGCAGCCACACCCAGCGACGGTTGGCAAAGGGCAGCGTCATCGGCCTTCCTCCTGCTGCAGGGCATCGCGGGCAATCGCCGCCCGCTTGGATGCCTGGTTCTGCGCCACCCAGGCCGCCAGATAACCGACATACAGCCACTCATCCAGCTTGCCGCTGACGGTAATCCACAGCAGCACCAGCGAGCTGACCACAAACGCCCCCACCAGCGTGCTGTCGCTGGTGGATAGCCGACCGCTGGCCGGGTTGCGGATCAGGTCCAGCCAGCCCATTACTGCCACCCCTTGGCCAGTTCAAAATGCGGAAACTCACGAAACTTCGCCTTGGGGTTGCCATACCAGTTCAGCCCGAGCCCCTCGCCAATGCGGCCCATCACCTGCCAGTGCGCGTGACGGGCATCCCATTGCGGCTTGCCGCCCACCATGGGCACGGCATCAAACGCACGGGACGCAGCCTTGCCCTGGATGGTGAAGTTGTGGGCCGACTGCCCGGCGCGGGCATTGGTCACCCTGGGGCCGGGCTTGCTGCGGCCCTGGGCATACAGGGCATCCTGCTCGGCCCCGGAACGCCAGGTGCAGTAAATCAGTACGTCTACCCCGGCATCGGCGCACTGGCGCACAAAGGCATGCGCCAAGGGCTGCAAGTCGGGGTGAAGGTCGGTAACAAGGCGGCTGGCCATGCTGCTGGCGTCCATCAAAGTAGGTAATGGCCACCAGAATAGAAAAGCGCTCCGAGTGGGGCGCTGTGAAGGGGTTCAGTGGGGGAATCCAGTCAGTCTAGGCTGACAAAGGGCAGCAAGGCTTCGTTGGCATCGTCTCTTTGAGATCAAGGTCAACGGTTAGTGGGTAGTCATCTCGAACGCCGTCAATATACTTGCTAATGACAATGTGATAGTGTGGTAACTATCGATGAGAAGTAGCCCTCTGGCATGTCCCATAAAATTTAAGCCTTCAAGTTGGGCCTACTTAACGGCAGTACACAATTGTCAGTGAATATTGGTAGGTGATAAATGGAAAAATTAATTGATAAAATATCAGCTTACAATATTTTCACAAATTTATTTCCAGGAGTTGTCTACTCCATCTTGGTTGAAAAAATTTGGGGATTATCGCTAATAGATAACAATAATTTATCTGCGGCGTTTTTTTATTACTTTTGTGGAATGGTGATATCAAGAGTTAGCTCAATAATGGTTGAGCCGTTTCTTAAAAAGGTAAAATTTGTTGAATTTTCAGAGTATAAGAAATACATAAAAGCTCTTGCCAAAGATGAGCAAATTGCTACGCTTTTAGAAACAAGTAACGTTTATAGAAGTGTAATTGCGCTGTTGGTTTGTGTTCTTGCTACAGGAATGTGGGTGTATTTTTCTACTACAGCCACATTCATTGCGCCATATATGCGCTACATAATTTTGTTTTTATTGCTTACTCTATTTCTATTTTCATACAAAAAGCAAACTAAATACATTGTTGCCCGGATTGAACACCATAGCAAAGATAATGAGGCCTCTCAATGACAATTCAGTCAATAAATACCAGATTTCGCGCATATCAGCTCGACACGGCTGGATCTTCATTTTCCTACTTTAGTGGTAATGAATTTATATTAATAGAAGGTCGATACTGCGATGCGAATGAATACAGCATTAAACAAGAGATGAGTATATGTGAGATTGAGAAGATAGGAGTTTTACATATTACATCTTGGGACCAGGATCACTGCTCGCCCTCTCAGTTGCAAAAAATTATCGATGATTTTCATCCAAGAAAAATCGAATATCCCGGATATGCGCCACATACTGATTGCGGCAAGGAGAGTCTGGATATAATAAGATATTACAAAGAAAAAAATTTAGTTGATAACATAGTATCTATTACTCCGAAGTATATAGAAAGCCTTAGCCCATCATCAAGCTATGGGTACAAAAATATATTATACTGGCCAAAAGAAATTGATAATGATTGTGCAAATAATAACTCTACAGTAAAGCAATTTAGGAGCGGTTGTTTTAATGTTTTAAGTCTTGGTGATGTTGAGTCAACGCAAATTGCATCATACCTCAGAAGAACTCGTTCTATTTATTCGGAGGTGGATGTTATGATCATGGCTCATCATGGTGCAGATAATGGATTTACAACGTCAACTTTTATTAAGGAAGTAAAGCCAATCTTGGCTATTGCAACATCCAATTATGGAAATCAATTCGATCATCCTAGGCAGGAAATAAGAGATCTGCTTTACAAAAATGATGTGCGTCTATTTACAACAAAAACTGGGGATGTGATTGTTAAATCAATAGGCAATCACACAGGGCAGTTTGAGGTTGTTAATCTTAAAGCTGGAAACACTGAAGTATCGAGCCGATATACAGGAGTGGCTCGAAAAAATCATTTTTTAAAAAACAATAACGACACGTTACGAGATCGCCAAGCAACACACAACAGAGGGCCGAAACACTGAGTCCTATCGCTTCAACCAAGTCAGGAAAGCCCAAAGCGAGCTTTTGCTTCCCTCGTTGGTACTTGCGTTCCTTTGGGCTCCCGTCTTTGAAACATGTCTCCTGGCCTAGTGACTTACAGTTGCTCGTCTTTCTCCAGACAACACCACACCTGCCGTTCGGTAATCTGGTACCACCGCCCTTGCAGGTGTGCGGCGTGATTGTTAGTGCCGTGGCGTTTTCGCCGGACTTTTCGCCGAAACCGGCGAAAAGTCGTTTGCCCTGATTATTTGCTGTTTTGCATAAGCTATTCGTTCTGCCGTTTCAGCCGTATGCGGGTGCGGTCACCTGGAAAAAGCGGCGGTAGCTGCTGCCACACCTGATCCCCCAGTTCTTGGGCGATCTCTTCTTCTAGGGTGTCATCACCCGAGAATTCCAGGACCATATACCTGGTTTGGGTGCTATCTTCACTCAATGCGATGTAGTCCATGGCCCGGCGCAGGATGTAGGTTCTGGCCTGGATGGTGTGGACCAGCAAGCGGCAACGCTGACGGTGATGCTCTACCCGGTAGTCGCTGAGCAGATCATCTAGTCGCTTCTGGATCTGTTCGGCGGCTTCCTCCAGGTTCATTGTATTGCGGAATAGCTGCTCGACTTCACTACGCTTGGTCGGCAGGGTTGTGATGCCCTTGCTTTTCAGCAGGCTGCGCATCTGCTTGACCAACAGAAACTCACTGGCCTCTTCCAAGGTGCTTGGAGCGCTGGGTGGGTCTTCATCCAGGCAACCGTCTGCCCACATATAAGGCCAATCTTCCCTTTCCTTGAAACGGGCGGCCCACTCATCAAACCAAGGCCATTGCCAATCTACCGTTTTTAGCGTGGCTTCCATCTCTTCGGCAGACCAGTCGGTATCCCCCTTGACCAGGCCTTGGTCAAATTGCTCTAGCAAGGTGGCTCTAATGGCCTCCGGCCAGTCAATATCATGGGTCATTTGCGCAAAGGCGGTTTCAACTACTTCCTTCGGCGGGCAAAACTGAGGGCGATGCATGGTGAGCAACTCCAAATTACGAGTGAAATTGCTCAGACTAGAATAACGCCCCTTGTTGCTCTCCCGTCGTCCGGTCAGTTGCCGTCTTCAATATGCTCCACACCTGCCTCTCCGTAATCTGGTACTGCCTTGCCAGCTGGTGCACGGCGTGGCTGGCGGGGTGGTGGCGGCTGAGGCTGTCAAAGCTGTCGCGGATCTGCTGGTTGCGCATGGCACGCAGGGCGGCGGCGCAGCGCGGGATGGCCAGGACCTCGCCGCCAAAGTGGCGAGTGAGGATGTCGGCAGCGTCCACGCCCACCACTTCGGCCAACGCCTCGTAGCGGATTTGTCCCTGGCGGCGCTGGTTTTTGCTGACGGGAAAAGTGGTGCCGCCCCATGCTTCGATCAGCTTGAGCGCCTTGGGCAGGCCGATCAGACTGGCGATGAGTTGCGCCATTTCTGGTAGCAAGTGTTGAACCTGTTCCAGTTTCATTTTGTTTTCCTCCCAGCGCGGCGTGCGTCCATCATCAGCGCGGCGACCAGCTTGTGCAGTTGCTGTGCGTCCAGCCAATCCACCTTGTCTATCTGAAACATGCGCCTGGCCATGGCGTCGGCGTAGTGCCAGGGGCGACGGGCTTCGGCCAGCAGTGCTTCGATCTTGCCTATCAATGCCTGGCGGCCTGCGGTGGGTTGTGGCCGTTTGCTGTGGCGTGGGCCGGGCCTGGGAACAAAGCCCAGGCGCTGCATTTCCGCCAGCACCTGCAATAACTGCAGCAGGTCCAGTTGGGTACTGCTGGTGCAGCCGGGTGCGATGCGCGCCAGCAGGCTGCGGTAGTCAGCATCGGCCATGGCCAGTTGCTGGCGGGCGATGTGCAGTTTGGCGATCAGGGCCTTGCGAGAGTCTTTCATGGCGCTTCCTCGGCGCAATGCATGCGTGAGCAGCCTGCCGTTGTATCAGAGGACGGCACCCCAGTGAGTTGGTCGGGGCTGGCTGCTCACGGCTGCAAGGTGTTGAATAATGGATTGGCTGCTCATCAGTACCCAGCCACTACGCCGGGCAGACCGCCTCGCGGCGGTTTCGCACATCCCATTCGGGTAAAATGGCAATGCATGCAGTCAACGTGCACTTCATTCACCGTCGTGGGAGTTCAGCTATGTCAAATCAGCAAGATGCTATTAACCTCAATGTTCAAGAGCGGCTTCGCACACTTGAGGTGCAGCAGCAAGTAATGACCAGCTTGCTTATTTCACTTCTCTCGACCCATTCGAATCCAAGCGCCGCCAAAAAAGTCTTCCAAATAAGTAGCGAGCACCTTGTTTCAAACTGGCTTTCCAGCGCCCTGCAGGAGAGTTGGATTGAGCAAGGAGTTGCTTACCGCGACATGCTGCTTCACTACTTTCCTGAGCCCACCGAATGAGCCGCTCTGTATTGATTTCTTGGTTTTTCTGCATCATTGATCCTTGATTGCATTCTCCTGGCTGCTCATCAGTACCCGGCCACCACGCCGGGCAGACCGCCTCGCGGCGGTTTCGCGGAAGGTCAGGCAATGGCGTCCTTCAAGGCCTTGCCCGGCAGGAACACCACCTTGCGTTTTGCCGGGATGGCCAGGCTTTCGCCGGTTTTGGGGTTGCGGCCGTTGCGGGCGGCGCTGGTGCGTACCTTGAAGCGGCCGATGCTGGCGAAAGCGACTTCATTGCCTTGCTGTGCTTGTTCGCGGATGGTCTGTTCCAGTGCGTCGACCAGGCGCAGGGCGTCGGCCTTGCTGAGGCCGGCCTTGTCGGACAGGGCGGTGATGAGTTGTTGCTTGTTCATGCTGTGCTCCTTAGAAGCGGTGGATAATGATTTCGCAATCGCAATCATTGCTAAGGGTGTCGAACCAGACCTTGATGGGCCGGGTGGGCGGGATACCTTTTTCGCAGATCCAGCCCAGTCCGTCGTGCTGGCTATTGCTGCCATGGGTGACGGCCATTTCGGCGGCGTAACAGAACACGTCGTCGATGCTGTCGATGTCCCACAGACCATCGCGAAACTGCTGCAGATAGTCTTCGCTGGCGAAGTCGGCGGGCAGTTCGATGGTGAGTTCTCGTTCAATGGTGACGCGCACCCGGCGCTGTATGGTGTCCATGTCATACCCCTGCGATGTCGAGCGGCAGCGCCTGATACTGGTCGCTGTCGCCGATGCGTTCATAAATGCGGATGTAGCTTTTGGAGCATTGCACCCGCACCGAGTCGGACAGCGTCTGCATGGCGCGTTGCCATTTCTCGTCCTGGATGTCGAGGCGGCGCAGGCCGAGGATGCGGCCGGTGCTGATGTTGCCGGCCTTGTCGACATTGAAGGCATCGCCGACGATGGCGCGGATTTCGCTGCGGGCGTCTTCCGTCCATTCGTGTAGGCATTCGTCGATCAGGCTTTTGGCGGCTTGCAGGCCTTCGTCGAAGGCCAGCGTGTCCTGAATGGCGCGCAGCAGCTTGTAGCGGCCATCAAAACTGAGCAGCGTCACATTGCCCTTGGAGCCGCCCAGCTTCGCGCCGTAGCGTTCGCCGGACAGTTCGACAAAGGCGTTGATGTCGGCAAACACGGCGGTTTTGAAGTCCGCCAGGCTGCGGTTGAGCTGGCGGGCGCGGTTGACGATGTCGTTGACCAGATCATCCCGTGCCTGGTCGATGGGCTTGATGTGTTCCAGCGGCACCAGCCGGCCGCGGGCGTCCTGTTTGTAGCCTTGCGGGGTGCTCATGGCCGGGCCTCCGTGTGGGTACCCAGTACACGGGTGATGTGGCCGCTGAGGGTGAGCAGTTCGCTGGCTCCGTTGCCCAGGGCGGCCATTACCAGCCGGCAGCGCTGGGCGGTGGCTTCCAGCATGGCGCTGTCGATGTCGCCGGACAGCAGACTGCGCAGCAGTTCGGCGTTGGCGGGGGTGATCTTGCTGGTGTCGATGCCCAGCTGGTGGTGCAGGCGCACCAGTTCGGCCACCGGGGCGGGGACGCTACGCTCGTTTTCGTAGCGGCTGCCGCCGGACTGGGTGACGAAAACCCGGCTCCAGAACTGTTGCTGGTTCAGCCCGGTCTGGCGGCGCAGGCTGCGGTAGTCTTGCTTGACGGGGGTGTCGTGCATGGTGGTCTCCTGAGGGTTTAGTGGCCGAATTCGGTCCAGACGATGCGGCAGCCTTCCAGCTGGAACTGGCCCTGGCGGTAGTGGCCGAAATAGGTGTCGTGGCCAAAGCTGTAATAGACGGCGTCCCCGCTGGCGATCAGCCGCTGGCAGCGCGGGCTGGTACGGATGCGGATGGTGGGGCGCTCGGTGTGTTGCAGGCTGGCGCTGACTACTGACAGGCCGCGTTCGGTGAGCTGGCGCACAGCCTGGGCGATGCGCAGCGCGGCCAGCAGCATGCTGGCGTTGTCCTGCACATGCGGCGGCACGGCGGGGTCAGGCAGGATGGTTGGCGTCATGGCGTTCTCCTTCTCCTTGTGGGCGTTGCGGGCAGTGCTGGCAGGCACGCCAGTGGGCGAGCTTGCCGGGGTGATGGGTGGGGGCCTGGGCCAGGGCGATGGCGCGGCAGTCCGCCTGGCGAATGTCCTGTTGCAGCCAGGGGCAGTGGCAGCTGTCCAGCAGTGCCAGCGCCTTGCGCGCCACGTGGCGGGTGTCGCCGGGGTATTTGCCGGCCAGCACCAGGCTGAGGGTGGTGCGGCTGTAGCCCATGCGCTTGGCCAGCTGGCCGATGCTGCTGGCTGCGGCGGCGCGGCGTAGCAGGGCAAGCCAGTGCGGTTCAGTCGTCGTCATGGCGGATGTCCTCTTGCCAGACCACCCTGGCCAGGTTGGGGTCGTACACGCATTTGCTGCGCTGGATCATGGGCGGGCGCGGGCCGGTGTATTTGCCGGGCAGCAGGCGATAGCGGTTGAGGGTTTTGCCCTTGCCCACGCCCAGCGGGCGCGAGGCTTCCAGCAGTTGCAGGTAGCCGGCGCGGTACAGGGTGCGCAGATAGGTGTTGGCGCTGTCATCGGCAATGTGGATGCCGGCGCTGGCGGCGTGCTGGATCAGGTCGCGGCTGCTGAACTGACCGAGGATGCGCATGGTGCGCCACAGGGTTTCGTTGCCGTTGCCCTGGCTGACCGGCTGGCCGCTTTTGTTCAGGCGCGGGGCTTCCACGCCGTTGTCACGCATCAGCCGGTAGCGTTTGCCGGTGCCGTTGCTGCTGGCCGGGCTGTGGGCGTGCAGGTAGCCGCCTTTTTCCAGTGCGCGCAGGTAGCTGATGGTGGTGGCGTTGTCCACGCCGCTGGCGCAGGCCAGTTCGGCGACGCTGAGGTCTTGTTGCCGGGCGCGGATGGCTTCCCAGATGCGCTGGCGCTTGCTTTTGCCACCGCGTTGTTCCAGCTGGGCGGGCAGTCGGTTCGGGAGCAGGGTTTTCATGGCGGGCTCCTTATGCTGCGCTGCCATGGCGGCGCGGGGCTTCGCCGGTGTACAGCGGGCGCTGGCCCCAGGTGGCCAGGTCCACGCTGTCCATGCCTTCCACCAGGGCGGTGTCGTAGACATTGACCAGGTTGACCGACACGCGGCGCACGCTGCCGTGGCTGAGGGCCACCAGGTGTTGCAGCAGGTCGTCGGCCAGCGGGATGTCCGGGCAGTAGATGGCAGCCAACTGGCGACTGTCGGCCAGGCTGACGGCGGCGGCGGGCAGCCAGGACAGCACGCGGCCGTGGAAGCGTTCGAAGCGCTTGAGCTTGTGCGGCAGTTGTTCCTCACCCACCAGCAGCAGGCTGGACTGGCTGCCTTCGTAGATGTCGCGCACCAGTTCGATCATGCCGTGCTTGTCCGCGCAGTAGTCGAATTCGTCCAGGATGAGCGGGCGGCGGCTGGCGGCCAGTTGTTCGCAGATCTGGTCGAGCAAGGCGGGGATGGTGCCAGCGGGCTTGATGCCCATTTCAAACAGGATTTTTTCCAGCAGGGTCTTGCGGCTCCAGGCGCTGCGCAGTTGCACGTAATAGGCGCGGCTGCGGTTGGCCACCGCCACGGTGGCGGTGGTTTTGCCCCAGCCGGAGGGGCCGTAGTAGACGGCCAGGCCGGGCAGGCTGTCCTGGCGGTTGACCAGTTTTTCCATCACCACCGCGACCAGGTCGAGGTTGGCAATGGGGGCGATGCGGTGGCTGTGCGGGTGGGTCATGGTGGTCCTCAGGCGGTTTTCTGGTGCAATACCTTGTATTCGTGGCTCTTGGCGTAGCTGGCCAGCCAGCGTTGTTGTTGCGGGCTGAGCGGGGTGTCGCTGGAGCTGAGCTGGCGGTGCAAGTTCAGGCGTTGCTGTGGGTCGGCGGGGACGGCAAACCCGTCTGCACTGACGGTCGGCGGGCTCGCCGGGCTGCTGTGCAGGCGCTCGAAGGCCCCGGCGATGTCCGTCCCGCGCAGGCCGGGCAGCACTTCGTCAGCCTGCAGAGTGAGGGCGGGTTGGCCTTGCCGTTCGGCGCGGACTTCCGCCAGCTGCTGTTGCAGACGGCGTTCGCGGCCCTGGGCGCGTTTGTCGCGGGCTTGTTGCAGCAGGCTGCGCGGCAGGTAGTCGCGCTGGTTGCCGTTGAGTTCGGCGCTGCACAGGTAGCGGCCGGCGGCGTCGTACACCCACACGCGGCTGGGGTCGTGGATGTCGTAGCCGACATGCAGCTGCTCGCCGTGGTGTTCTTCCAGTGCGCGGGCAAAGTAGCGGTTGCCGAGCAATTCGATTTCGCAGCGGCGCACGGTGCGCAGCAGTTGCGGGCGGAACAACGGGCGGGCTTCGTCATCGCTGATGCTGTGCGGCACAAAGCCCTGGGTGAGGTGGGCGGCCCATTGTTCGTCCGGGCTCATGTGGCGACGGCGGCCTGTGGCCGGGTCGGCAATGCGCGGCAGGCTGCGGTGCGGGCGGGCGTTATAGTCAGCCACTTGCTGCTCGCAAAACTGCACGAAGTCGGCCCAGCCCAGCAGCGGCATGGCAGCGCTGCTGCCGTTCTTGCCGGACTGGCGGATGGCGTGGCGGGTGATCTTGAAACTGGCATGCCTGGCCTGCTTGTCCATGTCCCGGCCGACATAGCCGGGCAGGGTTTTGGCGGCATTCACCCAGATGGTGTGGTGCAGCCGTTCTATCACCCCGCGTGCCTGGGAGTTGTAGGGCAGGCTGTTGATCATCTCGATGCCCAGCCGGGCCATGAAGCCGGTGGCGGTGTCCAGCATCATCTGGTTTTTGTAGCCGCTGCCGTTGTCGACATAAAACACCGCCGGGATGCCGTGCTTGAGGCAGGCATCGCGTAGCGCGTCCAGCACTACCAGTGCGCTTTCTGCCAGCCCCACCGACCAGCCCACGGCCTTGCGGGTGGCGATGTCCACCAGAGTGGTGATTTCCGGGCGGAAGGGGCGGCCGTGCAGCGGGTGCTGTACTTCAGCGTCGAAGGTGTGGCCATCTGCGCTGTAGATGTCGCCCGGTTGCAGGTCGGCAAAGCTGCGGCGGATGAAGGGCTTGAGGGTTTTGAGCTCGCGCTCGCCCATGCGGCCGCTGTGGCGGCTGATTTCGCCCACCTTGCTGACAAAGCGCCGTACCTGCCACACGCTGGGCAGATCGGCCTGGCCCTGTTCAGCCTTCCACTGCGCGGCAAACTGACGGTAGGCGTGTTCCAGCGTGGGTTTTTCCGGGCGCTGATAGTGGCGCATGAAGCTGGCAGCCCACGGCGGCACATTCAGCTGCGGCTGGCGCTGGGCCGGGGCCAGACGGCCTTGCTGCTGGTATTCGGCCAGCCGCAGCAGGCTGCGCACGCTGGGCAAACCGTCCGTACTGGGCCGGCCACGCTCGTCACGCGCCAGTTTCAGCATGGCTTGCAGCTGCTCGCTGGCGCTGCCCAGCCGGGCCATGTCCAGCAGCAGGGCGGCGGCTTTTTTCATCGGGTAACCGGTGCGCTGCATCAGCGATTGCAGGACCTGCAAGACGCCAAGACGGGCATCGGCGCAGAGGGTTTGGGCCGTGTTTTGCGCTGCGGCAGGCAGGGGGGCCGGGGGCGGCGCGGGTTCGCTGTTGATCAGACTGCCAGCCTGAGCCTGGCGCATGGCGTCCATCACATAGGCCGGTGGGGTGTAGAGCCTGCGCTTGCCACCGCGGCCACGGCTTTCCTGATAGGGCCAGTGTTCCTTGTCGGCACGGGCGAGCAGGGCGACCTTGCTGCCGGGCAGTACCGGCAGTTTGAGGGCCAGCAGCTCGGTGGCGCTGTACTGCCGGGACGTCATGTTTGGCTCCCGAACAGGGCCAGTTCCGGTTCGCTGCTCTTGCTGATGTTTTCGCGCTGGTAGGCCAGCCGGGACAGGATGCCGGTGAGGGCGTCCACGGTTTCGTCCAGCGATTCGCCGTGCTGGTAAAAGCGCACCAGCAGGGACATGGCGTCGGCAAAGCCTGCGTGCAGATCGGCCAGGTCGGTGTGGTCGGCCTTTTTACCGCTGGCAATGCGGATGACGACCTTGTCACCATGGGCCAGGCACAGGTAGTCGCTGATGTAGCTGGCACCGGTGAAGGCTTCAAACTGACGCAGGCGGTTAAGCGGCATGGAGGATTCGGCCAGCCAGCGGTAGTAGGTCTTGAGCTCCACGCCCATCAGGTCTGCCATGACTTTGGCCGGACGGCGCAGCTTGTCGGCGGCGTGGTCGGCGCACAGTTCGATGGCTTCATCTAGATTGCTGGCGTAGCGATGTTTCCAGTTGGGTTTTCTCACCGTGGGTTTCCTCTGTGCGGGAATCGTGGTGGTGGCGCGCTGGCGGATGCGTGCTTACCATTCATTCAGGACAGGGCGCTGGCGGGGTCGGCCAGTACCATGGCGGAAACAAGAGGAGGCAAAACCGGTTTAGAATGGCGTTTTGCGTAGCGGCTGGGCCAGATCACTTCTGGTGGCTGGCCGATGGTGGCGGCGATGATGCGTTCCGCCTTGGGCCAGGGCCGGTCCAGGGCGTTGTTGAGCGCTCCGGCGCTCAGGCCGATTTCCCGCGATAACTTGCGCAGGGACCAGCCCTGTTTGTGCAGGGCCGCTACGATGTCCGCACGGTGCCAGTCCGGTGCGGTTTTTTTGACGGCAGCAGATGTGTTCATGCCTTAATCCTTTGCGGTGATCAGGTGTGAACACGTTAAGTGTTAAGAAAATAACGGTCAATGTGTTAAGTGATTAACACTTATCGTTTCTGTACTTTATGACTGCTGCGTCGCTATTCATCTAAACCGCTGCCTTTGTTGGCTAATTTTGTGCGTGCCTGATGCGGTAACTGTCAGGCCGTGCTTAACGGTTAAGTGGGGTAAGTGTTAGGTGCAGGATTTGTTATCAGCCAGTGAGATTGCCGATTTGCGGATTCCCGGTTTGCCGACGAGCAAACCTGCCATCATTGCGCGGGCCGATCGAGAGCAGTGGTATAGCGAGACGGTGACCGGGCGGGGAGGGGAGCGCCGCGTGTATCGGCTGCCAGAGCAGTATCAGGTGGAGCCGTTGGTGGCAGCCGCCAGGCAGTTGTCAGCAACGCAGGGTGCGGCACCCGCTGCCGTGGACGTTGCCATGTTGCAGATGGTGGAATCGGTGCTGGAGTCCATCCTGCAAGAACGTGGCCTGAAGCTGCGTCCGGACCAGCGTGGCCAGGTGGTGGCCTTTTTGTATGACTACATTGCCAGGGGCGGCAGTCGTGAAACCATGACCCAGGCCCTGGACGCACTGGTGGCCTGACTCTACTTTTCGACAGTTTCCAAAAGGACAGGTGGGCACTAGTCTAACGGCCTGTCCATCTGCGAGGTTCAGCCCATCATGCCGGAGATACGGATGTCGAGCGCCTCAGGCGGCTATTGAATGATGCGCTCGACTTGCCAAAACCAACTGGCCCGCGCTATCTCCAACCGGCGCCCTTGATGTACCAGGCGGCCAATGATGAATGCTATCCGACCATTCATCCAGAGCCACAAACCATTCGGTCCGGTGTCAAAAATACTGCAAGATCAATCAATCTACAGCTATTTTTACGCATTTTCCTGCACGACAAGCTGGATGCCCCCGCCATGCTGATCGCCTCTTGGTTACTGGCTTTCGTCGCTTCATCGCCGATCAAATACCGGTGACAAAATAACTACCCCCCCACACACACTTTCGCACGCGCTTTTGCACTGAGTACCCCTCGCAACAAATGCAAAAGAGCCTGCAAAAGCAGGCTCTAACCATAGCGTAGTTTTTAGCCATCAGGCATCCAGTGGGAATGGCGGTCTAGTCGGAAGTTTCACCGAGGAATCAAATGATGTCGCGCGGATGATTTCCCTTAGATCATTACGATACGCTGCCCACTCGGTCGGTACCTGAATAGATTTCTCGTAGCAGCGTAGTACCGTTCGGTCAGACGCGTCCAGCGCAGCTTGTGCTTGCTGAATCTGGTTATAACGCAGCATGGCATCATCAGTATCCGACTCTCGGATGTCTCCAAAATCACCGGCAACGGCCCGCGCAAAAAGCTCCCGGCCATGTTCTGTCGTGTCATCTGGCGCTGCCGTAAATGGCACGGCCCCCAGAGTGACAAAACATACGGTCATCGTGATTGCGCGGCCGTTGTTAGCCCACTGCAGATCAGTTACCGCCGTATATTCAAATTTCATGCAACCCTCTGCGCTAAAAAAATCGTAAAGTTGCCGCCCACTGCTACCAACGAGTGCATGGCTCTCCAGGTTCCCACCGCTGAGGCTCCCACAATCGAATTGAATCGCCCCGGCTTCTCTAGACACTCTTGAGCCGTTGGAAATATTGCTTCTCAAACTCTACCGGCGATAGCCCGTTTGCGGAACCATGCCGGCGTTTCGGGTTGTAGAACATTTCGATGTAATCGAAGATATCCCGCCGGGCCTCCTCCCTGTCGTGATAGGTTTTGCGCTTGATGCGCTCCCGCTTCAGCAACTGGAAGAAACTCTCTGCCACGGCATTGTCGTGGCAGTTCCCACGCCGACTCATGCTGGGTACCAAGCGATGAGCCTTCAAGAAGTCCTGCCAGTCGTAACTACTGAACTGGCTCCCCTGGTCGGAATGCACCAGCACTTCCTGCTTGGGCTGACGTCGCCATACCGCCATCAACAGGGCATTCAGCACCAGCTCTCTATCGATACGTGACTGCATCGACCAGCCAATCACCTGCCGCGAGAACAGGTCCAGCACCACCGCCAGGTACAACCACCCCTCATGCGTGCGGATATAAGTGATGTCGGTCACCCAGGTTGTATTCGGCTCATTCACGGAGAACTGGCGTTGTAGGTGGTTAGGTGCCACCACGGCCGGGCGGCCACTGTAATGCCCAGGACGCCGGTGGTAACCCGTCTGCGAACGTAAGCCCTCCTGCTTCATCAGCCGAGCCACACGATGTTTGCCACAGCGCTCTCCCTGAGCCTGCAAGTCGTCATGCACCTTGCGATAGCCATAGACACCGCCACTTTCGAGCCACGCCTGCTTGATGTGCTCCAGCAAGCGCTGGTCTTCACGCGCTCGTGGTGAATGCGGGGATGCTTTCCAGGCGTAGTAGCCACTGGGATGCACCGACATAACACGACACAGACGTCGAATAGGGAACTGCTGTGCATGGGCCCGGATGAAGGCATACCTTACCCGGACTCCTTGGCAAAGTATGCGGCGGCCTTTTTTAGGATGTCGCGCTCCTCGGTGACCCGTTTGAGCTCTGCCTTGAGACGTCGGATTTCGGCTTGCTGGTCTGCGGGTTCGGCCGGTTGGGCGCGCTTGGGGTCGAAGCGTTTCAGCCATTGATACAGGCTGTGGGCAGATACGCCGAGACGGCTGGCGACTTCGGCCACTGGGTAACCACGCTCGGTTACCTGTTTGACTGCTTCAATCTTGAACGCTTCGGGGAAACGCGGCTTGCTCATGACACCTCCTTGTGGGGCCTAGTGTGAGGCTCGCGAAGTGTCTAGGAAAGGAGGGGCGATTCAGATGTTTAATGTTCGAGACATCTAAATAAGTCATCTGCTGCTGAAAACTCTAGCAGTGACTGATGTTGGATATGGTATTCACCCATACGAATAAATGGTCATTCGAAGTAGTCATGCCCGCATTGTGCGGGCATGGGGAGTACAAAGATGCGGGAAAGGGGCCGGTAGCTGGCGCTAGAAGCCCATATCATTGCGTCGCTGCTGCAAACGGCGCTCCAACCCTTCTCTGTAGAGAATGCCGCCGACTTCAACGAGTAGAGTCATATCATCCTCAGATAACACGCCCTGGCTCAAGTAAAGCCAAGTGGTCAGCTTGACAATAGCATCATCAATGTTCGTTTGTTGGTCACTGACATCCAGCATCTGGGCTTGTGTTTCAAATAGGGCAATTATGGGATTCGTATCCATCACTGGCCTCCTGAAGACAATTTAAGGATGACTGTTTTTAAGTGGATCTGCTGTACATGCAGACACACCATCTTTACGAACTGCTGTGGATAAATAACGCTTACCTTGAGAATCTTTGCGCAGACAAAATCGTACGTTGTGACGGCCATACTGGCCATCCATATCGAAGGATAGTGGTGTATCCAATGGTAGGGGTTTGGCT
Organism: Aquitalea magnusonii; assembly: GCF_002217795.2. Lineage (NCBI taxonomy): Bacteria > Pseudomonadati > Pseudomonadota > Betaproteobacteria > Neisseriales > Chromobacteriaceae > Aquitalea > Aquitalea magnusonii. The sequence goes on from NZ_AP018823.1 coordinate 1,341,894, forward strand.
GGGTGGCGGGTTATATCAGATTGTGCTTCCCCGTAGGCCACACAGGTAGAGGCTGAGTCCGGTAAGGGTTTTTTCCATACTTTGAACCATGCATCCCAGAGGTATCCTGGTGCGCTTGGAGACTCGCTGAAAACACGGAATGCTAATCCCATATCCTTCATGTAGTCTGGTGGCTCCTGGGGAAGAGGTTCCTGCGAGAAGATGCACGGTTTACCGCTACGAAGGGTGAGGCCAGCCACAGCATCATAGGGTTTGGACATTGCGGTCGCCCATGTCGATATGCTCCCTAGCAACATCAAGAATGCCATTTTTTTTATTGTCATGGCTTTGGCTCCACTTTAGTCGTCTGTGGTAACAAGGTTGGATCTTTCGGAGTATTGATGAAGCGTGTCAATGCAGCTCGTAGACCGGGCAGTCTTTTGGCATACACTGACATGCTCAACACAGTAGCGCCAAAGTAATGGGAAACCAACTGGGCCTGCTGCTCCATATTGAAATCGGGCATTGTCTTGCCTTTATCCTCGCCATCAAGGTTGTAACGATACGCAGGTGCCGGCTGACCTTTTACGCCATCGTCCGAGTATCCCCCTCTAGTACTTAGCTTGATGCCCGCCCAAACGACTGAATAGCCAAGCTGGTATTGCCAAACGTGAGTCATCTCATGAATGAACCAGACTTGAGTACCAGGCTCGACGGAAGGAGCAGAAAAATCGGGCTCATACGCACTGGAGGGGAAGTGAATCTCCCCTTTTGGCGTCATGGCGTTGTCAGAGCGGTCCGGCTGGCCGAAGAGACCACCCTTGTGGATTTTGACCAAGCTATAGTCGATGGCGTCTTTAAAGACGGTCTTCGCCATCGTGATTTCACCTGCTGTCATTGGCCGCACATCAGGTGCGGGCAGGGGGTGATTGACCACAGATGATCCAATCGCTTGTGAGTTGGTTTTAATGCCTTTTAACTCGACCTTCATCGCGGGCGTTGGCGCACGCCCACCGGCCTCGCACATGTGGTCGGCTGCACAGTCACAGCCATAAAACATGTCCTGATAAAATTCGGCGCTGACAATATCTTGTGCGCTATCTGTTTCGATCCGCTGCGTTTTTCCTTCCGCATCAGTAGAGCCCTCGATGGTGGTGCCGTCTGCCAGCGTCAATGCATAAGCGGTATTCGCCAAAACGCTATTATTGGGAAGGACGAATTTGATTTGTTCATCAAATGACGGTGTGGAGGCTGCGGCTTTCTGCAGTACGGATGCCATCAGAGAACCCGCCATTATCGCCTGTCCACCTGGAGCAACATCGATAGTCGCTTGACTCTGCGTTGCAATCAGAGTTGCACCACAAGATGTCAGCATCCCCTCAACCGCGACGTTTTTACCGAAGTAAGCCACATTCTGAGCGCCAGCAACAATGACGAAGTCCCGCTTGCATTGAGGGCAATAGCCTTTGTGTCCTACACCGGCTGCATTTTTTCCATAGACGGACAGGTGAGGAAATGCTTCCAGCACCGTACCGCCGTGAGACGTTGGATCACCCTCGCGGATAATTGCTTTTCCCATCGCCTGCTCCAGCATGATTCATTGAAGCGAATGATTATACCATGCCAAGAGCATGATAAAAATTGACCATGGTTCAAGCTGGCTACCAGCTACAAATGACCAGCTCCGCGCTGGACTTCCCTTTCTTCGGATTCACGCTGTACTGGATAGCTACCTGCTCCATCCTGAAATCTGCGAACACGTCACGAATATCTGGGTGGTCGTTGATACTCAAGACCACCTTGCCCTTGCAGCTGCGCATCACCTCGGCCAGCGCCTGGTACTCTTCAAACGGAAACGGCACACCATAGCCCTCCGTCTGCCAGTAAGGCGGATCAGCATAGAACAGGGTATGAGGCCGGTCGTACTTCTGGATGCAGGTTTTCCAGTCCAGGTGCTCAATGTAGGTCCGGGCCAGGCGCAAGTGCGCGGACGACAGCTCCTCCTCAATGCGCAGCAGGTTCATCCGGGGTGGAGTGGTGGTGGCAGTGCCAAAGACCTGGCTGCTGACCCTGCCGCCAAAGGCCATCTTCTGCAGGTAGTAAAAGCGGGCTGCCCGCTGGATATCCGTGAGGATGACCTCCGGGGTGATCTGCAGCCACTTGTACATTTCCCGCGAAATCAGTGCCCACTTGAACTGGCGTACAAACTCTTCCAGGTGGTGTTGCACCACCCGGTAGAGGTTCACCAGTTCGCCCGAGATGTCGTTCAACCGACGTCCCCCCACTTTCAGTAGCAGGGGGCTTTAGAGTCCAAGCTTAATTTACCTGATTTCTCCGCAAATGATTCGGCATAGGCTGCCGGCGTCAAACCACCCAGTGCTTTCTTCGGCCTTTCATTGTTGTATTCCCTTCGCCAGGCTTCGATGACAACCTGGGCCTGGCGCAGGCTGGTGAACCAGTGTTCGTTCAGGCACTCATCCCGGAAACGCCCATTAAAGGATTCGATGTAAGCGTTCTGATTGGGCTTGCCCGGCTCGATGAGAAAGAGCTGAACCCCATGAGCGTGGGCCCAGCTCAACATCACTCGGCTGCAGAATTCCTTGCCGTTATCGGTCCTGATGGCTTTGGGCAAGCCACGTGTCTTCGCCAACTGGTCAAGGACGCGGGTCAGATGCAGGCCTCCCATCGCACGTTCCGGAACAATGGCGACTGCCTCATGCGTGGCATCATCGACCACCGTCAGATTCTTGATGACACGCCCCTCCGCCGTCCGGTCGAACACAAAGTCCATCGACCAAACCTGATTGGCCGCCAAAGGGCGAGCCAGTGGATGACGGTCGGCCACGGGAATTTTCTTGCGCTTACGCCGGCGAATTTGCAGACCTGCCTCAGCATAAAGCCGGTCCACCCGCTTGTGATTGACCACCATGCCGCTCTGCCGCAGCTTCAAATAGATCATGCCAGCACCGTAGCGACGGTGCCGTTGCGCGAGCGCGATGATCTGCGCTTTCAAGGCGACATTATGGTCGGTGGCGGGTTGGTAGCGGAATGAACTGGGGCTCATGTCGGCTAGACGGAGCGATCGACGCTCGCTGAGCCCTTTGCCCACCAGATGGCGCACCAACTCCCGCCGTGACGGTGCGCTCACCACTTTTTTCGCAAGGCCTCTTTGGCAATCTCGTTCTCGAGCATGGTCTCGGCCAGGAGTTTCTTCAGGCGCGCATTCTCGGTTTCCAGCTCCTTGAGACGCTTGGCCTCGGAGACATTCATTCCGCCGAATTTGTTGCGCCAAAGGTAATAGCTGGCTTCTGAGAAGGCGTATTTGCGGCACAACTGTGCAACGGGCATGCCGGCTTCCGCTTCGCGCAGGAAGCCGATGATCTGTTCTTCGGTGAAACGTTTCTTCATGTCCAATCTCCATATGGGGTTGATTGGACTCTAAAGTCACGTGCTACTCAATACCGGGGGGACGTCGCCTGTCCGATAGCAACCCGCCAGGCTACAAACCTGAATTTCACGAGGTGAACGCCACCTTCCAGCCACTCATCAATGGAGAGGCCGCGTTTGGGGCCATCTACGATGCCATCCTGACCGCCAAGCATAGCGTGGACATCGTCTGCTGGGGTTTTCAACCCTCCATGTATTTCAAACGGGGCACCTCTGCTCCACCGATCAAGGATTTCCTGCAACAGCCCCAGCTTCCACCGCTAACCAAGGACAATATTGATCAGGTCGTTGACGATATGGCCGGCAAGCTACCATTCACCCGTCGCAAATTGCATCCCAAAGGCAAGCTCATGCCTATTGGCGAACTGCTGGAAATGAAGTCGTTGGAGGGTGTCAAAATCCGGATTCTGACTTGGAATAATCCCATCGGACAAATTCCCGAGGTAATGAATCCTGGCTATAACCTGAAGCGGGGCGATAACGAGAATTTTCTGCAGGAGTGTTACGATATCGGTTGGCATCAGGATATCCGTGCAAACAAAAACATTCAGTTTCGCACTCGGGATTTCGACGATACCGACAAAAATGCATACATCCTGCCAAATATGTTGCGCAATGGTGCCTCAGCCATACATGCGGCTGCCACCTCCAAAACACCCAGTCACCATCAAAAAACCGTATTGATCGATTATGAGCATCCAGATCAAGCGTTGGGTTTTGTCATGGGGCACAACATGCTGGATGCCTACTGGGATAAGGATGACCATCACTATGTGAAGCAGGAGCCTCATCTGGGGCGCAATGGCGCTACTGCCCGACATGACATTTCCAGCAGACTGACTGGGCCGATTCTCGTTCATATCAACCATAATTTCGTATCGGGCTGGGACAAGGCGACAGGCGAAAACCTGACCGGTCAGCGCGCAGTTCTGGAATTAAAACATTTCAAACCTCGACCAACGCTGGGGACACCAGTCATGGCCCAGATTGCCCGTACGCAAAGCCAGACTCGGCCCAAGGGTAAGGTGGACGGGGAGTTTACTGTGCAGGACATCAAGCATCTGTACTTGAACGCTATCAATCATGCCAGCCAGTACATCTACATTGAAAACCAGTATTTCCGCTGGGTGAACTTCGCTGATGCGATCAAGCAGGCCACCAAGAATCAGTTAGCAAATAGTCGTGACCCAGGGCTGCATGGTCCTTTGTATTTGATGGTAGTGACCAATGACAATGCCGAAGGCATGGGCAAGGGTGTCAAGAACACATACAGGATGCTGGATGCACTAGGCAAACGCGGGCAAATGCCAGAGCTGGCTCGAGGTGACCTTAGCAAAGAGGTAAGCCGGGCAAGGCAGGAGGTCATCATGGCCGAACAGAAGCGTAATGCCATGCGCAGTCCATCTGGTGCCTTGCCATCAGAAGCCAGCCTTGGTTTGCCGGAAAAACGCAAGAAGCTGGAAGAGCTGAAGAGAAAGCAGGCGGATGCCAAGCAAGACAAAATTCCAGACACAGACACTCCCGGCCTGAAAACCCATATTTGCTCGCTGGTATCCAAGGATGGCTACCAGCCGGGACACGATTGGCAGTATGTCTATATCCACGCCAAGCTGATGATGATCGACGATACCTTCATGACCCTGGGTTCTGCCAATATCAACTTGCGCAGCATGGTGGGCGATAGCGAAATCAATGTCTGCCATTGTCAGCCAGAGATCACCCGTGTAACCCGGGATTATTTATGGGGTAAACATACGGCAAATCAGGGAAATACTGCTGATGCCCGCAAACAACAACAGCTTGCGCTGGTTTATGACCAATGGAGACAACTTATGGATAAAAACATTCCGTTGCGAGCAAAGAAATTTAATCCGACTGTCCCACTAGTCAAATTCAGCAGTGACACCAGTAGCACCACCGACCTGGACTAAACGATGCGTATTGCCTGGCTCGTATTACCTTTGCTGTTGGCCGCCTGCGGCCACAAGGACACTCCAATGGCACAACAACCCGATCTTAAGGCTGTACAGACCAAGTTGGCCTTTAGCTGCGTACATGAAGCAGATCACCTACCTCAATTAGCCCCTGAAGTGGATCAACTGTTCAAATACGCTCGTTGGCTTCAACTGCAATACAAGCCGGAACTACTGCCCGAGGCCGGGCGGCTATACCGTATTGCCACCGCCCATGGCCACTACAAGGCCAACAACAACCTGCAACGCATGGTGAGCAAGGGAGATGTCGAATCACCAGATGCCGTCAACGAAGTGCTGGATTTGGCTGAACAGTTAGTAGCCGAAAACATCCCCAACGGCTATTACCTGATTGGTCATTATTTGCAAACCGGCTATGGCTTCGATCAGGATAATGAAAAGGCACTGATGTATTTCCGCAAAGCTGCCGATCTTGGTAGCGCAGATGCTCAAGCGTATGTGGGTGATCTACTGCTTCCTCCTGAGCTTGCCCCCAAAATTGGTCGGCAGATGCTGCGTTGCGCTACAGAACAAGGGCATGCTAAAGCGGCCGTCAGTCTAGGGTTTGATTTACAAACGGACGAGATCTATCCCGATGCCATGTATGCATTTCAGCAGGCTGCCAAGGCCGGAGATTCGGCTTCTGCTCTTGGCTTGCAGGCGGCATTTGACGCAGAGAAAAGCAAGAGTAAAAACGACCTCAACTATTTGAATGTCCAACCCGACCCGGAGCGTGTAAAACGCTATGAGGCAATCTGGACCTTTTTGAAGCGCTACGATGGTCGCAACCCCAAGGTACCTGATATCGACAAGATCGTACCGTTGCCACCTGCCAAGCTCCCCTCATGGGATGGCAGCTTTGAATGGGAAAAAGAGTGGAAGGCAAATACGCCACCAGCCAAGCCTGATGAAAAGCTGGTGATTGGCCTAGCGAAAGCCAAAAATCTGGATCCAGCCACCGGTTTGCCCAAGGCTGAACTGCCAAAACCGAAACAGCCACCCAAAATCAAATTAGGATACGCAGCCCCCAGCCATGCTGTCTGCCCACAAAGCGGGCTATGGTGTACTGATCTATCGGCTTACCAAATGGCGAGTGAAAAACGACATATCCATCAGGGAGAGCCCTTTCCAACCATGACAGTTCCTCTGCAGACTAACTGGTGGGAGCGCTTACGCGGCATCCCCGAGCAGCAGGAAGTTGTCGTCAGCTGGGTCTTGCAAAGCTATAGTAATGAGCAAAACAGCTGAAATACAGCATGATCCTCCGGCTCCTTCCTCCTGCATGCAGGCGTATCCGTAGAACTACGCATTCATGCCATTCAGCCTTGTTTGCACCATGCTGAAGGCATAAACTGTTGAACTTTCAACAGAATGTGATGATTCACGTCAGCCGACGTGATAGCCCGCACCATGGATTTCTCCTCCCTGCTCGCCAGCTTCGCCGCCGCCTTTTCCCAGCACCAGCGCCTGCTCACCCTGCAGCTGGATGGCGGGCAGATCGCCGCCGAGCAGTTATTGCCACACACGCTGGATGGCAGCGAGGGGGTGTCGCAAGCCTATCGCTATCAGCTCAGTTGTTTGTCGCCGGATGGCAATATCGAGCTCAAGTCGCTGCTCGGTGTGGCCGCCCGCCTGGGGGTGCTGGATGCCGATGGCAGCCAGGTGGTGCGTTGCGGGGTGGTGTCACGGGCCGAGTTGCTGGGTTCGGATGGCGGTTTTGCCAAGTACGGCCTCACCATCGAGCCGCCGTTTGCGCTGCTGCGGCTGCGTCGTACGTCGCGGGTGTTTCAGGACTTGTCGGTGCCGGACATCGTCAAGCAGATCCTGGCCGAGCATCAGGCCAATAATCCGGTGTTTGCCCAGGTACAGACGCTGGAGTTTCACACTGCCTCCGCCAACCCGCGCAGTTACTGTTTGCAATACCGCGAGAGCGATTTCGACTTCATCGTGCGCCTGCTGCACGAAGAGGGTTACGCCTGGCGTTTCGAGCATGTCGATGGTGAGCATCCGCAGGTCAAGCTGGTGGTGTTTGATGATGCGTACAGCCTGCCGCCCGCCGCCAGTGAGCGGGTGCGCTTTCACCGCAGCGATGCCACCGAGGAAGAAGACGGCCTGACGGATTGGAGCGCCGCCCGTCAGGTGGTGTCCGGTGCGGTGGCGCTGGCCAGTTTCGATTACCAGCCGGTGAGCACCCAGCACAGCGGCGATCAGAGCCGCATCCAGCAAGGCCGCAGTGGCGATGCCTTGCAATCCACCCTGCAGGATTACGACCCGCAGTCGCTGTACTACGCCAGCGATGCCGAGCAACTGAGTCAGTATGCGCAGCGGCGTCAGCAGGCGCACGATGTGCAGGCCAAGCAATTCTCTGGCAGCGGCTCAGTACGCAGCCTGCTCGCTGGCCAATGGTTCCGCCTGGATGAACATCCGCTGCACGAGGGCGACAGCAGCGAGCAGCGTGAATTCGTGGTCACCGGCCAAACCTTCCGTGCCAACAACAATCTGCCGGGTGATCTGGCCAGCAGCCTGCGCGGCTTGCTGGGAGATAGCAGCACATCAAACGACAGCCAGAACAGCAGCCCCTTCCAGACCCAGATCACCGCCCAGCGCCGCGGCATTCCGCTCACCCCGGCTTATGCCCACAGCACGCAGGCCAAGCCGACATCTAAAGGTGTACAGACCGCCACCGTGGTGGGGCCCGAGGGGGAAGAAGTCCACACCGACGAGTTGGGCCGCATCAAGGTGCAGTTCCACTGGCAGCGGCCAGACGAACACCCCGGCAGCGGCGCCAATCTGGACGACCGCTCCTCCTGCTGGCTGCGCGTGGCCATGCCCAGCGCCGGGGCCGGCTGGGGCCACCAGTTCATCCCGCGCATCGGCCAGGAAGTGCTGGTCGACTTTATCGAAGGCGATATCGACCGCCCGGTGATTGTTGGCGTGCTGTACAACGGCAGCCACGCCACCCCGGCCTTCAGCGGTGCCGGCGCTTTGCCCGCCAACAAGACCCTGTCCGGCATCAAATCCAAAGAACACCAGGGCGGCCAGTACAACGAACTGCTGTTCGACGACACGCCCGGTGAAGTCCGCGCCAAGCTCAGTAGCGAAGCGGGCAAGACCCAGCTCAACCAGGGCTACCTCACCCACCCGCGCAGCAATGGCAAAGCCCAGCCGCGCGGCGAAGGCTTCGAACTACGCACCGACCAGCACGGCGCCATCCGCGCCGGCCACGGCCTGCTCATCAGCACCGAAGCGCAAAACGGCGCATCCGGCAAACAACTGGCGCGCGAGCATGCGCAAAGCCAGCTCGACGCCGCGCTCAGCCTCAGCCAAAGCCTGGGCGACACCGCCGCCGCGCAACTGGCCGACAGCATGGAAACCGGGCCGGACGCCATCAACCCTGACAACGGCAAAGACGGCAACAAGGACAGCGGCCACCTGCAACACCACGCCGCCGCGCTCAAAGCCTGGGAAGCCGGCAGCAACACCGACAAAGACGGCAAGACGGCAAAAGACCAGGCCGGCCAACAGCCGCTGCTCATCCTGTCCGCCCCGGCCGGCATCGCCAGCCTGACCGAACAAAGCCACACAATCTCTGCCGGAACCAACCTCAACCTCATCGCCCAACGCGACAGCAACCACACCACCGGCCGCCGCTGGCTGCACAACGTCGGCCAGCACATCAGCCTGTTTGTGGCCGGGGTGAAAGACAAAGTGGCGCTGAAACTGATCGCCGCCAAGGGCAAGGTGCAGCTACAGGCGCAGAGCGATGCGATGGAACTGACGGCGGATAAGGATGTGACGATTACCTCGGCCAAGCAGAACATCAACTTGAATGGCAAGCAGGAAATTCTGCTGACCAGCGGCGGCGCTTACGTGCGGATCAAGGATGGCAAGATCGAGCTGCACGCCCCCGGCACCGTCAGCTTCAAGGGGGGTAGCCATGACTGGAGCGGGCCGGACAGCATGAATATTCCGATGCCGGTTTTCCCTGGCAAGCAGTTCTGCTTGCAATGCATGCTCAATGCAATCAAGTCCGGTCTGCCGCTGGCGGGACAATAGGAATGGCAATGTATTTTGCAATGGACGAAGGAAATATTGCGGAACAGTCACAAAAACTGGAAACGCTACTGAAAGAACTGCCAGACGGTCTGTATTGCTACGCACTGCTGGATGATGGATTCGATTTCAAGCGGCGCAAGATATGGCAGACCAAAGCAAGCTGGCCTTTGTATCACCTACAGGAGTGGGGTGAGCTACGCGAAGTATCACCACGACTTCTCGCATTGCATCCTGGCAATCAACCAGAGCTGCAACAACTGCTGCGTCATTGCAAGGGACGGCCGATGCTGAGCTTTCTAACAAGCCAGCTTAGCGCCCCCGCCCTACGGGATGCCTGGCAATGTAGCCTCAATGCCACCACCGAAGACGGGCAGTGGTACGTCGTCCGTTTTGCCGATACGCGCATCGCTGCCAGTCTGCCGCAAGTACTGGCTACGGCAGCATGGCAACGGCTGTGCGAACCAGTGGAGCAGTGGTTGATTATTGACCGCTACAGCCAACTGCGGGCATTGCCCATGCCGCCCAAGACGCTTCCTCCCGATGCGCAGGACCCATGGCGGCTGAGCACTCAGGAGTTCACCGCCTTAATGCATGCCTCCCTGGCAGACGTATTGGCAGACCAGTTGCACGAAGGTTTTGCCGACCTGATCCCTGCCTCTGGTGCAGTACTGTATGGCTGGCTGCAACGTACGGCCGATCTGTTAGCAGAGCATCATATTGAGGATGCCCCTGAGCAGCTAACCGTAGCGGTGGCCGTCTGCTATAGCCAGGGGCGCTTGTTGGATGATCCTCGGCTGATCCAGATACTGCAGAGCTTTGTCGAGCAAAGATGCTCCCTGAGCGAAGGACTTGCTCCGTTACTCGACGATGCTCATACCTCTTGAGAATTAACCATGACACATACGAAAAAAGCATCAGTAGTAAAAAAAACTATCCACCCGCTGTTGTTGACCAGTGCATTGGTAATTATTTCCATAATCTGGATATTCGCTATCGGCATCACATATTTTGAATACACAAGAACCCCGGACCCAACAACAGAGGGCGATTGGTCGGCATTAAACCACATTTACTTTCTAATCCTAACTTTCCCACTTCTAATAATGGCACTACTTCCCTTGTCCGCATGGGTAATAAATGGAGTGCAAAAAATAACTATAAAAATAGTATCGATAATAATAATGTTATTGATTTATGGTAGCATCTACCTTACCTTTCTTTGGAAAACATACCCGCCAACATAGTAAGCATTGCCAGAAAATACATTGCAAAAATTGGATTCCCAAGGATTTGTCAATCAGAGGGAGAGCACAACTCAATCAACGACGATACTCCATTGACTGTTCTCATCAGCCCCTTTATTAAGGCCCCCCATGATAATACTCCGAAGACTAATCGCTTTGTTACTGATACTGGGCCTACCAATACTGGTAGGGTGCGAAGAAGAAAAAACCAGTCTGAGTTATCTGGCGGTCAATCACACCACAAAGCCAATCGACTCAATCACCATTAACGATCAAGGCGGTGTGCTGAATGTCCCTGCGATGGGTGGTGGCGGCAAAGAAGTTTGCTGTGTCATCGTACCAGGCAAATGGTGGCCGGGGCTGACAGTAAAGATCAGCTGGCTGCAAGGTGGACATTTCCAGCGCGATGCCAGTGGTAATGTCGTGATGAAAAACGGCGACAAGGTATTTATTGAAGGCAGCTGGAAAACGCGCACTGTGACCATCCCGGAATATCAGGCCAAAGAAATGCAGCATGTTGATATCCACTTCCTGCCCAACGACCAGGTCTTGGTCAAATTGAGTGATATTTTCCCTGAGCACCCGGACTATCGACCTGCCTATCCTCGTGAGATGCAGAACACTTCTCAATGAGTACGCGTCACCCACATATCCACCGGAAGCAGAGAGGTTTCCAATGAGCATATTGCGTAAGCGACTCTCCGCATTATTACTGCTAAGTCTGCTATTCCTGGCAGGCTGCGAAGAAGAAAAAACCAGTCTGAGTTATCTGGCGGTCAATCACACCACAAAGCCAATCGACTCAATCACCATTAACGATCAAGGCGGTGTGCTGAATGTCCCTGCGATGGGTGGCGGCGGCGGAGAAGTCTGCTGCGTCATAGTGCCGAGCAAATGGCGGCCGGGGCTGACAGTAAAGATCAGCTGGCTGCAAGGTGGACATTTCCAGCGCGATGCCAGTGGTAATGTCGTGATGAAAAACGGCAACAAGGTATTTATTGAAGGCAGCTGGAAAACGCGCACTGTGACCATCCCGGAATATCAGGCCAAAGAAATGCAGCATGTTGATATCCACTTCCTGCCCAACGACCAGGTCTTGGTCAAATTGAGTGATATTTTCCCTGAGCACCCGGACTATCGACCTGCCTATCCTCGTGAGATGCAGCACACTTCTCAATGAGTACGCGTCACCCACATATCCACCGGAAGCAGAGAGGTTTCCAATGAGCATATTGCGCAAGCGACTCTCCGCATTATTACTGCTGAGTCTGCTATTCCTGGCAGGCTGCGAAGAAGAAAAAACCAGTCTGAGCTATCTGGCGGTCAATCACACCGACAAATCGGTACTCTCCATCACCATCAATGGCCAAGGGGGGATTCTTAACGCTCCCGCCATGGGCGGAGGGGGAAAAGAGGTCTGTTGCGTTATAGTACCCAGCCAATGGCGGCCGGGGTTAACCGTGACAATCGGCTGGGAAAACGATGGTGACTGGCTGCGTAATAAAAATGGCCAGCCCATTATTCGGGATGGCATAAAAGTATATGTGGCAGCTCCACGCAAAACGCGCACTGTGACCATCCCGGAATATCAGGCCAAAGAAATGCAGCATGTTGATATTCACTTCCTGCCCAACGACCAGGTCTTGGTCAAATTGAGTGATATTTTCCCTGAGCACCCGGATTATCGACCTGCCTATCCCCGCGAGATGCAGAAAGCCACACAATGAGTACCCAAAATCCAGCACCCTACCCAAGCGGGCAACGCGCACTCACCGCACGGGAGCAATTACAACGGGCACAAGCGCTGGCCTGCGTCAGTGGCAAGAACAGTGCCAAGTGCCAAGGCCAGATTCATGTGGTGCTGTTTTTCGATGGCACCGGCAACAACCTCAATCTGGACTATTACCAGGCCAAGCCGGACCAGCAGAAGCCCAGTAATATCGCCCGTCTGTTTCTGGCGGCGCGAGACAAGCCAGATAGTGGCTATTTCGCATTTTATATGCCTGGTGTAGGCACACCATTCCCGGAAATTGGCGATAAGGGCGGCATGCTTGGCGGCGGTGCTGGCGCAGGAGGGGAAGCCCGTATACTGTGGGCACTGACACGACTGGTAAATGCACCGTATCGCTATGTCACTAAAGGGGTCTTGATTGACGATGGACTAGCCAAGTCCATCACGGAAATGGCCAGCGGCGTAACGGGCGGTGCAATGCGCTGGGCCTTGTTCACTAATTGGCAACGTCGATTACAGGCTGCGTTGAAGGGCCGCAAACCCGAGGTAACGCAAATAAACCTATCAGTATTTGGTTTTTCGCGCGGCGCTACTGAAGCACGTGCCTTTGTGAATTGGCTGTACCGGCTCTGCCAGCAGGAAAATGGCGGCTGGCACTTTGCTGGTACTCCGCTGCGCACCCAATTCCTGGGGATTTTTGATACGGTAGCATCCGTCGGCATCGCCCAGCTGTTTCCAGACAACCTGCCTGCTACCGGACATATGGCATGGGCTGATGGAAACCTGGCCATACACCCGGCAGTCGAGCAATGTGTCCACTATATTGCCGGGCACGAGGTGCGCGCTTGCTTCCCATTGGATACTGTACGTCGCGGTAATAGTTATCCTGGCAATGCGGTGGAAGTAATGTACCCAGGTTCGCATTCCGATGTCGGCGGAGGTTACGCCAGTGGTGCCTTGGGCATCATGCCTGCACAAAACAGCCAGATGTGCGTGATTCCCTGCCGCCGCATGTACGAAGCGGCGCGTCAGGCAGGAGTGCCTCTGCAAGCAATGGAGCAGTTAGACAAAAAGATTCAGGATTTAATTAGTCCCACCCCGCAGGTCATCAACGACTTCAACGCTTATCTGCGTGATGCCAAGGTCACCCCGGCCTCGGCCGAAAAAATGCACCAACAACATATGGCGCTATACCTGAGCCATCGTTTCAAATACCGGCGCGAGTTTACCCAGCGTGCGCCCTACCGCACAGCCAGTAGCAAGCATCAAGAGTATTTACGACAAACCCAGCAAGGAATCATCTCTGGTTTGAGTAAGCTGAATGCCGGCAACCCGATGGCACCAGATTTTGATCCGATGCGCGAAGCAGTAAAAATAAAGCACAGACCGACACAGCACAACCGGGTTCTCAGCCCATCCGTATTACTAGAAACAGACCCGGTTAACGTCGCCGCCAGTATGGATCTGCGACGGCTAACACCTGCCATTGAGCACTTTCTTGAAAGTTATATTCATGACTCCGTGGCCGGATTCATTCAGGATGCGTTCTATGAGGGTACGCTAAATGGCATCGGGCTATTCAAGTTCCGCACCCTGTATAAGGGAGATGAGTGATTGGCTCTCATTTGCCAGATATCTTTATGGCTCGCTAAATTGAAGAAGCCATTCTTTATCTGTCACACAAGGAGAGTTTTAACCGAACTGCGGCTAAGCAGGCCGACGAGGTGTCAGTAGGACGGCCAATTTTTCCTGTCGGCACCATGGTGTTTTGCAGCCAGCCCACACAAAACTTCGGACATGTTTTGACCTCTTCACCATGATGCAATATTCAAAATATCAGTAAAGTGAGCCAAATTAGAAATAATCCGCAGAGTCAACTCCGTAACTGCCAACCAATACTTTAAACTCAAGGAAAACAAACGCACCTTTTGTGTGAGCAGCATTTACCATCATGCCAAATAACCTTCATGATCTCGCCGCGATAGTGCAGGAATTATTTCAACGAAACGATTTAGTGTTCGACGAATATTTGAATCATGGTCTTATGTTTTTTGTTTCCGGAAAAATTAAAGCACTACGATCCGATCTACTCTCACGAACAGATATAACGAAATGGGATGGGGAGGGTATGCATTGGTTTTACACGGACAAAAATAATGATTGGTCGCTATATCTCAGATCTGTTCCTCATGGAGTGCTGTGTCTTGCTAACATAATTTCACTGCAGCAGAAGTATCTCGAGCAGTTTGTTCCGAGTGAAATCCAATTGGCAGAAAGGCAAACTGCAGAAGTGGAACTGCAGCATGAGTTTAGGCAGCGCAATGCATCAAATATTTCAGACGATGCGCTTCATTCTATTGGTGGGCCATACTATAGCGATGGTGAACGGGTATGGATTCGTGCAGGGGATGAAAGGCATTTTCTCGCGTTGAATGATTTTGATCTTCAAAGCTTCTGCCATATTGTAGATCGTTTTGCCGCCGACCGTTCAGGTCTACGCTTCGCGCCCACTGCCATTGGTGACTCTGTTAGTGGCAATGACAGCCTGATAGTCGGAGGCGATCCTGAAACATTTATTGCTGTGCGCAACAGCTGGTATATCGATTCACAGCAAGCTTACTACGTTGATCCACGTGGATGGTTAACCATGACCAAAATTGACTCACAAAGCTTCGAGCTTATAGGCGGGCCGTATGCGCGCGATGCTAAGGGATTGATTTATGCTGGCGTACGTAAGCGCAATATAGCAACACCGGAAAGTGTTGTCAGTCTAGGGTATCTTTATGCCCGAATGGGGCCGCACCTTCTCTACGAAGGTAAAATCATCACAAATACAGGCGCAATTAATGTGGCAACTGCGAGAGCAGTCTGGGATGATGTACTGATCGATGATGGCGGTCATTATTTACTTGGTAGACGCTATCGGAAACCTGTACCTGGCCTTGACCCAGAGAGCATTCAATTCCTTACGTATGCTTTCGCTGTTGACAAGCAGAATGTCTACGCACGCACACAAAAAATAGTTCATTGTGAGTCAGCTGACCGTCCCTCCGTCAGGGCAGACGATAACTTACATAATGCTATTCGAGATAAAAATGGGCTGATTTACATTAACTCTGCCGGGTTAGTTGAACGCAGAGATTGAATCACACCCAGTTTGCTAGATACATTTGCTGCCGCTTTCAGTAGGAAAGCGGCCATTTTTCATCGATCACTCGGTCGTCTGCTTTGGCCGACATCCAGCCAAACAGAAGGGGGCATCCGCCCCCTTCGTCCTGCTTATCCACCGTCCCTACACGTAAGTCCCCCTCAGCTTCCGGGCGATCCATTCCACGACTTGCGGCACAACGGCGTTGCCGGCAGCTTGAGCCTCTGCAAAGTTGGTCGCATCCAGTCCGAGGCAAAGCCCATGATGCTCAGACGCTCGGGCCCGCTCAGCCATCGAATCCCATCCGTCGGCTTGAGCGATGAGGCCTGCACCATGGATAGGGATCTGGCTGGCAGCTTGTCCGGCAAGTAAAGTAGGGAAAGGCGTGAGCCCGGATTGTTGCGCTGGCGGCGTGCCAGGAACTGCTGCCACTGTGCAGGCGTCAGCCAGCAGCTCGATGGGGGGATGCACCATGAGCAGAAGAAGACCGGCAACAATGAATACGCGACGGCGTTTTGTGGGGACTCCGAAGCATGAAGCATCCAGCACCCGCCAGCATCCCAGATACCCGCATGCGGCAAGCGTTGAAATGACTGTCTGGAAGTCCTGGCCATCTCGGCAAGAGAGCAGCCCCGTGACGTTTTCAAGCACCAGCCAGCGAGGCTGTAGCTCGCGGGCAAGGCGGCAGACTTCAAACAACAGGCCAGAGCGCTGGCCGGCCAGGCCTTGCCGGGCTCCCATGGTGGACAGGTCCTGGCAGGGAAAGCCGCCGACCAGGACGTCAACGGCGCTGAGCTTGTGGCTGCCGACGGTACGCACGTCGTCGAACTGGCGGGCGTGGGGGAAACGGTCGGCGAGGACGGCGCGGCAAACGGGCTTGATTTCGACTTGCCAGGCGGTGGTGAAACCGGCGTTTTCAAAGCCGATGCCGAAGCCGCCGATGCCGGCGAAATCAGCCCATGTCCTCTTCCATCTCGCGCGCGCTCTCCAGGATGATCTGACGCAACCATTCAATGCCGGGGTCATTGGTGCGATAGCGATGCCACTGCATCATCTGGTGCATCTGCGCCAATGGCAGCGGGCTTTCCTTCAATACCACCGGCAGCAGCGGTGCCAGCTTGCGCGCCAGGCGGCCATGTACGGTGGCGATGCGGTCCGTCCCCTTCACCAGTTCCACGCAAGAGGCAAAGCTGAAACTGGTTACCTCCACGCGTCGCGCAAAGCCCAGCTTGTTGGCCATCCATGCTTCCACCGAACTGGAATTGGTGCCGGGCGGCACCATCACCACATGGCCGGCGTTCATGTAGCGCTCCAGCGTGAGCTCGCCTTCGGCCAAGGCGCTGCCGCGCCACACCACGCACACATGGCGTTCGCGGAAGACTTCTTCGGCAGGGTGGTCGGGCGTGCAGAATTCCTGTGGCAGCACCAGCAGATCCACCTCGGCGCGGTCCAGCGCGCGGGTCGGGTCCTGCACCTGCGGTATCAGCGCAAAGCGGATGCGCGGCCCCTGGGCATGGGCGCGCGCGATCACCCGCGGGATCAGCACACTCAGGCTGAAGTCCGACACCGAGATGCGGAATTCCCGGTTGGATTCGCCTGGAACAAAGGCCGGCTTGGCCGAGATGGAGCCTTCGATACGCCGCAGTACATCGTTGACCGCGTCGCGCAACACCTCGGCGCGCTGCGTGGGTTGCATGCGGCGTCCAACCTGGATCAGCAATTCGTCATCGAAGTATTCACGCAGGCGTGCCAGGGCATTGCTCATGGCTGACTGGCTGAGATTGGTCTTCTCGGCGGCGCGGCTGATGTTGAGTTCGGTCAGCAGCGCATCCAGAGCAACCAGCAGATTCAGGTCGAGCTTGTTGAAGCGCATGGGTGAGTCTCCCTGGTGGGGTGCCAGCGCTGCTTGCGCAGGCTTGCTGGGTGCGGTCAGGTATTGATGCCGTCCATAGCATGAATCAAAACAATCCATTTGATCAATATCAACCTCGCTCTTAATGTTGACTCATCCGCTGCACGGCCTCGCAGAGAAACACGAGAAAAGGCCGGCACGGCAAGTCGGTGGTGCTCCCCGCACCGCTGTTCTGCCTGGCCCAGACAATACGCCGCAACGGCGAAACAACAAGCCAGGCAAGGTAGGAGACTAGGAGACAAAAATGAAAACCAAACACGTACCAGCCCGTCGGCTGGCCGCTTATGCTGCCTTGAGCGTTCTGGGTGCTGGCAGCATGCAATCCGCGCTGGCCTTTGAAAGTGGCATTTCGCCATTCCCGACCGGATCGACCAGTGAATACATCGCCGCCTTGCCGCCCATTCCGGGGGTATTCGCGGTGGAACAGTTCAACTACAGCAGTTCGAACGGCCTCTACGACAACCAGGGTAACAAGCGGCCCATTCCGTTCAAGTCCGACGCTTTCAGTTCCACCACCCGCCTGCTGGCTTCCTATGGCGTGGAATTTCTCGGTGCCAAGGTGTATTCGCAACTGGTGCTGCCGCTTGTTTCACTGCATACCGAAGTAGCGGGGCAGGGCGAGACCCACAATGGCCTCTCCAATGTCACCGTCACACCGCTGCTGCTGCGCTGGGACGTGGCGGCCAACACCAATGTCACCTGGGGGTTCGACTTCGCCCTCAAGAGTGGTGCTTACGACCCTGCCCGCACCAGCGTGGCGGTGGGCTACAACTCCTACCAGCCGGTACTGGCCATCCGCCACAACGACCCGGACGGCCTGGACCTAGGCATTTCCAACCGCCTGCTCTTCAATGACAAGAACAGCGATACCCACTACCGCTCTGGCTCGGCCTATGTGGCCGACTTCATCGGCGGCTGGAACTTCGGCAAGTGGAAGGTCGGCGTGACCGGCTCCTATCTGAACCAGTTCACCGACGACAGCCAGAACGGCAGCACCATCACCGGCAACCGCGCGCGCAGCTTCGCCATCGGGCCGACCGTGGCCTACAACGCCGGCAGCTTCAACATCAACATGAACTACCAGCAAGGCGTGTATGCCGCCAACACGGCCAAGAGCAATGCCGTCTGGATCAACTTCGCCATGCCGCTGTGGCTGGACGGGCGGCACTGAGCTTATTGGACGCCGCATTCCCCGGCATCTCTCATCATCCAAGGAGTAAAACCATGTTCCGTTACTTCCCGACGAACTATGTCTGGAATCTTTCCGTCGATCTTGCCATCGAGATGGGCGCGCGTATCGGAGAAATCGAAGCCATGTGCGCGCCTTTGCAAGAGGCGGCCAGGCAGCCGGACGCGGAGGGCACTGCCGCCTTTCGTGCCACCTGGGCCGACATGGCAGAAAAGCTGTGCAGCCTGGCTGCCGAGGACGAAGGGCGCGGGCGCTTGCTCTCCGCCGGTGCCAAGTACAAGCGCGCAGCCAGCTATCTGCTGACCTGTGAACGCCTGCAGGGGCACGGCGCACCGGGCCGGCTGGAACTGTACCGGCGCTTCCTGGAGGTGTTCCAGCGCGGCATTGCCTTGTCGGGCGAGAACTGCGAGCGCGTGGAAATTCCTTATGAGGGCAAGGTCATTTCCGGGCTGTATGTCCGCGCCAGCAAGGTTGATGGCCCGGCACCGCTGCTGGTCCAGCTCAATGGACTGGATTCGACCAAGGAAATGAAATACATGGTCGGCCTGCCCGGCTGGCTGGCCGAGCGGGGTGTCTCCTCGCTGGTGATCGACCAGCCCGGCACCGGCGAAGCCCTGCGCCTGCACGGCCTGACCGCGCGCTTCGATGCCGAGCACTGGGCGCGCCACGTGGTGGACTGGCTGGAACAGCGCGACGACGTGGACCCGACACGCATTGGCTGCGAAGGCGTCTCGCTGGGCGGTTACTACTGCCCGCGCGTGGTGGCCATGGAGCCGCGCTTTGCCTGCGGCGTGGTGTGGGGAGCCAATCACGACTGGCGCGACGTGCAGAAGCGCCGTCTGGAAAAGGAGGGCGACTTCCCCGTGCCGCATTACTGGCAGCACGTGTGCTGGGTATGGGGTGCGAAGGATATCGACGACTTCATGCGCATTGCCGAAGACGTGCATCTGGATGGCGTGGTCGAGAAAATCCGCGTGCCTTTCCTGGTTACCCACGGCGAGAAGGACAGCCAGATTCCGCTCAAGTGGGCGCAGCGCACCTACGAACAACTGGTCAACAGCCCCAAGCGTGAATTGAAGATTTTTACCGAGCGCGAAGGCGGCGTGCAGCACGCCAGTTTCGACAACTCCATCAATGCCGGTCACGTCATCGCCGACTGGGTGGCCGAAACCCTGGGCGGGCGGACCAAGGCCTGATGTCTACCGCACAACGCAACACGAAAACACTGAGTCAATCAAAGGAAATACCGATGAACATCATTGGCCCCGATGCCCTGGTCTTCGGCGTGGGTGATCTGCCCGCCTGCCGTCAGTACCTGCGCGACTATGGCTTGAAAGATGCCGGTGGCGACCGTTTCGAAGCCCTCGATGGCACCGCCATCGTGCTGCGCGCCGAGGACGACGCCACCTTGCCACCGGCCATGGGTACCGCCAGCCTGCTGCGCGAAACCGTCTATGGCGTGGCCGATGTCGCCACGCTGGACGCCATCGAAGCCGAACTGCGCCGCGACCGCGAAGTCAGCCGTCGCGATGGTGTGGTACGCAGCGTCGATGACATGGGTTTTGCGCTGGCTTTCCAGTTGACGGTGCGGCGCGATCTGGCGCTGCCTTCCGAGCGCGTCAACAGCCCCGGCGACGCCCAGCGCCCACCCAATCAACTGGGTTTGCCTGCGGACTTGCCAGCGCTGCCACGCACCCTGTCGCATGTGGTGTATTTCGTGCCAGACGTCGCCAAGGCCGAGGCTTTTTATCAACGCCTGGGTTTTAGCTGCACCGACCGTTTCACCGGTGTGGGACCCTTTCTGCGCCCGGCCGGCACGCAAGATCACCACACCCTGTTCATGATCCAGACGCCGCCCTTCATGAAAGGCTGCGAACACTTCACCTTCCACATGGGCGGCCCCACTGAAGTGCTGCTGGCCGGTACCCGCTTTGTCGAGAAGGGCTACCAGAGCTTCTGGGGGCCGGGACGCCACCGCTTTGGCAGCAACTGGTTCTGGTATTTCAATTCGCCGCTGGGCTGCCATGTCGAATACGACGCCGACATGGACCTGCACGATGAACAGTGGGCCGCGCGCGAAGCGCCCATGGGCGCGGATGCCTCGCAACTGTTCCTGTTCCAGTACCGTGAGAAGTGGGCACCGGGCAGCCCGCCGCCGCCTGGCGCGGCAGGCTGACATTAGCAGCGCGGAGACGGCGATGTACCTGTGCCACATCAGCGAATTACCCGAGGACGGTGCGCGCGGTTTCGATACCGCAGGCGCAGGGCAGGCCACCATCTTCCTGCTGCGCAAGGGCGATCAGCTGCGCGGCTGGCGGGACTTCTGCCCGCACCACGGCACACCGCTGCCATGGCGGCGCGATGCCTACCTCGACACTAGCGGCCAGCACGTGGTCTGTGCCGCCCATGGCGCGCGGTTCGATCCGCTCAGCGGGCTGTGTACGCTCGGCCCTTGTCTGGGCGACAGGCTCATCCCGGTGCCATTGCGCATCGATGACGCAGGTGGCCTGCATGTGGCCGGGGGTGAGCAGATTTAATTCGTACAAGAAAAATTCAACAAGAAAATAAAGGAGACACATCATGACACTAGCAGCGCAACGCATCCTCATCATCGGCGGCGGTTTTTCCGGCATGTCGGCCGCCATCGACCTGCGCCGCCGTGGCGCACACGTAGAACTGGTCGAACTTGATGCCCAGTGGCGCAACTATGGTGCCGGCATCAGCCTGGGACCGGCCACCCTGCGTGCCTTGAAGCAACTGGGCGTGCTCGACGCCTTCCTGCGTGAAGGCGCCGCCGGTGACGGCGTACGCCTGTGCCTGCCGCATGGCCCGCAAGTTGCCGAACTGCCCACGCCACGCCTGGCCGCGCCCGATGTGCCGGGCGGCGGCGCGATCCTGCGGCCGGTACTGGCCCGCATCCTGGCTGATGCCACCCGCGCCGCGGGTACCGACGTGCGCCTGGGCTGCACCTTCACCGCACTGCGCGAAGTCGGCGAGCAAGTCGAGGTGGACTTCACCGATGGCCAGACCCGTCGCTACGACCTGGTGATCGGCGCCGACGGTCTTTATTCCAAGCTGCGCGCCGAGGTCTTTCCCGACGCCCCAAAACCGCGCTATAGCGGTCAGGCGGTATGGCGTGCGGTGCTGCCGCGCCCGCCAGAGATCGTCACGGCCACCATGTGGCTGGGGCCGCGCATCAAGCCGGGCGTGAATCCGGTTTCCCGGGAGGAGATGTACCTCTTCGTCACCGAGCCGCGCCCGGTGAATGACCATGTTGATCCGGCTACCTTCGTCAGCCATCTGCGCGGCTTGCTGGAAGGCTTCAGCGCTCCGGTGTTGCAGACCATACGCGAGCAGATCGACGACAAGGCCCGCATCATCTTCCGTCCGCTGGAAGGCCTGCTTTTGCCGCGTCCGTGGCACCGGGGCAGGGTGGTGCTCATCGGCGACGCCGTACATGCCACTACCCCGCACCTGGCTTCGGGTGCCTGCATCGGCATTGAAGACGCGCTGGTGCTGGCCGAGGAACTGGCGCGCCATAGTCAGGTGCCGCTGGCCCTGTCGGCCTTCGAAGAGCGCCGCTGGGAGCGTTGCCGCATGGTGGTGGAGAACTCGGCCCGGCTAGGCGAGATCGAGGTCGAAGGCGGCGACAAGGACGAGCACTCCCGCATCATGCGCGAATCACATGCCGCGCTGGCGCTGCCGATCTGAATTTCCGGACGACATGGACGATTGATGTTTCTCAATTTGCGTGCAACGCAAGGAGACAAGATGATCACGAGCAATTCCAAGCGCGCGCTGGCTGCGCTGATGCTGGCGCATTGCGCCGGCATGATAGACCTGGTCGCGCTGCCGATCTGGGTTGGCACGCTGGTGGCGCATTACCACTTCGACCCCATGCAGGCCGGCTTGCTGGCTTCGCTGTTCCTGGGCGGGGCCGTGCTGGCCAGCGCCGTGCTGGCACCGTACTTCAACCCGGATACGGCGCGCTGGCAGGCCGCCATCGGCTTCAGCCTGTCGGCCCTGCTGTTCGCCGTGGCGGCACAAACCAGTCACTACCTGCTGCTGGCTGCGCTGCATGCGCTATGCGGCATCACCACCGGGATGTCGCTGAGCGTTACGCACGGCACCATCGCCAGGGGCAGCAATCCGCATCGCGGCTTTGCGCTGGTGGGCATTGCGCTGGGTGTGTTCGCCATCCTGTTTCTCGGCGCTGCGCCGCCTGTCGTCGCCAGCCTGGGTGGCCCGGTGCTGTTCTATCTGTTTGCCGGTGTGATGGCTGTGGGTGCGCTGGCCTGCGCCCTGGCCTTTCCGCGTCCCGAGAGCGGCGGTCTACCGCGCGTGACCCAGCCTCGCCAGCCGGTGCCGCGCCAGATCTGGTACGGCATTGTCGGCATCGCCTGCATGGGGCTGGTGCAGTCGATGACCTTCAGCTTTCTGGAACGCGTCGGCAGTGATCGTGGCTTCGGCCTGAACGCCGTGACCGGCGTGCTGATTGCACTGGGCTTCGTCAACCTGCTGCCGGCACCGCTGGCCGCCTTGCTGGAAAAACGCCTGCCGGCCCGCACCGTGCTGATGGCAGGCCCGCTGGTGCAGGCCCTGCTGGTGGTGGTGATCATGACCTCGGTTCACTTTGCGCCCTATGCGGCGGCCGCTTCGGTGTTTGCCGCCGTGATGATCTTCACCCACACCTTTGCCTTCGGCCTGATGGCCCGCCTGGACCGCAGTGGCCGTGCCATGGCCGCCACGCCCGCCATGCTGATGACCGGTGCGGCCATTGGCCCCATCCTCGGTGGCACGCTGGTACAGGGCTGGGGCTATGCCAGCCTGGGGCCGGTGACACTGGTACTGGGTGTGGCTGCATCGTTCTGTTTCTCGCGGCTGCCGCGCAGCAGCGCTGTTCAAACCCAGGAGGCACTGGCATGACCGCATCCTTGCAAGCCCGTCGGCGTCATCGTTTCGTCGATTTGTCCATCTATCTTGAAAACGATGTGCTCTCCGACCCGCCGCCGCTGGCACCGAAGATCACCTACCAGACCCATGCCGACACCCTGCCGGAATTCATGGCCATGCTGCCCGGCACCCGGCCCGAGGATTATCCCGACGGCGAGGCCGCCGCTGCCGAGTGGGTGACGCTGACCACGCACAACGGCACCCATCTGGATGCCCCCTGGCATTTTCATTCCACCCAGGATGCCAAGAACGGCGGTGCGCGCCCCTCCATCACCATCGACCAAGTGCCGCTGGAGTGGTGCTTCCAGCCGGGCGTGAAGCTGGACTTCCGCCATTTTCCCGATGGCTATGTTGCTACCGCCGCCGATGTGGAAGCCGAACTCAGGCGCATCGGCCACGAGCTGCAGCCGCTGGACATCGTGGTGGTCAACACCCGTGCCGGTTCGCGCTACGGTCAGCAGGACTATCTCGGTGCCGGCTGCGGCATGGGCTACGAAGCCACCATGTATTTGCTGGAACGCGGCGTACGCCTGACCGGCACCGATGCCTGGAGCTGGGACGCGCCGTTTTCCTACACCGCCCGGCGCGTGGCCGAAACCGGCAACAAGGCCCTGATCTGGGAAGGCCACAAGGCAGGCCGTGACATCGGCTACTGCCACCTGGAAAAACTGCACAACCTGGAAGCCTTGCCCGGCCATGGCTTCACCATCAGCTGCTTCCCGCACAAGATCCGTGGCGCCAGCGCCGGCTGGACGCGGGCGGTGGCGATTTTCGACGAACCCTGAATGCCTGCTTTGCCAACAGCAGACTGACGCCAAGCAAGCCATTTACAGGAGCCCATGATGTCCTTTCCCCCCATTCACCGCGTCGTCACCGGTCACGATGCGCAAGGCCGGTCCATCGTCAGCAGCGACGGCCCGCTGCCTACCATTGTTGAAGTGGCGGCCATTCCCGGCACGCTGTTCCATGAGGTATGGAGCACCAGCACCACCCCGGTGTGCGTGGACAACGGTGCCGATCCTACCCTGGGTGCGCTGGTGCTCTCGCCGCCGGAGCAAGGCACGCGCATCCGCTTCGTTGATATTCCGCCCGATACCGCAGAGTTTCTCGCCAGTGCCGACAGCAAGATGCACGAGGCCTTCAGCCAGATCGGTGAAGCCGCCGCCTCCACCGTGCAGGCCGACTCCCCGCATCCGCTGATGCACCGCACCGAATCGGTGGACTACGGCATCGTCATCGAAGGTGAGATGACGCTGGTGCTGGAGCGGGGCGAAGTCGCCCTGAAACCCGGCAGCGTGGTAGTGCAGCGTGGCACCAACCATGCCTGGGCCAATCGCTCGGGCAAGCCTTGCCGCATGCTGTTTGTCCTGGTGGATGGCCAATACGACCCGGCCATTGCCGCTCAACTCTCCAGGGGGAATGCAGCATGAAGTTCGCCACACTGCGTGACGGCAGCCCCGATGGCAGGCTGGTGCTGGTGTCCCGTGACGCCCGCAGCGCCTTGCCGGTGCCACAGGTGGCCCGCAGCCTGATTGATGCCATGGCGCGCTGGGACGAGGTGCTGGCGGCATTGGCCGCGCACGATCTGGCACTCAATGCAGGCCGCGCCGAGGGCATCATTGCCTTCGATCCGCAGCAGTGCATGGCACCGCTGCCGCGTGCGCCGCAGTGGCTGGACGCCTCGGCCTTTCTGAATCATGGCCGCCTGATGGAAGAGGCGTTCAAGACGCCGCCGATTCCGCAGTTCGACACGGTTCCGGTGATGTACCAGGGCGCCAGCGATGATTTCCTTGGCCCGTATCAGGAGGTGCCGCTGCGCTCGGAGCAGGAGGGCATCGATTTCGAAGGCGAGTTCGGTGTCGTCATCGGCCCGGTCGCCATGGGGGCGACGCCGGAAGAAGCCTTGCGCGCCGTGCGCCTGGTGGTGCAGCTCAATGACTGGAGCCTGCG
Organism: Aquitalea magnusonii; assembly: GCF_002217795.2. Classification (NCBI taxonomy): domain Bacteria; kingdom Pseudomonadati; phylum Pseudomonadota; class Betaproteobacteria; order Neisseriales; family Chromobacteriaceae; genus Aquitalea; species Aquitalea magnusonii. Next base: position 1,367,477 of record NZ_AP018823.1, read on the forward strand.
CGCACTCGGCCCGCATGAAATGAAGACCGGCTTCGGCTTTCTGCAAGCCAAGCCGTCCACCTCATTTGCGCCCATCGCCGTCACGCCCGATGAACTGGGCGAGGCCTGGCGCGATGGTCGCGTGCAGATGCCCTTGCATGTGCAGTGGAATGGCGAGCGTTTTGGTCAGCCGCACGGTGGCGAGATGAATTTCTCCTTCGGCCAGCTGATCGCCCACGCTGCGCACAGCCGCCGCCTCACCGCCGGTTGCATCATCGGTTCCGGCACAGTGTCCAATGTGGCGCGCACGGCGGGCTCAGCCTGCATCGCGGAACGGCGCGTGATCGAAAAGATCGACCTGGGCGAAATCCGTACCGGCTTCATGCGCTTTGGCGATGAGGTCCGCATGCAAGCCTGCTACGAGGATGGCCGCCCAGGCCCCTTCGGCGTGGTGCAACAGCGCGTGGTGGAGGCGTCATGAAGGTTCTGGTCACTGGCGCAGGCGGCTTCATCGGCACCGTGCTGTTGCAGTTGCTGCAGCAGGCAGGGCAGGTGGGTAGTCAGCCCATCACTGCTCTGGCGGCGCTGGACCGGCAATTGCCGCCGCTGCCCGGTACGGTTGAGCGCATCGAAGGCGAACTACAGGATGCGCAGGTGCAGGCGCGCATCGCCAGTTTTGCTGCGGATGTCTGTTTTCACCTCGCTGCCCTGCCTGGGGGCGCGGCCGAGGCCGATCCGGCCTTGAGCCGCCGCGTCAACCTGGATGCCACGCTGGACCTGTTTGCATCGCTGGTCGCCGAGCGTGCGGCATCGGCCAGGCCACCCGTGGTGGTGTATGCCAGCACCATTGCCGTCTATGGCACGCCCTTGTCAGACCCGGTGACGCCGGTCACGCCCACACGACCGGCGCTGATCTATGGCGCGCACAAGCGCGCCTGCGAAATCCTGCTGGCCGACGCAACGCGCCGTGGACAGCTGGATGGCCGATCGCTACGGCTGCCGGGCATTGTGGCGCGTCCGCGCGTTGCCTCCGGACTGGTTTCGGCCTTCATGAGCGAACTGATGCATGCCCTGGCCGCCGGCGAAGCAGTAACGCTGCCGGTCGGCCCGCAGGCCACCGCCTGGTGGATGTCAGCCCAGCGCTGTGCCGAGAATCTGCTGCATGCCGCAACCATGGACCCGGCGCTGGACACCGATGGTCACAGCGAGCGCACCTGGGCGATGCCGGTGCTCAGGCTGTCCATGCTGCAAATGGTGGAAACCCTCTCTGCCTTGTATGGCGTCGATGGCCGGACACTGGTGCGCTATGCCCGGCAAGAACAGGTGGAAGCCGTCTTTGGCCGCTATCCTGTCCTGGATGACGCCATCGCACGCCGCCTTGGGCTGCGCGATGACGGCTCGGCAGAGGAGCTGGTACGGCGCGCATTGTTTCCCTTCTCCTGTGCTTCCCGGACAAGCAGCTTTGTAGCATGACCGGGAAGTTGGGGTGGATACGGCATGCTGCCGCATCCGCCCCTCTTTTTATCTTCACGACAGATAGGGAATAAACCAGTGCCGCGCTATTGAGTAGTGCCGGACTTTAACGCCGATTCAGACAGCCATGGAGATTAAACATGAAAGCCGATTCATGGCAGGGCAGAAAAGAATTGTGGGTTTAATGGCAAGGGTTGCACGCCATTAAACCCACATTATCAGCTGGCAGGCGCTAGAACGGTAATCCGACGTAGTTCTCCGCCAGCGCTCCCTGAGCCATTTCGGATGAGAACAGGTATTCAAGGTCGGTTTGTTGCAATTTCTGATCGTAAAAATTACTTTCCGGAAAGGTATGCAGCATGGTTGTCATCCACCAGGAGAAGCGCTGCGCCTTCCATACCCGTGCCAGTGCTTTCTCGGAGTATGTATCCAGACCGGTATTGTCATTGTTTTGGTAGTGTGCAAGCAGCGCGTGATACAGGTAATAAATATCTGATGCCGCACTATTAAGGCCGCGCGCACCTGTCGGTGGCACGATATGCGCAGCATCGCCAGCAAGGAACAGGCTGCCATAGCGCATGGGTTCCGCCACATAGGAACGTAGCGGAGCGATGGATTTTTCTATCGAGGGGCCGGTAATCAGACGGGCTGCAATATCTTCCGGTAAACGTCGTTTCAATTCATCCCAGAATTTGTCGTCGGGCCAGTCCTCAATATTGTCGCTCAATGGTACCTGGATGTAGTAACGACTCAGCACCTGCGAACGAAGTGAACAGAGCGCAAAGCCTCGCTCATGCTTGGCGTAAACCAATTCCGGCGAAACCGGCTTGGTGCGGGACAGGACGCCCAGCCAGCCGAAGGGATAAACCTTTTCGTATTCTTTAAGTACTGTTTGGGGAATTGACTTGCGGCTTACACCATGAAAACCGTCTGCACCGATGATGTAGTCACAATCAATACGCCTAGCTTCGTCACCTATCCGATAAGTAACATGTGGATTGGCGGACAGCAGATCATGCAGTTGAACATCTTCGGCATGATGGATGACGATGCCATTCATACGATCACGTGCTTCATACAAATCACGGGTCAGCTCCGTTTGGCCATATACAACAACCGAGCTGCCGTGACTGTATTTGTGCAGATCAACACGGCGCTGTTTGCCATTGTGCGCAATGATAAAGCCATCGTGAATTTCACCTTCCCGGTCCATGCGTTCACCACACTGGGCTTCACGCATCAACTCTGCGAAACCGTGCTCGAGAACCCCGGCGCGAATGCGGCGCAGCACATATTCCCGGCTTTGCCGCTCAAGGACAACCGTGTCAATTCCTTTTAGATGCAATAGTTGTGAAAGCATAAGGCCGGATGGGCCGCCACCGATAATGCAAACACTTGTTTTCACTTCATGTCTCCTTGTTTGAAATCGCCGCATTCCCTGCCCAAATACCCAGGGAATGATCACCGGATCAATTCATCGTGATGCCAGCTACTGGCTAATGGAGAGACTAGTCTTCATCAGCCCATGCTCCAATGGACAATCAGTGCAAAGACTTGTACTTTTCTTATGTCAACAAGCTTGATTGTGGCTGTATTCATTCTTTTGCTGGTATTTTTTCAATATGAACATTCTTGTGCCAACATTTTCCTTATACGGAGAACAACCCACCAGCATCAGCCGGGAATATCTCCATATAGAAGAAATATCGACACGCAGTGCCGCGCGAAACTGGCAGATAGACACCCATACCCACGAGGGCATGTTGCAATTATTATTTGTTTTTTCAGGCAGTGCGCGGGTGCAGCTGGATAGTGATGAACGCGAATATGAATCTGCGATTGCGGTGATTATTCCGCCAGGCGTAATTCATGCTTTCAAGTTTGCATCACAGACCAGGGGTTATGTTCTGACCCTTGATGCTTCCGGGCTGGCGGCGGAATCCGAGGATGGAACACAGATGTTTTCCATTCTCAAGGGGAAAGCCGATGTGATGGTGCTGGCAGCTGAAGGCAACTGCAGTGCCGCACGTATCCAGGCCTTGCTGGAACAAATTGCCGCGGAGTTCAATAACCCCGGCCCTGCCAGCATCCGCTTGCAAGTATGGCAGGTGAGGGCGCTATTGCTTTTGCTGGTGCGGGTCCAGTTGCAGAGTGAAATGAACAGCGATGAAAAGACTGTTGGCCTGACGGTAAGGTTTCGCGAACTGGTTGAAACGCACTATGCCCAGCACTGGCCTGTCGAACGTTATGCCGCAGAACTCAATCTGACTGAAAGCCGGCTTAATCGCCTGAGCCAGAAAAATTTCGGCAAGTCTGCCTTTGGCTTCATCCAGGAACGGCTACTTCTGGAAGCGCGTCGAAAACTGATTTATACCAGTACATCAATATCTCAACTGGCTTATGAACTCGGATTTTCCGACCCCGCCTATTTCTGCCGATTCTTCAAAAAGCAAGTTGGGATGGCACCTGGTACATTCCGGATCAGCAGCCTGCGTTAGCGCAATGGATGAATAAGCTTTAACGGCAAGCCTGAATCGTCCCGGCTTCTCTAGATGCATTAACATTTGCGTCAATCTGCCTAGCACAAACCAGCAGAGGCCTCCGCATATCCGGTGGCGGGACGGGGCGTTATCTTGATGGCAGCCTGTCTAAGCGGGGCTGCGCGTTTTAAATGAACGTTGGCGGCTTGCCAATTAGCAGCGGCCAGCAAAGCAGTTGGCAACGGCGAGGCAGTTTCTGGTCTGTTTCATACCTGAAAACGAGCGGTAATTTCGTGCAAGTTATTCGAGAGGGCACTTAGCTGGGTGGACGTGGTTGCCAGCTCCTCCACGGTGGCGCTGTTTTCCTCCGCCATCTGCGAAACTCGCTCCATGTTTTGTGCCAGGCTTTGGCTGGCGATGCGCTGCTCACCCAGTGCATCGGTGATATTGGCAATGCTGCGTTCGATTGCATGGGTGCTGTTGCCAATACGGGTGATGGTTTGCGAGGCCAGTTCGGTGCTGCTGGTGACAGCCTGCACGCTGTCCAGGCTGGAATCCATGCTGCCCACCACCTGTGACACACCATGCTGGATCGCGTTGATCATCTGGGTAATTTCACGCGCGGACGAGGTGGTGCGTTCCGCCAGCTTGCGCACCTCGTCGGCCACCACGGCAAAGCCTCGTCCCATTTCACCGGCGCGGGCGGCTTCGATGGCGGCGTTCAGCGCCAGGAGATTGGTCTGGTCGGCAACATCGCGAATCACGGTGACGATGCTGTCAATCTTTTGCACCTCATTGCTTAGCATATTCATCTGGGTGGAGGTGCCGCTGACCGCCTGGCTGACATCCTTGATACGGGCCACTGAATCAATCACTTCCTTGCCACCGTCACGGGCCAGGCTGCCGGTCTGCAAGGACTGGCGTTTGGCCTCGTCGGAATTGTCCGCCACATGATTGATGCTGACGGTCAATTGTTCGATGGTGGCGGCGGCTTCCGAGGTGGCTTCGGCCTGGTGCTGCGCGCCGCTGGCCACTTGTTCCGCCATGCTGGACAGCTCGCGGGCGGAGTCCGACACATTGCTTGCATTCTGCTGAATCGACTTCACGATTCCGCGCAGACCGCTGCGCATTTCCTGGATGCCACGGGCAATTTGAATAGCCTCATCACGCGCCGGGGGGTAAGCCTCATCTTCGCCGGTGAGGTCGCCTTGGCGAATTTTTTCAACTAATTGGGAAGATTTTTTCAGTGGTGTCACAATCAATGCGGAGATAAATAGCGCGCACAAGCTTGCCATGACCAGTGCAATTCCCCCTATAGTCAACATGCTAAGCATAGACTCCTCATATTCGCGAGAAGTATCTGCTACAGCTTGGCGCATCAGACCTTCCTGAAAGGTGGCGAACTCATTGAGACTGGCCATAAAGGTATTATTGGCCGGGGCTATTTTTTGCTTGATCAGTTCGGCAGCTTCTGTTGATTGATGGTTACGGATTAAGGGGTAGAGTTGTTCTAGCGCCTTGTTTAAGGCTTGGTCTTCTGCTTTTAGTGTCAAAAAAAGTGCTTTGCCTTTTTCTGTGGAAAGAAGGGTGGCGATTTTTGCCATGTCTTCTTCTTTGGAGCGATTCAGGTTTTCTACTTTTGAAAGATAATCCTCAGTATTGCTGGAGCTGAAAATGACAGCATTTCTAACTTGCCTGGCAATATCAAGAGATTTGATTGTGATATTTTTTGACAGTTCTATTTGGGGGAATTCACCTTGTGTTACTTCAATTATTTGAGTATTGATGGCCCGCATATTATAAACCGCAGTGCCCAACAGGATGACTAGCAGCAGAATCACTAAAGTGAATCCACCAATTAACTTTTGCCTGACGGTCAGTTGGCTGAGCATGATCTTTCCCCCTGCGTTAATTTTGACGCTGCTTGGCCTGAGATTGTTGATTAATTTTAAATTAATCAATTGTAAGTCATGCCTGTTTCAATTCTTCATTTAATAGACCACAAATGCCGTTAGCACAAGTGAGTGCTGTTTTAATTGCACTTTTGGTACTGGAAGGTTGTATTGTCTGCAAGGGATGACGCTTGTTGTCGCTGAGCGCAGCGATGCTATTGCCAGGTGGCGACATGCTGGAAATGATCAAGCTTGCCTGGCTGTTCCCAGCCATCGGTGATGTTGGGCTGAATGACCGGCCTACAGCGCTTGCTGCATGCCCAATAGCCTCTCGGCTTGTCCGCTGCTTGTTCGCCAGGATCAACTGCGGTCTGCGCTGTATGCATCCCTGCCTTTATCGCGCCATTGCATCCGATTGCGCTGGCATACAAACCGCTGCCCAGCGATATTGGTATTGGATGGGAATGGCAATCCGGGGGTGTTTGCTTGAGGTGAGTGGATCTTGCATCAGGGCAGGGCTGCCCCGTGTATGGGGATTAAGGTTTATGCGGACCATTGAGCATGCGGCATGCATGTATTGCGGGCCAGCTACCGGATGCTCCGCCTGGTTTTGTGACACCGATACAGTATTAAGCGATCTGGCCAATTGGCGTACTAATTTACCGACCATTCATGATGCCGGATTCAATCCATATTTGACGCGTAAGGCATGCAGATTGCCGGAATCCTCCAATTTTTGCAGCGCTGCTTGCAAGTAACGGATGGTGGAGGAGGGCAGCTTGCGGGATAGCATCAGATGGACTCCTGTTTGCATGCCATGCAGTGGAATCACACGTACCCGCTGCTGTAATTGCAGTTGTTTGATATGCCAGTCCAGCTCTTCTTTTGCGTGCAGGACAAAACGCACGCGGTGGCGTACCAGCTTGCCCAGATTTGCCGCCAGGCTAATCGCGCCATCATCCATTTGCAGTGGTGCCGGATTGCTCAGATGCGCGCCATAGGCGGAGCCCTGGATGATGGCAATCACTCCGTTCTGGCCCAATCCACTCAGCTTATTTTCCGGTAGCTGGAATAAGGCATCTTCTCTGCGTACCGCCACTGCAGCCTGCTGCATATAGAGTAAGGGCCTGCTTATCACGATGAAGCGCCGCTGCCGGGAAGCTGAATCTGCCAGACCAACGACCATGTCTATCCTGCCTTGCTCCAGGTCGCTTTCCAGGCGGCGCAAGGAGCGCATGCTGTCCTGACCTGTAATATGCAACTGAGGATCTGCCTGCAGCAGCCGGATCAATTCAATGCTGAAACCGGGCAGGGCAGGGTTGTGGGGATTAAAGCGCATCAGGTTTCCTGCCTGGGCACTGCTACGCAGATTGATGGCGTGGGCGCTGCCCGAAAATGCCAGGTAGATCAGGGCAAGAAACTGGAACAGACGAATCATTGTTTACCGGATGAACAAGATGGCGAATCAGCAGGGCGCTGACGCCAAGTAACAAAGTCATAACCATCGCGCAAATAAAAGCCGGGCAGCCTTCCTGTGAAAGGCCCCCGGCTTTGACATGGCAACGACTCAGCCTGGCTTAGAACGCGATACGCAGGCCGGCAGAAGCACCGTATTCGCTGCGCCCTTGTGCCAACTCGCCATTCACCCCGCCGTACAGGTAGGACTGCTTGCCAATTTTCAGGGTGCCGTTCAACTGGGTTTGCACAAACTGGCGGCCACTGTGTGTCGATGTGGTCGTCAGCGCCATGCCGGCAAGCTGGCTATCCAGTTGCGGACGGGACAGTTTGCCGCTGTCTTGGCCAACTGCCAGCGATAGCTGGTAGGTAAAGGCGGCCTTCAGGGGGTCCTGTTCAAGAGACTTGCCACTGAAACCAACCATGCTGCGGATGCCGCTGGCGGAATAGCCCTGCAGATTCAGCGCCGCTACCGATGCATTGCCCTCGGTTTGTGCATCCCGGTTGCTATGCTGCCAAATCACCCTGGCAAATGGTTCGATCACACCATTGCTCATGACAATTGGCATGCGCAGGCCAGTGCTCAACAGGCTGTTGCTGCCTGTGGAGCTGGAAGACAATCCACCTTGCGTTTGCAGGGGATCGCTACGGCCGCTACTCCAGTCTGCGCTGCCGATCGAGGCCATGCCATCCAGGTAGAATTTGCCCAATGCCTGCGACCCATACACAAACACCATGGTTTCAGTCAGATTGCCCGAGCCAGACTCCTGACCAATTGAAGTTTCGGCATGCGACATACCAAAACCCGCCCGGGTCTGACTGGTGATGTACGCATCAATACCGACACTGAACTGGCTGCGGTTCGTCTTGTAACCCGAGGCATAATCGTCTGCCTTCAGTTGTTGGTGGTTGATGTTGGAGGTTGCCCACAGCACTCTGGCCGGTGTGCCATCCTGATTTACCCCTGCCGTCGTATCTTGCTGCAGATGGTTGCTGACATCACTTTGCAAGGCGCGCGAAGCCAGCGGTGCGGTTGCGGCCAGTGCAGCGTGTACTTCACCCGACAATTGTTGTGCTGCCGTTTTCAACTGCTTGGCATTCAAACCGGAAACCGCATACAGCAAATTGCTTTGCGCTGCAGTATCGGTATTGTTCACCTGGCCAGTAAGCACCTTGTCCAGCACGCCGCCTACATTGCGTGCATTCTGACTGCTCCCCGTCAGATACTTGGCATACGAAGTCGGCGTCAGGCGCAGATCGATGCTGTTGCTACCCAATTGATTGTAAAAAGCCACCAACTGGGTATCTGCCGCCAGACCGGCGCTGGGCTGGGTCAGGCTGTCAAAACGACCGACAATGCCACCTGCAGCAGTAATGATGCGGAAGCTGTCTCCAAGCGACGGCGTAAAGTTGTTATTGGCGGTACTGGTGGAGATGGCCGGATCAGTGGTGATGCCACGCAGCAGCGGGGTCAAGGTGCCAGCAGCAATAAATTGGCTGTTGCTACCGGTAATGATCAAGCGCGAGTAATTGCCCGCCCCGGTGCCGGTGCCGGTGCCATCAATGTCTTCTTCGAAGGTGCTGCCACTGGTCATGGTGACGGTACCGGTGGAAACCAGTGTGCCAGGGGAGTTACCCGGAGCCAGCTTGCCGGTTACCGTGGTCTTGCCATTGATTATCCCGGTGCCGCGCAACGTACCACTGTTGTCTACCGTTACATTACTGGTGAGGTCACCATTGGCCCGCAAGGTGCCTTCCAGAACGCAGGTGCCGTTTGAAAGCGTGGCATTACCGGTCATGTTCAGGGTACCGGCACCAGTCTTGTTAAAGCAGCTGCTGCCGGAACCCGTTACCGTACCGGACATGGTGGCGGTGGTACCTGCGTTGGTGTTGACGGAAGAACTGCCGCTGATCACCACTTGCTGGGCATTGCTCAGGGTGCTCAGCGTCTGCAAGGTACCGCCGTTAAGAAGAATCTGGCCGGTACCCAGCGATGCGCCATCGTCAATCTGTACCACACCGCCATTAATCGTGGTTTGCCCGGAGAAGGTATTGTGTGCGCCATTCACTTCCAGCGTGCCGCCACCGTTTTTCAGCAGGCTGCCAGAGCCGCTGATCACACCTTCCAGCAGCAGGTTGGTGCCGCTGTCGGTAGTGATCGCGCTGGTGGAGCCTGCCTGCAAAGTCAGCGCCCGGCTGGTGGCAAAGCTGGCTGTGCTGTGTAGCGTGCCACCATTCAGGGTAAGCGCTCCGCTACCAAGATTGGCATCAGAGGATACCTGCAAGGTGCCGCCATTGATGCGGGTGCCACCGCTATAGGTATTGGCACCGCTCAAGACTTCAGTACCACTATTCAGCACCAGGCCACCGCTACCACCAATAACACCAGAGAAGGTATCACCAGCATTGTTCAGTGTCAGGGTATTGCTGCCCAGATTCACATTACCGCTGCCGGACAAGGATTTGGCAGCCGCATTGGCGGTCAGGGTGAGGCTACCTGCATTGGCAATCGTCGAATTGCCCAAGCTGCCGCCGTTGGCCAAGGTGAGGCCGGCACCACTGGCAACAGTGGTGGCACCGCTATAAGTGTTCTCACCACTCAGGGTCTGGTTGCCGCCGGTAATGGTCAGACCACCGCTGCCGCCGATTGCGCCGGCAAAGTTGCCGCCATTACCGATGGTGAGGGTGTGGGAGTCCAGTGCCACCGTGCCGCTGCTTGCGCCATTGAGCTGGGCAATGGCTTCATCCGCACCGAGGGTGAGTGCGCCATTGGCAGTCAGGTTGGTGGCAGCAGACAGGCCGCTGTTGTTGTCGTTCAGCGTGGCGTTATTGGCAATGCTGACATTGGTGCTGGCCAGGCTGCCGTTGCCGGACAAGGTCAGGCTGCCGCCGTTTACCTGGGTGGCTCCGGTGTAGGTATTGGCCCCGCTCAGGGTTTCATTGCCGCCGGTGATGGTCAGGCCGCCGCTGCCGCCGATCACGCCGGCAAAGTTGCCGCCATTACCGATGGTGAGGGTGTGGGAGTCCAGTGCCACCGTGCCGCTGCTTGCGCCATTGAGCTGGGCAATGGCTTCATCCGCACCGAGGGTGAGTGCGCCATTGGCAGTCAGGTTGGTGGCAGCAGACAGGCCGCTGTTGTTGTCGTTCAGCGTGGCGTTATTGGCAATGCTGACATTGGTGCTGGCCAGGCTGCCGTTGCCGGACAAGGTCAGGCTGCCGCCGTTTACCTGAGTGGCTCCGGTGTAGGTATTGGCCCCGCTCAGGGTTTCATTGCCGCCGGTGATGGTCAGGCCGCCGCTGCCGGAGATGACGCCAGCAAAAGTATCGTTGGCATTGGTGAGAGTCAGCGTTTTTCCGCCCAGCGCTACGCTGCCGTTACCCGCCAGGCTGTTGATGCTGGCACCATTATTGGTTGCGGAAATGTCGAACGTGCCATTGTCAATCACCGCGCTGGACGCGGAAATACTGCCATCACCCGCCAAGGCCAGCGTTGCATTGCTATCAATGGTTGTACTGCCGGTGTAGGTATTGACTCCGGAGAATGTAACACTGCCACCGGTACCACTATTACTGATGGTCATGGAGCCGGTTTTGCCGCTGGCGTTAGACAGGACGCCGCTATAGGTACTGTTCATGCCATTCTGGTCAATGGTGCTGCTTGCCCCATTGGCAGAATCATCAATAGTAAAATTCTGTGCAACAGTAGTTGTATCGCTTTTCAGTGTGCCGCCCACAAAAGCCGGGTTTACTGTTGAGCCAAGATTGCTGGCCAGATATTGCGCTTGGGCCTTGTTAATATCGGTACTGCTGGTCTGGGTGGATGAGCCTGCAGTGGCGGGAACCGAGTTGAGTGTTACTGAGCCGGTGTAAATCGTTCCGCCTGCATATAGTACATCACCATTGCCATTGCCATAGATACGTACCGTATCAAAGAAATTGGTGTCATTGATGGCACCAATAAACGTATAAGTGCCATTACTATTTTGCTCTGGGACATCCGATCGTTGTGTTGCCGTCCCGATCAGCTGTGCATTTTCCCACGTATTGCTGGCCTGATTACCAAACTGGATATATAGCGATGAGTTATAGCAGCACGTTCCCCAGTCGCCCAGTTGGATGCCGAAGGCATTCATCAGCGTGCCAAACTTGAAAGTCAGGCCACTACCTGTTGGGTCCGAGCCCGAGGCTGTCATATTGATGCCCTGGCCGGTTGTTCCGCCGGCTGCGGTAAGGCTTGGCGAATTACTCAGATAAGTTGCATCTACTGTCCGGCTTGCACCGTTGGTGGCAGAGATGGCGATTCCGCCAACATTCCAGCTGGTGCCATCAGACAAGCCGTTTACCGTCGTGCTGGTGAAAGTTGAAGAGGCTCCGGATGAATAGGTATTCACTGTATCCTGCAAGCGAGTTTCACCGGCAACAAATGTCTGGAAATACACAACCGGTGTTGCCATGGCCATATTCACCATGGAGGTGATCACCATTCCCGTGAGCGCGCACATGGCAACAGAAGCCATCTTCCCGCCAACTTTGGTCAAGCGGTACCCGATGTCGGATCTTTTCATTTTCTCATTACCCCATAGCCATGTCGCATCAACGAGTGACTGACTCTGGCTTGCCAATTTGTAAATATATTTTTTAAGTAACTTCTTCGGTTTAAATCATTTGCAGAAATTGACGTTTTCGGTAGAAAACATCCATCTGAATCGAAGAAAAACCGGGATTGATAATGCCAAGTTCATGGCATGTGGACCTTACCGTTGCTTACTAATCCTTACGGTTTCTTACGTGGCGTTTTGTAATGGGAGTAACTGGAAAAAAAGCGAGAAGACGATTAGGATTGGCCGCTACTTTTACTGCCACTGATTCAACGCATGCTTGCACTTTCTTTTCGTCTATCTACCTGGATTTTTACGACGGTATTGCTTGTGTTATTGAATATGCATTTTGCATTTTCTGCGCCAAATAATATTACTTTGCAATATTCATGGAAAACCCTGGCTGATCCGACTGGGGAGATGAAGATTGAACAGATTCGTTTGAGTGATCATCTGTTCAAACCTGTCCATTCCAATGCTTTCGGCTATTTGAAAGGTGCGTTATGGATAAGAATTGAGATGCTGCGCAAGCCGGAGCAAGCTGAACAGTGGTGGTTGGAGTTGCAGTCCCCCATGCTGGACTATGCGACGCTATACGAAAAAGATGCCACGGGAAAAGAGTTAATCAGGACGATGGGCGATCATGCGCCTATGAGTGATCGTGAAATTGATTACCGCAATCCGGTATTTCGACTAAATATCCCGGCGAGTAAGCCATACGTGGTTTATATTCGTCTGAGTAGTCAGAATACAATGACGGTGACGCCTGCCTTTTACACGTGCAAATCACTGATGAAAAGCATTGCAACGGAGCAGATTTTTTTTGGGGCGCTGGCTGCGATTTATTTTGCCTTGCTGATAAATGGATTCTGGCTTTGCCGTGCCTCGGGTGACTGGTCTTATGCATGGTTTGGCTTGTATGCATTGTGTAATCTTTTCGTCATGCTTGGGTCGGAGGGCTATCTGTATCAATATCTGTTCGGGAATGCTCCTGAATGGAATGAGGTGATATTGATTGTCAGTATTTACTTTGGCGTTCCTACTGGTGGGCAATTACTGCTTTCTTATCTGGAAATAAAAAGCAAATTGTTCAGGATGGTTATCCTGTTGGATTGGCTTGTGTCATTGCTGGCGGTAGTCTTTCTTTTTCTGGCGGATCAGCAGTGGATTCGACCTGCTTTTCAGGTGTGGATTCTGCTGAACATGTTATTTGGCACCGTATTTATCTTTGTTACGCGACGCCAGAACAAAATGGTAATGCGTATTCTGTTGGCCTTATTTCCATTCTGGCTGGCAGTGGCCTTGCGCAGTTTTCGCAATATGGCGCTGTTGCCATCTAATATCCTGACAGATAATGCCTACTATATTGGTATGGTATTGTATGTGCTGGCACTTAATTACGCAGTAAGCATGAAGGTGAAGACGCTGAGGCAGGCACATGACCAAGCCCTGAACGATGCATTAGAGCTGTCCAAAAAGAATGAACATGAGCTGGAAGAGCAGGTTATACAACGCACCATGCAGTTACAGGAGGCGGTGCGCCAGGTTGAGGCATCCTTGCAGCTTGAGCGGCGGGCGCGTGCGGAGCAACGCGAATTCTTTGCAACGGTCTCGCATGAATTACGCACACCTTTGACGGTGATTGATATGACGGCACAAAATCTGGAACTGGATGCCGTAGAGGGGGATGCGGAAACCCGTACCCGTTATCGCAAGATATTGCAGGCAACTAAGCGGCTAAGCCTGTTGCTGGACCGATATCTGAATGAAGACAGCTTTACGCTGATGCGGCGTGGTGTGCAGTACAAGCATTGCAATCTGCATATGATGCTGGAGGATGCGGCCCGTTCCGCCTCCATTCTGTCTTGTTCGCATCAATTCATCTTGCAGCTGGATCCGCTGCCGGAAAACATTGTCTGCGATCCTGACCTGATGTTACTGGTGCTGCGCAGCCTGGCAGACAATGCGGTGAAATACACGCCACCTGGGTCAACCATCGTGTTTACGGGCAGCATCAATGCTGAGCGCATTGAGGTTCTGATCAGTGATAACGGACCTGGCATGAATGCCGAGCTGCTTTCTCGTGCGTTCGAGCCGCATTATCGTGGTGCAAACAGTGCTGGCAAACCAGGTAGCGGGCTGGGTTTGATGCTGGCTCGCAAGCTGATGGAAAACCAGGGGGGAAGTCTGACAATAGACAGCGTCGAGGGCAAGGGCTGCAAAATCCATCTGTCTTTGCCCATTCATGCCGAGGTGTCAGACTTCAGTGTGGCCTAGGGCCGTGCAGGTTTTTCCTGTGACTTGCGGTTCACTGCAATACGGTCATGGTGGCGAGAAAGCTGTAACCCTTGCCGTGTTCGGTTTTTAACGGCAAGGCGGTGCCGGTTTCATCGGCCCATCTTTTGCGTAAGCGGCTGATCATGGTGTCCAGCCGGCGCATGTCAAACTCCAGCCAGTTATAGCCCAGTGCTTCAACCAGATCCCGGCGTGGCAGGATTTGCAAGCCTGCGGCGGAAAGCTGCTGGAACAATATGCGTTCAGTCTGCGACAGCGAAATATGCTGGCCCTGCGGAGAGAGTAGTTGATGCGTTCGCAGGTTCAGGCACCAATCTCCACCGATGCGGCGAAAAAGGGCATTGATGATGGCTTCCAGCTCCAGCAGGTGGAAGGGCTTGACCAGATAATGATCAGCACCACCATTCAAACCGCTGAGCATATCTTGCGTTGAACTGCGTACAGTCAGCATGATGATGCCGGTACGGGGGGAGTTGCGGCGGATAAGCTGTGCTACGTCAAGCCCTGTGCCATCCGGTAGACCAATGTCCAGGATGGCAATGTCCACATTGCTCTGCAGTTGTGCAAACTCGGCCAGTGAACCGGCTTGCAATATCTGATGACCGCTTCGCAGCAGGAATCTGGTGAGTTCCTCGCGCAGCTCGGTCTCATCTTCTACTAATAATATTTTTGCCACGATCTGTTCTGCCTCGTTTGAGGCGCAATATTATAATGGGCCGCGCAGCAGTCATGGCTTACAAAAACTTACATGCCATTTGGGTGGTCTTGACCATGCTGCCGCCATGGTCAAGGCCACGCCAAGTCCAGGCGCTGCGGCAGATGCAGCTTAAGCAAGCCGGTGTTTAGTGCGCAAAGAGAAGGTGGCTTCTTCCCTGTTTATGAAAATCCATATTCTACGGCCTGGGCAACGTAAAAAATGCTTACCTTTTCTTGCTGCAAGCGTTGAAGCAAGCGCGCTTTCTCTGCCTGGCTGACAATCATGATGACCTGTAGCGGCTGCTCGGATTGGTCGAACATGGTAATGGCATGAAGACGACCATCGTGTCCCAATCCCTCTACTGCGCCGTTGAGGGTGGCGCCGCCAATAGCCAGTTCCTGGGCCAGTTCCAGCAGCCATTGCCCCAGCGGTGTGGTGCCGTGATTGCGGTCCTGTCGGGTATAGAAAGTGATCTGGTAGCCCTGCATGGCCTTCTCCTGAGAATGGGTGTTTAGTGGCCCAGCATGATGCCGCCATCCACGGCAATATGCTGACCGGTGATGAAGTCGTTTTGCAGCAGGAACAGATAGGCAGATGCCAGTTCGTCGATGCTGGCAAGACGCTGCAATGGAATGTCGTGCTCAAAGCGGGTTTTGATCTGCGTGAGCTGGGCGGCGGGCATGTCACGCCAGAAGGGTGTCAGCGTCCAGGTAGGGGATACCGCATTCACCCTTGCCTGTGGTGCCAGTTCGGCCGCCAGGCCTTGCACCAGTGCATTAATGCCCAGGTTGCCGACATAGCTGGCGCAGGCATGCTGGGCGCGTCCGCCGGTGCCGGATGTAAACACCATGCTGCCACCCTGGTTCAGCTTGCTTGCCGCCAGTTGGCCGATGCGCACATTGGTGAAAAATTTTGATTCCATCACCCTGCGTATTTCGGCCATCTCTGCCTGCAGGAAGCCGCCGCCCATGACATCCCCCACCATGGAAACCAGATGGTGGAAGTCCGGCAGGGCGTTAAACCATGTGGCCAGGGCGGCGTGGTCGTGGGCGTCGAGTTGATGGCTGTCCACGTCTGCTCCCAGGGCCTTGAGTCTGCTGCTGGCTGCGGCCAGCCGTGCGGGATTGCGCCCGGCGATGATCAAGCGGGCTCCGGCCTGGGCGGCCAGCTCTGCCACGCGCAGGCCGATGCCGGAACTGCCGCCGATGATGACCACGGTCTGGTCTGCGATCTTGCTCATCCGTTGCTCCTTGCGTCAGCGTCAGTGGGTGCGTCCAGGCCCAGTGCCCGTGCCGCCTGTAATGCGATAGCGGTGTCATTCGCGCCATGCGCGCCACTCACGCCAATGGCACCGATAAACTGCGCCTGCCATTGCAGTGGAATCCCGCCTTCCAGCGGCGTGGTGCCGGGCGTAGCCAGGAAACTGGGCTGACCTTGATTGATGAAACGTTCAAACATGCCCGATGGCGCCTGCAGCAGTGCGGCGGTGCGGGCTTTGCCAATGGCCACCTCCGGGCTGATGCCGATGGCGTGGTCGTGTTTCTCGAAGGCGACCAGCGTGCCAGAAGGGTCGACCACGGCAACGCTGATGGCCCAGCCGGCACGGTGTGCCAACTGCTGTGCCGCGGCCAGTAGCTGGCGTGCGCTGTCCAGGCTGATGGTGAGACGTGGAAAACCGTGGGCAGTGGGGTGTGTCATGTGAATGCCGCTCCTGCTGGTGCTTATGAGTGGGTCTGGATTTCCGGATGTACCGACATGCCAACGCGCAAAGCCTGCAGTTGCGGCTGTCCGGCATCCAGTGCGATGCGTACTGGCAAGCGCTGCACGATCTTGGTGAAGTTGCCGGTGGCATTGTGGGCCGGCAGCGGTGACAGGCTGGCACCGCTGGCCGGTGCAATGCTGGCAATGTGGCCGCGCAGCTTGCTGTGCGGCAGGGCATCCACCTGCAGCGAAACCGGCTGACCCACGCGCAGATTGGCCAACTGGGTTTCGCGGAAGTTGGCTTCCACATATAGCGATTGCAGCGGTACCACCACCATCAGCGGTTTGCCAATGCTGGCCAGCGCTCCTGTACGGGCTTCGCGCTGGGTAATCACGCCGGCTACCGGGGCGCTAATGTGGGTGCGGGCCAAATTGAGTGCGGCGCTATCTTGCAGGGTGCGGGCCTTGGCCAGTCCCGCCTTTGCTTTGTCCAGCTCGGCTTGCAGCACGCGGGTTTGTTGCCTTACCGCTTGTAGCGTGGCCTGGTCACGCTGGTGATTGGCCTGTTGGATGCTTAATTGCGCGGCAGCTTGCTGCTGTGCCTGTACCGAGCCGGAGCCGTCTGCTGCCAGATGGGCAAAACGGCTGCTCTCCGCTTGCGCCAGTTGCAGGCTGGCACTGCTGGCCTGCAGTGCTGCGCTGGCTTGGGCCAGGCTGCTGCTTTGCTTGTCGAGCTGGGCTTGCAGGTTGGCAACATCGGCGCTGGCCGCCGCCACGCCGGCCTGTGCCTGCGCCAGCGCAATGCGGAAATCACGATCATCGATTTCCACCAGTGGCGTTCCGGGGCTGACCGGCTGATTGTCTTCCACCAGTACCCGGCTGATCTGGCCTTGTACTTGCGGCGCAATCAGCGTCATGTCTGCGGCGACATAGGCGTCGTCGGTGGCCTGGGTGGCGGCGGAGGCTTCGTCGCGGTTCAGATAATAAAAAGCGCTGGCCAGCACGGCCAGGGTGATTCCCCCCAGCGCGATGCGGGGTGCAGTGATGTTGTTGACTGGCATGGTGTCATCCATGGTTTGGTGGGCGTGAAGGAATAAGCGGAGCCGGGATGTATTGCATCAGCAGCACACCGGGAATCAGCAGCAGGGCCAGCATGCCCAGCAGCAGATAGACATCGGCAATGGCCAGGGTGCTGGCTTGTGCGCTGAGCTGGCCTGCCAGTTGGGTCAGCGACATGCTGCTGCCTTGCCAACTGAACTGGTCTTGCAGCACCTCGTGGTGGAAGTCGCTGCGCAGGGTCAGCAGACGGCCTAGCACGGTGCTGCCAAACAGGGTGGCAAAGGCGCGCAGGGTATTGACGATGCCGGATACATAGGCACCTTCCATCGGCTGCACTACGCTGGTGGCCAGAAACAGCAAGGCAATCACTGCCATGGGTTGGCCGATGGCCTGCAGCCACTGTGCCAGGCGGAATTCATTGCCCATCCAGGCTGAGGTCAGGCCGCTACCCAAGCAGCAGGCGGCAGCCATGCAGAGCAATCCCACCACGAAGACATGGCGTGCATCGATTCTGCGCTGGTACAGCAGCAGCGCAAGCAGCGGGCCGAGCAGCAACTGCGGCAGGCCAATGCGCATGCCGATGCCTTCCATTTGCAGTACACGAAAGCCCTGTAGCTGGCCCAGCGCCATGCTGGGCAGCGTAGTGCCGGCCAGCATCACGATCAGCAGGCAGAAAAACAGCGTAAAGCCCAGCCCCAGATTGCGCCGTTGCAGCAGTTGCAGCTTCATGAAAGGAGCAGGGTGGAACCATTCGCTCAGCAGAAAAGCCGTGGTCAGCACCCCGCCGCCAAACAGCATCAGCCGGATGGCGCGGGAGTGAAACCAATCCAGCCGGTTTGCCTGGTCCAGGCCCAGTGCCAGCAGTGTCAGGCCAGCCATTCCCAATAGCAGTCCGGGCCAGTTGGCCTGGCGCAGCCGCTGCAGCATGGGCGGCATGACTGGTATGCCCCAGGCAATCAGCGCCATGGACAGCAGGCTGAGCGGCACGGTTTGCCAGTACAGCCAGCGCCAGTCTTCCAGCCGGTCCAGCCAACTGGCGGCCAGCGCCAGCGACATATTGGGGGCGAAGGTGGCGGTCATCGCATACAGCGCCAGGCCGTGCAGACGGATGGATAACGGCAGAAAGCGCAAGGCGCCCATCATCAGCAGGGGAATCTGGCTGCCGCAGCACAGCCCTTGTACCGCGCGCAGCGCCAGCATCAGCGGCAGGCTGTGTACGGCGGGGAGCAGCAGGGCAATCAGCAATACCAGGGTCAGCATGATCAGTTGGAAGAGCCGCATGGAGAAGGTGACGGCGCACCAGGTGGCAAATGGCATGGCCACCAGCTCACCGGCACTGTAGGCGCTGCCAAGCCAGGAGGCCTGGTCGCCATCCCAGCCTAGCTGGCCGTAGAGGTCGGGCAGGCCCAGGGCCACCACCCGGTTGTTAAAGCCCGCCATCATGGCTGCCAGCAGTACGCCAAGCAGTCCGGTGGCCAGACGCAGGCCAAATGTCGGCGCGGCTGGCGGGCTGGCCGACTGGGCGGCGGCGTGCTCAGTCATGGGCCGCCTCCGCCTTATCCTCTGGCCAGTTGCCCCCCAGTGAGCGATACAGCGCCACCATGGACTGGCTGACGGCGGCACGCGCGTCATTCAGCGCCAACTGTCGTTCGGTGGTGGCGGCTTGGGCTTCCAGCCATTCCAGCCGGCTGCTCAGGCCTTCGGCATAAGCATGGCGGGCATGCTGCTCGGCCTGTTGGTACTGAGCCAGCGCGGCTTGTTGCTGCTGCAGGCTGGCCCGGGTGCTGTGCAAGGCCTGGGCGGCATCGTCCACCTCATGCCAGGCTTGCAGAACGGTTTGGCGGTAGCGGATGGCAGCTTCCTGCTGCCGGGCCTGGGTCAGTGCCAGGGTTTGTTGCAGGCGTCCTCCATTGAACAAGGGCAGGTAGAGCGCGGGGCCAAAGGAAAACTGCCGTGCATTCCACATGCCCAGGTCGTGGCCGTTAAAAGCCAGGCTTTCCAGGCCGGCATTCAGGGTGAGGCGCGGGTAGAAGTCGGCTTCGGCGGCGGCCACATTGGCCAGTGCCGCATGCAGGCTGGCTTCGGCTTGCAGGATGTCTGGCCTGTTGTGGGCCAGGCTGGAAGGCAGCCCGACCGCTAGCCGGTCAGGCGGCAGGGGCAGGCTGCTGGCTGCGCCCAGTTGCTGATCCAGCTCACCCGGATTGCGGCCCAGCAGGAGCGCCAGCGCATTGCACAAGCGCGCGGTTTGCAGCGTCAGCGCCTGTTGTTTGGCCTGCAGTTGGGCAGTAAGCGCCTGGGCCCGTTCCAGCGGCGCAGCACCAATCAGGCCCTGTGCTTGCCGGCTTTGCAGCAGCTTGCTTTGCTGCTGGCTCAGTTGCAGTAGCTGGCTGTTCAGGGTGGCCGCACGCTGGCTGTGGCGTAGCAGCAGGTAGTGTTGTGCCACATTGGCCAGCACCGCCACCTGGGTGGCTTGTGCGCCAAAGTAGGCCGCCTGGGCATTGGCTTGTGCGGCACGTTGCTGCTGTTGTAGATAGCCCCATAAATCCAGCTCCCAACTGCTTTGCAGCCCCACTTGCCACAGGTCGTAGGGGCGGGTGGGCGCTCCCAGGCGAACCAGTGGCGAGTGCGCGCTGTTGGCGTTGCGGTTGTAGCCGGCTTGCGCGCCCAGTTGTATTTGGCTGGCGGCATCGGCCAGGCCGGCCTGGGCCCGGCTGGCGGCCACCCGGCTGGCGGCCAGTTGCAGGTCCAGATTACCTGCCATGGCCTGCTCCATCAGGGCATCGAGCTGCGGGTCCTGCAGTAGCTGCCACCACTTGGCGGGCAAGGGCTGGCTGGGCAGGGTGGGGTCGTCTTGCAGGTGCGTGCGTGGCGTGTCCGGCAGCACGGACGGGATGCGCGCTTGATGCGCGCAGGCACTCAGGCAACTGGCGAGTGCGAGTAGCAGCAGTCTGCCGGACAGCCTGCCGGGCAGAGGGAATGGTGAGCTTGGCATGGTGTGTTGGCGCAATCAGTCATTGTGACTGTACCGATCGGTACAGCTCTTTTTTTAAACTAGGCAACTGGCCGGTGGCTGTCAAGCACCATGCACAGCATGGTCTTCTTTGCGGCATGCTGCTGGCGTTTGCTGGACAGCAGTTCCGCCGTCGGCGGATAATGCAAGGGTTAAAATTGTACCGATCGGTTTGAAATGAAGGATGAAGCCGCCAGCAGTGCCGGTTCGGCTGTGGCTTGTGACAAAGCCAGTGTGGTATTGCAAGCAGCAACGACGGTGTTTTTACAGCATGGTTTCAGCGCAGCCACCACCGACATGATCCAGCGTGAAGCCGGGGTGTCCAAGGCCACGGTCTATGCGCGCTTTGCCAACAAGGAGGCGCTGTTTGCCGCGGTCATCCAGCAAGAGTGCGCCAAGCTGATGAGTACCATCCGCAGCATAGATGCAAGATCACATGGCTTGCGTGCCACACTTTCGGATATCGGTACCGATTATCTGAACATCATCCTGTCACCCACCGGCATTGCCTTGTACCGGGTCATCGTGGCGGAAGCACCACGGTTTCCTGACTTGGCGCGCCAGTTTTATCTGGCAGGCCCCAAGGTGGTGGCTGATTTGCTTGCACAGCAGATTGCGGTTTTTGTGGAGGAAGGTCAGCTACAACTCAAGGGCATGGGCTTGGCGGATGTCACCAAGCTATTTGTCAGCTTGCTGCGGCATGAGGCGCAGTTTGAACTGCTCACGCATCCGGCATCACGACCATCGGCAGCGCAAGTCGACCATTGGGTGGGGCTGGCGGTCACTACGTTCTTATTGGCTTTCCAAAGCTGAATCCCATGGGTATTGCCTGCGTCTTGCCCGCCAGCGGGGGATTGATCCGCGCATGCCCTCGCTGCGCCAGCCCAATTACGCTTGCTCCATCGTCCAGAGCGCCTGCGTAGCCGAGCATCACTCCCCTGGCCGGGCCGGCGGCGGGCAATGGCTGCCTGCTTCGCCCTCTGGCGATGCGCGCATCACCTAGGAGGCTGCCGGGATGCGTGCCGGCACGGAGGCTGCTGCACCAGCTTGCGCCATGCCCTGCTTGTCAGCGCAGTCAATTCTCCCGGCATGTGTTTATCCGGCAGGGATAACCGCTCCTTACTGCTGATGGCTTTGTATCCTGCGGCGGTAATCCACCGGGGTCAGGCACATGGCCTGTATGAAGGCGCGGCGGAAGGCGGTTTCATCGCCATAACCACACTGGCCGGCCACCTGCTTGATGCTGATGCCCGGCGTAGCCAGCAACACGCAGGCTGTTTCGATACGCACACGGGTGATGAAGGCCTTGGGTGACTCACCGGTCAGTTGCTTCAGGCGGCGGTGCAAGGTGCGCTCGCTCAGGTGCAAGGCCTGGGCCAGTGCCTCCGCCGTCATTCCGGGGTGGGCATGGCGGATGATTTGCTCTGCCTGCAACAGCAGCGGGTTGGCCGTGTTGACGAAGCCACGCGGGGCATACAGCAATTGCGGCAGCGGCAGGCTGTCGGCCACCGAAATGTCCGCTGCCAGCCTGGCCAGCTCCGGGCCGGCCAGTCGCCGGATGACATGCAGTGCCAGGTCCACCCAGGACAGCGGCCCTCCGGTGGTAATGATGCCGTCTTGCTCCTCCAGGGCGCTGCCCCATACATGGCAGGCAGCCGGAAAACGCTGCTTGAACACATGGTGTAACCACCAGGTGGTGGTGCAACGGCGCCGGTCGAGCAAACCAGCCTGTCCCAGCACAAAGGTCCCGGCACACGCGCCGCCAATCAGCACGCCAGTCTGATGGCGGGATGACAGCCAGCGGGCCGCCTGCGCGTGGGCCGCGCTATGCGGCGGCTGGCCGTCAGGCCCCAGCGCCATGCCGGCAATCAGGATGGCATCGTAGGCTGTTTCTGCGTCAAACGCGCCATCCACCGGGATCCACCGTCCTTGTGTGTCGCGCAGCGGCTGGGCATCGGCACTGACAATCCGGGTGTGAAACAGCGGGCCGGGACTGCCTGCCAGGGCTGTTACCACCCCCGGTGGCGGATTGCGGCTGGCCTGATTGCAGATCCAGAACATGTCCGCCAGGCCGCTGATGGCGGATAACAAACTGCCTTCCAGTGCCACGATGGCGATCTGCATGATCTTCCCCTTGTCTGTTTGGCGAATTTTGCATGAACAATGTCCAGTTCGCCATCTTATTTGCCTTCATCCACCCGGCTACACTGCATGACATTGACTCACCGGATGGAAAAAATGTCACAAGTAAATGATGCAACAGGCTTTTCAAGCCAGAATGCCAACGCACGGCAAGCCCGCAACTGGAAGCAGCAACTGCTGGCCCTCGCCGGTGTGATGCTGACACTGGCCAGCACGCCTGGCCAGGCCGCGCCTGCCATTCGCAATATCGTGCTGGTACATGGCGCATTTGCTGATGGCTCCAGTTGGGCACCAGTCATCAGCCGGCTGCAGCGGCTGGGTTATCACGTTACGGCGGTGCAAAACCCGCTGACTTCATTGGCGGACGATGTTGCCGCCACCGAAAAGGTACTGCAGCGCCAGACGGGAGATGTGCTGCTGGTTGGCCACTCCTGGGCCGGGGCCGTCATCACCCAGGCGGGCAATGCTGCCAATGTGAAAGGCCTGGTCTACCTGTCCGCCCTGGTGCCGGATAACGATGAATCGGTCAGTGATTTGCTGACCCGCCTGCAGGCCCCGATGGCAGGGCTGGCTGCCGATGCGCACGGCATGCTGTGGCTGGACCAGCCGGCCCGGTTCCGCCAGGTGATGGCTGCCGATGTGCCTCTCAAACAGGCGCGGCTGTTGGCCGCCGTGCAGCAGCCCATTGCCAGCGCCAGCTTTGGCGGCAAGGTGGGACATGCGGCCTGGCACGACAAGCCCAGTTGGTATGTGCATACCACGCAAGACCAGGCCTTGCCGCCCGCGGTTCAGCTACGCATGGCCGGGCAAATCGGTGCCACCGTGTGGTCGGTGCCTGCCAGCCATCTTTCGATGATTTCCCGCCCGGCGACCATCGCCCGCCTGCTAGACCGGGCAGCCCAGGCTGCCAGTCGTTAACACCTCACCCAGCAAAGAGATACCCATGAATATTCTGCATATTGATGCCAGCATTCTTGGCGCACAGTCCATCACCCGTGACTTGTCTGCCGCCATCGTGCAGCAGTTGCAAGCCACACACCCGGACGCCCGCGTGGTCTACCGCGATGTGGTGCAGCAGGAAATCCGTCACCTTACCGCTGCCATTGCCGGCGGATTCCGACCCAGCGGCGTAAGCACGTTTGACGCAGCCACGCAGCAGGAACATCAGCTATCGGAATTGTTGCTGCAGGAATTCATGGCCAGCGATGTCATTGTCGTGGGCACCCCGATGTACAACTTTTCCGTTCCCACCCAGCTCAAGGCATGGCTGGATCGTCTGGCCCAGGCTGGGCGTACCTTCCAGTACACCGAGCGCGGCCCGGTTGGTCTGGCCGGTGGCAAGCGCGTGATTGTCGCCTCGGCCCGTGGTGGCTTCTATGCCGAAGGCCCGCTGGCACACATGGACTTCCAGGAAGGCTATCTGCGGGCATTCTTCGGCTTTCTGGGCATAGACGATGTGCAGTTCGTTCGCGCGGAAGGTGCATCCAAAGCTGCTGAAATCCGTCAGGCAGGCATTGCCAAAGCCAAAAGCGCCATTGCCAGCCTGTAACTCACCTTCCATACCGGAGAACAAACATGCTATTTGCCATTACCCTCCACTATCTGCGCCCGGAGCAGGAAGTCCAGGCACAACTGGAAGGCCACAAGACATGGCTGGTCGACAATATCCGCCAAGGCCGCATCCTGTTTGCCGGCCCGCTGCTGGGCGGCACCGGCGGATACATCCTGGCATATGCTGAGCAGGAGGCAGAAATACAGCAGATGATTGCAGCCGACCCCTTTGCCATTCACCAACTGGCCGGCTTCAGCACGCAGGCCATTGCACCGGCCATTCGCGCCGGGCAATTCCCGCAGGCATGGGCAAACCAGGCCAAGGCCGTGGCTTGACACTGCTGCGCGTGGCCGGGGCCGAACCGGCCATGCCGCATGTGCGTGGCGGAATTGATTGCCAGGCATGAGAACCACATGGCCGCTTTCCTGGTGAAAGTGGCCGTCTTTATCTGTAGCAAGCGGTGAGGCTTGCCTGCCCATGCCCATTCCACCTGGCGTCCTGTCCTTAGCGCGCGGGTGGCAATCCTGCATTGCCGACCTGCGCAATATCAAGCTGATGCACCTTCTGGGCAGGACATATAACGGGCTTGTTAAGTCGCTTTTGCTTGGTCGGACGCCTGCAGGCAAGGCCGGGCAATATTTAAATCTCAGGGCGCGCTTGTCATGCGATGGGGCAAGCCGGCGCGAGCAGCGCATGCTGGGTTATTGCTTACTTGATGTGTCCGGATGCAGAAGGTTTAGCTGGCTGGGATGGCAGCTTGAGTGGTGACATCTGCGCGCATGCAGGCCGGAGATGTGGTGCCTGGCTTTGTAAATGGCATAGTAAAAATGGTGTGATAGCATCACTTGCAAAGTACAGGGCAGGAGATGAACTGACACCCTGACTTGTAATCATGTCAAATTCCGGAGTGCTTCGTCTTATGCAATTCAGCAGCAAAGTAAATGCCCATGCTCACCCTTGATTTACCAACGGTGCTGTTTTTATATTCAAGCTCGCTGCTGGCCGGTACCTTGGCCATGCTTTATGTATGGCACCATAACCGGAATAGGATGGGCCTTGGTTTTATTGCATTGGCGTTTGCCATGCTGGCAACTGGTGGTGCGCTGGCCAGCGTGACGGAAAATAATCTGCTGCCCTGGCCAGGTTTTTGGCTGTATATTCATTTTTCTCTTGGCATTGGCGGCTATGCCATCTTGTGGCTGGGATTGGCCGCGTTAAGCAGCCATTCATGGCGACGCTACCGGATTATTGCCTTTATCATTCCGATCTTATGGTTGCTAAGCGGCATATGGTCCGGGTTTGTCATGCAGAATACATTGCGTGCGGCAGCGTTTCATTTCAATTCATTTTTCTTTCTGCTGGCGGCGTCATTCTGCATTTGGCAGGATAGACATATAGAACCGCTTTGTTCCAGATGGCTGCTTAGCCTGATTCTGCTAGGCAGTGCGCTGCTATATGGTGGTGAGTGTTATTGGATTCTCGCCGGGGCGTGGACAGTGCAGGAAATAGCCTGGGCGTTTTTTGCGCAAATCATTTGTAATTTCTCCCTGGTGCTGTTTGTGCTGACGATGTTGTCCGAACGTGCCGCCTTCCAGCTCAAGCAGGCCAGTGAGCGTGATGAGCTTACCGGCATCGGTAATCGGCGCTTCCTGTTTGCCCGTCTGCCGCCGCTGGCGCAGCCCGGCAGTGCCATCATCATGATTGATGTTGACCATTTCAAACGGGCTAACGATACCTTTGGGCATCTGGGTGGGGACCGGTTACTGGCGGTGACGGCGCAAACCCTGCAGCGCGTGCTGCGCGCGGTGGATGTGATGGCGCGCTTTGGTGGTGAGGAATTTGTTGTCTTCCTGCCGGATATCAGCACACAAGACGCGCGTGAGATGGCGGAACGCCTGCGCTGCGAGGCCGCGGCCCAGGAAATCGATCTGGGTGATGCCCGTTACAAGGTCACGATCAGCATCGGTCTGGTCTGCCTCGACCAGCCAGGCTGCAGTTGGGATGAGTGGATCAAGCTGGCCGACGCCGCCTGCTACCAGGCCAAGCAGCAGGGGCGTAACCGGGTCTGCCAACACCAGGCCGCTACGGTTGCGCCTTGAGGGTAAGTGCCGTGTGGTGCATGGCAGCTCCGGTCTTGTCTGCCCGCTTGGAGCAGGCAGCGCTCCAGGCGGCAGTGTTTCAGGGCTGATGGTAGCTCAGACTGTCTGGCGGAGCCTGCTTGCGGTCGTGCAAACCGTAATCCCTCTCCACCGTGGCCACGCGCAAGCGGTAAGCCGCAAAGATGCCTGCGCGTCCCTGTTGCTGTGCCGCGCGGTGATGCTCCAGGCGGCGCCATTGCTCAACTGCGGCGGCATCTCGCCAAAAAGACAAGGACAGCAGTTTTCCTGGCTGACTGAGGCTGGCAAAGCGTTCGATGGAGATGAATCCTTCGATATCCTGCAACAGCGGCCTGAGTGCTGCCGCCATGTCCAGATAGGTTTGCTGCGCACCGGCAGCCGCTTCCACTTCGAAAATGACAGCGATCATCTCATGCACCTCATGCAGTGAATTCGGGAAGGCGGACATTGGCTGAGCGGCGCCAGGTGTGCCGTGGCAGGGGCTGGTCACTCAGCCCGTGCGCCAACAGATGTTCGATACCCGTCATGGCAATCAGCCGGGCCCACGTCGCACCGGGGCAGGCATGCGCGCCCGCGCCAAAGGCCAGATTCTGTGCCGCGTCGGCCGCCGGGCCTGCCAGCAGGAGTAATACCGGATCACCAGCCTGCAGCGCATAGCCAGCCAGACTGATCGGGCAGGACGCAAAGCGGCGCGTATTCTGGATGGGGGGCAAATCGCCCAGCACATGGCTAATCCATGCCGCAGCACTGCCTTGCCATCCGCCGGCCTGTCCTTGCAGTAATCCCTGTCCGATCAGCCCGGTTGTTCCTTCCGCCGCTTGAAACCACAGGCCAATGGCATTGGCTACCGTCCACTGCCTGGCCGTGTCAGGCAAGTCCTGCTTAGCCATGGCCTGGCACAGGGCCTGCAACAGCGGGCCGGGGGCATCCAGTTGACACTGCATGCGGCTGCTCAGCCGGGCGGCGGCAGCCATGCCGACGGATATTTCTTCTGCACTGCCGCCGGGGGCCACGCAACGCACAAAGGCCAGCACATCATCAATGAGTTCCGCCCAGTGCGGTGCCGCAATGCCGAACAGCTTGGCCAGCACCAGGATGGGCAGCCCATCGTTAAAGCGGGTGAGCGATGCGCCATCCAGCGGCTGGGGCAGGGCAAACCAGCCGGCAATGTCCCGGCTTGCCTGGTAAACCGTCGCTTGCGGAATACTATCCAGGGCCTGCTGCACGGCTGTTTTGAGCGCCAGATGCACTGGGCCATCATTCATGCGGACCAGCCTGGCAAAAATTTCCCCAGCAACAGTCGCGGACAAGGCTGCGGGAACCGGCTCATGTGGCGGGCGGACCATCAGCGCGGGGCAGTGCAGTGCGCTGCGGACGATGGCATTGGCGGCGGCGACCCAGCAGCGCCGCTCCTGATCAAAAACCATACCCTGGACGGACAAGGTCTGGTAATCGGCGCGTGGATCGTCCTTGGTTGCAGCCGCAATGGCATCTGGCAGGGTGGGGGGGGTGGTAAGCAAGCGTCTCTCCTTGGTAACAAGCAGCGTCACGATAAGGCTGGTTGCGCGGTGATGCTTCGCTTACCATCGAAATATGGATGAAGCGCATTTTGAAACCCAACTGGCCGCCTTGGCTGCCGCCATTGGCGAACGCACGCGGGTGCGCATATTGTGCGCACTGATGGATGGCCGCGCCTATACCGCAACCGAATTGAGCACGGTGGCCGATGTCACTGCCTCAACGGCGAGCAGCCACCTGGCGCGGCTGCAGCAGCAGCGCCTGATCGACTGTGTGCCGCAGGGCAGGCATCGTTACTTCCGGCTGGCCAGCGTGCAGGTGGCCGAAGCGCTGGAAAAGCTGATGGGGCTGGCGGGGAGCGAGCCGATCACCCCGCGCAGCAAGACCCCGCAACGCTTGCGTTTTGCCCGTACCTGCTATGACCACATGGCCGGGGAGCTTGCCGTGGCCCTGCATGACCGACTGTGCCGCCAGGGCTGGCTGGATGCGCAACATTACACCCTGAGTGCCGCCGGTTTGCAGGCCCTGCAAGGCATCGGCTTATCGCTGGAAGCCATACCTGCACAGCGCAAGTTTGCCTGTGCCTGTCTGGACTGGAGTGAGCGCCGCCCGCATCTTGGTGGCCACTTGGGCGCAGTGTTGCTGCAGGCATTTGAGAAACAGCGGTGGGTGGTGCGCCAACTGGATAGCCGCGCCTTGCAACTGACAGCCAGTGGCAAGAGGGCCTTGCAGGCGCATTTTGATTTGCTTCTCCCGTAAAGGGCGGCCGGGCCGGGCTGCTGTCGGGCATGGCCTCCACACAGGATGGACGGCTGTGTACGGGCGGGATTGCCCGCGGCGCTGCGCGCCAGCAGGGCAAGCACAATCGTGTCGGTAAACCTCGCTGGTGTTGCTGCTCAGGCCGGGCATCCAGGCTGTTGGCAATGCCTGTCACATGGCAGCCTCAGTCGCAGACAATACGCGCAGCCCCCGGTAGTCGTCCCCGCGGTACACCGCACGCGCGCGTTTGCAGCGCCGGTCGCGATGTCATGGCTGGGTATCTTTTTCCTGCAGAATCAGCCCAAGCAAGCCGGGAAAGCGTTGCTCAATATCCTGGCGGCGCAACTGGGCCATGCGGCTGTTGCCACGATCCACCTGACGGATCAGGCCGGCTTCGCGCAGGATGCGAAAATGGTGTGAGCGCGTGGCCTTGCTTAACTGCAAGCCGAACGAAGTGCAATGCCGCTCGGCATCTTCCACATCTTCCAGCAGTGCCTTGACCACCCGGCGGCGTGTCGGGTCCGCCAGTGCCATCAATACTTTACCCAGTTCAATTTCATCCCGGTCAGGGTGGCCTTGCTCATCTGGCATTCATTCCTCTCCAAAAAATTCATTTGACATATTGTATGGCGCTGTTCTATAAAGCACTGGTTCGAAGATATTCGAACCTTCGATGGGTGTCAAACCATACGCGCATGATGATAGTGCGAGTTGCGAAATCTTGTGCACTTTAAGAACAGGAGTTGATCGATGAAGATTGATCTTGGCTACGCCTCGCCGGGTCTGGCTTACGAAAGCACCGTTCCGCGACATATGGTGCACCGCGCAGCAGTCAGCGAAGTGTTTCTGACCGGCGGGCTGCCCTGCAGTGATCTGCACTTTCAGTGCAGCGCGCAATTACCGCGTGCGCATCGCTATTTTAGTGATCACACCCACCCGCAGTCACACTATGACATGCTGCTGTTGCTGGAGGTATTCCGTCAGGCTTCGATTTATATTGCCCACGCCTTTCTGAAGGTCAGCATGCAGGACAAATTCATCTATCTGGATAGCGATACCCGGCTGCTGCAACGCTCCGCGCTGTTGATGCGCGATTGCCCCGCCACCGCGCTGGTGGATGTGAAAGTGGTGGATGAATATGTGCGCAACGGCGTGCGCGCCGGGGTGACGCTGGACATGAGCTTGCTGATCCAGGGGGAGGCCGCCGCACACAAGCGCATGGGCATCCGCTGGATGGATGAGGCCAGTTGGAAGCGCATGCGGGCCAAGGCCATGCATAAAGTCATCGTCAATGCCGACCCGCAGATTCAGCGCCCGGCACCGGCCCAACCCTCGCTGGTGGGGCGGGCCTATGCCGGTAATGTGGTGGTGGGGGCGCATATCCAGGAGCAGGATGGCGCGTTGACCGTTCCGGTGATTGTCGATCAGGGCAATGCCGGCATTTTCGACCATCCGCTCGATCACATTCCCGGCATGTTGCTGCTGGAAGCCTTCCGCCAGACCGCGCTGATTGCCGCCAACCGTTACCAGGGCATCAATCCGGAAGAGGTGCTGCTGTCGCGCTGCCAGGTGCGCTTCACCCGCTTTGGCGAATTCGGCCTTGCCACCAGTTGCCGCCTGACCAGCGATGCAGTCTGCCTGGCTGACGATCATGAAACGGTGCTGATGTCCTTGTTGATCGAGCAGGAAGGCCAGGTGATTGCCACCGCTTCGCTGGAGCTTGCTGCGCTGGCCGCTGCTGCCGATGTGCGCCTGACCGCGCCGCTGTCGCTGACACAAACGCAGCCAGCAGGGGTGTGAGATGCGTACTCCGAAGATGATCTGGTTTGATTTTGGCGGCGTGCTGTCTCCGCCCATTCCCGCCTTGTTCCAGCAATACCAACAAAAGACCGGCCTGGCCCCGGCGCAATTGCAGCAAGCCATGCGCGATGTGGCCGCCCAGATGGCACTGCCGATGCTGGCCCCGGTGGAAAATGCCGTCATCAGTGAGGCGGAGTGGGGCCGGCGGCTGGAAAACGCCTTGCGCATGCGTCATCCCGAAATTGACCTGTCCCGCGCCCGGCTGCGCGAATTTGGCGCGCAGTGGTTTGCCGGGGTCAGCCCGAACCGGACCATGCTGCAGGCGGTGCGCCAGTTGAAAGCCGCTGGCTATCAGGTGGGCATTCTCACCAACAATGTGCTGGAGTGGGAGCCACACTGGCGAGCCATGTTGCAACTGGACAGCGTGGTGGAGCTGGTGGTGGATTCATGCAAGGAAGGCTGCCGCAAACCCGATGCCCGCTTTTTTGCCATTGCGGCGCAACGGGCGGCGGTTCAGCCCGCTGACTGCCTGCTGATCGACGATGTGCAAGAGAATATCGAAGCGGCGGCCAGCCTGGGCTGGCACACCCTGTGGTTCCAGGATAATGCCCAGACACTGCTGGAGCTGGAAAACATCACCAGGGTGGCCCTGCGTGAGCACATGGAGCTGGCCGCAATATGAACGCTCCTGTCTCTGCCTTGGCACCGGTATGGGTTGGCGACATCCCGCAACTGGATGCCGCCGCGGTATACCACGCCACCAGCCCGGCCAACGGCATGGCCCGCATCATCTTGCCCAGCGGCCATGTGGCATATCACCTGACCCGCTATCACGAAGTGCTGCAAGTGCTGACCGATGCCCGCTTTGTGCGGCGGCCCTGCAATACCGAGGATGGGCCAAGCTTTCTGCCCACCATCACGCCCAATGAGCTGTTACTGAACAATGATGGTGCCAGCCATGCGCGCTTGCGCAAGGTGGTGGCGAAGGATTTCAGCGCCGCCGGGGTGGCGACACTGCGCGATACGGTGATACAGGCCACCCATGCCAGGCTGGATGCGCTGTCGTCGCAGACGGGCGTGATTGATTTGCTGGACCTGGTGCTGGAATGCATTCCAGCAGAAGTGGATTGCCATTTGCTGGGCATCCCGCTGGCGGATCGCAGTTATTACCGGCCATTGACCCATACCGTGCAGATTGCCGATCCGCGTGATGTACCCGAGTTGTTGCGCCAGTTCTGGCTGGTATATGACTACCTGATGGATCTGGTGACCGGCCGCCGTACCACCGCCCCCCACGGGCTGATTCGCCGCTTTGTCGCCGCCCGGCACGAAAGTGTGCCGCCGCTGAACGATGAAGAACTGGTGGGGATTCTGCTGGGCATTCTGATCGGCGGCGATCAGAACATCCTGACCGTGCTGTGCAAGGTGGTTTATACCCTGCTGGCGGCACCAGCCTTATGGCAGTCGCTGCGCGCGCAGCCGGCAACCCTCCCCGCCATGGTGGAAGAACTGCTGCGGCTGATTCCGCTGGGGACCACCTCCACCTTTCCCCGCATCGCCAGTGAAGGTGTCCATGGCAGCTTTGGTTTCATTCCGGCAGGCAGCGTGGTGTATGCCGATGTGTTTGCCGCCAATCGGGATCCCGCAGTATTTGCCGATCCCTTGCGGATTGATCCACAACGCAATGCCAGCAAGCATTTGCAGTTTGGTTACGGCATGCATCACTGCATGGGTGCCGCACTGGCGCGCATGGAAATCACCACCGTGCTGGAGATCCTGCTGCAGCGCATGCCGGACTTGCAACTGGCGCAGCCCGCCGCCAGCGTGCCATGGACCCACGGCACCATTCTGCGCAGACCCGCATCCCTGCCGGTCTGCGGATTAACCCTTCGCTAATCAGGAAACGAGAATTATCATGCAGCAATCCATTGCAGACAAAGGACTGCTGGCCATCATTTTGCTGGCCATCTTTGTCGTGCCCAGTTCCATTTCCGGTACTGCCGTTGCACTGCCTGCCATTGGTCTGGACATCCATGCTCCGTTGACCAGCCTGCAGTGGGTGGTGAATGCCTTCAACCTGACCTTTGCCTGCTTCACCCTGTCCTGGGGGGCCGTGGCGGATAATTTTGGCCGCAAGACCTGCTTCAGCCTGGGTGCGGTGTTGTATGCGCTGGCGTCCCTGTTGTCGGCGCTGGCCGACAGCCCCATGCTGCTGGATTTGTCGCGGGCGCTGGCAGGCATTGGCGCGGCTGCGGTGTTTTCCTGCGGCATTGCCATTCTGTCCACCCGCTTCGAAGGGGCCGCCCGCTTGCGGGCCTTTGCCCTGTTTGGCACGGTGGCCGGTCTGGGGGTAAGCCTGGGGCCCACCCTGTCCGGGGTGATTCTGGAGCATTTCAGCTGGCGCGCCATCTTCTGGTGCCACACTCTTGCCTTGCTGCTGGTCTTGCTGGGCAGCGCCATCATTCCGCGCGATCTTCCCGCGATCGGGCAGCGGCTGCAGTTTGATACCGTGGGGGCCAGCCTGTTCATTCTGCTGCTGCTGGCGCTGATGACCGCCATCGTACAAAGCTCGCAATGGGGCTGGAACAGTCAGGGCATCCTGCTGCTGCTGGCGCTGGCCGTGGCCACGCTGGCGTTGTTTATCTGGCAGGAAAAGCGCCACCCCAATCCCATGCTGGATCTGTCCTTGCTCACCAATCAGCGTTTTGTCGGCATGGCACTGGTGACGGTGGCGGCATCCTTCGGCTTTGTCACCTTGCTTACCTATCTGCCCAGCTATCTTGGCGGTGTGCTGCAACTGGCCCCCACCCGCACCGGGCTGACCATGCTGCTGCTCACCCTGCCCATGCTGATCTGCCCGCTGCTGGCAGGCAAGCTGGTGGCCCATGGCGTATCTGCCAACCGTGTGCTCAATGCCAGCCTGCTCAGCCTGTTGTTGGGCATCATCTTGCTGGCCGCTTTCAGCAATCCGTCCAGCACTTGGTGGCAACTGGCCTTGCCCATGCTGCTGTTGGGCTGCGGCATGGGCCTGTCAGCAGGGCTGGTGGATGGGATGGCGCTGAAGATGGTGCCGGCGGAAAAAGCCGGCATGGCTGCCGGCTTGCTCAATACCTTCCGCCTGGGCAGCGAGGCGGTGGCCGTGGCGCTGTACGGTTCCTTGCTGGCTACGCTGCTGGGCGATGCGGCACATGGAGCGCTGACCACCTTGAGCAGCAATGCAGAGCAAATACATGGTTGGATCAATGCCGCGGCGGCCGGCAATCTGGCAGCGCCCGCGCCGATGGCGCTGGCCAGTCAGTTGCAGAGCATTCTGATCAAGGGCTATGACCAGGCTTTTCATGGCGTGTTGTGGCTCTTGGCCGCCATCATCCTGCTACTTACCGGGCTGATTGCCTGGCTGATCCGCCCGGCCATGCCGGCCACCGAGGCCAGCCAGCCTTTGTAGACTGGTGAACCGGACCAGGCGTGTCATGTGGATTGGCACTGCCTGGTTGTGCCGTGTAACAAGACTGATCCTGCCATGTGGTAGCAGCATGCTGTGCTATCTGGCCACATAACTGTCGGGGGCTGCATGTCCAAGTTAGTCATTGATGATGGAAAAGTGTTGCTTGATCCGCTGCGGCTGAAAAAATTGCGCAAAAGCAAATGCTTCAGTCAGGACGACCTGGCCAGGCATGCCCGCAACAGCCGCTGTCCGGTTTCCTCCGCCTCGATCAAACGTGCCGAACTGGGCTCGCCGGTACGCTACCGCACTGCCAAGAACCTGGCCTTGGCGCTGGAGGTGGAAGTGGACAGCCTGTTTGCCTGCGTGGAGTAGTCAGCCTGCTGCCGTTATCTGCTACCGCTTTGATATTTATCTGATACCAAAATGATGCGGATCTGATGCTGCAAATAATTTCGCCATTTTTTATATTTAATAGGCTGATGACTCAGCATATTATTCATTTTGGAGAAATTTGAAATGGCACAGACTTACAATATCTATGTAATCAATAAATCGGCAGATACTCAGAATTTCTGGTTGTTCCTGAAGCCACCGCAAGCCCTGGAGGCTGATCCGGCGGTATTCGCCAATTCCAGCGCTTGCCTGACCATCGATAGTAATTCACAAAGCTTGAATAATTTTGGCGTGCCGCTGCAATACCGGGTGGGCGCTGGTGCCAGCAATCAGGCCGTGGGCCTGGATGTGCAGATTTCTTCCAATGTCTCGCTGAATGCCGAGATTAACCAGGCCTTCCTGGCCAATTATCAGCAAACGGTGCCGCCCAAAAAAGGGCCAACCATGAAACAAACCGGTGCTGCCACCAAGGATGGCACCATTCAGATTACCAGCAATAATTTTGATAAACCCGGCAACGAAGAAAATAGCTGGTTTTCCAATATGAGTTTCGGTATTCAATCGGCTGCCGGCTTTATTGGCATGACTTGGTCGCCGGCACCGGGCGTAACCCGTACCCTGGAGCCAAAGTTTTCTTTTTATATCAGCACCGGCTCCTTCGATTACAACGCCCTGGCGCAATGGACGGATGTCGCCAGCCAGGCGGCTACCGTGCAACTGTCTGACTTCAAGCAATTCAATTGCACGGTGACGCTGCTGCCCAATGGCACATGGACCGTCACCCCCGGCCGTCCGCCGCAGCAAGTTTCTGCCCAGGCTTATCAGGCACTGGTTAGCAGCCATCAGGCACTGTGCAATTCCCATGCCGAACTGATCAGCCTGGCGAATGTGGTGGCTCCGCAGACGGACGAACCGCTTGCCACTGCGCAACTGGATCTGATTACCGAAGTGGACTGGAGTGATCAGCTCAAAGCCGCCGATGGCCTGCTTACCTTCTTGTCCGGCCGTCTGCGAGTGGGTACTGCCTTGGCGGCTGGTTTTGGCTTTTTCATCCTCAGCGGGGTGCGCTTTACCATCAAGAACGGTGGCGCGGGCGGCACGCAATTCGACTTTGAATACAACGGCACCAAGAGTGCCCAAAACATCAAGGAGCTGCTGCACGCCGGCGTAGAGGCGGAGTTTCATAAATAAACCTGCCCATCACTGATTGATCTGCCCGGCTTGATGGCAGCTTAATCGCGATCAGCAAAAGCAAAGTTCTTACATAAAGGACTTTGCTTTTTTCTTATGTCTTGCCTGTGTACGCGCCAAGCGCTGAAAGCGCTGCTTGCCTGGGCGTGGTGGGATGTCGCTGCTGCCGTAACCGGGCGGTGTTTTTCCAGCCGCAAGAGCCGGATCGCTGTGCTGCCTGCATGGCTGGCATTTTTGCGGTGCGTGGCGGTGCAGGCGCTTGCTGTCAAGCACCCGTCAGCGGCGGTGCCAAGGTGCCTGGCATCGCCACAACTGCCCGCCATTTGCTTGGGCCTTGGCCCCACAACCGGGCCACCGCGGTTGGCCGCGATAGCTGCCCCATGCCTATCTGGCCGTGGTGTGAGCTGCCTCTCTCACGCCTGGCGGGTAAACGCTATGCGGTGCTGGTGTCTGCTTTTTTAGCGTTGGCACCCAGTTGCCACAGCAGTGTTTGACGCGCGTGCGCAACGCGCGGCTTGCGTAATTTACTTGGCAACCAGATCAGGTAATAGCGGATTTCGGTGTGGCCCAGCGGGGGGGGAATTTCTTCCAGTTCACCGCTGTGCAGCTGGGATTGGCACAGATAGTGCGGCAGCAGCGTCCAGCCAAAGCCTTGGCTCAGCAGGCTGCGCAAGCCTCGCAGATCCTGGCCGGTAAGTGCGGGAATCAGACCGGGCGCATGAATACGGTTTTTTTCCAGCCAGTGGTCAATCAGGGAGCGCTCCAGATTGTAAGCCAGCAAGGGTTCAGCCTGCAGCGCCTGTCCCAGATCCTGGGCAGTTCTCAGTCGTCGGGCAACTTCGGGCGCAGCCACCAGCAGAATCCGGTCACTCAGGATCAGTTCTCCCTTCAGCCGGGCATCCGTGACTGGGTGAGCGGAGAAGCCCAGGTCGTAGTGTTCCTCCAGCAACATCTGCGTCACCATCGGCCCATCGCCAGCATGCAGTCGAACGCGGATGTCCTCTTTGAGCAAGGGGACGAGGGCAGGCGCCAGCTTTTCCGCCAGGAAGTCGGCATGACCGATGATGTGCAGATTGCCGGCGATATCCGCCGAACGTGCTCGCGCCGTGGACAGCGCCGCCTCTGCCGCATCCAGCTTGTCGCCGATATCCGCAGCCAGTTCATCTGCCGCAGCAGTCGGTAGCACGCCCTGGCTTTGCCTTTCGAACAAGGGCCGCCCGATGGCCACTTCCAGACCGGCTATATGCTGCGACACCGCCGGCTGGGTCAGGTTAAGGCTTCTGGCGGCACCACTGATTGAGTGCTGTCGGTATACCTCGACAAAAGTTCTGAGACGAACGAGTGACATGGCTTGCCCATAAAAAAAATTATACCCCCGCCAAAATACCCTTGTTGGCGGCCAGATACCAGTCTCCCCTATGATTTCCCCATCGCAGAAATGCACACCAATCAAGGGGATAACCATGTTGACTAATATTCTGTATCAAACTGAAGCCACTGCAACCGGCGGCCGTGATGGCTATGCCCGCACCCGCGATGGCTCGCTGAATATCTGGCTGGGCCTGCCGCGCGAACTGGGCGGCAAGGATGTTGGCAATAACCCGGAACAATTGTTTGCAGCCGGCTATGCCGCCTGCTTTCTGAGTGCCATGAAGACAGTGTCCGCCCTGAGCAAGGGCGCGCATCCCAAGGTGCCGGACAATGCCCGCGTCACCGCCCAGGTGGGGATTGGTCTGCGCAGCGAAGGCGGCTATGGCCTGGCCATCAGCCTGAGCATTGAATTGCCTGGTGTTGCGCGGGAGCAGGCGGAGGCGCTGGTAGCCACCGCCCATGCCACCTGCCCATATTCGAATGCAGTACGCGGCAATATCGACGTTGCACTGCAGGTAATCTGATTCCCCGCTCCAACTGGCCCAACTCAAGAGAAACCGTATATGGACACCCAAACTCCACAAGACTTGCACCACATCCTGCAGGCAATGAAGAAAGCGCAACTGGCCGCAGGCCCGGCCAGCCTGGAGCTGCGGCGTGATCGCCTGCAGCGTAGCGTACGGCTGATCCAGGAAAACCATCAGGCACTGGCGGATGCCATCAGCGCCGACTTTGCCCACCGCAGCCAGTATCAAACACTGCTGGTCGACATGGTGACTACCATCAAGGGTTTGCAATATGCCGCCGCGCATGTTGGTGAGTGGATGCGCCCGCAAGTGGTGGAAGCGGGCACCCCTGGCATGCAGGCCCGCATCGAACAACAAGCCCTGGGGGTGGTGGGGGTCATCAGCCCGTGGAATTTCCCCATCAACCTGGCATTCGGTCCGCTGGCCGGGGTGTTTGCCGCCGGTAATACCGCCATGCTCAAACCATCGGAACTGACACCGCGCACCTCGGACTTGCTGGCCGAACTGGTGGGGCAGTACTTTGCCCCGGATGAACTGGTGGTGGTGCAAGGCGATGCCGATATTGGCCGCGCATTCAGTGCCTTGCCGTTCGATCATCTGGTGTTTACCGGCAGCACGGCAGTGGGCAAGCATGTGATGCGGGCTGCGGCTGAAAATCTGGTGCCAGTCACCCTGGAGCTGGGTGGCAAATCCCCGGTAGTGATAGATGAGGATGCGGATCTGCAGACCGCCATCGCCCGCACGCTCACCATCAAAGCCTTCAATGCCGGCCAAATCTGCCTGTCACCGGATTACCTGCTGCTCACCCCAGCACACCGTCCCGGTTTGGTAGATGCTGCACGCAGATTTGTTGCCAACAGCTACCGCAGTTTTCAGGATAATCCGGACTATACGGCCATCATCAGCCCGCAGCATTTCGCACGGCTGCAAGGCTTGCTGGACGATGCGCGGGCAAAAGGCGCCACCGTCATCAGCCTGGCTGCGCCAGGGGAGGCAGATGCTGACCCCCATGGCAGAAAGATGGCTCCGCACCTGGTGCTGGATGTCACCGACGACATGGCCATCATGCAAGAAGAGATTTTTGGCCCGCTGCTGCCGGTGATGAGCATTCCCAGCTTTGATGCCGCGCTGCAATACATCAATGCACACCCGCGCCCACTCGCGGCCTACTACTTTGGCCATCAGCAGGACAAACAGCAACGCTTTAGCCTGCAGACGACATCCGGTGCCGTGGTGATCAATGATGTGATGACACATGCCGCCATCGACAGTCTGCCCTTCGGCGGCGTGGGTGCCTCCGGCATGGGGGCCTATCACGGTATTCACGGCTTCAAACGCTTTAGCCACGCCAAGGCTGTGGTGGTGCAAAGCGAGGATGGCGCATCGAATCTGCGTCTGCGCGCTCCGCATCAAGACGGTTTGGCAGCAATCAAAGCCTTCTTGCAAACCGCATGACACTGCAATCCGGCCGCAAACTGGCCGCACAATAAAGGATACCCGAGCATGAAAGTATTGATGGTGCTGACTTCACACGATCAACTGGGCAATACCGGCAAGAAAACCGGCTTCTGGCTGGAGGAATTTGCCGCACCTTACTATGTCTTCAGAGACGCAGGGATGGAGCTGGTGCTGGCATCACCGCTGGGCGGCCAGCCACCGCTGGACCCCAAGAGTGATCTGCCAGAATTCCAGACCGAACTGACCCACCGTTTCAAGGCCGACGCGGAGGCCCAGCAGGCGCTGGCCCATACCGTGCGCCTGGCTGAGGTAACACAGGAAGATTTCGACGCGGTGTTTTACCCCGGCGGTCACGGCCCCTTGTGGGACCTGGCCGAATCAGCGCAGTCAATTGCACTGATCGAATCATTTGAGCGCGCCGGCAAGCCGATTGGTTTTGTTTGCCATGCCCCTGGTGTACTGCGTCACGTCAAAGCCCGCGATGGCAAGCCGCTGGTGGCCGGTCGCAAGGTAACTGGCTTTACCAATAGCGAAGAAGAGGCGGTTGAGCTGACAGATGTTGTGCCTTTCCTGATCGAGGACGAGTTCAAGCGTCTGCAGGCCATTTATCTGAAAGGAGCCGACTGGGCACCGTTCATCGTGGAAGATGGCACCCTGATCACCGGCCAGAATCCGGCCAGCTCCGAAGGCGTAGCGCAAGCGCTGTTGAAAAAGCTGGGCTAACAGGCAGCAATAAAAAGCGCTACCGATGTAGCGCTTTTTTCATGGTGCGGCTCGCTTCAGCATCGGGCCAATTGGGTGAAGATTGCACTATGCCAGAAACTAATAGGCCAGCGCATGGCTTATGCTGACGGGAAAGATTAAATTCAATCCTGAAGTTGACAGAATTTCACACTGCACCCCATATACTTGAGAGATATTGTCATTGTTTAATACCTCGGCAGTATTTCCCTCCGCAAAAACACCGCCATTG
The DNA here is from genome assembly GCF_002217795.2 of Aquitalea magnusonii. Taxonomy (NCBI): domain Bacteria; kingdom Pseudomonadati; phylum Pseudomonadota; class Betaproteobacteria; order Neisseriales; family Chromobacteriaceae; genus Aquitalea; species Aquitalea magnusonii. The sequence goes on from NZ_AP018823.1 coordinate 1,407,362, forward strand.
TGCAGTAAGATGGAGCGGTCTGCATATTGGCTTGCCAGATTAAGATCGTGCAGAACCGCAATGGTGATGATGTTTTTCTCACGGGTGTAATTGGCAACAACCGAAAGCAGATGAATTTGGTTTGCGATGTCAAGAGCAGAGGTAGGCTCATCCAGAAGTAGGATTTCAGGCGCGCTGATCAACGCCAATGCCAGTGAAACCAACTGACGTTGCCCACCTGACATTTTCTCCGGATATTGATGAGCCAGGTCTTCAATACCCAACATGGACAGCATGGCTATTGCCGATTGCAAACATTCATCCTGCACGCTCCAGCCTGCAAACCTGCCTTGCTGGGCCAGTAGCAGTAACTCGAATGTGGTTAGTTTTACATTATTGAAATGATCTGTCTGTCCTGCGTAACCAATATACTTGCTACGTGCAACCGGGTTGTGGCTTGTTATATCCTTGTTGTCTAATCGCAGCGTGCAGTTGCAGTTAATTAAGCCGGCAATTGATTTTATAATGGTCGATTTGCCCGCCCCGTTTCTGCCCAGAATGGCAAGCGTCTCACCACGGTGTGCATTGAAATCCACCTGGTTCAGAATATTCAAGCTGCCAAATTTTACATTTAAGTTATTCACTGCAAGCACAATCAGATTCCTCGTCTTTTATTGATGACTAGCCACAGGAAAAATGGAACACCAATTAATGATGTCACCATGCCGATGGGAAGTATCACGCCAGGGAAAATGACCTTGCTCAGTATGGATGCCATGGTCATCATCACTGATCCGGTGAGGGCAGTAATAATCAAGGCAAATCGCTGATCTTCACCAACTAATATTTTGGTTACATGGGGCGCAACCAGGCCAATAAATCCAACGATGCCAATGGTTGAGGTAATGCAGCCGGCGATCAGTGCTGAGAGCAGTAACAGTAGCATCCTGATTCTTTTTACCGGAATGCCAAATGTAATTGCATTGTCACCAAAGGCGCGGAGTGCGGAAATCTTCCAGGAATGAAAAAATATTATAGGCAGGGATAAAAATACCACGGCGCAATTGATATACACTTTGGTCCAGTTTGTTTTTGCTAATGAGCCCATGCTCCAAAAAATCAAAGATTGCAACTGGTCGGCGTCGGCAATGTATTGCGTAATACCAAGAAGCGAGCTGAAGATGAAATGAATTGCTATTCCAAGCATAACAATCATTTCAATACTGAAATCTCTTCTGGTGGCAAAAAACGCTATCATCAGCACCGTCATCAGTGAAAATGAAAATGCGTTAAGCATGATCACATATTCAATCGGTATTCCGATCAGGCCGATAATCGAGGTTTGAAATACAATAGCGATCGCCGCACCAAATCCTGCTGCGGCAGAAATTCCTAGGGTGAATGGCTCCGCCAACTGGTTGGCAAGCGCAGTTTGCATAAGTGATCCGGATATGGCCAAGCCCAAACCGGCAACAACCGCTGTCAATGTTATGGGCATCCGGATTTCCCACAGCACAACTTGTATCGCAGGGCTCACCTGGGACGGGTGAATAAGCCCATTGCATACTTGGCTTATGTCCAATGTACCTGAGCCAATGGCAATGTCGGCAACTGCGCAGACTAGTAAAAGTACAGCCAGCACAACAAATACGAGTATTTTTTTTCTGATGCTGGCTTGGTAGCGTTTATGTATTGCGCGCTCTGGTGCTTGACTTGTTTCTAGCGAAACACACACATTTGAATTCATCTTGTCTCAAAATTGTTCATGCCATGCAAGAATTGCAATATATGCAGTGAATATGCATGAGAATATATTGCACGCTTGACATGGCATCCGGGTAGGTGAGTGGCCTGTATTGTTTGCTAATCATACAGGCCGGAATGATTTAATGCTTGCCGGCTGGCATTTTAGACCCGGTGATAATCGGTAAGTCAGGAATTTGTGTGAATCTGGCAATGATTTCGCTGTATGTTTTTTCCGGATTTAGCGTGGTAAATGATTCTGGGTAAAAGTCCTTGGCAAGATATTCAAGCGCAACAATATTGTACGGATGGTTGTAAAATTGATGGTAGATTCCGTATATTTTATCTTTTTTAAATGCATTCAAAGATGAAAAACCAGTACGGTTGAGCAGGTTTGAAAATGCAGTATCAATCTTTTTCTCGTTGGCACCATAGCCATAGGGTATGGAAGCAGACCCCTTGCTAGTCCATTGCGAACTTGTCATCACATAGATGTCAGGTTGTATGGCAAGTAACTTCTCGACCGAGACCGTGCCAGTGGCACCTGGTAATAGCTTGCTGCCAACATTAACGCCGCCTGCTGCTTCTACCAGCTTTCCCCATCCCTTATTGCCATGTGTAAAACAACAAGAATCCAGACCTGCTTTTCCGGCGAGTGCCTCAACAAATACCGATGGATGATTTTTTTGTTTTCTGATTGTTTTTTCCAGGCTTTCCAGGTGTGTATTGTAGAAGTTGATATACTGCGCAGACTCTTCTTCCCGGTTTAATATCTTGCCGAGCAATGCAATGCTTTTGATTGAGTTTTTAACAGGTTCAACTTCGGTATCGACAAATACAATGGGAATATTCAGACGGGAAAGTTTGTCAAAAACACCTGATTGCTGCAGGACGGTTTTTGATCGTAACTGAGCGATAAGCAGGTCCGGCATTTTTGCTATAAGCTCTTCCAGATTTACCTGACCATCATCGTTGAAGTTCATGTCTGGTATATCATTGCCAACTGGCCATTTTTTTACAATGGTGGCCCAGGAGGAGGGGTCGTTTTTCTTGAGGATATTATTCCACAGGACAATGCGTTTGAATGGATTGTCCCTATCTAGCAGTGCAAATGCAAGAATATCCCTGCCGTCTTGTATAACAATCTTGGTAGGCTCGTGCTTGAGCGTTACGCTTCTATCTGCCGCATCCAGAACAGTCAGTGGGAATTTGGATGCAAAAATTGATGAAGATAGCAATAATGTCGCGCAGGCGAAAATTACTTTTCTTACATTTAAAGTCACGGTGTCACCTTGATACCCACCATACTGTGCAATATGGTGATTGGGTAAATGTATATTGAGTCAAACATCCGCCTTTACCGTGGATGCCCCTTGAATGGGACATATTCTAGATAATAATAGTTATCATTCCAAATTAGAATTTGGTATGAATTCATCAGGAATTGTAATGGATGTCAAAGCGTGAAAATGACATTGGATTATTCGGCAGGGCTTTGTATCTTGCGAAATAACGATGTGAAACGCCACGGCTGCTCCAGAGGCTTCAGCCCTGGCAAAGATGGCTGCACAGGCTTTACGGCGCGAGCGCATATCCCTGTGTTGGGCATGGCCCGCGCCCCTGTGCTGCCAGGGCGCGTGCTTTGCCGCAGCACGCCTTGATCCCCCCAGCTCTGTGCCGTGTGCCATGGCTATCCAGGCGTGCTCGCCACTGGGCTGTGCCGACCCCGGCCTGAGTTAGCACTGGGCGACGCATGGGCCGGGATGAGGGCATGTCCGGTCCACACTCTTTGGCAAAGAGTGTGGTGTTTGGCGTGGTTAACAAAATAGCGCAGCATCCCTGGCGCCAGTTGCACCGCCGCAGACAGTACAAGCAGTGCGGTAGGGTGGCGCTAGGCCACGACAGGGTTTTTATTGACGGCGCTTCGGCTGCCGCGCTCCTTGGCCGTGGGTTTTCCTGCTGCCTTCGAGCAAAAGATTTGGGCTGGCTGTGCGGTAGGTGCGGCTGGCTGGTGCGCTGATATAAGAGCTGCGCTGGGTAAGCTGTTGGATGCTGCTGCGGTCTTGAACGCTTTGTGCAAGGTGGCTGGCAGAGAGCAGCTTCTGATACCACTGGTGGCAGAGTGTCGAGTAGTCTGGGCAAAGTGGGGCGGTGCAAGCAATACATATCGCCAGCACTGAAAAAATGCCTTCGCTAGCGTGTAGAGAAGGCATTTGTGAAATTAACGAATACACCAGCCAATAAAGTCTGTGCGGTCGCAAAAAAACTTATGTTTTGTACACGCTGGACGACTTAAGCAGTACATCACTGGTTTCTTTCATTTTCGTGGCGAGCTGCAAGCCTTTTTGTGCTTCTGCATTGGATTCTTCTGCCATTTGAGCAATGTGTTCGATATTTTGTGCAATTTGATTGCTGGCAGCGCTTTGCTCCTGAATGGCTGCTGCGATATCACTCACCATTGACATTGATTGATGTGACTCATGGCTGATCTTTTCCATTGCAGTTGATGCATTACCTGCCATTTCCACGCCACTGAGAACCTGTAAACGTGTTTCGTCCATGGAAACAATACTGGCTTGCGAGGTTCTTTCAATGTCTTTTGTCAGCCCATCAATCTCGCTAGTAAGGTGAGCGGTACGTTCAGCCAGTTTACGCACTTCGTCGGCCACTACGGCAAAACCACGTCCTTGTTCCCCGGCCCGTGCCGCCTCAATGGCTGCATTCAGTGCCAGTAAATTGGTTTGATCTGCTATATCCTTGATCAGGCCAACTGTTGTGGTAATTGTATTGGTGCTGCGTGCCAGATCTTGCAAGGCCAGACTTGTTTTCTGTGTGGTGTCCGCGATTGCTTGAATACTATCTACGGTCTTTTCGATGATCATGCTGCCGTTTTCTGCTTCGGCATAAGCATTCTTCCCTGTTTCCCTCAGTGTTGATGTCTGGTTGCTGATGTGGTTAATGCTGACAGTTAACTGCTCGATGGCTGCCGCTATGCTTGATGCGTAACTGCTTTGCTGGCTGGCCATCGCTGATGCATTGCCGGCGGCGGCTGCAAGATTGCTGGAAAGACCCGCCAGTTCACCACCTTGATACGAAACGGTATGGATGCTGTCTTTAAGGCGCTGTATTAATGCATTAAACCTTGAAATTGTTTTGGCAACTTCATCATTGCTATTGATTTCAGGAATTTTTTGGGTGAGATCAAGTTTCTCTTCAATATGCAGCATGCCATCAGTCAGTTGATTCAATGGTTTTGTGATTGATCTGCTAATCAGCAGCCCAGTGATAATCAACGATAGAATGCTGATGACTGCAAGTGCTATTGATATTATCTGGCTGGTGGTATTTTCACTTTTGCTGTTATCTATTTGTGCCTGGATTTGTATTTTTTGATATTTGATATGCTCTAGCAGCGATTCTCTTAATTTTTCTCCGGTCTCTTTTAGCGGAATGCCGATGCTTGTGACTGCCTGGTAGTCTCCGCTGTCAAATTTTGCCATCTGTTTTAATGCGATATCATGGTATTCGGTAGCATACTTTGACTCATTTTCCCAATACTTCTGATCTTTATCATCGCCATTGATAAGCGGCTTGAATTCTGATAGTGCTCGCTGCAAATCAGAATATGCATCTTCAAATTGGCTTTTATTGGCGATATGTCCTGTTTCGTATTTGCTAAGACGATAATCACTGGTTGCCTTTCGCATTTTCCACATTGCAGCTCTGGCATCTGCCAATATGATGGTGCTAGGGTAGCCATCTTCTACGAAGCTACGCTGAATGGCTTCGGCTCGCTTCATGTCGGAAAAATTAAATCCAAGAACAATCAAAAGAACTAAGATCGGGATGAGAATCAGTATTAATAGTTTTCTTGAAATAGTCATGCATTACTCCCTGATTTTGTTGATGTTGCTTATGGTTGATGCGCAAGCACTTGTAAGTTTGAAGCAATTGACATGGTAATTATCTCTGTTTGCATCAATCCCTGGTTTGGTAATTTATTATGAGATTTTTGCTTATATTCATGCTCGACGTAACGTTTTGTGAGTATGGATAGGCGTGAGGTAAGTTTAAATGTCTCCAGCGGGTGTGTTTGTTATGCTAGTTATCGCTAAGATGGGGTGGGGCAGCTTATTTGAGAGTGCGCATGGATTTGGACGAGTCCCGTATTGAAATGAATGGCCAGTGCTGCGGCCAGGTATGTTGACTGCGAAGGTATACCGATGAATGCCGTATCGATCATAGGAATGATGGCTATCGTATCAACCATTCTGCTGGAATTGGCAGGGTGCTTGCGTGATAGTCTGGCAGTGCTTGCTGATGTTTCGGCACGCATTACTAAATGTCATCGATAGGAAATGAGAACCAATGATTTTCGCTGTGGATGCCTGTTTGGGCTTGTTCTTATGCATGCTTTTTTATATCGGATTCTATGGTCAATATAGTGTTCCAACTCACTGCCATTGTCGCTAATGAGTGATTTATGCTTCTTGCGATGGATAGGGCATTACCCATCGTAATATATGCGTTTGTATATTGAGCGCTTGATCCCCCCTTGGCTGGCGCTGCTTATGGTAATAGCGCTTGATGTAAATCATGGTAAATGCCGTTGACATTTTCGGCAAGCAATGTCTTGCGCATATGATTCCAGCGTAACTGCGGATTGGTAGTCCAAATGGTTATGATTATTTTATTAATTGTCAAATATAAATATGTGATATGAGAAATAAAAAAATCATATATTACATTGGCATTATGTGCTGTGCTTGATATCAGCCTTTATATTGCATCCAATTCCGGGGCATTGTTCAATTTCGCCATGATGGTCTTGCACACATCAGGGCTGGTCTTGGTCTGGTGGCATGGCGGTACGCACATGGGCTGTCCCGCTGGCCATGCCCACTCAGCGACGGTGGATACACCCCGCTAATCGGCTGACTAGAGCCTGCGCCTTTGGGCTAGGGCAGGCTGAGGCAGCTAGTGCAAGAAGGAGGGGGAGAGGCTGTGCGGCAAGGCGATTTAGCGCGGCAGCAGCGGCGGTGCGCCAGCAGGAAGTGGATGGGCTGGCGGCACCGCTGGGGGGCGGGCGTTTGCCTCTGGCACGGCAAGGTGGGGAGAGGAAGTGCCGGCGTGGCATCTTTAGCGATGGTGCCAGGATGGCCGTATCAAAGACTGAGCATGACCTTGTGCTGTAGTTGTATTTCGTCACAGTTGGGGCCACTGCCCATCCGGTCCAGCACCAGAAAATCGCAGGCTTGGTGCAAGGCCAGCAAGGGGTGGTGCCACACCCCTGCCGCATAGTTGACCCCTTGCTGCGGGCTGGCAAGAAAGGCGCGCAGTGTGTCCACTCCGGGTGGCGGGCCGGGCGGGGCCACCACCACCAGATAAGGCTGTCCGGAGAGCGGCATGAACGCCTGGCTGCCTTTGGGGTGGCGTTCCAGCATGCTCACCGCAAAGGGTAGCTGACGTGGCTGGCCGCGAAAAATGCTGACCATCATGCGCCCGTCGGGGCCGGCGTCCAGCCGGGCCAGGTCATGAAAGCGCAGGGTATTGCCGCCATTGATGGCAAAGTGCTGCGCCGTCGGGCTGGCTTCTATCACCTCACCAAAAGGCTGGAAGGCGGCCGCAGTCAGCGCTTCGATGCGCAGGAGGGGCGTGCTCATCGCGCCACCTGGCCGAACAGGCGCAAGCGCGAAATACCGCCGTCCGGGTGGATATTCAGCCTGACATGGCTGACCGGCCCCAACTTGGCCACGCTATCGGCAAAAGTGTGGATGGCATCCATGCTGAGCGGGGTTTCCGGCAGCAGCACCGGCCAGAACTGGCTTTCGGCAATCAGCGCGGCCGGCATGCTGCTGAGGGCCGTGGCGGCCTGCAGCGAACAGCGATCGGCAAAATTGCCCTTGAAATGGGCGGTGTCCACTTCGATGCGCTCGATGATGCCAGGCACGCCCAGTGCCAGAATGCACCAGTCGTGGCCCGGTTCGCGCCGCCGCCGGGTTTCCCAGCCTTCCCCCATATTGCTGCCGCGTCCTGGTAACAGCAGGTTGGAAGGATGGCCGAAGTGGGCATCGTTCCAGGTAATCGGGCGGCCGCCGTTTTCCATTGCCACCAGGTCAATCGGCTCTGCCACCGCTTGTAGTGCGGATGCGGTATCCGGCTGGCCATACACGCGCAGGCGGGCAATGCCGCCATCCGGGTAAATGCGCAGGCGCAAGTGGCTCCAGACACCGTCATTGCTGATTTGCAGCAGGTGATGCTGGTTGCCGCCCAGTGCGCAGGACGGGAGGATTTCCTGCCACACGGCTTGCTCCAGCGCCTGCAGGCTGTCGTCGGCGCAGTGGGTGGCTTCTATCGAGATGGCTGGCGCGTAGTTGCCGGTGAAATGGCTGGTGTCGATATCAAAACCGGCAATCCGCCCCGGCCTGGCCAGGCGGATGATGCTCCAGTCGTGACCGTGATGGCGCTTGCGGCGGGTTTCCCAGCCATCCATCCACTTGCCGTTTTCGTCGTATTTGCCGGGTACGAAAATGGCGGCTTCCGGCTTGAGCATGCGTGCCAGCGGGGCAAAGAATTCATCACTGGCATACAGGCCGCGGGCGCCAATGCGCGGGTCGGCCAGATTGATGGCCTGGCTGGCCCAGTCCGGCAGCACGGCCGGGGAGGCAGTCAAAACAGGGTGGTTCATGGTGTTTCCTTGGCTGGATAGGGTAGTGTCACATCACGGCGCTGACGAAGTTTTGCAGCTCCGGGGTTTGCGGCCGGGAGAACAAATCGGCCGGGTGGCCTGCTTCGTGAATCTTGCCCTGATGCATGAACACCACGTGGTTGCTGACATCGCGGGCAAAGCGCATTTCATGGGTGACCATGATCAGCGTCATGCCTTCCTGCGCCAGTTGCCGCACCACGGCCAGCACTTCGTTGACCAGTTCCGGGTCCAGTGCCGAGGTGATTTCGTCGCACAGCAGCACCTGGGGTTTCATCGCCAGCGCCCGGGCAATGGCCACGCGCTGTTGCTGGCCACCGGAGAGCTGGTCCGGCCAGGCGTCAAACTTGTCGGCCAGGCCCACCTTGCTCAGCAGGGCGTGGGCCTCTTCGCGCAGGACATGGGGCGATTCGCCCTTGACCACGCGCGGCGACATCATGATGTTTTCGCCCACGGTGAGATGCGGAAACAGATTGAACTGCTGGAACACCATGCCCACTTGCAGACGCAATTGCTGCAAGGCCTTGGCATCGCGGCTGCCAATGGTCTGGCCGGCCAGGGAGATGCTGCCCTGGTCAAAGCTTTCCAGGCCGTTGATGGTGCGTAGCAAGGTGCTCTTGCCCGAGCCGCTGCGGCCGATGAGGGTGACCACATCGCCTTGCCTTACCGTCAGGTCCACGCCTTTCAGTACATGGTTGGGGCCGTAATGCTTGTGCAGGCCGGTAATGTTAACGAGCGACATGGAGTGTCCTTTCCAGGTGACGCGAATACAGCGAAAGCGGGTAGCACAGCAGGAAGTAGCCTGCGGCCACCAGTCCGTAAATCAGGAAGGGTTCAAAGGTGGCATTGGCCAGCATGCCGCCGGTTTTGGTGAGTTCGACAAAGCCGATGATGGAGGCAACGGAAGTGCCCTTCACCACCTGCACCAGGAAACCCACGGTGGGCGCAATGGCCATGCGCAGCGCTTGCGGCAGGATGACATGGCGCATTTGCTGGTAGCGGTTGAGCGCCAGCGCGGCCGACCCTTCCCATTGGGCGTTGGGAATGGCATTGACGCAGCCGCGCCAGATTTCGGCCAGGTAGGCGCTGGTGTACAGGGTGAGCCCCAGTGCCGCAGCCAGCCAGGGCGGAATTTCCACCCCGCCCAGCGACAGGCCGAAAAACACGATGAACAGCTGCATCAACAGCGGCGTGCCCTGGAATACCTCGATAAAGGTTTTGGCCAGCCACACCAGTGCCGGACGATGCGCCAGGCGTAATGCCAGAATGATCAGCCCGCCTAAGCTGCCCAGCACGAAAGCCGTCAGCGACAGGATGGCCGTCCACTGCAGGCCATGGAGCAGGGCCAGCAGGATGTCGCCCAGAGTGAAATCGTTCATGGTCGTCCCCGTTTCAACAGCCGTCCGCCACCGCGCAGCAGGGTCTGGCGCAGCAGTAGCGCCAGCGCCAGATACAGCCCGGCAGTGACAAAATAGGTTTCAAAGGCGCGGAAATTGCGCGACTGGATCAGGCTGGCGGCATAGCTCAACTCTTCGGTGGAAATCTGCGCGCACACCGCCGAGCCCAGCATCACGATCACTACCTGGCTGGTCATGGCCGGCCACACCCGCAACAGCGCCGGGCGCAGCACCACGTGCAGGAAAATCTGCCAGCGCTTGAGGGCCAGCGCCTGGGCGGCTTCGATCTGCCCCTTGGGCGTGGCCTCGATGCCGGAGCGGATGATTTCCACCGCATAGGCACCCAGATTGATCACCATGGCCAGCATGGCCGCACTGTCCGGCGCAATGTCGATGCCGAGGGTGGGCAGGCCGAAGAACAGGAAAAACAACTGCACCAGAAACGGCGTGTTGCGGAACATTTCCACATACACGGCAAACAGGGTGTTGAACGGGCGTAACTGCCAGGCGCGGCACACTGCGCCAACAATGCCGATCAGCAAGCCGGCAACACAGGCCACTGCGGTCAGCTCCACGGTGCGGGCCAGGCCTGCGGCCAGTTCCGGCGCCTCTCTGGCCACGGCCAGAAAGTCAAACTGATAACTCATCACCATTCTCCCGAGTGGGCAGGAAGGGGGCAGCCCGCCAGCCACATGCTGTGGCGCGGCCTGCTGCCACAGGCTGGCTTACAGCAGTGCGCTGGCCAGCGGTGTCTTCAGCCATTTGAGCGAGATGCGGTTCAGCTCGCCATCCTTCTTGGCCTTGTTGATGATCTGGTTCACCTGTTCCAGCAGTTGCGGATCGTCCTTGTTCACCCCCACGTAACATGGCGAGTTCTTGATCAGGAATTTCTGCTCCAGCCGGCGCGGGCGCTTGCTTTGTGCATTGATGGTGGCAGCTACCACATTGCCGGTGGCCACTACTTGCACCTGGCCGGCCAGATAGGCGGCAATGGTGGCGTTATTGTCTTCAAAGCGCTTGAGGTTGGCGCTGGCCGGAATCACCTTGCTCAGTTCCAGGTCCTCGATAGAGCCGCGCGTCACACCCACTGTCTTGCCAGCCAGCCCTTCGGGCTTGTCCAGCGTCATATCCTTAGGGCCGAACACGCCATTGAAGAAAGGCGCGTAGGCAACGGAAAAACTGATGACCTTTTCCCGCTCCGGGTTCTTGCCCAGGCTGGAAATCAGCAGGTCCGCCTTGCCGGTGGTGAGGTAGGCAATGCGGTTGGCACTGCTGACCGGCACCAGCTCCACTTTCACTTTCAGCTCGCGGCCAATCAGTTCGGCCGTGTCGATGTCGTAGCCTTGCGGTTTCATGTCCGGGCCGGTGGAACCAAACGGCGGGAAGTCCGCCGGAATGGCAATCTTGATGATGCCTGCCTGTTTGATGCTGGCCAGGCGTTCGGCTTTGGCCGGCAAGGCCCACAGGCTGCCCAGCAGGCTGGCGGCCAACAGGCCGCGGATGAAGGTGCGACGATGCATGATGATTTCTCCAGGGAATAGACGGGGTGTTGGCGTGGCTTACAGCGAGTCCATCTGCAGTCCCACTCTGGCGGCGGCATTGCGCAAATGGTTGAGCATTCCCAGGTGGGCTTCTGCTGGATTGCCCTGGGTAATGGCGTTGGTGATCACTTGATGCTCGTGGGCGGTTTCCCAGATATGCAGGTGGTCGGCAAAGGGCAGCCGCAGGCTGTGGCCGATGGGGGCCGACAGCGAACGCGCCACCTGGTGGAACAGGGCATTGCCGGACAGGCGGGCCACTTGCAGATGAAATTCCAGGTCGGCTTCTGCGGCGGCGATCAGGTCCTGGTTTTTCAGCGCGTCTTCCAGCGTGGACTGGATCTGCCACAGCAAGGCCTTGCCCTCCGGCGTGATATGGCGCGCCGCCAGCGCTGCCGCCGCCGGTTCCAGCACCATGCGGAACTCGAAAGTGGCTTGCGGGCTGGCCGCAAACGGCCCTGCCGGAATGTCCTTGTGCTGGCGCACCTGGCCGGTAGTCACCAGCACGCCCTTGCCCGGCTGCGATTTCACCAGTCCCAGTGCTTCCAGCATGGAAATGGCCTCACGCAGCGAGGCGCGGCTCACGCCCATGGCTTCGGCCAGTTCACGCTGGCCCGGCAGGTTTTCCCCGGCGCGGTAGTGGCCATCCTGCAGTTTTCTTTGCAAGGCCTGGGCAATTTGTTGTGGGACGTTCATGTTGTGCTCTCTGGTGGTCCGTCTGGTCTGTCCGGTCAGACCAGTTGCTGAGCCAGTTAACGCAAAGACTGTGCCAGCCGGTTTATTTGTCGGTAAAAGCCAGTAATGGCGGGCTATGGCGGTATATGGCCGGGAATGTGCGCGGCCAGATGTCCATGGTGTTGCACCGAAGCGAGGCAGTGCTGCACTGAAATGGATACGCACCGGCTTTCGGCCTGCCGCGGAGGCCAGCGGGCCGCTGCGCTGCCTTCACCGCACGGCTCAGTTACGTCAAGTGACGTATTTGGGGGGTGTCGGATTGCAGTTATCTTGATGACGCAGCGCAACATCAATAGCACATCATCAGGGGAATCTCATGGCATCTACTCGTCGCACTTTTCTGAAGTCCGCTCCGCTGGTTCTGGCCGCCGCCGGCCTGCTGTCCATGCCGGCCTTTGCCGCCGACACCATCAAGGTGGGGGTGTTGCACTCCCTGTCCGGCACCATGGCCATTTCGGAAACTTCGCTCAAGGACATGGCGCTGTTTGCCATCGACCAGATCAATGCCAAGGGCGGCGTGCTGGGCAAGAAGCTGGAACCGGTGGTGGTGGACCCGGCCTCCAATTGGCCGCTGTTTGCCGAAAAGGCGCGTCAGCTCTTGAGCAAGGACAAGGTGGCGGTGACCTTCGGCTGTTGGACTTCGGTATCACGCAAATCGGTGCTGCCGGTGTACGAGGAGCTGAACGGCCTGCTGTTCTACCCGGTGCAGTACGAGGGTGAGGAAATGTCGCCCAATGTGTTCTACACCGGTGCTGCGCCCAACCAGCAGGCCATTCCGGCGGTGGAATACCTGATGAGCAAGGAGGGCGGCGCTGCCAAGCGCTTCTTCCTGCTGGGGACCGACTATGTCTACCCGCGCACCACCAACAAGATCCTGCGGGCCTTCCTGCACAGCAAGGGCGTGAAGGACGAGAACATCCAGGAGATGTACACCCCCTTCGGCCATAGCGATTACCAGACCATCGTCGGCAACATCAAGAAATTCGCTGCCGGTGGCAAGACGGCGGTCATCTCCACCATCAATGGCGACTCCAACGTGCCCTTCTACAAGGAACTGGGCAATCAGGGCCTGAAAGCCACCGACGTGCCGGTGGTGGCCTTCTCGGTGGGTGAGGAAGAACTCAAGGGCATCGACACCAAGCCGCTGGTGGGCCATCTGGCCGCCTGGAACTACTTCATGAGCGTGAAGAACCCGGTGAACAGCAAGTGGATTGCCGACTACCGCGCCTGGGCCAAGAAGAAGGGCCTGGCCAATGCCGACAAGCTGGTGACCAACGACCCGATGGAAGCCACTTATGTGGGCATCAATATGTGGGCCGAGGCGGTGAAGAAAGCCGGCACCACCGATGTCGCTGCCGTCACCAAGGCCATGGCCGGCATCAAGTTTGCCGCCCCGTCCGGTTTCACGCTGGAAATGGACCCGAAAAACCATCACCTGCACAAGCCGGTGATGATTGGCGAAATCCAGCCCAACGGTCAGTTCTCGGTGGTGTGGAAAACCAAGACCCCGATCCGCGCCCAGCCGTGGAGCCCCTTCATTCCGGGCAATGACAAGAAGCCCGACACCCCGGTGAAGAGCAAGTAACAGCGGCTGACAACATCCCTGCTGCGCCTGTTTCTCAGCCGCTCTGGTTGCTTGTTTCAGGCACAGCACGGGACGACGCACGCCCTTGCCCGCTGCTGCCCTGTCCGGGTGGTGGCGGGCATATCCTGTAAGGAAAGCACCATGCAATTGTTCAAACCCCTGTTCCTGCGGCTGTCCCTGCTCTTGCTAATGTCATTGTGCAGTGGTCTGGTGGCCGCCAGCCCGCTGTCCGAGCTGGCACATGCCGACCCGGCCGACCGTGCCGGGCTGATCACCCAGTGGACGGTGCAGGCCGACGGCCCGCGCCGTCAGGCGGTTGCCGCACTGGAAGAGGGCAGGCTGTTTACCAGTGCCGATGGCAATCATGTGTTGTTGCAAGGCGCTGACGGCAAGCTCAGCGATGTGGACAGCGGCCAGCCGGTGGCTGGCGATGCCGCCAGTCTGGATGCACTGCCGGTCAACAACAGCGTGCGCAGCGCGCTGGAGGCGTTTCATGCCGCTGGTGATCTGGCCGACCCGGACCGCAGCAAGCGCCTTAGCGCCATTCAGGCCTTGCAGGACAGTGCCAACCCCGGCCTGCTGCCCTTGCTGCTGAGCCGGCAGCAACAGGAACAGGACAGCCAGGTCAGACAGGCCCTGCACATGGCCAGCGCCCGCCTGCAACTGGCCAGCCCGGATGCCGCACAGCGGCTGAGTGCCATCCACACCCTGGCCGACAGTGCCGACCCGGCCACCCTCAGCCTGCTGGCCCCGCTGACGGTTGCCGCCAGCGAGCCGGAAGCCAGCGTGCGCGCCGCCGCCAGCCAGGCCATGGCCGACATCAAGGCCAGCCAGTGGCGTTACAACATGCTGGGTTATGCCTTCAGCGGCATCAGCCTGGGCTCGGTACTGCTGCTGGCCGCCCTGGGGCTGGCCATTACCTATGGCCTGTTGGGCGTCATCAATATGGCGCATGGCGAAATGCTGATGATTGGCGCCTATGCCAGCTATGTGGTGCAGAACCTGTTCCGCAGCTGGTGGCCGGGCGCTTTCGATGCCTATCTGCTGGCCGCGCTGCCGGTGGCCTTTGCTGTCACCTTTGTCATCGGCATGGCGCTGGAGCGGCTGATCATCCGCCATCTGTATGGCCGTCCGCTGGAAACCCTGCTGGCCACCTGGGGCATCAGCCTGATGCTGATCCAGGCGGTGCGCATGCTGTTTGGCGCGCAGAACGTGGAAGTGGCCAACCCGTCCTGGCTGTCCGGTGGCTGGGAAATCACCCCGGCGCTCACCCTGCCGTACAACCGGCTGGCCATCATTGCCTTTGTCGCGGGCGTGTTGCTGCTGACCTGGCTGCTGCTCAACAAGACGCGGCTGGGCCTGTTCGTGCGTGCCGTCACGCAAAACCGCCGCATGGCCGACAGCGTGGGGGTGCCCACCGGCAAGGTGGACATGCTGGCCTTCGGTCTGGGTTCCGGCATTGCCGGGCTGGGCGGCGTGGCCTTGAGCCAGATCGGCAACGTCGGCCCGGAGCTGGGCCAGGGCTATATCGTGGACAGCTTCATGGTGGTGGTGCTGGGCGGGGTAGGCCAACTGGCCGGGACCGTCACCGGGGCCATGGGCCTTGGCATCGTCAACAAGATTCTGGAACCGTCGCTGGGGGCGGTGCTGGGCAAGATCCTCATCCTCGGCTTCATCATCCTGTTCATCCAGAAACGTCCACAAGGCCTGTTTGCCCTCAAGGGCCGGGTACTGGACTAGGAGAGACCATCATGCAAACCGCACTTTCCCTGCGGCTGGCCACCCGTCTGGGGCCGCAGCCGCTGAAACTGGCAGCTGCCGCGGCACTGGCCGTGCTGCTGGCCATGCCGGCCCTGCATTTATGGACGGACCCGGCCAGCAGCCTGCATGTATCGGCCTATACCCTCACCCTGGTGGGCAAGATCCTGTGCTATGCCATCGTGGCGCTGGCCATGGACCTGGTGTGGGGCTATACCGGTCTGCTCAGCCTGGGCCACGGCCTGTTCTTTGCCCTGGGTGGCTACGGCATGGGCATGTACCTGATGCGTGCCATCGGCCATGACGGCAATTACCAGAGCGACCTGCCGGACTTCATGGTGTTTCTGGACTGGAAAACCCTGCCCTGGTTCTGGCAGGGCAGCGAGCATCTGGCCTGGGCGCTGTGTCTGGCGGTGGGTGTGCCGGGGCTGCTGGCGCTGGTATTCGGCTGGCTGGCTTTCCGTTCGCGCATCAAGGGCGTGTACTTTTCCATCATGACCCAGGCGCTCACCTATGCTGCCATGTTGCTGTTTTTCCGCAATGAAACCGGCTTTGGCGGCAATAACGGCTTTACCGACTTCAAGCGCATCCTCGGCTACGGCATGGCCGCGCCCGGCACGCGCGCCACGCTGTTCCTGCTGACTGTGCTGTTGTTGATCGCTGCGCTGGCCGCCGGTTTCTGGCTGGTCAACAGCAAGTTCGGCCGCATCCTCACCGCCATTCGCGATGCCGAGTCGCGGCTGATGTTCTGCGGCTACAACCCGCTGTATTACAAGCTGTTCATCTGGGTGGCGTCCGCCATGTTGTGCGGCCTGGCCGGGGCGCTGTATGTGCCGCAGGTGGGCATCATCAATCCGGGGGAAATGTCACCGGCCAACTCCATCGAAATTGCCATCTGGGTGGCAGTGGGCGGGCGTGGCAGCCTGATCGGCCCGGTGCTGGGCGCTGGTTTCATCAATGCGGCCAAGAGCTGGTTTACCGTGGCCTTTCCCGAATACTGGCTGTTTTTCCTGGGTGGGCTGTTCATTGCCACCACGCTGTTTCTGCCGCGCGGCCTGCTGGGCCTCTTGCGCCGTCACAAGGAGAAGGCATGATGCCCGTCACTACTTCGCAAGCGCTACAGCGGGAAAGCTGGGATGGCGATACCCCGGCCAGCGGCCGCCTGTTGCAGCCGGGGGTGGATGTCACCCACGGCCAGATTCTGTATCTGGATGACATCAGCGTCAGCTTTGACGGTTTCCGTGCGCTCAACCGCTTATCACTGTCCATTGCCGTGGGCGAGCTGCGCTGCATCATCGGCCCCAACGGCGCAGGCAAGACCACCATGATGGACGTGATTACCGGCAAGACCCGTGCCGACAGCGGTTCGGCCTTTTTCGGTCAGACCATCAATCTGGCCCAGCATTCCGAGGCGGAAATCGCCCAGCTCGGTATAGGACGCAAGTTCCAGAAACCCACGGTGTTCGAGGCGATGACGGTGCAGGAAAACCTGGAACTGGCGCTGGCCGGGCCGCGCTCGGTATGGGCCAGTCTGCGCGCCCGCCTCTCCGGGCAGCAGCGGGACCGGATCGACGAATTGCTGACGCTGATTCGCCTGGGTGAGCAGCGGGCGCGGCTGGCCGGTCTGCTGTCGCATGGCCAGAAGCAGTGGCTGGAAATCGGCATGCTGCTGGCGCAGGAACCGCAGCTATTGCTGCTGGACGAGCCGGTAGCCGGCATGACCGATGCCGAAACCGAAAAGACCGCCGAGCTGCTGCTCACCCTCAAGGGCCGCCATTCGCTGATGGTGGTGGAACACGATATGGATTTCATCGCCAGCATTGCCGGCAAGGTGACGGTGCTGGCCGAGGGGGCGGTTCTGGCCGAGGGCAGCCTGCAGCAAGTGCAGGCGGATGAACGGGTGATCGAAGTGTATCTGGGGCGCTGACATGCTGGACATACAAGAACTGGACCAATACTACGGCGGCAGCCACATTCTGCGCCGCGTCAGCCTGCAAGCCGAAATCGGCCAGGTGACCTGTCTGCTCGGCCGCAATGGCGTGGGCAAATCCACCTTGCTGCGCTGCCTGATGGGGCAGCTGCCGGCCAAAAGCGGCAGCATACGCTGGCAGGGTGAGGACATCAGCCGCTGCGCGCCGCACCAGCGCGTGGCGCGTGGCATTGCCTATGTGCCGCAAGGGCGGGAAATCTTTGGCCGGCTGACGGTGGAAGAAAACCTGCGCATGGGGCTGGCCCGCTTTGGCGGCAAGGCCGGGCGCGAGATTCCGGCCTCGGTGTACGAGATGTTCCCGGTGCTGTACGACATGCGCCAGCGCCGCGGCGGCGACCTGTCCGGCGGCCAGCAGCAGCAACTGGCCATTGGCCGGGCGCTGGTCAGCCAGCCATCGCTGCTGGTGCTGGACGAACCCACCGAGGGCATCCAGCCCTCCATCATCAAGCAGATTGGCGAAGTCATCCGCAATCTGGCGGCGCGGCGCGACATGGCCATCCTGCTGGTGGAACAGTACTACGACTTTGCCGAAGCACTGGCCGATCGCTATCTGGTGATGTCACGCGGCGAGGTGATCCGCAGCGGGCAGGGCAGCCAGATGGCCAGCGATGGCGTGCGCGAACTGCTGGCCATATAAGGACAGAGCCCGGCACGCAAATTGCTGGTTCACCCCCATTCGCATAGCCGGTTGACTGCTGATGAACATGAACGAGCTGGTATCTGCCAGCCCCTTGCCGAGCGGACTGATGGCCGGTTGGCCGGCTGCACTGGAATTGGGCTATGCCGTGGTGCAAGGCCGCACCGTGCCGGTGCATCGACGTCACCAGGGGCCGCTGCGGGTGCAGAAACACTTTATCGATGGCCACGGCCAGTGCCAGCACATTGTGGTGCATCCGCCCGGCGGCATGGCCGGCGGGGACAGATTGACGCTGGATATCGATCTGGCCGCCGGCAGCCAGGTACTGCTCACCAGCCCCGGCGCGGCCAAGTGGTATGACGGTTTTGGCCGTGCCTCCTCCCAGCAGCTACGGGTGGAGCAGCAGCCGGGCAGCCTGCTGGAATGGCTGCCGCAGGAAACCATTCTGTATGCCGGCAGCGTGGTGGCGCTGGACAACCGCTTTCAGTTGCAGGGCGATGCCCGCCTGCTGAGCGGCGAGGTGATGTGCCTGGGCCGACCGGCCAGTGCCGAGCGCTTTGATCGCGGCTGTTGGCAGCAAGGCAGCGAGGTATGGCGCGACGACAAACTGCTGTGGTGTGAACACAGCCATGTACCCGGAGACAGCCCCTTGCTGGCGTCGCCGGTGGGCATGGGCGGCCACAGCGTGCTGGCCAGCTTGCTGTGGGCCGGCCCGGCACTACCACCCGAACTGCATCAGGCCTGTCTGGCGCTGCCCTGCGCCGGACGTGCCGCCGCCAGCCAGTTGCCCGGCCTCTGGCTGGCCCGCTTCATTGGCGACAGTGCCGAAGCCGCCCATCACTGGCTGCGTGCCTGTCGCGACCTGATCTATCCCTTCAGCCACGGACGCGCAGCCAGCCAGCCGCGCATCTGGGCAAGCTGACAAGAAAGCGCATTCATGGAACTGACCCCCCGCGAAAAAGACAAGCTGCTGATCTTCACCGCCGGACTGGTGGCCGAACGCCGTCTGGCGCGCGGCCTGCAGCTGAATTACCCCGAGGCCGTGGCCTATATCAGCGCCGCCATTCTGGAAGGCGCGCGCGATGGCCGCAGCGTGGCGGAGCTGATGCACTACGGCACCACGCTGCTTAGCCGCGAGCAGGTGATGGACGGCGTGCCGGAGATGATTCCGGACATCCAGGTGGAGGCCACCTTTCCCGATGGCACCAAGCTGGTCACTGTGCACCAGCCCATTGTCTGAACCTCATTCTGCCCACAGGAGACGCAGATGATTCCAGGAGAAATCCGCGTGCGGGACGGCGAGATCACACTCAATGCCGACCGCGACACCATCAGCCTGGTGGTGGCCAATCGCGGCGATAGGCCGATACAGGTCGGCTCGCATTACCACTTTGCCGAAGCCAACGACGCACTGCGGTTCGACCGCGCTGCCGCACGTGGTTTCCGGCTGAATATCGCCCCCGGTACGGCGGTGCGTTTCGAGCCGGGCCAGACCCGGACGGTAGAACTGGTGGCGCTGGATGGCGCACGCCGCGTATTCGGCTTTCAGGGCCGGGTGATGGGGGACTTATGAAAATCAGCAGACAGGCCTATGCCGAAATGTTCGGCCCCACCACGGGCGATGCAGTGCGACTGGCCGATACCGGCCTGTGGGCACAGGTGGAGCGTGACTTCACCGTTTATGGCGAAGAAGTGAAGTTTGGCGGTGGCAAGGTAATCCGCGACGGCATGGGCCAGGGTCAGTGCGTGGCTGCCGAGGTGGCGGATACCGTGATTACCAATGCGCTGATCATCGACCACTGGGGCATCGTCAAGGCTGATATCGGCCTGAAAGCGGGCCGCATCGCCGCCATCGGCAAGGCGGGCAACCCGGACATCCAGCCCGGTGTGGACATCCTGATCGGTGCGGCCACCGAAATCATTGCCGGTGAAGGCATGCTGGTGACAGCGGGCGGCATCGACAGCCATATCCATTTCATCTGCCCGCAGCAGATTGAAGAAGCACTGGCCGCGGGCATCACCACCATGATTGGTGGCGGCACCGGCCCGGCCACCGGCACCAATGCCACCACCTGCACGCCGGGGCCGTGGCATATGGCCAGCATGCTCAAGGCGGCAGAAGGCTTTGCCATGAACCTGGGTTTTACCGGCAAGGGCAATGCCAGCCTGCCGGAAGCACTGCGCGAACAGGTGCGCGCCGGGGCCATCGGCCTGAAGCTGCATGAGGACTGGGGCAGCACCCCGGCCGCCATCGACAACTGCCTGAGCGTGGCGGACGAGATGGATGTGCAGGTGGCCATACACACCGACACGCTGAACGAATCCGGCTTTGTCGAAGCCACGCTGGCGGCGTTCAAGGGCCGCACCATCCACACCTATCACACCGAGGGTGCCGGTGGCGGCCACGCGCCGGACATCATCAAGGCCTGCGGCTTTGCCAATGTGCTGCCCAGCTCCACCAATCCCACGCGGCCCTTCACCGTCAATACCATCGACGAGCACCTGGACATGCTGATGGTGTGCCATCACCTGGACCCGGCCATTGCCGAGGATGTGGCTTTTGCCGAAAGCCGTATCCGGCGCGAAACCATTGCCGCCGAAGACATCCTGCATGATCTGGGCGCGTTTGCCATGATGTCCTCCGACAGTCAGGCCATGGGCCGGGTGGGGGAGACCATCCTGCGGTGCTGGCAAACCGCCGACAAGATGAAACAGCAGCGCGGCCCGCTGGCCGGTGATGGCGAGGGCTGCGACAACGCCCGCATCAAGCGCTATATCGCCAAGTACACCATCAACCCGGCCATCACCCACGGCATCAGCCATGAGGTGGGCAGCATCGAAGTGGGCAAGCTGGCCGACCTGGTGCTGTGGAAGCCGATGTTCTTTGGCGTCAAGCCTTCGCTCATCCTCAAGGGCGGCATCATCGCCATGGCCGCCATGGGCGATGCCAATGCCAGCATTCCCACCCCGCAGCCGGTACACAGCCGCCCGATGTTCGGCAGCTTTGGCAAGGCCATTGCCGATGGCAGCGTCACCTTTGTTTCCCAGGCTGCGCTGGATGCCGGCATCGGCCAGGCGCTGGGCCTGAGCAAGCGACTGGTGGCAGTGCAGGGCTGCCGCAGCGTGCAGAAGACCGACCTGATCCACAACGACTACCTGCCGCAGATTGAAGTGGACCCGCAAAACTATCAGGTAAAAGCCGACGGTCAACTGCTGTGGTGCGAACCGGCCGCGGTGCTGCCCATGGCCCAGCGTTATTTCCTGTTCTGAAGATGGAGAAATCAGGGCATGGAAAGGCGTGTTTCTTCGGATGGAAAACCAGAAAGCGAGACAGGAATATGCTGGTTGTCACACAACGTTTATCGCAGGCCGCCGGCTGGGAGGCCGAGCTGCTGTTGACTTTTGAATTGCGTAGCAAAACCCGGCTGCGCACCCGCGCCAGCAATGGCGAAGAGGTTGGCCTGTTCCTGCCGGCAGGCGCACCGCTGGCCGATGGCCAGTTGCTGCAGGCCGAGGACGGGCGGGTGTTGCGCGTGGTGGCGGCGGACGAGCCGCTGCTGCATGTGCGCTGCGCCAATGCACAGGAGCTGTGCCGCGCCGCCTACCATCTGGGCAATCGCCACGTGCATCTACAAGTGGGCGATGGCTGGCTGCGGCTGCTGGACGACTATGTGCTGGAACAAATGCTGCAGCAGTTGGGGGCGGAGGTAAGCCGCCTGTTTGCGCCGTTCAATCCGGAAAGCGGTGCCTACGGCGGCGGGCATCATCATTCGCACGGCAAGGATGCGGCCTTCCAGTACGCGCCCAAGCTGCATCTGTTTGGCCAGCCGGCATGACGGCATTGCTGCCGCTGTTGCAACTGTTGCGCCTGGCC
The DNA here is from genome assembly GCF_002217795.2 of Aquitalea magnusonii. Lineage (NCBI taxonomy): Bacteria > Pseudomonadati > Pseudomonadota > Betaproteobacteria > Neisseriales > Chromobacteriaceae > Aquitalea > Aquitalea magnusonii. The sequence goes on from NZ_AP018823.1 coordinate 1,429,304, forward strand.
AGTCCGGGCCTGCCGATTGGCGGTTTCAGCTATTCGCAGGGGCTGGAAAGCGCGCTGGAGCTGGGCCTGGTCCACGATGCCGCCAGCGCCCGCCAGTGGCTGGGCGATGCCTTGCAAGGCCCGGTCTGCCAGTTTGACGCCGCCTTGCTGGTGCAAGCCATACGAATGGTGGCCGCTGCTGACGCGCAGGGTTTGGCCCGGCTCAATCAGCGCTATCTGGCCAGCCGTGACTGCCGCGAACAGCAGCAGGAAACCCTGCAGATGGGCTACTCGCTGCGCCAGTTGCTGGCCGGTCTGCCGGAAGGCCAGGCCATGGGCTGGCCTGTCAGCTTGCTGGACGAGGACATCTGCCTGCCGGTGGCCTGGGCCATGGCGGCGCAGGTGCTGGGCATTGCCGAGCGCGAGGCGCTGACCGCCCTGTTGTGGAGCTGGCTGGAAAACCAGGTGATGGTGCTGCTCAAGGCCATGCCCATGGGGCAGAGCGCCGGTCAGCAACTGCTGTCTGCGCTGTTGCCGCTGCTGGCCAGTGCGGTGGAGCGCGCCATCAGCCTGCCTGCCGAACAACACAGCAATTTTGCCCCCGGCCTGATGTGGGCGGCCATGAGGCATGAAACCCAATACAGCAGGCTGTTCCGATCATGAGTCGGTGGATTCGCTGCTTTGCCGCCCCGCTGCGGCAGCACGGCCTCAGCCCCGCGTTTTAGCATTCTGACAAGCCTCACACCATGCAAATCATCATTGATGAACTGAGCGACCCGCGCGTGCATGCGCTGCTGCAGGAACATCTGGCCGGCATGTATGCCAACTCGCCAGCGGCAAGCGTACACGCACTGGACCTGACCGGGCTGCAAGCCCCTGATATCACCTTCTGGACCGCGTGGGAGGGGGAGGTGCTGCTGGGCTGTGGCGCGCTCAAGCAGCTTGAGCCCGCGCATGGCGAAATCAAATCCATGCGCACCGCCGCCGCCCATCTGCGCAAGGGCGTGGCGCAGCGTATGCTGGCGCACATTCTGCACACCGCGCAGCAACGCGGCTATCAGCGGCTCAGCCTGGAAACCGGCAGCAGCGCGGCATTTCTGCCTGCGCTGGCCTTGTATGAAAGCTTTGGTTTTAGCCGCTGCGGGCCGTTTGCCCATTACCGTGAAGATCCGTTCAGTATCTTCATGAGTAAACAACTCCAGACTGAATCCCCATCTGCCACCGTATTACCTCAGTACAAAGGACATCCAGCATGAAACAGACCGCACTTCGCGTGGGCATTGGCGGGCCGGTCGGCTCGGGCAAGACCCACCTCACCTGGGCGCTGTGCAGCGCCCTGCGCGATATCTACAACGTGGCCGTGGTGACCAACGATATCTATACCCAGGAAGACGCGCAGTTTCTGGTGAAGAACGAGGCGCTGGCACCAGACCGCATCATCGGCGTGGAAACCGGCGGCTGCCCGCATACCGCCATCCGCGAGGATGCGTCGATCAATCTGGAAGCGGTGGCGCGGTTGAATGCGCGCCATCCGGGACTGGACGTGATCTTTATCGAAAGCGGCGGCGACAATCTGGCCGCCACCTTCAGCCCCGAGCTGTCCGACCTCACCATCTATGTGATCGATGTGTCCGCCGGCGACAAGATTCCGCGCAAGGGCGGGCCGGGTATTTGCAAGTCGGACCTGTTGGTGATCAACAAGATCGACCTGGCACCGCTGGTGGGCGCGTCGCTGGAGGTGATGGAGCGTGATGCGCGCAAGATGCGCGGCGAGCGGCCGTTTGTGTTTAGTAATCTGAAAAGCGGGCAGGGCTTGGCCGACATCATCGCCATCATCGAGGAAAAGGGCATGCTCAAACTGTGAGCCGAAGCCGCCGCCCATCCGGCAGGCGCGGTATGGATGGCGCGGGGCGGCCCTCAGTGGGCGCGCCCAAGGGCGATGGCAACCGCCGAGGTGCGGGTTTCCACTCCCAGTTTGGCAAACACATGCTCCAGATGCTTGTTGACGGTGCGCGGGCTCATGCCAAGGATGTCAGCAATATCGCGATTGGTCTTGCCCAGGCTCAGCCAGTGCAGCACCTCGGCCTCGCGCTGGGTCAGGCGGAAGGCCGCCACCAGCGCGGCCACGCTGGATTGCACACCGTCTTCGCGCAGCACCACCAGCCATTCCGCTGCGCCGGGGGCCAGGTGAAAACTGGCCAGCAGCCGCTGGCCGGCCTCTCCCGGCCACTGCCCCGGCAGCTCCTGCCCGGCCAGCCTGGCCTGCTCGGCATGGCAAGCCCAGCGCAACAGCGGCTGCGGTGCCTGTTCGCCCACTACGTCGAAGTAGCGCTGCAGTAGCTGACGGGCCAGCGCGGTCTGCCACAGCAGGCGGCCGCTGTGCGGGTCCAGCGCCAGCGTGGCCTGGCCAAAGGCATCCAGCGCGCTGCGTGCCTGCTGCATCTGGCGGGCATTGGCCGTGTGCGCGGCAATGCGCGCCAGCACTTCCGGTGGCCGCAGCGGTTTGGTGACATAGTCGGCCCCGCCGGCGGCAAAGGCCGCCACCACGTGTTCGCTCTCGGTCAGGCCGGTCATGAACACGATGGGAATGGGCCGGGTGACAAAATCCGCCTTCAGCCGCCGTGCCACTTCAAAACCGTCCATGCCCGGCATGAGGGCATCCAGCAGAATCACATCCGGCAGGCTGAGCCGGGCGCGCTGCAGCGCGGCTTCTCCATGCGTGGCCACCAGCACGGTGTAGCCGGCAGCGTCCAGCGCATCGTGCAGCAATTGCAGATTGTCCGGCACATCATCCACGATCAGCACCAGTGGGCTGCGTTGTGCGGCCTTGTCCATCAGGCTTGGTCCTTATCCGGCTGCGCCAGGCTGCGCAGCGCATCAAGTTGAAAGTTTGCCGCCAGCGCCTCGGCCCGGCGCAGGAATTCAGCATATTGGGTGGTTTGGCCGGCCAGGGTGTGCAAGGCGGCCTTCACTCCCTTGGGGTAGCCCAGTTGCAGCGCCTCCAGCAAGGGCTGCAGCAAGTCGGCTGGCGGCAGGCTCAGCGCCGCTGCGCTGGCATGCAAGGGTTGCAGGGCAGGGCTGGCCAGCGGCTGGCTGTCGCTGTGCCATTGCAGCGCCAGCCTTTGCCCCAGCCAGTCCAGTATCTCTTGCAGGCGGATGGGTTTGACGAAAAAATCCGCCGCGCTGATGCCGACATCGTTGTCCTGGCCCTTGTCAAAGGCATTGGCCGAGATGACGGCCAGTTGCGCGGCATCGGGCTGGCCCTGTTGTAGCTGACGGATGGCGCGCAGTGTTTGCCAGCCGTCCATGCCCGGCATGGCCAGGTCCATGAACACCGCATGCGGGCGAAAGCTGGCCAGTTGCGCCAGACAGGCGGCACCACTACTGGCCTCGGCCAGCTCAAAACCCAGTGCTTGCAGCATGTGGCGCAGCATGGCGCGGTCCACCGCCTCGTTGTCCACCAGCAAGAGGCGGCGGCGCGGCCCGGCATAGCCGGTACGCTGCAGCCGTGGCACGGCCTGTTCGGCCTGCTGGCCGTGCAGCGCCGGCAGGAACAGCCGCACGGTAAACAGCGCGCCCTGTCCCGGCGTGCTGTCCAGGCGGATTTCGCCGCCCATCAGGTCGGTCAGCATCTTGCTGATGGTCAGGCCCAGCCCGCTGCCACCTTGTTGCGACTGGCGGCCACGCTCGAAGGGCTCAAACAGCCGGGCCTGGTCCTCGGCCGCAATCCCCGGCCCGCTGTCACGAATGGTAAAGGTGGCCATTTCGCGCTGATAGCGCAGCCCCAGGCTGACCTCGCCGCAGTGGGTGAACTTGACCGCATTGCCCAGCAGGTTGATCAGGATCTGCCGCAGGCGCTTTTCATCGGCGCGTACCACTTGCGGCAGTTCGCCTTGCGGGACAAAGCTGAAATCCAGCCCTTTTTGCTGCGCCTGCAGGCTGAACATGGCCACCAACTGCTTGATGAAGGCGGTAAAGTCCAGCGGGCGCATGTCCAGTGTCAGCTTGCCGCTTTCAATGCGGGCAATGTCCATGGTGCCTTCTATCACCGACAGCAGGTGGTCGCCGCTCTTGTACACCACTTCCACTGCCTGGCGCGCCGCTGCTGACAGGCTGGCATCGGCATGCAGAATCTGTGCATAGCCCAGCATGCTGTTGAGCGGGGTGCGTAATTCATGGCTGATGGTGCTGACATAGCGGCTCTTGGCCTGATTGGCCTGCTCGGCCGCTTCGCGCGCCTGCTGCAGCAGCAGATCGGTCTGGCGGTGCGAGTCGATTTCCTGCTGTAGCAGGCGGGTCTGGCGGCGCGATTCCTCCTGTGCCACCTGGCGGCTATTGCGGGTCAGCACCATCCACCAGGCCAGTACGCTGCTGGCCAGCAGCAGCACGGCAAACAGGCGGAACAGCAGGCCGGCCAGCCCGGCCACCGCACCTTCCTGCCGGGCGATGAAATACAACAGGCCCAGCAGCAATAGCAAGAAAGCCGTGATGCCGGTCATCAGCAGCAGGTAATGCCCCAGCCCGCGTTGCAGATAAGGTTGCAGGCCGCGCGGCAGCAGGCGCTGCAACAAGCCCTGCCATTGCGCCGCCAGCGTGGCCTGCGGCTTGCACAGATCGCCGCAGCGCACATCCAGTGTGCAGCACAGCGAGCAGATGTGGCCTTGATACGCCGGGCAGCCCACGATGTCTTCCGCCTCGTATTCGCGCTGGCACAGCACGCAGCGATAGCGTGCCTGCTGCATGCCGGAGGGGCGGCGCGCCAGATAATAGCGCCCGCCGCTCAGCCAGGCGAACAGCGGCGAGAGCAGCAGCGCGGCACACATGGCCACCAGCGGTGACAGCGCCTGCGCCGTCTCGCCCATCACCCCCAGATGGGCGGCCACCGCCAGCAGCGATGAGAGCGCCATCGCGCCCAGCCCCACCGGGTTGATGTCGTACAGATAGCCGCGCCGGAACTCGATGCCGGGCGGACTGAGCCCCAGCGGCTTGTTGATCAGCAAATCCGCCACCACCGTCATGATCCAGGAAATGGCGATATTGCTGTACAGCGCCAGCACCTGCCCCAGCGCCTGAAACACCTCCAGCTCCATCAGCAACAGGGCAATCAGCGTATTGAACACCACCCACACCACCCGGCCCGGATGACTGTGGGTGAGGCGGGAAAAGAAATTGGACCACGCCAGGCTGCCGGCATAGGCATTGGTGACGTTGATCTTGAGCTGGGACACGATGACAAACAGCGTGGTGGCGGCAATGGCCAGCCGGCCATCGCTGAACACATGGGAATAGCCGATCAGATACATCTGGTTCGGGTCCACCGCCTTGGCCAGCGGCACCGCATTGCGCAGGGCCAGCCAGGCCAGCAGCGCGCCGCCCAGCATCTTGGCCACGCCCGGCAGTACCCAGCCCGGTCCGCCCAGCAGGCAGGCCAGCCACCAGCTACGCGCATTGTCAGCGGTGCGCGGCGGCATGAAGCGCAGATAATCCGCCTGTTCGCCCATCTGGGTAATCAGTGCAATGCCCACCGCGAAGGCCGCACCAAAACTGCGCAGCTCAAACTGCGTGCCTGCGCCGTACGCACCAGGGTAATGCCACAGGCCCTGCACGGCAGCAGGCTCCTGCCACAGCACAAAGCCATAGGGCAGCAGCAAGAGCAGCAGCCACAAGGGCTGGGTCCAGCTTTGCAGGCGGCTGATGGCAGTAACCCCATGCGTAACCAGCGGCAGCACCAGCAAGGCGCACAGCAGGTATCCGGCTACTGGCGGAATGCCGAAGCCCAGCTCCAGCGCATAAGCCATGATGGCCGCTTCCAGCGCAAAAAAAATGAAGGTGAAGGAGGCGTAGATCAGCGAGGTAACGGTGGAGCCGATATAGCCGAAACCGGCACCACGGGTCAGCAAATCCATATCCACCCCGTAACGGGCGGCATACACCGAGATCGGCAGCCCGGCCAGCAAGATCACCAGCCCGGTCAGCAGGATGGCCAGCAGGGCATTGAAGAAACCGGCCTGCACCAGCATGGTGGCCCCCACGGCTTCCAGCACCAGAAAAGACGCCGCCCCGCCCAGCGCGGTATTGGCCACCCGCCACAGCGACCACTGGCGAAAGCGGCGCGGGGTAAAGCGCAGCGCATAGTCTTCCAGCGACTCGCGCGCCACCCAACTGTTGTAGTCGCGGCGTAGCTGCAGAACTTGCTGGGGCGGGTTTGCTGGCTGGTGTGACACGCGTTTGGCCTGTGGTGTGCTGGGATCAGACCTGCACGCAAAAAACCTGCCAGTGTATGGGCAATGGCAATATTTAATTGGCCCCCGCTTGCGTGCGGCGCTGCGCGGATTAAAAACGCATGCTTGGCCGCCGCGGGCAGCCATTGCCAGAACGCTGGCGCTGCCCCCGCTTGCCATGTTGTTTGACCAAGCCAGCTATGGGCTGGCCCCGCAGATGGTGAAGGCAGTGCTGGATGTGATGGAGGCGCTGGCCAAACAGGGCAGGGCCATGATGTGTGTCACCCACGACATGGGTTTCGCCCGCAAAGTGGCCAAGCGGGTGATTTGCATCAACCGGGGCCAGACCGTGGACGATTGCAGCAAGCACGCATGCTTTGGTGGCAGTGCTTCCAGACCAGCACATGCAGCGCAATTCCTGTGGAAAATCCTGCGGCATTAGGCCCAAGCCTGCCGGTTTTTCCGGTGATTCGCGGCAAGTAAACAACCCGGCGGCATGGCAGGCAGCCGGGTTGTGGCGATGGGTGTCTCAACGCACCATGGTGGCAAGCGCCAGCCTGCGTTCAGCTTAAAACTTCCAGCCCCAGGCCAGGCCGAACAGGTTCTCCGACAGGCTGATGTCCGCTTCGCCACCGCCCAGTGCGTTCGGGATTGAACCCTGGCCATGCACCGTCTGCTTGAAACCATGCACATAGGCCGCGCTCAGTTCGCTATCCTTGCTGACTTTCCAGCTCAGGCCGACGGTGGCGTGGTTTTGCACGACACCGGGTGCCAGGATGTTGAACAGCGTCTGACTGGCCGGCACGGCTTGATCGGAATGACTGTAACCGCCGCGTAGCGTCCAGTTGTCGTTCAGCGTGTAGCTGATGCCCAGGCGATAGACATTGATGTCCTGCCAGCCAAAGCCCGGCCCCTGATTGCTGCCAAGCTGCTTGCCGCTGAACAGGCTGTCCACGCTGTTGGCAATCGAGCCGACCTGGCTGAAGCGGATGCGCTGGTATTCCCCCGCCAGCAACACGCTTGGCGTCAGTTGATAGCTCAAGCCGACACCGTAGTTTTCCGGAATGTCAAAACTGCCCTGATCGGCAAACAGGCCGCGGTAATCGTCAAACTTGCTCATGCGGATACGCGAAGACCAGGTAGCGCCCAGCGTCAACTGCTCGGACAGCTTGCCACTCCAGCCCAGCCTCAGTCCGACACCGGTCGAACTGTCGCGCCGATTACTATCCAGATTGGCCGCAGAGGATGAGAAACCGGCAAAGCCATCCAGCCCTTTGGCGGTGAATGTCTGATACGCCAGATTCAAGGCCAGGCCCAGGCTTTGCGTTTCGTTCAGCTTCCAGGCGATGGCGGGTGACACAAACAGTTGCGACAGCTCAACCCCGGCACTGCCTTTGCCGCCCACGGCGGCAAAGGGGTTGCGCTGATAATCGGTATTCATGCCGCCATTGCCATACAGGGCCACCCCGGCCACCAGTTCGGGGGTCAGTTGCTGGCTGTACCCCAGCTCCGGAATGACAAAATCGCGGGTTGCATTGCCATCGTACTGGCCATTGAGCCCGGCACCATTACCGCTGATGCTGGCGGAACGCTTTGGGGTAAACAGGTTGGCTCCGACATCCAGCCGGTTGCCAATGCTGGTCAGCCCGGCTGGATTGGCCGCGATGGCCAGCGTATCCTGTGGCAAGGCAATGCCGATGCCGGCGATGCCTTCTGATTTGACGCTATAACCATTGGCGAAATAACCATTGGTTGCCCAACTGCTGGGTACCAGCCCTGCCAACAGCAGTGCTATTTGAATTCCTCTTTGTTTCATTACTTACCCCATGGCCTGTTGTTATGTTGCTGGAGCCATGATAAGTAAAAAAACGTATTATATTTTTAGGAATATAATATAAGTTTATATATTATTTTGCTAAATCAAGCGCCCCGGTTCATTCCCGGCGGTATTGGCTTGGTTCTTGTCCCACAACGCAGACACCGTCATGCCAGCCATGCCGGTGGTCGCCGTCGCAGTGAAATGCGGGGCAGGGCAGCGGCTGGCATCCGGTGTTTGATCTGCATTCCATCAGCACTTCAGGTGCAATAAGGCGGATATTTGCCGCCGACTTGTCATGTGCGGCGCCTGCGCTGCCTTCCCAGGCCATGGGTCTGGCAGCCGGCTGGCAAATCTCCGCTGGAAGGGCTACAGATGTGCCTGATCTGGCAGCGGGCTAGCTGCCGCACGCCACTCACTGCCATCCAGTTCCGGCTCATCGTATTGCTGCAGCCGGGCATAGTGCTGATCGACATCCTCTGCCAGCAAGCTGGCAATCAGGCCGGAAGCCAGCCGTTGCGCACCGTCGCTGACTTGCGGAATATCACCGGCGCTGGCGCCCTGCGACAGGGCTGCCGCGTAGTTGAAGCAGTGAATCCGCTCCAGTCCGGGCAGGCTGCCGGGCTGTTTTTCCAGAAACTGGTACAGGCTGCCCAGATAAGGCGAACCGGCCAGCTCGCGATCCGGTGCGCCGGGCAGGCTGGGGTAGTGGTCCTGCCATAGCCGCACATGGCCGGCGATGCGGGCATATTCCGGCCGTTGCGCCCAGTCGGTGCAAAAGCCGGTGCAGAAAATCACGAAGTCGGTGGTGACTTCGCCCAGATTGGTACTGAGCACAACCCGGTCATCCTCCAGCCGGGCCGTTTCCACCTGAATGCCAAAGTGAAAGCTGGCATTGGGGTACTGGGACACGCGCAAGGTGCTGCTGTGCGGCGGCGGCACCTGGGTGGTGTTCAGGTAATGGCGGACTTTCCATTTCCATTCGTCCGACAGCAGGCGGAAACCATGCGCCATGCCGGGATTGACCGTGCCCTTGCTCTTGTTGATGCGCGGCAGGTCGTGACGGCGGATCAGCAGGGAAACACTTCTGGCCCCGTGTTCCAGTGCCGTGGCGGCGGCATCCATGGCGGAGGAGCCACCGCCAATCACGGTGACATTGCGCCCGCGCAGCATTTCGCCTGACCAGGCAGCGCCGGAGTGTACCCAGTGGCTGGATGGCAGGCGGGCAGCCCAGGCGGGCAGGCTGGCACCGCCCAGACCATCGCGCCCGGTGGCCAGCACCGCGTGGCGCGCCAGCACCCGGCGGGTCTGGCCGCTGGTGTCGTCGCGGAAAGACAGGGCAACCACGCCATCGGCGCGCGCTTCCACGTCTACCAGCTTTTGCAGGTTATGTACCTTCAGTTGCAGCACCTCGCGATACCAGCGCAGGTATTCCATCCAGCTCAGGCGGTGAATCTTGTCCAGTTGCTGCCAGCCTTCCAGGCCGTGCTGCGCCTCGTACCAGGCGCGGAAGGTGAGGCTGGGAATGCCCAGGCAAGGGCCGGGCAGCTCCTTGGGGGAGCGCAGGGTAATCATGCGGGCGGTGGTGGCCCAGGGGCCTTCTAGGCCGGCGGGCGACTGGTCGTAGATTTCGGCATCCACGCCATTGAAAGCCAGCGCGGCGGCCACCGCCAGGCCGGACATGCCGCCACCGACAATCACCACATCCTTGACTTCACCTTCCGGGTGGCTGGCCGGGATGGTCCAGTTTTTGGCCGGCAGGCCAAGATAGTCCAGGTCTTGCCGGATACGGCTTTCCAGAGCCGCCAGGCCCTGTGTTTGTGCGCTGCTAGTCATGTTGCAAAACATCCATGGCAAAAACCACACCCTAACATGGGTTTTTGGGCGGCCAAATATCAATTCCTGCACTGTAAATCGGAAATAAAGACAAGCATTCAGTATTGCGCCAATCGCATTCGGTTCATGATTTTATTGTCTGGAATTGGTATTTCGCGCTTGTTTTATTGCGTCATTGTGCCGATTTTCCCTGTCAAACATGAATAAATGATAAGCATGTGAAGAATGTGCAATCAGCGCTGGCGGCGGCAGTGCTAGATTGGTGGCATTAACCCTACGGCTGCCATTGTTTGCATCATGGCAGCCTGTTTTTTGCCAATTTCCTGCTTTCAATGTCAGCTAAGGATTACTCATGTTTGCCGCCAGTCAATATCACAAGGCATTGCTTGTTGCCGCTTTTTCCTCGGTTTCCTTCTCTGCGCTTGCCGCCCCGGTTGCCATTGGCTATCAGGCCCCATTGACCGGTGAATATGCCCAGTATGGCAACCAGTTTCGTAATGCCGCCAATCTGGCACTGGATGAATATAATCAGACACATAAAGCCGCGCCGGTGGTCATCAAGTTTGCCGACAGCAAGGGTGATGCACTGGAAGGCGTGTCGATTGCCCACAAGTTTTCCGACGACAATTCCATTGTCGGGGTAATCGGCGATTTCTCCTCCACGGTATCCATTGCCGCGGGCAAGGTATATGCCGAAACCCATCTGGCTCAGTTGTCGCAAACTGCCTCGCATCCGGATTTCGTCAAGATCAGCCCCTGGCAATTCCGCAATATCATCACCGAGGCATTCGAAGGGCCGTATAACGCCCGCTGGATCAGCCAGAACAATATCAAGAAGGTGGCCGTCATCAGCATCCAGAACGACTGGGGCCAGACCGCCAGCAAGAATTTTGCCAAATCCTTCAAGGACGCCGGTGGCGAAGTCACCGCGCTGGAAAGCTTCAATCCGGGTACCCGCGATTTTCGCGCCATCCTGACTAAGGTGGCCCGCACCCGCCCCGATGCCATTTATCTCGCGCTGATGTATGAAGACGGCGCGGCCTTGCTGCAGCAAAAGCAGCAACTGGGCTTCAATGTGCCGGTATATGGCTCGTCCTCGATGTACGAGAAAAAGCTGATCCAGCTGGCTGGCCCGGCAGCCGAAGGGGTGAAGATTTCCACCACCTTTACCGCCAGCAGCAAGGAGCCGAACGTGCAGGCCTTCGTCAAGGCTTACCAGGCGCGTTACCACGTGGAGCCGTCCATGTTTGCCGGTCAGGCCTATGACGCCACCCGCATCATGCTCAATGCCATTGCCAAGGCCGGTGGCGAAAAAGCCAGCCGCGAGGCAGTGCGCAATGCACTGGCCGCCACCAAGGACTTCCCCGGCGTCACCGGCAAGACCACCTTTGACCCGGTGACTCGCGAACCGGCCAAGAGCCTGTCGCGCCTGCAAATCCGCAATGGCGATTTCACTGCGGTAGCCAATTGATTCACGGCCCGCCTGGCGGGCTTTGCACGAGAATGCACATGCTGGATTTTTTTGATGTTTTCCTGGTGCAGCAGTTGCTGAACGGCTTGGCGCAGGGCCTGGTGTATGCGCTGATTGCCATCGGCTTCACGCTGATTTTCGGCGTGCTCAATGTGGTGAATTTCGCCCACGGCGAAATCTACATGCTGGGCGCTTTTGCCGGGCTGCTGGCCATTCAGGTGCTGGCACCGCCCGGCTTTGCCGTGCTGCTGCTGGTGGCCGCGGCCGGGCTGGTGCTGGGCGTGTTGCTGGAGCGGGTGGCTTTCCGGCCATTTCGTCGTTTCAACGATGAGGCCTCGCTCAAGTCCAAGGCGCTGCGCGAGGCCACCTTGCTGTCCTCGCTGGCCATTTCCATCATCACCCGCGAGCTGATGCAGCTGTATGTCGGTGCCGACATGCAGTCCATTCCGCAAGCCTATCTGCTGATGACGCCCATCCAGCTGGGGCCGTTGAGCATTGCCAGCGGGCAGGTGCTGATTTTCGTCACGGCCTTGCTGATGTTTGTGCTGCTGCAATGGTTGCTGTTTCGTACCCGGCTGGGCCTGTCCATCCGCGCGGTGTCCAATAACCGGCTGGGTGCCTTGCACGTGGGCATCAATGTCAATCACATCATCATTGCCACCTTCGCCATCGGCTCGCTGATGGGCGCGGTGTCCGGCATTGTGGTGGGCTTGTATTCGGGCAATATTTTCCCGCAGATGGGTTTTTCGCCCGGCATCAAGGCCTTTGTGGCCATGGTGATGGGTGGGCTGGATTCCATCCCCGGTGCCGTCATCAGTGCCATCGTGCTGGGGCTGTGTGAAGCACTGTCCACCGACTTCGTGTCGCAGGGCTGGTCCGAGCTGATCAGCTACGGCCTGTTGCTCATCACCCTGCTGTACTTCCCGCGCGGCTTGTTCGGAAAGAAGGTGGAACGTGTCTAGTCTGTCCCGTTCAACAAGGCCGCTATTGCTGCTGGCCGTCTTGTGGCTGCTGCTGGGCTGGCTGGATGCCAGCTACCTGTACCGGCTGGCCAGCATGGCGCTGGTGTTCGGCCTGCTGGCGGCCAGTGCCAACCTGATTACCGGCGTGGCCGGCATGATGACGCTGGGCCATGCGGCCTTTTACGGCGTGGGGGCTTATACTGCCGCCTTGCTGTCCAGCCAGTACCAGTTTTCGCCCTGGCTTACCCTGCCGCTGGCCGGGCTGGCGGCGGCGCTGCTGGGCGGGCTGACTGCCTGGCTGACCCGGCGGCTGGTGAATGTGCATTTTGCCGTGGCCACGTTGGGCATAGGCCAGGCGGTGTATGTCACCTTGCTTAACTGGGTGGATTTCACCCGTGGCCCGATGGGCATTACCGACATCGCTCCGCTCAGTACGGCCAGCCCGGCCATCAACCTGGGGCTGGTGATGCTGGTGTTCCTGCTGTGTTACCTGCTGCTGGAACGCACCATCCATTCCTACTACGGCAATGCGCTGCGCGCCTTGCGCGAGGACGAGCAGTGCGTGGCCGCCATGGGGCTGGACCCGGCGCGGCTGAAAATACAGGTGATGGTGCTGGGCTGTTTCATTGCCGGGCTGGCTGGTGCGCTGTGGGCGCACTCCACCCGCTATGTGTCGCCGGGTGATTTCCGTTTCAGCGAATCCATCACCATTCTGGCCATGGTGGTGATCGGCGGGCTGGGCAGCTTGCCCGGTGCCATCATGGGGGCCTTGTTGCTTACCCTGTTGCCGGAGTTGCTACGCAGCCTGGGTGATTACCGCATGCTGGTGGTGGGCTCCATCATGTTCGGCTTCATCATGTTCCTGCCCAAGGGGCTGATTGGCGAATACTCGGCGCTGCGGGTGTTCCGTAGCCACCTCAAAGCCCTGGAGCAATCATGACCGATACGCTGCTGGAACTGAAACAGCTGTCGCTAAGCTACGGCGGGGTACATGCGCTGGAGGATATCTCCCTGCGCTTGCCGTCCGGTGGCATTACCGGCCTGATCGGGCCGAATGGCGCGGGCAAGACCTCCTTGTTCAACGTGATTACCGGCTTCTCGCGCCCCAGCCACGGCGAAGTGCATTACGCCGGACAGCGCATCGACGGCCTGCCGGTGCCGCAGATCGCCCGGCAGGGCATTGCACGCACCTTCCAGAACCTGCGGGTGTTTCCCGGCATGACGGTGTTTGACAATGTCAGCATCGGCGCACTCAGCCAGCAGCGCTTTGGCTGGCGTGCGCTGTGGAGCCGCAAGCAGCACAGTGCGCAGGCGGTGAGTGCTGCCACCTGGGCGGCACTGCGCCGGACCGGGCTGGATGGGCTGGCGTTCGAGTTGGCGGCCAATCTGTCCTATGGCAAACGCAAGTATCTGGAAATCGCCCGCGCCCTGGCCTTGCAACCGGGCTTGCTGATTCTGGACGAACCGGCGGCCGGGCTGAATGACAGCGAAACCGCCGCCCTGGCCGACTTTTTGCGCCAGCTGAGCCAGCAAGGGCTCAGCCTGTTGCTGGTGGAGCATGACCTGAGCCTGGTAAAGAAAATCTGCGACCGTGTGCTGGTGCTGTCATCCGGCCGCTTGCTGGCCGAAGGCAGCCCGGAACAGGTGATGCGCGACCCGGCGGTGATTACATCCTATCTTGGCAGCGAGGAGGCCTGATGGCGTTGCTGGAAGTTGAAAACATCAGCGTGACGCTGGGCGGGGTGCCGATTCTGCGTGAGGTTTCCCTCACTGTGGAGCCGCAGCGCATTGTCACCATTCTGGGTGCCAATGGCGCGGGCAAGACCACCCTGTTGCGCGCCATTTCCGGTATCTATCCGCTTGGGCAGGGCAGCATACGGTTTGACGGTGCGCCCATCCATGGCCAGCCGGCCCACCGCATCGTGCAAAGCGGCTTGTCGCATGCGCCGGAAGGGCGGCAGATCTTCTCCAGCATGACGGTAAGGGAGAACCTGCAACTGGGCGCCGGGGCGCAGCGGGACTGGCAGCGGGAGCTGGCCTTTGTGCATGACATCTTTCCCATCCTGCAGCAGCGCAGCAAACAGTTGGCCGGCACCCTGTCCGGTGGCGAACAGCAAATGCTGTGCATAGGCCGGGCGCTGATGGCCAGACCGCGGCTGCTGATTCTGGACGAGCCCTCGCTGGGGCTGGCACCGCAGTTTGTGCAGCAGATTTTCCGGGTGATCGAAACCATCCGCCAGCACGGGGTGACGGTGGTGCTGGTGGAGCAGAATGCGCGCTCGGCACTGCGCATTGCCGATGATGCCTATGTGCTGGAGCACGGCCGGATTGCCCTGTCCGGCCCGGCGCAGCAGCTGATGCATGATGCCGCCGTGCAGAATGCCTATCTGGGAGCAGCCTGATCCAGCTTGTTGATAAACCCTCTCTCGCTTTCTGAACAGAAAGCGAGGCCCGCTGTTTCAATTGGCAAGGCAAGGGCGGGGGGCGGGGATGGATGGGAAGGCTGCTGAATCAAGCAGTGAGTAGAAAAGCCCGGCTTTGCCGGGTCCTGTGAAATCGAACCCAATCACTTCGTCAGCAGCCTGAAACGCAGTGCATTTTTGCACTGCGTTTTTTCTTGATGGCCAGCGCAAGCCTGTTACTTGCTGACCTTGTCGAAATACACCTGATCGGCATTCAGGCCCTGCAAAAAGCCTTGCACATTGCTGCGCAACACCACTTGCTGGCTCGCCTGGAAGGCCAGTACAAACGGCGAGTTCTTCTGGATGTCCTTTTGCAGCGCGCTGTACAGGGCCACCCGCTTGGCCGGCCTGGTTTCCTGTACTGCCTGGTCGGTCTTGTCACTCAGCGCCGGAATCACCCAGCCATTGCGCCAGGCCAGGGTTTTGGTGCCGTCATCGCGGTTGAGGGCAAAGGCGCTGGCATTGGAATGCGGGTCGAAATAATCCGGCGTCCAGCTCAGCAAAACGCCTTCATGACTGCGGGCGCGCACCTTGGCATATACCTGGCTGCCAATGGCCGGTTGCAGTTCCAGCTTGATGCCCGCCTGGGCAAAGCTGGCCTGCAAGGACTGGGCAATGTCGGCGTAGGGCGGCTGATTGAAGGTGTCCAGCTTGATGCTGAGGTCCTTGATGCCGGCCTTGGCCAGAATGGCCTTGGCACGGGCCGGGTCAAAGCGGTAGGGCTGGTCTTTCAGTGCGCCAAGGAAACCACTGGGCAGGAAGGACTGATGCACCTTGAATTGCCCGCGCAGCAGCTTGTTGGCCACGCCGTCGTAGTCGATCAGCCAGCGCGCCGCTTCCCACACCGCCGGGTTCTTCAGGCTGCTGTTGCTGGGGCTGACCGTATTGAAAGCCACGTAATACAGCGCTGCCGACGGGAAAACCTGTACCTTGACGCCGGGCTTGCCACTCAGGGCGGCAATCTGGTCCGCGCTCAGGTCGCGGGCAATGTCGGCATCACCCTGTTCCAGTTGCAGGCGGCGGGCGGCGGCATCCGGCACATTCTTGAAGATTACCGTCTTGAGCAGCGGCGCACCGGCCGGCGATGTGGGGTTGGCATCCAGCACCAGTGCCTCGTGCGGCTTGTATTCGCGCAGTTGGAAGCTGCCGCTGCCGGCCGAGTGCGATTTGAGCCAGCTATTGCCGGCATCGCCATTCTGTTCCTTGGCCTGCACGATTTTCGCATCCACGATGGAGGCAATCGGGGCCGAGAGAATGCTCAGCGCAAAGCTGGGGCCCACCTTGGCGGGCCAGGACAGTTCCACCTGCTTGTTGCCGGTCTTTTTCAGCAAGCCATCGATATTGTCGGCCTTCCAGCCCAGTTCATTCAGGATGAAGGCCGGGGACTTGTTCAGCTTGACGGCCCGTGCCAGCGAGTAGATGACATCTTCCGGCCGTACCGGGTTGCCGCTGGCAAAGCGTGCGCCCGGTTTCAGGGTGAATTGCAGGGACTGACCGTCCTTGCCGGCCACCCAGTGGCTGGCCAGTGCCGCTTCGATATTGGCCGGGTTGCTGCGGTTGGACTGCACCAGGCGCTGATACAGGCTGTTGAATGACTGTACGCTGCTGAATTCGAAACCCTCGGCCGGGTCCAGGCTGGCCAGATCGTCGATGGACTGAGCCACCACCAGGACATTTTTCGGGGTGCCGGCATTGGCCGTCTGGCACAGCGCCAGCCCGGTCAATATGGCAAGCGCAATCGGCTTGTGCATGCTTCATCCTCCTTGAATTGGATGCCCATTATTTGATTTGGCGGGTTTTTTCCAAAATCCATTTATGTATAAGCAATGCAGATTTTCCTGAACCGGACGGTATTGCGAGTGACAGGAATGCCATTATCGGAGGAGGGTGATTCAGGTAAAAAAATGTTAAATACGGCGAGTTGATTTGTTTGATTTCTTGCTGATTTGCATAGCAGAAATTCTGATTTAGCCGTTGGCAATGCTTTGTTTAATATCTGGCAGATTCCTGGCAGATAAATAAAGCAAATGAAAAAAATCTCGTACTCCATGCCGCTGCTGGCCAGCCTGACAGCATTCTGCTATCCGGCGCTGGCCGCAACGCCGGCCAATACCCTGGTTATTGCCCAGTCCATCGATGACACCTCCAGTTTTGACCCGGCCCAGGGCTTTGAGCTGACCACGGTGCAGGCTTTCAATAATCTGTACCAGCGTCTGGTGCAGGCCGATGTGCAAAACCCGCAGCGGCTGC
This sequence comes from Aquitalea magnusonii, assembly GCF_002217795.2. Lineage (NCBI taxonomy): Bacteria > Pseudomonadati > Pseudomonadota > Betaproteobacteria > Neisseriales > Chromobacteriaceae > Aquitalea > Aquitalea magnusonii. The sequence continues at coordinate 1,446,301 of NZ_AP018823.1, forward strand.
AACCGGACCTGGCCCTGTCCTGGCAGCTTGGCAAGGACAAGCGCAGCCTGATTTTCAAACTCAACCCCAAGGCGCGTTTTGCCTCGGGTAATGCGCTCACCGCAGACGACGTGGTGTTTTCGCTGGCGCGGGTGGTGAAGCTGAACCAGGAGCCGTCCTTCATCCTGAGTCAGTTGGGCTGGACGGCGCAGAACGTGGATAGCCTGATCCGGCGTGTGGATAGCCAGACCGTGCAGCTGAGCTGGACGCTGGACGCCAGCGCCGATTTTGTCTTGCGCCTGCTGTCGGCGCCGGTGGCATCCATTGTGGACAGCAAGGAGGCGCTGGCGCACCAGCAGGACAATGACCTGGGCCATCAGTGGCTGGGCAGCCATTCCGCCGGTAGCGGCCCCTTCCGCATTCGCAGCTATGTGCCGCACGAGGCACTGGTGCTGGACGCCAACCCCAGTTCGCCACGCGGCGCGCCAAAGCTCAAAAGCATTGTCATCAAGAACGTGCCGGATGCCGCCGCACGCCGCCTGTTGCTGGAGCAGGGCGATGCCGACATCGCACGCAATCTGGGAGCGGACCAACTGGCAGGCCTGGCGGGCAAGCCCGGCGTGAAGCCGCTGGCCATTCCTTTTGCTTCCCTGTATTTCCTGCAGATCAACAGCAAGGCCTCGCCGGCGCTGGGGAATCCGGCGTTCTGGGAGGCGGCGCGCTGGCTGTTCGATTACCAGAAGATTGCCAATCAGCTGCTGCAAGGCCAGTTCCAGGTGCATCAGTCCTTCCTGCCCGATGGCTATCCGGGGGCCTTGAAAGACCAGCCCTACCGTTACGACCCGGACAAGGCGCGTGCCATCCTGGCCCGTGCCGGGCTGAGCAATATCACGCTGAAATTGTCGGTGAACAACCAGCCGCCTTATCTGGACATCGCCCAGGCCTTGCAGGCCAGCTTTGCCAAGGGCGGGGTGAAGGTGGAGCTGCTGCCCGGCATCAGCGCGCAGGTATCCACCAAGGTGAAGGCGCTGGATTACGATGCGGTGCTGACATCGTGGGGGCCGGATTATTTCGACCCGCATACCAATGCCTCGGCCTTTGCCTATAACCCGGAAAACGGCAGCAAGACCCTGGCCTGGCGTGCCGGCTGGCATATTCCGGAGCTGAACCGGCAAACACTGGCGGCCATTGCTATTGCCGACCCGGCCAAGCGCGCCGCCGCCTATCAGAAGCTGCAAAAGACGGTACAAAAGTCTTCGCCGTTTGTGATTGGCCTGCAGGCCCGCAGCCTGATTGCCGTGCGCAGCAACCTGAAAGGCTATGTGCAGGGCGTGAACCCGGACATGGTGTTTTACGACAAGGTCAGCAAGTAATGCGCAGCGTGTCCGAGCGTCTGCTGTTTGGCCCGCTGTGGGGCGTGGCGCGCAAGTTGTTGACCATGCTGCTGACGCTGCTGCTGTTGCTGACGCTGACCTTCTTGCTGTCGCGCATGGCGCCCATCGACCCGGTGTTGCAGGTGGCGGGCGACCATGCCAGTCAGCAGACTTATGCCCAGGTCAGTCATGAGCTGGGGCTGGACCAGCCCTTGCCGCTGCAACTGGGCCGCTATCTGCTGCGCTTGCTGCATGGCGATCTGGGCGTCTCCAGCACCACCGCCCAGCCGGTGGCCAGCGACCTGGCACGTGCTTTTCCGGCCACGCTGGAGCTGGCGACTTACGCCATCGTGCTGGCTTCGGTGTGTGGTGTGGCGCTGGCCTTGCTATCGGCACTGAAGCCCGGCGGCTGGCTGGACAATCTGGTGCGCTGTTTTTCCTTGCTGGGCTATTCGGTGCCGGTGTTCTGGCTGGGGCTGCTGGGCCTGCTGCTGTTTTATGCGCGCTTGCATTGGGCAGGCGGGCCGGGCCAGCTGGATGATGCTTATCTGTACAGCCTGAATGAGCGCAGCGGCTTCATCCTGCTCGATAGCTGGCGCAGTGGCGATGCCGAAATATTGCGCAATGCCGTGTCGCACCTGTGGCTGCCGGTGTTGCTGCTGGCCATGCTCTCCATGGCGGGTATCACGCGCTTGTTGCGGGCGGCATTGCTGGAAGAGTGCGGCAAGGAGTACGTCACGCTGGCGCGGGCCAAGGGAGCAGGGCGCTGGCGCATTCTGTGGCGGCATGTGCTGCCCAATGTCAGCGGCACCCTGGTGACGGTGCTGGCCCTGTCCTACAGCAGCCTGCTGGAAGGTGCGGTCCTCACCGAAACCGTGTTTGCCTGGCCGGGCATAGGCCGCTATCTGACCACGGCGCTGTTTGCCTCGGATGTGGCCGCCATTCTGGGGGCCACGCTGGTGATAGGCAGCAGCTTCGTGCTGCTGAACATGCTGGCGGACAGCCTGGTCCTGCTGCTGGACCCGCGCAGTCGGCAGGCCGACATCGCTCACCCCTCATCGCGATAAATCATCATGTCAATGTTGTCCAAAACCAATGCTTTTACGCTGGGCAGCGCCATCATCAGCGGCATCATCGCGCTGGCGGTACTGGCACCCTGGCTGACCCCCTGGGACCCTAACCTGCAAAACATCAGCGAGCGCTTGCAAGCGCCGTCGGCCAGCCACTGGCTGGGAACCGACGGCTTCGGCCGCGACCTGTTGTCGCGGGTGCTGTTCGGCACCCGGCCCACCTTGCTGCTGGTGGCGCTCATCCTGCTGCTTACCGTGCCGCTAGGCCTGCTGGTGGGCATTACTGCCGGCTATCGTGGCGGCTGGCTGGAGGTGCTGCTGATGCGGTTGACCGACGCCTTTCTGGCCTTGCCCAGCCTGGTGATTGCGCTGGCCTTTGTCGCCATCCTGGGGCCGGGCCTGCTCAATGGTGCGCTGGCGCTGTCGCTGACCAGCTGGCCCGGTTTCGCCCGGCAGGCGCGTGCCGAAACCCTCAGCCTACGCCGCAGCGACTACCTGGCTGCCGCCCACATGCAGGGCATCAAGGGCTGGCGGCTGATGGTGGGGCATATCCTGCCGCTATGTCTGCCCGGTGCCATCGTGCGCACTGCACTGAACCTGGGGGGCATCATTCTGGCTGCAGCCGGGCTGGGCTTTCTCGGCATGGGGGTGAAACCGCCGATGGCCGAATGGGGCGCGATGGTGGCCGAAGGCAGCAAGGTGATTTTTGACCAGTGGTGGGTGGCGGCGGCACCGGGTGGTGCCATCTTGCTCACCAGCCTGGCCTTCAATCTGCTGGGCGATGGCCTGCGTGACAGAATGGACCCGCGCCATGCAGCCTGATCAACAAACGCCTTGCTTGCTGGATGTAGAGGCGCTGACCATTTCCTTGCGCCAGCAGCCGCAACGCCAGTTGGTAAAAGGCATTTCCTTTACCATGGGCAAGGAGTGCGTGGCGCTGGTGGGGGAGTCTGGCTCCGGCAAGTCACTGACTGCGCGCGCACTGATGGGCTTGCTGTCCCCGTCCTGCCAGTTGCAGGCACAGCGCTTGTCCTTTGCCGGGCAGGATGTGCTGTCGCTGGGTGAAAAACAATGGCGCAGCCTGCGGGGCCGGCAGATTGCCATGGTGCTGCAAGACCCCAAATACGCACTGAACCCCGGTTTGCGCATTGGTACGCAGCTGGAAGAACCCTTGTTGCTGCATACCCGCCTGTCCCCGCGCGAACGGCGCGACAAGGTGCTGCACATGCTGGATGCGGTTGGCCTGCCCGACCCGGCCCGCTTGCAACATGCCTTGCCGCATCAGCTATCCGGCGGCATGGGGCAGCGGGTGATGCTGGCCATGGCCCTGATCACCGAACCGGCCTTGCTGATTGCCGACGAACCCACCTCGGCACTGGATGCCGCCCTGCGCGAGCAGATGCTGGCGCTGATGTTGCGACTGGTGGCTGAGCAGGGCAGTGGCCTGTTGCTGATCAGCCATGACCTGCCGCTGGTGGCGCAGCATTGCCAGCGCGCGCTGGTGATGTATCAGGGACGACTGGTGGACCAGCTGGCAGCCGCGGATTTACCGCAGGCTACCCACCCCTATACCCGTACGCTGTGGGCCTGCCGCCCCGGCAAGCACAGTCACGGCACGGTGCTGCCGGTATTTGACCGGCAATGGCTGGAGACGCTGGCATGACACAGCAAACCATCATCCGTTTACAGGGGTTTGGCGTCAGCCACCAGGCAGGCAGAAACAGCCGGCAGGTGGTGCATGATGTTGATCTGGAGGTCCGGCAGGGCGAGTGTTTCGGCCTGATCGGCGCTTCCGGCTGCGGCAAGTCATCCCTGCTGTGGGCATTGGCCGGGCTCAATCCGCACTGGCATGGCACCATGTCCATATTCGGCACCGCGCTGCGGCCGGGGCAGCCTTTTGCCGGCCAGTTGCGGCGCGATGTGCAGATGGTATTCCAGGACCCTTACGCCTCCTTGCACCCGCGCCATCGCTTGCGGCGTACCCTGAGCGAGCCATTGCAGTTGCAGGGCGAGCGGGACATCGCGGCACGCGTGGATGCCGCCTTGCAGGACGTGGGGCTGGAGCCGGACATCGCCACGCGCTATCCGCACCAGATTTCCGGCGGCCAGCGCCAGCGCATTGCCATCGTGCGTGCCTTGCTGCTGCAGCCGCGGCTGTTGCTGCTGGATGAACCCACCTCGGCGCTGGATATGTCGGTACAGGCGGAAATCCTCAACCTGCTGACCAGGCTGAAACAGCAACAAAACTTGTCCATGCTACTGGTCAGCCATGATGGCGATGTGATCGATCACCTGTGCGATCGTGCCGTCCACATGCAGGCCGGACGCCTTAGCGCCGAATCCAGGGGGCAAACAACATGAAGTCACAAGCCTTTGCAGCCATGCTGCGCTAAGCCTGCAACCGGGTGGAAGCAAACGACCCGCGCCCCGCCAGTGCCGATGTAGTCATCATCGGTGTGGTCGGGGTGAGTGCAGCCCTGCATCTGGCCCGGCGCGGCCTGAAAGTTGCCTTGCTGGAAAAGGGCCTGGTGGCGGCCGAGCAATCCAGCCGCAACTGGGGCTGGGTGCGCCAGCAAGGGCGCGTTCGGCGAATTGCCTGTCGCGGTAGCACGCGACCGCCAGGCTATCTTTGCGCCGCAACGCATCCCCAAGCACCAGACCCGCTGGAGCGGCTTCGACGGCAAAGTCATCTCGCTGTATGCCCGGAATACGACTGTTCGGGAAATCCAGGCCCATCCGGAAAAGAGGGATGGCACCGCAGTCTCACCCAGCCGGATCTCCTCCATCACCGATGCCGTCAGCCAAGAGGTCAAAGCCAGGCAGGCTCGCCCGCTCGATACCGCTATCAAAGTGTGGTGTGGCTAATCCAAATAACAAAAAGCCCATGTCCGCTAGGAACATGGGCTTTTTATCAACAAAACAGTAAGGAAGTCGCTGTCAGAACGGGATGTCGTCGTCCATATCGTCCAGCTTCGGTGCCGGTTTGGCTTCCATGCGACGCGGCGCGGCCGGTGTGGCGGCCGGACGGGACTGGGCAGCCGGTTCGCCGTAGGCGTAGTTGTCGTCCATGGACGAGCCGCCTTCGCGCTTGCCGCCTTGCAGGCTCAGTTCGTTCACGCGCACATCCGGCGACAGTTGTTTCTGGCCTTCCTTGTTCTGCCATTCGCGCAGGGTGAGCTGGCCGTACACGGTCACTTGCTGGCCCTTGCTCAGGAAGTTTTTCAGCGATTCGCCGCGCTTGCCCCATACCTGGCAGCTGAACCAGTTGGTGGTCTTGCGCTCGCCAAAGCCGATGTCGCTGGCCACGCGGAAGCTCAGCACCGGTTCGCCGCTCGGGGTGTAGCGCAGTTCGGCGTCTGCCGCCAGGCGTCCGTCAAAAGTGATGCTGTTCATGTGGATCTCCGATTCGATTCGATAATGCTGCGCCGGTATTGGCCGACGCATGATTGCAGGGTGAGGTGCGTCCTGGCAATGGCCGCACCGTCAGGAATAAGTGGCTTCAACCAGTTGTTTCACGCTGTTTTCGTCCCAGCCTTGCTGGGAAACCTTGAGGTAGGCTACCCGGTCTTCCATCACCACCACCGCTTCGCTGACGCCGGCGAGGGCGGACAGCTGCTGTGATAGCTGTTGCGGGTTGCCTTGCCAGTCCTCGCCGATGTGGAACATCACCGAGCGCACTGCCTGTGGTGCCTGCATGCTGAAGGATGCCAGCAGCCAACTGGCCATCAGCAGGCTGGTAAAGCCGAACACACCGGCCGGGCCGTAATGGGTGTACAGCCAGCCGCCGGCGGCGGCCCCCATGAACAAGCCAAAAGACTGGGCCGTATTATACACACCGATGGCCGTCCCTTTGGCATCGGCCGGGGCAATTTTTGAAATCAGCGAGGGCAGGGTGGCTTCCAGAATGTTGAAGGCGATGAAATACAGGCCCAGCCACATCACGATCTGCCAGAAGCTGTCCAGCGCCAGTGCCATGCCCAGCTGGGCGGCAGTCATGATGGCGATGGCACCGATGAATACCTGTTTGAGCCGGGCTTTTTTCTCGCCATAGATGATGGCAGGCACCATCAGCAGGAAGCCGATGACGGTAACCGGCAGGTACACCTCCCAGTGGTGGGCCTTGTCCAGGCCTGCGGTCTTGATCAGGGCAAACGGAATGGTGACGAACATGGCCATTTGCGCGGCATGCAATGCGAAAATGCCGTAGTTCAGCCGCAGCAGTTGCGGGTTTTTCAGTACCGCCGGCAGGCGTTTGGTATTGGCTTCGGTATCCGAGTGAAAGCGCGAGATGGCCGGGTCGGGGATGATCAGCCACACGCCCACCAGCGCGGCCAGCGACAGCGCGCCAGTGAGCGCGAAAATGCCGTTGACGCCGATGTACTGCGCCAGTACCGGCCCCAGCACCAGGCTGACGGCAAAGGTGGTACCGATGCTCATGCCTATCATCGCCATGGCGCGGGTGCGGTTCTCTTCGCGGGTGAGGTCGGCCAAGAGGGCGGTGATGGCGGCGGAGATGGCACCGGAACCCTGGATCACGCGGCCGATGGTGAGGGTGACAATGTCGTGCGCACCGGCAGCCACGAAGCTGCCGATGGCAAACAGCAGCAGTCCGCCGTAAATCACCTTCTTGCGGCCGATGCGGTCAGACAGCATGCCCAGCGGCAGTTGCAGCAGGGCCTGGGTGAGGCCGTAGCTGCCCAGTGCCAGGCCAATCAGGGTGTGGTTGTCGGCTCCGCGCAGGGTTTGCGCGTAGATGGCAAACACCGGCAGGATCAGGAACATGCCCAGCATGCGCAGGGCGTAAATACCAGCCAGCCCGAGGCTGGCGCGCAGTTCAAGCGAATTCATGTGTGTTGTCGTTATCGATTCAGGAGTCAGGCTATCAACGCCGCCGATGGCCAGCGGTTTACCTTGCAGGCCATTGTCCTGCGCTGCCTTTTTTGCTGCAGCGCATACTTTGGTGGAGCGGCGGTAGCCAAGTCGGGTATATTATCAGGTTCCCCGACCGACTGAGTAACGCTCTCACACATGGACACCATCCGCATTCGTGGCGCTCGGACGCACAATCTGAAAAACGTCAATCTGGATTTGCCGCGCAACCAGTTGATCGTCATCACCGGCCTGTCCGGTTCCGGCAAGTCCTCTCTGGCTTTTGACACCCTGTATGCCGAGGGCCAGCGCCGCTATGTAGAGAGCCTGTCGGCCTATGCGCGGCAGTTCCTGCAATTGATGGAAAAGCCGGATGTCGACCTGATCGAAGGCCTGTCGCCAGCCATTTCCATCGAACAAAAAGCTACCAGCCACAACCCGCGCTCCACCGTGGGTACTGTCACGGAAATCCACGACTACCTGCGCCTCTTGTTTGCCCGTGTGGGCGAGCCGCACTGCCCGGAACACGGCGTGCCGCTGGCATCGCAAACGGTCAGCCAGATGGTGGACCATGTACTGGCGCTGCCGGAAGAAACCCGGGTGATGATCCTGGCCCCGGTGATTGTCGGTCGCAAGGGTGAAAACCTCGACCTGTTCGACGACCTGCGCGCCCAGGGCTTCATCCGTGTGCGGGTGGATGGCGAAGTCTACGAAATCGACAGCCTGCCCAAGCTGGACAAGAACAAGAAGCACACCATCGAGGTGGTGATCGACCGCCTGAAAGTGCGCGAGGACATGAAGCAGCGGCTGGCGGAAAGCTTTGAAACCGCCTTGCGCCATGCCGAAGGCCGCGCCATTGCGGTGGAGATGGATAGCGGCCAGGAACACTGGTTTTCGGCCAAGTTTGCCTGCCCGGTATGCAGCTACAGCCTGCCGGAGCTGGAACCGCGCCTGTTCTCCTTCAACAACCCCATGGGTGCCTGCCCCAAGTGTGACGGCCTGGGCGAAATCACCTTCTTCGACCCCAAGCGCGTGGTGGCCCACCCGGAGCTGACCCTTGCCGCCGGTGCCATCAAGGGCTGGGACAAGCGCAACCAGTTTTACTTCCAGATGCTGCTGGCGCTGGGCGAGCATTACGGCTTTTCGCCTACCGAGCTGGCCTTTGAAGACTTGCCGGAAAAAGTGCGCCATGTGGTGCTGCACGGTTCCGGGCGCGACAGCATCGAATTTGTCTACATGTCGGAGAAGGGCACCCGCTTTACCCGCGCCCATCCGTTCGAGGGCATCATCCCCAACCTGGAACGTCGCTACCGCGAAACCGACTCCAGCGCGGTGCGCGAGGAACTAGCCAAGTACCAGAACAACCAGCCCTGCCCGCACTGCCAGGGCTCGCGCCTGCGGCTGGAGGCGCGCCATGTGTTCATCGGTGGCCGCACCCTGCACGAACTGAATCAACTGCCGCTGAAAGAAACTGCGGCCTTCTTTGCCCAGCTGGAATTCAGCGGTCAGAAGCAGGCGGTGGCGGAGAAGATCGTCAAGGAAATCAGCGAGCGGGTGTCCTTCCTGAATAATGTCGGTCTGGACTACCTCAATCTGTCACGTTCCGCCGATACCCTGTCCGGTGGCGAGGCACAGCGTATCCGCCTCGCCAGCCAGATCGGCTCCGGCCTGACCGGGGTGATGTATGTGCTGGATGAGCCATCCATCGGCCTGCACCAGCGCGATAACGACCGCCTGCTGGCCACACTGATGCGCCTGCGCGACATCGGCAACAGCGTGATTGTGGTGGAGCACGACGAAGACGCCATCCGCGCCGCCGATTACCTGGTAGACATGGGCCCCGGCGCTGGCGAACACGGCGGCGAAGTGCTGGTGGCCGGCACGCCGGCTGATGTGGCAGCCAATGAAAATTCGGTGACCGGTGCCTTCCTGTCCGGCCGCCGCCGCATCAACTGGCCGGGCGAGCGCCGCGCAGTCAACCCGGAACGGGTGCTGAAGCTGCATGGTGCTACCGGCAATAACCTGAAGAACGTTTCGCTGGAGCTGCCGCTGGGCATGCTGGCCTGCATTACCGGCGTGTCCGGTTCCGGCAAGTCCACCTTGATCAACGACACCCTGTACAAGATTGCCGCACGCGACCTGAACGGCGCCAGCGAAGAACCGGCACCTTACGACAGCATCGAAGGGCTGGAGCTGCTGGACAAGGTGATCAACGTCGACCAGAGCCCGATCGGCCGCACCCCGCGTTCCAACCCGGCCACCTATACCGGCCTGTTCACCCCTATCCGTGAACTGTTTGCCGGGGTGCCGCTGTCGCGTGAGCGCGGCTACGGGCCGGGCCGGTTCAGCTTCAACGTCAAGGGCGGGCGTTGCGAAGCCTGCCAGGGCGACGGGGTGATCAAGGTGGAAATGCACTTTTTGCCGGACATCTACGTGCCGTGCGACGTGTGCCACGGCAAGCGCTACAACCGTGAAACACTGGAAGTGCAGTACAAGGGCAAGAACGTTTACGAAGTGCTGGACATGACAGTGGAGCAGGCGCTGGAGTTCTTCAGCGTGGTGCCGGCAGTGGCCCGCAAGCTGAAAACACTGATGGACGTGGGCCTGGGTTATATCCGCCTGGGGCAGAGCGCCACCACGCTGTCCGGTGGCGAAGCGCAACGGGTGAAGCTGGGGCTGGAACTGTCCAAGCGTGACACCGGCCGCACTTTGTATATTCTGGATGAACCCACCACCGGCCTGCACTTCCACGATATCGACCTGTTGCTGCAGGTATTGCATCGCCTGCGTGAAAACGGCAATACCGTGGTGGTGATCGAGCACAATCTGGACGTGATCAAAACCGCCGACTGGCTGATCGACCTTGGCCCGGAAGGCGGCGCGGGTGGTGGCCAGATCATTGCCACCGGCACACCGGAACAGGTGGCGGATAATCCGCTCAGCCATACCGGGCGTTATCTCAAGCCGCTGCTGCAACCGCGCACCTGAGCGCGGCACGCGCTGCGCAGTACCAAGCCGCCGCCGGCCACATTGCCATATCGTTGCCGACGGCGGCAAACACCGTAGAATGAGCACGCGTCGCTTGCTGGCGCGTCACCCACACCCGATGAGGATGCAATGCTATCGCTTGGCAAGATTGACCATATCCATATCCGTGTCACCGATCTGGCAAAGGCGCAGGGCTGGTACCAGCGTGTACTGAACCTGGCACCGGACACCCGCTACAAGCACATGCAGAGCGGGCCGCACGGCGTCGTGATGCTGATGAACAGCAATGGTTCGGTGCGTCTGGCCATTTCGCAGGAAGACAAGCCGGTATGTGAGCCGGGCTCGGTAGCCTTTCTGGTCAGCGGCCAGGATTTTCTGGAATGGATAGACCAGTTGGCCGGCGAGCGGGTGATCGACCGCGCGGGCCAGACGGTGGCGCGCGACTCGGTGGTGGATCACCAGTTTTTCTGTTCCATCAGCTTTGTCGATCCGTTCGGCAACCCGTTCGAGATCGTCAGCTACGACCATACCTGGCTGGCAGGCAAGCTCAAGCTGGCCAGCAAACCGGCCTGACCGGCTGCGTGCTACCGCATTGGCCACCAACCCGCTACGGCGGGTTTTTTCATGCCTGCCGTGCTGAAAAATGCTGTCAAATCAGGAAACTGGGTGAGGTGATGCCTGAGTGTCGTCAATTGGCGACTCAAAAAGTGCTGCCATTTCAATAACTTGGGTAATTTCTTGCCATGCTTGTCGCTCACTGCCGACAACTGGCATGGTCTGGGTGGGTGCTTTTCAATGCAAAGCATTGTTTTTAAATGACAATGTGTGGCTGGCATGGTGTTTGCAAAAACAGGCTTGTCTTCCAACCACATTGAAAGAAGCTCATGCAAAAGAAATTGCTTGTTGTTGCCATGCTTTCCCTGCCTCCGGCCAGTCTGGGATTGATCAATCTGGTATTTGCCGCCTCTCCCGCGCCGCAGACACAGTCAGAGCAGCCAGAGGCTTCGGCACCACAAGGCAATCTGCCTGATGCAGCACCGGAGCAAGACAGCAGCATGCCGCAGCCCGCCGGACAACAGCAGTAAAGCTGCCACACCGGGTTTGAACCGGTGACGTAACAAGGCCCGCCAATGGCGGGCCTTTTTCGTTCCAGCCATGGGTCGACTGCCGTGCGGCACCGGCCGGACGTGGCCTCTGCGCAGCTTGCTCCTGGCCTTCCTGCCAAGCAAAAGGCCCGCAAAATTGCGGGCCTGCGTTGAACAGGCTCAGCCTGTTTCAGATGGCAAAACCATGTCCGTTAGCGGGTAGGGCGTTGCAATGGAATGGACATTTCATGACGGAACAGATTGTGCGGGTCAACCTTGTTTTTCAGCGCAATCAGCCGGTCAATCAATGCCTCATCCTGGTAGTAAAGATGCAGCCAATTCGGATCAACCTGGGTTGAGCCATCGTTGACATATTTCATATCCACATCGGGATAATTGATATAGCAGCCCTGGTATGCCGGCAGTAGCGGGCGATTACCCGTCGAGGCATGCACGGCATTGTAAATGCGGCGAATCCAGGCTACTTGCACGTCGTCCTCTTTCGGGTCAGTCCAGTAGGTCTGATATTGTGCCTTGAGGATGGATTGACGTTGCGGAACGGCAGTATGTCCAGTGCCATTGGCATTGATCTTGCCGCCATAGGAGTCAATCTGCACCAGGGATTGCGTCATTGCCGTGTCGTTAAGGTTGGTCAGGTTTTCAAACAGCGCTTTGCATACCTCATCGCTGAAGTTTTCAATCTGATATTCAGACTTATATTTGCCACGCTGATTATTACCCGAGCCATTGATGCTTTGGGTGACATAAATCCAGTCCATCGCCATCAGCGGGTCTGCCTGGCTGAGTGTCATGCCGGCATCCCGGCGTCCCAAGGGGTTGATATTGGGAAGCAGGAAGGCATCATGAACCACACCGGGTTTGCCTGCTGCATCATTCATCTTCTGGATGAAGTCATTCAGTGGCTTGTCGCGCTCACCGCCAACCAAACCATCTATACCGGTGTACTGGATGGCCAGGACAATATTGTCGTCACTATTGATGTGATTGAGCTTGAACAGGGTAAACAAGCCCCCATTGCCAATTGCCGGGTCCGGATTATTGGAATTGGCATCATTGTCATGAAACCATTGCCAATAAGCCTGCAGCAGTTTGGTGAAATTTTCCGGGTGCGCCTGGAACCATTTCCAGTCATATTTCAGCGGATACCAGTATGCTTGTTGCGGGGCTTCCGGCAGTTTGGCGTAGTAATAATTGATGATGATGCCAAAGTTGCCGCCACCCGCACCGCAGCAGGCCGTAAACAGCATGCGGTCGGTTTCATCGGTACTATCGGCCCGTACATGCTTGAATTGCAAGCTTTTACCATCCGCGGCGGCGACCAGGATATCCACGCCGCTGACCCAGTCTACCGTCAGGCCATGCAGGCGGGACAGCAGGCCATAACCACCGCCACTGACGTGGCCACCAACACCAACCGAGTAGCAAGAACCACCCGGAATGGTTTTTCCTGCTTGTCTGTAGAGTGAAATGTAGCCATCCCAGTTTTGATTGCCGGTGGCAATACGGAACTGATAGCCGTGACCATCCTTGTCATAAGGTGACTTGACCTTGCCAGCGGCATCATGATCCATGCCTTTCATTTCACCAAGGTCAATGATGGCAAGTTTTTCTGTGGCATTCAGACGGTTGGAAACAAAACCTTCATAGCAATGGCCACCGCTGCGTACCGTAATGCGGAAGCCTTCGCTTAAGGCTTCATTGGCTGCGGTTTGCACTTCTTCCGGTGTGCTGCAGATATAAATACGCTGCGCGCCATCTTCGCTGGTAATTGGCCAGCGCAAATTAAAACCCTTTTGTAGGGCGATATATGTTTTATTGTTGCTTTCAATCTTGTTCATGATAAATCCCATCGGTTATTAATCAAACAGCAAGGCGACTCATTGCTGAGAATTTTCTTGCCCTGCGGTATGAATTGTTGGTCTGCTGAGCTGAATTATCAATAAGTTATATTGTATTTTTCTTATTAACTGTACTTTGGTTCAGTATCTGCGGTGTATGTCATTTAAATGTCAGGTCCTATATTAGTGGCCGATATTGTTGAGAAATCAGTGTGGCTGTGACTGATATTCAAGATGTGATGACATTTGAAAATGACTGGGGTGGTGTTGGTCTGTGTATGGAAATTGCACCCAATGGAACGTATTGCAGTCGATATTCTCTATCGAAATACATATTTGTATTACTTAATATATTTAAGGAGTGTTTTGTGAGATTGAAAGACTTTGTGTCCATTGTTGTGATTGCCTCGATGTTGGTAGGCTGTGCCAGTGCCAACTTGACTGGCTTTCTGGGTTCGTTTCGTCATGCCGGGAGTGGCCAATATACTGATACTGATCAGGCAATTCCGTTTATTTCAATGCTGTTTGATAATGGAGGCGTGGTAAATATTGATGTGGGTGAACTGCCATTTGTTTATGCCAAGCTCAACCAGGATGGAGAGCTGGAATCGGTTCGGCCACTCGAGGGCGGAGTCAGGCTGGATGATGGCCAACTGCTACAGGGCTATCACTCTGATTCCTATGTCATCCGGCGCAGCTACAGTAAAACAGATAGTCAAGGGCCTGTGGTGATGCCGGACAAACCCGACGCCCTGGCCGCCTGGTTAAGTCCGGATATGCCACCAGCCATTCTGTTTCTGTATCAGCAAGATCAGTCTGGTGGCATCAAGTTGGAAAATGCGGCGCAGTTTCTTAGCGGGGGCGCCAATATGGCCAGCCACCACATGCAGGCACTATTGGCGGTAGAGCCGGCCATTTACGAGCTGGTACCGGGAAGTGACTACCGTCGTTTCTTGCAGCAAATGGCGACACGCAGCAAGCGCTGTGATAGCAAGGGCGACGAGCGCAGCCTGGCGACGGTGCCTTGTCTGCCCAATCACCAGTTGCCGGTGATTTTTGCCATCAAGGCCAAACGGGTGGTTCACCTGAGTCAGGAAATGCTCAATCACGCCTTCGGTGGTAAGGCTGATCTGCCGCTCATTCCTATTGATGCAAGTAAGACCAGCCTGGAAATTGATGCCAACAGGCAGCGCATTACCGCCTTGTTCACGCATTATGAGGATGCCCATGAACAGGACCTTCCCTTGCAATGGCGCTGTGATCACGCTGATCACTGCTATCCCAGCGGTATTGCCGCTGACAACGATGAAACATTGGTGTATGCGGTGTTTGCCACCAGCGCCATGCGTTTTGCCCGTTATCTGGATGCCAAAGTGCCTTTCACGCTGAATCGCAGCCCTGCCTTGCCGCCTCCGTCTACGCCGGAAACATCGCTTGCCGATCAGCAGCGCCGCGGCATGATCCATTCCAAAGCCTAAGCCCTCGCTACGGCATGGCTCAGTCCATGACCGAACCGGGTGGCGGACCGCGGAGACCTCCTCTCCAGGTGTGCTTAGCCCGGCGCTGCTGGCGGCTTGCTGCTGATGTCGTCATGCCAGGACTTATTGCGTAACCAGTACAAGGCCCGCCATTGGGGGGCCTTGTTCGTTTCAGCGCGCTAGATCAACGCTGCGGTGGTAGGGCTTATAGTCCGTGCAGGCTGGCCATCTCATCCAGCAACTGGCGCTGCAATTGCTGCATGGCGGCGCAGGGCTGCTGCTGGCGAATGAAGTCCAGCAGCGGGTCGACTACTTCGCTGCTAAGGCCCGACAGGGCTTCGATGGTGGCGAGGCCACAGAACGGCACATAGGCTTCGGCATAACCCCCTTCGTGCATCAGCACCAGCTTGCCGGCGCAGTGTTGCTGGGCAAACCTGCGCAGCAGGGTGGTCATCTGGCGGAAAGTATCGCTGTGGGCCAGCATGCGTGCCAGCGGGTCCACCGCATTGGCGTCAAAGCCGCAGGCGACGATGATCAACTGCGGCTGATAGCGTGCCAGTGCCGGCAGCACCATGAGCTGCATGGCGTACAGATAGGCGTCGTGGCCGCTGCCCGGTAACAGCGGAATATTGATATTGGCTCCCAGCCCGGCCCCTGTGCCGCGGTCTTCACTGCCGTTGTAGCCCGGCGGGAAGCAGCCATCCTGATGAATCGACATGGTGAGAACGTCCGGGCGCTGGTAGTAGATGGCCTGGGTGCCGTTGCCGTGGTGTACGTCCCAGTCCAGCACTGCCACCCGTTCGATGCCGTAGCGCGCCTTGGCCGCTTCGATGGCGACGGCGATATTGGACAGGAAGCAAAAGCCCATGGCGGCATCCGGCAGGCAGTGGTGGCCCGGCGGGCGGGTCAGCACATAGGCATTGGCCACCTCGCCGCGCCACACCGCATCCACGGCGGCGATGGCAAGGCCGGCAGACAGGCAGGCAATGTCATAGCTGCCCGGCCCGACCGGGGCTTGCGGGCCGAGTTCGCCACCACCGGCATCGCTGATGCGCTTGAATTCATCCAGATAGGCGGCGCCATGTACCCGCAGCAGGTCTTCACGGCTGGCCGGCGCGGCTGTGCATTGCCGCAACTGGCGGCTGATGCCGGCCACATCCAGCAGGTTTTTCAGCCGGCGCTTGGTTTCCGGCGATTCGGCATGGCCGGCGGCGGCTGGCGGCTGCACCCAGCCGCCCACCGGCAGCGTCAGTGCATGCAGGCCGGTGCTGTGCCACATGCACAGCTCATCAAAGTAAAAGGCGGTCGCGGATGTCATGGCTTCTCCTCGTTTTCAGGCGTGGGCAGGGGTGGGGCGGGGTGTTTGCAGCGCCAGCAACAGGGCCAGCGACAGGGCGGCCACCACCGTGGCCAGCAGTAGCAAGACATGCAGGCTGCCGCCATTGGCGGCGATCAGTTGACCGGCCAGCGCCGGGCCGATGGCCAGGCCGCCACCGATCACCAGATTGGTGGCATTCATCAGCTTGCCGCTGTGGTCGATGTCGGCCAGCGTGGCCAGGATGAAGGGCAGGATGAAAGTCCAGCTGAACTTGAACAGCAGTGCTGCGGTGGCAAAGCGCGCCAGTGCCGGGTTATGCAGCAACAGCAGCATGGCCGCCATCATCATGGCAAAGCCGGCCAGCAGCAGTCGGGAGCGTGGCAGGCGGCGGCCAATCAGCGAGGCAGTACCGGCACCGGCCACACCCAGCAAGGTGGCGATGGCGAAGATATTGCCGCTTTGCTGTGGTGCAATGCCGGATTGCACGGCAATCTGGCCGACAAAGGTCCACACCCCGCTCAGGCTGATGTAAAACGCCAGCGTGGCGATGATGCCCAGTGCGGCCCGGCCCCGGCGTGGGCCGGAAGCGGCTGGTGCGTGTGTTGGGGCTGCGCCTTGCTGGCCCTGGGGAAAACAGCGCGCCAGCGGTGCGCACAGCGTCATCAGCAAGGCGAGGCTGATATAACAGGCGGCAATGCCGAAGCGGGCAAACAGTGTGGGCATCACCAGCAGCCCCACGGCACCCAGTGCCAGTTGGCCCATCACCCACAAGCCATAAGCGCGGTCGGGGTTGGGTAGGGTGGCGGCAGCGGACAGGCACAGAATCATCAGCGAACCACCGGCCAGCGCACTGACAAAGCGCAAGCTCAGCAGCAGCGGATAGCTGACGGTAATGGCTGACAGCAGGTTGGCCGCGATGAATACCAGCACCGCCAGCCAGGCGGCGCTACGCCAGTTGACGCGTGGCAGCCAGAACATGGCCGGCAGGGTGGCCAGGCTCATCGCCCCCAGTTCGGCGGAGAACAAGTTGCCGATAGCCACCGGCCCCAGTTGCAGCTGGCTGGCCAACTGGCTGGCGACGGCGGTGGCCATCATCAGCACGGCCGGGGCGATGGCGGCAAAACCGACAATGGCGGCCATGGCCGGACGCGCCTGGTGTGCCGGCGCGGCGAGCTTGGCGCTGGATAGTGTGTTCATGGTTTTTCCTCGGTAGTGGGTGATCCGTCGGGCGGATGTTCTTGTCGGGTAGTCAGCTCAGAAAACATGTACCAGACGCAACATGGCCTGGCTGCTGTCAAAGCTGTTGGTGGTGTGGGCATTGCGCGCCAGCATCAGCAGCAATTGGTCTTGCTTGCTGAGCCAGTGGCCCAGTTCGACGCCAAGCTGGGTACTGTTCTGCCGGGTGTCGGGCAGCTCCTGTCCATTCAGGCGCAAGGCCCCGCCACGGCTGTGGTACAGCCGCAGCGCGCCATAGGTGTCCGGCGTGAAGTCATAGGAGGCAAAGGCCTGCAGGCGGTACAAGGGCTGCTGTTGCAGGTTGTTGCCGAGATAGTTGTGGTTGTTGCCGTAGAACTGGGCTTCCAGCGAGGCCTCCAGCACCCAGTTTTTGCCTACGCCGCGGGTGTATTTGTAGAGAAAGGTGGCAGCCCAGCGGTTTGCTCCGGCGGAAACATCCGGGTGCCGGGCATCGTCATGCCCTTGCGGTGACAGGCCGGCGGGCAGGCCGGGGCCGGTCCACTGCGGCCACTCGGTCAGCAGCAGGTCGACAAAGCCGGGCTCGGCACAGTGCAGGGTGCCGTGCTGGTCGCACACTGCCATGGCCAGCCGTGGGCCGCCCAGGGTTTCGCGCAGCGCCTGCAGGGTGCGGATCTGGTTGATGGCCACGCTGGAGGCCAGGTGCGGCATCAGGCAGTAGCAGCAGGGGGGCGGTGCTAAATGGCCGGGATTTCGTCCCACAGATGGGTGATGAAACCGGCCACCAGCGGCGAGCTGTCGCCCTCGCGGGTGGCAATGCCCATGGCCAGATACGCGCCCTCGTCGGTCAGCGGGATATAGCGCACCCCCGGCAACTGCACGCAGTTCAGTGGCGAGGGCAGGATGGCGATGCCAAGGCCGGCCGCCACCAGGCCCACCTGGGTGGTGGCCTCACCCGCTTCCTGGGTGATGCGTGGCTCGAAGCCCTTGGCCTCGCACAATTGGCGGATGACCGTGTGCAGGCCGGTACCGGCGCTGCGCGGATAGCTGATCATGCCCTCGTCGCGCAATTGCCCCAGCGACAGGCTGGGCTCACCTGCCAGCGGGTGGTTGCTGTTGATCACCACCAGCAGCGGGTCGCGCCGCAGCTCCTGCACCACTATCCGGTCTGCCGGAGACAGGCCGTTGAAACGCACGAAGCCGACATCGATATCCTGCTGCTGCAAGGCGGAAAACTGGTCGGTGGTGAACATTTCGCGCAAGGTCAGCCGCACTGCCGGGTAGTGCTGGCGATAGGCATGCAAGGCGGCGGGCAGGATGGGAGTGAGCGGCAGGGAGGAGGTAAAGCCGATGCGCAACTCGCCCACCTCGCCACGCGCGGCGCGTCTGGCCTGTTCGGCGGCCTCTTCGGTATCGGCCAGAATGCGCCGCGCGCGTTGCAGAAATTGCTGGCCGGCGGCGGTCAGTTCCACCTTGCGCTTTTCCCGCAGAAACAGGGCCACGCCCAGCTCGGCTTCCAGTGCCTGGATTTGCTGGGACAAGGGCGGCTGGGCGATGTGCAGGCGTTCGGCGGCGCGGGTGAAGTGCAGTTCTTCGGCAACCGTGACGAAATAACGCAGGTGGCGCAGTTCCATATTGATACTTTTAAAGTATTAATAATTGAATAAAGATATATTGGACTGCTGTTTTGTCAAGGGCTAAGCTCGAATCCTGTATCACTGCTACCGGTTTCATCATGCCTCCCGATTCTGCTTCCTGTGCTGCTACGCTACATGCAGGCCCTGCTTCTGCACAGGAGAACACCATTTCCCCCAGCGCCCGCCTGCAAGCCGGTTCGCCCGCCTTTCGCGCTACTGCGCGTGCCATGTTTGTCGGCGGCTTCTGCACCTTTTCCATGCTGTACAGCATGCAGCCGCTGATGCCGATGTTTGCGCAAGACTTTGCCCTGAGCCCGGCTGCCGCCAGCAGCGTGCTGTCGGTGCCCACCACCGGCCTGGCGCTGGCGCTGATTCCGGCCAGCTTTCTGGCAGACAAGGTGGGGCGCAAGCCGGTGATGAATATCGCGCTGAGCCTGGCCGCGCTGCTGATGCTGCTGGCGGCTTTTGCCCCCGGCTTTCAGCAGTTTCTCTATCTGCGTGCCATTTTCGGGGTGGTGCTGGCCGGTTTGCCGGCCGTGGCCATGGCCTATCTGAGCGAAGAAGTGGAGCCCTTGTCACTGGGCCATTCCATCGGCCTGTATATCGCCGGTAATGCGCTGGGCGGTATGAGCGGGCGCTTTCTGGCCGCGGTGATTGCCGACCACTTTGGCTGGCGCGCAGCGGTGCTGGCGCTGGCCGTGCTGGGCCTTGCCGGTGCCATCGAGTTCTGGCGCAGCCTGCCGGATTCGCGCCATTTCAAGCCGGTGCCATTGAATATGGCCGAACTGCGGCGGGACGTGGGCAGCCATTTTGCCGACGGCGGCCTGCCCTGGTTGTTCCTGTCAGCCTTCCTGTTCATGGGCTGCTTTGTCAGCCTGTACAATTACCTGGGTTTCCGCTTGCTGGCCGCACCGTTCAACCTGAGCCACAGCGTGCTGGGCTTTGTGTTCTCGCTGTACATGGTGGGCATCTGGGCCTCGGCCTGGGTGGGGCGCATGGCCGACCGCTTTGGCCGTCGCAATATGTTGTGGCTGATGGTGGTGCTGATGGCCGCCGGGCTGGTGTGTACGCTGGCGGATTCGCTGTGGCTGATGGTGCCGGGCATTGCGCTGTTTACCTTCGGCTTTTTCGGTGGCCATTCGGTGGCCAGCAGTTGGATTGGCCGTCGTGCGCAACGCGGCAAGGCGCTGGCCTCGGCGTTTTACCTCACTGCCTATTATCTGGGTTCCAGTGTGGTGGGTTCCTTCTCCGGCCTGCTGTGGGGTATGGGCAAATGGAATGGTGTGGCGGCGATGATTGCGCTGGGCTTGCTGGCACTGCTGCTGATTGCCCTGCGGCTGCGCAAGCTGGAGCCGCTGGCGGTTTAGTTTCCAGACAGTGCCAGCCATGAAAAACGCCGTGGACAATATCTACGGCGTTTTTCATGACGGAGTGATTATTGGTAAGAGAAAGTATAGGTGGCAATGGCGGTTAAGCTTCCTGGTGTGATTGGGCCTGTCCGGATAAGTCTTGCCGTGAGTGGAATGGACTGGGTACCCGAGAGATTGTTAAATACAAGAAATTGATTTGCTGTACCAGGATTGGCAGAGTCAGGCCCGAATTTGACCAAGCTGCCATCTGCTTTGGTAATTTGCACGGCAACGCCCTTTGCTATTGAGCTGGGGACTAATGACAATCTATCGCTTCGGTTTGCTGTATTGGTATTGTCAGTCATTACCATGTAAGTGTTAATTCCACCAGGGCAGGTGAGCGAGATATTGAAATTGCTTGGCGTGGATGTGCTGCCGACAGCGCTTAGCTTGGTGATGTCTATCGAAGGAAGAGTAACGAAAATATTGTTGGTATTGACAGTGCAGGTAGCGGCGGTCACTGTCAAGGTTGCGCTCTTCAAGAAGATCGGGCTGGATCCTGCGGCAAGAACCGTAGGGCCATCACGCATTTGAATTGTTCCAATTTGTTGACTGGGAATATTGGTGATGCCACTCTTTAATGGACCTGTGATGACATAGCGGAATAGATATTTTACACCCAGGGTTTTACCACCATCAGTAGTGGAGAACATTTGTAGTGCTGTACTTCCTAATGGCGTCAAGACTTTGTTTGGATCGGCTGCGCCAAGAATATAACCAATGCCTTGTGCTCCTGTAGGGAATACCGGATAGGTTACTCCATTTAGTGTGTAGGTAAAGCCATTTAGCGGTGTTTTGCTGGAAATTATCCAAGTTTGAGGGTTGTGTGAATCTGATGAGATATAGGTGATGCCGGGGCATGAAAAGAAAGAATAGTCTGTCGCAGAGTCTGACCAACTGGCAAGTGAAGTTCCTGGACTCAATGTATTCGCGGGGCCACTCCAACTTATGGAGCTGTTGTTGATATTTAATGTTTTGTAAACCAGGTTTCGCCAGGAAGGTCCTGTGGGATCGTAGCACATTACATTGGCGGCGATGTTTTTGCTTGTGGAAAGTAAAAATAATGCAATGAATATTTTTGACATTAATTTCATGAAAAATTGATCCTCGATTTTTATGAAATCATTGTAGATTTATCGCCGGGAAGAAATTTATTATTTTTACATGTATTATTCTTGCATGTAATGCAGAATTTTCTGTACGTATAGTTTTGTGGAGTATAAACAAAACGCCGTGGACACAATGCCACGGCGTTTTGTGTTTTGGCCCGCAGGCCAAGGTGCGGGTATCAGCACTCCACTACGTTGACCGGTACTTCGATCACATTGATGGCCAGGCCGCCACGTGCGGTTTCCTTGTACTTGGTGCTCATGTCGCGGCCAGTGTCGCGCATGGTCTTGATTACGCGGTCCAGCGACACGCAGTGCTGGCCGTCGCCGCGCAAGGCCATGCGCGCGGCATTGATGGCCTTGATTGAGGCCATGGCATTGCGCTCGATGCACGGCACTTGCACCAGGCCGCCCACCGGGTCGCAGGTGAGGCCCAGATTGTGTTCCATGCCGATTTCCGCCGCGTTTTCCACTTGTTCCGGCGTGCCGCCCATCACCTCGGCCAGCGCACCGGCCGCCATCGAGCAGGCCGAGCCCACCTCGCCCTGGCAGCCTACTTCGGCACCGGAGATGGAGGCATTGAGCTTGAACAGGATGCCGATGGCACCGGCGGTCAGCAGGTAGCGCACGATGCCGTCTTCGCTGGCACCCGGCACAAAGCGGGCGTAGTAATGCATCACCGCCGGGATGATGCCGGCGGCACCGTTGGTGGGAGCCGTCACCACACGGCCACCGGCGGCGTTTTCTTCGTTCACCGCCAGTGCGTACAGATTCACCCAGTCCATCACCGTCAGCGGGTCGCGCAGCGCGGCTTCCGGTGCGGCCAGCAGCTTCTGGTACATGTCGGCGGCGCGGCGTTTTACCTTCATGCCGCCGGGCAGGGTGCCTTCGCGCTGGCAGCCGCGTTTGACACAGGCTTGCATCACGCCCCAGATGGTGAGCAGGTCGCGGCGCACTTCTTGCTCGCTGCGCCAGGCCAGTTCGTTTTCCAGCATGATCTGGCTGATGCTCTTGCCCTGTTCCTTGCACAGTGCCAGCAGTTCGGCGGCGGTATTGAACTGGTGTTTGAGTTCGGTAACGCCCGGCGGGGTAAAACCGGCTTCGATGGCCGCTTCATCCACCACAAAGCCACCGCCTACCGAATAGTAGGCGCGCTTGGACAGGCTGTTGCCGTCGGCGTCGAAGGCTTCAAAAATCATGCCGTTGGGGTGGTAGGGCAGGGTTTTGCGCTTGTGCAGGATCAGGTCGTCCGGCTCATTGAAGGCAATGGCCTGCGTGCCCAGCAGCTTCAACTGTTTTTCGCGGCGGATGGTGGCCAGGATATCCGGCACGGCGTCGGTATCCACCATGTCGGGCAGTTCGCCCGCCAGGCCCAGCAATACTGCAGTGTCCGAACCGTGGCCCTTGCCGGTGGCACCCAGTGAGCCATACATCTCGCTGCGCACGCGGCGGGTGGCTGTCAGCAGGCCGTCTTTTTCCAGCCGGGCGACAAACTGGCGCGCGGCGCGCATCGGGCCGACGGTGTGGGAGCTGGACGGGCCGATACCAATCTTGAACAGGTCAAAAACACTGATTGCCATGATGTTCTCTTGTCTGATGCAGGCAGTCCGCCGCGCGGGCCGCCGGTGTTGCGGGTAGGGGGCTGTCGTCTGCGGGGAGACAGCCTGTGTGTCATACCTTAGCGTGTCATGCTTGCTGCAGGCTGACTGTTCTGCTTCCGGCCATCAGGCGTCGTGAAGCGTCAAGTTGCTTGCGGGGGGCCAGACAGGCGTGGGTCTGTGGCGGCAGGCGGGCGGGCCGAAGCAGGCAGGGACCGTCGCTTGCCAGCCCACCGGGCAAACCTGCCCTGGCAGACTTCACGCGGCGCAGCCCCCTCTGTCCTTTTGCCTGAGAGATTGTGATCGCGGGGCGATCTTCCTTCGGCGAGACCGCAGGGCAGATGCCCGGGTCTTCTCTCCAGAGAGCCAGACGATGGTGCAGTTCTTTTGCCTGAGAGTTTCTGGGGCGATACCCCTTCGGCGTCACCGCTGGGGTGATCTCTCCTGCGCCATCCAGTACGGCTGGCTGGCACTGTAGATAAGCCGGGAATGGCTGTCAACGCCAATATTGACGCGGGTTTTGATGTGCGCTTGCAGCATGCGGCGGGCAAATGCAAAAAGCCGCCTGCAAGCTGCATGGCGGCTGGAAGTGGCGGCGTAGAAAATCAGTTGGCCACGGTAAAGCGCTGGCGGCTGTGACGCGGGGTTTGGGCTTCATCGGCAATGGCCACGGCCAGGTCGGCCACGCTGATGCCGGCGGGCTGGTCGCCATCCATCAGCAGTTCATCACCGCCCAGACGGTACTGGCCGCTGCGCTCGCCCGGTGCCAGCAGAGCCGGCGGCGACAGGAACACCCAGTCCAGCACGGTTTCCTGTTGCAAGTCTGCCAGCGCCTGGCGGGCGCCTTCCGCGCCTTCCTTGTATTCGGCGGGGAAGTGCGGGGTGTCGATCAGTTGCACGCCCGGTGCCACATACAGGCTGCCGGCACCGCCTACTTCCAGAAAGCGCGGGACACCGGCCTGCTTCACGCCGGCCACAATGGCGGCATGGCCCTTGAGGAAGAGGGCGCGGATGTCGCTCTTGTCCCAGCCCGGATTGAAGGTGCTGATCACCATATCGTGTCCGGCAACCGCCTGGGCAATGGCGGCGGCATCGTAGGCATCGGCCTTCACCGCCGTTAGTTGCGGGTGGCTGGGCAGGCGTTCCGGACGGCTGACAATGGCCGATACCTGGTGCTGGCGTGCCAGCAGTTCTTGCAATACGGCGGAGCCGACAAAGCCGGTGGCACCAATCAGAGCGATTTTCATCTTGCTTTCCTTTCGTATAGTGGATGGATTGCAGTGTAATAGCTTGCTGCATGGCTGATAATCGGGCAATACTGGTATTGATAAATTAGCAGGACTTAACAATATGGATATCTTGCGCCGCATGGCCGTGTTTGCCACCGTGGTGGAGCAAGGCTCGATGGTGGCGGCGGCACGCACCCTGAGTATGACACCATCGGCGGTCAGCCAGCACATCAGCAAGCTGGAGTCGGAACATGGCGTGTCCTTGTTGCACCGCACCACGCGCAGCCTCACCCTGACCGAAGCCGGCAGCCTGTTCTATCAGGGCTGTGCCGACATGCTGGCTGCTGCCCGGCTGGCCGAGCAACGCCTGAGCGAGCTGCGCGATGCCCCGGTGGGCGAATTGCGCCTGTCAGCTCCCACCGGCTTTGCCGGACCGATGCTGACCGAGGCGCTGGCTCCGCTGCTGGCGGCCTATCCGCGCCTGAGCCTGAAGCTGTTTTTCCATGACGAAATGATTGATCTGGTACAGCACCGCATCGATCTGGCCTTGCGCGCCGGCGATCTGAAAGACTCCTCGCTGGTGGCGCGCCATCTGGCGGACTGGGAAAGCGTGCTGTGTGCCGCACCGTCTTATCTGGCGCGTCATCCTGCCATCACCACCCCGGCGCAACTGGAACAGCACCAATGGGTGATGCTGGACCATGAACGCAGTCAAACCTGGCTGACCATGGAAAATAGTGCCGGTGAGGTGGAACGGCCGCTGGTGGCGCAGCGGGTCAGCAGCAACAATATTCTGGCGGCGCGGCAGTTTGTGCTGGCCGGCATGGGCTTGTCCATCCAGCCGGAACCGGAAGTGCGGCAGGAACTGGCCGATGGCCGACTGCTGCGGGTATTGCCGCAGTGGCGTTTGCCGGCGCTGGGCATTTATGTGGTGACGCCACGGCGTGATGCCCAGCCGGCAAAAGTGCGCTACGCCATCGAAGCCTTGCGCCAGCGCATGCAGCACAAGACCGGGAGTGGTGCATGAGTGCTGCCGCACTGCATCTGCTACAGCAGCGCCTGCATGAGAGTAACTACCTGTTGCTGGACGGGGCGCTGGCCACCGCGCTGGAGGCGCGCGGTTTTGATCTGGCCGACCCGCTGTGGTCGGCACGCGTGTTGCTGGAAGCGCCACAGGCAATCGGCCAATTGCATCTGGACTATCTGCAGGCCGGGGCCGACATCATCACCACCTCCAGCTATCAGGCCAGTTTTGAGGGCTTTGCCCGGCGCGGCCTGGACCGGCAGCAAGCCGCCGGGCTGATGCAGTTGTCGGTTGATCTGGCCTTGCAGGCACGTCAACGCTTCATGGCAGAACAGCCAGAAACAGTGACAGCGCCGCTGGTGGCGGCGTCAGTCGGGCCTTACGGGGCCATGCTGGCGGATGGCTCGGAATACCGGGGTGATTATGGCCTGAGCGTGGCGCAGCTGATGGATTTCCACCGGCCACGGCTGGCGGTGCTGGCCGCCAGCGGGGCCGATTTGCTGGCCTGCGAAACCATTCCCTGCCCGCAGGAGGCCGAAGCGCTGGCGCGCTTGCTGCAGCAGGAATTTCCCGCCACGCCCGCCTGGATCAGCTTCAGTTGCCGCGATGCACAGCATGTATGGCAGGGCGAACGCTTGGCCGACTGCATGGCCATGCTGGCAGCCGTACCGCAAGTGGTGGCGCTGGGGGTGAACTGCAGCGACCCGCGCTGGGTGGCTGCGCTGCTGCAACAGGCGGCCAGCGTGACCGACAAACCGCTGCTGGCCTATCCCAATTCGGGTGAGCAGTGGGACGCTGAGCGCAAGTGCTGGCATGGGCAGGCCAGCCCGGCCCGCTTTGCCGCACAGGCCAGGCGCTGGCACCAGGCAGGGGCCAGGCTGATTGGCGGCTGCTGCCGTACCGGGCCGGCATATATTGCGGCGCTGCGTGCCGCCCTGGATGGCGCAGCCTGAGAGGCCAACCGCCGGTGATGGACCGGCTGCCGCGTTCCGGGCGGGCAGATACTGGCCGTGGCTTCAAATCTTGCGGGTACAGGGTTCGTGTTCCATGGCAGTGAGGATGTCCATCACCTCTGCCGAGGCATCCTCCATGCGGCGCAAGGCCTGCTGTGCCTTGGCAAAGTCCTTGGCATGGAAGGCGTCCAGTGCCTCCTTGCCGAAGTTGTGTACATTGGCGTGCGGTGCTTCCAACTGGGTGTAGTTGTTATTGCCCTTGCATTCCTGCGCACCACGGCCTTCGTAGTACCACTTGCCCAGGCGGCAGTGCTGGTGCGAGGACACCTTGTCCGATGACAGGTCGTGATAGCCGATGAAGGCCTTGTAGATGTCCAGCTTGAACACGATGTGATCCAGCTTCACCACCTCCATGAAGCTGGTGTTGGTACCCTGGGCAATCACCCGTGCCATCTGTTCGCTGACATCCACCATGCTGCGGATGGCATTGGCTGTTGCCACGCCGGTTTCGCGATAGCCGGCCACCTGGCTGGCCGCTTCGGTCACCTGTTGCTTGGTGCTGTGCGAGGCACCTTCCACATCGCCCACCAGGCTGGAAATCTCATTGGTGGCATTGGCCGTGCGTTCGGCCAGCTTGCGTACTTCGTCCGCCACCACGGCAAAGCCACGGCCTTGTTCACCGGCACGGGCGGCTTCGATGGCCGCGTTCAATGCCAGCAGATTGGTCTGGTCGGCCACATCCTTGATCAGCTGCACAAACTGGCGGATCTGCCCGGTCTTGCTGTTGAGCGAGTCCATGGATTCAGCGGTTTTCTGTTGTGCCTGGGCAATGTCATCAAAGCTGTTGGCCAGGGTATCCACTGCGCTGCGGGTGCCATGCAGGGTGGTGACTGCATCGGCGGCGGCCCCGAAATTGTTTTCCATCAGGCTGGCCAGTTCGGCAAACGAGGCGCGGATGCTGGCCAGGCTGCCGCAGAAGTCGCCAAAGGGTTCGATATAGCTCTGGCTGCGCTGCCCGGTAAGCTGTAGCTGCTGCAATTGCTGCTCGGCTTGCTGGCGTGCCTGTTCGCTGTCCCGTAGTTGCTGCTGGCTGTGTTGCAGCGCATTTTCCAGTTCACTCACCCGGTCTTGCAGTTGTTGTATGTGCTTTTTGTGGCTTGAACCAAACATTAAACGAGTCTCCGAGTGCCAATAAGGTTTTATTTAAAGATTTATGCATTTATCTTAAACACTTTGCCGTGTTCTGCCGTGCGCTGACAAAGTTAAACCATGTGCCGCCGTGCGCTTGTCCAGCGTGATTATGCAGATGTACTTGCAGTTGAATGTTGCTTTTTAAATTTCCTGATTTAAATCTTAAGCTCGCAGCGTGGGCAGGGCCTTGCGTCACGTCAGATGATTTTGATAAAGCCAGTGTTGCTTTGGTCTGGTAAATGGCGCAGTCAATGGCATGTTTCTGATAAGTAATTCATTTTTTCTTGCTTAGTTTTCCCGGTGCCGCTTGCTAGATTGCTCACCATCCAACACATAGCCAACTGCGGAAAACACCATGAAGCATTACGCCAAGACTGTCCGTCTCTCCCTGATTGCAGCCTCTCTTGCCTTGCTGGGCAATCTGGCTCACGCCGCCGACACCGTCACCATCGCCTACCAGACCGGTATCGATCCCACCAAGATTCCGCAAGCCGATGGTGCCTATGAAAAAGCCACCGGCAGCAAGATTAACTGGCGCAAGTTTGAAAGCGGTTCGGAAGTGATTGCCGCCGTGGCCTCGGGTGACGTGGTGATCGGCAACCTGGGCTCCAGCCCGCTGGCCGCCGCCGCCAGCCGTGGCCTGCCGATTGTCACCTTCCTGGTGGCCGATGAAATCGGTGACGCCGAGGCACTGGTGGTGCGCAATGGCAGCAAGATTGCCAAGCCGCAGGACCTGATCGGCAAGAAAGTGGCCGTGCCCTATGTGTCCACCACCCATTACAGCCTGCTGGCCTCGCTCAAGCATTGGAATGTGGATGCCAGCAAGGTGAATGTGCTGAACCTGCGCCCCAGTGAAATCACTGCGGCCTGGCAGCGTGGCGACATTGATGCCGCCTATGTATGGGACCCGGCACTGGGCAAAATCAAGGCCAACGGCAAGGTGCTGACCAGCTCGGCCCAAGTGTCCAAGTGGGGCGCGCCGACTTACGATATCTGGATCGTGCGCAAGGACTTTGCCGAGGCCCATCCGGAATTCGTCAACAAGTTTACCAAGGTGTCGCTGGACGCCATCGCCGGCTATGTGGCCAACCCCAAGGCCTTTATTGCCAACAAGGACAATATCGACAAGATCAGCCGCCTGACCGGTGCCGCCGCACCGGACGTGATTGCCGGCCTGCAGGGCAACCGCTTCCTTACCCAGAAGGAGCAGATTGCCCTGCTGCAAAAGCCCTTTGTGCAGGCCGTAGCCAATACCGCGGCCTTTTTGAAGTCGCAGGGCAAGGTGGACAGCCTGCAGGCTGATTACAGCCCCTATGTGAGCAATCAGTTTGTGAAGGCTGCGAAATAATCATGGCCATCCTCTCCGCCAACAAGGTGAGCGTGCGCTATCCCGGTCAGGACCGGCCCGCCTTGTCCGAAGTGTCGCTGGACATCGGTCCGGATGACCTGACCGTGGCACTGGGGCCGTCCGGCTGCGGCAAGACCACCTTGCTGAACCTGTTTGCCGGATTTGTCCAGCCGGATGGCGGCGAGGTGCGCTTTGGTGAAGCCCGGGTGACCGGGCCGGGTGCGGACCGCGCCGTGGTGTTTCAGCACGACGCCTTGCTGCCCTGGCTTTCCGTGCGCGACAACGTGGCGTTTGGCTTGCGCCTGCAAGGCGTGGCCAAGGCCGAACGGCTGGCGCGGGCTGACGAGGTGCTGCGCCTGGTCGACCTGCCGGAGGCCGGCAGTCGCTATAGCTGGCAGCTATCCGGCGGCCAGCGTCAGCGCGTGGGGATTGCCCGTGCGCTGGCCAGCCACTCACAGGTATTGCTGATGGACGAACCCTTCGGCGCACTGGATGCCTTTACCCGCGAGCAAATGCAGGAGCTGCTGCTCAAGGTGTGGCAGCAGGCGCGGCGACGCATTTTCCTGATTACCCACGATATCGAAGAGGCGCTGTTTCTGGCTACCGAACTGGTGCTGATGTCGCCGGGGCCGGGCCGCATTGTCGAAACCCTGCGCCCGGGCTTCAGCCAGCGTTACCGGGCGGGTGAGTCGGCGCGGGCCATCAAGTCCGATCCGGCCTTCATCGCGCTGCGCGAGCAATTGCTGGCCACCCTGTTCGACCATCGCCGTCAGGCCGAGGAGATTGCCGCATGAATGCACTGGAACAGACACTGGAACAAAAACTGGCTGATGTTGCCGTCAGCAACACCGTACCGGACGAACTGCCGGTCAGCAGCCCGCGCGCTGGTAGCTCCCGCTGGCGGCAATACCGTCGCGGCTGGCTCAGCCTGATCAGCCTGCTGGCGGTATTGGGCGGCTGGTGGGGACTGTCGCACAGCGGCATTGTGCCGCCCTTGTTTCTGCCTGCGCCGGAAGCGGTGGTGGCCAAGCTGATCACCGTCAGCACCCAGGGTTTCATGGATGCCACCTTGTGGCAGCACCTGGCGGCCAGCCTGCAGCGCATCGTGCTGGCCTTGCTGGCTGCGGTGCTGCTGGGTATTCCGCTGGGGGTGCTGATGGGCGTCAGCCCGGTGGCGCGTGGCTTGCTGGACCCGCTGATTGAAGCCTATCGCCCGGTGCCGCCGCTGGCCTATCTGCCGCTGATTGTCATCTGGTTCGGCATCGGCGAATTGTCCAAGGTGCTGCTGATTTTCCTGGCGGTACTGGCCCCGGTCATCATCGCCACCAGCCACGGCGTGGTACAGGTCAGCCGTAACCGCCTGCGTGCTGCGCAGACGCTGGGTGCCAGCCGCAGCCAGTTGCTGTGGTTTGTCATCCTGCCGGAGGCTCTGCCGGAAATCCTCACCGGCATCCGCATCGGCCTGGGTACCGGCTGGTCCACCCTGGTGGCGGCCGAGCTGGTGGCTGCCACCCGCGGGCTGGGTTTCATGGTGCAGTCGGCAGCGCAGTTCCTGGTGACGGATGTGGTGATTCTGGGCATCGCGGTGATTGCGGTGATTGCCTTTGCGCTGGAGCTGGGCTTGCGCCTGTTGCAGCGACGACTCGCCCCCTGGCATGGCCAGCTGGATTGAAGATTTCATGGCCGCTGCCTGTGGTGGCGGCCAGAACCGAATGATGCAAGGAATAGAAGATGAGTCTGACTCTTACCCGTTTGTCCCCGGCGCTGGGCGCGATTGTCGAAGGTGTGGATCTGGCGCAGCCGCTGACTGACAGCTTGCAGCAGGAGATACAGCAGGCGCTGCTGCAACATCAGGTGCTGTTCTTCCGTAATCAGGACATCAGCCCGCGCCAGCAGCGCGACTTTGCCGCCCGGTTTGGTGATCTGCACACCCACCCCATCTACCCGCAACACCCGGATGCGCCACAGGTGATGATTCTGGACACCGACGCTTTCGACCTGAAGGACAATGCCATCTGGCACACCGATGTCACCTTCATCGAAACCCCGCCGGCCGCTGCGGTGCTGGCGGCGCGCTTGCTGCCGGAGTTCGGCGGTGACACGCTGTGGGCCAGCAGCTTTGCCGCCTGGGATGCGCTGTCCGACCGGCTGAAAACCTTGCTGGAAGGGCTGACTGCCACCCATGACTTCACCAAGACTTTCCCGCTCAAGCGCTTTGGCCTGACCCCGGCCGACCGGGAAAAATGGGAACAGACCCGGCGCGACAATCCGCCGCTGAGCCATCCGGTGGTGCGCACCCATCCGGTGAGCGGGCGCAAGGGCTTGTTCGTCAATGGCGGTTTCACCACTGAAATCAACGAGTTGCCGGAAGAAGAGGGCGCGGCCTTGCTGGCCTTCCTGCTCGCCCATCAGGCGCGGCCGGAATTCACCATCCGCTGGCGCTGGCAGGCTGGCGATGTGGCGTTCTGGGATAACCGCTCCACCAGTCATTATGCGGTGGACGATTACCGCCCCAACCGTCGCATCATGCACCGGGCGACGATTCTGGGTGACAAACCCTTCTGAACGACAGAATGTGAGTCAGCCAAACAAAAAACTACCCTGCGGGGTGGCTTGAGATTATTGACAACCCCTCTCGCTTTCTGGATAGAAAGCGAGGCTCCCTTGCAGGGCAAGGGCGGGGGGATTGGGAATAGATGGGAAGGCTGCGGAATCTAAGAGTTAGTCGAAAGGCCCGGCTTTGCCGGGTCCAGTACAAGCGCACCAAATAACTTTGTCAGCAGCCTGGAGCCACCCCTTGGGGTGGCTTTTGCATGGTGCGTCGCGCAAGACTTATTCGACAAAGCGCATCTTGAACAGACGGCCCTTGATCTTGCTCACAGCCAGCTGCTCGAAGGCTTGCTGGGCGATGTCGCGCTGCAGGGCGACAAAGCTGGCACCTTCCAGCACATTGATCTTGCCTACATGGCTGCCGGCAATGCCGCCGTCACCAGTCAGCGCGCCCAGAATGTCGCCGGGGCGCAGCTTGTCACGTTTGCCACCGGCAATTTCCAGCGTCACCATGGCCGGAATCAACTGGCCGCCCGGTGCCGGGGTCAGCTCGTCCACGTCGGCCCAGGTGAGCGGGGCTTTCTGGTAATCCTCGATCTGCACCAGACGGCGGGCATCGTTGTCGCAGGTCAGCGTCATGGCCAGGCCATGCAACTCGCCGCGGCCGGTGCGGCCAATGCGGTGGATGTGTACTTCCGGGTCGTGGCTCACGTCCACGTTGATCACCAGGTCCAGTTCCTTGATGTCCAGCCCGCGAGCGGCCACATCGGTGGCCACCAGCACCGTGGTACTCTTGTTGGCAAAGCGCAGCAGAATCTGGTCGCGGTCGCGCTGTTCCAGATCGCCATACAGTGCCAGCGCGGAGAAACCACGGGCCTGCAAATCTTTCACCAGCTCCTTGCAGCGTTCCTTGGTATTGCAGAAGGCCAGCGCGGAAGCAGGGCGCACATGCTGCAGGATGCGGGTGACGGTTTCCAGCCGGGTTTCCGGCTTCACCTTGTAGAACCATTGTTCGATATGGTCGCCGCTGTGCAGCGCTTGTACTTTCACTTCCACCGGCTGGCGCAGGAACTGCGCGCTGGCCTTACGGATGGTGTCCGGATAGGTGGCGGAGAACAGCAGGGTCTGACGCTGGCGCGGGCAGGCGCGCACGATGCCGACGATTTCCTCGATGAAGCCCATGTCAATCATGCGGTCGGCCTCGTCCAGCACCAGCATTTTCACATTGGACAGGTCCAGCGACTGGCGGAACAGGTGGTCTTGCAGCCGGCCCGGCGTACCCACCACGATGTGCGCGCCATGCTCCAGCGAGCCGCGCTGTGGTCCCATCGGCGAGCCGCCGGTCAGGGTCACTACCTTGATATTGTCGATGCTGCGTGCCAGGCGGCGGATTTCCTGCGCCACCTGGTCGGCCAGCTCGCGCGTGGGGCACAGTACCAGGCCCTGCACGGCAAACCAGCGCGGATTGATGCCGGCCAGCATGCCCAGCCCGAAAGCGGCAGTCTTGCCGCTGCCGGTCTTGGCCTGGGCGATCAGGTCGCGTCCTTCCAGAATCACCGGCAGGCTTTCAGCCTGGATGGGGGTCATGCTGTGGTAACCCAGGCTGTCCAGGTTGGAAAGCAGGGCGTCAGGCAGCGCGGTGAGGGTAGAAAAGGCGATTTTTTTCACGGACTTGGCGGTATCACGACAGAAACGGGTGGGCAGTGTAACAGTTGGCGGCGCATTGTCCAAACCCGCTATTGGCAGCGCCGGGCAATCGGCCTGCATTGTGTGGTTTTGCGGGTGGCGCAGGCACGAAAAACGCCAGTGCGTGCCGGCGCACTGGCGTGGTGGCTCAATCCGCGCCGGGACTTATACCTTGAAGCGCGCCACCGAGTCGTTCAGACCGCCGGCCAGTCCTTCCAGCGCTTCGGCGGAATGTACCGTGTGCTGGATGGCAGCGTCGTTGGTGCTGGCCAGCTCGGCAATGCTGTCGATATTGCCGGTTACCCGCTGGCTGGCTTCGCGCTGCTGTTCGGTCACTTGCACGATTTGTTGCAGGCCGTTGCGCACCGCAACCGCCGAGTCATTGGCCGCATCCAGCACGCTGGCTACCTGTGCGGCTGACTGATTGCTGGCCTCCAGCGAACTGAGGCTGGCCGCCACCGCCTGGCGCACGGCCTCGGTCTTGTGGTTCAGCGCGCCGGTGACGCTATCAATCTCGCGGGCGGACAGGGCTGATTTTTCTGCCAGCTTGCGCACTTCGTCCGCCACCACGGCAAAGCCACGTCCGGCTTCGCCGGCGCGGGCGGCCTCGATGGCGGCGTTAAGCGCCAGCAGATTGGTCTGCTCGGCAATGTCACGCACCTGCTGGGTCATGCTGGTGATTGAATGGGTGGATTGCATCAGCTCGGTTTCCGCCTCTGACATCATCTCGACGGCTTGCTGGATCTGGCCCACCTCCTGCTGCAACTGGGCCAGGTTCTGCCGTCCCTGCTGCGAACGCTGCAGGCTTTCGTCCGACTGTGCCAGCACCTGTTCGGCATGACGGGCGATATCGCCGATATGTTCTGCCAGTTGCTCCACCGCCTGGGCGGCCTGCTGCGACTGGCTGTTCTGCGCGCGCGAACCATCGGCCACCCGTTCTGCGCCCTGGCGCAACTGGGCGGAGGAGGTGGCCACGCTATGTGCGGCGGTGCCTACCTGGCGGACCAGATCGGCAATCGAGCCCAGCATCTGGTTGAACAGCGTGGCGGTCTGGCCGATTTCATCCTGGTGTTTCACCTCCAGCCTGCGGGTGAGGTCGCCTTCTCCCTTGGCCAGTTCGGCCAGGCCAGCGGCCATGGCTTGCAGCGGGCGGGTGACAAAGCGGCGGATGAACAGGAATACCACGGCCATCAGCGGCAGTGAAGCAACAATGGCAAACAGGATGCTCTGGTTGCGGAACTGCGCCACCGAGGCATAGGGTTTTTCCAGCGAGATGCGCATGCTGACCGCGCCTAGCGGCGTGCCTTCGCTCACCTGATGGCAGCTCATGCAATTTTTGCCCAGATAATTGCTGGCGGCGCGCGCCGGGTACACCACATGCAGGTGTTCGCCCAGTTGCGGGCTGGATTCAATGGCCACAAAAGGCTGGCCGGTGGAGAGGGCGCTCTTTTCCGCTTCGTCGGCGGCATGTGCCTTGTCGCCGGCATTGCCGGGGCCAAACTGCTTGCTGACCGCCTCGCCGCGAATCACGCGCAATTCACGCACGGCGGACAGTTCCTTGATCTGGTCCAGGAATACATCACGCTGGGCTACCGTGCCGGTCATCATCATGCCGGTGAGGCCGGCCAGCGTCATTTCATTCATGCTGCTGGCCAGATCCTTGGCCTGCGAAACGGCAATGTCGCGGCTGACCGTGGTTTCCCAGGCAATCAGTCCACTCCATGCCACCACCAGACAGCACCAGATGGCGCTGGTTAATCTCAGCCAGATTGGCCATTCGGAAAATTTTTTCATTATATGTACGGGAGCCCCGCCTCCTTTGGTTTTGTTCTCTGTTGTTATGTTGCAGCGTCGTTATTGTTACATGGCAATGTGATGCGCTGCTGACAGCGCGCAGCCTAGCGCAAGGCAAAGTATCAATGCTTGGCTTATATCAAGAATTTTACCTCCCGAGCCAGCCAATCATCATCGTACTTGGGCGATGACTGGATTTCTGCAACAATCCGCCCTCCGTCCGGCAGTGGCTATTTGGCGCTGCCTGCTTTATGTGTTTTGCCGCTGGCCTGCGAGCCAGGAATCAGGAGTTGTCATGTCCACATCTGCGTCCCCGTTTCATGTAGCCATTGTTGGTGGCGGCCCCGCCGGGCTGATGGCAGCCGAAGTATTGTCTGCTGCCGGGCTGGGGGTGACAGTGTATGACGCCATGCCCTCGGTGGGGCGCAAATTCCTGCTGGCAGGGGTGGGCGGGATGAACATCACCCATTCCGAACCGCATGCCGCCTTTGTGGCGCGCTACCGCGAACGTGAGGCGGAAATCACGGCCTGGCTGGCGGATTTCGATGCCGACCGCTTGCGTGACTGGGTACACGGGCTGGGGGTGGAGACTTTTGTCGGCAGCTCCGGCAAGGTATTCCCGCGTGAAATGAAGGCCGCGCCCTTGCTGCGCGCCTGGCTGACGCGCTTGCGCGAGGCCGGGGTGCAATTCAGGGTACGCCACCGCTGGCTGGGCTGGACGGATCAAGGCGCGCTGCGCTTTGCCACGCCGCAAGGTGAGCTGGAAACCAGTCATGATGCCGTGCTGCTGGCCTTGGGCGGGGGAAGCTGGAAAAAGCTGGGCTCGGATGGCAGTTGGTTGCCGCTACTGGCCGAGCGCGGTGTGGCCGTGCGTGCGCTGTTGCCAGCCAATTGCGGCTTTGATTGCCACTGGAGCGCGCATTTTGCCGACAAGTTTGCCGGCCAGCCGCTCAAGTCGGTGGCGTTGGAGTTTACCGATCTGGCCGGTCATACCGTACGCAAGACCGGCGAGTGCGTGGTCAGCAGCTATGGGGTGGAGGGCAATCTGGTGTACGCCTTCAGCGCGCCCATCCGCGACAGCCTGCTGGCCAATGGCAGTGCCACGGTGTATCTGGATTTGCTGCCGCAAAAGAGCGCCGAGCAGGTGGCGGCAGAAGTGATGCACCCGCGGGGTTCGCGTTCGCTGTCCAGCCATCTGCAAAGCCGCCTGAACCTGAAGGGGGTGAGGGCGGGGCTGCTGCGCGAGTGTCTGAGCAAGGAGGCATTCAACGACATGGCCAGCCTGGCAGCCGGCATCAAGCGCTTGCCGCTGACCATGCATGCCACCCGGCCCATCGACGAAGCCATCAGCACCGCCGGCGGGGTGTGTTTTGAGGCGCTTGCACCTGGCCTGATGTTGCAGGCCATGCCCGGCGTGTTCTGCGCCGGCGAGATGCTGGACTGGGAAGCCCCCACCGGTGGCTACCTGCTGACTGCTTGTCTGGCCAGTGGCCGTGCCGCCGCGCAAGGCATGCTTAACTGGCTGGGCCACCGTGACAAGTGGTGATTTTGCCCGCGGGCAGAAATCAGATAGTGCATTTTTAATGCAAGCATCTATGCTGCAGATACAGGCCCCGTGTGTGGATGTCCACCGGGGTCGCCAGTGCCGGCCGGCACTGGCCAGGTACATCATTTCCCACCCATGATGTCGGAGATCAGCGCCATGAAACTTGATGATTTCAACCAGGTGGCCGACCTGATCGGTCTGAAAAAACGTTCGCGTGAAGCCGTGTGGCTGATGGAAGTAGAAGGCATGACCGGCTACTTTGCTGCCCAGCAAATGGATATCAGTGAGTCCACTGTCTCCCGCGCCCACACCCGCTTCCGGCTGGCCCTGCGCAAGCTCAATGCCTTGTCCAGCCATCTTCCTTTGTAATTTCTCCTGTGTTGTTGACTTGTGGCCCGGCCTCCATGCCGGGCTTTTTCTATGGTGCGTGGCAAATGCCGCCAGCCTGCTCGCGCAGCCAGGACAGTAAATCCTGCAAGCCCGGATGCTCGGCATAACTCTCCGGGTAGACCAGCCAGTAACCGGAACCGGTATGCAACTGGCTGTCGAATGGGCAGACCAGCCGGCCTTGTTCCAGCTCGTCCTGCAGCAAGGCCATGTCACCGATCGCCACACCCAGCCCGCTGGCAGCCGCCGTCCACGCCAGGTGGTGCAAGTCCACCACTTGATGCTTGTAGGCGGCAAGCGTGTGTATGCCCTGGGTATCCAGCCAGGCAATCCATTCCTCGTAGTCGCGGGTGGTGTGAAACAGGGTGTGGCCAGCCAGTGCATCCAGCGACTGCAGCTTGGCCAGCATGCTCGGCGCGCACACCGGGCTGAGCAGTTCGGGCAGCAGCAGCTCGGCCTGCATGTCCGGCCATTGACCATGACCGAACAGGATGTAGACCTGGTTGATGTCCGGGTCCAGTTCGGCTGGTTCGTACACCATGCTGTCAATGCGTAGCTGGGTAAGCGGGTGCTGCTGGTAGAAGCTGCCCAGCCGCGGCATCAGCCAGCGTACGGCAAAGCTTACATACACCTGCAGGCTGAGAATGTCGCTGCGGGTTTTGATTTGCCGCTCCACTTCCTTCAGCTTTTGCACCACTTCGCGCGCTACCGGCAGCAGGGTCTGGCCGGCCGGTGTCGGGCGGATCTGCCGGTGCTGCCGCTGCAACAGCGGGGTGGCATAGTGCTGTTCCAGCAGGCTGATCTGCTTGCTGATGGCGCCCTGGGTCAGAAACAGGCGCTGCGCCGCGGCGGTGAAGCTGCCGGTCTCCATCACGGTGACAAAGGCGCGCAAGGCACTGAGTGAGGGCAGGTGGTGGGTTTCAGTCATGACAGATTGGAATGGTTCAATGCCAATTATTCGTTCGTGAAAACTAGGCGATTTCCGTATGTTTGGCAACAAACAACACAAGATGACGGAGCGCACATGCATCACGATTTTGATTCCCAACGGCAATACACCCTGCAACATGACCGTCGTCTGTCTGCTGCGGATGGACAGTTGCAGATGGAGGGGGTGGGGCTGGCCGCGTTGGCCGCACAATTCGGCGCGCCACTGTTCGTGTATTCCGCGCCGGAAATCCGCCGCAATGTCGACGAAATCAAGCAGGCCTTTGCCAGCCATGCCAATACCCGCATCTGCTACGCCTCCAAGGCTTGCTCCTTGCTGGCGGTATTGCAGGTGGTGCGTGAGTCCGGCATCAGCATCGAAGCCAATTCGGCCAATGAAATCCGCCGCTGTCTGGCCGCAGGTTTTGCCGGCAACCAGATTGTCTACAACGGCGTGGTGAAGCGGGATGAAGAACTGGAGTTTGCCATCGGCCAGCAGCTGCATGCCATCAATGTGGATAGCGAGCACGAATTGCTGGCCATCGACCGCATCAGCCGTCAGCTGCAAATCCCGGTACGCATTTGCCTGCGGGTGGAGCCCAACGTCAAGGCTGCCACCCATGAGGGCCTGATGACGGCATTCCGCGCCAAGTCCGGGGTGGATCTGGCCGACGCCGAAGGCATTTGCCGTCAGGCACTGGACATGCCCTATGTAAAGCTGTGCGGCCTGCACATGCATGTGGGTGACCAGGTGCCGGATGCCGAGCCGTTTGGCGCGGCCACCCGTGTGCTGGTGGATTGTGCCCGCCAGCTGGAAACCGCACTGGGTGTGCGCTTTGACATGATCAACGTCGGCGGCGGCATTCCGGCACCGTACCGCTACGCCACCGACCGTGGCCTGGGCGGGCCGGACAATATGCAGCCGCAAATCGGCGCCAATGAATTTGCCGCTGCCGTCATCCGCGAAGTACACGCCTGGCGTGAGGATATCGAAATCTGCATCGAGCCGGGCCGCAAGGTAGTGAGCAGTGCCGGGGTATTGCTTACCCGCATGGTGACCGCCAAGCGCAAAACCTTGTTGCGCGAGGATGGCAGCGTGGAAGGCCAGGTGCAGTGGTGCATGCTGGATGCCGGCTTCAATGCCATTCCGGATTACAAGGACTGGTACTTCTATGTCTACAACGCCAGCCGCATGGCGGACAGCCACTGCCAGCCGGTCAAGCTGGGCGGCCCCTTGTGCGACGGTGGCGATTACTTCCGCCATGGCCCGCTGGGCGAGCAGTTTCTGCTGCCACCGGCCAGTGCGCCGGGTGATGTGCTGGCCTTCCTGGATGTGGGTGCCTACCAGCTGGAAAACCAGACCGTCTACAACGCCCAGCCGCGTTCCGCTGCGGTGTTGATTGACGGGCCGGGCCAGTACCGCCTGATCCGCCGTCAGGAACGCTTCGACGACATGTTGTTGCTGGAGCGTGATCTGTCCTGATTGTCAGAACTGTCTTGCCGTACCGCCACGCCCCTTGACGGGCGTGGCGTGATAACACCAAGCCGTCCCTTGTCCTGCGTTTGTCTACTCACCCAGTCCGGAGGAATGAAGATGAAGCTGCAATCCTGGTGTGCCGTGTTGTTGTCTGCTGTCGTCCTGCAAGCGGGAGCGACGGATCTGAACAATCTGCGTATCGGCATGGATGCCACCTATCCGCCGTTCGAATCGTTGAACCTGGCCGGGCAGATTGTCGGGTTCGAGGCCGACCTGGCTGCTGCCTTGTGCAAGGAAATGAAAGCACATTGCAGCCTGATCAATCAGGACTGGGATGGCATCATTCCGGGGCTGATGGCCAAAAAATACGACGTGATCATGTCGTCGATGACCATTACCGCCGAGCGGGCCAAGGTGGTCAGCTTCACCGAGCGCTATTTCCGTACGCCGCAGCGGCTGATTGCCGCCAAGGGCAGTCCGCTCAGGTTCACGGTGGAGGGCATGAAAGGCAAGCGGGTAGGCGTGCAGCGCGGCACTACGGCCGACATGTACCTGAGCAAGTTCTGGGGGCCGCGCGGCATGGATGTGGTGCGCTATGAGGATCAGGACAAGGCCTATGCCGACCTGGTGAATGGCCGGCTGGATGCCAGCTTCCAGGACGAGCTGCAAGTGGAAGCGGGTTTTCTCAAGAGCGAACCGGGCAAGGGTTTTGCCTTTGTCGGCCCGTCCATCAATGGTGACAACGCCGCTGAGCGCGAGGTGCTGGGCTCCGGTGCCGGCATGGCGGTGCGCAAGGAGGACAAGGCCTTGCTGGACAAGCTGAACAAGGCCATCAGCGCCGTGCGCGCCAATGGCACGTTCAAGAAGCTGAGCGTGCAGTACTTCGGCCGCGATATTTACTGACACGGCTGGTGTTCCCGCAGTCGGGTGACGGACTGCGGGGATTGAAGCGGCTGGCAAGCGCGTGGCGTCCTGCGGGCCAGACGCGCCGGCGCAGACAGTACGCGAAAATACGATGCCGTTACCGGGTTTTTGTC
This sequence comes from Aquitalea magnusonii, assembly GCF_002217795.2. Taxonomy (NCBI): domain Bacteria; kingdom Pseudomonadati; phylum Pseudomonadota; class Betaproteobacteria; order Neisseriales; family Chromobacteriaceae; genus Aquitalea; species Aquitalea magnusonii. The sequence goes on from NZ_AP018823.1 coordinate 1,486,416, forward strand.
AGCTGCTCTGCTGCTGGTCTTGCTGCAAGTCCGGGCGGATCAGCGTGTAGTCGTTATTGCTCGGCAGGCCGTTTTTCTGCCAGTCGACCAGCGTGGCCATGATGGCATCCCGCGTCTGGTTGCTGATGTCCGGCAGGCTGCCGCCAAATGCCTTCTTGGCTTCGTCAAAGCCCTGCTGCACGGCAGCGCGAATGGTGTCTATCTTGCCGGGGTCGTTGCCTATGCCGAGCCGGGCAAAGTCCAGAATGCGCCGCGCGGTGTTCTTGATGCCCAGATCACCATCTTCCGACACCGCCTGGGTGGCTTCTGCCTTGGTCTGCGGGTCAACCGTCAGCTTCTGTTCGCCACTGACCACCTTGTTCCATTGCAGGCCCTGCTGCTGGACCAGATTGCCCAGCAGCTTGAGGAAATCCGACACCTGCTGGTTGGACTTGGCCAGCAAGGCAGGTACATCCACCGGCGTACTGCTGCCCGTGGTCGGTTTGCCATAGGTGAGGGCACTGTTGTCCTCACTGTTTTGCCCCAGCGTGACCACTTCGTCCACGGTGAGGGTGCTGCTGCTGATGCTATTGCCGGTTTTGCTGTCGGTAATGGTGCTGCTGCTGTAGCTGGCATTCAGCAACAGGCTGCTGTTGACGCTGTTGACGGTCATGGGAGGCTCCTGCTGAAAACGGAGAAGGACGCCAGCCTGTGCATGGCGCCGGGTCTGCGTGCCGTATGGCCTGCGGCAGATGTCTGTATATCGGCAGGATGGAAGTAAAATTGAGTAAAAACAAGATAATGCGCTGTCCCGCAGCCAGGTGTGGAACAGCGCAGGGCGTGCTGCGGTGCGATCAGGCTTTCAGTTGGGCGGCCCAGGCGTGCAATGCTTCCAGTTGCTGTACCACCAGGCCTTGCAGGCGCTCGTCAGTGAGGTTGCCCTCGGCATCAAAACCGCCGGCAAAGGCATTGGCAAACACTTCCGGCTTGTTCAGCGGGTGCAGGTCCAGATACACACAGCTTTGGCGCAGGTGGTACTGCGCGCGCGAAGTACCCATGCCGCCGCCAGCGCCCACAATGGCCACGGCCTTGCCTGCCAGCAGTTTGTTGTCCGGCTCGCGCGAAGCCCAGTCCAGCGCGTTTTTCAGTGCCGGGGCCATGGAGTAGTTATATTCCGGGCAGCCCAGCAGCAAGGCGTCGGCTTTTGCCAGTTGTGCCAGCAGTTGTTGCACGGCGGCCGGTTTTTCAGTGATGTCGGCGTTGTAGAACGGGACCTGACTGATGTCGGCAATGTCGATCTGGATGCCGGCTGGCGCATGTGCCTTGGCGTAGCGCAGCAGACCCATATTGGTGGAGGCACGGCGCAGGCTGCCGCAAATGGCCAGAACGTTCAGTGTGCTCATCTTGGTTCCTTGTTATGAGGAAGTGGGGCTGAATGAAGAACCCGTCTGCATTCTAGATAGCAGTGGTCCTGCTTTCCAGTGCTTGTGGTCAGTCAGCGGCAGTGCAGGCAAATGCAGATCGGCGTTTCGCATTCACTGGCAGTCCGGCTTATAATGTGCGGCTGTCCGCATTCAAGGTTTTACATCGTGTCCGAACGCTTTGCCGTATGGCTGCAATATCTTCTGCCCAAGCAGGCTTTAACCATTCTGGCCGGCAAGCTGGCAAGTGCCGAAGCCGGCAGCCTGACCACGGCGGTCATCCGCTGGTTTGTCGGACGCTATCAGGTGAACATGGCCGAAGCGGCCAATCCGGATATCAGCAGCTACCCCAGCTTCAACCAGTTTTTTACCCGCCCGCTGCGTGCCGATGCCAGGCCCTTGGCCGACAGCGCGCTGATCTGCCCGGTAGATGGTGCCATCAGTCAGTTTGGGGCGATCCGTGCCGATCAGATCTTCCAGGCCAAGGGGCATGATTATTCCACTACCGCACTGGTGGGCGGCGATGCCGACATGGCGGCACGCTATCAGGACGGCCAGTTCGCCACCATTTATCTGAGCCCGCGTGATTACCACCGCATCCACATGCCTTGCGATGGGCGTCTGCTCAGCATGACTTATGTGCCCGGTGCGCTGTTTTCGGTGAACCCGGCTACGGCGCGTGGTGTACCCGGTCTGTTTGCCCGTAACGAGCGGGTGGTGTGTGAGTTCGAAGGCCCGCATGGCCGTTTTGTGCTGACGCTGGTGGGGGCCACCATTGTAGGCAGCATGGGCACGGTCTGGCATGGCATTGTCAATCCGCCGCGTCCGGGCCGGATTCAACGCTGGGATTATCAGGACCAGCAGATCATGCTGCGCAAGGGCGAGGAAATGGGCCGCTTCCAACTGGGTTCTACCGTGGTGCTGTTGTTCCCCGCGGCAGCGGGTTTGCAGTTTAATGCGGCTTGGCAGCCGGCTGGCCCGGTCAGACTGGGCGAATGCATGGCCGATCTGGTCTGAGGTGAAAACCGCCGTTGGCGGTTTTTTTTATATCCGCCGCGAATGCATGTGCGCCATCTGCGCGCGTGTTGAACTATGCTAATGTCACTGTGGCTCTGGGTTTGATTGGCGGGCCAGCGTGCTCCTCTCCGGTGGTTGATGTGGTCGGGGAGGCTTTCTTTGTGCGGTGATTCGACCCCTCTCATGAATACAGACCTGTCAGGACCTTCTGCCGTGCTGCCGTTGGCCACGCCGGATGCGCTGTTGCGGCCTGCCATCATGACGCCTTGGCAGCTATGGCACATGATTTCGCGGCGTGAGCGCTGCATCCTGTTTGGTGGCTGGCTGTTCAGCCTGTTGTTGTCACTCGGGCTGGGCGTGTTGTCGGTGGCGGATAACTGGTCCGGCATGCCGCTGCAGTTTGGCGGCGTGACGGTCTACATCACCGTGTATCCGGCCTTGCTGATCAGTCTGTGGTGGAGTTTGTGCCTGGGTTGGTGGTGGGGTGCTGTGCAGGGCTATCTGACTACGCTGGCGCTGGCCCTGTATGCCGGCATGGTCTGGCAGTGGGCAGCCCTGTTTGCCTTTGCCGACCCGCTGGGCGTGGCGGTGATGGTGCTGGGTTTCCGGGCATTGCCCATGTTACGCGGGCTGCGCAGCATGGATTCGGTGCTGCACTTTGTCCAGCTATCATTTGTTGGCAGCATTTTCAGCTCCAGCGGCGCACTGATCTGGACTTATTGCAATAATCAGCCATTTAGCGAACTGCTGCCCATCTGGCAAGGCTGGTGGCTGGGTTTTTTCCTGCAGAACCTGTTTCTGGTGGGGCCGGTTCTGTCGCAAAGCTGGCCGGCAACCGACCGCTGGCTCAGCCGCCATCTTGCATTACAGCCTGCCGGTGAGGCCGAGTCGCGCCATTTGATCGTACTGCTGCTGGTTTTGGTCAGCGTGGGGGCGCTGGTATACGGCTATTTGTCGCTCAGCCTGGGTAGCAGTCTGCTGTTGGGGCAATTACAACATGGTCTGCCGCCGCAAATCCACCATGCCGCCATGGTGATGACCCAGACCGGCTGGGTGTTTTTCTGGGTGTTTGCCCTGCTGGTATTGTTCAACGCTTTTTTTGCCTATCGGTTGTTTCTGCATTGGCAGGGGCGTAACCAGCAATTGCTGGATGCGCTGCAGCAGAGCAATGCCCACCTGGCGCAACTGGTGCGGCTGGATGGGCTGACCGGTCTGCTCAATCGCCGTTCCGGTGACGAGGTATTGCAGCAGGAATGGTTGCGCAGTCAGCGCTCAGGGCAGCAGGCGGTGCTGATCATGCTGGATATCGACCATTTCAAGCAGGTGAATGATGAATACGGCCACGATGTGGGCGATCAGGTGATTGTGCAGGTGGCCATGCTGTTGCAGGAGCACCTGCGCCTGCACGACACCGCCATCCGCTACGGTGGCGAAGAATTCCTGCTGGTGCTGCCGGATTCCACGCTGGAAAATGCCACGCTGCTGGCCGAAACCCTGCGCCAGCAAATGGCGGCCCGTCTGGTGCATGCCAGTCAGGCCGACATCATGGTGACCCTGAGCCTGGGGGTGGCAAGTGCCTCACTGTTGATGGCCGACAAGGCCGCCTGGCTGAAACAGGCTGACATGGCGCTGTATCAGGCCAAGCGTGCCGGGCGCAATCGGGTGGTGGTGGCTGGCTGAGGCTGGCCATTAGCCGATGAAAAATGGCCACCCAAGGGTGGCCATTGTTGTTGGCGGACTGCTGCGCTCAGAAGCTGTCGCCGGGAATACGCACCCAGCCTTCCATCAGCACGCGGGCGCTGCGGCTCATGATGGCCTTGCTGACCTGCCATTGGCCATCCACCAGCTTTGCTTCCGCGCCAACGCGCAGGGTGCCGGACGGGTGGCCAAAGCGCACCGACTGACGTTCGCCACCACCGGCGGCCAGGTTTACCAGCGTGCCAGGAATGGCGGCAGCCGTGCCGATGGCCACCGCAGCGGTGCCCATCATCGCATGGTGCAGCTTGCCCATGGACATGGCGCGCACGCGCAGGTCGATGTCTGCCGCGGTGATTTCCTTGCCGCTGGAGGCGATGTAGGCCGCAGGCGGAGCGACAAAGGCAATCTTGGGCGTGTGCTGGCGGGTGGCCGCTTCGGTGATGTCCTTGATCAGCCCCATGCGTACCGCGCCGTGTGCGCGGATGGTTTCAAAGCGGGCCAGTGCCGTCGCATCGCCATTGATGGCCTCCTGCAGTTCGCTACCGCTGTAACCCAGTTCTGCTGCGTTAAGGAAGATGGTGGGGATGCCGGCGTTGATCATGGTGGCCTGGAAACTGCCCACGCCCGGAACATCCAGCGTGTTCACCACATTGCCGGTGGGGAACATCGCGCCGCCGCCGCCATCGCCTTCGCCCTCGTCGGCCGGGTCGAGGAATTCCAGTTGTACCTCGGCCGCCGGGAAGGTAACGCCGTCCAGCTCGAAATCGCCGGTCTCCTGTACTTCACCGTTGGTGATGGGCACATGGGCGATGATGGTCTTGCTGATATTGGCCTGCCAGATGCGCACCGTGGCCACGCCATTGGCCGGGATGCGGCTGGCGTCCACCAGCCCGCTCATGATGGCAAAGGAGCCGACGGCGGCGGACAGGTTGCCGCAGTTGCCGCTCCAGTCGACAAACGCCTTGTCGATGGCCACCTGGCCAAACAGGTAGTCCACATCGTGATCGGGCCGGCTGCTCTTGGCCAGGATCACCGTCTTGCTGGTGCTGGAGGTGGCACCGCCCATGCCGTCGATCTGCTTGCCGTAGGGGTCGGGGCTGCCGATCACCCGCATCAGGATGGCATCACGCACTGGGCCGGGCTGCTGGGCGGCGGCAGGCAGGTCTTGCAGGCGGAAAAACACCCCCTTGCTGGTGCCGCCACGGATATAGGTGGCAGGAATGCGGATTTGTGGAGCATGGGCCATGCAGTCTCTCCTGTCATGCTGTGGGCAAGGCCGTCAACAGGCATTGCCGGAATAGGGTGGCAAGCAGCAGGGCGGCTGCGAAACGGATTTCGCGCCGCCCTGCGGTTGGGGGCTGCTCTGGGTCCGGCCTGCCGGCAGGGACATACCCGCAGGCCGGGAGCAGCAAAACTCAAGCGGTGGTGGACTCCAGGAAGTCCTGGGCGAAGCGTTGCAGCACGCCGCCAGCCTGATACACCCGCACTTCGGCGGCGGTATCCAGACGGCAGGTGACCGGCACTTCCAGCGTCTCGCCATTGCGACGGTGAATCACCAGCGTCAGCGTGCAGCGCGGCGAGATGTCGCCCTTGACGTCGTAGCTTTCGGTACCGTCAATGGCCAGGGTTTTGCGGTTGGTGCCGGCCTTGAATTCCAGCGGCAATACGCCCATGCCCACCAGGTTGGTGCGGTGGATGCGTTCGAAGCCTTCGGCCACGATGGCTTCCACCCCGGCCAGCCGCACGCCCTTGGCTGCCCAGTCACGCGAGCTGCCCTGGCCGTAGTCGGCACCGGCAATGATGATCAGCGGCTGTTTGCGCGCCATATAGGTTTCGATGGCCTCCCACATGCGGGTGACCTTGCCTTCCGGCTCGATGCGCGCCAGCGAACCCTTCTTCACCGCGCCATCCACCACGGCCATTTCGTTCACCAGTTGCGGATTGGCAAAGGTGGCGCGCTGGGCGGTGAGGTGGTCGCCACGGTGGGTGGCGTAGGAGTTGAAGTCCTCTTCCGGCAAGCCCATCTTGGCCAGGTATTCACCGGCAGCCGAGCTGGGCAGGATGGCGTTGGACGGCGACAGGTGGTCGGTGGTGATGTTGTCCGGCAGCACCGCCAGCGGCAGCATGCCCTTGAGCGTGCGCTCGCCAGCCAGCGCGCCTTCCCAGTAGGGCGGACGACGGATGTAGGTGGACATCGGACGCCAGTCGTACAGCGGGCTCTTGGCTTCTTCCACCTGACCCAGGTCGAACATCGGGATGTACACCTGCTTGAACTGTTCCGGCTTCACGCAGCGTGCCACGATGGCGTCGATCTCATCATCGGACGGCCACAGGTCCTGCAGGCGGATTTCCTTGCCATCCACCACGCCCAGCACGTCTTTTTCGATATCAAAGCGCACGGTACCTGCAATGGCGTAAGCCACAACCAGCGGCGGCGAGGCGAGGAAGGCCTGCTTGGCATACGGGTGGATACGGCCATCGAAGTTGCGGTTGCCCGACAGTACGGCGGCGGTGTACAGGTCGCGGTCTATGATTTCCTGCTGGATTTTCGGGTCCAGTGCGCCGGACATGCCGTTACAGGTGGTGCAGGCATAGGCGACGATGCCAAAGCCCAGCTTTTCCAGTTCCGGCAGCAGTCCGGCCTCTTCCAGATACAGCCTGGCCACCTTGGAGCCCGGAGCAAACGAGGACTTCACCCACGGCTTGCGCAGCAGGCCCAGTTCGTTGGCTTTCTTGGCCAGCAGGCCGGCGGCCACTACATTGCGCGGGTTGCTGGTGTTGGTGCAGCTGGTGATGGCGGCAATGATGACCGCGCCATCCGGCAGCAGGCCTTCGGCTTCTTCGGCACGGGCCTTGTCCAGGTCAACCGCAATGCCGCGCTCGGCCAGTGCCGAGGTGGGCAGACGCTTGTGCGGGTTGGACGGGCCAGCCATATTGCGCACCACGCTGGACAGGTCGAATTCCAGCACACGCTCGTATTGCGCGCTTTCCAGGCTGTCGGCCCACAGGCCGCTGACCTTGGCATAGTTTTCCACCAGCGCCACTTGCTCGGCTTCGCGGCCGGTCAGCTTGAGGTAGTCGATGGTTTGCTGGTCGATGTAGAACATGGCCGCGGTGGCGCCATATTCCGGACACATATTGGAAATGGTGGCACGGTCGCCGATGGACAGGCTGGCAGCGCCATCACCAAAGAATTCCACGTAAGCGCCCACCACACGTTCCTTGCGCAGGAACTCGGTGAGGGCCAGCACGATGTCGGTGGCGGTAATGCCGGGCTGGCGCTGGCCGGTGAGCTTGACGCCCACGATGTCCGGCAGGCGCATCATGGACGGGTGGCCCAGCATCACGGTTTCCGCTTCCAGGCCACCCACGCCGATGGCAATCACGCCCAGCGCATCCACGTGCGGGGTGTGGCTGTCGGTGCCGACACAGGTGTCGGGGAAGGCCACGCCGTCACGCACCTGAATCACCGGCGACATTTTTTCCAGATTGATCTGGTGCATGATGCCGTTGCCGGCAGGAATCACGTCCACGTTCTTGAAGGCAGTCTTGGTCCACTCGATGAAGTGGAAGCGGTCTTCATTGCGACGGTCTTCAATGGCGCGGTTTTTTTCGAAAGCCTGCGGGTCGAAACCACCACATTCCACGGCCAGCGAGTGGTCGACAATCAACTGTGTCGGCACCACCGGGTTGACCAGCGAGGGGTCGCCACCCTTGTCGGCAATGGCGTCGCGCAGACCGGCCAGATCCACCAGTGCGGTCTGGCCCAGAATGTCGTGGCACACCACGCGCGCCGGATACCAGGGGAAATCCAGGTCGCGCTTGCGTTCGATCAGTTGCTTGAGCGCGTCGGTCAGCAGTTCCGGTTCGCAGCGGCGCACCAGTTGCTCGGCCAGTACGCGCGAGGTATAGGGCAGGGTGGCATAGGCGCCGGGCGCAATGGCGTCAACGGCGGCGCGGGTGTCGTAGTAGTCCAGCTGGCTGCCGGGCAATCGGGTGCGGTAGTTTTTGTTCATGGCGTCGCTAAAACTCTCAGGGTGGAAGCAAAGCGGGGAGCTATCCTTGCGGCTTAGCTCCCCTGACCATCAGCGTTGTGCCAGCGGCACGAAGGCCTGATCGTCCGGGCCGGTGTAGTTGGCCGACGGGCGGATGATCTTGCCGTCAATGCGTTGCTCGATCACGTGTGCGCTCCAGCCGCTGGTACGGGCAATCACGAACAGCGGGGTGAACATGGCAGTCGGTACGCCCATCATGTGGTAGGACACAGCGGAGAACCAGTCCAGATTGGGGAACATCTTCTTGATGTCCCACATCACGCTTTCCAGACGCTCGGCAATGTCGAACATCTTGCTGTCGCCGGCTGCGGCGGACAGGTTGCGCGCCACTTCCTTGATCACCTTGTTGCGCGGGTCGGAGATGGTGTACACCGGGTGGCCAAAACCAATCACCACTTCCTTGCGTTCCACGCGGGCCTTGATGTCAGCCTCGGCTTCATCCGGATTGTCGTAACGCTTCTGGATTTCAAACGCCACTTCATTGGCACCGCCGTGCTTGGGGCCGCGCAGCGCGCCAATGGCACCGGTAATGCTGGAGTACATGTCCGAACCGGTACCGGCAATCACGCGGCTGGTAAAGGTGGAGGCGTTGAATTCGTGCTCGGCGTACAGGATCAGCGAGGTATGCATCGCCTTCACCCACAGCTCGGACGGCTTTTCACCGTGCAGCAGGTGCAGGAAATGGCCGCCGATGGAGTCGTCGTCGGTTTCCACCTCGATGCGCTTGCCGTTGTGGCTGAAGTGGTACCAGTACAGCAGCATGGAGCCGAAGGAAGCCATCAGGCGGTCGGCGATGTCACGCGCACCGGCGCTATTGTGGTCGTCTTTTTCCGGCAGGGTGCAGCCCAGGGCGGACACGCCGCTGCGCATCACGTCCATCGGGTGGGCGGAGGCGGGCAGGGCTTCCAGCACGCTCTTCACCACTTGCGGCAGGCCGCGCAGGGCTTTCAGCTTTTGCTTGTAGCCTGTCAGCTCGGCCTTGTTCGGCAGCTTGCCGTGCACCAGCAGGTAGGCGACTTCTTCAAATTCGCACTGATCGGCGATATCCAGAATGTCATAGCCGCGATAGCTCAGGTCGTTGCCGGTACGGCCAACCGTACACAGGGCGGTATTGCCGGCGGCCACGCCGGACAGGGCGACCGATTTCTTCGGCTTGCCAGTCAGAACCACTTCAGTCATGCCATTTCTCCTTGGACAATTTCTCTGCTGTTACTGTTGTGCGCATGGTCAGGCTGCGCGGGGCTGCCTGACTGATTGGTTTTGCTGCCAGTCTTGCTGGTGGCAGACAGTTATTTGTTTTGCCTTCGGCGGACCGTTACTTGTTTTTGCCTTCGGCGGACCGTTACTTGTTTTTGCCTTCGGCAAAGAGCCCATCCAGCTTTTGCTCGTAGCTGTGGTAGCCCAGGTGTTCGTACAGATCCATGCGGGTCTGCATCAGGTCCAGCACATTTTTCTGGGTGCCGTCGCGACGCAGCGCGCCGTACACATTCAGTGCGGCCTGGCTCATGGCACGGAAGGCGGACAGCGGGTACAGCACCAGCGACACACCGTTTTCGCCCAGCTCCTGCGTGGTGTAGAGCGGGGTGGAGCCAAACTCGGTGATGTTGGCCAGCACCGGCACGCCCACGGCTTCGGCAAACTGCTTGTACATGGCCAGATCGGTCATGGCTTCCGGGAAAATCATGTCGGCACCGGCTTCCACGCAGGCCACGGCGCGTTCGATGGCGGAATCCAGTCCTTCCACGGCCAGCGCATCGGTGCGGGCCATGATGACGAAGCTGTCATCCTTGCGCGCATCGGTGGCGGCCTTGATGCGGTCTACCATTTCTTCCTGGCTGACAATCGCCTTGTTCGGGCGATGGCCGCAGCGCTTTTGCTGTACCTGGTCTTCGATATGCACGGCAGCAGCACCGGCTTTTTCCAGGCTGCGGATGGCGCGGGCGATATTGAAAGCACCACCCCAGCCGGTATCGATATCCACCAGCAGCGGCAGTTCGGTCACGTCGGTAATGCGGCGCACATCAATCAGCACGTCTTCCAGGGTGGTGATGCCCAAGTCAGGAATGCCGCAGGAGCAAGCGGCAACACCGCCACCGGACAGATAAAGGGACTTGAAGCCTGAGTGTTCGGCCAAACGTGCTGCATAGGCATTGACTGCGCCTACAACCTGCAGCGGCTTTTCTTGTTCAACGGCGCGGCGGAAGCGTTGACCGGGTGTGCTCATGGCAAGGTCCTTATATTGAGTGCGGGTGATGTTGCGGTCATTCTAGCAAGTGCTTGGTTGGAGTGCAAATGCGCTATCGCACTGCAAGCAGGAGGAAAGTTTCAGCTTTTGCTGAAGGTCTGCTATGTTTCCGGGCAACAAAGCTCGGGGGAACTCATTGCACGTGCCACGGTCTAGTGCTGTGTCCGCACAGCCGTACATACAACTAAACCAGTGGACAATTCAGGGAGCATTACAACGACATGAGTGATCGTGAGATCGATCAACAGTTGGTGGAGCGTGCCCAGCGAGGTGAAAAAAGAGCTTTCGACCTGCTTGTTGCAAAATATCAGCGTCGTCTGGCCAGACTTTTGTCACGTTTCATTCGCGACGGCGCCGACATCGAAGATGTGACGCAAGAAGCATTCGTCAAAGCGTATCGCGCCTTGCCGTCGTTTCGCGGCGAGAGTGCGTTTTACACATGGCTGTACCGAATCGGCATCAATACTGCCAAGAATTTCCTCAGTTCCGCCGGGCGACGTCCGGTGGTCAACAGCGAGTTTGAGGACGAGGATGGCGAGAGCTTCGACCTGGCGTCGCAAGTTCCCGACATGAACACGCCCGAAACCGAGCTGATGAACAAGGAAATCGTGACGACAGTGAACAGTGCCGTGCAGGCTCTGCCGGAGGAGCTCAGAACGGCCATTACCCTCAGGGAAATGGACGGACTGTCCTATGAAGAGATTGCACAGGTGATGAACTGTCCCATCGGCACCGTCCGTTCGCGCATTTTCCGGGCGCGGGAGGCCATTGCTGCCGAATTGAGGCCATTGCTGGATACGGCAAAGAACAGAAGGTGGTAGGTATGAAAGAAAAATTATCTGCACTGATGGATGGCGAGCTGGACGGGCAGCCCGCAGAGAGAGCCATCAAAGCCATCACGGAAGAAGAGGAGCTCAAGCAGGTGTGGGATGCCTATCACCTGATTGGTGATGCCATGCGTGCCAATACGCATGTGGCGGTCGATGTCCGCCGACAGGTGGCAGAGCGCCTGGTGGCCGAGCCCACGGTGCTGGCACCACGCCGCTGGTTTGCCCCGGTACACAGGCGGCGTGCCGGTGCGGTGGCACTGGCGGCCAGCGTCAGCTTTGCCGCCGTGGTGGGCTGGCAGCAGTTGTCGCATGGCAATGCGGCCTCCGCTGTTGCTGATCGTGGCGTTCCGGTGGCGGCGGTTCAGTCGGCACAGGAGCAGGACGACCTTTATCTGGCAGCCCATCAGGAAATGACGGCAGACCAGAGCGTGTACAAGGTCTCTTACGGAAATGGAGTCCGCCACTGATGCGTCTGACACAGCTGTCCGGGGTCTGTCTGATGGGTGTGGCAGTGCTTGCCCATGCAGATGATGATTGGCTGGTGGTGAAAAGGGCGGCTGTTGCCGCAAGGCAGCAGCCCTTGACGGGAACCTATCTGCACCAGATGAACGGTTCACTGGAGACTTTCCGCATTGTCCGGGGAGGGGCGGGCGATAACATCCAGGAAAAACGCACTTCACTGGACGGGCCGTCACGGGAGATTATTCGCAAGGGGCAGGAATTGACCTGTTATGCCCCGGATGCGAAATCGCTGTCGGCGGCCAAGGTCAGTGCCATGCGGCTTTTTCCTGCCATCCTGCCGGATGACATAGGCAATATCGCCCAATCCTATACGGTAAAACGCAGTGGCAAGGACCGGGTGGCGCAGCGTGATTGCAACTGGACGGATCTCAAGCCCAAGGACAGCAAGCGTTACCTGCTGCGCCTGTGCATCGATACGGCCAGCAGCTTGCCACTGAAAGTGATGTCCCAGAATGCTGCGGGCGAAACGGTGGAGCAGTTTACCTTCACCGAGATTGAACTGCAGGGACCGAGGGAAAAGTCCGCTTTCCGGCCGCAATACAAGCAGAACTATGTTCTGCGAAGTGCCAGCGCGCCGCAGATGACTCTGGATGCGGATGCGCCGTCTGAAGTCAGCGGCATGCCCGCTGGCTTCAAGTTGCTGCGTGCGGTGCAGCGCAGCCTGCCGGGTCAGGCCGAGCGCACGGTGCGGCATATGGTGTTCAGTGACGGGCTGGTGATGTTGTCGCTGTTCATCGAGCCGCAAGCCGAAGGTCGGCCGGAGCGGGCAGTCAACCTGCATGGTGCCGTCAATATGGCAACGGCGGTGCAGGGTGATTACCTGGTCACTCTGGTGGGTGATCTGCCAGAGCCCACCATGCTGGCCATGATCCGTAATCTCAAGATCACACTCAAACCATGATGGTGCTGGCCGGCTGTCCCGCCGTATTCGGGGGTGGCCGGCTGCTTTATTTTCCTGCTGTTTTCTGTGCAAACCACATCAAGATGGAGCGACCATGTCGATCAAGAAACTGATCGTTGCTGCCATGCTGGCGGCCTCTGCATTCACCATTCAGCCGACTGTCGTATGGGCTGCTGATCTACCTGATTTTACCCGTATTGTCGAAACCGAAGGCCGCGCTGTCGTCAACGTCAGCACCACTTCCACCATCAAGCAGAATGTCAGTGCGCTACCCGATGGCATGGAGGGCGATCCCTTCTTCGAATTTTTCCGTCGCTTTGCGCCGCAGCAGCAACAGGAGCGGCAAGAACGCTCATTGGGCTCCGGCTTCATCATTTCTGCCGATGGCTATTTGCTGACCAATGCCCATGTGGTGGCGCGGGCTGATGAAATTACCGTCACGCTTACCGACAAGCGCGAGTACAAAGCCAAGGTGATCGGTTCGGATGCCCGCACCGATGTGGCCTTGCTCAAAATTGACGCCAAGAACCTGCCGGTGGTGCGGCTGGGAAACATGGCGGACGTGAAGGTTGGTGAATGGGTGCTGGCCATCGGCTCGCCCTTCGGCTTTGAGAACACCGTCACTTCCGGCATTGTGTCGGCCAAGAACCGCCTGCTGCCGGATGAGAATTTTGTCCCCTTCCTGCAGACCGATGCCGCGGTCAATCCGGGGAATTCCGGTGGCCCGCTGTTCAATCTGAAGGGTGAAGTGATTGGCATCAACTCCCAGATCTACAGCCGCTCTGGCGGTTTCATGGGGATTTCCTTTTCCATTCCGATTGATGTGGCGATGAATGTGGCCGATCAGCTCAAGGCCACCGGCAAGGTGAGTCGTGGTCGCATCGGCGTGGCAATTCAGGAGCTGAACAAGGATCTGGCGGCATCATTCGGACTGGCAAAACCATCCGGTGCCTTGGTCAATGATGTGGAGAAAAAGAGCCCGGCCGAGAAGGCAGGCTTGCGCACCGGTGATATCATCCTCTCCGTTGCCGGTCAGGCGGTGGAGTCCTCATCAGACTTGCCACGTCTGATCGGTGCCATCCGGCCGGGCAAGCCGGTGGTGCTGGAAGTGTGGCGTCATCGTGCGGTGCAGAAGTTGACCGTGGTGCCGGAAGAGCTGAAAACCGAAGACGCCCGTACCGCTCAGCGGGAGTACCGTTCGCCGCAAGCGGTGCCGGATGCGCAGAACATGAAGCAGCTGGGCCTGGCCTTGCAGGAGCTGTCGCCGCAGCAACTGGGCAAGGTGGGGGTCAAATATGGTCTGCAGGTCAAGCGTGCCACCGGCCTTGCCGCCCGTGCCGGCATCCAGCCGGGTGATGTGATTGTTGGTCTGGGTGGCGAGGCGCTGGGCAGTTTTGCTCAGTTCAAGGCGGCGGTAACTGCTGCGCCCAAGGGCAGTACGCTGGCCTTGCAGCTTTGGCGGCAGGGCATCACCCTGTTTGTGCCGCTGACAATTGGTGGAGATGAATGAAACTGACTTTGTATTTCAGGGAGTACTGCAGCCTGTGCCATCAGATGCTGGCTGAACTCAAGCCATGGCAGGACAAGCATGGCTTTGCGCTGGATGTGGTGGATGTGGATGCAGACCCCGTTCTGGAAGCCAGATTCAACGAACTGGTGCCGGTTTTGATGGATGGCGAACACGAGATTTGTCACTGGCATCTGGATATTCCTGCTTTGGCTGCACATTTGGGCGAAATCGGCTAAAATCCGCGCCAGTGTGAGTTGTTCAAGGGCACGCCAGCGTGCCCTTATCTTTTTGCTGGATACCGATGAAACATATCAGAAATTTCTCGATCATTGCCCATATCGACCATGGCAAATCGACCCTGGCCGACCGCTTTATCCAGTTTTGCGGTGGCCTCGAACTGCGTGAAATGAGTGCCCAGGTGCTCGACTCGATGGATATCGAGAAAGAGCGCGGCATTACCATCAAGGCCCAGACGGCAGCCTTGCATTACAAGGCGCGCGACGGTCAGGTGTACAACCTGAACCTGATCGACACGCCGGGACACGTTGACTTCTCCTATGAGGTTTCCCGCTCGCTGTCCGCCTGCGAAGGCGCGCTGCTGGTGGTGGATGCCTCGCAAGGCGTGGAAGCGCAGACCGTGGCCAACTGCTACACCGCCATCGACCTGGGGGTGGAAGTGGTGCCGGTGCTGAACAAGATCGACCTGCCGGCGGCCGAGCCCGAGCGCGTGTCGCAGGAAATCGAGGACATCATCGGCATTGAAGCCATTGATGCCGTGCGTGCCTCGGCTAAGTCCGGCATCGGCATTGAAGACATCCTGGAAACCGTGGTCAGCAAGATTCCGCCGCCGGAAGGCAATCCGGATGGCCCGCTCAAGGCACTGATCATCGACTCCTGGTTCGACAACTATGTCGGCGTGGTGATGCTGGTGCGGGTCAAGGACGGTCAGGTACGTCCCAAGGACAAGATCAAGTTCATGGCCACCGGTGCCGAGCATCTGGTGGAGCAGGTGGGTGTGTTCTCGCCCAAGTCGGTGCAGCGCGACGTGCTGAACGCCGGTGAAGTGGGCTTCATCATTGCCGGTATCAAGGAACTGAAATCGGCCAAGGTGGGCGATACCATCACCCTGATGAAAACCCCGGCCACCGAACCGCTGCCGGGCTTCAAGGAAGTGCAGTCGCAGGTGTTTGCCGGTCTGTACCCGGTGGAAAGCCATGATTACGAAGCGCTGCGTGATGCGCTGGAAAAACTGCAGCTGAACGACGCCTCGCTCAAGTTCGAGCCGGAAGTGTCGCAGGCGCTGGGCTTTGGTTTCCGTTGTGGCTTCCTTGGCTTGTTGCATCTGGAAATCGTGCAGGAACGTCTGGAACGCGAGTTCGACATGGACCTGATCACCACGGCACCCACCGTGGTGTACGAGCTGGTGCTCAAGGATGGCAGCATCATTCAGGTGGAAAACCCGTCGCGCCTGCCGGATCCGGGCAAGATCGAGGAAATCCGCGAACCCATCATCACGGCGCACATCCTGGTGCCGCAGGACTATGTGGGCGCGGTGATTACCCTGTGTACCCAGAAGCGCGGCGTACAGCGCAATATGCAGTATCTTGGCCGTCAGGTGATGCTGACCTACGACATGCCGATGAACGAAGTGGTGATGGACTTCTTTGACAAGCTCAAGTCCACCAGCCGTGGTTATGCCTCGCTGGATTACGAGTTCAAGGAATTCCAGTGCTCCGACCTGGTCAAGCTGGATGTGCTGGTAAACAGCGAGAAAGTGGATGCGCTCAGCCTGATCGTGCATCGTGCTTCCAGCATTTACCGTGGCCGCGAACTGGTATCCAAGATGCGCGAACTGATTCCGCGCCAGATGTTTGACATTGCGGTGCAGGCCGCCATCGGCGGACACATCATTGCCCGTGAGACAGTAAAAGCATTGCGCAAGAACGTACTGGCCAAGTGCTACGGTGGCGACATTACCCGTAAGAAAAAGCTGCTGGAAAAACAAAAGGCTGGTAAGAAGCGCATGAAGCAGGTGGGTAATGTGGAAATCCCGCAAGAGGCTTTCCTGGCCATTCTTCAAGTAGGGGACAAATAAGTGGGCGAAAACCTGTTCTGGGTATTTACCGTGGCCGTCATTGTCGGCGGCATGCTGATTGCGTTTGGCGGGCAGCGCGAAGTCGGACAGAAGGACTGGCCGGTGCCGGTGCAATGGGGCTATCTGGCCCTGGTGATCGGTGGCTTTGGCCTGTTGTCCAATTACATGAGCTTCACCGCGGTGATGCTGGTGTTCGTGCTGGTGACAGGTGTGGTATGGGGCCTGGACAAGTTTTTGCTGGCCAAGAAACGCGCCGGAGAACCCGGACACTTTGTTGAATACTCGCGCGGGTTTTTCCCGGTCATCCTGGTGGTGTTCCTGCTGCGTTCCTTCCTGGTGGAACCGTTCCAGATTCCCAGCAGCTCGATGCGGCCGGGGCTGGTGGTGGGTGACTTCATCCTGGTCAACAAGTTTGCCTACGGCATTCGTGTGCCGGTGCTCAATAATGTGATCGTGCCGGTGGGCAAGGTCGGCCGTGGGGATGTGGTGGTGTTCAACTATCCGCCCAATCCCAAGGTCAACTACATCAAGCGTGTGATCGGTGTGGCCGGTGATGTGGTGGAGTACCGCAACAAGCGCCTCACTATCAATGGCAAGGCGGTGCCGGATGAAAAAGACGGTACCTACGACTATCTTGAACAGGGCATGGCCATGATTCACAACGACCAGTTCAAGGAAGTGATGGATGGCAAGTCTTACAAGGTGCTCAACATTCCTGATGCGCCGGTGGTGGCGCTGGGGCAGGTTGCTGACTTCCCTTCGCGTGACCAGTGCCAGTATGATGACAACGGCTTTGTCTGCAAGGTGCCGGCGGGGCATTACTTCATGCTGGGCGACAACCGCGACAACAGTCTGGATGGTCGCTACTGGGGCTTTGTTAATGACAGGTTGATGGTGGGCAAGGCCTTCCTGATCTGGATGAACTTCAGCGCCCTGTCGCGCATTGGCACCACCATTCGCTAACCGTTTCACCAGGGGGCTAACATGCAGCGCCAGCAGGGTTTGTCAGTCATTTCGGTGCTCTTCATCATGGTCATTGTCGGTGTCGGCGTGCTGCTGGCCGGCAAGGTGCTGCCGGTGTACAACGAGTATGCCGAGGTGCGCAAGGCGGTGGCTGACATGGCCAGTCAGACCGGCAAGGGTGAAACCGAATTGCGCCGCGAGTTCATGAATCACGCCATGGTGGGCGACATTTCCTCGATCAAGCCGGAAAACCTCACCATCATTACCACGGCCAACAGTGTTTTCGTGCGTGCAGCCTATCGCCGCGAAGTGCCGCTGTTTGCCAATGTCAGCCTGGCTTTCGATTTCGACACCCAGGCTGGACAGACACCTCAGTAACTACAGTGAACCAAGTTGATACCCGATTCCGGCGCCTGTCCGAGGCGCTGGATTATGCATTCCAGAAGCCCGACCTGTTGCGTCAGGCGCTGACACACCGCAGCTTTGCGGCCTCCAATAACGAACGCTTCGAATTCATTGGCGACAGCATTCTCAACTACACCGTGGCGCGCATGCTGTTCGACCAGTTTCCGCGCCTGAGCGAAGGCGAGCTGTCGCGCTTGCGCGCCAATCTGGTCAACCAGAACACCCTGGCGGAAATTGCCCACGAACTGAAGCTGGGCGATTACCTGTATCTGGGTGAGGGCGAGCTGAAAAGTGGCGGTTTCAACCGGCCATCCATCCTGGCGGATGCGCTGGAGGCAACCTTTGCTGCGGTCAGTTTTGATGCCGACTTCCAGCATGCCGAACAGGTGGTGCGCCGCCTGTATGCCAGCCGCGTGGCCGCCATCGACCCCACCAAGCATGCCAAGGATGCCAAAACCCGTCTGCAGGAAGCCTTGCAGGCGCGCAAATGGCCGCTGCCCAAATACCGCATCCTCACCCAGACTGGTGAGGCACACGAACAATGGTTCAAGGTGGTGTGCGACCTGGGTGATCTGATGATCGAATCCCAGGGTGAGGGCGGCAGCCGCCGCGCAGCCGAACAGCAGGCTGCCGAAGTTGCGCTGCAGCAGCTTGAACAGAAACTGGCCACAGGCAAGAAAAACCTATGAACGAACACGCATATCATTGTGGCTTTGTGGCCATCGTCGGGCGTCCCAATGTGGGCAAGTCCACGCTGATGAACCATCTTATCGGCCAAAAAGTCAGCATCACCTCCAAAAAGGCGCAAACCACGCGCCACCGGGTCAACGGCATCCATACCGAAGACAATGCCCAGTTCATTTTTGTTGATACTCCGGGCTTCCAGACCTTCCACAAGGGCGCACTGAACGAAACGCTGAACAAGAGCGTGAAGGATTCGCTGGGCAGCGTGGACTGTGTGCTGTTCATTCTGGAAGCCATGCGCATCAGCGCGGCCGACCGCGAAGTGATGGCGCTGCTGCCCAAACACACGCCGGTAATCCTGGTGATCAACAAGCTGGACAAGGTCAAGGACAAGTTGCTGCTGCAGGAATTCATCGACGGTGTGCGCGCCGAATTCCCCTTTACCGATTGCGAAGTGGTCAGCGCCAAGCATGGCCAGCGTCTGTCCGAGCTGCTGGACAAAGTGCGCCCGCATTTGCCGGAATCCATGCCGCTGTATCCGGAAGACATGGTGACCGACAAGAGCGAGCGCTTCCTCTCCGCCGAAATCGTGCGCGAAAAACTGTTCCGCTATCTGGGTGAAGAACTGCCCTACGAAATGAATGTGGAAGTGGAAATGTTCGAGATGGACGGTGCGCTGCGCCGCATCCACATTGCCGTTCTGGTGGACAAGGAAAACCAGAAACCCATCGTCATTGGCAAGGGCGGGGAAAAGCTGAAAAAGATTTCTACTGAAGCGCGCCTGGACATGGAAAAACTGTTTGATGGCAAAGTCTTCCTGCAAGTGTGGGTGAAGGTGAAGTCCGGTTGGGCGGATGATGTACGTTTCCTGCGGGAATTCGGCCTGAACTGATGTCGCAGCACCCGTCACGACCGCCCTGCTGGGCGGTGGTTTTTTCTGCACCCGCCGGCCCTGCCGACATGGCTGGCCGCATGTTGCGCCTGGCGCAGCTGCAGGCTGGCTATCTGGGCGCCGATCCGGTTCAGGACAGCAATGGCACCGCCGTTGCCCGTTGTTACTGGGACGATGTTGACGCCATCGCGGCCTGGCGTGTGCATGCCGAGCATCTGCTGGCGCGGGAAAGTGGCCGCCAGAGCCGGGTGCAGTTTTCGCTGCAGGTGGATCGTGTCGATCGCGGCAGGAGTCCCGACGCATGAGCCAGCCGGGCCGGGTAGACCGTCAGCAGGCGTATCTCTTGCATGCGCAGCCCTACCGCGAAACCAGCCTGCTGGTGGAAGTGCTGACCCCGCAGCATGGCCGTTTCACCATGGTAGCGCGCGGGGCGCGCCGACCGCGTGCCGATGTGCGCGGCGTGTTATTGCCGTTTCAGCCGCTCACCCTGTCCTGGTTTGGCAAGGGGGAAGTGCGTACCTTGCATACGGCCGAATGGAATGGCGGGGTGCCGCAACTGGCTGGCATCCGCCTGGTATGCGGTTTCTACCTGAACGAGCTGATGCTCAAGCTCACCGCCCGTGACGATGCCGAACCGCGCGCCTTCGCCGTCTATGATCAGGCAGTGCGCGCGCTGGCTGGCACCGACTCACTGGCCGCCACCTTGCGCCGCTACGAATTGCGGTTGTTGCAGGCGTTGGGCTATGCAGGCAGCTTCGCCTGCGATCAGCATGGCGAAGCCATCGAAGCCACTGCCCAGTATCTGTGCCGTGGTGGCGCGCTGGCGGAGCGCGATGCCGGTTTTGATCCGGTCGGGCCATTTTTACGGCTGCCTGGCAGCGAACTCTTGGCCATCGAGGCTGACAACTACAGTGCCATCAGCACCCGCCGGGCGGCGCGCAGCCTGCTGCGGCTGCTATTGACCGATTTGCTGGGCGAGGAACCGTTTGCCTCGCGTGAACTCTTGCAGGCCATCAGCGCCATTGCCGACTGAAGCCTGCCAACAGGAGCTGAAGATGATTTTGCTTGGTGTGAATATTGACCACGTTGCCACCCTGCGCCAGGCGCGCGGCACCCGCTATCCCAGCCCGGTAGAAGCCGCGCTGGTGGCGGAAACCGCCGGTGCCGACCTGATTACCCTGCATCTGCGTGAAGACCGCCGCCATATTCAGGACGCCGACGTGGTGGCCATGCGTCAGGTGATCAAGACCCGCATGAACCTGGAAATGGCCATGACGCCGGAAATGCTGGCCAATGCGCTGGCGGTGGCGCCGGAAGACGTATGCCTGGTGCCGGAAAAGCGTGAGGAAGTCACCACCGAAGGCGGTCTGGACGTATTGGGCCACTATGCCGATGTCTGCCATTACACCGAAACCCTGCAGCAGGCTGGCATCCGCGTGTCCATCTTCATCGACCCGGACCGCGCCCAGATCAGCAAGGCGTATGAAGCCGGTGCCCGTGTGATCGAGCTGCATACCGGTGCCTATGCCGATGCCGTGCATGCCGCCGAACGCGAAGCAGAACTGGCACGCATCCGTGGCGCGGCTGCTTTTGCCGCCGAGCTGGGCATGGTGGTGAATGCCGGTCACGGCCTGAACTATCACAACGTCAAACCGATTGCTGCCATTGCGCAAATCAGCGAACTGAACATCGGCCACGCCATCATCGGCCAGGCGGTGTTCGTCGGGCTGGATCGTGCCGTGCGCGACATGAAGGCGCTGATGCAAGAAGCCCGTCGGGGCTGAGGCAGGGCAGGAGCGGGCAGATGATCTACGGCATTGGCACTGACATGGTGGAAATCGCCCGCATGCAGGGCCTGCTGCAGCGCTGGGGTAACAAGGCTGGCAGACGCATTCTGGCCGAGTGCGAAATGGCGGATTTCCTGCAATCCCGCGATCAGGCCCGCTTTCTGGCCAAGCGTTTTGCCGTGAAGGAAGCGCTGTCCAAGGCCGTCGGCACCGGGGTGGTGGATCCGGTGCTGCTGACTGCCATTGCTGTCAGTCATGATGAACTGGGCAAGCCGCAACTGGTCTTTGCTGCTGCCCTGCAGGAATTTCTCAGCCAGCGCGGCATTGTGCGCAGCCATGTTTCCATCACCGACGAGCGGGAGCATGCACTGGCCTTTGTAGTGCTGGAGCAGGCCTAAGCGCCGCGCCGGGTACTGCCCGGCATGATCATCAATCAGGGGGAAAGCCCCCGCACAGTCTGGAGAGTCAGCCATGCAAGCGCTCAACTTGCCGCGTGGTCCGGTAATGGTGGATGTACACGGCTTTAGCCTGACCGAGCAGGAAAAAGCCCGCTTGTCCCACCCGCTGGTGGGCGGGGTCATCCTGTTTCGCCGCAATTTTGACAATATCGCCCAGCTCAAGGCGCTGACTGCTGAAATCCGCGCACTGCGCACGCCGGAGCTGCTGATTGCCGTGGACCATGAAGGTGGCCGCGTACAGCGTTTTCTTGATGGCTTTACCCGTCTGCCGCCGATGAATGTGCTGGGCGAGCTGTGGCAGCAGGACGCCGCCGCCGCCGGTGCCGCTGCCGAGAATGTCGGCCTGGTGCTGGCTGGCGAATTGCGCGCCTGCGGCATCGACCTGTCCTTCACCCCGGTGCTGGACCTGGACTGGGGCCGCTGTGCCGTGATCGGCAACCGTGCCTTCCACCGTGATCCGCAGATTGTCAGCGAGCTGGCACTGGCCTTGCAGCGCGGCTTGCAACAGGGTGGCATGTCCACTTGCGGCAAGCATTTCCCCGGCCACGGCTTTGTCGCTGGCGACAGTCATTTCGTGATGCCGCAGGACGACCGCACGCTGGCCGAGCTGGAAGCGGACGATTTGATTCCGTTTGCCCGCCTGGCTGAGGCCGGCATGGGTTCGGTGATGCCGGCCCATGTGGTTTACCCGGCGGTGGATAGCCGCCCGGCGGGCTTCTCCCCGGTATGGCTGCAAGACATCCTGCGCGGCAAGCTGGCCTTTGATGGCGTCATTTTCTCCGACGACCTGGGCATGGAAGGTGCTGCTAGTGCCGGCAGCTTTGTCGAGCGAGCCGAAGCTGCATTGGCGGCAGGCTGCGACATGGTGCTGGTGTGCAATCAGCCGGAGCGCGCCGATGAAGTGCTGGCCGGCCTGCAGCCGCCGGCCCAGCCGCGTCTGGCCGAGCGGTTGCAGCGCATGGCCGGGACCGGCGACATTGCCGGCTGGCAGCAGGCAATCCTCAGCCCGGCCTTTGCCGCGCGGCAGGCGCAGGTGAAGGCGCTGGCCATTCCGCAAAACGTGTTGCAGGGGCCGGCTGTGGGTGAGGCCAGCTAAGCGCGTTGATTCAAGCAAAAAGCCGGCAAATGCCGGCTTTTTGCTTTTGCAGCTGAAAGTTCAGTTGGCCTGGGTGCGCCACAGCCGCGCCAGATGCGAAGGCCGCACGCCAGCCAGGGTGGCCGGGCAGGGGGCAAGCACCTTGTGCGCTGGCAGGCTGGTATCCCGAATCAAGGCGTCAATATAAGCCGGGCCGTCCCCCCGGCGGATGGCAGCCACCTGCGGCTCGCTGGCCTTCTCGCTCCGGGCCAGTACCACGCCGATTTCGTCATTGGCCAGCTTGACGAAGCTGCCGGGCGGGTAGATGCCCAGTTCCTTGATCAGCAGCGTGGTATAAGCCGGGTCGAATTCGTGGTCCTTGCGCTGGAAGATATGCCCCAGGGCAGCGGCTGGCACCATGCCGGCACGGTAACTGCGCGGAGTGAGCTTGGCGCAGGTGATGTCCGCCATGTGCAGCATGTGGGCCAGCGATTCGATCTCGCCGCGTGCCAGGCCGTAGGGGTAGCCATTGCCCAGCCAGGATTCATGGTGGGTTTGCACCAGCCAGTGCCACAGCTCGTCACGGACACCTGCTTCGCGCAGGATGGCGGAACTCATCAGCGGATGGCTGGCGATTTCATCTTCCTGCTGCTGGCTCAGTGCTTCTTGTTGATGGTAGAGCGCGTTTTGCAGCTCGCAGATCGACATATTCATGGTGAGCGCGGCCGACAGCATGGTGGTGCGGCGTGCTGCGCTCAGGTCGGGAATGCGGCGGCTGAGCAGTGCCAGCAAGGCGGTGGTGTGCAGGGCGTGCGCCGGGCCGTACTCGTTGAACGGCACCAGCAGCAGGCTGGCGATCACCCCGTCGGGATGTTGCTCGGTCAGGCGGATGATATCGCGCACCAGAATGCCCACCTTGCGCGGAAAGTCTTCCAGCTGCATGGCATAGCTTAACAGGGTGCGGGTACGTTGCTGCAGGAAGGCCATTTCATGCAGCACGCTTTCGCGCACCGTCATGGTGTCCGGCTGCTCGGGCAGGCTGACCGCGTCCATGCGGTTGCCATCCACCGAATAACCCATCTCCAGCAGCTTTTCGCGCTGGCGGTCGCTCAGTACGAAATGCCCCTTGCTGAGCAGCAGCAGGCCGTTGCGCGCATAGACATCCAGCGGCAGCTCCTTGCCCATGCGGATCTGTTCGGGCACGACCTTGTCGTGCAGAAGCTTTTTGAAACGGGTGGTCATGCTGCGGCTATCGTCGGCTTGGGGTGGCAAATGGCTGCAAGACCCATCCTGACAGCCAAGGGCGATTATAGGCCCAAGCGCCAGGCCGTGCTTGGCTTTTGCGCGTGTTTATCCGTGGCCGGCGGCCTGCCTTGGCTGGGTCAGCCTTTCCACAGGCTGGCGAGAAAGGAGATGCGTACGCCCGCCAGGCTGGCAGAGCAAGGTGCGGTGATCTTGTAGATGGATTGTGTGGTTTCGCGCAGCAGCACTTCGGCATAGGCCGGACCATCCGCCTTGCGCAGCGCAGCCACCTGCGGTTCGCTGGGCTTGTGACGCCGTGCCAGGACAACGGCGATTTCATTATTGGCCAGTTTGACAAAGCTGCCGGGCGGGTAAATGCCCAGTTCGCGAATCAGCATGGTGGTGAAAGCGGCATCAAAATCGACATCCTTGCGCTGGAACAGGTTGCCCAGCGCAGTGGCAGGCAGTTGTGCCGCCCGGTAGCGCCGCGGGGCCAGCTTGGCGCAAGTGATGTCGGCCAGGTGCAATAGATGCGCCGGCGGCAGGATCTGCTTGCGTTCCAGCCCGAAGGGGTAGCCGCTGCCCTGCCAGTTTTCATGGTGGGTCTGCACCAGTGCATGCCACAGCTCGTTTTCTATGCCGGCTTCGCGCAGGATGGCCGAGCTGAGCAATGGGTGTTCGCGGATGGCAGTTTTCTGCTCGGGTGCCAGCGTGCCTTGATGGCTGAACAGCTCGTTTTGCAGTTCGATCTGCGAGATGTTCATGGTGAGCGCCGCGCACAGCAACACTTCCCGATGGCCGGCGGGCAATGGCATGTGGCGGGTGATCAGCGCCAGCAGGGCTGCGGTGTGCAGGGTGTGTGCCGCGCCGTAGTCCTGAAATGGCAGCAACAGCATGGAGGCGATGAGTCCATCCGGGTGTCGCTCACTTAGCTCCAGCACTTTCTGGGCGATGGAACGCACCCTGGCTTCCAGTCCCGGTCGGCTCAATGCATGCAGCAGCATGCTGCGTACCCGCTGCTGCAGGAAGATGATTTCCTCAAACAGTGACTGGTTTTTGAGCTGGTCCGGATCCGGCTTCTCCACCGGCTTGCTTTCTTCCTGTTGCTCGGCAAAACCCAGTTTGACCAGCCGGTGCTTCATGTCCGGCGACAGCACATAATGACCACGCTTGAGCAGCAGGATGCCGTTCTTGGCGTAGACATCCATCGGCAACTCTTTGCCGATGGAGATGGCGCTGGATTTGAGCTTGTCAGAAAGCGGATTGTCAGGCATGGCGGACTGTAGTCGGTTTGATGGCAAGATTTTATAGCCATGTCATCAGTCCGACCAGCGTTTACCTCGGTGAAATGTTGATAATGATCATTGTTTAGGTAAGTCCTGCCATGCTTTTTGCAGGCGCTTTACCGAAACCGGATAAGGCGTTTTCAACTCCTGGGCAAACAGGCTGACGCGCAGTTCTTCCAACTGCCAGCGAAAATCCAGCAAGGCGGCGGATGGCTCGCCGCGCTCACGCTCATCTGCCAGTCGGGCTTCCCACTTGTTCCACAACTCGCGGATTTCTGCCGCCCGCTGGCCATCGCGCTGCGGATTGGCCGGCTGTTTGTCCATGCGCAAGCTCATGGCCCGCATGTAGCGGGTGAGGTGCGGCAGTTGTGCCCAAGGTGTGGCCTGCAGAAAACCGGGGTAAACCAGACGGCTTAATTGCTGTTGTAGCTCATTGCCCAGCCGGTGTTTCTGCATTTTGGTATACAGCACCATGTATTCGCTGCCAATCTGGCTCAAATACTGGGTGACTGCCTGAATCACTGCCGGCAGGCGGGTACGGGCGCGGGTTTTCTGCTCGTTGAAGGCTTTTTCGCTGCGCGGCAGTGTGTCCTCGCCAATAAAGGCGCGGTCGCAGATGCAGGTAATGGCATCAGCCAGCAGCACATCCACATTGGCCACATTACGCAGGTTCAGGCCAATCTGGGTCATGCCGGACAGGCCTTTGCCCAGTTGCTTCATCTGTTCCTTCAATTGCAGTTGCAACAGGCGGATCACCCCGGCGCGGTGGTGGCGTTCAGCCTCGGGCTGGGTGTCGAACAGGCGGATGGCCACCTTGTCCTGTTCCAGCGTCAGCGCCGGATAGCCGGTAAGCTGCTGGCGGCCACGGGCAAACTGGATGCTTTCCGGCAGGTCGCCAAAGTCCCAGCTGCTGACATCATCCCGTTCAAAATCGGCGCTGCTGTCGCGGAAGGTTAGTTGAGCGGCCTGGCCAAACTGTTTTTGCAGGGCCACGAGGTCGCGGCCCAGGCCGATTTCCTGCTTGCCGTCGTCGATGATGCGGAAGTTGAACAGCAGGTGTTCCGGCAATTCCTGCTTGTTGAAGTCGTCGATGTCGACCTTGACGCCACCGGTTTCGCGCAGGATGAAACGCGCCAGTTGCGGCGCAATGGGCTGCTGCAGGTCCGGATTGCTGCTGAGGAAGCGGGTGACAAAGTCCGGTACCGGCACGCAACAGCGTCGCACCTGCTTGGGCAGGCCCTTGAGCAGTTGTTGCAGCTTGTCGCGGATCATGCCCGGCACCAGCCATTCAAACGGGGCGGGTTGCAGGCGGTTGAGAATGGCCAGCGGCACATCCATGGTGACGCCATCCAGCGGGTGCTTGGGTTCAAAGCGGTATTTCAGCCGCAGCTTGCCGTCTTCCAGCTCCAGCCATTCCGGGAACTGGTTTTCCGTCACGTGCTGGGCGGCGTGACGCATCAGTTCGTCGCGGGTCAGGTGCAGCAGCTTGGGTTCGGTTTTTTCCGCTTCCTTGCGCCAGGCTTCAAAGCTGGCGGCATCCACCACCGTGGCCGGAATGCGCTCGTGATAGAAGGCATACAGCGCTTCTTCATCTACCAGCACGTCCTGACGGCGCGCCTTGTGTTCCAGTTGCTCCACTTCGCGGATCAACTGCTGGTTGCGCTGGAAGAAGGGCGCATTGCTGACGTAATCCATGTTCACCAGCGCCCCGCGGATGAACAGCTCGCGGGCTTCTTCCGGCGCAATGCGGCCATAGCTCACCGCCCGGCGCGGAATCAGCGTCAGGCCGTACAGGGTGACACGTTCGCTGGCCACCACTTCGCCGCGGCTCTTTTCCCAGTGCGGTTCAAAGTAGTGATACTTCACCAGATGGGGAGCCAGTTTCTCTACCCATTCCGGTTCGATCTTGGCCACGCAACGGGCGTACAGGCGGGTGGTTTCCACCAGTTCGGCCGCCACCAGCCACTTGGGCTTGCTCTTTTTCAGGCCGGAACCGGGGAAGACATGGAAGCTGACGCCGCGAGCGCCCTGGTAGTCGTCGCCTTCCAGATTCTTCATGCCGATATTGCCCACCAGGCCGGTCAGCAGCGCCTTGTGCAGGTTTTCATAGGCCACGGCATCCAGTTGCTGGCGCTTTTTCTGCGACATCTGGGCATCGGGCTGCTCGGCATCGGCATGCGCTGCTTCGCGCTTGATCAGGCCCAGTTCGCTGGCAATTTCCGCCAGTTGGCCGTGCAGCTCGCGCCATTCGCGCAGGCGCAGATAGGACAGGAAGTGCTCGTGGCAGGTGTTCACCAGCAGGCGGTTGGACTTCTTGTGCTTGATGGCTTCGCTGAAGAAGTCCCACAGGTGCAGATAGGACAGGAAGTCGGATTTTTCATCATTGAAGCGCGCCTGGGCACGTTCTGCGGCTTCGCGTGCTTCGAAAGGGCGCTCGCGCGGGTCCTGGATGGACAGTGCCGAGGCGATGATCAGCACCTCGCGCATGCAGCCGAAGTCGCGGCCCGCCAGCAGCAGGCGGCCCACTTTCGGGTCCACCGGAATGCGCGCCAGCTCCTTGCCGATAGAGGTCAGTTCATTGCTGTCGGTCACCGCGCCCAGCTCGGTCAGCACCTGGTAGCCGTCGGCAATCAGGCGGCTGCTGGGGGCTTCCAGAAAGGGGAAGGCATCCACCCGGCCCAGGCGCAGCGCGGCCATACGCAGAATCACCGCCGCCAGGTTGGAGCGGACGATTTCCGGGTCGGTAAACGCCGGGCGGGCGTTGAAGTCTTCTTCGCTGTACAGGCGCACGCAGATACCGGCTTCCACCCGGCCGCAACGACCGGCACGCTGGCGCGCGGCGGCCTGGGAAATCTTCTCCACCTGCAGTTGTTCCACCTTGGCGCGCGGGCTGTAGCGGTTGATGCGCGCAAGGCCGGTGTCGATCACGTACTTGATGCCCGGCACGGTAAGCGAGGTTTCCGCCACATTGGTGGCCAGCACGATGCGCCGTCCGCCGGATGGCTTGAAGATTTTCTGCTGGTCCTCGTTGGACAGGCGGGCGAACAAGGGCAGGATTTCATAACCGCGAATGCCGGACTTGCGCAATTTTTCCGCCGTTTCGCGGATTTCGCGCTCACCGGGCAAAAACACCAACATATCGCCAGCACCCTGGCGCGACAGCTCGTCGGCGGCATCGACAATGGCGTCTTCCATTTCCATTTCGCGCTCGTCTTCGTCGCGCTGCTTGAGCGGGCGATAGCGCACTTCCACCGGGAAGGTGCGGCCGGAGACTTCAATCACCGGTGCGCCGTCGAAATGGCGGGCAAAACGGTCGGCGTCGATGGTGGCCGAGGTGATGATGATTTTAAGGTCCGGGCGGCGCGGCAGCAGTTGCTTGAGAAAGCCCAGCAGGAAGTCGATGTTGAGGCTGCGTTCGTGCGCCTCGTCGATGATGATGGTGTCGTAGGCTTCCAGATAGCGGTCGGTCTGGGTTTCCGCCAGCATGATGCCGTCGGTCATCAGCTTGATAACCGACTTTTCCGACAGCTTGTCGGTAAAGCGCACCTTGAAGCCGACATGCTCGCCCAGTTGCGAGCCCAGCTCCTGCGCAATGCGGGTGGCCACCGAGCGTGCGGCCAGACGGCGCGGCTGGGTGTGGCCGATCAGCCCGTACACGCCACGGCCCAGCTCCAGGCAGATTTTGGGAATCTGCGTGGTTTTGCCCGAGCCGGTTTCGCCGCAGATGATCACCACCTGATGCCCGGCAATGGCGGCCTTGATGTCGTCCAGCTTCTGGTTGACCGGCAGGGCCGGGTCAAACTGCGGGCGCGGCATGTGTTGACGGCGGGCATCGGCGCGGGCGGCCGAGCGCTCCAACTGGGCACGGACATCATCCAGCAGCTTGTCGGCCGGCTGGTTTTTTTTCAGCCGTTCAGCCACATCATTCAGCTTGCGTCGCAGGCCGTGGCGGTCGCGCAGCAGGCAATGGGCAAGGCGGGATTTCAGTTGGGACAGTTGCTGGGCTGGGGTGGTCATCGGGCAAAGAGCACTGGTTTACACAAGCCGGGCAGTATAGCAGAGGGGGGAGGGGGACAAAATGCAAAAGACCGCCTGAGTGGCGGTCTGGGCATGATGAGGCCTTGTGGCGACTAGCCGGCGTACTGGGCCTGCGAGCTGCGACCCAGATCATCCAGCAACTGGTCCAGCCGCTTGATGGCATCGGCAATGGAGCGGGTTTCGGTGGATAGCGAGCGAGTGGACTCGCCCACCGCGGTGATGTCACTGGCAAACTGGGCAAAGCCCTGGTTCTGGCTGCTTTCGGCGCGGGAGACTTCCTCCAGCAGGCTGGCCAACTGGCGGGTTTCCTGAATGATGCCTTGCAGGTTCTGCTGCGCCTCCTGGGCATTGCTGCGCCCGGCCTGCATCTGGCTGTTGCCGTCGCGCATGGCGATGATGGCCTGATTGGTGCCATCCACAATCAGCTTGATCTTGGTTTCGATATCCAGCGTGGCGTTCTGGGTGCGCTCGGCCAGCTTGCGTACCTCGTCCGCCACTACGGCAAAGCCGCGTCCCATTTCGCCGGCGCGGGCGGCTTCGATGGCGGCATTGAGCGCCAGCAGGTTGGTCTGGTCGGCAATATCACGAATCAGCTGCACGATGCCGTTGACCTCGGTACTGCGCTGGCCCAGGTCCTCCAGCTTGCTGGCGGCATGGGAGATGACTTCCCCGGCGCGGCCCAGTTGCAATACCGCTTGGTCCATCACCTGACCGCCGCTGCTGGCCGCCTGGCCCGCGGTTTGTGCCAGCCGGGTGGCGCTGTCGGACTGGGCGGCATTCTGGCTGGTGACGACCGCCATCTGCTGCGCCACCGCCATCATGTCTTCCGCACGGCTGCGCTGCTCGGCCATGGTTTGCGCCATCAGCCCAGTGCTGTCGGCAATGTCGCGGCTGGCGCTGGAGGCAGCGCGAATGGAGCGCGCCACCTGTTCCATCATCTCGCGCATGGTGCGGCTGGCCTGTTCGGACTCGGCGCGTGCCTGTTCCAGCTTTTCCAGGCTTTTTACCTTGGCCTTGTCAAAGGCCAGGGCCAGCGACAACACCACGATGGTGAGGCCAATCAGCGACTTGGCTTGCAGTTTGGGGATTTCGGCATGGTCGATCGGCACCGGCGGCAGCGCGCCCGGAGCGGACGACAGCACAAAGAACAGCCCGATAGCCAGGATGGTCAGCACCATCCACACCATGCCGGAGCGGCGGGTGGATACGAAAATGGCGGTAAACGGAATGGAGGCAAACCACACCACGCTGGTGGACATGATGCCGCCGTTGACATACACCATCCAGCACACCATCACGAACATGCAGCTGGTAATCAGCTCGGCGCAAAAGCGTAGCGCACCGGTAAGTTTCAGCAAGAGTGGCGCCAGCAACAAACCCAGCCCGCCCAGCGCAATGCCGGTGCCCATGGCCGGGTGATGCAGCATGAAATACTCGATGGAAAACAGCGGCGCAATACAACCGGCCAGCAGGCCGACGCCCACTGTCGTGCGTGCGCCAATGGCCTGGGCGGGGGATTGGCGGATAGTTTCCGGTATGAACCAGTCGGTTACGGACTTGGCAGTCATGTGGTGAGTTCTCCCTCGTTGCGTCTTGATTTGTAAGTATTGTTTTGCTTTTTTCACCCGATTACGGATGTCGGGCTAATGTAAAACAACCGTTTGAAATCGGCAATCGCGCTATGGGCTGAGTACGTGTCAGCTGGGTGGTCAGTCAGTGACAGCTGTGTACTTTTTGCTTTGCAAGGGGCGGCAGTGTGTGTTTTATGGAGCAGCCATCTCGATGGACAAAGCGTTGTTCGCTGGCTTGGCCGCTAGGGCGGCAGCCTGTGGCAATGGAGCATGCGGTGGCTCTGTTGGGACTCTCGCAATGTCGGAATGCGCGCAGCAAAAGATCTGAGGGGAATCGCCAGGAGGGCAGATTCGGGCTGGTGCAGTGTTTGTTTCGACGCTAACAACAACCCGGCTTGCCCATTTGGCAGCCGGGTTGCTTTACATGGATGAATTACGCGGGTTTAAGCCAGCAATTGCTGTTGTTGCTGCTGCAAACCTAGCAAGCCCTGCATTAAGTGCCTGCGGTAGGCATCAGACGGGTGCAAGGCAAGCAAGGCCAATACCGCCTCCAGCGTCTGGGCCTGCTGCCGCAATGCGGATTCCAGCTGGGCAAAACCACGTGCCAAATCCTGCACCGGGCTGCGCAGTGCGGCAAAGCGGTCCTGCTGGAGCATGGTCTGCAGCAGGACGATGTGTTGGCGAATCAGGGGGAGGATGGGTGTGGTGGTTTGGTGTGTCATGAGCTGCGCCCTCCCGTTGGTTGGCATAGGGCGGAGGCGGCAAGCAAGTAAACAGGGAAAATCATGAATGGTCTCCTGGAATGTTTACCTGCCGCCCGACGCCAATCGGGGGTGGCAGGCACATGGCAGGATTGGCGTACCGTAACCAGGAACGGCGCCTCGTAAGAGGCTCCCACCATGGCCCGCCATAGAAGACGTGCAATGGTGTACGGACGCGACAAAGCATGGGCTTTGACCAAAGTCCGTCTGATTACAGGACGCCAATCCCGATGCCGCTATTGAACGGCACGGTGGGGATTATCTAGTGCTGCGGGTGGGAAGGCAAGAAACATGGGCGCAAAGCTGGGCTGCCAGCTATGGCCTGTCCGGTGCTGTGGCAGGGGCTGTTGTCTTACGCGCTGAAGGGGGAAGTATCTGACCTGTATCGGCCATGGTAAAAAAACAGCCCGGCAAGCAAGGCTTGTCGGGCTGTTTGCCGGCTGATGTGCAGGGTTAGCGTTTGTCGGCCTGAATGGCGGTCAAGGCGATGGTGTAGACAATGTCGTCCACCAATGCGCCGCGCGACAGGTCGTTCACCGGTTTGCGCAGGCCTTGCAGCATGGGGCCGACGCTGACGACGCCTGCCGAGCGCTGTACTGCCTTGTAGGTGGTGTTGCCGGTGTTGAGGTCCGGGAACACAAACACGGTGGCGCGGCCGGCCACGGTGCTGTCCGGGGCTTTTTGGCGGCCGACCGACTCCACGCTGGCGGCGTCGTATTGCATCGGGCCGTCGATTTCCAGGTCCGGGCGCTTTTCCTTGGCGATGCGAGTGGCTTCGCGCACTTTTTCCACGTCCGAGCCGCTGCCGGAGCTGCCGGTGGAGTAGGAAATCATCGCCACGCGCGGCGGAATGCCAAAGGCGGCGGCGGAGTCTGCCGACTGGATGGCGATGTCGGCCAGGTCTTCTGCGCTTGGGTCCGGGTTGACCGCACAGTCACCATAAACCAGCACCTGTTCCGGCATCAGCATGAAGAACACGCTGGAAACCAGCTTGGCTTCCGGGGCGGTCTTGATCAGTTGCAGGGCGGGGCGGATGGTGTTGGCGGTGGTGTGAACCGCGCCGGATACCAGGCCGTCCACTTCGCCCAGCGCCAGCATCATGGTGCCCAGCACTACATTGTCTTCCAACTGTTGCTCGGCCATCGGTGCGTTCAGGCCCTTGCCCTTGCGCAGTTCCACCATGGGCTGGATGTAGTTGCCGCGTACTTCGTTGGGATCGAGGATTTCGATCGAAGCGGGCAGGGTGACGCCCTGGGCTTCGGCAATCTGTTCGATCTCGGCGCGGTTGCCAATCAGCACGCAATGGGCAATGCCCTTTTCCTGACAGATGGCGGCGGCCTTGACGGTGCGCGGTTCGTTGCCTTCCGGCAGCACGATGCGCTTGCCGGCGCGGCGGGCTTTTTCCATCAACTGGTAGCGGAAGGCCGGTGGCGGCATGCGGTGTTCGCGCGGCGCGCCCACATTGCGCTTGAGCTTGTCGGCATCCAGGTGCTCGGCCACAAAGTCGATCACCCGTTCCATGCGTTCCAGGTCGTCCGCCGGCACCTGACGGCTCATATTGCTGAGGATGCTGGCGGTTTCAAAGGTGTTGTGGGTGGTGGACATCACCGGCAGGCCGCTGGTGAAGGCCTGGTGGCACAGTTGCTGGATGCGCGGATCGGGCAGTGAATCGCAGGTCAGCAGCAGGCCGGCCAGCGGTACGCCATTCATTGCCGCCATGGAGGTGCCCAGCACGATGTCTTCGCGATCGCCGGCGGTGACAATCAGCGCGCCGGGTTTGAGCAGATGCACCACATTGGGTACGGTGCGCGCGGTCACGGCCATGCTGCGTACGCGGCGGCGGCTGATCTGCCCGGCGTGCAGCACACGCGCTTGCAGGTAGTGGGCTACATCCAGCGTACGCGGGGCCAGCAGTTCCGGCTCGGCGGGAATGGCACCGATCATCGGCAGGCGGTTCTTCTGCAGCAGATTGCCGGCCTCCTGGATTTCCATGGCCAGTTGCTGGGCGTTTTGCTCTTTGGGCAGACGGTTGAGGATGTAGCCTGCCACGTGGCCCGGCTGCGCGCCGAAGGCTTGCATGCTCAGTTCCAGTTGCTCGGCAATTTCATGGCTGGCCAGCTTGTCGGCAGCAGTCACCAGGATGGTCTGTGCTTGCAGATTGCGGGCAACCTTGGTGTTGAGGAAGGTGGAGAACACCTGTTTCTGGTCTGGCACCAGGCCTTCCACGATCATCAGGTCCACATTGTGCGAGGCCTGTTGGTAGAGCGATACCACTTCTTCCATCAACTGGTCGATTTCGCCCAGCGACAGCAGGTGTTCCACCCGTTCCATCGCCAGAGGTTCTGGCGGGTTGAGGTGGCAGATGGCGCGGGCAAAGTGGGTGGAGCGCTCGGGTGAGCTGTCCGCCCCCTGCGCGATGGGTTTGACAAAACCCACGCGCAGGCCGGATTGCTCCAGCGCGCGGATCATGCCCAGCGCTACCGAGGTGAGTCCGGCATCAAAGCCGGTCGGTGCCAGGAAAAAAGTATGCATGCTTCGGACTCTTTCTTGCGCTGCCTCAGACGGACAAGCCCGCCAGTTGGGCGGTGTCCAGGGCAATCATCAGTTCTTCATCGGTGTTGATCACCAGGGCAGGCACGGAGTCGGCGGTGGTGATGCGGCCAGCCTTGCCGCGAATGCACTCTTCATTGGCTGCTTCATCCAGCTGCAGGCCCAGGAAGCCTAGCTGTTTGATGACACGGGCGCGCAGGTAGGACGAGTTTTCGCCAATGCCGCCGGTAAACAGCACGCCGTCCAGTCGGCCCAGTGCCACGGTGAGGGCGGCAATGTGCTTGGCCAGGCGGTAGCTGAAAATATCCAGTGCCAGAATGGCTTCTGGCTGGCCGGCCAGGGCGGCGTCTTCCAGTTCGCGGCAGTCGCTGGACAGCTCGGACAGGCCCAGCAGGCCGGACTTCTTGTTCAGCAGATCGGTGACGCCATTCACGTCCAGGCCCAGTTCGGAAGCCAGATAGCCAAAGATGCCCGGATCGATATCGCCGGAGCGGGTACCCATCACCAGGCCTTCCAGCGGGGTCAGGCCCATGGTGGTGTCCACGCTCTTGCCACCCTTGATGGCAGCGGCGGAGGCACCGTTGCCCAAGTGGGCGCAGACAAAGGCGGTTTCTTCCAGCGGCTTGTTCAGCAGACGTGCCGCTTCGCCGGTGACAAAGCGGTAGCTGGTGCCGTGGAAGCCATAGCGGCGCACGCCATGCTCGCGGTATAGCTGCATGGGTACGGCATACAGATAGGCCTGTTGCGGCATGCTCTGGTGGAAGGCGGTATCGAATACGGCCACCTGGGTCAGGCCGGGGAATTGCTGCATGGCGGTGCGAATGCCCAGCAGGTGGGCCGGGTTATGCAGCGGAGCCAGTTTGGCGCATTTCTCGATTTCGGCGATGACAGTGTCGTCGATGACTGCGGAGGCTTTGAAGTGTTCGCCGCCATGCACCACGCGATGGCCTACGGCCTTGACGCTGTCCAGCAAGTCCAGTTCACGCAGCCGCGCAATGATGGCGTGCATGGCTGCAGCATGGTTGGCTTCGCGCAGCGCCTGGCTGTCTTTCTGGCCTGCATGCTTGAAACTGATCTGGCCTTGTTC
This sequence comes from Aquitalea magnusonii, assembly GCF_002217795.2. Classification (NCBI taxonomy): domain Bacteria; kingdom Pseudomonadati; phylum Pseudomonadota; class Betaproteobacteria; order Neisseriales; family Chromobacteriaceae; genus Aquitalea; species Aquitalea magnusonii. The sequence goes on from NZ_AP018823.1 coordinate 1,521,488, forward strand.
CAGGCCCAGTTTTTCTGCCAGACCGGTCAGGACGGCTTGCTGGGTGGTGGTGTCGATCAGGGCAAATTTCAGCGAGGAACTGCCGCAGTTGATAACGAGAATGCTTGATTTCATAGGCACTGGGGGGTCGTAAATGACGAAAAAGGGGTCCGTGGGGAAAATCACTGCATCAATCCGGTGGATTGGCCATATTAAGGTTATGACTGTGTCGGCCTGATGACCGGCTGTGCAGTAGACGGGCTCCTCTTGATTTTCCTTTGATCGGCATGAGCCGGCTGGCGATTATCCGGTGGGTCCCACAAGGCTGCAATACGGGTTTTACCTTGTTGCTGCATTGCTTTGCTGGCGTGGCTTTGCACCTGCTGTCCGCCAGTGGCGGATGCGGTGTTGGCACGCCATGTGCAAGCTTGCTGTCACGTTTCAGCTAGCCTCTGGCCATTTTGCCGGTTCAACCGTGCGCCGAGTATAGCATAGCCATCATCAAGTGCTGATATTGCTGCGCACAACTTGCGCTAACGCAATGATTTTTAAGGCTGACCGTGGGGTTTTTGTGTCAAAATCCGCAAAAATACGCTTTGTAGTGGCAATGTTTCATTCTGCGGCGGCTTGTCATCGCCAAAAATAGCTTGCCCCCCCTTGCGGGGCGGGGCATAATCCCGCCCTCGAAAAGCAGGGGCTTTGCCTTTGTTTTCATTATCGTTTTGATGGTTCCGTAAACTCGTTTAGCGAGATTCGGCTGGTCTTATATCTTCTTCCACGGAGGTGTGGGAATAATGTCTGATCTGGCTTCTTCGCAGATGCTGCAAGCATCTGCTGCTCAGCTGCCTATCTATACCTATTTTGACCCGGCTCATTACGAGCTGGAGCAAAAACAACTGTTTGCCACTGCTCCGCAGTACTACGGCCATGCGCTGATGGTGCCCAATGAGGGCGACTATCACACGCTGGAATGGCTGGGCCACGGCAAGATGCTCAAGAATGTGGGCGGTGAAATCAAGCTGATTTCCAACGTCTGTCGCCATCGTCAGGCGCTGATTTATCAGGGTCGCGGCAATGGCAACCACATGGTGTGCAATCTGCATGGCTGGACTTACGACGCCGAAGGCAAGCTGCTGGGCGCGCCGCATTTCCCGCAAACGCCTTGCCTGAACCTGAATCAGACGCAACTGACCAACTGGAACGGTTTGCTGTTTGATGCCGGTCGTGACATCGCCGCCGATCTGGCGCAGCTTGGCGTGGCCAAACACCTGGACTTCTCCGAGTTTGCCTTCCATTCGACGCATACCACCGAGTATGACTTCAACTGGAAGACTTTCATCGAAGTCTATTCCGAGGACTACCACGTCGATCCCTTCCATCCGGGTTTGGGCAATTTTGTCGATTGCGCCGAACTCAAGTGGGAGTGGGGTGCGCAGTATCACGTGCAGACGGTGGGGGTGAAAAACCAGTTGGCCCGTTCCGGCTCGCGCGTGTATGGCAAGTGGCACGAGGAAGTGCGCCGCCGCTTTGCCGACCGTCAGCCCGAATTCGGCGCTATCTGGCTCACCTACTACCCCAACATCATGGTGGAGTGGTATCCGCATGTGCTGGTGGTCAGCGTGGTGATTCCGCGTGGCCCGGAAAAATGCACCGTCATCACCGAGTTCTACTACCCGGAAGATGTGGTGTATTTCGAGCCGGAATTCGTCGAGGCAGAGCAGGCCGCCTACTTCGAAACCGCCAAGGAAGACGACGAAATCTGCTATCGCATGCACCTGGGCCGTCGGGCTCTGTGGCTGCGGGGCGAGAGCGAAGTGGGGCCGTATCAATACCCCACCGAGGAAGGAATGCAACACTTCCACGAGTTCTATCGTCGCCTGATGGGCGATGCGATGGCTGGCTAAGCCGGGCGTTTCAGTGCAGAATGGCAAAGGCGCGGGTTTCCGCGCCTTTTTCTTTGTCTTGATGACAATGCACTGGAAAAAACATCTCTATATTCTTGGCATCAGCCTGATGGCTGGGCCCGTACTGGCCGCCAGTTTTACCGATCCGGCCAGCAAGATCAGCTTTACCTTGCCGGCAGGCTGGAAAGTGCGCAGCGTGGTGCAGGAGGGCGTGCGTGTGATCAAGGTGGTGCCGCCCAAGGCAGACCAGCGCGAGCGTGCCGCCATCGAAGTGACGCTGCAGGAGTACAAGGCGGGACGAAAAGATGCGCCGGAGCGCTTGTTGCGCCGCTACCGCCAGGCAGATGGCGATCGCGAGGCCGCCTTGTATGCCCGGCTCAATTCCCACACCGGGCGGCTGGTGACCGAATATCGCGAGGGTCGTTTCGTTTCCGGGCGCTTGTGGATCGTGCGGCATAATCTGCATGTTTTCCTGCCAACGCCAGGCAAGCGCCTGCTGGAAGCGCGCTGTGCGGCCAATGCATCCGAATTCAAAACCTACCGTCACCAGATGGAAGCCATCTGCTTGTCGGCCACCAGCTTGCGCAAGCCATGATGCCGGCTGAAATGCCACGGGAGTGTTGTTTGCATGGCTGAATCGCTGTTTGCCCGTCTGCGTCATGGCCGCTTGGGGGCGGGCTGGATGGTAATTGCTGCGGCTTTCTTTGCGCTGATGGGCGTGTTTGTCAAAGCCGGTGCGCAGCACTTCAATGCTATTGAGCTGCTGTTCTGGCGCACCCTGATCGGCACCGTCATTCTGGGGGCCGCCATCCGCTGGCGCGGGCTGTCGCTGTCCACGCCGCACTGGCTGGGTCATATCAAGCGCAGCTTTGTCGGCTATCTGTCCATGTCGGCGCTGTTTTATGCGCTCACCCATTTGCCGCTGTCCACGGCGGTTACGCTCAACTACACCTCCTCGCTGTTTTTCTCGCTGATTTGCGTGGTCAAGCTCAAAGACAAGCTGTCACGCCCGGCCGCACTGGCGCTGGGGCTGGGCTTTTTGGGCATCGTGCTATTGTTGCGGCCTACCTTCAGCTCGGATCAATGGCTGGCCGGCGTGGTGGGCCTGCTGTCCGGCATCAGCGCTGGCTTTGCCGTGTTCCAGGTGCGGGAGCTGGGCCAGATGGGCGAACCATCCTGGCGGGTGGTGTTCTGGTTTTTTGCCATCGCCAGCCTGTTCGGGGCGATATGGCTGCTGCTTGGTCCGGGCTTCTCGCCGGTGCATGCTGGCAATGTATCGGCCTTGCTGGGGGTGGGAGTTTGCGGCATGTTGGGGCAGTTGGCCATGACCATGGCTTACAAGGTGGGGCGTAAATATCTGGTGGCCAGTTTTGCCTACCTCACCGTGGTGTTCTCGGCCTTGCTGGGCGTCTTGCTGTGGGGTGATGCGCTGGGGCCGGATGCCTTGCTGGGCATGGGCCTGATTGTCGGGGCGGGTTTGCTGGCTGCACTGCGCTGATTCATGCCAAAAACATGCCACTCCTTGACGGTTGTCAGCAGAATCTTCACCGCCGCGCACTAGAATACAATCATGATCACGCCATCGATGCCGGCGTGGTTTCATCAACAATAACAGGCAAAACTCACACTTTAGGAGATGCAGCATGATTTCTATCCGCGAACAGGATTATGGTCTGGATGTGGCGCTGTTTAATGAATTCTCGCTGGCAGATTTCAAGCTGTTTGAAGACGCGCTGGTCAAGCGCGTTGCCGAACAAGGCAAGCCGGATGTGCTGCTGGATCTGTCCGAGCTGGTGGACTTTACCCTTGATATGGCGCTGGAAGAGGTCAAGTTCGTGCGCGCGCACGAGCAGGATTTTGGCCGCATTGCCTTGGTAGTGAATGATGTATGGATCAAGCTGGCGGCCCACATTGCCGGCCTGCTGTCACACAACCATCTTGAATATTTCGATACGGTGGAAGAGGCTCAGGCTTGGTTGGCAAAGCCGGTTGCTGCTTGATTTTGGAGTGAATGGCGGTACAGTAGCGGTTTTTGTTCAGCACGAAAGAATAAAAACCGATGTTGAAAAGCATTGCCAGTCGTCTGGCCACTGAACTCGCCGTACGTGAAAACCAGGTGGCGGCCACCATCGAACTGATCGACGGTGGTGCCACCGTTCCCTTTATCGCCCGCTACCGCAAGGAAGTGACCGGCGGGCTGGACGACACCCAGTTGCGTACCCTGGCCGAGCGGCTGGTGTATCTGCGTGAGCTGGATGAACGTCGCGACAGCATCCTCGCCAGCATTCGCGACCAGGACAAACTCACCCCTGAGCTGACCGCTGCGCTGTACGCTGCCGACAACAAAACGGCACTCGAAGACCTTTACCTTCCTTACAAGCCCAAGCGTCGTACCAAGGCGCAAATCGCCCGCGAAGCCGGCTTGCAGCCGCTGGCTGACAGTCTGCTTGCCGATCCCACGCAACAGCCGGAAGCATTGGCAGAAGGCTATCTCAATGCCGAGGCTGGTGTGGCTGATGTCAAGGCTGCACTGGATGGCGCGCGTGCCATCCTGATCGAACAGTTCGCCGAAGATGCCGAGCTGCTGGGTCGCCTGCGCGAAAAGTTGTGGAACGAAGGCGAGCTGGCTGCCAGTGTGGTGGCGGGCAAGGAGCAGGAAGGTGCCAAGTTTGCCGACTACTTCGACCATCGCGAAGCCATTCGCGCCACGCCATCCCATCGTGCGCTGGCTTTGCTGCGCGGTCGCAATGAAGGCGTGCTCAGTCTGGCATTGAAATATCAGCCGGATGAAACGCCGATTACCGAGCGTTCCGCTTACGAATTGATGATCGCCCAGCGCTTTGGTGTGCAAGACAAGGGCCGCGCTGCCGACAAATGGCTGCTGGATGGTGTCCGTCTGTGCTGGCGCGCCAAGATCTTCCTGTCGCTGGAGCTGGACCTGATGGGCAAGCTGAAAGAAGCGGCAGATGGCGAGGCCATCAAGGTGTTTGCCGATAATCTGCACGACTTGCTGCTGGCGGCACCGGCGGGTCAGCGCGCCACCCTGGGCCTGGATCCGGGCTTGCGTACCGGCGTGAAAGTAGCCGTGGTGGATGGTACCGGCAAGGTGCTGGACACCACCGCCATCTACCCGCACGAGCCACGCCGCGAATGGGACAAGTCCATCGCCATTCTGGGTGCTCTGTGTACCCGTCACCATGTTGACCTGATTTCCATTGGCAATGGTACGGCCAGCCGGGAAACCGACAGGCTGGCACAGGACCTGATCAAGGCTTACCCGCAATTGGGCATGACCAAGATCGTGGTGTCCGAGGCGGGCGCCTCGGTGTATTCGGCTTCCGAGCTGGCAGCCAAGGAATTCCCCGATATGGACGTCAGCTTGCGCGGTGCAGTCTCCATTGCCCGCCGCTTGCAGGACCCTTTGGCCGAGCTGGTGAAGATCGACCCCAAATCCATCGGCGTGGGCCAGTATCAGCATGACGTCAACCAAAGCCAGTTGGCACGCGCGCTGGATGCTGTAGTGGAAGATTGCGTGAATGCCGTGGGTGTGGACGTGAATACCGCATCCGTCCCGCTGCTGACCCGCATCTCCGGGCTGAATGCTACCTTGGCCGCCAATATCGTGGCTTATCGCGACCAGAACGGCGCGTTCAGGAACCGCAAGCAACTGTTGAAAGTGCCGCGCCTGGGTGAGAAAACCTTCGAGCAGGCAGCGGGCTTCCTGCGCATCAGCGGCGGTGACAATCCGCTGGATGCCTCGTCGGTACACCCGGAAGCCTACCCGGTGGTAGAAAAAATCGTTGCCAGGCTGGGCCGGGAGGTGAAGTCCTTGCTGGGGGATTCGGTGACGCTCAAGTCGGTCAAGGCAACTGACTATACCGATGAGCGTTTCGGCCTGCCCACCGTCATGGACATCCTGAAAGAGCTGGACAAGCCGGGTCGGGACCCGCGGCCGGAGTTCAAGACTGCCACCTTCCAGGATGGTGTCGAGGACATCAAGCATCTGCAACCCGGCATGGTGCTGGAAGGGGTGGTCACCAATGTGGCCAACTTTGGTGCCTTTGTGGATATTGGCGTGCATCAGGATGGCCTGGTCCATATTTCCGCACTGTCCAGCAAATTCATCGACGACCCGCGCAAGGTGGTGAAGGCCGGTGATGTGGTTAAGGTCAAGGTGCTGGAAGTGGACGTGGCGCGCAAGCGCATCGCCCTGACCATGCGGCTGAATGACGAAGTGGGTGCAAACAGCCGTGCCGGCCGTTCTGACAACGCCCGCCCAGCAGGAGAGCAGCGTAACCGCCCGTCACAAGGTCGTGCGCAGCAGCCCGCTGGCGAGTCAGCCATGGCTGCGGCATTTGCCAAGCTGAAGCAGCGCTGAATACGCGCTTGCATCTATATGGAAGTCACCAAGCCCGGCGCAGCCGGGCTTTTTGCTGCCTGTGCCGGTGGTGAGACCCGCTTTTTGCGCCAGTTTCCCCCGTGGGTCAGCATCAGGATGGACGCCAGTGCGCCGCTGACTGTGCATGCGCAGCAAAACAGCCATGAAACCCGTATTTCATAAAGTATTACCGTTCAGTGACTTAGCGGTCTGCGGGACGGAATTTTGGCAAATCCTGCAGATTTATTCGCACAAAGTGTTGACGAGGGTGGGGCAGGGCGGTATAGTTCGCCTCCTCAGCAGACAACGCAGCGACGGAAACGAAACGCAGCGACCTGCACCGCTCTTTAAAAAACAGAATAACCGATAGGTGTGAGTGCTTGGCGAAAGCCAAATACTTGCACTGCAAGACAAGAAATACTTGTTATTTTCTTTGATCTTGCGTGCCAGAAAATTTGCTATGAGATTGAACTGAAGAGTTTGATCCTGGCTCAGATTGAACGCTGGCGGCATGCTTTACACATGCAAGTCGAACGGTAACAGGGAGCTTGCTCCGCTGACGAGTGGCGAACGGGTGAGTAATGCGTCGGAACGTGCCGAGTAGTGGGGGATAACTATCCGAAAGGATAGCTAATACCGCATACGCTTTGAGAAGGAAAGCAGGGGATCGTAAGACCTTGCGCTATTTGAGCGGCCGACGTCTGATTAGCTAGTTGGTGAGGTAAAGGCTCACCAAGGCATCGATCAGTAGCGGGTCTGAGAGGATGATCCGCCACACTGGGACTGAGACACGGCCCAGACTCCTACGGGAGGCAGCAGTGGGGAATTTTGGACAATGGGCGCAAGCCTGATCCAGCCATGCCGCGTGTCTGAAGAAGGCCTTCGGGTTGTAAAGGACTTTTGTCAGGGAGGAAATTCCTAGCGCTAATATCGCTGGGGGATGACAGTACCTGAAGAATAAGCACCGGCTAACTACGTGCCAGCAGCCGCGGTAATACGTAGGGTGCAAGCGTTAATCGGAATTACTGGGCGTAAAGCGTGCGCAGGCGGTTGTGTAAGTCTGATGTGAAAGCCCCGGGCTTAACCTGGGAACTGCATTGGAGACTGCACAGCTAGAGTGCGTCAGAGGGGGGTAGAATTCCGCGTGTAGCAGTGAAATGCGTAGAGATGCGGAGGAATACCGATGGCGAAGGCAGCCCCCTGGGATGACACTGACGCTCATGCACGAAAGCGTGGGGAGCAAACAGGATTAGATACCCTGGTAGTCCACGCCCTAAACGATGTCAACTAGCTGTTGGGGGTTTGAATCCTTGGTAGCGTAGCTAACGCGAGAAGTTGACCGCCTGGGGAGTACGGCCGCAAGGTTAAAACTCAAAGGAATTGACGGGGACCCGCACAAGCGGTGGATGATGTGGATTAATTCGATGCAACGCGAAAAACCTTACCTGGTCTTGACATGTACAGAACTTTCCAGAGATGGATTGGTGCCCGAAAGGGAGCTGTAACACAGGTGCTGCATGGCTGTCGTCAGCTCGTGTCGTGAGATGTTGGGTTAAGTCCCGCAACGAGCGCAACCCTTGCCATTAGTTGCTACCATTTAGTTGAGCACTCTAATGGGACTGCCGGTGACAAACCGGAGGAAGGTGGGGATGACGTCAAGTCCTCATGGCCCTTATGACCAGGGCTTCACACGTCATACAATGGTCGGTACAGAGGGTAGCCAAGCCGCGAGGTGGAGCCAATCTCATAAAACCGATCGTAGTCCGGATCGCACTCTGCAACTCGAGTGCGTGAAGTCGGAATCGCTAGTAATCGCAGATCAGCATGCTGCGGTGAATACGTTCCCGGGTCTTGTACACACCGCCCGTCACACCATGGGAGTGAGTTTCACCAGAAGTGGGTAGGCTAACCGTAAGGAGGCCGCTTACCACGGTGGGATTCATGACTGGGGTGAAGTCGTAACAAGGTAGCCGTAGGGGAACCTGCGGCTGGATCACCTCCTTTCTAGAGAAGGCGATCGTCAAGTATTCACAGCCTATCGGTTATTCGAGATTTTAAGGGTTTGACTGGGTTTGTAGCTCAGCTGGTTAGAGCACTGTGTTGATAACGCAGGGGTCGAAGGTTCGAGTCCTTCCAGACCCACCAGTTTGGGGGATTAGCTCAGTTGGGAGAGCACCTGCTTTGCAAGCAGGGGGTCGTCGGTTCGATCCCGTCATCCTCCACCACCTCAACTCAAACAAAAACGCATCTGGAAACGTTGTTTCCGGGTATCTTTTTGTTTGCGTTGAATTGACCGCAAGGTCGAACGCCCGATCTTTAACAAACTGAAGAAGCCGAATTAATTAGACGGCGAAATGAAATGCATGAAGTTAACTCTGCATGCAGGACAAATCGTCATCTTGGGAATTTGATTGTATCTAATGTCATGTCGCCATCACAAAAGGGGCGGTGTGACATGTCGCACAAACACAATCCTGTCGGATTGGTAACTCAGGTTACTGAAATGATAGGGTCAAGCGACTAAGTGCATCTGGTGGATGCCTTGGCGATCACAGGCGATGAAGGACGTGTAAGCCTGCGAAAAGCGCGGGGGAGCTGGCAATAGAGCTTTGATCCCGCGATATCCGAATGGGGAAACCCACCCGCAAGGGTATCCCAGACTGAATACATAGGTCTGTGGAAGCGAACCGAGTGAACTGAAACATCTAAGTAACTCGAGGAAAAGAAATCAACCGAGATTCCGTCAGTAGTGGCGAGCGAACGCGGAATAGCCTGTATGTGATAGAGATTGAGATAGTGGAAGGACCTGGAAATGTCCGCCATAGTGGGTGATAGCCCCGTACACGAAATTTCATTCTTGGTACTGAGCATACGAAAAGTAGGGCGGGACACGCGAAATCCTGTCTGAAGATGGGGGGACCATCCTCCAAGGCTAAATACTCGTGATCGACCGATAGTGAACCAGTACCGTGAGGGAAAGGCGAAAAGAACCCCGGGAGGGGAGTGAAATAGAACCTGAAACCGGATGCATACAAACAGTGGGAGCCTCGCAAGGGGTGACTGCGTACCTTTTGTATAATGGGTCAGCGACTTACGTTCAGTAGCAAGCTTAACCGCATAGGGGAGGCGTAGGGAAACCGAGTCCGAATAGGGCGCTTTAGTTGCTGGGCGTAGACCCGAAACCGAGTGATCTATCCATGGCCAGGATGAAGGTGCGGTAACACGCACTGGAGGTCCGAACCCACTAGTGTTGCAAAACTAGGGGATGAGCTGTGGATAGGGGTGAAAGGCTAAACAAACTCGGAGATAGCTGGTTCTCCCCGAAAACTATTTAGGTAGTGCCTCATGTATCACTTCCGGGGGTAAAGCACTGTTATGGCTAGGGGGTCATTGCGATTTACCAAACCATGGCAAACTCTGAATACCGGAAAGTGCGAGCATGGGAGACAGACGGTGGGTGCTAACGTCCATCGTCAAGAGGGAAACAACCCAGACCGCCAGCTAAGGTCCCAAATGATCAGTTAAGTGGTAAACGAAGTGGGAAGGCCCAGACAGCCAGGATGTTGGCTTAGAAGCAGCCATCATTTAAAGAAAGCGTAATAGCTCACTGGTCGAGTCGTCCTGCGCGGAAGATGTAACGGGGCTCAAACTGATAACCGAAGCTGCGGATTTGCACGTAAGTGCAGATGGTAGGGGAGCGTTCTGTAGGTCTGTGAAGGTGTCTCGTAAGGGATGCTGGAGATATCAGAAGTGCGAATGCTGACATGAGTAGCGATAAAGCGGGTGAAAAGCCCGCTCGCCGAAAGCCCAAGGTTTCCTACGCAACGTTCATCGGCGTAGGGTGAGTCGGCCCCTAAGGCGAGGCTGAAAAGCGTAGTCGATGGGAAACGGGTTAAAATTCCCGTACTTTTGTGTAGTGCGATGTGGGGACGGAGAAGGTTAGGTCAGCGGCCTGTTGGAATAGGTCGTTCAAGCCGGTAGGCGTGAAGGGTAGGCAAATCCGCCCTTCTTTAACGCCGAGAAGTGATAACGAGGGTCTACGGACCTGAAGTGACTGATACCACGCTTCCAGGAAAAGCCACTAAGCTTCAGCTACACAAGAACCGTACCGCAAACCGACACAGGTGGGCAGGATGAGAATTCTAAGGCGCTTGAGAGAACTCAGGAGAAGGAACTCGGCAAATTGATACCGTAACTTCGGGAGAAGGTATGCCTGTTGTGGTGAACACCCTGCGGTGGGAGCTACGACAGGTCGCAGAGAATCGGTGGCTGCGACTGTTTATCAAAAACACAGCACTGTGCCAACACGAAAGTGGACGTATACGGTGTGACGCCTGCCCGGTGCTGGAAGGTTAAGTGATGGGGTGCAAGCTCTTGATCGAAGCCCCAGTAAACGGCGGCCGTAACTATAACGGTCCTAAGGTAGCGAAATTCCTTGTCGGGTAAGTTCCGACCCGCACGAATGGCGTAACGATGGCCACACTGTCTCCTCCTGAGACTCAGCGAAGTTGAAGTGTTTGTGAAGATGCAATCTCCCCGCTGCTAGACGGAAAGACCCCGTGAACCTTTACTGTAGCTTTGCATTGGACTTTGAAGTGGTTTGTGTAGGATAGGTGGGAGGCTTTGAAGCAGGGACGCTAGTTCCTGTGGAGCCGACCTTGAAATACCACCCTGACCCCTTTGAGGTTCTAACCTTGGTCCGTTATCCGGATCGGGGACAGTGCATGGTAGGCAGTTTGACTGGGGCGGTCTCCTCCCAAAGTGTAACGGAGGAGTTCGAAGGTTACCTAGGTACGGTCGGAAATCGTGCTGATAGTGCAATGGCAAAAGGTAGCTTAACTGCGAGACCGACAAGTCGAGCAGGTGCGAAAGCAGGACATAGTGATCCGGTGGTTCTGAATGGAAGGGCCATCGCTCAACGGATAAAAGGTACTCCGGGGATAACAGGCTGATACCGCCCAAGAGTTCACATCGACGGCGGTGTTTGGCACCTCGATGTCGGCTCATCACATCCTGGGGCTGTAGCCGGTCCCAAGGGTATGGCTGTTCGCCATTTAAAGTGGTACGTGAGCTGGGTTCAAAACGTCGTGAGACAGTTTGGTCCCTATCTGCAGTGGGCGTTGGAAGTTTGACGGGGGCTGCTCCTAGTACGAGAGGACCGGAGTGGACGAACCTCTGGTGTACCGGTTGTCACGCCAGTGGCATTGCCGGGTAGCTAAGTTCGGAAGAGATAAGCGCTGAAAGCATCTAAGCGCGAAACTCGCCTGAAGATGAGACTTCCCTGAGGGCTAGACCCTCCTGAAGAGTCGTTCGAGACCAGGACGTTGATAGGTCGGGTGTGGAAGCGCTGTGAGGCGTTAAGCTAACCGATACTAATTGCTCGTGAGGCTTGATCCTATCATTTGAGTGGCTTGGGAAACCGAGACCGGATGGATAGTGAATGTGCGACGCGATCAAAGATCCAAGATAAGATACCTAATTAATTCAGTGATTCAGACGAAGTCTGGATGACAAAGCTTCTTCAAGTTTGTTGACAGTTTATGTCTGGTGGCCATAGCGAGGTGGTCCCACGCCTTCCCATCCCGAACAGGACCGTGAAACGCCTTAGCGCCGATGATAGTGTGGCATTCGCCATGTGAAAGTAGGACACTGCCAGACTCCCCTTACAGAAGCCCAGCTCAATCGAGCTGGGCTTTGTGCTTTTATGGTCGGCTAATTCTCAATCAGTCAGAACGGACTGTACTGCCCGCCATCTGCGGCGGTCTTCTTGCTGCTGAACTTTTCTTTGCCCGTGCTGCACGGCGCTTCCTTGTAGGGAAGGCTGCCAGCGCGCAGTCAGCCTGAAGTCCGGCTGGGCCTGCTGCGGTGCCAAACAAAAAGCCAAACATAAAGCCACCCTTGGGTGGCTTTATTGTTTCCGGGCTTAGCTTTCCGTCAGCAGCCGTTCCAGCGTGAGTCCGCTGGCAGGCTGCACCGGGTAGTGACTGAAGGTAAGCGAAAGGCCGGTTTCATTGGCAGTGAAGCGGGCAGGGTAGCCCAGCGGCAGGGTGGTTTTGTCGTGAATGTGTCCGAACGGAATGCCAGTGAAAACGGGGATGTTTAGCTGGCTGCGTATTTGTGCAATCACGGTATCCAGCGTGTAGCCTGCATCGTAGGCATCCACGATGCGGCCCATGGCGAAATCACCCAGGAAGATGGCTTTTTGCCGCTGCAAAATACCGGCCAGATAGAGTTGTTGCAGCATGCGCTCGAGGCGGTAGGGTTGCTCGCCTACATCCTCCAGAAACAACAAGCCACCGCGAATGTCCGGCAGGTATGGGCTGCCGACCAGGCTGGACAAGACGCTGAGATTGCCGCCCCAGAATATGCCCTCACCTGTTGCCGTGCTGGCTTGTGGAGTGGGGGTGGAGACGGTCCAGTTTTCCGTTGTTGTCGCCTGGATGAAGTGCTGCATGGTCATCGGGCTGAGCTTGCGCCCGCCGAAGTCGCTGTACAGCATGGGGCCGGCAAAGCTGCCAACTCCGCCCTTGGCCAGCAAGGCAAGTTGGATGGCGGTGAAATCACTGTAGCCCATGATCTGGGTGCCGGCTTCCTTGAGCATGGGACACAGCCTGGCATAGTCGATGTATGGCAACAGGCGGCATGCACCATAACCGCCACGTCCAGCCAGCAGCATGCGCGGCATGTCCTGGCGCTGTGTCAGGTGGTTGAGGTCCTGCAGCCGTTCTTGGTCGGTCCCGGCAAAGCGCTGGTATTGACGATCGATTGCGCTGCGGTTACTGATGTTAAAACCCGCCTGTTGCAGTCGCTCCACGCCGTGTTGGCGTTGCAGGGCGTTGGGCAATGTTCCTGAGCAGGCGAGTAGCGCGATTTCCTGGGTTTGCAGTGGCATGGTGCTATGAGCTGGTTTGACGGTGGCAGATCGCTGCAGCGCGGTGCCGCAGGCCTGCAGCAGCATGGCCCCGGCTGTGCCGAGGCCGTATTGCAGCAGCTTTCTGCGTGTCATGATGTTGGTGGGCAAGCGGCTTTCCTGGAGGTGTACCGGTTCAGTTCTGCTTCTGGCGGATGGCCAGTAAAGCCTGGTTGCGCAGTGTTTTGAGCAGGTTAAGTTCGTCTGGGCGCAATGGCAGGCTGTGCGCCTGCTTTTTGTCACCATATAGAAAGCCTATTTTCCTCTTTTCCAGCACCAGCGGAAAGATGATAAACGTCTGTGCCAGATCCAGTTGGCGGTACCACAGTGGGATATGGCTGCTGATGGCCGGGGCGCTGGCGTCTTCAATGAATATGTCGACATTGCGCTCCATGGCAATGCAGAAAGCATTGTCCTGTTGCTGCAGATCCACCTTGAACTGGCTCAGCAGCAAGGCTGTGTCTTCTCCAAAGCCGAAGCGGGCTTGCAAAATGTTTTGCCGTGCATCCCGGGTGCAGAGCAGCACATGATCGAAGCCCACCGCACGGTACATGATTTCCAGAATCATGCGCAGCAGATCGTTAAGTTGATAACTGCCCAGCAGTGTGCTGGTGATGTCCTGCACGCCACTGGAAAGCAAGGATGTGGTTGCCGCCGGGGTATGGACATAGCTGGCTTCTAGTTCGGGTGTGGCGGGGAGGTGCTGACTGTCGGGCTGGAGGCCAAGCGAAGCCGTCTTCAGTAGCTGGGCATTGCCTTGCGTGCTGCTGTCGCCGCTCCATTCATGCAAATAACTGGCAAATTCGGCCTGGCTGGCGGCAATCAGCGCGTGCAGGGTGCTTGCTTCCACGGTGCAGGCTCGCTCGTAACGGGCCAGCAGTGGCTGAAGCTGGCTGGTGCGCAGGCTGGCCGGCCCTGTCAGCAGTTGAGTCAGTTCATTGGCCAGGTTGCCCAGCATGCGCAGCCGGGCCCCGCTGTGTTGTGGCTGGCGCACCGGGCCGGGCGGGTAGGGTTCAAGGCTGTTGACGATGCGCGCGGGAAAGCTCCACATGTCGGCAGTGCTGGCACCAAGCGTGGCATAGGACAAGCCCAGTGTATGTTGAACCGCTTGTTCGATAATGCTGGCGTGCAAGCCGAGCAGGCTGATTTGACCGTGCGAGTCGATCAGGCTGTGTTCGGCATCCAGATGTGGCAGCGCGCGCTGCTGTAATTGCAGATGCAGCAGAACCTCCAGGATGTCGCACACCATGCCGGCCGCCTCGCTGTCGTCCACACGGCGATGGAGGGTGTCTGCCAGCAACTGCTGCTTGCCAAGCAGATAGCAAGCATAGTCCTGCGCGCCCACGGTTGCGGTGTCAGATGGTCTGGCCAGCAGACCATGCGGCGGTGTGACAGTGTCGGTCTGCTCTGTCATTGGCATGAGCAGGTATTGCTGTCCGTTGGCCTCAGCCTGCAGCAAGGTGCTGCCATCGCTGCCGTGGATGTGACGGATGGGCTGGTATTCCGCATTATTGTTGTCGCGGTTCATGATGTTTTCTCCCTGCTTGTCACTATATGGCTAAACAGCCCGTGCGGCATGGCTTAATCGGTATTGCGTTATTGCTCTTTGGACTGAATTTTCACTTGGATAGTGCATATTGATATATCCAACTGGTTTTGGAAATTTGTGGCCCTTCCGGTAAATTGAGCGGCAAGCAAACTATCGTGCTGTGCTCATCAGGAGTGCAGGCAGGCCAGAAACAGGCGGGAACCATGAATATCAGTCAACAGAAGCTGACTCATCTCAAGCAGCTGGAAGCCGAGTCGATTCACATCATTCGCGAAGTGGCCGCGGAATTTGAAAATCCGGTCATGCTGTACAGTATCGGCAAGGACTCTGCCGTGATGCTGCATCTGGCGCGCAAGGCTTTTGCGCCGGGCAAGCCGCCGTTCCCGCTGATGCATGTGGACACCACCTGGAAGTTCAAGGACATGTACGCCCTGCGCGACAAGCAGGCAGCCGAAGGCTGGGACCTGATCGTGCATGTGAATGAAGAGGGCGTGAAGGCTAACGTCAACCCGTTCACCGTAGGCAGTGCCAAGCACACCGACGTGATGAAGACCGAAGGCCTGAAGCAGGCACTGAACAAATACGGTTTTGACGCGGCCTTTGGTGGCGCGCGTCGTGACGAAGAGAAATCCCGCGCCAAGGAGCGCGTGTATTCCTTCCGCGACAAGAACCACCGCTGGGACCCGAAAAACCAGCGTCCGGAACTCTGGAACATCTACAACAGCAAGATCGACAAGGGCGAGAGCATCCGCGTGTTCCCGCTGTCCAACTGGACCGAGCTGGATATCTGGCAGTACATCTACCTGGAAAACATCGACATCGTGCCGCTGTATTTCGCCGCCGAGCGTGAAGTGGTCAACCTCAATGGCACGCTGGTGATGATTGATGACGACCGCATCCTGCAATACCTGACGCCCGAGCAAAAAGCCAGCATCACCAAGAAGCAGGTGCGCTTCCGCACGCTGGGCTGTTACCCGCTGACCGGCGCGGTGGAATCCACTGCCGCCACGCTGCCGGAGGTGATCCAGGAAATGCTGCTGACCACCACCAGCGAGCGTCAGGGCCGTCTGATCGACCATGATCAGGCAGGTTCGATGGAAAAGAAGAAGATGGAAGGCTATTTCTAAGCCCGGCTCCATCCAGTCACCACTCTGAAGAATTGATGCTCATCGCCCTGGCGGTGGGCTACAGCGGAAAGAACGATCATGTCTCACCAGTCCGAGCTGATTGCCAGCGATATCCTGGAATACCTGAAACAGCATGAAAACAAGGACATGCTGCGCTTCATCACCTGTGGCAATGTCGATGACGGCAAATCCACCCTGATTGGCCGCCTGCTGCACGACTCCAAGCTGATTTTCGAAGACCAGTTGGCGGCAATCGAGCGCGATTCGAAAAAGTACAACACCACCGACCAGGAAATCGACCTGGCCTTGCTGGTGGATGGTTTGCAGGCCGAACGCGAGCAAGGCATTACCATTGACGTGGCCTACCGCTACTTCAGCACCGAAAAGCGCAAGTTCATCATTGCCGACTGCCCGGGCCACGAGCAGTACACCCGCAACATGGCTACCGGCGCGTCTACCTGCAACCTGGCGGTCATCCTGATTGACGCGCGCCGTGGTGTGCAAACCCAGACCCGTCGTCACAGCTACATTGTCAGCCTGCTGGGCATCAAGCACGTGATTGTGGCCATCAACAAGATGGACCTGGTGGAGCACAGCCAGGCAGTGTATGACCGTATCCGTGAAGAATACCTAGCCTTTTCCGAGCACCTGACCATCCCGGATATCCGCTTTGTGCCGATTTCCGCCCTGCGTGGCGATAACGTGGTGACCCGCAGCGAAAACATGGGCTGGTATCAGGGTGCCACCCTGATGGAGCTGCTGGAGAGCGTGCAAGTCAGCCACGATGTGGCGCTGGAAGCCTTCCGTCTGCCGGTGCAGTATGTCAATCGCCCGAATCTGGATTTCCGCGGCTTCTGCGGCACCGTGGTGGCGGGCGAAGTCAAGCCGGGCGACGCGATTGTGGCCCTGCCGTCCGGTAAGCGCAGCAAGGTGAAGGAAGTGGTTACCTTTGAAGGCAATCAACCCTCAGCTTTTGTCGGTCAGGCCATTACCCTGACGTTGGAAGATGAAATCGACATTTCCCGCGGCGACATGATTGTGCGTGCTGGCGAGCAGCAACCCAATGTGGCGCAGGCGTTTGATGCCCATGTGGTGTGGATGGCCGAGGCGCCGCTGGTGGTGGCCAAGGAATACGGTTTCAAGCTGGCGGGCAAGGTGGTGAGCGGACGTGTGTCTGCCATTGAGCACCGTGTTGATGTCAACTCGCTGCAACAGTTTGACGCGCAAGAGCTGGCGCTGAACGAAATCGCCCTGTGCCGCGTGGAGCTGAACGCCCCGGTAGTGTTTGATGCCTATGCTCAGTGCCGTGGCACTGGCAGCTTCATCATCATTGACCGCCTGAGCAATGCCACTGCTGCTGCGGGCATGGTGACGGCTGCGGCCGAATCCAGCGCCGAGCCGGTGAGCGACGAGCTGGCCCGCCTGCGTGCTTTCGAGCTGGAATTCAACCAACTGGTGCGCAAGCACTTCCCGCACTGGGAAGCCAAGGATATTTCCAAGTTGTTTTAAATAGGGGCTGACGCTGCGTATGGCCTTGCACGCAGCGCCATAACCGCAGTCCCTGGCGGCGCACAGTGCCAAGCCATTGTGCTACACGCCTGAAAACCGACCCTCATTTGTTTTCCTTGCCCTGGCATGGAAAGCGGATGAGGGTTTTTGTTTGTGCTCGCCATGCATCATGGTTGACGCCGCGGCTCCTGGCTCAGTCTGTTGTCGTGGCGAGTCGGCTTGATCTCCCTCGCCTGAGCCACTGTCCCGGCCGAGGGTAGGGCGAGCAGCATGCAAGCCACATGCACCACACCCGCAGGCGGCCCGGATGGCGCAGTGCTCTGCCTTGCGGCTTCTCCTTTCGGCACTTGCTGCTGCCGCCTTGTCTTGTTGTTCCCGCTGTGCCACCTGCTTGGCGATGGAGTGAACCTGCTGGCTGGGCCAGCAAGTCGGGGTCGCGTCTGCGGACATGCTGGTATTGCTCTGCTTTATACCGTTATTTGATGTCAAGGCTTTATTTTGTGGTGATATCTGCGCTGTAAATTTCAATGTCATCGATTTTTATGAATTAACTACGCAATTGGTTTAATGCGAGTGAGTCTCGCTATATTTGGATATAGGGCAAGCATGGCTATATTCATCAGGGAATAAGACTAAAGTAGTAGGTATTTATCGGGGCTGCTTATGGGAATATCTCTGCCATGTATTATTCTTTATTCGTGTGATCTTTATTTCGGCTTTGCGGCGTTTTATCTGTAGCAATGCAATGCCGGATATCAATTTTCTACGCGTTTATTGCGGCTGCATGCTTGATGCGAAATGAACTGCCGCCTGCATTCTGCGTTTTTGCTTCGGGTGCTTGTTGTAAATAGTTATCGCATTCGATTTAAAGCGCCATGTTGCTGGCGTAAAACAATAGTTTGTCACTGCAAACTTAAAGTGCAGCAACTTGATATTTGTCATCTGAGGGCTGCGGCTTTGTATGGAAACTGAGGTGAAGTTGCTCAAGCTGCCTATTGCTGGCCCGGCTTCTTGGCCAATCGTCCATTCTGGCCTGAGGCTGCTGGTCTGTATCTGGTCTGTGCCGCGCTATCGGCTTTGAATCTTGATTCGCTACCGGGCTGAGGAATATACAGCATGACTTGAGTTTGATGCCGCTCGGATCACCTTGTGCCAAGGAATACTATTGCCGATTTCTGGGTTTGCAACCCGCTTGGATGTTGCTGGATGCGCGGTAGCTTATCTGCATTTGCTTGCTGTGTGCTGCTGCGCGGGATGGGTTTATGTTTTGTTAGTTTCAAATGCAGGTACTGCTGGGTAAAAAACAGGGTGGACAGGGCTGCGTCGGTTACTGGTGAATGGCCATGATCCGAGGCGGCAGTATCTTGGCTTTCTGTCGCTCTGCCGGGGATATTTAATAACAGGGAGTTGGTATGAAAATAACAAAAGAAAAAATCAAAGCGGTGGGCTTGAAGTCAGTTCAGGGCCGCATCGCGGTCGCGGCTGGTACGGCCCTGGTCATCAGTTCCGTAGTGTTGCTAACGATCAATGTCGGTTCGTCGATGATGACCCAAAGCATGGTCAATGGGCGCATGAATGAATTGATCCGGACGGAAACCGAGGCCAAGTTGAGCAATCTTGCCTCCGCCCAGGCCGGTGCCATCCAGGCGCGCTTCGATCTGGCACTGGATGCGGCACGTACCATGGCGCACACCTTTGCCTTGTCAAAAAGCAGCCTGCCGATGGGACGTCAGCAACTGAATGCGATTCTGCATAACGTGTTGCTGAGCAATCCGGAATTTAACGGCACCTATTCGTGCTGGGAGCCTAATGCGGTTGACGGCGGGGATGCGCAGAACGCAACGGCAGGCAATGGCAACAATCCCCAGACCGGCCGGTTCACGCCGTACTGGACCCGTAGCGAGAGTGGTGCCATCGCGGTGCAGCCGCTGGTGGAGTACGACTCGGATGCCTTGCATCCGAACGGCGTGCCCAAGGGCGGCTGGTATGCCGGGCCGAAGGCTAGCAGTAAGGAAAGCGTGCTGGGACCATTGCCATACATCGTGCAAGGCAAGAGTGTCTTCCTGGCGACCATGTCGGTGCCCATCATCATCAATGGCAAATTCATGGGGGTGGCCGGGGCCGACTACAACCTCGACTTTGTGCAGAAAATCAGCCAGGAAACCAATAAGACACTGTATGAGGGCAAGGGCAAGCTGCTGATCCTGAGTGATCGTGGCCTGGTGGTGGCCGATAGTGCCCATCCGGACCTGATTGGCAAGCTTTTCACCCCCGAGGTGGGCGAGTCCAATGCGCAGGGCCTGCTTGCCGACATTCAGGCCGGCAAGTCCAAGACCTGGACCGATGACGCAGCGAATACCATGAATGCACTGGCCCCCATCCCGCTGGGGAAAACCGGCAAGCCATGGGCGGTGTTGATTCAGGTGCCGAAGGACGTGGTGCTGGAGCAGGTGAACACCCTGAATCATGACATTACCAGCCGTTCTGTCTTTACCACCATGCTGCAGATCGGTATCGGGCTGGCCATCATTGTGCTGGCCAGCCTGTTCCTGTGGCGTATGTCAGCGCGCATTGCCAAACCAATCCGCGATGCCGCCGACATGGCGCAGAAAATCGAAGATGGCATTTTTGATACCCGGCTGAGCGTGGCTTCTGCTGATGAGGTGGGCAAACTGGCCTCCGCCCTGAACAGCATGTCCGACAGCCTGCAGGAAAAGGTGAATCTGGCCGAGCAGATCAGCCAGGGGAATCTGGATTGCGACGTCAAGCTGACTTCGCAATCCGACCAGTTGGGCAGGGCGCTGCAGAAGATGGTGGAAAACCTGAACCGGATGATAGGCAATTTGCAGAATGAAGCCCGGGCCATCGATAGGAACGCTAAAGACATGTCCGCCCTCAGCCAGGAGTTGTCCGAGGGGGCTGGCAGTTCCGCGGCTTCGATCGAGCAGATCAGTACCGCCATGGCGGAGATCAGTTCCCAGACAAAAAGCAATGCCGACAATGCTGTGCGCGCCAGAAGCATTTCCCAGACCTCGCATGCGGCTGCGTTGAATGGTGCGCGTGAAATGGGTGAAATGCTGGCGGCAATGCAGGAAATAAAAGCCTCTGGTGACAATATTACCTCGATCATTCAGGCCATCAACGACATTACCGAACAGACCAATTTGCTGGCCTTGAATGCGGCGATTGAAGCTGCCCGTGCCGGGGAGTCCGGACGTGGTTTTGCCGTGGTGGCCGACGAGGTGCGCTCACTAGCGATTCGCAGCGCCAATGCCGCCCAGCAGGTGGCCAAGCTGGTGCAGTCTTCCAGTGCCAAGACTGCGGTTGGTGTTAATGTGGCGAATAAAACGTCCGACTCGCTGCGGCAGATTGTCTCCAGTGCCGAAGAGTTGTCTGCACTGGTGGAGAGCATTTCCATGGCATCGCAGGAGCAGGTAAGCGGTATCGAGGAGATCACCCAGGGCTTGCACCAGATCGACAATGCCACACAGGCAGTCAGCACACATGCCGAGCAGTGCGCGTCCACCGCGGTGCAGCTTACTTCGCAGGCCAAGCTGGTACATGATCTGATCAAGGACTATCGTGTGAAAACCTAAGCGCAGCCAGGCGCGTAGCAACAGCCCCCGGTCAAGGCCGGGGGCTGTTGCATGTGGGCTGTAGCGTTGTGCTGTTAGCGCTGGTGTTGGATTGGCCCGGTGTGACGCCATGCGCGACTGCTAGTCGTGCAAAGCCGCAGTGCGCGCCGGTCTGATGCGCCATTCAGTCATCCCAACTGGCGTCGAGGGCCAGTAGCACGCGCGGTGGCTGAGCGACCGGCGGGGAGCGATGCACAATGCCGCCGCCGGCATTGCCTTGCCACAGGCTTCCCTTGAGCAGGGCGACGCTGAAGGGCGGGATGCTTTCAATCCGGTGGCCGGGGTTAAGCAGGCCCGAGCTTTCGTCTGGCTTGCCGGCACCCGCCGCGCCAAGAAAGCGCCGATCCACGCTGCTGCTGTCAACCCATTGCGTGCCATCGCCGCGATAGGTACATAGCAGCCGGATGCCGACATGATCAACGTGCAGGCGCGGACACATGGCTTGCCTGATGACTTCCAGCCGGATGCCGATGGTGGGGGCATCCAGCAGTTCGCCCAGCATGTCGGCCAGCAAGGCAATATCTGTGGCAAGGGCCGTGCGGCCTGCTCCGTCTGGCAGGCGGCTGAGATCCGGTATCTGACCGGCTGGCAGAATCTGGCGAAAGCCAGTGCCGAGCGCTGTCGCGTGTTGTTCCAGCCATCCTGCGATGTGCTCATCCACGGCGCGGCGCCATATGGCCAGCTGGATGTCTGCGTCAAAGATCTGTGTCAGCGCCAGCGCATCATCTGCGATGAAGGCGCAGCCTGCTGCGTGTGCGAGGGGGGCTTGCATGTTCTGCTTTCGATCAGCAAACAAATGGAATGGGCGACGGCCGGCTGAGATGGATGCGGCGGGACGCATCCATCTCGGGATGCCGTATGGCTGGGGGCGGGTAAGTCTGAGCGGTGCTCAGTCTGCTGCCGCGCTGCCGATGGCCCAGTCCGGGAAGGGATCTGGATATTTGGCCCAGGCTTGGGGGCCGGCAGCCAGTTCCTCCTCTGTCAGCAGGCAGGCATCAAATCCCTGGCGCAGCGCGTGCTGGTCCATATTGATGCCGATGAGCACCAACTCCTGCTGCGCATCGCCGTAGGGTTCTACCCAGCGCTGGTGGATGATGCGGCGGCTTTCCTCATCTTGCGGCCAGTCCTCGCGCGCGACGGCTGCCCACCACAGGCCGCCCAGTTCATGGCGGATCATGGGGCCGGCCTGCGACCAGCTACCGGCCAGGCCGGGCCGGCTGGCCAGCCAGAAATAGCCTTTGGAACGGATCACCCCAGACCAGCCCTGCTGGATCCACTGATGGAAGCGGGCAGGATGAAAGGGCCGCCGCGCCTGATAGACAAAGCTGGAAATGCCATATTCTTCGGTTTCGGGGATATGTTCGCCACGCAGTTCCTGCAGCCAGCCCGGCGCTTCGGCCGCTTGTTCAAAATCGAAGCGGCCGGTATTCAGAATCCGCTCCAGCTTTACCTTGCCAAAGCTGGCATGCAGGATGTCCGCTCGCGGGTTGAGCGCGCGCAGGATGGCTTCCAGCCGTGTGACATCGGCGGCTGACAGCAGATCGGTTTTGTTGAGCACGATGACGTCACAAAATTCAACCTGCTCGATCAGCAAGCTGACCACGGTGCGCTGGTCATCCTCGCCCAGGCTTTCGCCCCGATCGCTGAGGTAGTCCTGGGAGCTGTAGTCGCGCAGGAAGTTATAAGCATCCACCACCGTCACCATGGTATCCAGGCGCGCGATGTCGGACAGGCTGGTGCCGTCTTCGTCGCGGAAGGTAAAGGTTTCGGCCACGGGCAGCGGTTCGGCAATGCCGGTGGACTCGATCAGCAAATAGTCAAAACGCTGTTCCCGGGCCAGCCTGGCGATCTCGATCAGCAAATCCTCGCGCAGGGTACAGCAAATGCAGCCATTGCTCATTTCAACCATTTTTTCGTCGGCGCGCGACAAGGCTGCGCTGCCTTCGGCAATGAGCCGGGCGTCAATATTGATCTCGGACATGTCGTTGACGATGACGGCAACGCGCAGGCCTTGCCGATTGTTCAGCACATGATTGAGCAAGGTTGTCTTGCCTGCGCCGAGAAAACCGGACAGTACAGTGACCGGCAGGCGGGCGTCTTGGCTGTTGTTTGGCTGTGTCATGCTTTGTCCTGCTATATGTTGTGGCGGTGAGCGGCAGGCATTTTCATGTGCTTGCCGGCGTAGTGCGTGCTCCTGCTGCGCGCTGCGTTGGTGGTGCTTGCGTGCCGGCAGGGGCTGCTGGTGTGTGATGAAAATAATGTTATAACGTAACATTTATCTCTGCAAGAGGCATGCATGCCGCGCGGGGTGGATCCGTCGTGGGAAAATCGGGGTGTAGGCGGTCGCCTTTGCGGCGGCGCGGCGCTGTCAGCCAGCACGGCAGTGCGGTGGCCGGATGGCTGATCTGCCCGGCGCGCAAGCGGCGTGTTCTGTGCCGGGGCAGTGGCGTTGCACCGCGGCAGGTGATGCTGCGCGACCGTCCCCATGTCTCAGGGCGGCTCAGCCGCGCGGGGTCAGGATCAGGCGCTGGCCAGCGCAATCATGATCAGCACCGGGCTGGTCAGGGTCAGGACAAAGCCACTGATCAAGGCCAGGGTGACGTGGCTGGTACCACATTTAAGCCGGATCAGCGGCAGCGTGGCATCCAGCGCGGTGGCGCCGCAGATGCCGATGGCCTCACGGCTGCAGCGTGCGCCCAGCAAATAAAGCATCATGATGGCCATCAGTTCGCGAAACAGGTCGGTCAGCATGGCAATGGCACCATAAGTGCTGCCCAGCTTGCTGCTGACCAGGATGCTGGACAGGGTGACCCAGCCAAAACCGCTGGAGAGCGCCAGCGATGTCCAGATGCCTTCTCCGGTGCAAACAGCCGCCACCAGCCCGCCGGCCATCGAGCCCAGGATGACCAGGATCGGGATCATCACCACGTCTGGCGCACGCCAGGCTTTGCCAATGTTCACTTCCACCAGTTCGCTGCCGACCAGCGCAATCAGCAGGTAGAGCAACTGCGTTGTCGAGATGGTGTCCAGCCAGTTCCAGCCCCAGCGTGAGACCACCGCGCCCGCGCCAACCATGCCCAGAGCCAGCAGGCAGTCGCGCAGCGCATGCAGCAAATGGGGGGCGTCCGTTGGGCTGTCATCGCTTGGCGGCGCTGCTGCCGCGGGTTGCCGCATGAAAAGTACAATCAGGCCCCAGGGCAGCATGGTGGTGAAGCTGGCGTAGACCAGGGCGGTGAGCAGGGTATTGCCC
This sequence comes from Aquitalea magnusonii, assembly GCF_002217795.2. NCBI lineage: Bacteria > Pseudomonadati > Pseudomonadota > Betaproteobacteria > Neisseriales > Chromobacteriaceae > Aquitalea > Aquitalea magnusonii. The sequence goes on from NZ_AP018823.1 coordinate 1,545,729, forward strand.
AGTGCTGCGCCATCATCAAGAACATGGCCAAACTCTTTGCCGCAGTAAAACAGCAGCAGCCAGATCAGTGGTGTCAGCAAGCGGCTGCCATGCCGGATGTGCCGGTGTGGCAGTACCAGGCCAAGCGCATAACCGGCTGACAGGGACAGCAGAAGGGGCAAGATTGAACTGAGGATCTGGTGCATGGTGATTCGTCTTTGATTGCCGCAGAGGCGCTGCAGCCTGCCTTGCTTGTGGAGTTGGAGGGTGTAAAAACGGCTGAGCCAGCAAGCCTGTGCGCCAGCGGAAGCTTGACGGCATGGCCCCACTAGCGCCGGCTGCGGCGTGGTGGCGGCAATGGCGGATGTTGCGCAGCCCAAATCGGGTGGCGCTGCTGCGCTGTCTGGTCTTGCATGGCGGCTCCTGATTGCTGTGCTGCATGGAGTATTACTTTTTCCATGATTCGCATAAATGGATGAAATATCCTTTCAGTATTCCGTAAACGGGAATACTCTGACTGGATCAAGGCCGGAGTTCTTACATGCTTAATCGACTGGAAATGCTGCGCATCTTCTGTACCGCCGCCGAGGCGCGCAACTTCAAGGAGGCGGCCCAGCAACTGGGCATTTCACCGCAGGTGGTCACCCGAGCCATCCGGGAGCTGGAAAGCCAGTTCGGCGAGCTGTTGTTCCACCGCAATACCCGCCAATGCCGCGTGACGCGTGAAGGTGAACGGCTGGCGCAACTGGCAAGAAAAGGGGTGGAGGGGATTGACTGCCTGTTTCAGCAGGCGGAGGAGGCCGGAGCCCAACTGGAAGGCACGGTACGGCTTACCGCCCCGGATGCCATCGGCCAGAGCAGTCTGGTCACCAGCCTTGCCCGCTTGCGGCAACGCTATCCGGGATTGCGCTTTGAGCTGCACCTGGAGGATGACGAAACCAATGTGATCGACGAGCAGATCGATATTGGCATTCGCCACGGCTTGATCAGGGATAGTCGCTTTGTTGCCAGACAGGTTGCCGAAGTGCCGTTCTTCATTGTTGCGGCTCCGGCCTTGCTTGCCGAGCTTGGCATGCCTGCCAGCCTGGCAGAATTGCAGCAATATGCGGTGGTCAGCACCATCGATCAGCGCACCGGCAAGCCATGGCCCTGGTTTTTCCGTCAGGAGGCCCAGTGGACCCCGCGCGATCTGGCCTTCATCAGCAACAGCACCCAGTCCGAATGTGCTGCTGTGCTGGCCGGTTTTGGTTTTGCCCAATTGCCCGGTTTTATTGCCATTCCCCACCTGCGCAGCGGGGCGCTGGTTGAAATATTGCCGACGCTGGCCCCTGCGCCGTGGGCGCTGAGCGTATACCGACCGCAACGCAGCCCGGTGCCTGCGCGTGTCCGGGTGGTATACGACGCGCTGGTCAGTGATTTTTCCAATCCGGCGTTTTTCCCGACCGTCGCATGAAGCCGGCCAGGCCGGTTTGCCCGACACAACCGGCGCTGCCGCCGATATGGTGCGATGGCCTGAAATGGCGATGGGTCTGGTATTGCTGATCGGCTGGCGGACTGCCGGTATTTCAGGGTGTGCTGGTCAATGGCCTTGCGCCTTCACCGGCCGCAGCCCGGACCGGCTGATATATCCCCCATTATTCTGCGCGAGCCCAAACCAGGATTTGGTAATACCGCAAACCGTGAATCACGCATGCCGCCTCTTGTCAGGCGGTTTTTTAATGGCCATTTGATGCTGCGGGCTATTGCGACAATCTGTCGCATGGCGGCAAGCCTTGTAAACCAGGCATGTCTGCACCTTGCGACAATCTGTCGCATGGCGGCAAGCCTTGTAAACCAGGCATGTCTGCACCTTGCGACAATCTGTCGCATGGCGGCAAGCCTTGTAAACCAGGCATGTCTGCACCTTGCGACATTTGGTCGCATTCTTGCGCCGCAGTTTGTCTGGCATGGTGGCGCTGTTTTCCAGCCCCCGCGTTACCGGCCATGCAATACAGCGCCAGCAGCAAGGGATGATTGTGCGGTTCTGGCTGACGGCATTGATGCTGTTTGTCCTGTTGGCGATATGAATGGCGGGCATGGAAGGCAACTGCTGCATAAAAACAGGCTGCCGATAAGGCTTATTACCATTTCTGCGGTATCCGTGCTGAATACATTAAATAAAGAAACAAAATGAAGACAACCAAGCAAGGCGCTCGCCTGGTCCTCCTGCTCTGTGCATTCTATTCGGCAACTGTGCTGGCACAGAATCCGCACCTCAATATCCCTGCGCAAAGCCTGGCTGCGGCCTTGCATGGGCTGGCCGCTCAGACCGGTTTGCGCTTGCAGTTTGACCGCGCTGATCTGCACGGTCTGGCAAGCACCGGGCTTAACGGCACCATGTCGGCTGAGGTGGCCTTGGTGACATTGTTGCAGGGCAGTGGCCTGCAAGCCCGGAAAACCCCCGCCGGGGTTTATCTCATCGTCAAGTCTGCCAAGGCAGGCGATACACAGCTAATGCCGGAAGTGGTGGTGACCGCCACTGCACTGGACAGCTACAAGGCCGACAAGGCTGCCATCTTTGGCAAGACACCGCTGGCGCTGCGTGAAATTGCCAACTCGGTATCGGTGCTGGGCAAGCAGCAAATGGAAGACCAGCACATGACCACGGTGGCCGATGCCATGCAGCAGGCTACCGGTGTCACGGTGATTGCCAATGATACGCTGAGCAGCCAGTACCTGATTCGCGGCTACAACTCGGTGGGGGTGATGTATGACGGGGTGACGTCCTATAACGGCCTGTCGCCTTCACACCAGTTTGACCTGCCCTTGTATGAAAGCATCGAAGTGCTGCGCGGCCCGGCCGGGCTGCTGCGCGGGGTGGGCGAGCCCGGTGGCATTGTCAATCTGGTGAAGAAAAAGCCGCAGAAGGACTTTGCCGCCAGTTGGGAAGCTAGTACCGGCTCGTGGAGCAATAACCGTCTGGTGGGCGATGTCACCGGTGCCATGAACGAAAGCGGCAGCGTGCAGGGGCGGCTGATTGCCAGCAGCGAAGACCGCGACTTTTTTTACGACCACACCCATAGCAACAAGTGGCTGCTGTCCGGCATGCTGCGTGTGGAACTGAGCCCGCAAACCACTGTTGACCTCAGCTATACCGGGCAGAATCAGACCGTGAAAGACCCGTGGTCCGGCCTGCCCACTTACACCAGCACCGACAGCAGCGGTCACTACCAGTTACTGAAGGTATCACCCTCCACCTTCAATGCCCCGGACTGGGGGCGTAGCAGCTACAACACCCAGGAGCTGTCCGCCGCGCTGGCGCACAAGTTTGGCAATGCCTGGACCGCCAAACTGAATGTGAACCACCGGGTGCAGGAGCTGTACTACAAATATGCCTACACCTCGTCCGGCCTTAATCCGCGGACCAATACCATCAACTACAGCACCATGCGCGGTGACTACACCTATACCCGCGACGGCATGGACGTAAGCCTGGCCGGGCCGCTGGACATGTGGGGTCGCAAGCATGACATGCTGCTGGGTTTCAATGTGGACGAATACAATAGCAAGGGCCGTTCCGGTCGCGGGCCTACTTATTCAGGGGTGAACTACGCCAGCGGCAGCAGCCTGGCCGAACCGGTGATCAACTACACCGCGGGCAGCGAAAGCAATACCCGGCAAAGCGGCTTCTACACCCAGGGCCGCCTGCAGCTGAGCGATGCCACCACGCTGGTGCTGGGGGGGCGCACCACCACCTTCCTGGCCAAGTCGCACAATATTGCCCCGTCCACCTTTACCGACTGGAAAGACGGGGCCAAGGCCAGCAATCGCGTCACCCCCTATGCCGGACTGCTGTACGACATCAGCCAGCAACTGACGCTGTACGCCAGCTATGCCAGCATTTTTGTGCCGCAAACCCAGCAAAAGGCCGATGGTTCCACGCTGGACCCGCGCCTGGGCAGGCAGTATGAGGTGGGTGCCAAGGGAGATTTTCTGGATTCCAGGCTGGGTGCAACCCTGGCCCTGTTCAATATCCGCGACAAGAACCGCGCCTATGCCGATCCGGCCTATCCCAGCTCCAACTACTACCTGAATGCCGGGAAAGTTGAATCGCAAGGGGTGGAGCTGGAGGTGCAGGGCAAGCTGAACAGCCGCTTTGACATCAGCGCCGGCTACACCTATCTGACCACCACCTATCTGTCCGATCCGAGCAATCAGGGCAAAACCTATTCCATCCAGAGTCCGCGTCATCAGTTCAAGCTGTGGAGCAACTACAGCTTTGCCGATAGCGGCTGGCTCAAGGGTTATTCGCTGGGTGGCGGGCTGATTGCCCAAAGCCGGACGCAAAGCTCGCGCGGCTGGTCGGACGAGGTGGTGAACAGCGGCTACGTGGTGGCCAATGCCCGTATCGGCTACCAGTTCAACAAGAACTACAGCCTGGCGCTGAATATCAACAACTTGTTTGATACCCGCTACTACGCCTCGGTGGGTACGCCGAATATCTACAACTTCTATGGCGAACCGCGCAATATCATGCTGACCATGCGTGGCCAATACTAGCGCCACCCCAGGCCGGATGCGGCGGCAGCCCGGCCTGCGCCAGACTCCTGTCGGTGAGTAGGCCGCGGTCGCCAGCGGCAGGGCAGCCGGCTGCTGATGCGCCTCATGCAATGAAAATGCCACCGCAAGCGGTGGCATGATGTTGGGGCATGGCCGGTGACTTACAGATCGCCGCCGGTTTCCAGAATGAAGCTGGCCTTGGCATCCTGGCCCAGTTGTTCAACCAAATAGGGCAGGACTTCCTTCAGCATGGCCGGCAGGGTCCATGGCGGGTTCAGCAGGAACATGCCGCTGCCGTACATGCCAAAGCCGTCTGCCGACGGTGCCTGCACATGCAATTCGGCGCGCAGCCAGCTCTTGGCCGGCAGCTTTTTCAGTTCCTTGGGCAGTTCTTTCATTTCGGCGCGTTGCAGGCAGGGGTACCACACTGCGTAAATGCCGGTGGCAAAGCGCTTCAGGCCTTCTTTGAGCGCGGTGACTACGTGCTGGTAGTCGCGCTTGTCTTCATAAGGCGGGTCGATCAGCACCAGTCCGCGGCGCGGCGGTGGCGGCAGGATGGCCTTGATGCCTTCAAAGCCATTGGCCTGCTGCAACTGGGTGCGGCGTGGATGACCGCCGAAATTCTGTTCCAGCAACTGAAAGTCAGTCGGGTGCAGCTCGAACAGGCGCAGCTTGTCGCTTGGCGGCATCACGGCGGCGGCGCACCAGGGCGAGCCGGGGTAGTAGCGCAGTTCGCCATCCGGGTTCATCTCGCGTACCACGTCCACATAGGCCGCCACGGCGGGGGGCAGGTCGCTACGGTCCCACAGGCGGGCAATGCCGCTCAGGTATTCGGCATTCTTGGCCGCATAGCCTTCCTGCAGCGCATAGCCACCGGCACCGGCATGGGTGTCGATATACCAGTAGGGTTTGTCTTTCTGGCCCAGGTAGTCCAGTACGGCAATTTCAATCAGGTGCTTGAGCACGTCGGCATGGTTGCCGGCGTGAAAGGCGTGGCGATAACTCAGCATGCATCAGCTTTCTAAGACAATGGCGGCATTGTAGCGGATTTGACCGCGCTTCAGACGCTGGGCAGCCAGTGGGCGGGCAGGGCGCTTTGCCAGCCCAATGCGCGCACCACGCTGGCAAAGTCCTCCGCCAGCGGGCAGTTCAGGGTGATGGCGGCACCGGTCAGCGGGTGGGTAATCTGCATTTCCATGCAGGCCAGCAGCAGGCGCTGGCTGCCAAAGTGCTCGGCAAGCATGCGGTTGTGTACGCCTTTGCCGTGGGTGGCATCGCCAATGATGGGGTGGGCGATGTGCTTCATGTGGCGGCGCAACTGGTGGCGGCGGCCGGTGAGCGGCGATAACTCCAGCAGTGCATAGCGGCTGCTGGGGTAGCGGTCCACCGCGATGGGCAGCTCCACCGTGGCCAGGCGGCGGTAGTCGGTTTGTGCTTCCTGCGGGCCGGGCTGCACCTTTTCGCCCAGCCAGGCCAGATCGTCCACGCGGCGGCTGAGGGCGTGATCGATATGGCCGGATTCGGCCGGATGGCCGCGGACCACCGCCAGATAGCGCTTGCTGACTTCCTGGCGCTCGAACTGCCAGCTCATTTCGCGCGCGCTGTCCTTGTCCAGCGCAAACAGCAAGACGCCGGAAGTGCCTTTGTCCAGCCGGTGTACCGGATAAACCCGCTGGCCGATCTGATCGCGCAGCAACTGGATGGCAAAACGGGTTTCATGGCGGTCCAGCTCGGAGCGGTGGACCAGCAAGTTGGACGGCTTGTGAATGGCGATCAACTGCGGGTCGCGGTAAAGAATGGGTAGCATGGCAGTGTTGATGAGGCGAAGGCGGCGATTGTAGGGCTTTGTCCCCGGCTTGGGTATGCAGATGCGCTTGCCGTGGCTGAATTGAGACAGCGGGCAAGGGCTGCGGCGGGAAAAGCGGCTAGTCCGGCACGATGTTTGCAGTGAAATCTTGCAGCGTTGTCAGCAAAACGTCATATTTTCTGTTCTGTCATGCGTGGCTGGCATGTATTTTGTGGCGCGCGGCGGCGGCGTGATGCTGTTTTGCTGTTTGCTAAATGCCAGCTTTGCGACAGGGTATTTCAAAGTAGAGAGGAAAATGTTTACAGTCAATTTCCCCCTCATTACAATTCGCCGCGCCCATCAAGTTGAAATACCGTGCGGTTGGCTGAGATCGATTTAGCTGCTGCCGGATGAGTTGCGCAAAAAATAGCCAATGCGGAAGCTGGGGCTTTCCGAGACTGCATGATGCAGACTGCTGTCCATCTGCATGTTGACCAACAAAACCAAGAGTTCCTGATATGACCATTCAATTGAAACGCGCAAGCCTTGCCCTTGCCCTGTCCGTACTGGCTGGCACAAGCTTCGCCAAGGATTTCAGCCCGGCGGTGATCTACGACCAGGCCGGCAAGTTCGACAAGAGCTTTAACGAGGCGGCGTTCAATGGTGCCGAGCGTTTCAAGAAGGAATTCAAGATCAGCTACCGCGAAGGCACTATCGCCTCCGAAGCGCAGAAAGAACAACTGCTGCGTAATCTGGCGCGCAAGAATGCCGACCTGATCGTCTCGGTCGGCTTCTCCTTTACCCAGGCGGTGGAAACCGTGGCCAAGGAATTCCCCAAGGTGAAGTTCACCATTATTGATTCCGTGGCCAAGGGTCCGAACGTACAGAGCATCGTGTTCAAGGAACAGGAAGGCTCCTTCCTGGTGGGCATGGCCGCTGCGCTGGCTTCCAAGTCCGGCAAGGTGGGTTATATCGGTGGCATGGATGTGCCGCTGATCCGCGCCTTTGGCTGTGGCTATGTGCAAGGTGCCAAGTATGCCAACAAGAAAACCGAAGTCATCCAGAACATGACCGGCACCACTCCGCAGGCCTTCAACGACCCGGCGCGTGGCACCGAACTGGCCAAGAGCCAGTTTGACCGTGGCGTGGACGTGGTGTTTGCCGCTGCCGGCGGCACCGGCTTGGGCGTGCTGCAAGCCGCCAAGACCGCGGGCAAGCTGTCCATCGGCGTGGACAGCAACCAGAACCACCTGTATCCGGGCTTTGTGCTGACTTCCATGGTGAAGCGCGTGGACAATGCCGTGTACGACACCTTCAAGTCGGCCAAGGATGGCAGTTGGAAGCCGGAAGTGAAAGTCATGGGCCTGAAGGAAGGCGGCGTGGACTGGGCGCTGGATGCCAACAACCGCAAGCTGATTTCTGCCGATATGGAAAAGAAGATTGGTGCGGCCAAGAAGGACATCATCAGTGGCAAGCTCAGCGTGGTGGACTATCGCACCAACAATAGCTGTCCGGTGAAGTAAGTCTTTAGATGATCTTTTCCCGGCTGCGGCCCGGGAGGACTGCAGGCACGATGGCTCCGGCCCTCGTGCCTGTTTGGTTCTTGTGGCCGGGCCGGGATTTATTGCATGCGGGGAAATACAGGCATGACTGATTTCGCCATCGAACTGGCCGGCATCAGCAAGCGCTTTGGCGCGGTGCAGGCCAATCGCGATGTGACGATGCACATCGCCAAGGGCAGCATTCACGGCATCATCGGTGAAAACGGTGCGGGCAAATCCACGCTGATGAGCATTCTGTACGGCTATTACCAGGCCGACGAAGGCAGTATCCGGGTGCATGGCCGCGAAGCGCGCATCCGTAACAGCCAGGAGGCCATCCGCCTGGGTATTGGCATGGTGCATCAGCACTTCATGCTGGTGGATACCTTTACCGTGCTGGAAAACATTGTGCTGGGTGCCGAAGGTGGCCTGCTGCTCAAGCAGGGCCTGGAGCAGGCGCGGGCGCATTTGTTGCAGCTCAATCGTGATTATTCGCTGGAAGTGGACCCGGACGCCCTGGTGGGCGAGCTGGGCGTGGGCCTGCAACAGCGGGTGGAAATTCTCAAGGCGCTGTATCGCGGTGCCGATGTGCTGATTCTGGACGAACCCACCGCGGTGCTGACCCCGCAGGAGGCCGACCATCTGTTCTGCATCCTGCGTGCGCTGCGCGAACAGGGCAAGACGGTGATCCTGATCACCCACAAGCTGCGCGAGGTGATGGACATTACCGATGCGGTGAGCGTGATGCGTGCCGGCACCGTGGTGGGCAATGTGCGCACCGCCGATGTCGACAAGGAAAAGCTGGCCGACCTGATGGTGGGGCGCAAGGTATCACTGAAAGTGGACAAGGCCGAGCGTACGCCCGGCGCAGCGGTGCTGGAGGTACGTGGCCTGAGCCTGACCGATGCGCGCGGCGTCAAGCTGCTGGACGGACTGGATTTTCAGGTGCGTGCCGGTGAGATCGTCGGCATCGCTGGCGTTTCCGGCAATGGCCAGTCCGAGCTGCTGGAAGTGCTGGCCGGCATGGTGGAACCCACCAGCGGTGAAATCCGCTACCACGGCAAGGACTTACTGCAGGAAAAATCCAGCCAGCCGCGTGCGGCGCTGTATCGCCAGAAGGGTATTGCCCATGTGCCGGAAGACCGTTCGCGCGAGGGGCTAGTGAAATCCTTCCCCATGTTCGAAAACGCCATTCTGGGCTACCACAACGACAAGACCATCAGCCGCCGCGGCCTGTTCTCCCGCCAGGCGCTGCTGGCGCGTACCCGCGACTTCATCCGCCAGTTTGACATCCGTCCGGACAATGCCCAACTGCGAGTGGGCCTGCTGTCTGGCGGCAATCAGCAAAAAGTGGTGCTGGCGCGGGAAATCCACGCCAACCCGGACTTGCTGCTGATCGGCCAGCCCACGCGCGGGGTGGATATCGGCGCGATCGAGTTCATCCACCGTCGGCTGGTGGAATTGCGCGATGCCGGCAAGGCCATCTTGCTGGTGTCGGTGGAACTGGAAGAAATTCTGGCCTTGTCCGACCGCATCCTGGTGATGGCGGGCGGGCAGATCAGTGGCGAAGTGGCGGCCAAGGAAGCCGACACCGTATCGCTGGGCTTGTTGATGGGGGGGCATAAACAGTGAAATTCGGACAACCGTCCACCTTGCCGCGCTGGGCGCAATTAAGCGTGCTGCCGGTACTCAATCTGCTGGCCGCCTTGCTGGTGACCGGCTTTGTTACCTGGCTGATTGGCGAAGACCCGTGGGAATGCCTGCAACTGCTGGTCAGCGGTGCCTTTGGCAGTGGTGAGGGCATTGGTTATACGCTGTTCTACACCACTGGCTTCATCTTTACCGGCCTGGCCGTGGCGACGGCGTTTCATGCCGGGCTATTCAATATCGGCGGGGAAGGGCAGGCCTATCTGGCTGGGTTGGGCGTTACGCTGGTGGTGCTGGCGTTTGACCACACCCTGCCGCCGCTGGTGCTGGTGCCGCTGTGCATACTGGCAGCCATGGGCTTTGGTGCCGCCTGGGCCTTTATTCCGGGCTGGTTGCAGGCCAAACGTGGCAGCCACATCGTGGTGACCACCATCATGTTCAACTTCATCGCCTATTCGCTGATGTTGTACCTGATTGGCCATCACCTGATTGAAGCCGGTTCGCAAAACCCCACCACGCGGGAATTCGGCCAGAATGCCTGGATTCCGGCCCTGCATCAACTGGCTGCCGGTGTGGGAATCGAACTGCCCAATACCCCGCTCAACCTCACCTTCATCATGGCCTTGCTGGCTTGCGTGCTGTTCTACCTGCTGGTGTGGCATAGCCGATGGGGCTTCCAGCTGCGCACCGTCGGCGTAAACGAAAGCGCGGCGCGCTATGCCGGTATCAATGTCAGCAAGACCATCATGCTGGCCATGTGCATTTCCGGTGCGCTGTCCGGCTTTGCTGCCATCAACGAACTGCTGGGTTCCACCCACCGCATGAATGTGTCCTTCACCAATGGCGTGGGCTTTGTCGGCATTGCCGTGGCGCTGATGGGGCGCAACCATCCGGTAGGCATCATCCTGTCCGCCTTGCTGTTTGGCGGCCTGACCCAGGGCGGGCTGGAGCTGTCGTTTGAAAAGCCGGTGATTACCCGCGAGATGATCATCTTCATCCAGGGTTTGATCATCCTGTTCTGCGGCGCACTGGAAAACCTGTTCGAGCCCTTCATCGCCGGGCTGTTCAAACGCAAGGAGGATAAGTGATGGAGCAATGGCTCAGTCTGCTTGATTCAACCATCCGCGTGGCCACGCCGCTGGTGCTGGCGGCCTTGGCAGGCATGTTCTCCGAGCGTTCCGGCGTGGTGGACATCGGCCTGGAAGGCAAGATGCTGGTGGCGGCGTTTGCCTCCGGCGCGGCGGCCTTTGTCACCCATTCGCCCTGGCTCGGCCTGTTGGCCGGGGTGATGGCGGCAGTCAGCATGGCCATGGTGCATGCCTTTGTTTCGGTTACCTATAACGGCAACCAGCTGATTTCCGGCATGGCCATCAATACCATTGCCTCCGGCATTACGCCGGTGCTGGGTCTGGCCTGGTTCCAGCAAGGTGGCAATACGCCGCAACTGGATGATGACTCGCGCTTTCACGACATCACCCTGCCGTTTGCCGATGCCTTGTCGAATGTACCTGTCCTTGGCCAGCTGTATAGCAAGCTGCTATCCGGGCACAGCATCCTGGTGTATCTCACCATCCTGATCATTCCGCTGGTGAGCTGGGTGGTATACCGCAGCCGCTTTGGCCTGCGCCTGCGCGCGGTGGGCGAAAACCCGCATGCGGCGGATACCGCTGGCGTGTCTGTAGCGCGGGTGCGTTACATCGCGCTGTTCTGGGGTGGTGTGCTGTGCGGCATGGCCGGTACTTTCCTGTCGGTGTACCAGACTGGTTCCTTTATCAAGGAAATGACGGCGGGCAAGGGCTTTCTGGCATTGGCGGCACTCATCTTCGGTAAATGGCGCCCGCTGCCTGCGGTGCTGGGCTGCTTGCTGTTTGCCTTTGCCGATGCGCTGCAAATCCGGCTGGAAGGGGTGGATCTGCCAATCGTCGGCCAGATTCCGTCGCAGGCCATCCAGGTCATTCCCTATGTGCTGACTGTGTTGCTGCTGGCTGGTTTTGTCGGTCGGGCGGTGGCACCCAAGGCCATTGGCGTGCCTTTTGTGAAGTCACGCTAAGGGTGGTTTGTCAGCGCTGTTGTCATGAAAAAACCGGCTTAGGCCGGTTTTTTCATGTGCCGCGCAAATATGCCGGTCTGCAGGTCGAAAATGCAAGGCAGATACACTACAACAAGTGTGTGCCTGGGATTCTCATGCTGACTGACAACGGAATCCTGCGTAGTGGCACGGTCACGGCGAATACAAAAACAATACGGGGGGTATATGTGGCTGAGTGTGCTGTTGCTGATTTTGACTGGTCTGCTTGTCGCTGCGTTGGCCGGGCTGTTTGGCGGTGCGTTCCGCGCATGGGATGCCGGCCCGCTTCCCGATCCGCAGATTCTGAGCAGCGCGCCACCGCTTGCGCCCAGCCCGGCAAGACGGCGTGAGGAATCGTGGGTGCGCCGTCCCTGGCCATACATTCGTGACCGGCTGACTTTCCCGCCGCTGGATTTTCCCGCCGTCATCATCCACAGCTCGATTACGCCGGGCAAATGCTACCGCGTGGACCCCGCCACGCTTACCTGTACCTGCAATTATTTTCTGCTGCGCGGCGCGCGTGCTGCGCTGGGCAGCAAGGAAAGGCTGTGCCGCCACCTGCGCCGGGTTTATGCCGAGCACGGCGGGTTGTCCGCCATCGTCAACATGGTGTTGATGGATGATGTGCATTTTTGCGAAACCGACCAGTTATGGTCTGGCGAGGTGGAGGGTGTGCCGGTGGCTATCGCCTGGCGTGAGGGTGATCCCTGGGTCACCTTGTACACCCGCAGCAATGCACTGAATCAGCTTGCCGAATTTGAGCGCTACAACTTTCACCTGGACCGTGCGGAATGGGCCGATGGCCGCATGCCGCGCTTTAATGCTGCGGCCATCCGGCAAATGCTGGGCGGGTGGTTTGGCTCGGGCGTATAGCGCCAGGCCGTTTCAGCTTGCATGCGCTTGCGTCCTTCATCTTGATGTCACTGTCGTGCAGCAGGGGCTGACCGCATGGCGTTGCCGGACTGCAATACCCATCCGCCGGTTCTTGCCGCGGCTGACAAGAGCAGGGCCGCGCAGGGGCAAGGCGCGCCGATGCCGCCAGTACCCGGCGTGCCGCAAGCAAGCGCAGTGCAGCAGGGTTTTGTGGGCGGCGCTAAGTGCGCTGGAATTCCATTGCCTGATACAGCGCGGTTTGCATGTGTACCCTGGTTACCCTGATGTTGTGCTCTCCACGGCGGTCACGCAGGCGGAATTCGCGGCACAGGGCAAAGGGCTGGCCCGGAACGATGAGCAGATTGGAGATTTGCTCTCCCTGGTTGGCATGCAGGCGCAAGGCGGGTTGAAACCCGGTGCGCGGGCTGCTGCCCAGGGGGATGACGTCTACTGCTTCCGGATCGTTACCGATCAGCTCGGCACCGCAGGATACTTCGTTGGCGTGTTCGGATACCGCCGTCCAGCGCACGGCATACAGCGATGGCATGCGGTGTGCCTGCTTGTCTGCCAGCAGCAGCAGTTCGCCGATGTGGAGTGACTGCCGGCCAGGGTTGCCGCGCAGCAGCAGCCCGCTATCGCTCTTGTTGAGCGCCTGGAAGATGGCGATGTGTGAACGCCGGGCCTGGTGCTCCGGCTGCTCGCGCTGGGCGGGCTGATCGCTATTGCTGCCCAGCACCTGGCGAATGACGCGCATCTGCGCAATCAGCGACATGGATTGCAAAATGCTTTGCCGGTTGTGCCGTCGTCTTCTGGGCGTGGTCCAGCTCTCGGCCAGCTTATGGGCCACGATGACGGTCAGGGCGCGGTTTGGCCTGCCATCGGCGCGTTCTGTGCTGCCGTAGTGCTGCAGCCGGGCAATGACCTGGTGCAGCTCAAATGCCAGGCAGTGCTCATCCCGCCGCAAGCTGTCGGAATACAGCAGGAATTGCGGCGGGCTGCCGCGGGTGAGGTCTAGCAGGTAGATGTGGCCGGCGTGGGTGTGCTGCTGTGTCTGCAGGCTGGATAGTTCCACCTTGTCCGCCAGTTGTTCGCTCAAGCGGATGGCGGTTTCGATTTCCTCGCCTGACATGTGCTTGCCGTCGGTGATGCCCAGCAGTTGCAGTTGCTGATAGCAGCTCAGGACGCTGCTGCCAGAGGCGGTCTGCAGCTTCAACCAGCCATGCTGCATGGCGTGGTAATACAGATAGTGAGTACACAGCCAGTAGCTGGCATTGAGCTCGACATGGCAGCGCAGGGCAAAGCAGGCATAGCGCTGCGCGATGTCCAGCGCCAGGGTCAGTTCTTGCTGGGCGCGCCGACGCCAGGCCAGCAGCGGGCGGGTATTCAAGGAGGTTTTCAGCATGTGCTGAATGGCTTCCAACTGCTGGGCAAGCACGCGGCTCCCCATTCTGGCCAGCCGTAATGCCGCATGGTTGCAGGCATTTTCTGCAAACTGCTGTTCCAGTTGCAGCAGCCATTGGCAGCTACGCGCAAATAGCTGGGCTTGCAGCGCCAGCCGTAAGGTGGGGGATGTCTCGTTTTTCTGGATGAAGGTCTGGATTTCCAGCAACTGCTCGCCACTGCCGTAATGATTGGTCATGGGTAGGCGTTCCAGCCAATTGCGAACGGTCTTCTGATGCTGATTGTTGCCAATTGCAGTATTCAGACGCATAGGGGGTCAATCCGGTTTTCCGTGAGTGGGAGACAGCCGCTTGGGTGATCCTTGCCATCTGGGCGGGATGGGTAACAGAGGGTGCTGGCTTTGTCTTGCTGCGCTTCCAGAAAGCGCGGTGACGGCATGCAAGCCGGCCACATTACGGCTGGTACGGCATAACTTGCTGATTCTAATGAATGCGGTCGGGGAGTGACGATACGCATAATCACCTAGTCAATTGACATGGGCTTATTCATTTTAAATGAGAATTTAATTTTAAATGAATAATTTGACTTGGCAGTTGCTCAGCATGCTTGATTTAACCGACAACTCACCCCTGAGCTTACTGGCGCTGGCAGGGCTTGCCGGCGTCTGCAAGCCCGTGCTGCGGAATGCAGCAGCGCTATGGGTTGGTGGCGGCAAGGAGGGCATGGCCTGCCCGCTGGCCGGGCGGCTGCGCTTTGGCGACCGATGATGGTCTGATGGATGGGCTGCTGCCGAGGCTGACTTAAATATCGTATTGCGATATTATTTGCACTATGCTGCCAGGTGGGTCTGCGCCTGGCAGTGGGCAGCGCCGCTGTATTGTACAGCAATACATGCATTTCATATGAATCTTATCGGGCCGGCATGCCTGCCGCCGCGATCGCGGCAGCCGCGGCTGGTTCGTCTTACCCGTAAAGGCAGTGCCATGTTTGGCTTCAATACAAGGCAGGATCTGGAACGTTCCCGGCAGGACAATCAGCAGCTGATGGCAGATAAGCAGGCGCTTGTGGCCGAGGTGGCCTTGCTGCGTCGGCAATTGGCCGAGTCTGAGGCGCGGGAACGCCAGTTGGTGCAGCGGCAGCAGTTGCTGGACGGTGTGACAGGCAATTTGCCGCGGTTTGGCGCTTCGCTGGATGGGATGCGCAGTTCTTTCTCCGGCTTGTCCACCTTGCTGAACGAGGAGGCCGCAGCCGCCCAGGCTACGGCGGCGGAGTCGGATGCCAATCGCCGCGCTTTCGAGAAGATCTCGACCGATCTGCACGATATGCAACAACGCATCGCCAGTGCCGGTGAGCGGGTGGAGGGCTTGTCACGCCGCGCCGGGCAGATTGGCGGCATCGTGCAACTGATCAAGGAAATTGCCGAGCAAACCAATCTGCTGGCGCTGAATGCGGCCATCGAGGCCGCGCGCGCCGGGGAAGCGGGGCGGGGCTTTGCGGTGGTGGCCGATGAGGTGCGCAAACTGGCGGAACGCACGGCCAAGGCCACCACGGAAATCAGCGGCCTGGTCAGCGGCATCCAGCTGGAAACCAGTCAGGCGCGGGAAGTGATGGAAATGGGGGCGGGTGATGCCGCCAGTCAGAGTGCCGAAAGCATGGCGGCGATGCAGAGCATGCAACATCTGCTTGGCCTGTCGGTGCATATGCAGCAGCGTATTGCGGCAGCGTCCCGGCTGGCTAATGTGGAACTGGCCAATCTGGAAGAGTTGACGCTGAAGCTGGAGGTCTACAAAGCGCTGCTGGGCCTGTCCGGCATCCGTCCGGAGGATGTGCCGGATGAGACCCAATGCCGGCTGGGGCGCTGGTATTACCAGGGGGAAGGGCGGGCTTCGTTTGCCAGCCTGCCGGGATATCGCGCCATGGAACTGCCGCACAAGGCAGTGCATGACCATGCCCGTGCCGCGGTCAGCAGTTACCAGCGTGGCGATCTGGCAGCGGCATTGGCGGCATTGGCCGCCATGGAGGAAGCCAATATGAGCGTCATGTCCGGCATGGCCGGCATGTTGGCGGCGGATCGGGAGGCGGTGTGAGATTGCCGGCGGGCGGATGATTTATTGCATTTATATTATATAAATAAATATAATAAAGAATGGTGCTGACACCATCCCGGCCTGGCGCGGGTGGTACCGGCGATTGCAGTGGTTTGCATCAGGAGGCTATATGTTTGTTTCCGCCCATCAACTACTGCTCAAGGCGCGCGCCATCATCAGTGAGATTCCGCTGGGGCAGGCCGATGGTTTGCTGGCCGACCCCACCGTGCTGTGGCTGGATGTAGGTGAGCCTGCCGAATATCAGCAAGGCCATATTGCCGCTGCGCTCAACATCCCGCGCGGCATGCTGGAGTTTGTGATTTCTTCCGATCCGCAGTTGCAGCACACCCAGCGTCGAATCGTGGTGTATTGCAAAACCGGCGGTCGCGCCGCTTTGGCCGCGCAAACGCTGCAGCAGATGGGTTTTGTGGCGGTATATGCGCTGGCAGGCGGCTACGATGCCTGGCAGGCATCCGGCCGTCCGTTGTCATCACCGCAACTCAGCTTTGAGTGAGGCGGCTTGGCCGCTGTGGCGGGCGCAGGGCGGAATTCCGTCTGGCTGGCCGGTTTGGCGGTGCGGCTTACCGCCGCAGTGTCTTGTGCCGGCTTGCTGTGCAAGGCGGCGCAATGGCTGGCCGCCAGGCAGGCGGGAGTGGAGTTTTGTCGGCAGGCGATGCTGGATGCAGTGTGGCCGCCAGGCGCACGGCAAGCGAGTGAGGATTGGCGGATTGCCATCGGCATGCGGTTTGCCCGCGTCTGGCAAAAAGACGGCAGTTGGCCGACGGCTGTGGCTGCCGTGGCTGGGCAATGGCCCGTCCCGCTTGGCTTTGGGCCGTGGCAGGCTCCGCGCGCCGCACCGGCTTTACCCGCCGGAATGGCGGCAGGCCGTGTTTGCCAGCGGCGTATGTCAGCGCGGCTGGCGGATCAGGCCGGGCTGCTGCAGGGGCTGCGCCGCTGTGGCTGTGCGGCAGGGATCGGCATGGTGGCGCGGCTGCCCGGCTGGGCTGCTGTGCCGTGAAGTGCGGCCGAGGTGATGGCATGCCAGCGGCTGGAACGA
Organism: Aquitalea magnusonii; assembly: GCF_002217795.2. Taxonomy (NCBI): domain Bacteria; kingdom Pseudomonadati; phylum Pseudomonadota; class Betaproteobacteria; order Neisseriales; family Chromobacteriaceae; genus Aquitalea; species Aquitalea magnusonii. Next base: position 1,562,707 of record NZ_AP018823.1, read on the forward strand.
AGTTTGCTAGTCAGGCTTACCCAAGGTTGTAGTTTTTTGCCCCCGTCTACATGGCGGGGGTTTTCTTTTCCAGCATGGCCAGATGGCGGTACAGCGTGCGTTCGGTTATTTGCAGCTGCTGGGCCAGCGCCTTGCGGCTTAGCCCGCTGTGGGTCACTGCCCATTGCAGATAGGCCGCCTCCAGCTCCGCCAGCGGCTGCAGCGTGCTGCTGAACGGCAGTGGGTCGGCATGGCCGGCAGCCGGGACTGGCGGGCTGTCCGGCCAGGGCTGATCGCGCAGTTGCTCCGGCGTGATGGTGTCGCCATCGGTCAGCAGGCTGGCGCGCTCCAGCAGGTTGCGCAGTTCACGGATATTGCCGGGGAAGGCTTGCTCTACCAGCCATTGCCGGGCGTCGGCATCCAGTTGCAACTGGCGGCCCGGCGCCACGCGCTCCAGCAGTGCGGTGGCCAGTAGCGGGATATCCTCGCGCCGTTCGCGCAGCGGTGGCAGGCGGATGGGAAACACCGCCAGGCGATAGAACAGGTCGGCGCGGAAGCTGCCCTCGGCCACCATGGCTTGCAGATTGCGATGGGTGGCGGCAATCAGGCGGAAATTGGCCGGTATGCTGCTGATGCCGCCCACGCGGCGAAAGCTGCCGCTTTCCAGCAAACGCAATAATTTCACCTGCTGCGACAGTGGCAAGTCACCGATCTCATCCAGAAACAGCGTGCCGCCATCGGCCGCTTCCACCAGGCCCTGCTTGCGCTGCTGTGCGCCGGTAAACGCCCCTTTCTCGTAACCAAACAGTTCGCTCTCCAGCAGGGTCTCGGTCAGGCTGGCGCAGTCCACGGCGATGAAGGGCCGCTGGGCCGGGCCGCCATTCTGGTGAATGGCGCGCGCCAGTCCCTCCTTGCCGGTGCCGGATTCGCCAATCAGCAGCACTGCGGCATGCGAGGGGGCGGCGCGCTGGGCCAGCAGCAGCATGCTGCGAAACGCCGGGCTGCGGCCCACCATCTTGTCCGGCACCGGCTGGCTGCTGGCTTGTGGCAGGTGCTGCATTTTCTCGATGAACAAATGGCGGTGCCCGCTGATGTCGGCCAACGGCATCAATTCCACATCCACATGTTCTTCGCCATGCGCGGTGCGGTGAATGTGCAGTACCCGTTCCGGCTGGCCGCTGCTGAGCGTCATTTGCAGCGGGCAGGATTCGCCTTCTTCATTGCAAGGCCGCTGATAGCCATGGGATGCCGCATGACAGCGCTGACCCACCACCTGGCCATACAGGGCTTGATACGCCGGGTTGGCATGCAGGATTTCAAACTGTTCGGTAATGACGATGCGTGGCTCGTCCAGTTCATCCAGCATGCGGCTGATGGTGTCCAGGCTGGCTGCGGTGGTCAGTGGTGACATGGTGACGTAAATGACATGACGAAATTGTCATATTAGCCGGGAAAATGCCGCCAATACAGCGAATTTTCGCCCTCTGGCTGCTGGCATGGCACTTGCAATCAGCGCTGTCAGGCAGGGTGGGCCCGACCGGAATGGCCGGTGTGGCTCTGTTTGCCCTGACAACGGGAATCAGCCCATGAAAAAGACATCAAGCAAGCTGAGCCGTGAGCTGGCCTGGATCATCGGTATCAAGCTGGTACTGCTGCTGATCATCTGGAAGGCATTCATCGCGCCTTACCGCGTGGCGGTAGATGCCGATTCCGTCGCCGGCAAGGTGCTGAATCCGGCACAAAGCAGCCAACAACTGGAGAAAAACAATGCTAGATAATGTCGTCGATTTATCGCGACTGCAGTTCGCCGTGACGGCGCTTTACCACTTTCTGTTTGTGCCGCTCACCATCGGCATGGTGTGGATGCTGGTCATCATGGAGGCGGTATGGGTAATGACCGGCAAGCAGGTGTATCAGGACATGACCCGTTTCTGGGGCAAGCTGTTCGGCATCAACTTTGCGCTGGGGGTGACCACCGGCATCACCATGGAATTCCAGTTTGGTACCAACTGGGCGTATTACTCGCATTATGTGGGCGATATTTTCGGCGCTCCGCTGGCCATTGAAGGGCTGATGGCTTTCTTTCTGGAATCCACCATGATCGGCCTGTTCTTTTTTGGCTGGAACCGCCTGTCACGCAAGCAGCACTTGCTGGTGACCATCCTGATGGCCATCGGTACCAATCTGTCGGCCTTGTGGATATTGATTGCCAATGGCTGGATGCAGAACCCGGTGGGCGCGGAATTCAGCTACCAGACCATGCGCATGGAAATGACCGACTTTGCCGCGCTGCTGTTCAATCCGGATGCCCAGGCCAAGTTCGTGCATACCGTCAGCGCCGGTTATGTCACCGGGGCCATGTTTGTTTTGTCCATTTCCAGCTGGTATCTGCTGCGTGGGCGCAATGTGGAGTTTGCCCGCAAGAGCTTCCGCATTGCCGCGGCGTTTGGCTTTGCCAGCATCTGTTCGGTGATTGTGCTGGGAGATGAGTCCGGTTACACCGTGGGCGAGGCGCAGCAGACCAAGCTGGCCGCTATCGAGGCCATGTGGCATACCGAGCCGGCCCCCGCGTCGTTCAACCTGCTGGCCTGGCCCAATGAAACACGCATGGAAAACGATTGGCAGGTGAGCATTCCCTGGGTGATGGGCCTGATTGGCACCCGCTCTGTCAGCAAGCAGATTCCCGGCATCCACGAAATCATGGCGCAAAACCGCTTGCGCATTCAGTCCGGCATGCTGGCGGTGCAGGCGCTGGAAGCCGTGCGGCGCAATGGTAAGGACAGTGCTGCGCTAAAGGTGCTGGAAGCGCACAAGCAGGATCTGGGCTTTGGCCTGCTGCTGAAGAAGTACACCACCGATGTGGCCACGGCCACACCACAGATGATTGATGCCGCCGCGCGCGACACCATTCCTCGCGTGGCACCGATGTTCTGGTCCTTCCGCCTGATGGTGGGCATGGGCATGGCCATGTTGCTGCTGTTCGGCTGGTCGTTCTGGGCTTCGCTCAAGGGGGATTTCCAGCACCGTCCGCGCCTGCTGAAGCTGGCCTTGTGCTGCCTGCCGCTGCCGTGGCTGTCCTGCGAGCTGGGCTGGGTGGTGGCGGAATACGGCCGCCAGCCATGGACCATCTACGGCGTGCTGCCCACCCGGTTGTCGGTGTCCACCCTGTCGGTGGAGTCGCTGTACGGTTCGCTGGCGGGTTTTGTCGGTTTCTACACCGTGCTCTTGGTGGTGGAAATGATGCTGATGATGCGCTTTGCCCGTCAGGGGCCGGGTAGCCTGGGCACCGGCCGCTACGACAATGAAACCGCTCACTGATATCGGCTTACAACAGATCTGCTGCTGTATTGCGGCAGGGCTGTTGTGCTGCTTCGTGCACAGCACAAAGGAATAATCATGCTGGATTATGCAAGTCTGAAGGTGATCTGGTGGCTGCTGGTTGGCGTATTGCTGGTCGGCTTTGCCATCATGGATGGTCACGATATGGGTGTGGGCACGCTGCTGCCCTTTGTTGGCAAGGACGATACCGAACGGCGGGTGGTGATCAACACCGTCGGCCCGCACTGGGACGGCAACCAGGTATGGTTCATCACCGGTGGCGGGGCGATTTTTGCGGCCTGGCCGCTGGTGTATGCCACGGCGTTTTCCGGTTTTTACTGGGCCATGCTGCTGGTGTTGTGGGCGCTGTTTTTCCGCCCGGTGGGCTTTGACTACCGCAGCAAGATAGACAACCCCACCTGGCGTTCGGTATGGGACTGGGGCCTGTTTGTCGGCGGAACGGTGCCGCCGCTGATCTTTGGCGTGGCCTTTGGTAATTTGCTGCAAGGCGTGCCTTTTCATTTCGACAACAATCTGCTGTCCACCTACGACGGCAGCTTCTGGGGTCTGCTCAACCCGTTTGCCCTGCTGTGCGGCGTGGTGTCCAGCGCCATGATCAGCTTCCACGGCGGGGTGTATCTGGCGCACCGCACCGAGGGCGACATCCAGCAGCGTGCACAAGCCTGGGTGCGGGTGACGGGGCTGATCTGGCTGCTTGGTTTTACCCTGGCCGGCATATGGCTGGCGCGCGGCATTGATGGTTATGTGATCAGCTCGGCCGTACAGCCGGATGCACTGCCGGACCCGCTGGCCAAAACCGTCAGCCGAGCCGCCGGGGCCTGGCTGGGTAATTACCAGCGCTGGCCACTCACCATGCTGCTGCCGGCTAGCGGCTATCTGGGCTGTGTTGCCGCCATGCTGTTGCTGCGCAGTGGTCGCAGTTTTGCCGCCTTCTGGGCCTCAGCCCTGGGGCTGGCCGGGGTCATCGGCACCGCCGGTGTCAGCATGTTTCCCTTCATCATGCCTTCGTCCACGCATCCGGCGTCCAGCCTGACGGTGTGGGACAGCGTGTCCAGTCAGTTGACGCTGGGCCTGATGCTGGTGGTGACGCTGCTATTCATGCCGCTGATCATCCTGTACACCCGCTGGGCCTACCGGGTGATGGCCGGCAAGGTGACGGCGGCTTATGTGCGGGAAAACAATCACACTGCGTATTGAGAGGAGGGTGTCATGTGGTATTTCGCATGGGTATTGGGTATCGGCTTTGCCGTGTCGCTGGGCATTCTGAACGCGATGTGGGGTGAGCACGAGGAGGCCCGCAAGCAGGCCTAGCCGGGCCAGTTGGCCGCTGTCGTCGGGAAGAAGCTGCTCTGGGCGAAGCGCTGCAGCAGGTGGTCATACACCAGCCGGATGCGGGCCGGCACCGGTCCGCGCTGCGGGCGGTACAGATTGAGATTCCAGGGTGTGGGTTGCAGGGCCGGCAGCACAGCCTGCAGCCGGCCTGCCCGGAGCAGCGGAATGGCCAGAAAACCGGCCAATTGGCCAAGGCCGATGCCGTTTTCCACGGCGGCGCACTCGGCACGCGTATCCGTGGCCATGAAGGCCGGGGTGGGCGGATGCCATTGCTGGCCACCGGCAAAAAACCATGGCCAGGGCTTGCCGGTGTTTGGGTCCAGGCTGACGGTGACTGGCAGCCGTGTCAGCGCCTCCAGCGAGTCCGGCACCCCGCAGCGCGCCAGCAGCGCCGGGCTGCCGACAATGTAGAACGGCACCGGAGCCACGGCGCGGGCAATAAAGCGGCTGTCCCGCATCACGCCCACCCGCAGGCCGATATCAATCTGTTCATCCACGACATCGCTCATTTCATCCGACAGGCGCAGGTCAATCCGCAGCGCCGGATGTTGCTGCTGCAAGTCGGCCAGCGCCGGTACCAGGTGATGTTCACCCAGTGCTGCCGGGGCGGTGATGCGCACCAGGCCGCTGATTGCGCTGTCAGCCTGTGCCTGGCGCTGGCTGAATAGTGCGTCTATCTCCTGCACCTTGCGCCTGGCATCCGCAGCCAGCGCCGCGCCAAAGGCGGTGATGCGGCTGTGCCGGGTATTGCGGTGAAACAGCAATTCGCCCTGTAGCTGTTCCAGCTCCTTGATGGCGCGGGTGACGGCCTGTGGCGAAATGCCAAGCCGCTGTGCCGCTTCCTTGAAATTGCCGCAGTCGGCGGCGGTGCAAAAAATCCGCAGCATTTCCAGACGATTGAGCATGAGGGTTTCTCCCGGAAGACTGCTGCTGATTATTCCATTTAATGGAATTGAGAAGTCGAAACAATTTCATTTATTGCCGTAATGTACGACGGAATACTGTAAGCCTTCACGGGGGAGTCCCGTCCATCAGCGGAGAATGCAATGCAGCAGGAAATCAGGAACAAGGTGGTGGTGATTACCGGTGCCAGCAGCGGTCTGGGCGAAGCAACGGCGCGCCATCTGGCGGCACTGGGTGCCCGGGTGGTGTTGGGTGCGCGTAGGCTGGAGCGGCTGGACGCGATTGCGGCAGACATCCGTGACGCGGGTGGCCAGGTGGTTTGCGTCCGCACCGATGTGACGCGGCTGGCCGATGTGCAGGCGCTGGTGGATGCCGGGCGCGCAGCATTTGGCCGCATCGATGTGATTGTCAACAACGCCGGCCTGATGGCAATTGCGCCGCTGCAGCAGGTGCGCAGCGACGAGTGGGACCGCATGATAGACATCAACATCAAGGGCGTGCTGTATGGCATTGCCGCGGTGCTGCCATTATTCGAGCAGCAGGGCGATGGACATGTGATCAATATTTCCTCGGTGTCCGGGTTAAAGGTGTACGCGCCAGGCGGCACGGTGTATTCCGGCACCAAGTTTGCCGTGCGGGCGATTTCCGAAGGCTTGCGCCAGGAGCTGGCCGGCAAGGTGAGGGTGACGTCCATCGAGCCCGGTGCGGTGCAGAGCGAACTGCCGCTGGGGTCTGGCGATGCGGCCAGCCGGGATGAGGTGGTGGAGTTCTATCGCCAGCAGGCCATTCCGGCAGAGGCGGTGGCGCAGGCGATTGCCTATGCCATCGGCCAGCCTGCCGAGGTGTCCATCAATGAAGTGGTGTTGCGCCCCACCGTGCAGGATTTCTAAGCCCTTGCAGCAGCTTGCCGCGTGATGGCGGTCTTGCCGGGGCGCACCGGTCAGCGTGGAATCCTGACCCCGTCTTCGTCAAAGTCGCCGCGCGCAGCGCCGCTGTGACAGGCCTGGCAGTTGGATGCGCTGCCGATGGATTTGCGCTTCCACACTGCCGGGCTGATTTCATCATGCTTGCGGATGAACCAGGCGCTACGGCTGATGCGTGGCGGCTCGGAGCTGGCCGGTGGTTCTGCCGCCCCGCGCCCGCTGGCCGCTGCGCTGAGCAGATAGCTGCGGATCACTTTTTCATCTGCCGCCGTCAGGCTGGCATTCACGCCGTAATGATTTTTCAGTGTGTCCATCTGCCTGTTCCAGGCCGTGGCCGGTAACAAGCCGGGCGGATAGGCCATGTGACAGCTACCGCACTCGGTTTTCCACAGCGCTGGGGCCTGGGCCAGGGCGCGGCCTGTCTGTTTGGGGTGTTTGGCACCGCCGTGGTGCTCGCCGTCCTCGGCCCACAGTGTTGCACTGGCAGCGGTCAGTAGCAGCAGGGCGGCCAGCAGCATAGGCTTTTTCATTGGATTCATCCTTGTTTCAGACTGCTCAGGAAGGTCAGGAAGTCGCCTTTTTCCTGGGCGGTGCATTCCCGTTTGAAAACATCGTCGCAATTGCGGCGAAACCATTTCTCCACCTTTTTTGCATCCGTGAAGCGCGTTGGCGTAATGACCGGTGCCATGGCATCAAGCGGACGAAAGGCAGGCGTCTTGCCCGGCTGGCGCGGGTCTGCGGTATGGCAGGTGGCGCAGCTCATTTTCTTGCCGCCTTGTACGGCTTCCCGGTAGTACAGGCTTTTGCCGCGCTCGGCAGAAAACCCGGCAAATCCGCTATTGGCCTGCTTTGCCTGAGCGGCATAGTCGCTGATGATGGCCGGGCTTGCCATGACAGCCCCGCTGACCATCAGCAGGGTCAGGATCATCCATGGGCGCATTGTTCGCTCTCCTGTATTGAACACAGGCTGATCTTAGTTTTACCGGCTTAAGCGGCGCTTAACGCCAGTGCCAGGCGGCTGGATGCGGCCTGGCTGGGTTTAAGCGCGTATTAAGTTTCCCGCCGCATGATGCAGGCCTGTTCCAGTCTGACCGGGGAGGTTGCATGGGCTTCAGAATGTTTCATTGGGTGCTGGTGGCGCTGTTTGTGCTGACCTATCTGAGCGGGGAGGATGCCGGGCTGGCGCATGCCTGGCTGGGGTATGGCGGCCTGTTGTTGCTGGGCTGGCGCGTGTGGGCGGCATGGTCGCGCAGCAAGGGTTTTCCTGCTGGGGTGAATCTGGCGCGCCTGCGCAATCACGCGCAGTGGAGCCGATGCCTTACCCTCGCCCTGCTGTGTGTTACGGCACTGTTGCTGCTTAGCGGGGTGGTGATGGTGGATAACGCGGCGGTGATCAGCCATGGTCTGCAGTGGCTGATGCCGCAGGCCGCGGCCCAGGCGCTGGGCGGCCTGTTTGCCGGCTGGCCGGTGCTGGATGCGGCGCAGCTGCACGCCGGGCTGGCCGGGCTGAGCTTGTGGCTGATCGGTCTGCATATCGCCTTGCTGCTGCTGTTGCGCCGGGCGGCGCTGCGCTTCATGTTGGGACTGGCCGGGCGCAAGCCAGCCGCGCCCAGCCAGCCGCGCATCGCGCCCGCGCCACCGCCGTAAGCGCCAGCGCCGTCCGTGCCGGATGCGGTGGTGCAAATCAGCTTGCATGGCAGGTGTCATCAACTCCGGCTGCCTGTCGGCCAGCGCCTGCGGCCGCGCTGTCGCTGTCGCGCCGGCCGGTGTGGCACATGCCGGTGCAAGGTGGCGCAGGGCAAGGTGGTCATGCACAATAATCTTGTATTGTTGCAACAAGAAGTTGACGATGGCTGGGTGCTGGCCTGTCAGGCTGAGGCGGACGCGCCCTGGCTGGACATCTGTTTTGACCATGGCGCCAAGCCGGTTTCCCCTTCGTGTGCTCACTAGGTTTATCAGGTGAAACAAAACCAGAACCTGCTGTATGCCGTCTTGCTGTCATCCCCGGTGCTGGCCTTGCTGGCATGGGCATTGCAGCAGCTAAGCGGCCTGGCCATGCCGGTGGACCTCTTGCTGGCGGTCTCGGCCATGCCGGCCATGCTGCTGCTGTTGCGTGACGTCTGGCGGGCCATCCGCCAGCGCGATATGGGGGTGGATTTGCTGGCGCTGTTGTCGATTGCCGGTTCGCTGGCATTGCAGCAGCCCTTGACCGCAGCCATCATCGCCGCGATGACGGCCAGTGGCCGCTGGCTGGACCGCTATGCCGCAGGCCGGGCCGAGCGGGAGATGTCCGGCTTGCTGGCGCGGGCGCCACGGCATGCCAACCGCCTGGGTGAGGACGGCATGCTGCGGGTGGCGCTGGATGAGGTGAGGGTGGGGGACCGCCTGCTGGTAAAGGCCGGTGAAACCGTGCCGGTGGATGGCCGCCTGCTGGATGCTGCCGCCTTGCTGGATGAGTCCACGCTCAGCGGTGAAGCCAAGCCGGTGGACCACCAGGCTGGCGCATTGTTGCGCAGTGGCACGCTCAATGCCGGTGCCGCCTTCAGCATGACGGCCACCACCACCGCCGCACAAAGTACCTTCAGCGGCATCATCAAGCTGGTGGCCGAAGCCAGCGGGGCGCGGGCACCGCTTACCCGCATGGCGGACCGTTATGCATTGTGGTTCATCCCGCTGGCGCTGGCGCTGGGGCTGGCCGGGCTTGCCTGGCTGCTTAGCCAGGACCCGCTGCGGGCGCTGGCGGTATTGGTGGTGGCCACGCCATGCCCGCTGGTACTGGCGGTGCCGGTGGCCATCTTGTCCGGTATCTCGCGCTGTGCCAGCCGTGGTGTGCTGGTAAAGGGCGGTGCGGTGCTGGAGGCGCTGGATCGCGCCACGCTGCTGTTTTTTGACAAGACCGGCACCCTGACCGGTGGCAAGGCGCGGCTGGTGGCTATTCATCCGGCGGCCACGATAGCGCCCGCCGAGGTGCTGCGCCTGGCTGCGGCGCTGGACCAGATGTCCTGCAATGTGATTGCCACCGCGGTGTTACAGGCGGCGCTGGAGCAGGGCGAAACCAAGCTGCCGCTGCCGCAGCAACTGGAGGAAACGCCGGGTGCCGGGCTGTGCGGCGTGCTGGATGGCCGGCGGCTGGCGCTGGGCAGCCATGCCTTTGTGGCCGGACAGATCAACACCATGCCTGACTGGGCAAGCGCCTTGCAGGGGCGTCTGGATATCGAGGGTGCCAGCGCGGTGTTTGTTGCGCGAGATGGCGTATTGCTGGGCGTGCTGGAGATGTCGGACCAGTTGCGCCTGGAAACCCCGCGCGCCCTGCGCATGCTGCGCCGCAGCGGCATCCGGCAGATCAGCATGCTGTCAGGTGATCGCCAGGATGTGGCGGAGGCCATTGGCCATGGCATCGGCGTGGACCGGATTTATGCCGGTTTGCAGCCGCAGGACAAGTTGCGCCACTTGCAGGAAGCCGCCCGCCATGGGGTGACCATCATGGTGGGTGATGGTGTCAACGATGCGCCGGCGCTCAGCGCCGCCGGTGTCGGTGTGGCCATGGGCGGGCAGGGTGCGGCAGCAGCGGCCGAGAGCGCCGGGGTGGTGCTGCTGAACGACAGACTGGACCGGCTGGCCGAAGTGGTGATGACGGCCCACCGTACCATGGCCATCGCCCGGCAAAGCGTGATGGCTGGCATGGGGCTGTCCTTGCTGGCCATGCTGGCGGCGGCCTGCGGCTATCTGCCGCCGGTGGCCGGTGCCGTGCTGCAGGAGGTGATAGACCTGGCCGTCATCCTCAATGCGCTGCGGGCGCTGACCCCGCACCCGGCCTTGCTGCAGGTGCGGCCACTGAGCGCGGATGCCGCGCAGCAGCTCAAGGCCGAGCATGCCAGGCTGCATCCGCTGCTGCAGCAGTTGGCGGCACTGGCGCGTGGCCTGCCGCAACTGCAATATGCCCAGCAGTTGGAGGAGCTGGTCCGGCTGGATGCCATGCTGACCCAGCAATTGCTGCCGCATGAAACCATGGAGGAGCAGCATGTTTATCCGGCCATGGCGCAACTGCTGGGTGGCGAGGATCCGCTGGCCGCGCTCAGCCGCAGCCATCAGGAAATCTTCAAGCTCTCGCGCAAGCTGGCCATGCAGATTGCCGCCTTGCCGCAGCCGGCATCGCAGCTGGAAATCCTGGAGCTGCAACGCACGCTGTACAGCCTGGACACGGTGCTGCAACTGCATTTTGCCCAGGAAGATGAGCTGTATCAGAGCATGAGCTGAGCTTGTTGCCGCTTCTGCAGCCGGCCCGGCCTTGTGGTCATGGCCAGGCAAAGCGGCGCTGGCGGCGATCTGTGCCTGGTAGCGTTGCCGCATTGGCACCGCGTTTCGGGGGAGGCGCGTGGCGAGGCGCAAGCGCTGGCCCCGCCATTGAACCGGCGCTTAGCGCAGCAGAAAGCCACGGCCAATCTGATCGCCTTCTTCCAGCGACCAACTGGCCTTGCCGCAGTAATGGGCCATGCCCGTCACCTGGACGCACACGGCCTGCTGCCCCGGCAAGGGGACGGGCTGTTTGACCAGCGCGCTAAAGCGTGCGCCGGTCAGGCTTTCGAACTGGCAGCTTTCACCGGTTTGCACCAGGCCCTTGGCATGACGCAGCGCCATGCGGGCGGTCACGCCGGAGCCGGTGGGGCTGCGGTCCACTTCCGCATCGGCAAACACGCAGATATTGCGGCTGCAGCCGTCTGCCGCAGTCTCGCGGCCATCGGTGACAATGCTGCCATACAGAAAGCCCAGATCGGCCGCAGCCGGGTGGTGTACCTGGATGGTCTGTCTTACCGCGGCGCTCAGCGCTGAGGCGGCATCCACCACATCCCGCAGCCGGCCATCCAGGCTGACCGCCAGTTGCGCCGCGGTGGTAATGGCGTAAAAAGCGCCGCCGTAGGCAATGTCGACCACTACTTCGCCCATGCCCGCCACCGATACCGGCAATTCCAGCGCAAAGGCAAAGGCAGGCACGCTGTCAAAATGCACCTTGCCTGCCTTGCCATCGACCACCTCGACATAGGCCGATACCAGTCCGCAGGGACATTCGATACCCACTCGGGTGAGCGGTGCCTGCGCTTGCACCCGGCCACTGTCCACGGCAAAGCGTGCCAGTGCGATGACGGCGTGGCCGCACATGGTGCTGTAGCCCTGGTTATGCATGAAGAGCACCGCCAGGTCGGCGCCGGGCAGCGTGGGGGCCACCAGCACCGCGCCATACATGTCGGCATGCCCGCGCGGTTCAAACATCAGCAGGTGGCGCACGGCATCCAGTTGCTCATGCATGAAGCGGCGCTTGGCCAGGATGTCTGCGCCCTGGATGTGCTCGATCAGATTGCAGACGATGCGTACCGGTTCGCCACCGGTATGCATTTCCACGGTTTCAATCACAAAACCTGCCAGTTGCATGCTCATGGGCTTGTCTTTCCTTGGTTTGCGGCACGATGGGCGGGGCCGGGCGGCAGCCCGGTCTGGTTCATGACGGGGCCTGGGTGCTGGCTTGCCGGCATTGCAGGGCGCAGCGGGCTGCCGCCAGATCCCATGCGGCTGTTCCCACGCTCTTGAAGACGACCGGGCGGTTTGGCTCCCGCCGTCCGGCCCGCGCATCGGCCAGCGAGGCCACGCTGTTCCAGTCGACACCGGCCTGTATCAGGTCGCCGGCTTCGTGACGCGCCCCCGCCGGGTCGTCGCAGAACAGTTGGCTGCCGGCAATCGGCAAGGGGCCCAGTTCGGCCATGTCCGGCCGGAATGCACCCACGCCGATCAGCAGCCGGTCGGTCCGTGCTGCCTGCTGGTATACCGGCACCTTGCTGGTGGTCAGCGTGATCACCACGGTAGAGGCCGCGGCAATGCTGCCGCTTGCCGGCTGCAGTTGCAGAGGGAGCCTGGCGTGTTGTGTGCAGAAGTCACGGGCGGCATCCGGCTGGCGGCTGTGTACATCCACCCGGATGCCCGGGTAGAGGGCGGCCAGGGCGGCCAGATGGGCGGATGCCTGCTGGCCGCTGCCAATCAGCGACACATGTGCCGGGCTGCCGTGATGCAGCAGGGATATGGCCAGCATGGAAACGGCAGCGGTGCGTCTGGCCGTTACCGTGGGGCCGTCCAGCAGGAGTAGCGGCAGTCCGGTGAGCGCATCGTAGACGCTGACGATGCCGTTGATGGTGGGGAGGCGGCGGGCTGCGTTGTCCGGGCAGACATTTACCAGCTTGTGGATGCCGATATCGTGTGCGCTGGCCGGCATGGATAGCAGCACGCCGCTGCCTGCCAGCGGCAGGACTTGCCGCTCGGGGCTGACAATCTGTCCTGCCTGGTAGGCGGTGGCTGCGCTGGCAAGCGCCTGGCAGAGCTTGTCGAACGGCAGCATGGCGGCAGTTTGCTGGGCACTCAGTGGCGGCAGTGCTGTTGGCTGGATCATGGCGTGTCCTGTCTGGCGCGGCGGCTGTAATCCGCGGTGGCTGCGTATTGCGCGGCGTGGGCGCTGCTGAACGGCTTGCTGGCTTGCCTGGTTTTTTACCAATTAGCTGCCATTTTGGCAAATTAAAAATACCAAAACTGGTATTTGGCGCTGTTGGTTTCGCCGCGTTGCTGCGGCAGCGGTGGGATTGGTCTGGCCGGTGCGTGGCCGTGCGCAGGGCTGGCGGAAGCGGGCGGGCATGAGCGGGGCGAGCCTGCTGAGGGCCTTGCCCGACGGCGGGCAAGGCGGTGTGTGCGGTTGGCGGCGGCCGGGCTGTTACCGTTTAGCGTGTGGCAATGTCCTTGCGCACCCGCTTGATATGCCCTTCCACGTAGAAGGCGGCGGCATCGGCATCGCCGTTGACAATGGCTTCGTAGATCAGTTGGTGCTCTGCAATATAGAGCCGGATGCGGTTGGGGTCGTAAATGCCATCGTCTCGCAGCCTTTGCCATAGCTGCTGGTCCATGCTGCTGGAGATTTCGTTGGCAATCCGGATGATCAGCGGATTGTCGGTCATCACCGCCAACTGGCGGTGAAATAGGCGGTCAGTTTCGTGCCACAGCGCTTGCTGCTGCGGGTCGGAGATGTCATGCACGCTGGCCATCATGGCCAGGTACTGCTCTGCCAGCGCATCGCGCCGGTGCTGTCTGGCGGCCAGCCGGGCAATATTCGGCTCCATCAGCAGGCGCACTTCCAGCGTGGCCAGCGGGCTGAGGTCGGCGTCGGGCGCGGGGCGCTGGGCATCGGCCGCGCCAGTGGTGGCAGGCAGGGGGGCGGGCGGCGGATTGACATAGGTGCCGGAGCCCTGCCGGGTGAATACCCGTCCTTCGTTTTGCAAAGCGCCGATGGCTTCCCGCACGGCGGGCCGGCTGACGCCAAAACGGCTGGCCAGCACGCGTTCGGCGGGCAGGCGTGAACCCACGGCAAACTGGCCGTTCAAGATGCCTTCGCGAATCTTGTCGGCCACTTGTTCGTAAACCTGCTTGGCGCGAAATTCGCTTGGCGGCAGTGTGGTGGTGTTGGTCATGGCATCCCCAGGCAGACAGAGCGGCCCGCCTGCAGACGGACCGTGGCGGATTGTAGCATCTGGAGAAAAATGTTTACCAATTTGGCACGCTCACATCCTTGTGCCGCTGCCGCGGTGACGCAACTCAGGCAAACACCGCCACCACCTGGCGGGACAGGGCGACCAATTCGCCGTCCGGTCCATGCAGATGGGCATCCTGATTGGCATAGCCATCGCGGGCGGCAACCAGGCTGGCGTCCATGCGCCACCAGCCCTCATTGCTGACGGGCTGGCCGTGATGCACGAACTCCAGTTCCCAGCTGATGGTGCTGGCCGGGGCGTGTCCCTGTACCAGTGACAGGGCTACCGGCGGGATGGCATCGGCCATGGCAACAATCTGTTCTTCTTCCATCAGGCCCGGGTCGCGCTGGCGCAGCAGGATACGGTTGGTGGTGGCGCTGTGGCCGCTGAACGGCAGGCCGCCTTCCACCCAGCGGTAGGCATAGTGACGGGTGAATTCTGGCGTCAGGCCAGGAATGAAGGGCAGTTCCGGGCCGGGACTGCTGTCCGTCGCCAGTGGCTTGAGCTCCGGCTTGAACGACAAGGCAGAATCCCTTGAGGCACCAAAGACTGCAACAAACATGGCTGCCACCTGCTCGCCAGCCATCAGCCGCGCTGCCACCTGCACCGCGGCACGCCCCTGGCGCAGCAGCTCCACCCGCAGGCTGAGCGGGCCGGGCGCGGCAGGCGCAACAAATGTGGTGTGCAGCGACCACAGTGCCGGCAAGTCCGGCATGGCTGCCCGCATGGCACGTAGCGCCAGCAGTGCCTGTATGCCACCAAACAGGGTGCGTCCCTGCGCCCAGCTATCATCCACCTCGGCAGTAAACAGGCCGGGCTGGTCGGCCACCGGGGTGATGCTGCGGCAGACGTCTTCGATTTGCATGCTGTTTTCCTTGTATCGCACGGCTGAAGAAAGTGACTGGCGGCAGTCTAGCAGTGGCATTGTGCCGGCTGCAGTGGCAATATCGACAATATTCATGTCGATATTGCCAATATCATGCATCAGCTACGTTTGCTTCTGCTGGATGGCTGCTATGCCGGCAGCGTGACCGGATTTACCGATCTGCTGCATTTCGCCAACCAGATTGCCGCCCGCAAGGGCTGGCCGCCGCCATTTCACTGGCGGCTGTTCAGCCTGGATGGCCGGCCGGTCAGCACGGCCTCCGGCATCGTGCTGAGCGCGGACGGGGATGCCGCGCTGGCAGAGGAGGCCGACACGCTGGTGTTGCCGCCGCTTGCCTATCAGCGGCTGAGCGATTTTGAAGCCCGGCTGGCCGCAGAAAAGGCCGTCGGTGCATTGGCGCTGCGGCTGCATGCGGCGGGCCGGCGGGTGCTGTCTTTCTGTACCGGCGTGCCTTTGCTGGCTGAGCATGGTTTGCTGGATGGTCGTGCGGCCACGGTGAGCTGGTGGCTGCATCATTGGTTCCGCCAGCGCTACCCGCAGGTGCAGTTGCAGGATTACGCCACCTGCAGCGAGGACGCGGGGGTATGGTGCGGCGGGGCCACCACTTCCTATATCGATCTGGCCCTGCGGCTGATCCGCCAGGAGGGCGGAGTGGCGCTGGCCATGTCCTGTTCCCGCCTGATGCTGGCCGATCTCAACCGGGTGAGTCAGGCACCGTATATGTCGATGCAGAGTTTTGCCGGCCATGATGATGAACTGGTGCTGCGCTGCCAGGACTGGTTGCAGCGGCATCTGGATCGCCCCTACCGGCTGGAGACGCTGGCGGATCAGATGGGGGTGAGCGCACGTACCCTGATGCGGCGCTTTCAACTGGTGCTGGGCCAGCCACCCCTGCGCTATCTGCAGCAGCTACGCTTGCAGGCGGCCCGGCGCTTGCTGGAAACCACCGCGCTGCCGCTGGATGAAATTGTCAGCCGGGTGGGCTATGCCGATGCGGCCAGCTTTCGCCGGCTGTTCCAGCGCGAACTGCACTGCACGCCGGCGGAGTATCGCCGTCGCTTTGCCGCCTGAGTGCTGGCGTCGCTGTGCAGGTGTGATGGATTGGGCATTATGGCACCGGTATAGTGTTAATAACCGATTGCTGATTATAAAGAAATGCCCGTGAAAACTGCCATCAAAGCCAAAGTCCTCTTGCTTGCAACTGCAATGTTTGCTGCATTCTCGGCCCATGCCGGCGATGTGATGCCGCCCACTCTGACGCCCGGAGCCACTTTTGAATTTCACCGCGTTGACGGTTTTACTGGCGCGGAAAATCAGCACTGGACGCTGACATTTCAAGGCATGAAGAACGGCAATTACGCATATAGCGGCGTTAATCGAGAAGGGAAGTACACGGTTTACAGAAGTAAAAACCTGAACAACTTCGCAGTGGACAAGAAGACGGGTGAAGTCAGTGAGGCCCAGATTCTGAGATGGCCTCTTACCGTGGGTAATTCATACTCTTATCAATACCAAGGCAATACCATAAAGGTCAATGTTACGGACTTTGAAAAGGTTGAAACACCCGCTGGAGTCTTTGATGCCTACCGCATCAAGCTGAACGGTACGTGGCATGATGAGGACAACTATAGCGGCCCATGGTACGAAATATACTGGTATGCGCCATCTGTTGGTTTCTTCGTCAAGATCGAGTATTCCTCCGCAGATATGCTGGGCCGACACCTCCAATGGAGAAAAACGGAATTGATCAAGTACACCATCCCCAGCGTGCAAGCCAGTCCAGCCAATTAAAGCATTGCCGTTTTTTACCAGGCAGCATCACCGGATGCTGCTTTTTTATTGGTCGCAGTGAAATGAAAGTATTCAGAGGCCGATGGGTGCTGCACGTTTAATCACAGTTCCGCTTGTACCCACACATCAAAGCAGCAGGGCGAGGACATCTGATGCAGCAAGCGCCAGGGAACTCGGCCACTCCGCGAATCAGCCGTCTGCCGTGAGCTGACAATACGGTTCAGTCATGGCGGGGATGTTCTTCAGAGGAGGGTGGCTGATTGGTCTTGTCAATGCAGCATTTCTGTTAAGCAGATCATTTTTTCTTGGTTAGCCTGCCGTCGCGGCTCTGCTAGCGTGCTGTTTGTCAGGCAGGCGTATGACTTGCCAGCTTTCATGCACATCAAGGAGTCACCATGAGCATTCAATCCCTCAATGTCCGCAACCAGTTCAAGGGCGTGATCAAGGAAATCCTGGAAGGGCCGGTTCTGTCCGAAGTGGATGTGGAAACCGCCTCCGGCATTGTCACCTCGGTGATTACCACCCGCTCGGTACGCGAGCTGCAACTGAAAGTGGGCTCGCCGGTGATTGCCTTCGTCAAGTCCACCGAAGTGTCCATTGCCACGCTGGCGTAAGGAGCAGGCATGAGCGCCATTCTGCCCGAAGCCGCACTGCAGCAACTGTTTGTTGCCGCCCGTTCCAATCACCGTTTCCAGGACAAGCCGGTTGCCGAATCCACCATTCGCCAGTTGTACGAACTGTTGAAATGGGGGCCGACCGCCTTCAATGGCCAGCCAGGCCGTTACCTGTTCATCCACAGCGACGAGGCCCGGCAAAAACTGCTGCCCGCGCTGTCATCGGGCAATCGCGACAAGACCGCGGCAGCGCCGCTTACCGTGGTGCTGGCCTGGGATGCGGCCTTTCATCAGCATCTGCCCCAGCAGTTTCCGGCCTACGACGCCAAGGGCTTTTACGATGGCCTGCCGCAACTGGTGGAGCCGCATGCGCGGCTGAATGCCAGTCTGCAGGCAGGGTATCTGATCCTGGCCGCCCGTGCGCTGGGGCTGGACGCCGGACCCATGTCCGGCTTTGATGCCGCAGCCGTGGATGCGGCCTTCTTCCCTGATGGCCAGTGGCGCAGCCTGCTGGTGGTGAACCTGGGTTACGGCGTGACCGAAGGTTTGCCGCCGCGCGGGCCGCGGCTGGCGTTCGAGCAGGCTGCTGCCATCGTTTGAGTGCAGTTCCGGTTTGATCCAATGCAGCGCCCATATGAAAATATGGGCGCTATTTGTCGTTAATTGCAGTCATTTATCTTTATTTTCGATATTTAACGGCGATTTTATTGGTTTGTTAATTCATGCCGGATGGTTAGTCTGTCCCCTGAATGCGCTGCCCACCCACTTGCGGCAGCCACCATCAGGGAGTCTGCAATGCAGTCATCAACAATCAAATCCTCACGCTGGGGCGGTGTGCTGGCCACGCTGCTGCTGGCTGTCAGTACGCTGGCCGTGGCCGGTCCCAATGGCATCAAGGTAGGGGTGTCGTCCACGCCGCAAATCGAATCGCTGCAAATCGCGGTGAAGGAAGCCAAGGCCCAGGGCCTGAATGTGGAGCTGGTGGAGTTTTCCGACTGGAACACGCCCAATGCCGCGCTGGCCAATGGCGATATCGATGTCAATTATTTCCAGCATATCCCGTTTCTGGAAAACGCCAAGAAGCAGGGCGGTTACGACTTCGTGCCGATTGCCCCCGGCACCATCATGAAAATCGGCCTGTATTCGCACAAATGGAAATCCTTTGCCCAGATTCCGGTGGGAGGCAAGGTGGCCATTGCCGGCGACCCGGTCAATGGCGGCCGTGGCTTGCTGCTGCTGGAAAAAGCCGGGCTGATCAAGCTCAAGCCCGGCCTGGGTTACAAGGCCACCATCCAGGATATCGTGGCCAATCCGCGCAAGCTGCAGATCGTGCAGCTGGAAGCCTCGCAACTGGCGCGCTCGCTGGATGATGTGGATCTGGCGCAAGGCTATCCGTCCTTCCTCAAGCTGGCGGGCGACAACCCGGACAATGCCTTGCTGTTTGACGGGCTGGAAAACAAGATTTACGCCCTGCAATGGGTGGTGCGCAAACAGGATGTGAACAATGCGCAAATCCGCCGCTTCATTGCCATCTATCAGCAATCAAAGCAAGTGCGTGCCTCGCTGGACAAGGTGTTCGGCAAGTTGTACGCCCCGGCCTGGCTGTGAGGGAGAGGCGCATGAATGCTTTGGCAGAGGCAATCCGGCCAGAGGTAGAACAAGGCCCGGCCTTGTGGCAGCGGGAGGTCAAGCCCGCCGGCGAGGCGCTGGTGAGTTTCCGGCAGGTGGGGCGTCAGTTCCAGGCTGGCGGGCGCAGCGTGCAGGCCTTGCAGGATGTGAGCTTTGACATCCAGCGTGGCGAAATCTTCGGCATCATCGGCCGCAGCGGCGCGGGCAAGTCCACCTTGCTGCGCACCATCAACCGGCTGGAGTCACCCGGCAGCGGGCAGGTGCTGGTGGCGGGCAAGGATTTGTCAGGCCTGAACGAAGCCCAGCTGGCGCAGGCGCGGCGCGGCATCGGCATGATATTCCAGCACTTCAACCTGCTGTCCTCGCGTACGGTGGCGCAGAACATCGGCCTGCCCCTGAAGATAGCCGGGCTGCCGCAGGCCGAGATTGACGCCCGCGTCGACAGCCTGCTGCAACTGGTGGGGCTGGAGGGCAAGCGCGATGTCTATCCGGCCCGCTTGTCCGGCGGCCAGAAGCAGCGGGTGGGCATTGCCCGCGCGCTGGTGCATCAGCCGGAGCTGCTGCTGTGCGACGAAGCCACCTCGGCGCTGGACCCGGAAACCACCCAGTCCATTCTGGCGCTGCTGCGCGATATCAACCGTCAGCTCAAGGTCACCGTGGTGCTGATTACCCACGAAATGGCCGTCATCCGCGAAGTGTGTGACCGCGTGGCGGTGCTGGAAGCGGGCAAGGTGGTGGAGCTGGGGCCGGTATGGCAGGTGTTTGGTGCGCCGCAGGCTGATGCCACCCGCGCCTTGCTGGCCTCGCTGAATCATGAACTGCCGGCTGATGTGGCCGGGCGCATTGTGGCGGAACCGGCCAGTGCGCAGTCGGAACTGCTGCTGGATGTGCGGCTGGATGGCGTCAGCGGGCAGGACCCGGCGCTAGGCCCGCTGGTGGCGGCACTGGGACCGGCCACCCGCCTGCTGCATGGCGGCGTGGAGCGCATACAGGGCCGGGCGCAGGGCAGGCTGGTGCTGGCCTGCGCACCGCAGTCACGCAACCGGCTGGGCGATCTGGCCCGTCAGCTGGCCATTCCGGCTGGCAATATCCGCATCCTGGGGTACGTCGACCATGCCTGATTCTTTCGATCTGTATCTGACTGCCGCCTGGCAGACCCTGCAAATGGTCAGCGTGTCGGCGCTGGTATCCGCCATCTTCGGCCTGGCGCTGGCCTTGCTGCTGGTGACTACCGGTCCGGGCGACCTGTACGCCCGCCCCTGGCTCAACCGGGGCGTGGGCAGTGTGGTGAATGTGTTCCGCTCGGTGCCTTTCATCATTCTGCTGGTGGTATTGCTGCCCTTCACCCGGCTGGTGGTGGGCACCACCATCGGCGTGTGGGCGGCGGTGGTGCCGCTGTCGGTGGCCGGTATTCCGTTTTTTGCCCGTATTGCCGAAGTCAGCCTGCGCGAAGTGGACCGCGGGCTGATTGAAGCGGTGCAGGCCATGGGCGGGCGCAAGCGCGATGTGCTGTGGCATGTGCTGCTGCCCGAAGCGCTGCCGGGCATCGTCTCCGGCCTCACCATCACCCTGGTGGCCATGATCGGCTCCTCGGCCATGGCCGGTGCCGTGGGGGCCGGTGGGCTGGGCGATGTCGCCATCCGTTACGGCTATCAGCGCTTTGATACCCAGGTGATGGTGTCGGTGCTCATCGGCCTGGTGGTGCTGGTCAGCGTGGTGCAAACCGCCGGTGACGTGCTGGCGCGTCGTCTGAATCATCGTCAATAAGCGAAAGCCGTTTCATGAGCCAACAAGCAATCCTGCAAGAAGCTGCGCTGATCCGCAGCGATGCCGAAGCCCTGGAAGTGGCACACCAACTGGCAGCCGAGTTTGCCGTGGAAGCCGGCGTGCGTGACCGTGAACGCCGCCTGCCCTGGGCCGAGCTGGCGCGCTATTCCGCCAGTGGCCTGGGCGGCATTACCGTACCGCGCGAATTTGGCGGAGCCGGGGTCAGCCTGCTGACGCTGTCGCAGGTATTCCGCATCCTGTGCGCGGCCGACCCCTCGCTGGGGCAGATTCCGCAAAACCACTTTGCCGTGCTGGAGCTGTTCCCGCTGCTGGCCACGCCGGCCCAGTTGCGCTTCATCTACAGCGAAGTGCTGTCCGGGCGTCGTCTGGGTAATGCCGGGCCGGAAAAGGGCAAGCAGCCCATGCAGCAGCTCAGTACCCGTTTGAGCCGCGAGGCGGACGGGCTTTACCTGAGCGGCCAGCGCTTTTATTCCACCGGTGCCTTGTTTGCCGACTGGATTCCCACCCGCGCCCGCGATGAATCCGGCCTGACCGTACAGGTGCTGGTGCCGCGGCATGCGCCGGGGGTGGAAGTCATCGACGACTGGTCTTCGTTCGGCCAGCGCACCACCGCCAGCGGCACCGTGCGTTTTGACCGGGTGCGGGTGGAAGAGGCGCTGCTGCTGCCGGTATGGCAATTGGCGGACCGTCCCAATCTCACCGGGCCGATTTCACAACTGATCCAGGCGTCCATCGATGCCGGCATTGCCGAGGCCGCCTTGCGCGACGCCATCCTGTTTGTGCGCGAACATGCCCGGCCCTGGCTGGATTCCGGCGTCAGCCGTGCCAGCGACGACCCCTATGTGATTCAGGCGGTGGGCCGTTTGCAGATCGACCTGCATGCCGCACTGGAAGTGCTGGACGATGCCGCCCGCACGCTGGACCGCCTGCGCACCGGCGAGGTGACGGATGCCATCAGCGCCGAAGCCTCCATCGCGGTGGCCGAAGCCAAGGTGCTGACCACCGAAATTGCCCTGCAAGCCAGTGAAAAGCTGTTCGAGCTGGCCGGTTCGGCCGCCACCCGTGCGCGCCACCAACTGGACCGCCACTGGCGCAATGCCCGCGTACACACCCTGCACGACCCGGTGCGCTGGAAATACCACGCCATTGGCAATTACAGCCTGAATGGCGTGTTTCCGGCACGTCATCAATGGAATTGAAAGGAGAGCAGCATGAGTGAACTGGCTGCATTGCGCCAGCAAGGCCAGCAGGCCCAGCCGCTGGCGGCCCACCGCGTTGCCAGTGATGAAGAAGCCTTGCAACTGGCCCGCCACTGGGCCGGTGAATTTGCCCGTGACGCCGCCCGCCGCGACAGCGAGCGCATCCTGCCCTGGGCCGAGCTGGAAGGTTATAGCCAGAGCGGACTGTGGGGCATTACCGTGCCGCGCGAATATGGCGGTGCCGGCGTGTCCGCCGTCACGCTGGCCGAGGTGATTGCCACCATCAGCGCGGCGGACGGTTCGCTGGCGCAGATTCCGCAAAACCATTACTACGCGCTGGAAGTGCTGCGCGTGGGCGGCAGCGAGGCGCAGCAGCGCTTTTTCTACGGCCTGGCACTGGATGGCGTGCGCTTTGGCAATGCACTGGCCGAAATCGGCCACAAGGACTACCAGCGCCGCACCCGCCTGACGCCGGAAGGCAAGGGCTATCGCGTCAGCGGACAGAAGTTCTACTGCACCGGCGCGCTGTACGCGCAGTGGATTCCCACGCTGGTGGTGGATGACAACCAGGACAGCTATCTGGCTTTCATTCCGCGTGACAGTGCCGGGGTGGAGATTACCGACGACTGGGACGGTTTCGGCCAGCGCGTCACCGGCAGTGGCTCGGTCAGCTTCAGCCAGGTATGGGTGGAGCCGGAATGGATTGTGCCGTTCAAGGCCTCGTTTGACCGGCCCACCCCCATCGGCCCGTTTGCCCAGATCCTGCACTGCGCCATCGACCTGGGCCAGGCGCGAGGTGCCTACCAGGAAGCGCTGCACTATGTGCGCGAGCATGCCCGTCCCTGGATAGATTCCGGTGTGGACAAGGCCAGCCGCGACCCGCTCTTGCTGGAGCGGGTGGGTAATCTGCGGGTGCGCTTGCGGGCCGCCGATGCCTTGCTGCGCCGCGCCGGGCGGGTGCTGGATGCACTGCAGGCACAGGCTTTCCCGGATGCGCGCAGCGTGGCCGAGGCCTCGGTGGCGGTGGCGGAAGCCAAGGTGCTGACCACCGAAGTGTCCTTGCAGGCCGGCAGCCAGTTGTTTGAACTGGCCGGCACCAGCGCCACGCTGGAAGCGCGCAATCTGGACCGCTACTGGCGCAATGCCCGCGTCCACACCCTGCACGACCCGCTGCGCTGGAAATTCCACGCCATCGGCAATTACGTGCTGAACGATGTGCTGCCGCCGCGGCACGGAGCGCTGTGACATGGCGAAAAAACAGATTCTGCTCAATGCCTTCAACATGAACTGCGTCGGCCACATCAACCACGGCCTGTGGACCCACCCGCGTGACAACTCGGTGGACTACAACACCCTGGGCTACTGGACCGAGTTGGCCAAAACGCTGGAGCGCGGCTTGTTTGACGGCCTGTTCATCGCCGACATCATCGGTGTCTACGATGTGTACCAGCAGTCGATAGACCTGACCGCGCGCGAAGCCATCCAGTTGCCGGTCAACGACCCCTTGCTGCTGGTGCCTGCCATGGCAGCGGTGACCCAGCATCTGGGCTTTGGCGTCACCTCCAATCTCAGCTACGAACCGCCCTATTTGTTTGCCCGGCGCATGTCCACGCTGGACCACCTCACCGCTGGCCGCGCGGGCTGGAATATCGTCACCGGCTATCTGGACAGCGGCGCGCGCGCCATGGGTCTGCAGGCGCAGGACGCACACGACCAGCGCTACGACCGTGCCGATGATTATCTGGAACTGCTGTACAAGCTGTGGGAAGGCAGTTGGGAAGACGAGGCAGTGCGGCGCGACAAGGCGGCGCGGGTGTTTGCCGATGTCAGCCGCATCCACCGCATCAGCCATCAAGGGCCGTTCTACCAACTGGATGGCTACCACCTGTGCGAGCCATCGCGCCAGCGCACCCCGGTGCTGTTTCAGGCCGGCAGCTCGGACCGTGGCCAGCAGTTTGCCGCCCGCCATGCCGAGGGCATCTTCATTGCCGCGCAGGACAAGGACAAGACGCGCCAACTGGTAGCGGACATCCGCCGTCAGGCGGTGGCCGCCGGTCGCCGTGCCGAGGATGTAAAAATCTTCATCGGCATCGCCGCCGTGGTGGGACAAACCCAGGCCGAGGCGCAGGAAAAATTTGACGACTACTGGCAGTACGCCAGCGCGGAAGCGGGCCTTGCCCACTTTGCCAGCAGCATCGGAGTGGACTTCAGCCGTTATGGCCTGGACGACCCGATTGAATACGGTGGCAGCAATGCCATCCAGTCGGCAGCCAAAACCGCCGCCGCCAACCAGCTGACCCGGCGCAAGCTGCTGGAACGCTTCCGGCTGGGCAGTCGTTACCCGACGCTGGTGGGGGATGCCGCCAGTGTGGCGGACGAGCTGGAAAGCTGGGTCAACGAGGTGGGCGTGGACGGCTTCAACCTGTCCCGCACCGTGACGCCGGAAAGCTACGAAGACTTTATCGATCTGGTGATTCCGGAACTGCAAAACCGCGGCAGTTACAAGACGGCCTATGCCGAAGGCAGCTTGCGTCACAAGCTGTTTGCCGAGGGAGACCGCCTGCCGGCGCGCCATGCGGCGGCGGGCTACCGGCCACGCTGACGCGACAAGAAACCAAAACAACATCACACACTCAAGGGAAAATCATGAAGCATCACCAGAAGAAACTGGGCGCGCTGGCGCTGCTCGGCCTGCTGCTGGCGCAAGGCGCACTGGCGGCGGCATTGAAGATTGGTGTTACACCGGGGGCCTATGCCGACTCGGTGCAGGTGGCGGCGCAGGAGGCGAAAAAGCAGGGGCTGGACGTGGATGTGGTGGAGTTTTCCGACTGGACCACGCCCAATGTGGCCCTGGCCAGCAAGGATCTGGACGCCAATTACTTCCAGCATCAGGCTTTTCTGGACAATGTCATCAAGACCCAGGGCTATCATTTCAAGCCGGTAGGCTTGGGCATCCTGGCCAATATCGGCTTGTACTCCAGCCGCATCAAACAGTTTGGCGAGTTGAAAACCGGTGCCAAGGTGGCCATTGCCAGCGACCCCATCAATCAGGGCCGTGGCTTGCTGTTGCTGCAAAAGGCCGGGCTGGTGAAGCTGCGTGACGGCGTGGGCGCACGTGGCAAGCTGAGTGATATTGTCAGCAATCCGCGCAAGCTGGAGTTTGTGGAAGTGGAAGGCCCGCAGCTGGTGCGGGTGGTGAATGATGTGGATCTGGCGCAGGGTTATCCGCACTTCATCGTGGCCGCCCATGCGTTTGACCCCGGCAGTGCGCTGATCTTCTCCGGCAAGGATGACGAGCAATATGCACTGCGCTTTGTCGCCCGCGAAGACAATGCCCGTGACCCGCGCCTGTTGAAGTTTGTACAGATCTACCAGAACTCAGCAGCAGTAAAGGCGCAGATTCGTAAGTCCTATGCCAATAACGACAAGCTCTACAGCCTAGCCTGGCAAAAATAGGTGTTCATTCGGAACCAGGCAAAAAGGCATTGCTGCGGCAATGCCTTTTTTACGTCGCCAAGCCTGGCTTGGCCGGGATGTGTCTGACGCCATGTCTGCCATTTGCCTGGGATATTTACAGACATAGCCAATTTGCAGACAGGAAAAGGCTGGGATAAACCCTGCTCCTCCGGCTTTAGCATCAGTTTTTTCACTGAAAGCAGGAGCAGGGTGATGCAAGACAAATCATTGCAGGGACAAACCGTGGTGGTGGTGGGCGGCAGTTCCGGGCTGGGGCTGGCTGCCGCACAGGCCGCGGTGCAAGCCGGAGCACAGGTGGTGATAGGCGGGCGTCAGCCGGAGCGCTTGCAGCAGGCGTTGGCACTGCTGGGAAAATCTGCCATCGGCTGGCCGGTGGATGTGCTGGACGCGGCGTCGATTGAACAGTTCTTTGCCCGCCTGCCGCAGCTGGATCACCTGCTGGTGACTGCGGCGGTACTGAGTCCGGGGCGGCTGGCGGAGTCCACGATGGCTGATTTGCAGCGCAATCTGGACAGCCGCTTCTGGGGCAGTGTGCATTGCTTGCGTGCCGCCTTGCCGCGCATGGCAGAGCTAGGGTCCATCACCCTGACTTCCGGCATGGTGGTGCAGCGTCCGCAGCCGGGCAAGGCGATGGCGGCGGTGGCTGCCGCCGCGGTGGAAACCCTGGCGCACAGCCTGGTGCGCGAGCTGGCGCCGCGCCGCATCAATGTCATCAGCCCTGGCCCGATGGAAACGCCCTTGCTTGCCGCCGCGCTGGGGGACGATGCGGCGCGGCTGCAGGCGCTGGCAGCCGGCTTGCCGCTGGGGCGGCTGGGGCAGGCGGCTGAATTTGCCGAAGCGGCGCTGTTCCTGATGCACAACCGCAGCATGAACGGCGAAGTGCTGCACCTGCACGGCGGTGCTGCCTGGGCCTGAGTGCTGCACCTGCACGGCGGCGCTGCCTGGGCCTGAGTGTTGCCCGGCCTTGGCGTGGCGTGTAAGAACATGGCACCCTGATGCAAGGCGTGCCAGTGCCGCAGGTATTTTGTCAGTAACGCTCAGCGCAGCGCGCTGATTTCCCCCAGGCGGATCAGCCGCGCGCGGATGATGTTGCGGCTGATGCCCAGCAAGCGGGCGGCCTGCACCTGGTTGCGATGGCAATAGTTGTAGGCGGCGCGGATGATGGTGCTTTCGATGTCTTCGTACAGATTGCTGCCATTGGTTT
The DNA here is from genome assembly GCF_002217795.2 of Aquitalea magnusonii. NCBI lineage: Bacteria > Pseudomonadati > Pseudomonadota > Betaproteobacteria > Neisseriales > Chromobacteriaceae > Aquitalea > Aquitalea magnusonii. Next base: position 1,589,330 of record NZ_AP018823.1, read on the forward strand.
CAAACAGCGCCTGCAAGGCTTGCTGCAATTGCTGGTGGCCCTGGTCTGCGTCGTGGCTGTTGTGGGCCGGGTTTGACGGTGTGCTGTGGCGCTCGTTGCGGCGGTTCAGTTGCAGCGAGGATAGCTGCAAGTCTTCACCGCGCACCACATTCTGTTTGCAGATCAGCAAAGCATGGTGGATGACGTTTTCCAGTTCGCGGATATTGCCCGGCCATGGGTGTTGCAGCAGTTTGCGCTCGGCATCGGCATGCAGCGCGACATCGCCATAGCCCAGGCGCTGGCGGTATTCATCCACAAAATGCCGCGCCAGCGGCAGGATGTCGCCGGGGCGGTCGCGCAGGGCAGGCAGGGCCAGATGCGCCACCCGCAGGCGGTAGAACAGGTCCTCGCGGAAATGGCCGGCGGCCACGGCTTCTTCCAATCGCACATTGGTGGCGGCAATCACCCGGACATTGATGGGAATGGGTTTGCGCGAGCCCAGCCGCACCACCTCGCGCTCCTGCAGGATGCGCAGCAGCTTTACCTGGATGTTCAGCGGCAAGTCACCGATTTCATCCAGAAACACCGTGCCGCCATTGGCCGCTTCGAACCAGCCGGGCTTGGCGGCAAACGCGCCGGTGAATGCGCCTTTTTCATGGCCGAACAGTTCGCTTTCCACCAGTGATTCGGAAAACGCGCCGCAATTGACCGCCACAAAGGGTTGGTCGGCCCGTTGGCTCAGCGCGTGTACATGACGGGCAATCAGCTCCTTGCCGGTGCCGGTTTCGCCGATGATCAGCACATTGGCGTCGCTGGGGGCAATCAGCTGTATCCGGGCCAGCAGGGCGGTGGACAGCGGGTCCTCGAACACTTGTGCCGTGGCGCGGATGGAGGTGGTGAGGCTTTGCCGGTTAGGCAGGGTGATCAGGGGCATGGCCGGGCCTTGGGCTGGCTCGGCCCTGCGGGCCGACGCGGGTTTCAGGAATAAAACGTCGGTGTCGGATAGTTGCGAATCAAAGCCCATTCCCCTAACTCCTTTAATTTGTAATCAACCGGATCGTGCAAGGTGTGGGTGCGCAGATTGCGCCAGTGCCGGTCCAGACGCAGTCCGGCATGGGTGGCGCGCGCGCCGGTGACCTCAAACATTTGACAGGCCAGGTTCAGGCCCATCCGGGTGGCGGCCACCTTGGCCGCGGCAATGTGCATGGCCACTTCGCCACGCTCCTCCTGCGTCAGTGCTTCGCCGCGTGCCAGTGCGGCCACCATGCTGTTGCCGGCACGGTCGGTGAGGGCGCGCACGCTCTCCAGCCCCACCCAGAACTCGCCGTAATGGCCAAGGATGTATGGGTCTTCGTGGGTGTGGTCCACCTGAGCCGCCCGCCAGGGGCGCGCCTCGTGCAAGGTGTAGTGCCGGGCTTCCTCGAATGCGCCTTCGGCAATCCCCAGGTAGATATTGGTGAGAATCAGCTGCGCCAGCAGTGGCCGCAGGCAGGAGCGCGGCGTGGTAAGCGGGCCGGGATTGGCCAGCACTTCATTGTTTTCGATACGCACTTTTTCAAAATTCACGCTGCCGCTGTCGGTCTGGCGCTGGCCGATATTGTTCCAGTCCTGCTGCACGCTGATGCCGCTGCGGCCAGTGGGAATGGCCGCCACCACCAATTGCCCGCTGTGCTGCTGTCGGGCGGAAACCACCAGCATTTGCGAATCCAGCGCGCCGGAGCAGAAGCTTTTTTGCCCGGAAAACTCCTGCCAGCCGTCAAAGCGCTTGCATACCGTGCGCTCGTCCAGCGGGTTGAGGGCATTGCCCCAGAACCAGTTTTGCCGGGTGGTGATTTCATGCCAGGGTTGCCATTGTTCCGGCTGGCCGAACAGCTCCACTGTGGCCAGCATCAGGTGATGAAAGGCAAACACATGCGCCACCGAACTGTCGGCCTTGGCAAATTCACGCACCACCAGCAGGGTTTGCTGCCAGTTGGCACCCAGGCCACCCAGCTCGCTGGCAATGGACAGGCCCAGCAGCCCGCTGGCGCGAATGGCGTCGCGTTCCGCCTTGGGCGTGCCGCCGGCGTGGTCGCGTTCTGCTGCGGTAGCCGCAAACTGGGCAGCCAGTTGCTGCGCCAGCAGCAGGGCCGAGGCGGGAGTGCTGGCGCTGGGCGAGGGTGCCAGCAGGTGGTGAGGCAGGTTCAAGCGTTCATCCTTTTATACGGTGTGCTATCTGACACATTGGCAACAGTTTTAACCGTGCCAATCAGCTGCTGTAAACCAAGGATTTATCAGGAATATATGCAGAATTCGAATTAGCGGCAGATGGCAGCCGATATCCGTTTTTTGAGTGCTGCTGCTGCTGCAGCACCGTGTTTATTGGCTGCTGTACACGCAGCAGCGCTGATGAATGAATTGCTGCTGCAGCAGCAATAACTGGCCGGATTCAGCATGAATGAGGCTGAATTGCCTGGCATGCAATCTGCTAATGCCTGTCTGGCAAAACCGCACCCGGTTTAATTTCAGCCGCAGGTAATCTCATGCTTATTCATTTATTCAGCAGCAAAAATGTTTCATCTGGCCGCAAGCAGCACCGCCAGGGCGGGAGGCTGCATGACTAGCCAACCCCTTGCTCCGGACAGCCCGCTGGCCATTGCCCGCGAACTGGCCGGCCGTTTTGCCCGCACCGCCGTGGCGCGTGACCAGCAAGGTGGCACGCCCAAGGCCGAACGCGATGCGCTGCGCGACAGCGGGCTGCTTGGCCTGATCATTCCGCGCGAATTCGGCGGCCTGGGCGAGAGCTGGAGCACCACCTTGCACATCGTGCGCGAACTGGCGCGGGTGGATAGCTCGGTGGCCCATGTGTTTGCCTTTCAGCACTTGTTGCTGGCCACCGCCCAATTGTTTGGTCGGCCCGACCAATGGCAGCCCTGGTTCGAGCAGACCGTGCGCGAGCGCTGGTTCTGGGGCAATGCGCTCAATCCGCTGGATACCCGCACGCTGGCCACGCCGGATGGCGACGGTTACCGCTTTCATGGTGACAAGAGCTTCTGCTCCGGCGCCACCGATTCGGACATGCTGCTGGCCTCGGCCTTGCGCGCCGGGCAGGGCGGTTTGCTGATTGCCGTGATCCCCACCCGCCGGGCCGGCGTCCACATTCATCAGGACTGGGACAATATCGGCCAGCGCCAGACCGATAGCGGCTCTGCCCGTTTCGAGCAGGTGTGGGTGGGGGCGGACGAGCTGCTGCTGCAACCCGGCCCGCTATCCACACCACGCGCCTGCCTGCGTCCGCTGATTGCCCAGCTCATCCTCACCAATATCTATCTGGGCATTGCCGAAGGCGCGGTGGCCGAAGCCCGGCGCTATACGCTGGAACAGCGCCGCCTGTGGCCCGCCTCGCTGGCGGAATCGGCCAACAAGGACCCTTACACCCTGCTGCATTACGGTGAATTCCAGGCTGCACTGGAAGGTGCCCGCTTGCTGGCCGACCATGCGGGTCAGCAACTGGATGCCGCCTGGCAGCAGGGCGATGCGCTGGATGAAGCTGGCCGTGGCCAGTTGGCCTTGCAGATAGCCGCCGCCAAGGTGCATGCCAGCCGCAGCGGGCTGGATCTGACCAGCCGCATTTTCGACGTGACCGGCGCGCGCGCCACCAGCGCCGCGCTGCGGCTGGACCGTTTCTGGCGCAATTTGCGCGTACACAGCCTGCACGATCCGCTGGATTACAAGCTGCAAGAGCTGGGTGACTGGGCACTGAATGGCCAGTACCCGACCCCCTCGTTTTATTCCTGAGACCCAAGATGACCCAGAACCTGCAAGCAGTTGAAGACGATTTTGACAGTGTGGAACAAGCCATTGCCGCCATTGCCGCCGGTGGCTTTGCCGTGGTGGTGGACGATACCGACCGTGAAAACGAAGGCGACCTGATCATCGCCGCCGAAAAAATCACCGCGCAGCAGATGGCCTTTCTGGTGCGTTACAGCAGTGGCGTGGTGTGCGTGGCACTGACCGGCGAGCGGCTGGACCAACTGCAACTGCCGCTGATGGTGAGCAGCAATAATGAATCGCAGCGCACCGCCTTCACCGTGACCGTGGACTACCTGCACGGCACCACTACCGGCATCAGCGCCGCCGACCGCGCCGCCACGCTGCGGGCATTGGCGGACAGCCGCATTCCGGCTGGCGACTTTGCCCGGCCGGGGCATATCTTCCCCTTGCGCTATGCGCCGGGCGGGGTGCTGGCGCGCCCCGGACACACCGAGGCGGCACTGGACCTGTCGCGCCTGGCCGGGCTGGCCCCGGCCGGGGTGCTGTGCGAAATCGTCAATGACGATGGCAGCATGGCGCGCCGCCCCGAGCTGCTACGGTTTGCCCGCCAGCACGGCCTGCCCATCATCACCATTGCCGACCTGATTGCCTATCGCGAACGTACCGAAATGGCGGCGTTGGCCGCAACTGCTGTGGGAGTGCCTGTCTGAGTTGGTCTGCCGCTTTGCCATTCACACCCGCTACGGCGGGTGTTTTTGTATGTACAGGGGGTTTGTGCCTGCTGGAATGGCAGCAGCCGTGCAGCAAGCTTGCTGCTGCCGGTTCAGTGGCTTGCTGTTTAAGATTTTTGCAAGTATTTGAAATAAAACAAAAAAATGACTGGCATGCTGTTTGCAGTGAGATGTCTGACCATTTCGCCATCCCGCTGCCTGTCACTGACTGGTGGCCCACAAGGAACGCAGCATGAGCAGCGCCGTACTGGAAACCACATCCCCCGTCAGCACGCCGGATAGCGTGCCGGTGATTCGTAATGATGCCGAAGCCCTGCAAGTGGCGCGCGCATTGGCGCCGCAACTGGCCGAGCAGGCCGCGCTGCGCGATCAGCAACGCAAGCTGCCGTTTGACGAGGTGGAATTGTTCTCGCGCAGCGGCCTGTGGGGCATCACCGTGCCGCGTGCCTTTGGTGGTGCCGAGGTATCTGCCGTCACGCTGGCCGAGGTGATTGCTATCATTTCGGCGGCAGACCCGTCGCTGGGACAGATTCCGCAAAATCACTATTGCTTGGTGGAAGACATCCGGCTGGAAGGCAGCCCGGAGCAGCAGCGTTACTTCTTTGAGCTGGTGCTGCGCGGCCAGCGCTATGGCAATGCCTTTTCCGAAGCCGGTGGCAAGACGGTGCTGGATATCCAGACCACCATCCGCCGCGATGGCGACGAGTATGTGCTCAATGGCCGCAAGTTCTACGCCACCGGCGCACTGTATGCGCACTGGGTGCCGGTGCTGGCGGTGGATGAAGAGGGCAAGGCCTTGCTGGCCTTTGTCGAGCAAGGCACGCCCGGCCTGACCGTGGTGGACGACTGGAGCGGTTTTGGCCAACGCACCACGGCCAGTGGCACGGTGATTGCCGAGCAGGTGCGCCTGAAGCCTTTCCAGATTTTCTACACCCACCGCTCCTACGACCGGCCCACTTTTGCCGGGCCGTTCGCCCAGATCACCACCGCCGCCATCGACCTGGGCATTGCCCGCGCCGCGCTGGCCGATACCGTGGATTTTGTGCGCCAGCAGGCACGGCCATGGATAGACAGCGGGGTGGAGCGGGCGGCGGACGACCCGCTGACCATCGTCGCCATTGGCGATCTGCAATACCGGCTGGTAGCGGCAGAAGCGCTGCTGGAGCGGGCTGGCCGCTTTATCGACATTGCCAAGGCCGAGCCGACCGAAGACTCCGTGGCAGAGGCAGCCATTGCGGTGGGGCTGGCCAAGATTGCCAGCACGGAAATTTCGCTGCTGGCCGCCAGCAAGCTGTTCGAGCTGGGCGGCAGCAAGGCCACCCAGGGCCGCTTCAATTATGACCGCCACTGGCGCAATGCCCGCGTACACACCCTGCACGACCCGGTGCGCTGGAAGTACCACGCCATTGGCAATTACACGCTGAACGGCATCAAGCCGGCACGGCATTCCTGGAACTGATCACCACGCATGCGGCCCGCGTACTGCGGGCCGCCGGAGCCGCCATGCCCATCCGCCATACCGGCTGTTGACCGTGCCGCATCCTTGCTGCATGGCGCTTGCGCGCCGGGGCAGGGTGACGGTGCCGGTGACTTGTCAGCCAACAACAACCATCAAGAGGTGTTTCATGATTCACTCCACTCAAGGCGAGGCGGTGCTGGACAGCCCGGCCGCCCAGACAGAAAGCCAGAGCGGCACGCTGCGGCGCAATTACCTGCGCCTGCCCGAACTGGTGGCGCAGTCCATCGGACTGGTCGGTGTGTCCGGCGGAGTAGGCATTCTGGTGCCGGCCGTATTTGCCACCGCCGGTAACGGCACCTGGCTGGCCTATGCCTTTGCCACCGTGGCGCTGCTGTTCTCTGCCTGGAGCATTACCCTGTTTGCCCGCAGCGCGGCCTCGCCCGGTGCGCTGTATGCCTATGCCTCGCAGGGTATCGGCCCCATCTGGGGGGTGATCTGCGGCTGGTCCTTGCTGATTGCCTATGCCGTGGGGGCGGCAGGCATCCTGCAAGGCACGGTCAATACCTTCCTGGTGCTGGCGCGTGAGCTGGGCCTGATTGCCGCCCATCCGCCACTGGCCGTCAGCCTGCTGCTGACCGTGGTGGTGGCGCTGGCGGCCTGGGCGATTGCCTACCGCGACATCCGGCTGTCCACCCGTTTTACCTTGCTGGTGGAACTGCTCACCATCCTGCTGATTGTCGTGGTGCTGATTGCCTATCTGCTCAGCGGCAGCAGCCATGTCGACCAGTCCCAGATCGCGCTGGAAGGGGTAAAACCCGAGCAATTGCGCCTGGGCATGATGCTGGCCTTCTTCAGCTTTACCGGTTTTGAAAGCGCCACCGTGCTGGGTGCCGAGGCGCAATCGCCGCTCAAAGCCATTCCGCGCGCGGTCATCATCAGCATTGTCGGCCCGGCGCTGCTGTTCATTCTGGCGTCCTATGCGCTGGTGGCGGCCTTCCATGGTCAGCATCCGGGGCTGGACCAGGCCGATGGCCCGCTGTCCATCCTGGCGCATCGCCTGGGTCTGGGTGGTTTTGGCCTGATCATCGATGCCGGGGTGGCGCTCAGCTTCTTCGCCGCGTTTTTCTCCTCCATCAATGCTGCCGCCCGCATTGTCTACACCTTTGCCCGTCAGGGCCTGCTGCATGAGGCCACCGGCAAGGCGCATGCCAGCAATGCCACGCCGCATATCGCCGTCACGCTGCTGGTGGTGCTGGCGCTGATCGTGGGGCTGATCTTTACCGCCAATGGCACGGCCTTGCTGGATTCCTACGGCTATCTCAGCTCGGTGGCCACTTATGGCTATCTGCTGGCCTACGTGCTGGTGGCGGTGGGCGCGCCCTTGTATCTGCGCCGTCAGGGCAGGCTCAAGCCGCAGCATGTGCTGATCAGCCTGGTGTCGGTGCTGTTGCTGGCCATTCCGCTGGTGGGCAGTTTCTATCCGCTGCCCAGCGGTGTGTATGCCTGGCTGCCTTATGTGTTCCTGCTGCTGGTAGGCCTGGGCCTGGCGTGGTTTGTCGCGCTCAAGCTGCTGGCACCGGCACGCCTGCGTGGCATCGAGGAGGAGTTGCAGCAGGAGTGAGGTGAGGTGTGTCCGTGTTGCTTCAAAATTGAAAAACGGCTCGCTGGCGGGCCGTTTTTTGCGGCCTGCTGCCTGTGCCGCATGCGCTGCTGGCCTGCTGCTGACAGGGCAGCAGCCAGTCGGGTGGGCTGAGGTGATAGTTAAAGTGAAATCTGAAGAATTAATGGCAAATTACTTTAGCTTGTTATTTTAAGATGCTGAAAATAAACAGATAAATTTAAAATAACAAACAGCATAAAAAATGGATTGCTTAGCGGAAATGATGATGAATGCCGTGGTTTGCGGGTATGGAACTTGCAATCTGCTCCGGGTAATCATTCAACCCTGACAGGAACTGCAATGAGCAAGACCATCCGCTTCAATGCCTTTGAAATGAACTGCGTGGCCCACCAGTCACCCGGCCTGTGGACCCACCCGCGAGACCGTTCCTGGCAATACAAGGACCTGGAATACTGGACCGACCTGGGGCGCATTCTGGAGCGTGGCTTTTTTGATGCCGTGTTCATTGCCGATGTAATCGGCTACTACGACGTGTATCAGGGCAGCAACTACCACGCCATCCGCGAAGGGGCCCAGTTGCCGGTCAACGACCCGCTGCAGCTGGCCGCGCCGATTGCGCTGGCCACCAAGCATCTGGGCATTGGCGTTACCGCATCCACCTCCTTCGAACACCCATACCCCTTTGCCCGCCGCCTGAGCACGCTGGACCACCACACCAAGGGCCGGGTGGGCTGGAATATCGTGACTTCCTATCTGGAAAGCGGTGCCAAGAACATCAGCCAGGGCGGCTTGCGCCGGCACGACAACCGTTACGATGTGGCGGACGAATACATCGAGGTGATTTACAAGCTGCTGGAAGGCAGTTGGGAAGATGGCGCGGTGGTGCGCGACCGTGAGCGCGGCATTTTCGCCCACCCGGAAAAAGTGCATGAAATCGGCCACAAGGGCAAATACTTCGAGGTGCCGGGCTATCACCTGAGCGAACCCTCGCCGCAGCGCACGCCGGTGTTGTTCCAGGCTGGCGCATCCGGCCGCGGCAAGGCCTTTGCCGCCCAGCATGCCGAGTGCGTGTTTGTGGCCGCGCCCACCAAGGACATCCTGCGCCGCTATGTGGATGATGTGCGCAGCCAGGCCGCCGCCGCCGGGCGCGACCCGCAGCAGATCAAGATATTCAATCTGGTGACGGTGATCGTGGACGAAACCGATGCCAAGGCCCAGGCCAAGTTTGCCGAATACCAGCGCTATGCCTCCTACGATGGTTCGCTGGTATTCATGTCCGGCTGGACCGGCATCGACTTCGGCCAGTACGCCCCCACCGAGCTGGTGCGCCATGTCGATACCAACGCCATCATCTCGGCGGTGGAGCATCTGTCCAATGGCGGCAAGGCCTGGACCATCGACGAACTGGCGCGCTTTGGCGGCATTGGCGGGCTGGGGCCGGTGTTTGTCGGCTCGGCCGCCACCGTGGCTGACATCCTGCAGGACTGGGTGGAAGCCACCGATACCGATGGTTTCAATCTGGCCTATGCCGTTGCCCATGAAACCTTCGAGGACGTGGTGGAGTACCTGGTGCCGGAATTGCAGCGCCGTGGCGTGTACCAGACGGAATACCGTCCTGGCACCCTGCGCGAAAAGCTGTTTGGTGCCGGCCCGCTATTGCCGGACAACCACCCGGCCGCGCAATACCGCGACATCGAAGCCTGGAAGCAAAAACACCCGCAGGCTGCCGCGGCGGATCTGCAACCGGCCTGATTCCACCAGCCTGCTGGCAGCCCGCAGCCGCGGGGTGGCAGGGCTGCCATGCATGATTCCGACCGCCGCCCGCCACAGGCGGATGGTCGGCTGTCCTTCTGTCCATGGAAATGAGATCAATATGCTGAAAAAACCATTTGGCAAACTGGCCGCCGCCGTGCTGGCACTGGCCGTTGCCCTGACTGCTTATGCCGATGATGCCGCCGTACCGTCGCTGAAGGGCAAGCGCATTGCCATCAGCGTCACCGGGACCGACCACTACTTCGACTTGAAAGCCTTCCAGGCCCAGGTGGCAGAAGTCAAACGCCTGGGTGGCACGCCCATTACCCTGGATGCCGGGCGCAATGACAAGAATCTGGTTTCCCAATTACAGACCGTGATTGCACAAAAGCCTGATGCCGTCGTGCAAACCCTGGGCACCCTCAGCGTGATCGACCCTTATCTGAAGAAAATAAAACAGGCAGGCATTCCGCTGTTTACCATTGATGTGCCTTCAGTACACAGCATCAACAATACCACCTCGGATAATCATGAAATCGGTAGAAACCTGGCGCAGCAGCTGATCAAGGATACCGGTGGAAAAGGCAATATCCTGGTATTCAACGGTTTTTATGGTGTCCCGGTCTGCGCTATCCGGTATGACGAATTGAAAGCTGCCCTGAAAAACCATCCCGGATTAAAAATCATCCAGCCAGAGCTGCGCGATGTGATTCCCAATACCGTACAGGATGCCTATACGCAGGTGACGGCGCTGTTGAACAAATACCCCAAGGGCAGTATTGCAGCCATCTGGTCGGCATGGGATGTACCGCAATTGGGCGCGACCAAGGCATTGATTGCGGCGGGGCGTACCGAAATAAAAACCTATGGCGTGGATGGCTCGCCGGAAGTGCTGGCCTTGCTGAACGACCCCAAAGCCCCGGTGGGTGGTGATGTGGCACAGCAACCAGCCGAAATTGGCAGAACAGCCATCCGCAATGTCGCCAAGTATCTGGCAGGCAATAAATTGCCCAAGGAAAGCTATGTACCAACCTTGCTGGCAAACCATGGCAATGTGGCCGAGGTAAACCGCTTGCGCGGCGACTGATGCGGCAGCCGGATCGTTACCGTTTTCACTCACCCTTGGCAGAAAGAGAAAGCAGATGAGCCAGACGGAAAACACAGTGCTGGAGCTACGGGATATCAGCAAGCGTTTTGGCGTCACCAAAGCCCTGGATGGCGCAACACTAAAGGTAAGGCCGGCAACGGTGCATGGCCTGGTTGGCGAAAATGGTGCCGGCAAATCCACGCTGATCAAGATTCTTGCCGGTCTGTATCAGCCTGATAGCGGATCAATCCTGTTGAATGGCCAGCCGGTAACGCATCTGCAGCCTGCTACCGTAGAGGCGCTGGGTATTCATTTCATCCATCAGGACCGGCTGCTGCCAGCCACGCTCACGGTGGGCGAGGCATTGTTTCTGGGGAAGGAAAAAACCTGGTTCGGCTTGTTGAATCGCCGAAAAATGGCCAGGGAAGCCGAGCGTTACCTGGCGGAGTACTTTGATATCGCCCTGTCCGGCCATGCATTGATTGGTGAGTTAAGTACGGCGGAGCAGCAGATTGTACAAATCACCCGGGCATTATTATCCAGCCCGCGGCTGATTGTATTTGATGAGCCGACGGCGGCCTTGATCAAACGCGAAGTGGATCAATTGCAAAAAATCATCCTGCGCTTGAAACAGCAGGGTATTGCGGTGATTTATATTTCCCATTACCTGCAGGAAATAGAAACGCTATGCGATGAAGTCACCATTTTACGCAATGGCAAAAACGTTGGCACGGTGAAGCCTGTTGATGTTTCCAGTGCCGAGATTGCGCGTTTGATGATTAATCGTGATGTCACCGAAATGTATCCCAAGGCCAAGGTACCGCTGGGCGAGGTCGTGTTGTCGGTTAATCAGCTTGGCTTGAGTGGGCATTACCAGAATGTTTCCTTCACCGTCCGGCAAGGGGAAATCCTGGGCTTGACCGGACTGGTTGGCTCCGGGGTGAAAGCCGTGGTGGAGAGCCTGTTCGGTCTGAAACAACCGGATTCCGGCACGATACACCTTGCTGGCGAGCCGGTACGTATCAGTTCTCCGACGGATGCGGTCAAGGCGGGTATCGGTCTGGTGCCGGAAGACCGGCGTCGGCATGGCATTGCCACCAGTCTGACTGTGTCGGAAAACATTGCCCTGGCCAGTTTGCGGCAGTTTTCCCGCCTGGGTTTCCTGTCCGGCAAAAAAGAAGCCGCAGCGGCAGAGCAGTTGATTGCGGCACTGCACATCAAAACCAGCAGCAAGGATGCCTATCTGTCCGAGTTAAGCGGTGGCAATCAGCAGAAGGTTGCCATTGCCAAATGGTTGCAGCGCGATGCCCGCGTTTATGTCTTTGACGAACCGGCAGTGGGCGTGGATGTGGGAGCCAAGGTGGAAATCTACCGCCTGATCGGAGAATTGGTCAGCAAGGGCGCGGCAGTCATTTTGTTGACCTCGGATTTGCTCGAACTGACCAAGCTGAGTGATGCCATCGGCGTGTTTTATCGCGGAGAAATCGTACGCAATGTTGCCGCCGCAAACACCAATGTGGACGAAATACTGGCTGTGGCAACCGGTGCCTTGGCGAATCCGCCCGCGCCCATCGCCCACCACACACAACAAGCAGCCCTGGAGAATGTCAGTGTCCAGCTCAATTAGCAAACCACTTGCCCTGCATCTGATTCAGGGCGGGGCTTATATCGTTTTTGCATTGGTTTTGTTCACTTTTGCCGTTTTTGCCCCTCATTTTCTCAGCCTCACCAATATTGCCAATATTTTTGCCCAGACTTCGATATTGGGCATTCTTGCTTTTGGTTTGACAGTGGTGGTGATCGCCGGTGGCGGGAATGTCATTCACGGTGGGATTGATTTGTCGGTAGCCGCCACGCTGGGTTTTACTTCCGCCATCTATTCCACCCTGATCAATCATGGTGCCGGTGATGCCATTGCCGTTGTCAGCGCGGTTGGTGTGGGGGCTCTGGCCGGCAGCCTCAACGGGCTGACGATTGTGCTGTTTCGCCTGCCGCCCTTGCTGGCCACCCTGGCGGTGATGAATCTGCTGGCCGGGCTTGAATTGGTGTTGACCCAGAATACCGTCCTGCCTGCCAGCAGCCCGCTGATCGACCTGCTCTCCGGCAGTGACCGCTTTGGCATTCCGCTGCTGGGCTATCTGCTGCTGCTGATTGCAGCGGTATTGCTGCTGCTGATCCAGTACACCCCCTTTGGCTTGCGGCTTTATGCCATCGGCGAGCACCGCGAAGCTGCGCGGGCCATCGGCCTGCCCAGCAGCCGCTATGTGTTTCTGAGTTATGTCATCAGTGGTGTGTGCGGTGGGTTGTCCGGTATTTGTGCATCGGTCTTTTTCAGTGGCAGTAGCACCGGCTCGCAAGAGTTTTTGCTGCCGGTGATTGCCATTGCCTTGCTGGGCGTGGTGTTTTCAAGACGTTTTGTGCCCACGATAGGCGGCACGCTGTTGTCTGGTCTGTTTATCGGCGCACTGATCAACGGATTCCAGTTATTGAACATTTCCAATTTCTGGGTGAATGGGGTGCAGGGCGCATTGATTCTGGCCATTGTCGCCGCCTCCACTTTCCTGCGTTCCCGCGAGGTCTGACATGCCGCTTGCACACATCTACAATCGGGTGCTTTTGAAGGAGGGGGCGTGGGTACGCTTGCTGGTACCCGCGCTCATCATCGTGCTGGTGTTTTTTTTCGCAATCCTGGCACCGGCATTCCTGACGCTGCCAAACTGGAAGAGCCTGCTACTGAACAATTTTTCCATTCTGGCGATTACCGCGGTCAGCATGACCTTTGTGGTGGCCAGCGGGGGGATTGATTTGTCGGTGGGCACGGCACTGGACTTTTCCGGCCTGGCCCTGGTGCTGGCACTCAATCATGGCTATTCACCGGCTGCGGCCATTGTGCTGGCTTTGCTGGCCGGTTTGCTGGCCGGTGCCTTCAATGCGCTATTGACCGGCTACCTGAGAATCACCCCGTTCCTGGCAACACTGGGTACCCTGTTTATCGGCACCAGCACCCAGCAATTGCTATCCAACGGCGGTCAGCCCATTTATATCGATCATGCGGCACAGCTCAACACGGTTGGCACCAGTCTGCTGGGCATTCCGCTGCCGATATTTCTTGCCTTGCTGCTGGCTGCCGTGGCGGCTGTCGTGCTGGGGAAAACATCCTATGGCCGCTTGCTGACGGCTACCGGCCTGCAGCCGGCCGTGGTGCGCTATACCGGCTTGTCCGCACGCTGGATTACCGGCTCGGTATTTGTGGTGGCTGCTTTTCTGGCGGCGGTGGCCGGCATCCTGCTCACCACCACGGTCAGCTCCTATGTGCCATTGTCCGGAAATGCCTTTTTGATGAATGCAATTGGTGCAACGTTTATCGGCACCACCTTGAACCGATCCGGGCGGGCCAATGTGCTGGGCACCCTGGCCGGGGTGCTGTTCCTGAATATCGTGGCAAACGGCTTGCTGCTGATTGGCTGGAGTTTTTTCTGGCAGCAGGTGGCGACCGGAGGATTCATCCTGCTGGTGCTGATGATCAGTTTTGGCGCCCGGCGCGGTGGTGCAGTCTGACCGGCTGGCAATCCGGCATGCAGGGCGTCCCGCAGACGCCCTTTTTTTGTTGGTGACGATGTCAGTGGCAGGCCGGACCGGGCATGAAAAATCCCCATGCTGGCATGGGGATGTGGCGGGAGGACACTTTCCGCTTGCGGCTTTATTTGTCGCCGCGAATCCGTTTGATTTCAGCGACATTGGCGGTGGTGGCCAGCAGGGTGGGTACCGGGCTGGTTTTGGGCAGGTTCTTCTGCCCCGCCAGATAACGGGCGACATTCTGTACCGCGATACGGCCGGCCAGCGCCGGTTGTTGTGCAATCACCGCACCAATCGGGGCATCGCCCTGGCTGAGCAGATTGATGATTTCCGGTGAACCATCCACGCCGTACGTCAGGATTTCCTTGCGCTTGGCATCAATCAATGCCTTGGTTGCGCCTAGCTGTGGCACATCCCAGGCAGCCCATATTGCCTGTACGCTTCCCTTGGGATATTTGTTCAGCAGTGCGCTGACTTGCGAATAGGCATCCTGCACCGTATTGGGAATCACATCACGCAATTCCGGCTGGATGATTTTGATATCCGGATATTTTTCCAATACTTTTTTCAAGGCGTCGTAGCGCAGCCCGCAACTTTTTACGCCATAAAAGCCATTGAATACAAGAATATTCCCCTTGCCCTTCAGGTCTTTTACCAGCTTTTCGGCAAGCTGCAGGCCAACTGTATAATTATTGGCAGTGACGTCATTGATGCTGTAGCGGGATTCGGCTTCCACGGTAAATAAGGGGATGCCTGCGTCCTTGATTTTTTTCAGCCAGGGTTCAATCACAGAGGACGTTCCCAGCAATTGAATGACAGCATCCGGTTTCTGGGCAACGATGGTTTGCAGTTGTGTCACCAGTGTCTTGTCATTGCGTCCGGCATCCAGCGTGATGGGGATGCCACCCAGCCGTTTTACCTCGTCAATTTCAGCCTGAAATGCACGGCTGTCATAGTAAATGCTGGTGCCTACCGTACTTAGCGCAATGCGTTTTCCGCTGAGGGATGGAATGGCTGTCTCGGCAAAGCAGGGGGCGGCAGCCAGCGAGCTGGCAATAGCCAGCACAGATAGCAGGAATTTTCTTCTCATTGATGATTACTCCGGGGTGTTGGATTGCATTCCTGTTTGATTGCAATATGCATGCCAGCGCGGGAGGTATTTTTATTTTGCCTGAAAACCCTGCACGGTCAGGGTTTTGCCCGCTAATCAATATCCATTACTGCCGGCTAGGTGGCTGCTGCTGATACTGTTTGCGATTGATTGCTTTGGCTGTGCTGCAAGCCACGCATATTCTGCTGCATGGCTGCTGCTAATCATGCAATTGTTGGCATGAATATATTCTGCCGCAGATGATTTTCCATGCTGCACATAAGCCATCAATCAAAAAAGGCCCGCAAGCGCGGGCCTTGTCATTATCCAATTTGTAAAACCATCAGGCCTTGCCGCGGCCAATCTGCCAGACATAGGGCGGTTCGGTGCCGTTGATGGCCCAGTCACCGGCAATGCGCGCCTTGTAGATCAGCGGATTGTGCGATGCCACGGTGCGGGCATTGCGCCAGTGGCGGTCCAGCAGCAGTTCGGCGCGGGCCGACGATGCGCCCAGCGCATTGAACAGCTGAGTGGATGCACGCAATACCAGTTCGGAGACCACGATCTGCGCCTTGCCCGATTCCAGCTCGGCGTCGATATTAGCCTGGCGTTCGCGCGCGGCATCGTTGCCAAAGCGGGCTTCATAAGCGCGCTGGGCCGGGTGGGCGGCGCGGATGGCGGTGGCTTCGGCAGCATAGGCCAGGGCGGAGATTTCGCCCACCACCTGCTGGATCTGCGCATCCTGACTCACGCTACTGGCATTGCCGGTGCTGAACACGCGCTTGCGATCGCGCACGTGCTGCGCCACATCGCGTTCCACCGCCTTGCCGATGCCGGCCAGCACCGCCAGCAATACCAGTTGGTAGAAGGCGGTCTGGTATTTGAAGCGGCTGGCAAAGTCGATCAGGTTTTCCGCTTCCACCGTCACGTTTTCAAACACGGTGCTGCCGCTGCCGGTGGTGCGCTGGCCAAAGCCGTCCCAGTCGTCGCTTTGCGTCACGCCGGGGTCGCTGGTGCGGATGGCGGCAATCACGTCCTGGTTGGTGCCATCCACCTGGGCGTAAACGTCGATCCAGTCGGCAAAAATGCTGCCGGTGCTGTAGAACTTGCGGCCATTGAGCAGCAATTTGTCGCCCTGGCGGCTGACGCGGGTAATGACCTCACCCACGGCCACTTCGCCGATTTCGGTCCAGGCATTACCGACAATTTCACCGGCAACAAAACGCTTGAACCAGACTTCGCGTTCCGGGCTTGCCGGGGCATTCAGGCGGTCTTCGACAAAAGCAAAATGGCCGCGCAGCGCTTGCGGCAGGTTGGAGTCGGCGGTGGCCAGTTCCACCAGCAACTGGAACAACTGCGGCAGCGAGGCACCGGCGCCGCCATATTGCTTGGGCACGCGCACCGCGCCAAAACCGGCCTGTTTCAGCCAGTTGATCGGCTCGTACGGCAGCTTGCGCTCGCGTTCGCGTTGCAGGGCGGTCTGGGCGATTTCGGCAAAGATGGGGCGAAAGCGCTGGGCCAGGGTTTCGTAGTCGGTGCCGGTGGACAGGTCGTCCGGCAGGGTGTGTTGGCTCATGGTTGTTTCCTGTATGGCGATATGGCGAATACCGGCAGTGCTGCACTGCCGGTCATGGCTTAGTTCCACGCATGGCGCGGCGGCGCAATGTGGTTCAGGTAGTAGTTGCCGATGTGGAAGTATTTCCAGCGCACCGGGTCGTGCAGGGTGTGGACGCGGGCATTGCGCCAGTGGCGGTCCAGGTTGTGGGCAATCAGGGTGGCGCGGGTGCCGGCCAGTTCAAACAGCTTGTTGCTGGCCTCGATGGCAATTTCGGTAGTCAGCACCTTGGCCTCGGCAGTGGCCACGGTAGCCAGTGCCACGCTGCTTTCATCCGGCTGGGCCAGGGCGGCGTCGATCAGGCGGCCGGCCTTTTCCAGCAGCGCTTCGGCCGCATGCAGGCGGATTTCCAAGAGGCCGATGGCGGAAACGGTAAACGGGTCGTCGGCGGCCTTGTCCTTGCCGCTGTCCAGCCAGGGGCGGCTTTGCGAGCGGATGAACTCGATGGTGTCGGCCAGCGCGGCGCGGGCAATGCCGCCGTCAATGGCGGCCTGGATGATCTGCGATACCGGCCCGGCCACGGTGGGGGTGTCGAAGGCGGCAATCGGCAGCACGCGGCTGGCCGGTACGCGTACCTGTTCTATCTTCACCCCGCCGGAGGCGGTGGTGCGCTGGCCAAAGCTGGACCAGTTGTTGATCACGCTCAGCCCCGGCGTGTCACGGTCGGCAAATACCAGTGCGCCCACGCCGTCTTCACCCACCGCCACGATGGGCACGATGTGGGCCAGCAGTGCGCCGGTGGTGTAGAACTTCTCGCCATTCACCACCGCCGTGTCACCGTCAAGCTGGTAGCGGGTTTCAAACGCGGCCACCGTCTTGCTGTTGAGTTCGGAGAAGGCATTGCCAAAGCGGTAGCCCTGCAATACCAGGCCAAACAGTTCCTGCTTTTGCGCTTCGCTGCCATCCAGTGCGATATGCAGGTTGATGGCCAGATGGTTCTGGGTGATCTGGGCGATGCTGGAGTCAGCTTCGGCGATGATCTTGATCACCTCGGCCAGCGTGGCGTAGGACACGCCTGCGCCGCCATAGGCCTTGGGCACGTTGATGCCCCACAGCCCGCTTTGCGAGTAGGCGTCCACCTCGGCCAGCGGCAGCAGGCCTTCGCGGTCGCGCAGGGATGCATCGTGGGCAAAGCGGATGGCCAGCTGACGCGCCACGGCGATGGCTTCGGCATCGTCGCGGATGATGTGCGCCGGGGTAGTGGGGCGCGGGCGGGCGGCGAAAGGCTCGGGAGAGTTGACACGTACGGCCTCGTGGCCGGCCAGAGAGGTAGTCATCGCACATTCCTTGTGTAAGTCCGGATACCCGGGGATGTCACAGGAATGGCAATAAGCGTGCCTGACAAAATGCGTGGTTTTGCGCCGTAAAACACGGCTTTTTGCTGTAAATCAGCACAAGTGTGCTGGCTGGCTGCTGCCAGCGCAGCAGGGGGCGCTGATGGCTGCGGGCTTAATTGCGCTCCACGCGCAACTGGTAGCGGAAGCGGTCGGCACGGTAGCGGATGAAGTCCAGCTCCAGCCCGGCGCCATCGGCACCACGGGTCATGCGTTGCAAGGCCAGCAGCGGGGCTGCGGGTGCCACGTCCAGCAGCTGCGCCTCTTCTGCGCTGGCCAGCGTGGCTTCTATGCTGAGGTCGGCATGGCCCAAGGGCAGGCCGTAGTCGTTTTCCAGAATATGAAACACATCACGGCTGGCCAGGTCTTCACGCGCCAGCCGCAGCCCCAGTTCCTGGGTGAAATAACTGATATCCAGCGACACCGGCAGATTGTCCAGATAGCGCAGGCGGCGCAGCTCCACCATGGGCGTGCCCACGGCCACGCCAAATGCCTGGGCCACGGTTTCGCTGGCGGGCAGGGTTTGCAGGCTCAGCACCCGGTTGCAGGCGGCATAGCCCTGGCTGTGCATGGCTTCGGCAAAGCCTTGCAGCCGGGTAAGGGTCTGGGCGGGTTTGCTTTTGGCCACATAGCAGCCCTTGCCGGCAATGCGGAAGATCATGCCTTCCTGTTCCAGTGCGCCCAGCGCATGGCGCACGGTGATGCGGCTGACGCCAAAGCTTTCCATCAGCTGCTTTTCCGATGGCAGTTTGTCGTGCTGGCCGTAATGGCCGCTGAGAATCTGGCTGCGCAGGCTTTCGCGGATGCGGGCATGCAGGGCCTGGGGCGTGGCTAATGTGGTCATGGGCGGGCAGGGCTTGATTGGATTGCGCCGAGTATAAGCCCAAACGCCGGGCAAGCTGTCATGACAGGTTATGACTTAAATTGATTTGCTTTGCTGTTTTCCTTGGTTCGTGCCGGGCAGGGCGCTGACTAGAATCGGCCCATCACCTTCATGCCACAGCGGCCAGAGCGGCGCGCTGCGGTGTCATGCAATCTGCCAGCAAAGGAAGCAGCATGAGTCTCGACATTTTCTGGTTTCTGCCGACCTCCGGCGATACCCGTTATCTGGGCCAGTCCGGCTCCGGCCGCGCCGTCAGCAACGAATACCTGCGGCAGATTGCCGTGGCGGCGGACAATCTGGGTTACGACGGCATCCTCATTCCCACTGGCAGCGGTTGCCTGGACCCGTGGGTGACGGCCTCCAGCCTGGTGCCGGTCACCAGCCGCCTGAAGCTGCTGGTGGCGCTGCGTACCGCGCTGACCAAGCCCACCGCCGCCGCGCGCATGGCCGCCACGCTAGACCAGGCCAGTAATGGCCGTCTGCTGCTCAATGTGGTGGCCGGGGGCGATTCGGCCGAACTGGCTGCCGACGGCATTTTCCTCGATCACGACCAGCGTTACGAAGAAGCCAGCGAATTCCTGCATATCTGGAAGCGCCTGCTGGCCGGCGAAACCGTCAGCTACGCCGGCAAGTACCACACGGTGGAAAACGCGCAGAACTTCTTCGAGCCGGTACAGAAACCGGCACCGCCCTTGTACTTTGGCGGCTCGTCCAATGCCGCGCACGACCTGGCGGCCGAGCATGTGGAAGCCTACCTCACCTGGGGCGAACCCCCGGCAGCCGTGGCCGAGAAGATTGCCGATGTACGCGCCCGCGCTGCCAAACTGGGCCGCACCGTGCGCTTTGGCGTGCGCCTGCATGTGATTGTGCGCGAAACCACCGAGCAAGCCTGGGCGGCGGCCAATGCACTGATCAGCCATCTGGATGACGAAGTGATTGCCAAGGTGCAGCAGCGTTTTGCCGCCATGGATTCCGAAGGCCAGCGCCGCATGGCCGCCCTGCACGGCGGCAAGCGCGATCAGCTGGAAGTCAGCCCCAATCTGTGGGCCGGTGTCGGCCTGGTACGTGGCGGTGCCGGTACCGCGCTGGTGGGCGATGCACAAACCGTAGCCGCGCGGCTGAAGGAATATGCCGACCTGGGCGTGGACAGCTTTGTCCTCTCCGGCTACCCGCATCTGGAAGAAGCCTACCGCTTTGCCGAACTGGTATTCCCGCTGTTGCCGGGCAAGCGCTGGGTGTATGGCGACGACCGGGTGCAGACCGGCGGCCCGTTTGATGCCAGCACCGTGGTGAAGAAACCCGTGGCCGAAACGGAGGCCGCATGAAGGTGATCGACATGCGTTGCAGGCCCGCCTTCCTGCACGACTTCTTTGGTGCCTCGCCCGGCACCCAGGCTTACGAAGCAGCGCGCTGGCTCAATCGCCGCGTGGGCTCGCGTGACGACCAGCACTTTGTCAACTCGCTCACCCAGCAGGGTTTTCTGGATGAAGTGGAAAACGCCGGTCTCAGCCACGCAGTGGTGGTGGGGCGGCATACGCCGGGCCAGCATCTGCCCAATGACACCATTCACCAGATCGTGCATGGCCACGACCGCCTGCTGGGCATTGCCGGGGTGGACCCGGCCTTGCAGGGCGAACAGGCGGCAGTGGCCGAGGCCGAGCGCGCCATCAAGGATCTGGGCCTGGCTGGTATTGATATCGAACCGGGCTTTGGCGTGCCTGCGCGCCAACCGGACGATGCGGTGTACTACCCCATCTACGAAACCTGCGCCGCACTGGGCGTGCCGGTATTCCTGATGTCCGGCCCCACCACACCGGACCCGCGTTTCAACGACCCGGCCGGCGTGGCGCGGGTGGCGGCGGATTTCCCGCAATTGCCCATTGTCTGCTACCACGGCTACTGGCCGCGGGTGGCCGAGATTGTCGGCATTGCCTTCCGTCACGAAAACGTGCTGGTGGTGCCGGACATGTACCAGTTCCTGCCCGGCAGCCAGCTGTATATCGAGGCGGCCAACGGCTTCATGGCCGACCAGCTGCTGTTTGGCTCGTCCTATCCTTTCCGCCCCATCGGGCAATCGATAGACGACCTGCACGGCCTGGGCCTGCGGCCCCATGTGCTGGACAAGGTGTTGTACGGCAATGCCGCCCGCCTGTTCGGCCTGTAGCAATGAACAAGATGTCTGCGAGGTGCCTTGCGCCTTGCCTGCGGGTAGCCAGCCCATTTGGTCCGCTGCGTTAAACCCTGAACCCCATACTGCAAACAACAAGGAATCGTGATGCAACACTTCAACCCCACCCGTCGTCGTGTATTGGGCCTGCTGGCTGCCGCCGGCCTTGCGCTGTCTTCGTTGTCGGCCACCGCGCTGGCTGCAGGCAGCGACACGCTGAATATCGGTTATCAGAAATACGGCACGCTGGTGCTGCTCAAGGCGCAGGGTACGCTGGAGAAACGCCTGGCCCCGCTGGGCGTCAAGGTTAAATGGGCGGAATTCCCCGGCGGCCCGCAACTCTTGGAAGCGCTGAACGTGGGCAGCGTGGACCTGGGCACCACCGGTGAAACCCCGCCCATCTTTGCCCAGGCCGCCGGTGCCGACCTGTTGTATCTGGCCAATGAACCGGCCGCGCCGGAAGGCGAGGCCATCGTGGTGGGCAAGGATTCGCCCATCCGCAGCGTGAAAGACCTCAAAGGCAAGCGCGTGGCGCTGAACAAGGGCTCCAATGTGCATTACCTGCTGGTGCGCGCACTGGAGAAAGCCGGGCTGAAATACGAGGACATCACCCCGGTATTCCTCAACCCGGCTGATGGCCGCGCCGCCTTCCAGCAGGGCAGCGTGGATGCCTGGGTGATCTGGGACCCCTTCCTGGCCGCAGCCGAGAAGCAACTGAATGCCCGTCAACTGGCGGACGGCAAGGGCATCGTCAACAACACCCAGTTCTATCTGGCGCGCAAGCCTTATGTGGCCAGCAATCCCAAGGTCATCAAGGTGGTGCTGGAAGAACTGCAACGGCTGGATGCCTGGGGCAAGAGCCATATTCCGGAAGTTGCGGCCGAGCTGTCCGGGCAGATCGGCTTGGACAAGGACATCGTGCAGGTGGCTGCCAAGCGCTCCGGCTATGGCGTGAAGCTGCTGGATGGCAAGGTGGTAGCAGAGCAGCAACGCATTGCCGATACCTTCTTCAAGCTCAAGCTGATTCCCAAGCCGCTGGTGGTGAAGGACATCGTGTGGGACGGCAAATAAGCTGAAGCAAGACCGGTCCGGCAACCGTCTTCATCATGAAAAGCACACCCTATGGGGTGTGCTTTTTTTGTATTGGAAGTGAGCATTTTTGCATTGCAGTTGATGCTGTTTGTATATCAGCCATCCGGCATTGCTTTGCATGGTTTTGCCGCTGCTGCCCAGGCAGCAGCCGGTCAGCATGCTGGTGCGGCAGCAGCAGTTGCGAGGGGGCTTTTTATTTTCGTAAGTCATTGAAAATAAATAAATATAAAGCTGGCACACTTGCTGCTATGTATCAGGTGAACCCTGATGATGGAGCAAGCATGAGCCACTCTTTTAATGTTGTTGCCGTCTCCGGCAGTCTGCAGCACCCCTCGCGCACCCTGGCGCTGGTGCAGGCCTTGCTGGCCGAATTGTCCGGCCACCTGCCGGTGGAAGCCCGTGTGATCGAGCTGGGCGATCTGGCCCCGCACTACGGCGGCGTCACCCGCCCGGCGGATTTGCCGGAATCCGTGCGCGAAGCCATCCGGGCGGTGGAGCAGGCCGACTTGCTGATTGTGGCCAGCCCGGTTTACCGCGCCAGCTACACCGGCCTGTTCAAGCATTTCTTTGATTTCGTGCATCACGAAGCCCTGTTCGACCTGCCGGTACTGCTGGCTGCAACCGGTGGCAGCGAGCGCCATGCGCTGGTGATCGAACATCAGCTGCGCCCACTGTTCAGCTTCTTCCAGGCGCAAACCCTGCCACTGGGGGTATACGCCGCCGAGGCCGACTTCAGCGACTACCAGGTCAGCGATAGCGCCTTGCAGGCACGCATCCGTCTGGCCGTGGAACGCGCCTTGCCGCTGATCAGCCACCGTCAGCCGGTGATTGCCAGCGCGCAGTCCGCCAGCACGACATCTTCCCTGGCCTGAATCAACACTGCATTGCCCTCTTAACCATTACCTGCATCTACACGGAGAAATCACATGAGCCAAGCACAAAACGCCATCAAGTTTGCCTACTGGGTACCCAATGTCAGCGGTGGCCTGGTGGTCAGCAAGATCGAACAGCGCACCAGCTGGGACATCGACTACAACCGCAAGCTGGCGCAAATCGCCGAGAAGGCCGGCTTTGAATACGCGCTGTCGCAAATCCGCTTTACCGCCGGCTATGGCGCGGAATACCAGCACGAGTCGGTTTCCTTCAGCCATGCGCTGCTGGCGGCCACCGAAAAACTGCGCGTGATTGCCGCCATTCTGCCCGGCCCGTGGACCCCGGCGGTGCTGGCCAAGCAGATTGCCACCATCGACCACCTCACCGGTGGCCGCGTGGCAGTCAATATCGTTTCCGGCTGGTTCCAGGGCGAATTCACCGCCATTGGCGAACCGTGGCTCGAGCATGACGAACGCTATCGTCGTTCGGAAGAATTCATCCGCGTGCTCAAGGGCATCTGGACCCAGGACAACTTCAGCTTCAAGGGCGACTTCTACCGCTTCAACGACTACACCCTGAAGCCGAAACCGCTGCAACAGCCGCACCCGGAAATCTTCCAGGGTGGCAGCTCGCGTGCCGCGCGTGACATGGCTTCGCGTGTGTCCGACTGGTACTTCACCAACGGCAATACTGTGGAAGGCATCAAGGCGCAGGTGGATGACATCCGCGCCAAGGCGGCGGCCAACGGCCATCAGGTCAAGGTTGGCGTCAACGCCTTCATCATTGCCCGCGATACCGAAGAAGAAGCCCGCGCCGTGCTGGCCGAAATCATCGACAAGGCCGACCCGGAAGCAGTCAACGCCTTTGGCGATGCGGTGAAGCAGGCCGGTCAGGCCAGCCCGGAAGGCGAGGGCAACTGGGCCAAGTCCACCTTTGAGGACCTGGTGCAGTACAACGACGGCTTCAAGACCAATCTGATCGGCACCCCGCAACAGATTGCCGAGCGCATTGTTGCCCTGAAGGCCGTGGGTGTGGACCTGATTCTCAGTGGCTTCCTGCACTTCCAGGAAGAAGTGGCCTACTTCGGCGAAAAAGTGCTGCCGCTGGTGCGTGAGCTGGAAGCACGCGCCAAAGAGCACGAAGCCGTAGCCGCCTGACAGGAGCAAGGGTGATGAAGCGACATCAGGAAGCACCGCTGCCCGGCAGCGCCAGCCTGCCAGCCTGGCTGGCATGGCAGGCCGACCAACAGCCGCAGGCCATTGCCCTGCGCCACAAGCGGCTGGGTATCTGGCAGCAATGGCGCTGGGCCGAGCTGCAGCAGCAAGTGGCCGCTTTGGCTGCCGGTCTGGCAGCGCATGGCTTTGCGGCCGGGCACAGCCTGGTGTTGCTCAGTCACCCGCGTCCCGAAGTATTGCTGCTGAGCCTGGCGGCGCAGTGGCTGGGCGGGGAGGCGGTGGCGCAGGACCCGCAACAGCCGGTGCGCGACTTGCAGGCCATCTTGCTGCATTTACAGCCGCGCTGGCTGCTGGTGGAAGATGCCGAGGCCCTGCACAGCCTGCCGCGTGACCTGCCTGCCCCTGCGCTATTGCTCTATGCCGAAGGGCGTGGCTTGCAGCAGCGGGTAGGGCTTGGCTGGCTGTCGGTTGCGCAGTTACAGCAAGTGGGTGCCGCGCTGTCTGAGCCGGCGGTACTGGCCAGCAATGGCGCGGTGGCCTTCCGCTTCTGGCGCGTGGATGGCCGCGGCGCGCTGCAACAACAAGCCTTGCAGCATGGCCATTTGCTGCAGGCGGGCAGCCAGTTGCTGCAGGCCGAAGGCCTGACTGCCAACGAAGACGCACTGGCCTCGCGTGCCTTTGCCAGTTCCGCCCAGGTGCGCTACCTGTTGGCACCGTGGCTGCAAGCCGGTTTCCGGCTGAATTTCCCGGAAAACCTGGCCACCCGTGACAACGACCGTCGCGAACTGGGGCCCACCCTGGTGGCCGGTACGCGCGAAACCTATAGCCGGCTGGAGCAACTGGCGCGCAGCCGCCTGCCACCCACCGGTAGCTGGCAACGCGCGCTGGTGGACCGGGTGCTGCAACCGGATGCCGGGCGCTTCTGGCGCTGGGCCGGGCATTACAGCGTGATTCGTCCGCTGCGCGATGTGCTGGGCTTCAGCCGCACGCGGGTGCCGTTGCTGCTGGGTGCGCCGCTGGCGGAAAACACCCGCCACTTTTTTGCCGTGCTGGGGGTGGAGGTGCGCAACTGGCCGGATAGCGGTGAATGGCAGCAACGCCCGCTGCAAGCCGAAGCCAGCACGCAGCAATGGCGGCCTTCCGCTACGCCTCCGCTGCAAGCCTGAATCAAGAAATGGAAACAACACTATGTCCGAGACCGTAGCGCCCTTGCTGAGCCTGGCGCACATCTCCCTGAGCTTCAAGGGCGTCAAGGCGGTGACCGACATCGGTTTTGACGTGGCCGAAGGGGAGATCTGCGCGCTGATCGGCCCCAATGGCGCGGGCAAGAGCTCCTTGCTCAATGTCATCAACGGGGTGTACCAGCCGCAGCAAGGGGAAATCCGTTTTGCCGGCCGCGCCCGCCGCGCCATGCAGCCGCACGAGGCTGCGGTGGCAGGCATTGCCCGCACCTTCCAGAACATTGCCTTGTTCAAGGGCATGAGCGTGCTGGACAACATTCTCACCGGCCGCAACCTGGCCAGCCGCAGCAGTTGGCTGGAGCAGGCGCTGCGCCTGGGCCGTGCAGTGGCTGATGAAGAAGCCCAGCGCGCGGTGGCCGAGGAGGTGATTGCCTTCCTGCGCCTGCAAGCCTGGCGGCACACCCCGGTGGGCCAACTGCCTTATGGCCTGCAAAAGCGGGTGGAGCTGGGGCGGGCGCTGGCGGCCCGGCCACGCCTGCTGTTGCTGGATGAGCCCATGGCCGGGATGAACCGCGAGGAAAAGCGTGAGATGAGCCAGTTCATCCGCGAGGTCAACCAGGTGTTCGGCACCACCATCGTGCTGATCGAGCACGACATCGGCGTGGTGATGGAACTGTCCGACCACGTGGTGGTGCTGGACTACGGCCGCAAGATCGGCGATGGCGAGCCCGAAGCCGTGCGTGCGCTGCCAGAGGTGATTGCCGCTTATCTGGGCCAGCAGCGCCACTGAAACCTGTTTATCCGTATCCACCTTTTCGTATCCACAGTCTCCGCCGGTATTCCCGCGCGGGGCGGGGACCTGTTGCGCCGGTGTTCCGGCAAGGGGGCTGTCTGATGTCGTTTTTCATGGAAGTACTGCTCGGCGGCTTGCTGGCCGGGGTGATGTACTCGCTGGTGGCCATCGGCTTCGTGCTGATCTACAAGGCCAGCGGGGTGTTCAATTTTGCCCAGGGTTCGATGGTGCTGTTTGCCGCGCTCACCTTTGTCAGCCTGCTGGAGCGTGGCCTGCCGTTCTGGGTGGCTTTTGTGCTGAGCCTATTGTCCATGCTGCTGCTGGCGCTGTTGCTGGAGCGGCAGGTGCTGCGCCATCTGGTGAACCGGCCGCCCATCACCCTGTTCATGGCCACGCTGGGCCTGAGCTATGTGGTGGAAGGCGTGGCCCAGGCGCTGTGGGGCGCACAGGTTCACGGGCTGGACCTGGGCATCGAGGACACGCCGCTGGAGCTGGGCGGCCTGATGCTGTCGCGCTTCGACCTGTTTGCCGCCGGCAGCGCCGGGCTGTTGGTGCTGCTGCTGTCCTTGCTGTTCAACAAGACCCGCATCGGCCTGTCGCTGCGCGCCGTGGCCGACGACCAGTTGGCCGCGCTGGCAGTGGGCATCCGCCTGCAACGCATGTGGGTGCTGGTATGGGCGGTGGCCGGGCTGGTGGGGCTGGTGGCCGGACTGTTGTGGGGCGCGCGGCTGGGGGTGCAGTTTTCCCTGTCGCTGATCGTGCTCAAGGCCTTGCCGGTATTGATCATTGGCGGCTTCACCTCGATAGGCGGCGCCATTGTCGGCGGCTTGATTGTGGGGGCCAGCGAAAAACTGGCAGAAGTGTATCTGGGGCCGCTGCTCAGTGGCGGCATTGAAAACTGGTTTCCCTATGTGCTGGCGCTGCTGTTCCTGCTGTTGCGCCCGGCGGGCTTGTTTGGCGAACGCGCCATCGAACGGGTGTAAGACCCGCTAACAAAACCCCCGCGCCTGTGTTGCCGTACTGCTTGTACTGTCTGCGTCGGCGCGCCTTGGCTTGGGTTCTCTACGAGGTTTTGTTAGCAGCGCTAATAAGGAGAAGACGCATGTTTTATCAGGAATCCGGACAGTTCAGCACCCGCTACCGGCAGGATGGCCGCGCACTGCGGCTGTGGCAGCAGCGTGCCGCGCTGTGGGGCGTGCTGCTGCTGGCCTTCGGCCTGTTGCCCTTCATTGGCAACGACTACTGGTTCAGCGCCATTCTGATTCCGTTTCTGGTGTTGTCGCTGGCCGGGCTGGGGCTGAACCTGCTCACCGGCTATGCCGGCCAGTTGTCGCTGGGTTCGGCCGCCTTCATGGCGGTGGGGGCGTTTGCCAGCTACAAGCTGCAATTCCTGCTGCCGGGCCTGCCGCTCTTGCTCAGTTTTGTCGCCGGTGGCGTGGTGGCCGCGGCAGTGGGGGTGGTGTTCGGCCTGCCCAGCCTGCGCATCAAGGGCTTTTATCTGCTGGTGTCCACGCTGGCGGCGCAGTTCTTTGTCGAGTGGCTGCTCACCAAGTTTGCCTGGTTCTCCAACGGTAACGAGTCCGGCGTCATCACCGCGCCGCCGCTGCTGGTGGCCGGTCACGATTTTGGCAGCCCTGCCGGGCGCTACCTGCTCACCCTGAGTGTGGTGCTGCCGCTGTTTGTGCTGGCGGCCAATCTGGTACGCAGCAGCCTGGGCCGCAACTGGATGGCAGTACGCGACATGGATACCGCTGCTGCTGTCATCGGCATCCCCATCCTGCGCACCAAACTGCTGGCCTTTGCCATCAGCTCTTTCATCCTGGGGGTGGCTGGTTCCCTGTGGGCGTTTACCTATCTGGGCACGGTGGAGCCGCATGGCTTTGATCTCAGCCGCTCGTTTCAGGTGCTGTTCATCATCATCCTGGGTGGCATGGGCAGCATTCTGGGCAATTTCCTTGGCGCGGCCTTCATCGTGCTGCTGCCCATCGTGCTGTCCATCCTGTCCGGCAGCTTGCTCAGCGGGGTGCTGCCCGCCGGGCAGTTGGAGAACCTGCAAAAAATCATCTTTGGCGTGCTGATCATCCTGTTCCTGATCAAGGAACCGGATGGCCTGGCACGGCTGTGGCAAGGCTGGCGCGCCCGCGCCCGGCTGTGGCCACTGCGTTTCTGAGCGTTTTTGTCTTGTTGTTTCCGTTAGCAGTTTCGTCTACTGAACCAGGGAGTTTACCCATAATGAAAAATCATCTGCACACACTGAAAGGGGCGGTCGTACTGGCATTGGGCATGGCGGCAGCATCGGCCACGGCACAGGCGGGCGGCGAGCAGTATTTCCCGCTGCAAAGCTACCGCGTGGGGCCGTATGCGGCTGGCGGCACCGGCTTTTTCGGAGGCTTTATTGATTACCTGCAGTACGTGAATCTCAAGGAAGGCGGCGTCAACGGCGTCAAGCTGACCTGGAGCGAGTGCGAAACCGAATACGTGGTGGAAAAAGGGGTGGAGTGCTACGAGCGCCTGAAAAAAGGCCTGAACGGCGCACCGGCTGCTGCTACCAACCCGCTGTCGGTGGGCATTGCCTATGCCACGCTGGAGCGCTCCACCGCCGACAAGCTGCCGCTGATCACCATCAACCACGGCCGTACCGACTCCACCGATGGCAGCGTGTTTCCCTATGTATTCCCGCTGCAGCTGAACCCGTATTCCGAGGTGTCGGCCATCATCAACTACATCGGCCAGAAATCCGGCGGCCTTGCCAAGCTGAAGGGCAAGAAGATTGCCGTGCTCTACCACGGCTCGCCCTATGGCAAGGAAACCAACCCCATCCTGGAGCTGCTGTCGAAGAAATACGGCTTCCAGCTGGTGTCGCTGGAAGTGCCGCATCCGGGTAACGAGCAGCAGTCGCAGTGGCTGACCATCCGCCAGCAAAAACCGGACTGGGTGATTCTGCGCGGCTGGGGCGTGATGAACCCGGTGGCACTGAAAACCGCCCAGAAAACCGGTTATCCGGCAGACCACATCATCGGCAATATCTGGAGTAACTCGGAAGAAGACGCCGCCCCGGCCGGTGCCGCCGCCAAGGGCTTCATCTCGATCACCACCCACCCGTCCGGCACCCAGTTCCCGGTGCTGCAGGGCATCAAGAAAACCGTGCTGGATGCCGGCAAGGGCAATCTGGCCGACGCCAAGCGCTTTGGCACGGTGTATTACAACCTGGGCGTGGTCAACGGCATCCTGAACGTGGAAGCCGTGCGCCTGGCGCAGGCCAAGTTCGGCAAGAAACCGCTGACCGGCGAGCAGGTGCGCTGGGGCTTCGAGCACCTGCACTTTGACGACAAGCGGCTGAAGGAAGTGGGCGCGCTGGGCCTGTTGCAACCGCTGCAACTGAGTTGCGCCGACCACGAAGGCGGCGGTGCGGTGCGCTTCCAGCAGTGGGACGGCCAGCAGTGGAAGGTGATTTCGCCGTGGGTACAGGCCGACCGCAAGCTGCTGCGCCCCATCATCGAGGACTCCTCGCACAAGTACGCCAAGGAAAAGGGCATCACCCCGCGCGATTGCAGCAAGGAATCGTGATGGCCTGAGCCCGTCCACGCCCGGCGCGGCTTGCTGCGCCGGGTTTTTGTCACCCGGTTTTTGACGGATTGCGGAGTTGAATCATGAGCCAGCCCTTACTACAGGTGGAAGGCATTCAGGTGGTGTACAACCAGGCCATTCTGGCCGTGGGCAGTGTTTCCTTGCAGGTGGATGAGGGGCAGATCGTGGCCTTGCTGGGTGCCAATGGGGCAGGCAAGAGCAGCACGCTCAAGGCCATTGCCGGCCTGGTGGCAGCCGAGCGCGGCTGCCTGCAGCAAGGGCGCATTGTCTATGCCGGGCAGGATGTCAGCCATACTGCGCCGCATGAGCTGGTGCAGCGCGGGCTGGTGCAGGTGCTGGAAGGGCGGCATTGCTTTGCCCACCTGAGCGTGGAAGAAAACCTGCTGACCGGTGCCTTCGTGCGCAAGCCCAGCCGTGCTGCCTTGCAGCAGGACCTGGAACGCATTTACCAGTATTTCCCGCGGCTGAAAGAGCGTCGTCGCTCGCAGGCGGGCTATACCTCGGGCGGCGAGCAGCAGATGGTGGCCATTGGCCGCGCACTGATGGCCGCACCACGGCTGGTGTTGCTGGATGAGCCATCCATGGGACTGGCACCGAAAATCGTCGAGGAAATCTTCGAGATACTGCAGGCGCTGAACCGGCAGGAAGGGGTGAGCTTCCTGCTGGCCGAACAGAACGCCAACCTGGCCTTGCACTACAGCCATCAGGCCTATCTGCTGGAAAACGGCCATGTGGCGCTCTCCGGCAGTTCGGCCGAGCTGGCTGCGCGTGAAGACGTACATCAGTTCTATCTGGGCGGCAGCGTGGAAGCAGCATAGCCATTGTCAGTCCAAAACCTGGCCGGTGGCGGGGAGGTGGCCGCCACGCGCGGGCTTGGCGCGGCTAACACAAAACCTGCTGCCGCCTTGCCGTACTGCTGCGACTACCTGTGCCGGTGTGCCTGGCCGCGGGGCTAGGCTGTTTTTGTGCCGCCCTTAATCCTGTGCCGTGGCCTGACGGTACTGGCGCGGGGTAAAGCCGGTCAGCGCCTTGAACTGGCGGCTGAAGGCGCTGTGGTCGGTATAACCGCAGTGCAGGGCGACATCGGTGATGGCCATATCGCTGTGCAGCAGGCGGTGGGCATGTTCCAGCCTGGCCTTGTGTATCATCTGGCGCGGGGTCAGATGAAACACTTTCTTGCAATAGCGTTCCAGTTGGGCGGCGGAAACACCGGCAATGGCGGTCAGTTCGGCCATGCTGATGGAACGGTTGAAGTGCTTGCGGATGAATTCGTCCACCGCCACCAGCCGCTTGTAAGCCGGATGGGTGTTGCTGGCGGATTGCAGGTCCAGTGAAATGCCGATCAGGCCGATGATATCCCCCGCCGCGCTGTACAGCGGCCATTTGTAGGTCAGGCACCAGCCAGGCTCCCGGCTCTTGAACAGGTGCAGCTCCAACTGGTTTTCCAGCACCCGCCCTTCTTGCAGTACCTGCATGTCCTGCTCGGTATAGCCCGGCCCCAACTGGGCGGGAAACACCTGCGCGCTGGTCTTGCCCAGCAGCGGTTGCAGGCTTTTCAGGCCGCAGCGCGCCACCAGTGTGCTGTTGGCGCACAGATAGCGCGCCTGGCTGTCCTTGATGAAGATGGCGGCATTGGGGATGAGGTCCAGCACCGGCAGCAGCGGGGCCACCCCGGCCAGCAGCGCTTCGAGAGTGGCCGGGCGCATTTTCCCCTGCCATTGCGCGATGGTGTCCACCAGCTCGCCTGTCATCAGCTTTCTCCCTCCCCCTAAGGTGTCACCCCCGGTGGCCGTCCGGCAGCGGTTTTGATCGCGAAAACGCCAATTGTGCCGATTTCGTCATTGTCGCTGATGATAACCATCAAGAATGTTGGCGGCAATAAAGCCATTCTATGCAGGTGCTGACGCAGACGGATGCGGCACGAAGATGCAATGGAATCAAGGCACTGCAAGGCATTGCCCTGGCTGGCCCGGCCTGCTGCATCTGTCCGCCATCCGTCATTCAGGTTTTCAGAATGGACAGGCGAATGAAACAGATACACATCATCGACTCCCACACCGGGGGCGAACCCACCCGGCTGGTGATGCAAGGATTCCCGGCGCTAAGCGGCGGCAGCATGGCCGAGCAGCGCGAGCAATTGCGTCAGCAGCACGACCAGTGGCGTCGGGCCTGTTTGCTGGAGCCGCGCGGCAGCGAGGTGCTGGTGGGCGCGCTGTATTGCCCGCCGGTGTCGCCGGACGCCACTTGCGGGGTGATCTTCTTCAACAACACCGGTTATCTGGGCATGTGCGGCCACGGCACCATCGGCCTGATTGCCTCGCTGCATTACCAGGGCCTGATCGCGCCTGGCGTACACAAGATCGACACCCCGGTGGGGCCGGTCAGCGCCACCTTGCATGAGGATGGCGCGGTGACGCTGGGCAATGTGCCGGCTTACCGCTATCGCCAGCAGGTGGCGGTGGACGTGCCGGGTTACGGTGTGTTTCACGGTGACATTGCCTGGGGCGGCAACTGGTTCTTCCTGGTGTCCGAACACGGCATGACGCTGGACATGGCCAATGTGGAAGCGCTGACAGCCTTCACCTGGGCCATATTGCAAGCGCTGGAAGCACAGGGCATTACCGGGGCTGATGGCGCGCTGATCGACCACGTGGAGCTGTTTGCCGACGATGCCAGCGCCGACAGCCGCAATTTCGTCATGTGTCCGGGCAAGGCTTACGACCGTTCGCCCTGCGGCACCGGCACCAGCGCCAAGCTGGCCTGCCTGGCCGCCGACGGCAAGCTGGCCGAAGGCGAAGACTGGGTGCAGGCCGGCATCACCGGCAGCCAGTTCATCGGCCAATACCGGAGGGAGGGGGACTACATCCATCCCTTCATTACCGGTCGCGCCTTCGTCACCGCCAGCAGCACCCTGCTGATCGACCCGCAAGACCCTTTCGCCTGGGGCATCTGAGCCCCGTGCTGTACAGACAACACCCCATACACACACATACATACAAGCTGCAAGGAGCAAAACAATGAGCGACAACATTTTCACCGGCTGCATCCCGGCCCTGATGACCCCGTGTACCGCCGAGCGCAAGCCGGACTTTGACGCGCTGGTGGCAAAGGGGCGCGAGCTGATTGCCGCCGGCATGAGCGCGGTGGTGTATTGCGGCTCGATGGGCGACTGGCCGCTCTTGACCGAAGCCGAGCGTCAGGAAGGCGTGGCCCGCCTGGTGGCCGCCGGGGTGCCCACCATTGTCGGCACCGGCGCGGTGAACACCCGTGAGGCGGTATCCCATGCCGCCCATGCCGCCCGCGTTGGCGCGCATGGCCTGATGGTGATTCCGCGCGTGCTGTCGCGTGGCGCGTCCCCGACCGCGCAAAAGGCCCACTTTTCCGCCATCCTCGCCGCTGCACCCGACTTGCCCGCAGTCATCTACAACAGCCCCTACTACGGCTTTGCCACCCGTGCCGATTTGTTCTTCGAACTGCGCCGCAGCTATCCCAACCTGATCGGCTTCAAGGAATTCGGCGGTGCCGCCGACATGCGCTACGCCGCCGAGCACATCACCTCGCAGGATGATCAGGTCACCCTGATGGTGGGGGTGGACACCCAGGTGGTGCATGGCTTCGTCAACTGCAATGCCACCGGCGCCATTACCGGCATCGGCAATGCGCTGCCGCGCGAGGTGCTGCATCTGGTGGCGCTGAGCAAGGCCGCCGCCAAGGGAGACGCAGTAGCGCGCCGTCAGGCGCGCGAGCTGGAATCCGCGCTGGCGGTGCTGTCCTCCTTCGATGAAGGCTGCGATCTGGTGCTGTATTACAAGTACCTGATGGTGCTGAACGGTGACACCGAATACAGCCTGCACTTCAACGAAACCGATGCCCTGACCGAAGCCCAGCGCCGCTATGCCGAAACCCAGTACACGCTGTTCCGTAGCTGGTATCGCAACTGGTCGGCCGGGCTGAATGTGGCCTGAGCCAGACCTTGAGCAGCCGTGCCACGCCCGCGGCGTGGTCGGGACTTCATTTCAAGCAGGAAACCCTATGAATCTGACAGGCAAAATGCTGATTGGCGGGCAATCCATCAGTGGCAAGCGTGAAGCGCAGCACGCCATCAACCCGTCCACCGGCCAGACCCTGCAACCGGGCTATGCCGGGGGCGATCAGGCTCAGGTGGAACAGGCGTGCGCGCTGGCCTGGGCGGCGTTTGACAGCTACCGCGAAACCACGCCGGCACAGCGGGCGCAGTTGCTGGAAACCATTGCCGGGGAAATCGAAGCGCTGGGCGATGCGCTGATTGAACGCGCCATGCTGGAAACCGGTTTGCCGCAGGCCCGTTTGCAGGGCGAGCGGGCCCGCAGCTGCGGCCAGTTGCGCACCTTTGCCCGTACCGTGAGGGCTGGCGAATGGCTGGATGTGCGGGTTGATCAGGCCCAGCCCGCGCGCCAGCCGCTGCCGCGTGCCGACTTGCGCCAGCGCCAGATCCCGCTGGGGCCGGTGGCCGTTTTCGGGGCCAGCAACTTCCCGTTGGCGTTTTCGGTGGCCGGGGGCGATACCGCCTCGGCACTGGCGGCCGGTTGCCCGGTCATCGTCAAGGCGCACAGCGCCCATCCCGGCACCAGCGAACTGGTGGGCCAGGCCATTGTGCGCGCCTTAGAGCAATGCGGCCTGCCCGCCGGGGTATTTGCCCTGCTGTTTGGCAGTGGCCGCGAAGTAGGGCAGGCACTGGTGAACGATGCGCGCATCAAGGCGGTGGGCTTTACCGGCTCGCGTGCTGGCGGTCTGGCCCTGTGTCAGAGCGCACAGCAGCGTGCGGAGCCGATTCCGGTGTATGCGGAAATGAGCTCCACCAACCCGGTGTTCCTGCTGCCCGCTGCCTTGCAGGCACGCGGCGGGGTGCTGGCGCAGGGCTTTGTCGGCTCGTTGACGCAGGGGGCAGGGCAGTTCTGTACCAATCCCGGCCTGCTGGTGGCGCTACAAGGGCCGGCGCTGGAACAGTTTGTCGCCAGCGCGGCTGATTTGCTGCAACACAGTGCGGCGCAAACCATGCTGACGCCGGGCATCTGGGCGGCGTATCAGGACGGGGTGGACAGCCTGTCCCGCCACGCCAGCACCGTGGCCAAGGGCGTGTTGCCCACCGGCCCCAACCAGTGCCAGCCGCAGTTACTGCGGGTGCGGGCGGCGGAATATCTGGCCAATCCGGCCTTGCAGGCCGAGGTATTCGGCGCTGCCGCGCTGATTGTGCAATGCAGCGATGAGGTGGAGCTGCTGCAACTGGCGGAGGCGCTGGAAGGCCAGCTTACCGCCACGCTGCAACTGGATGACGACGATATCGCGCTGGCACGCCGCCTGTTGCCGGTGCTGGAGCGCAAGGCTGGCCGCATCCTGGTCAATGGCTGGCCCACCGGGGTGGAAGTGTGCGATGCCATGGTGCATGGCGGGCCGTTCCCGGCCACTTCGGATGTGCGCTCCACCTCGGTTGGCACCGCGGCCATCCAGCGCTTCCTGCGGCCGGTGTGCTATCAGGACCTGCCGGATGCACTGCTGCCAACCGCGCTGAAACATGCCAATCCGCAGGGCTTGCCACGCCTGCTGGATGGCGTGCGGGAGGCCTGAGCCATGGCCGATACCCATGTTGCGGGCGACGAAGTCATCGTGGTGGGGGCCGGGGTGGTCGGCATCGCCATTGCGCTGCAACTGCGGCTGGAAGGCTTTGCCGTCACCCTGCTGGACCGTGGCGAACCGGCCATGGAAACCAGCTATGGCAATGCCGGTGCCTTTGCCATCAGCGATGTGATACCGCTGGCCGAACCCGGCGTGCTGCGCAAGGTGCCCGGCTGGATGCTGGACCCGCTGGGGCCACTGGCCCTGCGCTGGCGCTACCTGCCCAGCCTGCTGCCATGGCTGCTGCGTTTTCTGGCTGCCAGCCGCCCCAGCCGGGTGGCTACGCTTACCCGCGATCTGTCCGCCTTGCTGGGACGGGTGAATCAGGACTACGCCGCGCTGATCGACAAGGCCGGGCTCACGGCCATGTGGCGACGCCACGGCAACCTCACCCTCTACCGCAATCAGCAGGAGTTCGATGCCGCCCTGCCCGCCTGGCAGGAAAAGCGCCGCCACGGCGTGCAATGGCATGCCTTGTCACGCAGCCAGTTGCTGGCGCAGGAACCCTTGCTGGCCGAAGAATGGCAATACGCAGTGCGGGTGCCGGACTGGTCGCATGTGGACGATCCCTACACCTTCAGCCGCGGTCTGTTTGATGCCTTTGTCCGTGAAGGCGGACGTTTTGTGCAGGATGAGGTGCTGGCCACGCTGGAGCAGGGTGGGCGCGTCAGCGGGGTGGAGACAGCCCACCATGGCCGCTTGCAGGCGGCTGCCACGGTGATTGCCTGCGGCGTGTGGAGCGACCGCTTTACCCGTCAGCATCGTTACCGCGTGCCGCTGGAAAGCGAACGCGGCTATCACGTCAACCTGCCCAGGGCCGGAATGAAGCTGCACCACTTCATCCAGTGCGCCAGCGAAAGCTTTGTCATCCTGCCCATGGCGGATGGCGGCCTGCGCCTGGCCGGCACGGTGGAGCTGGCACACCGTGATGCCGCGCCCGACTGGCGGCGCGCCCACATCCTGCTGGACAAGGCGCGGCGCATCGTCGGCGATTTTTCCACCGCAGACATGACGGTATGGATGGGCAACCGCCCCTCACTGCCGGACACCTTGCCCATCATCGGCCCGGCTCCGCAGCAGCCCGGCCTGTGGTTTGCCACCGGTCATGGCCATCTGGGCCTCACCCTGGCCGCCACCACGGCGCTTCTGCTGGCTGACATGCTGCAGGGCAAGACGCCCGCCCTGGACATGCAGCCCTACCGCATGTGTCGTTTTTGATCCTGCCTCGGGCCGGCGCAGACCGGTAAGGGCAGGAGAGCAGTAGCAGGGGGAACCACCTGGTTTCTCTTGAATAAATGCAGCATCAAAGGAGAAATGACATGGCACAGAACAAACTGTTTGCCCAGCTGAACTGGGTGGTGGCGCTGGGGGGCATGATGGCACCGTTTGCCATTGCTGCCGCGCATGCCGATACCGTGGTGAAGATCGGCTTTTCCTCGCCCTTGTCCGGCCCGCAGGCGCATTACGGCAAGGACAATGAAAACGCCACCAAAATGGCCATTGACGACATCAATGCCAAGGGCCTGGTGGTGGGCGGGCAGAAAATCAAGTTCGAACTGGTGTCGGAGGATGATCAGGCCGACCCGCGCATTGGCACCCAGGCGGCGCAGCGGCTGGTGGATGCCGGGGTGAAGGCGGTGATTGGCCACTTCAATTCCGGGGTGTCGATTCCGGCCTCGCGCATTTATTCCGATGCCGGCATTCCGCAGCTATCGGTGTCCACCAACCCGGCCTACACCCAGCAAGGCTATAAAACCACCTTCCGTCTGGTGGGCAGCGACAGCCAGGTGGGCGGGGCGCTGGGTCAGTTTGCCGTCAAGACGCTGAAGGCCAAGAGCATTGTCGCGATCGACGACCGCACCGCCTATGGCCAGGGTATTGCCGACGAGTTTGTCAAAGCCGTCACCGCCAATGGCGGCAAGGTGGCACGGCGTGAATTCACCACCGACAAGGCCACCGATTTCACCTCCATCCTGACGGCAGTCAAGGCGGTTAATCCGGATGTCATCTTCTATGGCGGAGCCGATGCCCAGGCCGCGCCGATGGCCAAGCAGCTTAAGCGGCTGGGCTTGAAGGCCAGGCTGATGGGCGGCGATATGATGAACACGCCCACTTTCCTGCAACTGGCCGGTGCCGATGCTGCCGGACATTACTCGGCAGTGCCAGGCGGTGTGCTCAACGCCCGTCCGGCGGGCAAGGCGTTTGAAACCCGCTACAAGGCACGCTTCCACCAGGACGTGGTATTGCTGGGGCCGCAGTTTTACGACGGGGTGATGCTGGTGGCCGAGGCGATGAAGCAGGCGGGCTCGGTTGAACCGGCCAAATACCTGCCCAAGTTGGCGGCTATCCGCTACAGCGGCGTGACGGCGGACTTTGCCTTTACCGCCAACGGCAATTTGCAAAAAGCCCCGGTAACGCTGTCGGTGGTGAAAAACAATGCCTGGACGGTGGAGTCCGTCGTCCGTTGAGTCCTTGGTGCTGAGCCAGACAGTCACTACCGTTTTCCCCGCGTTCTCAGCAGTCTCATGCCTGGGCCGGCGCGCTGCATTGCAGCCTGCCGGCCGCTTTTTCATCCGGCGGCAGTATTGTGTCCGGCAGCGCTTATCGGCCCCGTTTTTAGCTGGCTTGCCTGCTGCCGCTTGCTTGCGCCGCGCCATGTGCGGCGCAGCAATCTGCATCCGTCCGCAGCGTAAATGCAGGCGGCTGGGTCAATTTCACGGGCAAAAGGTGTATCGTGGAGGCTTGCCGCAGTCGCGGGCAGGACTCTGCACCGCATCTGCCGGCTACCAGTATTCATGCAGGATTTGCCTGTCTGCCATCTGTGCGGCCCACCGCCGGTGGCAAGGCGGCAAGCCCTGTCAGTGACAGCACAGCACGCAGAAAATCTGTATCGGGAATCGGAGCAATGAGCAAAACAGACAAGCAGGGCCTCACCACCACCATCGTGCATCGCGACCGCCGTGCCGGCATGGAGCATGGCGCATTGCGCGCACCGCTGCACAGCTCGGTGCAGTACGGGCTGGAAAGCGTGGAGGACCTGATCGGCATCTTCCAGGGAAGCAAAAAGGGTGGTTTCAACTATGCCCGCCAGGGTACACCCACCACGGCGATGCTGGAGGCCAAGATCAACGAGATTGAAGGCGGCGTGGGTACGGTGTGCTTTGCCACCGGCATGGGAGCGATTGCCGCCATCTTCCTTACCCTGCTCAAGGCGGGAGATCACATCGTCTCCAGCCGCCATGTGTTTGGCAATACCAATAGCCTGCTGGGTACGCTGCGCCAGTTCGGTGTGGAGGTCAGCATGGTGGACATGGCCTCTGCCGACAGCGTGGCGGCGGTGCTGACCCCGGCTACCCGCATGGTGTTTGTGGAAACCATTGCCAATCCCGGCACCCAGATTGCCGACCTGCAAGGCATTGGCAGCCTGTGCCGCGCGCACGGGCTGGTTTATGTGGTGGACAACACCATTACCTCACCGGCCCTGTTTAACCCGGCCAGCGTGGGGGCCAGCCTGGTGGTCAATTCCCTGACCAAGACCATCTCCGGCCACGGCGCGGCGCTGGGTGGCGCGGTGACTGATACCGGCCTGTTTGATTGGGCCGGCTATCCCAATATCGCCGATGAATACCGCAAGGTGGCGGTGGCGCAGCAGGGCCTTACCCAGATCCGCAAGAAGGGCTTGCGCGACATGGGCGCTTCCTTGTCCTCCGAACACGCCAACCAGATTTCCATCGGCATGGAAACACTTGCGCTGCGGGTGAAACACAGCAGCGCCAGCGCCCAGCGGCTGGCCGAATACCTGGCGGCACACCCGGCGGTACGCAAGGTGTGCTATCCCGGCCTGGCCAGCCATCCGCAGCATCAGCGCGCCAGTAAGCTGTTTCGTGCCAATGCCTGGCTGCTGTCCTTCGAGCTGCGCGCTGCCGAGCAGACCAATGCCTTCCTCAATGCCCTGCAACTGCCGATCAAGGCCACCGGCCTGGGGGATACCCGCACCCTGGTGATTCCGGTGGCCGCCACCATTTTCTGGGAAGCCGGCCCGGAAAAACGCAAGGAAATGGACATCCCGGATGGCATGGTTCGGGTATCGGTGGGGCTGGAGGAAGTGGAAGACTTGATCGCCGACTTCGCTCGTGCCTTGGATACGCTGGCCTGAGTTGCACGCTGGCCGCCGGCACCGGCCAGGGTGCAGGCAGGGCATCTCCCGCTGCGCCATATGCGCCTGAGTTCTGCAGCGCAAGTGCTCAGTGGCCTTGTTCCAGCGCGGCGGCCACCGCTTTGCCCAGGGTCTCGGTATTGGCATTGCCCCCCATGTCCGGGGTGCGCGGGCCGTGTTCCAGGACATGATGGATGGCCGCCATGATGGCATCGTGTGCCCCCTGGTAGCGGGCATCGCCTTGCCCCAGAAATTCCAGCATCATCGCGCCGCACCAGATCATGGCAATCGGGTTGGCAATGCCCTGGCCGAAGATGTCGGGGGCGGAGCCGTGTACCGGCTCGAATAGCGAGGGGAAGTTGCGTTCCGGGTTGAGGTTGGCCGATGGGGCAATGCCGATGGTGCCGGTGCAGGCCGGGCCCAGGTCGGACAGGATGTCGCCAAACAGATTGGAGGCCACCACCACGTCAAAGCGCTCCGGGCTGAGGACGAAGCGCGCGGTGAGGATGTCGATGTGGTATTTGTCCCAGGCCACATCCGGGTAGTGAGCGGCCATGGCTTCCAGCCGCTCGTCCCAGTAGGGCATGCTGATGGCGATGCCGTTGGATTTGGTGGCGGAGGTGAGGTGTTTTTTCGGCCGTTTTTGTGCCATCTCGAAGGCAAACTTCAGGATGCGATCGGTGCCGTGGCGGGTAAAGATGGATTCCTGCAGCACGGTTTCCCGCTCGGTGCCTTCAAAAATGCGGCCGCCGATGGAGGAGTACTCGCCCTCGGTGTTTTCGCGCACCACCATGAAGTCGATATCGCCCACCTGCTTGCCGGCCAGCGGGCAGGGGATGCCGGGCATCAGCCGCACCGGACGCACATTGGCATACTGGTCGAACTCGCGGCGGAACTTCAGCAGCGAGCCCCATAGCGAGACATGGTCCGGCACCTTGTCCGGCCAGCCGACTGCGCCAAAATAAATGGCATCGCAGCCGGATAGCTGCGCATGCCAGTCGTCCGGCATCATCTGCCCGTGTTGCAGGTAGTAATCGCAATTGGCCCAGTCGAATACCTGAAATTCCAGCTCCAGACCAAACCGGCGGCTGGCCGCCTGCAATACGCGCAAGCCTTCCGGCATTACTTCCTGGCCAATGCCATCCCCGGCAATCACGGCAATTTTGTGTTTCATGGTGTCTACTTTCATCCAGCGACGGTGCAAAAGCTTAGCTTAACAAGCTACGAATTATTTACAATTGACGCGACTGTTGATTGATTGGATACGAATCGTGAACGACAAGCCGCAACTGGATGATCTGCAATTGTTTTGTCAGGTGGTGCGTCACCGCAGCTTTGCCGCCACCGCCCGTGCCATGGGGGTGTCCAAGGCGCTGGTCAGCAAGCGTATCGGCCTGCTGGAACAGGTGATCAAGGAGCGTCTGTTTCACCGCACCACGCGCCATGTCGGGCTGACGGCGCAGGGCGAGGTGGTACACCAGTGGGCGCTGCGCATTCTGGAAGATGTGCGGCTGATGGGCGAGGCGGTGTCACAGGAGAAGTCACAGGCCGACGGGCTGATCCGCATCTGCAGCAGCAGCGGCTTTGGCCGCAGCAAGCTGGCGGCGGCATTGTCGGCGCTGGCCCTGCAGCAGCCACAACTGGAAATACAACTGGAATTGCTGGACCGGGCGGTGGATCTGGTGGAGGAGGGTTTCCAACTGGATATCCGGGTGGGCAGCGTGCGT
Organism: Aquitalea magnusonii; assembly: GCF_002217795.2. NCBI lineage: Bacteria > Pseudomonadati > Pseudomonadota > Betaproteobacteria > Neisseriales > Chromobacteriaceae > Aquitalea > Aquitalea magnusonii. Next base: position 1,630,614 of record NZ_AP018823.1, read on the forward strand.
GAAGGCAATGTGATTACCCGCCGCATTGCCGCCAACCGGCGGATTTTGTGTGCCGCGCCATCCTATGTGGCTGCGCATGGCATGCCGCAGTCGGTGTCCGCGCTGCCCCGGCATCAGTGTATTCTCATCCGCGAGCGGGATCAGGACTATGGCCGCTGGACGCTGCACGGCCCGCAAGGGGAGGCGGTGGTGCGGGTGGGCGGGCGGCTGGCCAGCAATAATGGCGAAATCGCCCGGCAATGGGCGCTGGACGGGCATGGCATCATCCTGCGCTCGGCCTGGGATGTGGCGGATGATGTGCAGCACGGACGCCTGCTGCACATCTTGCCTGAGCAATACCAGCCGGCCGATGTCTGGGCGGTGTATCCGGAACGCTCTTCCGCTTCGGCCAAGGTGCGGGTGTGCATTGCTTTTCTGCAGCAATGGTTTGCCACCCGCCTGGCAGGCTAGGCCGCTCAGCGGGCAGGACATCTACCAGGCGGTGCGCCCGGCTGCCGGGCCGTCGGCATGCTGGCGCATGAAGTTGCGCAGATGCTCGACAAAACAGCTCACCTTGGCCGACAGGTTCAGCCTTGCCATGTATACCGCGTAGACATCGGCTGGCGGGGTGTCGAATTCCGCCAGCACCTGGACCAGCCTGCCGCTGCGCAGGTATTTGGCCACATCCTATTCCGCCCGCATCAGGATGCCATAGCCATCCAGCGCCCAGTTCAGCGCTACCTCGCCATCATTGGTGCTGAGCGCGCCATGTACTTTCACCGTTTCCGTCTGCTTGCCATGGCTCAGTCGCCAGTTGCCCGCCGCCATTTCATTTTGTCGCAGCACGATGCACTGGTGGCGGGTGAGGTCGTGCGGCGTCTGCGGGCTGCCGGCGGCGGCCAGATAAGCCGGCGAGGCGCACAGCAGGCGGCGGTTGGCGGCAATTTTCTTGGCAATCAGGCGGGAGTCCGGTGCTTCGCCAAAGAGGATGGCGATATCAATGGCCTCATCCGGCAGGTTGACCGGGCGGTCGCTCAGGTGCAGCTGGACTTCCACTTCCGGATAACGCCGATTGAAAGCCGAAATCGCCGGGCCGATGTAGGAGCGCCCGAAGCCTAGTGGCGCGTTGATGCGCAGCAGTCCTTTGGGCGTGGCGGTGAATACCGGCTGCTGGGCGCATCGCCGCGGCAAGATTCGCGTCCATGCCGACCTGTCCTATGAAATCCTGTCCCACGAAGGAGTGGTGCTGTGAAAAAAATCCTGACAACTCCGATCAAAGATGAAGACCTGGCCGAGCTGCGCATTGGCGACGTGGTGTATCTCACCGGCCAGTTGGTGACCTGTCGCGATGTGGCGCACTGCCGCCTGATCGAACAAGGCCGTGAGCTGCCGGTGAATCTGGAAGGCGGGGCCATCTTTCATGCCGGCCCCATCGTGCGCAAAAAGGACGACGGCAGGTTTGAAATGGTGTCCATCGGCCCCACCACCAGCATGCACATGGAAAAGTTCGAGCGTGAATTCATCAAACAGACCGGGGTAAAGCTGATTGTCGGCAAGGGCGGCATGGGGCCGGAAACCGCTGCCGGCTGCCAGGAGCACAAGGCTGTGCATGCCATCTTCCCCGGTGGTTGCGCCGTGCTGGCCGCCACGCTGGTGGAGGAAATCGAAGGTGCCGAATGGCAGGACCTGGGCATGCCGGAAACCTTGTGGATCAACCGGGTACGGGTATTCGGCCCGTTGATCATCTCCATCGACACCCAGGGCAATAACCTGATCCAGCAAAACAAGCAGCAGTTCCAGGCCAGGAAAAAACCGGTGCTGGACAAAATCTGCCAGCAACTGAGCTTCATCAAGTAAACCGCAATCCTGTCTGGCTGCCAGCGTGCTGGTGGCTACTGCGGCCTTGTGCGGAGGCATGGTAAAGTGCCTCCGTTTTTTTGTTGCTGCATTGCTTTCGGCGCTGCAGTGCCGATGGCGTATAATTGCGAGTCTTACTCATTACCGTATGCCATCCTGGCCGCCGCGCCTGCCGCCAAGGCCGCGCGGCTGCTGGCAGCCGCTGCACTTTCCCTAAGCGATCCACAATGCATTTTGACAATCTCCCCATCCTGCTCATCCTGGCCATCTCCCTGATCGGCAATAATTTCACCGTGTCGATTGCGGCACTGGTGCTCTTGCTGATCAAGCTGCTGGGGCTGGATAGCTGGCTGCCGGTCATCGAATCCAAGGGCATCAATGTCGGCGTGGCTGTGCTGACGGCTGCGGTCTTGGTGCCGGTGGTGTCCGGCCGGGTGGATGCCAACAGTATTGCCAATGTATTCAAGTCCCCGGCGGGGGTGATTGCGGTGCTGACCGGTTTGCTGGTGGCCTGGATTGCCGCGCAGGGCGTGCCGTTCATGAAGTCCTCGCCGGAGGCGGTGACGGCGCTGATGATAGGCACCTTGATTGGCGTGTGTTTTTTCCGCGGCCTGGCGGTGGGGCCGCTGATTGCCGGTGGCGTGGTGGCGCTGCTGCTGGGGCTGCTGAAACTGTAAGGCCGGCAGCACGCCAGCACGGCACCTGATCCAGATCAACCATAGCTGCCGACGCGCTGCCTGGCGGTTCACCGGTGTGGCCAAACAGTGATATCTTGCCCGCCATGAAAGCCTGTTACCGTTTCCTGCTCATGCTGCTGTTTGCGCTGCCTGCACTCAATGTGCTGGCGGCGGGGATGGACATGGCCATGGCAAACCGGGCAGGCCTGTCTGAGGACTGCATCGCACATGCAGCGCATGCGTCTTGTCATCAGCACGCCGCAGGCAAGCTTTCCACGCCCGGCAGCCCGCAACAATCCGCCCATGCCCTGCCTTGCAGCAGCGGCTGTGTGCAGCATTGCGCGCCTGCGCTGCTGCTGCAGCCCACCTTATCGGTCGCGCTCTGGGCCGGATCCGGTATTCTGCAGCCCATTCAGCCGCCCTTGCTGGCCGGCATCACGCTTTCTCCGCCACATCGCCCTCCGTTGACAGTCTGATTGCATCTTGCAACGTTCCGGCCTGCTGGCCGGTTTTCGCAGCATTGTCATCACCACAAGGAGGGCCAGCATGGCCACCATTCGTACTCACGTTCTTGCTGTCTTGCTCGGCGCATTCAGCACTGCGGCTGTGGCCGCCACCCCGCTCACGCTGTACAAGAGTCCCAGTTGCAGTTGCTGCGAGGCGTATATCAGCTATCTGCGCCACAACGGTTTTGCTGTCACGGCCATCAATCGGGAGGACATGCAGGCGGTCAAGCAGCAACTGGGCGTCACGCCCGGTCTGGGCAGTTGCCATAGTGCCAAGCTTGGCCGCTACACCATTGAAGGCCATGTGCCGGTGGCCGCCATTCGCCAGTTGCTGGCCAGCCAGGCCGATGTGGTGGGCCTGTCCGCGCCCGGCATGCCGCTGAACAGTCCCGGCATGGGTGAGGAAAAGCCCGGAACCCTGGCTATTTACACCATGCGCAAGGATCAGCGTACCGGCGTGCTGTTCGGTCGTTTCTGAGTCATCACCCGACGGGGTGGGGGCGGCGCAAGCGTTCTCCACCGCGCCGGGCAGGAGCCAAGCAATGCAATATCAAGCAATTTTCTTATTGGCGCTGTTGCTGCCGGTGGGCTGCGCCATGGCGCAGCAGCCGCATGCAATAGACGGTCCGCAAGGCTTTGCCTTTGGTCAGCCCGCGGCAGCGGAGGAGGCCAGCCGGACCATCCATGTGGACGCCAGCGACAAGATGCAACTGCAATTCGATGCCATGGATATCCGGGCGGGTGAAGTCGTCAAATTCATCGTTCACAACCGCGGTCAGGCCCGGCATGAGTTCAGCATTGGCGATGAGGCCTTTGGCCGGCAGCATTTATCGGCCATGCGTCAGCAAATGAGCGGGATGGCACATCAGCATCACGCTGGCAATGTGCTGTCACTTGAAGGCGGCCAGACCGGAACCATGGTCTGGCGTTTTGCCGCGGGCAAGGGCAAGACCGTGCTGTTTGCCTGCTACATTCCGGGCCATTTCCAAGCCGGCATGTATCGCCGTCATGTCTTGCTGCCGCCGCTGGCAGCCGGCTAGTTTGGCTGGTGGCCGGAGGTGGTATGTTGGCCAACTGGCGGCAGTGATGCGGCTTGCCATCGGATCCGATGACAGCAAGCATGGCTGACTGCGGGTAGCGTGTGGGGTTTTCCACCCCTCTTTTGCAGGAGCGCGCTGATGCAGCCGGTCATACTTTCCCCCTCATTGCAGTTGTGGTTAAACCTCTCGGTCACTATCGGCGCAGAGACAGTTGTCGGTCATACCACCGACGGGCGGCGTGTGCTTTACCCCATCACCGGCGGCAGCGTGCAGGGGGTGGGCGGAATCAGTGGCCGGGTATTGCCCGGTGGCTTTGACAATTATTGCCAGGGCAGCAACGGCATTGGCAGCATGGATGCCCGCTATGCGCTGCAACTGGATGATGGTGCGGTGCTGCTGGTGCATAACCGCGGCTTTCTGCATTTTTCAACCGAAGGTGCTGCACTGGAGGCGGCGGGTGTCTGGCCGATCCCGGCTGAGCTGTATCACTGCCGCTGCCAGCCAGAAATCAGGACTGGCGCTGGCCGCTATCAGTGGGTGAACCATCAGCTTTTTGTCGGGACGGTGCATTATCCGCTGGCCGAGCGGGTGGAGATTGCCATCTACCGGCTGGCTTGAAACATAGCCGCCTCGCGCTGGCGAGGCGGGCTGCTGCGGCATGCTCAGAAAGCGTAGATGAACTGGGTGGCCAGAATGTCGTTATTGCGTGACAGGCTGCCATCGCTGCGCTGGAACACTGCATTGCTGGCAAAGTCATGGCGGTATTCCAGCTTCACCGTCATTTTGTCCGCCGGGTAGAACAGCAAATCCAGCGCGATGTCACTGCGGTTGGTTCCCTTGCAGTCAATGCCGTTATTGCCCGAGCTGTTCAGGCACTGCTGGTCCACGCCCCAGCCGCTGCTGGGGTTGATGCTGGCGATGTTGCCGCTCTGACCATACAGGATGCCGCTGCCACCGCCACCGTTGCGGCTGTTGTTCAGGTAGTCCACCCGCACCACCGTACCCACCTTGCCCAGCCAGTCGGTGTACCACTTTTTGGCGGCCAGCAAGGAGAAGCCATACCATTGCGCCATGCCGCCATTCCAGGCGGCGTGCGCCTGCTGGCCGTAATCCAGTTGGGCGTTGTACTGGATGTCCGACCAGGTATAGGTCAGATCAGCCTCGGCATAAAAGTAGCGGCCAAACGGTGAGGACAGATTGCACTGGTAGCCATAGCCACCGCTGCAGCTGGATGGCGTCAGGATGGTCTGCCGGCCGATATTGGCGGAGAAGCCCAGGTCCAGCGAGGTGGTGTACTGGTAGTCCACCCGCGCCGCCAGCGTGGGGGTGCTGTTACTGTTGCTGCGTCCGTTCTGGCCGTTGACGATGGCACCGGCCGACTTGAGCTGCTCATTGGCCAGCATGAACTGCCACAGCGTCTGGTAGTTGTTGGTGAACAGCTTGTAGTTCATGCCCAGGTAGGACGCCGGCTCACTGAAGTCGAACAGCAGATTGTGGGTGAGGGTCTGGATCTGGCTGGCCGGATTGGGCTCATAACCGGCCAGGCTGGGTAGCAGGCCCAGTTGCAGGGTGCCGGTGGAACTGAGCGGCAGGTTGACATTGGCCTGATTGAAAATGCTGTTGGTCAGGCCGCCGCTTTCGCTGCTGAAGCTGGCACCGCTGCCGCGGTCCGGCTGGATGACCAGCTCCACGCTGGGGGCCTCCGGCCCCACGCCAAAGGTCTTTTTGATATCCAGGTAGACATCGCCCAGATTGCTGTCGTAGTAGTTGTAAGCGCCATTCTTGTTAAGAAAGCGGAAACCGGCAGAGTTGCTGTTGCGGTTGTAGATGAACATCGGGTCAACAAAGCCGGTTACGCTCAGGCCGGCAATCGGCCCCGTCTGCGCCGCCTCGCTCAGCGTGTCCACCTTGATCTTGAGGCTGTTGACGGTTTGCTGCAGGGTTTCCGGCTCCTCGCTTTCGCTTGCCGATGCCGCATTGCCCGTAGCCGCTGCGGTGTTGTTGCTGCCCAGTTGCTGTTGCAGGTTTTGTACTTGCTGCTGCAGCAGTGGAATCTGGGCGTTGCTTTGCTGCAGGGCCTTTACCTGCTGCTCCAGTGCTTCCAGTTTTTGCAGCAGGGCCGCGCTGCTGTCGGTGCCGGCCTGTGTCACCACGGGCAGCGCCATGATGGCCATGGCAATCAGTTTTCTTTGCATGATGTGTACCCCGAATGGCTAAGCGATGACGTTCAGTGGGTTTTCAGTTCCTGCCACAGACGGGTTTCCAGCCGCATGATTTCGGTGGGCAGCGCGCGCACGGTGAACAGCTTTTTCATTTCGGCGGCGCTGGGGTAGACCGTCGGGTCGGACAGCACTTCCGGCCTGATCAGCGGCTTGGCCGCCGGTACTGCACTGGGGTAGAAGGTTTCATTGCTCAGCGCCGCGGCCTCAGTGGGCGAAATGACGTGGTTGATCCATTTCATCGCGGCATCGAAATTGGGGGCGGTTTTGGGCACGGCCATCACGTCAAACCAGATCACGCTGCCTTCCTTGGGCAGGATGTACTGGATGGTGTAAGGCTTGTGCGCGGCCAGGGCGGCAATGCGCGCGGTGTTGACATCACCGGAGTAGCCGAAGGCCATGCAGATATCGCCACTGGCCAGATCGGGGCCATAGCTGCTGGAATTGAACTGGCCGATATAGGGTCGGATGGTTTTCAGCAGCTTGAATACTTCCTGGTAATCGGCCGGATTGGTGCTTAGCGGATTCTTTTTCAGGTAGTACAAGCCCATGCCGAACATGTCCACCGGCGAATCCAGCACCGACACGCCGCACTTGGACAGCTTGGCCATGTATTTGGGGTCAAACAGCATGTCCCAGGTGTTGAGCGGCACACCCTTGCCCAGCACGGACTCCACTTTTTGCAGATTGATGCCGATGCCGTCGGTGCCCCAGTTCAGCGGCACGCCGTATTGATTACCGGGGTCGCTGCCTTCCAGAATCTTCATCAATGCCGGGTCCAGCTTCGCCAGATTGGGAATCTTGCTCTTGTCCAGCTTGCGGAGCATGCCGGCCTGCAACTGGCGGCCAAAGTAGGCATCGGACGGTACGACAACGTCGTAGCCGGAATTGCCCACCAGCAGCTTGCTCATCAGGGTGTCGTTGCTATCGAACTCCTGATAGCGCACCTTGATGCCGGTCTGCTTGAGGAAGTTGGCATTGCTGTTTTTGGCCAGACTATTGCCCCAGTTGTAGACATTGACCTGGCCGGCATCGGCAGCCGCATGGCCGGACACGCTGCCCAGCAGGGCGAGCGCACAACAGGTATGGATCAGTTTCTTCATTTCTCAGCCTTTGTAGTGATGGCCGCTCTGCTGGCGGCATGGTGTGAACAAACGGGAATCAGGCAGCGACTGCGTTGCAATCCGTATCCGCGCCATACACGGTTTCGCCACGGAATACCGTGCAGAGCAGCCGGGTCTGGTGCAGTTGCTGTATCGCTTGCGCAAACAGGCTGCGCTGCAGAATCAGGAAATTGGCCTCATGGCCTGGCAACAGGCCGCGGCAATCATCAAAGCGCAGCGCATGGCTGGCGTTCAGGGTGTGTGCCTGCAGCATTACTTGCAGATCCAGGCGCTCATCCGGGTTCCAGGGTTCTGCCGTAGGGTCATCCGTGGGCTGGTGGGTGACACCGGTCTGCATGATGGCCAGCGGGTCCATGGTGGAAACCGGCCAGTCCGAACCGCCGGCCAGCATGACGCCGGCGTTGCGCAGACTGCGCAGCGGGTAGCTGTGCGCCGCCCGTTCGCTGCCCAGGATTTCGCTATAGAACGACTGCAGCTCCGGCGCAGCCGCCGTCCACAGCGCCTGTACGCTGGCAATGGCGCCAAGCGGGCTGAAGCGGGGCATGTCGTCCGGATGCACCAGTTGCAAATGGGCCAACTGTGCCCGGCGGTCACGCGGGCCATTGCACTTGGCCGCCCATTCCAGTGCATCCAGCGCCATGCGCACCGCGCGGTCGGCCAGGGTGTGAAAGTGCAGGTCGAAACCGGCGGCATCGGCCATGGCGACAATTTCATTCAGTGCGGCTTGCTCCCACAGTGCCAGGCCATGGTCCGCTGTGCCGGGATAAGGTTCCAGCAGGGCGGCGGTCCGTGATTCTGTCACCCCGTCAATGAAGATCTTCACCGTATGCACGTGCAGGGTGTCGCCTTCGTAGCGGCGTTTCCAGTCTTGAAAGCGGGCAATCTGTGCCGCGGGATCATGCCGTGGTGTGGCCAGCAGGCCGGTGCTGACATGCAGCTTGAGCGTGCCGGCATCGCGTGCCGCCGCATAGGCTTGCAGCAGGCCTTCATCCACCCGCGCATCGAACCAGCCGGTAATGCCCAGGCGGTGTGCCATGGCAATGGCCTTGGCCAAGGACTGCGGATAACGGGCGGGGCCCAGTTGCGGAATCAGGCCAAACAGCCGGTACAGGGCGGCTTCATGTACCACGCCGCTGGGCTCTTGGCTGCCCGGCTCCCGCTCATGGATGCCTCCCTTGGGGTCTTGGGTGTCAGCGCCGATGCCGGCGGCTGCCAGTCCCAGGGTGTTCAGGCAGCCGCTGTGTACATCGTGGCCCAGCAGCAGCAAGGGACGGTCGGGCAGGGCGACATCCAGTTGCTGACGGGTGGGGTAGTTGCCGAACACGCTTAAATCAATGCCGCCGACAAACACCCAGGGCTCCTCCGCCTGGGCCATGGCGGCTTCGCGGATCAGCGTCAGCACCCCCTCGGCACTGTCGGCCCGCGCCAGGTCGATATCCCCCACCATTTGCTGCCCTTCCAGCGGGTGGGCATGGCCATCGACAAAGGCCGGGATGATCTGCTTGCCGGCCAGGTCGATCTGCTGGGTCTGGCTGCCGGCCATGGCGCGGATGGTCTGGTCATCGCCGCTGGCGATGATCTTGCCGCCGCCAATGGCCAGCGCGGTGTGCATGGCGTTGAGGTCGTTACCGGTATGGATGCTGCCGTTGTAATAGATTTTTTCGGGATACTGCATGCCTGCCTCCTGATTCATGACCTGCGCACTGTGATGAACGCCGGGGCAAGGCCGGGCCGGTCACAACGGTGCGCTACTGGCAATGATCATGCGTGGAGGGGCAGCGGCTGTCTGTCCTCTGATTTCAGGACAGCAGTGCAGATTGACGATGCGTTTGCTCAACCGCCACGCACCAGGCAAACAACTCGGACTTGTTGGCCACGCCGATTTTGGTCAGCGCGCGCTCCATATAGGTGCGTACGCTGCACTGGCTGATGGAGACATGCTCGGCGATCTGCGGTACCGACCAGCCTTGCAGCATGGCGTGACAAATCAGCCTTTCCCGGCCTGATAGCTGTTTGCCGGCCAATTGCAGACAACGGTCGAAATACTGCTGCAGCACATCTTGTGATGCAGCCAGACAGGGTGTGCTCAGTTGCGCGTGGCGGGCCAGCAGGGGAATGAGAAAGTGGCAGGTCTGCCGCAGGCGGCTAAGCTCGGACAGGGTGAAGGACGGGGTGTGGCGGGTGCGGAAAATCGACAGCAGATAGACATAATCGGTTTCACAGCCCAGCAGGCTGCATTCCTCGCCCAGTGGACTTTGCGCAATCATGCGCCCATAGGCGGTAGGCGGATGGTCATCGTTGCGCGACAGGACCAGTTGCGGGTCCTGCACCTGCTCGATGAATTGCAATAGCTGTCTGTCCTGCTTCCACTCCATGTCACGCTGATAGAGCGACAAGGCCAGCCGGGTTTCTTCCGGGTCGGCCTCGCCGGCAAAAAACAGCACATCCAGTTGCTCCACCGCTGACTGCTGACTGCCACGGCGAAAGCGTAGCGCTGTCATGTGATAGGACGCCGGGTCCACCACATCATGCAGCCATTGCCATAGCTGGCTGGTGAATTGCGGTGTCCCCATGCTTTGCAGCAGGCTGCCTGCCGTTTCCAGTGCAATACTTGCGTGCATCACGCCTCCTCATGCCGGCTGATAGGGAAGATCTGCATATGTCACACTATACGTCGAGATTCCGGATGGCCAACAGCAAAGCATGAATCGCGCCAGCGGCGGCATGGCATGCCGTCGTGCTTGCAGGCGACAGCGACCAGCGCCATTGCAGGCAGCGCAGGCAGGGCGGGCCTGTGCGGTCCCGCGCGGGTGGTGTGTTTGCGCGATTTTGGTGCGCAGCCTCAGCCTGGCCGCGCACCAGCGCTGGATTAGCAGTCCAGCAGTTCGCGCAACTGGCTCAGGGTGGAGTCGTCCTTGATGACATGCTGCAGCCATTCTTCCAGGCTCATCTCCGCCCAGCGCGCAGCGCGCTCGGCCAGCAGGGAAACCGGGCTGTGCGGTTCGTGGGCCCGGAAATAACGTGCCACTTCGCCCAGCATCTGCACCGCCTGTTCGCGGCTGTGGATCTGGCCGTCAAAGTGGCTGGCCGTGGCGGCTTGGTAAGCTGCCACGGCGGGGCTGCTGGCAGTCTGGCTGGGGGTGGCCATGCGGGTGTTTCCTTCTGCGGCGGGGGTGGCCGGGCTGATGTCCGGGCCGCCGTTCTGTTTGCGATAGCGCAGCACCAGGTCCTGGCAGGCGTAAATGGCATTGCGGATTTCCACCAGGCTGGGCGCGTATTTGCCTAGCCGGCCATCGGTCTGCTGCTCCAGTTTTTCGTACTCGGCCAAGGCTTGTACCAGTTGGTCGTGCAGGCCGGAGAACCAGTTGGTCCCAGATTGGCTGGCGGCTTTCTCGAAGGTTTCACCGGCCAGCTTGCCTTCGGCCAAGGCGGCGTCGCGTGCCGCGGGGTCTTTCAGCCCCAGATTGTCCACCGCGCGTGATTCCTGCCAGTCCTGCCAGCTATAGCCGCCAAATTCGGCCTTGAGCAGCGGGGCGCTGCGGATGGCGGCGGACAGTTGCAGATTAAGCCACTCGAGCTTGCCGACGCGTTCTTCCGGATCGGCGCTATCCAGCTCCGGATAGCCGTTTTCCCAGAAGCGTGCCAGCCAGCCGTTCAGCAAGGCCAGCGCATCGCTCAGCCGGCTGATCCCGTGCTGGCGTACCCAGGCTTCGGCCAGCCAGCTCAGTAGCTGCAGGTCCTTGCTTTGCTCGGTGAAGGCCGCTTCACACAGGCGGATGACGCGTGGCCATTCCGCCACCTTGAGGGTTTGTTCCCATTCCCCTTGGGCCAGGGCCGGGTCGTCGCTGCGGCGTGCTTCGCGAATCTGATCGAACAAGGTGGAGTAGCTAAGGTCCTCTCCTGCCGGATTGTCTGCCGCCACAGGGTTGAGCAGGGCTTCGATGGTGTCTTGCATAATGGTTCCGCAAATGGGTAATCAACCCTTGCCGACAGCGGGCAAGGTGGAAATCAGGACGGCACCGCAACTGGTCTTGTGACCTTCCAGCGCCACGGGCTTGCCGCCAACCAGCCAACTGCCATCGCCTTCCACGATGGTGCAGTTGCCATGGCCCTGTTGCGGGCAACTGACGGCATCGCCCAGGCAGGCCACCTGCTTGCCGAACAGGGTGGTGCTGGCCGCGGCGCTGACGACATTCCCGCCATGGTCGGTGGGGTCGCCCAATCGGATCACACGTTTCATGATGACATTTCCTCCAAGGGTGGCCTGGCTACGCTGAGCGCAGCTTCGTCCGGGCCAAATTGAGCCAGCAGTACCGGTGCGGCCAGGGCATGGCTGCAGGTGATGGCGGTGGCACACAGCAAGGCGGCGGTGGCAACGCCGGCATCACCCCATTCGCGCACGCTGTTGCTGGCCTGGTCGATGGGGTGGAGTTCAACCTGATGGCGGCTGAGCGCGCCGGACAGGGCGGACAGCCGGGCACCGCCCACCTGCACCTCGCCGCTGTTGTGTACCAGCCAGCCAAGGCTGCTGGCACGATTGGCGGCTGGCTCGGCGTCTTCCTCGCTGAACGGATAGTCCAGCAAGCAGGCATTGACCAGGGCATTGTCCAGCATGGGTTGCAACTGACGGCTTAGTTGCATGGCCCGGCTGGATGCCGCCGCACCCTGGGTGGCTTGGCTTAGCTCTGCCAATACCGGCAGCGCCGCCAGGCTGGGTTGGCGGCTGGGCGGCACCGCTCCCCAGTTGGTGCTGTGCGGGCTGACTTGCGCTTTTTCCCAGTAGGGCTGATAAGGGTCCTGCTGATCGTTTTGCGGTATTGCACTGCTGCCTTCCTCGCAGGGCAGGCCCTGGCGCAGGAACAGCAGGCAGGCAACGGCAAATCCCGGTTTGCCACGCCAGGCCTGTTCGGGGTCTGCGCTGGCGTCAAACTCATCTTCTTCCAGCAGCGGCAGGATTGGCGCATCCGCCGCCAGCAGCACCAGGCCCGGACATTCCGGCATCTGCAGCAGTACCTGGCGCGCGCGTTCTGCCACCGCGCCATGTCCGGGCAGGAAGCGGCATTCCACCAGCGGTGGATGCGCGTCCAGTGCCAGTGCCGCGGCCTCCTGCTGCACGGCTTTCAAGGCGGCCAGTTGTTCGATGCCCGACTCGGTGGGAATCACCTCGGTATATACCGGTAGCCAGGCCGCGCCCGGTGCCGCCAGGTACAAGGCTTCCAGCGCGTCGCGTTGTGGCGCGGCCAGGGCGTCCAGCAGGGTGTCGTCTTCCAGTTCATCCCGTTGCAGGGGCAGCCATTGGCAGCATTCATCCGCATCTGCCAGCCAGGCGGGTTCGTCACCCACCGCTACGGCGCTGCAATGCAGCCAGCGGCAGGCAATGGTCTGGCGGCGTTCTGCCAGGGCTGCTTGGTGGCGGCGGCGCGCCTCTTCTCGTGCCGCCACCCGTTCGGCTTCGGCAGCGGCTTCGGCTTGCTGGCGTTCGGCTTCGGCTTTTTTCTCTTTGCGGGCCGTCCACCAGCGCAGCCCCAGTGTCAGGGCCACCGGCGGCACGATATGCAGCAAGAGCATGGCCGAGGGGCTGATGCGCTGCCAACTGAGCGGCAGCACCAGCCACAGCAGACCCCACCAGCCGATGGTGAAACCGCCAAACAGGGTAAGCAATCTCAACATGTGATCTGCCCTTAGCTCAGCCTGACCTTGATATCCTCACCCTTGAGCGAGACAGCGATTTTCTTTACCGGCTTGCCGCTGGCCATGCGGCCGAGCAGATCGCAGGAAATCGGTGCCAGCAAGGTGCGGGTGAGAATGGCGTCGGCATTGCGCGCACCGCTGTCCACATCCATGCAGCGGGCGGCCAGCGTGGCGGCCAGGCTGGTGGGAAACTCCACCTTGGCGCCGTGGTTGGCGGCGATGCGGTTGCGGATGCGCTCCAGCTTGAGGGCCACAATGGCGTGCAATACATCGTCGCTGATGGGGAAGTAGGGCACGATGTCCAGCCGGCCCAGCAATGCCGGCTTGAAAGCCTGTTGCAGCGTGGGGCGCAGGATTTCCACCAGGTCGGCCGGGGTGGGGTCGCGGGTTTCGCCTTCCACCGTCACGCCGTGTTCGCAGGCGCGCATCAGCAGGTCGGTGCCTGCGTTGGAGGTGAGCAGGATGATGGTGTTCTTGAAGTCCACTTCGCGGCCTTCACTGTCTTCCAGCACGCCCTTGTCGAATACCTGGAAAAACAGCTCCATCACGTCCGGATGGGCTTTTTCCACTTCATCCAGCAGCACAACCGAATACGGGCGACGACGCACCGCTTCGGTCAGCACACCGCCTTCGCCATAGCCGACATAGCCGGGTGGTGAGCCCTTCAGGCCGGATACGCTGTGGGCTTCCTGGTATTCGGACATATTGATGGTGATCAGATTGCGCTCACCGCCGTACAGGGCTTCGGCCAGTGCCAGCGCGGTTTCGGTCTTGCCCACGCCGGACGGCCCTACCAGCAGGAACACGCCCTTGGGTTTGCCGGGGTCTTCCAGATTGGCCTTGGCAATCTGTACCCGTTCGGCAATCTGCGCCAGCGCGTGGTCCTGGCCGATTACGCGTTCGGCCAGCAGCGCGCCCAGCTTTTGTACTTGTTCCAGCTCGTTGCTGACCATGCGGCCCAGCGGAATGCCGGTCCAGCCGGCTATCACATCGGCAATCACGCTTTCATCCACGCACTCGAAGGCCAGTGGCTGGTTTTTTTGCAGTTGGCGCAATTCCAGCCGCTTTTGTTGCAAGGGGCTGACTTTCCTGCCCTTGGGGCGCGCTTCTGCGGCCTGCTGTTTCAACTGTTCGATTTCATCCACCAGTTGCTGCTGCTGTTGCCAGGCAGCGTGCAGGGCGTCCCGATCAAGACGCAGCGTGTCCAGCCGGGCGGTGAGTTCGGCAATCCGCTCGGCGTGGCCTTCCTCACGCGACAGTGCGTCGATTTCCCGTTCGGCGTTGTCGATCAGCACCTGGATGTCCTGCAGCGGCGCGGGTTTGCCGGCACGCGACAGCGCCACCCGGGCGCAGGCGGTGTCCAGCACGCTGATGGCCTTGTCCGGCAACTGGCGGCCGGTAATGTAGCGGCTGGACAGGTGTACGGCGGCACGGATGGCTTCGTCCAGAATGTCCACCTGATGGTGCTGGCGCATGGCGGCGGTGAGGCCGCGCACCATTTGTACCGCCATGTCCGGTGCCGGTTCTTCCACTTTGACTACCTGGAAGCGGCGGGCCAGCGCGGCATCTTTTTCGAAGTATTTTTTGTATTCGGCCCAGGTGGTGGCCGCGATGGTGCGCAGCTCGCCGCGCGCCAGTGCCGGTTTCAGCAGATTGGCTGCGTCGTTCTGTCCTGCCGCACCGCCAGCCCCGATCAGGGTGTGTGCTTCGTCGATGAACAGAATGATGGGTACCGGGCTGGCCTTGACCTCGTCGATTACCTGGCGCAAGCGGTTTTCAAACTCGCCCTTCACACTGGCACCGGCTTGCAGCAAGCCCAGGTCCAGCGTACGCAGGGTCACGCCCAGCAGGGTGTCCGGCACTTCACCCAGCACGATCTGCCGCGCCAGTCCTTCCACCACGGCGGTTTTTCCCACACCCGGTTCCCCGGTCAGAATGGGGTTGTTCTGACGGCGGCGCATCAGGATGTCTATCATCTGGCGGATTTCACTGTCACGGCCCAGGATGGGGTCGATCTTGCCGGCGCGCGCCTGGGCGGTGAGGTCCACCGTGTATTTGTCCAGTGCCGGATTGCCGCGTGTCCGTTGCGGTTTTTCCTGGCTGGCGCTGGTGTCGTCGGCCTGTTCGGCAGCTTCTGCTGGCTGGCTGGCCGGGCTGGCGCTGCCTTCACCGCCATGGCGGCGCAGTTCGCGATAGGCACCGTGCAGCAGGCTGCTGTCCTGTGCGGCCAGCGTGCGGGAACTGCCTTGCACCGCATTGCGCAGCGCATCGTCCTGCCACAGCGTCAGTAGCAGATCCAGTGTGGAGATATCGCTTTCGCCATGTTCCATGCTGGCGAGCAGCCAGGCTTTTTCCAGCCAGCGTGGCAGCCAGGCGGACAGTACCGGATTACGGGTGTTGCCGCTGCGAAAGCTGTCCTGGGCTGCATCCAGTTCGCGGCCCAGCTTGTCCAGGGGCAGGCCCAGCGCCAGCAAGGCGGCCAGGGCGGCATTGTCTTGCTGATCCAGCAGGGCCAGCAGCACATGTTCGATTTCCACTTCAAAGTGGGTACGCCCCAGCGCCCGGCTGGCTGCTTGTTCCAGCGCCTGGCGTGCGGCGGGGGTAAGACGTTCGATCAGCGATTTGAGAGATACCGACATATAGTTTTCCAATGATTTGAATCAAAATTCGAAGCAGCCTGTCCGGCTAGTGCAGCAGGGCGTAACGCATATCGTCCGGATCGTGTGACTGCGGCCCCAGCCAGCAATTGCCACCCAGCAGCAGCGGGGTGGCGGCGGACAGGGTGGCCGCGGGCACGGCTTGTTTTTCCAGTACCAGGCAGACTTCCACCGCCAGGTTGTGGCCCAGTGCAAACTGCAGTATCGCGCGCAGCGCGGCAGCGGCATCGCCACCGGGCAGCAGCGCGGTATAGCGTTGTGCATCCATGCTGCCCAGACGCAGGCGCAGCTTGGTCTGGCGGTCCCACACCCGGCTGCCTGCCAGTAGCGATACCCCCAGTTCGCAGGCCTGATCGCCCAGCCGGCTTTGCTCGGATTCGGGCAGCACCATCCATTGGCCGACAAATTGCTCAACCTGGGCGTTGACGCCAAAAAAGCTTTCAATCAGCGTGGCCAGCGACTGGGCCGACATCGGTTTCTGGCTGAGCAGGCCGGCAAAGTAGACGAACAGGTTTTCGTCCAGTGCCATGCGCTCCCCGATTTGTTGGCGCAAGGTGGAGAGGCCGGTGCCGCCCAAGTCCAGCAGGTGGCGGGTGAAACCATCGCGCTCACCGGCTTCCAGATCCAGCCAGAAGCGGTACTTGTGCCAGGCTTCGTAAAACAGCGCCGTTGCCCGATGGCTGAAAATATCGAAAAACGCATGCATGGAGCTGTCGCGATGGCGCAGCTTGCGCTCCAGCAGCAGCTCGGTATAGGCCATGGGCAAGGCTCCGGATGGCCCGGTAAGCCCCATGAAGCTGATGGCCATTTCCGCGGTGGCGGGGGCGTCGTCTGGTGCCTGCTCCGGTTCCGGTGCCGGTTGGTAGCCCGCCAGTTCACTGGGCGGAAACGACAGGGTGGCCAGGGTGCGAAACCGCAGCTCGGCGGGCAGGCGTCGTTTGCTGCCAGCGCGCTTGCGTCCCGACAGCGCCAGCAGGCGTACCGCCTGGAAAAAACCGAACTGGCTGGCATCGGCCGCCAGTTCCTGCCTCAAATCACGAGGGCTTCGCCGGCTCGGGCTGGCCATGTCAGCACCTCCTCGCTGTCCTGTACGTTTTCCACATGCAGGCGGGTGAAACTATTGGGGGCGCAGTACAGGGCAAAAAAACGCTCCAGCACCGAGGCAAACAGATACACGCTGCCCCCCACGTAATAATCGGCATCCAGCTTCAGCCGGATATCGCTGCCACGGACAAAACCGGTGAAGTCCCGCCCGGCCACCCGAGTGACTGCCGGCCCGCTGGCTACTGCCACAATGCCCTGGATTTGCCGGCTGTTGGCGGCGGAATCGGTCAGGTTGTACAGCGTCAGCATCTCCTGCAGTGCCTCCACGCCGGAATCGACAATGGACAGATAATTGAGCGACAGATGCGAAATCAGCCGCCACTGCACCGCACGCCCCAGCGGGCTGCGCTGGGTGGCACCGGGCTTGCGCAACAGCCGCACCCGCTTGACCACCGCGTGGCCGGGAATGGTGAAGTCCGAGCGGGCCGTGGCCTGGCTGCCGCCAAAGGGAATCTGTTCGGGCAGGTCGCGGTTGCTGCACAGCAGCTCCAGGCTCAGCACTTCGGTAGCCGGGCGCACCGGGTGGAAGGCCAGATCTACCAGGTGGATTTCCAGGTCGCTGCCCTTGTCGCCCTGATGCGGCGAATCCTGGCGACTGGCATGCCAGTAAAAGCGCGCTGCCTTGTCCTGCACGGCATGACGGATGGCATAAAAGGGCGGCACTTCCTCGCTGCGTTCGCCCTCGGTAGATTTTTCCACTCTTTGCACCCGCCTGATCTGCACCACCTCGTAGGCGTGTGGCTTGCGGCCATCGGGGCTAACCGCATAGGACGACTTCTGATGCGTCACCCGAATCGGCTCCGCCGCATGGCGAAACAGGTTCACCACCGGCGTGCAGCCCAGCTTCAGATGCTGCACGCCCAACTGGGTCAGCAGGCGGTTATAGCGCTCGCCATCCGGAAACTTGTCCAGCATCACCCGCAGCACCAGCCGGTCGCCATCCAGCCGCACTACGGCCTTGTCCAGATTGCCCAAATCAACAAACAGGAATTTGTCCGGATAGCAGAAGTACTCGGTTAACAGCCGGTAGCCGACAAAGGAGCGCTCGTCATACTCCAGCATGCCCTCGTCACGGCCAAAGCCCACCGGGGTGATGCAGGACGCGGGCAACTGCCGGGTACGGGCCGGGTCTTCGCTGCCATCGCCCACCTGCACCCGCCGCACATTGGCCAGCAGCAGCTCATACAACAGGTGCATCTGTGCCGGTTCGCCATCCAGGAAAAAGCGCAGCGACTCCAGCCCGATGGCATTCACCGGCAAACCGCCGTGGGTTTGCAATTCCAGCGTCAACACCGCGGCAGCATCCGGTGCCAACTGGCGCAGATAGGGCGAACCGCTGGTCAGCTCCAGCCGCGCCTCGCTGAGCGACAGCGGGTACAAGTCCACCGGATAAGCGCTGCGGAACTTGCACACCACACCGTTGATGGCTGGCGCCTGCACCATCTGGCCACGCTCCACCCGGTAGCGGCGGGCAATTTCCGGCCGCGCCGGGTCGCACTCCAGCTGCACGATGGTGGCGGCGGGAATGGGCTGCAGATAGTGCGGATACAGCACATTCAGAAAGCTTTCCGCCACTTCCGGATAATCATCATCCAGCTTTTTGTGGATGCGCGCCGCCAGCAGCGCAAACGATTCGATCAGCCGCTCGGTGTGCGGATCGGCGCACTGGTCGCCTTCCATCTGCAGCCGGCCGGCTATCTTCGGGTAGCGGCGGGCAAACTCGCCGGACAATTCCCGTAAATGGCCAAGCTCGCGCTCGTAATAGGGGAGTAGGGATTCAAGCATTGTTTAATTAAATTGGATATGGTTTCGTTGTTTTGAAGCTTGAGTGGTTTATCTATTTTCCTGTGGCGAAAATATTGTATTTTCTATTGGTATTATGCTTTTTATGGTTTGATGTAATCTGAAAAACCAGTTCCAGTAATTATCTTGCAAAGTGGTTTTGCTATTGCTTTGGGTGAGGAATTTTCAGAGTAAGCTTTCTTGATGCTTAGATCAGATGCGCCAAGGGATGTGAACTCTATTCGCTCGCCAATTTTTTTGTAAGTAATGAAGATGTCGAACCCCTGCGGGGCATCTGCATCATGATAAATTCTAAGTAGAGACCGTAGTTTTTTTGATTCCGATGGTTTTTCCAAATGATTTATATCAATTTTCTTGAGTTGGGTAGGCATTTTTTTTAAAAAAACTTTATCAAAATCCAACTCTTCTGGGTAAGTATTTTTATCGCCGCATCGATAGTATTGGCTATCAAGTTCTTTGTTGAAGAACTGGTCAAGGCTTTTGTATGCATAGTCAGCAGACTCCGCATTGGATGCTGCGGTTAATATAAAATATGCCTCCCGACTGCCTGCGAGCGCGACCCCTGTGGTAATCATCCCAAGTAGACTTAATGCAAAACTTAGTGTTTTGGTTTTTCTCATTTAAGTTGTCTTTCTGCTTTTTGATGATTTCTTACTGTCGAATCCAAATAATTCTTTATTTAACTTATCTGGGTCGAAAGTGTCGATTGTGCCGGTTCGCCGTCCAGGAAAAAGCGTAGCGACTCCAGCCCGATGGCACTCACCGACAAACCGCCGTGGGTTTGCAATTCCAGCGTCAACACCGCGGCAGCATCCGGTGCCAACTGGCGCAGATAGGCCGAACCGCTGGTCAGCTCCAGCCGCACCTCGCTGAGCGACAGCGGGTACAAATCCACCGGATAAGCGCTGCGGAACTTGCACACCACACCGTTGATGGCTGGCGCCTGCACCATCTGGCCACGCTCCACCCGGTAGCGGCGGGTAATTTCCGGCCGCGCCGGGTCACACTCCAGCTGCACGATGGTGGCGGCGGGAATGGGCTGCAGATAGTGCGGATACAGCACATTCAGAAAGCTTTCCGCCACTTCCGGATAATCATCATCCAGCTTTTTGTGGATGCGCGCCGCCAGCAGCGCAAACGATTCGATCAACCGCTCGGTGTGCGGATCGGCGCACTGGTCGCCTTCCATCTGCAGCCGGCCGGCTATCTTCGGGTAGCGGCGGGCAAACTCGCCGGACAATTCCCGTAAATGGCCAAGCTCGCGCTCGTAATAGGGGAGGAGGGATTCAAGCATTTAAAAGAAACTCAACGGGTTCAATAGTGGTTTCATAGCTAAATTTGGCAAAACGGATAGTAGGTTCATTTTTAATTTATTGTGATTTTTTGTTATGCAATCTGTGGTGAATGGTAAGCTGCAAGGCTATTCTTGAGGCTTTGCAAAGTGATAACGCAGTTGCTGGTTTGTTATCCTGGTTGTTTGTGTGCTTGATTGGATTCGTACGATTCCTTGTAATGTCTGCTGTGGTTGGTGTTTTATTTTAAAATCCAAATCCAATATCAAGAGGGTTGCTTGCTTTGCAAAATAAAAGATCAAGCTGCTGTGCCTTTTTCCTTGCAGGGAATGTTTTCCAATTGCTTTCAAATATTTTTGATGGATTTTTTGAATTTATCCCAATTCCCATTATTTTAATTTTTTCTGGATTGGGATCGATTATTAATGTCCCGTCAAAGCCACGGTACGCATTCTCATCCTTGTATCCAATCATCAATTTTCTGATGGATTCGATTGAGCTGCTGTCGCCATTTATTGCCTGGCGAGCAAGTTTTACCGTGATGCCTGGTGGTATTTTTTTCTTTGCAATGAGAGATATTTTCTCTTCACCCGCGGCAGTGCTATTCCAACATTCTTTATTGAGATCGATATTCATTTCGATAAAATTTTTGTACTCTTCTGAATGGTAAAAACTTTGCTCTCCAATGTTTATTAGAACTATATTATATCCTCTGCTGCCTGCGAAAGATGTGTTTGCAGCTAACGTACTTGTTAATAGAAGTAGTTTTAATTTCACGTTGAAAATCCTCCCTTGTGATCGTCTTGCGGGTTTTGGATTTTTCAGTAGTAATCTTCTTTAATTCTCAATGTATTGATTTGACTTGTTACTTCAATTAATGCCAATATGATTTGGTGTGATTATTTAATAATGCATGGATTTTTAATTTTCCTGCTAATTAAGGAGTTATTGCTATTTTGGTAATTCAACTCCAGGGTGTTATCTGCATTGAATTTTGCTTTTATTGTTGAGAATGGTGTGGCCGATTGAGTGTTAAAATCAAATTTTCTATCATTGTATCTTGCGTGCCACAGTGTCCTGTCTTGATTTTTATCAAATAGATAGATTGTGGCAATTCCGTCGTCGGTAGGTATTAAGGCACATTCATTCGGTATGCTAATCGCAAGAATGTCATGGATATCTTTTGAAATACCTTTTGATTCTTTATAAAAGAAGCTTACGGAGCATGGGCTTCCGCATGAAAATGATACTTGAGCTATGTCTGAAGATATCCATCTTGCTGTAACTGCATTAATAGGGAGGTTTTTAAAAAAGAACAACCTATCACTATGACGGTCAATCCATGCGGAACATGTGGATTGACTGCAATTATAAGATACGGACTCATTCTGTGACGGCGATTGTATTTTCAGCGATTCAGCATCAGATGAATTTGATGCAAGAAGTGCAAGCAAGGCAAAAGAAAATCTACTCACTGTCGTCAATGTGTAACTGTTCAATAATTTCTCCATTGATTTGTATGTCGATATTTAAATTAAACAAGAATGTTTATCTGGTATTTAGCTCTTCCCGTGCATTCCAACTTTGCTTGAAGTGGTCGGGGTGTATTTATTTATCCAACTTATCTTCATCATTTAAATCTACATACTTGCTTGTAGATTGACTTACATGCCCAGCGAAGAATCGAATCAATAAGTCTTCCTGTTTTCCTTTTTGAATTAATCCATTTTCGCTGTAGTATTCGGTCAATTCATTCCATGAGCTTTGCTTGTCATTGCTATAGTACGAAATTTGTACAAACTGATTGCCATTGACAACGGCGCAGCTAATTACTCGTGGATAAAGAGTTGGGTATGTTTTGCTTTTAATGTAAGGTAAAGCGTCTTGCGAAGACAGATTAGGTATTTTTGTTGTGAGCGTTTTTTTGGAGTTTGCATTTTCAATTTTTAATAGCCCAGGCATTTTGCAATGCCCCGCAGTGAATGCGTCGCCTGATGCTTGGCATGACATGGTGATGCCAAGGTGTAAGCCACCGCATTGCGTTGTCGTATTTTTTTCAACATATAGTGGTGCTGCTGTGATTTGTAGTGATGTAAAAATACTTGCGATCAGAATTTTTGCACGAATGAAATTTTTCATTTGAGCTTGCTATTTCTGTATTTTTAAAATGACTTGATGATGAATTATTTAAATTTCCAACACTTTATAAAACTGCTTGTAGTTTTTTTATTTTTGCTTGTTTTGCATTTTTCAATAACAAATAAGTATGGTGTGCTAATACTATATTCCAATCATGGTATGAGTAATGTTTATATGTCGCGATAGGTGTTACATGTATTGGTCTTTTTAATTTATTGTTGATTTAGTAATGCTCTATACATGGGTGCTCGCTGTGGTGCTGCCAGTTTTTTTACGTAATCAACAGGCTTTTGACCGTATTTGTCTTGTTCATTAAGTGATGCTCCATGAGAGACTAAGTAAGCCGTTATGGCTGGTTTTGCCTCTAAAATGGAAAACATGAGTAATGTCATTCCTGAAAAGCGAGTGTTCGAATTCGTGTCGGCTCCGTGCGAAATGAGGTATTTCACACTATTTATTTGATGGCTGCTGATGGCATAGTAAAGTGGTGTTTTTCCATCGTAGCCGTCGTAGTTAACATCACCCCCTGCATTTACGATTGCAGTGATCGCGCCCATGTTTTTTTCTTCAATTGCATAGACTAGCGGCGTCTTGGATAGGCTATCCAGTTCCTGGTTTATCTCGCAGTGATTGGACTTTATAAATTTGGTAACAGATTCAATGGTTCCATTTTTTATTGTCATTTTCCATTCGTGCAAATCACATGCAAATATAGTGGTCGTGCTTGTAAGGGCAATGATGGTTAATATGGTCTTTAATTTCATTTTTTAAACTCCCTGAAGTATTTTACCCATGTATCATAGGGTCTGCTATTTTGGACTGGAAAATATGTCCAGGGCGAGTATCTGCGTTTTTATATTCGATGTAATTCGCGCTGGATATATGTATCTTTTCATTTGATCAGTATCTTCTTTGCTTATATGTATCCCAGCCTTCCCCGCTGCATCTTGCTCGGCAGATTGGCTGTCTTAATTTATAAGGCCAGGTCATCGCACCCATGCATCGTTGCCCATCGCCAAGGTGGCAGGCATGTCAAAAGGCCGTGGCGGGTAAGTCCTTGCTTGGCGTTGTTGTGCCTTGGTCTGGCTGCTCGGCTGCAGCAGCGGAATCATCATCATCTTTCTCGCTATCCGGGGCCTTGCAGATGAGTTTCTTGTTGTTGTCGTCATCCGTGAAAAAGATGGTGCGATAGCGCCAATAAGAGCCATGGGGTTCTAGCTTGCCCAGAGTGGATTGCATGAACCAGGCGCGGGAGTCGTGGACATGTTCGTCGAATAGCAGCATGAGATCCGCGTTTTGAATCAGCTTCTGGTATTTGGCCTCGCTGTGTTTGATCAGCATTGCGCGCTCGGTGCCGGTACAGTCGGCACTGAAGGGGCGGGAGATGGCAGTAAACAGGGATGCCAGCCAACCTAGCGGGTTCGGGTCTACGCTGTGAAGGCCCAGATAGTCATCGCGGAAGTCTTTGGCACCCATCCGCAGCTGGGTTCCGTCCAGGGTAGGTTCATAGCCCTTGGACAAATTGGGTTGATAGTCCCGGCCTACATAAGCCTTGTCATTGGCCGACATGCTGTCCTCGGGCACGGGCTCGACATGGCTACCGCGGCCATTGATATTGGAAACGCGGTGCTCCGGCCACTTCATCTTGGTAGCACTGGCTTTGCCCTTTTTACTTTGGGTTTCCCAGGCATCCTTCTCTTGTTTGATTGCCCAGTCCGGCGTTTCGCGTTCTGTCGCCGCATATTTGTAGTAGTCGGTAGTTTCCTGGCTTTGCCCGCCACTGCCATGCAAGCCGCCTGCATAGCGCTCGATACGCCAGGCATTGATTTGCGCAGTCTGGTTCTTGATCAGGTCAATCAGCGAGCCGCCTGATCTTGACGCATGCCGCCATGCATTGAAGCGCTGGATGAGTTGTGTTTCAACCATGAATAAATCTGATGTGTTCTTGTCAAAGAACCTCCATGGCTCGCTACTTTGCAACATTTTGATTTTGGACTTCTCACTTGCAGTTCCACCCTTGCAACGGCTGGCGTCAATTTTTAGCGGTGCCCCCGCATCGAAAGCCAGGCGATACAGATGATTCAGCGGAATCTGCGACAGCAACATTTCCTGTCCTTCGCGCGCCTTGCCTTGATCGTTTGGCGGGTAACCACCGCCTACATCACTGTGCATGCCGGGATAAACCCATTCGCCTACCACGCAGGAAGGGTAGGCACCCTGGGTGGTGGTGGCCACCGAGTCCAGTGGAAAACACAGGCGCTGTTCGTGTGCGCTCACCAGGTGGGCACAGCGCTTGAGCCACTCGCGCTGCGGCAGTTGCATGGTGCCATCAGCCCAATCCATATGGCCTTGTGCACCGGGGGCCAGCTCGGTCAGGCCAACCGAGGCCACCGTATCCAGTACCCCGAGAAATTCCACTGTCAGCGGGATGCCAAAGAAGGCGCTGTCCTGCATCTGCTCATCCAGGCGCCACAAAAAAGCACGGGCCTCGGCAGCGCCACGGGAAAAGCCATAAATGTACAGCTTGATTTTCAGGATGGTCGGCTTGCTATCCAGTTTGGCCAGAACATCGCTCATGCCAGCCTTCATCGCTGCGCGGCGATCATCCTTGCTGGTGCCGGTTTTTACCATCACGCCATGATTACCCTCCTTGTAGGTAAATTCCATTTGCTGGATTACCTTCATGGCTTGACGGTCATCAACTTCCTTTGAAATCAAACTTTGTTGTAAAGCATCAATAAGCCGGGTTAATCCCCATAGAATTCTGCGCTCGCCACCACTGGCAAAACTCAGCCCGCTGGAAGAAGGGCCATCTTCGCCGATTTTTTTAAATTCTGTACCAACACCTTGCATGTAATAACTGAAGTATCCACTCTTCTGAGCAGATACTTCACCGATTGTGGCGTTGTAGAGACGACGGATATTACTGCTACATACCGGGTTTGCCTTATCATCGGAATCACCATGATTATTGGTTCCATCAAAGAACAGGCTGATATTTAGCACCATATCGCAGGGTGCTGGTTTGCCAGCTGCGCGTTCGTCCATGCAGCTTTCAGCAATATCTTTTTGCTGTTCGCGGCGTTGTTGCAAGATATGGGCTATGTTGGTTGGAAAGTAACCAGCCTCAGGGTAGTGTGGTGCAAGACTTACCGGCATGTTTTTGCTCCCCCCGCACGACGGGCTAGTTCAGCATAAAATTCCTTTCCACCAGGAAGATCCTTGAAGAGACTGTATTTTTCGTCACAATCTATAACAATTCTGATGCCATCACACGGAAGAAAAATAAAAGTTACCCCACATGTTTCTCCATATTTAGGTAGGGGGATGGTTTTTTCTATAGTTCTATAATTCTTCCTGTGGTTTGCCATCCAGGCTTTCCATTCTGGGGTGCTTATACCATTCTTTATTACCGGGGCACTTTTGCCATCAGGGTTAATGTCAGGACTGGGGTCCTTGGTCCAGCTAAGCGTTGCTGTCATGCCCGGCTTCCATTTGGCCGGAATGCTCATGCAGCACTCTTGACCACCTGTTCCACTCACACCGCTGCCATTCAGGCTTGCATTAAGAATAATGATACTACGGTCTGTATTGACTACCCTGCCAGGAACACCAATAGTGGCTTCGTCGGCCATGCTTTGGCAGCCGCTAAGCAGGGCAAGGGTGCTGATAATGAAGGCCAATAATTTATTTCTTGACACTGAATTGTTCCTTGATTGAATTGTTTTGCATGGTCATTTTAAGTAGTACTTGCCAATATTTTGCCGGTTATTTTATTTACTGCATCGTCGAATCATCATGCTGTTTGCCGCCTTTAAGAATCAGCCATATTCAATGGTACGTTCCTTCATGCAGCTTTCGGCAATATCCTTTTGCTGTTCGCGGCGCTGTCGCAAGATGTCCGCAATTCGGGTTGGAAAGAAGCCGGATTCCGGATAGTGAGGTGCAAGACTTACTGGCATACCGTACGCCCTCCCATGCGACGAATTAGCTCAAAATCAAAATTTTTACCGCCTGGTAGCTTTGAAAACAACCGGTGTTTTTCTTCGCAATCAATCACTACACGTGCATCGTCGCAGGGTAAAAATACAAATGTGACACCGCACGTCTCACCATATTTAGGTAAGGGGATGATCTTTTCCATTTTTTTATAATTGGCTTCATGAATTTTCATCCACTTTTCCCATTCTGGAGTAGTTATTCCATTCGGCAGAGCTGGTCGTCTTTTCCCATCTGGATTGACTCCCGGACTGGGGTCCTTGGTCCAGCTAAGCGTTGCGGTCATGCCCGGTTTCCATTTGGCCGGAATGCTCATGCAGCATTCTTGACCACCTGTACCACTTGCACCGCTACCATTCAGGCTTGCATTAAGTATTTTAATACTGCTATCGGTGTTGACCACCCGTGCTGGAACGCCAATAGTGGCTTCATCGGCCATACTTTGGCAGCCGCTAAGCAGGGCAAGGGCGCTGATGATGGCCAGTAATTTATTGTTAAACATTGTGCAGTTGCCTGGTTGCATCGTTTCGTATTGTCATTTTATGTACTACTTGCCAATATTTTGCTGGTTATTTTATTTACTGCATCGTCGAATCGTCATGCTGTTGGTTACAGTTAAAGCGCGGACTATTTAACAACTCACTCATTCATGCAGCTTTCGGCAATATCTTTTTGCTGTTCGCGGCGTTGTGGCAAGATATGGGCTATGTTGCTTGGAAAGTAACCAGCCTCAGGGGAGTGTGGTGCAAGACTTACCGGCATGTTTTTGCTCCCCCCGCACGACGGGCTAGTTCAGGATAAAATTCCTTTCCACCAGGAAGATCCTTGAAGAGACTGTATTTTTCGTCACAATCTATAACAATTCTGATGCCATCACACGGAAGAAAGATGAAAGTTACGCCGCATGTTTCTCCGTACTTTGGTAAAGGGATAGTTCTTTCCATTTTTTTATAATTAGATTTGTGTATTTTTACCCACCTTTCCCATTCTGGGGTAGATATTTCACTAGTAAGTTTCGGTGGTCGTGACCCATCTGGGTTAACTCCTGGGCTAGGGTCCTTGGTCCAGCTAAGCGTTGCGGTCATGCCAGGTTTCCATTTGGCCGGAATGCTCATGCAGCATTCTTGGCCACCTGTTCCACTTGCACCGCTACCATTCAGGCTTGCATTAAGTATTTTAATACTGCTATCGGTGTTGACTACCCGTGCTGGAACGCCAATGGTGGCTTCGTCGGCCATGCTTTGGCAGCCGCTAAGCAGGGCAAGGGTGCTGATGGTGATGGCCAATAATTTATTGTTAAACATTGTGCTGTTGCTTGGTTGAATCGTTTCGTATCGTCATTTTGCGTAGGTCTTGCCAATATTTTGCTGGTTACATTATTTATTGCATCGTCGAATCGTCATGCTGTTTGCCGCCTTTAAGAGTCAGCCATATTTAATGGTACGTTCCTTCATGCAGCTTTCGGCAATATCCTTTTGCTGTTCGCGGCGTTGTCGCAAGATGTCCGCAATTCTGCTTGGAAAGAAGCCGGATTCCGGATAGTGAGGTGCAAGACTTACTGGCATACTGCACGCCCTCCCATGCGATGAATTAGCTCAAAATCAAAATTTTTACCGCCTGGTAGCTTCGAAAACAACCGGTGTTTTTCTTCGCAATCAATCACTACACGTGCATCGTCGCATGGTAAAAATACAAATGTGACACCGCACGTCTCACCATATTTAGGTAAGGGGATGATCTTTTCCATTTTTTTATAATTGGCTTCATGAATTTTCATCCACTTTTCCCATTCTGGAGTAGTTATTCCATTCGGCAGAGCTGGTCGTCTTTTCCCATCTGGATTGACTCCCGGACTGGGGTCCTTGGTCCAGCTAAGCGTTGCAGTCATGCCCGGTTTCCATTTGGCCGGGATGCTCATGCAGCATTCTTGGCCACCTGTTCCACTTGCACCGCTACCATTCAGGCTTGCATTAAGAATATTGATACTGCTGTCGGTGTTGACTACCTGGCCTGGAACGCCAATAGTGGCTTCGTCGGCCATGCTTTGGCAGCCGCTAAGCAGGGCAAGGGTGCTGATGATGGCCAGTAATTTATTGTTAAACATTGTGCAGTTGCTTGGTTGAATTGTCTCGTATCGTCATTTTGCGTAGGGCTTGTCAATATTTTTGCTGGTCATTTTATTTACTGCATCGTCTGATGCAGATTGAACGGTACGTTCAATCATGCAGCTTTCGGCAATATCCTTTTGCTGTTCGCAGCATTGTCGTAAGATGTCCGCAATTCGGGTTGGAAAGAAGCCGGATTCCGGATAGTGAGGTGCAAGACTTACTGGCATACCGCACGTCCTCCCATACGACGAATCAATTCAGGATAGCGGTCCTTGCCACCAGGTAATGTTCTGAATAATTTGTATCTCTCATCGCAATCTAGAATAACTCGCGCATCGTCACATGGTAAAAATACAAATGTCACTCCACACGTCTCACCATATTTAGGTAAGGGGATGATTTTTTCCATTTTTTTATAATTGGCTTCATGAATATTCATCCACTTTTCCCATTCTGGAGTAGTTATTCCATTCGGCAGAGCTGGTCGTCTTTTTCCATCTGGATTGACTTCCGGACTGGGGTCCTTGGTCCAGCTAAGCGTTGCGGTCATGCCCGGCTTCCATTTGGCCGGGATGCTCATGCAACATTCATCACCGCCAGAACCACTCACGCCGCTACCATTCAGACTTGCACGTAGTATTTTAACGCTGCTGTCAGCATTCACTACTCTACCAGCAATGCCAATGGTGGCTTCGTCGGCCATGCTTTGGCAGCCGCTAAGCAGGGCAAGGGTGCTGATGATAATGGCCAATAATTTTTTGTTAAACATTGTGCTGTTGCTTGGTTGAATCGTTTCGTATCGTCATTTTGCGTAGGGCTTGCCAATATTTTGCTGGTTACTTTATTTATTGCATCGTCGAATCATCATGCTGTTTGCCGCCTTTAAGAATCAGCCATATTTAATGGTACGTTCCTTCATGCAGCTTTCGGCAATATCCTTTTGCTGTTCGCGGCGTTGTCGCAAGATGTCCGCAATCCTGCTTGGAAAGAAGCCGGATTCCGGATAGTGAGGTGCAAGACTTACTGGCATACCGCACGTCCTCCCATACGACGAATCAATTCAGGATAGCGGTCCTTCCCACCAGGTAATGTTCTGAATAAATTGTACTCTTCATTGCAATCTAGAATTACCCGCGCATCATCGCATGGTAAAAATACAAATGTCACTCCACACGTCTTACTATACTTTGGTAAGGGGATGATCTTTTCCATTTTTTTATAATTGGCTTCATGAATTTTCATCCACTTTTCCCATTCTGGAGTAGTTATTCCATTCGGCAGAGCTGGTCGTCTTTTCCCATCTGGATTGACTCCCGGACTGGGGTCTTTGGTCCAGCTAAGCGTTGCGGCCATGCCCGGTTTCCATTTGGCCGGGATACTCATGCAGCATTCATCACCACCAGACCCGCTCACACCGCTGCCATTCAGGCTTGCATTAAGTATTTGGACGCTGCTGTCTGCATTCACTACTCTGCCAGCAATACCAATAGTGGCTTCGTCGGTCATGCTTTGGCAGCCGCTAAGCAGGGCAAGGGTGCTGATAATAAAGGCCAATAATTTATTGTTAAACATTGTGCTCTTGCTTGGTTGAATCGTTTCGTATTGTCATTTTATGTACTACTTGCCAATATTTTTGCTGGTCATTTTATTTGCTGCATCGTCGAATCGTCATGCTGTTGGCTACTGTTAAAGGGTGGGCTATTAAACGACCCATTCATCCATTCAGCTTTCGGCAATATCCTTTTGTTGTTCGCGGCGCTGTCGCAAGATGTCCGCAATCCTAGTTGGAAAGAAGCCAGATTCCGGATAGTGTGGGGCAAGGCTTACCGGCATGTCTTTTTCCCTCCAAGACGGCGAATTAGTTCTGAATCAAAATTTTTACCGCCAGGTAGTTTCGAAAACAACCGGTGTTCTTCTTCGCAATCAATTATTACACGCGCATCGTCGCACGGTAAAAATACGAATGTTACTCCACACGTCTCCCCATATTTAGGGAGTGGTATTGTTTTTTCTATAGTTCTATAATTCTTCCTGTGGTTTGCCATCCAGGAATCCCATTCTGGAGTGCTTATTCCATTCTTTATTATAGGGGCTCTTTTCCCATCAGGGTTAATGTCAGGACTGGGGTCCTTGGTCCAGCTAAGCGTTGCTGTCATGCCCGGCTTCCATTTGGCTGGGATACTCATGCAGCATTCATCACCACCAGCCCCACTCACTCCGCTACCATTCAGGCTTGCACGGAGTATTATGATATTACTGTCGGTATTAACTACTCTGCCTGGAATGCCAATGGTGGCTTCGTCGGCCATGCTTTGGCAGCCGCTAAGCAGGGCAAGGGTGCTGATGATGGCCAATAATTTATTTCTTAACATTTTCTGTTGCTAAGCGCGTTGCTTCGCATAGCAATTCCATATCCTGGTTTGCGTCGTCGAGTAGGCAGATAGCCATTTTCTGATAATTTTGTGCTATTTTTCGATACCTATTAGCGCCTTCATGGCTTTTCTATTCATCCATTTTTTGTATGGCAAGTGCCCTCGATGTGGCTGTGTTATGCCTAATTAATTAAAAGCACTTGCCATCATTCGTTGCATTGACTGTGTCAGCTAACTTGGATTTATTTTAAGGCGCATTACTATTTTCTGTTTTCTTCGTGTAGCGCAGAGCCGACTTCATGAGTGGGTCTAGTAAAATAAGCCTACCATCTTGAGATTGACCTATCCATAACTCAGATACAAAGGGTTTAAGCAAACCAAGATCATTGATGGCTACACCGACAATGCGCTTGCTGCGTCGCTCAGGTGGAATGTCAAACCAGGACCAAGAATCATGGCTGCCGTTTCTTCGTAAACCGACCTTTGTCCAGTCAGAAGCCGATCCGCTCCACTGTAAAATGGCATCGCCGCTACTGTTGCTGACTGCATGACCCAATATTTTTCCATTTGATTGGAATTGCACTTCGATATCCTCGGCACCTCCAGCTTTTGGCACGCCAACGACAATAATCAGCTCCTCATTGGTGGCAGGCTTAATGATTTTTTCTTCATCATTAGTCATTAAGCGGTAGGTAGGCTGAGTTTTAGGCAGTTCGGTTGTGAACTTAACTAGTCCATTTTCGATATGCCATTTTCCTTCCAGATAGTCAAATTGCGAGTACCATGCTGCTCTGTGATTTTTTTCTAACCATAATTCAGATTTTGTACTGGATGATGTGTATTTTCCGATTATAAATTTTTCTTTGATTGGCTTTTCCTGTTTTCGATAAGATAAGCTTTGAATACTTTTTGCGAAAGGGTTTTCTTTTATTTCCGGCTTTGGCATGGAAAGTATCAATTCGTCGTTTTCCCCATTATTTAAGGAAAGTAAGATGTTATTGAATGCCGGAGCAATTTTGTTGGAATTTTTTAGCATCATAGGCATGATGCCGCTCTCCTGTGCAGCATCTGTGACGGAAAACCAGTTCCATTTGTCTTCACCGTCAATACGCTTAAGGGCGACTCTTTTCCATGGCCCCCAGGAAGGAGGTTTTTTTGCTGTTAGCAAACCTCTATTTCTCTGATCTGTTTCGCCATTTATTATTTGGCCTTTTTCATCTTCAAAAATTGCGGCATCTCCAGTTATGCCTTGTATTTCGGTGCCAATGATGTAGGTGCCGATCACGTCGTTGGGGTGGCGGAATCTTATTTGATCTGATATGTATGGCTGGTACTTCGGGTGGCCTTTTTCTTTGTTGGCTATTAGGTTTATTTTTTCATCTTTTATATTCCAGGTGCCGCTAACGTTATAGTGCCCGTTGTAATATAAATTCCATTGAAACTTTCCTGACTTTTCCAGTTTTAGATGGGATGGTAGCCAGTTGTCGTCTGTCAATACATAACTGCCTGCCAGTGGAGAAGTATTATTGCCAGCCAATGCTATTGGTGCTGTTGATATGTTGCTAATCAAGAATGCCCAGCTAAGAAGTGCAGTGGTGCTTTTCTGTTTGATTTTCATTTTTGATTTGTCTTCGCTAAGGGTGTCGTTACAACATCTTAAATATGCTTAGTTAATACACAAAAATTGCTCAATGAATGGCAGGCGTGCATCTTCCGACCACAATTTTGCTTTGTCCGCAGCCTGGTGCGCGTGTGCCAGCCGCGTCATCAGCTCTTCTTCGGACTGCAGTTGGAATTCCTCCGGGCTGAGCAGGTGGTTTTGCCGCCATTGCTCGGCAACATGCCAATTGGCCAGGGCATCCACCTGGCTGTCTTGTAATGGCAGGGTTTCGTCCAGCCAGATGGCAGGCGGCGGACTTTGCCATTTCCCGGTGTCCTGCATGCGGGCGTTGCCATCACGGTCCAGCCAGTGCCATTCACGGGTGGGGCGTAATAGCAGGCTGCGATTGTCGTCATCCAGCGTATCCACCACTGCGGCAAACAGCCGGGGGTCGTGATAGCGCAATACGCCTTTTTTCAATCCCCGTTCCCAGGATGCCTGCAGGCACAGACGGCAGTTATTGACCAGGTCGGCAAAGTCCCAGCTGCTTAGCAGGGCCATTACCCTGGGCTGGCCATGCCATTGCTGCAGTAATTTCAGCAGTTGCGGGGCGGTGACATGGAGCGGTACGCGTAGCAGTACCGGGCCAGCTTCTGCCGCTTCTTCGTGCGGGGTGTCCTGTAGCAGTGCCACCGGTTTGTTGAGTGTGGTAATCCGGTTTTGCCATGCAGGGCTTAATTCCGCCTGATCCACAATCAGGTCCAGCCATTCCAGCGCCAGTGCGGCAGCATGGTTCTGCAGCAGCGTGAGCCAGGCCTCAGGCGTGGCTTGGTTTAACAGGATGCGTTGACTCATTTGGCGGCTACCAGCGGATTGGCCTGATTGAATGCTTTGGCCATACAGGGTTTGCAGACGGTGTTAGGGAAGCTTGGCAGGGGCGGATTCATCTGGTCCGGCCCGCTCAGATTGTGGCTCACCCCCTTCACGCTTACTGTCCCCGGACAGTGGATTTCGATATTGCCACCTGCGATGCGGATATATCCGCCTCCTGCCGTCAGTAATATTTCCTGCTTGGCATTGACCACAATCCTTTCTTTGCAGGAGGTGATGGTCACATCCTTATCCGCCGTCAGTTCCATCGCATCGCTCTGCGCTTGCACCTGCACCTTGCCCTTCGCCGCAATCAGCTTCAGCGCCACCTTGTCCTTCACCCCGGCCACAAACAGGCTGATGTGCTGACCGACGTTGTGCAGCCAGCGGCGGCCGGTGGTGTGGTTGGCATCGCGTTGGGCGATGAGGTTGAGGTTGGTTCCAGCGCTGAGGGTGTGGCTTTGTTCGGTGAGGCTGGCGATGCCGGCCGGGGCGGACAGGATGAGCAGCGGCTGTTGGCCAGCCTGGCTGCTGTTGCCGCTGCTGGCGGTTTTGCCTTCCTTGTCGGTATTGCTGCCGGCTTCCCAGGCTTTGAGTGCGGCGGCGTGGTGTTGCAGGTGGCCGCTGTCCTTGTTGCCGTCTTTGCCGTTGTCGGAGTTGATGGCGTCCGGCCCGGTTTCCATGCTGTCGGCCAGTTGCGCGGCGGCGGTGTCGCCCAGGCTTTGGCTGAGGCTGAGCGCGGCGTCGAGCTGGCTTTGTGCGTGTTCGCGCGCCAGTTGTTTGCCGGATGCGCCGTTTTGCGCTTCGGTGCTGATGAGCAGGCCGTGGCCGGCGCGGATGGCGCCGTGCTGGTCGGTGCGTAGTTCGAAGCCTTCGCCGCGCGGCTGGGCTTTGCCATTGCTGCGCGGGTGGGTGAGGTAGCCCTGGTTGAGCTGGGTCTTGCCCGCTTCGCTACTGAGCTTGGCGCGGACTTCACCGGGCGTGTCGTCGAACAGCAGTTCGTTGTACTGGCCGCCCTGGTGTTCTTTGGATTTGATGCCGGACAGGGTCTTGTTGGCGGGCAAAGCGCCGGCACCGCTGAAGGCCGGGGTGGCGTGGCTGCCGTTGTACAGCACGCCAACAATCACCGGGCGGTCGATATCGCCTTCGATAAAGTCGACCAGCACTTCCTGGCCGATGCGCGGGATGAACTGGTGGCCCCAGCCGGCCCCGGCGCTGGGCATGGCCACGCGCAGCCAGCAGGAGGAGCGGTCGTCCAGATTGGCGCCGCTGCCGGGGTGTTCGTCTGGCCGCTGCCAGTGGAACTGCACCTTGATGCGGCCCAACTCGTCGGTATGGACTTCTTCGCCTTCCGGGCCGACCACGGTGGCGGTCTGTACACCTTTAGATGTCGGCTTGGCCTGCGCGCTGTGGGCGTAAGCCGGGGTGAGCGGAATGCCGCGGCGCTGGGCGGTGATGGTGGTCTGGAAGGGGCTGCTGTTCTGGCTGTCGTTTGATGTGCTGCTATCTCCCAGCAAGCCGCGCAGGCTGCTGGCCAGCTCACCCGGCAGATTGTTGTTGGCGCGGAAGGTTTGACCGGTGACGACAAACTCGCGCTGTTCGCTGCTATCGCCCTCGTGCAGCGGATGTTCATCCAGGCGGAACCATTGGCCAGCGAGCAGGCTGCGTACTGAGCCGCTGCCAGAGAATTGCTTGGCCTGCACATCGTGCGCCTGCTGACGCCGCTGCGCATACTGACTCAGTTGCTCGGCATCGCTGGCGTAGTACAGCGACTGCGGGTCGTAATCCTGCAAGGTGGATTGCAGTGCATCACCACTGCGGCCTTGCTGGATGCGGCTCTGATCGCCGCTGTGCTGGGTGCTCACCGGCTGGTAATCGAAACTGGCCAGTGCCACCGCACCGGACACCACCTGCCGCGCGGCGCTCCAATCGGTGAGGCCGTCTTCTTCCTCGGTGGCATCGCTGCGATGAAAACGCACCCGCTCACTGGCCGCCGGCGGCAGGCTGTAAGCGTCATCAAACACCACCAGCTTGACCTGCGGATGCTCGCCATCGATATGTTCAAACCTCCACGCATACCCCTCTTCATGCAGCAGCCGCACGATGAAGTCGAAATCACTCTCACGGTATTGCAGGCAATAACTGCGCGGGCTGGCGCTGGCGGTGTGGAACTCCAGCGTCTGCACTTGGGCAAACACCGGGTTGTTGGCCTGATGCTCGGCCAGGATCTGTTTGACGATGTCCGGCACCGACAAGTCCTGAAACACCCGCGAGGTACGACGCAGCCGCAGCAGGGCAAACGGCGGCTCGATGGTGAGGCCGTACTTGGCAAAGCCGCCATCGCTGCCTAACAGCTCGGCGCGTGACACCACGCCACAGCGCACTACCTGGCTGCCAGCGGCATCCAGCACCCCCAGGCGGGCGGCTACACCCAATAAGGACTTGAGTTCGATAGTGCCATCCGGCGACAAACAACTGAGCTGATAGCGATAGGCCTCCGACACGCCCTCGCTGCCGTCCAGCGTGTGTGGCAATAACTGCTCGGCGGCGATCTGCCCGCCATCCAGCTGCAGGGTGAGCAGACGCTGGTGCTGGGAAAAGGCGGCGGCGAAGCTGCTTAAAAGGCTGGTAAGGTCCATCCCGGATTTATCTCTTATTCATGACAAGGGGCTGCGCTGGCAGGGCGGGGCGTGCCATGCTTATTGCACCTTGTATACATTGGATGACAGTTGCAGCGTGGCGTCGAAAGTGACGGGCGGGCGGTGCGGATGAATGCGCAGCACGGCGTCCACGCGAAAGCGTAGGTGCCGCTCCATTTCACGCGGGGCGTCCAGATTGACGCGCACGCGCGACAGGCGCGGTTCGTGCGTTTCGATGGCGCGGCGCAGTTGTTCGCGCAGCAGTTCGCGATCGTCCGGATTCAGCAGGCTGATGCCGCTCAGGTCGGGAATGCCATAGTTGAGCATGCTGCGGCGTGCCAGCGGGTAGTCGTCATCGCGCACTTCAGCCGGCATCAGCCTTGTGTTGAGCAGGGCTTCCAGATCACGCGCCAACGACTGCTTGAACTGGGGCAGCTCGTACAGCGCGGCATGGTCAAATGCACTGTTTTCCGGATGGTCGTCCAGCAGTCGGTCAAGCACCGATGGCTGCAGTAGCGTGTGTCGGCTGAAGCTACTCATCTCAGCCGCCAAACAGCTTGCTGAGCTGTTGTGACAACAGCCAGCGGTAGGTCAGGAAGATGCCGCTACCCACCACCGCCAGCAGGGCGAAATACAGCCATAAGGGCAGTTCGTGCCGCACAAAGGCCTGGAAGCGCTGC
This sequence comes from Aquitalea magnusonii, assembly GCF_002217795.2. Lineage (NCBI taxonomy): Bacteria > Pseudomonadati > Pseudomonadota > Betaproteobacteria > Neisseriales > Chromobacteriaceae > Aquitalea > Aquitalea magnusonii. The sequence goes on from NZ_AP018823.1 coordinate 1,666,970, forward strand.
GGCAACTGCCAGTTGGGGGCGAATTCTGCCTTGCCTCCACGCACCTGCTGTATTTCCTGACCCAGTTTGTGGGTGAGATAGCCCAGTTTTTCTTCGCCTTCCAACAGATATTTGCCCTGAAAGCCCAGCAGCAGGCAGGTATAAAACACTTCCAGTGCCTCGATGCTCTTGGCGGGCTCCAGCCGCAGTTGTTCCAGGCGCTGGAAAAAGCCTTCGCCGGCAAGATGTTCGCCAAACAGCCGTAGTTGCAATGGCATGCGCTCCCATTCGTCACGCAGGGAGAAGACCGAGGACAGAATGATTTCGTCCATCAGCGCGCAAAAAGCGTATTTGGCGTGATTGACTTCGTTCATGTCCTTGTTGAAGTTGCGGGCGTTCTTTTCGTATTGCGATAAAAAGCTGTCCACGCGGCGGTTGAACTCCACCGCACTGCCCGGTGCATTGCCATCCTTCAACAGAAACAGCAGGTAGATGCCGTCCTCCAGCATTTCGCGCAGCGAGGGTGAGGCGGGGGCGGACACGGTGATGGGGCGTTCGGTGCTTGGGGTAATGGTGGCTTGGCTCATGGCGCTCTCAACGGAAGACGGCGATCAGCTCAAGGCTGAGATCTGACAAGGTTTGCGGAACATAAATGCAGATGCTGCGCGACTGCAGCATGCGGCTGAAGATGTCGCCGTGCGGTTCAAAGGCAAAGTAGTGATTGCCCACGCGGACCGGCACTGCCGATGGCGTTTGTGCCGCATGGTGGATGGCTACACCGCGCAAGGCCGAGTTGAGGATTTTTTCTACATCGTCCGGCGCGCCAATCTTCATTTTCAGTGGCACGTTGTCGATCACCTGGGAGGCGGGCAGCTCGCTGTGTACGGACAGGTAGAAATCCACGTTTTCCAGCAGGCGATCACTTTCCAGCCGTCCAATATGGAAGGAAGGTTTGGGCGAGTGCAGCGGAATAACGGTGTAACGGGCCGAAATCACGGTCTCCAACAGCTCGCGGATTTGCCGATCCAGCACCGGGAACACCTGTTGTAGCTGGTCGTGGCGATAGGGCGGGATGTCGGCCAGGCTGTACAGGGTGGAGAAGGTTTGCAGCTCCCCGCAAAACTCGGCCAGCGCCACGTACAACTCTTCCGGATGGAGCGGCTGGCACAAGGACAGGTGGCGCAGGCGGGCAAAATTACGGTTTACACTGTGCAGCAGCCAAAACGAGCTGATATCCGTAGAGCCATATTCGACAACACTTTTAGCCCGCTCGCGGTGGCTGCCGCTCAGCGACTGGCTTTTCACCAGCAGGATATCCAGCAGGCGGCGCAGCATCTGCTGGAGATCATTCGATGCGCTTACCGTGGTAAGCGGCGGGATAAACTCGCTGGCTACCACCCATTGCCCGGTGGCGTTTTTTTCCAGATCACACAGTGCGATAGCGTCGTAGCCGTCGCGGTTTTCCTGTTCCAGCATCAGGCGGATGTCCAGTTCCAGTGTGCTGACATCCGCATCCACCGCCTGGGTGTACAGATCACCCAATTCGCTTTGCTGGCTGATAAAGCGGGTGGGGCGGGCACTGCCTGTGCCGCTGCGTGTATTGCCGCCATAGGATTGCATGTCGGCCAGGCAGGCATACAGCCTGGTCTTGATGCCCAGTTGCGGCAGGGCATTCAGGTCGCGTGACATGGGTAATGCAGCATGCGCGGGTGCTTGGTACAGCGTGCCGTCCCGAAACAGCACGGCCAGCTCATCCAGATGCACCATCCCTCCCTTGAGTGCCTGCTCATCCAACTTTAATTGTGTAATTCCCCATTGGTGGCGGCGTGTGTTCTGCAGCAAGGCCGTGGCTTTTTGCTCCAGGAAAAGAGATTGCTGCTGGAAATGCTGTGGTCGCAGGAACATGCCTTCGCCCCACAGAATCCGTTTGGCTTGTTGCATCGGATTTCAAACCTTACATGCTCAGAATATGGCTGCCTGTGCGGCGTGATGGCCACGTTCACGGTGTCAATAGTTTCGTTTCTGGCTGCGGTGGTCAGCGGCCAGCGATCGCATTTTCACTACCGGGGTAGTGGTGGTGGACAATATTTGAGTAAATTTACTTAGTATAATTATCATTTGTCATATTTATTAACCAGACTATTTCAATTGAATTAATTAAATCAAGAATTAAATATGTCGTAACAGATGTTGTTAAATTGAGACAGTCTGAAGCGGTGTTTCCATTTTTTTAGCGCAAATGGATATTGCAAGTGCTTGGTAGCTGCGCTGGCTGTCCGGGGATCGAGGTATTCTTTGTCCGGGCCGGCTGCAGGTAACAATCTGCTGCCTTGAAATTAAGCCCAGCACTCTTGATGGCATCTGCCGTGTACAGCAAGCGCCAGTATGTGGGGTCGGCCTGCCTGAAAAAGCCAACCACACCAACGAATTGCGTCTCTTCGCTGATGGTTTCCTGCTCGGCCAGTTTGCCTCCCGGAATGAGGGTAACTTCCCGGCTGCTGATCAGTGATTTGCCTAGCAGCTCGGCCTCGGACTTGCCGGCCAGCAAAGCGTCCATCGTCATGCGATTGAATGCATCGGCACTGCGCAACTGGTAGATATGCACGACCACCGACAGTGGTTTGCCTTGCACGTCACGGTTCATGCCCTTGCTTCCCTCTCCGGTGATGCTCACCATCTTGGGCCCGCCACATGCAGCCAATGCCAGTACTGGCAAGGCTTTCAGCAGTTTTTGCAAGGTTCTCGTTCTCGGTTTTTTCAACATGGGGCGAATTCTGCAGCCAAATGATTTCCAGTGGAAGATTCATATTTTACTAGTATTTTCAACTAGTCAAAATTCATAAAAAAGTACATTACAATATGCGATAAATCATTTGTTTGTTGCTTTGATTATAGTTTAAATGAAATACTAATAGTTCAGATGCTGGAATGGAAGATGCAGTTGGCTATCGTGTTGCCGGTTTTGATAGTTGCCATCGTGTTGACGATGGCATGGGTGGGTTGGCGTTTTTTTTTACGCAGGCCAGAGCTTGGCCTGTGGCTGGTCGACAAGCCTGCTGCTTCCGTGATGGAGCAAGCCATCCCGCAAGGGCTCAGCCTGGCTGAACCGGACAGTGCTGTGGCGCCGTCGCCGGCAAAGCCCAGGCTGCAGCATCGTTACAACTGGCTGACCTGGCCGTTGCTTTCCTTGTTGCTGGTGGGCGTGGGGGTGTTCGCTGTGTTCGTGATGGGGGGGCGCTACTACCAGCAGCCCGATTATGTCGCTCAGGACTATCAGCAGTCTGACCGCATCAAGCAGACCTTGCTGGAAGAAAAACTGATTCCGCCACCCCCCTTGCCACCTGCTGCTTTCAATGATGTGCAAAACCAGATGCCAACGCTGGACATCGCCCATGCCAACCGTGACTGGAGTCGGATGAACCCGGCGTTTGTGCAGACCGTGTTGCGGGTGATGGTGGCCATGCGGGCGCGTGGATTCGGCATGGTGCTGCTGGAGGGCTATCGCAGTCCGGAGCGTCAGAATGCACTTGCGGCACAGGGCAATCACGTTACCCAGGCCAAGGGTGGGCAGAGCAAGCATCAATACGGACTGGCAGTCGATCTGGCACCGATCCGTGCTGGCAAGGTGGTGATTTCAGAGCGTGATCCATGGGCGATGCAAGCCTATCAGGCGCTGGGCGAAGAGGCTCAGAGAGCAGGGCTGACCTGGGGTGGAAACTGGAGTTTCAAAGACTATGGACACATCGAGCAGACCGGGTCGTTAAAGGTGTTGCTGGGTAAAAGGTAACTTTTCAATTTTCGATAAGTGGTGGTTATGCAAGCTTGGCTTCGGCATGGGAAAGTCGCTTCGGCGATTGGCTTCCTGATTTTGATTCTGCTCATCTGGTTTGTTGGTCCCTGGTTGGGTTTGTCCTCACCGGAAACGCGCCTGGGGTGGATTATCGGTGTGATGCTGTTGTGGGTACTGACCTTGCTGGTGGGGCAGTTGGTAACGCGTCGCGCGGGCAGTCTGCTGGAGAAAATGCTGCGCAAGCAGGCTGACGATGCCGTGATTGGTGCCGATGCCGGCAAGCGGGCGGAAGTAACGCTGTTGCGGCAAAAAATGCTGGCGGCGGTTGAAACCCTGAAGAAATCCAAGCTTGGTGTGTCTGGCGGCAGCGCGGCGTTGTATGAGCTGCCCTGGTATATGATCATCGGCCATCCCGCGGCGGGGAAAAGCTCGGCCATCCTGCAATCGGGCCTCACCTTTCCGTTTAGTGACAAAAGCGGCATCCAGGGGGTGGGCGGCACGCGCAATTGTGACTGGTTCTTTTCTACCGAAGGGGTGTTGCTGGATACGGCGGGCCGCTATGCCACCCAGTCTGAAGACCGCGTCGAGTGGCTGGAATTTCTCAAGCTGCTAAGAAAGCATCGTGCCAAAGCACCGGTGAACGGCATTCTGGTGGCAATCAGCCTGCCCGAGCTGGCACAGCACAATACCGAAGGCTTCAGCACCTATGCACGTCAGGTGCGTGAACGGATTGACGAGATGTGCAATACCTTCACCGTGCAGGTGCCGGTGTATCTGGTGTTTACCAAGCTCGATCTGCTGGGTGGTTTCTCCCAGTTTTTCCAGGATGCAGATGAGGAAGAACGCGCGCGGGTGTGGGGGGTGACGCTCAGTGCCGAGCAGGGCAAGGGCTTTGATATCGCCACGGTGACCGGACAACAGTTCGAGTTGCTGTACCGTGGCTTGGTGCAGTTGGGCGAAGACAAGCTGGTTCAGCACCGCGGCAGCCAGGTCAGCCCGGCACACTTTGCTTTCCCCATCGAGTTTCATGGCTTGAAAGAGGCCGTGGTCAAATTCATGCGCCTGCTGCATGAAGAGGATCCCTACCATGGTCGCCCGCTCTTGCGAGGCTTCTATTTCACCAGCGCCTTGCAAGAGGGCGTGCCGCGCATTGTGGCGGCCAATCGGGTGCAGGGTCAGTTTGACCTGAGTGCCGTGGGCCGTGATGGCAAGCAGGCACCGTCGTCCTACAGCTTCTTCCTGCGCGATTTTTTCCGCGAAGTGCTGTTTCCCGACCAGCACCTTATTTCCCGGCAGACAGCACCGCGTGGCGGTCGGCTGCGCGTGCTGGCGATGTGCGCGGGCGTGCTGCTATTGGCCGGTGTTGCAGGGGTGTGGTCGTGGACGTATATCGGTAATCAGCGCCTGCTGAGCCAAGTTGCCACAGACCGGGGTGAGGCGCAGAAGATGATCGCCTCCAGTCAGCTCTACAACAAGCTGCGTGGTTTGCTGGTATTGCAAAAGCGTCTGGAAGAATTTCAGGACTACCGTAAGAATGGCGAGCCTTGGCAATTGGGTTGGGGTCTGTATCAGGGCAACGAGCTGGAAGCACGCCTGCGCAAGGAATACTTTGCCGGCCTGCGCCAGGTGATGCTGCAGCCAGTGCAGCATAATCTGGAAGAAACCATCAAGCAGTACAAAAACCAACCGGAGCAGCCCGCGCCGGTGGCGGCCAAGCCCGAACCGGTAGCCGCCAAGCCTGAGGTCAGCAAGCCGGAACCCGTGCATGCCAAGCCACGTCCGCACCCGGTCAAACCTCACCGGGGTTTGCCAAATATCGTCATCGGCGCGCTTGGCAATCATGACTACCTGGCGCAAAAAGCGACGGCAGCCATGCTGGATGCCAGTGCGCCTGCCGAGCAGCCTGCTGGCACCAATGGCGTGGCCAGCCCGGCCAATAACCAGTCCGCCAAGCTGGAAGTAGGTTACAACGCGCTGAAAACCTATCTGATGCTGCATGAGCAAAAGCGCATGGACGAGCCGCAACTGATCGACCAGATTCCCCGTTACTGGCGGCCTTATCTGGAAAGCCAGCGTGGTCAGTATTCTGTTGAAGAAATCATGGCGGTTGCTGAAAAGCTGGTGGCCTTCTATGTCAGCCAGATCAAGGCCGGTGACTTGCCGCTGATTGACAACGATCCTCGGCTGATCAGTGAAGTCCGGGAGACCCTGCGCAGTTCTTACAAGCACTTGTCAGCCGAAGAGCGGGTGTATAACGAAATCCGTGCTCGCGCCAATACCCGTTATGCCCCGCTGACCGTGGCACGCATTCTGGATAATCATGATCTGGACATCATGGCCAGCAGCCAGATGGTGGAGGGCATGTTTACCCGTGAAGCCTGGAGCGGTTATGTAAAAGCGGCAATCGACGAAGCCAGCAAGGGCGAGATCCGCGGTGATGACTGGGTCTTGGCATCTTCCATGCAGGATAACCTTGGCAAGGACGGCAATGTCGAAAAGAACCGTGCCGCGCTGATGGAGTTGTACCGCAAGCAGTACATTGCGGCCTGGAAGAAATTCCTGCCTGGGGTGACTGTGCGTGATTTCAGCAACCCGGCCCAGTCTGCCTCGGCCCTGACCCGCCTGTCAGACAAGCAAAACTCCCCGGTCAAGCTGATTCTGGCGCGGGCTGCCATGGAAACTTCCTGGGACAACCCCTCGGAACTCAACCGCTCACTGGAAAACGCCAAGCAGTCGGTATTGGAAAAAACCACCGAATTCCTGAAGGGCGGTAGCGACAGCGCAGACAAGAAGCCCAATGACAAGCAGTTTGGCGAAGTGGGTCAGGCATTTGCCGGGGTGGCGCAACTGGTCAAGGGCGATAACCCGCCCATTAACGGCTATCTGGATCAACTGGCCAAGCTGAAGGCCAAAGTGGCATCCATTGCCTCTTCCGATGAGCCGGGGCCGCAGGCGCGTGCCGCCATGCAGGCCACGCTCAATGGCTCTGGTTCCGAACTGGCCGATACCATTTCCTACGTTGACAACTCCCTGCTCAGCCAGGTGCCTGCCGATACCGCAGCCATGGTGCGGCCCATGCTGGTACGCCCGCTGGCGCAGTCCTATACCGCGATGCTGGGGCCGGTGCAGCAGGACATCAATCAGGCCTGGGCCAACGAAGTGCTGCCGCAGTGGAAGCAGTTGGCCGGCAAATATCCGTTTGCCGACTCCGGTAGCGTGGCGTCTGTGGCCGAGATCAATCGCTTTGTCAAAGCCAATGACGGTGTGCTGGATAAGTTCATCAACAAATACCTGAGTGGTCTGGTACAGCGCAAGGGCGACACCCTTGTCCCCCGTTCCTGGGGTGAGCAGGGCATCCGCTTCAACCCGGAATTCCTCTCTGCGGCAGGCCGGCTGGGGGCATTGGCCTCTACCCAGTTGCAGGACGGGGAAAACAGCCGCTTTGAGCTACAACCGCAGCCCACGCCGGGATTGTCCGAAATATCCATCGTGGTGGATGGCCAGGAGCTGCGCTATCGCAATGGCCCTCAAATATGGCAGCCGTTTAACTGGCCGGGAAGTGACAACGCCGGTGGCGCGCGTATTCAAGTGGTTTCCTACAGCGGCGCTGCCAGCGTGATTGCCAACCAGTCCGGTCGCATGGGCCTGATGCGCTTGCTGGCTGCGGCCAAGGTCTCGCAAGACAGTAGTGATGTGGTCCTGCTTTCCTGGCCCGCAGGCAAGGGCGCGGATGGCCAGCTTGTCCGATTCAATTTCCGTATGGTTGGTGGAGTCAATCCTTTGCAACTGATCAAGCTTTACAAACTAAGCCTGCCTGAGCGCGTGACTTTGTAACAAGGACGACCATTAAATGGCCTTCAATTTCAAGCGCACGCCAGTGACTGCAGGGGAGTTCTGCGTATTTGGCAAGCTACCGCGGCGTGGCGATTTCATCCGCATCAATGCCACGCACACTGCGGCAACCCAACTGGACCATGTCATTGCCGACAGTCTGGTGCTGCTGGACGATGACAGCGCAAGGCAGCGTTACCAGCAAATGCCGGCATCTTCATTTCTTACCCGCACGCCGGATGGTGCCTGGTTGGCGCTTGGCGTCATCCAGCCCAGCCGCGACGAGAGTGGCCGCTTGTATCCCTTGGTGGCGGCATCCCTGTTGCCTTCCGACATGCCTCGCCCGCCGGTGGGCGTGATGATGCTGTCCAATGAACTGTTCTATAGCGGTTTGCAAGAGCAACTGAGCAATGCCATCGACAATGCGGTTGAGATGGTGGCGTGCCGACAGTACCTGGAGGAGCAATCCTTGTTTGGTGCCGGCTCTTTGGCTGATACCGAATTGGCAGAACAACTGCTGGGACGGCATTTGTCGCTAACGCCATGCCGCCATTTGTCTGATCAACTGGCCATAAGCTGCCAGATGGATCTGGCCTCACTGCTGCTTTCCTTCGTGTTCCATAGCCAGTTGTTGCGCAAGTTCCATGGCAGCCTGCCATCGCAGACTTACCTGCTGCCGCTGCCGGAAGGTGAAGGCGAGGACATGCTGGCGGTAGCCACCTGGTTGGCCTTGTTTGCGGCGGCCACCTGCAGCCTATCCGACATGCCGGTGCAATGCCTGATCATCCGCCAGCCGGAGCGCAACTGTCTGGCGCTGGTGCCCGGCACACTGACCGCGCCAATGCTGGCGCAGTGTTGGGGTAAGCAACTGGACGCCCGCTACATCATCGATGTGACGGATCAACAAGCACCTTGGTGCAGTCACCAGTCGTATGCCGAGGCGGTTTACATCCTCAGCCGACGCCTGAGTGATCCTCAGTTTTCACTGGCCCAGCTTTGTGACGTGATGGCCAGTCTGTCTCGCAGTCTTGTTTAATGGTTTGGTGAACATTTTCGGTTATATGGGGATTCATCATGGGTAATGAAAGTACACAGAAAAAGCTGTCGCGCGTCCGTCCGCCGCGTGTGCAGATCACTTACGACGTTGAAATCGGTGATGCCATCGAGACCAAGGAGCTGCCCTTTGTCATGGGCGTCCTGGGCGATTATTCCGGCCACCGCAAAGAGCCGCTGGCCAAGCTGAAGGAAACCAGCCGCAAGTTTGTGCAGATCGATCGCGATAATTTCGACGAAGTTCTCAAAGGGATGGCACCGCGTCTGCAGTTCAAGGTAGACAACAAGCTGGTCGATGATGACAGCCAACTGGGCGTTGAGCTTAATTTTGAGTCTCTTGCCGATTTCGAACCGCAAAACGTGGCCAAGCAGGTGGCACCGCTGAACAAGCTGCTTGAGGCCCGTCAGCGTCTGTCCGAGTTGCGTAACAAGATGGCAGGTAACGACAAGCTGGAAGCCCTGCTTGAAGACATCGTGCAGGACACCGAAAAGCTGCAGAAAATCAGCAAATCCGGCAGCAATGACAAGGCAGGGGAATGAGATGAGCGCAGAACTGCAAGGTGTCGCCAGCCCCCTGGTAGCCGACAAACAAACTTCAAGCCTGCTGGACAGCATTATCGAGCAAAGCCGCGTTGCCAGCAGCGACAGTGAGCGCAGCCATGCGCGTGACCTGATTGCCGAATTGGCTGAGCAAGTGCTCGAAGGCAGCGTCACCGTTGCGCGAGACCTGAGCGCCAGCCTGGATGCCCGCATTGCTGAAATCGATGCCCTTATTTCCGAGCAGCTCAATGCCATCATGCATCACGCCGATTTCCAGCAACTGGAAGCATCCTGGCGTGGCCTGAATTACTTGGTGAAAAGCTCGGAAACCAGCACCCAGCTCAAGCTCAAAGTGCTTAACGTCAGCAAAAAAGAGCTGGTGAAGGATTTCAAGGCCGCCTCCGAGTTTGATCAGAGCGCACTGTTCAAAAAGATTTACGAAGACGAGTACGGCACTTTTGGTGGCGCACCCTATGCCGCGCTGGTGGGGGACTTCGAATTCACCCGCCACCCGGAAGACTTCTACCTGCTGGAAGAGTTATCCCATGTTGCTGCTGCGGCACATGCACCGCTGATCTCGGCTGCCGCACCTGGCCTGTTTGGTCTGGAAAGCTTTGCCGACATTGGCAAGCCGCGCGATCTGGCCAAGATTTTCGACACTGTTGAGTACGCCAAGTGGAAATCTTTCCGTGAATCGGAAGACTCGCGCTATGTCGGCCTGGTGCTGCCGCATGTGCTGGGCCGCCTGCCTTATGGCCGCGACAATGTGCCGGTCGAAGAATTCGACTTCGAAGAAAACGTCGATGGCACCAATCATGACAAATATTTGTGGACCAATGCCGCCTACGCCTACGCCGCACGCCTGACCGATGCCTTTGCCCAATATGGCTGGCTGGCCGCCATCCGGGGGGTGGAGGGCGGTGGTTTGGTGGAAGGCCTGCCTGCGCATACCTTCAAAACCGATAGTGGCGAGGTGGCGCTTAAATGCCCCACTGAAGTGGCTATTACCGACCGCACGGAAAAACTGCTGTCCGATCTTGGCCTGATTGCACTGGTGCATTGCAAGAATACGGACTACGCCGCCTTCTTTGCCGGCCAGTCGGTGCAGAAAGCCAAAACCTACAATACCGACGCGGCCAATGCCAATGCCCGTCTGTCCACACAACTGCCGTACATCTTTGCCGTGTCGCGCATTGCGCATTACATGAAATCCATCATGCGCGACAAGATTGGCAGCTTTGCCTCGCGTCAAAACGTGCAGGACTACCTGAACACCTGGCTGGCGCAGTATGTGCTGCTGGACGACTCCGCCAGTCAGGAAGCCAAGGCCAAATACCCCCTGCGCGAAGCCCGCGTGGATGTGGTGGAAGTTCCTGGCAAGCCCGGCGTATACCGTGCAGCAGCATTTTTGCGTCCGCATTTCCAGTTGGACGAACTGACAATTTCCCTGCGACTTGTCGCAGAGTTGCCTCAGCCTGCGGGTTGATTATTGTTGGTGGGCCTGACCCACATATCATTCATAAAAGAAAGGTAAATAAATGGCTTTTGATGCATTTTTGAAAATTGATGGCATTCCCGGTGAAAGTACTGATGACAAGCACAAGGACTGGATTGAAATCCTGTCTTTTGCCCATGGTCTGGAACAGCCGGCGCAGTCTACGGCCAGCTCTGCCGGCGGTGCCACCGCTGAGCGTGTCAACCACGCACCCTTTGAAATCACCCACTTCCTGGATAAAGCCAGCCCGAAGATCTACGAAGCATGCTGCACCGGTAAGCACATCAAGGATGTCACCATCGAGCTGTGCCGTGCTGGTGGCGACAAGGTGAAATACCTGGAAATCAAGATGGAACAAGTGCTGATTTCCAAGGTAAGCCCGAGCGGCGCTGCCAACGACGCTGGCTTCCCCAGTGAAAAAGTCAGCTTCTCTTATGGCAAGATCAAGTGGACCTATACACAGCAAAAACGTGCAGACGGCACTGGTGGCGGTAATGTCAGCGCTGGTTGGGACTTGACCAGCAACAAGACGATTGCCTGATCAGACTAGGTGGTGTAGTGCCCGCTCCCGCAAGGGAGTGGGCTGTTGTTCTGTTCAATTCTGGAATTTCGCCATGAAGCAATTGCTGTTGTGCGGCCTGCTTTCGGTCATGTTGGCAGGCTGTGCTGCCAACCAGTCGCGTGCGCTGGATCCGGTCACCAAGGCTGCGCTGGATAAAGCTGCTGTCGAAAAGGCAGCGCTGGAGAAAAAGATTGATGCCAATATGGCCATCGATCCTGATTTTATTCCGTTCGACAAACTGAGTCCCAAGCTGGATGAGGTAGGCAAGGGGCAGTTACTGCGCCAACTGCCCAAGCTGAAGGCCAGCAAATCCATTATCGTGCGCGGCCATTGCTACCGGGGGGATATCGGTAATGCCAAGGCCGCAGCCCAGGCCCGTGCGGTGGATGTCAAAAACTTCCTCACCAGTGTAGGTGTTTCGGAGGTTTACATTACGTTGCGCTACGATACCGAGCGCAAGTCGCACGGGGTGCAACTGGTTAGCAAATAAGCCGGACCACAAGAAGACAAAGGCCGTCGCAGGGAGGCTGCAATCACTTGCAGCTGGGGCAGTGGCTGCCCGTATAGCCGAATGGCCTTTTGTCCTGGCGCGATGTCGCGATGCCGGTGTGGCAGATCTGAGACCTGACTCAGAGACTCATTTCGATTTGCCTGGCGTTGCCGCAAAGGCAATGTACGGGCCATTTCATCGACTTTTCTTTCCCGCAGCTTAGCTGCGTCGCCTGTTTCCGCCACCCGTTGGCTGCGCAAGCTGCGGCAGAAAGACGGGCGGCGCTGGTTTTGCTGCGCCACCCGCCGCACGGCCGTGCGCGGCTGACTGCGAAACCTGTTTGCGCCGTCTAGCGCAACCATGCGCTGACGCCACCGTGGCGTGAGCAAGTACCGCGATGGTGCTGGCTGAAGCTGTAGCTGCCATCACGACACTTGGCAGTGGCTCCCTGTGGTGCCTGACCTGAGGTGGTGTGGGCGGGCCGATGTACCGTGTTGCCATCCTTATTGGTGTAGCTGCCATGTTCGATCAACTGGGTTTCATCTGGCTGATGGCCATTGGCTGAGGCTGCGTTGCTGGACAGGGGATGGCAGGCAAGAAGGGCAAGCAGGAGCAGGGTGAGGTGTTTCATGATGGCGGGTGCAGGATAAAATCGCTAATAATGACATATAAGTATTATTATATGCCATTCATGTGCAGCGCACGCATGCCATGCGGCAGCATTGCCGGGTTCGGCCCGGACAAGGCCGGCGCAGGCTTCCACCGATCATCCGCCAGGAAATACCCATGCCATACCATGCCGCTTCGGCCCGTTTCGATATCCTGTTGCGGCTGTGGGCCAGCATCGCCGTCTGTGCCGCCGCATCCCACCTTGTTCTGCCGGCATGGACCGCAGCCGGCACCACCTGGCCGATGTCGCCACACTGGCAGCGTGAGATTGCCTTCTTCGATCTGTTTGTTGCCGTGATCTTTGCCTGGGCCGCCCGGCAGCCGGATCTGACCATCAAACGCAATGCCACCTTGCTCCTGTGCGGCTTGTCCATGCTGTTGGGGGAAAACCATCTGGAAGGCTGCTTCACCGAACCCAAGATATTTCATGTGCTGTTTGCCCTGGGCAATGCCCTGGCGGTGCTGTGGGGTGTGCTTGCGTGCTGGAGCTTGCGTAAGGCAGTGGCGCAGTCAGCCCAGCTTGCCAAGCATGATGCAGGATGAACAGCAGCTTGTTCTCGCTACAGGCCAGGCCGCCAGATGCAAGCGGACAAGCCGGAATGCCCCTCGGTGCCGGGCTGGATAGCGGCACCGCAGTCGCGAGAACACAGGACTAACCAGCGCGGGCAAGACAGTTTTCATTCCATTCACGTAGCCATCTTGGTGGTACTGGCAATGCGCATCTGGCCGCTATCGTCAAAAATCAGCATAGAGCTTGAAGACTGCTGATCGTTGCTGAAGAGCTGGGCATATTTGGCAATGACCTTATCGATTGCCGCCTGACTGCTGGCGGCGGCATATTCCTGCTGGAATGGTTGGCTCTCATCAAGTGCGTTCTTGAATTCGTTCAGCGCGGTAACTGTGCTTAATTCCCGCTCCATTCCAGGGTTGTCCTGCAAGGCCTGTTTCAGTTGTGCGGCATACGGATAATCGGCTGGAAATTGCGCTTGTCCATAAGCATCGTAATGAATGCTGGCAGGCGCGGCCGGGATGCCGTTCTCTGACAGGAAAGCTGGGAATTTTTGATTGATGTGCTCAGTCAAGGCATCGATATTGCGCTGGGAAGGCATTAACAACGGCGGGAGTTCCGCGCCTTGGCTGGCAGGTTTCGAGGAAAAATAAGCATCCAGACTGAGTGCCACTTGGCCTTTGTTCGTATCCAGACTGACGGAGGAACTGCTGCTGCTGTTGGAATCTGCCGCCAATTGCGCGCGTCCGGCCGATGAAATGCTGACCACGTCGGCAAAACTTGCCGCCTGGGCGGCAGTGCCTGCACGGTTGTCCTGTGTGGCGGCCATTGATTGATAAACCCTGGAAGCCTGGCTGGTGCTGGCGATGGCGGGTATTTGCATGATCGACGCTCCTGATTGTATACAGGCTGATAATGCAAATTGCATGCCAGTCCGGCAGCCATGGCGTAACCGCCGCCATTAGCCAGCAAGGCCGGGCAAACCGCAGGCTGCCCGGCTGGCGCGCTGCCAGTTGGCAGCCCTGTCCTTGCCATCTGGCAGTACAGCCGCCGCCGAGTGCTGCGGAATCAGACGATAGGCACGATGGATGATATTTCGTGCTGGAAGACATAGGGGTCGGATATCAGACCGAATTGTTCGTCATCCGGATATGTCACCGCGACATGGTAGTCATCGCCGGCAAATGCTTTCACCGCATCGATATTTTCCCAATAGCTTGCCAGGAAGAAATGCGCGTATTCCCCCTGGGTTTCCTGCCTGAATTCCGCTCCCAGATTACCGGCGATACTGAGCGCATGCTCTACCCCGGTCTGCAGCAAATGAGCATGAAAGCCCGCAGCATGTTTGAGCGGCACGCAGCCGTGCCAGGTCCGTACAATCATCTTGTTTTCCTTTCTCTTGCTTATCATTGCTTCAATTTGATGCCATACGCCACCTTGCCAGGAAGGCCAAATGGCATCCGCGTGATGTGGGCAGTCCGGTTGGCAGGGGCGCTTGCCAGCTCGCTATGCTTTTTGCACGGCTTTGCCCTTGCGCCGGAACAGCCAGGACAGCAGGGCAGCCAATAGTCCGACATACATGGTTGCCAGCAAGATGAGCTTGATGGATGTGCTTGTCACAGTAAAGCGCATCAAGCCGGTTTCGATCAGCGGAAACTGCGCCAGAATAATAAATGAAGCGATTTTTTCCAGCAGATCGAGCAGGTCGAATGCGATGGCAATAGCGGCCAGCAGCAGGGCGACATCCGGCAGGTCGCGCCGGAATGCCAGCCATACGCCCTGAATGGTTGTCAGGGCCAGGGCAGTGGGGAAAACCAGATCAATGGCATAGAGTTGTGCCAGTGTGCGGCGACCATCAGCCCCAAAGGCTTGCAACTGCCGCAGTAGCATTTCTGCGCTGGAACCAAAAATCAGCGACGGCTTGCCCAGTCCGTGGCTGACCAGATGCAGATGACGGTCAAGCGGCATCATCGCCAACTGCAGCAATACAGCAGCAATCATAGCAAGACAGAGCCGCCGCGGGGTGACCTGACGATCGAGCCAGGATGGCAGGCGGTGCAATAAAACGGAATGGTTCACGATGGCTTCCTGAGGATGAAATACACCGTGCTATATTGCGAGTAATCACTCACTTTTTGTACTCGCATTCACACCATGGCACAGCTCAATCCCCAACACAGTCTAACGCCCCGCAAATCCCCGACCCAGCGCCGCTCGGTTGCAACAGTCAACGTCATTCTCGATGCGGCAGCTCACATTCTGGAAGAGTACGGCCTGGAAGGCTACACAACCAACAGTATTGCCGAGCGCGCCGGTATCAGCATCGGATCCTGCTATCAATACTTTCCCACCAAGGAAGCCATCACCGTGGCACTGGCCACGCGCGAGATGGCACAGCTTGGCCAGGAACTGGCTGTGGCGCAGTCTGCCACGCGCTGGGTAGAAGGTATTGAGTTGGCTATTGCCGCCGCCGTGGCTTATCAGTTACGGCGGCCCCGGCTGGCCTTGCAGTTGGATCTTGCCGAATCTGTCTTGAGGATGGGGGTGGAGCATTCCAGTGTGCAAACATTGGCCAAAACCGTTATTGCCACCCTGCTGACACGGGACGACGCACCCAAAGTGCAGAATATAGAGCTGGCGAGTCGTGACGTGGTTGCCATCGCACACGGCATGATAGACAGTGCCGGGCGACAGGGTGAAAGCGATGCCGCCATGCTGCAGCAGCGGGTTTGGCGTGCGATAACCGGCTACCTGAACGCAGATGCCTGAAGCCGTGCGGCAAACCCGCCTGTGCAGATGTTGACGCTGCTGGAAAACGGACTGTCCTGAGCAATGCCATGCGGGCTGCGCTTAGCGACCAAAGTCGTAGCGCAGACCAAGATTTGCATCAGATCGACGATAGTCGAAAAGCTTTATATTGGAGCGTTGGCGAGAGGCGGATACTTGAGCGCGCATGCTCAGTCCGCGGTAAATGGTCCAATTTAGCCCCACGGTCAGATCTTCGAGAATTTCGTGCCGTTTTTCCATAAAGACCGGGTTGCTATGTTGATAATGGCTATCGACGCGGCCAAACCAGCCGAACCATTCTAGGTTTCTGAACAGTGGACCGGTTGCCAATAGCCGCATTCCGACCATCTCCCGGTTGCCGTCGGCCCGTCTTACCGTAGCCTCGTCCTGTCCGGCCAGCAATGCCCAGCCAATAGAACTGCGACCAAGTGGAAAGGTATTGCTGATGCTCAGCACGCTCTCGACAAAACCATCCATGGGTGGCTGTCTGCCCATATAGTGGTAGCTGCCGATATCCAGGCCAATGATTGGCCAGCTTGGGGAGTTGCGCACTGCTTGCCAATTCAAACTGCTAGTCAGGGATGTGCGCACCTGTTGGCCTGCTTGAAATAATTGGTCATATTGCATCCCGGCAGACCAGTCACCGATGGCCGTGGAATAATTGCCCCGGACAGCCATATTACGATTTTCCGTGGAGAAAACGTGCAGGCGGTCATAGTTTCTGCGCGTGTCACCCACACTCAGATTCACATCCATCGTCGGTGACAACACCCATTGTCCACGGGCATGCACGGCATTGCCCCAATAGCCATCGCCATTCTGGCGTGACAGAGGATTAAGCTGAAAGCGTACATTTCCCAGTCCCGGTACGATGATTGAAGTTGCATCGGTTGCCTGATTGACATTGCTATCGTACCCACGCATCTCTTCTACGCTAAAACCCCAATGGATACCTTCCGTTCTCATCAGTCCCACAGGGGCGGACGGGGAGGTTTGCAAGGACTTCAGTGTCGCTTCGTTATCACCCAGCATGAACCATGCTTGTGCTAGCGCACGCCACCCTGCCTTATCCTGCGGGTCCAGCGTGACTGCACGCTCCAGTGGCAATAAGGCGTCTGCGGGCTGCCCAGCCAGCAGGAGCGCTTCACCCAGTACGAGGTTATTTCTGGGCTTATCGGCACATTGCAGCTCTTGCTGTCGCAATTGGTGGACTACCTCGGTGATGCGACCTGCACGCCAATCTGCCTCGGCACTATCCAGCACCGTTTCGCATATGCCAGCCATTGCTTGCGCTGCTGCAAGCATCCCCGCGCTGCACCAGAGTAGTCGTATCCAGGGAGGTCTCATCAGGTAACGGTTGCGGTGCTCTGCTTCCGATACCTTCATGGGCGGCTTACTACCGCTGCACCACCAACTTGCTGTCCGGTATTGGTCTGCAGACCATAACTGGTGATGATGCCTTTGCCGGAGTTGCCGATAATCACCCCGGCAGCACTACCTGTTCCTGTTCCGCTCCCACAACCGGTGCCACTGCATTGCACTGTCAGCGGTAATTTGCCCGCCCGGAACGTGGATAAGTCGACGGAGCCATTGAACTGTGCATCCCATGTGCGCGCCTGGCTATCATTTGCATTGAGCTGATATGAGGTAATCCTGATTTGTGGTCCGAATTGCACGCCGATTTGCAAGGCATTGAGTTTTCCTCCCGCGCCGCCGGTTTCATCTGTCAGTATGGTAGAACCGACCAGATTGCCGAATGTCGCTGTGCCAGACAGATTATTCAATATGGCGCTGTGGGTGATGCCGCCTGGCGCATAAGCAAAATGATGAAAATCGACATTGCGGATGGCACCACTGTTAGGGTCAACATCATTACCACCCCCATACAGACCCCAAATGACATCGACGCCATCGACTTTGGCGAAGCCAAAATCGTACAAAATGTTTACATCTGTGGTGAAGAAGTTAAATCCATTACTGGTATCTGCCACTGCAGATGGCAAACCCCATATTGGATCAAGCACAATGACTGATCGATTGCGGCGATGATTGATCGCTCCGCCGACTCTAACCTCATTCCCGTCCAGGTCCTGACTTGAGCCAACATAGGCTGAGCCTCTCGGAGCCTGCGTTGTTGTGTCGACATTTTGTACAATCTTATTCAGTGGCTTCAGAAAAATGGCAGCCGCTCCCGCATCATCCGCACTATTCAATTGATTGCTCACTGTCTGAGCCACGGTTGAGTGGATAAGCGCCGCCGGCAAATGCGGCAGCAATTGTGGCGCTCCGCCTCCCAGAGGAACAAATCCAGACTGGGATGGATCCAGGTCAAGCGAACCGGAACTGCTGCTTAGCGTAGTGCCACCGGTGAGTACCCGGTTATAGGTGCCTGCTGCCACGCCAGGCTGAGCACGTGGAACATGAAAGACCTCGTGCGAGGTGCCCCTCACGCCAATCTGTGCCAACGGTGTATGCAAGGCATACAGCTCTTTGTGGAGATGGCCGATGCTGCCGGTAATCGCATGTACGCTGCCCCAGGCTAATGTGGCCGAGAAGCGCTCACTACCATCCATATTGTCCGGGAAGACAAAGCGATCAAGATGCAAGCGGCTATGTGAACGCAAATCCAGTCGGCCTCCATCTGCCATCGCCAGTTGCACCAGGCTGTCCTGTCCGGCATCGATACTGTCCCCTTCACAGACCGGTTGGCCTGAGCTGAGCTTGCGTGCTCCACCCACACTGTTTTCCGCCAGTACGGTTCCGTGGGCAAACATTACGCGTCCTGCGAACGGTACCCGGACTGGTGCGCCAGTTCCTCCGATGCCGCCGCTGCCATTGGCAGCCAGTGCCGGGGGGGTCGGCGCACCGCTGCCGCCGATGCCACCTGTGCCCTTGGCGGACAATGCCGGGGTGGCCGGGCTGCCAGTGCCGCCGATGCCACCGCGGCCGGTATCACTCTCCAGCACAAGTATCTTGTGTGAAACCGGATCGATTTCACACACCGGTGCCGCCATTGCCGCGCCTCCCATTAGCGCGAGCATCAGTAGGCTAAGCCTAGCGAGCTTGTTCATCGGAGGCCTCATGATAGAAATACACCCCGAAATTAAAGCGCTCGCCTTGTTCTACCTCATCGCCATTTGATTCGAGCATTTGCTGCGCCAGCCGGTTTACCTCGTGCAAGGCATCCATTGCGCGTTGCGTGGCAACTGCCTGCAAGACCGAGATTTGTTCTGGTGTCAGTCCGTCATAGAACACGCAGCGTTCCATGAAGGGGGAGGGCATTTCACGTAAATTGGCCCCGATGGCGGCCAGGTGGTCATGTACATTGCGCCCCATGAATTCAAGCTTGTCCTGGGTGCTGGCCAAGGGTACCGCCGTGCTCGCATGCAGATGAACGCCATCGTTTTCATCCAGGCTCACCACTCCAGCATTCAGCCACTCATCTAGCAGCGCTCGCGGACGGATGTCTTTACTGACTGACTGCACCAAGGTTTCAAAAGACACCTCATGCCCAGGGCGGGCAAAGCGTGGCAATACGCGCGCCTGCTGCTGCTCATCAAGATAGCGGGCATCACCTGTCCAGCGTCCAAGTACCTGTGCCGCCAGTGGTGCATCAAGAGCTGCCGGTTTCGGCCCATCACTGCGCAGGCGTTTGACATCTTTACGATGCACACCGGTTATCAGACTGATACGACTGTCGGTCTGCGCCTTGCCTTGCAGCCTGAAATGACGGTCCGCGACATGCACATAGCTGGCTTTGAGCAGCTCGATCTGTAATGGATAACTCACACCATGATCCAGTAGGAGCCGAACCAGTGGCTGCAGCATGTGTTCGATGGTGCTGAGAAATTGCCGTTCAGTATGTGGAACAGGTGGCGTATCGGGCATGGCTGTGGACGCAGAAAATGTTCAGACAATTCTAGCATGCTTATTGATGTGTGAAAAATTCCCACGTATAGTTCTGAAAAACGCGGGAATATTTCCCACAAAGGAGCGAATTATGCTGAGCACGCTGTGGAATGCCACCTATCTGTATGGCCATGACAGAAACAAGATCTGCCTTCTGCGCCGCACCAAGTTCCTGTTGCGCGCACTGATTCAACTGCCTCACTCGGCACAATGGTTCCGCTTCTTGCAAGAACAGCCGGAGCTGGCCGCAGCGCTGCCGCAACAGCGGCAATGGCTGCACAAACTGCAGCGTCCTTATTTGTGTGCAGACTATGACAGCCATAACAAGCTGCAACTGCTGCATCAGCACTTTTCCTTGTTCCTGGAGCGCTTGCCTGCCGCGTTGCGTTCGTCATTGCTGCAAAATCAGGTGCTGCGAATGGCCTCGATAGCAGGCAAGAGTGGCATGCGCTACCACATCAAGCTTTCACTGACGCAAACAATGGATAAAGAAGGTGAGCTGATGCTCACACTGGAGGAGGAGTCCAGCCGATACCACCTGGCCACGCTAGCCTTTTCCTTTGGCACCGATCAGGAAAAGATGGCCAGAATCTATATCGGCTGTTTGCAGGGACCAAGGCATCAAGGCGGGCGGGAACATTTTCGCGCGGTCACCAAGGATCTGCATGGTTTGATGCCCAAGGTATTGCTGATGAAGGCCTTGTATGCGCTGGCGCGTCCAATGGGCATAGATACTGTACTGGCAGTCAGCAACCGCTCTCATGTACACCAGGCGGCCTGGCATCGCTACACTGCCATTCAGGCAGATTACGATGCGTTCTGGATGATGCTGGGCGGCTGCAGACTCAATGATAGGCACTTCCAGCTCAAAACCAGCGGTATAGAACGTCCACTGGCAGACATCCCCGCCAATAAACGTGCGCAATACCAGCGACGCCGTGAGCTTGAACACAGCATTGCGCAACAGTTCACCGCGTTCTGGCCGGCAGCGCAGGAGGTAAACTCCGCTCAAGCCGCCAACTGCTCAATACCGGCAGGTTCAGCCGCCTCCGGTGCAGACTGCGCTGACCTTTGCAGTAACAGCCGGCCGCTATCGCCGCAAACCAGCCCTGGCCATGAGGTGGTTCTGAGACTGGCTTAGCCATTGGGTATGGCCCCATTCAGCATGTAACAAGCCCATGCAAGATTGCGGCTGGATATCGCATCCTTCCGGCGTCACCTTCATCTACCGATATGCGCGGACAAAGCCGTGCGTGTCCTCGCTTTGTCGGCCCCGATCATGACGCGGGAAGCTGGTCGGCAAACAACAGCCAGCGTGCTGGCTGCCACATCAGCTTGGCCAGAGCCCACGGCGGTGCTGGCGCGCATATTGACCACCAGACCGATGGTCTGCCAGCACCTCATCCAACAGGCTTGACTGCGCAGGTGCGGCACTACTTTTGCGCTGGGGCTTGACCATCGCCACCACCCGGCCTGACCCGTCCGCTGCCGACTATTGTGCTACCCAACAGCAATAACTGGGACGACCTCGTGCAGCGCTACCGGCAACGGGCAGCGCTGTACCGGCAATGCATGGTGGAAAGAGTGCAGTTACTGTCGGCGGGGCGGCAGAAATGAAAAAGCGCAGCCTGGCTGCGCTTTGCTATGCATGGTTAATGAATGCCTGGGCTGATTAACGATCAAGCCAAGGGGTGCCAGCAATTTCAGGTTGGGCATCAACGAGAGAAATTTTTGACTTCACTGTTGCTCCGATATTTCTCACCACATCAAGCAGTGTTTTTTCGGTCCACTCTTCTGGTGTCCCAACCATGGAGTTGGCCATATCACGGCTGATTTGCATCAGGCCACCTTCCGATTTGGTAAAGACAGCGTATTCATTCAATTGGAAACCAGACTTGTACTGGTAAAGGCAAGCATAGATATTGAGATTATTACTGCCACTGATATTGCGGATGGCATGGCTGGTCCAAACCGCGCCATTACACTTGGCAACCTTCATGGAAATGGCACCGGCACCGCCGGCAAATGCGGCAAGACCAGCCAGGTTGCCATTGGCAAACGGATCTACCAAATCAATCCGGCCAGGTTTCTCAGGCAATTCACTGCTCGTGACGATTGGCATGGCCTCTTGGGCTCCATTGACATTCTTGCCCAATCCATTGCTAGCCGCTTTGGCAACTTGCTGGCGTGTTGCCGAGGTCTGGATATCATAAATACGATAGTACTCAACCGAAATTTTCTTTTCAGCCAGATAGTTATTCATGGTTCCACATGCAGAAAGCGATGCAGCAATAGCGATGGCAACCACGGTTTTTTTGAATGTTATTGAGTATATCCCTGAATTTTGTAATGAATTTCCCCGCAATGAAAACATAATGGCATAAAAATGACAATTAAATCACTTTAAACAATTTATATTTATAAATAGCGCTATTTTGTAAGCTCATCCCTGGTTGGCAGCATGAAAAAGGCGCTACGGCGGCAGCGCCTTGAGGCAATGGACATTGAATATGCTGACGTTCCCCCCTCCGTCACAATCTCCACTAGCGGCATAGCAGACCAAGGATGGCCGGGCTGGCTGCGCAGCTTGTCGAAGCCTGCATAGCCAAAGTCATTCAAAAAGGCAGGCCCGGACAAAGCGAACAAGCGAACGAACGCGAACAACAACCGAACACGTTCGCACCGGGCTACCGAACGAACCGAAGACACACCCTTTAGGGGTGTTCGCTGTTCGCCCCGGCGTTCGCTACTGACAGATTGAAATTTTCAGATTGGCCGGGCTGGCTGATTGTGGGCAACAGGCAACGAAGTTTGAAGAGGAATTGAAAATGGATAACCAAGAATATTTCAAAGACATTGACCGCGAAATTAAGAAGCTTGGATGCGTATCAACGTTGGTCATTCTCGAATCGAAGTGGATTGCCTGCGAAGTATTCCGCAACGCTGAATTTTACCCGTCGGTTTTGCAAGTGCTGACGCACCTTACGGCGCAGCAATTGAACGTTTCCGACGTTCAAGAGCATTACGCACAAGACGAAGTGCGCAGGCGCGTAAATCGCGAAATTGATGCCGCCCTATCTGCACAACGTAAATGATTTTGGAGCATACCCCCATGAATAACGATCAACTTTTGCAGCCCGAAGACGCGCAGGGCCGCGCCAGTGTTGAAGATGACGTGGCCCCCCCGTCCCCAAGCAATACGCACGCGCCAAGCTGGCAAGCGCAACCGACGTTAGCCGGGAACTGGCAAAGCTGTACCGCGAAGCCCGTATCGAAGCTTTGGAACAGTGCGGGAGTTTTCACTAATGGCACGCTTCGGACTTAAAAACCGGCTGGCGAAGCTTGAAAACAAGCGGTTTGCCGAATACGGAACACAACTTGCGGTCGAGTATGAATGTGACGCCAGTAGCACGCCCGCAGACGCTTTCATGCGCGATTGGCTAACCGAGCGTGGTTACCCTGTGGCCGAAGTCGCCAGCCGCCTCGGCGTATCTGCCCACAGCCTGTATCAATGGCTGAAACGCTTCGACCCCAAGCGCGCCCAACCGGCCGAACCCGCAGACCAGCAAGCCGAAATACGACGTCTCAAGGCAGAGCTCAAACGGGTCACCGAGGAGCGCGACATCCTAAAAAAGGCCGCCGCATACTTTGCCAAGGAGTCCGGGTAAGGTATGCCTTCATCCGGGCCCATGCGCAGCAGTTCCCTATTCGACGGCTGTGTCGTGTTATGTCGGTGCATCCCAGTGGCTACTACGCCTGGAAAGCGTCACCGTACTCACCGCGAGCTCGAGAAGACCAGCGCTTGCTGGGGTATATCAAGCAGGCATGGCTCGAAAGTGGCGGTGTCTATGGCTATCGCAAGGTGCATGACGACATGCAGGCTCAGGGTGAGCGCTGCGGCAAACATCGTGTGGCACGGCTGATGAAGCAGGAAGGCTTACGTTCGCAGACGGGTTACCACCGGCGTCCTGGGCATTACCGTGGCCGCCCGGCAGTGGTGGCACCTAACCACCTGCAACGCCAGTTCACCGTGAATGAACCGAATAAAGCTTGGGTGACCGACATCACTTATATCCGCACGCATGAGGGGTGGTTGTACCTGGCGGTGGTGCTGGACCTGTTCTCGCGGCAGGTGATTGGCTGGTCGATGCAGTCACGTATCGATAGAGAGCTGGTGCTGAATGCCCTGTTGATGGCGGTATGGCGACGTCAGCCCAAGCAGGAGGTACTGGTGCATTCCGACCAAGGAAGTCAGTTCAGTAGCTACGATTGGCAGGACTTCTTGAAAGCTCATCGCTTGGTGCCCAGCATGAGTCGGCGTGGGAACTGCCACGACAATGCCGTGGCAGAGAGTTTCTTCCAGTTGCTGAAGCGGGAGCGCATCAAGCGCAAAACCTATCACGACAGGGAGGAGGCCCGGCGGGATATCTTCGATTACATCGAAATGTTCTACAACCCGAAACGCCGGCATGGTTCCGCAAACGGGCTATCGCCGGTAGAGTTTGAGAAGCAATATTTCCAACGGCTCAAGAGTGTCTAGAGAAGCCGGGGCGATTCACAACGACCCGGCGGCAAAAGATCCGCTGCATGAAGGCGGATTGGACGAATTGATGGCCAGCAGTCACGGCGAGATCGAAAAAGAAGCGGCCCAATATGCGGCACAAGACAAGACAGGAATGATTTGATGTCGGATCTAGATGCATGGAGTGTGCTCCGGGGAGCGAAGAAACCCGACGATACCGGCTTTGGCATGTGGGTATGGGGAACGCTGAAAGGGGATTTCCAAGACGATCGCAGTATTGGCCAAGTGGGCACAGACATGCTCATTTCGCTGATCCCCGGTGTAGGCGTGGCGACCACTCTGCGGGATCTGGTAGCCAACCTGATCAAGCTCTACAAAAAACCCAAAGACAAGCTGATCCTGCTATTTATTGCACTGGCACTGATCGGCCTGATTCCCGAGGCTGGTACGGTGGTCAAGGGCGTGGTACGCATCCTTTTTGTATACCTGCGCCGCTTCGTCAAAGACGCTGCGGACTTATCCAATGCCACCAAGTTGGCGCAGGCGACTTCGAAAGCCGTCGATGCGGCCCTGCCCAAGATCATCGAGTTTCTGCAAGACTCGCGCCTGGTTCGCTGGGCAACCGACAGCAAAGTACCCAATCTGATTCGCTTCGCAGGAACGGAGCTCATCAAACTGGCGGATAAAATCGATGCGTCACAGTTGAAAAAAACGTTCGCTGCGGCCACGGAGCAACTGCAGACCCTGTTAAAACGCATCCATGGCATTGTTCCCCCCGTGCCGCAGATCAGATCGATGAATTTCTGGCCATGCTGGATAAGGTTCGCAAGCCTGTGCTGGATGGCATGCAGTCGGCAGTACAGCCGCTGAAGACAGTGCTTAAGACGGCAGGCAAGCGATTGGAAGATCATGCTCTGATTGTGGATAGCCGCACCATCAACCGAGGCTGGATTGCACCGATGTCACAGAAAAGCGCGGTGATCCTGATTGAAAAGGATCCGCCGAAGTGGGTGCGCAAGACAGTTAATCAAAAATTACCTCATCCCGCTCCAACAAAGGAGGAGGCTGGTGACATAGCCATAGAGCTACGCAATAGAGTTCTTGCCCGTAGATCTGTTGGCGAGAATTACCCAGAGTTATCTCCGGGACAAGTACAAACATTTGAGAAGGGTCAAATCATACCAGCCGCCATAAAAGGCCCGGCAAAACTATACCGGGTAGTCGATCCTACCAGCGGTGGAGGCGGTACGTTCTGGGTTAGTGAGGAAACCTTCAAGCAGCTCAAGAGCCGAGCCGACTGGCGCGAAAAGCTGGTGGTGTGGCCGCACTGGAACCAGAACGGACAATACGTAGTGTATGAGCTGAAACCAGGTGAAACGGTACATGGCTGGAAAGGGCCAGCAGCCTCGCAAGAAATCGATGGTTGTCCATATCACTTGCCCGGTGGTGGCGAACAAATCCTGTTCTACCCCCAAGGAGATACATTCAAGAAAACCCTGCCAAACATCGACCCGGCCACCGGCGAGGCAGTCAGCGCAGGCGGACGTATCGATACCCGTGTCAATTTCAAGGACATATTGGGTGAAGAAGTTCGAGTCGGCTTGCGCGACACCATCAACGACCCTCACATCAAGGGGCCATACCCTACCAACTGGGGTTTCAGCGACTGGACTGCGGAAGAAGCCGCGCGCATCGTCATCGAGATTCCCCAACATTTGGATAAGCAATGAGAGACATCAACCGTGAAGCGTGGTTTCTGAACTACCTTACTTCCATTCCCTACTACGAGGCTTGTGCTCAGGCGACCGAGGACTTTGCAGACCTGTTCAATCGCCTGTTGACCAAGCACGATGGCCACGGTATCGGCAATCTGGACGGTTGGGTGTCGCGCTATCTGAGCCATGCCGAGGAAATCCGGCGCCGCATCGAGTTTGTGCGCTATGGCGACTACATGCCAATGTATGGCCAGTTGTCGGACACTGATCGCGACTTCAGAGGCTTGGCCGAGCAGAATATATATGGCTGGCGCACCCAGCAAGAGGACCGCGCATGGAATATGGCGCTTGAGCACATGTCCAACCTATGCGGTGTAGGTGCGCAGGCACTGGGCAATGCCTATCGGCATGGAAAGTTGTGGGGGAATGAGCAAACCAATTGCTCTGGCCGGAATGAAGGCTTTTCAAAGGGAGCCACTTATTCACTTGGCTTTTGGCAAGCTCGCGGTTTGATCCCCGTCCTGGAGCAGTATCCCAAATATGAGGTGGACTACTCTCTCAGTTGCAAAACAGGGGAAGTCTGCCCTCGCAATGGCGTGTGGGTCCCCCAGCAAGTGCTGAGCGAAGGATTGGAGCATCTGCATCTTGAGTTTGTTCAGCAAGGCCGGCTGATGCACCCGTTATTCCGCTTTCATCTGGAAAAATATTTGCCAGAGTACGCTCGCGCTTTTGCTGAAATGGATGGTGTGCCGATAAAAGAAGAGGACTACTTGGAGGAGGCCGTCAGTGTTCCTGAAGAGGCTATCTGGCACCCCTTGGTATTGGTGAGTGACCCCATCAGCCAACCCATCCAGCGTGGCCGCATAGAGGCCAAACAGCCCTGCCCACGCACGGGCTACTGGTGGACCCTGGCACAAACAGATAGCCGTCGTCGCTTCTCACAAGGCGAGGTCATGCCCGATTTTACCGATTCTCGTTATGGGTCGACGATCTGGTACTGGGATGAGGATCAACAGGATCACTGAAGTAGCAAGCCACAGACAAGATTGTAGCCATCGCCACGGATGCCACGCCAACTGCCCACGCTGAGGGCATAAAACAAGAGCCACCGGCCCCGTGAGGGGTGGGTGGCTCTGTCATTACCTGGGTAGGGCATGTCCGGATTTCTGTGTAAACCAGCCCTTTCTGCTCATCTGTTGAAAGGCTGGTTAGGCCGACCAACAGCCGATGTGTCAGCCTGGCAGACAGTAGTTCGGCCGAAGCGGTCCATCGCCCCATCAGCCATGAGCGACTGCTCAGAGTCTCATAGTCCTCGCTTCACAACCAGCGCAGCCCATATCCAGCATCGCCAGAGAGTACCTTCACGATGATGACAATTTCGGATCGCAACTTTTGGAGTTCATCGGCAAACTTTCTCCAAACGGGGTCGCCGCTATCGCAACGCAAGATGGTGAGATCCGTATCCATTTCCAATGGACCGAAGAAAGTCATTGATGACTTTCTGCAATGTAGTTAGCGCGGAAAACAGCTGTGTATCTGGATTCACACGTGCCCTAGTCTGAGTGAGTCGTTCACGTATTAGACTCAGAGACTCAAGAACTCTGGGCGGAAATTCCATATCAAGTCCTTCGTAGAGGACTCGCCGCCCTTCAAGGAGGGATACGAACTCACGGGTTTCTTCGTGATACCGTTTTGAATTACGCAGGTCTAAAAGTGCTGCCTCCAAGTCTTTGCCAACCACGCGCCTGATTACGACGTCCCCCCCACTTTCAGTAGCAGGGGGCTTTAGAGTCCAAGCTTAATTTACCTGATTTCTCCGCAAATGATTCGGCATAGGCTGCCGGCGTCAAACCACCCAGTGCTTTCTTCGGCCTTTCATTGTTGTATTCCCTTCGCCAGGCTTCGATGACAACCTGGGCCTGGCGCAGGCTGGTGAACCAGTGTTCGTTCAGGCACTCATCCCGGAAATGCCCATTAAAGGATTCGATGTAAGCGTTCTGATTGGGCTTGCCCGGCTCGATGAGAAAGAGCTGAACCCCATGAGCGTGGGCCCAGCTCAACATCACTCGGCTGCAGAATTCCTTGCCGTTATCGGTCCTGATGGCTTTGGGCAAGCCACGTGTCTTCGCCAACTGGTCAAGGACGCGGGTCAGATGCAGGCCTCCCATCGCACGTTCCGGAACAATGGCGACTGCCTCATGCGTGGCATCATCGACCACCGTCAGATTCTTGATGACACGCCCCTCCGCCGTCCGGTCGAACACAAAGTCCATCGACCAAACCTGATTGGCCGCCAAAGGGCGAGCCAGTGGATGACGGTCGGCCACGGGAATTTTCTTGCGCTTACGCCGGCGAATTTGCAGACCTGCCTCAGCATAAAGCCGGTCCACCCGCTTGTGATTGACCACCATGCCGCTCTGCCGCAGCTTCAAATAGATCATGCCAGCACCGTAGCGACGGTGCCGTTGCGCGAGCGCGATGATCTGCGCTTTCAAGGCGACATTACGGTCGGTGGCGGGTTGGTAGCGGAATGAACTGGGGCTCATGTCGGCTAGACGGAGCGATCGACGCTCGCTGAGCCCTTTGCCCACCAGATGGCGCACCAACTCCCGCCGTGACGGTGCGCTCACCACTTTTTTCGCAAGGCCTCTTTGGCAATCTCGTTCTCGAGCATGGTCTCGGCCAGGAGTTTCTTCAGGCGCGCATTCTCGGTTTCCAGCTCCTTGAGACGCTTGGCCTCGGAGACATTCATTCCGCCGAATTTGTTGCGCCAAAGGTAATAGCTGGCTTCTGAGAAGGCGTATTTGCGGCACAACTGTGCAACGGGCATGCCGGCTTCCGCTTCGCGCAGGAAGCCGATGATCTGTTCTTCGGTGAAACGTTTCTTCATGTCCAATCTCCATATGGGGTTGATTGGACTCTAAAGTCACGTGCTACTCAATACCGGGGGGACGTCGTGGGCAGGCTATAGTTGGGCACTGTTTCCAGGCGAACCCAACCACCGGGTGCTACTGCTTTTACCGTGAACGCAAACAATCCGACCTTGTTCATACGGGTTGTCGGTGCGGTATTGGGTTGTTCGTACACGACGGTGTTGTCGTGCTTCGGATAAATGCAATTGCCTACCCCAGCCTTGGCAGCGAAGGCGGTTGAGGACGCAGCGGTCAGTAGGGCCGCGATGATCAGCGTGTGTTTCATGGTTCTTCTCCAAGAGAGATCTAGTCGTACGGTTGGTCTGGGCAGAGGAGGGCGTCTGGTGTGTTTCTGACGCCCCTTGTCTGTAAGACAAATCCGCCTTTAAAAGCGCTAATTCATCCGCATAGGTTGATAATCATCCCTGTGGGATGTTCATGTCAATGGGGTGATTTGCCACCATTCGAGTGGAATGGAGAATAAGATGGCAAAAATAAAGGTGGACGCGCTGTCCCTGAGTGTTGGCAAAGCGATTGCGGCACGACGGCAGGACGCCGGACTGACCCAAGAACAGGTCGCGGAACAACTGAAGATCGGCAATGAAGCGGTATCCCGTATGGAGCGGGGACTGGTAATGCCGACCGTGGCCCGCCTGCTGGAACTGGCCAGTCTGTTCCACTGCGATGCTTCAGCCTTGCTGGTGGAGTCCAGCAACCGCCCGGCCGAGCAGGCGCAGCACTTGGCACAGATGCTGGCCCGCCTGGATAGTGCAGATCGGGAGATGGTGCTGGCGATGGTGGAACAACTGACCAACCGGCTGGCTAAGCCGTCTTAACGGTACCCAACTTGGAAGAGAGCCGGGTAGGGCGAGACATCGCCTTCGGCTTCTCTTCCGGTTCACCAGCACCTTCCACTGCTGGATAAAACTCCTCCAGCAGCAGCGGTACTTCCTCCTCGGTATCCTCGAACTGGCCGTTCTGCAGTAACTGCCGGGCGGCTTGCTCCAGTTCGGCAGTGTCGATACCAGCTTCCAGCTGTTCATCTGCTACCTTGCGTGCAGTACTGACGGCTTCGGCCAAGGTCTGGCCATCGCGCAAGGTTAGATCCACGTAGTACACCGGGGTACGGTGCGACTGAGTGGTGCTCTTGGCCCGTAGACGTAACAGCAGCGGCAGGTGCTTGGTATTACCGCCACTGGCTGCTTCGTAATACTTCAGCCGTGCTGCCAGGGTACGCACCGAGTTGTAGCCGGTGGTGCGGAAGATGAAGCTGCCTAGCTCATCCTGCTGACCTTCCACCTGTACGTTGAGCCGACCATACAGCTTGCAGCCCAGCTCCTTGGCCAAGGGACAACGGTCTGGTCCGGCACAGCCAATCTCCTCCATGCCCTGACTGGTTACCCGTCGTGCTGTCTCTCCGTTACCGACACACACCGGACGCCCATTATTCCGGTCGAAGGCACTGTATTCGGCACGCAGATTCAGCTCGCTGTCGTTGAACAGCAGCTGGATCGGAATGGCGCGGATCTTGCCGTTTTGTGCCTGTTCCGACAGCGCCTGGTGCAAGGGATGCAGCAACCAGCCATCCCGGCTCTGCACCTGGGTGGTCAATGAAAAGCTGTCGTCTTTCTCCGGCAGCCAGCGTTCTTGTTTCTGCACCAGCTTGCCAATGCTGATACGCCCGATCACGGGCGGGGTAATGGTGAGACCTTTAATCACGATGCTTTCCTTTCAGTCTGAATGACAAAGCGCCGGGAACCGGCAATGGACTTGCTGTACTGGGCCAGCAGGGTGGGGTGGTCTTGCGACAAGCGTTCGACATCAGGCGCAATGCGATCCTTGGCGCGCTTCCAGGTGATACGGCCAGACTCAAACACAGCCGCAGAGGCATGACCCAGCACGTTCTGGATCTGCTGCCGGATGGCCGCCTCCTTGGCCTCTGCATCCTCTTTACGCTGCCGCTCTGCCAACAAGGCTGAGAACAGTCGATTTCCCTCAATCGATTCCGACAGATCGATGGTCTGACCATCATCACGTGGGAATAGCCAGGACAAGGCTGACGCCGCGTCATCCGACCCATCCGGTGCTGGCTGGGTGTCCAGCACCACGTGCTGCCAGAACACCGTTTCTCGGGCGATCAGATCCGCGATCTTGTTTTCATCGCGATTCACCTGATAAATCCGGAAATCCTGTCCACCGATCAGCACTGCTACATCAGCCCAGTCATGGCCAGTCACCGCCAGCTGATGCAGTACCTGACACTGATAGGCCACCGGGATGCCTTCCTCCCACTGCGGGGCTGAGTGATAACTGGCGGTCTTGATTTCCAGAATGCCCCAGCCTTCCTCCGGACAGCGCACTTCCCGGTCCAGATTGGCTAGCATGAAACGGTGCTTCGGGTGCTGCAGTACTGCATTCACCCGCCGTACCTTGCGACCGGTACGCTCGGCATACACCCGGGCCAGGATGGGTTCCAAAATCGTGCCCCAGATGACAGGCTCTTTCTCCGACAGATCCTCCGGCTGTTTGCGACCCGTCTTCTCCAGCCACAGTGACAGCGGACATTTGTAGGGCGACAGCCCAATGGACGGGGCGGCATCGGAAGAACCAATGCCCAGCTGCCGGATGCGCAGCCATTCATCACGAGACAACTTCAGGGTAGAGGCCAGACGAATGGCCTGTGCGTAGCGTTCAGCCATGGCAAAACACTCCTTATAAAGGCATAAAGCCCGGCAGCAAGGCTGACCGGGCGATAGGTTTGATAGGGGGAAGCTGTGGGAGAGTAGAAACAAGAGAAACGACAGCAGGGCAGGACAACAGAACCAACAAGACAGAATCAGGCCAACATCAGACCAACCGTAGATTCACGATGGTGCTACCGGCACGATTACCGGCAGCTCAGGAGAGAGCGTCAACAGGATTTGACGAATAGCCGGCCACTGCTGTGGCTGGCCACGCAGCATGAATTCCCCAGCCAGCCGCACCAGGCAGGCTTTGACCCAATCGAGGGAAGGGGGCTGGCCATTATGCAAGACGATCCACTCGGCAATGGCACTGCCCAGGGCTTCGGTCACTTCGTAATGCCACACCCCCGGTGCAGCCTGATTCAGCTGGTCGTACAAGGTATCTGCCAGGGCTGCCACCATCGGCGCGTACTGCACCAGTTCGTCATGCAGCTCCAGACAGCCAGCACCCCAGATCACCAGCAGGCTGCGCTCGGCATCCGGACCGTCGTATGCCACACCCAAGCCGTTCCAGGAGCAGAAGTCCCGCATCCCTGCCGTTAAACACGCAGCGGTCAAAGCAATGGATTGCACGGAGGCCATGGCATCACTCCACCAAGGCCAGTGCATGTTCCAGCGCCTTGCCCTTGAGTTGCGCACCCTGACCGAACCAGGAGGAATCCAGCCGGTAGTCCTGACTGCGAGCACGACGGCGATGATCCACATACTCGGTCATCGCATTCACCAGCCCCCAGGCCGTACCACGAGTACCGGCTAGCATTGAACCCATGCCACCACCGCTATACAGTGCCGACACCTGCTGCAGTGCCTTCGAGGTGACTGCATCCTCCGTACCCTCCGCCAATGGCTCATCCAGCACCTCGCGGAAGAACTGACAGGCTTCTTCAGGAGAAACCGAGCGCTGCGACAGCTGCTTGATGTTCCCAATGAAGCGGTCCCAAGCGGACAGACCAAGGCCCAGCGCATCCTTCACGGACTGCGGATCAAACACAGTGGAGTGGGGCACCTTCACCGCGCCGGTTCTATCCTTCACTGCCATCTGCAGGGTGTTGTTGCACACCACCCGTACCGACGTGAACTGGGCGGTTGTGCATAGCGTGCCATCACAACTGGTGGCTAGCAGCAAATAGGCTTTCATCCGATCACCGCCTTTGAGCAGGGCTTCCTGCCCTGTCTTGGCCAGTGCCCACAGTTTACGGCCCCCCTTCAATACCCCAGCGGTTTCCAGCTCAAAGCCACCGGCGCTGACCAGGTCGCGATAGAACTCCAGTACTTCCGACGGCTGTACCACCTTGTAACGCGGCGAGACCACCGACAGTGGTGCCAGAGAGTCGGAGCGATACAGCACCTTGGAATCAGCAAACGGCCGGATGTGCATGCCGTCGTCGGCTACGTTGAACAAGACATCACTCTGCTCGATACGCCAGTCCATGCCGGCTTCAGTCAGCCACACTTCCAAAGGTTGTTGGGGAGAAAGCGGATTGCCCAGACCATGCCAGGGCGTGGCCCCGACAAAGGCCATGGATTCGATGAGATGGGACATAGATCACTCCAATGAAAATGGCCCCCGTCAAGACGGAGGCCAGGGCATAAAAGACCCCCGAGGCGGGAGTCGCTGTGCTGATTCAAGGGGGTGATATAGGTCTGAAAATAATTAGCTTGATACCTTTGGCAAGCAGGACCAGGAAATGGCCCATTCCTGCTGGGAAACTAGGATCCTCGGTATCATTGTGCACGTCGTCAGCCTGGAGTCGCGTCTCCCGCTTGATTGGAGGGCGCAATATCGGCGGGCTGAGGTGTCTCGTATTGGGGGGGCGGTTCGGGTGTGCCCTCGGCTGGCGGTGTAACCTTTGCTGTTTTGTGTTTTTTCTTCTTCTTTTTGGGATGCCCATGCGCTTTTTTGGGCTTGGGATGGGGTGCCGGCGCCGGCGCTGGTGCTTGTGTTGCGGCTGGCGTCTGTAACGATGAGAGCCAATTGGATAAGAAATGATAGCCAGGCACAACTGCGGAAACAAAGCCGGCAAGGATCAAGCCTGCAATGACCTGCCGACGGGTAGGGCGCCAGTGCTTGGGGGATACATGATGGCTGGTGGTCGGCGAGAGCACCAATGGTGGACGCTCAGGACGTACGGGAGCGACGATGATGGGTGCAGGTGCAGGTGCAGGTGCAGGTGCAGGTGCAGGTGCAGGTGCAGGGCGAGGCGCTAGCTCTTGCTTTTCAACCTGAACGGGACTTGAGTCGAGGATGATTTTAGCAGGGATGTCTTGGAGTACTTCACGATCTCGCTCAGCCTGAATGGCTAATTTTGCCTCTTCCAGCGTGCAGGAAAAAAACTCGCGCCGATGATTCACGCGAGATGCTTTCAATAACTCATGGACCCGCTGTTCAGCATCAAATGCATGCTCGAAGCGAGCGAAAAAAGCAACGTTAAAGCGCTGGGGTACGCCCCGGTAGTTACGGGATTTATGCTCCCAATGATACAAAGCATCGGCACGATTCTGAGGCTCCCAGCCGGTATAGCCAATCTTCAGGAGAGGTGCATTCTGATAGTGGTAGACCTCGTTGGTGAGCACATAAACATAACCAGGAGTATCTGTTCGAGTATTTTCGGACCATGCTTTTCTTGCGGCCTCCTGCTCGGCAGCATCCGGCTCCTGCAAGGCCTCTGAGTCGACATCGTCGTCATCCTTGTCAGGCACTGGCGGTCGCTCGGCTCTATAGCTGATATCTCCTTGGACCGCAGTCTTAACGGCAGCGATCGCCTCTTCAATGGTGCAGACAAAAAAATCCCGTTCGTCACTGTCAGGATTCAGGCGTTTGGTGTGCAAGGACTTGTGGGCTTGATGCATGGTCGCCCATGCCTTCCACACTATCTCCTGATATTTCACCTGGAATTCGAATGGCACCCCTGTGCTGTTGATCTGTGCCAGGCTCGCCACCATCGTGTTGGTGGTGTAACCAATCTTGAGGATGGGTACGCCGTTTTGATGATAGCCCGGGTTGGCCAGTACGTAGACATAGCCGGGTCTTTCAGGGATATCGGCATTGAACTTGCAAGCAGACCGATAGTAGTTGGAGCATCCAAAGAAAACGCGGCCATCTTGCTGGTTTCTGCGAAAGGTGATTCGACCACTCATGCAATTGGGGCACCTATCATCTTCACGGTACCAGCGTCTCTTTGTAGCGATCTGGCTGTCACTGGGCATTGGAAATACGGAGGCAGGGCTAAAAGGCTAACCATACCTTGTTTAATGCTAAATGATTAGTCTTCGTGGCTAATGGCTTGCCGGATACTGCGCATCGCTTCCAGCAGCGAGTTGGCCGATAAGCGCTGCCAGACACCATCGGCACAGTTCAAACCATCACAAAGGCACTGCCATTGCTGTTCAGTGATAGTCATGGCATCGGCTTCCGCTAGGCACTGGCTCAACAGATCTACCATCACCAGTTTGGCCTGCAAGAGTTTGTTCGGGGGCGACTTGAACGACCGGACCGCGCCTTGCCAAGCTGTTTCGAGATAGCAGCCCAGTTCTCCGGCTTGATTGACCGTCATACGCTCATTTCGAGCAGCATCCAGCACCAAGTGTGCGCGCAACGCTTAATGATCCGCCGTGCGGCGGAGGGCAGGAACGGTGATGAAGAGTTTGGGCATCTGTGTTCCTACCTGAAATGAAGAGCGATAAAGCCCTGCTTCGGGCAAAGAAGGGTTTTTGATTGAGTCAAGGTAATGGCGGATCACGGCACAACTCTAGTCCACCTTTTCTCCAAAGGTCAAACCAGATGAGGCATCAGACATTTGTCAGGATCTGTTGGTAAAAATGTTGCCATTTAACAACATTTCTGGATGTTTCCGTATTTCCACGTAGAGACACTTGCTGTGCCAGCCGCGGTGGGTATTTCAATTTTTTATTCTTTGCCCAGTCTGTTTTAACTGAGAGTGATTGGCATGTAGCTCACCGCGATCGCTTGACCCCCACATATCAATGTCATTTAAAATGTAAATTAATTAAAAAATATTAGTAATAATTGACAAATGGTATTTCGTCCTCTGTACACCTGCAGCTTACTGCTAATAGTAAGCTTTTCCCCCCCTAACGCTATCGCCACCTCACTCTCTGATCAGGAGTTCCTTCGTCAGCAAGAACGGACCCGCAGCCTGCGCCAAGAGCAGGAGATCGCGCCCGATGTCCGCCTCCAGCAAGGTATGTCCGGTAGTGCAATGGATCCCCTTCCTGCCAACGAATTTCCTTGTTTCCAGATTCAACAGCTCAAAGTGGTGGGGGATCAGGCTTCGGCATTCTCTTGGCTGCTCACCGCTGTGCAGGCTCATGACGGTGCCCTGGAGGGCCGCTGCCTGGGCCAGAAAGCTATCAGTCAGCTTCAGGATCGTATGCAAAACGCGTTGATTGGCCGCGGCTATGTAACGTCACGCGTTTTGCTGGCACCGCAGGATATTTCCACAGGTGTACTGACCTTTACGTTTTTACCGGGCCGGATACAGCACATCCGTTTTGCCGACGGCACCTCGCCGCGTGCCACGCTGTGGAACGCCATGCCAGCAAAAGAGGGCGACATTCTTAATGTTCGCGACATCGAGCAGGGCCTTGAGAACTTCAAGCGTACGCCCACCACGGATGCGGATATTCAGATCATGCCGGCAACAGGACCGGATGCCGCACCGAATCAGAGTGACCTGCAAATACAGTGGAAAGAGCGCATTCCTTATCGGCTGACCCTGTCGGTTGACGACGGCGGTAGTCAGTCTACCGGGCTGTACCAAGGCAATGTCACCGTATCCGCCGACAACCTGTTGACCCTTAATGATCTTTTCTACGCCTCCCACAACCAGTCCTTGGGCGGAGGGCAGTCCGGAGATCGGGGAAGTTGGAGCGACACGCTGCATTACAGCCTGCCAGTCGGCTACTGGTTGCTGGGCATGACATTCAGCCATAACGAGTACCGCCAATCGGTTGCCGGGGCCTATCAGAGCTACATGTACCACGGCAAAAGCGAGAACAACGAGCTGT
The DNA here is from genome assembly GCF_002217795.2 of Aquitalea magnusonii. Taxonomy (NCBI): domain Bacteria; kingdom Pseudomonadati; phylum Pseudomonadota; class Betaproteobacteria; order Neisseriales; family Chromobacteriaceae; genus Aquitalea; species Aquitalea magnusonii. Next base: position 1,703,504 of record NZ_AP018823.1, read on the forward strand.
TACTTTCACGCGTGATCTATCGGGATGCCGTACGTAAGACGTCCATGACGCTCAAAGGGTGGCAACGAACCGCCAATAGCTACATTGATGATGCCGAAATTGACGTGCAACAGCGGCGGATGGCGGGATGGGAGTTCGGTTTGAGCCATCGGGAGTATCTGGGGGCCGCCACCCTGGATACCAATCTCAGATACCGCCAGGGCACGGGCGCGCTGCAATCCAAGCCCGCACCGGAAGAGGCCTTCAACGAAGGCACTTCCCGCATGCGCCTTTATCTGGCGGATGCCCAGTTAGAAGTGCCATTTCGTCTAGCTGGGGAATCTTTTCACGTGAATTCCAGCTTTCGTGGGCAATGGAACGATACCCCTTTGATTCCTCAGGATAGGTTTTCTATAGGCAGCCGCTATACCGTTCGCGGTTACAACGGCGAGAACCAGTTGAGTGCGGAAAGCGGCTGGTTTCTGCGCAACGATTTGGGTTGGTTCAAGGCCGGAATGGAGTTTTATCTGGGTTACGACTATGGCCGCGTGAGCGGGCCTTCTGCAGCCTTGTTGCAAGGGCAACGCCTAGCGGGTGGAACGCTAGGTGTTAGAGGCCAATGCTTCGGTGTGTCATACGACTTGTTTGTCAGCCAGCCTTTTGGCTATCCCGAGCATCTTAGAACCCCGCGCACTACGGGGGGGGTCAACCTCACTACCAGCTTTTGAACTGACGCCTTATTCGAATTGTTTGGACCTTCATCATGAATCAGCAGTGCTATCGTCTCGTTTTCAATGCCTTGCGCGCTATGCTCATGGCAGTACCTGAGATTGCCTCATCTGTAGCCGGACAGCGGGGCTTGAGAGTGCGATCCCAGTCATCGGCTACTTATTGGACGGTGCGCCCGCTGGTGGTCACAATGTTGCTGTCGCTGGGACAGCCCGCCTTCGCACAGATTACTGCCGACCCCACCGCCCCGGCATCACAACGCCCTACGGTGTTGAATACGGCCAATGGCTCGGTGCAGATCAATATCCAGACCCCGACAACTGGTGGGATCTCGATGAATCAGTATAGCCAGTTCAATACCACCACGGCGGCAACAGTATTCAACAATAGCCGCGCCTCCGTACAAACACAAAGCGCGGGTTGGGTCAGCGGGAACCCTTGGCTAAGCACCGGTAATGCGCGGGTGATCGTCAACCAAGTCAACAGCCAGAACCCGTCAATCATCAAAGGAACTCTGGAGATCGCCGGCGCAAGAGCGGACCTTATTATCGCCAACCCGGCGGGCCTGGTATTTGATGGTGTCAGCGTACTGAATGCCAGTCGTACTACTTTTGCCGCAGGCACTCCCGTTCTGTCTGGAGGTAGTCTTGAGGGGTATCGTGTTGGTTCGGGTATGGTCCAAGTCGTGGGGGCGGGCTGAACGACAACCAGAGCGACTACACCACGGTACTGGCGCGCGCCGTCGAGCTGAATGCCGGCTTATGGGCCAAGCAATTGAAAGTGGTTGTCGGCAGTAATTCCTTGACTGCGGATGGAGAAGTGTCGGGCAGCGTCACGTCGACGGGTACGGTGCCAGGCTATGCGCTGGACGTGGCGGCGTTGGGGGGCATGTATGCCGGCAAGATCACTTTGCTGGCCACGGAACAGGGTGTAGGCGCACGCAATGCGGGCGAGCTTATTGCCCAGCAAGATGGCCTGACGCTGCAAGCCAATGGCTGGTTGGACAACAGCGGCAGGATTGCCAGCCAGGAGAGTGGTGCGTTGTCAGTCCAGACAACGGCCCTGAACAATAGCGGTACGCTGTCGTCAGCCAAGGACATGCAAGTGTCTACTGGTGCTCTGAACAATCAAGGTGTGATCAACGCGGGACGCCAAATTCAAGCACAAGCCTCTGACGTCAGCAATGCAGCGACGGGCATTGTCAGTGGACAGCGGCTCCAACTGGCTGCCAACACCTTGACCAATGCGGGCCAGTTACGACAAACCGGCAGCCAGGGACTAGCGCTGTCTGCTGGCAGCATGCAAAGCAGCGGCAATCTCGGCATGATTCCGGATTCTTCGGGCAGTGGTGGGACTGGGCAGTCTGGATCCAGCAGCACGGTCACCATGGATCTACCCGCCGTCACGCCGGGCGGTTCGTCGGCCGTTTCCACCGTACCCGTTGCGCCCGAGGTCCTGCCCGATGGAGAAATCACGGTAGCGGGCTTGTTAAGCAACCAGGGGAGTCTGCTTGCCAATGGCAGCATCGACCTGAGCAGCAGCCAAGGGCTGAGCAACTATGGCGCCATGGCGCTTCGTAACCTTCAGGTCCGTGGTGGTCAACTGGATAACACCGGTGGTAGTTTGAACGTAGCGTCTGCGCATATTCAAACCGATCGTATTCTGAATGTTGGCGGCAAACTGGCATCGAGCGGGCTCTTGCAATTGACCAGTGCCACACTGGACAACAGCCAGGGCCAGCTTGGCAGTCAGGGTGATGTCCAACTGCAAGCCGGTGCGATGAACAATCAGGCCGGTCAGGTCTACGCGGCTCAGCTGACAATCAACAGCGGTGCAGTGGACAACCGCCAGGGCAGTATCGTCGGCACGAATGTATCGGCCACCACCGGCGCGGTGAATAACCAGCAGGGGGTGATTGCGGCCAGCAATGCCTTGAGCCTCAACACGCAAGGTCAAAACTTGCTCAATACCGAAAGCGGCAGCGGGAAAGGGATACTGGCCGGCGGCAACATGACCTTGTCGACCGCCACACTGACCAATAGCAATGCCGGCCGGATTCAGGCCGCTGCTTTGACAGTACAGAGTGGAGAGCTGAGCAATACCGACTCCACCATTAGCGCCCAACAAGTGGACATTCACAGCGGCGCCTTGCTGAATCAACGAGGGGCCATTCAAGCCGCCCAATCCCTGTCCGTGGACACTCAGGGCGCACAGCTTCGCAATCTGGATAGCGGCGCGCAGGGTATGGTCAGCGGCGGACAACTTACGCTCAAGGCCGGTAGCCTGGACAACGCGGCGGGCTACATCGGCAGCAAAACCGGTCTGCAGGTGACAGCTCAAAGCAGTGTCAGCAACCAGGGCCAGATGGTGAGCGAGGGGACGGCAAGCATTAGCACCGGATCACTCGACAATCATCAAGGTAAATTGCAATCCGCTGGCGATTTGACGGTACAACTGAACCAGGGCGCGCTGAATAACCAGCAGGGTTTGCTGCAAAGTGGTCAGCATCTGGAGGTGACGGCTGGGGATGTTGACAACAGTGCCACTCGCAATACCCAGTTGGGCATACAGGCCGGCAGCCTGACGCTGCAGACCAATAGCCTGAATAATGCCCAGGGCAGCATCCTCACCAACTCGGCGGCACAGCTCGTATTGAGTGGTGCCACCAACAATGCCGGCGGACAGATCGCAGCAGGCGGTTCCATCAGCCTTGCAACGACCACGCTAAGCCAGGACGGCGGCAGCGTCGCCGCCAGCCAGGATTTGGCGCTGACCGCCAACGGCTTGACCGGCGTCGGTTCACTGAGCGCAGGGCGAGACCTGAGCCTGTCCGTGCTGCAAGATCTCTCAGTGCAGGCAGATGTTCAGGCCGGCCACAATTTGAGCATCAGCACACCGGGGCGACTGGACAATCAGGCGGCAATACGCGCGGGCAATTCGGCTCAGTTGCAGGCCAATGATATTCATAATGCTGCCCAAGGTGAAATCAGTGCCAGCAACCTGACACTGACCGCCAATAGCCTGGTAGAGAACCGAGGCCTGATCGACGGCGGCACACTGTCGATAGAGTCCGGACAGCAAATTCTTAATGCCGGCTCCGGCAGGATATACGGCGACAACATCCGCTTGTCTGCCACGCAGATCGATAACCTGCAGGAAAACGGCAAATCTGCCGTTATCGCCGGCAGGCAGAACCTGGCCATCGGCACCACCCGGCTCACCAATGGTGAAAACGCGTTGATCTACAGCGATGGTGCCATGGCAATTGGCGGTGTGGTAGATGCGAACGGAGTGGTCAGCGGCAGTGCGGCTTTGGTCGACAATCAGTCCGCTATCATTGAATCCAAGGGCAATATGGCGATCAGTGCCGACACTGTCCGTAATGAGCGGTTGCGGGTTGCCATTAGCCAACAGGCTAGCTTGGACGAGACCGTCAACATGAATCTGGCTGCCTGGCAAGGAAATGGCCACAATGGTGGTGATCTTCATGCCTCAGCCAACTATCGCGCTTCCCAAATCTATTTTGTTGACCCCGCCGACATTGTCAGTAACGACCAGATAATCACACCGGATGGGAAGGTACTGGGTCGTGCGGTGGTCAAACTCAGCCCGCAAACCAGCAGTTTTTTCTTTGCTAATGGTCGTGGCTGGGGCATGACCGGAGAACGTTGGCGCATCAACATCGATCAGCCGAAAACCCAAACTATTTATTACACCCTGCGTCAGGATGGTGTGATCAATCCGGACCAAAGTCCTAACGGCTTTGACCCCTTTGCTCTGCTACATGGTCAGGGCGGCACAGGTGGAGCACCTTATTTTTCCTACCAGACTGATGCCGTAAGCTATGACACGCAGTACGGTAGCTGCAGTAGCAATTGCGTGTTGTTGATCGGGCCCTATCAACTGACGGATCCAACACACACCATTGTCAACAGAACACAGAGCCCGACACAAGAGGCTTTGAACGAACGGTCTCGTGTAAGTCATCACACGGCTATAGATGATGTATTGGCCAGCAATGCCGGTGCTGTTGCTTCCATTCGTGCCGGTGGCGATATGGTGTTGGAGCCAGGCCAGTTGCTCGACAATCGCTATGGCCAGATCGCTGCGGGTGGAAATCTGCTGATTGACAGTGCCAGCAATGGTGTGGGCAGTAGCAAGGTGGTGAATACCGCAGCCACTCTGTATCGGGATCACCACTTTGATGTCACCAGTTATACCTACGCTGGTAGTGCATTTGCCAACCCGCAAGCCGATATCCGGGAAACCATCGGTAGCGTGGCCGCCAGCATCCAGGGGAATACCAGCCTGACGATCAACGCCGGTAGCGCTAACAACCTGGATCAGGGGCGCACCGGTCCCAATCCTTTGGCGGCACCGCAGCCTGGTAGCAATACTGTCAATGTCAGCGGATCCAGCAATGGTACGGTGATCGTGCAGCCCGGCTCCGGCGGCATCCCCGGAGCCATCATCACCAGTTCTCCCAATGTCCACTTGCCAAGCAACAGCTTGTTCAGCCTGTCGCCCAATGGCGTGGCGGCGCTGATACAGACCGACCCGGCCTTCACCAATCAGCAGCAATGGCTGGGGTCCGATTACTTGCTCAACGGGCTCAACGCAAATCCAGCCACCACCGCGAAACGCCTGGGTGATGGCTATTACGAGCAGCAACTGATTCGGGATCAGGTAGCACAACTCACTGGCCGTCGCTTCCTGACCGGTTATGCCAGCGATGAAGATCAATATCGTGCACTCATGGACAGTGGCAAAACCTTTGCGGCAGCCCATCAACTGGTGCCTGGGGTTGCGTTGACGCCCGAGCAGATGGCCCTGCTCACTAGTGATATTGTCTGGCTGGTTGCCCAGACAGTGACTTTGCCCAATGGACAGCACCAACAAGTATTGGTACCGCAGGTTTACGTAAAGATGCAGCCTGGCGACCTAGCGAACAACGGTGCGATTCTGGCTGCTGATCAGGTCAGGATCAATCTCAACAAGAATCTGGATAATCAAGGGGCAATTGCCGGACGTCAGTTGCTGGCCGTCAATGCCGACACACTGGGTAATCTGAGCGGGCGATTGCAAGGCAAGGATGTTGCACTGAATGCTGTCACCGATATCAATAACCAGGGTGGCACGGTTCAGGCGGGCAACAGCCTGGCGATGACCGCCGGTCGGGATATCAATGTCGCTAGCACCACCTTCAGCCAACAGCAGGGTAGTGGCAATACGATGCTGCAACAAACGACGGTTGATCGGGTTGCAGGTTTGTATGTAGATGGCGGTGCCGGACAAATGTTGGTTTCGGCAGGGCAAAACCTGACCCTATCCGGGGCCCAATTGCAAAACCAAGCAAAAGGGGGGAGTACCCTGCTGCAGGCTGGCCAGGATGTCGCCATCAATACAGTAGATACCTCTCAGCAACACAACCTGTTCTGGGATGGCGGCAACTGGTCTCAAAGTGCCGCCACAGATCAGGCAGGCAGTACCATTCATACACAAGGCGATCTGGCGGTAGTGGCTGGTCGCGACATCCGGGCCGTAGCAGCGGATCTTTCTAGCGATAAAGGGCAAGTCCTGTTGCAGGCTGGCCAGAACATTGCTCTGGACAGCGGCCAACAAACACGTACGGTTGACTGGCAGGGTCACCATACGGAAAAAGGCATCTTTTCCAGTAAGACCATCGACGAGCGCTATCACGACCAACAAACTACCGCCAAAGGTAGTAGCGTGTCCGGTACGACCGTCAAAGCAGTTGCCGGTGGAGACATGACGTTGACCGGCAGTCAGGTGGTCAGCGATCAAGGCACCTTGCTGCAAGCGGGTGGCAATCTGACGCTCAAGGAAGCCCGCTCCACTGACGAGTACATCAACCATCACGTTGAGAAAAAATCCGGCCTGATGGGTAGTGGCGGCTTTGGCATCACCATCGGCAGCCGCGAACAGGGCCAGGATGGCAGCACCAAAGTGACCCAGGCCACCGGGAGCACCATTGGTGCCATCTCTGGCGATGTCACGCTGGTAGCAGGTCAGCAATACACCCAGACCGGCAGCAGTGTGTTGGCCACGGGCGTGAATGGCGGCGGCGACGTCAATATCCGGGCCAAAGACATTGCCATCACCGAAGCACGGGAAACCACGCAGAACGTCACCGATACCTGGCTCAAGCAAAGCGGGCTGACCCTCGCCCTTTCCAGTCCGGTGGTCAATGCCATCCAGACTGCCGATCAAATGTCCAAGGCAGCCAGCCATACCAGCGATTCCCGCATGAAAGCACTGGCCGCAGCCAGTACAGGCATGTCGGCCTACTCTGCCTACAAAGCGGTGGAAGCCGGTCAGGGAACCACCATTGATGGCAAGGATAACCAGATCGCAACCGGCAAGACCGGTGCTGATGGCAAACCAGAAACCCGCGATGCCAGCAATGCTGACAAAGCCGGCGGTGTCAACATCAGCATTTCGGTGGGCAGTAGCAGCAACAAATCACACAGTGAATCGTCGTCGGATACCAGTGCGGGCAGCCGCATCACTGCCGCAGGCTCCATCAATCTGGTCGCCACCGGCGCTGGCCAGGACAGCAATATCCTGATTCAAGGCAGCGACCTGAAAGCAGCCAAGGATATCGCACTGGCCGCGGATAACCGCATCCAGCTGCAGGCCAGCCAGGATGCCGACCAGCAGCATGGCAAGAACTCCGGCAGCAGCGGCAGTATCGGCATTAGCTTCGGCACCGGTGGCCTGATGGTGAACGCCAGCGTCTCCAAGAGCCGGGGCCATGCCGATGGCGACAGCGTCAGCTACAACAACACCCATCTCAATGCCGGCGAGAACGTCAGCCTGAGCAGCGGCGGCGACCTGGCGCTTAAAGGCGCGGTCGTCGCTGGCAAGCAGATTAGCGCCGATGCCGGCGGCAATCTCAGCATTGAAAGCCTGCAAGACAAGAATCACTACGACAGCAAGCAACAAAGCGTTGGCGGCAGCCTCTCTGTTGGCTACGGCATGATGGGCGGCAGCATCAGTGCCAGCAACAGCAAGGTCAATAGCGACTTTGTCAGCGTAGGCGAACAAAGCGGCATCTTGGCGGGCGATGGCGGCTTCAACGTCAAGGTAAAAGGCGATACCACGCTCACTGGCGGCGTGATCACCAGCACCGAACAGGCCGTGCAGGCGCAAAAGAACCAGTTCGAAACGGGCGGCAAGCTCGCCATGACAGACCTGCACAACCATGCGGAATACCAGGCCAGCAGCGAGAGCATCAATGTCGGCACGTCCATGAACGCGCTGGGTGCCTGGAGCCCGTCCGGCTCTGGCATCGGCTTTGGCAACGACAGTGGCAGCGCCGGCAGCGACACCCGCAGCGGCATCAGCGGCGTGGCGGGCAATACCGTCGCCCGCACGGGAGATGCGCAGACTGGCCTTAAGCCGATCTTTGATGCGGACAAGGTACAGAAGGAGGTGGACGCACAAGCGCAGATCACCCAGACCTTCGGTCAACAGGCGAGCAAACTGGTGGGGGACTATGCAGCCGACAAGATGAAAGAGGCCAATGTTATCCAGAACAAGGCAATTAAGGCCCGGGTTGAGGGGAATGATGCTGAAGCGGACAGTCTTGATGCTCAGGCCAAACAGATCAGCGATCAGTGGGGCGATAACGGTACTTACCGTATTGGGCTTCACACCGTTATAGGTGGACTGACAGGTGGTGCATCAGGGGCTGCAGGCAGCTTGACGGGGAGTTTGACGGCAGCACAAGCCGCTGACTTGCTTCAGTCCTCCGGTATTACACAAGAAAATAATCCCGCACTTTACAATGCCTTAGTCACATTGGCTGGAACGGCAGCTGGTGCAGCGGTTGGTGGCACTGCGGGGGCCAGTACAGCATTCAATGAGGTTACAAATAATTATCTCAAGCATCAGCAGATCGCTGACTTGGCAAAAAAAGTGGCCGCTTGTCGGGCTGTGCATGATAGTGGTTGTGTGAAGACTGCAGTTGACGAGGCTACAAAACTATCAGATGCCAACTCAGAAGCTATGCGCGCCTGCCAGACAAGATCTTGTTTGGATAGTCATATGCGAGAGATTAATGATGCGGCACTTGCGTATAATCAAATCCAGAACTTGGCCCAGGGCGGTGTTGATGTAGCAAACTTGGCTTTTGGTAACAGCAAAACTCCAAGAGAAACTGACACTCGCTATTATTTGGATGTAATTCGTCAGAATCCAAGCTTGCAGACCCCATTTGAAAAGCAATTCTATGCCATGGACAATGCAAAGAGGGCTGGATTTGAACAGCTACTCTTCGGACATCCTTTGAGTGAACAAGAGCGTTATGCACTGTTAACTGGGACATCAGGTAATCCGATACAAGGGGTTCTTGCTGATGCGGCTGCTGACTATGCAAAAGGACTGGGAATCAGTAATCAGCAACTATCTATATTGGCAGTTGGGCTTGGAACAATCAAAAAAATAACAGTAGATAATCAAGGAAATGCACTGATAGGCGATTGGTCTGCCACCAAAAATCTTTCCGCTCCAGGCAATGCTGTTGCACATTGGGCAAAACACAGAAATGAGTTTCCCGAATATAAAAATGCATCTGAATATGTTGATGCTGCTCAAGGCTTTGTAAGCTCCCCGCCGCCGGGTGCACTGACAAAGGTGAGGGGTAATGGAGATGTACTAATTTACGACCCGACGAACAATGTATTTGCTGTCAAAAACTCCTCAGGAGCCCCCAAGACCATGTTTAAGCCTAGTGGCGGTTTAAATTACTGGAGAAATCAATGAATAACAGTTCTGTAGAAATGGTTGAGTGCCCATGCTGTGGCAATCGCACAATTTCCGTTTTGGGAGATTATGAGATATGTCCAATTTGTCTTTGGGAAGATGATCCGGTTCAGTTTAAAAAACCGAATATGGAGGGAGGGGCAAATGAGCCTAGCCTTAACCAGGCGCGGGAAATATGGTTTAACAGCTCACGGAGGAAGTGATACTTTAGCGATTGGACTCCAGTCAATGGCCTTGGTTTTCATGGCAGTATCTGTTACAAGGGCTTTGTTGCATAAATCGGGACTTGCGGCCATCCGGTGTAAAAGTGACATGACAAAATAAGCCAGCCAGGTTTTTTAAATCTAACTGAGGCTTACGCCAAGCAGCAGGCGGCTTCGCTCAAGGTCGAGTGGGGCAAGGCGAAAAAACTGGCGGAGTAGCAGAGAGACCTAATTCAAGTGATTGCCCGAGGAGGGGAGCCGTTTGCCAAGTTGCAAGCAGCCTTCCTTGAGCGCATCGTGCAAGAGAAGGAACAGAAACGGGACAAGGGCATGTCACGTTAGGGACTGGGGCGGGACGCTTTCGGTACACCGTTGTAGCGATAACGATTAGGATAAGGAAATGATTTTTCGATTTACAAAGATGTTTACTTTTTTCGTTGCCGTTTTTATTGCATTGGCCTATTCAAGCTTCGCAAGTAGCGACGAGATGCTTGTCATTCGGCCCACTCCCAACAAGTCTGCATGCAAATCATCCGCCTTACGGATAGGTGAAGATTCAGTTAAATCGGAACTATGCGTTCTTCAGGGGAATTTCTCTCATGACAAATACGTTCTTAAGTTTAGTGGAGACACCGTTCTACAGGGAATCGACGACCAAACCACGCCTGGAATTCAAGCAAACCACAAAGGCAAGCCAATAGTGCTCCGCTGCCCGCCGCAGAACGTTCCGCCCAACGCAACCGCTGCGGAGATTCAGAAAATCGTTCCTGGCTACTCAACTGAAAAGGCCAAGGAGGTCGCCGAGCTAATGGTGGGGTCAATTCTGCCTATTGAAGCGGGAAGACTGTGCCAAGTCTCAGTTGATGGTGAAGCAGTAATGACGGTGCAGGTGCTCTTTGATTAAGATGGGACACTTCTGTGCGGAGGCTGGACACCTTGTCGTGGTCTTGGCCAGCGTCGTAGATTTCGCCTTGCAGGATGCCGATCACCATCGTGATGCTCTCGGTGGCCACCTCGAACGCAATGGCTTGTTCTTGCGTCCAGCTGGGCTGCAAGGTGGCCTCGAAACGGCCGTCATGGCGTTCCCACTCGCCGGCCGTCGCGCCGGCTAACGCGGTTTCTGCGGTCAAAACACCCTCTGTTGAAAAGCGTTTGGCTGAATTTGGCATGTGTTTCGGGGTTCCGGCTTAGAACCCCTGATAGCAGGCCAGAAATACACCCAGACCGGCAGCAGTGTACTGGCCACGGGCGTGAATGGCGGCGGCGACGTCAATATCCGGGCCAAAGACATTGCCATCACCGAAGCACGGGAAACCACGCAGAACGTCACCGACACCGGGTTCAAGCAAAGCGGGCTGATCCTCGCCCTTTCCAGTCCGGTGGTTAATGCCATCCAGACCGCCGATCAAATGTCCAAGGCAGCCAGCCATACCAGCGATTCCCGCATGAAGGCGCTGGCCGCAGCCAGTACAGGCATGTCGGCCTACTCTGCCTACAAAGCGGTGGAAGCCGGTCAGGGAACCACCATTGATGGCAAGGATAACCAGATCGCAACCGGCAAGACCGGTGCTGATGGCAAACCAGAAACCCGCGATGCCAGCAATGCTGACAAAGCCGGCGGTGTCAACATCAGCATTTCGGTGGGCAGTAGCAGCAACAAATCACACAGTGAATCGTCGTCGGATACCAGTGCGGGCAGCCGCATCACTGCCGCAGGCTCCATCAATCTGGTCGCCACCGGCGCTGGCCAGGACAGCAATATCCTGATTCAAGGCAGCGACCTGAAAGCAGCCAAGGATATCGCACTGGCCGCGGATAACCGCATCCAGCTGCAGGCCAGCCAGGATGCCGACCAGCAGCATGGCAAGAACTCCGGCAGCAGCGGCAGTATCGGCATTAGCTTCGGCACCAGCGGCTTGATGCTGAATGCCAGCGTCTCCAAGAGCCGGGGCCATGCCGATGGCGACAGCGTCAGCTACAACAACACCCATCTCAATGCCGGCGAGAACGTCAGCCTGAGCAGCGGCGGCGACCTGGCGCTTAAAGGCGCGGTCGTCGCTGGCAAGCAGATTAGCGCCGATGCCGGCGGCAATCTCAGCATTGAAAGCCTGCAAGACAAGAATCACTACGACAGCAAGCAACAAAGCGTTGGCGGCAGCCTCTCTGTTGGCTACGGCATGATGGGCGGCAGCATCAGTGCCAGCAACAGCAAGGTCAATAGCGACTTTGTCAGCGTAGGCGAACAAAGCGGCATCTTGGCGGGCGATGGAGGCTTCAAGGTCAAGGTCAAGGGCGACACCACCCTCACCGGCGGCGTCATCAGCAGCACCGAACAAGCCGTGCAGGACCACAACAACCAGTTTGCAACAGGCGGCCAGCTTGCCATGACCGACCTGCACAACCAGGCCGACTACAACGCCAGCAGCAGCAGCCTCAACATCGGCACATCGATGAACCTGCAAGGCATGTGGAGCCCGTCCGGCTCTGGCATCGGCTTTGGCAACGACAGTGGCAGCGCCGGCAGCGACACCCGCAGCGGCATCAGCGGCATCAGCGGCATCGCCGGCATCGCCGGCAACAGCGCCGCCCGCACCGGCGACCCGCAAAGCGGCATCCAGCGCATCTTCGACGCCGACAAAGTGCAGCAAGACATCGACGCACAAACACTGATTACCCAAACCTTTGGGCAGCAGGCCAGCAGTGCGGTAGGGAAATACGCCGAAACCCAGATCAAACAAGCCAATGCACTGATCGAACAAGCCAAACAAGCCCACGCCGACGGCCAGGAGCAACAAGCCCAACAACTGTTTGCCCAAGCCGAACAAATCAATCAGGACTGGGGCGAACAAGGCAAACTGCGCATTGGCCTGCACACCGTCATCGGCGGCCTGACCGGTGGCGCAGCCGGTGCCGCAGGCAGCTTGACCGGCAGCCTCAGCGCAGTCGAAGCCAGCCGCCTGCTCAAAGAAAACGGCATCACCCAGGAAAACAACCCGGCGCTATACAACACCCTGGTTACGCTGGCCAGCAGTGCAGCGGGTGGGGTGGTGGGCGGCAGTGCCGGGGCGGGGGCGGCGTTTAATGAGGTGACGAATAACGATCTGGCACATCAAGTGGCTGCTATCGTTGAAGGCAAGAAGAGATGCAAAACACAACAATGTCAAGCTGATTACGACAAAGCGTTACAAATTGCGATTAATGTAAATGGTGATTTTAGTAGTCGAGAAAATGCGAATACAGTTGTGATAGGTAGCAAAGACCATGATGCTTACTATCCCCCAAATCAACTACTGCCGCAGCCCGATTATTCATCATCGACTGGGTACATTCCATTGATTGGTAATGTATCCAAAGTGGTCAATAATTATACGGGTGCAATATATTATTCATATGGTCAGTCAAGACCGATTGCAGGGACGGACTGGTCTAGTATGCCAAAGCCAGGCTTCTCATTTGTAAATGGATATGTATTTGGGGCAAAAAATGGAATGGACGTTGATAATTTTATTCAGGGAGGGGCGTGGTCTTTCTCCGCATTTGTCCCTATACCATTTTTAAAGTCGGTAGGTGTCGGTGGGAATATAGTGCATGCCATCGGAGGTGCGACTGGCGTTGAGCTTGGTGTCGGTACTCCTGGTTACACATATAATCCGTCTGTAACGATTTGTGCTACTTGCAAGAGGTGAATTATGCCTATAGAGACAAGGTATAAAAAATTTAATAAATTAGAGAAAATAGTTTATTGGCTTTGCATTATATTTCTCTTTGTTTATTTTTTTAAAGATTTTTTTTAATATATTTTGACTGATTATGGTTCGGCAACTCTTGGCGCAGGGGTTGGCGGTATGCTGCAGGCCGCCTGACCGGCAGCCTCACCGCAGTCGAAGCCAGCCGCCTGCTCAAAGAAAACGGCATCACGCTGGAGAATAACCCGGCGCTATACAACAGCCTGGTTACGCTGGCCAGTACTGCTGCTGGTGGCGTAGTGGGAGGTACGGCAGGTGCAGGGACAGCATTTAATGAGGTGACGAATAATTGGTTATTTACAGAGAAGGAAAACGAAGCCTACAAAAAAGCTAAAGCCGAGTGTGGGCCAGCCAATAAAGCTGCATGCGATACCCAAAAAGCATTGGAAGATCTCAGTTTTAAACGGTTGGCTGCGTCAGAGCCGTTGAAAGAGTTTAATCCTGAAGCTGTATTATTTTTGCCGGCAGGTGGGGGGTTAACTGTCTCCGCAGAAGCTACGGCAGTAGGAAAGTCCATAAGTGCAATGCTCGGTGCTGGTGTAAATTATGGTTATCAAATTTTCAATTCCAAACCGGGACAGAGTATAGATTGGTCCAGCGTTGCATTGAGTGGTGCCGCTGGTTGGTGGACTACAGGAGCTACACTTAGTGGGACCGTTGGGTTTAATGCACTTACATCTTATGTTGGTTCTTCTGTAAGAGGTGAAGCTCCAATGCCAGGTATGCTAGGTGCTGCTTTAGGTAGTACTATTGGTTACGCTGGAGGTAGTATTATTACTAAGAATGGAAATGCTATCCTTAATCCGTGGTATAGGCCGGATTGGGTGACGGTCGGTCCATATGGCATCATGGGATGGAATCCAAAGAATCCAGCACCGGAAATTTTTGGAACAGGAATTGGCGGTATGTTACAGGAATACTCTGGTGATTGGGGTCAGTCGAAAATAAATGGAGGAAGATAAATGTTTAAGAAGTTTATTCTCTATGCATCTTCTTTTTATTTGTTGAGCAATATTGGCCTTATCGTTGCGTGGTTGTTGGGTCCGGTATTTCATTGGTTAAGTTCTGGCGTATTTTTGCCGCAATGGAACTTTCCTGATTTGCTGCCAATAATTTGGCGAGAGATAGGGTTAATGGTGACTGCTGTGGTTATTGGTATCGTTTTGTCTTGGAATGATGTAAAGAAATTTATGTGATAGAAAGATTGAGAAATTAATGTTCACTAATTTGTAGTGGATGTGGCCTGGGGATACATTGTTCCTCTATCTATAATCTATTCGGCTCTATTGGCTTTACAGTCGTGGCAAGGGCCAAGTCCGATACCGGGATTTGGAGGTACGTTGGGCGGTAATCTACTACAAGAATTTACTAGTGAGAAAACAGGAAGCATCCTTAAATGAGGCAGGTATGTTAAAAATACTTAAATATTTTTTAATAAAATTCATATTAAATTTTATTATTTTTTCACTTATTTTTCTATTGTGTATTATTTTTGGATATTTTATTTTACTTCCAGCTTTGAGTTGGATTGGATATGAAACAAAACCAACATCATGGAGTGCTATTAAAGCAGATGTGAATGCGGTTATATTTTGCGGGTTAATTGTGGCATCAATACTCTCTCCGTATGAAACATACTTGCGTGCCTGTGATGGGCACTTCAGGCGTGACTATTTTTAAATGCAATAAAAGATGTGACAAAGTGATATTAAAAGTGGTGTTTTTTTTAATTAGGCGATTTTTATTAAATTTATTTCTATTTGGATCTATATTTGCTTGTGGGGTTGTAGTTTTTTTTATTGTGATGCCGCCAGTTCTTAATCTTCTCGGGTTTGAGACTAACCCTATAACCTTTGATCTTGTAAAACGACATAGCATGGGTGCTCTTGTCTCTGCTACTATTGCTGCAGGAATTTTATCGATAGTAGATACGTACAGGTGTGGGAAGGGTGGATATTTTAGTCGCGATTATTTTTAGGTGGCGCTTCGTGGGTAGTAACTAGTAAACTGGGATCTACTTATAATCCGTTTGGTACCGAGAAGCAGGTGTCCGGTACAGGGCATAACGGTACGACGTCCCCCCACTTTCAGTAGCAGGGGGCTTTAGAGTCCAAGCTTAATTTACCTGATTTCTCCGCAAATGATTCGGCATAGGCTGCCGGCGTCAAACCACCCAGTGCTTTCTTCGGCCTTTCATTGTTGTATTCCCTTCGCCAGGCTTCGATGACAACCTGGGCCTGGCGCAGGCTGGTGAACCAGTGTTCGTTCAGGCACTCATCCCGGAAACGCCCATTAAAGGATTCGATGTAAGCGTTCTGATTGGGCTTGCCCGGCTCGATGAGAAAGAGCTGAACCCCATGAGCGTGGGCCCAGCTCAACATCACTCGGCTGCAGAATTCCTTGCCGTTATCGGTCCTGATGGCTTTGGGCAAGCCACGTGTCTTCGCCAACTGGTCAAGGACGCGGGTCAGATGCAGGCCTCCCATCGCACGTTCCGGAACAATGGCGACTGCCTCATGCGTGGCATCATCGACCACCGTCAGATTCTTGATGACACGCCCCTCCGCCGTCCGGTCGAACACAAAGTCCATCGACCAAACCTGATTGGCCGCCAAAGGGCGAGCCAGTGGATGACGGTCGGCCACGGGAATTTTCTTGCGCTTACGCCGGCGAATTTGCAGACCTGCCTCAGCATAAAGCCGGTCCACCCGCTTGTGATTGACCACCATGCCGCTCTGCCGCAGCTTCAAATAGATCATGCCAGCACCGTAGCGACGGTGCCGTTGCGCGAGCGCGATGATCTGCGCTTTCAAGGCGACATTACGGTCGGTGGCGGGTTGGTAGCGGAATGAACTGGGGCTCATGTCGGCTAGACGGAGCGATCGACGCTCGCTGAGCCCTTTGCCCACCAGATGGCGCACCAACTCCCGCCGTGACGGTGCGCTCACCACTTTTTTCGCAAGGCCTCTTTGGCAATCTCGTTCTCGAGCATGGTCTCGGCCAGGAGTTTCTTCAGGCGCGCATTCTCGGTTTCCAGCTCCTTGAGACGCTTGGCCTCGGAGACATTCATTCCGCCGAATTTGTTGCGCCAAAGGTAATAGCTGGCTTCTGAGAAGGCGTATTTGCGGCACAACTGTGCAACGGGCATGCCGGCTTCCGCTTCGCGCAGGAAGCCGATGATCTGTTCTTCGGTGAAACGTTTCTTCATGTCCAATCTCCATATGGGGTTGATTGGACTCTAAAGTCACGTGCTACTCAATACTGGGGGACGTCGGACATGACTCACCCCCATGCGTGACGAGGTTGGTATGTCGAATTGAAATGGTATTAAAGCTAAGTAATAGAGCCAGATGAGTAGCGTGGAAATAGCATGGCATAAATAGCCATTGCTGGAGTGTGCTATTGATTTACTAGAGGAGTTTACTGCGGTGTTACTGGAAAAACTGAGGTAATGCGGAAGGGAGGTGCGGCAGAAGATACGTCGATCAGATGTGTCTGACGCAGCGGGGCCTCCGTCGGAGTCGGATGAACCCGATGGTTTTGCACGCTTGGTAGAGCTACGACGGGTACTGCGCTGAGCACGGTGCGTACCAATACGCTTCACACTCAACGAAATGCGAGAACAGAGATTTACGGCCTGCTGGCGGTTTTTTATAAAACTAACAATAGGTTCTAGAACTTTTTTTGCTTTTTGGATGTGATTCTGAACTTGATTGTAAATTTCCTTTGCTGCTTCCGATGCGGTAGGTCCGGAATCTGTTTCTATGGCTTGGACCGCTGGCCACCTACTCTCGATTGAGTCGGCGAATGTGTTGCAAAGATAGGTGATGTCCGGCATTAAAAGCCCGTTTGTCGCTGTGAGATCCATGCTCACTCCTGTTTGGATAAAGTAAAAATCGCCAGCTAAGCTGGTTTTTTACAATACTCTGCACTTTGTTGGTTTGAAAGTCACACAACCCATTTTTTTTGCTTTTGCCACAGTGTTTTTCCTAATTTATTATCTATGTTATTGTTTTTTAATTGAAATTTATATTCTTCCATTATGAGCTACCATGTAGCTGAGTGTTGCGAAGTCATCTTCCTGTGATGAATGAGGCCCATGCGTCCATCATGGGGCGTCGCTGCTCAAGCAGGTCAGTACGGTGGTAGGCGGCTTCGACCTTGTTTTCCACTGTATGGGCTAATGCGCGTTCTGCTAGGTCCCGCGCAAAGCCATTCTCACTGCACCAGTCACGGAAGCTTGAGCGGAATTCGTGTGCCGTCGCAACCCGCCCCTCAACATCGCTGGGAGCGCGTACGCGCCGCAGGTATGCCGTGAGAACCATGTCTGACAAGACAACTGAATCTAGAGGCGAGGGGAAGACCAGTTCTTGATGTAGTCCTATCTGGTGACGAAGAATTTCAATGGCGACATCACTCAATGGAACGCGGTGCTGAACTTTTGCTTTCATGCGATCTGGAGGAATGACCCAGACCTTAGCTTTCAGGTCGACTTCACTCCAGGTCATCCCGCGCACTTCACCCGAGCGTGCTGCGGTCAGAATCAGGAACAGAAGGGTAGAGCGTGTGATGTCATAGGTTTTTCGTGCCTTGAAATGATCGACATAAAACTGGGGAAGATCTTGCCATGGCATGGCGGGCTGGCGCTGAGTGCGAATAGCCTTACTTTGTTGATGGGGTAAATCACCGAAAATGTGCGTCAGCATCAACAAAATTTGGCGGTCGTTCTTGATGACTACATGCTGAAGTGCCTAAGGCACCAGCGCATGTTGCTAAACCACAACTTTTCAGACGCAACTCAAAATCAACTTGACGTCCAATGGTGTGTAAGAACATTGATGGTAAATGGCATACTTAATGGCATACTGAGTATTTTTAAATGAAAAAAAAGCCCTGAAAAATCAGGGCCTTAATGGCAATTAATGGCGGAGGCTGTGGGATTCGAACCCACGGACGGTTTCCCGTCGGCAGTTTTCAAGACTGCTGGTTTAAACCACTCACCCAAACCTCCGCAGTATCCAGGCCAGCGGTGCTTGGCACCATTGGCGAAGAGGACGCAATCATAACCGCCCCAGGCCGTTTTGGCTAGGGGGTGGCGCGGTTCATTTCCAGCATTTCTGCGGCATGCTGGCGGGTGGTCTGGGTGAGCTCGGCACCGCCCAGCATGCGGGCGATTTCCAGCACGCGCTGCTCGGCATCCAGCGGGGTGATGCGGCTGACCACGCGTTTCTTTTCTTCGCGCTTGCTGACTTGCCAGTGCTGCTCACCGCAGGAGGCCACCTGGGGCAGGTGGGTGATGCACAGTACCTGATAACGCTGGCCCAGTTGCTTCAGCATATGGCCGATGACTTCGGCCACGCGTCCGCCTATCCCTACATCCACTTCGTCGAAAATCAGCGTCGGTACGCTGGCCACCTGGCTGATCACCACTTGCATGGCCAGGCTGATGCGTGACAGTTCGCCGCCGGAGGCCACCTTGGCCAGCGGACGCAGGCTGGTGCCGGCATTGGCTGCCACCAGGTATTCGATGGATTCCAGGCCATGGGCGCCGGGTTCGGCCAGGGCCGCCAGTTCGATGGCGAAGCGGGCGCTGCTCATGGCCAGCTGCTGCATTTCCTTGCTGATGCGGGCGGACAGTTCGCTGGCGGCCTGACGACGCTTGCCGGACAGGGCTTCGGCCAGGGTGCGGTAGCGCGACAGGCTGGCGGTTTCGGCCAATGCCAGGGCTTCGCTGTCGGTGGAGGCTTCCAGCGCGGCCAACTGGGCTTGCCAGTCGGCCAGCTTGAGCGGCAGTTCCTGCGGCTGCACGCGGTATTTGCGCGCCATGCTCATCAGGCTGTCGATGCGGCTTTCCACCTGTTGCAGCTGGCCGGGGTCTTCGTCGATGTCGCTGGCGTAGTCGCGCAGGCTGTAGACGACTTCGCGCAGTTCGGCATCCACCGAATCCAGCAGCGACAGGGTGTCGGCCAGCCGTGGGTCGAGGTTGGCCAGCTTGCTCAGGCGGCTTTGTACCTGGGTGAGCACGGACAGGCAGTTGCCCTCCATCTCGGACAGGGTATCCACCGCGTACTGCGCGCTTTGTACCAGCTCGGCGGCATTGGCCAGGCGGGAATGGCTTTGGTTGAGGCCCGCCCATTCATCCTGCTGCAGGCCCAGCTCGCTCAGTTCGTTGATCTGCCAGGTGAGCCGTTCGCGTTCCACTTCGGATTCGCGTGACAGCTTGTCGGCATCGCTGCGCGCTTTGCGGGCGGCTTGCCATTCCTGCCAGGCCTGATGCACTTCGCGGGCCAGTGAACTGCAGCCTGCGTAGGCATCCAGCAGTTCGCGCTGGGCTTCGGCTTTCACCAATGATTGGTGGGCGTGCTGGCCGTGGATGTCGACCAGAAACTCACCCAGTTGTTTGAGCTGGGCCAGGGTGGCCGGTTGACCGTTGATGAAGCTGCGCGAGCGGCCGGATTTGTCCAGTACACGGCGGATCAGCACGATGTCGTCATCGCCGGACAGGGCGTTTTCCTGCAGCCAGGCTTTGATTTCCGGGCGCTGGCGGCTGTCGAATTCGGCGCTGATTTCGGCGCGTTCGGCTCCCTCGCGCACCAGCGAGCCTTCGGCGCGGTCGCCCAGCAAGAGGCCGAGGGCATCCAGCAGGATGGATTTGCCAGCCCCGGTTTCACCGGTCAGTACGGTAAAACCGGGCGAGAAGTCCAGCGCAATGCTGTCAACGATGACGAAGTCTTTGACCAGAAGGGATAGCAGCATGGTATGTGCGTGTCAGAGCAGGCGCTCGCCCCAGTGAAGCTTGTGGCGCAGCATGTCGTAGTAGTTGTAACCCACCGGGTGCAGGATGCGCAGCGGGTTGCGGTAGCGGCGAATCAGCACGCGGTCCATTTCCATCAGGTCGCAGTGCGACTGGCCGTCAAAATGCACGCGCGCGTCCAGGCCGCGGGTCAGCATGAATTCCACTTCGCAGGAGTCGTTCACCGCAATGGGGCGGTTATTGAGCGACTGCGGGCAGATGGGCACCAGCGCAATCGCCTGCAGCGTGGGGTGCAGGATGGGGCCGCCAGCGGCCAGCGAGTAGGCGGTGGAACCGGTGGGGGTGGAGACAATCAGGCCGTCCGAGCGCTGGCTGTAGACAAACTGGTTGTCGATGAAGACTTCGAATTCGATCATCGAACCCACGGCGCCGCGGCTGAATACGATGTCGTTGAAGGCCAGCGCATTGGCGACTTCGGCGTCTTCGCGAATTACCGATGCTTGCAGCAGGATGCGGTTTTCCGGCACGAAATTGCCGCCCAGGATGGCATCGATGGCCTCCAGCATTTCATGACGCGGAATGTCGGTCATGAAGCCCAACCGGCCCTGGTTGATGCCGACCAGTGGTACCCGGTAAGGGGCCAATTGGCGGGCAATGGACAGCATGGTGCCATCCCCGCCCAGCACGATCACCAGGTCAGCCAGCTTGCCCATGTCGCTGCGTTCGATCAGTTGATGCGGGCCTGCCTCGGTCTGGGTGGCGCTTTCCTTGTCCACGAATACGGTGACGCCGGCAGCGGCCAGATGGTCGGCCAGGGTGCGCAGCGATTCCACCACTTGCGGTTTGCTGTGTCTTGCCACCAGGCAGACATGTTTGAACAGTCTTTCCATGTGGGCGATTCTACTGCCTTGGGGCGGTTTCGTTCAAAAAAGACTCTTCGCTGCGTTTTTTGCCGGTGGCTTCCAGTGCTTTCAGATAGAAGCGGATCAGGTCGGCCAGTGAGTCTACGCCCAGCTTGCTGAACAGGTTGGCGCGGTGTACTTCGATGGTGCGCGGCGATAGGTCGAGCTGGCGGGCGATTTCCTTGCTGGACAGGCCGTCGGCCACCAGCTCCAGTACCTCGCGTTCACGACCGCTGATGCGGTCTAGCTGGTTCATCACTTCCTGGGTTTCTTCATCCTGCTGCAACTGGTCGATGCTCATGCGAATGCCTTTGCGCAGGCTGTCGATCAGGCGGTTCTGGTCGATCGGCTTGGTGAGGAAGTCGATGGCACCGGACTGGAAGGCACGGCGGCACTGCTCGATATCGCCGTGGCCGGTGATGAAGACAATGGGAATGCTCAGGCCGCGTTCCACCAGCTTTTCCTGCAAGGCCAGGCCGGTAATTTGCGGCATGCGGATATCCAGCACCAGGCAACCGACTTCGCCTTCGGTATAGCCTTCAAGGAATTCCATCGCGCTGGCGAAGGTGACGGTGCGCATGCCCTGCGCCATGATCAGTAGGGCCAGTGAGTCGCGTACGGCCGGGTCGTCATCCACGATGAAAACAGTGGGCATCATGTACTTCATGAACGGTATTCTCCTGCAACAGCCGGTGCTGTCTGTGTGCCAAGGGCAGGAAGGTCATTGTGGCGTGTCAGCCAGCCTGGCTGGTGGTTGACGCGGTTTTCCTGCGCTTGGTCTGGTGGCTGATAGTCAAGCTGTCTGGTGTGGTCTGCCTGCCCGGCCATCATGATACCTGTCTGGTGATGGTCTGGCCTTGGCTTGCGCATGCTGGGCAGCCAGTTCCTGGTTGGTGTTGCCATGCCGCCTAGGTGGCCTCGCAGGTGGGATGTTATCAGCATGAAAGCAGTCTGGCATGCCGGATTGTCATCCAGTCATGCCATGGTGCTTGCATTTATGCTGTCTGCGGCCCGGCTGTCTGCACCATGTTTGCGCTGGCAGCCGCCACATCAGCCCTGCTTGAGCCACGTGGCAAATGCACGCCGCAGTTTGTACTGCTTGGGCTGAATGACGGCCTGGCAGTAGGGCTCTGCGCCGTGCAGGGCATAGTAGTGCTGGTGGTAGTCTTCCGCTGGATAAAAATGGCTGGCTGCTTCCAGCGTGGTCACGATGGGTGCCGGGAAAACCTGTTGCTGCTCCAGCTCGGCAATGACGGCCAGCGCGGTGTCATGTTGCGTGGCGTCCAGATAGAAGATGGCGGAGCGGTACTGTGTGCCGACATCATGGCCCTGACGGTTGGGTGTGGTGGGGTCGTGGGTGGCAAAGAAAACCTGCAGCAACTGGCGGAAGCTGATGATGTCCGGATCAAAGTCGATGGCAACTGCCTCGGCATGGCCGGTCTGACCGGAGCAGACGCTGCGGTAGTCAGGATGTGGGGTGTGGCCGCCGATATAGCCGGACACCACGGTTTCAACACCCCGCAGTGCCTGGAAAATACTTTCGGTACACCAAAAACAACCGCCGGCAAGAATGGCTTTATGCATTGTGCTCTCTCCGAATGGGGTAGGTGTCTGGCATGGCTGGCATCATGCCATACAGCTGCCATGCGGCGTGGACGGTATTGGTCTGAATGTTGACGGTGTCTATGATATTGCTGGCATAGCCGCCGGCCATGGTGATGACCAGCGCGGCACCGCTGTCTCGAACCTGCTGCATGACCAGTTGATCGCGTTGCAACAGGCCGGGTTTGCTCAGTGCCAGCTTGCCCAGGCGGTCGCCTTGCCATGGGTCGGCTCCTGCCAGATAAAACACGATATCCGGCTGCTGCTGTGTCAGCAGGGCGGGCAGATGCTGTTGCAGCAGGGCAAGATAGGTTTCGTCACCGGTGTGGTCGGGCAGGTCGATGTCCAGTGAGCTGCTTTCCTTGCGGAAAGGGAAGTTCTTGGCACCATGCATGGAAAAGGTAAATACGCGGGGCTCGTCACGAAAGATGGCCGCGGTGCCGTTGCCTTGATGCACATCCAGATCAAGCACCAGGATGCGCCGTGCCAACGCTTCTTGCAGCAACAGGCGTGCGGCTACTGCCACGTCATTGAACACGCAAAAGCCGCTGCCCTTGTCGCGATAGGCGTGATGCGTGCCGCCTGCCAGGTTGACGCCACAGCCATCCAACAAGGCACTGCGCGCCGCGGCAATGGTGGCACCAACCGAGCGGCGTGAGCGTTCTACCAACTGGGGCGACCATGGCAGGCCGATTTCGCGCCAGGCACCTGCCGGCAGGCTGCCATCCAGCACCTGTGCAACATAGTCGGCAGCATGCGCCTGCTGTAGCTCCCATGGGCTGGCCGCCGGGGCCTCTTCCATGGCATGAGGGGCGAATGCTGCAACGGCATCGGCCAGCAGACGGTATTTTTCCGCCGGGAAGCGGTGTCCATCCGGCAGCGGTAGCGGGAACTGGTCGGTACGGTAGATGCGCATGTGCCGCCAGACTAGAACAGCTTGACCGGGGAGAAGCGTGGTTGGCTTTCCCCCTGGTGAATGACGGTTTCCAGGAACATGCCGGCAGGGCGTGTCCAAAGCTGGTAGTCACCATATAGCGCGCGATAGGCCACCATGGGTTCATGTGTTTCCGAGTGCAGGCCCAGTCCCAGCACTTCGTATAAGTTTCCCCGGTAATGCCGGTAGATGCCGCGTGGAATGTCCATGGTTGTGGTCCTTGCTGTTCAAAAACGGTCGCCAGCATGGCGTGAAGGCAGTGTCTGGTCAAGCGCCCTTGCCATCCCAGTAATACACCCTGAATTCGCTGTCCAGCACAAAGCCATTGCGTTCGTACAGTCGCTGTGCGCGGGTATTGTCGTGGGCGGTTTGCAGCATGATGTCGCCGCCGCCCCGGCTGATAACATGGGCCTGGCAGGTTTGCAGCAGTTGTCTGCTGACGCCGCTGCCGCGGTAGTCCGGTGCAACATACAGATCATGCAGCAGCCAGTTGGGCTTGAGCGTCAATGAATTGAAGCCCGGATACATCAGCGCAAAGCCGACGGTCACGCCGGCGTCCTCCGCCAGCCACAGGCAGGCCTCGTGCTGGCGTAGGCGCGCTTCGAGAAAATGCAGGCAGTCCGCATCGCTTTGCTGCACATGATAAAAGGCCAGGTAAGCCTGAAACAGCGGCAGGCAGCGTTCAAGCTGTTGTGGGGTGACAAGGCTGATCTTCAAGGTCATGCATTCGCTCCCAGGCAGTGATTCCGTTACAATAGCGCCCTTTTTTCAGCAGGTTAAGTCATGAATCTGATGCTGGCACCAATGGAAGGTCTGGTCGACCCCATCATGCGGGATGTACTGACTCGTCTGGGCGGTATCGACTTGTGCGTAACCGAATTTGTCCGGGTCACCAATGTGTTGTTGCCCACGCGGACTTTCCACCGTCTGGCTCCGGAATTGCTGAACGGTGGCAAAACCCGTGCCGGAACAACGGTACGGGTGCAGTTGTTGGGCTCAGACCCGGTCTGTCTGGCGGAAAATGCCGCCAAAGTGGCCAGCCTGGGTGCGCCGGGGGTCGACCTGAACTTCGGCTGCCCGGCACCAACAGTCAACCGTCACCGCGGCGGGGCGGTGCTCTTGACCGAGCCCGAGCTGTTGCACGCCATTGTCAGGCAGGTTCGCGCTGCCGTGCCGGCTGATATTCCCGTTACCGCCAAGATGCGGCTGGGCTATGAAGACAAGAGCCTGGCGCTGGAGTGTGCTGCCGCATTGGCAAGTGCCGGCGCTGCCGAATTGGTGGTGCATGCGCGTACCAAGGTGGAAGGTTACAAGCCGCCCGCGCATTGGGACTGGATTGCCCGCATCCGGGAGCATGTCACGGTGCCGGTCATCGCCAATGGCGAGGTGTGGACCGTGGCGGATTACCATGCCATCCGGGCGCAAAGCGGCTGCGAGCGGGTGATGATAGGGCGGGGGCTGATTGCCGCGCCCGACTTGGCCTTGCGCATCGCGGGCGATCAATCCGACACGCCCATGCCATGGCAGGCGCTGATGGAGTGGCTGCTGGATTTCTACCAGCAGTGCTTTGCCGAGGCCGGGGAGTCACGCTACCCACCGGCACGTCTCAAGCAGTGGCTGGGTCAGTTGAAGAAAACCTACCCGGAAGCCAGCAGCTTTTTCGAAGTGATTCGCCGCGAGACATCCGCCGAGAATATTCTCAAGATCATGTGCGATATGTCTGCTAAGTAAATCCACCCATAGTCAATGCCAGATGCAAGCGCTACGATGCCGGTGTGCTTGGTTCTTGGTATGGATTCAGGCACTGTATGACCGGCTGCCCTCAGCTTCCGGTCGTTACACTTCCCCGATACCCTGTTAATCCCTCCCCTTGTGGGAGGGTTTTTTTATGCCTGCGTTGTTCTGGCAGGGCAAGGTCAATCAGGCTGATCAAGCCAATCGGCAGGCGAGGGCAGGGGCGCTTGTTGCGGGCAGGGCCAAATGAAATCAGACCAGGCATGCTGGTCTGATGGTGTTGCCCGACGAGGGCGGTGGGACTGGTCTGGGCGACCCGGACTAGACGAACTGCACCGGCACAAAGTAGCTGCGGCCAGTGCGGGATACCAGCACCTGCGGTTGTCCGGCGCGGACTTCACGAAAAGCACGCGGCAGACGGCGCCAGTCCATGAACTTCATCTTGATCAGGCTTTCATCGATTTGCATCATGCGCTCCTTTACGAGACCGGGTGAATGACGTTGGTCACTACACCCCAGATAAACAATGCCGCTTCTTCCGGCACTTCGATTGGCGAGTAAGCCGGGTTCTCCGGCATCAGGAACAGACCACTTGCCGTTTTTTCCAGCCGCTTCACGGTAAGCTCCCCGTTGATCACCGCCACCACCACCTTGCCGCTGCGTGCTGGCAGGGCGCGGTCGACAATCAGCAGGTCGCCATCGTGAATGCCGGCATTGATCATCGAGTCGCCCTTCACCGTCACCATGAAGGTACTGGCCGGGTGGCTCACCAGATGGGCATTCAGGTCGATGTCGGCTTCTTTCAGGTCATCGGCTGCCACGGGTGAGCCGGCGGGTACCCGGCTGGCGAACAAGGGCAGCGACAACTGGCTGAGGGTTTCCGACAGGGTGCGGATGTCCTGGGTGTCCGCCGTTTTGACCGTGCGTAGCTGGCGATATTCGGCCAGCCAGTTTTCCAGCAGTGGACGCAGGGGTTCTGGAACCCGCATGGCGACGGTCTTGTCGCCACCGAATGCCGATTTGCGTCCGGCACCGTCACGTTTGCCTCCTTGTGCCATCTTGGCTTTCCCTGATTCGCTTGCGGTGAGTTGATTGTGTACAAATTCAAATCGCTTGGCAATGCCAATTTCAAAATCTGCGCTTGCAGTGTGGCATTCTTGCTGCGGCGGCTGCTTGGGTTTTTTGCAAGGTATTGAAATAAAAAGGATGTTTTCTCAGTTGACGGGCGTGGTGCCGGAGGCTGCATCTGGTGCGGCAAACAGCAGAAACAAACCGGCCTGCTGGCTGACGCCCAGCTTGGCGTACAGATTGCGCCGGTGGACCTTGGCGGTGTCCTGGGAGATGCCCAGCTCACGGGCAATGGCCTTGGTGGAGTGTCCGGCCAGAATCAGCAGGGCAACTTGTACCTCGCGCTCGGTCAGTTGCGGATTGCCGCGCTGGCGCAAGGCATCTTCCAGCCGCATCTGGCGCTGAGCCGGATTGTTTTGCTGCTGTGCAATCAGGCTGGCATCAAATTGCCATGCCTTGCGCATCAAGGGCAGCAGCCAGGGGCTGAATAACTGGCAACGACCAACCGCGCTGGCACTGAAGCGCTGGCGGCTGGCCAGCGACAGTGACAACACGCCCTGACCGGCAATAGGCAGCAGGAATTGCAGCTCGTCTTCCCCGACATTGCGGCTGAAATACTGGCGGTAGTATTCGGTGTCGCGGAAGGAATCCGGTGCCACATCATCCAGCCGATACAGGCCGGGCTGCGGGTTTTGCTGGCTGAAAGCATAGAAGGGGTCGATGCGGTACAGCCCGGCACGGTAGTCGGCAAACAAATCGTCCGCTGCCAGATTGGCGGCATGATCCGCCAGGATCAGCGGGGGCTGGTCGGCCTGGAACAGCAGCACCACCCAGGTATCGAAGGTGGCAATCTCGCCCAAAAAGCTGGCCAGCACCGGCCAGAAGCGTGGCTCTCCCAGTTGTTCCAGCAATTTCCCCAGCCGGTGATGAAAGGCCAGGTCACTCACGGCGATCTGCATGTCTGTTTTGCTCCTCTGTCGGTTTTGGCCATGGTTTTGCATGATGCCGCAACTGTTCTGCCCCGGCGCTACCCCCAAGGGGTGAGTGGCCTCACCCATCAAGGCGATGGGCGGGGGCGGGTGGCCTGCCTAGACTGTGGCCATTGCATGCCAGTCGTATGTTGGGGCGCGACTGGCCAAACCCGACAGGAGAGTAGCATGTTGTCATCGAAAGATCTGTCATTCTGGACGGCTTGCGCCAGCGCGCTGCAGCCTGCTGCACAGGCCTATATTGATGGCCGGCTGCAAGATGCAGTAGATGGCCGCCAGTTTGCCAGCATCTGTCCGCACACCGGCCATACCATCGCCATGGTGGCGCGCTGTGCGCAGGCGGATGTCGACCTGGCAGTGAGCGCGGCGCGGCGCAGCTTTGAGGGCGGGGACTGGTCGCGCTGTCATCCGCGAGAGCGCAAACCGGTGCTGCAAAAACTGGCACAACTGCTGCGCGACAACGCCGATGAGCTGGCCTTGCTGGATTGCCTGGACATGGGCAAGCCGATTTCCGATGCGCTGAATATCGACGTGCCGGCCACGGCGGCCTTGTTCGACTGGTATGCGGAGGCCTGCGACAAGCTGTATGACGAAGTGGCCCCCAGCGGCCCGGATGCGCTGGCGCTGGTGACGCGCGAACCGGTGGGCGTGGTGGCGGCGGTGATTCCGTGGAATTTCCCGCTGGACATGGCCGCCTGGAAAGTGGCCCCGGCGCTGGCTGCAGGCAATAGCGTGCTGCTGAAACCGGCCGAGCAGTCGCCGTTGTCTGCCATCCGTCTGGCGCAGTTGGCCAGCGAGGCCGGTCTGCCGGATGGCGTGCTGAACGTGCTGCCCGGCTATGGCGAGGAAGCCGGGCAGGCGCTGGGCCTGCATCCGGACATCGACTGCCTGTCGTTTACTGGCAGCACCGAAATCGGCAAGCGCTTTCTGGCGTATTCCGCCGCTTCCAACATGAAGATGGTGTGGCTGGAGTGCGGTGGCAAAAGCCCGAATCTGGTGTTTGGCGACTGTGCCGACCTGGACGCCGCAGCACGCAAGGCGGCCTTCGGCATCTGCTTCAATCAGGGCCAGGTGTGTTCGGCCAGCTCGCGTCTGCTGGTGGAAAACAGCATCCACGACCGTTTTGTCGAAAAAGTGCTGACCGAAATGGCGCATTACCAGCCGGGCAACCCGCTGGACCCGGCCACACGGCTGGGCTCGCTGGTGGATGCCGGGCATACCGGCCGGGTACACGGCTTTATCGAGGACGGCGTGCGGCAGGGTGCGCGCTTGCTGGCTGGTGGCGAGCGGTTGCGACTGGGTGACAGTGATTGCTATTTGCAACCCACCCTGTTTACCGGGGTGACGCCGCAGATGCGTATTGCCCGCGAAGAGATTTTCGGCCCGGTGCTATCGGTGCTGCGTTTTGACAGCGAGGCCGAAGCCATTGCCATGGCCAATGACAGCATTTACGGCCTGGCAGCCGCGGTGTGGACCGACCAGTTGCAGCGGGCGCACCGCGTGGCGCGTGCCTTGCGCGCCGGTACTGTCTCGGTCAACACCGTGGACGCGCTGGACCCCGGCGTACCGTTTGGCGGCTGCAAGCAGTCCGGCTTTGGCCGCGACCTGTCCCTGCATGCGCTGGACAAGTTCAGCCAGCTCAAAACCACCTGGATCAGCCTGTAAGCCGGTGTACCGGCATGGAGACCTCAATGCGCACGAATCAGAAGCAACGCAGTACCGCCGACTATCAGGCCATGGATGCCGCCCACCATATTCATGCCTTTCTGGACCAGAAAGCCCTGAACGAGGAGGGGCCGCGCGTCATCACCCGTGGCGAAGGGCTGTATGTGTGGGACAGCGAAGGCAAGCAGTATCTGGACGGCATGTCCGGCCTGTGGTGTACCAATGTCGGCTATGGCCGGCAGGAGCTGATTGATGCCGCCACCCGGCAGCTCAAGGAACTGAGTTACTACAATATGTTTTTCCACACCACCCACCCGGCGGTGGTGGAGTTGTCCGAGCGGCTGTTTTCCCTGCTGCCTGGCAGTTACAGCCATGTGATTTATACCAATTCCGGCTCCGAAGCCAATGAGGTGCTGATCCGCACCGTACGCCGCTTCTGGGATGTGATGGGGCAGCCGGACAAGAAAATCTTCATCGGCCGCCAGAATGGCTATCACGGCTCCACCGTGGGCAGCGCCTCGCTCGGTGGCATGGCCTTCATGCACGAGATGGGCAATCTGCCGATTCCGGGGGTTGAGCACATTGACGAGCCGGACTGGTATCGCCACGGCGGCAGCCTCAGCCCGGCGGAATTCGGCCTGCAGTGCGCCCGCGCGCTGGAGCAGAAAATCCTGCAACTGGGCGCGGACAAGGTGGCGGCATTTGTGGCCGAACCGTTCCAGGGTGCCGGTGGCATGATTTTTCCACCGGAAAGCTACTGGCCGGAGATCCAGCGCATTTGCCGTCAGTACGATGTGCTGCTGTGTGCCGACGAGGTGATTGGCGGTTTTGGCCGCACTGGCGAATGGTTTGCCCATCAGCATTTCGACTTCCAGCCCGACACGCTGAGCATTGCCAAGGGGCTGACCTCCGGCTACATCCCCATGGGCGGGCTGGTGCTGTCGCGGCGCATGGCGCAGGCCCTGATCGACAAGGGCGGAGTGTTTGCCCACGGCCTGACCTATTCCGGTCACCCGGTGGCTGCCGCGGTGGCACTGGCCAATCTGGATGTGTTGCAGGGCGAAGGCATGGTGGAGGCCGTCAAGCAGGATACCGGCCCCTATCTGCAACGCTGCCTGCGTGAAGTGTTTGCCGACCACCCGCTGGTGGGCGATATCCAGGGCACGGGCATGGTGGCGGCCTTGCAGCTGTGCGAAGACAAGGCCAGCCGCAAGCTGTTTGCCAATGAAGACGATATCGGCTGGCGTTGCCGCAGCCATGGTTTTGACGAGGGGCTGATCATCCGCTCTACCCATGGCCGCATGATCATGGCACCGGCACTGGCCATTACCCGCAGCCAGATTGATGAGCTGCTGAGCAAAACCCGGCGGGCGGTGGATCGCACTGCCCGCGAGCTGGGCATCTTGTAAGCCCCGCCACCGGCATCCCCCCTTGTTATCCGCGATATTGCGGCTGGCGTGGCCAGAATCCGCGTCAGTGGCACTGCAGTACGGATGATCAAGCGTTGCCGTTGAATATCTGGGCTGAGCGGGGTAGTCTCTGCACCCGTCCCGTTACTGCCGTGCAGATGGCTGCAGGCAAGGGGTGAACAGGAGACAGAGATGCGAGTACAGGCAAACCCGGCGGATATCGGTCGTTGCGGCTGTGGCCGGCGCGACTATTGTGATGGTAGCCATGGCCTGAGTGAAGAACAGTGGCAGGCCCGGCTGGCCGAAGAGCAACAACAGGCACAGCAATTGGCAGAGCAAGCCGATTTTGGCGACGACTGAGCACTGCGCCTTCCGGCTTCGGCCCGCCCAAGTACAAACAGCCCGCACATCCGGCAGGATGGCGGGCTGTTTGTTTGGGGAGGGTTATTTCTTTTTGTCGCTGCTATTGGGTGGCGGTTGCAGATAGCTGGCCATGCCTTGCAAGGAATTTTGCATGCTGGAGAGGTGTTCCAGTGCCAGGCCTTGCAAGTCTTCCTGTGCCTTGGTCAGGATGCCGCAGAATTCGCCAGAGCACTCCATGGCCCGGTTGGCATTGGCTTTGGCCAGATCGCTGATCTGGCTGATGGCTTCCTGCGGTGTGCTGGCCTGGCTCAGCGCTTGCAGCGACTTGGCGTAGTTGTCCAGATGTTCGCGGCTGGTGCTGATCTGGAAATTGACCAGTTGTTCGACATTGTTCATCGAGACTTGCAGGAATTTCAGCGTGATATCCACGCCGGCAGTCTGATTTGGCTGCTTGGACTTGTCGTTGAATGACATGGTGCTTCTCCTTGGGGACTGGACGGTAGCAGGGGGGAGGGCAGTCGTTGCGTGTGCAACAACTGCTTGGAGCACACCCACCGCCAATCGTTCAGCATTTTCCCTGTCCAAGAGGAGTGGCTGGCCGCTGCTGGATCAACCGCGCTGCTTCAGCCCAAGGCACGGGCAATGAAATTGCGCGGCACGCGCGGCTTGGGTACCCGACCGCTAAACCAGTTGCGTACATCCTGATCCAGCCCGATGCCGTGCATGAAGTTGTACAAGGCTTTGTTGAGCGCCTTGCCCATGGCGTCGTGGTCGGTGCCGGTGGGGTCGATGAAGCCGACATCATTCTTGGCAAAGCTGACTGGCGGCAAGGGCTGCAGGGTGACGCCGTATTCTTCCGGGTTCTGCCCCACCGGTGAATGCACGGTACAGGCAAAGCGGTGGAAGAAGCCGGACTGGATGCAGCCGGTATCAAATAGCTGGCGCACGTATTCCAGCGCATCCACCGTGTCCTGCACTGTCTGGGTGGGAAAGCCGTACATCAGGTAGGCATGCACCAGCACGCCGGCTTCGGTAAAGCTTTGCGTCACCCGTGCCACCTGTTCCACCGACACGCCTTTTTTCATCAGCTTGAGCAGGCGGTCCGAGGCCACTTCCAGCCCGCCGGAAATGGCAATGCAGCCGCTTTCCGCCAGCAACTGGCACAGCTCCGGCGTGAAGGATTTCTCGAAGCGGATATTGCCCCACCAGGAAATGGACACATTGCGGCGCAGCAGTTCTTCGGCCAGCGCGCGCAGCATCTTGGGCGGCGCAGCCTCGTCGACAAAATGGAAGCCGGTCTGGTCGGTTTCGGTAATGATGGCCTCGATGCGGTCCACCAGGGTGCTGGCAGAGGCGGTTTCGTAGCGCGAGATGTAGTCCAGTGTCACGTCACAGAAGCTGCATTTTTTCCAGTAGCAGCCATGTGCCACCGTCAGCTTGTTCCAGCGCCCGTCGCTCCACAGCCGGTGCATGGGGTTGAGCATGTCCAGCAGCGACAGGTAGCGGTCGATGGGCAGGCCGTCCCAGGTGGGCGTGCCGACTTCTTCGAACGGAATATCGGCTTCCATCATATTGATGTAGCGCACCTGGCCGTCTTCGCGCATGAAGGTGCGCACCAGCCGCGATGCCGAGCGTTTGCCTTGCCAGTGTTCCAGCAGCGCCAGCAGCGGTTTTTCGCCATCGTCCAGCGTGATGAAGTCGAAATAATCGAACACCCGTGGTTCTTTCAGCTCGCGCAGCTCGGTATTGACGAAGCCGCCGCCCAGCACGGTGCGGATGGCCGGCCAGCGCGCCTTGATGGTCTGGGCGATGCGGAAGGCTGCATACACCGAACCGGGGAAGGGTACCGACAGCAGCACGATGTCCGGCTGATGCCGGGCAATGGCTTCTTCCACCAGCTGTTGCAGGGTGTCGTCCACCAGCGTGGGTTTGCCGGCCAGGGCGCGGGCCAGCGGCTCGAAGGTGGGCTGGCTCATGGCCAGTGATTCGGCATAGCGCACGAATTCAAAACGCTCATCCACCGCCTCGCGCAGCACGTCGGCAATGTCATTCAGGTAGAGCGTGGCCAGATGGCGGGCGCGGTCCTGCTGACCCAGTGCGCCAAAGGCCCAGGCCAGCGGGTCGCCGCCATAGGGGTCGTCCGGGTCCACATACACTTCCAGCGCGGCAAAGCGCTCGCCTTCCGGCAGGAAATTGCGGCCGCAGATGCGATGCGCCACGGTGGAGTCACGCCCTTGCAAAAAGGCAATGACCGGGCCGATGGTGGCCAGGTAGCGCTCAAACTGGCCGACAAAGCTGTGTAGTTGCGCACTGCGTTTTTTCGGTGGGATGGCGTCAAGCTGCTGGCGTACCGCCTGCAGGCCGCTTACCGAAAACAGTCGCAATACCAGTTGCAAGGCCAGGTCTTCCTGAAAGGCCGTGACCTGGCGCGAGCGCAGAAAGCCGGTGATATAGGCGGTGGACGGGTAGGGCGTGTTCAACTGCGTCATCGGCGGGATGAGTGATAGCACGCGTGGCGACGCATTGGCGGTGGACGTCTGCATGGGGGTGGTATTCAACTGCATGGCTTTCATTGATTGCTGCGGCCCGCCGGAGCGATAACGGCTTAGCGGCGACGGACGGTATTCAGGATGTGCGTGCTGCGGCAGGCAGACCGGCCAGGAATTGTTCGACCGCCTGCTGGCTGTCGGGCCGTACCAGCCGGGCCATTTCCTGCCCGTCTTGCAACAGCAGCAGCGTGGGCCACAGCTTGACCCTGAAGCTGCGTCCCAGCCTGCGGCCTTTGCCGTCCTCTATCTTAAGGTGCGGCAAGTCGGGGTGCTGCTGCATGGCGCTGGCCAGCAAAGGCTGTACTACCTGGCAATGCGCGCACCAGGGCGCACCGAATTCCAGCAGCAGCCTGCCGGGCGTGGCCTGCAATTGTTCGGCAGACGGATCCTGATCCTGCGGGGTGAAGCTGCTGCAAAAGGCCATGATGGGCTCCTGTCGGCAAAGGCAGCAGGAGGATAACATTCTTGCGCGTAAACGGCCCGGCTTCCTTGTGCCGGAAGGCGGGCCGGTTGCAGTGGCGAGACAGGCTTAGCAATTGACCAACTGGGCTGCCAGACGTGACAGGAAGGCATCGCAGGCAGCCAGTTGCTCCAGCGCCAGCCATTCGTCCGGCTGATGTGCCTGGGCGATATCGCCAGGACCGCATACCACGGTGGGAATGCCGCAGCGCTCGGCAAACAGCCCGCCTTCGGTGCCAAAGGCAATCTTGCGTGGCGGGGTGTGGTCGCCTAGCAAGCCCTGCACAAAGCGCACGACGTGGGCGTCTGGCGGGGTGAGCAGGCCCGGATAGCTGGTTTTTTCGCTGAAATCAAAGCCGCAGGCGGGGTCGACCGCCTGCATTTCCGGCTGCAACACCTGCAGGGCATGGTTGCGAATGGCGTCCAGCAGGCTTTGCGGCGGGTCTTCCGGCAAGTGGCGGATTTCAAAGTCGAACTGGCAGTGCGCGGGGATGATGTTCAGCGCGGTGCCGCCTTGCATGGTGCCGACGTGCAGCGTGCTGTAAGGCACTTCATACAAGGGATCGAACGGGCCGTGCTGGCGTCGCTGCCGCGCCAGACTGCGGATGTAGCTCACCAGTTCGGCGGCGTATTCCACCGCATTCACCCCGGCAGTCGGATTGCTGGAATGGCCTTCGTGCCCCCGCGCCGTCACCCGCCAGGCGGTCTTGCCCTTGTGGGCGGCCACCAGTTTCATCTGTGTCGGTTCGCCAATGATGCCCATGGCGGGTAGTACCGGCAGCCCGCCCAGCACTTCCAGCAGGCGGCGCACGCCGATGCAGCCGATTTCCTCGTCATAGGTGAAAGCCAGATGTACCGGAGTATGCAACTGGCTTTGCGCCAGGCGCGGTACCAGTGCCAACACGCTGGCCAGAAAGCCTTTCATGTCGGCACTGCCACGGCCATAAGCCCGCTTGTCACGGATATCCAACTGGAAAGGGTCGCTGTGCCATGTCTGACCATCTACCGGCACCACATCGGTGTGTCCGGCCAGCATCACGCCGGGGCGGTCGGTGGGGCCGATGGTGGCGTACAGATTGGCCTTGCTCCCGTCTTCGTTTTCCACGATGCAGCTATCTATGCCATAGCCTGCCAGATAGGTGCGGACAAAACTGATCAATTGCAGATTGCTCAGCCGGCTGGTGGTATCAAAGCCGATCAGCGTGTTGAGCAGGGTAAGCGATTCCATGGCGTGTATTCCGGTGAGGCGCAGGAGCGGAGGGCGTGTGTGCCAGTGGTCTGGCATTTTACACCCGGTGATTGGCAATAAGCCGCTGGCCGGGCATTGTTTTTGCTGTACCTGCCAGGGCGGAGCCGGTTGACAAGGCCAGTGTAGCCAGCCACATTTAATACCAAAAATATTATTATTTTTTTAGTTGGATAGATAAAAATTATGCAATACACCCTGCGGCAACTGGCTTACCTGGTGGCAGTGGCCGACCACGGCAGTGTGACTGCGGCAGCCAATGCCCTGTACACCTCGCAGCCGGGGATTTCCAGCGCCATCGCCCAACTGGAGGAGCAGTTCGGCCTGCAGTTTTTCATTCGCCACCATGCCAAGGGCGTGTCGCTGACGCCCGCCGGGCAAAGCTTTGTCGCGGTGGCGCGCAACCTGCTGGCGCATGCGGACGACCTCAGCCAGCATGCCAGTGCGCTGAGCCAGTCCTTGCAAGGCACGCTGGCGCTGGGTTGCTTCACCACCATTGCCCCCTTGTTTCTGCCGCGCCTGCTGGCCGCCATGCGCGAGTCCTACCCCGATATCACGGTGCAGCTGCATGAAGGCGATACCGGCCAGTTGCAGCAGGCACTGCTCAGCGGGCAGACCGAGCTGGCCTTGCTGTACGACCTGGATCTGGCCCCCAGCCTGTACCGGCAGACGCTGCAAACCGTCTTGCCTTACGCCGTGCTGCCGGCCAGTCATCCGCTGGCCACGCAAACGGCAGTGTCACTGCATGATCTGGCTGATTTACCCATGGTGTTGCTGGATTTGCCACATAGCCGGGAGTATTTCCTGTCGGTATTCCGTCTGCACAATCTGGAAGCACGGGTGCGCCACAAGACGGTGAGTTTTGAACTGGTGCGTGGCCTGGTGGCGGCAGGCAACGGCTATGCGCTGCTGAACCTGCGCCCGCAAACCCGGCAGTCCTATGCCGGTGATGCCCTGGTGTACCTGCCGATTGTGGAGGACGTGCCTGCGCTGAATATCGTGCTGGCCTGGCCGCAAGAGCTGCGCCTGACCCGCCGCGCCGAGGCCTTTGTCTCGCTGTGCGAGCAGAGCATCAGCCGCTTGGGTTGAGCGCGGGTTTGGTGCATCGCAAAAACCGATGCAGTTGACAAGGTAAAGCTATTTTACCAATACCCCGGCCTGTCCCTACAGTGTGCTTGCAGCCGCCCACCTGGCTGCGTCTCCTGTAAGGATTTGCCATGCCCACATTCAAGCATTGTCGTGTTGCAGCCGTACTGGGCTGCGTATTGCTGAGCGCTGCCGCCCAGGCTGCCGAACTGACCGTGGTGTCGTTTGGTGGTGCCAACAAGGAAGCCCAGCAAAAAGCCTACTACCAGCCCTTTGCCGCCAGCAGCGGCATCAAGGTGGTGAGTGGCGATTACAACGGTGAAATGGCACGGGTGCGTGCCATGGTAGACAGCAAGCGGGTGAGCTGGGACGTGCTGGACGTCGAATCGCCAGACCTGCTGCGCGGCTGTGACGAAGGCATGTTCGAAAAGCTGGACTACCGCCGCATCATCAAGCCGGCCGAACTGCTGCCCGGTGCCGCCCAGACCTGCGGCATGGCAGCCTACGCCTGGAGCACGGTGCTGGCCTATAACAGCGACAAGCTGAAGACCGCCCCGCGTTCCTGGGCCGATTTCTGGGACGTGAAGAAATACCCCGGCAAGCGCGCCTTGCGCAAAGGGGCCAAGTACACGCTGGAAATTGCCCTGATGGCAGACGGGGTGGCAGCGCATGATGTGTACAAGGTGCTTAATACCCCGGCGGGTTTGAATCGTGCCTTTGCCAAGCTGGACCAGCTCAAGCCCTATATCCAGTGGTGGGAAGCCGGTGCCCAGCCCGCGCAATATCTGGCCGCTGGCGATGTGGTGATGAGTTCGGCCTATAACGGCCGCATCAGCGCGGCGCAGAAGGAAGGCGGCAAACAGCTGCAAATGGTGTGGAACGGCAATATCTACGATTACGACTACTGGACCATTCCCAAGGGCAGTCCCAATCTGGATGCCGCTTACAAGTTTCTGGCCTTTGTCAGCCAGCCAGGAGCACAGGCCGAATACGTGAAGGGCATCAGCTACGGGGTGAGTCACCGCAAGGCCCCCGCGCTGATCGACAAGGGCATACTGGGCAATCTGCCCACGGCTCCGCAAAACCTGAAGCAGGGCGTGGCGATTGACAGCAGCTTCTGGGTGGATCACGGCGAAAACCTGGAGCAGCGCTTCAACGCCTGGGCGGCGCGCTAAGCCCAGCGGCCATGGCCGGGCTGGCGGATGGCCCGGTGCATGGCGAAAATCAGGGCAAGGGGCTTGCCAAATGGCATGACTCGTTTACAATGCCACCCGTCATCAGGGAGTAGCCGCCCTCCGAATGCGAGAGGGACGTGTGTCAACAGACTTGCCGGTTCCGGCATGGCACACGTGGTCCGAGACTTGGCGAGACTTTTGACCGTAATGCTCTGCATGGCCGGGACGCATTGCGGTCACTCGTTTTCGCGTCCCGGCCATGGAGAACACTTGATGCAGTCTTTTCTGGTATCCACCGGTGTAGTAGCCCTGGCCGAAATCGGCGACAAGACCCAACTGCTTTCCCTGATTCTGGCAGCGCGTTACCGCAAGCCTGTTCCCATCATTCTTGGCATTTTGCTGGCCACGCTGGTCAATCATGCCGGTGCCGGTGGCCTGGGAGCCTGGCTGTCCACCGCGCTCAGCCCCAATATCCTCAACTGGACTGTCGTAGCTTCCTTTGCCCTGATGGCCGGCTGGATTCTGATTCCAGACAAGCTGGATGAGGGTGAAATCGTCATGCCCAAGCGCCAGATGGGCGTATTCGCCACCACCGTGTTTGCCTTTTTCCTGGCGGAAATGGGTGACAAGACGCAAGTGGTGACCATTGCGCTGGCAGCGCGCTTTCATGACTTCCTGCCGGTGGTGGCTGGCACCACATTGGGCATGATGCTGGCCAACGTGCCGGTGATTTATCTGGGTAGCCGCTTTGCCGACCGCCTGCCCACCAAGGCGGTGCATATTGTTGCTTCGCTGATTTTCGTGGTGCTGGGTGTGCTGGCTCTGATGAATGCCATCAATGGTAATCCCTTGCTGGGGTGATCTGCAGTCATGGACATGAAAAACGCCACCCGCTTATGCCGTGGTGGCGTTTCTTATGGCAGGTGCCAACCCGGCTCAGGCCAGCAGGCCGGCCAGATTGCTGGTGGATTGCTGCATTTGCGCCAGGGTGGCGTTCAGCGTGGTGTATTGCTGCAGATAGGATGCGCGCAATGCGTCCAGATTGGTCTGGATTTCCGTCTGATGGCTGGTTTCGTCGGTAATGCTCTGGTTCAGGTCGTTCTGTTTGGTCACGACAATGCCGGTCGGCCCCAGCAGATTATTGATGGCGCTGTTGAAACGGTCGGCAAAGCCGGTACTGCTGCTGTTGCCAAACAGATTGGCCACGGCGCTGGGGTTGCTGGTCAGCGCCTTGTTGAAGGCGGTCTGGTCCAGCGCGAGGGTGCCGTCTTTTTGCAGGGAAATGCCGATCTGCGACAAATAGGCGTAGGAGGTGGCGGCATTGACGCCAGCCTCTGGTGTCTGTAGCACGCCGGATAGCTGATCCTGGATGGACAGCAGCGAGTCGTCGCCCTTCATGTCGCCGGTAAAGGCGCTGTTCACCGTGCTGTGTACCTTGTTATAGGCATCGACAAAGCCTTGCAGGCTGCTGGCGATGCCGCTGGTGTCTTGCGTCATGCCGATGCTGACCTGGCCGGCTTTTTCCAGGGTGACCGAGGCACCGCTGATGACGCCGGTCAGGATATTGCTGCTGGAGGAGACATTGACGCCATTGACCGTGAGCAAGGCGTCGCTGGCAGCAAACGATTCGCTGGCCGCCGTGCTGCTTTGCT
Source organism: Aquitalea magnusonii (assembly GCF_002217795.2). NCBI lineage: Bacteria > Pseudomonadati > Pseudomonadota > Betaproteobacteria > Neisseriales > Chromobacteriaceae > Aquitalea > Aquitalea magnusonii. The sequence goes on from NZ_AP018823.1 coordinate 1,742,535, forward strand.
GCAGGCCGGCCAGGGTGTTGCCGCTGGTATTGCCGCTGTCACTGCCGCCGGATGTCACGCTGAAGGCATTGGCCGAGCCGGAATTGGCCGAGGCAATCACCAGCGAATAATTGCCGTTGTATTGCACGATGGAGGCATTGACCCCGGCATTGGCTGCATTGATGGCGTCCGAGATGTTCTGCAGGCTTTCGCCGCCGCTGCCACCGTTGTTGAGGTTTACCGTAGTGCTGGTGCCGGCCACGCTGAAGGTGAGCGAGGCGGGCACGCCGCTGAGGGCCGTGCTGGCGCTGGTGATGGGCTGGCCGCTGCTGTTTTGGTCAAACACCAGTTGGCGTGCCTGGGCCAGTTTGCTGACATTAAGCTGATAGGTGCCGGCAATGCCGCCGCTGCTGGTACTGACCGCGGCGATGGTGCTGTCCGAGCTGCTGGCCTTGTAGGTTTGCAGAAAGGCTCCGGATGACAGGCTGCTGACTGATGTCTGCAAGGCGGACAGGGCGGAACTGATCTGGCCCATGTCGCTGAGGTCTGTCTTGTAGGTGGCAACCTTGTTCTGGCTGTCGGTGAGCGGCTGTTGCTCTACGGACATCAGTTGGCTGACGATGGACTGTACATCCAGCGGGCCGGCGGTGGTGGTGATGGATGCTGAACTCATGCTGTTCTCCTTGCTGTCTGCGGGAGGGCAGACGCGCCCTGACAGGCTCTGCCTGCATTATCGGGCGGAACAAGGAGCAGCTTGATGGCAAAGCCTGGTTAAAAGATGTTGCCAACTGTTAAGGTTGTCACGAATTGTCAAACAGGCGGCTGGCGACTCAGCTAGAACCGGAAGCAGAGGACGAGCCGCTTGAGCTGACACCAGCCATCAGGCCGGACAGATTGCTGGTGGATTGCTGCATCTTGGCCAGCGTGGCATTCAGCGTGGTGTACTGGCGCAGGTAGTTGGCCTGCTTGTCGCTCATCTTGGTTTGCAACTGGTTCTGATGGGTGGTCTCATCCGTTACGTTCTGGTTCAGATCATGTTGCTTGGTCACGACGATCCCCGCAGGTCCGAGCAGATTGTTGATAGTGGCGCTAAAGCGGTCGGCAAAACCGGTATTGCTGCTGTTGCCAAACAGATTGCTCACTGCAGCGGGTTTGCTGCTGAGCGCCTTGTTGAAAGTGGTTTGATCCAGCGAAAGGGTGCCGTCTTTCTGGATGGCAATGCCCACCTGGGACAGATAGGCATAGGAGCTGACCGGGTCGGCAGCGCTGACCGGGGTTTGCAGCACCGCGCTTAGCTGGTTGCGGATGGAGGTGAGTGCCGCATCGCCCTTCATGCTGCCGCCCGCTGCATTGTCCAGCGCGCTCTGTACCTTGTTGTAGGCATCGACAAAGCCCTGCAGCTTGCTGGCAATGCTGCTGTTGTCCTGTGTCAGGGTAATGGAGGCTGTGCCGGTTTTCTGCAGCCCGAGGGTGACGCCGCCAATCACATCGCTGACGGTATTGCTGCTGGAAGATACGTACACGCCATTGACGGTGAGCGAGGCGTCGCTGGCGTCGTTGGATTCGCTGATGGCGGTATCACTTTGTTGCAGCCCGGCCAGGGTGTTGGCGCTGTTTGCACTCAGGCTGCTGTCGGTGCCGCCGGCGCTGATGCTGAAGGCATTGTCCGAACCTGCTTCAGCCGAGGCCAGCACCAGCGAGTAGCTGCCCTTGTATTGCACGATGGAGGCATTGACGCCGGCACCGGCGGCATTGATCTTGTCGGCGATGTCTTGCAGGGTGACGTTGGCTGGTGTTGTGGTGGTGCTGCTTGCCGGCTCGCGCAGTTGCACGGTGGTGCTGTTGCCTGCCACCTCAAGCGTCAGTGCATCCGGCACATTGCTCAGTGCCGTGCTGGTACTGCTGATGGCCTGGCCGTCGGAGGTGGTGTCGAAAACCAGTTGGCGCGGTTTGGCCAGTTCTTCCACTTCCAGTTGGTAGTTGCCGGCGATGCCGCTGCCATTGGTGTCCACCGTGGCAACCGTGGTGTCCGAGCTGCTGGCTTTCAGGGTGTGCAGGAAGTTGCCCGATGCCAGACCGCTGACCGAGGTTTGCAGGCCGGACAGGGCGGAGCTGACCTGGCCGATATCACTGAGTTTGCTGTTAAAGCTTTTCAGCTTGCTCTGACTGGCGGTGAGCGGTTGTTTTTCCACCGTCATCAGCTGGCTGACAATATTCTGTACGTCTAGCGGACCCGCCGAGGTGGTAATGGATGCGCTGCTCATCTGGTCTGTGCTTGCCTTGTACGTGGTGGCATGACGGACACATGCCTCTGTGCAAGATTATCTCCGAGTGTGTCGCTGGCGGGATGGGCAAGACAGGTCAAAAAATGTTTGCTTATGCAAACAAGGTAAAGAAGTGTAATGACCGGCTGGATGGTCGCCGTTTGGTCGGGGTGATACAGATGAAGGACGGCTGAGCGCCAGCGCCGGATGCAAGGCCGGCACTGGCGCTCAGGCAAGGCGTGCGGACTCAGATACCCAGCTTGTCGCGCAGCGAGTAATACCAGGCACCCATGGCGGTGAACGGTACGCGCAGCAGATTGCCGCCTGGGAAGGGATAGTGCGGCAGGGTGGCAAAGGCGTCAAAGCGCTCGGCCTGGCCGCGTAGTGCCTCGGCCAGCACCTTGCCGGCCAGGTGGGTGTAGGTGACGCCATGGCCACTGCAACCCTGCGAGTAATAAATATTGTCGCCCAGCCGGCCAACTTGCGGCAGCCGTGACAGGGTCAGCAGGAAATTGCCGGTCCAGGCGTAATCGATTTTCACATTGGCCAGTTGCGGAAACACTTTCAGCATCTTGGGCCGGATGATGGCCTCGATATTGGCCGGATCGCGTGCGCCATACACCACGCCGCCACCAAAAATCAGCCGCTTGTCTTCGCTCAGGCGGTAGTAGTCCAGCAGATAGTTGCAGTCTTCCACGCAGTAATCCTGCGGCAGCAGGCTGGCGGCCAGTTCATCGCCCAGCGGTTCGGTGGTGATCACCTGGGTGCCGCAAGGCATGGATTTGGCGGCCAGTTCCGGCAGCAGATTGCCCAGGTAGGCATTGCCAGCCACCACCAGGAATTTTGCCTTGACCCGTCCTTGCGGTGTGGATACCACCGGTTGCTGACCACGTTGAATGCTCAGGGCCGGTGATTGCTCGTAAATCACGCCGCCTAGCGACTCTACTGCCGCCGCTTCGCCCAAAGCCAGATTGAGCGGATGGATGTGGCCGCCACTCATGTCCAGCATGCCGCCCACGTACTGCTCGGTGGCCACGATGCCACGCATCTCGTCCTTGCCCAGCAGTTGCAGCTGCTTGTGACCGTAACGCTCCCACAATGCCTTTTGTGATCGCAAATGCCCCATCTGCTTTTCACTCAGCGCGGCAAACACGCCGCCGTCCTTCAGCGCGCAATCGATGTGGTATTTGGCAATGCGCTCGCGGATGATGCGGCCGCCTTCAAATGCCATATCACCCAGCAGCTTGGCTTGTTGGCTGCCCACCGTGCGTTCTATCACGTCAATGTCGCGGCTGTAGCTGTTGACGATCTGGCCGCCATTGCGACCAGAGGCACCAAAGCCAACGCGGGCGGCCTCCAGCACGGTAACCTTGAAGCCGCTTTCCAGCAGGAATAGTGCGGTGGACAGGCCGGTATAGCCGGCACCGATGATGCAGATGTCGGTTTCGATATCACCTTGCAGTGCCGGACGGGACGGAACCGGATTGGCAGAGGCGGCGTAGTAGGATTCTGGGTAGCTGGTTTGTGGCATTTCGTTAAACTTTTTCGTTTAATATTTTGCACATGCCAGATGATTCTAGCCCAGACTTTATCTTGCTGCCAAATTATTTGATCAAATGTACGCGAAGGATATAGTGGCTGGCGGCCAGCGGGGAGCGGAAGAACTGGCGCGGCCAGCTTGCCGCGCCATGAAATACGGTTGAAATCAGTGATATGCCGCTTGCTTACTTGTTGTGGCCGTGTCCGCCGACGGTGGTGTTGACCTTACCGCCCGGCGCGGATGCTGTGTTTTTCTTGCCACTGGGCTTTTGGGTGGCTTCTCGCTGTTGCTGCTCAGCCTTCCATGCCTGGACCTCGCTGGCGCTGGGGGACTGCTGATGCAGCTTGTTGGCCAGTACCGGGCCGCTCATGACTACGCTAACAAGGGCAATTGCAATACGTTTCATGGTCTCTCCTGATCGGATGAAGGGTTGACAGCAATGTCCGCAACTGGACTGTTGCCAGTCTAGAAATTCCCTGGGGCCGGATTAAGAGAGAAATTCCTAATCAGTGCTTGGTTATTTCTTTTCAAATATCAGGAAATTTCCCGGTACGCGCATGGCCTGGCGGCGTATTGTCATCTGCCTGTCGCGAAACCAGCCGGGGCAGGATGTTATGCTTGTCGCAATATGTGTTTGTTGCCGGCATGCAATGGCCGGCGTATCGAGAGAGTGATGTCTGTAATGAGCCTGTCTATTGCCAGTGCCAGCTATGGCGCTGATCAGGTTGGTCTGATCAGCGGGTATCGCTTTGTCCCCGGCCAGCGCGGGGAGGCTATCGGGTCTGATGCGGCGCTGGAATTCCTGCGCAGCAGCCCGCAGAACGAGGGTTTTGTCTGGCTGCATTTCAATCTGGCGCATGTGGCGTGCGAGCGCTGGATGCGTGCCAATCTGCCGCTGCCCGAGGATTTTGACGAAATGCTGCACGCCGGAGGCGGTTCCACCCGCATTGAACCGGCCGGCGGCATGTTGCTGGCGGTCATCAACGATGTGGCATTGGGTTTTGGCGTGGTCAGTTCGGATGTGGCCACGCTATGGGTGGCGGCAGGTTCGCGCCTGCTGGTGACGGCCAGGGTGCGGCCGCTGCGCTCGGTGGACCGGCTGCGTGCGGCAGTAAAGGCGGGCGAGGTGTTTCCTTCGGCCCGCTCCTTGCTGTTCCACCTGATGCAGGATCAGGCCGATGTGATGGCGGGCATTGTGCGGGAAACCACACGCAAGGTGGATCATATCGAAGACCGGCTGCTGGCCGAGCGCTTGCAGGATCACCGGGCCGAACTTTCCGGCATGCGGCGCACCCTGGTGCGCATGCAGCGGCTGCTGGCCCCGGAGCCCGGCGCCCTGTTCCGCCTGCTGAACCGTCCGCCGTCCTGGCTGGCCGAGCCGGATGTGCAGGCCTTGCGCGAGTCCACCGAAGAATTTTCCCTGGTGCTGAACGATCTGGCCACGCTGGTGGAGCGCATCAAGCTGCTGCAGGAAGAGTTGGCCGCCAAGCTGAACGAACAGACCAACCGCACCTTGTTCACCTTGACGATGGTGACGGTACTGGCCCTGCCCATCAATATCGTGGCCGGTTTTTTTGGCATGAATGTGGGCGGTGTGCCGCTGGCCAATCATCCGCATGGCTTCTGGGTGCTGGTGGCCCTGGTGGCCAGCTTCACCCTGCTGGCCGGCTGGTGGGCGTTCAGCCGTCAGGCTGCGCGCTGAATTAACCATGCAGCCCATGGGTGAACTTGGCGGCGCTCTGGCGTACAATAGCGCGCTTTGTGCCACCGGCAGTGGTCGGTGGAATCTTATCCAGTCAGATTGATAGCAAGGTATAGCATGAGCGGTTTGCCCAATTGTCCCCAGTGTGGTTCCCAGTTTACCTATGAAGACGGCGCCATGCTGGTGTGCCCGGAGTGCGCCCATGAGTGGTCGGCGCAGGCCGAGGCTGCTGGTGAAGAGCAGGGCCGGGAAGTGCGTGATGCCAACGGCAACTTGCTGCAGGATGGCGACACCGTCACCGTGATCAAGGACCTGAAAGTGAAGGGCTCCTCCCTGGTGGTGAAGGTGGGCACCAAGGTAAAGAATATCCGCCTGGTGGATGGCGATCACGATATCGACTGCAAGATCGATGGCATTGGTGCCATGGGCCTCAAGTCGGAATTCGTCAAGAAAGCCTGAACCGCCTGCATGAGGCGAGCAGCGTACCAGCACCCGCAAGCGGGTGCTTTTTTCATGCCGGGCAGCAATCGGCCATGCCGATGCCGCGCTTTTGCTACTATGCCGTTTTACCCGCCAACCTGAGCCATGCAGACTTCCGATGCCGTGTATTCTCCGCCAGCCACGCGCCAGCTGATCATTTTTGCCATCCCGGTAATGCTGGCCGCGCTGGCCACGCCCTTGATGGGGCTGGTGGATACCGCCGTGCTGGGCCGGCTGGGCAAACCGGTGGCGTTGGCCGCGGTGGCGGTGGGGGGCAGCATTTTCACCGTGCTGTACTGGTGTTTCAGTTTTCTGCGCTTTACCACCACCGGGCTGGTGGCGCAGGCCGCCGGGCAGCATAGCCAGCGCGGCGTGGTGCTGGCCGGTTTGCGGCCGATGCTGGCGGCCCTGCTGGGCGGGCTCGGCCTGTTGCTATTGCAGCAGCCACTGTTGTGGCTGGCCTTGCGTCTGCTGGCACCGCCGCCGGAGGTGGCTGCGCTGACGCGAGACTATTTCTCGGCCCGTATCTGGTCTGCGCCCTTTACCTTGCTGTCCTATGCCCAGTTTGCCTGGCTGCTGGGTTTGGGCCACTCACGCCAGGTCATGGTATTGCAATTGCTGATGAATCTGCTCAATGCGCTGCTGGCGGTGGCCTTGGTGTCCTGGCTGGGCTGGGGAGTGGCCGGTGCCGGCTGGGCTACGGCCATCGCCGAGGCGGTGGGCAGTGTGCTGGCCTGGCGGGTGATGCTGCGCCATGCCGGCTGGCAGCAATGGCAACAGGCTTGCGCCGCCGCCGGAGGCTGGGCGGCCTGGCGGCAATTGTTTGCCGCCAATATCGACATCATGGTCCGTACCCTGTTGCTGACCGTCGCTTTTGCCCTGATGACGCGCAGCGGCGCGCAACTGGGTACGCTGACGCTGGCGGCCAACCAGTTGCTGCTGCAGGCTTTCATGGTGTGCGTCAGCTTGCTGGATGGCTTTGCCGTGGCGGCCGAGGTGCATGGCGCGCATGCAATTGGTGCCGGCAGCCGCGCGGGGCTGGTGCTGGTGGTGCGCCGTTGCGGCTGCTTGTCCTTGGGCTGGAGCAGCCTGCTGGCGCTGGCGATGCTGCTGCTGGGGTGGTTTTATCTGCCGCTGATGACACCGGATCAGCAGTTGCAGCAACTGGCAGCCCGCTACTGGTTCTGGCTGGTGGCACTGCCGCCGGTGTGCATCTGGGCTTTCTTCTGGGATGGCGTGTTCATGGGTGCCATGCGCACCGCCGTGTTGCGCAATGGCATGTTGCTGAGTTTTGCCATGTATGTGCCAAGCCTGTGGCTATTGCAGCATGCGCTGGGCAATCATGGTGTTTGGGCGGCACTGCTGGTGCTGATGGCCATGCGTGGCCTGTTGCTGACCTTGGCTTGGCCGCGCCTGCGCGACAGCGTGGGCCAGGGCCGGCCTGCTGGCTGCTGAGAAGCAAAACACCCGCCCAGGCGGGCCGGGCGGGTGCAGTTTCAGGCCGTGGTATTGATGTTGATGCCGATGGTGGCGGATAGCGGCTGCAGCGGGCGTTCGGCTGTGCCGGTCGTGCTGTTGTCCTGGTCTGCGTCGCGGTCCAGCCTTCTGGCTGCAGCGCCGCCAGCCTGTGCCGCAGCTTGCAGGCCGGCAGGGAAGGGACTGCTGCCGGATGCGGATATGCCGGATGTCATGCTGATTCTCCTGTAGGGGAGGATTCCCCGCCGCCATCTTGCCGTGCCAGTCTTAACGCTGGCTTAAGCTTGGCCCGCCGCGGGGCGGGGGCTGGCCCGTGCTTGGCCCGCTGCCCATGGCGCGGACGCAGTGTGGCCGCAGCGTATCCGCGGCCTCTGGCCGGGCCGAGCAATGATTTGCAGGAGCAGGAATGGTGACATTGAGCAAGGAGGAGGCCGCGGCCTTGCAGGCCTCCATCGGACAGGTGAGCCGCCGGGTGGCGGCGGCGCTGCAGGCGGCTCCCGCGCGGGAGCATGTCTTGCAGTTTGTTACCCATCTGCATGCCGGTATCGACAAAACCGTGGCGCAAGCCATGCAGCGTGGGCTGCCGCCGGCCTGCCAGCCCGGCTGTGACAGTTGCTGTCATTTGCGCGTGGAGGCCAGTCAGGCCGAGGCGCTGCACATTGCCCGCCATCTACGGCAGGGCGGGCCGCAGCAAGTACAGCGCTTGCGCCAGCGCCTGCTTTGGCGTCAGGCGCAAGGGCAGGCTGCCGGGCCGCTGGCCCGCCTGGCCTGTGTATTCCTGCAGGATGGCTTGTGCAGCATTTATGCCTTGCGACCGGCAAGCTGCCGCAAGGCACATTCCTTTTCCGCCGCTGCCTGTCGCTCACAGGCGGCTGAAATCCCGCAGGATTTGTCCATCACCCTGGCGGCAGAGGCTCTGCAAGGTGGTTGCGCAGCCGGTTACAGACAGGCCGGGCTGGCGGCGGCGGCGCTGGAACTGACCGCAGCCATGCTGTGGGCACTGGATGAGGCTGCCGAGGCGGCCTGGCTGGCGGGGCGGGACAGCATGCCGGACTAGTGCAGGCGCAGCATGACTAGCCGCCACGTTGGCGGGGCATGCTTGTTGCTGATGCCGCCGGGTGTGCGGTGCGGTAGTGCAAGTGGCAATAGCAAAGGACAAAATCATGGAAAGCTGGTTTTTCTGGGCCTTGGGATCGGCGGTGTTTGCTGCCTGCACCGCGGTGCTGGCCAAGCTGGGGCTGCGGGGGGTGGATGCCGATCTGGCAACCTTGATCCGCACCGGCATCATTGCCGTGCTGTTATCACTGTTTGTCGCCTTCACCGGCAAATGGAGCAATCCGCTGCTGTTGTCAGGCAAAAACTGGTTGTTTCTCGGCCTGTCCGGGCTGGCTACCGGTGCCTCCTGGACCTGTTATTTCCGCGCCTTGCAGTTGGGCGAGGCCAGCAAGGTGGCACCGGTGGACAAGCTCAGCCTGGTACTGGTGGCGGTGTTTGCCGTGCTGTTTCTGGGTGAGCGGCCTGCGCCACGGGAGTGGCTGGGCATTGGCCTGGTGGCGCTGGGCGTGCTGGTGCTGGCCATGCGCCGCGGCTGATGCGGTCTGGCTTAGGCCGGACAGGGCTGCGGGCTTTGGGCCTGCTGCTCCAGCAGCCATTCGTAAAAGGCATGATCCAGCAACCAGGCGTCGTCGCCATGGCGCAGAATCCACATCGGGCCGCCACAAGGGCCGATGCAGCGTCCGGCAATATCGTAAACCCCGGCAGGGATGCGTCTGACGGATTCGAAGTCGGGCAGGGACAGGGCGGGCAAACTGTTGCCGGCATGGATGGCAAGTACGGGCATACGGACAAAGAAAACCCACGCCTGGCGTGGGAAAGAGTCGTCTACAAAGGAGGAAGACCCACCATACCTGTACTTAATGGTGGTTGTCATCGGTGCTTTTACTTATCAATCGCGGCCTGATAGCCAACATCCTCCCGCGCCTGCGCGGCCAGCAACTGCAGGCCGGGCTGATCGACAATTTCCACCACGCCGCGCCGCAGCCGTAGCAGACCGGCAGCCGCCATCACTTGCAGCTGCTGGTTTACCGTCTGGCGCGAGAGCGCCAGCATGGCCGCCAGCCGGGTTTGCGACAGCGGCAGTTCACGCAGGGTGCTGCCCTGCAGTGCGCCGTAACTATTGCTCATCTGCAACAGCCGCCGTGCCAGGCGTGGACCGGGCGGAAGCAGCATCAGGTCTTCCATGGCAATGAATGAAGCGCGTACTTTCTGGCTGAGCAGCCGGCCCAGATCGCGCCAGTACTGTGGCTGCGCGGCCAGCAGCGCCAGCAGCGGTGCTTGTGGCACATGCACCAGAGTGACCGTGCTGTCAGTCCAGGCATCGTGGGTACGGCTGGCGGCATCAAACAGGGCAATTTCTCCAAACCACTGCGGCGGAGCCAGTACGGCGGCAATGGCTTCCTGACCGCTGGCATCGCTGCCGCTGATTCTTACCAGCCCCTCGGCCAGGCCGTACAGGCCATCGGCGGCATCGCCACGGGCAAACAGCCGCTGGCCGGCAGGTAGCACCAGCAGCCGGGCATGCTGTTGCAGCCAGTGCTGCAAGTCCGCTGGCAGTGACTGGAACCAGCTGCTATTGCTGAGGGAGGCGGGCAAGCTGGCGCTGCCGGATGACTGGGACATGATATCTCCGTGCTATGTCGGCTGGCTGACACTGCAAAAGCGCATTCTGCCTGATGATGCAGGGCTTGTGCCGAAGACAACAACGAGGAGGAGCATCATGAACACCTTGCCGCAGCAACTGGCTGCCTATGCCGCCTACCATCGGGACTGGCGCAATATTGCCACCCATTTTGTCGGGATCCCGGCGATTGTTCTGTCCAGTGCCAGCCTGCTGTCGCGCCCGGCCTGGCCGGTGGCCGGACTGCCGCTGTCGCCAGCCGTGCTGCTGGCAGCCTTGCTGGCGCTGTACTACCTGCGGCTGGATCGCCGTTTCGGCCTGCTGATGACGCTGTTGCTCGGTCTGGTGCTGCTGGCCGCCGCAGGCATGGCGGCGTTGCCGGATGGCGAATGGCTATGGCTGAGCGTGGGGGGCTTTGTGCTGGGCTGGGTGTTCCAACTGGTGGGTCATGTGTGGGAAGGCCGTAAACCGGCGTTTGTCGACGATATCAGTGGCCTGGCCATCGGCCCCTTGTTCATCGTGTTCGAGCTGCTGGTGCTGCTGGGAGCCTGCCGACAATTGGCCCGCCAGGTGAAGGCTTTGCACACGCCACCTGCCGGTCAGCGCTGAACTTGTTTCAGTCTGGCCCGGCTACTTTGCTGGCAAGTCCAGTGGCAGGCCAAGCTGTTGCTGTTCTGCGCTCTGGCGTCGCCGCGCACTCTTGCCCGGCGGGCGCTGGCGTGAACCATGGCGCGCGACAATGGCCGCTTTTTCAGCCTTTACTTCCGGCTGCTTGCGCCAGGCATGCAGGCGCTGCTTGGCCTGCCGGGTGGCGCTTTCCAGCTCGCATGGCGGTGTGCTCAGCGCCTGATCACCGCACAGGCCGTATTGCTGGCGCAGGCGGTCCGGCATTTTCCACGGCTCGAACAGCCAGCCATCCGGCACCTGTTGCATCTGCGGCAGCCAGCGGCGCACAAAGCGGCCTTGCGGGTCGTGATCCATCGCCTGCTTTACCGGGTTGTACACCCGAGTGGTGTTGATGCCGGTGGTGCCGGACTGCATTTGCAGCTGACTCCAGTGGATGCCGGGTTCGTAATCCAGAAACGCCCGCGCCAGCCACAGCCCCACCGGCCGCCAGTGCAGCCACAGCGGGTAGGCCGCCACCGATACCAGCATGGCGCGCATGCGGAAGTTCAGCCAGCCGGTGTGATTGAGCATGGCCACGCAGGCATCCACCAGCGGCCAGCCGGTGCGGCCCTGCATCAGCACCTGCAAGCGGGCATCGTCATGTTCCGCCTCGCGCAGGCCATCGTAGCCACGGTGCATATTGCGCCATTCGATTTCCGGTTCGGATTCCAGCTTCTGCATGAAATGACAATGCCAGTGCAGGCGGCTGATGAAGGCCTGCAAGCCCTTGCGTTGGCGGCTGTTTTCCGGCGGCAGGCGTTGCAGCTGGCGGTGTGTGGCTTGCACGATTTCGCGCAGGCTCAGGCAACCCATGGCCAGATATGGGGAGAGGCGTGAGCAGGCGGTGGGCGCGGATAGCGGCGAGGAAATACCGCCGCGATACTGCGCGCTGCGCTGTTGCAGGAAGTCCTGTAATACCGCAATGGCGCGGCGACGGCCACCATGCTGGCGCTGTGGCGGGTCAAACGCAAAGATGCCCAGGCTGTCGGCACCGGGTGCGGTCATGACGGGCAGCGGGCAGGGCGCGGCCTGCAGCGCGGGCACCGGCAGGCAGGGCTGGCTGACAAACTGCTCCCAGCGTGCGGCCCAGCCGTCGCGCGAGCGCAAACGGCGGATAACACCGGTCTGGGCGAATTCCTGCCATTGCACTCGCTGTTGCAGGCACCAGCGGCCTACTGCCAGATCGCGCTGATAGCTAAAACCATTGCCGGTTTCCTCGTGCGCATACAGCGCAGCAAACGGCATGGCGGCATGCAGGCGCGCCAGCACCTCGACCGCCTCGCCCACCTGGATCAGCAGCGGCATTCCGCGGGCAGCCAGCGAGGCCGCCAGGTCCTGCACGCATTCCAGCGCAAAGTGGTAGTGCTGACTGGAGGCATCCGGCTGCTGCCACAGCGCGGGCTCGATGATGTACAGGCACAGCACCGGCCCGGCCAGGCTGGCAGCCGTCAGGGCAGCGTGATCGTGCAGGCGCAAGTCACGCTTGAACCAGACCACCCCGACGCTCACGGCTGCCAGGGACCCAGTACGCTGGCAGCCAGATGACGGCCGCTGAGCCAGGCACCTTCCACCTTGCCGCCGTGCAACCAGTCGCCACACAGGCCGATGCCGCTGGCGGCATCCCACACGCTGCCGTGCTGGCTGGCGTGGCAATCAGCATAGCGCCAGCGATGGCTGCTCAGTACCGTGCAGGCCGGGGCACCCAAGGCCCGGAATGCATCCAGCAGCCGCTCGCCCACCTCGCTGGCAGGCTGCTCCAGATGTGCAGCACTCCACTCGGCATTGGCTTGCAGCACCCAGCACGGCGCACCGCTGCGGCCGGGTTTGCTGTCGTTGCGGGCAATCCAGCGCAGCGGGCCTGCATTGACAAAGGCCGCAGCAAAGCCCGGCTCGAAGGAGGTGTCGGGCTGCACCATCACCGTCCAGCAAGGCAGCATGGGCTGCGCTGCTGCCACGGCGGCCAATGCGGGCTGGCTATCGGCCAACAGGGTTGCGGCCTGCGGCGCGGGTATTGCCAGCAGCACCCGGCTGAACAGTTCGGGCAGCAGGCCGTGTTCGACGGTTTCCAGTTGCCAGCCCGCTACGCTGTGATGCAGGCGGCAGACGGTGTGCTGACTGCGCACGCTCAGTCCATCCGCCAGTGCCTTGCACGGGGCCGACATGCCGGGCAGGCCGACATAACGTGCCGGAGCCTCGTGCTGATCGTGCGGCGTGCTGCTGCCTGGCTGGCCCAGCACTGCCGGGGTGATCGGCCATTCCGCCACCACCCCGGCGTCTAGCCAGTGCGCCACTTGCTGGCGGAAGGCCGGGTCGCGGGCGGTAAAGTATTGCGCGCCGTGGTCGGCCTGCCAGTTGTCGCCGCGCCGGGTACACAGACGGCCACCCAGGCCGCGGCTTTTGTCAAAAATGGTGGTGCTAAGGCCAGCTTCATGCAACTGGCGTACACAGCTGAGGCCGGCGAGGCCTGCTCCGATGATGGCAATCGAGGGGGAAGTCATGGTTTGCGTCTGCATGATGGTGTGAGATTGAAGGGCCGCTCAAAGCCAGCCCTGTCGCCAGCAACTGCTGTCGGTGAGGGCTTGCCAGGCAATGATGCGGCTGCGGCGGGTGTAGACCGCTTCCAGCTCCACTTCGGTAATCGGCTGGCTGGGGTCGTCCGGCAGCAGCACGCGGGTCACCAGGAAATGCTTTTCCTTGTGCTGCGGCTGCACGGCTGTCCATTTGCTCAGCAGCAGCTTGCGCGGGTTCAGGCGGACCGGCATGGCTTAGCTGTCGCTACGGGTCTGCGGCACGTAAATCAGCTGCTCGGTGGCAAAGCCCAGCGCTTTGGCTTGCTGCAGCAGTGGGTCCAGCACGGCCTGTGGCAGTTGTTTGTCACGCGCCAGAATCCACAGGTAAGAGCGGTCGTTACCGGCGATCATCGCCCAGCGGTAGTCCGGATCCAGCGCCACCACGTGGTAGCCACCATAGAAGGGGCCGAAGAACGACACCTTGAGCGAAGCCACCGTGCTGTCGCCATTGAACAGTGCGCGGCCTTCTGCCTGTTTCCAGCTTCCCTGTGCCGTGGCATAGCCGCGGTTGATCACCTGCACGCTGCCGTCGGCCTGCGGGGTATAGCGGGCGCTGACATCGCTCATGCCGCGCTCGAAGCTGTGGTCGAGGCGGGCAATTTCATACCATTTGCCAGTGTAGCGTTGCAGCTCGAAACCGCTCACCGGCTTGATGCCGGGCGGCGGCAGGGTGGAGCAGGCGGCCAGCAGCAGGCTGCCAGCCAGTAACAACAGGGTGCGCAGATGGGGGGGTAAAAGAGTGAGTCGCATGATGGATTCCTTGTGTGGGTTCATAACTGGTCGAGTTGTTGCAGGATGGCCGCCGCGCTGTGGCGGATGGCCTCTTGTTCTGCGGCTGGCATCTTGTCCAACTGGCGGTAAACCAGCGCCAGTCGCGGGTTGTCGCCCAGCCGGGGGCGCTGGCGCTGGAAGAAGTCCCAGTACAGCGCATTGAAGGGGCAGGCATCGGCACCGTGCCGTACATCGCGACGGTAACGGCAGTCGCCACAGTAATTGCCCATGCGGTGCAGGTAGGCATTGCCGGATACATAAGGCTTGCTGGCCAAGAGGCCGCCATCGGCAAACTGGCTCATGCCCACGGTATTGGGCAGTTCCACCCATTCGAAGGCGTCGATATACACCCCCAGATACCATTCATGCAGCGCCTGCGGTGACAGCCCGGCCAGCAGCGAAAAATTGCCGATCACCATCAACCGCTGGATGTGGTGGGCATAGGCCAGTTGCAAGGACTGGCCGATGGCGTGGGCCAGGCAGCGCATGCCGGTTTGGCCATGCCAGAACCATTCCGGCAGCGGGCGCTGGTGGTCGAAGGCATTGCTGTCGGCATAGCCGGGCATGCGCGCCCAGTACACGCCGCGCACGTATTCGCGCCAGCCCAGAATCTGGCGGATGAAACCTTCCACTGCCGGCAGCGGGGTCAGGCCGTCCTGCCAGGCTTGCTCCGCCGCGGCCACCACTTCCCGCGGTGACAGCATCTTGGTATTGAGGGCAAAGAACAGCAGCGAATGGAACAGATAGGGCGTTTCGCTGTGCATGGCGTCCTGGTAATCACCAAAATGCGGCAGGCCGTGGCGGATGAAGTGATCGAGTTGCTGCAAGGCCTCGGCGCGGTTCAGCGGCCAGCGCAAGGCGTCGGCAGCGGGGTTGCCGAACGATTGCACCCCGGCGGCTTGCAGCGTGTGCCACAAGGCCTGATGGTCGTGGCCGGGGCGGGTGTCCTGCGGCGGTGGCGGGCTGCCACGCCAGGGTTTGCGGTTGTCGTGATCGTAGTTCCACTCGCCGCCCACCGGCTTGCCGTCCGGCTGTAGCAGCACACGGTGGCGCTTGCGCATCTGGCGGTAAAACACTTCCATGCGCCATTGCGCCTTGCCGGCAAACAGCTGGCCTGCTTCATGGCGTGTGGTGTAAAAGTGCTCGCTGTCCACCATCCGGCACGGGATGCTTTGCCGGCTGGCCCACTGCTGCAATTGCTGGTCCAGCCGCCATTCGTCCGGTGCCTGCCAGGCAAATTCCGTGGCCTGATAGTGCTGGCACAGCGCGTCCAGATTGTCCTCCAGCGTGCCGCGATTGCTGGGGTCGTCGATGGCAACATAGCGCACGCGGTGGCCAGCAGCCTTCAGCTGGCGGGCAAAGTCACGCATGCCGGCCAGCACCGCCAACAGCTTTTGCGCGTGGTGCAGCACATAGCCGGTTTCCTGCTGCAGCTCCAACAGCAGGTAGACCACATCGGCCTCGTGGCTGGCAAACCAGCTGTGCTGCGGATTGAGCTGGTCGCCCAGTATCAGCCGCAGGGTGGTCATGGCTGGCTCCACAACTGGCGGTAGTGGCCGTCGGCATCGTATTCAGCCGCTTGTTTGTCCGGGTTGAAGCGGCGGCCGCCGCGCGGGTCGGTTCCCAGCCCGGCCAGATACAGCCAGTTGCCCTGGTTCTGGCTGCAGTCATAGTCGAGCAGGCAGGCTTCGAACCAGGCCGCACCGGCACGCCAGTCGCATTGCAGTTCGTGAATCAGGTAGCTGGCCGCAATCTGGCGCATGCGATTGCCCAGATAGCCGGTGGTGGCCAGTTCACGCATGCCGGCGTCTATCAGTGCATGACCGGTTTGTCCGGCCATCCAGCGCTGGAATGCCGCCGGGTTGTGCGGCGGGCTGGCGCGTTGTGGCAGGCCGCCGGGGTGATACAGGCGGCGGCCATGCTGGCGTTGCAGCAGCTTGAAGTAATCCCGCCACAGCAGTTCAAACCACAGCCAGTAACTGCTGTCGCTATGGCCGTGTTCGGTCTCGAAGGCATGCAGCTGCTGTAACACCAGACGTGCTGACAGGCTGCCGCAGGCCAGCCACGGCGACAGCTTGCTGGAGTAGTCGATGCCATGCAGGCCGTTGCGGGTGGCCTTGTAGCTGTGCGGCAGGCCGCGCTGCAGGTATTGCGCCAGATGTGCCAGCGCGGCGGCCTCGCTGCCGGCAAAAGCGGCGTCCGGAAACGGAAAACTGGAGCGCGGGTCGACGGCCGGGTAGTCCATGGCAGCCAGTGGCTGGATCAGCTGACGCGCCGCGGGCGGCAGTGGTGGCAGCGACGGTGGCGGCAAGGGCGCGGCTGGCTGGATGGCGGCGGCTTCCACTTGCTGACGGAAGCGGGTGAACTGGTCTGGCAGCTGTGCATCTGCCCAGGGCAGGCTGTCCCGTGCCAGCAAGGTGGATTGCCAATGGCTGTGCACGGCAAGGCCGCAGGCCCGCAGGGCGGCCAGTTCGTCCTGTTCTTCCGGGGTGGCGATGTCCTCGCAGTAAATGGCAGTGGCGTCTATCTGGCTTGCCAGTGCGGGCAGCACGCTGGCCAGGCTGCCACTGGCATGCAGCAGGCCGCTACCTTGTTGTTGCAATGCAGTGGCCAGCCCCTGCAGCGCACTGTGGCGGAAGGCACTGCGCCGTGCACTCACCCGGGCAAAGCCCCAGCGCGTGGTTTGCGGCAGGGGGCTGACATGAAGCGGCAGCAGGTAATCCGCCTGCTGGCAGGCGGCAGTCAGCGCCGGGTTGTCATGCAGGCGCAGGTCGTCTCGGAAACAATAGATCAGCGTGGTCATGGCTTCAGTGCTGCTGGCGGCAGCGTTCGGAACAGTATTTCACCTCATCCCAGCAGCGCGCCCATTTGCGCCGCCAGCTCATCGGCTTGCCACAGGCCGCGCAGGGCTTGCTGGGCAGGCTGCTTTTGTTGCCGCGAAATGGCGCTTTCATGCGGGCCAACCCTGGTCATGCACCGACAGCAGGCGACGCAGCAGGCGCAGCGGCGCACCAATAAGCGGCAGCTTGTGCAGCAGCTCTTCGGCCGAGTCCCAGTAGTCGCGGTGCAGGCACACCTTGCCGTCAGCAGCAAAACGCAGGTGGCTGCCGCCGTGCAGCTGGTAGACCTTGCCCGCGCGGCGGAAGCTGAAATCCCAGGTAATGAAGGCCTGCTGGCCATCCAGCAATTGCTCGCGCACGCTGAACACCGGCTCTTCCAGCACGGCAAACATGTGGCGGAAGATGTCGGCAATGCCGTCGCGCCCGTGTACCTGGTTGAAGGGGTCGCGAAAGCGGGCGTCGACGGTGTAATAGTCGTCGATATGCAGCAGGCTGGCCGGGCTGAGTGTGGCATACCAGTCGGCCAGCGCTGCCAGCCGGGCTCTCAGTTGCGCGCCAGATGGCGCAGCAGCGGCAGTCTCAGCCGGTAGGGCAGTAGTGCGAGCAGCTTGATCCATAGCGTAAACCTGCGCGGAAAGTGAATTTCAAACCGGCCCTGTTCCAGGCCGCGCACAATGGCGCGGGCCGCGTCCTGCGGCTGCAGCAGCGCCGGCATGGCGAAGTCGTTCTTGGCGGTGAGCCGGGTGGCAACAAAGCCGGGATTGATCAGGTACACCTGCATGTCGTGCTGGTGCAGTTCGGCATGCAGCAGCTCGGCCAGATTGATCAGCGCTGCCTTGCTGGGCCCATACACACAGGCACCGGGCAGACCGACATAACCGGCCACGCTGGCGACCAGTGCGATGCCACCCTGACGGCGCGCCATCATGGCCGGCAGCATGGTTTCCAGCCCGTAATACACCCCGGCCAGATTGGTTTGCAGCGTGTCGCTGACCTGTTGCTGGCGGATGTCCCAGCAGCGCTCCGGCCGGTAGGCTGCCGCGCAGAACACGACCAGGTCCGGCAGGGCATCCTGCTGTTGCAAGCTGTCCCAGGCCTGTTGCCAGGCGGCGGGCTGGCTGACATCCAGCGGCAGCACGATGGCACGGGGCTGCCGTGCGGCCACCGCGTGCAGGCTGTCTACACCACGGGCCGACAGGATCACCCGTGCGCCCAGTGCCAGCAGCTGGCTGGCCAGTGCGGCACCAATGCCGCTGGAGGCACCGACAATCCATACCGTCTGTTGCGGCCAGTTGCGCAGCGGGCGGTTAAGGGCGGGCAGCAACATGGCCTTACTCCTTGCGGAAAAACAGGCTGACTTCACCCAGCGCAATGCTGAACTTGCTCATGCGCGCGCTATTGAGCAGGGTGTGTTCGTCCTGCAGGAACATCCAGTCGTCAAATTGCACGTCCCAGCTGCGGCCATCCACCGGCAGGCGCAAGGTGTAGCGCCAGTGCAGCGCATTGCCCGCCACTTCGCCATCGGCTACGCCCACCACATCCGCTGCCGTACCCTGCCATTTGCCATTACCCAGCGGCACCAGTCGCCACTGGCGCTGCTGGCGGCTGCCGTCGCTGTAGACAAAGCGTTCGTCCAGCAGCAGAGCATCACCCTGGCGCTGGCCGATGATGTCCACGGTAAATTGCTTGACCAGCGCACCGTTGCGGTCACGGAACATGCCCCAGGCGCGGGTGTGGCCCTCAAAAAAACGCGGCAAATCCAGCTGGGGTTTGTTGTCGCGGTATTGCTCCACTTGCGGTGTGCTGCAGGCACTGGTCAGCAACAGGGCGAGGAGGGGCAACAGGCGGCGCAGGGTTTTCATGGCCGGGCTTCCTGCAGCAGGAACTGCGACACGCCAATGCTGTGTTCGTCAAAACCGGCCTCGCAATAGCACAGGTACAAGCGCCACAGGCGGATGAAGGCTTCGTCAAAGCCTTGCTGGCGCACACTATCCAGTGTGTGTTCAAACGCCAGACGCCAGCGGCGCAGGGTTTCGGCGTAGTCCGGGCCAAAGTCCAGCCGGTTGCGCGTCATCAAACCGGCTTGTTCGGCCGTATCCTGAAATACTTGCCTGCTGGGCAGCATGCCACCAGGGAAAATGAACTCCTGGATGAAGTCACTGCCGCGGCGATAGCGCTCGAAACGACTTTCGGCAATGGTGATGCTCTGCACCAGTGCCTTGCCGCCCGGTTTCAGCAGTTGCCGCAGCTTGGCAAAGAAGCCCGGCCAGTAGGCTTCGCCCACCGCTTCGAACATTTCGATGGAGACAATGGCATCGTACTGGCCCTGCAGGTCGCGATAGTCCTGCCACTCCAGTTGCACCAGACGGTTGCCAGCCAGCCGTTCGCGGGCAAAGTCCAGTTGGGCATGGGAAATGGTGATGCCATGCACGGCAATGCCCTGGCTGCTGGCGTGTTCGGCAAAACCGCCCCAGCCGCAGCCGATTTCCAGCACCCGCATGCCCGGTTGCAGGCCCAGCACATCGCAGATGCGCTGGTATTTGGCTGATTGGGCGGTGGCCAGCGGCAGGTCGTAATGGCCGTCAAACCAGGCGCTGGAGTAGGTCCAACTGGGGTCCAGCCACAATTCGTAAAAGGCATTGCCCAGGTCGTAGTGGGCGTGGATATTGCGCTGGCTGCCCTGGCGGCTGTTGCGGCGCAGGCAGTGTTTCAGCCAATACCAGCCACGGGCCGGCCAACTGCCGGCCAGGGTGTTGCCCAGCACTTGTTCATTACGCAAAGCGAGGCGCAGCAGGGCGGTGATGTCCGGTGTGTCCAGCAGGCAGTCGCGGTAGGCTTCGGCAAAACCGATATCGCCGGACAGCAGCAGTTTGCGGCAGGCTGTCCAGTCATGCAGCTGCAGTTCGGCTTCCGGTAATTCTCCCGGATGGCCAAACCACAGGCTTTGTCCATCCGGGGTATGCAGCAGCAGGCTGCCATATTGCAGCCGGTTAAGCCTTTGCAATAGTAGCCGTGCCAGCCAGGGCATGCTGTTGCGGGGCAGGGCAAGGGTACGGGTGAGGCTCATGGGCGCAACTCCTGTCCGTGACTCAATGGGTGTTCCGGGGCGGCGGGCTTGCTGAAAAACGGCACTTTTTTCAGCCACAGCTGCAAGGCTTGCCAATGAATGCGGGCGATGATGCCCAGGGTCAGCATGGGCTGGCGCAGCAAGGCCCGGCGGGCATTGCCGGTGGTAAGCGGCTGCAGCGCGCCGGAAATGCTGGTATTGAGCAGCAGGCCGTCGGCATCGTGGTAATCGATGCGCATCAGCATGCGGTCGGCCTTCTCGGCCAGTCGGAAACGGTAATGCCCGGCCACCTGGCAAAACGGCGACACATGCAGCAGCTTGCGGCAAGTCAGGGTGGCACCGTTGACGATGGGGCTGCCATCCGGCTGGGCCAGCAAGTAGGCATGGTGCTCGCCAAAGGTGTTGTTGACGTCGGCCAGCACGGCAACCAGGCGGCCATGGCTGTCGTGGCAATACCAGAAGCTGACCGGATTGAAGGCATAGCCGAACAGGCGCGGAAAGGTTTGCAGCCACACCTCGCCGTCGGCAGGCAAGGCGGCATCGCGCAGTTGCTGGCGTATCCAGGGCAATAGTGGGCTGCCGTCACGCGGGCCGTAATCCCGGCTGCGTATCATCAGCGGCCGCCAGCGATCCACGCCAAACCAGCGGTGGCCAATCTGTTCCAGCTCCGACAGCTTCAGCCGGATGGCAAATACCGGATAAATGAAGCGATGGCGGGCAGGCCGCAACCGCTGGTGCATCACGCTGCCGGATACCAGATAGGCATTGCTGCTGACGGGGCTCATAGGCGGGCCCATTCCGGCAAGGTGACAAAATCCTGTGCCACATTCAGCGCGGACTTCAGTCCGTCCTCGTGAAAACCGTAACCGGTCCAGGCACCGGCAAACCAGCTGTTGCGTTTGCCTTGCAGCAGGGGCAGGCGGGCCTGGGCGGCAATGGCGGCATTGTCGAACAGCGGGTGTTCATAGACGAAGCGGGCGTATTCCAGATTGCGATCCGGGTCGCGCAGCGGGTTGAGGGTGACGATGACAGGCTGGCTGACCGGCAGCGGTTGCAAGGCATTGAGCAGATAGCTGACACACACCGCGCGCTGGCTGGGCTGGCCGGTTTCGGCCAGGAAGTTCCAGGCCGACCAGGTTTTGCGGCGCTTGGGCAGCAAGCTGGCATCGCCATGCAGCACCGCGGTATTGGGCTGGTAGCGCACGGCGGACAGGATGTCGCGTTCTTCCGCGCTGGCATCGGTCAGCATGGCCAGGGTCTGCGGGGCGTGAGTGGCAAAAATCACGCTGTCAAAGCGCTCTTCGCCATGCGGGCTGTTGATCAGCACGCCCTGCTCAGTGCGCCGCACGCTGCTGACCGGGCTGCACAGGCGCACATGCTGGATGCGCTGGCACAGCTTGTCCACATACTGCCGCGCCCCGCCCGGCACGGTAAACCAGCGTGGTCGCTGGCTGATTTGCAGCAGGCCGTGGTTCAGGCAGAAGCGCAGGAAGGTGGCGGCGGGGAAATCCAGGATCTCCTTGCTGGGGCTGGACCAGATGGCCGCTGCCATCGGCACCAGATAGTGGTCACGAAAGCGATGGCCATAGCCTTCCAGTTGCAGCAATTCGCCCAGGGTCAGGGTATCGATGGTGGCGCGTTCCAGTAGCTGCGCCGCGGTACGATTGAAGCGCAGGATGTCGCTCAACATGCGGTAGAAGGGCAGCGACAGCAGTTTGCTGCGCTGGGCAAATACCGTATCGAGCGAGCTGCCGGCCCATTCGTCACGGCCTTGGTCCAGCGATACGCTGAAGGACATGTCGGTGGCGCAGGACGGTATGTCCAGTTGGCGGAACAGCGCAATCAGATTGGGATAGGTGCGCTCGTTGTACACCAGAAAGCCGGTGTCCACGGCGAAGGACTGGCCTTCCAGTTGCAAGTCCACCGTATTGGTGTGGCCGCCGGCATAGTCGGCCGCTTCAAACAGGGTGACTTCGTGTTTGCCCGCCAGCAGCCATGCGCTGGCGAGGCCGGCAATGCCGCCGCCAATCACCGCCACGCGTTGACGTTTGTCTGGATGTACTTTCACCTGAACTCCCAAGCCGGAATCTCTGAATGGATGTCTGCGGGAAACAAAACAGCTTGGCACCCGCGTTGCATCGTGCTTATATTCAGCATATAACCGCTTTGTAAAAAAAGCTACTGATTAGTAAAAGGTCGTACTCATGAGTATTTTAAGCAAGCTCAGTTTCAAGGATCAGGCGTTCAAGCTACGCGAACAGACGGTGCTGGATGCCACCACCCGCTTGCTGGCCAGCAAGGGTTTCGACCTGATGACCATGGACGATGTGGCCGGAGAGGCAGGCATTTCCAAGCCCAGCCTGTACAAGCATTTCAAGTCCAAGGAGGACCTGGCCACCGAGGTGATGATCCGCCTGCTGGATGGGGCGCTGGAGTATCTGGCGGCACTGGATGCCGGCCTGAGCAGCAAGGAAAGGCTGGCCAGCCTGCTGGAATGGGCGCTGCGGGTGCGTTTGCAGGGCGGGCTGCCCTTCCTGCCCTCAGCCAGTGCGCAGGTGAAGGAGATGCTGACCCGCAGCATCCGCTACGTGACGCGGGTGTACAAGCTGCACAAGCAAATGGAAGCCTTGGTGGAGCAAGCCAAGACGGCAGGCGACATCCGCAGCGACTTGCCCACCGATGTCATCCTCTATGCCTACTATTCGCGCACCTGTGATCCGGCGGTGGACTATATGAAGGATTATGGGCGTTACAGCGACGACGCCATTGTGGCGCACATGCATGCCATCATCTTTGCCGGTATCGGTGGGACAGGGCAGGTTTGAGCGTTCAACTGGCCAGCAGGTGGTGCAGCACTTGTTCGGCCACGCTTTGCCATTTGCTGCTGGAAATCACCGCATGGCCGGCATCTTCTATCATGACCGGGGTGGTGTCGTAGGAACGGGCGGTGGCGGCCACCACCTCGGGCGGTATCAGCTTGTCACGGCTGCCGCCTATCACCTGCACCCGGGCACTGACATTGTCCGGGTTGACATAGGCCGGCTTGCCTTCTGCCGCCTGAATGGCAATGGCCTTGCCCAGCGGGTCGCCCATGAATTCCACCACCTTGTCCAGCGTGCCGGGCAGCAGTCCCCAGGGCGGTACCGAGCAGATCAGGCTGGCGCGGTGCAGGTCAGTATTGCCTTCCAGCACGCGCTGGGTCAGGAAGCCGCCCATGGAGTGGCCGACGATGAGGTCCGGCTTGCCGGGCAGCCCGTCCAGCACTTGCTGCACGTCTTGCTCATAATCGCGCAAGGTCTGGTTTTGCCGTGCCGCACTGCCGCCGTGGCCGCGCAGCGACAGTGCCGAGCCACTCAGCCCGTGGGCGGCAAACCAGGGCAGCATGTTTTCCCGCCATTGCCAGCCGTCACCGGCAACGCCGTGAATGAACAAGACGTGGCCATGCGCTGGTGCGGCATCGGCATGAAACACCTCGATGCCATCCAGCATTTCGTAGCGACAGGCATTGGCGACATCATCTTCGGCCAGGGTGATCTGGCAGGCGGTTTCCTCACCCTCCTGGGCAAAGTGGGTGCTCAAGCCGCGGCAGAGTGAAGCCATGCGGCCATTACGGCGCAGGTACTGGATACGCAAGCGGTTAACCTTGCGGCGACGCGCATGTTGCAAGGCCTGGTCGAACAGCAGGCGGCCAATGCCCTTGCCCTGGCAGAAGCTGTCCACGCTGATGCCCAGCTCACCACAGGGGTAGGCTTCATGCTGGAATACCGCAATGTGGACCACGCCGATCAGCAAGGCGCGGTAATGCGCGCCAATCACGATGTCACGATTGAAGTTGATGCTGTCCACGTAGGCAGCTACGGCGGCCGGACTCAGTTCCAGTCCGAAGCGGGTGAAGCGGTCGTCCGGGCTGAGTACCGACAGGTGTTCCAGGATGGACGGCCTGGCGGTAGCCTGCAGCCGGCTGAAGGTGAGAGTCATGATGTCTTCTTTATTGTGCAATGCACAATGAGAGTGTAGTCCCTCTGCTGCCAGATGCAAGCCGCTTGGCTGCCGCTGGCAATGGCTGCCATCACCCAGAGTCATTGGCCGCCATGCCAGCGTGGCTTGCCTGACAAAAACATGCGGCATGCACAGCCGTGATCGGCTATGAATGTAATGCGCATTTGTCTGGCAAGCAGCCTGGCCGGATAAACTGACTTTGCCTGCCAGACCGGTAGCAATCGGCGGCAGCAACACACCTGATACGAACTGGATATCAACCAGTCAGACAGAATGCCTGGCAGCGTTGGCTGCGGGCTTCTGGGAGAGCCTTGTGTTTAAGCATCATTTTGCAATGTCCAAGTCCATGGGGCAGGGCTGGCGCGGCTGGCTGACCGTGGCCCTGTTGTCTGTCTGCGCGCTGGTACAGGCGCGCGAATGCCTGTCTTTCATCTATGCCAGTGGTGGGCGCGATTACTGGGCCAATCTGCAGACCAATGTGGCCAGGGAAGGGGAGCGTTTGGGTTATTTCATTTACGACCGCGGTGTGGTGGATAGTGAGCACCTGATTGACGATGCCCAGATCGAGTTACTCAATGTAGCCGTTGCCCGGCGTTGCCGCGCCATCATCCTGGCTCCCAGCGCCACCATCGCCAACTACAACGAAATCCTGCGTTTCCTGCCGGTACCGGTGGTGCTGATAGACCGTAATCCGGGTTTGACCAGTCAGTACGGTTCGGTTGCCTCTGACAATGTCGCCATCGGTGCGCTGGCCTGGAAACGAATGAAAAAACATAATCCGGCCATTCGCCAGGTGCTGGTGCTTCCTAACTCTGGCCGGGTGCCGTCCACCGAGCAGCGGCTGCATGGCTTTATCGCTGCGGCGCGCAAGGATGGTGCCAGCGTGTTGTACGGGCCGCCGATTGACCAGGCCATCGGGCGCGGCAGGCAAACCGTGAAAGCGTTCATTCAGGGTGGCAGCGCAACATTTGATGCCATCTTCACCCCCAACGAGTCTTCCACAACGGCCACCATACTGGCTTTGCGCCAGCTTCACTTGGCCGGACGCTACGATTTTGTCGGCGTGGATCGCAATCCGCTCATCGCGGACGCGGTGCGTAACGGGGAAATGCTGGCCACCATGGTGCAGGACGGCGAAAAAATGGCGCGTCTGGCGGTGGAGCTGGCGGATGCCGCCATCAAGACACCCGGCAAACCAGGCCGGAATATCCTGCTGCCGCCGTTTGTGCTGGACAGGCAGGCGCTGCGCAATGCCCGCTGAGCGGCAAGAAAGACACCATGAACCAAGCCAGCGTACGCCTGTGTAAGTACTATTTTGAGCAGGATGCCATGTCGATACGGGTGTCGATGGCAGTTGCCCTGGCCATTTATGTGGCGCACTGGAATAGCCATGCCGGCTGGGCCGGCGTGTGCTGGTTGCTGGTGATGGAGATGGTTCAGTCGCTGCGCCTGTGGCATCTGGCAGCAATGGGCAGGCTGCTGAGCAAGCCGGACCAACTGGAAAAATACTTTGCTTCTTTTTATGTGTCGGTCCTCCTTGCCGCAACGGCCTGGGGCGGCATGCTGTTTGCCTTTCCCCATCACCAGTTCGATTTTGTCTACATGTTCAAGATCATTGCGCTGGCGGCCATCAACAGCGTCACCATCATGTCGCATGGACTGATTTTCCGGCTGTATGCCCTGTTCAGCACGGTATTGACCCTGGTGTTTTTCATCCAGTTGCATGTAATTGACCGGGTGATGTCGCCATCCGATCGTTATGCGTTTTCGGTTATCGCCTTGCTGTACATATTTTTCCTGTTACTGACCTCCTGGAAGTATGCGCGGCGCAATTACGGCTTTTTCGAGCAGCAGGTGGCCATGGAGTCACTGGTCAGCCGGCTCAAACGACTGCATGACGAGGAGGTGGAGCTGCGTTCCAGCCTGGAGACCAAGTCGGCTGGATTGGAGCAGGCACGCAATGCGCTGCTGGTGCTGGCATCCACCGACAGCCTTACCCAGATACTCAATCGCCGTGCCATCCTGGAGCACCTGAATGCGCTGGTGAACAAGGTGAGTCATGCGGAAGGTTCGTTTTGCGTGATTGCTTTTGATGTTGATAACTTCAAGAAAATCAATGATGTATTCGGCCACAATGTGGGCGATGTGGTGTTGCGGGTACTGGCGGAGGAGGTGAAGTCGGTATTGCGTGGCAATGATCTGTTTGGCCGTACCGGCGGGGAGGAATTTCTGGTGATCCTGCCCGGCCTCTCGCTCGCCAGTGCGGTGGAGTGCGGCGAACGTATCCGGCTGCAAGTGCTGCACAGCACGCGCATGCAGCAGGAGGCCGGCTTTGGCGTGACGGTGTCGCTGGGCTGTTGCCTGGCGTTTCCGGGCGAGTCGGCCATTGACATACTGGGCAAGGCCGACAAGCTGATGTATGCCGCCAAGCGTGCCGGCAAGAACCGGCTGTGTTACTGAGCGCTTCAGCCGGTGGTGGCGGCGTCGCTTGCCCAGTCGGCAATCGGCAGCGGCTTGCCGAACAGATAGCCCTGGTAGGCATAGCAGCCATAGCTTTCCAGATAATCCCGCTGCGCGCGGGTTTCCACCCCTTCGGCAATCACTTCCAGTCCCAGCGAACGCGACATGGCCAGAATCGCCTTGACGATGGCGGTGGTGCTGGCATCCTTGCCCAGCTCGCGGGTGAAGGACTGGTCGATCTTGATCTGATCCAGCGGCAGGCGTTTCAGATAAGACAGCGAGGAGTAGCCGGTGCCAAAGTCGTCCAGCGAAAAGCGGATGCCCAGCGCGCCTAGCTGATGCATGCGGGCCACCACCAGGTCCATGTTTTCCAGCACGATGCTCTCGGTCAGCTCCAGCTTGAGCCGGGCCGGGTTGGCACCGCTTTGTTGCAGGCTGCGCTGCACCGATTCGACAAAATCCGCTTGATGGAACTGTCGGGCGCTGACATTTACCGCGATGTCCAGCTGGCCAAACTGGGGGTGGTCTTCCCATTGCTTCAGTTGTCGGCAGGCGTTGTCGAGCACCCAGCGCCCCAGTTCGATGATCAGCCCCATTTCCTCTGCCACCGGGATGAACTGGCCGGGCGACACCATGCCGCGCTCCGCCGAACACCAGCGCAACAGCGCTTCAGCACCGATGCGCTCACCATGGCGGTCTACCTGCGGTTGGTAGTAGAGGACAAATTCCTCACGGGCAAAACCCAGCCGCAGGGCGTTTTCCAGCAGGGTGCGTGCTTCGATGCAGGCCTGCATGGTGGGGCTGAAGAAGCGCACCCGGTTGCGTCCGGCATCCTTGGACTGGTAGAGCGCCACATCGGCCTGCTTGAGCAGGTTTTCCAGCGAGGTGCTGATGCCACGGAACAGGGTCATGCCTATGCTGGTGGTGTAGATGTGTTCGGTGTCCTGATCGCCCTCCAGCCGGTATGGCCGTGATAGCCCGGTGCGAATGGCTTCGGCCAGGTGCTCGGCTTTCTTGGCGGCGGCGGCTTCGTTCTGGCCCAGGTTTTCAATCATGATGACGAATTCGTCACCGCCCAGTCTGGCCACGGTATCGGCCTCACCGATGGTGTCACGCAGGCGGCGGCCCACTTGGACCAGCAGCTTGTCGCCCATCTCGTGGCCCAGGGTGTCGTTGAGCTTCTTGAACTGGTCCAGGTCCAGCATCATCAGCACGCCATATTCACGGCTGCGTTCGCTGATTTTTTGCGCCTGTTCCAAGCGATCGAACAGCAAACGGCGGTTGGGCAGCCAGGTCAGCGGGTCGTAATGGGCCAATTGGCGGATTTCATCTTCTGCCGCCTTGCGCTCGGTGATGTCGTGCAGGGTGACGCGCTGTCCCAGATAGCTGCCATCATCGCCATAGATGGGCCGGCTGGTGAAATTAACCCAGCGGATGCCGCCGTCTTTGCGGCAGATGCGCAAATCCACGCCGACGGTTTCCATGCTGGTGTCCTTGTCGGCGCGCCGTTGTTGTCCGGCCAGCCATTTGGTGTGGTCTTCCGGGTGAATGATGGCATCCAGCAGTCCGGGGTTTTGCTCAAATTCGGCGGCGCGGTAAGCGCTGATCCGTTCTGCCGATGGCGTCATGTAGTGGAATTGCCCGTCCGGCTTGATCCAGTACACCCAGTCACTGGCCCAGTCCATCATGGTGTGGAACTTCAGTTCACTCTGGCGGATGGCTTCGATGGCGGCTTTCTTGTCGGTGATATCATCCTTGATGGCCACATAGTGGCTTACTTTGCCATCCTGCTGGCGCAAGGGGGCAATCACCACCGCCTCCACATATTCGCTGCCATCCTTGCGCCGATTGACGAATTCGCCTTCCCACACTTTCCCGGCCTGCAGGGTGGACCACAAGGTGTCATAGACTGCCTTGGGCGTTTTGCCGGCATGCAGGATGCGCGGGTTCTGCCCCAGCACTTCCTCCAGCGCGTAGCCGGTATTCTTCAGGAAGGCCTCGTTCACGTACTCGATGCGGGCCGCCATATCGGTAATGACTATGCTGGCCGGGCTTTGCTGTATCACCAGCGAAAACTTCTTCAGTTGTTCCTCGCGGCTGAGCAGCTCGGCGGTGCGCGTTTCGATTTCGGCTTCCAGCCGCAACTGGTGCGCTTGCAGCGCTTGCTGGCTGTCTTCTAGCGCCTGGATCACCCGGCGCATCTGCCTGGCGAAGGGGACAAAAATGAATAGCCCCTCAATCAGCAGCAAGGTGAGCGCAGCCAGCCAGGCAAGGGTTTCCGCGGTTTGCAACTGTTCTACCGCGGCTTCGCCCTCTTGCTGGTAGCGCTTTACCACGGCATCCAGCGCGTGCAGCAAATCACCATCGGCCAGTGCCAGCAGTTGCTGCAATGCCGGATCAGCCAGGCTTAGCCGGCCATCCGCTTGAGCCAGGATCTGCCTGGCCAGCGCGAGGTAGCGATTTTCCAGAAAGTGGGTGGCCTGGGGGTGGCCAAAGTAGAGATCATGCACCGCCGGTGACATTGTTTCGGGCAGGTGCAGTTCCGGCTGGCCATTGATCAGGCCCTGATGGCTGCTGGCCATCAGCGCGATGGCCTGCTGCAGTTGCTGGCGAATGCGGGAGCGATTGCCCTCGGTGGTGGCCAGTTGCTGGCTGTACAGGGCAATGCGCTGGCTGAGCATGCGCTGACGACCGCTGATGTTTACCAGTGCGGCCGTGCTTTGTTGGGCGGCGATGACCAGCTTTTGCGAGACAAAGGTGGTGGTGGCCAGCAGCGCCATCAGCGCTAGCGCAATGATGTAGCGCAGCTTGAAGGAACGAAGCATTCGGTGTTCATGCGGCATGCCGGTGTTTCCCGTCGGATTCTGCGGACATGATGCATGACATCCGGCTTTTCTGGAAAGCCCGTTCCCTGCTGCTGCATGTAAAAAACAGCAGTTTCAGCCCATATCAGGCGCTGGTATTGGCAGTCTCGCTCCCGATCGGGCTGCTGGCGCGCAATAGACGGTCACGTATGTGCAACCAGTCCGGGGTGTCGGGTGGCAGCTCGATCAGGATGCGGCTGCAGCCGCTGGCTTCCGCCTGGTGCAGCACCGCATAGAGCTGGCTGGCGTAGGCGGCGGCATCAGCAGGCAGCAGGAAGCTGCAGGCAGGCGGCTGCGGCGGGGCGGGATAGCCCGCCATGCCGATGAAGGCCAGTTTTTCCGCCCAGATGCCGGCAGGCAGCCGGGCGCGCTCTGCACTTTCAAAACGGTGGCAGGGCAGGCGCGGGGCGTAATGTGAGGCCAGCGCACCCGGCACGCGCGGTGCATGGCCGTGCTGCGCCTGCGCCAATGGCAACACTTGCGCCAACTGGGCGGCGCTGATGCTGCCCGGACGCAGGATGCGCGCGGCAGGGCCGGATAGATCAATAATGGTGGACTCCACGCCGAAGCGGCAGTCACCGCCATCCAGCACCGCTTCGATGCGGCCAGCCATCTGGCGCAGCACATGGCTGGCGCAGCTTGGGCTGATATGGCCGAAAGGGTTGGCCGACGGTGCCACCACCGCATGGCCTAACTGGTCCAGCACGGCCTGGAACAGCGGATGAGCCGGCCAGCGCACGGCCACGGTATCCTGCCCGCCGGTAATCAGGCGCGATACCGTGGGGGCGGCGGGCAGCACCATGGTGAGCGGGCCGGGCCAGAATGCCGCCGCCAGTTGCCTGGCTTGCGGCGGTATCTGGCTTACCCAGTGCTGCAGGTGCGACAGATCGGGCAGATGAACGATCAGCGGGTGGTCTGCCGGCCTGCCCTTGGCACTGAACACGCGGCGGATGGCGTCCGGGTTTTGTGCGCTGGCGGCAAGGCCGTACACGGTTTCGGTTGGCAGCGCCACCAACTGGCCCTGGCCCAGCAGCGCGGCGGCGCGGCGGATATCCGCCACATGTGGCTTGAGGTGTTCCATAGATGCTTTAGATGCTTTCTGAAGATGCTTTCTGGGGTGCGGTTCAGGGGTGTGCAGGCAGGGTGGCGGCTTGCCAGTTGCCATTGCTCCAGTACTCCATGCCGGTTTCGGCAAAACGGTAGAGATGCAGCCAGCGCTGCTGTACCAGGGTGGCCACTTCCGCTTGCTGCTGCAGCGCCTGGGCAATCAGCGCGGCGGGGGCGTCAATGCAGGCCGCCAGCCGCAGCGGTGCATGGCGCCATTGCTTGCCGTCATGTACCGACTGCATGGAAAGGCCGATGCGTAAATCGCCACTATTGCCTTCGAACACGCCGATTCGTCCCCCCACCACGTTGTGCAGCAGCTTGTTGCCGCTGCCATAACGTGCGGGGTCGGCCACCGCTGCGAAATACTGCATATTGATCCAGTGCGCCACTACCAGCGGTCCGCCAAAAATGGCGGCCAGTTGGCTGCCTTGCGGGTCCTGTTGCCAGTGGTATTCCTGCAGGAAGGCCCGGCCTTGCAGATCCAGCGCGGCGCTGCGGCTGCGTGGCGCTGCAATGAAGCAGTGATTGCCGGCCAGCCCCCACTCAGGGCGGGTTTCAGCCCAGTGGTGGCCTTTTTGCCGCAGCAGGGCCAATAGCCGGTCGGCACCGATGGTCGGCGGCATGTCATCCTGGCCGGCACGTCGGCTGCGCGCCAGGCTGGCCACCTGCTCCAGCAGCGGCTGCAGTTGCTGGCCGCGCTGTTGCTGCAGTGCAGACTGGCCTTCGGCCTGCAATACCTGCAGTTCGTCGCTGTGCGTCAGGTGCAGCACCGGCAGAAACACCGTGCTGGCCGGGATGGTCCAGCCGCGCGCGGCCAGTCCCTTGCGAACGGCCGGGCGTTGCAGCCAGTCACTGAGCAGCAGCACGTGCAGATGGCCGCCGTGGCCGCCACAGGCCCCGCATTGCAAGGCCGATGCCTGCGGGTTGTTGCTGCTGTGGCTGGCATGCCCCACCAGCAATACCGTGGCGGGGAAACCGTGGGCCAGGCCCATGGCGGGCAGCAGTTTTTCCACCAGCGCCACGATGTCATCGGTGTTCAACTGACGGCCCGCCGACACCATGGCCTTGTCCTTGTCGTTGAGCCAGGGGTCAAGCTCGGCCAGCGTGGCCCGGCGTTTGCCGGGAAACGCCTTGTGCAGCAGCTTGCCCGCCTTGCCCAGCCCGGCGCTTTCCACCAGGGTGAAGGACGACAGGGGCGCACGCTGGAATGCCCCCCATTCCTGCAAGCCCTTTTCCAGTGGCGGCATGATGGCCTCCCAACTGGGGGCCAGCAGGCCGGGCAGGCGCGGCTGGCTGTGGTCCTCGCCGGCAAAGCGAATGGCCAGCGGCAGACCGAAGAAACCGGCAAAGCCGGCGCTGCTGGCTCCCGGCAGCGCTTGTTCCAGCGCACGGCGCATGGGTTCTGAGCGGACATCGATGCAAAACACCGCATGGATGTCGCTGCCCGCCATGGCGGGGGCGGCAGGCTGCGCGGCCAACTGGGCCAGCAGAGGGCCGTGTCTTGCCAGTTCGGCGGCGCGCTGCCAGATCAGCCCGCGGGCGTTGCCGGGCGCTGCCGCCACCTGTGCGTCCCAGGCGGCATGCCAGTGTTGCCAGTGGCTGTCGGCACCGCGCTCGCCGTTGTCCAGCAGGTATTCCCAGGCTAGTTGCATGGCCAGCAATTCTTCCGGCAGGCTGCTGTCGCTACCGGCCAGCCCGGCCTGCCACTGCTGATAACGGCACCAGGCGGCCCAGCCGCTATTGCGTTGCAGCAGCACATAAAACCAGTCACTCAGCCAGTGCGGTTTGGCCTCCAGCCGGGGCAGTACGTGCTGGAACAGCGCGTGGTGATCCGCTGGCAGGGCGGCAATGGCATGGCGCAGGCGTTGGCGTTCGGTGGCATCCGGGCTGGGTGGTGGCTGCAGCGCCATTTCGGCCAGCCAGTTCTGGTACAGCCCGCCGTGCCGGTCTGGCTGCCATTCGGCCTGGTCATGATCGAACCATGCCGCACAACACTGGCTTACCTGCTGGGTAATCACCTGCTGCCAGTTTTGCAGGCCGGCATGGCCTGCCGCGTCCTGCCGCCAGTTGCTTTGCAGCAATCTGGCCGGTGCGGCGGCGGGCGTGGCATCGCCCTGTTGCAGCCATTGCGCAGGCGTTTGCCCGCTGCCGGCCTCCTGCAGTGCTGCCGCCAGGTCGGCAAGGCTGATCTGGCCAGCGGCGTATTGCCGCCGGTAGTCGGCTTCATCCAGATGCAGGCGGCTGCCGGCCAGGCTGTGCAGCGTATAGTGGGCCTGCTGAAATGATTGCTGGCGCAGCCCCCAGTAGGGCGAACTGGCCAGCAGGCTGTCCAGCGGCCAACTGGGTGCAATGCGGCTGGCGGCGCTGCTTGCCGCAGCTTGCCAGGCGGGATTAGCGGATGTCATGGGCAGAGGCTCCGTCATGGTTGAAAGCGGGGCGACGACCCAGCCGGTGCAGCCGGGTACGCATGCTGATGCGCAGCCACCACTCGTCCAGATACAAGCCGCCAAAGGCGAGCGCATACAACCGCTGGCTCAGCGGATGGCCGGGGTGGCGGTTTATCCAGCCTTGCAGCAGGAACAGCCCGGCAAAAAACAGCGCCAGCAGCGCCTGGCAGGCCAGCGGAGCAGCCGCATGATCCGCCTGCATGTTGGCAAACAATGTGTGCAGCAGCAGGTAGGTCTGGCACAGCAGCAGGGCCAGCGCATAGCCGCGCATGCTGCGCTGGCACAGCGGAGCCAGCCCCAGGCCGATGATGACGATGAGCAGCGGCGGTGGCTGCAGGGCGTGGCCCAGCGCCAGTTGCCAGCCGTGCAGGCTGGCCAGCAGCAGGGCAATGCCGGCCACGCCACTGGCCAGATGCCAGCCCTTGCCGCTGCTGGCCATGCTGGCCGACTGGCGAATGGTGCTACGCACCTGGCTGCCCGAACTGAGGAAGGCATGTGCCTTGTAGATGGAGTGGGTCACCAGGTGCAGCAAGGCCAGCGAGTATTGGCCCAGGCCGCACTCCATCAGCATGAAGCCCATCTGGGCGCAGGTGGACCAGGCCAGCCGCAGCTTGATGCTGATGCGGGTCTGCATTACCCAGCAGGCCAGTCCGGCGGTCATGCCGCCCCACAGCACCAGCAGCCAGGCGGTCAGCGGTACGGCCGCCCACAAGGCCGCCAGCTTGATCAGCACCATGCCGCCCAGGTTCACCACCCCGGCATGCAGCAGCGCGGAGATCGGGGTTGGCGCTTCCATCACCTGGGTGAGCCAGCCATGGAAGGGGAGCTGTGCGGTCTTGAGCAGCACACAGCACACCAGTAACACCGCGCCGGCATGACGCGCCAGTTGCGCTGCGCTGGAGTCCAGCGGCCGGGCAATGTCGGCAAACAGCGGGGAGGACACCGCCCAGGCAGTCAGCGCGGCACCCAGCAGCAAACACAGCTCGGCCAGCCGGCTGGCCACGGCCTCGCGCCGGGCGGCAATGCGCGCCTGTGGCCGATCGGGATAGAAGGTGAGCAGGCTTTGCAAGGCCGGACTGGTCAGCAACCAGCCCGCCAGCAAGGTGAGCCAATCCTGGCTGGCCACCACCAGGGTAGCGCCGGCCAGCAGCCAGCCTACCGCGCGCAGAAAACGTGCCTGGCCTGGCTCACCGCTGAAATAACGCACTGAAAAACGCAAGATGACCCAGGCCAGTAGCTGGATCAGCAACTGAAAGAGCAGGGCCGGCTGCAGGCCCTGCAGGCATATCAGCAGCAGGGCTGCCAGTGCGCCCCCGGCGGCGCTGGCCTGGGCCAGCCGCCAGTGGTGCTGCAGACCGGGGCGCAGCAGTGCCGGTAGCAGCCACAGCAGGGCCAGCAAGGCATGTAGAGATAAAACCATGGTGTGTGGCCGGTGAGTGAAAACACCCGCACTATGCCTGTCATCACTTGTTCGGTAAAATACATTAATATGGACAAATCGATCGATTAAACAGAATGATCAATCGCCTCAACTACCACCATCTGTATTATTTCTGGCGTGTGGCGGCGGAAGGCCACCTCACGCGTACCGCCGAGCGCTTGCATATTTCACAGTCGGCGCTGTCAGCACAGATACGCCAGTTGGAGGAGCAACTCGGCACGCCCTTGTTTCTGCGCGAAGGCAAAAAATTGCTGCTGACCGAAATGGGCGCATCGGTGCTGCGCTATGCCGAGGCCATCTTTGCGCTTGGTAACGAGCTGCTGGCCACCACCAGCAGCCAGGATGCCGGCCAGGGCGGCCAGTTGCGCATTGGCAGCGTGTCCACCCTGTCACGCAATTTCCTGGAAAGTTTTCTGCATCCGGTGCTGGGACGGCAGGCGGTGAAGCTGAATCTGGAAGCCGGCGGGCTGGAGGAGTTGCTCAGCCGGCTGGCTGCTTTCGAACTGGACGTGGTGTTGAGCAATCGTCCGGTGATTGCCGATGACAAGCATCCCTGGCGTTGCCGCACCCTGGCCAGGCAGGAAGTCTGCCTGATCGGCCCGCCCGGCCTGGTGCAAGGGCCGTTCGACCTGGCGCAGATCCTGCGCCAGCAGTTGCTGATGGTGCCCAGCGCCAAGAGTGAAATCCGTGTGCGCTTTGACCTCTTGTGCGAAAAACTGGGTATCGAGCCGCGCATCCGGGCTGAAGTGGATGATATGGCCACACTGCGGCTGCTGGCGCGCGATGCCGGCGCGGTGGCCCTGATTCCGGCCATCGTGGTCAAGGATGAACTGGGCAAGGGCTTGCTGGAAAAGTACGGTTCGGTGCAAGGGGTGGAGGAAACCTTCTATGCCATCACCGTACGCCGCCGTTTTGAAGCCCCGCATCTGCAGGAACTGTTCCAGTTGTTTGCCATGCCAGGCTGAGGTGATGAAAAAGTGGTTTCTTTTCGATAATTGGCGGTTTTGTGCGGTTTTTTTGCGCAATGATGGATAAATTGCTCAGTCAAAGCAAAGAAATTACCCGGTGTCGGCGGCATACTTTTTTTCTATGCCAACAGCCGGTATTTCCTGATGCTTACCTTCTACAGCCAGCTTCACCATTTGCACCATGCCTCTGAACTGAAAGACGGCAAGGTATCCCCCTGTTTTGAAATGCCGCATCGTGCCGACACGGTGCTGGCGCGCGTGCGCGAAGTGGGCCTGGGGCCGCTGGCCACCGCGCCGGCGCAGGACAGCAGCCGCTATGCGCGGGTACACAGCGCACGCTATGTACGCTTTCTGGAAACCGCCTGGCAGGAATGGAGCGCACTGGGACATCAGCACGATGCCTTGCCGCTGGTATGGCCGGTGCGCGATTTGCGCAGCGATATCGAGCCCGAGCATATCGATGGCAAGCTGGGGTTTTATGCGATGGATGCCGGTGTGGCCATTACCGCCGGCACCTGGCAGGCGGTGCGCGCCAGTGCCGATCTGGCGCTGGCCGGGATGCAGCATCTGCTGGATGGCCAGCACAGCGCCTTTGCCCTGTGCCGTCCGCCCGGCCACCATGCCGCTGCCGAATACATGGGGGGCTATTGTTATCTCAATAATGCCGCCATCGCAGCCCAGTTCTGCCTGGATCAGGGCGGCAAGCGGGTGACGGTGCTGGATGTGGACTTCCACCACGGCAATGGCAGCCAGAGCATTTTCTATGCGCGTGCCGATGTGCAGTTTGTCTCCCTGCATGGCGACCCGCGGCGTTCCTACCCTTATTTCTCCGGCCATCGAGACGAAACCGGCCACGGAGCCGGGCTGGGCTTCAACCATAACTATCCGCTGCCCCACGGGACGGACTGGACGGCCTATGCCGAGGCGCTGGCGCATGCCTGTCAGCAGATTCGCGCCTTCCAGCCGGATGTGCTGGTGGTGTCACTGGGCGTGGATACCTTTGTGGATGATCCCATCAGCCATTTTCGCCTGCGTAGTGAGGATTATTTCCCCATGGGCGCAGCCATTGCCGGGCTGGGCCTGCCCACCCTGTTTGTGATGGAGGGTGGTTATATGGTGGACGAAATCGGCATCAATGCCGTGAATGTGCTGCAGGGCTTCGCAGGGCAGGGCTGAGCGGGCAGGGCGGGTGGGGCTGGCAGTGTAAGTTTGGGTAAATAAAGTTATTGATGTTTAAATTTGCCATTACATTGTCCCTGCATTTTCAAGCGGACAGTGCAGCCTGGCTGGCCGTAAGCAAACCGGACCCAACCCGCTTTTCACCTGTTCATTCTCATGCGTCACTTGAAGGCAGCCAGCCTGCTTCTCTGTTGTATTGCACTGAATTCTGGTTTTGCCAGCGCCGCGCAGGCGCAGGCAGCCCCCTGGTACTGGCAATGCAGTGACCAGTGCGAACAGAATGCCGCCATGGAAAACCGCCCGGTACACAAGGAAAAAAACGGCAATCTTTCCATCTGGTGGAGCGTCAACTTTGCCCTGGGCGGCAGTGCGCTGCACAGTGCCGAAATCATGACCGAACTGGACTGCCTGTCCGGCCTGGGCCGGGACAAGGCCATTCTGTACTTCGCCCAGCCCAATCTTGCCGGCGGGGTAAAGAGCTTCAACATCGACAATGGCTGGTATGTGCTGAACCAGCAGCGCTTCAGCGCCTTCCTGCTCAAAGCATGCAGCGCCTATCTGCCGCCTGCCGTCCAGCCTGCCGCGGCAGCGGTCACCCCGTCGCGATAGCGCAGGGTGTCCAGCACCAGGGCAAAGGCCGGTGAGGGCTGGCGCCGGTGCGGGTAGTAGAGATGATAGCCGGTCAGCCGCGGCCAGAACGCCTGCAGCACCGCGCATAGCCTGCCGCTGCGCAGCCCGTCTTGCACCATGTCTTCCGGCAGGTAGGCCAGACCATACCCATCCAGTGCGGCGGTCAGCATCTGGCCGCTGGTATTGAATACCAATTGCCCATCGACGCGGGTTTCCACCATTTTTCCGTCCTGCATGAACTCCCAGGCATACAGCCCGCCATGCGTGGGCAGGCGCAGATTAATGCAGCGATGTGTACTCAGTTCCTGCGGTAGTTGCGGCGGGCGGCGCCCGGCCAGGTAGGACGGTGCGCCCACCACGGCCATGCGGTAGTCCGGGCCGATGCGGGTGGCAATCATGTCTCCTGCCACCTGGCCACCGCTGCGCACTCCGGCGTCAAAGCGCTCCGCCACGATATCCACCAGGGCGTAGTTGATGTCCAGTTCCAGCCGGATGTCCGGATAGTCACGCAGCAGCGGGCGCAGGCGTGGCCACAGCACGCTGTCGGCCGCATGGTCGTGGGTGGTGATGCGCACGGTGCCGGACGGTTTTTCCTTCATTTCACTGAGCGCGGCCAGGGCAAATTCGATGTTGTCGTAGCTGTCGGCAATACGTGCCAGCAGATGCTCACCCGCCTCGCTGGGGCTTACCCCGCGCGTATTGCGTGTCAGCAGGCGCAGGCCAAGCCGCGCTTCCAGCACGCGGATGGAATGGCTGAGCGCCGATTGCGATACGCCCAACTGCGCGGCCGCACGGGTAAAGCTGCGCTCACGCGCCACCAGCAGAAAGGTATGCAGGCTGTTGTAGTCGATGCGGGTCATTAATGAAAATCTCTCACTGTCATGCGGGCTTTTACACGATAGCACAAAGACTGATGAGCCATTTTCATAAGGGCATGCGATGCCAGGCGGCTACTGCCAGCCGCCGGCCAGTCGTAAAGTCATGCTGTCCTTGGCAATGTGGGCCAAGACCTTAGTTGAACTTGCAAGGAGCATAGGCATGGAATTGCACATCAGCCGCGCGGGCAGTCAGCCCTCGGTTTGCGGCCCGGCAGAATGGTTTAGCGGGCAGGTGAGGGTGGACATATTGTTCCAGCCAGCGCCACCGGCCCGCACTTCCGGGGCCAGCGTCACCTTTGAGCCGGGCGCGCGCACGGCCTGGCATAGCCACCCGCTGGGGCAGACCCTGCTGGTGACAGCCGGCTGCGGCCTGGTGTGCTGCTGGGGCGGCGCAGCCCAGACCAT
Source organism: Aquitalea magnusonii (assembly GCF_002217795.2). Lineage (NCBI taxonomy): Bacteria > Pseudomonadati > Pseudomonadota > Betaproteobacteria > Neisseriales > Chromobacteriaceae > Aquitalea > Aquitalea magnusonii. Next base: position 1,780,945 of record NZ_AP018823.1, read on the forward strand.
CCGCCCCGGTGATGTGGTGTGGATTCCTGCCGGGGTCAAGCACTGGCATGGCGCAGCGCCCGGCAGCGCCATGACCCATATCGCAATCCAGGAGCAGCAAGACGGTGTGGCTGCCCACTGGGCCGAGCAGGTCAGCGACAGCCAGTATCAGCCGGCCGGCCCGCTACCGCCTGGCTGAGTGCGGCCACGGCCAGGGGTGGCTGCCTGTTGCGCGGCGTCCTGCTATGCTGTGCGCGGCCACGCATGGTGCGTGGCATGTGATCTTGCGCCCTGTGAGCAAATAAAGCGCGCAATGGAAACGCTGGCATGCGAAACCTCAACACCCTGGACCTGAACCTGCTCAAGGCGCTGGATGCGCTGCTGGATGAGCGTAATGTCACGCGGGCCGCCGCCCGGTTGGGCGTGAGCCAGCCGGCGATGAGCGGCATTCTCACCCGCCTGCGTGACAGTTTTGGCGACCCGCTGTTCGTCCGCGCCCAGCGCGGCATCATCCCTACGCAACGCGCCTTGGACCTGTGCCTGCCGGTCAAGCAGGCGCTAGGGCAGATAGATGCCCTGCTGCAGCCGCCACACTTCGACCCGGCCTTGGCCTCGCTTACCTTTAGCATCGCCGCAACCGATTACGCACTGCGCGCGGTGGTGCTGCCTTTTCTGACCATGCTGAAGCAGCAGGCACCCTTGGTGCGGGTGGCGCTGTTACCGCTGGATCACGCGCAGATCCACCGCCAGTTGGAGCGCGGCCAGATCGACCTGGCCCTGCTGACGCCGGATAGCACGCCACCCGACCTACACGCGCGTGAGCTGTTTCGTGAGCACTATGTCTGCGTGATGCGCGCAGACCACCCGGCGGCGGCGACGCCGGTGCTGTCGCTGGATACCTTCTGCCAGCTTGACCATGCCTTGGTGTCCTATGCCGGCGGGCAGTTTTGTGGCGTGACCGACACCGCCTTGCAACAGCAAGGCCGGCAACGGCGGGTGTCGCTGTCGGTAAAAAGTTTTTTGATTCTGCCTGACATCCTGCGCAACAGCGATATGGTGGCCACCCTGCCATCCCGGCTGGTGAACGGCTTGCCCGGCCTGGTGGTGCGCGAGATGCCGCTGCCGGTTCCCGGTTTTGTCAAGATTGCCGCCTGGCACCCGCGCAGCCATCACGACCCGGCGCAGCGCTGCTTGCGTGACTTGTTGTTTGCCAGCAGTGCCAGCCCGGCATTGCCGCAGGACAGTTGACGGGTGTTCTGATATTGCTTTTGCTGATGTCAAAAATAAGAATTCAGGATTGGTCTTATTTCTTGGGTCGACCCATCATGGATGGGGTAGCAGCAACCCGCCCGGCCAGCGTGCTTGCCACGGGCTGCTGATGATCAATCGACCCAAGGAATACCCCATGCACAGCATTATCTGGCCGCAGGATTATCTGCCCGGCTTTACCGAAAACTATGTTTCCAATGAGGTGATTGTCGCCGGCCTGAGCGCCGCCGAGGTATGGCCTTTGCTGGCAGTGCCGGCGCAATGGCCCACTTATTACGCCAACGCTGCCAATGTGCGGTTTTACGCCGACAAGGGGCCGCAACTGGCACAAGGCCTGCGGTTTTATTTTGAAACCTTCGGTTTTCCGGTAGAAGCGCAGTGCAATGAATATGTGGCACCTCAAGCCGGCCAGCCTGGACGGCTGGCCTGGCATGGCTGGGCCGGGGCCGAGGGCAGCGCTGAACGGCTGGACGTGCATCATGCCTGGCTGCTGGAAGACCTGGACGGTGGCCGGCTGCGTATTCTTACCCAGGAAACCCAGAAGGGCAAACCGGCGGCAGCGCTGCGCGACACCCACCCCAATCCCATGCTCAATGGTCATCAGGATTGGCTGGATGGCCTGGTGCGCGCCGCACTGGCAGGCCAGCGGGCGTAAGCCGGCACGCCAGCCTGCAATGCGGTGATGGCGGCTGATCGCTCAGCCGCCTGGGTGGCGGCAAGCTGCTATGCGCCGCCACCCAGCGCCTTGTACAGCGCCACGGTATTGCTCAGTTCGCTCTTGCGCAGATCCAGCAGGCTTTGCTGCGCCGCATACAATTGCCGTTGGGCATCCAGCAGTTCCAGCCGGCCATCCAGCCCGGCCCGGTAACGCAGATTGGACAAGTCCAGCCGCTTGGCTGCACTGGCTACCGCCTGCTGCTGGGCGCTGATCTGGCGGCCATAGGTTTCGCGCCCGGCAAGGCAATCTGCCACCTCGCGGAAGGCGGTCTGGATGGCGCGCTCATATTCGACCACCGCGCTGGACTTGCGCAGTTCGGCCAGGCGCAGTTCGGCACGCAGCCTGCCTGCATTGAAGATGGGCATGCTCAACTGCGGGGAAAAACTCCATACCTGGCGTTTGCCATCAAACAAATCATGCAGTTGCGGGCTGCCATAACCCAGCGCGGCTGTCAGCGACAGCCGGGGGAAGAAAGCGGCGCGCGCCGCCCCGATATCGGCATTGGCGGCTTGCAGATTGTGCTCGGCCTGCAGGATGTCTGGCCGGCGCATCAGCAGTTCCGATGGCAATCCTGCCGACAGCAGTGGCCGTGGCAAGGCGTCCAGCCGTGGTGCCGGTGGCAAGTCTGGCGGCATTGCCGTGCCCAGCAGCAACTGCAAGGCATTATCGGCCTGCTCCAGCCCGCGCATTCTGGCTTGCAGATCGGCTTGCGCACTGGCCACCTGTCCTTCGGCCTGTGCCAGCTCCAGGCCGCTGCTCTGATTGGCGGCATGCAAAATACGGGCAAGCTGGAGCGAATGCTGCCAGTCGGCCAGGGTTTGCTCTGCCAGTTGCAACTGTTCGCGCGCCAGCAACTGGCCATAATAGGCATCGGCCACGGCGGCAAGCAGGGCAATCTGCACGGTTTTTTGCCCTTGCTCACTGGCCAGATAACGCGCGAATGCCGCCTCGGACAAGGCAGCGCTCCGGCCAAACAGGTCAATTTCAAAAGCAGTGATACCCATGCCCAGGGTGTAGGTGGTGCTGATGGCGGAGTTGCTGCCATCGGTCTGCGCCCGCTGGCGGCTGCTGCCCGCCGTGGCCTCAAGCGCAGGCCGTTGCGTGGCAGCTTGAATGCCGTACTGGGCCTGTACGGTTTGCACATTCAGCGCTGCCAGGCGCAAATCCCGGTTATTGGCCAGTGCGGTCAGGATTAACTGCTGCAGGCGCGGATCGGGAAAAATCTGCCGCCAGTCGCGGCTTGCCGCGCTGGCTTGTTGGTCTAGCGCCATCGGCGCGGGAAACTGCGCCGCAAGCGGTGCTACCGGCTTATTCAGTACCGGCGTGAGCGAACAGGCTGCCAGCGGCAGGGCCAGCAGCAGATATGCAAAGTGCGGTTTCATGATCAAGACTTCTCCTTGTCCTGCCCCTTGTGCGGCGGGGTGCTTTGTATTCCGGCAATCGATGGCGAAGGGCAGTGCGTCTTTTGCCAACGCAGCGGTTGCAAGTGCAGGCGCAGATGATGCAGGCGCAGGTCGGGCAGGTTCGCCAGCAGCAGGCAAAAACTACCGCTTAGCAATAGCGCCAGCAGTGTGCCGGGCAAGATGGGCCGCCGGAGCTTCATGCGTCCTCCCCGGCCTGTGCCTTACGGGCTGCGCGTGCCATGCGCCAGGCGGCAAGGCTGTCTTGCGCGCGCATGACCAGCACAAAAAAGACCGGCACAAAGAAGATGGCCAGTACCGTGGCACTGACTATGCCTCCAAACACCCCGGTGCCAATCGCATGCTGTGTTTCGGCGCTGGCCCCGCCGGCCAGCATCAAGGGCAGCACGCCCAGACCGAAGGCCAGCGAGGTCATCAGGATGGGACGCAGGCGCAGGCGGGCGGCTGTGCTTGCCGCTTCCAGCAGGCCATGGCCCTGTTCGCGTAGCTGTTTGGCCACTTCCACAATCAGGATGGCATTCTTGGCCGAGAGTCCGATGACGGTGATCATGCCCACCTTGAAGAACACATCATTGGGCAAGCCGCGCAGCAATACCGCGCTCACCGCGCCCAGCAGGCCGAGCGGCACCACCAGAATCACCGAGAGCGGGATGCTCCAGCTTTCGTACAGCGCGGCCAGCACCAGGAAGACCACCAGCATGGACAAGACCATCAGCATGGGGGCCTGGGTTGCCGAATAGCGCTCCTGCAGCGACTGGCCGGTCCAGGCCACGCTGTAGCCAGCAGGCAGCTTGGCAGCCAGCCTTTCCATTTCGGCCATGGCTTCGCCGCTGGAAACCCCTGGGGCGGCGCTGCCTGAGATGCGCGCTGCCGGAAAGCCTTGGTAGCGCACCATCTGCAAGGGGGTATCGGACCACACCGGATGCACCACTTCCGAGAGCGGCACCATGCCGCCGCTGGCATTGCGCACATACAGCTTGAGCACATCGTCAATCTGCATGCGCGCCGGGGCATCGGCCTGGATGATCACTTGCTGCATGCGCCCGGCATTGGGGAAGTCATTGATGTAGAGCGAGCCCATGGCGCTGGACAGCGTGTCGCTGATGCTGGAAAACGCCACTCCCAGGGCTTCGGCCTTTTTGCGGTCGATATCAAGCCGGATGCTGGTGCCGGCAGGCAGTCCCTCGGCGTAAACGCCGCTCAGCAGCTTGCTCTGGGCGGCCAGCGCCAGCAACTTGGCCTCTGCCGCCTTCAGGGCGGCATAGCCCTGGTTGGCCCTGTCTTGCAAACGCAGGGTAAAGCCGGAGCTTGTGCCCAGCTCATCAATCGCCGGCGGGTTCAAATGCATGATATTGCCTTCGGCAGCATCTGCCGTGGCGGCAGCGGCCTGCGTCACTTCGTCCTGGGCGCTGCTGCTGCGCTTGTTCCAGTCTTTGAGCGTGGTGAAAACCAGCGCGGTATTGGGGCCGGAACCGGAGAAGCCAAAGCCCATGATGGACAACTGCGCGGCAATGTCATGGCGTGTCTTGCTGTATTGCTCGAACTTGCGCACCGTACCCAGGGTGCGCTCGGCAGTGGCATCGGCCGGCAACTGGAAGGAGGTCATGAAATAGCCTTGGTCTTCCTCCGGCAAGAAGGCCGATGGCAGCAACTGGAAACCGCAGGCAAGCGCCAGGCTCAGCGCGGCAAAAACCAGCATCACGCGCCCGCAGCGCAGTAGCAGCTTGCCCACCCCGCCGACATAGCGCTGGCTTAACCGGTCAAAGCCCTGATTGAACCAGGCAAAGAAACCGTGCTGGCGCGTCTGGCTGCCATCCACCGGTTTGAGCAAGGTGGCACACAGTGCCGGGGTCAGGCTCAGGGCCAGCAAGGCGGAAAACAGGATGGATACCGCCATCGACAAGCTGAATTGCTGGTAAATCACCCCGACCGAGCCATCGGAAAAGGCCATGGGGATGAATGCCGCGGTCAGCACCAGGGTAATGCCGATGACCGCCGCGGTGATTTCCCGCATGGCCTTGATGGTGGCATCCCGTGGCGACAAGCCCTCGTGCGACATGATGCGCTCAACGTTTTCCACCACCACGATGGCATCATCCACGATGATGCCAATGGCCAGCACCATGCCGAACATGGTCAGCACATTGACGGAAAACCCCGCCAGCAGCATGACCGTGAAGGTGCCAAGCAGGGCGATGGGGGCCACGATGGCCGGAATCAGGGTGTAACGGATGTTTTGCAAGAACAGGTACATCACCAGAAACACCAGCACCATGGCTTCTGCCAGGGTGTACAGCACTTTTTCGATGGAAATCTGCACAAACGGTGCCGTGTCAAACGGCAGGGAATAGCTGATTCCCGGCGGCATGGTCTTTTTCAGTTCCTTGAGCCTGGCCTTGACTGCATTGGCGGTCTTGAGCGCATTGGCACCCGGTGCCAGTTGCACCGCCGCCGCCGTGGCGCTTTTCCCGTTTTCACGGATTGCCATGGCGTAGGACTGCGCGCCAAGTTCGACGCGGGCGACATCACTCATCAGCACCTTGGAACCATTGGCATTGGCCTTGAGCACGATGCCGGCGAATTCTTCCGGGCTGCCAAGCTGGCCCTGCACCGTCAGCGGCACGGTGACGCGCTGGCCGGGCAGCACCGGCTCTGCGCCGATCCGGCCCGGCGCGATCTGGGCATTTTGCTGGCTGATGGCCGTGGCTAGGTCGGCCATGGTCAGACCGTATGCATTCAGCTTGGCCGGGTCCACCCACAGTCGCATGGCCTGTTCTGCCCCAAATAGCTGCACTTGCCCGACGCCTTCGATGCGCCGCAGCTCATCCACCACATTGCGGGCCATGTAATCGCTCAGCTCCACTTCGTTCAGGCGGCCATCGTCCGAGCGCAGGGCGATTACCATCAGAAAGCTGGATGAGGAGGATTCCACCGTCAGACCGTTCTGACGCACCGCCTGGGGCAGGCGCGGCTCAATCGACTTGAGCTTGTTCTGCACATCCACCTGGGCCAGTTCCGGATCGGTGCCAGGCTTGAAGGTCACGCTAATCGATGCCGTGCCGGAGGTGTCGGTGGATGATTCGAAATACAGCAGGTTCTTCACCCCGGAGAGTTCGCGCTCAAGCAGGCTGAGGACCCCGTCGTTCATCGCTTGCGGGGTGGCACCCGGATAGGTGGCGGTGATATTGACGCTGGGCGGGGCCACCGAGGGGTAGCGGGCAATCGGCAGATTCGGAATGGCAATAAGCCCAAGCAGGATGATGAACAGCGCAATCACCCAGGCAAACACCGGGCGTTGAATAAAAAACTTGGCCATGACAAAAGCTTTCTGATTAATCAGCCAGAGGTTGTGCCGGAGCAAAATAGCGCCGCACAGCAAGCTGTGCGCCATCGCTCAGGCGATCCATCCCTTCCACCACCACCTGCTGCCCCTTGATCAGCCCGGCGACAACGCGGTAATGGCGGTTGACCAGCTCGCCAACCCTGACCGGGGTCAGATGCGCCTTGTTGTGGCCATCGACAGTCCAGACCTGGGTTTTTCCCGCGGAATGGATGACCGCCTGCTGCGGCAGGGTTAGCGCATTGCTGTAATGCGCCAGCGGCACCCTGGCGCGCACGTACATGCCTGGCAGCAATTGGCGCTTCGGGTTGTCCACCTGCACGCGCAACAGCACATCGCCGGTGCCGGCATCGACATTGATGCCGGAAAACAGAATGCGCCCCTTGGTTTCATAGGCAGTGCCATCGCTGCGCAGAAGCGTTACCGGCAGCCCGCTCTGGCCATTGCCGTCCCGATTGCCCAGGGCTTGCTGCAATGCTTCAAGCGAGGCGGCCGGACGGCGTACATCGACATACACCTTGTCAATCTGCTGGATGCGCGCCATCGGGCTGGCATCGTTACTGCTTACCAGCGCACCTTCGGTGACCAGTGCCTGGTCGATACGGCCGGAGATCGGTGCATCCACGGTGGCGTATTTGAGCTCCAGTTTTTTCCGCTGCAGCGTGGCGCGCGCCTGGGCCACATCAGCGGCAGCCTGTTCGCGCTGGGAAACCGCGTCATCGTAAACTTGCCGGCTGATCGCATCGGCCTGCACCAGCGGTTCCAGCCGCTGCGCCTGCAACCGGGCGCGGGCCAGCACCGCTTCCGCCCTTTGCAGCGCGGCCAGCGCAGTATCGCGTTCGGCCATCAGCGGTGCCGGATTGATACGGAACAGCGCCTGCCCGGCGCGGACTTCGCCACCTTGTTCAAACAGCCGCTGCTGGACGATGCCGCTGATTTGCGGCCGGATTTCCGCCATCCGCAGCGGTGCAACGCGGCCGGGCAGGTCTTCGCTCAGTTCCAGTCGGCCTGGACTGAGCACTACGGTGGTGACTTGTGGCAGGGTGGGTGACTCCGCGGTTTCTGCCTGATCGCATGCGGTGAGCAGGGCAAGCAGGGCGGCAATGCCGCCAAGGCGGATAAACGGGTCAAGCTGCATGCAAAATACCTTTATGAGTGGGTGACAATGCACCTGCGTGCCGGATTCTGAATTGACCCTGTGGAGTTCAAGCTGAAACAATGTGGAGATTCGATGGAGATTGTGCCGTGACGAACGACTTGCAGACCGTGGGCAGCACCGTGCCGCTGAAACAGGCGGTGATCCTGATCGCAGAAGACGAAGTGGAAATTGCAGAAATCATTGCCGCCTATCTGGAACGCAGCGGATTGCGCAGCCTGCATGCCAGAAACGGACGAGAGGCCCTGGCCATGCATCTGAGCCACAAGCCGGACCTGTTGCTGCTGGATGTGCAGATGCCAGAGCTGGATGGCTGGCGGGTATTGTCTGAAGTGCGGCTGCGCGGCGATACCCCGGTGATCATGCTGACCGCGATGGACCAGGACATCGACAAGCTGATGGGCTTGCGCCTGGGGGCTGACGATTATGTGGTCAAGCCTTTCAACCCTGCCGAGGTGGTGGCGCGGACCCAGGCGGTGCTACGGCGCGCCACGCCCAGGCCGGGCAGCCCGGCCACGCAGCGCATCCGGGTGAAGCCCTTGCAGATTGATCAGGAGCGCCATGAGGTGCTGGCTGATATTGCCGGGCAATTGCTGCCGCTGGAGCTGACATTGACCGAATACAAATTGCTGCTGCAACTGGCCCGCTCGCCCAAGCGCGTTTTCAGCCGTGGCGAACTGCTGGCCCACTGCCTGCCCGAGAGCGATGCGCTGGAGCGTACGGTGGACAGCCATATCAGCAAGCTGCGCAAAAAGCTGGAAGCACTGGGCATTCGCGGCATCCCAGCCGGTGTCCGCGGCGTGGGCTACCGCTTTGGAGGTGAGCCATGAGACTGGTGGGGCTTAGCCGGCAGATTGTCCTGACGATGATGGCCATGGCCCTGGGCGTAACCCTGTTCCTGGTGCTGACTTCCTATGCTTTTTATTATCTGTGGCTTGAATACTGGCCCGAGAATTTTCCGGGAGACACTTTTTACCCCACCGGGCCGGAGTGGACCTGGCTGATCATCACCGCGCTGAGCGCGCTGCTGGCGGCGGCGCTGGTCGCCATCAAGCTGTCACGGCGCATCCTGCTACCGCTCAATTCCGTCATTGCCGGCATCCGGCGGCTGGCCCAGGGTGATCTGACGGCGCGCGCCGTGTCCGGTGATCACCAGTTGGGTGAAGCTACCCAACTGGTGGATGACTTCAATGTGCTGGCCAGCAGGCTGCAGCAGATGACCGAGGAGCAGGCATTCTGGAATGCCGCCATTGCGCATGAATTAAGGACGCCAGTCACCATTTTGCGTGGGCGGTTGCAAGGTCTGGCCGAAGGCGTGTTTGCGCCGGATGAGGCACAGTTCCGCCGCTTGCTCTCCCAGGTGGAGGGCCTGAATCAGTTGATTGAAGACTTGCGGGTGGTCAGCCTGGCCGAGAGCGGGCATTTGTCGCTGCGCTGCCAGCCGGTGGCGCTGCAGGCGGAAATCCGCGCGCTGGCGGAGATGCTGCATCACCCGCTGGCCGAGGCCGGACAATCTCTGATCCTCGACCTTCAACTGACACAGGTGAACTGCGATCCGGACCGGATTGGCCAGGCGCTGCTGGCCTTGCTGGAAAACGCCAGGCTGCATGCGCTTGCCGGGCCGGTCACTATCCAGCTAAGCCGTCAGGCAGGCATCAATCAGCTTAGCGTGACCGATAGCGGGCCTGGCATTGCCGCATCCTTGCAAGCCCTGGTTTTTACCGCATTCCGGCGGGCGCCAGACAGCAAGGCTCCGGGCAGCGGGCTGGGACTGGCGGTGGTGGCGGCCATTGCGCGGGCGCATGGCGGGCAGGCAAGTTGCCAGCGCACGCCGGACGGGGGGACCCGCTTTACCCTAAGCTGGCCGGAGGACTGCGTCACCGCGCCAGCTTAGTCGCTGCCTGGCCGGGCGGCAGCTAAGGGCCAGGGCGGCTGCTGTTGGTTAAGCCTGGGCGGTGACTGCCTGGGGGCGGTGTAGCTGGGGGCGGCCCGCTTAGCCTCTGCCGCATGGCTGCGGGCCGGCTGGCTATACCTGAAAGCGTGCGGTGATGCTTTGCAGGTTATGCGACAGCGCGCTCAGTTGCGCCGATGTGGTTGCCAGCTCCTCTACCGTGGCGCTGTTTTCCTCCGCCATATGTGATACCCGCTCCATGTTTTGTGCCAGGCTTTGGCTGGCGGTGCGCTGCTCACCCAGTGCATCGGTGATATTGGCAATGCTGCGTTCGATTGCATGGGTGCTGTTGCCAATACGGGTGATGGTTTGCGAGGCCAGTTCGGTGCTGCTGGTGACAGCCTGCACGCTGTCCAGGCTGGAGTCCATGCTGCCCACCACGCGGCTGACGCCATGCTGGATGGAGTTGATCATCTGGGTGATTTCCTGTGCCGAAGAGGTGGTGCGTTCCGCCAGTTTGCGCACCTCGTCGGCCACCACGGCAAAGCCTCGTCCCATTTCGCCGGCGCGGGCGGCTTCGATGGCGGCGTTCAGCGCCAGGAGATTGGTCTGGTCGGCAACATCGCGAATCACGGTGACGATGCTGTCAATCTTTTGCACCTCATTGCTCAGCATATTCATCTGGGTGGAGGTGCCGCTGACCGCCTGGCTGACATCCTTGATACGGGCCACTGAATCAATCACTTCCTTGCCACCGTCACGGGCCAGGCTGCCGGTCTGCAAGGACTGGCGTTTGGCCTCGTCGGAATTGTCCGCCACATGATTGATGCTGACGGTCAATTGTTCGATGGTGGCGGCGGCTTCCGACGTGGCTTCGGCCTGGTGCTGCGCGCCGCTGGCCACTTGCTCTGCCATGCTGGACAGCTCACGGGCGGAGTCCGACACATTGTGTGCATTCTGTTGGATGGACTGTACGATTTCGCGCAGGCCGCTGCGCATTTCCTGGATGCCGCGGGCGATCTGTATGGCTTCGTCACGCGCCTTGGGGTAGTCCTCATCCTGGCCGGTCAGGTTGCCTTGACGGATTTGCTCTACCAGGCGGGCAGATTTCTGCAGCGGCAGGGTGATGAGCCGGGCAATGAACAAGGCACAGGCCACCGCCAGCAACAGGGCCATCCCTCCCACCGTCATCATGCTGACCATGGCATCCTGATAGGCGCGAGAGGCATCCTGCATCGATTTTTGCATCAGCTCTTCCTGAAAGGCGGCAAACTCCTTCAGGCTGGCCATAAAGGTATTGTTGGCCGGAGCAACTTTCTGTTTCAACAGAATGGCTGCCTCAGCCGATTTGTGGCTGCGAATCAAGGGGTAGACCTGCTCCAGCGCGGCAGTCAATGCCAGGTTCTGCTCTTGCAGTTTGGCAAACATGGCCTTGCCTTTTTCGGTGGAAAGCATAGGCGCTATCTTGGCCAGATCCTCATCCTGCGATTTGTCCAGGTCGGTGACTTTGCTCACATACTCGTCGGCATTTTCGTTAGCAAACAACACCGCATTGCGGATCTGACGGCCCATATCCATTGATTTCACGGTAATGCTGTTGACCAGGGATATCTTGGGGTAGCGGTCCTGCGTCATGTCCATGATTTTGCTGTTGATGATTTTCATATTGAAAATCGCCACGCCCAGCAGGATGAACAACAGCATGATGACCAGGGTAAAACCCCCGAGCAGTTTCTGTTTTACGGATAATTGGCTAAACATGATCTTCCCCCACCACGGTTTTGATTTAATAGGGCGTTGCACTGTGAATGGTCAAACAAGCAATCACTAATCAATCGCCCGGTTTATTTGCTATCTGTTGATAGACCAGCGTGGTGGGCAGTACAAGACAATATATTGCTGCCGCTGTCAGCGGCCTTGGGGATGATCAGACTGTGGCGACAACAATGCGCCGCGGCTGCCGGGGCGGGGACTGATTGCCGCCATGGCGACAGGGCTGCCAGGCGGGGGACGGCCAGTGCGCGGCGCTGGCGTGGCCAAGCAGCGCCTGGCAGCCTGGCGCAGGGCGCGCCGCCACAGGCAGCGCAAGCAGTACGGCAAGGTGGGGCAGGGTTTTGCCTGGCTGCCCTTATTGCGGTGACGGCGTGGTGGGGTTTACTTTTCCAGCGCCACTTCCACGCAGCGCGCCTGCAGCAAGCGGCTGATATCCAGCGGTGACATGGCCACTTGCAGGCCGCGGCGGCCTCCATTGATGTAGACCTGCTGCAGTTGCAGGATGCTGGCTTCCATGTATACCGGCATCGGCGTACGGGTGGCGAAGGGGCTGGTGCCGCCCACCAGATAGCCGGAATGGCGGTTGGCCACGTCCGGTTTGCAGGCTTGCACCTTCTTGCAAGGTAGCTGGCGGGCCAGTTCCTTGGTGGACACCTTGCGGTCGCCATGCATCAGCACCACCAGTGGCAGGCCGTCCTGGTCTTCAAATACCAGGGTCTTGATGACGCTGTGTTCGTCCACATTCAGTTCGCGGGCCGGGGTGGCGGTACCGCCGTGTTCTTCATAGCTGTAGGCGTGGCAAGTGAAATCCACCTTGTGGTCCAGCAAAAAGCGCAGTGCCGGGGTGCTGCCGGCGATGGTTTGTTGGCGCATCGGATCATTCCTGTGGTGTGGTTGTGGTTGCCGGCAGAGCAAGGCTGCCGGGCTGCTTGGGTTGAGGCTTGGCCCGCTCAGGCTTCTGCCGGTGCAGTCAGGCCGTATTCCTGCGGGAAGGTGTGCATGGAGCTTTTCACCACGGTGACAGCACCGTCGATCAGCCCGCAGCGGCCGCTGCCGGGCAGGATTTGGCACAGGTGTTGCAGCGCGTCCAGGTCGGCATGGCTGTGGCGCCCGCCGTCCACCCGGTCCAGCAGGCGGGCCAGTTGGAAGGTGCCGCATTTGCAGGACGGGCATTGGCCGCAGGAGCCCTTGGCAAAGAAGTCGATGTATTCGGCCACCTTGCGGATGATGCTGCTGCCTTCGGAGATGACAATCATCGCACCGGTACCCAGCCGCGAATGGCGCAGCCATACCGAGTCAAAGTCCAGTGCCACGTCCAGGTCGCGCGCGGTAAGCAGGGTGTTGGACGGGCCGCCGGTAAACACGGCCTTGAAGGCCTTGCCCTGCAGCATGCCGCCGCCGTAGTGGAACACCAGTTCCTGCAGGCTGGTGCCCATGGGCAGCTCGTACAGGCCGGGGCGCAGCACGTCGCCTGACAGCGAGTACAGCTTGGTGCCACCGGCCTTGCCCACGCCTAGTGCGCGGTACCACGCGGCACCATGGCGCAGGATGTGGCTGACATTGGCCAGGGTTTCCACATTATTGATCAGCGTGGGCTGGCCGTTGATGCCTTGTTCCGCCGGGAAGGGCGGTTTTTTGCGCGGGAAGGGGAAGCCGGCTTCCAGCGAGGCCACCACCGCGGTTTCTTCGCCACCGATATAGCGGCCGGAGCTGGCCACCACCTTGATGGCCAGCGGGTGTCCCAGCGCGGCGGCCAGCTTGTCCAGCCATGGGCTGTCCTGCCATTGGCTGACCGCCAACCGCATATGCTGCAGGCTTTGGCCCTGGTGCGGGTTGATATAGAAAATGACGCAGGCAGCGCGCACCGCCAGTGCGGCAATCAGCGCGCCTTCCACCACCTGATGCGGCGAAGCGCTGAGCAAGGTGCGGTCCTTGAAGGTGCCAGGCTCATCTTCATTGCCATTGCACACCACGTATTTGTTATCGCCCACCGCATTGGCGGTGGCTTCCCATTTGCGCCAGGCCGGGAAACCGGCCCCGCCCATGCCGCGCAGGTCGGCATCGGCAATCTGGCGGATGATGGTGGTGGGGGCGTTGAGGGCGGCTTGCAGGCCAAGGCCGCCACCGGCCTGCAACCAGGCGGCCAGATCCGGGCCTACCTGTAGCGCAGGGTTGAGCAGAACCTGATTGAGTTTTTCCATGATGTTGTTCTCCTAGACGCGCGGGCCGGTGGGGCGCTGCAGTTTCAGCCGTGCATCGCCGGGGTAGAGCAATGGTGCTTGCTGGCTGCTGTCCAGTCCGGCCAGGGCCAACTGGCGTTGCCAGCGGTAGACGTGTTCGATGCCGCCACGTTGTGGTGGCAGGGTGGATTTGTGACGGGCGGCCTGGGCCAGGCGGGCGGCCTGGCGACCGGCACGGCGGCCAAAGGCCAGGATGTCCAGCAGCGCATTGCCCATCAGCCGGTTGCGGCCATGGATGCCGCCGGTGATTTCCCCGGCGCACAGCAGGCCGGGTACGGCGGTCTGGCCGTTGCCGTCGATGATGACGCCACCGTTCTGGTAGTGCAGGGTGGGGTAGATCAGCATGGGCTCGCGGCTGGGGTCGATGCCGCATTTGTCGGCCAGATGCTGGAGTGCGGGCAGGCGGCTGGCCAGGTCGGCCCCCAGTTGCCGGGTGTCCAGGAACACGCCGATCTGACCATTGCGTTCGATGCCGCGTCCGGCGGCGCATTCGCGCAGGATGGCGGCGGTGACGACATCGCGCGGGGCCAGTTCTTCGACAAAGCGCTCGCCCAGCCCGTTGACCAGCAAGGCCCCGCCGGAGCGGGCGGCTTCGGAGATCAGCCCGCCACGCAGGCGCTGTGGCCAGGCCACGCCGGTGGGGTGGTACTGGAAGGCATCCATGTCACGCAAGCCGGCACCGATGCGGTAGGCCAGCACCAGCCCGTCGGCGGTGGCACCGTAGTGATTGGAGGTGGGGAAGTCCTGCAGATGCAGCCGGCCGCAGCCTCCGGTGGCCAGAATGGTCTGGCGGGCGGAAACCACGATGAAACGCTGGTATTCCAGATCGTACAGCACGGCACCGGCACAACTGCCGTCTTCATGCGACAGCAGTTCCACTACCGGACAGCGGTTGAGCTGGGTGATGGCAGGTTCCAGCTCTACCGTTTCGCGCAGCACCCGCATCATCTCCAGCCCGGTGTAATCGCGATAGCACAGGATGCGCGGCTGGCTGCAGCCGCCCGCCTGCTTGTAGCGCAGCTTGCCGCCATCGGTGAACGGGTCTTCCAGATCAAAGTGCATGCCCAGCTCAATCAGCCAGCGAATCACACCGGGTGCATCACTGGCCATCTGCGCCAGCAATTGCGCATTGGCCGCCTGGTGTCCGCCGCGCATGGCATCGTCAAAGTGTTGTTGCGGGCTGTCATTGGCGGCCAGTGCGGCCTGAATGCCGCCTTCGGCCATCACGGTATTGCTGTCGCCCAAGCGCAGCTTGCTGGCCAGGATCACCTCGGCACCGCTGCGCGCGGCGGTCAGCGCGGCGGCGGCACCGGCACCACCACCGCCAATCACCAACACCTCGGTGCTGCGCTGTTCGGCACCGGCCAGGTCAAAGCCGTCGATCAGCGCATTGCTTTGCAGCAGCGCCGCCAGCCGCGGGTGGCAGGGCTGGCCACGGCTGGGGCCGATCTGCAGCAGGGTGCTGGCATTGTCGGCATTGTCCGGGTGGTATTGCGCCAGCAGCGCGCTGCGCGACAGGTCGGCCGGACGCAGCGCTGGCTGTGCATGGGCGTGCAGATTGCTCAGGGCCTGCAGATAGGGAATGGCGCTAGTCATGCCTCGCTCCTTGTGTTGTCTGCCAGGGTGTTGATGGCCATTTCGCCTCTGGCTTGCTGCTCAAGTCGGCGCAGCAGATCGCCCGGACGCAGGTTCTGGATGGCCTGGGCGCGGCGCAGGTAGAGGCCGACATGATTGGGGCGGATGTTTTCCGGGCAGGCCAGCGTACACAGATTGCACATGATGCAGGCATCAAACAGCGCGGCGGCGGCTTGCAGTTGGCCACTATTGGCCAGCGCAATGCCCTGTTGCACCGGGATGTGGCGCGGACAGGCGCGGTCGCAGCCGCTGCAGTGCCGGCATTGGCTGATTTCCGGAAAGGTTTGTTGCAGTTGTGGCAGCGCCTGCCAGCCGTCGCGCAAGTCCTGCGGGCGGTAGCGGTGTACATGATCAGGCAGGTAGTAGTCGATGAAGCTGACTTGCATGCCGTCCTCCACCACGGTTTCACAGGCCAGTCGCGTTTCGGCACTGCGTTCGCCCGCCTTGCGTACCAGGCAGCGACAGGAGCCGCATACCCCCTGGCCCATGCAGCCGATATTGGCGGTCAGTGCTTCTTCGCCTTGCAGGCGGGTATGCAGGATGGAGTTGCCGGCTGCAGCGTCCACCACCTTGCCATCGATGCTGATGCGGATGGTTTCACTCATGGGATTTCCTTTGCTGTGGTTCTGGTCATCACGCCGCCTGCCGCTGCGGGCGTAATGGCCTGTCCGTTATCAGGGTCTTTGCAAGGAGCGTGCCATGCGGCATGTGCTGTGCAGGTATCTGAAAACAAAGGAAAAAGCAGGATTCAGCCTGGCGTCAGGGCGATGTAGTGACGGAATTCCGTCGCTTTGCCGCGGCCGGATGGACGGAATTCCTGCCATTCAGCCTGGCTGGCGGGTCAGCCGGGACATGCATAAAAGTACGGATTTCCGTACTTGGTGCGCGACAGATTCGCGGCTATCCGCACTTCATGGTTTTTGTGTGGCTTATTCCTCAATAAAAACAGTGGTTTGTATTTGTTTTTTCGTGGCACGGGGCTTGCTCTGCAATCGCGAGACAAACATTACAGAGATGAGGAGCAAGATCATGTGGGGAACCATGAGCACGGCACTGCTGCCGGTGGTGCTGTTGATGTTATTGGGCTGGTTTGGCGGCCAGCGTGGTTATTTCCGCCAGGCGGATGTGGGGGTGATGGCAACGCTGGTAATGCGTTATGCCTTGCCGTGTTCATTGTTTATCGGCGCTTTGAAAACGCCGCCGGAGCGCATCCAGAACCTGCCATTCATTCTGTGCATGACTTTCGGCTTTGTCGGCACCTATGTGCTGGCCTTGCTGGCCGGGCGTTATTACTACCGCCAGGGGCTGAAAACCAGCGCCATCCAGGCGCTGGTATGTACTTTCCCGGACATGGCTTATTTTGGCGCGCCCATCTTGCAGCAGGTGTGCGGGCCGCAGGGTTTTATTGCGGTGCTGATCGGCAATCTGATCACCAGCTTCATCATCCTGCCGCTTACCATCGTGCTGTGCCGTTGCGGCGAGATGTCCGATGCCGGCGCAGATGACGGCGTGGTGGCCATGCTCAAGCAAAGCCTGGTGAAAACCCTGTCCAACCAGATTGTCTGGCTGCCGATTCTGGGGGTGATCCTCAGCTTCAATCACCTGCATCTGCCCGCTGCGGTACAGGAAAGCGTGGACATGCTGGCCAAGGCGGCCGGCGGGGTGTCGCTGCTGGCGCTGGGCCTGATGTTCTGCGGGGAAAAACCCAGCTTCAACGGCCATGTGGTGGGCAATGTGGCGATGAAGAACTTCCTGCAACCGGCCCTGATGTTGCTGGGCATCTTCCTGTTTGGCGTGGATGCCGAGTTTGCCAAGCAGGCGCTGATTGTCGGGGCGGTGCCCACCGCCATTGCCGCCTCGATGTTTGCCGTGCGCAACCAGACCTATGCACTGCATGCCTCGCACTCGGTGCTGGTGGGTACGGTGATTGGCGTGTTTGGTGAAGCGGCGCTGATTTACTTCATGGTGTGATGGCGACTGCACGCTCAGGCTGGCGCTGCCAGTCTGAGCGGCAGCAACAAGGCCCGGCATTGCCGGGCCTTGTCATGTGTGCAGGGTATTGCCTGTGGGGATGGCGTGCGCCGGGATGGCTCAGTGTGCGGCAGACAGCCTGATGAACAGCAGTCGCACCAGCAGATAGGTGGCGGCATTGCCCAGCGTCATCAGCAGCAGCACCGTGGGCAGGGACAGCGTGTCCAATGCGTCCAGCGGGTTGCTGCCCAGTTGGCGGGCCAGCAAGGAAGAGCCAATCAGGCTGAGCAGTAGTTTGAAGGTCATGGCAGCAGCTTTCCGTAACGCAGATGTCGCCAGCTATTGCAAAAGCCGTGCCTGGTTTTTTATTTGCAGGTAATTGAAAAACAAGGATATTTTTTATTGCACTTTGGCTTGCTGACGGTTTTCCGTGTTTTGGCGTACGGAAAACCGTCAGCCGCGGCTTGGGGCTGCGCCGCTAGGCCGGTTGGCGGGCTTGCAAATGCAGCAGAATGCTGTGTCCACCGTGCAGGATGTCATCGCCAATGGCGCTGGCCGCTGCAGCACCATCCTGGCGACGGATGGCCTCCAGCACCGGGTAGTGGTAGTCGATCATGTCGCTGCCGCCTTGCTGGTACACCGCGGCAATCAGCGGCCCCATCTGCAGCCAGATGCGATACAGGATGCCCTGTAAAAACGGTAGGCCGGCTATTTCCACCAGCGCAAAGTGAAATTGCTGATTCAGCTCGCAGCCAAGTGCGATGTCCTGTACGCGCATGGCGGCGGCATTGCGGCTGACAATGTCTTCCAGCCGGGCAATGGCGCTGGCGTCTGCCTTCTGCGCAGCCGTTTCCGCCGCCAGCCCTTCCAGGCGGATGCGAATGGCGCGGATTTCCAGATAACGCTCCACCGTCATATAGGGCACGCGGATGTCACGCGGCGACTGCATGGTGAGCGCCTGCTCCTGCACCAGACGCAGGATGGCATCGCGCACCGGGGTGACGCTGGTGCCCAGTTGCTCGGCCAGATCGCGTATTTTCAGTCGTGCGCCAGGTTGCAGCCGCCCCTGGATCAGCGCCTTGCACAGCATCTGATACACCGTGCTACCCAGATTGTCGTGTTCCAGTGTGTCCAGTTGGTAATCCATGGCGTGGGGTGCAAGTAAGGGCAAAGCTGCATGGTAACACCGCACTTGCCAGAGTCAAATGCAACAAATATGATGCATCATAAATTTGGCTGAATCGGGCAAGGGCGGCAGCATCTGCCAATCTGCCTCAGAACCAGGAGCGCCATCATGTCCCATCCCACCCGCTATATGTTGTTGACCGGTGCCAGTCGCGGCATCGGTCATGCCACGGTAAAGCTGTTTCAGGAAAACGGCTGGCAGATTTTCACCGTGTCACGGCAGCCCTTTTCCGAAGCCTGCCTGTGGCCATCGGCCCGGCAAAGTCATGTACAGGCTGATTTGTCGGATCTGTCCTGCCTGGACAAGCTGATTGCCGAGGTCAGAAGCCGCTTGCCAAACGGTGAGCTGCACGCGCTGGTGAACAATGCCGGCATCTCGCCCAAGGGGCCGCAAGGCGAACGGCTGGGCATTCTGGCCAGCTCCGCCGATGACTGGAGCCGGGTGCTGAATGTCAATCTGGTGTCTACCGCCTTGCTGGCACGCGGCCTGTTTCCCGAGCTGAAAAAAGGCCAGGGCTCCATTGTCAATGTCACCTCCATTGCCGGTTCGCGTGTTCACCCCTTTGCCGGGGTGGCGTATGCCGCCTCCAAGGCCGGACTGGCGGCGCTGACGCGCGAACTGGCGCATGAGTTCGGCCCGCATGGCATCCGTGCCAATGCCATCGCGCCGGGGGAAATCGACACCGCCATCCTGTCGCCCAATACCGCCAGCATTGTCGAGCGCGATATTCCCTTGCACCGCCTGGGAACCCCGCATGAAGTGGCTGAGGCGATTCACTTCCTGTGCTCTGGCCATTCCTCGTATATCAATGGCTCGGAAATCCATATCAACGGGGGACAGCATGTCTGAGATGGTGATAGACCAGTTGTTTTCCACCATGGCCGCGGCGGTGGATTGCCGCGAGGCCACCAGCCTGCTGTGGCAGCACTATGGCCTGCGCGGGGTGGCCAGCCCGCTCAACAGCGAGCGTGATGCCAACTTCCACATTCGCGGCGATGACGGTCGTGAATATGTACTGAAGCTGAGCCATCCGGCCGAAGACCGTGCCGTCACCGACTTCCAGAGCCGGGCGCTGCTGCATGCGCTGGCACAGGACCCAAGTTTGCCGGTGCCGCAGTTGTTGCCGCGCAGCGATGGCCTGCCCTATGCGGTGGTGGACATGGCTGATGGCAGCCGGCGGGTGTTGCGCCTGCTGAGCTATCTGGCCGGCCAGCCGCTGCATCAGGTCAAACGCTCACCGGCGCAGCGCGCCCATCTGGGCCAGACGCTGGGGCGGTTGGACAATGCCTTGCGCGACTATGCGCATCCGGCTGCACACCATCCGCTGCTGTGGGACATCCAGCATGCCGAGCGGCTGCAAGCGCTGCTGGCGGAAACGCCGGACAGCCCGCAAAAAGCCGTGCTGGCGGACTGGCTGGCCCATTTCATCCAGCATGTGCAGCCGGTGTTGGGCGGCCTGCGGCGGCAGGTCATCCATAACGATCTCAACCCGCACAATGTGCTGGTGGACCCGCAGGATCTCACCACCACCGTGGGACTGATTGATTTTGGTGACATGGTGGAAGCGCCGCTGATCAACGAACTGGCGGTGGCCTGCTCCTACCAGCTATCGGGCAATGACAATCCGCTGGATAGCGCCGGGGAGCTGATTGCCGCCTATCACGCAGTCTGTCCGCTGCAGGCGGAGGAAATTGCCATCCTGTACCCGCTGATTCTCACCCGGCTGTGCATGACCGTCACCATTACCGGCTGGCGCGCGGCGCGCCATCCGGAAAACAGCAGCTATATCCTGCGCAACAATGGTTTGAGTTGGGATGGCCTGCAGCGCCTGTCTGCATTGGGACAAGCCCAAGCTACCGACTACTTGTTTGCCTTGTGCCAGATGAAAGGACACGCATGAACCCGCCTGATCAACGCATGGTGAATGCCTTTGACCCAGCCACCGCCGACAGCCTGCCACAGCGCGAGCAGGCGCTGATCCGCCGTCGCCAGCAGGCACTGGGCCAGGCTTACCGCCTGTTCTACCAGCAGCCCTTGCATGTGGTGCGCGCCGAAGGCGTGTACTTGTACGACCCGGACGGCCAGCCCTATCTGGACGTGTATAACAATGTGGCCTCGGTGGGCCATTGCCACCCGCAGGTGGTGGACGCCATTGCCAGCCAGGCCGCCGTGCTCAATACCCATACCCGTTACCTGAACGACGGCATTGTCGATTACGCCGAGCGCCTGCTGTCCACACTGGCCATGCCCGGCTATCAGGCCATGTTTACCTGCACCGGCAGTGAAGCCAACGATTTGGCCCTGCGGCTGGCGGGCAGCTTCACCGGCGGGCAGGGGGTGATTGTCACCGCGCATGCCTATCACGGCGTCACCAGCAGTATTGCTGCCTGTTCGCCAGCCTTTGGTGATGGCGTGCCGCTGGGGCCTAACGTGCGTACCGTGCCGCCGCCGGATGCCTATCGCGGCAATGCGCAGGATGTGGCAGCACGCTTTACCCGTGATGTGCAGGCCGCCATTGCCGACCTGCAACGCCATGGCATCCGCCCGGCGGCACTGCTGGTGGACACGCTGTTTACCAGTGATGGCGTGTTTGCCGAGCCAGCCGGATTTTTGCAAGGCGCGGTGGATGCCATTCATGCCGCCGGCGGCCTGTTCATCGCCGACGAGGTGCAGGCCGGTTTCGCCCGCAGTGGCAGCCATTTCTGGGGCTTCCAGCGGCATGGCGTGGTGCCGGACATCATCACCATGGGCAAGCCGATGGGCAATGGCCACCCGCTGGCCGGGCTGATGGCGCGCGCTGACATCATCGATTGCTTTGGCGCTCAGGTACGTTACTTCAACACCTTTGGTGGCAATCCGGTGTCGGTGGCTGCAGGCATGGCGGTGCTGGATGTGATTGAGCGTGAGGGCTTGCAACAGAATGCCCGCGACACCGGTGCCTACCTCAAGGCCGGTTTCGAGGCACTGGCCGGCAAGCATGCGCTGATTGGCGATGTGCGCGGCACCGGCTTCTTTATCGGCGTGGAAATGGTGAGCGACCGCGACAGCAAGACCCCGGCAAGTGCGCAGACCACGCGCATCGTCAATGCGCTGCGCGAGCGGCGCATCCTGATCAGCGCCACCGGCCCGGCAGGCAATATCCTGAAAGTGCGGCCGCAGCTACCGTTTGGCCGCGACCATGCCGACCTGCTGCTGGGCGCGCTGGATGCGGTGCTGGCCGGGCTGTAATTACCAACTTCAGTACTGGCTGTCCTGTTCCATGCGCCGGGCGGTGTATTGCAGGCTGTCCAGCCTGTCCTGTGCCAGCGTCATCACCACGCCCTGGGCGAACACCGGTTTGAGCAGGCGGCTGAGCGTGCTGCCCGGCAGCATTTCCACCGCCAGCCGCGCACCGCGCTCCCAGGCCAGCCGGGCGGTGTCATGCCAATGCACCAGCCGGGCCATATTATTGGCCAGGTCGTCGCGGATCTGCTCCGGCTGGCGCAACACCCGTGCCGCATTGGCGCTCATGTAGAGACAGGTCGGGGCGTGTAGCGGCGTGTCACGCATTGCCTGTTGCAGCTTGCTGGCGGCTGGCTGCAGCAGGCTGCAATGCGAAGGCACGCTGATGGCCAGCCGACGACAGCGGGCGGCACCTGCCTGCAAGGCGGCCTGCGCAATGGCTTGCAGCGCGGCATCTGTCCCGGCCACCACCAGTTGCTGCTCGGCATTGATATTGGCCAGATACACCTGTTGCCCTTCGGCCTGGGCTGCGGCCAGTAAGCCTTGCAACTGTGGTAGCGCCAGCCCGGTAATGGCGCACATGCCATAGCCCTGCGGATAGGCCTGTTCCATCAACTGGCCGCGCAATTGAACCAATTGCACCGCGTGGTGGAAATCCAGCACCCCGGCGAGGACGGCAGCCGGGAAGGCACCGATGGACAAGCCAGCCACCAACTGCGGCTGGATGCCTTCTGCTTGCAGCAGGCGGGCGGAGGCCACGCCGGCAAGCAGCAGGCACAACTGCACCGCCACCGTGGATTGCAGCGCAGCGGCGGAATCCAGCAGTAGCGGCGAGCGGCCCAGCACGGCTTCAGCCTCGGCCAGTACCGCCCGGCAGGCGGCATGTGGCGGTAGCTGGTGCAACATGCCGGGGGGTTGGCTGCCCTGGCCGGGAAACACGAATAACACGCTCATGTGCATTGCTCCGTCTGACTGTGCCTGCTGGCAGTCCATGCTGTTTGTGCTTGATCCAGCAGCAGTGGTCCGCTATCGGTTTTCAGTAGCAAGCGGCCACCACGCAGGTATTCGGCCAGCGCCACCCCGCCAGCAGGCGTTTGTAACTGGACATCCACCCGGCACGGCAAGTCCGCCAGCGCAGCAGCCAGGGTTTGCAATTGAGCAGGGTCGGGCGGCTGCGGGCAGCGCAGCAGCAGGTCCAGATCGCTGCTGTTACTGAGGACGGGTTGGCCAGTGGCCAGTTCGAAACCGGCACTGCCGGTAATGCCCCAGACCAGGCCGCAGCCTTGCAAGGCGGCTGCTGCCTGTTGCAGGGCCTGTAAGGCGGGCAGTACAGCCAGGCGCGGATGATGCCGCCAGCCTTGCTGTGCCGCCAACTGCTCCGGGCTTAGCCGACGGGCAATATGCTGGCTGTCGGCCCACAAGGCAGCGCGTTGCCAGCGCTGCAGGCCGCGCACGCCGACGGCAATCCAGCCGGGCCGGGCGCTGGCGCGGCGCACTACCACCGGCAGACCGGGGTGCCAGTGCCATAGCAGCCAGTCCGGCAGCCCGGCATCTGCCACCAGCGCCGCAGCGTCGGACAGCCACAGCAAATCGTGTGGCAAACAAGCAGGCATCATCCCTCACTCCTGAAAAAAAGACGGCAGCGACCAGCGCTGCCGCGACAAATCTTTACTTCGGCTGAAGTAAAGAGGAGGTTGGTATCAGGCCATGATGGCCTTGGTGGCCAGGTAGAGTACTGATGGCCCCAGCAGGCAGCCAAGGCCGGTATGGAAGGTGGCCACCAGCGCGCCATACGGCACCAGTCGGCGGTCGGTGGCGGCCAGGCCCGCCGAAACACCGCTGACCGTGCCGGCCAACCCGCCGAACACCATGGCCGAGCGCGGATTGTTCAGGCCGAGGAAACCTGCGGCAAACGGCGTACCCACCATCACCATGATGGCCTTGAGCAGGCCGGTGGCAATGCTGAGCGCCATCACGTCCGAGCTGGCACCCAACGCCGCCCCGGTGACCGGGCCGACAATATAGGTGATGGCTCCGGCACCGATGGTGGTCATGCTGACCACGTCGCGGTAGCCAAAGGCATGGGCAATGCTGGCTCCGACGATAAAGGGCAGCACCGTCCCCAGCAGCAGCGAGCAGGCACCGATCACCCCTGCCTTGCGTGCTTCGGTCACCTGTACTTCAAAGGCGGTGGCCACGATGGCGAAGTCGCGCAGCATGGCACCACCCATCAGCCCGATGCCGGAAAACAGCGAAATGTCCGCCAGCCCGCTTTGTTTTCCGGTGAGCACGCCGCCGTAATAGGCCAGCCCCAGGCCGATCAGGATGGCAATGGCCGAGCCGTGTACCCGGCCCAGCGTCAAGCGGCGTGACAGCCGCGCCGACAGCCAGGTGATGCTGCCCACCAGCAGGAAGGCCGTTACCAGCCCGTTGTGCGCCAATACTTTTTCCAGCATTTGCATGATGTTGCTCCTGTATCAGGCCAGTGGGTCTTGCGGGGTTTCGGCTTCCGGCTGCCAGACGTGCTGGCTGCTGCCGCGATTGAGCAGGGCGATGACCGAGCCGCATACCAGCACCGCGCCCAGTGCGCCCAGCACGGCAACCGGGCCGCCACGCAAGGCGGCAACCACGTTCTGGGTGGCCGCCATCGCCACCACCACCGGAATGTACATGGCACCCCAGAAGGCGACGCCCTGTTCGGTTTCCGCAGGCAGCCAGCCGCGCTTGTGCAGGTAGAGCCGGGCGAAAATCAGCAGCAACATGGCAATGCCCACGCCGCCGACATTCGATTTGACGCCGATCAGGCTGCCCAGCAGGTCGCCCAGAAACAGGCCCAGCAAGTGGCAGGCTGCCAGCAAGGCAGTTCCGTAGATGATCATGGTGTGTCTCTCCTTTGTATTGTCATATTGTTGTCACCTGTTACTGCAGTAATGCCCATGCACCGTGATTGTTACTGTTTACCCTCCGTTCTGTGTCCATTGTTGTTGCAATAGCGCGCGCACCTGGCGCGTGGCCTGGCGGTGTTCGCCGTGCAGGCGCTGGCGCAGGTCGGGTTGCGGCTCGGCCTGGATGTCGTGCAAGGCCTCAGCCAGTGCGGCGCGCACCAGTTGTACATCGGCCGGGGTTGGCTGGTCTGGCTGCGCGGCCTGCAGCAGACGCCACAGCAGGCCCAGGCTGGCATAGCTGGCGATGTCATAGGCCATGGGGGCAATGCTGGCGGCCAGCTTTTCCAGCTCTTCCACCGTGCGCAGGGTGATGCGGGCGGCGGCCTGCTTGCCCATGGCGTGTACCATCACCCCGGCGTCGTCCAGTGCCAGCAGGCGGTTGGCCTGATAGCCGTGGGCCAGAAATGCGCCGGACATGGCCTTGCCGACAATCAGCCCGATCACCGGGTGACCGGCCAGCCGGGCGCGGGCATAGGCAGCGGCGGCGGCAGCCAGTGCCTGGTGGATGCCGTAGGCTTCTTCGCGCCGGCCATAGGCCTGGCTGGGGACATCGATAATGGCGACGATGGCGCGCTTGTCAGCTTGCTGCTGGTCGGCATCCACCACGGCGTCAATGGTGGCGGCCAGTGCCCAGCCTTCCAGCAGTCCCACTTCGCCGTGGCGGGCACGTTCAAACGGGTTGTGCGGGTCGGCTACCACGGCCACATAACGTGCGGGCTGCCCGGCAAGTTCGCCATCGGCCACCAGCAGGGATGGCGGCAAACCTTGCTGCAGCGGGATTTGACCACACAGGGCGTGAAACCAGTCGCGGCCGCGCTGGCTGATGGTGGACTGGCTCATGGTTTTGCTCCTGACTGGAAAAGTTGACGGGCGGAGGCGGCATCGGCCTGGACACTGCTGTCCATGGCCAGCAGCCGCTGCAGGTAATGCTGGCTGCGCCGATGGCGCGGCGTGGCGGGCAGGCCGCTAGCAATGAAGTGCAGCAGTTGCTGCCGGATCAGCGTGCTGTCGTCTTCCAGCAGGGCATCGGCCAGTCCGCAGGCATGGCGCTGTTCGCCGCCGGTCAGGCTCCAGATGAAGGGCCGGTCGCGCGAGTCGTATTCCGCCACCCCGGCTTCCTGTTCGATCACCTGCGGGCCGTTCAACCCCAGCCTGGCTTCGCGGGTGACAATCAGATAACTGCACATGCCGGCGGCAATCGACATGCCGCCAAAACAGCCCACGGTGCCGGCAATGATGCCGATCACCGGCTGATAACGGCTGAGGTCGGCAATGGCGGCATGGATTTCGGCAATGGCGGCCAGGCCCAGATTGGCTTCCTGCAGGCGCACGCCGCCGGTTTCAAACAGAATCACGGCACGGGTGGGGATGCCCTGGCGATTGTCTGCTGCCGCCAGTTCCAGCGCGCAGGCCAGCTTGGCTCCGCCCACTTCGCCCAGGCTGCCGCCCTGAAAACCACCTTCGATGGCGGCAATCACCGCGGGTTGGCCATCGAGCAGGCCCTTGCAGATGACCACGCCGTCGTCGGCCTGCGCCACAATGCCCTGCGTACCAAGCCAGGGTGAATACAGCCGTTCGAACGGCCCGGCCAGCTCACGGCTGCTGCCTGGGTCCAGCAGGCTGTGGGCGCGTTCGCGGGCGCTCAGCTCGATAAAGCTGTGGCCTTGCAGCAGACGGGAGATATCTTGTTGATGGCTCATGCGGACAGTTCCTCCAGTGCCTGGGCCAGGCGCAGGCTGATCACGCCCGGCGTGGCAGCAAAATCATTGATTTCCATCCGCATGGCGGCAGCCTTGCCGTCGGCAAACAGGCGGTCGAGCTGGGCGCGCCAGCGGGTGGCGCTGCCATCGGCAGAACTGTGTATCACGATGTGGCAGCGCCCTGCGTCAGCCGGCGTGATCAGCACTTCCAGATCGCCGGAGGCCACCACGCCCACCAGCACACGCCGTGTGGCCGGGGCAGCGGCCGGGTATTCCAGATGTAGTTTTTCCATGATTGCTCCTCGCTTTTTGCTTATCAGTTGCCTGCCATGCCTGGCAGCCGGTCCAGCAGCAGGGTGGCGGCCAGCAGGTCGGCGGCACCGCCCGGTGACAGGCGTTGCGCCAGCATGTCTTGTTCCAGTTGGTAGAGCTGGCGGCGGCCGGGCAGCGTGGCCACCCCGCCGGCGGCCAGCACCGCCTGTGCGCCGCTTTGCACCAGGGTCAGCCCCGGCATACCGCCGCGTGACAGCAGGCAGGTGTCGTCCAGCCGGCTCATGATGGCCAGCAAGGCATTGAGCCGGGCATTGACCTCGCCGTCGCCACGTGCGCGGCTGGCTTGCAACGCTGGCAGGGCCAGGCGGGTGATGTGCGGAAAGCCCTGCTGCGCTTCGCCGCGGGCACCACCCACGCCATAGCGCTGGCAGGCCAGTTCGCCCTTGCGTGGCTGTGCCGGTAGCAGGCGGTCGGGCAGTTGTGCCAGTGCGGCGGCCCGCTGGCAGACGGCAGATGCCTGCAACTGGCTGCTGTCCATGGCGGCAGCGGCCACCAGCAGGCCGATGGCCCAGATGGCACCGCGATGGGTGTTGACGCCGCCACTGGCCTGCAGCATGGCTTGTTCACCAGCCCGGCCCAGGCTGCCTAGCTGTTCGCGCAGCGTGGTTGATGCCTGCTGCTGCCAGGCGGCGCGGGCCATGGCGAGGAAGGCCAGTTGCAAGGCACGGGCCGAGCGGCACATCAGTGCCAGCGTCAGGTCCTGGTGTGCGCCGCTGCCACGGCTGTCCACCAGTCCGGGTTTGGGTGCCAGCCGGGCTTCGTCCAGCAGGCACTGGCAGGCCAGGGCCGCCAGTTGGCTGGCCAGTTGTCCGGCCTGATCGGGGGCGAGGGCGGGCTGCATTACCAGCTCCTGAAGCGGGCCGGCGGCTGATACAGCCCGTCCGACCAGCTCACCAGTTCGGCCATGCTCTTGGCGGCCAGCAGCGAGCGGCTGGCATCGCTGCGGCGTATGCCCAGGTCTTCCGGCAGGGCCACCAGCCCGGCGCTGCGCAGGGCGGCGGTGCTGGCCGGGTCGTGGCGCAGGCCGATGGGGGTGATGCCGGCCACGGCGGCAATCATCTGCCGGCGCTGTTCCAGCGATTGCGCCTTGTACAGGTAGGCAATGCCTTCTTCGGTCAGCACATGGCTGACGTCATCGCCGTAAATCATCACCGGTGCCAGCGGCATGCCGCTGCTGCGGGCCACTTCCACCGCGTCCAGGCTTTCCACGATGGTGGGCTGGCCGTTGCCCTGGAAGGTTTCCACCATCTGCACCACCAGCTTGCGGCCGCGCGCCAGCAGGTTGTCGGTCTGGATCAGGTCCAGCCAGGCCGGGCTGGCATGGCGTCGGCCATGCGGGTCGTGGCCCATATTGGGGGCGCCGCCAAAGCCGGACAGCCGGCCATGGGTGACGGTGGAGGAGTGGCCGTCGCCATCCATTTGCAGGGTGGAGCCGATGAACATGTCCACCGCGTATTGCCCGGCCATCTGGCAGAAGGCGCGGTTGGAACGCAGCGAACCGTCGCGCCCGGTGAAAAACACATCGGGGCGGGCTGCCACATAGGCTTCCATGCCCAGTTCGCCGCCAAAGCAGTGTACGCTGTCCACCCAGCCGCTTTCGATAGCCGGAATCAGTGTCGGGTGCGGGTTCAGCGTCCAGTGGCGGCAGATTTTGCCCTTCAATCCCAGTTGCTCGCCATAGGTGGGCAGCAGCAATTCGATGGCGGCGGTATTAAAGCCCAGGCCGTGGTTGAGCGACTGCACCTGATGCCGCTCATAAATGCCGCGAATCGCCATCATCGCCATCAGCACATGTACCGGCTTGATCAGGCGTGGGTCGCGGGTGAACAGCGGTTCGATAAAGAAGGGGCGGTCGGCCAGCACCACGAAATCCACCCAGTCGGCCGGTATGTCCACACGGGTGAGTCCGGACGGGTCGTCGACAATTTCATTCACCTGGGCAATGACAATACCGTCACGAAAAGCGGTAGCCTCCACCAGCGCCGGGGTGTCCTCGGTACTGGGGCCGGTGTAGAGATTGCCGTGGCGGTCGGCCTGATAGGCGGCCACCAGCGCGACATTGGGAGTGAGGTCGACAAACAGCCGGGCATACAACTCGACATAGGTGTGGATGGCACCGATCTCCAGACAGCCATCCTGCAATAGCTGGCCGATGCGCAGGCTTTGCGGGCCGGAGAAGGAGAAATCCAGTTTGCGGGCAATGCCGCTTTCGAAAATGTCCAGATGCTCGGGACGGCCCACGCTGGGGATGATCATGTGCAGATCATGCAGGCGGGACGGATTGGCGCGGGCCAGGCTGCGCGACAGGAAGTCGGCCTGTTTCTGGTTATTGCCTTCCAGCACCACCCGGTCGCCGGGGGCGATCAGGATTTCCAGCGCGGCGGTCAGTTGGCTGGTGGGCAGGATGCGGCCATCCGCCAGATGGCCGGCCAGCTCGATCCGGCGGCGCTTTTCGGCTCGGCGGCGATTCCAGACCGGGGAGGGAGTTGAGGCTGCCAGCATGCTTGCTCCATATCGCAGATGAGAATGTCTGCAAGGTAGGCGCTGGCACGCTGGCCATCAATCAAGCTGGCTGTCGAATTGTTAGCCTGAGGCTAATGGTTTGGCGGCAATGCCGCTGGCTGACATCTGCTGGCCCAGCATGCGGGCTTCGGCCAGCAAGGCCAGCAGGTTTGGGTCGCGCTCGCGGCATTCCTGCAGCAACAGGCCGATACGTTGTGTGCTGCGCCACTCTTGGGCCAGCGGAGTAAAGCGGATGCGCCCGGCAAACAGCGAACTGACCCGGCCGGGCAGCAGGCTGAGGCCCACTCCGGCGGCCACCAGGTTCATCAGCGAGAAAATATCATCCACCCGCATCACCACATCCGGCTGATAGCCGGCGCTGCTGAACAGGCGCTGGAAGTCGCGGCTGGTGGCAAAACCGTCACTGAGGGCGACGAATTTTTCGTCGCGGTAGTCGGCCAGGTCTGCCGTGGTACTGGCAGGTGCCGGGCTGTTCAGGGAGGAGGCAAGATAAAGCTGGTCTTCAAACAGCGGTACCGCCAGCAAGCCCGGCGGGCTGCCTTCGTCCGGCAGCGACATCAGCAAGGCGTCCACCGTCTGGGTTTGCAGCTTGTCCAGCAACTGGGCGTTGGAGCCCAATTGCAATTCGATGGCCAGTTCCGGGCGGCGCAGCTTCACCCCCATCACCAGCCGCGGAATCAGCTCCACCGTCAGCGAATACATGGCGCCGATTTTCAACTGTGCCGCGCCAAAACCGGCTTTTTCCCGCGCTTTGCTGATGCCGCTCTCCAATGTCCGCTCGGCGTCCTCGGCTGCTTCGGCCAGCGCCAGGGCGGCGGGCAGGGCGATCAGCCGACGGCCCTCGTGGCGAAACAGCGCGCAGCGCATGGCGTCCTCCAGCGAATGCAGGGCGCGGTGTACGCTCACCGTACTCATCTGCATGCGTTCGGCGGTACGCGACAGGCTGCCGGTGGCGACAAAGGCCGCCAGGGTCTGCAGTTTGCGCAGGGTGATTTCTTCACTGATCATCGCTTTGCCTTGCCAGGTGTGGCTGCTGGTGGTCCGGATGGCTGTGCCTCCGGGGCTGTTGCGCCGGCTTGTGCAACAAAACGGCGTGCTGCACATGATAAACGCAAGTCGGGATGACTGGGCGTGGCCGATTTCTGCCGCTTATTGCTGCGGGTTCACATGGCTGGCGTTTGCCACCGCTGCGCAAGCAGAAACCGGAAGTCAGACCGGCGCTCGGTATGCCGGTCTGCGCAGATGCTGGCGGATTTTTACCGGAGCCGCTTAAGCCGCGCAACTGAGGGCGGAGCGCGCAAGGGGCGGTGGAATAAAAATTGCCCACCCGGCAAGGGGTGGGCACAAGTTCCATAGGGATGGAGGAGGATTAACGCCAGCAGTATCCGGGGAGCAGTAATGCGGCGTCCAGCCCGACTTGTACAGAGTTTGTGCCATATCAATAGCGGTATGTCGATGTGCAGGTGAGAGCAGTCTTGCGACGGATTTGTGCAGTCGATAGCAGATAAATGCATACCAAATTGAAGATTGATGATTTTTCTTTGCTGACAGATGGGGCTAGAGTGCAGGCAGTTATTGACTCATTCTTTCGATTTAATGCCTGTTACCGGTCGGGCCGCTGATGAATCCATTGCTCACACGTTTTCTGCATACGGTCCATCCTGCTTACTTCATGGAATTTCCGCTGTGGAATACCGCCGATGGAGAAGTGGTGGGGGAGTTCCTCAAGGTAAGGCTTGCCAGCCGCTTTGCACCGGTCAGCGATGACGCCGGGCAGCGCCTTGGTGTGCTGGCCAGCCTGCATGCCGTGGCACCGGGTGGCGAGCCGATTGGCGGCGAGGTGTTGTCGCGTCTGACCGGAGTGAGTGAAACACCGGTGGTGCTGGACCGTTTCATCCGTTGCCTGCATCTGCTCAATTTCCTGCAAGGTCCCCATCAGGGCGAAGCCTTGTTATTGCCGGTTTCCGTGGCCTTGCTGGAGCGGGTAAGCCAGGATCACGGGCGGGTGTTTCGCCAGATTGTCGATCAACTGGCCATGCCGGAACAGCAAATCGGTTTTTTGCTGCCGGCGGAATACGCCAGGCAGCCTGCCCGCCTGCAGGCGGTGCGCGAAAGCTATGCCCGCCATGGCTTTGCCACATATGTTGCCAGTGCCGATGACGAAAGCATCCTGCACCGGCTGAACGCCGCCTGAAGCACGGCCAGGCCAGCGTGCGCCGGTGTAGCCGTCAAACTGCTCAATCAAGATAGGACATGCATGCAGTTGAACCGTTTGCTGGGCTATTTCAATCAATGGCCGGCGGGGGTTGCCCAGCACAGGCCCACGCTCAATTTTTCCGATCATGGCACTTTCGCCATGTATGGCGGTTTGCGCTTGTACAGTGCCTTCCAGCCCATCATGCATGCGCAAACCCGCCAGCCGTTTGCCCATGAGGCCCTGCTGCGGGTGATCGATCGTGATGGTCAGCCCATGGCCATCGACCGGTTTTTTGCCCGCGCCAGTTGTGCCGAGGAACTGGTGTACCTGGACCGCCTGAGCCGGGTGGTGCATGCGCTGAATTTTTCCAGTCAGGCCGAGGCGGGTGAGTTGCTGTTCCTGAATGTGCATGGGCGGCATTTGCTCAGCATTGCCAGCGGCAAGCACGGCACCACCTTCGAAACCCTGTTGAGTTATTGCGGCTTGCGGCCGGAGCAGGTGGTGCTGGAAATCGTTGAATCGGAAATAGACGACCTCGTCTTGCTGGATGCGGCCATCAACAGCTACAAACGCAAGGGCTTTCGCATTGCCATCGACGATTTTGGTGCCGGCCATTCCAATTTTGACCGGCTGTGGCAGTTGACGCCTGACCTGGTGAAGCTTGATCGCAGCCTGTTGACACAGTCCATGGTGAACCCGCGGGCGCGTACGGTATTGCCCGGCTTGATCGGCATGATTGGCGCACTGGGTGCCCAAGTGGTGTGCGAGGGGGTGGAAACCGAGGCCCAGCACCAACTGGTGGTGGAGTCCGGTGCGGCGCTATTGCAGGGCTTCTATTATGCCCGCCCCGCGGTGGTGCTGTTTTCACCCCGCAAGGACACGCACGCCGCCTGATGCCGTACATGGCATTCGTCGGTTTGGCTCAAGCCGAGTATAATCCCGCTCCACTCGCGTCATTTCGACATGACAAGCCATGGTAACGGGAAGTAAAGATGACTGAAGATCAAATCAAATGTTGCTGGTGTGACAAGGTATCCAGCCGGGCCCAACTGACGGGGCCGGATGGCAATCTGTGCCCGCACTGTGAAGAGCCGGTACTGCCATCGACGTTTGGTGAACTGGAACTGGGCCAGGATTTTGCCTGTAGCCTGGGTGGTTCGTGGACCAAGATTTCCGACAGCAAGGCCGAAATGCACGATGCGGCTCCGTCCGACAAGCCTTGCGAGTTCAAGCCGGCAGAAGTGGTTTATCCCTTCTGAGTCCGCTGCCGGCTGTAGCTACAGCCGGCTTGGCATACCACCGCCGCCAGGTTTCCCTGGCGGCGGTTTTTTTGTACTGCACGCTTGGTCCGGGCGACATTCAAGATGCCGGATCGGCCAGCGTAATGGCGGCGATATCCAGGTGATGCAGTAGCTCACGCAGGATCAGCAGGCTGCCGATGAATTCGGCATTGTCCGGCACCCCGGCTGCCGAGCCGCCTTCCACCGCATTGGCCAGGCGTGAAAACAGGCTTTCCACGCTATGCCGTTGCAGCCGGCTGCCTGGCTGCGGTGGCAGTCCGCACAGCGCAGCCATCTGGCAAATGGCTGGGTCGCTGCTGCTGACCGCATCCAGCGTCAGCCGCTGCGGCCAACTGGCGCTGATGGCATCTTCCACCTGCATGATGGCCAGCTCCAGCGCTGCCGCACTGGGGAGGCGCTGTGGAGTGGCGGCCAGTGCCGATTGCCAGCCTACCGGCATGCTGCTTGGCTGCGGTGCCGGGTGTGCCGGTGCCAGGCTGGTGTGTGCGGCACCGATATGCAGATGAAGAGGGCTCATGCGGTGTGACCTCGTGGTGTCAGTGATTGATGCCGGCGTTGTGCTGGTTTTTCTGCAGCAGCGCAGCCTGCCAGGCGGCATTGTCGCGGGCGATTTCGGCCTGCCGTTCGGCGGGGAGGCGGGCATCGGCTGCCTTGATGGCCGCTTGTTCCGCCTGCCAGGCGCTGATGTCGCTGGCGCTGGGGTAGTTGCTGTGGTGGGCGGCCAGTGCGGCAGTGCTGAAGCTTATGGCCAGCAGGGTGAGGGCGAGGTGTTTCATGGTCTGCATCCTTGTCGGTTTATGCTGTGATTGCCAGCAGATGGATACAGTGTATTGATTACCCGACTGGTGAAATAGACCAATATCTTCAAGATATTGTTTCTTATTGGTGTTTAATCACGCAAAAGAAAACCCGCATTGGCCGGTGGCGGCATGCGGGTTGCGGCGCTTGGCTGCTGCTGGTTTACAGATGCTTAAGCAATTCCAGCGGATGGTTGATGCTGATGTCGGCACCCCATTGCTCCGGCTGATCCTGCGCCGAGATATAGCCCCAGTTGGCCAGTACGGTTTTCATGCCCACCACGCGGCCGGCCTGGATGTCGCGCTCGGCATCGCCCACATACAGGCAGTGCTGCGGTGCGATGCTGATCTGGCTGGCCGCATGCAGCATGGGAGCAGGGTCCGGCTTGGGTACGCCTACCGTGTCGCCGCTGACGGTGACGGCCGGGCGGCTGCTAAAGGGCAGCGCCGGCACCAGCCGGTCGGTAAAGCGCATCGGCTTGTTGGTGATGATGCCCCAGGTGAGGCCCTTGGCCGTAATGCCGTCCAGCATGCTGTTGATGCCGTCGAACAGCACGGTTTCATCGGCAAAGCTGTGTTCGTAATGATCAAGAAAGCGCAGGCGGTATTCTTCGAACCGTGGATGCTCACGATCAATGCCAAAGCCCAGGCTCACCAGCCCGCGTGCGCCGTGGCTGGCAATCGGGCGGATGGCGGAGTAGGGCTGCGGCGGCAGGCCTTCTTCGGCCAGCAGACGGTTGAGGGCTGCCCCCAGGTCGCGTGCGGTATCGGCCAGGGTGCCGTCGAGGTCGAACAGTACTGCTTTGATCATGTCGGATGCCTGTGCGGGAAGTTCTGCGGCCAGCCGTGTTGGCTGGCCAGCAGAGTTTAGCGGATGGTCTTGCCCAGGAACAGCTTGTAGGCCGGATTGTCCGTTTCTTCCACATAGGGGTAGGCCAGGCCATCCAGAAAGCGCTGGAACTCGGCATTATCGCTGGAGGGCACCTGAATGCCTACCAGCACGCGGCCATAATCGGCACCGTGGTTACGGTAGTGGAACAGGCTGATGTTCCAGTTGGTCTGCATGCCTTCCAGGAAGCGCATCAGCGCGCCCGGACGCTCGGGGAATTCAAAGCGCAGCACGCGCTCGTCCTTCAGTTGCGGGGCATGGCCGCCCACCAGATGGCGGATGTGCAGCTTGGCTAGCTCGTTGTCGGTCAGATCCAGCCCTTCCAGACCGTTGGCTTTCAGTTCGGCAATGATGCGTTCCGAATCCTGCTTGCCGCTGATCTGCACCCCGACAAACACATGGGCGGTGCCGGGGTCGGCAAAGCGGTAGTTGAATTCGGTGATGTTGCGGTTGCCGATCACCGAACAGAACTGCTTGAAGCTGCCCGGTTTTTCCGGAATGGTGACGGCGATGATGGCTTCGCGGCGTTCGCCCAGCTCGGAGCGTTCCGAGACGTGACGCAGGCGGTCGAAGTTCATGTTGGCGCCACAGTTGATGGCCACCAGCGTCTGGCCGGTACAGCCTTCGCGCTCGATATAGGCCTTGGCGGCGGCCACGGCCAGTGCGCCGGCCGGCTCCACGATGGAGCGGGTGTCTTCGAAAATGTCCTTGATGGCGGCGCACATGGCGTCCGAATCCACCAGCATGATTTCGTCCAGCAGCTCGCGGCAGATGCGGAAGGTTTCCTCTCCCACCAGCTTCACAGCCACGCCATCGGCAAACAGGCCCACATCTTTCAGTTCTACGCGTTCGCCTTTTTCGATGGACTGCTTCATCGCGTCCGAATCCACCGGCTGCACGCCGATGATCTTGATTTCCGGTTTCAGGCGCTTGATGAAGCTGGCCACGCCTGCAGCCAGACCGCCGCCGCCAATGGCGACAAACACGGCATCGATATGGCCGGGGTGCTGACGCAGGATTTCCATGCCGATGGTGCCCTGGCCGGCAATCACGTCCGGGTCGTCAAACGGCGGGATATAGGTTTTGCCGGTTTCGGCCACCAGGGTCATGGCGTGCTGGTAAGCATCGCTGAACGATTCGCCGTGCAGCACTACCTTGCCGCCACGGCTGGTGACACCGTCAATCTTCACCTGCGGGGTAGTCACCGGCATCACGATGATGGCTTCACAGCCAATCTTCTTGGCCGACAGAGCCACGCCCTGCGCGTGGTTGCCGGCGCTGGCGGTAATCACGCCATTGGCCAGTTGCGCCGGGGTCAGCTTGGCCATCTTGTTGTAGGCGCCACGCAGCTTGAACGAGAACACCGGTTGCAGGTCTTCGCGCTTCAGCAAAATGGTGTTGCCAGTGCGGCGGCTGAGGTTGTTGGCGGTTTCCAGCGGGGTTTCCACTGCGACGTCATAGACGCGGGAGGTGAGGATGCGCTCCAGATAGTCTTGCTTGTCTTGCATGGTGATGCCGATGTCCTTGTCGTGCTTTCTTATTGAACTGTCAGAGTAGCAGGAACTCCAAGCCGCCGGGAAGCCGTGTTGCCATTTTCATGCTGCATTGCCGCAATCGCGCTGTCACCAGCCGCAGATTACGCCAAAAACCGGCCATTTACGGTCAACGCAGCAGCGTGGACGTGTATAATCAGCGGCTATTGTGTGTACCCCTCACCCGTTGTTGATCCTAATGAAAACCACCATCACCCGAATTCTGCTGGCCGCCAGCCTGGCCATGCCTGTTGCTGCCTCCGCTGCTGCTTTTGTTCCGCCGGTACCGGAAATCGCCGGCAAGGCGTTTTATCTTGTCGATTTCAATAGTGGCCAGGTGCTGGCTGCCCAGGACCCTGACGCCCGCGTAGAGCCGGCCTCGCTGACCAAGCTGATGACCGCCTATCTCACCTTCAAGGCCATCAAGGAAAAGCGCCTGTCGCTGGACCAGATGCTGACCGTGTCCAGTCGTGGCTGGAAAACCGACGGTTCGCGCATGTTCCTTGACCCGAAAGTGCCGGTGAAGGTGGATGACCTGATCAAGGGCATGATCGTGCAGTCCGGCAACGATGCCTGCGTCACCCTGGCCGAAGCCATTGCCGGCAGTGAAGACGTGTTTGCGCAGGTGATGACTCAACAGGCGCAGAAACTGGGCATGAAGAACACCCAGTTCCGCAATGCCACCGGCCTACCGCATGCCGACCACTACACCACGGTGCATGATCTGGCCATCCTGTCCGCAGCCTTGATCCGAGACTTCCCGGAGTTCTACCCCACTTACTCCATCAAGTCCTTCACCTATAACAAGATTACCCAGCCCAACCGCAACCTGCTGTTGTACCGGGATCCCAACGTCGATGGCATGAAAACCGGTTACACCGATACCGCCGGCTACAATATGATCACCTCCAGCCATCGTGATGGCCGCCGGGTGATTTCGGTGGTGGTGGGCACGGCCAGTCCGGAAGCGCGTGCAGTGGAAAGTGCCAAACTGCTGAATTACGGCTTGCAGTTTTTCGATACGCCCAAACTTTACTCCGCAGCCAAGCCGGTTTCCGAAGTGCCGGTCTACAAAGGTGCCGCCAAAGCAGTACCGGTGGGCTTTAGCCAGGATGTCTATGCCACCGTGGCCAAGGGCCAGGCCGCGCAGCTGAAGGCCGACCTGTCCACCATGCAGCCGCTGATCGCCCCGATCAAGGCCGGTCAGACGGTAGGCAAGCTGGTGGTGAGCCTGGATGGCAAGCCGCTGCTGGAGCGTCCGGTGGTGGCCTTGCAAGCCGTGGAAGAGGGTGGTTTCTTCAGCCGCCTGTGGGACAGCATCAAGCTGATGCTGGGCTGGAAGTAAACCGGCTTTTGATTGACGCCCCGCCAGATGGGGGACGGCAATGGCCTGCATCGGGTGATGCGGGCCTTTTGCCTTTGCAGAATCGAGTTGAACATGGCTGAAAACAGCACTGAAAAACAGGAAATCATTGAGTTTCCCTGTCGCTTCCCCCTGAAGGTGATGGGCGAGCGTCATGACGAATTTGTCCTCACCATGACCGAAGTGGTGCGTGTACATGCGCCGGACCTGGCCGAGCATGATGTCACCCTGCGCGAAAGCTCGGGTGGACGTTTCTACGCGCTCACCATTACCGTGAATGCCACCTCGCGCCAGCAGCTGGATAATATCTATCTGTCGCTCACTGGCCACCCCATGGTCAAGATGGTGCTTTAAACCAACGTGGAGCCAAGCGCGTGCAGCGTCTGATCAAGCATTTGGGCCTGGTGGACTACGAACCCACCTGGCGGGCCATGCAGGCCTTTACCGATACCCGCACGGCCGAAACGCCGGATGAGCTGTGGGTGGTGGAGCACCATCCGGTATACACCCAGGGTCTGGCCGGCAAGCCGGAACACCTGCTGCGCCTGACCGACATCCCGGTGGTGAAAACCGACCGCGGCGGTCAGGTCACCTATCATGGCCCCGGCCAGTTGGTGGTGTATCTGCTGATTGATTTCAAGCGCATGCATATCGGTGTGCGCGAACTGGTGCGCCGCATCGAGCAGTCGGTGATCGACATGCTGGCCGGGCAGGGCATTACCGCCAATGGCGATGTCAACGCGCCGGGCGTGTATGTGGACGGTGCCAAGATTGCCTCGCTGGGCCTGCGCATCAAGAACGGAGCGGTGTATCACGGCCTGTCACTGAATGTGGACATGGACCTCACGCCGTTTGGCTGGATCAATCCCTGTGGCTATGAAGGCCTGCGGGTGACGCAAATGAAGGATTTGGGGGTGGATAAAACCCTGGCGCAAGTGGCCGAGCTGCTGCTGCCCCAGTTGGAAAAACACCTGACCGTGGTGAAGGAGACAGCATGAAGTTGGACAACGAGGCAGGGGTCAAGCATAAAGGCGCCGCCAAAACCGCACGCATTCCCATCAAGATCGTGCCGCTGGATGAAAAGCTGAAAAAGCCGGAATGGATTCGCGCCAAGCTGCCCACCGGCCAGCGTTTTCATGAGATCAAGCAGATTCTGCGCGACCAGAAACTGCATACCGTGTGCGAAGAAGCCACCTGCCCGAATATCGGCGAGTGCTTCAGCAAGGGTACGGCCACTTTCATGATCATGGGTGATATCTGCACCCGTCGCTGCCCCTTCTGTGACGTGGGTCATGGCCGTCCCAATCCGCTGGACGAAAACGAGCCCAAGCACCTGGCCGAGAGCGTGGCCGCCATGCGCCTGAAGTACGTGGTGGTGACTTCGGTAGACCGTGACGATCTGCGTGACGGCGGTGCCCAGCACTTTGCCGACTGCATCAGCGCGGTGCGTGCCGCCTCGCCCGGCACCCAGATCGAAACCCTGGTGCCGGACTTCCGTGGCCGGCTGGACATCGCGGTGGACATTCTCACCACCACCCCGCCGGATGTGATGAATCACAATCTGGAAACCGTGCCGCGTCTGTACAAGCAGGCCCGCCCCGGTGCCGACTATGCGCATTCCTTGCAATTGCTCAAGGACTACAAGGCCAAGAACCCGGCAGTGCGCACCAAGTCCGGCCTGATGGTGGGTCTGGGCGAAACCGACGAGGAAATCCTCGAAGTGATGCGCGATCTGCGCGCCCACAATGTGGATATGCTGACCATCGGCCAGTACCTGCAACCGTCCGACGGACACTTGCCGGTATTGCGCTATGTCCACCCCGACACCTTCAAGATGTTTGAAGAAAAAGCCTATGAAATGGGCTTTGCCCACGCGGCAGTCGGTGCCATGGTGCGCTCCAGCTACCATGCCGATGTACAGGCCCACGAGGCTGGCGTGTAAGCAATCAACCGCGCCGCATGCGCTCAGCCGGGCTGCCTGTGCTGCCGACCTTCTGTCGGTGGTGCCGGCAGCCTTTTTTCATGGCTGCCCGGCATGGGTGCTTCAGCTCGGCAGGCAGGGTAGCGGCATCACTCGGGCCGGGTGGTGGCAGCTATCGAGAAAACGCAGCAAATCGCCGGTGTTGATGGCCAGCGTGCTGGTATTGACCAGCGGGTGGCAGAGGATGGTGTCATGCTGCGCGACGGTCTGATCAATAATCACGTCCACCAGCCCGGCGCGGTCGTTGATGACGGCCAGCAGGCTGACGGCGCCCGGTGTCAGGCCCAGGGCGGCCAGCAGTCGCTCGGCCGAGGCAAAGCCGAGGTTCTTGATGGCCAGCAATTCGCCCAGGGCTTTGAGGTCCAGCCTGGCGCTGGCGGGCAGGCACAGCAGCAGGTAGCGCCCGGTTTTGCCAGCCTTGAGAAACAGGTTCTTGCTGGGCAGGCCAACAGGCAGCGGTGCCAGCATGCTGGCTTCGGCGCAGGTAAACACGGCAGGGTGATCAAAGCGCTGATAGTGGATGTCTTGTGCATCCAGTTGCTGCAGCAAATCCTGCGGGCTTGTCATGGTTTTCGGCTCGAAATCACAGTTGTGTTAATGGTATCTTGCCAGCCTGTCCGCTAGAAGAGGTGTGAGCCGCAGGATGAAACGTGCAGTCGCAATAATCATGCAGCACATCCGCTGTGCCTGGCCCTGCCTGCTGTTCGTGTCGCCGGCCCAGGGCACTGTGGTGGCTTGCGGCGGGGATAACCAGTGGCCGCCATCTTCATACCGCATGGCGGCGGCTGCCGATGTGCAGGGCTATTCGCCGGATGTATTGCATGCGGTGCTGGGTGGCAAGTCTGCGGTGCAAGTGCGGCTGATGCCATTTGCCCGTTGCCTGGCACTGGCCGAGCAAGGACGTCAGGTGCAGATTGTAATGGCGGCCAGCCGTTCGCCCGAGCGCGAACGTCATTTCCTGTTTACCCGGTCTTATTTGCAGCTGCATCCAGTCAGCCTCACCCTGCAGTTTGCGCAGGTGGGGGCAAAGCCTTTGCCTTGGTGCGGACTGAATGGCTTTAATTATCAGGCTTTCGGCGTGTCAGCCGATGCGCTTGATCGTGGCTCGTCCACTTATCCGGATATGTTGCGCAAGCTAAGGGCAGGCCGCTGCCGGGGCTTTGTCGAGTTTCGGGAGGTATGGCAGGGCTTGTTGAAACAGGGAGTGTTGCGCCCGGAGGAGCTGCCGCCGCTCAAGATGCAGCCCTTGCCAGGACGCCCGCCGGTCAGTCTGGCATTCATGGTGTCAAAGCAGTATGCCGATGCGCAGGGGCTGCGTCGGCGGCTGGATCGCGGCTTGCAGGCGCTGCAGATGCGGGGCGGGCAGCGGATGTTGCTGGAGCGGCAGTTGCACTGAATACGGTGGTGTGACTCAGCTTGGCTTGCCGGATTTGAGTTGCTGGTAATCGGCCAGTACGCCATCAATCAGCGGCAGTATTTGCTGCAGGCCGGCACTGTCCGGCAGTTGGTCAAACTGCAAGCTGGCATCCAGTTGTTGCAGGCAGCGCCGGGCGGCGGTGCAGACTTCCACGGCGGCATTGAAGTCTGCCGCACTCATTACCTTGCCATGGCGGATCTTGCGGTAGTGGATGCCGGCCATGATGGCGTATTTGCCAGCCAGTTCGCCTTCGGCAAAGCGTTCGGCGCGTTGCATGGCAAACAGCAGGTCCATGATGCGGCGGCAAGCGTCTTCGGTGCGTTGAAACCGTTTTTGCTCGGCCAGTCGTGACGGCTGGGCTGGCTTGGGCTTGTTGGCTTTGGTGTTTTTGCTGGCCATGGCGCGGTCTCCTGCGGGTGATGCCGCTGCTGACGGCATGAAAAAGGCCCGAGCATGATGCCGGGCCTTTTTCGCAATGCTGGTGGAGGGAGAAGGATTCGAACCTTCGAAGGCTGAGCCGCCGGATTTACAGTCCGGACCCGTTGACCGCTGGGGTAACCCCTCCGTTTAGAGATCGGCATGATAGCGAGGCTGTTTTTTCTCGTCAAGCCCCGGCAAGGGCAAAATCAGGCCGTCTTGCGCCGCTTACGCATAAGCATATGGTCCGCCTTGCTGCAGTGCGGCCTGATAGGCGGGCCGGGCGTGGATGGTTTGCAGAAAAGCACGGATATGCGGGTGCTGCTGCGTGACCAGGCCGCGGGCGCTGGCGGCCTCCAGCGGAAAACTCATCTGGATATCGGCCGCACTAAAGGAGTTGCCGGCAAACCAGCCATTCTTGGCCAGGTGTGCTTCTATATGGTTGAAATGCATTGCCAGTTGCGGCTGCAGGTAGTTCTTGCGCACGCCATTGGCAATCAGGCGCGCCAAGGGCCGTAACAGGGCGGGCATGGGCGGCTGGTCCAGTCGCGAGAACACCAGGCTCATCAATAGTGGTGGCATGGCCGAGCCCTCGGCGTAGTGCAGCCAATAGCGGTAGTCCAGCAGGGCCTGGCTGTCGGCAGCCGGTTTCAGCCATTGAGCACCCGGCTTGTCGACAAGGTATTCGATGATGGCGCCGGACTCCGCCACCACGACATCGCCATCGCTAATCACCGGTGCTTTGCCCAGTGGGTGGATGGTTTTGAGGGCGGCGGGAGCCAGCATGGTTTTGTCATCGCGCTGATAGCGGGTAATCGTATAAGGAAGCTGCAGCTCTTCCAGTAACCAGATGATGCGTTGCGAGCGTGAGTTGTTCAGATGGTGCAGGGTAATCATGGCTGCCTTGCAAGGAGGGGTGATGTGAGGATGATAGAGAGCCGCGGCCCAAAGCAGAAGCATTTTCATGCGTTCTGCCATGCGCGTGCCGCTGAAAGCAGGCGCAAGTCGTGTTACTTGCTGACAGCCAGTGATATTGGCCCGAGTGGGAAATGCTTTTGCTATTGAGAGAATTTATTTTGCAGATTTGGCAGATAATGTTTGACCAATGGGCGGCAGGTGCGTATAAAGGTCGGGCAGGATTTCAAGAGTTGTGCCTATTTCGTTACAGTGTGTGTCCCTCCCCAAAGAGTGCCTAATTGTTCAAATGTCTATCCCTTGAATGTCTTGTTTGTGAGCATTTGCTCTGTTTTTAATTTGTTTTATGTCAGGGATATATCATGGAAACCGGCACCGTAAAATTCTTCAATGACGCCAAAGGCTTTGGCTTTATCACTCCGGATGCAGGCGGCGACGACCTGTTCGTACACTTCTCCGAAATCAAGGTAGACGGCTTCAAGTCGCTGCAAGACGGCCAGAAGGTAAGCTACGTTAAGGCTGCCGGCCAAAAAGGCCCGGCTGCTACCAACGTTCAGCCGCTGTAAGCCTCAGAATACAGACCGCATCTCCGCCGTAAGGCGGGCTGCGGTCCTGAACTAACCCCCGCCCGACTTTGGTCCGGCGGGGGTTTTTCATGCCAGGTGCTGTTATGCTGTGGCATCAACTTTAGCAGGGGGCTGCATGACGGCTTTACCTCTTTCCCTGCCTGGCAATGCCGTGCTGTTGCTGGTGGATTTGCAGCGTGCGGTGGATGATCCGTGCTGGGGCGAGCGCAACAATCCGCAGGCCGAGCAGGTGGTGGCACGGCTGCTGGCATGCTGGCGCAGCCAACACAGGCCAATCTGCCATGTCAGGCATGACTCGCAGCAAGCAGGCTCTACCTATCGCCCAGGGCAGCCGGGGCATGATTTCAAGCCGCAAGCCTTGCCGCAACCGGACGAGTGGCTGCTGCCCAAGCAGACCAATTCGGCCTTCATCGGTACCGATTTGCAGGCAAGGCTTGCCGCCATCGACTGCACCACCCTGGTGGTGGTCGGGGTAGCCACCAGTAATTCGGTAGAGGCTACTGTGCGCATGGCCGGCAACCTGGGCTATACGGTTTACCTGGTGGCCGATGGCTGCTTTACCTTTGCCCGGCGAGACTGGGCCGGGTGCTGGCGCACCGCCGATGAAGTGCATGCCATGTCGCTGGCCAATCTGGACGGAGAATATTGCCGGGTATGTCAATCGGATGACATCATGCGCGCCGCAAGGATGGCCGCTGGCTAGCGTGCTGCGCTAGCGCCGTCCTCCAGTGGCGCTGCCTCCTGCCATAGCTGCTGCCATTGCGCTTCGTAGCGCGCGGCCAGATCTGCCGCATTCCAGATGATCAATACGTTTTCCGCATTTTTGCTGGCGGCTGCCGCGGTGTAATTGAAACTGCCGGTCTGTACGTGCAACTGATCGATGATCATGAATTTGTGGTGCA
Source organism: Aquitalea magnusonii (assembly GCF_002217795.2). Lineage (NCBI taxonomy): Bacteria > Pseudomonadati > Pseudomonadota > Betaproteobacteria > Neisseriales > Chromobacteriaceae > Aquitalea > Aquitalea magnusonii. The sequence goes on from NZ_AP018823.1 coordinate 1,824,545, forward strand.
GGATGGTGTAGCGGCCATTCAATCTTACCGCCAGGCCCTTGCTGGCCAGAAAACGTGTGGCACTGTAGCTGGCGGTGCTTTCCTTGCGATCGGCCACCACGGCAATTTCCACACCGCGCTGGCGGGCATCCAGCAACGCCAGGGCCACCGGCTTGCTGGTGAACACATACGCGGCCATATGAATGGATTGCCGCGCACTACCAATGCCCTTGAGCACCAGTTGTAGTGCTGCGGGGTCGGGGGCAAAGGCGACTTCACTGCGCATTGCCGTTGGGGCGGTACTGACTGCTGCTGCGCTACTGCCCGTGCAGATGAGCAGCAGGCATGGCAGCACTGAGCGAAGTGGTAGGTTCATCGCGGCATGATGGCATGCCAGCCGCAGTGGCGCGCCCTGCCATCCGGGCAGGCGCAAGGGCTGCGCTCTTGCTAGAATGCGCGCTGGTTTTCGGTCAAGGGGATGGCGTGCGCATACTTCATACATCAGACTGGCATCTGGGTCAGCACTTCATGGGCCGCAGCCGGCAGGCGGAACATCAGGCCCTGATTGACTGGCTGCTATTGCAGGTGAGCCAGCATGCCATCGATGCGGTGCTGCTGGCGGGAGACATCTTCGATACCGGCGCGCCGCCCAGTTACGCGCGCGAACTCTACAACCAATTGGTGGTGCGGCTGCATGAGGCGCGCTGCCAGTTGGTTTTGCTGGGTGGCAATCATGACTCGGTGGCCACGCTGGAAGAAAGCCGCCCGCTGCTGGCTTATCTGGGCTGCACCGTGGTGGCTGCGGTGCAGGAGGATCTGTCACGCCAGTTGCTGACCTTGCGTGACAAGGCAGGCCAGCCCGCCGCCTTGCTGTGCGCGGTGCCCTTCATCCGCGCGCGTGATGTGATGCAAAGCCAGGCTGGGCAGAGTGCCGAGGAGAAACAACTGGGCCTGCAGCAGGCCATCGCCATGCATTATCAGTCCCTGCACCAACTGGCCTTGCAAGAGCGCGACCGCCTGGGCCTGCCGCTGCCCATTCTGGCCAGCGGGCATCTCACCACCGTGGGTGCCAGCAGCAGCGAATCGGTGCGTGACATCTATGTTGGCGCGCTGGATGCCTTCCCCAGCAATGCCTTTCCGCCGTTCGACTATATCGCGCTGGGGCATATCCACCGGCCACAGCAGGTGGGGGGACAGGCACATATCCGCTATAGCGGCTCGCCACTGCCCCTGAGTTTTGATGAGCTGGGGCAAAGCAAGCAGATGCTGCTGCTGGAATTGGATGCCGGCTCCATTGCCAGCATCAGCCCGCTGAACGTGCCGTGCTTCCAGCCCCTGTGCAGCCTGCGTGGCACGCTGGCTGATCTGCAGCAATCCATTGCAGCCGCACTGGCCGCCACCCCTGCCGGGCAGACGTTGTGGCTGGAAGTGGTAGTAGAGGGGGATGATTATCTGTCCGATCTGCAAAGCCGCATCCAGCAGTTGCTGGAAGGACAGCCGGTTGAACTGCTGCGCCTGCGGCGCGCCCGCAGTCAGCAGCGCGCATCACTGCAGGCCGAGCGCAGCACGCTGGACGAGCTGAGCCCGCAAGAAGTGTTTGAGCGTCGGCTGGCGCTGGAGCAAATGGACGAGGCGCTGGCAGCGGATCTGCGCCAGCGTTACCGGCAGATAGTACAAGCGCTGCAGGAGGAACAAACATGAAAATCCGTAGCCTGCGGCTGAAAAACCTCAACTCGCTCAAGGGCGAGTGGACCATCGACTTTACCCAGCCACCGTTTCGCGACAATGGCCTGTTTGCCATTACCGGCCCCACCGGAGCCGGCAAATCCACGCTGCTCGATGCCATCTGCCTGGCGCTCTACCACGAAACCCCACGGCTGAAAAACATCTCTGCCAACAGCAACGACATCATGACCCGCCACACCGCCGACTGCCTGGCCGAGGTGGAGTTCGAGGTAAAGGGCAAGATTTACCGGGCGTTCTGGAGCCAGCGCCGGGCGCGGGACAAGGCCGACGGTGCCTTGCAGCAGGCACGGGTGGAGTTGGCCGATGGCGACGGAAACATTCTCACTACCCACAGCAACGACAAGCTCAAGCGCATTGCCGCCATCACCGGGCTGGACTTTGCCCGCTTCACCAAATCCATGCTGCTGGCCCAGGGCGGTTTTGCCGCTTTTCTGAATGCCAGCCCCAATGAGCGCGCCGAGTTGCTGGAAGAACTGACCGGCACCGAACTGTACGGCCAGATTTCCCAGCGCGTGTTCGAACAAGCGCGTGACAGCCGCCAGGCGCTGCAACAATTGCAGGCACAGGCCGGCGGGGTGGAGCTGCTGGCCGAAACGCAGCGCAGCGCCATGCAGCAGCAACTGAGCAGCCTGCAGCAGCAACAGCAGATGCTGGCCGAGCAGCAGCAACAGCTTGGCCAGGCCCTGCAATGGCGACAGCAACTGGCACAGGCTCAGCAGCAACAGCAGGCAGCCAGCCTGCAACTGGAACAGGCCCAAGCCGCCATCACCCAGGCGGCCCCGCAATTACAGCAACTGGCAGCCAGCGCACCGGCCCAGCGCATTGCGCCGCTATATCAACAATGGCAAAGCCAGCAGCAACGCCTGACTGCGGGCCAGGCCGCTTTGCAAGCGCTGCATGCGCGCTACCAGCACAGTTGGCAGCAATGGCAGCAACTAAACTGGCAAGGCTTTGTGCTGGCGCGGCAGCAATCTGCCCTGCTGGCCTCCGCGCAGGCACAGGCGCAGCAGCAATGGCAGCAGTGGCAAGCACAGCAACAGGCCCAGCCACACTTGGCGCGACTGGGCGAGTCTTTGCCGCTCTGGCGCAGCCAGTTTGACCAGCATGCCCGCATGCTGCAGGACAGCGCACAGGCAGAGCAAGAAGCCCGCCAACTGGCCACCGCACTGGCGGCTGAGCAGCAGCGCATGCAGGCGCAAGCCCTGCTCTGTCAGCAGGCCGAGGCCGATTTCCGCCACGCGCAACAAGCCGAACAGGCCGCCGCATTGCTTAGCCAGCAGCAGGACCTTGCCAGCCTGCGCCAGCAGTGGCAGTCCGCCCAGCAAGCCGCCCAGCAGTGGCAGCAAGCCATCTTGCTGGCCGGGCAGTTGCGGCAAGACTGGCAGACCGCGCAAGACCTGCAGCAGGCGCTGACCCGACTGCAGACACTGCTGCCGCAGCACACGGCCGCGCTGGCCACCCTGCGCAGCCAGTATCGAGAACTGCAGGAACAACTGGCCGACAAGCAGCGCCTGCTGGAACTGGAACTGCGCATCCAGGATCTGGAAGCCCAGCGCGCGCTATTGCAACCGGGCCAGCCTTGCCCCTTGTGTGGCTCGGCCAGCCACCCCTTGGTGCAGCACTACCAGGCGGTGGATGCCACCGCCGCACGCCAGGCGGTGCTTGACAAGCAGCAAGCCCTGGATGCGGTGCAGGCGCAGGGCCTGCAAGCCAATGCCGCACTGGCAGCGCTGCAACAGCAGTTGGACAGCCTGCAGCAGCAATGGCAAGCACAACAGGCCAGCCAGCAACAGCAATGGCAGCAATGGCAGCCGCTGGCCGCTGCGCTGGCAGTGCAACCGGAAGCATGGCAGCAGCCGGAATTACTCAACCAGGCCGCACAGGCGGCCATGCAGCAGCAAGAGCAATTACAGCAGCAACTGCTGCAGGCCGAGGACGCCGCCCGCCACTGGCAGCAGTGCTTGCAGAGCAGTCAGCAAGCGCAGCAGCAGTGGCAGGCCGCGCAAGCTGCGCTGGCCCTGCAGCAGCAGGCCGTGGCCAGCTTGCAACAGCAATGGGCGCAGGCCGGGCAACAACAGGCACGGCTTACGGCACAAGCGCAGGCGCAGTGGCAGTTGCTGCAGCAGTCGCTGGCCCAGGCGGGCCATGCCATGCCGGCAGATCCGCCACGCTGGCTGGCCGACTGCGCCCGGCAATGGCAAGACTGGCAACAGCAACAGCAAGCGATGCAGCGGCTGGAGCAGCAACTGGCGCGGCTGGAGGTGCAAGCCAGGCAGGCGGCGGCCCAGTGCGATGAATGGCAGCACTACTGGCAACAACTGGCCCTGCCAGAGCCGTCGGCAGCAGCGAACACCGCAATGGCGGAGCTGGCCGACATCACGACGCAGCTGGAAGCCTGCCAGCAGCAGCGGACAGCCTTGGCGGCCGCGCTGGCGCAGTTGCAAGGGCAGCAACAGCAAGTAGCGGAGGATGTCCGCCAGCAAGAGCGGCAACTGGCGGAGGTCGCGCAGCAATGGCAGCTCGCCTTGCAGCACAGTCCATTTGCCGATGAAGCCGCCTTTACCGCTGCCTGCCTGCCGGAGAGCCAGCGTACCGCGCTGCAAACCATGCAGCAGGGCTTGGACAGGGCCTTGCAGCAGGCGGAAGCCTTGCTGCAGGCTGCCAACAGCCGGCTGAGCGCACTGCAAGCCCTTGCCGTCAGTCCGCTCAGCCTGGAAGCGCTGCAGGCAGAGCAGGCCGCGCTGGATGGGCAGCGTCAGCAACTGAGCGCCGAAAGCGGCGCGCTGCAGGCCTTGCTGGATAATGATGCCCAGCGCCGTGCCGGCCTGCAGGCCTTGCTGGCGCAGATTGACCGCCAGCAGGCGGATTGCGAATGCTGGCAGCGGCTGGATGGGCTGATCGGCTCAGCCAAGGGCGACAAGTTCCGCCGCTTTGCCCAGGGATTGACGCTGGATCATCTGGTCTATCTGGCCAATCGTCAGTTGGCGCGCCTGCAGGGGCGTTACCAATTACGGCGCAAGGCCGAGGGTGAGCTGGAGCTGGAAATTGTCGATAGCTGGCAGGCGGATGTCTGTCGTGATACCCGCACCCTGTCGGGCGGTGAGAGTTTTCTGGTCAGCCTGGCACTGGCCTTGGCGCTGTCAGACCTGGTCAGCCACAAAACCTCCATCGACTCGCTATTCCTGGATGAGGGCTTTGGCACGCTGGATGCCGAAACCCTGGAGATTGCACTGGATGCGCTGGACAGCCTGAATGCCAGCGGCAAGATGATAGGCGTTATCAGCCATGTGGAAGGCATGAAGGAGCGCATTGCGGTGCAGATCTGCGTGACGCGCGCCGGTGGCGTGGGCCTGTCGGCGCTGTCGGTGGTGGGCGGCTGAGCTGCAGTGGCTTGCAATGGGCTGCTGACCGATGGTGCTGTCATAGCAAGGTCTGGTAGCCATGCACAATCACCCCCAGCGCCAGATAGGCAAACAAGGCGGCGGACGCTGCATTGCAGTACAGCAGCAGGCGATGGCCCACCAGCTTCTGGCCATGACTGGCCAGCCAGGCCAGAAAAGACGACCAGGCGAGGCCGCCGAGGAAAAAACCGCCCAGAAACACGCTGGCCGCCAGCGAGCTGCCATCGGTGGACTGGGCAATGATGCTGCCGCCCACCGCGGCAAACCACAGCAGCGAGGAGGGCGAGGCCAGCGCCATCAGCAGGCCGCGCCAGAATTCCGCCGCCGTGCTGCGTTGCTGGCCATCATCGGCAGCGCTGCTGCCGTCCTTGCTGCTTGGATGGTAAAACTCATGCCAGGCCGCGCGCGCCATTTTCCAGCTCAGCCACAGCAGCACGCTGCCACCGCCCAGCCACATCACCCAGCGTACCGGGGTGAAGCCAAACAGCAGCGACATGCCCAGCAAGGACAGCAGGGCGTAGAACAGATCACCAAAGCAGGAGCCCAGACCCATCATCAGCGCCGGGCGCAAGCCCTTGCGCAAGCCGGTGTTGATCAGGGCGGCATTGACGATGCCGATATCCAGGCACAGCGATACCGACAGTAAAAAACCCTTGGTGGCAATGGCCAGCATGACAGCGCATCCGTACTTGATAAGAAAACAGCGCCGATGATACGGGCTGGCGCAGCAAGCGTCTTGTCAAAAATTGATCTGGCGGTAGCGGCCCGGCGTCATGCCGCAAAAGCGGCTGAATGCCTTGCTGAAGTGCGCCTGATCGGCAAAGCCGGTGGCCAGTGCCACCGCGATGATGGCCTCGCCGGCCCGCAAGCGGCGGCGCGCCTCGGCCATGCGCTGCTGCATTTGCCAGGCCAGAGGCGGCAGACCACAAGCCTGATGGAAGCTGCGCACCAGATGGGCCGGGGTGATGCCAGCTTGCTGCGCCAGTGCATCCAGCGTCAGCGGTTGTGACAGATCATCCAGCAATTGTTGCTGTACCCGCTGCAGCAGCACGCTGCCACGGTGACTGGCGCTATTGGCGGCGGCTGCCCCTTGCCGCGGCAGGCGGGCGAGCAGGGCAATGATGGCCTCTTCGCGCAGACTGGCGTCTTGCACGGCCAGTTGACGCAGTGCTGCTGCCAAATCGGGGCGCTGCAGCAGGCTGGGCAGATCGGGCGGCGGGCAGTCGAAATAGCTGGGAAAGGCCGCCGGTGCCACATACAGCGACAGGCATTGCCAGTCTTCGCCGCTCAGGCTGCGGCTGGCTTGTACCGCACCGGGTGCGTAAACGGTGAGCATGTCCGGTCGCACTTCAAAGCGCCTGCCATCCAGCCATACCTCTTCCAGTCCACCCAGATTGGCGCTGATGACGTACTCGTCGTGGGTATGTTTGGGAAAACCGGCTGCCGTGGCCTGGATGCCGGCCAGTTCCAGCAAGGGGGTGCGCAGGAAAATCATGCTGCGATTATAGAGCGCCGCCCGGAACTTGCCTCGGATCTGTGTGGCGGACAAGTGATGGATGGCCGTGGCTGGGGGCGGTGATGGTCTCTGATGCGCCAAGGGAAGCGTCTGAATCTCCCCTGCAAGCCTGTCTGGCCGTGGCTGCCACCAGCCTGCGGGTGGCAGCCACGGCGCGGAGCGCTGCTTATTCGTGCAGTTGAGCGGCCAGTTTGGCGATTTCACCCACATTGGCATTCAGCGCCTTGCTGATGGCCTGGCCATAGCCGCTGTCCGCCTTGTAGAAGTAGGACAGCATGGTGTTGCGGGTTGCCTCATTGCGCACCCGTCCCAGGTCGGCGGCGAGATTGGCAATCAGGTTGGCCTGCTCCTGCTTGTTCAGGCTGCGGTAGAACTCGCCGGCCTGGCGGAAGTTCAGCGTTTTGCTGATGCCGGCCTGCTGGGTGCTGCCGGACAGCGGCAACTGGCTGTAACGGGCGCTGGCATCCTGCTGCAGGCTGCCCTGGCGGCTGGGCTCGTAATTGACGCCACCCTGGCGCTGGCCGCCATTCATCGCGCCATCCTGATTGTTGTTGTCTACGGCAACAAGCGGACGGTTGACCGGCAATTGCAGACCGTTACTTCCTACACGGTGCAACTGGGTATCGGCATAAGCAAAGATGCGGCCTTGCAGCAGGCGGTCTTCCGAGGGCTCAATGCCCGGCACCAGGTTGGAGGGCGCAAAAGCGCTTTGCTCGGTTTCCTGAAAGATGTTGGCCGGCAGGCGGTTAAGCGTCATGGTGCCGACCTTCTGTTCCGGCACACCACTCCAGATCTTGGTCGCATCCAGCGGGTTGTAATCCAGCTTGGCCATGTCTTCCGGCTGCATCACCTGGAGGTACAGATCCCATTGCGGGTATTGCTTGTGCTTGATCGCCTTGATCAGCTCTCGACTGGCATGGTTGAAGTCCTGTGCCTGGATGGCGGCCGCCTGCTGCATGGTGAGATTGTGCTGGCCCTGACGGCTGGCCCAGTGGAATTTCACATACACGTAACGGCCCTGGGCATTGACCAGCTTCCAGGCATGGACGCTATTGCCGTCCATATACTGATAGCCCTTGGGGATGCCGTAGTCGGAGTACAGCCGGGTAAGCATATGGGTGGCTTCCGGCTGGTGGGCAAAGAAGTCGAAGAAGCGGTTGGGGTCTTGCAAATTGGTCTCCGGCGACGGTTTGAGCGAGTGGACCATGTCGGGGAACTTGATGGCATCACGAATGAAGAACACCGGCAGATTGTTGCCGACCAAATCCCAATTGCCTTCGCTGGTATAGAACTTGGTGGCAAAGCCACGCGGGTCGCGCAGGGTTTCCGGCGAGTGCAGGCCGTGAATCACGGTGGAAAAACGCACGAAGACCGGGGTTTTGCTGCCCTTGGCGAATACCTTGGCGCGCGTCAGCGCCGAAATGTCGGCACTGGCTTCAAACGTGCCGTAAGCGCCGGCGCCACGGGCATGCACCACCCGCTCCGGAATGCGTTCACGGTCGAAGCGCTGCAGTTTCTGGATCAACTGCACGTCTTGCAGCAGGACCGGGCCGTTGGGGCCGGCGGTTTGCGAATGCTGGTTGTCGCCGACGACCGCACCGTTGTCGCGGGTGAGGCTGGCTGCGTGTGCCGGGGTGAGCAGGCTCAGGCTGAGTGCGATAACGCCCAAGGTGTGAAGAGGGTACTGATTGGCCATATTGCTGGTCCTGATGGTGAAAAGGGCCTTCAGTCTAGGGAGCGCACGGCAGGGGATGAATTTTGAAATATTTATCGCAGCTATCAGTGAATACTATTTAATACCTGCGGTTATTTTATAGATAAATTATGTTTTATTTCAGTTGCTTAGATGACTGTGTGGCGGGCGTTGTGGTTGGCTAACACGCTTGTGATGGTGATGGCAACCGTTACTAAGTACGGCCATCCCCAATGTGGCGGGCTGGGCGGTGCCGGCGCTATCGGAGGTCGCGTGGTGTGCCGATCCTCGCCATGATCTTGCAAGATAAGGCGTCCGGATGGCGCGGTTTGGGCCGTCAGTAGCCGCCATCTACCACCAGTGCGCCGCTTGCCACGGCCAGCAAAAGCGTTGCGTCGCCGGGGCCGGGCGCACCGATGCGGCGGTACAAGCGCCAGGACAAGCGGGGGCAGCTTTCTTAATTGGCGGCGCTTAGTGTGGCGGGTTCAGTACGGCACGGTTATCCGGCTTGCTGTGGGCGATGCCAAGCAGGCTGGCCATCAGCCCGCATAGTTCTAGCTGGCGGACCCGCGCAGTGCTGGCATGGTTGAAACGGCTGCCCAGCAGGTAAAGCGGCACCAGCCGTTCTTCCGGCAGAATGCCGCCGTGGCTGTGGTCGGCATTCATGCCGTGGTCGCTGGTGATCAGCACCTGGTAGTCCTCGGCCAGCCACTGCGGCAGATAGTGCGACAGCAGCTTGTCATTGGCACGGGCGGCGTTGCGGTACTGCATGCTGTCGCCGCCAAATCGGTGGCCGGCATCATCCACGCCCATGGGGTGAATCAGCAGGAAGTCGGGCTTGTGGCGACGGCGCAGCAGCTCGGCATCGATGTACAGATGGTCGTCAGGGTAGTGGTCCACGTGATAGAACAGGCCATGCTGGATGGGCAGGCTGTCGTCGTCGGTCAGCCGGTCTCGCACGGCATCATAGGGTGCGCGGTTATAGAGTTCGCTGATCCAGTGATAGGCCGCTGCGGCGGTGCGCAGTCCGGCCGCGTGCGCCAGGCTGAAGATACTTTGTGCGGTGGACAGCCGCACCACATCGTTATGCACTACGCCGCTGGCGATGGGGGCTGCGCCACTGAGAATGCATTCGTACAAGGGGCGGGACAAGGATGGCAGCTCGCAGCGCAACTGGTGCAGGCTGGCCTGTCCGGCTTCACACATGGCTTGCAGATAGCCCATACCATCGTGGCCGACCTGCCAGCCAAGTCCATCCACCACGACCAGAATCACCTTGCTGCGCATCTTGTTTCCCTGTCCTTGCCGGCGGAGTGCCGGCTGACAGTGTGCCATGACTTGATGACAGGCTGGTGATGCGTGGCAGATGTCAGCAGGGGTCTTCGGCGTAGCGGCTCTGGATGGATTGGATTTCCGGCACGATGCGCAAGAAGGTTTGTACCAGTTGCGGGTCGAAGTGGTATCCGCTTTCCTGCTGCAAGTAATCCAGCGCGGCTTGCTGGGTCCAGGCCGGTTTATAGGGGCGGGCGGACACCAGGGCATCGTAGACATCGCAGATGGCGGCAATGCGGCCTTCCAGCGGAATCTCCTCGCCGCACAGGCCGGCCGGGTAGCCACTGCCATCCCATTTTTCGTGATGGGTGAGGGCAATGCGCCGCGCCATGCGAATCACCAGCGCCGGATGTTCCGGAATGATGGTGCCGCCAATGCGCGGGTGTTCGCGCATGATCTGGAATTCGGCTTCATCCAGCCGTCCAGGCTTGAGCAAGATGCGATCCGGCACGCCGATCTTGCCCACATCATGCAGCGGGCTGGCCATGCGCAGCGCATGCGCCCAGGTGGCATCCTTGCCCAGCGCCAGGGCCATCTGTTCGCACATCTTGCTCATGCGGGTGATGTGCTTGCCGGTTTCGTTGTCACGGTATTCGCCGGCGCGGGCCAGGCTGAGGGTAACTTCCTGCGCCATGTCTTCCAGCGCATTAAGCAAGGTGTCGTAATAGGCATAGGTGGCCAGGCCCATGTCCAGAAAGACGGCCCGGTTGATGGCGGTAAGGTAGCGGCTGCGGGTAGCGCCGTCCTGCACCAACTGGTCCAGCAGTTGCACCACCTGGTTGAGCACCACCACATAGGCTCCGGAGTAAAAGCGCAGGTCCACGCCCAGCCGCTGGTGGGTATGGCCGATGGCCAGTGTGGCTTCCAGATAGTGCTGATTGAAGTTGCCGGCAAACACATGTTCTTGCCAGTGATGCTGCTGGTGGGTGCGGGCGCGCTGCAGGGCTGCGGCGTCGGCAAAGGTGGCGCTGGCTGCGGTATTGGCCTGGATGTAGGCGTATACCGCATCCATCAGGGTATCCATGTGCGGGCGGATCAGTCCGCTGAATTCACGCAAGGTGTTGATGCTGTCGGCATCAATATCGAGAAAATCACGCCATTGTTCAAATCGCAGCCGCACGCTGGTTCTTTCTGCTATTCAGGTTGGCCGGAGCGGATATTGTCCGGCAAATAACCATTTTAGCAAAAAGGATAATTCCACTGTCAATGCAATCCGCTATGACTGCCCGGCCGCCTTGCGCCGCAGCCGGCTCAGGTCGATGCGGTCGGCTGCTCGGGCGCGCAATTGCCCGCAGCCACCATCAATGTCCTGACCCGCCGAGTCGCGGATCTTGGTCAGCACGCCACCAGCATGCAGATAGTGCTTCATGTGGCGGATATGCGCCTCGTCCGGGCGCTGGAAGCTGTCGCCTTCCATGCTGTTGTAGGGAATCAGGTTCAGCACCCCATATTTACCCTTGAGCAAGGCAATGGCTGTGTCCATCTCCTGCAGGCTGTCGTTGATGCCCTTGAGCAAGGTCCACTGGTACTGGATGGGGTAGCCCACTTGGCGGGCATAGCCTTCGCCCAGCTCCACCAGTTCTGCCGGGCTGATGCGTGGTGCGCGCGGCAGCAGGCTGGCGCGCAAGTCGTCGCGAGTGGTATGCAAGGACAGCGCCAGCGCCGGCTTTACCTGCATGGCGGGCAGGCGTTCGAAGACGCGTGGGTCGCCCACGGTGGAAAACACCAGATTCTTGTGGGCGATATTGCCTTCGCGCCCCAGAAAATCTATTGCCTCCAGCACATTGTCCAGATTGTGGGCCGGCTCGCCCATGCCCATGAACACCACTTTTTTCACCGGGCGGATGCGGCGCGCCAGCACCACCTGGGCGACAATTTCCGCACTGCCCAACTGGCGCAGCAGGCCGGATTTGCCAGTCATGCAGAAGGTGCAGCCCACCGCACAGCCCACCTGGCTGGAAACACACAGCCCGTCGCGTGGCAACAGCACGCTTTCCACCATCTGGCCATCGGCCAGTTCCACCAGCAAGCGCTGCGAAGCATCTGCCGCCTCATGCCGGGTATGGATGCGCGCCAGTGTTGCCAGTTGCTGGCTGAGTGCCGGCAGGCCCTGACGTACTTTGAGTGGAAAGTAGTCGGCGCTTTGCTGGTGGCGGGTGCCGTGGTCGAGCGCCAGGCCCTGCAGCCAGGCGCGGTTGATGCGGCCGATGTGACAGGGACGGGCGCCAAGGGCGGTAAGGGTGTGATGAAAATCCTGAATGCGCATGCGTGGTCTTGTGTGGCTGGAAACAAAATGGCTGGGCCGGTCGCGAGCGCGTAGGGTAATGCAATGCCGTCTGGCCGGCTAGCCTGGTCTGGGCAGATGGCAAGAAAACATGCGCAAAACCGCACTGCAGCACCCGCCGGTGGCTGTTTGTTGCCAAGCCTGCCTGTCAGGCACTGGCCCCGGCCGCCTGGGGTGGCGCGTGGCAATGTTCAATTGAGCAGCAGCATTCGCATGGCATTAAATGGCGAACACCTGGCAGTCTGCCAATTTTGTTGCGCAATCGCCGTTCTGCTTGAAAATTGCATACTTTATGCCAGATTTTCTGCCGGGTCTTATTGTTTGACATTAATCAATGGCGGTTCTGTTCGCTCGTTCAACTGCGAGCAAATCGTATTATCATGCGCCGAAAAATAGACCAATGTACTAGGCAGCAATGCATCGCTGCCACTCATCCCTACCGGCCATTTCATCATGTCAAAACCTCTTTCCACGCTGGGCGGCTCGCTCAGCATAGCCACCAAGCTGAACCTGGTTCTCTCCATTTTGCTGATTGTGGTTCTTGGCATCGCCGCCGCCTGGCTGACGCACTGGCAGGGCGAGCGCATGCAAAGCCAGATGCAAGAAGAAATGCAGCAAGCTAACCGGCAGGTCATCGACATGATGGATGCCTATGCTGCGCAACTGGAACGTTCTGCCGCGCTGGGGGCGGCTGCCTTGCGGGCAAACTTGCCCGGTGCGGTAGTCGTGTTGCCCGAGCGTGGTGATACCGCAGGCAAATCCTTGCCGCTGCTGCGTATCGGTGAGCGTGTGATCAATAACAGCACGCTGGAGGTGGACCGCTTTACCCGTAGCACCGGCGCGCTGGCCACAGTGTTTGTCAAGGATGGCAGCGAATGGGTGCGGATTGCCACGTCGGTCAAGAAGGAGGATGGCAGCCGCGCCGTGGGCGCAGTGCTGAGTCACGACTCGCCGGCCTATGCCAGCCTGAATGCCGGGCGTGCCTATACCGGGCCGGCCCAGTTGTTCGGACGTGACTTCATGACGCTTTACACCCCCTTGAGCAATGAGGCGGGCCAAGTGGTGGCCGCTCTGTTTGTGGGCGAGGAATTTACCGCCAGCCTGGCCGCCTTGCGCCAGAAAATCATGTCGGTGCGTTTTGGGGAGTCCGGTTATGTCTATGCGTTTGATGCGCGCAGCGAACCGGGCCGCATGATGATCCACCCGCACTCGCAGGGCAAGAATCTGCTGGATTTCAAGGACCGGGATGGCATTGCCATCAATCGGGTGATGCTGGAGCAAAAGCGTGGCTTGCTGCATTACCACTGGGCCAAACCGAACAGCGATGAAGCAATCCGCCCCAAGATTGCCGTATTTGATAGTTTTGAACGCTGGGGCTGGATTGTGGCGGCCAGCAGTTACGAAGATGAGTTTGCCAGCCAGTTGATGGCGATGCGCCTGCGCCTGGCCATCGGCACCTTGCTCATCATTGCCTTGCTGTTTGCTGCCACGTTCTGGGCCAGCCGTACTTGGGTGGCCCGCCCGCTGGCGCAAGCGGTTGACGCCATTCGCCGCGTGGCGGCGGGTGATCTGACCGTAAACTTCACCGCGCAGAGCCAGGATGAGGTAGGCAAACTGTTGCAGGCTGCCGATGAGATGAGCACGCAACTGCGCGGCATGATAGGCGATGTGGAGCGCAGCCTGGTTGCGCTGTCCGGACAGGCCAGATCGCTGGTTGCCATTGCCGAAGATGTTTCATCCGCCTCGGGTGATCAGAACGCGGCCGCCAGTGCCATGGCTGCCTGCGTGGAAGAAATGAGCAGCAGTATCAACCAGGTGGCACGCCATGCCGAACTGGCGCGCCAGATGGCGGTGGATGCCAGCGCACGCTCGGAAAATGGCGCCCACGTGGTGGGGCAGGCCACCGACACCATGGGGCAGATTGCCGTGGCCGTGAGACAGGCAGGCCAGACAGTACGTCAGTTGGATGGCTTGTCAGAACGGATTGCCGAAGTGGTTACAGTCATTCGTGACATTGCCGACCAAACCAATCTGCTGGCCCTCAATGCTGCCATTGAGGCCGCTCGGGCGGGGGAGGCCGGTCGCGGCTTTGCCGTGGTGGCCGATGAAGTGCGTAAGCTGGCCGAGCGCACCACCCAGTCCACCCTGCAGATTACCGATACGGTGAGCAAGATTCAGCAAGGTGCCCGCCTGGCGGTGGAGCACATGGAAAGCGGTGTGGAGCAGGTGGACAGCGGAGTCAGCAGTGCCAACGATGCCGCCAGCAGCTTGCAAGCCATTCGTGATGGTGCCGGCCAGGTGGGGCAGGCCGTCAGCGGCATCTCTGATGCGCTGAGTGAGCAGGATGCCGCCAGCCGTGACATTGCGCTGAATGTGGAGAAAATCGCCCATCAGGCTGATGGCAATCATGGCAAGGCGCGGGAGGCGGCCAAGTCTGCCACCACGCTGGCCGGTCTGGCCGATGCGCTGCGCGCCAGCATCAGTCGCTTCAAGCTATAGCTGCTTAGCAGCTCATTGCGTGGATTCCAGCAGACCAGGCCCGGCCAGACCGGGCCTGGTCATTTTTTTTGCGGCATCCCGGATTACGGCGCTAAAGCATGGGTGTCCGCCCGGCACCCGGCATAATCTTGTCGGCTGCGGTATCCTGCGCGCTATAAATGATAAAGCGCAGTAAATGATTGCGGCGCCGTAACCCCTGCCGACACCATGATTGATATCGATAAAATCCTCGACGGATTGCTGGACGAAGCTGCGCCCTTGCTGCGCGGCCTGTGCAGCAATGCCTTGATCGGGGTGTATGTGATCCAGGACGAGCGCTTCGTTTTTGTCAACGCGCGCCTGGCCGCGCTATTTGGCTACACGCAGCAGGAGCTGTGCGCTGGCATGGGGCCGCAACAACTGACCGCAGCGGGGGATTGCCCCCTGGTGCGTGCGGAAATCGACCGTCGGCTCTCCGGTGCCTGCCAGAGCAGTCACTATGCCTTCCGTGGCATCCGCAAGGATGGCAGCCAGTTTGATGCAGAAGTGTTTGGCGTCAGCACCAGCTTTGGCGGTCGTGCCGCCATCATCGGCATGCTGCTGGATGTTTCCAAGCGCAACAAGGCCGAGCGTGCGGTCAAGGATCAGCTCCAGTTCATTACCCGCCTGATCGATACCATACCCAGTCCGGTTTTCTACAAGGATGAGGCTGGTCGCTACATCGGCTGCAATGTCGCATTCGAACAATTCATCGGCAGATCGCGCGCGCAACTGATTGGTTTATCGGTGTTTGATATGTCTGCGCCGGATCTGGCAGCGCGTTACCACGCCGCCGACCAGGCACTGTTTGATGCCGGCGGCACCCAGGTGTACGAGGCGCAGGTTGAATACGCGGATGGCCAGCGCCACGATGTCATGTTCTACAAAGCCACTTTTGACAAGGCAGATGGCAGCCTGGGCGGACTGGTCGGCGTGATACTGGATATCAGCGAGCGCAAGCGCATGGAACAGGCCATCTGGCACGAAGCCAATTATGATGCTTTGACCGGCCTGCCCAATCTGCGTTTGCTGCGTGGCCGTCTGGCCGAAGACCTGGAACGCACCCGGCGCACGGCCGAAGTGCTGGCCGTGCTGTTTATCGACCTGGACCGTTTCAAGGAGGTCAATGATACGCTGGGCCACCATATCGGTGACCAGTTGCTACGCCAGGCTGCCGAACGCATCCATGCCGCCGTGCGCAAGAGCGATACGGTTTACCGCCAGGGTGGCGATGAATTTGTTGTCATCCTGCCAGACATCAGCGATGCGCAGTCGGCCGGCCAGATAGCCGGCAAGATCATCCGTCTTTTAAGCCTGCCTTTTCTGCTGGGTGACAATCAGGTTTACGTGTCGGCCAGTGTGGGCATTGCCTTGTTTCCGGACGATAGCAAGCAACTGGAAACCCTGCTCAGTTATGCCGATCAGGCCATGTATGCGGCCAAGGCCAGTGGGCGTAACTGCTTCAGTTACTTTACCCCTTGCCTGCAAGAGGAAGCACTGCGGCGGCAAGACGTGGCCAACCGCCTGCGCCGGGCGCTGGTGGCGCAGCAGTTCGAAGCCTGGTTCCAGCCCATCATCGAGCTGGCCAGTGGCCGCGTGGTCAAGGCCGAGGCGCTGCTGCGCTGGCAGCACCCCGAGCTTGGCACCATCGCGCCGGGCGATTTCATTGCGGTGGCCGAGGAAATCGGCCTGATCGGCGATATCGGCAACCTGGTGTTCCAACAGACGCTGGATGTGCTGGAACATTGGCCGACAGGCCAGATAAGCGTGAATATCTCGCCGCGCCAGTTCATCAGTGGCGATTGCCGGCATTGGCCGCAGGAGTTGCTGGAGCGCCAGTTGCCGGCATCCTGCCTGGCGGTGGAAATCACAGAAGGCTTGCTGCTGGACGAGCGTCCCTTGGTGGTCAATACCCTGCTGGGCTTTCATCAGGCTGGGGTGGAAGTGAGTATCGATGACTTTGGCACTGGCTACTCGGCGATGTCCTACCTGAAAAAATTCAACATCGACTATCTGAAGATAGACCGCAGCTTCATACAGGGCCTGGCCACGGACAATACCGACCGCGCCATTGCCGAAGCCATCATCGCCATGGCTCATAAACTGGGCATGCGCGTGATTGCCGAAGGTGTGGAAACCCCGGCGCAACTGGAGCTGCTGCGCGAGGCTGGCTGCGATTATGTGCAGGGTTATCTGTTGGCACGGCCATTGCCACGGGAGGCCTTTCTGGCCTTCTTGCGGCAGGGCGGGTGCGCGTAAAACTCGATTGGTAACTGGTCCGGATCCTGGCAAAAGAAAAAGTGTTGCCCGGTCAGTTCATCCAGCCGGATTTCCTCACATGGCACGCCCTGTTGCAGCAAGGCGGCACGCAAGTCCTGCAGCGCATCGGTGGCCAGGGCCAGGTGGCGCAAGCCGCAGGCCTCCGGCTGGCTTGGTCGCGCCGGCGGGGCGGGGAAGCTGAACAGCTCCAGTTGACTGCCATCCGGCAGTGCCAGGTTCAGCTTCCACGATGCCCGTGCCGCACGCCAGGTTTCACTGATGATGGGCAGGCCCAGAATGCGATGATAGAAATCCCGTGCGCGAGGGTAGTCGGCAGTGATGATGGCAAGATGGTGAATGCCAATAATGGGCAGGGCGGATGCGCGCATGGCAATAGAAAATTTATATCAAGATTAAAATATCAATCAATTGGACGCATGAGACAACCGGCGCGACAATGGCGCCACTGACTGACACTCAGTACCCGCTGAAGCAAAACCTACCCCGGATTTGCTTCCATTGTTGGCATGGCCTTGCTGTTGCAAGGACATGTCGGCAACCCTCCCGCTTTCGGTGGTTTCGGGCCTTGACGCCGCCGAATGCTCTTGGAGCCGGTGCCACGCAAGTGGCACCGGTCTTTTTTATTGCTGATTTCCCAATACCGCCTTGAGCCAGCTGGTGCGTTGCTGCCAGATGACAGGGGCCTGCCACAGCAGATGCAGAGTGGCCAGGATGTTCAGCAGGGCCGTACCCAGCAGCAGATAGGCAATGCTGCCAAACTGCTTGAGCACCATCACGCTGGCCAATGCTGCCGCCACCATGTAGAAGCCATTGATGATGTTGTTGGCGGCAATCGCCTGCGAACGGAAGCTGTCCGGACTGGAAACCTGCAGCCAGGTGTAGAGCGGGACAGTGAAAAAGCCGCCAAAAAAGCCCAGCAAGGCGACATCCAGCATGTGACGCCAACTGGCCGCCTGCGCCATAAACTGGCCGAGCGACATCAGTGCGCCCTGGTAGTGCGGCATGGCACCCAATGCCAGATCGCCGCCAAACAGCGTCATGCCAATGCTGCCCAGCAATACCAGCCCCAGTTGCAGGCGGCCATGTGACAGTTTGGCGCAGATGACCGATCCCAGACCGATGCCAATGGAAAACAGCGCCAGCATCACGGTATACACCTGCGCGTCGCCCCCCAGATGCAAGCGGGTAAAGGTGGGAAGCTGGGTGGTGTAGACGGCACCCATCAGCCAGAACCAGGAAATGCCCAGGATGGCGCAGCGGACATCGCGGATGCGCCAGGCCTCGCCAATCAGCCGGACCGAATCGCCGATAAAGTTGAAAGACAGTTGCAGATGCGGTGCGCCGGGCGGTGCCGGTGGCATGCCGCGGCTGAACCACCAGCCGCAAACCGCCGTTGCCAACAGCAGGGAAACAATCAGCAGCGGGCCGCCTTCGGTCATCAGGCTGCCGATGATCTGGCCGATGAGAATGGCCAGGAAGGTGCCCATCTCTATCATGCCGTTGCCGCCCACCAGCTCGTGTTCGTTCAGGTATTGCGGCAGGACTGCATATTTGAGTGGCCCGAAAAAGGCAGAGTGACATCCCATCAGGAACAGCGCCGCCAGCAACAAACCGGCTGAGTGCAGGAAGAAGCCGGCCCCCGCCAGCAGCATGATACCGATTTCAGCCAGCTTGACCCCACGGGCAATCACCGCCTTGTCAAAACGCTCCGATACTTTGCCGGCAGTGGCGGAAAACAGGAAAAACGGCAGGATGAACACCCCGGCCGCCATATTCACCAGCAGCTCCGGCGACATGCCGTTGAGGGTAAGGCCGTGATAGCTGATCAGCACCACGATGGCGGTTTTCAGCAGGTTGTCATTGAAGGCACCCAGAAACTGTGTGCCGAACAAAGGCAGGAAGCGGCGCGAGCCAAAGAAACTGAAGTCTGTTTTCACGGTGGGTCAGCACGGGGTGGCGGGAAGGGCATGCTATCGTATTTCCCGGTGTACTGTCAGCCATGCTTGGGGCTGCGTTTCAGTGTTGGTCCGGCTTTGCCGCAGGCTTGTCTTCTACCGGGCGGTCGTCATCCATCAGGATGCGGTGTGCCGGCCCTTCCATATCGTCGAACTGGCCGGAGCGGGTGGCCCACCAGAACACCACGGCGATGACAAAGGCCAGCACGATGCTAAGCGGGATGAGCAGGTAAAGACTTTCCATCAGGATTTCCGTTTGACGAGTCGCAGGGCGTTGCTCACCACGATGAGCGAACTGGCAGCCATGCCCAGACTGGCCAGCCAGGGAGTCAGATGACCACTCATGGCCAGGGGTAGGGCCAACAGATTATACCCGGCTGCCCACCACAGGTTTTGCCTGATTACGCCCAGCGCCTTTCTGGATAGCGTCAAGGCATACGGAATCAGCGCCAATTGGTCTCCCATCAGCACCATATCACCACTGGCGCGCGCCACATCCGTGCCGCCTCCCATGGCCAGGGAGACATCGGCCCGAGCCAGTACCGGCGCATCATTGATGCCATCACCCACCATCAACACCCGCTTGCCTGCCTGTTGCAGTTGACCGACAAAGGCCAGCTTGTCTTCCGGGGTGGCGCGGGCGTGCCAGTCGGCAATGCCCAGGCTGCCCGCCAGGCTTTGGACGGCGCTGGCACCGTCGCCGCTAAGCAAATGCACGCTGCTGCCGTGCTGCTGCAGCTGCCTGACCATGTCCGCCGCATCCGCGCGCACGGTGTCGCCAACGGCAAATACTGCCTGTGCGCTCTGTTGATTGGCCAGTACCACCAGGGTGCAGTCGGCATGCCAGTCATCGGGCAGCGCAAGCGGCGCATCCAGCCATTGATTGATGAACTCCAGCGAGCCCAGACGCCACGCCATACCATCAATCTCACCCTCCACCCCCTTGCCGGCAACGCTGTCCAGCCGCGCACTGGCCGGGCAGGCCAGGTCTGCCGCGGCCAAGCGGATGGCGTGGGCCACCGGGTGTTCGGATGCCTGCTCCAGTGCGGCGGCAATCGCCAGTGACTGTGCTGCCGTCTGCCCGCCCAGTTGCATTTGTGCGCGCAGGCGCATGTCGCCATGCGTCAGGGTGCCGGTCTTGTCAAATACCACATCGCTGACCCGCGCCAGGGTTTCCAGTGCATGGCCACGGGTGGTGAGCAAGCCCAGTGCCGCCAGATGGCCGGTGGCGGCGGTGAGTGCTGCCGGGGTGGCCAAGGACAGCGCGCAGGGGCAGGACACCACCAGCACCGCCACCATAATCCACAGCGCACGCGCAGGTTCGATGAAGTGCCAGGCCAGATAGCTGCCAGCGGCGGCCAGCAGCAGCAGGGCAACAAACCAGCTGGCAAAGCGGTCTGCCGCCACGGCCAGGCGCGGTTTTTCCGCCAGTGCCTTGTCCAGCAGGCGCACAATGCTGGCCAGGCGGGTTTGCTGGCCGGTTTGGCTGATTTCTATATAAAGCGGGCTACTGGTATTCACACTGCCGGCAATCACGCTGTCGCCAACGCCTTTGGCAACAGGCTTGCTCTCGCCACTGATCAATGACTCATTGGCGGCACTGCTGCCATCCAGCACCACGCCGTCACCGGGAATGGTTTCGCCCGGTTTAACCAGAATCACGTCGCCAGGATTAAGCATGGCCACGGTAGCTTCCACGGTTTCGCGACTATCCGGCCAGTTGGCCGCGCGATGGGCGAAGGCGGGAATCAGCTTGACCAGGCTCTCGGTTGCCTCGCCGGCCTTGCGGCGGGCAATCCCTTCCAGATAGCGCCCGCCCAGCAGCAGGAAGACAAACATCGATACCGAGTCGAAATACACGCCATGCGGAATTTTGTGGATCAAGGCCCACAGGCTGGCAAAGAAGGCGGTGAAAATGCCGATGGTGACCGGGGTGTCCATGCCGACACGGCCTGCTTTGAGATCGCGCCAGGTGTTCTGATAGAAGGGAACGGCGGAGTAAAGCATCACTGGCAGGGTCAGGATCAGGCTGGCCCAGTGCAGCAACCACAGAAAGTCGGGGTCGATATCGCCATCTGGTGCCAGATAGATCGGTACTGCATACATCATCACCTGCATCATGGACAGCCCGGCGGCCCATAACCTGCTGATGGCCTGCTTGCGTTGCTTTTGCGCCAGCGCTTCCTGCCGCTCGGCATCGTAAGGATGGGCGCGGTAGCCAATGGCGGAAATCGCTTCCAGAATCTGCGACAGCCTGATGCGGCTGTTATCCCAACACACCCGAGCCCGGTGATTGGTGTAGTTGATGTCCACCGACAGCACGCCGGGCAATTGGCGAATGTGCTGCTCGTTCAACCAGACACAGGCGGCACAGCTAATGCCTTCCAGAATCAGCGCGGCCTCGCGGCTGTTTTCATCGTGCTGGTGTACAAAGCTTTTTTGCAGTTCTTCCGAGTCGTATAGCCTGATCTGCTGCAAAATATCAGCTGGCAGCGCCTCTGCCTGGCGTGCGCCTTGGGTGCGGTGGGCATAGTACTCGGCCAGGCCGGAGTCGATGATGGTCTGGGCGACGGCCTGGCAGCCTGCGCAGCAGGTGGCCTCGGTCTGCTCCCGGTAACGCACCGGGAAGTCGACAGATTCAGGGATGGGCAGGCCGCAGTGAAAGCAGTTATCAGTCATGGCGCGCCATTGTAAACAATACTCGAATGCATTGCTTGATCTGGCTCAGTTTCATGCAGTGCGATTTCCGTCTGATCCGGGGCGGCATAAAGAAAGGTAAAGCAGCATGATGCAGGCGATTTTGCAGGATGCACCAGGTGGTGCGGATACTCTTTACGTAGCGGATACCGCGCTGCCGCAGCGGCAGGCGGGCCAGTTGCTGGTGCAAGTCATGGCAGCGGGAGTTAACCGGGCGGATATCGTCCAGCGTGATGGACACTATCCACCGCCGCCCGGTGCCAGCAGCATTCTGGGACTGGAAATTGCCGGGGTGGTGGTCGAGGCGGACGACAATAGCCGCCATCAGCCGGGCGATGCCGTGTTTGGCCTGGTGGCCGGCGGTGCCTATGCCGAGTTTGCCCTGCTGGATGAAGTGCTGGCCATCGCCAAGCCGGATGCAATGTCCTGGGTGGAAGCCGCCAGCCTGCCGGAGGCATGGATGACGGCTTGGCTGAATCTGGTGCAAGTGGGGCAGGTCAAGGCCGGGGACAATGTGCTGATCCATGCCGGCGCCAGTGGCGTGGGTGCCTGCGCCATCCAACTGGCCCGACTGTTGGGCGCGCATGCTTTCGCCAGTGCCGGCAGCGCGGACAAGCTGCAATTCTGCCGCGAGATGGGTGCCGAGCAAGTCTTCAATTACAAGGAAACCCCCGCCTTTTCAGGTTTGGTGAAGGACTGGGGTGGTGTGGAGATGATTCTGGACCCGGTCGGGGCATCTCATCTGGCGGAAAACCTGGCCTGCCTGAAGCAAGATGGCCGCCTGGTGAATATCGGCATCATGGGTGGTGGCAAGGCCGAGCTCAATCTGGGACTGGTGCTGATGAAGCGCCTGTCAGTGATTGGCTCCACCCTGCGTCCCCAGCCGCTGACGAAAAAAGCCCCGCTGGCGCAGGCACTGGCCGACACCATTCTGCCGGCCATCATGGCGGGCAAGCTGAATACCACGGTGGATAGCTGCTATCCCTGGCAGCAGGCGGCGGATGCGCATGCCTATATGGAGCGCAATGCCAATCTGGGCAAGGTGGTGCTCACCTTTGCGCCTGTCATGACCGCGTAATCTGCAACACGTACTGTGTGCCCCGTGGGAGGTGTTTCACCTCTGACTGGTATGGATGGGATTCGGGGCGATGCGGCTATCGCCCCCTTTTTTTTGCCTGCCGCGGACACCATGAAAAAAGCCTGCCCTCATGTTTCGGCAGGCTTTGACTTTATGTGGATTGATCAGGCGGCGGTGGAGCTGGCCGGCAAGGGCGACAGCGCTTCGATCAGTGCCACTTCCTGAGAGTAAGACAGGTTCTTCATCTTGAGCAGCAGGGCTTCGCCATCCACCTTGAAGTGCTGGTCCAGTTCCTCGTCTATCATGCAGGTTTCTACTGCCAGCCATACCCCGCGGCAGGAGGCTGCTTCTTCAAAGCGGACATTCTTCAGCACGTGGGCAATCAATTGCAGCTCGGCGTCGCTAAACTGGCGCGACAGCACGGCTTGTTCACGACGCACGATTTCCGCGTAGCGGTCGCAAATCTGCTGTACCCGCGCTTCGTCACCATAATGATGCGGTTCGGCTGCGCCGCTCAGGTCGGTGTGATCAAACCAGGCATCAATCAAGGGCTTCAGCTGCGGCAAGTCCTCCTGCCACACGCGATGCAGCTCATCGCGAAAATGGGCGTTATCGGTAAAGGACAGCTCGTCAAACGGCATGGCCGGCATGACTTGCTCTTCCAGCGTGCGATTGCCCACCCAGATGCGGCCTTCTTCGTCACGGCTCACCGCGCCGCGCCATACCGACTGCTCCTCGGTGGCCAGGTTGTCGACATGGATTTCCACATAGGGCAGGGCAGGTTCGTCCAGTCCTTCATCTTCAGTCACCAGGCGCAGCGTGATGTCAAACAGGCCGTGCTTGAACACCTCCAGCAACTGCAGGCCATCGTCGTGACCGGCCAGGATGAACTTGTCCGGCGTTTCGTACACCGCCACGTCGGTAGGATGCTGCGCCGGCTTCATCAGCTTGGCCGACAGCTCGTCTGCCAGCAGGTTGGCGTCGTTATGATGCACGGCAAAGCCGGTGCGATAGCCTTCATGTTCATGCCACAGGGCGTCCCAGTCATACATGGTCGACTCCTTGATAATCGGTGTTTGCGCGGATTTTGGCGCGCAGTGTAACCAAATCATCATGCCTTGTCGCGATAATGCTTTGGGTAGTTGCCGCTGTCCGTGATAGAATCTTACGATTTTTCCGCTTCAACCGACCGAATTCCGAAACATGACACGACAGATTCGTAATATTGCCATTATTGCCCACGTGGACCATGGCAAAACCACCCTCGTTGACCAGTTGCTGCGCCAGTCCGGCACCTTCCGCGAGAACCAGCAGGTAGATGAACGCGTAATGGACAGCAACGATCTTGAAAAAGAGCGTGGCATTACCATTCTGGCCAAGAACACCGCCATCGATTACGAAGGCGTGCATATCAACATCGTGGACACGCCGGGACACGCCGACTTCGGCGGTGAAGTGGAGCGTGTACTGGGCATGGTGGACGGCGTGCTGCTGCTGGTGGATGCCGTTGAAGGCCCGATGCCGCAAACCCGTTTTGTAACCAAGAAAGCGCTGGCCCTGGGCCTGCGCCCCATCGTGGTGATCAACAAGGTTGACCGTCCGGGCGCACGTCCGGACTGGGTGGTGGACCAAACCTTCGACCTGTTCGACAAGCTGGGCGCTACCGACGAACAACTGGACTTCCCCATCATCTATGCTTCCGGCCTGAACGGCTTTGCCAAGCTGGAACTGGATCAGGAATCCGACAATATGCGTCCGCTGTTCGACACGGTGCTGAAGCATGTTCCGCTGCCGAACGGTAGCGCAGACGCACCGCTGCAACTGCAAATCTCCGCACTGGACTACTCCACCTACACCGGTCGTCTGGGTCTGGGTCGCATCCTGAACGGCCGCATCAAGCCGGGTCAGCAAGTGGTGGTGATGAATCACGAAGAGCAGGTTGCTGCCGGTCGTATCAACCAGCTGCTGGGCTTCAAGGGCCTGGAGCGCGTGGAAGTGGCCGAAGCCGAAGCCGGTGACATCGTGATCATTTCCGGTATCGAAGACATCGGTATCGGCGTGACCATCTGTGACAAGGATCAACCGGTTGGCCTGCCGGTGCTGTCGGTGGACGAGCCGACCCTGACCATGGACTTCATGGTGAACTCCTCGCCGCTGGCTGGCACTGAAGGCAAGTTCGTGACCTCGCGTCAGATCCGCGACCGCCTAACCAAGGAGCTGCTGACCAACGTAGCCCTGCGTGTGGAAGAAACCGAAGACTCCGACGTGTTCCGCGTGTCCGGTCGTGGTGAATTGCACCTGACCATCCTGCTGGAAAACATGCGTCGTGAAGGCTTTGAAATGGCCGTTGCCAAGCCGCGCGTGGTATTCAAGGAAATCAACGGCGAGAAGTGCGAGCCGTATGAAAACCTGACCATCGACCTGGAAGATGATCACCAGGGCGCCATCATGGAAGAAATCGGTCGTCGCCGTGGCGAACTGACCAATATGGAATCCGACGGCATGGGTCGCACCCGCCTGGAATACCATATTCCGGCCCGTGGCCTGATCGGCTTCCAGTCCGACTTCATGACCATGACCCGCGGTACCGGCCTGATGAGCCACGTATTTGACGACTACGCACCGGTGAAGCCGGATATGCCGGGTCGCCATAACGGCGTGCTGATCTCCCAGGAAAACGGCGAAGCCGTTGCCTACGCACTGTGGAAGCTGGAAGATCGCGGCCGCATGTTTGTTTCTCCGGGCGACAAGCTGTATGAAGGAATGATCATCGGCATCCACAGCCGCGACAACGACCTGGTGGTAAACCCGGTCAAGGGCAAGCAGCTGACCAACGTGCGCGCCTCCGGTACTGACGAAGCCGTACGCCTGACCACCCCGGTGAAGATGACCCTGGAGTCTGCCGTTGAATTCATCGACGACGACGAGCTGGTTGAAATCACGCCCAAGTCCATTCGCATTCGCAAGCGCTACCTGCAAGAGCACGAGCGTCGCAAGATGAACAAGCAAGCTTCCTGATCTTACAGTCAGGTGACAACAGGCAGCTTCGGCTGCCTTTTTTTTGCGTCACTTTTTATATGTAAGCAAATATTTATTTGACTGGGGGTTATTTGATAGATATAAATACAAATGCGAGGTTTCCCGCCTCGCATCTATCCCCGCTAAACGTTTAATCCCGGTTCCCGCCGGGATTTTTTTTGCCTGCGAAGAATATGGGCGCGCAAGGGCGAAACAAGTGACTGTCGGCGCATCCTGGCCGATGGGCAAGCCAGCAACTGCGTAAAATCACTGGCCTGGCAACCAGTTTGCATGTGGCGAAGTTGTTTTTTATCAGACAAAGGCGGCTACGGCAAGCCGATTGCTACAACTTGCCCTATGATCATGCTCAGTCATCCACTTACCTCAACCCGGCCCTGGCCTGGAACGTAGCCCGGAACAAGAATGAAACTGCCCTGCCTATTGCTGACGGCCATGCTGGCCGGTCTATCCCAGTCTGCTCTTGCTACACGCCCCCTGGTGTTTTGTGCCGAAACCGCACCGGAAGGTTTTGATCCGGCCTTGTGGGATAGTGCCTCCACTTATAATGTCACGCGCCAGATCTTTCAGGGCCTGGTGGCTTTCAAGCGGGGCGGGACGGATATTGTCCCGTCATTGGCCAGCAAGTGGGAGCTATCGCCCGACGGGCTGAGTTACACCTTTCATTTGCGCAAGGGTGTCAGCTTTCACAGTACGGAATACTTCAAGCCAAGCCGGCAGTTTGATGCCGATGACGTGCTGTTCACCATCCAGCGCTGGATCGATCCCGACTTGCCCTTCAACAAGGCATTCAAGACCCAGTTGCTTGGGCCTGCCAATTATGGCCTGGCCCAGGCCGTGCAGCAGCTTGAAAAGCTGGACCCTTATACGGTTCGTATCCGGCTGAAACAGCGCAACGCCACTTTTCTGACCCTCCTGGCAATGGGCTTTGCCGGCATGCAATCCGCCGAGTATGCAAATCAACTATTGCAGCAGCACCGTCCGGCAGATATCAACCAGTTTCCGGTGGGAACCGGTCCTTACCAGTTCAAGAGCTACGCCAAGGATTCTGCCGTGCGCTTTGTGGCAAACCCGCATTACTGGGGGCGTCCGCAACTAAGCAGCAGCCTGATTTTTGCCATCGTGACCGATCCGCAAGTGCGCATCCAGAAACTGAAAGGCAATGAATGCCAACTGGCAGCCGCGGTGCGTGAGGCCGATCTGGACGGTTTGCAAGCCGACCCGGCGCTCAAGGTGGCCAGTACCGGTGCCATGAATATTTCTTACCTGGCGTTCAATCTGAAACGGCCACAGCTAGCCAGCAGGGATGTACGCACGGCGCTGGATATTGCCATCGATCGCAATACCTTGTTCAAGGCCATGTTCCCCAAGGGCGGGGCGATTCAAGCGGTGAATCCTTATCCGCCCTCGGTGTGGGGGTGGAATGCGCACAATCGCAACGAATACAACCCGGCCAGGGCACGACAGCTATTGGCCAAGGCTGGTTATCCCAATGGTTTTGCTCTCACCTTGTGGGCCTTGCCTGTGCAGCGGCCCACCAACCCCAATGGCAAGCTGATGGCGCAGATGATCCAGCAGGACTGGGCAAAAATTGGCGTCAAGGCCACGATCCAGAGCTATGAATGGGGTGAGTACCTGCGCCGGGCAGGGCAGGGCGAGCACGATGTCTATATGAGTGGCGTCACCAGCGACTCTGGCGATCCGGATGATTTTCTTTCCACATCACTTTCCTGTGCGGTCAGCAAGCAGGGGCAGCGCTTTTGCAATGCCGATTTTGACCAACTGCTGCTCAAAGCCCGGCAGAGTAACGACCGTCGGCAGCGTGCTGCCTACTACATGCAGGCGCAGGAAATCTTCAAGCGCGAGCGCCCCTGGATCACCATGGCGCACTCGCGCATTTACATTCCGATGCGCAAGGAGGTGCAGGGTTTCATCATGAACCCCAATGGCTCGTTTGCCTTTGAGGATGTCTATCTGAAGTAGGCGGCATTCCACCCTGCGCCACAAAAGAACAAGGCCGCTGCAGCGGCCTTGTGAGTACTCCCCGTCAACATGTGCCATTTCTGGCTGTTTTGGCTTTTGTTGTTGTACTGGCGGTCCTTGCTCCAGTTGCGGTCCCACCCGGCATCCAGAGCATTCGGTCCAGCCTTCCCCCTGCTTACTTCCCGTCTTAAGCACCTTCCCCGATGCTGTTCTTGGTGTGGCGTCGATGTGCCACATCAGGCTGATAACAGCGGCTGATCTATGTTGGCCTGCTTGTTGCCGTCTGACGATTTCATCTTATCGCCTGCATTTTTTCTGGCTAGTCTTTTTACGTAAAAATGACGGAAATATACTAAGTATACCTACTTAGTGTGGTGTAAATGTCATTTTTATTAACATTTATTAATAGATAAGACCATCAAATACTTAATTAATACACTTGGCTCAGCTAGCTTCTGCATGGCTGATCAGAAAAATGACTATGCTTTACCAGTCTTTACCGTTAAATAGTCAAGCATACAGTCGCGTATGTATTTAAAATGTCAGCACTGCCCAATGAGCAGCCTTGCACTGGCTCAGCGCAGTTCCCATAAAATCAAGCTCTGGAATGTTTATGCACATCAAGCAAGCCTCACCCGCACTCAAGGCTGTTGCCGCTTTGCTCCTGACTGCCACATTGAGCAGTTGTGGCCAGTCGCAAAATGCTGCAATGCCGGCCGCAGGCCCGGCCAGTGTCGGCGTAGTGACACTGCAGCCGCAGGACACTGTAATCAGCCGCGAACTGCCAGCCCGCGTATCCGCGTTTACCGTAGCCGAAATCCGCCCGCAAGTTGGCGGCATCATTCAGAAGCGCCTGTTTACCGAAGGCAGTGATGTCAAGGCCGGCCAGGTGCTGTATCAGATCAACCCGGATACTTATCAGGCAGCCTATCAAACAGCTACCGCCAGCCTGGCCAAGGCAGAAGCTACGCTGACATCGGCAGAGCTGAAAGCCAAGCGCTATGCCCAACTGGCGGAAATCAAGGCCATCAGCAGCCAGGACAACGACGATGCCCGTGCAGCACTGCTGCAGGCGCGTGCCGACGTTGCCACCGCCAAGGCATCGGTAGAAACCGCGCGCATCAATCTGGCCTACACCCGCATCACCGCTCCGGTGAGTGGCCGGATCGGCAAATCCTCGGTGACTGCTGGCGCCCTGGTCACTGCCAACCAAACCACGGCCTTGTCTACCGTACAGCAGGTGTCCACTGCTTATGTGGACATGACGCAGTCCAGCACCGAGTTGCTGCACCTGCGCCGTGACTTTGCTGCCGGCACGCTGCAGAACCAGCAGGGCAAGGCCAAAGTGAAGCTGATTCTGGAAGACGGCAGCGAGTATGCCCAGCCAGGCGAACTGCAGTTCTCCGACATTACCGTTGATTCCACCACCGGCATGGTGACACTGCGCGCCGTCTTCGATAACCCGAAGGGTGAATTGCTGCCGGGCATGTTTGTCCGGGCAAGACTGGAGCAGGGTGTGCGCCATAACGCACTGCTGGTTCCCCAGCCTGCGGTCAGCCGCAACCAGAAAGGTGAACCTGTGGTGATGGTGGTGGGGCAGGATAATAAGGTACATGCCCGCGTCATCAAGACCAGTCAGACCATCGGCGATAAGTGGCTGGTGGATGGCGGCCTGCAAAGCGGCGAGCGCATCGTGGTGGAAGGCTTGATGAAGGTGCAGGATGGTGCAACCGTCAAAGCCGAACCGCTGAAAACCAACGCCTCCGCCGCCAAGTAAATCAGGAAAAGATTCATGTCCAAATTTTTTATCGACCGGCCAATCTTTGCCTGGGTGATCGCCATCGTGATCATGCTGGCGGGCTTGCTGTCGATCCGCAGCCTGCCGGTATCTCAGTATCCGGCCATTGCCCCGCCGCAGATCGCCATCAACGCCACCTACCCGGGGGCCTCGGCCAAGACCGTTGAAGACAGTGTCACCCAGGTGATCGAGCAGAAAATGCAGGGTATCGACCACCTGCGTTACATGAACTCCACCAGTGATGACACCGGTGCGGTCACCATTACCATGACTTTCGATGCCGGCACCAATCCGGATACCGCGCAAGTCCAGGTGCAGAACAAGCTGCAATCTGCCATGGCCACCTTGCCCACCGTGGTGCAGCAGCAGGGCATCACCGTCACCAAATCGGCACGTAACTTCCTGATGGTGGTGGGTTTTGTGTCCGAAGACGGCAGCATGACCGGCACCGACCTGGGCGACTATGTGGCCAGTAACCTGCAGGACTCGCTCAGCCGGGTAAACGGTGTGGGTGAGGTGTCGCTGTTCGGTTCGCAATACGCCATGCGCGTCTGGCTGGATCCGAACAAGCTCAACAGCTATAGCCTGACCGCCTCGGATGTTTCCTCCGCCATTACCGCACAGAATGCCCAGGTTTCTGCTGGTCAACTGGGTGGTCTGCCTGCCAAGCCGGGTCAGCAACTCAATGCAACCATCGTGGCGCAAACCCGTTTGTCCAGCGCCGAGCAGTTTGGCAAGATCCTGCTGAAGGTGAATACCGACGGTTCGCGCGTGTTGCTCAAAGACGTTGCGCGCATCGAACTGGGCGCGGAAACCTACCGCACCAAGGCCTTGTTCAATGGCAAGCCGGCTACCGGTGTGGCCATCAAGCTGGCCAGCGGTGCCAACGCGCTGGATACCGCGCAAGCAGTGCGTAACAAGGTAAACGAGCTGTCCGCTTACTTCCCCAAGGGCGTGAAGGCGGTTTACCCGTACGACACCACCCCCTTCGTGAAGATCTCCATCGAGGAAGTGGTGAAGACCCTGGTGGAAGCCATCGGTCTGGTATTCGTGGTGATGTACGTTTTCCTGCAAAACTTCCGCGCCACCCTGATTCCCACTATTGCCGTACCTGTGGTGCTGCTGGGTACTTTTGGCGTGATGGCGGCCACTGGCTTCTCCATCAATACCCTGACCATGTTCGGCCTGGTGCTGGCCATCGGCCTGCTGGTGGACGATGCCATCGTGGTGGTGGAAAACGTGGAGCGGGTGATGAGCGAGGAGGGCTTGCCGCCGCGTGAAGCGACGCGCAAATCCATGGGCCAGATTACCGGCGCACTGATCGGCATTGCGCTGGTGCTGGCTGCCGTGTTTGTACCCATGGCCTTCTTTGGCGGCTCCACTGGCGTCATCTACCGTCAGTTCTCCATTACCGTGGTGTCCTCCATGGCACTGTCGGTGCTGGTGGCACTGGTGCTGACCCCGGCCTTGTGCGCCACCTTGCTCAAGCCGGTTGAAAAAGGCCATGGCGTCGGTCACGAATACAGTGGCGTGTTTGGCTGGTTCAACCGCACCTTCGACCGCAACAACGAGCGCTACCAGAGCATCGTGTCGCGCATGCTGAACAAGACCTTCCGCTACATGGTGATCTACACCGGCATCATCATTGCCATGGCGGTGCTGTTCATGCGCCTGCCCACCTCCTTCCTGCCGGAAGAAGACCAGGGCATTCTGTTCGCCCAGGTGCAATTGCCGCCGGGTGCCACGCAGGAACGTACTGATGCGGCATTGCTGCAAGTGCAAAAGCATTTCATGAACGACCCGGCGGTCAGCTCGCTGTTTACCGTATCGGGCTTCGGTTTTGCCGGTAGCGGCCAGAACATGGGCCTGGGTTTTGTCCAGCTCAAACCGTGGGATGAGCGCAATCGTCCCGACTTGAGCGTCAAGGCAGTGGCAGGCCGCGCCATGGGTGCGTTCAGCCAGATTCGTGACGCCATGATCTTTGCCTTTGCGCCTCCAGCCGTGATGGAGCTGGGTAATGCCTCCGGTTTCGACCTGCAACTGCAGGACCGTGCCGGTCTGGGGCATGACAAGCTGATGGCTGCGCGTAACCAATTGCTGGGCATGGCCGCCAAGAATCCCATGCTGGTGGGGGTGCGCCCCAATGGCCTGAGTGACAATCCGCAGTATCTGCTGGATGTCGATCACGAAAAGGCCAATGCACTGGGCGTGTCGGTTTCTGACATCAATACCACGCTGAGTACGGCCATTGGTTCCAGCTATGTCAATGACTTCATTGACCGTGGCCGGATCAAGAAGGTGTATGTGCAAGGCGATGCGCCATTCCGGATGTCGCCGGAGGACCTGAACAACTGGTATGTGCGTAACGCCACGGGCACCATGGTGCCGTTCTCTGCCTTTGCCAGCTCGCATTGGGGCTTTGGTTCGCCGCGTCTGGAGCGTTACAACGGTCAGTCCTCGGTAGAAATTCTTGGCGCACCCGCGCCCGGAGTCAGCACCGGTACTGCCATGGCCGAAATGGAAAACCTGATCAAGCAATTGCCGGCAGGCATTGGCTATGAATGGACCGGTCTGTCCTACGAAGAACGTCTGTCCGGTTCGCAGGCCCCGGCACTGTATGCCATCTCGCTGCTGATCGTGTTCCTCTGCCTGGCCGCACTGTATGAGAGCTGGTCGATTCCGTTCTCGGTGATGATGGTGGTGCCCTTGGGCGTGATTGGTGCCTTGCTGGCCGCCAGCATGCGTGGTCTGACCAATGACGTGTACTTCCAGGTGGGCTTGCTGACTACGATTGGTCTGGCCGCGAAAAACGCCATTTTGATCGTGGAATTTGCCAAGGAGCAGCAAGAACATGGCAAGGAACTGATTGCAGCCACCATGGAAGCGGTCCGCATGCGTCTGCGCCCCATCCTGATGACCTCGCTGGCATTCATTCTGGGTATCTTGCCGCTGGTGATCAGCCATGGCGCGGGTTCCGGCAGCCAGAACGCCATTGGTACCGGCGTGATGGGCGGCATGATCTCCGCCACCGTGCTGGCTATTTTCCTGGTTCCGGTATTCTTCGTGGTCGTCCGCCGTCGCTTCCCGCCCAAGAAACTGGCGGATGATATGCACGGCATCAGCAAGGAGGGCCTGTAATGTCCCGTATTATCAATCTGTTCAGCATCGGCGCGCTGGCCAGCGCGCTGGCCGGCTGCTCGTTGATTCCGGTTTATCAGCAGCCGGCATCCCCGGTGTCGGCACAATGGCCTACCGGCCCGGCCTATCAGGGCGTGCCGGCGGCCAAGGCCGACAGCACCACGGCAGACCAATTGGCCTGGCAGCAGTTTTTTACTGATCCGGCCATGCAGCGCCTGATCCGTCTGGCGCTGGAAAACAACCGTGATCTGCGCGTGGCAGCGCTGAACATCGAAACCGCGCGGGCGCAGTACCAGATCACCAAGGCCGATCTGTTCCCGTCCATCAGCGCCAGTGGCAGCGGTACCAACCAGCGTATCTCTGCCAACTCCAGCTCCACCGGCAGCGCCACCCTCAGCCACAGCTATAGCGCAGGCATCGGCTTTAGCGCTTACGAGCTGGATGTCTTTGGCCGGCTATCCAGCCTGAAGCAGCAGGCGTTGGAAAACTTCTTCTCGCTGGAAGAAACGCGCCGCAGCACCCAGATCTCGCTGGTGGCCGAGGTGGCCAATGCCTACCTGACCTTGCTGGCAGATCGTCAGCATCTAAAGGTAGCCGAGGCGACCGTCAAGTCGCAGCAAGCTTCGCTGGAGCTGACGCGCCGCAAGATGGAGGTGGGTGCCGCTACCGAGCTTGACCTGAGCGATGCCGAATCGACCGTGCAATCCGCACTTTCCGATCAGGCGGCTTATCTCAGCCAGGTGGCACAGGACGAGAATGCGCTGACTCTGCTGGTAGGAACCACAATACCTGCCGACATCCTGCAGGGCGGTGAACTCTCCACCCAGGGCAAGCTGGCCGATCTTCCGGCAGGTCTGCCCTCGGAGCTGCTGCAGCGCCGCCCGGACATCCTGGCGGCCGAGCATGACCTGAAAGCAGCCAATGCCAATATCGGCGCAGCACGGGCCAAGTTCTTCCCCAGCATCAGCCTGACCGCCAGTGCCGGAGCCAGCTCCAGCAATCTGTCCGACCTGTTCAAGGCCGGCAGCGGCACCTGGTCGTTCAGCCCGTCCATCAATCTGCCCATCTTCAATGCCGGCAGCCTGAGTGCCAATCTTGAATCCGCCAAGGTGGCACGCGACATCTCGGTGGCCAAGTACGAAAAGGCAATCCAGACCGCCTTCAGCGAGGTTTCGAATGCCCTGGCCGTGCGCGGCACCGTCAGTACCCAGTTGCGGGCACAGCAGGCACTGGTGCAGTCCAGCCAGCGCAGCCTGCAGCTATCCGAAGCGCGCTTCAAAGTGGGTGTTGACAGTTATCTGACCCTGCTGGTTGCGCAGCGCTCGCTGTATTCGGCGCAGCAAAACCTCATCAGCACGCAACTGTCGCAAGCTTCCAATCTGGTAACCCTGTACAAGGTGTTGGGAGGCGGCTGGCAGCCTCTGGAGCAAGATAAGAAAAGCAGCTAAACCGCTTGAGACCGGCATGATTGCAATGCACATGTAATCATGCCGGCCAAGCTGAATGGCCGGGCAATGTACCCGGCCATCTTTCTGGATTGATGACACGATGGCACGCAAGACTAAAGAAGAAGCTGACAAAACGCGACACCTGTTACTGGATGCCGCAGAACACCTGTTCTGGGAGCAGGGCGTCAGCAAGACCACGCTGGCCGGTATCGCCGAGCACGCCGGACTTACCCGTGGTGCCATTTACTGGCATTTCGATAACAAGGCCGACTTGTTCAATGCCATGTGCGACCGCATGTTCCCGCCGTTTGAAGAAATGATGAAAGTGCTGCTGGAGGAGGGCCACAGTCCGGGGCTGAGTCCGGCACAACGCCTGTGGCAACACAGTTGCGGCGTTTTGCGTCTGGTCACTACCACACCGCGCATTGCCCGGGTGATCGGCATCATCAACCTGCGCTGCGAGTACGTCGGTGAAATGCAGAATTCCCATCTGATGGACCGAACCTGGCTGATAGAAAAGCTGGGTAATTTGCAGGCCATTCTTGCCCAGGCCGCCGATATGGGACAGGTACGTCCCGGCCTTGATCTGCATTGCGTCTCCGGCGGTTTACATTCCATGATTTGCGGGCTGATTGACAACTGGCTGCTCAGTCCGCAACTGGTGAATCTAGAGCGCGACGCCGAGCTATTGCTGACGCCGTTTTTTGCCGGCCTGTTTGTTGAGCGCTGCTGGCTGCCGACAGTTTGAGCCGCATCAACAACAGCCGTGGTCTGCGGTAAAAAAACGTGCATGGGCGACCGATGTGATTGTCCGCCAGGGGCATAACTGACTACACTGTCCTGATCAAGACACAAGCGCCGTCACGGCCAGTCTGAAACAGAACAAGTCGGCAAGTCAGAGAGCTAAGCATGTTAAAAAAAATATTTGGCGGACTGCTTAATCGGGGTGAGCAGGCAGCAGCATCCGTACAAACCGTCACAGCCGAGGCACCCGTCGTTGTTGACGATCAGCAGCTTGCGGCTGCGCCGCTGGATCTGCCGCAAACCTTGGGTTTTGTTTCCCACCAGCCCATCCAGGACAGAAATCAACGCATTGTCGCCTACGAATTCACAGTGAAAGACGGCGTCAGTGGCAATCGCAACCCGGCCAGCCGCCGCACCTTCGATCGCTTGCTGTTCAGTACGCTGAAGAATATGAATATCTTCCGCTTGCTGACTTTCCGTCGCGCCTTCATCCATGTCTCCCTGGCCTCGCTGGATGATCTGCTGGCGCAGCAACTCCCGGTCGGCAGCGCCATTTACCTGCTGGATTTGCTGGATGGCGAACAACTGACCGAGGACTTGCTGCCGCAGGTGGATGCTTTGCGCGCAGCCGGTTTGCGCTTTGCCGTAGAGCCGGCACGCTATGGCAGCAGCCCAAGCGCACTGGCGCTGTATCAGCGCATGGATTACCTGGTGCTGGACTTTGCCGCACCCAATACCCGTGCGCTCTTTCCCTTGCTTGAGCAACTGCCCCAGCGCTTTCCACAACTGCGCTGGCTGGCCCGCAACATCAATACCGCAGAAGAACTGGCCCTGTGTCGCCGCAGCCAGGACAGCGACCGTTTTGCCCTGTTTCATGGCTCTTATCTTTCCGTTGCGCAAAACAGGGTAAGCCAGCAAGAAGGTGCCAATCAGGGCAGGGTACTGGAAATCATGCGCCTGCTGCGTGCCAATGCAGCCACGGCAGAGATCGAGGCACAGTTCAAGCTGGACTCCTTGCTGCTGTTCAAATTGCTGCGCTTCGTCAATTCACCCGTCAATGGGCTATCCCGCAAAATCCAGACCATCGAAGATGGCCTGATGCTGCTGGGTCGCAGCGCCTTGTTCAAATGGCTGTCTCTCTTGCTGTTCACCTCGGAAAGCGAAAGCGGGGCCACGCTATCGCTGCTGGAAAAGTCGCTCATCCGTGCGCACTTCATGGAAGAGCTGGGCATCATTCGCGGGAACAAGCTGGAAGCAGAACACCTGTTTCTCACCGGCATGTTCTCCTTGCTGGGCGACTTGCTCAGCATGCCTCTGGCCACGGCGCTGGAGCCGCTGGATCTGCCATTCATGATTTCCGACGCGCTTTTGCATCAGAAAGGCTTGTTTGCTGCGCCCTTGCAACTGGCGCAGGCCTGCGAACAGGACGACAACGATGCCATTACTCGCTTGTCCGAAGCGATGTCTGTGGATCTGGATCAGGTCAACAGCATCTATATGGAAGCCGTGGTGTGGGCGCAGGAAATTCTGAGCGAGAGCGAAGTGCAGAGCAATGTGGAAAGCATCTGAGCCCGTCCGGCCATTGCACTGCAGCCAAGGCCCGTCAGGGCCTGTTCTTTTTCCGGCATATCCTTACACAGAATCATCGCCGCGGGATGTCCGTGGAGCATGCCAGTTGACCGTTGCCTGATGGCGGTCATCATCCTCGGTGTGCAGATAGCGGCGCGTGGTTTCAATCTGAGCATGCCGCAGGTTCTGGCTTACCGTCAGCAAGGGCAGGCCAGCCTCCAACTGGTGCGAGGCGGCGCTGTGGCGTAGCCAGTGGGTTGTGGCGTACTCCAGGTTGGCCGCCACTTGCGGGCGCATCGTTGCGCGTGCATCGTCCGCCGCCGCCTTCATGATGGCCTTGATGATTTTGTGCAGGGATGCCGCACTGATCGGGCTGAGTACACCATAAACACTGCACACCAACGGTGTGGTTTCGCCAGGCGAGGGCAGGGCAGTCAGCCCCAGAAAGCGGCGGTAGCGCTGCAATGCATCCAGCAAGGCTTGCGGCACCGGCACCAACCCTTCTTTCTCACCCTTGCCCATCACACGGAACCACCAGTTGCCCCTGATCAGCCGGATGTCCGCCATGCGTGCCGCAGGAATTTCCCGCAAGCGGGCGGCCGTATAGTAGTACAGCGAGATAATCCACAAGGCGCGTTCCGCATGCTGTTTTTCGCGCGCGGTCTCGGCAGGCAGGGACTCCAGCCATTGAAACAGGTAATCGATGGTTTCCTTTTCCAACAGCCGCTCATCATGAATGGAACGTGCCGTCACCGGGCGCCCACGCTTTAGCGCAAAAGGATTGCGGCTCAGATAACCAGCCTCCACCAGATAATTGAACAGGTTGGATAAAATCACATGTGCCTGTGCGCAGGAAGACTCGGCAAGGCCATGTTTTCCGCCAGACCAACTGGCAAATGGCTTCCATTCCGGGTGCTGGCGTGGCCGGGTTGGCCCGCACCAGCTATGATCCGGATTTCGCAGAAACTGGCCATATTCCAGCACATCATCGCGATTGATGTCGGACAAATTCTTGCCGCGCTTCATGGCAGACCACAACAGGAAGCGTTCGGCCTCCTTGCGATATGAGTCCAAGGTACGTGGCCGGTCACGATATTCTTTAAGCCAGGTTTGTACCGCCTCGACATCGGAACTTGCATCAATCAGGCATTGGCCTTGCTGCCGGTTCCAGCCGCCAGTAGCAGATTGCCACTGGACGATGGTCGTATCTTCATCACCGGGCGACGACGGAAAGCCAATCAGTACAGGAAATGACATGCAAAGGCTCCATGAATGTTTCCGGCCGCGGTAAAGAAATCTGCAAATTTATCAATATTCATTGAAATAAATATCAACATTATGTGGATAATGGTGAATTATACCGCTAAATGCATCGTCTGACGCCCTGCATCCGGAACCTTATCCAGGCAGCATGATCTTTCATTGTGACCCCTCACTTGCAATCAAAAGGGCAGCAGTCGGCCCTTGCAAACCATGAAAGATACGATCTGCGCATGAAAGCAGTCTGGCTTGTTGTCCTCCTCGTCGCCATCTGGCTTTTGTTGTACCGCATTGCCAAGCGGCGCAGAGCACGTCAACTCCGTGCCACGCTCCGCAGCAAGGGCTTCATCGTGGCAACACCATCCAGCCAAGGCCAAGGTGGCGCAGGCTTCAGCAAACTGGTATCCGCTTGCATGGGCGACTCAGCTCGGGCAACACGGCTGGTACAGGAAGCGCAGCGTAACAATCCATCACTGTCATACCGCCAGGCCGTCATGGCGGCCATGGATCATCTGTCCTCACAGCGCTCTGACTAACATCCCGCATTTCCCGTGCAGGCGGATGCTTGTGGCCAACAGACAATCGCCTGCAGCAAAATGACCCGGTGTGGTTGGTGTGGTTGGTGTGGTTGGTGTGGTTGGTGTGGTTGGTGTGGTTGGTGTGGTTGGTGTGGTTGGTGTGGTTGGTGTGGTTGGTGTGGTTGGTATCAAATTGTTTATTTGACATAATATATATTATGCGAACTAGCCGACGTACCCAGACGGGCTTGCAAAATGAATTACGAAAACACCCTCACATTTAAAATTATCCCCGCCGCCACCATAGGCTGTGCATATAACCATAACGAATGTGAAACACCGTAATGAACACAAAACAATCTAAAGACGGCGCAAAACCGCCCAAAACCACCAAGAAAACCGTTGCATCCAAGCAACGCGAAGCCGACAAACTGCGCCGCCGTGCCGCTGTTTACTTGTCAGAATGGCAAATCGTGACCTGGGGAATGTCCGATGAAGTCATTGCGCACACACTGCGCGTCGCGCCGTCCACCGTCAGCCGCTGGCGACGTGGCACTGCGCCAATCCCATGGATGGCCATGGAAATCATGCGCCAACAACGCGGCATGTCATTGCCTGGGGCTTTTGAGGAATTCGCGGATTTCACTGTGATGCGTGGCCACTACGGAGCCGTGTTGGTTCCACCTGGCGCACACTGGAAAGACGGCATTTCTGCCCGAGAAGTAAGAAACTGGTGGCTGCTCAGACAGATTATTACCCGGTCACTGCATCGTAAAATGCCCCGTGCCGCGCTTCCTGCTGTCCCTGCCCACCATTTACTGCAACCTGCAGCCAACGAATCGACTAAGCCGATTGCTGACGTGATACCGCTACCTATCTAGTGCAGCATGTGCGGCAGTACCTGTATTGCCGCTTTGACCACTTGAGCAATGCACAACGCCACAACGGAAAACTTCGCACCACGAACGACACAATCCACCACGAATGGCGTGTTGCTCTTATCCATATTTGCTTCCATTTTCAACCCCTTGTATTGACACGACAGGTAATCTACCGCATAGTGCCGATCATTAGTTGGATTCATATTTTTCATCTTTTCTATGAGTTTGATTAATACCCGGCTCGCGCTCCCACGCGGGCCATTTTCATTTCTACAGTCCGTATTTGTCCCACTTGGACGGCGGTTGCAGCCGCTGCAAGATCAATCCCCCGACGACAGTGGCCACCACGGCAAGCAGGACGGTCTTCACCGCGCCTTTCATGCCACCACCCCTTGCAGACGATCAATCCTTCTGTGCGCTCTGTCTGCATCTTTCTGCGCCCGGTTGGTGTCCTGGCGAATCCAACGCAGTTCCACACGCACACCACCCCACGCCACCAGCCCGGAAACCACGCCAGTCAGCAGAACGGGCAGTAGTTCAGCCATTTGCACGTTCCGGCATGAGAACTGCGAACAGACCCGCCAGAATGGCCGGGACGGCTACGGAAGCCGGTTGGCCAGCGGCAAGACCCGCCGCATTGCTGATCACTGCTGCCAGACCTGCCGCGCTAGACGGCTCTTTCAGTCGATTCAGAAAACCCATGATTACCCCTACAGTTTGAAGTTGATATTTTGCCAGCCGGCAAGCGCCGGCCCACTTGCAGCGGGTTGCCCCGCACTACTGGAAGCAATGCCCCCAGCACTACCACCCTGCCCGGCCGCTGGCGCTGCCGCCGCTGCCTGCTGCTGAGTGCCAAACTTCCACCACACAAACGCCATCGCTGCCACCAGCAGCCATTGCTCGTTGCTCACCAGCTACCCCCCGCGCCGCCGTACAGCGCTTTTGTTTTGTTGACCTGGGCATTAGCCGTCTTTGCCGCATCCGCCTTGCTTGGCTTCACATTGCCGAACGTCGAGTTTTTACCGGCCAGCCAATCGGCGATGGCCTGATCTTCGCTCGGGTGCATCCACTTGTAGATCTGCGTCCCAACAGTCTCGCCCTTGTCCTGGATGCCGAACCACTTGTCTACACGGTTGGCAATGCCATAGGCGACATTGTTCGAGCTGGTCGGGTTGACGGCCCCGTTGTCCAGTGCCTGACTCACGGCATCAATGACGACCGGCACGGTTTCAGCGGTCTTTTTGAGGACGTAGACGGCGACAATGCCACCGGCCAGCGCCAGCCAGCCAATCGGCGGGATGGCTTTCATGATGTTGTCAGCGGCCATTGCCTACGTTCCAGTACGGTTCATCATTGATCACTGTATATGCCGGCCCGCTTGGCCCCCCTGCATTGGCAAATACGCCGGCTGCACCCGTGTTATCCGAGTTCGCGTAGTCATGCAAAACGCCATCATCGCCAATGTCATCGGCAAACATGTTTTGAATCTGATCCCACGTAGCCCCCGCTTGAATTGCGAACCGCTTTTTAGCAGTATCAATGCGGTCAGAGTCCTTGGCGTCTCCGCTCTGCAAAATGCCATGCAGCGGCGCAGACAGCCCGTCCAACAGATCGTTGACCGGCCCGCCATCCTGTTGCAGTCGCTTGGCCACCATAAAGCCTACGAACGCCAGTCCAGCGACCACCAGCAGGGTTTCCATCTGTTTGCTATTTGCCATTTTTATCAGCCATCAATTACGCAAAACGCGTAGCTTACAGCACGTCAGCGCCGGTTTGGCTGGCTTCTTCATTTGTGTAGCCGTCCACCACAATCAAGCCGTACTTGCGGGTTTCACCGGGCAGCGCCTTCTTCTGGCCAGCCAGATATTTTGCTACGTTGCCCTCGCCCCAGTTGTAAGCCCAGACGGCTTTCTTCCAGTCGCCGAATTTCTTGAACAACTGCGCCAGATAGCCCATGGCCTTGTCGGCCGACTGGGTCGGGTTGGTCGGGTCAACGCCCAACGCCTTGGCCGTCAGCGGCATGAACTGGAACAGGCCTACTGCACCCGCACCGGACTTTTTCTTGCCGCTGATTACATTGGGGTCAAAGTTGCCGGATTCCTGCTGTGCCTGGCGCAACGCCAGATCTACCGGAACGCCCCATTTTTGTGCCGCCTTGGCAATCATGGCGTTATAGCCCTTGTCGGTCGGCACGCGACCGCCACCGCCAATGATTGGCAAGCCTGCGCCTACGCCGTCCGATGCTGCTTTTTTCACGTCTACGAATTTACCGCTCATTGCTGTTGATCCTGTTCAATACGCCACTGGCCGCCCTGCTCTTTTGCAATGCCGGTTTCCCAGTAGTCGGGTTGATAAATTGCGACCTGGCCAGCCTCGACGGCGGGCGGTTGGTCGAAGGTACTGTCAGCCGGCACGATGAAAGTGCCGGGCTCAAGCGCACATTCGTCAGCAGTGCCGGTGCACAGATAGCGGCCGGTCACCGGGTCATAGTGATAGATGGTTTTCATCAACGGCCCCTTTAGTATTTGATGAGCACTAGCGCCGCGACGTTGCGCGGGCGTGTCTCTGCCGCCGTCCTGGCCACTCGTGACGCATCAATACCCACGCTTACTGAGTAGACAGACGCGCCCCCCGATAGCGCAGTTGAAGACATAGAACCACTAAATGCCCCGGTGGCCCCTGCATTCGACGTACTGGAATAGACCCCAAAATTGCCAGTGATATTTTGCAATGCGTCAGTCTGTGCAGTACCTAGTGCTCTCCCCGCGTCAACCCCCCTGCCATCATCCAGCCCCCTCAGGAACTCTCCGCGATAGTCCGGCAGGTTGAATGTCGTTGTGCCATCGCCTGCGCCGTACTGCGTCCCCAGTGCCGCAAACAGCACGGCATATGTTGAACGGCTCACCGCCGCCCCATTACATTTCAGCCAGCCCACCGGGGCCGATGCCCCGGCAAAGTGGACAATTTCACCTGCCATGAAAATCGTTCCCTCCACGTTGACAAGACCAGCCGTGCCAGTCTTGCGCTTTATTCTTGCCGACCGCATCACGCAATCAGTTCCATGGCTTTCAGCACGCCGCCGGCCGCATCGCTAATGGCCACCCATGCCGCCCCCGGTGCAGTCTCTTCATTCCACACTTCACCAGCGGCAAGCACGATGACCGCTGTGGCATATGTCACACCCGGCCCGCCAATGGCGATGTTGGTTGCCCCGCTATTCAGTACGCGGAAGCCGTAGCGGTCAGAGCGCTGTGCCATCAGCGGTGTTTCCACCGTCCCGACGTTCACAATGGCGCGATTCAGCACGCTGGATGCTGTTTGGATGGTGGCATTGACATTGCCGGTCATGCGATTCGTGCCGCCGCTGCCGTCGGAAATGCCGATCTTGACCTTTTGCTGCGTCGCGCTTGTCAGTTCGACACGATCAAAGCCATCACCTGGCGACGCATAGAATCCGGCTTCCATGTCTTCGGCAGTCATCAGTACCTTGCCGTTGATCATGAAACGCACCGTTACCGGCGCGTAGCTTTCGAATATCTGGAAGTACGCGCCCACTTCGGCAATGGCCAGCGTCTGGCCAGCGTTGAGAATTTGGCTTGTCGTCTGCATGTCAGCCCTTTTTCATTGCTGCCAGAGCAGCCAGCCCCACCACGGTAAAACCGGCGACGGCCAAAATTTGCTTAGTCGGTTGCGCATCTTTCGATAACTCCGTTTCTCGCGCCGTCTGGTACATCTGGCCCACGCTGGACAGCGTTTCCTTGACTGCACCACGACCGGCATCCACTTCGGCATAAGCCTTGTCCAGCAGGTATTTCCCGGCATTCACGACCTCGGAAAAATCCTTGCTGGCCAAGTCCCGGCCACTCTTGGCCAGATCAATGGCCCCGGCTACTGCGCCGCCATCCAGTACGTTGATAGTGTTTCCGCTGGAATCCGTGACGCCGACACCGTTTTGCATCGACAAGCGATTGTCTTTGCTGGTACTGGTGTAACTGTTGTTCGTCGTGTTCTGCGTGCTGCTGGAACTACTGGACGAGCTTTTACCGCCCATGCCACACCTCTTTTCTGTAAACCACTTCGGCCACCCCGTAACCATGCCGCGCCAACTTGCGGGCAATGCCTGGGCGGGCCGAGTGAATGCGTACGAAATCAGCCCGGCAATTGCGCTCAATGTGCGGCACGATCACATCCAGCAGGCTGACGCCCGGCAAACTGCCGCCCGCCGCCACAATGACGCATTCGCTGGACTCCCACCGCAGCAGGAAGGCCGCAACGTCTGCGCCATCGTGTTCGACGGCAAACAGCTTGCAGCCCGGCAGCAGCTGCCGGACATCATCAACAGTCGGGTCATGCCGCACTGCCTTTTCCAGCATGGGTAGCAAGTGCGGGGATTCATCCCCGTTAGTCAGCCTGATGATCATTTTGCAAACTTCTTCCAGATCAACAGTCCGACAAAGGCCACGCCGGCATAAATCAGCAGATTGGCCGGGCTGGACTGCGCCATGTTTCCGTAGTTGACCGTCCAGTTGCTGCCATCCATGACGCCTTTTTGGGCGCTACTGTTGTCGCTGCTGGATTTGTTGGAGGCCGACGACGGGCCGGCCCCTGGTGCC
Source organism: Aquitalea magnusonii (assembly GCF_002217795.2). Lineage (NCBI taxonomy): Bacteria > Pseudomonadati > Pseudomonadota > Betaproteobacteria > Neisseriales > Chromobacteriaceae > Aquitalea > Aquitalea magnusonii. The sequence continues at coordinate 1,868,011 of NZ_AP018823.1, forward strand.
TGCATGGCCTTGCCGGCTGCGCCAATTGCCTGCCCTGCTACCATTCCCCACATAATCAGTCTTTCAGCAGGTAAACGAGCAGGACAGCACCGCCAGCCATCAGCAGCAGCGGCATCATCTTGGCCAGACCGCCCGGTTTCGTGACATCGCCCGCCGTGTAGGTTTCGCCGTCCTGGCCTTGCAGCGCGAGTTGTCGCTGTGCGATTTCATGCGGGTAGTTGTATTCAGCATCAATTGCAGACTTCGCGGCATAGCCGACCGTCTGTTTGAGAACATCACCCCAGCCATCCCACATGGAGCCGCCGCTATCACCGCTACCGCCCATCAAGCCGTCAGTCACGCCCATGAAGCTATCCGTATCCATTTGGCCCCCTTACAGGTTGCCGATGGCGTCAATGGCTTCTACATAGACGTACATCTGGCCAGCGGCAGACAGGTTCAGCAGCAATTGCAGGTTGCGCACGCTGTTGCCGCGAGTGTCCAGCATGTTGGACTGATTGCCGTCCAGCACCCAATCAATGGTGTGCATGGCAGCTTGCGGCACACGACGGTATTCCTGCTGGCGGAAGCGGTTGAGCTTGTCGCTGGTTTCATGAATGACAAGGCCATTCATTTTCACGGTGGAATCCGTGACGATGTTCGCGCCACCCTGGCCGATGATGTGGATACGCTTGAACAGCGTACCGGTGTCACCCTTCGGCAGGCTGTCGATATTGAACAGGCCGGAAGTGGCTGCGGAAACCGGATACTGCAGCAGCTTGTGAACGATGAATTCAACGCCACGGTCAGCGCTGCCGGCTTGCGGGTCATCCAGTTCCGCCCAGGCATCCAGCGTCGGGGCAGTTGCACCGGCAATCTTGATTTCCAGCGTGAAGGAACTGATACGGCTGGTATCCAGCGCACCCAGCATTTCACCGTTGATGGTGCGCGCCCGGATCTCGGAAAAGTCGATTGTCAGGAAACCCGGATCATCGAAAATGCCCTTGAACTTGTTGATGGTGTCCAAGTCCGAGCCGGAAGCTTGGATGATGGTTTTGCCCTGGATTTTTACCTTGATATCCACGATGTTGGATTTCAGGAAAGTAGTGCCACCCAGCGCCATGATGATGCGCTTGTAAGTCGGCCCGGTTTGCAGGCTGACAGTGGCCACGCCGTTAGCGGTCACATTGCTGAACGGGTTGCACTTCTGAACGTATTTGGTCATGCCAGCCCCTTACCGTTACTGGCCAATGACGATTTTGCGGACGGGCTGAACGCGCCAAACCAGCGCCATAATCAGCGCGACCGGAACGGCCATGGCGGTAATCTGTTTCACACTCGGCATACTCTTTTCCCCTATGGGTGGTTGAACAATCAAATTGAGCGCCCAGCGTATCCAGCCCCCGTAACGGCCTCAATCCCCCCATTCCCGTAACGGTTACGGGAAATAGGTCGAAAAAAAACCGGCGCGAGGCCGGTTTCTGTTGCGGTTATGACACGTATTTCCTGAATTTTTCCGATTAGCGTACTTATCGGCAATGCCTAGCCGGTCGAAATTTCACCTTTTCCCATGTCCCGCATGATCCAACCGTACTCACGCAAGGCCACTACCTTTTCCAGCGGGATGTCCAAAAACTGTGCCAATACCTGGCGGTCAGTCTGATAGTTAAGTCGGTGTGTTCTAACATGCGTGGCATTGCCCAGAAAATGCTTGTCGATGCTGGCCGGGCGCTGGCTGGTGCCGTACACGGTAAGGCCACGGTGCCGGCCCTGTGTACTGATCTGCCGCCACGGCCCCGGAGCCCATGAAGCGGAAGTCACGTCAGACAGTTCCTCTGCAATGAAGGTCAGATTGCCAGCAGCAAAAACCAGCTTGCATACCGCCTCAAACTTGGATTTCAGCAGCTTTTCATCCATGGTCTTTGGACGGTATGCCAGGCGCAGCCGCTTGCCGGAACGCAGTCCCTTGAGTAGATCATTCAGGCTGGCCGTGGGCGTGGCAAAGTCGCCGTACTCTTCGCGGGCATCCCAGATAATCAGCCGGTGCGGCTTGGCTTTTTTAATGCAGCCCTTGATGTAATGGCTTTTGCCGCAGCCGGATGCACCCATGACGGCCTCAATGTGTGCCTTGTTGTCACTGCCGGCCATCAGGGCAGGTCTTTCCAGCCCGGCAGGTTGGCGGCATCGTCAGCGGGCTTTGCCGGTGCCATTTCTGGCACATTCGCCGGAGGCGGTGCCGGGCGCTGGCTGGCTTCGGCCTCGCGGGCCGCAATGTCGGCCTTGATGCCGGCATAGACGCCGAAACCGAATGTGGAGCAAGTCACCAACGCCCCCAGCTCTGCAGCGTACTGCGTCATCCAGCCGCCAGCGGCTACGCCGTACTTGTCCAGCACCGCGCCGACGCTGGCCGCCACTTCCTGGCATTTCTCAGGCGGAGCGGTACGCTCCAACGACGGGAAATAAGCCTTTCCCATGGCCACAGCCATTTCCAGACCCATGGCCACGCACTTGGCATTTCCCATTTCAGCCGGCTCCGGCTGGCCCGGAATGAATTCCGCACCAGCGGCGGGCTCATGCGCCGCCACGATGGCATCCAGTTCCGGGCTGGCCAGTTCTTCGGATACGTTCGCTGCCTGTTCGTCTTTTCCTGCCATCACTTCTTCCCCTTATGCTTTGCACGGCGGGCCGCAGCCACACCACTACGGCGACCCGGCGCAGGCCGGGAGTTAACCGGCTGGATACCAGCCAAATCCCAAGCCGGCGACACTACGCCGGCACTAGACATCAGATGCCACATGTTGACTTTGCTCAGATCGCGCAGCTTCATGCCACCCCCGTCAGGTTTTCCCAGAAGCCGGACTTGGCCGGTTCCGGCTTCTGTTCGTCGGCCTTCGGTACGGCTTGCACCATGGCGCGACGAATCCGGGCCAGCAGCCCGTCTACCTGTTCCGGCTTGCGGGTGAACATCTGCGCCTTGCAGCCCTTGCGGCAAAACATCAGCGGTTTTCCGTTCTTGTCTTCATTGACTTCGGCTTCCATGCCGCAGCACGGACAATCCATGTGACCGATCAAATCGCCTTTAGCCATGACTGCGCCCTTGCGATGCTGTTTTCAAGCCCTGCAGTTCCGCGCGCAGCTGGTGAATTTCCTCCCGCAAGGCGGTTACTGCCTGCATCGTGGCTGCGGCAAATGCCCCGGCCCGCTGCTGCGCGTTCATCATGTTGGCGGTGGCCAGTGCCTGGGCTGCTTGCTGCAGCTGTTTCAATTTTTCGTCCATCACGGTTTCCTAACCCGGCAATGCCGGCAAAGCGCCAGCCGCGCAGTGTCTCGCGGCTTCGATATAGCCCCCAGCTAATCCCCTTTTGCTGGCGGGCTTCCTCCTCAGCAACACGGATGGCTTCGGCTTCATCAGGCCGAAGCGCACGCGGCTGCATTTGTTCGTATTCGTCCAGCGGCAGCATGGGCGTGCCGCTGTTCAGTGTTCTTTCCAGCCATTCGGCAGGAATTTCCGCTTGGTAAAGTCGGCGGTTTTCCGTATCCGTACAGTTATTGACAGTGCTCCAAGGCTGCGCGGCTTCGCCGCTACGCTGCAAAACCCACTGATGCACACGGCTGGTTACCATCTGGCCGGTGGAAAATTCGACAACGCCAAGAACACGACCCGGCATGATTTCCCCGTAACGGTTACGGGCATCCTCGTCCACGTCGGCACGATGAACAGACAGCGGCAATTCCTGGCGAGGAACGAATGGGCCACCCAGCAGGCGGACAAAGGTATTCCAGTGGCCACCGTCAGCAGCTTCCACCGCTTCATCCAGCAACGACTGCGGCCCAGCCGGCAGGCCACGCACCTCGCGCCACAGCACGTAGGCAAGTTGCTCTTGTTTGGCGTCGTCACCGGTCAGCTGCGCCCGGCGCAGTTCACGCCAGATGGTTACCGGTGGCCCGCCGATCTGCTGGAACTGACGAATGCCCCAAGTCGATGCCCAGGCATCCACACGGGCAGCGCCTTCCTGTCCAGACATCGGCCCTTCGGCCTCTAGGTCGTCGCCAGAATCAACGCCATCAGCGCGCAGACCGTCGATATTCTTGGAAATGTATTTGGCGATGTAGCCAACAGCAGAGCCTTGGCTCCAGTCGATGGCCTTTGCCTCAAAGCGGTTTTCTTGCGCGCCTTTTTCGTGGCCATCCTCAGCCAGCGCGTACTTGCGCATGATCTCGCGCACCTTATCGACAGCGCCCGGCTCCATGAAAAACAGCATGTGCCAGTGAACGGTGCCATCGTGGTGCGGCTCCGCAACGCGGAAACCATAGATTTTCAGACCATTGCGGGACAGTGCCGAACGAATACGCGCCCAGACTTTGCACAGGTACTGCTGCGCGTCCCTCGCGTATTTGCGCGCCCACTTTTCATTTTCGTGACCGGTTTGCCCATGGCGGGCATGGAATTTTGACGGAGTGGTCAGCGTGTAGAACTCGCCGGCATGACCCATGCCAATGGCGATCAATTCAAAGCCTGCAATGCGGGTCATCAGTTCTGCACGACGGATTGCAGGATTGCTGTTTGAAACCGCTGCCAACTCTTCCAGCGTGTATACCTGGCCCATCTCGTTGACGGCCTGCATGGAAGCCAGCAGATTGCGGTTTCGTTCTTTCTGGCGCTTGCGGGCCGCCATCGTGTCAGCCGAGCAATACAACCCGGCATAACGATGCACCCGGCCCAGATCGACATTGATCTGCTCGACGGCCCGCCGCTGACGCTGGCGAAGGCGACGACGCCACCACCGTGGGTCACATGCACGCGCCCAGATGCCAGCAGCCTGCTGCGCATCCGGTGCGTCAAATCCCTTTTCTTGGCAGTAGTCCAGCAGTGGCAGCAGGTGGAAAACATCGGAATCGACGTTTTCCATAATCTGGCGGAGCGCCCAGCACTCAGAGGCGAACGATTCCGCATCACGGCACAGGGTTTCATCATCTGCCCGCAGATCAACCCCGGTCGGGATTGATTCAAGCGTCCGGGTAACCCACAGGTCAGCATCCTGCACGGTTCCCTTGTCGGCCCGCTTGCGATATTCGCGTGCGATGGCCTTTTCTGTCAGCGCCGGCAATTCAGCACGATGCAGGTAATCCCGCACCCAGCTGGCCACCGGTAGCACATCAGAGCGCTTGGCAAATGACTGCACAGCCATCATGCAGCTTTCGCGGCCTTCTGTTTTGCCACCACTGCCGCCCCATTGCGCAGCTTGGCGGAGGCAATGTTATGTCCAAAGAGCAAGCCCTCGAACTGGTGCCACAGATCGCCGCAGGCATAGATTTTCAGCGGTTCCACCTGCAGGCGCTCTGCCGCCATGGTCAGGTTGATCTGCTGTTCAATTTCCATGATGGTGCGCAGCCCGTCCTGAATCCGCGCTATCGCATCCAGCTGCCCAGGGGTCAGCGTGCGGGCTTGCACCTGCTCGACAGGCTGCAAGTAGTCGCGGCTTGCCGCTTGCGGTGTGCCGGCTGGCGGCAGGGCTTTGGCAAGAATTTGGCTGATAGCCGACATTGCTGGATGGTTCATTTAATCCATCCAGCAATTACATTTTTACGCATAGCGAATTTATATCCGCGCTCCATATCAGTCCAAACGTACTTACCGTCAGATACTTTTGCGTCTGACCATTTCCGCACATTGCTGGCAATGTCCCACCCAAACATTTCACCGGCCATTCCAAAAGCCAACCAGTAATGTTTGTTTTCACTGAAATCTTTGTAATCTTTGTTAATACTTTTGAAGGCTGCTTTTAGAGCTTTCAAATTATGATGTTTGGATAAATCTTGTGATTTATTGCGGCACATGACGCATTCCCCCGTAACGGTAACGGATTAGAAATTTAGGGAACGCGGCCCACTTCATGCTGTCGGAATTTTTATGGTGAATTCGTAGGGTGAAGCAGTGCCGCTGGGGCCAATGATATCTAATGCTCCCCTAGTGTTTCTGCTGCGTCTGACCGTTGCCGATCGACGCTTATCGGCCTATATATGTAGGAGGGAAACTTGTGGGAAATTTTAAAATGATTACATCTATCGAATGGATTTCCGTACTGAAATCAAAGGTTTCCGTTCAGTCTGATTACGCAATTGCCAAATTATTGGGCGTTTCCTCCGCAACTTTATCCAGCTACAGAACGCGGAAAACATTTCTTGACAAAATAGTGTGTAATCGCATCGCTTTTTTGATTGAAATTGACCCGAAATACCTTTACGTCTCGACCCATTACGAACGGGCACAAAGCCCCGAAGAAATGCAGGTGTGGATGTCGCTTTGGGAGGCCATCGAAGGCCCGCAACTTGAGGAAAACATTAGGGAAAATCTTGATTCGAAATGGCTGATGCCAGCAGTTCGGATGATGCGGTGCATGGCATAAAAAGCGTGGTTTTTATGCCGTTAAAATATATATTATGCGAACTATAGGAAATGCCCAGAATGCTTTGTATATAACGATATGTGGCTTCTCAGTTATCGTTCGCATCAGTACTATGTACTACCCCATCCACCGCATTGAAAGACAAGAATCATGCAATATCGCAAGCTGGGCGACACTGATGTGTCGGTGAGCGTGATTGCCCTGGGAACCATGACCTGGGGGGAACAGAATACCGAGGCTGAGGCGCATAGCCAGATTGACCTGGCACTTGAGCATGGCGTCAACTTTCTGGACGCTGCTGAAATGTACCCGGTGCCACCGCGGCCTGAGACGCAGGGCTTGACGGAGTCCTATATTGGTAGCTGGCTGAAGAAAACCGGACAGCGTGACCGCATCGTACTGGCCAGCAAGGCTGTCGGTCCGGCAACTGATCCGAAGCGACCTAGCCATTTCCGTGATGGCAAACCGCATTTTGATCGCAAGAATCTCACCCAGGCACTGGACGACAGCCTGCGCCGCTTGCAAACCGACTATCTCGATCTCTATCAGCTCCACTGGCCGGATCGTACTGCTAATACCTTTGGCACACTTGGTTTTCCCTGGCAGGATGATCCCGAAGGTAGCACGCCGATAGAAGAAACGCTGTCCATTCTCAAGGAGTTCATCGACGCCGGGAAAATCCGCGCCATCGGCTTGTCCAACGAAACCCCGTGGGGTGTGGCACAGTTTCTGAAGGCTGCCGAAAATCTGGGCCTTCCACGCGTAGTCAGTATCCAGAATCCATACAGCCTGCTCAATCGGCTGTTTGAAATCGGCTTGTCCGAATTCAGTCGGCGTGAAAATGTGGGGCTGCTGGCTTATTCGCCATTGGCTTTCGGTGTCTTGAGTGGCAAATATCTGGATGGGCAGCGCCCTGCCGCTGCCCGCCTGACCCTGTTTGAACGTTTCAGCCGATACAGCAGCGCATCTGCAGAAGCAGCAACCCGTGCCTACGTGGATCTGGCGCAGCGCCATGGTTTGCGTCCCGCGCAGTTGGCTCTGGCGTTTGTCAACACGCGCCCTTTCGTGACCAGCAATATTATCGGTGCCACTACCCTCGCCCAGTTGCAGGAAAATCTGGACAGCATCCACATCCAGCTTGATGAAGCCATCCTGCAGGAGTTGGAAGCCATTCATCTGCGCATTCCCAACCCCTGCCCTTGATCGGTTGCCGCCAATAAAAAAAGCCCTGACACATCAGGGCTTTTTTTGATTTGACACCGATCAGGCGATGTCTTTTTCACGCTGGTACATGGCATAGCTGAAGATGGGCCAGCCGGATGCCAGCGCTTGCTCCAGTGTCAACTGCTGCGGTTGCCAGTTTTCCGGCTGCTCGTCATCGAACTCGCCAAATACGTCATACAGCGTGGCAGACAGCACATCATCCAGCTCGTCGGCAGACTTCATTTCCACAATGATGAAGTCGTACATTTTTTCCCATTCGCTGGAATTGCGCATCGGAACCTTGAAGAACACCATACTGATACTCCTGTTTGTTATGCAGGCCGCAAGGCTGCGACCATGCTTCATCTTTTACCGGCGCTATCTTAACCATTTGGCAGAAATTCTTCACCCCTGCCGTGGCTCAACGCTCAGCGCCCTCTTCTGCTTCGTCGGTCAGCAAGTGGGCTGGCAGTTGTTTGCCATGTTTGATGCCCATCTTGCGCAAGCGTTCGGCGCTGGACAACAAATTGCCACGGCCAGTGGAGAGTTGACGCATGGCATCGCCGAAGACATCGCGCGCACCGTCCAGCTGTTTACCCAGCTTTTCCATATTGCCAACGAAACCTGCCAGCTTGTCATACATGGCCCCACTCTGGCGCGCGATTTCCTGTGCGTTTTGATTTTGGTACTCATAGCGCCAAATGCTGGCGACTGTGCGCAGCGTGGCCAGTAAGGTGGATGGGCCGACAATCATGATGCGGCGTTCGAATGCCTCATTGAACAGGCTCATATCATGCTGTACCGCCAGCAGGTACGCAGGTTCAACCGGAATGAACATGAACACGAAGTCCACAGTATTAAGGCTGTACAGATCCTGGTAGCGTTTTTCCGACAGGCTGCGGATATGCTGGCGAATGGCTGCCACATGTGCTTTCAGCGCCTGCTCACGGCTTGCATCATCGCTTGCGCCGACATGACGCACATAGGCATTCAGACTGACTTTTGAATCCACAACCAGTTGCTTGCCTTCCGGCAGGTAGATCACCACGTCTGGCTGGTAGCGCTTGAGCCCGTCTTCGGTTTCCAGCACATCCGATACCTGTACACGGTACTCGCGGTCCCGGCTGAGGCCGGATGTTTCCAGCACTTTCTCCAGCACCATTTCTCCCCAGCCGCCCTGGGTTTTATTGCTGGCACCGGTCAGCGCCTGGGTCAGCGCGATGGCATCCTGATTCAGCCGGGTATTCATCTCTTGCAGCCGGCGCAATTCCTGTTCCAGAGTCAGGCGTTCTTTTGAGTCTTTGTCGTAGGTGTCCTGCACCAGCTTGCCAAAACCCTGAATGCGCTCATGTAATGGACCGAGCATCGCACCGATATTTTGCTGATTCTGCTCGGTGAAGCGTCTGGACTTTTCTTCCAGGATGTCACTGGCCAGCGCCTTGAACTGATTGCCCAGCGCTTCGCGTGCTTCGCTCAGCAGCGCCAGTTTCTCTGCCGATTGCTGCCGTTCCATCTGAAGTTGGGTTTGCAATTCCTGTTCACGGCCACTCAGGCGAATCAGTTCGCCAGCCTGTTGCTGTAGATGCCGGGCTTGCAATTGGGCATCGGCCCGTAGCTGCTCTAACTGGCGCGATTGTTCCTGGCGGCTGGCCCAGTGTGCCGCGGTCTGCTGCTGGGCTTCGGAAAGTTGCTGGCGCAGGCTGAGATTGTCTTGCTGCAGTTCGTTTTCCCGTTGCCGGGTTGATTGCAGATTTTCCTGTAGCGCATCCAGCCGCGCCTGCAGGCTGGCTTCCTGTTGCAACCACTGCTGCGTCTGGATGGCGTGCATGCGTTGCGCACGGTAATGGGCGAGCAAATAGCAGGCGCCGCCGCTGAGCAGTATGGCCAATGCCAGTTCAATCATGCTTGTCTGCACCATCGCGAAGTTGTTGGCGGAGCATAGCGGAGATGTTTGAATATGTACATATTCATCTGATGGTCTGCTCCTTCCCTTGTGCATCGTCAGTAAGACCGCTGTCGAATTTTCGTTGCTGCAGCAGGCAAATTCCGATTTTCTTGCCATGGACCGTAGCGGCTGCTGCAGTCGCGTGCGAGCTGGCTACACTCATGCCTTCATCGACCAACGCAAGAAGATATCGCCATGTTCGACATGTCACGCCTGCTTGATCAACTTCAGCAACGCAACCCCGGACAACCGGAATACATTCAGGCTGTCACCGAGGTATACGACAGCCTGACACCTTTCCTGCACCAGCACAGCCACTATACCGCGCAAGCCCTGTTGGAGCGCATGGCTGAGCCGGAGCGCATTGTCATGTTTCGAGTCTGCTGGACCGATGACCATGGCCGCGTACAGCTCAATCGTGGCTACCGGGTGCAACACAGCATGGCGATCGGCCCCTACAAGGGGGGTATTCGTTTTCACCCCTCGGTCAATCTGTCGGTACTCAAGTTCCTTGCCTTTGAACAGACTCTGAAAAACGCACTCACCACACTGCCGATGGGCGGTGCCAAGGGGGGTGCCGACTTTGATCCCAAAGGCAAGAGTCCGGGTGAAGTGATGCGCTTTTGCCAGGCTTTTGCCAGTGAGTTGCAGCGACACATTGGTGCCGATACCGACGTACCCGCCGGTGATATCGGCGTCGGCGGTCGCGAAGTGGCTTACATGGCGGGCATGGTCAAAAAACTGAGCAATCGGGCGGATTGTGTCTTCACCGGCAAGGGGCTGAGCTTTGGTGGTTCGCTGATGCGGCCAGAGGCTACCGGTTACGGGACGGTGTATTTTGCCCAGGAAATGCTGAAAACCCGAGGCCTGTCGATGGAGGGAATGCGGGTGAGCGTATCCGGCTCGGGCAATGTGGCGCAGTACGCCATTGCCAAGGCGATGGAGCTGGGGGCCAAGGTGCTGACCGCTTCAGACTCCAGCGGGACGGTGCTGGATGAACAGGGCTTCACCCCTGCCAAGCTGGCGGAATTGATGGAGGTGAAAAACCACCATTACGGTCGTATCAGCGACTACGCGGCCCGGCTTGGCCTGCCCTTCCTTCCCGGCGTGCGGCCTTGGCATGTGCCGGTGGATGTCGCCCTGCCCTGCGCCACGCAGAATGAGCTGGACGAGGCGGATGCACGCAGCCTGATTGCAAACGGCGTGTGCTGCGTTGCCGAAGGTGCCAATATGCCATCCACTTGGCAAGCCGTGCAGTGCTTCGAGCAGGCCGACATTCTGTACGCGCCGGGCAAGGCCAGCAACGCTGGTGGCGTGGCAACCTCCGGGCTGGAAATGAGCCAGAATGCGGCGCGCATGAACTGGACGCACGGGGAAGTGGATGCGCGCCTGCATGCCATCATGCAAGGTATTCACCAGGCTTGTGTCAACCACGGGCGCGGGGCGGATGGCCGGGTCAGCTATGTGCGCGGGGCCAATATTGCCGGCTTCGTCAAAGTGGCGGATGCCATGCTGGCCCAAGGCGTGCTGTAGCGCTGTGTGAGGTGGCGGGTTGGGCTGGGCAATATTGTGCGTGGCCTGGCAGCTACTGCTGACTGGATAGCCGGTGCAGTTTGGCCACCACGCTTATTACTGCGGCAGGGCGTGGATCATGCATGCCCATCCCCTCACGCTCAGTCGCCAGTTTTCAGCGGGGTGGGCGGACAGCTCGTTTACCTGCTTACGCACGGCCTGAGCGGTATCCAGTGCGTTGGCACCGCCGGGCCGTTTGCTCCACTCATCATTCGCGATACCGCGGCTACTCAGCCGCCGCCCAATGCTGCAGGTAGATCTGCAGCTCCTTGCGCCCCTGCCATTCATTGGCCACCAACTGGTAGACGGCGCTGATGTTATCGGGCAGCCAGTCCACCTGATTAAACAACATGGCGTCGAACTCCTGCCCCTGTTTGGCAATGCGCAGCTTCAGATGCTTGTCACCCACCACGCGCTGGCTCATGACCGCAAACCGATCATGAAAATACGGCACGGGGAAGCCCTGCCCCCACACCTCGGCAGCCAGTTGTTCGGCCAAGGGCAGATGCAGATCGCCTACATCCAGTCCGCCATCAGTCTCGATGGTACGGGTTAGCTGGTTTTCATCCAGTAATTCCCGCCCTACTTGTTCAAAGGCGTGCAGGAACTCAGCAAAGCGTGCGGCGGCCAGGGTAAGCCCGGCCGCCATGGCGTGGCCGCCAAATTTCAGGATTAACCCCGGATTGCGCTTGTACACCAGATCCAGCGCATCCCGCAGGTGAAAACCGGGGATGGAACGCCCTGAGCCCTTGATTTCGCCCTCGTCACCCGGCGCAAACACGATGGAGGGGCGGTGAAAACGTTCTTTCAGTCGCGATGCCACAATGCCTACCACGCCCTGGTGCCAGTCTTCCCGGTACAGTGCCAGGGTGTAGCGGTCGGCCGGGTCGATGCTGGCCAGCACGGCCAGTGCTTCATCCTGCATGCCATGCTCGATGACGCGCCGTTCGCGGTTCAGCCGGTCAAGCTCCTGCGCCAGGGTCATGGCCTGTGTTTCACTGTTGGCCAGCAGGCAGGCGATGCCCAGGCTCATGTCATCCAGTCGTCCGGCAGCATTCAGACGCGGACCTAAGGTGAATCCCAGATCAAATGCATTGGCCTTGTAATGCGCACGTCCCGCAATACGGAACAAGGCGGCAATGCCCGGTGCCATGCGCCCCGCCCGCATGCGACGCAGGCCGTTTTCCACCAGGATGCGGTTGTTCTGGTCCAGCCGTACCACGTCGGCCACCGTACCCAGTGCCACATAGTCCAGCAACTCGCCAAGATTGGGCTCGGTTTTTCCGGCATAAATACCGCGCTGGCGCTGTTCTGCGCGCAAGGCCATCAGCACGTAGAACATCACGCCGACACCGGCCAGGTTCTTGGAGGGAAAGCCACAGCCGGGTTGGTTCGGGTTGACGATCAGCGCGTCAGGCAGCTCGTCTCCTGGCAGGTGGTGATCGGTAATCAGCACCTCGATGCCCAATGCGCGGGCACGCTCTACGCCAGCCACACTGGCAATGCCGTTGTCCACGGTGACGATGATGTCGGGTCGGCTCTGCGCGGCCAGGTCAACAATCTCGGGGGTCAGGCCATAACCGTATTCAAAACGGTTGGGGACGATGAAATCGACTTTGCCACCCAGCATGGACAGGCCCTTGACCGCTACCGTGCAGGCCGTGGCCCCATCGGCATCGTAATCAGCCACCACCAGCATGCGCGCTCCGCCAGCAATTGCATCTGCCAGGCGGCGGGCCATTGCCTGGATGTTTTTCATGTCATGGTATGGCAGCAGGGCCTTCAGGCCGTAATCCAGCTCATCACTGCCGGCAATGCCACGGGCAGCGTACAGGCGGGCCATCAGCGGGCTCAAGCCTTGCGCCAGCAATGTGGAGTGGCAATCGGCAGGAACACTGCGGGTAACAATGCGCGACATATTCACTTTCAGTACAGGGCAGCCAGCGACTGCGGCCGCTGCCAGAATTTCCACAAATCTTGCCGGCCAATGCGGACATCCACCCCGGCCGGGCCATGGCTCAGTATGTGCAATTGGCGCAACCGTCCCTGCTTGAGGGCCTGCAACAAGGGCTGGAACCAGTCTGACTCCATGCGCTGCAATTGTTCGCGCCACCCCCAGGCATCACGATACTGTGCGGCAGCCAGCAGGCGATCCTGCAACAACAGGACGTGTCCGCTGCCGGCAAGACTGGCAGTCTGCTCCAGCAGGCCGGCAAAGTCATACGGAGCAGACTCTGTCGCCACTCCCACCGCCATGGCCTGCAACTGGAGCAAGGCATCATCAGTCAGCAGCAAGTCCACACGCGGCACGGCGGCCTCCTCAGCATTCGCCTTGCCCTCCCCCCACAGCCAGACACTGTTGACCGGCAATTCGCCACCTAACTCGCGGGCATCATTGACCGGGTGGGTATAAAGCAGCATCTGCATTTCATTGAGCAAACGGCTCCAATGCAGGCCGCGCGGACCAACAGGCAGGTGCGCGTTGACATTTTCCCCCACCGCATCGGCCAGAGGCGTAAAGACGGCATCGGCCGCCGCCGACAGTTGCAATAGCCAACGGCCTGGCTCTACCGGATAAAACCGCAGGCCGTCTTCGGCAAAATGCTGATTGAGGCTGGCAGTCAGGGCTGCCGCTTCGTCCTGCGCCACCCGCATGACCCCCACGTCCGCCAGCAAGGCGCGGTCACGGTCGATGCGGACATGCACCGGATCTGCCATCAGCCAGTGTCCTGCTGGCAGAGCGGCGGTGGCGGCATAACGGGCAGCCATGCCCTTGCCATCCACCCCAAGGCCGTGCTGGTACAGCGTGGTGAGTGTCGGGGCATGGCGTAGCAGTCGGCCACGTCCCAGCAATGTCGACAGCGCAGGCAAGGTCAGGCCACGGCAAACTTCGGCCCCGTCATGGGCGTCCAGCCAATTAAGGCCAGGCAACAGCAATGTCAGCTTCATTGAATGAGTGTCATGCAGACAGGGGCCTGGCGGCATGGCCGGGACCCTGATTGAAAAGAATGGCGGCGGAACTTATGACAATGCCTCTCGCCCAAGCTGGCCGGGCAATTGCCGATTTCCACCCACCCTGTTTCTTCCGATGCCACCTGTTGGCATGCATCGAGTCATGAATTATCGCAAACTGCTGCAGTTACCGCAAAACTGTGCGCGCCATCTGTTCAATCATCAGCTTAGCTGGCTTGGGCTGGCTGCCAGCCTGCCCTTGTTCGGCATGGTCACTGCCTTTGCCGTGGCACCAGGCACGGCAACACCACCCGCCGTCTCACAGCCGCTGATCACGCAGCAGTTGGCGCTGCCCACCTTCAACTTTAGCCAGAGCGACACCCGCTACTGGCGTCACGAAACCGTCAGGCGCGGCGACAGCATTGCCAGGGTATTGAATCGGCTGGGCATCAGCGATACCGATGCGCGGCATTTTCAGGCCAATAGTACCTTGTCACGCGAGCTGCTGCGCCTGCAGCCCGGTGCCACCCTTGCCGTAGAGACCAATGACGCCGGTGCATTATTCAGCCTGCAGTTTCTGCATGATGATGAGAATGGCGAAAAAATACTGGTTCTGGCCCGTCAGCGTGATGGTCGCTGGCAAGCCAGTGCCGATCCTGCTGCGACCGAAACCATGGACAGTCTGCATGCATTGACCATCCGCCATGATGCCCTTGCCGAACTGAAGGCCGCCGGCCTGGGGCCGGACATCATCGCCCAGTTGGCGGATATTTTTGCCGATCGCGTCAATCTCGCCGAGCTGCAGGCTGGCGACAGCATTGCACTGGTGCATGAGAGCCTGCTGCATGCCGGCAGCCCGATTGCCAATGGCAATATCATGGCAGCCCACATCCGGCAGCGCGGCAAGATCCACCAAGCCTTCCGCTTTGCGCACGACAGCGAAAGCGGCAGCTATTACGACGCCAACGGCATGGCATTGAAGCAGGGTTTGGCCATGGCACCACTAAGCAATCCACGCATCAGCTCCGGCTTCGGAACCCGCTACCATCCATTGCTGCACAGCATCCGCCAGCATCAAGGCATCGATTACGCCGCGGCATCCGGCACCCCGGTGCGGGCGCCAGCAGTGGGCACCATCGTCAGCATCGACACGCAGAATGGCTATGGCAAGGTCCTCACCCTGCGCCATAATGCCAAGCTGACCACGCTTTATGCACATCTGCAGCGCTTTGCACCCGGCATCAGGGCTGGGCAGCAGGTACAGGCCGGCCAGTTGCTGGCCTATGTCGGCAACACCGGGCGCAGCACGGGGCCGCATCTGCATTTTGAAACCCGCCTGAATGGCTTGGCGGTAGATCCGGCCACTGCGATTTTGCCGGCACCGGCGCTGGCTGGCCGACAAAAGGCGGATTTCATCGCCAGCAGCAGGCAGTGGCAGGCCAAGCTGGCGCTGTTGCAAGCAACGCCGGCCAATATTGCGCAATTGGATTCTTGAGAAGACCTACTGAAATGACGGAACGCTATATAGGATTGATGTCGGGAACCAGCCTGGATGGCGTGGATGCCGTTTTGCTGTGCATGGATGAACACGGACGCCCCCATGTGGAAGCGGACAGCTTCCTGCCCTTCCCCGACTCGATCAAGCAGCAGGTACTGGCGTTGCAGGCAGTGGGCAATAACGAACTGGACCGCGCCGCCCAACTGGGCAATGCGCTGGCCCGACTGTATGCCGAAGTGGTGGCCCGTCTGCTGGCTGCTTGTGCGCTACCTGCTGCCGCCATCCGTGCCATCGGCTGCCATGGCCAGACCATTCGCCACGCCCCGCACGAGGGCTACACCTTGCAGATCGGCAACGCCGCACTGCTCGCCGAACTGAGCGGCATTGATGTGATTGCTGATTTCCGCAGCCGCGATGTGGCTGCCGGCGGACATGGCGCACCACTGGTGCCGGCATTTCATCAGGACATCTTTGCCAGTGATGCTGAAAACCGGGTCATCCTGAACATTGGCGGCATCAGCAACCTGACCCGCCTGGCCAAGAACTTGCCGACATGCGGCTTTGATTGCGGTCCGGGCAATATGCTGCTGGATGCCTGGTGCCAGCTACATACTGGCGCGGCATATGATGCCGATGGCAATTGGGCTGCCAGCGGCCAGTTGCATCCAGCCTTGCTGCAACAGATGTTGGCCGATGCCTACTTCCGGCAGCAGCCCCCCAAGAGCACGGGCAGGGATCTGTTCAGCCTAGAATGGCTGCAGCAGCAACTGGCAACACAGCCGCCCATTGCGCCGCAGGATGTCCAACACAGCTTGCTGCAGCTCACCGCCATCAGCATTGCGCATGACATCCATCGTTACTGCCCGGATACCGCCAGTATTTATGTGTGCGGTGGCGGCGCACTGAACCGGGCCTTGATGCAGGCACTGCAACAGCAACTGCCGGCCATCGCCATTCACAGCACGGCAGAAATCGGCCTGCCGGCCAATCAGGTGGAAGCCGCCGCCTTCGCCTGGCTGGCATGGCGCTTCTGTCATCGCTTGCCGGCCAACCTGCCGGAAGTCACGGGTGCCGCCGGATTGCGGGTGCTGGGCGCACTCTACCCGGCGTAAACATGCAAATGCAGCATGCCGCTGACAACTGCCGACACGCCAGACAGGCTTGTCAGGCTATAATCACCCACTGTCATAGCCCATAACGAGAAAAATGCGACTTTTCAAAAGAAAGGCCGTCGTCAAGAACAGCCAGACGCCATTGCCGCCCAAACTAGCCAGTCTGCTGCGTGAAGCCTGGTGGCTGCTGATGGCAGTGGCTGCGGTCTACCTGGTGCTAGTACTGGCCAGCTATTCGGCACAAGACCCTTCCTGGTCCCACAGCTCCTCCGACCCTACCGTGCGCAACTACGGCGGGGCCTTTGGTGCCTGGCTGTCAGACATGCTGCTGTATATTTTTGGCCTGTCCGCCTGGTGGCTGGTGGTGTTTTGCCTGGTTGCCATTGCCTGGGGCTATCGCCGCATGGAAACACTGGGCTTCCGCCTGAATCCGATGACGCTGGCCGCCATGGGAGGCTTTTTTTTGCTGCTGCTTTCCAGCTCCAGCGTGGAAGGCATCGTTCTGTCAGGCAAACAGCTAAACCTGCCGCTGGCACCTGGCGGCATGCTGGGCCACTGGCTGGGTAAGGCGCTGAGTCACGGGCTGGGCCAGTCCGGGGCCTACCTGCTGCTGTCAGTGACTGGAGCAATCGGTTTTTCATTGTTTACCGGCCTGTCCTGGCTGGACATCATGGAAAAGATCGGTGGCACGCTGGAGGATGCCGTACTCAAGTTGTGGCATGGCTGGCAGGCGCGCAAGGACCGGGAAATCGGCCGGGAAACCGCCCAGCAGCGTGAGGCCAAGGTCAGCACGGAAAAGAAAAAGCAGGAAGACAAGACCCCGGTACGCATCGAGGCCACGCTCAGTGAAGTCCCGCTCTCGCCCAAGGCGCAAAAGCCGGTGCAGCAATCGCTGTTTGCAGATCCAGCCAGTGGCGAGCTGCCGGGACTGAGCTTGCTGGAGGCACCCAAGGATCAGCACGAACCGGTTTCTGCTGAAACCGTGGAGTACACCTCGCGCCTGATTGAGCGCAAGCTGGCGGACTTTGGTGTGGATGTAAAAGTGATTGCCGCCTACCCGGGGCCGGTGATTACCCGCTATGAAATCGAACCGGCCGTCGGTGTCAAAGGTGCGCAAATCGTCAATCTGATGAAAGACCTGGCACGCGCACTGTCACTGGTGTCGGTACGGGTGGTGGAAACCATACCGGGCAAGACCTATATGGGCTTGGAGCTGCCCAACCCCAAACGCCAGATTGTGCGGCTGTCGGAAATCATCGGCTCGGATGGCTACCAGAACATGACTTCCCGCCTGGCCATTGCCGTGGGCAAGGACATTGCCGGCCAACCGGTCACCGTTGATCTGGCCAAGATGCCGCATGTGCTGGTAGCGGGCACGACTGGCTCTGGCAAATCGGTAGCCATCAATGCCATGATTCTGTCCTTGCTGTACAAATCCACCGCGCGCGAAGTCCGGCTGATCATGGTGGACCCCAAGATGCTGGAACTGTCGGTGTATGAAGGCATTCCGCACCTGCTGGCCCCGGTAGTCACCGATATGAAACAGGCCGCCAACGCGCTTAACTGGTGCGTGGGCGAGATGGAACGGCGCTACCGCCTGATGTCCAAACTGGGCGTGCGTAATCTGGCGGGCTACAACCAGAAGATCAAGGACGCGGAAAAGACCGGCGAGAAAATCCCCAACCCCTTCAGCCTGACGCCGGAAACCCCGGAGCCACTGGACACCCTGCCACTGATCGTGGTGGTTATCGACGAGCTGGCCGACCTGATGATGGTGGCCGGCAAGAAAATTGAAGAGCTGATCGCCCGTCTGGCACAGAAGGCCCGCGCCGCCGGCATTCATTTGATTCTGGCCACCCAGCGCCCGTCGGTGGATGTGATTACCGGCCTGATCAAGGCCAACATCCCCACCCGCATTGCCTTCCAGGTATCCAGCAAGATCGACAGCCGCACCATTCTGGACCAAATGGGGGCCGAAGCCCTGCTGGGACAAGGTGACATGCTTTACCTGCCACCAGGTTCCGGCTACCCCAATCGCGTGCATGGGGCCTTTGTGGCTGACGATGAAGTGCATCACGTGGTGGAATTCCTGAAAACCACCGGCGAGCCGGATTATATCGACGGCATACTTAGCGGCCAGGCCGAAGCCGATGAAGCCGGCACGCCCGCTGGCGGCGATGTCGATGGCAGCGGTGAAGCCGACCCGCTATATGACGAAGCCGTGGCCATTGTGGTGAAAACCCGCAAAGCCTCGATTTCCTCGGTACAGCGTCACCTGCGCATCGGCTACAACCGTGCCGCGCGCTTGATAGAACAGATGGAAAGCGCCGGATTGGTTTCCGCCATGGAAACCAATGGCAACCGGACCGTGCTGGCCCCCGCCAGGGATGACTGACACGGCCCGCCCGGCAAATCACTCAACGACACCATGACTGCCGGCCACTGTGCCGGCAGCTTTCACCTGAACAGGTAGCGAGAACCCCATGTCCGGATACCTTCCAGAACCACCTTTCTCTCATGACAGCCAAGCCAGCACCGGCATCCTGCTGATCAATCTGGGTACGCCCGAAGCCCCCACCGGCAAGGCACTGCGCCCGTATCTCAAGCAGTTCCTGTCCGATACCCGCGTCATTGAAATCCCCAAAGCCATCTGGTGGCTGATTCTCAATGGCATCATCCTCAATACCCGGCCCAAACAGTCGGCAGAAAAATACGCCAGCATCTGGACCAAGGACGGCTCACCGCTGCTGGTAAATACCCGCAAGCAGACCGCCCTGCTCAAGGGCCTGCTGGGTGAGCGCGGACTGCGGAATGTGGTGGTGGACTACGCCATGCGCTATGGCAACCCTTCCGTGGAGTCGGTCATCACGCAGATGCGTGCCAAGGGCGTGGACAAACTGCTGGTGCTGCCCTTGTATCCACAATATGCCGGCTCATCCAGCGCCACAGCGCTGGATGAAGTGTTCCGGGTGCTGATGAAGTTGCGCAACATGCCCACGCTGCGCACGGTGCGTCACTTCCACGACGATCCGGGCTACATCGACGCCCTCGCCCAGCAAGTGCAAGCACATTGGCAGCAAAATGGCCGTGCGCAAAAGTTGCTGATGAGCTTTCATGGCGTGCCACGCTTTACCCTGGACAAAGGGGACCCTTATCACTGCGAATGCCTGAAGACCGGTCGCCTGCTGGCAGAACGTCTGGGACTGACCAAGGAGCAATACGTCATCAGCTTTCAAAGCCGCTTTGGTCGTGCGGAATGGCTGCAACCCTATACCAGCGCCACATTCGAGCAACTGGGCAAGCAAGGCTGCCAATCGCTGGACGTGATATGCCCGGGCTTTGTCGGGGACTGCCTGGAAACACTGGAAGAAATTGCCATGGAGGGAAAACACACCTTCCAGCATGCCGGCGGTGGTGAATTCCGATACATCCCCTGCCTGAATGACAGCCCGCACTGGATTGCCGCACTGGCCGACCTGGTGGAGAAAAATCTTCAAGGCTGGCAGGAAGTTATAGAACAAGATGCCACACTCCGCCAGCAGCGCGCACAAGCCCTTGGAGCCTCTTGTTAAGGGCGATAAAAATAAATTGCGGGGCAACGAATAAACCCCGTTGACACCCGCGCAAACTGCTCCCCATAATCAGCGCAACTGATGGCCATTCCAAAAGAATGGACTGAATCAGTAATGGGTAAAGTCTGAATTTTAATCGGACTACTCGCAGAGATCGCCAAGTCTACATAGATAAGATCAGGGGAAATAAAATATGAATAAGTATGCTCGTCTGAGCCTCATCGCTGCTGCTGCCATGACCCTGGCCGCCTGCGGCAAACAAGAGCAACCGGCTGCCGGTGCCGCCTCCGCTCCTGCAGCCGCTGCTGCCGGTGGTGACGTAACCGTGAAGATCGGTCAGGTATCCCCGATGTCTGGCCCGATCTCGCATCTGGGCAAGGATAATGAATTTGGTGCCAAGCTGGCCATTGAAGACCTGAACGCCGAAGGCGTTGAGATCGGTGGCAAGAAAGTCAAATTCGAACTGGTTTCCGAAGATGACCAGGGTGATCCGAAAATCGGCACCCAGGTTGCACAACGCCTGGTTGACGCCGGTGTTGTCGGTGTAGTGGGTCACTTGAACTCCGGCACCACCATCCCGGCCTCCAAGATTTACTCCGACGCCGGCCTGCCGCAAATCTCCCCGTCCGCCACCAACCCGGACTACACCAAGCAAGGCTTCAAAACCACCTTCCGCGTAATTGCCAACGACGTACAACAAGGTACTGCGCTGGGTCAATTTGCTGCTGACGGCCTGAAAGCCAAGAAGGTTGCCATTATTGACGACCGTACCGCCTACGGTCAGGGCTTGGCTGACGAGTTCGAAAAAGCCGTCAAGGCCAAGGGTCTGGAAGTGGTGAAGCGTGAATTTACCACCAACACCGCTACCGACTTCAACGCCATTCTGACTTCCATCAAGGCCACCAAGCCGGACGTCATCTTCTACGGCGGCATGGACGCACAAGCCGGCCCGCTGGCCAAGCAAATGTCCCGCCTGGGCATCAAGGCCAAACTGATGGGTGGCGATGGCTGGCAGACTCCGGAATTCATCAAGCTGGCTGGCGAAGCCGCTGAAGGTCAACTGTCCTCCAGTTGCGGCGTACCGCGTGACAAGATGCCGGGTTTTGCTGCCTTCAACGACAAGTTCAAGGCCAAGTTCAACACCGAAGTACAGATCTACGCTCCGTATGAGTACGATGCCGTACGTGTACTGGTTGATGCCATGAAGCGCGCCAAGTCCACCGATCCCAAGGTATACCTGCCGGAAGTTGGCAAGACCGACTACACCGGCGTTACCGGCAAGATCTCCTTTGACGACAAGGGCGACATCAAGAACGGTGCCGTTACCGTTTACCAAGTCAAGAACGGCAAGTGGGAAGTGGTCTCCACCGTTGGCGGCGCACCGGCAGCAGCCAGCGCAGCGCAGTAAGTTCTGCTCCACCTCTGAAAAAGCGCAGCCTAGGCTGCGCTTTTTTTCATTTCCGACATGACAATGACTCGGCCGTATTGACTGCGATCTGATCTGGATCAGCCACAAAGGTTGACGAAATGCGGCAGAACAACAAAAATGTGCAAGTCAGTGGCGTCGATTGTATCCATTCGGTGCCATCAACAGACCCCACCACCCCCGGGGTGTGCTGACATGAAATGCCAAAAGCTTTCGTGGCGAATGACCCTCATCAAATTCTAATTAGACCAGGGCATTTCCATGTATCTCCCACGTATTACCCTTATCACTGCCGCCGTGCTGGCACTGACCGCCTGCGGCAAGCAGGACGCTGCCACTTCGCAACAAAACGCCTCTGCCGCCGCAGCCAGCACCGATGCCGTGGTCGTGAAGATCGGCTCTGCCAATCCGCTGACCGGCCCGTTTGCGCACTGGGGCCGCGATGCCGACAATGGCGTCAAGCTGGCTGCCGAAGAAGCCACCGCTGAAAACCTGAAACTGGACGGCAAGCCGGTCAAGTTCGAAGTGGTTTCGGAAGATGACCAGGCCGACCCGAAAACCGCCACCCAGGTGGCACAACGCTTTGTGGACAACAAGGTTGCCGGCGTAATCGGCCACCTGACCTCAGGCGCAGCCATTCCGGCATCCAAAATCTATTCGGACGCAGGCATTCCGATGATTGCCGGTTCGGTTACCAGCCCCAAGTTCACTGAGCAAGGCTTCAAGAACACCTTCCGCATCATTGCCAACGACCAGCAGCAGGGACAGGCGCTGGCCAAGTTTGCCGTGGGCGATCTGAAGCGTAGCCGCATTGCCATCATTGACGATCGCACCACCTATGGTCAGGGCCTGGCGGATGACTTTGCCAAATCGGTAGAAGCTGCCGGCGGCAAGGTAATCAAGCGCGAATTCACCACCAACAGCGCCACCGACTTCATGGCCATTCTCACCTCCATCAAGGGTGAGAAGCCTGATTTGGTATTCTACGGCGGCATGGACGCACAAGCCGGCCCGATGGTCAAACAGATGCGCAAACTGGGCATCACCGCCGACTACATGGGTGCTGACGGTGTGAATACCGCCGAATTCGCCAAACTGGGTGGCAAGGATGCCGAAGGCAGCTATGCCTCCAGCGCCGGCGCACCCAAGGAAAGCATGCCCGGCTTTGCAGCATTCAACGACAAGTTCAAGAAGCGCTTCAATGCCGACATCCAGGCCTATGCGCCTTACACCTATGACGCCACCCGCGTGCTGATTGAAGCCATGAAGCGTGCCGGCTCTGCCGATCCGGCCAAGTACCTGCCGGAAATCGCCAAGACCAAGCTGCAAGGCGTGACCGGCGACATCGCCTTCGACCCGAAAGGCAATATTGTCAACGGTACCGTTTCGCTGTATCAGCTGAAGAACGGCAAGTGGGAATCGGTAGCCAAGCCGGCTGCCGCAAGCGCAGCACAATAGCATAGGGGCATCCGCCCTGAGTGAGTGAAACAAACGCCACGTGTCACCCGCGTGGCGTTTGTTCGTATGGCGGACAAGTCAACCTAATACCCTGGCCAAATACGCCTTGCACTCTGCCGCTGACAGGGTGTCAATCAAGGCCTTGCTGCATTAATGCCCGCATATACCCCATGGCAAACGCCATTCCTGCATGCCACGGAGCAGCGCAACTCATTTGCGGCGAATGATCGGGAATGAGAACACCATCAAACTGGTATTTCTGCAAAATACGCAGCACACGTGCCATATCAATATCACCTTCATCAATAAAGGTTTCATGGTAATGCGGCACCCGCCCATGCACATTGCGAAAATGGATATAGCATATGGCACCCTGGCTGACATACTGCTCTACCGCGCGATAAATATCGCCTTCCGACATTTCTGCTACCGTTCCTAGACAAAATTCCAAGGCATTCGCTTTGCTTGGATAAATATCCAGCAATTTCTGATAAAGATATGGTTGATAAACCAGACGCGGCTGACCACGCACCTCCTCTAGTGGAGGGTCGTCCGGATGAGCAGCCAGTCGAACGCCCGCCTGCTCGGCAACAGGTATAATTTCCCTCAAGAAGTACTCCAGCCTTTGCCATAGCTGTTCCTGGCTGGTTGCAGGCCAGAAGCCTTGCGCCTCCGGGTCAACCAGCATATTCCATGCCATGCTGCGCGGCAGAAGGCTATCTGTTTGTTTACTGCGCCCCTCCAAACCCACCGTTTGCGCTCCCCCGCGAGCCTTGTTACCAATAACCCGCCCAGCGACACCAGAAAGACTAAAGTTGTAACCGAATACCGGAATGCCTGCCTCTCCAACGTTACGAATAATCTGTTTGACTACTTCCATCTGCTCCAGCTTGCGCGGCCCATCGAATAAAATATGATGCCAATGTGCCGGCTCAAAATTTTCAATTGCATAAAATACCAGGCCATGGCTTTCAATTTGCTGCCGAATCGCCAGCAACTCATCCACAGTCCAGATAACAGGCTCGGACACCCCCCAGCCCTGCTGGTCACCTATTGGCTGATCAGTTTTTGAAAAAGTTTGACTGCCGCGAAAATAATCCGCCATATGCACAACAATATGGGTAGCGCCACATTGCCGCGCAAAATCGAAATGTTTTTCATCCAGCATATGCCGATATAGTCCAAAACCCAGTTTCATCGTTAATCTCCTCTACTCCTGCGTCGTAAACTCAAGCGGCTTGACAAAAAAGGCAACACTCAGTGCGCCGCCGATGGCAATGCCAGCTGCCAAGAAAAAAGCACTATGATAAGAGCCCGTCCACTCAATCAAATAGCCAGTAATGGCAGGTCCCAAAATGCCAGCAATATTGGCAAGGGCATGCACAAGACCACCTACCATCCCTATATTCCCCTGTGCAACCGTATCTTGCAAAATAGCCCAATAGGTAGTGGCGGATAAATACATAAAGAATAGACCGCACGCCATCATAACAACTGCCTGCGCTGCGCTTTGCGCACTACCAGATAGTGCGACAAAAACAGCAGCACTCCCCAAACAACTGACTAATACAATTTTGCGTGACAATAATGGCTTCCCTGTTTTTCGCATGATATGGTCGCAAAGAAACCCACCCAGCCCCATGCCCAGACAACCGAGCAGCCACGGAATGGTGCTGACAATACTCATTTCCTTTAGATCAAGATGTTGTGTTGACGACAGAAAACTGGGAAACCAGGACATAAAAAAGAAAAGAATATAATTCAATCCAAAAAATGCAAATGCCGTAGCAAGGATGGTTGGCTGCTTAAGATAAAAAGACAATGGCAGTGAAGCACCGGCGAATACCTGATCCTGTGATTGATATTTTCGAATATAGTCAAGCTCATCAGCATCGATCATGGGATGTTCTTGTGGTTTATCAGTAGCAATGCCTCGCCACCCAAGTAGCCATACAAATCCGAGTAGTGCAATAATAAAAAACGATACTCTCCAGCCAAATGTAATTGCCAGCATACCTACCGCCGGGCCGGCAATTGCCCCACCCAATGGATTGCCCACGGTAGCCATCCCAATGGCGCTGGCCACTTCACGTTTGGGAAACCAATTATTGATCATTTTATTGACCGTTGTGGAAAATGGACCTTCACCCGCACCGAATAAAATACGAATCACCACCATGGAAATAAAACCGGTGGCCACGCCAATCAATGCACAAAATGTTGACCAGCATGCCATGCTCACGCTCAGAACCAATTTCGGTCCCCAGCGATCTGCTGCATAACCACCCGCAAGATTAAACACGGCGTAGCCAATTGAGAAACTACTAAACACCAGACCAAGCTGGCTGGGTGTTAATGCCAACTCCTTGGCAAACATCGGGGCTGCAATTGCAAATGCAGATCGATCAAGATAATTGATTGCCCCGCCCAAGGATAAGAAAAAAACAATGTACCAGCGTACTTTTGTCATGACTGCTCCATTGACGTTCTTGCTACACAGTTCTACATCACCCCAAAGCGATGGTATGCTTCAACGGTAGCCATGCCTTGATCAATTGCATTGCGAACATGATTTTCAGCACGAACCTTTTCCAGAGCCAAATGAATGACTTCGCGTTCGATGGTCTGCGGTATAAGTAATACACCATCACGATCTGAAAACACCAAATCTCCTGGATGAATGACAATATGATCAACTTCAATTGACACACGATAATCCAGTACCTTTCCCCGTACTTTTTGATCTTGCGCATAAGAACCATAAGAAAAAACAGGGAAATTCATGGATAATATTTCTTGCGTATCACGGGAGTAACCATTCAGAATGGCACCGGCAGCCTTTAAGTACTTTGCACGGGCCGTCATCAAACCACCCCATAAGGCATACTTGGGCGAAGCGCCGGCAGCGATATATACCTCTCCGGCTTTAAGACTATCCAATGCCTCAAACATCAGGCCGAAGTCCTTGCCAGCAAGCGGGCCAGGTGAATCAGCCATCATGGCAGCCGGATAATCTGCCTCCAGCACTGGCATCGCACGCCCAGCAATAACCATATCCGGATGCAGTGGCCGGAGTGTCTGACTCAGAAATTGATGTCGATAGCCCATTTCATCCAGAATATCCCCAGCAACGGCAGGGAATAATTCTTGTTTCATCAGGGAAAATAATTCCATATCAGTAGACCAAGGCATCAGCATCCTCTCTTTAACATGTCCGCCTGTAAGACAGGTTATGGTCATGAAAAATAAGGTGCAATTGGCTAATGGGACAGATAAACAATCAAGGAGAGACTGCGCGGAGCTGAATATTTTGCCAGTTGCTAAAACAAGTAAAATATAAGCAACATAAAAGGTTACTCATATTTATATGGCAAAACGTTCTCAACCCGCTTCTGAAAAATGGAAAAGACAACATTATCAGCACAGGTTAGCAATTATTTGCTCAACCTCATTGACAAGCGCCAGCTTATTCCAGGAATGGAAGTACCCAGCGAAATGCAGTTGATTGATACCTTGGGCGTCAGTCGTGGCGTGATTCGCGAAGCATTTTGCTCGCTTTCCACTCTTGGGATTCTGGAGATCAGCAGCGGAAAGCGCCCACGAGTCGATAGATGCAAACCGACGGCCATGGAAACGATTTTCCGTAATGCGATGGCAACACAGCAGATATCGGCACAACAAATTCTTGATGTTCGTTGTGCATTGGAGATGGGATGTGCCGAACAGGCGGCGCAGTGCGGTTCAGCAGAGGATTTCTTCACCTTGCAACAGCAGATGAAAATGCTGCGCCATACGCTTGGTGATCATGAACAATTCATTCTGCAGGACAGTTTGTTTCACTTGCAAATTGCCAAAGCATCCGGCAATCCGCTCTATTCATTGATGATTGAAGCATTGCGCACGCCGCTGGCCAGCTCCATTTCTGCTGGATTGGATGCGCGCGATGTCAGTCCTGACTGGGAGTCAATCATTCAATTGCATCAATATATTGTCGATGCGATATGCGACCGCGACCCCGCAGCGGCCAAGCTGGCAGTCGCCCGTCATTTTGCATCAGCGACGCAAGCCTTGCGGGATGCAGCATGCCGCAGCGACACTGCGCCGTAGTATTAATATATGCAGGAGAGCCACCTGCAGCAGTTTGCAGGCGGCTTGATCAAAGACGGGCTGCTCAGTCGCGAAAAACCACCGTCTGCCGCGTCATGGATGCCATGGCCGCTTTCTGGATGTCTTCTGACAACAGCATGGCCGCATTCCAGGTGGCGACATGATTCAGGCTGTCTGCCACGCTGTGATCGCGGGCGTAATTCAGCATTTCCTTGCTGCCCCGTACGGCCAGCGGCGACTTGCTGGCGATTAACGCCGCCGACGCCATGGCCGCGGCCAGCACCCCGTCAGCATCAGGCAGCAGGCGGTTAACCAGACCAATGCGCAGCGCCTCCTCTGCCGCCACATCTCGCCCGGTGAGGGCCATCTCCCTTGCCACGCCCTGCCCGACCACGCCTGGCAAACGCTGCAGCGTCCCGACGTCTGCCACCATGCCGATATCCACTTCGCGCACGCCAAATACCGCATCTGCAGCCGCAAAGCGGAAGTCCGCCGCCAGCGCAATATCCAGCCCGCCGCCAAGGCAGGCACCATGTATGGCCGCCACCACCGGCTTGCGACAGCGCTCCAGGCTGGACACATTGTCCTGCAGTTGCAGAATCAGCCGACGCAGTTTTTCACGCTGCCGACCTTCGCATTCATTAGCAATCGCGCCCTGAATACCCATCAGCATGGATAGATCAATGCCGGAACAAAAATGCTTGCCATGACCAGCCAGCACCACCGCACGCACCGCAGGCTCGGCATCCGCCCACTCCATCACCGATTGCAGCTCCTGCCACATGGTCTGGTTCAATGCATTGGCCTTGTCGGCGCGATTGAAGCGCACCAGTGCCACCTTATCCTCTACGCCAACATCAAATGTCTGCCATTGCATGTTTGGGCTCCTTTATTGAGGGCGCTTCTTGGGCACCCATGCCCACACCATTTCGCAGATAACCGGTGACTCCCCCGATTCGTCTGTTACGCTGACATCAACCAGCACATCACCCTTGTCGGTGTCGTACATGGCGTGAATCTGCGCGTCGCTCAGTGTGGCCACAGCGCGCATATTGCCCTGCGCGCGCTTGATGTAATTCACCTTCATCGACTTGAGCAGCATCAGCTTGTCATCCGGCACGTTCATGCCCACGACAAAGCCACTGGCGGTCTCGGCCAGCAGTGCCATGGCCGCGGCATGTACGCCCTTGATATGGTTTTGCACCTTGCGCTGGTTGCGAATGGAAACAGTCAGGCTGCTATGCCCCACCTGCTCAAAGCGAATGCCGGATGTGGACAGAAAAGGAACCAGCCGCCCAAACAGCAGGGACAAGACCCTGCTGCGCATACCGACCGGCAACTTGCCTACCTTGTCGGCAATGCGACTCATGCTGTTTTTTTGATAATCCATGCGTGTTAGCCCTCTGTTTTATGTCATGGAAGTGAAGCATCCAGGCCCAGCAAGGCCCGGATCTGGATTTTCAGCGCGTCGATCACTGCCTGGTCGGTACGCGCCAGTTGCAAGCCGCCCTGCAGGGCGGCCAGCATCAACAGGCCCATGGCTTCCGGCGTGCCGGCATAGCGCATGCTGCCATCAGCCCGCCCGCGCGCAGCAATGCTGACCGCCCAGTCACGCATTTCATCGACAAAGGCATTGGCTTCCTGCTGCATTTCCTGTGGCAGGGTCTGGTATTCGGTCGTCAGGATGCCGCTGGGACAAATTTGCTGGTCACGCTCGAAATAGGCATCGGTCAGCGTGTAATAGCGCTCCAGTTGCTCGGCAGGTGTCAAGGCCAGCTGCGCTTCGATAAAGCGCTGGAAGCGACGGCGGTAACGCTGGATCAGCGCCACGCCAAGGTCGGTTTTCTTGGGGTAATGGTAGTGAATGGCAGCATTACGCACGCCCAGTACCGAACTGATGTGCTGATAGCTGAAAGCATTGTAGCCACGCGTCAGCAGCAGCTCCTCGGCAATGTCGAGAATGCGCTTGCGGGTATCGCTTTTGGTATCGGTGGCAGGTTTCATCAGCAAACTTTACTTACTGGTTAGTAAGGTGTCAATCGAATGGCTCCAAAGCTGGACAGGCATGGCATATCGGTTATGATGGAAGGCATTTGGCCAACCCTGAGACCGGACCTTTTCCGATGCGACTCAAATTCAGCAAGATGCATGGCCTGGGCAATGACTTCATGGTAATTGACGGTGTCAGACAAACCGTCTCCCTCGATACCGACAGAATTCGCCAACTTGGCAACCGCCACTTCGGCATCGGCTTTGATCAGCTGCTGCTGGTGGAATCCCCCCAGGAAGAAAACAACGATTTTCGCTACCGCATTTTCAATAATGACGGCAGTGAAGTGGAGCAATGCGGCAACGGCGCACGCTGTTTTGCCAAGTTTGTCTGCGACCAGAAACTGACCAACAAGAAGGCCATCCGGGTGGAAACCGCCAAAGGCGTGATCGTTCCGGAATACCTGGGCCAGAACCAGGCGATTGTCGACATGGGCGTGCCACGCTTCCGGCCCGTGGACATCCCCTTTGTTGCCGAAGGCGACGCCATCACCTACCCGCTGGATACCGGCGGCTACAGTTGCGACATCAGCGTGGTATCAATGGGGAACCCGCACGCCGTGCAGGTGGTCGATAATGTCGACACCGCGCCGGTCAAGGAACTGGGTGCCCTGATTGAAATTCATCATCGCTTTCCGGAGAAGGTCAACGCCGGCTTCATGCAGATTGTTTCGCGGCAGGAAATCCGCCTGCGCGTCTTTGAGCGCGGTGCCGGCGAAACCCTGGCCTGCGGCACCGGGGCCTGCGCTGCGGTTGTGGCTGGCATCCGCCGCGGCCTGCTGGACAGCAAGGTGCTGGTGCATACCCGCGGTGGCGACCTGCAAATCGAATGGCATGGCGATGGTCAGCCCGTACGCATGACTGGTCCGGCCATGACGGTATTCCAAGGCGAAATCGAAGTCTGAACTGCCAAGGCGCGCATGCGCCGCACAAGGAGAATGTTGATGCAAAGCGAAGAGGTTCTGGCCTTTCTGGATAGCCATCCGGATTTCCTGCAGCACCATGCCGAGCGCTTTGGTCTGCGCGGCCAGATGGCGCAGGACCGGGTGGTGGTTTCACTGGCAGACCGCCAGATGCTGGAACTGAAAGACCGCAACCGCCAGTTGGAAGCCCGCCTGCATCAACTCATCCGCCACGGCGAAGCCAATGACCAGATCATCCATAGTGCGCACCGGCTGTCGCTGATGCTGCAGCGCTGCCTGAACCTGCAGCAGATTGCGGATGGTCTGGCCAGTTGCTTCCATCAGGATTTTGCACTGGATCGCATGGCACTGCGCCTGTGGCACCCGGCAGCCGAATCCTCACCCTTGTACAATGCGCGCCATGAAGTCCAGGCATTGGCGCGCAATCTGTCCGCCCCCTACTGCGGCCCTTATGTCAATGATGAAGTGCTGGGCTGGTTCCCGGCCACGCCGGTACTGCAATCATTCAGCCAGATACCGCTGACCGATGCCAGCGGCAGCGCATTCGGCTTGCTGGTACTTGCCAGCGATGACGCTCAACGCTTCACCTTCGACATGCATACACACTACCTGGCCCAAATGGGTGAAATCATTTCCGCAGCGCTGCTGCGCGTGCTGGGACAGGCATGACCGCAACCATCGGGGGCTGGACCATCATTCTGCTGCTGGCCGCATATTTGCTGCACATCCTGTGGCGACAGATCGCTGCACGCAGCCCGGTTGCCATTGCAGCTTTTGTTGCAGGCTATTTCCTGCTGGCTACGACCATCCGTCTGACCGAGCCCTATCACCTGCTGCGCCCCATCTGGCTACCCTTCGTTTACAGCTACATCTGGCTGGCAATCTCGGCGGCCATCTGGTTGCCCGCCGCCGTCAGTGCCGGCAGGCGAGGCCTGAGCTTTCCGGCCGAATCTCCGCGCATCACCGCCCTGCTGATCTCCCAGCTTACATTGGGCCTGGGCTGCCTGCTGACTTCTCCATTCCTGCAATGGCGTCCGATGGCAGCCTACATCATGATGCCGCCGATGATTGTGATCATCAGCTATCTGCTGTACCGCCTGTTCCTGCTGGCCCTGCTGCGCAGCAAATGGGCTGGCTTGTCATGGGGCATGCTGCTTTTGAGCACCTTGCTGTCGCCACTGGCATGCAGTGTGCTGGGCGGATGGCTGGCTCCTTATCTGCTTGGCTGGACCTAAGCATTCCTGATATGAAAAAACCGGCAGATGCCGGTTTTTTCATTTATCCCAAGACAAAACTATCTCAAGACAAAACGCATACCCGAAGACAAGACTCAGGCCAGACTGCGCCCCAGCGTGGTGGCCAGCGCGGATAGCTGCTGCATCAGCAGGGCGAACTCGCCAGGATTAAGTGCTTGCTCGCCATCACACCAGGCATTGGCCGGGTCCGGGTGGATGTCCAGCATCAGGCCATCCGCCCCGGCCGCCAGCGCCGCTTTGGCCAGTGCGGGCACCATCCATGCTTTTCCTGCGGCATGACTGGGGTCGACAATCACCGGCAGATGGGTTTCCCGCTTCATCACGGCAATGGCTGAGAGGTCCAGCATGTTGCGATAAGACGTTTCGAAACTGCGTACGCCACGCTCACAGAAAATAATGTTGTGATTGCCACCGGCGGCAATGTACTCCGCGGCCATCAGCCACTCACTCAAGCTGGAAGACGGCCCGCGCTTCAGGATCACCGGCTTGTTGATGCGCCCAACTTCCTTGAGCAGGCCGACATTCTGCATATTGCGTGCGCCAATTTCGATGACATCCACATCATATTCAAGGAAGGTATCCAGCAGGCGCACATCCAGTAATTCGCTGACCATGGGCAGGCCCTGGCGGCGCGCCTCCTGCTGCAGGATCTCCAGCCCCTCCACGCCAACGCCCTGGAAGGCATAGGGGCTGGTACGCGGCTTGAACGCACCGCCGCGCAGCAGTTTGCCGCCATGCTGACGCACCATCTGGGCCGACAGCGCCATCTGTTCCGGCGTTTCCACGGCAGCCGGGCCGGCAATCACATGAATGGCAGGACCGCCGATAGAAAGCCCACGAACCTGCACCACGCTGTCGGCCGGATGCACTTCACGCGACACAATGCGGTACTCCCTGACTACCCGCATCGCCCGCTCCACGCCCGGCAACAGGGCAAAGGCGTCCGGGCTGAATACCCGCTCATCCCCCACCGCGCCAATAATGGTGCGCTCGGTACCACGGGAGACATGCTCGCTCAGGCCCGCGGCACGAATCTTGTCGACTACGGCCTGAATCTGCTCATCCTGTGCGTAACGGGTCATCACGATAATCATGCTTTGTTCCTGCAAAAGGGATTGGGGCGCTCAGCTCCGCATCACGGCGGACATCAGATTTTAGCAGAAGCGGCAGCACGGCGATGTCCGCTATTTACGCAAATGCTGCCACTGCCGCGACAGGCGCCGCCCAAGGCGGGACCAGGCGGATGGGCGGCGCAGAGATGTTCGCAACACATTGAGCAGCCGATGAGCGGCCTGCCAGGCACGGGATGCGGCAAGCCTGCCATATACATAAGCCTTGAAACGCATGAAGAGCTGATAAGCGCGGGCAAACCAGCCCACGCTCATCAGTTGCTTGCGGGTCAGGCCAAATAACCGTGCCGCCACTGCGGTACCCAGCAGCTTGGCCAGCAGAATGACCAACAGGCCGAGCACGGCATGGCCGCGGCTGATCAGCAGCACGGCGGCCAGCTTGACCGGCAACAGCCCCAGCACCGGCAACAGAAACAGGCTAAGCGCCACCCCTGGCGATGCGCGCGCTATGGCCGACTCGATCTGGCGCAATACCGGCAACCGCCCTAGCCTGGCCAGCCAGGCTGACAGCTCGTCCCAGGCAAACTCTTCAAAAGCAAGCAGCAGCGCAGCCAGCAACACCAATGGTCCGGTCAGCAGTCGGCGCAAGCGCCAACGCCAAGTCTTGCTGTCAGCAACGTGCATCTCGTTCATGTCGAATTCCCTGGGACGGTCTATTCCCAGATGGGGTCAGGTCTTTTCCAGATCAAGCCACTTCACGGTCTGGCGCGGCTGATAGTTCCGCATGACATCCAGCAGCGTCACCACATCTGGCGCATGGGCAAACAATTCCATATTGCCTGCCGGCACAAAGCCTTCTGCCACAGCATGCTGCGCCAGCGTCAGCAGTGGTTGATAGAAGCCAGCCACATCCAGCAGGCCAACCGGCTTTTGGTGTACCGACAGTTGCGCCCAGGTAAGAATCTCGAATAATTCGTCAAAAGTACCAAACCCACCCGGCAGCGCGATAAAACCGTCTGCCAGGCTGGCCATCATTGCCTTGCGCTGATGCATGGTTTCGGTGACATGCAGTTCGGTGAGACCCAGGTGGGCGACTTCCTTGGCCTTGAGAAATTCCGGAATCACGCCAATCACCTTGCCACCGGCGGCCAGCGCGGCATCGGCGGCCACTCCCATCAAACCCACCTTGCCGGCACCATACACCAGGGTGATGCCCTCTTCGGCCAGCGTGCGACCAAGATTCACGGCTGCAGCAACATATTCTGGACGATTGCCTTTATTGGACCCACAAAACAGACACACTGCCTTCATTTGACTCTCCAAAAACGAATACAGCCGGGCGGAACATTCCGACCGGCTGTTGCATATCATTCACTCTTTACAATACGGCCTGCGGGTAGGAACCCAGCACTTTGACAAAGGACGTCCGCTCCGACAGGCCGGCCAGCGCCGTCGCGACATTGGCATCGTCATGATGCCCTTCCATGTCGATGAAGAAAACGTAGTCCCACAAGCCGGCACGCGAAGGACGCGATTCGAACTTGGTCATCGAGACGCCGTTGTCGGCCACCGGTGCCAGCAACTGATGTACCGCGCCCGGTCGATTCGGCGCTGCCACCACGATGGAGGTCTTGTCCTGACCGCTTACGCCAACCTGCTGATTGCCCAGCACCAGGAAGCGGGTGGTGTTGTTCGGTTCGTCTTCGATGTTTTCCGCCAGCTTGACCAGGCCATAGCGCTCGGCCGCGGCCTGGCCGGCAATGGCTGCGGCGTTTACATCCTCGCCTGCCAGACGGGCCGCTTCGGCGTTGCTGGCCACCGATACCCGCTCGACATGTGCCGGCAGGTTCTTGTTCAGCCATTCGTGACATTGCGCCAGCGCCTGGGCATGGGCATACACCCGAGTGATGCCGTTCATGCCTTCCTGCTTGCGCAGCAGGTGATGATGAATGCGCAGCACCACCTCACCGCAAATGCGCAGCGGGCTGCTGACCATCAAGTCCAGCGTGCGGCCAACCGCACCTTCGGTGCTGTTTTCCACCGGAGCCACCACATAATCCAGCGCGCGGGATTCCACCAGGCGGAAAGCCTCATCCACCGAGGCGCAGGCTACCGTGCGTGCTGCATGACCAAAGTGCTTGATGGCAGCCAGTTGGGTGAAGGTGCCTTCCGGCCCCAGGTAGGCGATGGACAAGGGTTTTTCCAGCGCCAGGCATTCGGACATCACCTCGCGAAACAGCCGCGCCACGCTTTCATTCGGCAAGGGGCCCGGATTGAGCTGCTGGATGCGGCGCAGCACCTGCGCCTCACGCTCCGGGCGGTAAATGATGCCACCACCCTTGATTTCTCCGATCTCACGGGCATGACTGGCACGGCTGTTAAGCAGGTGGAGGATCTGGGCATCGATGGCGTCGATGGCATCGCGATGTTGCTTCAGCAGTTCTTCTGACACGTAATCAATCTTTCACTATGACAAACTGGCCTTTTCCAATCTGGTAAGTTTCCGCGAGATAGCCTTCCGTCGCAAGCACCAGTCGAATGAAATCTGCACATTCAGCCGCATGCGACAGAACATTATCCACCACGATCAGGCCGCCACGACGCAGAATCCTGCACAAATCAGGCCAATAATCCACATATCGGCTGCGATCTGCGTCCAGAAACACCACATCCACGCTGCCGTCGGCCGCTGCGCGCAAATGGGCGGCAGCGTCCTGGCAATGCAGTTCCACCTTGTGTTGCAAGGCAAAATCCTGCAAATGTCGCGCTGCTTGCTGCTGTTTGGCCGGCAGAACGTCCAGACTGGTGATGCGACCGCTACGATCCCGCAGTGCCAGCGCCAGCCACAAGGTGGAATAACCGTTGGATGTACCGATCTCCAGCACATGCTGCGGATTGGCATGCCGCAATAGCTGGTAGAGAAAGCGCCCGGTATCCGGCGTGATGAACAGGTTTTTCAGTGCGCGTTCGGTGGTGACGGCATCGTGATGCTCGCCCTCTTCCCAGATGGCAGTCAAACGGGCAAACAGTTCGGTACTCAGCATGCAAGCTCCTGACGCTTCAAAAACAGGCGGTTATCAAGTCGGAAAATGCCATGACAAAGCGCGGTTGCTGATACATCAACAGCAGTATCACCAGCAACAGGCCCAGCACGGCATACAAAGCGGTTTTCATGCAGCGGCCTTGTCGGCAAAGGCGGCAGATGCCTGCTCGCGTATCGGCAGGTTGGCCAGCGCGGCCAGTACGCCCAGTGCGATGGCGATGCCCCACACGATATTGTAATTGCCGTTCAGGTCGTACAGCTTGCCTCCCAGCCACACGCCCAGAAAGCTGCCCAACTGATGCGAGAAGAACACCGCCCCGGACAGCATGCCAAGGTGCTGTACGCCAAACTGGCTGGCAATCACGCCATTGGTCAGCGGTACGGTGGACAGCCACAGAAAGCCCATCACCGAGGCAAATACCAGCACCGAGGGCACCGACAGCGGCAATAACAGAAACAGGCCGATGGCAATGCTGCGCGCCAGATAAATGCCGGCCAGCAAGGGCGGTTTGGCATAACGGCTGCCGGCTTCGCCAAAGATAAAGGTACCGAAAATATTGAACAGACCGATCAGGGCCAGCGCCAGACTGGCGATATTGCCGCCCATGCCGTGATCACGCAGATAGGCCGGCAGATGCACGCCAATGAATACCACCTGAAAACCGCAGACAAAATAGCCCGCCATCAGCAGGCGGAAGCCTTTTTCGGTCCAGGCGCGGGCAAAGGTATGCAGCATGCCTTGCAGCAGATGTGCATGCACCTGCGGTGCGCCGGTTTGCGGCATGGCATCTGCCTGCCGGGTAAGTGAGCGCCCCAGCGGCAACATCAGCAAGGCACAGCCGGCCAGTACCAGCAGGGAGGGCAGCCAGCCCATGCCGTCGATCAGCGAGCGCTCGATCGGCACCATGGCAAACTGACCGAAGGAGCCGGCCGCTGCGGTCAGTCCCATGGCGCGCGAACGATAGGCAGCGGGCACGGTACGGCCCAGCACGCCAAAAATCACGCTATAGGTGGTGCCGGACAAGGCCAGCCCCAGCAAGACGCCGGCTGACAGCGAAAACAGCACCGGCGTGGCCGATACCGTCATCAGCAGCAGGCCCAAGGCATACAGCAGGCCCCCGCCCAGCAGCACCTTGCCCGGACCATGCCGGTCGGCCAGGGCTCCGGCAAAGGGCTGCGCCAGGCCCCAGATCAGGTTCTGCATGCCCAGCGCAAAGGCGAAGCTTTCGCGGGTCCAGCCAAAGGCGCTGGTCATGGGCGGCATGAAAAAGCCGAAGCCATGGCGAATGCCCATGGCCAGTGACACGATGAGGCCGCCCGCAAGCAGCAAGCGTTGAATGGAGCGGTCCATGGCATGATTTCCGATATTGTTATGGTCATCCATCATAAAACCGCTGCGCACAAGAAAAAACCCGTGTTGGCCACGGGTTTTTGCACACAGTGTCGTGTTGGCAGAACAATCTGCCTGCATTGCTCAGCCTCAGCCGTTCTGGCGGGCGAAGTCCTGCATGAAGCTGGCCAGTGCCTTCACCCCTTCAATCGGCATGGCGTTGTAAATGGAGGCACGCATGCCGCCAACCACGCGGTGACCCTTGAGCTGGATCAGCCCGTTCTTGCGTGCTTCCATCATGAAGCTCTCTTCCAGTGCCTCGTCCTTCAGGCGGAACACCACATTCATGCGCGAACGGAAGGGTTCATCGATATGGGTGGTGTAGAAGCCTTCGCTGGCCTGGATGGTGTGATACAGCAGACCGGCTTTTTCCGCATTGCGGCTTGCCATGCCCTTTACCCCGCCCTGCTGCTTCAGCCACTTGAACACCAGGCCGGCGATATAGATGGGATAGGTGGCCGGGGTGTTGTACATGGAGTCGGCGTCGGCATGGACCTGATAGTTGAGCATGGTGGGCAGGTCGGCACGGGCGCGGCCCAGCAGGTCTTCACGCACCAGTAGCACTACCAGACCGGACGGGCCGATATTCTTTTGCGCGCCAGCATAGATCAGGCCGAACTTGCTGACATCCACTTCGCGCGACAGGAAGTCGGAGGACATGTCACATACCAGCGGCACGCCCTGCTCGGACGGCACGAAGGGGAACTGCAAACCGCCGATGGTTTCGTTCGAGGTGTAGTGCAGATAGGCGGCGTTGGGGTCGCGCTGCCAGGTTTCCTCTGCCGGCACATAGGCAAAGTTGCGGTCTTCGCTACTGGCCACCACGTTGACATTGCAATAACGACGCGCTTCCTTGATGGCCAGCTTGGACCAGTGACCGGTATTGACGATATCGACCGACTGTTTGTCGCCCAGCAGATTCAGCGGCACCATGGAAAACTGCATGGAGGCACCGCCTTGCAGGAACAGCACCTTGTAACCGGCCGGCACATGCATCAGCTCGCGCAGGTCCTGCTCGGCATCATGGATGATTTCCATGAATTCCTTGCCGCGATGGCTCATTTCCATCACGCACATGCCGGAGCCGTGCCAGTCCAGCATTTCACTTTGGGCTTGTGCCAGAACGTCGTGGGGCAAAACTGCCGGTCCGGCGGAAAAGTTATACACCTTGGCCATGTCTGTCCTCAGTCATTGCTTCAAACTTGCGGCATGACCAGATCAGGCCATGCCTGTGTGTCACTGCGTCAGCAGGAAATGGGCCCGTGCCACAGCCACCGGCTTGCGGCGGTCTTCTTGCCAGGCCTCTATCAATACATGTGCCACGCGCTTGCCCTGCTTGGTGATCTCGCAGCGGGCAAACAGGGTTTGCGGTCGACCTGAACGCAGGTAGTCCAGCGAAAAATCGACAATCTTGGGTGCTGCCAGCGATTCGCGATGCCAGATCAGGTGCAGCAGCGCCGCATTTTCCAGAAACCCGCCAATCAGCCCGCCGTGCAGTGCCGGCAGAACGGTGTTGCCGACATTGCGCTCGACAAACGGTAGCTGGAACAGCAACTCGCCCGCTTCGTCTTCCCGCATTTCCACGCCCATCAGCCGGGCATAGGGAATGGCGTCGATCAGGGCGGTGAAGTCCTTGGCATCGCGCAGTGTGGCCAGTTTTTCCATGAAATCGCTCATGGTTTTGGCTCCTGCAACATCGAGGCGCGACTGGATTCACGCATGAAAGTGGCTACACCATGGGCGATGGGATCGGCGGGGTCATCGTGATAGCACACGGCGCGGGTGAAGGCGATCTGGCTGGCCAGGCGGTAACACTCCGCACGGCAGTGAATGGCCTTGCCCGGTGTGGCTGCCGTCAGGTAGTCGATGCGCAGGTCCAGCGTGGCAATGGTTTCAAAATCCGGCAGGCAGGCGGTGACCGAAACGGCGCTGGTGGTATCCACCAGCGAGGTGATCACCCCGCCGTGAATGGTGCCGCTGGCGGGGTTGCCCACCAGGTCTTCCCGCCACTCCACCTTGAGCACCGGGCGGCGACCCTCGGTGCCCAGATACTGGAAACCAAGGGTGGCACAGTGCGGGAGGGAGACGAAGAGCTTGCTCATCGTCTCCAGCACCTGCGGATTGGCAGGGCTTGCCGTCATGCCTCGGCATCCCCTGCGCTGGCGGCGTCGGCTGCCGGTGCGGCGACATCTTCACCGTTGGCTGCATCGCCATCGACAACTTCGACTTCCTCGTCGGATTCGCCTTCTGCCACCTTTTCCAGGCCGATCAGCTTCTCGCCCTCGTCCAGGTTGATCAGGCGCACGCCCTGTGCCGAACGGCCGGTTTCACGCACTTCAGATACCTTGGTGCGAATCAGCACGCCGCCGGTGGTGATCAGCATCACGTCGTCGCTGTCTTCCACCAGGCTGGCGGCCACCAGTTTGAGGCCGGTCTTGTCGGTCAGGTCCATCGCAATCACGCCCTGGGTGCCACGGCTGGTATGACGAAATTCGCCGGTGCGGGTGCGCTTGCCATAGCCGCCATCGCTGGCGGTCAGCACTTGCTGCTCTTCCGAATTGGTGACCAGCAGGGAAATCACCTGCTGGCCTTCACCCAGCATCATGCCGCGCACGCCACCGGCGGTACGGCCCATGGCACGCACGTCGGTTTCGCTGAAGCGCACGGCCTTGCCGGCGTCGGAGAACAGCATGATCTGGTCGTTGCCGGAAGTCAGGGCGACGCCGATCAGGTTGTCACCTTCGTCCAGACGCACGGCGATGATGCCGGCGGTACGCGGACGGGAGAAGGCTTCCAGCGGGGTTTTCTTCACCGTGCCGTTGGCGGTACACATGAAGATAAACGGACCCTTGGCCTTGAGGGCGGCGGCTTCATCATCTTCGTTTTCGTCGCACACGGCTTCGGCATCGGTGAAGGCCTTGATCGGCAGCAGTGCGTTGATCTTCTCGCCATCGGCCAGCGGCAGCACATTCACCATCGGCTTGCCGCGGCTGTTGCGACCGCCCTGCGGCAGATCATAAACCTTGATCCAGTAGCAGCGGCCCTTGCTGGAGAAGCACAGCACGTAGTCGTGGGTATTGGCCACAAACAGGGTGTCGATGAAATCGTCATCCTTGGTGGCCGCAGCCTGCTTGCCACGACCGCCACGGCGCTGCGAGCGGTAATCGTCGATCGGCTGGGTCTTGATATAGCCGGTATGGGAGATGGTCACCACCATGTCTTGCGGGGTGATCAGGTCCTCGATATTGATGTCGCCGCCAAACGGTTCGATTTCCGAACGACGGCCATCGCCGAACTGGGTCTTGATGGCAGAGAGTTCGTCGCCGATGATCTGGTTGATGCGTTCCGGACGTTCCAGAATGTCGATCAGGTCCAGGATGATGGCCATGATGTCGCGGTATTCGCCGACAATCTTGTCCTGCTCCAGGCCGGTCAGGCGTTGCAGACGCATTTCCAGGATGGCCTGGGCTTGCGCGTCGGACAGGCGGTAGCCGTCCGGGTGCAGGCCGAATTCGGCATCCAGCCCGTCCGGGCGCGCCTTGCTCTGGTCCACGCGGGACAGCATCTCTTCCACCAGCTCCGAGCGCCAGGCACGCGCCATCAGCGCCACCTTGGCAGCCGGCGGGGTTTCCGAGGCCTTGATCAGCGCAATGATGTCGTCGACATTGGACAGCGCAACGGCCAGGCCTTCCAGGATGTGGCCACGTTCGCGCGCCTTGCGCAGTTCGTAGATGGTGCGGCGGGTGACGACTTCGCGGCGGTGACGCAGGAATTCGTCGATGATCTGCTTCAGGTTCAACAGGCGCGGCTGGCCATCGACCAGGGCCACCATATTGATGCCGAAGCTGTCTTGCAGTTGGGTGAGCTTGAACAGGTGGTTGAGCACCACTTCCGGCATTTCGCCGCGCTTGAGCTCGATCACCACGCGCATGCCGGACTTGTCCGACTCGTCGCGCAGGTCGGAAATGCCTTCGATCTGCTTGTCACGCACCAGTTCGGCAATGCGCTCCAGCAGGCGCGACTTGTTCACCTGATACGGAATCTCGTCGACGATGATGGCCTGACGATCACCCTTGCCGATGTCTTCAAAGTGGGTGCGGGCGCGCATGATGACGCGGCCGCGACCGGTACGGTAGCCCTCTTTCACCCCGGCGGTGCCGTAGATGATGCCTGCCGTCGGGAAGTCCGGTGCCGGAATGATGTCGATCAGATCGTCGATGGTCATTTCCGGGTTGGCCAGCAGCGCCAGACAGCCATCCACCACTTCGGTGAGGTTGTGCGGCGGGATGTTGGTGGCCATGCCCACGGCAATGCCGGAGGAGCCGTTGATCAGCAGGTTGGGAATCTTGGCCGGCAGGATCAGCGGTTCGTGTTCGGAGCCGTCGTAGTTCGGCCCGAAGTCCACGGTTTCCTTGTCGATATCCGCCAGCAGTTCGTGCGCAATGCGCGCCATGCGGATTTCGGTGTAACGCATGGCGGCGGCGCTGTCGCCATCCACCGAGCCGAAGTTGCCCTGGCCATCCACCAGCGGGTAGCGCAGGCTGAAGTCCTGCGCCATGCGCACGATGGTGTCGTAAACCGCCGAGTCACCGTGCGGGTGGTATTTACCAATGACATCGCCCACGATACGCGCGGATTTCTTGTATGCACGGTTCCAGTCGTTGGAAAGTTCGTGCATGGCAAACAGCACGCGACGATGTACCGGTTTGAGGCCATCACGCACATCGGGAAGCGCACGGCCCACGATCACGCTCATGGCGTAGTCGAGGTAGGAGCGGCGCATTTCCTCTTCGAGGCTGATTGGGATCGTTTCCTTGGCGAAAAGCTGATCTGTCATGGGTAAATGGCTATCTTTTCAGGAATCAAAAATAAGCTCCGATTCTACCACGTCCACCCCGTCAGCGCATGCCTAGTCGCGGCGTGGCCGTCATGCGCGGCACGCGCCCTGCCCATCCCGGCTGGCACTGCCTGCTGCGTCAGATACTTAGCACGCCTTGGCGCACCGCAAAGGCAGGCTTGACGCCGCTGCCAAACAGCCCGGCCACGCTGCTTGCTGTGCAGTTTTCATGCAAAACGGGTAGCCCGCTGGCGCAAGCAAGCCAGACGGCTGCGCACTGCCGCCTTACCAAGGCATAAGCACGGTGCAGCAAGCCCATGACTGTCCGGCCCGCCAAAGCGCAGCACCGGCTGTTATTTGGCACAAACCCGGCCTGGTCGGTGGCTAAAACCGGCACCCGGCTATATTCCAGGGCAATATTTGCATGGCTGATCGCGGAAAAATGTTCTTTACTGGATTTAGGTGCAGTGGACAGACATAACAACTATCGGCGGAGCAGCAGCCATGCAATTTCTTGACAACATCAGCCTGACTAAAAAATTTATCGTCAACTTCATGCTCAGCGGCGGCGTGCTGATTGCCGCCATCCTGTTCTGTATCTGGCAGATCAAGTCAGTTGGCGGTGAAACCCGCCAGATCGCTGAAGACTGGTTGCCATCAGTGCAATCGGTCGGCGAGATCAGCCAGTTGCGCTTGCGCTACCGGGTGCGCAGCCTGGAATACATGCTGCCCAACACCCCGGCCGAGCGCAGCAAGATGGAAAGCTCGATGGCGGACCTGGACAGTAAATTGCAAGACGCTTTCAAACGTTATGAATCCCAGATCAGCCTGGATGAGGAAAAAATCGCCTACCAGCAAGCACAGGTTGCCGCCGCCGCTTATCGTGACACCGTGAGCAAGGCAATTGCCTTGATCAAGGCTGGCAAGGAGGACGAGGCCCAGGCCTTGCGCAAGGGCGAATGGGTGAAAAAAGCCAATGCCCTGCGCGACCTGACCGATTCTCTGATCAAGCTGAATGCCGAGGGCGCGCGCAAGGCCGCCGAGCGTGCCGACCGCAGCGTGAAGGCTGGCGTGGCCGGTGGTACCGTGGCACTGATTGCCGGGGTAATCCTGTCGCTGGCGGTATCGCTGATTGTGGCCCGGCGCATTGCTGGCCGGCTGGACAATACCGTGGACGCCGCGCGGCGTATTGCCAACGGTGACTTGCGCGGCACCCTGCCACCGGCAAGCCAGGATGAGGTGGGAAAGCTGATTATCGCCATGGGCCATATGCAGTCGGCACTGCGGGAAGCCATGCAGGACTCGCGCCGCAATGCCGAAGTCCTGCTGGAGTCATCCCGCCAGCTCAACCGCTCGGTACAGCAGATGGAGCAGTCAGCCAGCCTGCAAAGCCAGGCTGCCTCCGCCATTGCTGCCAATACCGAACAACTGACAGTGTCGATCAATCACGTGGCTGACGGCACCGCCGAGGCCGCCAGCCTGAGCGCATCGTCCGATCAGCAAGCTGCCAACGGCCTGGAGTCGCTGCGCTCACTGGTGGGTCAGATCAATGACATCTCGCTGGTGGTTGGCACTGCAGCCGAACGGATTGCCCGCCTGCAAACCGAATCAGCGCAGATTTCCTCCATCGTGGCGGTGATCAAGGACATTGCCGACCAGACCAATCTGCTGGCGCTCAATGCCGCCATCGAGGCGGCCCGCGCTGGTGAACAGGGTCGCGGCTTTGCCGTGGTGGCCGACGAGGTGCGCAAACTGTCGGAGCGCACCGCGCAGTCCACCAATGAAATCGTCAAGATGGTGGCCTCCATCCAGCAATCCACCGTGGATGTGGTCAACGGTGTCGATCAAGGGGTGGAACTGGTGGCAGCCAGTGTCAGCAATGCCAATGCAGCCGGCGATACCGTATCCACCCTGCGCGACAGCGCCAAACATGTCGCCGGGATTGTCGATCAACTGAATACCGCGCTGCGCGAGCAAGCCTCTGCGGCCACCGAGGTGGCACAAAAAATCGAAACCATCGTGCAGCATGCCGAAGAAGCCAGCGCTACCGCCCACAATACCGCGCAGTCGGCGGATGCCGTTGAGCGCATTGCCGTGGACATGGAAAAACTGGTGTCGCGCTTCCAGGTATAAGCTGACGCAAACACGGCCACGCAATGCGTGGCCGTGTTGCATGCCGGCGCGATGCGCCGGCTGTTTTACTGCTCCTTGAACATCTGCTTGATGCCACGCAGCGCCTGCCGGATGCGCGCTTCATTCTCGATCAGCGCAAAGCGTACGTATTCGTCACCCTGGTCACCAAAACCGATGCCGGGCGATACGCATACCTTGGCCTTTTCCAGCATCAGGCGGGCAAACTCCAGCGAACCCAGTTCGCGCCACTGTTCCGGAATACGCGCCCAGATATACATGGAAGCCTTGGGGCATTCCACTTCCCAGCCAATCTCGTTCAATCCCTTTACCAGCACGTCGCGGCGCTGCTGGTATTTGGCGGCGATGTCACGCACGCATTGCTGATCGCCTTCCAGCGCGGCAATGGCGGCCACTTGCAGCGGGGTGAAGGTGCCGTAATCGTGATAGCTCTTCATCCGTGCCAGCGCAGCCACCAGGTCCGGGTTGCCCACCATGAAACCGATGCGCCAGCCCGCCATATTGTAGCTCTTGCTGAGGGTGAAGAACTCGACGGCGATATCCTTGGCGCCCGGCACCTGCATGATGGACGGTGCTTTCCAGCCATCAAACACGATGTCGGCATAGGCCAGGTCATGCACCACGAAAATGTCGTGCTTCT
Organism: Aquitalea magnusonii; assembly: GCF_002217795.2. Lineage (NCBI taxonomy): Bacteria > Pseudomonadati > Pseudomonadota > Betaproteobacteria > Neisseriales > Chromobacteriaceae > Aquitalea > Aquitalea magnusonii. Next base: position 1,912,601 of record NZ_AP018823.1, read on the forward strand.
TGGCCAGTGCAATCACTTTTTCGAAGAAATCCAGCTCCACGCACTGCGCAGTGGGATTCGACGGAAAGCCCAGCACCATCATCTTGGGCTTGGGATAGCTGCCACGGATGGCCTTTTCCAGCTCGGCAAAAAAGTCGATGCCGGGCACCAGCGGCACCGAACGGATCTGCGCCCCGGCAATCACCGCGCCGTAAATGTGGATGGGATAACTGGGGTCCGGCACCAGCACAGTATCGCCGCCATCCAGCGTGGCCAGCATCAGGTGGGCCAGGCCCTCCTTGGAACCGATGGTGACAATCGCCTCGCTATTGGGGTCGATGTCCACCTCGTAGCGGTCCTTGTACCAGCGGGAAATGGCGCGACGCAGCCGCGGAATGCCCTTGGAGGCAGAGTAGCCGTGGGTATCCGGGCGTTGCGACACTTCATTGAGCTTGGCCACGATATGCGGCGGCGTGGCGCCATCGGGGTTGCCCATGCTCAGGTCGATGATGTCCTCGCCGCGCTGTCTGGCCGCCAGTTTCAGTTCGGCGGTGATATTGAATACGTAGGGGGGAAGACGATCGATGCGCGCAAAGCGGCGCTTGCCTGCAGAGGAAGCCATGTGAGCCTTTCACGTAAGCGCCCGGAACCGTCCGAGCGACGTTGCCCATGAGGGGCAGAGACGATCCTAGCCCCGCCTGCTGCAATGCACAAGGATTTTTTGCCGTCGTCATCATTGTTGACAAGCCCATGCCGGCAGCGCTGCAATGCGCACTTGTGTCACCGCCCCATGAAGCCTTGCTCCCCATGACAGACAAAACCGGCCTGGATCGTATTGATCTGCAAATTCTCGACATCCTGCAACGCGATGGCCGCCTGCCCTTCCAGCGCCTGTCCGAGCAGGTAAACCTGACGCCACGCCCTTGTCTGGAACGGGTGCGCCGTCTGGAGAAGGCCGGCATCATCAAGGGCTACAGCGCCATCGTCGACCTGCCGCGCAGCGCACCGCCACTGGTGATTCTGGCGCAGGTGACGCTGGCCGACCATCTGGTTTCCCAGCAAGCCTTCATTGCCGAAATCCAGCGCACCCCGCAAGTGCAGGATGGCTGGATGGTGAGCGGCACGGTGGATTTCCTGTTGCGCATTGCCTGCCAGCATATCGATGAATACCGCCAACTGGCCGACGCCTGGCTGGCCAGCACGGCGTTTCGCATCGAGAAAATCCTCACCACCACCGAGCTGCAAACCATCAAGCGCGCTGGCCGCAGCCCAGGCTAGGCTGCGCCATCAGAAGCGCAAGGACAGGCAGGTGAGCCCGCCATCCATCTTGCGGATTTCACTGGTATCGGTCTGGATGATGGGCAGTTCCAGTTGCTGCAACTGGCGCAAGGTATGCGGATAACCGCTGGGGGTGATCAGGCTGTCGTTGATCCACATGGTGTTGCCGGCGTACTCCTCGGCCGGGTCCAGCACGATGTGGCGAAAATCACGGAATGCCGGTTCATCAACCGCTGCCGCCGACAGCAGCACGGTATTACGCCCGACATAATTCACCACCGATTTCAGATGCAGGCCGGAGGCCACCGGCACCGCCTGCACGCGATAGCCGAATTTTTCCACTTCGCGGGCAAAACGGCTGATGCCGGCTTCATTGGTGCGGCTGGACAGGCCAATGAAAAAACGCTTGTCCACCATCAGCACATCGCCGCCATCCATGTGTTCGCCCTCGCCCAGCCACACCGCATGGCGAAAACGCGATACCAGCGGGGCCATGCTGTGTACCTCACCACGGCGGGATGGTGCGCCCGGATGGGTGATGATGGCCAGCTCCGGCATCATCACCGCCACGTCTTCCACGAAATGGGCATCGGGGAAATCCGGCAAGGCTGGCAGCGTGGTCACGGTCAGGCCCAGTTGCAGCAGAATGTCGATGTATTCACGAAACTGCTGGCGGGTGAGCGCGGCATCCGGCGCACCGAGGCTGGCGGTGGTCAGGCCGGCGGCAACGGTGTCGGCAGGCAGGCGGGTGATGGCATGGGTAAAGTACATGGCAGAGGCTCCGGCTATTAGCTGACATGACAGGCAAGACGCTGTCGTCCTGTGCCCATTCTAGGCAGATTGCCCGGCGTAATCGGTCGTGATGCACCCCTTGCACAGCCATGCCCCGCTGTTTTGGCGGCAGCGACAGCGTACTTCTTCCCGCAACTGCATGGCCAGGCAGGCAGCCGCGCTCTGGCGCGGCTAGCAATTTCAGCCTATGGGCTATTCCCCGGAAGGATTATTTCACAGCGTTATATATCCGGGTATATTACGCCTTCACACGCAAACCGGAGCCCGCAATGAAAGCAAGGCTGATTGCCCTATCCCTGTGCAGCATGGTGCTGGCAGGCTACACCCAGGCTGGTGAAATCACAGTTTCCGCCGCCGCCAGCCTCACCAATGCCTTCAAGGATATTGCCCGTGGGTTTGAAGCACAGAACCCCGGCAGCAAGGTCAATTTCAACTTTGCCGCCTCCGGCGTGCTGCTGCAGCAAATGGCCAAGGGAGCACCGGTGGATGTATTTGCCTCCGCCGACCAGGAAACCATGGACAGCGCGGTGAAGCAAAAACTGGTCAACAGCGCCGAGCGCAAGGACTTTGCCCGCAATGCCCTGGTGCTGATTGTTCCGAGCGACAGCAAGCTTAAGCTGCAGCAGTTGTCCGATCTGCAACAGGCCGGCATCCGCCATGTGGCGCTGGGCATCCCGGCCAGCGTGCCGGTGGGACGCTACGCCAAGCGCGCTCTGGAAAACGCCCGCCTGTGGCCGGCGGTGGAAGCCAAGGCCATCAACACCCAGAACGTGCGCCAGTCGCTGGACTACGTGGCGCGTGGCGAGGTGGAAGCCGGCTTTGTCTACCAGACTGACGCCGCCATCATGCCGGACAAGGTAAAAGTGGCGTTTACCGTGCCGCTGGATGAAACCATCAACTACCCGGTGGCCCGTACCGCCAGCGCGGCCAATGCCGCCGAGGCGCAGCGCTTTGTCAGCTACCTGCTGTCTCCCGCCGCCCAGTCCATCCTGAGCCGCTACGGCTTTCACAAGCCCTGAACATGCCTGACTGGATGAATGACCCGGCCTGGACCGCGCTGGGCCTGTCGCTGCGGGTGGCAGGCTGCGCCACCCTGCTTAACCTGCTGCTGGGAGTTGGCGTGGGGCTGCTACTGGCCCGCGGGCGCTTTCCCGGCCGCAATCTGCTGGACACGGCACTGACCCTGCCGATGGTGATGCCACCCACGGTACTGGGCTACTACCTGCTCACCCTGCTGGGCCGGCGCGGCCCGCTGGGCGGCTGGTTGCAGCAGCAGTTTGGCATCAACCTGATCTTCACCTGGCAAGGTGCGGTGATTGCCGCCGCACTGGTGGCGTTTCCACTGGTTTACAAACCGGCCCGCGCCGCATTCGAGGCGGTGGACGGCCAACTGGAACAGGCCGGCCGCGTGCTGGGCATTTCCGAGATCGGCATTTTCTTTCGCATCACCCTGCCGCTGGCCTGGCGCGGCATTCTGGCTGGCCTGCTGCTGGCCTTTGCCCGCGCGCTGGGCGAATTCGGTGCCACGCTGATGGTGGCTGGCAGCATTCCCGGCAAGACCCAGACCCTGTCGGTGGCCATCTACGAGGCAGTACAGGCCGGACAGGATGATAGTGCCAACCGGCTGGTGCTGGTCACTTCCGTGGTCTGCATCCTGGTGCTGCTGCTGGCAGGCAAGCTGGCACCGGGCCGACTGGCGGAGCGCTGACATGAACACACCGCGTTTTGATCTGGCCATTCGCCACACCCTGCACAGCGGCACGCGCAGCTTTGCACTGGATATCGCCCTGCAAAGCAACTGCCAGCAACTGGTGGTCTATGGCCCGTCCGGCGCAGGCAAAAGCATGCTGCTCAAGGCCATTGCCGGCCTGCATCATCCAGACCACGGCCATATCCGGCTGGATGGCCGCAGCCTGTTCGACAGCGCACAAGGCATTTGCCTGAGTCCGCAGCAAAGACAGCTAGGCTATCTGTTTCAAGACTACGCCCTGTTTCCCCACCTGAGCGTGCGCCAGAACATCGGCTTTGGCCTGCAGCGCGGCTGGCTCAACCCCGGACGTCGCCGCCAGTTGGCTGCGGTGGACTACTGGCTGAATGCTTTTGGACTGGAAACCCTGGCCGAGCAATTGCCGGCCACGCTATCCGGTGGCCAACGCCAGCGTACCGCCCTGGCGCGTGCGCTGGTGGCCGCCCCCCGTGCGCTGCTGCTGGATGAGCCGTTTTCGGCACTGGACCCGGCCTTGCGCCAGCAGTTGCGCAGCGAACTGGCAGAGCTGCTGCAGCGCCTGTCCATTCCCATGCTGCTGATTACCCACGATGCCGAAGATGTCCGGGTGTTTGGCCAGCAAACCCTATACCTGCAGGATGGCCGGCTAAGCCAGCCGCCTGCCGGCCTGATGGAGACCATCCATGGCTGATTTCCAGCGGCAGCAAGCCTTCCGCCTGCTTAGCCGCACCGTACTTGGCGTGCTACGCAATGCACAGGATGGCGAGCTGCCTCTCTATGCCTGGACGCTGGGCCTGCCGCAGCAGGAAATGCTGGAGATGCTGGCAGCCTGCGCACCGGAACTGGGCTATCTGGAGGCGCTGGCAGAAACCCAATACCAGCAGTTACAAGCCCAGCGGCCCGCTCTGGTGGCTGAGCTGGTGGCCATGCTGCTGGCCAATCGTTCTGCGGCGGAGAATCCACGGCATGGCCGTTGGCTGGCGCACGCCGTGGCGGTGGCCAGCCTGGGCAGCCGCCATCTGTGGCAGGACATGGGGCTGGCCAGCCGCCATGAGTTGAACCTGCTGCTGCAGCATTATCTCTACCCCTTGTATGCACGCAAGCAGCCCGATCTCAAATGGAAACGCTTTCTCTACGCAGAACTGGGTGAGCAATTGGGCCGCCCCGGACTCAAACCGCCGGAGTGCGGGCGCTGCCACGCGCACACCACCTGCCTGCCAGCCCAGCCGGAGCGACAAACATGAAACAGCAGGACATCACCTTGCAAGGTGCTTTATGGCTAAACCTGGCCGGAGAAAAGTTTGGCAGCCCGCAACATCTGGCCTTGCTGGCGCAAATCGATGTCTGCGGCTCCATCAGCCAGGCCGCGCGTGACATCAAGCTCAGTTACAAGGCTGCCTGGGATGCCATCGACCACATGAACAATCTGGCGGGTGAGCCGCTGGTGGAGCGATTATCCGGTGGCAAAGGCGGCGGCGGCACCCGTCTGACCGTGCGTGGACGCCAATTGGTGGAGAACTATCAGATCATCACGCGGGAACATCAGCAATTCCTGCGCAACCTGCAGCGTCAGGCCAGCGGCATGGCGGACGATCTGCTGCTTTTGGGAGGCATGAGCATGAAAACCAGTGCGCGCAACCAGTTTCTGGGCAAGGTCGTCGCCATCAAGACCGGTGCAGTGAATGATGAAGTGGAGCTGGAAATTACCAACGGCCTGCGGCTGGTGGCCGTCGTGACCCGCGACAGTGTGCTCAGCCTGGGGCTGGAGCCGGGGGTGACGGCTTATGCGCTGATCAAGGCGTCATCGGTAATCGTCGGAACTGGGGATGATGGCACTGGGGATGACAACATCCGCCTGTCGGCACGCAACCAGTTGCGCGGCACGGTCAGCCGGCTGATTCCGGGCGCGGTAAACAGCGAAGTGGTGATTGAAGTGGCAGCCGGAGTCAGCATTGCCGCCATCATCACCAATGGCAGTGCCGAGGACATGGGCTTGCAGCCCGGCAGCCGTGCCACCGCCATCTTCAAGGCATCCAGTGTGATTCTGGGGGTGCCGGGCTAAACGCCGCCAACCATAAAGCTGCTGCCGCCTTGCGCCTGCCTGCTGTAAGCCTGTACGGCCTGCGCCGGCAGGCCCTGCTGCAGCGATAAAACACAAGGCCCATGCCATTACGGCATGGGCCTTTTGCCTGATCAGGCAGGTGCAGCGTCAGACTTCCCAGTATTCCTTTTCCCGTCCGCCAGAACCGGGGTTCAGCTTCTCATGCAGGCGGCGCAACTGCTCCGGCTCGCCACGCACGCGGAACCAGCTACCGTCCTCATCCGCCCGCTCTTCCAGCACCTGGCAGTGACTGTAGATTTCACCGCGCAATTGCTGCGCCGACCACGGCAGCAGGATTTCATCCTCGGTCAGGTCTTGCTGGAAGAAAGCCACGATGCGCGCGCGCAGCGCAGACACATCATCCGGACGGCGCGCACTCATCACCACACAGCCGGGATAGCGCTGTTCCAGCTCGGCCCGCCAGGCGCTTTCATCTGCCACATGGTCAATCTTGTTGAACACGCGGATACGCGGTACTTCATCGGCACCGATTTCCTGCAGTACGGTGTCGGTCACTTCCAGTTGGCGTTCAAAGCCGGGGTCGCTGGCGTCGATCACATGCAGAAGCAGGCCGGCATCCAGCGCTTCTTCCAGCGTGGATTTGAACGAGGCCACCAGGCCGTGCGGCAAATTCTTGATAAAGCCCACGGTGTCGCTCACCAGTACGCGCGGCACGCTTTCCGGGTAGATGGCGCGCACCGTGGTGTCCAGCGTGGCAAACAGCTTGTTGGCCACCAGCACTTCGCTACCGGTGAGCGCCCGCATCAGGGTGGACTTGCCGGCATTGGTATAGCCCACCAGCGACACCCCGGCCAGGCCCTGACCCTGCCGTTCCAGCCGGCGCGAACGCTGGGTCTTGCGCTCCAGCTCCATGGCCACGATTTCACGCTGCAGCTCGGCAATGCGGTCGCGCACCTTGCGGCGATCCAGCTCGGTATGCGATTCACCCGAACCGCGGCCACCCATGCCGCTACGCTGACGGCCTTGCGGCCCGGCCAGCTTGGCCGCCTCGCGCAGGCGCGGTGCCATATAACCCAGGCGGGCGATTTCCACCTGCGCCTTGGCCGCGCGCGAACGGGCATTGCGGTGGAAGATTTCCAGAATCACCATGGTGCGGTCCATCACCTCGCAACCGACGGCCAGCTCCAGATTACGCGCCTGGGACGGGGAAATTTCGTGATCCACCAGCAAGACGTCAATCTCAATGGCGGACGGGTCCAGCTGCGGCGGTGCATCGGCCAGCTCGTCAGCCCGCAGGCCGCGATTGACATACATGTGGATTTCTTCCAGCTTGCCCACGCCCAGATAGGCGGTACGGTCAAAACCGTTGCGCTTCTGGACAAAGGTATGCACCACCTGAAAACCCAGGGTCTTGGCCAGCTCGCTCAATTCGGCCAGCGAGGAGGAAAATTCCACATCACTGACTTCCGGTAGCTGAACCGACGCCACGATGGCGTATCTGGGTTTGTCTTTGACTTCTGTTTCATCCATGAGCTGATTGCTTCACTTTACTTTGGCTGGCGAGCCCGGATTTTACTCTTAAACGTCCCCGCCTGCCGCCCAGATTGCAGCAAGCTTGACCCTGCAGGCTGACAGGCTGATACTGCGCGCCTCTGGCGGCTGTGCCGCTTCCACCCTCCTTCATGTCTGCCCTGCTCATGCCATTCACCTCTCTGGGTCTGCAGCCCGCGCTGGCCGATGCCGCCGCCGCTCAAGGCTATGCCACCCCCAGTGCCATCCAGCACGCTGCCATCCCGCTTATCCTGCACGGAAGCGATGTGCTGGCCACCGCCCAGACCGGCTCGGGCAAGACCGCCGCTTATTGCCTGCCGCTGTTGCAGCAATGGCTGAGCCAAGCCGCCAGCTCACGGCGGCAATTGGCAGGCCTGATTCTGCTGCCCACGCGGGAACTGGCGATGCAGGTGGGCACTACCCTGCGCGAACTGGGCGACAAGCTGCCACGTCGCCCCAAGGTGGTGGTGGCTTACGGCGGCGTTTCCATCAATCCGCAAATGATGGCCCTGCGCGGTGGTGCCGACATCGTGGTGGCCACGCCGGGCCGGCTGCTGGATTTGCTGCAGCACAATGCGCTGCGCCTGTCCACCGTCAGCACCCTGGTACTGGACGAGGCCGACCGGCTGCTGGAGCTGGGGTTTGCCGATGAAATCGGCCAGTTGCTGGCGTTGCTGCCGCCCTATCGGCAAAACCTGCTGTTTTCCGCCACTTTCCCGCCAGCCCTGCGCACACTGGCTACGCAATTGCTGCGACAGCCGCAAACCATCGACATCCCGGCTACACCGGACAATAGCCCGGCCATCCGCCAGCGGGCCATCGAAGTGGATGCAGCGCGCCGTACCATGCTGCTGCGCCATCTGCTGCAAACTGAAAACTGGGAACGCGTACTGGTATTCGTGGCCAGCCGCCACAGCGCCGAGCGCGTCAGCGGCAAGCTGCAACAGGCAGGCATCCGCGCCGCCGCCCTGCATGGCGACTGCAGCCAGAGTCAGCGCGGCCAGGCCCTGGCCGACTTCAAGGCCGCACGACTGCAGGTGCTGGTAGCCACCGATGTGGCTGCCCGTGGCATCGATATTGCCGGTCTGCCGCTGGTGGTCAATTACGACCTGCCACGCGCCGCCGCCGACTATACCCACCGCATTGGCCGCACCGCGCGCGCCGGTGCCAGCGGCGTGGCCATCAGCTTTGTCTGCGCCGACAATGCCGCCCACTTCCGCCTGATCGAAAAGCGCCAGCAACAGCCGGTTGCGCGTGAGCGTATTGTGGGTTTCGAACCACAGGATTTGCCGGCCAGCCCACCGCGCGGCGACCTGAATGGCGGCATCAAGGGCAAGCGCATGAGCAAGAAAGACAAGCTGCGCGCCGCGCAAGCCGCCCAGTCCTGATCCTTGCCCGCAACGGGCGGGCAGGCAATCTGCAATGACAATTGAGTTTGCGTTTTCCGGCATGTTAGTATCATTTTGCCCAGCCTTTAGATCAGTAGCGCATCCCGCTGCTGATCGGGCCTGAGCGGCAAGCAAGCTTCCTCCCCACAGCAGCACAGTACGCCGGTATTGGAGCGCTGATTGAAAAAGACTTTCGCCAGCAGCATGGTCCTGCGCATGTGCGGCCTCATCCTGCTGTCACTGACCGTGTTTGCCTTTGGCTGCTATCACCTGATTGTCCAGCGCACCGTAGACAGCCTGGCCCAGTCAGAGATGCAGGTTTCCGCCCAGCAACTGGAAGCCCGCACCCGGCATTTGCTGGGCAGTGTGGAAGACACCCTGCGCGCCAGTCAGGCCTGGGGCCGCAACAGCCACTGGACCGGCCACACCGAGTGGCTGTCAGAACGACAGCAGCTACAGCGCTTCAACGAATTCTTTTTCCCCATCATCGAAAACCATGGCGAAATCGCCTCGGTCAACATGGCCCACGAATCAGGCCGCGAAATCCTGCTGCTGCATAATGCCGACGGTGGCTGGGTTAACCGCCTGAGCGACCCGGCCCGGCTGGGCCGCACCACATACTGGTTTTACTGGGACCGCCAGCGCCGGCTGATCCGCAGTGAAACCCGGCAGCAGGATTACGATGCCCGTCAGCGCCCCTGGTTTAAGGGGGCCATGGCGCTGGCCAATGACGGCAAGCTGTTCTGGACCGCACCGTATACCTTTTACACCACCCGTCAGATCGGCCTGACGGCAGTCAGTCGCTGGACCGCAGACGATGGCAGCCGCTTTGTCATTGGCCATGACGTAAATCTCAGCAGCCTGGCCAGCTATACCGGCAGCCTGCCGGCCGAGCAGCAGAAAACGCTGGCGTTGCTGGATGACCAGGCCAGGCTGCTGGTACTGCCCTTGAGCGACCGGCAGCAACAGCAAGCACTGCAGATGCAGCCGCTGGCCACCATCAAGAATGGCCCGCTGGCGCATGGCTACCAGCACTGGCTGCGCCGCACACAACAACCTGGCCTGGTCAGCCGCCACAACGCGGCCGATCAGGACTGGTTCAGCCTGTTCCAACCCATGCACTTTGGCCAGCAGCTATTCTGGATTGCCGTCATTGCCCCACAGTCTGCCTTCCTGCCTGGCACTACCGGCGACCTGCTGGTGCTGGTGCTGATTACCGTGGCCGCACTGGTATGCGGCGGCGTGGTGGCCCTGCGCATGGCGCGGCGCTTTGCCCTGCCCTTGCAGCAACTGGCAGAAGAAAGTGCCCGCATCGGACGGCTGGAGCTGGCCTTGCCGGTCAGCCAGACTGCGCGGCAGGCACCGTGGCAGGAAATCAGCCAATTGGCCGCCGCCCAGGAACTGATGCGCCAACAACTGCTAAGCAGCACCAGCCAACTGCAATATGCCCGCACCCAACTGGAACAAAAGGTTTCCGAGCGCACCAGTGCGCTGCTGCATCAGGTGGCGCTGGTGGAGGCGCTGCTGGACATCATTCCCAATCCGATTTTCTACAAGGGCGCGGATAGCCGCTTCATCGGCTGCAATCAGGCTTATGAACAGGCATTCGGCATCAACCGGCGCGACTTCATCGGCAAGCGCGTGCTGGACCTGGATTACCTGCCGCTGGCCGATCGCCAACACTACCAGCAGGAAGACGAAGCAGTCATCGCCCATTGCAGCCGGGTGGCGCGCGAGGAGCAGATGCAACTTGCCGACGGGCAGTTGCATCATGTGCTGTACTCGGTCACCGGCTTTCGCCATCAGGACAATACGCCTGGCGGGCTGATCGGCATGATCGTGGATGTGAGCGCGCTCAAGCTGGCAGAGCAGGATGCCCGCGCCGCGCGCCGCATTGCCGAGGCAGCCACCCGCGCCAAGGCGGACTTCCTGGCCAATATGAGCCATGAAATCCGCACGCCGATGAATGCAATCATCGGCATGACCCAACTGGCCTTGCAAACCGGGCTCAATCCGCAGCAGCGCAATTATCTGGACAAGGTTCACATTGCCGCCAATGGCCTGCTGGGCCTGATCAACGACATCCTGGATTTTTCCAAGATCGAGGCGGGCAAGCTTAGCTGCGAACAGACCGACTTCATGCTGGAGGACGTCATCAGCCAGGTGGCCGACCTGGTGGCCCTGCGGGTGCGCGACAAGGGCCTGGAGCTGCTGTTCGACATCGCCACCGATGTGCCGCCGCGCCTGGTGGGCGACCCGCTGCGGCTGGGACAGGTGCTGAACAATCTGGTGGGCAATGCCGTCAAGTTTACCGACCAGGGCGAAATCACCCTGGCAGTGCGGCTGGAAGCCGAAGACCAGGACCAGGTGCTGCTGGGCATCGAAGTGCGCGATACCGGCATCGGCATGAGCCAGGCAGAACAGGACAACGTCTTCCACGCCTTTACCCAGGCCGACAGCTCCACCACGCGCCGCTATGGCGGTACTGGCCTGGGGCTGAGCATCTGCAAGCACATCGTGGAACTGATGCATGGCGACATCAGTGTCAGCAGCACCCCCGGAGTTGGCAGCAGCTTCCGCTTCACCTGCCGGCTGGGCAAGGCCCAGCCGCAGCCGGAGCAAGCCAGCACCCTGCCCGACATCCGCGGCATGCGGGCATTGGTGGTTGATGACAATGCCGCGGCACGGGAGGTGTTTGCCCACATGCTGCAAGCCCTGCAACTGGATGCCGAAGCGGTGGACAGCGGCCCGGCAGCACTGCAGTCGCTACAGCGGGCGCAGCAGGCCGGACACCCCTACCAACTGGCATTGATAGACTGGAAAATGCCCGGCATGGATGGCGTGGAAACCCTGCAACAGATCCAGGCCAGCGCAGACTTCCCCACCCCGGCCTGCCTGCTGGCCACCGCCCATGACAGCGACAGCCTGGCGCAAGCACTGGGCCAGACACCGGTGGACGGCATTCTGGACAAACCGGCCACCTTCTCCACCCTGCTGGATGCCATTCACACCGCCTGCCGCCACCAGCCGGCACTGGTACGCAACAACAGCGCCCCGCGGCTGGATCTGCCGCAGCTCAGGCAATGGCTGCAAGGCAGCCGGGTGCTGCTGGTGGAAGACAATCAGACCAATCAGGAAGTGGCGCTGGAATTACTGCGCCAAGTGGGCATCCAGGCCGACCTGGCGGAAAACGGTGCGCAAGCACTGCAGATGGCCGACCAGCACGACTACCAGCTCCTGCTGATGGACTGCCAGATGCCGGTGATGGATGGGCTGGAAGCCAGTCGCCAGTTGCGCCGCCAGCCTGCCCATGCCACACGCAAGATCGTGGCCATGACAGCCAATGTCATGGCCGGAGAAGAACAGCGCTGCCTGGAGGCAGGCATGGATGATTACATTGCCAAGCCGATCGATATCCAGGTGTTCTACGCCACCTTGCTGCGCCATTTACAGCCCGATTTGCCACCGCCGCTGCCAGTCAGCAGCACTGCGCAAACGCCGGCAACCGGCAATGTACTGCTGGACCGCAACACTGCCCTGCTGCGCATGGGGGGTGATCACACCCTGTATGCACGCCTGCTAAGCCGCTTTCAGGAACGGGAGCACGATGCCGTGCAACGTCTGCGCCAGGCGCTGCAGCAGGGAGAAAAAGATGGCGCACGCCGCATCGTCCACAATCTGAAGGGATTGGCCGGCAATATCGGTGCCGATGCACTGGCCGCGGCCTGCCGCCATCTGGAATACCATCTGGATGGCGATGGCAGCCAGCGGGAAGAAGCCATCGCACGCCTGCAACAGCAATTGCAGCAACTGCTGGCGCATCTGGAGCAGGAACAGGCAGCAGCACCAGACCCTGCCAGCCCGTTCATCGAGGACAGCCAGGCGCTGATCAGCGCGCTGGCCCTGCAATTGCAGGACAACGATATCAAGGCCAGCCGTACCGCCACCGCCCTGTACCATGCGCTGGCCGGCCACGCCGAGGCGGATACGGCACAGCAGCTATCCCGCCTGGCCGCGCAATACGAATACGACGCAGCGCTACAGCAGCTCGAACAGCTGGCTGCGCGCCTGCAACCAAAGCCGACAATGCAATAGCCACCTGAAAGCACACCGACCATGGCCGACCTCAGACAGCGCCAGAGCATCCTGATTGCCGATGATGTACCGGAAAACATCGAACTTCTGGCCGCCATCCTGGAAGACGAATATGCAATCAAGGTGGCCCCCAATGGGGAAAAGGCGCTGAAGATTGCCTACTCGGATGCACCGCCGGACTTGATCCTGCTGGACGTGATGATGCCTGGTCTCAGTGGTCACGAAGTATGCCGTCGCCTTAAGGCCAATCCCGACCGGCAGCACATCCCGGTGATTTTTGTCACTGCCATGTGCTCGGTGGAAGATGAACGGCTGGGACTGGAAATCGGTGCCGTGGACTACATTACCAAGCCGATCAGCCCGCCGGTGGTCAAGGCACGGGTGCGCACCCATCTGGCACTGTATGATCAAACGCGCGAACTGGAACGCATGGTTGCGCAGCGCACGCGTGAGCTGCTGACCTCGCGCCAGCAAATCATCCAGCGCCTTGGCCGCGCCGCCGAATTCAAGGACAACGAAACCGGCAATCACGTCATCCGCATGGCCCATGCCTCGCGCCTGATTGCCGAAGTGGCCGGACTGGGGGACAAGGCACAGGAAATCCTGCAACTGGCCGCACCCATGCACGATATCGGCAAGATCGGCATCCCCGATCACATCCTGCTCAAGCCCGGCAAGCTGGACTGCAGCGAATGGAATCTGATGAAGCAGCATCCGCTGATGGGGGCGGACATCATCGGCAAACACGATGACGAACTGCTGCAAACCGCGCACACTATCGCCCTCACCCACCACGAGCGCTGGGATGGCAGCGGCTATCCTTACGGCTTGCGTGGCACGGCCATCCCGCTGGTGGGCCGCATCGTTGCCATCGCCGACGTGTTTGACGCCCTGCTGTCGGTACGGCCCTACAAACCGGCCCTGCCGCTGGAAGTGGCGCTGGACTATATGTATGGCCAATCCGGCTCGCATTTCGACCCGCAGCTGATTCCCGCCTTCAAAAAAGCCCTGCCGGAAATCCTGAAAATCCACCAGACTTACGCCGACGACAAGACCCAGCCCCCGGCGTACCCGGCCTGAAAGCAGCAGGGCGCATCTGGCTGCGGCGATGGTAAGCGGTGCGCCAGAGTGACGGGTCGCAAAAAAAGCCCCCGTATCATACGGGGGCTTTGGCTGTCCGGGACGGGCAGCACCATGCTGCCAAGCCGCTTACAGCTTGAACTGCGATACCAGCGAGCGCAGGTCGGCACCACGACGCGACAGATCCTGGATGATGGTGAGAATGCGCTGTACATTCTCATCGCTCTCCAGTGCCTTGGCATTAATGCGCTCTGCACTTTGCGCCATCACGGTGGTTGCGGTGCTCTGCTCCTTGGTTGAGCTGGTGATTTCCGACATGCGCCGCGCGATATCGTGGGTGCTGGCCTTGATCTTGCCCACCTTGTCAGCCGCCTCACGCGACAGTGACACCCCGGTGGCCACGCGCTCATTGGTCTTGCTGGTATGGCCGATGGCCACTTCGGTCTGGCTCATCACGCTATTGATCATCTGCGCGATTTCCACCGTGGCCGATGCGGTGCGTTCTGCCAGCTTGCGCACTTCATCTGCCACCACAGCAAAGCCGCGCCCCTGCTCACCGGCACGCGCAGCCTCGATGGCAGCGTTCAATGCCAGCAGGTTGGTCTGATCGGCAATATCACGGATCACGGCCACAATGCCGCGAATCTGCTCGGAATGCGAAGACAGATCGCCCATGGCATTTTGCAGCGCATCCACAGTCTGCACGATGGACTGCACCTCGCTGGCCACTTTTTCCATCGCCTGGTAAGAGTCTTCCGAGTTTTCGCGCGTGGTGGCCACCAGCACTTCGGTTTCGCCGGCATTGTCGGCAATGTGATTGATGCTGACGGTGATCTCTTCGATCGTTGCGGCAGTGGCAGACAACTCATTGGACTGCACGCGCGAGTCGGAGGCAATGCTTTCTGCCGCCTGGTGCAAGGCAGAGGTATCACGCGCCAGGGCTTCGGCATCGTTGCGCACGGAAACAAACATGCCATGCAGCTTGTGAACGAAGGCATTGAAGGCTTCGGCAATCTGGCCCACTTCATCTTGCGAACGCACCGGCAGATGCAAGGTGAGGTCGCCATCGCCGCTGGCCACGTTGCGCATGGCGTCACGCAGCTCGGTCAGGCCGGACAGCATGCGGGCTACCCCGAAGGTGGCCAGCAAGGCCACCACCACCACGCCGGCAATCAACACGCCTATCATCAGCTCGATCATGTGCGAAACGGAAACCGTGGCCGCGGCCACCGGCACCACCACGCCCAGCAGCCAGCCGGTCTTGCCGACCGGATACAGCGCAGTCATGCTGGATTCGCCATTGATATTGACGGTCTGCAGCGTACCGTCCTTGCTGATGCTGTTGAGGTCGAAGCCGGACATCACCTCACTGATTTTCTTCATGCCCGAATCCTTGGCCGGATGGGCAATCACCGAGCCGTCACCCGTCACCAGGAAGGCAAAACCATCGCCCGGCAGCTTGGAGGACACCACTTCGTCAGCCACCCGCACCAGCGACACGTCGCCACCGGCCACCGCCACCAACTGGCCATCCTTACGCAAGGCCTTGGCAAAGGTAATGATGGGTTTCTTGGTGGCTGCATCAATGTAGGGAGCGGTGGCAATGGCTTCCTGCGAGTTGCTGGCAGCCAGATACCACGGACGACCGGTCGGATCATAGCCCGGCGGCACCGGTGTTGAGCCGGTGAACTGGGTCATTTTCTTGTTGGGTTCGCCGACATACATGTCGTCCAGCTTGCCGGCTACTTGCGACTGATCGAGGATGGGCTTCATGTCCCCCTCGGTAAAGTGCAGCAGCGCAGAGCCGACGATATTCTGACGGGTGCTTACCCATTCGGTGATAAAGCTGACCTTGTTATTGGCGGTCTGACTAATCTGATCGCTGATGGAAGAAAGCAGGGCTTCTTTCATCTTCCAGTAAGCCACACCGCAAAACAGCAGCGAGATGGCCACCAGTATCATCAGAACGAATGCAAGCATTCTTGAACGGAGAGTACGCATGGAGAATCCTATTCTTATAATTGCTTAAAACCCTACACTGCAGCCCTGTGCACAAAGGAGCGCCCGCACAGGCTAGATGCCATATTCACGGCTTCACCTTGACACGTCAATACCATTTTAAATGCAACAAGCATTTTAAAAAGAAACTTGCACACTATCGGCATTGGCAGACATATTCTGCCCTGATTGCCCCATCCCCATCCCCGAAGTTTCAAAAGCCAGCAAGGCTGAAAAGGGCTTTGGGCAACACTTTATTTATTTATTGAACAGTTTCAGCGGACAATCCAGTTATGCGTATAAATTATCTACATCCATGAAAAAAGGACGCCACAGCGTCCCTTATATATTGCCAGCCTCTGGCATGCAGTCCGGTGAATCAGCCGGCCACGGCATCCTTGAGCGCCTTGATGGGAGTGAACACCACCTTTCGCTTGGCCGGAATCAACACCGTTTCGCCGGTCTTGGGGTTGCGGCCGTTGCGGGCGGCAGTATCTTTCACCTTGAACTTGCCGGTACTGGCCAGCGTCAACTCACCGCCGTTGACCAGCTCTTCGCGGATGGTTTGCTCCAGAGCGTCCATGAAGCGCAGGACATCGACTTTGCTGCTACCGGTTTTTTCAGAAAGGATGGCAATGAGTTGTTGTTTGGTCATGCTTGGCTCCTGCGCCACTGTAATGATGAAAAAAAGCGTTAAACCGTGAGGTTAACCAGCCAAGCCCTGCTCCAGCAAGGGAAATTTGTGTCTGCCGCATGGGGGCTCTGCTCACATTCGGCCAACACTGGCAGAAAAAGATGGGCTGCAAGTGGCTTGCTTCTGCTTTTTTGATTACGTACAATTTCAAAATCATCAACGCAGCATCCATATCGGGACATCGCGTCATGCCTGCATTCAGCCACGATACAAACACCAGTCGCTTCACCCTGCGCATGCCTGACCATGCACTCAGCGGTGCCGGCATTGCCGCCGGTCATTGGCTGCACATCGATAGCCAGGCAAGCCCGGTACATGGCAGCCTGGTGCTGGCCGCACTGGATGGCGAGCTGCTGGTCCGTCGCCTGCAGCGCAGTGGCAAGCATCTGCGCCTGCTGGCCGCCCACCCGGATTACCCCGATATTGACCCGCATTATGGCCAGGACTTTGCCATCTGGGGCGTCGCCAGCTCCTGCGCTTGCTGACTGCACAGCGCAGCCAGAAGCGCAAGGTGAAATCCAGTCTTGTCAGTTCTCCCTCCCCGGCTATAACTCAACAAGCCAAACGCTTGCTGGGCAAGATAACACCGGGGAACACAACCATGAACATTTCACAAAGGCTGGCACTTACCTTGGGCATTGCCTTGCTGGCGCTGCTGGGTATCGGCGGCTTCGGATTGTACGAACAGCATCAAGCCAACGCCCGCTTCGAATACCTCAGTGACAACACCTTCCCCAGCATCATCGCGCTGGACGAGATGCAAGATGCACTCACCTTGCTGCGTACTGGCACTTATCGCCATGTGATTGCGCATGATGATGCGCAAAAGGAAAAAGATCAGCAGGCCATCAACACCCAGGACAAGCGCTTTGACGATGCCCTGGCGCGCTATCAGCAAAGCCTGATCGTCAACGAGGAGGACCGCAAGCTGCTGGAACGGGAGCGCAAGCTGATGCAGGAATACCGCAGCGCACGCGACGCCCTGCTGCAATTGTCCAGGCAACACAAGACACAGGAAGCGGAACAAGCCATTTTCAACGGCCCCATGCGCACCATCACCGCCGCCCTGAGCAAGAGTATGGCCGAGCACATGCAGTTCAACTACCGCTTGGCCGCCACCCTGTCCGCGGACAATACCAAGGCTTACCAGCAGGCCATCACCACCTCACTGGTCTTCATCAGTATCTGTCTGCTGGTCTGTGGCATCCTGGGCGGCCGACTGTTCCGTCATATCAGAAGCAGCCTGCTGGGCATGCGTGACGTGATGCTGAATGTGCGCCAGTCGCTGGATTTCCGTCTGCGCGTCAAACTGGAACGCAAGGATGAGGTGGGCGAAACTGCCGAAGCCTTCAACACCTTGCTGCAACAATTGCAAAGCAGCTTCCAGGACATCCGCCGCAGTGTGGAAAACGTGGACCAGGCCATCGAAGGGATGGCCGCCAACACCTCACAGATTGCCCGCAGCTCCGAAGTGCAAAGCGAGGCGGCATCCGCCATGGCCGCTGCCGTGGAGGAAATGACGGTCAGCATCAACCATGTTTCTGACCGCGCCATGGAAGCCAGCAGCCAAACCAGCACCGCAGGCAGCATGGCCACCCAGGGTGGGCAGGTGATCATGGCCACGGTGGCGGGCATCACCCAGGTGTCGGCATCGGTACAGGATGCGGCCACCCACATCCGCCAGTTGAAGCAGGATAGCCAGACCATCGCCACGGTGATGGGCATCATCAAGGACATTGCCGAGCAGACCAATCTGCTGGCATTGAATGCCGCCATCGAAGCCGCCCGCGCCGGCGAAATGGGCCGCGGTTTTGCCGTGGTGGCCGATGAGGTACGCAAGCTGGCGGAACGTACTGCCAAGTCAACCACTGAAATTTCCAGTGTCATCACCAAGATGCAACAGGGCACCGAAGATGCGGTAAGCAGCATGGAACAGGTGGTGGTGCGCGCCAATCAGGAAGCCGACAGCGCACGCGAGGCCAATACCGCCATCGATCAGATCCAGTCCAACACGCATCAGGCGATGGGCCTGGTCCACGATATTTCCAACAGCATTGCCGAGCAGACCAGCACCAGCAATACCATTGCCCAGCGCGTGGAGCAGATTGCCCAGATGGCGGAGGAAAACTCCTCCGCCGCAGGCAGTTCGGCCGATGCCGCCCGCAACCTGCATCAGCAAGCCAGGACGATATTGCGCACCGTGGCGCAATACCAGGTTTGAACCAGGCAAGGCAGCGTCATGCTCAGCCCAGATGGGTGTGACGCTCCGGCCTGGCGCTTGTCTCCATTTCCACCAAGCCCTGCAGGATGCCGCAGGCATCTACGGCTTGTTCATGCTGGCAGCGCTGCCGCAGCGCATCCAGTTGCTGCTTGAGCTGCAGCAATTCCGCAATCCGTGCATCTACATGCTGGATATGATCGTCCAGCAAGTGGTTCACGCCGCCACAATCGGCTGCCGGGGCTTCCATCAGCGCCAGCAGCTGATGAATCTCCTCATGCGTCATGTCCAGCGCCCGGCAATTGCGTACAAAGCGCAGACGCTCCAGATGACGGCTACCGTAGCTGCGATAATTATTCGCTTCGCGGTCGGCGGCCGGCAGCAAGCCCGCCTTTTCGTAAAAGCGCACCGTTTCCGTGGTGCAGCCTGCCCGCTGGGCCAGATCACCAATTTTCATGTTTGCTCCTCACCGCGCTTGACCTTGTAGTTGCTTCAAGGTGTTTACTGTAAGCCAAAGCCGCACAGGAGAACAATATGCAGCACTCGCACCCGCACCAGCACGATCAGACCAAGCCAGCACCAAACGGTCCGGCTTATCGCAAGAAAACACACGCGCATGAAACCGACACCGCCTGCTGCAGCTCGGCCATGCCGGATGCGGCGCAGGCTCCTGCTGCTGCCGAAACCCGCGACGGCTTGCAGCATACGCCTATCCGCATCTTGCAGATGGACTGCCCCACAGAGGAAGCGCTGATCCGCAAACAGCTCTCCAGCCTGCCCGGCGTGGAGGCGCTGGAATTCCGCCTGATGCAGCGCCTGCTTACCGTAACGCATCAGCCCGCCGCCCTGCCCGCCATTCTTGCGGCCATCAGCAGCCTGGGCTTCACCCCGGAAACAGCCGATAAGCAAACGCAGCCAGCCTTGGCCACCAAACCCACTAGCGCGTGGTGGCCACTGGCACTGGCCGGCGGCGCGGCGCTGGCGGCAGAAGTGGCAGACTGGCTGCAGGCCCCTGCCTGGCTGGCCGCCATGCTGGCATTGCTGGCCATCATGGGCAGCGGCATCGGCACTTACAAAAAGGGCTGGGTTGCCCTGCGCCACCTCACTCTGAATATCAATGCCCTGATGAGCATCGCCGTCACCGGTGCCTTGCTGCTGGGCCAATGGCCGGAGGCCGCCATGGTGATGGTGTTGTTCACCCTGGCCGAGCGCATCGAGGCCCGCTCGCTGGATAGGGCGCGCAATGCCATCGACAGCCTGCTGCAACTGAGCCCACCCCAGGCCACCGTATTGCAGGCAGATGGCAGTTGGCAGGCCACCGCGCTGGCAGACATCCGCATTGGCAGCATTGCCCGGGTGGCACCAGGCGAGCGCATTGCGCTGGATGGTGAAGTCATCCGTGGCCACTCCAGCGTGAACCAGTCCGCCATGACCGGTGAAAGCATGCCGGTGGAGAAGCAGCCTGGGGACAGCGTGTTTGCCGGAACGCTGAATGAAAGCGGCTCTTTCGAATACCGGGTGGACGCACTGGCGGGTGACACCATGCTGGCCCGCATCACCCATGCCGTGGAACAGGCACAGGATGCCAAGGCACCGACCCAGCGTTTTGTCGACCGTTTTGCCCGCATCTATACGCCGGTGGTGTTCCTGCTGGCACTGGGTGTGGCAGTGCTGCCACCCCTGCTGGGGGCCGGCAACTGGCAGGACTGGATCTACAAGGCCCTGGTGCTGCTGGTGATTGCCTGCCCCTGCGCGCTGGTGATTTCCACCCCGGTTACTGTGGTCAGCGGTCTGGCTGCCGCGGCCCGGCGCGGCATTCTGATCAAGGGAGGCATCTGGCTGGAGCAAGGTCGGCGTCTGCGCTGGCTGGCGCTGGACAAAACCGGCACCATCACGCACGGCAAACCGGAACAAACCGGCTGGCAGCTTTTGGTGCCGGGTGATGCCGCCAATGTCCGCAGCCTGGCTGCCAGCCTGGCCAGCCACTCCGATCACCCGGCATCGCGCGCTGTCGCCCGTGCCGCCGCCCAGGACAATATCGCCTTGCAGCCAGTCAGTAGTTTTAGCGCCCTGCCCGGACTGGGCGTGCAAGGGGAGATTGCCGGGCGCACCCTGTGGCTGGGCAATTACCGGCTGGCTCAGCAGCAAGGGCTGGGTTCCGCTGCATTGCAGAGTTTGCTGGAGCAACAGCAAATCCAAGGCAACAGCGTTGTACTGCTGCTGGACGAAGTCAGCGTGCTGGCGCTGTTTACCGTTGCCGATACCGTGCGCCCGGATAGCCGCGCCGCGATTGCCGCGCTGCAGCAACTGGGGATTCGCACCATCATGCTCAGTGGCGACAACCAGCATACCGTCAGCGCCATGGCTGCCAGCGTGGGCATGGATCAGGCCAGGGGCGAATTACTGCCGCAGGACAAGGCCGATGTCCTTGCCAGCCTGGCCGGCGATGGTCTGGTCGGCATGGTTGGCGATGGTATCAACGATGCGCCGGCGCTGGCGCAGGCGGATATCGGCTTTGCCATGGGAGCCATGGGCTCGGATACCGCCATCGAGACGGCAGATGTGGCCTTGATGGAAGACAATCTGGCCCGACTGCCCGATTTTGTTCGTCTGTCGCGCGCCACCCACACCATCCTGGTGCAGAACATTGCACTGGCACTGGGCATCAAGGCCGTGTTCCTGCTGCTGACCCTGCTGGGCATGGGCAGCATGTGGATGGCGGTATTTGCGGATGTTGGTGCCAGTCTGCTGGTGGTGGGCAATGGCTTGCGCCTGCTGCGCAAGTGAAGACAGCCGGGCATGATGTTTGCTTGAAACTGTGGCAGAAGCGCCTCCACCACCCCGGAGGCGTAGCTGCCACCCTCACCCCGGGTGGCGGAACTTGCTTGCAGGAGCCAGATCATGACACCCAGCACCCCACTTACCCTATTGATTACCCGCCGCATCAAGCCGACACACCACGCCGAGTTTCACCAATGGATACGCCACGGCGAAGCCCTGGCCAGCCAGGCTTCCGGCTTTCTGGGCTCCGGTCTGCTGCAACCACCGGCCGGTGACGACAACTGGCAAATCCTGTTTCGCTTTACCGACCAGCACAGCCTTGAGCGCTGGGCGGCCAGTCCTGAGCGCCAGGCCTGGCTATCCGAAGGTGCCGGATTGATCCAGCACAGCCATGTGCATTGCGCCGAGGGGCTGGATCACTGGTTCGGCCTGCGAACCCCGCCGCGCTGGAAACAGGCGGTGATGATCTGGCTGGTATTCTTCCCGGTATCACTGTGTTTCAGCCTGCTGCTGGGCGATACGCTGGCCACGCTGCCGGTGGTGCTGCGCGTACTGTGCAGCACCCTGCTGCTTACTCCGGTGATGGTGTTCCTGTTCATTCCGCTTAGCAGCCGCCTGCTGCACAACTGGCTGCAAAGTGGGCCGCGGCAGCACAGCCCCTTGCACGCCGAGCCAGCCAGCAGCGCCGCGGGCCACATGCAATGCGGTACAGATCAAGCTTTGACGTAATTTTTACCTCGGGAATGGTCGGCATGCGCGATACCCTCGTTTATGATGAGGGTATCGCGCCTTGTTTGCGCCTGATGACTGAGAGTAAAACGGATGTCCACGCCCTGGCACAGTCCGCTGGAAGCCTCACAGCTGGAAACCCAGCTACGTTTATGGCAACAGGCCAAGCCCGGCCAGCCCTTGCTGGCCTTGCTGGCGGAATCAGACCGCGACAGGCTGCCACTGCTGCAAACCTGCTGCCTGCACCTGGGCATCGAACTGGCAGGGGGCATTTTCCCAAGACTGCTGGGCGCACAAGGCTACCTGCCTGGTGGAGCCTGGCTCATACCCCGGCATCCAGCCAGCCAGGCAGCCCTGCTGCGAATCAACCCGGATAGCACCGCAGCCCAAACCGCGCAGCAAATGGCCACGCAAGTGGAGCAAATGCTGCAGCACTGGCCGGCCCAACAGGGCAAGCCGACGCTGTTCATGCTCTTCGACGGCATGCTGCCGGACATCGCCTCCACCTTGGACGAGCTGTACCTGCTACTGGCCGACCAAGTGTTTTATGGCGGGGTCAATGCCGGTAGTGAAAGCTTCCAGCCCATTGACTGCCTGTTCAACCAGTACCAGACGCTGGGGCACGGCGTGCTGTGCCTGCTCATGCCCGGCTCGACCAATCCGGTACTGCATCATGGCTACCCAACACCCGCCCAATGCATGACCGCCACCGCCACCGCCTGCAACCGCATTTTCCAGATCGACTGGAAACCGGCATTTGCCGCCTATCAGGACATTGTCAAGCAGCAGTTTGGCGCGGAGCTGACGCGGGAAAACTTCTATTCATTCGGAGTGCATTTCCCCCTGGGCATCATGCTGGCCAACCAGCAGGTACTGATCCGCATTCCGGTAGCCCTGGAAGATGACGGCTCGGTATCCTGCGTGGGCGAGGTGCCGGAAAACGCCATGCTGATCATGCTGCAGGCACCCGCCAGCCCCGGCACCGGCTGTGTGGAGCAACTGCTGTCCACGCTGCGCCAGCGCCACGGTAATATCGCCGGCCAGCCACTGCTGGCCTTCTACTGCGCCGGCAGAAGCATGCACTTCGGGGACGATGCGCTGCAGGAAATCCGCCAACTGCACACTAGCAGCCAGGCCAGCCCCCTGCTTGGCGCACTGACGCTGGGCGAGATCGGCAGTCTGCAGGAATGGGGCTATCCGCTGTTTCACAACGCCAGCATCATCTGCAGCCTGTGGAAGCAGCCATGAACCGCGATCAGCTGCTTGCCGTCCTGTACGACCTGTCCCTCACCATCGGTCGCGAAGTCACCGTGGATGCCCTGCTGACCAAGGTGCTGCAGCGCCTGCTGTTTCATACCGGCTGCCCCGCCGGGCTGGCAATCGGCCATGCCCAGGGGCTGGACGCCAGCAGCGGACAACTGCTGAAAGTGATTGGTGATCATCATCTGCAACAGCAGACCGGCCACACCATCCCGCTACCACCCGGTCTGCTGGGACGCAGCATCCACCCCGGCTGCGATCCCGCCCTGCTGCAAACACTCACCGGCCAGCCACACTATCAATACGGACTGCGCCTGCCACTGGAACAGCACTACACCATCCTGCTGCTGGCCCCCGTCCCCATGTTGCAGCACATGCCGCTGGAGCATGTGTTTCCGCCCATCCTGTCCAACCTGGCCCGCGCCATCAAACTATGCCATGACAGCGAACAACTGGCCGAAGCGCTGCAGCGAGAGCGCAACCAGGCCAAGGCCGAACTGGACAGGGCGCAACGCTTCAGCACCGCCCTGCTCAATGCCATGCCGATTGCCGTGTTTTACAAGGACGCCGCCGGACGTTATCTGGGCTGCAACCCGGCATTCAGCCGCACCGTCGGCATGCAGGCCGAAGAAATCATT
Organism: Aquitalea magnusonii; assembly: GCF_002217795.2. Lineage (NCBI taxonomy): Bacteria > Pseudomonadati > Pseudomonadota > Betaproteobacteria > Neisseriales > Chromobacteriaceae > Aquitalea > Aquitalea magnusonii. Next base: position 1,936,870 of record NZ_AP018823.1, read on the forward strand.
GGCAAGACCCCGGCCGAGGTATGGCCGGCAGAACTGGCCAGCATGTTCACCCAGAATGATGGCGTGCTGATTGCCAGCCGCCAGCCGCAGTTGTTTGAATATGTGCTGCGCAGCAAGCAAGGGCAGTTGATGGACGTGGTGTATGCCAAGGACCTGTTCTACAACGAAGACAACAGTATTGGCGGTGTGATTGGTGCCTTCATCGACATCAGCGCGCGCAAGTCAGCCGAAGAATCACTGCGCCAATCGCTGATCCAGGCCATCAGTGCACTGTCCGCCGCCATGGTGCATCGCGACCTGAGCACCGCCGGCCATGAAGTACGGGTGAGCGACCTGGCGGTTGCCATTGGCCGCCAGTTGGGGCTGGATGAACATCGCCTGGAAGGACTGGGGCTGGCTGCCATGGTGCATGACATCGGCCAGATTCAGATTCCGTCGGAAATCCTCACCCGGCCACGCCGGCTTAACCACGAGGAGTTCGAGCTGGTGAAAATGCATGCCGAAGCCAGCTATGAAATTCTCAAGGACATCCGCTTTCCCTGGCCGATAGCCGAAATTGCCTGGCAGCATCACGAAAACATGGATGGCAGCGGTTATCCGCGCGGCCTGGCCGGTGAAGACATCCTGCTGGAAGCCCGCATCATCCACGTGGCAGACAGTGTGGAAGCCATGCTGTCGCACCGCCCCTTCCGTCGGCAGTTAGGGCTGGAGCAGACGCTGGCGCAACTAAGACATTATCGCGGCACTGTGTATGACAGCCAGGTGGTGGATGCCTGCCTGGCACTCTTTACCGAGCACGGCTACGCCTTGCCGGACAGCAAAAGAAAAAACTGAGCATGGATGCACCCCTCACGGCACTACCCCACTCCGCCTACACCCTGCAGGCGGCGATTCGGCAATTGCCGGACCGTATCATCATCAAGGACATCAACTCCACCTTCATCACCTGCAACCAGCGCTTTGCCGATGACCTGGGCATCAGCATCGAAGCGGTGGCCGGCAAAACCGACTACAACTTCTTTCCGGCTGAACTGGCCGCCAGCTACCAGGCGGATGACCGCAAGGTGATGTGCAGCGGCCAGGCAATACGGGTGGAAGAGCCCTATATGCTGGATGGCCAGCCGCGCTGGCTGGAAACCAGCAAGTCACCGATTTTTGCGCCCGATGGCCAGTGCATAGGCCTGACCGTCATTTTCAAAGACATCACCCAGCAAAAGCAGGACCACGACGAAATGCAGCGCCGCGCCTGGGCGCTGCAGGCCAATAGCCGTACCAATCAGGCACTGGTGCAGGCCAGTGATGAACAAGCCCTGCTGCAGGCTGTTTGCGATGCCATCGTGGCAGACCAGCGCTACCCGCTGGCGCTGATCTGCGGGCTGAGCGACCTCCAGCAAAGCCGGCTGCAGGTACTGTCCGCCGCCGGCCAGGCCAGGGCGTATGCCAAGCAACTGGAAATCAGCTGGGATGAACATACCGCCCAGGGCCAAGGCCCGATTGCCCGCTGCATTCGCCAGGGCGGCACCATCTCGCTCAGCCAGTTGGACAAAAGCCCCGACTTCCAACCCTGGCAAGCCGCCGCCCGCCTACACGGGCTGCAAGCCATCGTGGCCATTCCACTGGTGGCCGGGCCAGACCTGATCGGCGCACTGGCGGTGTATGCCGGCGAAGCCCACTGCTTCGGCCCGGTGGAAGTGCAGGTATTCGAGGAGCTTACCCGCAACGTGCAGTTCGGCATCCAGTCGCGCCGCACCCGCGTGGCCTACCAGCAATCACTGCAAGAGCAAGCCAGCCAGGCGCAGCTACTGGAAAATGCGCTGGAAAACGCGCTGGCCGCCATCGCCTCGGTACTGGAGCAGCGCGACCCCTACACCGCCGGCCACCAGAAGCATGTAGCCGAACTGGCCGTGCTGATAGGCCAGGAATTACGTCTGGATGCACACCGGCTGCGCGGCCTGTACCTGAGCGCAGTGGTGCATGACCTGGGCAAGATCGAGGTGCCGGCAGAAATCCTCAGCAAGCCCAGCCGCCTGCACCCGGTGGAATTTGCCCTGGTGAAACGCCACCCCGAAGTGGGTTACAACATCCTGAAGAACATCGACTTCCCCTGGCCCATTGCCGACATCATCCGCCAGCATCACGAATACCTTGACGGCTCCGGCTACCCGCTGGGCCTGTGCGGCCAGGACATCCTGCTGGAATCGCGCATCCTCACCGTGGCCGACATTGTCGAATCCATGTCATCCGACCGCCCCTACCGCGCCGCGCTGGGCATTGGCCAGGCCATTGCCCAGATTCGCCTGATGCGTGGCAGCCAACTGGACCCGGATGTGGTGGATGCCTGCATCCGGGTTCTGGAGCGCGGTGATTTCACCCCGCACTTGCTGACACTGGAAGCTGAAAACTGATGCCTGCAGGGATGAGCAAGGTCAGTGATAGGCCGCCACATCCTGCAAATGCTGGCGTGCATTGCCAGTCCAGTTCTTGCTGCCATACAGGTTCAGGCGCGATATGGCCTTGGTTTGCTTGAGCCTGGCAAAGTCGAAGTCGCGCAAATCCAGCCAGACCGGGCTGATGGACGAGGCAGACTGAAACGCATAGCGCATGTTTTTCATGTCGGCCGTGGTGGTCCAGTAGGTACCCACGCCCCGGTTTTCCGCCGGATAGCGTGAATACGGCTCGTAGGCTTTTTCCACCGACAAATCCAGCGGATCTGCCATCAGGCCGATGGGCATGGCCACGCTGTGCATGATGGAGGCCAGAAAACCGCGGGCTTCTTCGGCATTATCCGGCCGCGGCAGGGTTTTGAGCAGCCAGTTGGCCCGCACCAGCCGGGCATCCGCCTGCCAGCCGGTGGGAATGGTTTCGGAGGTGGACGCCGCAAACTTTTTTTCCTGCTTCAGCATGCTGTCGTAGTCAGGCGGATTGGTCAGCACGGTAAACTGCCTGCCATGATGGATGACGGTTTCACCCTTGACGATTTCGATGATGGCCGAATCGCCGCTGGCGTCCTCAATGGCAATGTGCTTGGTGTCCGACGCGTAGTCGATGGGCAGGCGTTTGGGTACCAGTCGCACACTGCGGATGGCAGCAACGGCTTCGGCTACCGTGGCATGGTTATCCAGGATGAAGCTCAGCCAGTGACTGCTTTCCAGTACCGGCTTTTCCGGCTTGCCCGGCTGCGGCTGTTCGGCACCACCGGTAAAGTACAGGGTATGTGCCACCAGGCCCTTCTCGTTCATGCCATCCATCGGAAAAACATTGTCAGCATAAACGGCCACACTGCCATAGCGCGCCTTCCAGCGTACGCTATGGGCTGCATTTTCTTCGCTGGCACCCACGCGGCTGACACCGCGTGGACTGAGTACCAGCGAAGGGCTGACCGGACCAAAGAAATCAAGATTGCGCGAACTGAGCAGATAACCCGGCTGTGTATTCCACAGCACGCGGGTGCAGGCTTCGGCTGCCGGCAACAGGGAGACTGCAAGAGATGCGGCAAGTGCGAGAGGTGCAATACCTTTGGACATGAAAACCCCCGAGTAAAGTCGGTATCACTCCGGAAAACTGCGCGGCGATACAGGCCATTAGTCTAGGGATGCTGTTTACAGGAGCGGAATGTCATGATGTCCGGTTTGGCGTCTGGAAATTTCGCTTTACTGGCGAGCCGATTCATCATCAGCCGCCAATGGCGATCAGGCCGGGATGGCGAACGCCACCCATGGCCAGCCTGCAAGCGAGCTAGGCACGCTGCATGAAGAAATCCGCCACCTTGCCGGCACTCACCTTCTGCAACTGGCATAGCTGTTGATGGTCAAGTTGCCTGGCACCATGCTTGCGTTGCGCCGTCTGCAGCAGGTATTGCAATAGCTGAGCCGCCATGCGGGCATCGGCCAGCGCGCGGTGGGCGCGTCCGGCATCCGGCAGCCCCGCCCAGCGGGTGAGCGTGCCCAGTTTGTGATCCGGTGCCTGCGGCAGCAAGCGCCGCGCCAGCAGCAAGGTGCAGGCAAAATCCTGTCGCCGCTGCCGCCCCAGCAAGCCCAGCTCGTGGTCCCAGAACTTGCGGTCAAAGGCTGCGTTATGCGCCACCAGTGGCAGCTCGCCGACGAAATCCGCCACCTCGCGCATGACGGTAGCCGCTGGCGGCGCGCTGCGCAGCATGGCATTGCTGATGCCGGTAAGCTGTTCGATTTGCGCCGGAATCCGCACGCCGGCATTCATCAGGCTCTGGTAGTGATCCACTTCGCGGCCATCCTGCCACAGCACGACGGCGATTTCCGTGGCACGGCTGCCCACGGCGGGCGACAGCCCGCTGGTTTCAAAGTCGAGCACCGCATAGCAAGGAGATGTGCTGCTCAATTCAGCGCCGCCTTGGCTGCCTCTTCCGGGCTCAGGCCATCAAAAAACATATCGGTAAACCACTCGGCATTTTCTTCAATCTGCTGCTGTGCTTCGTCCGGTTTGGCACCGGCGGCAACAAACAGGGCTTCCACTTCGGCACACCATTGCAACAGGGCGATGGTATCCGGGTCGAGTGCGTCTTCCTTGCGCTTGGACATGGCTTGCTTTCCATTAAATGTTGAACTGGCGGCATTGTACACGCCCACAGTCAGATACAAGCCATACACTGGCGGATATTGCTAGAATCAGCAGCAGATCAATCTGAAGGACTATCCGATGCAAGCGTTTGTCACTGTTGAGCTGGCCAAAAGCTATCGCCTGCTGAACCACGGCCCGACCGTGCTGGTTTCCTCAGCCCACGCGGGCAAACAAAACGTGATGGCGGCCGCCTGGGCCATGCCGCTGGACTTTGACCCGCCCAAGGTGCTGGTGGTGGTGGACAAGGCCACCCATACCCGTGAACTGATGGAAGCTTCCGGCGAATTTGTGCTGAACGTCCCCTGCCGCGCCCAGGCTGAACAGGTATTGACCGCAGGCAGTTGCAGCGGCAAGGAGGTGGACAAGTTTGCCGTCAGCGGCCTGACCGCCCTGCCCGGCGAAGCCGTGGCAGCACCACATGTGGACGGCTGCATCGCGTATCTGGAATGCCGCATCATCAGCGAGCCGCACAATCAGCAGCAATATGACCTGTTTATCGGCGAAGTGCTGGCCGCCAAGGCCGACGCCGATGTCTGGCACGACGGCCATTGGCAGTTTGACGGCCATGATGACAAGCGCAGCCTGCACTACATTGCCGGTGGCAACTTCTTCAGCATTGGCGAACAGTTCAGCGTAAGTGCCGACAAGTCGGCCGACTGAAGCAGACCGCCGCCACGGCGGCCTGCGCGGGGTGGATTACAGTACCTGCTGAACAAAGCTGTCGAATGCCGCCACCAGTTGCTCGACTTCCGCCACCGTGGTCTGCGGACACACCAGCAACATATTGTGGAAAGGTGTGATCAACAGGCCGCGATTGAGCAGGAACAGGTGGATGATGTGCTCCATGTCGCTATCCAAAATCGCGTCCGCCTCGCTGCCATTGCGCGGCGGGGTGGCGCAGAACTGGAACTCGGTACGCGCCCCCACCTGCGTCACGCACCAGGGCAGCGCATGACGGGCAATCACCGCACGCAAGCCGGCGGCCAATTGTTCGGCCAGCGCAAACATGTGGGCATAGGCTTGTTCGGTCATCACCTCGGCCAGATTGGCACGCATTGCCGCCATGGCCAGCATATTGGCGGTCAGCGTGGTGCCGATGCCGCTGTGGCCCGGCACCGCTTCGCGCTTGGCCTGCTGCGCCCGCTGAGCCATTTCCGCGGAAAAACCATACACCGCACACGGCACGCCGCCGCCCATGGGCTTGCCCAGCACCATCATGTCCGGCGTCAGGCCGTGGGCGCGGGTATAGCCGCCCATGCCGGTGCTGATGGTATGGGTTTCATCCAGAATCAACAGCGTGCCGTAGCGGCGGCATAGCGCCTGTGCTGCCTCCCAGAAGCCCGATTCTGGCAGCACCATGCCGATATTGGTCATGGCAGGTTCGGCCAGCAGGCAAGCTACCTGACCATCTTGCAACGCTGCTTCCAGCGCAGCCAGATCGTTAAATTCCACCACGCGGGTGTATTGCTTGAGGTCGTATACCTGCCCCAGCAGGCTGGCGCGCTGCACCGGCTTGCCATCCACCAGGTCGACAAACACATCGTCAATGGTGCCGTGGTAGCAGCCATTGAATACCAATAACTGCTGGCGGCCGGTGGCGGCCCGCGCCCAGCGCAGGGCAAAGCGGTTGGCATCGGTGGCGGTCATGGCAAATTGCCAGTACGGCAGGCCAAAGCGCCGTGCCAGCTCCGTCGCCACCCAGACCGCATCTTCCGACGGCAGCATGGTGGTGATGCCGCGCGCGGCCTGCGCGGCCACCGCACGCGCGACCGGGGCCGGGCCGTGGCCGAACATGGCACCGGTGTCACCCAGGCAAAAGTCGACGTAGCGATTGCCATCCACATCTTCAAAACTGGCACCTTGCGCCTGCTTCACATACAGGGTGAAGGGGGTGGACCAGTCATCCATCCAGTGCAGTGGCACGCCAAACAGCAGGTGCTGGTCGGCACGGGCCGACAGTTGCTGTGATTGCGGGCGTGCCGCGATAAAACGCTGACGCTCGGCGGCGTGCAGTTGCAGCGCCTTGTCCCAGTTGATGCCGTGACGTGTGCTCATCCATTTCTCCTTGATCTTGTAGTGGGCGGACAGCAGCCCGCCATCATGTCATACGTGCAGCTGCAGGTGTTCGCGTTCCCAGGCGGTGATCCCGCGATTGAAGGTTTCGAATTCCTTCTCCTTCACCGCGCAGAAGGCTTGCACAAATTGCTCACCCAGGATTTCCGACAGCTCGGGGCAGTCCTGCATCAGCGCCACGGCATCTTCCAGGCTGCGCGGCAGCTCGAAATCCAGGTCGTAGGCGCTGTCGCTCATCGGCTCGCTGGGAGTCAGCCCCTGCACCATGCCCAGGTAGCCGCAAGCCAGCGTGGCCGCCATGGCCAGATAGGGGTTCACATCCACGCCCGGCACCCGGTTTTCCAGTCGGCGCGCACCGGGGCCGGACGGCGGAATGCGGATGCCGCAGGTACGGTTGTCATAGCCCCAGCGCACATTGATGGGCGCTGCCGCATGACGACTGAGCCGGCGATAGGAATTGACGTAAGGTGCCAGCATGGGCATCACCATGGGCAGGTATTTCTGCATGCCGCCAATATGGTGGAAGAACAAGGGAGTTGCGCTGCCGTCTGCCGCCGAGAAGATATTCTCGCCACTGGCGCTGCTGACAATGCTTTGATGGATATGCATGGCACTGCCAGGCTCGCCTTCCATCGGCTTGGCCATGAAAGTGGCAAAGATATTGTGACGGTAAGCGGTTTCGCGCACCGCGCGCTTGAACAGGAACACTTGGTCGGCCAGTTCCAGTGCATTGCCATGGGTGAAATTGATTTCCATCTGGCAGGCACCCACTTCATGAATCAGTGTTTCCACATTCAGTTGCGCTTGCTGGCAGAAAGTGGACAGCTCCTGGAAGAAGGGGTCGAAATCGTTGACGGCATCGATGGAGAAGGACTGCCGCCCTACTTCGGAGCGCCCGGCACGGCCAGTGGGCGGACGTAGCGGTTCGTGTGGATTGCTGTTCTGGCGGATCAGGTAAAACTCCATCTCCGGCGCCACCACCGGCTGCCAGCCACGTGCGGCATACAGCGCCAGCACCTTGCGCAATACCGCGCGCGGGGAAATGCCAACCGGCTGACCGTCAAAATCCTCGCAATCGTGTATCACCACCGCCACCGGCTCGATCGCCCAGGGCACCAGCCGGATGGAAGAGGCGTCCGGCACACACACCATGTCCGGATCATTGGCCCCGACAAAGCGTTCAAACTCGGCAAACTCACCATTGACGGTAATGGTAAGCACCGCCTTGGACATCTTCATGCTCTCTTCCGCCAGGAACAGATCCTTGGGGACTATCTTGCCCCGCGCCACACCGGTCATGTCCGGAATGACGCACTCCACCTCATGGATGTTGTGCTCGCGAATGAAGTGCTGCAAATGCTCATGCATGTTTTCTCCTTTGTGATCAAATGTTCAAAGAAGCCAACATTCCAACACCGCACCAACCCGAATGAATTAAAATGCAAATACCGGAACAGAAGCCGGTATCAATCATAGTCATGGCAAAATTTCATGTCAATTTATGATCAAATAATTCATGAAGTGTGAAGCATCACAGCAATACCCCTGCTATGGTATCCTTGTGGCAAATTCAAATACCGACGACTCGCCTACAATGAAGACTCCCGCTTCCTCCACCCTACAGGACGAAACCTACACCACCCTGCGCCAATGGCTGTCCCTGGGCCGCTGGCTTCCTGGTGAACGCCTCAAGATCAAACAGCTCGCGCAGGACATGCAGGTAGGAGAAATGCCGGTGCGTACCGCTCTGCAGCGCCTGGTGGCAGAGAAGGCACTGGCCAACATTCCCAATTGCGGCGTCACGGTGCCGCAACTGAGCCGCACCCAGTTTGACGACATCCTGCAAACCCGCATGCTGCTGGAAGGCGAAGCCGCCGAAAAAGGGGCGCGCAATCTGAGCAGTGCCGACTTCAAGCTGCTGGAGGAACTGACCGCGACCATGGGCGAAGCCATTCGCAATCACGACGTCAAAGGCTATCTGACCGCGAATGAAGACTTTCACATCACGCTGTACCGCGCCTCCGGCTCTGCCATGCTGCTGTCGCTGATTGAAAGCGTGTGGCTGCACGTCGGCCCGATTTCCAACCAGTTGCATCAGGACCCGCACGTGTGGAGCATCATGAACGACTGCCATGAAGACATGATGCGTGCGCTGCAGCGCAAGGACCCGTCCGCCGTGCGTCGCGCCATCGAGCGCGACCTGTTCAATGCCGGCCAATACCTGAAAACCCTGTGCAACTAGGCAGCCGCCGCGCCACCGCCATGAAAAAACCGGGCTTGCCCGGTTTTTTCATGCGCCACCGCTTCTGGATAGCAGCAGCCAGGTGCAGGGGGATGCGTAGAGGTGGAAACAATATTGAAGCAGCAAGGCTGCGGAATCCAACAGCCCCCCGCATGACGTCCGACACGGCGGAAACGGCTTACCGCCAATGCCTACAGGCCATACCAGGCCATGAATACCGCAACACCACGCGCAACACGCTCGCTTAGCAGCGCCACATCCTCCTCACTCACCACACCAATCATGAAGGCCTGCTGATATTCAGCCTGCACCAGCGACAGCAGCTGCATGGCAGCAATCCAGCCATCTGCCCGGCGCAAGCGCCCTGCCTGCATCTCCGCCTCCATATACGCGGCCACCCGCCGCCAGCCCAGTCGCGGTCCGGCGTCAAAAAACTGCTGCGCCGCACCCGCACGCACCAGCTCCCCGGCGATGATGCCGCGCATCGCCATCAAATCAGGACTAAGAATGACCTGCAGGTAGTTTTCACTAAAAGCGCACAAGGCCGCCGCAATATCACCGCCCGGCACCAGCCGCGCGTAAGCCTGCAACATGCGCTCCTCGGCCAGCATTTTCATCACGCTTAAAAACAGCTCTTCTTTTGACCTGAAATAGCCATACAGAGTGGCCTTGGAGCCACCGACCCGGCTGCAGATTTCCGCCATCGAGGTGGCCTCATAGCCACGCTGCAGAAACAACTCTGCCGCGGTTGCCACCATGAGCTGGCGGCGCTCTTCACTTTTTGTTCGCATTTTTGCTCCAAAACTGAACTAGCCTGTACGGTTTTACTTGACGACAATTTTGTCTCACATTATAACTGTACCGTACAGTACAGTTAAAGGCCCTGTCAAAAAAATGGACACCACATCAAGCATGCGCCCCACGCGCCCTTGGCTGCAACTTGCCTTGCTCAGCAGCCTGATTCTGGCTGGTTGCGCCAGCATACCGGACCTGGGAACCGAGCCAAGCAGCAAAAACATGCAGCAACTGCAAAGCCAGCAAACCCTCCCCGCCGGTCAGGCGCAATGGATGAGCAGCAACTGGTGGCAAAGCTATCAGGATGGTCAGCTGGACGACATCATGCAGGAAGCCCTGGCCAGCTCGCCAGACCTGGCCGCCGCACAGGCGCGCCTGGCCAAGGCGGCGGGCCAAGCCGAACAGGCAGGTGCCAGCGATCTGCCCACCCTGGATCTGAACACCTCGGTCACCAAGCTCAAGCAAAGCTACAACAACGGTTTTCCCGTTGCCTTCGTACCGCATGGCTATAACAATTCGGCCAAGGTGCAACTGGATTTCAGCTATGAATTCGACTTCTGGGGCAAGAACCGCGCCTCCATTGCCGCCGCCGGCTCGGAGCTTGCCGCCGCCCAGGCCGAAGCAGCCCAAAGCCGCCTGACCCTGACCAGCGCGATTGCCGCCGCCTATGCCGAGCTGGCCCGCCTGTTTGCCGAACAGGATGCCGCCGAACAAGCGCTGACAGTACGCCAGAACAGCACCGCCTTGCTGCAGCAGCGCTTTGACAATGGACTGGAAACGCTGGGCAGCCTGCGCCAGGCACAGTCCCGCGCCGCCGCCGCCAGTGCCGATCTGAGCGCGGCGCGCCAAGCCATTGCCCAGCAAAAGCTCAGCATTGCCGCCCTGATGGGGGCCGGCCCGGACCGCGCCCTGAGCATCCGCCGCCCGGCCGCCAGCCTGCTGCATCCGCAAGGCTTACCCACCACCTTGCAAGCGGATCTGCTGGGCCGCCGGCCCGATCTGGCCGCCGCCCGTCTGCGTGCCGAAGCCGCTGCCAGCCGTATCAAAGTAGCCCGCGCCGCCTTCTATCCCAATGTGAATCTGTCTGCCTACCTGGGTGTGCAGTCGCTGGGCCTGAGCTATCTGACCAAGAACGGTTCTGATATCGGCGGCGTCGGCCCGGCCATTTCGCTGCCGATTTTCCGGGGCGGCGCACTGCAGGGCAACTACCGCGTGGCACGCGCCGAATACGATGCCGCCGTGGCCAGCTACAACCAGACCCTCACCCAGGCGCTGCATGATGTGGCCGATGTCATGGCCCAGGAAAAGGAACTTACCCCGCAGCTGGAACAACGCCGCCTGGCGCTGAAAACCGCCGAGGAGTCCTACCAGGTGATGCAGAACCGCTACCAAGGCGGCCTGGCCAGTTATCTGGACGTACTGAACGCCGAGGATAACGTCATCACCAGCCGCCGTAGCGCAGCCAGCCTGGAAACCCGGCTGTTCCTGCTGGATGTCAACCTGATCAAGGCACTGGGCGGTGGCTATCAGCAAGCCTGAGCCAGCCCAATCGAACAAGCATATTGAGAGAATCATCATGAGCGAAAATATCCAAGCCCTCCCCGCCGCCGACGCACCGCACAGCGACACCCTGCGCCTGGCCAAGCGCAAGAAACTGTTTACCCTGCTGGGCGGTGTCGTCGCCCTGAGCGCATTGGCTGCCGGCGGTTACTGGGTGCTGGTGGCGTCACACCACGTCAGCACCGACAACGCCTATGTCGCGGTTGAAGTAGCCCAGGTCACCCCCGAAGTCAGCGGCACCGTACGTGAGGTGCTGGCCGTGGATACCCAGACAGTCAAGCGCGGCGACATCCTGGCCCGACTGGACGACAATGATGCCAAGCTGAACCTGGCCCAAGCCGAGGCGGAACTGGCACGTGCCGAACGCCGCGTGCAAGGCTATCTGGCCAGCGATGAAGGCTTGCAGGCCCAGGTTCAGGCCCGCATTGCCGACCAGGCGCGCAGCAATGCCCAACTGGTTTCCGCCCGTGCCGATCTGCAACGCGCCGAACTGGATCTCAAACGCCGCCAGGCACTGGCCAAGAGCGGTTCGGTCTCCGGCGAGGAACTGAGCAATGCACAAAACGTGTTCAGCACCGCCAGCGCCAACCTGACTGCCGCCGAAGCCGCCGCCAAGCAGGCCGAAGCCAATGCCCGCGCCGCGCAAGGCTCGCTCAAGGCCAATCAGACCCTCACCGTCAACACCACGGTGGACACCAACCCGGAAGTGGCCCTGGCGCGTGCCAAGCGTGACCAGGCCCGCCTGGACCTGGCCCGCACCGTGATCCGCGCACCGGTGGATGGCGTGGTGGCCAAGCGTCAGGTGCAAACCGGCCAGCGCGTGCAGGCCGGCACCCAGTTGCTGTCGGTGGTGCCGCTGCAGCAAGCGCACGTGGATGCCAACTTCAAGGAAGTGCAACTGGACAAGGTGCGTATCGGCCAGCCCGCCACGCTGACAGCCGATCTGTACGGCAGCCGCATTACCTACCACGGCAAGGTGGCCGGTCTGGCGGGCGGTTCGGGCGCGGCCTTTGCCACCATTCCGGCGCAAAACGCCACCGGCAACTGGATCAAGGTGGTGCAGCGCCTGCCGGTACGCATCGCACTGGACCCGGCAGAACTGCGCGCCCATCCGCTGCAAGTGGGTCTGTCAATGGAAGTCACCATCGATACTGCCAGCGAGTAAGCCATCATGACTGACAGCCAAACTTCTGCTGCACCCAAGCCACTGGAAGGCGGCACCCTGTGGCTGGCCGCCCTGGTGCTGGCCGCCGCCAACTTTGTCGCCGTGCTGGACACCACCATTGCCAATGTGTCGGTGCCCAATATTGCCGGTGGCCTGGCGGTATCTTCCAGCCAGGGCACTTATGTCATCACCTCTTATGCCGTGGCTGAAGCCATTACCGTGCCGCTCACCGGCTGGCTGGCGGCACGGCTGGGCACGGTGCGGCTGTTCATCGGCTCCATGGTGCTGTTCGGTGTGTTTTCCCTGCTGTGCGGCATGGCCGGTTCGCTGGAAACGCTGGTGCTGTTCCGCGTGCTGCAGGGCCTGGCCGGCGGGCCGCTGATGCCGATGTCGCAAACCCTGCTGCTGCGGATTTTTCCCAAGGAAAAAACCGGCGCAGCCATTGGCTTGTGGAGTATGACCACGCTGATTGCGCCCATCATGGGGCCGATTCTGGGCGGTGTGTTGTGTGACCAGGTGAGCTGGCCGTGGATTTTCTGGATCAACGTCCCCATCACCATGCTGTGCGGCTATGCCGGCTGGAAATTGCTGAAAAGCCAGGAAAGCCTGCGCGAGAACATCCGCGTGGATGCCGTTGGCCTTGGCCTGCTGGTGGTGTGGGTGGCGGCGCTGCAAATCATGCTGGATGAAGGCAAGAACCTGGACTGGTTCAATTCAGCCGAGATCGTGGCGCTCACCGTGACGGCAGTCATCGGCTTTGCCGCCTTCCTGATCTGGGAATTGACCGAGAAAAACCCGGTGGTGAACCTGCGGGTATTCCGGCACCGCGGCTACTGGGCCAGTGTGCTTACCATCTCGCTGGCTTTCGGCTCTTTCTTTGGCGCAACGGTGCTCACTCCGCAATGGCTGCAAAGCTATATGGGCTACACCGCCACCGAAGCCGGCCATGCCACGGCGATGAGCGGCATTCTGGCGGTGCTGGTGGCACCGCTGGTGGCACAGCTTTCCACCCGTGTCGATCCTCGCCCCTTGGTGTTCATGGGGGTGATGTGGCTGGGTGGCGTCACCCTGTACCGCAGCTTTTCCACCACCGACATGGGCTTCTGGCAAGTAGCCTTGCCGCTGCTGTTCCAGGGCGTGGGCATGCCTTTCTTCTTTGTGCCGCTCACTGGCCTCGCCATGGCCAGCGTGGAGCCGGAGGAAATGGCCTCGGCCGCAGGCTTGATGAGCTTCATGCGGACCTTATCCGGTGCCTTTGCCACTTCGCTGGTGACCACCGCCTGGGAAGACAAGGCCAGCTACAACCATGCCGACCTGGTAGGCAGCATCGACCCCGGCGGCACTACCCTGCGCAGCCTGCAGGAGAGCGGAATGAGCCTGGATGCGGCCAGCAACCAGCTCAACCAGCTATTGCAGTCGCAAAGCATCATGCTGTCCACCAACCAGATTTTCTGGCTGACCGGCATATCTTTCGTCGTGGCGGCCTGCGCCATCTGGCTGGCTCCCCGCCCTACCCGCGTGGCGGATACCAGTCAGGCACACTGAGCATCGCCAGTCTCAGCAAACAGCCCGGTGCATGCACCGGGCTGTTTATGTTTCGCACTATGGCCTGGCGCCGCCAGAAACTAGCCGCACCTTCCCAGACAAAGCACGCCGATACTGGCCGTGCCACGCTACCGCCAGGCGGCGCGGCTTTTGTCAGCCGCGCTTACTGCGCGCTGGCCTCGCCACCCAGCGCCTGATACAGCGTCACCTGATTCACCAGCCGGTTGTAACGGTTTTCCAGCAGGCTTACCTCGGCGGTACGGCGCGTTTCTTGCGCATCCAGCCAGTCCTTCAGCGGTGCGGCACCAGCCTGGTAGCGCAGCCGGTAAAGGTGTTCCGCCCGCTGTGCCAACAAGGCGGATTGCGTTAGCCGCGCACCCTGCTGCTGGTACTGGCTGCGGGCAGAGAGCGCATTTTCCACATCAGCCAGTGCGGAATACAAAGTCTGGCGGAAGTTCACCACCGCCAACTGGTAGTCAGCATCGCTGATGCTGTTATTCAGCTTCATCTGCCGCCACTGCAGGAATGGCAAGGTGATGCCGCTGCCCAGCGTGGCCAGCGGATTGCTCAATACCTGCGCCAGCCGGCTACTGCTGCTGCCCAGGCTGCCGGTCAGGGAAAAATCAGGATAGTACGAGGCACGGGTGGCATCACCAGTTGCCAGTGTTTCGCGCAGGCGCAGTTCGGCCGCGCGCAAATCTGGCCGACGCGCCAGCAGCGCCACTGGCAAACCGGCAGGCACATCCGGCAAGTCTGCGGCAGGCAGGCTGGCACGCCAGGCGACATCGCCCTTGGGCGGTCCATCCAGCAAGATGGCCAGGGCATTCTGCGTTTCGGCCAATTGCTGCTGGTAGTCGTGCAGGCTGGCTTGCTGGCTGGCCAGGCTTTGCCTTACCGTCAGCACGTCCAGCTCGGCGGCGGCACCGGCCTGCTGCTTGGCCAGCACCAGCCGCAGCGCCTGTTGCTGGTAATCGACACTGGCCTGACCCAGGGCCAGCCGCTCACGCAGCCAGGCTTGCTTCCAGTACAGCTTGATGGTGCTGCCGATCAGGCTGAGGCGGCTGCTTTCCATGTCCTGCACCGTGGCGCGCGCCTCCCAGGCCTTGGCATCGCTCTGGTGCGCCAGCTTGCCCCACAAGTCCAGTTCATAACTGACCGACAAGCTGGCCGAATGGCTCTGGCTGCTGACGGCATCGCCACCCACGCGCCGGTTGGCCGTGCTCGATTGGCTGAACGAGGGCGTCGGCGCCAGATCGGTATCGGCCAAGTCTGCCTGCAGCATGGCCTGGCGCACCTTGATGGCGGCGGCGGCCAGATCGTTATTGCGTTCCAGCACCTGTTTGATCAGGGCATCCAGTTCGGCATCGCCAAACTGCTGCCACCAGGCCCCCGCCACAGCGGAATTGGCCACCGCTTGCTGGCTGGCTTGCCATTGTGCGGGCAGCGCAAGCGCCGGTGTCTGATACGGCGTGGCGGTGATGCTGGCACAGCCGGCCAGCAGCAAGCTAGCCAGCAGGATGGGGTTTAATACTTTCATTCTGTTCTCAAGCTGTGCTCATTCACGGGACAAGGCCACCACCGGGTCCAGCCGCGCGGCATTGCGTGCCGGCAGATAGCCGAACAACACCCCCACCAGGGTGGAGCAGGCAAAGGCCGCCACAATGGAGGTGAGCGAGTAAACCATGTTGAAGCTGGCCAGGCGGGCCACCAGCACCCCCAGGCCCAGCGACAAGGCCACGCCCAGCGCACCGCCCAGCAGGCATACCAGCACGGCTTCAATCAGAAACTGCTGCATGATGTCGCGCTGGCGCGCACCCACCGCCATGCACACGCCAATTTCGCGGGTACGCTCACTCACCGATACCAGCATGATGTTCATCACGCCAATGCCGCCCACCACCAGCGAAATCACCGCAATCATCGATACCAGCAGCGTCATGGTGGCGGTAGTGCTGGCTATGGTCTGGCGAATGCTGTCGGTATTCATCACGAAAAAGTCCTGCGTGCCGTGCCGACGTGTCATCAAGGCCACCAGGCTTTGTTCGGCAGCGGCGGTGGACACATTGTCGCTCACCCTTACCGTTACCGCTTTGAGGTAATCCTGCCCCAGCATGCGGTACATCACCGTGCTGTAGGGCAGCCAGAGATTGAGGTTTTCGTCGGTACCGAAAGCGCTTTTCTGGGTTTGCGTCACCGCCACCACCCGGCAGGGCAGCTTGCCCAGCAGGATGACTTTGCCGATGGGGTCGTCGCCGTCGGCAAACAGGGCCTTGCGGCTGTTTTCGTCTATCACCACCTGCTGCGCCTGCTGACTGACGGCGCTGGCATCAAAGGCACGCCCTTGCGCCATGGATACGCCGCGCACGCGGAAATACTGCTCACCCACGCCCTTCACCTGCGCAGTGACCGCCACATTGCGGTAGCGCAGGGTCACGCTGTCGCTGACTTCCGGGGTGACGCTGTCGACAAAGGGCTGCTCGGCCAGCACCGCGGCATCGCGCGGGGTCAGCGTGTGGATGGCATCGGCCTTGCGGTCGCCAAAATGCTTGCCGGGATAGATATTGATGGTATTGGTGCCCAATGAGCTGATGTCACTGAGAATGCGCTGGCTGGAGCCGGTACCCAGCGCCACCACCGACACCACCGAGGCAATGCCGATGATGATGCCCAGCATGGTCAGCGCCGAGCGCAGCCGGTGTGCCATCAGCGCCCGCCAGGCCATGCCGAATGCCTCGGCAAAGTGCTCGCGCAGCATGCGCCAGCCGGTGGACTCCGCCCCGCCAACACCCTCAAGCTGCCCAGTCACCGGCATGGAACCGGCCCGCCGGGTATCGGCCACCAGCTTGCCGTCACCGATTTCGATGATGCGGTCGGCATGCTCGGCCACCTTGCTGTCATGCGTCACCAGAATGATGGTGTGGCCCTCGGCATGCAGCTCGCGCAGGATGGCCATCACTTGCTGGCCGCTGGCACTGTCCAGTGCGCCGGTAGGTTCGTCGGCCAGAATCACCTTGCCGCCGTTCATCAGCGCACGGGCAATACTCACCCGCTGCTGCTGACCGCCGGACAACTGGCCCGGCTTGTGGCCGGCACGCTCGGCCAGGCCCAGTCGTGCCAGCAGGCTGGCGGCCCGCGCAATACGCTCTTGTGCCGGGCTGCCGGCATAAACCGCTGGCAACTCGACGTTTTGCAGGGCATTGAGTTCGCCCAGCAGATGATAGCGCTGGAAAATGAAGCCGAAATGCTCACGGCGCAGTTGCGCCAGTTGATCCGGGCTCATGTCCGCCACTGCCTGACCAGCCACACGGTAGCTGCCGCGCGTCGGCGCATCCAGGCAGCCCAGAATATTCATCAGCGTGGACTTACCAGACCCGGACGCCCCGATAATGGCCACCATCTCGCCTGCCTGAATCTGCAGATTGATGTTGTCCAGCACCGTGACCGTGTCTTCACCGGCGGCAAAGTCACGACACACGCCGGATAGTTCCAGCAAGGGAATGCTCATCGCTTACATCCCCATCGGCGGCGGGCCGTTATGACCACTACTGCTGCTGGTGCTGGCACTGGCTTCGCCCAGCACCACCTGTTCGCCAGCGCGCAGCCCGGACAACACCTGGGCATGCACATTATTGTTCAGGCCGATCTTCACCTGGCGCGGCTGGATCTGGCCGTCCGCCTGCAACACCCGTACCGCGTAGCGGCCATCCTTGCCCGCCACACCCAGTGCATTGGCCGGAATCGCCAGCACACCCTTCACCTGGCTGAGCACCACCGTAACCTGCGCCGTCATATTGATGCGCAGCTTATGCTGCGGATTGGGCACATCGAACAGGCCATAGTAGTAGATGGCGGTGGATGAAGAACTGCTGGAGCTGGAGCTGGTGGACGTGCTGCTGGTACTGGTGCTGTCGCTGGAGTCGCTATAGGACTGCGGCGCAGGATCAATGGAGCGCAGGCTGGCCTGATAGCGCCGATCCGGCTCGCCCAGGATGGTGAAGTACACCGGCAGACCGGGCTTGACCTTGACCACATCACCCTCGGATATTTCTGCCTTTACCGTCACGGTGTCCAGTTGCGCCAGTTTGACGATGGTGGGAGTGGACTGGCTGGCATTCACCGTCTGGCCCTCTTCCACCGGCAAGGCCACCACCACCCCGTCAATCGGGGCGAGGATGCGGGTATAGCCCAGATTAAGCTGGGCGGTTTTCAGGCTGATGCGGGCCTGCTGCAACTGCGCCTGCAGTTGCTGGGCGTCGGCATCGGCACCATCCAGCGCAGCCTTGGCGCTGTCATAGCTTTCCTGCGAGGTGGCCTGCTGACCCAGCATCTGCTGCTGGCGGGCAAAATCCTGCTTGGCCTTCAGCAAGGCCGCCAGCTTGGATTTGAGCTGTGACTGATAGCTGCTGACCGAGGCCTGGGCATCTTCCAGCGAATTCTCCTGGGTGCGCGGGTCGATTTCCGCCAGCAGCTCACCCTTCTTCACACTCTGGCCCAACCTCACCTTGAGCGACTTCACCTGGCCGGACACCTGCGCACCCACGCTGACTTCGCGCAGGGCCTTGATGGTGCCGGTGGCCAGTACGGTATCTTCCAGATTCATCGGGCTGACGGTGGCGGTCAGATAGTGACTGGCTGGCGGACGCGGATACAGCAGATATACGGCAACGGCCAGCAGCAATACGGCAGCTACCAGCAGGCTGCGGCGGTGCAGGGAAATAAAGCGGGGCATGAAGGCGTGGGGACTGTTTCTGTTTTAATGCTGAAGTATTGCGCCTGGGCCCGGCCATTGCGGTTAATGCAAGGTAAATTATTGTGAATTCATGTAAACGCACTTGGCGGGAAGGCGGGAAACTTCTTGCCACTGTTTTGGCAAAATCCGTACTACAGGGTAAAGTATGCCGCAGCCATGCCATCCCGTTGCTGTTAGCGGCTGACATGCTTCCAAACCACCACGCTTACAGGCTTCACATGCAGCCGGCTCCTCGCCACCGATATCTGTTTTTTGCGCTGACAGCCCTGCTGGCAAGCCTGTTCTGCACGCTGACCATGGCGGCCAATCCCGCCCCCCACAACTGGCTGGCCGCACACCGCCACTGGCGGGTAGGCGTGGTGCTGCAAGCCCCCTATGCCCAGCTCAATCCGCGCAGCCATTTGCTGGAAGGTGCCGACGTGGAGGTCATGGCCCTGCTGGCCGGCAAAATGGATGTCACCCTGTCCTGGCGCACCTTCAACAACCAGCAGGCACTGGATCAGGCGGTGGAAAACGGCGAAGTGGATATCTCGCCCGGCATGCTGCAAACCCCGGCCAGCCTGCATCACTGGCTGTTCTCCCAGCCCTACTTGCGGGTGCCGCACAAGATTGTCGGCTTCCCTGACGGCAGCGGCAATGCGGTGGACCTGGACCGGCTATCACTAAGCGAACGGCTGGCACTGGACGGCAAGAGCGATGCACTGCGCTTTGTGCGGCGCAATTATCCCGAGTTGCCGCGGGTGGAGGTGGCCAACGACCGCGCCGCCCTGCAAACCGTGCAACAGCAATATGCCGAATACGCCATTGTCGACGAAGCCCAGTTGGCCACCCTGCTCAAAGAGCCGGAGTTCTCCCGCCTGGCGGTAGTGGGTGATCTGGGCTACACCCACCTGCTGCGCATTGCGGTACGGCGCGACTGGCCGGAACTGCCTGCCGTGCTGGATCGCCAATTGCAAGACATCCCCGGCATCCGCATGGAACAACTGTATGCGCGCTGGATGCTGCCCAGCTACCCGCGGCTGATCGACTCGCTGGGTTTCTGGCACCGCATGACACTGGCTTTGCTGCTTTCCACCCTGCTGCTGGCCGGCCTGTTCGGCCATCAGCGCCGTCAGCGCCGCTGGGCCGAAAAGCGCCTGCTGGCGGCCAGACTGGAGCTGGAAGCCCGCGACCAGGCAGAAGAATCACTACGCCTTACCCAGTTTTCCATCGACAACAGCACCGTGGGCATTCTGTGGGTCAACTGGGATGGCCGCATCCAGTATGCCAATCGTGCCGTGGAAAGCATGCTGGGCTTCCCGGCCGACCAGTTACTGCAACTGTCCTTGCCGGAAGTGCAGCCCTCGCTGGACAACAGCAGTTGGCTGGACCTGTGGAACCAGTTGCGCAACAGCAAGACCCTGAGCAGCTTTGAAACACGCTGCCTGAAAGCGGACGGACAGTATCTGCCGGTGGGCGTCACCCTGAGCTTTCTCAAGTTTGGCCGCACCGAATACCTGGTGGTTTACCTGAACGACATCACCGAGCACCAGAAAGCCCGTGCTGCACTGGAAGAAAGCGAAGCCCGCTTCAAGGGCATGGCCAGCAATGTGCCGGGCATGGTATTCCGGCTGGAGCGACCGGCAGCACAGCACCCGGTACGGCTGGCCTTTGTCAGCGACGCCAGCCAGACCATGCTGGGCTATAGCCCGCTGGATCTGGTAGGCATGCCGGAAGGCTGGCAGGACGTGGTGGCCGATGCAGACCGCGCCAGCTACCTACAGGCCTGGCAAGACGCAGCCAACAACAACCGCAACCTGGCCTGGCAGGGCCGCATGCGCCATCAAGGCGGCGACATGCGTTGGGTGGACATCAAGGCAGCCGTGCGCTGTTTTGACGATGGCCATGTAGTATGGGATGGCATCGTATGGGACATCTCGGCCAACAAGCACAATGAATTGCAATTGGCCGAATCGCGTGGTTTGCTGCGCAGCCTGTCCGCCCACCTGGAATCGGTGCGGGAGGAAGAAAAAGCCCGTATCGCCCGCGAAGTCCATGATGAGCTGGGCCAGATTCTCACCGTATTGCGGCTGGAAACCTCGATGTGCGAACTGAGCTTCGGTCAGAGCGACAGCAAGCTGGCCGAACGCCTGCAAGCCATGAAAAAGCTGATCGAGCAGACCTTCCAGATCGTGCGCGACGTCGCCACCGCACTGCGCCCGCCGGTGCTGGACGCCGGCATCGGTTCGGCCATCGAATGGCAGGCGCGGCGCTTTGAAAAACGCAGCGGCATTCCCTGCCTGGTGTCGGTGCCGGACAGCCCCATCGCGCTGAGCGACGCGCGCGCCATTGGCGTGTTCCGCATCCTGCAAGAAGCGCTCACCAATGTATTGCGCCACGCCGAAGCCAGCACGGTCAGCGTGGGGCTGACCTGCCAGCAGGACATCATCACCCTGAGCATTGCCGACGATGGCAAGGGTTTCGACCCGCAAGCCCATCGCCAGCTACGCTCCTTTGGCCTGGTAGGCATCCGCGAACGGGTGCTGTTGCTGGGCGGCAAACTGGATATCGACAGCCAGCCGGACCAGGGCTGCACCCTGACCATCCGCCTGCCGGTAGAAGAAGGAAAGGAAATCGCGTGATTCGCGTCATCATTGCCGAAGACCACAAGATTGTCCGTGAGGGCATCAAGCAACTGATCTCGCTGGCCGAAGACATCAGCGTGGTGGGTGAAGCCACCAATGGCACCCAATTGCTGGAGCAACTGCGCCAGACCAGTGCCGATGTGCTGCTGCTGGACATTTCCATGCCCGGCACCAACGGGCTGGAAACCATTCCGCGCATCCGCGCACTGGACAATCCGCCGGCCATCCTGATGCTGTCCATGCACGACGAAGTGCAGATAGCCGCCCGCGCCCTCAAGGCCGGTGCCGCCGGCTACAGCACCAAGGACAGCGACCCGGCCCTGCTGCTGACCGCCATCCGCAAGGTAGCCAGCGGCGGGCGCTACATCGACCCGCAACTGGCCGACCGCATGGTGTTCGAGGTAGGTCTCACCGATTCACGTCCGGCCCACACTCAACTGTCCGAACGGGAATACCAGGTATTCGAACGCCTGGTACACGGTACCAATGTCAACGAAATCGCCCAGCAACTGAATATCAGCTCCAAAACCGTCAGCACCCACAAGGTGCGGCTGATGCAAAAGCTGCAAGCACACTCGGTGGCGGACATGGTGCGCTATGCCATCGAGCACAAGCTGATCTGAGCGCGGGCCAACAAGAATCACCGCCAAACGCGGCCATCCGAATGTGACAATATCCGGCACCGGCGGGCAGAACACGGCCAGGACGGCGGCCAATCCGGGCTACCAGCGCTCACGGCATTGCCCCTCCCCGCACAGAGCGCTGCCGCAAAAACCATCCGCCCATCGTCGGCCCCAGGCACGGGAAAACCACAGCACAGCAAGATAATCGTGGGACTGCGCGGCTGGCACAAGCGCACCATCTACCGTAAGATTAGGGGCAAAATTTCCCGGCCCCGGTTAAGAACGGATGCTCATCCCGCCGGCCAGAAGAAACCGACCTCACATGACAAGCAGGTCCATCAAACAGCCATATGAGTCATGATGTGAGTAACGGCCTGCAATATCGACAGAAAAAGTCAACGAATACAAGGTGTTAAGCTGAATATGTTACTCATGATCGATAACTACGACTCGTTTACCTACAATCTGGTGCAGTATTTCGGCGAGTTGCAGCAGGAAGTACAAGTATTCCGCAACGATGAAATTTCCATCGCCCAGATCGAGGCGCTACAGCCTAAATATCTGGTGATCTCCCCCGGCCCCTGCACCCCTAACGAGGCGGGCATTTCGGTAGCCGCCATCAAGCACTTTGCCGGCAAGCTGCCCATCATGGGGGTTTGTCTTGGGCATCAGGGCATTGGCCAGGCCTTTGGCGGCAAGATCATCCACGCCAAGCAACTGATGCATGGCAAGGTGTCACCGGTACACCATCATAATGTCGGCATGTTCCGTGACCTGCCCAATCCGGTTAGCTGCACCCGTTATCACTCGCTGGTGATCGAGCGTGAAACACTGCCGGACTGCCTGGAAATCACCGCCTGGACTGATGACGGCGAAATCATGGGTGTGCGCCACAAAACCCTGCCCATCGAGGGCGTGCAGTTCCACCCGGAATCCATCCTCACCCAGCATGGCCATCACATGCTGGATAACTTCCTCAAGGAATTTGCCTGACCCTGTGCAAACACCCTGCCCCTGCGGCAGGTTTTTGCTGGTAGCGCACCGCAGCAGGCGGCAATGTACCCGAGATTCAAGGACCCCGACATGCTTACCCCACAAGCCGCACTGAACCGGCTGATTGACGGCAACGAACTGTTTTTTGACGAAATGCTGGACCTGATGCGCCAGATCATGCGCGGTGAACTGACGCCGGCCCAGACGGCTGCCATCCTGATTGGCCTGCGCACCAAGGTGGAAAGTGTTTCCGAGATTGCCGCCGCCGCCACCGTGATGCGCGAATTTGCCACGCCGGTACCGGTAAAACAGCGTGAACACCTGATCGACACCTGCGGCACCGGTGGGGATAAAAGCCATACCTTCAATATTTCCACCACCGCAGCCTTCGTGGTGGCTGCCGCCGGCGCACGGGTGGCCAAGCATGGCGGACGCTCGGTATCGTCCAGCTCCGGCAGCGCCGATGTACTGGAACTGCTGGGCGTGAATCTGAACCTGACCCCAGAGCAGGTTGGCCGCTGCATCGACCAAATCGGGGTCGGCTTCATGTTCGCCCCCAATCACCACAGCGCGATGAAGCATGTGGCACCCATTCGCAAGGAACTGGGCGCGCGCACCATTTTCAACATCCTGGGGCCGTTGACCAACCCGGCCAATGCCGATCACCAGATCATGGGCGTCTTCCATCCCGACCTGGTAGGCATCCAGTCGCGGGTACTCAAGCAACTGGGCAGCCAGCACGTGATGATCGTACATGGCCTGGACGGGCTGGATGAAATCACCCTCAGCGACCGCACCATGGTGGCCGAACTGAAGCACGGCCAGATCGAAGAATACCTGCTGGACCCGCGCGAGCTGGGCTTTAGCTTCTTCGAACTCAAGGACATCCAGGCCAGCAGCGCCAGCGCCTCGCGCGACATCCTGCTGTCGGTGCTGGATAACCAACCCGGCCCGGCCCACGACATCGTGGTACTCAATGCCGGTGCGGCCATCTATACTGCCGACCTTTGCGGCACGCTGCCGGAAGGGATTGCCCTTGCCCGTCAGGTGCTGGCCGAAGGCAAGGCACGGCAAAAACTGGACCAGTTGATCGAACTCAGCCAGTCCCTGGCCGCCTGAGCCTTATACTTTTCTTTTCGCGGCCGTCATTGCCTGACGGCCGGTTTTACTGATTATTGTTTACGAGATTTTGCCTACCATCATGAGCACACCATCCAAAGACATCTTCAAGGCCTACGATATCCGTGGCATTGTCGGTAAAACCCTGACTGCGGATGTGGCCCGCCAAATCGGCCATGCCATCGGTTCCGAAGCACAAGCCCGCAAGGTAAAAGCCATCGTGGTTGGCCGTGATGGCCGCCTGTCCGGCCCGGACCTGAGCGATGCGCTGGCCAGCGGTATTCGCGCCGCTGGCGTGGATGTGATTGATGTGGGCCGCGTAGCCACGCCCATGCTGTACTTTGCCGCGTACGAACTGGGCACTCTGTCCGGCGTGATGGTGACCGGCAGCCACAACCCGCCGGATTACAATGGTTTCAAGATGATGCTGGCCGGCGACACGCTGGCCGGTGACGACATCCAGCGCCTGTACCAGCGCATCAAGGACAAGGATCTGAGCCAGGGTGAAGGCGGCTATCGCACCCATGACATCGTGGAAGCCTATCTGGACCGCATCACCAGCGATGTAAAGCTGGAACGCAATATGAATATCGTGGTGGATTGCGGTAACGGTGTGGCCGGTGCCTTTGCTCCGGTGTTGTTCCGCCGCCTGGGCTGCCGCGTACGCGAGCTGTTCTGCGAAGTGGATGGCAGCTTCCCCAACCACCATCCGGACCCGGCCAAACCGGAAAACCTGCAGGACGTCATTGAAGCGCTGGCCAAGACCGACTCCGAACTGGGCCTGGCGTTTGATGGCGACGGCGACCGCCTGGGTGTAGTCACCAAGGATGGCAACATCATCTGGCCGGACCGTCAGCTGATGCTGTTTGCTGCCGATGTGCTGGAACGCAACCCCAAAGCCAAGATCATCTACGACGTCAAATCCACCCGTCTGCTCAAGCCGTGGATTCTGGAAAATGGCGGCGAGCCGGTGATGGCCCGTACCGGCCACAGCTTCATCAAGGCCAAGATCAAGGAAACCGGCGCCCTGCTGGCCGGTGAAATGAGCGGCCACGTGTTCTTCAAGGAACGCTGGTACGGTTTTGATGACGGCATGTACGCCGGCGTGCGCCTGCTGGAAGTGCTGTCGCGCGTGGAAGACCCCAGCGCCGTGCTCAATGCGCTGCCCAACGCCATCTCCACCCCGGAACTCAACCTCAAGATGAAGGCCGAGGGCGAAAACCATGCACTGATCGCCAAACTGCAGAAATCTGCCAAGTTCGAGGGTGCTGACGAAGTGAATACACTGGATGGCCTGCGCGTCGAGTACGCCGACGGTTTTGGCCTGGCGCGCGCGTCCAATACCACGCCGGTAATCGTGCTGCGTTTTGAAGCCGACAATGCCGAGGCCCTGGAACGCATCAAGGCCGACTTCCGCCGCGTGCTGTCTGCCGCCACCGATGCAGCGCTGCCGTTCTGATGCGCAATGATGGCGTGATGGTGGCGCAAGGCCAGCTACCGCCGCCATCCACCCGTCACGGCTCTTCACGGATATAGTGCAGCGCTGGTCGCTTGGCTATAATGGCGACCGAACCAGACCACAAGGGACATGCAAGCCATGTCCCTTGTCATTATCGACGGGGCGAAACTCCTCCCTGTCCAGAAAGGACAAGCATGTACGCACAGGCTGCCAGCAGCTTTAGCACCGTACGCGATCTGCTGCGTTTTGCGGTGTCGCGTTTCAACCAGGCCGGCCTCACCTATGGCCACGGCACCGACAATGCCCACGACGAAGCTGCCTACCTCATCCTCACCACGCTGAAGCTGCCGATCGACCGGCTGGAACCCTATCTGGATGCCCGCCTGCTGCCGACCGAGGTGAAGGACGTGGTGGACCTGATTGAACGCCGGGCCGAAGAAAAAGTGCCGGTGGCCTATCTCACCCACGAAGCCTGGCAGGGTGAGTTCAGCTTCTATGTGGATGAACGCGTGCTGGTGCCGCGCTCCTTCATCTACGAACTGCTGGGTGAGCCGCTGCAACCGTGGATCGAACATCCCGAACTGGTACACCGCGCGCTGGATTTGTGTACTGGCTCTGGCTGCCTGGCCATTCAACTGGCACACCATTACCCGGACGCCGAAATCGACGCCGTGGACATTTCGCTGGATGCGCTGGAAGTAGCGGCCATCAATGTGCAGAACTATGGCCTGGAAGACCAGATCCAGCTGATTCACAGCGATCTGTGCGAAGGCCTGGAAGAGCCCTACGACCTGATCATCGCCAACCCGCCGTATGTGGATGCCGAGTCGGTGGACGCGCTGCCGCAGGAATACCTGCACGAGCCGGAAATTGCCCTGGGTTCGGGTGAAGACGGCCTGGACGCCACGCGCGAAATCCTGCGCCGCGCGCCGGACCTGCTGACCGAGCATGGTGTACTGCTGGTGGAAATCGGCCATAACCGTGACATGCTGGAAGAGTGCTTCCCCAACCTGCCCTTCATGTGGATGGAAACCGCCAGCGGCGATGGCTTTGTCTTCCTGCTGACTCGCGACGACCTGATCAAGGGCCTGGAGCTGGACGCTGCCGCAGAATAAGCCAGCACCCAACCAAAAAAGCCGGACATAGTCCGGCTTTTTTGCATTCCCCCTTGCCCACACGCTTGCTCAAGGCGTGAAGCCGTAATTCCAGACCAGCAGGCTGCTGGTAAACAACATGATCAGGCCGATGGCGCAATCCAGGATGCGCCAGCTACGCTCCTGCTGAAACAGCGGTGCCAGCTTGCCAGCAAAAAAGCCGATGCCGACAAACCAGCACACCGATGCCGTGATGCTGCCCAGAATGAATGAGGGGGCGGCATGGCTGCCATATACCGAAGCCACGCTGCCAATCAGGATGACGGTATCCAGCCAGACATAGGGATTGAGCAGCGTCACCAGCAAGATGGTGCGAATCGCCTTTTTCCTGTCCCGCTCCACCGAGCCATCCAGCTGCAACGCCCCCGGATGCAGCGCGGCCCGGAAGGATTTGAACCCCAACCACAACAAGAAAGCCGCGCCCAGCCAGGCCACGGTCTGCACAAAACCGGGAATGGCACCGATGATCCTGCCCATGCCCAGCACACCACAGCTAATGAGCAGCACATCCGCCACAATGCAGATCAGCACGATGGGCAGAATATGGCTGCGACCAATGCCCTGCCGGATGATGAAGGCATTTTGTGGGCCGATACCCACGATCTGGCTGGTGGACAGCCCCAGCGCAGCCAGATAAACATTCAGATTGAACATGATTTTCTCGCCAGACAAACCGCCGCCTTGCCGGGTGGCAAAGCAAGCCATGAACAGGCGCGTAGCTTAAAGTCAATTTGAATAGAAGTTAAGCTAATAATTTTTATATATGATAAGAAATTCTAATATCAATTCAGCCCCTGGCCGCTACGATACTCCAGCAAGCCCGGCAACTGACTCTTGAAAAAGTCAATCAACACCCGCACTGCCGGGGACAAACCACGGCGCGTCGGATACAGCATCACCAGCCGCCCGTCCTTGGGTCGCCACTGCGGCAGCAACAACTGCAAGCGGCCATCCGCCAACTCCTCGGCACAGCTATATAAGGGCAGCCCGGCCACCCCCAAACCGGCCAGCGCCGCCTGCTTCAGGGTTTGCACATGATCACTGCGCAGCAGCACATTCACCCGCACGTCCTGGCAGATGCCAGAATCGTGGCGTAACAGCAAAACATCCGCATCCCCCTCCTGCGCAGTGAACAACAGGCTGCCACGTCCCTCCAGTTGTTGCGGCAATAGAATATCGCCCTCTTGCGCCACCCATGCCGGCGCGGCCAGCAAGCCCCATTGCGCGGTACACAGGCTGACTTGCACCAGGCTGGAAGACGCCTGTTCGAAGCCAACACCACGCACCACCACATCCACCCCCTCTTCCAGCAAGTCCACCTGACGATTACTGGCCTGCACCGACAATCTCACCTTGGGATAGCGCTGCATGAAGGCCGGCAGCAAACGTGACAAGGCGGCATCGGCAATGGCTATCGGCATGCTCAGCCGCACCTTGCCACTTGGCTCCTGCCGGCGCTGGCGTACCGCGGCTTCACCCGCCTGCGCCTCGGCCAGCATGGCCAGGCAATGGGCATACAGCGCCTCACCGGCATCGGTCAGCCGCACCGTGCGCGCATTACGCTGCAACAAGCGTGTTTCCAGCCTTTGCTCCAGCAAGCTGATACGGCGCGAAAGGCGTGACTTGGGCAGCCCCAGACTGCGGGCCGCCGCACTAAAGCCCTGCCGCTGCACCACCTGGGAAAACAGAAACAGATCATTCAAATCAAGTGCAAGTGGAGTCATGGACATGTCCTTGCCGCGAATCGGCACACTATCGTTCCACCAGTGGAACGATAACTACGATTTTTCCTACATTTTAGGCCTGGCTACCTTGCCCATAATACGCCCACGCAATCAGACCTTTGATACAAGCCCCACCCTAAACAGTCAACGGGGCATGGCCGGATTGCTTACACCACCACGCAAAGGACCAAGCCATGAAAATTCGTCAACTGCTCAGCGCCAGCCTGATCGGCCTGGCCGCCCTAGCCGCGGCCAGCAGCGCCCTGCCCGCCGCCACAGCCACCACCACCACCGCTGCCCAAGCAAATGCCAATCTCAGCATGCTGTCGCGAGACAATGCCGTGTTGCTGTTGGTGGATCATCAGGTGGGCCTGCTCAGCGGGGTGCGCGACACCACGGTGGGCGAGCTGAAACATAATGTGGTGGCCCTGGCCAAGGCCGCGCGCACCCTGGGCGTGCCAGTGATTGTGACCGCCACCATGCCGGATGGCATGTGGGGGCCGACCATGCCGGAACTGATGGCCGCGCTGCCCGGCGTGCAAGTCATCAGCCGCACCATGATCAATGCCTGGGAAGACCCGAAAGTGCGCGCCGCCATTGAAAAAACCGGTCGCAAGCAAATCATCGTGGCCGGGGTATCGCTGGAAATCTGTGCCAGCTTCCCGGCCCTGTCAGCCAAGGCGGCTGGCTATGACACCCGTGTCGTGCTGGATGCTTCCGGCACCTTTAATGAAGCCAAGCGTACCGCAGGCTTGCAACGCCTGCTGGGTGCGGGCATCCCGGTCACCGACTACGCCACGGCAGCGGTAGAAATGCTGCGCAGCAATGTCGACCCCAAGGCCCATGCGGTCTACAGCGATCTGGACATGCCGTTTGCCACCCTGGTATGGCAGATGCAAAGCGGCTTCAGCAAGAAATAAGCCGCCGTAAAGACCCCTGCCAGCGCCCACATGACGACGCTGGCAGCCAACAGCCTTCCATCAAGCCAAACAGGGCAAATTCAATATGAAACAAGCAGATAAGGTAGCGGTTGTCACCGGCGGTTCGCGCGGCATTGGCGCAGCCATTGCCCGCAAACTGGCCGATGAGGGCGCGCAGCTAGTGATTGTGTATCGCAGCAATCAACAACAGGCGGAGCATGTCGTTGCCGACATCATCAGCCGGGGTGGCAAGGCGGTGGCCTATGCCGCCGATGTCAGCCAGGAGCAGGCGGTGCGCAATGTGCTGTCCGCCATCGCCACCCGTTTTGGCCGTATCGACATCCTGATCAACAATGCCGGGATATTTGAAGGACGCAGCCTGAGCGAAGTGGATGCCGAACATATTGCCCGTGTCTTCAACGGCAATATGGGCAGCATGCTGCTGATGACCCGCCATGCGCTGCCGCTTTTCCCCGAACACGGCGGCCGCATTGTCAATCTGTCCAGCAACCTGATTTATTCACCACGCATCGGCACCGCCATCTACGCTGCCAGCAAGGCGGCCGTTTCGGTGCTGACTCATGCCTATGCGCTGGAGCTGGGGCCGCGTGGCATTACCGTCAATGCGGTGGCACCGGCCATGACCGAAACCGATATGACCGCAGCCACACCACCGGCGCGGCGCGCAGCCGTGGCCAATGGCACACCGCTGGGGCGGGTGGCGCAACCACAAGACATCGCTGACGTGGTGGCCTTTCTGGCCAGTGATGATGCCCGCTGGATTACCGGCCGCACCCTGCTGACCGATGGCGGCCTGACCGATGCCCTGTAAGGTCACAACAGACATGCATGTGTTGACGGTGGAACTCACCATCAAAGCGGAGTGTGTGGCTGATTTCCTGCAAGAACTACAGCAGTTCAGCCGCTTCATTCTGCAGCAAGAAGCCGACTGCCTGCGCTTTGAAATCTTCCAGGACGCTGACGACCCCTGCCGCATCCTGCTGCTGGAAGGCTGGAGCAGCCGCCAATATCTGGAACAGGTGCAATTACTGCGCGCGTACTACCAGCCCTATTTCGCCAGGGTGCACAGCATGTTTGCGGCAGCGCGCCTGCTACGGCACTGGCAAGCACTGCCGCTGGAGCACAGTTAAAGCAAGCCTGCAGCCAGGCAGTACAAGAGCAATACCGGCAGCAGCACAGCGGCAGCCGGTATTGCAACTGACGTTTAACCACGCTGCGGCCATCTGGCCCGGCGGCAATCAGGACACAAGCACAATGACAGGACTGAAGATTTCCGCAGCGGTCCACGGCCAGCCGCTCACCATTGGCAGTGGCTTTCAGGCCCAGCATTTTGGCGAGCAGATGTTCCACGGCCTGATCGACCCGGTGGTGATGGTGGACCACTTCCACATGACGGCCCCCACCTTCGAACCACACCCGCACGCCGGGATTTCCGCCGTGACCTATATGTTCGAAGACGCCAGCAGCCCGCATGTCAATTACGACTCCATGGGCAATCAGGGCCCCATCGTGCCGGGTGCCCTGCACTGGCTGGCAGCCGGACGCGGTGCGGTGCATACCGAGCAGCCGGAAGGCGCCAATCCGCACGTGCATGCACTGCAGATTTTCGTCAACCTCCCGGCCAGCAAGAAAATGCAGCCCCCGTTTGCCGTGCATGCCGAGCCGACCGACATCCCGGAATATCAGGCAGCGGGCGTGCGGGTGCGTATTGCCGCCGGCAGCAGTAACGGCATTCACGCCGCCCACAGCGCGGCATTGCCGGAAGCCTTTACCTTGCTGGATGGCTTTATTGATGCCGGCCAGCGCTTCACGCATGCGCTGGAGCCAGGCTGGAATGCCATGCTCTATGCCATTGACGCCCCACTACAACTGACAAGCGATGGACAAAGCAGCGACATCCCGGCCGGAGCAGCCGTTGGCATTGCTCTGGCTGATTCGGCGGCACACGCTGCCCGGCTGCAGATCCATGCTGAGGCCGGCTGTCACTTTGTCTTGCTGTCCGGCCCGGCGCTGCACGAGCCACTGGTCAAGCATGGCCCCTTCGTGATGAATAGCAGCGAGGAAATCAACGACCGCATCCGGGCGTATCAGCGCGGTGAGTTCGGGCAATTGACCGAGGACTGGCTGCGCAACAGCCAGCAGCCCGCATGAGCACGCCCAGCCAACAGCCCGCCACGCAGGCCACCCACTGGCCTGCCGTGCTGATTGCCATCTTTGCCGGTGCCGCCGGTGCCTTCTGCCTGGGCAAGGTGCCGGCAGTGCTGGGGCTGCTACGCCAGGAGCTGGGACTGAGTCTGGTTGAAGGCGGCTGGATCGCCTCTGCCTTTAACAGTCTGGCCATCGTACTCAGCCTGTTCGTGGGCTTGCTGCTGGTGCGCTGGAATGCACTGCAAGCAGGCGTCATCGGCCTGCTGCTGTTATTGCTTGGCGGCGCGCTGGCGCTGCCTGCGCATGGCCTCTACATGATGCTGGCCTCACGGGTGATCGAAGGCATCGGCTTCTTGCTGGTCTCGGTGGCCATGCCCGGCATGATCGTCAGTCTGGCCTGCGATCAGGACAAACGTCTGACCCTCAGCCTGTGGGCGGTAAACCTGCCGCTGGGTGCCGCTGTCGGCATGCTGCTGACCCCGGCGCTGGCCGCAGTTGGTGGCTGGCGTCTGGCATGGCTGGCGGGCATGGCATTGCAATTGCTGGCCTTGCTGTTACTGCTGTCGTGCAAAGCGGTTTTCCGGCAGTGCAACCCGCAGGCGCGTCCAAGCACGCCACAAGCGGCAGCACCGTTTGCCGTGTTACGCCAGTCGGCGGTCTGGCGCTACGGCCTCGCCTTCATGCTGTACACCCTGATGCTGTGGGCGGTGTTTGTCTGGCTGCCAACCATGCTGCAAGCGCGGCCGGAACTGAGCACCCACACGATCGCGCTGCTGTCGGCACTGGCGGTGGTAGCCAATATTCCCGGCAACCTTGCCGGGGCCTGGCTGCTCCGCCGCGGCATGGCGCGCGATACGCTGATTTGCACTGCGCTGGGGCTGATGGGCCTAAGCGGCTTGCTGGCTTTCTGGCCCGGCCTGCCCGCGGATGCGGCCTATCTGCTGTGCCTGCTGCTTTCCTTTTGTGGCGGTGCGGTGCCGCCCGCCGCCCTGTCCTCAGCCCATGGACTCAGCCGCGGCCCGGTGCAGCTGGCGGTGTTGCAAGGCTATTTCGTGCAACTGGCCAATCTGGGGCAGTTGCTCGGCCCCTTGCTGCTGGCCGCGCTGGTGGCCGGCTCCGCCGACTGGAGCGTGGCGCGCAGCCTGTTTCTGGCCGGCACAGTGCTCGCCGCCATCCTGTTTGCCATGCAGCCGCGCAGCCATTAGCATGGCCTTCTTCTGCCATCGCCGGAGCCTGCCGTGCTGGACCCGAAACAACTGGAAGCCCTGTCCGCCGTGGTGGACAGCGGTGGCTTTGACAAGGCCGCGCGCAAGCTTTTTCTCACCCAGTCCGCCATCTCGCAACGCATTCGCCAACTGGAAGAACATCTGGGCCAGCCGGTACTGACCCGCACCAGCCCGCCCGAACCCACCGTGGCCGGACGACTGCTGCTGCAACATTATCGCCAGCTCAGCCTGATGGAGGGGGAGCTGATCAGCACCCTGCGGCCGGACGCCGCGCAGCACGCATTCTCCAAACTTAGCGTGGGTGTCAATGCCGACAGCCTGGCCACCTGGTTTCTGCCTGCGGTGCAAAGCGTGATGCAGCAAGGTCGATTGCTGATTGATGTGATGATGGACGATCAGGACTACACCCACGAGCTGATGCGCGCGGGTCATGTGGTGGGTTGCGTCGGCACTCGCCCCACGCCGATTCAGGGTGGCGAATGCCATTTCCTCGGCTGCATGCGTTATCTGTGCCTGGCCACCCCGGCATTTGCCGCACATTACTTTGCCGATGGCTTCACCCCGGCGGCGCTGGCCCAGGCCCCGGCCATCATTTTCAGCGGCAAGGACGACCTGCACAGCGAATTCCTGCAGCAGTTTGCCGGCTATACGGGGAGCACACCCCACCTCACCCTGCCCACCCCGCAAGGCTTTGTGCAAGCCACGCGGCTGGGGCTGGCCTACAGCCTGCTACCGGAATTGATGATCGACGATGACCTGCACACCGGCCGCCTGATAGACCTGCTGCCAGGCCAATGCATAGACATGCCGCTTTACTGGCATCACTGGCGGGTGGA
Organism: Aquitalea magnusonii; assembly: GCF_002217795.2. Classification (NCBI taxonomy): domain Bacteria; kingdom Pseudomonadati; phylum Pseudomonadota; class Betaproteobacteria; order Neisseriales; family Chromobacteriaceae; genus Aquitalea; species Aquitalea magnusonii. Next base: position 1,970,440 of record NZ_AP018823.1, read on the forward strand.
ATCTTCGCTGACGCAGGCGCTAAGCGAAGCGCTGCAAACCCACGCCGCCAAGGTATTGCGCCAGACGCCGCCAGGCTGAGACTCAGCCTGCAACACGATTGACAGCCACCGCCGCGCTAGGCAAGATCACGCGCCCAGTCTGAATGTACCGGAGCCATCATGGCACAGCACACCCCCAGTCCCGCACAATGGGCAGAACTTGAAGCAGCAGCCCGCCTGGCTGCACGGCATGCCTACGTACCGTACAGCCGCTTTGCTGTCGGAGCCGCCATTCTGGATGAGCAGGACAGGATTCATCCCGGCTGCAATGTGGAAAATGCCAGCTACGGCCTGGGCAATTGTGCCGAGCGTACTGCCATTTTCTCTGCGCGCGCACTGCACGGCCTGCAACAAGTCATTGCCGTCTGCATTTACACCCCAACCGCCACGCCCACCTCCCCCTGCGGTGCCTGCCGCCAGGTGCTGAACGAGTTTGGCCCGCACCTGCTGGTGCGCAGCATCTGCGACGGACCTGACCGCATCGACACCACGCTGGACCAACTGCTGCCGCATGCCTTCGGCCCGCAAAACCTGACGGATGCAGCGGCATCCTGATTCTTCAGCACGCTGAAACAATAAAAAAACGGAAGCCCAAAGGCTTCCGTTTTGTTTTGCAGCTCACTCCAGGCCTGCCTGGCGCGGCGGACAAGATAGCGCAGCGTCCCTGGGGCAAGGCGCGCCGACACAGACAGTACACTGCGTACGGCAAGGAGGCGAACGCTGCCACAGGGGTTTTGTCAGCTGCGCTTAGCCCACCCAGCGGCGTGCCGAGGCAAACATGCGGAACCAGGCACCGTTTTCGCCCCAGCCTTCCGGATGCCAGCTATTTTGCACGGTACGGAACACGCGTTCCGGGTGCGGCATCATGATGGTGAAGCGGCCATCGGCGGTGGTGACACCGGTGATACCGGCCGGCGAGCCGTTCGGGTTCAGCGGGTAGGTTTCGGTCGGCTTGCCGTTGAAGTCCACATAACGCAGCGCGGTGAGCACACCATCCTGTGCGCCCGGCGCAAATACGGCACGGCCTTCACCGTGGCTGACCACTACCGGCAACTGGCTGCCCACCATGTCGGCCAGGAAGATGGACGGCGATTCGGTGACTTCCACCATGGTGAAGCGGGCTTCGAACTGCTCGGACGCATTGCGCTGGAACTTGGGCCAGTGCTGGGCACCCGGAATGATGCCGGACAGATTGGACATCATCTGGCAGCCATTGCACACCCCCAGCGCGAAGGTGTCGCCACGCTGGAAGAAGGCTTCAAACTGCTCGCGGGCACGCGGGTTGAACAGCACGCTCTTGGCCCAGCCTTCGCCGGCACCCAGCACGTCGCCGTAGCTGAAACCACCGCAGGCAGCCAGACCCTTGAAGTCGGCCAGCGACACGCGACCGCTGATGATGTCGCTCATGTGGACATCCACGGCCTGGAAACCGGCACGGTCGAATGCCGCAGCCATTTCCAGTTGGCCGTTCACCCCCTGCTCGCGCAGGATAGCCATGCGCGGACGCGCGCCGGTGGCAATGAACGGTGCCGCCGGGTTTGCTTCGGTATCGAAGGACAGCTTGGCAAACAGGCCCTGCGACTTGGTATTGGACAGCAGCAGGTGCTCGCTGTCGGCGCAGGCCGGGTTGTCACGCATGCGTTGCAGACGGTGGCTGGTTTCGCTCCAGGCCTTGTGCAGATCGACGCGGCTTTCGTTGAACAACTCTTCGCCATGATGATTGATGATCAGGCGGTCCTTGCTGTTGATCTTGCCCAGCACGAACAGCTCGCGGCCAATGCCGGCAGCCATGAAGCGCGAAATCACTTCGGCAGTGTGGGCCTTCTTCACCTGCAGCACCGCACCCAGCTCTTCGTTGAACAGCACGCGCATGATGCGGCCATGGGTGGCGGCTTCCGGTGTCGGCTGCACGAAATCGTCGATCAGGCGCTGGGTGTTCTTGCGCTCGATCACCAGCTCTTGCAAATCCACCGTCAGGCCCACATGACCGGCAAACATCATTTCCGCCAGCGTGGCGAACAGGCCGCCATCGGCACGGTCGTGATAGGCCAGCAGCATGTCATCGCGCAGCAGGGTTTGCACGGTATTGAAGAAGGCAGCCAGTTGGGACGGGCTTTCCACGTCCGGCGCACGGCCTTCCATGGCCTTCCACACCTGGCCGTAGATGGAACCGCCCAAACGGCAGCGGCCATAGCCCAGGTCCACCAGAATGATGTCGGTATCTTTTTCATCACGCAGTTGCGGGGTAACGGTCTTGCGCACGTCTTCCACCGGGGAGAAGGCAGTGACGATCAGCGAAACCGGCGCAGTCACCGACTTCTTCTCGCCGTTTTCTTCCCATACCGTCTTCATCGACAGCGAGTCCTTGCCCACCGGAATGCTGACGCCCAGGTCCTGGCTCAGGCGGGAAACCGCTTCCACGGTTTCGTACAGGCGCGCATCTTCGCCCGGATGGCCGGCAGCGGCCATCCAGTTGGCGGACAGCTTGATGTTGCCGATATGGCTGACAAAGCTGGCGGCAATATTGGTGAGCGATTCACCAATGGCCATGCGTCCGGAAGCTGCGGCGTTGAACAAGGCAGTCGGCGTACGTTCGCCCATGGCCATGGCTTCGCCACGGTAGCTGTTGAAACCCATGGTGGTGACGGCAACGTCGGCCACCGGCACCTGCCACGGGCCCACCATCTGGTCGCGCGCGGTCATGCCGCCCACCGAGCGGTCGCCAATGGTGATGAGGAAGGACTTGTCGGCCACGGCCGGGTTGCGCAGCACGCGGTAGGCGGTTTCCTTCAGCGGGAAGCGCGAAGCGTCGAACACGCGGAATTCCAGCGGTACGGTCTTCACGTCGCGGGTCATGCGCGGCGGCTTGCCCAGCAACACTTCCAGCGGCATGTCCACCGGCTTGTTGTTGAAGTAGTCGTCGCGGACTTGCAGGTGGCCGTCATCGGTGGCCACGCCCAGCACGGCAAACGGGCAGCGCTCGCGTTCGCAAATGGCGGTAAAGCGGTCCAGGTCCTGCGGCAGGATGGCCAGCACGTAACGCTCTTGCGATTCGTTGGACCAGATCTGCATCGGGGTCATGCCCTTTTCTTCCAGATGCACCTTGCGCAGGTGGAAGATGGCACCGCGGCCAGCGTCGTTCACCAGTTCCGGGAAGGCATTGGACAGGCCACCGGCACCCACGTCGTGAATCGACACGATGGGGTTATTGGCACCGTACTGCCAGCAGCGGTCAATCACTTCCTGACAGCGGCGTTCGATTTCCGGGTTGCCGCGCTGTACCGAGTCGAAGTCCAGGTTTTCGCTGTTGGCACCGGTGTCCATGGAGGACGCCGCGCCACCGCCCAGGCCGATCAGCAGGCTGGGGCCGCCCAACTGGATCAGCAAGGCGCCTTCCGGAATTTCATTCTTGTGAATCTGTTGCTGCTGAATGCTGCCCAGACCACCGGCAATCATGATGGGCTTGTGGTAGCCGCGCATTTCGCCGTCGACAACTTCTTCAAAGGTACGGAAGTAGCCGGTCAGGTTGGGACGGCCAAATTCGTTATTGAAGGCAGCGCCGCCAATCGGGCCGTCCAGCATGATTTGCAGGGCGGAGGCAATGCGACCCGGACGGCCATATTCGGCCTTGTCTTCGCTATACACTTCCCACGGCTGCACAAAGCCCGGAATGTTCAGGTTGGACACGGTAAAGCCGGTCAGGCCGGCCTTGGGGCGCGAACCACGACCGGTGGCACCTTCGTCACGGATTTCACCACCGGAACCGGTGGAAGCACCCGGAAACGGGGAAATGGCGGTCGGGTGGTTGTGGGTTTCCACCTTCATCAGGATGTCGGTCGGTTCGGTGGTGAAACCGTACTCGGCCGTTTCCGGTGCCGGGTAGAAGCGGTCGATGAAGGCGCCTTCAATCACCGAGGCATTATCCTTGTAGGCCACCAGCGTGCCTTCCGGATGTGCATCGTGCGTGTCGCGAATCATGCGGAACAGCGACTTGCCCTGCTCTACGCCATCGATCACGAACTGCGCATTGAAAATCTTGTGACGGCAATGTTCCGAGTTGGCCTGGGCAAACATCATCAGTTCAACGTCGGTGGGATTGCGGCCCATGCGGGTGAAGTTTTCCACCAGGTAGACGATTTCGTCTTCGGACAGCGCCAGGCCCAGCGAGCGGTTGGCCGCTTCCAGCGCCGCGCGGCCGCCTGCCAGGATGTCCACACTGGTCAGCGGCTGCGGGTCCATGTGGACAAACAGCTTGTCGGCATCGTCCAGCGAGCCCAGCACGGTTTCGGTCATGCGATCGTGCAAGAGGCCCGCCAGAATCTGACGAGCCTCTTCACTTAAAGATACCCCGGCGGTGCTTACCCAGTAAGCAGTGCCGCGCTCGATCCGCAGCACTTGTTCCAGCCCGCAGTGGCGGGCAATATCGGTAGCCTTGGAGGCCCAGGGGGACAGCGTACCCAGTCGTGGGGTCACCAGAAACAACTCGCCCTGCGGCGCTGCGGCATACGGAGCCTCGCCGTAGTTGAGCAGCTTGCCCAGAATGCCTTGCTGTTCGGTCGAGAGTTCGTTTTCGCTCTCGGCAAAATGCCAGAATTCGGCTTTCAGGCTGATCTCGGGCAGGCCGGCTTCTGCAGCGGCAGCGAGAAGTTTTTCAAGACGAAACTGGGACAGGGCAGCACCGCCCCGCAGCTTGAGAATGGTCGACATGCAACACTCGCGACAAGGATCAGGAAAGCGCGTCATAATACAGCAAAACAGGCCGTACATTAAGGCCATTCTGCGGCGAATGTCGGGCTATCAATCGTCCACAGCGCATTTACGGAACAATAAAGTCACCGCAAGGAGCACCTGAGCATGAAAAAGATCGAAGCCGTGATCAAACCCTTCAAACTGGATGAAGTGCGTGAGGCGCTGTCCGACCTTGGCATCAACGGCCTGACCGTTACCGAAGTCAAAGGCTTTGGCCGCCAGAAGGGTCATACCGAACTGTATCGCGGTGCCGAATACGTGGTGGACTTCCTGCCCAAGGTCAAGGTGGAAGTGATTCTGGCCGACGATCTGGTGGATCGCGCCATTGAAGCCATCGTGGCCGCCGCCCGCACCGGCAAGATTGGCGACGGCAAGATTTTTGTCACGGCAGTTGAGCAAGTGGTACGTATCCGTACCGGCGAAACCAACGAAGACGCGATTTGATCAGCCCCCCCTGCTGCCGGCCCCACCAGGCGCAGGGCATGAAAAAAGGCCGCATCAAGCGGCCTTTTTGCTATCCGGCATGGCGGATTATTTCCACACCTTCCACCACGGCATTTCTTCCACCTGCCACGGCTGGGTCAGATAAGCACTCTTGGGGTAGTTCAGCGCCAGCACGCGCTTGGCATCGCTTGCCAGTTGCGCCATACCCAGCTTGTCGTAGGCCACCGACATCAGCGCCAATGCTTCTTCCGGATACTTGGTATTGGAGTATTCCTTCACCACGTTCTGCGCGCGGTTGGCCGCTGCCAGGTAAGCGCCACGCTTCATGTAGTAGCGTGCCACATGCATTTCGCTGCCGCCCAGTGCATCCACCAGACGGTTCATCTTTTGCAGCGCATCCGCACTATACTTGCTGTTGGGGAAGCGGGTGGTCAGTTCGCGGAAGGCCAGGAAGGATTCGCGCGCCGCTTTCGGGTCACGTTCACTCATGTCCTGACCAGCCCACTTGGACAACATGCCCTGATCGTCGTTGTAGTAGACCAAACCCTTCAGGTAGTACACGTAGTCCACATTCGGGTGGGCCGGATGCAGCTTGATGAAGCGGTCGGCAGCGGCCACGGCCAGTTCCGGTTCATTATCCTTGTAATGCGTATAGGCCAAGTCCATTTCGGCCTGCTGGGCATAGCGGCCATAAGGGTAGCGCGCTTCCAGCGTTTCGTACAGCTTGACAGCACGGGTATAATTACCGCTGTTCAGTTCATCCCGAGCTTCCGAGTAGAGCTTTTCCACGGTCCAGCCGCGCGTTTCGTCGTAGGTTTCCGTGGTTGCACAACCGGCAAGCCCCATCACCAACATTGCTGCTACAACGTATCTTTTCATGACCGATCCTTACTTTGACTCGGAGGATTATAGCGATATCTCGGAAAACGAGGTATCTGCTCGACAACAGCTGGAGGTTCCGCTCTCTTTGGGTAGCGAACGCCTTGACGCAGCTCTTGCCAAACTCCTCCCCGATTACTCCCGCAGCCGCCTGACCCAATGGATCAAGGATGGCCATGTTCTGGTGGACGGCAAAGTCGTCCCCCCGAAAACCAGGCTGCTGGGTGGCGAAAAGCTGGACGTTACCATTGTTCAGTCAAATGAAGAAATGGCTTTCCATCCCGAAGCCATGGATTTGCCCATTGTTTACGAAGATGAACACATCCTGGTGGTGAACAAACCGGCCGGCCTGGTGGTGCATCCGGCCAGTGGCAACTGGACCGGCACCCTGCTCAACGGCCTGCTGCACCACTGCCCCGCCCTGGCCCACGTACCGCGCGCCGGCATCGTACACCGGCTGGACAAGGACACCAGTGGCCTGATGGTGGTGGCCAAGACCGTTCCGGCGCAAACCGAGCTGGTGCGCCAGCTACAGGCACGCACGGTAAAGCGCATCTACCGTGCCATTGCCGATGGCGTGGTGCCGTTTGATGGCACCATCAGCACCCAGATTGGCCGCGACCCGCACAACCGCCTGAAAATGGCGGTGCTGAAGTTTGGCGGCAAACCGGCCATTACCCACGTACGCGTGCTGGAACGCTTTGACAGCCATTCCTATATCGAATGCAAGCTGGAAACCGGCCGCACCCACCAGATTCGCGTCCACATGAAGGAAGCCCGCCACCCGCTGGCCGGTGATGCGCTGTACGGCAACCCGCGCCACAAGATGGACGACTACGTGGCCGACGCGGTCAAGCTGCTGGCACGTCAGGCGCTGCACGCCTACAAACTGGCGCTGGTTCACCCGGCCACCGGCGAAGAGCGCAGTTGGCAGGCGCCGATGCCGGAAGACTTCATGCACCTGCTCAACACCCTGCGCGGCGAAGGCGGCGAACGGCTGCAACAGGCCGCTGCGGGTGCAGAAGACGATGCAGAAGACTGGGACGACGAGGACGATGAAGACGACGATGGCGACATCGAGGTGATTTATGTGCGTGACTGATCCGTCCAGCCACTGGCTGCAGGCCGACTGGCCCGCCCCGGCCAATGTGCGCACCCTGATCACCACCCGCCAGGGCGGCCACAGCTTGCAACCCTTCAACAGCTTCAACCTTGGCACTCACGTAGGCGATGATGCCGACGCCGTGGCCGCCAACCGCGAACTGCTGCGCGCCGCACTGCCGGCCGAACCGGCCTGGCTCAACCAGATACACGGCACCCATGTCGTCAACGCCGCGGAAGTGAGCGACCGCCTGCTGGATGCCGATGCCAGCTACAGCACCACGCCCGGCACGGTATGCGTGGTGATGACGGCTGATTGCCTGCCGGTATTGCTGTGCAATGCTGCCGGCAGCGTGGTAGCCGCCGCTCACGCCGGCTGGCGCGGCCTGTGCGATGGCGTGCTGGAAGCCAGCGTGGCCGCCACCGGCGTGGCAGCCTCCAGCCTGATGGCCTGGCTGGGGCCGGCCATCGGCCCGGATGCCTTTGAAGTGGGTGCCGAAGTGCGCGCTGCCTTCATGGCGCAGGACCCGGCAGCCGAGCAAGCCTTTGCCGCCATTGGCGAAGACAAATACCTGGCCGACATCTACCTGCTGGCGCGCCAGCGGCTGGCGGCGCTGGGCATTGAGCGGGTATACGGTGGGGATTTCTGCACGGTCATCGATCGCGAACGCTTTTTTTCCTATCGCCGCGACAAGATTACCGGCCGCATGGCCAGTCTGATCTGGCTGCAGCCGCAAGACTAAGCTCCCGCTCGACACGGCAGCCCGCACGTTATGGCGTGGGCTGCCGTTTTTCTTGCCCACAGCGCCGCGATGGATGAGAAAAAAGATGAAACGTCATCAATTTTTCATGCCAAAGGCGTAGCGGCCACGCAACAAAGGCAGAACACCAGATATTGTGGCGAAACTGCATCAGCACCCAGATGCTTGTCTTTACAGGATTTCCCCCCGGCACCAAAAGCAGGCAGCCCTGCCCCAAAAAATTCCTACCCCCCTGTAAGCCTTATCTGGCGTGGATTTCACATTTTCTGACGGACTGTCAAGACTTGCCCCGCCACGCACAGAACACTAGAATTTGGGCCAACCTAGCAGTACAAACATACATATTGTGTTTATTCACAACGAACACACAGCTTTTCAACAGACTTGTCCACAGCCCGCATCCAGCCACCCGCTGGCCGCACCGGCGAAGACGCAAACCACCCAAAGAGGGCCCCATGCAACTGACCACCTTTGAAGGGCAAACCGCTGCCGAACTCGGCCGTGCCGCCGCCCCCCAGGCCGACTTCAGCCACTACAAGACCATTCGCCGCAATGGTGCCGTGGTGGCGTTCGAGCCGGTCAAGATCTCCATCGCCATGACCAAGGCATTCCTGGCCGTGATGGGGCATCAAGGCGCCACCTCCGCCAGCATTCGTGACAAGGTGGCCCAACTGACCGAACTGGTGGTCAACGCCCTGATGCGTCGCAAGCCGGAAGGCGGTGCCATCCACATCGAAGACATTCAGGACCAGGTAGAACTGAGCCTGATGCGCTTTGGCGAACACGACGTAGCCCGCGCCTACGTGCTGTACCGCGAACAACGTTCGCAAGAGCGCGCCGCCCGTGGCGAAGCGCTGACCCAGATCCAGATCAACGTCATCCGCAAGGATGGCCGCAAGCAGCCGCTGGACATTCCCCGCCTGCGCGCCGGCATCGAATCCGCCGCCCAGGGCCTGGCCGGTATCGACATCGACGCCATCCTGTCCGAAACCCTGAAGAACATCTACGACGGCGTATCGCTGGACGAAGTAAACAAGTCCGCCATTCTGGCCGCCCGCTCCATGATCGAACAGGACCCGGCCTACGACTACGTCACCGCCCGCCTGCTGCTGGACAGCATCCGACTGGAAATCATGGATGAATCGGTAAGCCAGGAAGAAATGGCCGAGCGCTATGCCGACTACTTCCCGCAATTCATCAAGAAAGGCATTCAGGCCGAACTGCTGGACGAACGCCTGGCCGAGTTCGACCTGAAAAAACTGGGTGCCGCCCTGGACCCGAAGCGCGACCTGAAATTTGGCTACCTGGGCCTGCAAACCCTGTTCGACCGCTACTTCCTGCACATCGACGGCACCCGCATTGAAATGCCGCAGGCCTTCTACATGCGCGTGGCCATGGGCCTGGCACTGAACGAAGTGAACCGCGAAGCCCGCGCCATCGAGTTCTACAACGTGCTGTCCAGCTTCGACTTCATGTCGTCCACCCCCACGCTGTTCAACTCCGGCACCCGTCGCAGCCAACTGTCCAGCTGCTACCTGACCACCATTGCCGACGACCTGGACGGCATTTACGAAGGCCTGAAGGAAAACGCCCTGCTGTCCAAATTTGCCGGCGGCCTGGGCAACGACTGGACCCCGGTGCGCGCCATGGGCTCCCACATCAAGGGCACCAACGGCAAGTCGCAAGGTATTGTTCCCTTCCTGAAAGTAGTCAACGACACCGCCGTGGCGGTGAACCAAGGTGGCAAGCGCAAGGGCGCGGTATGCGCCTACCTGGAAACCTGGCACGCCGACGTGGAAGAGTTCCTGGAACTGCGCAAGAACACCGGTGACGACCGCCGCCGCACCCACGACATGAACACCGCCAACTGGATTCCGGACCTGTTCATGAAGCGCGTGATGGAAGGCGCGGAATGGAGCCTGTTCTCCCCGTCCGAAACCCCGGACCTGCACGACCTGTACGGCGCCGCCTTCGAAAAGCGCTACCAGCACTACGAAGCCATGGGCGAACGTGGCGAGCTGAAAGTGTACAAGCGCATTCCGGCCCTCAGCCTGTGGCGCAAGATGCTGACCATGCTGTTTGAAACCGGTCACCCGTGGGTTACCTTCAAGGACCCGTGCAACATCCGCAGCCCGCAACAGCACATGGGCGTGGTACACAGCTCCAACCTGTGCACCGAAATCACCCTGAACACCAACGACGACGAAATCGCCGTGTGCAACCTGGGTTCGGTCAACCTGGCCGCCCACATGGGTGCCGATGGCAAACTGGACGCCGAGAAGCTGCAACGCACCATCCGCATTGCCCTGCGCATGCTGGACAACGTGATCGACATCAACTTCTACCCGGTGAAGAAGGCACGCAACTCCAACCTGAAGCACCGTCCGGTGGGCATGGGCATCATGGGCTTCCAGGACTGCCTGCACATGAAGCGCGTACCGTACGCCTCGCAGGAAGCGGTTGAATTTGCCGACGAATCCATGGAAATGGTGGCCTACTACGCCTACTGGGCAGGCACCGAGCTGGCCGAAGAACGCGGCCGCTACCCGTCGTACAAGGGCAGCCTGTGGGACCGTGGCCTGCTGCCGCAAGACAGCATCAACCTGCTGGCAGCCGAACGCGGCGGCTACCTGGAAATGGACCGCACCGAACGCCTGGACTGGAACGCCCTGCGTGAACGCATCAAGCAACACGGCATGCGCAACTCCAACACCCTGGCCATCGCCCCGACTGCCACCATCGCCAACATCATTGGCGTGTCTGCCAGCATCGAGCCGACCTACCAGAACCTGTTCGTCAAATCCAACCTGTCCGGCGAATTCACCGTCACCAACGAATACCTGGTGCGCGACCTGAAAAAAGCCGGCCTGTGGGACGAAGTGATGGTTGCCGACCTCAAGTACTTCGACGGCAGCCTGGGCCGCATCGACCGCATTCCGGCCGAGCTGAAAGCCATTTACGCCACCGCCTTCGAAATCGACCCGAAATGGCTGGTGGAAGCGGCATCGCGCCGTCAGAAATGGATTGACCAGGCCCAGTCGCTCAACCTGTACATGGCTGGCGCATCCGGCAAGAAACTGGACGACCTGTACAAGCTGGCGTGGATTCGTGGCGTGAAAACCACCTACTACCTGCGCACCCTGGCAGCCTCCAGCGCCGAGAAATCCACCGGTCGCGGTGGCGAACTCAACGCGGTGGCCAGCGGCCTGAACCCGGCTTACAACGCCGCCGCCGAACAAAGCGCCCCGGTAGCCGAAGTGGACAACACCCCGGCCACCGACGCCAAGTTCTGCAGCATTGACAACCCTGATTGCGAAGCTTGCCAGTAAGGCAAGCAAGCAGGATGGATTGATGCGAAGCAACAACCCGGATGGCACCGGAGCAAAGCGACGGTGTCCAGCCCGCAGGGCGTGCGAAGCTTGCCAATAAGGCAAGCAGAACAATCAGCGGTTGGTGCGAAGCAACAATCCAGCAAGGCGACGGTGTCCAGCCCACAGGGCGTGCGAAGCTTGCCAGTAAGGCAAACAAGACCAACAGCAACAAACTGGCCGCTCACCCGGCCAGCCCATTTCCAAACCGCTTGCCCGCAGGCGGTTTCCGAATGGGGAAGTGTAAAAGCAAACAAGATGGCAGCCCGTCAAGGCCAGCCAGCATCTGAACCAAGCCCACAAGGCACCGACAATCAGAGATGCCCATGACACTTCAGGAGTTTTTCAACCGCTACAGCCAGGCCTACTCCGCCCTGGATGCGCGTGCGGTCTACGCCATGTTCACCCGCCCGTTTACCGCGGTACACCATGGCCAGATCGCCACCTTCGGCAGCAATGAAACCGAGGCGCTCTACCAGGCCACCGTAGGCATTTTGGAGTATTACCGCGCCCAGGGCGTAAGCAGCGCCAGTTGCCGCATCACAGACGTACTGCCCTTTGGCAGCGAACTGGCCACCGTCAAGGTGCGATGGACAGCACAGCGACAGCAGTCCGAGCCGTGGATATTCTCCACCGCCTACCACCTGATACGGGAAAACGGCGAATGGCGCATTTACGGCCTGGCGCAATTTGAAGAACACGGGCATCCGGCCCAATAACCGGACAGGCTTCTCAAGCCGGTTGACCACAGCCGGCTTCGGAAGCAAACCAACGGGGGAAACAGGCATGAGCACCACCCTATTCTGCACCGCCAGCCGTGCAGCACAGCACCCGGAACAAGACCGCTTTCGCAAGCTGGGCCTGGTGTTGGTAGACCTGCCAGAACCACTGCGCGATACGCCAGCCACACCGCGCACCGCCATCCGCATCATGCGCCAGAGCGCCATGCTGCTGGAACAGCCCCCATGCCAGCCCGCCGCCGAAACCAGCACCCACACCATGCCGCGCGCGGGCCAAACCATCCAGCTGACCACCCCCATCGGCGTGGCCGGCAAATAAACACGGAGAATGCAAAACATGTTGAGCTTTGACGATACCCCAGTACAAAAACCGGCAGTCCCTTCCAGCAACGACAGCCAGCCCAGCGGCCGCGTAAACGCCGTGGACAAGAAAGTCATCAACGGCACCACCGACGTCAACCAGTTGGTACCGTTCAAGCACAAATGGGCCTGGGAAAAATACCTCGCCCAATGTGCCAACCACTGGATGCCGCAAGAAGTCAACATGCAGCGCGACATCGAACAATGGAAAACCGGCCAACTGACCGAAGACGAAATGCGCATCGTCAAGCGCAACCTGGGCTTCTTCGTTACCGCCGACAGCCTGGCTGCCAACAACATCGTGCTGGGCACCTACCGCCAGATCACCAGCCCGGAATGCCGCCAGTACCTGCTGCGTCAGGCCTTTGACGAAGCCATCCACACCCACGCCTACCAGTACATCGTGGAAAGCCTGGGCCTGGACGAAGGCGAAGTGTTCAACGCCTACAACGAAATCAAGTCCATCCGTGACAAGGACGAATTCCTGATTCCCTTCATCGACGTACTGTGCGACCCGGCCTTCAAGACCGGCAGCCTGGAAAACGACCAGAAACTGCTGCGCTCGCTGATCGTGTTTGCCTGCATCATGGAAGGCCTATTCTTCTACGTCGGCTTCGTGCAAATCCTGGCACTGGGCCGTCAGAACAAGATGACCGGCGCTGCCGAGCAATACCAGTACATCCTGCGTGACGAATCCAGCCACTGCAATTTCGGTATCGACCTGATCAACACCATCAAGCTGGAAAACCCGCAACTGTGGACCGAAAGCTTCAAGGCTGAAATCGTCGAGCTGTTCAAGAAAGCCGTGGAACTGGAATACGCCTACGCCGAAGACACCATGCCGCGTGGCGTGCTGGGCCTGAACGCCAGCATGTTCAAGGAATACCTGCGCTTTATTGCCAACCGTCGCATGCAGCAGATTGGCCTGGATCAATTGTTCCCGGGCGTGAACAACCCCTTCCCGTGGATGAGCGAGATGATTGACTTGAAGAAGGAGAAGAACTTCTTTGAGACGCGAGTTACCGAGTATCAGACTGGCGGTGCGTTGAGCTGGGATTGATTTGACTGTCAGAAATCGGAAAGGTTGAAATTTTGTAGTCAAAGTTTGGAATTTCCGATAGCCAAAGTGTGAAATCTCATTTGGCACCAAGAAAAAGGCCCTGTTTTAACAGGGCCTTTTTCTTGGTGCCATCAAATGTAACCGCTTGCTGGAGCATTTGTATCGCCCCGCTTCTCGGCCAGAACAGTCATCGGGGGTAAGTATTTCCAATAACCGCTTAGTTTCTGTAGCCGACTGCCAAGGCGGCCTCACTCAAACGCGGTTATTGTGAGCCCATATTCAGTAATAGATGATAAAAAATTATTTCCCGATGACCACGCCAACGTCGTTCCATGCCAATCCATAGATGACCCTTAAAGTCAAGTGTCCGAATACTACCGTCTGTCAGCGAGTCGATAGTGAACCCAGTGTAGTTTTGGCTCGCAATGAATGCGGAGTAGCCGCTAACCAAAGCATCAAAATCATTGACATCGCAATATGCGACGATGAAAACAGGACTAAGAGATTCATTGTCATAGCCTGCGATTTTATTTAGATGATCAGAAATAACCTTGGCGTCTTTTGAAAACAGCCGAAACGCTTCAAAGATAGAAATTCGTCTGTTTTTTGCATCCGTGATGAAAGCATCAATCTCTCCTGGGCTTTCGCCAGATGTCGACTTTCCACCTCGCTTCTGATCTCTGAACCCGATACGGGCCTCAGCCATCCGCTTATCAAATAGCGACGTGAACCAATCGTTAATTAAATCCTCTTTGGAAATTCGAAAGCTAATACGATCTTCCAGATATTCTGAATGGATTTGCAGGTTTTTTTTCCGCAACAGCAATTCCTGAGCCACCTCAACTACTACATTTTTCAGGAACTCATGTGGCTCTAGCTCTTGACCAACGATGGTTACATAGTCTTCAAATTCTTTGGATACGATCTGAGAGTAGTGTTTTTTTAGCTGGACTATGCTGCGTTCCGATGCTTCATTTACCACCTGAATAAGTTGAAGCATGGATTTCTCGTTTGTCTTCACTACTTCATCAGCTAAGTCATCGATCCCCAACTCATCAGATGCTTGGAAATTGAGATCCTGGTAGCGGGTTAGAATGTGTTGGGCAATCAGCGTGTCACCACGTTCCATAAGAGCCCTGCAGTAGGGGCGCAGAATTTCTCGTCGAGCCTGCTGGTCCGGGTTGAGTTTCCCCCAAAAATTGTCGATTTCTTGATCATGAAGCTGTCGGTATGCGTCCAAGATGTGAGCGATCCAGAGCGGCGGCATATTCTCTGGGGTAAGATCAATTAGGCTGTTGAGAAGCTGAGAAAGTGCATGACGCAGTCCCGTTGTGTCATCATTTATTTCATGGAGAGCCACTCGACCTTTGAACAGCATAAAACTGAAGTTGTTGCTTTTATTTTCTTTGCACAACTGTTCCATGATGTCTATACACTTTTCAGGGGATGTTTCGCAATAGGCAGCCGCAATAATGTAGCGTCTAAACTGCTCGCATTCCCGGTTATATACATCTTCGTCATTTCGTGTAGGACCACCAATATTTTCGTGCGGCATCGAAACCTTACGAGCTTCACGGGCATATTCTTCAGGGTGCCCCTTGAATGTTTCTAGGAGTTTGAGTAGGTGCCATTTATACTCATAGATTTGCCATTTTTTGCGCACCCTCAGAAAATGGGGATTTTTTGTATTGGAAAAACGATCTTGGTCAAAAATGCTTATCGCAGTACCTATTAACCTAGATGCTTGATCATAGTTTCCTGCATCCCAGGCCGATATGAAGGCTTGCTCAAGGCTAGACAACCCTAAATTTTCGGAATCAGGTGACTGCCGCGTCGCGATTATTTCCTGCAACTCCCGAGTGCGTGCAATCACATTGCAACGTTCGAGTAATATAAAAAGTTGGTTCAAGGGAACGTATGGCAAGCAACGATCGACTATCTCGTCATACAGCTCCCTCTCAAGTAGGTTGGTATAAGAACAGAATTGCGACCAAAGATCGTATTTTTCTAGATAAAACGCAGTATCAAATAAGTAAGTAGCTTCTTCGCGAGGACCAAAACCAAGCATTCGGACGATTTCAACTACTCGGCTTGCAAAACGCTTCCAATCCTGAGGTATCCTGTGCGGCCGACCTACACACATCAAAACCTGAAGGTAATGCCGAACTGCTGAAGCAACCGAAAAGTTATTCACATTCGAATAGCTCAATTTTGCTTGCCAGTCGCCACAACGATTCGATATCTCAAGGAGTTGAACCGGTCCTTCACTCCCAACAAGCTTGTGCCACGGAAGTGCCGAGAAGAAATCGTTAGGTTCTAGGCTGTGTTGTTTACCAGCTAAGCTTTCCACAATCTCTGCTCGGTAATAGCCAAGAAGATTCTCCCTTAAGTTACAAATCAATGTACCGGCAAGGTCAATACCAAGCTGCTCGATACGCTCAATCAGCCAGAATCCAAGAAAATACCAATGAAGCTGAGAACATTGGTGCGCATGCTTTATTTTCGTGGTTGCGCACCATTCGGAAAAAGCTTTCCCGAGTTGAACTACACGCTGATGGCTTAAGCTATCCAGAAAACAGAGTAGGAACTGATACTCGTGGCTTTCGGGAAAGTCTCGAGTATGAAAACCACATCGACCACCTAATAAATCAACTACCTTGAGCAGGCGGTCGCCACTATCCGGCTCTACCTCAATCGCTCGAAGGTATTCATGGCATACCAAATTTTGATAGCTTTTATCGAAATTCCGCATGAACGACTTGCTATCGCGACGACTGGAAAATGACTTTTGTGTCAGATAAAATAAGGCGACATCACAGGTGGCAGACTGTGATAATAAAAAAAGCTTGTAGGTGGCGCTTTCATAATCTGGAAGTACGTTAAACAGAAGGTGTTTAAGTAATGGGCGAGATGCGGCCAGTTCGAGGAGCTTTTCAACAAATCCATAAGACGCTAATAGGTGGCTCTCGATACGTATGCTGTCCTCAATAGAGAAACTCAGCAGCCATGTGTACAACAACTGCGGCTCTAGCCAATGTCCCGAGTAATGCCAATTTCTAACGAGTTGCAGATCGGTGGTGTTGTCAGAGCTAGGTAATGGATAAGCAGCTCTCAGTGTGTCCAGTGTTGGCTTTTCAAACCCAATGACATCTTGGCATTCTGAAGGACTATTCCCGTCTGCATCAATTGTGTATTTCAGGTGAGTGCTAACAGGGATGGCAATATGCGAAAACCTATCCTTGTTAATGGCCTGCCTTTTCAGCGTTTCGGAGGTGGTGAAAAGCCCGCTGTCTTGAGCCACGTAAGCTAACAGTTGGTTGTTAAACTCTGCTTTCTGTTCATAGTCGCTATCGCCAAATAGCACCGGAAAAGCCCATTCGCAATTAACACGTAAGCACAGCATCCATCGTTCAAACGCTTCGCTTGGTTCGAGGATCGCTCGCAGCCTTTGCCATAAATATGTACTGACTAAGGAGTCAAAATTTATATTGCCCGGATGCAGCTTGAAATAGATGTCTTCAAGGCTTAGCTCAGGAATAAGTTCAGCTACAGGTGTGCTGCCAAAATGATCCGCCAGAAGCTTCTGTAGTTCATCTACAGGGCATACATAATGAGGCTGAATGTAGCCATTCCGCCCCCAGCAAATGTCCTTAAGGTGTTCAATAGCCTGAATTAGCGGAATAAGGATCGGATCTACATCATCTTGATTTGGAGACCTGCTGTGCACAGTGCACCAGTCGGCATAAAAACCAACCAGCCCCAACTCTTCGAGTAATGATAGTGGCAGGCTTACCCCCTCAAACTGACGTGCATCAGGGGTATGTGGCCACTCTTGATGTCCTGCAAGCACTTCTCGAACAGTCATGCGATCCAACCTTGGAGTAGCCAAGGTCGCATGAGCTAGAAAAATCGACAACGCCTTTGCATGGATGTGGTCCGAATGCCAATGGAGTTTGGGTTCTCGATTATTCGTCGAGAATCCGGTTAGGATAGATTTGAGGTGCTGCCAGTTTTCTGAGTAGTTCTGGGTCATACCGAGTGTGGATTCGCTGTAATTTTAGTTTGCCGGCCACATTAGGGCCACAGGAAGTTATGAAATATGTCAGAAGGTTTGTAGTTTCCATTTGCGGAACTACAGCTTTTCAATTCGTAGCAGCACTTACGAAAATCACATCCATTGACCACAATGGCCGATCAATTTTCGGCTAAGAAGGTTCGCTGACAGACCATCGGCCATGGCGGTCGTAGGGTCAGTAAAATGAGAAAAACTGCCATCGCTCCTATAGGAAGCACTGCATTCTTACCAAACTTGAACCGCATACGTTTTGAATGTAAACATCCATTTGGCAACTTTGTGTGAGATTACTCAGAGTTTCGCTACCCATAGAATAAAAATCTGGATGTGTAACAATATCTCCGAGCTCAGGCTCTGAAGAGTCGAGCAGCTCAAAGACGACAAACTCTCCTTGCCCATCAATCTCGGCGGCGTACATGCCTCGGGCTGGATTAACAAATCTGACAATAGCTTTCATTGGTTCCTCGGCGATGTATAACGTTGAAATCACAAAACGCAGACAAACATACCTGCACTATTTCAGCAACAGCATTTTTCCTATTTTGACAGGCAACCAGAGTTACCTACCAAACACAGGAAGCGGGTGGACTGCAAATTTTTCCAAAGCTGGCATCAAACTTCAGGAGAGCTGGTCGGTTATAAAGCGACTGACCACCCTAATTGTTTGACATGCTAAACCACAGGAGCAGATTCGGATGGAGCCCAAACTCACTCTTTGAGCCAAGCCCTCTTAATTCCAATGAAATCGATATTTTTCCACTCCTCCTTCCACAGTTGGAAGTATGGTATATCGGAAGAGGAAGGCTCCGGCTTACAGCGCCCCACCTTCACCAACGATGGCATGACGACGGCCTCGCCGATCAGTAAGGCCTCCCCCGCCCCTAGGGTTGGCAGCTTGTCGCATAGGTTGCCGAGTGTGTCCGGTAGAAGGCGCGACACATAGCTCTGGTCGCTCGGATTCGTCAGGCGCATCGCAAGAAAATTACTGCACTGCGAAAAAATCGTCTCTGAGATCTCGGAGGGACGCTGACTGGAAAGCAGCAGCGTGACACCGTATTTACGTCCTTCCTTAGCGATGCGCTCAATCGATAACTTCGAAGCTCGAAACCGTGCCAAGTCGCTGTTTGGTACGTACTTATGCGCCTCCTCGTAAACCAGCAATAGCGGCGCATCATTGTTGATGGTCTCCTTGACACTAGTTCTCATCACCTTGTAGTGGTAACCGTATTCGAACAAGATGCGCGAGATCAGCGACACAGTGATGCTGAGTACCTCGAAGGGCACGCCACTCAGGTCGACGACAGTGACGTTCGACTGCTTATCGCCGTAGCCCAAAAGGCTTTTGAGGGTGCTCTCTAACGTGGCCGTGTCTGCCGCCGAGCCGAAGAGAAACTGGAGCCTGTCTTGCGCCACCTTCGACTCGAAACGAGTAAAGAACTTGTCCAGCGACTTGTCTGCGTAGCTACCGGCAGTGATGCTTTGGGATTTTGTTGGGTGAAATTCGAGCCGGCTCTCAAAGTACTTTTGGAGACGTTGGTCTGGAGTTAACAACAAGCCGTGCTTTGCGTCCGTTTTGCCCTCCGGGAGCAGTGAGTAGCTGCTATCCACCACCATGTATCGAGCCTCATCCTTCGAGTTCACGGTCTCGTTCTTGATGTTGTACAGCGCGTTCAATACCTCATGGATATCGAATTTCAGTGGGCTATCGTAGAAGACGAACTTCGAAGCGGCGTTGTGCCGCTTCTTGTTCTCCGTGACTAACTGGCGAAACACGGCCGATTGGTTGTAGTTGTCACGTTCGCCCGTATCCAGCAGCACCTCTTCCAGCTCTTCGCTGTTGAGCAGCCAGTACGGTAGCGTCAGCGTGCTAGCATCGAGGAAGTTGGCGTCAGGAAAAGCTGTTTTGTATTCGGAGTGGATGTCGAAGATAACGATGTGGGAGTTGTTGAACGAATACTTGCCATTTTTTGCACTAACCGCTGTCTGAATGATCTTTGCGATAGTGTGGGACTTGCCTGCCCCAGTGGACCCCACCACGGCAATGTGCTTATTAAAGAATCGATCTCCATCGACGGGCACGTTGATCTTGTCATTGGACGCCAACGCGCTGAAGACGAACTTCTTGGCCGGCTCGACGGAGTCTTCGAAGATCTTCTTGATATCGTCCTCCGTCGCCGGCGTCACGCCTGTGGGCGGAATGGTCAGCGTATCGCCACCTCGGATGAACTTGCCATCAGCAATGATGCCAAGTGGCAACGCCTCGATTATGTGACGACGCTCGGCCTTGTCATTCACTTCAATGCAGAAGTTTTCGATGATCGCGATCAGCGCGCAATCCTCGCTGTCGGTGATACGCAGGTAGGAGCCCACCTTGAGGCTCTTCTCATTGGAAAATGCTGCGATATCGCCTACCGAGATCTTCACCTTGTCAGGGAAGACAGCAACCACTTCCGCCTTGATGTCGCTCGAATCGTTCATGCCTGCATAACCTCCTGAAGCAGATAGGAATTACTACTCTTGATCTCATGAGTGACCTTGCCCTTGGGCATATGCGCGCGGTCCAGCGGCACCGCCTTGTAGAAGTCGTAAACCTCGATGACGGATCCAGAGGCTGCGGCAATGGTGGGGGCCAGTTGGTCGTCACTGGGTACGAACTTGATCCGCCAGAGCTGTTCTTTGGTGGGATCCACGGCAAGCGCTCTGGGAGAGAATTCGGCACCGTGGAACGGATACCCGTCATTGAAGACGACCCCTTGGTCCCAAAGGCTCTTCTTGAGTTCGACTAGCTCGACAGGTGTCAGCCCCCGCAGAAGCACGTAGGGACAGAATCTGTCTGCCGGGGGAGTCCTCACGAGCTCCTTGTGCGAGAAGAACTCAGCCATTCGGACTAGCATTTCCGTGGCCTTGTTGACGTCGTACTCGCCGGCCATGTCAATGACGAAGAATCTCGAGGCCTTCGGCATCTTTGTTCTACCGAAATGGAAGTACTTCCGCCGGATCAGTCGGGCGTAGTAATCGGCTCCAAACTTCTGCTGCAGCCAGGCACTGAAGACAACGTCTTTGCGATTGACCTCCTGGAGAAACCTCTCCTTTGTGATCTTGCGCTTCACCTCGTCGGCTTGAATTGCGAGACCTTGAATCACATTGATCGCGCTCGGATAGTAGAAAACCTCCGCATCGATGCCGCTGCATCCCGGAATCTCCGACTGCAGCAGCCCGAGCAGCTTGGTCTGCTGTGCATCGTAGGAGAGCGCATTCACATCAATATCGAGCAGTGATCGAAAGGCCGCGAGTTGCGGCCCAGTGATCCCCAATTCCTCGTGGACCTTGTGCTCCACCTTGTCCTTCTTATAGGTGAGGAAGTTCGCCTTCAGGAAGTCATCTGTCAGGGGCAGCGCAAGCTTGTGTTGGCCGCTCTCGTAGTGCCCATAGAGCCGGTATTTGAAGAGCTGATCATTGGGGCATCCTGCAGCATGGAAATGCCGCAGCATGTGGATCACCGCCTCCTTGATCACGGAGTGGTTGTATTCCGTCCCCTCGTAATACTTGCACTGGACGTAGGCGCTGTCATTCCCATCGTCAAGGTCGACATCTTCGATCCCCTCCACCGTGACGCTCGCCTGCTTCGAGCCCTCCAGCAACCTCACGATCGTCTGGTCGAACTGGTAGAAATATCCCTTGATTGTCGCTGTGGCGCTGCGGTCAGTCACGATAAGCTCTCTACATTATTTACATGGGATGTAATGCATTGAAATGTCTCCACGATGCCGATGAGGGAGTTGATTGACTTGCCGAGTTGTGATCGCCCAGTGAAATGGAGGCAAGGCTTGTGCTCCTGATGCATGGCGCTCTCGCACTTGGTTTGACATATGGATATATCAATAGCATGCTCCATTGAAATGATGTTGTCACTATGCTTTCACACCGGAAGCCTGTGGCGCGAACACAAGCAACAGCAGTCCTTACTTTTCAGTTGGACCAGGGCAATGCAAAGCACTGCACAGGCGGCAGGCAAGCATGGATGCCCTCTCATCTCTACTTGCTGGTGGAATACGGGACAAGCACATCGCAGTGGGACCGGCATACATGCCAATGCACTCGTTTGACAATGTATTTGTTATTAAAAAATCTGGAAAATCAATTTAGAGAAAATTTCTCCAAAATTCTCGAATTGGATGGCGTTCTCCAATAACCATTGCAAAACTCTCACATAATACCAAGGCAACTACACGCCCAGCAGATCGCAATCCATACTGTTTAGCCAGCTAAATATCAAATCAATCTTCCTCTGCAATGCATGCAATTTCATTTATTTACCTAATTTGTTGCATTTACCCTTCTTTGCATTAAATGTAGGGTGATCTGAGTAAATGTGAGATTTTTTGATTTTTTCTATTCGACACCTTGATCTATTCATGTCCATGAGCTTTTATATAACTTATCGAGCAATGGACCTCGAATGGAGATGATCGCCATGAACTACTGCAAGACCCCTGATCAAGTTCGAGCTGAATTCAAAGCAAGCGGTTTATCTATTACCGCTTGGGCCAAAGCCTATGGATATCCTGTCGCCTCGGTATACCAGGTATTGAAGGGCGACAAGCAGTGCTGTCGGGGCATAAGCCATGAGATTGCCGTGAAGCTGGGGCTAAAAGAAGGCCGCCTTGGCGACGATTCTGAAGCACTGACGCGGAGGCTTATGATTGACCAAAAAGCTGCTGAGCTAGCAAGCGTTGGCGATTAACTACCCCGTCCAACTTGAGAGGAGACTGAAATGTAACTTTGTGCACGTTGATTAATTAAGCGAGCACGGAAGAGCAAAGCCCCCAAGTTCTGCGAAAACTTGAGGGCTATTTGAAACTGACTAGGTTTGCGATCCAGTCGATTTCATTTTGGCTTTTCCGATAGGGACAGTCAAGGGCAATTTTGCTCGAGGCTGCCCCCGCTCGTCCTGGCAAAACTGGATACCGATCTGGTGCAAAACTGCAAAGGAAAAGCCATGAAATACCATCTGCCATTATGCGCGGCGAACTTGCTCGCCCCTGGGCGCCGCCCTTCTGTACCCAAGCCTTGTTGCTCGCGAGTACGCAAACATGACTTGGCTAAATTGTTGGATCGGCTACATCCATCAATCTCACGGCCCCGGCCACACCTAGCACTGTCGCTGATCAAGAGAGTCGGTCTTGACCTCTATCTCGCTCCCAGACTCCAACCACTGCGGATGTCATTCCGCTCTTTTATGGCTGCATGCCACTTGGAAGCCTGGCTGGAAACACAGCTACTGTTAGCCAGGCTAATGGCCCCTCACTTTCGATCAGCCCCTCCCTCATCGACTCAAGGGGGAAATCCATCATGCTGATCCCCTCCATACGCAAGATTCATAACGTCAACAGCTCCAAGGTCATTGGCCTGTCCTACAGCTTCAAAATGGCAGGGCTGATACCGTGGGAAAGTACGTTAGAACGAGACTGGCTTTTGCATCTTGAGTCAAACCTGGCCATACGCGAGATCTACGGCCAGCCAGAAACCTTTGATTACTGTTATCAAGGCAAGTGGCACCGTTACACACCAGATTTCAAAGCGTGCTGGCATGACCCCAACCGCTTGCCCACTCTTTATGAGGTCAAGCCTCATGATGTGGCCAGTTCAGACGTGTTTCGACAGCAAAGCGACTGCATCCGACAAGCATTGGCAATGTACGGATACGAGTATGTGGTCAAAGACGAGTACGAAATTCGCCAGCAGCCTGTCTTGAACAATCTCAACTTTCTGAAGCATTACGCTGACATGTTCGTCTCGCGGCAGGATCAAGTTCGAATCCTTGACGCTTTCGACGGCGGCAAGGCATACCGCTTGCAGTGGCTATTGGCGCAGTTGGGCTGCAACACAACCGGGCTCGCCAAGCTGTATCACCTGATCTGGCGAGGTTGGCTCGACTACGATGAGCACCATGCGATTACCCCGCTCCTGGAAGTCTGGCTGGTAGAAGGAGCATGGTGATGGCGCTTGATCTCCGGGAGGGAGTTTCGGTAGACCTCCACAGCACTCATTACCGAGTCCTGCACATCCAGGCGGAGCGGCAAGTTTCATTACTCAACGAGCGCACGTCATCCATCACGCATCTCTCGATGGATGAAGTTGAAGTCTATTTTCAGCAGGGCCAGTTCAAGGTCATTACTGACCAAGATGTTCTGTTCCGCGAGGATGGCCTACCGCCGATACCTTCAGCCTTACCTGAAAACCATCGCCCAAAACTACAAAGAAGCTTGATCTATGTGCGGGCAGTCCTTGCGCGAACTGAGCACTTCTCACGAGAACATGAAACCTTACCTATCGTTGCCGAAGTGGCAAAGCAACTTCGCGATGCCAATCCTCCTAGTCGGATTACCATCTATAGGTGGTGCCGGAATTTTCTGGATAGCAACAGAGATCCAATTGTTCTTGCGCCCAGGAGCGCAAATTGTGGACGTCGCAAGGGACAGATTAACGAAGAGGTGATCGAACTATTTTACGAAACCATCGATACCTATTACCTGAGCCGTGCACGCAATAGTCGGATAGATGCGCATGCCGAGTTGTGTGACCGGGTTATCGAAGCTAATCGTCAACGCCCCAAAGGCGAGTGGCTACGGACAATCAGCTATAGCGGCTTTTGCAAGCTGATCAAGCGGCTGCTCGATCCATTTATCGTCATGGCGAGACGCATGGGCGAAAAAAACGCCCGACGCTACTTCCGCACCCGGGATCGAGGACCTGTCGCACTGTTTGCCTTAGAGCGCATCGAGATTGACCACACCCGGCTCGACATCATCGTAGTACACCCGATTACCCGGGAATCACTTGGTAGGCCGACAGTAACAGTCGCCATCGACCGCCGCTCGCGGATGGTAGTTGGCATTTATATCGACCTCGAACCGCCATCATCGATTGCCGTCTTGATGTGCTTGCGACAGGCTGTTACCAGCAAGCAGGCCATCCTCGACGATATTCCTGAATGCCAAGGCTTCAATTGGCCGGTCGAAGGCCAATTTCGTCTTATCTGCATGGACAATGGTCCAGAATTTCACAGCAATGTTCACAAGCAGTTTTGTGCCGACCTCCACGCGGATATGCAGTACTGCCCACCAGGTAAGCCTTGGTACAAAGGTGCGGTCGAACGTTTTATCGGCACGTTAAACCGGCGCCTGATACACAAGCTACCGGGCACCACCTGGTCCAACCCGGTTGAACGCGGCGACTACCCGTCTGAGAAGCTCGCCAGCCTGACTCTACACGAACTGCGGCAGATGGTTTTTCGCTGGGTCGTGGTCGACTACCACAACACCCGTCATCACGAACTGGGCGAAACACCGCTGCAGTGCTGGACACGATTGGTCGACGAACACCCTGTCCCCCCGTTACCACAAAGTCTCAACCTCGAAGTCGAGACCGGACTGGCCTTTGAGCGGACTATCTGTGACGGTCGGATCGGCGTTCAAGGCTTGCTCTATCACCATCCGTACCTGATCCACCTGCAACAGAAACTTCCGGCCAAGAGCAAGGTCATGCTGCGCATCGACCCTGAGGATATCACCCAAGCATACATCTATGACCCGCTGAACAAGGCGCTCATCAAACTGGAGTGCCTGACGATCAATGTTGAGCCAAGCATGTCATGGCTGGATTTTCAGCGCGCACGCAAAGCGCACAAAAAGGACACTGCGGACCCAATTGGAGCTGATGCAGAGCTGGTTCGACAAGAAAAAGCCAAGTTACGCCGAGAGATCCATCAGACGCATTTACAGGCAGAAAAACGGCTGAAGCAAAACCAACGTAAGAAAAAGCAAGCACCGCGACGTTCAACCAAAGAGGATTTTCATATTAGCACTCAAGGATCGCCTGAAAGCCATGCTTGGGAGAATATTTCATCTCAGCAATCGTGGTCTTTGGAACGCCTTCCTTTAGAAGGAGACAGCAAATGAACGCCCCCTATTCTGACATCCGCCCAAAATGTCTAGAAATGAAGCGCATCCTGATTCGGCACCCACATTTCAATACCATTTTAGCTGAGATGGAAAATTGTCTTGAGGCGTCGGATGATTGTTCGGAACCGCAGTGCATGCTGGTCACCGGTGATACCGGAGTGGGCAAATCAAGACTACTCGATACCTTCTACTCACTACACCCCCGCTTTATCAACGGTGACCATACAGAAACACCTGTGCTTTTAGCATCCCTACCACTGCCCGCGACAATATCAGGATTGTTTACAGCCATATTGGCGTGCCTTAAAGCCCCCTACCCTGATCGTGGCAATATCGAGTACAAGCACACCCGGCTGATTCAATTATTATCACGCAGCAATACTAGGATGATCATCCTGGATGAATTCCAACACTTGGTAGAGCGCGGCACAGTCCGACGGATTGAAGTCGTCGCAGATGCAATCAAGAGCCTGATTAATCAAACTGGATTGCCATTTGTTTTAGTCGGCATGCCCAGTGCAGCAGCGGTTCTGGAATGCAGCCCACAGTTAGCAGGTAGATTCCCACTACGCATGGCAATGTCCGCCTTTAACTGGATAGAAAAGCCTGCTGATTTTGAACGGTTACTCAGCTGCTACGAACAGGGCCTTCCCTTGGAAAAAGCAAGTGGACTGTGCGATGAAGACATGCCAGCCAGGTTGTATTTGGCAACAGGCGGTAATTTCCGCTCCCTTGCCACGCTGATTCAGAAAGCGGTACGCATGGCATTGATGCAAGGTTGCACACGGATTGAACAAACGCATCTTGTGCTTTGCTTTGACCGCTACCTGGCACAAAACCGCAAGCTTCGCGCCAATCCATTCAGTGAAAGTGCCGAGGCAATCGAGCAGTGGGTTACCCAGCTCAAGGAGGCTCGGGCATGAACACCTTATCGACGGATCCCGCTGATTGCTTCCGCTTGCTGATACGCCCAGCCCCTGATGTCCGGGAAAACCTAGCGGGCTATCTTCTGAGGGTGGCAGAACTCAACTGCTTGCGCCACGTGCAAGAATTGCGCGAATTTCTTGGTACCTATGCCACCTACCCTTCACAGCCTTCGCTCATTCCTCAGTTTGGAATTTATGACCTAGCGCTTCTTGGCAAGGAGCTCAATATCCCAGTCAGCAGCTTGGACAACTTGGTGCAGCCACTCGATGTTCGCGTCGGTAAATTCCGCAAATTCTGCCACCAGGGAAAGCTGTGGCCCCTTGAGATGCTCCGGGACAAACATCGCGCTTGGTGCCCTCTGTGTTTGAAGGAGGCCCACATTCAACAGGCTAGCTGGGACTGGCGCTTGCAAACCGCATGCGCCAAGCACCGTGTGCTTCTAGTTGAACATTGTCCATCCTGTCAACGACATGTCAGCTGGCGTTACTCATCGCTGCGGCAGTGTGTATGTGGCTACTCGCTTGCAGACGCACCAACCATGCCTGCGGACCCTGCTTGGCAGCCCATTCCAGTAAACGAGTTGCTGCCACATCAATTGATGCGATACGTCACACTCGTGCTACTGGCGCTTGAGGGTGAGCTACCCGATCTCACACGCCTGGCGGCGGTCGGCCATGTGCAGATGCATCAAGCGACACTGAATGTAACAGACAATCAGCTCCAGTCCTCCCCATCGTTTCAGCACGCCGTGGTCGACCAACTTGAAAAAAGGTATATGGAATGCCCCACTCTCGGACCAAGGCATGCCGCTGCCTGCTTACTGCTTGGTCTAGGGCTGGATGCCAATTTCGATGCTGAGCTGGCGTCGATTGCAAGCCATTGGCTGCACACAAAGCATCCAGCACAGGGAATGAACAGCTACTTGCCAGAAGATGAAATCCCTGCTCTGCCCATGGCGACGGTAGCCATCACATTGAACGTGTCATCACACATCATCAAGACGCTGCTCAGAAAAGAAGTGCTGACTTACGCCCCCAACAATTGCTTAGCCCATCGAAGACGAATCGATAAGCAGGAAATCATTGATGGAAAGAGTTTGGCAAGGCTTTTGCACCGGTTATCACATCTGAGCGAACCCGTACTAAATAGCAAAGTCGTTCGATTTGACCACTATGGAATTGACCATGCCAAAAGATTAGATCTTTTGCTGGACATTGACGGACAGCACACCAGAGTCATCGCCTTCAATCCCGCAGATGGACTGCCAAGTCTCGCTCTCTGTAAAACCCTCACGACTGTTGGCGAGAATGACAATTTGTTGTCCGTCCGTAAGGCAGCTGAATTTTTGGATATCTATCCGGATGCAGTCTACCGCTTAATCAAGGCAAAGCTCCTGACAGCAAAAGCGCTTGCCAAGCGGCAAGCTTGCATTGAGATCAAAGATCTTGTTGAATTTCGCGGAAAATATGTATTTACACATGAAATTGCCCGGCAATTAATGTGCAACCCAACCAACTTGGCAGATCGAATCATATCGATTGGCATCATTCCTGCGCACGGGCCAGCTATCGATAGTGGGTTAACCTATGCATTCAGGAGAAAAGACATTACAGATGATGTATTGCAAAAAATAAAGCTTGCAGAGAATTACCAAAGTCGCGCAGGTCGAGGAAGGAAATGTATACAGCAAACGGAAGGCCATCTCAGCACTAGTCAAAAGATGCTAACAACGAAAGAGCTCTCAACAATAACAGGAATTAGCACTATAAGAATTCGGCACGAAGCCAAGCACGGTTGTCTATCAGAAGCAGTCACCCACACCATCCCCGATGGCAAAAAATTCCTGTTTCATGCTCGCGCCGTTGGCATATTAAGGCTAATTTCAGAAAGTAAAAATTGGCAGATCAAGGAAAGGCGGATAAAATGAATCACAACCAAATATTCGGCAAGGCATTAAGACAGATCAGAAGAGAGATGCGGCTAACTCAGGAAGGTTTGGGGTTTGATTCCGAGATAAGCAGAACATACATTTCTTTGCTAGAGCTAGGTGAAAGATCACCCACATTAGACAGCCTATTGAAAATTAGCTCCGGTCTAAAAATGGAGCTAAGCGATTTTCTTATTCTTATTGCAGAAAAAATCCGTAGGCCTAATCTGCTGTAGCGTCAAAATTATTGGAGACATTAAAAAGGTCCCGAATCTTGAATTTATCAATTACACTCATTAAGCATGATAAAACCAACCACTCAACAAACAGAAATTTTCAACAGTGAAAAACAAAAAAACCAGACGAAGCGAAAACGCATTATCCAGTCGGCTAAGCGAAAAGCAACGAAATCAAATTTCATCATTAGGCAAGGGAATGACGGTGGGTGCTTTCGGCCTCGTATTTATGGCCTTGATAGCACCCGAGCAGTGGCGTTCAGCATTCGTCTGGGTGACAATAAAATTTATGTTTTTGGGTGCAACTCTCCGAGTGTTGTACCTGACCTCACCACACCAGGGTAAAATTGATGAATTTTGGACCAAACTACTTGAAACATACAAAGGACTCTCAACAGAACAAAAGCTTTATGTAAATGCCTGCATACTCATGCTCGGCTTAGCACTACTATTACTTGCAGGTGGAAAGCCCTTCTTGTTAGCCTATATCATTCTGCTAACCTTTTTTTTCGGATATATTGCTCTGCATGACGTGTTTAGATGGTACAAAGCTTTATCTGAAAACCTCTTAGGCAAAGCAATAATTGGCATTGCATTTGCGGCAGCAACAAACCTCGCATATTCCTTAGCAGGACAAGAGGTCACCCAAATTGTGCACGTAACTCCAACAAATTTTGTGCGCACAACTTTATTCATTGCCATTCTTATGATTCCTGTCCTAATGATTTTTGCCGGTGGAATCATTTTCTTCATCGGTATCTTTATGTCGTCAATCGTCATGCTTCCCTCCTTGCTAGCAAATTTTGACCCTCGCCTTAGGTCCTGGCTGTTCGCAGGAACCCTTGCAGTCTCGCCCCTCCGCTTTAAATTTATCACCAGACTATTTCAAATAATATTTTACTCAACGATTGGATACACAATATTTGCAAGCGGGCAGAACGGCTTAGCCTGGTATGAAAGCAAGATCTCATATCTTGCTCCTCGATTGATTTACTACTTTGATATGTATGAGGGTCAAGAATGTAAATTAGGACCACAATACAAATTGGCCCCATTAGGCGATGCAAAATTTTTGCTAGCTCAAAAACTCCCATCTGGAATTATTAATTTTGAGCCACCGGTAAAATGCGATGATCTGCCGCCTAACGGCGCAAGAGCCCGCTAAAATCAGTGAGGGGGGATCCGAGACTGTACTCAGCCTGTTCGTTTGTTAGCTTTTGTACCCATCGATGGGCGTCTATGTTGACCAACATATTTGAATGAGCTTAAGGATCGCGCTTCTTGTTTCTCCGAGTTATCTGGGCTGACCGCTTTCACCCATTTGTGCAGGTTGTGGCTGGAAACCCCAAGCCGAGCGAAAACCACGGTAAAAGGGTCGCCGAGCTCAGTGACCTGTTGACTGTGGATTCCGGCGCAGCTTCCCACTTGTGCCAGCGCATTCTTTTCATTTCGTGGGTGCTGCTCTGGTGGTGACCGCTTTCAGTTGATATGCTGTCAGCAAGATGGGTGACTTGCTGTGTCGCATTTCGGCCAGAAGCGGTCATTGCATATATACGAAGCGAAATACCTAAACTCGACAAAGCCGCCGTTGAGTACAGCAGCGGCTAATGACCGGGTTGTAAAGAAATCTGGACGTGCCAAATGCATTACTGATGCCATGCAGGTAGGCGCATTATTCCTACGTCATGACAATGCGGATATTGGCAGTGCAAAATGCACTAATGGCCACTTTTCATATGATCAAGCAGTAGTCCGTCAATCTAATAGGATTTAGTTACAATGCGAATATCGTTGAGACAAAAAATAATTCAGGTTTGCGAAAGAAAAATCAGTGAGAAGGGGAGTGATGTTGGATTATCTTTTTATGCATTTTTCCCAACAAAAATAGCGATCCAGACCTTTGATGGAAGCCTCAAAATGGTGGATACAAACCCGCCTGCATTAAAAGCAATTTTATTTATTATTAACAACTGTCAATGCGATTCTCTTGTGGTTAATTAATAATTTTTAGACATCACTAATTGCGACTGGTTAGTTATTAATTTCTGGAAATTCCATGACTTGTGAAGAAATTACATTACGACAGGCTCAGCTCTCCGATGAAAAATTTCTCCTTGACCTGCGCCAGCAAGTCATGACTGAACACTTGGCGCGCGTAGGAGAACCGACCGATGATGATTCGCATCTTCAACGTGTACGCTATCAATACGATGGAGCCCAGATCGTTCTCATCAATGGCAATGCTGTAGGGCTAATGAAAGTTTTCAAAACTGAAAAAGAATGGAACCTTATTCAAGTTCAAATCCTACCACGGTTTCAGGGAAAAGGGATTGGCCGGTTTCTTATTTACACCTTGCTTGAGGATGCAAAGCGAAATGGGGTTGTAGTTCGTCTCAGCGTCTTACGTGGCAACCCAGCTAGGCACCTATATGAAAAACTAGGATTTTGCCTTGAATCCGAAACTGGAAAAGAATATTGCCTTGTATTCAAGTCATGATGGATTCTCAACTGGATAACTAAAATCAATAGCAGACTGCCTGAATGTGGCAGCGCCAACTAACAGTGGCATTGCAGCCGCACAGGACTGCAACCATCAACGGCCGCTCAAGCTGAACTACGGTAGTAATGATATACCAGCGAAGGATTAGTATGAAAAAAATAGCGCCATTCAAAACCACATGGAGTTGGATCGAAAAAAGGGTTCGTTTATCGACTCGGTGGAAATGGGCCACCCGCCATTCGTGTAAGAAGTGCATTCAGTTTGGCATCATATACCCCGTGGCTTTCATCCTGCTGTGGGTGCTCGTATGGAGCATCATCGGCCCTCATAGTGCCGTCGGTTCACCAAATGACGAAGGCGCAAAGCATCAGTTAAATCCCGCCTTAGCCCGAGTTACCATTTCTCTCATAGTCATAATTTCAATAGTCTACTTTGTCGCGATCATGGCGGCTGCTGCGCGAATCGACCAGAGCCAAACAAATATGCTAGTTTGCCTATTTGGCTTTGTGTTCTTCCTCACGCTAACTCTCGGAGTCTATGCAATTACAAGTGGGGATTTGGTCAATGGTGTGTTCTCGGATGCACCTATTGGAAAGCTGCTGGGGTTCTTAGTGGCGGAGGTCCTGAATCTGAAGGCGAGCTTCGGCATCGCCGTGGCGCCCTTTGCCTTGCTCATTGCTCCCCAACTCCTTGCATTCGCTATTCTCGGCCCGATGGGCTACGCCACTCCCCTTCGTCTGGGGCGTGGAATCGTTAAGTTCATGTTGGGAGCCATTGCTAAGGGCTTACTCACATGTGCCGCTGTGATGCTCGCCGTCCAACTGCTTGTGGTGAGCAACGACTGGCCCGGAAGCCAATCGTCGACCACGATGGGAGTTATTGTAATTGCAGCCTTACTGCTGGTCGGAGCCGCCGCAACTTGCTGGGTGTGGGCGGAAGTCAACGCAGGCTTGGCTACGTCAGAGCTTAATGCCGTGACAGTATGTGTTGGTCGGAACTCCAGGCGACGGCATATTCTCAACGGGAGGGTGAAGCTGGAAAACTCGGCCGAAGTTATGAACTCTTCTGTGCCCTAACTTTGGTTCGAGCGGACAAGCAAATCAGGGCAGCTTTGCTTGCCGCTCAACCTACACGTTCCTGAGCGTCCGCTTTTCTAAGGGTCAACCGGCAGCAAAGGGGCGAAAGCTGAAGCCCACTTTCTCATCTAAATTGTCTGTTCTATGTTGGCCAGCGGGCACCAGCGCCCTGGTCAGGCATGACTGGCACGGCTGTCAACAACCACCAGCGCCCGCATTTGATAGCTTTTTCTTTGAATTCAGGGGTAAAGCGCTGTGTGCTCAATGGTGTTATACTACCTCTCGCAGCCCTATAAAGCCCTCTCCCAGCCCACTTACTGGTGATGGAACTAGGTTAGCCTCAGGCCCCTTTGGGGGCCTCACTATTTTCAAGTCTGAATTCCACCTGCTCAAATACACAGTTCTTCAGGTCAATACAATAAGTACAAAGCTGCGTCTCCCTTTATCGTGCTGTAGTTCCTTGACACCTCAAGAAACCTCGTGGGGAGGCTTATAGCAACTGACTACGACGACAGCCAAAACTGGCCATGAAACATGGAGTACCTGACCACATTGCTTTTCTGGCCAACATGCTGATAGGAGGTAGGTCAGTTGCTGGTGCCTCTTCGGCTAGAGCAGCTTTTCGATAGCTCGAAGGACAAGAGATGGTTTTAACAGAACTTTGGATAGGCCTGGAGTTGTTTAGTCAAATCCAAAATCCAGTCTTAGACGGAGCTTAAATCTAACACGACATGCCATGGATGTTGGATCTTCGCGCCCTTGATCAATAGGTCGCCCCCCTCCCTCTCTTGGACCCGGATGCTTCAACACTATAATTTTTCATTATTTGACTTATTTTCCCTATAATTTCAAACTTTGCATCTAATTTATTTCATTTATTTTAATGACCACACGACACATGCCATTGAAAACAAAAGAATTGTAGTTTCATGCTTTGGGTGAACCGACATTGACATAGACGTCGAGCGACACATAAGCTTACCAGAACGACAGAGAAGCTTGCATACGACGACATATAAAGCTGCAACAAAGCCCGCAAACGCGGGCTTTGTCTTTTCTGACATTCATTAAGTACATTATTGATTTTGATCCTATAATTCACATGGCATTTGCCATGTGAATTTTTACTAGAAGGAAACATGCTTGATAAGATAATTGCTGCAATTAATGATCGAAAAGTGATCTCACTCAACTATGATGGCCTTGATCGACTTATAGAGCCACATGCGGTAGGAGTGTCTTCTGCAGGAAACGTTGCTTTACTCTGCTTTCAAATAGCAGGCGATCACACCACTGCTGGTCATGATTGGAATCTTTTCACATTATCAAAAATTACCAATTTGGATGTCACAGATAGTAATTTTGAATCACCACAACCAGGTTATAAGCGAGGAGATAGAGGGATGACGAAAATATATGCAGAATTATAATAACAACAGCCACCATGAATGGTGGCTGTTGTTTTGTACACATTACGAAGAAGGGTCTAAGTGCATGAAAACCCTAAGATGCGGAGCCAGAATGAACAATTTGCAATGAGCGCTGACAGAATGTTTTTAACTCCGTCGAATTGACTTGTACAGTATCAGCATTGCCTGGGTTCGTATCATGGTGAAACTTCCCTGCGTAATCATTAATTTCCTGAAGCTCTTCAATGAGCGGATGCAAATAAGCAACCGGGTGTGGCAAAGTCATTTCATTGGCATACGACAGGACTTGACCAAACATAAGCCCCTGCGGAATAAAACCTGGGAAGCGCCGGTGAAGATACCCCTCCAGAAATGGTCGAATAGCCTTAGCTACAGACCTCGAATCTAGCGCTCCAGTCTCACAGTACTCCGAAAGCATTCTATGGTGACGATAGTACCTAGACTCACACTCTTTCTCAACATCAAATTTTTCTAAGACGCTATAACCATCTTGAGCCTGCCGAAGCTGAAAAACACTAACTTGCGTTTGCCCATCTTTGGAATTTAAATCATCAAGAATATCACGAATAAAATATGGATCATGAGCCAAAACGATCAATTGCTCAACTTTTGAGTAGAGCTGTTTTAATACAACCCTTGTATGGTGTTTTCTATTTAAATCTAAGCTACACATTGGATCATCTATTACAACTATTCGCTTCGACAGGTCTGGGTCGGATAGGGTTGTGGCAATAAAAAATGAAAACGCTAACGTCCTTTTGTCTCCTTCGCTTAGCGCTGTAGCAAAACGTGGAGCCCCCCCTTGTAGGGCAACTGATTTTCCGCGGAGCTTTAAACCATACTCACTACGCGGAGCCCCCCCTCTAAAGTTCGCATCCATTTTTTCGATGCGAAAGTCGGCACCAAACTTTGCGAGCAGTGCATTTATATCATCTTCATACTTTCCAAGCACATTTGTCATCAATGTGTCTAAATCATCTCTGGCTTTCTTTTTTATCTTATCAAAACCATCAGCATTAATTTTTGCCTTCCCAAATTTATCAAATAGATCTATCACCTCTGGCTCATATCTTCGCTTTGAAAGCTGCAGCCTAGATATTTGCACCTGCAGATCATCTTTGTTCTCTGCCTTCAAACTTGC
The DNA here is from genome assembly GCF_002217795.2 of Aquitalea magnusonii. Taxonomy (NCBI): domain Bacteria; kingdom Pseudomonadati; phylum Pseudomonadota; class Betaproteobacteria; order Neisseriales; family Chromobacteriaceae; genus Aquitalea; species Aquitalea magnusonii. The sequence goes on from NZ_AP018823.1 coordinate 2,005,217, forward strand.
GGTGTATTCTCGCAATGCTCGTCCAGCATCACTAATTTGCTTATTACTTTCCTGCATGAAGCCTAAAACGGCACTCCAGAGCTCCTGCGCCTTAGCTAATTCTGCGCCATCGCCAATGAAAAAAACGGGATTTGCTTGTTTTTTAATGGCCAGTGCCAAAAGAAGTTTTTTCAATTCATCGAGTGACTTTGCTGCCCCACACCTATCAAAGCCAACAGATTCCAATTTAAAATCAGAAATCCAAGTCGAAATAATTGAATTGGCACTTGCTACGCCAGATTCAAAAACATCAAGAATAGCTTCGCCAGCTCTAAGCTCAATTCCTTTTTCTAGGCGAGAAACTTTATCCTTAAGCTGACCATAGGCCGCATTGAAATGCGTCCGATAAGCCTTTATAAGATCTACGCCAGAAGTGTCTTGGCCACAATATGGGCAATCCATACCATTATCAAATGATTGCGCTGAACTTAACCAAGTTTCTGCGCTATTGATTGCTAATTTTTCAACATGCTTTCGAACAATTTTTTCAGCATCTTCCTGAATGTCATCTAGTGTCGTGTTCAATATTTCAAAAAAAGCCTCGATGGACAACTGAGGAAGCTCAACCTCTAGCGGAAATGGTCGTGTGAGAATTGATGCAATGTTTGCCGCAGCCGCTATGCGATTTTGAATGGATTCGATTTGGCAGTCAGCATCTTCTATTTTATTGATTTTCTCAAAATCAGAGAGCAACACCCCAGGATGATACCCTGCCAATTGAGCCGACAACTGTTTGAGTAGGTCATTCGCTGCAACAGCATCCTTCGTTGCTTTGTCTTCTGCCTCACGTGCAGACACTGCCGCGGCCCCGAGGGCAAATTCAAGTAAATTTTTTCGATGACCTGGACTGACAGCCCCCCCTGTATGAACGTTTTTTTCAATAAAATCAGCGTCAAAAACCACCAGTTCCTTCCGGCTTTCTGACCAAGCATTATTACTAAATGACACTTTATGTCCACTTCCAAACTGCAAATGAACAAGGGGCTTGTGGCTGCTATCAATTGTCTTTCTTTCCGCTATTAAGGATGCATCTCCAATTGAAACGGATCGCATCAAGCTTGCAAGCGTAGATTTTCCCCTTCCATTTTCAGCATAAATTAAAGTTCCCTTGTGAAACCTAAGAGATTTACCATTTACATCACAAAGCAATCCAACACCCTGTATTTGATCAATTTTCTCCAACATTTAATTCACTCCCCATCTGAATTGCCAGAAATAAAACAGCACAATTAGTCGCATGAAGTTGCCGCCCTATGCTTTGGCAGCATTTAGCACAATCACACTGTCAGCTTAGAAAATCCCACCCCAGCCGATTTGGTCACCTTGATCAGATGGTCCAGTGTCAGCCCTTGAGCAAACTTGCGGTATTTGTCGCCCTCTTTCGAACCAATCAGGCTGTTGAGCCGCTGCCAGATGTCGACGTCGGCGGCCTGCTGCTCGATCTGCTGGAATAGCGCTTGCTGGTTGTCGCGACGCTGCTCATCATCCCGGAGCAAGGCATTCAGAGCGCTCTGTTCGCTGGACAGGGTTTGTCGCTCCCCGTCTTGCGCTGCCAGCACTTCATCCAACTCGATCAGGCCGAGCGGTGTGCGATTCTGCTGCTGTGCATGCAGGGTGGCATCTGCACTTTGGCGTAGATATGTCACCTCAGAGCAGCTTAGCCAAACCTCACAGGGCCTTACCATGTCAGTACCTCATCTCCTTCATTGCCAAATTCGGGATATACCAGTGCAACATCTCCTGCATCTGCCAATGCCTGGCTTGCTGGCTGGCAGCGGCCCAGCCTGCCCGAACCTGATGTTTGGGCTTGGTCAGCATGATGCCTTGTGAGGTGGTCGTCATTTCCACTTCGCCATCAAATCCAAACAGGGTAATCAGTGTCTTAGGAATGATGATTCCTTGGCCCTTGCCCACCTTCCGTATTTTGGCTTTCATCATGCATTCCTCATGTACTCCAAGGCAGATTACAGCTTGATAGCATCATGCAAATATTGCAACTGCATATTCGGTTTATCAGCATGTATGAACTAACCATTAGACATTCATACGCCCCCACCGCCATGCCACAGCGGCACAGTGGGCCAGTGCGATAATGACGAACTGCCAGACCTTCTATTGAGAAGCACGCCATGATTACGGAACCCAGCACCATCAGCGTATGGGATGCGCTTGAATCCAACCCGCAACAAGCGGCCAATCTGCGTGTGCGTGCCGCTTTGATGCGCCAGATTTCCACCACGTTGAGTGAACAAGGACTGACCCAGGCGGAAGCCGCACGGCGCTGCGGAGTCAGCCAGCCGCGCATCAGCCAGTTGATGAACGGCCAGATTGCATCGTTTTCGCTGGATGCCCTGGTCAATATCGCGGCGGCGCTCGGTCAGACAGTTGAAATCCGCTAACAGGTGTATTGCTACAGCGGGTACAAACCGGAGAGATGGCTGACAGGTGTGCGGGAACATGGGTGACACTCTTGGCACCTACTCCCCGAGAAAATATTGAAAAATCAAAGACAAAACTAACTTCGCGGGTCTCGCCCCGCCGTCGAGGTACTTTACTTTTGCTTCGCCAAAAGAAAGTACCCAAAGAAAAGGCGACCCGCAGCGCTTCGAATTCCCGCCCCAGCCGCACCGCTCAGGGCGCGGCCGGAACTTGCGGCGCGCTAACGTCGCGCCGCTTCGGACAGCCGACCGCTTAATACCCTGCGCGGCACGTCTGCGTCGGCTCGCGCTGACGGGACCGGTTACTGTCGGTACAGATTATAAAAATAAGAGGAGGAACGATTCGATAATGCGCCTAAAATTTTGACAAACCACGATAAAGAAACATTAATGCCAACACACCATACATAAACATGAAAAAAATATAAGTTTTTTTGTTTTTCTCATAGAGAATTTCACCACCACGAATATAAATTACTTCTTTAGTAATCATACTATTTAAAACATTAATCACACCTAAAATACCAATAGAAACCAAAGAATATTTTTGCATCCAATCGAATACAAAGGACGCAAGAATTTCTGCCAAAATAATTACAAACAGCACCTTGTTTACTTTTTCCAAAGTGGACTGATTCTTGCCGAAAAATACCATCTGACGCCTCTAAATATCAGTTTGCCGCTTTAAACAATACCCATCATGATGTGCGGACGATTGCCGTAGCAATCTCTATCTGGCAGCCTGAACCATGCTTTCCGATGTCTGCGTAACATCTCCTGCACCAATCTCGCCCCCCTTCCATCTTCCTTCCAGGATGCATTTCTTGGCTGTTTGCAGCTTGCTCTCATGGTCGCAATATTTCAATGACATAATCAGTATACCCAGCAAGTCTTTCATCATCTGAAACCACCGCACCAACGCGCCCACCAGCCCCGTCAAGCATGCCGACAGGTGGCCGGGGCGAGGTCTTAAGCGCCTGCTTTGTTTGAGCGATTTGACGTTAGCAGATAGCGAAAACCGGCATATTTCGCGGCGGGACGCCCCGGTAAATCGTTGGGGCTTCCGCCCTACCTGCAAAGCCTCCTTGTAGGGTGGAGGCCTCAAAGGGGCGATCCACCGCTCAACGCTGCCGAATAAATCCATTTTCCCCATCGAAAAACCACCAAACCGATGCGACCAATGGCCCCGTCAAGCATGCCGACGGGTGGCCGGGGCGAGGTTTTAAGCGCCTGCCTTGTTTGAGCGATTTGACGTTAGCAAATCGCGAGTTCAGGCGCGCCTCGCACCGGTCGGGACCTGTCGGGCAGCCGCAGGCCATGCTTGTGGGGTGGCCTTGGAGGTGAAGGAGGGCTTGGCCACTCAAGCCCTCTTTCCCGTCCGCCGCGCGGAAGCGGCAACACAAAACATTATCCGCGCAGCGGATTCCCGCTTAGGGCTGAACCATTGGTCAATCCCACTCGCACAACCATCTATTGCCGCAATGGATATTGACCGCTAGCCTCCAAGACTTGCGTTTAACAACGCAACGGGTTTGGCGACCCATCACCAGCAAAAAACCAAGTAAGCAACCTATTAACTTGCGTCTATTGCACGTGAAGGACATCGCCATGACCGAAACCAAGCTGCATCCCCCTCCCCTTACCCTGTCCTACCTCGGCAAACCCATCCGCCTGCACCTCCACCCCCACACCTGCTGCCTGCACGGCGACGACATCCTGCAACTATTCGGCCCACGCTTGCGCCACCGCCTGCAACACATCCTCCAACAACATCCCTGCTGTAAACACCCACCACACGACAGCCCGCAACACTACTGGCCGGAAAACACTCTGCAACAGGTGCTGCGCCAAATCCATCGCCCCGCTACGGAACGCCTGCGCCACTGGCTGAACCACCAAGTCCTCCCTGCCCTGCAGCAGCGCCCAAGCGACGCCCCACGCCACGACCAGGCACTGGCCATGGCTGCGGAGGCCGGGCAGCAGATCAGCCATGCGGTATTACGTGCGGTTCTGGAACAGGGACAAGGCTGGCAGCACGGCCATTGGCTGCTGACGCTGCGCTTCACCCCCAACCACCCCAGCCGCCATACACATGGCCGACTGGTGGCGCTCAACAGCCAGGCCACACCCTTGCAGGCACTGGCTCAGCACATTGCCGCGCCGGATGGTTTGCCCAGCAGCAATGTGGAATTACTGCGGTTGGCGGAGGCTTGCCATCAGCTATTGGCCAGACGGATGAACAAACAGGCGTGGCGGGTGGAGGCGGCGGAAGACCGGACAATTGGGCCGGAGTAGAACCCGGCTGCGGGCCGGGTTCAGCCCAGCCGCGCAATGCGCACGGCGGCAGTGTCGATATGCGCGCCCAATGCAGTAATGCAGGGGCGGAAGCTGGCAGAGAAAGCCGGATGACTAAGCAGGCGGGCATGGTAGTCCTGTGCCAGGGCCAGGGCCTGCTGCCAGCAGGCCGCATCTACCTCTGCGCTCAGCACAGCGGGCGGCAGCGTGTCCACCAGCGCACCACCGCTGCGCGGGGCAAAGGCCATGGGCAGCATGTCGTAGGCCGGGGCCAGTTGGTAGGGGCGGCCATGCAGGCTGGTGAAGGACAGATTGCCGCTGTGCATGTCGGTATTGCCAATCAGCGTGCCAAACGCCCATAACAAGGCGGCACCGGCATGGGACTGCGGCGTGACATGGCCTGCCGCCACCAGCCGCTGCACCACCACCGGCCACGGTGCATGGGCGGCGCCGACAAATTCGGCATCCAGCGCGCGCAAGGAAAACACCCCTACCCGCCCCAGCGTACCGATGCGGTCAAAGCGGGGTACTTCCAGAAAGCGCTGCGCGCCACAATCCACCACGCTGCTGGCCACCCCCAGTACGGCAAGGGCAAGATGCTCGGCCAACAGCAGATCGCGCCAGCGCTGGCTGACCGGATTGTCATCGGCGGCGGAAAACTTCACCAGCACGTGGCCGTGTTCGCGGTAGGCGCAGAATTTGGGTTGCTCGCCACCGGCGGAGGAACCGGGCAGCTCGCCCGCACTGGCGGCACTGGCCAGGCGCGGGTAGTCGTGTTGCGGCCTGACTGCTTGCGGCAGCGGCATGGATAGAAAATGCTCACGGGCAGCGTCGCCTATCAGCAAATTGCCAATCACATCATGACCATGTGCCAGCAAGGCACGCAGCACTTCGGCATCACTCCAGTGTTCCGGATTGGCCGGCAGTTGCAGGCTGCCTGCATGGGCGGAGGCATAAGCCCGGCCCAGATAGCCCTGGGGCCGCATATCGTACAGCCACCATGGCAGCCCGTCGCTGTGCAGGGTGATGCCATCGGCCTGCTGCATGACAAAGCCTTGTGGCCGCACTGGCAGCAAGCGGCCCAGTTGGCGGATTTGCCCGGCGTCGCTGACGCGGTACACCGGCACCGCCAGTGCGCTGCGAGTGCTGTCGAATAGCGCATAGTGAATAGCTGGCCCGGCACCCAGCCGCACCACCTCTTCGCCCAGGGCAGACAGCGCGCGCGATATCGTCGGCTGACTTAAGCCTGTTTTTTCAACAAGTTGCCTGGCGGTACAAAGCCCGGCAGCCAGTTGTTGGCGGATGGAATCTGCATGACGCGACATGATGTGAATTGAATTATGAATAGATAAATGAATAGCTATTCTAGACCTAATCCACACTGGCGTCACGCAGCCCCCTCTGCCGGCATCGCCAGCACAGGCCAGCCCGGCGGCCACCTTGCCCCGCTGCCTTATTCCGTCCGCCGCAGCAGCAAATCTTCATAGAAGGCCCCATAGGGCAAGACGGGATGGCGAATCTGGATTTCCAGAATCCACAAGCCGGTGTCCGGACAGGCGGCAAAGTCGCCCAGCTTGCCCGCCTGATAAATGGCATGCGGGAAGTCGGACACCCGATGGCCGCGCACTTCCAGATTCAGCTGCCAGCCCATGGCAGCGGCCTGCCGGGCCGCGTAATCATACAAGGCGGCTCCGGCACAGCCGGTGCGCTGCCACCAGTCACGCACCCGTTGCCACAGCGTCTGTGCCGCCAGCGCGCAGGCCCGCATCTGCTCATCATCGCCCACCACAAAGCTGGCACCGGCATCACCTTCGTGACCATCCCACACCACGCCAAGATCGATGAAATAGATATCGTTTTCCGCCAGCACAATCTCCGGCTTGCTTTGCTGGTGGAAGGTTTGCAGCGTATTGCACGCAAAGCGGATGACGATGCCGTGCCAGATCCGCTCCATTCCCATGGCCTCCAACGTGCGGCGCGCCACGGCCTTGGCTTGCCGCTCGGTCATGCCGGGACGGATCTGCGCGGCAATGCGGTGAATGGCGTCAAAGGTAAGATCGCGGGCTTGTTGCATCTTGGCCAGGGAAAACTGCGGGCCTACCGCTTGCGGATGCGGGCTGTGGGTATGGGTCATGGCAAAACCTGTGCGGGAGCAAACAAGAGAAACTAGCATCCCGGCGGCACCCGCCGGCATGACACAGGCGGCGGTTTCTGCCAGTTTTACGACCACACAAGCGGAAGCCGCCTTTATACTGCAACACCACGCCAACACTGCCATCTGCCATGACACAGCGCACCACCACCTTGCTATTTGCCCTCTCGCTTGCTGCTGTACTGTCTGCCTGCACTACCGCACCGGCCAGCCCTGCCATGCCTGCAGTTGGGCTGGCCAATCCGGCGTCGCTGCATTGCCTGCAGCGCGGAGGCCAGCTACTGCCACGTCAGGACCAGACAGGTAATGAATACGCCATGTGCCGACTGCCAGACGGCCAACTGCTCGAAGAGTGGGCACTGTTCCGCCAGGATAAGAACCACTAACAAAAACCTGCTGCCGCCTTGCAGCACCTGGCCGCACTGCCGCCATGGCCGGCGGCAGTACCGCTTGCCCAGGGATGCGGCGCGATTTTGTTAGCTGCAAAGGCAACTGCAGCCGCAATATCGCGCCGCATGTCATCCCATCCGCCGCCAATGCGTTAAGACAAGAGAGTATGGCCAACAGGCCATGCGTGACTGCGCCAAGGTTTGTCCTGGCGCACTTTACTTTCCCGCAACTGGATACTCTTACCATGAAACGCATTCTGCTTTGCTGTCTTGCTAGCCTCGCCCTGTCTGCCTGTTCCAGCAACAAGGCACCGCAGGCTCCGGCCAGCACCCCGGTAGCCGCCGCACCGCAAGCCGCCCAGCCGGTGACAGACAGCGCAGCACTCGCCAAAGCCGCCCTCGACAAGAAGATTGATGCCAATATGGCCGCCAATCCGGCATTTGTACCGTTTGCCAACGACAGCCGAGAGCTGGATGAAGTGGGCAAGGGCCAGATTCTGCGCCAGATTGCCAGCTTCCAGTCCGACAAAAAGCTGATCGTGCGTGGCTACTGCCAGCGCGGCAGCACCAGCAACGCCCGCGCCGTGGCCCATGCCCGCGCCGTGGCCGTGAAGCAGTTCCTGGTGGCGTCCGGCGTGTCGGCCAAACACATCATCCTGCGCATCAATACCGACAAGCAGGCCCAGGGCGTACAGATTTCCGGCAAGTAAGCGCCCCATCCCTGCCAGCAGGCTGGCGCGAGCGGGCTTTGTTCTATATACTTGTCAGTCTTATCTGGGGGCGACCTGGTTTCGACGGGGGTTGCGAAGCAGATGAGGGCATACCGGGATTTCAGTCACCCCGTAAAACACTGAATTTTTTTAGTCGCAAACGACGAAACTTACGCTCTAGCAGCCTAACGGCCGGCTAGACACTACAACGGTTCGCAGATGGGCCGGGGGCGTCAAAACCCTGTAGTGTCACTCTACATCTGCTAGTGCCTTTCCGGGTTACTTGGTCTGGTGCGAAACTTTAGGTAACTCGCCAAAGCTCAGCCTGTCCGTCGGCGTAGCGGAGGTTAAATCCAAATGACACGACTAAGTATGTAGAACTCACTGTAGAGGACTTTCGGACGCGGGTTCGATTCCCGCCGCCTCCACCAGAACCTCTAAAAGCCATTGATGATCAGTATTTACTGATTCTCAATGGCTTTTTTCATGCCTTGTTAGCTAAGGGTGACACCCACGGACTGCCAGATGCTGCGGCAGTCCGTGTGGTTTACAGCGTGTAGGCTTGCAGGGTGGCGATTTGTTTTTCTGCCAGTTGTGCCAGATGGCTTGCCGTATCCGCCGTGGTTTGCGCGGCGGCATTGGCTTGTTCTGCCATCTGTGCGCTGCGCTCCACTTCCCCGGCAATATTGTCGCTGGCCACGCCCTGCTGGCTGATGGCCGCGCTGATTTCATCCACCAGATTGCCGGCAGCGGCCGAGGCGGTGCCGATTTGCTTGATGGCATGATCGGCCAGGTCTGCCCTGGCCACGCCACTGCTTACCCGTTGCTCTGCCGACTGCATCTGTTCAAAGGCTTGTTGCGCGCGGGTAATCATGGTGTCGATGGTTGTCGCGATTTCCTGTGTTGAACGCGCGGTACGCTCGGCCAGCTTGCGAACCTCATCTGCCACCACGGCAAAACCGCGCCCCTGTTCGCCGGCACGGGCGGCTTCGATGGCTGCGTTCAGTGCCAGCAGATTGGTCTGGTCGGCAATGTCGCGGATCACCATTACCACCATGCTGACCTTGCCACTGTCGTCTTCCAGTGCGCGGATGCTGGCGGATGCGGTTTCTACCATAGTGGCAATCTCGCGAATGTCCGTGATGGTCTGCCCGACAATGTCCGAGCATTCGGCAAGCAACTGGCCGGCATTGCCGGACTGTGCATTGGCTTCCTGCGCACGGCTGGCAATGTGATTGATGCTGACGGTCATTTCTTCTATGGTTGCCGCCATGCTTGCGGCTGCCTGGCTTTGCTCTGACGATGCGCAGGATACTTGTCCGGCGGTGTCGGACATCAGTGCCGAAGCCTGGGCAACCTGTTGCGCGCCTTGCAGGATGCTGCCCAGATTTGCCTGCAGCACGGCCAGCAGATGATTGAAGGCCTCGGCGGTGCAACCGATTTCATCCTGCTGCTGTACCTTGGCGCGCTGGGTGAAGTCCAGGGTGCGGCTGACCTCCAGCATGCTGCCTTGCATGCCCGCCAGGCCGCGGCGTATGGTGCGGAACAATTGCGCACCCAGCACGCCGGATGCGATGAGTGACAAGGCCATCAGGCCAATGGCCATTTGCATCGAGGCGCTGTAGCTGTCCTGGTTTTGCTGATCCAGGCTGTGTACCTGCTGAAAGATGTAGGCAACGTGCTCATTAAAGCGCTGCCCCAGCGCCGTGCTCATGGCGCGGGCATCCACCACCAGCGCACGGAATGCACCGTCGCGGTCGGTGGCACTCTGGCTGACCACGCGATCCCTTACCGTCCGGTAGCGCTCCAGGGCTTGCTGATCGGCAGCCAGCATCCGCATGTCGGCCTCGTCGCTGGCGTGGTGCGCGCGGTAGCCGGCCAGAAAGTCATCCAGCTTGCGATCATTGTCGAGCATGGCCTGCCTGGCGGCCTGGCGTATGGTTGTATCCGGTGCCACCAGAAACTTCAGGGTTGCCAGCCGCATTTCTGCCATGCTGTGCTGCGCCTCGGTAATGGCGGCAATGCTGGCCGTCGTATTGAGTGACACAAACCGGAAACGCTGCTGGGCTTGATGCAACTGCCAGAGTCCGTAAGAACCAACGAGCAGCATGGCCAGCAAGCCGACCGCCTGGGTCAGGATAATGCGGTGAGTGATTTGCATAGTGTTCTCATAGGGATAAGTGCCTGTCACCCACCCGGAGCGCAATATCCATGCCAGGTAAATTTTAAAATAAACCCGTTGATTTTAAACCGTATTATTTATGCCGCATGCCATGGCCCTACGGCATGCCGTAAACAAGTCCCAAGAAAATGGACGGATTTCCGTCATCCGGCACCGCGGTGACAGCAAGCCAGTAAAAGCAGCAAGGCTTGGGAGTGCGATGGGCAGCAAAGCTGGCAAGCCTGGCGCATGGGGCCAACAGCAACGGGTAAGTGTCAGGCGCTCAGGCGGCCAAGGTGGCCGGCAAGACAAGGCGGCAGCAGGAAGCGCCACCAGAGGGGGGGTGATGTAAACAGCGGAGCCGCCAGCAGCAGCGGCCCGAAAAGGCCGCGGGCCGGTTGGCAAGCGCATGGCCTGCCACCCGGCCCGCCGTCCTGACTAGCCCAGTTGTTGCGCCAGTCTGGCGATGTGTTCCGGCGTAATGCCGCAGCAGCCGCCCACAATACCTGCCCCCTTGCCTACCCAGCGCTCGGCCCAGCCCAGGTAGTTTTGCGGTGTCAGGTCGGCACGGATTTCGTCCAGCGTGGCATTGGCCTTGGCATCTTTCGGGGTGGGCGGGAAGGCATTGGCATACACGCCCAGTTGCAGGCTTTGGCCTTGTTCTTGCAGCACGGCATTGGCGGCATCCAGCGCCGCTTCCATCACCTCGGGCTGGCTGCAGTTGAACAGCACGGCAGCCGCGCCCAGCTTGATGGCTTCGGCCACGGCCGCGCTGACGGTTTCGCCGGAGCGCAGCCGTGCCACGCTGTCGACATCTTCATCCTGCAGGGTGAAGGACAGCCACAGCGGCTTATCCTGCTCGCCCAATGCCTGACGCACGGCGCGCACCTCGGCCAGCGAGCTTTGGGTTTCGGCCAGCCATACGTCCACATGCGGCGCAAGCCCGGCAATCAGCACCCGGTGAATGGCCAGTGAATCCGCCTCGTTGAACAGGTCGGGGCGATAGGAACCCAGCGCCGGCGGCAGCGAACCTGCCACCAGTACCGCATGCGCGGCCTTGTTCGCGCTGCGGCGGGCCAGCTCACCCGCCAATGCGGCCAGACGCTCGCCGTGCTGCTCGAAACGCTGCTGGCCGATGTGAAACGGCACCACGGCGTAGCTGTTGGTGGTAATCACGCGGGCTCCGGCATTGACGAAGGCATCATGTGCCTGCTCGACAAAATGCGGACCTTCCAGCAGCGCCAGTGCCGACCATTCCGGCTGCTGGAACGGCGCACCAATGCGTTTGAGTTCGCGGCCCATGCCGCCATCGAGAATCAGGGTTTGGCTCATATGCTTATCCAGGCAATTCAGCGCGATCAGCAGCGCCTGCGGCGTGCATGATGCGTGAAAATGTTATATATTTATACGCAAACAAATTGGTAATTATTATAATAGTTTGATATATAGATTAACACCCAAACAGCATTCAGACCATAAAAATGTTCCAAAGACAAACCAAGATCACCAAGACGCTGACCGCCCTTGCCCTGCTGGCCGCCAGCCAGAGCCATGCCGGTGCCACCCTGGACCACGTGCAGAAAAGCGGCGTACTGCGCGGCGTGCTGCTGGAAAGCTACCCGCCCTACTCCTTCCTTAACAGCAAAAACCAGTTGGATGGCTTTGATGTGGATGTGGCCAAGGCCGTGGCGAAAAAGCTGGGCGTCAAGCTGAAACTGGACACCCCGTCCTGGGAAGTGATTGCCGCCGGCAAATGGGGCGCGCGTTGGGATATCTGCATCTGCTCGATGACGCCCAACAAGGAAAGAGCCCAGGTACTGGACTTCCCGGTGTTCTACTACAACTCGCCGGCAGTACTGATTGCCAATGTGGCTGACAAGAAAACCCGCAGCATCAAGGACCTGGAGGGCAAGAAGATTGCCGTACAGCAAGGCTCCTCCTATGAAAGCTATCTGCAGAAGAAGCTGATCATTGAAGCGCCGAATGCCGTGCAGCCGGCCTACCCCTTCAACAAGGTGGTGATTGCGCCGTATGACAACGAGGAACTGGCCTACCAGGACCTGGCGCTGGGCGCGGGCAAGCGCGTGGATGCGGTGATTTCCAACCTGGTGACCGCGCGTGAACGCATCAGCAAGACCGGCAAGTTCCGCATTGTGGGCAGCCCGCTGTACCAGGAACCCAACTGGGTGGCCGTGGACAAGGGCGATGCGCAATGGAATGCCCGCGTCAAACAAATCATTACCGAGCTGAAGAAAGACGGCACGCTCAGCGCCATTTCCAAAAAATGGATTGGCAGCGATATCACCAACTAAGAACCAGCCCCGTGGCGGCATGCAGCCGTCCGGGGCTTTCTGCTTTTGTCTGTCCGCATCATGAAACTGGAAAATCGATTCAGGCTGCAAGTCGGCCTGGTCATGTTGTGTCTGCTGGGCGGCTTTGTCTGGTTCGTCAATGCCTTTGAACTGGACTACCACTTTGCCCTGAGCAAGCTGCCCCTGCTGGCCGGGCTGGAATTAAGCCCGGAAGGCTTTATCCAGGGCATTCCGCTTACCCTGTTGCTCTGCCTGCTGTCCACCGTGCTGGCGGTGATGATTGGCATGCTGTCTGCGCTGGGCCGCTTGTCGCAAAACCCGCTGCTGTACGGCCTGGCCACCTTTTACAATTCCTTCTTCAAGGGTACGCCGCTCCTGGTGCAGATCCTGCTGATCTACCTGGGCCTGCCGCAGCTGGGAGTCGTACCCACCGCCATTCCGTCCGGTGTGGCCGCGCTGGCGCTGTGCTATGGCGCTTACCTGAGCGAAGTATTCCGCTCCGCCATTCTGTCCATCCACCGTGGTCAGTGGGATGCCGGCAAGGCACTGGGGCTCAAGCCGCAGGCCATCATGCGCCACATCATTTTGCCGCAGGCAATGAAAGTGGCGGTGCCACCCACCTTCAGCATGTTCATTTCCATGTTGAAGGACTCCTCGCTGGTGTCGGTGATGGGCCTGTGGGAGCTGATGTTCCTGGCGCAAAGCTATGGCCGTTCGGCTTACCGCTATATGGAGATGCTGCTCACCGCGGCCATCCTGTACTGGCTGCTGTCCATCGTGCTGGAACTGTTCCAGCACCGGCTGGAAGTCAGGCTGTCCGCATCCAGCCGCCGCTGAACACCCACCTCACAGCCGTCCGCCCCTGCCCTGCAGTGAGCGGACCACCCAAGCGGCTGCCAGCATGGCGATCAGCAGCAATACGGCGCTGTTTGCGGGCAGCGCGGAATAACGCCCTCCTAGCACGCCGCGCAGCAAGTCCACCGCGTACGCGGCTGGATTCAGCCTGGCCAGCCCTTGCAGCCAGGCTGGTGCCAGTTCCAGCGGGTACAAGGCCCCGGACAACAAGAACATCGGCAGGGTGAGCGTGTTGGATACCACCGGAAACACCATCACAGAACGGAAAGGCAGCGCCATCACCAGCGCCAGTGCCGAAAAAACCAGCGCGCACAAGCACATGGCCAGCAGGAAAGACAGCAGCGACAGCGGCGAAAAAGCCAGCCCCAACACCGGGGCAAACGGCAGCAGCAATACCGATTGCACCAGCGCCACAACGGTACAGGACAGGATTCTGGCCAGCGCCAGCGTGCTGCGCGGCAAGGGAGAAACCAGCAGCGCCCTGAACACTCCCACCTGACGGTCATGCACCACGCCCACCGCTGCCGATGCGGCGGCAAACATCAGCGACATGGCCACGATGCCCGGATAGATATAAGCCTGATAACGGCTGTCCAGCGCATAGGTGCCACCAGCAAGACCGGCCCCCAGAATAAACAGATACATCAGCGGCTGCGCCAGGCTTAGCAGGATGCGCAGTGGATTGAGCCAGTAGCGCTTGAGTTCCAGCCAGATCAGCAGCAACAGCGTTTGCGGCAGCATCAGCGCGCTCCCGCCGTGGCAGCCGCAATGGGCTGCAGCCGGCCATCCACCAGCCGGATGCACTGCTCTGCCGCCGCGGCTTCTTCTGGCCGATGGGTGCTGAACAACACCGTCACCCCCTGTTGACGCAGCCCGGCGATCTGTTGCCAGAATGCCCGGCTGGCAGCCTCATCCAGCCCCTGGGTAGGCTCATCCAGCAGCAGCAGGCGCGGTGCGGCCAGGCTGGCCCGCATCAGTTCCAGTTGCCGACGCTGACCACCGGACAGACTTTCCACCCTGCGCCCGGCCATCGGCTCCCAGCCGCAGGCCGCCAGTTGCGCCGCGCAGCGGCTGCGGGCGGCGGCACCGGCAAAACCATAGCAACAGGCAATCAGCAGCAGGTTGTCCCACACCGACAAGCGCGGCTCCAGCGCGCCATCCTGAAACACCACGCCCAACTGGCGGCGGATGTCAGCCGCCTGGCGGCGTGCATCCAAACCCAGAATATGGACACTGCCCTGATCGGGCTGCAGCATGGTGGCCACTACGGCCAGCAAGGTGCTAGCGCATGCATCCTACGTCCTTGGCATTTTTGCTGAAATTGATACGAATCAATCAAAGCGGGACGCAATGACTCTGGAATGAAATCAACGGCAAAGCCCCCGCCACCGGCACGGCGCAGGGTCAGTTGCTACAGGATGGAGATAACGATGGGATGCGCCCTGCCCGCAGCGCAATAGCGGCGGCCAGGCACGCGCGCCCGGTCTGCTCAGCCTGTCTGGCGGCAGGAATCGGCAGCACCGGCAGGCACTGCCATTGCCGGATCGAAATGCAGCCACTGCGGCCCGGCCTCCGTCAGCGACAGCCAGTCAAGCAGCCCATTACTGCGCACCAGCCCTACACTGCCCAGAGGCCGCCAGCTCACCGGGCGGCCATTGCTGGCCGCTAGCAGCCCGGCCAGGCGCAAAGAGGCCGAACCGGCCACCAACTGCATCAGGCGGCCATCCGCCGCCGGCAGATAAACCGAATTGCCAGCGGCCGCCATGCCCGCCTCGCGTACCAGCAGCGGCAGGCAGTCCAGCCGGGCTTGCGTGCGGCCGGCACTATCCACCAGCATGGCAAAGCCGTGGCCGTCAGCATTGCCGGCCAGCAGGAAACGGGCCGGCTCGGGCAGCCAGATCAGGTTGTAGCTGTAATACTGCAGGCGCTCCCACAGTACCCGCTCACCACTGATGGTGCCCTTGTACACATCCAGCAGCGCCATTTTCAGCCGCGCGTCCTGCCTGCCGGGGACAAACTGCTGCCACAGCAGCAGCGCAACACGCTCTGCGCCAGCCAGCATCGGCCACCAAGCCCGCTGCCCGTCGGCAATATCCAGGCTGTACAGTGGCCGGCCATCCGCATCGTAAACCCCGGCATACACGCCGTTGCCGCTGCCCAGATCATCCACCCCGCCGCCATCCACCCAGCCATCGGAATAAAACAGCACAAAACGCTCGCCCACCGCCGCCACATGGCCGGAATGGGTACCGGCCTCCACGGTTTGCGGATAGGGTTTGACCGGCCGCAAGGCGGCATCGTAAACCCCGTAACGCTGGCTGACTTCCTGCCCCGAGCGCCAGCCATCCTCGAAGGTCAGCATCACCCGTCCGCGGGTATTGCGCGCAGCGGATACCGGCTCCTGCGCTTCCGGCCTGGCAATGAATACCCGTGGTCGGCCAACGGCACCGTCCGTCGCCCGCCACGGCTGGACATAGACATCATGGGTCCAGCTACCGGCACGGTCCGGACCACGCGGCGGCAGGCCGGCGCTGCTGAAAAACACATTGAAACTGCCCGGTTCTGCTGCCGGCACCGCCGCCACGCCATGCATGAAGCGGCGCAAGTCGCCCTGGTCCGGGCGCAAGCCAGCCCGCGCTTGGCCAGCAGGCAGCAGCGCCAACAGGCAGCTCATTAGCAGGATATTGCTCAACAGGTGCATGTTTACTCCTTGAGACGACACGGCCACGCGCCAATGGCACCGTCATGGTAGTCCACCAGCCTCCTGCGCGCTGCCTGCAACGGCGGACGAGCCAGCGCTGCCGGCCAAACCCGCCTTATTCACTTTACTGATAAGCAATGCTTGATTAATTGCTTATCCGAATATAGCAGCCACGTTATAGTCGCCGCAGGCCGCCACCAGGCGGCAAGACATCACGACAAAAACAGCCAGGAGTACCTTGTGAAACGATTTGCCATTGCCGCCCTGCTCGCCTCCATTCTGCCGGGCCTTGCCGCCGCTGAAGACCTTGCCAAGATCAAATCCGCCGGTGTCATCCGCGTGGGCACCGAAGGCACATACGCGCCGTTTACCTATCACGATGCCAGCGGCAAGCTGGTGGGTTTTGATGTGGAAATTGCCCAGGCGGTGGCCGCCAAGCTGGGCGTGAAAGCCGAATTCATCGAAGGCAAATGGGACGGCCTGATTGCCGGCCTGGATGCCAACCGTTACGACGCCGTGGCCAACGAGGTATCGATTACCGAAGCCCGCAAGGCCAAGTACGACTTCTCCAACGCCTATATCGCCTCCAAGGCCGCGCTGATCGTGAATGGCAATAGCCCGATCAAGACCTTTGCCGACCTCAAGGGCAAGAAGTCCGCCAACACCCTGACCAGCAACTTCGGCAAGCTGGCGCAATCCTTCGGTGCAGAAGTCGTCCCGGTACAAGGCTTTAACGATTCGCTCGAGCTGCTGGCTTCCGGCCGCGTGGATGCCACCATCAACGACAGCCTATCCTTCCTGGATTACAAAAAGCACCAGCCCAACTCCAAACTGCGCATTGCCGCCACCGAAAAGGACGCCGACTTCTCCGGCATCATTTTCCGCAAGGGCAACCCGCAACTGCAGGCCGCCATCAACAAGGCACTGGCTGACATCAAGGCGGACGGCACTTACCAGAAGATTTCCTTCAAGTACTTTGGCGAAGACGTGTCGCACTAAGCATATCCCGCCCCGGACTTGCCAGCTTGCCCCGTCCTGCGGGGCCGCAGGCTGCGGACAAAGTGATTAGGTACGGTTTCACTGGACCCGGCAAAGCCGGGCCTTTCGACTAAGTCATGACTTCCGCAGCCTTACCGTCTACTCCCTATCCCCCCGCCCTTTCCCTGAAAGGGAGCCTCGCTTTCCTGTCGGAAAACGAGAGGGTTTCGTCAAAATCTGCCGCCCCGTCCTACGGGGCAATTTTGTTGGCACAACACGATAACAATAATGGAGTCGGCACATGCCTGAATGGTTGAAACTGATGGTGGAATCATTGCCGCCGCTGCTGTATGCAGGGCTGGTGTTCACCGTACCGCTTACCCTGCTGTCCTTTGCTTGTGGCCTGTCGCTGGGCTTTGTCACCGCGCTGGTGCGGCTGTATGGCCCCAAGCCGCTGGCGGACGGCTTCCGCTTTTATGTGTGGCTGATCCGCGGCACGCCCTTGCTGGTGCAACTGTTCCTGATTTTTTACGGCCTGCCCAAGGCCGGCATCGTGTTTGACCCGCTGCCGGCCGCTGTCATCGGTTTTTCGCTGAACGTGGGGGCCTACACTTCGGAAGTGATCCGCGCCGCCCTGCTGGCGGTACCGCGCGGCCAATG
Organism: Aquitalea magnusonii; assembly: GCF_002217795.2. NCBI lineage: Bacteria > Pseudomonadati > Pseudomonadota > Betaproteobacteria > Neisseriales > Chromobacteriaceae > Aquitalea > Aquitalea magnusonii. The sequence continues at coordinate 2,022,907 of NZ_AP018823.1, forward strand.
GGAAGCCGCCTATTCCATCGGCCTGACCTGGGCCCAGGCCATGCGCCGCACCATTTTGCCGCAGGCCAGCCGCGTGGCCGTGCCGCCCTTGGCCAATACCTTCATCTCGCTGATCAAGGACACCTCGCTGGCCGCGGTGCTGACCGTGCCGGAAATCTTCCAAGCCGCGCAGCGCATTGCCTCGGTCACCTATGAACCGCTGATCCTGTATACCGAAACTGCGCTGATCTACCTGCTGTTCAGCTCCGTGCTGTCCGCCGGCCAGCAAAAACTGGAAGCCCGCTTTGGCCAGCACCTGCACCAGGCCCAGGAGACGAAATGATTCAACTGCACAATATCGACAAGCATTTTGGCAGCCAGCATGTGCTCAAGGATGTCTCGCTGCATGTGCCGCCCGGCCAGGTGACGGCGCTGATCGGCCCGTCCGGCAGCGGCAAGAGCACCCTGCTGCGTTGCATCAATCTGCTGGAAACCCCCAGCGCCGGACAGATTACCCTGGGCGATGCCAGCCTGCAGTTTGGCCATGGCCATGCCCAGCCGGGCCGTCAGGACATGCATCGCCTGCGTCTGCAAACCGGCATGGTATTCCAGAACTTCCAACTGTTTCCGCATCGCACCGCGCTGGAAAACGTAATGGAAGGCCTGCTGGTGGTGAAGAAATGGCCGCGTGCCCAGGCCGAAGCCCGCGCCCGTGAACTGCTGCAACAAGTGGGCATGGCGCACAAGGCGGATGCCTGGCCCGGCACCCTGTCCGGCGGCCAGCAGCAACGGGTGGCCATCGCCCGCGCACTGGCCCAGTCCCCCGGCCTGCTGCTGTGTGACGAACCCACCTCGGCACTGGACCCGGAGCTGGCCAGCGAAGTGGTGGCCGTGCTGCGCCAACTGGCTGCCAACAAGATGACCATGCTGATTGCCACCCACGACCTGCGGCTGGCCGCCACACTGGCCGACACCGTGGTGTTTCTGGAAGATGGCCGCATCGTGGAGCAAGGCAGCAGCCGCCAGTTATTCCTGCACCCGCAAAACCCGCGTACCGCCAGCTATGTGTCCACGCTGAAGGAAGGGCTGCCGGAAGACTGGTAAAACCCTGTTCTGTCAGTCAGCAACACAAAGGCGTCCGCCGTGAGGGGACGCCTTTGTTGCGGCTGACCAAGTGATTTGGTGCGCTTGCACTGGACCCGGCAAAGCCGGGCCTTGCGACTAAAAAGCTGATTCCGCAACCTTCCCGTCTATTCCCTATCCCCCCGCCCTTTCCCTGAAAGCGAGAAGAGCCTGGCTGGCATCAGGACGCCGGGTTCAGAACACCGGCACCACCGCACCCTGATAACGCTGGTCGATGAACTGGCGCACCTCGTCGGTGGACAGCGCCGCCACCAGTTTTTTCAGCGCCGGGCTGCTGCGGTTATCCTCGCGCGACACGATGATGTTGGCGTAAGGAGATTGGCTGCCTTCGCTGAACAGCGCATCACGCTTGGGTTTCAACCCGCCTTGCAACGCGTAATTGGTATTGATCAGCGCAATGTCCACCTGATCCAGCACGCGTGGCAGGGTGGCGGCTTCCAGTTCCTTGATCTTGAAATGGTGCGGGTTGCTGCTGATGTCACGCGCGCTGGCCAGGATATTGGCCGGGTCCTTCAGGCTGATCAGGCCCTGCTTGTGCAGCAGCAGCAAGGCGCGGCCGGTATTGGACGGGTCGTTGGGAATGGCGATGGTGGCACCATCCGGCAGCTCGCTGGTCTTGCGGTACTTGTGCGAGTACGCGCCGAACGGTTCCACATGGATGGCTGCCACGCTTACCAGCCGGGTGCCCTTGGACTTGTTGAAGCTATCCAGGAAGGGCTGGTGCTGGAAGTAGTTGGCGTCGATTTCCTTGCCGGCCACCGCCAGGTTTTCCTGCAGGCCATTGCTGAACACCTTCACTTTCAACTCGATACCCTGCTTGGCCAGCGCCGGTTTTACATGCTCCAGGATTTCGGCGTGCGGTACGGCTTCGGCACCGATGGTCAGCACTTCGGCGTGGGCGGTGAGGCTGGCGGCCAGGCCGAACAAGGCCAGCCAGAGGGTTGCGCGTTTCATGCATATTCTCCTGCGGAGGTGGGAAGGGAAGCAGCCTGCAATGCTTGCGGGGAAAGCAGGTCGGCATGGTGGCGGACGGCCACCTTGGGATGGGAGCGCAGCCGTCCTTTGAGATAATTGTCACCAATACGGTAAAACAGCGGGTTGTCCGGGTCGGCCTCCGGGCCGCGTGCTTCGGCGGCTAATTGCGCCGGCAATTGCAGCAGCGGAATGGTGGCATCCAGCCGCGGGCCAAGGAAAAAGGCCACCGACAAGCGGTCCTTGCCCTCTGGCGGACTCAGCACCCGATGCACATTGGCCCGCAGATATCCATCGGATGCCATTTCCAGCGATTCACCGATATTGACGATGAAACTGCCCGGCAATGACGGCGCATCAAGCCAGCCCTGCTCGGTTTCCACTTGCAGGCCGTCCTGGCTATCGTCTTGCAGCAACAGGGTGAGAAAGCCGCCGTCCTTGTGCGGCCCCACGCCCTGCCCGGCTGCACCTTGCCGGCTGCCCGGATAACGGATGATTTTCAGATGCTGCACCGGGGCTTCGACAAAGGCAGCGTCGAAAATGTCGACCGGCTGCTGCAGGGCTTCGGCAAAGGCACGCAACAGGCGGATGGAAAGGCGGGTGGTTTCCTGCTGCCAGTCCAGCAGCACCGGTTTGAGTTGCGGCAAGGCCGTCGGCCATTGATTGGGGCCTTGCAGACGCCACCACGGCCCCTGCGCTGCCAGGTCGGGCCGCGGGGGGCGCTCGGCACCGATATCCAGTTGTTCGCGCCAGTCGGCGGCACCGCGGGTGCGTTCTTCACCGGCACGGGTATAGCCGCGAAAATGCGGCGAGTTTTCCATGTCGATGGCCAGCTTGTCGGCTTCTGGCAGGGCAAAGAATGCCCGTGCGGCCTGACGCAGCGCCGTCACCTTGTCAGCGGCAATACCATGGCCGACCAGATAAAAGAAACCGTGGTCGCGTGCCGCGCCGCGCAGTTGTTGCAGCAGTTGCTGACGTTGTTCGGTGCTGCCATCAAGCAGGCTGATATCAATAACGGGCAAGGCGGGTGAATGTGGCATGGTGGCTCCGGGTGCGGCACGGCTGGCGTGCGGTTTAAGCACCACGATAAGGCAGGGCATGCCGGCAAGGAAGCAAGAAAAGCTGATTTGCATATCAGCGCGCATGCAGGTGGACACTCAAGCCGTCACGGATAAAGTGATATTTCCATGTCATCACAAAAAACAGGCTGATTCCGGCCTTATTTTGAGTAGCTGATGACATTGTTGACATATATCAACGTTTGCTAATTTACAAAGAATAAGCACACGCTTATATTCACCGCTGTTCAATCAGGGACGCCACGACAGGCAGGCAAACCCAGCCAGACGGCAAGGAAATGCCCGGCAGCAGCGTCGCAATCCATACCCAGCACAAGGTGAGTCACACTATGAGCAACTACAACGCAGTCCTGGCACGCAATACCGACAAAGCGCCGCAGGCAATCGGCCCCTACTCCCAAACCGTGGCCTTTTCCCACTACAACAATCTGTCGGCCCAACTGCCGGTAGACCCGGCCACTGGCAAGCTGGTGGCCGGCGGCATCCGCGAACAGGCTCAGCAGTGCTTTGCCAACATCAAGGCCGTGATCGACAGCATTGGCCACAGTCTGAACGATGTGGTGCGCATCTCCATTTTCCTGCAGGACATCCGTGACCTCGACGTGGTGCAACAGGTGTATGCCAACTTCTTTACCGGCCAGTTGCCGGCACTGACCACCGTGGCGGTGGACGCCCTGCCGCTGCAGGCGCTGGTACAAGTGGAAGCGCTGGTTTCCAACGGCGAAGGCACCATCCCGCATGCACCGCAAGCCGGCGACCTGATCAAGGTAGCGCGCAACACACCCAAGGCCCCGTGCAGCGTGCTGTCCACCCAGACCGTGGCCTTTTCCCACTACAACAATATTTCCGCCCAGTTGCCGATCGACCCGGATACCGGCGCGCTGGTGGCCGGCGGCGTGCAGGAACAGACCGCGCAATGCCTGAAGAACATCAAGACCATCCTGGAAAACATTGATGTTCCCTTTGACGACATTGTCAAAATCAACGTTTTCCTGAAAGACCTGGCCGATACCGCTGCCGTGGACGCGGTATACACCACTTTCTTCCCGGATTCCGCCATTGCCCGCGCCGCTGCCTATTTCCCGGCACGCACCACCATTGCCGCCGCCGGCCTGCCGCTGGATGCGCTGGTGCAGATCGAAGCCGTGGTTTCCCATGGCGACGGCACCCCGCCGCAAGCGGTGGAAGACCGTCACGGCATCGTCATCCAGGCAGCCAACACCAGTGATGCGCCGCGCAGCCGCATTGCCACCCAGAGCGTGGCCTTCTCGCACTACAACCACATTTCGGCCCAACTGCCGCTGGAAGCCGGCAGCGGCAAACTGGTGGCCGGCGATATCAGCCAGCAGGCTAGGCTGTGTCTGCAGCACATCCAGACCATCGTGGAAAGCATCAACCACTCACTGGCCGATGTGGTGAAGGTAAACATCTTCCTGAAGAACATCGACGATATCGCCGCCGTGGACAGCGTGTACCGCACCTTCTTCCCCACCGGCACCCCGGCACGCCGCACCGTTGGCGTGGTTGCGCTGCCACAGGATGCGCTGATCCAGATTGACGCCGTGGTGGCCCACGCCGAAGGCACTGCGCCCAAGGCCCGCTAAGGCCGGATGCCAGGCAGACGGCCCGTGCTGGCAGCAAGCCTGGGCAGCAAAACGCTCAACCTTTCCGTGGTGGTGGTTGAGCGTTTTGCCATCTGCGCGGCCGGATCGGACCGCTATGCGGAAATCTGCCGGGCTCAGCCGGCATATTGCTGGCGCACCAATTGGCCCAGCCGTACCAGCCGCGCCTGTTGCACCGCGCTCCACGGCTCGGCGCAGGACAGGCGCACGCAGTGGCGGTAGTCGCCACGCGGCGAAAACAGCGGGCCGGGGGCCAGCCCTATGCCCTCCTGCCGTGCTTGCCGGTGCAGCGTCAGACTGTCGAACTCCTGGGGGAACTCCAGCCACAGCACAAAGCCGCCTTGCGGGCGCGTATAACGCACATCGGCCGGAAAATAGCGCGCCAGCCCATCCAGCAGGCCCTGCATCTGGCTGGCAATGGCACGGCGCAGACGGCGCATGTGACGCGGGTAGGCACCGCTTTCCAGAAAGCGCGCCAGTACCGCCTGGTTGAGCGTGGGCGTGGAATGCGTGCTCAGGTATTTCTGCACCTCCACCTGGCTGCGATAGCGGCCAGGATCTATCCAGCCTATGCGCAGGCCCGGTGCCACATCCTTGGTGAGCGAGGCGCAGTACAGCACATTGCCGCTGCGATCGAATGCCTTGATGGGGCGTGGCCGCTGCCGGCCATAGTAGAACTCGCCGTAGACATCATCCTCGATCAGCGGAATGCCGCGTGCGGCCAGCATATCGGCCACTTTTTCCTTGGCGGCGTCCGGCATCAGCGCGCCCAGCGGATTGGAAAAATTGGGCACCAGAATCACCGCCTTGATGGCGGCATCGCGCGTGGCCAGCTCCAGCGCGTCCACCGAAATGCCGCTGACCGGATCGGTGGGGATTTCCACCACGCGCAGCCCCAGCGCCTTTAGCGTGAACAGCAGCGAAAAATACGCCGGGGACTCCACCGCCACCACATCGCCCGGCTGGGTAAGGGCGCGCAGCGCCAGATTCAGCGCCTCGATGGTGCCCTGGGTGACAATCAGTTGTTCCGGGTGCAACTGGCCGCCCCACTCCATGGCCAGCCGGGCAATCTGGCGCTTGAAATCCAGATAGCCGCTGGGGCGGCCATAGTCGGACAGCAAGTCAGGATGCCTGCGCATGCAGTCCAGCGTCATGCGCTGCAACTGGGCGGTGGGCAGCAGCGCATGCGGTGCCACCGCACTGCGAAAGCCCTGCATGCGTTCGGTGTGCTGCTCGGACTGATCCTCGACATAGCTCCACAGCAGCGGATCGACCGCCACTTCGGTAGGCGCGGCCAGCCGCAACACATGCCCGCTCTCGCTGCGCAAGCGCACAAAGTAGCCGGACTGCGGCCTGGCTTCCACCAGGCCCAGGTCTTCCAGCCGTCGGAAAGCCTGCTGCACCGTGCTCAGGCTGAGGCCGCGCCGCAGTTTCATCTCGCGCAGCGAAGGCAGGCGTTCGCCGGCACGCAGCACGCGGGCGCGGATCTGGGCGGCGATATCATCCGCCAGTTGCAGGTAAAGAGGCTGGGTATCCATGCCGCCATGATAAGGGATTGTCCGCGCCGCACCACGCACAGTTGTACACAAAAACAGGCAGTACAGTTGCCGCAAAACCATAACTGTCATGGCTGATTATCGACAACTGTGTGGCTACCGGCGCAGCACCCCGCCCTCTAAGCTGTGTTTCATCAACAGCAGGGGAGCATGCAAGATGAGCACACTGATATTGCGCCAGGGCGAAGTGATGCGCCTGAGCGGACAACTGCCACTGTCCTTGCAGGTAGCGCAGGGACGCATCTGGATCAGCTACTGCGGCCAGGATGTGATTCTGCGGCGCGGTGACTGCTGGCAGCCAGGCCAGGCCCGTGGCGAAATCCTGCTGCTGGAGGCCATGAACGGGCCGGCGGCGCTGGAGCTGCAACTGACAGGTCAGCACGCCCCGCTGCGTTTGGCCAGCTGCAACTAGTCTGGCTGGCCGAAGCTTTCGTGCAGGAAGTCCAGCATGGCGGTGAGCTTGGCCTGATGCTGGCGGCCCGGCGGGTACAAGGCGGTAAGCGGCATGCTGTCGTCCACCCGCCACGGCTGCAGGATTTCCACCAGCCGCCCGTCCTGCAATGCCGGCTCCAGCAAGAAGGCCGACTGGCGGATGATGCCGGCCCCGGCCAGCGCCAGGCTAAGCAGGGATTCGGCACTGTCCACGCTCAGCCGGGCGCTGACATCCACCCGTCGCAATTCGCCATCCACCATGAAGGGCCACTGGTCGGCCTGCTCCACATCGGCCACCACCAGGCACTGGTGCTGCGCCAGTTGCTCCGGATGTTGCGGACTGCCGTACTGGCGCAGATAGGCCGGTGCCGCACACACCTTGCGCGGCAGGCTGGCAATGGGGCGCGCCACCAGATTATCCACCGGGCCCAGCGGCCCCAGCCGCAAGCCCAGGTCGAAACCGTCGGCGGCGATATCCACCAGATGGTCGCTCACCGACAAGGCCAGCCGCAGTTGCGGATAGCGCGCCATGAAGCGTGGCAGCGCCGGTAGCAACTGCTGGTTGCCAAAGGCAGTCCCCACGGTAATGCGCAGCGTGCCTTGCGGAATATTGCGGCCAAAGCGCAGATCGGCCTCGGCATTGGCCAGCTCGTCCACGATGCGCCGGGCATGGGCAATGAAGCGCTCGCCCTCCGCGGTGGCCACCACCCGGCGCGTGCTGCGGGCAAACAGGCGGCAGCCCAGCCGTTTTTCCAGCCGGTCTATCGCCTTGGACAAGGCCGAGGCCGTCAGCCCCAGCCGTGCTGCCGCCCGCGTAAAGCTGGCGGTTTCGCTCAGATACAGCACGGCCAGCAGCTCGCCGGTTTGTGTTTCCACCATATTGATGAATCCCATTCAGCAATAATTTTCCTGAGTGGCCGATTCTAAAAGGCAAAAAGCAGAATAAGCTAGGATTTTTCACGGAGAACACCGATGCAAGCCCTGTTACCCACCCTCTTCCAGGCCAAGGCCTGGGCCAACCAGCAATTATTTGCCCTGTTGGAACAGCAACTGCAGGCACTGGCTGCCGACACCCAGACCGCCGCCGTGCGCATGCTGAACCATGTGTGGCTGGTGGAACAGATCTTCCAAGCCAATCTGCAGCAGCAGCCGCATGGCTTTGAGGCGCTGAACACGCCGGATACGCCAACGCTGGCCGCGCTGCAGGCGCGCCAGCAGGCCAGCGATGCCTGGTATCAGCAATATCTGCGCAGCATGGATGCCAGCCAGTTGGGCGAGGCGGTGGACTTCCGCTTTGTCGATGGCAAGCCGGGCAGGATGCAGCGCTGTGAGATGCTGCTGCATCTGATCACCCACGGCAGCTATCATCGCGGCATGGTGGGCCGCATGCTGGCCGAGGCGGGAATCCGCCCGCCCAAGGACAGCCTGACCATTTTTCTGCATCAAACCGCCTGAACGGGAGAACACAATGGCGCAATTCGTGGTGGAAGTGGAATGGCAACGCAGCGGTCAGGATTTTCTCAACCGTCGCTACAGCCGCAAGCATGTGCTGCGCTTTGATGGCGGGGCCGAGGTGGCGGCGTCGTCCTCCCCCGCCGTGGTGCCGCTGCCGATGTCGGACGCCAGCGCGGTGGACCCGGAAGAAGCCTTTGTGGCAGCGCTGTCCAGTTGCCACATGCTGTGGTTTCTGGACCTGGCCGCCCGTGCCGGTTTCACGGTGGAGCGTTATCTGGACCGGGCCAGTGGCGAGATGGGCAAGAATGCCGCCGGGCAATTGGCCATCACCCGCGTCACGCTGCGGCCGGATGTGCAATTTGGCAGTGCCAACCCGCCCAGCGCGGCCCAGCATGCCCAACTGCACCATCAGGCACACAGCAACTGCTTTATTGCCAATTCCGTGACATCTACCGTGCTATGCCAGCCGGTGGGGCTGGAAGACACGGCAGCCTAGTCGCTAGGCACAGCTTGGCACTGCCGCAGCCATGGGCAGTTGCGGCAAGCTGGCTTCGGCCATGGCCTCGCCCACCAGAATGATGGCCGGGCTGCCCATGCCTGCGGCCAGGGCGTCAGCCTCCAGCGTGGCCAGCGTGCTCAGCAGGCGCTGCTCCTGCGGCGTGCTGGCCCACTGCACCACCGCCACCGGTGTGCTGGCCGGCAGGTACTGCAACAGCGCCTGATTCAGGCTGGCAATGCGGCTCATACCCATATAGATGGCCAAGGTGGTGCCGGTGGCGGCCAGTGCCTGCCAGTCCGGCTCGCTGTGGTCCTGTGCGTGGGCCGTCACCAGCGTCACGCCACGGCAATGCTGGCGATGAGTGAGCGATACATTCAGGCTGGCGGCTGCCGCCAGTGCCGCACTGATACCGTTCACCACTTCCACCTCGATACCGTGTTGTTGCAGATAGCGGATTTCCTCACCGGCACGGCCAAACAGCAGTACCTCGCCACCCTTCACCCGCACCACCCGCCTGCCCTGCACGGCATAACGGCGCATCAGGCGCTGGATGAAATCCTGCGGCGTGGACTTGCAGCCACCGCGCTTACCCACCCGCACCACCTGCGCCTGCGGTGCCAGGCTGACGATGTCCGGGTTGACCAGCTCGTCCAGCAGCAGCACTTCCGCCGCCTGCAACTGGCGCACCGCCTTGAGGGTGAGCAGTTCCAGATCGCCGGGGCCAGCCCCCAGCAGCACCACCTTGCCTGTTGCGCGTTTCATGTTCTTACTCCCTGTTCAGGCAGGCTGCGCCACGCTGGCGGCCATGCGTTTGATTTCCGGCACACAGGAACCGCAGACGCTGCCGCAGCCCAGGGTGTTCTTGAGGTGTGCCACACTCTCGCCCCGCTCCAGACATTGGCGGATGGCGGTTTCGCCCACTTGCCGGCACTGGCAGACGATTTTTTCCCGCGCTACGGCACGCTGCCCGGCCGGGGCAAACACAGTCAGGCGAGAGCCTTGCCATGCCTCCCCCGCTTGCAGTTGCTGCAGCAGGCTGTCCGCTGCCGGGACATCGGTCGCACTGCTGCTGGCAAACACAAAGCCAGACAGACGGCCATCGGCCCAGGCTACGCGCTTGACCACGCCACGCCGGTCGTCACGGTACTCCAACACATCCGGACCGGGGTGCAGGCCCAGCACATCCAGCAACTGTTGCAGCCAGTCAGCCAGCGCCGTCGCATGCGCGGCGCGCAACAATAAGACATCCGGGCCGTGCAGCGCAATGGCGGCATAGCTGCACTGGCAAAGAAGCGGTGCCAGCCGCGCCTGCATGGCCGGCAAATCATCACAGCGCAGCGCCGCCGTCACCCGCCACGGCAGGCTGATTTTTTCCACCTTCACCGCCGCATGCTTGAGTTCCGGCTGGAAGGACTGGTCATCCACCTGCGGCTGGCTGGCCTCGTTAATGCCACCACTATTGAGAAACTGGCCATTCCAGTGCATGGCCGCAAACACCGTGCCGCCGGGCAGTTCGCGGCTGATGGCAAGCGGCAGCACCAGTTGGCCGCGCTTGCTGCTGATGCGGACCAGATCGCCCGCCTGCAGGTCACGCCGCGCGGCATCGTCCGGGTGCATCTCCAGTGCCGGTTCCGGACAATGGGCAAACAGTTGCGGCAGGCGGCCGGTGCGGCTCATGCCATGCCACTGGTCACGCAGGCGGCCCGTCAGCAGGCGGAAGGGGTAATGCGCCGACACATTCTCTGCCGGTGGCTGATAACGCACGGCATGAAAACGGGCGCGGCCATTGGCAGTGGCAAACACGCCATCGACATAACGCCGCGCCTGGCCTTGCTCCGCGCCAGCGGGTAGCGGCCATTGCTGCGGCCCGGCGCTATCCAGCACCGCATGGCTCAGCCCGCTGATGTCCAGATCACGCCCGGTGGTGAGTGCGCAATGTTCGTCAAACACGCTGGCGACTTCGGTATCAGCAAACAGGCTGGCAGCGCCGGGATACAGCAGCACCTCCAGACGGCGGGCAATCTGGCTGACAATCCAGCCATCGCTTTGCGCCTCGCCCGGTGGTGGCACGGCGGCACGCACCCGGCTGATGCGGCGTTCGGAATTGGTGACCGTGCCTTCTTTTTCACCCCAGGTGGCTGCGGGCAGCAGGATGTCGGCCAGCGCGGTGGTGTCGGTATGGGCAAAGGCGTCCTGCACCACCACCAGCTCGGCCCTGGCCAGTGCGGCGCGTACCTGTGGCAGGTTGGGCAGCGAGTGTGCCGGATTGCTGCAGGCAATCCAGATGGCCTTGATGCGCCCCTGCTGCAATGCGTCGAACATGGCAATGGCCGGCAGGCCAGGCGTGGCGGACAGCCGCTCGGCCGGCACGCCCCAGTGGGCGGCTACTTCTGCCCGGTGCGCGGCATTGTCGATATCGCGATGCGCCGCCAGCATGGTGGCCATGCCACCTACTTCGCGCCCGCCCATGGCATTGGGCTGGCCGGTGAGCGAGAACGGGCCGGCACCCGGCTTGCCGATCTGCCCGGTAGCCAGATGCAGGTTGATCAGCGCCAGGTTCTTGTCAGTACCGTGGCTGGACTGGTTCAGCCCCATGCAGTACAGCGACAGGCTGGCCGGGCTGTGGCCAAACCACTCGGCAGCCTGAATCAGGTCTTCTTCGCGGATGCCGCAGATTTCCGCCGCCATTTTCGGCGTGGTGTTGCGCACCATCTGCTTGAGTTCGGCAAAGCCTTCGGTATGGGCGTGGATGTAATCCTCCGCCACCAGCCCTTCCCAGATCAGATGATGCAGCATGCCGTTGAACAGGGCGACATCGGTGCCGGGCTGGATCTGCAAATGCAGGTCGGCCATGACTGCGGTGTCGGTGCGGCGCGGGTCGATGACAATCCAGCGCATGTCCGGCCTCGCCGCGCGCGCTTCTTCCAGCCGACGCAGCAGCACCGGGTGGGCGTAGGCCAGATTGCTGCCGGCAAACAGCACGCAGTCGGCCTGTTCCAGATCGGCATAACAGGTTGGCGGGCCATCGGCACCAAAGGCTTTTTTATAGGCAGTAACGGCGCTGGACATGCACAGGCGGGAGTTGGTGTCGATATTGTTGGTGCCCACCACGCCCTTGGCCAGCTTGTTGAACAGATAATAGTCCTCGGTCAGCAACTGGCCAGACACGTAAAAAGCCACCGCGTCCGGCCCGTGCTGGCGGATGATGCTGGCAAAACCTGCCGCCACGCTGTCCAGCGCAGCGTCCCAGCCAACGCGCTGGCGCGGCGCGTGGCGGGTGGGCCGCATCTCCGGGTACAGCGCACGGCCACTGTCGCTGGCGGCACTGGCCGCCAGGTTCAGCCCCTTGCTGCACAGCCGGCCATAATTGGCCGGGTGCTGCGGGTCGCCCCGCACACCTGTTATGCGCCCGTCTTCGCTGGCAATCAGCACGCCACAGCCTGTACCGCAATAGCAGCAGGTGGAGCGGGTTTCAGTCCTGCCCATTTTGCCCATCCTTTTCTGATGACAAGGTCCCGTTGCAAGCCGTTGCAACCCGTTGCCATCCGCCTTGTTCACAAGCCCAGCAGTACCATGCCCTGTTCCAGTTTCACCGGAAAATGGCGGGCGCAGCCCTCGTCCGGCGCGCGTGCTGCGCCGCTGGCCAGGTCGATATGCCAACTGTGCAAGGGACAGGTGACGCCATGGCCATGCACCATGCCCTGGCTCAGCGGCCCGCCCTTGTGCGGGCAGCGGTCCAGCAGGGCAAATACCTGGTCGTCATGGGTGCGGAACACCGCCACATTGCCGCTGGCGCGTTCCACCACCCGGCTGCCTTGCGGCGGAATGTCGGTAAGGGCGCAAATCTGAACCCAGTGTTGGCTGTCTGTCATGCTGTGCGCTCCTCAGGCTTCCAGTTTGATCGGAATGAATTCGTTTTTCTGCGCCCCGGCAATGCGTGCCGCCCATGGATCGGGCAGGCCTTGCAGCGAGAACAGCAGCCGCTGGTACAGTGCCTGGCGGCTGGCGGCATCGGCCACCACCCTGGCCTTGATGACATCCAGGCCGACGCGGGCGATGAAGTGTACGGTGCGGTCCAGGTAATAGGCTTCCTCGCGGTACAGCTGCAAAAATGCGCCGCTGTATTCCTTTACCTCCTCGGCGGTTTTCACCTTGCACAGGAACTGCGCCACCTCGGTCTTGATGCCGCCGTTGCCGCCGACATACAGTTCCCAACCGGAATCCACCGCAATCACCCCCACGTCCTTGATGCCGGCTTCGGCACAGTTGCGCGGGCAGCCGGACACCGCCAGCTTCACCTTGTGCGGCGACCACATATTGGCCAGCATGGTTTCCAGATCAATCCCCATCTGGGTGCTGTTCTGGGTGCCAAAGCGGCAGAACTCGCTGCCGACGCAGGTTTTCACCGTACGGATGGATTTGCCGTAGGCGTGGCCGGACTGCATGCCCAGGTCTTGCCAGACATTGACCAGGTCTTCCTTTTTCACGCCCAACAGGTCGATACGCTGCCCGCCTGTCACTTTCAGCATCGGCACCTGGTATTTGTCGGCCACGTCGGCAATGCGGCGCAGCTCGCTGGGGGTGGTGACGCCGCCCTTCATCTGCGGAATCACCGAAAACGTACCGTCCTTCTGGATATTGGCGTGTACCCGTTCGTTGACGAAGCGGCTTTGCGGGTCGTCCACCGCCTCGTGCGGCCAACTGGACAGCAGGTAGTAATTGATGGCCGGACGGCAGGTGGCGCAGCCATTGGGGGTGCGCCATTCCAGAAAGTGGAATACCTCGGCATGGGTCAGCAGGTGCTGTTCGCGGATGGCCTTGCGCACTTCACCGTGGCTGCGCTCGGTACAGCCGCACACCGCCTTGGTCTTGGGCGTTTCCTGGAAATCGGTACCCACCACGCTCATCAATATCTGCTCCACCAGGCCGGAGCAGGAACCGCAGGAGCTGGCGGCCTTGGTGTGCTTTTTCACCTCGTCCAGCGTGAACAGGCCCTTGTCCTTGATGGCCTTGACGATGCTTCCCTTGCACACGCCATTGCAGCCGCAGACTTCGTCGCTGTCCTGCATGCAGGCGGCCTTGCTCTGGCCCTGCACGCCGGCATCGCCAATGGCGGATTCGCCAAACATCAGCGTGTCGCGCAAATCCGCCACCGAACGGCCTTCGCGCAGCAGCTTGAAATACCAGGCACCGTCGGCGGTATCGCCATACAGGCAGACACCGGCCAGCTTGTCGTCCTTGATCACCAGCTTCTTGTACACGCCGCCAGCCGGGTCGGACAGCACGATATCCTCCATGCCCTCGCCGCCCATGAAGTCGCCAGCCGAGAACAGATCAATCCCGGTGACTTTCAGCTTGGTGGACAGCACCGAGCCCTGATAGCGGCCAATACCCAACTGGGCCAGATGGTTGGCGCACACCTTGGCCTGCTCGAACAAGGGCGCTACCAGTCCGTAAGCGACACCGCGATGGCTGACGCATTCGCCCACTGCATACACGCGCGGGTCGTAGGTTTGCAGCGCATCGCTCACCACAATGCCGCGCTCGCAATACAGGCCGCAGGATTCGGCCAGTGCGGTATTGGGGCGGATGCCCACCGCCATCACCACCAGTTGCGCGTCTATCTGCTGGCCATCGCTAAAGCGCACCCCGGCCACACCGCCCTGGCCATCGTCCAGAATGGCCGCCGTCTGCTTGCCCAGCAAAAAGCCGATGCCACGTTTTTCCAGCGCCCGGCGCAGCAAGCCACCGGCCACTTCGTCCAACTGGCGGTCCAGCAGCCAGTCGCCCAGATGCACCACGGTCACGTCCATGCCGCGCAGCTTCAGGCCATTGGCAGCTTCCAGCCCCAACAGGCCACCGCCAATCACCACCGCCTGACGCTTGGTCTTGGCGGCCTCCATCATCAGCTCGGTATCGCGGATGTCGCGATAGCTGATGACACCATCCAGATCCTTGCCCAGCACCGGCAGGATGAAGGGTGTGGAGCCGGTGGCCAGCAGCAGGCGGTCGTAAGCCGCCTCGGTGCCATCCTCGGCGAGGACTTTGCGGCGCACCCGGTCGATGGTGGCAACGTTCTTGCCCATGTGCAGGGTAATGCCGTGCGCGGCATACCATTCAACACTGTTGAGGATGATGTCCTTGAAGTCCTGCTCCCCGGCCAGTACCGGCGACAGCAGGATGCGATTGTAGTTAGGGTGGGGTTCGGCACCGAATACGGTGATGTCGTACATCTCCGGGGCCAGCGCCAGTAATTCTTCCACGGTGCGGATGCCGGCCATGCCATTGCCCACCACCACCAGTTTTTGCCGGGTCTTGCCCTGCAGTTCTGCCATATTCATCCTGCTCTCCTTATACCCGTGCCGCCGCCACGCGCCAGCCACTGCGCCAGCGTTGTTTCACCCCGGAGAGGCTCAGCCAGGCCAGGCAGCACAGGCAGGCAAACAGCCACAAACCTGCTGCATAAGCACCGGTAGCCTGCTTGATGGCGCCCAGGCTGGCAGCCAGCGCAAAGCCGCCCACCCCGCCGGCCATGCCCACCAGGCCGGTCAGCACGCCGATTTCCTTGCCAAAGCGCTGCGGCACCAACTGGAACACCGCGCCATTACCGGCCCCCAGGCACAGCATGGCCAGGATGAACAGCAGCAGTGCCACCGATGGGCCACCCACATTGAAACCGGCCGCGCCAATCAACAGCGCACAGCACAGATACACCGCCAGCAGCGAGCGGGTGCCGCCCAGACGGTCGGCCAGCATGCCGCCCAGCGGGCGCATCACCGAACCGGCAAACACGCAGGCCGCGGTATACAGCCCTGCGGTTTTGGCATCAAAAGCAAACTGGTCGTGAAAGTAACCCGGCAGCGCGCTGGCAAAGCCGGAGAAGCCGCCAAAGGTCATGGAATAGAAAAACATGAACCACCAGGCGTCCTTTTCCTGCAGCACCGCCAGATAGTCGGCCAGCTTCTTGGCTGGCGGCGCATTGGGCGCGTCCTTGGCACAGCAGGTAAAGATCAGCAGCGCGGCAATGAGCGGAATGCAGGCCAGGCCGAACACGTTCTGCCAGCCAAACGCCAGTGCCAGTGCCGGAGCAAACAGCGCGGCCAGCACGGTGCCGGAATTACCCGCCCCGGCAATGCCCATGGCCGTACCCTGGTGCTGCGGCGGATACCAGCGCGAGGCCAGCGGCAGCGATACCGCAAACGAGGCCCCGGCCACGCCCAGGAACAAGCCCAGCAGCAGCGCGCCACCCAGGCTGGCAATGCCGATCTGCCAGGCCGCCAGCAAGGCGGCAATCACCACCAACTGGCCGATGATGCCGGCAGCGCGCGCGCCGATGCGGTCCACCAGCACGCCCATCAGCAGGCGCAGGATGGCCCCGGCCAGAATCGGCGTGGCCACCATCAGCCCGCGCTGCTGGGTGGACAGATGCAGTGCGGTGGCGATGGGCACCTGCAAAGGCCCCAGCAGATACCACACCATGAAACTGAGGTCGAAATACAAAAAGGCTGAGAACAGGGTTGGCTTGTGTCCGGCTTGCCAGAAAGTGCGGTCCATGTAGTGCTCCTGTCGGGGAAGCGTGCTTCCCGCCAAATGGCCAAAACAAAAACGGCGTCCTCCCTGACGTTAAAGTCAGGAGAGGACGCCGTTGTCCGGGTCGGCAATGGCCGCCGTTGGCCGCTGCCGCGATGTCTGGTGCAGGCGGCACGCCATTGCGCCGCTGCAAGATGATTAATGCAAAGAGCGTGCCAGCAGAAAACTGGCGCAATCGGGCTGATTCAAGCCGGCGGCAGCAAGATACCGCACCGCATCAGTGCGCTGCATGCGGCAGCGCACCAGCACAGGGCGCACCGTCTGCCGGTGACGGCCAGCGGCTGCCATCCATCAGCACGCTATGGCGTGCGCCGGCTGCCGGCAGCGGCACACCACAGGCCCGCGCCGCCTGCTCGTACAATAGGGTCTGGTTGACGGCGGCCACCAGCGCCTGGTCGGCCCCGCCCTGCCACATACCCCAGCGGCGGTATTGCTGCAAGAACCACAGCCCGTCAGTCAGATAGGGATAGTTGACCCGGCCCTCATCACAAAAGCGCAGCGAAGCGGCATCGCTGTGGGTCCAGTGCTGCAAGATAGTCTCCACCGGCATGCCCAGGCAGTCATCCTCGGCCAGCCAGGCGGCAGCCTGCGCATGGTTTTCCGGCTGATCCAGCCAGTGACTGGCCAGCAACAGCGCCTGCACCAGCCGCCCGGCCAGCTCCGGCTGCTGCTGTGCCAGCTCGCGGCGGCAGGCCAGCACCTTTTCCGGATGATCCGGCCAGATGACGGCGCTGTCGGCCACCAGACTGGCCACACCACGCTGCTGCGCCAGCGCGTGCCAGGGCTGACCGGCGCAGAATCCATCCAGCACCCCGTCCTGCATGGCATCGCCCATCTGCGCCGGTGGAATCACCACGCAGCGGGCATCATGCAAGGGATGGATGCCTTGCGCCGCCAGCCAGTAATACAGCCACATGGCGTGAGTGCCGGTGGGAAAGGTATGCGCCAGCACCAGCGGGCGGCCAAGCTGCTGGCTGAGCGCGCGCAGGCTGAGACCCTGGCGGTATTGCTGCGCCAGGTTTGGCGACAGGCTGATGCCCTGCCCGTTCTGGTTCAGCGTCAGCAGGATGGCCATATCGCATTGCGGGCTGCCCAGGCCCAGTTGCATGCCGTACACCAGACCGTACAGCGCATGGGCGGCATCCAGTTGTCCGCTCATCAGCTTGTCGCGCACGGCAGACCAGGACGGCTGGCGCTGCAGGCAAAACTGCAGGCCCAGCTCCCTATCCAGCCCCAGCTTGCGGGCCACCACCAGTGCGGCGCAGTCGGTCAGCGCGACAAAGCCCAGGTTCAGCGTGTGTAAGCTTGCAGCAGCAGTCATGAAAGGCTTTCAGCCCAGCAGTTTGCTGGAGTTGATCAGTTGTCGGGACAGTTCGGCCAGCCGCAGGCCGTTTTGCATGGCCTGGCTGCGCAGCAGCGCATAGGCTTCCGCCTCAGTCAGTTGGCGGCGCTCCATCAGGATGCCCTTGGCGCGCTCAATCAACTTGCGCTCCGCCAGTTGTTCTTCCACCTCGGCCAGGCGCTTTTTCAGCCTGGCGTCTTCTTCAAATTTGACCCGCGCCATGTCGATGATGGGTGCCAGGCGGCTGGCCGCCACCTGGTCCACCACATAGGCAGTAACCCCGGCACTCACCGCGGCCTGAATGGCGGCCAGCCCGCCTTGCTCGGCAAACATCACCACCGGGCGCGGCGCGGCATGGCCCATCAGCGCCAGTTGTTCCAGCGTGTCACGCGAGGGGGATTCGGTATCGATGATGATGATGTCCGGGGCCTGGCTGTCCACCAGTTGCAGCAGCTCGGCAGCGCCCTGGGCCTGGGCAATCACCAGATAGCCAGCCGCCGTCAGCGCGGCATGCAGCTGCGCCATCGGGCGGTCGGTATCGTTGACCAGCAACAGTCGTAATGCAGAAGAAGCAGTCATGGCGGCATCGGCAAGTGATTAGCCCAGACTTTGCAATATTCGTGCCTGCCGGCCAACTGCAGCCAGGCAAGCCCCCGCTGCCGCATGCGGGAGCCTGCCCCCGCCGACTGGCAAGGCTGCCGACGGTGCGCCGTGGCGGTATCAGGCTGGCTTGCCGTGTTTGCTGCGGAACAGCCGCTGGCTGGCAATCAAGGCAGAAGCGGCGGCAAACAACAGCCAGTACGCCGGTGAACTCTTGCTGTGCGTCATTTCCACCAGCGCGGTGGATACCGCCGGGGTCAGGCCGCCAAAAATGGCGGTGGCCAGGCTGAAGGCCAGCGAAAAGCCCACGGTACGTACATACACCGGCATGACCTCGGTCAGCGCCGCCACCATCGCGCCGTTATACATGCCAAAGAAGAAAGAGAACCACAGCAACACCGTCAGCAGCCGGGCAAAGCTGGGAGCCTCTGCCAGCCAGGCCATGGCCGGATAGGCGGTGAGCAAGGCCAGCAGCGAAATGCCCAGCAACAGCGGCTGGCGGCCAATGCGGTCGGACAGCGCCCCGCCGACGGGCAGCCAGCAAAAGTTGGACAGGCCCACGCACAGGGTGACAACCAGGCTGTCCTGCGCACTCAGGTGCAGTACGCTCTTGCCAAAAGTCGGGGTGTAGACGGTGATGAAGTAAAACAGCGTGGTGGTAAGCGACACCAGAAACATGCCCGCCACGATGGTGCGCCAGTGCAGGCCGATGGTGCCAAAGATTTCACGCAGGCTGGGGCGGTGCTTGCGCGCCAGGAAGGCATCGGTTTCCTGCAAGGAACCGCGCAGCAGGAAAATCAGCGGGATGATCAGACAGCCGATGAAAAACGGCACGCGCCAGCCCCAGGCGGCAATCTGCGCCGGGCTCAGCCACAACTGGATGCCATAGCCGATGGCTGCCGCCACCACGATGGCCACCTGCTGGCTGGCCGACTGCCAACTGGTGTAAAAGCCCTTGTGACCCGGCGTGGCAATTTCGGCCAGATACACCGACACCCCGCCCAGTTCCACCCCGGCGGAAAAGCCCTGCAGCAAGCGGCCCAGCAGCACCAGCAAGGGCGCGGCCAGGCCGATCTGGCTGTAATCCGGCACAAAGGCAATCAGCACCGTGCCACAGGCCATGATGCCCAGCGTCACGATCAGCCCCTGACGGCGGCCAATGCGGTCCACATAACTGCCCAGCACGATGGCACCGAGCGGGCGCATCAGGAAACCGGCACCGAAGACGGCAAAGGTCAGCATCAGCGAGGCAAACTCGCTGCTGGTGGGGAAAAATGCCTTGCTGATATAGCTGGCATAAAAACCGAACAGAAAAAAGTCGAACTGTTCGAGAAAATTGCCACTGGTCACGCGCAGTACCGCACCCAGTCGGGACTGGGCGGGGTGCTGGCTGGCTGGCGCTTGTTGCATGAGTACTCTCCTTTGTTGCGTTGTGTTTATTGCTTTTTTGAATAATCGGGCGCGGCGGGCTGTCAGCGGCGTTGACGCTTTTCGATCGCCCATTTCAGCAAGGCCGCGCTGCGGAAAATGCCGTGGGCGAACTTGCCATAGGGCAGAGTGAGAAACAGCGCCATCACCACGCCCAGATGCACCGCCAGCAGGCTGCCCAGCACATGGCTGTGGCGAGCAAACGGCAATAGCAGGCCGCTGGCGCTGGTGAGCAGCAGCAGGGCAATGAAGCCGCGGTCCATCGGGCGTTGTTGTACGTCGCCATGCTGCGGGTCGCGCTGCAGGTTCAGCCACAGCAGGCCGGCAGGGCCAATCAGCAGGCCGATACCACCCGCAATGCCCAGCAGCACCGGCAGGCTGTTCAGTGCATAGGGGGCTGGCAGACCCAGCAGATAGTGGTAGCCGGTGGCCACGATGGTGGCGGCAAAGCAGGACAGGAAACCGTAGAAGGTGAAGTGGTGAAAACGCCGCCGCCACAGGGTGTAGGCATCGTCGGCGTTATTGCAGCCCTGGCCGTGGCCGCCATCCAGATACTTCAGCGTGGCCACTGCATGACCGGCATCCAGCACCGCCGGTACATCCGGCGCTTGCGGGCTGATGTCACGCCAGAAGCGGCGCACACCCATGCCCAGCGCCAGCACGGCAAAGCCGAATACCGGGCCGAACAGCCCGGCCAGCAGATGGTGCGGGAAGTAGTCGTAGAAATTGCCGCTGTTCACTGTCGGGGCCACTGCCTGCAACAGCAGCAGGAACAGCGCAAGGCTGACGGCCAGTGCCAGCGCAACGGTCAGCCCGGCGTGGTGATACAGCCGCCCCAGCGCGCCCGGCCAGGCAAAGCGGGTATAGCTTTGCTGGCGCACCTGGGCCATGGCTTTGGGAATGTTGACGGCAAATTCATGCGGCGGTGCGTACTGGCAGGCATGCAGACAGGCGCCGCAGTTGTGGCACAGATTGGCCAGGTAATGGATGTCGGCCTGGCCGAATTCCAGCCGCTGGGTCATGGCGGGAAACACCGCACAAAAGCCCTCGCAATAACGGCAGGCATTGCAGATTTGCAAATCGCGCGCCACTTCGGCCTCTGCTTTGTCCAGCAGAGAGCCCGGCTGGCCGGCAGCCAGTTGTTGCGCCTCGTCGATCAGGCGGGTGAGTTGTTGCATGTCAGATTCCTTGTGAAACAGCCGCAGCAGCCTGCGCGGCACGGCTGCCGGCAATGCGACCAAAAGCCGTGCCGATGGCCATGCCGATACCAGCCACATAGCCCTTGCCCAGCACATTGCCGGCCATCATTTCACCGGCCACAAACAGATTGGGGCTGGGCTGGCCGGCAAAGTACACGGCGGCGTCGGCATTGGTTTTCAGGCCCAGATAGGTAAAGGTGATGCCGGGGCGCAGCGCGTAGCCGTAGTAAGGCGGGGTATCCAGCGGCAAGGCCCAGTGGCTTTTGGGCGGGGTGAGGCCGTCGGTGTGGCAGTTGTCCAGCACGGTGTGGTCGAACTGGCCGGCCTGACAGGCCGCGTTGTAGCGCTGGATGGTGTCGACAAAGCGCGCCTCGTCCAGCCCCAGTTGGCGGGCCAGTTCCGGCAGGGTGTCGGCCTTGTTGCCGGGGAATACCGGCGGCATGAAGCGGCCAATGGCCTTGGAATCGATGATGGAGTAGCCGATCTGCTCCGGCTGCTGTGCTACCAGCCGCCCCCAGATGGCATAGCGCTTGGGCCAGAAATCCTCACCCTCGTCGTAAAAGCGCTCGGCATGGCGGTTGAGCATGATGCCCAGCGACACGCAGTCCACGCGGGTGCAGATGCCGCCATCGTAAAGCGGCGCGCGGGCGTCAATCGCCACGCAGTGCGATTGTGACGGGTCGCCCACCATATCGGCCCCGGCCTGCTGCATGAACTTGAGCAGCACACCCTGGTTGAAGCGGGTGCCACGGATGAGGAAGTTGTCCGCCGGCCAGTCGCCCTGCTCGTTCTGGCCCCAGGCGCTGCGCAGCCATTCGCGGTTGGATTCGAAGCCGCCAGCGGCCAGCACGCAGCTATGTGCGGTGATGCGCTCGCCGCCCGCCAGGTGGGCGGCAACAAAGCGGCCATCCTGCAATTCCAGCCGCTCAACCGCGCTGTCGTAGCGAATCACCACGCCCAGTTGTTCGGCGCTGCGGTAGTAGGCATTCACCAGCGCCTTGCCGCCCCCCATGAAAAAGGCATTGGTGCGGGCGGTATGCAGTGCGCCGGACAACGAGGGCTGGAAATGCACGCCGTGACGGCGCATCCAGTCGCGACAACTGCCGCTGGCGCGAATCACCAGCCGGGCCAGCGCTTCGTCGGTCTGGCCGCCGGTCACGCGCAGCAGGTCCTGCCAGTATTCTTCTTCCGGATACGCATCCACCAGCACGTCTTGCGGGGCATCGTGCATGCAGCGCAGATTGCGGGTGTGCTGTGAATTGCCGCCGCGCCAGGCGCGCGGGGCGGACTCCAGCAGCAGCACCGAGGCCCCGGCTTCGCGGGCCATCAGTGCGGCGCAGAGTGCGGCGTTGCCGCCGCCGATGATCAGAACATCAAACATGGGTACAGCCTCCCTGAGACAAGCGGAGACTGTAAAAAGCCCTCAGGCCGGCCGCCAGACCGGATCGGGCAACAGGTGTTTAGCGATTGTAAACAGTGGCTCCCGGCCACTGGCCGCTGCGGGCCAGTTCGCTGGCCACCTGCTGCAGCACCACGCGGGTGGCCAGCCCGGCCGGGGACAGCTCGTCATCGGACAGGCTCACCAGCAGATTGGGGCGGCTGATGTTGTCATCCACGATGTCAATCAGGCGCAACTGTTCCGCCGGCAGGCGGGCAACGGCGGCACCGGGCTGGATGGTGGCGCCGTAACCGGCGCACACCGCGTCCATCAACAGCGGCAGGCCGTCGATTTCGGCGCAGATGTTCAGTGCATGGGCAGCATGGGCGCTGGCGGTATTGAGCAAGGCACGCAAACCATGCGGGCCGCTGGGCAGAATCAGCGGCATATCGCCCAGCTCGGCCAGGCTGATGTGGTCTTGCGTGGGTGCTGCAGGCAGGTCGCGGCGGCAGATCAGGAACAGGCGCTCATCCAGCAAGGGCAGCACGCTCCAGCGCCGGGTGCGCTCGGCCTGAAACAACACCGCCAGATCCAACTGGCGCGCGCCCAGCATGGTGGCCAGATTGCCGGACAGGTTTTCCACCAGATGCAAGCGGATGTCCGGGTAACGCTGGCGCATGGCCGCCATGAAGGGCAGGCCCAGCACGCCGGTGGTGCTGGGGGCCATGCCCACGCTGACATGGCCGGACAGCCGTGCCAGTTGGGCGGCGCGCATGGCGTCGTCGGCATGGCGGATGGCCAGTTGCGCCTGCCGCCAGAACGCGAGGCCGGCATCGGTGGGTACCACGCCGCTGGAGGTGCGCTGCAACAGCCGGGTGGCCAGCTCGCCCTCCAGCCGGCTGATCTGCTGGCTTAGCGCCGAGGTACCCACGCCCAGCTCCAGCGCGGCCCGCCCCATGCTGCCCTGCGCCACCACGCTGACAAAATAGCGCAATTGGCGTAATTCCATCACTCATCCTCTGCCGCCTGCGCGGCTATCCAGTTGGCACGCTGCGCGCTGGCAGCGTGCTGGCATCTGGCAAAATGCCTGCCTGACAAAGCCGGCCACGGCATCCCTGCCCTGCTGCCGGCTCCTGCGCCATGGGCTTACTTTTCTTCCAGATCGTATTTGCGGATCTTGTCGAACAGCGTGGTCTTGGCGATTTTCAGCACTTCGGCGGTTTTGGAAACATTGCCGCCCTGCTTGCGCAGCTCTTCGGCAATCATGCCCTTTTCAAACGATTCCACCGCCGCGTGCAAGGTGAGCTGGGTATCGGCCATGGCGCTGCCGGGCAGCATTTTCAGGTCCAGCACAAAGCGGTCGGCCTGATTGCGCAGCTCGCGCACATTGCCCGGCCAGTGGTAGGCCATCAGGTCGCGCACCACTTCCGGGGTGATGGCCGGTGCCGGGCGGCTCATGCGCAGCGCGGACTGGGTGACAAAGTAATCAAACAGCAGCGGAATGTCCTCGCGCCGGGCGCGCAGCGGCGGCAGGTCCAGCGTCACCACGTTCAGGCGGAAGTACAGGTCGGCGCGGAATTTGTCTTCTTCGGCCAGCTTGGACAGGTCGGCCTTGGTGGCGGCAATCACGCGAAAATCCACTGGAATCAGCCGGTTGGAACCCAGCCGCTCAATCACCCGCTCTTGCAGCACGCGCAGCAGCTTGATCTGCATCGGCATGCTCATGCTTTCGATTTCGTCCAGGAACAGCGTGCCGTGCTGGGCGTATTCGATCTTGCCGATGCGTTGCTTGCTGGCACCGGAGAAGGCCCCGGCTTCGTGGCCGAACATTTCGCTGTCGAACAGGGTTTCCGGCAGGCCGCCGCAGTTGAGCGCCACAAAGGGGCCGGTGCGGCCGGACAGGTCGTGCAGGCAGCGTGCCAGCAACTCCTTGCCGGCACCGGTTTCGCCGTTGATCAGCACATCGGTGGGCGTGGCGGCCACGCCCTGCACCAGGCGGCGCAGCTCGGCCATCACGTTGGAGTTGCCAATCAGCCGGCTTTCCAGCCCGCCATAGGCGGCCAGTTGCTTGCGTAGCTGGCGCACTTCCAGTGCCAGGCGGCGTTTTTCCAGCGCGCGCTGCACCACCGACACCAGCACTTGCGGCAGGAAGGGTTTCTGGATGAAGTCGTAAGCGCCGTCGCGCATGGCTTGCACCGCCATGGCAATGTCGCCGTGGCCGGTAATCAGGATGACCGGCAGGTCGGGATCGTCGGCCAGCAGCTCCTGCATGAAGGCCAGGCCGTCCATGCCGGGCAGGCGGATGTCACTGACGATGATGCCGGCAAAGTCACGGCCTATGCTGCGGCGGGCTTTTTCTACCGAATCGAAGCCCTGGGCCTGGATGCCGTCCAGCCCCAGTGCCTGCACATAGCCCAGTTGCACGTCCTGATCGTCCTCGATCACCAGTACTTGTAGATTGCTCATGCTTTACTCCTGCTTGTTCTGTCTGAGCGTGATGGTGAATACCGCCCCGCCATCCGGGTGGTTGTCGGCGGACAAGATGCCGCCGTAGGACTTGATGATGTCCGAGGACAGGGCCAGCCCCAGGCCCAGTCCGCTGGTTTTCTTGGTGGTGAAGAAGGGTTCGAAAATACGGGCCTTCACTTCTTCGGACAGGCCGCTGCCATTGTCGCGCACGCTGATGCGCACGATATCGCCCTGACGCGACCAGTCCATGCTGATCTGCGGATGCTCCACACCGGCCAGCGCATCAATGGCATTGCTGATGAGGTTTACCAGCACCTGTTCCAGCCGCACCGCCTCGCACAGCACCACGATGTCGGCGGGTGACGGCGGCAGTTGTAGCTGGATGTGCGTCTTTTTCAGGCGGTGGTTCAGCAGGAACAAGGCGTTTTCCACCGCCTGCGTCACCGCCACCGATTCGCGCTCGCCATCTGGCCGGCGGGCAAAGGATTTCAGCTGTTCGGTCAGCGCGCCCAGCCGCACCACGATGTCGGTGATACGTTCCAGATTGGCCCGCGCGGTGGTGAGGTCGTTGATTTCCAGAAAGCGCACGGTATTGGCCGACAAGGCGGACAGCGCCGCCAGCGGCTGGTTGATTTCATGGGCGATGCCGGTGGATAGCTGGCCGATGACCGCCAGATTTTCGGTGCGGATCAGCTCGTTCTGGAAGTTTTCCACCTGGCGCGCCGCCTGGATGCGCTCTTCAATCTCTTTTTTCAGGCTGGCATTGGCCTGTTTAAGCTCGCTGCTGCGTTGCTCGACTTGTTCTTCCAGGTGGTCGTGCGCCAGTTGCAGATTGCGCCGTGCCTTGGCCTCTGCCTTCAGGTTCATGCGCCACAGCCGTACCGAATGCAGCAACAGGCAGGCAAAGCCCACCGCCACCGCCACGGCCAGCGCGCGGGTCATGGCCAGGCTGTGCAGTTCGTGGGTGTCATTCAGCATGGTCAGCGTCATGCCGCTCACCGGGATGGTCTGGCTGATGGCCAGGTATTCGTGCCGACTGCGGCCCTGCCCCATCTGCACCAGCATGGCCTGGCTGTTGAGCACGCTTTTGCGCAGCCAGATGGGCGGCTTGATCACCTGCTTGTTGTACTGCTGGGCTTTTTCCAGCGCCAGCCTGGCCTCATAGCTTAGCGGCACCGTGGCGTGATACTTCCAGTCCGGCACCGATGACAACACCACCACGCCATTGGAATCGGACACCAGCAGCGGCTCCACGATATTGCCCCACATGTGCTCCAGTTGCTCCAGCCCTATCTTGATGGCCACCACGCCCACCCGCTCCTGCCCCTGGTAAATGCCGGTGGCCAGATAAAAGCCGGTGGCATTGCCGGTGGTGCCAATGGCGTAATAAGTGGTGATGCGGTTGGCCGCGGCCTGCTGAAAGTAAGGCCGGTAGGCAATATTGCGGCCGACAAAGCTGTCTTTTTGCTGCCAGTTGCTGGAGGCAATCACCTTGCCCGCCTTGTCCACCAGATAAGCCTGCAAGGACCCGGCGCCCTGATTCAGCCGCACCAGGTACTGGTTGGCGCGCGCCAGTTGCCGGGAGTCATCCGGCATGGCCAGTGCTTCGCGCAGGGTGTCGTTATAGGATGCCGCCAGCGGCAACAGGCCGAACTTGTCCACCTCGTGCTGCAAAAAACCGGCATTGCGCGCCACACGGCGCACCGACTCCTGCTGGCGCTGCTGCAACTGCTGTTGCCAACTGACGGTGTACACCACCCAGGCCGACAGCAAGGACAGCGCCATGGAGATCAGCAAATAAAGATAAAAACCGCTTCGTTTCATACGCACTCCGGGCCTGGCCCGTTTGGCTGGATTCACGTCGTCGCCCGGTGGCGGCTGGCAGATGGTGGCTGGCATATGGACATTATCCCACAGCACAGCGCCACTTTTTGCGCCGCAACATGCAAAGCAAAAAAACCACGCGGGGCATACCCGCGTGGCAAGGTCATGGCAGGGCCACGACGACCGAAAGGATAAAGAACAAGACGGCTAGAACACGTTGACCAGCACAATGGTGAACACCGCCATCACCAGCCGGGATACCGCATAGCCTACGGTATAGCCCACGGCAGGCACTTTGCTTTGCGCTGCGTCCTGCAATGCGCCCAGCGCGGCCGTGGTGGAACGGGCACCGGCACATGCGCCCAGCAGGATGCCAGGGTGGAACTTGAACACGAAGCGTCCCAGCAGCAGGCCGACAATCAGCGGCACCAGAGTAACCACGGCACCGGCAAACAGCAGGGTCAGGCCGTATTGTTGCAGGCCGGAAATAAAGCCAGGCGCGGCATTCAGGCCAATCACCGCAATAAAGCCGTTCAGGCCGACATTATTGAACACCCACAGCGCCGGGCCAGGAATCTTGCCGAAGGTACGCATGGTGGCACGCAGGTAACCGCACACGATACCGGCCACGATGGAACCCACCGAAGTACCAAAGCTCAGCGGAATACCGGCCACATGCACGGTGATGGCACCCAGAATGCTGCCCACCACGATGCCGAAGCCCATGAAGGCCATGTCGGAGTTTTCCAGCGGACGGTCGGCATAGCCCAGTTCCTTGGCCACGGCCACCACGTCCTGCTTGGCACCCAGAATGGTCAGCACGTCACCACGCTGCACCACCACATCATGCCCCATCGGCATGTCCAGCTCGCCACGGCTAAAGCGGGTGAGGAACAGACCACGGCCCGGCTTGCCAAACAGCGCGGTAGTGATGTCGCCCAGGGTTTTGCCTGCGTATTTGCGACTGGTCACCACCAGGTCGAGCAGTTCGGTGGAGAAGTCCAGCAGCGGAACGTCTTTCACTTCCTTGCCAAAATGGTTCTGGTATTTCAGCAGCGCGGTCAGGGTGCCGGAAATGGCCACCACATCGTTGCGCTGGATGCGGGTAGTGCCTTCGCAATCGACAATCTTGGCACCCACGGCCTGACGCACGCGGCGGACAAAGATTTCGTGGTTGAACATGGCTTCCACTTCGGAAACCGTCTTGTCAAACAGGTCGACATTGCTCAGCAGGAAGGCGCGGGCGGAAAACTCGCGGTAAGCGGTGCTGCCCACGGTGTGGCCGTTGCCGTTTTCCTTTTCATAGCTCTTGCACTCTTCGGCCAGATTGAAACCCAGCACTTTCGGGGCAAACGTCGCCAGGAACCAGGCAGAACCGGCAGTACCAAACGGGTAAGTCACGGCATAGGCAACCGGCATCAGCGCCATGGCCACTTTCACGCCGCCAGGCATCTGGTTGACCTGGTTGAGCAAGTCGGTTGCCACGCCCAGCACGGTGGAGTTGGTATAGCCACCGGACAGCAGGCCGGCAGTCAGCGCGGCGTCGTAATGCAGCATCTTGCCCAGCAGGATGGCCGTTACCAGACCGGACGCACACACCAGAATGGTGAAGAACACCTGCGAAATACCGTCACTCTTGAGCGCGCGGATGAACTGCGGGCCCACCGCATAGCCGACGGCAAACAGGAACATGGCAAAGAAAGTGGATTGCAGCACCGGCGGAATCACCAGATGCACCTGGCCAATCAGCAAACCGGCCAGCAAGGTGGAAGTCACCACCCCCAGATTGAATTTGCCCAGACTGAGATTGCCCACCCAGAAGCCGACAGCGATGGTCAGATAGATCGCAATCTCCGGATACTTCTGCAGGGTATGAATGATGTAGTCCATGATAGACACCTTTGTATTGTCAGCCACCGCCAGCCGGCAAGCCGTGTCGGCGGTGGCCATCGGGCGCGGGTGGCACCCGTCAGCTATTCATGCACCGCCCGACCGAGCGGTGCGTGCCCTTCTTAATATTGCGGCTTGTAGAGCTGGCTCTCGATCCAGGCACGGATATCACGCGGACGCTCCACCTGGGCCAGACCGGAATCGAACATGTACTCGGCAATGCGTGCGGCCGTGGTCACTTCGGTTTCCAGAATCTGGTCCTGGCTGGGGAACAGCATGCTCTTGGCGCGCTGGGTCAGCGTTACCTGATCGGCGGTGGCATGGGCAGCCACGATGAAGCATTCGTCGTTCAGGCGGGTCGGGCGGCAGCAGTAGGTAGCCAGACCGATGGCCGGGTAGATGTAGAAGTTGTTGGCCTGGCCCGGACGGAAGGTCTTGCCTTCGTAGTCAAAGTCGGGGAACTGCACGCCAGCAGCAAACAGTGCCTTGCCCTTGGACCAGGTGTAGGCTTCCTCAGCAGTACACTCGGCCTTGTGGGTGGGGTTGGACAGCGCAAAGATGATGGGCTGTTCGTTCAGCTCGCTCATCAGCTCGATCACCTCGCGGGTGAAGGCACGGGCCTTGGTGCTCACGCCCACCAGCACGGTCGGCTTGAAGTCACGGATGGCTTGCAGGAAGTCCTTGCACGGCTTGGCCGGACGGGCATACAGCTTCTGGGTTTCGGACAGATCAGTACGGGAATGCTCGATCAGGCCGTTGATGTCGAACAGGGCTACCTGTTTACGGGCGTCGGCTTCGCTCAGGCCCAGGGTTTGCAGTTCGGCGCAGAACAGCTTGGCAATGCCAAGACCGGCAGAACCCGCACCCAGGAACATCACGCGCTGATCGGTCAGCTTGCCGCCGGTAATGTTCATGCCGGCTGCAATACCAGCCAGCGCCACGCTGGCAGTACCTTGAATGTCATCGTTGTAGCAGAGGATCTTGTCTTTGTAGCGATCCAGCATGCGGATGGCGTCGGTGCCCTTCCAGTCTTCAAAATGCACGCAGCAGTTGGGGAACACTTCCTGTACGGCCTGGATGAATTCTTCGGTCAGTTCGTCCAGCTCGGCTTCGGAAACCGGTGCTTCGCGGGTGCCCATGTAGAAGGGGTCGGCGCGCAGGGTTTCATTGGTGGTGCCAATGTCGAACAGCACCGGCAGCAGGCCGGCCGGCGGTACGGCAGCGCAAGCGGTGTACAGTTGCAGCTTGCCAATCGGAATACCCATGCCGTTGGCGCCGATGTCGCCCAGGCCCAGAATACGGCCACCGGTGGATACGCAGATGAAGCGCACGTCTTTTTCCGGCCAGTTGCGCAGCACTTCGGCCATGCGGCCCTTCATGTAGCGGGTGATGTACATGCCACGGGCGCGGCGGTAGTTGTTGCCGAAGGTTTCGCAGGCATCAGCCACGGTCGGGTCGTACAACACCGGGATGAAGCGTTTCGGGTCGGACATGATGGTCTTGTAGAACACCGTTTCATTACGGTCTTCCAGGCCGATCAGGTAGATGTAGCGTTCCAGATCGTCGGCTTTTTCGTCCAGGTGAGCCAGCACGCGTTCCACCTGACGGTCCAGGTTTTCCACCGCATGCGGCAGCAGGCCTTCCAGACCCATCTGGCGACGCTCTTCCACGGTGTAAGCCGTACCCTTGTTCAGCTTCGGTTCATGCAGCAGCGGCATGCCACCGGCCACGCCCTTGGCGCTCAGTTTGTCATTCTTGACGGAAGTGTTCTTTACAGTCATGGCAATCTCCAGTTTGTATCGAATGGGTGAGTAGAAAGCTTCTCAGCTGCCCTTCTTATTGCAACTGGCGTGCCAGCCTTTTTGCCCGGTAAAAAATTTTTAAATCATTGATTTTTATGGAGTTTTATTTGAGCAAAAAACCCTACTGACGTCAGGCCGTACTTTGCCCCGTACGGCGGGTGCGGAAGTCCGTACTTTGTTTGTGGGCTTTATGCAGACATGAAAAAACCCGGCCAGCCGATGGGGCTGCCGGGGTGCGTGGAAGCGGTCATCCGCTCATGCGGACGATGTTTGTGACGGTGCTGGGCGTCGCTACGGTGGGAAATACGGTGCGCCAAACGGTATAAGTCCATGGGATTTCTCATCCGCCAGCAGGCGGCACCAAGGCTGCATGGCAGGCATCGGCCGTCCAGCATGCTCGATACGGCATTTCTGCTTTACAAGCCGCACAGGGCTGCGCTTGCGGCAAGATGCAGGCCCCTGGCAGACCAACACAAGCCCTGGCTTGTACAAGCCTGCAGCGGCACTACACACCACGCGGCACGCTAAAGCTGGCCTCCATACTCGCCAGCGTGGCTTCCACCGCTTCGTCCAGGGGCGTATGTGGCTCGCTGCCCAGCAGCGCCATCAAGCGGGCATTGTCCATGCGCACCGGCTGACGCCACAAATAGCGCATCTCCAACATCTCCCGCAGGGTGAGTACAAAAGGAGCCGCCAGATAGATCAGCCACCAGGGAAACCGGCGCACCCGCGGCGGCATGCCACCGCGGGCGGCAATAACACGGCAAATTGCCGCTGCCATCTGGCGGCCATCGGCATCCCAATGCCCCGCCATATGAAAGGTGGCAAACGGGTCAAGCTCATGCCGCCTGGCCAGCAACGCAGTCATGGTCCGCGCAACATCCGGCAGGTATGACCATTGATGCCCCACTCCGCGATCACCAGGCAGGGCAAGCGTCGTAACCGGCTGGCCGGGCTTGAGCAAGCCTTGGGCAAACCAGTTGTTGCCCGCGTGCGGGCCAAAAAAATCGCCAGCCCGGACCACAATGACACGCGCCCCACGACAACTGGCGGCCTGCAGCCGGCCTTCCAGTTCGACACGGATGGCACCCTTGCGGGTGAGCGGACGTTGCGGCGCATCTTCCCCAATCAGCGGAAACGCGTCTGGCCCATAGTTGTAAACCGTACCGGGCAACACGATGGTGGCACCCTGGGCAATGGCGGCCGCGATGGTGTTGTCTATCATCGGCAAAACCAGCTCCGACCAGCGGCGATAACCCGGCGGATTCACCGCATGCACAATCACATCACACCCCTGCGCCGCATGCATGACATCGTCCCGGCACATGGCATCACCTTGCAGCCACAACATGCCGTCTTGTGGCGGCTGCGCTTGGCGCTGTCCGCGCGTGAATGCCCGCACCTGCCACCCGGCGGCCAGTAACTGGCGGGCAATTTCACCGCCGATGCCGCCTGCGGCGCCCAGTACCAAGACCACCTTGCCTGTCTTCATCATCCAGCTCCCGTGTGCTGCGTTGCGATGACTGGATTCTGGCGGGTGTTTCATACAAAATAAATTGACCAACACCACCCATCAGGTATGCATTTTTGTATGGATAACGCTATTGGCTGGGAACTCTATCGCTCATTCCTCAGCGTGCTGCAGGAAGGCTCCTTATCCGGTGCCGCGCGTGCGCTGGGCATCACGCAACCCACCGCAGGCCGTCATATCGCCGCACTGGAAAAAGCGCTGGGATTTGCCCTGTTTACGCGTTCGCAGTCGGGCCTGATCCCCACTGCGGCAGCCTTGGAACTGCGCAGCCACGCCGAATCCATGCACAGCGCTGCTGCAGCCCTGCAACGGGCAGCCGAAAGCCACGGCAGCGGCGTGCAAGGCACGGTACGCATTTCAGCCAGCGAGGTAATTGGTGTTGAAGTTTTGCCGCCCATCATCGCGCGCTTGCAGCAGCAACATCCGCAACTGAAGGTAGAACTGGTATTGACCAACCGGGTGCAGGATCTGCTGCAGCGCGAGGCCGACATTGCCGTGCGCATGACCAAGCCGCAGCAGGATGCGCTGATTGCACGACACATCGGTGATGTCATGCTGGGCTTGCATGCGCATCAAGACTACCTGGAGCGCTGCGGCACACCGGCAACGCTGGACGAATTGGCCACGCACACCCTGATCGGCTTCGACAAGGAAACACCCTTCCTGCGCGCCGCAGCAAAAGCACTGCCGATACCGACACCGGGCGGTTTCTCGCTGAGAACCGACAACGATATCGCCCAACTGGCGCTGATCCGTGCCGCATGCGGCATCGGCGTGTGCCAGATTGCACTCGCCCGGCGCGATGCAGCGCTGGTGCGGCTGCTACCGCAGCAGTTTGCACTCAGCCTGGCTACCTGGATTGTGATGCACGAAGACTTACGCAGCACACCACGCTGCAAAGTCACCTTCGATGCGCTGATCAACGGCCTGCAAGCACACATCCAGCAAGGACAGCCACCGCACGGCACCAGCCAGTAACAAGGCCGCCACCAAAGCGCAGCATGCTCCCCTCACCACCCGTGCCGGAAGAGCGTGTATGCCAAGCGCGGCAAACCGCTTGCGTCCGCGTAGCGTGAATTAAGCCGCAGCCGGGTTTCGGCCCTGGACAGTGACGGTCAGTCTTGAAAAGCAGATATTCAGAAAGGTCTGGCTTCACCAGCCTGCGTGGCTTGTCACACAGGGCCGTTGGATGATGACTCAGGTATCTTGGCAAGCGACAGCACATGAATGCCTTCAACAATTGGCAGACCGACACCAGCCGACAAGGGATACTCCGCTACCTCCCCGGTAAGTACATAACCACGCCGCTGGTAGAACGCCAGGAGTTCTGGCCGTGAAGACAGAACCGACATATTGAGTAGCGATGCCTTGTATGGTATTAGACTCCAGCAAATGTCCAACTCCGAATATTTCTATCCGTCGACGCCAATAAAAAAAGGCACCATCCGTGGATAGTGCCTTTCTGTGTGTGGCGGGTACTTAATTTGCAGGGAAGGGCTGAGTATCTGGCGTGGTGTACTTGATCAATTCCGTCTTTACCCAATTATAACGTCTACCGAGCAGATCGGCATACGAGGATTCAATTTTCACGAATGAACCAATTGAAGGTGCATACCAACACACCTCTTGCCATGGCCCGCGCCGGTTGGTTTCATCACTATACCATGAGCCATTCCTCTTGATTCGGTATGTATCAAAAACACCGGCCTTGGTTTCCACCTTTTCAGTAGCTTGGACAGAAACAGTTACCGGACCAATACGATCTTGGTATACATGTTCTTCGCCAACCGTGAGTGGCCACTTAAAGATTTGATACTCGGTGATATCACCGGTTTTTTTGTTTACAGCAAAGCTGTTCAGGTCTTTGTTCTGGAAGAACTTGTAGTTCCCTTCATTGTTGATGCCGTCGTAAGCGTACTTGCCATTTTTCATGCCCTTGAAAGTCAGTGTCCAGTGCTGTTTCTCTATCCCTGTAAAACCATCTACTCGCTGAAACTCATATGTGGAACCGGGTGTCAGAACGGGGGGCATGACATCCGCCGCATTGGCTGAGAGCACAGTAAACATGGCTACTGCGATCAGGATGGCTTTGGCTTTAATGGTGGTTTTCATGGCTACTTCTTTCTAATCAGCGATCTGTTATTAACACTATACCGACCCGACAATACCAAATCCATAGAGGTTCTGGGTGGAGTAAAATCTAGATTAACCTGAATTGTCTTCACAATCGCATCATATTAAATCCGCAATCGCTATCGAATAAATGTTCGGTGGCGTATGCCTCAGCATGACGCAGCATTTGCTTGCCAAGACCTTGGGCCTGCATGGCGGGATCAGTCGCCAGCATGCCGATGTAAGCGCCAGACCGGTCTCCTTGCACATGTACACAA
Source organism: Aquitalea magnusonii (assembly GCF_002217795.2). NCBI lineage: Bacteria > Pseudomonadati > Pseudomonadota > Betaproteobacteria > Neisseriales > Chromobacteriaceae > Aquitalea > Aquitalea magnusonii. Next base: position 2,057,087 of record NZ_AP018823.1, read on the forward strand.
GCGACAATCTTAGGCCCGAGGCACAACAGCAGAATCGTGGACTGTTCGTGAAGTAGCGAAAGAACTTGCTCAGCAGTCGTTCTTGCGCCAGCAATCAGATTCGCCTCGTGAGTCCAGCCCGCCTCTTGCGGCGAGGGACGGTAGGCTCGGTTGACAAGAGTGGCAATTTCTTGCGCATCGGCTTCACCCGCAATGCGTAGTTCAAATGACATTCGCGCTTTCATGGCTTAAGCCAGCTGATATTGATATTTACATGCCACTTCCGCGCGGCGGACGGGAAAGAGGGCTTGCCTGGCCAAGCCCTCCTTCACCGCCAAGGCCACCCCGGCAAGTATGGCCTGCGGCGGCCCGACAGGACCCGACCGAGGCGAGGCGCGCCTGAACTCGCGATTTGCTAACGTCAAATCGCTCAGACATTGCAGGCGATTACTTACCTCGCCCCGGCCACCCGTCGGCATGCTTGACGGGGCCCAGTGGGCGCGTTGGTGCGGTGGGGAATCAAGCAGATAAGACGATTCCGGATGCTACCAAATTGATTTCTGCTTACGACCCAAAGCAGTCTATGCCCTCATGAAAAAGTAGGCACTAACGTTTGAATTCATCCGACTGCGCGGCATTTCGCGCAGGTCCAGTGGAATGATGGGTTGGGAAGCATTTCATTCTTCGCTCTCTGTGTCGGCTGCCTGCGGCATGGCAGGCGGAAATGAAGACGACGGCTTTGTACTCAACTCTAGGAGCCGCGCAAATATCTTTTCCTCTGCGTTCAATGGTGCTTGCATGTTCTGTTGCCCAAAGAACGTAGCAAGGAAGCCGCAACCAGCGTGCAGCACTCCGATGAATATCTCTTCCAGATGACGCACGGTCGCGGCTTGAAATGCCTTAGTAGTTCTTTCGCCCTTCAAATGCGCGGAGTAGAAGTAGCTTGCACCGAAGGGAGAGCCGTGAATGATCTCGGATGAAAGAGAGTAGATCAGACCATAAGCTGCAAGTAGGCGTGACCCAGATCGCCGTCCCGCTAATTCGCCTACTCTCCTTATTCGGCTAGGCACATCGAGGTTAGTCCACGAGCCGTTACCCTTACCACTGAACTCGGGATACTTCTGCGTGAGCGTGGCCTGGGGATCAGGGTCTGAGCGAACTTCAATCGAGAACTCACCGCTCCCAAATTTCCGATTGTGGTGACGCCAAGCAGCAAAGTCGATGTACCGGATGGCTCGTGCGGCAACATTGTCCGATTCGGCCAAGAGATAGCTAGCGTTTACGAAGGATTCGATTGCCGATCTAGCGACCGGATACGCATCTCGAACCGGGATGCCGCGAAGCTTCGCCACATGCAGCAACGTTTCAAATGACTGACCTGCGGCCATAGCCAGAAACGTGCTTGTGCGCCGTTGTCCGTCACCAAGCGTACAAGTTAGCTTTTCCCCTTCGAAGCTTGCTGGGCCCTCCGACGCGACGAAAAGCGCGAGACGAAGAAATTCCTGCTGGAGCATGGCCAAGCCGCGCAGTGCATCAAGGAGCGGAAGCTCTTCGGTATCCATTACGAGGAACTAAAAAATGATGGGTTGGGCATCACTTGTTGGCGGCGGGCTTCCAATATGACTTCTCTTCCTCAGTCAGACCGGCAAGGATACGGTTGGCAATGCTTACAAGTTCTGCCGGAGAATTTCCGAAAGCTCGGTAGTTGGACAATACGTATCTCTTTACCGTATTAGGCCACCGACCATCATGATCAGCTTCCGCAATCGTCGATTTTGCCGTTTGATAATTTCCGTATCTGGCACCCATTGCCTGTTCGAGCGCCTTTTCAAAAGCGCCGAAGGACCATTCATCAGTCCTTGCCTCGAATTGATCCAATACTTGAACTTTGGTTTTGGAAAGCTTGCTCATAAGAACTCCTGTGATCTCAGTACTCGTAATGGTGATGCCCAACGTTCAAGGTCAGGGGCGCTGCACGGCTTTATTGCGCAGCGTCTCCTGCACCGCAGGGTCGGGCCTTATTGGCGTCCCGAAGAAAGACTTCTCGGCTTCCTTCCTCATTTCCGAGAACGGCGGCAGATTGTGTTCTTTCAAGAATAGCTTCGCAGCCTCAATATTGACCTGTGTCTGCCCCGACCATGGTTCGTTCCAATCTTCCGAAATATACAGAGCGGGCTTCTCGGAAAGAGGTTCTAGCCGGCCATCTCGCATAACCATTTCTTGCACCTGATGCAGATGAGGCCCAACGTAACCGGCGTTGTCGATTACCCACGAAAATTGGAGGACACGCTGTCCGTTGCGATCAGCAACGTGAAATCCATTGGCGAAGGTGATCGTCTCCGACGTATTGCTAATGGCGTCATACATTACCCCCGTTGTTTGGAACGCGCTGTAGGGGGTTAGCGAGACAACTTCAAGGCCTTCGATCTTTGTTGGATACGGCGTCTTGGTAAGCAGTTCTCCGCGAGGATTCAAGATCAATACGCTTACGAGTTTGTCGTAGTGCAGTGAATATATCTGGTTGGAAAACGTAACAACGACTTCCGGAATGTCGTCACCATCAAGATCGACGACCTCATATTCGGCAGAAGTAGGGATGCGAAAATCGGTCAGTGGCGCTGTCGGCGGATAGTCCCGAAATCGCTGGTCCTTGGCAGAGTGGAATATCTCAAGCGTCTTCATTGGACGCCGGTCCGATAGGATTGTGACTATGTCTGGCTCCCCCTTGGTAGGGTCTGGGTCCTGCAACCACTCTGGAACCGTGCGCCGATTGCTCTTAATCTCGACGGCTAACGGCTTCTTGAATTCAGCAACTCTTTCGGACCACTCCTTCAACGGCTTAATGAGATCCTGAAAAAATCCCGCCCAAAAGCCGATGACCGAAACAACGAGAACTAGCCCGCTAAGCGGTTGCCACCAATGTTTCGAGCAATACGGAAACTTCCCGGTGTTCTTGCAGCGTTGTTTAGCCTTTGTTATTCCGAAGCAGCGCATATCGTTATGAGGCCCAACGTGAAATATACACCTTTGCAGGTGTATATTTGGTTTGTCTGTGTATAACCAAGAATGATATGGATCGCCCCCGCTTTAATAGAGATGTTTTAGGCTGCTTTCAACATGACAGCAGCCTTCTTCTATCTGGTGTGCGATAGACGGCTGAGGCCGATCTTGAGGCCTCGGTCCCATATCTCGGCAATGACCGCTCTTGGCCGAAAGCAGTCATACTAGCACAATGGCATAGAATAATCTTGACCTTCATCTGGCGTGCTACCTGCACGGCGGGTCGCCTCTGCTTTGGGTACTTTCTTTTTGGCGAAACAAAAGTAAAGTACCTCGACGGCGGGGCGAGACCCGCGAAGTTGCATTTACCTTTGATTTTAAAAGAGAAAGCCGTGATGAAAATCCGCTCACGCGGATGATGATTTAAGTGCCGCTTCCGCGTGGCGGACGGGAAGGAGGGCTTGCCTGGCCAAGCCCTCTTTCACCTCCAAGGCCACCCAGCAAGCATGGCCTGCGGCTGCCCGACAGGCCCCGCCCGGTGCGAGGCGCGCCTGAACTCGCGATTAGCTAAGGTCAAATCGCTCAGACATTGCAGGCGATTACTTACCTCGCCCCGGCCCGCCCGTCGGCATGCTTGACGGGGCCCAGTGGGCGCGTCGGCACGGTGGTTTTTCAATGGGGGAAATGGATTTATTCGAGAGCGTTTCGCGGTGGATCGCCCCTTCGGGGCATCCACCCTACGCGCGGTGAAACGCAGCAGGCGCTCACGCCCTAAGCACTCTTCATGACATCGCTGTGTGATACAGGAGGTAAAAGTAGACATGCCCGCATTATGCGGGCATGGGCAGTACAAAAAATGCAGTCAGGGGCTCACTTTTAAGACGCTTGAAAACAATGAACACGGTTCAGTTGTTGTTTGTATAACACGGCGTGTATTTTCGTACCCACTCAGTAAGCAAAGACAGCGGGTAGGCAGAACTATTTAAACAGTGATCATGATCAATCGTTTTGGACACACTGGCTGTCAAGCCTGAACAGTCATGTGTGGTAAGGCTTACTTTTACTCCAGCGCAGCGCCAGAAAGCAGGCTAACTAGTGATAGTCAGCCTCTGCGCTTACATTAATCCAAGCACTGGCATTCTATAGCTGAAAACGCGCTGTAATACCTTGCAAGTCGTGGGAGAGCGCGCTGAGCTGAGCAGAAGTCGTCGCAAGCTCTTCCACCGTGGCGCTATTCTCTTCAGCCATCTGAGATACACGCTCCATGTTTTGTGCCAAGCTTTGACTGGCAATCCGCTGTTCACCTAGCGCATCGGTGATATTGGCAATGGTGCTCTCGATTTCATGCGTACTCGCACCAATACGTTCTATCGTTTGTGAGGCTAGCTCTGTACTGCTAGTCACGGCTTCTACGCTGCTCAAGCTAGAATTCATGCTACCTACTACCCGCGTGACACCTACCTGAATGGAGTTGATCATCTGGGTAATTTCCTGTGCTGATGAGGTGGTACGTTCGGCAAGTTTACGTACCTCATCTGCTACCACTGCAAATCCCCGCCCCATTTCCCCGGCACGGGCGGCTTCGATAGCTGCATTAAGGGCAAGCAGGTTGGTTTGATCGGCAACATCACGAATCACGGTGACAATACTGTCAATTTTTTGTACTTCGCTACTAAGAATATTCATCTGCGTGGAGGTACCACTAACGGCTTGGCTGACATCCTTGATCCGGGCAACAGAATCGATCACTTCCTGGCCACCATCTCGCGCCAAGCTACCCGTTTGCAAAGACTGACGCTTGGCCTCGTCTGAATTATCGGCCACGTGGTTGATGCTGACCGTGAGCTGTTCGATAGTTGCAGCCGCTTCTGAGGTGGCCTCGGCCTGATGTTGCGCTCCGCCGGCCACTTGCTCGGCCATGCTGGATAGTTCTCTGGCGGAGTCGGAAACATTGTGCGCATTCAACTGGATTGCTTGAACAATCTGACGCAAGCCAGTACGCATTTCCTGTAGACCACTAGCGATCTTTATCGCTTCATCGCGTGCGGGAGGATATGTTTCATCATGTCCAGTCAGATCACCCTGGCGAATTTTTTCTACTAATTGGGCAGACTTCTGCAGCGGCACCGTAATGAGTCTGGCAATGAAGAGAGCGCTACCAATAGCGAGTAATAGCGCAATTCCGCCTACGGTCAGCATGTTGACCCTAGCACTTTGGTACGCACGGGAAGCATCCTGAATAGACTTCTGCATTTCCTCTTCTTGCAACGAGGAAAAATCTTTCAGGCTTGCCATGAAGGTATTGTTAGCTGGCGCAACTTTCTGCTTAACCATTTCCGCTGCTTCAACAGTTTTGTGAGCACGAATCAGGGGGTAGGTTTGTTCCAGAGCCGCACTCAGCGCCTTGTTCTGCTCTTTCAATTTTTCAAAGAGTTCCTTACCTTTCGCCGTAGAAAGGAGAGACTCCACCTTGCCCATATCATCGTCCTGAGACTTGTCCAGGCTTATCACTTTCGATATATACCCTTCGGTATCTTCGGTACTGAAAATGATCGCATTACGTATTTCTCGGGCCATATCGAGCGATTTGGCCGTCACACTGTGTACAAGGGCTATCTTGGGATAGCGATCCTGTGTCATGTCAATAATTTTGCTATTGATGGTTTGCATGTTCACAACGGCCACACCCAGCAGGATGGACAACAGCACAATCATCAGGGTGAAGCCCCCCAGCAGTTTTTGCCTTACAGAGAACTGACTAAACATAAAATTCCTCGCCTTTAATGTTTAATTTTACCTACACCGATACAAATTATTTCAATCGGCGCTTGATTTTAGGTTACTTATTCGCAACTTACTAATTAGTGAAGCAGAAAATGAAGGCAATACGTTGCCAAATGAAATTTTTGTGCAATTAAAATATTGATATGCACAATTTATAGTAGCCACATGAAACCAAGGTGTCTAGCCAGCTCAATTTATTTGAAAAGTATTACAATAATTTTCTTATAAAAATAATAATGTCTTTGATTTTATTCACGCTTTAATCATTTGGCATTTTTGCGGCAAATACTGCCATCCATGCTTTAAATTAGATAATTGCTTGATTTTGCAGGAGGCCCACCAGCAAAAAGCCAGCAGCAAGGCATGCGGCGATAGTTGTCGCATCCCGCGACAATGTTTTGAGCAAACGTATCTGGAAACTTGCCACCACCCATCAGGCAATGGCGCAGACATCGCGGCCAGCAACGCTGTGCTGGCCCTCCCTTTCGAGCAGTTTCCGCCCTACCCGCCCATCGCTAGAGTGTGCCGCTGGTGCTCAACACACCATCTCGAAGCGGTTGCCGTACCCGAAAGCTTGACGGCATTTTTACGTCCATCGGTTTTGTCATTGTCCGTTTTTGTGGACAATGCGCAGCTTATGGCCGGGTAGCGTGCAGTCATACAATACTCGGGCAACCGGGAAAATCTGCAGGCCGTCTTCGAGCGGTGTTGAAGTACCTGGCCACCCTCTCAACAGGGGTGACTTTCAACGTACTCGAAGGAACCCGCTTCATGACAACGCACCCCCCCCCAACACCCGCCTCCCCTTTGCTGTTACTACCACGGCAAGCCGCTGCATATTCGGCACCACCACGGCCAATGGTGGCTGCACAGCGGCGATGTGCTGGCGGTCATTGGCCGTCGGCTGGGAAGCCGCATGCAGCAATTACTGGCGGCAGACCCGACCCGCGAAAACACCGCAGAAACTGAAGACATCAAGGAATACTGGCCCGCCACGGCACTGCTGCGCGCCTTGCGTCGCAGTGGCAAGCCGCTGGCGCGGCAGTTGCGTGACTGGTTGAACAGGGAGCTGCTGCCGGCACTGGCGCAGTTACCGCCTGCCGCGCCGCGTTGGGAGCAAGCGCTGGCGCTGGCGGCGGAGGCCGGGGTGCAGGTGAGTCATGCGGTGTTGCAAACGGTATTGGCGCAGGGCGCGCGCTGGCAGCATTCGCACTGGTTGCTGACGCTGGATTACACACCGGATCACCCCTTGCGTCATGCGCATGGCCGTTTGCTGGGGCTGAACAGTTCGGCTACGCCCTTGCAGGCGCTGGCGCAGCAGATTGCCACGCCGCCGGGCATCTCTGCCGATAATGGCGAGTTGCTGGGGCTGGCCGCCGCCTGCCATCAGCGCTTGCACAGCCGTCTGTCGCGGCAGTTGCTGCGACAGAGGCAGGGTCAAAGCTGCCCGGCTTGAAGTATGGCGCGAGTGCGCAGACGGTAGTGCGTGAAAACTAGGCGTGACGCCAGCCAAACTGGCAAAAGCGCCGCTGCCAGTCGTCCAGTACCGCCTGTCCCGGCCATTGTGCGGCGTCGAACAATGGCTGGCCTTTGGCATCCCGCCCCTGTTGCAAGGCGGCGTGGGTGACGCCCTTGGCCTGCAGGCTTGCCGCCAGCTGATGCAGGCTGTCTGCCGTCATCAGGCGTGGGTCCAGCGTGGTGCGGCATTCCAGCGCGGCACCGCCGTCCGCTACCATGTCCAGCGCGATATCCAGCGCCTGCCACATGCGCGCCTCGCTGCCGGGCACGCCGGTGACGGCATCCACCCCGCCGGGCGCGGCCTTGATGTCGAGGCCGATCCAGTCCACCAGGCCCTTGAGTGCCGCCAGTCGCTGCGGGTAGATGCCCGCCGTATGCAGGCCGATGGCCAGGCCCAGTTGGCGGGCGTCCTGCATCCAGTCGGCCAGTTGCGGGGCCAGCGTGGCTTCGCCGCCGGAGAATACCACCCCGTCCAGAAAGCCCACGCGTTGCGCCAAGACCGCGCGGGCCGCGGGCCAATCCAGCACCCCGGCGCTGCGTGCCTGCAGCGTGGCATTGTGACAATAGCCGCAACGCCAGGGGCAGCCGGCCACAAACACCGTGGCCACCAGCCGCCCCGGCCAGTCGCAACTGGAAAATGGCTCGATGCCGGCCAGCGGCAGGCAGCCCGCGCCGGCCGGTGCAGCCGCCTCAGTGATGCAGATGCTGTTCATCAAAATGCACACGTTCGGCAAATTCGCCCTGCTTGCCGGTATTGAAGGCGGATACCGGGCGGAAGTAGCCCATCACGCGGGTCCATACTTCGCAGCGGGTGCGCAGGGACGGGTCCAGTTGTTCCGCCGGTTTGATTTCGGTTTGATGTGACATATTGTTCTCCGGTGAGAGGGGAAAAATGAGGCGCGGCTAACAAAACGGCCTAGCGCCCCTGGGCTAAGGCGCGCTGACACAGGCCGCCCGGCGCTGGGGCAAGGCGGCGCAGCGCAGCAGCAGGTTTGTGCCTGGCTGCGCCATGCTGTTTAGCAGCAGCCGGGCGCGCTGGCTGCCGTGCTGCGGGCCAGCAGTTCGGCATCGCACTTGGGGCAGAATTCGTGGTGGCCAGTCAGGTAGCCATGCCGCGGGCAGACCGAAAACGTTGGCGTCACCGTGATATAAGGCAGGCGGAAGCGTTGCAGCGAGCGCTGCACCAGTTGCTTGCAGGCCGCGGCAGAGCTGACTGCCTCGGTCATGTACAGGTGCAGTACCGTGCCGCCGGTATAACGGCGCTGCAGTGGCTCCTGGTGCTGCAAGGCCAGGAAGGGGTCATCGGTATGCCCGGCTGGCAACTGGCTGGAGTTGGTGTAGTAAGGCTTGTCCAGCGGGCCGGCCTGCAGGATGTCGGGGTAGCGCTTGCGGTCTTCGCGGGCAAAGCGGTAGGTGGTGCCTTCGGCCGGGGTGGCTTCCAGGTTGTACAGGTGGCCGGTGTCTTCCTGCATTTGCACCATGCGGGCGCGGATGTGGTCCAGCAGCGCCAGCGCCAGTTGCTGGCCGGCGGGGCTGCTGATGTCGTCGCGATCACCGGTGTAATTGCGCACCAGTTCGTTGATGCCATTCACCCCCACGGTGGAGAAGTGATTGCGCAGCGTGCCCAGATAGCGCTTGGTGTAGGGGTACAGGCCATCATCCATCCAGCCCTGCACCCGTTCGCGCTTGATTTCCAGGCTGATGCGGGCCAGTGCCAGCAGACGGTCGGTTTCGGCCAGCAGGCCTTCCCAGTCACCCCGGAAGCGATAGCCCAGCCGCGCGCAGTTAAGCGTAACCACGCCTAGCGAACCGGTTTGTTCGGCGCTGCCAAACAGGCCGTTGCCGCGCTTGAGCAGCTCGCGCAGGTCCAGTTGCAGGCGGCAGCACATGGAGCGCACCATTTGCGGCTCCAGGTCGGAATTCAGGAAGTTCTGGAAATACGGCAGGCCGTAACGCGCGGTCAGGTCAAACAGCAAATCGGCGTTGGCGCTGTCCCAGTCAAAATCCGGCGTGATGTTGTAGGTGGGAATGGGAAAGGTAAACGCCCGGCCATGGGCATCGCCCGCCCCCATCACCCGCAGGAAGGCGCGGTTGATGCGGTCCATTTCCGGCTGGCAATCGCCATAGCAGAAGGGCATTTCCTCACCGGCGATGATGGGGATTTGCCCGGCCAGGTCCACCGGGCAGGTCCAGTCGAAGGTGAGGTTGGTAAACGGGGTTTGCGTACCCCAGCGCGAGGGGACGTTAAGGTTGTAGACAAACTCCTGCATCGCCTGCTCTACCTGGGCATCACTCAGCGCATCGCGTTTGACAAAGGGTGCCAGATAGGTGTCCACGCTGGAAAATGCCTGTGCGCCTGCCCATTCGTTTTGCAAGGTGCCAAGGAAATTCACCATCTGGCCCAGGGCGGAACCCAGGTGACGCGGCGGCGCGGATTCCACCCGCCCCGGCACGCCATTGAAGCCATCATGCAGCAACTGACGCAGCGACCAGCCGGCGCAGTAACCGGCCAGCACGTCCAGATCATGCAGGTGGAAGTCTGCATCGCGGTGAGCCTGCGCCACCTGCGGCGGGTAGATGCCATCCAGCCAGTAGTTGGCGGTGAGCTTGCCGGCGGCGTTGAGTATCATCCCGCCCAGGCTGTAACCCTGGTTGGCATTGGCAGAAACACGCCAGTCGGCGCGGCTGAGGTATTCGTCCAGCGTGGCAAGCGGATTCACCAGTACAGTATTTTTCATAACAATATGTAGTGATTTAAAATTTCAAAACACTATATATTGATTTTTCTGCCACGGCAGCGCTGACAGAAAAAGACTTGATCCGTATCAAGCGCAGCCCTGCCCCACGGCCAAGCCACGTTGGCCGGCGCACCCGCCAGCACCGCATGGCTGACCAGCGCGCAGAACGGTCAGCTCAGCGGACTATAATGGGCTGCAACACCCGGCCGCCGTCCCCTGGCGGCACCAACCTTGAGATAAGCAGATAAGCCCAGGCCCACGGCCTTGCGGCGGCACACTATTCATGATCAGCAATCTGCAACCGTCATCGCAGGAAAAAGTGCGCATCGAACAGATCCGCCTGCTGCTCAATAATCTGGGCAGCTCGGTGCTGCCCGGCATTCTGGTGGTATTGCTGGTGGCCTATGCCTTGCAACACCAGGCCGACCCCTTGCGACTGAGCGGGTGGTGCGTGCTGGTGATTGCCTCCAAGCTCATCGACATTGTCGACGCCCGCCGTATTCTGGCCCGGCCCATTCTGCCTGCCGCACTGCCCAGGCTGCGGCGGCGTCTGGTACTGCTGCACGCCATCGACGGTGCCGCCTGGGGCAGCCTGATGTGGGTGGGTCTGAATCCGGCATCGCCGCCAAGCTGGATTCTGGCCATTGCCGTGCTGTCCGGCGTGGCTGGCAATTCCATGTCCATCCTGTCGCCCGTGCTGCCGGTGTTCATCGGCTTCATTTCACTGGAGCTGGGCATGATCGCGCTCAAGTCGCTGTTATCGGATGCGCTGGCGCTAAACACGCTGGGGCTGGCTGCCATCATGTATCTGGCCACCCTGCTGATGCAGGCGCGTAATAGCGAACGCGCCGCGCGTGGGGCCATCGAACTGCGCTTTGAAAACCTGGAACTGGTAGACCGGCTGCGCCAGGCGTCTGCCGAATCGCGCCGGGCACAACAGGAGGCAGAGCAGGCCAATCTTGCCAAGTCGAAATTCCTGGCCGCCGCCAGCCACGACCTGCGCCAACCCATCCACGCGCAGGGGCTATTTCTGGAAGTGCTGGGCAAAACCGCACTGGATGCCAGGCAGCAAAGCCTGCTGGCCAATATCCAGAGCGCCACCAATGCCTCGGCGGAAATGCTGCACAGCCTGCTGGATTATTCGCGGGTGGATGCCGGGGTGATCACCCCGCAGCTGCAAGCCTTTGCCCTGCAGCCACTGCTAAACAAGATGGAAAGAGAGCTGGCACCGCTGGCCAACACCAAGGGGCTGTTCTACCGCAGCCGTGACACGGCCGAGGTGGTGATGTCCGACCCGTCGCTGATCGAGCTGATCCTGCGCAACCTCATCAGCAATGCCATCCGTTACACCCAGCACGGCGGCATCCTGGTGGGCTGCCGCCGCCGTGGCGACCAGTTGTGGCTGGAGATATGGGACAGCGGCATTGGCATAGCCGCGCAGCAACAGCAGGAAATCTTTGACGAGTTCCACCAACTGGGGAATCCGGAACGCGACCGCAAGAAAGGCCTGGGCCTTGGGCTGGCCATCGTGCGCGGCCTCACCCAACTGCTGCAACACCCCTTGCGTGTAGCATCGCGGCCAGGCCGCGGCAGTGTGTTCCGCCTTGGCCTGCCACGCATCGCCACCGCCAGCCCGCTGCCAGCGGCAGCCGCGCCGGCAGTCGGCATCAGCCAATGCCTGCCCAAGGCCACCGTGCTGCTGATCGAGGATGACGATATTGTGCGCAGCAGCATGGTGCTGCTGTTGCAAAGCTGGGGCTGCCAGTGCATGGCGGCAGAGTCGCTGGACGCTGCCCTGCCCTGGCTCAATCACAAGCAACCGGACTTGCTGATCAGCGACTACCGGCTGCGTGAACAAAAAAACGGCAGTGATGCCATCCACGCCATCCGCCAGGCGGTGGGCCGCGACATTCCGGCCCTGCTGCTGACCGGCGACACCGCCCCGGCCCGGCTACGCGAAGCCAGCGACAGCGGCCTGCCCTTGCTGCACAAGCCGGTTGCCCCCGCACAACTGTACGACAGCCTTAACCAGCTACTCAGCCAACAGCCGTGCGCGCCGCAAGGCAGCGCACAGTAGAAAGGCTTTGCTTTTTTCTGAAAAAAGCACATATTTGCCAAGCCGGGAATTTCCATCCACTTGACATGGCAGGCCATGCCAGTGGACGCCACCGGCCCGGATCGCCCCATGCCCAGGCTGCACCAGCGGTTCAGCCTGCATAGCCCGTAGCTATTCCTTATCAGACGACCCATGCACCATGCTTAGCGCCAGACTGCTTCTCATCGACGACCACGCCCTGTTTCGTACCGGCCTGCGCCTGGTACTGGAAAACAACGACAAGGTTGGCAATATTCTTGAAGCCGGCACCGTGATGGATGCCATCCACCAGTACGGCAGCACGCCGGTGGACATCATCCTGCTGGACATCCAACTGCCCGGCCTGAACGGCTTGGATGGCGTCACCGTGCTGCGCCGACATTTCCAGTCGGCACGCATCATCATCCTGTCGGCCAGCCCGGAGCTGGCCAGCGCCACACCGGACATTGCCGGGGTGCTGGCCAAATCCGCCAGTGTCGAGCAGATTGACCAGGCGCTGGAACGCTGCCTGCGTGGCGAGGCTCTGATCGACGCGGCACCGGCCAAGGCGGCAGGCCGCGGCTCGCAACTGACGCCGCGCCAACTGGAAGTGCTCAGCGAGCTGTGCCTGGGCCGCTCCAACAAGGCCATTGCCAATAGCCTGGGCCTGTCGGAAAACACCGTGCGCGTGCATGTGGCCGCCATCCTGGAACAGTTTGGCGTCTACAGCCGTACCGAGGCGGTGCTGGAAGCGCAGCGCCGTGGCCTGGTACAGGTAATGCGCTGATGCGCTGGCAGCCCCGCCACCACCGACGTTCACAAGCTTGCGCGCCCTGCTAGGCGCGGCATGGCACTGCTGCCGGGCTTTCCGGGCAGCCCGCAGGGCATTGCCGGTGGCCGCTACCTGGACCGGAACCTTCCCGCCCACCGCCATTGCTGCGCCAGCGCTAAGGCTGCCAGCGGCTGAAACATGCTGATGGCGTGTAGGAATCGCCCTACAGGACTACAGCATTTATCCTGACAGCAAAATCCGCCGCTGGCCGATATCCGCACTGTCATGCGGTTTTTACAATTCAGTCATCACCATTTAAACAACAGGAGTGGTCATGGCTGAAACGAGTGCAAGCGACATCCTGGTCCGCTTCAAGAACGTACAAAAGAGCTACGACGGCGAGACCCTGATCGTCAAAGACCTCAATCTGGATATCCGCAAGGGTGAATTCCTTACCCTGTTGGGACCGTCCGGCTCCGGCAAGACCACCAGCCTGATGATGCTGGCCGGCTTCGAGACCCCCACTGCTGGTGAAATCATGCTGGGTGAGCGCTCGCTCAACCGGGTGCCGCCGCACAAGCGCGACATCGGCATGGTGTTCCAGAACTACGCACTGTTCCCGCACATGACCGTGGCCGAAAACCTGGCCTTCCCGCTGAAGGTGCGCGGCATGGACAAGACCGACGTCACCGAACGGGTGAAGCGCGCGCTGTCCATGGTGCAGCTGGACAAGTTTGCCAACCGCTATCCGGGCCAGATGTCCGGTGGTCAGCAACAGCGTGTGGCCCTGGCCCGCGCCCTGGTATTCGAACCGCAACTGGTGCTGATGGACGAACCGCTGGGCGCACTGGACAAGCAACTGCGCGAACACATGCAGATGGAAATCAAGCACCTGCACGAACGCCTGGGCGTGACCGTGGTGTACGTCACCCACGACCAGAGCGAAGCGCTGACCATGTCTGACCGCGTGGCCGTGTTCCACCAGGGCGAAATCCAGCAGATCGACAGCCCGCAAAACCTGTACGAGCACCCGCGCAACACCTTTGTGGCCAACTTCATCGGCGAAAACAACCGCCTGCACGGCAAGCTGCTCAGCCGCGAGGGTGATCGCTGTACCGTGGGCCTGGAAAACGGCGAACGGGTGGAAGCCATGGCCATTCACGATGCCGCGCCCGGTGCGCCGGTGTCGCTGTCCATCCGTCCGGAGCGCATCAATCTGAATGTGCAGCAGGAGCAAAACCGCTTCTCCGGCCGTATCCGCGAATTCATTTACCTGGGTGACCATGTGCGCATCCGCCTGGAAGCATGTGGCAATTCCAGTTTCATCATCAAGCAGCCTATCGCCACCCTGGACCCCAAGCTGTCCGTGGGCGACGTAGTTTCCCTGGGCTGGAATGTAGAACACGTAAGAGCGCTCGATCCTGTCGCAGTGGCCGAGTGAGTGCGTGCGAGTGAGTAGCGTGTAGCTGTAGTCCCAAAACAATATGGAGAACTATCAAATGAAGAAATGCATGAAAGCTCTTTCGCTGGCGGTAGTGGCAGCATGTTGCGCTCAGGCTGCCCAGGCAGCTGACCTGACCGTGATTTCCTTTGGCGGTGCCAACAAGGCCGCCCAGGAAAAGGCCTACTACGCACCCTTCACCAAGGCCACCGGCATCAAGGTGGTTGGCGGCGAATACAACGGCGAAATGGCCAAGGTCAAAGCCATGGTCGACACCAAGAGCGTGTCCTGGGACGTCCTGGAAGTGGAATCCCCGGAACTGGCCCGCGGTTGCGACGAAGGCATGTTTGAAAAGCTGGACTACAGCAAGATCGGCAACAAGGCCGACTTCGTACCGGGTGCCGCCCAGACTTGCGGCGTAGGCATCTTTGTATGGTCCACCGTGCTGGCCTACAACGCCGACAAGCTGAAGGTTGGCCCGACCAGCTGGAAAGATTTCTGGGATGTGAAGAAATTCCCGGGCAAGCGCGGCATGCGCAAAGGTGCCAAGTACACCCTGGAAGTGGCCCTGATGGCTGACGGCGTAGCGCCGAAAGATGTGTACAAGGTTCTGGCCACGCCGGCTGGCGTGGACCGCGCCTTCAAGAAGCTGGACCAGCTGAAGCCGAACATCCAGTGGTGGGAAGCTGGCGCACAACCGCCGCAATACCTGGTATCCGGCGACGTGGTGATGAGCTCGGCCTACAACGGCCGCATTGCCAACACCCAGAAGGAAGGCAAGAACCTGAAGATCGTCTGGAACGGCGGCATGTATGACTTCGACTCCTGGGCCATTCCGAAGGGCTCCCCGAACAAGGACGCTGCACTGAAGTTCATCGCCTTTGCCAGCAAGCCGGAAAACCAGAAGGTGTACTCGCAGAACATCGCTTACGGCCCGACCAATAAGAAAGCCGTACCGCTGTTGGACAAGAAGCTGGTTGCCGACCTGCCGACCGCCCCGCAAAACATCAAGAGCGGCGTAGCCGTGGATGTGGCGTTCTGGGCTGACTACGGCGAATCGCTGGAACAACGTTTCAATGCCTGGGCTGCCAAGTAAGCAGCTGCAACACGCATGACTGCTGCCGGATAGTTTACCGGCAGCAGGCCCGCCCCCTCGGGGGTTCATCCCCAGGGGGTTTTACCCCTTACCTGATCCGGAGCCGGAAGAATGACCGCTTCCTCTGCACCCACCACCGCTGTCGCAGCCACCCAGCCGGAGGCCGGCCGTTCTCTGAAGCAGAAACTGGCCCGCGCCGAGCGCATGAACAAGCTGAAATCACAGCTGCTGATTCTGCCGCTGGTACTGTTTATCCTGCTGGTATTCGTGCTGCCCATTACCAGCCTCTTGTTCAAGAGCGTCAACAACCCCGAAGTGGTTGACGCCATGCCACACACGGTCAAGGCCATTTCCAGCTGGAGTGGCCGTGCCCTGCCGCCAGAAACGGTGTATGCCGCGGCGGCACAAGACATCCAGCAAGCTCACGACGACCAGAAACTGGGCGATCTGGGCAAACGCCTGAACATGGAAGTAGCCGGCTACCGCAGTCTGCTCAACAAGACTGCGCGCGCCCTGCCGATGGACCCGCCGCCCAAGTCCTACAAGGAAGCGCTGACCAATCTGGACGAACGCTGGGGTGACCCGGCCTACTGGCAGGCCATTCGCCGCAACACCAGCACCCAGACTCCGTTCTACCTGCTGGCCGCCATGGACCACCGCGTGGACGACCTGGGCGAAATCAGCCGCTCCTCGCCGGACCAGGCCATTTATCTGGACATCTTCACCCGCACCTTCTGGATGAGCCTGGTAGTCACCGCCATCGCGCTGGCCCTGGCCTACCCGCTGGCCTACCTGCTGGTGAATCTGCCCACCCGCACCAGCAATCTGCTGATGATTCTGGTACTGCTGCCGTTCTGGACCTCTGTCCTGGTACGGGTTGCCGCCTGGATCGTGCTGCTGCAATCGGGCGGCCTGATCAACTCCACCATGCAATGGCTGGGCATCATCGATCACCCGCTGCAACTGGTGTTCAACCGCACCGGCGTGTACATCTCCATGGTACACATCCTGCTGCCCTTCATGATCCTGCCCATCTACAGCGTGATGAAAGGCATCTCGCCCAGCTACATGAAGGCTGCCATCTCGCTGGGCTGCCACCCGTTTGCCAGCTTCTGGCGCGTGTACTTCCCGCAAACCGTGGCCGGTATCAGTGCCGGTGCGCTGCTGGTGTTCATCCTGTCCATCGGCTACTACATCACCCCGGCCTTGCTGGGTAGCCCGAACGACCAGATGGTGAGCTACTTCGTGGCCTTCTACACCAACACCTCGATCAACTGGGGCATGGCAACCGCACTGGGCGGCCTGCTGCTGGCCGCCACCATGATCCTGTACATCGTTTACAACTGGCTGGTAGGCGCCAAGAGCCTGCGCCTGGGCTAACCCTCACCCTTCACGGAGACATAACCATGCTGAACCCGACCATGTCGCCCATCGAAAAGGTGTGGCACTACGTTCTGCGCATTACCAGCGGCCTGACCCTGCTGTTCCTGATCCTGCCGGTGCTGGTGATCATTCCGCTGTCCTTCAACGAAGGCTCTTTCCTGGTATACCCGCTGACCGGCTTTTCTTTCCGCTGGTATCAGGACCTGTTCAGCGCACCGGAGTGGATCCGCTCCTTGCAGAACAGCATGATCGTGGCCCCGGCCGCCACCGTGCTGGCCATGGTGCTGGGCACCCTGGCTTCCATCGGCCTCACCCGCGGCGAATTCCGTGGCAAGGGCATCATCATGTTCCTGCTGATTTCGCCGATGGTGGTGCCGGTGGTGATTGTCGGCGTGGCCAGCTACCTGTTCTTTGCCCCGCTGGGCATGGACAACAGCTATACCACGCTGATTCTGGAACATGCCGCGCTGGGCGTACCCTTTGTCATCATCACCGTGACCGCCACCCTGCAGGGCTATAACCACAACCTGACCCGTGCGGCGGCCAACCTGGGTGCCTCGCCCATCACCACCTTCTTCCGCATCACCCTGCCGCTGATTGCGCCGGGGGTGATTTCGGGTGCGCTGTTTGCCTTTGCCACTTCCTTCGATGAAGTGGTGGTAACGCTGTTCCTGGCCGGGCCGGAACAAGCCACCCTGCCGCGCCAGATGTTCAGTGGTATCCGCGAAAACCTCAGCCCCACCATTGCGGCGGCGGCCACCCTGCTGATCGGCTTCTCCATCCTGCTGCTGTTGACGCTGGAATGGTTGCGCGGCCGCAGCGAGCGACTGCGTACGAGCTGACAAACAGGCATTTCTTCATCTGCTCCGTCCTTTGCAGACACTTGCAGGCCAACCCTTACAGGTTGGCCTTATTTTTATCACAAAAATAAAAAAACCCCTGCTCATCGAACCACGCACTGTTGCATTCCGCTGCCAGCAGCTTACCATGCGGTTATTCTGCGTTACTTGCGCCCATTTTTTAGCAAGACTGTCCATGAGAATAATCCCATTTGTATGCACTATTTTACTGTTTAACTCGGCACATGCTGCCTCAGGCATTGACAGCGCCCGCTGGGAATACCTGGTCAAACCCGGCGACTCGCTGTGGACCTTTGCCGACCAGCATCTGTCCTCCGCCGCCTATGTACCACGCCTGCAAAAGCTCAATCGCATTGCCGATCCCTACCGCCTGACGCCGGGCAGCCGCATCAAGGTGCCCTACGCCTGGGTAAGACAGCAGCCTTCCAGCGCCCAGATCGAGGAATTCTCCGGCGAGGTCAGCGCCCATGATGCGGCCGGCAAGCCCATGCCCATCAGCAAGGACATCCGCTACCCCAAAGGGGTGCAATTCCAGACCGGCAACGATGCCATGCTCAAGCTGCGCTTTGCCGATGGCTCCACCCTGCTGCTGAATGCCAATACCACGGCACAGCTGCAAAACGAGATTTACTACCCCAGCACAGGCTCGGCCAGAACCGAAATCAAGCTGGACAAGGGCAATACCGGCAGCGCGGTGATTCCCAACATCCTGATGCCGGGCCGCTACCAGATCCGCACCCCGTCAGCCGTCACCACGGTGCGCGGCACCGAATTCCGCGTCAGTGCCGAAACAGCAGACAGCACAGCCACCGAGGTGCTGCGCGGCAAGGTGAATGTCAATGCCAGCAAGCAAGGACAGGTGGACGTTCCGGCCGGCTTTGGTGCCATGGCCTCCGCCAATGCCAAACTCGGCCAACCGCAAGCCCTGCCGGCAGCGCCGGACCTGAGCAGCCTGCCAACGGCCAGCAGCTTCAACCCGCCCTTGCTGCACTGGCAAGCCGATCAGCAAGCCGTGGCTTACCGGGTGAGCGTGCGCGGCCCGGGTGAACACGGCAAGCAAATTGCCGAACGTACGGTGCAACAAGCACAGCTCTATGCCGCTCTGCCGGAAAACGGCGAATACCGGCTATCGGCACGCGCGCGCAATGCCACCGGCCTGGAAGGCTACGACAGCAGCCGCAGCTTCACGCTGCAAGCCTATCCGCAACCACCCTTGCTGCAAGCTGGCGACGGCGTGCAGGAAATCCGTGGCAAGTCGTTTTCCCTGCGGCTGAATGCCAGTCCGACACAGCCACTGCAATGGCAACTGTCGCGCACGGCGGACTTTGCCAGCATCAGCCTGCAACGCACGCTGACCGAAGCAGACAGCACCATTGAGCTACCCGACAAGGGCGCATGGTTCTGGCGTGTGGCACGTCTGGATGCCAAGGGCCAGCCCGGCCCCTACAGCGATACCCAGGCCATCCAGGTACGTGGGCTGTTTTCCGCACTCAAACCCGCGGTACCATCGCTGCTGGCGCGGCGCTACCCGGTGGCAGGCGCGCGTTACACGCTAACCCTGTCCGACCAGGCCGACATGAAAACCATCCGCTACCGCGACAGCAGGGCTCAGCCGGTATGGCCGCTGGCACAACTGCCGCAAGGCCGGTATTTTGCCC
Organism: Aquitalea magnusonii; assembly: GCF_002217795.2. Lineage (NCBI taxonomy): Bacteria > Pseudomonadati > Pseudomonadota > Betaproteobacteria > Neisseriales > Chromobacteriaceae > Aquitalea > Aquitalea magnusonii. The sequence continues at coordinate 2,076,390 of NZ_AP018823.1, forward strand.
GCCTGGAAGTCAGTGGTGAGCATGGCTATCAGGCCATTGAAGCCTTCGAAGAAGTCCAACTACGCTAAATCCATGCCAGCAGACACATCCAGACCCTTATCCGGCAATGCCAGGCTATGGCAGTTGCTGCCGCTGCTTGCCGGGCTTCTTGGCCTGCTACTGACACTGACCGGGCCGCTGCAGCGGCTGGATAACTGGTTTTACGATGCGGCACTAAGCTGGCACCGACTGGACAAGTCGGCTGATGACCCCATCGTGATCGAAGTGGATAACCGCAGCCTGGCAGAGCTGGGCCGTTGGCCCTGGCCCCGCGAGCTGCACGCCCGGTTGCTGGATCAACTGCGCTATGCGCGTGCGGTTGGGCTGGACATTGCCCTGGCAGAGAGCACGCTGAGCAATGACAAGCCCGATCAGGCTCTGGCCGCCGCCATGCGTCGCAATGGCAAGGTGGTCAGCCCGGTGTTTCCGGAAAGCAATGGCCAGGAACTGACCGAAACCCGGCCATTGCCACTGTTCGAGGCCGCCTCGAACCGGCTGGGCCACACCGATTTCGAACGCGACAAGGATGGCGTGGTGCGCCGTACCTATTTGTACGCCGGACTGGGCAGCCCGGACCATCCCGGTTTCGCCCGTGCAATACTGGATGTGGCGCAGGGCAAACCAGCCGCACCACCGGTCCCGGTTTTCCACGGCCACAACGAACCATGGGTACGCGCCGACGAGGTGATGGTTCCGTTTGCCACCGGGAAACCGCCCTTTGAGCGGCTGTCCTATATCGACGCGCTGTCCGGTGTCGACAAGGAATACTTCCGCAACCGCATTGTGCTGATTGGCGTTACCGCCGCCGGCCTTGGCGACATGCACGGCACCCCGATTTCCGGCAATTCCATCGGCATGCCCGGCGTCATCATCAATGCCTATCTGCTGCGCGGGCTGCAAGATGGCAAGCTGCCCCGCCCCCTCGGCCTGCAAGGCCAGGCCCTGCTCACGCTACTGCTGATCGCGCTGCTGGACTACAGCCTTGCACCGCGCGGCCAGCAGCGCAATGCATTGCTGGTTTATGCCGCCGCCGCCGCACTGGTGGCAGCAGGCAGCATACTGCTACTTGGACTGGGCCGGCTCTGGTTTGCCCCGGTCTGCAGCATGCTGATGCTGCTGCTGTGCGGCTTTGCCCGCTTTATCTCACGTCAGGCCAGCCTGCAAACCCTGGCCACCACCGATGGTCTGACCCAGTTGGCCAACCGCCGCCATTTTGACGAAGTATTTCTGCCCTGCATCGAACGCCATCGCCACAGCCACCAGCCGCTGGCCTTTATTCTGCTGGATATCGATCACTTCAAGCTCTACAACGACCAGTACGGTCATTACGCTGGCGATGTGGTGCTCAAACGGGTGGCCCATGTGCTGCAGGACGCCTTCAAGCACAAAGGCGCGCTGCCGGCCCGGCTGGGCGGGGAAGAATTCGGGGTTCTGCTGCCGGGAACCGGCATGCAGGATGCCGTGGATGCCGCCGAAGTCTTCCGCCAACGCCTGGAAGACCTGGACTTGCCGCACGATGGCAGCCCCTTGCAAAAAGTAACCTGCAGCATTGGCGTGGCCGCCCGCATTCCACAGCCAGACGATACCGCCCAAAGCATCTATGAAGCAGCCGATGGCGCGCTATACATTGCCAAGCGCTCAGGGCGCAATGTGGTCAGCCCGGCATCCAGCTGAATCTTCTGCCGGCAACAAAAAAGCCACGATCTGCATCGTGGCTTTGCCTTGACCGCCCCCGCCCCAAACAACTGGCGTCAGTCCTGCGGGCAGAGCACCTGCCAGTCCTGCTCTCCCACCGGCAGATGGCAGGCCAGCCGCCAGCCACTGGAGATGTCCGGCCAGCTTTCCGCCCCCGCCTGGGCCGGGTCGATCAGACCGGCGCGCAGCAACACATTGCGCTCCTTACGACTTGGCATCACCGGCTGTGCCGGGCCGTCATGGCGGATGCGGACCTTGCAGGTGCCGCAGGTACCCTGCCCACAACGCCAGTGCAAGGGGACATCGGCCAGGCGGGCCACATCCAGCAGCACCTCACCGGCATTGGCCGCCACCTCGGCCAGCAATTGGCCCTCACCATCCACAAAACGCAGCAGCGGCATGCTTAATCTGCAAAAGCAATCAAGGCCAGCATATCGCCCGGACTCACTTGCTGCCCTGGCGCCAGACGCACCAGGCCATCGGCCCAAGCACAGGATGTCAGCACGCCGGAGCCCTGATTGGGATAGCGCTGCAATTGCCACCGGCCATCCTGCTGCACCAGCTTCACCCGCAGGAATTCCTCGCGCCGGGTGTCCGGGCGCTCCCAGGCAAAGCCGGCCGGATAGTGCGCCACCGGCTGCGTGTCGTCTTGCTGCAAACCGGCGCAGCGCTGCAGATAGGGTTTGACCAGTACCTGGTAGGTAACAAAACCGGAAACCGGATTGCCCGGCAAGCCGATGAAACCGGCCTGACCCACCTTGCCGCTGGCCAAGGGTTTGCCCGGCTTGATGGCAATCTTCCACAGATCCAGACTGCCCTCGGCCTCCACCGCCGCCTTGACGTGATCTTCCTCGCCAACCGACACCCCGCCGCAAGTCATGATGACATCGGCCAGCCCGGCGGCATCCTGCAGGATTTCCCGAGTACGGCTGAGCGAATCCGGCACAATGCCAAGATCAGTCACCTCGCAGCCCAGGCGCATCAATTCGGGCACCAGCCAGTAACGGTTGGAGTTGTAAATATGACCGGCTGCCAGCGGCTGCCCCGGCTCGGTCAGTTCGTCACCGGTAAAGAACACCGCTACCCGCAGCGGACGATAGACTGTCAACGTTGCCACACCGATGGACGCAGCCAGCCCCAGGTCCGCCGCCGTCAGCAACTGCCCGGCGGACAGCACGGTGGCTCCGCGCAGGATATCCTCGCCGGCGCGACGGATATTCTGGCCCGGCTTCACCGCCTGGCTGAACAGCACCTGGCCATCAGCCTGCAGCACAGCCATCTCCTGCATGACCACCGCATCGGCACCGGCAGGAATGGGCGCACCCGTGAAAATGCGCGCCGCCGTACCGGCTTGCAAAGGCTGCGGCTGGGTGCCGGCCGGAATACGCTGTGACACTGGCAAGGGGCCGCTGCCATCGGCGCAGCGCAAGGCATAGCCGTCCATGGCGCTGTTATCCTGCGGCGGCACATCAACGCCGGCCAGTACCGGCTCGGCCAGAATACGGCCCAGCGCCTGCAGCAGGGGCAGGGTTTCGCTGGTACGAACAGGCTGGGCACGCTGCAACAGCCAGTCGCGGGCTTGATCAACGGTGAGCATCTTGACGGGTTTCCAGAAGGGCAAGAATGAAACGGGCCACACCGGCAGCATCATCACGCCGGAAGCGGGGCAAATCGGTAGGGATCGCGGCATCGCTCACCAGGGCCAGCACGGCAGGATCCTGCAGGCACAAGGGCGCGTGGCCCAGGGCCGGATCATACACTTCCAGCCGCGGTACCGGCTCGTGCTTGAAGCCTTCAGCCAGCACCAGGTCGCAGGGACGCAAGGCTGCCACATGCTCAGCCAGCGGTGCATCGTTGCCATGCGGCATGGTTTGCACCAACAGGCGACGGCGGGCTCCGGCCAGCAATACCTGGCGCGCACCCGCCTCGCGGTGACGCCAGCTATCCTTGCCGGGCTGGTCCCAGTCCACATCGTGGTGGGTATGCTTGATCACGGCAACATCGATGCCTGCCGCGCACAACAAGGGAATGACCTTTTCCAGCAAGGTGGTCTTGCCACTGCCGGAATAACCGGCAACACCCAGCACATACATGATGGCGACATCCGATAAAAAGGGGTTGGCCGGCATGATAACATGCAGGCCAACCCCTATCTTCCATCTGTGGAACTAGTTCCTCCGAGTGTGGCGCTAGGCTGCCGCACTCCGGCGGCTCAAGCCACCGCGCGGGCCAAGGGTACAGACTGTCCCTCCACCTGCTCAAAGCGCTTCCAGTCCACGATCATCACCTGGCTCAGGCCACAATCCATGGCCAACTGGGCTTCAATCTCCTCCAGCACCTGATGACAATGAATACTGCCATTGATGGCAACCTCGGCACGACGCATGACAGTGTCGTCAGGCGTAACAAACCAGATGCAATAGCGACTCATGCTCCCCCTCCTCTCCTGCAGGATGCTCAACAGTATCAATATCGGTGCAAGCGGCTTGAAACTGCAAGTTTTCAAGCCCTCAAGACCTGCTCTGCCGTGCCTTGGTACGGAAAACGCCACAGAACATGCATCGATGCTTGCCATGTACCGGCTGGCAAGCTAATCAGGCCCCCAGCAGGTTTTTCTTGCTCAATGGTGCGGCACCGGCAATCTTGGCAACGGTAGCGCCACGGGTGACATAGGGATGGCGGGCGAAAACATAGAACACGCCATCGGTGCCGGCGCACAAGGTGGTGGTGCTGCCGCTGATGGGATCAATCACATCCGCAATGGCATCGCCAAGCTGCACCACGCTGCCCAGCTCGGCCCGCATCACGATCACCCCGGCATGCGGTGCAATCAGCGTCTGCGAACCCTGCAGCGGCGTTGCGGGGTGAGGCAGCGGCGGCACGGCCACGGGTGTGGCAGCCGCTATCACACCACGCCCGGTCAGATAACGCACAATGGCCTGGCTGTCTTGGCCGGCCAGGGTGTAATTGACATCGCCCTCGCCGCGTAACTCCACGGTGACGGCCACGCTGTCGAACGGCACGGGAAACTGCGGCAAGGCGGCGCGGATTCTGGCCCAGGGCAGGAAGATAGCCTCGTCAAACGGCATCACACCATATTCGTCAGCCAGCAGCGAGGTAGCGCACTGCAGGTGCGCGGCCAGGTCTTCCACCAGCGGCCAGTGTTCGCTGTGCGCGTAAATATGTACCGGCCCGGCAAAATCGCAGTGCAGGTCCAATACCAGATCCGCATCCACTGCCAGCAGGTGCAGGGTCTGGCGCAGGCTTTGCAGCTCGCTGTTGACAGCCTGGGAAGCAATCACGCTGCGCAGCGCCTGGCGGATGATGCTGCGGTTGGCATCCACATCCGCGCTCAGTTGTTGTGCCAGTTGGGGAATGATCTGCGCCGAGGGCTCACTGTACAGGCGGTTGAAATTTTCACCGGTTTCCAGATCAAACCGTCCCTGCGGCTGATAGTGCAGTTGCTGGGCAAGGCCGATGGGGTTGGCCACCGGCACCAGCACGATTTCCGCCTGCAGCAGCCCGCGCGCTTCCAGGTCGGCAAACTGCTGGCGCAGCAGGTGGGCCACCAGCATGCCGGGGATTTCACCCGCGTGCAGGCTGGCCTGGATATACACCTTGCGCGGCCACCCGCCGCTGCCGCCCGTCGGACCAAAATGAAAACTGGTAATGCTGCGCTGGGTGCCCAGACTGGACGATAGCAGCGGGTGGGTTTCGGTACGCATTGGGGCTCCTGTTGCAGAGGGGGCAAATGGCAAAATCAAGATGCCACAGCACACCACAGCAGCGCAGAGACTTCAAGAAAAACCTGCAGCGGCAGCTCAGGGCCGGTGCAATGCTTCGCGCAGCGGCAGCCACTGCGCCAGCTTGCTGGCATAGGCCATGGTATGGGCCGGGCTGGAAGAAGGCAGATTGAACAACTGCAGCCGCCCGGCCAGGCCGGCCAGTTGGCGGCGACCGATGCCGGCAGCCGTGGCACCATTGAAGGCAACCGCCTGCAGCCTGGGCAGGCCATGGCACAGTGCCGTCAGGTCATTGGCGCTGGCGGCGCGGATGGCGGTGTCCAGACTGCCGCGGCGCTGCGCCTCTGCCACCACATCCCACAAGCCGACGCCCTGTGCCTGCATGGCCGACAAGCGCTGCAGATAAGGCATGGCGGGCAGATCCAGCCCCAGCACCTCGCCCAGCAAGCGCCAGAACTGATTACGCGGGTGGGCATAGTACTGCGCCGCTTGCAGCGAGGCATCGCCGGGCAAGGAGCCCAGAATCAGCAAGCGGGTTTGCGGGTTCACCACCGCAGGAAAGCAGGATTTGGCACTATCGCTCATGGCAGGCCGCTAGAATAGCTGCCCTTGCTGGCGGGCCAGCCAGGCTTTGACCGGGCCGAAGGATTTGCGGTGCTCGGCCAGTGCGCCGTACTGCTCCAGCGCGGCCAGATGCTCGGCGGTGGGATAGCCCTTGTGGCGGGCAAAACCGTATTGCGGGTATTGCGCGTCCAGCGCCACCAGTTCGGCATCGCGCGCGGTCTTGGCCAGGATGGAGGCGGCGGAAATGGCCTGCACCTTGGCATCGCCCTTGACGATGGCTTCGGCTGGCAGGGCAATCTGCTTTGGCACGCGGTTGCCGTCAATCAACACCTTGCCCGGCCTTACCGCCAGCCCGGCCACCGCCCGGCTCATGGCCAGCATGGTGGCTTGCAGGATGTTGATCTTGTCGATTTCCTCCACGCTGGCACTGGCAATGCACCAGGCCAGCGCATCGCGCTTGATGAGGATGGCCAGGGCATCGCGCCTGGATTCGCTCAGCACTTTGGAGTCGGCCAGCCCGGCAATCGGCCGGGCCGGGTCCAGAATCACCGCGGCGGCAAACACGGCACCGGCCAGCGGGCCGCGTCCGGCCTCGTCCACGCCGGCAATCAGCAGCTCGCTCATGCCGGCTGCGGCTGACATCCCGCTTCCTGCAATACCGCCGTGGCCGCCAGTGCCGCCGTATCGGCCAGCAGCGACTGATGCAGATCGCCAAAAGTCTGCAGCACCTCGGCCCGTGCGTCCTTGTCCTCGTACAGGCGCTTGACCTCAGCCGCCAGCTTTGGCGCGGTGGCATCTTTCTGCAGCAGCTCCGGCACTACAAAGCGGCCACACAGGATGTTGGGCAGTCCCACATAGGGCAGCTTGATCTTGCGCTTGACCAGCAGATAAGTGAGCCAGGACAGCTTGTAGCTGATCACCATCGGCCGCTTGGTAAGCGCCACTTCCAGCGTGGCCGTGCCACTGGTAACAAGCACCACGTCGCTGGCAATCATCGCCATTTGCGCATGGCCAAACAGCTTGCGCAGCGGCAAGTCCCAGGCCTTGTGCTGTGTCAGCATGCGATCGAACAGGTCCATGGTGGCACGGGTGGCCAAAGGCACCAGAAAGGTGGCATCGGGATAATCGCGCAGCAGCAGGCGGGCCGCTTCGATATACAGCGGTGCCATGAATTCCAGCTCGCTTTTGCGACTGCCCGGCATCAGGGTGAACACCGGCCCCTGACGTGGCAGACCCAGTTGTTCGCGCATGGCCAGTTGATCCGGCTGCATGGGAATTTCGCTGGCCAGCGGGTGGCCGACAAAATCAGCCCGCACTTTGGCCTGTTGATACAAGGCCGGCTCCATCGGGAACAGGCACAGCACGCGATTGACGGCGCGGCCTATCTTGTAGATGCGTTCCAGCCGCCATGCCCACACCGAGGGGCTGACGTAATGGATGGTGGCAATGCCCTGCTTCTTCAGCGCGGTTTCCAGCGCCAGATTGAAGTCCGGCGCATCCACCCCGATAAAGACATCCGGCTTCTCCGCTTGCAACTGTTCGCGCAGATTGCGCCGGATGCGCAGCAGCTCCGGCAGGCTGCGCAGCACTTCGGCGTAACCGCGCACCGCCAGTTTTTCCTGCGGCACCATGGAGGTGAAGCCGCGCGCTTCCATACGCGGGCCGCCGATACCGGCAAATTCGATATCGGCATGACGGGCCTGCAAGGCATCCATCAGATGGGCGGCCAACAGGTCGCCGGAGGCCTCACCGGCCACCATGGCCACCTTGAGCGCGCCTTTGCGTTTGAACAAGGGTTCAGACATGGTTAGCGGATGATGCCTCGCTCAGACTGGGCAAAGAAGCGGGTAAACGGCTCCAGCTCGGCATGGCCTTGCTGGGCTTCGGCCAGAATGGCCTCCTTGGCCGCGTCGTACTGCAAGCCCTGGCGGTACAGCGCCTTGTAGGCATTGCGCACCCGGCGGATCTGCTCCGGGGTGAAGCCACGGCGCTTCAGGCCCTCGGCATTGATGCCAGCCGGCACCGCACGATTACCATGTGCCATCACATAGGGCGGCACATCCTGCGCCACTGCGCTGGCAAAGGCGGTCATGGCGTGATCGCCAATAATGGCAAACTGGTGAACGCTGGTGAAACCACCCAGAATCACCCAGTCACCGATATGCACATGGCCGCCCAGCGTGGCGTTGTTGGCAAAAATGGTGTTGTTGCCAATCTGGCAGTCATGCCCCAGATGCACATAGGCCATGATCCAGTTGTTGTTGCCCAGACGGGTCACGCCCACATCCTGCGCGGTACCGATATTGAAGGTGCAGAATTCGCGGATGGTGTTGTTGTCGCCGATTTCCAGCCGGGTAGGCTCTCCGGCGTACTTCTTGTCCTGCGGGATGGCACCCAGCGAGCTGAACTGGAAGATACGGTTGTTCTTGCCGATGCTGGTATGCCCTTCAATCACCACATGCGGCCCCACCCAGGTGCCGCTATCGATGCTGACATCAGCACCGATGATGGAATAGGCTCCGATTTCAACATCAGCAGCAATATTTGCCTTGGGATCGACAATCGCGGTCGGATGAATGGCCATGATCAGACCTCACGCTTGGCACACATGATTTCGGCTTCGCAAGCCACCTGACCATCCACCAGCGCACGGGCATTGTACTTGCCGATGCCGCGCTTGACGGCGATCTGCTCTACTTCGAAGATCAGTTGGTCGCCCGGCACCACCTGGCGCTTGAAGCGGGCCTTATCGATGCCGACAAAGAAGTACAGCTCGTTTTCCGCACGTTCGCCCTGGCTCTTGATGGCCAGGATGCCGGCAGCCTGCGCCAGCGCTTCGATGATCAGCACGCCCGGCATCACCGGGTATTGCTCGAAGTGGCCGCAGAAGAAGGGTTCGTTGATGGTGACGTTCTTCAGCGCCTTGATGCGGGTGTCCGGCACCATTTCCGTCACCCTATCCACCAGCAAGAAGGGATAGCGGTGCGGCAGGCACTTCATGATTTCTCGTACATCAATGCTTACGGCGTGCTCAGTCATTACTGTTGTCCTTGTTTTCTTTCAGAGTGCCGATCTCGCGCTCCAGTTGTTTTATCCGCTTGGCGAGATCGTCCAGATGTCTTACGTGAACGGCGTTACCCAGCCATTCCTTCATGGTTTGCAGCGGGTAGGACGAGGCATAGGTATCCGGCTGGCGAATGGATTTGGACACCAGGGTGCCGCCGCCGATATGCGTTTTGTCCGCCACGTCGATATGACCGACAAACATGGCGGCCCCGCCGACCGTGCAATACGCGCCGATGGTGGTGCTGCCGGCAATGCCCACGCAACCGGCGATGGCGGTGTGTTCGCCAATCTGCACGTTATGGGCCACCTGCACCAGGTTATCGATCTTGGCACCGCGGCGGATGATGGTGTCAGCCAGTGCGCCACGGTCGATGGTGGTGTTGGCACCCACTTCCACATCATCTTCCAGAATGGCGCGACCGGTTTGCGGAATCTTGAACCAGTGATCTTTGGCCCAGGCCAGGCCAAAACCGTCGGCACCAATCACACTGCCGGAATGCACGGCCACGCGATTACCCAGCACGCTGCCATGGTAAACCGTGACATTGGGATACAGCACCACATCGTCACCCAGCACGCTGCCGTCACCAATCACCACACCAGGGTGCAGGATGCAACGCTCGCCAATCACCACGCCGGCACCGATGCTGACGTGTTCGCGTACTTCGCTGCTGGCAGCAATCACCGTACCCTCACCCACGATGGCTGAGGGATGAATGCCACCACGCGCCTGCGCCGGCGGGTGGAACAGCGTGGCCACCTTGGCAAAATACAGATAGGGATCATCCACCACAATCCAGGAGCGCGCCGGATCGAGTTCGGCTTCCAACTTGGGCGAAACAATCACCGCACCGGCGGTACATCCGTCCAGTTGCTTGCGGTACTTGGGGTTGGATAGAAAGGTAATGTCGCTCTGCGCCGCCACATCCAGTGGTGCCAGGCGCTCGACCGTGCGGTCGGCTCCCTTCAGCACGCCACCGAGCTGGTCGACAATAGACGAAAGAGTGTAGGCCATCAAAAAATTAAAGCCGACCACGGGTCGGCTTCTCCCGTAACAGTTACGCAGGATTACTTCTCAAGTTCCTTCAGCACTTTGCCGGTCAGGTCGTACTTGGGATTGACATAAACCACATCCTGCAGAATCAGGTCGTATTGTTCGCGATCGGCAATCTGCCGCAGCACGCGGTTGGCCCGCTCCTGTACCGAGGCAAATTCCTCGTTGCGCCGCTGGTTGAAGTCTTCCGACAATTCGCGCGCCTTGGCCTGATAATCGCGATCCAGCCCGGCATACTCGCGCTCGTAGCGTTTGCGATCATCAATGGACAGCGAACTCTTGGCCAGCAGGCCTTCCAGCTCCTTGGCACGCTTTTCCATCTTTTTCAGCTCGGCGCGGCGGTCGCCGAACTCCTTGTCCAGTTTTTTCTGGATGGCGATGGCCGGTGCCGCCTCACGATAAACACGCTCGATATTGACAAAACCCAGCTTGAAATCAGCGGCTGAGGCCTGCAGGCTGACCAAGGCCAGCCCGGCAATCAACCATTTGAAAGAAGATTTCATGTTCAGGCCTCTTTCGGTTTAGAAGACGGTACCCAACTGGAACTGGAAGCTCTGGTACTTGTCGCCCTCTTTCTTGCGCAGGGCTTTGGCCAGACTGAACTTCATCGGTCCCAGCGGCGACAGCCAGGTAACGGCGGCACCGGTGGAGTAACGCAGTTCGCTGCTCGGCGTGCTACCGCTGACCGTGCTGTCCCATACCGTACCGGAGTCAAAGAATACACTGGCACGCACCGACTTGTTGTCCTTCATGCCCGGGAAGGGGAACAGGATTTCCGCATTGGCCACCGCCTTACGGGTACCACCCAGGTAGTCACCGGTGCTGGCATCCTTCGGACCCAGGCTGTTGGAATCGTAGCCGCGCACCGAACCCAGACCGCCCAGATAGAAGTTCTGGAAGAACGGCAAGGTGGACGTCTTGCCATAACCGTTGGCATAGCCCACTTCACCGTTCAGCATCAGGGTGAAGGTTTTGGAAAGCGGGAAGAACCACTGCTGCGAGTGGGTCAGGCGGTACCATTCAAGGTCGCCGCCCGGCAGTGCCGCATCAGCCTGTACCTTGATGTTGGCACCACGGGTCGGCCACAGCGAGCTGTCACGGGTATCGCGTCCCCAACCGGCAGTGCCGATCAGCGACAGGTTGTTGCTGCCGTACTTGTTGACGAAGTCCAGATAGCGGGTCGGACTGTCGCTCCAGGTGCCCACCTTGGTTTGTTCCAGGCCCAGGCTGAAGTTGATGCGGTCGGTTTCGGTAACCGGCACACCAAAGCGCATGGCAACACCATCTGTCGATGTCTTGTAGTGCGTGGTGCTGGAGGACGAGCTGTTATACGGCTTGTACACGCGGTGGTAGATGTCGTAACCCAGGCTCACCCCGTCGGCGGTGAAATACGGGTCGGTAAACGACAGCGTGGCCGTTTTGTTGACCGAGCCATTGGAGATGCCAAAGGACATGTACTTGCCGGAGCCAAAGATATTGCTCTGGGAAATACTGGCCGACAGTTGGATGCCCTCACCCTGCACAAAGCCCACCCCGGCGGAAATACTGCCGGTGGCACGTTCCTTCAGGGTGATGTTCATGTCCACCTGGTCTGGCGCATCCGCCACCGCCGGGGTTTCCACGTTCACGTCTTCAAAGTAGCCCAGCAGCTCGACACGGTCCTTGCTGCGCTTGACGCTGGCCGCGTTATATACCGAGCCTTCCAGCTGGCGCAGTTCGCGCCGTACCACTTCGTCGCGGGTCTTGGTGTTGCCGGCAATATTGACACGGCGCACATAGGTCTTGCGGCCCGGATCAACAAAGAAGGTGAACGCCACTTGCTGCTTGTCGCGATTGATGTCCGGCAAGGCATTGACGTTGGCAAAGGCATAACCATCATTGCCCAGGCGATCGCTCAGCGCCTTCACGCTCTCGGTCACCTTCTCGTTGTTGAACACTTCGCCGGGCTTGATGGTGATCAGCTTGCGCAGCTCGGCTTCCGGCACTTTCAGGTCGCCAGCCAGCTTGATGTCGGCAACGGTGAACTTGCTGCCTTCATTGAGGTTCAGCGTCAGGAACATGTGTTCCTTGTCTGCGCTGATGGATACCTGGGTGGATTCGATATTGAATTCCAGATAGCCCTGGTTCTGGTAGAAAGCCTTGAGTTTTTCCAGATCGCCAGTCAGCTTCTGCTTGGAATACTGGTTGTCCTTGGTCAGCCAGGACAGCCAGCCACCAGAGGTCAGCGTCATTTCATCCAGCAGCTTGTCCTGGCTGAATGCCTTGTTGCCGACAATGTGGATGTCCTTGATCTGGGCGGTGATGCCTTCGGTGATGTCCAGTGTCACCGCAACACGGTTGCGCTCCAGCTTGGTCACCTGCGGGGAGATTTCCACCGCATACTTGCCACGGCTGTAGTACTGGCGCTTGAGTTCCTGCACCGCACCGTCCAGCAAGGCCTGATCAAAAATGCGGGACTCGGCAAAGCCGTTGTCCTTGAGTGCCTTCTTCAGCTGATCCTTGCTGAATTCCTTGGCACCATTGATGTTCAGTTGCGTGATAACCGGGCGTTCGGCCACGGCAACAATCACCACACCATCGCGAGATTCCACGCGCACATCATCAAAGAAGCCGGTGGCAAACAGGCTCTTGATGGATTCACGTGCTTTTTCATCATTGAAGGTGTCACCCACCTTGACTGGCAGGTAGTTGAAGACGGTACCGGCTTCGGTACGCTGCAGGCCTTCAACGCGGATATCCTTGATCACAAACGGATTCGCGGCCCAAACAGCTGTTGCCGTAGTCATGCCCAGCACAGCGGCCGCAAGTAGTTTCAATTTCATAGGTTTGTTTTAACCCCCAAAAAGGCGGCTGATATCGTTCAGCACGGCAAACAGCATCAGCGACGCCAGCAGGATGAATCCGATCTTCTGTCCAAACAGTTGCGCACGCTCGCTCAGCGGGCGGCCTTTGACCAGCTCCGCGACATAATACATTAAGTGCCCGCCATCCAGCACAGGTATTGGCAACAGATTAAGCACACCGATGCTGATGCTGATTAACGCCAGGAACTCCAGATAGGGACTCCAGCCTTCGCGGGCCGTCTGCCCGGCAATGCTGGCAATGGTCAGCGGACCGGACAGATTATCCAGCGAAGCCTGACCAATCACCATGCGCCCCAGGAATTTCAGGCTCATCCAGGCAGTGTCGGTCATCTTGCGCACCGCCTCGACCCCCGCCTCGGCCACTGCGGGCCGGTGGGTAAATGCCAGTTGCTTCATCCAGGCGGCATCCAGCAGCGGTGCCGCGCCGATACGGCCTATCATCACATCGCCGTCGGCGACCGTGGCCGGACGCAGCTTGACGTCCAGCGGCTTGCCATCCCGCTGGATACGGATCAGCAGCTCCTTGCCCGGACTTTCATGTATCAGTCTCACCCAGGCATCCCAACTGACCAGCGGCTTGCCATCCACGGCAATCAGCTTATCCCCTGCTTTCAGTCCGGCACGCGCCGCCACGCCACCTTCTTCCACGCCACCAATGGCGGGCAGATAACGCATGGGCATGAAGCCGGGATTGCCTTGCTCCAGGGCTTTGAGAGTATCTTCATCCGCCTGGGCCGGGTCGATGCTGCGCAGCACCGTGGCCGACTGCGCGGTTTTGACTTGCAGGCGCAGCGGCACATCGCCACTGCCTACCGCATCCACCAGCGCCAGTCGCAGGCCTTGCCAGTCATCCACCTTCTGTCCATTGACCGACAGCACGCGGTCGCCCGGCTGGAAGCCGGCAGTAGCGGCCAGACTGGGGGTGATCACCGTGCCGATTTGCGGCAGCAACTGTGTGACACCACCAGCAATCACCAGCCAGTAAAACAGTACGGCCAGCACCAGATTGGCCAGCGGGCCAGCCGCCACAATGGCCATGCGCTTGTAAACCGACTGGGTATTGAAAGCCAGATGGCGCTCTTCCGGCGCGACATCCATTTCGCGCTCATCCAGCATGCGCACATAGCCACCCAGCGGAATGGGGCTGATGGCCCACTCGGTATCGCCGCGACGCAAGGTATACAGCGGCGCACCAAAGCCTACCGAGAAGCGCAGCACCTTCACCCCGCACAGGCGCGCCACCCAGTAGTGACCCAGTTCGTGAAAAGTGACCAATACACCAATGGCCACCAGGAATGCCAGGAATGTCAGCATGAACCCACCTTGTTCACGGCAAAGCGACGCGCTTCGCCATCCTTGTCCAGCAAGGCAGCCAGCGAGGTGCTGGGTGACAGGCTGACACCAGCCAGCGTGGCTTCCACCACGGCAGCAATATCGACAAAGCGCAAGCGCCCTTCCAGGAAGGCCGCCACCGCCACTTCATTGGCTGCATTGAGCACCGCAGGGGCGTCGCCACCACTGCGCAAGGAGTCAAACGCCAACCCCAGACAGGGGAAACGACGCAGATCCGGCTGTTCGAAGCTCAGATTGCCCATGCTGAAAAAGTCCAGCGAGCCGACGCCAGCCTCGATGCGCTCCGGCCAGGCCAGCGCGCAGGCAATCGGGGTACGCATGTCCGGCGAGCCCAGTTGCGCCATCACCGAACCATCACGGTATTGCACCATGGAATGAATCACGCTTTGCGGATGCACCACCACGTCAATCTGCTCGGGCGGGGCCGAAAACAGCCAGTGCGCCTCGATAACCTCCAGCCCCTTGTTCATCAGGCTGGCCGAATCCACGGAAATCTTGCGCCCCATCACCCAATTGGGATGACGACAGGCGTCTTCCACGGTGACTTGCAACAAGGCTTCGGCGCTGTGCTGGCGAAACGGGCCACCCGAGGCGGTAAGAATGATCTTGCGAATGCCGGAAGCCTCCAGGTTGCCGGCATAGTCATGCGGCAAGGACTGGAAAATGGCACTGTGTTCGCTATCCACCGGCAGCAAGGTAGCGCCATGCTGCCGCACCGCCTCCACGAACAGGCGGCCGGCCACCACCAGCGATTCCTTGTTGGCCAGCAATATCTTCTTGCCGGCGCGGGCCGCCGCCATGGCAGAAGGCAAGCCCGCCGCCCCGACGATGGCAGCCATCACCACGTCCACCTCGGGCAAGCTGACCACTCGCTCCAGCGCCGCTGCACCATGCAGCACTTCGGTAGCCAGGCCCTGCTCTTGCAAGCGGCCTTGCAAATCATTGGCAGATGCGGCATCCGCCACGACAACATAAAGGGGAGAAAAACGGCAGGCCTGTTCAAACAGACGGTCGACCTGATGATGACCACTGAGCGCCACCACGCGGTAGCGCTCGGGATGACGGGCAACCACATCCAGCGTATTGACGCCGATGCTGCCGGTTGCCCCAAGAACTGCAATGCCTTGAGGTTTCATGAGATGTGCTTACAGCCCGCCCAGCACGCGCAGCGCATTGCTGACTGCCAGAACGGCAATGAGACTATCGATTCGGTCATAAACGCCGCCATGACCAGGCAGCAGCTTGCTGCTGTCCTTGATGCCGGAGGCACGTTTGAACCAGGATTCCAGCAAGTCGCCACAGACACTGACCGCAGTCAGCGGCAAGGCCAGCAATACCAGCGCCCACACTGGCAGGCCGACGGAAATCCAGCCCAGGCGGCTGACAATGACCACATAAACAGCCACGCCCACCAGCGCGCCGTATACGCCTTCCCAGCTTTTGCCAGGGCTGATGGAGGGTGCCAGCTTGCGCTTGCCGAATGCCTTGCCGGAAAAATAAGCAGCCACATCCGCCACCCACACCAGGCCCATCACGGCCAGCAGGGTCAGCGCATGACTGGCGTCAGCCTGCGGCCGCCACTCCAAAAAGCCATACCAGGCCGGCAGCATCAGCACCCAGCCCAGCAGACAAGCCAGCAGCGGCGTTTTTACCGTCCAGCGCCGTGCCAGCCACAAGGGCATCACCAGCAGCCAGAACAGCAGCGACAACACATGCGCAGCCAGCGGCATCTGCCAGCCCTGTTGCCAGGAAATGGCGGCGAAGGCGCTGGTAGCGGCCAGGTAGCCCCAGCGCAGCGCACCTTGCAGCCCGGTCATGCGGGAGTACTCCCACAAGGCCAGCAGGATGATCAGCCAGGAAAAACCAGCCCAGGCCGATGCCGGAAACAGAAACAAGGCAGCCAGCATCAGTGGCAGCAATACCAGAGCAGTCAGAATGCGGGTTTTGAGCATGAGGGATCAGTTTCTGCGCTGCTGTTCGGGCAGCTGCTCGCTGGTACGCCCGAAACGGCGTTCACGTTGGCGGTAAGATTTCAGGGCAGCTTCAAGTGCGCCGCGGTCAAAATCCGGCCACAGCAGATCAGTGAAGTACAACTCGGAATACGCCAGTTGCCACAGCAGGAAATTGCTGATGCGCTGCTCTCCGCCAGTGCGGATGAACAGATCCGGCTCTGGTGCCCAGTGCGTGGAAAGTCGCTCTGCCAGCGCCTCCTCGGTAATCTGGCTGACCCCGTCGGCAATCAGGCCATTGACCGCATTGAGTACATCCCAGCGGCCACCATAATCAGCGGCAATGCTCAGCACCAGGCCATCATTGGCAGCGGTCTTGTCTTCCGCCGCCTGTATGCGTTCGGCCAGCGCCGGGCTGAAGCGCTCGCGCGTACCCAATACCCGCAGCCGGATATTGTTGGCGTGCAGCTTGCTGACTTCGTTTTCCAGCGCACGGATGAACAGATCCATCAGAAAACTGACTTCATCCGGCGGACGCCGCCAGTTTTCGGTGGAAAAGGCAAACAGCGTCAGGTACTCCACCCCCATTTCCTTGCAGGCGGTGACAATTTCACGCACGGTGTCCAAACCTTTTTTGTGACCGGCCACCCGCGGCAGGAAACGCTTTTTGGCCCAGCGGCCATTACCATCCATGATGATGGCGATGTGCCGGGGCACGCAGTGTACCTCCGGCACGTCCTTGGTGGAGCTTCCAAACAAGGCTATTTCCTTTATACCGCCATCAGGTCTGCTTCTTTGGCCGCCAGCGCCTTGTCGATCTCGGCAATGAACTTGTCGGTCATTTTCTGGATGTCGTCCTGACCACGGCGCTCGTCATCTTCGGTAATGGACTTGTCCTTGAGCAGGTTCTTGAATTCGTTATTGGCATCGCGACGGATATTGCGCACAGCCACGCGAGCGCCTTCCGCCTCGCTACGAACCACCTTGATCAGGTCACGGCGACGTTCTTCGGTCAGCATCGGCATCGGCACGCGAATGATGTCGCCCATGGAAGCGGGGTTCAGACCCAGATCGGAATCGCGAATGGCTTTCTCGATCTTGGCCACCATGTTCTTTTCCCATGCCTGTACGCCGATGGTGCGGGCATCAATCAGGCTGACATTGGCCACCTGGTTTACCGGCACGTCGCTACCGTAGTAGTCGACCATGACATGATCAAGAATGCCGGTATGGGCGCGACCCGTACGTACTTTGGTCAGGTCGGTCTTGAATGCCTCCAGAGACTTGGTCATCTTCTGCTCGGCGGATTTCTTGACTTCATTAATCATGCTTGCTCCAAAAATCGGTACTTTGAAAAACAAGGCGGAAAGCGGCTTCCAGCCGTTTCCGCCCCTTGGTATTCGTCAAGCTCAGCAGTGTACCAGCGTGCCTTCATCTTCGCCAAGCACTACGCGTTTGAGCGCGCCTTGCTTGAAGATGCTGAACACCTTGATATTCAGGTGCTGGTCACGGCACAGCGCGAAAGCGGTGGCATCCATCACCTTCAGATTGCGGCCGATGGCCTCGTCGAAGGTCAGGGTCTGATAGCGTACGGCATCAGGATTCTTCTTCGGGTCGTCAGTGTACACGCCATCCACCTTGGTGGCCTTGAGCATGATGTCGACGTTCATTTCCATGCCGCGCAGGGCAGCGGCGGTATCGGTGGTAAAGAAGGGGTTGCCGGTGCCGGCACCGAAAATCACCACTTTGCCCTCTTCCAGATATTGCATGGCCTTGCCACGCACATAGGGCTCGGCAATCTGCTGCATGGTGAGGGCGGACTGCACCCGTGCCACCACGCCCACCTTGCCCATGGCATCCTTGAGCGCCAGCGCATTCATCACGGTGGCCATCATGCCCATGTAGTCGGCAGTGGCGCGGTCCATGCCGCTGGCGGCGCTGGACACACCACGGAAGATATTGCCGCCACCAATCACGATACCCACTTGCACGCCCAGCTCTACCACTTCCTTGATCTGACCGACAATCTGCTCGATGGTCGAGCGGTTGATGCCGTAGTTATCGTCGCCCATCAGGGCCTCACCGGACAGCTTGAGCAGAATGCGTTTGTAGGAAGGAGCTTGGCTCATGGTAACCTCGAGTTGGGTGTTTTGGGGCATTCAGTTTGCAAAACGGCACCCTGCAGGCAGGGTGCCGTTCGATCATACAGTCTTGTCAGACTTACAGCTTGGCAGCAGCAGCCACTTCAGCAGCATAGTCTACAACCTTCTTCTCGATGCCTTCGCCAACAACAAACATGGCGAATGCGTTTACGGAAGCAGATTTTTCAGCCAGCAGTTTTTCTACAGTCACGTCCGGGTTCTTGACGAAAGGCTGACCCACCAGGGTCACTTCAGCCAGGAACTTGTTGACGCGGCCTTCCACCATCTTGGCAACGATGTCGGCCGGCTTGCCGGATTCGGCAGCCTGAGCGGTGTAGATCTTGCGTTCTTGTTCCAGGGTCTCGGCCGGAACCTGATCCTTGGATACACAGATCGGCTTGGAAGCAGCGATGTGCATGGCGATGTCACGACCCAGCGCTTCGTCACCCTTCAGGTCAACGATCACGCCGATCTTGGCACCGTGCAGGTAGGTGGCGATGGTACCGGTGGTTTCGTAACGCACGAAACGACGAATGGTCATGTTTTCGCCCAGCTTGGCGATGGCAGCCTTGCGGATGTCTTCCACGGACTGGCCGTCGATCACAACAGCAGACAGGGCTTCAACATCAGCCGGGTTGGCAGTGGCAGCAGCTTGCGCAGCAGCATTGGCCAGGGCAACGAAAGTCGGGTCTTTGGCGACAAAGTCGGTTTCACAGTTCACTTCAACCAGGGCGCCAACGCCGCCGGCAACGTAAGAACCGATGATACCTTCGGCAGCCAGACGGCCAGCCATCTTGGAAGCCTTGTTGCCGGACTTGATGCGCAGAATTTCTTCAGCCTTGGCTGCGTCGCCTTCAGCTTCAACCAGAGCCTTTTTGCATTCCATCATGCCCAGGCCGGTGGCAGCGCGCAGATCCGAAACCATTTTTGCGGTGATTTCCGCCATTTGTAACTCCTGTATTCGATACGTAAGGGTAGTCAGGTCTCAAAAAAGGGGCTTGCGCCCCCTTTCGAGTCTGCTTACTCAGCCTGGGCCGTTTCAGCGGCGGCTACGACTTCCTGCAGCGACTGAGCGCGACCTTCCAGTACCGCGTCGGCGATGCCGCGAGCGTACAGGCGGATGGCACGGCTGGAGTCGTCGTTACCCGGAACTACGTAGTCGATGCCATCCGGCGAGTTGTTGGTATCAACAACGCCGATTACCGGGATACCCAGCTTCTTGGCTTCAACAATGGTACCTTTCTGGTAGCCAGTGTCGATAACGAAGATGGCATCCGGCAGGCCCTTCATATCCTTGATACCACCCAGCGAACGTTCCAGCTTGTCAACTTCACGTTGCAGGTCCAACAGTTCTTTCTTGTTGTAACCGGTGTCAGCGCCTTCCAGGATGGCACGCTTTTCTTCAAGACGCTTGATGGACTGCTTCACGGTCTTGTAGTTGGTCAGCATACCGCCGAGCCAGCGGTGATCAACAAACGGCATGCCAGCGCGGGCAGCTTCTTCACGGACGATCTCACGCGCCTGACGCTTGGTACCAACAAACATTACGGTACCCTTGTTGGCGGCCAGACGACGCACATATTCCTGGGCGCTGATGAACAGCGGCAGAGTCTTTTCCAGGTTGATGATGTGAATCTTGTTGCGGCTGCCAAAGATGTACTGAGCCATCTTCGGGTTCCAGAAACGGGTTTGGTGGCCGAAGTGAACGCCGGCCTCAAGCATTTGACGCATGGTAACGTTGGTGGACATGCAAAAACTCCTTAAAGGGTTAAGCCTCCATCCGCGCAGACAACCGTCTTTTTGCTTTGACGGCACCCTTTGGCGCGGATGTGCGTAGTGTTTCCCCTGCCCAATGCAGAGGACGCAGGATTCTAGCACCGCACAGCCGCCTCACTCAAGCGTCTTGGCCTGTTTTGCCTGCTCCCGCGCCAATTCCTGCCGCTTTCGCCACTTGCGGCGTGTCATTCTTGCAATAAACAAGGTGGGCAGAAAACCCAGGAAGAACAGGATGGAAAATGTCGCCCACAGGCTGTTTTGCGCCACCGCCAGCATCAATACCACGTAGAGCCAGCCAATCAATACCATATACATAATCAAACAACCGTTTGAATTTTTCGGAAAAAGCCTGAACAATAGCCGCCTAGTGTAAACCACCTGCAGGTCATCATCATGCAAACCCGCTTTACCGAAACCTTCGGCGTACGCCTGCCGCTGGCCTGCCCCGGCATGAGCTACATCGCCACTCCCGAACTGGTGGCCGCCACCGCCAATGCCGGCGGCCTGGGCATTCTGGCCACAGGCCCGCTGACACCGGAGCTGACGCGCCAGGCCATCCGCCGCATCCGCGCGCTGACCGACCGGCCTTTTGGCATTGGCTGCACGCTGATGATGCCCGGCGCACGGGAAAACTGTGAGGTAGCGCTGGAAGAGCAGGTTCCGGTCATCAACTTTTCCCTGGGCAAGGGCGACTGGATCGTCAAGCGGGCTCATGCCTATGGCGGCAAGGTGATTGCCACCGTAGTAACGGAAAAACACGCCATCTCGGCAGAAAAGTCCGGCGTGGATGGCTTGCTGGTGACCGGCCACGAAGCGGCCGCGCATGGCGGCGAAGTCACCTCGCTGGTTTTGATTCCGGCCATCCGCCAGGTGAGCAGCCTGCCCATCATCGCCGCCGGTGGCTTTGGCAGTGGGGCCGGCCTGCTGGCCGCGCTGGCGCTGGGGGCCGATGCCGTCGCCATGGGCAGCCGCCTGGCGATGACGCAGGAAAGCCCGGTACACGCCACCAGCAAGGAAATGATTCGCCAGCGCGGCGTGGCTGACACCTTGTACTCACGCAATTTCGATGGCTTGTGGTGCCGCATGATGGACACCCCCACCGCCCGCGCCGCCAGCCGCAAGCCGATGAATTTGCTGGCGGCAGCCTGGAAAGCCAGCAGCGTAGCCCGCAAGATGGGCATGCCCGTGCTGAAAGTGGCGCTGGGCGGCATGCTGCAAAAACCGCAGGAGCTGCGACAACTGGCGCTGTTTGGCGCGGCCACCGAATCCATCCGCCTTGCCATCGAAGATGGCGATCACCACCAAGGCGTACAACTCATCGGCCAGGTGCAGGGACTGATTGATGACATCCCCAGCGTGCAGCAACTGTTCGAGCGCATCATGCAAGAAAGCGCCGACACGCTATCAGGACTGCAACAGCAAGCGCACCAGCCGGCATAAACATGCCAGATTTCCTGATTAATCCTATCTTGTGAAAAACTTTTACCACGTATAAATGCTCTTTGCGCAATAAGATGCCGCCCAGCGGCATCTGCCTGCATTGCCTTCCCCGCCAGCCTTCCCGTATTCTCTAGCTCCGCCTCGCGGCACCACGCCGACACAGATCGGCCGCTCCATCCACATATATATAGAGATCACGCATGACCCCGCACCACAAGGAGGCTGGCCTGACAGCGCCACGCCCGCTCACCCTGCAGGATTACCGCACCCTGGCATTGGCCGCCCTGGGCGGCGCTCTGGAGTTTTACGACTTCATCATCTTCGTGTTTTTCGCTCTGGTAATCGGCCAGCAATTTTTCCCGCCCGACATACCCGACTGGCTGCGCCAGTTCCAGACTTTCGGCATTTTTGCCGCCGGCTACCTGGCCCGCCCGCTGGGTGGCATTGTGATGGCCCACTTTGGCGACAAGCTGGGCCGCAAGCGCATGTTTACCTTGTCCATTGTGCTGATGGCCGTCCCCACGCTGCTGATGGGCATGCTGCCCACCTATGCCAGCATCGGCATTGCCGCGCCGCTGGCCTTGCTGGCCTTGCGCATCCTGCAAGGCGCAGCCATCGGCGGCGAGGTGCCCGGCGCCTGGGTTTTTGTTGCCGAGCACGTCCCCGCCCGCCACACCGGCTATGCCTGCGGCACGCTGACCGCCGGGCTGACAGCGGGGATTCTGCTGGGTTCCTTGCTGGCCACGCTGATCAATACCAGCTTCACCCCGGCCCAGATTGCCGACTGGGCGTGGCGGCTTCCCTTCCTGATTGGCGGCGTGTTCGGCCTGATCGCCATGTATCTGCGCCAATGGCTGGAGGAGACCCCGGTATTTGCCGAAATGCAGGCCAAGAAGACCCTGGCGCAGGAACTGCCACTCAAGACCGTCCTGCAACAGCACAAACACGCCGTTCTGGTGTCTGTGCTGCTGACCTGGCTGCTGTCTGCCGCCATCGTGGTCGTCATCCTGATGACCCCCACCTATCTGCAAAAACAGTTTGGCATTGCCGCAACCACCAGCCTGAAAGCCAACAGCCTGGCCATTATCGCCCTGACCGTCGGCTGCATGCTGGCCGGCCGCATCATCGACCGTATCGGCAGCGGCCTGACTTTCATTCTGGGCAGCCTGTTGCTGGGAGCCAGCAGCCATCACTTTTACAACACGCTCGCCATCGACAGCAGCCAGTTGTATGTGCTGTATGCCTTGACCGGCTTGTGCGTCGGCATCGTCGGTGCCGTCCCCTACGTCATGGTGCGCGCCTTCCCGGCCGCCGTGCGCTTTAGCGGCCTGTCGTTTTCCTACAATTTGTCCTATGCCATTTTCGGTGGTCTGACACCGATGGCGGTAACGCTATGGCTGAAGACAAACCCGCTGGCACCGGCGCACTATGTGCTGGCGCTATGCGGTCTCGGCCTGCTGCTGGGCTGCTATTTGCTGTGGCAAGAGCAGCGCCGGCGCTAACCCCAACCACCTCCCATCCCACGGCCCTGCAAGGGCCGTTTTTCATGGCGACCACCCCGGCTGGCTGCCGGCTGCGCAGCGAAAAATCGACCACGGCGCGGAACCCTTCTACTAAATCAGCAGTCTCTGATTAACCAGACCCTGCTTTGCCGTACCCACACGGCCTCATCGTCCAGCGCCACTCCCGGCCTTGCCACCCTGCCCACGCAGACCCAACCACAGACCACGGAGACGCCCATGCCACATTTTCCATGGCAGAACATTGCCCTGAATCCGCTTGCCGCCTTTGGCATCTTGCTGACACTAGGCGTAGTCGGCGGCCAGATTGCCAACCGCATTGCCCGCCTGCCGGCCATGACCGGCTATGTGCTGATCGGCCTGATCATCGGCCCAGCCAGCCTGCACATATTGAATGAGGATCTGCTACGCGCTGCCGATCTGTTCATCAACCTGGCCCTGGGCCTGGCGCTGTTCGAAAGCGGGCGGCGGGTGGATCTGCGCTGGCTGCGCGCCGAGCGCACCCTGTTGCTCAGCACGCTGAGCTATTGCCTGTTGGTTTTTGCCGCACTGTACGCATTGCTCAGTTATGCCGGACTGGACTGGCAGACCAGCACCACCATGGCCGCCATCGGCATGGCAACCTCACCCATCGTCATTTTGGAGATGATGCGCGAGGGACGGGCTGAAGGACAGGTGAGTGACCGACTGGCCACCGCCACCGCCCTGTCCAGCCTGCTATCCCTGCTGGCTTTTGCCATTGCGCTGGGCTCGGCCCATCTGCTCAACCAGCATCTGTCAGCAGACAGCCTGCTCACCCCGGCCTGGCTGATTCTTGGCTCCAGCCTGCTGGGCTTGCTGGCCGGGCTGCTGGCCATTGCCCTCAACCACTGGCTGGGCCACCAGCGCCAGCACCGCACCGTACTGCTGTTTGGGCTGATTAGCCTGCTGGTGGGGCTGGCGGTGATGCTGAACACCCTGCCCTCGCTGGCCTTGCTGGTATTCGGCCTGGCCACACGCAATTTGCGCGGCGGCGAAAGCGTCAGCGAACCCGACCTGCTCACTGGCAGCCACTTTTTCTTTGTCGCCTTTTTTGTGGCAGCCGGTGCCTGGCTGCAACCGCAAGCACTGGCACACCATTGGCCGCTGGCCATCGCTTATCTGCTATTGCGCACGGCCATTGCCATGCTGTTCTGGTTTGCGCTGGCACCGGCCAACTGCCTTACCCGCCGACGCGGCCTATGGCTGGGGCTGGCACTCAACCCACTATCGGGCGGCAGTGCCATGCTGCTGAGCATGGGTTCGCTGGCATTGGGCGCGCAGGCAAGCAGCGCAGCAGCCTGCCTGATGGCCGTGCTGCTGCTCAGCGAACTGGCAGGGCCCTGGCTATGCCGCTTTGCACTGCAGCAGACTGGCGATATCTGCAAGGAGAAATGAAATGCTGGAATTCAACAACAGCACGCCGCTGACCCTGGGCGTGGAACTGGAGCTGATGATTGTCAACCGCCGCGATTACAACCTGACCCGCGGCTCGGACGACCTGCTGCTGCTGATTGACCGACAAGCCCACGGCTATGACATCAAGCCGGAGATCACTCAGGGCATGATTGAAATCGGCACGGCGATACACCACGGCAGCGCCAGCATGCTGCAGGAGCTGCAAGCCATCCGCCAGTTACTGGTGCAAAGTGCCGAGAAGCTGAATCTGGGCCTGGCCGGCGGCGGCTCACACCCTTTCCAACACTGGAGTGAGCAACAGATTTATCCCAAGGAACGCTATCAACTGGTTTCGGAACTGTATGGCTATCTGGCCAAGCAGTTCACTGTCTATGGACAGCATATTCATATTGGCTGCCCAGATGGCGACAGTGCCATCCGCCTGAGTCATTACCTGGCACGCTACATTCCCCACTTTATTGCCCTGTCCGCCTCATCGCCCTTCTACCAGGGCATGGACACGCTGTTCCAGACTTCACGCCTGACCAGCGTCAACGCCTTCCCCTTGTCCGGCTGCATGCCGGGCGTGGAAAACTGGGAACAGTTCAATGACTACTTTCAAGGGATGGCACGGCTGGGCATCGTCGCCAGCATGAAGGATTTTTACTGGGACATCCGCCCCAAACCGGAATACGGCACGGTGGAAATCCGCATCTGTGATACCCCGCTGGACATCGTCACCCCCACCTTGCTGGCGGCTTATGCCCAGATGCTGGCGCGCTGCTGCCTGGAAGAGGCATGGCAGGATATCCGCCCGGAGCGTTACCTGACTTACAGCTATAACCGCTTCCAGGCCTGCCGCTTCGGCTTTGATGGCGTGCTGGTGGACGGCACCGCCGGTACGCAGTCCAGCCTGCAGGAAGACCTGCTGCACACCCTGGGCAGCCTGCAGACACATGCTGCCGCACTTGACTGCGAAGCCGAGCTGGCCGCGCTGCGTGAACGCACGCTCAAGCGCCAGTCCGACAGCCAATGGCTGCGTGAAATCTACCGTGAAAGCGGATCGCTCTCCGAAGTGGTGCGCCGCCAGAGCGCCTGCTGGATGCATGATCAGCGCCACTGAATAATGCAGCGCCGGGCTTGATCTGCATCAGCCGGACAGGCCAGCCAGCCGTGTCGCAGGCAATTTTTTATCCAGACAGCCGTGCATGCAGCAGACAATTCCCCGGCGCTGCAGCTACACTGGCAGCTTAGTTTCCCAAAGCCCGATCATGCCGCTCGAACTACCCGAACATTTCAATCCCGACCTCCCAACCCGCTGGTGCATCTTTGACGGGCAGCGCCTGTTGCTGCAAAACCAGGCCCTGCCGACGGATGCCGCCCGCCACTGGCCGCTGGCCAATCGCCTGTTTATCGACCAGCAGCAAGGCTGCAACCTGTACGCGGCAGATCTGATCGGCCCGGCACCGGCAGATGGCGAATGGCTGCCCTTGCGCGCAGCCCTGATGGCACTGCCGCCGGAACAAACCGCAGGCATCGCCCGCGCCGCCCAACTACGCCAGTTTCAGCACACGCACCGCTTTTGCGGACATTGCGCCAGCCCCTTGCTGCAACACGCGCATGACCAGGGCAAGTGCTGCCCCAGTTGCGGCCAGCTTTACTATCCGCGCCTGTCGCCTGCCATGATGGTGGCGGTCTACCGGGGCCGCGAACTACTGCTGGCACGCAGCCCGCATTTCCTGCCTGGCGTTTACAGCGCCCTGGCCGGCTTTGTTGAACCGGGCGAAACGGTGGAGCAATGCGTCCATCGCGAAACACTGGAAGAAGTGGGCGTGCGGGTGAAGAATCTGCGCTATGTCTGCTCGCAGTCCTGGCCATTCCCCCACTCGCTGATGCTGGCCTTTACCGCCGAGTACGATGGCGGCGACATCCGCCCGCAACCGGGTGAAATCGAAGATGCCGGCTGGTATCACATCGATGCCCTGCCCACCATCCCGGCCCAGCTATCGGTGGCCTACCAGTTGATCTGCCACACCCGCGACTGGCTGCGCCGGCAATAGCACCGCAGCAATGACAAAGGGAGCCCAAGGCTCCCTTTGTCATTATCAAGACACATGTCCAGTACGGCCTAGCCAAGCAGCGGCTGATCGTCCAGCGCTTCCAGCATGGCCGTCAGTGCCACCTGCACGGTTTGCGATCGCACCGCGGCGCGATCGCCCGGAAAACAACAGACAAAGGCCCTGCCGGTGCCGTCCGGCCCGGCAATGGCCAGCCACACCGTTCCCACCGGCTTGGCAGCGGAGCCGCCACCCGGTCCGGCAATGCCGGACACGGCTACCGCCCAGTCAGCCCCGGCACGTTCACGGGCACCGGCGGCCATTTCCCTGACCACAGCCTCGCTCACCGCGCCATGCGCCTCCAGCGTGGCGGCACGGACACCCAGCAAGTCCTGCTTGGCCTGATTGCTGTAACTGACCATGCCATAGCCAAACCAGGCCGAGCTGCCAGCCACATCCGTCAGGCTTGCCGCAATCATGCCGCCAGTGCAGGACTCTGCCGTAGCAATCCACTCACCTCTTTGCATCAGCCGCTCACCCAGCCGGGCGGCCAAGACGGTCAATTGTTCATCCATGTGTTTTCCTGAAATGGCGGATCAAGCCCAATGTGGAACTATCATGTGCAGCCGGGGCATCGGCTGCGGCATCCAGCTCCGGCAGAATGCGCCGCGCCAGTTGCTTGCCATATTCGACACCCCATTGATCAAAGGAATTGATGCCCCAGATCACCCCCTGCACAAATACCTTGTGCTCGTACAGCGCCATCAGCATGCCCAGGGTATAGGGTGTCACCTTGTCCAGCGCAATGGTATTGGAAGGTTGATTGCCAGGAAACAGTTTTTGCGGCAACAGCATGTCCAGCTCCTCGCCGGACAGTGCTGGCAGCTCGGCCATTACCTCCGCCTCGCTCTTGCCGCGCATCAGCGCCTCAGCCTGGGCAAAGCAGTTGGCCACCAGCACGCGGTGTTGTTGCTCCAGGCCATAATGCCCATTCATTGGCACGATGAAGTCGCAAGGCACCAGGCGGGTACCCTGATGCAATAGCTGGAAGAATGCATGCTGGCTGTTGGCACCTTCCTCGCCCCAGATTACCGGGCCGGTATCGAAATCCAGCGGCTCGCCAAAGCGCCCCACCCGCTTGCCATTGGACTCCATGTCCAGTTGCTGGATATGCGCCGGCAAGCGGCGCAGGCCATGGTCGTAGGGCATGATGGCGTGGGTGTGCGCCTGATAAAAGGTGTTGTACCAGATACCGATCAGCGCCAGCAGCACCGGCATGTTCTGCGCCAGCGGCGCACTGAAAAAATGCGTATCCATGGCATGGCCACCATCCAGAAACTGACGGAAGTGGTCATAACCCACTGCCAGCATCACCGGCAAACCGATGGCAGACCATACCGAATAACGACCACCCACCCAGTCCCAGAAGCCAAACATGTGCTCGGTATCGATGCCGAAGGCAGCAACCGCCTGGGTATTGGTGGACACCGCCACAAAATGGCGGGCGATGTCGGCCGGGCTGCCCGTACGTAAAAACCAGGCCTTGGCCGCTGCGGCATTGAGCAGGGTTTCCGGCGTGGTAAAGGATTTGGACGCAATCACAAACAAGGTGGTGGCCGGATCAAGCCGTTCCAGTGTGCGCGCAATATGCTGGCCATCGACATTGGACACGAAATGCACCCGCAGATCGGGATGGGCATAGGCCGACAAGGCCTCCTGCACCACCAGCGGTCCCAAATCAGAACCACCAATCCCCAGGTTCACCACATCGCGGATGGGCTGGCCGGCATAGCCCAGCCACTGCCCGCTGCGTACCTTGTCGGTAAACAGCCGCATGCGCTGTAACACGGCATGCACCTCAGGCACTATGTCAGTCCCATCCAGCGGCAGCGCAGCGCCAGCGGGCAAGCGCAAGGCGGTATGCAGTACCGCACGCTTTTCACTGACATTGATGCGCTCACCGCTACGCATGCGCTCCATCCACAGCGGCAATTCGGCTTCTTGCGCCAGATCGATCAACAACTCCAGCGTGCGCTCGGTAATACGGTTCTTGGAATAATCAAGCAGCACGCCGTCCAGCTGCAGGGAGAAGCGCTCAAAGCGCTGCGGATCAGCCTGAAACAGTTCGCGCATCTGCATAAAGCGAGTGGCACGCTGATGCTGATGGAGTCTGGCCCATACCGGGCTGTGGTTGATACCGGCTTTGCTGTCGTCAAACATGATGAGGAAATCGCTGCAATCAAAAATGGAAATTCAATTGGGCAAACCTGCGCCCGCTGGCGGGCAGCTTGCAAGAAAAAGGGGACTCGCGTCCCCTTGCTGCCTGCATATTACCATCATGTAGCAACAGCACTACATCACAACTTGATGAAGTGCTCGCGGTAATACTTGAGTTCTTCGATCGATTCCTCGATATCCGCCAGCGCCTCGTGCTTGCCGCGCTTCACCACGCCGCGGGCGACCTCCGGCTTCCAGCGCTTGCACAGCTCCTTCAGGGTGGAGACATCCAGATTGCGGTAGTGGAAATATTCTTCCAACTGCGGCATCCAGCGCACCATGAAGCGGCGGTCCTGATGAATGGTGTTGCCACACATCGGCGTAGTGCGCGCCGGCACATGCTCGGCCATGAAGGCCAGCAAGGTGGCCTCGGCTTCGGCTTCGGTCAGGGTTGACGCCTTGACCTTGTCAATCAGGCCGCTCTTGCCGTGGGTATTCTTGTTCCAGTCATCCATGGCATCCAGCACGCTGTCCGGCTGGTGAATCACCAGCACCGGCGACTGCGCCAGGATATTAAGCTGGCTGTCGGTGGCAATCATTGCCACTTCGATGATGCGGTCGGTTTCTGGATTCAGCCCGGTCATTTCCATGTCGAGCCAGATGAGGTTGTTCTGATCTTGTGCCATACTGTCCAATCTTTGCGAATCTGCGTATTTTCCTTCATTGTCGCCCTGGCGGCAAACCCACCTGCGTAAATCATGACCGAGGCATTCCGCATCCTGTTTCTGGCCGCACTGGCCACCACGCTTGGACTCAAACTGTGGCTGGGCTGGCGCCATCTGCGCCATATCGCCCGCCACCGCCACAGCGTACCGGCCGACTTTGCCGGCAGCATCACCCTGCAACAACATCAGCACGCTGCCGATTACAGCATGGCCAAAACCCGGCTGAGCCTGTTGTCGGCCGTCATCGATACCGGCCTGATCCTGACCCTGACCATGGGCGGAACGCTGCAATGGCTATCAGCCAGCATTGCACAATGGCATTTGGGCAGTGTCGCCAGCGGCCTGCTGCTGGTTGTCGCCGTTACCCTTATCAGCTCTGCGGTCAGCCTGCCCCTGTCGCTGTATAGCACTTTCCGCATTGAAGCCCGCTATGGCTTCAACAAGATGAGCTTGCGCATGTTCGTGCTCGACATGGTCAAGGGCAGCCTGATCGGCGCAGTCATCGGACTGCCGCTGCTGGCCCTGGTATTGTGGCTGATGGCCCAGGCAGGGCCGCTATGGTGGCTGTGGGTATGGCTGGTATGGTCGGCCTTCCAGCTCTTGATGGTGGCGCTCTACCCCACGCTGATCGCCCCCTTGTTCAACCGTTTCAGCCCGCTGGAAGACCTTGAACTCAAACAACGCATCGAAGCCTTGCTGGCGCGCACCGGCTTTACCAGCCAAGGCGTGTTCGTGATGGACGGTTCGCGCCGCTCCAGCCACGGCAATGCCTATTTCACCGGCTTTGGCAGTGCCAAGCGCATCGTGTTTTTCGATACTTTGCTAAAACAACTGGCACCGGAAGAAATCGAAGCA
Organism: Aquitalea magnusonii; assembly: GCF_002217795.2. NCBI lineage: Bacteria > Pseudomonadati > Pseudomonadota > Betaproteobacteria > Neisseriales > Chromobacteriaceae > Aquitalea > Aquitalea magnusonii. The sequence continues at coordinate 2,106,864 of NZ_AP018823.1, forward strand.
GTCCTGGCCCACGAACTGGGCCACTTCAAGCGCAAGCACATTGTCAAGCGCATCAGCTTTGCCTTTGCCCTGTCGCTGGGCTTTCTGTTTATTCTGGGTCAATTGCTGGATGCCAATTGGTTCTACGCCGCACTTGGGGTTAGCACCCCGAGCACGGCGATGGCCTTGGTCCTGTTCTTCATGGCCGTGCCTGCCTTCACCTTCCCGCTGACCCCCTTGTCCAGCCTGATGTCGCGCCGCCACGAATACGAAGCAGACGGCTTTGCCGCCAGCCAGGCCGATGCCCAGCACCTGATTGACGCGCTGGTGAAACTGTACCGTGACAATGCGTCCACCCTGACACCGGACCCCTTGCACTCCGCCTTTTACGACTCCCACCCACCAGCGAGCCTGCGCATCGCCCACCTGAAAGGAGCCCGATAATGAATCTGCTCGAACTGCATTGCGAGGCAGCCCACGGCCTGAGCCCGCTGGACGCCAACACCACCAGCCAGTTTCTGGCCAAACTGCCGGACTGGGAAATCAAGGGCATCGAGCTGTGCAAGACCTTCCGTTTTGCCGATTACTACCAGACCATGGCCTTTGTGAATGCCCTGGCCTGGATTGCCCATCAGGAAGACCATCACCCCGACCTGTCGGTCCACTACAACCGCGTGGTGGTGTGCTTCAGCACCCACGATGCCGGCGGACTCACCCTTAACGATTTCATCTGTGCTGCCAAAACCGAAGCACTGCAAGGACGCGCATGAGAGCAGCTACCGGACAGATCATCCGCAGCCATGGCCGCCGCTTCATTGTTGAAGCAGAGGGCCAGACCTACGGCTGTTCCACGCGCGGCAAACGGGTGGACTTTGCCTGTGGCGACCGGGTGGAAATCCTCATCCAGAACAAGGAACAGGCCGTCATCGAAGACAGCCTGCCGCGCAGCAGCCTGCTATACCGGCAGGACGAATGGAAAACCAAGGTCATTGCGGCAAACGTCAGCCGCATCCTGTTCGTGATTGCCGCCGTCCCCAGCCCCAGCGAGGAACTGCTCAACCGCTGCCTGATTGCCGCCGAGGCAGCCGACATCGACCCAGTCATCCTGATCAACAAGGCCGACCTGCCCGAAACCGCTGCGCTGGTGGCAAAACTGCAGCCCTATGCCGCACTGGGCTACAAGATGATCACCCTGTCCGCCAAACAAGACATGACACCACTATTGCCGTTACTGGATGGCGAAACCTGCGTGTTTGTCGGCCAGTCCGGCATGGGCAAGTCCACCCTGACCAATGCCCTGCTGCCGGAGGCCAATGCCCGCATCGGTGATATTTCCGAGGCACTGGACTCCGGTCGCCACACCACCACCCACGCCACGCTATATCACCTGGACAGCCTCTCGCCGGGCAGCGACCTGATCGACTCCCCCGGCCTGCAGGAATTCGGGCTCAAACATCTGCAAGCCAGCGACCTGCTGCACTACTTCCCGGAGATGCGCCCGCTGATCGGTCAGTGCCGTTTTCACAACTGCACACACCGCAAGGAACCTGACTGCGCCATCAAGCAAGCAGCAGCCGATGGAAGAATTGCAGCACAAAGACTGGATTTACTCCAACGTTTGAGTAATGAATTGCTAAATCAATCTGCATAAAACGTTTTGTCATCCAAGCTGTTTACAATTCCGTGTCGGACTCATATTCTGGTAAGAAAACAGTAAAACCAGACCGAGACCAGCGACTTTCGCCCCAACAAAGACAAGGAGCCAGCATCATGACAAAACGTATCGCACTCGTAACCGGAGGCATGGGCGGCATTGGCACCGCCATCTGCAAGGCCCTGGCCGAATCCGGCCACACCGTGATCACCACCTACAGCAAACCGGGCAAGGAGCAAGCCTGGCTGGCTGACATGAAGGGCATGGGCTTTTCCGACATTCATGCCTATCAGTGTGACGTTACCGACACCGCCGCCTGCGCCGCCATGCTGGCCAAGGCACAAGCCGAAGTGGGTGCCGTGGATGTACTGGTCAACAATGCCGGCATCACCCGCGATGGCACGTTCAAGAAGCAGACCAAGGATGACTGGGACGCCGTCATCAAGACCAATCTGGATTCGCTGTTCAATATGGTGAAACCGGTACTGGATGGCATGGTGGAGCGTGGCTTTGGCCGCATCATCAACATCTCCTCCATCAATGGCCAGAAAGGCCAGTTTGGCCAAACCAACTACTCCGCCGCCAAGGCCGGCATGCATGGCTTTACCATGGCCCTGGCCCAGGAAGTGGCACGCAAGGGCGTCACCGTCAACACCATCTCGCCTGGCTATATCGCTACCGACATGGTGATGGCCGTGCCGGAAGAAGTACGCAACAAGATCATCGCCAACATTCCGGTAGGCCGCCTGGGCAAGCCGGAAGAAATTGCCGGCCTGATCAACTACCTGGCATCAGACATATCCGGTTTCATGACCGGCGCCAACCTGGCCATCAACGGTGGTCAGCACATGATGTAGGCCCATCCTGCACGGCCTTGCACAAAAACCCGGCGCTTCGCCGGGTTTTTTACTGGCTTTTTCCGGGCGGACAATCTGCTATGCTAACGGCCTTGAATTACCTAGCAGAGCAAGACATGGCTGAACATTTGACCATTCAGGGCGAAACCAAAGAAGAAAAGTATCAGACCTTGCTGCCCCAGGCCCAGGCACTGGTACAGCATGAAGACGACCGGATTGCAGCACTGGCCAATCTGGCCGCGGCACTGCACAGCACATTCGACTGGTTGTGGACCGGATTTTATCTGGTGAAAAACCAGCAACTGGTATTGGGACCATTTCAAGGCCCGATTGCCTGCACACGCATCCCGCATGGCAAGGGGGTATGCGGCAGCGCCTGGGCGCAAAACCGCACCCTGGTGGTGCCGGATGTTGATGCCTTTCCTGGCCACATCGCCTGCTCGTCCAGCGCCCGCTCGGAAATCGTGGTTCCGATTCGCGATGCCGGTGGCACAGTCGTGGCCGTACTGGATGTCGACTCCAGCAAGCTCGATCAATTTGACAGCACCGATGCCAGATACCTGGAACAAATCTGCACGGCCTTGCAGCACCTGTTCTGAAATTCACCACCCAATGCACAAACAACAGATGCCAATGCATCCGTTGTTTGTGCTGACACGGACTCACCCCAAAGGCAGTTGCAGTTGGCGACTAACCCATTCGCGCATACCTGCCTCATCCAGCACCAGCAAGTCCTGTCTGGCATCATGCATGGCGCTGGCCAGCCGCGCCAATTGCCGCTCCAGGCCGGCTGACATTTCACTTGCCAGCCGTGCATTTTCGCCTGCCATGTCCAGCAGGCGCGCACTGGCTTGCTCGCTAAGCACGGACTGTCGTTCGCAAGCCTGCTGCAATTCTGCATTGCGCAGCTCCAGCATCTCCAGGCGCGCGGCCTGCTTGCCTGCCTCCCGATCGCGCTCGGCCAGTCGCTCGCGCCATTGCTGCTCTGTACGGGACGCCTGCAGACGCGCAGCCTGCAGCTCATCCTGCAAGGAGGCGGTTGCCAGCTTCATGGATTGACGCTCCTCCTCCACCTGTTCATACAGGCGGACCCGCAAACCTTCCAGACGCTCATAAGCCAGCGTCTCGCGCCGCTCAGCCTCCTGGCGTGCCTCTTGCAGCCGCTGATCATGACGGGACTCAAGCTCAGCCACACGCTCTTCGGCCTCTTGCCGCAGTTGCAGCAAGGACTGACGCCCTTGCTCCAACTGTTCGTTCAGGCCAAGGCAGTTGGCTTCCAACAGTGCATGCCGCTGCTCTGCGGCCTGCAGTTTGGCCTCCAGTTCTTGCTGACGTGCCGCACGCAACTCCAGCTCTCGCAGCGATGACTGCAGGGCGGACTCAACGCTTTCCAACTGCGCTTGCAGCGTGGTTTTTTCCTGCTCAGCGGCCGCCACCTGGGCAGCCGCTTCCTTGCGCATCCCTTCCCACTGCTGCTCAGCCGCCTCGCAAGACTTTTGCCAGATCATGCCAAACGCCTCGGCCAGACCAGTCGGCCAATCCGGATATCGCGACGAACTGGCCATGCGCGACAAAAACTCCTGCCGCCACTCTTTAAGCGTGTTGTTGATGGTGGTATTGGAGCCCGTTCCCAGACGAGAGCGCACCTCCACCACCGTGGGCCAGATGCCCTCGCCCACCAGATCAAATGCCACTTGCCGGATGCGCGCATAAATATCTGCAGCCATCACCATCTCACCTCAAGTTGAACTGAGTGCAGTGTATCACAGGCGTAATTTATTACGTATTACATTATTTTATTACATCAGTCTGAATAATTTTTCCGATTACTAGACTTATCGGTAGTTATCGATCACCGCCACAAAGAAGCACTGCCAAATAAACGCACCCGGCAAAGAAAAGGCCCGGCAACACATGCCGGGCCTTGCATCACACTCCGCAACAATATTTCGCGTGCAAACACGCCGCGCCACCAAGCTGGCGCATCACCTCAACTCAATGCGCAAACACACCTGCCACCTGGCGCAACTCCACCACCATGCGTGACAGCATGTCCTGCAAATCAGTCAGGTCTGACTGGGAATTCAACAACGCCTCAATCCCCTCATCCAGCGCCCTTCCCAACAGAATCTCCTGCCCATTGGTCAGCAACATGGAAACGCAGGCCTCATCTATGCGTTGCCGAATCCCCTCCAGCGCGATACGGCCTGCCACCTGATTGTCTCGCTGCGCCCTATCCACCTCACCCAGCGTCTGAATCATGCGCAAGGCCACCTGCACAATCAGGTCATCACGACGACGCGCCTCCGCCATCCGCGCCAAGGATTCAACATGCACATTGGCCGCCTCCAGCAACATGGACAAATGGTCGCGCAAACGACCGCAACGCTCCTCATCATGCTGCGGCATATCACGCACCAATAAGGACACCGACGGAAAGTTGATGATCATCCGGCTCTTGAATTGCGTCAGACGCCCCATTTTCATCAAATGATCCAGCACTGACGCCTCCAGCGGACTGATCTCTCCGTCACTGCTGCGCATCACCACCCCTTCGCTTGTACGCAACTGCACACTGCCCTGCAAACCATACAAAGCCATGCCCGCCACCATGGCATCCGCCAGCTCATGCAGACCACCAGCCGAACCCAACTGCTTGATCACTTCCAGCAAGGCCCCCATCTCACTCATGCTGATCATGGCCGTCATGGCGGCGCTGCTTGCCGCACGGGCCAGCCCATTCAAACGCTGCCGCTCCTCGGCTGCGGCAATCAGTTTCTGTAACTTGGCTTCCAGCTCCGGAGCAGAAAACGGCTTGACAATGTAATCCTCACCCCCGGCTTCGTAACCACTCAGCCTGTCCTCCACCGCATCCCTGGCGGAAACAAATACAACCGGGATACAAGCAAAGCGCTCATCACCGCGAATGCGCCTGCACGCCTCGAAACCATCCATGCCAGGCTGCATCTCCACATCCAGCACAATAGCCGCCGGCTGCACCGTTTCCAGCATGGCCAGCGCATCCTCCCCACTTTCCGCATCAAGCACTTCAAAACAATGCGCCAACCCAGCCTTCATCAGACGGCGGGTAATCAGTACATCGTCCACCACCAGTATTTTTGGTTTTTCATGCATTTGTTCTCACCCTGTTCCCCTGGCCAAATAACCAGTGCCTTCTCATCTATAGCTGGATCAACCAGCAGAATTCAAGGCAGGCATCAAACCAAGGACAGCGGCGTCAATAATGATCTGCCGGCAAAGTGTGCCTGCAGATTGTCCAGCATCAACTGCGCCATGGCCGCCCGTGTTTCAAGCGTGGCACTGGCTATATGCGGGGTAAGCACTACACTATCCAGCTTACACAGCGCATCCGGCACCACCGGCTCATCTTCGAACACATCCAGCCCGGCCCCACCCAGGCGGCCATCAAGCAGGCGTTCCACCAGCGCGGCCTGATCCACCACCGAACCTCTGGCAATATTGATCAGCACGCCCTCCGGCCCCAGCGCATCCAGCACCCGGCCATCCACCACATGCCGCGTGGCAGCACCGCCCGGCAGCGACAACACCAGCACATCAACCGACGCCGCCATCTGCAGCAGATCCGCATAGTATGGATAGTCCACACCCACCTTGGGTCTGGGGCCGTGATAACACGGCAACATGCCAAAGGCCACCACCCGCCGCGCAATGGCCTGCCCGATATGCCCCAGCCCGACAATGCCACAACGCTTGCCCGCCAGACTGTGCGTCAACGGAAATCCTCCCTGCAACCACCTACCCGCCCGCACAAAGCCATCTGCCTGCACCACACGGCGAAAAACCGCCAGCAACAAGGCAAGCGCAGTATCAGCAACGCAATCGTCCAGCACGCCGGGAGTAGTGGTGATGGCAATGCCCCGCTCACGGGCATAGGCCACATCAATGGCATCAAAACCCACACCCACACATGCCACCAGCTCCAGCGCAGGCAGCGCCTGCAGCAACTGGCGCGCAGCCCCGGCACCGCCCGTCGTCACCACCGCCCGCACCGCCGGCCAAACCTTGCCCGCAGCCAGCAGCTCCTGCTGCTCCCAGCCGCGCAGGCATTCATACTGCGCTTCCAACTGCGCCATCACCGCAGGTGCCAGCGGCACGACAATCCAAACAAGGGGTCGACTTGTCATCTGTTTCCTCTCACGCGCTCCAATACAGGAACTGCATGCTAGCACCAGACAGCACAATCAACGCACATGCCATCGGTAAAAGCCTTGTCGCCACCACAGCCTGCTTCTAGAATCAGGCACAACATGCCAGACACCCTTCCCGCCCGGCCACCAGCAGGCCAGGCACTGATTGCAGCCCAATCCGACCAGCAGGCCGTCCTGCTGTGGCTCAGCGAGTTCATTGACCGCCCCGCCACCTTGCGCAGCTACCGCAAGGAGACCGAGCGCTTCTTGCTGTGGCTGAGTGATCGCAACAAGCAACTGCAGCAGGTGCAGCGTGAAGACGTACTGGACTACCAACGCTTCCTGCAAGCCCCATGGCCGCCAGAGCGCTGGATCGGCCCGGCCCGCCCGCGCCAGCACCCGCAGTGGAAACCCTTTACCGGCCCCCTGCAGCCGGGCAGCATCCGGCAGGCACTCACCATTTTGTCGGCACTGTTCAGCTATCTGAGCGAGGCCGGCTACCGCCGTGGCAACCCCTTCAAACTGCTGCGCCAGCGTCAGCCACAGGACAGCCGTCCAATTGAACGCTTTCTCGATACCCAGGCCTGGCAAGCCATTCTCGACACACTGAGCAACCTGCCGACAGCCAGCCGGCGCGAACAGCTACAAGCCGCCCGTGCGCGCTGGCTGATGACCCTGCTTTACCTGACCGGCGCCCGCAGGCAAGAAGTGGCAAACGCCCGCATGAATGACTTCAGCCAGCGCCGCCAGCAATGGTGGTGGCGGGTGCAGGGCAAGGGCGGCAGCCTGGCCGACATTCCGGTATCAGAGGAATTGCTGGCAGCACTGAGCGCCTACCGAGACTCGCTGGGACTGCCGCCGCTGCCGGATCATGCCGACAGCACGCCACTAATCTGCCGCATTCCAGGGCAGCGCAACACGCAGCTACACGGCATCAGTGACAAGGCGATTTACCTGATCTGCCAGGAAATATTCCAGCGCGCCGCCGAACGCTGCCATGAGACAGACACCCGCGCCCGCCTGTTGCAGGCCAGTACCCACTGGCTGCGCCACACCGCCGCCAGCCATCAGCTGGACGCCGGCATTCCCTTGCTGATGGTGAGCCAGAACCTGCGCCACGCCAGTATTCAAACCACGCGCCGCTATCTGCACAGCGAAGAGGATGCCCGCCACGCAGCCACCGGTCTGCACCGCATGCAGGAGCGGGAAACCACTACCGAAACAGCGCCAAAACCGGATCGAAGCGCGCAAACAGACAGCAACTCACCATAAGGCCCCTTCCCAAAATGGCCGGTTCCGCGTACCATCCCGCCTCGCTTTTCGGGATGGAATCATGAATACAAGCAGCGCTGCACGGGCATGCGGCATCGACTTTGGCACCTCAAACTCCACCGTAGGCTGGCTGCGCCCCGGCGCGGATACGCTGATTGCACTGGAAGACGGCAAGATCACCCTGCCCTCGGTTGTGTTCTTCAACTACGAAGAAGACCACTCGGTGTTTGGCCGCAAGGCATTGCTGGAGTACACCGAAGGCTACGAAGGGCGGCTGATGCGCTCCCTCAAGAGCCTGCTGGGCAGCAGCCTGATTGACAGCCAGACCGAAGTGCAAGGCCGCGCCCTGCCATTTCGCCACCTGCTTACCCTGTTCATCCAGGAAATCAAGCAGCGCGCCGACCGTGCCGCAGGCCGCCCGTTTGAACAAGTAGTGCTGGGCCGCCCGGTATTCTTTGTGGATGACAATCCCAAGGCCGATGCCCAGGCAGAAGAAACCTTGGCGCAGATTGCCCGCCAGGTGGGCTTCAAGGACATCTCCTTCCAGTTTGAGCCACTGGCTGCCGCCTTCGACTACGAATCCTCCATCACCCGCGAAGAACTGGTGCTGATCGTGGATATCGGCGGCGGTACTTCAGACTTCTCCCTGGTACGCCTGTCGCCAGAGCGCCGCCTGTTGGACGACCGTCGCGCCGATATCCTGGCCACTGGCGGCGTACACATCGGCGGGACGGACTTTGACAAGCAACTGAGCCTGCACGGCGTGATGCCGCTGTTCGGTTTCAAGAGCCGCCTGCGCAACAATGCCGAAATGCCCTCGGCGCAATACTTCAACCTGGCCACCTGGCACACCATCAACTTTGCCTACACCCGCAAGGCATGGATGGATTTGCAGGATATTCATCGCGACGTGGAAGACCCACGCGCCTTCGACCGCCTGTTCAAGCTGATTCAGGAGCGTGCCGGCCACTGGCTGGCCATGCAGGTGGAAGAAGCCAAGATTGCCCTATCCGGCAGCGACAGCCACCGCCTGGACCTGGAACTGATCGAAGACGGCCTGTATGCCGAGTTGCTGCGCGAGCAGTTCAACCACAGCATTGCCAGCATGCTGGGGCAAATCGGCAAGACCATCGACAAACTGCTGCAGGATGCCAATATCCAGGCCAGCCAGATCGACACCGTATTCTTTACCGGCGGCTCCAGCGGCGTGCCGGCGCTGCGCCAATGCGTGCAGGAGCAACTGCCCAACGCCCGCCACGTGGAAGGCAATCTGTTTGGCAGCATCGGCAGCGGTCTTGCCATCGAAGCCAGAAAACGTTACGGCTGATGCCCAAACAAAAAGGCTGCCCCACTGGAGCAGCCTTTTTTACTATCCTGAACCGTATCAGCCCTGCCGTTTGCGCGAGGCTTTTTTTCCGCCTGGCGGCAGCTCAAAGCCAAACAACATGCCGGTGCGACCGGTTTGCGACTGGCAGGCAATCTGCAAGGCACGGTTGATGGCTTCTTTCTTGCTCACCCCCCACCACTCGATCATCTTGTCCAGCGACTTCTGCGCATCGCGGCTCAACTCCACAGTCACCGACAACTCTTGCAGACGGTTGCGCCGCTGCTCACGGCTGCGGCGCTTGCGCTCGGCCACCGTCATGGCGCGCTCACCCAAGGGCTTGCGTCCAGGCTTTTTCTGCACGCCGCCGATCAGGTCAAAAGTGTAGTGATCGCAGGGATCTTTCATTGGATGGGTGACGGGTCACAATCAAGAGGGGCGCAAGAATACCACAAAGCCGCAGCAGATGGGGCAGACCGGCCCGCTGAGCATGCAATTAAGCGCATCGCATAGACTGCCGGTCGCTTGTCACAAGGGGTTGGCGGCAAAGGTGTCGCACTGGGCGATATCACCACTGTCAAAGCCGCGCTTGAACCAGCGCACCCGCTGCGCACTGCTGCCGTGGGTAAAGCTGTCCGGCACCACGGCATGGCCGGCAGAACGCTGCAGGGTATCGTCGCCGATTTTCGATGCTGCATTGAGCGCAGTTTCCAGATCACCCGTTTCCAGAATATGGCGCGCCTTGTCGGCATGACTGCCCCAGACGCCGGCAAAGCAATCGGCCTGCAACTCCAGCCGCACCGACAGCGCATTGGACTTGCGTTCGGAAGCACCACGCCGCGCCGCATCCACCTTGCCGGAAATACCCAGCAGGTTTTGCACGTGGTGACCCACCTCGTGGGCAATCACGTACGCCTCGGCAAACTCGCCCGGCGCACCCAGTTGCTGGTTCAGCGTGCGGTAGAAAGCCAGGTCGATATACACCTTGTGATCGGCCGGGCAGTAGAACGGCCCCATGGCCGACTCGCCCTGCCCGCAGGCGGTGGGTGTGCTGTTGCTGAACATGACCAGTTTGGGGCGCTCGTAACTGCCGCCACGCTGCTGGAAAATCTGTCCCCAGACGTCTTCGGTATCAGCCAGTACCACCCGCACCAGCTTGGCTTCGCGCTCTTCTTCGGCCGAATGCACTTTGGGCTGATGCGGCTGGGTCTGCACCTGCTGATGGCCGCCGCCACTCAGCGCGGAAATCACCTGCAAGGGGTTGGCACCAAACACCAGCCACGCCACCAGGCCAATGGCGACCGTACCCAGCCCGATACTGCCGCCACCAAGACTGAAGCCGCCAGAGGAGCCGCTTTCTTCGTCGCGCCGGTCCTCGACATTGTCACTTTCGCGATTGCCATCCCACCGCATCAAGCTCTCCTTGCAAAAATCAGACCGGCAGCCAGCTTGCCAGCAGCGCCTGTACCGCCAGGGCAAAACCAGCGGCAATGATGTCGTCCAGCATCACGCCAAAACCGCCATGCACGCGCCGGTCGAACCAGCCTATCGGCCAGGGTTTTACAATATCAAACAGACGGAACAGCGCAAAGGCCAACAGCCAGCCCGCCCAGCCAGCCGGAGCCCAGGCCAGCACCAGCAGCATGGCTACCACTTCGTCCCACACAATGCCGCCGTAATCGTGCACACCCAGCGCATCGCCGGTTTTCTGGCAGGCCCACACCCCCAGCACAAACAGCGGCACGCACAGCAGGCTGATCAGCAGCGGCCCAGCACCCAGCGCCAGCAACAGGAAAAACAGTGGATAGGCCACCAGCGTGCCCCAGGTTCCGGGTGCTTTGCGGGCCAGCCCGCTGCCAAAGCCAAAAGCCAGCAAATGCGCCGGATGGCGCATCAAGAACGCCCAGTCCGGGCGAAAGGCCGGAGCCTGCTTATGCGAAGTGGTCATAACCCGCCTTGTTCAATGTCATCACCGCGCCCTGCCCATCCAGCAGGCGCACGCCGCTGCCCGCCACGATATGGCCGATACGCGTCACCCGGCAGCCTGCCGCCTTGCCTGCGGCTGCCACTGCCTCACGCGCAGCCTGCGGCGCGGTGAAGCACAGCTCGTAATCATCACCACCGGCTGCCAGATAGTCCAGCCAGCGCTCACGCTGCGCCTCCAGCGGCGGCAAGGATGGCAGGCTGTCGGCCCGGATTTCCGCCGCCACGCCGGAGGCCGTCAGGATATGCCCCAGATCAGCCAATAGCCCGTCTGACACATCAGCCGCCGCACGCGCCACGCCAAGCAGGGCCTGCCCCAGCTCCAGCCGTGGCAACGGAAAATCCAGCTTGCACTGGCATGCCGCCAGCACATCTTCGCTCAAGCCGGCATCGACCAGTTGGCCGTTGCGCACAGCGACCGCGATGGCACCCAGGCCCAGCTCGCCGCTTACCCACACATCATCGCCCACCTGCGCTGCATCGCGCCGCAAGGCCTTGCCTTGCGGTGTTTCACCCATGATGGTGATGGACAGTGTCAGCGGGCCGCGCGTGGTATCGCCACCGGCCAATTCCACGCCATGCTGCCCGGCCAGCGCAAACAGGCCGCGGCTGAAATCGCGCGCCCAGGCTTCGTCCAGCCGTGGCATGGCCAGCGACAGAAAGGCCCAGCGCGGCTTCGCCCCCATGGCCGCCATATCGGACAGATTGACTGCCAGCGTCTTGTGCCCCAAGGCTTGCGGGCTGACATCGGCAAAGAAATGCCGCCCCTCCACCAGCATGTCGACAGAAACGTGCAGGTCCTGCCCCGGCGTCGGGCGCAGGATGGCAGCATCGTCGCCGACACCCAGCACTGCGGAGGGGGCCGGGCGGGTGAAGTACTGGCGAATCAGGTCGAATTCGTTCATGTAGATAGATTCCGGGTCTGGATGCAAAAACACCCGCCGTAGCGGGTGTCAGCATCAGACATCAGCGTCATCAGCCCTGACGGCGCGCACGCTGCGAGGCAACCTCGTCGGCACGTACGTCGGCAGCCAGCTTGTCCAGCACGCCATTGACGAATTTGTGGCCGTCGGTACCACCAAAGGTTTTGGTGATTTCGATGGCTTCGTTGATGATGACCGGGTACGGCGTTTCCGGATGCTGGGTCAGCTCCAGCGCAGCCATCAGCAGCACGGCACGTTCCACCGGGCTGACTTCCTCTTCGTTGCGTTCGTAGTACGGACGGATCTGGCCGGACAGCAGCGGCACATCCTTCAGTACACCGTACAGCACAGCGCGGAACAGGGCTTCATCCGCCTTGGCGAAGTATTCGTTTTCGCGCAGGTGTTTTTCAATCAGCGAAGCCGGACGGTCCGGATTCAATTCCCATTCATAGATGCCCTGAACGGCAAACTCGCGGGCACGGCGACGGGCGGTTTTCATATCGGTTTCCTAAAAAGAACAAGTGAGCGGCAAGCCCGCAAGGGTCAGCCGCGCAGCGTTTTGTGCAGATTGGCCATTTCCACCGCAACGCGGGCTGCGTCGCGGCCTTTTTCCAGCATGCGTACTTCAGCCTGCTCGTCATTCTCGGTGGTGAGGATGGCATTGGCGATGGGGATATCGAAGTCCAGACCGACACGGGTCACACCAGCACCGGATTCATTGGAAACCAGCTCGAAGTGGTAGGTTTCGCCACGGATGATGGCACCCAGCGCCACCAGCGCGTCGAACTTGCCACTCTTGGCCATGGTTTGCAGCACCAGCGGCACTTCCAGTGCGCCCGGCACGGTGGCCAGGGTTACGTCGGCGGCGGCCACACCCAGCGTTTTCAGCTCGGCCAGGCAGGCATCACGCAAGCCATGGCAAACCTCTTCGGTAAAGCGGGCCTGAACGATACCGACCTTGAGGCCTTGACCGTTGAAATCGGGGGCAATGCGCTGGATAGCTTCAAGCATGTGAGTCCTCACGGCAAAAATCAGATAAGGCAATCAGATAAGCCCCTGACAGCCGGACTAGCGGCGCCATCAGGGGATGGTCATGACGGAAAACCGGTTATTTTAACCGATTTCGATATGAAAGTGTTCAGGCTGGCAAAATCCGGTGACTTCCAGATTGAAGCCGGCCATCGACAGCACGTTCAGCGGCGGCGACATCAGCTTCATCTTGCCTACGCCCAGTGATTTGAGCATTTGCGCGCCCACGCCGAAGGTCTTGCCGTCCCAGGGCGAGCGCTTCACGTTCTGCCCCAGCGCACGCTGCAGCAGGTCGTCACCGGTTTCGTCGCGGTACAGCAGGATGACCACGCCCTTGCCGGCTTCGTCGATGGCTTCCAGCGCACCGGGCACCGTCCAGGAGTGCGGACGCGAGGTGGGGTCCAGCACATCCATGATGGACAGCGGCTCGTGCACGCGCACCAGGGTTTCCTCGTTTTCGTCCAGCTTGCCCTTGACCAGTGCCAGATGGGTTTCGCGGGTAGTGACATCGCGGAACACATGCAGGTCAAACGCACCGAACGGGGTTTCCACCGAGCGCTGACCCACTTCTTCCACCAGCGATTCGGTACGGCTGCGGTAGTGGATAAGGTCGGCGATGGTGCCCACCTTCAGGCCATGCGTCTTGGCGAACTCCAGCAATTCCGGCATGCGCGCCATGGTGCCGTCGTCATTCATGATTTCGCAGATCACCCCAGCCGGTTCCAGGCCAGCCAGCATCGGCAGGTCGCAGGCCGCTTCGGTATGGCCGGCACGAATCAGCACACCACCGTTTTGCGCCTTGAGCGGAAAGATATGGCCAGGCTGCACCAGATCACTGGCCTTGGCATTGCGCGCCACCGCCGCCTGCACGGTGCGGGCGCGGTCGGCGGCGGAAATGCCAGTGGTCACGCCTTCGGCCGCTTCGATGGAAACAGTGAAGTTGGTACCAAAGGAAGTACCGTTATTGGCTGCCATCATCGGCAGCTCCAGCAGTTTGCAACGCTGCTCGGTCAGGGTAAGACAGATCAGGCCGCGCGCATGCTTGGCCATGAAATTGATGGCTTCCGGGGTGACGAACTCGGCCGCCATCACGATATCGCCTTCGTTTTCCCGATCTTCCGCATCAGCCAGCACCACCATTTTGCCTGCCTTGATATCGGCAATGATGTCCTGCACCGGAGAAATAACCATTTGCTGCATCCTTATATCGGGTTTGCGCCACCCGGCATGCCAGGCAGGCAATAAAATCTGTAGCAACAGGCCGATTTGCAGCCTGCTCACGGCGGAAACCGCCCACGTATTTAATAAAACATGGAGACAATCAGGCCAGCATCAAGCCATCGGGCCAGATTTTTATCCAATTTCAAATGGCAAAAGAATTGCGCTGCGCCAGCACCCGCTCCACGGTATCGACAATGGCTTGGGTTTGCGGGTCGATTTCGATATTGATGGCATCCCCCGGCTGGCGGAACTGGATGATGGTGCGCTCCAGCGTTTCCGGAATCAGGTGTACGCAGAAGCGATTTCCCTCCACCGAGCCGATGGTGAGGCTGCAGCCATCAATACCGATATAGCCTTTGCTCAATACATATTTGGCAAACTCTGCCGGCAGGCTGAACCATACCGTGCAGTTATTGGGGGTGCGCAGCACTTCTTCCACTCGCGCCTGGCAGATGATGTGGCCGGACATGGCATGACCGCCGATTTCATCGCCAAACTTCGCCGCGCGCTCCACATTCACCCTGTCGCCCACCTGCAAAGCGCCCAGATTGGTCAGCCGCAGGGTTTCGGCCATCAGGTCGAAGGCCACCAGATCATCATTGACCTCGGTTACAGTCAGGCAGCATCCGTTGTGGGCAATGGACGCACCCAGTTCGATGCCGCCGGTCAAGGCCTGCGGCAGCCGTACTACATGACGACGAAAATCCTGTTTTTCCTCGATGGCCACCACCTCGGCCATGCCCTGCACGATACCGGTAAACATGCCTGCTCCTGTTCTTGCTTGCCCGGCAGCACATCAGGGCCGGGAAAACAGTCATGATAACCAAATCATGCAATGGTGCCGACCCAATTGCACCCCTCGGGCAGCCCTTTGAGCATGCAATTGCGCTATCTTGCTGATGTAAAAAGAAAAGCCCGCAGACATTAACGGCAAGAAATTTGCGGCCTGCGAGGTTTTGTTGTGCGCGGCTATCCTGTAAAATCACCGCCTTTCCAAGTCAAGCCTGTTCCTAATCCATGTCCGCAGAATTGTCCCGTATTGCCGAGGAAGTGGCGCACCGCCGCACCTTCGCCATCATTTCCCACCCTGACGCCGGTAAAACCACGCTGACCGAAAAGCTGCTGCTGTTTTCAGGCGCCATCCAGATGGCCGGCACGGTAAAAGGCAAGAAGGGCGGCAAGTTTGCCACTTCGGACTGGATGGAAATCGAAAAGCAACGCGGTATTTCCGTGGCTTCCTCGGTGATGCAGTTCGACTACCGCGAGCACACCGTCAACCTGCTGGACACCCCGGGCCACCAGGACTTCTCCGAAGATACCTACCGCGTGCTCACCGCCGTGGACAGCGCGCTGATGGTGATTGACGCTGCCAAGGGTGTGGAAGAGCAAACCATCAAGCTGCTGAATGTCTGCCGCCTGCGCAACACGCCCATCGTCACCTTCATGAACAAGTACGACCGTGAAGTGCGCGATTCGCTGGAATTGCTGGACGAAGTGGAAAACGTGCTGAAAATCCGCTGCGCGCCCATTACCTGGCCTATCGGCATGGGCAAGACCTTCCGTGGCGTGTACAGCCTGCTGAACGACGAAGTCATCCTGTTTGAAGCCGGCAGCGAAAAGCTGATTACCGATATCGAAGTGATCAAGGGCATCGACAATCCACGCCTGGACGAGCTGTTTCCGCTGGAAATGGATAATCTGCGCATGGAGATCGAACTGGTCAAGGGCGCTTCCAACGAATGGAATCTGGAAGAATTCCTGGCTGGCGAACTCACCCCGGTATTCTTCGGCTCCGCCATCAACAACTTCGGCATCCGGGAAATCCTGGACGCACTGATCAACTGGGCCCCGGCACCGCAAGAGCGCGATGCCACCGTGCGCATGGTCAACCCGACCGAGGGCAAGTTCTCCGGCTTCGTGTTCAAGATCCAGGCCAATATGGACCCCAAGCACCGCGACCGCATTGCCTTTTTGCGGGTGTGCTCCGGCCAGTTCGAGCGCGGCATGAAGATGAAGCACCTACGGCTTAACCGCGAAATTGCCGCCTCCAGCGTGGTGACTTTCATGTCGCACGATCGCGAAATCGTGGAAGAAGCCTTTGCCGGTGACATCATCGGCATCCCCAACCACGGCAATATCCAGATTGGCGACAGTTTTTCCGCTGGCGAAGAGCTGGCCTTCACCGGCATTCCCTTCTTTGCGCCGGAGCTGTTCCGCTCGGTACGCATCAAGAACCCGCTAAAACTCAAGCAGCTGCAAAAAGGCTTGCAACAACTGGGTGAAGAAGGCGCGGTACAGGTATTCAAGCCACACAGTGGCGGCGACCTGATTCTGGGCGCGGTGGGCGTGCTGCAGTACGAAGTGGTGGCCTCGCGCCTGGCGGCAGAATACGGCGTGGATGCGGTGTTTGAATCGGCCAGCATCTGGTCGGCACGCTGGTTTACCTGCGACGACCGCAAAAAACTGGATGAATTCATCAAGGCCCTGCAAATGAATATTGCCACCGATGCCGGCGGCAACCTGGCCTACCTCGCCCCCAACCGCGTCAACCTGCAACTGACGCAGGAACGCTGGCCGGACATCGTGTTCCACGAAACCCGTGAACACGCTGTCAAGCTGAACGACTGAAGCAGGCCGCGCCATGTCCGAACTGCTCGACTTGCTGCACCAGCTACGCAACGATTACTCGCACGAAATCGTGCGTTCGCTGATGCTGATTGCAGTGTTGCTGCTGATCCGGCTGGCGGTTGGCCATATCCTGTCCAGCAATGTCAATGTGCCGGTGGAGGAAAGACGGCGCTGGTCGGTCTCCACCCGCAATTTCCTGTTCATTGCCGGCCTGGCCGGCATCGGCATGATCTGGGCCGAGGAGCTGCAAACCATCGCGGTGTCCATGCTGGCCTTTGCCGCGGCGCTGATTCTGGCCACCAAGGAGCTGATTTTGTGCGTGTCGGGCTTTGTGGTGCGCCATGCGTCCAACAGCTACAGCCTGGGGGATCATATCGAGGTGGGCAATATCCGGGGCCGGGTGGTGGACATCGGCCTGTTGTCCACCACGGTGATGGAAATTGGCCCGCAGCATAATGCCCACCAGATGACCGGCCGCGCCCTCACCTTTCCCAACAGCCTGCTGCTGTCCAATGCGGTAATCCGGGAAAACTACATGGGCGACTATGTAATGCACATCATCAATGTGCCGGTGGGCTACCAGATTCCCCCTACCCGCGCCCAGCACCTGCTGCTGGCGGCGGCAGAGGAACACTGCCAGCAGCATGTGGAAGCCGCCCGCGTACACATGGAGCGCATGGCCGAGCGCTACCTGGTGGACACCCCGTCGGTGGAGCCGCGCATCGGCATGCAGGCGGTGGACGAAAAGCGCTACCAACTGATTCTGCGCATTGCCATTCCGGCCAAGGAAAGACAGCGTATCGAACAGGCCATCATCTACCAGTTCATGGCTGGCTGCTATCCGGAAAGCGCCGCCACGCCAGTGCCGTGTGTATCGAAATAATTAGAGCTGCAACTCCAAACAGCGGTTATAATCCGCGCTTGCCCCATTGTTTCGGTGCCTCATGAGCAAACCCCGCATCAAGACCTACGACCGCATCATTCTGGAAAGCCTGAAGCTGTTCAATGAACAGGGCGAGCGCAATATCACCACCAACCACATTGCGGCGCATCTGGGCATCAGCCCGGGCAATCTGTACTACCACTTCCGCAACAAGGAAGAAATCGTCTACCAGATCTTCCTGATGTACCGCGACTTCATCAACGAGCGCCTGGCGGTGCCGGAAGCGCGCGACATGACAGTGGCCGATCTGGTCAATTACCTGGATACCGCCTTCCTGGCCATGTGGCAGTTCCGCTTCATGTTCTACGACCTGCCAGGCATGCTGGCGCGCAGCCCGCAATTGCAGTCGGAGTACCACCAGTTCGTCAACACCGAGTTAAAAGGCATTCTGGGCGAACATTTCCGCGAATTCATCCGCCTGGGCCTGCTCAAGATGGACGAAGAAGATATCGAGCCGGTCAGCATCAATATCTGGCTGGTGGTGAAGTTCTGGTTTGCCTTTGAGCAGACCTCGCGCCCAAAATCCCCCATCACCGAGGCCTCCGGCCATCGTGGCGTGCGTCAGGTGATGGCCCTGCTCAAGCCCTATGTGCAACCGGATTTCATGGCGGCCTTCCAGCAACTGCAGCAACGCCACGCCGGCCACTAAGTGGCGCACCATGAGCAAGGCCGCCGCCCGCAAGGACGACGGCCTTGAGCAGAACAGGACCGCAGTCCCGACCCGCACCCCCTCAGGGACGAATGGCGATCTTCAGCACCCCGTCACGCTGATGGGCAAACAGATCGTAAGCGGCTTCGATATCATCCAGCGCATAGTGATGCGTCACCAGCGCGCCCAGATCAAGCCGCCCAGAGGCAATCACTCCCATCAGCCGCCGCATGCGCTCCTTGCCGCCGGGGCAAAGTGCGGTATTGATCTTGTGGTCGCCAAGACCGGCGGCAAAAGCCCCCAGCGGAATGGTCAGATCGCTGGAGTACACCCCCAGACTGGACAGCGTGCCGCCAGGCTTGAGCACCTGCAAGGCCGAGGCAAAGGTGTGCTGGGTGCCCAGCGCCTCGATGGCCGCATCCGCCCCGCGCCCCCCGGTCAGCTTCATCACCTCCTCCACCACATCGCATTGGGTGAAATTGAGGGTGATATCCGCCCCCATCTGGCGAGAGATGCCAAGCCGGTGCGCATTGCCATCTACCGCAATAATGGTGGTGGCACCCAGCAGGCGCGCTCCGGCGGTGGCGCACAGGCCAATCGGGCCCTGGGCAAACACCACCACGGTGTCACCGATGCGGATATTGGCATTTTCCGCCCCCTTGAAACCGGTGGACATGATGTCCGGACACATCAACACCTGCTCGTCCGTCAGGCCATCCGGAATCGGTGCCAGATTGGCCTGGGCATCCGGCACCAGCACATACTCGGCCTGGGTGCCGTCGATGAGATTGCCAAAGCGCCACCCCGCCGTGGCCTTGTAGCCGTGGCAGCCACAGCGCCCGGCGGCGATCAGATAACTGCCATCCTGCGAGGCCACGCCATCCTGGGCGGCATAAGAATTGAAATTGGGACAAATGGCACCGGCAATCACCCGCTGGCCTTCCTGATAGCCGCTGACCGCGCTGCCAAGCTTTTCGATGATGCCTACCGGCTCATGGCCGATAGTCAGACCCGGCGCTACCGGATACTCACCCTTGAGAATATGAACATCGGTACCGCAGATCGTGGTGGTGGTGATGCGGATCAGGGCATCGTTGGGACCTACGTCCGGAATGGGTTTTTCGGCAATTTCAATCCGGCCTGGTGCAATAAAAACGGCTGCCTTCATCATGCTGCTCATGGTGATCTCCTGTATGAGAGATGCAATGCACGCAGTGTCGCACACCGGCAGGACGGCCCGGCCGCGGCAACGTCACCGCCCATGGACGGGCGGCTATCAGTCTGAGGCAAGCCACCTTGCCTTTGGTTTCCGCTGCGCTGACAAATACAGATGATCGTGCTCAGTCGAATTGCTTTCTGAACAACAACAGGCCGCTGGCAAACACCAGCACGCCGATAGCGCTCATGCCCAGGATGGCTGGCTGCAAGTCGGCCAGGCCCTGACCCTTGAGCAGAATCCCGAAAGCAATGTCCAGGTAGTAATGCAGCGGTGAAACATACATCAGCCCACGCAGCCACACCGGCATGGCCTCAGGCGGGGTCCAGGCACCGGACAGAAACAGCATCGGCGCCAGAATCAGGATGGACAGCATGCCAGCCTGGGCCAGATTGCGCGCAATGGTGGCGGCAAACAAGCCCAGCCCGGCGGTGGTGAACACATACAGGCCGGACAAGGCAAAAAACAGCAGCAAGCTACCCTTCACCGGAATGGCAAACAGCGGAATCAATATCAGGAACAGGCTGAGTGCCACCCCGCACAGGATGACCCCGGTCATCGACACCACCTTGGGAAACAGGATGCCGAATGGCGACAAGGGCGACACGATCAGTTGCTCCACCGTGCCGCGCTCCTTCTCCCGCACCATGGCGGCAGCAGGCAGCAATACGGCAAACACGGTGGCGATATTGAGCATTTCCGCCACCCCCATAAACCAACTGTCTTCCTGGTTGGGGTTGTACCAGACACGGATATCGTTCTGTACATTTGGCAGGCTGTGCGCGGCGTCAGCCCCCATGCCCAGGCGCTGCATGGCCGACTCCAGCCCAAACTGGCTGACAATCTGCTGCGCATGGCTGGTGGCCAGAAACCCCAGTACCGAATTGGTGGTATCCACCTGCATGGCGATGCTGGTGGGCTGGCCGGTGGCCAGTTGCTTGCCAAATTGTGGCGGCACCGACAACACCAGCATGGCACGCCCCTGATCCAGCGCCGCCAGTGCGGCGGCATCCTGCCCTACTGCGCCATCCATGCGGAAGTAAGGCGGCTGGAAGCGCGACAGCAGTTCGCGCGACTGTGGACTGTGGTCCTGATCCTGCACCAGGGTGGCGGCATGATTCAGCGACAGCGACACGCCGGATGCCGCCAGAAAAATGTCGGCGGTAAAGGCATACACGATGAAGGCCAGCAATACCCGGTCGCGGCCCAATTGCTTCAATTCTTTTACCAGCATCACGGCAAAGCGCCGCCAAGCCAGTTGCCAATCTGCATTCATGTACTTGGCCTCTTGCTGAACAATCGATAGCCGATGGCAAACAACAGGCAGGCATAGCCAGCCAGGATGGCCAATGGCTGCCACAGCGACATCAGGCCCACCCCCTTGAGAAAGCAGCCCACCACGATATCGGTGTAATACATGGCCGGCATCAGTTGCGCCACCACATGCGCGCCGGCACCCAGCGACACAATGGGAATGATCAGGCCGGAATACAGCACCGCCGGAATCATGGTCACCACCATGGTGACAATCATCGCCGCCACCTGGGTGCGCACCAGCACCGACACCAACAGGCCGATGCCGGTGGTACACAGCACATACACCAGCGTGGCCGGCAGGAAAAACAGCAGGCTGCCCTTGAACGGCACCTGATACAGCAGCACGGCCAGCAGCCACAGCAACAGGATGTTGACGCTGGAAATGGCCACATAGGGTGCCAGCTTGCCCACCAGAAACTCGCCACGGCTGACATTGGAGGCGTAGATATTGAAGATGGAGCCGTTCTCTTTTTCTCGCACCACGCCCAGCGCGGTGAGAAAAGGCGGCGACAGCATCAGGATCACCATGATCAGCTTGGGTGCCAGCGACCAGATGCTGGACACGCTCTGGTTGTACAGATAGCGCGATTCCAGCGCGATGGGCGTTAGCTGCGCCAGGGCATCCTGCTGTGACAGGCCGGTGGCCTGCGACACCGCCTGGGCCACTGCGGCCAGGCTGAAGGCGGCATTGATGGCGGTGACATAGCCCTTGGTGGTCATGGCGCGGCTGGGAAAGCTGCCGTCCACCAGGGTCTGGATGGCCGCCGGGCGGCCTTGGGCCAGGCTCTTGCCAAACTGCGGCGGTATCACCAGCACCACCCGCACCTGCCCAGAGCCAATCAGTCGGCTGGCATCGCGCTCATCCCCGGCATAGCCGCGAAACTGGAAATAGCGCGAATCGATAAAGCGGTAGGCATAGTCGCGGCTGGCCGCGCTGCGGTCGTGGTCCACCACGGCAAACGGGATGTTTTCCACATCCAGCGACAGACCATAGCCGAACAACAGCATCAACAAGGCCGGCACCACAAAAGCCAGCGAGAAGAACAGCCGGTCACGTACGATTTCACGCCATTCCTTGCCGGCGATGGCCAGCACGCGCTGCAGATTCATGACTTGCTCCCGGAGGCCGCCTTTTGCGCCTCCAACTGGCTGACACGCTGTACAAATACATCCTCCATCGCAATGGGCCGTGCTTGCGGCGGGTGCTGCACGCCAAGATCGCGCAATACCGCGCCCAGCCGCGCCACATCCGGTGTCAGCACGTGCAAGGCCGTACCATAGGGCGACACATCGGTAAAACCGGCCTGACGCAGCGGTGCCACCAGCGCGGCCGCATTGTCGGCGCGCACCTGATACAACTGGCCGGCCTCGGCCAGCACCTGCTGTTTCATCTGCTGCGGCGAGGCGTCCGCCACCACCTTACCGGCAAACATCAGCGCCAGATGGTCGCAATGTTCGGCCTCACTCATATAGTGGGTGGTCACCAGCATGGCCACGCCATCCTGCCGCGACAGACGGAACAGGATGTCCCAGAAGGCGCGCCGGCCCAGGGGGTCCACCCCGCTGGTGGGTTCGTCCAGAAACAATACCCGCGGCTGATGCACCAGCGCGCAGCCCAGTGCCAGCCGCTGGCGCAAGCCCATGGGCAGGGCGGCGGCCAGATCGTTTTCGTGACCATGCAGCCCCGCCATGTCCAGAATCCACTGCAGCCGTACAGCACGCGCCTTGCGATCCAGGCCGTAAATGCCGGCATACAGGCGGATGTTTTCCACCACGCTCAGGTCCAGATACAAGGAAAACGCCTGCGACATATAACCGATGCGTGACTTGATCAGCGCACCGGCCTGCTTCATGTCCGCCCCGGCCACGCGCCCGCTGCCACTGCTGGGCGGCAGAATGCCGGTCAGCATCTTGATGGCGGTGGTCTTGCCGGCACCATTGGCCCCCAACAGGCCGAAGATTTCACCTTGCCGCACCTGAAAGCTGACATCGCCCACGGCGACAAAATCACCAAAGCGCTTGCTCAGCCCCTTGGCCTCGATGGCCAGCTCCTGCCCGGCAGGCTGGGGCTGCTGCGCGGCCAGGGCAGGCGCTGCCGAACCACCCTGCTGCCCGCCCAGCATGGCAACAAACACATCTTCCAGCTCGGGCTCCAGCACATCCAGTTGGCGGCAGTCCAGCCCATCGAGCAGGGTCGTCACCTGCAGGCGGGCGGCATCAGGATTGGCTTCGGGTACAAACAGGCGGATGTCCGGCCCCATGGCCTCGCACTGCGGCCAGGCGGCGGCCAGCCGCTGCATGGCGGCCAACTGGGGTTCCACCCGGCACTGCACGATGCTGCCGGGGGCCTGCTGCAGAATCTCCGCCGGCGTGCCTTCTGCCAGTTTGCGGCCCTGATGCAGCAGGCTCATGCGGTTGAAGCGGCTGGCTTCATCCATATAAGCGGTGGACACCAGCGCAGTCAGGCCCTGCCCGGCGATCAGCTCGGCCAGAATCGCCCAGAAGTCGCGACGCGACACCGGGTCCACCCCGGTAGTGGGTTCATCCAGAATGATGAGCTGCGGGGCATGGATCAGCGTACACACCAGGCCCAGCTTCTGTTTCATGCCACCGGATAGCTGCTTCATCGGCCGCTGGCGAAAAGCCGCCAGCCGGGTGATGGCCAGCAACTGCTCCTTGCGGGCCGCGGCCTCGGCACGCGGCACCAGCCGCAGCCGGGCAAAGAAGTCGACGTTTTCTTCCACCGTCAGATCGCCGTACAGGTTTTGCCCCAGGCCCTGCGGCATCAGCCCGATGCGGTCCTTGATGGCTTCGGCACTGCGTTCGCTGTCCAGCAACTGGCCAAACACCTCCAGGCTACCCTGCTCGTAGGACAATACGCCGGCCACCGCCTTCATCAGGCTGGATTTGCCGGCGCCATCCGGGCCGATCAGCCCGTACAGCTCGCCACGGCGCACGGCCATGTCCAGGGTGTCAACCGCCACATGACCGGCATAGCGTTTGCCAAAACCGCTGGCCTTGATAAGGATGTCGTCCATGACTACCAGCGCGGTGCTTGCCAGGCCACCCCAGACTTCCAGCGGATGACCGCATCGGCAGGCAGACCGGGCGTGAGGCGCAGATCGGGATTGCTGGCCAGGGTGAGCTTGACCGCGTACACCAGTTTTACCCGCTCATCCGGGGTCTGCACTTCCTTGGGGGTAAATTCGGCGCGCGCTGCGATATGGCTGACGGTGGCGGCAAACGGATGTTGCGGGAAGGCATCGGTGGTGATTTGCGCCGGCAGGCCAAGACGGATTTTGCCGATCTGGTTTTCCGGCACATACACCTTCAGATAGAGGTGGTTCAGATCGATGATCTCCACCACCGCCCCACCGGCTGCCAGCATTTCCCCCGGCTCACGCAGCCGGTTGCTGACCATGCCGCCAGAAGGTGCTTTCAGTTGCAGTTCCTGCAGCACGGCACTGGCTTCGGCCACCACGGCTTCAGCCTGACGAATCTGCTCGGTCGCCTGCTGATTCTGGGTGCGGGCACTCACGGCGGCCAGTTGCATCTGTTCGGCATGCATGCGGTCTACCGAACCACGGGCCAGCAAGTCGGCAAAGCGCGCGGCGTCCTTGTCGGCCTGACTGGCGGCAGCCGCAGCACGTTGCTGCTGGGCATGGGCCGCCGCCAGGGTGGCGCGGGCGGCACGCAGGCGCGCGCTGACCTCATCCGAAGTAAGCGTGGCCAGCAACTGGCCGCTGCTGACCATATCCCCCTCATGTACCTTCACCGTCTCCAGCCGCCCCGGATACTTGGCGGCCACCAGCACGGCGTCGCCTTCCAGTCGGCCATTGGCCTGAATCAGGCCTTCGGGCAGACCACGGTCCCGCGATTGCCAGATGCCATAGCCCAGTGCCGCCGCCAGTGCCAGCACCACCCCTGCAATCAGTACTTTGCCTTGTTTCATGTCACAGCTCACCGATGGCCCGCTGCAAGCCGACCACGGCCAGGGCGTGGTCGTAACGGGCATTGAAAAGATTGCGCTGACCATCCGCGCGGCGTGCTTCTGCCGCCAGCACCTCGGTCTGATTGGCCAGACCGTTGCGATAACGGTCGCGCTGGATGCTCAGGAATTCATCTGCCGACTGCAAGGCCGCCTGTGCCACCTTGATGCGCGCGGCAGCCTCGATCTGCTGGCTATGGGCGCGCTGCACATCCAGCGCAATCAGCGACTGCACCTCGCGCAGCTGATCTTCCACTGCCATGGCCTGTTCGCTGGCGCTGCCGGCGCGGGCGCGGATCAAGCCGCTGTCAAACACGCTCCAGCTCAGCCCCAGCCCTACCGAACCAACCCCCTTGTTCACCAGATAGGGGTTATTCAGATAGCTGTAGGCGGCATACACCCCCACTTGCGGCTGACTCTCCGCCCGGACGCTGCGCGCACTGGCATGCAAGGATGCCGCCCACTCGGCCAGGCCGCCCAGCTCGGGCCGCATTTGCAGGGCGCGCGCCTGCAACACGGGCAAGCTGCGCTGCTCATCCGGCAGGCTCAGTTCGTCCGGTTGCGCCGGCTGGCTGAACTCGCGCCCGAGCAGACGGTTATAGGCCGACTGGCTGAGGCTTTCGGCCTGCCGTGCCGATATCAGCTTCTGCTGTGCATCGGCAACGGCCAGTTCCGCCCCCAGCACATCGCCACGCGCCACCACGCCTTTGCGGAAAAAATTGTTCACATCACGCTGGTAGGACTGCAGGCTTTGCAGATACTGGCTGGCCACGCTGGCGGCATGCCGCGCGCGCAGCACATTGAAATAGGCCTCCGCCACCTGCAGCCGCAGTGACTGCCGGACCTGCTCCTGTGCGTACTGGCTGGCACTGGTGGCCGCTGCGGCTGCTTGCTGCATGGCGTCAAGCCGGCCAGCGGTATATAGCGGGAGACTGAGACGGGCATTGGCATAGCGCACATCGCGCTTGCTTAGCGGTGCCTCCACACTGGATGGCAGTTGTGCGCCCAGCGCACCCAGGCCGTGGCTGAGCGGGCTGATATCCAGCCGGGCTGTCGGGGTGTTGTCCAGTTGGCTGACGCCTGCCTCCACAGTCAGGGCCGGACCAGCAGCAGCATGGCTGGCGGCCTCCTGTTGCCGCGCCCCCGCCACCTTGCGTGCTTCGGCCCGCAGGCTGTTGCTAAGCTGTTCTGCCTGTTGCCAGGCCTGCTGCAAAGACTCCGCCAGCACGGGGCCACTCAGGACAATCAGCCCCAGCCACAGCGGGAATAACTTGCCGGAAGATGCCATTGAAGTAATGAACACTCATTCATCAAGAGGTGTTCAGTATATTGCATGGGCATGTGCCGTTGTTGCGTTTGATCAGCCAAACTGCAGCTAAAGCCGGAACAACCGCAAAACAAAGCCCGAAAATGCCCAGGCAGCGGCATTTTCGGGCTTTTACTCTAGGTTTTCAGGCTTTCAATGCCTCTCGCAACTGATGCGCCGCCCGTAGCGCAAAGGCATAAACGGACAATTGGGGATTGGCACCAATGCTGGTGGGAAACACCGAACCATCGATCACGCTGAGATTGCGCAAGCTCCAGTGGCGGCCATATTCATCCACCACGCCCTGATCCGGCTGGCTGCTCATGGCGGCCCCGCCCATCACATGGGCGCTGACCAGACGCGCCAGCAAGGGCTTGAGTGGCAGTTGGCCAATCATCTCCTTGGCTTCACGCCAACTGTTCAGCAAGGGAGCCTGCTCGTGAATCACCTGCACCTGACGCGCACCAGCGGCAAACTGCACTTCGGCCATGGTCAGCCAACTGCGCCGCACGCCATCCCACAGTACATCAGTCAAGGGATAATCCAGCTCCGGCGTACCATCGCTACGCAAGCGCACTTGTCCGCCCTGACTGTCGGGATGAAACCCGTCCCGCAGCAAGGCCAGCATCACATGCAACTGGGGCAGTTGCTGCATCAGCTGCGCGCTGTGCTGGCCGAAGCCGGACAGCGTCACCCCCACCAGCAACGGATGGACCGGCGGCACTTCCAGCTTGTACCCGAGCGGGCCATCCAGTGGCTGGGTGTGCATGAAGTGATCGGAATAGACGGTTTGCGGCGCGCCGTTATAGGCCTCGATACGCTGCGACATCACCGCGCCGCAGATGCTGACCGGATGCAAAAAGGTGCGCTTGCCCAACTGCGCGCCGCCCAGGCCGCTGCGCAACAGAATGGCCGGCGTGCCGATCGCCCCGGCGGCAAGCACCACATGCCGGGCCTTGAGATGAAACTGATAGCCACTGCTGCTGTGGTCATCGGCACGCAGCAAGCTGCCTTGCGCCCCCTGCACCGACTTGCCATCCGCCGCCAGCAGCAGCCGTTCCACCCGTGCGCGGCTGAGCAAGCCGGCCTTGTGCTGCAAGGCGGCCGGAATGGTCGTCACCAGCATTGATTGTTTGGCATTGGTGGCACAGCCCATGCCGCAATAGCCCAGATTCCAGCAGCCGCGCACATTGCGGCGGATGCGACCATGCTTGAGGCCCAGCGCCTGGCAGCCACGCTCCAGCACACTGTTATTGGGATTGGGGTCGGCCAGCCAGTCATCTATCCCCAGCCTGGCTTCTGCCATGTCAAACCACGGTGCCATCGCCTGTGGGTTAAGCCCGTGCAGGCCATAACGTTCACCCCACCAGTTGAGGGTGTCGGCTGGCGTGCGAAAGGCGCTGGTCCAGTTGACCGTGGTGCTGCCACCCACCGTGCGGCCCTGCAGGATGTTGATGGCCTTGTCGGCGGTCTTGCGGCTGGCGGATTCCTGATACAGCTCCGGATAAGCCTTGGCTTCCAGCAGACGGAAGTCACGCGATGTCCGCAAGGCACCCTCTTCCACCATCAGCACATCCAGCCCGGCGCTGGCCAGCACTTCCGCCGTCATGCCGCCGCCGGCACCGGTGCCGATGATCAGCACATCGCATGTCAGATGCAGGTCCTGCGTCTGCGCCGCACCATCCAGCACCCGCCAGCCACTGGCCACACCTTCGGCCACTGGATCGGGCAAACTCATCTTGCAACTCATAGCAATAAACCCATCACCTGTTGCGGTTGTTGATAGCCCAGTCCGCCCCAGCTGGCGGGATTGCCAAACCAGGCGGCGTTGATCAGTGCATGCAGCGCCTGATAGCCGGAGCGCAGTAGCAATAGCGGGCTGTTTTGCCAACGCCGCAGGAATGCAGCCAGCTCGCTGCTGCTTGCCGTCGCCCACGGACTGACGACACCGGCCAGCCAGCGCCGTCCCCAACGATTCGCCAGCAGATCAAACAGTTGGCGCAGCTCTTGCTGCACCGCTGGCAGCAGCTTGGTGATGGCCCGATCCACCCCTTGCACCACCGCATCCAGCGGCAAGCCGGCAATACCCAGCATCACCGGGGCAATACTGCGGATGATCTGCACATCGCTCGGCCGCAGGAATTCCAGTTGCATCGCCTGCCCCGGCACCAGCGCATCAGGCTGCGGCGTGGCCAGCCAGCCTGCGGCCAGCAGCACCACGCTGCCTGCCATGCCGGTCTTGATCAGTTGTCGTCTGGTCAGCATGTCAGCCCCTCAGCATCAGCCGCAGCAGCCATTGCACCGCGCGCCCGTAAGGCGGGCGGGTCAGCCAGGTGCCGGCCCAGCGGCTTTGCTCGAATACCGGCTTGAGCTTGGAGAAGGTCAGAAAGCCTTCGTAACCATGGTAATGGCCCATGCCGGAGGCTCCGACACCACCAAACGGCATGGCATCCTGTACCACGTGCAGGATGGTTTCATTGATGCACACACCACCGGAGATGGTCTGCTGCAGCACCTTGTCTATGCGTACCGGATCACGGTCGAACAGATACAGCGCCAGCGGGCGCGGTCTGGCATTGATATAGCTAATGGCATCCTCAAAGCGGTCATAGCTGATGATCGGCAGGATGGGGCCAAAGATTTCCTCCTGCATCAGCGCGCAGTGCGGCGGAGAATTCAGCACCAGGGTCAATGGCATCTTGCGTACCGACTGCAACGACTCGGCGGCAGGGTTGACCTGACGGATGTCGGCCCCCGCGGCGGCAGCCTCGTCCAGCCATTGCTGCAGGCGCTGGTAATGCCGTGGGTGGATGATGCTGCTGTAGTCCGGATTGTGTGCCAGCGTGGGATAGGCGCGGGTGGCGGCAGCGTCCAGCATGGCCAGCAGCCGGTCACGATCCTTGGCATTCACCAGCACGTAATCCGGTGCCACGCAGGTCTGACCGGCATTAAACAGCTTGCCGGCCACAATGGATTCCGCAGCGCGGGCAAAGTCGGCATCGCGTGCCACGATGGCTGGCGACTTGCCGCCCAGTTCCAGCGTCACCGGCGTCAGATTATCCGCCGCAGCCCGCATCACATGGCGGCCAACAGCGGTAGAGCCGGTAAACAGCAAATGGTCGAAAGGCAGGCGGGTAAATGCCTGGGACAACTCGGGGCCACCATTTACCACGCTAACCACACCCGGCTCAAAGTAACGCGTCATCAGCGCAGCCAGCAGCGCTCCGGTAGCCGGGGTCAGTTCGGACATCTTGATCATCACCCGGTTGCCCGCGGCCAAGGCACCAATCAATGGCCCTAGCGCCAGAAACAAGGGGTAGTTCCATGGCACCACGATGCCCACCACCCCCAAAGGCTGCGGCAACAGGCGATTGCGTGCCGGGCGGAACCAGATGGAAACCGGCCTTCGCTGCGGCCGCATCCAGACTGCCAGCTTGCGCCGTGCCCGGCGCAGCTCTTCCAGGCTGGGAAACAGCTCGCCCAGTTGCGTTTCCACACTGCTGCGCTGGCCAAAATCTGCATTGATGGCATCAATCAGGGCCTGGCGGTTTTCTTGTAGCAATTTCTCCACCGCATCCAGCCAGCCACGGCGGCGGGCCAAGCCAGGAAAACGCTCACTGTCCGCGGCCAGGCGCAAGGCGGCATAGCCATGCTGCAGCGCGGTTTCAGTGCCCGGCATCATCGGCAAAACATTCATTGTGCTATCCTCGTGTTGTTCCATCCGGCAAACGGTCGTTTAGAGCCACGACTCTAAAGCCAGAATAACATCTGAATTTTTCTCTGTCACGCTGCACGAAGCCACCATGCTGATCGATTTCTTTTATACATTGCGCACTGCCGGCCTGCCGGTATCGCTCAAGGAATTCCTCACCCTGCTTGAGGCACTCAAGCAGCATGTCGCCTTTGGCAGCCTGGACGCCTTCTACTTTCTGGCGCGCACCACGCTGATCAAGGACGAAAAGCATTACGACCGCTTCGATCAGGCCTTCGGTCATTACTTTCAGGGCAAGACGCTGAATCTGGACGACTTGCAGCGCGAGATTCCGGAAGACTGGCTGCGCAAACAGGTAGAGAAATTTCTCAGCCCGGAAGAACAGCAGCAATTGCAAGCCATGGGTTGGGACAAGCTGATGGATACTCTGCGCCAGCGGCTGGAAGAACAGAACGAGCGCCATCAGGGCGGCAACAAGTGGATAGGCACTGGCGGCACCAGCCCGTTTGGTGCCTATGGCTATAACCCGGAAGGCATACGCATCGGCCAGGATGGCTCGCGCCACCGCCGGGCGGTAAAGGTGTGGGACCAGCGTGAGTTCCGCAATTTCGACAATGCGGCAGAGTTGGGCAGCCGCAATATCAAGCTGGCCTTGCGCCGGCTGCGCGAATTTGCCCGCGATGGTGCCGAGGAAGTGCTGGACCTGGATGCCACCATTGCCGCCACCGCGCGCAATGCCGGCCTGCTGCGGCTGCAGATGGTGCGTGAATTGCGCAATACGGTGAAGGTGCTGGTGCTGTTTGATGTCGGCGGCTCGATGGACGACCACATCAAGGTGGTGGAAGAGTTGTTCTCTGCGGTCAAAAGCGAGTTCAAACACCTGGAGTATTACTACTTCCACAACTGCGTGTACGAAACGGTGTGGCAAGACAACCGCCGGCGGCAGGGCAGCAGCCTGCCCACCTGGGATCTGATCCACACCTTCGGCAAGGACTACAAGCTGATCTTTGTCGGTGATGCCACCATGAGCCCGTATGAAATCAGCCATCCGGGCGGCAGCGTGGAGCACATGAACCCGGAATCCGGCGAAGTGTGGATGCGCCGTCTGCTGCAGCAGTTTCGCCATGCGGTGTGGCTTAATCCAGTGGCAGAACAATACTGGGACTACACCCCCTCGCTGCAGATGATGCACAAGCTGCTGCAGCAACGCATGTATCCGCTCACCCTCGATGGCGTGGACCGCGCCATGCGCAGCCTGAAACAGACGGCAGCAGCCCTGCCCCCGACCTAGTCGCCGGGCGGAAAGCGCTGGCCATTGCCATCAAAGGCCTTGACCTGATCGCGCCCTGCCAGCTTGGCCTCATACAGCGCCTGATCGGCCAGCGCCAGCGCCACCGCCGCATCCTGCTGCTGCCGTGAAAAACAGCTCACGCCGATACTGGTGTGAATCTGCAGCGATGCCTCGCCCACATGCACCACATGGGCGCGTACCGCCTCGCGCAGACGCTCTGCCAGTGCCAGCGCTCCGGCCATGCCACAACCAGGCAGGATGACGGCAAACTCCTCGCCGCCCAATCGGCCCAGCACATCCACCTGGCGCACTTCCTGCTGGCAGAGCGCGGCAAAATCGTGCAGCACCTTGTCACCCACCGCATGTCCCCAGGTATCGTTCACCTGCTTGAAATGATCGATATCCAGCATCAGTACCGCCACCGGATTGCCAAAGCGCAGGAAACGGGCAAATTCATCAACCAGTTTTTCCATAAAGCTGCGCCGGTTGGCAATACCGGTGAGGGCATCCGTGGTGGCCAACTGGCGCAGAGCCTCTTCCTGCTTCTTGCGACTGCTGATGTCACGGTAAACCCATAACACGCTGCGCAGCCTGCCCTCGATGAAGATGGGGACATGGTCGCGCTCCAGCATGCGGCCATCCCGCAGCGCCCACTCCTCGCCCAGCACCATCTGCCGTGAACGCTGCAACTCCTCCAGCCGCTGCAGCATGCGCTCCGGCTCGGCAAAGCCAGCAGACGCTTGTGCGGCAACATGCAGGCGGCTGCTGGCCTTGAGCTGTTCTGGCGTTTGGTCCGGCATGAACATTTCACAATACTGCTGGTTGACCAGCACCACGGAGCCATTCTGGTCTTCCAGCAAGATGGCGCCATGGAAATTCTCGATAATGGCCAGCAACTGGCGCTGCAGGGTGGACAGGGCATCTTCCGCCTGCCGGCGCGCGGTAATGTCGTGGATGATGGAAAACAGCAGGGTGCGACCACCGGACTCCACCGGCGAGGAATGCACATCCACCGTGCGCAACTCGCCACTGGCCAGGCGGTGGGTAAAGGTGAAGTGATTGTGCGCCTGCAGCAGGGCCACGCCCATGGTGCCGCGTATCCGTTCCTCTTCCATCAGATTGATCTGACTGACCGGCATGCCGACCAGCTCGTCACGGCGATAGCCATAAAAGCGTACTGCGGAGGCATTGGCGTCCACGATCTGGCCACTGTCCGGATCAATCAGAATCATCACCGCGCCATGATTCTGGAACAGCATGCGGAAGTGGGCCTCGCTGCTCTCCAGCAGTTTCTGCGCCTGCTTGTGCGTGGTGATGTCCTGCACCGTACCGACAATGCGGCAGACATTGCCATTACCGTCCACCTCGGTGGCCTGGCCCTTGTCCAGTATCCACATGATCTCGCCGCTACGCTTGATCAGCCGGTATTCGATGCGGTATTGCCGCGCTTCGCGCTTAAGCAGCGCCCGGATATTGTGCCGCACGGTGGGCAGATCATCCGGATGCACCAGCGCCTGCCATTGCGCCGGATTACAGTGCAAGGTGTGCTGGTCATAACCCAACATGTCCACCAGTTGCTGGTTGTAGTCCAGCCGGCCCAGCGCCACATGCCAGTCCCACAGGCCGATCCTGGCACCACGCATCGCCATGTCCAGCCGTTCCTGGCTCTCGCGCAGCGCTTCTTCGGTACGCTTGCGCTGGGTGATTTCCGAAATCAGTCCATGCCAGCGCACCGATTGATCGTCTTGCAGCTCGGGCGTGGCCCGTCCCTCCACCCAGATCATGCGCCCATCGGGCAGCAGGATGCGAAACTCGCTGATCCATGGCTGCTCGTAGCGCAGCGCGGCCTCACTTTCCTCTTTCACCCTTTGCTGATCATCCGGGAAGACCCGCTGCCAAACCAGATCGGTATTGTGCATTACCTGCTGCGGGGACACCCCGAAGATGCTGCGCACCCCTTCACTGACATAGGAAAAATGGCCGGCACCATCCGGATTGGTGGAAAACTGGTACAGCATGCCGGGAATATTGCTGGCAATCTTGGTAAGCCGGTCTTCCCCATCCACCTGTTTGGTGACATCAATCCAGTAGCCTTGCACCACATCGCTGCCCAGTTGCTGGACATACTCTTCCAGCCAGCACCAGTGGCCGCTGCCATGCAAGAAGCGGTAGCGCCGGGTGACAAAACCCGCCCCCTGTGCCAAACGCCACTGACCATCGGCAAGACATGGCCTGTCGTCCGGATGCAAACGCTGCAACCACCACGCCGGCTCCAGCAGGATATCCTCGGGAAAACAACCCAGGATATCCGCCACATTAGGGCTGACTTCCACCAGCACATCCGGGCGCGCCGGGTGACAGGAAAAGGCCACCATGGGTCCGGCGGCAAACAGCGCATGCTGACGATGCATCAACTGCTGCATGCGCTTAAGTTCGGTGATGTCTTGCAATACCAGCATGTAGCCGCTGTTTGGCCCGACACCGGCAATTGCCGTCACCGACAGTCGCACCGTGTGTTCCCGTCCCTGCTTGTCCAGCAATGGCCACTCGCGCTGCAGGCTATGCCCCGGCCTGACCTCGGCAGTGAACACTTCCACCTCCGCGACACTACGCCCCAAGCGTTGCGCAAGCTGGCGGCACTCCTGCTCCAGGCGCTCAGCCGCCAGCAAACAGCCAGGATGCCGGCCACACAACTCCGCTGCCGGATAGCCCAGCAGTTGTTGTGCCGCCGGATTGCACAGGGTGATGACGCCATTGGCATCCAGTGTCAGCAAGGCCGCATCTGCCGCATCGAACATGGCTTGAAACACGCTGGTGGAAGATGTTGTCGGCAGTGAGGAATCAGTATGGGATGGCGCGGTCAAAAGTTTCTCCGGCGCATTGCGTGTTGGTTCATGCCTTACTTTATAGATGATGTTTGGATTGCTACCTGCCGTACTATGAAATTACGCAGATTTGCTTGAAAAAAACCATAATTGCCGCATATTTAACTTGAGCAACAAGCCAGTTGTGTCGACAATCAATGCAGGGTTCAACCAGACAGAACCATGCCTAGCCGAGGGAGATCAGCCATGGAAACCGTTTTGATGATCGTACTGATCGCCGCTTTTGCCGTTGTGCTGGGCATGATGCTTGCCCCGCTGGAAAAAAAGCGTGCGCTGATTCCCATCCGCATCCGCCATGACGAACAGCCGGCGCGCCGTCAGCGTCGTTACTGAGTTCTGGCACCACAAAAAAGGCAGCCAAAGCTGCCTTTTGTTTTTACCCTTGGCATCCTGCCTGGGATGCCGCGACCAGCCCGGCTTCAGAAGTCCCGCTGCGGTACCAGCACGGTACGGTTGCCGTTGCTTTCCATGGCACTGACAATGCCCGCCGCTTCCATTTGCTCGATCAGTCGCGCCGCACGGTTGTAGCCAATGCGCAAATGGCGTTGCACGGCTGAAATGGACGGCTTGCGGGTTTTCAGCACAATTTCCACCGCCTCATCGTATAGCGGATCGCTCTCGGTAGCCGCCTGGGTCTTGGCGGTGGCTGCGGCCGACTCCTCATCTGCCTCGCTCTCGCCGGTAAGCAAGCCTTCCACGTAGTCCGGCTCGCCCCATTGTTTGAGGAAATCCACCACCGCATGTACTTCGTCATCGGTGACAAAGGCACCATGCACCCGCTGCGGATAACCGGAACCCGGCGGCAGGAACAACATATCACCCTGCCCCAGCAGGCTTTCGGCCCCCATCTGGTCCAGAATGGTGCGGCTGTCTATCTTGCTGGATACCTGGAAGGCAATCCGCGTGGGGATATTGGCCTTGATCAGGCCGGTAATCACATCCACCGACGGGCGCTGAGTAGCCAGAATCAAGTGAATGCCAGCGGCGCGGGCTTTCTGCGCCAGACGTGCAATCAGCTCTTCAATCTTCTTGCCGGCCACCATCATCAGGTCGGCAAACTCATCCACCACCACCACGATGAAGGGCAGCTTGTGCAGTGGTTCCGGCGTTTCCGGCGTCAGGCTGAAGGGGTTGGTCAGACGGCGACCCGCCTCTTCGGCTTCACGTACCTTGTCGTTGTAGCCGGCCAGATTACGCACGCCCAGCGCGCTCATCAGCCGGTAGCGGCGCTCCATTTCGCCCACGCACCAGTTAAGCGCATTGGCGGCCAGTTTCATGTCGGTCACCACCGGGGCCAGCAGGTGCGGAATGTCGTTGTATACCGACAGTTCCAGCATCTTGGGGTCGATCATGATGAAGCGCACTTCATCCGGCGTGGCCTTGTACAGCATGGACAGAATCATCGCATTCACGCCCACCGACTTGCCGGAACCGGTGGTACCGGCCACCAAGAGGTGTGGTGCCTTGGCCAGATCGATGGCGACCGGCTGGCCGGTAATGTCCTTGCCCAGCGCCATGGTCAGACGCGAGGCGGGCTGCTGGAACACCTCGGCCGAGAAAATCTCTGACAGCCGTATCATCTGGCGCTTGGCATTAGGCAGCTCCAGCCCCATGCAGGTTTTGCCGGGAATGGTTTCCACCACCCGGATGGAAGCCAGGCCCAGCGCGCGCGACAGGTCTTTCATCAGGTTGACCACCTGATTGCCACGCACGCCAACTGCCGGCTCCACTTCGTAGCGGGTAATCACCGGCCCGGCATAGGCATCCACCACACTCACCTTGACCTTGAACTCGGCCAGCTTTTCCTCGATCAGGATGCCACGCTCCAGCAATTCGTCTTCCGACACCACCGTAGTGGCCTCTTCGGCCGGGCGCAGCAAATCCAGCCCCGGCAGGCAGTCTTCACCGTAAATCACCGGCAGGCTGGAGCGATGTGCAGCAGCGGGTGCCGGCAGCGCCCAGGGCAGGGCTGCATCCGCGGTCGTGGCGGCTGGCAGTTGCGCCGGGGACAGCGTGGGTGCCTCTGCGTTACTGGTGGTTTCGGGTACTGGCAGCGGGGAGGACTGGCTAGCGGCGGCATCGCCGGGAGTGGCTGCGGCAGCATGGGTGCTCTCCGGCGCAGCGTCATCCAGCAGATGCCATACCAGCGGACTGTCGGCAACCGGTGCAGCTTCGGCCTGCGTCCCTCGTTCGACAATGGTGGTCCAACGCAAACCACCCGGTGCGGCCTCGGTGCCGGACTCTTGCGCGACTTGCACCTGCTGGCGCTGTTCTGGCCAGCGCCAGGGCTGGCGCTCTTCCACGGGTGGGGCAAGGCTGCTGGCTGCGCTAATGGCAGGAGCCGCCACTGACTGCAAGGACACGGCTGCCGCCACACCGGCAGCAGGCAGTTCACTGGCGGAGAGATGGTCATCAGGCATGGCTGGCGTGGTGTTTGGCAACACGGTATCCGGCAAGGCGGGCGTTTGTTGCGCAGGCTGGACCACCGCGGCAACCTCGTCGGTATCGGCTGCCGGCACGACATCCTCATGCACCGTATGCACCTGTTGCGCGGCAGCAGGCATGCCGACCTGAGCCACAACGGCGGCAGTGCACACATTATCGGCAGGGGCAGGCAGGCCATCCTCGGCGGGCAAAGACGCTGCTGCAGGCTGCGCAGCGGCAGGCGGCAGCGTCTGCGACGGAGGCACCAGGGCCGCAGCGGCAAGCGGCGCATCCGGAATATCCGCCAGCGACAAACCGCCCGGCACCGGTGCGACGGGAGCTGGCGCCGCCTTAGTCAGCGCCGCCTTGCTTTCCGGAGGACGGATCCAGCCTTCGTAAGCCTTGCTGCGCGGCAACTGTTCGTGACGCACGATGGGCGGCTCTTCCGGCAGCGGTTCGCGACGCGCTGCCGGCGGCGCAGAAGAGATAATCTTGTGGGGAGCTGAGCGTACCGGCTGCAGCACCACCGCGGGCTTGGCTACCGGGGGTTCACTACTGCGGCGTTTGCTGTGCAGCGCATTAACCTGAGCCCGCACCTCGTGCGGGTCGATCAGCGGCAGGGTTTTCTGTTCCGGCTGGCCGGCAAGCGGCTGACGCTGTGCCTGACGGCGACGCGCACCGTGGTGCATATTGTGCTGCAACTCATCCAAACCGATCACCGGCAGATTGCCTGCCACCGGTGTGGCTGTCGGCTTGGGCTGCGGCTTGCTCTTGCGATAGCTGCGTGCCAGCTCGACATGCGGCAGATCGGCAGCCGGAGCGTTACGGCTTGCGGCCAAGGGGCTGGCCGGACTGGCCGGGCCGGGTTTCGCTGCCGCTGCCAGCGGTGGCTCCACCCTGGCCGCATGGACGTTAGCCGGGGATGAGGGGCGGGATTCCAGCGGGAGCGGGCCGGACAGGCCCGGCTGTGCGCCGGTATCATCCAATGCGGCAAGCGGTGCTGACGGGCTGCTTTCGGCAACGGCATCAAAACGGATGGCCACCGGTTCCCGGCGACGTTCGCGAAAAGCCGCCGGCGGGACATCCAGCGCCTCGTCGTGACCGGCACCCAGCATCTGGTCCAGCTTTTTCAGCAGGCGCACGCGCTGTTGCGACAAGTCCCAGGACTGCCCTGCCCCCAGCTTGCGCCAGGCCACGCCAGCTGCCACACCCAAACCAATCAGCACAAACACAAACCACACGATCCGCAACCTCTTTCGTCATTCAAACGCTGCCTGTAACCGGAAGCTGACCCACAGGCAATCAAGACCTTTGATTGTACCTGTTTTTCGTCGCCAGACCGCACTGCCCGGCTACTTGCAGCGGAAACAAAAAAACCCCGCACCAGGCGGGGTTCTTGGCGATCACGGCCAGAATCAGTTCACTGTCACGGTGGCAGCGATATCCTGATAGTCCTTGATCTGGTCAAAGTTCAGGTACTTGTAAACCTCGGCACCCTTCTCGTTGATGATGCCGATATTGGCCTTGTACTCTTCCACGGTCGGAATCTTGCCCAGCTTGGAGCAGATGGCGGCCAGTTCTGCCGAACCCAGGAACACATTGGTGTTCTTGCCCAGACGGTTGGGGAAGTTACGGGTGGAAGTGGACATCACGGTAGCACCTTCACGCACCTGTGCCTGGTTACCCATGCACAGCGAGCAGCCCGGCATTTCGGTGCGGGCACCGGCCATGCCGAACACGCCGTAGTGGCCTTCGTCGGTCAACTGCTGCGCATCCATCTTGGTCGGCGGGGCCAGCCACAGTTTTACCGGCAGGTCGCGCTTGCCTTCCAGCAGCTTGGAAGCGGCACGGAAGTGACCGATGTTGGTCATGCAGGAACCGATGAACACTTCGTCGATCGGGGTGCCGGCCACTTCGGACATGAACTTCACGTCGTCCGGGTCGTTCGGGCAGGCCACGATAGGCTCTTTCACGTCGGCCAGGTCGATTTCAATCACGGCTGCGTATTCGGCGTCGGCATCGGCCTTCAGCAGTTCGCCATTGGCAATCCACTCTTCCATCTTCTTGATGCGGCGCTCCAGCGTGCGGGCATCAGCGTAGCCGTCGGCAATCATGGTCTTCATCAGGGTGATGTTGGAGCGCATGTATTCGACGATGGGTTCCTTGTTCAGATGCACGGTGCAACCGGCAGCGGAACGTTCGGCAGAAGCGTCGGACAGTTCGAATGCCTGTTCCACCTTCAGGTTGGGCAGACCTTCGATTTCCAGAACGCGACCGGAGAAGATGTTCTTCTTGCCAGCCTTGGCCACAGTCAGCAGACCTTGCTTGATGGCGTACAGCGGGATGGCATTCACCAGGTCACGCAGGGTGACGCCCGGTTGCAGTTCGCCCTTGAAGCGCACCAGAACGGATTCCGGCATGTCCAGCGGCATTACGCCGGTAGCCGCGGCAAAAGCCACCAGACCGGAACCGGCCGGGAAGGAAATGCCAATCGGGAAACGGGTGTGGGAGTCACCACCGGTACCCACGGTATCCGGCAGCAGCAGACGGTTCAGCCAACTGTGGATCACGCCATCGCCCGGACGCAGCGCAACGCCGCCACGGGTGGAGATGAAGGCCGGCAGTTCCTTGTGCATCTTCACGTCCACCGGCTTCGGATAAGCGGCGGTGTGGCAGAAGGACTGCATCACCAGATCGGCGGAGAAGCCCAGACAGGCCAGGTCTTTCAGCTCGTCGCGGGTCATCGGGCCAGTGGTGTCTTGCGAACCCACGGTGGTCATCTTCGGTTCGCAGTAGGTGCCCGGACGCACGCCCTGACCTTCCGGCAGACCACAGGCGCGGCCAACCATCTTCTGTGCCAGCGAGAAGCCCTTGCCGGAATTGGCCGGGTCTTTGGGCAGACGGAATACGGTGGACGGAGCCAGACCCAGTGCTTCGCGCGCCTTGGAAGTCAGGCCACGACCGATGATCAGGTTGATACGGCCACCGGCACGCACTTCATCCAGCAGCACGTCGGACTTCAGCTGGAAGTTGGCAACGGTGGCACCGTTCTTTTCGATCTTGCCGTCGTACGGGTAGATGTCGATCACATCGCCCATTTCCAGCGCGGACACGTCCACTTCGATCGGCAGCGAGCCGGAGTCTTCCTGGGTGTTGAAGAAGATAGGTGCAATCTTGCCGCCCAGGGTGACGCCGCCAAAGCGCTTGTTCGGCACGAACGGGATGTCCTGGCCGGTCGCCCATACCACCGAGTTGGTGGCGGACTTGCGGGAAGAACCGGTGCCCACCACGTCGCCCACATAGGCAACCAGATGGCCTTTTTTCTTCAGGTCTTCAATGAACTGCATCGGACCGCGCTTGCCATCTTCTTCCGGCACGAAGGCAGCACCCGGACGGGTGTTCTTCAGCATGGCCAGGTAGTGCAGCGGGATGTCCGGGCGGCTCCAGGCGTCCGGTGCCGGCGACAGATCGTCGGTATTGGTTTCGCCCGGCACCTTGAATACGGTAACGGTGATTTTCTTTTCCACTTCCGGACGGCTGGTGAACCATTCGGCATCGGCCCAGCTTTGCAGCACGCCCTTGGCATTGGCGTTGCCGCCTTCAGCCAGCACTTGCACGTCGTGGAAGAAGTCGAATACCAGCAGGGTTTTCTTCAGGCCTTCGGCGGCGATGGCACCCACTTCGGCGTCAGCCAGCAGGTCGATCAGCGGCTTGACGTTGTAGCCACCCAGCATGGTGCCCAACAGTTCGGTGGCCTTGGCACGGGAAACCAGCGGCGAAGCCACGCTGCCTTCGGCCACGGCGGCCAGGAAGGATGCCTTGACCTTGGCCGCATCATCCACGCCCGGCGGTACGCGGAAGGTGATCAGCTCGACCAGCAGATCTTCCTCGCCCTTGGGCGGGTTTTTCAGGAGTTCGACCAGTTGTTCGGTTTGCTTGGCGTTCAGCGGCAGGGGCGGAATGCCCAGTGCAGCGCGCTCTGCAACATGCTGACGGTAGGCTTCGAGCATAGCTTGGGACCTTTTTGCTTGGGTTGTTTGCAATGAGTCAGCCGCCAGCGCGGGATCAACTGGCGGCAACCGTCCGGGGAGATTTCCTTCTACCCCGTTTTGATTGCTGGAAGATTACGCCCTCTGCATGCCAGTTACAAACGAGTAATCGAAACATCGTCTGTGAGTTATACTCACACCATGAGTACTTACCCCCCTCTTAATGCGCTGCGGATATTCGAGGCCGCAGCAAGGCTGGAAAGCTTTTCCTCGGCAGCCGACGAGCTGTTCGTTACCCACGGTGCTGTGAGCAAGCAGATCAAGCAGCTAGAAGAATGGCTGGGTGTGCGTCTGTTCGAGCGCGCTGGCGGACGGGTGAAGCTGACCGACACCGGCTGGCGCTACCTGATCCAGGTGCAGGACGGGCTGGACCTGATCGCCAATGCCACTTCGCAATTGCTGCAGCCGGACAACCAGCGCCGGCTGACCATCAACTCCACCCCCACCATGGCCATGCACTGGCTGATGCCGCGCCTGCATGTATTTCGCGAAAGCTACCCGGATGTGGAACTGCATCTGGTGACATCCGACCGCGACATCAGCCGGCTGGACAGCCCGTTTGACATTGCCATCCGTCGCGGCCCCGGCGACTGGCCGGGCCATATTGCCAAGCCTTTCCTGGAAGAGTGCGAACTGCCCTTGTGTTCGCCGGCGCTGCTCAAGCGCTTTCCGATTGAAAGCCCGGCAGACCTGGCCCAGCACACCCTGCTGTATGCCGACACCCGTCCCACCGCCTGGCAGCGCTGGCTCACCCTGGCTGGCGTACCCGAGCTGAAACCGGCCTGCGGCTTGCATTTCGACCGTTTCTCGCTCGCCTTGCAAGCAGCGCTGGATGGCCTGGGCGTGGCACTGGGGCCATTACCGATGGCGCAGGCGCTGGTGGATTCCGGCCATCTGGTGGCGCCGCTTTCCAGCCCGGTGGTGCCGGTGCGGGATTATTGCTGGATCGTGCCGCGCACGGCATCGGGCGATTCCACCGTGGCCTCCTTCTGTCGCTGGCTGGAGCAGGAAGCCGGCCAGATGCGGCCCTTCCCCGCTGCCGGGCTGAATGCCAACATGATTGCCCACGCCTTCCCGGCGGACTGACCCGCCTGCCTGCATTCAAGGTGCGGGCGGCAGACCAAGCTGCCGCACTTCCAGCGGTGCAATCTCGTGCGGCAGCCATTTGTTGTAGATACGGCGGAAGGTGCCATCTTTCTTGATGGCTGCCAGACCCTCATACCAGCGGCGGATGATCTTGCCGGAGGTGCCGCGCGAGAAAGCCAGGTAGAGATCCAGCGACTCCAGCACCCGCACCACCTCCACGGCATCGGCAGGCTGCCGGATATCCTTGAGCACCGCAGCCACAACAAAGCTCCCCTCCGACCACAAGTCATAACGGCCACCCAGCAGTTTCTGGGCGGCAACCTGCGGCGTCGGGGCCAGATCGACCTCGACAAAACCGGCCGCCACTGCGGCATCGGCAAAAATACTGCCCCGGTAAGCCCCCACCGGACGACTGAAAATGCCGCTTCCCAAGGCCAGCAAACCAGCCGCCTCTCCCTTGCGGCACAGCAGCACGGTCTGCGACACCGCCACCGGGCCGACCAATGTCATGATTTTTTCACGCGCATCGCTGCGCCCCACGGTAAACAGCATCACATTGGCCGTGGTTTCCAGTTCGCGGTAGCCACGCACCCAGGGCACGACATCAATACTGCTGTTGTCATGGATGCGCGCCTGGATCTCCCTGACCACTTCCACCGCCATGCCATCGGCAATGCCGTTGCGCTGGAAGGTGATGGGAGGCCAGTCCTCGGTATAAATGCTCAGCGCCATGGCACCGGGCAGCCAGAGCAAAACAATCAGCGCCAGAAGTATCCGCATGGCAAGCCTCTCGACCGAATCATCGTTTATTGATAGCTGTTAGCGCATGACGATGCAGGCATATTCGTTATAATGACCGCCTGACATTGATTCGCTGTGCCAGAACCAGACCCGTTTTGCACATCCACCGCACGCAAGGAATGACATGAGCCGCATCACCCTTTCCCGCTTCCTGATCGAACAACAGCGCAAGGCCGGCACCTTGCCGCCAGAGCTGCGACTGCTGATCGAAACCGTTGGCCGCGCCTGCAAGGCCATCAGCTACTCCGTCAACAAGGGTGCGCTGGCAGGCATTCTGGGCGAAGC
This sequence comes from Aquitalea magnusonii, assembly GCF_002217795.2. Lineage (NCBI taxonomy): Bacteria > Pseudomonadati > Pseudomonadota > Betaproteobacteria > Neisseriales > Chromobacteriaceae > Aquitalea > Aquitalea magnusonii. Next base: position 2,149,855 of record NZ_AP018823.1, read on the forward strand.
CGGTACCGGCAACATCCAGGGCGAGGCGCAAAAGAAGCTGGATGTGATCGCCAATGATTTCCTGCTGGATGCCAACGAATGGGGTGGCAGCCTGGCCGCCATGGCATCGGAAGAAATGGAACTGCCCTACCACATTCCGGGCGAATACCCGAAGGGCGAATACCTGCTGATGTTCGATCCGCTGGATGGCTCGTCCAATATCGACGTCAATATTTCGGTCGGCACCATCTTCTCCATCCTGCGCTGCCCGGAAGGCATCGACCACCCCACCCAGGAAGCCTTCCTGCAGCCGGGTACCAAACAGGTTGCCGCCGGTTATACCGTTTACGGCCCGCAAACCATGCTGGTGCTGACCTTTGGCAGCGGCGTGCATGGCTTTACGCTGGACCGCGAACACGGCTCCTTCGTGCTGACCCACTCCGACATGCAAGTACCGGAAAGCACGCAGGAATTTGCCATCAACATGTCCAATATGCGCCACTGGGAAGCCCCGGTAAAGCGCTATGTAGACGAAATGCTGGCCGGCAAGACCGGCCCGCTGGGCAAGGACTACAATATGCGCTGGGTGGCCTCCATGGTGGCTGAAGTACACCGCATCATCACCCGCGGCGGCATCTTCATGTACCCGAAGGATGCCCGCGATCCGGACAAGGCCGGCAAGCTGCGCATCATGTACGAAGGCAACCCGATGGCCTTCATCATCGAACAGGCCGGCGGCGCAGCCACCAACGGCTACCAGCGCATCCTGGAGATTCAACCACAAGGCCTGCATGAACGCATTGCGGTGTTCCTGGGTTCCAAAGAAGAAGTGGAACGCATCACCCGCTACCATCAGGAGCAATAAACCGGACCAACCCTGCCGCCCGCGGCAGGGTTTTTTCATTGACCGGGCTGACAGCGCAGACAATCAGCCTATAGTGGAATATAGCCTCACAGAAAACGGATACTCGTATGCTGTCTACCCAACACCTGATTGTCGCGCTGGCGGAAAGCTCGTCGGTGCAAGCGCAGATCATCCGTCAGGCGCTGTCCGAGCTTGGCATCTCGCGCATGGAAGTATTCGAAACCGGGGAAGCCCTGCTGGATTACATCGGCAAATACAAGCCGGACGTGGTGATGAGCGCCTTCCACCTGCCGGACATGACCGCCGGCCAGATGATTTTCCAGATGCGCGGCCATCCGGAATTGCGTGACCTGCCCTTCATCCTGGTTTCCAGCGAAACCAATCCGGAATTGATCGACCCCATGCGCCAGGCCGGGCTGATGGGCATTCTGCCCAAGCCCTTCGATCTGTCCCAGCTGCGCAAGGTCATCAACGACACCATGGATTTTCTGGCAGTCAACCAGAACGACACCGACAGCGATATCGACTATGCCGACCTGAACATCCTGGTGGTGGATGACAGCGTGATGGCTCGCCGCCATATCCGCACCGTGCTGGAACGGCTGGGCTTCGAGAAGATCACCGAATCATGGAGCGGCAAGGATGCCGTGCCGCTGATCGACAAGACCCTGTTCGACCTGGTGCTGACAGACTACAACATGCCGCTGATGGATGGCTGTGAGCTGGCCAGCTACATCCGCACCAGCAGCATGCAAAGCTCGGTACCCATCATCATGATTTCCAGCGAGGAAAACATGGAAAAACTGGCGGCAGCCGAAGCTGCCGGGGTATCGGCCATCATGGGCAAACCGTTCGAAACCTCGGCGGTGCGTCAGATTCTGCGCACCCAGCTGGCACAACGCTGAATCAGCGCGGCATCACCCACACCAGGCGGGAGCCGCCCTGTGCGTCGCTCAGCGCCTGGCGTCGCCAGTAGCCCTGATTGGCATACCCCGTGCCTGCCTCGGCCACCCCTGCCATGCGGCAATAGCTGACTTCCTGAAAACCGGCCTGCAGCAACTGGCTGCGGCCCTTCTTGCGTGACTTGGCGCAAGTGGGATGACTGGCCAGCGCCACCGCGTCTGCCGGGGCGGCCTCCTCCCAGCCGCGCAGCATTTCCAGCTTGGGCTGGGTCATGACGGCCAGCCCGCCCAACACCGTGCTCAACAGCGCATGCCATTCTGCCGCCACTGTCGCCATTGGCGCGGCCAGCTCGCCGGGGTAGTTCACCAGCAAGGCCAGGCTGTGTTCGGCATCCGCCAGCCAGTCGCTGCCCGTGGCCGAAAAATCCGCATGGACCAGCAACAGGGCAACGGCATTGCTGGCCGGCAGATGCATGACAAAAGCACCGCCCAGCGCAGCGGCATGCAGATAGAAGGCTTCAGCCGGCAGGGTGAGCCGATCCGGCATATTGCCGGGCAAACGGGTGTGCGCCAGCGCCAGCATCAGCTTGTCATCCAGATGTGCCATGAGCCGGCCATGCCGGCAAAACTGACCATAGGCATCGGCCAGCCGCTGCTCGATGGCAATACGGGCCGTGGCAGCCGGATACACCTGGGCTGCGCGTTCCAGTTCGCGCGCCACCAGCGCCATGCCTTCCTGTTGAACCGCTTCGGCTTGCACCGCCTGGGTGTAGAGTTGCCCGACACGTCTGGCCCATGGCCGCGTGGCGGCATAGCGTTGCACAGCGTAGTTCATTTCCATGACAGCCCTCGGACAAGAAAAAAGGGCCGCATTGTAAGCGCAAGCGGGCCTTTGCCGCCAGTCAGGCGCCAACGGTTTGCGCTTCAGGCCTGGCTGTTAGCGCTGGAAATGAAGGAATAGCGGCAGATATCCTCGCGCCGCTGCCAGCCCTGGTTTTCCCAGAAACTCTGCGCCGCCGTATTGCTGCGGAAGACATCAAGATGGGTCTTGGCAATGCCCTGGCGTGCCAGTTCGGCAATGCAGGCATCCACCAGACGACGCGCCAGCCCCTGCCGCCGATAGGCCGGCAGCACCAGTAAATGCTGCAGATAGCCGCGACGGCCATCGTGGCCGGACATCACACAGCCCACGATCTGGCCGTCGCACTCGGCAACAAAACTCAGGCCGGGGTTGCGCGCCAGATAACGCGCGGTGGCTGCTGCGGAATCCGCATCGCGGATGGAAATACCAGGTGTTTGCTGCATCAGTTGCAGCACGGTGGGGTAATCATCCAGCGTCATCAAACGTATGACAGGCATGACAGTCCTTTCCTTGAGGCACACGCATCATGTTATGCCCGAAGGCTGCAGTCAGAAAAGCCCGCTGCATTTGCCAAGCAATAGGGCCGGTGCAAATGCACCGGCCCTCAGGCTGCTGACAAAGTGAGTTGCTGCGATTGCACCGGCCCCGGCAAAACCGGGCCTGTCGATGAAGCGACTGATTGCGCAGCCGCCCCATCCATTCCCTATCCCCCGCCCTTACACTGCCCATTGCAGCAGCGAGCCTCGCTTTCTGTTCAGAACGCGAGCGGGGTTTGGGGCCAGCCAGCAGCCGGTGACACCGCCTTAATGCCGCCGTGCCAGACGCTGCAATACCGCTACCAGGGTATCGACTTCCTCGCAGGTGTTATAGAAAGCCAGCGAAGGCCGCACCGTGGCTTCCAGCCCGAAGCGCCGCAGAATCGGTTGGGCGCAGTGGTGGCCGGAGCGCACTGCAATGCCTTCCTGATTCAGCGCCTTGCCCACTTCCTCGGTGCGATAGCCCGGCAACACAAAGGACAGCACGCTGGCCTTGTTGGCTGCCGTGCCGACCAGGCGCAAACCCGGCACCGACTGCAGGCCGTGGGTGGCGTATACCAGCAGGTCGTGCTCGTAATGGGCAATGGCTTCCAGCCCGATACGCTCGACATAGTCGATGGCTGCGCCCAGGCCCACCGCGTCCGCGATATTGCCGGTACCCGCCTCGAACTTGTTGGGTGCCGGCTGATACAGCGTTTTCTCGAAGGTGACATCGGCAATCATATTGCCACCCCCTTGCCACGGCGGCATGCTGTCCAGCAATTCCTTCTTGCCGTACACCACGCCAATGCCGGTGGGTGCAAACACCTTGTGCCCGGAGAACACAAAGAAGTCTGCATCCAGCGCCTGCACGTTCACCCGCATGTGCGACACCGATTGCGCGCCGTCCACCAGCACCCGCGCCCCGGCGGCATGCGCCAGCGCCACGATTTCCTGCACCGGTGTCACCGTGCCCAGCGCATTGGATACCTGGGTGATGGCCACCAGTCTGGTGCGGCTGTTCAGCAGCTTGCGGTATTCGTCCAGCAGGATCTGCCCGCTGTCATCCACCGGAATCACCCGGATTTTGGCGCCGCTGGCGGCTGCCAGCATCTGCCAGGGCACGATGTTGGCGTGGTGTTCCAACTGCGACACCACGATTTCATCGCCCGCGCCGATATTCTGGCGCCCCCAGGTATTGGCCACCAGATTGATGGCCTCGGTGGCACCGCGCACGAAAATCACCTGATCCGGGCTGGGAGAGCCGATGAAACGGGCCACCTTGTTACGGGCCGCTTCGTAGGCATCCGTTGCCCGCGCCGCCAGCTCATGCGCGGCGCGGTGGATGTTGGAGTTTTCGTGCTGGTAGAAATAGGCCAGCCGGTCGATCACCGCTTGCGGCTTGTGCGTGGTGGCGGCGTTATCCAGCCAGATCAAGGGCTTGCCATTGACCCGTTCGGCCAGGATGGGGAAGTCACGTCGCACAGCGTTTACATCAAAGCCATGGCCGCGACTGGCCACCTTGCGGTCGAAATCCGGCGCCTTGCCATGCTGCGGCCACTCCTCGACAAAGTAATAGCCATGGCTATTGCCCTGTGCGGGTGTTGCCACCACCGGCTGGCGGCTGTCACCGGCCAGCAGGGCGCGCAACTCATCCGCCCCCGGCAGGCCGAAAGACTGCGCCGTAACCCGGTCATCCACCGGCAAACTGCTGGACGATGCCGGGTAAGCCGAGGATTCGCCGATAAAGTAATACGGCGAGGACGGCACGGCGGCACCGGCAGCAGACGGGGCGGAAGGCTGGGCGGCGGCCAGTTGCGGAATGGCCGCACCATAGCCCTCCGGCACGGCATAAGCATGCGGACCACCACGGCCAAAGCCATCCAGCGCCGCCGGTTCCGGCGTGTGCGCGGCGGCAGCGGCCGGTTGTGGCGACAACTGCGGACCGGCCACATCCAGATTCAGCCCATTGGACGCCGCTGGCGCACTGCCCGGCACCTGACCCGGCAAGGCGCTGAAGAAGGCATTGGCCAGATTCGCCAACTGGGCGACATCCGGCAGGCCGTCTGGCAGGCCGGAAGGCTTACTTGTAGGTATCTGGGTAGTCATGGTACTTGCCAATCTCCACGTCTTCGAGCACGGCCAGCGCATCTTCGGTCAGCACGGCCAGCGAGCAATACAGCGAAATCAGGTAGGACGCGATGGCGTTGCGGTTGATGCCCATGAAGCGCACCGACAGGCCCGGACTCTGTTCGCCCGCCACACCCGGCTGGTACAGGCCGATCACGCCCTGACGCTTTTCACCCACGCGCAGCAGCAGGATCTTGGTCTTGCCGTTTTCGTCGATAGGCAGCTTGTCCGACGGGATGATGGGCACACCGCGCCAGGTGATGAACTGCGAACCGAACAGGCTCACGGTCGGCGGCGGTACGCCACGGCGGGTGCATTCACGACCGAAGGCGGCAATGGCCAGCGGGTGGGCCAGGAAGAAGCCCGGCTCTTTCCATACCTTGGTCAACAGCTCGTCCAGATCGTCCGGGGTCGGTGCGCCGGTCAGGGTGGAGATGCGCTGGGTTTCGTCCACATTGGCCAGCAAGCCGTATTCCGGGTTGTTGATCAGCTCGGATTCCTGACGCTCCTTGATGGTTTCAATGGTCAGGCGCAGCTGTTCCTTGATCTGGTCGTGCGGACTGCTGTACAGGTCGGACACGCGGGTGTGTACGTCCAGCACGGTGGTGACCGCATTGAGGAACAATTCGCGCGGCTGTTCTTCGTAATCGACAAAGGTTTGCGGCAGTTCGGATTCGTCGCGCTGCGAGCAGGCCACCTGCACACCAGCGGCGTTTTTCACCCGGTTCAGACGGAAAATGCCCGCTTCTACCGGCGACCATTGCAGCAGATGCACCAGCCAGCGCGGGCTGATGGTGGACAACTGCGGTACGGTTTTGGTGGCATTGGCTAGCTGGCGCGCGGCGTTGTCGCCCAGTGCCTGTTTGACGTCCTGATGTTGAGACATGTCTGCTCCATAAGGGATGGTGGAAGAAACAAAACTGCAGGCAACACAGCCCCCTTGCCGGCGGCCTGCAGGCAAAGCTCCGCCCTGCCCGCTGCCCATGCAGCGGGATCAGGTGGTCAATCAGTGATTGGTAGTGGTGCGGTTAAGGTGAGGCGGCTTGCAGGCTGGCCTGGCTAATCTGACTGCCTGGCGGCACGCTGCGGGTGAGCCAGACATTGCCGCCGATGCTGGAGCCACGCCCGATGGTGATGCGCCCCAGCACAGTGGCCCCGGCATAAATCACCACATCGTCTTCCACGATGGGGTGGCGCGGCTGGCCCTTGAGCAGGCTGCCATCCTCGCCCTGTTCGAAGCGTTTAGCCCCCAGGGTGACGGCCTGATACAGCCGCACCCGCTCACCGATGACGGCGGTTTCGCCGATCACCACGCCGGTGCCGTGATCGATGAAGAAGCCGGCACCGATCTGCGCGCCGGGGTGAATGTCGATACCGGTTTCACCATGGGCGATTTCGGCAATGATGCGCGCCACCAGCGGCAGGCCGGCGCGATACAGCAAGTGCGCCAGACGGTGATGCAGGATGGCGTTGATGCCGGGATAGCACAGCAGCACTTCATCCACACTGCGCGCTGCCGGATCGCCTTGCCAGGCGGCGGTGATGTCGGCATCCAGCAGGCGGCGCTGATCGGGCAAGGCGGCGGCAAACTGCTGAACAATGGCCACCGACTGTGCCTCGATATCCTCTGCCGACAAACCGTTCAAGCGCGCGCTATAGCGCAGCTCCAGCACTACTTGCTCGGCCAGCGCATCCAGCGCCACCGCCAGGCTGTGGCCGACAAAAAAGTCCTCGCTGCTGTCACGCAGCCCCGGCGGACCCAGCCGCATCGGAAACAGCGCCGCTGCCAGCGTGGCCACGATGTCACGCAAGGCGGTACGGGACGGAAACTCGCGGGTGGAAAAATCCCGCAAACGGCCCTGGCTTTGCCGCCAGTCGGCACGCGCCGCATGCAGGGCGCTGACTACGCTGTCCAGATGCCAGTCGTGTACCACCGGCTGGGCAGGACCAAAGGGGCGGACCAGATCATTCATCGCTGCACTCGCTCTATCGTCAGTCGGGCCGGGCCGGGTTTCAGTCTTGCTGCCAAGGCAGGTTCCAGTAGCGCCAGCCACCCACGTCACCACGCTGGTTCTGGCTGTCCAGATCGCCTTCAAACCCTTCCAGCACGTTGTACACCTGGGTAAAGCCAGCCTTGGCCGCTGCCTCGGCGGCGGCGGCGGAACGCTTGCCGCTGCGGCACAGCAGCACCACGATGCTGTCCTTGCCACCGGTCTTGTTTTCCAGCTCGCGCAGGAAGCGCGGATTCTTGATCAGCGCCGTGCCGGTCTGCCAGGCCACATGCAGTGAGCCTGGCACCTGGCCGACGAATTTGCGCTCCTCGGCGGTACGCACATCCACCAGCGTGGCGACACCGGCTTCCACCAGCGACCAGGCTTCCAGCGGGTAGAGCGCGCCGGTATAGGCAAGGCCGCTGTCCGCGGCACGCAGGCGGGCGATTTCCAGCAGCTCTTCGCTGGCACTGACTGCGTCGGTGGCGCTGAGGTGATGGCCGCTAGGTCCGGCCTGGTTGGTATTCGGGGTGGTGCTGGAGGTGGTGTTGGTCTGCAGTTGCGTCATATTGGTCTCCCTGGCTGATGCCATCTGGCTTGCAGACCAATATACGCGGCAGTGCGCCGCCGACTAAGCAAGAAAAACTGCAGTGATTATGAAGAAAATAGATAACCATGCCGTTATTATGGCATTTTCTGGCATAACAAAAAGAATCGTCGCTTTCTCAGCAGACAAGTGCTTACCGAACAAGGGAAAGTGCGTGATGGATGCTTTGAAAATACAAAACGGGATGGCGTTTGCCATCCCGTTTTCAGTCAGCAGTGCGTATCAAGTCCGGATCAGAACGCCGGAATCACTGCGCCCTGGTACTTGGTTTCGATGAACTTCTTGGCTTCCGGGCTGTTCAGCGCAGCAGCCAGTTTCTTGATGGCGGCGCTGTTCTTGTTGTCCGGACGGGCTACCAGCAGGTTGGCATACGGCGAGGTGGTTTCGGTGAACAGGCCATCCTTCTTCGGGTTCAGCTTGGCTTCCAGCGCGTAGTTGGCGTTGATCAGCGCAACGTCCACCTGATTCAGCACGCGCGGCAGGGTAGCGGCTTCCAGTTCCTTGATCTTGATGTTCTTCGGGTTGGACACGATGTCCTTGGTGGTCGGGTAGATGTTCTTGCGATCCTTCAGCTTGATCACACCGCCCTGATCCAGCAGCAGCAGTGCGCGGCCGGCATTGGTCGGGTCATTCGGGATGGCCACGGTAGCGCCTTGCGGCAGGTCGGCCACTTTCTTGTACTTGCTGGAGTAAGCGGCAAACGGCTCGATGTGTACCGGCTTGGAAGCCACCACCAGATGGGTGCCACGGTCCTTGTTGAACTTGTCCAGATACGGAATGTGCTGGAAGAAGTTGGCATCCAGCTGCTTTTCTTCTACCTGGGTGTTAGGCAGCACGTAGTCGTTGAACACCTTTACTTGCAGATCCACACCTTGCTTGGCCAGGGTGGGCTTCAGGGCTTCGAGGATTTCAGCATGCGGCACCGGCGAGGCAGCCACGGTCAGCTTTACATTTTCGGCGTGGACGGCCAGGGCGGCCACGCTCAGGCTCAGGGCAGCAAACAGCTTGGAAACGCGTTTCATCGTTTTTTTCTCCAGATCAATGGGCAAAGGGGCTCCATGCAGCCGGTCAAGTCCGGCTGCACAGGGATTCACAACAAAGGGAATGCAGTAATGTGCTGGCGGCTGACTCAGCCGAAGCGACAGCGGCGCACCAGGGCGTCGCCCGCGGTTTGCAGGGCTTGTACCAGCACCAGCAGCAGGGCCACGGTGACGATCATCACCTCGGTCTGGAAGCGCTGATAGCCGTAGCGGATGGCCAGATCGCCCAGCCCGCCGCCGCCAATCACCCCGGACATGGCGGTGTAACCCACCAACGCCACGGCGGTGACGGTAGCCGCGCCGATCAGACCGGGCATGGCCTCGGGCAGCAGCACCTTGAACACGATCTGCGGCAGTTTGGCCCCCATGGACTGGCTGGCTTCAATCACGCCGCGGTCGATTTCGCGCAGCACGTTTTCCACCAGGCGGCCAAAGAAGGGAATGGCCCCCACCACCAGCGGCACGATGGCACCGGCCACGCCGATGGAGGTACCCACCAGCAGCAGGGTGAGCGGAATCAGCACAATCAGCAAAATGACAAACGGCAGCGAACGCAGCACGTTCACCAGGAAAGACAGCACCGCATACAGGCGCGGGCGGGCACGTAGCTGGCCCGGTGCGCTGATGTACAGCAGCACGCCCAGCGGCAGGCCGAACACGATGGTAAACAGCAGGGACACACCCAACATGGTCAGGGTATCCAGCGTGGCGGTGCCGATTTCCGGCCAGTCCACCGTCAACAACAGGCTTGGGTCGAATCCGCTCATGCCAGCACCTCGCAACGTACACCCTCGCGGGCAAAAATCTCCGGCAGGGCCGGCAGTTCCACATCAGACGCCACCACGCCCACTAGCAACTGGCCGCAAGGCGTGTCACGGATTTCGCTCAAGGTGCCACTGAGCAGGTTGACGCGCAGGCCGGTCGCACGGCCCACCTTGTCCAGCACCGGGCTGAGCGTGGGCTCGCCAACAAAGGTGAGCTTGAGCAGCGGCACGCCAATGCGCGCACGCCAGGCGTCCACCCGTTCGCCCTGGCCGAAACCGGTTTCGGCCAGCAGGCTGCGGGTGACCGCATGCTGCGGCTGCAGGAACACATCCAGCACACTGCCCTTTTCCACCACCTTGCCGTGATCCATTACCGACACGTGGTCGCACAGTTGGCGAATCACGCGCATGTCGTGGGTAATCAGCACGATGGTGAGATTGAGCTGGCGGTTGATGTCGGCCAGCAGGGCCAGAATGGAATCGGTGGTTTCCGGGTCCAGCGCCGAGGTGGCTTCGTCACACAGCAGCAGGTCCGGGTGATTGGCCAGCGCACGGGCAATACCCACGCGCTGCTTTTGCCCGCCGGACAATTGCGACGGACGTTTTTCCTTGTGATCGGCCAGGCCCACCAGTTGCAACAGCTCGTCCACGCGGGCGTCCATTTGTGCCGGGGTCAGGGTACCGGCCAGCTCCAGCGGGAAGCGCACATTGCCGCCCACGGTGCGCGAACGCAGCAGATTGAAATGCTGGAACACCATACCGATGCGCTGGCGGCGCAGTTGCAACTCGGCTTCCGGCAAGGCGGTGAGTTCCTGCTCGCCCAGTGTCACCGTGCCGCTATCCGGACGTTCCAACAGGTTGAGACAACGAATCAGGGTACTTTTACCGGCCCCCGAGCGGCCGATGATGCCGTAGATTTCACCGGCGGCCACTTGCAGGCTGACATCGTCCAGCGCAGCGATGCGGCGGCCTTCATGGCTGAAATGTTTGCTGAGATTGCGTACTTCTATCATACCGTCTGCGTTCTATCCCCTGCCCTGATCAGGCAGAAAGCGGGTGAGCGACGGGGGATAACCCGTCAGGAGTGGCAAGTCTAGCGATAGTTGCTGCAAACCAAAAATAATAAAAATTTTGTTGTATATCGTTTTGGAGAATATTGGATACAGAAGACTGCATCCCTCCAACGCCGCTTGCCAGCCGCACCCGCGCGGCCGGCAAGCGGCAGTCGTCAGCGGCGCTCAAGCCAGCGTGGCGATGGATACTTCAGTGGATTTGACGAAGGCCACCACCGGCGAGCCCACTTTGAGCTGCAGTTCGCGCACCGAACGGGTGGTGATCACCGAGGTGACAATGCCGGAGGCGGTTTCCACGTCCACTTCGGACAATACCGGTCCTTCGATGATTTCCTTGATCACGCCCTTGAACTGGTTGCGCACATTAATGGATTGAATGCTCATGCTCTGCTTTCTATGTAATGGTGTTACAAGGCCCAGTGCAGCTGCGAGAAATGCAGCGCCGCGAGCGGTGTTTCATTGATTAACGGTGCATTGAAGGAAGGCCCTTGCAGCACGCGCTGCAGGATGTGCTGTTCCAGCGCCACAAAGCGGCTATCTGCCGGGTTGCGGCTGCGCGGCAGCTCCACCGGCAAATCCAGCGCCACCCGGCCCTCTTCCAGCAACACCACGCGGTCGGCCAGGGTCACGGCTTCGCTGACATCATGGGTCACCAGCACCGTGGTGCAGCCATGCTGCTGCCACAGCCGCTCGATCAGGCCCTGCATTTCCAGCCGGGTGAGCGCATCCAGCGCGCCCAGCGGTTCGTCCAGCAACAGCAGCGAGGGCTGATGCACCAGCGCCCGCGCCAGGGCCACCCGCTGGCGCTGGCCGCCGGACAGCCGGGCCGGCCATTCCCCTGCCCGGTCAAGCAGCCCTACTTCGGCCAAGGCCTGCTCGGCTTCGCCGCGGCGGCTGGCCGGCAAGCCCAGCGCCACATTGTCCAGCACGCTTTTCCACGGCAGCAGGCGGGCTTCCTGAAACATCACCCGCACGCTTTGTCCTGCCGGCTGTTGCAACAGGCCGCCATCAGGCTGATCCAGCCCGGCCAACAGGCGCAGCAAGGTGCTCTTGCCGCAACCGGAGCGGCCCACTATGGCCAGGAACTGACCTTGCGGAATCAGCAGATTGAGTTGGTCCAGCACCACGCGATCGCCAAAACGCCGGCTCAGATCCTGCAGATGGATGGGGCTGGCGCTGTTGAGATCATCCAGTTTCATCATGTTCTCCTCAGGCGGCCTTGAAGTAGGACGGATGCCAGCGCAGCCAGCGTTTTTCCAGCGTCCGGGCGGCCACATCCACCACCTTGCCCAGCGCGGCATACAGCAGGATGGACAGCACCACGATGTCGGTTTGCAGGAATTCGCGCGCATTGGCGGCCAGGTAGCCAATACCGCTGGTGGCCGACAGGGTTTCCGCCACGATCAGGATGATCCAGGCAATGCCCAGTGCGTAGCGGATGCCCACCAGGATGGACGGCAAGGCACCGGGCAACACCACCTGGCGGAACAGCGCATTACCACTGAGGCCATAGCTGCGCGCCATTTCCAGCAACTGCGGGTCCAGCGAGCGGATGCCGTGATAAGTGTTGAGGTAGACCGGAAACAGTACGGCAAAGGCCACCAGAAACACCTTGGCCGATTCGTCGATGCCAAACCACAGAATCACCAGCGGCAGGATGGCCAGCGGCGGGATATTACGCAGCATCTGCAAGGTGGTATCAAACAGCGCCTCGCCCAGACGCGACACCCCGGTAAGCAGGCCCAGCGACAGGCCAAGCCCGGCACCGATGACAAAACCGGCAGCCACCCGGCCAAAGCTGACCGCCAGATGACGGAACAGGTCGCCACTGATCAGCAGTTGCCAGAAGGCCACTACCACTTCGCTGGGGGCAGGCAGCACGCGGTGATTGAGCCAGCCGGCCACCGAGGCCAGTTGCCAGAACGCCAGCAGCAGAATGGGCACCAGCCAGGGCAGCAGGCGCTGCCACAGGCCTTGCGCCAATGCATGTGAACGTGACATGGCCATGCTCCTCAGGAAGCCGCCGCCTGGCGGGTTTCATTGGGCAATAGCTGGTTGGCCATCACCTCGCCTGCCGGTTGCTGGCCGATGCTGGGCTTGAGACGATCCGGCAGATGCGGGAACAGCAGCTCGGCCACGCGGTAGGCTTCGTCCAGATGCGGATAACCGGAGAACACGAAGGTTTCGATGCCCAGCTCGGCGTATTCCTGCATGCGGCGCGCCACGGTGGGGCCATCGCCCACCAGCGCCGTGCCTGCGCCGCCGCGCACCAGGCCGATGCCGGCCCACAGATTGGGTGAGATTTCCAGCTTGTCGCGGCTGCCGCCATGCAGCGCAGCCATGCGGCGCTGGCCTTCGGAATCGGCCCGTGCCAGGGTTTTCTGCGCATTGGCGATGGTGGCGTCATCCAGACGGCTGATCAGCCGCTCGGCTGCGGCCCAGGCTTCTGCATTGGTTTCGCGCACGATGATGTGCAGGCGGATGCCAAAGCGCACCGTGCGGCCCAGCTTGGCGGCGCGCGCCCGCACATCGGCAATCTTCTTGGCCACTTCCGCTGGCGGTTCGCCCCAACTGAGGTAGACATCCACATGTTCGGCCGCCAGATCATGCGCGGCATCGGAAGAGCCACCGAAATACAGCGGCGGATACGGCTTGCTCACTGGCGGATACAGCAACTGCGCATCGCTCACCTTGATGTGCTTGCCATCCAGATTCACCTTGTCACCGGCCAGTACGCCCTTCCAGATGTGCAGGAATTCGCTGGCAGCTTCGTAGCGTTCGTCATGACTCAGCCAGCTACCATCACCGGCCAGTTCCACCGGGTCGCCCCCGGCCACCACATTCACCAGCAGGCGGCCTTGCGACAGGCGGTCAAAGCTGGAAGCCATGCGTGCCGCCACCGTGGGCGACATGATGCCGGGGCGCACCGCCACCAGGAATTTCAGCTTGCGCGTGGCCGGAATCAGCGTGGCGGCAGTCACCCACGGGTCTTCGCATGAACGCCCGGTGGGAATCAGCGCACCATCAAAACCCAGGCTGTCTGCCGCGCGGGCAATCTGGGTGAGGTAGTCCAGGTCCACGGTGCGCGCCCCTTCCGGGCTGCCCAGATAACGTCCGTCACCATGGGTAGGGAAAAACCAGAAAATCTGCATGTCCATTATTCCTGTCTTGTTCTTGACTTGATCTTGTCGGGGCTCAGGGCTTCCACACCGCGTCTTGCACCTTGATGGCCTTGGGAATCAGGCCCAGCGCGTGGAAGGTGTCGGCCACCTGTTGTTGTTGCTGAACGGTTTTGGCATTGACATAGCTGACGCTGTAGTCCGGATGACGCGCCAACATGGCGGCATAGGTTTCCGCTTCCAGCCCGGTGTAGCCGGACAGGGTTTTGGCCACTTGCTGCACATTGCCGCGCAGTTGTTTGTTGTTGTCGGTCAGCGCTTTGAACACGATGGCAATCACCTTGGGGTTGGCCTGGGCAAAGTCGCGCGCCGCCAGATAGAAGGTGTTGTTGGCGCTCAGGCCCTTGCCGCTGGACAGCACCCGCACACCACCGGCGCGGCTGGCCGCGGCGTAGTACGGGTCCCAGATACTCCAGGCGTCCACGCTGCCGCGCTCGAAGGCGGCGCGCGCCTCGGACGGCGTCAGATAAACCGGGGTGATGTCGCTGTACTGCAAGCCGGCTTTTTTCAGTGCCGCCACCGTCAGGTAGTGCGCGCTGGAGCCCTTGGTAAAGGCCACCCGCTTGCCCTTGAGGTCAGCCAGCTTCTTGATGGTCGAACCGGCCGGCACCAGGATGGCGGAGGATTCCGGCTTGGAAGGCTCCTGGCCGATATACACGATATTGGCCCCGGCAGCCTGGGCGAACACCGGCGGGGAATCACCGGTCATGCCGATGCTGACACTGCCGGCATTCATGGCTTCCAGAATCGGCGGCCCGGCCTGGAACTCATACCATTTCACCGTCACGCCCAGCGGGGCTAGCTGTTTTTCCAGCGTGCCTTGTGCTTTGAGCGAAACCAGATTGATGGCGCTTTTCTGGTAGCCCACGTTCAGGTCCAGCGCCTGGGCCGCCAGCGACCAACCGGCCAGCACGGCCAGGCCCAGTGTTTTTTTCAGAATTGATGCAGTCATGGTGTATCCGGATTTACAGGCTGATCAGCCGGGAAATGAAATCGTTGGCATAGCGCAGCGCATGCGGGGCCGGGGCGTTCACCCCCAGCAGGGCGGCAAACTCATGCACGGCGGTTTGCAGGCGCTGTTCCAGCTCCTCGGCCAGTTCGGCCTCGCCGTTGGCATTGGCGCCGATTTG
Organism: Aquitalea magnusonii; assembly: GCF_002217795.2. Classification (NCBI taxonomy): domain Bacteria; kingdom Pseudomonadati; phylum Pseudomonadota; class Betaproteobacteria; order Neisseriales; family Chromobacteriaceae; genus Aquitalea; species Aquitalea magnusonii. The sequence continues at coordinate 2,164,892 of NZ_AP018823.1, forward strand.
CGACTCCACCGCATACACGCCCTGATGGATGGCGCTGGCCTTGAGCGCCGCCAGTACCGGCTTGATGGAGTAATCCACCGCCAGCAAATGGCCGGGGCTGCCGCCGCTTACCAGTGGCAATACCGGCTTGCCGGCCAGGCCGCCTTCGGGAATCAGGTCCAGCAGCACCTTGAGTGCGCCGGCATAGGCCGCCTTGTACACCGGGGTGGCAATGATCAGGCCGCTGGCCGCGCCAACCCGCTGCTGGAAGTCCTGGATTTGCGGGTGAGAAAACTGGCCGTACAACAGTGCATCGGCCGGAAAGTCGTGAATGCTGATGGTTTGCAGCTCGATATCCAGTGCGGCCAGCGCAACACGGCTGCGATCAATCAGACGCGCAGTGCGCGAGGTTTTACTGGGGCTGCCGAGAATGGCGAGAACGGTCATGGGTGGGTTTTCCGCAGTGCGTCATGGCAATGGACAGCACCTTAGCAGAGCCGCTTTATATCCATAAGCAAGAAAAAATGATCTTGTTATCAAGAAAAATGCTTATGGAAAAAGCGGATATGCATAGCAAAAAAGCTCCGCCACGCACGGCAAAGCACGCCGCCCCGATAAAACAGCAGTGCAGCACGCTCCGGGAAAACCGCGCCAGCTTGCCGCCGCAAGCTGCCAAACCGCACTGCCGGGCCACCGCCGACTTGCTCAATAGCAGCGCGTGCGGGCAAGGATGCAGAATTTGCCTGCCAGCCAAACCCTGGCGCGGGATGGCTCTGACTACCCAAATGACCCGGCTGCTTGCAAAATGGCGGCCTGTCATCCGGAAACCATCACCATGAGCCAGCATCTCCTGATCATCGATCCGCAAAACGACTTTTGCGACCTGCCCACCGCAGCCCTGCCGGTAACGGGGGCCTGCCGCGACATGGCGCGGCTTGCCAAGCTGATTGAGCAGCATGGCCCGGCACTGGATGCCATCACCGTCACCCTGGACAGCCACCACCGCTACGACATCGCTCACCCGGCTTTCTGGCGCGGCCCGGCGGGCGAGCAGCCGCTGCTCTGCCCCATCACCCTGGCCGATGTGGATGCCGGACGCTGGTTGCCCGCCGACCCGGCCCTGCTGCCTGCCGTGCGCCACTACCTGCAGCACTGCGCGCTGTTTGTCTGGCCGCCGCATTGCCTGACTGGCAGTTGGGGACACAATATTCACGACGGACTGAACCAGGCACTGCAGCAATGGGAATGCCAGCGTCTGCGGACGGTGCAGTACCTGTTCAAGGGCCTGAACCCGCTGACCGAGCATTTCTCGGCCTTCGAGGCCGATCTGCCGCTGGCGGATGACCCGGCCACCCGCTTCCAGCCGCAGCAGGTGGCCGCGCTGGTGGCGGCACAGCGGGTTATCGTGGCCGGCGAGGCGCTGTCGCACTGCGTAGCCAGCTCGGTACGCAGCCTGCTGCGCCACCTGGGGACAGACTTTGCCCGCAAGCTGGTGCTGCTGTCTGACTGCAGCAGCCCGGTGCCGGGATTCGAGGCACAGGCGGCAGACTTTGTCGCGGAAATCCGCCAGTTTGGTGCGCAGATAAGCCCCAGCACCGCCCTCTTCGCCTAAGCACGACTCAAAACCCTGCGGCGGCGCGCCAAACGCCAGGCCAGCAAAAAGGGCCTGCCCGCAGGCACGCCCTTTGCATGGATATTAACCGCGTGCCGTTGCACGCCGCTGCCTCACTCAGTCGCGCTCCACCGCAGCCAGTGCCGGCTGATGGTGGCGACCCAGATTGAACATCTTGTACACCAAGGACACCGCCAACAAGAGCCCACTGCCGACAAACAGCGATACGCGGGTATCCGGATTCACCAGCATGCCAAACAGCACGCACACCAGGAAGGCAATGGTCAGCCAGTTGGTGAAGGGAAACAGGATGGACTTGAAGGGATGGCTGGCCATCTTGTCGCTATGCGCCAGACGGAAACGGGCCTGACATACCAGCACCACAAACCAGGGCACCATGCCCGGCAGCACACTGGCACTGTACACATACACGAACACGCGTTCCGGATTGGGGATGATGTAGTTGAGCGCCGAACCCAGGCCGATGCAGGCAATGGTCACCCAGATGGCGTTGACCGGCACCCCGCCCTTGGACACCTTGGCCAGGAAAGACGGCAACTGCTTGTTCTGTGCCAGGGTGTACAGCATGCGGCCACAGCTATAGATACCGCTATTGCAACCGGACAGCGCCGCGGTCAGCACCACGAAATTGATGACACCGGCTGCGGCGGCAATGCCCACCTTGGCAAAGGTCAGCACGAAGGGGCTGCCGCTGCTGCCAATCTGGTTCCACGGATAAATGGCCACGATGACAAAGATGGCACCCACATAGAAAATCAGGATGCGCCAGATGATGTTGTTGATGGCGCGCTTGAGGGTGACTTGAGGGTCCTTGGCTTCACCGGCGGTAATGCCCACCAGTTCCACCCCCTGATAAGCCGCCACCACCAGGCACAAGGCAAACAGGAAGCCCTGCCAGCCACCGGCAAAGAAGCCGCTGTGCGCGGTGAGGTTGGCAAAACCCACCGCCGGCATGTCGGCACCGCCCACCAGGATCAGCTTCATGCCCACCAGAATCATCACCACGATGGTGGAAATCTTGATCAGGCCGAACCAGAACTCGAACTCGCCGTACAGGCGCACCGCCAGCAGGTTGGACGCTGCCAGAATGGCGACAAAGGCAATGGCCGGCACCCACTGTGGCACGCTGGGGAACCAGTACTGCACATACACACCTGCGGCGGTAATTTCCGAAATACCCACCGCAATCCACATCAGCCAGTAAGCCCAGGCGGTGAGATAGCCCCAGTAGGGGCTGAGGTATTTGTAAGCGTAATGGGCAAAGGAACCGGCCACCGGTTCGGTATGCAGCATTTCACCCATGGTGCGCATGATGAAGAAAATAAAGACCCCGGCAATGGCATACGCCAGCAAGACCGAAGGGCCCGTCCATTTCAGCGTGCTGGCCGAGCCCATGAACAGACCGACACCGATTGTCCCACCCAGGGCAATCAGTTCGATATGTCGTGCCTCAAGCCCGCGCTGCAGCTTTTTGTCACCTTGATTTTCTGACACGATTTATTTCCCGTTGGTTTCACATGTTTATAGCGATAATCAAATACCAGCCCGATTCTGCCAAGGGCATTCTTGATCATCTTTGATCTGACTACGCATCCATGCTAACCACTTCATTCCATGCACGCAATGCAAGCCATGTCGTTGAAAACAATGGGAAACAACCCATTCGAAAACCCGAACACACCCACCGCACGATATTCGCAAAACCGAATGCCTGCAGGTTTTTCATTTAATTAAAAAACCATTTTCATTCAAAAAAAGTCGCAAAATCATAAAAACAATTCACGCCGCCAAATAAAAAAAATCTTGCCGGCTGATTTGATATTTCGACAAGCATACAACTGAGCGCAATTTACATTGCAGCGCACAACACGCCGCGCCCTCCTGCCCGGCACAGCCGCCACCTCCCCCGCCAGGCATCTGCCAGATGACATTGCACAAGCAAGTAAAGCAATACTTTCAATACGTATTTTCATTACCCATAATGGATAATCAGTCGTCCCCTCATCACAAGGTGGAACAGGCGCATGGAAAAACTGCTCGCAGACCTGCTACAAGCCTCCCCCATCGGCATTGCCGTGCTGGACAGCGAGCTGCGCTATGTTCATATCAACCAGCAACTGGCCAGCTCTAACGGCCTGCCTCCCGCCGCCCACATTGGCCGCACCCCGCGCGACGTGCTGCCGGAAGCCGGCCCCGGCCTGGAAGCACTGATGCACAAGGTGATGGCCAGCCGCGTGGCCGAGTGCAATTTCGAAGCCTGTGCCGAAATACCGCCTGGCAGCGGACACTTTACCTACTGGACTGCCAGCTACCACCCGCGTTTTGACAGGCAGGGCCAGCCCTGCGGCATTATCGCCATGGTGGAAGACATCACCCTGAAGAAAAAGGCCGAGCAAGCCATCCGCGCCAGTAACGATCGCATCCGCAAGGTGCTGGACGCCCTGTTCACCTTTGTCAGCGTGCTCAGCAACGATGGCACTTTGCAGGAAGCCAACCGGGCCCCGCTGGAGCAGGCCGGGCTGGAGCTGTCCCAGGTGCAGGGCAAGCTGTTCTGGGAATGTTACTGGTGGAACCACGACCCGGCAGTACAAGCCGAACTGCAGCAAGCGGTGGCGCAGGCAGCCCGCGGCCAGACCGTGCGCTACGACGTAGTGGTGCGCATGAAGAACGACAGCCGCATGACCATAGACTTCATGCTCAGGCCCTTGTGGGATGAAGACGGACAGATCAGCAACCTGATTGCCTCCGGCATCGATATCACCGCCCGCAAGCAAAACGAGCTGGCCTTGCAGATCAGCGAAACCTATTTCCGCGAAGTGGTGGAATCCACGCCGGACGGCCTGATGATGGTGGACCAGAGCGGCACCATCCGCCTGATCAACACCCGCATGGAACAACTGTTTGGCTACAGCCGGCGCGAACTGGTGGGCGAAAAGCTGGACCATCTGCTGCCGGCGGATTTCCGCAGCCAGCATGCTCACAACCTCAGCAGCTTCTTCCGCCAGCCGCAGGCACGCGGCATGGCCAACCGCAAGCCCCTGTTTGCCCGCCACCGCGATGGCACGGCGTTTCCCTGTGAAATCGGCCTCAATCCCATGCATGTGGGCGGCGAACTGCTGACCCTGGCCTGTATTTCCGATGTTTCGGAACGCTATTACGCCAAGCTGGACCTGGAAAAGGCCCTGCAAGAAAAAACCGTGCTGCTCGGCGAGGTACACCACCGGGTGAAGAACAATCTGCAGGTGATTTCCAGCCTGCTTAACCTGCAGGCCAGAACCGCCACCCCGGAGGTGAACAAGGCCTTGCTGGACAGCCAGAACCACGTGCGCTCGATGGCGCTGATCCACCAGTTGCTGTACGAGCGCAATGATTTCTCGCGCATCCCGATGTCGGTCTATATCGAAAGGCTCAGCCACCTGCTGCGCGATGTCAGCACCGGCTATGGCAACCACATTGTCTTCCTGTTCCAACGGGATGGACCGGAAGCCTACCTGGAGCTGCACAACAGCATTCCCTTCGGGCTGATCCTGAATGAAATCGTGGTGAATGCCTGCAAGCACGCCTTCCTACCCGGCCAGCCGGGCCGGCTGGAAATCCTGATGCACACGGCCGAGCAGGTGCAACTGCAAATCCGTGACAACGGCAAGGGCTGCCCCGACGGGGTGACACTGGGCAATGCGGCCACCCTGGGCTTCCAGCTACTGCCCATGCTGACCGAACAACTGAAAGCCACGTTGACGCTGGAAACGGCACCAGGCCAGGGCTGCTGCTTCACCCTGACCATTCCAGACCTTATCCGGGAGTAGAAACATGGCCAACCGCATCCAGATCGTTGAAGATGAACGCATTGTCGCGCTGGATCTGAAAATCGCGCTGCAAAGCCTGGGCTTTGACGTGGTGGCCAGTTGCGCCAGCGGCGAGGAAGCCATTACCGCCGCCGGCAAGCTCAAGCCCGACCTCATCCTGATGGACATCCACCTGGAGGGCGGCATGTCCGGCACCGAAGCCGCTCTCATCATCCGCCAGACGCTGGATATCCCGGTGGTTTACCTCACTGCCTTTGCCGAAGAAAACATCCTGCAGCAGGCCGAAAAAAGCGCCCCCTACGGTTATTTGCTCAAACCCTTCGAACTGCGCGAACTGAATGCCACCATCCGCATGGCACTGGCCTGCCGCACCGCCGAAGTGGAAGTCCACAAAAAGCAGCGCCTGCTGATGCTGGCGGTGGAAACCGCCCAGTTGGGCATTTGGGAATGGGACCAGCAACAATCCACCTTCACCGGCCAGGGCTATTTCGGCAAGATCACCGGGCTGGACATGGCCACGCGCCAGGAAGCCGTGCCGCCCTTCCTGCGCCTGCTGGAACATGCCGACCAAAGCCGGCTGAACCAGTTGCTGAAAGACCGGGGCCGGGTAGACATGATTACCACCATCACTCCGGATGATGGCGATGCGGTATGGGTGGAGATGTCGGTGCAGGAGTACGAACCGCAGTGGCAGGAAAGCGCCAAGCAGATCGGCGTGCTGCGCGACATCACCGAACGCATCAAGTCCGAGCAGTTGCTGCAGCAGGCCGGGGCGGTATTTCAGTCCACCGCCGAGGGCATCGTGGTGATAGATGGCGAGCGGCTGGTGAAATCCGCCAATCCGGCCTTCCTGCGCCTGACCGGCTACGCGCTGATGGAAATCCTGGGGCAGGATATCGACGAGCTGCTGCACGTAAAAAAACACACCCCGGATTTCTACAGCAAGCTGATCCAACTGGGCGATGCCGGCTGGCATGGCGAAGTGATGTGCCAGCGCAAGAACGGCGAGCACTTCCCCGCCTGGGAACACATCTGCCTGGTGTCCTACGACATGGACCTGCCGGCGCACTACATCATCGGCTGCACTGATGTCAGCTCCATCAAACAGGCCGAGATCGAGCTGAACCGCATGGCCTTTCATGATGCCCTGACCGATCTGGGCAACCGCTATCTGCTGAACGAACAACTGGCCATCGAGCTGCAACGCGCCGAAACCAGCGGCACGCAGATGGGACTGGTCTTCATCGACCTTGACGGCTTCAAGCTGATCAACGACGGCATGGGACATGCCATGGGCGACCAGCTACTGCAGGTGGTGGCACAGCGCATTCGCGAAACCATCCGCCGCGCCGACATTCCGGTGCGTTTTGGCGGCGACGAATTCTTCATCATCTGCCCGCATAGCAGCGAGGCCGACTGCACCGCCATGGCAGACCGCCTGCTGGAAAAACTGGAACAGCCGATGCAGGCGGGCAAGGAAAACATCGTCGTCACCTGCAGCATCGGCATTGCGCTGTATCCGCAGCATGGCACCACGGCAGAAAAGCTGCTCAGCGCGGCCGACAGCGCCATGTATCAGGCCAAGCAGGCCGGCAAGCGCCGCCACTGCACTTTCAATGAATCCATGGCGGAAAAAGTACACGAACGGCTGCGGCTGGAACAGCGGCTGCGCCAGGCGGTAAAGGAGCGCAGCTTTACCCTGCACTACCAGCCGCTGATCCGGGTGGAGGACAATGTACTGATCGGCTTTGAAGCGCTGCTGCGCTGGCAGGACGAGGGACAGCATATTCCGCCCGACCTGTTCATCCCGGTGGCAGAAGAATGCGGACTGATCCAGGAGCTGGGTAGCTGGGTGCTGCAGCAAGCCTGCCGCGCGGCGCAGCACTGGAATGCCGACTACCACTACCCGCTGAAAGTGGCGGTCAATGTATCGGTAATGCAGTTTGTCGAACCGGACTTCCGCCAGCGCGTGGCACGCGAACTGGCTGACAGCGGCCTGGCCCCGCACCTGCTGGAACTGGAAATCACCGAAAGCGTGTTGCAATCACTGGAGAACAGCAAGCGCATCCTCAAGGACCTGAAGCAGATCGGGGTATCGGTGGCCATCGACGACTTTGGCACCGGCTACTCATCCATGGCGGTGCTGAAGGACCTGGCGGTGGACCGGCTGAAGATAGACCGCTCCTTCATCTGCAATACGCCGGCCCAGCCGCAGGATGCCGCGGTGTGCAAGGCCATCATCATGCTGGCCAAGAGCCTGATGCTGGGCATTACCGCAGAAGGTGTCGAGGCAATCGCACAGGTGGATTTCCTGCGCGAAAACGGCTGTGACACCTTCCAGGGCTATTACTATTCACCACCGCTGGATAGTGCCGCGCTGGAGCAATACCTGCGTCACTATTTCAGCGCCGGCCCGGCCGCAGCGGCCAGCAGCAGCCGCTGAAAGCACGGCAGGGCGTTACGGCGCGGCAGTCAAGCGCCCCTGCTCCACCCGGTAGTTACGCTGATTGTCCGGCCCGATCAGGGTGCTGGCCAGGCTGTTGAAATCCAGCGGCAGCACAGCGGCTGATTGCTGCGGCTGATAGTTGGCGGCATCGTTCACATCGCCACTGCCACGATAGCGGGCAATCATGGGCCATGGATACACCGGGCGCGTGGCCTTGAGCGCGGCCCAAGGCTGTGCCAGCGGGCTGCTGGGCAGCGGTGCCACATGCAAGGTGGCTGCGGCCTGGGCAGGCTTGCCCTGCTCTGGGATGCCTGCTGGTGGGGGAGCGGCCATGAAGTCCGGTGCGGCCTGGGCCAGCTTGCCAGTCAGCAGGGCTGCCGGCGGGCGTTGCAATTCGGTCCAGGCCATCAGCGGGCTGAGCACATCCACCTGGTCGTAACCCTCTCCTCCGCCGCAATGACTGACACCCGGCAACAGGAATAGCCGCATGAAGCTATCGGTTGCAGCGGCACCCAGTTGTTGCTGCACACCCTGGTAATAAGCCAGCGACACCGCCGGGGTGACCGAGGTATCCGCCAGTCCATGCCACAGGATCAATTTGCCGCCGCGCTGGTAAAAAGGCTGCAGATTGGTATTGGTGGCGTTGTACAGCGGGGCCAATTGCGCCAGCCGGGCAAACGTGGCGTCATCAAACCGCAGTTTTTGCAGATTGCCCATGCCCAGGTCTAGCTGCGGCAGGATCAGATAACTGATGGCCAGTGAGGCAATGTCCTGACTCATCGACTTGCCATGCGTGCTGGCCGGCACCATCCATTGCAGTTCGGAGCCGGGCAGCACGCCACCCATGGTCAGTTTGCGACCAGCCGCATCCAGCGGGCCGTCATACAGCTTGCGCGCCACCGCCACTTCCTCGGCAGTCAGGCACTGGCTGCTGTCGGCGGCATCCGGCGGGCATTGCGCCCAGGCCGGGTCCACCTTGCAACTGAGCGGGTCTTGCAGCAGGCCATCCTTTACCCCGGAACCCTCGGCACAATGCGCCAGCACGGCACGGTGCAGAATGCCCAGCCGGTTTTGCAGCAGGATATTGCTGCCATCCGCCCGCTGATTGGCCACCACATTCCAGCCGTGATACAGCGAGTTTTGCAACTGGAACAGCGTGGCGGGAGCCCCGGCGGACACGCCGTCAAAATCGTCCGGATAGCGCTGCGCTTCCATCAGCGCCTCACGACCGCCATCGGAACAACCGACAAAGTAGGAAAAACGTGCAGGCTGGCCGTAGAACGCACGAATCAAGGCCTTGGCCACCAGCGCGGTCTGATGATTGGCGCGGTAGGCAAAGTCGATGCGTTTTTGCGGATCAGCCCCGAAACTGGCCTGATCCGGCCCCATCATCGGACCCTTGTGGCCCATGTCGTTGCCAGCCACCACAAATTCACCATTCAGCGCAGGCCCACAGCGTCCGGCATTGCTGATGCCCACGCGGGTCATGCCGCACAAGCCGCCGCAACCGCCTTGCAAATAACGCTGGGTCCAGCCGTTGACCGGCAAATCCACCTCAAAACCGATGGCCGGGGCTATCCTGCCCTCCACCTTGCAAAACGCGCCCTTGGGCGTATTCACCACGCTGGCCGCCTGGATGCTGACAGTCGCATCCGCCGCAGCGCTCAAGTCCTGCTGGCCCAGCGCCGCACAACTGATCACCGCCGGCTGCACCGGCAGGTTTTGATAGTCGGCAGCTTGTGCCAATCGTGGCAGCCATGCGCTACACAGCAAGTACAGCCAGGCCAAGACTGGCAGACAGCGCCAGCCGATGGCCGCCAGGCCACCACGGTGATCGGTGTTATTCACTTCATCCACTCCTGATACGCATCCAAATCAAACAGGAATTACTATCATTCAATCGCAAGACAGTCATCCAGCTTTGCCTCACTTTGCCTGGCTTAACATCATGCCCGGCCACCTCTTGCGCCACGCTATCAAGCAGCCTGACGCGTGGCAGCGCCCCGCCGTGCAAGCACCACATAACACGGCAACGCAAGTTCACTTATTGGCAACGCCGCCCCATCCCCGCTGACCTAGATTAGCCAATGCAATAACAACTATCTATTCAAGATGGAGGAGAAACCATGCAGCAATTCACAGTCAAACTGAGCCTGGCCGCATGTGCCGTACTGAGCGCACTCAATGCCCAGGCGGCAGACAGCAATGTCAGCCTATACGGCGTGATCAGCGCCTCGCTGGAATCGGTGGGCGCGTCTGGCGGCAGCGCTGGCACCAAGTCCACCACCACCCGCGTTACCGACAATAATTCCCGCATCGGCTTTCGCGGCAACGAAGACCTGGGCAATGGCGTGAAAGCCATCTGGCAGGTGGAATCCAGCCTGCGCAACTTCGAACAGGGTGGCAGCACCGACTGGGGCCAGAGCGCCACCCTGGCCACCCGCAACAGCTTTGTCGGCATGAGCAGCGAGCAATACGGTCGCCTGATCGCCGGTTACAACGACACCGTGTACAAATCGCTGGTGGGCAGTACCGCCGACTTTGGCATTGACGTGATGGCCGGCACCATTGCCGACAGTTGGGGTACCGGCCCCGGCTTTTACCAGTTGTTCAGCCGTGGCGAAACCCGCCTGAAGAACTCGCTGCACTATATCTCGCCCTTGTTGTCCGGCTGGCAGGGCGGCCTGTCCTACGGCGTGGATGAAACCAAGACCAACAACACCAACCGCAGCCGCCTGAGCCTGGCGGTCAAATACAGCGACGGCCCGTTCAAGGCCGGTTTCGGCTGGGACCGCCAGTTCGACACCGCCGCTTACGAACAGACCAACTCCGGCACTGCCGCCGCCGGCAAGCATGTGGACTTTGCCAAGCTGCTGGCGCAATGGACCTTCAGCAGCACCGGCACCTTGCTGGGTGCCGGGGTGGAGCGCGGGACCTATGAATCCGCCACTGGTGGCCAGACCCAGCACCAGACCGGCTGGACGGTGGGTGTCAGCCAGCCGCTCAGCGAACGCCTTGCCCTCAAGGCGTCCTACAGCAAACTGGGCCGCCTCAACAATGCCAGCAGCGCCGACGACTACAAAGCCACACAGTGGGTGCTGGGTGCCACTTATGCCGCCACCAAGCGCACCAGCTTCTACACCTATGCCACCCGCCTGAACAACGGCGCTTTGCAAAACGCCAACTTCGGCTTCAGTCCGCTCACCACCGGCACCAATGCCAGCAGCACCGTGGTGCTGGCCAATGGCAACACCCTGCACAGCGTGGGCGTGGGCATGTCCACCGCCTTCTGATGCCACACGGGGCTGCTTGGAGCCTGACAGCGCAACGGCTGGCACATTGCCAGCCGTTTTTCATGCGCATGTCAGCCGATGTAAATCCGGGTAAAGAAACTCAAGCCAGCCGCATTTCCACCGATAGTTCTTATAAATGCAATAAGGAATCCAACCATGTTTCTGGGTGCAGTCGGTTCATTCATCAGCAGTTCCGGCGGGGCCTTGCTCAAAGCAGGTTCCTCGGTAGTCACCGAGGCCGCTTCCATTGTCGAGGCCCATCCCCTGCTGGCCGGGGTGGCCATTGGTGTCGGCCTCTACGAATACGTCAGCAATCCCAGCCATCTTGGTAATTCGGTCGATACCACGGCCTGACCCCACTTCCGCCCTCCCCGCATCCCGGCCTTGCCGTTTCTGCATCGCCCAGACCAAAAAAATGCCACCCCGCGGGGTGGCCAATACAGAGAGTGACGCTTACGCCAGCAAACGTCAGTCCAGATACCTGAGCCCGGCCTTGGCCAGCGGCTCGCGCATTGCATACATGTCCAGGCCCAGCACGCCGGAAGCCAGCTTGGCGCGTTTTTCGCCCTCGAACGATTCGCGCTTTTGCGCCGCCGCCAGGGTTTCCGCCGCACGGGCAGCCGGTACGCACACCACGCCGTCGTCGTCCGCCACAATCACATCGCCCGGATGCACCAGCATGCCGGCGCACACCACCGGGATATTCACCGAGCCCAGCGTGGCCTTGATGGTGCCCTTGCTGCTGATGGCGCGGCTCCAGACCGGGAAGTCCATTTCCTGCAGGGTTTTGACATCGCGCACACCGGCGTCGATGATCAGCGCCCGCGCGCCGCGGGCCTGGAAGCTGGTGGCCAGCAGGTCGCCAAAGTAGCCGTCGGTGCATTCCGAGGTAACGCCTGCCACCACGATGTCACCGGGCTGAATCTGTTCTGCCGCCACATGCAGCATCCAGTTGTCGCCCGGTTGCAGCAGCACGGTGACAGCGGTGCCGGACACCTGCTTGCCCGGGTAGATGGGGCGCATATAGGGCTTGAGCAGGCCGACGCGGCCCATGGCTTCGTGTACGGTGGCCGAGCCCAGCGCTGCCAGTGCATCGGCGGCGGCGCGGTCGGCGCGGGTGATGTTGCGGTATACCACTCCGAGTTGGTACATGGTGTTGTCTTCCTTAATCTGTTTTATCCATCGCGTGGCCCATGGCGCACGTGAGAGGCGGTCAACTCCGCAAAAGCTCCGGGTCAGCGCGGGGCTTTTGTTCGCAATGACTACAAGCCTTTAGCTTTCAGGGCAGCATCCAGTCGCGGATACACCCGGCGGGCATTGCCTTCAAAGATTTGCTGCCGCTCGGCATCCGTCAGTGCCGCCGCTTCGATGTAGCGCTTGGTGTCGTCGTAGTAGTGGCCGGTTTCCGGGTCGATGCCGCGTACCGCGCCGATCATTTCGCTGGCAAACAGCACGTTGTCCACCGGGATGACCTTGGTCAGCAGGTCGATGCCCGGCTGGTGGTAGACGCAGGTGTCAAAGAAGATGTTGTTGAGCAGATGGTCCTTGAGCAGCGGCTTTTTCATTTCCTGCGCCAGCCCGCGGAAGCGGCCCCAGTGGTACGGCACCGCGCCGCCGCCGTGCGGGATGACAAAGCGCAGCGTGGGGAAGTCCGTAAACAGGTCTGAGGTCAGGCATTGCATGAAGGCGGTGGTGTCCGCGTTCAGGTAGTGCGCGCCAGTGGTGTGGAAGGCGCAGTTGCAGCTGGTGGACACATGCACCATGGCCGGGATGTCGTACTCCACCATTTTTTCGTAGATGGGGTACCAGTGGCGGTCGGACAGCGGCGGGCTGGTCCAATGGCCGCCGGACGGGTCCGGGTTGAGGTTGATGCCGACGAAGCCGTAGTCCTTGATGCAGCGTTCCAGCTCCGGGATAGAGGTGGCCGGGTCGACACCGGGCGATTGCGGCAGCATGGCCGCGCCGATGAAGTTATCGGGGAACAACTGGCTGACGCGATAGCACAGCTCGTTGCAGATGGCCGCCCAGGTGGAGGACGTGTTGAAGTCTCCGATGTGGTGGGCCATGAAGCTGGCACGCGGGCTGAAGATGGTGAGGTCGGAGCCGCGCTGCTTCATCAGCCGCAGTTGGTTGCTTTCGATGGTGTCGCGCAGCTCGTCGTCGGAGATCTTCAGCTCGGACGGCTTGGGGCCCAGCTCCGGGGTGGAGAGGTTGTCGATCTGGCGTTTGCGCCAGTCTTCCAGCGCCTTGGGGGCGGTGGTGTAGTGGCCGTGGATGTCGATGATCATGGTGTAATTCCTTGTTGTCTTGCCGCCGCCCAGCGGGCAGCGGCTTTGCAATGCTCAGCCCTGTTTGTTCTGGTCCCAGGCCAGTGCGCCAGCATCCTTGCCGGTAACTGAATACAGCGCGCCCGGCGCGTTGCGGGTGGCCTGGAATTGCTCCAGCGTCTGGCCACGCATGGCGGCGTAAATGTGCAGATTCGACACGCCGACCACCGCACCCAGTTTTTCCAGGCCAAAGAAAATCACGCCGTAGCGGATCAGCGCATCCCAGTCGCGCCGCTGCAGCATGTCGGCCTCCTCCTCCGTCAAGCCGGCCTTGGCATAGGCGGCTTGCGGGTTGTTCAGGAACAGCTCGCGGTGCGCCGGATCAATCATGTCGCGCAGGAATTTGTTCAGCCTGTAGGTGCGCAGGCTGGCTTCCAGCGTGAACGGGTGGGTGCCGGTGAGCTTCTCCGCCCCGGCCAGTTCCCGTTCCATGGCGTGGCGCAGGTCCGCCGTGCGCGGCTTGGGCAGCGGCAGGCAGGCGTTTTCGTAAATGGCGGTGGCGATGCCGGTCATGGACGGCAGATAGTAGGTCTGGTGGATTTTCTTCACCTGTGAGGACAGCGCACCGCGCATGATCAGCCACATGATGACTTCCGCCCCTTCCATGCCCCCCAGCTCGGCGTAATCGGCCAGTGTCAGCCGGGTGAGTGCCTGCGGGTCTTTTTCGAACAGCTCCAGGAACTGCAAATCCCATTCAGGATTATTGAAACCGCAGCGCGCGCCATGCACCTGGTGCGACAGGCCACCGGTGGCGACGATGGCCACTTTCAGGTCTTCCGGATAGCTTTCGATGGCATCGCGCAAGGCCTTGCCCAGCTTGTAACAGCGCGCGGCGGACGGCACCGGGAACTGCAACACCCCCACGGCCAGCGGCACGATGGGTACGTCCCAGTCGCTATTGCCGTTGTTGAGCATGGACAGCGGCGACAGGCAGCCGTGGTCCAGTTTCTTGTCCTGGAAAAAGGACATGTCGAATTCGGCGGCCATCAGGCTGGCACCGATATGGCGCGACAGCGCGGCATGGCCGGCCACCGGCGGCAGATTACGCGCGCCACCGCCCTCGTCCGCCACTTCGTAACGCTGATCGATGCCCAGGGTGAAGGCGGAATAGTGGTCGAAGAAGAAAGACGTGACATGGTCGTTGTAAATCATGAACAGCACATCCGGCTTTTTCTCCGCCAGCCAGGCTTTTACCGGGGCAAAAGCCTGGAAGATGGGAGCCCATACCGGGTCGTCCTGCTTGTTGCGATCCACCGCAAAACCGATGGTGGGAGTATGGGAACAGGCGATGCCGCCAATGATGGTTGCCATATCAGGTCTGCCTTCTTGCGTATGTCAGATGCCGGCGCTACCCGCTGTAGCGCCGCTTGCATGTTATGAAAAATCGGAAATCAGGCTTGCGTGCGGGCTTGCCGGCTGCCACCCAGAATGGACGCAGCGGCAATCACCGCCGGCAGCGCCAGCGCCAGGAAAATGGCCTCGAAGCCCCAGCCCAGGCTGAGCAGCACGCCGCCGATGGACGAACCCAGAATGCTGCCCAGACGACCCACGCCCAGCATCCAGCTGACACCGGTAGCACGGGCCATGGTGGGGTAGCAGCCCGGCGCATAGGCGTTCAGCCCGGTTTGCGCGCCACTCAGGCAGAAGCCGGTGGCCAGGATGGCCAGCACGATCCAGGCCGAATTCAGGCCGCTGCCCCCCAGTACCACCAATGCCACGCCACCCAGCAGGTAGGACGCGCTGATTACGCGGCTGGGCTTGATGCGGTCCATGGCAAAACCCACCACGATGGCACCCACGGTGCCACCCAGCTGGAACATCGCCGTCAGGGTGGAGGCACGGTCAATCGAAATACCGGCGTCCTTCATCATGGTGGGCAGCCAACTGGTGGTGAGGTAGATCACCAGCAGGCCCATGAAATAAGTCAGCCACAGGCTGAAGGTTTTCAGCGCATAGCCTTGCGAGAACAACACGCCCAGCGGCTGCTTGGCGCTGACCGGGGCTTCTTGCGATACAAACACCTGGTAGCTGTCCAGCTTTACCTGACACACACGCGAGAGCAGCGGACGCACACGTTCCGCCGGTGCGCCCTTACCCACCAGATAACGGGCGGATTCCGGCAGCAGGAAAAACATGAAAGGCAGCAGAATCAAGGGCATCAGGCCGCCAAAGGTCAGCACGGACTGCCAGCCAAAGCGCGGAGTCAGCCAGGCGGCAGCAAAGCCGATGGCTGCAGAGCCCAGGTTGAAACCGGTAAACATGGTGGCAATCACCGAGGAGCGGATGCGCTCCGGAATGTATTCCGAGATCAGCGTGGTGGTATTGGGCATGGCCGCCCCCAGCGCCAGGCCGGTGATAAAACGCAGCGCTGCCATGCCCTGTGGCGTGGTGGCATGTGCAGTGGCCAGTGTGGCCACGCCAAAGCCCAGCACCGAGGCTAGCAACACCTTGCGCCGGCCAAACCAGTCAGCGGAAGAACCAGCCAGCAAGGCACCCACCGCCAGACCGATGGGCGCAGCGCCCATCACCACGCCAAAGGCCGGACGCGAGATATGCCACTCGCCCAGAATGCTGGGCGCGACAAAACCCATGATGGCCACATCCATGCCATCCACAGCCACAATCAAAAAGCACAACACCACCAGCCCCCACTGGAAGGCCGACATCTTGCGCGCGTTAATAAACTCGCGCACATCCAGTACTGCTGCCTGATTCATGAATCTCTCCTCCTGTTGCGTTATTGCATTGTTGTAATACGACGAGCGTTGGGCGCGGATCGGGCCGCGTCCTGTGGTTTTTTTATCTGGTGAAACGCAAGGCCATTCAGGCCGGGTACGGCAGCAACACCTGGCCGCGGAACAAGGGCCTGGCGGTGCGGATGAGCGCCACCGCAGGTGCAGCGTCCGGCTGCGCTGTCAGGCGGATGGTGAACTCACCAGTCGGGTGCTCCACCGAGATGGCCGCAGCACCGTCCTCCAGCACGGCCATCGCGCCTGCCACCGTGGCCGGGTCGGCACAGGCGGTGGCGACGGAGGCGGCACCCAGCACGCCGATGGCGTCATGGCATTTTTTCGGGATGAAAGTACGGGTATGAATGGCCCCGCCGGTAATCGGCGCAGCCAGCAACGTCATCTTGGGTACTACCCGCGCGCTGACATCGCCCAGGCCCATGCGCGGGCCGATGGCCAGGCGGATGGCTTCCAGCTCGCGCTTGAAGCTGTCGTTGGCGTCCAGCTCGGCCGGGCTTTCGTAACCGGTGATGCCCAGGTCGGCAGCACGCAGCAGCACCACCGGCATGCCGTTATCGATACAGCTGACCGCCACGCCGCCCACCACGTCCTGTGCCTGGCCGGTGGGATAGAGCGCGCCGCAGGAGGAACCGGCCACATCGGCAAACCGCAGCTCGATGGCGGCTGCGCTGCCGGGAACGCCGCTGATACGGGTGTGGCCCTGATAGCTCACCTTGCCGCCCGGCGTGGGCAGCACGGCTTCGCACAGCGACTTGGTATTCACCATGTGGATGCGCACACGGGTTTCGCCATCGCTGCAGGGCAGCAAGCCCTCTTCCAGCGCAAACGGTGCCACCGCAGCCAGGATGTTGCCGCAGGTGGGGGCGTAGTCGATGCGATTAGCACCAATCACCAATTGGCCAAACAGGTAGTCGATATCGGCATCGTCGCGGCTGGAGCGGGAGATGATGGCGATCTTGGTGGTCAGCGGATGCCCGCCGCCAATGCCGTCGATCTGGCGGGCGTCGGTGCCGTCCATGGCCCCCAGCAGCAGACGGTCGCGCTCGGCCGGGTCTGCCGGCAGGTCGGCTGCTTGAAAGAAGGCCGCCTTGGAAGTGCCGCCGCGCATCCACACGCAGGGCAGCGCCGGCAAACCGCTGTAACTTGCTGTCGTATCCATGTTTCTCCTCCGCATTTGCCTGGGCAGGCGTCTTGTTCTGCCAACAATATATGCGGAGGAAAGGCGGGCAACTTTGCCCCTTCGTGACCGTGCATTCTCATTTTGTGAGCGCTGCGGTTCACGCGGTGGCCGTCAGGGAGGAAGCAGGTAGATGCTCAGGCAGGCAGCATGTCGCCGCGATTGATGTGGTGGGCGGCGCGGTGCAAATGGGTAAGCAGATGGCGCACCACCGGGGCCAGTGCCAGCTCTTGCCGCACCATGGCCCCCACTTGCAGCGGCAGGCCAGATTCGCCCGTTTCGATGGGCGAAACATAGCTGGCCAGCCAGGACTGGCGGGCAATCTGCCGGGGCAGCAAGGCCACGTAGTCGCCGGTGGACACCAGCGACAACAAAGCCAGGGTGGAGTTGACCAGCGCGCCTTGCTGCGGCGCTTCCAGGCCATTGCGCTCAAACAGCGCCCGCGCATAGCCGGCACGGTGGTCGGTGCCGGTATACACCCAGGGCGCTGCTTGCAAATCCTGCAGCGAACGGGCTTCCAGCCAGCGGCTGCCCTGGCGCGCC
Source organism: Aquitalea magnusonii (assembly GCF_002217795.2). Lineage (NCBI taxonomy): Bacteria > Pseudomonadati > Pseudomonadota > Betaproteobacteria > Neisseriales > Chromobacteriaceae > Aquitalea > Aquitalea magnusonii. Next base: position 2,182,846 of record NZ_AP018823.1, read on the forward strand.
GCCGGAATCATCTCGGTGTGCAGCAGGGGTTCGATGTAGAACTCCCCGGCAGCCAGATCGTCCGGAATGCCGCCGACGGTGATGTCCACCTCGCCGGTACGCAGCTTTTGCAATTGCGCCACATACAGTTCTTCGCTGATGCGCAACTGGATTTGCGGAAACTCGCGCACAAAGGTGCGCATGGCTTCGGGGATCAGCAGCATCACCGCCAGCGGCACCGCACCGATATGCAGCTTGCCCACCATGTGGCCGCCAATCTGGCTGATTTCATCGGCGGCGGCTTCCAGCTCATGACGGGCGCGCACTGCCCGTTCATACAGCACCCGCCCTTGCGCAGTGGGCAATACCCCGCGTGAGGAGCGCAGCAGCAAGGGCGCGGCCAGTTCCAGCTCCAGTTCGCGAATCATCCGGGTGAGCGCCGGTTGCGAGCAGCCGATGCGCCGCGCCGCGGCACGCATGCTGCCCTCTTCCACCGCGGCTATCAGCGCGGCCAGTGTTGCCAGTTTCATTGCATCCCCCTTCGGCAGGTGCTTCTGATATGTCAGTTCAGCGATCAGGAAAGCTGATCACAGACACGGTTTTGACATCTGCATCGAATAGCACCATAGCCGCAGAATGTGCAGCAAAGCAAAAAAACATGCCGGTCCGCGCAGGGTGCGCCAGTGCTGGCTGCACTGACAAAACATCGCAGATGTCCCCGAAACAAGGCGCGCCGCCGCAGACAGTACCAGCAGTACGGCAAGGCGGCGCAACGCAGGAGCGGGGTTTTGTCAGCAGTTCCAGATGCCCGACGGTCACGGCCATTGCATCGCTGGAGGAGAGACTCATGAACCACCCTGCCGCCAAGCCGGAGCGGGATGAGGTGTTGCGCTATCTGCGCGTGTTTTTGTCGGTGGCCCACACCGGCAGCGTCACCCGTTCGTCCGAACAGATATTCAAGGCCGCCTCGGCCATCACCCGCGCGCTCACCCAGTTGGAAGACTTGCTGGGTGTCAGCCTGTTCGAGCGCCGCCCGCGTGGCATGCTGCTTAATGCCTATGGCGAAGCCGTGCATCGCCGCGCGCAGCGCATTCACAAGGAAATCCTGCAGGCGGCCACCGCGCTGTGCCAGTTTCGCGGCAGCCGCATCGACCCTACTCCGCTGAGCCAGCTATTGCTGGGCGGCAACAAGCTGCGGATTTTTGTCAGCCTGGCCGAACATGGCCAGTTCTCCCCGGTCTGTCAGCAACTGGGGTTGAGCAAATCCGGCATCAGCATGTCGCTGGCCCGGCTGGAGGAAGCCGTAGGTCAGCCGCTGCTGCAACGCATGACGCAAGGTTTGGTGGTGACCGAAGCGGGCGAGCAACTGCTGCTGCATGCCAAGCGCGCCTTTGCCGAGCTGCGCCATATCGAGGCCGACCTGTCTGCCCTGCGCGGCAGCCTGTGCGGCACCATTACCGTGGGTGCGCTGCCGCTGTGCCGCACCAGCCTGTTGCCGCTGGCCATTGCCCGGTTGTTGCAGCGCTATCCCGGCCTGAAGATCAAGACCAGCGAAAGCCCGTTTGCCGAACTGGCCCGCGGCCTGCGCTGCGGCGATATCGACTTCATCTTCGGGGCCTTGCGTCAGGGCAATGCCGCGGCACCGTTCTACAGCGAAGCGCTGTTTCAGGATCAGGTGGGCATTTTCTGTCGCCGCAGCCACCCGCTGGCGCGCTGGCAACGCAGGCTGTCGCTGGCCGAGCTGCAAGGCGCGGGCTGGATTCTGCCGCGCGCGGAGTCTCCGGCCCGCCAGGCACTGGTCAGCGCCTTCCGGCGCGCCGGGTTGCCTGCGCCGGAGCCCTCGGTGGAAAGTGGCGACCTGGCGGTGGTACGCCAGTTGCTGGCGCATAGCGAGCTGCTGACCGCCTGCTCCGCCCACCAGTTGCACGTGGAAATCGCCAGTGGAGAAATCGTGCCGCTGGCGGTGGATCTGGGCGATACCCGTCGCCATATCGGCATCACCCAGCGGCTGGGCAGTTGTCCCTCACCGGCAATCGACGCCTTGCTGGAGGAAATCCGCCAGCTATGCGCAGATCTGCCAGATGAAGCCATGGCGGCCTGAGCCGCACACAGCGACATCCACTGCAATGAACAAGCGCTGCCGGTTTAACCGCGCAGCGCTTGTTTTGTGAGCGACACCACCTGGCCCCAATCCTGCTGACATTACCAGTGCAACGCAGGGCAGCAGCAGGGCTTTGTCAGCCGCGCGATACCAACTGTTCCAGGGCCGTCTAGGCCAGGCGCTCGTGAAAATCCGCCTCACCCAGCCGCCAGTATGCTGCCACCTTGACCCCTTCGCGCGGTAGCTGCTTTTCTTCCAGCAGTATGCTGCGCGCCTGACGCATCAGTCCTCCCTCACCCGCGCACCAGGCAAAACCATGGCCGTCCGGTACTTGCCAGCCACGCAATGCCGCCAGCAAGGCCTCGCCATCTGCCAGTTGGCTGACCCGCCAGCTCGACTGTTGCGGCAGTGTCCAGCCAGCCGCGCTGTCTTCACGCAGCAGCAGCACCTCAACATGGGCGCTGGGCAGCAGCTCGGCCAGACGGCGGCGGATGGCCGGCAGGGATGAGGCATCGCCCACCAGCAAATGCCAGTCCTGCTGCGCCGGGATGATCATCGAACCCTTGGGCCCGGCGATGATGGCCTGCATGCCCTCGGCTGCCTGCTGCGCCCAACTGGCGGCGGCACCGTGGCCGTGCAGCGCGAACTCCAGCGTCAGCTCACCCTGCTCTGCCGTGGCGGCCAGCGGTGTATAGTCACGCATTACGGTATTGCCGGCGGCGTCCTGGAAAATGAACTTGATATGGTCGTCAAAGGACTGTGACTGGAAACCGTGCAGCGCTTCGCCAGCAAAGGTGATGCGGGCAAAGCCGTCGCCGCTGCGCTCTACCTTGCGGACGGTGACATTGCGCTTGGCCAGTTCATATCTGACCCGCTCGATGCGGTGTTGCGGCAAAATGGTGGTCATGGCGACTCCAATTGATTGATAATATCACCTAATATGCAAAATAAAGTTGACCTTGTCAACAATGTTGACGACACCGCCGAGCAGATTTTCGAGGCCATCCACACCCTGATGCATCAATACCGCTCGCGCCAGTTTGCCGCGATCCGGGACGATGCCCTGGGGCTGACCCATATGGAAGGCAAGGTGCTGGGCTATTTCTGCCGCCATCCGGGCCATACCCAGAGTGACCTTGCCCAGCACTCCGGGCGCGACAAGGCGCAGCTCACCCGGCTGATTACCCGCCTGAAAGAAGCCGGGCTGCTGGAGGCGCGCGCCGACACGCAGGACCGCCGCAGCATGCGCCTGTATCTGACCGAGGCCGGGCAGACGCTGCACAGCACCTTGCATCAGCATGGCCGCCTGCTGGCCGCCCGCGCCATGCAGGGCATCCCCGCGGCACAGGCCGAGGCCTTGCTGCAAGCCTTGCTGCACATCCGCCACAATCTGGAGCAGGACAGCCCGGACAAGTCCTGTGACAAGCATTGCGACAAGACTTGAACACATGAAAAAACGGCCCCGAAGGGCCGTTGTCATTGTTACCGCTTGCTGCGAGACGCTCAGTTCTTGGGCAGGCCGGGCGGGTTGGTGCGCGATTCGCTCACCGCTTCGGCACTCAGGCCCCAGCGGCTGAGTACCTTGGCGTAATTGCCGTTGGCAATCTGGGTATTGAGGATTTTGGTAATCGCCGGAGCCAGGCCGGAGTCCTTGCGCGTGGCCACCGCGATGTCCGCTGTCAGCGGCCAACCACCAGAGAAGGTGCCGGCCAGCCGTACCTTGCCGGTACGCGCCGCTTCCAGCGCATAGATGGCATTGGGGCCGAGCCAGGCATCGGCGCGGCCGGACTGCAAGGCTACGCGGGCCACGGCTTCATCATCAAAATACAGTGCCTGCAACGGTTTGAGCCCGGCGGCTTCGTTTTTCTTGTTCCATTCCAGCAGGATCTGCTCCTGATTGGTGCCCGCCCCCACAATCACCTTCAGCCCGGCAGTATCCTTGGGTGCATTGATTTTCAGCTTGCTGCCCGCCTTGGTGTAAAAGCCGAGCAAGTCCTTGCGGTAGGTGGAGAAATCAAATTTCTCCTTGCGCGCTTCGGTAACGGTGACATTGGAAATCACCGCATCGTATTTGCCGGACTGCAAGCCCAGCGGCCAGTCGGCCCAGGCCACGTTGACCAGTTCCAGCTTGCGGCCCAGGCCGTCAGCCACCAGGCGGGAGATGTCCGGGTCGGCACCGATGATGGTTTTCGAGTCGCTGGCAAAACCGCCAATCGGCAGAATGCCGCCGGCAATGGCCACCACGAAGGTCTTGTCCTTGACGAAGCGCACGTCCTTGGGCAGCAGTTTGATGGCCTCTGGCACCGGACGGCCCTTGGGCTGGCCTTTTTGCTCCGGGCTCAGGTCGATGCTGCTGGCGGCATGGCCAAACAGCGGGGCCAGCAGGGCAAGGCTGAGGGCGGCCAGTACGGTACGGCGTGGCAGATGGGTGTTACGCGACATGATGCTTTCCTTGTTATGGTCGTGACGGTGTGTGAAATTGTTTTATCGATGGCGCTAGAGCACGCGGGCCAGGAATTCGCGGGTGCGCTGCTGCTGCGGCTGGCGCAATACCTGCTCCGGGCTGCCGCTTTCCACAATGCGGCCTTGCTCCATGAACACCACGGTATCGGCCACTTCACGGGCAAAGCCGATTTCATGGGTGACAATCAGCAGCGTGGTGCCAGAGCGCGCCAGCTCCTTGATGACGTCCAGCACTTCCTGCACCAGCTCCGGGTCCAGCGCCGAGGTGGGTTCGTCAAACAGCAGCACCTTGGGGCGCAGCGCCAGCGCACGGGCAATGGCCACGCGCTGCTGCTGGCCACCGGATAGCTGACGCGGCCAGGCATCGGCCTTGTCGGCCAGCCCTACCCGCTTGAGCAGCAGGCGCGCCTGGGCTTCGGCCTCGGCCCGGCTCAGGCCGCGCAGCGCGATGGGCGCTTCAATCAGGTTTTGCAATACGGTGAGATGGGGAAACAGGTTGAAGTGCTGGAACACCATGCCCACTTCCACACGGCGTTGCAGAATGTCCTTTTCCTTCAGCTCGTGCAGCGAATTGCCTTGCTGGCGATAGCCGATCAACTCCCCGTCAATGGCAATGAAACCGCTATCCACCCGTTCCAGATGATTGATGCTGCGCAGCAAGGTGGACTTGCCCGAACCGGACGGCCCGATGATGACGGTGACGCTGCCGGGCGGAACGGTCAGCGACACCGCATCCAGCACCTGCTGATGGCCATAGCGCTTGCTGACAGCATGAATGGCGACTTCCCCGCCCTGCACTGCGGGTATGTCGGTCAGCGCAGCAGGCGGTGCCACCGTGGCCGGGCCGCTGGCGCTGACAGGCCACCAGCGCTGACGAGCACGCTGCCACAGCGACTGCGGCTGCTGGCGCAGCGCGCCACGCGCATAGTGACGCTCCACCTGCACCTGAACCGTGGACAGTACGGTGAGGATGATCAGGTACCACACAGTGGCCACCATCAATAGCGGAATCACTTCCAGATTGCGGTGGTACACCACCTGGATGGTGTAGAACAGCTCCGGCAGCGCCAGGATGTAGACATTGGCCGTGCCCTTGGCGAGGCCAATGATGTCATTGAAAGCGGTGGGCAAAATGGTACGCATGGCCTGCGGCAGCACGATGCGGAAAATCTGCCGTCCGCGCGGCAGGCCCAGCGCGGCCGCGGCTTCCAGCTGGCCCTGCTCCACCGACAAAATGCCGCCACGGATGATTTCCGCCGAGAATGCCGCCTGGTTCAGGCTCAGGCCCAGCACTGCTGCGGCAAAGGGGCTGATCAGCTCGGTGGTGGAATAACTGAACCAGTTGATGCCGGTATACGGCACACCGATATTGATGGTTTCGTACAGATAACCCAGGTTGTTGAGGATAAGCAGCAGCACGATCAGCGGAATGGAGCGGAACAGCCAGATATAGCTCCACGACAGGCTGGCCAGCAGCGGCGAGCGCGACACCCGCGCCAGCGCCAGCACCGTGCCCAACACCGACCCCAGCACTGTGCCGATGGCGGTCAGCAGCAGAGTGCGGCCCAGGCCTTCCAGCACCGGGGCGGCCAGAAACCATTCGGCAAACACCGCCCAGCCCCAGCGCGGATTGGTGGCCACCGAACTGATGATGGCCGCCAGCAACAGCAGGGCCAGCACGCTGCCGGCAATACGTGCCGGGTAACGCGCCGGGATGATGCGCAGCCCGGCATAGCGGTTGCTGCCGCTGTTGTCGGCATGGGCATGCGCATTGCCTTGCCGTGGCAATGAATGGGTAAAGGCGATTTCGCCGACTTCGGTAATTTCACTCATGATGTCTTGTCCTGTGCAAAAGCCGCGATGGGTGGTCGGCCAGCAAGTCAAAGCGGTTTCAAACGGCAATGCCGGCCAGTTCCGTCCAGTGCGCGGGGTGGGATGGCGCGCTGGACTGGCGTGGCACTGCCTTGGTAAACGGCAGGGTGCGCAAGGCTTCCAGATCCCCCTCGGGGTCGAACTGCGCCTGATAGCCATGACGCAGGTAGAGCCCGACCGCCTCCGGCTGGCGGCAACCGGTGGTGAGGTAAATCTGGCGGTAGCCCTGGCGCTGGCATTGCGCCTCCAGCTCCTGCAACACCAGCCCGGCCAGGCCCTGACGGCGGAACTGGCTGTGGGTCCAGATGCGCTTGAATTCGGCGGTGTGCTCATCCAGCCGCTTGAAGGCCCCGCCGGCAATCGCCTGGCCCTGACGCAGCAGCAACAGGAAGTTGCCATGCGGCGGCGCAAAGGTTTCCGGCGGATAGCGGCGCATTTCCTCAGCGGCACCGCCGGGGCTGAACAGATTGCCGTAGCGTGCGTCGTATTCCTGCGTCAGCTCGGCCAGCATCACGCTGGCGCGCGGGTCGGTGGTGGTGGTGTAAACAAAGTAGTCACGCATGTGCTCGGTCCATTGCGATGTGTGTGTCTGGCTGTCGCTTGTTATGTGGCCGCCTGTTGCAGCGGCAGATAGCGTTCGGCCAGGGCCACCCAGTAGCTGGCGGCCAGCGGCAGGATGGCGTCGTTGAAGTCGTAGCGCGGGTTATGCAGGCCTGCGCTGTCGCCATTGCCGAAAAACACGAAGCTGCCGGGGCGCGCCTGCAACATGAAGGCAAAGTCCTCGCTGGCGGTGCGCGGCCGGAAAGCCTGTTCCACCCGCGCCGCGCCCAGCGTGTCCTGTGCCACTTCACGCGCCAGCGCGGTTTCTGCCGGGTGATTGCACACCGGCGGGAAGCCCAGGCGGTAATCCACCTCGGCGCGTGCGCCAAAGCTGGCCGCCTGTGCCTCCACCAGTGCCGGTACGCGCTGTTGCAGCAGGCTGCGCACTTCCGGGCGGAAGGTGCGGGCAGTCAGCTTCAGCTCCACGCTGTCCGGAATCACATTGGACGCATGGCCGCCGTGGATGCTGCCCACGGTGAGCACGCCCATGTCCAGCGGGTCGACATTGCGTGACACCACCGATTGCAGCGCGGTAATCACGTGGGCACTCACCAGCACCGGGTCCACCGTGTTATGCGGTTCGGCCCCATGGCCGCCCTTGCCATGGACGGTGATGTGGGCCTGGTCTACCGAGGCCATGGCCGGGCCTTCGATGCAGCCGACATGGCCGCAGCTCACCCCAGGCCAGTTGTGCAGGCCGAACACCGCATCGCAGGGAAAGCGCTCGAACAAGCCCTCCTCCAGCATGCGCCGTGCGCCGCTGCCGGTTTCTTCCGCCGGCTGGAAAATCAGCTGCAAGGTGCCGTCAAACTGGCCGTGCAGTGCCAGAAAGCGGGCGGCGGCCAGCAGGATGGCGGTGTGGCCGTCATGTCCGCAGGCATGCATCACGCCGGGGTTCTGGCTGGCATACGGCAGGCCGGTGGCTTCCTGGATGGGCAGCGCATCCATATCGGCGCGCAGGCCGAGCGAACGCTCGCTGCTGCCGCGGCGCAAGCTGCCCACCACCCCGGTGCCGGCGATGCCGGTAGTCACCTGATAGCCCCACTGCTGCAATAGCGCGGCCACCTTGCCGGCGGTGCGATGTTCGGCAAACGCCAGTTCCGGGTGCTGGTGCAGGTCGCGACGCAGGGCGACGAATTCGGCATTGGCAGCCGCAATGCCGGTTTCGATCTGCAGGCTGCGCGGCAACACGGCGCTGTCTAATGCTGCATTCATCAGGCCACCTGCTGCTGGCTGCTGTGCTCAGCCGCTTGCTGGTAACGGCTTTCCTTGCGCGGCAAGCCCAGATGGTCGCGCAGGGTGCGTCCTTCCAGCTGGCGATTGAAGCGTCCGCTCTTTTCCAGCACCGGCAGCACATGGGTGATGAAGTCGTCCAGCCCTTCGGCCACCACCGGGAAGCCCAGGATGAAACCGTCAGCCGCACCCTCATCCACCCAGCGGATGATTTCCGCCGCCACTTTTTCACCGCTGCCGACAAAGTTGCTGCGCGGGGTGGCCACTTCCAGCGCCACCTGGCGCAGGGTCAGGCCGTGCTCGCGAGCGCGGGCCTTGATCTGGTCGGTGGTGGAACGGAAGCTGTTGCGACCGATATCGCCAAGCTCCGGGAAGGCCTCGTCCAGCGGGTACTGGGTAAAGTCGTGGTGGTCGAAGAAGCGGCCCAGATAGGCCAGTGCGTCATCGATGGTCAGCAGTTGCTGGATGATGCGGAACTTGGCTTCGGCCTCGGCATCGGTGGCGGCCACCACCGGCGCAATGCCGGGGAAGATTTTCACATCGTCGGCCTTGCGGGCATGCAGCACGGCGCTGGTTTTCACCTTGCGCAGGAAGTCGCGGGTTTCCTCGATGGAGGGCGAGTGGGTAAACACCGCGTCGGCATACTTGCCCGCCAGGCCAATACCGGCATCGGAAGAGCCGGCCTGGAAAATCACCGGCTGGCCCTGCGGCGAGCGGCTGATGTTCAGCGGCCCGGCCACCTGGAAGAAACGCCCCTTGTGGTTCAGGGTGTGCAGCTTGTCCTTGTCGAAGAACTGGCCGGTTTCACGGTTACGCGGCAAGGCGTCGTCGTCCCAGCTATCCCACAAGCCCTGGGTGACTTGCAGGTATTCGTCGGCAATTTCATAACGCAGGCTGTGTTCCGGATGCGGGCGGCTGTAGTTCAGCGCCGTGCCTTCCAGCGGCGTGGTCACCACATTCCAGCCGGCGCGGCCGCCGCTGATCAGGTCGAGCGAGCCGAACTGGCGCGCCACGGTAAACGGGTCGCTGTAGGAAGTGGACACGGTGCCGGCCAGGCCGATCTTGCGCGTTACGCTGGCCAGCGCCGACAGGATGGAAATCGGCTCGAAACGGTTGAGGAAGTGCGGAATGGATTTTTCGTTGATGTACAGGCCGTCCGCCACAAAGGCAAAGGCAATGCCGTTGGCTTCGGCTTTCTGCACGGTATCGATATAGAACTGCAGGTTCACGCTGGCATCCGCCGGGCCGCTAGGGTGTTTCCAGGCGTGCATGTGGCCACCAGCGCCGTGCAGCATGATGCCGAAAGTAATGGGTTTGCTCATGTTCAGCTCCAAAAAGATTGATCAGTACGGTCAGGCGGCCAGCGGCTCGCGCGCTTCGGCCAGCAGGGCAATGGAAGCGCGGCGCAGCGCAAACTGGGCCACAGGGATATCAATGATGAATTCGCGGATGCCGTAGCTCTGGTGCAGGGAATCCAGCTCGGCGCGCACATCACCGGCAGTACCGGCAATCACGTGCGGATGCTTTTCTTCCAGTTGGTACCGGCTGCTGCCAGCCTGACGGGCAAACTCCTCGGCGGCCTCGCGGCTGGGCACGTTGACGCTGCGGCCATCTTCCAGCGTCACCTTAAACAGCTTCAGCTCCCCCACCAGCGCCTGTGCCTGTTCGCGGGTTTCTGCCGCAAAGGCATACAGCGCCAGCGCCGGCACCTTGCCGGTCCATTGGCGGTACACGGCAATGGATTGCTGGATATTCAAAGGGTCGCCATTGAAGTGGCCGGCATAGGCAAAATCCCAGCCCAGGCGGGCGGCCAGCCGGGCGCTGTCCGGGCTGCCGCCCAGCAAGAAGCGCCCCGGCGTAATGGGTGGCAGCGGTGTCGCCTTTGCCCCGGCCAGCGGATGGCCCTCCGGCTGGCCTTCATTCAGGAAGGCATTCAGCTCGGTAAGCTGGGCGGTGAAATCCGGCTTGCGCGCGGCATCGTGATAGTGCTGCAAGGCACGGGTGCTGAACGGCAGGCCGCCGGGGGCCTTGCCCACGCCCAGGTCTACCCGGCCCGGCGCCAGCGCCGCCAGCAGATTGAAGGTTTCCGCCACTTTGTAGGGGCTGTAGTGCTGCAGCATGACGCCGCCACTGCCCACGCGGATGCGGCTGGTATGCGCCAGGATGTGGGAGATCAGCACTTCGGGCGCGGAACTGGCCAGCAGCGGCGTGCTGTGGTGTTCGGCCACCCAGAAACGGTAATAGCCCAACTGCTCTGCCAGCTTGGCCAGCGCCACGGTATTGGCCAGTGCATCGGCTGCGGTAGCGCCCGGCGGAATCGGGCTTTTATCCAGGATGGACAGGGAGTATGACATTTGTTTGCACCGTGTAATTGACGCCACAAAATCTATTCCCAGCAAATTTGAAGATCAATCAAATTAAATTGATATGCTTATCCGCACGGCTTATGCATTTTCTTGCAATAACCAATAAAAATTTGACTTAGCAATATTCGCCAGAAGGCCATAAAAAAAAATCAATATGAATAAAAACCGCAGATGGCTATTGATTTGTTAATCAATTTTTTTTGATTAATAAAACGGGAACAATACGGAAGAATAAGCCACAGCCGAAACCCGCCACCACGGCACCGGCTTGTTTATCCGACCAACCGATTTCCTGTGAACACATCATGAAAATAAAACTGCTCACCCTGGCTATTGCTGCTTCTCCCTTGTTTGCCCATGCCGACGAGGGCATTACCCTGTACGGCAAAGTGGCCGGCAACCTGTCCAGCGTCCAAAGCTATACCGCCAGCGGCAGCCTGAAAAACGTGCAGGTGAATGACAACACTTCGCGCATCGGTTTCAAGGGCTCGGAAAACCTGGGCAATGGCCTGACCGCCATCTGGCAGGTGGAAAACCGCATCCACGTGGATGGCAGCGGTACCGACACCTTCGCCAGCCGTGACTCCTTCATCGGCCTGCAAAGCCAGAACGGCAAGCTGCGCCTGGGCCGCCTGTCCGACTACGCCAACCTGGACATGGAATATATCGATCCGGGTTCCTACAGCGGCGTGGGCGGCCAACTGTACTCCACCCGTCTGGACGGTCGCCTGAACAACGCCATCCGCTACGACAGCCCCAACCTGGCCGGTTTCAGCTTTACCACCACCTGGGCGGCAGACGAGAAGCGCGCCAACGACAGCAATGGCCAGCCCACCAACAACCAGGTATTCAACCTGGGCCTGAGCTACGAACAGGCCGGTTACTTTGCCAAGTTCAGCTATGAAACCAAGGGGGATGCCAAACAGGTGAACTCATCCGCCCAGACCGGCGCGGTGAAAAACTGGTGGCGTGTGGAAGCAGGCTATATCAGCGACCCCATCTACCTGGCCTTGGGTTTCCAGACCGTTAACGGCTACCTGGGCGTTTCCAGCGGCAAGTTTGTTGACAATCCGGGCGTGGCTTACAACGTGAATGTGCTGAACGCCCGCCTGGCAGCCAGCGGCCAGAGCCTGAGCGCCGCCGCTTCCGGTCAGGATGTGAAAACCCGTGAAGCCGTGCTCACCTTCGGCTACAACGTGGGCGCGTGGCTGCCTTATGTCTCGCTGACCAAGGGCTACGACGTGGAAATCGGTGGCAGCAACGTCGACAAGACCGGCTACACCCAGTATGTGCTGGGCACGATATACAATCTGTCCAAGCAGACCAAAGCCTATGCGTCCTACGGCCGCGTCAACTGGGGTGGCAATGGCGTATCCAGCGAAAGCGCGCTGAGCCTGGCCCTGGCCAAATCCTTCTAAGACCGCATGCCCCGCCTCCCGGCGGGGTTCTTGCTGCCACACCATTTTTACTGCGAAAGATGCCTGATGAGCCGCGACACCCTGTTTTTGCTGGAGCCCGGATTCACCCGCCCCGACCATCCGGCCGACCAGCGCTTTGTCTGCCCGCACAGCAATCTGCTGGAAGGCCTGCTGGCAGTGCAACCGGCACTGGCCGAGCGCATTGAAATCCGCCGCCTGCCGTTTCCACGGCCGCGTCAGCCGGTAATCGCACTGCTGGGCGAAGAAAACCAGAGCCTGCCGGTGCTGATACTGGACCCGGCCAGCCCCTTACCCGCCGATGCCAAGCAGCACGCCGGGCGGCACTTCCTGCAAGACGCCCGCCAGATTGCCGCTTACCTGGCACAGCAACACGGTGCCTACCATCTGTAAACCCTTGTCACACGAAAGCACATTATGGGAATCAAACGCCTGAACCACGCCGTGCTGTATGTCAGCGACCTTGCCGACAGCCGCCGTTTTTATCAGCAAGTGCTGGGATTTCACTCCTCGCCCGGCCCGCAACCGGAAAAGGCTTTCTTTGCCCAGGCGGCGGAGTCGGACAACCATCACGACCTGGCCTTGTTCGCCCGCAATCAGGGCCAGCAACGCGCAGGCGTGTTCAGCGCGCGCGGTGAAACTCCGGGGGCCAACGAGCCGCCGGCCGGGCTTTACCACCTGGCCTGGGAAGTGGACACCCTGCTGGAACTCAAGCGCATCCGCGACCAGTTGCAGGCACTTGGCAAGCTGGGCCTGGAAGAAGACCACGGTATTTTCAAGAGTGTGTACGGCCACGACCCGGACGGCCTGCTGTTTGAAGTCAACTGGTTCCTGCCGGCTGATGCCATCCGCGACGAGGACCGCGAGATCGGCACCGCCCCGCTGGACTGGGAACGCGAACTGGCGCGTTTTGCCAGCCACTAGGCAGCACACAGGACAGCGGCTTGCTGCCTGCGCGGCCCGCTGTTCTGCCAAACAGGGATTGCGCCGGGATGGCGCTATGCAGCAAGATGGACAGCCCACCTGTTTATGGAGTCTTGCCGCATGATCAGCCATCTCGACCACCTCGTCCTCACCACCGCCCGCCTGGATGACTGCCTGGCCTTTTATTGTGACGGCCTGGGCATGACGCTGGAAAAATTCATTGGCGGCACCCCGCCAGTGGAGCGGCTGGCACTGAAGTTTGGCAGCCAGAAAATCAATATCCACGTGCAGGGCAAGGAGTTCGAACCCAAGGCCGCCCTGCCCACCCCCGGCGCACTGGACCTGTGCTTCATCGCCAGCCAGCCGCTGGACACGGTAATCGCCCGCCTGCAGGAAAAAGGCCTGGCCATCATCGAAGGGCCGGTAGGCCGTACCGGGGCCACCGGCAAAATCCGCTCGGTTTACCTGCGCGACCCGGATCAGAACCTGATCGAGATTTCCGAATACCTCGCCTGAGCAGGCAGGCAAGCTTGTCCGCCGCGGCTGCTGCCCTGCGGCAACACAGCGGCCACCAGCAGCGTGGCCGTGGCGCTGACATCACCACCACCTGCGACAGCAACACCGGCCGCAGCCCCTCAGTCGCGCGGCGAACAGGGGCTGGGCCAGCGGCTCACACCGTGGTGCCAGGCAACTGCGGCTTGCCAAACAAGTAACCTTGCAGCTCGTTCACACCTAGCGCCTGCATTCTCTGCGCCTGCTCCACGGTTTCGATGCCCTCGGCAATCACCCTTATCTTCAGCCGTTGGGCAATGAACACCACGGCCTCGATGATGGCGGTGTTTTTTTCATCCGCCGACTGGATGAAGGCCTTGTCGATCTTGATGGCATCAATCGGCAATTGGCAGATGCGGGAAAAAGAGGAATAACCGGTGCCAAAGTCATCGATATGGATTTCCACCCCCAACTGCTTGATGCGGAACAGCACCTGCTTGACCATATCGATCTCGTTTTCATGAAACACGCTCTCGGTCAGCTCGATGATGAGGTTTTCAGCAGCAAAGCCCTGGCTGGTGGCCAGCAACAGCTTGTCGGCAAAGTCATCCTGCAGTAGCTGATGCAGCGACACATTCACCGCCACCTTGACCCGGCCATCCGCGGCACGGGGCAACAGTGCGGCAGCGGCAGCAATCGCCTGGCCGATGACCCAGTCTCCCAACTCGACAATGCTGCCGCTCTCTTCGGCAACCGGAATGAACTCTGCCGGCGAAATCGGCCCCAGCTCCGGGTGCGTCCAGCGCAGCAGCACTTCAAAAGAGGCCAACTGGTGATCGGCGGCAGAGACAATGGGCTGGCAGACAATGAACAACTGCCGGTTGGCAATGGCCATGCGCAAGTCCTGCGCCAGAGTGGATTTGCGCGTCAATTGGGCGCGGATGCCGGGATTGAAAAACACCACGCAGCCCGTGCGCTTGGCTTCGCCAGCCGCAATGTCGGCGTACAGGAACAGATTGTTGGGATTGTCACAATCCGACTCGGAAACAGCACCAATACTGGCGTCTATCGCTATCGTCTTGCCCGCCACGGTCATGGGGCTGTTGATTTCATCGCGGATCAGCCGCCCCACCGTGCGTGGTGGCACCGCGTCCTCACCCAGTTGCGCCAGGTAGAAGATGAATTCATCGCCGCCCCAGCGCCCAACCTGGCAATCGACATTGCTGAAGATGTCGCGGCTCAGACGGGAGGCCAGCGCCTCCAGCCGCTGCGCCACCTGGCGTAGTACAGCATCGCCAGCCTCATGGCCCATGCTGTCGTTGATCTGCTTGAAGCGATTGAGGTTGAGGAAAAAAACCGTGACATTGCCCGGCGTGATGCCAAAGTACTTCACCAGATTGGACACGCCATGCCGGTTCAAGAGGCCGGTCAGCTCGTCGTGGTAGGCCAGGCGTAGCAAATCCTTGCTTCTTTCCGCCACCCGCGCTTCCAGGGTGTTGTTTTCGCGTTGCAGCGCATTGGCCAGCGACGACACCTCATCCAGCAACGCCTGGTTGGACAGCGCCAGGCCCACGCTGTGGCGAATCAGCTTGTAATTGTTTTCATGGCTGAACAGCATGACTGCGGCAAAAATCAGCCCCAGCACCGCCAGCGTGATGAAAGGCGCAATGCCGGTTTGCAACAGCCGCACACAGGCCGGCAGCAGCAATAACAGGATGTAGCTCTTGCCCATCACGCGCAGCGAAGCCAGCGTGCCGGTGGCACCGCCAGCCAGCGCGGACAAAATGACGATGATGGCAAACTGCTGCGGCCCCTGGTAATGCGCAATACCCCACCAGCCCAGCCAGGCCCACAGCACTCCCGCCGCCAGCAAGCCCAGGCACAGGTAAAACTTATCGGCCACGAAGAAGGTTCTGGTCTGCCGGTAACGCCGGGCCGCATGCATAAACTGCATGAAGCGCAGCAGCATCAAGGCCATGGCCACAGCAGACCAGACAGCGACCAAGCGGGATGCATCGTCCAACAAGATATAGGTGATGGCCAGAATCGCAGCCAGATTCACCATCAGGCCCAGCGCGTAGTTTTTCAGTGACTCGCGCCATATTTTTTCTATCATTCCCTGCTGCATACACGGCCTTATTGAATGGCACTTGCCTGTTGTTATTGCAGCCTGCGGATATACGCAGCAATTGCCATGCCCGTTCACCCGGCGCACAAGGCCGGGCGTCCAGCAGCAACAGCGCAGCGCGCAAGCCGTCTGTCAACGCCACATCGACTGATTATAGGCATCAAACCGGCCAAGGCTTGCCGACACCGCGCAAGCGGCCCGCGCGCGCACTCTACCGTTTTGCCGCTGGCCCTCCGCTTTCTGCCTGGCGCTGGCGGCGGCGTGGATCAGCCTTCGCGGCTCAGTTCCAGCAAGGCGCGGGCAAAGTCGGCCAGCGGGCGCGACTGGCTGGCGGCACGGGTAAACATGGCAATGGGAGGCAAGGTCCAGTCAAAGGAATACGGCACAATGGCCAAACCCGTGGTGCGTGCCAGTTCTTCGGCGATATCCGCCGGCACGATGGACACGGCCCGTTCGCTGGCCACAATCATTTCGCCAATCAGCTTGGAGGAATAGCTCTCGACAATAGGCACAGGCGGCGCGATACCGGCAGCCAGAAAGATATCCGCCACCTGCTCGCGCATTGGCGTATTGGGTGCGCCCAAGATCCAGTCCAGCCCCACCAACTGCCCCCAGTCCAGCCGGACGCGGCCTAGCTGCGCGGCCAGGCGGCGGCTGGCAATCAGGCGCGGCTGTTGCCGGTAGAGCAGATTGAACTCCACGCCACGCAAGTCCACCGTGGAAGAAGCCCGGCCAATCACGATGTCCAGCGTGTGATCCTGCAATTGCGGCAGCAACTGATCACTGGTGCCTTCATGAATGGTCACGGTCAGGCCCTTGCTGTCCGCCGGCATGGCGCGGCGGATGGCGGCGGACAGCAAACGGCCCGAGATAAAGGGAATCACCCCCACATGCAGGTGGGCATCGAAGCCGGCCGCCGCACTGGCCATATCGCGCACCAGATGATCCAGATCGTGCAGCATGGCCCGCGCCCGCGCCAGCACCAGTTTGCCCAGCGCCGTGGGGGCCATGCCGCGCGTCGAACGGTCAAACAGCGCACCGCCAAACATGCCCTCCAGCTCGGACAGGGCATTGGTGATGGCCGGCTGGCTGCTGGCCATCTGCTCCGCCACCCGAGTCAGTGAGCCATGCTGCTGGATGTTCAGCAGCAGGATCAGGTGGCGCATTTTCAGCCGGGCAGACAGGTGGCGCAGGATCTCATCGGCATTGATTTCGGCCATGGCGGGTCAAACCATAATATAAATAGTATGGAGTGATAGTAAATCAAAATATTTACCTTATGTTATTTCGCTAGACTTGCTGTTAATCCAGTGGCCAGCCCCGCTATGGGACGCCCAACTGGAGAGAGCGTGGCTGCCCTGTCCGGCAGCCAAAACGACATAGCGATGGCCTTGGCACTGCAAACAAGCCCACATCAGGAGCGACACCATGGATACGACCGATCGTCAGGCAGCACTGGATTACCACGAATTTCCCACCCCGGGCAAAATCGCCGTCAACGCCAGCAAGCCGCTGGTGACCCAGCGCGACCTGGCGCTGGCCTACACCCCCGGCGTGGCCGCCGCCTGCGAAGAAATCGTGGCCGACCCGCTCAATGCCAGCCGCTTTACCGCCCGCTCCAATCTGGTGGGCGTCATCACCAACGGCACTGCCGTACTGGGCCTGGGCAATATCGGCGCACTGGCCTCCAAGCCGGTGATGGAAGGCAAGGCGGTACTGTTCAAGAAATTTGCCGGTGTTGATGTATTCGACATCGAAATCAACGAAACCGACCCGGACAAGCTGGTAGACATCATCGCCAGCCTGGAATCCACCTTTGGCGGCATCAATCTGGAAGACATCAAGGCCCCGGAATGCTTTGAAGTGGAACGCAAGCTGCGCGAACGGATGAAGATTCCGGTCTTCCATGACGACCAGCACGGCACCGCCATCACCGTGGCCGCCGCCTTCATCAACGGCCTCAAAGTGGTGGGCAAGGACATCAGCCAGGTCAAGGTAGTCACCTCCGGCGCCGGTGCCGCCGCCCTCACCTGCCTGGACCTGATGGTGCATCTGGGCCTGCCGCTGCAAAACATCTGGGTGACGGATATCGAAGGCGTGGTCTACCAGGGCCGTACCAGCCTGATGGACCCGGCCAAGGCGCGCTTTGCCCAGCCCACCGACGCCCGCACCCTGCGCGAAGTGATTGCCGGGGCCGATGTATTCCTCGGCCTGTCCGCTGGCGGTGTGCTCAAGCCGGACATGGTGGCGCAAATGGCCGCCCGCCCGCTGATTCTGGCGCTGGCCAACCCGGCACCGGAAATCCTGCCGGAACAAGCCCATGCGGTGCGTGACGACGTGGTGATGGCCACTGGCCGTTCCGACTACCCCAACCAGGTCAATAACGTGCTGTGCTTCCCCTACATCTTCCGCGGCGCGCTGGATGTGGGCGCCACCACCATCACCCGCGAGATGGAAGTGGCTGCGGTGTACGCCATTGCCGGCCTGGCCGAAGAAGAACAAAACGAAGTGGTGGCCGCCGCCTACGGCAGTTACGACCTATCCTTCGGCCCGCAATACCTGATTCCCAAACCGTTCGACCCGCGCCTGATCGTGCGCATTGCCCCGGCCGTGGCCAAGGCGGCAATGGACAGCGGCGTGGCCACCCGGCCGATTGCCAACCTGGACGCCTATACCGAGCAACTGCAGCAGTTTGTCTACCACTCCGGCAGCTTCATGAAGCCGCTGTTTGCCGCCGCCAAAAAACAGGTGCGCGAAGGCGGCAAGACCCGCATCGTGTTTACCGAGGGCGAAGACGAACGCGTGCTGCGCGCGGTGCAGGTGATCGTGGATGAAAAACTGGCGCGCCCGATTCTGGTGGGCCGTCCGGAAGTGCTGCTGGCCCGTATCGAAAAATTCGGCCTGCGCCTGCGCCTGGGCGAGGACGTGGAAGTCACCAACCCGGAATACGACGAACGCTTCCACCAGTACTGGACCAGCTACTGGGAGCTGATGTGCCGTGACGGCGTGACCAAGGAAATGGCGCGGGTGGAAATGCGCCGCCGCCTGACCCTGATTGGCGCAATGATGGTGCGCCTTGGCGATGCCGATGGCATGATCTGCGGCACAGTGGGCAGCTATCACGACCACCTGCGCTATATCGACCAGGTGATTGGCAAGAAAGCCGGCTCCGACACCTATGCCGCCATGAACATCCTGCTGCTGGACAAGCAGACCGTGGCACTGGTGGACACCCACGTCAACGACAACCCCACGGCCCAGCAAATTGCCGAATTTACCATTGCCGCCGCCGAGGAAATGACGCTGCTGCACATGAAGCCCAAGGCCGCACTGCTGTCGCGCTCCAACTTCGGCTCCGGCAGCTCGGCCTCCGGCAGCAAGATGCGTCAGGCGCTGGAGCTGATCCGCCAGCGCGCCCCGGAACTGGAAGTGGACGGTGAAATGCATGGCGACTGCGCGCTGGACGAAGCGCTGCGCATGGACATCCTGCCGATGTCGCGCCTCAAGGGCGCGGCCAATCTGCTGGTCTGCCCCAATGTGGATGCCGGCAATATCGCCTACAACCTGCTGAAAACCGCCGCCGGCAGCAATGTCGCCGTCGGTCCCTTCTTGCTGGGCGTCAATGCGCCGGTCAACATCCTCACCTCCAGCTCCACCGTACGCCGCATCATCAATATGGCGGCGCTGACCGTGATGGAAGCCAACCGCCAGATCGACCAGGGCTAAACTCCCCACCCACCAGGCAGCCATGCCAACGCAGGGCTGCCAGATCGCCAAGGGGCCACCTCACTGAGCGGTGACGTGGCCCCTTATTGCCATCGGCGGCAACACGACATATCTGCAACACCACCGGCAATGGCCAGGCCACCGCCCGGCAAGACCAGGCAGTCACATTGCGCCGGCAAGACCGCACCGCCGCGCCGCCAGAACAAGCCACGGCAACATCCACTGGCGCAAGCCATGCTAGTATTAGCCCCTTGCATCCACGACCCTCAAGCCGAATGGCCAACCATAAGGGCCCAGACTTCACATGAACCATTCCATCATTGGCCGCGCCCTGCTGCTGGGCGCCCTGCTGCTGGGCGGCATCGCCCACGCCGAAACCGAAGACATTCCGCTGCCGGGCGACGTGCAGAACGCCCCGCTCAAGAGTGCAAAAAAACCGGCACACCACGCCGGCACCACCGCCAGCAGCCAGCAAGGCAGCCACAAACACGCCAGCAAACCGGGCCGCAAACACCGCGTCACCACCAGCCATGCCAAACACCACGGCAAGAAGGCCAGCGCGCACAAAGCCGGCAAGATGCCCAAGGCTGTCGCACACAAAGCCAAGGCCAAAAAAGTTGTTTCGCATAAATCAAGCAAAAACAACAAGCTAAAGCAAAAGGCCAACAAAAAGCACAAGAAAATGCATTAGGCCGCTTGCCAAGCCACCGGTGAAACGCTATATTGCAGCCCTTCGCCGGTGTAGCTCAGTTGGTAGAGCACCTGACTTGTAATCAGGGGGTCGCGAGTTCGATTCCTGCCGCCGGCACCATATTCCACGGGCCTTGTAGCGATACAAGGCCCGTTTTGCATTTCTGCAATTCAGCATCATTCCCGCACACATCCCAAACAGCCGGTGTAACGTCGCGGATTCTTTTGCACACTTTCGCACGCGCTTTTGCACTGATGAATCCGCAATAATATGCAAAACAACCTGCAAAAATTAACCTCCATCAGGTACGGGTGATCCGGCAGGATGGTTGCCTGCATTTATCCAGTCGACGTATGCAACGTAGTCCGGGTCATCGACAGCCTGGCACGGCGCGACAACTTTACCGTCACTATCGCGGGTAACAGCCCCGCTGTTCATATCGATTGTGTACATCACTGCTCCGTTTCAAGGTAGACGCTGACAATGTCGATGCCGACAGCCAGGGCGGTAGCGTTGTTGGTGCGCCATGCCCTGTGTGCCAGCAGTGTAGTGTTTGCCGGCAGGGTTGTGCCTGCAGTACCTGGACCAACTGAACCTTCAACGAAGGTACCAGTATCCAGCCGCTCAACACGGTAATAAACGACTCCACTGGTAGTAGACGGGCTGTACAGGGTCAGCTCATAGATCGGGCCACCAGTAATGCCGGTTGCTGCCATCGGGGGGAAGCCCGCACCAAGCCCGATAGCTGCCTGCCCTGCACTGCCGCCATAGACGATATAGAGTTGTGTAGCGTCAGTAGACAGTTGCGCCAAGCCAACACAGTTCGTTAGCGTGTTCGGCTCGACGTTAGTTGGGGCTGCAACGCTGGATGACAGGCCGACGAATGCACGCGCACCAGATACCGCTGCGGGATCGGAGAATGCGAAGCGGGTGCTATAGAAGAAGCCGCCGAGCGTACCTGTCCCTAGGGTATACATTCCCAGCGTTGCGTACAGGCCAGACAAGCTACCCACTGTCGCGGCTGACACGTAGCCGATGCGTTGCGCCATACCTACCATCGTGCCCGCTGTCACCGTGCGCGCCGTCGCAGTGCCGACAGCCGCGGGGGCCGCCATGGTGTCGTAGAACCATGTGGTGCCGCCACCTTGGGCGTTCATCACGCTGATTTTCCTGCGCCAGCGAGCTGGGTCATTCACAACGAATTTACCCATGGACGGAATAGCTGCTGGTAGCGTGCGACCGGCCAGGGTTTGGCCGTACTCAAGCGTGTAACCGGATGCCGGGGCGGACGGGGCGGACACCGCTTGCAGCCGGTTACCAGAAGACAGTAGCGTACCGCTGATTTGCAGCTTGTCTGTGCCGTTGTCAGTAGACGTGCCGATTAGCAGATTACCGCTTGCTTTGAATGAGCCTACGCGAACGCCTCCAGCATAAAACACAATCTGTCTGCCGGTAGAGTCGTCTGTGTAGCCAATCAGATCGATAGCCGATTTCTGGGATAATGCAGCACCGCCACCCGCCGACAGCCTCAGCATGCCGTAGTCAGTCCCGAGGTTTTGGTTACCGTTACCGGTTATCTCACCCGCAACCATCGTCGTAGACAACGCTGGCAACGAACCGGGACCATAGAGCGCTACGCCTCCCGCCAGGTTTACCATCAGACCGTTCACTTTGAGAGATGACGTTGTGGTAGTGCCTGAAAACGTGGGGCTTGCAGTCGTGGCCGCCTGTTTCCAAGCATTCCACGACACTCCACCGTCAGTGCTGGAACGCATGAAAAAGTTGTTGGCGGTCAGTGTGTGGAACTGCTGCGTTATCAAACTGCCGACGTTCTTAACGAGCAGTATGCCACCTGCGCTGCCCGAGGGGTTCCCGTTGGACGCGGCGGTGAACGACACCCCGCTTGTTGTCATAGCGTTAAAATCTGTAGCGCTATTGTCGTACCAGCATAGCGCGTTTATGTTGACCCACGCTGTCGTTGAGACCTTGTTTGAGCTGTCTTTGTTTGCCGGGGATGTGGCATAAATAGTGCCATTCACCTGCAGCCGATCCGACCCGTTATCGGACGTGGAGCCGATTAGCAGATTTCCTGCATAAGAAAGAGCCATCGGCGTTGACCACGTTATTGAACTGCCGGACGTACCAGAGGGTGCAGTATTCCAGTAATGCCAGCCGCCGTAGGCTGAATAAATGGAGGCATATGTGTTGTACTTATACACCCATCCACCAGTAGTCAACACCGCGTTCTGAACAAGCTGCATCACCCCGGTAGACTGTGAAATAACCGCCCCACCTTGCAGCTCTACACCGTAGTTTTGACTAGCCCATGCACTGGGTGCCGCCCCAGCTCCAATCACCCTAGCAGTAGCTGTTAGCGTGCTTGCGTCACCGTCATGAGACAAAACACCGTCAATACCCAGCGCGGACGGGTGCGACAGCGTAACATTCCCGGTGTACCTAGTTTCCACAGTTACCTGCAGATTGTACGCATTTGAGTTGTTAGTTGTTACCTGCACCACGCCGCCGCTTACCTGCAAACGTGGCTTGTTACTATCTGTTCCGCTGTTAGCTACCAAGCGTATTGCCCAGGTTGAGGCTGCAGTCTGGTATACCTGATAACTTGCACCAGTATTCGAGGACGTTCCGGTTACGTTCAGCCTGAACGTGTAGACGTAGCCGGCGACTAGCGCGGTATTGCCACTACTATCAAGCGGAACGTTAGTCCAGTCCGCACTAGAAACCCCAGCCATCGCTGTACTGAATAACGTAACGCCTGGAAGCTTGGCAGAACCAGTAATTTTCAGGTCGGGCAGGCTGCTGGGGTACGGGTGTACATGATCAGCCCGTGATGCATCTGCCGATGTACCGGACGCTGCCTGCGCCGCGAGAGATGACGGCGCAGCGCTGGATACCGAGGCCTTACCCGCAACTGCCACAAACAGAGCTTTGATATCAGCACCGATAACTTGCGCCAGCGCAGTGACTTTTGTCGCAACAGACATTTAGGCTTTCGCTGCATTGTAAGCGGCAACGAAATCTGTCGTGGGATCACCGATGCCGAGATTGGTACATGCTTGAAGCTGCTGTGCCGCCGTCAGTGACTGGGCGTCGGCAAAGGACAATCGATTTCCGACCGCTGTCAGCAGGTTAGCCAGCGCCGACTTGTCATTGCCGATCTCGGCCTCAATTTCCTGCAGCGTGTCATAAGCCGCTGACGCACCGCCAAGAATCTGGTTTTTCAGATCAGCTAGTAGCCCCGTGATCTTGGTCGACGAGTAGGTTTTGGTATTGCTGGCCGCCGTGTCATCAATAGATGCACCGGCAGCACCTGCCGCCGCCTGGGCTAACTGCAGCACCTCATTGATCGCTGCAACCAAACTGACTTTTTCGGTCGTATTCAAGACAGCCAAGTTTCCCTGATTTGCCTTCAATAACTTGATGTCAGCTGCGATGCTCTGTGCTAGTTCGGTAATACGTGTTTGCAGAGACATTTGCACTCCTAGAGTTTGGCAATCTGATAGATCAGGTTGAGATCGATATCGAATACATCGGAACCGGCTGGGCCTGGCGGCCCAGGAGGGCCTTGCCGAGCGACATCAACAATGGTTTCTCGCTCGGTGATAGTGACTTCAAGAACCTCGCGGGCTGGGGTTGTCGTCAGTTCAATCACTTCAGTCATGCCAATACCCCCGGCAGGACTTCAATCCGGCCTGTCATGAACGGGTCAACCCGGCGAGGCTCCGGCCCAGGCCATTTAACGCGCAGGTTAAACACAGCATCACGCCAGATGTACGTGCGGGTGATCGCCTCCTCAATGCGGAGGGTGATAGCGTTGCCGTTTACGGTGATACCGGCATTGGCAGTCGTGAGATGGATCAGGGCGGTAGCGTTATCTGTGCTGGACTTTGCAACCAGTTCAAACTCGGCTCCGGTCAGATCAACCGGTTGACCACCCGCAGTCCATTCCCAGGTATGCAAGAAGGTGCAGCCCTGGACGATGGTTAACGGGTCTTTACGGACATAGGGGAGCAATGGGGCACCTCAAAACAAAACACCGGACATTGAGAGCCAAGTGTCCGGTGTTTCTGCTGAGGAGGAACGGGGGAAGGAGTTCGTACAGATAGTCAGACAAAGAAAAACGACTCATCCCCTTCGTTGTCCGACAGGTAGATTTTGCCCGGTGCAATCGCCCGCAGGTAGACCGCATCAGGGCTGGACTTGATGACCGCACTGCCGATGTAGGGCGAGGCTGCCAGCGCGTCACCGAAGCCGGCATAGTTTATATGCTTGGTACCACCTTCCGGGACATCATGGCACTGCAGGCTAAACACATTGCCGGCATGGAGTGTGAAGGTATGTCCCACTATCGAGGTACGTGGATAGACGACATCGATAAACACTTCGTCCCCCAGCAGCCAGGCTGACATTGTCCGATCGTAGATGCCGTGCTCCTGCAAGTAGGGTTCTATATAAGCCCACCCGATGTTCGTATTCCCGCCCATGTCGTGGACCACATCCTTGTACTCGGCCAATGGTTTGCCATTAATCTCATAGCGCACATGAAAGACGGTCTGGTAGAGCGTTGTACTTTCTGTGTGGCCTGCTGGACCAACTGGAAAAGAGACCTCTCCCAGAAAGACAGTGCCGCTGAGATTGACGACATCGATGTTATGCACCGTATTTTTCTCAATATCGACCACGCGGCCAATGCTGTCGTTGTAGCGGGTGTAAGCCAGGGTGACATCGTAGCGAACCTTGCTTGAAGTTCTTTCGTTGATGACACCGGTTTTTTTCTCCACACTGACAGCAACATCATAAAAATACCTGCCGTCGTAGACCACTACACAGCGGCCATCCAGCGATGAACATACCCACTTCGGACTGAAGACTGGCGCATCGCCTGAAACTGTCACGTTAAATGCCGGCCTTACCGATGAACTTCCAAGATCAGTCATCGCCGCACCAGCCGGCGCACCAATCCACAAAACCTCACCAGGTGCGATAGGAAACAGCCAGCCAACGTCGACGGCGGAAAATAACGGTACGGGAAATCGGTACTTCCCAGCGTATAAGCATGGATTCGGCCCATACGACCAAACCTCACGGCGCGCACCAGGAACGTTATGCGGTGCAGAAGGCACAATGGCCCGGTTGCAGTAAGCAGGCCAAGACTTCACATCTGGAAAATTGTAAAACGGGCTTGCACCCTCCCAAGAAAACCGTTGACCATCATCCCGTACAAATACACCCTGCCCATTTGAAACGTTCTCAACGTGGCCACCAAAAAAGCCCATGCTGACCGGCACTATCATGATGGCAGCTTCCCACTAAGGGTAATGGTGACGGACGTTCCGGTAATAGCATTACCGGAGGCATCAGATTCCGCCAGGGTGATGGTTTTAACCGGCACCATCCCGATGGCGAATAGCCCATCACTGGTGAACTTGGTGGCCAGCTCTGTAGATACATCTCCCCATGTCCTGGCCGTTTCCACATAGGCCGCAGCCAGCCCGGCACTACCGGCACCGCTGACCGCTTCCTTGGCCTTACCCCGGAAGATACCTCCGGCAATGCCACCCGGCCCGCTGACTGCCGGAAGGCTGCCGCTTGCAGACGGTTGATTGTTCTGACCAGCGAGAGCCTTGGCGACTTCTGCTGCTTGCTGTGTATTCATCCGCGCCATCGCTCAGCCCTCATAGATCGGGTTAGTGACCAGGGAGACATTGCTGTATTCCCCATCCGCCAGCGCGGACTGGTCGACCAGCAACCACACGGCCTGCATGCCACTAACCACCTGGCCCAGATCGACGGATGCACTGGCGCTGGCCAGTGCAGACAGTGAGGTGGCCAGGTGGATGGCGCTGGCTGGCACACCCGGCAGTACTGCATTGGCAGTCAACGTGATGCTGCCACCACTCGCGGCCTGGGCCTGGGCGGTTCCATCCGTCCCCACCCAGATCCGGGTAGCCGTGCCGCCCTTGATGGCCAGGCTGGCCAGCGGCAGGGTCCGGCCCGCGTCTTCATAAAACCCAAAGGTCAGACTCATCGCATTTCCAGGGTATCGACCGGGATGGCCACGCTGATGTTGTAGGCCAGCTCCCGCGAAACAGGGTCAGTTAAAAACACCGGAATATCCGGCACTGCAATCGCCACTTCATGCGGATATTCTGAGCTGGTATCACCTGCGGCTCCGGTGGTGTAGCCGGTGGTGGTGGCACTGTAGGTTCCCAGTCCCTCCAGGCAGGTACCCAGATCCGCGCTATCTGCCTGGGACATGTTCGGCAGACTGGTGAGTTCCGGGGCCAGAATCGGATCGCTATTGGCGGTACCGGCAGCCACCAGCCCGGAAATAGCCAGTTCCACATCGGTGATGGCACTGCCGGCAGAGGTGTCGTAATGCTCTACCAGGCGTGCCACCTTGCCGCTGGCCAGCATGTCGACACTGTTCACGGTCACTCCCATGTCCACATCCAGCAGTGGGTTACTTTGCGCTTTGAATTGCACTCGGGTGGTCCGGTGCGATGCCAGGATCTGGCGACGGGCGATGGCCGCCAGCGTCTGCAGCGCAAGGTTCGCATCATCACGACTCGCACTGGCCAGCGTTGTCAGGTCCGTGGTGGTGGTGCCGATATCAGGCTGCATGGTGGTCGATTCCGTCCAGGCCGTCGCATCAAACAGACCAGAGGCATCCATGCTGACTGTCTGACCCTGACGCTTCAGGGTGCCCAGCGCGGCCACGCTATCCGGGGCCTGGACGGTAATCCGCCAGCGTTCGGTCATGGACTGCACCACACGACGAGCAATTTGCAGTACAGCGCCGGCACAGCGCGGGTCGTCGGCAGCCGGGCCGGTATAGTCGTTGCGGAAGGTCAGGATAGCTACTGCGCTCGATGGCGGGTTGCCGGAAATGATTGCTCCAGAAGCATCGACATAGCCAACGTACTGGGTGCCTTGCAGCGGAGCGGTCCAGGCCTCCGAGCGCAGCTTCCAGCCACTGCTCTCCACGGCTGAACGGAACAGGCTCTTTTCGGGCAGCTTGAACGGCTTGCCATTACGGCCCTGGACGAACTGACCATAGGACAGGCCCATGCTCCAGTTGATGACGCGGCGGTACTCATGCAGGCGCGGGTAGCGATACTGCAGGCTGCAATCCACGACCTGCTCCATGGCCGACTCGCTGGTCACCGCGCTACCTTTGCCATCTCGTGCCACCTGGAATGGCGTGCCCCACATGATGCATGCTGCTGCGCCGGCACTGAGTGTGACCTTTGGGGTATAGCGGCCATCGGCCAGAACCTTGGTCGTGACGGACCAGGAGCCGGTGCTTCCTGCCACGGCGGTCAGCACCTGGCCAGCAATGTCCACCCGGATATTCATGCCAGGCACGGCGATACCGGTCAGGGTTGGCTGGGGATTGTTGGTCAGGGTTTTATTGTCAGCAAGATGACAAATCGGGGTAGTGCTGACCGGCTGGACGCCAATATTGTCATTGGTGACCAGGTTGACCACGGACTGACGGGCAGCCGGCTGGATCGCAAGCGATCCGTCTGCCAGATCGTCGTCCGTCAACGTCAGCCGGGAAGCCAGACCGGCCCACGGCGTCAGCCGGGGTGCGCCATACACATCAAGATCATAGGCGGCGGGCAGCGTGGACAGACGGTCCTGGGCGTACTGCAGGCTGTCGGCATAGCGGGCAAACACATGGGGCGACCAGAAGCCACCGAGCAATGCATCCAGCTCGGTGCGCGTGGCCAGGGCCAGCGAGTCGCGCCGGCCATCCGTACCATGCAGGGTGGCAATGCCGGTTTCAGCGTCAATCTCCGGCAATGCAACACGCCCGGTAAACCGGCGTACCCAGGCACTCAGGCGGGTGTGCTGCACATCAATGAGCAGGACTGCGCCAGAAAGACTGGCAAACGACTCGCCAGCAACCAGGAGCAGCCTGACCGTGGCGATACGGGCCGAGTCCTCCTCGGCTTCGATAGTGACTTCCCCGGCAATGCGGTCAGAGACATCCACCCCACCCAGCGTCACCCTGACATCCCATGCCTCGGCGGGTAGAGACTGGGCATGCGCAACGGTAATCACAAGCGGCAAAGAGACGGTCTGTCCAGCATGAACCGTTGAACCAGCAGAAGCCGAAGACAGACCGATCGGGGTTTCACCAAACGGAGACAAGCCGAACATCATGATGGTGTGCCGCCACCGTTATTGATGATGGCTGGCATATCAAACCAGTTCAGCTCACCAGTCAGCTTTTGTTCCTGGATGACGACATAGCCACGGCTGGTAAACGCGCATAGCAATACCAGGGCTTTATCCCCTTCCGCAATCTCGGGAAAAACGTATCTCACCCCATTGGGGCTATATGGCGCTTGGAAGTAGTGAGTAGTTGCAGAAACCCATGCATTGTCCTGCACCTTATAAGGAAGCAATACCGGAGAAAAGTTAACCAGGAACTGAATATCTTCCGCCATGAGGGGAAGATAAACCCTGGCTCCGTTGGGAATGGGTTTACTGGCATCATCAAAAGACACCGCATTGGTTGCCATCCCTCTGCCGACCTTCTCGGCATAAACATGCCCCTCCATTGCATAAGCAACGCCAGGTTGGCGATAGGTCACACCATCAACTACCCATTCAAATACAAGATTCGCATAAGAATTGGGAAACTGGAGCAGGATGGTATCCAGATTGATCCAGTTCGCGAGCTGGGGTGTTCCCGTTCCAACCCATTCAGCAGTCAGCGTGGTTTCCCAGCCATCCAGATAAACAGCCTGACCAGGATTCGGTGCAACACGGGGGTAATAATCACTATTCGGGGTTGCCATCATTGCTCCTCAAAATGCAGATTCCAGCCCCAGCTTGCGGAGCGGATATCGGTGTTCTCGGCAATCGTGATAAAGCCGGTCAGGCGCGGCCAGTAGTAATACATGCCATTGCGGACCACGCCTGGGATATCCGGGCGTTCACTGACTACCGTGCCAATCGGCACCGCCCTGGGGGCGGCGCAGTCCAGAACGTGGGGGGCGGTTTGATCCAGGGCAGCCAGCGGTGCCGGCATCCAACCGGTGGCGGCGATATCGGAACGAATCTTCTCCCAGCGGGACTGCATCACGCCCCGGCCGGAGCGCATGCGCAGCAGATTGCGCCCGCCGGCACGTTCATAGGTCTGCGTTAATTTCACAACGGCCTTGATCGGAATTAACGTGCCATCAATGCCCAGCGTCAGTGCGTATTCGTGGACGTTTGCCATGTTCAGCCTTGTTTCAGGTTCATCAGGGTTGCGGCCTTCACCAGTTGCTGGACTGCATCGTCATCGCCATAGAGCGGCACCGGCGCGGCCTGGCCTGGCAGGTAGATATTGAGCGGGGTCTTCTGGCTGGCCGGGCTGGCGGCCGCAGCAGCCTGCATGGTCGGAATGCCCGCCATGGCCCGGCTCACTGCCGGCAGCTGGCCAACGGCACCGCCCACGGCAAAGCGTGGCAGGCGCATCTGGTTAATGGCATGCAGCAGGCCGGGGCCGTAGTAGCTGGTGGCCGCTGCCTTGACCACGAATTCACCATTGCTCAGCCAACTGAGGATGCTGTCCGAGGTGCCGGTACCGGGGCCAGAAATGGCACCGCCTTCGGCATTGGACTGGATTTCAGACAGGGGGCGGTCAGCCAGGCCCAGTGCGCTGCGGGCATCGGTACGGTACTTGCCATCCGGTCCCACCAGCTCCACGGCAATCCTGATCGGCTTGGCCGTCGCTGCTTGCTGGATACGGTTCATCATGCTGTCCATATCCTGCAGGGCCTGCTGGTCGTTGATGCTGACCGAGATATCCAGCTTTTGTACCGCAGCAGCGGCAGCCTTGATGGCTTCGATCTGCTCCAGGGCCTTTTGCATGGTTGATTTGGCTGTTTTCTCCATGCTGGCATCCGCGCTGTCCTGGGCGCGGCCGGCTTGGTCATTCATGAAGTTGAATTCGCCCTCGGTAATCTTGCCGTTCGTGCGCAACTGGTTGATCACCTCCATCACCCGGCTGAATGCCGTTTCAGCGGCAGAGGCATCGCGGGCGGCTTTCTGGAAATCGCTATCCAGTCCGGTATTGCCGGCTGTCTGCTGGCTGGTCGCAGCCTTGCGAGCAAGCTCATTGGCCTTGCGCAGGCTTTCGTAGTAGTCAGTGACACCCTGCGGCTCTGCGGCCTTGGCTGCAGGGTCGACCGCTTTATTGTTGGCCCATGCGTCCTGGTGCTTCTTGCGATCCGCAACCGCCGCTTGCAGCTGCTCGTTGGCCTTGTCGTAGAGCTTCTGTTCCTTGGCCAGCGCTACCGCCAGCGTCTCCAGCTGGCCGGCCTTGATGGCCTTCACCTGGTTGCCGTAGGTAGTTTCCTGCTTCAGCCGTTGCGCCTGGTAATCGTCCAGCGCCTTGAGCGCTTTCTTGTAGGTGACAGCCTCGGCCAGGTATTTCTGGTATTCGGGGTCTTGGTCAGACACTCCACCGGCACGGGTCACGTTCCGGGCGCGCAGGTTGGCTTGGTCGATCTGGATCTGGCGGGCGCGGTCCAGGTTCTCGCGGTAGGTTTTGAGCTGGGCGGTAGTCGCGCTGGCCAGCTCTTCTGCCGTGTAGACCCGCGTGACCGAGCCGGTGCCGCCAGAGCGGGCTGCTTGCTGCTGCAGTCGATTGATTTCCTCCAGCTTCTGCCGCTTTTGCTCCAGGGCATCCGCTTCCATCTTGTGGAGGTCAATAGTGTTGCTGATGATGGGTTCAAGGGCAGCGTATGCGGCATAGGCCACGGTGCCAAAGACAGTAAAGCGGGCAATCAGCGCCGCAATGCCCGCCAGCGAGGTCGTAGAGGTGAGGGCAACTTCGGCGGTGACACCTGACCAGGCTTTCTGTGCCACGCTAGCCGCTTTGCTCCAGGCGACCCCCGACTGGATTGCCCCCTTGCCAGTGACCACATCCAGCATGCTGCCTATCGACTGTGCTTCTTTCAGCGTCCTCAGAGCAGTAGCCGCTTTGGTAGCTGCAGTAGCAAAGGTCACCAGATCAGTAGCAAGGCCAGCAAATAGTTTCTTGGCAGCCAGCGCACCATAAACCGCAGCCACCGCAATGATTGCATCGTGATGCGCGGTGATGAACTTGGCAGTACCGATGGCGATCTTGCCCAGGGCCTGCAGCGCGTCTGCGATGTCGTGGGCGATCTTGGACAGTTCGCCGGTCTCTTTCATTTTCTGCAGCGCAGTCGTTAGCTGGGTGATGCTGTCCTTAGCAAACTGCAGCAGCCCGGCTTGGCCAATGCTGTCCAGGAACTCCTGCCACAGGTCGGTGGCATTCGACACCACGCCATTCCAGGTCTGCATCTGGGAGGCAGCCGCGCCAGCCGCATCGTTTTCCATTGCCTGCATCAATGCAGTGATGGCATCCCTGCCGAGCTGTCCGTTTTCGGACATCTTCATCAGCTCTGCCGCTGACTTGTTCATTGCCTTGGACAGCAAGTCCCAGACCGGGACACCGGCCTCGTTGAGCTGCATGATCTCTTCGCCCTGCAGCTTCTGCTTTGTCCACGCTTGGCCCAGTGCCAGGGTGATGCGCTCCAGCATTTCCTGGGACGCACCCAGCTTGGCGGCCTGGTCGATGATGGCCTGCATGCTGCCGGCCGTCGGGTCCAGCCCGTAATTGCGCAGCCGGATATAAGTCTGGGTCAGGTTGGTGACCTGGAATGGGGTATTGACCGCCTGCTGCTTGATGTAAGCGAAGGCGTCACCGCCCTTGGTGGCCGACTTTTCAACGGCGTTTAACTGGGTGCGCAGGGTTTCAAACTGGCCAGCCGTGGACAGGATGCTGCGGGTCAGTGCCAGCGCAGCGTTGAGCGACACCACCGCACTGGCCATAGCCACCAGCTTGCCGGCACCGGTCATCAGGAAGCTGCTGGCTGGCATCGTGCCCTGCAGCTCGGCGCGCAGTTCAGCAATCCTGGCTTTGGTGGCCGTGGCCGCCCTGGACAGCTCGGCCATGCTGATTGCCGGGTTCTGGGTCAGGCGCGTGAATGCAGCAGACACTTGCTGGATTTCGCGCTGGATGTCGGTCTGGGAGCGGATGCCCAGGACGTCACGGGCAGCACCTGTACGTTGTGCCTGGTTGACGGACGCAGAAGGAGCCGTAAACAGCTTGACCTCCTCGGCACCACCACGCAGCTCCTGGCGCAGGGCCGCAATACGGGCCTTGGTCGCGGCGGCGGCTCGGTCCAGCTCGTTATGCGAAACCGTCCCGGTGGCAGCGAGGCGGTCATACGCTGCTTGCACCTGGCTGATTTCGCGGGTGATATCCAGCTCGGAGCGGATGCCCAGGACATCGCGGGCGGCACCAGTGCGGCGCACCTGGTTGACCGATGCAGATGGGGCTGCAAACAGCTTGACCTCTTCGGCACCGCCACGCAGTTCCTGGCGCAGGGCGGCAATCCGGGCCTTGGTCGCGGCGGCGGCTCGGTCCAGCTCGTTATGCGAAACCGTCCCGGTGGCTGCGAGGCGATCATAGGCCGCCTGCACCAGGTTAATTTCGCGGGTGATATCCAGCTCGGAACGGATGCCCAGGACATCGCGGGCAGCATTGGTACGGCGGTTCTGGATGACGTTTGCAGATGCTTTTGCAATCGCGCTGGCCATCTTGTCCTGCTCTGCAGCCAGGTTGCGGGTATCGACACCGGCCGCCGCCAGCGCTTGGCGCATGGAGACCACGGCTGCTACCTGGCCACGCATGGCAGCCTCGGTCTTGCTGATCGCGGCCTCAGCCTTCGCCAGTTGCTGGCTTTGCTGCAGGGTGCCGCCACTTTCACCCAGTGCCTTGCGCACCTGCTCTGTGGTGGTCTTCAGCTTGACCAGGGCGGTGCCAGTGCTGTCTGCGTCTTCCTTGGCTTGCTTGAACAGGCTGATCTGCTTGGCCTTGTCCGACATGCCCTTGAGTGCCTGGCCATAGATGGTTTCCGCCTTGGTCACGGCAGTGACAAAGTCGGAGCTGTTGGCCTTGATCAGGTATTCCAGGGTTTTCATGTGGCGTTTCGGCTATTCAGGTCATCAATGACTGCGGCAAAGAAGCGCAGCGGGTACTGCGCTGCATTGGGGTGGCCCGCTTCAATCAGCCGGCCCAGATTGGTTTCCAGCTGGCTTAGCTGTTCAGCTGGGCCAGGGCGATCATCTCCGCCTTGGCCTGCGCCTGTTCCAGCCGCGCCTTCATGCCGAAAAAAAGCGGGTTCAACTCCCGGCACTTGTCGCGCAGTGTTTGCAGCTCGGAGTCAGCCAGGCTATCCAGCAGCTCAGGCTCCATCGGGGCCATGGCGCGCAGCTCGTCCAGTCGCAGATCCGGCAACAGGGTGGCATTCAGCACCAGATCAGCTTGCGCCGGGATCAGCCCGACATCGCCATGTTGCTGCATGGACTCAACCAGCAATGCACGAATATCCGCGACTGTCAGTTCGCGGATGGTGATGACGTGGTCACCGATAGGGGTGGGTTTTTCGATACGCATGACAAGCTCCAGGGCGCAGCCAGGCTGCGCCCATCGGTAATGGTGGATGGCTTACTTCAGCAGGGTTTCACGTACCCACTGGGACAAGCCGTCACCGGTCTGCAGCGGGTCAGCCAGTACCTCGAATTTCAGGCCGGCACTACGGAAATCCTTGCCCAGGATGGAGTACTTGTCGGCAAAGCCGAACTTGCCCCGGAACACTTCCATCACTACCTGCTTGCGGCTGGCCTTGTTCACGCCATGGAAGATCAGCGAGCGCTCTTTCTGGGAGCCGGCCAGCCACTCGACCACATTGGCCTCCAGTGCCTTGTAGCTGACCTTGATCTTTGTGCCGTCTGCGATACCGCCACCGGCCAGCGGGATGATGCCGGCAGCGGTCGGGAAGTAGTCCTTGCCCGCGATATACGGCTGGCCACCAGCTTCAGGGCTCACTTGAAAGTCACCGGCACCGAGATGTTCCAGCGGTACCAGGACACCCTTGAAGGCGGTCTGGACTTCATCGGAAATGGTCTGTTCGGCACGGGCATTGGCCACGCCCATGGTCATTTCGGCAATGATTTCCGGCTGGAAAGTGGTCACTTTCAGATCCAGCGATACCGACTTCACCGAGTACAGCTTGTCGTAGTTGCCCTGACCGGTGTACGAGTCCGCCAGCTCCTGGGTTTCCTGCTCAATGGTCAGGTCAGCCGATTCGCACATGGCAAACGGGGTGTATTTGGGGACACCATACTCCGCCATCATGATCTGGCCGGAGACCGAGTAAGAGTGTTTTTCAGTCGATAGAATGACGGGTGCGTAGCTCATGCTTCAGGCTCCGTGAAAGTGGGGGTGGACTGCTTGGCCGTTGCCGGCTTGGCAATGTTGTTGCGGTACAGCCAGTCGGCCGTGCTGGGTGATACGTCCAGCTCTTCGCCGGCTGGGTAGGTCGTGCCGGCGTTCTTGTGCTCCACAATCAGCTCGACACGCTCTTTTTGTTGCGATGCCATGGAGTCTCCTTTCATGCGTAGAAATCAGCGGTAAACAGCAGCGGGAAATAGCCCCAGTCGCTCGCGTAGAGGGCGGCAGGCGGTGTGGACGCATGCAGCGGGTCATACAGCCCGGCATCCGGGGTCCAGCCCAACAGTGCAGCACGCACATTGGCCAGCAGCTCCCCGGCCTTGGCCAGCATCTGGTCGGCACTACCCTGGAGAGCGGCCACCACCATCCACTGCTGCAGGATGTGGTTCTGGCCCTCCTGCGACTGACCATCACCCGGAATGACATCCCGCACATAGATCACATACAACGACGGCGAGACCTGCTCGCCACTGGTCACATCGGTCAACTCGCCACGCTGCACGATCTGGCGGACATCACTGATCTGGGCCTTGAGCTGGGCGACGATGTGTTTGCCCAGGGCGAGGTGGTCGGGTCGCATCAGTAGTCCCTCATGCTACGGCGGGTAAATTTGCGGCGCGGGCCGGACATGACCACCTTGCCAGTGGAGCTGGCCGGGGTTTCCGGCACCGGCAAGCCCAGCGACACCACGCCATTAGCTACGTCCTTGAGCCACTTCACCCCGTCGTCGTAGCGCTTGGTCACTTCTTCACCTGGCTGGCTGGAGTACATGAAGTAGCGCACCAGGTCAGCGGCCACACGCTCCAGCGCACCAGGAACAAACGGCACCGGTAGGGTGTAGCGCTTGCCTAGATAGGAGTTGACCAGCTCGGTGGCGTCCCCGATGGCGCGGGATACCTTGCCTTGGTCAACTTCCCCGGTATTTGTCGGGTCAGTGACACGCAGCAGGAACTCACGGCCGAAGCGGTCTTCCAGGCCTTGCTGGGTGATGTAGGGGGTAGAAGTAGTCATGCCCGCATTGTGCGGGCATGGGGAGTGCAAAAAAGGCAGGAAAGGGTTCGGCAGACAGATGGATATGGGTACAATTTGTGGCCAAGCAGTGATGACAAATCCATCAAGACCAAGGTGAGGCCATGTCCATCGAAATTCATAGAACTGAAAAGCCCTCGACAGTGATCGGTACGACTACTGATGAGTCTCAATTTTTTATTGCAAACACTCGCACGAATGGACTCCTTCACAAGGGTTACTTGCCCTCAGTCAGGGATGCCGTTCAAGAAGTCATTGATCTTGAAGTAGAACTGAAATCATTACTTGGCGCAGAGGGTCGAGATCACTTTGTGAAAGTTCGCAATGTGTTCGTTGATGACAAGACAAATAACATCACTCTGTATGTTGACTATCTACATGATAAGAATGTCACCCCCTTTATTGGTGACGATGAAATTGCTAATCGTTTGGGTAACGGAAACGTTGATCAGCATGGATGTGGTCGTTACGTAGAGGTTAAAACCATCACAGCCTATTTTGCCTCCGAATCCTTCAATGAGATCGCAGATACCTATTACAAGTAGCAGGCTGGCCAGGAAAACATCCTGGCCACCTCTCCTCCCTCACACCTACCAGTTGCAAATGATCAGCTCCGCGCTGGACTTCCCTTTCTTCGGATTCACGCTGTACTGGATGGCCACCTGCTCCATCCTGAAACCCGCGAACACGTCACGAATATCCGGGTGGTCGTTGATACTCAAGATCACCTTGCCCTTGCAGCTGCGCAGCAGCGCGGCCAGCGCCTGGTACTCTTCAAACGGAAACGACAGGCCATAGCCCGCCGTCTGCCAGTACGGCGGATCAGCATAGAACAGGGTGTGGGAGCGGTCGTACTTCTGGATGCAGGTTTTCCAGTCCAGGTGCTCGACGTAGGTCCGGGCCAGGCGCAAGTGCGCAGCCGACAGCTCCTCCTCGATGCGTAGCAGGTTCATCCGGGGCGGACTGGTGGAGGCGGTGCCAAAGGTCTGGCCACTGACCTTGCCGCCGAACGCCATCTTCTGCAGGTAGTAAAAGCGGGCTGCCCGCTGGATATCCGTGAGGATGACCTCCGGCGTGATCTGCAGCCACTTGAACATTTCCCGCGAGATCAGCGCCCACTTGAACTGGCGTACAAACTCCTCCAGGTGGTGTTGCACCACCCGGTAGAGGTTCACCAGTTCGCCCGAGATGTCGTTCAACACCTCGACCTTGGCGGGCTTCTTCATGAAGTACAGGGCCGCTGCTCCGCAGAACGGTTCCACGTAGCAGGTATGCTCCGGGAACAGCGGCAGGATGTGTTTGGCCAGGCGGCGCTTACCGCCTATCCAGGGAATGATCGGAAGGGTTTGCATCAGGCGATGTCCTGTCTGGCACGCCCTGGTGCGCTGGTGGGTGGCTCGTGGCCTTGAAATGATTGAGTGTCCGGCAGCGCGGACACTTGATACTGAGGGTAATGTACTGGCCTTCGGCCATTTTCCGGCCGCAATGGCCACAGCGAATATCGGTCATGTCTCTGCAAGGTCGTTAAAACCCGTTAGAATTGCCGGGCTTTCAGCGCTGAAAGTGGCAGCCTCGGGTTGGCCTGCAGGTTTGGTCTGCGGTCAGCTGTCCGGGTGGGTGTTAGCGCACCCACCCGGTCGCTGTCTCTCTATCGCCTCACGGCGTTATCAAGTCAGTTTCAATTCCACCAGCACACCCGGACGGGCGCACAACGGCAGCGGATTAGACTGGGTATGGACATCCACACCACGGTCAAAATCGGTATTCCTGATCTTGGCGTAGTACGGCTGGCCCAGGGTGCCGACGGCTTCCATGAAGTCACCCGGCGCGTCATACATCAGGAAGGTCTGGCGGGTACCCAGCGGAATGGCATGGCCAGCTCCTTCGCTGATCAGGGATACCGTGCTCTTGCCATCAGCAGTCGGGACTTCACCGGTGTACTCCTCGAAGGTCACACCGCCAAACTTGAAGCCGTTGCGCACGTCCCCGCCGATATTTTCCTGGGCAGCGGCCCAGCCCTGGAATGCCTTTTCCACGTTCGGATGGACAGTCAGTGCATCCATGAATTCTGCATCCACCCAAGCCTTGACCCCGGTGGACACATCACCCAGCAGGTTCTTTTCAATGTGACGGCACACGTTCATGCAAGCCTGCTTCACATTGAAGGCCGGGTCAGACAGCTTGAATTCGATCACCTTCTTCTGGATGCCGAATTCCTTGTACAGGTCGTACATCAGTTCGCCGTCACCATCCACAATCTTGCCCTTGATGGCACCCAGCATCATCCACTCCTGGGTCAGGTCGTGACGGACCTTCATGTCCTGCAGATGGTCGTTCACCACATTGGCGACGTCGGCCACCGTCAGGGTGTCGTTGCCGCCAAAGACGCGAGAGCCCATGATCTCGGCCGCCAGAATGGTGTCATCGTGCGGGATGTGCGGTACCCCGAAGAACCGCACGTTCTTCTTGTCACGCTTGGTGCGTTGGCCCGGACTACCCACGTCCTGATTGGACAGGAGGTGGAGTCGGCCACCGGCATATTCCAGGGCGATGGTGCGGGAATTCACGCCCTTGCGCACAAAAATGCCGGACTGGCCTACCTTGGAATAGGTATTCGGCAGCAGCTTGATCGATTCGGTCAGGCTGGCGATGGAGAACGCGGGATCTTTCAACAGATCAGCGATAGATTGAGGCATGGCTCAGTTTTCCTTTGCTTGAGGTCGTGACAGCGGGTGACGCTTAGTCGCCGGCACGCTCGGTGATGCGGATGCCACGTGCCGACAGCTGGCGGTAAACGTGACGGTATTTGGCCGGGGCGGATGCCTGTGCCGCTTGCAGCTCCGGCAGCGTATCCAGCGCCACCAGGCAATCGCCGGCCACGGTACCCACCTCGCGGGAGGTGACACCGGCATCGGCTGCCGGCAGCGCGTGGCGGGTCACGCCCAGCACGAAAGCCAGCGGGTCGTCACCAACATGCCAGGGCACGGCCAGCTCATCGTCCAGCGTGGCCACACCCAGGATGGTGCCGGCCGGCAGTGCGGCCGGGCCGACTGCCAGGGTTTCGCAGCATTCATCCGGCTCACCCACCAGCGGGATCTGGGGCGGCAGGGTCTGATTGATCGTCAGGGATTCCATGACTGTCCTTTTCTGGCCAAGGGCCGTATCGGGTTACTTGGTGCCGGCGCGGGCCTTGGCGTTGGCAATCAGCGGGTTGTCGCCAGCCTGCTGGTTGTCATGCTTGCTATTGGCGGCGCGTGTGGTGGTTTCGGTACCGGGCTGCACCACGACCGGGGCGGATTTCACAAAGTCCTTGAAGGCCTTCATGTCGGTACTGCACATGGCCTGGTAGAAGTTGCGGCTGGCTGGCGTGATCTTGCCGGCAGCAATGGCTTCATCCAGCGCCTTGTCGACTTCGGCGGCAGCAGTGCCGGCTTGCAGCTGCTGCAAGCTATTGGCCACGCGCTCGTATTCGGCCTTGGGTACAAAGCCGGTCATGATGCTGTTGGTTACTGCCTTCAGGTCGGCATCGGCAGCGGCACCGGTAACCTGGCGCAGACTATTCATGGCGGTCTGGGTCGAATTGCTGATGTCCTTCAGCGTCTTGATGGCATTCAAGGCGGCAGACAGTTTGCCGGCTGCATCCATGGCATCGCTGATGCTGATACCAAGCTCCTGCAGCAGCTGGTCAATCGGGTCCATGCGGTTCTCCTGTGAGTTGAGGGCACGTAAAAACAGGTTGGGTTGGTTGGTCAGCCCCACGGCGACCAGGCGGACCACGCGGCCGCTGGCATCAAAATCGAAGACGGGTGACAGGTAGCGCCATTTCTTGGCCGTGATCACCTGAACGGCGTCGGCATTCCATTCAATGCGCGCCCAGGTCTCTCCATCCCGGATTTCCAGCTGCTTGATCCAGCCCGCAGCCTCTGCTTTCTGGCCGGTCTGCAGGCACACCATGCTGAGGTGGTCGTAGTCGACCACCGGATCAATGCCCTTCGCCTGGTTTGCTGCAAAGTCGGCCAGCACGGCGGCGGTGTCGGTATGCCACGGTCCACGGCCATCACGGCCCATGAACGTGCCGGCCGGAATGACCTGGCACCACTCAGACGGCTCACCATTCGACCCCAGCGCCAGGGCGATGGAGAGCGCGATGGCGCAGCTCGCCCGCTGCAGGCCATCAGGCTGCAGGCTGTTGAGTGCACGGATAACGTCTTCGGGAATGAGCTTCATGGGCTGCATTGTGCGCAGCCTGGTGGGGACAAAAACGGGGGAAGGGGTTCGGTAAATGCGCAGATTGACCGGATGCAGCGGGCGGAAGGCTGTCTGAGTTAGGAATTAACACGCGTTAACGGGGGTAGACGGCGTTTTACCCCATTACTACCAACCCTTAGCAGTCTACCTGCACTACGCATGCGCCAAGGGCGGTTTATGGGGAAAGTCAGCTTTGCTGGAAATGGGTGGCCAGTATGTCCAGCAACTTGGCTTCTGCAGGGGCGGCCAGTGTGCCGTCGACATCGACCGGCAAGTACTGGCGCATGGGAATGGTGACTTTGAGTCCCCGGCCCGCCTTGCCACCAAAGTTCTGGATTGCGGCATAGGCGTCCAGGCCATTGCCCCAGGGGCCGAAGCGCAGGCTGTCGCTGGTTGCGTCGTAGCTGAATGCAGCCCGGCGCAGCGTACCGTCCACCTGCAGGATACGTTTGGCAGCCAGCCGCCTGGTGCCTGCAGCACTCAGCTTGCCGTCCTTTTTGAAGTTCTTGCTGCCACCATGGTTACGCAGGTAGTTGGCCAAGGTCAGCTCGGCATTAGGTGCCCAGGGCTGGCCATGCCAGTCCGCCTGGTCGGCAAAGCGCTGGTCCGTCTCGGCCTTAGCCCATTCTGCAAAGTCCAGCAGGGCCGGACGCAGGTTGTGGGCTTGGGCCAACAGTTGACCCAGTGCCTGGCCGACACTGTCGTTGATGACTTGGATTTCAAAGCTGTTGTCACTCATAATGAATATACCGTGCTGGAATACGTGAAATAGCGCTGTACGTATTGCAACCCCGAAAGGGCGTGCACACGCAGGGGGGTGGCGTCCCTGCCGGCACGGTTTCCCTCCTTCTATAGAATCCGCTTGTAAAGCTGTGGATTATCCAAATCCCGCAGGTCCACATAGCCCAGGGTCAGCAACGTGTTTGTCTGCAAGGTATAGCGCTTCCCTGATGCATCCTTGTCCTTGGTCCGGTAGTTCACGTTAATCGCTGCTTTAACATGCCGGCTGCCATCAGCTGCTTGCCAGACTGCCAGATAAACAGGCTCCTCTTTGCCATGATCAATCTGCTGATAAACGCGCTCCGGCTCCCACATGCCGACGACGGTCTGCATTGCATCGTCCAGCGCAATCCGCTTGTCCGCTTTTGCCCCGGTATCGCGCAGCGCATGCTTGACCTCTGCATCGTCGACCGACACCACGGCCGTGGCCAGCGGATCGCCCGTGGCCTGTTCTATCTTGTCGACCAGTTGCGGCGAGAGTGCACCGATGTGGAAGCGTTGCTTTGTCGGCCGGTAGCTGGCCGGGTCCGGGTAGATCTGCTGCACTAGCGGCTGCCAGCGCTCCTGGATGATCTTGTCCAGGGCGTCGATATTGTTGACCGCACTCTGGATAGCATCCGCACCGATCCGGGCCGAGGTCGTCGCGGCCTTGTCCAGCAGCAGCTTGCCGACATAGGCCTGGCCAGGCGCATAGTCCCAGCCGAAGTCGATACCATCCGGCACATAGACCACGCTGCCATCGTCCTGCTCCACCCTGCGTGTCTGAATGACCGGTGCAGTATCCGGGCCGTCCTTACCGTACTTGTCACGCAGCTCTTGCAACGAAACCGCATGCACGGTGCATTGGCAGCCCCAGCCATTGGGCGGGTAGTGAACGTTCCACCAAGGATCGTCAGCGCGCAGGATCAGCCCATTCCATGCCTGGTGCTGCGGCCGGGGGCGCAGTACCGAGTCGGAGTGCACATAGCGCCAGTACGGCCGCACCTTCAGCATGTCCGGGTCGGTCAGTTGCTGGTAGCGGCCTGCGGCATAGCTGGTCTGCAGGTTGGTCTGGTAGATGACACGGGTGCGCCAGTTGCGGCCACCTTTGAAGTCCCAGCCATGCGTGGCCACGATCTGGTCAAAGTCGCGCCGAAAGTCGGCCAGCGTACTGCCACCGGCAATGGCTTTGCCTACTGCCTGCCGCAGATCCTCCAGCAAGTCGCTGGCCATGGCCCCGGCCACCACAAAGGAGCGGTCATGCTGCGCCTTCATGATGTCGGTCCATTGCTCAGTCGGCAGGTTCAGCTTCTGCTGAAAATAGTCCAGCTGCGTCTGCCAGGGCTGCTTGAAGACCGCAGTCAGCGGAGCCGCGCTATCGGCCATTGCTCACCTCGTAGCGACCGGACAGCTCAGCCAGGCTGAAGGCGGTATTCATCACCCGTTGCAGCTCAGTGGTTGGCAGGTCACCAAAGGCACCGGTCAGCCACGCCTGGAAGGACTCCAGATCCGGGGCATCGGCCAGCGCCTGGCGAATCACCTGCAGCATGGCATCCATCGGGTCCGCCGTCTTACTGGTCAGTTGCTCCAGGAGCGGTGCCATCGGGTCAGCAGTCTGACCCGGCTGCTGGGCATTCATCGCACGATAGCGATTCATCGCCTGCTGGGCCGGGGCATCCACCGGTACCAGTATCGCCTCGCCCTGTTTGGGGCGTTCCAGCCCGAAACGGGTATAGGTCGATTCCTGGCTGACTGGCAGACCAGCGCGTACCAGGGTGTCGACGACCCCGGCCAGCGCAGTCAGGTCTTCCGGTTTGTTGATCCGCAGCTTGATAGTCGGATAAGCCGACTGGACGCCCAGATTGAGGTCGACCACCGGCTTGACGTAGTCACGGCTGAGAGTGGCTTCCAGCTGCTGGACGTCGGCCTCCAGGATGTCTTCCCGCACCTCGCTGTGTACCTTGCCCAGGGCATAAGCCCCACCGCCATCTGCACCACCGGTATTAGTCGACAAGGTTTGGCCCAACACGATCTTGCTTGTTTGCTTGTCGAAGTACTCGGTCAGCCGGGCATAGATATCAACCGAGGCCGTCTTGTTGCCGGCGTCGACAAAGTCGATCTCCATGTTCTTGGGGATGGCGGCCGCCGCATCGGTGCCCAGGCTGCGCAGGGCCATCAACAGGGTTTCAATGTCCTGCGGGGTAGCGGATACATCGTACGTGCCCACCCGCAGCGGCTGGCCATATGCCTCGGCAAATGTCACCCAGTCTTTTATTGCGTAATTGCTGAACAGAAACGCCCAGCAGGCCATGCGCGCCAGGCCTCCCCGGATCAGCACGCCCGACTTTGCCTTGACTTTGTGGGTGATGAATTTGTACGGGGCCAGCGCATCGCCATAGATATTGCTGTCCGAGCGCAGGTAGAGCGTTTCCGGCTCATCGCGCCGGATCTGCAACCAGTAGGGCTGTAGGTAGGACAAACCAACAGGCATCCACTGCTTGGCGCTGGTTTCCCAGTCGATCTCATGGACGCTGAAACCCTTGCCGATGGCATCCAGGATATCGAACAGGTTTTCTTTGATCGGTGCCAGTGCCTGCTCCACCAGCTCGGCAGCACGTAGGCTGACGGCATCGTCGCCGGCAGGCTCCACGTACAGCTCCA
Organism: Aquitalea magnusonii; assembly: GCF_002217795.2. Lineage (NCBI taxonomy): Bacteria > Pseudomonadati > Pseudomonadota > Betaproteobacteria > Neisseriales > Chromobacteriaceae > Aquitalea > Aquitalea magnusonii. Next base: position 2,225,901 of record NZ_AP018823.1, read on the forward strand.
GGCCAACCAGGGCGCGCTTACGGGTCGACAGTTCCGAGCCGTAATGCAGGTACTTCTCTTCCATGTCCTCAGCCAGGCGCAGATAGGCGCTGGCATCCCCATTCACTGCCTGGCGCAGCATGTTGCCCAGCAGCTCCGGGTCAAGCCCATGGCTGGCCGAGGCAATGATCTGACGCACCCCGGTGGTGGTCGGGGTAGCGATGGTGGTTTTGAGCAGGCCGGTGTTAATCGGCTGGCCGTTGTGATCCACAATTTGCGGCATGTTTTGCACTCCGTTTCGTTACCAGGTGCCGCGCCCGAATCGGGCTGACATGGCCATGCTCCCGCGAGGGATGGACTTGTAGCCCCTGGTGGCCAGCGGCGCAGCATCAATCACACGGGACGCATACACGGCGAGGGCGACTCCGACTGCCACGTCACCGTGGCGCTTGCCCAGGTCAGCGCCGGTAGTGCGGGTGTCCGGAATACGTGGCACCCCTTTGATGATTTGCACGGCGCGCATGTCGGCCAGCACATCCTTGTCCTTCGGCAGCCCGTCCAGGTCGCCATCTTCCAGGGCAGCTTTGACCGGGGGCATGTGTTCGCGGTACCAGCTTTCCGACAGCATCACCTGGTGGATGCGATCCGCCCCGTAGCGCTGCATGGCCACTTCAGCCAGATACTGGCCATTACCCCGCGCATCGAATGCGCCACCGGCAAAGCCCGGCAGGTTATCTAGCAGGTGGAAGGTGATTTGCTCTTGCTGGCGGAAGGGCACATTGCGCATTTCCAGGATGAATGGCACGCGCTTGACCAGGTTCTGCATCTCAATCAGCGGAACGTGAACCGACAAGTCACCGCTACGGGCAAAGTCCTCACCGTCAAAGCTGCGGACGCCCTTGGGCAGCTTGTCCAGCTCCGGTTGCAGCACCGAGTCAATCCAGTCCTGGCAGTGGCTGGCGCGGACATGGTCCGGCTCCAGTTCAAAGCCTGCCGGGCACTCATAGCGCAGCACCGGGGTGTCGGGTGACATGCGCTTTTCAATCAGTAGGCTGGACAGCCAGTTGCCGCCACTATTCTTGGGGACGCAGCCGTACTCTTCGTCGGCCGACTCGGGGTTCGGGGCGTTCTTGTACAGATCGGCACGCCACTTCGCCTCGGCCTCGGCTGACCATTCCTTATTGGTGACGTAGCAGATGCGCTGGTACAGGCCATCGGCAATGGCATCGTCAAGCGTGATCCGGTGGATGCTGTAGTCGCGCTTGCCGGCACGGGCTTCCAGGATCAGCTCATTGAACAGGTTTTCGACCCCGTTATGGGTGCTGATCAGCCGTACCTTGTTGCCCCACATTGTCAGCGCCAACGCCGCCTTCAGCAGCTCCTCGAGGGATTCATGGAATGCCGCTTCATCAATCACAACGTCACCCTGCAGGCCGCGCAGGTTGGACGGACGGCTGGACAGTGCCTGGATTTTGAAACCCGACTTCGGGAAACGGATCATGTAGGAGAGGATTTCCTCCTGCCGGCCCTCATCCCAGAAGGTCTGCTCGTACACGTCGGCGCGGGCCAGCTCATTGAAGGCCGTGGCAAACAGCGCGCAGGCGGCGATGTACTCCAGCGCCATTTCCTTTTTGCTGCCCACATAGAAGGTATTGCAGCCCTGGCGGCGGCGCGGCCGGGCGGCCTTTACCACGTTGCGGCCGGCTTCTGCCCATGTCAGACCGGTACGGCGTGACTTCTCCGCGATCATGATCTGGGACTCGTCCTCAAACCAGCGCTGTTGGTAAGGCAGAAAAACCGGCTGCTCGGCCGGGATGGCCTCGGCAACTTCCTGCGGCACCACAACCCCGGCCAGCTCCAGCTCCTCGGCCAGGTTAATTTTGCGCGGGCTGCCCAGGGCTTTTAACGGGGCTTGCTGTACGGTTTCAGTCATCACTCTTTACCCAGCAGGATGCGGCGGATGCTGCTTTCCATCTGTTCCGACATACCATCCGAGCCACGCAGCTCTTCCAGCTTCTGCTCTTGCTCGGCCAGCAACGCAGCGCGGGCCTTCTGCTCGATGCGGGCCTGCTCTTCCAGGCGGAATTTCTTCTGGTTCACGCTAGCCCGGCTCAAGGTGGCGATGTTCTTGGCCACCTTGGACAAAATGGCTATCCGGTCTTCATTGGAGACATCCTCGTCCCCGGCTTCCTGCAGGTTGACGATGGATTCAAACAGCTCGGTCTGTACCAGGGCGAGTAACGCTTCGGAGCGGGTGTCGGTATCATCCGACGCACCTTGGGTCAGCAGCTTGGCGGCTTCGGTACTGGCACGGATGGCGGCGAAGCGGCGTTCAATCTTCTGGCCATAGCGGTGGATGGCGGACTTGCTGATGCTGAAGCCCCTGTCGCGCAGCAGCTCCTCCAGTGCCTGGTAGCCACTGAAATTGCCATCGACCAGGGACTGGTCCAGCCAGGCACGCACCTCGGCCGGCAGCATGGAAACACTATTGCGTGCAGCCATGTCCGCTCACCAGTACTTTTCGGGGCGGGCGATGCCGGGTTGGCAGTCGATGGTGTACTCGGCAAGGTCGACACCATAGCGGGTGACATCCACCCACCAGCGGCCCGATGGCTCCTTGCGCAGCTTCACCATGGCGCGGTCTTCCAGATAATCCAGCTCCTTACGTACCTCCAGCGGCGATACATCGGGGTAAAGGGACCGCATGGTTTGCTGGATGACGTCTTCGACGACTTCGGTTGGCCGGGCGTTATATGCTGCCAGCACCAGGTACCAGCGCAGGCTCTCACGGCGGATTTTGGCTTCGTCGATATTCATTGCTGCTGTCCTTTCAATTGGACGTTTTCGATTTTGAGGGCGAGGCTATCCAGCTTGGCCTCGATCACGGTCTGGTTGCGTACGTAGTCTTCCCGGCGCACGTACTGCAGCGGCAGCTCGGCCTGGAAGCGCAGGAAGTCTTTTTCGATGCGCTGCCAACCGTCGGCCTCGCGCCGGTTCTGTTCCATCAGCTCGGCAAAGCGGGTGTCCCAGTGTTTGCTGGCATCTTTGTTTGCTTCATCAATCGCCTGGAACCGCTGATCCAGACGCAGCTCTGCTGCCTTGTTAGCGGCATCAATGGTCTGGAAGCGCTGGTCAAGGCGCTTTTCAATCTCGCCCAGCAATAGCTTGCCGAAGGTAAACACCACGCCAAGGAAGCCCAGCAGCAGGCCGACCAGGTACCAAAATTCAACAGTGACCGTCACCGGTTTCCCCCATTTCGGCGCTCAACGGCGCTCTGACAACGTGTACAGCGCAGGCCGGGTGCCGCGACCTGACGTTCTTTCGGAATTTCGACCCCGCAATCAATGCAATGCGTGGCTGGCGGACCATGCGGGACCAGTGCCTGGCGTGCAGCAATGTGGCCTTCGCGCTCGTCCAGCTCCTGCTTCTGGGCACGATCAAACGGATCCATCAAAGGCCCCCATCGCCCGGTCTGCCCAGTACAGTGCTTCGGACAGCCGTTTTGCAGCCTCTTTTGCACACTCCGCATCACCACCAAGGCGGGCAATCTGGCCGACGACAGCCGCCAGCGCTGCGCCCTTGATTTCCAGGGACTCCATCAACTGGCCTTGCTCGTTTTGAATTGTCAGGTCGGTCATTACTCACCCCACGCGTCAAACCAAGCCTGCTCAACGGACTTTCCGGCTTCATAGTCCTCACGCCAGGCATCCACATCAGCCGCGCTACCGCCTTTTTTCCGGGCATAAGCCTTCAGCGCCTCATACCAGTCGTGAAAATTGCTGTTTTCTTTATTCATGGCGCGTCCTTGGTATGTAGGGTGATGAAGGCATCCAGCTGCTGCTCCAGCTTCTGGCACCACTGGCCGTAATCCGCCGAGTGCGTCAGGAGGTCTGTGGGTGATAGCCCGGCTCCGGCGCTGCCGGCTTGATCGGCTTTTGCAGCATCTCCGGGGTTGGCTGCGGGCAGACCCGGATCACCACTGGAGAGGGGGTAGCCGAGGTTTTGGGCGTAGAGACGCAGCCCTGCAGGGCCAATACCAGTCCAGCGAGGGCCATCAGCTTGTACGACATGGGGAATCTCCTGTTTCAGTTGCTGCTGGGTACGGACCAGTTGGGCGCGGGTCTCCAGCAGAGCTGCACCGACCTGGTTGGCCTGCTGTTCCAGCGTCTGCTTGTCACGCAGGGCTGTAGCCAGCTCAGCGGCCCACTGGTCTTTGAACTTACCCAGCTGCTTTTCGTAGTCAGCAACCAGGTTGCTGCGGATGGTTTCATCTGCCTTGTGCTGGGCAGTGGCACCCGATTCGACGCCGTGCTGATGCACCTGGTAGGTGATGAATGCCAGGCCGGCCCCGATGGCGACAGCCTTTACCCAGGTCGGGATAAGCGGGATGGACAGGTTCATGGCGCGTCTCCTGCTGCCGGAGTGGGCAAGGCATCACGGGCAATGGCGGCCCGCTTGCTGGCCTGGGCATGGGTTACCCATGCGGCCAGATAAAGCCCATACAGCCATTCCGTGGCGCGGCCATGCACCACCTCCCAGACCAGGGCAAAAGTGGTGGCCACCAGGGCGACTGCGATGCAGAGCTTGCTCTGCGACAGGCGCTGGGTAACCGGGTTGGTGAGGATGTCAGCGAGTTGCACGACGGCGGTTCCTTCGCTTTGCTGCTGCACGCTTGGCCTGGGCCACACCACTATGGCCACGATGGCCTACCGGGGCGGACTGGCTACCAGCCACCCGCCACCGGGATAACGGGAGATGGTGGGCTGCCAGGGCATGCAACAACAGGTAAATGAGCGGCCGGTGCATCAGCTGGCCAGGGTATTTGTGGGCTGTGGCTTCATGCCGGCAGCCAGCCAGGCGGCAACGGTGAAGCCGGGGCAAGTCTTGGTCCATTCGCGGGGTTCCACCGTGCCGTCACCATTCTTGTCTGGGGACAAATCACGGTGACCAACCACCGGCACGCCCGGATACTTGGCCAGCAGAGCCTTCACCAGGCTGGCCAGCGCACCCCATTGCGCGGTGCTGTACTGATCCGTGCCCACCATGCAGATGCCGATGGAGTTGGCATTGTGGCCAGCCACATGCGCGCCGATTTCATCCAGGGCGCGGGCGGCGGCCTTGGTACCGTCGACGTCCAGGACAAAGTGGTAGCCGATGGCCTTGAGGTCGGGGTTGTAAGCGGCAATAGCGGCCGGCTGGCGGTGAAAGCCGCGCTGGGCATGCCACTGGTCAATGACGGCTGCAGCCGATTTAGACGCGGAGCCGAGTACCTTGCCGTTGGGGCTGGCGGCGCAGTGGATGACAATTAGGTTGATGGTGCGGGACACGATATTTCCTCATGCGAGACATGAGGCAAATCGTAGGGAAAATCAGGAGGTGGGCAGATTGGGAAGGGGTTCGGTAATTGCTGACTTATGGGTACTGCCAGCATGATCTCGGCACTATCGCACTCAATGCCATGTGACTAAAATGCAAACGGCTTTGCACCTAACCATACGAGATAAAAATGCGCCTATTCGTTTCGGCTTTACTCGGCTTGTTTCTTGCTGGGTGTGCGTCTGTCGACTTCCAGCCTTATGAGGGGAAAACCTCAATCTATGAGGGGCATGGTGGTACAAAAGTCACCGTCAATGGAGTCGACTTTTGGGCTAATGGTTCGCCACCACAGAAGTACAGGCTGATTGGTATCGTCGTGAGTGAAATCGGCAGCGGTGTTGGTGATGAATCCATGATCCGAAGTGCCGTCGCGAAGGAGGTGAAAGAGCGGGGTGGGGATGCCGCAATTGAAGTAGGTAACAGCGAATCCATGACAGGTGTGGTTCAAACTTCACCCAGTTTGTACATGACAGCAGGTGTCCGTCGGATGAAGTTTGGGGTAGTCAAATACATCCCATAACACCTAAATGCCTGCCCCAATAGAAAAGCCCCGCTTATGCGGGGCTTTTAAGTGTCGGGTATTACTTTTGTAAATCTTCCAGCCGTTTCTTCATTACTATCGCGCAAGCCTCTGCAGATGTCTGGTATTCGGATATTTGAGATGTTGCAACCGAAGTTTGTGCATCTGACTTTATATCGTCGTGCGCCATAAAAGACAGAAAGCCATCCTTCATGTTCTCAATTGATTGGCGAAGGGTCACCTGAACTCCCATCGCACAACCACTGCTATGCATTTCTGCAACGACCTTCAGAGTGTCCTGCATCCTGGCGACGACAGGAGATAGTTGTACTCTTGGTGTTGCAGAGGCAAGTCTCGATTGCTCGATAAAGTCTTTGTAGGGCTGCTCCAGACTCTTCAGTTCTGCGAGTACTTGCTCAGCCTCTTCGATGTTCTTTTGTTTTTCCTGGTGTTTCTTGTAAGCATGACCACCAAAGCCGATCACAAGCACTGCAATTACCAACACCGATATCGAACCCATTTTCATGACAACTCTCCTAGAACAGACTGCCCTGTGCAGTCGCAGGTAGCAGGTCATCTGCTTTGGCTAGAATTTCTTCAATCCTGCGGTCACACAGCTTGTATTTCGGCACCAGCACATTATTGACAGTGGCATTATGCCCCAACTCACCGCACGACATGTCATAGTCAGCGCGGATACTGGCATCACGCAGGGCACGCAGTGCTGCAGCGCACTTCGGCACATACAGCCTGGTATTGCCATATCGCTTGACCAGCTTGGTCGCTGCATCGACGCCTACCGCTTCAGCCAGTGCTGCAAAATATTGTCCCTCCTGCCTGGCGGTTTTCGGGATCGGGAAGTGTGTGCCACCGTAGGCATCTACCAGCTTCAGTGTGGTGGCCAGCGTTAGCATATCAACGAGCTGGCGGGCATTTTCTGGTAACAGGTGTGCAGCACGGGCCATTGCCATTTCGTGGTCACTGCGGTTCATACGGGCCTCCCATTCCGGCGTGCATCATAGACAAGGGCGACCATCACCCCCTGCAGCTGTTCGTAATCCAGCCATTCCAGTTTTTCGACCTTGTACATACGCTTGGCCATTGCATGTGCGTACTCCCAGGGCCGGCCAGCGGTTGCCAGTTGGGCCTCAACCTTTGCAATCAGGGTTTCGCGGGTGTCCTTCGGCTGCGGACGGCGGCCATGCTTTTGCACAAAGCCCAGGCGCTTCATTTCGGCCAGCACGTCATCCAGCTGCTGCAGGGTCAGCTTGGTGCTGCTGGTTTTGCCATCAGCCAGGCGTGCCAGCATGGCGCGGTAGCTGTCGTCAGCCATCTGCAGCTGCTGCTGGGCGATCTTGATCTTTGCGATCATCGCCTTGCGTCTGTCGGTCATTGTTCTTCTCCTGGTCAAACTCAATGCACGCGTGACCGGCCATGCCGGCTTTATCAGAGGACGGCACCCCAGTGAGTTGATCGGGGCTGGCCGGTCACGGCTGCATTGAGGGTTAAAACACGTTGCGGAGCCTGTGTTAACAGGCTCGACACCGGGTTCTATCAGCGCCCGATGAAGGCGCGGCCTTCTTTGTCTGGCAAGTCCATCGCGATACGGAGGATGTTTTCTCTGCTCCACCAGCACCGCATATTCGGCAGTACTGTTCTGGCGTCTTGGGCAATGGCGACTCGTCCAACAACTTCGCGGTAGAGGGGCAGCAATTCCGACTGGTCACAGGAGACATCAATCAGCTGGCGCATCTGGGTAAAGCACTGGAATGCGTCCAGCTCACCCATTGCGACTTTTTGTTCGATTTCATTGATACGGTCTTGTAGCTTGCCCATGTCGTTTCTTTCGGCGGTTACTGACCAATGGCCAACGGTTTGTTGTCGACGCCATGATTCAGCGTTGCCTTGCGTCCAGCATTCCAGCCAGCTGCTCGTGCATTCACATCACCATCGCGAAGACTCTTTCCCGCTTGGCGATCCCTGGGAACCAAGGTGCCAAGGTCCGGGTATTCCTTGGCCATGTAGACCTCCAGTGCTTCTTCGTTGGCTTGCGTGCCTGCAAAGGCCTCAATCTGGCGACGAACGCCAGCCACCCAGGCTTCGCAGAACAGATCGGCGCGGCGAGTCCGACTAGCCGGAACAAGGCGTTTACAGTGGGTCTGCTGGTACTCACTGCGGGCTTTGCGCAGCTGGCGCATCAGCACGGTGTAGGCATAAGTGGCTATCTCTGCTGCCGGGCCGCAGCCGATAAACGTCCAGTAGCCTGCTTTCAATTCCTGGACAAAAATCTTGCGGCAGCCAAAGGCGGTGGCCACCGTGGTGGACAGCTGGCTTTCCCACTTCACAGGCTTGGTTTTGGCACCTGCTTTAACCTTGGCCTCGCTTACCTCGGCCATCAGGATGTCGCCATCCTCCACCCCATACTTGCGCATCAGCGCTTGAGCCTGGCGAAGGGCTGCAGCGGCTTCATGCTCATTGGCGCTTTTGGCCAGGGCTAGGCACTTCCTGATTTTTTCGATTGCTGTTTGTTTATCCATGTTTTCCTCGGCTGCTCATCAGTACCAAGCCACCACGCCTGGCAGACCGCCCTTGCGGGCGGTTTCGCACGGATTAGCCTGCTGCGGCCTCTTTCAGACGCTTGGCCGGGGAGAACTTCGCAGCACGCTTGGCAGCGATCTGGATGGTTTCACCGGTCTTGGGATTGCGGCCGGCCTTGGCGGCACGCTCCACACTGCCGAACTTGCCCAAGTCAGTGATTTGCAGCTCACCACCGGCACGGACGGTGTCCAGGATGGTGGTGGTCAGGCTGTTGATCACGGCTTCGGCCTGCTTGGCAGTCACTTCAGCGTGTTCGGCTACGTGTTTGATCAGCTCTTGCTTGTTCATGCTTTTCTCCTTGGTACTGCGTTGTAAAAACTACTTGAAAGGGATGTTTCCGGTTCTGAGGTTGCGGATCAGAAGCCGCCAATTACTGACGCTTGGCGGCATCCGTCTTTCCAACATCGTCCTTGTCCTGATCCGCGATAAACTCATAGATCGCGTTGTAGGCGAGAACCATTCCATTCCGTTCACTGTGTGCTCGCGCTGGCAGATCTCCGGTGCGAATCAGAGCATTTACCTTGTTTAGGATTGCCATCCGGTCTGCAGAAATCGCCTTTGCCTTCAGCAATTCCGCATGGTCAACCATGGCCTCTAATTGACGTGCCAACGGGGCTAACTCCTGGTGGACCTCTTCGTAGTACTTCAGCAATGCTGCTTGGCTCGTTCCGGGATGCTTCTGCATTACCCGTTCAATAAGGCTGTCTACTCGGCCCATCTCACACCCCAGCCATATCCAGCGGAATCGGCTGGTACTGGTCGGTATCGCCAATCCGCTCGTACACGCGGATGTAGGACTTGGAACACTGCACCCGTACCGAGTCGCTGAGGGCATTCATGGCCCGCTGCCACTTCTCGTCCTGGATTTCCAGGCGGCGCAGGCTGAGGATGCGCCCGGTGGAAATCTTTCCCTCTTTGTCCACGTTGAACGCATCGCTAATCAGGGTGCGGATCTCACTGCGGGCACCTTCAGTCCACTCATGCACGCACTCGTCGATCAGGGCTTTGGCGGCCTGCAGGCCTTCGTCAAAGGTGAGCGTGTCGCTGACTGCACGCTTGATCATGTAGTGGCCATCAAAGGTGGCCAGGGTGGTATTGCCCTTTGCCCCACCGATCTTTGCCCCGTACCGCTCAGCAGAAAGCTCAATGAAGGCCTGGATATCCGCAAAAACGCCGGACTTGAAGTCAGCCAGCATCTTGTTCACAGCCAGTGCTTTCTGGACGATTTCGACAACCAGGGCATCACGGGTCAGGTCGATCTCCTTGATTGATTCGACCGGTACCAAACGGCCCTTGGCATCCTTGCGGTAGCCGTTCGGGGTGTTTTGCGTTGCGTTTTGCATTACCTGCTCCTCATTCCAACAATCTGTTTAACTTTCGCCAGCTGCAGCCGGTTTCGCTCCAGCCATTCCGGTGTTAGCCGGGGTTCTTCCTTTGCGTCCCAAAACCGGCTGGTTCTTGCCGGTGGCTCTGGGCCGGGCAGAACCGGATCAGGGGCTGTCGGCGCTGGGAGCGCTATTTCCTGCTCCTGGACTGGCTCTGTCTCCGGTGGAGTGGCTACTGGCTGAGCTGCCGCCGTATAGGCTGCCAACTCGTCCAGGTAGTCATCCCACACAATCCGCTTTGCCCTTGCCCGGTCATGCCCCATGCTCACCAGCAGATCAACCTCTGCCCGCAGCTTGGCTTTGGTGGATTCATCCAACTCGACCTGCTTAGTCATTGCTACTGCAAGGCCTCTGCTGTCTCCTGATGGCCAGCGATCAGGTTAGAAACCGACTGAGCCAGTTCGGTCAGATCAACAGCACCATTGCCAAGGTGAATCAGCAGATCACGGCAGCGATTAGCGTTTTGCAGCAGCAGCTTGCTATCCAGCGTGCCAGCCAGAATGGCGCGAATCAGGTCGGCGTTTTCCGGGGTGATCAGGGCGGTATCAATGCCGAGTTCATGGCGGAGACGCACCAGCTCGTCTACCTGGACCGGAGCCTGGCGGCCACTTTCGTAGCGGGAGCCACCCGACTGGGTCACGTTGACAGCCCCCCAGAACTGAGCCTGATTCATGCCCATTGCACGGCGCATGGCGCGATAGTCACGGTTTGCATTGGTCTCAGTGGTTTGGTTTTTCATGGCTACTGCCCCTCATTCAATTTGTTGATAAAGCCCTGCAGATCATTCAGGTTGGAGAATCCGAGGCGGATCGGACCTCCGGTAACATCCAACTGCACATGTCCAGCGATAGGAATACGAGTCATTGGGAGCGGGAGCGGCTTGGGTGGTGCCTTCTCTACCGGGGCAGCTCGTTTTTTCTGCGCAGGCTTGGTCTGTACCTTGACGATCCAGACGGAATCACGGCCAACCATACGTTTCCCCACCTGGCCAGCGATCTCCATCTGAAACAGCGCCGCCCCAACGTCTGCAGCAGGTTGGCCGGTTGCTTTGGCTACCTCTTTGGCTGACATACCGAAGCGACTCCCTTGCAGTACGTTCAAAATCTGTTGCGTATTCATGGTTTTGCTCCTGGTCAGTTAGCGTTTTCGGTCCACACCACGCGGCAGCCATCCAGGCAGAATTGGCCTTCGCGATAGCGGCCAATCTCACCCAGGCCAAAGCCGTAGTAAGCAGCCTGGCCCGACTCAATCAACTGGGCGCAGCGGGCACTGGTCTGGATCTGGACGGTGGGGCGCGACGGAGTGCTCATGTCGATGCCGACCACGGCAAAGCCGCGACGGCCCAGCTCCTGAATCACCACTTCCACTTTTTTCACGGCCTGCAGCATCAGGGCATTGATGGGCAGGAATGCAGGCACTGGGCGCTGCGGGGCGGCGGTTTGCATATCACTCTCCTTTGCTGCAGTTTTTGCACTTGCGGCAGGTCCGCCAGTGCGTCAGTTTCAACGGGTGGTGTGTCGGGGCACGGCTGCTGCTGAAAGCGCGGCAATCAGCCATGGTCATTTCCTGGCCATTGAATGGGCAGGTCACCGTGGCCAGAACAGCCAGCACCTGCGTGGCGACCGCATCGGTCTTCCCTGCATATTTGCCAGCTAAAACAAGGCTGACAGTGGTGCGGGAGTACCCCAGTTCAGCAGCAACCGGCTTCTGACCACGCTGGGCTACGGCAGTACGCAATATTTCCAGCCAATCAGTGGTCATAATCTGGCTCCTCTTGCCAAACGACCTGGCCCAAATTGGGGTCATAGACTGACTTGGTACGCTGGATCATCGGAGGGCGAGGCCCGCTGTTTCGGGCTGGATTAAAGCGGTACCGGGTAGGAATTCCACCAGCACCCTTGCCATGCCCTTTATCGATTTCAATCAAATAACCAGCGGTAGCCAGGTGCTTCAGATAGGTCCGGGCCGTACCTGGTGCGACTGAAACTTCAGTGGTGCTGGCCAGTGCCGCGAGTTCGTGAAAATTGAAGTCGCGTACCATCCGCATGGTTCGCCACATCGCCTCATTGACTAGCCCTTGAATAACCGGCTTTCCCTCTGCGGTCAGGCGCGGCGCTTCCAGGCCGTTATCCTTGACCAGGGCAAATTGCTTTGCCTCTGCCAGCTTTACGGTCACATTGCACTGCTGGATAAATCCGCCGCGTTCGAGTGCTTGCACATACGTCCTCACTGTCGCCAGATCGACCTTCGCAGCGCGGGATATGTCTGCCAGATAGAAGCCATCACGATTGGCCCGGATGGCTTCCCAAACTCTCTGACGCCCCCCCTTACCCCCCACCATTTCTAGGTGGGCACCGCGACGTTTTTGCTTTGTCGCTGCCATCGTTAAACCCTTCTCGGTGCATCGCCGGTATAGAGCGGCTGGGTACCCCATGTCGCCCGGTCAATTGCGTCCAGACCATTCAACATGGCGTGCTCTTGGATGTTCACCAGGTTGACGCAAAGCCGACGAACAGAACCGTGAGCAAGGTCGACCACATACGCCAGCAAGTCATCAGCAATGGCGATATCCGGGCTGTAGATATCTTTCAACTTCAGGGCATCGCTCATGGTTACCGGCTGCGCAGGCACCCAAGCCAGCACCCGACCATGAAACCGCTCAAATTTCTTCAGCTTGCTGGGTAGCATTTCTTCCCCCACCAGCATCAGCGGAGCCTGGCTGCCTTCGTAGATATCGCGCAGTAACTCCACCATGCCGGGGCGGGAGGCCGCATGGTCGGCCTCATCAAGAATCAGCGGACGCTGGCTGGTCGACATCTGTTCGCAGATCAGATCCAGATTGGCTGACACAGTGGCAGCAGGTCGCATGCCCATTTCAAAGGCGATTTTTTCCAGCAGGGCTTTTTTGCCCCAGGCGCTGCGCATCTGGACGTAGTAGGCGCGGGTCTCGTTGGCTACAGCGACGATGGTGGTGGTCTTGCCGTAACCACTAGGGCCGTAGTAAACGCCCAGGCCGGGTAGGCCGTCTTGGCGGTTGATCAGCTTGCTCATGGCGATGCTGACAAGATCAAGGTTGGCAATCGGTGCAATGCGATTCACGTTTAGGCTCCTGTTTTTTGTGGTCTCAGCGCTGGCTGAGGGTTCGGTATTCGTTGGTACGGACGTATTTGTTCAGTAGCCAGTCCAGTTCACGTTCGCCCAGCGGTTCGCCACGCTGGTGACGGTCGCGCAGGGTGCAGAAGTAGCGGTACCGGGCATCCGGAGTATCCGGCAGGCTAAGGACATTGCTGGGTGCGGGGGTCGGTTCAACATCAATCACCCGCAGACTAGGTGTCTCAGCGGTCTGTGGCTGACGCTTGGCACGGGCAAGCGCAGCGGCTTCTGCCAGTTGCTCACGAGTGCCGCTGATCAGCCCTGGGATAACAATTTCCTGCTGGGCCTCAATGACCGGTTGGCCGCGTCGTTCGGCTTGCACCTCTTCCAGATGCACCTGCAGGCGGTTCGCTCTGCCAGCTGCGCGTTTCTCTCTGGCCTGCTCAATCACCGATACAGGGAAGAAGCTGCGAACGTTGGCATTCCATTCCGCTGTGCAAATAAGCCTGCCATCGTCGGCATACACCCAGACCCGGCTGGCATCGTTCACGTCGTAGCCGATACGCAAGCGCTCGCCGTGGAACTCTTCCAGAGTCCGGCTGAAATAGCGGTTACCGAACAGAGAGATTTCACAGCGGCTGATGGTCCGCTCGACTTGTGGTCGAAACAGATAGGCTTCCTCGCCTGGCTGCAAGCGGGTTGGCTCCCATCCCATGGCAACAAATTCGGCCAGCTTCATGTCCGGGCTGATGCCATTTAGGCCGCGATGCGGGCGGGCGTTGTAATCGGCAATCCGCTGGTTGATGAAGGCAATGAAGTTCGGCCAACTGATCAGATTCACGCTGCCACCATCCTTGATGGCCTTGCGGGTCAGCTTGAACTGGCTCAACTTCGCCTCGCGGTCCATGTCGGCACCGATATAGCTCTGCAGCTCACGGGCGGCGCGAACGAATACCGACTGGTGCAGCCGCTCAACAGCACCCTTAGCCTGCGAGTTGTAAGGGCGGGCAAAGCGCATGTCGGCCCCAAGTCGCCCCATCACGCCAGTCGACTCATTGCGCAGCATGTCGTTTTTGTAGCCGGAGCCATTGTCGACATAGAAGATCGCCATCACGCCCTCACGGGTCACCGCATGGGTGATGGCATCCAGCACAGCAAGTCCAGACTCAGCCAGGCCAACGCTCCAGCCGATGATGCGGCGGGTGGCCACGTCGATGATGGCTGTGATTTCCGGGCGGAATGGCCTGCCATGCAGCGGATGCTGTACCTCGGCGTCGAAGGTATGGCCGTCCGCTGTCCACACGTCATTCGGCAGCAGATCGGAAATATCACGGCGGACAAAGGGCTTGATGTTCTTCATCTCACGCGGGCCGATACGACCAGTTTCCCGCGAGACCGTGCCCAACTTGCCGATGAAGCGGCGCACCTGGTGAATTGATGGCAGCATTTCCGGGCTATCAGTCCAATCCCGTGCAAATTGCTCATAGGCATGGGATACGCTCGGTTTGGAAGGCACTTGCCAGTAATCCAGGAAAGACTTGGCCCAGGCCGGAATTTCCAACACGGCGCTAACCGCAGTTTTCGGGGCAAGCTGCCCTTGTTTTTCAAGTGCGCGCCAGCCTTTGATGCTGCGTACAGATGGGTATGGGCTATCGCCCTTACGGCCACGGCCATCATGGGCAGCACGTAGCATCCGCTCCAGGTGAGGGTCCAGGGTGCCGGCCTTCGCCTGGGTCAGCATGGTGTGAATAGCCGCTTCACGGGTAACACCGCAGCCAGCCATCAGGCGCTCAATGGCAACCAGTACACCCTTGCGGGCACCTTCAACAGTTTGCTGACGGCTAGTCAGTGCCAGCTCCATCTGCTGCGCCTTCATCGGCAAAACAGGTACAGACACAGCGGGGGCGGCAATCATTGACGTCACCAGGCGGTCCTTGATGGCGCGAACAGCGGCGTCAGGAAGGCTGGAGAGGGCGTATTCATAGCCACCGCCACGGCCCTGGCGCTTTTTTGACTCCCATTGTTCAGTCTTGGCCCGGATACCAATCCCCTGGATTGTTCCTGGCAAGCTGGGCAGTTTCATTTCGGCCAGCTCTGCAGCACTGTAGTGAGTTTTGAGTTCAGCCTGGGTCATGCTTAGTCCCCAAACAATTCAAGTTCCGGCTGGCCTGTTTTGATAACGTTCTCTCGGTGGTATGCCACTTGCGAAAGAACGTCATTCAACACTCCAAGGGTTTCTGACAGTTCAGACTGTCCTCGGTAAAACTGTTCAAGAAGCATCACGGCCTTGCCAAAGTTGGCTTGCATTTCCCCCAGATCGCCAGCCTTGGCTTTTTTTCCAGTCGGGATGCTCACAACCAACTTTCCGCATGCAATAGCCAGGTACTCAATGACATGGGCAGAGCCGCACAGTACTGAGAACTGCAACAAACGGCTGGCCGGCATTTCGCAGTCTGACACCCAGCGGGCATAGGTTGAGCGGTTGGTACTCATCAGCTCTTCCATCTGCTTGCGCGGGCGGCGGTGTGCTTTCAGAGCATTTGCTTCATCAAGATCGAAAGCCTCAGCAAGGCTTGTGGGGCTGCGGGATTTTCCGCCTTGGTTTCTCATTGCATCACTCCTAGCTCAGAGAATCTGATTTGTGGCCATTTGGCCTGTTCATCCCTACCATTCACTCAACAGCAACAGCCGATCGTGATGCTGTGGGGGTATTTGTGGATGAAGGAGGAATGGTTGGAAAAACTGGCTTAAAATGGCGCTTTGCGTAGCGGCTCGGCCAGATGGTCTCTGGTTCAACTCCGATGGCAGCAGCAATGATTTTTTCTGCCTTCGGCCACGGTCTATCCAGCGCATTGTTTAATGCGCTAGGGCTCAATTGAGCTTGGACGGACAACTTGCGAAGAGACCATCCAGCCTTACGAACGGCCGCCACAATATCCGCCCGGTGCCAATCCTCGGCGGGTTTTTTTTGGGTTGTGGATGTGCTCATTTCTTAATCTCTTGCGGTGATTAGGTGAGCACATGATACCTGAAAATGAACACTTAACAACCGTTTTCAACTTGTTTTCAGGTTTTTGTGTGTGCGGAATCAGACACCGAACAAGAAAACTATTAATTTTCAGGCGCTTGCAATGAACTCTAAAACAGGTACTGATGGTCAGATGTTGCTTTCAGGTTCCCCTGAACAACCTGAAAGTAACCGGTCCGCTCTCGGGAGCCGAATTAGAGAGGCTAGAGAGGCTATGGGAGTGCCTAGAATTGAGGCTGCCAATGTCGTTGGTGTCTCACTATCAACTTTTCAGGCATGGGAAGCGGGCGAGAGAGAGCCCGATGCGACAAAGATCTCGATTTATGCCAAGAAATATGGCCTTGCGGCGGATTGGCTACTGTTTGGTGAAGGAGAAATGCGCAAAGGTGCTACCGACAAGGTGACTCCATCGCTGGGCTCTAAATGTCCATGCCACGACACGTTGGGCAATCCTGTGGATCTGGAGGAGTTTGTCTTTATCCCTCGTTATGACCTCAAGGCTGCTGCAGGTCATGGGGCTGCTGTCGCCGGCGAAAAGCCCATTTTCTCTATGTCTTTCCGGCGCTACTGGATAGATAACTATCTAAGGATTGATCCCAACAACTTGTCAGTCCTTTCCGTAAAGGGTGACTCAATGGAAGGGGTACTGAATGATAGAGATGTCATTCTGGTGAATCATGCGGACACATCACCTGGGGCAGGGCTGTATGTACTGCGTATTGAGGGGGACTTGCTTGTTAAGCGTGTGCAGAAGCTACCAGGTGGGAAACTGGAAATTATGAGCGCTAACGAGGCTTACAGGCCCTTTGAGATTGACCCATCTAATCCTGGCGGTGATTTTGCAGTCGTTGGCCGAGTGGTCTGGTTTGGCCGTCAGCTATGACACTGTTCCTTGCAGTGCAAATAACTTGCTAAAAGTGCCACATCTGGCCTTTCCTGAGCGGACCATTCGCAAAATTTAAACGGTGGTCACCCTGGAGCGGCTAGATGGCTGAAACGCTTGCCTGGCGCGGCTGATCCCGTTTCATCCCATCTAGTCCCGCTGATTTCTCCCTGTGCAATTAACCTCACCACACCACAGCCGGCTGCCCATGCCGAGATGGACGGCAGCATGGGCGGCCAGTCACGCGGCAAGGCTGCCGCAGCCCGGCGCGACATGCCAGCCGGAGGATGAGCCGGGCTGCGGCCCTACCCTGCCCAGAACCTCAAGCCAGCGGTAATGCCGTGAAAACCGGAAAAACACTTAAGAGATGCCATGCGGGCGATTTATTTGCACAAATTCGGTAACTAACGCTTATAAATAAGGGCAAAGAAAATACCTCCGCAAAGGAGCCAGCCCTTCATGGCCGCCCTGCCACACAGACTGCTGCCCGGACTATTGCTGACCGCATGCCTGGCGCAAGCCGCAGAATCCAGCAGAGTCATCGATCTTGAATGTGATTACCTGCCCAATATCTGCAATCGTCCGGGCGAATCCAGTCCGGGCATGATGATTGAAATTGGTAGCGAGGCCATACGCCGTGCAGGTTTCATGCCTCGCACCAAGATTCGCCCGTGGAATCGCGCCATGCGTGAAGTCATCGATCGCCCCAATGCAGTCATCATTTATTTTGCCCGCACGCCGGAGCGCGAAGCCTTGTTCCGCTGGATAGCCATCACCAATACCACCGACTTCAGGTTCTTTAGCAAAGATGGCAGCGCGCCATGCAATACCTTGCAGCAGGCGCTGGCGGCGGGATTAATCGGGGTGCGTAGCGGCTCCAGCGCGCTCAGTTGGCTGGCACAACAAGGCATAGACAGTCGGCGGCTGGAGCAAAGCCAGCTTCCCGAAATGGCCAAGATGCTCAAAGCGGGCCGCATCGGCAGCTTTCTGGGCGCATCCATCACCTTCAGGTCCATATACCAGCAGGAGACTGGCACCCTGCCGGTGGAGGGCAAGGTGGTTTACAGCAGCCAAAGCTGGATGGCCTCCGGCCCACGCTTTCCGGCGGACACGGCAGCCCGCATTGCGGCAGCCCTCAACCGCATGAAACAGGAAGGTTTTGTCGATCAGGTGATGCACAAATACGGCCGATGAGGCGGAGGCAGCTACATCACCCGTACCGGTTTCACTTCACCGGCCAGGGCAGGATCCAGCAGCATGGCAATCAACTGGCCGTTGCGCGCCAGATCAAACGCCACGCCATATGGCATGGGCCTGGCTTGCACCTCATCGCCCAGCCGCAATTGTGCGGCGTCCTGCGCGCTGACCGACAAGGACAGCGCGGCGCAGGGGGCGGCGCAGGCCAGGTCCAGCCGGTAATGTCCGGCATTTTGATAGGCAACATCCACCACCTTGTAATGCCCGGCCCAGTAGGCATTGCCCCCGCCCATGCTGGAGGTGTAGATGCTCAAGCCCGAGCCGTTGATGGAAAACATGCTGCTATCACCCAGAATGGTTGATGCCTGCAGCAAGGCACTGGCCTGCAGCAAGGCCAATACTTGCAGCAGGGTGAGCATGGAAAATCGCGGCATGAGACACCCAGCGACATGAAAATGACCATACTAGCCTTGGCAGGCGGAAATCTTGTCGCTGCTTGCACCTTTTTACCTGCCAGCACCACGGCCACATGCCGCCAAGCCATCGGCAGATGACAGCGTCAAAGCCATAACCGGCCAGGCATGACCGGCAGACGGCCAGGCCGGCACTCAGCACGCCAACGACAGCAATACAGGGCATGAGACTGCAGCAGAACCAGCCCTAGCGCCCTGGGCGCACACTACCGTAATCCGGCAAAATAATGTATGATAATGATTATCATTTATAACAATATGTATCATGAAACCTGCTTCCTTTTTTTCCACCTCGCTACTCCTGCTGATTCCCCTCACTGCCAAAGCTGAAGATACCGCCACCCTGGAAACCGTATCGGTCAGCGCCACTACCGACAGCCAGCCGGCACATAGTTACCAAACCCGCGCAAGCAGCGTGGCAGGCTATGCCCAAAGCACGCTGGACACACCGCAAGCCGTGCAAAGCGTCACCCCGCAAACCATTGCCGACAAACAGGTAAAATCGCTGGGCGAGGCGGTCAGCGCCATTAGCGGCATAGTGGAAAGCAACACCCTGGCCGGCATCCAGGACAGCTTCACCCGCCGTGGCTTTGGCGAGCGCAATGACGGCAGCATTCTGCGCGATGGCGTCCGCTCTTACCTGATGAGTAATTTCGATGCCACGACCGAGTCGGTGGAGGTTCTGAAAGGACCGGCATCCTTGCTGTACGGCATTCAGGAGCCCGGCGGCGTCATCAATGTCATCAGCAAAAAACCGGAAAACTCCCCCAAGACCACGCTCAGCGCACAAAGCTCCAGCTTTGGCGGTGGCTCTGCCACGCTGGACACCACCGGCCCGGTGGGGGATTCCAATTTTGCCTACCGCCTGATTGCCGACAAACAGGACACCGACTACTGGCGCAACTATGGCAGCACCAAACGCAGCATGATTGCCCCTTCCCTGTCCTGGAGCGATGAGCGCAACAAACTGCTGCTGTCTTACCAATACAGCGACTTCTCCACGCCATGGGACAGAGGCACGGTGTTTTACAATGGCAAGCCTCTGAACGTCGCTCGGGAAACCAGGCTGGGCGATACGCTGGATGTGGCCCAAGGTCATACCCAGGCTGCAACGGCCAGCTTCAGCCGCTTGCTGGGCAATCAGTGGAGCCTGGACAGCCGGCTGGCCTGGAATGAAATCAGCTACAGCAACTACGAAACCCGCGCCACCGCATACAACGCCCGCACCGGCGTGCTGACCAGACGACTGGATGGCAATGTGGTGAACAACAGCACACTGGCCTTTTCCACCAAATTGCAGGGCGATATTGCCATCTTCGGGCAGAACCACAAGCCCATCATCGGCCTGGATATCACCCAGTCACGCGAACTGCGCTCGGACACCTTCCGTGGCAGTGCCAGCACCGCCACCCAGTTGAATGTCAACAAGCCGGTCTACGGCGTGCTCAGCCCGGCCAATACCACGCTCAGTGCCAGCCAGAGCGATAACCGCAGCACCATCGACACCCAGTCGCTGCTGCTGATGGACAACTGGGAACTGTCACCGCAATGGCGCACCACTTATGGTCTGCGCTATCAGCATTACCGCCAGGAAGATGGCGTGGGCCGGCCTTATGTGGTGAGCGACCGCAGCGATGGCTATACCGCCCTGCCCCAGTTTGGCCTGATCTACAAACTCAATCCGCACTGGTCGCTGTACGGCAGTTACAGCGAGTCCTTTGTCCCCAATGCGGCCAGTGATGGCCAAAGCTTTGAGCCGGAACGCGGCGTATCGCACGAGGCGGGCCTGAAGCTGGAACAAAATGGCATTAGCGCTACCGCAGCGGTGTTCCACATTGAAAAAACCAATGTTGTCGCCACCGACACCGATGGCATCGACAAAGCCATGGGCAAGGTGCGCTCCCAAGGGGTGGAGCTGGATGTCAGCGGTGAAATCACCCGCAAGCTGTCACTGACACTGGCCTGGGCCTATACCGACGCGGTAGTGACCAGCGATCCGGTCTATGCCGGCAAACAGCTTTACAACGTACCCAAGCACAGTGGCAGCATCAACCTGGCCTACGATCTGGGCAATGACATGTTTGGCAACCACTGGCGCATTGGCGGCGGCACCCGCTATGTCGGCCAACGTCAGGGCGATGCGGCCAACTCCTTCCAACTGCCGTCCTATTACGTGACCGATGCCTTTGTCGCCTGGCAAACCCGTCTGCGCGGCCAGAAGCTGGAAATCCAGGCCAATCTGAAAAACGTGTTCGACAAAACCTACTACGCATCCGGCACCGGCACCACCACCACCAGCAGCAGTGGCAGCGTATCCACCGTGCGCCTGGGTGATCCGCGTGAGCTGCTGGTCAAGGCCAGCCTGACTTTCTGATAGCGCAAACCGAGAAAATCAGGACACCATCTTGAAGCGTTTCATCATCCTGCTGCACCGCTACCTGGGCCTGGGTGCAGCCCTGCTGGCCATCACCCTGGGCCTGAGCGGCAGCCTGCTGGTTTTCCGTGCCGAGCTGCAGTCCGAGATCAGCCCCGACAGCCTGCCCAATCTGGCCACGCCCGTCAGCTACCAGGCCGCCTATGCCATGGCGCGGCTGCACTACCCGCATGCCGATATCAGCCTGCGCTTGCCGGAACACAGCCAGAACAGCATTCAGGCACGTGTGCGCAGCAAGGGACAGCCAGATATTACCCTGTGGCTGGACCCGGTCAGCGGCCGCATCCTGCAACAACAGGACAGCAATGCCCAAGGCTGGGGCTGGCTGCACGAACTGCATGCACGTCTGCTGCTGCCGGAAGGCAAAATCTGGGTGGGCTGGGCGGGTGTGCTGATCACCCTGGTACTGCTAAG
Organism: Aquitalea magnusonii; assembly: GCF_002217795.2. Taxonomy (NCBI): domain Bacteria; kingdom Pseudomonadati; phylum Pseudomonadota; class Betaproteobacteria; order Neisseriales; family Chromobacteriaceae; genus Aquitalea; species Aquitalea magnusonii. The sequence continues at coordinate 2,247,281 of NZ_AP018823.1, forward strand.
CGGCATCATTCACTGGTGGCCGAAGAACTGGAGCAAGGCCTGGCGGGTGCGCCGTGACAAGGGCGTGGCCATTCTGGTGAGCGACCTGCACCGCACCGCCGGTGCCGCCATGCTGCTCTTGCTGCTGCTCAGCACGCTTAGCGGCCTGGTGCTGGCGTTCAATCAGCCCCTGCGTGACTGGCTGACACCAGCCAAGCAGGGCAAGCCAGGCAAGCACGCCACCATCCAGCCTACCGGCCAGCGCCTGCCATTGGACACCCTGGCCCACCTGGCCCGGCAGCGCCTGCCGCAAGGCAGGCTCACCAGCATCAACATCAGTGCCCGGCCGGACAAGCCGGTGGAAATGCGCCTGAAACTGCCGGACGAGCAACATCCCAACGGCAGTACGCTGGTGCAGGCAGACCCCTATCAGGGCAAGCTGCTGCGCATCGACAGAACCGAAGCCAGCAACCCCTGGCGGCGCGTCAGCAGTTGGGCGCAGGTACTGCACGATGGCAGCTTTGCCGGGAACGTCCAACGGGTGGCCACCGCACTCACCGGGCTGCTGCTGATGCTGCTGGGCGGATCGGGTGTCTACCAATGGCTGGCACGGCGGCGCAAGCAGGCGGTAGCGCGCCATGCCCGGCCAGGCGTCGAAATGGCAAAGCGGCTGCACCAGACGCCGTGATGCACATCAGCATGCCGGAGACTGCGGCAGGGCAATAGGGAAAGGCTTGCGCGACGAGAACAGCAGGAGGCTAGAAGTCGTCCAGACTGCAAATCTGGCCGTCCTGCTCCATTTCCTTGAGCAGCAGGATTTTGATGGGCACCACCATTTCGCGGATATCCTGCTTGGCGCGATAGACATCCGCTTCCAGCTGGCACAATACCAATTGGTATGCCAGATCCAGCATGGCTTCAATATCGGGGGTTTGGCGGTCCAACGCTTATTCCTGCTTGAGTAAAAGAACCGGTATTCATCAACATGACTGGCCGTGGCACAGTATCGCGGTTTCAAAGTATCGGCCATGCAATGTGGCTGCGTCCACTCCTTATCAAACAAGGCAGGACACTATTTTTACGCCGATCCGGCAGCGTGCATTTGTCACGCCGGCCAGCAATACCCGTTTTCGGAAAATTCTCTTTGCCACAGATGCTTTATTAAGCACCAAACAAGAAAATACTTTCATGTACAGATATTTTACTTTGCTATTACCGCGAATATTCGCTTAATTTTTTAGATTCTTCACAGCAATATCGCGCGCGTCAATTGATGAAACTGCTTAGCGCGGCCAAGAAAATAGCGCAGCATGCCTGGGGAAAACGCACCGCCACAGCCAGTAGCAGCAGACACGCAGGCGCAACCCGGCAACAGGTTTCTTATTAGCGTTTTTTACCGCAGGCATGCGCCAGTGGCCGAGGCAAATAGGCAAGCGCCTACCGCTGCACCATCCGGCCTGCCTCTTGCACTAGCCAGTAGCTGGCGCACGGTGCTGCAACAAGGGCAGCTTGCTGTGGCTGGGCGCGCCGGCAGTGTTGCATTCTGCCTGCGCATAAAAAAATGCCGGGTTGGATAACCCGGCATGAAGAAGAGACATGCAAGAAGGAGAAACAGAGACAACAGAACAACAGGGACGGAAAAACTCAAGGCGCTATTTCACACCGGCTGTGGCGTCAGGCGCAGATAGGGCCGCACGGCACGATAGCCCTGGGGAAACTTTTCACGGATCAGCGCTTCATCCTGTAGCGACGGCACAATCACCACCTCCTCACCCTGCTGCCAGTTGGCCGGGGTGGCCACACTGTGATGGTCGGTCAGTTGCAGGGAGTCGATCACGCGCAGGATTTCGGCAAAATTGCGGCCGGTACTGGCTGGGTAGGTAATGATCAGCCGCACCTTGTGGGCCGGGTCGATGATGAACAGCGAGCGCACGGTATGGGTGCTGCTGGCATTGGGGTGAATCAGGTCGTAGGCCTCGGACACCTTGCGGTCGGCATCGGCCACGATGGGGAAATTCACTTCGGTCTGCTGGGTGTCGTTGATATCGGCAATCCAGCCATGGTGGGCTTCCACCGAGTCTACCGACAGCGCCAGCACCTTGACGTTGCGGCGGGCAAATTCCTGCTGCAATTTGGCGGTGGCACCCAGTTCGGTGGTGCATACCGGGGTATAGTCCGCCGGATGGGAAAACAACACGGCCCAGCTATCACCCTTCCACTGGTGGAAGTTCAGTTCGCCAATGGTGGATTGCTGGCTGAAATCCGGCGCGATGTCGCCAAGTCGCAGAGTCATGCTGGCTTCCTTTATGGTGTGTTTGCGTGATGGGCTTACTGTAAGCACTGCCACAGCGCCCGTGAACCAAGGAAAACTGCGTTGCTTATCAAGCCGCCGCTGGATAAGCCAGAGCAAAGCTGCATAAGCCGCGTGCTTCACACAGTAAAAAGGGCCGCCCGTGATGGGCAGCCCCCAGGCTGCTGACAACGTTATTTGGTGCGATGTCACCGGGCCTGGCAAAGCCGGGCCTTAAGTCTGCGCTGCTTATTGCTGGCTGATGATGCTGCCGGCAGGCTGCGGGCCGTGGTCCAGATAAGCCGACACACGCTCGCCCCAGCGCTCGAACGGGTAGTAGTCCCAGATGGCGTGGTGCTGGGTGGCCCAGTTGTCCCACAGCAGCAGCATGTCCGGCTGCCAGTGAATGCGCGCCTGGAAGGACTGGTGTTTTTCGATATGGCGGTACAGCAGTTGCAATAGCGCATCGCTTTCGGCGCGGCTCAGCTGCACGATATGCGAAGTAAACGCCTCGTTCACAAACAGGAAGGGGCGACCGCTGACCGGGTGCTTTGCCACCACCGGGTGTTCGCTGGCATTGAATACCTGGCCCGGCTTGGGTTCGGCACCATAGCCATTGCTCCAGCCTTCCCGCCCGTCATGCACGGCAGTCAGCCCCAACAGCAGTTGCTTGATGGGTTCGGACAAGGATTCATACGCCAGGTAGAGGTTGGCAAACGCCGTGTCGCCACCGCCCACTTCCGGCAGGCGGGTGACGCGCAGGAACGACGCCCAGATGGGGTGCGGGTCGCAAGACACATCGTTATGCCAGGCATCGCCCGCGGTGTAACGGGTGGTGCGGCCGGTTTTCCAGCCCAGGATTTCCGCATCGCCACTGCGCGCGGTCAACTGGGTGCTGTCGCCCAGCACATGCTGGTGCAGGCTGCCAAACAGACGGCCAAACGCCTTGTGCTGTTCGGCATTGATGGCCTGGCTGGGGAAGGTCAGCACCAGATGCTCGGTCAGCGCCTGGCGGATTTCCGCCAGTTGCGCAGGCGGCAGCGGCTGGCTGAGGTCGACACCACGGATTTCTGCCCCCAGTGCCGGGGACAGGCGTTTGAGGTCGAACGTCTGGTACTGGCTCAGTTCGCGGGTGTTCCAGCCTTCAATGGCCAGCTTGTCGTTGTAATCCTGATAAAAGCTCATCCTGGCAGCCTTTCAAAGCAAGGGGAATGAAAACACGGCCTGTCATGACAGGACATAACCATGTGCATGGGATGGATATTAAAAAACCATGCCCGCATTCCCAACCAAGAAAAACCGGATTGCTTATTCTCGCCGCCGCATGGGCCGCCACAACTCAGCCTTGCAGCCAGAGCATGCCGCTGATGGAAAAAAAGGATGCCACCGTGGCTGCCAGCAAGGTGGCCGCGCACAAGCCTTCATGGCCGTACTTCTGCCCCAGGATGGGGTAGATGCTCATCATCGGTGCGCAGGCAAACAGCACCGCCGCCACTTGCAGCCAGGCTGGCACCGGCAGCAGGAAATGCAGCAGCAAGAAGATCAGCAAGGGGTGTATCAGTAGCTTGCCCAGCACGATGGGGGAAATCCGGCGCACGATGCCCCGTGTCTTCAAGCCCACCAGTGAGCCGCCGATAACAAACAGTGACAAGGCCACCGATGCCTGTGCCAGCAACTCCAGCACCTTGCTGAGCACGCCTGGCAGTTGCAAGCCTGCCAGCGAACACAACACCCCGGTGCTGATGGCAATCACCAGCGGCGAGCGCAGCAAGCGCCCGGCCACCTGGCGCAGCAGGTAAACCCAGCCCTTGCCGTTGGCGGCATGGCTTTCCAGCAGGATCAGCCCCAGCGGAAACACCAGCGCGTTTTCCACCAGCATGGTCATGGCCAGCGCAATGCCAGCCTTGGCACCCAGCAGTTGCGACACGATGGGAAAGCCGATAAAGCCGCTATTGGACATGGACATGCCCAGCCCGAACAGGGTACTCAGACGCAGGTCATGCCCGGCCACCACGCGGGCAAACAGCATGCCCAGCCCCAATGCCAGCAAGGAGCCAAGCCCATAAGCCAGCAGGTAGTGCAGGTCCACCACCTCGGCAAAAGACTGGCGGGTCAGTGCGCGGAATATCATCGCCGGCAAGGCAAAGGTGATGACAAACTGCCCCAGCGCCCGCACGCTGGCCTGGGCAAACCACTGCCGCCAGCTTACCCAGTAACCAAGGGCAATGAGGATGAAGATGGGTCCGGTGATACTTGCAATAGCCAGCACAATACTACTTTCCGCCCCAGGAACCGCTAACAAAAACCCTGCTGCTGCGTTGCGCCTGCTTGCCGTACGCTTGTACTGTCGGCATCGGCGCGCCTTGCCCCAGGGACACTACGCTATTTTGTTAGCCGTTCGGAGGCAATCAGGTTTCGGAGGGATACCCCAGCCATTCGCGGATATGTTCGCGAATCAAATCGATGAACAGTTGCTGGGTCAGGGTGGCCGGGTGACGCAGGCTGATGGCCATGGCCAGCTTGCTGGACAGCACCGGTTCGACAATCTTGCGCACGGTAAAGCGCGAGGCATCGGCCAGTGAGGTCACTGCGCTGCGGGTGAGCACCGCCGAGCCATAGCCATCGGCCACCAGCTCCAGAATGGCGGACACACCGTCGATTTCCAGCTCGATGTGCGGACGGCAGCCGATATTGGCCAACTCCGACTCCACCAGCATGCGGATGGAGTTGGGGCGGCTGGGGATGATCAGCGGCGTGCCGGCGACATCACGCAGGGTGATGCTGTCCGGGGCATCGTCAAAGCGGGCGGTCATCAGGAATAGTTCTTCTTCCAGCAAGGGGAAGGTTTCCACTTCGGCAGACGGAATCACGTTGTACAGCAGGGCCACATCCAGCCGCCCGGCCACCAGCGCCTCGTGCATGGTGACGGACAAACCCTCGCAGATGGACAGCGAGGCATTGGGCAGCCGGGCGCGGAAGGTTTTGGTCAGCGGCACCGCCAATACCTTGAGCAAGCTGGGTGGCAAGCCCACCACCACATGCCCGGCCATGGCACCACGCACCTTGCCCAGCTCCTCCTTCACCCGCTCCACCTGGTGCAGGATGCCCAGGCTGTGCTCCAGCAACACCTTGCCCGCCTCGGTCATGGAAACACCCCGGCCATTGCGGATCAGCAGGTTCTGCCGCAGCTCCACTTCCAGCATGCGGATCTGGCGGCTGAGCGCGGGCTGGGCAATGTTCAGCGTATTGGACGCGCGGGTGAAGCTGCCCAGCTCTGCCACACAGGTAAAGTACTGCAACTGTTTCAAATCCATAAACCCAACCTTCTTGTCGTTATTCCAGCCCGCCCTCAGGCGGTGCCTGTCATGCTGTCCCGGCCCGGCGGCCAAGCCAGAAGCATGGCATTGCCCTTGCCGTCTGTCCAAACAGATATTGGCGCATCAGTGACGCGGCGCCGGCTGCTGGCTCAACAGTTGCCCGGCATTGGCCGGCAGTTGCCATACATCCCACAGGGCCAGCAAGGTCAGTGCGGCCAGCATGCAGAAGGCAAAATGATAGTGCGCCAAGGGGCTGGAGGCCGGCAGCCAGCCCTCGGAGAGGCGCAGCGCGATGGCGGCAAAGGCAATGCCCAGGCCGTAGGCCATGCGCAGCAGCATATTGAACAGGGTGTTGGCATGGCTCATCTGTGCCGGCGGCACGTCGACAAAAGCCAGGGTGCTCAAGGTGGTGAAGGTCATGGAGCGGGCCATGCCGGACAGCAACAGCACCAGCACCATCCACGGCCATGGCGTATCCGGCCCGAAGGTGGCGAGCAGCAAGGTCAGCAGCACCAGCGCCAGACCGCTGATCAGCAAGGTGTGGCGAAAACCGAAGCGCTGCAGCGTACGGCTGGTGATCACCTTCATGCCCAGATTGCCGGCAAACAGGGTGAGCAACAGCAAGCCTGCATGAAAAGCCTCCACCCCCATGCCCAGTTGCAACATCAGCGGCAGCAAAAACGGCGTGGTATTGATGGCCGCGCGCAGCAGGGAACCACCAACAATGGTGGTACGGTAAGTGCGAATGCGCAGGATGGACAAGTCCAGCAAGGGGGCCTGGCTGCGGCGGCAATGCCGCCACAGGCCCGCCAGCAGCACGGCGGAACAAAACAGGCAGAGCATGGCCAGCGTCAGGCGTCCATTGCCGCCCACCTGCTCCAGACCGCTCATCAGCAACAGACAGGCCGTGCCGCACAGCAGAAAGCCTGTCCAGTCGAAACGGCTGCTTGCCGCCGCATCATCCGAGGCCGGAATCAGCCACCCGGCCAATGCAAACGCCAGCGCGCCCAGCGGCAGGTTAAGCAGGAAAATCCAGTGCCAGGACGCATAGGTGGTGATGAGCCCCCCCAGTGGCGGCCCCAGCAAGGGTGCCACCAGCCCCGGCCAGGTAATCATGGCAATGGCCTGCATCAGCTTTTGTTTGGGCGTATTGCGCAACACCGCCAGCCGCCCCACCGGCACCATCATCGCCCCGCCCACGCCTTGCAACACCCGCGCCAGCGCAAACTGCCACAGGTTTTGCGACATGGCACACAGCAAGGACGCCAGGGTAAACACCACGATGGCCGCCATGAATACCCGGCGGCAGCCCAGCCGGTCGGCCAGCCAGCCGCTGGCCGGAATCAACAGTGTCAGGCTCAGCAAATAGGCGGCGATGCCGATATTGAGGTCCACCGGCTGCACGCCAAACGAGGCCGCCAGTGCCGGCAAGGCCGTGTTGATGACGGTGGCGTCGAGGTTTTCCATGAAAAACGCCGCGGCCACCAGCATGGCAATCCGCGAGGAAGATGGGGCAAGACGGTGATAAAGACGCATGGGCGCAGAACGGCCAAAACCGCAGGCGGGTTGCCCCGGACCTGCGGCACTGGACCGTTACCTCAGGATCAGAAGTTCTTCCACATGCCCACGGCCAGCGAATGCTGCTTGCTGGCCCCGGCGGCGGTGGCGCTGGGGTTGCCACCCAGCACGTAAGTGGCATTGGCATCATTGTGCAGCTCGGTATACAGCACATACACCTGGGTGGTCTTGCTCAAGACACGGTTGTAAGCCAGCGTGCCCATCTTGGCACCGCTATCCTGCACCGCGGCTGAACCCTTCCAGGAAGCTGCCTGACCATACTGGGCGGAGAAGATATTGGCACCATTGGTATAGGTGGCGATCAGGCTGCCATAGTTGCGGCTGCGGCTGTTGCCGGTCTGGTTGATGTTATCCAGGATGTCGTGTTCCACCAGGCCGCCAATATAGATGCTGCCAAAGTTGTAACCCACAGCCAGCATGTGCATCAGGCCGTTCTGGTAGAAGTTGCTGGACATCTGCTGCATGGCGCGGTTTTGCTGGAAGCCGTAACCCACGCGCAACTGGCCGTCATCATAGGTCAGATTGGCCGACACCAGGCTGGCGCCATGGGTGGCGGTTTCCGAGCTGCCGGTGCCGCTGGTGAGCGAATACTGGATGCGGGCGGTGACATTATTGAACTTGGGCGTCTGATAGCTCAGCGAGTTACCGGCGCGCACATCAAAACCGCCACTGGCCAGGCTGCCGCCATTGGCCCACAGCGTGGCATCATTGGAAATACCGGTGGCGTACTGGAAGCTGTTGCCCGCGATGTAGTGCAGGTCGTCAATGGCCACCAGGAAGTTACCGGCCTTCAGGGTACCCAGTTGATTGGAACTCAGCCCGACAAAGCTTTCCCGACCGGCCCAGGTATTGGAGCCAGTACTCGAACCATCATCAATGGCCACCCCGGATTCCACCTGCCAGATGGCTTTCAGGCCGTTGCCCAAGTCTTCCGTGCCCTTGAAGCCGATGCGCGAGGTGTCGTTTTGCACCTTGTTGGTGGAGAAAGCGGTACTGGCCGCGCCGGACTTGGTGTTTTCAAAGTCGGCATGGATACGGCCATAAATGGTGACCGTGGAATCGTCCGCCAGCGCGGCATTGGCCAGCAGCGGGGACAGGGAAGCCAGCAGCATCAATTGGGTCTTGCGTTTCACGATTATCTCCTATCTGTTTTTTCACAGATTAATATTTATTTAAAATCAATCCTCATGCCGGGCATGGCAAATGGAAACTGCCCCACCCTGGCCAGACAAAAACGCCCTTGCCGGCGACTGCCGCCTGATTGACACCCGTCATCAAAAGCGGTCAGATTCTGCTTTTATTGCCACTTCTCCTTTCATTGGTATCCGTTTTGACCTCAGCAGACTGCCCCACCACCCCACTGCCGGCTCGGCGTAAAAACGATCCGGAAGGCATGCGCCAACGTATTCTGGAGGCGGCACAAAACGAATTCGTCCAGCACGGCTTCAGCGGTGCCCGGCTGGATAATATCGCCGCGCAGGCCAGTACCAACAAACGCATGGTGGTGTATCACTTCCACAGCAAGAAGGAGCTGTACATTGCCGTGCTGGAGCGGGTGTATGGCGAAATCCGCGATATCGAAAAGCAGTTGCAGCTGCAAGGACTGCCGCCGCGCGAGGCCATGGCCTTGCTCACCGGCTTCACCTTCGACTACCACCACAATCATCCGGACTTCTGTCGGCTGGTGAGTATCGAGAACATCCACCAGGCGCGGCATATTGCCGACTCGGACATCATCCGCCAGCGCAACCGCAGCGTGATCGAAGTGGTGGAAGGTATCCTCACGCGCGGCATTGCCGAGCAGGTATTCCACAACCAGGCCGATGCCATTGATGTACACATGCTGATCAGCTCACTGTGCTTCTACCGTGTCTCCAACCGCCACACCTTTGCCAGCCTGTTCGGGCGCGACCTTACCCTGCCCGAACACGCTGCCAGACACCGGCAGATCATCATCGATACGGTATTGGCCTATCTGGAGCGGGCGGCAGACTGAGTCCGCAGCCCGTCAGCTTGACATCAGTGGTGCATGGCCTTGCTGGCAGCGCCGACCACCTGCACCGGCAGACCCTTGCTGGCCATATTCTTCAGCAGCAGCGACAGCACGATGATGCCGGCAGGAACCGCCAGGGCAGCAAACACCTGGGAGAAGGTCCAGCCCCAGGCCAGCATCTGGCCACCGGCAAAGGCACTGAGCACCGCACCGATACGGCCCACACCATGCATCCAGCTAGAGCCGGTGGCACGCGCCGCAGTGGGGTAGAAGCCGGCAGACAGCGCATTCATGCCGGTATTGGCACCGTTAAAGCAGAAGCCGACGGCAAAGGTGAGCGCACACAGCAGCGGCAGATGCTGAGCCACCGAGGTAAAGCCGAACAGCAGCAGTGCGCCCAGCGCATAAGTGGTGGCCAGCACCTTGTGCGGATTGGCACGGTCCATGCACCAGCCCATGAACAGGGAACCTGCCGGGCCGCCAAACTGGAAGAAGGCGGCAATGAAGGCGGCATCCGCCAGGGTATAACCGGACTCTTTCACCAGGGTGGGCATCCAGCTACCCATCAGGTACACCACGAACAGCGCCATGAAGTAACCCAGCCACAGCATGAAGGAACCAAAGCGGTACTGACGCGACAGCACGGTACGGATGGAATTTTCCTTGGCCGGCGCATCGGCATTGCCCATGGTGAAGCTGGCGTCCTTCAGCGACAGATCCGGGGCCAGGCGTTGCACGATCTTGGCAATACGGGCGGCCGGAGCATTACGCACCACCAGGAAACGCACCGATTCCGGCAGGAACAGCAACAGCGCGATGGATACGGCAATCGGCAGCACCCCACCAAAAATCAGCACGCTTTGCCAGCCAAAGTGCGGAATCATCCAGGCCGACAGGAAGCCACCGCCGGCAGCACCCACGGTAAAGCCGCAGAACACCACGGTCACCAGGAAGGAGCGACGGCGTTCCGGCGCAAATTCCGACACCAGCGTGCCGACATTGGGCATGGCGGCACCAAGGCCCAGACCGGTGAGGAAGCGGAAGATCACCAGATGGGTAACGTCGGTTGAGGTGGCGGTAACCAAAGTCCAGAAACCGAAGAAGAATACCGACAACACCAGCACCACCTTGCGGCCCAGGTAGTCTGCCAGCGGGCCGGCAAACAGCGCACCCAGCGTGAGGCCGGCCAGCGCGGCGCTGAGCACCGGTGCCAGCTGCGGGTTGGTCACATGCCACAGGCGTTTGAGTTCCGGGGCGATGAAACCCATGATGGCCACGTCAAAACCGTCGGCCGCGATAATGCAGAAACCAAAGAACACCACCAGCCACTGAAAGCGGTTGATGGGACGATCGTCGATCAATGACCGTACATTGATGACATTGCTGGCGTTACTCATCTGTTTGTCTCCTGTTGCAGCGCTGTGTGCAATCGCTGCCTTGTTGTTCTGGCTGGCTAGGCTGGGCTGGTCGCCTGCTTGCGGACCTGCCCGCCACCAGCAGTTGCTGCCTGCTACTGTCCCCTGCCGGCTGTCTCCTGTTCCCGGAGCTGCCTGCTTGTTGTGTCTGGACGATCCGGCCATGCAAACCAGCCGCCTGGTGCAGCCTGTGGCTTGCATGCTTGTTCATGCGCCGTAGGCATGGATTGCATTCTGACTTGGCATGAATCCTGAAAACATACCGCAAAAAATCTATCAGTTATACCGATTTACGATAACTGCGCCCCATCCATGTGCAGATATCCAGATCATGCACCAGACTGCAATTCTTGTAGTTTTGTTACGTGAAATCAGCACATTAAAAAAATGCAACAGCGGTTTTCGGCACGCCAAAGCGGCAAAAATGCGCCGTTTCAGTGCGGGAAATCCCTGAGTCCTGCCACGCCACAAATGCAGGCCAGTCCTGCATTTTCACCTCTTTCCAGTACCCGCTCGGCACCGCCTGCCACTAGCTGCGACCCTGGCATGCCAGGCAGTCTGGCTGCACAACTTTAGAAACAAAGTTATTTTTTTGAATTGCATTCCACTTTTTGCGATTGCATACTGCCCAGCCATCAGACACCGCAAAACAGACTGGCCAGGCAGGGGAATGCCACCACAGCACCCACCAGCGCCAGCTACACAGGAGAGACTCATGCCACCACGCCAGCTCGCTCTTGCTGCCCTCAGCATGCTGGAGCTATCCCCACCCGACATGGTCAGTTGCGCCGCGGCAGCCGGCTTCAGCCATGTCGGCCTGCGCCTGCTGCCCGCCACCGTCCAGGAGCCGCAACACGACATGCGGGGCAACAGCCCGCTGCTGCGCGCAACCTTGCAGCGCCTGCAGGACACCGGCCTGCAAGTGTCTGATGTGGAAATACTCAGGCTCAAACCGGAGGTGGACGTGGCCAGCTATCTGCCCATGCTGGAAAGTGCCGCCCGGCTGGGCGCACACGAGGTACTGGTGGCAGGCAACGACCCGGACTTTGCCCGCTGCGTGGACAGTTTTGCCCGGCTGTGTGAACTGGGCGCACCACTGGGCCTGAGCATGAATATCGAGCCCATGCCGTGGACCGACATCCGCAACATCGCCATGGCCATGCAGCTGCTGCAGCAAGCCGGCCAGGACAATGCCGCCCTGCTGGTGGATGCCATCCACTTTGACCGCGCCGGGGATACCCCGGCCATGCTGGCCGAGGTGCCGCGCCAGCGCCTGCACTACATGCAGTTGTGCGATGCCCCGGCAGCCAAGCCCGACAGCATGGAAGAACTGCTGTACCAGGCCCGCGCCGAGCGCATGCCACCGGGCCATGGCGGGCTGGCGCTGGGCGAACTGCTGCTGGCCTTGCCGCCGGACCTGCCGATTGCGCTGGAAGTGCCGATGCACAGCAAGGCCCATCTGGGTGCCATGGAGCGGGCCAAGCTGCTGCGCAGTGCTGCACAACAGGTATTGCAGCGCACCTACGGTGCAGCGCTGGAGTCGGCTGGCACGTAACAATCTTCCATTAAAAAAAATTCGCAAAACGTACCGACTGGTTGCTTTTATGCAACAAAACGGACGCAGGACAGCAATACGGAGAGACTGACATGCTGTTGCAACTGGAAAACCTGCCTGCACAAGGCAGTGAATATGATGTGGTGGTGATCGGTGCCGGCGGTGCCGGGCTGGCTGCCGCACTGTTTGCCGGCCTTGCCGGACAGAAAGTGCTGCTGGTGGAACACAGCGAATACGTGGGCGGCACCACCGCCCTGTCCGGCGGCACTACCTGGATACCCGGCACCCTGCATAGCACACGGGTGAATCCGCAAGACACCCTGGCCGAAGCAGCCCGCTATCTGGACAAGGCCATTGGCGAACGGGCCGACCCGGCACTGCGCCAGGCCTTCCTGCAAGCCGGCCCGGCCGTGGTGGCTGCGCTGGAAGCCGCCACCGAGGTGAAATTCCGCCCCTACCCCAAACACCCGGACTATATTTCCGACCTGCCCGGCTCCACCCTCAATGGCCGTGCGCTGGAACCCTTGCCCTTTGATGGCCGCCTCTTGGGCGAGCTGTTTGCCGTGCTGCGCCCGCCCATCCCCGAATTCACCGTGCTGGGCGGCATGATGGTGGACCGCACCGACATCAACCACCTGCTGCAGCTCAAACACTCGCTGCCTTCGTTCAGGCACTCGCTCAAGCTGCTGCTGCGCCATGCCAGCGACCGCCTGTCCTACCCGCGTGGCACCCGGCTGGTGATGGGTAATGCATTGGTGGGCCGCCTGCTGTATTCGCTGTCGAAACTGGGCAATGTGCAGCTGGCACTGCGCTGTCAGGCCAGCGACATCCAGCACGATGAGGGCGGCGTACATGGCCTCACCCTGCGCCAGGGCAAGACCAGCCGCAGCATCAAGGTGAATCAGGGGGTGATTCTGGCCAGCGGCGGTTTCAACCGCGACCCGGAACAACGCGCCCGCCTGCTGCCGGGCATAGAGATGGACTGGTGCCCCGGCGCGCCCGGCCATACCGGCCAGGCACAGCAACTGGCGCGCGGCCTTGGTGCAAAACTGGCCGAAGGCAGCCTCAGCCCGGCGTTCTGGGCTCCGGTATCACTGCGCCGCCGTGCCGATGGCAGCCAGGCGGTGTTTCCGCACTTCATGCTGGACCGCGCCAAGCCCGGCATGATTACCGTCAATGCCCGTGGCGCGCGCTTTGTCAACGAAAGCACCTCCTACCACCTGTTTGGCCTGGCCATGCAGGAAGCCCACCGCAGCACACCCAGCATTCCGGCCTTCCTGATCTGCGATGCTGCCGCCTTGCGCCAGTACGGCATCGGCATGGTGCGCCCCGGCGGCAAGAACCTGGAACCCTTCCTGGCCGATGGCTACCTGACCGCAGGCAACACACTGGCCGAGCTGGCCGGCAAGCTGGGCATGGACGCCAGCACGCTGGAGGACAGCGTGGCGCGCAACAACCGCTATGCCGCCAGTGGCGTGGACAGCGACTTCCACCGTGGCGAAACCGCCTACCAGCAAAACATGGGCGACCCCTCACGCGGTCAGCCCAATCCCAATATCGGCCCGCTCGCCGAAGCCCCGTATTACGCGGTGCGGCTCTATCCGGGCGACATCGGTGCCGCCACCGGCCTGCAAACCGACACCCAGGCTCGGGTGCTGGGCCGCGACGGCCAACCCATTGCCGGCCTGTATGCGGTGGGCAATGACATGCATTCCATCATGGGCGGGGTCTATACCGCGCCCGGCATCACCATCGGCCCGGCACTGGTGTTTGCCAGCATTGCCGCCACCCATGCCAGCCAACGCCACACCCGCGCCCTGACGCGCGACACCGTTACCCAATAAGGAGAGCACAACATGACCCAAACCCTGCAACTGGATGGTGCCACCCGCGTACTGGCCATCGTGGGCGACCCGATCGCCCAGGTGAAATCCCCGGCTGGCGTCAGCGCCTCCCTGCAACAGCAAGGCCGTAATGCCATTCTGGTGCCCAGCCATGTCAGCCCGGCCAATCTGGATGCCTACGTCAAGGGCATCAGCCTGGCGGGCAATCTGGACGGCATCATCGTCACCGTGCCGCACAAGTTCGCCATGTTTGCCCAATGCAGCAGTACCAGCGACCGGGCGCGCCGCCTGGGCGCAGTCAATGTGATGCGCCGCAATGCCGACGGTAGCTGGCACGGCGACATGTGTGACGGCGCCGGTTATGTAGCCGCCATGCGTGAGGCCGGCTGCCAGCCGGAAGGCAAGCGGGCGCTGCTGGTGGGTGCTGGCGGGGCGGGTTCGGCCATTGCGCTGGCCCTGCTGGAAAACGGTGTCAGCGAACTGGCCATCCACGATGCCGACACCAGCCGCCGCGACCAGCTGATTGCCCGCCTGTCTGCCGGTTTCCCCGGCCAGCTGCGCATAGGCAGCAATGACCCCAGCGGCTTTGCCATTGCCATCAACGCCTCGCCCACCGGCATGCAGGCCAGCGACCCGCTGCCGATTGATGCCAGCAAGCTGGACGGCACCATGTTTGTCGGCGATGTGATTACCGCCCCGGCGGTCACCCCGCTGATTGAAAGCGCCCGCGCACTGGGCTGCCAGACTGTGGTGGGTGGCGACATGTTTGCCGCCGTGCGTGAACTGATGCTGGACTTCCTGCTGGCGCAGGGTCCGCTGGCGCGCTGAGGTTGGCCGTGGACAAGCAAGCACAAGCCAACACCCTGCACTGCGACCTGCTGGTAGTGGGCAGCGGCGCCGGTGGCCTGGCCACCGCCGTCACCGCCGCCCGGCTGGGGCTGAAGGTGGTGGTGGCGGAAAAAGAAGCCGAGTTTGGCGGCACCACCGCCTGGTCGGGCGGCTGGCTATGGGTGCCGCGCAACCCGCTGGCCATCGCCGCCGGGATAGACGAAGACCCAGCCCTGCCGCGCCAGTACCTGCACAGCGAACTGGGAGAGGACTTCGACCCCGCACTGGCCGATGCCTATCTGAGCCACGCGCCACGCATGGTGGACTTCTTCCAGCGCAACAGCCTGCTGCGCTTCATCGACGGCAACCTGATTCCGGACTTCCACGGCCACAGCGCCGGGGCGGCCACTGGCGGGCGTTCGGTGTGTGCGGCACCTTTCGATGGCCGACTGCTGGGCACGCATATTCACCAGCTGAAAAAGCCGCTGGACGTGATTTCGCTATGGGGCATGGGTATCGCCTCCGGTGTGGAGCTGCGCCATTTCCTCAACGCCAGCCGTTCGCTCACCTCCTTTGCCTATGTCACCCGGCGCGTGCTGGCCTACTGGCGCGACTGCCTGCTGCATGGCCGTGGCATGCGGCTGGTCAACGGCAATGCGCTGGCCGCCGCGCTGGGGGCCTCGGCCCTGCAAGACGGGGTGGAACTGCGCCTGTCCAGCCCGGTGCGCCAGTTGCTGCGCGAACAGGACAAGGTGAGCGGTGCGCTACTGGACACGCCGGACGGCCCGCTCACCGTGCATGCCAGCCGTGGCGTGGTGCTGGCCTGCGGCGGCTTTCCGCACGATGTCGCCCGCAAGCGCCAGTTGCTGGCCCATGCGCCCAGCGGGCAGGAACACTGGTCGGCCGCGCCGGCCAGCAATAGCGGCGATGGCCTGCGGCTGGGTGAAGCCGTTGGCGGCGTGATGGGCGAGATGGCCTCCCCCATGGCATTGGCACCGGTATCGCTGGTGCCACGCGCCGATGGCAGCACCGCCCACTTTCCGCATCTGATCGAACGGGCCAAACCGGGGCTGATTGCCGTTACCGCCAATGGCCAGCGCTTTTGCAACGAGGCTGACTCCTACCACGACTTTGTCTCCGCCCTGCTGCGTGCCATCCCGGCAGGTCAGCCGGTGCAAGCCTGGCTGGTGGCCGACCACCGCTTTGTCCGCCGCTACGGGCTGGGCGCGGTCAAACCCGCCCCCATGCCGCTGGGTCGCTGGCTGCGCAATGGCTATCTGCAACGTGGCAATACGCTGCAAGAGCTGGCCCGCCGCTGCGGCATCAACCCCGTAGCGCTTGAACAGCAGGTGGCACGCTACAACCAGCAAGCCGCTACCGGGGAGGACAGCGACTTTGCCAAGGGCGACACCCCCTATAACCGCGTACAGGGCGACAAGGACAATGCCTGGCCCAACCCCTGCATGGCCCCGCTGCAACACGGGCCGTACTACGCGGTGAAGATCGTCCCCGGCAGCCTGGGCAGCTTCGCCGGGCTGGCCACCAATGCCAGCGCGCAAGTGCTGGATGAACACCGCCAGCCCATCAGCGGCTTGTACGCGGTCGGCAACGACATGCACAGCATGATGGGCGGCCACTACCCCAGTGGCGGCATCACCTTGGGCCCGGCCATGACTTTCGGCTACTTGGCGGCACACCACGCCGCCGGACGCCAACCCGACGCAAGCCTTTGAACATTTTCAATATCAAGCAAGGACACACCATGTACTACGAACTCGCCACCCTCACCCTGCCCTTTGGCACCACCGCCCAGGCTGCCCAGAACGTACAGGCCTACACCAGCGATGCCGCCGCCGGCGGCGAACTGCTGGGCTGCTGGTATAGCGATATCGGCCAGCTCAACCAGCTGCTGGTTTTGCGCGGTTTTGACAGCCTGGCCGCACTGGAAGCCGAGCAGCAACGCACCCGCCTGAGCGCCGACCCCTACGGCTGCGGCAGCCTCGCCACCAGCATCGACCGGCAGGCGTATCAGGCCTTCCCGTGGATGGCCCCGCTGCGCCCCAGCAGCGAAAGCGGCATCAGCGGCCCGGTGTATGAAATCCGTACCTACGGCATCAAGACCGGCGGCCTGCAGCACACCATGGACCTGTGGCAGGAATACCTGCCGCCGCGCAGCGCCCTGTCGCCCTGCCTGGTGGCCATGTTCGCCCTGCAAGGCCCGCTGCGCTTTACCAATATCTGGGCCTACGCCAGCGTGGACGAACGCAGCCGCATCCGTGGCGAAGCCGTCGCCGCCGGCATCTGGCCGCCCAAGGGTGGCCCGGCCTGGCTCACCACCGACATGCACTCCACCATTGCCCTGCCCACCGCCGTATCGCCGCTAAAATAAGTAGCGCTCACCAAAACCTGCTGCTGCGCGGCATCTTCTTGCCCAAGGGATGCTGCGCTCTTGCTAGCCACGGTTAAGTCGAGCAGCGCAGTCTATCCCTCCACTCAGTCGCGACCACGCAGCCCCTTTAGCGGCGCCGCGTGGCATCCGTAGAACTACGCATTCATGCCATTCAGCCTTGTTCGATCCATGCTGAAGGCATAAGCTGTTGAACTTTCAACAGAATGTGATGATTCACGTCAGCCGACGTGATAGCCCGCACCATGGATTTCTCCTCCCTGCTCGCCAGCTTCGCCGCCGCCTTTTCCCAGCACCAGCGTCTGCTCACCCTGCAGCTGGATGGCGGGCAGATCGCCGCCGAGCAGTTATTGCCACACACGCTGGACGGCAGCGAGGGCGTGTCGGAGGCCTATCGCTATCAGCTCAGTTGTTTGTCGCCGGATGGCAATATCGAGCTCAAGTCGCTGCTCGGTGTGGCCGCCCGCCTGGGGGTGCTGGATGCCGATGGCAGCCAGGTGGTGCGTTGCGGGGTGGTGTCACGGGCCGAGTTGCTGGGTTCGGATGGCGGTTTTGCCAAGTACGGCCTCACCATCGAGCCGCCGTTTGCGCTGCTGCGGCTGCGTCGTACGTCGCGGGTGTTTCAGGACTTGTCGGTGCCGGACATCGTCAAGCAGATCCTGGCCGAGCATCAGGCCAATAATCCGGTGTTTGCCCAGGTACAGACGCTGGAGTTTCACACTGCCTCCGCCAACCCGCGCAGTTACTGTTTGCAATACCGCGAGAGCGATTTCGACTTCATCGTGCGCCTGCTGCACGAAGAGGGTTACGCCTGGCGTTTCGAGCATGTCGATGGTGAGCATCCGCAGGTCAAGCTGGTGGTGTTTGATGATGCGTACAGCCTGCCGCCCGCCGCCAGTGAGCGGGTGCGCTTTCACCGCAGCGATGCCACCGAGGAAGAAGACGGCCTGACGGATTGGAGCGCCGCCCGTCAGGTGGTGTCCGGTGCGGTGGCGCTGGCCAGTTTCGATTACCAGCCGGTGAGCACCCAGCACAGCGGCGATCAGAGCCGCATCCAGCAAGGCCGCAGTGGCGATGCCTTGCAATCCACCCTGCAGGATTACGACCCGCAGTCGCTGTACTACGCCAGCGATGCCGAGCAACTGAGTCAGTATGCGCAGCGGCGTCAGCAGGCGCACGATGTGCAGGCCAAGCAATTCTCTGGCAGCGGCTCAGTACGCAGCCTGCTCGCTGGCCAATGGTTCCGCCTGGATGAACATCCGCTGCACGAGGGCGACAGCAGCGAGCAGCGTGAATTCGTGGTCACCGGCCAAACCTTCCGTGCCAACAACAATCTGCCGGGTGATCTGGCCAGCAGCCTGCGCGGCTTGCTGGGAGATAGCAGCACATCAAACGACAGCCAGAACAGCAGCCCCTTCCAGACCCAGATCACCGCCCAGCGCCGCGGCATTCCGCTCACCCCGGCTTATGCCCACAGCACGCAGGCCAAGCCGACATCTAAAGGTGTACAGACCGCCACCGTGGTGGGGCCCGAGGGGGAAGAAGTCCACACCGACGAGTTGGGCCGCATCAAGGTGCAGTTCCACTGGCAGCGGCCAGACGAACACCCCGGCAGCGGCGCCAATCTGGACGACCGCTCCTCCTGCTGGCTGCGCGTGGCCATGCCCAGCGCCGGGGCCGGCTGGGGCCACCAGTTCATCCCGCGCATCGGCCAGGAAGTGCTGGTCGACTTTATCGAAGGCGATATCGACCGCCCGGTGATTGTTGGCGTGCTGTACAACGGCAGCCACGCCACCCCGGCCTTCAGCGGTGCCGGCGCTTTGCCCGCCAACAAGACCCTGTCCGGCATCAAATCCAAAGAACACCAGGGCGGCCAGTACAACGAACTGCTGTTCGACGACACGCCCGGTGAAGTCCGCGCCAAGCTCAGTAGCGAAGCGGGCAAGACCCAGCTCAACCAGGGCTACCTCACCCACCCGCGCAGCAATGGCAAAGCCCAGCCGCGCGGCGAAGGCTTCGAACTACGCACCGACCAGCACGGCGCCATCCGCGCCGGCCACGGCCTGCTCATCAGCACCGAAGCGCAAAACGGCGCATCCGGCAAACAACTGGCGCGCGAGCATGCGCAAAGCCAGCTCGACGCCGCGCTCAGCCTCAGCCAAAGCCTGGGCGACACCGCCGCTGCACAACTGGCCGACAGCATGGAAACCGGGCCGGACGCCATCAACTCCGACAACGGCAAAGACGGCAACAAGGACAGCGGCCACCTGCAACACCACGCCGCCGCGCTCAAAGCCTGGGAAGCCGGCAGCAATACCGACAAGGAAGGCAAAACCGCCAGCAGCGGCAACAGCAGCCAGGCTGGCCAACAGCCGCTGCTCATCCTGTCCGCCCCGGCCGGCATCGCCAGCCTCACCGAACAAAGCCACACCCTCAGCGCTGGAACCAACCTCAACCTCATCGCCCAACGCGATGCCAACCACACCACCGGCCGCCGCTGGCTGCACAACGTCGGTCAGCACATCAGCCTGTTTGTGGCCGGGGTGAAGGACAAGGTGGCGCTGAAGCTGATTGCGGCGAAGGGCAAGGTGCAGGTGCAAGCGCAGAGCGATGCGATGGAACTGACGGCGGATAAGGATGTGACGATTACCTCGGCCAAGCAGAACATCAACTTGAATGGCAAGAAGGAAATTTTGCTGACCAGCGGCGGCGCTTACGTGCGGATCAAGGATGGCAAGATTGAGCTGCACGCCCCCGGAACCGTCAGCTTCAAGGGGGGTAGCCATGACTGGAGCGGGCCGGACAGCATGAATATTCCGATACCGACGCTACCAAAAGACAAATACACCCCACCCAATTCTCATCCGTTCTCGGAATAAGCGGATATCAGCATGATCATCAGTCCCCCGATTCTTAAAACGCCCCAAGGCACGGCCACAGATGAACAGTGGCTGGCCGGTTTGATGCCCTTTAGCTCTCGCGGAGGCTTTCCTATCGCCAGCCGTATGGCCTGGCATGGTGGCCAACATATCGAGCATACCGACACAGGTGCGCATGGCGAGCCGGTTCGCGCAATTGCCGATGGCGTGGTGGTATACAAGCGAGACCCATCTCCTGATGCGGATAAGAAGCCTTTGGCCTATCAGGGCGAGACCGACAATGGCTGTGTGGTGATCAAGCACAGCACAGAAATTGGCGAGGGAACAGACGGCCAGATCGAGTACTACTCGATTTATATGCATCTCAAACAGGTCTTCGTCAAAAAGAAGCAGCCGGTATATCGCAAAGATAGCTTGGGCAGCGTAGGCAGCTGCAACGGCAACAATGCCATCCATCTGGAAATCATCTGCGACGATGCCAACCTGAAAAAAATCGTCGGTAGAAGCTCGGGCACGCTGGATATCAGCAAGGATGGCCGGGACAAGATCGTCTATGGCGATATGCATTTCTATCTACCGCCAGGCACACTATTTTTTGCTTCTATTGCATCGCCGCAAGCTCCCGCAGGCAGTGGCGCTGTCGTTCATACCTCCACTGTCCCTCTGTTTGTGACGATGCGTTTTGAACGCGGGAAATGCCTGCTCACCACTCGGCAAGAAGATACTCAACAACAGGGTGTATTCGTTGAGGTCGGCGCAGCACTAGCAGATAGCGACGACAAGTATGAGTACAGTCTTTACAGCAAAGCGACCGCCCTGGGAGATGCTTTTCATATTGCACCAAGTGCGGCTTACGAGTTGCTGCGATTTGGCCGGGTCATCAATACCGAAAATGAAACCGCTATCCCTGCTGGCTCAGTCCCACATTGGCACAAGGTCAATTACCCAGGCGGCCAAGGCTGGGTGAATCTGAATGCGGTAGGCATCAAGAAATTCAGCGATGCCGATTTCCCCCATTGGCTTGGCTGGACCTTGATTGACGATGACCCCACACCGGATAGCCAATGCAACTCCCCCATGCTTGAGAAATGGCTTACGGGAAATAGTGGAAAAAAGTTGGATAAAGGCGTGTTAGCAACTGCACTGGCCGATGCAAAAGTCCAGTCACGACTTTCACGAACAATTTGTAAATTTCCGACTGAGTGGGAAAAATCCACAATTGATACTCGATATGCTTGGCTAAAAAGTAAAAGTGACGTATTGGATGATCCAATGGATGAGAGGAAATATGCTGAATTCAAGGCGCACATTGAATCTTTATCATTTTGGGAAGAGGCTGGATTGGAGATTTCCAGTGCTCATTGGCATTTTAATCCAAGATCATTCATAACCCAATTTAAGAAAAATGGATGGTTAAGTAAAGATGAATTCTCCAAGATCTATCCCGACACTGTATACAACAAGAAAGAAACCCCAAACCCTGAAGAACTCAGAGAAAAATATCGAAACCACATTAACAGAATCGCAGCCAAATATCTAGTCGATCAATCAAAAACAAGAATGACACATTTTTACGGCCAAGGCGCTGTCGAGTCTTTTTTTCTTGCAAGAATGCAGGAGGGATCCGTGATTCCATCTCGAAACCCCAACCATCCCAGCATCTTACCTGAAACAAATGGATTCTATAATAATATAAACGATTCGTGGTATTTTAAGTATAACAACAACAAAAACCTTTCCAATGGACCCGCACCAGATGGTGTTAAATATCGCGGCCGAGGAATGAAGCAATTAACGGGGCGCTTGAATCACAACGGCTATTGGATTTACAGAGGCTGGAGAAAAGTCTCTCTAAAAACTGCCCAAGCCTGGCAAATATTAACTTATGAACAAATACCAGACATCGCAGATCCTCAGAAAATTAGCACCATCCCATTCAACTGCATTGATGCTGGAGGGTTTTATTGGGAAAGAGGAGCTAGGAAAGCAGGATATAAATCAATGAATAAAATAATAAAAGAAAATGACATATCAACGCAGGCCATTACCTCCATCTCTTTTGCCCTAAATGGTGGCAACATGGGCCTTGATGATAGAATTAAGCAAACCACTCGAATCGCAAAGGAGCTTCTGGATGCAACAAGTAAATAAATTTATTACATTATTAATTCTTCTTCCGGGACTTTCCTTTGCCAAGGGACTAATATGCATTGGCAATGTGCAATTCGCATATACAGATAAGAAATGGGCCAAAAAAAACAATCAATTAATAAGAAAAAACAGCGTTACTACACAGCATCTTATAATTAGCAATACCGACCCTAAAAATCCAGCCATAAGGCCCATATCAGAATCAGACGTCCAGGAAGGGCTTGGAGAGAAAGGGGTCTGGTATTTAGGTGGTGTGGCAGGGACCTCAGGGCCTGCCACACTAGCCATGAAAAATGGCTTTTCCATCTATGAGACAACAGACACTTGCGGCATAACTTACAAAAATGGGCCATCTGGGACTGGACTTTGCTATGTCGCACGAATAATAGGGAAAACCTCAGATATAGAAATTAACGCAGGATCCGTCTCATTTGAAGAGATAAATAAAGCAGTCGACTCCTACAAAACAAGATCAATTAAAGAGTTTAGAAAGATTGCATACTCAGCAACCATTGGCTGCCAGCAAACTCATTCAAGATAGCGCTCCATAAACCTTCTCCATAAGACACTACATCACAAAAAAGATATGCCGATCTCCAAAATTCTCATGACTTGCACGTATACATGAGAAAACTGGAAGGTGGTTTCAACAACCAAGTTAGGTGGCTATGTTTTGAGAATGGCATGATTCACTATAAATGATTAAACTACTCTGCCAAACAACTTCCAATCCATTGGAGATTAAAATTAGGCTACTTCTTGCAATGCTATTGATTTCTTTTAAAGAGTTTCAATGCAGAAGAATTAATTAATGAAGAGCATTTACAGTGTACTTTTTATCCTGCTTGCAACGGAAGTAGCGTCTGCAGAAAAAATAGAGTGTGGATATATTTTTTCCAGCGTTAAGAGTGTAAAAATAGAAAGTTGCGATAAAGATAAAATTGAGGTGATAGGTATTTCTCATCGCAGAAAGCTCAGACTAGAAGGTTCTATTATTATTTCGGAGTCAAGCGCCTACACCAATTACGATTTAAAAATTAATAACAATGATATTGAGCCATCCAATACGGGTCGATATACAACCCACATTGACATTAAGTATAGCTTGCCAACCAAATATGGTATATTACAAGCAATTCACTCTGACAAAACATTTGGAGATGGGCAATTGAATAAAAATAATATTTATTATGCATGCCTTCAGCCCGAATTCAAGAAATGCTTAATGCTGGAGGTGGATGGCCTAGTTAAAAAGAGTGATGTTGATAAAATACTTGCCAAGATGGCAGAGGCACAGTGGTAAATTTCCTGTCAGAGCTTTGGCTTTTATTCAGATCCTCAGCACTTAAGGAGAAGGCAATGACGAATAAATGGTTCCGTTCTTGTGCGCTGCTACTGGCCCTGCTGCTATCCCCACTGGCCAAGGCCGATGACTGGCTGGGAGAGTATGTCATGGTGCCGAATGAACGCATGCCGCAGCTTTATGACGCCAATGGCCAGGCGCAAACCCTGCTCACCATTATGAAGCGGGGGGAAGAATACGGGCTGGTCTCCAAGCAATTTGGCTGGGAAGAAGCCGACCCCACCAAACTGGAAACCACCGGCCAGACACTGCGTGACTGGCTGATGAATGATGCCAGCACGGTGAAATCGCAAGCACTGGTGGGTGACAAGATTGCCCTGATCAGGCTTGCCAAAGGCAGCGTCCTGAACGCCGCCAACAGACGTAGCCATGAGATGCAGAGCGATTACCTGCTGATCATCAGCATGATGGGCATGGATGTCGAGCTGGAAAAGAAACCCGCCACACCATGAATGACCAGCTGTACCGCAATATGCTGGCACGCCTCTGCAGCGCACTACTGGCTGGGGGGCTGCTCAGCAGTTGCGTGAGTCTCGGCCCAAGCCATATGGGGGTTGCGCTCACCGCCATCAACTACACCGAGGACGACTACGATGCAATCGGCATTGCCATGCCGGATGACATCAAGACATTCGAGGCGATGGACAGGGTATCCGCCTATGGTGGCAGCGGCACCATGTGCTGCGTTGCCCTGCCGGAAAAATGGCAACCCGGCATGAAGTTGGTGGTACTGACCCAGGCTGGCACCAAGGCAAAAACCTACAAGGAATGGGCATACGAAAAGATTCCCGTCATTCCCCATCAGGTGGACGTACCCCGCTATGCGACGCCAGCCCGGGTATGGATACAGATCATGTCGCCAGACAAGGTGCTGGTTACGGTGAGCAATTATTCACCGGAAAACCCCAACTGGCCGGGAGAGATCAAAGGTGGCCCCAAGCCATCGCTGGAGTATCGAAGAAAGAAATGGAATGAATTTGTTAATGATCGCAAAAAAGAAATTGCCTTACTCAAAGAATCATTAAGCAATATCGACAAAGAAGACCTAAAAGAGGCATGGGAGCTGGACTCAAAATACAATGCAAATGATGTCAAGGCACTCAAGGGAAAAGATGATCCAAATTACAGAGAATACTTAAAAAGTAAATATAAAAAATCCCTTCAATATTCCACAGAATATCTCGAATATTACATGAAGAGAAAGCCATGACATCCATTTGCCATGCACTAACTGAAACAGACATAGACCCAACTAATTTTGATGTTTTTTTCAAAAAAAGAAAAGACGCATGGTGATTACCAGCAAGGAAACCCCGGAGATTCTGGCGGGCTTGAAAGAGCTGAGTGAAAAGAAAAAAGCCAACGGCAGACTGTCAAAGGAAGAAGAAGGCTGGGTGAAATTGTACGAGGACTCCCAAGGCACCCAGGTACCCCAAACAGTCACGCCAGGGCAGGAACCATTCTTGATCGGCCCCGGCTACCTGCGCTATCGCAAAGTGTATGCCGGGGCCGACTCCGTGCTGCTGACGCGCAGGCAGCCACAAGACCCCACCCAGGCAGAAACGGCGCAGGCCTGATCACACCGGATTACGCCTGGGCATACATGTCCTTGCCTGCCATGCAGCGAACCTGAAGGCAGGCCTGCAAGGGATATGACCTCATTGCTGCAAGCCGCTGGCCATGAGAAAGGGACACCACGTGGTGTCCCTTTTTACTGCCATACGCTGTGGCTCATGCCCTCTTAGTCATACCAATTGCTGCGCGCCTGCTGCCGGGCGCGCGACTGAGCCTGCGCGGCCAGGCGCACCGCCACATTGGCGGCACCGTATTGCTGGTAGCCCGCGCGGCGTTGCAGCAGTTCGAAGAAGAAGCGGTCTTCAAACTGGGCGGTGTACACATGCAGCATTTCTCCGCCTTGGGCATCTCGGTCGTACAGGATGTTGGCCGCGGCCAGGCTGGCGACAAATTCATCCGGCAGATCGAAGCGCGCGGCCAGATCGTCGTAGTAGTTACGCGGAATTTCCAGCAAGGGCACGCCGCTTTCCCGCGCCGCGGCCACCGCAGCAAAGATGTCGTCGGTAGCAAAGGCAATGTGCTGCACGCCGGAACCCCGATAGGTGGACACCGAGCGGGCAATGGCGGTATTGCGGTTTTCCGAGATATTGAGCGGAATGCGGATGCTGCCATCCGGGCTGTGCAGCACCCGGCTTTTCACCAGTCCATAGGGGTCGGGCAGCACGTGCTCGTTCTCGGCCTTGAAGCCATACACGGCGCGAAAGAACAGCATCCAGGCGTCCATCGTTTCCTCCGGCAGGCCCAGCGCGAAGTGGTCGATGCCGGTGAGCAGGCCTTGCTTGCCTGCGGCACCCGGCAGCATGTCGAAGTCGGACTGGTAAATGCTGCTGCCGTCCGCGCCGGGGTCCACCAGGTATTGCAGGCTGCCATCCGGCGCACGCACAGCGGGAATCTGCCGCTCGTTGGGGCCGACGCGGCTTTCAAACGAGCGGGCGCGATACTGCTTGGCGCGTTGCAGGGCCTGGGCGCTGTCATTCACCCGGAAGGCGGATGCGCACAGCGACGGGCCATGTGCCACGAAAAAGGCATGGGCGAAGGAGTCCGGCTCCGAGTTGAGAATCAGGTTGATGCCCCCCTGACGGTACAGGTTGACGCTCTTGGATTTGTGCTGCCCGGCATGGGCAAAGCCCAGTTTGCCGAACCAGCGCGCCAGGCGGCTGGCGGCGGCCTCGTCCACGGCGAATTCCAGAAACTCCACCCCGTCGTACTGCGGCTGCGGTGCTGGGACAAACAACTGCGGCAGTACGGCGGCGGCACTGGGTTCCGCGCTGGCGGCCAGTCGGGCGCGGGTGCTTTCTTCCAGATACAGCAAGCCACGGCGGCCGTCTGCCGCAGTACCGCCGGTGGGTGCCGCGCGGAAACCGTCGTTGAAAATTTCCAGACTCAGCGGGCCCTGATAGCCGCTTTGCAGGATGGGACCGAGGAAAGCAGGCAGGTCGAACTCGCCCTGACCGGGGAAGCAGCGGAAATGGCGGCTCCACTCCAGCACGTCCATATTGAGGATGGGCGCATCGGCCAGTTGCAGGAATACGATCTTGTCGCCCGGAATTTCCGTCAGGCGCGACAGGTCGTCCTTGATCGACAGGGTGTGGAAGCTGTCCAGAATCACGCCCAGATTGGGGTGGTCCACCGTTTTGACGATGTCCCACACCTGACGGTAGGAATTCACATGCTGGCCCCAGGCCAGCGCCTCGTAACCCACCAGCACTTCATGCCTTGCCGCCAGCTCGGCCAGCTGGTGCAGGTCGTCGGCAAGCACCGCGTTATCGCGGATCACATCCGGCTGCACATTGCTGCACACCAGGATGCGGTCTGTTCCCAGCTCGTGCATCAGCTCGAACTTGCGTTCGGCCCGTTCCAGATTGTGTTGCAGACGGTCGCGGCGGCAGCCTTCGAAGTCGCGGAAAGGCTGGAACAGCATGATCTGCAATCCCAGCTCCTGACACAGGCGGCGCACATCCCGTGGCGAACCGTCGAAATACAGCAGGTCGTTTTCAAAGATTTCTACGCCCTGAAAGCCGGCAGCGGCAATCGCCTCCAGTTTCTCGGGTAGGGTTCCGCTCAGAGAAACGGTGGCAATACAGTGTTGCATGGTGGTCATCCTCAATGGGGAAACTGGCGCTGGCGGCGCACCGCTCTGGGTTTGAGTCCTGGTCTGGCGATGCTGCCGGTTTACTTATTTCGTACCAAAAGGTACATTTCAATCTTAGCGTGAAAATTTTCACTGCACCAGTGCGTTTCCCTGTTCCCGCCATCCCGCACACGGCCTATGCCGTGTGCGGGGTGCATGCCGCCCGCCGCGGCAATCAAGCAAAAAAGACCAACACATGTCTGCATCCACCTCCGCTGCCAGCACGCTGTTGCTGGGCCTGATCGGCCAAAGCATCCAGGGCTCGCGCTCGCCACAGCTACACGAAGAAGAAGCCCGCCAGCTGGGCCTGCGCTGTCTGTATCAATTACACGACCTGCCGCAGGACACCAGCGCTGCGGGGCTGGACACGCTGCTGACCGCCATGCAGACCGTGGGCTATGCCGGCTGCAACATCACCCATCCGTTCAAGCAAACCGTGCTGGCCTGTCTGGACAGCCTGTCGGACGATGCCGCCGCCATTGGCGCGGTGAATACCGTGCAGTTGCGTGATGGCAAACGCATTGGCCACAACACCGACTGGTGGGGCTTTGCCCAGTCCTTCCAGCAGCAATGGCCGCAGGCCAGGCTGGACAAGGTGGTGCAACTGGGCGCGGGCGGTGCCGGTGCCGCCGTAGCCCATGCCATCCTCACCCTGGGTGCGCAAAGACTGGCACTACACGATGCCGACCCGGCGCGCGCCAGCGCACTGGCGGCACGGCTGAACCAGCGCTTTGGTGCCGGGCGGGTGGTGGTGGCCGACGATGTGGCCGGAGAACTGGCCGCTGCCGACGGCCTGATCCAGGCCACGCCGATTGGCATGCAAGGCCACCCCGGCCTGCCGCTGCCAGTGGAATGGCTGCATCCGGCCTTGTGGGTGGCCGACGTGATTTACTTCCCGCGCGAAACCGCCTTGCTCAAGGCGGCAAAGGCGCTGGGCTGCGCTACCATGAATGGCGGCGGCATGGTGGTGTATCAGGCTGCGGGCGCATTCCGCCTGTTCAGCGGCCTGAACCCGGATGCCCAGCGCATGGCCCGGCATTTTGCCAGCCTCAGCGACTGAAGCTGACAGATTGAACCGGCAAGCTCTTGTTGAACCCGCAGCCCTTACCAGACAGGTTCCCCATGTCCGACACCCTTCCCTTTAGCAGCCGGCCCAACCCCATGGGCACGGACGGCATCGAATTTGTTGAATTTGCCACCACCGACCCGACAGCCCTTGGCCAACTGCTGCAGGCCATGGGTTTTCGCTGTACCGCCCGGCACCGTTCCAAACAGGTGCTGTTGTACCGTCAGGGCGATATCAACTTCATCGTCAATGCCGAGCCGGACAGCTTTGCCCAGCATTACGCGCAGCAGCGCGGCCACAGCATTTGCGCCATTGCGCTGCGGGTGAAGGATGCACGCGCAGCCACCTTGCGCGCCCGCGAACTGGGGGCATGGGAAGTGGATATGGGCACCGGGGTGATGGAATTACACATTCCGGCCTTCCAGGGTGTGGGCGGTTCGCTGCTGTATCTGGTAGACCGCTATGGCGAGCACTCCATTTACGATGTGGACTTCCTGCCGCTGAACGCGGATAGCCAGGCTACGGATGCCGGGCTGAGCCGCATCAGCCTGCTGACCCAGAGCGTACCGTTGGAGCGCATTGGTGACTGGCAGGACTTCTACCAGCACCTGTTCGGTTTTGAGCAAACCACTGCAGCCGATACCACGGACAGCCGCCTGCTGCTAAGCCCCTGCGGCAAGATCCAGCTGCGCTTGCAGGCCGCCGTGCTGGAGCATGGCATTAGCGAGGGCATGACCGGTGTCACGCTGGCCAGCCATGACATGGCCCTCACCCGCCAGCAGCTGCAACAACAGGGGCTGGGCCTGTCCGGCCCGCAACAACTGGTGCGGCACGCGCTGGAGCATGCCGGCTTGCTGCAATTTGCCATCAGCAAGGAACAGGGGAACTGACATGGACGCCAGCCGCTTTGCCATTGATACCGCCCCCTTGCAGGGCAAGCTGCAAGACAAGCTGCAGGCCATGTCCGCCGCCGGTTTCTCCCGCCTCACGCTGTGGGCGCAGGACCTGATGAACGAACAGGAAGGCGGCCTGGCACAAACCGTGCGCACGGTGCGCCACAGCGGCATGAAGGTGATCGGCTTCGAGGCGCTGCGCGACTTCGAAGGCATGAGCGGCCGCTTTCTGGAATACAAGATAGACCTGGCCAAAACCATGATGCGCATGATGCAGCAGGTGGGCGCGGAGCTGCTGGTGGTATCGGCCACCACCTCGCCCAATGCGGTGGGCGACCTGGAAACCACCGCCGCCCATCTGCGCCTGCTGTCCACGCTGGCAACGCCCCTGGGCATCCGCATCGGCTTCGAGCCGCTGGCCTGGGGCCGTTATGTACACGACTACCACGCGGCATGGCAGGTGGTGGAAATGGTGAACCGGCAGAACGTGGGCCTGGTGCTGGACAGCTTCCACCTGTTTGCCCGTGGCATCCCGCTGGACGACCTGTACCGCATCCCCATGCACAAGCTGTTTCTGGTGCAGTTGTCCGATGCCATGAGCGACTACCTGCCGCTGCTGGAAGAAATGGTGCATATCTCGCGCCACCAGCGCTCCTTCCCCGGCGAGGGAGTACACAGCATGGCGGTGGTGGACATGCTGGTGCGGCTGGAAATGGCCGGTTATCAGGGCAATTACGCCTTTGAAGTGGCCAATGACGAATTTCTTAGCCAGGACGCGCACAGTGTGGCCAGCCGCGCCGCCCGTTCGGTGGACTGGCTGTGCCGCACCGTCAGCCAGCGCCTGCAGGACAGCGGCTGCTAAGCGCGGCTGACAAAACCCCTGCTGCAGCCTTGCGCCTCCTTGCCATACATTTATGTACTGTCGGCGTCGGCGCGCCTTGCCTCAGGGACGCTACGCTATTTTGTTAGCCGCTCTGTATCATCGCGGCAGTTGCGCCGCCAGCGCCTGCTGCGTCACCTGCTCCAGCCGCTGGCGCAACCAGATGTGCAGCGGGTCGTGGCGATGGCGCTGGTGCCATACCAGATACATCGGCATGTCCGGGCAAGAGAGCGGCGGCGCACAACTGGCCAGCCCCGCCAGCAGGTTGCTGGCCAGCAAGCCCGGCAAAGTAGCCAGCCGGCAACTGCCCTGCACAAAAGGTGCGATGCCGGCAAAACCCGGTAGCCAGGCGGCAATGCGCCGCCTTACCCCCTGCCCGGCCAGAAAATCATCAATATCCAGCATGCGCGGTGGCGTATAGCCCACCGTAACATGCTCGGCCGCCAGATAGTCGTCCAGACTGGCCGGTGCCGCACGGCAGCCTGCGTCGTAAAACACCCGGTAGTGGTCGGCAAACAGCCGCTTTTGCACGATGTCGCTGCCATCCGGCGGGCGCGGGGTGATCACCAGATCGCACTCATCACTGCGCAGCATCTCCACAGAGGGGATGCCGGAGGGCAACACTCGCAGCGACACGCCCGGCGCTTCGGCCTGCAACAGCCCCAGCAGGCGCGGCAGCAGCAAATCCCGTTGCAAATCGTTGGCGGCAATGCTGATGGTGCGCTGCAAACGGGCCGGATCAAAACTGGCGGCACTGACAAAGCGGCGCATGTCTTCCAGCAGGCTGCGCGCGTGCTGGGCCAGCGCCTCGGCCCGTACCGTGGGCGAGATGCCGCGGCCGGACTTCACAAACAGCGGGTCGTCCACAATCAGCCGCAGCTTGTCCAGCGCATGACTGACCGCCGACTGGGTCATGTCCAGCCGCTCTGCCGCACGGGTGACCGAGCGCTCCTCCATCACCGTCAGCAGTAATTGCAGCAGCCGGCCATCCAGCTGCAAATGATCGAAATTTTTCATCTATGCCATCCGGTTTACCGCATTTATCTCCATACCGCAAACAGGGACACTGAACTCACCAGAATCAACAAGGGAGAACAAGTGATGGCGGAGCAACAACGCGTTTCCATTCCGGGAACCACCCTGTTTGACGACATTCAGGCGCAGAAGGGTTATGCCCTCAACAAGATGTGCTTTTCCTTCAACGACAAGGCCAACCGCGACGCCTTCAAGGCCGACGAAGCCGCCTACTGCGCCCGCTTCGGCCTGACCGCGCCGCAACTGGCTGCGGTGCAAAGCCGCAATGTGCTGCAACTGATTGCCGCTGGCGGCAATGTTTACTACCTGGCCAAGTTTGCCGGCATCTTCGGCCTGGACGTGCAGGACATCGGTGCCCAGCAAACCGGCATGAGCAAAGACGAATTCAAACAGAAACTCCTGAACGCGGGACAATAATCATGGCAAAAATCGTAGGCAGCATCGTTACCTCCCACGTTCCGGCCATCGGCCGTGCCATTGCCGGCAATCTGCAGAACGAACCGTACTGGAAGCCGTTTTTCGACGCCTTCCCGCCCATCCATCGCTGGCTGGACGAAGTGAAACCCGACGTTGCCGTGGTGGTGTACAACGACCACGGCCTGAATTTCTTCCTGGACAAGATGCCCACCTTCTCGGTAGGTGCCGCGCCGGAATACCGCAATGCCGACGAAGGCTGGGGCATTCCCACCCTGCCGCCGTTTACTGGTGACACCGAGCTGTCCTGGCACCTGATCAATCAGCTGGTGAACAAGGAGTTCGACCTCACCACCTGTCAGGAAATGCTGGTGGACCATGCCTTCACCCTGCCCTTGAAACTGCTGTGGCCGCAAGAAGGCGCCTGCCCGATCAAGGTGGTGCCGGTGTGCATCAACACCGTGCAGTTCCCCATTCCCTCGGCCAGCCGCTGCTACAAGCTGGGCGAGGCCATTGGCGAAGCCATCAGCGCCTGGGATTCCGACGCCCGCGTGGTGGTGATCGGCACCGGCGGCCTGTCGCATCAGCTGGATGGCGAACGCGCCGGTTTCATCAACAAGCCCTTCGACCTGCAATTCATGCAAAGCCTGGTGGACAAGCCCAAATGGGCCACCCAGTACACGGTGGAGCAACTGGTGGAGCATACCGGCTCGCAAGGCATCGAGCTGCTGATGTGGCTGGCTGCCCGCGCCACCATCAAGGGCGATGTGCGCGCGCTGCAAAACACCTACCATCTGCCGATTTCCAACACCGCTGCCGGTGTGATGTTGCTGGAACCGCTTGCCTGAGGACCGCGCGCCTGCAGCCATCTCTGACGGGCGGCAGGCCGCAAACCCATACACTGTTTGTCAGCACCATCTCCTCCTTCGCTGAACACCCGGCCTTGTGCCGGGATTTTTTTGCCCCTTCCCTGCCAATTGAAGAAGGAAGCCTCGCCTTCTTGATAAAAGGCGAGATATCGCAGGCGATTGCAGGCGGCGGCTTTGCAGGCAAAAAAAGGCCGACAGGAACACCCCGTCGGCATGGGTTCACACCCCAGATGGAAGCAATGGTGTGGTCATCTCCTGCCCGGCTATCAGGCTGGCTGAACAGAAACGCCAAATTCCTCGGTGTCGATTTCCTGCTGGGTGGCGGCGTTGTAGCGCGCACCGCTCACCGTGTTTTCATTGACAATGGCGTCCAGACGGGTCAGCACTTCCATGTCCAGCGTCACTGTGTCGGCCGACAGGTTTTCCTGCAGATGGCGGAGATTGCTGGTGCCTGGAATCGGAATCACCTGTTCGCTTTGTGCCAGCAGCCAGCCCATGGCCAGTTGGGCCAGGGTAAAGCCGGTTTCGGTGGCCAGCCCCTGCAATGCATCCAACAGGCGCAGGTTGCGGCTAAAGTGTTCGGCCTGGAAGCGCGGCATGGCGCGGCGGATGTCGTTGGCAGCAAAGCCGGACGGGTCACGCACGCCACCGGCCAGGAAACCACGGCCCAGCGGGCTGAAGGCTACCAGGGCCACGTTCTGGGCGCGGCAGGCATCCAGCAGCGCGATTTCCGGATTGCGCGTCCACAGCGAATATTCACTTTGCACCGCGGCAATCGGGTGTACCGCCTGGGCGCGGGCCAGCGTGGCGGCGGAAACCTCGGACAGGCCGATGCTGCGGATCTTGCCCGCGGCCACCAGATCAGCCAGCGCGCCAACCGAATCCTCAATCGGCACCTGGCGGTCCCAGCGGTGCAGGTAGTAGAGGTCAATCACATCGGTTTGCAGGCGGCGCAGGCTGTCCTCGCAGGTCTGGCGCAGGGTGTCCGGCCTGCCGTCTATCACCC
Source organism: Aquitalea magnusonii (assembly GCF_002217795.2). Classification (NCBI taxonomy): domain Bacteria; kingdom Pseudomonadati; phylum Pseudomonadota; class Betaproteobacteria; order Neisseriales; family Chromobacteriaceae; genus Aquitalea; species Aquitalea magnusonii. The sequence goes on from NZ_AP018823.1 coordinate 2,280,749, forward strand.
GTTTGCCTTCCACCCCGGTCATGCCGCACTTGCTGGTGAGCACAATCTGCTGACGATGCGGCTTTAATACTCGCCCCACCAGCTCTTCATTGGCACCAAAACCGTACAGCGCGGCGGTATCAAACAGGGTGACGCCCGCATCCAGCGCTGCCAGCAATACCTGGCCGCCCTGCTCGGCAGACGGTGGCACGCCATAGGCGTGACTGAGATTCATGCAGCCAAGGCCGATGGCAGAAACGGTAAACGGGCCAAGCTGTCGCTGTTTCATGGAACTGTCCTTGCACTGTCTGACGGGGACCCTGCAACAAAAAGACAAGGTCAGCCGGTTTGCAACAAACCGGACTGCCTTGTTCAGGAGGGTCGCTTACAAAGGGATTGCAAAAGAAACTTATCAAGAGCCGCTAAAAAAAAGCAAAGCGTGCTGGGGCAAGGCGCGCCAACGCAAACAGTACACAAAGTACGGCAAGGAGGCGCAACGCAGCACTAGGTTTTTCAGCAGCTCTAAACCAACTGCTGCTCCAGCGCATGCAGCACCTGATAGCACGGCAATACTTGGCGCAGGCTGGAGTTGGGCTCACGGCCTTCGCGAATGGCGGCAAAGAATTCGCGGTCTTGCAGCTCGATGCCGTTCATCGACACGGCCACATGCGATACGTCGATCTTCTCTTCCTTGCCGTTGAACAGGTCGTCGTAGCGGGCAATATAGGTGCCGGTGTCGCCGATGTAACGGAAGAAAGTCCCCAGCGGGCCGTCATTGTTGAACGACAGGCTGAGCGTGCAGATGGCACCGTTGGCGGCCTTCAGTTGGATGGACATATCCATGGCGATGCCCAGTTCCGGGTGAATCGGCCCCTGGATGGCATTGGCCTTCACGATGGGGCTGCCAGCCTGATAGGCAAACAGGTCCACGGTGTGGGCGGCGTGGTGCCACAGCAGGTGGTCGGTCCAGCTGCGCGGCTGGCCCAGCGCATTCATATTGGTGCGGCGGAAGAAATAGGTTTGCACATCCATCTGCTGGATGTTGAATTCCCCGGCGGTAATCTTGTTGTGTACCCACTGGTGGCTGGGGTTGAAGCGGCGGGTGTGGCCGCACATGGCCACCAGGCCGGTTTCCTGTTGCAGCGCGGCGGCGGCTTCGGCACCGGCCAGGCTGTCGGCCAGCGGAATTTCCACCTGCACGTGCTTGCCAGCCTTGAGGCAGGCGGCGGTTTGCCCGGCGTGCATCTGGGTGGGCGTACACAGGATGACAGCGTCCACTTCCTTGATGGCCAGGGTTTCGTTCAGGTCATCCGTGACATGGGCCACGCCGTATTTGTCCGCCACTTCGCGGGTTTTGGCCAGGTCGCGGCCAATCAGCGAGACCACTTCCACATCGGCAATATTCTTGATGCCGTCCAGATGCTTGATGCCGAACGCGCCTGCGCCAGCCAGTGCTACTTTGATTGTCATGACAGGGATTCCTTATTCCTTGTTTTCCAGAATGGCGTGACCCACGGCGGTATTGGAAGCCGGGACGTGGTAGAAACGGTGCGTCACCTGCGGCAGCGGGCCGCTGCGCTCACCGTTGTTCACGTCGGCCATCGCGCCGCGGGCAATCAGCCACATCACCAGTTCGATACCTTCGCTGCCGGCTTCACGCACATAGTCGATATGCGGCACTTTGGCGCAGGCCACCGGGTCGTTGATCATCAGGTCCAGCCAGTTGTTGTCCCACTCGCGGTTGATCAGCCCGGCACGCGCACCCTGCAACTGGTGGCTCATACCGCCGGTGCCCCAGATATGTACATTGATGTCTTCGTCAAAGCTTTCCACCGCCTTGCGGATGGCCTGACCCAGCGCAAAGCAGCGCTGGCCGGAGGGCACCGGGTATTGCACCACGTTGACGGCAAACGGAATCACCGGGCAGGGCCAGGCGTCCTTCACCGGGTCCAGCTCGCCGCACATCAGCGACAGCGGCACGGTGAGGCCGTGGTCCACGTCCATCTTGTTGACGATGGTGAGGTCGAAGTCCTGCTGGATCACGCTTTGCGCAATATGGCTGGCCAGCGCCGGGTGCCCCTTCACCACCGGCACCGGACGCGCGCCCCAGCCTTCATCGGCCGGTTTGTACTCGGCAGCCGTGCCAATGGCGAAGGTGGGAATCATGTCCAGGCTGAAGGCGGTGGCGTGGTCGTTGTACACCAGGAAAATCACGTCCGGCTTGTTGTCCTTCATCCATTGCTTGGAGAAGTCGTAACCGGCAAACAGCGGCTGCCAGTAGTCTTCCTGCGTCTTGTGCAGGTCCATGGCCACACCGATGGCCGGCACGTGGGAGGTATAAACGGATGCGGTGATGCGTGCCATATCAGTTGCCTTCTTTCTTGCTGCCCGCGCCTTGCGGCTGGCGGTGCGGCTGGGCGTCGCCGTCTTCGCCAAGGTAGCGGTTGCCTTCCACCGAGCGGCCACCGGCCAGCATCATGTTGCGGTATTCCTCTTCGCTCATGCCGGTCATGGAGCCGGCCATCTGCTGGAAGCTCTTGCCGTCGGTGGCACCGATGCGCGCCAGGAAGTAGATATTGCCGCCCAACTGCATGCACCAGTTAAGGTCGCGCGCCATCACCGCCTGCTTCTGTTCTTCCGTCATGGCCCATTCATCGAGATAAGCCCGTTCGTCGGCCAGAAAGCGGGCGCGGTTTTCCGCCTTCATCAGGCTGGTGCAGAACTGGTTCAGCCAGTAGCCCAGGCGGCTTTGCTCGGCATCGAAAATGATGGTGCCGGGCACATCTTTATACGGTTTGTCCAAAGCCATGGCGGCTCCTCAGCATTCTTCCGGCCAGTACAGGCGCATGGGATTGGTGACCAGCAGCTGTTGCTGCAATTGCGGCGTCGGCGCGATATGGGGGATGAAATCCACCAAGAGGCCGTCGTCCGGCATATGGTCTTTCAGATTGGGGTGTGGCCAGTCAGTGCCCCACAGCACGCGGTCGGGGAAGGTTTCCACCAGTTTGCGGGCAAACGGAATCACGTCGTGGTAGGCGTGGCGTTCGCCATCCAGCGCCTTGGGGCCGGTCACGCTCAGGCGTTCCGGGCAGCTGACCTTGGACCAGATATTGTCATGTTCGCGCATCAGTTTCACGAACAATTCAAACTGCGGCCCGTCCACCGGCAGGCTGACATCCGGCCGGCCCATGTGGTCCACCACCACGGTGGTGGGCAGATTGGTGAAGAAGTCCCACAGTTCCGGCAGGTCCTGCGCTTCGAAATACACCACGATATGCCAGCCCAGTTTGGCGATGCGGCTGGCAATTTCCATCAGCTCGTCCTTGGGGGTGAAATCCACCAGCCGTTTGACGAAGTTGAAACGCACGCCGCGCACACCGGCCTCGTGCAGGCTTTGCAGCTCTTCATCGGTAACTGCGCGCCTGACGGTGGCCACGCCACGCGCCTTGCCCTTGCTGGCACGGCAGGCATCCACCATGGCGCGGTTGTCGGCACCGTGGCAGGTGGCCTGCACAATCACATTGCGTTCAAAACCCAGATGGTCGCGCAGGGCAAACAGCTCTGCCTTGCTGGCGTCACACGGGGTGTATTTGCGTTCCGGCGCATAGGGGAACTCCGCCCCCGGACCAAATACATGACAGTGGGCATCCACCGCGCCTGCTGGCAGAGTGAAGGCCGGTTTGGCCGGGCCGTCAAACCAGTCCAGCCAGCCTGCGGTCTTGCTGAAGTCGCCACTTACAGGTTTGCTCATGCTGTCGTCCTCAGTCGATATAACGCAGACCGGCCTTGGCCAGTGGCTCACGCATTGCATACATGTCCAGGCCCAGCACGCCGGAAGCCAGCTTGGCGCGTTTTTCGCCCTCGAACGATTCGCGCTTTTGCGCCGCCGCCAGGGTTTCCGCCGCACGGGCAGCCGGTACGCACACCACGCCGTCGTCGTCCGCCACAATCACATCGCCCGGATGCACCAGCATGCCGGCGCACACCACCGGGATATTCACCGAGCCCAGCGTGGCCTTGATGGTGCCCTTGCTGCTGATGGCGCGGCTCCAGACCGGGAAGTCCATTTCCTGCAGGGTTTTGACATCGCGCACACCGGCGTCGATGATCAGCGCCCGCGCGCCGCGGGCCTGGAAGCTGGTGGCCAGCAGGTCGCCAAAGTAGCCGTCGGTGCATTCCGAGGTAACGCCTGCCACCACGATGTCACCGGGCTGAATCTGTTCTGCCGCCACATGCAGCATCCAGTTGTCGCCCGGTTGCAGCAGCACGGTGACAGCGGTGCCGGACACCTGCTTGCCCGGGTAGATGGGGCGCATATAGGGCTTGAGCAGGCCGACGCGGCCCATGGCTTCGTGTACGGTGGCCGAGCCCAGCGCTGCCAGTGCATCGGCGGCGGCGCGGTCGGCGCGGGTGATGTTGCGGTATACCACTCCGAGTTGGTACATGGTGTTGTCTTCCTTAATCTGTTTTATCCATCGCGTGGCCCATGGCGCACGTGAGAGGCGGTCAACTCCGCAAAAGCTCCGGGTCAGCGCGGGGCTTTTGTTCGCAATGACTACAAGCCTTTAGCTTTCAGGGCAGCATCCAGTCGCGGATACACCCGGCGGGCATTGCCTTCAAAGATTTGCTGCCGCTCGGCATCCGTCAGTGCCGCCGCTTCGATGTAGCGCTTGGTGTCGTCGTAGTAGTGGCCGGTTTCCGGGTCGATGCCGCGTACCGCGCCGATCATTTCGCTGGCAAACAGCACGTTGTCCACCGGGATGACCTTGGTCAGCAGGTCGATGCCCGGCTGGTGGTAGACGCAGGTGTCAAAGAAGATGTTGTTGAGCAGATGGTCCTTGAGCAGCGGCTTTTTCATTTCCTGCGCCAGCCCGCGGAAGCGGCCCCAGTGGTAAGGCACTGCACCACCGCCGTGCGGGATGACAAAGCGCAGCGTGGGGAAGTCCGTAAACAGGTCTGAGGTCAGGCATTGCATGAAGGCGGTGGTGTCCGCGTTCAGGTAGTGCGCGCCGGTGGTGTGGAAGGCGCAGTTGCAGCTGGTGGACACATGCACCATGGCCGGGATGTCGTACTCCACCATTTTTTCGTAGATGGGATACCAGTGGCGGTCGGACAGCGGCGGGCTGGTCCAGTGGCCGCCGGACGGGTCCGGGTTGAGGTTGATGCCGACAAAGCCGTAGTCCTTGATGCAGCGTTCCAGCTCCGGAATGGAGGTGGCCGGGTCGACACCGGGCGACTGCGGCAGCATGGCCGCGCCGATGAAGTGGTCGGGGAACAACTGGCTGACGCGGTAGCACAGCTCGTTGCAGATGGCGGCCCAGGTGGAGGAGGTGTTGAAGTCGCCGATATGGTGGGCCATGAAGCTGGCACGCGGGCTGAAGATGGTGAGGTCGGAGCCGCGCTGTTTCATCAGGCGCAGCTGGTTGCTTTCGATGGTGTCGCGCAGCTCGTCGTCGGAGATCTTCAGTTCGGACGGCTTGGGGCCCAGCTCCGGGGTGGAGAGGTTGTCGATCTGGCGTTTGCGCCAGTCTTCCAGCGCCTTGGGGGCGGTGGTGTAGTGGCCGTGGATGTCGATGATCATGCTTGCTGTCCTTTCCAGATGGCGGAGGGAATCATGACCTCTCCGCGCATGATGAGCCTTGCAGTGCGCAGCAGCGCTGCGCGGATGACGTGTTGCGGGTTGTCCGGGTCCAGTTCCAGGTCCACCGAGAATTCGCCGGTCGGGTGTTCCACCGACACCAGATGGAGGTGGCCGGCCTGCATCTGCGCGATGCCCTCGGTGACCGAGCCTTCCAGCACACAGGCGGTGCCAACCGTCACTGCCGCCAGCACGCCGATGGCGTCGTGGCAGACATGGGGGATGAAACAACGGGTGCTGATGCTGCCGCCGTCGCGCGGCGGGGCAACCAGACACATCTTGGGATAGGTTTTCTTGCTGGCATCGCCCAGACCCATCAGGTGGCCGCATTGCAGGCGCAGCGCTTCCAGCCGGGTTTTCAGCTCGGTATCGGCATTCAGTTCGGCCACGCTTTCATAGCCGCTGCGGCCCAGGTCGGCAGCGCGCAGCATCACCAGCGGCATGCCGTTGTCGATACAGGTGACTTCCAGCGCACCCACGCCTTCCAGTTGCACCACATCCTTCACCTTGCCGGTGGGCAGCAAGCCGGAACACACCGAACCGGCGGTATCCAGAAAGTTGATGGTGATGGGCGAGGCGCTGCCAGGTACGCCGTCAATGCGGGCGTCGCCGTCGTAACGCATCTGGCCGCCCGGCGTTTGTACCGTCACGTCGCACTGCATGCCGGTATTGAGGGTGAGCACGCGGAAGGTGCTGGTTTCACCCTGCGCCGTTACCAGGCCGCGCTCCAGCGCAAAAGGCACCACCGCTGCCAGCATATTGCCGCAGTTGGGCGTGGTATCCACCGTGTCCTTGTCCGGCTGCAACTGGGCAAACAGGAAGTCCAGGTCCACGCCAGGCTGGCTGCCGCGGGAAATGATGCCGACCTTGCTGGTCAGCGGGTGCGCTCCACCCAGGCCGTCAATCTGGCGGCGGTCGGGAGAGCCCATGACAGCGAGCAGCACACGGTCGCGCAATGCCTGATCCTGCGGCAGATCGTCTGCCAGGAAGAAGGGCCCGCGTGAGGTACCGCCACGCATGAACAGAGTCGGGATAGAGGTTTGCATGCGAGGATTGTGTTCCCGCGCCATGCATTAAAAAAGAGCACTATCGCTCTATCAGATATAACACTTTGCTATACATCGAGCGCATGAATGGCAATGGCCCGACAGGCGGGCCATGCATGAAAAAACAGCGCAAATCAGGACTTGAAGTACAGCGAACCCAGCGAGGCCTCACCCAGCTCGCGAGCGGCATCCTGCAACAGGCTGCCCAGCTCCGGCAGCCGGTCCGCCGGAATGCGGCTGGTGGGGCCGGCCAGTGTCACCACGCCCACCACCTTCTGGTTGAGCGGGTTGATGATGGGCGCGGCCAGCGAGGTCATGCCCGGTTCGTAACTGTCCACCGCCACCGCATGGCCACGCTTGCGGGTGGCATGCAGCACCTCCAGAAAGGCGGCAATGGTGCGCGGGGCATTGGGGCCGTAGTCGTGGCCATTGCCAAAGCCCTGCCGGGCGACAATCTGCAAGGCCTGTTCATCATCCAGCCGGGAGAGCCAGGCCGGGCCGCTGGCGGTGCAGAACAATGGCGGGTTGCTGCCCATGTCCGGGTCGTAGCGCAGGCCGGAGCGTGCGCCCTGCGCCTTGGCCACAAAGGTGATCAGCTCGTTCTCGATAATGCCCAGCCGCGCCAGCTCGCCCGAGCTGCGCGCCAGGTTTTCCAGAATCGGCTGCGACACATCAGCCACCCCGCTGGTGGACAGGTAGATCAGCCCCAGCGAAACCAGCTTGAGCGAGAGCTGATACTCGCCCTTCTCCGCATGCTGGCGCACATAGCCTTGCTCGATCAGCATGGCCAGCAACCGGTGCGCGCCACTGCGCGGCATGTTGAGGGTGTCGGCAATGACATGCAGCGGCAGTTGTCCGCCATTACGGGCCAGCAATTCCAGGATTGCCAGCGAACGCTCCATACTGCCTGCCATGTCGTTTCTCCTTGCTGAGTGGTTCCGGATTTGAACACAGTTCAATTTGCCCAGCAAGCCGCCCTCCCCGCATCCGGCCCTTGCCCGCTACCGCTACACCTGAAAGCGCGCCACCGACTGGTGCAAGGCTGCGGTCAGTTGCTCCAGCCGGGCCACATGCTCGCATGCCTGCGCAACCGCGTGGCTGGACTCCTCCATGCGGCCGGAAATCTGCTCGATGTTTTGCGCCACGCTATTGCTGGCCTGGCTTTGCTCGGTGGTGGCTGTGGCAATGCTGCGCACCTTGTCCAGCGCCTGGGCGGATGCGGTGTTGATCTGCTGCAGCGCCTCCCCTGCCTGGGCCGCCATCTGCACCCCCATCGCCACCTGCGGTGCCATGGCCTGCATACCTTGCACCACGGCGGCGGTATCGGCATGCACTGCCTGTACCGTGCTGGCTATCTGCGCAGTGGCGGTGCTGGTGCGTTCGGCCAGCTTGCGCACTTCGTCCGCCACCACGGCAAAGCCGCGGCCCTGCTCGCCGGCACGGGCGGCCTCGATGGCGGCGTTAAGCGCCAACAGATTGGTCTGGTCGGCAATATCACGAATCACGCTGGCAATATCGCCAATCTGGTCGGTGCGCTGCTCCAAAGAACCAATCAGCCGCGAAGCATCATTCACCTGGCTGGCAGCACGGCTGATTTCTTCACCGGCATGCAGCACCAGCGAGGCACCGCGTGCGGCCAATTCCGTTGCCTGGGTGGAGTTGGTCTCGGTCTCGCGCGCGCCCATGGAGATGTGGTCAACACTGACCGCCAGTTGTTCGATGGCCGCAGCACTGGAGGAAATGGCGGCGGAACTCAGGCGCGAGGCATCGTTGATCTGCGCCATCTGCCCGGCCAGATGATGTGACAACTGCCCCACCTGGCTGGCGTTATCCTGGATGCCGCAAATCAGCGTACGCAGATTGTCCTGCATCACCGCGATGGAGGCCATCAGGCTGCCCGCCGGCGCCTCGGCATCCAACTGCCGGTTAAGCTTGCCCGCTGCAATTTCACCGGCCAGTTGGGCCGCCAGATCCGGCTCACCGCCCAGGGCGCGGTAGATTTTCCTGGCCATCCACACCGCCACCCCGCCGATGACGGCAAACATCAACAGCCCGCTGACCATATAACGCAGCGCCACCTCCCAGAAGGCCGCCTGGATGTCATCCGTCCAGGCACCAAAGCCGATCACCCAGTCCCAGCCGTCAATCCGGGTGACACCGTTGATTTTCAACACCTCGTCACTGCCGCCGGGTTTCACCACCATCAGTTCGACAAAGCCGATGTCCTGCGTGGCCAGCACATCCAGATAGCGGTTGAAGTCATGGCGGCCATCCGGCAGCGTCTTGCCGAAATCCACCTGCCCCACGCCCTTGTCTCCAGGCAGCACCAGGCCCAGCGCGCCAGTGGTACGCGCCCACAGATACAGGCTTTTCTGGTAGTGCATGCTGCGCAGGGCATCGATGGCACGGCGCTGCGCCTCCGCCCGGCTCAGTTGGCCGCTTTGCTCCAGTTGCTGGAAATGTTTTACCTGCTGCGCCGCCAGCGTCAGCACGGTGCGGATGGATTCGTGGCGCTGCTCCAGCATGGCAGTGCGCAGGGATGCCAGCCCCATGGCGGCCAGCAGCAAGCCGCCCAGCGCCGCCAAGCCCACGATCAGCCCCAGCCGTGTTGAAAGTTTCATCTACTGCCTCCTCCTGGTGGTATGCAGCACGGACGTTGCCGTGCCATCATCATTTCTGTTTTCGCCCTGCCATCCGGCAAACGCCATGCCAGGGCCCGCCCCATTGTGGGGAATTCCGGCCAAAGAAAGAAGCCACCTTCAGCCATAACAGTTATAACAATATGCTATGGATTGCAGCCATTAAAAGGAAGGTAGATGTTTAAAATCAAGGCAGTGATTTTTGATTGCGATGGCACGCTGGTGGACAGCGAAAGCCTGTCAGCGCGGCTGATCGGGCGCATCCTGCAACAGCATGGCCATGCGCTGGATGAAGCCAGCATCCTGCAGTATTTCCGTGGCCGGCCCTATGCGCGCTTTCTGGACGACATCAAGCAGCACTTTCCGCAACTGGACGGTGAACTGTTCAGTCGTCAGTTCCGTGAGCAAAGCCTGCCACTGCTGGCAAGCGAACTGGACACCATGCCCGGCGCGCATGATTTGCTGGCCGCGCTGCAACTGCCGCGCTGCATTGCCTCCAACGGCCCACGCCAGAAGATAGAAACCAGCCTGCACAGTACCGGGCTGAAGCCCTATTTTGGCGACGCCATCATCAGCGCCTACGAAGTGAATGCCTGGAAGCCGGACCCGGCGCTGATTCAGCACGCGCTACGCCTGCTTGACGCAGCCCCTGGCGACTGCCTGCTGGTGGAAGACAGCGCCTCCGGCATTGCCGCCGGGCTGGCGGCGGGCGTGGCGGTGGCCGGTGTGCATCTGGATGCGGCAAGCGCCGCGCAGTTTGCCGGGCAGATTGCCATCTTCCCCGGCCTGCCCGAGCTGGCGGCGGCCCTGGGGCTTTCCCTCCCCCACCGGCACTAGCCAAAAAAAAGCGGAGGAGCCAGGCTCCTCCGCGCAGGACTGACTGAGTCAGTGTAGGATTGCTGCAGTGAAAAACTTACTGCGCTGCGCTTGCCGCCACAGCGGCGCGCAAGCCCAACAGATAGCTTTCGCTGCCAAAACCGCAGATCTGACCCTGGACGATGTCGGCAAACACCGACAGATGGCGGAAGGGTTCGCGGGCGTGGATGTTGGACATGTGGATTTCCACGATGGGTACGGTGAGGATGGCCAGCGCATCGCGAATGCCATAGCTGTAATGGGTCCAGGCCCCGGCATTGATCAGCACCGCGTCCACGCCATCGGCATAGGCTTGGTGAATGCGCTCGCACATTTCCCCTTCGTGATTGGTCTGGAAGCTTTCCACTTCCACACCCAGCTCACGGCCCAGCGCCTGCAGGCGCGCGTCGATCTCGGCCAGCGTCACCGTGCCGTACTGCTTGGGGTCGCGCTTGCCGAACATATTGTGGTTGATGCCGTGCAACATCAGCATTTTCTGCATCACCGCCTCCTCAGTAACTCAGCTTGGCCACGGCACGCAATTCTTCCGGCGTGGTGCTGCCAAAACCGAAGAATTCCAGATAGGCCGGAATCATTTCAAACAGCATGTCGGTCCCTAGCTGGATACGGCAGCCCTTGGCCTGCGCCGCCGCCAGCAGCGGGGTGATTTCCTTTTTCATCACCACTTCGCCAACAAAGGTGTCCGGGCTGACCCGGTCCATGTCAAACGGCAGCGGGTCGTCGTCCTTCATGCCCAGCGGAGTGGCGTTGACGATCAGCTCGAAACCGGCCGGGTCGTTGCTGCCCACCGATACCTTCAACTGCGGATAATGCTGACGCAAGCGCCCTGCCAGCGCTTCCGAAGACGCGGTATGGCTGTCGAACAAGGCCATTTCGGCCACCCCGGCAGCGGCCAGCGAGGCGGCAATGGCACACCCCACCCCACCATTGCCGGATACCAGCACCTTGCGCCCCTTGAGCGCAAAGCCCTTGCGCTCCACACCTCGCACAAAACCGGCACCGTCAAACTGGTCGCCCAGCAGCGTGCCATCCGGCCGCACCAGGATGGCATTGCAGGCACCGGCAATAGCGGCGGTGGGGGTGATTTCGTCCATCAGGCCCAGGGTAGTAACCTTGTGCGGCATGGTGACCAGTGCGCCGCGCAGATTGGTGAACTTGCGGATGCTGGCGAGCGCCGCCACATAGTCTTCCGGCTTGACGCCAATGGGCATCACCACGGCATCAATGCCCTGGCTGTCGAACCAGGGGTTGTAAATCATCGGAGCCTTAAAGCTCTCGGTGGGATAACCCAGATGGGCAATCAGCGTTGTCTTGCCACTAATCACGCATATCTCCAATCATGTTGCTGTCGTGATGCGCACGCATCAGTCGGGAGGGCCAAAGCCACCGCTCCCTGTTACATTGCTGCATCATCTGCTGTTTGGCAGTGGCATCCAACAACAAAATTGCTCTAACTGATATATCAGTATTGCTGGTTCAGCATGAAAGTCCTGCATTTACGGCATAACTAGCACATATATCCCGCGGCGCGCCAGAAAAAATATTCCAAAGGAATATTTTTTAAATCATGTATATGCACATCAACATGTCCAATAGCTAGTATCCCGTAGCGCAATTCGCTTGTAGTATCCAATCCGCCTAATTTGCATCAAAATGTTTAAATTTAGCCCAATCAATTAAACATATAATTCAAATCTGAAAACCTTATACTTTCATTGACTTATGCTTGCTGGCATTAGGCCGGCGTGCAAACATATTTACTTTTTCCACCAAAGAAATGAGAACAGCATGAAGCTGACCATTGCACAAAGACTGACCGGGACATTGCTGGTTTGCCTGATCGCAATCCTGACCGTAGCCGGCTTCGCCTACAGCAATATGCGCAAGGCACAGGAGCGGGTTGAATTTATCGATAGAAACGTGCTGCCCAGCATAAAACTGCTATACCAATCCACCATTTACGGCGAACGCCTGCGCATCAATATCCGCGACTACATGTTGGCGGGCAATGCCGGGGAAAAAACTGCCGCCAGCGAGCGGCTGCGTGACAATGCCAGCAAGGTGGAAGCCGGGCTTAGCAGTTACGAAACCGGTTTTCTGGCGGACGAGCAGGACAAGCAATTGCTGGCGGCGGACAGGCAATCGCTGAAGGCCTACCTGGACAAGGCCCACGTTATCCAGGCCATGGCGGACGCCAACAATCAGGAGGGTATCAGCAAGGAACTCTCGCAAACCGGCGAGTTCCGCAATCTGGCCAACCAGTTTACCCAAGCGATGGAAGACCACGTTACCTACAACAACAAGATGGCCAAACAACTGACCGAAGAGGGTCTGCACAATTACCAACAGGCAGTCAACCTGTTTGCCACCATCATTGTGTTGGCAGTGCTGGTGGCTGGCGGCCTGGGTTTCACACTGGTGCGGGAAATCCGCCACCGCATGCAGGTCCTGCGCGACAGCCTGCGCCATGTGGCGCAAGAACTGGACTTCACCCAGCGCATCAAGGTTACCCGCCCGGATGAACTGGGCAATGCCGCCGATGCCTTTAACAAGCTGCTGGACACCATGCAAGGCAATCTGCAATCGGTCAAACAGGGGGCGCTGACCATTGCCAGCGTGTCCACCGAACTGGCCGCCACGGCCAATCAGGTAGCCACCGCCGCCCAGCACCAGAGCAGTGCCTCATCCAATATGGCGGCCACGGTGGAAGAGATGACCGTCAGCGTCAACCATGTGGCCGACCGCGCCAGCGAGGCCAACTCCGCCTCCGTCAGCTCCGGCCAGTTGGCCGAACAGGGCAAGATCACCATCAGCAAGGCCGCCAGCGATATTCAGCACATCTCGCGCACCGTAGATGCAGCCTCGGCACAGCTACGCGGGCTGGAAGAAAAGAGCCAGCAGGTTTCCCGCGTGGTACAGGTAATCCGTGACGTGGCCGACCAGACCAATCTGCTGGCGCTCAATGCCGCCATCGAGGCCGCCCGTGCCGGCGAGCAGGGCCGTGGCTTTGCCGTGGTGGCCGACGAAGTGCGCAAGCTGGCCGAACGTACCGCGCAGTCCACGCAGGAAATCGCCTCCACCATCACGGCCATCCAGGAAAGTGCCGAGGTGGCGGTGAAGGCGATGGGACAGGTGGAAACCAACGTGGCCGATGGCGTGCGTGGTGCCGAAGAGGCCAATCAATCCATCGTGGCCATCGGCAGCGGCAGCCAGCGCGCGGTGGTGCTGGTGGATGAAATCACCAATGCCATCAAGGAACAAAGCGTGGCCACCATCAATATTGCCCAGCAGGTGGAAGGCATTGCGCAGATGGCGGAAGAAAGCAGTGCCGCCGCCGGCAATACCGCCAGCTCGGCCCAGCAACTGGACAACTTGTCACGCCAGTTGCAGAACATTGTCGATGCCTACAAGATCTGACCCAGCATCTTGCAGGCAAAATGCCGGCACCTGGTGCCGGCATTTTTTTAGCTGCCCAAGCGCATCTGCTGCGCTCAGGCGGTGGCTTGCAGCAAGGACTGGCCCAGCCAGCCATTGCCTTCCACCCCGGGTAAGGCAAAGAAATAACCACCACCAAAGGGCTTGATGTATTCCTCCAGCGGCTCGCCATTCAGCCGCTTCTGGGTAGCAATGAAGCCGGTTTGCAGATTGGACTGGAAGCAGATGAACACCAGCCCCATGTCCAGTTGGCCGGATTTGGTCAGCCCCAGCGAGTAGCTGTAGCTGCGGCGCAGCAGCCGGGCATCGTGGCGGCCATGCTGGCGGGGTTCGGCACGGCGCATGTGGGAATCCAGCGGTACATGCTGGCCGTGCGGGTCGGCGGCAAAATCAGGGTCGTCAAATTCGTGCTGCTTGCCCAAGGGTGCGCCACTGGACTTGTCACGGCCAAAAATGCCCTGCTGCTCACCCAGCGGTGTCCGGTCCCACTGCTCCAGCGTGAAGCGGATCAGGCGGATGGCAACATAACTGCCACCCTTGGCCCAGGCCGGTTCCTTGTCCTTGTCGTCCACCCACACCAGTGCGTTCATCTGGGCGGCATCGGCGCTATCCGGATTGCCGGTGCCGTCCTTGAAGCCAAACAGATTGATGGGGGTACTGTTGTGGCGCACCGCGCCTGCCGGCTGGAAACCGTCCATTTTCCAGCGCGCCGCCAGCTTGTCCGGGCAGTGCTTGATGATGTCACGCACGGCATGAATCACGGTCTCGCGCGCATTGGCACAGCATTGCAGCAGCAGGTCGCCATCACACCAGGCGGCATCCAGCGCATCATTGGGAAAGGCCGGCATCTGGCTCAGGTGCTGCGGCCGCTGTGCTTGCAGGCCAAAACGCCCATCAAACAAGGAGGCTCCCACCGCCACGGTGATGGTGAGGCGGTCTGGCGACACGGTATCGCCCAACAGGCCGGAATCCGGCGGTGGCAGCTTGGGCGGGCTGACGGCAGCCGGGCCACCACGCGTGAGAAAGGCAATGCGTTCGGTCAGCAACTGCAAGGTCTGTTGCAGGCCTTGGCGGTCTTTGGCCAGTACATCGAATGCAATGAAAATGGCTTCTTGCGGCGCAGGCGTGGTAATGCCGGCCTGATGCGCACCGCGATACGGCACCACTTCGCTTGCCGGATCAGCCGGGCTGGCCAGTTTGCCAAACCAGGCGGCACTGCCCAGCCCACCCGCCAACAGGCCGCCGCCAAACAGCCCGGCGCCACGCAGCAGGCTGCGGCGCTGGGGGTTGGCAATGGCGCTGGTGGCGGCGGTGGCGGGCTTGTCTTGTTCTGTCATGACGTTAGGTCTGTCTGTGTGATGCTGCCTTGCAGCATGTTCATTCAACAATCAGGACACCGTGCGGATTGCTCAGCAGGCCGCAGGTCATTTCGTATTTGCCGGGTTCCAGTTTGGCGGTCAGCTTCTGGGTGAAGCCGGGGGCGATGTTCTCGCGCTCCTCCACCACATACACCCCCTTGAGGATTTCCCATTCCACGACGCGGGCGCTGTTGTTCTTGATCATGAACTGGGTTTTGCCGCGCTTGACGGTAAGCTGCATCGGCTCGCAGGCTTCATCCGTCACCCCGACATTGACAACGGCAATGGCCGGCGCGGCGGTGCTGCCGGCCACGGCCTGGGCCGGTTTTTCCTTGCTGCAGGCGGCCAGCAAGCTTAGCAGCAGGCACAGGGATAATGCTTTGGACATGAATGCTTCCTGAATGCAGCCGGGGCAGCCGCTGGCCGCCCTGACTGTCTGACGGGACACTGCCCCCTGCCATGCGCGGCAAGGGGGCAGCACCAAGTGGATCAATCCAGGCCCAGCACGCCGCGCAGCTTGGACAGATCTTCAGCCAGGGCAGTAATCGGCCCCTTCATGGAGGTACGGTCGGCTTCGCTTACCTTGTCGTAGCTGACAAAGCCTTTTTTGTCCTCACTGCGGTATTTGTCCAGCAGGCTGTCCACGGTCTTGAAGTTTTCATCCACCTTGGCCAGCAAATCCGGGCTGGCCTGCTGCAGCAGCGGACGCAGCAGTTCCACAATCTTCTGTGCGCCATCCACATTGGCCTGGAAGTCCCACAGATCGGTATGGCTGTAGCGGTCTTCCTCGCCACTCACCTTGGTGGCCGCCACTTCCTCGATCAGGCCGGCAGCGCCACCCACCATCTTGGCCGGCGGAATGTCCAGCGTGGCCACGCGCTTGTTCAGCTCGGTGATGTCGGCCACCAGCTTGTCGGCGTACTGGGCCTGGCCCTTGGTGGTGTGATCGCCAAACAGCGCTTTTTCCAGACGATGGAAGCCGGTGAATTTAGGATCGGCGGCCTTTTCCTTGAAATCGTCTTCGCGGGCGTCAATCGCGCTATCCATGTCGGAGAACAGTTCGGCAATCGGCTCGATGCGCTCGTAATGCTGGCGCGTGATGGCATACAGGCCCTGTGCCTTTTTCAGATCGCCGGCCTTGATGGCGGCGGCAAACGCCTTGGACTGGGTCAGCAAGCCGTCCAGCTCGGTGCTGACATATTTCTTGTATTCAGCAATCGGGCCGGCCAGTTGGGCGGTGTAATCCACGGCCGGGGCCGGGGCCGATGCTGCTGCGGCAGAAGCTTCAGCAACCGGCGCACTGCCGGCCTGGGCCGCAGGTGCTTGCTCGGTTTTGCCGCAGGCAGCCAGCGTGGATACCAGCAGAGCCACAACAGACAACTTGAACAGGGCATGGTTTGCCATCAGTGATTTTCCTTCAGGATTGGTGAGCGGTGATGTCAATGGGAGTGCAGCGTGGCACTGGCAGGGCTGGCGGCAGGCTTGCTGCCGCGCATGAACAGGTAAAGGGCTGGCAGCAGATACAGCACCCAGGCCAGCAGCTCGCTGACGGTGGGGGTGTCGTTGTAGCCGAACATGCCGGACAGAATCACCCCTAGCGGGGTGTCGATGGGCAAGACGCGGCTAAGGTCGAACACCACGCCTTGTAGCTGGTTCCACAGCCCGGCTTCATGCAGGGCCTTGACCGCACCGGCCAGCAGACCGGCGGCCACCAGAATGATGAACATGCCGGTAAGGCGGAAGAAGCGGCGCAGATCGATGCGTACCCCGCCCTGGTAGATGCCCCAGCCAATGGCCACGGCGACAGCCAGGCCCAGCAGCGCGGCCAGCCAGGCCAGCGGGTTTTGCGCCTGCTGCTGAAAGGCCGCCAGCAGGAAGAACACTGACTCCAGCCCTTCACGCGCCACGGCAAAGAAGGCCATGCCGATCAGCGCATAAGCCTGACCACGGCCACGGCTGAGCGCGGCGTCGATGGAGTCATGCAACTGCCCCTTGATGGAACGGGCGGCCTGCTTCATCCAGAACACCATGGAAGTGAGAATGCCGACGGCAATCAGCGCCACCACGGCCTCAAACAGTTCTTGCTGCTTTTGCGGGAATTCCTGCTCGGTCATTTCCAGGGCAAAGCCCACGGCCAGGCTGAGCAGGCAGGCAAGGACCACGCCCAGCCAAACGGCAGGCATCCAGCGCTGCTGGCCTGACTGGCGCAGATAGCTGGCGATGATGCCAACAATCAGCGCGGCCTCCATGCCTTCGCGCAACATGATCAGAAAAGGGATGAGCATGATGATGAATATTCTGAAAATGAGAATCATGCTCATTTGCATTTGAACTGTCAACGCCAAATTCTGTCGCTCGGCCACCGCCAAGCCGCTGTCAGCGGGGGCTGCGACAATTTGCCACAGGCTGTCACAGCCGCCGTTGCCTACAATGACGCTCTTGCCCATCATCCCATGCACCAGCCATGTCTGTTTCCTGCCGACTTGCCCTGCTCCTGCTTACCGTTCTTGCCCTGCCTGCCTTGCTGGCCGAACCTGCCCGTGCCAAGCCGCTTGCCATCAGCGACGCCCTGAACCGCAAGGTGGTGGTGGATGTCCCGGCCAAACGCGTGGTGCTGGGTTTCAACTTTGAGGACTTCACCGCCATTGCCGGTGCTGACGGCTGGAAGCGGGTGGTGGGCATCAGCAAAAACCCGTGGGCCGGCTGGCGTCCGGCCAACTGGGCGCGTTACCAGCAGGTGATTCCGGCACTCAAGACCATGCCGGACGTGGGCTATAGCGAGGACAACACCTTCAGCGCCGAAAAAGTGATTGCACTGAAGCCGGATGTGCTGATCCTGCCCGAAGGCAGCTTCAAGGTGCTGGGCACTGCCGTGCAGCAAATCACCCAGGCCGGCATTCCCATTGTGGTGATCGACTACAACGCCCAGACGTTGGAGCGGCACCTGGCCAGCACCCGTGCCATTGGCGCGGTGATGGGCAGCAATATCCGCGCCGAGGAACTGGCGCAGCAATACCAGCGCAAATACCGTGACATCCTGCGCCGCGTGGCGCTGGCCAAGTCCAGCAGCAAGCCGCGGGTGTATGTGGAGCTGGGCCGCGATGGTGCCGACAGCGTGGGCAATACCTACCGCGACACCATGTGGGGCAAGCTGCTGGACACCTTGGGCGCGGATAATCTGGCCAATGGCCGCATTGCCGCCAACTGGGGGCCGCTGAACCCGGAAGCCGTGCTGGCAGCGCAGCCGGACTACATCTTCATTGCCGGTTCGTCCTGGGTAAACCGCCCCAAGGCGGTCAAGCTGGGCTATGACCATAGCGCGGCCGATGCGCGTGCCAGCCTGCAAGCCTATCTGGGCCGCCCCGGCTGGAGCAGCCTGCCGGCAGTGCGCCAGCAGCATGTCTATGCCATCGAGCACGGCCTGTGCCGCAGCCTGAACGACTATACCGCCATGGCCTTTATCGCCAAGCAGCTATATCCGGCGCAGTTTGCCGATGTCGACCCGCTGGCCGAATTGCGCCAGTACCACCAGCGTTACTTGCCCGTCGCCTATAGCGGCAGTTGGCTGCTGGGGCTCAAGCCATGAACACACTCAGCCTGGCCATGACAGCCCGCTGGCCGCACGCCCTCACGCGGGCCGGAGTCCTGCTGCTGGGACTGATACTGCTGGGCGGCAGCCTGCTACTGGACATTGCCAGCGGCCCGGCACAGTTGAGCATCACCCAAGTGCTGCACAGCCTGCTGCAAGGCGAAGGGGGCGATGGTGTCATCGTGTGGCAAATCCGCCTGCCGGTGGCGCTGATGGCGCTGGCAGTGGGCGCGGCGCTGGGGGTGTCCGGCCTGATCATGCAGACTGTGCTGCACAACCCGCTGGCCTGTAGCTACACGCTGGGCATTTCCGCCGGTGCCGGTTTTGGTGCGGCGCTGTTCATCGTGGCAGGCAGCAGCCTGGGGCTGGCCGAAGCCTGGGGCCTGCCGCTGTGCGCACTGGGCTTTGCCTTTGTTGCCGGGGCGGCAGTGCTATTGATAGGCCGACGCCGCGGCGGCAATGCCGAATCCTATGTCTTGGCGGGCATTGCCCTGCTGTTTCTGTTTCAGGCGCTGCTGTCGCTGCTGCAATACCTGGCCGCGCCGGACGCGCTGGCGCAGATCGTGTTCTGGCTGTTCGGCAGCCTGTACAAAAGCGGCTGGCATGCGGTGGGCCTGATGTGGCTTACCCTGCTGCTGGGCGGTGGCTTGCTGGCACGGGACGCCTGGCGCTTTACCGCGCTGGGCTTGTCCGATGAACGCGCCGCCAGCCTGGGCATTGCCGTGGCCCGCCTGCGCTGGCGGGCGCTGGCCCTGGTGTCCTTGCTGACCGGCGTGGCGGTGGCCTTTGTCGGCACCATCGGCTTTGTCGGCCTGATTGCCCCGCACATGGCACGCATGCTGCTGGGAGAAGATCACCGTTACCTGATTCCCGGCGCGGCCTTGTCCGGTGCCTTGCTGCTGTCGCTGGCCTCGCTGCTGGGCAAGTGGCTGTCGCCCGGCGGTTTGATTCCCATCGGCATTGTCACCGCGCTGATCGGCCTGCCGTTTTTCCTGCTGCTGATCCTGCGCGGCAAGGATGGACAATAAAATGCTGCAACTGGAGCAACTCTCGGTAAGACTGGCCGGGCGCACGGTACTGCATGGACTGAACCTGCACAGCGGGCCGCGTGGCAGCATCACCTGCCTGCTGGGCCCGAATGGCTCGGGCAAATCCACCCTGCTGCGCACCCTGGCCGGGCAACTGGCCTATGGCGGCTGCATCCGCCGTACCGACCAGCCCGACTGGCGGCATCAAACTGGCACGCTGCCCGCTGCCGTGGCCTGGCTGCCGCAGGACTGCGGCAGCAGCAGCCGGCTGAGCGCACTGGAGGTGGTGCTGCTGGGCAAGGTGCAAACCCTGGGCTGGCGGGTGCCGCCAAGCTTGCGGCAACAAGCACGCCAGCAACTGGCACTGCTAGGTTTGTCCGCGCTGGAACAACAGCCGCTGGGCCAACTGAGCGGCGGGCAGCGCCAGATGGTGTTTCTGGCCCAGGCACTGCTGCGGGCACCGGAAATCCTGCTGCTGGACGAGCCCATCAGCGCGCTGGACCCGCAACACCAGCAACAGGTGCTGGGGGTGATCGAACAGCAAACCCGCCAGCGCAATATGCTGACCATCATGGTACTGCACGACCTGAACGCCGCCCTGCGCTACAGCCAGCATGCCCTGCTATTGCAGGCAGGGCGGCTGCTGTCCGCCGGACCCACCGCCCAGGTGCTAAGCCCAGTCCTGCTCAGCCAACTGTATGCCACCCCCATCCACAGCGTGCCGGCCGACGATGGCTTCCCCCTGCTTTACCATGGCCGCCAGCCTGCCATGGCGGGAGGCTGACACCATGCCATGCCGGGGCGGCGGCAAGACCGGTTTTTGCCATTCCCCCCGCAACGCGGCTACCCGAGTTCCGGCCTATGGGTTAGCATCCTGCCTCTCCGGCTGGCACCAGGCCGCACCATTCATGCTTTTTCACCCGACAGGAGTTGTCATGCTGCGTTTTATCCGTTCCTCCATGCTGATTGTTGCTGCCAGCCTGCTCACCACCACGGCGGCCTGGGCGCATGCCCACCTGAAAACTGCCGAACCGGCCGCCGACAGCGCGGTCAGCACACCGGCCAGTTTGAATCTGACTTTTTCCGAAGCGCTGGACGTGAAATTCAGCGGCATCAAGCTCAGCAACGCCGCCAAACAGGAGGTTGCCCTGGGTGAAGCCACGCTGGGCAATGGCGGCAAGACCCTGGTGGTGAAACCGGCCCAGCCGCTGCCAGCCGGCAGCTACCAGTTGGAATGGCATGTGCTGTCGGTGGACGGCCACAAAACCAAGGGCAGCTACCGCTTCAGCGTGAGCAAGTGAATTCTGCTGATGTCCTGCTATGGCTGTGCCGCTGGCTAACCCACGGCGCAGCGCTGTGGCTGTGGGGTAGCGCGCTCTTTCTGCTGGCGCTGGTGCCTGCCGGAGTACGCCAGCCCATCTGGCAGGCGCTGGCGCGCTGGCAGCGCCGGGCCAGCCTTGTCATCCTGCTGGCCACGCTATGCGCGCTGCCGCTGCACAGTGCCATCCTGGCCGATGGCTGGACAGATAGCTGGCAGCCTGCCACCTTGCTCAGCGTGGCCCGCGATAGCGGCATTGGCCACGCCTGGTGCTGGCAGTTGGCCGCCGCCCTGCTGTTGTTGCTGAGCAGTTGGCCGCGCCGCAGCTTGACCTCGCCGGGCATCAGCGCGCTCAGCAGCGCTGCGCTGCTAAGCAGCCTCACCCTCAGCGGCCATGCCGCCATGGATGGCCTTGGCCACCAGTTGACTGATCTGCTGCACCTGCTGAGCAGTGGCGCATGGCTGGGCGCACTGCCGCTGGTATTGCGACTGAGCGGACCATCCGCGGCGGCCTCCCCCGCCGTGCTGCGCCAGATCATGCTGCGCTTTTCCACTGCCGGCCACGGCGTGGTGCTGCTGGTGATTGCCAGCGGCCTGGGCAATCTCTACCTGATCAACGGCAGCCTGCTGCCGGATAGCCCATCGCCCTATGCCATCCTGCTGGGCCTGAAGCTGCTGATGGTGGCCGGCATGACACTGCTGGCGCTATACAACCGCTACTACCTGGTGCCGCGCATGGCCAGCAGCCCGCGCGCCCTGCCCTGTTTCCAGCGTGCCGTGCGGCTGCAGATTGCCCTGTGCCTGCTGGCGCTATTGCTGCTGGCCTGCCTGGGCACACTGGACCCGCACTGACCTCCTGTTGCAGCGCACCGGTCGCCCCCCCACCGCCTTATTCGCCGATGAAGCTGGATTTTTCCTCCACCACCAGCGCGGGATTGTCCAGCGACTGCACCCGGAACCGGATGGGGTGGCTGCCGCGGTCGGCGTATTGCGGATCCACCACCACCCGCACCCCAAGGCCCTTGCTGTCGGCAGCCTTGATGGATAAGGGCTGCGGCTTGGCAATGGCAATTCCCGGCAGACCGCTCACACTGATGCTGAAGCGCTGATCCTGGCTGGTGGTGTTGATCACGTTCAGCAGATAGCTGTTTTCCAGCCGGCCATCGCCGGTTTCCTGCACCAGCGAGGCGCGATCACGGATCACATCCACCTTGAACGGCTTGCGCATGGCAAAGGAAATACCGGCCGCACTGGTGGCCACCAGCAGCAGCAAGGCATACAGCACCACACGCGGACGCCGCAGCCGCGACAGGATGGCCGTTTCCGGATAGCGCCCCTCCAGCGCATGTTCGGTGGTGTAGCGAATCAGTCCGCGCGGGTAGGCCAGCTTGTCCATCACTGCGTCGCAGGCATCGATGCAGGCAGCACAGCCTATGCACTCATGCTGCAGGCCGGCACGGATATCGATGCCGGCCGGGCACACTTGCACGCAAATACCGCAGTTGATGCAGGAGCCCAAGCCCTGCTGCTGCGGATTGCTGCCCTTCTTGCGCGCACCGCGCGGCTCGCCGCGGGCGGCATCATAGGAAATCACCAGCGTGTCGGCATCGAACATCACACTCTGGAAGCGGGCATAGGGACACATGTACTGGCATACCTGTTCGCGCATCACTCCGGCCAGCAAATAGGTGCAAGCCGCGTAGAAGAAGATCCAGAACAGCTCCCACGGTCCGTAATCAAAACCGGGCAGCGCTGCCAGCAGCGCGTGAATCGGGGTGAAGTAGCCCACCAGGGTAAAGCCGGTCAGCAGGGAAAAGGTCAGCATCAGGCTGTGCTTGATCAGCTTGATGCGCAGCTTGCGCAGGCTCCAGCCTTGCTGGTCCAGCTTGCTGCGCTGGCTGTGGCTGCCCTCGGTCCACTGCTCTATCCACAGCATGATTTCGGTATACACCGTCTGCGGACAGGAATAACCGCACCACAGGCGGCCGGCGATGGTGGTCCACAAAAACAGGCCGAAGGCCGAGATAATCAGCAAGGCCGCCAGGTAGATGAAATCCTGCGGCCAGATAATCAGGCCAAACAGGTAGAACTTGCGTTCCACCAGGTCGAAATTCACCGCCTGCCGCCCATCCCAGCGTAGCCAGGGCAGGCCCAGAAACACCAGTTGGGTGAGCACGACAAACACAATGCGCCAGTTGTTGAATCGGCCACGCACACTGCGCGGGTAGATTTTCTTCTGCGCGGCATATAGCGATACCACCTCCTGCTCGGCAGGTTTGGCGGGAGCGACCTCAATGGGGATTTTCCTGAATGAACCGGACATAGATTCCTTGGTGGGCGTGGCTGCAGGCAAGCGGCTGGTCTTGTGCCAGCGGCACAGCAGCCACGGTGAGATGCACTGCATGTGTAAAATATCGCATTACGATATTATTTGCCGACCAGAATGACAAGTAAGACCCACGATAGGCGGCCCACCGCCTACAAGCCCATCACCGGACAATAGCGCCACGATCATGCAGATTCGCCGCAGCTTGCCCACAGTTAGCCGCACGCCAGCATCCGCAAGGGCAGTACGTCGACAATGAATGTGTATTTAAAATGCAACATAAATCGGGCAAAGCGGCGCGCAGTCCGGCCCCGGCGGCACAGGTGCCTGGTGGCAAGGCTGCGGCTGAGTTGCGGTCAGCCGCAGCGCAATGACAAGCAAATTACCGCCCGATTATTAATCATAAAATCGGCAGCAGTGCTTAATTTTTCAGCGCGTATTGATAATAAAGGCTGTTTAAGCAAGCACCGACACCGCATCAGCCATCCCTCGCCACCTGCCGCAGCAGCATGCCAATACATTGGCATTTTCATCCGGCTCGGCTATGTATTAAAGAACAGATCAACCGCAACTGCTCTTGTGGCAAGGAAGAATGGCATGTCAGTCCTACCGGTCACGCTGCTTGCCAGCGTCATCATGCTGTTATGCCACTGCGCCCAGGCGCAGGATGCCGCCAGGGTGATTGATCTGGAATGTGATCATCTGCCACCGATGTGCAGCCAGGGAGGGGAGCAGCCTGGGGGCATGATGATAGAAATCGGCAGCGAGGCCATCCGCCGTGCCGGCTTTATTCCCAATGCCAAGATACGCCCATGGAAACGGGCGATGCAGGAAGTGACCTCCAGCGCCAGCGCATTGATGATTTACTTTGCCCGCACACCGGAACGCGAAGCGCTGTTTAACTGGATTGCCGTCACCAATACCACGGATTTCGGCTTCATCACCCGCGATGGCAGCCCGGCGCTGGACAGCGTGGCGCAGGCCACGGCAGCCGGTCTGATCGGCATTCGCGCCGGCTCCAGCGTCCGTACCTGGCTGCTGCGCCAAGGCGTGCAGAGCGAGCAACTGGTGGAAAGCCCGCTGGAAGACATGGCCAAGATGCTGAAAGCAGGACGGGTGGCCAGCTTTTTTGGGGCAGCCACCACCTTCAAGCCGATTTACCAGCGCCAGAACGGCGTCCCGCCGGTGGTGGGTGCGCGCATGTACAGCGACCAGAACTGGATCGCCTCAGGCCGGATGTTCCCGCGTGAGGATGCCGCCAGGATTGCCGAGGCCATCAACCGCATGAGGCAGGATGGCTTCATCAACCAGGTCATCAGCAAATACTTCCCCTAGCCCCGCATGGCGGCTGGAGCAAGCACATCATGCCGCTACCGCCTACGCCGCCATAAATGGCATCACGTTTTCCATCGCGCGCTGCAGGTACTGTTCTTTTTCGCCTACCGGTGCCACATAATGCAGGGCACTTCTTGCCGCTTCCAGCCCCTCCAGCCGGGCAATCAGCCAAAACGCAAGATATTGGGATGCCAGACAGCCACCGGCAGTGGCCAGATTGCCCTTGGCATAGAAAGGCTGATCCAGCACGCCCACCCCCGCCTCCTCCACCCACGGTTTGCTAATCAGATCGGTACAGGCCGGCAGCCCGTCCAGCAGGCCAAGCTTTGCCAGCAACAGCGTGCCGGAGCATTGCGCCCCCAGCAGTTGCCGGGCCGGGTCCAGGCGCAACTGCGACATCAGCCCGGCATCGGCGGCCACCTCCCGCGTTTTCATGCCGCTACCGATGATGACGGCATCGGCCAGGCTGGCCGCTGACAGATCAATATGCGATTGCAACACCACGCCATTCATCGACGCCACCGTGGCGCTGGGGCTGGCAATGGAAACCCGCCACCCCGTTTTTTTCACCCGATTGAGAATCCCCAGTGCAATCAGCGAATCCAGCTCATTGAATCCATCGAATGTCAGAATGGCGATATGCATGTTTTCCCTCGCAAAAGTCGATAATGCCAGCCACAGCCTAAGTCACTTATGCGGTACAGGCAAAAAATCATGCCGCCAACAACCGTACCCTCCCCCCGCGCCTGCAGTGCAGTGATTGGCCGACCTTGCCGTCATCAGGCTGCAGCCTGGTGGCCTTGTGTGCCGGTACCGCTGCCCGGCATGCCTTAGCCGGTCTCCCGCCCGGATGCGCTGGCACCAACAAACGGTTTTTTATCGGCATGTGCATGCTCGTAATCCACCAGGATGCTCATCAGCCGGGTGGCCATTGCCGGGCTTAATGCAGTAAAACGCTCGCTGCTGTAAGCCTGGTTAATGGCATGGAACAAGGAGCGGCTCTCTCCGGAGAGGGTGCGCAGATCGCCAAGGGTAAACAAACGGATATCATGGCGTGAGCCCATCAGTAACCAGAACCCGGCGAGAACGGCACCGTCGCGGTTGCCGTTCATGCTCACGATGCGTGCCAGAATTTCCTTTTCCGTCATGGTGACACCCTTCTTTCTATCAACAAGCCTGCGGCGCAGGCATTCCGATGCAGGCAATGCGTCCGCAACGGGGAGGCAAGGCAAGCGCGCGGGATGCCCCGGCTGCACCAAAACAGCAAAGAACGATCATGTCGGATGCTGCTGCATGTCCATGCCAAGCCCATGGCCCATCATCCCGCAAAGCGCAGGCGGCGTCGGTGCAGCAGCATACATAAGGACGGGCGGCATGGCTGGGCGCGGCATCAGCCGGCGCAGGCAAGCGCAGGCAGGTGTTCCCATGTCCGCTGCTGCTCCCAGCCTTGCATCCAGGCAATGATGGACGCGGCCGGCATGGGCCGGGCAATGGCATAGCCTTGGCAGTAATGGCAGCCCAGTTGCAACAGCATGGCACCATGCGCCAGGCTTTCCACGCCTTCGGCAATGACTTCGCGGTTGAAGGCGCGCGCCAGCCGGATGATGCTGTCGACGATGTTGCGGTCTTCCGGGCTATTGAGCATATTGCTGACAAAACTCTGGTCGATCTTGAGCATGTCAACCGGCAGATTGCGGAAGTAGGCCAGTGAGGAGTAGCCGGTTCCAAAATCGTCCAGCGCAAAACTGATGCCATGGGCGCGACACACTGCCAGCGTCTGAATGGACTGCACGATGTTCTCCAGCGCTGCCGTCTCCAGCAGCTCCAGCCCGAGCTGGGCCGGTGAGAGCAGCGGAAACTGCGCCAGTTGCTGCAGCAAGTTGTCGGCAAAATCCGGCTGTTGTAACTGGCTGGCGCTGATATTGATGCTGACATCCAGCACCCAGCCCTGCTGGCGCCAGTGCTCCATTTGCTGCAATACCTGCTTGCTCACCCAGTCGCCCAGCCCCAGCTCGGTCATGCTGCCTTCCAGCACTTTCAGGAAGCTTTCCGGCAGCAGCAAACCCAGCTCGGGATGCTGCCAGCGCAACAAGGCTTCCAGTCCGATTACCTTGCCATCGCGCAGATCCACCTTGGGCTGATACACCAGCAGCAGCTCGCCCTGCTCCAGCGCATTGGCCAGCCGTGATAGCTGGTCGTGGTATTCACGCATCAGCTTGTCCTGGGCCAGATCGTAATAATGGTAGCGGTTTTTACCGGACTGCTTGGCCAGATACATGGCTTGGTCGGCATGGCGCAGCAAGGTGTCATTGTCCGAGTCGTCATGCGGGTACACCGTGACGCCGATGCTGGCCGAAACCTGGACCAGGCTGCCGGCCAGTGTCAGTGGCGTGGCCACTGTTTGCAGGACGCGATCCAGCACCAGCCGGTATTCTTCGTCATCGGCCAGATCGGTCAGCAGCAGCACGAACTCATCGCCGCCCAGCCGGGCAATGATATCGTTGACGCGCAGGGCCAGCCGCAAACGGTCGGCGATATCCACCAGCAACTGATCTCCGGCTTCGTGGCCGAGGCTATCGTTGACTGCCTTGAAGCCGTCCAGGTCCAGATAACACACCGCCAGGCGCTTGCCGGTGCGTTGCGCGCGGTGAATGACCAGATTCAGCCACTCGGTCAGCAAGCGCCGGTTGGGCAGGCTGGTGAGCAAATCGTAGTTGGCCATGCGATTGAGTTCGTCTTCATGCAGCCGCAACTGGCTGATATCGGAAAAAAAACCGATATAGTGCCGCTGCTCCCGGCCTGCGCCGGCAGGCTCACGCAACAAGGTCAGAAACAGGCGGGCGGGATAAGCAGTCCCATCGCGCCTCAGGCAGTTCAACTCCCCGCACCAACTGCCATGGCGGTACAGTGCGCGCAACATGGCCTTGGGGTGCTGGCCATCCTGCCCTTGGCAGATCAGCATGGCCGGCGTGCGGCCAAGACTGTCGCGGGCAGAAAAACCGGTAATCGTGCTAAATGCAGGATTCGTCTCAATAATGCGCATGGCACCATCGGTAATGACAATGCCTTCATGGCTGTGACTGAACACGCAGGAAGCCAGCCGCAATGCCTCATTGGACAGCTTCAGTTCTTCATTCTGCATTTCCAGTTCGATCTGATGCACTTGCAGCTCGTGCAACATGCGCAGAGGGTCCGGCGTCCCAGGCAACTGCAGCGGCATGGCCTTGAGCCGCTGCTCGGCACGCTGGCGCAAGCTAGCAGCACTACGTCTTGCATGGGACTTGTTGGCCATCAGCCTTACTCCATCTGCTGTTGCAGCCGTGCTTCCAGGCTGGCAATCTCCGTCGTGTCGATGAAAGTGATCACGATCCCGTCAATCACGTTGTCCAGCCGGCGATAAGGCATGATGCGTACGCGGTACCAGCGGCCATGGCGGCTATATACCCGTTTTTCTTCAAATACCCCGGTGTGCAACACCTTGGCTGCATCATCCAGCAGCAGCGGATAATCCAGTTCGCTGCGGATATCGGACAAGGGACGGCCAATATCGCCGGGAATGAACTTGAACAGCGCGGTGGCATGGCTGGTAAAGCGCCGCAAGCGCATGTCACCATCCAGGAACACCGTGGCAATCTCGGTGCTGTTCAGCAGATTGTTCATGTCATTGCGTTCCCAGGTCAGGTCGTCCAGCTTGGCCTGCAGCTCGGCATTGATGGTTTGCAACTCTTCATTCAGCGACTGCAGCTCCTCGCGCGAGGTGGTCAGCTCCTCATTGGTGGCTTGCAGCTCTTCATTGCCGGACTTCATTTCTTCCAGCGCAATCTGCATGTCTTCCTGCATCGAGCGCAGCAGCTTGCGGCTCTGCTCCAGCTCGCGCTCCAGCATCAGCTCGCGCTCGCTGGCAGAAGTGCGGCGTCGTGACCTGGTCTTGGCTGGCGGCGCTTCGGTAAACACCACCAGCAGCCGGCCCTGCAGCGCTTCCGGCTGCCGAATGTGTTGTACCGTCAGATGAAAGCTGTGCGGTGTTCCAAAAACATCCACCTGCAAATCATGCAGCTGCACCATTTCCACACCGGACTGAACTTGCTGGATGGCGGTATGCAGCGCACTAGCCAATCCTTCGCGCGCCATGGCATAGATGTTCACATTCACCTTGCCCGCCGCAGGTTCCAGATAGCGCCCTACCCGGCCACTGATATAGAGGATATCCCCGTCGTTATTGATCAATACCCCTGCTGGCGCATAATTTTGCTGAATCAGTTGATCAGTCTGGTATTCAAGGCTTTTACGGTAATCTGGCATGGTTTCTTCAATTAGCGGCAACAAGCACGACGCTGTGCGCAGCGGTAATTCAAGCATGCGACTGCTGCTGGCTTCGTCGTTGCGGGAAAAGATGCGATTTTTCTTATCCAGCGGTACAAACAGGGTGGAAAACCGGCCGATGGTTTCTGCGCTGCCCAGCACCAGAATACCGCCGGCACAGAGCGCGTAATGAAACAAGGGCAGCAGTTGCTCCTGTAATACGCTGTCCAGATAAATCATCAGGTTGCGGCACGACAGGATATCCAGCCGGGTAAATGGCGGATCGGAAATGATGTTCTGCGTGGCAAACACAATCATGTCACGGATGTCCTTGCTCACCCGGACATGATCGCCCTCGGCCACAAAGTACTGCTGCAGCCGTGCCGCCCCCACGTCCGCGGCAATGCTGCCAGCGTAGACGCCACGTCGCGCATGCTGGATGGCGTCGCTGTCCAGGTCTGTGGCATAGATTTGCAGGCTGAACTGCCCGGCGGGCTGATGCAATAGCAGCGCCTCGCGAAACAGGATGGCCAGCGAGTACGCTTCCTCGCCGCTGGAGCAGGCAGGCACCCAGGCGCGCAATGCCTTGCCTGCCGGATACTGCGCAAACAGCGCCGGCATGGCCATGTCCCGCAAGTAGTCCCACATGGCGGTATCGCGAAAAAACCGGGTAACGCCAATCAGCAATTCCTTGAGCAGCAAATCACGTTCTTGCAGATTGCCGCGAAAATGCTCGGCATAGGCGGCTATGCTGTCCAACTGCAGCAAGGTCATGCGCCGCTCGATGCGCCGATTCAGGGTATTGGGCTTGTAATGCGAAAAATCATTGCCGGTATGTTGCTGCAACAAGCTGATGATTTCCCGGATGGCCGCTTGCGGGGCAGGCAGCGCCAGCGGTGCCGCCGGATGGCTGCATTGCTCAAGCAAGAGGCTGGCCAGGCGTTGCGGGCTGGCGACGAAATCAACCACCCCAAGGTCTATCGCGCTGCGCGGCATGCTGTCGGCACGTGCGGTCAGCGGATCCTGCGCATAACTCAGCCCGCCGCAGGCCTTGATTTCCTTCAAGCCCAGCATGCCATCCTTCCCCATGCCGGACAGGATGACGGCCATGCTGCGTCGGCCCAGGCCATGCGCCAGGGTGTGAAACAGGCGATCAATCGGCAAGCGCAGTCCGGCAGGCGGCGTGGAAAGGTAAAGACAACCATGGTCAAAGCTGAGGGTTTTATTGGGCGGAATCACATAAATGCACTCCGGCAGAATCGGCGTGCCGTGTCCCGCCTCATGCACGGCCAGGCGGGTATGGCTGGCCAGCAACTCCGGCAGGATGCTGGCGGAATCAGGGGCCAGATGCTGCACAATCACCAGCGCCACGCCAAGGCCAGGTGTAATCCCGGCCACCAAGGCTTCCAGCGCTTCCAGTCCGCCGGCGGAGCAGCCAATGCCAATGATGGCAGACGGCTGCGGTGCTTGGTCCGGGCGGATGGATTGCACCGGCTGGAGTGCTTCAGGGGGGGTAGGTTTCATCACTTTTTTCTGTACAGATCTCTGCACAGCAGAGAGCCGGCAACACGATGAAGCCGGCAGTGCCCTGTACCCTACACGCTATTAACCGGTCTGCAAGCATATTCCGCAGCGCAGCATGGAAGATGACCCCTCTGCCGGCCACACCGGCTTGCTCACAAGACCATGCACAAACATGCAGGCTGCGGTGGCAAGCGGCGCTAGATATGACAAATCAAAGGTGCATGATTGCGGGCGAACAAAACATAACAACTACAGGCGGCCTGTTGTAAACCTGGTCGATCCAGGATGCTGATCACACCACGGTGGTAGCCAATCAGCCCCTGGTCTTGCAGCCAGCCTGCCGCCCGGGTAATGCCGACCCGTCGCACTCCCAGAATGTCGGCCATCTCCTGCTGGGTGAAATGCATTGCAGCCAGTTGCAGACGATCGTCCGCCATCAGCAACCAGCAGGCCAGCCGTGGCGTGATGTCGTGGCAATGGGCACAGGCTGCCGACAGGGCAAGCTGCTCATAGGTGGAATAAAGATAATGCTGGCTAAGCCTGGTCAAGGGTCGGCTATGCCGCAATGCATGCCAGAAGCCAAGACAGCCAAGTCGCATGGCCTGTCCGGCCTCCAGCACCGTGGCCTGCAAGGGCGAGCGGGCCAAACCCAATGCCAGGCCCGCGCCCAGCATGCCCTCATTGCCGAACATGCCAGCCGAAACCGCGTGGCCGCCGCTGCCGGACTGCAATACCACCAGCCCGGACAGGGGAAAGTAGACCTGGTGGCCACCTTGGCCTGGCCCGTCCAGGCGCGCAGCCTGCGGCAAAGTCATCTGTTCGCATCGCGCCAACAGTTGCTGGCGATCGGCTGACGGCAAGCGCTGCAGAATGCAATTGTGTGGCTGCTGCATTTTCCACTCCCCCGGCAACCCGATATTGGGTGCCACGCTCAGCCTGCGCCATTTCCGCCAGCCCTGACTGTGTGTTAACGCGCTTAGCCGGGCAATGCACAAGCCTGCTCTTGGCTGAAAAAGCGCTATGTTTGGCACCGTACATACGGACGAACTGCGGCTATTGGAAGATGCCGCTGACGGAAGTGCATTTCCGTCTGGCCAGCCGGCTTCCAGCGGTGCCTTGCTGCATCCGGACAGAAGCAAGGCACGGTTTGAACGGATGGGAAAGAAAGCTGCCTTTCTTTCCGGCCATCACTATGACGCGTTGCGGAGAACCAGCATGAACACTGCACATCAGGAGTTGCCGGCACCAAGCCAGCCGGGTTTGGGACTAGGCATCAAGCTTATGGCGCTTTCCCTGGATTGCGCCGAAAAGATTGTCCATTTCAACCTGGCACTGGGCCAGGCCGGACTGGATACTTGCGCCTTGTCGATGAAAGAACTGCTGGTGGCCGGCTCCCCAGAGGAAACCATCAGCAAGATCAACCAGATCGCCAGCCATGCGTCCAGCAAGCTGATGCACTGCTCCACCGAGCTGTGCAACGATCTGTCAAAAAACCATGAAAACCTGTGCGCGCTGACAGAGCAGCACTTCAGCAGTCTGCACTCGGCATTATCCAGCCCGGCGCGCGCCGAAAGTGGCAGAAAAAAAGCCGCCGGCACCACGCTGTAATTACTTCAACGCAGGTGGCACGGTGCTGTTGCGTGCCATCCGCTCATCTGGCCTGAAAGGGCGGCAGCAAGCGCTGATATTCCTTTTTCACCACGGAATAGCACTCACAGGTGCGGGATTCCAGCGCAGGGCGATCCAGAACCCGGATATGGCCACGGGAATAACGGATGATTCCATCGCGCTGCAAGCTCAACGCGGCATTGGTCACGCCTTCGCGTCGCACCCCCAGCATATTGGCAATCAGCTCCTGCGTCATGCAAAGCTCACTGCCCTGCAGCCGGTCCAGGCTTAGCAGCAGCCAGCGGCATAGCTGCTGATCCAGCGAGTGATGCCGGTTGCAAACGGCGGTCTGCGACATCTGGGTAATCAGCGCCTGGGTGTAACGCAGCAGCAGATGCATGAACGGCAGCGAACGTTCGAACGCCTGCTTGATCTCTTTGGCGGGCAGCCGATAACCGTAGCCACCGCTTTGCACCACGCCCCGACTTGGCGTGGACTCACCCCCCATGAACAGGGCGATGCCGACAATGCCCTCATTGCCGACCACGGCAATCTCCGCCGAGTCGCCGTTCTCCATCACATAGAGCAGCGATACGATGGCCGTGACTGGAAAATAGACGTGGCTGAGCTTGTGTCCCGATTCGTACAGCGTTTTGCCCAGCGGCAGTTCCACCTGTTCGAGAAAGGGCCTGATATGCATCCACTCCGCCTCTGGCAAGGCCCTAAGCAAACCATTGGCCGGGCATGTCTCTACCATGTTTCACCTCACAATATTAAATCAAATGATTCAATCTCTATTAAGATAATCCATAAATTACATAATGTATGTACGTCAGAGAACACATCAGCCATCCCGCGGTGCATCCTGCCCTGCTCATCGCTGTGTGTCCCAACAGACAGACGCCGCAGGCCTGACCATCGATCATGGCACTCCAAACCACAAGGAGTCGCCATCATGCTAAAGACCGATACCACACTGCAGTCAGATGTCATGGCGGAGCTGGCATGGGACCCGCAGATTTATGCCAGCCATATTGGCGTGCAGGCCAAGGACGGGGTCATTACCCTTAGCGGAGAGGTGGCCGACTTTACGCAAAAGTGGGCCGCCGAACGGGCGGCCTTGCGCGTGGGAGGGGTGCAGGCGCTTGCCGTCGAGCTGACCGTGGCCCTGCCCTGGCAGGAACAACGCAGTGATGGCGAGATTTCCGCCGCCGCGGCCAATGCCCTGCACATGGTCCCGGTACTCAAAGACCACGCGATCAAAGTGATGGTCGAACACGGCTGGATCACGTTGTCCGGCGAAGTCGAATGGGACTTCCAGCGCAAGACCGCCATCAGCCTGCTACGCCATCTGGCGGGCGTTACCGGCATCAGCAACCAGATCACGCTGCGTAGCAAGCTGCTCAGCCAGGCCATCAAGGAAGAAGTGGAAGCGGCGCTCAAGCGCCGGGCCATACGTGACATCAACAGCATTACCGTCAGCATTGATGGGCCGGATGTGATTCTTTCCGGCAGCGTCCATAGCTGGTCCGAGCGCGCGCTGGCCAACCATGCGGCAGCCGGCATGCCCGGTGTGCGCGATGTCATCGACAAGATTAGCGTGCTTATCTGAGATTTATTATGCGCTATGCGGCATAACGCACAGAGGGGCCATCAGCAAGCGCGCATGATGTGCTGGATGCCGGGTGAACTCACCCGACACAATCAGCAAGACCAAGAGGTACACGCAATGACTTCAATCACCGAAAAGCACGACACCGCAAAACCCGCCGAAGGCAGTAATAGCAAGGCCAATGCCGGCATCACCCAAGCGGCACCGGTGTTCAGCCAAAAGGGCAATAACGTTGACGCCGGCAAAGACACCGTCAAGGACGCTGCCGGCAAAACACCTGGCAGCATGCAGGACAAAACCACGGACCAAACCAAGTCCTGAGTAAGCGCAGCGTACACGCGGCTTAGCCATCCTGCATGGCAGGGCTTTCCCCCTTAAGCACCCTGGCCTGCCCTGCGGCAGCCGCCTGGTGTTGATGCACCGCCTGTCAATTCCCCCTGGAGTTGATGGGCATTTTGCATGATGACGGGTGGGCCGCATGCCAGCGCAACCACAACAGCCGATGGAGCATGCTGGATGACAACTTCCCCGCGCATGGAAAACGACAGTTTTGGCAGCATTGCCGTAGCAAACGATGCACTGTGGGGGGCCGAAACCCAACGTGCGTTGCAGCATTTTGCCATTTCAAGCGAGCTGATGCCGCCGGCCCTGATCCAGGCGCTGGCCAGCATCAAGCGGGCGGCAGCCCAGGCAAATATGGAGCTGGGCTTGCTGGATGCCACCAAGGGCGAGGCCATTCTCCACGCCTGTGATGAAATCAGCGCAGGCTTGCATGAGCGGCAATTTCCCTTATCCGTCTGGCAAACCGGCTCGGGCACGCAAAGCCATATGAACATCAACGAAGTGCTGGCCAACCGGGCCAGCCAGTTGCTTGGTGGCCATCCCGGCCAGCACGCCCTGCTGCACCCGCATGATGAAATCAATATGGGGCAGTCCAGCAACGATGTGTTCCCCACCGCCATGCATCTGGCCGCCGCACAAGGCATCCGCCAGCAACTGCTGCCGGCGCTGGACAGGCTGCAGCAACAGCTACAGACCAAAGCGCAGGCCTTTGCCGGGCTGATCAAAATTGGCCGTACCCACCTGCAAGATGCCACTCCGCTGACACTGGAGCAGGAGATATCCGGGTGGATTGCCCAGTTGCGCCACGCCGAACAAGCCTTGCAAGGCAGCCTGCCAGCCTTGTATCAGTTGGCCATCGGCGGCACTGCCGTCGGCACCGGCCTTAACACGCATCCGCGCTTTGGTGAGCGGGTGGCCGCCATCCTGGCAGCGCAAACCGGCCTGCCACTTTGCAGCGCTGACAACAAGTTTGCCGCCCTGGCCGGGCATGACGCCATGGTGCTTGCGCATGGCGCGATGAAAATGCTGGCCACCGCCCTGATGAAAATCGCCAATGATATCCGCTGGCTGGCTTCCGGCCCGCGCTGCGGGCTGGGGGAGCTGATCCTGCCTGCCAACGAAGCCGGCAGCTCCATCATGCCGGGCAAGGTCAACCCCACCCAGTGTGAAGCCATCACCATGCTGTGCTGCCAGGTGATGGGCAATGATGTGGCGCTGTCCATCGGCGCGGCTTCGGGCAACTTCGAACTGAATGTCTTCAAGCCGCTGATTGCCTACAACTTTCTGCAAAGCCTGCGCCTGCTGAGTGATGGCATGGACAGTCTGGCCACGCATTGCATTGCCGGGCTGGAAGCCGACCGCCAGCGCATCGCCCAGTTGCTGAACCAATCCCTGATGCTGGTGACCGCCCTCAGTCCGCACCTCGGTTATGACCAGGCGGCCCGCATCGCCCGCCATGCGCAGCAAACCGGCTGCACGCTGAAACAGGCCGCGCTGGAGCTGGCCAGCATCAGTGAGGCCCAATTCGATAACTGGGTGCAGCCTGGCAATATGGTATAGGCAGCCTGCCGAATGTGCGCCTGCGCACAGAGCATGGGCGATGCAGTGGCCAAGATTGTCCTCCATACCGGCAACGGCAACGCCCATCAGCAGGAGGCCACACCATGCGCAGCGCCAGTTATTTACGCGAATTCTCCTTTGGCAACGGGCAGATCGGTTTGTATTACGCGCTGCCCTTGCTGGAACAAGAGGGCTTCGGTGCCATCTCCCGGCTGCCGGTTTCCTTGCGCATCATGCTGGAATCCCTGTTGCGGCATGTGGATGGCCAATATGTCAGCGAGGCCCATTTGCGCCAACTGGCAGGCTGGCAGCCACAAGCGCCTCGCGAGACGGAAATTCCCTTCGTGGTGGCGCGCATTTTGCTGCAGGACTTCACCGGCGTGCCCCTGCTATGCGATCTGGCCGCCATGCGCGATGCCACCATGCGCCTGGGCCGCGACCCTTTGCTGATCACACCGAAAATTCCGGTGCATCTGGTGGTGGATCACTCGGTACAGGTGGATTTTTTCCGCGAGCCCGATGCCTTGCAGCGCAATCTGCAACTGGAATACGAACGCAATGGTGAGCGCTACCGCTTCATCAAATGGGGTCAGCATGCCTTTGCCAATCTGCACGTCACCCCGCCGGGGCAGGGTATTGTCCACCAGGTCAATCTGGAGTACCTGGCACCGGGCCTGAGCAGGCAAGGCAAGATCTACTTTCCCGACACCCTGGTCGGGACCGATTCGCATACCACCATGATCAATGGCCTGGGGGTGTTGGGCTGGGGGGTGGGCGGCATCGAGGCGGAATCTGCCATGCTGGGCTTGCCGGTATTCCTGCTGCAGCCGGATGTGCTGGGCGTACACCTGCACGGACAGGTGTCGGCAGGCGTCACCGCTACCGATGTGGTCCTCACCCTGACCGAATTGCTGCGCAAATCGGATGTAGTTGGCGACTTTGTCGAATTCTTTGGCAACGGTGCCGCCCGGCTTACCGTGCCGGACCGCGCCACCATTGCCAATATGGCACCGGAATACGGTGCCACCGTGGCGTATTTCCCTCCCGACCACCAGACAGTGGCCTACCTGACGGCCACAGGCCGGGATGGCGAACAGGTGGCCGCGTTTCAGGCTTACTTCCAGGCACAGCAAATGTTTGGCATGCCCCGGCTGGGCGAGATCGACTACAGTCGCGTCATCAATGTAAACCTGGCAGACATCAAGCCCTGCGTGGCCGGCCCGCGGCGGCCGCAGGATCGCATACCGCTGGATGCCTTGCAGCAAAGCTTCCTCACCACCCTGTCCACCCCCACCGAGCATGGCGGCTTCGGCAAGGACGCTGCCGCCCCCGCCCGGCCAGCCGGACCGGCAAGCGGCACGCCGCTGGCACATGGCGACATCGTGATTGCCGCCATTACCTCCTGCACCAACACCTCGCATCCGGGCAGCATGCTGACGGCGGGTTTGCTGGCCCGCAAGGCGGTGGCATTGGGACTGAAAGTTCCATCCCATATCAAAACCTCGCTGGCCCCCGGTTCGCAAGTAGTGCGCGACTACCTGCAAAGCGCAGGGCTATTGGAACCGCTGGCACAGCTTGGCTTTCGCCTGCTTGCCTATGGCTGCACCACCTGCATTGGCAATTCGGGTCCGCTGGATCTGACCCTGGAGCAACAGATTGTCGATGACGACCTGATCTGCGCTGCCGTGCTGTCCGGCAATCGCAATTTCGAAGCGCGCATACATCCGGCACTGCGCGCCAACTTCCTGATGAGCCCGCCGCTGGTGGTGGCCTTTGCGCTGGCCGGGCGGATAGACATCGACCTCACCCGTGCGCCGCTCGGTCACGATGCCCAGGGCAATGCCGTCTATCTGTCCATGCTGTGGCCCAGTCCGCAGGAAATCGAGCGGGCCGTTCACGCAGCGGAAAATCCGGCCCGCTACCCACAGCTATACCAGGTGGCGGATGCGCCCTTGTGGCAGGAGCTGCCGCTCAACACGCATAAATCGTATAACTGGCCGCTCTCCAGCTATATTGCCCGCCCTCCGTTTCTGGACAAGGTGACGCTGGACAGCCTCCCCCCGGTGCCGGCGATACGGCAAGCCCGCGCGCTGCTGCTGCTGGGCGATTCGGTCACGACCGATCACATCAGCCCGGCCGGCAGCATTGCACCCGATTCCTGTGCCGGAGGCTATCTGCAGCAACTGGGCATTCCGCCCCGCTTGTTCAACAGTTATGGTTCCCGTCGTGGCAATCATGAGGTCATGGTGCGCGGCACTTTTGCCAATATCCGCATACATAATCTGATGTTAGCGCCCGCCGGGGATGGCAGCCGCGTCACCGGTGGCTATAGCCTGCACCAGCCGGATGGCACGCAAGGCTTCATTTATGACGTGGCCCAGCGCTACCAGGCAGAAGGCGTGCCACTGCTGGTGATTGCCGGCAAGGAATACGGCAGCGGCTCAAGCCGAGACTGGGCGGCCAAAGGCACGGCCTTGCTGGGGGTGCGCGCGGTAATTGCCGAAAGCTTCGAACGCATTCACCGCTCCAATCTGGTTGGCATGGGCGTGTTGCCGCTGCAATTCCAGGCTGGCGACAGCATCTGCACCCTAGGCCTGACTGGCCGTGAAAGCTTCGCACTGGAAGGCTTGCACAGCCCGCTATCACCGGCACAGCCGGTGCAACTGCATATCAACTACCCCGATGGTTGCCACCAGGTCTGCACCTTGCAATTACGTGTGGATACGCCAACCGAAGTGGCCTACTGCCTGCACGGCGGAGTATTGCCTTATGTGCTGCATCAATTGCTGCAGGCCTGAAGTTGCGCAGATAACAGCCTTCGCGGCGCTGCCACGGGCTGTTACCGCGCTATGCCGCATCAGAACAATACGGCCTTTACGGCTGGCGTGACTGCCAGCCTCCCGTCTTCCTGCGTTAACAGACAGACCGCCAAGCAGACTGCTGGCGATGATGGCTGTTCCGCGCAAAAGGAGTAGTCAGCATGAGCAAGACAGATACACAGCTACAGGCAGATGTCATCGCCGAATTGCAATGGGACCCGCAGCTCGATGCCAGTCAAATTGG
This sequence comes from Aquitalea magnusonii, assembly GCF_002217795.2. Classification (NCBI taxonomy): domain Bacteria; kingdom Pseudomonadati; phylum Pseudomonadota; class Betaproteobacteria; order Neisseriales; family Chromobacteriaceae; genus Aquitalea; species Aquitalea magnusonii. The sequence goes on from NZ_AP018823.1 coordinate 2,319,327, forward strand.
TGTGCAGGTCAACGATGGTGTCGTCAGCCTGAACGGCGTCCTGACCGACGCCACCCAGAAGTGGTCAGCCGAACGTGCCGCCTTGCGGGTTGAAGGGGTGCAAGCACTGGCAGTAGCGCTGACCGTGGTCATTCCGGCTACCGAACAGCGCAGTGATAGCGATATTTCACATGCAGCCGCCAACGCGCTGCAACTGATGGGAACTCTCAAGGGGCATGCGATCAAGGTGATGGTTGAACATGGCTGGATCACGCTGGCAGGCGATGTCGAATGGGACTTCCAGCGCCAGGCAGCAAGCAATGTGTTGCGCCATCTCTGCGGCGTAACCGGCATCAGCAATGCCATCAGCCTGCGCAGCAAGCCCCTCAGCCATGCCATCGAGCAAGAAGTGCAAACCGCCCTCAAGCGCCGCGCCATCCGCGATATTGACAGCATCACCGTCAGCATTGATGGGGCGGATGTCATTCTTGGCGGCAGTGTGCATAGCTGGTCAGAGCAAGCGCTGGCCCGGCACGCCGCCGCCGGGATGCCAGGCGTGCGCAAGGTAATCGACAACATCCGCATCATCATCTGAACACAGCGGCGCTCAATCCCCCCTGCGTGCTGGCTGCGGCCGCAAGCGGTTGTAAAACAGCGCAAGCAATGCAGTACACGGGATACATCCCGTTTTACTACGCGTTAGCGCCACGCCGCCAAATCCTGCTGCGCCATGTGGTTAGCCGTGGTGAAGACTTCAGCCAATTTCATCACAATGGGAATTAAATTGCAGCAGTGAATATTCACCGGCCAATACAGCCGCTTGAATCTTTTCCATTATCATGCCCCAGACAGCGGAAATATATTGACCGAGCGCAGTTTGTAGCGTAAAAAAGAAAAAGCAGGATTTTCAAGCGCCATACCTATCGATACCTCGTTGCCCGCCAAATGGGTCTTCCTTGTTTCCTTATCTATCCCTTGACTATCATGTTTTCTGGAATTCAAATTGACGCAAGGAGTAAATCATGGAAACAGGCACCGTTAAGTTTTTCAATGATGCAAAAGGTTTTGGTTTTATTACACCGGACAATGGCAGCGGCGATCTTTTCGCACATTTTTCCGAGATCCGTGCCGATGGTTTCAAATCATTGCACGAAGGTCAGAAAGTCAGCTTTACCAGAGCAATGGGCCAGAAAGGCCCGGCTGCAGCCAGCATTCAGCCACTTTAATTCTTGCTGGTATGAAAAAAGCCCCAAACGGGGCTTTTTTCATCTTTGGACTGCCGGAAAATCCTGCCTGATGGCAGGATTTTTTAATCTCAAGAAACGGTGATATATGCATCACCATGGTAACTTGCAGTCTCGATACCAAACACAGAGCTGAACGTAACCATAAAGCGGCGGCCAATTTTTTTAACCGATACAACTTCAAGTGCAACCGTCAAATTGTCTACTTGCTGGGTGATATAATCACCTTGTTTCAATTCATTAATTTTCAATTATTTTCCTTGCGACCATATTTTCACGCCTGGTCTTTAGCGTCTTGGCCTTCTTTGAGGCTGATAGGCTGGTTTGGCAGTTGGGTGACGGAAATTGATACGCCCCTTGGTCAGGTCGTATGGTGACATTTCAACAGTCACCCGGTCGCCTTGCAGCACGCGGATGCGGTGTATCTTCATCTTGCCCGAACCATACGCGAGAATTTCCACATTATTATCGAGCCGGACACGAAAACGTGATTCCGGCAGCATCTCGATGACAACACCTTCGAGCTCAATCATGTCTTCTTTGGACATGGTGTTTCCAATCTGAAAAGGTAATCTGTCGCACCGGTAAAACGGCTGTGCGGCATGAGGATTGGCTTCGTGGGCCTGGGCGGAAATTGCTGTAGCGAAACGGCAGCAGTTAAGGCAAGGCAGGTGATCTGGAACATCACCTTTGGGAAGAGGTGCCGAAACAATACCCCTATCCTGTTGATTTGTCAATAATTATTACCAGACAGCCGCAATAGGGGCGTGGAAGGCAGATTCCCCGGCCTTTGCAGGCTGGCACCATGCGCCCCGGATACGCCGCCTGGCACACCGCAATACGCAAGCAGTGAGGCTGCCGCGCTAGACTGCCTGTGCGCGCTGACGAGACAGCCGCACAATACAGCCCTTGTAGGCTTCCCCGCTCTCCATCTTGCTTGGCGCGCGCTCCACCTTGAAGCCATAGCCCAGAGCCGTCATTTCCCGGCAAAACCCGGTTCGATTGCCACGGTCAGGGTCAACAATCACAATCTCCGCCGTCCCGGTGGCATGGCGATCAATAAAGTGTGCCAACAAGCCGGGCTGCTGGCGCTCGTACAGCACATCGCTGCCGATGATCAAGTCAAAGCGCCCCAGTGCCGGATTGCTGCCACCCCAGTCGCCAGCCTGATATTCCAGTGGCGGCAAATGGTTGAGCTGCAGGTTTTCGCGCAGGAAATCCGGGCTGCGCGGGTGCCAGTCAGTCACGGTGACATCCCCTGCGCGACGGTGAATCACCATGCTGGCAAGCGCCAGGCCAGCCCCGATTTCCAGCACTTTCAAACCGGCAAGCGGTTCGCTGTGCATCAGCAGCGCAAGTACACGGGCCGATGGCCACAGCAGCCCAAACAAGGACCAACTGGCCGGTGAAATACCGCGTCCTTCCGCTTCGCCCAGCGGATCGGAATATTGCTGGGAGTCCAGCAAGGAGCGGACAAGATAATCGATGCCGCCAACGGACACCGTTTGTTGCATGGTCAGATAACCGGGCATGCCGGGACGCCTTTACAGGAATGAAGCTGCATTGCATTGCGAGGAAACGTTCTGATCGAACGGGCAAGCGCTTCAATTTAGGCAGTCGGGCAAAGAAGGAGCGTGCGGGGACGAAAAGGCAGTCAGACACCATGCCCCCGTCATGGCAGCATGGAAAAACCCTGCTCAGGGTAACACAGGCAGCCGGTATGGTGCATGCCTTGTGCGGTATAGCGGGCAACAAGCGCAGCTTCCCAGTCGCCGTGCAATCCGGCCAAAGGGCTTGGCCAGGGTACCAGCCATCCGGCCCAGGAGTGCCAATAGCTCATCGGCCAACGCCATGATTGGGCATAGCGGCGGGTGCCATGGCCGGGTCATGCTGCTGGGCAGCAAAGATTGTGGGGGCTTCGGCTCGGATCAGATCGATAAAACGGCGTAGCCGCGCCGGATAGAACCGGGCATAGGGGTAGACCAGGCTGACCGGCAGCGCTGCCGCCTGCCACTTGGGTGCCAGTTGTATCAACTGTCCTTGCGCCAGATAGGTATCCATCACCCAACTTGAACCGATGCCCACCCCTACCCCCTGCAGTGCAGCACTACGCAAGGCATAGAGGCTGTCGGTGCTAAAACGCGGCCTGATCTGAATGTGCTTGCTCTTTCCCGTCTCGCAATGGGTCAGCCGTACTTCATTGCGATAAAAAGTGCGCAGTGCCAGCCAGGGCAGCGCAGCCAGCTCGCTGGCGTCTTGCGGGATGGGCTGGCCATTGAGCAAGGAAGGGGCGGCCACGACAATACGCGGCACCTGCGCCAGCGGCACGGCCACCAGGCCCGGATCACGCACTTCGCCCACCTGAATTGCGCAGTCGATGCCAGCCGCGATGTAATCCTGGATGGCACGATCATCATGCAGCAGCCATTCCACCGCCATCCCGGCATGTTGCTGCAAGTAGCGTGCCAACGGGCCAATCAGCCTTTCCTGTCCGAAGGCGTGCGGCACAATCACGCGCAGCACGCCCTCCGGCTCCTCTCTGGCCCCTTTGAGTTCCGACTCAAACCGCGCCCAGCCGGCCAGCAGCTCCTTGGCGCGTTCATAGCAGCGCTCACCGTCCTGGGTTAAACGCATGGCATGCGTGCTGCGCTGAAGCAATCTCAAGCCCAGGGAGCGCTCCAGCATTTGCAGTCGGCGGCTGACGGTGGGCTGTGTTGTCCCCAGTTGTACTGCCGCGGCAGACAGGCTGCCGGCCTCGACAATTCGGAGAAAGGTCAGCATCAACTCAATACGCTCCCCCGTACCTGCTTGCAGAGGCAGGGCCGTACGCAGCGCGCCGCTCGCGTCTTTATCGTCATCCATTGCCGCGCTCCTGATCTTGTTCATGCATTGAATGTATAACAGATCTTCCAAACAGGCTGCTACACATACAAGCCGCGCACATTCATGATGTGACCGTCATCTCCCACTCCATGAGGCTGCACATGTCATCTTCCAAACTGCTTACCCCTGCTGCGCTGGCCATGGCTGGCCAGGCTGCCGGGCCATCCCTGTCGCGCTTCCGGATACTGCTGATGGCAACAGGGGCGGGGCTGTCGGTTGCCTCCCTTTACTACAGTCAGCCCATGCTGGGTGTATTGGCGGGCGATATCGGTGCCTCGGGCCAGGCTGCCGGCCTGGTTCCCACCCTGACCCAACTGGGATACGCACTGGGCATTCTCCTGCTGGCCCCGCTGGGCGATAGGCATGACCGGCGCAGCATCATGCTGATCAAGGCCGGTCTGCTGGTATTGGCCCTGTTGCTGGCAGGACTGTCGCCTTCGCTGGCGGTATTGCTGCCCGCCTCGCTGCTGATCGGGGTGAGCGCTACGCTGGCGCAAGATATCGTGCCGGCTGCGGCCACCCTGGCCCCGGAAACCCAGCGCGGCAAAGTGGTGGGGAGCGTAATGACTGGCCTGCTGACCGGCATCCTGCTGTCGCGCGTGGTCAGTGGCGTGGTGGCTGAGCAGTATGGCTGGCGTGCGATGTTCTTCATTGCCGCGGCTACGATTCTGCTGACCGGCCTGGCAATCCGCCGCTTTCTGCCACGCTTCCAGCCCAGCACCAGCCTGGCATATCACGCCCTGCTCGGTTCGCTGTTTACCTTGTGGCGCAAGCATGGTGCCCTGCGCCGGGCGGCCATCGCACAAGGCTTGCTATCGGTTGGATTCAGCGCATTCTGGTCCACGCTGGCCATCATGCTGCACAACAATCCTTTCCACATGGGCAGCGCTGCCTCCGGCGCGTTTGGTCTGGCCGGCGCTGCCGGTGCGCTGGCCGCACCGCTGGCCGGGCATATGGCAGATCGCCAGGGACCGGAAGTCGTGACACGTGCCGGTGCCGGTCTTGCCACCTTGGCCTTTGTGATGCTGAGCCTGGCACCTTTATGCTCGGTACATGTACAACTGATACTGCTGGCCGCTGGTGCCGTGCTGTTTGACCTTGGCGTGCAAGCCAGCCTGATTGCCCACCAGGCGGTGATCTACCGGATTGATCCTGCAGCACGCAGCCGACTGAATGCCTTGCTGTTTGTCTGCATGTTCATTGGCATGTCGCTCGGTTCGGTATTGGCCAGTCTGCTGCTGGCACGTTACGGCTGGAGTGCAGTCACCATGTTTGCCGCGCTTGCCTCATTGCTGGCCCTGGTCGTGAGGTGCTGCACACACAGCCATCCCTGAGGCCATGCGCGCTAGGGACTCGCCCAATATGCCCGGCGAGTCCCTGCCGCGCGGCAAACCATCACCTGCCTTCCTTATCAACCGGCCACTGCGGCAGATGACGGCGTGGTACAGCAGCAAGCCGCCACCTCAGCGCCAGCATTTCAATCTACCCTGCCCACCGGCAAATCCTCACACCTGGCGGCGTGCTTTCTGCTATATTTGATTTTGTACATAATCATATCGAGCAGTAGCCATGCACTACCCCATCCCCTTGTCCCGCTCCAGCCCGCTACGCATTCCCCTGATGGCCGACAGCGTGCGCGCCGGTTTCCCCAGCCCGGCCGACGATTACGTGCAGGACAATATCAACCTCAACACCCTGCTGGTGGATGACCCGGACTGTACCTTTCTGATGATGGCCAGCAACGATGCCATCCACGGTATTTTCAAGGGCGACTATGTGCTGATCGACAAGGCGCGCACGCCAGTCCATGGCAATGTGGTGGTGGCCGCGCATGAAGACGGCTTTGTGCTGCGCCGCCTGCACAAGCAGCAAGGCCTGCTGGCACTATTGGCCGATGCGCCCGGCTATCCGATGATTCCGGCGGAAGGCGATTACACCTTGCAGATATGGGGGGTGGTGATTGCCGTGGTGCGGCGGCTGGTATGAGCACTTTTGCGCTGGTGGATGGCAACAGCTTTTACGCCAGTTGCGAGCGGGTGTTCCGCCCGGACCTCCTTGGCCGCCCCATCATTGTGCTATCCAATAACGATGGCTGCGTGGTGGCCCGCTCGGCCGAGGCCAAGGCGCTGGGCATTCCCGCCTTCCTGCCCTTCTACCAGGTGCAACAGTTATGCCACAAGCACCGCGTAGCAGTGTTTTCCAGCAACTATGCGCTGTACGGCGACATGTCACGCCGCATGATGAATGTGCTGTCGCGCTTTGCCCCGCAGCAGGAAATCTACAGCATCGACGAATGCTTTCTCGATGTAACAGGCATCCCGGACCTGGACAGCCATGGCCACCGCATCCGCCAGGCGGTGTGGCAGGGACTGGGCATTCCCACCTGCGTGGGCATGGGCAGCAGCAAGACGCTGGCCAAGCTGGCCAACCACGTGGCCAAGAAGCGGCCGGAGTGGAACGGTGTGTTTGAATGGGACTGGCTGACCCCGCGCGAGGCCGACCGGCTGCTGGCCGAATTTGCGGTGGGTGAAGTGTGGGGGATTGGCCGGCGCATTGCCCACAAGCTGACGCAGATGAACATCCACAGCGCCTTGGACCTGAAACAGGCCGACCCGCGCCACATCAAGCGCAAGTTCAATGTCGTGATGGAACGCACGGTGGCGGAGCTCAACGGCGCGCCCTGCCTGGCGCTGGAAGATGTGGCCCCGGCCAAACAGCAAATCATCTCCAGCCGCAGCTTCAGCCGCCTGGTACGCAACCTGCCCGCGCTGTCAGCCAGCATCAGCCACCACGTGGCCCGCGCCGCCGAAAAGCTGCGCGCCCAGGGCTGCGTGGCCGGGCTGCTTGGCGTCAGCATCCGCACCAACCCGTTTCGCGAGCTGGGCCAGTACCACGGCTACACCTGTGTGCCGCTGATCCACCCCAGCGCCGACACCCTGCTGCTCAACCACGCTGCCCAGGCCGCGCTGCGCGCCATCTGGCGACCCGAGTTCAGCTACCACAAGGCCGGCATCATCCTGATGGACATCGGCACACCAGCCATCCAGCAGCGCGACCTGTTCAGCCCCCTGCCCGACCCCAAGCGCGCCAAACTGATGGCCGCCATCGACAAACTCAACCGGAACTTTGGCAGTGGCACGGTAAAACTGGGGGCAGAAGGACTGAGCGAGGACTGGCGCATGCGGCAGGACAAGAAATCGCCCTGCTACACCACGCGGGTGGATGAGGTGGCGCGGGTGAAATAAAAGAACGCAGCCTGGTACAAGCAGCGCCCTGATTGATTCAAACAGCACCGGAGCAATCATCCGTGACTGGCCATCCAGCTGAGCAAGCGCCGCAACAACTTGAGGACAAGGTTCTTAGAAGACCTGTCCCCGCAGGCTCATCATGCAACACGCTGCTGCCTACGCCGGATACACGCAAGACGTTAAGCAAACCTGGACGCCACCTGTTTCAACCAGCGTTGACGTTTTTCATCCGAAACATGGCTGACTGGCGACAGAGCCACCCACTCCACTTTTTGGACACCGCATTTGCGCAGGGTGCCCCGTGCCAGCGCGCGTTGCACTGCGTCTCCAAATAGCCAGCGGTATGCCCATTTGGGCGTGTTCATCGTGGTCACGATGACTGCCCGCTGAATGTGTCCCAGATTTCCTTTGACACCCAGTTTCGATGGCTGGTAAGCCCAGCCCTTGGTAAACACCTTGTCAAGAAAGCCTTTTAGCAGGGCCGGCATTACTTCCCACCAGATCGGGAAGATGAATACCAACTGCTGCGCAGCAGCAATACGGGCTTGATAGGCCGACACGGCGGGATCGGCAGTTTGACCCTTTGCATAAACGGCAAGATCAGCGCCACGCATGATGGGATCAAACTCCTCCTGGTCCAGGTGTAGTCGGTCAACCGAATGTCCGGCCTGTTCGAGCGTCAGCACCACTCGCTCGAACAAGGCATGACAATAACTCTTAGCATAGGGGTGTGACAGGATGACCAAGGTATGCATGCTTGCTCCAATGTGTTTGTGATGGGGCCATCATGCAACTTAGGTTTCATGGGGGCATTAACAAATGTTCAGCGCGCAGGCGACCCCGACTCACTTTTCAGTTTGCGCCGGATTCGACTCAGGTGTACTGCACTCACCCCCAGATACGCTGCCAGAATGTGAAGTGGAATGCGCTCCAGTTGCTGTTGGTGTGTGGCCTGCAAAGCCAGATAGCGCTGGGTAGGTGAATCGGCGATGGCGCTTGTGTAAAGATTGACGTAGTGAATTAATCGTCGCTGCGTTAACGCGTGCAGCTCTGCTTGAAGCTGGGTATCTGACTGAGCCCGCTGCATCAGCTCGGATGCATCCAGCACCCGCAAGTCGCAGGCCTCCATGCTAAGCAAGTATTGGCTGCTGGGATTGCCTGTCAGCAAGCTTTCCAAGGAGGCAACAACGTCTCCCTCGAAAAAGAATTGGGTACTCGTTTCGCGACCAGCCGGGTCAATAATACAGAGACGCAAACATCCCTTTTCGATCAAATAGAGCCGTTGCGCCACTTCGCCGGCACGCAATAGAAACTGGCGGGCTTCAACTTGACGGCTTATTCCTAGTTGCAGGAAGCAGTTGTAGAGAGATTTCATTGACGATCACGATGCATTGTCGATGGCACATGCCCTGCGGCGAGGGCAGCGTTTGCGGTCAGGCCCAACGATAGGCGAGGACATGTCAAAAAATCACCAGCAAGGCCGACTCAAGCACACATCCTCAACACCTGGCGCGAGCAGCTCACCCATTCACGGCAGAGTGCGGACAGATAGCTGCAGCCCAGTTTGCCTGGCTGGAGTGCTGCCGCTTACGGCGCAAGTCGTATCGTGATATATGCCCGGCCACTGCGTGGTGACAGGCCGCAGCAAGGCGCTGCGGATCAAACACAGCAATTGGAATGAGGGGTTTGTACCATCAATCCAGTACCGCAGTACTGATAGTCCATAAATCATGTGGCGCATCGGCAGGCAGGAAGGGATTGTTGACCGGGCGGAAATGGGCAAACTGATACTTGAGATAAGCAGCTATCTTGCCTTCCATGTTTTCCAGCTCAAAACGCACTCCGTCTTCAATCACATCATGTTCAATCCGGATAAAGACGGTATAGCGTCGGCCGGCGTGCTCAGCCTCACCGGCAGCAGGCCAGGATACATTGAACAGCCAGGAACGATGGCCATTGCCATAGCCGATCAGGCTGGCATCTGGCGGCATGTGCTTTGCAATCACATTTGCAATCGTTTTATACATAATAATGTGCTGTTTAGATATTTTTTGTTAATTATTAGCATTATGCCATTGCACTGTCAAAACCATCGCTACAGCCTGTCCGGTATGCTGTCTGATATGAAAAACCCCGCCTGACGCGGGGTTTTTCATATGCGGGACATGGCGTGACTACTGCACGCCTTTGTCCAGGACCATCTGCTGGATGGCGGTGACGACCGAGTCCGCCCCCTGGCGGATCTGGTTGATGACATCACCCACCTTGTTGACCTGCCCGACACTGCCTTCCACCAGCTTCTTGATCTGATCCATATTGTTTACCGCGGTACCGGTCTGGCTCTGGATGGCGCTGACCATGCCGGATATCTCTGACGTGGACAGCGAGGTTCTCTCGGCCAGCTTGCGCACCTCATCGGCCACCACGGCAAAGCCACGGCCGGTTTCTCCGGCGCGCGCCGCCTCGATGGCGGCATTCAAGGCCAGCAAATTGGTTTGATCGGCAATGTCCTTGATGGTCTGCACAATGGTACCAATCTGCTGCGAGTGCTGCCCCAGCGACTGGACGCTTTGTGCCGCGGTGGAAATCTCGTTAGCCATGTTTTCAATATTGGCCACGCTGTCGGAGATATTGTTCACACCCTCTTCCGCCCATTGCCGGGTTTGCTGTGAGGTATTGAAGGCAAACAGCGCGCTGTCGCGCTCCTGCTTCTGGGCAATCACGTTTGCCGTGATGTCGGTGGCAAACTTGATGACGGAAATCACTTTGCCGGCATCGTCAAATACCGGGTTATAACTGGCCTCCAGCCAGCGCTCGGAACCATCCCTGGCAATGCGCTTGATCTGCCCGGAAAAAAACTGTCCGCTGCGTAGCTGATCCCACAACTGGGTGTATTCGCGGCTTTGGGCAAATTCTGGTGCGCACAATCTGCGGTGGCTTTGGCCTATCAATTCCGACTCCTGATAGCCCATGGTCTGCAGGAAGTTATGATTGACCGCCGTAATCACCCCATCCACGGTGAACTCGATACTGGCCATCACCCGGTTAACCGACTCCAGCACCGCCTTGTTGCGCGCAGCCTCTTCCACCCGCCGGGTGATGTCGGTGGCAAACTTGATGAAGCCAATCACCTTTCCCGCCTTGTCTTTCACCGGGTTGTAGGTTGCCTCCAGCCATATCCTCTCGCCAGAACTGCGCACCCGCTTTACCCGCCCGATATAAGGCTTGCCGGCGCGCAAGGAATTCCAGAACTCCTGATAATCACGCGATGCGACATAGTCCGGATCGCAGAAAGCACGGTGATTCATGCCCAGCAAGCTGGATGCGCCATAGCCCATTACCTGTTGAAACAGGGAGTTGGAATCCGTCACATTGGCGTTCAAGTCAAAGCTCACGCTGGCCATGGACAGGCTGATGGCCTCCAGCACGGCCTGTTGTTGTTCTAGCGCAGCATCCTGGCTGGCAATTTTTGCATGCAGTTTCTTATTGAACATACACATCCCCGATCGAAATACTGACAACGTTTTAGATAAGCTGGGCGGCATTATCGGCAACCATCCAGGACAAGATGATGAATGCCGATGGCGATCTGGTGTTTTTGTTGCTGCGTAATGACAGGCAATAGCGCTCATCATTGCATAAGCACAATCACTACTGTCTGTGTGATAGCAGTATTTCTTACCCACTACCATACTACTGCAATAATAGATTTACGCTTTTTGCCACCAGCCGCCCATCACCTTGACCACCAACATTATTTCCATAATAATGGAAATATGGAAACAATAACTGCCGCCGAACTTCTTGCCGCGCTTGGGCATGAGTCTCGTCTTGCCATTTTTCGTCTGCTGGTAGAAGCCGGACCGCAGGGCATCACCGCCTCTGCCATTGGAGAACAGCTAGGCATTCCCAATGCCACGCTGTCTTTTCACCTGTCCCATCTCAGTCGTGTCGGCCTGATCAAAGGTGAGCGTGAAAGCCGCTTCATCCGCTATTGCGCCGCATACCACATGATGGACCAGCTCATCGCCTTCCTGACGCGCAATTGCTGCCAGGGTCAGCCCTGCCTGCCGATGGCTGCCGCCTGCGGCGGGTCCGGGCACTGCCCCGCGCCCCATGCAGATACTCCGGAGCTGAAATCATGAGCGCACCCAAAACCGTGCTGGTGCTGTGTACCGGCAATGCCTGCCGCTCCCAGATGGCTGAGGCCATCCTCAACCACGCACTGCCAGGCCTGGTACAGGCCATTTCCGCCGGCACCCAGCCTCAGCCCAAGGTGGCAGATGGTGCCATCCAGGCCTTGCAACTGGCCGGCCTGCCCACCGCAGGCCTGCACCCGAAGTCGGTGGAAGAAGTGATGCATCAGGACATTGATCTGGTGGTCAGCGTCTGCGACAACGCCAGGGAAAGCTGCCCGGTGTTTCCGCGCCCGGTGCCGCGCATTCATGTGGGCTTTCACGACCCGCATGGCGAGCCGCTGGAAAGCTTTGTCGCCGTATATGAAGACATCCGCGCCCGGCTGGTGCCGGCGGTGCGCGCCGCACTTGGCCAGTAAGGAGCCGCCATGTCAAACCGCCAATGCAATGCCACCGGCACAAGCGGCAGCGCAGCGCCAATGGGTCTCTTCGAACGTTTGCTATCGGTCTGGGTCCTGCTGTGCATTGTGGCCGGCATCGCGGCCGGCCAGCTTGCTCCGTCCTGGTTCCAGGCCATCGGCCATCTGGAGCTGGCACGGGTAAACCTGCCTGTCGGCCTGCTGATCTGGGTCATGATCATTCCCATGCTGGTGAAGGTGGACTTTGCCGCCCTGCACGAAGTGCGTCAGCATGTACGCGGCATTGCCGTCACCCTGTTCGTCAACTGGCTGGTCAAGCCTTTTTCCATGGCTTTTCTGGGCTGGCTGTTCGTGCGTAATCTGTTTGCCCCCATGCTGCCAGCCGAGCAACTGGATAGCTATATTGCCGGCTTGATCCTGCTGGCTGCCGCACCGTGTACCGCCATGGTGTTTGTCTGGAGCCGGCTGTCCAATGGCGACCCGCTGTTCACCCTGTCTCAGGTGGCGGTCAACGACAGCATCATGGTGTTTGCCTTTGCGCCCATCGTGGCCTTCCTGCTGGGCATCTCGTCCATCACCGTGCCTTGGGATACGCTGCTCACCTCGGTGCTGCTCTACATCGTCATCCCGGTTATGCTGGCCCAACTATGGCGCAAGCGACTGCTAGGCCAGGGGCAGGCCGTCTTTGCCGCCGCCATGGCCAAGACCGGCCCGTGGTCGATCACGGCACTATTGGCTACGCTGGTGCTGCTGTTCGGCTTTCAGGGGGAGGCCATCCTCAGGCAGCCACTGGTGATTGCGCTGCTGGCGCTGCCCATTCTGATCCAGGTGTTTTTCAACGCCGCACTGGCTTACTGGCTGAACCGGGCGGTGGGCGAAAAACACAATATCGCCTGCCCCTCCGCCCTGATCGGTGCTTCCAATTTCTTTGAGCTGGCCGTGGCCGCCGCCATCAGCCTGTTCGGCTTCGAATCCGGTGCCGCGCTGGCCACGGTTGTCGGTGTGCTGATCGAAGTCCCGGTGATGCTGCTGGTGGTCAAAGTGGTCAATGCGACCAAGGGCTGGTACGAAGCGCCGCGTCGCTGAATAAAGATCAGCCAGCGGCATGGGCCTGGTTCTGCCCGGAGGCCAGGCCCCACCGCCACCCGCTCGTCATGGCGTAGCCACTGCCAAGCCAGATCCATGCGGATCTGGCTTGTGCGTTTAAGGCGGCAAGGCTACAGCCCCGGCACCCCATAGCCAGGGGCTTGTTCTGGCGCTTCGGCACGGGTGATGTAATCCTGCATTTGCGGCTGATAGCGCTGCCAAAGCTGCTGCAGTTCAGCCACCGGTTCGCCATCGCTCCAGTCCACCCGCAGGTCCACCACCGGCCAGCTCTGCGTCGATACCAGCTTGATTCCGGTAGCGTGAATCGGCCCGACCTCCCCCCCCGCCGCCACCGCGGCCTGCATGGCGGTGAGCAGGCGCTCGGCCAGATGGCCGCGACTCTCCTCGAAAGCCTGCACCATGCGCGCCGGCAGGCGGGCATCGGCCAGGATATTGCCACCGGCAGCGCAGTGTTCGCCCTGCGCCGTGGCAAACACCCCCAGCGCATGCTGACCGCTGAAGGTGGCAATCTCCCCTTGCGCCGGCACCAGCAGCAACTGACGCCAGGCCAGATGCGGGTCAGCACCGGCCAATGCCGCCAGCAGCTCGCCAGCACGCTGGCCTTGGGCCATCAAGGCCAGCGCCCTGGGACCCAGGGCCGGGTTGGTGACATTCTGGCTCATCACCGCGCCCACCCCGGCTGCCACATGGCAGCAGCGGCTGGCCACGGCAATGCTGGATGAGGCCGCCGCCACCCCCAGCATGCCGGTTTGCGGACAACGTGCGGCAATGGAAAAGGTCATGGCTGATAGCCTTCCGGAATCACCGCGGTGATGTCGATTTCCACCAGCCATTCAGGCCGTGCCAGAGCAGAAATCACCAGCCCGGTGGACACCGGATACACGCCCTTGAGCCAGCGCCCCACCACCTGATACACCGCCTCGCGATAGCGGGTATCCACCAGGTAGATGACGATCTTGCACACGTGATCCAGATGGCTGCCGGACTCCTCCAGCAGCATCTTCACATTGGCCATGGCTTTTTCCGCCTGGGCGGTGACATCGCCGATGCCAACCGACTCGCGGGTATCCAGGTCCTGACCGATCTGGCCGCGCAGGAACACCATATTGCCGGCCACCACCGCCTGGCACAGGTCGTTATCCAGCTTTTGTTCCGGGTAGGTATCGCGGGTATTGAACGGACGAATGCGTTTGTGAACCATGTTTCACCTCATTGCTGTGTGTGGGGCGACGGTCTTGCCGCTGCCGCGGATTATTGACAACCCCCATCTCGCCTGCTGGAAAGAAAGCGAGTCGATCTTTTCAATTGCCAGGGCAAGAGCGGGGGGATTGGGAACAGATGGCAAGGCTGCGGAATCAATCAGTTAGTCGGAAGGCCCGGCTTCGCCGGGTCCTTTCAAATCGAATCAAATCACTTAGTCAGCAGCCTGACAAACCGTTTCACGCACCGGCGCTGCGGTGGCTGGGGTACTGGCGTGATAGGCCTGGTATTTGCGCTGGGTGGCAATGTGGTCGGCAATGAACTTGGCGTCATGCCATACCCCCCAGATAAAGCTGGAGCCACGCCGCGACAGCCAGGGCAGGCCCAGGAAATACACGCCCGGTTCGCTGGAGATGCCACGCTGATGACTGGGTTTGCCCTTTTCATCAAAGGCATTCACTTGCAGCCAGCAGTAATCCACGGCAAAACCGGTGGCCCAGATCACGGTGCTGACACCGCTGGCAGCCAGGTCCAGCGACAGGATGGGTTGCCGCACGCAGGCCGGGTCCGGCGGCAGTTGCCGCGCTTGCGGCTCTGGCGGCAGCTCCAGCCCGTTCTGCGCAATATAGGCATCGGCAGCGTCCAGCAGCCCCAGGTAGTTTTCATCGCCGCGGGCAATGTTTTCCGCCAGGTCCGGCTGGAACTGCATCACACCGTTTTCGCAAGAGCGGGTCATGCCCAGCAAGGTGATGCCCTGCTCGGCCAGCCGGCGAAAATCCACGGTATGTCCGCCACGTGCGCCGCTCACCGCAATGGTGACGTGCTCACGCCCCGGCTTCACTTTCTGGGCATCCCACTCCCCCAGCACCCCCAGCCACCAGCAGAAGTCCCGCTCGCGGTAGCGGCGCGGCGGCCTGTCGTGCGGGCCGACCGACAAATACACCTGACGGCCTGCGCGCTGCAGCTCGTCGGCAATCTGCACCCCGGACGAGCCCGAACCCACCACCAGTACCGCACCGGGCGGCAGTTGCTGCGGGTTGCGGTATGCGGCCGAGTGCATTTGCGTCACCGGGCTGTCAGCCGGAATGAGTTGCGGAATCAGCGGCTGCTGGAAGGGGCCGGTGGCAGCCACCACCCGATTGGCCTCGAAGACACCAGCCGAAGTGGTCACGGTAAAGCCAGGGCGTCCGTCATTGCGCACCACCTTGAGCACTTCCACCCCGGTGCGGATGGGGGCGTGGAATTTGCGGGCATAGGCTTCCAGATAGTCCGCCACCCGTTCCTTGCCGGCAAAGGCATCCGGCGCGACATCATCAAAATCCAGGCCGGGAAAGCGGTCGTGCCAGGCCGGGCCGTTGCACACCAGCGAATCCCAGCGTTCCGAGCGCCAGCGCTCGGCAATGCGTTGGCGCTCCAGCACCAGATGCGGCACATCCAGCTTGCTCAGGTGTTCGCTCAGGGCAATGCCGGCCTGGCCCGCGCCAATCACCAGCGTATCGGTTTTTTCCATCACCATTTCACTTCCTTCCCTGTATAAGGCCCCGAACACCGCAAACGCGGGTGGCATGGGGTTGTGCCGCTTACAGCCAGGCCGCAAGCCGCATCAGCACGCCGCTCAACCATGGCGGCGAGGCACTGACGATTGCAGTCTATGGAAGGGTTCTGAATACCGAAAATATTTAAAATCTGTTTGCTGGATAGCTTTAAGTTATGCAAAAACGGTGACAGCACAGCATGGGCAAGCTGGAGGACACCGCCAGGCAAAGGGTGGCAGACGACGGCAAGGCCGCTGTGCCTGCGCGCAATCGCAGCGCTGCGGCAAATCATGGCCGTGTACCGCCTCAAATGACTGCTTCATCAGGCATGGATTTTTCACCGGCAGCTTGTAGAATGCTGCTCAACAACAGACTTCCCGCCTTTTCCTGCACTTGCTGCTTCACTCAACCAAGGAAACCCTCATGCCTCTTACCCGTCACGCCCTGCTGCTGAGCGCCCTGCTGGCACTGCATGCCGGCTCTGCCCTGGCGCTGGAAAAACCTGCCACCCACCCCATCGTCACCATTACCGGGCAGATCACCGAAAAGAACAGCGGGGCCGACGCACAATTCGATAGCGCCATGCTGGACAAGCTGCCACAGGTAAAAATGACCGTAGCCACCCCCTGGTACAAGCAGGAACAAACCTTTGAAGGCCCGCTGTTCCGCGATGTGCTCAAGGCGGCAGGCAGCAAGGGCAGCAAGCTGTACGTGGTGGCACTGAATGACTATGCGGCTGAAATTCCCTTGGCCGATCTGGAAAAATACGATGTCATCCTGGCCCGCAAGATCAATGGCAAGGTGCTGACCGTGCGCGACAAGGGCCCGCTGTTCGTGATGTATCCCTTTGACAAGAAACCCGAACTGCGCACCAAGGAAATCTACTCCCGCTGCGTATGGCAGGTTAACCGCATCCGCGTCGAATAAACCCTTAACGGAAGCCTTCAGTGTCTTGGTTCTCACGGCAAACACGCATCAGTAGCCAGCTTTGGCTGCTGGGCATCCTGATGGTGGCCGCCCTGCTGGTGGTCGGCATGCTATACCAGCGCCAACAGGCGGAAATGAAGCGTTTTGCCGAGCAAGGGCAGGACAATGTGGTGTGGGTCTACTCCCAGCTTGGCATCGATTACTACCGCACCCTGGGTGCGGCCAAGCTGGCAGAAAGCCGTGGCAACAGCAGCGACCTGGACGAGCTGCAGTTGCGCTACAACATCCTGGTATCGCGCATCAATCTGCTGCAGGAATACCGCTATGCCTCGCTGTTTCACAACAGCGGGTGGTATCAGCAGCAGATCGGCCCGCTGGGCAGCCTGATTACCCAGACCGACCGGCAGCTGAATGCCGGTGACGGCTATTTTGACCGCGCCCAGGCCCAGGCCTTGCTCAAGCGGCTGGACAGCGTGGCCGACAATGTGCGCGAGCTGACCGTGGGTGCCAACAGCCGGCTAACCGATGCCGCCAACGCCAGCAACCAGAGCCTGCAGGACATCAACTCCATGGTGGCCATCACCGCCGCCTTGCTGATGCTGGTGGCCGTGCTGATAGCCGCCCTGGCCTGGCGCAACCTGTCCCACAGTGAAAAACGGCGCGAAGAAGCCGAGGCACTCAGCCGCAAGCTGGACCGCGCGCTGGATCTGGCCGAAGCCGCCAATGTGGCCAAGGGTGCCTTCCTGGCCAATATGAGCCATGAAATCCGCACCCCGATGAACGGCATCATCGGCATGACCGAACTGACACTGGATACCGAGCTGACCACCGAGCAGCGCGAATACCTGGAAATCGTCAAATCCTCCGCCGATTCGCTGCTGATCATCATCAACGACATCCTGGACTTCTCCAAGATCGATGCCGGCAAGATGGTGCTGGAAGAACTGCCCTTCTCCTTGCGCAGCCTGGTCAGCCAGACGGTCTACCCCTTTGCGCGCAAGGCCGAGGAGCGCAATCTGGAAGTCATCTGCCAGATTGCGCCCGAACTGCCGGACCGCTTTATCTGCGACCCCTCCCGCCTGCGCCAGGTGCTGAACAATCTGCTGGGCAATGCGGTGAAATTCACCAAAGAAGGCGAGATCCTGCTGGACATCCGCGGCCAGCAGCAGACAGACCGGCGCTACCTGATGACCTTTACCGTGCGGGACACCGGCATTGGCATCGCGCCGGAAAAGCAGCGCGTCATCTTTGATGCCTTCGCCCAGGCCGACAACAGCACCACCCGCCGCTATGGCGGCACCGGGCTGGGCCTGTCCATCACCCAGAAACTGGTTGCCCTGCTAGGCGGTGATATCCGCGTGACCAGCACCCCGCAACAAGGCTCGGAATTCGTCTTCAGCATTCCGCTGCAACTGAGCGAGGAGCAGGCAGCGGCCAGCCAGCCGTCCGAACTGGCCGGACTGGAAGTGCTGGTATGCGACGACAACCCGACCAACCGCAGTTGGCTGGCGGCGCTGCTGAAAAACTGGAATATGGTGGCCACCCTCAGTGCCGACGGTTTCGAGGCCCTGGCGCTGCTGCAGGCGCGCAGCTTCGACCTGATCCTGCTGGATGGCCACATGCCGGGCATGTCCGGCTTCGAGGTGGCGCGCCAGTTGCAACAACAAGGCTGCCAGGCCGACATCATCATGCTCACCTCCTCCGGCGAGCGTGGCGATGGCCGCCGCTGCCAGGAGCTGGGCATAGGCGGCTATCTGACCAAACCAGTACCGCAGGAAGAACTGCTGGCCACCATCTGCCAGTTGCGCGGCATGACGGCCAGCAGCGCAGCGGACAGCCTGCAGCCCAGCACCGGCGGCTACGACAGCAAGCAACAGTTGAATGTGCTGCTGGTGGAAGACAACGAGGTCAACCAGAAGCTGGCGCTGGCCATTCTGACGCGGCGCGGCTGCCTGGCCAGCGTGGCGGCAGATGGCGCACAGGCACTGCAACTGCTGGCGGCGCAAAAATTCGACCTGGTGTTGATGGACATGCAGATGCCGGTGATGGACGGCCTGGAAGCCACCCGCGCGCTACGCCAGCGCGAGGCCGCGCAGCAACTGCCGCGCCTGCCGGTGATTGCCATGACCGCCAATGCGATGACCGGCGACCGGGAACGCTGCCTGGCAGCCGGCATGGATGGCTATGTCAGCAAGCCGGTGGATGCGCAGCGTCTGTTTGAAGAAATCGAACGGGTGCTCAGCGGTGAAAGCACCCTGCCGCAGCACACGGCCCCACAGAGCGAGGCCGTCACCGGCTGTCAGCTGGATTATCAGAAAACCCTGGAAAACTGTGACGGTGATGCAGCGTTTGTGCTCGCCCTGCTGCAAACCTTTATCCGCGATGCCCAGTTGCGGCTGGAAAAACTGCAGCAGGCCATCAGCCAGCAGCGCATGAACGACAGCGCCATGTTTGCCCATGCGCTGCGCGGGGCGGCGCTGTCGATTGGCGCGGCGCCGTTTGCCGCCTTGTGCTACCGCATTGAGTCCGCCGCCCAGCAGCAGGCAGCGACCGAACTGGAGCAATTGCTGCCCCAGTTGCTGGATTGCCATCAGGCGCTGCTGGAGGAAATCCAGCCGTACCTGCCGCCGCAAGACGCCAGCGCCGACTGATCAGGCCAGACCCTTCAAGGCAGCCAGCGCGCCAGCGGTGTCAGGTCCAGATGCTGCTGCAGCATGTCGGCCAGCCGTTCGATATGCGCTTCGCGGATGGCCGGGTAATCCAGCGGCTGCGGCGCAGCCAGTCCGGCCCATTGCAACAGCGCAGCCAGACTTTCCGGCTGATCGAACACCCCGTGCAGATAGGTGGCCAGAATCTGGCCATCGGCGCTGATGGCCCCGTCGCAGCGGCCATCCTCCAGCCGCACCGCGGGCTGCGCCAGTGCCGCGCCAGTGCTCACCCCCATGTGGATTTCATAACCGCTCACTGCTGCCGCACCCAGCGTCAAGTGGCCGTTCACCCGCGTCAGCTGCTTGTGCGTGGCCAGCGTGGTTTCCATCTCCAGCCAGCCCAGGCCCGCACTGCTGCCCGCCTCGCCTTCCAGCCCCAGCGGGTCGTGCAACTGCTGGCCCAGCATTTGCAAACCGCCACAAATGCCAATCAGCTTGCCGCCATAGCGCAGATGGCGGGCAATGGCCGCCTCCCAGCCAGCGGCGCGCAAGCTGGCCAGATCGGCCCGCACGCTCTTGCTGCCAGGCAGGATGATCAGGTCCGCCGCGGGCAAGGGCTGGCCGGGCTTGACCAGCAACAGCTCCACTTGCGGATGCAGGCGCAGCGGGTCGAAATCGGTGTGATTACTGATGCGCGGCAATACCGGCACCACCACGCGCAGCGTTTGCTGCGGCGCATGTTCGCCTTGCGGGCGATTGAGCGCCAGACTGTCTTCCGCCTCGATATGCAGGCCGTTGAGATAGGGCAGCACGCCCAGCACCGGCTTGCCGGTGCGCTGCTCCACCCACTCCACGCCGGACTGCAGCAGCGCCGGGTCGCCACGGAAGCGGTTGATCACCAGCCCCACCACCCGCGCGCGTTCGCTGTCGGACAGCAATTCCAGCGTACCCACCAGGTGGGCAAACACCCCGCCACGCTCGATATCGGCCACCAGCACCACCGGGCAATCCACCGCCTCGGCAAAGCCCATATTGGCGATGTCCCCCTCGCGCAGATTGATTTCCGCCGGGCTGCCCGCCCCTTCCACCACGATGCACTGGTATTGCGCTGCCAGCCGGGCGTGCGATTGCAACACCGACTGCATCGCCACCGGCTTGTAGGCGTGGTAGGACACCGCGTCGATATTGCCTACCGCCCGCCCCTGGATGATGAGCTGGGAACCGGTATTGCTATTGGGCTTGAGCAGCACCGGGTTCATGTCGGTATGCGGCTCCACGCCGCAGGCCAGCGCCTGCACTGCTTGCGAGCGGCCAATCTCGCCGCCATCCACCGTTACCGCGCTGTTGAGCGCCATGTTCTGCGGCTTGAACGGGGCCACACGCAGCCCGCGCCGCGCCAGCAAACGGCAAAAGCCGGTGGCGAAAGTGCTCTTGCCGGCATCCGAAGTGGTGCCCTGAATCATGATGGTTTTGGCAGTCATGCTATTCTCCGGCGCGCATTTTTTCGGGAAGCCCCCTAGAATGTCGCTCTTCAACGCTTGGGCAGCCGGATCGGCCGCTGCCCTGAAGCCGGCGATTATATAGGCGAGTGACGTGATTTCTGCTGTTTTTCTGTTATTGGCCGTGCTGCTGGACCGCCTGTTGGGCGAGCCGCGGCGCTGGCATCCGCTGGTGGGCTATGGCTATCTGGTGCGCCAGGTGGAGCATGCACTTTACCCGGCCACACCCCAGGCCGAGCCGGTATGGCGCATGCGCTTGCGCGGCGTGCTGGGCATCGCCCTGTTGCTGTTGCCGCCAACGCTGCTGGCCTGGTGGCTGGCAGGCTTGCCCTGGCTGGGCCAGTTGGCCTCGGTGCTGCTGCTGTATCTGGCCATTGGCGCGCAAAGCCTGCGTGAGCATGCGCAGGCGGTGCTGGATGCGCTGCGCGCTGGCGACCTGCCACTGGCCCGCTACAAGGTAGCGATGATCGTCAGCCGCAACACCAGCGAACTGGACGAAACCGCGGTGGCGCGCGCCACCATCGAATCGGTGCTGGAAAACGGCAGCGATGCCATTTTTGCCGCCGTGTTCTGGTTTCTGCTGCTGGGCGCGCCCGGCGTGGTGCTATACCGCGCCGCCAATACCCTGGACGCGATGTGGGGCTACCGCAATCAACGCTTTTTGCACTTTGGCTGGGCTGCCGCCCGCTTTGACGATGTGCTCAACCTGATTCCCGCCCGCCTCACCGCGCTGACTTACATCCTGCTGGGCCACACCCGTCAGGGCTGGCAATGCTGGCGCGCCCAGGCACCCACCTGGTACAGCCCCAATGCCGGGCCGGTGATGGCGGCCGGTGCCGGTGCGCTGGGTGTGCTGCTGGGCGGCGCGGCCAGCTATCACGGCAAACTGAAACAACGCCCCACCCTGGGCCTGCAACGCCCGCCGGTGGCCGAGGACATCGCCCGCGCCATCGCACTGGTACAGCGCAGCCTGTGGCTGTGGGTGGCACTGGCCTTGCTGGCTGGTTTGCTGAACTGGAGCTTTACTCATGCTTGAACACGGTGGTGGCATCCTGCGTGCCGCAGCGCAATACGGCATTGCGGTGGAAAACTGGCTGGACCTGTCCACCGGGCTGAACCCGCAAGGCTGGCCGGTGCCGCCCATCAGCCCGCGTAGCTGGCAGCGCCTGCCCGAACAGGACGACGGCCTGGAACAAGCCGCGGCGGATTACTACGGCAGCCCGCTGCTGCTGCCGGTGGCCGGCTCCCAGCCCGCCATCCAGTTGCTGCCCACGCTGCGCCCGCCCGGCCGGGTGGGCATGCTGCCCTTGTGCTATGCCGAGCACCCCTGGCACTGGGAGCAACACGGCCACACGCTCAGCCGCCATGCGCCGGAAGATATCGACGCCGCCGTCGACACCCTGGACGTGCTGCTACTGTGCCACCCCAACAATCCCACCGGCACCACCTTTGCCCGAGCGCAGTTGGCCGACTGGCGCGCGCGGCTGGCCAGCCGCGGCGGCTGGCTGATACTGGATGAAGCCTTCATGGACGCCACGCCGGAACACAGCCTGCTGGATGAAGTGGGCCTGCCGGGACTGATCGTGCTGCGCTCGGTGGGCAAGTTCTTTGGCCTGGCTGGCGCGCGGGTGGGCTTTGTATTTGCCTGGCCGGCCCTGCTGCAACAACTGGCCGAGGCCATCGGGCCGTGGAGCATCAACGGCCCGGCGCGTGAAGTGGTGAAACTGGCCTTGCAGGACCACGCCTGGCAGCAAGCGATGCGCGGGCAACTGGCCCGCGACCGCCAGCGTTTGCAGCAGCTACTGCAAGACCACGGCCTGACTCCGGCAGGCGGCAGCAATCTGTTCCAGTGGCTGCACGGGGCGTACTGCCCGGCCTTGTTCGACTTTCTGGCCCGGCGCGGCATCCTGGTGCGCCGCTTTGCCGACGGCCCCAGCCTGCGCCTTGGCCTGCCACCCGACGAAGCGGGCTGGCAACGGCTGGAAGCCGCGCTGTCGCAATGGGAAAAGCCTTGAAAATCAGCGGGAAGAATTCCCATTTGCTGCGTTGTCACGTATCATGCGCGCTTCAAATGACGGTGCCCCGCCAGGGGTGAAACGGGAATGCGGTGAGACACCGCAGCTGCCCCCGCAACTGTAAGCGACGAGTCTGCATCATCATGCCACCGGCCCAACCGGGAAGGCGATGTCGGGTAAAGAAGCGCGAGCCAGGAGACCGGCCGTCATACGTGTCGACGCAGGCTGAATCCGGGCGGGGTGTACCGGGGGAATGCACAATGCCGCCCTGCTTGGCGGACAGTGCCCTCGCTTGCGGCGACGTATCGTCTCCGAGGGCAGCATGCAAGCAAAACCGCATTCATCATCTTTAGCCGGCGCACAGCGTTCCCGTCACTTATGGGTACTGTTGCCGCTGCTGGCTGCCAATCTGCTGGCCTGGGGCTGGGCGCTCAGCGCCTTTGCCGACCACCCGGCCCGACTGGGCACCGCCCTGCTGGCCTACCTGCTGGGCTTGCGCCACGCGGTGGATGCCGACCACATCGCCGCCATCGACAACACCGTGCGCAAGCTGATGCAGGAAAACCAGCGCCCGCTGTGCGTGGGCTTTTTCTTTTCCATCGGCCATTCCCTGCTGGTGATTGCCGCGGTGGCCGCCGTGGTGTTTGCCACCCGCGCCTTGCAAGACAGCATCAACGGCTTCCGTGAAATCGGCGGGGCCATCAGCACCGGCATTTCCGCCTTTTTCCTGCTGGCGCTGGCGGCAATGAACCTGTCCGCGCTGCACGGCATCTGGCACAGCTTCCGCCGCGCCCGCGCCGGCGAAGCCGTGTGTGACGAGCAACTCAACATCCTACTGGGTAACCGCGGCCTGCTGTCGCGCCTGCTGCGGCCCTTGTTCCGCATGGTGAGCAAAAGCTGGCATATGCTGCCCATCGGCCTGCTGTTTGGCCTGGGGTTTGATACCGCCACCGAAATCGGCCTGTTTGCCATTGCCTCCTCGCAAAGCAGCGACGGCATTCCGCTATGGAACATCATGGTGTACCCGGTGCTGTTTGCCGCCGGCATGGCGCTGGTGGACACGCTGGACAGCATGCTGATGGTGGAGGTGTACGGCTGGGCCTTCATCAACCCCATCCGCAAGCTGTGGTACAACCTCACCATCACCCTGGTGTCGGTGCTGGTGGCGGTATGCATAGGCGGGCTGGAAACCCTGGGCCTGATTGCCGACAAGCTGCAACTGAGCGGCGGTGCCTGGGATGTGGTGGCCATGCTCAACGACAACCTGGCCCACTTCGGTTATTTCGTGGTGGCCTTGTTTGCCCTCACCTGGGCGCTGTCCGCCGCCATCTACAAGTGGAAACGTTTTGACACCCTGCCCGGCCAACAGGCTGGGTGATTGCCGCGAGAACCGCATGCGACTGCATTACAAACACGTGCTGATGTGTACCGGCCCGCGCTGTACCGAAAACGGCCAGCAGGCCGAGGCCATGTTCAAGCAACTGGGTCAGGCGATTGACGCCTGCGACGGCCTGAAGGTGAAACGCACCCGCAGCCATTGTTTTGCCGTGTGCAAGGAAGGCCCCATCATGGTGGTTTACCCGGAGGGCGTGTGGTATCGCAAGGTGGATGCCAGTGCAGTACAGCGCATTGTCAGCGAGCATCTGCAAGGCGGTGCGCCGGTAGAACCGCTGATTTTCCACCGCCTGGGCTCGGGCGACGTCTGCAATGAAAGCACCCCATGACCCAGCACCATCAAGGCGGCATCGTGCTGCTCAGCCATGCCGGCACCGACCTCACCGCACTGGGCCGCGCCCACTGGCCGCAGGATTTCAGCCCGGTATCCGGCATTGCCCTGCAACAGATTACCGATGAACACCAGATGCAGCAGTTGCTGGACGGCCCGCTGGCCAGCGCCCGCATCCTGCTGCTGCGCGTACTGGGCCGGGTGCAGGCCATTGCCGGTTTCGATGCCTTGCGCCAGCAGGCGCTGGCACGGCATCAGGCACTGATCGTGCTGAGCGGCACCGGCGAGCCGGACCCGGAACTGGCCGCGCTCAGCACCGTCCCCCCGGCCATCCAGCAGGATGCCAATGCCTATCTGCAAGCCGGTGGCAGCGGCAATATGACGCAGCTGATGCGTTACCTGTCCGACCGCCTGCTGCTGACCGGCCACGGCTACCTGCCGCCAGCCGCACTGCCGGAACACGGCCTGTATCACCCGGAACTGTCCGACGGCTGCAGCCTGGACGACTGGTGTGAAATTCGCCAGCCCGGCTGGCCCACGGTGGCCATCAGCTTCTACCGCGCCCACTGGCTGAGCGGCAACACCCGCTTCATCGACCTGCTGGTGGACATGCTGGCCGAGCGGCAGATCAACGCGCTGCCGCTGTTTACCTCCTCGCTGCGCAGCCAGGACGACAACGGCCTGCCCGCCGCGCTGCAATGGCTGCGCGACCCACGGGCCGGCCAGCCCTGCGTGCTGATCAACACCACCTCCTTTGCCATGGGCGAAGTGAATGCCGAAGGGGCCACCCAGGCCAGCTGGGCAGTGGAAGCCTTCGAGCAGCTGGACATCCCGGTGCTGCAAGCCATCACCAGCAGCATGACCCAGGCGCAGTGGGAAGCATCCGAACGCGGGCTGAACCCGCTGGACACCGCCATGAATGTGGCGCTGCCGGAATTCGACGGCCGCATCATCGGCGTGCCGGTATCGTTCAAGCCGGAAGACCCGGCCAGCAGCGACTACCAGCCCCTGCCGGACCGCATGCGCCGCCTGGCCGGCATTGCCGCCCGGCTGGCGCGGCTGAAGCACACCCCGGCGGCGGACAAGCGGGTAGCCTTTATTTTTACCAACTCCAACAGCAAGGCCTCGCAAGTGGGCAATGCGGTGGGGCTGGATTCCGCCGCCTCGCTGTATGCGCTGCTACAGGCGATGCAGGCCAATGGCTACCGGATAGGCCCGCTGCCGGAGAGCAGCGACGCGCTGATGCACAGCCTGATCGACCGCGGCTGTTACGACACCGACTACCTGAGCGCCGAGCAACTGCGCAATGCCGTGGCCCGCGTGCCGCTGGCGCGTTACCAGACATGGTTTGCCGAGCTGCCGGCCCCGCTGCAACAGCGCATGCTGGAGCGCTGGGGCCAAGCGCCGGGCAAGGCTTATGTGGATGGCGACCAATTGGTATTTGCCGGCATGGAACTGGGCAATGCCTTTGTCGCGCTGCAACCGCCGCGTGGCTATGGCATGGACCCGGACGCCATCTACCACACGCCGGACCTGCCGCCCACCCATCACTACTACGCGCTGTACTGCTGGCTGCGTGACGAGTGGCAGGCCGATGCCATCGTCCACGTGGGCAAGCACGGCACGCTGGAATGGCTGCCGGGCAAGGGCGTGGGCGTGTCGGAACACTGCTTCCCCGACGCCTTGCTGGGCGACATGCCCATGTTCTACCCCTTCATCCTGAACGATCCGGGTGAAGGCTCGCAGGCCAAGCGTCGCGCCCATTCGGTCATCATCGACCACCTGACCCCGCCGATGACCACCGCCGACACCTACGGCCCGCTGGCCCAGCTCACCCAGTTGGTGGACGAGTACTACCAGGTGGAAATGCTGGACCCGAACAAGCTGCCGCTGTTGCAGCAGCAAATCTGGGACCTGATCAAGGAAGCCAAGCTGGATAGTGATCTGGCCGCCATGCTGGGGCATGACCATCATCACCATGATGCACATGAGCACAGCCATGACCATCACGCGCATGATCACCATGACCACCATCACCATGGCCATGATCATGCTCACCCGCATCCGCCCAAGGCAGCGCCAGCGGGCTATCGCCTGAGCCAGCCAGCCAAAGCCGGGAAAGCGACGCCCGCCAAGGCAGCCGGCATGCAGTTCCGCCCGGTGGCCAAGGGCGCAGCGCACAGCCATGGCGCACATGATCATCACCATCATGACCATGGGCATGACCACCATCACGACCATCATCACCATGAGCACGGCCATGACGGTCATGCGCACGATCACGGCCACGACCATGCCCACGAATGGGATGCCACGCTGAACGCTGACGGCGTGCCGCTGACGCTGGCCAAGATGGAGGGCGTGGACGTAGCCCACCTGATCGAAGACATCGACGGCTATCTGTGCGAACTGGGCGCAGCGCAAATCCGCGACGGCCTGCACATTCTCGGCCAGGCCCCGCAGGGCGAGGCGCTGGTGGACATGCTGTGCGCCCTCACCCGCCTGCCCAATCTGGCCGTACCCAGCCTGCCCGCCAGCGTGGCCGCTGCACTGGGGGTGGACTGGGACGCGCTGCAGGACGACAAGGGCCGCCGCCTGGAAAACGTGCCGGTGGCACTGGAAATGAGCAGCCCGCAGTTGCTGCACACCCGCAGCGATGCCATCGACCACATCAATCAACTGGCCCGCCAGTTGGTGGCCCATATGCTGAGTACGGAGGCGGCTTCGCTTCCCGTAGTCATCGCCACCGTGCTGCCACAGGCTGGCAACAGCCAGGCCCTGCAACAGGTGCTGGCCTATATCCAGTGCGAACTAGTACCCAATCTGGCGCGCACCCACGAGGAAATCGACAATCTGCTGCGTGGTCTGGCCGGTGGCTATGTGCCGGCAGGCCCCAGCGGCGCACCCACCCGTGGCATGGCGCACATTCTGCCCACCGGACGCAATTTCTATTCGGTAGACCCGCGCGGCCTGCCCTCGCAAGCCGCCTGGCAGGTGGGCAGCCAGCTGGCCAATGAAATGCTGGCGCGCCATCGCAAGGAAACCGGCCAGTATCCGGAATCGGTCAGCATCAGCGTGTGGGGCACCAGCGCCATGCGCACCCATGGCGACGATATTGCCGAAATCCTCGCCCTGCTGGGCGTGCGTCCGCGCTGGCAGGCGGAAAGCCGCCGCGTGGCCGGCATCGAGGTGATTCCGCTTTCCGAGCTGGGCCGTCCGCGCATTGACGTCACGGTGCGCATCAGCGGCTTTTTCCGCGATGCCTTCCCGCAGCTGATTGCGCTGGTGGACGACGCGGTGCAGACGGTGGCCATGCTGGACGAAGACCCGGCCGACAACTACCTGCGCAAGCATTATCTGGACGACATGCGCCAGCAGTTGCTGCAAGCCCTGCCCGACCACGCCGCCGAACCGGCGCTGCTGCGCATCTTCGGTGCCAAGCCCGGCAGCTACGGCGCCGGTATTCTGCCGCTGATCAACGAGCAGAACTGGCAGACCGACGCCGACTTCGCCACCGCTTACCTCAACTGGGGCGGCTATGCCTATGGCCGCCACGTACAGGGGGCCGATGCGCGCGACGCGCTGCGCCATCGCCTGTCCGGCGTGGAAGTGGCGCTGCACAATCAGGACAATCGCGAACACGACATCTTCGACAGCGACGACTACCTGCAATACCACGGCGGCATGATTGCCACCATCCGCAGCCTGACCGGCCGCCAGCCGCGTGCCTTCTTTGGCGACAGCCATAATCCGGACCAGCCGCAAGTGCGCGGGCTGAAGGAAGAAGTGCTGCGCGTGTTCCGCTCGCGCGTGGCCAACCCCAAGTGGATTGCCAGCATCCAGCAGCATGGCTACAAGGGCGGGCTGGAACTGACCGCCACCGTGGACTACCTGTTCGGCTACGATGCCACCGCCCATGTGGTGGACGACTGGGTATACGAGGAACTGGCCGCCCGCTACGCGCTGGACCCGGCCATGCAGCAGTTTTTTGCCGACAGCAACCCGTGGGCGCTCAATGCCATCAGCGAACGCCTGCTGGAAGCCGCCCAGCGCCAGTTGTGGCAGCAGCCCAGGCCGGAAACCCTGGCCGCGCTGCAACAACTGCATCTGAATAGCGAAGCCATGCTCGAAGCGCGTGGCGAACATCCGCAAGGCCGCTCATGAAACAGATTTATCCGTTTGCCGCCATCGTCGGTCAGCAACAACTGAAGCAGGCGCTGCTACTGTGCGCGGTGGACCCGAGCATAGGCGGCGTACTGATCCGTGGTGACAAGGGCAGTGCCAAGAGCACCGCCGCACGCGGGCTGGCGGCCATTTTGCCGCCCATCCGCCGCGTGCCGGGCTGTGCCTTCAACTGCGACCCGGCCTCCCCCTTGCCCGAATGCAGCTGCTGTCAGGGCGAACAAGCGGTGGCGGAAGATGCCGCCGTTCCCTTCGTCAATCTGCCGCTGGGTGCCAGCGAAGACCGCGTCCTGGGCAGCCTGGACTTTGAACAGGCGCTCAAGCAGGCTCGCCAGGCTTTCAAGCCCGGCCTGCTGGCCAATGCCCACCGCGGCCTGCTGTACATCGACGAAGTGAACCTGCTGGCCGACCATCTGGTGGACGTGCTGCTGGACGTGGCCGCCATGGGCGTCAACACCGTGCAGCGCGAAGGCCTGTCCATCAGCCACCCGGCGCGCATCACTTTGCTTGGCACCATGAACCAGGAAGAAGGCGAGCTGCGCCCGCAACTGCTGGACCGTTTCGGCCTGATGGTGGACGTAAGCGCCCCGCGCGATGCCGCCATCCGCAGCGAGGTGGTACGCCGCCGTCTGGCTTTCGAAGCCGACCCGCAGGCTTTTGCCGCCCGCTGGCAGGCCGAGGGCAGCGCGCTGCAGGAGCAGATTCGCCAGGCCCAGGCCATGCTGGCCAGCGTCACGGTAAGTGAGCACCTGTTCGACTTCATCAGCCAGCTGTGCTGCGAGTTTGAAGTGGCCAGCCTGCGCGCCGACATCGTGCTGCACAAGGCAGCCCGCGCACTGGCCGCGCTGGATGCGCGGGTACAGGTCAGCGCTGAAGACATCCGCACTGCCGCCATGCTGGTGCTGCCGCACCGCCGCCGCCGCAAGCCTTTCGAGCAAAGCGGGCTGGATCAGGACAAGCTGGATGAGCTGACGCAGCAAGCGCAAAATCCACCGCCGCCCGCCAGCCCAGCCGATGACACCGCCGCTACAGAACAACAGCCGGGCGAGCAGCAAGACACGTCCGCAGACGACGAGCAGGACCAGCAGTCACCAGCAGACAGCGGCAGCGAACAGGTGTTTGCCGCCCGCGCGCCGCAGGACATCGGCACCATCCGCCTGGCCAGCCACCGCAGCGATAGCGAGGCCAGCGGCCGCCGCAGCACGGTGCTGAATGCACGGCGGGGCCACAGCGTGCGCGCCGTGCCCAATGCCCAACCGCAGGCACTGGCACTGGACGCCACCCTGCGCCATGCCATCCAGCGCAATCCGGCGGAATTTGCTGTCACCCGCGCCGACCTGCACGACAAGGTGCGTACGGCAAAACAGGGCAACCTGATTGTGCTGGTGGTGGACGCCTCCGGCTCCATGGCCGCCCAGCAGCGCATGGAACAGGTAAAGGGCACCGTGCTCAGCCTGTTGCAGGACGCCTACCAGCGCCGCGACCAGATTGCCGTCATCGCCTTCCGTGGCCGTCAGGCCGAGCTGGTGCTGCCCCCCACCCGTCAGGTGGAACAAGCCGAACAGGCGCTGCACGCGCTGCCCACCGGAGGCCGCACCCCGCTGCCGCATGCGCTGCAACTGGCCGCCACCACGCTGGGCCGCCAGGGCGCACAGGGCCTGTCGCCGCTATTGGTAGTGCTGAGCGACGGCCGCGCCAATGTGGCGCTGGGCGAAGACCATGCCGACCCGTGGCAGCAAAGCCTGCAACTGGCGGGCGAGCTGGCCGACGCCGCCATTCCGGCGCTGGTGCTGGATACCGAACAAGCTTATGTGAAGCTGGGCCGCGCCCGCGAGCTGGCCCAGGCCATGCGGGCGGAATACCTGCCATGCGAGCAGCTGTCCAGCGAACAACTCACCATCACGATTCAGGCGCGACTGGGCTGATGCCGTCGCGCTGCATAAAGGAACAGACATGATTATCTGCATCGGTGCCGGTCCCGGCGATATCGGCTACCTGCCACGCCGCTCGGCCGATCTCATTGCCAATGCCGACGTCGTCGCCGGCTTCAACGCCGTCATCGACGTGGTGCGCCCGCTGATTCCGGACAGCGCCCAGGTCATCCAGATGGGCTACCGCGACCAGGTGGCCCAGTTGGACGAAGTGGCCAAGCTGCACCACGCCGGCAAGAACTGCGTGGTGGTATTCATGGGCGACATCCACTTCAGCGGCTTCCAGTATCTGGAACGGGTGGAGCGCGCCTGTGGCCACCCGGTGGAAACCATGCCCGGCCTGTCCTCGGCCCAGGTGCTGGCTTCGCGTGCCAAGGTGTGTTTTGACGAAACCACCTTCATCACCTTCCACCGCCGTGGCGACCTCACCCCGTTCAAGCGCCATCTGGTGCATGTGCTGCAAGACCAGCGCAATGCCATCGTGATTCCCTGTCCCTGGGACGAGGCGCGCTCCTTCATGCCCTGGCATATCGCCGCCTACCTGCTGGAAAACGGCATCCCGGCCGACCAGCAGGTGGAAGTGTGGGAAAACCTCACCCGTGGCGAAGCCGAATGGCACGGCACGCTGGCCGAGTGCGCCGAACACCGCTGCTCGGACATGAGCATCATGCTGATCCGCACCAAAACGCCGATGGCCAGCCAGATCGAGCCCAGCCATCTGCCCACGCCGGAGCAGGCGCAATGAGCACGCAGGACTACAGCATCGTGCTGGCCGGGCATGGCAGCCGCGACCCGGCCGGTATTGCCGAATTCATGTCGCTGGTTGAGCTCATGCGCCAGCGTGCACCGCAGCGCCGCATCTACCACGGCTTTCTGGAATTCGCCACGCCCACCATCGACCAGGCGGTGGCTGCGGCCATTGCCGATGGCGCCAAGACGGTGGTGATGACCCCCGGCGTGCTGCTGGCCGCCACCCATGCCAAGAACGACATGCCCAGCGAACTGCTGGCGCTGCAACAGGAACACCCGGACACCGCCTTCCACTTTGGCGCGGCGATGAACCTGCACCCGCGCCTGCTGGAGCTGTGCCGCCTGCGCATCATCGAGGCCGAAGCGCGCTCAACGCGCACCGTGGCACGTGGCGATAGCTGCCTGGTGGTGGTGGGCCGTGGCACTACCGACCCGGACGCCAACTCGGAAATCGCCAAACTCACCCGCATGCTGGAAGAAGGCATGGGCTTTGGCGCATCCTTTGTCTGCTATTCCGGCACTGCGCGCCCGCTGGTGGCCGATGGCCTGAAAGCAGCCAGCCTGCTGGGCTTTGAGCGCATCGTGGTGCTGCCTTACTTCCTGTTCGATGGCGTGCTGGTCAAGCGCATTTACGGCGCGGTGGACGATCTGGCCGCGCGCTGCCCGGATATCGAAGTGCTGGCCGCGCCTTATCTGGGCGTACACGAACATGTGGCCGAAGTGTTTCTGGAGCGGGCGCAGGAAGGCGTGGAAGGCCGTGCCAGCATGAACTGCTCGCTGTGCAAATACCGGGTGCAGATCATCGGTTTCGAGCAGCAAGTGGGCACGCCGCAACAAGGCCATCACGGCAAGGTGCGCGGCCTGCTGGCCAAGGACAACACCCCGGCCGCCGCGCCCGCTTGGCCGCCCTATGTGCCGCACCCCATCGAGGCGGAAAGCATGCGCATCATCCGCGAGGGGCGTGACTGGTCGGCCTTTCCGGCAGAACAGCACACCGCGCTGCACCGGCTGGTGCATACCACCGGCGACTTCAGCAGCGTGGACGAGCTGTTTTTCTCCCCCGGCGCGGCGGCCATCGGCATGCGCGCCCTGCTGCGCTGCCGCCGCATCGTCACCGATGTCACCATGGTGGAAACCGGCCTCAAGCGCGCGGTGTTGCAACAGTTGGAAGTGGAAACCTGGTGCGGCGTACACGACCCGGAAACCTATCTGCTGGCCGAGGCCCACGGCCTCACCCGCTCTGCCGCCGGCATCCGCCGCGCCTGGGAAAAGTTTGGCAATGACGTGATCGTCGCCATTGGCGACGCGCCCACTGCCATCATGGAACTGGTACGGCTGGTGCGCGAACACGGCTGGCGGCCGCAACTGGTGGTAGGCCTGCCGGTGGGCTTTGTCGGCACCCGCGAATGCAAGGACGCGCTGCGCGGCCTGCTGCAAGTGCCGCGCATCACCAATAGCGGCACCCGTGGCGGCTCGCCGTGGGCGGCCACCATCGTCAATGCGCTGATGATTGACGCCATCGGCCATGTTTACCAGCAGCAACAGGCAGCGCAAGAGGCATGACCCACGAACGGCGCGTCCCCTACGACCTGACGGTGCCGGCCCCCAACGGCCTGCGCCGTGGTCGCACCACCGGCAGCTGTGCCACCGCCGCGGTAAAAGCCGCGCTGGCCTGCCTGCTGGACGGGGTGCGCGCCAGCGAAGTGGACATCAGCCTGCCCGACCCGGACTACTACCTCACCGTGCCGATACAGGCAGTGGACCTGCTGGATGAACTCACCGCGCGCGCCGAAGTACTGAAAGACGGTGGCGACGACCCGGACAACACCCACGGCGCCACCATCTTTGCCGAGGTAAGGTGCAATGGCAGCGGCCAGCTGCGTTTTATCGCTGCCGAAGGCGTGGGCACCGTCACCCTGCCCGGCCTGCGCATTCCTCCGGGCGAACCGGCCATCAACCCGGTACCGCGCCAGATGATGCAGTGGGCGGTAGCCGAGGTGCTGGCTGGCCGTGCCGACCCCGGTTTTGACCTGGCCATCGGCTGTGTGGAAGGCGGGCGCATTGCCAAGCGCACCTTCAACCCCATGCTGGGCATCGTCGGCGGCATTTCCATCCTGGGCACCAGCGGCATTGTCGAGCCGATGTCGCTGGCAGCGTGGATGGCCTCCATCGAGGTGTATATCCGCGTGGCGCTGGGCGATCTGCCTGCCGCCATCGCCTTCACCCCCGGCAAGATAGGCCGTGGCTACGCCGCCGACGTGCTGGGCCTGCCGAAAAAACAGGTGGTGCAGATTGCCAACTTTGTCGGCAGCTCGCTGGAGCAGGCCGAAGCCATCCTGCAGGAACAAGGCCGCGTGCTGGACACGCTGTGGGTGCTGGGCCACCCCGGCAAGCTGGCCAAGCTGCTGGACCCCACGGTATGGGACACCCACTCCGGCAAAAGCGGCATGGCCATGGGCGATGTGGCGCAACTGGCGCAAGAACTGGGCCTGAGCGCGGCGCTGGTACAGGCCATCCGCCAGGCCAATACGGTGGAAAACATCGTGCAGATATTGCAAGGCCATCCGCAGGCGCAAGCCTTCTGGATGGAGATAGAACAGCGGGTATCCACCCGCATGCACAGCCGACTGCCCAGCGCCCGCCGCGTGGCAGTGCGGCTGTTCAGCATGGACGGCACGCCGCTGGGCGCAGCCGCCGGAGACACACATGAGTGAACTGGGACATTTCATTGGCGTGGGCGTAGGCCCGGGCCAGGCCGGGCTGATACCGGTGGCTGCGCTGCAGGCACTGCAGCAGGCCGACATCATCTACCTGCCGCGTGCGCGTGGCAGCGAGCAATCGGTGGCACAGCAATGTCTGGCCGGCCTGCCTGTCGACGCCAGCAAATTCCGTGACGTGGAATTCATCATGGACCCGGACCGCAGCCTGCTGGCCGACCACTACGCCGCGCTGGCCGCCAGCGTGGCCGCCGAGCTGGAGCAAGGCCACAAGGTGGCCTATCTCACCATCGGCGACAGCATGACCTACTCCACCTACGGTTACTTACTGGCCGCGCTGCGCGAACGGCTGCCCGGCCTTGCCCACACCACTTTTCCCGGTGTCACCAGCTTTGCCGCCACCGCCTCGGCGCTGTCCTGGCCGCTGGGCGAAGGCAAGGAACGCATGCTGATCCTGCCCTGCCCGGACGACATGGCCGCACTGGAAGCGGACATCGCCAGCCACGACATCGTGGTGCTGATGAAAATCGGCCAGCGTCTGCCGGATGTACTGGCCCTGCTGTCGCGGCTGGGTATTGCCCAGCATTGTGCCTTTGCCCGCCGCATCGGCCTGAGCGATGAAATCCTGTGTCCGGATGTCAGCCAGCTGGACGCCTCGGCCAGCGGTTACCTTGCCACCATGCTGATCCGCCGTCAGGCGAGAGAGAAACGTCATTCATGAAAGTCTATTTCATTGGTGCCGGCCCCGGTGCCGCCGACCTGATCACCCTGCGCGGCGCACGCCTGTTGGGTAGCTGCGGCATGGTGCTGTACGCCGGTTCGCTGGTGCCCACCGACATGCTGCAGCATTGCAGTGAAGGTGCCGAAATCCTCGATACCGCCGAACTGTCGCTGGACCAGCAGGAAGACTGCTACCGCCGCGCCCAGGCCGCCAATATCGACGTGGCGCGGCTGCACTCCGGCGACCCGGCCATCTACGGTGCCACCGCCGAGCAAATGCGCCGGCTGGAAGCGCTGGGTATTGAATACGAAATCGTCCCCGGCGTGTCCTCGTTTACCGCCGCTGCGGCAGCACTGGGCAGCGAACTGACCCGCCCGGCCATCTCGCAATCCATCATCCTCACCCGCGTCTCCGGCCGCGCCAGCGCGGTGCCGGAGCTGGAATCCATCGCCCGCTTTGCCGAACACCAGGCCACCATGTGCATCTTCCTGTCCGGCCAGCGGCTGAAATACACCGTGGCCGACCTGCTGCTGCACTACCCGCCGGACACCCCGGTGGCACTGGTGCGCCGCGCCAGCTGGCCGGACCAGTCCATCCACCGCAGCACGCTGGGCAAGTTGCTGGAAGAGGTCAAACAGAAAGACTGGCTGCTCACCACCCTGCTGCTGGTGGGCGCGGCGTTGTCACGCGAAGGCGGGGTGGAATCCAGCCTGTACGCTGCTGGTTTCACGCATATTTTCCGTGATGGCACCGACCGCAAAACCCCGCGCCCCAGCAAGCGCAAGCCGGAACTGGCAGCACAATCGGAACAGGACCCGGAGCAGCAAGCCTCGTGAGCCACACCGCCATCTGGACCGTGCGCGAATCTGCCCTGCCGCTGGCGCGGCAACTGGCCCGCGCGCTGGACGCCACCCTCTACCAGCCCTGGCAACAGCCGGATGACAACGCGCGCCAGCAATTTGCCGCCGTCTTCCACCAGCACCGCCAATGGGTGTTGCTGATGGCCAGCGGCATTGCCGTGCGCTATCTGGATGGCCTGCCACAAAGCAAACTCACCGACCCGGCGGTGGTGGTGCTGGACGAAGCCGCGCGCTTTGCCATCCCGCTGCTGTCCGGCCACGAAGGCGGTGCCAATGCGCTGGCCTACCACGTCGCCCGCCTGACCGGTGCCACCCCGGCCATTACCACAGCGACAGAAGCGCTGAAGCCGCTGACGCTGGGCATAGGCTGCCGCCGTGGCAAAAGTGCGGAGGCCATCGAACAGGCCGTGTTGCAAGCGCTGGCCGGGCGCAGCCTCAGTGACGTGCGCGAGGTGGCCACCATCGACCTGAAGGCCGATGAAAGCGGCCTGCTGGAATTCTGCGCCCGTCACGCGCTGCCCTTGCGCGTCATTGCCCGCAGCGACGTGGCCGCCCGCGGCTGGACCGGCCAGCCTTCCACCTGGGTACAGCAGAATGTGGGCGTGGACGGGGTGTGCGAACCCTGCGCGCTGATTGCCAGCCCGCGCGGGCGGCTGCTGGTACCAAAGATGGCGCGAGAGGGGGTGACGGTGGCGGTGGTGGAGGATGGGTTTGATGATTTTGGCGCAGGTGAATAACGTCGCCAAACGCGGGTGGCAGGCCAAAGCAGGGTTGGCGAACCGGAACTGGAACCGGCAGACCGCATAGGTCTCCCCACCTGGCCCGCCATAAACCATACGGACACAAGCTAAAGAAGCCGCGCAGTGCGGCTTCTCATGCCAGTTACAAGACAGGTCGCCAAACCTGATTGCGCTTGTAAACGCAACGGGATAAGGCTAATCAGCGTTGTTGGCAGCGGCCAGGTTAGAGGGGCGTGGAAACACTGGCAAGAGGTGCAGGTAAGGGGTTTGTATCCGCTCACGCGGATGATGTTTTGCATTGCCGCTTCCGCGCGGCGGACGGGAAAGAGGGCTTGCCTGGCCAAGCCCTCCTTCACCTCCAAGGCCACCCCACAAGCATGGCCTGCGGCTGCCCGACAGGTCCCGTCCGGTGCGAGGCGCGCCTGAACTCGCGATTTGCCAACGTCAAATCGCTCAGACATTGCAGGCGCTTAAGACCTCGCCCCGGCCACCCGTCGGCATGCTTGATGGGGCCCATGGGCGCGTTGGTACGGTGGTTGATTTTTGAAAGACAAACAGCATCGTTGGTGACCCAGTCTCCAGACGAGGCCAAGACAGCAGTAAAAATTAGGATGTGCCGGGTGTCGTCGCAGTCGTTGGTTCGTTAAAACGACAAATTCGACGCAGCCCCAGTCCCGTCAGCGCGAGCCGACACAGGCGTGCTGCCCAAGGTTTTAAGCGGCTGCATGTTTGAGCACCGTGACGGTAGCACGGTGCGAGTTCAGCCGCGCCCTGGGCGGTGCGGCTGGGGCGGGGTTTCGCGGCGCTGCGGGTCGCCTTTTCTTTGGGTACTTTCTTTTGGCGAAGCAAAAGTAAAGTACCTCGACGGCGGGGCGAGACCCGCGAAGTTGATTTTGCTGTTGGTTTTTCGTTGGAAGGTGCGAGTTAGAAATCCGCTACGCGGATGATGATTTGCATGCCGCTTCCGCGCGGCGGACGGGAAAGAGGGCTTGCCTGGCCAAGCCCTCCTTCACCTCCAAGGCCACCCCGGCAAGCATGGCCTGCGGCTGCCCTCCGGGGCCTGCCCCTGCTGCGGCACGGCTGGAACTCGCGATTGGCTAACGTCCAATCGCTCAAACAGCCAGCCGCTTAAAACCGCAGCAGCGCCACCCGTCGGCATGCTTGATGGGGCCCGGTGGCTGCGTTGGTA
This sequence comes from Aquitalea magnusonii, assembly GCF_002217795.2. NCBI lineage: Bacteria > Pseudomonadati > Pseudomonadota > Betaproteobacteria > Neisseriales > Chromobacteriaceae > Aquitalea > Aquitalea magnusonii. Next base: position 2,356,983 of record NZ_AP018823.1, read on the forward strand.
AGGTGCTTGTTTGGTAAGAACACTGGTTGAAGCTGCCAGAGCCCAGACCAGCCGCAAACCGCGCAGTTAAACGTATCAGCGCAGGACCACGGTCCAGCACCGCTACGTAACAAATACAGGATTTACATCCGCAATGCGCACCACGCATTGCCCAGACAAACTTTTGGCAGGCCCCGCCTGCACGCAGCAGAAAGCACAAAACAATGACCGGAAAACTCTATCTAGTCTCCGTCGGCCCCGGCAGCCGCGAACTGATTCCGCCCATGGTGGAACAGGCGCTGGCCGCCAGCGACGTCATCGTCGCCTACGACCTCTACCTCACCTGGATCCAGCCGTGGATTACCGGCAAGGACATCCGCACCCTGCCACTCACCCAGGAACGCGACCGCGCCCAGCTGGCGCTGGAAGAAGCCCGTGCCGGCAAGACGGTGGCGCTGATTTCCAGCGGCGACATCGGCATTTATGCGATGGCCACGCTGGCCTACGAGGACATGCGCGAGGACGACAGCTTCGATGTGCAGCTGATTCCTGGCATCACCTCGGCCAATGCCTGTGCCTCGCTGCTGGGCGCGCCGCTATCGCACGACTTTGCCACCCTCAGCCTGTCAGACCTGCTGTGCCCGTGGGAGTGGATTGAAAGCCGCGCCCGCCATATTGCAGAGGCGGATCTGGCCGTGGTGTTTTACAACGTGCAAAGCAAGCAGCGGCAGGAAGGCGTGTACCGCATTCTGGACATCATGCTGGAACACAAGCGGCCGGAAACCCTGTGCGGCATCGTTCACAATGCCTACCGCGAAGGCCAGACCGTGGAAATCGTCACCCTGGCCGAGCTGCGCACCCGCCAGTTCAACATGCTCACCTCGCTGGTGATCGGCAACCGCTTCACCCGCCGCAAGCGTAACTGGATGTTCACCCCGCGCGGCTATTTCAACTGGCAGAACACCGCCGACACCATTACCGCCGACAGCCTGCCCGGCGCTGCCGCCTGGGTGTTTGCCGGCACCAGCGACGGCAATGCACTGGCACGCCAACTGGCGGCAGGCGGCCAGCCGGTGATTGTCAGCACAGCCAGCGACTACGGTGCCGAAATCGTCGCCGCCGACAGCCCCGGCCTCACCAGCATCAGCGGGCGGCTGGGTGTGGAGCGTCGCCGCGAGCTGCTGCAACAAAGCCAGGCACGCTGCATCGTGGATGCCACTCACCCCTATGCCACGGAAATGTCGCAACAGCTGATGGCGTTGGCGCAGGAACTGGCCCTGCCTTATCTGCGCTACGAGCGCCCCAGTGCAGAGGATCAGCACCCGGCCATTCACTGCAGCAGCATGGCCGAAGCGGCAAAACTGGCGATGCAGCATGGCCAGCGCATTTTCCTGGCCACCGGCAGCAAGGAGCTGGCCTGCTTTGTGCAGGCCGAGGGCGCGGCTGACAAGCAATGGTTCGTCCGCCTGGCACCGGACCCGCAACACCTGCAACGCGCCATCGACCTGGGCATTCCGCGCGCCCGGCTATGCGCGATGCAAGGGCCGTTCTCGCAGGCCGCCAATGAAACCCTGTGGCGCGACTGGCAGATCGACTGCGTCATCAGCAAGCAGTCGGGTGACGCCGGTGGCTATGGTGCCAAGGCCGCCGCTGCCGCCGCACTGGGCATTCCCTTCATCGTGGTGGATCGTCCGCAGCTGGACTACCCGGTCAGCTTTGCCGACTTTGCCAGCCTGCAAGCCGCACTGGAGCAACTGGCATGAGCAGCCCGCGCATTCCGGTCACCGTGCTCACCGGTTTTCTGGGCGCGGGCAAAACCACCCTGCTGTCCAATCTGATCCGCGACAGCAAACAACGGCGGCTGGCCATTCTGGTCAACGAATTTGGCGAGGTGTCCATCGACGGCACCATCCTGCGTACGGACGACAAGGCCGGGGTGGAGATTCACGATCTGGCCAATGGCCTGGTGGCTTACGACGACGACGAGCACTTCCTGCCCACCATGCTGGCCTTGTGGCAGCGCCGCCAGCAGATCGACCATGTGCTGATCGAAACCTCGGGACTGGCCCTGCCCAGCGCGGTAATGGAACAGCTGCAAGGCCCGGAGCTGGCAGAACGCTTTGTGCTGGACGCCACGCTGGCCGTGGTGGATACCCCGCTGCTGCTGGCTGGCGACTTTGACAGCGGCCACGGCCAGCAGGACAACGCGGTGGCCAGCCTGTTCCGCCAGCAGCTAGAGAACGCCGACATCGTGGTGCTGAACAAGATCGACACCCTTACCGACACCGCCATGCTGCAAGCGGAAAGCACGGTGCGCGAGCTGGCACCGTCCATCCGCTTTATCGAGCTGGCCTATCAGGCAAAACTGGACACCCGGCTGACGCTGGGCCTGCATCTGCATGAAGTCAGCGGCAGCGGCCATCGCCATTACGGCCCGGTATCCAGCCTGCCGCTAAATCTGCGGCCGCTGGCCAACCAGGCGCTGCTGGACGGCCACAGCCACGGCGGGCTGGCCGCCCACAGTCACGGCCTGGCCACCCACAAGCATTTTCACGAGCAGGACCCGGGCTGGCAGTCCTTCCTGATCCGCAGCAAGGACGCGCAGGACGCGGCCCGCCTGCTGGCAGCGGTGGAAAGCATTGCCCGCGAAGAAGCGCTGCTGCGCATCAAGGGCCATGCTGCCAGTGCCGACGGCCAGGGCCGGCTGACACTGCAAGCGGTGCGCCAGCGCGTGCAACTGCAACAGGAGCCGGAAACCGCCGCACCACGGCAGGCGCAGCTGGTATTCATCGGCTATCACCCCAGCCGTCCGCGCATTGTGGAGCGACTACGCGCACTCACCGGCACCCACTGGCAGTGACAGCCGCTGACAAAAACCCTGTTGCAGCGTTGCGCCGCCTTGCCACCGGGACGCTGCGCTGTTGTTAGCCGCGCCAAACCCACCATTCACCAATACCCCTGCTGCGGCACGGTCCCGACCTGCGCCGCAGACCAGCAATCAGAAGGAAACCGCCATGAAAACCGACGCCGCCGCCCACCAGCGCATGGTGGAAAAACGCAAGGCCGGCTTTGAAAAGAAAAAAGCCGCCGCCACCAAGGAAAAAGGCTTGCTCATCGTCCACACCGGCACGGGCAAGGGCAAGAGCAGCGCCGCCTTCGGCATGGGCCTGCGCATTGTCGGCCACGGCATGCAGCTGGGCGTGGTGCAGTTCATCAAGGGCGCGCTGCATACCGCCGAGCGCGACCTGTTCAGCCGCTTCGACAACTGCCGCTTTCTCACCATGGGCGAGGGCTATACCTGGAACACCCAGAACCGCGAGGCCGACATCGCCACCGCGCGCCAGGCCTGGGATGCGGTACTGGAGATGCTGGGCAGCGGCCACTACGACATGCTGATTCTGGATGAGCTGAACATCGTGCTGAAGTACGACTACCTGCCGCTGGACGAAGTCCTGGCGGCACTGGCCAGCCGCCCGGCCAAGCTGCATGTGGTGATTACCGGCCGCCATGCGCCGCAGGCGCTGATTGACGCGGCCGATCTGGTCACGGAAATGAAGCTGGTGAAGCACCCCTACCGTGAGCAAGGCATCAAGGCACAACAGGGCGTGGAGTTCTGACATGGCCATCCGCCACTGCCCGGCGCTGTTCATCAGCGCCCCTGCCTCGCATCAGGGCAAGACCACCCTCAGCGCCGGGCTGGCGCGCTACCACCGCCAGCAGGGCCGAACCGTGCGCGTGTTCAAGACCGGGCCGGATTTTCTCGACCCCTATGTGCTGGAACAGGCCAGCGGCCACACCGTGTATGCACTGGATTTGTGGATGAACGGCGAGGATGACTGTCGCCAGCGCCTGTACCAGGCCGCCGCCGAGGCCGACCTGATCCTGATCGAAGGCAGCATGGGCCTGTTCGATGGCACGCCCAGCAGTGCCGATCTGGCGCAGTTGTTCGGCGTGCCGGTGGCCGCCATCATCGACGCTGCCGGCATGGCGCAAACCTTTGCGGCGGTGGCGCATGGCCTGGCGACCTTCCGCCCCGGCCTGCCGTTTTACGGCGTGCTGGCCAATCAGGTGGCATCAAGCCGCCATGCGGAGATGCTCACCGCCGCCCTGCCCGCCAGCCTCAATTATCTGGGCGCGGTGATGCGCCAGCAGGACATGGGCCTGCCGGAGCGTCATCTGGGCCTGGTGCAGGCGCAGGAGGTGGACGATCTGGAAGCACGGCTGGAGCGCGCTGCCACCCAGCTAGCCAATACCGCACTGGCACAACTGCCGCCGCCAGTCGCCTTCCAACCTGCCACGGCACCCAGCCTGCCACGGCTGCTGGACGGCGTGCGCATCGCCATCGCCCGCGATACCGCCTTCAGCTTCATCTACCCGGCCAATGTGCAGACACTGCAGGCATTGGGGGCCGAGCTGCATTACTTCTCGCCACTGGCCGACGACACGCTGCCGGACTGCGATGCAGTCTGGCTGCCCGGTGGCTATCCGGAACTGCATCTGGCCGCGCTGGCCCGCGCACAGCACAGCCGCGCCAGCCTGCATGCCCACGTCGCCGCCGGCAAGCCGCTGTATGCCGAATGTGGCGGCATGCTGTACTTGCTGGACAGCCTGACCGACAAGCAGGGTAACAGTGAGGCCATGCTGGGCCTGCTGCCCGGCCATGCCCGGCTGAATAGCCGCCTGAGTGCGCTGGGCCTGCAACAACTGCAACTGGATGGTGCAGTGCTGCGCGGCCACACTTTTCACTATTCCAGCCTGGATACACCCATCACCCCGCTTACCCATGCCAGCCGCGCCACCGGTAGCGGCCAAGGCGAGCCGGTATACCGCCATGGCAGCCTGCTGGCCAGTTATCTGCATCTTTACTTCCCGTCCAACCCTGCGGCCTGCGCCAGACTGTTCCTGCCATGAATGCCTATCCCCAAGCCGACATCGACGCCGTTTACCGCGCCATCCGCGAACGGCGCGACATGCGCCACTTCAAGCCGGACCCGGTGGACCCGGCCCTGCTGCAACGTTTGTTGCAGGCCGCGCACCTGGCACCCAGCGTGGGCTTCATGCAGCCTTGGCGCTTCATCCGCATTAGCGATACCGCCCTGCGCCAGCAACTGCATGCCGAGGTGGAGGTGGAACGGGTGGCCACTGCCAAGGCACTGGGTCAGCGGGAAGAAGAATTCATGAAGCTGAAGGTTGAGGGCATTCTGGACTGCGGCGAGGTGCTGGTGGCGGCGCTGATGGACGGGCGCGAGCGCCATGTGTTTGGCCGCCGCACCCTGCCGGAAATGGATATCTGCTCCATTGCCTGCGCCATCCAGAACATGTGGCTGGCCGCCCGCGCCGAGGGCATCGGCCTGGGCTGGGTATCGCTGTTCGACCCGCAGCGGCTGGGCACGCTGCTGGGCCTGCCCGCCGAGGCCAAGGCAGTGGCCATCCTGTGCATCGGCCATGTCGAGGCCTTTTACGACAAACCCATGCTGGAGCAGGAAAACTGGGCGCAGCGGCAAAATCTGGCCGCGCTGGTATTTGAAAACGGCTGGGGAGCCGGTCAGCCAACAGGCTGAAAGCCCTAGCGCGCAGCCGCACTGCGCTGGCTGCTGAACGGCGTCATGAACTGCTGGCGGAAATAGTCGCGAAACAACACGATGGACGGGCTGATTTCTGCCTGCGCTTTCCACGCCAGGCCCAGGGTCATCGGCGGCACCAGGCCGTGCAGGCTCACCGTTTCGATACGCCGCCCCTCCAGCGACCATGGCCGGTACACCATGTCCGACAGAATGCTTACCCCGCTGCCATTGGCCACCATGCTGCGTACCGCCTCCACCGAACTGGTGCGCACCCTTACCTGCGGCTGCAAGCCTGCCTGCTGCCAATAGCGCAGTGTCGACTGCTCCGCCTCATCCACCGTCAGCATGATATAAGGCTCGCCAGCGATGTCCTGCAAGCCGGGGGCGGGATGGGACAGCAGCGGATGCTGTGCCGGCAACCACAAGCGCCGGGGCGAACTGATGATGGACTCCAGCTGCAACGCCGGGTTGTCCACATTGGAACTGAGCAGCACCGCCACATCGAAGTCGTGCTGTAACAGTCCGGCTTCGATCTCGGCACGCGGCAATTCGTGCAGCCGTATTTCGAGTTGCGGGTACAAGGCCGCCAGCCGCCGCACATGTGCCGGCAGAAAATACCCCATCACCGTATAAGTGGCCGCCACCGACAAGCTGCCGGCAAAGTCGCTTTCCCAATTGCTCAGCAACATGGCCTCTTCCACATCGGCCAGAATCCCGTAGGCATGGCTGAGAAAACGCCGGCCAGAATCAGTCAGCACCATGCCGTGAGGGTGGCGTACAAACAAACGTGTAACCAGCACTTCCTCCAGTTGCCGGATGGCTGCCGTCACTGCCGACTGGGTGATGTTCAGCTGCATCGCCGCCTGGGAAACCTGTCCCGCTTCAGCCGTGGCAACAAAATACTTCAATTGCCGGAAGGAAAACGCCAAAGTACTTACTCTCCATCTCGTTTACTACCCCTTCCGGCCCGGCCTGTCGGCAAGGCCGAACTCAGCTACACTCCTGTCCCGACAGGCTGAAATGATATGACCTGGCCTAAGCTGGCGGCCCCCCCACAAGGCAGTGCATCAACCACCCCCTTGCTGCCCGGCCAATTCCGCCGGCTGTGCCTGAGCCCCGTCAGGTGGCTCACAGGCGGCTGCGCTCTTTTGCAAGGCGTTCAGATAGCGCTTGTTGGTGATGTCGTCGTACAGAATGGTCCGCAGCCGGAAGTAGCTGCCGTCTGTCTCGCGGTTGCCGGTGGCTGCCACCATGAACCAGGCGCGCGAGTCGTGTATGTGCTCGTCAAACAAGGCCAGCAGATCGCGGTTGGCCGCGGCGGTCAGCCCCTGGCCATTGCCCACGTCACGCCAGCGTTGCTCGCCTTCGCGCAGCAAATAAACCCCTTCGTATTCGTGGTCCGGGTTGATCGGGCGGGAGAACAGCGTGCTCAGCCACAGGCCGATCAGGGTCCAGGTCAAATGCCAGGGGCGTTTCCAGTCCGGGTCGCTATCAATCAGGCTGGCCTGGCCCGGCTCGGCCAGCGGGGTGGGCAGGCGCTTGCCCTTGGCATCAAACAGGCCGTCCACCCGCCGCCAGTGCAGATAGTCTTCGCGAAACTCCAGCGCCGCTTCGCGCAACTGTGAGTGGTCCATGCTGGGGTCGAAGTCCTTGGCGGGGGATGGCACGCTCAGCCCCGGCACCACCTGGCCGCTGCGCGGGTCCACCACGCCGGGCGGGGCCGGGTTGGCCGCCACCTTGTCCTGCGCTTTTTGTACATCGCGCATGGTGCTGCCGGGGCGGTTGATCACGGCGGCCAGTTCGTCCTGTGCCTGTTCATGCGCTTGCGCTTGCCGCCAGGCGGTTTTGGCCCAGTCGTTATGCATGGCATCGTCCGGCGGAATACGGCGGAAGGCGGCGGTTTGCTCCTGCTGCACCCCACCGCTGCCGCCCAGGCCGCCGGCAAAGCGTTCGATGCGCCAGGCGGTGATCAGCGCGGTTTGCTTGACCACGATTTTTTCCACCGTGTCTTCGGCACAGTCGCGCAGTTGCGCCCAAGCGTTGAAGCGGGTGATCAGGTCATTACTAACTTTAAATTGTTCTTGAACCTCGCTGTCCATCCAGCGCCAGCTTTCGATACTGGCCAGCTTGCCTTCGCTGGTGTCATACAACTCTTTCGGCACCGTCATTGGCGCAGCGGCACGGAAAGCCAGCAGGTACATGCGGCGCAGGGCAATCTGCGACAGTTGCATGCCCACCTCGCCACCACAGCGGCCCTGCTCGCGCAGGCCGTAGCCACCGCCCACATCAGAATGCACGCCGGGGTAGACAAATTCGCCCAGATTGCCTGCCGGGTAGCGGCCGGACGGCAGGCGGGTGGAATCCAGCGGAAAGCAGATGCGCTGCTCGTGCGCCGACACCAGGTGCACATGCTGGCCGATAAAACCGGGGGCCTGCGGCAGCGGCATGGTATTGTCCGCCCAGTCCATATGGCCCAGCGCCGGCGGGCGGATGGCGGCCAGCCCCACCGAGGCCACGGTATCGAACAGGCCGACAAACGGCACCTTGACCGGCACGCCAAACAGCCGGTACTTGCCATCCTCGCCGTACTCGCACAGTTCCAGCAGCCAGTGCAAGAAGGCGCGCGCCTCGGCTGCACCACGGGAGAAGCCATACACATGCACCCGCAAACCAGCCAGCTTGGGTGCTTGCTGCACCTCCAGATGCTGAATGATGGAAGCCATGCCATTGCGCATGGCCTGATGACGACGCTTGCTGGGCGGCACCGGCCCCTGCCGCCTGGTATCCCAGTGATTGAGCTCGCCATTCACCATGTCGCAGGCAATGCGATAGGCCTCATCATCCGGCAAGTCTTCCGGGTGGTCCGGATCCGGGCTTTTCGATTTGCGCAGTGCATCAATCAGCCGGGTCAGCCCCCACAGAATGCGCATCTGCCCGCCCGCGGCGTATTTCAGCCCGGCAGCGGAGAAGCTCATTTCATGGATTTCCTTGAACTGGGTACCCACACCTTGCAGGTAGTAGGAAAAATAGCCATCGCGCGCCGCGCGCTCCCCCTGGATGGAGGCATCGTATAGCCGGGCAATATTGGAGTGGCTGTTGGTGAGCCGGTCGGTGGCGCGGTGGTTATTGGTGCCATCGAAGAACAGCGACACATTGGTCACCAGCCCGCAAGGGGGCGGGCGGCGCTGGGCGTGCGCGGCCAGGGAGGCTTCCTGCATTTCCTGTTGCTGCACATAGCGCGTGTTGCGTAGTTCCTGGGCATCACTGGGGAAGGCATCCAGCTGCTCATCCCAGGGGGCGGCCAGTTGGGCGTGTTCCAGGTTTATTGCGCTTTCGGACATGACTGACCCTCCAGTTGTTTGGCTTCAGCTCTCCACTGCTTGATCAGTGGATATTTTTGTTGGCAATCCAGTACCAGCCGTACCTGATGGCAGGGCAGGAACACCAGATTCAGGCCGCAGGTACTGCCATATCGTGGAATCTCCACCTGCGCGCTGTAGTGCTGGTAGCTGGCGCGAATCTTTTTCATGTATGCATCAAATTTTTCAGGTTCTTTATCCATATTTGGAGCACACCCCAGGCAAGGATTGGGGTCCTCCACCCAGCGCACGGTGGCCATCAGGCCGGGACGCCAGGTGCGGGGCAGCGTGGCGCAGCACTCCTCTCCACCGGATACCCCGGCCACACCCAGAAACTCAAACGTGACGGATTTGACGGTGTAGATATGCGGGTTGAAGTCATACAGATGGGTAGGCACGCCAATCAGCCCGCCCCCCGGCCCGGCCAGGCTGGAGCACGCTGCCAGCCAGGGCAGCAGCAGGCAGAGCAGCGCGCGTTTAAGCCAGCGGATGCCGTGCCACCAGAGCTGTCGCCGCCAATGGCGCATATCGCGCAGTTGCTGGGCAGCACTGGGGAAGGCATCCAGTTGCTCATCCCAGGGGGCGGCCAACTGGGCGTGTTCCAGGTTTATTGCGCTTTCGGACATGACTGACCCTCCATCTGTTTGGCTTCGGCTTCCCACTTCGCCAGCATCGGGAATACTTGTTTGCTATCAATCACCAGCCTCACCTGATGGCAGGGCAGAAAGGCCAGATTGATGCCATAGGTATCCTGGTACGGCGGAATCTCCACCTGCGCGCTGTAGTGCTGGTAGGTGGCTTCTTTCTTTTTCATGTATTCACGAAAAGCATTCTCATTTTTAGGACCGCACCCCAAGCAAGGATTGGGGTCCTCCACCCAGCGTACGGTGGCCATCAGGCCGGGACGCCAGGTGCGTGGCAGCGTGGCGCAGCACTCCTCGCCGCCGGACACCCCGGCTACACCCAGAAACTCAAACGTGACGGATTTGACGGTGTAGATATGCGGGTTGAAGTCATACAAATGGGTAGGCACGCCAATCAGCCCGCCACCCGGCCCGGCCAGGCTGGCGCACGCTGCCAGCCACGGCAGCAGCAGGCAGAGCAGCGCGCGTTTAAGCCAGCGGATGCCGTGCCACCAGAGCTGTCGCCGCCAATGGCGCATATCGCGCAGTTGCTGGGCAGCACCGGGGAAGGCATCCAGTTGCTCATCCCAGGGGGCGGCCAGTTGGGCGTGCTCCTGGTTTATTGTGCTTTCGGACATGCTTGACCCTCCATCTGTTTGGCTTCAGCTCTCCACTGTTTGATCAGTGGATATTTCTGTTGGCAATCCAGTACCAGCCGTACCTGATGGCAGGGCAGGAACACCAGATTCAAGCCGCAGGTACTGCCATATCGTGGAATCTCCACCTGCGCGCTGTAGTGCTGGTAGCTGGCTTCTTTCTGTTTCATATACTCAAGAAATTTTTTCCTCTCTTTGTTGATATTGGGTGCACACCCCAGGCAAGGATTGGGGTCCTCCACCCAGCGCACGGTGGCCATCAGGCCGGGACGCCAGGTGCGGGGCAGCGTGGCGCAGCACTCCTCGCCGCCGGACACCCCAGCCACACCCAGAAACTCAAACGTGATGGATTTGACGGTGTAGATATGCGGGTTGAAGTCATACAAATGGGTAGGCACGCCAATCAGCCCGCCACCCGGCCCGGCCAGGCTGGCGCACGCTGCCAGCCAGGGCAGCAGCAGGCAGATCAACCCGCGTTTGAGTGAAAACAGCAGCATCAACCAACAACGATGTGGTACCGGGTCAACTGATGGGCTGGATATGCCGGGAAGAGAAGAGCACACGATTGGAGATGAGCGAGTAATGGTGAAGTGGTGTACGGAGAGGTCCAGGCCCAGGTGGGAGGAGAAGCGCAGCTGGTAGGGCTTGGGCATGGAGGCGTCCGGGCGGATTGATGACATTGGCAATCATCAAAGCGCTCGCGGTGGCAGGCCAATCAGATAGGGAGGAGTTTGTTGGGTGAAAGGTCGAAAACCGGTATCAGATGCATTGGCAGGTTCGGCCGGAGCAAGCCTACGCGGGCAGTGAGCCAGAGCGCGGCATGACTGCCTGGTGGTACAGCTAAATCCGCAGGCAAGGCAAGGCATAAGCGGTCAACCGCCCTTCCCTGTCTGGCAACCTGGCGTTATCAAAATAATTGATAGAACCCTATCAAAATTTAAAACTTCTCCCGCCTCCTCCCCCCTGCTTACGGTATCCGCCTGATTCACTCTCCGACAGGCATACAGATGCAAAAGCAGGTAATCGACCTAAACGCCGATATGGGCGAAAGCTTTGGTCCCTGGCAGATCGGCGACGGGGTAGACCAACACATCATGCCGCTGATTTCATCGGCCAATATCGCCACCGGCTTTCATGCTGGCGACCCCGCCACCATGGCCAGCAGTGTCAGCCTGGCCAAAGCATCTGGCGTTGCCGTGGGTGCCCACCCCGGCTATCGCGACCTGGTGGGTTTCGGCCGGCGCACCATCCAGGCCAGCGTGCAGGAGCTGGTACAGGACGCGGTGTACCAGATCGGTGCCTTGCAAGCTTTCCTGCAACTGGAAGGCATGCGCATGCAGCATGTGAAACCACACGGTGCCTTGTACATGGCAATGGCCAGCGATGAGGCCCTGTCATATGCCTTCTTGCAGGCGGTGCAGCAGTTGTCGCCACAACTGGCGGTGTATTGCATGGCGGGCTCGGCTACGCACCGTGCCGCTACCGCACTGGGGGTGAGGGCAATACGCGAATTCTTTGCCGACCGTGATTACGATACCAGCGGCAGCATTGTCTTTACCCGCAAGATGGGCCGGCTGTCCCCGCCTGCGGTGGCGGACAAGGTAGCGCTGGCCTGCCGTGACGGCCTGGTTGATACCGTGGATGGCCAGCGCATCCCCATTGAGTTCGACTCCATCTGCATTCACAGCGATACCCCAGGTGCGCTGGAACTGATCCGCACCACCCGCAGCCGCTTGCTGCAAGCCGGCATCACCATTCGCGCACCACATGCTCCAAGCACAGTCTGAGCCACATAAAAACAAGCTACACAAGGAGAACACCACATGACCGAACACCTGATTCTCGCCCCACTGCCCGGCACCTTCTATCGTCGCCCGGCCCCGGATGCAGCGCCCTATGTGGAAGAAGGCAAGCTGGTTGCGGCCGATACCGTCATTGCCTGCATCGAGGTGATGAAGCAATTCAACGAACTGACCGCCCAGCACAGCGGACACTTGCAGACCTTCCTGCTAGAGGATGGCGATGCGGTCGACATCGGCCAGCCGGTGGCGAGGGTGGTGACATGACGCAAGCCCTTGCCTTGCAGCGCATCCGGCGGCTCCTGGTGGCCAACCGGGGAGAAATCGCGGTGCGCATCATCCGGGCCGCCCGGGAGATGGGCGTGCAAACCGTGCTGGTACACAGCAGCGCCGATCGGGACAGCCTGGCCTGCCAGATGGCAGACCGGACAGTGGAAATCGGTCCGCCACCGGCGGCAAAAAGCTATCTGGACATTCCGGCCATTCTGGCTGCTGCCCGCAGTCATGAAGTGGATGCCATTCATCCGGGCTATGGCTTTCTCGCCGAAAATGCCGAGTTTGCCAGCCAGGTAGCCGCAGCCGGCATGATTTTTGTCGGTCCCAGTGCAGACACCATCGCCCTGATGGGTGACAAGGCCCGTGCCCGGGCCATGGCACAGGCGGTAGGCGTAACCACCGTACCGGGCAGCCCGGGCGCACTGGCTGACGTGGTGCAGGCCATGAGCATGGCCAAGGAAATCGGTTATCCGCTGATGATCAAGGCCGTGGCAGGGGGTGGTGGCCGGGGCATCCGCGTGGTGGAACATGCCGAAGCACTGCATGCCGCGTTTGCCGCCGCCCAACGCGAAGCTCTGGGTGCCTTTGGCGATGGGCATCTGTATCTGGAACGCTTCATGCCGCAGGCACGGCATCTGGAAGTGCAAATCCTGGGTGATGGCCAACGGGTGATTCATTGCTACGAACGTGAATGTTCCTTGCAGCGCCGCCGCCAGAAAATCATGGAAGAAGCCCCTTCGCCCGCCCTGAATGACCAGCAGCGCAGCAGGCTGTGTCAGGCAGCGGTGCAGTTGGCGCAGTCGGTGTCCTACCGTGGCGCAGGCACGCTGGAATTCCTGTTTGACCAGGGCGAATTCTATTTCATTGAAATGAATACCCGCATCCAGGTGGAGCACCCGATCAGCGAAATGATCACCGGCATCGATTTGCTGCGCGAAATGCTGCTGATTGCCGATGGCCAGCCCTTGCGCTTTGAGCAACAAGACATTCAGCTGCGCGGCGCGGCCATCGAGTGCCGCATCAATGCCGAAGACCCGCAGCAAGATTTCCGCCCCTCCCCCGGCACCATCCACCAACTGCGGCTGCCGGGCGGGCCGGGAGTACGCTTTGACAGCATGCTGTACCCGGGCTGTGTCATCCCGCCCCACTACGACTCCATGCTGGCCAAGCTGATTGTGTGGGATGAAAGCCGCGAGCGCGCCCTGTACCGCATGCGCCGGGCGCTGGACGAATTGCACATCGCGGGCATTGCTCATACCCAAAGCCTGCACCAGGCCTTGCTGGCCGATGCCGACGTGTGTGCCGGACGCTACCACACCCGTTTTCTGGAACAGTGGCTGAGTCAGCGACAGGCCGCTGGCCGTGCAAATGGACCACCACCGGCACAATCTTGACCCCGGAGACTTGCATGAGCATTCGTTACACCTTTGGCGGCGACGAATTCCTGTTTGCCGAAATCAGCGAATCGATGTCGCTGCCCGCCTTCTTTGCCAGCATGGCCATCACCAGCAAGCTTAGGCAACTGCAATGGCCCGGGATCGTGGAAATCTGCCCGGCCAATGCCTCCTTTCAACTGCGTTTTGATCCGGACATCCTGCCGGCGGAGCAATTGCTGCGACAGGTGCAGCAGTTGGAACAATCGCTGGCAGACAGCCCGCAGATACTGGATACCCGGCTGGTGGAAATCCCGGTATGGTACAACGACCCCTGGACGCGGGAAGTGGGGGCGCGCTTTCGCCAGCGCCATCAGGACCCGCAGGCTAGCGATCTGGAATACGCGGCACGGGTGAACGGCTTTGCTTCGGTCGATGCCTTTATCACCGCCCATAGCGGCTCACCGTGGTTGGTGTCCATGGTGGGCTTTGTCGCCGGCCTGCCCTTCATGTACCAGATGGTGGAGCGCGATCAGCAATTGCAGGTACCCAAGTACCTGAGCCCGCGCACGGCAACCCCGCGCCAGACCATTGGCCATGGGGGCTGCTTTGCCTGTATTTACTCGGTAGAAGGAGCGGGTGGCTACCAGATGTTTGGCATCACGCCAGCGCCCATTTACGACCCGGCGCAACGCCAGCCCTACTTGGCAGACAGCATGGTGCTGTTCCGTCCCGGCGATCTTGTCCGTTTCAAGCCCATCGATCAGCAGCAATACCAGGCGGCCATCCAGGCGGTGGCCGAGGGCCGCTTTGCGCTGGATATCTTTCCGGTCCGTTTCTCGCTGCCGGAATTCCTGGCCAATCCAGAGGCCTACAAGCAATCGCTACCGGGAACCCATCATGCACATTAAAGTCATCAAGCCTGGCCTGGCTACCTCGGTGCAGGACGCTGGCCGCAACGGCTACTACCACCTGGGCATTCCCCCTTCCGGGGCGCTGGATCAATATTCATTCCGCGCCGCCAATCTGCTGCTAGGCAATGCGGAAACCGCCGCCGTGCTGGAATGCACCTTGCTGGGGCCGCAGTTGCAGTTCAGCACGGCCTGCCAGATCGCCATCTGCGGTGCCGCCATGCAGCCACGCATCAATGGGCAGCCACAGGCGGTGCATCAGGTGTTGTCGATTGCGGCGGGTGACACGCTGGATTTCCTCCCGGCTGCTGCTGGCATGCGTGCCTATCTGGCGGTTTCCGGTGGCATTGATCTACCCGCGGTATTGGACAGCCGCTCCACCTATGCGCTGGGCGGCCTGGGGGGTTATCAGGGCCGGTGTTTACAGGCTGGCGATATCTTGCCGCTGGTTGCCGCGCCGCCAACAACAGCGCCGGTAGGCAGAACCCTGCCGGCAGCGCTGCAAGCCACGCTGCCGCGCAAGGCGGAGGTGCGGGTGCTCCCCGGCCTGTATGCGCATCGCCTGTGCGCCGAATCCGCAGCACGGTTTTATCAGGATCAATGGCGCGTATCTTCAGAATCCGACCGCATTGGCTATCGGCTCAAAGGAGGTGCGCCCTTGCAGTTTCAGCCACGGGAAGCACCATTTGGTGCCGGGGCGGACCCCTCAAATATCGTGGATGCAGGCTACCCCATCGGTTCCATCCAGGTACCGTCCGGCAAGGAGCCCATCATATTGCTGCGCGATGCGGTTTCTGGTGGCGGCTACGCCATGATAGGGACAGTCATCAGTGCTGATCTGGACATGGTGGGGCAATTACAGCCCAATCAAGGCATCATGTTTACCGCAGTCGACATGCAACAAGCGCTGCAAGCACGCCAACACTATCAGGCAGGCTTGCAGCAACTGAGGCAGGCACTGCTGGACGGCTGAGCACCGGATTGCAGGCCGACAGCGTCAGCGGTGGAGCACAATGGTATTGCGACCGGCCTGCTTGGCCGCATACAAGGCCAGGTCGGCATGGCGGTACAGCTCCGGGAAGGAGATGCCTGGCTGCCACGCCGCCAGCCCCATGCTGACACTGTAAGGAATGCTGCCGCCAAGTGAGCTTGCCGGGATGGCGGCAGCGCGCAATCGCAAGGCATCAGCCAGCGCCTGCGCCTGCTCAAGCGTGGTGTGCGGCAATAACAGGGCAAACTCCTCGCCCCCCATGCGGCCCGCCACATCGCCCGGACGCAGGCCCTCCTGCAGCAGTGCGCTGAATGCCAGCAACACCTGATCACCGGCCTGATGGCCATGACGGTCGTTGATCTGCTTGAAATGGTCCATGTCCATCAATAGCAGGCACAGCGGAAACGCCTGCTCCCAGGCTTGCTGCATCTGCTGCATGCTGCGCGCCTCAAAGCACTGCCGGGTATTCAGGCCGGTCATGCCATCATGCTCGGCACGCCAGGTGGCATCGCTCAGCAGTTGCTCCTGCACCATGGCCACGGCCAGCATGGACAGGCCGGGTACCAGCGCGGCGGTCATGCTCATGGAAAACACATTGACCGGGGTGGTGGCAAACAGGTCGTCAAGACTGCCGTAACCGCTGCCGTAATAGACCAATCGCCCCAGATGCAGCAAGAATGTGAGCAGACTGCAGGCCGAACCCAGCCAGTAGACTGCCGCGCGGTGCGTGGGCAGGCGATGGCGGAACAGCAGCCAGGCGGTGGCGGCAAACACGATGCAAATGCCACCGGACGCAATCACCACCCGGACCCGTATGCTGTCCAGCAGCAGGGTAAAGCCCAGCAAACCGGCAACGCCCACCACCACCATCAGGGCCAGCGGTCGCACATGGGTGGGCCGTCCCAGGAAACGGGCGCAGCCAATGTAAAACAGGCTGGCCGCCAGCAGTCCCAGGCCATTGCTCACTACCACGCTGAATACCAGCGGCAGCACCGTGCGCAAACCCAGTGCCGGCAGGTAGCCCAGCATGGCGATATTGGCCAGCAACCAGCTGCGGGTTCCGGCAACACCAGCCTTTTTCAATGACCATAACTGCACGGTATTGCAGGCACACAGTAATTCAGTGACCACAAATACCGGTAACAGAATGGGGATGCTACCGGGCTCTGCCATGCATTGCTTCCGTACCGAGATCAAGTTCGCAATGCTATGCCCTGAGTGCAAGCCTGCACAAGTCCATTTAAGCGGACGGGATTACTGTTACATCAAGTAAATGCTCAAGCCATCTGCGGCGGCTGATGGACCCGCCAGAGCATGACTCACTTGGCGCTAAGCGGGCGGCTTAGCACCTCCCACCCGCCACCCAGTGCCAGGAACAGATTGACCTGATCCTGCGCCAACTGGCTTTCGGCACTGGCCACCGCCAGCTCGCTGCTGACCATGCTGCGGTCCGCATCCAGGCTGGACAGGTAAGGCGCACGGCCAGCCTGATACAGGCGGCGGTTCTGCGCGGCGGCATCCCGTGCGCTGTCACGCGCACTACGCAGCAGGGTAAGCCGCTGCAAATCCTTGCCGTACAGGCTGAGGCTGGTTTCCACTTCACGCAGGGCATTGAGCACCACGCCATCAAAGTGCGCCAGCGCGGTGGCGGAGTCGGCCTGTGCCGCCGCCACGCGGGCGCGGCTGCCGCTATCGGGGATGGACCAACTGATCAGCGGGCCAAGGCCAAAGCGCTGGGTGGAGCGTTTGCCCAGGTCTTCCAGCACACCGGTGAAGCCGGCTGAGGCCCCCAGTGTGATGCTGGGATACAGCTCGGCGGTGGCCACGCCTATCATGGCGCTGGACTGCGCCAGCCGCCGTTCGGCCTGTTTCACGTCCGGGCGGCGCGCCAGCAAGGCTCGGCCATCCCCCACCGGAATGGGCTGTGTCAGTTGCGGCTCCTGCGCGCAGGCCAGTGCCGCCGCCGGCAAGGCTTCGCCCGGCGTTTTGCCCAGCAGCATGGCCAGCCGGTAGCGGGCCGCATCGCGCTGGGCCTGATAGACGGGCAAGCCCGCCTGTACACTATCCGCCTGCGCCTTGGCACGCAGCACATCAGTGGCGGTCAGTCGCCCGGCACGCGCCAGCCGCTGCGTCAGTTCCACTTGCTTTTGCTGCAAGCCGTATTGCTGTTGCAATACCTGGTAGCCATGGTTGGCCGAGCAGATCTGCAGGTAGCTGCGCACGGTTTCCGCCGTCACGGTGATGTGGGCCAGATCGCGCGCGGCGGCCACCGCCTCGGTATTGGCGGCGGCAGCCTCTTCGCCGCGGCGCAGCTTGCCAAACAGGTCGAGCTGGTAGGCAACCCGTATCCCCTCATCGCCCAGATTGGTCACCGGCAGCGGCTGCTCCAGCAACATGCTCTGGCCGGAAATCCTGGAGCGTTCGGCAGATGCCGATACGCTGGCATGCGGCCCGGCTTCGGCATTCACCTCGCGTGCCACCGCCATGGCTTTTTGCAGATTGGCCGTGGCGGCGCGCAAATCGGTATTGGCAGCCTCTGCCTGTTCCACCAGTTGTTCGAGTACCGGGTCGTGATATAGCTGCCACCAGCGGCTGGCCGCGGGCTGCGCGCTGGTCAGCTTGCCATCGACATTGGCAAAGCCGGCTTGTGCCGAGCCGCGCTGCAGCGCAGCCTGCTGCGGCAGATGGTAATCCGGCCCTACGGTGGTGCAGCCGGCCAGCGCGGTGAGGACCAGCCAGGCGGCAGAACGACGGCGGCTCACGGCTGGCCTCCCTTGCCGGGCAGCACCGCCACGGTGGCAGTGCGACCGGCAATCATGCGAAAGTCGGCCGGAACCTCATCCAGCGTCACCCGTACCGGGATGCGCTGTGCCAGCCGCACCCAGTTGAAGGTGGGATTCACATTGGGCAGCAAGGTGGCACCGTTGCTGCGGTCGCGGTCCTCGATACCGGCGGCAATGCTTTGCACATGACCGCGCAGCTTGCGCGCCTCACCCATGATCTGGATTTCCACCGGCTGGTTTACCTGCACCCGGCCCAGTTTGGTTTCCTCGAAGTAGCCGTCCACATGGAAGGAACGGGCATCCACCAGCGACAACACCGGCTTGCCGGTGCTGACATAGTCGCCCACCCGCGGCATGCGGTCGTTCAGATAGCCATCCACCGGGCTGCTTACCACGGTGCGCTGCAAGTTCAGCTTGGCAACGTCCACCGCGCTAGCTGCCGCAGCGACATTGGCTTCATCCTGCTGCACGCGGGCTTCGCTTTGTTCGATGTTTTCCCGTGCCACCAGGTCGGCCAGGCCACGGTTGCGCGCCGCTTCGCGCTTGGCCTGTGCCAGGCCGGCACTTTGCATCGCCAGCGCGGCCTCAGCCTGCTTCAGCGCCAGTGTGTAACGCGCACGATCGATGACAAACAATACCTGGCCCCGTTTCACCAGTTGATTGTCTGTCACTTTCACCTCGGTGATCAGGCCGGAGACATCCGGCGAAATCTGCACCACGTCGGCGCGGATATGGCCATCCCGCGTCCACGGCGCATTGGTGTAGTAATCCCACAAATGACGCCCCACCATTACGGCGGCCACTACCACAATCAGGGTCAGGGCTACCGGGCCCGCTTTTCCTGCCAGCTTTTTCATCATCACCATCCGCGAGTCAGCACGACGAAACCGCCGAGCACGATTACATACAAGGCAAAGTTCATCAGGGAACGGTGCCATACCAGTTTGTAGAAGCCTAGCTGCCCCAGCAGGATGCGCAGGCCGGCGGTCACGCCAAAGGCCAGCACCATCAGGATCAGCAGGCTGGGGAAGAACACCCCGTAGATTTCGATTTCACCGATCACGGTGTCACGCCTCCAGTAGCCAAGGGTAAGGGGGCGGCCACGGCATAGCTGCCGGCTGCCGGAAACAGGGTTACGCGCAGCTCCACCAAGGCATTGAGCACGGTAAGCACATGGTGGTCGCTACGGCGCGATACGGCCAGTACCTGGTCCAGCGCGGCATCAATGCGCTGCAGTAGCTGCGCGCGGGTTGGCGCTTGCTGACGCAGCGCCAGTGCCTGGCGGTAATGCGCAGCCACTTCATCCAGTACCTGCTGCACTCGCAGGCCGGCCGGGCCGGACAAGGCATTTTCGTCGCGCTGCAGGTGCAATACGCTAAAGCCGGTACGTAACTCGCTAAACGCCTGCGGCAACTGGTCATGCCCGCTGGCGGCCAGCCGCGGTATCAGTTGGCCCAGTCGGTCCAGCATGCGGGCGGTGAGTTGCGGATAATCGTCCAGTCCACGCCCCGCCGCCATGCGCGCCAGGTCGTGCCAACTGGCACGGCGCAGGCGGCGGATGGCCAGCTCGATGCCAAAGGGACGGACCAGCAGGCTGAACAGGAGCGCAAACGACACGCCCACCACGGTGGCGACATTACCGTTGAAGAAGGCGGTGAAGTCGGTATCGTACGCACCTTGCAGGCTAAGGAAGGTGGCCGTGTTCACCGTCAGCATCATGGCAATCATGGTGAACTGCGGCCGGGTGAACAGTGTGCCCACCAACAGGAAGGGAATGGCCAGCATGGCCACCAGCATTTCAAAGGTGTAGGCCGCCGGAATCACCATGAACAGCAGCACCGTGGTGAGCACGATGCTGACCAGCGCCCAGATCAGGAAGGTACGCATCATCGGCGCGGGTTCGTCCAGTGCGGCAAAGAAGCAGGACGCAATGGCCACCATGATCACGGCACCGGATCCGTCGGTCCAGCCCAACCCTATCCACAGTTGTGACGCCAGAAAGATGGCGGTGGACGCCTGCAAGGATGAAAACGCCACCATGCCGTAATCGTAATGCCGTGCCGTGCCGCCTACCGGCCAATGCCGATAGGCCGGTTTCCACGTGAAGGTGGGGTGTTCTTCTGCCAGCAATTGCTGCAATAGACGGCAGTCCAGCCACAGATTGATCAGTGATTGCACCCGCGCCAGCACATGGGCAATCAGCAAGGACTGCCAGTCATCGCCATCGGCAATCTGCTGCTTGAGCGCCGCCAGTTGCCGCTGCAGTGCCGGTACCGCCTGGCGGCTGCGATGCAGGTCCGGGTCGTTCATCCAGTCGGCCACCTGTTGCATCAGCGCCGTCAGGGAGGCAGGCAGCCCGGCAGCCTGCTGTACCAAGGCCTGCCGGGTTTCGGTGAGCGAGGACAGGATGGGCAGCAGCATGCTCATGCGGCCACGCAGTTCTCGGGCATGCTTGACCATGGCAAAGCTGGTGGTGTCGTAGGACAAATGAGAGATGAACTGGTCCAGTGCCAGGATATCCGCCGCCAGCTTGTGACGGCTGGCATGGCTGGCCTGCGCACCACCACCCTGTTGCGGGCTAAGCAGCTCACAGGCCCAGTCGCGCGTGTCCTGCATCCAACTGCTGATACGGGCCGAAAAAATGGGCGCAACCTTGCCCGGCCATATCAGTGCCGACACCACGCTGGCACACAGGATGCCAAGCAGGATTTCCTCGCTACGCGCCAGCGCCACGTCAAAGATGGTTTCCGGATGATTCAGCGTCGGCAGCGCGATCATCGGCAAGGTATAAGCCGACAACATGAACAGATAACTGCGCGGGGTACGGTCCAGCAGGGAAATGCTCAACAGGCTGCCCGTCCACAAGGCTACGACCAGGCACAGCAAGGTGGGTGCATTGACAAACAAAGGGGTCAGGACGACGGCAGCGGAAGCCCCCAGCAAGGTACCGCCAATGCGGTACACCGCCTTGGAGCGGGTGGCTCCGGTCAGCGGATGCGACACCACATACACCGTGGCCATTGCCCAGTAGGGCCGTGGCAGTTCCAGCGCCATGGCAATGAACAGCGCCAGCATGGCGGCGGCAAACACCTTGGCCGAAAAAAACCAGTCGCGCCAGGAAGGAAGCGTCATGCGCGCTCCTGCCCTGCAATGGCTGCCAGTTCAGCCGCCAGCCCAGGCCGCTGGAATGCGGCATCCAAGGCGGCAAACACCCGCAAGGTAGCTTCCAGATCAGCCGCGGCCACATCCTTGAACACCAGCGCGCGCAAGCCCACCAGTTCCACTTCTATCTTGTTCGTCAGCGCCCTGCCCACGTCGGTAAACCACAGGGTATTGGAACGGCGATCCACTTTGTCCTTTTCGCGGCGCACCAGGCCATCGGCGGCCAGTTGATCGATCACCCGTACCAGCGACGGGCCTTCAATGCCGATTTCCTCCGCCAGGGCAATCTGGTTGATGCCTTCGCCCAGGCGGCCGATGAAAATCAGCGCCGTGGCACAAGGTGCGGTCAGGCCGTGACCAAACAACACATCCTGCGAAATGTGCCGCCACTTGCGCCCGGCATGCATGATGGCGCTGGTAATGCCAAGACGCAGCAAGTCCACGTTGTCCATAGTGATTTTCATATAAATGATTAGTTTGCTAATGAATTATATGAACAGTACCCAGAACATGGCAAGCATTTTGCAGACCATCACGCGCTCTCGCCCCAGTGCGGCCACAACACACCGCCCCGCACACCACGCAGCGCATGCACCATGAAAAAAGCCCCTGGGTTCAGGGGCTGGTTTTGCCTACATGGCGGGCTGCCGCGCTTGCACGGGCAGCAACAGGACAAATCAGTCGCGCCAGCGGTAATCCTCTCCCCGCCAGCCATGCTCGCGCCAATCGCGTTCACGCCAGTGACGATATTGCTCACGCTCACGCCAGCCGGCATGCCAGTACGGACGCGGCGGCGGCATGTAGCGTACCGGTTCCACATAGGCTACCGGCTGGTACACCACCGGTGCCGACGGCGGCAAGGGGCGGTAGCGACGCTCTTCATCACGCTGGTAGGCCAGCGCCGTACCGACGCTGCCACCGACAGCACCGCCGATGATGGCACCATTGCGTCCGCCAACAGACTGGCCGACGGCGGCACCTACGGCACCACCCAGCGCACCACCAAGAATGGCCGAGGCATCGGCATGTGCCAGGCCGGTAAACGACAGCGCCAGTAGCGCGGGAAGCAGGATGCGGGTTTTCATGGACTGGACCTCCAGTGCGTTGATACACACTCAGCTTATCCAGCCGCAGGTAACGGCATGTAAAACAGTGTGAAGAAGCATTGCGCCGGGCGGCACGGCACATATTTGTACACATCTTCCGGCTCACCCTGCCAGCCTGCGGCCAGGTCAAGCACTGGAACTGGGCATGTCGTAGTCATGCAGAGCGGCTATAATGCCGCATTTGCCAGCGGTCCCCTCACTCATGCGCCAAAGCTTCCCGCGTAAACTCGTGTTCCTGAGCAGCCTGGTTTTTGCCGCCCTGTTGTTTGGCACTACAGGCTACATGCTGATCGAACACTGGGACTTCTCCGACAGCCTGTTCATGACGGTCATCACCCTGGCCACCATCGGCTATGGCGAAACCCACAACCTGTCGCTGGAAGGCCGCTACTTCACCATTGCCCTGATCGTGTTTGGCACCGGCGTGGTCGGTTATGGCATTTCCTCGCTCACGCTGATGTTGTTCCAGGGCGACCTGCCGCTTTATCTGAGACGAAAGAAAATGGAAAAACTGATCGCCCACATGCGCGGCCACACCATCATTTGCGGTCTGAGTCATACCGGCCGCTATGCACTGGAGGAGTTGCTGGGCACCCAGCACCAGGTGGTGGTGATAGAAAAAGACGAAGCTAACACCATGCTGCTGCAAGAGCTGGACATTCCCTTCATCATCGGCGATGCCTCCGAGGATGAAAACCTCACCGCCGCAGGCATCACACATGCGCGCGCACTGATTTCCTGCCTGAGTGCCGATGCCGACAATGCCTTTGTGGTGGTTACTGCCAAAAGCCTCAACAGCAAGGTTCTGGCCGTGGCCAAGGCGGAAAACGAAAGCTCGCGCAAGAAACTGCTGGCGGTCGGAGCAGACAATGTGGTGATTCCGTCACATCTGGGCGGCATGAACATGGCCAATATCGTGGCGCACCCGGAAACCCTGCATTTCTTCGAGCACCTGCACCACCGCTATCCCAACCAGTTCCATGCCCAGGTCCATGTGCTGGACGAACGCTGGGAAGGCCAGCCGCTGGAACGCTTTCTGCGAGAAGGCTTTGATGGCAAGGCCATGGTGATTGCCCTGGAACGCAGCCCCGGCGAAGTCGAGTTCTCCCCCGGCCCGGAAGTCATCATGCACAGCGGGGAATCATTGCTGCTGATCAGCACCCAGCCTCACAACAACTAAGCCGCCAGCAACGCCCGCGCACAAAGCACAAGGGCCGGCGCACGCCGACCCTGGTCATCGCATCCTGCCGCCGCCAGCCGGAGCCAACAGCCCGCGGCATACCCTTTGCCATTATTGCTGGCAGGGCGGACTCAGCGATCCGCCGCCTCACTCCGGCCTGCCGCCATTGCGGCAACCGACGGCACACGGTCCTGGGTGATGCCGGAATACAGCCACTGGCGGAAATGGTTCAGCGTCATCGGCTTGCCAAAGTAAAAACCCTGCAAGAACTGAAAGCCCTTCACCGACAGGTAATTCTGCTGCCCCTGCGTCTCCACCCCCTTCACAATCACCTGCACACCCAGTTGACGTGAAGTCTGCAACAAACCGTCCAGAATATTGGCCTTGAAACTGTCCTTGCCCAGTGCCGATACATAGCCTTTTTCCACTTTAAGGTAGTCAAAGCCCCAGCGGCGCAAGTAGTTGCGATCGGCATGGCCAATGCCAAAATCATCCAGCGCCAGCTTTACCCCCATCTGGCGCAGGTCTTGCACTACACGATGAGTCACCTGATGCTCGGGCAGTGGAAAACGCTCAGACACCTCCAGCACCAGCACGGCCTTTTTCTCGCGCAATACCGCCAGCAGCATCTTGCAGTCCTCCACCAGATCCGGCATGCCCAGATGTTCGGCGGCAATATTGATGCTGACCAGGAAGCCCGGCGGCAACGCCACCTGCTTGAATTCCTTGCTGACACGGCGGATCAGGTAACGGGTAAGCGGCACGATCAGCCCGGCATCCTCGGCCGCAGGAATGAACAGATCGGAACGGATGGCCCCCTGCACCGGATGACGCCAGCGTGCCAGCACCTCCACACCGATACACTCCCCCTGATCGGCCGTCACGATGGGCTGATAATGGGTAAAGAATTCGCGATTGCGAATACCCTGTGCAATTTCCCAGGAGCTGGAATTGCGCGCCAGTTGGCGACGCAACAGCGCCCAGCCCAGCGCCACGCCGGCCAGGCCGGCCAGTAGCAAGGTATCCAGCCGGCGCAGCAAGGAATGCCATAACACCTCCACCCAAGGTTGCTGTACCACAACCTCCAGCAGACCATCATGACTGCCAACCCGGCGGTTCAGGCCCTGCACCATGGCCTCATCCCACTTACGCACCTCGCCATCCGCCGTGAGGTACTGTGATCCTACCCGCACCGTTGCGGCAACCACCGCACTCTCCGTCTGCAATATGGTGGCCAGCGACACTGCGCCCAATTCCAGCATGCTGCTGCCATTCCCCTGGCGCTGCAGCACAACAGCCGAGCCACCGGCCAGCTCTGCACGCAACGACAGACTGGTGCCAGCGGGCGCAGCGGGCGGCATGTCCATCCGGGAGAGATCAGAGGTACAGACGCGCCCGTCCGGCGCTTGCCGCAGCGCATAACGGGCATGCGGGGTGGACTGGACCACCGCGGCCAACAAGCGTGAGCTCAAGTCGCAGTTATTGCCAGGCATGACGGAATCAATACGACTGAGCGCCACATTGGCCAGCGACAACTGGCGTTCGAGCTGCTGCGATATGCTTGCGGCGCGCTGCTGCAGATCAGCGCGATCTTGCAGATAACTGGCCACCACGGCCAGCAGCCAGCCGGCCAACAGGCAGATACACACCGCGACGGGATAGACTACCGCCGGTTTGGCAGACAATGCATGGCGCGACCATTGCGCCTCAAGCCGTTTAAGCATCCACTTGTTCCAGTCACCACGCCCATGGCCGGTTAATCATGACAGCTTGCCACGGGCGGCCGCTGCCTGCTTATTGTCATCATAGCTCTTATTGCCCCCAACCCAAGCTGGATCGGGTTTGCAAGGATATCCTTTCGGATAAGTCAGGAAAAGCGTAGTTTTGCTTACAACCCGCAGCAAAAATATGGATCCCGGACGCAAAAATTGCAGTTAATACAGCAGATGAGACAGGAACAAGCGGACAAAGCGATGGAAACAGCGAAAATCAGGCCGTATCAGGGATAAAAGACGGGGAGTATGGCAAGCAGTCCGCACGGGACTGCATCACCGTGCGGCGTGGAGCATACGGCCCGGCCAGCAATGCCGACCAGGCCGCGCAGGGTGCGGGCGGATTGACTCAGCCGAAATGGCAAACGTAGTGCAGGGTTTCCAACACTTCAATCTGGAAAGAGCTATCGCCCGGAACATTAAAGCTCTGGCCACCCTGATACTCAACCGCTTCGCTACTGCCTGCCAGGGTAATGCGGCACTTGCCTTCCAGCAGCTCCATGATTTCCGGTGCGCCGGTATTGAACAACAGTTTGGATGGCAGAATCACGCCTACCGATTTGCGGGTGCCATCGGCCAGCGTAATGTTGTGGCTGACGCATTTGCCATCAAAATAGACATTGGCACGCTTGGCCACACTGACGTTGTCGAACTGATCCATGGGTATCCTTTGCGCGTGTTTTTGTTATCAACAATAAAATGATCGGCTAGCATACCCGAATCTATCGTAACGGCAAGATGCATACCGGCCCCGCGCCGGTGCGCGCAAGCTGCCCGCCAACTCCACAAGGAGCCAAGAAACATGGCCATCATCCAGCGTTGCAGCATGCTGCTGGCGCCACTCCTGTTATCTGCCTGCAGCACCATGGCAGACCGCCTGCAAGGCAGCATCACCCCGCCATCGGGCTATGGCTATGCCATCGTCTCGCTGACGGCCAAAGCCTTTGACCAGGACTCGGCCAATACCGGGCTGCACATCGCCGACAGTAGCGGCCATATCATTGCCAATGGCAGGGCCAGCATGAATACCGACACGGTGTTCGGCGAGGCAGGCATGAGTCCGGTGGATGGCAAGCTGCTGTTGTTTGCGCTGCCGCCAGGCCACTATCAGGTTACTGATGCCTGGGGCAACTGGGTGGAGGAATCCGGCTGGGGCAGCCAGTGGCGCTCGATCACCATGCCGGTGCAGGCGGGTTTCGACATCAATGCCGGCAGCAGCGTTTATTTGGGTGAGGTATTCCTGGACTTGTCCATGCGCCCGGAGCTTAGGCTGAGCAATCAGCAAAGACGTGACTTCGGTCACATGCAGCGGGTGTGGAAAGTCAATAATCTGAGCAGCGTGCGCATCAGCCCGCTGCGCGCTTCGGCCAGCGAGCCCGCCGCCAGTCACTGACGGCCTAGCCCAGTCGCGAGGTCCACAGCCGCGTCAGATAAGCCGGATTCACGGCTGCGGTTGCCGCGGCTACCGGCTCCAGCACCCGGTAAGCGCCCTGACGCGTATCGCGCAGCAGAACATCCGCATAGGGCGGACCATCCACCTTGCGCAGCGCAGCGGCCCGCGGCTGATTGGCCTTGTCGCCACTATGGGTCACCACCGCGATTTCATTGCTGGCCAGGCGCACAAAGCTGCCCGGCGGATAAATGCCCATCTCCTTGATCATCAAGGACACCAGCGCCGGCGCGAATGGACCCAGCTCGCCGCGGAACAGGCTGGCCATGACTTGTGCCGGCAGCACGGCGGCATCACTGTGGAAGCGCTCGCACAGCAGGTCAGCCAGCGCCAGCAAGCGCGCATCGGGGTGGATTTCATCAGCGCGCAGCCCTGCCGGGTAGCCCAGCCCATCATCCTGCTCGTGATGCGTCTGTACCAGCATGTGCCAATGCTCGTCCGCCACGCCGGCCTCGCGCAATATGGCCGACCCCAATACCGGGTGTGCCAGCATTTCTTCCTGCTGCGACAAGCTCATGGGCTGGCGCTGACTGCCCAACTGGTTCAGCAACTGGCTGATGGCAACATTCATCGACATCGCCGCACACACCAGGCTATGCAGCCGCTGCGGCTCCAGTCCCTGCCGCCGGCCCAGCAGCGCCACCAGGGTGGCCACTTTCAGACTGTGCGACTTCACAGGCACCAGAAACAGCGATGCCAGCATGCCGTCACGAAAGCGCTGCGTCAGTTGCAACAGCTCCTCCGCCATCTCTTCCAGCCTGCCGGCCAGGCCCGGCACGGACAGCCCATGCAGCAGAACGGCCTCCAGCCGCCCGGCCATGAAACCCACCTCAACCAGCGGGTTTTTCGGGGTCATGGTTGCCGCTTCACGTTCACGCTGTGCGGCCCGATCCAGCCGTTCGCGCTCCAGCCGCACCGCAACCTCTTCCGCATCGCCATGTGCCACATCCATCAGGCGTTCGCGCTGTTCCGGGGTGAGGACATAATGCCCCTTTTTCAGCAGCAAAAAGCCATTCTTGGCATAGACATCAACCGGGAGCTGCTCCCCCACGCGCAGAAAACTGCCGGGGAGTTTTATCTTGGACGGAGGCTGGGGCATGGTGGTGATTGGGATAAGCGATCTAGACTACAGTTTAGTCAAACAGCGGAAGCTGCGCCGACAAAGCAGGCAAGAGCCAGCAAGCGAGCGGCATTGTCGCCAAGCACGCTGCAAACCACAAGTCCTGGCAGTATGCCGGACCACACCCGGGAGCATCCTGTTCATGCAAGCATTCGATCCACCACGCCGCGACTTCATCAAAGGAGCACTGGCCACCGGCTTCGCCCTGGCGGTACAGCCCGTCACGGCCAGCATCATCACCGACACCCTGTCACTGGATACCGGGCTGGCGGGTATTGCGCTGGATGATGGCATTCTGCCGGCCTACTTTGCCCGCCCTACCGGCCAGGCAGATGCGCTGCCCATCGTGCTGGTGGTGCAGGAAATCTTTGGCGTCCACGAGCATATCCGCGACATCTGTCGTCGCCTGGCCAAACGCGGCTATCTGGCGATTGCACCTGAACTGTACTTCCGCCAGGGCAATCCAGCCGAGGCCAGCGACATCGCCACCATCATCAGCACCATCGTCAGCAAGGTTGCGGATCAGCAGGTGATGCAGGATCTGGATGCCACCCTGGCCTGGGCCGGCCTGCATGGCGGCGATGTCAAGCGGACAGCGATTACCGGCTTCTGCTGGGGTGGCCGCATTACCTGGCTGTACGCCAGCCATAACCCGGATCTGAAAGCCGGCATTGCCTGGTATGGCAAGCTGGTGGGAGAGCACGGCACATTGACGCCAAGCCAGCCGGTCGATATTGCCACGACATTGAAAGTACCGGTTCTCGGACTTTACGGCGGCCAGGATGGCAGCATTCCGCAGGACAGCGTAAACAGCATGCGCAGCGCCCTGCAACAGGGCAGCAGCGCGTCGCAAATCGTGGTGTACCCACAAGCCGGTCATGCCTTCAATGCGGATTATCGTCCTTCTTATAATGCAGCCGCCGCACAGGACGGCTGGCAGCGCATGCTGACCTGGCTGGACAGCCACGGCATGGCCGCACACTGAAAGGACTCAGGCAGCCGGCTGTTCCAGCATGCGGCGCACAACCTGATTGAAAGGGTCAAGCCAGGCACGCTCAAACTGGTTGTCCGCCGCATTCAGTTCTGCCGCGGCACGCAGCATGGAACGGCGTTGCCCGCGATGGGCATGCTTGAGCATCACCGCTTCGAATGCATCCACCAGCGCCAGGATGCGGGCTCCCTGGCAGATTTCACCGCTGACCAGGCCATAAGGATACCCTTCCCCATCCGGCGTTTCGTGATGCTGCATCACCATCAGCGCGGCACCCTCCCAGCCTGGCATGCGCCCCATCAGCCCGGCCACCCAGGCCGGGTGCAGTATCATCAGGCGGCGCTCGTGGTCACTGATCGTGCCCAGCTTGAGCCACACTTGCTCCGGCAGGAACATCATGCCGACATCGTGCATATAAACCGCCGCTTCCAGTTGTTCGGCATCCACCCAGCCACCGGCCTGCCGGTTCAGTTCCAGCGCCAGTTTGAGGTTGCGCTCGGTACGACCGACAAATTCCGGCATGCGCTGCTCCAGTTGCAAGGCCAGCGTACGGAACAACAACATATCCTGTTGGCGCGACTGCCCACCGGCGTTACCGGCAACAGCCGCCGACGGTGCCTCGCTATTGCCCTGTACCCCAACCATGGCCGCCACCAGGCGCGTGCAGGTGGCCAGCACCGAAGGCAAGGGCGCGCTCTCCAGTGTGCGCAAGGTTTCCAGCAAGGTGCGCATCTGCACCGCGTCCACGGGGCGGGCGGCGGCTATCTGGCCCATCACCAGCTCCAGCCGGTCCAGCACCAGCAGCAGCACATCACCCATGACGTCCTGATATACCAGCTCGCCACTGCGCAAGCGTGCCAGCAGACCTTCCAGCGCATGGGCATACGGCACCACGAACATCACCCGACACAAACCGGCATCGCCCTTGATGGTGTGCATCAGGCGAAACAGGTCGCCCACCAGTTGTGGTGAATGCGGGTTTTGCCCCAACTGTGAAGCCAGCTTTTCAATTTGGGGCGCGTAATCGGACAGTACGTCGCGGAAATCCTGAAACCCCTCCGGATCTTCCCGTACAAACTGCAATTGCTCTTCATCGCTCATGGGGTGCTCACGGTGTGGCCAGATGTCATTGCACTATAAATCATCGGATTGGCTCCAGCCGAGCCAATCCTTTCCCGCAGGTAAAAACAGCGGGGTATCATGTGCGCCTTTATTGTGACTTTGCCGGAGTACCCTGCCATGCCCGCCGCCTTGCTTGCCCTGCAAAAACAGATCGACTTCATTCTGGAAGTGGACAAACTCAAAACCGTGCTGCGTAAAACCAAGCCAGTCGGCCTGGAGCGCTACGAGAATTCGGCCGAGCATAGCTGGCAGGCTGCCCTGCTTGCCCTGAGCATGGCCGAGCATGCGCCGGTGGCACTGGATATCGATAAGGTGATCCGCATGCTGCTGATTCACGATCTGGGAGAAATCGATACCGGCGATGTGATTGTCTATGCCGCCACCGACAATGCCGAGCGCGAAGCCGAGGAACTGGCGGCCATCCGTCGCATCTGCGGTTTGCTGCCGCAAGCGCAGGCAGCCGGGCTGGTCGCGCTGTGGCAGGAATTCGAGGCGCGCCAAAGCGCCGAGGCACGCTTTGCCCGCGCCATGGACCGGCTCATGCCCATCCTGCTCAACCTGAACCGCCAGGGTCAGAGCTGGCGGGAAAACGGTGTCAGCAAGCAGCAGGTACTGTCGATGGCCGCCAGCAAGGTCAGCGACGGCTGCCCGCTGGCAGGCCAATGGCTGCTGCACGCACTGGATGAAGCAGAGAAACAAGGCTTTTTTGGTGCCTGACCCAGGCCCCTGGCCAAATAAACCATGTACCACACAGTGTTTTTGTACAGGGATTGCTCGCAGCGCGCCCTGACAAGGCGCAGAAAATACTTGCCAACATTCGCAACAATGGGCAGTATGCCTGCCTGCAGGATGCTCAAGTTGTGGATGTGTAGTTGTCGTAGTGGCATTTAGTCCGTACCTCAGTCGCCATTTCCCTTGAACTTCATGCGTTTTATCAACTTGCTCGTTTTGAGGATAAACAAAATGGCAACCGGTACCGTTAAGTGGTTCAACGACTCCAAAGGTTTTGGCTTCATCACTCCGGATGAAGGTGGCGATGACGTATTCGCTCACTTCTCCCAGATCAATGCCAAAGGCTTCCGCACCCTGGCCGAAAACCAGCGCGTAAGCTTCGACATCGTCGATGGCCCGAAAGGCAAGCAAGCCTCCAACATCCAGCCGCTGTAATCTTCCAAAGATTACGCGCTGATGAAAACCCGGACTCGTCCGGGTTTTTTGTTTTGTCATCCGCCACCGCAGCCTTGCCTAGCCACCGCCCAGCCATCGGAGCATGCACCATGCAGACGCCAAGCCACGAAGAAGCCATTGCCAGCACACGCCTGTGGCTGGAAAAAGCCGTTATCGGCCTTAATCTCTGTCCTTTTGCCAAATCCGTTTACGTCAAGAACCAAGTCCGCATTGTGGTAAGCGATGCCACCGAACCGGCACAACTGGCCGAAGAACTGGCACGTGAGCTGCGCCTGCTGGCCGACACCGACCCAGAAGAAACCGACACCACGCTGCTGGTGCATCCTTATGTATTGCAACGCTTTCTGGATTTCAATGAATTCCAGGATATCGCTGATGCCATCGTCGAAGAGCTGGAGCTGGACGGCGAACTGCAAGTAGCCAGTTTTCATCCGAAATTCCAGTTTGACGGCACCGGCATCAACGATGTCAGCAATTACACCAACCGCTCGCCCTGGCCCACTTTGCACCTGATCCGCGAAGCCAGCATCGACCGCGCGGTGGAAGCCTTCCCGGAAGCGGAAGCCATCTTCGAGAAGAACATCGAGACCGTCACCCGCCTGGGAGTGGATGGCTGGCGCGCACTATTCGCCACCAAGTCCTGAAACCAGGCTGGCTTGCCTGGCAGCAGACAACAGGGTAAAACGGCTCAACCTCACTGCCACACGCCCCGCGTGTACCGCCATGAAGATGTTTCGCCCTGCCCTGTGTGTGCTGTTGGGATTGATGCTGGCTGGCTGCAGCAACACCCCGGCCAAAAAGCCCGTCAAGAGTGAGGACTTCAGTTCGGCCGAACTGGGTCAAAGCGCCGCCAACCGCATCGCCAACCTGGCCATGCGCGACAACCTGGCCAGCTTGCAGACCCTGCTGGACAAACTCTACCGCCGCAATCCGTCGCAATGGCAAAAAGCAGGCTTCAGTAGCCGGGATGCCGCCATCGCACACGTCATGACGGCAATACGGCACCGGCAAGCCCTGCCCGCGCTGGGACAGGTGCGCTCCACCGCGGCACTGAGCACCGCCTTTGATCCGCAGTTCAGCGGCGACCGTGCCGGCACCCTGGTGTATGGATTGGGTAGCATGCTGGTTGATGTCTATGGCGGGCGGACCGAGCTCTACCTGGTGCATGGCCTGAATGCCCAGCAACTGGCCAATGCCGCCTACAATGTCGAAGTGGCCTCCTGGCTGCTGGGACGGCGGCAGAATGCGGATGGCAGCCCGATGCTGCTGGCCAATGAAATCACGCCACAGCAGCGCAATCTGAGCTTCGAGCGCGAAATGTCCAAGATCATCGCCCGACTAGAGTTGCTGGCCGAATTTTCTGATGAAAAACTGCGCCGCAGCGCCATCGACTTTGGCCAGTCCTTGCTGGCCGCACCACTTCTGCAATTCATCCCGGTACAAGCCGCCACCAGTGCCGCCCCCACGCCGTGAACACCGCGCGCCCAGCATGAAAAAGCCCGCAGCATTGCGCCTGCGGGCTGAATTACTGGCGATGAGCGGGCTGCCGGGAGTCCGGCGTCAGGCTCTGCCCCGATCAAGGCAGTGGCAGCGGCCACCTTGCCAGCCGGATCTAATACTGATCAGGGTATTTACCCACCTTGTCCTGATAAAAGGCCTGAATCTTCGGCATGTCCACCGTGATATCGCCACAGGGATAAAACACCGGGCCGAAGCCGCAAACCTTACGGGCATAATCCATATAAGCCAGCACCACCGGCACCTGAGCACCGCAGGCAATATGATAAAACCCGGTTTTCCATTCTTTTACCCGCTGACGGGTTCCCTCCGGCGGAATGGCCACCACCAGCTTGTCCGAACGCTGGTACACCGCCACCATCTGCTGCACCAGCGAGTTGCTGCGGCTGCGTAATACCGGAATACCGCCCAGCCAGCGCATGACCGGAGCCATTGGCCCCCAGAACAAGGTGTGCTTACCCATCCAGTAAAGCTTGGCTTGCAGGGCAAAACACACGCCCAGCGTTAATGGGAAATCCCAGTTGCTGGTATGCGGTGCGGCAATCAGCACGTATTTGGGCAAATCGGGGAAATTGCCATCAATGCGCCAGCCACGCAGACGCAGCAGGAAAATGGACAAGGCGCGCATCAGGTCGCGCAGGATGGGAGTATCGAAAATGGTGTGGTGCATGAGCCAGGCATAAGGGCAGGACTCACTTGCTGGACGGCGGGCAGCCCTCCTGTCAGAGGCCTGCCTTGACGATGGAAAAGGCGGACTCTACCGGATATGGCAGCAGGGGTAAATCAGAATCATGCCGCGGACTGGCTAGCAAACCAGTCCGCCCCCCAAAGTCATCAGTCGCGTTGCAGGATTTCCTTCAGATCCTTCTGCACATCCCAATAGGTGACATCAGCGTCGTAGACGCCAAGGCAGGTGGGTTTGGCCAGGTAACGCTGGGCATTGCGGCTGTCCATGGAGCAGAACAGCAAGCGTTGCTTTTCCCAGATGACGATACACTGCCCTTTTTTGGATAGCCGATCGATCAGGGTGCTGATTTGCTCACTGATTACCCGGGAGGACAGATTGCAGGTTTGCTTGCCGGATTTGCTCGCTTCTTTATTCATCTCTTCGGACAATCATTTCAGGGTTGGTCAATCACTCACCCGTCGTATTATCCTTGCTCGAGAAACAATACCTATCAGAAGTTTCGGAAAGATAGCCTGAACCTTTCACCCAAATCCTGCACCGTATTCAGCTCAGCACACCGTGAGTCCTCGCGCGGCAAACAAGCAACGGGCCGCATCCACGGCAGCCGCAGTGGGAGGCGGGGTATCCGCCAAGGGATAAGTCAGCCCCAATTGTGCCCATTTGCCCGCTCCCATCTGGTGGAAGGGCAGCACCTCCACCCGTTGCACGATGCCACCAAGGCTGGCCGCGTAGTCTGCCAGGCGGGCGATATCAGCCGCACCATCCGTCAACCCCGGCACCAGCACATAACGCAGCCAGACGGGCTTGCCCAGCCGTTTCAGCCGCTGGGCAAAATCCAGCGTCGGCTGCAAGGCCTGGCCGGTAATTTCCAGATAGCGCTGCGGGTCGCTGTGCTTGATGTCCAGCAACACCAGATCGACCTGGTCAAACCAGGCATCATCCACATTGGCATGCAAAAAGCCCTGGGTATCCAGCGCGGTATGCAGGCCGTAGCGCTGCTTGATGGCGGTGAATAGTGCGCCGACAAATTCTGGCTGCATCAGCGGCTCGCCACCGGATACCGTGACGCCACCGGCAAATTTGAGAAAGCCGGCATAAGGTGCGATTTCCGCCACTGCCTGTGCCACCGTCAGTTGGCGACCGGCATGCAGCTTCCAGGTATCCGGGTTGTGGCAATACTGGCAGCGAAACTGGCAGCCGGACATGAAATAGACAAAACGCATGCCCGGCCCGTCCACTCCGGCACCGCTTTCGGTGGAGTGGACATAGCCGGTCAGCTCACCCTGACTGAGCGGCGCATGCACCACATGCTGCTGGGTCATGAGAACTCCTGATGAAAAAACCGCCCGTCAGCATCTGCCGGCGGGCGGGTGGATGGACAAACCGTGACGGGCTTACAGGCTGCTGTGGAAGGTACGGTTGATCACATCCAGTTGTTGTTCTCGCGTCAGTTTGACGAAGTTCACCGCATAGCCGGACACGCGGATGGTGAGCTGCGGGTACAGTTCCGGGTGTTCCATGGCGTCCAGCAGGGTTTCACGACGGAATACGTTCACATTCACATGGAAACCGCCGGCAGCGGCAAAGCCATCCAGACAATGCGACAGATTGGCAACGCGGTCCTCTGCGGTATGGCCCAGCGCATCCGGCGTGGCCGATGCGGTCCAGCTGATGCCATCCAGCGCAGCGGCATAGGGCAGCTTGGCCACCGAGGCACCGGCCGCAACAAAGCCATGCACGTCACGACCGTTCATCGGATTGGCACCCGGCGCAAACGGCTCGCCAGCGCGACGGCCGCACGGGGTGTTACCGGTTTTCTTGCCATACACCACATTGGAGGTAATGGTGAGCACCGACTGGGTGGGCGTGGCATTGCGGTAGAAATACGGCTGGGCCTTGATCTTGTTCATGAAGGTTTCGGTCAGCCACACTGCCATGCTGTCCACCCGGTCATCGTTATTGCCATAGGCTGGGTAGTCGCCCTCGATGCGGTAGTCCACCGCCAGGCCGTCTTCGTTGCGGATGACATGTACGCGGGCATGCTTGATGGCCGACAGCGAATCCGCTGCCACCGACAGCCCGGCAATGCCGCAGGCCATGGTGCGCAGGATGTCACGGTCATGCAGCGCCATCTCGATACGCTCGTAAGCGTATTTGTCGTGCATGTAATGGATGCAGTTGAGCGCTTTCACATAAGTGGCGGCCAGCCAGTCCATCATCTTGTCGAACTTGGCCATCACCGTGTCAAAGTCCAGCACATCATCGGTAATCGGTTCGAAGCCATGGGCCACCACGGCACCGCTCTTTTCATCGCGACCGCCATTGATGGCATACAGCATGGCCTTGGCCAGGTTGGCGCGGGCACCAAAGAACTGCATCTGCTTGCCGATACGCATGGCCGACACGCAGCAGGCAATGCCGTAATCGTCGCCCCAGTAGGGCCGCATCAGGTCGTCGTTTTCGTACTGGATGGAGCTGGTATCGATGGACACCTTGGCGCAGAAGTCCTTGAAGCCCTGCGGCAGCGCGGTGGACCACAATACCGTGAGGTTGGGCTCCGGTGCCGGCCCCAGGTTGTACAGGGTATTGAGGAAGCGGAAGCTGTTTTTGGTCACCAGCGTGCGGCCATCCTCGCCCATGCCGCCAATGGATTCGGTCACCCAGGTGGGGTCGCCGGAGAACAGCTGGTCGTATTCCGGAGTGCGCAGGAAACGCACGATGCGCAGCTTGATCACCAGATCGTCAATCAGCTCCTGTGCCTGTGCTTCGGTCAGCACACCGGCAGCCACATCACGCTCGATGTAGATGTCGAGGAAGGTGGCAATGCGACCCAGCGACATGGCGGCACCGTTTTGCTCCTTCACCGCAGCCAGGTAGGCAAAGTAGGTCCATTGCACGGCTTCGCGCGCATTCACCGCCGGGCGGCTGATGTCATAGCCGTACTTGGCTGCCATTTCGCGCAGCTCATCCAGCGCGCGGAATTGCTCGGACAGCTCCTCACGCTGACGCAGCACATCTTCGGAGAAGACGGCGTCGTCCAGTTCGTGGAAGGCTTGCTGGCGCTCCTTGCGCAGGAAATCGGTACCGTACAGGGCGACACGGCGATAGTCGCCGATGATGCGGCCACGGCCATAGGCATCCGGCAGACCGGTGATGATGCCGGATTTGCGCGCCGCCAGGATTTCCGGGGTATAGGTATCGAACACCCCCTGGTTATGACTCTTGCGGTATTTGCTCCAGACTTCCTTGATCATCGGGTCCAGGGTAAAGCCATAGGCAGCCAGCCCGGCTTCCACCATGCGCAAACCACCGTTTGGCATGATGGCGCGCTTGAGCGGGGCATCGGTTTGCAGGCCGACAATCAGTTCCAGCTTGGGATCGATATAGCCCGCATCGTGAGCGGTAATGGAAGTGCCACGGTCAGCCGAGACATCCAGCACGCCCTTTTCCCGCTCCTGTTTCAGCAATTCGCCCAGCGCAGCCCACAAGGCCTGGGTGCGCTCGGTCGCGGCGGCAAGGAAGCTGGCGTCGCCAGCATAAGGTTGGTAATTGCGCTGGATGAAGTTACGCACATCGACACGGGTTTGCCAGTCTCCGGCGGCAAAATCCCGCCACGGGTCGGCTTGTACGGCTTGTTGAGCAATCGATTCCATGACTATCTCCTGATTGAAGCCCGAAATTGTTCTCTATGGAAACAATACTACATTCGATATCGAAAATAAGAGCTTGATGCAGATCAAACTAGGACCGCACAAAGCGCCCTGACTGGCCAATAGGGAAAATCCAGCCCCCGCCTGAACGGCAAGGTGTCAGCCACCGCATACACAGAACTGTTGATAATCAACACCATAGCAGCAAAACAGGCAAAGTGCCTGCCTTGCAGCCGCACCTGGCATCTTTTGCCGCCAAAGCCACAAGCACCGGCAGCCACCGCGCAACCACCCCACGCGCAGAATAAGGCTACTGCGCAGCGAACAGGCCAATATGTTCGATTTCAAACATTCATGTTTTTCATAGTGAATGTTAACTACAGGTGATATGCAAGAATATATGTAGTATTACTACGATAAAAAACAGGAACTCTTGCCGCTCCAGACACTCTGCCATCGTTCACAGCACCAGGAGCCATCATGATCGCGTACAGAAAAGTCATGGCCATGACAGGACTTTGCCTGCTGACCGCCTGCAGCCAGCAACAAAGCGAACAGGTACAGCAAGCGGCCTCAGCCGCCATCGGCGCAGCCCACAATAGCCTGCAAGCCAGCAGCGCACCGCTTGCCGCACTGCGCCAGCAGGCAAGCAATGTCACGGCAGAAGCCAAGCAGCACGCGGCAACACTGCTCACGGAGAACCCGGCACTGGGCAATGCCGTGGCCATCCTGAAACAGGCGTCAGACAAGGCGGATGGCAAGCAGCAATGGCAGGCGCTGGAACACAAGGTAGGAAAGTACCCGGCCGACATCGGTCTGTACCAGACCGGCGTGGTGGCGGAGGCGTTGCGGCAACTGCTGGGCAGCAAATTTGCCGTGTTCCAGCAGAACATGCAGGTCAGCGGCCCGCTAAGCCGGGACCAACTGCTCTATGTCAGTGGCAACAAGCCGCACGAAGGTGGCAGCGAGATGGCCTACCTGCTGCTGGACCCAGCCAGCAGGCAGCTGGAAGTCGGCCTCATCGAACAAGGAAAATTGACGGTGTATCGAAGCGGCCCGGCCCTGTATCGCCCGGCGGAAATCACCGCCATGCTGAGCAATATCGATGGTCAGCCCTGAGAGCGACCGGCAGCGCTAGCGGGCCAGCCCGCGGGGCCACAGTCGGCCGGTGTGCTGCATATACTGGCGATAGGCATCACCCAGCCACTGCAGCAACAGCCCCTCCTCCCGCCTTACGCTGCGTCCATAGCTGAACAGCAGGGCGAGCACTCCGCCACTGCCCGCCAAGCCATCCTGCACCAGCAGGAACTGGGCCAGCGCCGCCAGCCACAGGGCCGCATACAGCGGATGGCGAATACGCTGATAAACCCCGCCCGGCCATGGCTTACGCTGTGCATTACCCGACAGCACATCAAGCTGACTACGCCAGAACAGCCAGCATGCATACGCCAGCATCAGGCAGCCCACCGGCCCGGCCAGCGGTGGCAGGGCCAGCGAAAACCGGTGCGGCCAGCCCGGAAACGAGGCCAGCAAGGGCAGGATTACCATGCCAAGCAGCACAGGCCAGCGCAGGATGCACTGCCCCACCAGCAGGTGACTACTACGCCGCAGCAATGGCCGGTATGCAAACCGCGTCAGCACCATTACCCCTACTCCGCATAGCTGAATGATTGCCCACAGCATGACATCACCTCGCTTGCTTGTTAATGACAATCATTATCATTTACATACACAATCATCGCAAGCAGATTTTAGCGGCTCCATTCCCCCACCAACCCAAGCCGATCGCACAGCAAAGGCGACTTTCCGGCAGGCCCTTGCTATTGTTGCTGGCAGCATCCGGCTTGTGCCGGTACTTCCCGGAGAAAACGCATGCATGTCCGTCACCTGCTTATCCTTGCCTGCCTGATGCTGCCCCTGTCGGCGCAAGCTGCCGAACGCTGCCCTCAGACTGCACCAGCCGGCATGCACGTCCTGCCCGGCCTGTGCGCCGAAATCATTGCCAGCGGCCTGAAAATGCCGCGTGGACTTGCCATCCTGCCAGACGGCAAGCTGCTGCTGACCGAAATGACACGCTGGGATGCCCCGCAAGGCCGGCTGCTGCAACTGGAACGCAAGAACGGCAACTGGCAGCAGACTGTGCTGCTAACAGGGCTGGACCGTCCGCACGGCGTGGTGCAAGGACCGGATGGCAAGATTTACGTGGGAGAAGTGGGACGCATCATCCGCTTTGACCTGGCAGCGCCACAACAACGCGAAACCGTCATCAGCCTGCCACTGCGCCAGCGTCACCCGCTCACTACCTTTGCCCTGGCCGCCAACGGCGATCTCTACGTCAATATCGGCAGCTCATCCGACAATTGCGAAAACGCAGCGCCAGCCGAGCAGGCAAGCGGACGCTGCCCCGAGAGTGAGCAGGACCGGGCCGGCGTGGTGTGGCGCTATCACATCGATAACAATGGCAAGGTCAGCGATCTGGGGGTATTTGCCCGTGGCCTGCGCAACAGCATGGCACTGGGCGTGCATCCGCGCAGTGGCATCCTGCTGCAGGCAGAAAACAGCCGCGACGCCATCCAGCTGAAACTGCAGTTGCCCAACGACAATGAACTGCCACACGACGAGCTGAATCTGCTGCAAGCCGGCAAGCACTATGGCTGGCCCTTTTGCTACGACAAACAGGTGGCGGCACCGGAGTTTCCCGCCTATGACTGCAGTCAAACCACTCCCCCCTACCGCCTGTTACCCGCACATGCCGCACCATTGGGACTGACCTGGTGGCTGGGGCCCAAGGCCGCGCCACGCTTTGCCGGCTGGCTGATTGTCGGCTTTCATGGCTATCGCCAGCATGGCCACCGCCTGATGGCCTATCCGACCGACCGCCAAGGCCTGCCCACCGGCCAGGGGCTGGAACTGATCAGCAACTGGAAAGACAGCAAAGGCCCCGGCGGCCCGGTAGAAATCCGCGCCGGTGCCGACGGCGCACTCTACATTACCGAAGACCGCCACGGCCAGTTGATCCGCCTGTATGCCCAGCCCTGAGCGGCAAGCTGCTTTTCCCCAGGCGGCAAAGCCCATATCATCGCTACATCCAACCTGCCACGGCCTGCCATGACCCAGCACCAGCAACAACAATGGACCGCCCTGCTGTCCACCCAGCGCTTCAAGGTGGTACAAGGCGAAATCAAGCCCACCCGCACCCCGGCTACCGATGAAGGCAGCGCAGGCTTGCGCAGCGACTTTCATATCGACCACGACCGGGTGGTGTTTTCCAGCGCTTTCCGCCGCCTGGGCCGCAAGACCCAGGTGCACCCGCTGGCCCAGAACGACCACACCCACAACCGGCTGACGCACAGCGTGGAAGTGGCCAGCGTGGGCCGCAGCCTGGGTAACCGGGTGGGGGTGATGATGCAGCACGCCGGGATCATGCCGCCCGGCTACAGCCCCTTCGATATCGGCGCGGTAGTGCAGGTGGCCTGCCTGGCGCACGACATTGGCAACCCGCCGTTTGGCCATACCGGCGAAGATGCGCTGCGCGACTGGTTCCGCGATGCGCGTAATGCGCATTTCCTCACCACGCTGGATGCCGCCCAGTTGCGCGATGTGCAGACCTACGAAGGCAACGCCCACGGCCTGCGCATGCTGGCCACACTGGAGATGTACAGCCACGAAGGCGGCATGCGCCTGACTGCCGCGGCACTGGGTGCGCTGATCAAGTATCCGTGGACATCAGATGCGCCCAAGGCGCTTGCGCGCGACAAGTTCAACATCTATCGCACCGAACTGCCCTACTTCGAGCGCATTGCCGAAGAGTTGCACCTGCCACGCATCGGATTGCTGGAATGGGGCCGTCATCCGCTGTCCTATCTGATGGAGGCGGCTGACGACATCTGCTACGCCATTCTGGACCTGGAAGATGCAGTCGAAATCGGCATTCTGGATGTACGGGAATTCGAAGGCCTGTTCGCCCGCTTTACCGAATATGAAAAGGTGTGGAACCTGCACGACGTGAAGCAGAAATGCGCCACCTTGCGCGGCATCGCCATTGGCCGCTGCGTGGCCGAAGTGGCACAGAAATTCATGCTGCACCACAACGCCCTTCTTGCGGGCGAATTTCCGGCCAAGGACCTGATCAACCTGACCGATGCCGAGGTACAGGAAGCGCTGATCCAGGCCAAGGAACTGGCCAGCAACAAGGTATACCGCCATCGCACCAAGCTGGTGACCGAACTGGCGTCCTACCCCTGCGTCGCCACCATTCTGGATGTGCTGGTGCCAGCGGTACATGCCTACATCACCCGCGGGGGCGAGCAACTGACACCGCGCCAGCATCTGGCCATGGGGCTGCTGGAACAGCACGTCAAGACTGAAGACAGCCTGTACCAGGCCTATATGAAGGTACTGGATTTTGTCGGCGGCATGACGGACAACTACGCCGCCAACCTGGCGCGGGAAATCTCCGGCGTCGGCATCCTGTAATCAACCCAAGCCGGACACCTTCATGCACACCACCCGCTTCTGCCTGATCCGCCACGGTGAAACCGACTGGAACCGCGAACGCCGCCTGCAGGGTCATCTGGACATTCCACTCAACAGCCATGGCCTGCAGCAAGCCGAGCAACTGGCCAACGCCCTGGCGCGCCGGCAACTGCAGTTTGCCGCGCTGCATGTCAGCGAGCTGAACCGCGCCCGCCAGACCGCCAGCGCCATCAGCCAGCGGCTGGGCCTGCCGTTGCAAACCCACCCGGCGCTGAAAGAACGGCATTATGGTGCCCTGCAGGGCCGCACCTTCGATGAGGCACGCCAGCACATCCCCCACGTCTACCGGCTGCATCAGGAGCGGGATGTCCACTTCGACCTGCAAGGTGGTGAAAGCCTGCACGGCTTTCAGCAGCGCATCATGCACTTCATGCAGCAACTGGCAGAACGCCACAGCGGACAGCAGATTCTGGTGGTAAGCCATGGCGGTGTGCTGGAAATGGTACACCGCACCGCCAGCGGCCAGGGACTGAGCGGCGCCCGCGACTTTCCCATTCCGAATGCCGCACTCAACTGGATTCGCTATCGGGATGGCGAGTGGGAAATTGAAAAATGGGCCGACGAGACCCATCTGGACAACAGCCTGGACGAACTGTAAGCAGGCGGCGTGACAGATTTTCCTGTCCGGCCCGATTCACTGTCAGCACCCCACCCGAGGAATGGCCATGAGCGACCCGAAATCCATCAGCGACGCCGACTGGCGCGCCCGGCTCAGTCCGGAACAATACCGCGTCACCCGCCAGGGGGGCACCGAACGTCCCTTCAGTGGAGAGCACTACCGGCGTAGCGAGCGCGGTGACTATCACTGCATCTGCTGCGGCAGCCTGCTGTTCCACTCCGACACCAAGTTTGACGCAGGCTGCGGCTGGCCCAGTTTCTGGGCCGAAGCCGCCGGTGAGCGCATCAAGCGTCTGCGCGACACCTCGCACGGCATGATCCGGGTGGAAGTACGCTGCGCCGACTGTGACGCCCATCTGGGCCATGTATTTCCCGACGGGCCGGAACCCACCGGCGAACGCTACTGCATCAATTCGGTATGCCTGAGCTTCAAACCGGCGCCGTGAAAGACAACTCAGCCCGCCACCGCAGCCGAGATGCCCGGACTGACATGCACCCGGTTGCGGCCATGGTTCTTGGCCTCGTACAGGGCTTGGTCGGCGCGGCGACATAGCTGGTCGAAGCTTTCACCACCATGCCAGCCCGCCACGCCGATGCTGATGCTGTAGCGGCAATGCCCAAAACTGCTGCAGACCAGATGCTGCTGCGCCTGCTGCCGCAAGCGCTCGGCCACCTGCCATGCCGCCTCCACCGTGGTATCCGGCAGCATGATGGCAAACTCCTCTCCCCCCAGCCGGCCCAGCGCATCACGGCTGCGCAGATGTCCGCGCACCATGTCGGCAAAGGCCCGCAGCACCTCATCACCCGCCGCATGGCCATAGGTGTCGTTGATGGCCTTGAAGTGATCCAGATCGATCAATAACAGCGTCAGCGGCTGATGGGTGGCGGCCGCGTGCAGTATCTGCTGCTGGCCGATGGTAAACAGATGCTTGCGGGACAGCGCGCCGGTCATGAAATCGCGGTTGGCCGCATTCTCCGCCTCGGTTTGCAGCGATTCGTGCAGCATCAGCACCGCCGCCATGGACAAGGCGGGCATGATGGCCGCCCCCAGACACAGCAGCATGATGTTCCAGCCACTGGCCAGCATGATATTGGTGGGCGCGGGGTGTAGTGTGTAGAAATAGACGCTGCGCACCAGTTGGGTCAGGGCAAAGACACAGGCCAGTACCGTAAGCAAGCGGTAATGAACGCTGCTGCGCCGGCCACGGTAATGTTTCAGCATCAAGTAGGCAGTTGCCGTACACACCGCTGCACTGTAGGCAGAAATGGCCATCACACGCATGGGCAAGCTGTCATTGCCGTAGCGCCAGTAAGTGACGGCCAGCACCTGCAGCAGCGCACCGCCCAGCAGCCAGTTCCAGCGCGCTGGCTGGCCCAGGAAATAGGCACAGCCGGCATAATACAAGGCGACAGACAGCGCCAGGATGCCATTGGCCACAACAATGGAAATACTGTCGGGAATCAGCCCGCGCAAACCCAGCAAGGGCAGATAGATCACTACCGCAACATTGGCCAGCAGCCACTCCCGTGC
Organism: Aquitalea magnusonii; assembly: GCF_002217795.2. Classification (NCBI taxonomy): domain Bacteria; kingdom Pseudomonadati; phylum Pseudomonadota; class Betaproteobacteria; order Neisseriales; family Chromobacteriaceae; genus Aquitalea; species Aquitalea magnusonii. The sequence continues at coordinate 2,400,929 of NZ_AP018823.1, forward strand.
GCCGGGCAGGCCGCTGCGCCGCAGCGAAGCCAGCGCCATGCACAGCGCCAGACTCAGCAATTCGGTGGTGAGAAAGATCGGAGCCAAAACCAGTACGGGGTCGATAGTCATGATCAGTATCAATACCGGCTTGAGCAGCCGGTCACGCCGCCTTGCCGGCAGAGATAGCCAACTTCGCGGGATGCAATTCAGCTTTATACCAAAAATGACAGCCGACATCAGCATTTAAAACAAATATTCACATACACCGCCCCGACAGGCACAATCAGCACAGTTTCCATTCCTCCTGGCCACACCATGCCTGCTACCGGACAATCCACTGCCCCGCGCCCCGGCTGCCTGGCTTGCCGCCATTACCACATCAGCCATGATGCGCGCTTTCCCTATGCCTGCCGCGCACTACACATCAAGAGCAAGCGCCAGCCCTGCATCGATGTGCTGGAAGCATCCGGCCAGCCCTGTTTGTACCGGCAGCAGAAAACTGCGCCACCGTCTTGAAAGCCTGCGCCGCTGTCACCATCTGACAGTGTCGATTCCGGTTTTCCTTTTCCCGGCCCTTGCGGCGCATTACCATGCAGAACAGGAATTCCAGCGGCAGTCCTCAGCTGTCGCTTGCTATACACGTCACGGATAAACAGCGGCTGGCAGGGCGATTCCCCATGGGCAACTGCCTTTGCCGGGATCACACCAGTCCATCGAAGATAAAGGCCCAAGCCCACCATGAGCAAAACGGATAACAACGCCACGCCGACAGAAAGCGTTTCTTCGCGCATACGCTACCGTCTTCAGAATGCCGGCGTGCGCTTTCACGCCAATGACAATATTGCCGACTTCATCGAAGGCGATGAGCTGGATTTGCTGCAACAGGAAGTGGCAGCCAAGATGCAGGGGGTGCTGGAAAGCCTGGTCATCGATACCGTCAACGACCACAACACGCAGGATACCGCGCGGCGTGTCGCCAAGATGTTCGTGCGCGAAGTGTTTCGTGGCCGTTATGTTGCCAGCCCGCCCAATACCGAATTTCCCAATATCGAGCAGCTGAACGAGCTGATGATTGTGGGGCCGATCACGGTACGCAGCGCCTGCTCCCACCACCTCTGCCCCATCATGGGCCGGGTGTGGGTGGGGGTGATGCCCAATGAGCACTCCAATCTGATCGGCCTGTCCAAGTACGCCCGCCTGATTGACTGGGTGATGACCCGCCCGCAAATCCAGGAAGAAGCAGTCATGCAGATTGCCGACCTGCTGATGGACAAATTGCAGCCGGACGGCCTGGCCATCGTCATGGAGGCCGATCATTTCTGCATGCACTGGCGCGGGGTGAAAGACAGTAACTCCAAGATGACCAACAGCGTAATGCGCGGCTCCTTCCTGCGCGACGCCAACCTGCGCCGGGAATTCCTGTCGCTGCTGCACAAAGGAAACTGAGATGCTTGTTCGCCTGATTTATGCCAGCCGCAGCACCACCCCCATCACCAGCGAACTGGTGAAGCAGATTCTGGATGCAGCCCACCAGCACAATCCCGAACGCGGCATCACCGGTGTACTGTGCTACGGGGATGGCGTGTTTGTGCAGGCACTGGAAGGTGGACGGACCGAGGTGAATGCGCTGTATCAGGCCATTTGCCGTGACAGCCGTCACCGCGACGTCACCTTGCTGACTTATGCGGAAGTCGATCAGCGCGAGTTTGCCTGCTGGTCGATGGCGCAGGCACCGCTGGACAAGAAAAATGCCGCACTGCTGCTGCGGCATTCTTCCAGCCCGGTGCTGGACCCTTTCCGCCTGAGCGGCCAGACTACCAGCCGTTTGCTAAGCGAACTGGGGAGTTCCGGCGGTCTGCGCTCCAAGGGCTAGCGCCTAGGCCAGCGGCAGGGTGATGCTGACACGCAGCCCACCCTGCGGCAGATTGGCCGCCTTGATACGGCCATGATGGGTCTGCACGATGCGATGCGCCATCGCCAGACCCAGCCCGTAGCCGCCTGGCTGATTGTTCTGTTCGCTACGGAAGAAAGGCTCGAAGATGGTTTCGAGTTCATGTTCCGGCACACCGGGGCCGCAGTCACACACTTCAATGCTGACTTCGGCTGCGCCGCGCACCACTGCCAGCGACACCGCACTGCCCTTGCGGGTATGGTGAATGGCATTGCGTACCACGTTTTCCAGCGCACGCGACAGCAGTTCCGGCTGCATCATCACTTCCGCCATATCGGTCTGCAGCAGCACGATGCTGCAATCATTGGCCTGTGCCTCGAATTCGGCATCCGGCACCAACTCTTCCAGCAATACATCGATTGCCAGACGCTCCGGCGGATGCTGGGCGCTCTCGGCATCCAGCCTGGCCAGCGCCAGCACCTCGCCCACCAGCGCATCCATGCGGCCGGATTCACGCTCGATACGCTCCAGCCATTCATCCAGACGATCAGGCTGCTGCCGTGCCAGATCCACCGCAGCATTCAGCCGGGCCAAGGGCGAGCGCAGCTCGTGTGACACATCGTGAAACAGGCGGCGCTGCCCCACGATCAACTGCTTCAGCCTTTGCGCCAGACTGTCGAAATCACGTCCCAGATCAGCCAGCTCATCACGCCGCCCGCCTATCTTGTCGGCAAGATTGATGTCCATCTGGCCCTTGGCCACGGATTGGAATGCCTCGCTCATCAGATGGATGGGTTTGGACAGATAGCGCGCCAGGATGGCACCAAACAGCAGGCTTGCCAGCAGGGCGGCAAGCACTGGAATCAGGGGAATCGGCCCCGGATCTTCCGGCCCGCCGCGTCCCGGACCGCCCGGCATGCCCGGCGGCCCTGGCGGTAACAATACCAAGCGGTAATGTCTGCCATCCGGCAGGCTGACCTCACGCCGGGGACGGGGACCGAAGTGGTCCAGTACCGGTACCGAGCGCCCCAGCAGGTCATGCCCCTGGTCGTCCAGCACATACAGATAATTGCGACCATGCGGCTGCATGCCGGCCAGTTGCTTGCGCAAGGCGGCAGGCCCTTCATAGCGCAGCAGGGAAGCGGCCAGATCCAGTACCGTGCCATCCATCGGATGGTGCTCTTCGATGGCGGCGGCGGTATCGCTACGGTGCTTGATCCAGAAAAACGCCCCCACCCCGACCACGGTGCTGATTTGCGCCAGCCACAAGATGAGAAACAGCTTCCAGAACAAGCGTCCCATATCAGGCCTTGATGAACTGATAACCGCGTCGCACCACGGTCTGAATGCAGATGCGGCCCGGTGCCACGCGCGACAGCTTTTGCCGGATGCTGCTCATGTGTACATCCACACTGCGGTCAAAACGCGCCAGCGGACGGCCCAGCGCCTGCTTGGACAGCACGTCCTTGCCAACCGGCTGGCCGGCATGGCGCACCAGCAGTTCCAGCAGGCTGTATTCGGTACTGGTCAGCTCCAGCGTCTGTTCGCCCCATTGGGCACGACGCTCGCCCGGCCACATGGTGAGCGGCCCCTCGCGCAGCACATCGGTTTCGTGCGCCGGCTGCGGCTGATTGCCGGTGCGACGCAGGATGGCGCGGATGCGCGCCAGCAGCTCGCGCGGGGTGCAGGGCTTGGGCACATAGTCATCGGCACCCAGCTCCAGTCCCAGCACACGGTCAGTGTCATCACCACGCGCAGTCAGCATCAGCACCGGCAACATGCTGTGCTCCCGCACCCGCCGCAGCACTTCCACCCCGCTCAGTCCGGGCATCATGACATCCAGCACCATCAGGTCGAACTGACCGGACAGTGCCTGCACCACGGCGCTGGTGCCATCGCTTACTTTCTGAACCAGGCAGGACTCTCGCTCCAGGTAGCTGCCCAGCATGTCGGCCAATTCAATATCGTCATCAACCAGCAGTATTCGCATTTTCCATCCTGATTTATCGCATTCCCCCCTCTCCTGGGAGGCTGTCGGCAGACATGATCCACATCACGGCCGGCTGCGGGTGAAGTTTTACTGGCATTTACACTGATTTATAGTGCTTTACCGCCCGCTAACCGTTTTTAACCGGCGACCCACGCATCATGGCAAACGGTAGCCGCCTGCCCGCTTGCCCCGGGTCCCTCTCTCATTGATGGCGGCTACCTTCTGACGCAACGGCAAAATTTGCCTGCAGACCGGCCATCAACCGTGACAAGCCCTTGTCTGCAATCAATATTTACAATTTTCCGGCGGCAAGTGCCTGCTGGCAGCGGCAATTTTTTCCATCGCTGCCAACTGCCGGAAATCCACGACAGGCGACACCTTAGCAGAGCATGGCGTTTTTGCCGCGACAGGCGACAAACGCTAACACTTCCTAACAGGTTTTTACATTTTCACCGTCACACACTGGCCTGGAACTTGCCTTGCTGCAGCAGCACGCCTGCCGTCATGCGCCGCATCGATGGCAACAGCGCACCGCTCACCAGCGCGTATCAGGAGCCATCATCATGAGCATTTCAGGAATCAGCAGCAGCACTTCGGTTTATGGCAGCCTGCTGGGCAGCAGCCAGGCCAGCACAACAAGTACGGGCAGCGAAGTACGCCACCACGGTAAGCACCGCGGCAGCAACGATGCCTTCATGCAAAGCGTGGAGCAGGCACTAAGCCAGTTGGGCATCTCCTTGCAACCACCGTCGTCCAGCAGCAGCACGGCAAACAGTAGCGGCAGCAATGCCGGCACAGCCGCAGTACAACCACCTCCGCCGCCACCGGATGATGACGACGACAGCGACAGCAGCCTGACCAGCAGCAGCACGCAAAACCCGATGCAGGCCATGCACACCTTCCTGCATGACCTGTTTGCAGCGCTGAAGTCAACCAGTACGGCGGATAGCAGCAGTGACAGCAGCACGGCCTACGGCAATGCCGAAAGCCAGTTGCAAAGCCTGATCCAGCAACTGTCCAGCAGCTCCGGCACGCTGAGCACCCTGCAAAGCGATTTCAACAATCTGCTCAGCAGCGTCCAGCAGGCCAATGGCAGCAGCGACAGTAGTGCAAGCGGCAGCAGCACCTCGGCCAATCTGCAATCTTTCCTGAGCGCGCTGTTGCAAAACCTGCAGCACAGCCAGAGCAACAGCTACACCAGCTCGGTGGGCAGCCTGCTCAGTACCCAGGGTTGAGCGTCCGGGTGCCGGCTCAGTCCTGATCTGGCACCGGTTCGCTGCCCGCCACATATTGTTGCAGGCGCAACTGCAGGAATTCGCGCAGGCGCACCACCAGCGGCGATAGCATCATGCGGTGGGGGCAGACCAGATACAGCGGCGCACGCTCGGTCTGATACTCGGTCAGCAAGGGCAGCAGGCGGCCGGCGCGCACATCGGCCAGCACATCCAGCCTGGATTTGTAGGCGATGCCCTGCCCGGCCACCGCCCAGCGGCGCACAATCTCGCCATCATCACTATTGCACCGCCCGCCAACCAAAACGGTGGTCCACTCCCCTTGCCGGGCAAAACGCCAGCGTTCGTGCAGGGCATCGCCCAGCACCAGCCGCAGGCAGGCATGGGCGGTGAGATCTTCAGGGTGTTGCGGCCAGCCATGTGCTGCCAGGTAGGAAGGTGCGGCACACAGCAGCCGCCGATTATCCGGCAGCATGGGCAGGGCCACCAGGCTGGAATCCTCCGGCACGCCGTAGCGCAGGGCCACGTCCACCGGCATGCGGTACAAATCGGCCAGACGGTCGCTGATATGCAATTGCAGCCGTACGCCCGGATGCTCCGCCAGAAAGGCATCCAGCCAGGGACGCAGCAATTGCCTGCCGATATCGGAGGGCATGGACAGGCTGAGCTGCCCCTGCAGCGTCTGGCGGCCGGCAGCCAGCGCCTGCGCGCCGGCTTGCAAGGCATCCAGCGCAGTCCGGGCATGCTCCAGATAACGCTCGCCATCGGCAGTCAGCCGCAGGCTGCGGGTGGAACGCACCAGCAGATGGGTACCCAGCTCGCTTTCCAGCCGTTTGAGCGCGGCACTGGCCACCGCCGGACTGATATCCAGCGCACGAGCAGCGGCAGACAGGCTGCCCAGTTGTGCGGTGTGCAGCAGGATATGTAGATCTTCCAGCCGAACCATGATTTCTCCTGCAACCGCCATCCGCTCCGGTCACACCTTCAAGCGGAAAGGACGACAAGGACTTGCCTGCCGCTCAGGGCAGGAAGGACTTCATATTGTATTTGCTGACCAGTTGCTGATAAGCCGGGGTTTTGCGGAAGCGTCCAAGTGCGGCGACATAGGCATCAATGCGCTGTGCCGACATGGCTTTGCGTGAGAAACCGAGGTAGAAGTCACCAATCAGCCAGCGCGGCTCACGCAGCGCCACCACCTGGGATTGCAGCTCCGGCATGCGCATATCCAGCGACTGCAGCGATGTACCGTAGGCCACGGCAATGTCGATGCGTCCGGCCAGCAGCTTGGCAAACACTTCTTCCTTGGAGCTGGCTGTCATGTCTATCTGCCAGCACTCATGCATCGCCTGCTGCACGATGGCGCCATAAAAATAGTTGCTGGCCGCCGCCATGCGATAAGCGGCGTAACTGCAGGGACGGGCGCTGTCGGGAAAATGCTGGCGCTGGGCGCGCAGCACAAACAGGCCGGCATATTGTCGGTGCTGGATGGCCGCTGGCAGGAATACCGCATAGGCGTCGCGCTCCGGCGTGCGGGCCAGATAGCTGAGCGCATCCACTCGTCCAAGCTGCAGGCTGCGCAGGGCGCGCTGCCAAGGCATGGGCTTGTACACCACATGCCACCCCAGCCTGGCTGTCACCTCATCGATGACTTCCAGATGAAAACCGCCGTGGGTCTTGCCATCCCCCTGAACATACTCAAAAGGATGGTTATCGGACTCCTCCACCGCAACGGTAAAGTCCTGTGCCGCCACGCGGTGCTGCAGGCAGAGCCCGGCCAGCAACAACAGCCACTGGCCATGTGCCAGGCCGGCCTTCGCTTGCTTCATGAATGCCAGCTACCCTGTCAGCCGCCGGTACCACCAACGGTCAGTCCGCCATCAATACGCAAGGTAGGCTGCCCCACCCCCACCGGCACGCTCTGGCCTTCCTTGCCGCAGACACCAACGCCCTGATCCAGCGCCATGTCATTACCGATCATGGAAACATAACCCAGCACATCCGGGCCGTTGCCAATCAGCGTGGCCCCCTTTACCGGATAGGTCAGCTTGCCATCTTCGATGCGCCAGGCCTCCGAAGCGGAGAAGACGAACTTGCCGCTGGTAATGTCCACCTGACCACCGCCGAAATTGGCGGCATACAGGCCGTCCTTGACCGAGGCGATGATTTCCTTGGGATCATGCTGACCGCCCAACATATAGGTATTGGTCATGCGTGGCATGGGGATATGGGCATAGGATTCGCGCCGGCCATTGCCGGTGGGGGCCACCTGCATCAGGCGGGCATTCATCGCATCCTGCATATAGCCCTTGAGAATACCGTCTTCAATCAGCACGGTGCGGTTGGTCTGGTTGCCTTCATCGTCGATAGCCAGCGAACCGCGGCGGCCATCCAGCGTGCCATCATCCACCACCGTTACCCCGGCAGCGGCCACGCGCTGGCCCAGCTTGCCGGAGAAGGCCGAGGTGCCCTTGCGGTTGAAGTCGCCTTCCAGGCCATGGCCGATGGCTTCATGTAGCAGCACACCCGGCCAGCCGGAGCCCAGCACCACCGTCATCTGGCCAGCGGGGGCCGGGCGGGCTTCCAGATTGATCAATGCCTGGTCCACCGCCTGACGCACATAGGTTTCCACCAGTGCATCGTCAAAGCGCGTCAGGTCGAAACGGCCACCGCCGCCGCCGGAGCCCTGCTCGCGGCGGCCATTCTGTTCGGCAATCACATGTACCGACAGCCGCACCAGCGGCCGCACATCGGCCGCACGTACGCCATCATGCCGCGCCACATACACCACATCGTATTCCGAAGCCACGCCGGCCATCACCTGGATCACGCGCGGGTCCATGGCGCGGGCCAGCTTTTCCACTTTTTCCAGCAGGGCCACCTTGGCGGCAGCTTCCAGGCTGTAACAGGGATCGATGGCCGGATAAAGATCGCGCGCGCGCTGCGGCGACTGGCGGCCGGCGCTGCCATCACCACCGGCCAGACCGATGGCTCGCACTGCGTCGGCAGCACGGGTAATGGCATCCACACCGATATCGTCGGAATAGGCAAAGGCTGTCTTGTCGCCAGCCACGGCGCGCACACCCACGCCCTGGTCGATGCTGAAGCTGCCGGACTTGACGATGCCCTCTTCCAGACTCCAGCCCTCGCTGCGGGTGTACTGGAAGTAAAGATCGGCATAGTCCACCGCGTGCTGGCGCATGCGGGAAAAGGTTTTTTCGATCACGGACTCGTCAACGCCAAAAGGCGAGAGCAGCAGTTGATCGGCAATGGTGAAAGCGTCTTGCATGGGGGGGTCTTTCTGTCAGAGCACGCGGTGGGCCAGGGCCGGCAGGCCGCTGCGCACCGAATGCAGCAATTCGGGGTCAATCTCGGCCAGCACCACGCCTTCGCCACTGGCCTGCTGCGCCAAAATGCGCCCCCAGGGGTCGATGATCATGGACTGACCATGGGTTTTGCGGCCATTTTCATGCCTACCACCCTGGCCGGAGGCAATCACGAAGCATTGGTTTTCAATGGCACGGGCACGCATCAGCACTTCCCAGTGCGCTTCGCCGGTGGCGGCGGTAAAGGCTGCCGGCAAAATCATCACATCAAACGGGGCAAGCTGGCGGAACAGCTCGGGAAAGCGCAGATCGTAACAGATACCGCAGGCTACTTGCGCCAGACCGATATCCACCTTCACCGGCTGCTTACCGGCCAGAATGCTGTCGGACTCACAATAGCGCTCACCATTTCCGGTATAGCCAAACAGGTGGATCTTGTCGTAGCGCGCCTGCACCACGCCATCCGGATCAAATACCAGCGTGCTGTTGAATACCTTGCCCGGCTGCGGGCTGCGCAGCGGAATGGTGCCAGCCGCCAGCCATACCTTGTTGTCGCGCGCCATGGCCGCCAGCGCGCTCTGCAAGGGGCCGTGGCCGGCGTCTTCGCAGATGGCGACCTTATCGCCATCCTGTCTGCCCATCAGGCAAAAGTATTCCGGCAATACCACAAAGGCGGCACCGCCGGCGGCTGCCTCGGCCACCAGTGCCGCGGCACGGGCCAGGTTGGCGGCAACATCGGTACCGGACACCATTTGCACGGCGGCAGCGATAAATTTCTGTTTCATGGCGTGATGATCCGCTTGCTGTTTCTCAAAGGTTCCATGCCCTGCTTCTCCACCTTGGGATTGGCGAACGAGCCGGTCAGTGCATATTCGACCGACAGTATCTTGCCGACCGGGTCCTGCAATACTTTCTGTGCCGCCAGGGCAGCCACGCCCACTACCGGGTTGAGCAAGGCCGCACCGGCCGCCAGGGCCACACTCTCGGCCAGATGCGGCTGTACCTTGATGTGTACGTCCTGGGTTTCATTGGCCAGATTAACCTGCCCACGGAGGAAGACATCCGCAGCCGGGCCTTTCATATGCACATTATCAGAAACAAACACGCCCTTGCTGATGTGTGCATCTCCGGTGATGGAGTCAAAGGCAAAGCCATCGCTGAATACATCGGTGAAATCCAGTTTTACCCGGCGCGTCAGCGACTGCAGGCTCAATACGCCAAGCAGGCGTGCCACCCCCGGATCCACCTTGGCAAAGCGGCCGTTTTTCAGGGCCAGCGTCATCTCGCCGCTTAGCTGGCTGGCGCTCAGATCAAACAGCCCGCCGGGCCAGCTCATATTGCCACGCAGCGTACCTTCACCTTTGCGGAAGGTATCCTGCAGGCCGACACGGGCCAGCAGCTTGCCGACATCGCTGCTGTCAAGCTGGTAGCTGGTTTGCACTTCCTTGCCGCTGGCGCTGCGGCGCACACGGGCACTGCCCTGCAGGCTGCCTTCCGGCGCCACCAGCCGCAGCGGGTTAAGCACCCAGTCACGGCCTTCGCGACGGGCGCGTAGATCCAGCTTGCCCACAGACCGGTTCTGGTAAATCAGATCGCCCACGCGGATATCCAGGGCCGGCCAGTCGCCCTTGTCGCTCATCGCCACATCCCCGTCTGCCGCACTGCCCTTGTCCGGCGGATTAAGTAGCGCATAAGCCAGATTGGCACGTACCAGCCCATTGCCCGCGGGCAGATAGTCGATGCTGCCACTGAGCTCATGCGCGCGCACGTCCAGCGACCAGCCATTGTGAATGCGCCGATTGCCCAGCGTAGCCGTTACCTTGTGCAGACTGCCGCTCCAGCCATCCAGTTGCGGAGTATCCAGTTCAATCTGCAAGGGCAGTTCCAACTGCATGGACTTGCTGGCGGCAGCACCATTGCCATGCAAGCCGGAAGGCCCGGCAATGGCGTCCACCCAGCGAGGCACATCCACCCGAGGGGCCGCCAGCCGCAACACCAGCCCTTCATCCGGCTGCTTGCCCAGCGGACGACCCGACGCAATCACCCCGCTTTTCAGATTGCCATGCCCATCCAGCAACAAGCTGCCGCTGGCGACACTCCCCACCTCCAGATCCAGCCGCACCGGCTGCTGGGCGGTCTTGCCCGGCACCACGCGCAAGGACAGCGGCAACACATCGGCAGCCTGCTTGCCGGCAGGTTCCGGTGCCTGGATGCTGCTTCCTTGCAGACTGGAACTGAGCTGCAGGCTTTCCAAGCCTTTTTGCACCACAAACTGCACCGCAAACGGTGAGCGACCGCTGACATAGGGCGAGAGCATGGGCAGATAGCGATCCAGCGCCTGCTTGCTGTCTGCCTCGCCACGGATATCGAAGTTCATGCGACCGGCAGGCGTGCTGCTGGCTTTCAGCAGGAAGGGCCCGCCCAGCGCATTAAAGGCGACACCATTGGTTTCAACGCCGTGTTCGGTAAAAGTGAGGGTGCCGTGCGCATCACGCAAGGTGGGAATAGGCAGGGTATGGAAGCCAAGCTGATTGCCCGCCAGCAGGATGTCGCCGCGCACCCGCACCGGCTGTGGGCCGGATAGCGGAATGCCCAGCTTCAGATTCAGCGCGGCATTTCCACCTGCCTGCAGATTGCCGGTAAAGCCATCCAGCCAGCCATCCACCGGACTGCTGGTCGTGAACTTGAGCATACTGGCAAGCGCCCCCTGGGCGTGGCCCTGCACCGTCAGCACCGGCTGGGCAGCGCCCAGATTGTCAATGCCCACCTCAACAGCGCTCAGCGGCACACCCAGCGTGCTGCCGCTTCTTGCTGCAATCAGCATTTTTTCATTATGAAAACCCAGGTCGGCCTGGATGTTGTCAATGGTGGGCCAGCCCTTTTCATACAGCAGCTTGCCCTGCTCCACCTTGGCATCCACGCTGAACTGACCACCCTTGCCACCGGCAAAGGGAAAGTCGGCCAGATCGCCTTTCAGGATCATGCGCACATCACTGGCGGTGCCGCCCAGCAAAGCCTGCTTCAGCCAGCGCAGGGTATCCTCCCCTACCGCATGCGGCAGGTAGGCCGGCACCCGGATGGCAGCCACCTTGTCCACACTGGCGGTAAAGTCCACCACGCCTGGCCCCTTGCCATCATGGTGGTAATGTCCGCCAAAACGACCTTGCAGATCGGCATTGGCAAAACGGACGTCGTGAAAATCCACATCGGTCTGCTGACCCTGGTTTTTCCACTCCACACGGGCGTTGAGCTGATCAAAATTCAGCAACTGCGGGAATACCGCCGGGTAATTCAATGCCGCATGGCGGCTGTCCAGTTGCAGACTGCCCCCCTGCTCGCCAAAACGCAGCGAGCCACTGACACCGCTGACGCCGGGGATGGATGAAAACGCCTGCCACGCCAATTGATCGAAACGGCTCGCCACCACGTACTGGCGGGGTGACTGCAAAGGGCCTTTCCAACTGAGCGACAGGTTTTTCAGCTGGCCGCTGGGTGCAAAACGGGAAAACAGCGAATTGCCATCCCCGCCCAGCGCTCGGATAAACGGCGTCAGGTGCGCCACATTGACATTATCCAGCGTCAGTTGGCCATAGCCCTGCGCTCCGGGCAGCCAGTTACCGCGAATACTGGAATTATCGAATGCAAGCCCGCTGGCACTGGCCAGGGTGAGATTGGACGCATTGATGGCGTAGATCCCGTCCGAGGAGCGCTCCAGTTGCAGCTTGCCACTGATGGCAGGCAATACCAGCGTGTGTGCATCGCGCGGCGTGTAGGCTGCATTGCGGATACTGACATCGGCATGCAGGCTGTTGACATGGCCATCGGAAAAATCCGCCTCCAGCGTGCCACTGCCTTCGCCGCTGTTAACCAGGCCAACCTTCTCCATATAGCGCGACAACATGCCGGCCTGCGCACCGTTGAGGCGTATGCGCGCACTGCCGGCCCAGTCGCGCCACTGGCGCAAATCATTGCCGCGCCATGACAATTCCATGTCAAAGCCCTTGCCCAGCGTGGCCACCGGCTTGCCGGACAGGCTCAGCCGGTGACCCAGCAGGGTCTGGCCCAAAATCAACTGGCCACGCTGCAAATCCAGCCGTGGCAGCCCCAGTTGCTTGTCTTCCCAGCTGATATGCGCCTGACTGATTTCAATGCGCTTCTGCCGTAACAGCCAGTTGGCGGAAGGTTCATCGTCGGCTGACTGCGACCGCTCGGGGCTGGCGGAGAGGTCAAAACCATTCAGCAGGATATGGCCATCGCTGTTACGCACCAGTGCCACGCTTGGTCCCTGCAGCACGATGCTGGAAAACAGCGGCTGCCAGGACAGCAGCGACCACCATGACGGCACCACCAGCACCTGCTGCAGGGTAAGTGCCTCGCCATTCACCGGATTGGCAATACGCAGCCCCTGCAATTGCAGCCGTGGTGCCACGCCTTGCCATTCGCCGGACAAGGCCCTCACGCTCACCTGCCGTCCGCTTGCCTGCGACAAGCTGGCCTCCAGTTGCGGGCGGAATTGCTCCAGCCGCGGCAGAAACCACCAGTTGAATACCGAAAAAGCACCACCCACCACGATGCCCGTCAGCAACAACAACAGGCCGACGATTCGCAGCAGTTTGCGCAGCAAGCGAATGACATGGATTCTGGCAAGCAGGTGCAGGGGCTTTTCCAAATGAGCTAAACCGATACAATGAGGTGTTATCAGGACCAACCAGCGAGTGCAGCGCCATTATGCCAGCAAACCCGGAGCATGCCATTGCCCAGAGCCGTGCCTTTTCACTTTATCTGGACCGGCTGCTGACGGCGCGGCCTGAACAGCTTGCCTTGCTGCAGAACCGCCTGCAACAACCACTGGATGCCGCCGAGATGGCTGGCTTTGCCGATTGGGACGCACTGGACGGGCCGGACAGCACGGCATCCGCCCTGCGTCGGCTGCGCCAGGCGGTAATGGCACGGCTGATTACTCGCGATCACAACGGCCTGGCCGGCCTGGACGAAGTCGTCAGCACCATCAGCCTGCTGGCCGAATTTGCCGTGCAGCAGGCCTTGGCCTGCGCCTGCCGCTCGCTGCCCCAGTATGGCCAGCCCATCGGCGAGGACAGTGGCGAAGTGCAGCAGCTCATCGTCATCGGCATGGGCAAGCTGGGCGGCGGCGAGCTGAATGTCTCCTCCGACATCGACCTGATCTTCATCTACCCCGAAGGCGGTGAAACCAGCGGCCCGCGCAAAATCAGCAACCACGAATACTTCAGCCAGGTGGGCAAGCGCATCATCAGTCTGATCAACGATGTCACGCTGGATGGCCAGGTGTTCCGCGTCGACATGCGCCTGCGCCCCTACGGCGACTCCGGCCCGCTGGTAATGAGTTTTTCCGCGCTGGAAAACTACCTGCTCACCCAGGGCCGCGAGTGGGAACGCTATGCCTGGATCAAGGCCAAGGCACTCACCGGCGATGTCACCGGCCTCTCCGACATGGTACGCCCCTTCGTCTACCGCAAGTATCTGGATTACAACGCCTACGGGGCGATGCGCGAACTGCACGCCCAGATCCGCCGCGAAGTGGCCCGGCGCGACATGGCCGACAATATCAAGCTGGGGCCGGGTGGAATCCGGGAAGTGGAATTCATCGCCCAGGTGTTCCAGCTGATCCGCGGCGGGCGCGACAAGAGCCTGCAATTACGCGGCACCCGCGCCACCCTGCAGCGCCTGGCCGAACTGCGCCTGCTGGAACCGGCTGCCGTGGCCGAATTGCAGGAGGCTTATGCTTTCCTGCGCAATCTGGAACACCGCCTGCAATACCTGGATGACCAGCAAACCCAGACACTGCCCGCCAGCGCGGAAAACCAGGCCCGCATTGCCGCCAGCATGGGCTTTGCCAACTGGCATGACTTCCTGGATGCACTCAACACCGAGCGGCGCAAGGTAACGCGCCATTTCGAACAAGTCTTCATCCTGCCCACCGAAACCGCACCCGATCATCCGCTGTCCTCCCTGTGGCGCGACATCTGCGAACAGGACCCGACCGAACAACTGGCCGGACTGGGCTTTGATGATGTGCCAGGCGTGGCGGGCCAGTTGCGGGCATTGGCCCAGAGTCAGCGCTACCAACAGATTCCACTGGCCGGGCGCAAGAAATTCGACGCACTGATTCCACCGCTGATCGAGGTATCCACCCACTTCCCCAACCCGGCCGCCACCCTGTCCCGCATCATCGGCCTGATGGAAGCCATCAGCCGGCGTGCGTCCTACCTGGCCTTGCTCACCGAATATCCGCAAACCCTGCAGCGACTGGCCACCCTGTGCTCGGCCAGCGCCTGGGTGTCCACTTACCTGACCCGCCACCCCATCCTGCTGGATGAGCTGCTGGACGCCCGCGTGCTGTACGCCACACCGGACTGGCCGGCACTGACTGCCCAGCTGGAAGCGCAAATGGCACAAAGCGACGGCGACATCGAAGCCAAGATGGACACCCTGCGCCACTTCCAGCACGCCCAGGCCTTCCGCCTGGTGGCACAAGACATTGCCGGCATGTGGACGGTGGAAGCACTGTCCGATCAACTGTCCCTGCTGGCCGATACGGTACTGGATGCCACACTGCGCCACGCCTGGCGCGACATTCCCAGCCGCCACACCGATACCCCGCGTTTTGCCATCATTGGCTACGGCAAACTGGGCGGCAAAGAGCTGGGCTATGCCTCCGATCTGGACATCATCTTTCTGTACGACGACGAACATCCCGACGCCACCGAGCTTTACTCGCGCCTGGCACGCAAGATGTCCACCTGGCTGACCAGCGCCACCAGCGCCGGCGTGCTCTACGACATCGACTTGCGCCTGCGCCCCAACGGTGCCAGCGGCCTGCTGGTCAGCTCACTAGCAGCCTTTCGCAACTACCAGGAAAAACAAGCCTGGGTGTGGGAACATCAAGCCCTTACCCGAGCGCGCTACGTGGCAGGCGATGCCACCATCGGTGAAGGCTTCGAAGCCATCCGCCATGACGTGCTAACCCTGCCGCGCGAGCTGGCCAAGCTGCGCAGCGAGGTTCTGGCCATGCGCCAGCGCATGCTGGAAAGCCACCCGCCACACGAGCACGACGTCAAGCATGCGCGCGGCGGCATCATCGATATCGAATTCATCGTGCAATATCTGATTCTGGCACACGCCGGCCAACTCCCCGCCTTCACCCGCAATACCGGCAACATCGCCCTGCTGGCCGTTGCCGCCGAGGCAGGACTGATCAGCCCCGAGCAGGCAGAACAGGGACGCGCTGCCTACCGCCACTACCGCAAGCTGCAGCATGCAGCCCGGCTAAACGAAAGCAGCAAGGTGGAAGTCAATGAAACACTGCGCCAGCACTACCAGCAGGGGCAGGCACTGTGGCAGCAGGTTTTCGGCACCGACAGCACAGCCTGAAACGGTTTTTCGCTGACGACGGTTCACAAGACCACGGCTGACGGTATAATCGCCAGCTACGCAAAACATAATGACGGAGAGCTCCAAGATGTCGATGGCAGATCGTGACGGATTCATCTGGTATGACGGCAAGCTGGTTGACTGGCGCGATGCCACCACCCACGTACTGACCCACACGCTGCATTACGGCATGGGCGTGTTCGAAGGCGTGCGGGCCTATGAAACCCCCAAGGGTCCGGCCATCTTCCGCCTGCAGGACCACACCGACCGCCTGTTCCGCTCCGCCAAGATCCTGGGCATGGACCTGCCGTTCAGCAAGGACGACATCAACCAGGCGCATCTGGACGTGGTCAAGGCCAACAAGCTGTCCTCCTGCTACTTCCGCCCGATGGCCTTCTACGGCTCCGGCAAACTGGGCGTGGCACCGAAAAAGGACGATGTACAAGTCATCGTGGCCGCCTGGCCGTGGGGTGCCTACCTGGGCGAAGAAGGCCTGGAAAAGGGCATCCGCGTGAAGACTTCATCCTTCACTCGCCACCACGTCAACATCACCATGTGCAAGGCCAAGGCCAACGGCAACTACATGAACTCCATCCTGGCCAACAACGAAGCCACGGCAGACGGCTACGACGAAGCCCTGCTGCTGGACGTGGACGGTTTTGTGGCCGAAGGCTCGGGCGAGAACATCTTCATCGTGCGCAAGGGCAAGCTTTACACCCCGGACCTCACCTCCGCACTGGAAGGCATCACCCGCGACACCGTGGTGCAGATTGCCCAGGAGCAAGGGCTGGAAATCATCGAAAAACGCATCACCCGCGACGAAGTCTACAGTGCCGACGAAGCCTTCTTCACCGGCACCGCCGCCGAAGTCACCCCGATCCGCGAACTGGATCGCCGTGCCATCGGTACAGGTAGCCGCGGCCCGATCACTGCCGCCATCCAGCAAAAGTACTTCAATATCGTGAAGGGCCTGGATGCCGAACACGAACACTGGCTAACCTACGTCAAGTAAACACACCCAAGCAGCAAGGGCCGGCAATGCCGGCCTGACAAGGAAAGACAATGGCTGAACTGAAAGAAAACACCCGTCGCGTCATCGAAGTGACCGCCAAAGACCTGCCCCTGCACTGCCCGATGCCGGACATGGTGGCCTGGAACTCGCATCCGCGCGTCTTCCTGCCAGTACACAAAACCGGCGAAGCGCTGTGCCCCTACTGTGGCACCCAGTACAAGCTGATCGGACCGGCCGGACATCACCACTAAGTCCTGGCCTGACCGACGGCATGCGAAAGGTGCGGGCTTCCGCACCTTTTTCGCTTGCCCGCTCACCAAATCAACGCCAGCTTGCCACCACAGCCGACACAGGATGGCGCTGATTTGGAAGCGGAACCCTTCATGAAGAAAAAAATACTGGTCATCGGCCCCTCCTGGGTGGGCGACAGCGTCATGGCCCAGCCGCTATACCAGCGCCTGCACCAACGACATCCCGGCCTGGAACTGCATGTATTTGCGCCGGCCTGGACCCTGCCCCTGCTCGCACGCATGCCGGAAGTGGCCAAGGCGCATCTCAACCCTTTCGGCCACGGCGCACTGCGCCTGCGCGAGCGCTGGCAAACTGCCCGCAAACTCAAGGCCGAAGGCTTTGACCAGGCCATCGTACTGCCCAACTCCATCAAATCGGCCCTGATCCCGCTCTTTGCCGGCATTCCCTTGCGGACCGGCTTCATTGGCGAATCGCGCTACTGGATTCTCAATGACACCCGCGAACTGGACGAGCAGGAACTGCCGATGATGGTGGAGCGCTTCTGCGCACTGGCAGAAACCCGCAACACCCCCTTGCCTCGCCCCATTGCCCATCCGGCACTGGTCACCAATCCGCAAAGCCAGCTGGAAACAGCCCGCCGCCTGCACCTGGACACCAGTCGCCCGGTGGTCGCCTTCTGTCCAGGTGCCGAATATGGCCCGGCCAAACGCTGGCCGGCGCGCCACTTTGCCGAACTGGCCAAACGCTTTGCCGCTGCCGGCTTTGCCGTCTGGCTGTTCGGCTCGGGCAAAGACAAGGACATCGGTGATGACATCGCCCGCCTGGCAGATGGCACAGCCATCAATCTGTGCGGCAGCACCGGACTGGAAGAAGCCATCGACCTGATGGGCCTGACCCGCCTGGCGGTGTGCAACGACTCCGGCCTGATGCACGTTGCCGCAGCCCTTGGCAAACCGCTGGTGGCGCTGTATGGCTCCTCCAGCCCGGACTTCACCCCGCCGCTATCGGATCAGGCCGCCGTGGTCAGCCTCAATCTGGACTGCAGCCCCTGTTTCGAACGGAAATGCCCCTATCAGCACACCAATTGTCTGGAACAATTGGGGCCAGAGATGGCATGGCAGGCCGCGCTGCGCTTTCTGCCCGAGCTGGGCCACTCCACCATTCAACTTACCCGCAGCACATAGGCTGAACCATGAGCGTACAAGACAAAAATAATCAGCCCGAGGAAAACAGCCGTCGCATGGAACTGGTGCGTGCCGCCGCCAAACTGTTCCGCGATCAGGGCTATGAACGCACCACGGTGCGCGATTTGGGCAATGCCGTCGGACTGCAGTCCGGCAGCCTGTTCTATCATTTCCGCACCAAGGAAGAAATTCTGGTAGCGGTGATGGCGCTGGGCATTAGCGCCACTACCGAGCAGTTGGGCGAAGCCATTGCGCGCGCCCGTAACCCGCGCGACAAGCTGTCCGCCCTGTTCCATGTTCATCTGAACTCGCTGCTGGGGGATAACCAGGCCGCACTGGAAGTGATGCTGTATGAATGGCGCAGTGTCTCTGCCGCGGCCAAACCCGGCCTGATCGTGCTGCGCGACCGCTACGAAGCACTGTGGCAAGAAGTACTGGACGAGGCCGCCGCCGCCGGACTGGTCAAGCAGGATACCCGCCTGCTGCGTCGCACCTTGCTGGGCAGCCTGCACTGGTCGGTGCAGTGGTACAAATCCGACGGTGAGCTGAGCGTGGACGCACTGGCAGAACGCATGCTGGCCTTGGTGCTGTTGAAGTAATCACACACCATGGCGCCATCCAGACTGATTTATCAGCAAACCCTGCGTAAAATGATATAAAATCACAGGGTTAGCCCATCAACAGGAGTTGCGCCATGGATAGCATCTCTCGCTTGCAGAGCAGTAGCGCCAGCACCACGGCCAACTTGTTGCAACAGAGCCGCAACAGCCGCGCAGCCAACAGCAGCCAGAACACCAGCGATACCAGTACCGTATCCACCCGCAATCAGAGCAGCACCGAACAACTGCAAACCACTGCCAGCAGCCTGCAGGCTGTTGTCAGCACCCCATCGCGGCAAAGCCAGAACCGCTTCCAGATCGAACAGACACTGGCCAGCCAGTTGACCTCCAGCCAGGCCGCCAGCGTCAGTACCGACAGCACGCGCACCGTGAATGCCAGCCGGGCCAGCAGTGAATCGGACAGCACCACCAGCAGTACCTCGGCAGCAG
This sequence comes from Aquitalea magnusonii, assembly GCF_002217795.2. Classification (NCBI taxonomy): domain Bacteria; kingdom Pseudomonadati; phylum Pseudomonadota; class Betaproteobacteria; order Neisseriales; family Chromobacteriaceae; genus Aquitalea; species Aquitalea magnusonii. The sequence goes on from NZ_AP018823.1 coordinate 2,420,254, forward strand.
CCGTCAGCAGCCGCAGCCGCCAAACCACCGCCAGCAGCAATCGCAACAGCGAGCGCAGCAGTAGCGACAGCAATACCACCGCGAGCAGCCAGTCTGTTCCGGTCCGCAATCAGGCACAGCAGACGCTGGAAAACCAGAAGAACAGCGGCCAGATTGCCGTGGCGCAGTATCAGAGCAACCAGTCCCTGCTGGAAAGCACCACCCAGACCAGCAGCCGCAGAGTCAGTGAACAGGCCTGAGCCCGCTTCAGCACCGCACAAAAAAACCGGGCTTGCCCGGTTTTTTCATTGCCGCGTCCAAGGCTGCCTGCTGCACCGGCAACAGGCACAAAAGAAGCGGCCAGCGCCGCTTTTCCAGTCAGACCAGTTCAGGCACGGACATCAATACTTTGCCCCAGATGGGCCGGATTCGACGCAGGCTGGCTGATTTGCGTGCCGACATCGCTGGCACCCTGCACCAAGGACAATACCGACTGGCCTTCGGCCTGCAGCGATTTTTTCAGGGCGAACACCTGAGTGGCCGATGAAACATTCTGTCCGCTTACTTGACTTATTCCGTCCATGCCCCCACCTCCGCACTCATTACACGATTTAACAAGTCCAGTTTAGACCGCATGCGCCATTCTGTCATGGCAAAGCTGCTAAAATGACTGTTCAACGACCTAAAACAGGAACAACACGATGAGCAACACCCGTCACAGCCCCCTCCTGATCCTTGGTTCCGGTCCTGCTGGCTACACTGCAGCCGTTTACGCCGCCCGCGCCAACCTCAAACCGGTGCTGATTACCGGCCTGGCACAAGGTGGCCAACTGATGACCACCACCGAAGTGGACAACTGGCCGGCTGATGCCAGCGGCGTGATGGGTCCTGAGCTGATGCAACGCTTCCAGCAGCATGCCGAACGCTTTGGCACGGAAATGATCTTTGATCATATCCACACCACCCACCTGAATGAAAAGCCAATCCGCCTGGTGGGTGACGCTGGCGAATACACCTGCGACGCGCTCATCATTGCCACCGGTGCTTCCGCCAAATACCTGGGTCTGCCATCCGAGCAAGCCTTTGCCGGCAAAGGCGTATCCGCCTGCGCCACTTGCGATGGTTTCTTCTATCGCAATCAGGATGTCGCCGTGGTTGGTGGCGGCAATACTGCCGTGGAAGAGGCGCTGTACCTGGCCAATATCGCCAAACACGTGACCCTGATCCACCGCCGCGACAGCTTCCGTGCCGAAAAGATCATGATCGACAAACTGATGTCGCGCGTGGCCGAAGGCAAGATCACCCTCAAGCTGAATGCCAATCTGGATGAAGTACTGGGCGACGACAGCGGCGTTACCGGTGCCCGCCTGAAGTTCAATGACGGCAGCACCGAAGACATCAAGCTGATGGGTGTGTTCATCGCCATCGGCCACCAGCCCAATACCGACATTTTCAAAGGCCAGTTGGAAATGGATGCCACCGGCTACCTGATCACCCGTGGCGGCCGCGAAGGCAATGCCACCCTGACCAGCGTGGAGGGCGTGTTTGCTGCCGGTGACGTGCAGGACCACATCTACCGCCAGGCCGTGACCAGCGCCGCCTCCGGCTGCCAGGCCGCCCTGGATGCCGAACGCTATCTGGACAGCCTGAAGTAATATCTTGAAGGCCTTCAAGGATACATTGAAGGAAATCCGCCGGCAGGCGCGTCGCAGTGACGTGCCTGCCGTGCGTACGCCTACCCCTGCTCCACTTCCCGAGCCCGATTTCAAGCAACTGTTCAGCGATGTCATCCCGCTGAAGAGTCAGCCGCGTCACATCCCGCAGCACAAGAAACCCAGCCCGCACCCACGTCGCCGCCATGCTCAGCACGGCTTGTCAGCCCACACCGAGATGGAAGTGCTGCGTCATATGTCCGGCCTGTTCGAACCACAAGACAACCTGGCACAGTTTTCCCGCCCCGGCATGCCAGGCCAGACGCTCAGGCGCTTGCGCAATGGCCATTGGCCGGTTGCCTGCCAACTGGACTTGCACGGCATGGATCGTTACCAGGCGCAGGATGCATTGGCCCTGTTCTTGCACCGCGCACGACACCGCGGCCCCTGCTTGCGCATCATTCATGGCAAAGGCTTTGGCTCCAATGGCCAACCTGTGCTGAAAAAACTGGTGCGTAGCTGGCTGCGCCATCACCCGGAGGTATTGGCCTTCTGCCAGGCCAGCGAAACCATGGGAGGAGAAGGCGCACTGCTGGTGCTGATACGACGTGGTCATCATGAAGAAAACGGCTCAGAATAAGGATGACAACCGTAAGAAATTTCCGCTAAGCTCAAAGCAAGGCGGTTGTACTCCCACCAACCACCACCGTCAGGAGTCTTGCATGTCAGGCACACCCTGCCCCGACTTCACCCTGCCCGGCACCGCCGGCACCACCTTCTCTCTTTCCGCTGCGTCCAAGCCGCTGGTGATCTACTTCTACCCCAAGGACAACACGCCGGGCTGCACCAACGAAACCATGGATTTCCGCGACCTGCACGCCCAATTTGCCGCGGCTGGCGTCAGCATTGTCGGTATCTCGCGTGACAGCATCAAATCGCATGAAAACTTCAAGGCCAAGCTGGAGTTGCCGTTTGAATTGCTATCCGATGCGGAGGAAACTGTTTGTACCCTGTTTGACGTCATCAAAATGAAAAACATGTACGGCAAGCAGGTCAGAGGCATCGAGCGCAGTACCTTCGTGATCGATGCCGGCGGCGTGATCGTGCGCGAATGGCGCAAGGTGAAAGTGCCCGGTCATGCTGCTGAAGTTCTTGCCTTTGTAAACACTCTCTAACGCAGTGCCCCGGTCTGCCGACCGGGCTCTGCATCGCCAAGGGGTCCATCATGGTAAGCCGTAAGAAAAGCAAAACCACCAAGCTGTTCGTTCTGGACACCAATGTATTGCTGCACGACCCTACCAGTTTGTACCGCTTCGAAGAGCATGATGTTTTCATCCCCATCATCACCCTGGAAGAGCTGGACGCCCACAAGAGCGGCATGTCGGAAGTGGCGCGCAATGCCCGCCAGACCAGCCGCTTTCTGGACGATATTGTCAGCGGCTGCGAAAACAAGATTGAAGCCGGCATCACGCTGAAAAATGCCAGTCGTGATGCTGCCACTGGCAAGCTGATCCTGCAGACCCAGGCCATTCACAGCGTGCTGCCCGCTTCCCTGCCGGTAGGCAAGGCGGACAATCAGATCCTCGGCATCGTGATGGCCCTCAAGGAGCTGCATCCGGAGCGCTCGGTCATCCTGGTTTCCAAGGACATCAATATGCGCATCAAGGCCCGTGCGCTGGGCCTGGATGCCGAAGATTACTTCAACGACAAGGTGCTGCAGGATTCGGACCTGCTGTACACCGGCACGCGTGAAATCGACGAGGCGTTCTGGGAACGCAATGGCAAGGACATGAAGTCCTGGCAGGAACAGGGCCGCAGCTTCTATCAGGTAAAAGGGCAGGATGTTCCCAACCTGCTGATCAACCAGATGCTGTGGCAGGAAGGACCGCAGCCTTTGCAGGCGCGCGTGATCAAGGTGGAAGGCAAGAGCGCCGTGATCCAGACCCTGAAGGATTACAGCCACCACAAGAACAATGTGTGGGGCATTACCGCGCGCAACCGGGAACAAAACTTCGCGCTGAACCTGCTGATGGACCCTGAAGTGGACTTCATCACCTTGCTCGGCCAGGCCGGCACCGGCAAAACCCTGCTCACCCTGGCCGCGGGCCTGGCCATGACGCTGGAGCAAAAACTGTATTCGGAAATCATCATGACCCGTGTCACCGTGCCGGTAGGCGAGGACATCGGATTCTTGCCGGGCACCGAAGAGGAAAAGATGGCCCCGTGGATGGGTGCGCTGGAAGACAACCTGGACGTGCTCAACAAGAGCGATGACGACGGCGGCGACTGGGGCCGTGCCGCCACCCGCGACCTGGTGCGTTCGCGCATCAAGGTGAAGTCACTCAACTTCATGCGCGGCCGGACCTTCCTCAACAAGTACCTGATCATCGACGAGGCGCAAAACCTGACGCCCAAGCAGATGAAGACACTGATCACTCGTGCAGGTCCGGGAACCAAGGTAGTCTGTCTGGGCAATATTTCGCAAATCGACACCCCCTATCTGACCGAAGGCAGTTCCGGCCTCACCTACGTGGTGGACCGCTTCAAGGGCTGGGAACATTCCGGCCATATCACCCTGCAACGCGGGGAACGTTCACGCTTGGCAGACCATGCCGGAGAGGTACTTTGATTCAATGCAACCACGCCTCGAACTGATTCATGAGGCAGCAACAGGGACGGCGCGCCAAGCGCCGCCCCTTTTGTTTGTCCACGGCGCATTCTGTGCCGCCTGGTGCTGGCAGGAAGCCTTCCTGCCCTGGTTTGCCCGCCAGGGCTACGACTGCTGGGCGCTCAGCCTGGAAGGACATGGCGACAGCGACGGCCACCAATACCTGGCGGCCATCAGCATAGACGACTATGTGAGCAATCTGAGTGCGGCGGTCAAGCGCATCAAGCGTACGCCCATCATGATTGGCCACTCGATGGGGGGCTTCGTCCTACAGCAATACCTGACCCGTCAGCGCCTGCCGGCTGCCGCCTTCCTGGCATCAGTGCCGCCTACCGGGCTGGCCAGCTCCAGCCTGCGCCTGCTGACCCAGGCACCGGCCTTGCTGCTGAACCTGAATCGATACCAGCAAGGCAATTACAATCCGGCTCAGGATGAGCTGCGCGACTTGCTGCTGTCGGCGGATGCGCCTGCCAACATCACGGCATTGCTGGTGGAAAAGTGCCAACTGGAAAGTCAGCGCGCGGTGATGGACATGACCTTGGTCAATCCCTTGGGGATAGCGGCCATCCCGCCGTTACCGGCCCTGGTGCTGGGGGCGGCCGAGGACATGCTGATCTCACCGCAGGATGTGGTGGCAACAGCAGAGCGACTGGATGTACATGCGGAAATCCTGCCGCATATGGGTCATATGATGATGCTGGACACGCACTGGGAACGCACGGCAGAGCGCCTGCTGCAGTGGCTGGAGCAGTTACCGCCCGAGGTGCTTGCCGCGTCCCCCAGCCATGCCACGGCCTGATATCAGCCAGGCTGCAGCACCATGATAAGCAAAGCCGCTCACAACAGCGGCTTTTTCATGGCTGACCAGCAGGCATCAGGCGCGGCGGTGCGGTTGCCACAAGACATCGGGCTGGCCCAGCACCTTGTTCAAATGACGGGCCAGAATGAACAGGGCATCGGACAAGCGGTTCAGATACTGCCGTGCCGATGGTGAAACCTCGCCCTCATGCGAGGCGGCCACCAGTGCGCGTTCGGCCCGACGACACACCGAACGGGCCTGGTGGGCCAGGCCAGCCGGACGCGAGCCCCCCGGCAAAATGAACTCCTTGAGCATGGGCAGATCAGCATTCATTTGACTCACCCACTCTTCCAGCATGGCAACATGCTCCGGCTTGAGTGCGGCATAGCCCGGCACCGCCAGCTCGGAGCCCAGATCAAACAGATCGTGCTGCACCGCCAGCAAGCGCTGTGCGACCTCAACGGGCAGGTCCTCGGCCAGCAGCACACCCAAAACCGAATTAAGCTCGTCTACATCACCCAGCGCCTGAACGCGCGTGCAATCCTTGGCCACCCGGCTGCCATCCCCCAGACCGGTGGTGCCGTCGTCCCCGGTACGGGTGACAATACGGGATAAACGGTGTCCCATCAGTTTTCTCCTCCACGAGACGGGTCATGCTGCCCTTGCTGCTCACGTCCCAGCGCCAGAATGGCCTGACGCAGGCTTTCCTTCAGGGTTTCGCCAAACAGCATGTCGTAGTCTTCCTTCAACTGCTGCATCACGCCGGACAGCATGTTCTTGGCCTGCAGTTCCAGAGCGTCCTGCAGCCATAGTGACAGCTCCACCTTCATGCGTGGCAGCAGTTTTTCATACATGGCTTCCACCAGCGCCCGCTCATCCACCACCGCAACCGTTTCATCCTTGCGAGCGGGCGGGTTCATCAAGGCTGCGGCAGCCGAGGCAGTGGTGACAGCGGCAACACTCAGCACCTCTACCGACTTGGCCGCATCCGGCGTTGCCGTTTGCGGTCCTGCCTGTGGCATGGCAGCGGCAAAACTGGTACCGGCCAATGTTTCCAGTGCTGCCGACGGCAGCGCAGGCTGCTCATCGACGGCTACTACGGCCTGTTGCAGCGGTTCCACCTCGCCTGCCTGCGGCAACAGCGCTTCGTCCGTCTCGGTCAGCAGTGGCAAATCCGGCGGCGCAGCCGGGGTAAGCAATGGCGGCGCCTCCACCGCTACTGCGGCCTGTTGCGGCGGTTCCACCTCGCCTGCCGGCGGCACCTGCGCTTCGTCCGTCTCGGTCAGCAGTGGCAGATCCGGCGGCGCAGCCGGGGTGACAGTCTCCGGCTGCGGCGGTGTCAGCACCGCCGACTCCAGCTCTGGTGCAACCACGCCACTGGCCCGTTCAATGGCGAAGGGCGATTCGGCAAACAATCCCTGCACCGGTGCAGAGAGCGCCGCCGTGTTGCCGGCTGGCTGGGCCGGCGCAGCGGCGTCAGAGCCGCACAACGCCGCGTCCTCATCCCGTACAGGCAGCGCCGGCATGGCGGACGATACCGCGGGCATGACAGTGCTGACTTCCGTTACCGCCGCGTGCTCTTCGTCTTCAGCCAGGTTAAGTTCGGTCTCACTGGCGCGATCCACCTCATCCAGGCCGGGCCAGCTTTCCTCCATTTCCACCAGAGGCTGGGTCTCGGTGCTCAATACTGGCGACTCCGCTGCCTGCAAGGACTGCAGGCTGAAGTCTGCATCGCCCGGCGCATCCGCCAGCAAGGCCGAGGCGGCCAATATAGCGGCCTCATCCTGCAGCTCAGGCACGGCGGCATCCGGCTGCCCGGCGGTCCCCAGTCCAGGCCAATCCTGCTCTTCCGCCGGCAGCATGCCGGGCAGATTGGCCATGGCCTGCAGCAGTTCATCTTCGCTCAGCGCAGTAAATGCCTTGTGTTCCGGCTCCGGTACCGCATGCAAGGATTGCAACAAAGCGTCCTGCTCGGCTTCTGTCTGTTGCGCCAGGGTTTGTTCTGCAACGCGCAATACATCATCCAGCGAGGCGGGAGCGGAAGATACCAGTGCCTGCGCCCGCGCCAGCAATTCACTTGCGGAAGGCGTTTCCTCTTCCAGCCGTCCGATACCGCCACCCAGCACCCCGGCAGGCAGGCTGTCCAGCGAGATGGACAATCCACCGGGCAAGGCCGGGGGCATATCTACCGGCGTGCCATGTCGGGTTTCCGGCTCCGGGACTGGCGCAGTGCTGACAGCCTCGGCTGCCAATAGCGGTTGGGGGGTGTCCGGTTCTGCTGTGGCTGCAGGGGCTATCGCCTCTTCGCCCATGTTGCCCCAGTCATCACCCAGCTCGTCTGACAGATCCGGAATCTGCAGCTCATCTTCCAGCGCAGCCAGGGTCGGGATCATCACGTCGGCTTCCTGCGCCACCGCTGGCGTCGGCACCTCGGCTGGCAAGACCGGTTCTGGCGCAAGCGCCGCTGCGGCTACCGGCGCGACGGGTGCTGGTGCTGGTGCTGGTGCTGGTGCTGGTGCTGGTGCTGGTGCTGGTTCATCCAGCATGAATTCAAATCCATCCACTGCCAACAAGGGCGCTTCCGGCCTTGGCTGCGATTGCGCTGCCGGGGCGATGGCCATTCCCTGGTCGCCGTGGAGTACCTGCTCCAGGTCCAGCTCTGCTGCGGGTTCGGTCAGGTCCAGCGAAGGCAGACTGGCCAAATCCAGTGCGGCAGCAGCCGTTGCGGGCGCAGCCACATCCAGATCTTCCAGCGTGAGTTCCGGTATTTCCAGCTCCGCCACCCCCTCTGCCGGCAAGTGGATGCCACTGGGCAGGGCATTCGCTTCACTGGAAAAATCAAAATCCGGAAGGTCCAGCACTTCCTCTGCCAGTACCGGAATGGCGGATTCATCCACCACTTCGTCCAGCACGGGCAGGTCCAGCTCGTCCCAGGAGGGCAGATCAGGCGTTGGCGACTGGTTCATGGTCACTTGTGGCTCATGTCATGGTGTTGGATGGCGTAACCCAGAGCGCGATAAGCCTTGAAGCGGTGGCGGGCAGTATCCAGCGCGGCCTCATCGGTTCCGACGATCTCCAGAATACGGGAAAACTGTGCCGGTGCGGGCGGTAATTCCGGCCCCAGGTTCAACAATACCGGGTGCTGCAGCTCCGTCGGCAGTGCGGTGGTCAACCAGATCGGCGTTTGCGCAGCTTCAGCAGCATCCAGCCGGCAATGGGCAATGAACTGGGTATCAGCAATACACCACAACCGGTTACTGAAGGTATCGAACGCCCGCTCGTCTTCCAGCCAGACCAGCAAGCGCTCCTGTTTGCGGAATACCGTTGCGGCCAGCTTGCAGGCAAACTCCTGCGGCTGGGCCACATTGGTATAAAAATCAATCCGCGTCATCTTCTACAACTTCTGGCGATTCGCGACGCGGACGGCCACGGCGCACGACATTGCCCAGGGCGATATCGGCGCGGTCTTGCAGGAATTGCACCAGCAGCGGGACCGGGCGACCGGTTGCGCCCTTGTCCTTGCCGCTCTTCCATGCGGTGCCGGCGATATCCAGGTGCGCCCAGTCGTAAGCCTTGGCAAAACGTGACAGGAAGCAGGCGGCGGTAATGCTGCCACCGGGACGGCCACCGATATTGGCCATGTCGGCAAACGGGCTCTTGAGCTGCTCCTGGTACTCATCCCACAAGGGCATGTGCCAAGCGCGGTCGGCCACTTCCTCGCCGGCGGCCAGCAGTTCACGCGCCAGGCTGTCCTGATTGCTGTACAGGCCGGTGGCGATATGGCCCAGCGCAATGACGCAGGCACCGGTCAGGGTGGCGACATCAATCACGGTTTGCGGGTTGAAGCGTTCGGCAAAAGTCAGCGCATCGCACAGGATCAGGCGGCCTTCGGCATCGGTATTGAGCACTTCGATGGTTTGGCCGGACAGGCTGGTGATGATGTCACCGGGCTTGACGGCATTGCCCGCCGGCATGTTTTCGCAGGCCGGAACAATGGTAACCAGATTGATCGGCAGCTTCATTTCCACCGCCGCGCGGAAGGCACCCAGCACCGAGGCGGCGCCGCACATATCGTATTTCATCTCGTCCATGCCTTCGCCGGGCTTGAGCGAGATACCGCCGGAGTCAAAGGTGATGCCCTTGCCCACCAAGGCCAGCGGCCGGTCGTTCTTGTCCTTGGCACCCTGGTATTGCAGCACGATGAGCTTGGGCTCCACCACGCTGCCACGGGCGACCGACAGGAAGGAATGCAGGCCCAGCTCTTCTAGCTGGCGCTGGCCGTAGATTTCCACACCGGCACCGAATTCGGCGGCAATGCGCTCCGCTTCTTCGGCCAGATAGCTCGGCGTGCAGACATTGGGCGGCAGATTGCCCAGGTCCTTGGCCAGCTTCATGCCGTTGCCAATGGCCAGACCACGCAGCAGGCCTTTTTCGCCATCCGCCAGATCGCTGCGGCGCGGCACGGCCAGGGTAAGCTTGCGCGGCTCACGCACGCTGTCATCCTGCTTGCTCTTGAAGCGGTCGAAGCGGTACAGCACATCCAGCGTCACCACGGTGGCCTGCTCGATCATCCATTCGACATCATGCTTCTTCACAGTCAGCTCGGTCAGATAGCTGACGGCCTCGGTGGCTGAAGTCTGGGTGAGGCTGCGCACCGAACTGCGTACCGCCTCGCGGTATTCCTTGGCGCGAAAATCACGCTCCTTGCCCAGTCCCACCAGCATCACCCGGTCGCACAGGGTATGTGGCACCGAGTGCAACAGCAGGGTGCTGCCCAGCTTGCCTTCCATGTCGCCACGGCGGATGACATCGCTGATAAAGCCGTTGGAGATACGATCGAGCAAATCGGCGGCAAAGGTGAGCTTGCGCGATTCATAGACACCTACTATCACGCAGGCAACGCGCTGTTTTTCCGGGCTGCCGCTTTTTATGTTAAATTCCATCTTGTACTCCCGTGTATTGCGAGTGTCAGTTGTTCCACTTCTTGCAGGCTGCCAGCAGTGCCTAGCGTGCCGGAAAGCCCTGCCTGTAGCAGGCGAAGACAGAAGCTGCGTCCATCCCGAAATTTGCCGGAAACGGCGTTTCAGAGTTATCAAATCAAATTATCACTACGCAAGTCATAAAAAGTCAAAAAGGCACTGATAAATGGTTTTTCGTAAAAGCCTGACCCGAGAATTGACTTTTACCGCCCTGGGCGTTTTTATCGTCCTGCTGGCCATCATTCTCTCCACCCAGGCCATCAACCTGCTTGGCCGTGCGGCCGAAGGGCAGATTGCAAACGAGGCGGTCACCGCGCTGATCGGCTTCTGGGCACTGGGTCTGTTTCCCTTGTTGATGATTCTTACCGTCTTCGTCACTGTGCTGGTGGTGATGACCCGCATCTGGCGTGACCATGAAATGGCCGTCTGGCTGTCATCCGGCCTGTCACTGCGCGACTGGATATGGCCGGTGATGCGCTTCACCATCCCGCTGGCCTTGTTGGTGGGGATTGTGTCGCTGTTCATTGCCCCGTGGGCCGAAGAGCGCAGCCAGGTGTATGCCGAAATCCTCAAGCGGCGCGAAGAGATCAGCGCCATTGCCCCCGGCGTCTTCAAGGAAACCGGCTCCGGCAGCAAAGTGTATTTCATTGAAAGCTATGGCGGCCAACATGGTGCCGCCACGCGCATCTTCATGCAGGACATGAGTGAAGGCAAGGTTTCCAGCATCTTCGCCCAGCGCGGCTACATTACCGTCAATGCCGACAACGAACGCGTGCTGGTACTGGAGGATGGCCGCCGCTACGTGGGTGAACCGGGACAATCGAATTATGAGGTGGGCAGCTTCAAACGCTACAGCGTGCTGATCGGCACCAATCAGAAGCTGGCCGCGACACCCAATAACCGCCAGGCACAAAGCACCAGTGCGCTGATCGGCAGCAGCGATCCGGCCTTCCGCTCGGAGCTGGTATGGCGTCTGTCCATGCCCTTGAGTTGCCTGGTACTGGCCTTGCTGGCCATTCCGCTTTCCTACTACAACCCGCGCAGCGGCCATGCCTACAACCTGGTGGTGGCCTTGCTGGGTTTCTTCCTGTACCAGAACAGCCTGACCCTGGTACGTAACTGGATTACCCAGGGCAAAGTGGGCATGGCCAGCATTCTGGTGGTGCATGTCATTGTGCTGATCATTGCCGTTCTGCTGCTGAAATATCGTGATCGTCCAGCCAGTTCCGTCAGCCAGACCCTGAAATACTTCCTGCACAAGCACTGAATCCGATGAAACTGATTTATCGCTACATCATCAGCGCGCTGACCCAGTCCACGCTGTTTACCCTGGCAGCCTTGCTGGGCCTGTATGGTTTCTTCGATATCATCCACGAAGTGCCAGACCTGAACCACGGCAATTACACCATCACCAAGATGCTGGCCTACATTGCGCTGCAGGCTCCCGGCCACGCCTACGAACTGATGCCGCTGGCCGTGCTGATTGGCGGCATGGTGGCGATGACCCAACTGGCCAGCTCCAGCGAATACACCGTGATCCGCACCTGCGGCATCACCCTGGGGCAGATCGCCCGCACCCTGCTGCTGTTTGGCCTGGGCTTTGCCCTGCTCACCACCGCACTGGGCGAGTTCATCAGCCCCTATGCGCTGCAGCAGGCCGAACGCATGAAGCTGTCCGCCATGCGCTCGATGGTGGCGCAGGAGTTCCGCTCCGGCATCTGGGTGAAGGACAACAACAACTTCATCAATGTGCATGAGATGCTGCCGGACACCACCTTGCTGGGGGTGCGCATCTACACCTATGACGATAACTACCAACTGGTGACCACCCGCTATGCCGAACGCGGCAACTACCAGCGTGCCGCCCATGTCTGGCAGTTGCACAATGTGGTGGAAACCCGTCTGTTTCCGGACCACGTAGAGAGCAAATCCGTACCGCTGGCGCAATGGACATCGATTGTCGAGCCGGACATCCTGAACGTGCTGCTGGTGGTACCGGAACAGATGTCGGCACTAAACCTGATCAAGTACATCGAACATCTGAGCGCCAACAAGCAGCAGACGCAGCGTTATGACATAGCGCTGTGGAGCAAGCTGTTCTACCCGCTGGCCTGCGTATCGATGGCACTGGTGGCGCTGGCCTTCACCCCGCAACAGCGCCGGCACGGCCAACTGGGCGTGCGCTTGTTCTCCGGCATTTGCCTGGGCGTGGGTTTCCACTTCATCAACCGCCTGTTTGGCCATCTGGGATTGCTGTACAGCTGGAATCCCATCATCTCTGCCACGGTGCCGACACTGCTGTTCCTGTTTGCCGGCATTGCCATCATCCTGAAACAGGAAAGACGCTGACATGAGCCTGCACGCGAGCGACCTGACCCAAGACCTGCGCAAACAACTGGCCAACCAACGCCAGCAACTGCTTGAACAATACCGGGTCGGACGTGATCCGCAGCACTATCTGGGCCGACACAGCCAGGTGGTGGACAGCGTGCTGCAGCAACTGTGGCAGCAGGCAGGCATGGGCGAAAGTGCCACCCTGATTGCCGTTGGCGGTTATGGCCGTGGCCAGCTCTTCCCCAGTTCCGACATCGATGTGCTGGTCTTGCTGCCCAGCCCGACGCCGGCAGATTTGCCAGAACGCGTTGCCGCACTCATCGGCCGCATGTGGGATGTGGGCCTGGAAGTGGGCCACAGCGTGCGTACCATCGCCGAATGCCTGCAGGAAGCCGCAGCAGACATCACCATCGAAACCAATCTGCTGGAAAACCGGCTGATTGCCGGTGCTGCCACGCCCTATCAGCAGCTGATCCATCGCCTGGACTGCCAGCGCGACCCGCTGGCCTTCTTCGAAGGCAAGACGCTGGAACAACAGCAGCGCCACAACCGCCACTTTGGCGTGACCAACAATCTGGAACCCAATATCAAGGAAAGTCCGGGCGGCCTGCGCGATTTGCACACGATTTTGTGGATCAGCAAGGCCATCGGTCTGGGGGAAAACTGGAGCGACCTGGTACAGCGCGGCATCCTCACCCAGGCGGAAGCACGGCTGATTCACCACAGCGACCGCCAGTTGCAGCGGCTGCGCATCGACCTGCACATCCTGGCGCGCCGGCGCGAAGACCGGCTGATCTTCGATCTGCAGCAAAGCATGGGACTGGCCTTCGGCCTGCAGGACACTCCGGCCAAGCGCGCCAGCGAGCAAGTGATGCAGTTGTATTTCCGCGCCGCCAAAACCGTCAGCCAGCTCAATGGCATTCTGCTGCCCAATTTGCGCGCCCGCCTCTACTCGCAGGTGCCGCGCATCACGCAAAACCTGAACGAGCGCTTTTATTCGGTTAACGGCATGCTGGGCATCCGCCGTCCCGATGTATTCGAAACAGAGCCTTCCGCCATTCTGGAAGCCTTCCTGATGCTGCAACGCAATCCGGAACTGACCGGTTTTGCGCCGCGCATGCTGCGCGCACTGTGGCATGGCCGCAGCCACATCAATGACCGCTTCCGCAAGAATCCGGAAAACCGCCGCCTGTTCATGCAGATACTGCGCGAACCCGGCCTCACCCGCTGCCTGCGCCGCATGAACCTGTACGGCGTGCTGGGCCGTTACTTGCCCGGTTTTGGCCGCATCGTCGGGCAGATGCAGCACGACCTGTTCCATGTGTATACCGTGGATGAACACATCCTGATGGTGGTACGCAATCTGCGCCGTTTTGCCATCAGCGCCTTCAATCACGAATACCCCTTCCTGTCGCGGCTGATCAATGATTTCGAGCGGCCGGAAGTGCTGTACGTGGCCGGCCTGTTCCACGACATTGCCAAGGGCCGTGGCGGCGACCACTCCACGCTGGGCATGGTGGATGCGCGCGAGTTCTGCGAGCAACACGCGCTATCCGCCGCGGACACCGACCTGGTGGTCTGGCTGGTGGGCCAGCACCTCACCATGTCCAGCATTGCGCAGAAGCAGGACATTTACGATCCGGATGTAATCCAGCGCTTTGCCGAACTGACGCAAACCCCACGCCGACTGGCCGCACTATACCTGCTGACCGTGGCCGACATCCGCGGCACCAGCCCCAAGGTGTGGAATGCCTGGAAAGCCAAGCTGCTGGAAGACCTCTACAACGCCACCCTGCGCGTCTTGTTGCGTGGTGGCGAGGTGGACCTCAACTCGGAACTGGAAGAACGCAAGACCCAGGCACTCAGCCTGCTGCGCCTTTATGCCGTTCCGGCCGGGGTGGAGCAAAAACTGTGGTCGCAGCTGGACATGGTGTACTTCCTGCGGCACGAGGCCAAGGAAATTGCCTGGCATGCGCGCATTCTCAACCGTTTCGTCAATATCGAAACGCCCATGGTGCGCGCCCGCCTGTCGGACGATCACGAAGGCATCCAGGTGCTGGTCTACACCCCGGACAAGCCGGAACTGTTTGCCCGCACCTGTGCCTTCTTTGGCCGCACCAACTACAGCATTGCCGATGCCAAGGTATACACCACGCGCCACGGCTATGCGCTGGACACCTTCCATGTCTTCATTCCCGAGCACCACGACGGGGATTACCGCGACATGATCAACTTCATCGAATTCGAACTGGCCGAATGCCTGCGCCTGGAAACCCCGCCGCCGCCACCGGCCAACGGGCGTATCAGCCGTCACCTGAAGCACTTCCCGATTGCGCCGCAAGTGCTGATCCGTCCGGACGACAAGGACAATTTCTACGTATTGTCCATCGTGGCCGGCGACCGTCCCGGGCTGCTGGCGCGCATTGCCAAGGTGCTGGCCGATTATCACCTTAGCGTGCAGTCCGCCAAGATCATGACCCTGGGCAGCCGGGCGGAAGACTCCTTCCTGGTAAGCGGGCCCGGTTTGAAAGACGACAAGACGGTACTGGCACTGGAAAGCGAGCTGATTGCCGCACTGCGGATCTGACCTCCGGCCCGGCACCGCCTTTGACCTGTCGGCTGGCACATCGTATGCTGCAGCATCAAAACTTACGTTAACGTAAACATATGCTCTACTTCGAAGACCTGACACCGGGCCGCGTGTTCGAAACGGCCAGCCACACCCTGAGCGAAGAAGAAATCATCGCCTTTGCCAGCCAGTTTGACCCGCAGCCCTTCCATACCGACCCACAGGCGGCCAAGAGCAGTTTTTTCGATGGCCTGGCAGCCTCTGGCTGGCACACCAGCAGCCTTACCATGCGGCTGATCACCGCCAGTGAACTGAAAAACGTGGCCAATGGGCTGATCGGCATGGGCATACGCGATATGCGCTGGCCGCGTCCTACCCGTCCCGGCGATACCTTGCGTGCCAAAATCGAGGTAACGGGTCAAAAACCTTCGTCCAGCCAGCCCGGATTCGGCGTTGTGCAATTGCGCTGGACCACCCTCAACCAGCACAACGAGATTGCCATGCAACTGGAAACCGCCATCTGGGTTGCCCGCCGCACCACGACACAGCCATGAAAAAAGCCTGTCCGGATAAAACGCGGACAGGCTGTTGCGTGGGGCAAGCTCAGCAGTTCAACGCTGCTGCCATTTGCTGAAATTTTCGGTTAGCTGCGCCAGATCCTCCGAGGTTTCGGCCAGATGTCCGGCACTCTCACCAATGGAGTGGGTAGTGCTCAAATCCTGCTCTGACAAGGCATTCAACTGCTCCAGCGCTGCCGCCATCACATTGATGGAATCGGATTTGCTGCCCATCTCCCTGGCCAGTTTCTGTGCCTGCAGGCTGGACTGCTCAGCCGCCTCGATCAGGCCCTGCAGCTTGCCCGATGACAGGCGGATCTGCCCATTGACCTCGCCCACCTCTTCCACCGTGGCATCCATGCTGCTGACGGCGGAATGGGTGATCTTGCCGATTTCCTCGACAATCTCACCAATGGAATCGGTGGTGTTGGTGGTGCGCTCGGCCAGCTTGCGCACCTCGTCCGCCACCACGGCAAAACCACGCCCCATCTCTCCGGCACGGGCAGCCTCGATGGCGGCATTCAGGGCCAGCAGATTGGTCTGATCGGCAATCTCGCGAATCAGAGTCGTCATGCTGCGGATGCGGATCATCGCCTCATCCAGCTCCACCATGGCACCACGCGACTGTGACACCACGTTCACCGCACGCTCCGCCGCCGAGGTTGCGGCATCCATGGTATGGCGGCCATCCCGCGCCACATCCTGGGTATGGCGTGAATCCTGCTGATTATGTTCGGCCAGGCGCACCACATCCTGCACCGCCAGGCTGAGCGACTCCATATTGTGGCTAATCTGGTTTAATCCCTGACGCTGCTGCACCGATCGTGCCGCCAGGGCATGCATATCATCCAGCAAACCATGAGCCTGTTCCTTGGTATACAGGCTGGCCCGCATCACATCGGCAATGGTGGCGCGGTAATGAATGCGCAAGGATTCCAGCGAGGAAAGCACCTTGCCCAGCAAGCCGCCTTCATGCGCCATGGAGGCATGATCCAGCCGGCCTTCCTGCAAGTCCTGGAAGCGTCCGTCCAGCACCTTCAATACCGAGCGCACCCGCCGCCATGCCCAGATGGCCGCGCCAAGTGCCAGCACACAGCCGGTCATGCCAAGTGCCTCACGCAGCCAGAGCAAGGCATCCGGCAAGAAGAACGACACCATGGCCGCCAACAGGCCCAGCAGAAACAGCAGCGGCGCGACTTGCAACACATCAGACTGCCGTGCATAACGCTGCAAGGTGGAAGGCAGGCTGGCCTGCTTGTTCATCACTTGGCGATAAAGGGCTGCAGCGGCATCGATATCCTGCCGCTTTGGCTGGGAGCGCACCGACATGTAGCCCACAATACGGCCATGTTCGGTAATCGGGGTAACGTAAGCCTCCACCCAGTAGAAATCGCCATTCTTGGCCCGGTTTTTCACGATGCCACGCCATGGCTTGCCTGCCTTCACCGTTTCCCACAAGTCTGCAAATGCCGATGGCGGCATGTCCGGGTGGCGCACGATATTGTGGTTCTGGCCCAGCAGTTCGGCCTCGCTAAAGCCGCTGATCTCGATGAACGCGCGATTGGCGTAGGTAATGCTGCCTTTCACATCGGTCTTGGTGACGATGGGATTAACAGGGTCGACAATCAACTCGTTGGCGGTAACAGGCAGATTGATCTTCATTTGATGTGCGTTCTTTTGTTAGTTTTAATTATTTAAAACAACTTGTTTAATCTCAACATTCTAACAAGAAAGTCC
The DNA here is from genome assembly GCF_002217795.2 of Aquitalea magnusonii. Taxonomy (NCBI): domain Bacteria; kingdom Pseudomonadati; phylum Pseudomonadota; class Betaproteobacteria; order Neisseriales; family Chromobacteriaceae; genus Aquitalea; species Aquitalea magnusonii. The sequence continues at coordinate 2,437,528 of NZ_AP018823.1, forward strand.
ATGCTTCAGGATAAGAAAACCCCAGTCCATTGCCAGGCTAATATGCACAACCCTTGCCCCAGGCCAATACCTGCTACTTGATGCCACATGGCCAGTGCGCAGAATGGCCAGGCTTAGCGCTGTATCACGACAAGCAAGGCCACCCAGACAGGGCGACGCAGCGCCTGCCGTACTCGCCAAGCGGGTGACAAACGCCAGCACCCCGCATTCTGACCCGGCAGTGCCGGGCCATCTGGCGGCGCAATATGGCAGGCTGCTGATCCCGCACTGCGTGCCACCAGCAGCAGCACCGGCAGCGCAGAGGCTTGCAATTAAAAAGGGAACATGAAAATCATGTTCCCTGATTAGCGGCATTGCACCGAGGACATTCACGGACCGGGCTTGATCAGCCCTGCCATCGCTGGCCGTAAGCGATGCATCAGCCTTGCGCCCGGATACGGGTAATCAGCTCGTCGCGGATATCCTCATACTGATCGACACTGACCTGACAAGTCCCCGCCGCCTCATGGCCGCCACCACCGTACTGCAGCATCAGCGCCCCCACATTGGTGCGGCAACTGCGATCGATGATGGACTTGCCAGTGGCAAACACGATGTTCTGCTTGTTCAGGCCCCACATCATGTGGATGGAAATATTGCACTCCGGATACATCGCATATACCAGGAAGCGGTTGGCCGGATAGATGGTTTCTTCCAGCAGCAGGTTGAGCAACACCAGATTGCCATGCACCTTGGCACAGCGTGCGATCTGTTCGCGCGCCTGCTCCTGATACTGCATGTACAGGTCCACCCGCTCCTTCACATCCGGCAAGGCCAGGATTTCCTCGATACTGTGGTCGCGGCAATAGCCGATCAAATCCATCATCAACTGATAATTGCTGACGGTGAAATTACGGAAGCGCCCAAGACCGGTGCGCGCATCCATCAGATAATTGAGCAAGACCCAGCCGGTGGGATTGAGGATTTCCTCGCGGCTGAACTGGGCAGAGTCGGCCTTGTCCACCGCGTCCATCATTTCATCACTGATGCGCGGAAAAGCCTGCTTGCCGCCAAAGTGGTCGTACACCACGCGGGCGGCAGAAGGCGCCGCCGGGTCGATGATGTGGTTGGCATGCTGCCCGTTGCGCAGGGTTTCGGAAAAATGGTGGTCAAAGGCCAGATACGCACCAGGCACATACGGCAGATTGGTGGTGATATCCCGCTCGGTGATTTCTATTTTCCCGTCCTGCATGTCCTTGGGATGGACAAACTTGATGTCATTCACCATGCCAAGCTCGTTCAACAGCACGGCACACACCAGGCCGTCAAAATCACTGCGCGTCACCAGACGGTATTGCTGCTGCGACATTCATTTCTCCCCGTAAACAAGATCATTTCCAGCCGATTGTGTCATTGCTTGCCGCAGCAAGTGCCGATGGCAAACTCAATTCTCATGCGTCATGAAATATACCTCACCGGCCAACAGGTCGTGCAAGCGCATTTGCAAGGCCTCACACTGCGTAGCCGGCAGGCTCAGCGTCAATTCCACCTGTTCACCATAGCTGGCCTCGCTCACGGCAATCTGCAAAGCATCACAATGACGGCGAAAACGTGACTCATCTGCAAAGGCAATACGGGCACGACATTGCGCCATCACCACCACGGGCACCGCTTGCGCCAGCAGCAGCGCCGCGTTCAGCGCCTGGGTGTAGGCACGCACCAGACCGCCCGCACCCAGTTTGACGCCGCCAAAATAGCGCACCACCACCGCCAGCACATTATGCAGTTGCTTGTGCATCAGCACGTTATACATGGGCCGGGCCGCCGTGCCGGAAGGCTCACCATCATCATCCAGCATGGAGTCGCCATCCACCAGCAGCACCGCGCAGTAATGGCGGGCATCGGGATACTGGGCGCGCAGCGCAAGAAGATGCTGCATAGCCTCTTCACGCCGGGCAACCGGATACACATAGGCAAGAAAGCGACTCTTCTTGATTTCGATTTCTGCAGCAACAGGGGCTGCCAGTTGAAACATTTATACCTGTCCCGAAGTCTTAGTTAACAGTGTTGCCTGCATGGTAACGCGCTTTGGCCGCAGCGTGCGTCCTGATGCTGATGCCACAAGCGGAGGCAAATCATGATCCCGCTGCTCATCGTCCTGAGCCTGCTGACCGAGACACTGCGGCTGGCACTGGACACGTTTTGGCTTGATCCAGCACAAGCTGCCGCATTGCTGTCCACCCTTCCCGCCCCGGACCACCGCTAAAAGCAGTTGTCTTGGACACATTTCGGCATGAGAATGCCTAATCTTTCGTCATGAAAGCTGGCCAACCTTGACTCCTACTCTATGGCTGATCGGCGCGCTGCTGGCGCTGATGGCCGAATTCATGTCCGGCACTTTCTACTTGCTGGTAATCGCCGTAGCGCTGGCCGCCGGTGGCATTGCCAGCCTGCTGGGCGGCAGTGAGGCACTGTGCTGGACACTGGCCAGCCTGGGCGGCATGGCCGGTGTTCTGGCCGTGAGCCGCTGGCGCAAACGCCAGCCAGCCGCACCGCAACCAAGCAAGGCCGTGCTCGACGACCCGGACATCGGCCAACTGGTCCGCGTAATCAGCCGGATCGACAGCCAAAACCTGCGTGTGCATTATCGCGGCACCGAATGGCAGGCCCGTGCAGAGGATGCAAGCACGCTGGCAGCGGGTGACAGCGCCGCCATCGCAGGCCGTGACGGCAATGTACTGCTCCTTACCACTTCATCAAAAGAAAGCCGATAATCATGGAATTCGTCATCGTCCTGTTTGCCGCCGTGGTGATCTTCATCATCAAATCGGTCAAGGTGGTGCCACAACAGCATGCCTATATCGTGGAGCGGCTGGGCCGCTATCACGCCACCCTCACACCAGGGCTGAACATCCTGATTCCCTTCATCGACCGGCTGGCCTACAAGCACAGCCTGAAGGAAGTACCGCTGGATGTACCCAGCCAGATCTGCATCACCCGCGACAATACCCAGCTAAAGGTGGACGGCATCCTGTATTTCCAGGTGACGGACCCGCAGCGCGCCTCCTATGGCACCAGCGACTACCTGCTGGCCATCACCCAACTGTCGCAAACCACCTTGCGCTCGGTGATTGGCAAGATGGAGCTGGACAAGACCTTCGAGGAACGTGATGAAATCAACCAGATCGTGGTGGCTTCGCTGGATGAAGCCGCCATCAACTGGGGCGTGAAGGTATTGCGCTATGAAATCAAGGACTTGGTTCCGCCGCAGGACATCCTGCATTCCATGCAGGCGCAAATTACCGCCGAGCGGGAAAAGCGCGCCCGTATTGCCCAGTCCGAAGGGGTGAAGATGGAGCAGATCAACCTGGCTACCGGCGCACGCGAAGCAGCCATCCAGAAATCGCAAGGCGAGATGCAAGCCACCATCAACAATTCCGAAGGCAACAAGCAGGCTGCCATCAACAAGGCACAGGGTGAGGCCGAGGCACTGCGCCTGGTGGCCGATGCCACGGCAGATGCCGTACGGCGGGTAGCCGAAGCGGTGAAGGTGGACGGCGGTATCGAAGCAGTCAACCTCAAGGTGGCAGAGCAGTATGTGGCCGCCTTTGCCCAACTGGCCAAGCAGAACAACACCGTCATCCTGCCGGCCAATGTGGCGGATGTCAGCTCGCTGGTGGCTACCGCGCTGAGCGTGGTCAAGCAAAGCAATCGTTAACACTTATGTCATGACGGCAGCCTTGTCCTGGCTTGTATAACAGGCAGGCTGCCCCCATAATCAGCCGCATGAAATTCTTATCCGACTTCCTTCCGGTAGCCCTGTTCTTCGGCAGTTACCTGATCACCCACGACATGTTTCTGGCCACCAAGGTTCTGGTGGCGGCAACCGTCCTGCTGTTTGCCTGGACCTGGCTCAAGCACCGCAAGGTGGACGCCATGCAATGGATCAACCTGATCCTCAGCGTGGTGCTGGGTGCGGCTACCGTGATATCGCACAACGATCTGTTCATCATCTGGAAATTCACCGTACTGTATTGGCTGATGGCCATTGCACTGCTGGTTAGCGACCTGATGGGCAAGAACGGCCTGAAACTGCTGATGGGCGCGCAGATCCAGCTACCACAACTCATCTGGCGCAAGCTGGCCTATGCCTGGTCGCTGTTCTTTACCTTCATGGGCGCACTCAATCTGTATGTAGCCTTCAATTTCAGTCGCGAAATCTGGCTGAGCTTCAAACTGTTTGGCAGTCTGGGCCTGATGGTGGTGTTCGTCATCGCACAAAGCCTGTTCCTGTCCAAATACATCGAGGAAAAGAAATAATGCTGTATATCATCAGCGGCCAGGATCACCCCGGCTCCCTGGAAAAGCGTCTTGCCGCCCGCCCGGAACACCTGGCCCGCCTGTCTGCCTTGCAGGAACAGGGCCGTCTGGTACTGGCAGGCCCCTGCCCGGCCATTGACAGCGTGGACCCTGGCAGTGCCGGCTTTACCGGCAGCCTGATCGTGGCCGAATTTGCCAGCCTGGAAGAAGCCCGCAACTGGGCCGATGCCGACCCTTATGTTGCTGCCGGCGTATACGCCGCGGTAGAAGTAAAACCCTTCCGCAAGGTATTCCCTGCATGAGCGATACCGTCGCGCTGCTGCAGGCTGCCCTGCAGGCCTTGACACCGGAACATCTGGAAATCCAGGACGACAGCGCCGCCCATGCCGGGCACGCCGGAGCCCGCTCCGGTGGCGGCCACTATGATGTGCTGATTGTCTCCAGCCGTTTTGCCGGTCTTAACAGTGTGGCACGCCATCGTCTGGTGTATGCCACATTGGGCGATCTGATGAAAACCAGGGTGCATGCGCTGGCCATTCGCGCACTGACACCAGAAGAACTTTGACCCAAGGAAGAATCGCCAATGAAAACTACCAAGATTGCTGCCCTGCTGCTGGCTGCCTCCATCAGCATTCCGGCCATGGCCGAATCCATTGCCATGGTTAATGGCAAGTCCATTGACAAGACTGATCTGGACAATGCGGTGGCTGTTGTCGTGCAAAACAGCAATGGCAATGTGCAGGATTCCCCCGCGCTGCGCCAGCAAGTAAAAGACACCCTGATCAACCGTGAAGTCATCCTGCAAGAAGCCCAGAGCCGCAAGCTGGACCAGCAGCCCGCCTTCATCAAGCGCATGGAAGAAGTCCGCCAGGACATGCTGCGCGAAGCGCTGTTTGCCGACCTGGTGAAAAACATGCAGATCAGCGATGCACAGCTGCAAGAACGCTACAACCAGACCCAAAGCAAGTTTGCCGGCACCAAGGACGTCCACGCACGCCAGATTACCGTGGCCAGCGAAGCCGATGCGCTCAAGATCATCGACAGCCTGAAAAAGGGTGCCAAGTTCGAAGACCTGGCCAAGAGCCGTTCGCTGGATCCGGCTGCCAAGCAAAATGGCGGCGACATGGGCTGGGGCAATCTGGCCCGCATGGAACCTCAACTGGCCGAGCTGCTGAAAGACCTGAAGAAAGGCCAGTACAGCAGCAAGCCGATGCAAACCCGCGTGGGCTGGATCGTATTCAAGGTAGATGATATCCGCGATGCCAAACTGCCGCCGCTGGCTGAAGTAAAACCGCAAATCGAGCGCCAACTGCAGGAAGAAGCCATTGCCAAGGCAGTGGAAGATCTGCGCAGCAAGGCGAAAATCCAGTAACACCACACCACAGTAACAACAGGAAACCAACATCATGCGCAAGACTTTGCTGGCAAGCGCCCTGCTGGCCGCTCTGAGCACCTCTGCCGTCTTTGCTGCCGGCCCGTCCGTCAATGGCACCGAAATCTCCCCCGCCCGCATCGACGCCGTGGTGCAGATGATGGCAGCCCAAGGCCAGGCAGCCGATGACAAGACCAAGGACATGGTCAAGGATCAACTGATCACCGCCGAAGTGCTGCGTCAGGAAGCCATCAAGAAAGGCATCGACAAGACTGCCGACTTCAAGGCCGAACTGCAGAACATGGAAGCCATGGCGCTGGCCAACCGTGTCATCAAGGACTTCCAGAAAGCCAACCCGGTAACGGACGAGCAACTGAAGGCTGAGTATGACAAGCTGGTGGCTACCGTGCCGGAAACCAAGCAATACCATGCCCGCCACATTCTGGTTGGCAGCGAAGCCGAAGCCAAGGCCGTGATCGAAGCCCTGCGCAAGGGCAAGGCTTTCGACCTGCTGGCCAAGGAAAAATCCAAGGATCCGGGCAGCAAGGGTAACGGTGGCGATCTGGGCTGGCAGGAAGCCGGCACCTTCGTACCGGAGTTCTCTGACGCCATGGCCAAGCTGAGCAAGGGCCAGGTTACTGCCAAACCGGTGAAAACCCAGTTTGGCTGGCACGTGATCAAGCTGGACGATGTCCGCACCGAGCGCAATGTGCCGTCGCTGGACGATGCCCGTCCGCAACTGACCCAGCGCATCATGGGCGCTCGCATCGAGAAATACGTTGGCGAGCTGAAAGCCCAGGCCAAGATCCAGCAGTAAACGCGCAGTCTGCCATCAGCGCTGCAACAGGGATGCCTCGGCATCCCTTTTTCTTTGCCTGTGCGCCGGATGATCTGGCCCCATGCCGGTCAGCACACAGGCACCCACTTCCGCTTCCGCTCCCCCATCCGTGCAGTAACACCAGGGGCGATCTCACCGGGCAAGCCGGCCTGGTATGCCAATACATTCCCTTGCCTGGCCGCCCCCGGCCGTCGGGCCTAAGTAAAAACCGCAAAATACCGCGACCATTTGCCCCTGCTGGCTGCGACTGTCAAAATCCGTTTGTCATCATTTCTTTCCCGCGTGCAGGGTGGCCTGCCGCAACGATCCACTTTCCATGCCAAGTATTTACGATCTCAAATCCCGCTTTCAAAACTTGCTGCGTCCGCTGTTGAAATCCCTGGTCCGTGGCGGCGTCACTGCCAATCAGGTCACACTGAGCGCCATGCTCGGCTCCATCGCCTACGGCCTCTGGCTATGGCTGGACTCCTCCCGGCCACTGGCATGGCTGCTGCTGCCCTTGTTTCTGTTCCTACGCATGGCACTGAACGCCATCGACGGCATGCTGGCGCGTGAATTTGGCCAGCAATCACGTCTTGGCGGCATTCTTAACGAAGTGGGCGATGTGGTCTCCGACGCCGCACTTTATCTCCCCTTTGCCGTACTGAGCACCCATCCCGCGCTGGTGGTGCTGGCCGTACTGCTCGCGCTGCTGACCGAATTCGTCGGCGTGCTCGGGCCCGCGCTTGGCGCGACACGCCGTTACGACGGGCCGATGGGCAAGAGCGACCGTGCCTTCTGGTATGGCGCCTTCGCACTGCTGGTGGGCTTGATGCCCACCACCGCCGCTTACGCTGACTGGCTGTTCGGCCTCACCGCACTCCTGATGTTGCTGACTGTATTCAACCGCGCCCGCGCCATTCTGAAAGAAAGCCGCCATGTTTAAGTTGCTGTTGCCGCCACCGCTCCTGTGGGCGCTGGGCGGTGTCTTTGTCCTGCTGGTGCTGGCCAGCGTTGCCATCCGCGTGCTGGAAGCGCGCAAGCCGGAAAAAAACTGGCTGGAACTGAAACTGCGGATCAAGACCTGGTGGTGGATTGTCGGCTGCTTCTCGCTCACCCTGCTGGGCAGCGTCCCGCTGGCGCTGGTGGTATTTGCGCTGATCAGCTTCCTGGCGCTCAAGGAATACCTGACGCTGTGCGCCACGCGCACCGCAGACCACGTGGTGCTGTTCTGGGCCTATCTGAGCATTCCGCTGCAGTACTACTGGCTGGGCATTCACTGGTACGGCATGTTCATCATTTTCATCCCGGTTTACATCTTCCTGTTTGTGCCCATGCGCATGGTGCTGATTGGCGAGACGCAGGGCTTTCTTAAAGCGGCGGCCTCGCTGCAATGGGGCCTGATGATCAGCGTGTTCTGCCTGAGCCACATGGCGGCGGTGCTGACCCTGCCGCAACTGACCGGCATCGGCGTACCGGCGCAGGGGGCGATGATGCTGTTTTACCTGGTGGCACTGACCCAGTTGAACGATGTGGCGCAGTACCTGTGGGGCAAGTCCTTTGGCAAACGCAAGATTGCCCCCAAGGTATCACCCAACAAGACTCTGGCAGGACTGCTTGGCGGGGTATTGACCACCGGCCTGCTCGGCTGGCTGCTCGGCCCCCTGCTCACCCCATTCAGTCCGCAGCATGCCGCACTGGCAGGTTTGCTGATCGGCTCCATGGGTTTTATCGGTGACATCGTGATTTCAGCGGTGAAGCGTGACATCGGCGTCAAGGATTCCGGTCGTCTACTGCCGGGCCACGGCGGCATTCTGGACCGCCTGGACTCGCTCACTTATACCGCACCGCTGTTTTTCCACTACGTACACTACCTGTACTTCTAAGCGCCTTATGAACAAGCTGCTGCGTATTCTCTTTGTCATGCTGCTGGCACGCCCGGTGGTGCGCCTGTGGCTAGGGATGACAGTACGGCATCAGGAACGGCTGCCCACCGCCGGCCCTGCCATCGTCATTGCCAACCACAACAGCCACCTGGACATTCTGGCGCTCTACAGCCTGTTTCCCTTGGGGCTGATCCCGCGCGTGCGCCCCGCCGCCGCGGCGGATTACTTTCTGAAAAACCGCTGGATGGCCTGGTTCGCCACCAATGTGGTGGGCATCATCCCGGTGGTGCGCGGCGGCGTGGGCGCAGGCCGTGACCCGCTGGCCGGCTGCCGGCAGGCACTGCAAGCGGGCGAGATTCTGGTGCTGTTTCCCGAAGGCACACGTGGTGAGCCAGAAGCGCTGTCTGAAATCAAAGCCGGCATCTGGTACCTGCTACGTGATTTCCCCGACATCCCGGTCGCGCCGGTGTACCTGCACGGCCTGGGCCGGGCGATGGGCCGTGGTCAGTGGCTGCCGGTCCCCTTCTTTGTCGATGTCGCCATAGGACGCTCCCTGTGCTGGCAAGAGAACAAAGACAGCTTCCGCGCGCATATTCGCGACACTTTTTTGCAGTTAAAACAAAAAACCCTGCCCGCCGAACCTGGCCCGGACAGCCACTGACAAGAAAACTGAAAGGTCTCTGCCATGCGACAAGCCCTGGAATCCCGCTTCACCAGTTTCGATGGACAAGCGCTGTTCTACCGCCACTGGCCGGCCATCACCACGCCGGCACAGCGCGCCATCCTGCTATTGCATCGCGGCCACGAGCACTCCGGCCGCTTACAGCATGTGGTGGACGAACTTGACCTAGCAGATACACCGGTATTCGCCTGGGATGCACGCGGCCACGGCCGCAACGACGGACCGCGCGGCTTCAGTCCCAGCATCGGCACCACGATTCGTGATCTGGAAGAGTTTGTCCGTCATCTGCAAGCGGAGCACGGCGTGCGGATTGACCAGTTGATCGTCATTGCGCAAAGCGTGGGCGCGGTACTGGCGGCAAGCTGGGTGCATGATTACGCGCCGCGCCTGCGCGCGCTGATCCTGGCTGCGCCGGCCTTCAAGGTAAAGCTGTACGTGCCTTTCGCTCGCCCCAGCCTGCGCCTGATGCACAAGCTGCGCGGCAATTTCTTCGTCAATTCCTATGTGAAGGCCAAGTTCCTGACCCACGATGCAGAGCGCATCGCCTCCTACAACAGCGACCCGCTGATCACCCGGCCCATCTCGGCCAACATCCTGCTGGCCCTTTACGACACCGCCGAGCGCATCATCGCCGACGCCGGTGCCATTACCGTGCCGACGCAGTTGCTGATCTCCGGCGCGGATTTCGTCGTACACAAGGCCCCGCAGGAAACCTTTTTCCAGAATCTGGGCAGCCCGTGCAAGGAGCGCCACGAGCTGCCCGGTTTCTATCACGACACACTGGGCGAGCGCGACCGCGCACTGGCCTTCGACAAGATACGCGCCTTCATCCAGCGCGTGGAAGCCGGCGTAGCCAGACCCTCGCTGCTGGCAGCCGACCAGCACGGCTACACCGCCCAGGAATTCAATCGCCTGCAACAGCCGCTGCCCGCCCTGTCGCCCAAGCGCTGGAACTTCGCCCTCACCCGCCTGACGCTGGCTACGCTGGGCCGGCTGTCCGACGGCATCCGGCTAGGCTGGCAAACCGGTTTCGATTCCGGCAGCACGCTGGACTACGTTTACCGCAACCAAGCCTCCGGCATCACGCCGCTAGGCCGGCTGGGCGACCGCGTCTATCTGGACAGCATTGGCTGGCGTGGCATCCGCCAGCGCAAACTGCACCTGCAGGAGCTGATCTCGCTGGCCGTCTTGGAATTGGAGCAAGCCGGCATGCCGGTGCGGCTGGTGGACATCGCCGCCGGCCATGGCCGCTACGTGCTGGATGCACTCTCCACCAACGCCGACCGCGTCGAACACCTGCAACTGCGCGACTACAGCGACATCAACGTCAGCGCCGGACGCAAGCTGATCGCGCAACGCGGCTTGCAAGGCAAAGCACGCTTCGATCAGGGCGATGCCTTCGACGGGGCCGATCTCGCCGCACTACAGCCACGCCCCACGCTGGCCATTGTCTCCGGCCTGTATGAACTGTTTCCCGGCAACGCCGGCATTCGCGACTCGCTGGCTGGTCTAGCCGCCGCTGTGCCGGCAGGCGGCTATCTCGTCTACACCAATCAACCCTGGCATCCCCAACTGGAGATGATTGCCCGCACGCTCACCAGCCATCGCGGCGGCAGCGACTGGGTGATGCGACGCCGCACCCAAGAAGAGATGGATCAACTGGTTGCCGCGGCGGGTTTCGAGAAAATCTGCCAGCGCATCGACGAATGGGGCATTTTCAGCGTGACCATCGCGCGCCGCCTGCACGCCACGCCGCACCAGAGGCAAACCGTGCAGGCACAAGCCACGGCATGAGCCCGCCCACCAACCGTCGCCAGTGGCCCGAAGCCCTGCAGTGGCTGGCGCTGCTTGGTCCGGCTTTCTTCTTGCTATACGGGGCGGCCAATCACTACGCCGCCAGTCTGCCGCCATCGGCAGTGGGCAATATCGCCATGGACTGGGAACGGCGCATCCCGCTGTGGCCGTGGACCATCCTACCCTACTGGAGCATCGATCTCCTCTACGGCCTGTCGCTGTTCATTTGCAGCAGCCGGGAGGAGTTGCGCCGACATGCGCTGCGGCTGCTGAGCGTCACCGTGCTCTCCTGCCTGCTGTTTGCGCTGTTTCCGCTGCGCTTTGGCTTTGAGCGCCCGCCGCTGAACGGATGGGCGGGCCAGTTATTCACCCTGCTGGCTGGCTTTGACAAGCCCTTCAATCAGGCACCTTCGCTGCACATCAGCCTGCTGACGGTGTTGTGGCTACGCTATGCAGTACACACGCCGCAGCGTTGGCGCTGGCTGCTGCATGGCTGGTTCGCGCTGATCGGCATATCGGTACTGACCACCTGGCAGCATCACTTTCTCGACATCCCCACCGGTTTCGCCCTGGGCATCGTCGTGTGTTATCTGCTCCCCATGCCACTGCCGCCTTATAGCCGGGTGGCGGAGATCGAACAGACACGCCGCCGCCAGTTGAGCAGGCCTTATGCAGTGGGCGGGCTGGCGCTGACCCTGGCCGCCAGTTGGCTTGGCGGCTGGTACTGGCTGCTGCTTTGGCCGGCACTGAGCCTGATCCTGCTGGCGGTCGGCTATGGCCGCCTTGGTGCCGGCGTATGGCAAAAAGTCGCAGGCCAGCACAGGCTGCCCGCACGCTGCCTGTTTCTGCCCTTGACGCTGTTCATGCGGCAGATACATGCCCGGTTGTTGCGTGGACATTCACATGCCAGTTTGATTGCAGACGATGTCTGGATAGGCCCGGCCATTGCTGCCCGTGAAACATGCTTTCACAGCGTGCTGGACCTGGCGGCGGAATACTGCCGTCAGGCACACCCGGCAGCACACTATGTGGATTTGCCGCTGCTGGATTTACTCCTGCCAGATCGCGCCGGAATGCACAATGCAGTCGCACAACTGGAAGCCCTGCGGCATTCTCGCCCAGGCCCGATCCTGGTCCATTGCGCACTGGGCATGAGCCGCAGCGCGGCGGTGATCATGGCCTGGCTGGTGATGACGGGACGCTGTAGCGATCTGGCGCAGGCCAAACAAATCCTGCAGGCTCAGGGCCGCAAGATTGTGCTGTCACCGCAGCAATGGCACTGGATCCAGACCTGTTGCACCCCAGGAGACGCTCATGCTGCCTGAGACAGCAACCCTCCGCCTGCATGCCGCGGCCTTGCGCAGCACCCGCTGGCTGCTCTGGCCCGGCCCCTGCCTGCTACTGCTGGCCAGTATTCAGGCTGGCGAATGGCGGCTACAGACCGCTGCCGCCCTCGCCATGCTGTTGCAAAGCTGGTTCTGCTGGCGCTTGCAATTGGATGCGGCGCTACTGGCAGCACTCGAAAATGCCCCGTCACTGACAGTGCTGGATGACACGATTCATGGCTTGTTTGGCAAAGCCGCAGCAGGACGTGACTTTGGGCAGAGACAACAAGGCATGCGGCGCTTGTTAATCCGCTTCTTCATGACAACTGCCTTGTGCTGGCTACTGGCCATCTGCGCCATGATGCTGCCCATGATCTAGCAAAATGGCATCCTTCCGCTCACCATCCCGGTCGCGGCGGGGTGGCAAGGGACAAGCCCACCGTACAAATGGGTGATTTTGTTCAATACCGTCCAGGCCGGGCAGCCTATCTTCGAACACTCTTCCCACCCATCGAGGATAGACATGCAAGCCCTGCTTTCCATGGCCGCCTTTGCGCTGGCCTCCTCCATTTCTCCCGGCCCGGTGAATATCGTGGCATTCGGCTGCGGTGCCAGCCATGGCTTCCTGCCCAGTCTGCGTCATGTCAGCGGTGCCACCATTGGTTTTACCCTGTTGTTTCTGCTGACCGGACTTGGTCTGGCCGAGCTGCTGGACGACCTGCCGGCGGCACGCGGACTGATCCAGTTAGCCGGCGTGGCCTTCTTGTTATACCTGGCATGGAAGCTGGCCAGCGACCAAGGCGAACTGGGAGACGCAAGACAACGGCCATCATTCCGGCACGGTGCGCTGATGCAATGGCTGAATCCCAAGGCCTGGCTGGCCTCACTGGCCGGCATGGGGGCGTTTGCCAGCCATGGCGATGCCCTGCTGGTATGGCGTTTTGCCGCCATCTATTTTGTCATCTGCTACCTGTCGATTGCCTGCTGGGCCTGGGCCGGCGCACGCCTGCAACAGCATCTGCGCCAGCCGGCACGCATGCGCTTGTTTAACCGGCTGCTGGCGGTGTTGCTGGCCGGCAGTGCGCTATATCTGCTGCTGGATTGATTCAGCCGGCACTGCGACAGTACTGACCTGGCGTGGCGGCCACCAGCCGCTTGAAGGTGCGCTGGAAATGCGCCTGATCGGCAAAGCCCAGGGTCTGGGCGACCTGGGCGATGGACTGGCCGCTGCGCAGCAGTGTCTTGCCACGCCGGATGCGCCTATCGAGCAGATATTCATGCGGCGTCATGTGGTAGCGCTGGCGGAAGGCGCGGATCAGATAGGAGGCGGATAAGGAGGAGGCGGCGCAGATGTCCTCCAGCCGCAGGTCTGAGGCGTATTGATCGTCAATGAACTCAGCCACCCGTTGCAAGCGCCGATGCTGCCCTGCACTGCTGGGCGTCACGGTGTGCAGCCGGGTGTGCAACTGCGCAAAGAAGCTTGTGGCCGCCTCCTGCTTGCCCAGCGTGGCATAGTCCGCGCTCAGGCAGCGGGCCACCAGTTGCTGCAGGTCACGGAACAGCGCGGCATCCTCGCTCAAACGCGGGGAAAAACAGTGAAAATCCTGATTGGCGCTCAGCCCAATCTCATGCTGCAACTGCGCCAGCCAGGCGGTATCCACATACAGCATGTGGTAGGACCAGGCCTGATTGGCAATCGGGTTGCAGGCATGCACCTCACCGGGGTTCATCAACACTACGCTGCCATGCGCCACCTGATAGCGGTCTTGCAGACTCAGATAGCTGCTGACACCGCCGGTGATGGCACCAATGGAAAAATGCTCGTGGGAATGGCGGGCGTAACAGACCTGGCGCCCATCCTGCACGGTGCGGATTTCCAGGAAGGGCAAGGCCGGATCACGCCAGAACAATGGCTGTGATGGCTTGTTTGCCGCCGCGCGGACGGAAGAGGAGCGAGTCATCTGCCGAGGATAGCGCAGTGGCGGCCAGACCGCCACGCACTCATGCGGTCAGCATCAAACCTGCTGTGCGCGCAGCAGGGCTTCAAAGGCATCAGCCGGCACCGGTTTGCTGAACAGATAACCCTGACCGCAGTGGCAGCCCTGCTCCACCAGGAAACGGCGCTGTTCGTCCAGCTCCACCCCTTCGGCCACCAGGTCCAGCCCCAGGCTGCGGGCAATCGAGATGATGGCCTGGGTGATGGCGGCATCGTCACGGTCCTGGTGCAGGTCCATGATGAAGCTCTGGTCAATCTTCAAGCCGCGCACCGGCAGTCGCTTCAGATAGGACAGGCTGGAATAGCCGGTGCCGAAGTCGTCGATGGACAGATAGATGCCCAGCGCCTGCAGGCGGTGCAACACTTCCACCATGCCGCTGTCTTCATCCATCGCCACGCTTTCGGTGATTTCCAGCTCCAGCGCACTGCTGGGCAGCGCATAGCGTTCCAGCATACAGGCCACGGTATCGACAATGCTGGAATACTTCAGCTGCCGGCCGGACACGTTCACCGCAATACGCCCTTGCAACAGCCCGGCATCGCGCCAGCGGCGGATGGCAGCGCAACTGCTGTCCAGCACCCACTCGCCAATGCTGGTAATCAGAGAACTTTCCTCGGCAATCGGGATGAACTGCGCCGGCGAAATCAGGCCCATGTCCGGGTGTCGCCAGCGCAGCAAGGCTTCGGCACCGATGATGCGGCCGGACGACAGCTCCACCTTGGGCTGATACCACACCTCCAGCTCATTCTGTGCCAGCGCACGGTGCAGGCTGTATTCCATCTTCAGCCGTTCGATGGCACGGGCATTCATGTCGGCAGTGTAAAACTGGAAATTGTTCTTGCCGCGCTCCTTGGCCCGGTACATGGCGGTGTCGGCATTCACCAGCAGGGCATCGGCCATGGCACCGTCTTCCGGGAACATGCTGATGCCGATGCTGGCCGAAATGAACACGCCCTGCCCGGCCACGGTGGATTCGGCGGAGATGGCATCCAGAATGCTCTGCGCCCGGCTGGCCACCTGCTGCACGGTGACAATGTTTTCCAGCAGCACGGTGAATTCGTCGCCGGACAGGCGGGCCACGGTGGACAGATTGGGGGCAATGCGCTGCAGCTCGCTGGCAATGCGCACCAGCAGTTCGTCACCTGCATGGTGGCCCAGGGTGTCGTTCACCATCTTGAAGCGGTCAAGATCGATGAACAGCAAGGCAAAGCGGCGATCATACTGGCGCGCCTGCTCTACCGCCGACTGCAGTTTTTCGATGAACAGCGTGCGGTTGGGCAGGCCGGTCAGCGCATCGTGGTTGGCCAGGAAATGCAGCCGCTCCTCGGCCTGCTTGCGTTGGGTGATGTCGGAAAACACCGCCACATAATGCAGGCATTCGCCGCGCTCATCGCGAATGGCGGTAATGCTCAGGTGTTCGGTGTACAGCAGGCCGTTCTTGCGGCGGTTGATCACCTCGCCTTGCCAGGCACCGTCATTGCGCAGGCAACGCCACAGGTATTCATAAAATTCTGGCGATTGCTTGCCGGACTTGAGCAGGGCCGGCGTCTTGCCGATGGCTTCTTCCCGGCTGTAGCCGGTAATGCGGGTGAAGGCAGGATTGACCGACTGGATAAAGCCATTGCCATCGGTAATGACAATGCCTTCCATGGTGGCTTCAAACACCTTGTCGGCCAGCAACAGGCTTTGGCGCGACTGCACCAGCGCCTCGTCGCGCTCGCGCAGCGCGCCATGCAGTTCCAGCAGGAACTCATGCTCTATGCTTTGGATGATTTCACGAAAACCAATGATATGAGCCAGTCGGTGTTCGGCATCGAATACCGCCAGATGGCGGATCTGGTGCTGCAGGATGACGCGGCGGGCCTGCAACAGGCTGGTGCTGACCGAAACGCCAATCACCGGCCGGGTACAGATATCGCCCAGCTCGGCCTGGCCCCGGCCAGAAGCGACCAGTCCAACCACATCGCGCTGGGTGAGGATGCCATAGCTGCCATCGGCAAACTGTACGCCGATGGCAGTCAGCTCCTGCTCACGCATGCTGGCCAGCGCTGCCGCCAGGCTATCACTGGACTGCAGCACCACAACCGGCTTGGCCTGGATGCCGTCCAGTCTTTTCAGACCGAGAAAAGCCTCGGTCCCCTGGCACAGCACCACATCGGACAGCGACACCAGGCCGATGATTTTGCCTTGTTTTTCCACCAGGGCATGACGGATGGCATTGTTACGAAACTGGCCCACCACATCATGCACGCTCATATGATGCGGCAAGGTGACGACGGGTGTGCTCATCACCTCACGAATGGGCAGACAGCGGGAAGTTTCGTCGGACAGATCGACCGATAGCGCATCGGTTTCAGTCCAGATACCAATGGCCTGCTCCGCAGAATTGAATACCACAATGGACCCGCAGCCGCTTTCCATCATCATGGCTGCTGCTTCGCGAACCAGGGTCTCCGGTGAGCAACTGAGAATATCAGTCGAGGCAATCTGCTCTATGGGCTGCATCAACGGAGACATCATCGAACACCTGTAAGCAATTTACTGTTCATTACAGCAGCATTATACATTTTTTACTTAATACCCTGAAGCTGGCAGTCATCTTTTTTACATGGCATATGCCAGCGATTTATTTTCCACTTCGTTGGCAAACTGCAAACAAAGTTTACACTCCATTTTTTACACCATGTATCAAGCTGCTGTTTTCACTCCATTTTTCCCGCCGTTGGCGCTGGCACGAAAATTGAAACCAGGGACAGGTTGCAACACCGCCAGCCTGTCCGGACAGATCACTAAAAACGCAGATCCGGCACAACAAGAAAACACATCAAATGCCATATGCATGGCATGGAGGAGCGTAAACACATGGAGACTTTCTATCAAGCCATGCGTCGCCAGGGCGTGACTCGGCGCAGCTTCCTGAAGTTCTGCAGCCTGACCGCCACCTCGCTGGGCCTGGGCTCGGCTTTTGTCCCACGCATTGCCTATGCACTGGAAACCAAGCCACGCGTGCCGGTGATCTGGCTGCACGGCCTGGAATGCACCTGTTGTACCGAGTCCTTCATCCGCTCGGCCCACCCGCTGGCCAAGGACGCCATCCTGTCGCTGATCTCGCTGGATTACGACGACACCATCATGGCCGCTGCCGGTCATCAGGCCGAAGCCATTCTTGACGACCTGATCAAGAACCACAAAGGCAATTACATCGTGGCCGTGGAAGGCAACCCGCCGCTCAATGAGGACGGCATGTACTGCTTCCCCGGCGGCGAACCCTTTGTGGAAAAACTCAAGCGCGTATCGGCTGATGCCAAGGCGCTGATCGCCTGGGGTTCCTGTGCCAGTTGGGGCTGTGTGCAGGCCGCCAAGCCCAACCCCACCCGCGCCACGCCGGTGCATCAGGTGATTCTGGACAAGCCGGTGATCAAGGTGCCGGGCTGTCCGCCGATTCCGGAAGTGATGGCCGCCGTGATTACCTATATGGTGACTTTCGACAAGATTCCGGAGCTGGACCGCCAGGGCCGGCCCAAGATGTTCTACGGCCAGCGCATCCATGATAAATGCTATCGCCGCCCGCACTTTGACGCCGGTCAGTTTGTCGAGAGCTGGGACGACGATGGCGCGCGCAAGGGCTATTGCCTGTACAAGATGGGCTGCAAAGGCCCCACCACCTATAACGCCTGCTCCACCGTACGCTGGAACGACGGCGTGTCCTTCCCCATCCAGTCCGGCCACGGCTGCATTGGCTGTTCGGAAGAAGGCTTCTGGGACAAGGGTTCCTTCTACGACCGCGTCACCTCGATTCCGCAATTCGGCGTGGAAGCCAATGCCGACAAGATCGGCTTTACCGTGGCCGGCACCGCCGGGGCTGCCATTGCCGCCCACGCCGCGGTCAGCGCCATCAAGAGCACCATGCTGAAAAAGCAGGACCTGCAGCCGCTGGATGCCGCCGCACCCGCCGAGAATAAAGACAAGAACGAGGAGAAAGTCTGATGTCCTACCAGACCCAAGGTTTTACCCTGGACAATAGCGGCCGCCGCGTGGTGGTGGACCCGGTCACTCGCATTGAGGGCCATCTGCGCTGCGAAGTGAACATCGACAGCAACAACATCATCACCAATGCCGTGTCCACCGGCACCATGTGGCGCGGCCTGGAAGTGATTCTCAAGGGCCGCGACCCGCGTGACGCCTGGGCCTTTGTCGAGCGCATCTGCGGTGTATGTACCGGCACCCACGCGCTGACCTCGGTGCGCGCGGTGGAAGACGCGCTGAAGATCAAGATTCCCGAAAACGCCAACCTGATCCGCAACATGATGCAGGCGGCGCTGTATGTACACGACCACTTGGTACACTTCTACCACCTGCATGCGCTGGACTGGGTGGACGTGGTGTCCGCGCTGAAGGCCGACCCGAAGAAAACCAGCGAGCTGGCACAGAGCATTTCCGACTGGCCGCTGTCCAGCCCAGGTTATTTCCGTGACCTGCAATCGCGGCTGAAGCGCTTTGTCGAATCCGGCCAGCTAGGCCCCTTCCGCAATGGCTACTGGGGCCACCCGGCGATGAAACTGCCGCCGGAAGCCAACCTGATGGCGGTGGCGCACTATCTGGAAGCGCTGGACTTCCAGAAGGAAATCGTCAAGATCCACACTATTTTTGGCGGCAAGAACCCCCACCCCAACTGGCTGGTGGGCGGCATGCCCTGCGCCATCAATATCGATGACGTGGGCGCAGTCGGTGCCATCAATATGGAGCGGCTGAACCTGGTGTCGCAGATCATCGACCGCACCATCACCTTCTGCGAGCAGGTGTACATTCCGGACGTGATCGCCATTGCCGGCTTCTACAAGGACTGGGCGGCCATTGGTGGCGGCCTGTCCAGCCAGAGCGTGATGTCCTACGGCGACTTCCCCGACCATGCCAACGACTACAGCGAAAGCAGCCTGCTGCTGCCGCGTGGCGCCATCATCAACGGCAAGTTCAACGAAATCCACCCGATCGACCTGTACGCCCCGGATGAAATCCAGGAATTCGTCACCCATAGCTGGTACAGCTATGGCGACGACAGCAAGGGCCTGCACCCCTTCGACGGCATCACCGCGCCCAAATTCGAGCTGGGTGCCAAGCACAAGGGAACCAAGACCCGTATCGAGCAACTGGACGAATCGGCCAAGTACTCGTGGATCAAATCGCCGCGCTGGAAGGGCCACGCCATGGAAGTAGGCCCGCTGGCGCGCTACCTGATCGGCTATCACCAGAACAAGCCGGAGTTCAAGGAGCCGGTGGACAAGCTGCTGCATGCACTGGGCGCACCCAAGGAAGCCTTGTTCTCCACCCTGGGCCGTACCGCCGCGCGCGCGCTGGAATCGTCCTGGGCCGCCAACAAGATGCGCTACTTCTTCGACCGCCTCATCACCAACATCAAGAACGGCGACACGGCAACTGCCAATGTGGAGAAGTGGGACCCGGCCAGTTGGCCCGCCGCGGCCAAGGGCGTGGGCTTTACCGAAGCACCGCGTGGTGCGCTGGGTCACTGGCTGAAGATTGCCGACACCCGCATCGACAGCTACCAGTGCGTGGTGCCCACCACCTGGAATGCCGGTCCGCGTGACGCCAAGGGCCAGATCGGCGCGTACGAAGCCTCGCTGATGGGCACCAAGATGGCGGTGCCGGATCAGCCGCTGGAAATCCTGCGCACCCTGCACAGCTTCGACCCCTGCCTGGCCTGCTCCACCCATGTGATTGGCGAGGACGGCGGCGAACTGGTGAGTGTGAAAGTACGTTGAGTTCGTCGCGCCCGTCCGCCCGGCGGCACCCCCTGCCCGGCTGACGGCACGACGATTGACCAGTCAGCACCGCCCGCCCCCCCCGCAGGCGGTACTGGCGAACTTCCTGATCGTCCGCCACGCTGGCCGGAGTGCCCATCACTCCCGGGATGGCCGGCAGCGTGGCGGTACGGCGGGAAAACAGGAGATTCAACATGAAAAGCTACGGCTTCGACGGCAACGCCCCACAGGGCCTGGGCCGCAAGGTCACGTCCGTTTATGTGTACGAGGCACCGGTGCGCCTGTGGCACTGGGTTACCGTGCTGTGCATCATCACCCTGTCCGTTACCGGTTACCTGATCGGCAAACCCCTGCCTTCGGTTCCGGGCGAGGCCACCTTCAATTTTGTCATGGGCTATATCCGCTTTGCCCATTTCACCGCCGGCTACATCCTGGCCATCGGCCTGATTGGCCGGCTGTACTGGGCGCTGGTGGGCAATCACCATGCACGCGAGATCATTCTGGTGCCGGTGTGGGACAAGGGCTGGTGGAAGGAATTTTTCTTTGAAGTGCGCTGGTATCTGTTCCTGGAGCGCTATCCGAAAAAATACATCGGCCACAACCCGGTCGGCCAGATCGCCATGGCCACTTTCCTGTGGGCCGCGGTATTCATGTGCTTCTCCGGCTTTGCGCTGTACGGCGAAGGCCTGGGCACCAAGAGCTGGGCCTACCAGGGCTTTGGCTGGGTGATTTCCGCCTTTGGCGGCAACAGCCTTACCGTACACAACTGGCACCGGCTGGGCATGTGGTCCATCATTTTGTTCGTGATGATTCACGTGTATGCAGCCATCCGCGAAGACATCATGTCCAAGCAGAGCATGGTGTCGACCATGATCAGCGGTTTCCGCATGTTCAAGGACTAAACCAGGAAAACCTCAGCGCCTGCTTGCCTGACTCAGCCTACTGTCTGCATCGGCACGCCTTGGCGCTGACGTTTTCATTTTCCTGACCAGACCGCAGCTTGTGTCAAACTGCCGCCAGCACACGCTGGCGGCAAAGCAACGCAGCCCAACACGCCATCCAAGCCCGCCACCATGTCCACTCCGCTCGTCAGTGCCCGCACCCCGCTACATCCCGGCCGCTTTCTGGACAGCCGCTTTCTGGCACCCTCCGGCATGAGCCAGACCGATGCCGCGCGGCGGCTGGGCATCTCGCGGCGCAGGCTGAACGAACTGATTGCCGGCAAACGCGGCATCAGCCCCGACACCGCCATCCGGCTGGCCTGCTTGTTCGGCCAGGATGCACAGTTCTGGATGGCCCTGCAAAGCGCCTGGGACCTGGCGCAGGCCCGCCGCCAGCTAAGGCAAGCACGTCGCGTTTAAACCTTGCGTCGCCAACTGACGCATACCTTTGCGTTGCCATCCACGGCCCGCGCTCCGTACACCATGCCCCGCCTTGCCACCGCCCGCCCTAGCCCATGTTTCTTGCCTTCCCACCCGCAGCACTAGATAATCCCCACCGTGCCGTTCAATAGCGGCACCGGGATTGGCGTCCCGAGCTTCCCGGACTGCTACGCGCTTGCGTACCAGTCCGCACACCATTGCTTTGCCTTTTTTATGGCGGGCCATGGTGGGAGCCTCTTTTGAGGCGCCGGGAAGGAAGCCGGTAACGCCAATCCCGCCATGCGCCTGCCACCCGCGATTGGCGTCGTAGGGAGCAGATTCCAGCTGCTTTCTGGAGCCTTCTGATGCGTATCTTCCTATCCTGTATTGCACCGTTTACCGCCTTAAGCAGGTCTTCCACCACCCCGCCGTTGCTCTATATACCACCTCAGGAGCAACGCCCATGACACACCAAACCACCACACCCATCCTCCCCCTGATGCACCAACACATCGTCCTGCTGCAAGCCATGCTCCAGCAGGACCGCTTTGCCGCGCTGCGCAGCCCGGTGCAGGATTTGGCACGTGGTTTTGCCCAACTGGAATCCGCATTGCGAGAGCAGGCCCAGACGCTGGAGGCGGTATTGGCCTTGCTTGCCCTGCACCCGTCCGATGCCTATCGCAGCCACTTGATGCAGGGCTTGCTGGGTTTGCAGCAGCAACACAGCAATTGCTGGCTTGAACCCGCGTAGTCACCCGTGCAGAACAGCCCGGCTATTTAATGGATAGGCGGGCTGTTACTGTTAGCGCCCCAATAAACGTTGCCACCAGCTTTTACAGGGTGGGCTGGGGATGGTGGGCGTTTGATCGTCGCCGTTGTCCGGGCGGGCGGGGTGGGTGCTGGGGCCGTTGGGCCGTAGCAGGTCGCCGGGGTAGTGTTCCAGTCCCAGACACTGGCTGTCATCCAGGCCAAAGGCTTTGACGGCGGCTACCGCCTCCACGCACCAGCGGCCAAAGTAACCGCTGTCCTCTAACTGTCGATTCCCCAAGCTGTACCAGTACGGGCGTTCATACATGGCGGTGGCCGGGGCATTGCCGGGTTTGGCCGGGCGGTCCAGTTCGCGATACCAGTGCTGCACAAAGTCGGCCAGCAGCCGGGCTTGCTGTGCTGCTGGGGCGTCGATGGCGTTCAGCAGCCGCTGGTAGGGCTTGGGGTGGCACAGCGTAACGCCAATCTTGCGCCCTGTTTGACGGCTGGCAATGATACGGTCGAGTAATTGGTCTTCGCCTTCGTTGCCAATCAATAGCAGCAGCCGTTGCCATTGCGCGTCCGGCAGCTCCAGGGCCAAAGCCAGCCCCACCAGCCAGAAGCAGACGATGTAATGGTCCAGATTCACCTTCCAGGCGTGGCGGGTGTATTGCTGTTGCGGGGTAAACACGTCCTTGCCCAACCGCTCGGATTCTTCCCAGGCATCGAGTAAGGGCGGGAAATACTGCGCCAGTTCCTGGATGTCGTCGCCACGGGAGTAGCGGCTGAGTAGCAAGTGCCAATTCTCTCTTGAAATTGAAAACATATATTGGGGAGCATAGGATACATCTCCACCGGGCTTATTGGCGGTCTCCCAACGATCACATATATCTTCAATAAGAAATTTCACCAAGCCATCCCAGTATGCACGACTGCCAATTAACGAGCGCACTATTTTATCCCTTTTAATAATTTCGATGCCGCCTCAGGATTTGGAATCAATTTACCATCCTTCCTCATCACGCCTACTGTCACTCGACCAAATGGGTCGGTGTGTACCAACCACTTTTCAACCTTCCCCTCACTCAGGGCTTTTTCTACTTTTGATGCATTAGCTAGGCCCACCGACTCCAATATCCGGTTGTAATTGGTATTCGCCCCGCTCAACCAGCTATCACTGCCTTGCAAGCCGTCCAGCGTCATGCTTTGTTTGGATGACCCGAATTTGTATTCGATCACCACATAATCCACGCCCGGCTTGTTGACCTTGTACAACCCGTCAATACCGCTTTGTCCGATGCCGGGGCTGCGGCCTATTTCTTGCGCGCCGGGAATCAGCTGTTGCACTTTCTGGCTGCCCAGCAGGTCGCCAACTACGCTTTTCTGAGCAGTGGTCAGCAAGCGGAAGTCCATCAGTGGTTTGCCATTACTGGTAAACAGTCCGCCGTTTTTCAGTAGCTGGTTGAAGCCTTGCAAACCACCAACAGAGGCTTCTACCGCCGCTGCGGTTTTGGTGATGGCCTGCCCCGCCACATTGGCCCCGGCCTTGGCTGCGGTAGCGGCTACTTTACCCGCCCCCATCACCGCTGTCGCCGCGCCCACCACATCCACCGCCAGTCGTCCGGCTTCTACCCCGGATGTGACCGATCCGTCCCAGCCGCCATCATTGTAGGCCTTAGTCATCAGGTCTATGCGTTGGCGGTAGTCTTGCACAATGCTGTCGCCAACCTTGCTGCGGAAAGCGGGGTCGTTGACCAGGGCGACCAGAGTTTTTTGGGTGTCGCTCCAGTTGCGCACCATGTCGACGATGTTTTCTGCCTGCTGGTAGCTTTGCAGGCCGATGCCGCCACCGACGCCGACCATCCGTCCGATTTCTTGCTGGCCGCTGATCAGGGCATATTTCAGTTCAACCTTGGCTAGGCAGCTCAACTCGCCTTTGCAGCCCGCTTTTTCGGTATTCTTGGCCGCGTCCTGTTTGGCTGTCAGGTAGTTATTCTCCACCTCATTCTTGCCCGCCTGCATCCCCGTCAGCCCACCGGCGCTGTTTCCACCCGCCAGGCCGCCTGCCAGCCCTGAGGCCAGCGTGGTCAGCGCGCTGATGGTTTGCTTTTGTTCTTCCGTCAGGTTTTTCGCATCAGGATACAGCGTCTGTTGCAGGTAGTCGGCCATCAGCGGCGCGCTGCCTGCGCCTGCTGCTCCGGCAAGGGCATTGTCGCCTTTGAGTTGGGCCAGCGCAGCGCCCACCACGGCATGGGCGAGAATGTTGGCTTGTTTGTTGTCGCCGGTCAGGTCTTTGACTACGCCTGCCAGGTAGGGGGCGGCGGCACCGGCCAGTGCAGCCTGGAGGTTGTTCCCCGCCAGCCCTTGCAGGGCGGCGGTGGCGGCGGTAGCGGCCTTTTGGAAGGTGCCGCCGGTGCCCCACTGGGCTTGCAGGTCTTTGTATTCCTGGCTGTTGGCGTAGTCTGGGTCTTGGGTGGCTTTGCGGTTGGCTTCGGCCAGTTTGTCGGTGGCAACAACCTGGATGAGTTGGCTGCCGATGGCGCCGATGGCTTGGGCTTCGGCGAGTCGTTGCCGTTCTTTGTCTTTGTCGAAGATGGGGCTAAGGCCGTTGGCGGCATGTTCGACGTCGCGGCTGAGGGTGGCGATGTCTTGTTGCTGTTTGTCCTGGTCACGGATGGTGATGCTGCCATCACTGATTGCCGCATAGGTGGTGGATTCGGCATGGCCGCTGCTGTTGCCGCCGCCGAGCAGGCTGCTGGCTCCCTGGCTCATCAGGGTGCCTTTGAGTTGGTCGCTGACGCTCAGGCCGCTGCTCATGCCGATGCTTTGGCTTTCGACTGTGTAGTCGGCTTGGTTGTGTAGATTGCTGAAGCCGAGGGTGCCGGTGTCCAGTTGGTTTTGGTCGGCGCTGGCGGTGCTGCCCATCACGGCGCCGTTGAGTTGGGTGTGCTGGCCCACGGTGATGTCATAGCCGCCACTGCCGGCGTAAAGGCCGGTTTGTTCTTGTACGCTGCGGTAGTCGCTGTCGAGCTTTTGTTTGCTGAGGCTGAAGGAGCCGCTGCCGGTCATGCTGCCAACGGTGAAGCTGCCGCCCACGCTGGCTTGGTTTTGCTTGGCGTGGTAGTGGTCTTCGTCTTGCTGGCTGCTGAGGGTGAGGTCGCGGCCTACTTCGGCCACAATGGCGCGCCCGCTGGCTTGGGCTCCGGTGAGGGTGGTGTCGCGCCCGGACTGGAGCTGCAGTGTGTTGCCGGCATTGAGGGTGGTTTCTTGCCAGGTGTTGCCGTGGCCGCTTTCGCTGCCTTTGCCTTTGTTGGCGTTGGCAAAGATGGAAAGCCCTGCTCCGCTGTTGCTGACGCCCAGGCTGATGCCCAGGTTCCAGCCGCTGCTGGTATTGCCGCCGGTTTCGGTGCGGTGGTTGCGGCTGGCGGTCAGTGCGATGTCGCGGGCGGCGTCCAGGGTGAGGTCTTTGCCGGCTTGCAGGCTGCTGCCCTGGCTCTGGCCAACGCCCAGTTGGAAGCTGATGCCATTTTGCTGGCCGAAGCCGAAGGTGGTTCCTCGAAAACCCTCTCTTTGGGCAATAAACATCTCGTAACTTATTGATTTTATTGATTAACCATTTAGGAAAATGGGATTTATCGAGGAGCCTGAGTGATTACAGATTTATATTTTGTAATTTTTTATAGTTTCCTTTATCGTTCCTACAGGAAGTATAGCCTCACTTACATTCTCTCCATTATCAGTACTCCATACCAATCTATCACCTTCGTCTGTTTTAATTAAATACAAATAGCACTGACCATCTTCCATCGCTGTGCATGTTAGATCAAACAACCCCTTAATCAACTCCTCACCATCTCCTATGAAATATTTTTCAGCATTCCGATACAAATCGACCGCATCAATTTCTATGTTATTAATACAAAGTTCTTCTATTGGTGATTTTGAATAAAATCCAAATGTTGTTTTTAACTCAACAACATCTACAATCTCAAACACCCTCTCACCTTTTACCTACAACAAAAAAGTCCATTTCGCCATATACTTTCGGGTGAATTCCATGCCTCGACAACATCAAACTGCAGTGCAAAGTAAAAAGGCTCTCCAAAGATCATTTTATTTTTACTCTCCATTCCAAGATTGAATCTATACACCAGACAAATAGCCAGTTTATCTCAAATACTTGCAATTTCTTTACGGGATGGCATCGGGCTTCCTTAGAACCAGCCTTGGACTGAGTGAGAGCAACACTTCACCAATCTCCAACCACAACATGATAGTCACTTTTTGTCGGCTAAATCATATCGCTCCTTCAGTTTCTTTACTGCTTCCTCTCTTTTTCGCAGTGCAGCACCATATTGAAATTCCCCTTTAAGCTGTACCAGCTGTTCGACGCTCATAATATTATTGGTTACTAGGGTTACAATCGGGGATTGTTCTGGCGGCGTATCTTTCAGTTGATCAATATCCATAGCATTCACCATCAACAGAGCCATCAACGCCCTAAGATTTTTCTCATTTTCCGGCTCATCTCTCGCAACATCATCCAAGAAATTATTTTGAATTTCTGTCAGCTCCTGCCAATAAGCTAGAGGGTGATTTGGGTTATTTTTTTTCAGGGTTGAAATGGTATCTTGTAGAATTTTCTGTTTCTCTTCATTGCTATTGAAAAGGCGCCCCATTTGGAAATTTTTAATTAGCTCTGCGGCAATTATCCATTTTTGTACAGTGATTTTATTATTATACATTTCATCGTACAGGTCTGGCCTATGAGCTTTAAGAATATCTTGGGTGACAGTGCCTTGTAGTGAACAAATAATATGCGTTTCGTTGGCAGAAGTGGCTTCGAGCATCAAAAGCAGCTCCACAGTGCCAAGCTTTGGCGGCTCGCCTGATGGTGTGTTAGTGCCTGCTCGCCAAGGGGCTGCATCGTCTTTTGAAGGCTTCCATTCCGCTTTGATAAAAATATCACCATCTTGGCGTAGCTGTGATGCAACATTGGCAGGTAGCTTCTTTATAACATCTGCAGGATTACCCTTTACGACAAATCCCCAATTATAATAACGACCATCTTTACCCAGATTTGTATACTGATCGGTGTAGCCTATAATTTCCAAACCACTCGCATTCAATGGAGTTGTGAAGTTAACGATGCTGTCATTGTCGTGTGATTTTCTATTTTTCACTTTGAAAAATAGAAAATTATCTTTCGTATACACAGGTGCCAGTTTAGTTGCAACTGCTTCATTTTGTTTTAGATAGCCAAATAGCGATGTATCGCAACTATCAGTCAGTTTGCTCAGCAAGATATCAGCAGATATCTGGTTAGATATTGCAGATGCAGATGCAGATGCAGATGCAGATGCAGATGCAGATGCAGATGATAAAGTAATTAAGACAAATGTGTTGATAATTTTTGTTCGAAAACAAGTTATGGTATTTTTCTTCATGGAAATATATCTTTAATTGGTGTGTGCAAAACTTTATGCACTGCAGGCGTTGTTGAGATTGCCACTTTCAGTGCTTTGTTTTATGTCACGAGCTGCGTCCAAGGAGAGCTCTTTATTGGCCTTGGCGCTGCCCAGTGCGGGGTTGTTAATCTTTCGGACTGCACCCACACCGGGCAGGGCAGGCGTCAACGACAGCGACTGATGGCTAAGCGTAGGCCTGCGCCAATTTCTTCTGGTGTAGACGCGGTAGAAAGTACGACATAATCACTCTCCTCGATACCGTCGCCACCCCAGGCCTCTAGTTTTTCGTGACGATAAGGAATAATGGTAATGATGCCGTTCACGCAGTGAATACCACATAACTGCATATTCTTGAACAAGGCTTTTTTGGTTTTATAGCCATAACGCTGCATCAATTCCTGATACCAGGCTTGATAGCGTAGTTTGCCTGCGGTCAAATCAAAAAAATCGGTAGTTTCACATTCCTCATTGCTTAAGGTTCGGCTATTTTGCAAGGCTTGCAATACTGTCAGACCAAGGGTGTGATGATCTGCATCTGGTTCCAATAAATGTTGTGGGAATAGTGGATCCGCCCCCGCCAAGCCTAAACCAGAATAAGTTCTTATAGAAATAAATTGCTCGGTAATGTACACATTGGTCCAATAATCTTGATTTGGTTTAAAGGTCATTTCACTTTACCTGTGTAATATTAATCTTGATGCCCAAGGTCTTGCCGTATTCGACCGCACGGTTGATTTCCAGCCACTGCGTAGCATTGGTTTGCGCCGGGACTGCCAAGCGGATTTCACGATTGGCAATCATCGCCGGGGTTAGTGTAACACCCGACAAATCTGCCGGTTTAAACTTCGCCACCGCATCCACATTACTCTTGATCGAGCTATATAGTTGATTCGGCTTAGTTAGCTTGGCCAAGGTCTGTGTATCCAGGGTTTTGGCGCTGATGGCGGTTTTAGAGAGACGATCATAATAATCAAAGGTTTTGAAGTTTTGTGGCAAGCGGGAATTGGCAGGTAAGGTGGTGCCAACAAAATCCTCCCAGGGCATGCCTTGCTTCATATTGCCTTTGCCCCATTGCAGGCCAATCTTAGAAGCTTCGACCGTGCTTGTCGCGCTATTGCGGCTGAGGAAGGCGGTGGCCTTTTGGACCAGCTCCTTCACCGCCAGGCCACCACTGAACAGTGCCAGTTGGTTTTCTGGGTCGGAGGCAAACACCGCGAACTTGCTCCAGGCCGGGCTATTGCTGTCGATCTTGTTCAGGTCTTGTGCATTCCAGTATTTCACCAGGGCTTTGGCTTGTTCGTCGCGCATCACGTCCATGCCAAAGATGTCGCTCATCCAGTTTGGACGTTCGCTGATCTGGATACCGCCGTAGGCGAGTTCCTTGTCCCAGCCTTGCGCCACCAGCGGGCTGTTTTTATCCACTTCGCGGCTTTGTTGCTCATGGATTGCTTTGAATTTTTGGATTGGCCTTGGGCATCGCGGTGGAGTTTGCAGACGTCGTGGAAACTCTACTTTAGCGGAAAAAATTCGATAAATATATTTTCCCCCATCTCCTGCTGAATCAGTTCTGCAAGCTCAGCCCCAACTTTATTATGTTGCTGCAAATCGTCGAGAATTTTAAAACCAGAATCTGGTGGATAGTCATCTACAAAAGTTTTTTGAAATTTAAAATCCCACTCTCTTATTTTAATCAAAAGATCAGAAGACAGGTTAAGATCGTCGATATCTATATGCCCCATTTCTTCAGGGGTGGGATTGAAAATTGGAGGCGCACCGTACTCAGCACTTAATCTTAGCTTTTTCATTGAACAGGTTTCCATGTCGAGACGGGGTTTGCACGGACAATAAAACCATTGGAGCCAACCCCAACAGAAATATATTTTGGTGATCCGTCATAAATTATTTGATAGACAGGGGCCGAGCCATTCGTCCCTACCAACGTACCTTTAGTAACAGCCTCCATTACCACCGAAGGAATATCGGACTGTGCAATGCCTTTGCTTTCAAAATCAGCCGCATGCCTTTCGATAATGTGTTGCAATCCTGCACTTGATGATCCGTTTTCAAGAAAAACAATTTTCCCGTTTGGCCCAATGCCAGTTGCTAACACATTTTCTGGAGTAAATTTCACGCCATTTGCCGCAAGCGTATTAAGGTCTGCCTGACGGACAGATATGACCGCAGAGTTTGCAGCAGTTGTAGACGGCCCCTTCAACCCAACCAGCCAACCAAAATCCCCTACTGCCAGTTTGGCAACATCCAGCACACTGCCATAGCGCAGCGCGGCATTGCGGACAGCACCTCCTGCTTGGCCATTGGCACACTCTACCGTACTGCAGCTTAGGCGAGCCATCAATAGGCTATTGGCTACTTCGGTAACACACTGACTATTGGCTTTGCAGATGGTGGAAACATCTGCCATCGCCTTGTTGAATGTGGCGTCAAATGCGGCTTGATATTCCGGACTAAAGTCGTTTCTGCGGTTACTTTCTTTGACAGCAGCAGTAATCAAGCCATTTTCGCACGCCGATTTCGAGCCTCCACTGAGCGTACCGCATTGCGACTGAAGCTCTTTACCCAGGGTGTTGATTTCCTTGGGCGACAAGGTGTTATTCTCCACCTCATTCTTACCCGCCTGCATCCCTGTCAGCCCACCTGCGCTGTTTCCACCCGCCAGGCCGCCTGCCAGCCCTGAGGCCAGCGTGGTCAGCGCGCTGATGGTTTGCTTTTGTTCTTCCGTCAGGTTTTTCGCATCAGGATACAGCGTCTGTTGCAGGTAGTCGGCCATCAGCGGGGCGCTGCCTGCGCCTGCCGCTCCGGCAAGGGCATTGTCGCCTTTGAGTTGGGCGAGCGCGGCACCCACCACGGCATGGGCGAGGATGTTGGCTTGTTTGTTGTCGCCGGTCAGGTCTTTGACTACGCCTGCCAGGTAGGGCGCGGCGGCGCCGGCCAGTGCTGCCTGGAGGTTGTTCCCCGCCAGCCCTTGCAGGGCGGCGGTGGCGGCGGTGGCGGCCTTTTGGAAGGTGCCGCCTGTGCCCCACTGGGCTTGCAGGTCTTTGTATTCCTGGCTGTTGGCGTAGTCTGGGTCTTGGCCGGCTTTGCGGTTGGCTTCGGCCAGTTTGTCGGTGGCAACAACCTGGATGAGTTGGCTGCCGATGGCGCCGATGGCTTGGGCTTCGGCGAGTCGTTGCCGTTCTTTGTCTTTGTCGAAGATGGGGCTGAGGCCGTTGGCGGCATGTTCGACGTCGCGGCTGAGGGTGGCGATGTCTTGTTGCTGCTTGTCCTGGTCACGGATGGTGATGCTGCCATCACTGATTGCCGCATAGGTGGTGGATTCGGCATGGCCGCTGCTGTTGCCGCCGCCGAGCAGGCTGCTGGCTCCCTGGCTCATCAGGGTGCCTTTGAGTTGGTCGCTGACGCTCAGGCCGCTGCTCATGCCGATGCTTTGGCTTTCGACTTTGTAGTCGGCTTGGTTGTGCAGGTTGCTGAAGCCGAGGGTGCCGGTGTCCAGTTGGTTTTTGTCGGCGCTGGCGGTGCTGCCAATCACGGCACCGTTGAGTTGGGTGTGCTGGCCAACGGTGATGTCATAGCCGCCACTGCCGGCGTAAAGGCCGGTTTGTTCTTGTACGCTGCGGTAGTCGCTGTCGAGCTTTTGTTTGCTGACACTGAAGGAGCCGCTGCCGGTCATGCTGCCAACGGTGAAGCTGCCGCCCACGCTGGCTTGGTTTTGCTTGGCATGATAGTGGTCTTCGTCTTGCTGGCTGCTGAGGGTGA
Organism: Aquitalea magnusonii; assembly: GCF_002217795.2. Lineage (NCBI taxonomy): Bacteria > Pseudomonadati > Pseudomonadota > Betaproteobacteria > Neisseriales > Chromobacteriaceae > Aquitalea > Aquitalea magnusonii. The sequence goes on from NZ_AP018823.1 coordinate 2,468,827, forward strand.
GGTCGCGGCCTACTTCTGCCACGATGGTGTGGCCACTGGCTTGGGCCCCGGTGAGGGTGGTGTCGCGTCCGGACTGGAGCTGCAGTGTGTTGCCGGCATTGAGGGTGGTTTCTTGCCAGTTGTTGCCGTGGCCGCTTTCGCTGCCTTTGCCTTTGTTGGCGTTGGCAAAGATGGAGAGCCCTGCTCCGCTGTTGCTGACGCCCAGGCTGATGCCCAGGTTCCAGCCGCTGCTGGTATTGCCGCCGGTTTCGGTGCTTTGATTGCGGCTGGCGGTCAGTTCGATGTCGCGGGCGGCGTCCAGGGTGAGGTCTTTGCCGGCTTGCAGGCTGCTGCCCCGAATGCGGATGTCGCCGTCCTGGGCTTGGCCTTGGGCATCGCGCTGGCCGCTGCCGGTCGCGCTTAAGCTGAGGTTGCCGCCTGCTTGCAGGCTGCTGCCTTGGCTTTGGCTCTGGCTGGTGCTGCTGTGTGAGGCGGATTTTTGGTTGCCGATGGACAGGCTGATGCCGGCAAAGCTTTGTTCAGCGGGGGCTTTGGCGGCTTCTTCTTGATAGGCTTGGTAGGCTTGATAGCCGCTCAGGCCGGCCTGGATGCCTTTGAGGGCTTGCAGTCGGCCATTGTCGGTTTCTTTGGCTTCCTGGGTTTGTTGGACGGCGGTATTGACGGCGGCACCGACTACGCCGGAGAGGGCGACGGTGAGGCCGCTCTTGCTGGCTTCGTGCTTTTCGTCGTGTTGGTAGCGGTTTTCTGCGGCTTCGATACGGATTTCTTTGGCCTTGAGGTCGATATCGCCGCCGGCAATGACATCCGTGCCACGTAGGGTGGCTTGCTGGCCGGCATGGATGTTGACATTGCCTAGGATGCTGCCGACGGTGCTGCCTTTTTCGGCGGTACCTGTGTCTGCTTGCTGGTCGCGCTGGGATTGTTTGCCAATGCTAAAGCCAATGCCGCCGCTGCCCATCAAGCCGGAGGTGCTGGTTTTTTCATCAGCAAACTGGCGCTCGGTGCTGATAGCCGTAGTGAGGGTGACATCGCGCCCTGCTGTCAGCTCGACATCGTGGGTGGCAGCGACATTGCCGCCCTGCAGCGTGAGGTCGCGACCGGCGTCGATGCGGATGCTGTCGGCAGACAGGCTGCTGCCTTGGGCTTGGGTGCGTTGGTGCTCTTGAATACTGTCGGTGCGCTTGCTGCGGAACAGTCCTTTGCTGCTGCTGTGGTGTTCTTGTTGCAGTTGTTCTTGATCCTGGCTGGCCAGAAGTTTGACGTCTTGTGCCGCCTTGAGCTTGATCGCGCCCTGGTCGGCGTCGATGCTGCTGCCTTGCAGGGTGAGGTCACTCTGGCGTGCCACGATATTGACGCCCTGGCTGCTGCTGATGCTGCTGCCGAATCCCTTGTCTTTGTTGATCAGGGTTTGGCCCTGGCTTCTTTTACCCCATTCCTGGTCGTGGTCGGCTGACTGTTGCCGTGCTTCCTGTAGCGTGACGGTGTCGGCGCTGAGGGCGGTCTGGCCTTGGCTGCTGCTGAGGCCACTGCCGGTCAGGGTGAGTTGTTTGCCTGCCTCTACGGTGAGCCCGGCTGCGCCACCAATCTGGCTGGTATATAGGGTATCCGCTTGGCCACTGGCCGACACGCGGGTGGCGGCGCTATCTGCCTGCAGGGTGCCGCGATTGTGGGTGGTATCGGTGGTGATGTTGATGTCGCGTCCTGCACTCAGCAGGGTTTGGCCCTGTGCTTTGGCACTGGAGCCTTGCACGGTAATATCTTGGCCGGCGCTGAGGGTCAGCTTGCCACCTGCGCTGATGTCGGAACCTTGCGCACGTTCCCAATGGCCCGTATAGGTAGCCACACCGCTGCCGCCGGGTTCTTGCAAATGTGTACCGCGATTGCCCATGCGACCAGACATCACTTGTACGGTGCCGTCTTCTTCGCGTCTAGCCGTGGTAATGGCCAGATTATTCTTAGCTGCAATCGCAACGCTGTCGCTGGCGTTGATTTTGGCACCCCGCAAGGTGACATCATCGCCACTCAGCTTGATATCGGTACCGCGTACTTCTGCGGTGCGGCCACTATGCTGCAGATCAGTGCTTAGATTGAGTTGTTTGGCGCTGAGCGATACGCTTTGACCATCGATCAGACCACCCTGGTGATTCAGCTGATCGGCCTGGATAACAAGCTGTTCTGCACTATGCAATTGCCCCTGATTGTTTAGCCTCGAAGCTTGCAGATTAAGGGACTTACCACTGATTAATGCACCGTCCGCGCGCAGTTGAGGGCTGGTACTTGCCAGATAGACTTTGGGAACCAGTACTTGCTGCGGACCAGAAGCGGTTTGTACTGTTTCGCTCACCATCCAGACAATATCTTCTTGCAGACGGGCAATTTGCTCTGGAGACAAGGCTACGCCCAACTGCAACTGAAAGCTCTGCCCTACTTTGGCTCCGCTGTTAAGTAATTGCTTGTACTGTTCGGTAGCGTCCTTGCCATTGCGGGATGCGGCTCCGGTTAGCGACAGTATCTGGTCCTTGACCAGTTTCTGTTCATAGTAGCCATCACCTAATCTTTTTTGGATTACATTGGGATCGAAACCCAATTGTTGCAGCATGTAGTCACTGCTGATGAAATTGCTGTATTGGGTAAAGCGTGGATCGGTTTCAATCAGATAATGTGCGCCTGGATAGCTAGTTTGTGTGAACAAGCCATTATTGGGCAGCTTCACCAGCAAATTGGCTAGCGCATCGCCAGGATCAGCTTGGCCCGCTGTAGCACCAACTGTTGGTACTTTTGTTGTTTGCGCCTGCTCTTGCGTGACATTGTCGATGACTGGCGCTGCAATACTGACCCCCTGATTACCTGCGATGACGGCATCCAGCGTCTGTACCGAGCTAGTCTCGTCTCTCGTCCAGGAGCGATACCAGTGAATGCCGACATGCTTGTCGTAATGATCGACACCTGTTTCATGCAGTCGCTCATTAATCGAGTAGCTTTGATTGATAACCGAGCTGGCCCCGACAATGGCAAGGTCGCCATTGGCGGTAATGCGGCTGGCATCATTCAGCAAGCTGCCTACATTCAGAGTCAACTTTTTGCCAGCATCTAGCGTGGAGGCTGCCCCTGCAGAAATTAATTTATCCAAATAGCGGGTGCCACTCACGGAGCGCTCGCGAAAGTTATACAGATCGTCGATATCATTTAACGTAATGGGATTCACGTGCAGATTTGGATCCCATTGTTCCACGCGGGGTACGCCGGTATATTCACGCCAGACAATCTGCTGATAGGGGCAAGTTTCACCTCGCCCCAGGCAGGCCTTACCTTCATAGAAGGTCATATCATAGCTGCCATCAGCATTTTTCTGGATTGCGTTGTAATTGACCCAGAGCTCGTGATCGCCCTGGTAGCGGACCAAGGCTTTTTTATTGGCTTGATCAAGCTGCAGGATAGTGCCGTAATAACTGTTAGCCGCCTCTGGGCTATTCACCAGTAAGGTTTTGGTTACAGCCGAAATATCACCCTGGCCACGTGCGCCAAAGCTGCGCCAATAGTAATTGTATTTGTTCCAGCCATAACTACTGGTTTCCGCCTCACGCTGAATCACCACTGCCGAGCGACGATTTTCTAATCGGCTGGCATCGACATTTACATCCCCTTCCGCTGCAATAAAGGAGGAGATATTTTCTAGTAGCCCACCACTATGCAAGTTCATGGAGCCCGCGCTATACATCAGGGCACCATCGGTATTGCTTAGCCGCTCGCTGGCGCTTACATCTAGTTGTTCAGTAGCCGCCAGCACTGCAGCACTACCCTGGTTTTGCAGATGCCGAGCATTAGCCGATAGCCGGTTGGCACTAATCATGCCGCTATTGTTAATTACATCGGCTTTTACATCTACCTGACTACCCTCCATGCGACCTTGATTGCCCACAGAAGCCGAAGCAGTGGCACTGAGCGCCCCGCCAGCAATGAGTTGCGCACCGGTATTATTGCTAACATTGCGAGCAGACAAAGACATATCACCAGTACTTTGCCAATTGCCGCTATTGATGATGTCGCCCATCGTATCTAGCTGTAGCGCGCCAGTACTTGATAGCGTATCCCCCTGGCTAAAGGTGAAATTATCCACTAGGGATAGTGATAGACTTTGCCCACCTATTACCCGGCCTTGCTGGTTGTTGAGGCTTTGCGCAGCAATGGCTGTAACCCCACCGCCGCTCACAATGCCTTGCTGATTAAACAATCTCTGCAAACGTAAGGACATGGCCTGATTACTCAGTACTTTGCCATTACGATTATCTAGTACACCCAACAGCCTAGCAGTTATGGTTCCGGCGCTTTGCAAGGTGCCGTATTGGTTGTTAAATCCCGCTGCATCCAATACGAACTGGCTCCCGGAAGACAACTGCCCACTATTGTTGTCCACATCATTCACCGAAGATATATTCAATGCTCGCAGAGCCTGAATAGTTCCTTGCCGGTTACTTAGACTATCTGCAGCAATTTGCCAGTCACCATTGGTCAATATCTGGCCGGCATGGCTATTATCGAATGCACCACGGACATGCAAGGCATGCTGGCTATCTTCATTTAACGCCAGCATTGTACCGCCCTGATTATTAACACTACCGCTATTGAGTGTCAGTTTATCGGCCTGAATCAACCCAGCCGTATTAGCCAACTGACCTGCAGTCAGCAACAATTGCCCGTCTCCGACGATGCGCCCGTGGCTGTTGTCAATGTTGCCGGCAACATCAAGCAGCAAGCTGCCTGTACCAACTTGGGCCAGCATACCTTGCTGATTATTCAGCGCCTGTGCCGTAATCTGTAAATCACGTCCAGCTACTGATCCTTGATGCGTATCCAGCACCCCCTTGGCCTGAAGGCTCACCTGGCCGCTGGCTATCAACTTCGCGTCAGCCAAACTAAGATCGCTATCACTTTGGGCCGAAATATCACCATGTACGCTGCTAATGTTGGCCTCATCGAGTTGTACTCGCTCACCAGTGAGTACAACGTCCTGCGCTGCCAGTAACCGACCATGATGCTGCAAATTCTCAGCAGCTGAGATGCGCAAGCTGCCAAGCTCTCCCAATGTGCCATCTTCGCGGCTACCCGCCGCTAAACCACCGTGCCCGGTAACGCTTATCGCCGTGACAGTCAAATCTCCACCGGCAGCCATCGTCCCGTCGAGTTGAGCTTGAGCACCGCGGGCGCTGAGCTTGCCTGTAGAGCTGATGGTGCCGCTATTGCTAAGATTGTCCAAAGCCTCAAGCGTCATGTCGCCCTGTGCGCTGGTGGAGCCTGATAGCACCAGATCACCTGCACTGGTTAGCTGCAATGTGCCACTAGTGGCCTGGATCTGACCTTTGCTATTAACGCCCACCCCGGCTTCAGTACCGATCAGCTTAATGGCACCCGCGTACATACCTCCTAGCTGCGCCACATCCAGCGCCAGGGCTGGAGCCGGACCATTACCCTGAATTGGGGTGGCAGTCAGCGTGGCCTTGTCGACCTGATTCGCACCCAGCACTACATTCAACTGCTTGGCATACAAACCGGCATTAAGCTGTAAAGCACGGCTGATGATCGTGAAACTATCCAGAACACTAACGTCGGCCTGACCGTCAACGCTGACGCTACCACGGCTTACCTGGTAGCCGGTGAGACTGCCATTGCTCAATTGTGGAGTCCCGGTAGTAAGCGTGGCATTGCTGGTATTGATAAATCCCGCACCAGCACCCACAGAAATACCCCAGGGGTTGGCAATGATGACTTCAGCCTTCTGTCCGGCCACCTCCAGCATGCCACGTAGTTGAGACGGGTTTGGGGCGATCACTTCATTCAGAATGATACGCGCGCTGTTACCCGGTATCAGATTTGCGTTGCCATTGATATAGCCTCCCAACTGGGTGGGATTCAGCGTTGGCGAGTTGTTGAGGATTGCCCCTGCGCGACCAACATTGAATTGCTCGTACTGGTTATGGGAGACCCCGCTGGAAGTTGGGGTGGTGATGTTGACCACACTCACACCATTAGGAGCGTTGATAACTCCAGGCTGTTTGCCCGCTCCAGCATTAGGCGCAGCAATAATATCTGCCGCAAGTGTGGCAGTCCCCAAGCTCATCATGGTAAAGACCACAATACTCTTGAATAGCCAATTCGGTATCCAACCGCGCAAAGGCGTAGTGGAATCAGTAGTACGATCGGTACTGCCATTTTTGCCTTGGCCCACAGTAATTTCAGCGACCGCCATTAACTGTTGACGATATTTATTGAAAATAATCCGATAGCAAAGCTTGTTCATCGTGTATCACCAAAATTAAGGTAGTGGCTTAAATCAGTACTGCATGGCTACGCGAAAATGCGTGATGGCTGGGCGGTTCCACCCTTCGGGCTGATACAATGCGCGCTCATGGGCGAGTTCAAGATTTAGGCCGGGATATAGGCTGGCTCGCAGACCAATACCCCACCCCGACAACGTGGAAGCACCCCAGTCATATGTCTGACGTGACACCTGGCCCAGATCAAGTCCGGTATAAACTTCCAGCGACTGTCCACGTGAGCTGGGTGGCAACACTGTCCATGCCAGTTCGTTACGCAAAAAATAGCCATTGCTGCCAGACAGGCTGTAGGTATCAAAACCACGTACGGTATAGCGGCTACCTATGCTGAATTGCTCGGAGCCCAGCAACAAATCAGGGCTGTACTGTCCCTTGATACTGGTCGTCCAGCGCAGATTCTGTTCACCGATTTTCAGTGGTGCACTCAGATTAAGACGGACAGCATAAACACGAGCACGGGCGGAAGGCCCACCTTGGTCAGCCAAGGTATCTGCCATCGCATCCCAAAAATTGATCCCCTTCGTCGCCGATAACGCACCATCCAGGACCCATGCACCCAGGTAATGTCGATGTGTCAGCTCTAAGCCTATTTGGGTGAGGTTTCTACGCTGTGTGCTGATTTCTACGTTTTCAATGAAACTGCGCGACGCTTTACGCGTTAGTTGCAAGGCTAATTCCGTTTTACTGGCTTGGTTCCGCTGCAATAAGCGCGACAAGGAAAAAAATGAATTACGACTATGACCTGTAGAAATAAATGTCTGATTTACTCCTTGAACCAACTGGCGATAATCTGACTCACTGTAACTGATAAGACCAGTCCAGTTACCCCAAGGTAATACCCAGGACAAAGTATCAGCTCGTGAACGTGGGTCACTGATACGTTCTCCATCCTGAGTCCAATTGATCGAAAAGCTGTCGTTGATACCAATAACGTTATCGGTAGTTAGGCCTAGACTGCCTTGCTGTTTTCCCGTTGATTTCTGACCAGAATCATCCCACCCGTACGTCAAACTCCATGGCTTGCCTCGCTCACGCTTCACCAGAACATCCGAATATCCCTCTTGCCCTGCTGGCACAATTTCCATGCTGGCTTTTTGTGAACTCACACGAGAAAGCTGCTCTAGGCCTTGCTCAAGTGCCCGCACATTCAGAACATCACCCGAATCAATAGGAAATGCAGCGCGTAGGGACAGGTCACTCCCCCCATTTTGCAAACGAATCTGGCCCAAACGGCCTGGCACAATCACCAATTTCAGCACCCCTGATTTAAGGTTCTGCTCCGGCAGATAAGCACGGCTGGTGACATAGCCCCGCTCTACCATGGCATTGGTAAGGACCTGCACCAGTGTTTGTAACTGGCGTACATCGGGGCAATTTCCATGCATAGGTTTGACGATATCGTGCAGCCAGCCATCCCATGCGGTGGGCTCACCAGTGAAAGTTACTGATTTAATCTCAAAGCAGAGGCCAATTTCAGTTTGTGGCTGCATGCTGTCTTGCGGGGCTGGAAGAGCCGCTTCCGGTATTGGAGCGTTAAAAATATCCGGTCGAGTGAGCAACTCTTGTCGCTGTTGTTCCAGTTGTTGCTGGCGGTCACGCAGAATCTGGTCGGGTGAAGTGGCTGCATATCCGTATGCCGGCAACAGCACAGAAATAAGGGCAAGGCCTTGAATAATGGGGTAACGCAGCAGCATCTTAATATCTAATATTCATATTTTTTATAGGAATTAATGATATTTGCAAAACATAGGGGAGAGTCAAGGGGGCACGGTATGCGGAAAGCAAAACCAGTCATCAGCGCAAAGAAGAGTGTGAAGCAAGAAGAAGGTGATTCAGCTACACCGCAAGCGCTTGCACATGCGATGTCAATTACATTTAAAATTTCCGTAACCACATCAGCCCCCTGCCGAATAGAAAGTTTCCACTTGGCTTTCCATTTGCCAGCAATATGTCCTTGCAGTGACTGTGGAATTAAGCCCAAGCCGCTGATTTGGCAAGCTTTCTACCGCTGTGCCGCACTGGCATGAATCTTGATCTGTAACCCTCTCCGTTACAGCGCTTCGACACCATGCACACCGCACACATCACCATCATGGGGCTGGGCAACCTGCTCTGGGCTGACGAAGGTTTTGGCGTACGCGCCGCCGAGCAGCTGTTTGCCCGCTACCAGCTCCCTGCCAACGTCGACGTTGTGGACGGTGGCACCCAAGGCCTGTTGCTGCTGCCCTATGTGGAGGAAGCGGACCGGCTGATCCTGTTCGACGCCATCGACTTTGGCCTCACGCCCGGCACGCTGAAGGTGTACCACGACGATGCCGTGCCGGCCTATCTCACCGCCAAGAAAATGAGCCTGCACCAGACCGGGTTTTCCGAGGTGCTGGCGCTGGCCGACCTCAAGGGTAATCTGCCCGGCCAGATTGTGCTGATCGGCGTGCAGCCGGTACAACTGGAAGACTATGGCGGCAGCCTGACCGACGCGGTGCGCGCGCAGCTGGAACCGGCTATCGCGCTGGCCGTACAGCAGTTGCAGGACTGGGGCGTCAGCCTGTCACCCCGCCAGGACGACGACCGGCTGAACCACGCCAGCCTGGACATGCAGCGCTATGAAGACGAACGCCCGTCAGCCGAACTGGCCTGCCGCATTGGCGACGACCGCGTGCTGCAAGGAGAAGGCTGATGTGTCTGGGCATTCCCATGCAAGTGGAACGCTGTCACCAACTGGTGGCCGACTGTCAGCACGCCGGGCAATGGCAAACGGTAGACCTGTCGCTGGTGGGCGCAGTACAGCCCGGCGACTGGCTGCTGGTATTCATGGGGGCGGCACGCGAGGTGCTAAGCGCCGAACGTGCAGCCGACATCCTGGATGCACTGGCCGCACTGGATGCCGCCATGAACGGCCGTTTCGACCCGGCCATCCATCTGGCCGACCTCAATCAGCGCGAACCGCAATTGCCCCCGCATCTGCAGGCGCAATTGGACGCACAAAGGAAAACCTCCTGATGAGCAATCCGCAAGACAACCTGCTGCAAAGGCTGGCTGATACCGGCTACCAGGCCGTTGCTGCAGCCGGGCTGGACAGCCTGGCAAGCGCAACGCCAAACCTGATCGTGATGCTGAATGCCGACCCGGTGAAATATCCCGAGGTGCTGGACAATGTGGTGATCGTGCCGGAAGTGCTGCGCGAATTCCCCGCCGATACCTTCCGCGTGGCCTATGCCGACCTGCCGGCCAGCCAGGCCATTGCCAAACGCTTTGGCATCCTGAAATTCCCGGCCCTGCTGTTTCTGCGGCAGGGAGAATACGTGGGCATCATCGCCGGCCTGCAGGACTGGCCGGACATCGTACACAGCTTTGCCGACAAGCTCACCGCCCCCACCCGTCGCCCGCCTTCGGTCGGCATTCCGGTCACCAGTGCCAGCAGCGAGAAAGGTTGCGCATGAACATCAAACCCTTCCCCGTCGCCGTGGTGGGCCTTGGCCCCGGTTCGCAACCGGAAGACCCGGACCTGGCCTACATGCCGCTGCCGCGTGAAATCGACAGCTTCGACCAGCCCACCCTGCCCACCTCGGAAGAAGTGGAACACCTGCATGCCGCCAAACAGGTGATTGCCGACCTGATTGCCCAGTTGCAGGGCTATCAGGGTGATGCCGAGGTTTATCCGGTGCAGGACATCAGCCAGCTTGACGCCGCCAACCGTCAGTTGATCAACCAGCTACTGGGCGAAGGCGAGGTGTCCTGTCGGGTGAAACTGCTGGACGGACGCGAACTGGACATGCAGGAATCGGTATTCGCCGGCATCTGGCGCGTGCTGGAAAGCAGCGCCGACGGCCAGCTGCTGGCCGACCGCATTGAAGCCTGCCCGATTCCCGCCGCCGTATGGCAGGCCGCCCGCGCGTTTGGCAAGGCCGAGCTGGACATCCCCACCCTGCCCGAGCAACTGATGAATGCCGGGCCGGTACTGACCGAAATTGCCGCCGCCATGCAAAACCCCGGCAGCGAGGCCCATATCACCAACTTTTCCTTGCTGCCGATGAGTCCGGCCGACATGGACTGCCTGGATGCCATCCTGGGGCCGGGTAATAGCGGGGTGTTTTCCCGCGGCTATGGCAAATGCCGCATCATGGCCACCTCGCTGGCTAATGTCTGGCGCGTGCAGTACTTCAACGGCATGAACAGCATCTTGCTGGATACGCTGGAAATCACCCGCATTCCGGAAGTGGCACTGGCTTCGGCGGACGATCTGGCCGACTCGCTGGACCGCCTGCAGGAAGCCTGGCAGTGGTTGCAGGGGGAATACTGATGGACGGGCGCTTCGAAGGCTCCTATCTGGGGCGCGATGACAGCCTGGCGGATACTGCGCGCATGGAGTGCAAGATCTGCTGGTGGGTGTACGACCCGGCACAAGGCGACGATGTGTGGCAGATTCCGCCCGGCACGCCGTTTTCCGGGCTGCCGGAACACTGGCGCTGCCCGGTGTGCGATGGCGCACGTGACCAGTTCATGGTGCTGGACAGCCCGGCATGAACCCTGCCCAGACCCCCGGCCCCGGGCTGGAACAGCTATTCCGCCAGATTGCCGACACGCGCATGCAGGGCATTCCCATCCTCAATCCGGCGCTACAGGTGCAAGCCATCGGCTTCCGGCAGTGGGACGGCCCGCACGGCCAGCTATGGGTGGGCGTGCTGCTCACCCCCTGGTTCATGAACCTGTTGCTGCTGCCCGCCGCAGCCGACAGCCTGCCGCCGGTGCCACCGGGTGGCGAGGTGGTGGTGCAACTGCCGGGTGATGCCCTGCCCTTCATGGCTGGGCATGAAGCCGCACTGGGCGACTACCGGCTGTGCTCGCTGTTTTCACCGGTGCTGCAATTTGTCGACCAGGCCAGTGCCTGCAGCACGGCAGAAGAAGTGCTCAAGCTATTGTTTCCACCAGCACAGCCCGCCGCACCGGACCTGTCGCGCCGCCGCCTGTTTGGACTGGGCCGATGACAGCCGATCAGATCCGCATTCATCTGAGCCAGGACAAGGACGGGGCCACGGCTCCGCGCGTAAGCTGGCCACGTCGGGAAGCAGAGCGGCTGTTCATCGGCCAGCCCGCTGCGCAAGCCATTGCCATGACCCCGCTGCTGTTTTCCCTGTGCGCCCAGGCGCAAAGCCTGGCCGCCAGGCTGGTACTGCAGCAGGCCGCCGGTCAGCAGGCCACGGCAAGTGATGAACAGCGAGCCACGCTGACACTGGAAGCCACGCGCGAAACCCTGCGCAAGCTGCTACTGGACTGGTCGCAGGCTTTTGACGGCACAGCGGCGGCGGCAGAGTGGACCGCACAATGGCGCGCCGCACAGGACCTGCCCTCCCTGCGCAGCCTGGCCGAAGCCTTTGTCTACGGTGAGGACTGCCAGCACTGGCTGCAACGCGGCGAAGACGGCTGGCTGGCCTGGCTGATGCAAGGCGATACCGCACCGGCACGCTGGCTGCGCATGCTGGAGCAGCCGCTGCCCGGCTGTACGCTGCTGCCACCGTTTGGCGCTGGCATGCTGGCGGCGCATCTGGCCGACTGGCTGCGCCCAGGCGGGCCGGTATGGCAGGGACAGGCGCGCGAGGTAAGCGCACTGGCACGTGAAGCCGCCCATCTGCCCGGCCTGCTGGAAAAAAATTTACGCCCGCGCGCACGGCTGCTGGCGCGGCTGCTGCAACTGGCGCGCTGGCTGAGCGGCACACAGCAATTGCAAGCCAGTGCCGCCTGCCTGCCCGACGGCGCGCTGGCGCTGGTGGACACCGCACGCGGGCCGCTGCTGCATCTGGCGGCACTGGATGAAAATGGCCGCATCAGCCGTTACCGGGTGGTGCCGCCCACGCTGTGGCATGCACACCCGGAAGGGGTATTGCGGGTAAGCCTGGGTTTTCTGGCGGCAGCGTCTGACGCAGAATGGCAGCGCCAGATCAGCCTGATCGACCCCTGTGTGGCATACAGCGTGAGCAAGGAAACCGAATATGCATGAAATGTCACTGGCTGAAGGCATCATCCAGTTGCTGGAAGACCAGGCCAAGGCCCAGGACTTCCGGCGGGTAAAACAGGTATGGCTGAGCATAGGCGAGCTGGCCGGGGTGGAAGTGGAAGCCCTGGATTTTTGCCTGGAAGTAGTCAGCCGCGACACGCTGGCCGATGGCGCGCGCTTTCACTTTGTGCGCCAGCCCGGTGAAGGCTGGTGCCTGGCCTGCAGCCAGCGCGTGGCCGTCCATGCTCGCTTTGATGCCTGCCCACTGTGCGGCAAGCATCAGGTGCAAGTAACCGGTGGCGATGAAATGCGCGTCAGCGAACTGGAAGTGGAATAAGCCCCGCCCCATGAATACCGGCAAGTGGCCACCGGCCGCTGCCATCAGAATGAAAAACAAGGAGAGGCAGCAATGTGTACCGTTTGCGGCTGCAGCAAAGGCAATGTGAAGATTGAAGGCCGGACTCCCGGCGGCGTGAAGTTTCCCTATCGCCCGCACCATGCGCACTCTCATGATCATGGCCATTCCCACGACCACGACCACGACCAGCATCATCATGTTCACGCCCACCTGGCACCGGCCAGCCCGGCAGACCAAGCGGCAGAGCATCAGCCCACGCTCAGCCAGCAGGCGGGCGGTGCGGCGCTGCATTATGGCCAGGGCGCGGCCCATGCCCATGCGCCGGGGCTGAGCCAGGCGCGCATGGTGAAGATTGAGCAGGACATCCTGTCCAAGAACGATGGCTATGCCGCGCAAAACCGCCAGTGGCTGCGCGACCGTGGCATTTTTGCGCTCAATCTGGTGTCCAGTCCCGGCTCGGGCAAAACCACCCTGCTGGCCGAAACCATCCGCCAACTGGGCAGCGACACCCTGGTGTACGTGGTGGAAGGCGACCAGCAAACCAGCAACGATGCCGAGCGCATCCGCGCGGCCGGCGCGCCCGCCATCCAGATCAACACCGGCAAGGGCTGCCATCTGGACGCCCACATGGTGGGCCAGGCGCTGGAACAGCTGAACCCGGCCGATGACAGCCTGTTGCTGATCGAAAACGTGGGCAATCTGGTATGCCCGGCGGCTTTCGATCTGGGCGAGGCGCACAAGGTGGCCATCCTGTCCGTCACCGAAGGCGAGGACAAACCGCTGAAGTACCCGGACATGTTTGCTGCCGCCGACATCATGCTGCTGACCAAGATCGACCTGCTGCGCCATCTGGATTTCGACGTGGACGTGTGCATTGCCAACGCGCGGCGCATCAACCCGAAAATCAAGGTTTTGCAGCTATCCAGCAAGAGCGGCGACGGCATGGACCTGTGGATTGACTGGCTGTTGCTGGCCATGAACGATGCCCAGTTGGTGAAACAGCGCGAAGTGGCCCGCCTGCGTCAGCAGATAGCCGCGCTGGAGCAGCAGTTGCAGGAGCGCCGCTGAATCATGCCGACACAACGCTTGCGACTGGCCATCCGCGGCCGGGTACAGGGAGTGGGCTTTCGCCCCTTCATCTGGCGCACCGCCCAGGCGGCTGGCCTGTCCGGCTTTGTACACAACACCGGCGAAGGCGTCACCATCGAACTGCAGGGCAGCAGCAGCCAGCTGGATGCCTTCCAACTGCATTTGCAACAGGATTTGCCGCCGCTGGCCCAGATCGACAGCATGCAGCAAAGCCTGCTGGACCCGCTGCCGGATGAAGACGGCTTTGAAATCCGCAGCAGCAGCGGCAGCACCACCCAGGCGCGCCTGCCCGCCGACAGTGCCACCTGTCCGGCCTGTCTGGACGAGCTGTTTGACCCGGCCAATCGCCGCTATCGCTACCCCTTCATCAACTGTACCGATTGCGGCCCGCGCTACACCGTCACCCATCGCCTGCCCTACGACCGCGCCAACACCAGCATGCTGCCCTTTTTGCTGTGCCCGACCTGTCGCAGCGAATACCAAGGCCCGCACAGCCGCCGCTTTCATGCCGAACCCACCGCCTGTCCGGACTGCGGCCCGCAGCTGCAACTGACCGACCGCTTTGGTGTGCCGCTCAACGGCGACCCGCTGCACGGTGCCTGGCAAATCCTGCAGATGGGCCGCAGCATTGCCATGAAAGGGCTGGGTGGCTTTCATCTGGTATGCGACGCCACCAATCCGGAAGCTGTGGCGCGGCTGCGACAGCTCAAGCATCGCCCCGGCAAGCCGCTGGCAGTGATGGCGCTCAATGTGGAATCGGTGCGCGCCTTTTGTGAAGTCAGCCCGCAGGAAGCCGCCTGGCTGCAACGCCCGGAACGGCCCATCGTGCTGCTGCAGAAAAAACCGGAAGCCGACCAACGGATGCCGGACATCGCCCCCGGCATTGCCGCCATCGGCGTGATGCTGCCCTACACCCCGCTGCAATGGCTGTTGTTCCACGAAGCGCTGGGCCGCCCGCAAGGCCAGCAATGGCGCGAGCACGCCTGTGAGCAAAGCTGGGTGATGACCAGTGCCAACCTGTCCGGCGAACCGATTGTCACCAGCAATCAGGAAGCGCGTGAACGGCTGAACAAGGTGGCCGACGTGTTCCTGCTGCACAACCGCAATATCGTCACCCGCTGCGACGACAGCGTGCTGGCGCTGCAAGACGCGCAGCCCTTGTTCTACCGCCGGGCGCGCGGCTTTGTGCCGGACCCGCTGCCCCTGGCCGAGGGCGGGCCGGACGTGCTGGCGCTGGGGGCTTATCTCAAGACCACCGCCACCGTGCTGCGCGGCAACGAAGCCTTTGTCTCGCAACATGTGGGCGATCTGGACCACCCGCTCAGTTGCGAGGCGCTGGAACACACCGCCCAGCACCTGCTGGACCTGACCGGCGTCAACCCGCAGGCCATTGCCTGTGATTTGCAGCCGGACAGTTTTTCCAGCCAGTTGGCTCAGCAATGGTCACGCCAATTGGGCATTCCCTTGCTGCCGGTGCAGCACCACCATGCCCACCTGGCTGCCGTCATCGCCGAGCATGGCCTGCAAGGCCCGACGCTGGGTCTGGCGCTGGACGGCTATGGCCTGGGCAAGAATGGCGGTGCCTGGGGCGGTGAGCTGATGATGCTGGAAGGGGCCAGTTGCGAACGCATGGGCCATATCACCCCCTTGCCGCTGCCCGGTGGTGACAAGGCCGCCCGTGAGCCCTGGCGCATGGCGGTGGGCTTGTGGCACCGGCTGGCCGGCGCGCTGCCCTTGCCGCCGCAGCTGAGCGACCGCCCCGGCCTGCCCATATTGCTGCGCCAGTTGGAAACCGGGCTCAACTGCCCGGACACCACCAGCATGGGGCGCTGGTTTGATGCCATCGCCGGTCTGGCCGGCATCTGCCCGGAACAAAGCTTCGAGAGCGAGGCCGCGCAAAAACTGGAAGCGCTGGCCACGCCCTGCGCACCGCTGGCCGGAGGCTGGCAGGTATCGTCCACCAATCTGCTGGACCTCAGCCCGCTGGCGCGCCAGTTGCTGCAACTGCACGACCCGCTGGCCATTGCCAGCCTGTGGCACGCCACGCTGGCGCATGCGCTAGCCGACTGGGCCGCACGTGCCTCCAGCACCACCGGCATCCAGCAACTGGTGCTGGCCGGTGGCTGCTGCGCCAATCGCCAATTGCTGCAAGGCCTGCTGCCGCTGCTGCGTGACGCCGGCCTGCAGGTCTATACCGCCCATGCCCTGCCGCCCAACGACGGCGGCCTGAGCCTGGGTCAGGCCTGGGTGGCACGGCAACGCCTGCTGCAAGGCACGGCGCAGAGCGCTTTATCCTGAGCCACGCCGCCGCGCAAACACAATAACAAGGAGAAGGAATCATGTGCCTGGCCATGCCGGTAAGAATCAGCCAGCTACTGCCCGACGAGATGGCGGTAGTGGACGTGGACGGTGTCAGCCGTGAAGTATCGGTCGCCCTGATCGACAGCCCGCAGGAAGGCGATTACGTCATCCTGCACGTCGGCTATGCCATCGGCAAACTCGATGCCGAAGAAGCCGCCCGCACCCTGGCCCTGATGGATCAATTGGCAGCGGGGGAGCAGGCATGAAGTATGTAGACGAATTCCGCCGTGGCGACATTGCCCGTGGCATGGCTGCGCAAATCAGCCGTCTGGTGGACCCGGCCCGTGAATACCGGCTGATGGAGTTCTGTGGCGGCCACACCCACGCCATTGCCCGCTACGGCCTCACCGGCTTGCTGCCGGACAATATCCGGCTGATCCACGGCCCCGGCTGTCCGGTGTGTGTGCTGCCCATCGGCCGGGTGGATTCCGCCATCGAGCTGGCGCTGCGTCCGGATGTCATCCTGTGCAGTTATGGCGACACCCTGCGCGTGCCGGCATCCAACAAGATGAGCTTGTACCAGGCGCGTGCCAAGGGCGCGGACGTGCGCATGGTGTACTCCACCAATGACGCCTTGCAGATTGCCCGCGACAACCCGCACAAGCAGGTGGTGTTCTTTGCCATCGGCTTTGAAACCACCACCCCGCCCACCGGACTGGCGCTATTGCAGGCGCGGCAGGAACAACTGGCCAATTTCAGTGTGTTCTGCAACCACGTGCTCACCCCGCCCGCCATGCGCCATCTGCTGGCCGCAGGCGATGCGGTGCAGCTGGACGGCTTTATCGGCCCCTCCCACGTCAGCACCGTGATTGGCAGCGCACCCTATGCTGCGGTGGCCGAGGAGTTTGCCAAGCCGGTGGTGATTGCCGGTTTCGAACCGCTGGACGTGCTGCAGGCGGTGGCCATGCTGGTGGAGCAGATCAAGCAGGGCCGCACCGAGGTGGAAACCCAGTTCAGCCGCGCCGTCACCCACGAAGGCAATCAGAAAGCCCGCCAGCGGGTGGCGCAAACCATGGTGCTGCGCGACAGCTTTGAATGGCGCGGCCTGGGCCAGGTGCCGCACTCCGCGCTGGCCATTCACCCGGACTTTGCCGAATTTGACGCCGAGCTGCGCTTTGCCCTGCCGTATCGCCATGTGCCGGACCACAAGGCCTGTGAGTGCGGTGCCATCCTGCGCGGCCAGAAGCAACCGCAGGACTGCAAGGTATTCGGCATTGTCTGCACGCCGGACAACCCGCTGGGCTCCTGCATGGTGTCCAGTGAAGGGGCCTGTGCCGCCCATTACCACTATGGCCGTTTCGTACAGGGAGCCACGGCATGAGCAAGCCCTACACCCGTCCGCTCGACCTCAAGCACGGCCTGGTCAACCTCACCCACGGCAGCGGTGGCCGCGCCATGGCCCAGTTGGTGAGCGAGCTGTTTGCCGCCGAGTTTGCCAACGACTGGCTGGCGCAGGGTAATGACCAGGCTATCCTGCCGCCACCGGGCGGACGCATTGCCATTGCCACCGACAGCCATGTCATTTCGCCCTTGTTCTTTCCCGGTGGCGATATCGGCAGCCTGGCGGTGCATGGCACGGTCAACGACCTGGCCATGGGCGGTGCCACACCCTTGTACCTGTCCGCCGGTTTCATTCTGGAAGAAGGCTTGCCGCTGGCTGATCTGGCGCGCATCGTGCGCTCCATGGCTGCCGCTGCGCGCGCGGCCGGCGTGGCCATTGTCACCGGCGACACCAAGGTGGTGGAACGCGGCAAGGGCGATGGCGTGTTCATTTCCACCACCGGCGTGGGCGTGGTGGCCGACGGAGTAAACCTGTCCGGCGATCAGGCCCGTCCCGGCGATGTGATCCTGCTGTCCGGCACGCTGGGCGATCATGGCATGGCGGTGATGTCGCAACGTGAAGGGCTGGGCTTTGCCAGCCCCATCCTGTCCGACAGCGCAGCCCTGCACACCCTGGCTGCCGCGCTGATGGCCGCCAGCCCCGGCCTGCTCCTGATGCGCGACCCCACCCGTGGCGGCCTGGCCACCACGCTCAACGAAATCGCCCAGCAGTCCGGTGTGGGCATGCGGCTGCAGGAAAGCGCCATTCCGGTACAGGCCAGCGTGCGCGCCGCCTGCGAATTTCTGGGATTGGACCCGCTCTACATTGCCAATGAAGGTAAACTGGTGGCCATCTGCCCGGCAGCAGAGGCGGCGGCGGCACTAGCCGCCCTGCAAGCCCACCCGCTGGGACAGCAGGCGGCCATCATCGGCGAAGTGGTGCATGACGCCCACCAGTTTGTGCGGGTACAAACCGATTTTGGCGGCGAACGCTTGCTGGACTGGCTGAGCGGCGAAATGCTGCCGCGCATTTGCTAAGCCCGTTTCCGCTAGCGCAAACAACAATAATTCGCCGGGCCTGCCGGCCCGCACCGTACCGAACACACCGCATCGAACACATTTTGGGGAATAACAACAATGCGCGCCAAACCCGCCATCTTGCTGGTGGATGATGAAATCCGTTCACTGGAAGCCCTGGAACGCACGCTGGAAGACGACTTCACCCTGTTTACCGCCAGCGGCGCTGCCGAAGCGCTGGCCATTCTGGATTCGGAGTTCATCCAGGTGGTGGTGAGCGACCAGCGCATGCCGGACATGAGCGGCGTGGAATTTCTCAAACAGGTGCGCGAACGCTGTCCGCAAGTCATCCGCATCATCCTGTCCGGTTACACCGACAACGCCGACATCATTGCCGCGGTCAACGAAGCGGGTATCTATCAATACCTGCTCAAGCCGTGGCGGCCGGAATCGCTGCTGCTCACCGTGCAGGGCGCGGTGGAACTGTTCCGCCTGCAGCAGGAAAACGAGCTGCTGAATGTGGAGCTGAAATCGTCCGAACCCTGGCTCAAGGTGCGGGTGGACAGCAAGCGCGAGCAGATGCGCGAACGCTCGGCCATGGACAATATCGTGCGTGCGCCGGATAGCAGCATGAGCAAGATCTGCGCGCTGCTGTCGCGGGTGGCGCCGTTTGACATCTCCGTGCTGATTGAAGGCGAATCCGGCGTGGGCAAGGAATTGCTGGCGCGCGCACTGCACTATGCCAGCCACCGCCGTGACCGCCCCTTCGTGGTGGAAAACTGCGCCGCCATGCCGGAACAACTACTGGAAAGCGAGCTGTTCGGCCACAAACGCGGAGCGTTTACCGGGGCCTACCAGGACCGCATCGGCCTGTTCCAGCAAGCCGATGGCGGCACCATTTTCCTGGATGAAATCGGCGAAACCTCACCCGCCTTCCAGGCCAAGCTGCTGCGCGTGCTGCAAGAAGGCGAAATCCGCCCGGTGGGCAGCCCGCGCCCGCTCAAGGTGAATGTGCGCGTGGTATCGGCCACCAACAAGCAACTGCCCGAGCTGGTACGCGCTGGTCAGTTTCGCGAAGACCTCTACTACCGGCTGTCCGCCTTTACCGTCAGCGTACCGCCACTGCGCGACCGGCCGCAGGACATTCCGCTGATTGCCCACAGCCTGCTGGAAGAAGCCTGCCAGCACTATCAGCGTCCGGCCGCCCATTTTGGCGAAGACACCCTGCAAGCCATGCAGGACTACCGCTGGCCGGGCAATGTGCGCCAGCTGCGCAACGAGATCAACCGCATGCTGGTATTGAGTGACGAAGACCGGCTGGGTGCCGAGCTGCTGTCGGCCGAAGTGCTGCAAGCCGCCGCCGAAGAGCAAGTTGCCGAGCTGGCCTTTCTTTCCGGCCTGCCGGGCGATCTGAAAACCCGCATGGAAGAACTGGAAAAGCAGATCCTGCGCGAAACCCTCACCCGGCTGCGCTGGAACAAAACCCGCGCCGCCGCCGAACTGGGGCTGTCCCGCGTCGGCCTGCGCAACAAGCTGACCCGCTATGGCCTCGAAAAATAAACGCCTGCTGTGGCTGCAATCCGGCGGCTGCGGCGGCTGTACCCTGTCGCTGCTGAATGCCGAATCGCCCAGCCTGTTCACCACACTGGAAGACATCGGCATCGAGCTGATCTGGCACCCGAGCTTTGCCGAACAAAGCCTAGATGAAGCCATGCACTTGCTGCAAGCACTGGCCGATGGCCGCGCGCCGCTGGACATGCTCTGCCTGGAAGGATCGGTGATGACCGGTGCTGCCGGGCGCTTCCACCTGCTGCCGGACGGCCAGCCCATGAGCAGGCTGATCGAACAACTGGCGCGCCGCGCCCGGCACGTCATCGCGGTGGGCACCTGCGCAGCCTATGGAGGCATCAGCGCGGCGGGTGACAACCTGACCGGTGCCACCGGACTGAACCACAGCGGTAACCATCCGGGCGGGCTGTTGGGCGGAGATTTCCACGCCGCCGGTGGCTTGCCGGTGGTGAATATCTCCGGCTGCCCCACCCATCCGGGCTGGGTGCTGGAAACCCTGGCCTTGCTGGCCAGTGACAGCCTCAAGGCCAGCGACCTCGACCCCTTGGGCCGCCCGCGCTTTTACGCCGACAAGCTGGTACACCACGGCTGCGACAAGAACGAATTTTACGAATTCAAGGCCAGCGCCACGGCACCGGGCCAGATGGGCTGCCTGATGGAACACGTGGGCTGCAAAGGCACCCAGGCCCATGCCGACTGCAACAGCCGTGGCTGGAATGGCGAGGGCTCCTGCCTGACTGGCGGCTATCCCTGCATCAACTGCACCGCGCCGGATTTTGCCGACCCCGGCCATGGTTTCTTCAGCACACCACAGGTGGCCGGTTTCCCGGTAGGTCTGCCCACCGACATGCCCAAAGCCTGGTTTGTGGCGCTGGCCACGCTGTCCAAATCCGCCACGCCGGCACGGGTGCGGCAAAACGCCACGCTGGACCGCATGACCGTACCGCCTTCCCTGCCGAAAAAGAACAAAGCATGAGCCGCCGCATTCTTGGCCCCTTCAATCGTGTCGAGGGCGATCTGAACATCACGCTGGACTTTGCCGACGGCAAGGTCAGTGCCGCCCGTGTTACCGCCCCGCTGTTTCGCGGTTTTGAACGGATATTGCTGGGGCGCGAGCCGCTGGACGCGCTGGCCATCGTGCCGCGCATCTGCGGCATCTGTTCGGTATCGCAATCGGTGGCGGCAGCCAATGCGCTATCCGCCCTGTATGGCATCAGCCCGCCCCCCAATGGCCTGCAGGTGCGCAATCTGATCCACGCGGTGGAAAACATTGCCGACCACCTCAGTCATTTCTATTTGTTCTTCATGCCGGATTTTGCCCGCGCCGACTACCAGTCCCAGCCCTGGCATGCGGATATCTTTGCCCGCTTCCAGGCCCAGCGCGGCAGTGCCGTCGCCCCCATGCTGGAGGCACGCGCCATCCTGATGCGCTTCATGGGCAGCCTGGCCGGCCACTGGCCGCACACGCTGTGCCTGCAACCGGGTGGCGTCACCAAGGTGGTGAGCGCAGCCGAACGGGTGCGCTTGCAGCAATGGTTGCGCACCTTCCGCCGTTATCTGGAACAGCACACCTTCGGCCTGCCACTGGAAGCCATCGCCGCCCTGAACACGCCTGAAGCACTGGTAAACTACCGCCAGCAAGCCCCCGAGGCGGACTTTGCCTGTTTTCTGCACATTGCCGACAACCTGCAATTGCACCAACTGGGCCGTAGCTACGACCGCTTCATTGCCGCCGATGCCTATGCCGCGCCGGATGGCTGTTGGAGCCCGGCTGGCGTATGGCAGGACGGCAGCCGCCTGCCGCTGGAGCTGGACGACATCAGCGAGGACAACCACAGCAGTTGGCTGGCTGGCGATGGCCCGGCCAGGCCGCTGCATAGCGATACGGTGCCGCTGCCGGACAAGGCCGAGGGCTATAGCTGGAGCAAGGCCCCGCGCATTGCCGGTGCCGCCGCCGAAACCGGCGCACTGGCGCGCGGCCTGCTGCGCGGCGAGCCGCTGCTGCTTGCCCTGGTGGCAGAACACGGTGGCAATGTACACAGCCGGGTGGTGGCACGCCTTACCGAAGTGGCACGCCTTGTGCCGCAGATGGAACAGTGGCTGGCCGCACTGCAACTGGACGACGCATTCCAGCTGGCGACTCCCACCCAGCCGCAGCACAGCCAGGCCATCGGCCTGACCGAGGCGGCACGCGGCATGCTGGGGCATTGGGTGGCACTGGATGCCGGGCGCATCAGCCGCTACCAGATCATCGCGCCGACGACATGGAATTTCTCGCCGCGCGACAGCCAGGGCCTGCCCGGCCCGCTGGAAAAAGCGCTGGAAGGGGTGGCGGCCTGCGACCCGCAAGCCCTGCAGGTACAACACATCGTGCGCAGCTTCGACCCCTGCCAGGTGTGTACTACCCACTAAGCCCTGCTCTCCCGCCCTTCCTTGCCCCTTGTTGCCGCGCGCAAGGTACCCACTGCGTCGGCAGGCCTTGGCCGGGGGGCGTGACGCGCTGCAGCCGGGTAGCCGCACATCCGTTCAGCACCAACGGCGCTGCGGTTCGGCCGCATGGATGTACAGCGTGTAGGTATCGGCTGGCCGCTGTGCTCCGGCCTGCTCCAGCGCATGTCCGATGGCACCACGGTGGTAAGTGCCGTGATTGAGGATGTGGAACAGGATTTCTTGCTGGCTCATGCTGCCGGCCTGGCCATCGGCAAACACAAAACGGATGATTTGCGCCGCACTTTCCGGCGTGAGAGCGGCAATATGGCTGGTCAACCAGGCGTTGGATGCCAGCAGGCGGCGCTCCAGCTCATCCAGCGTGGGCAGTTGCACGCTATTGGTGGCGGCATGCGGTGCAGGCAGTCCCTGCAAGCGGGCGCGGAACAGCTCTTCCACCATCACCATGTGATTGAGTTGCTGGCAGGCAAAGGCATAGGCCTGTGGCTGGTTTGCCGGGGCCAGGGTACGCACGGCCTGCAGCGTGCGCTGGTCGGCCCATTGTTTGTAAGCAAAAGCATGGGTAAGCATGGGGTCCCGATCGGTCATCAAGTACACCCCATGATGCCACGGTAGCTGTTGCCGTGCGCAACAAAGCCCGGCATCACCGGGCTTGCCAAGGTGGTGTATCCGGCCTCAAAGCTACAGCCGGTAGCGGGCAACCGCACTGGTCATCACCGCCACGGAGGCATCCAGCTCCCTGGCCGTTTCTGCGGTTTCGGCCGCCGCATCACTGGAGCGCTCGGCCATCTGGGCAATCTGCTCGATCTGGGCGGCAATGCTGTTGCTGGCGCTGGCCTGTTCGTGAATGGCATCGGCAATTTCCACCGCCATCAAGCGTGCCGCACCCGATGCCGTACCGATGCGGCCAATGGCTTGCAAGGCTTCATCCGCGCCATGCACGCCGTCATCCACCTTCTGCTGGGTCTGGTTCATGGCTTCGGCACTCTGGCGCGAGATAGTGGTAATGCCCTTGATCACCTCGTCAATCTCGCGTGTCAGCACCGAGGTGCGCTCAGCCAGCTTGCGCACTTCGTCCGCCACCACGGCAAAGCCGCGCCCTTGCTCGCCGGCACGGGCAGCCTCGATGGCGGCATTCAGTGCCAGCAGATTGGTCTGCTCGGCAATGTCCTTGATGTCGCCTACCGAGGCGGCCACCTTGCTGTTTTGCTGTTCCAGTTCATCGATGCACTGCGCCGCATTGCCCACGGTATGGTGAATGGACTGGATATCGGCCACCGTGCGTCCGATCACCGCCTGGCCGGACTCTGCCAGATCGCTTGCCTCTATGCTTTTATCACTGGTGCTGCCGGCACGGCTGCCAACGTGGTTAATGCTGACGGTAAGCTGCTCCATGGTGGCGGCAATGCTGGCCGAGGCTTCGTTCTGCTTGCTGGCGGCATCGGACACATGGCGCGCTGCCGCGGCCAGGCTGGTGGTATAGCTGGTGACCTGACGACAGCTATCACTGATGTCGCGCAGGCTCTGATTGACGCGACTGATCAGACGGTTGAACGCGGTAGCCGTGCTGCCGATTTCATCATGCGGGTTATGCACCTCCACCTGCAGGGTGAAATCCAGCTTGTCCTCGATGTCGTGCATGGTGCTCTTGAGCGCATTGAGCGGGCGGGTAACGGCAGCAAAGGTACGCAGACCGCTGATGGCCAGGATGACAATGGCCAGCACCAGCACGGATACCGCAAAGATCAGCGCGCTATGCGCTTCTTGATGCGCCAGCTCGATTTCCTTTTGCACATGATCCTTGTTGTACTGGATATGGTCATCGATGCCCTTGGACAATAACTTGCCCGAGGGCGTGAGCGTGGCATTGCGGATTTTCTTTACCAGCTCCATATCGCCCTGGTCAAATGCCTGCATTACCGGCTGCAGCTTGGCATAGTAATCATCCAGGTTTTTCTTGTCCGCTTCGTATAGCCGACGGTCTTCCTCATCGTTGAGCAACTTTTCATAAGTGGCAATATTCTGCTTGGCCTTGCGATAACCATTCTCAATACGATTTCTGAATTGCTCTTTTTCACTGGTATTGCTGGCCGTGACATATTGCAGCCCACCCAGGCGCATTTCGGTGGCAGAGGAATTGAATTCATCCAGGATGATGATGCTGGGATAATCGTTTTCGGCAAAATTGCTGGCGGTGGCCGACAATTTGTTCTGTGTCACGATACCGGCACCACCTACGATAAGCAGGGCAACAACAGAAATAAGGATTTGAAACAGGATTCTTCGTGCAACCGTCATAATTCTTCCCCTGAAGGCTTTATTTTTTATCCTTGCCCAGCATGGCGATACTGTGCAGGACATGCGTGCAGTTATCCGGTTTGCCTGGAAAAAATTAAGCCAGCCAAACCAGCCGTGCGCTGCAACGCTATTATTGCCAATACCATTATTGGCCGTAGGGGTTAAGCCTAGTGGATTTAGCTGCCGACAGCAATGATGACGATGGCCGACAAGCATTTTCCAGGCTGATGAAATGACTGCCAGGCGCTGGCGGATAAATATCAATGCCCCTGGCGGACATATACCGCAAGGGGCAGATTTATCGGTGCCGCCAGTATCAGGACAAGGCTTCTATCCTGGATACGCCGCCATCAGGCAAATGATGCACCACCATCACCTTGCGGTCCTTGCCGGCCAGCAATACCTCCAGCGGAATGTGCAGTTGCTCGGCCACATCCTGCGGGTGGGTGTCACCACGGCTCTTGCGCCGGTCCGAGCCCTTGTACTTGTAGTAGCTGGATAAGGCCCACACCACCAGTGTCAGGCCCAGGAAAGCGCCAATCAGGGTATAGATGCCCAGGGTGATCAACTCCCCGCTGCGCCCCGAGGTATCAAACAGCACACCGGTCTGCACCACCCTCCAGCACCACAGCATGGCTGGCAGCCACAGATAGCACCATGCCAGCCAGCCCAGGGCGGTGAAGAACCAGGAGCAGAAGCGCTGCGGCGGCGTCAGCAGGTGCGGCGCTTCGATAATCAGTTTGTCGGCACTACTTTCCATGGTGAACTCCCCGATCGGGACTGGTCCAGCGGGCCCGGGTCCCTTTCTTTCTGATGACAGCTTGTGGAAAGGCGTACACCGAGGTCAGCACATTGAGCAGCCAGTACGCCAGCGGATACCAGATCATCCAGTAGTAATTCCGGCCCAGCCCCTTGTCGTACTGGCTGTCGATGGCCTTGCTGACGGCAAACTGGGTGAGGCAGGTATAGCCCAGCAGCAGGCCGTACCAACCGGGCAGGAAGGGGCTGGAAATGGGTTGCAGCACGCTGGGCAACAGCAGCGAAGCCAGCCAGTAGCCAATGACGAAGGCCATGCTGTACGACCACACCACGCTGAGGAAATACTCCAGGTAGATGGGCCACATATAACGGTGCCGCCAACTGGTAAACACCCAGGCATTGCGCATCAGCGCCTGGGTGCCGCCCTTGGCCCAGCGCACCCGCTGCTTGAACAGGCCCTTGAGGGTTTCCGGCATCAGGATCCACACCAGCGCATGCGGCTCAAAGCGCACCGCCCAGTGCTTGTGCTGCAGCTTCCAGCTGATGTCGATATCCTCGGTCAGCATGTCCTCGCTCCACATGCCGGCCTCGATCACCGCCGACTTGCGAAAGGCGGTGATCACGCCCGATACCGTAAACAGCCGTCCGTAGGAGCGCTGCGCACGCTTGATCAAGCCGATGATGGCGGTGAACTCGCCCACCTGCAGCCGCCCCAGGAGCGTGGTGCGATTGCGGATGCGCGGGTTGCCGGTGACTGCGGCCACGCGCGGCGAGTTGATGAAATGGCGCAGCAGCCATTTGGCCGCATAGCGGTCCAGCACCGCATCGCCATCAATGCACAGCAGGTATTCATTGCGCGAAAAGGCCAGCGCGGTATTCAGCCCCACCGCCTTGCCCTGGTTGGGCGACTGGTGAATCACCCTGAGGCGCGGGTTGCTGGCCGCCAGTTCATTGAGAATGTCGCCGGTGTCATCGGTACTGCCGTCGTTGACGGCAATCACTTCAAACTCCGGATAATCCAGCGCCAGCGCAGCGCCTATGGTTTCCCGCGCATTCTGCCCCTCGTTGTAGCAAGGGATGATGACCGAAACCGGCGGGTAATCCAGCACTGGCGGCTGGGAGACTGGCGGGTCCTTGCGCTCGTAATGCCAGTAATAGAACAGCGCGCCCTGCATCCACAGCCAGGCCATGAACAGCGGGTAGTAGAAGGCGAAGGCCAGAATCACTGCAATCAGCGTGCTCATGCTGGTCTCCCCTTATTCGGCCGGGTTGGATTTCATGGAAAACACCCGCCGGATGACCGACAGCTTTGGCTGGTCCTTGAACTGGTCATCCGGGTAGTAGGCAAAGTGACGCGCGCCTTGCTCGTGCAGGGTATTCACCGTGTCCACCAGCTCTTCTGTCGGTACCGGCTGATTGGTGCGCCAGTTGGTGGCCTGCAGTTCAAACACGGTCTTGTCCAGCGCGCCCGGAATGTCCTTGACGTCGTGCAGCAAGCTCTGCATCCATTTTTTGGGCTGTTCGGCTTGCTCCATATAAGGCATGGCCATCACCGCAACGTAGTCGTAATGCTGCAGGCCGCTGCGGTAGGACTGGGCAAACCAGGTTTCCGAGGCCGGGTTAAGCACCACCGGCGCATAGTAGTTGCGGGCGACTTTCAGCGCCGGTTCGTAAATCCTTACCAGCTCGGTCAGTTCCAGGCTGAAGTCATCCAGCCGCTTGATCTTTTCGCTGGTCCAGGCGGCCAGCATGGCCGGGTCCTTGCGTGCCTCGGCCGGGTTCAGCGGCAGGCCCTGCTGCTGATACCAGGCCTGGGCGTCGGCGCTGACGTCTTCATCGTCGGACAGGGTGGCGTCGTCATGAAACAGCAGGCCATGGAAGTGGGCGCCACGGGCCAGGTCTTCGTAAATGCCACGGATGGTGGCGCGGGCCTCAGCCGAATACGGCGACAGGCGGCGATAGCCTTTCACCTGCGGTGGCGAACCGTCACGCGCGGCAGCCAGCACCAGCTTGCCGGCCACCGGGTTGCTGTCCGGCAGCTTGAAAGCCAGCAGCGGCATCCAGGCATACACTTTCACATCGCAGCGGGTGTCCAGCGACCAGGCCACGCGGTTGAACAGGTCGGCGCGCATCGGCAGGTAGCGGTTGGGGAAATACAGCGCTTCGGCCTCGCCAGTACCCTTGGGGTCGGCAAAGGCTTGCAGGTAGACCGTGCTCACGCCCATGGCCTTTACCCGGTCCAGCAAGGCGTCGATATTGCGGTCCTGCTGGGCCGGGTCCGGGTCGTAGATGTAGTCCAGGTCCACATGCATGATGCGGCTGGATTCCGGGCGCACGCCGTCGGGGAATTTCTCCAGTTGGTGAAACTGGAAGGCCAGTTCCGGAATCCTGGTGCGCGCATCCATCAGCACGCGGCGCATGGCTTGCAGCGGGGTTTTGCCGGTATTGATGCCATCGTCCAGGCTCATGGTGATGGGCATGCCCAGCTCACCCGCCAGCTTGGTCACGCGGAAGTTGTAAGCACCATAGGGCCACACCATCACCCGTGGACGTTCGCCCAGCTTTTCCGCCAGGAAGTCGCTGTTCTTTTTCATGTCTGCCGCAGCGCGGGCCAGGTAGGCGTCATAGCTTTCGTACTTGCCCTCGCTCCAACTGGGGCTGGTATAAGCCGGTTCGGAGCCGCCTTGCGGATTGGCCGTCACCCCCTTGTGCATGGCAAAGGAATGGCTGGCAATTTCAATCAGCCCGCTGGCTTTCATTTCCCTGATTTCATCCCAGCTGAGAAAACGGCTGCGCGGCACCCAGATGTCGCCGTACTGCACTTCCTGATCGTCGCGCGGCAGCAGCCAGGACCCCACCAGCGCCACCACCGCCGGGGCCTTGAACTGCTTGAGAATGGGGAAAACCTTGCTGTACATGCTCTGGTAGCCATCGTCAAAGCTCAGCAATACGGCTTTTTCCGGCAAGGGGCGGGTGCCGTTGCGGTCGGCCAGGATGTCGTCCACGCTGACAAAGTGGTAGCCCTGCCCCTTCATCCAGGCCAGTTGCTTCGACAGCAGTTGCACATCCACCGCATACGGGTCGGACAGCGACAAAGCCTCTTCGGCCACCTCGTGGTAGCACAGGATGATCAGTTTGGAGTTGGCGGCGCTGGCACCGGCATGCAGCGACAACAGCATGCCCAGCACCAGCAGCAGAGTGCGGATCAGGTTTTTCATTTGATTTTCCAGTCCAGGAACAGATAGATGCGGTTGCTGCCGTCCGACACCCCGTCATAGGGGTGCATGGAGCGTGAGAAGCCGTAGCGGATCTCCCCTCCCTTTTTGAAATCCCAGACTTGTTCGATGGTGTAGGCCCAGGTGTTCTTGCTGCCAAAGGCCGTTTCGTAATAGCGTCCGCCGCTGATGCCGATGCGCTGGTGGAAGCTGTTGTCGTAATAGCGCCATAGCGTGATGTCATTCATCAGGGTGATGCTGGTATCCAGGTCGCGGTGCGGGCTGTAGTAGTTGGCCGTGTCCAGCACGTCGTTGTGATTGGTGCTGGCTTCCAGAATGCCGTTGAGCTGGTAGATCGGCCCCTTGATCAGGGTCTGGTTCACCGTCAGCGCAAAGCCCTGGCGGCGGTTGGTATCGGTGAAGTCCATTTGCGAGGCTTCAAATTCCACCGTGGTGAGGTCGTCGCGCTTGTACTCCAGCTTGCCCAGCAGGCGGTTGGCGTACACCCCGCTCTGGCGTGCTTCCAGCGGCGTGGCCATGCTGTTTTTCTCGTAGCGCAGGCCCAGCAGCCAGTTGTCGTTCACCGTCCAGTCAAAACCGGCAAAGCCGCCTTGCATGGCGTGGCCATCCAGCTGGCTGAAGCCGCCGATCTCGCCGGTGCCGTACTGGCTGCGGTATTGCAGGCCCAAGCCTGCGGTTTCAAAGCGCACCTTGTCGCTGCCCACCCCGCTGGTGGAGGCAAAGTCGGCGGTCTGGAACTGGTGCTGGGCAAATACGCGCAGATTGTTATAGGTGGCGCTGTACAGCCGGGTCTGGCTGTCATAGGCATTGTGCATGCTGGTGCCCTGGCTGCTGCCCAGGTCATGCCCGGCTTCCACCACCAGCTCCGGCCCGGTCAGTGCGCGGTACTGCTCTTGCTGTTCGCTCAGCTTGAGCCGGCTTTCCGCCGAATCCACCGGCATGCTTTCCAGTTCATCCAGCAATCGTCGCGCTTGCTGGAAGTCCTGCCGCGCCAGGTCGGCTTCCACCAGCCCCACCATCACGTCCCAGTTTTTCTCCGGGCCGTCGTCCACCGCCAGCCGCTTGAGCATGGCCTTGGTGGTGGTGGGCGACTCCAGCAACAGGGCAATCTGCGCCATGCCGATACGGGTTTGCGCGGCAAACGGCGCCAGGTCCAGCAGGCTGTCCATCTGCACCTGCGCGCCTTTCACATCGCCCAGAAATGCCGTGATCATCGCCTGGTGATAGGCCAGCGACAGGTAGTCCGGATTAAAGCGCCGGTTGCCGGTCAGCGGATCGGCCATGGTACGCGGCGTGGCGTTTCTGGCATCCGCAATGGTTTTGCTGGCCGCGCGGTACTGGCCGGATTCCAGTTGGGCATAGGCCAGGCCCACCTGCCATTCCACCTTGGGGTCATCGCGGCGTACGCGGGACAGCGCATTCTGAAACTGACGGGCAGCCTGTTGCGGCTGCTTGCGCACCAGATAGCATGCCGCCACCGCCGCATGGCCATTGGCGGAGTAAGGCAGTTGCTGATTCTGCTCGAACAACTTGATGGCATCCTCGGTGCGGCCACGGCGCTGCAATAATTGCAGGCGGATGTCGATGGTACGCGCCTGCATGGCTGGCGAATGGCCAGGCGCATCCAGCCAGCGGGCGTTCTGCGCCAGCGCCTGGTCCAGCGTCTGCTGCATTTCGCGGATTTCATCCAGATCAGCCCGCACCTGTGCCCATTCGATGGCCTGCTGCCCTTGCTGCAGATCCAGCGACCATGCCGGATCCTGCCCTGGCAGCGCCGGGCGCGACAACAGACTGCGTTGCGCATCCATCATTTCCAGCGAGGCCAGCACGCTGCGGTACTGGGCATTGAGCACCGGATCGTCGGCATACTGCGCCTGCCACTTCGTCAGATAAACCAGCGCCTGCGCATAAGCTCCCTCGCGGCGCAAGGCATCGGCATGGGCGCGCACTTCAGCCAGCTCCGGGCTGACCGGAGCGACTTCGCTGCTATCCACCAGCGTTCCGGCATCATCGCCGTCAATGCCGTAATACTGGCTGATCCACTGCCGCACCTGCTCGTGCTGCGCCGGTTTACCCTGGCTGTCGCTGGCTTGCTGCAGCACGGCCAGGGTTTTGCGGGTGAGCAAGGCCGGGTTGTGCGCGGCAATGTCCAGCGCGCTGTCCAGGTGGTTTTTCTGGCTTAACAGCAGCACGTAGTTATTGAAGAAGGATGCTGCCGGAATCAGCCGCTTGTAGGTTTCGGTGGTGAATTCACCAGCCCCCTTCAATTCGATGGTGGAGACGTTGAGAATCTGCTGCCGCTCCTTCTCGCTCAGTGCGGTGCCGGACTTGCCGTCCAGATCAGGCAGACCCAGCCGGGTCAGCACATCCAGCTTCAGCCGCTCAAGCACCGGGTCGCCGGCGTAGCGCCGCAGATTGTCCTGGATGTAATCCAGCGAACGGGCCTGATCGCCATGCAGCATCAGCACATAAGCCCGCGCTCGGGTCAGCTCCAGCACATCATCGCGCGATACCGGATTGGTCTGGTTCAGGATGTCCAGCGCGCGGGTGATGTCGCCGCCCTCGGCCGTACTCATGGCTTGCTGGATGCTGCTGCTGATGTCGCCACCCCGCTCGCGCGCCAAACCAAACAGACGGCTGGCATTGCCAAACTCCTTGTGGCCACGCAAATTGGCCGCCAGCAGCCGCAGGGTATCGGCATGCAGCTCCCCTTCCCGGCCCTGGCTGGCCTGCATGGCCTTGGCGTACTGCTGATCCCAGCACAGCAAGGTGATGTAATCATTGAGCAAGGGTGCGGCCAACGGCCCGCGGGCCGCCTCACTTTCCAGCATCTTCAGCGCAGGCCGGATATTCCCCTGCCGTGCCTGGATGATGGCCGCATCATAAGCCTTGCTCTTCCAGAGTGGCGCGGCCTCCCCCGAGGCAGCCAGCGCGCCGACGGCCATACCGATGGCCAAGACTAGTTTTCGCATAGCGGTTTCAGTCTGGTTTCATTTTGAAAGACGGAAAGAAATCCGGCACCGGCCCTGCCATGGCGCCCCCTGGGTGTCACATAAGGCTGTCAGACAAGCTTGCATCGCTGGTCTTGCATGCACAGCCAGCGCCTCAGTTGGAACTTTCCCGACGCCAGGCACGCAAGCCGGCCTGCGCATGCAGCGCATACGCATAAATGGAAAACCCCAAATGATCAGGCTGAAGTTCATGCCACGACACCACAGCTTAATGCGGCATCGGCACGAAAATAATGCTATTCAAACCATGAAAAACCATGGTTAGGCATAGAGGTGGACGGCTTACCAATCAAGCTTGACCGGTTAGCGTTATTTAAATCATGTGTAATGCAAAACAAACTGCCGTCATGCCAAGTCCGGTCAAGTTACACCAGAAGATTTGGCAAACTAAAGGTGAATACTAAGTAGAAAGTATATCAATCATATGACGGTCTGCGATCTTTTTCAACAAAAAGTTAATTCTATTAAAATACTTTCTTTTTAACGATTTTTTTGAAAGATATTATTTAAAATATCTGTATATGAAAAACAGTGTAGCGAATGCCACCGCCGCAAAAAATAGTCTTTTCAGTTAGCTATAGTCTGGATGGATTAGTCAAAACCGCTGCATGACAATGCTTTTTTCATCTTGCATTATTCTGCAAGCCATATTCATATTTAAAAAAATGTAAATATCCAATGCCTGATTGAATAAGCAAGCAAACACCGCACTGCCCGCTCCCCTCCAGAGAAAAGCTGCCCACCAGACTCGCCTCGGCATAAAATGGCAAGCACACAAACGGGACTCTGCCCGCAGCCGGATAGGCATTACCCTTGGCCCACAGGAAACCCCAGACCATGACAGCCCCGCACCATGCCCTGAATGCACCGGTCAGCCTGCCGGACGACAGCCTTGCCGCTGCCGGACAGGAGCTGGCCGAAGCAGCCTGGATAGACGTCATCCAGCGCATGGACGAGGTGTATAGCGAGCTGGTGGCCTCACAGGAAACGCTGGAAACCAAGCACCGTGAGCTGGCCGAAGCCCATCACTTTACCGAGGGTGTACTGGCCGCCATGACCGATGTGCTGGTGGTGTGCGATACGGTGGGAAAGGTACGCCAGGTCAACCGCGCCATGCTGCAACTGACCGGCCATGCAGAAAGCGAGCTGGTTGGCCGCGAACTGGCCGAACTGGTGGAAGACAGCCAGGCACGCAGCCAGATCGCCACCCTGCTGGCAGCAGGTCGCAGCGATGTGCAGGATGTGGAAATCGCCCTGCCCCGCCAGCAGGGAGAACCGGTGCCGGTCACCTGGAATGTCAGCCCCTTGTATGACGGTGAAGGCCGTTACAGCGGCTTTGTCGCCGTGGGACGTCCGATTGGCGAACTCAAGCGTGCTTATGCCCAGTTACAGGCGGCGCATCAGGCACTCAAATCAGCCCAGGCGCAGTTGGTGCAAGCCGAGAAAATGGCCTCGCTGGGCCGGCTGGTGGCCGGGGTGGCGCATGAGCTGAACAATCCCATCAGCTTTGTGCTGGGCAATGCCCACGCCATGCAGCGCTATGCCGGCAAGCTCACCCGTTATCTGAACGCCATCCACGCCCATGACCTGAGCGCGGAAAACCAGGCCTTGCGCATTGAACTGAAAATCGACCGCCTGATTGCCGACCTGCCCTCGCTCAGCGCCGGCCTGATGGAAGGTGCCGAGCGCAGCGGCCATATCGTGGATGCACTCAAGCGCTTTTCTGCGGTGGAAGAAAACACCCGCCAGCGGGTGGACCTGGCCGACCTCACCCAACGCGCCTTGCACTGGGTCAGCCGTGCCGCGCCCTTCCGGGTGGAAGTCATCAACACCGGGCTGGACGCCCCCGCCTGGGTGTGTGGCTCGGCCAACCAGTTGCAACAAGTGCTGGTGAACCTGATCCAGAATGCGTTTGATGCCATCGAAAAAACCATGAAGCCCCGGCTGGAACTGAGCATCACCCGTCAGGCACAAAGCGTGGAACTGCAACTGCACGACAATGGCAGCGGCATCAGTGAGGAAGCCTTGCCACTGATCTTCGACCCCTTCTTCACCACCAAGCCCATCGGCAAGGGCACCGGGCTTGGCTTGTCCATCAGCTATGGCATTGTCGAGCGCCATGGCGGCATGCTGAGCGCGGCCAATCTCCCGCAGGGCGGGGCCTGCTTCACGCTGAGCCTGCCCGCGTTCAAGGACTAAGCGGCAGCAACAAAAACGGCGTTCCCGCAGGAACGCCGTTGCTTTGACTTGTCATCCGCGGCCAAGACTCAGACGCGCTCGCCCCACAGGTCGTGCTCGCTGCAATCGACAATGTCCACCTCGACAAACTGGCCAGCCTCAAGACCGGTCGCGTCTTCCACAAACACCAGGCCGTCGATTTCCGGCGCATCGGCATAGCTGCGGCAGATGGCGGTGCCTTCGTCGTCGATTTCATCCACCAGCACGGTCAGACGCTGGCCGATACGGGCTTCCAACTTGCGGGCGCTGATTTCGGCCTGGACTGCCATGAAGCGCTCCTTGCGCGCCTCTTTCACATCTTCCGGCACCTGATCCGGCAAGTCGTTGGCGGTAGCACCTTCGACTGCGGAATAGGTGAAACAGCCCACGCGATCCAACTGGGCTTCACGCAGGAATTGCAGCAGTTCTTCGAAGTCTTCTTCGGTTTCGCCGGGGAAGCCGACAATGAAAGTGGAACGGATTACCAACTGCGGGCAGATCTCGCGCCATTTCTTGATGCGCGCCAGCACATTGTCGCTATTGGCCGGACGCTTCATCAGCTTCAGCACTTTCTGGCTGGCATGCTGGAACGGGATATCCAGGTAAGGCAGGATCTTGCCGTCGCGCATCAGCGGAATCACTTCATCCACGTGCGGGTAGGGGTAAACATAGTGCAGGCGCACCCAGATGCCGTGCTTGCCCAGCTCCTCGCACAGCTCGGTCATGCGGGTCTTCACCGGGCGGCCGTCATGGAAGCCCAGCTTGTATTTGACATCCACGCCATAGGCCGAGGTGTCCTGCGAAATCACCAGCAGCTCCTTCACCCCGGCGCGGGCCAGATTGGCCGCTTCACGCAGCACATCGTGTACCGGACGGCTTTCCAGATCGCCACGCATGGACGGGATGATGCAGAAGGTACAGCGGTGATTACAGCCTTCGGAAATCTTCAGATAGGCATAGTGTTTGGGCGTCAGGCGAATGCCGATATCCGGCACCAGATCAACAAAGGGGTCGTGCGGCTTGGGCAGGTAGTTATGTACCGCATCCATCACCTCATCGGTGGCATGCGGGCCGGTGACGGCCAGCACCGACGGGTGGGCATTCTGTACCACGCCATCCTTGGCACCCAGACAGCCGGTGACAATCACCTTGCCGTTTTCATTCAGCGCTTCGCCAATGGCATCCAGCGATTCGGTCACCGCCGAATCAATGAAACCACAGGTGTTGACCACCACCAGGTCAGCCCCGTCATAAGAGGAGGAAATTTCATAACCCTCCGCGCGCAGGCGGGTAAGAATGTGTTCGGAATCGCTCTGGGCTTTAGGACAGCCAAGGGAAACCATACCGATACGAGGAGCTTTGGACATGTGGCGTAGTGCAAAAAATGAAAAACGCCAGATTATACAGCGATTTGCCAGTGCATACCTGCGCGGCTTCTGCCAACACCGCCTTGCGCTGGCAACTTGTGGCCCGACAGCGGCTGGATTTCAGACTGCCGCAGCCGGACTGCCGGCTAAGCCTGCCTTGATGGCGCTGAAATGCCAAAACCCCCGGCCAGGCGGGGGTCATCACGATGGCATCTTGCCAGCAGTCGTGGCTTACACCAGTTGCAGGCGCACGTCGATATTGCCACGGGTGGCATTGGAGTACGGGCAGACAATATGCGCCTTGTCCACCAGCGCTTGCGCCTTGGCTGCATCCACACCGGGAATGCTGATCTGCAAATCCACTTCGATGCCAAAGCCGGTGGGAATCGGGCCGATGCCCACGGTAGCGTTCACCGTGGTGGTGGCAGGCAAGGCCACCTTGTCTTGCAGCGCCACAAATTTCAGCGCCCCCAGAAAGCAGGCCGAGTAACCGGCGGCAAACAATTGCTCGGGATTGGTGCCCGGACCACCGGCACCGCCCAGTTCGCGCGGGGTGGACAATTGCACCTTCAAGGCGGCATCAGACGATTCGGCACTGCCTTCACGACCACCGGTGGCGGTGGCATTGGCGCGGTAGAGGACTTTTTCAATGGACATGGTGGATTCCTTGTATTGCATGAGTGGGGGATTCAAGCCGTTTGGCAGAAACCACTTTACCGCGCTTGCCAATACGATATGCTACAAAAAGTATTGATAAATTGATCAGGAGTCGCAAAGTGCTGGATACCTGTACCGACAGGCTGGACGCCTTGCTGCATCACTTCCCGGTGCGTGCGCGCCTGTTCCATTCCGGCAGCCTGTGCGGGGTGACACGCTTTGACACGCCAGAGAGCGGCGGGCAGTTACATCTGGTGCAGCACGGCGAGCTGACCGTGGAACACCCCGGCCAGGCTACGCTGCATATTGGCGAACCCAGCCTGCTGTTTTACCCGCGCCCGCTGGCACGGCGCTTTATCAGCGATCCGCAAACCGGTGCCACCCTCGCCTGCGCCCAGTTGCAATTCGACGGCGGTGCTGACAACCCGCTGGCCGGGGCGCTGCCGAATGTGGTTTGCGTGCCGCTGCAGGACATTCCCGGCACCCAAGCCATTCTGGAGCTGCTGTTTACCGAGGCCTTCAACCACTACTGTGGCCGAGAGGCCCTGCTGGACCGCCTGTTCGAAGCGGTATTCATCCAGTTGTTGCGCTATCTGATGGAGACGGGGGCCATACGCGGCGGCATGCTGGCGGGCATGTCCCACCCCCGACTGCGCCGCGCCCTGGTGGCCATGCATGAACAACCGCAACAAGACTGGACGCTGGATGCGCTGGCGGCAAGCTGCGGCATGTCACGCAGCGTGTTTGCCAACAGCTTTCGTGACACGGTGGGCTGTACCCCCGGTGCCTATCTGCAAGGCTGGCGCATCAGCCTGGCCCAGCAAATGCTGCGCCGGGGACAAGCATTAAAGCTGATTGCCGATGCGGTGGGTTATGGCAGCGAAGCCGCGCTGTCGCGCGCATTCAAGGCCCACAGCGGCCTGACCCCGCGCGCCTGGAAGCTGGCACAGCACAAAGCGGCCACAGCAACAGACAGCCTGCCCGCCGCTGGCAGCGGCCAGCTTGCACCAAGCTCTGCCATATCCAACCACATTACGTAAGAAAAAATAAACCTTTACGTTTATAAGTTTCAATTTAACTCACCTATTGTTTGATGCATGCTGTCACCATCACTCATGGCATCAGGAGCCACCATGTCTGCACCGCATTCTGTGTTTACCCCCAGCGATCTGAAACTCGACGCCCAATGGATGCCCTTCTCGGCCAACCGTGCATTCAAGCAAGACCCGCGCATCATCGTGGCGGCTGATGGCAATTACTTCATCGACGACAAGGGCCGCCGTATTTTCGATAGTCTGTCCGGCCTGTGGACCTGTGGTGCCGGTCATAACCGCAAGGAAATCCAGGAAGCGGTAGCGCGCCAGTTGGGCACGCTGGACTACGCTCCGGGCTTCCAGTACGGCCACCCGCTGGCCTTCCGCCTGGCCGAGGAAATCGCCGGCATCATGCCCGAAGGCCTCGACCACGTGCTGTTTACCGGTTCCGGCTCCGAGTGTGCCGACACCGCCATCAAGATGGCCAAGGCTTACTGGCGTCTGAAAGGCCAGCCCAGCAAAACCCGCTTCATCGGCCGCGCCCGTGGCTACCACGGCGTCAACATCGGTGGCACCTCGCTGGGCGGCATCGGCGGCAACCGCAAGCTGTACGGCCAACTGATGGATGCCGACCACCTGCCGCACACCCTGCAGCCGGGCATGGCTTTCACCCGTGGCATGGCCGAAACCGGCGGCGTGGAGCTAGCCAACGAACTGCTCAAGCTGATCGAGCTGCATGATGCGTCCAATATTGCCGCCGTCATTGTCGAGCCGATGTCGGGTTCGTCCGGCGTCATCGTGCCGCCCAAGGGTTATCTGCAACGTCTGCGCGAAATCTGCAGCCAGAACAACATCCTGCTGATTTTTGACGAAGTGATCACCGCCTACGGCCGCATGGGCAAGTGGACCGGTGCCGATTATTTTGGCGTCACCCCGGACATCATGAACACCGCCAAGCAAGTAACCAACGGCGCGGTACCGCTGGGTGCGGTGATTGCCTCCAAGGAAATCTACAACACCTTCATGCAGCAGAACCTGCCGCAGCACGCCATCGAATTCACCCATGGCTACACCTACTCCGGCCACCCGGTGGCCTGCGCCGCCGGCCTGGCCACGCTGGAAGTGCTCAAGCGCGAACAACTGATCGAACAGTCGCTGGCGCTGGCACCGGTATTTGAAGACAAACTGCATGCGCTCAAGGGCAGCCAGCATGTGGTGGACATCCGCAACTGCGGCCTGGCCGGTGCCATCCAACTGGCCGCGCGCGACGGCGATGCCACCATCCGCCCCTACGAGGCGGGCATCAAGCTGTGGCAGGCTGGTTTCTACGTGCGCTTTGGCGGCGACACCCTGCAATTCGGCCCCAGCTTCAACACCACCCCGGCACAGCTCGACACCCTGTTCGATGCCGTGGGCGGCGTCCTGAACAACCTGGCCTGATCCACCCCATTTCATGCACAGCAACACCACGCATTCAAAGAGAGAATCCAACGTGAGCACTATCGCCCATCTGATCAATGGTGAGCTTGTCCAGCAGGCAGGCCGCAGCAGCGCCGTCTTCAACCCCTCGCTCGGCAAGCCGGTACGCGAAGTGGCCCTGGCCAACCAGGACATCATCCGCGCCGCCATCGCCAGTGCCAAAGCCGCCTTCCCGGCCTGGCGCAAAACCCCGCCGGCCAAGCGCGCCCAGGTGATGTTCCGCTTCAAGCAACTGCTGGAAGCCAACCGCGACAAGATTGCCCAGTTGATCAGCGAAGAACACGGCAAGACGCTAGAAGACGCGGTGGGTGAGCTGCAGCGCGGCATCGAAAACGTGGAATACGCCTGCGGCGTGCCGGAACTGCTCAAGGGCGAGTACAACCGCAATGTCGGCCCCAATATCGACAGTTGGAGCGACTTCCAGCCGCTGGGCGTGGTGGCCGGCATCACCCCGTTCAACTTCCCGGCCATGGTGCCGCTGTGGATGTACCCGCTGGCCATTGCCTGCGGTAACTGCTTCATCCTGAAGCCGTCCGAGCGCGACCCCAGCTCCACCTTGTTCATTGCCCAACTGCTGCATGAAGCCGGCCTGCCGCAAGGCGTGCTCAATGTAATCAACGGCGACAAGGAAGCGGTAGACGGCCTGATCGAAGCACCGGAAGTAAAAGCCATCAGCTTTGTCGGCTCCACCCCGATTGCCGAATACATCTACACCGAGGCCAACAAGCGCGGCAAACGCGTACAGGCGCTGGGTGGTGCCAAAAACCACGCCGTGGTGCTGCCGGATGCCGATCTGGACAACACCGTCAACGCACTGATGGGTGCGGCTTATGGCTCCTGCGGCGAGCGCTGCATGGCCATTTCTGTGGTGGTGGCAGTGGGCGACCAGGTGGCCGACAAGCTGGTAGAAAAACTCAAGCCCAAGATTGCCGAACTGAAAATCGGTGCCGGTACCTCCTGCGGTCTGGACATGGGCCCGCTGGTGACCGGTGCGGCACGCGACAAGGTAGTGGGCTATATCGACAGCGGCGTGGAGCAAGGCGCAACGCTGGTGGTGGATGGCCGTGGCCTGAAGGTATCCGGCTGCGAAGAAGGCTTCTTCGTCGGCGGCACCCTGTTCGACCACGTCAAGCCCGGCATGAAGGTCTACGAAGAAGAAATCTTCGGCCCGGTACTGTGCATCGTGCGGGTGAACAGCCTGGAAGACGCCATGCAGCTGATCAACGACCACGAATACGGCAACGGCACCTGCCTGTTCACCCGTGATGGCGAAGCAGCACGCCTGTTCTGCGACGAAATCGAAGTGGGCATGGTGGGCGTCAATGTACCGCTGCCGGTACCGGTGGCCTACCACAGCTTTGGCGGCTGGAAGCGTTCGCTGTTTGGCGACCTGCACGCCTACGGCCCGGATGGCGTGCGCTTCTACACCAAGCGCAAGACCATCACCCAGCGCTGGCCGCAACGCGCCAGCCACGAGGCTTCGCAGTTTGCCTTCCCCAGCCTGTAATCGCCGCACAGCAGACTGAAACAACACAGCCCCTGCCCACACCACGTGGACAGGGGCTGTTGTCATTCAGGCCGGGTAAAGCGCGCTCATGGGCAATACGGGCGATCCGACGAATCCGTGACGGCCGGACGCCGCAATTGGCACATGCGCTGATGCAGATGGGCAAAATCCTCCACCGGCCCCAAGCACCAGGGCAATCATTGCCTGCCCTGCACACAGGGCTTTCACCGCAGCAACACCAAATCCTGCGCCGGAGAAATGTACCCTTCCCTGCCACCCGTATCGATGGGGATGCACAACTGCGACACTGGCAGCAATATCTTCTGCCGCTTCCCTGTCCGGGCAAAAGCTGCGTCCTGCGACGCAAGAATCACCCACCGCCCTACGCGGCAGCACCTAGGGGTAGTCAGGCACGCGCGCATCCCGCGCCAGCGCGGTCAGCCAGGCGGCGACGCAATCGCAAGAGCCGCAGACGGGGTACAACAGCAGGAATACAGACACAAAAAAACCCGCATTTACGCGGGCTGATTCTGAAACAGACATCAGGACTTGTCGGTATCGTCCTTACCAGGTGGCACATAGCCGGGGAAGGCAAAACCGCTGAACAGTTGCTTGGTCTGCTCCTGCATGCGGTTCTGCATTTCCAGGAACATGCCGGTGCTCTGCTCCATATAACTGGACATCACATTCTGGATGGCCGGCCCCTGCAGCTTCATGAACTCACCCCACATGGTGGAGTTGAACACCGCCTTGTCACCGTAGATGGCGCGGGTCTGCTCCTGCAATTTCTGCTGCATCTGACCAAACAGTTGCAGGTTCTTTTCCAGGAAAGGGCCCATCATGCCCTGCATGGCCTGACCATAAAAGCGGATGAACTGCGTCAGCACTTCATAGCTGAACATGGGCATGCCACCGTTTTCTTCCTCCAGGATGATCTGCAGCAGCACGCTGCGGGTGATGTCATCCTGCGTTTTGGCATCGACAACCTGGATGTCCACGTTCTCGAGCACCAGTTGCTTCACGTCTCCCAAAGTGATGTAGGAACTGGTCGCCGTGTCATACAGGCGACGGTTCGGGTACTTCTTGATGACCCTTTTTTCAACACTCATGTAACACTCCCGGATTATTGTCGTTGGTGTTGTGCATCCGCAATTTATCATAAATACAACAAGCTAGAGCAAAACTTCTATGCCCTTTTCGCAGCGCATGCTACATTCCACCTTCATTGTGCAGTGCAATATAAAAAGATAATCTTTAGAGATCAATCAACACAGAGCTTGTCGGTCATTTCCACGAAATCCAATGATGAGGGTTAAAAACATGTTCAATACCAACGATCAACTGAGCAAAATCTCCCTGTCCGGCTTTGAAGCTGCCCTGCGCGTAGCCCAAATCTCCCTGGACAGCGCCGAACGCCTGGTCAAGCTGAATCTGGAAGCTTCCAAGCAGACTCTGGAAGAAAACGTCAAGGTTGCCAAGGCGCTGGCAGGTGCCACTGACGCCCAGGAGGCGCTCAACCAGTTCAACCAGCTGACCAGCCAGTCGGTGGACAAGGCCGTTGCCAACTCCCGCAATGTGTACGAAATCGTTTCCGCTGCCCAGACCGAACTGTCCAAACTGGCTGAAGAAAACCTCGGCAGCTTCAACAAAAACCTGATTACCGCACTGGAAGGTGCCGCCAAGAATGCACCGGCTGGTTCCGACAATGCGCTGAACGCGGTCAAGACCTCCCTGGCCGCTGCCGCTGCCGCCGTCAACAGCTTCAGCAAGGCTGCCCAGCAGGTTGCCGAATTCACCGACAGCAGCATCAAGGCTGCCAGCAGCGCCACTGCCGATGCGGTGAAGACTGCCACCAAGCGCGCCTGATTCCTCCTGGAACACAGAACAACCCCGCTATGGCGGGGTTTTTTGTTTTCCTGATGCACGCGAGCCACTGCAGGTTTACAATTCCATCTTTGAGTTCCCGCAAAGACCACAGGTTCAACGCATGAAAATCAGCAGCAACTTTGACGCAGGCAGTATCGAAATCGTTTCCATGGAGAGTTTCGACGACATCCAGCTGCGGATTCCGCGTGACAATGCCTCTGACTTTGCCCAATGGTTTTATTTCCGCCTGCAGGGCGCAGCCTACCAGGCTTGTACGCTGCGCTTTCTGAACGCCGGTGAGTGTGCTTATCCCGAAGGCTGGACCAACTACCAGCTCATGGCCTCCTACGACCGCATCAACTGGTTCCGCGTTCCGGCACAGTACGATGGCCAGGTGATGACCGTTGAGCACGTTCCGCTGGCCAATAGCGTGTACTACGCCTACTTCGAACCCTATTCACATGAGCAGCACCTGAACCTGCTGGGTCAGGCGCAAGGCTCCGGCCTGTGCCAGATACATGATCTGGGCTTTACCGTGCAGGGCCGTGACATCAATCTGCTGACCATTGGTCACGAAGTCGAATCCGACCTGAAAATCTGGGTGACTGCCCGTCAGCATCCCGGCGAAACCATGGCCGAGTGGTTTGTCGAAGGCTTCCTCAACCGTCTGCTGGACCCGCTGGATGCCACCTCCCGCGCCCTGCTGGACAAGGCTACCTTCTACGTGGTGCCCAATATGAATCCGGATGGCTCGATTCTGGGCAATCTGCGCACCAATGCCGCAGGTGCCAATCTGAACCGGGAATGGCTGGAGCCTTCCGCCGACAAGAGTCCGGAAGTGCTGCTGGTACGCAACAAAATGCTGGAAACCGGCGTTGACCTGTTCCTGGACATTCACGGCGACGAATCCCTGCCCTATGTGTTTGTTGCCGGCACCGAAGGCGTGCCTTCGTATAACGACACCATTCGCCAACTGGAAGACAAGTTCAAGCACTATCTGATGGTGGCCAACCCCGACTTCCAGGATGAAGTGGGTTACGAAAAGGACGTCCCAGGCAGCGCCAACCTCAGCTTGGCCACCAACTGGGTAGGGGAAAACTTCAAATGCCTGGCCTTTACCCTGGAAATGCCGTTCAAGGACAATGCCAACCTGCCGGACGACGACTATGGCTGGAATGGCCAACGCAGCTTGCGCATGGGCGAGGCGGTATTGACCCCCATCTATGCCGTGATCAACGAATTACGCTGAATCACCGTCCTTCCTGATGCAAAAAAGCCGGAGCATGCGCTCCGGCTTTTTCTATTACCAACATGACAAACGGCTTACATCACCAGCGGCAACTTTTCCAGCGCCTTCACCAGCTCAATTTCAGCCAGACACCAGTCACTGCCTTTTTCCAGCACCTTGCCCAGCGCAATCTGGAAATGCTTGTTACGTGCCGTCATATAGTACTGTTTGCCTAGCGTATACACCGAGATCGGCATGATCAGGGCATTGATGCGCCGCCCACCACGATCGAATGGCACAAACAGAGAAATATGCCCTGACAGCCACACCATATCCGGTGGCAGGCTAGGATCAATCAGCTTGGCATCCACCGGACGGATGGAGGCCGCCACCGGCCGGCTGGACAATGTCTCCAGCCCCAGATAGATGCGCTCGCGCTGACTGGCCCGCTTCACCCGGCGAATCAGTCCCAGGCTCCAGTTACTGCTCTCCACGTCACGATAGCCAACCAGACCGCCCAGGCTCACCCACTCATTACCCAGTGAATCCAGCGTCACCCCCAAGCCGGTCTGACTCACATTTTCCACCGACCAGCGCAAAAATTCGTCTCGCGGCACAGTCGGCTGCGGCACATCCGCAGACATGTTCAATGGTGCCAACGCCAAGGTGCTGCGATCCCGCTTGCGACTGGTGACAAAACCGTAAATGCGAATATTGGCCGCATCATCAAAACTATCGGTATCCGCCTGGCGTGTCTGCACCATGCTGGCTTCATCCGGCTGGCGTATCAACCGGTGCAGTGCCGACAGGCGATGCGCAACCTCAAGATTACGGTTGGTCACGGCCATACGCTCGGCACGCTCAAAACGCACCGGCTTGGCAGCCCACTCGCGGCACAGCATGCGCAACAGGCTGGCATCGATACCAGGCTCCACCAAAGGCTTCAACTCGGGCGGCAAACGCCCCCCTTCCATGACAGTGGCCCAGCCATGAATGATTTCCACCATGTCAACCGTGGACCAGAAACGGGCCGCATCACTGACAAAACTCGCATTGGCCCGCACCGCAGGTTTGGCCTCGGTCAGGCATACGGCAAAACTGGCCTCTTCCGAAAACTGCGCCTGCAGCGACATGCGATTGGAAACCAGGCACAGGATTTGATAAGAGAAATTGAACTGCCGCAGGGTGAGGTTGCCACTGCTCAGCAGGGACAGCATCAACATGATCAGATACTGATCCTGCACCGTCGTGCCGGGACTATCCTCACCAAACAGGAAAACAGGTGTGGAATCAATGTGCATTTGCTCAGCAAAACGATATAGCTGGTTTACATTGAGCCAGAACACGTCATCCGGACTGAAATGCCGCAGATATTGCCAGCGGGCAAACTCGCCGAAGTAATGCATCATGCGCACCACCACCAAGGGCAGCATTGCCCGCAAGCGCTCCTCCTGCTGCAAGCTGGTATCCACAGAAAGCGCACGCTGGTAAAACTCGAGGAATTGTTTGCCAAAGGAGAGAATCTGCGAACGAAGCTGCCCCTCCAATACCTTTGGCATGCGGGTATTCATGAAATATTGGCTACACAGGTTTTCATGTAGCGGCTGCATTTCCAGATTCAAGGTCAACACCGCATCCAGCAGATCGGCCGTGACATGCGGGGAAAGGGCATTTACCTCAGCCAACATCTCGGTAATTTTCTCATGTGCAGCAGCG
Source organism: Aquitalea magnusonii (assembly GCF_002217795.2). Lineage (NCBI taxonomy): Bacteria > Pseudomonadati > Pseudomonadota > Betaproteobacteria > Neisseriales > Chromobacteriaceae > Aquitalea > Aquitalea magnusonii. Next base: position 2,513,688 of record NZ_AP018823.1, read on the forward strand.
CCGTATTCCTGCTTTAGCGCATCGGCATATACCTTGGCAGCCGCCGCATTGGCCAAAGGGTCTGACTTGTTCTTTGAGCCTCGGGAGAAAAAGTCCAACATGTCGTAACTTTCAGTCGGTCATGATGACGGGGATCGTTGATAGTACCGCGTATACTGTTCATTCTTATCAGTATTTATACACGCAGGCAAATCAGCAAGAAGAACTTGCATGCAAAAACAAAAAGCGCCCATGCAGGCGCTTTTTTTCATGCACTTGTCAGTGTCATGTTACATCAGATGGCCAGATCTTCAAGCGTTTTACCAGCATTGAGCAATTCTTGTACCCATACCGGCTTGCGACCACGACCGGTCCAGGTCAGATCGGCATTTTGCGGGTGGCGATACTTAGCTTCCACCGGCTTGCGTACTGCGCCACCAACCTTGCCCAGCACCTCTTCCACGCTCAGGCCATAAGCCTTGGCCAGTTCGATGATCTGCTTTTTGGCCTTGGTTTTTTCTTCAGATTCACGACGTTTGATTTCGTTTTCAACATCGTTCTTCAGTGCTACCAGCTCGGTAAAACTCAGATTGCTAATATCCATTTTTCCGCCCTTATTATTTGGTTTGACAACAAACAAATTCAATTTAGCCAAAAGCCTATCCACTCGTCAAGGTCAAATGGTTAAAATTTAGTAAACAAACCAGAAGCTTATTCATCCTGAGTAACATAAGGCAAGCTCAAACGCTCAAGGCGGGTGAGATACTCAGGCTCCAGATAAACACCTTTTTCCCAGCAAACAGTCTGGACGACAACCAATGCCTCGTATGCATCCTCAGCAACCGGGCAAATGGCTGCGACCATCCCTATGGATTGCTCTGGCACTTCCGGACTAAATAATTTGCTGCCCACGGCGGCAAATGCAGACAGTCTGGCTTTGAATAAGCGACGTTTCAACTTACCAAGATATTGGGTACGCGCCACAATCTCCTGCCCAGGGTAGCAGCCCTTTTTAAAACTGACCGCGCCAATCAGCTCCATATTTGCCATCTGGGGCACGAATTGCTCCTGGGTCGCCTGCTCCACCCAGACAATACCCGCATCAATATCGCGGATACGCCATGCCGCCGATGACACGGCAGTGGCTTCTGCTGCAAGCAAGGTGGGCAGCAGGGCGGAATGCGCCGCCAGTTTCAGCAGATAACCGCCTTCCGGCAATGCGATAGCCGTTTCTGCAGCGCCATGCAGTACCGTCAGGGGTGCCGGGCTGGCGACTGCAAAAAACTGCTCAATATCAGCTTGCAATTGCCTGCCGCGCGCACCGGCAATACTGAAGTGTTCTGCATCCAGCACCTGTACTTTTACCTTGGAACGCATGACAAACATGCTCAAGCGCTTGGCAATTGCCTGGCAGATTTCCGATGAAACCATCAGATAATATGTGGCCTGCTGTTTCCAGATAAGAAAACTTGCCAGCATGCGTCCCTTGGCGGTGGAATAGGTACTGAAGCTGGCCATGCCATCCGTAACAGCGCGGATGTCACCAGACAATTGGCCTTGCAGAAAAGTTTCGGCATCTTCACCGTCTAGCTGGATAATGCTGAAACCGTCCAGCATGGCCAGTGCATTTCCATCGCGCACAGCCGCAACCTGCCGGAAAAAATCCGGAAACTCCACCCGGTTTTCAGTACCAACATCACCTTGATTTTTCTCTACCCACACCTGCCATGGCTTGTTCATGTAGCAACACCTGTGATTAGCACACTAAATTAGTCAAGAATTTTACTTTTTCCCATCATTTTCTGCCAGTACCATCACGGAAACCATGGCCATGCAGTTGCGATAATCTTTTCGCTTCATGGACTTAGTTCCCATGCCGGGAACGGGCCATGAAAAAGCTGTCAAAATAACGGCCAAAGCGTTGACAGGCCTGATTCGCATCGGTATAGTTCGCACTCTCTTGGATGTTCCCTGATAGCTCAGTCGGTAGAGCGACGGACTGTTAATCCGCAGGTCGCAGGTTCGAGCCCTGCTCGGGGAGCCAAGAAACCACAATTTAAGCATTGCCCGGTTATTCCCTGATAGCTCAGTCGGTAGAGCGACGGACTGTTAATCCGCAGGTCGCAGGTTCGAGCCCTGCTCGGGGAGCCACTCTCGCAATGCACCGTGTTTTGTTCCCTGATAGCTCAGTCGGTAGAGCGACGGACTGTTAATCCGCAGGTCGCAGGTTCGAGCCCTGCTCGGGGAGCCATTACTCTGATATTAAACCGCCACCGCTGGCGGTTTTTTGTTTTTCTGGCTGCCTACTGCCGCACTTTCCTTTGATTTTTGCTTTGATTTTGACAATATAAAACCTGCCTGCCCAAGAAGGCAGTGACAACGGCCGCCGCGCATTCATGCTAAACTATTTTTTGGTTAACACTGTATTAAACAAAAATCAAAGGATCTGCCATGTCCATTCTGAAAGAATTCAAGGAATTTGCCGTCAAGGGTAATGTGATTGATCTGGCCGTCGGCGTGGTCATTGGCGGTGCCTTTGGCTCCATCGTCAAATCACTGGTCGATGATGTGATCATGCCCCCCATCGGCTTACTGGTTGGCAATGTCGACTTTGCCAACCTGTTTCTGGTACTGAAGGAAGGCGCGAAGCAGGCAGGCCCTTATGCCTCGGTTGCCGCCGCCAAGCAGGCCGGTGCAGTCACCATGAATATCGGCTTGTTCATCAACTCTCTGGTGAGCTTCACCATTGTTGCCTTTGCCATTTTCATGCTGGTAAAGGCCATCAACAAACTGAAGCGCGAAGCACCGGCTGAAGCAGCCCCGGCACCAGCGACCAAGGAATGCCGTTACTGCCTGTCCAGCGTGCCGCTGAAAGCCAGCCGCTGCCCCTGCTGCACCTCGCAACTGGACTGAATCCATCTGCAGGCAAGAAAATGAAAAAGAGGCTTGAAGCCTCTTTTTCATTTCATATCTCCCGGATTTAGCGTTTGGTCTTGCTTTCCAATCCGGCAGCTTCCAGCAGGCTGCTGGGATCAAAGCCCAGGCGCAAGGCCCCCCAGTGGCGTCCATCCACAAATACCGGCAGCGTAAGCTCGGACAGGATTTCTCCAGTGTCGCGCATATAGGTGTGCAGCAGGAAGGGTTCGGTATTGCGTGCCGACTTCAAGCCGGCAGGATCGGCAAACATCCGCTTGTCACGGCTGTTGACCAGATCTTTTTCTTCATCGCCGCTCAGCGGCTGGCTATACCAGCTATTGTGGGTTGGCGCATAGCCATTGGTATCAACCAACAAGCAAAAACGCCCGCCTACCACATCACGTACCAGCCCGTCGTAATGTGGCTGCACCAGCCCTGCCAGCTTTTCGTCATAGGCGGTGTGGTATTTGGGCGGCTTGCTGCCGGGGATCTGCTGATAGCGCTTGTCAAAGATATCGATTCCGCCCTGCAACTGCTGCTGCAAGATGCCCTGCAACTGATCGCGCTGCTTGCGCGCAAGGCCGATCATGCGATCGAACTCGCCTTCACCGATAATGAAGCGGGAGACCATTTCCTGCACCTGCTCCGCCACGCCTGACAGCGCGTCAGCCACCTGCTCGGTATGATTCAGCCGTTCAGTCACCTGCTGGCCAAGGCCATGAATTTCGGACACATGGCGATTAACCTGCCGGTTGGTTTCGGCAAAGTCCTCCATGGTACCGGCAATCTGGGTCAGGCTACTGGCCGTGGTTTCAAAATCTCCCATCATGCGGCCAAAGTGCTGCGAAGCACGAGACACCACCTCTCTGGCCTGATGGGTACCAGCGGTAATTTCGTTGGTTTCCACCTGGGTATCGGATACCAGGCCAAGCATGCCGTCGATATTGCTGGAAATCTCGTCCGTGGCCTTTTTCACTTTCTCGGCCAGCTTGCGCACCTCATCCGCCACCACGGCAAAGCCGCGGCCGGTTTCACCTGCGCGTGCAGCCTCGATGGCTGCATTCAGCGCCAGCAGATTGGTCTGGTCAGAAATATCCTTGATCAGGTCAACAATGGTTTTGATGCTGGCCGAGCGTTGACTCAGGTCTTCCACCGTCTGGTTAAAGTGGCCCACCTTCTGGCTGATGTCGAAAATGCGATCGGCAACGGTTTTCAATTCGTCATAGGATTCACGCGCCACATCCAGATTGGACAAAGTGGAGGAGGAAATGGATTGCGTCTGGCCGGTTACCTGGTTAATACCCATGGTCGTCTGATCACTGGCATCCCGCACTCTGGTGGCCAATTCATCTTGCCGCAAGGCACTGCCCAGCGATTCGCTGACATTCTTGCGGGTACGGGCAGAATCCATGGCGATACGCACGGTCATCAGCCGGACATTGCTGATGATTTCCCGCATTTTCAGCTGGAAGCGGTTATAGGAAACCGATACCTCGCGAATTTCATCATGCGTGATGGTGGGAATGTCACGCGACAAATCCCCTTCCCCGGCGCCAATTTCATTGAAGATGCCAATAATCATCTTCAGCGGACGCACGATCAGGTAGCGCAAATACCAGACCATGAAGCTGACAAAGACAAAGCCGACCACCCACAAGGTGGCAGACCAGAAAATGGCACTGTCAATGCTGCGGCGGATATTGTCCAGCACAGCCGCATTCATGCCGGAACCATTGAGCTGGCCACGAATATCGGTCAACACCAGATAGACATATACCAGCATGGCGAGCTGAAACAGGCTCAGAAAAAAGAAACTGCACAATTTCCGGGTAAGCGTGTAGAAAAACGTCTTCTCTATCAGGGAATAAATACGCCAGAACCACTCCATGCTCTCTCCTTGCGACCTGCTGATATTGCTTGTTATATGTTTAAAGCGGGCGCTACATTTTTACCTGAAATCTGTGAAATGACTACTCAAATTTTGGATAAGAATGCTTGCCATCATGAACCACGATCACTATGAATAGAGAAAACAAAAACTGTTAACAATAAAATTGAAAAACCCTTATTGCCGGCCCTCATCACCAGCGGACACGCGATGCCAGACCATCCAGAACTCCTGACCGGCGAATACCGGGATGGCTTCTGCCACGGCCTTACACTGGCGCAAGACAAAATGCCCGGCAAAGCGCTGCTGCAATGCCTCGAGGCTGGTTCCAAACGGCGGCCCTTTCGGCTTGTCTGCCAGAAAAAAAACACCCGCCAGATAGCCATCCTTGCCAATTAGCTGGCTCATCTTGTGGGTATAGTCGTCCCAACGGCTTGGCGGCAAGGCACAAAGAAAGGCGCGCTCGAAGACCAGGTCATAAACCGGGCTGGCAGACAGGGCAAAGAAATCCGCCTGCCGCACACGCACCGGCGTTCCCTGCAGCGCCTGCGATGCCCGCTCAATGGCCTCTTCACTGAAGTCAATGGCATCTACACGCATGCCGGCTTCGGCCAGCCAGCGCGCATCGCTGGCACTGCCACAGCCTGGCAGCAAAACCCGACTTCCCACCGGCAAGGTGGCAATGAAGCGCTGCATCTCGGCATCCGGGCTTGCCCCCTCCCATGGTGTCACCCCTTGCTGATAACGCTGATTCCAGAAGGCGGGCAATGCGCTGTTTTGCGCCATGCTTCAGTTCTCCTTTTAATGCTAATTTGCTAATGCAACATATTGGCGCAGTTGCGCTTCAACACCATCCAAGCCCTGCTCCATGCCAAGAGGCAAGGCACGGCCATCGGGTAGACGCAGTTGCAACACGTCATCTTGCAAGCGCAGCAGGACTACCCTGCCCTCCAGCCGCAGCACACCCCACTCGATACCTTCCATGTTTTGCAAATCAAGCAAAGTCCCCAGTCGTTCGGCAATATCCAGCAGCGGCTGACGCTGCGGCAGGCATTGCCATACTTGCTCTCGCTCTGCGCTTGCCATGAAACACCAGTTGGAAATCTCTGCAAAGCTGCGGGCGCAGCCACGGCAGACATTATCACCGACTGCCGTGGTACAGCGGGCTATGCATGGGGAATCGGGACGCTCCAACACCATTGATCACTCCTGAGAGAAACACTTCTGTCATATTGCTTGACTTGCGCAATAAAAATGTCAGATAAATGAAAAATCGCTGCAACACCATATCATCCAACAATGCCTCGCAACGAATTATTGGTTTTCAGAATATTACGCATTCTGCGCGCCAAGCAGGTGCAATACCTGGATGAACGCCAGATCATGACTGCCATCCGGCGCGAAATGGGCGATGAGTTCAACGAGCCCACCATTCATGCCCACCTGCATTACATGCAGCAACATGGCCTGCTCAAGCCGGTGCAGCTAAAACCGCAGGGGCATGGCTACGCGCTGGATTGGGCCGGCTACGACTATCTGGATGCTTCCTGAAGCTGGGGTCACACCGCTGATTGAGCAATACCGGCACAGTTGCAGAATACCCCTGCAAATAAAAAACCCCGGCCAGTCCGGGGTTTTGCATTGCCGTCAGGCACAGTTCAGTCCGAGGCGCGCGCTGGCGGTGACAGCAGCGCCAGCTCCTGTGCAGTGAACAGGCGCGACAGGGTAACAAAGCGCATGCCTTCTGTCGCCTCCAGAGAGAAGCTGCTGCTACGCCCTGGCTGGGCATCGATGGTGAGTTGGCAGTTCTGCCAATAACCGTACAAGAATTCGCTGATGTAAAAAGGGCAGCCGCCGATTTCTCCCAACAGGATGTCATGATCGCCAACACGGAATTCCTGCTGGGTAAAACACAGTGGCGCACTGCCGTCACAACATCCACCAGACTGGTGGAACAGCAGGGAACCATGGCGTTGGCACAACACCGACAATAGTTCCGCAGCACGCTCTGTCATGTTGACGCGGGAAATCATGTCACCCCTTTTTTGCGAGATACCGGCGGCGCCAAAGCGAGAGCGGCTCGCGCCACCCCCAAGGAGGACCGCTGCTTGCAAGCGGCCACACACCCACAGGTGGTGACCGTGAAAAGAACGGCTGTCAGCAAGCCGGCGGCGCGCATGCTGCCTCGCCGCCGGCTGCCCGGCACTGCTTAGAAGAAGCCCAGGGCTTTCGGGCTGTAGCTCACCAGCAGGTTCTTGGTTTGCTGGTAGTGATCCAGCATCATCTTGTGGGTTTCACGACCGATACCGGACTTCTTGTAACCACCAAAGGCAGCATGTGCCGGGTAGAGGTGGTAGCAGTTGGTCCAGACACGGCCCGCCTTGATCTCGCGGCCCATGCGGTAGGCAGTATTGCCGTCACGGGTCCAGACACCGGCTCCCAGGCCGAAGGCGCTGTCATTGGCAATGTGCAGGGCTTCTTCCTTGTCCTTGAAGGTGGTTACAGCAACCACCGGGCCGAAGATTTCTTCCTGGAATACGCGCATCTTGTTATGACCGGCCAGAATGGTGGGCTGGACATAGAAGCCCTCCGCCAGTTGGCCACCCAGATGGGCCTGACCGCCGCCGGTCAGCACCTGGGCGCCTTCAGCCCGGCCGATGTCGATGTAGGACAGGATCTTGTCCAACTGCTCACGCGAAGCCTGGGCACCGATCATGGTGGACATGTCCAGCGGATTGCCCTGCTTGATGGCCTTGACGCGGGCGACTGCACGTTCCATGAAGGCATCGTAGATGGATTCCTGTACCAGCACGCGCGACGGGCAGGTGCAGACTTCACCCTGATTCAACGCAAACATGGCGAAACCTTCCAGCGCCTTGTCGAAAAAGTCGTCATCTTCACGCATCACATCGGCAAAGAAGATATTTGGCGACTTGCCACCCAGCTCCAGCGTTACCGGGATGATGTTTTCGGCAGCGTACTGCATGATCAGGCGGCCAGTGCCGGTTTCACCGGTAAAGGCCACTTTGGCAATGCGCGGGTTGGTGGCCAGCGGTTTGCCGGCTTCCACGCCAAAGCCGTTCACCACATTGAGCACGCCGTCCGGCAACAGGTCGGCAATCACTTCCATCAGCACCAGAATGGCCATCGGGGTTTGTTCGGCCGGCTTGAGCACGATGCAGTTACCGGCAGCCAGTGCCGGGGCCAGCTTCCAGGCGGCCATCAGCAGCGGGAAGTTCCACGGGATGATCTGCCCCACCACGCCCAGCGGTTCGTGGAAGTGGTAGGCCACGGTATCGTCGTCCAGTTCGGACAGCGAACCTTCCTGCGCACGCAGGCAGGAGGCGAAGTAACGGAAGTGGTCAACGGCCAGCGGCAGGTCGGCGGCATTGGTTTCACGGATGGGTTTGCCGTTATCCAGGGTTTCCACCAGTGCCAGGAAAGGCAGGTACTCTTCCAGACGATCGGCAATCTTCAGCAATACATTGGCACGGACTGCAGCTGCGGTGCGGCCCCAGCGATCGGCGGCGGCATGGGCGGCATCCAGCGCCAGTTCGATATCGGCAGCGCTAGAGCGGGCAATCTCGCACAGCGGCTTGCCATCAATCGGGCTGACATTGGTGAAGTACTGGCCCTGCACCGGTGCCACCCAGCGGCCACCGATGAAGTTGTCGTAGCGGGATTTCAGCGGAATTTTCTTGCTGATTGCGGCGAGTGCTTGCTGATACATGACGTTGCCTCCTGGCTATTAGAATCGAAGCGCCGGTGCTTGCTACCGGCTGCCAGGTCATTGTGCGAAATCGCCCGCCATTCCTCTATTCGACTTTGGTCTTATAACAGGGCAAACCAGGCCGGATGACCAGTGTGCTTCAGCCTGCGGCGGCCTGGGCTTGCCGGCCCAGATGGCCGATCAGGGCGCGCAGCTTTGCCGGGCGTACCGGCTTGGTCAGCATTGCCCAGTCGCCAGCCGCAATTTCCGCCGCCACTTCCGGGGTGTGGTCGGCGGTGATGATGGCCGCGGGAATCCTTTGCTGCAATTGCTGGTAGAGCGCACGGATGACTTGCGGGCCGCGCTCGTCGTGGTCCAAGTGATAGTCGGCCAGAATCACGTCCGGCGGGCGGCTCAAGCGTGCCAGCATGGCTTGCGCTTCTTCGCTGCCTGCCGCCGCCAGCGGCAAACAGCCCCAGCCGGACAACAAGGTACTCATGCCGGCCAGGATGGCCGGCTCGTTATCGATCAGCAGCACTGACAAACCTTGCAGTTCGGATGGGCCGGGTACCGGCACCCGCTCCTGCTGGCGCGGCATCACGCTGGCCACCTCGGGCTGGCCATAGGGCAGCACTATGCCGAAGAACGAACCGCGGCCATAATGCGAGCGCACCACCAGCCGGTGTTGCAGACGCCCGGCCAGCCGCTTGACGATGGCCAGCCCCAGGCCCAGGCCCTTGCTGCACATCGCGGTATGCTCTGACAGACGCTGGAATTCCTCGAATACCAGCGACAATTTGGCGGCGGGAATGCCCTGTCCCTGATCCCACACCCCAACCAGCACGCCTTCGGCAGTACGCCGTGCGCCCAGCAGTACGCTGCCCTGCTCGCTGTAACGCAGCGCATTGCTGAGGAAATTACGCAGGATGCGGCCCAGCAGCACCCAGTCGCTGTGGACCACCACCGCCAGGGGGTGACAGCGCAAGCGCAGTCCGCGCTCGGCCAGCAGCGGACTGAACTCGATGCCGAGCTGACGCAGCAGTTGGTCCAGGTGGAAATGGCTGCGCGCGACCTGCAATGCGCCGGCATCGATGCGGGACAGTTCCAGCAGGGTATTGATCAGGTCATCCACCGCCTCCAGCGAGCTGGCGGCATGTTGTGCCAGGCGCATGCCCTCTGCGGCCGCTTCGCGCTCAGCCAGGCTGGCGACAAACAAGCGTGCCGCATTCAGCGGCTGCAGCAAATCGTGACTGGCGGCGGCAAAAAAACGCGTCTTGCTGCGATTGGCCTCTTCGGCAGCCACAATCGCCTCGCGCAGTTGGGCATTGGCCTGACGCAATTCGGCGGTACGCTCCGTCACGCTGCGCTCCAGTTCTTCCTTGGCCTGTTGCAGTACCTGCTCGGCGCGGCGGGTCTGGGTGATGTCCTGGATCAGCGCATAAAAACCATGCACCGAGCCGTCCTCGCCAATATGGGGAATGAACGCCGCCTGGGCATATTCCACCGAACGCTTGGGGGCTGGCATCTTGAGTTCGAAGACCGAGGAAATACCGGCCAGCGCCTGCTCGACAAAATGGCGGCGCGGGTCATACAAGGCCGGTCCGAGCACCTCGCGCAGGGTATGGCCGTTGATTTCGTTGACCGGCTTGCCAAACCAGTCTTCATAGCCCTTGTTGGTAAAACGATAGACCTGGTCTTTGTCGACATAGGAAATCAGCGCCGGCAGCGCATCAGTAATCAGGCGGAGCTTGGATTCGCTCTCGCGCAGCGCGCGTTCGTCGTGCTTGCGGGCGGTGACATCACTGCAGGTAATCACAAAACCGGCATCGGGCATCGGGCAGGATTCGATCTCCAGCACGATGCCATGGCCGGTTTCCACTTCGTAACTGCCGTGAACCGGACATAGCAGCGGGATTTCCGCCTCCAGCGGCAGCGCCTGGCCGAGACGCAAGGTTGTGGGCGGCAGGCCGGCCAGCTCGCAGAAGCGGTGGTTCCAGGCCAGCAAGCGTGAGTGCTGGTCGAACACGGCAATACCCTGGCGCAGGCTGTTGACCGTGGCTTCCAGCAACTGGCGGTGCGCCGCCTGGTCTTGCTGGCGCAACAACTGCTCCTGGCGCTTGATTTCGGTAATGTCGGTGTAAATGGCCACCCGGCCACCATCTGCGGTGGCTCGTTCGCTGATGCGCAGGCAGCGTCCGTCGCTCAGCGGCTCCAGGTAGCTGCCACTGCTGTCACGGTGCAGGCTGCTGCGCTGGGCACGCCAGTGATCTGCCTGTCCCAGTGCTTCCAGCGCACTGCCGGAATCAGCCAGATGATCCAGGTACTCGGCAAAATGCATGCCGGTGTACACATGCCGCCGCAATGCCGGCTGCAAATCGACAAAGCGCTGGTTGAAGCGTACCAGCCTGTCGTGCTGGTCCCACTGGGCAAAGCCGTCCGCAATGGTATCCACCGCCACACCCAGCCGGTTATTGGCCTGTTCGGCGGCCAGCCGGGCTTCTTCCAGGGCGATATTGCTGGTTTTCAGATCGTTGATTGCGCGCTCCAGCGCATGGGTACGTTCCTGGATGCGTTTTTCCAGCTCAGCCGATACCTGGAAGATGGTGAAGGAGTTGCCATTGTCCGCCATGCCGCTTTCCACGCGGTAGATCAGCGCATTGTTGATCTTGCGCAGCTTGGCATTGTCCTTTTCCAGTTGCGCGATGTATTGCAGCAGCACGGCCTTGTCGGTCTGCTTATCCAGCGCCGGTTCCATGCCTATTCTCCTGCGTGAGCGGCAGCATAGCCGATGGCGATGCCGGTGAATGTCTGATTCACATGCATGGCATTGAATTGCTCGCCATAGGTGTTGAAGCCGACCACCCGATTTTGCACCAGCAGACTGGACAGCCGGTTTTGTGCCGCCGTATTGCTGATCATGATGCGGCGCAGTACACAATCACAGCCCAGCACCACCTGCAGCGGACCAAGCTGGCTGCGCACCCGAGCAAAGGTCTGGTCCAGGCTGGCTACCAAGTCTTGCGCCTGGGTGCCGGACAGCACCACTCCTTCGTCCACGCTGCAGAAAAAGGAGAGCGACAGGTCGTGATTGACACGCTGGATGGAACGCACATAAGGCACCCCTCCCACCTGCAGCACCAGCGGATGTGCGGCAAAGGTATTGGCATCCAGCCGGTCCGGGTTCAGCCCCAGGGTACGGCAATATTCCACGGCTGCCGGCTCGGCATTGATTTCCGTCACCAGCCGGCTGTCGGCATCGGCTTCGGTAATCACCATGCGCTCACCGCTGCGTGCCGCATGCTCGGACTTGAACATTTCAAACGGGTGGCGACTGGACACCATGATAAAAACGGCCGCCTGATTGTAAAAACGGCCATTCAGCAACACGGCGGTGTTTTCGAAGCGCATATTGTCACCGGCAGAGCCGCCCAGCAGCGGAATATGCCCCAGCGCGGACGACAGCCGGCTGGCAACCCGCTCCTCGCAGGCGGCCAGGCCGTCGATCAGCATCAGGGCAAAGCTGTTGCGATCAATTGCCTTGCCGCTGTTGCGCGCCAGTTCGTGCCTGGCGGTCATGACGGCTTCGAATGCATCGGCGAGTTCGAAATCGTGCAGATTGTCCAGCCTGGCGGCAACCGCAAAGAAGTCCGGCTGGGCAAAACTCACACCACTGATACTGCCTTGCTGATAACCATGGCAGCCGATTTCACCTGCCGTGGTGCAGCCCACCACCAGCGCATCGCCAAAATGCTGCTGCAGGGCCGGTGCCAGACCTGCCAGATCATACGCCGGGGAAATGAACAGCAGCACCAGGGACAGCGCTGGCTGATACAACTGGGAAAACAGCTCGGCGGCTGCTTGTGCGGGGTCTTGCTGCTGGGTGGTGGCCAGCAGCACCAGTGGTTTCTCCATCTTGTCTCCACCTTGCTGCCCGGTCTTGGCGGGCAGCCATTCTTGTTGCTTGGCCGATTACGACCGGCGCTGCCGGGCTTGGCAACTACCTGCTCATTGCATTCTAGCGCTGCATGGCAACGCGCTGCCAACTTCCTGCGCCAGCCGTTTTTGCCATCCAGCGGCAGCCACATGCTGCCAGCATTGGCTGTTTCAGGCTATAGTCTTGGACGCTGTCAACGCCGGGCAGCCTTATCTTGCGAGGCCGATTCATGATGGATATGAGTGTATTGATTGCCGATGACCACCCCCTGTTCCGGGAGGCGCTCAAAGACGTGGTGCAGGAAGCATTCGGACGTGACATCCGCCTGATTGAATGCACATCGCTGGCCGAGGTGCAGGCGGCCATTGGTGACGACACGCTGGAGCTGGCACTGCTGGATCTCAACATGCCCGGCATGCATGGCCTGAACGGCATTGCCCTGCTACGGCAAGCCGCACCGGTGGTGCCGCTGGTGGTGGTGTCTGCCGACGAGCGCAGCGAGGTGGTCAGCGCGGCGCTGCAACTGGGGGTGTGTGGCTTCATTCCCAAATCCACCCCGCGCCAGCAAATGGCCGATGCGGTACGCCGCATTGCCGAAGACGGTGAAATCTATCAGCCAGCGCAATTGGCCGGTCACGATACCAACAGCCCGCTGCCGCTGCCGCTGACAACCGAGCAACTGGCCATGCGCGATCGCATCAGCAGCCTGACCCGGCAGGAGCGCTGTGTGCTGGATGCCATTGTGGCAGGCAAGCCCAATAAGATTGTCGCCCACGAGCTGAATATTGCCGAAAGCACGGTCAAGGCACATGTATCGGCCATCCTGCGCAAGCTGGAGGTCAGCAGCCGCACCCAGGCGGTCATCAAGGCCGGGCCGCTGCTGACCAGCCAGCCCGGCGGATAAGACAACCGTGCCAGGCCGGATGGCCCGGCGGCAAGCTCACACCTGATATTGCGCCGTGGCCTTGCCCATGCGCTCCACATTCAGTTGCAGACGGCTGGAATCGGCCTTGGTGTCGCGCGCCACTTGCAGGTTCTGGTCGGTCAAGGCCGCCACCGATTCCAGGCTCTGCTCCATCAGATCCATGCCAGTTTTCTGCTCGTCAGCGGAATGGCTGATTTCCCCCACCATGCTCACGGCACGGCTCATTTGCAGGCTGATTTCGTCCAGCACGGCATGCGCCTGCTGCACCAGGCTGACGCTGGTATTCACCTGTGCCGCACTTTGCCGCATGCTGCCAACCGCACCGGTGGTATCGGCCTGGATACGGGTAATCATCTTGTCGATTTCCAGCGTGGCATTGGCGGTGCGCTCGGCCAGCTTGCGCACTTCATCGGCCACCACGGCGAAACCGCGACCGGTTTCCCCCGCCCGTGCCGCCTCAATCGCCGCATTGAGCGCCAGCAGATTGGTCTGATCAGCAATATCCTTGATGACATTGGCTACCTTGCCGATATCCTCGGTACGCACGCCCAGTTGCTCCACCGTCTCGGCGGAACTGACCACCGATACCGCCAGCGCACGGATGGTTTCGCTGGCATGTTCGGACAGACGCGACGCCTCCTGCGCCTTGCTGCCCACATCGCGCGTTACCGCCTCGGTATCATGCGCATGGCGTGCGATCAGACCGATGGAGGCGGTAAGTTGCTCAATGGTTGCCGCCGACTCGCTGGTCTTGTCGGTCTGCAAGGTGGCCGACGACACCAGTTCGGTCACACTGTGGTTCAGGCTGTTGGCAGTGTCCTGCACATTGTGTGCCGCGTTTTGCATGACTTGCAGGGTGGCCGCCACCGCTGCAGTCTGGTTGTCCAGCTCGGCGGCAATGTGGCTGATGATATCGTTGCGTGTAGGCTGCAGCGCAGCCTGCAGATTGCCGGTGCCAAGCAAATCCTGCAAAAAACGGTGGATGCGGTTCAGCCTGCCCAGCGTGGTGGGCAGCGTGACGAACAATTGCCACAAACCGCACAACAAACCCAGTACCGCCACCCCGTAAAACAGCGACACCACACCAGCAAAGCGGCTGGCCAGCAAACCCAGTACCAGGCTTGCCAGCAACAGCGACAAGGTGAAGTACAGCTGGAAGTTGAAGCTCTTGCTCAGCACCAGCCAGGCGGACTGGTTGCGCACCACCCTGCCGTTTTCAATGCGGATGGTGCGATCCCCTTCCCGGATGCGCCGGTACAACTGCTCGGCAGCGGCAACTTCTTCCCGGCCCGGCGGCGTGCGCACCGACTGGTAAGCCACAATCCGGCCCTGCTCACGCACCGGCGATGCATTGGCCCGCACCCAGTAATAGCCACCATCCTTGCGCCGATTTTTGACCAGGCCACGCCATGGACGCCCATCCTTCAGATTGCGCCACATATCGGCAAAAGCTTCTTCCGGCATGTCAGGATGGCGGATCAGATTATGTGGCTGCCCCAGCATTTCCGCTTGGTCAAAACCGCTGATTTCCGCAAAGGCCCTGTTTGCCTCGGTAATATTTCCCTGAGTGTCGGTTCTGGAATAAATGAAAACACCATCTGGAACAATGGTTTCCTGCTGGGTGACTGGCTGATTGTTACGCATTTTCTATAGGCAGATGAATTAACGTTGATTTTGATTAGTTAGAGCTAGAGCTGACCACAATGCAGACAACATCATAGCCAGCCATATTGACATAATCATGATGATTACATTATTTGTGGAATAGACGCAATCAACAGAAAAAGTTTAAACAATTCAAGCAAATAGCATAAATAAAACAATGTAAAAATGCTGGAAAACGCCTTATGCAATTACACTTTATTGATCCATGTCATATACAAAAAATCAATCTGCCCATTCACCTTTTACGATATAGAAAAATAGATACCTGCCACTTAATTCACATTTAAATTACAGCCCATCCACCCGCGCTGTTACCGCCAGCCAAATTCACCCGCCTGGCAAACCTCACTCAGCCCCACCTGCCCGGCCACGCCCCAGGCCTAAGCATGACAAACCCCGATAATCAACAGCACCGCCCGGATAAGCAGGGGGAGAAAATAGCCCAGCGCGACCGGAACAAGCCGCACCGTCGCAGACCGTGCAAGCAGTACGGGCAGAAGATGCAGCATTGCTGCAGGGTTTGGTTCACGGCGGCACAACACATAAAAAAAGGCCTCCCATGGGAGGCCGTAACATGCGCTGACTGGTAAGCAAAGGCGCACGGAGAGAGTGTGTATGCTTCAGACAGTGGCAGGCTTGCCGACAAAGCGGCTGCGGATGTCCTTGCGGTACAGCATCAGGGTGGCGGCCAGGCCACAAGCGGCAGCCAGCATCATCCAGTAGCCGGGCGCAGCCTTGTCGCCGCTGGCATCAATCAGCGCGGTGGACACCAGCGGGGTAAAACCGCCAAAAATCGCCGTGGCCAGGCTGTAGGCCAGCGAAAAGCCCACGGTGCGCACATGGCTGGGCATCAGCTCGGTCAGTGCCACCACGGTGGCACCGTTATAGCTGGCGTAGAGGAAGGACAGCCACAGCTCCACCGCCAGCATGTGGCCAAAGCTGGGCGAAGCCACCATCCAGGCCAGCGCCGGGTAGGCGGTGAGCATGGCCAGCAGGCTGAAACCCAGCATCAACGGCCAGCGGCCAATGCGGTCGGACAGCGCGCCCATGATGGGCAGCCAGATAAAGTTGGACAGGCCGACAAAGAAAGTCACCAGCAGGCTGTCGTTTTCGCTGAGCTTGAGCACGCTCTTGCCAAAAGTCGGGGTGTAGACGGTGATCAGGTAAAAGCTCACCGTGGTCATCACCACCAGCAACATGCCACCGGTAATCAGCCGCCAGTTCTGCGCAATGGAGCGCAGGATGTCGGCAAAACTGGGGTGATGCTTGTGTGCCAGGAAGGCATCGGTTTCCTGCAGCGAACGACGAATGGCAAAGATGAAGGGAATGATCATGCAGCCGATGAAAAACGGAATGCGCCATGCCCATTGGTCGATCTGCTGATTGTTGAAAGCCTGATGCAGCAAATAACCCAGCACGGCGGCAAACATGATGGCCACTTGCTGGCTGGCCGACTGCCAACTGACAAAGAAACCCTTGCGGCCCGGCGTGGCCATTTCAGCCAGATACACCGACACCCCGCCCAGCTCCACCCCGGCGGAGAAGCCCTGCAACAAGCGGCCCAGCAGCACCAGCAAGGGAGCAGCCAGGCCAATGCTGGCATAACCGGGGACAAAGGCGATCAGCGCGGTGCCGCAAGCCATGATGGCCAGGGTGACAATCAGCCCCTTGCGGCGGCCAATGCGGTCGATATAGCTGCCCAGCACGATGGCACCGATGGGACGGGCCAGAAAGCCGGCACCAAAGGTGGCAAAAGCCATGATGAGCGAGGCATACAGATTACCGCTGGGGAAAAAGGTTTTGGCAATATAGGTGGCGTAAAAGCCGTACAGGAAAAAGTCGAACATTTCCAGGAAGTTACCGCTGGTAACGCGTAACACCATGGACAGGCTGGACTGGCGTGGGCTGGCAGTGGTCATGTCGTCATCCTTGTTATTGAGCGGAGGTGCTGACCGGTGTCATCCCGGTCTGGCGAATGCTTGCCGCAGCCTGCGGCGCAGCAAGAAAGCGCAGCAACTGACGCGCCGCCGCCTGATGGCTACTGTCGCGGCTGATGCCTGCGGAAAAGGTGGTGACTTGCTGCGCCGGTTCCGGCAGCAGGCCGACAATATCGATGCCGCCAATCGGAATCAGCTCGCTCAATTGCTGGAAGCCCAGCTCGGCTTCACCGCGCGCCACCACCTTGCCCACCGGTTCGGCGGGAATCATGCGGCTGCGGTCCTTGATCTGCTCGGCCACGCCCAGGCGGGAAAACAGTACGGTCGACAGGAACACCCCGCTGGCGCTGTCGGAATAGGCAATGGAATGGCTGTTAAGCAGGGTCTGTTTCAATGCGGCCAAGGTGCTGATGTCCGGCTGCGGGCTGCCGTGTTTCACCGCCAGCGCAATGCGCGACGCAGCCAGCGGAGTATTGCTGTCCGGCAGCAGCCGGCCTTGGGCTTGCAGTTGGTCCAGTGCGCTGCCCACCATCACCAGCACGTCGATTTTTTCACCACGCGCCAGGCGCTGCGGAATGGCTTGCGGGGTATCACCCATGGACGGCCCCCATTGCAGTTGCAGCTGATGTCCGGTTTCACGCTCGAATTGCGGGGCCAGCAATTTCAGCGCGGCGGCAAAGCCGCCAGAGCTGACCACAGTCAGTTGTTCTGCCATTGCCTGGGTGCAGGCAAACGCCAGCAGCAGCGCAGCCAGGCCGCAGCCTGGCTTCCATGTTCCTGCCATCGAGTTCTCCTCTTGTTGTGCTTATGTTGCGCAGGAATAATGCACAAAACGCAATAAATGTTTAATTGCTTTTATTTCATGGATTAATCGATGGCACGCATCAATCTGGAACTCAACGAATTGCAGGCTTTTTTGGCGGTGGCGGAAAAGTCCAGCTTCAAGGCAGCGGCTGAGGCGCTGTACCTGTCACAACCCGCCTTGAGCCGACGCATAGAAAAACTGGAACAGTCCCTGCAGGTGCGCTTGCTGGAGCGCACCACACGCAGTGTGCGGCTGACCGAGGAAGGCGAACATTTCCGCCTGCATGCACAAAACGTGGTGGACGAACTGGAACAAGCCATGCACGGCCTGGGCGAACGGGCACAGCACCGCAGCGGACTGGTGTCGATTGCCAGCATTCCATCGGCAGCACAGCACCTGCTGCCAGCCGCACTGGCCGAGTTTGCCGCCAGCCACCCCGCCATCTGCCTGCGGGTATTTGACGAAGGCGCGCAAGAAGTCCTCAGCCAGGTAGTGGAAGGCAAAGCCGACTTCGGCATCAACTTCATTGGCGGCGAAGACCCAGGCATAGACTTTCAGCCCTTGCTGACCGAACGCTATGTGCTGGTGGTGCGCCACGACCACCCACTGGCAGGCCGTCAGCAGGTGGAATGGGCAGAACTGGCAGGAGAACGACTGATAGGGGTAGCACAGCGCAGTGGCAACCGCCTGCTGCTGGACCACCACCTGGCCGGCCTGCCGCAGCGGCCACGCATTCACTATGAAGCCAGCCATCTGCACGGTGCCTATGGCATGGCCATGGCCGGCCTGGGTGCCATGGTGGTGCCCGAGCTATCGCTCACCCCGGCCTATATGCATAGCCTGACCGGCATTGCACTGGGACAGCCACACATATCACGCACCCTGGGCCTTATCACCCGCACAGGCTACCAGCCCAGTCCGGCAGTAAGGCAGCTCATCGCACTGCTTGTCCGGCAATTCAGCCAACATGCTCAGTCCAGCCCCTGATCCCGCCAGCAGCCAGAAACAACGGCAGCAGCGCCGTGGGGGGGAAGAGTGACCGTGACGCCCATCTTTACCTCGCCCGGTTCATCCCCGCGGGCGCGGGGAACAGCGCAGCGAGATCCGCGCACTGATCAACGACGCCGGTTCATCCCCGCGGGCGCGGGGAACAGACGTCGCCGACCCTGCCATCTGGTTACACCTACGGTTCATCCCCGCGGGAGCGGGGAACAGGGCCAAGTAATGGCTGACACTCCAGAACTAGGCGGTTCATCCCCGCGGGCGCGGGGAACAGCATCACGAAGTATGTCACGAGGCCACGGCAAACGGTTCATCCCCGCGGGCGCGGGGAACAGTCGATAAAATGACTCATCAGCAGGCGCAATTTCGGTTCATCCCCGCGGGCGCGGGGAACAGCCTCGTTCTTTCCATTGCCGCTGTCTACCTGTCGGTTCATCCCCGCGGGCGCGGGGAACAGGTAGTCGCTCTCACATCCCAGCTTTTCCTTTGCGGTTCATCCCCGCGGGCGCGGGGAACAGAGTCGTCGGCCAGCAGCAGGGGGCGTCGTCGGCGGTTCATCCCCGCGGGCGCGGGGAACAGGTCACGCAAAAGGCGGCGGGCTGCTTTGTAGTCGGTTCATCCCCGCGGGCGCGGGGAACAGGTGCTACTCGGACCCGGCTCGGCCTTCTTCCACGGTTCATCCCCGCGGGCGCGGGGAACAGTTGTCATCAGCGTGGGCTGATCTGCTGCATCCCGGTTCATCCCCGCGGGCGCGGGGAACAGAACGCATCACATAGCGCCAGGAGCTAACTATGCGGTTCATCCCCGCGGGCGCGGGGAACAGGCTGGACACCATCAGTCTGGATGCCGACGATCTGGTTCATCCCCGCGGGCGCGGGGAACAGCATCTGAGGCAGTAGTAAAAGCAACCCCGGCACGGTTCATCCCCGCGGGCGCGGGGAACAGCGGATGCGCTGCTGTTGGCTGGCTTGCAGCTGCGGTTCATCCCCGCGGGCGCGGGGAACAGTATTCGTGCAGGTTGGATGCGGGGGCATGGCGCGGTTCATCCCCGCGGGCGCGGGGAACAGCCGAAGGCATCGACTTCGACAGGATGCGCCAGCGGTTCATCCCCGCGGGCGCGGGGAACAGTCAGGCAACAAAATGTCGTCGAGCAGTTTCTGCGGTTCATCCCCGCGGGCGCGGGGAACAGCGAAACTGCCATCCCATTCGGCAACGATCAGGCGGTTCATCCCCGCGGGCGCGGGGAACAGGTTGCCGGTATCGGCGCAATCGCTGCCGTGATCGGTTCATCCCCGCGGGCGCGGGGAACAGAATAAAGAAACTATTGACCCCAATGCTGGAACCGGTTCATCCCCGCGGGCGCGGGGAACAGGTTGGTGGCCGCAGTTGCCGGACGGTGCATTGCGGTTCATCCCCGCGGGCGCGGGGAACAGGCGGTCGGTAGCAGCCGCATGAGCACATGTGGCGGTTCATCCCCGCGGGCGCGGGGAACAGTCACGATAGCGGCGCTTCGCATCATCGACGGTCGGTTCATCCCCGCGGGCGCGGGGAACAGGTAACGGTGCTGGCACACCACGCGACCCTACCCGGTTCATCCCCGCGGGCGCGGGGAACAGCAGATGAAAAAGGCAGCCAAGTCGGCACTGAACGGTTCATCCCCGCGGGCGCGGGGAACAGTTCACCGATTACAGCCTGCAGGGCGTGTACGACGGTTCATCCCCGCGGGCGCGGGGAACAGCACGACCGGAAGACCGCGACCGAGGACGGCGGCGGTTCATCCCCGCGGGCGCGGGGAACAGGCGTGAGCACGGTATTCACCAGCGACTGCCAGCGGTTCATCCCCGCGGGCGCGGGGAACAGTTGAGCACGCCGTCTACGGCGGTCACGCTGCTCGGTTCATCCCCGCGGGCGCGGGGAACAGTTTTGTACTGGCGTGTCGTTCAGGTAGATCGACGGTTCATCCCCGCGGGCGCGGGGAACAGGGGGCCGGAGGTGATCCCGGCCGACTATGGCACGGTTCATCCCCGCGGGCGCGGGGAACAGTTGAAGAACTGTACTCACCCATTCGCGAACGTCGGTTCATCCCCGCGGGCGCGGGGAACAGAACGACGTGCCGATGGTGAAGCTGCCGCAGAACGGTTCATCCCCGCGGGCGCGGGGAACAGAGGGGTGGACTAGTGTCGATGTAACGGCAAGCCGGTTCATCCCCGCGGGCGCGGGGAACAGGCACTCAAGGCGGGTTATCGCAAGAATGCCTCCGGTTCATCCCCGCGGGCGCGGGGAACAGGGCGAAGTTGTCGATATCATCGGCGCTGGCATCGGTTCATCCCCGCGGGCGCGGGGAACAGCGCAGTGCCGGCAACGGTGAAGGTACCGGTGGCGGTTCATCCCCGCGGGCGCGGGGAACAGCTGGGCGAAGCCTACCGGCTCAAGGAGGCGTTCGGTTCATCCCCGCGGGCGCGGGGAACAGGGTGAAAGCCGTGGAAGTGTTGATGCACAAGGCGGTTCATCCCCGCGGGCGCGGGGAACAGGCTGAACGGTGAGCAAATCCAGCGCGGCCTCGCGGTTCATCCCCGCGGGCGCGGGGAACAGTCTAAAAATAAGTCATTGTTTTTAATCAGCATTCCAACCACACAAAAATCTACCGATTTTTTGCTGCACTGCACTGCTGATTTTCAGCTTGTTAAAGAACGGGAGGTCATTCCTGATCCAAGCTGTCTGGCGGGTGGAATGATACCAGCCGGGCTCCGTCAAACTCCACCGGCATGCGGCGGTTTTTCCCCAAGGTGACAAAGTCAAAACCGGCTTCGTTACTGGCCTGCCAGGCCATGACGGCATTGCCCTCTTCTATCCCGGCCTCCACTTGCCCCCACAGGTAGTCACGCACTTTGCGGCTGTAGTTACCCACATACACACCTGCGCGGATTTCCAGTAACCAGATGGCCATGCGGCCACGCAGCCGTGGCGGCGCGTTTTCAAGCACGATGACCAGCATCGCCCAGCCCCTTTTCTTCCGGTATCGCTGCTTCCACCACGCCCTCGATCTTGGGCAGGTCCAACCCGCCTGCCGCCAAAATATCTTCAATGTCGGGAATGATGCGTTCTAGCAACCTGGTTTTGCGAAACATGTCGCGGCAGTGTTGACGCACGGT
This sequence comes from Aquitalea magnusonii, assembly GCF_002217795.2. Taxonomy (NCBI): domain Bacteria; kingdom Pseudomonadati; phylum Pseudomonadota; class Betaproteobacteria; order Neisseriales; family Chromobacteriaceae; genus Aquitalea; species Aquitalea magnusonii. The sequence continues at coordinate 2,535,600 of NZ_AP018823.1, forward strand.
GCGTTCGTCCTTGCCGCCGTTTGATCTGGCAGCCACGGCAAAGGCAACCGGCACTACGGTTTCAAACTTGTAGATGTCGGCGATATCGTAGACAAAGGACAGGGGTTTGCCGCTGTGGATGAAACCGATTGCCGGTGCGTAGCCTGCGGCCAGTACCGCCGCTTCTACCACGCCATACAGGCAATGATTGGCAGCGGAGAGGCAGCGGTTGATGACATCGGCGGCATCCCAATCGGTGTGGTCGTAATTGCGGCCCTGCCATTTCACACCGTATTGGGCGGCCAGATGCTTGTACAGCGCCCGCACCCGCACACCTTCGATGCCGCGCAGCTGATCCACGCTGCGGCGCTGTGGTGGTTCTTCACCAAACCGGCGACGGTACATCTCGCGCACCACCTTGAGCCGGGCATCGTCATCCAGCGCCAGCCGGGCCTGGTATAGCAGACGGTCTGCACGGGCACCGCCGGGCTGGCCGGCGGAATACAAACGCACGCCGGCTTCGCCCACCCATACCAGCAAGCTGCCCACCTCGGCCGCCAGTTTGCAGGCCGCGTGGGAGACCCGCACGCCCGGCTCCAGCATCAGGCATGCCACGCCACCCACTGGAATATGGGTACGGATACCAGTTGCATCTACCGCCACAAAAGCACCGTCCAGCACATCCAGTTGGCAGCGCTCGACAAACAGTACCGACAGCCTTTCCTTGATGGGCAGTGGTTTGAGTTTGGGCAACAGATCAGCCATGGCTTAACGGTGCCAGTGACAACATGCCCAGGCCCAGTGCCTTGGCATGGCCAATGCCCTGACCGATGGCTGCTTGCAGCAGTGCGGATTGCTCGACAGCCAGCACGCCTTCAAAGCCTGCGGCCTGTACGGTGACAAGCTGGCCTTTCCTACGCATGCTCCAGCGCTCGGAGCGGGTGCGCAGCACGCTGTGAACCACGCAACCGGCTTTCTGCAGTTGCCGCTGCAACCAGGCCAGTTGCTCCTCTTCCTTGACCAGGCCATAGCGTTTGCCAGCGCGGCTTACCGTGGGGTTGGCCAGCAGGCGGAACCGGTAATGTCGCTGATCCTGCAGCAGCACGGACAGGTCCAACTGCTTGCTGGCGCTGTCCTGCACATAGCCTGCCGGCAGTTGCTGCCAGCGGCCGGCTTCTTCCGATTGAATCAGCACCACCGCCTCGCCCTGCAGCGCATCCACACTGTCCAGTCGCCACAGAAAGCGCGATGGCTGGGCATCGTCACTGGCGGCAAAAGCACGGCTGAGGGTGCGGTGCATATCGTAGGCACTGGCCAGATCGCGCCGGACGGTGGCCATGCGGCTGTCAAGCTTGAGTCTGCTCAGGTACATGCATCACCTCCGGTTTGACAAAGCGCGGGCCAAACCTGCGCTCGGAAAATGGCCCCAGTGGCTGATCCAGCCTCATGGCTCCCTCTGAGGGGTGTTCCAGCATCAGGCGCAGCGGCTGGCCTTGCTGCTCGGGCCGGCCAGCCGCCAGTCTGGGCCAGGCTTGCAGCACGGCAAGCAAGTTGCCATCCTGCAGCCCATCAGGCAGCCACACCGGCAGCCCTGGTGGCATGGACTTACGCCCCAGGGCCAGCGGCCACACCGGCTGTTGCAGCGCCTGCTGGATGGTGGAGAGCAAAGCGCTGTCTCCTTCCAGCCCCACCAGAAACACTGCATCTGCTAGATAAAACCGCGGGCTGACCACCGTACGCTGATGGTCCGGCTTGCCAGAAGCCAACAACACACCGGTGGCTGTCTGGTAATCACGCATCAGCAGGCCTTCGCGGTCTACTCTTACAGCCATGCGCAAGGCTGCCAGATCGTCCACCGCCATGCTGCGATCCCGACCGAGTGCAGCACAAAGCAGACCGATCACGCCGGATTTGGACGGCTCCAGGCCACTATCGCGTTCATCAAACCGGCTGGTGCTACCCCATGCCTGCATGGGGCCTGCCAGCCGAAGCAGCAAGGTGGCCATATCATTGCTCCAGTTCGGGACGCAGTTGGGCGACCACCCAGTCGGCCAGGGCGGCCAGGCTGGTCTGGCGTTCACCCTTGTCCTGTGGCCAGGCCTGGGTCAGGTCCAGATAGGCCCAGCGGTCTTGCCCGTTGCCATAGACGGCAGCAAGCTGCTGCTCGTAAGCGGCCAATGCAGCAACCGAGGGGCTGGTAAGCGCTTCGCCATTGCGGGCATAGACTGGCTTTTCAAACGCATTGGCCAGATTGAGCGGACTGGCATGGCGTATGACCACACCAATGAAGCTGGGGGGATTATGGGCAGCAAAGGTATTTTGCTTGCCGCTGGGAATGGCACGGGCTACCGCCTGTACCAGTGCGTGCAGGCCGGTCAGAGCTAGTTCGCGGTCGCCTTGCAGATTGGCCACCAGCTTGGCCGGGTCTACCACGGCATAGCGGTAAAAGGTGGCGGAATTGAACTCCACCTGGCCTATCATGCCGACACCGGGTTCATCCGCTGCGCCCATGTCATCCACGGCGGTAAAGTAGTCGAACTCACGTTCCACCCGGTGTGTGCTGATGGCGTGCGCCACTTGGCAGGCGGCATCCTGATTGACCGCCGGCAGGTCGGCCAGCATACGGCCAAACAAGGCCACATCCAGCGCCTTGCCTCCGTTCATGATGGTTTTGGCCTGTTGCGCAACATCGGCAGGCGCACTGGCCTTGGCGTCTTTTTTGCTCTTTTTCTCGCCGCCTGCCGGGGTGGCCAGTGCCTCCCAATGCAAATCGATCAGGGCGGCAAAACCGTCGATTTCCTGCTGCCCTAAAAACAACAGGTATTCGGTCTTGCCATCCTCCTTCAGCTTTAGCCCAGCGGCAGATAGCGCAGTTTCAATGCGGCTGTCCAGATCTTCAGCGGTGCGACCATATTGCTGCTGCAATTGCCCGCGCAGCATCTCCAGCAGTTTTTTGGTGCGGATGCCCTGATTCGGCAAAGGGAAATCGGCAGTCAGGCGAATGGCTCGCTTGAAACACTGGCTGCTGACGCGGGCGCGACGATAGCCGCCAAATACCGCGTCTTTTGGGGCTCCGGTATCGTCACGGTTGAGGTTGGAGGGGGCAAAGTTCTGAATCAGGTGAAATTCGACAAACAGGCTCATGGCAGTCTTTCCAAAAATGACGCTATCAATCATGGCAATGCAGCTTATTACGCTTGCGTGGTCAATTGGCGATAGAAGTCGCGCGCCCAGCGCTGGCGTACTTTGTTGCGGTCGTCCCGACCATCAAACTGGCTGGGGCGCAGATAAGCGGACAGGTCCTGCAGCAGGCTGGCGTAATCCAGGCCGTGACCGTCTGCCGCCAACAGGGACACCAGTTGGCGCAGATACTGCGGCACGTCCTCGGCATCAGCAGCCAGCAGCGCGACAAAGCGCTGTTCGATGCTGCCGCTGTCACGCGCCGATATCAGTCTGCCCAATGTGGTTGCCAGGCTTTGCCCGGCCATATGCTGTGGATGGCGGGCAAACAGGGCTGCCGTGACATACAGCGCCAGCCGGTAGCTGTCTTCGGCATGGCTGCTGGCCGGTACAAAGCGCTCGACATGGGGAAAGGCCGGCGGATAGGTGCCGGGTGCGAAACCGGCGCTGCGGCGCAAGGCTGCCAGCGCGCCACGGTTTTTTTGCGCCAGACTTTGCAGATGCTGGATGAATTCCAGCGCATGATCAGACATTGGATGGCTCCTTGGGCTGGGATGCAGTAACGGGACGCAAGGGCTTAAGCAGCCCCAGGTAGAAAGGCTCGGACTGGGCGCGGGCGCGCAAGGCACGGGCGCTGTCGCCCAGTTGGCGGCACACGCTGGCCCAGGCAATTTCAGCCGCAGCCAATCTGGCCTCTTTCCAGTAATGGTCGACTGCATCGGCCTGCATATTGGCAATCAGCGGCAAGAGCTGTGGCAAGCGGCTTTCCAGACTGGAGAAATAGGCGGCAGGGGCCGGGCCGTTGTCAAAGATGGTGCGGGCACGGCTGCCGGTGTCTTTGTGGTCTGGGTCCGGCATGGCCTTGGCCAACATGGCGCTGGCTGTCTTGCGCAGCTCGCCAAACAGCTCCTCACCCAAGCGCAAGTAATGCCGCAGTACTTGGGCCGCGTCTTCCTGCCCCAGCAAGGCCTGCGGCAAATTGAAGCGTTCCACGCGCCAGCGCAATAGCTTGGCTTTGTCGCTGGCTACCCCCAGCACCATTACCGCCAGCCAGCCGGGTGTTACTCCCTGCTGCGTCAATAGCTTGCTGGCATGACTGAGTACCGCAGCAGGCAAGGCATGTTTGCCGCTGGCATCGGGTAGAAAGGTGGGTAAATCACGCCATATCGCCCGGCCTTCGCTAAAACCCAGACGCACCATGCCGGTATTGCCGGCACGATAACTGGCCATGTGGTCCGGCGCGTGTTCATCCTCGGCCAGCGCTAGGCCAGCAGCAAAACGTATCTGGCTGACAGTGTGGCCATTCTCATCGTCAGGCAACAGCAATACCGCACGGCTCAAGCGGGTATAGCGATCATTCGGGCCGGTAGCGAGGCTAGGTGCGGCTAGCAGGGCCGCCATATCCGGCGGTGGCCTTTCCCAGGCGGGCAAATCGCCCTCAGCCTCCAGGCTGGCCGGATGCAAAGCCAGGCACAGCGTTTGCGCCAGGGTGTCCCCTAACGGCAGGATGGCGGCGGTATTGGCCAATGGTCCGGCCTTGTCCGAATCCCTTACCGTTTTTACCAGCCCGCCTGGTGTGTATTGCAAGAATCCCAACATCTGGCGCAACAATTGGGCAACCGGCACTCTGGTGGCCAGAGTATCCACCGCATGGTCAAACAGTACTGGTGCATTGCCATTACTGCTGGCCAAGGAAATCTGGGTCCACGGCTTGCTTTTCTCTCGTGTTTCTTCTGCTGTCGCCAGGGCTGCCACCTGCATAAACGGCCATGTGGGATGAAATACATAAAAGCGCTCACGCCAGTGCTCCAGATAGTCCTGCAGTACTGCAACAGGCAGGCCCTCGCGGTAATAACGCTTGATGTCGCTGATGCTCCAGCGGCCCAAACCGCGGATAAACGCGCGGTGGGTAATGGCCAGTAGCAGGCGGTACAGGGCAATCAGGCTGGGAGGAGTGGTCTCCGCCAGTCCACTGATGCGGTCTGCATCGGCGAACAGCTGCAACAAACCGACTTCCCTTACCTGGCCATCGGTGTAGCGCACCGGTAGCCAGGCTTGGTCCAGCAGACATACTCGGCCTTTCATGCATCTCACCTCGATAAAATTAACAATCAAAAAATGTCAAAGTCATAATAATTAGATGTGCATCATCCCACAAGTATTAATTGTTCTGAAATTTTCCAAGAAATCAGAGCCAAACTCATGCTAGATTTCTGACCATGGCCCGGTAAGGGGATGAACCGTATTAGTTGTTAAATCACTAGGCACACCGTCTGCTTCCCCTATAACCGGGCCACCTCTTACACAGTCGTCTCCTTGCAATACTGCAAACCTAGGTCCGGCGTAAGCATCACCTTTATCCCTCCCACTGAGCACACTCCATCCTGTAGCAACAAGGGCTGGCAATGAGCAAGCAAGGGGTGGTCGGCAAAGGCCGGACAGGGGGCTTGTGCAAGCAAATGCTTGAGCAGCACTGGGTTTGCAATCCGTAGCTGCCGAGCATATAGCTGGCGGGCCAATGCATCGCTGACAGGCAACTGCGGGTTGAATGAAGGGCTGTCCGCCTGTAGGCACCACTGACCCGCCCCATCAACCCACAGAGGAATGGCAGTGACACTATCGCTGCCCAGCCGCGTCTGGTTGCGCAATGCCAAGGTATCATCCTCGTCAGCACCATGCGGCTTGTCGTGGTAAGCGTATTCCGGCAATTCACGCGGGTCGATGGCGATATGGCGCGCCAATTGGGCGTGCAGATTAGTCAGTGCTTGGTGCTCGATACGGCTGACGTCCTCTATCTTCTGCACAATATCAGCGGCCAACGCCGGCAGCTTCGGCCAGGGGGCATACACGGCCTGTACCAACCGGTCGATATCCTCTGGCAGCCGCCACAGTGGCTCCTGCAGCAGGATGGCCCAGGTCACCAGACACAGGTAGTCACCGTACACCTTTCCCCAGGCCGTGGTTTGCAAGTCTGGCAAGCGCTCGGCCAGTAAGCCGGCCACATGCAGATGTGGCTGCTGGTGGGCTGCAGGCCGTTCATCACGCTGATGGCGATGCAGACGGCCAGCACGCTGCAGTAGCAGGTCTACCGGTGCCAGATCGGAAATCAGGAAGTCAAAATCGATGTCCAAACTTTGTTCGGCAACCTGCGTGGCCAGCAGCAAGGCACGGGCTGGCCGCTGGCCTTTGGCTCCGAATGTGGCCAGCACGGCTTGCTCAATGGCCTGGCGTTCATCGGCGGGGAAGCGGGCATGAAAGATCTGCAACACCGTGCCGATAGGAAGCTGATCTGCCAGCCGCCGATACAACTGCTGGGCACGGTCCACGGTGTTGACGATAACCGCTCCGCAGCCACCATCCCGCACGGCAGCCAACGCCAGGGAGGCAATACTATCCAGCGACTCGTCCAGCCCGCTGACCGCAATCGGTGCCTGCCGACGGGGAGTAAAGGTATCTCCACGCACCCCCTGCGCGTCAGCCAACATCACGCGGGGGTAGGGATAATCTGGCACGGGGCTGCCAATCCCCCAGGCGCGCAGCAAGGCGACGCGCTTTGCCTCAGGCAAGGTGGCACTCATCAGGATGACGGAACAGCCCAACGCTTTGAGCCAGCGCAGCAGGGTTTCGATCAGGCTGCTGGTGTAGGCGTCGTATGCATGCACCTCGTCCAGCACCACCACCTTGTTGGCAAGACCCCACAGGCGCACAAAGTGGTGTTTGACATTCATCACCCCAAATAGGCCCTGATCGACTGTCCCAACAGCATAGGGCGACAGCAGCCCACGCCGCTTTTGGGCAAACCAGGCAGCAGAAACCACCGCTTCATCCCGCGATGCTCCCCAGATATCACGCAGACGAGTAACCGTCTCGTTCATGGCGGCACCACCGTGCGCCAATTGGATATCCAGCGGCGCGTTACCGGCAAAAGCACGTAAAAACTGCAGTGCGCGCTCAAATATGGCATTGCCGGTTGCCTGCGTCGGCAAGGCCAGGTAGAGACCACGGTGCTGCTCACGGGCTTGCAGACGCAGACTGGCTAGAAACGCCAGCTCGGTCTTGCCCTCGCCCATCGGAGCCTCGACCAACAACAGGCTGGCACCCTGCCCCCTGGCCAGCAGCGTGTCAGCCAGCCGCTGCAAAGGACGGGCACTGACCGGGACCTTCGAACCCAGCATCTGCGTGATCAATGCATCACAACTGGCTGCTGGCTGCTGCAGCAAGGCCAGTTGTGGCGGCCATCCGAGCTTGTCGCGTTCGCTTAGAACTCGCCATGCGATACTGCGTGCCAGGGCAAAATGTCCATCCAGCGTGACCGCGCGCTCACCGGCGGGAAACCACTCGCTATTGGAGCCTATCCAGTCACACACGCTGGTAAGCCCAGCCAGCCATTGCACAGCAACCAGGGACAAGGCTTGATCTTGCGGCAGGCTGGCCGGAGCCAGCGTTTGCCAATAAGCGGTGAAAATCTGCTGGCGAGTTTGCTGCCAGATATCGGGCTCGTGCAACGGACGAGCCCCTTGCACATCAACAAAATTGAAGCCGTGATGAGCACTCACAGCCTGTACCACACCAGCGGCCCAGTCAGCAGGCAGGCCCTGGGCCAGCAAGAGCCGGGGCAGCAATGCCGCGCTGGCCAAATCGTGCCGATCTGCCGCAAGGCAAATCTCTGGCAAGAAAGCCAACCCTGCCTGCTGGTCGGCCCGTTTGCCAGCCTCCCATTTGGCCTGAAAACCTGGGATGGCTTTGCCAAAATCATGCAGGCCAACCAGCATGGCCAGCCACCGCTTGACACTCGGCACAGGCAGGCCAAACCAGTCTGCCAACTGCTGTGGCGGATGCGGACTGTAGTCCAGTACGGCAGATGCCACGGCAGCCACATCCAGCATATGACATAGCAGGCCATGCCCTGAGGTTTCACCACTCTTGGCCCAGATAAGGCGGCACGCCGGGGAGAGTTCATCAAACCGCCTAGAATCTGCACTGTCGAGAAGCTGTTTCATCGTTTAAATGCCGTTAGAATATTCAGCGGCATATTACAGCACCACGGGTCATGCACCCACTGCCTAGCTCGCGCTAGTCGTCGAAATACCGACACCGCATCACTATCGCTGCAGTCATCATTCGTGCCCTTGTCATGCCAGCGTAAAGGTATGGCAAGCACCACAAGGGACAGAACCAGCAACATACTGCCTTGGACGCACAAACCGCCGACAAAACCATTACACGGCCAGGTATGGAATGCATAACCAGGCAAATCAGGAAAAACCATATGCAAGACATGAAACATGTCCGGAGAATATCCGGGACCGCATTGCATGCATTCGGTGTTTTCATTGCAAATGAAACATGCCATACCGAATCAATCACCCGCGCAGCATGGGCAAAGCCAAGGCGCAGTCTGTTGCATCGTTTACAGAATATCGGTCTACGATAGTAGTGTTTTCATCTGTCCACTCCACGCTTCCGGAAGGCCCTGAATAATGGGAAAACTCAAGATTTCAAGTCGGCTTCACATCTTGCTGGTGATTGCCACGGTAGCCTTCTCCCTGATGCTGCTGATTGCCCAGTTAGGCATGAGCTATCTTGGCGATCTGCAGGACGCTGGCTACAAGCGCAGCAGTCAGAGCAATGAAATGCTGATCACCGCCAAGATTGGCCCGGTCATGTATCGCATCATTGCCGACAGCATCATCAACCGGAATCTGGCCGAATCCGCCAAGGACTGGGCTGAAATCAAGGTCACTACGGAAAAGATGCTGGCCCGTGCCAGCGAACTGGCGAGCACCCCCCAGGAGAAGGCGCGGACAGAGCAAGCCAAAAGCGCTCATCGGGCACTCATCACCTTATACGAATCGCAAGTCCTGCCGCTGCTCAAGGCCGATGCCGACCTCAAGCTGATCCGCCCGCTGGACGACGAAATGGACAAGCATGTGCAAGCAATTAACGATGCCCTGACCCCCTTTGCCCTGTCGCTGACAGCGGAAGCGGAGGAAGCGGACAAACAGTTTGATGCCACCCGCTCCCGCATCATTTCCGGCAGTCTGGTGACTGCCCTGCTCATGCTGGCGTCCTTGATCGCCCTCTCGCTGTATGTCAGCCGCAGCATCATCCGGCAGCTTGGCGGGGAACCACGTTATGCCATGGAAGTGTCGCGCCGCATTGCCTCGGGCGACCTCTCAACCCGCGTGGAGATAGAAGGTGCAAACCAGGACAGCCTGATGGCCTCAATCAAGGCGATGCAGGAGCAACTGGCAGAACTGATCCGCAAGGTGCTAAGCAATGCGGCCAATGTGTCCAATCTTGCCGCCGAACTTGCCGCCGCCTCCAGCAAGGTGTCGGCCAGTGCCTCACAGCAGAGTGACGACACCGTGTCGGTGGCTGCCTCGATTGAAGAGCTCACCTTCAGCATCGATATCGTGGCGGAAAATGCGCAGGAAGCGGAACAGATTGCCACGGAGTCGGGCAACCGCTCCGACCTGGGCGCATTGCAAGTCAAGGATGCGACCGATGAAATGACCCGTATCGCCCAGAGCGTGAACGAGACAGCTCAGCAGATGGCTACGCTCTCCGCGCAATCGCAACAGATCAGCAGCATTGCCAACGTGATCAAGGAAGTTGCCGACCAGACCAATCTGCTGGCCTTGAACGCAGCCATCGAGGCTGCGCGTGCCGGCGAGCAAGGTCGCGGCTTCGCCGTGGTTGCCGATGAGGTCAGAAAACTCGCCGAACGGACCACCATGTCAGCCGAGGAAATTTCCTCGATGATCGCCAGCATCCAGACACATACCGACCACGCCACGACAGCCATGCAGCAGGGTAGCCAACGGGTGACCGAGGGTGTGGAGCTGGCCAGCCGTGCCGGGGAATCCATGCGCCTGATCAGTGATGGCTCGAAAGGCGTGGTGCAGGCGGTAATCGGCATTTCCCATTCCTTGCGCGAGCAAAAAACCACCAGCGGTACCATTGCCAAGCGTGTCGAGCACATTGCCCACATGACTGAAGAAACCAGCATGGTTGTCTCGCAGGTAGCGGTGAATGCCGATCGCCTCAAGTCCATGGCGGATGAGCTCAAACAGGCGGTTTCGGGCTTCAAGGTTTAGCCCGGCGCAGGCAGCGTGGTCCACGCTGCGTATCAGCACGCCAACGCATTCCGATGCTTGGTGCTGGAGGGACAAAACCCGCTTTGTCGGCTGTCTGGCAGTGTGTTGACAGCCGCAAAGCGGCGCGCGTGAAGTGTGCAATACAACCGTGAGGCTATAGAGACTTGGGAAGCAATGTGAAGTCCCGCAAAAGCCCCGCGCAATATTTGAAGACAACAAAAAAGCCTCCGCATTGGGAGGCTTAACTGTTTGATACTGCAATTGTTCTTGTGGTCGGGGTGAGAAGATTCGAACTTCCGACCCCCTGCACCCCATGCAGGTGCGCTACCAGGCTGCGCTACACCCCGACTCAAGAGAAACGCATTGTAACCGTTTATTTACTGTTTGCCAACACCTGAATCCAGCCAATTCAAAATTGCTTCCAGCTCGGAGCGTACTTCCTGAGCAGTAATCGGCCGTTCCATTTCACCACCGGCACCCAGCCGCTGGCGCGCGCCCTGAATGGTAAAGCCATCGTCGTACAGCAGACCGCGAATACGCCGCACCAGCAGCACTTCGTGGTGCTGGTAGTAACGACGATTGCCACGGCGCTTGACCAGGCGCAACTGGGAGAATTCCTGTTCCCAGTAACGCAGCACATGCGGCTTCACCCCGGTCAGCTCGCTGACTTCGCTGATGGTGAAATAGCGCTTGGACGGGATTGCCGGCAGATCAGCCTTGCTTGTTAGCATGGTATTGCTCAACCATTCCTTTGAGTTTCTGACTGGCGTGGAAGGTCACCACGCGGCGTGCCGTGATGGGAATTTCTTCCCCGGTCTTGGGATTGCGGCCCGGACGTTGCGGCTTGTCGCGCAGCTGGAAATTACCAAATCCGGACAGCTTTACCGAATCACCTGCTTCCAGCGCGATACGGATTTCCTCAAAAAACGTTTCAACCATGTCCTTGGCTTCACGCTTGTTCAGACCTACCTGGTCAAACAACAGGTCGGCCAACTCAGCCTTGGTCAAAGTCATGACTACCCCTTAACTTCTTGAATATACAGATGGAAGGCGGACATTATGCCACGCCTTCCGGCAATATTGGCTTACAGGCGCAATTGGGCTGCGTGTGCGCTTGCAACAGCATCCAGCAGCTTCTGGATGGCCGGCTCGACATCTTCGTCGGTCAGGGTGCGGGCATCATCCTGCAACACCACGCGGAAGGCCAGACTCTTCTTGCCCTCTTCCACACCCTTGCCGCGATAGACATCAAACAGGGCCACTTCCTTCACCAGCGCCGATGCATGCTGACGGAAAGTGTCCAGCATAGCAGCAACCGTTACCTGCTCGTCAACCACCAGCGCCAGATCGCGGCGTACCGGCTGCAATTTGCTGACCGGCTGTGCCTTGATGGCAGCACGTTGTTCGACCGCGGCCAAGTCCAACTCAAACAGCACCGGCGGCGTTGGCAGGCCGTATTGCTGCGCCCACTTGGGATGCAGCTCACCCATCACGCCAATCACCTTGCCATTCAGGCTGATTTCAGCACAACGGCCAGGATGGAAGGCCGGGTGTGCCGCCTTGGCAAAGCTGGCTTGTGCTGGCAGCAGCAGGGCTTCCACGTCCGCCTTCACATCATAAAAGTCGATGCGTTCGGCCTTGGCACCCCATTGCTCGGCAACACGCGGGCCCCATGCCAAACCGGCCACTTTTTCCGGCTGGGTGGTTTCGTCGGCCTTGCCGGCAGCGTTCTTGCCGAACACGCGGGCCACTTCGAACACGCGCACACGCGGCTGTTTGCGGTTGAGGTTGCCTTGCAGCACATTGACCAGACCGCCAATCAGCGACGAACGCATCACGCTCATTTGCGAGGCAATCGGGTTGATCAGGCGCACCGGGTCGGCATTGCCGGCGAAGTCACGCTCCCAGGCTTCTTCGACAAAGGCGTAGCTGACCACTTCCTGATAGTCGCGACCAGCCAGGAAATGGCGGATGTCTTCACGCGGGCGACGTTCTTCCGGCAGCGCCAGCATGCGCAGGCGGGCAGCCGGTGCTTCGTAGGGAATGGCATCGTAACCGTGTACGCGGGCCACTTCCTCGATCAGGTCCTCTTCGATCTCGATGTCGTAGCGGAAGGAAGGTGCATGCACCAGGAAACCGTCTTCCTGAGTATCGAAAGCCAGACCCAGACGGGTGAGGATAGTGGCAATCTGATCGGCAGACAGGGTGATGCCCAGCAGGCGTGCTACGCGCGCAGTGCGGACTTTCACGCCTTTGCGGACAGGCAGCTCGGCAACTTGCTCGTTGAGCGGGCCGGCTTCGCCACCACAGATGGACAGCACCAGTTCGGTGGCGCGTTCCATGGCGTCGCGTTGCAGTTCGAAATCCACGCCACGCTCGAAGCGGAAGGAAGAGTCGGAACCGAAACCCCAAGCGCGGGCCTTGCCGGCAATGGCTGCCGGGGCAAAGAAGGCACTTTCCAGCATGATGTCAGTGCTGGCGGTGGTAACACCGCTTTCCTCGCCACCCATGATGCCGGCAATGGCCAGCACCTTGGCGTCATCGGCAATCACCAGATTGTCTTCAGCCAGCGTGACGGTTTTTTCGTTCAGGCACAGCAACTGCTCGCCAGCCTTGGCCATGCGCACGGTAATACCACCGTTCAGCTTGGCCAGATCAAAGGCGTGCATCGGCTGACCTTGTTCCAGCAGCACATAATTGGTGACATCAACAATGGCTGAAATGGAACGCAGACCGGAGCGCTCCAGACGGCGCTTCATCCAGTCCGGGGTGGGTGCAGCGGCGTTGACATTGCGAATCACGCGACCGATATAGCGACCGCAGGCTTGCGGGGCGGCGATGGCAACCGGCACTACATCGTCGATTTGCGGTGCGATGGCGGTAATGGCTTGCGGCTGCAGTGCAGCACCGGTCAGTGCCGCCACTTCGCGCGCAATGCCCTTGATCGACAGGCAGTCAGCACGATTGGGGGTGATTTTCAGCGTGAACAACTGATCATCCAGCCCCAGGTAGTCGCGGATGTTCTGGCCCACCGGCGCATCCGCCGGCAGCAGCATCAAGCCATCCACATCTTCCGGTACGCCCAGCTCCTTGCCGGAACACAGCATGCCACCGGATTCCACACCGCGCATCTTGGTGGGCTTGATCTTGAAGTCACCCGGCAATACCGCGCCAGGCAGTGCGCACGGTACGCGCACACCCACGGCCACGTTCGGTGCGCCACAGACAATCTGCACCAGTTCGCCAGTACCGACATCCACCTTGGTCACGCGCAGGCGGTCAGCGTTTTCGTGCTTGACGCACTCCTTGACCTCGCCAATCACCACACCGGTAAAGGCCGGCGCGGCGGCAGTGGTTTCTTCCACTTCCAGACCCGCCATGGTCAGCAGGTAGGACAGTTCCTCGCTGGAAAGAGAAGGATTAACCCAGTTTCTCAGCCATTGTTCGGAGAATTGCATTGTTTATCCCTGCCTGCGCTTAATTGAACTGTTTGAGGAAGTTGAGATCGTTCTCAAAGAACAGTCGCAGGTCATTCACGCCGTAACGCAGCATGGCGAAACGGTCCAGACCGATGCCAAAGGCAAAACCGCTGTACTTTTCCGGATCGATATTCACATTGCGCAGCACATTGGGGTGGACCATGCCGCAGCCGCCCACTTCCAGCCAGCCACGCTCGCCCAGCACGTCGATTTCGGCGGACGGCTCGGTGAAGGGGAAGAAGGACGGACGAAAACGCACTTGCAGGTCGTCACGCTCGAAGAAGCGGCGCAGGAAATCAGTCACCACCGCCTTGAGGTCGGCAAAGGACACGCCCTCTTCCACCCACAGGCCTTCCATCTGGTGGAACATCGGCGAATGGGTGGCATCGGAATCCACGCGATACACACGGCCGGGAGCCACGATCTTGATCGGCGGCTCATTGTTCAGCATGTAACGCACCTGGATCGGGCTGGTATGGGTACGCAGCACATCACCACCTTCTACATAGAAGGTATCGGCCATGGCGCGGGCCGGGTGGTTTTCCGGAATGTTCAGTGCCTGGAAATTGTGGAAGTCGGTTTCGATTTCCGGACCGTCTGCCACCTGAAAACCCATGGAACGGAACAGGGTGGCAATACGCTCCAGTGTCAGCGCCACCGGGTGCAGGCCACCAGTGGACAAGCCACGGCCCGGCAGGGTCACATCCAGCGACTCGGCCGCCAACTGGGCTTCCAGTTTCTGCGCATTGATCAGGTCGCGGCGGGCATTGTGGGCGGTTTCGAAAGCCTGCTTGGCCACATTGATGGTGGCACCGGCAGCCTTGCGCTCCTCGGGAGGAAGCTTGCCCAATTGTTTGAGGAGTTCGGTCAGCTCGCCGCTCTTGCCGAGATAGCGTGCCTTGACCTGCTCCAGTTCGATGAGGTCGGACACTGCCTCGACGGCAGCCAGACCAGCTTGGAGAATCGCGTCAACGTTAGTCATTGGGTCTCACACCGTATGCGTCTTTCCGGCCTGTCGGCCAGCGATGTGGCAACCGTTGCATGACATCAGCGGCACCCTGCACCAACCAGCAGACCGGAACAAAAAGGCTGACCACACTCATGGCAGTCTGGTCAACGCTCTTGCAACATCTTTACTACAGGCAAATGAAAAAAAAGGGAGGCATTAGCCTCCCCTTTTACAGTCTTGCTATCAAGCGAGGCTAGCTTTCGCCTTTTCAACGATCTGAGCAAAAGCCGGCTTGTCGAACACGGCCAGATCGGCCAGGACCTTACGGTCGATTTCGATGGCAGCTTTTTTCAGGCCGTTCATGAATTTGCTGTACGGCAGACCGTTTTCACGCGCAGCGGCGTTGATACGGGCAATCCACAGCTGACGGAACTGACGCTTTTTCTGACGACGGTCGCGGTAGGCATATTGACCGGCTTTCATCACCGCCTGTTTGGCGATGCGATAGACGTTCTTGCGACGGCCGCGATAGCCTTTCGCCAGGGCAAGGATTTTCTTGTGACGAGCACGTGCGGTTACACCGCGTTTAACGCGTGGCATTATTCAGTCTCCTTATGCGTAGGGCATCATGGCGCGAACAGAAGCCATGTTGGTGGCGTGTACCAGAGTGGTACCGCGCAACTGGCGCTTGTTCTTGGTGGTTTTCTTGGTCAGGATGTGACGCTTGAACGCATAAGAGCGCTTTACACCGCCATTGCCCAGCACGTTGAGACGCTTTTTCGCGCTCGACTTGGTCTTCATTTTCGGCATGGAAAACTCCTGCAGAATTTCTGAGTTAGATTAGACACAGGGTGACCCGAAGGTGCTTGATACCACTGCGTCACGCTTTTGCGCAGGGCGTTGCCGCCCTACAAATCAACACGGCAGGGTATACCCTGCCGTATCGAGGAGAAGATTATACCCGATTATTTCTTTTTCGGGGCAATCATCATCACCATTTGACGACCTTCCAGCTTGGGAAACTGCTCAACTGTCGCAATTTCCGCCAAATCGGCTTCAACGCGCTTGAGCAGCGCCAGGCCGATATCCTGGTGAGCCATTTCACGACCACGGAAACGCAGGGTGATCTTGGCCTTGTCGCCATCATTAAGGAAACGGATCAGGTTGCGCAGCTTGACGTTGTAATCGCCATCATCAGTGCCCGGACGGAACTTGATTTCCTTGATCTGGACCTGCTTTTGCTTGAGCTTGGCCTCGTGACGCTTCTTCGACTGTTCGTACTTGAACTTGCCGTAGTCCATCAGCTTGCAGACCGGAGGCTGAGCAGTCGGGGAAATTTCCACCAGATCCACGTCATTTTCCTCGGCCAGTGCCATTGCTTCACGCAGACTGACAACACCAATCTGCTCACCTTCCATGCCTACCAGACGAATCTCGCGAGCGGTAATCTCGCCGTTGATCCGTGCTTCGCGTTCCTGAGCTATAGCCAAATCTCCTATTAATCTATCAAATGCCTGCCGCTGCCGGATCAGGCCTCGGGCATCTCAGCCTTGAGGCGGGCAATGAATGCATCCAGCGTGAGCTGACCCAGGTCTTCGCCCCGGGCGCGCACGGCAACCAGTTCGCCTGCTTTTTCCTTGTCGCCCACAATGATCTGGTACGGCAGCTTTTGCAGACTGTGCTCGCGGATTTTATAGCCGATCTTCTCGTTTCTCAAGTCAAGATCGACGCGGAAGCCTTGTTTCTTCAATGCTTCAGCGATTTGTGCAGCATAATCCGCCTGCGCTTCGGTAATATTCATCACCACCATCTGCACCGGGGACAGCCACAGCGGGAAGGCGCCTGCGTGGTTTTCGATCAGAATACCCAGGAAGCGCTCCAGCGAACCCAGTGCAGCGCGGTGCAGCATGACCGGACGCTTGCGGCTATTGTCATCAGCCACATATTCAGCGCCCAGACTTTCCGGCAGCATGAAATCCAGCTGCAGGGTACCACATTGCCAGGAGCGACCCAGCGCATCCTTCACGTGGTATTCGATCTTCGGCCCGTAGAAGGCACCCTCACCCGGCAGTTCTTCCCAGGCCACACCGCAAGCCTGCAGTGCTTCGCGCATGCCTTGCTCGGCCTTGTCCCAGGTTTCTTCCGCACCCAGGCGTTTTTCCGGACGCAGCGCCAGCTTGATGGACACCCTGTCAAAACCGAAGCGCTCATACACTTCCATCACCAGTCGATGGAAAGCCTTGGCTTCCTGGTTGATCTGGTCTTCGGTACAGAAGATGTGACCATCATCCTGCACGAAACCACGCACGCGCATGATGCCATGCAGCGCACCGCCCGGCTCGTTACGGTGACAGGAACCAAACTCGGCATAGCGCAGCGGCAGGTCACGATAGGAGCGCAGGCCGCTGTTGAAAATCTGGATATGGCCCGGGCAGTTCATCGGCTTGACAGCGTAGTCGCGCTTTTCCGACTCGGTGATGAACATGTTTTCCTTGTAGTTCTGCCAGTGACCCGACTTCTTCCACAATTCCACATCCATCATCATCGGCGTGCGGACTTCCTGATAACCCTCTTTCACCAGCTTGCCGCGCATGTATTGCTCGACGTTCTGCCACAGCTGCCAGCCCTTGGGATGCCAGAACACCATGCCTGGCGCTTCATCCTGCAGGTGGAACAGGTCCATCTGCACGCCCAGCTTGCGGTGGTCGCGCTTTTCCGCCTCTTCCAGCATGTACAGGTAGGCTTCCAGGTCTTCCTTCTTGGCCCAGGCCGTACCGTAGATACGCTGCAGCATTTCGTTCTTGCTGTCGCCGCGCCAGTAGGCACCGGCCACCTTCATCAGCTTGAACACTTTCAGCTTGCCGGTGGACGGCACGTGCGGGCCACGGCACAGGTCGGTGAACTCGCCTTCGCGGTACAGGCTCAGCACTTCGCCTTGCGGGATGGATTCGATGATCTCGGCCTTGTAGGCTTCGCCAATGCTCTTGAAGTAGGCAATGGCTTCATCACGCGGCAGCTCGTAACGCTCGACCGGAATATCCTTCTTGGCCAGTTCGCTCATCTTCTTTTCGATGGCGGTGAGGTCTTCCGGGGTAAACGGGCGCTTGTAGGCGAAGTCGTAGTAAAAACCGTTTTCGATTTCCGGCCCGATGGTCACTTGGGCTTCAGGGAACAACTCTTTTACCGCATAGGCCAGCAAGTGAGCGGTGGAGTGGCGGATGATGCCAAGACCATCAGAATCCTTGTCGGTCACGATAGCCAGATCGGCATCACGATCGATACTGTACGAGGTATCCACCAGCACGCCATCGACGCGACCTGCCAGCGCAGCACGCGCCAGACCAGTACCGATGGACGCAGCCACTTCATGAACCGTTACCGGCTTGTCGAAGGATCGAACCGAGCCGTCAGGCAGGCGAATGTCAGGCATGTCAACTCCAAACAGGGCGTAATATCGTTGCGAAGGGTAAAAAAAAAGAGCGGCCTGAGCCGCTCTTTTTTTGCATGGTACAACCCGCAAGGCTCAGCTAGCGTGAGAATGTCGGGTTGTGGTAGTTCGCCAGTTTTTCACCTGGGATAACTCCATGCTGTGTATTGGTAGGCACGATTGGACTCGAACCAACGACCCCCACCATGTCAAGGTGGTGCTCTAACCAGCTGAGCTACGTGCCTGTCGTCGAGTTGGCAATACTAAAGGCCTGGCCGAGAAAATGCAAGCCCCAGGCAGGCGCAAGCCAGAAAAAACCCGTGTCTGCCAATGTACCAGGCCGGCCCGCGCCAACCGCGCCACCAACTGCCGCCCGGCCATATCCCATGGCAAGCGCCCGCCCAGTGCCGGCTTGCTGTATACTAGCGCGCTGATTTTGCATAACAAATACACCCCATGCTGAAGTTTACCGTACACAAAACATCCGGCGGCGCGCGGCGCGGCACACTGGAACTCAACCACGGCACAGTGGAAACCCCGGTTTTCCAGCCCGTGGGCACCTATGGCTCGGTCAAGGCCATGAGCCCGGTGGAGCTGAACGACATCGGCGCGCAGATCATTCTGGGCAACACCTTCCACCTGTGGCTGCGCCCGGGCCTGGAGGTGATCGAGCAGTTTGGCGGCCTGCACGAATTCATCGGCTGGGACAAACCCATTCTGACCGACTCGGGCGGCTTCCAGGTTTTCAGCCTGGCCGACATGCGCAAGCTGACCGAGGAAGGCTGCACCTTCCAAAGCCCGATCAACGGCAACAAGCTGTTTTTGAGCCCGGAAATCTCGATGAAGATCCAGACCGTGCTCAATTCGGACATCGTGATGCAACTGGATGAATGCACGCCAGGCCAGGTGGATCATGCCACCGCGCAGAAATCGCTGCAGATGAGCTTGCGCTGGGCCGAGCGTTCGCGCCGTGCCTTTGACGACCTGAAAAATCCCAATGCCCTGTTCGGCATCGTGCAGGGCAATCTGTATACCGACTTGCGCCAGGAGTCGCTGGAAGGCCTGCTGCAGGTGGGCTTTGACGGTTACGCCATCGGCGGTCTGTCGGTGGGCGAACCGAAGCCGGAAATGTACCGCATGCTGAATGAGCTGAACGGCATGCTGCCGGCCGACAAGCCGCATTACCTGATGGGCGTGGGCACACCGGAAGACCTGGTACACGGTGTGGCCAACGGCATCGACATGTTCGACTGCGTAATGCCCACCCGCAATGCCCGTAATGGCTGGATCTTCACCCAGTACGGCGACGTGAAGATCAAGAACGCACGTTACAAGGATGACAAGAAGCCGCTGGACGAAGAATGCGGCTGCTACGCCTGCCGCAACTTCAGCCGCGCCTATCTGCACCACCTGCACCGCGTGGGTGAAATCCTGGGCGCACGGCTGAACACCATTCACAATCTTTATTACTACCAGGAGCTGATGCGCGAAATGCGCAAGGCGATCGAGGAAGACCGTTTTGAGGATTTCCGCCTGGAGTTTGCCGCCAAACGCGCACGCGGCGTGGCCTGACCAGGGGAACCGCCCCGGTCACACGCAGGTCAGACATGCCCAACGGTTGGAAAAACCCACGTAGCGTGGCTACAATGGCCGGTTTGTATCAACAACACTTACATAACAGGGGAGCAAACAATGCCCTTCATCGATAAAGCTTTCGCCGCAGGTGCCGCACCGGGCGGTTTCGACATCATGTCTTTCCTGCCCATGATCGTCATCTTCGTGCTGTTCTGGTTCCTGATGGTTCGTCCGCAGCAGAAGAAAATGAAAGAGCACCAAAAGATGTTGTCGGAAATCCAGAAGGGTGACGAAGTCATTACCCAAGGCGGTGTACTGGGCCGCGTAGTCAAGGCCGGTGAGCAGTTCCTGACCCTGGAAATCGCCAATGGCGTGGAAATCAATGTGCAACGCCCGGCCGTTACCGGCAAGGTGGAAAAAGGCACGCTGAAGTCCCTGTAATTCCCCAGGACGGCCGTCAGCCCGGTCATACCGGGGGACGGCCAGTTTCGTTTCCTACCTCCGATATCACTCATGAACCGCTATCCTCTCTGGAAATACCTCGTCATTGCGGTAGCCCTGATCATTGCCACGATCTACACGCTACCCAACTTCTACGGCGAGACTCCCGCGGTACAGGTCTCCAGCACCCGCCAGTCCATTCCGGTGGACACCGCCCTGATGGGCCGCGTGGAAGAGGCACTGAAAACCCAGAACATCAGCCCGGACGGTCTTTACCTGGACGGCAGCAGCCTGAAGATCCGCTTCAAGGATGCCGACACCCAGATCAAGGCGCGGGATGCCATCCAGCGCGCGCTGGGTGACAATTACATCATCGCCCTGAACCTGCTGCCGGCCTCGCCGCAGTGGCTGGCCGACCTGAAGGCCTACCCCATGTTCCTGGGTCTGGACTTGCGCGGTGGCGTGCATTTCCTGCTGCAGGTTGACATGCAGGCCGCCATCGACAAAACCATGGAACGCTACGCTGGCGACATCCGCCGCGAGCTGAAGAACAAGCAAGTGCGCTACGGCAGCATCAAGCGCAATGGCAATGTGCTGGAAGTGCAGCTGCGTGATGCCGACACCCTGAAGGCCGCGCAAAATGTGGTCAGCCGCACCCTGCCCACCCTGGTGGTGAGCAGCGATGACAGTGCTTACAAGCTGACCGCCACCCTGAAGCCGGAAGAAGTCACCAAGATCCAGGGCGATGCGGTCAAGCAGAACATCTCCACCCTGCACAACCGGGTGAACGAGCTGGGTACGTCTGAACCCATCATCCAGCAGGCCGGCCCCAACCGCATCGTGGTGGAACTGCCCGGCATCCAGGACACCGCCCGCGCCAAGGACATCATCGGCCGTACTGCCACGCTGGAAGTGCGCATGGTGGAAGACGACCAGGGCAAGGTCAGCGACGCACTGGCCGGCAATATTCCGGCCGGTTACGACCTGCTGGACGAAGCCACTGCGCGTGGCGACAGCAAGATTCTGGTGAAGAAGGACGTGGAGCTGACCGGCGACAACATCAACGATGCGCAAGCGGGCTTTGATGAAAACGGCGCACCGGCAGTACACATCAATCTGGACTCCACCGGCGCTTCCATCTTCCGTCAGGTAACGGCGGAAAACATCGGCAAGCGCATGGCGATGATCCTGGTGGAAAAAGGCCGTGCCGAAGTGGTGACTGCGCCGGTGATCCGTTCGGAAATCGGCGGTGGCCGCGTACAGATCTCCGGCAGCATGAACCCGGCGGAAGCCAATGACACCGCCCTGTTGCTGCGTGCCGGTTCGCTGGCCGCGCCAATGAACATCATCGAAGAGCGTACCGTCGGCCCGAGCCTGGGTAAGGAAAACATCGAGAAGGGCTTCCACTCCACCCTGTGGGGCTTTGCCGCCATCGCGGTGTTCATGGTGATTTACTACGGCGTGTTTGGCGTGTTCTCCGCCCTCTCGCTGGCGGTCAACGTGTTCCTGCTGCTGGCTATCCTGTCCATCCTGCAGGCCACGCTCACCCTGCCCGGCATTGCCGCCATTGCGCTGGCGCTGGGTATGGCGATTGATGCCAACGTGCTGATCAACGAGCGTATCCGTGAAGAACTGCGCAATGGCGTGCCGCCGCATTCGGCCATCCAGGCCGGTTACAGCCATGCCTGGGCGACGATTCTGGACTCCAACGTCACCACCCTGATTGCCGGTCTGGCCTTGCTGATTTTCGGCACCGGCCCGGTACGCGGCTTTGCCGTGGTGCACTGCATCGGCATCCTGACTTCCATGTTCTCCGCCGTACTGGTATCGCGCGGCCTGGTGAACCTGTGGTACGGCCGCCGTCGCAAACTGACCTCGCTGGCCATTGGCCAGGTGTGGAAACCTGAGAAATAAGGACGGGACAGACAATGGAGCTTTTCCGCATCAAACGGGACATCCCGTTCATGAGCTACGGCAGGTTGACCACGGCAATTTCGCTGGTCACCTTCATTCTTGCCGTGTTCTTTCTGGCTACCCGCGGGCTCAACTACAGTGTTGAATTCACCGGCGGTACCGTGCTGGAAGTACAGTACCAGCAGTCGGCCGACCTGAACCTGATCCGCGATACCGTGGACAGCCTCAAGCTGGGCGAAGCCACCGTGCAAAGCCTGGGCAGCAGCAGCGACGTGATGATCCGCCTGCCGAACAAGCCGGGCACCACCTCGGCCCAACTGTCGGAAAAGGTAATGGGCCTGCTCAAGGCCAAGGACAGCACCGTGCAGCTGCGCAAGGTGGACTTTGTCGGCCCCAGCGTGGGTGAGGAGCTGGTTTCCCACGGCCTGACCGCTGCCATCCTGGTGTGTCTGGGCATCATGGCCTACCTGGCGCTGCGCTTTGAATGGCGCTTTGCCGTGTCGGCCATCATCGCCAACATGCACGACGTGGTGATCATCCTTGGCTGCTTTGCCTTCTTCCGCTGGGAGTTCTCGCTGACCGTACTGGCCGGCGTACTGGCGGTACTGGGCTATTCGGTGAACGAATCGGTGGTGGTGTTCGACCGTATCCGTGAAAACTTCCGCAAGCCCGGCCTGCGCGGCAAGACCACGGCCAGCATCATCGACAATGCCATTACCGCCACCATGAGCCGTACCATCATCACCCACTTCTCTACCGAGATGATGGTGGTGTCCATGCTGGTATTCGGCGGCCCGGCACTGCACGGCTTTGCCATGGCACTGACCATCGGCATCGTGTTCGGCATTTACTCTTCGGTACTGGTGGCCAGCCCGATCGCGCTGTGGCTGGGTGTCAGCCGCGAGCACATGATCAAGCCGACCAAACCGAAAGAAGAAGCGGTGGTCTGAGCCTGACCCTGCATCCGCGGTAATGACTGGCCGGCTTGTCCGGCCAGTTTTCCATCCCCCACAGACCAAAACCGGTGTCCCATGGAAGCCATCACTTTTCTGCTCGACTTCATCCTGCACATCGACGTCCATCTGGCCCAACTGGTGGCGCAGTACGGCGTATGGATCTACGCCATCCTGTTCCTGATCATCTTTTGCGAAACCGGCCTGGTGGTAACGCCCTTCCTGCCGGGCGACTCACTGCTGTTTGTCGCCGGTGCGCTGGCCGCCATGGGCAAGATGGACGTTCACATGCTGGTGCTGCTGCTGACCGTGGCCGGCATCCTGGGCAATACCGTCAACTACACCATCGGCAAACTGCTGGGCGCACGGCTGCTGCAACGCTTTCCGCGGCTGATCAAGCCGGAATACCTGGCCAAAACCCACGCCTTTTACGACCGTCATGGCGGCAAGACCATCATCTTCACCCGTTTTGTGCCCATCATCCGCACCTTTGCGCCGTTTGTGGCCGGCATCGGCAGCATGGGCTATCGCCAGTTCACCGTGTACAACGTGGCCGGTGCGGTGCTGTGGGTGGCCGGTTTCAGCTACGCAGGTTACTTCTTTGGCAACCTGCCCTTCGTGCGCAAGAACCTGGAACTGCTGATCTTCGGCATCATCTTTGTTTCCTTCCTGCCCGCCATCATCGAGTTCTGGCGACACAAGCGCGCCGCACAGCGCCAGTAAGCCTTATCCGCTCCCGCCCGCTGCGGCGGGAGCATTGCCCTACCCTTCCTGCCAGTCCGGCATTATCATCGACGGCCTATGAAACGCATTCACAAGCTCCCAGACCACCTCGTCAACCAGATAGCCGCTGGCGAAGTGGTGGAACGCCCCGCCTCTGCCCTGAAGGAAATGCTGGAAAACAGCCTGGATGCCGGTGCCAGCAAGATCACCGTCGACCTGGCCCAGGGCGGCATCAAGCTGATCCGCGTCACCGACAACGGCGGCGGCATTGCAGCCGATGATTTGCCGCTGGCGCTGGACCGCCATGCCACCAGCAAGATTGCCTCGCTGGACGACCTGGAACAGGTGGGCACCCTGGGTTTTCGCGGTGAAGGGCTGGCCAGCGTGGCTTCCGTCTCACGCCTCACCCTCACCAGCCGTCCCGCCGACAGTGCGCACGCCCACCAGATCATCGCCATTGACGGCGCACTGCATCCGGTAGAGCCCGCCGCGCACGCGCCCGGCACCAGCGTGGAAGTGGTGGACCTGTACTTCAACACCCCGGCGCGGCGCAAATTCCTCAAGAGTGAAAACACCGAATACGCCCACTGCGAGGCCACCTTCGAGCGCATTGCACTGGCCCATCCGCAGGTGGAGTTCATGCTGCGCCACAATGGCAAGGTGATCTGGCGCTTGCCGGCGCAAGACATGCAAGCCCGGGTAGGGGCGCTACTGGGCAAGGACTTCATTGCCGAAGCCATCACGGTGGAAACCGCTGCCGGCAGCATGACGCTGAGCGGCTTTGTCGGCTCGCCCACCTATTCCAAGGCCAGTCGCGACGCACAGTATTTTTATGTGAATGGCCGCTTTGTGCGCGACAAGACCGCTCAGCACGCGCTGCGTCAGGCCTACCGCGATGTGCTGCATCACGAGCGCCACCCGGTGTATGCGCTGTTCCTGTCGATGGACCCGGCCGGCGTGGACGTGAATGTCCACCCCACCAAAATCGAAGTACGCTTTCGCGAAAGCCAGGCCATCCACCAGTTCCTGTTTCACAGCATCAACAAGGCACTGGCCGCCACTAGCGCCGGCAGCAGCAGCCCGGTGCCGGCGCAGGGTGACATCAACACCAGCGCCAATGTCAGCGAGCCGCAAGCGGCACTGTTTCCGCCGCGCAGCCCTGCCCCGGCATCCGGCGGCGGCAACCACACCCCGGCGCGGCCTTTCAGCTACCAGCAGCAGAGCATGCCGCTGCATGTGGCGCGCGAGGCCATTGGCACTTACGACAAGATGTTTGGCGGCCTGCGTGAAGAAGAAAGCCGCCTGGCCCAGGAAGCAGCAGTACCAGCCAGCCCCCTGCCCGCCATGCTGTCGCCAAGCCAGTTGCAAGCCCTGCCACAAGCCAGCGAGGGCATTCCACCGCTGGGCTTTGCACTGGCCCAACTGCATGGGGTCTACATCCTCAGCCAGTGCGAAGACGGGCTGATCGTAGTGGACATGCATGCCGCCCACGAACGCATTGTCTACGAACGGCTGAAAACCGCACTGGAGGCCGACACCATTCCGATGCAGCCCTTGCTGCTGCCGGTGTCGTTCGCCGCTGACCGCATGGAAGTGGCCACCGTGCATGAACATGGCGAACAGATGAAGCAACTGGGGGTGGAACTGGCACCGCTGTCCCCCACCCAGATTGCCGTGCGCGGTGTACCGGTATGGCTGCAGGATGGCAATCCGGTGGATCTGGCCCGCGCCGTGCTGAAGGATGTGCGCGAATTCGGCCTCAGCCAGGTGCTGACCGAGCGCCGTAACGAGCTGCTGGCCACCATGGCCTGCCACGGCGCGGTGCGCGCCAACCGCCAGCTGACGCTGACCGAGATGAACGCCCTGCTGCGTGACATGGAAAACACCGAACGCTCCAATCAGTGCAATCATGGCCGCCCCACCTGGTCGCGCCTGAGCATGAAAGACCTGGACAATCTGTTCATGCGCGGGCGCTGAACCACACCGGACCACAAGACAGAACACGTATGGCCAAACTGTTTTTCCGCTATGCCGCCATGAACAGCGGCAAGAGCACCCAGTTGCTGCAGATCGCCAACAACTACGAAACCATGGGCAAGCAGGTTGCCCTGTATACCGCCGCCATCGACGACCGCTTTGGCGTGGGCATGATTTCCTCCCGGCTGGGCATCCAACGTCAGGCCCACACCTTTGCCGGTGATACCGACTTTTTGTCACTGGACTGGGCCGGCATCAGTTGCATCCTGCTGGACGAAGCCCAGTTCCTGACACCGGATCAGGTCTGCCAGCTGCACCGGCTGGCCCATACCCGCAATATCCCGGTGATCTGCTTTGGCTTGCGGGTGGATTTTCAGGGCCACCCCTTTGCCGGGGCCACCTGGCTGCTGACCCGCGCCGAAGAGATTGAAGAAATCAAGACCATCTGTGCCTGCGGCAAGAAAGCCACCATGCATATCCGCATCAATGCCGATGGCAGCCGTGTGGTACAAGGCCCGCAAGTGGAGATAGGCGGCGAGGCGCGCTACCGTGCCGTGTGCGGCCGCTGCTTCCATCAGGGCTGACCCGCCGGCCCTTGCGCCGCCCGGCAGCCTTGCCCCAGACTGCCAGACTCCGCCTCGTTCAACCATGACGATACCGCCATGCATACATTCTTTTGGCACGACTATGAAACCTTCGGCGCCGTGCCGCGCCAGGACCGCCCCTCGCAATTTGCCGGGGTGCGTACCGATGCCGAGCTGAACGAAATCGGCGAGCCGCTGATGCTGTACTGCCAGCCCGCGCCAGACTACCTGCCCGCGCCGGAAGCCTGCCTGCTCACCGGCATCACCCCGCAGCACTGCCTGCAGCAAGGCGTGGCCGAGCATGAGTTCGCCGCGGTGATCGAACGCGAACTGGCCGCCCCCGGCACCATCGGCGTGGGCTACAACACGCTGCGCTTTGACGATGAAGTCAGCCGCTTTCTGTTCTGGCGCAATCTGATCGACCCCTATGCCCGCGAATGGCAGAACCAATGCGGCCGCTGGGACATTCTGGACCTGGTGCGCGCCACCTATGCGCTGCGCCCGGAAGGCATTGAATGGCCGCAACACGAAGACGGCCGCCCCAGTTTCAAGCTGGAACACCTGTCCGCTGCCAACGGCCTGCTGCACGAAGCCGCCCATGACGCGCTGTCCGATGTGCGCGCCACCATTGCGCTGGCGCGGCTGATCAGGCAAAAGCAGCCCAAGCTGTTCGACTATTACCTCAGCCTGCGCAAGAAAGACGCGGTGAAGGCACAGCTGAACCTGCACAAACCGCAGCCGCTGCTGCACATCTCCGGCATGTACGGTGCCGAGCGCGGCAATCTGGCCATTGTCTGGCCGCTGGCCCCGCACCCCACCAACAGCAATGAAGTGATTGTATGGGACCTGGCCTTCGACCCGGCCATGCTGCGCGGCCTGAGTGCCGACGACATCCGCCAGCGCATCTACACCCGCACCGAAGAGCTGCCGGAAGGCATGACGCGGCTACCGCTCAAGACCATCCACATCAACAAATCGCCCTTTGTCGTAGCCAACCTCAAGGTACTGGGCGCCGACCGGGCAGCGCACTGGGGCGTGGACATGGTGCAGATACAACAGCATGCCGCCAGCGCCGCCGCCCTGCCCGACCTGACACATACATGGCGGCAGGTGTATCGCCGCGAAGCGGGCGAGCCGCGCGATGTGGACGAGAACCTGTACGGCGGTTTTGTCAGCAATAACGACCGCAAGGTGCTGAACAAGCTGCGACTGAAATCCGCCGCCCAACTGACTGGCGAGATGGCCTTTTTCGAAGACGCCCAACTGGGTGAATTGCTGTTCCGCTACCGCGCACGCAACTTCCCCACCAGCCTGTCAGATGAAGAAAGCCAACGCTGGCGCGACTGGTGCCGGCACAAGCTGCAGGATGGCGTGGGCGGGCGCAACCTGGCGCAGTTCCAGCAAGAAATGGCAGCCGTGCGCGAGCGCGAGCTGACACCGGCCCAGCAGGACATCCTGCAACAGCTGGACAGCTACGCTGCCGGCCTGCTGGCGCCACAGCCGTAAAAGCGGTTCCGGGGCGGGTATAGCTGTGCGACAATCCCGCCCCAGACCCAGCCCGTACGAAGACCACACCATGTCACACACCCCCGATGCCATTCTGTTGATGGGCCCCACCGCTTCCGGCAAGACCGGCCTGGCGCTGGCGCTGGCCCGTCATTTCCCGGTGGAAATCATCAGCGTGGACTCGGCCCTGGTGTATCGCGGCATGGATATCGGCAGCGCCAAACCCACGGCTGAGGAAATGGCCGCCTGCCCGCACCATCTGATTGACATCATCAGCCCGCTGGAGACCTATTCCGCCGCCCAGTTTCATGCCGATGCCAACCGCTTGATCACTGAAATCCGCGCCCGTGGCAATATGCCGCTGCTGGTGGGCGGCACCATGCTGTACTACAAGGCGCTGCTGGAAGGCCTGTCCGACCTGCCGCAAGCCGACCCGGCCCTGCGCGCCGAACTGGATGCCGAAGCCGGCCGCATCGGCTGGCCCGCCATGCACGCCAGGCTGGCCGTGCTGGACCCGGACACCGCCGCCCGCCTCAACCCCAATGACGCGCAGCGCATTCACCGTGCGCTGGAAATCTGCCTGCTCAGCGGCCAGACCATGTCCAGCCTGATTGCCCGCGGCAAGGAAGCCGCCGCCGACTTTAACTGCCTGCCGCTGGCGCTGGTGCCGGAGGAGCGTAGCTGGCTGCACCAACGCATTGCCCAGCGCTTCGAGCTGATGCTGCAGCAGGACTTTCTGGGTGAGGTTCGCCGCCTGCGCCAGGACTACCCGACGCTTACTCCCGACCTACCCTCCATGCGCTGCGTGGGTTATCGCCAGGCCTGGGACTATCTGGACGGACAGTGCAGCGAGGCGGAATTCATCGAACGCGGCGTGGCCGCCACCCGCCAGTTGTGCAAACGCCAGCTCACCTGGATGCGCAGCCTGCCGGTGCTGCCGGTCAGCGCGCAGCGCGCCGACCTGACTGATTGCGTGCTGCAGGCCTGTAGCGATTTCATCGCCGGCAAGCCGGTGGCCGATAGCCTGCGTTATCAGGGCAGCTTTTAAGACCCGATAACACCCCACGCTCCAGCATTGCGCCGCCTTGGCACAGGTTCTCTACGAGGTTTTGTCAGCGGCTCTCAAGCACCCACAACAAAAAACCCGCCGTAGCGGGTTTTTTACATTCAGCCAGACAGCGCTCAGCTGGCAGCCACCAGCTTGATTTCCACTTTCCATGCCGGGTTGGCCAGCTTGGCTTCCACAGTGGCACGCGCCGGCACATTGCCAGCCGGTACCCAGGCGTCCCAGGCAGCATTCATTGCATCGTAGTCGGCCAGGCTGGCCAGGAAAATGGTGACATCCAGAATCTTGCTCTTGTCCGAGCCCAGTTCGGCCAGCAGGGTGTCGATCTGGGCCAGTACATTGGCAGTTTGCGCCTGGGCGTCGGCATCGGTGTTTTCCGGCACCTGACCGGCGAGGAAAATCATGCCGTTACATACGGCGGCTTCGGCCAGACGGGCGCCCTGCTTGTGACGATAGATGCTCATGCTGCTTCCTTTGCTGCAAGGTGGGAAAGCGCAGATTCTACCGCTAAAGCAGGCGGCACACAGTGCCTCCCCCCAGGCGGGCAGGGTGCCGGCTGCAAAAAAGCCGGCCTGAAAACGGCAAAAACCTACCGCTGCGACGGTGATGACACAGTCGCGGAACTTTTTTGCTGCGATGGCACAAAAAGCCGCCAATCGCGATTGACACCCGCAAACAGCGGGGACTAGAATCCGCGCATCTTTTTAATTCGGGTCTACTGCCTTGGACTGCCCCAGTCATCAACAAACTGTTTTGAGCTGATCCGCCAAGACCTGCGCCGTATTCCCCCGCCGCCGTCTTGCCAGATCAAGATGGTGCGCATCTGCTTCACCCCCCGTTGCTTCACCCCGTGCACCCCGCCCTGCCAGTTGCCCATGCAGCACTGTGCTGTCGTTAAGCCATGGCTTGTCGCCTTGCTTGCGCTTGCAGCCTGATGCCGCATTGCCTTGCTGACTTTGCAGCCTCTGCGCCAGATCCGGCCACAGACGGAAAGGAGCCGCCATGCCATCAGACCGTGATCGATGTCCCGCTTTGCCCATGAAATTTTTCACGGGCACTGCCTGATCCGTCTGTCAGCGACATGTTCAGGCAGCGTCCGCAACTGCTTCAGGAGCCTGATCATGCACTACGCCATGCTGCTGTCTACACAACACAAGCAAGCCCGGCCACTGCCGGCCCACCTGGCATTTGCCTGCCACGATGAAAGCGTGTGGAGCTGGCTGTACCGCCACCTGCGCATCGCCCTGCACCAACGCAAGCAGGCCTGAGACTGCCTGCCCGCCGACATCCGGCCAACAGTGATTGACCCGCATCGCCCGATGCCAAGACCAGGAAAAGGACAAACATGGACCCCTACCCCAGTAGCGCGGTCGCACAGAGCAGCATGACGGCGAGCAGTACGATGAGGATGCCCTATCGCCACTGACATCCCCTTCTCCTCCCGCCTCCCCACTGTGTGACCTCCTCGACCCGGCCCTTGTGCCACGCCGTATTGCCGTACCGACCTCGCCACGACAAGCCAGCAGGATGCCTGGATATCTCGCGTTTCATGCCTGCCATGAGGCCAGACATCCCACACCCCCTGAAAGGCAGATCCGAGCCGTCGGACCGCACCAGAATGCTTATGCAGTAACAGTTTCAGGGAGTAACACATGTCCAAACAAGATAACCGCACCGCCGTACTGGATAGCGCCCACATCGGCGACATCCGCGGCGCGCTGGGTACCATCCGTCACAACGACACCGCTGCCCGCCATGGCTGGATGGCCAAATTCAAGACCCTGCTGGCCATTCTCGGCCCCGGCCTCATCGTGATGGTGGGGGACAACGATGCCGGTGCCTTCAGCACCTATGCCCAGGCCGGACAAAACTACGGCACCTCGCTGCTGTGGACGCTGGCACTGCTGATTCCTGTCCTGTACGTAAACCAGGAAATGGTACTGCGCCTGGGGGCCGTCACCGGCGTGGGCCATGCCCGGCTGATCCTCGAACGCTTTGGCAAGTTCTGGGGTGCCTTCAGCGCCATCGACCTGTTCCTGCTTAATGCGCTGACCATCGTCACCGAATTCATCGGCATCAGCCTGGGGATGGATTTTCTGGGCGTACCCAAAATTATCGGCGTGGGCCTGGCTGCGGTATTCATCATGCTGTCGGCCAGTACCGGCGACTTCCGCCGCTTCGAGCGTTTTTCGCTGATTCTGGTGGCCGGCAGCCTGCTGCTGGTTCCCATCCTGGTGATGGTTCACCCGCCCATGACCCAGGTGGCGCATGATTTCCTGCTACCGCAAATGCCGGCAGGCGGCAAGCTGGCAGACGTGATGCTGCTGATCATCGGCATTGTCGGCACCACCGTGGCACCGTGGCAGTTGTTCTTCCAGCAAAGCTATCTGATCGACAAGCGCATCACCCCGCGTTTCATCTCCTACGAGCGTGCCGATCTGTGGCTGGGCATTGCACTGGTGGTGATTGGTGCGGTGGCCATGATTGCCTTCACCGCCCAGGTGTTCATCGGTCATCCGGAGTTCGGCAACTTCCAGGATGCCGGCGCGGTCGCCAATGGGCTGGCCAAATACTATGGCCGCCTGCCCGGCACGCTGTTCGCCGTCGCCCTGATTGACGCCAGCATCATCGGCGCCATGGCGGTTTCGCTGTCCACCGCTTATGCGCTGGGCGATGTACTGAGCCTGAAACACTCGCTGCACCGCAAGCCGGGCGACGCCAAGGGTTTCTATGCCATGTATTGCGGCCTGATCGTGCTGGCGGCGGCGCTGGTGCTGATTCCGGGCGTACCGCTGGGCCTGCTGACCAATGCCGTGCAAACCCTGGCCGGCGTGCTGCTGCCCAGCGCCACCGTCTTCCTGCTATTGCTGTGCAATGACAAGGATGTACTGGGCCCGTGGGTGAACGGCCGCTTCTTCAATGTGCTGTCGGCCATCATCGTGGCGGTACTGGTGCTGCTGTCCATCATCCTGACGGCGGCGGTGGTGTTCCCGGACATGTCGGGCGAAAGCATCAGTAATATCCTGATTGGCGGCAGCGTGATCGGCCTGATCATCGCCATCGTGGTGAACGTGCTGCATGCCCGCGAAGAAATGGAAAAGGGCCAGGTGCCGCATCACAAGGCACGCAAGATGGATTTGCATCACATGCATAGCTGGCGCATGCCGCCGCTGGACCAACTGCCCCCGCTGGTGCTGTCCCAGCGTAACAAGCTGTGGATGGCCGTGTTGCGCGGCTATCTGGTCGTGGCCATGGGCATGGTGATCTACAAGGTGGTGGCATCCATGCTGTAAGGCCAAGGCCGGGCCGGATGGTCCGGCCTGCCCGGTGCGCTGGCAGTTTCATCAGGATGTCATTGCCAGCCGCTACCAATACGCCTGCCCCAAACCATCACCACAGGAGGGCTCTATGCACTTCGATTTTTCTGTGTTTACCCATTCCTTCATTGCCCTGCTGACCGCCTTTCTGCTGGGCTCGGCCATCGGTTACGAACGCCAGGTGCGCCAGCGGACTGCCGGGCTGCGCACCAATGCGCTGGTGGCCGTGGGCGCTGCCGCCTTTGTCGATCTGGCCATGCGCCTGAATGGCCATGAAGGTGCCACCCATGTGGTGGCTTATGTGGTATCCGGCGTCGGCTTTCTGGGGGCCGGCACCATCATGAAGGAAGGCCTGAATGTACGCGGGCTGAATACCGCCGCCACCCTGTGGGGCTCGGCGGCGGCCGGGGCCTGCGCCGGAGCGGGCTTGCTGGATGCGGCCTTGTTGGCTGCCATCTTCGTGCTGGCCGCCAACACCCTGCTGCGACCGGTGGTGAATTCCATCAACCGCACGCCGCTGGATGATGAGCACAGCGAAGTCACCTACCAGCTATGTGTGATCAGTGCCGAGGAACAGCAAAAACTGGCGTTCACCCTGATTGATCAATTGCTGGAGCAGGCGCAGTACCCGCTGGGTGATGTGAATGTCGAGCCGTTTGGCGATGATGATGTGGAAATCACCGCCACCTTGCTGTCGACCTCTGCCGATTCGGAAGTACTGGAGCAGATTGCCGCCCAACTGACTGCCATGCCTTACATCAAGCAGGCCTACTGGAACCAGAGCATTACCGAGTAATCATGCCTGCCATGAAAAAAAATCCCGCTGACACTGCCAGCGGGATTTTTTCCGGTACACAGGGAATATCAGGCCACGGCCGTCCTGCGCAGGCTGAGAGCAAAGCGCTCCAGCGCGGCAATACCGGACCGCTCGGCCCGCAGGCACCAGTCCTGCAGCTCGTGCAGCAGCTGCTCACGCGTCAGCGAGGAGCGTTCCCACAGCCGGCATAGTTCCTGACGCATGGTATAGATGGTATGCAGGGTTTCGCTGTGCTGCAGCACCGCAGCCAGCTGCGCCTTGTCGCACTCCGGCGTGTCCTTGGCATCCTGCTTCAGCCAGATCTTCATCTTGCGCACCAGATCATCCATCTCCGGCAGGCTGACCTGTTCCAGCTCCTTGCGATACACCTGTTTGAGTTCGCGCGCATAACGGGCGGCAATGGCATAGCGATTGGCGATGATGGCCTGCAGGTGCTCCAGGTCCAGTTGCGGACGGCTGCTATCCTGCGCCAGACGCGGCGCCACCCGGCGAACCTTCGCCAGATGGCAGATTTCCAGCATGCGGATGTACATCCAGCCGATATCAAACTCGTACCACTTGTAAGACAGCTTGGCCGAAGTGCCAAAAGTATGGTGGTTGTTATGCAGCTCTTCACCGCCAACAATAATGCCCCAGGGGAAGATATTGGTGGAGGCGTCTTCATTCTCGAAATTGCGATAACCCCACCAGTGGCCCAGGCCGTTGATGACCCCGGCCGCCCAGAATGGAATCCACACCATCTGCACCGCCCAGATGGACAAGCCGGCCGGGCCGAACAGCAGCAGGTCGATGGCCAGCATCAGGAAGATGCCCTTGCCAAAGTGTGGCGTGTACAGCTTGTGCTCGATCCAGTCATCCGGCGTGCCATGGCCAAACTTGTCCATGATGGACTGATCCTTGCAGGCGGCGCGGTACAATTCCACCCCTTCCCACAGCACTTTCTTGATACCCAGTATCTGCGGGCTGTGCGGGTCCTCTGCGGTTTCGCACTTGGCATGATGCTTGCGGTGAATGGCCGCCCACTGCTTGGTCACCATGCCGGTGGTCAGCCACAACCAGAAACGGAAGAAATGACTGGGCAGCGGGTGCAGGTCCAGCGCACGGTGTGCCTGGTGGCGGTGCAGAAAAATGGTGACAGAAGCAATGGTGATGTGAGTCAGCACCAGGGCCACGACGATATACCCCCACCATGGGAGATCAAGCAAACCGTTAAGCCAATGCATGCGGGCAGAAAACCTCAGAATTTTGGGCAATTCTCCATTTTAACCAATTGATCCTGCAGTGTCAGACTGTTTTCTACGGTTCGACTTGTGGCGCGCATGGTGTACCATAGGGCCTCAATCCACACACCCTTCAGAAAAACGCTTGTGTTGCCAAAACGACGTCTGATTATTGCGGGAGCCACTCTGGGTGGCCTGTTGGTGCTCAACGGCGCGGCTGCCTTCTGGGCCGGCATGAAAGCCGAAGACACGCTGGAAGAGCAGCACAAGATGCTGGCCAGCCTGCCGCTGTTCAAGGTGAAGTCCCACAGCTACGACCGCGGCTGGTTCTCCTCCACCGAGACCACCGAACTGGAATTCAACCGCCGCCTGTCCGGGCCGTATGAAAACATGCTGCCGGACAATTTCAAGCCGCTGCTGGGTTCCACCATCAAGTTCACCCACCACATCAAGCATGGCCCCTTCCCCGGCCTGTCCAGCCTGGACTTCCGTCCGGCGCGTGCGCTGGTCACCACCGAATTTGCCATGAGCGATGCCACCCGCAAAACGCTCAAAACCTTCTTTGGCGACAAAGACCCGATTACCGTCACCAACCGGCTGGGCTTTGGCGGCGGCGGCGAACTGAATGTCAATGTGCCCTCCTTCGACTACGAAGAAGCCCTGTCCGGCGTGAAGATGAAATGGAAAGGCTTCGACCTGAAGCTGGACTATGCATCGGGCTACAAGGAATACAAGACCGAAGCCAACTCGCCGGGCTTCCTGCTGGAAGCCTCCAGCAAAGGCAGCCTGGCCTTTGACGGCGTGCGCTATGTCTCCGACATCCGCCCCGGTGCCACCGGCATCAAGCTGGGCACCAGCGAGCTGACCGTGGGCAATGTGCAGCTTAACTGGAAGGACAGCGTTCCTTACAGCATCAAGCTGAACGAACTGGTTTACCTGATGACACGCATGCGGGTGGGAGAATTCATCAACCCGTCCGGCGAATTCAAGCCGTCGGCAGTGGCGCTGAAGAACTTCCGCTACCAGATTGTCAGCAGCGAACAGGACGAATTCATCAATACCCGCGGCAAGCTGGACTTTGCCGAGTTCAACTACAACGACCAGCATTACGGCCCGATGCGGCTGGATGTGTCGGCCAATCACCTGCACGGCCCCACCTTGCTGAAGCTGGATCAGGCCATCAGCCAGATTCCGTTCGAAGGCGTGGACCCGGCAGTATTGCGCAAGCAGTACATCGACACCATCAAGCACACCGGCATTCCGCTGCTCACCAACAATCCCAAGCTGGTGATCAACGACTTCTACCTGAAGATGCCCAGTGGCGAAACCACGCTGCAAGGCAGCCTGGGGCTCAACGGCCTGCAGGAAGCGGACCTGAACAACTCCACCGCCTTCCTCAAGCGCTTTGAAGTGGAAGCCAGGCTGAGCCTGCCGCGCAAGACCCTGGAAAACCTGGTGGTGGCGCAAGCGCGCACCCTGTTCATGGTGGATCAGAGCGCAGAAGTGCAGCCCAATAGGGTGAGGTGGAAGACCTGGCGCGCAATCTGCTGGACAGCCAGCTGACGCAGTGGAAAGACGAGAAATACATCAACGAGGACAAGGGGCAGATTTCCACCCAGCTCAATTACAAGAACGGCAACCTGTCCATCAACAACAAAAAGGTTGGCCTGCCGTGGGAAGAGCAGGAAGATCCTGCACCCGATGCCTCGGCACCGGCAGCCAAGGCAGCGGCCAGCGGTGGCAAGTAGACCGCAGGCAGAAACGACAAAGGGGGCGATCGCCCCCTTTTTCTTGCTCCGCAGCCACGCTGGCCGCGTCATCTGCCCACGGCAGCTTGCGTACTCAGGCAGCCACCCGTCCCGGATGGCAGGCTCCCATCTGCTGCAAGGTTTCCTTACGCAACTGGTTGGCGCAGCAAGCGCACTTGCCGCATTCGGAAGCCACGCCCAGCTCTGCCCGCAGGTCGCACATGCGCGTAGCCCCATTTTCCACCGCCTGGCGGATCTGGCTATCGGTTACCGCATTGCACAAGCAGACATACATGGCACGCACCTTGAATGAGAATGATTCTCGACATAGTATTTTCAAATAATAACGATTGTCAATTAGATTAAGGTCAGAGACATGCAATGGAAACCAAATACCACAGTGGCCACCATCGTGGAACGGGATGGCCGCTATCTGATGGTGGAAGAAGAAACCGAGCAAGGCCTGCGCTTTAACCAGCCGGCCGGCCACCTGGAACACGGTGAAAGCCTGTTTGCCGCCGCCCTGCGCGAAACCCGCGAGGAAACCGGCTGGGAGGTGGAATTACAACACCTGGTGGGCATCTACATGGTGGACAAACCGGACAGCGACATTACCTGGCTGCGCTTTGCCTTTGCCGCGCGTGCGGTGCAACATCATCCGGCAGAAAAGCTGGATACGGGGATTGTCAGCGCCCACTGGCTTACTTACGATGACATCGCCGCCCGCCTGTCGCAACACCGCAGCCCGGTTGTCATGCAATGCCTGGATGACTACCGGCTGGGACAACGCTTTGCCCTGGACCTGATTCACCATCAACCCTGAAGCAGGCGGCAAGGGAGGAATCCTTGCGCCACCTTTATCACTGGCTGCGCCGCCATGCTGCCTGCCTGTTACTGCTGGCCAGCGGAGCACTGCATGCGGAGCCACTGCAGCTCTGTTATGATTACGGCTGCGCCAAACAGCTGGAAGTGGAAATTTCCGAGGAAGCCCGCGACTGGCTGGCCCAGTTGTTTGCCCATCCGCAGGATGCCAGTACCGAACGCAGCCAGATCCAGCGTGCCGTCCAGGCCCTGTACTGGCTGTCGGCCCAAGACAGCCCGCTGTGGCACGACAAGGGTGGCGACCGCTTCGACAACGATGCCGACGGCCGCATGGACTGCATCGATCACAGCCATAACGACTCAGCCTTCCTGCAGTTCCTGGCTACGCAGGGCTGGCTGCATTTTCACCGGGTGGACCCCATTGTGCGGCGCACCCGCTGGCTGCTGACCCAACACTTTGCCAGTCATATCACCGAGCAGGACACCGGCCAGGAATGGGTGGTGGATAGCTGGTTCAATTCATTCGGGGAACCACCCGTAGTGGTGCCCCTGGCTCTCTGGAAAGAAGGATTTTCCCCGTGACGGGTAAGAAACGTATTGTCGTCGGCATGTCCGGCGGTGTGGATTCGTCGGTAACCGCCTGGCTGCTCAAGCAGCAAGGCCATGAAGTCATCGGCGTATTCATGCAGAACTGGGAAGACGACAACGACGACGAATACTGCTCCATCAAGCAGGATGCACTGGATGCCATGAGCGTGGCCGACATCGTCGGCATCGACATGGAAATCGTCAATTTCGCCAAGGAATACAAGGACCGCGTGTTCTCGTACTTCCTCAAGGAATACTCGGCTGGCCGCACCCCCAATCCGGACGTGCTGTGCAATGCCGAAATCAAGTTCAAGGCCTTTCTGGACTACGCGCTGGAACTGGGTGCCGACTGCATCGCCACCGGCCACTACGCGCGCAAGATGGAACAGGACGGCCTGCACTACCTGATGAAGGCAGTGGACCACACCAAGGACCAAAGCTACTTCCTGTACCGCCTGCAGCAACACCAACTGGCCAAATCCATCTTCCCACTGGGCGACATCCGCAAGACCGAAGTGCGCAAGCTGGCCGAACAAGCCGGCCTGCCCACCGCCGCCAAGAAAGACTCCACCGGCATCTGCTTCATCGGTGAGCGCCCGTTCCGCGAGTTCCTGCAACGTTATCTGCCCACCCAGCCGGGCCAGATGGTAACGGCAGAGGGCAAGGTGGTGGGAGAACACATGGGCCTGATGTACTACACGCTGGGCCAGCGCAAGGGACTGACCATTGGCGGCAGCAAGGATGGCAGCGGCGAACCGTGGTTTGTTGCCGGCAAGGATATTCCGGGTAACAAGCTGATCGTGGTGCAGGGGCATGACCACCCGCTGCTGCTCAAGCCCACACTGGCGATGAGCGATTTGTCCTGGACGCTGAACGGCGCACCAGCCGCTGGTGAATACGCGGCCAAGAACCGATATCGCATGGCTGATGCGGCCTGTTCGCTGTCGCCGGTAGTGGATGGCCAGGCCACCCTCACCTTCCGCGAAAAACAGTGGGCGGTGACGCCAGGCCAGTCTGCTGTGCTGTACGACGGTGATATCTGTCTGGGCGGCGGCATCATCCAGTAAGCAAGCCCGGCATCACACCAAGCCTGCCACGCGCAGGCTTTTTCACGCCCGGCTGGCGCGCAGGAATACCGAAAACAGCTCGGATTGCGAATTGATGCCCAGCTTGCTGTACAGGTGTTTCTTGTGCACACGTACGGTTTCCACCGATATCTGCAAGCGCTGGGCAATCGCCTTGCTGGAATGACCACCCAGCATCAGCTGGGCAACCTCGTTCTCGCGCAGGGTGAGGCCCTGCCCCTCCAGCCCGACCGAGGCTGCCTGCGGCGCGGCCACAGCAGGCTTGCTGGCGGCCAGTTGCTCGAAATACAGGCGCTGGCGCATCAGGGCCAGTACCCAGGGCTGCAACAGGCTGAGCGTGGCCATCTGCTCCGGACTGAAGCGCTGCCCTGCCCCCAGCGACAGGCACAAGGTGCTGCCATCCTCACCGGGCAGATTGAACTGCACCTCGTCCTCGACAATATTCAGGCGGAAGTAGCGCTGGTAGTAATCGGTGAAGGGGAAACGGTCCGGTGCCACCTCGTCCAGCCGCAACAGCCCGGCATGGCGGTACTCCAGGCTGGCGACATAAAACGGGTCCAGCCGGTACAGACCCTGCAAATAATCCTGAAACAAGGTATCCACCCCGCCATCGGCCATGGCCTGCTCGGCCAGCACCGTGGGCGGGCGATCAGGGTAAAACAGCAGCACCACCCAACTGTCAAAGGCCACATAATCGGCCAGTACCCCTAACAGGGCCGGCCAGAACACGGGTTTGTCCAGTTGATCGATCAAGCGCCCCACTGTGCGATGCCAGGCGATATCCTGTATTTCCAAAGCCACGACTACCCCAATCTGGTTACTCATTTGATGTAATTTTCATACCTGGATCAGGGACCGATACTGAGCCCTGTGCTGACAGCTTCTCAAGCTAGCACGCTTCCAGACGCTCCAACAGCCTCCCCGCTGACAACGGGGCTGCGCCAGCAATGTAGTCTGACAACATTCAACCAAGGAGACAGCATGATTGTAGAACTGGCCCAACTGCCTGGCGCCGATGGCGACATCCCGGCCAACACCGCCAGCGCCCTGCAGGCCATCGCCCGCTGCAGCCCGGATACCCGGCTGCTGGTATTCCCGGAAACCTACCTCAGCGGTTTTCCCACCGCCGACAACATCGCCGCCCTGGCCCAGCCCATCGACGGCCCGGCCATCCGCACCATCCAGCAGGCGGCACGAGACAAAAACATCAGCGTGGCCATCGGCTTTGCCGAGGCACATGAGGGCCGCTTTTACAACACCACCGCCCTGCTCACCCCGCACGGCGTGGCACTGGCCTACCGCAAAACCCATCTATGGGCATCCGACCACGGCATCTTCACCCCCGGCGATGCATTGCTGAGCTGCGAGTGGGAAGGCCTGCGCGTCGGCATCCTCATCTGTTACGACATCGAGTTTCCGGAAACCGCCCGCGCGCTGGCGCAGCAAGAGGTGGACCTGCTGATTGTCACCAACGGCAATATGGACCCGTACGGCCCGGTGCATCGCACTGCGATTACCGCACGCGCCATGGAAAACCAGTTGTTTGCCGTGATGACCAACCGCTGCGGCAGCGGTGATGGCCTGCAATTTGCCGGTGAAAGCGCGGTGATCAACCCCTTTGGCCAAGTGGTGGCCAGTTGCGGCCGCGACCCGCAGCAGCTGCGTGTGGCACTGGATTTGAACCAGTTGGCCGCCAGCCGCCGTGATTACCGCTATCTGCACGACCGGCGCATTGCCCTGGCCGGTGACGTCATCAACGGCGAAAACGGCCAGCGCAGCTTCCGTATTCAACACTAGGCAGTGGGCCGCCTCCGTCTGCCGGACGCGCCACGTCCGCCCGGAAGCACGCCCTGCCGGCAAGGTGAAGTGCATACAAAAGAGACAGGCTCATGACAACAAACACAAACATGAGCAACAAGGAGAAACAATGGAAACGAAACAACTGGAGCGCTCGCTGACGCTGGGCTCCGTGGTGCTGTTTGGCCTGGCCTACATGACGCCCATCATCGTGCTGGGAACCTTCGGCATCCTGGCGCAAATGACCGATGGCATGGTGCCGGCCGCCTATCTGGTGGCACTGGTGGCCATGCTGTTTACCGCCTACAGCTATGGCCGCATGGCGGCGGCCTTTCCAGTGGCCGGTTCGGCCTACACCTACACCCGCAAATCCATCCACGCCAAGCTGGGCTTCCTGGTGGGCTGGGCGGTGTTGCTGGACTATCTGTTCCTGCCGATGGCCATCTGGCTGATCGGCGCGGCCTATCTGGCTTCCGCCTTTCCCGCCATCCCGATGGCGGTGTGGGTGATTGCCTTCATCGTGTTCACCACGCTGATCAACATCATCGGGCTGAAGATGGCCAATACCGTCAACTACCTGATGATGCTGCTGCAATTTCTGGTGCTGCTGGCCTTTGTCGCGCTGTGCATCCACTATGTGGCGGGCGATGCCAGCAAGCCCTTGTGGAATCTGGCGCCCTTTTTCCGTGGCGACATGAAGCTGCCGATGATCATGGCTGGTGCCGCCGTGGCCTGTTATTCCTTTCTGGGTTTTGATGCGGTCAGCACGCTTACCGAGGAAACCCGCGATGCACGCCACACCATTCCACGCGCCATCATGTGGATTACCATCATCGGCGGGCTGATTTTCGTGCTGGCATCCTACTTTGTGCAGTTGGCCCACCCCTCCAGCCAGTTCAAGAGCGTGGATGATGCCGCGTTCGACATTGCCAAGAATATCGGCGGCGACCTGTTTGCCAGCATCTTCCTGATCGGCCTGATCATCGGCCAGTTTGCCTCCGGCCTGTCGGCGCAGGCCAGTGCCTCGCGTCTGCTGTACGCCATGGGCCGCGACGCGGTGCTGCCGCAGTCCGTATTCGGCAAGCTGCATGTGCGCTTTCGCACCCCGGTGAACAATCTGGTGATTTGTGGCGTGGTGGCCTTGCTGGCACTGAAGCTGGATGTCACCACCTCCACGTCATTCATCAACTTTGGTGCTTTCCTGGCGTTCAGCTTTGTCAATCTGTCGGTGATTGCCCACTACTACGTGCGCCAGCGCCGTCGCGCGCCGCGTGACTTCTTCCTGTTCCTGCTGTTTCCGCTGATCGGCATGCTGGCCGACCTGTGGCTGCTGGTCAGCCTGGATGGCCGCGCCATCATGCTGGGACTGATCTGGCTGGCGCTGGGGATTGCCTATCTGGCCAAGCTCACCGGTTTCTTCCGCCGCGAGCCGCCGGAACTGCATTTTGTCGAAGCCGAAGGCTGATTTTCTGAGCAATACACGCAAAAAAGCCCTGATTACTCAGGGCTTTTTCTTTTGTATCAGACCTGCGCGGCTTAAACCGACAGATAGGACGACTGCTTCAGACCACGGCAGAACTCGGCAAAGAACACATTGCGCTCGTCGCTGGACAGGTCAGCCGCACGGGCTTTTTCCTCGTAGCGGTTGAGGATTTCCTCCGGCGACAGGTGTACATAGCGCAGCATGTCTTCGATGGTGTCATGCTCCTCGACACCGGCAAATTCCAGTTGGCCATTGTCGCGCACATAGACGTTGACCGAGTCGGTATCGCCAAACAGATTGTGCATGTCACCCAGGATTTCCTGGTAGGCACCCACCATGAATACGGCAATCAGGTATTCCTTGCCCGCGGCCACCTCATGCACCGACATGCTGGATTCAATGCTTTGCTGGTCGACATACTGCTTCACCTTGCCGTCCGAATCGCAGGTCAAATCCTGCAGCACGGCGCGGCGGGTGGGCTG
Organism: Aquitalea magnusonii; assembly: GCF_002217795.2. Classification (NCBI taxonomy): domain Bacteria; kingdom Pseudomonadati; phylum Pseudomonadota; class Betaproteobacteria; order Neisseriales; family Chromobacteriaceae; genus Aquitalea; species Aquitalea magnusonii. The sequence goes on from NZ_AP018823.1 coordinate 2,577,812, forward strand.
CTCGTCCAGCCGGTGTACCGGCATGATGGGCAGGATCTGGTCGATGGCCCAGGTATCCGGCAGGCTCTGGAACACCGAGAAGTTGCAGAAATACTTGTCCGCCAGCTTGTCGGTCAGCTCGTCATACACCTGGCGCTGCGAACGCTGGCTGGCTTGCAGCTGGCGGTGCAGACGACGGCACAGGGTGGCGTGTACGTCTTCGGCCATCGCCTTTTCCTTCAGCGAAATACGGCCGGCGGAGTAAAGGTCGGACACATCGGACGCGTAATGGCTGGCACGGTAATAGATTTCCGTCACCATTTCTTCGTCGGTCAGCTCCATCAGCTCGAACAGCTTGCGCACCGGCTTGGCCAGTACCGACAGGTCATCCACTTCCGGCACGCTTTCCGGCAGGCGTTCCACATCAGTCACGTTCATGATCAGCACCGCATGGTGGGCAGTCATGGCACGGCCGGATTCGGACAGGATGCGCGGATGCGGAATGCCGTTTTCGTCGCAGAACTCGGCCAGCATGGACACGATGACCTGGGCGTATTCGTCCATGTCGTAGTTGATGGAGCTGGCATTGCGCGAGTGGGTGCCGTCGTAATCCACGCCCAGACCACCGCCCACGTCGACGTGGTCAATCGGCAGGCCCAGCGCACGCAATTCGGCAAAGTAACGCACCGCTTCGCGGAAGCCGGCACGGTAGTCGCCGATATTGGCAATCTGCGAACCCATGTGGAAGTGCATCAAGCGCACGCAGTCGGACATGCCGGCAGCGGCCAGCTTGTCAGCAGCGGAAATCAGCTGGGCCGCGGACAGGCCGAACTTGCCCTTGTCGCCACCGGTATCCGCCCATTTGCTGCTGGCCAGCGAGGACAGGCGCACGCGCATGCCCAGCATCGGGCGCACGCCCAGCTTCTGGCTTTCTTCAATCGCCAGGTCAACTTCGGATTCTTTTTCGATGACGATGAACACCTGATGACCCAGCTTCTGGCCGATCAGCGCCAGACGCACGAACTCGCGGTCCTTGTAGCCATTGCAGATGATGGTGCCGCCCTTGGGAGCCAGCGCCAGCACGGCCATCAGTTCCGGCTTGGAGCCGGCTTCCAGCCCGATGGACACGTCGCGGGTGGCGATGATGCTTTTCACCACCGCTTCTTGCTGGTTCACCTTGATGGGATAAATGGCGGTATAGCGATTGCCGTAGTTTTGCGTGGCAATGGCATTGTCAAAAGCGCGGCACAGGCGCGTCACGCGGTCTTGCAGGATGTCCGGAAAGCGCACCAACAGCGGCAGATCCAGCCCTTTGGCCCCCAGTTGACGGCTTAATTCGTGCAGATCAATCCGTGTGGCATGACGCACATTCGGCTGCACCTGGATGCATCCGTTGTCGCCCACGTCAAAATAGCCCGCCCCCCAATGCCGGATGCCGTACAGGCTCCGGCTATCAGCCACAGTCCAAGCCATGAGATTTTCCCTCAATGATTCGATGGATAACCCCGCTCCTTAGTGCGCGGCTTTCGGGCTACAAAGCTTTTATGTGGGCCTGGGATGTCGGAGCGAAACAATTGATTGTCGGTGTTTTGCATTGCAAAACGAGCGCGGATTTTAACAACATCACGCAGCTTGACAAGTAAAAATTTGATGACGTGGCCTGGATGGCAATTTTCCGGCGCATCCCCTTTACCCGGATGTCCTGTTCCGCGACGAAAAAACGGCAAATATGCCGTCCGATCATGCATTTGACGGCATATCTTCCATTGCGCCGGCGCGGCTAAAAATCAGCGCCCAGCAAACCGTTCTCCGCTGTCCTGCGGCAGGCAAGCTAGCGCTTACAATGCATCCAGCATGCGGTAATAGGCCATGCCCAGCACCAAGGCAGGGGTACGCAGCCACTTTCCACCGGGAAAGTCACGATGCTGCAGGCGGGCAAACAGGTCCAGCCGGCCTGCGGTGCCGGCAATGGCCTCGGCCATCACCTTGCCGGCAATGCCAGTAACATTGACCCCGTGGCCGGAAAAACCCTGCATGTAGTAGATATTGCCGGCCAGGCGGCCCAGGTCCGGCGCGCGGTTGACGGTGATGTCGCAAAAACCGCCCCAGGCATAGTCCACCTTCACATCCGCCAACTGCGGAAACACCCGCAGCATATCGCTGCGCATTGCCCCGGCCAGATCATGCGGCTCGCGTCCGGAATAGCTGACCTTGCCGCCAAACAGCAGACGGTGGTCCGCCGACAGCCGGTAATAATCCAGCACGAAATTGGTGTCGCACACCGCCATATTGTTGGCAATCAGACTGGCGGCGCGCTCAGCACCCAGCGGTTCGGTGGCAATCACATAGGTGCCAGCCGGCATGATCTTGCGCTCCAACTGCGGCTGCAGTTGGCCGATATAGGCATTGCAGGCCAGCACTACATGCTGGCAGCGCACCAGCCCCTGCTCGGCATGCACCACAGGCTGCGCCCCCTGCTCCAGCCGCAATACCGGCGTCTGTTCATAAATCCTCACTCCCGCGGCCAGTGCCGCACGCGCCAGGCCCAGCGTGTAGTTGAGCGGATGCAGATGGCCGGAACGCGGGTCAAACAAACCACCCCGGTAGCGCGAACTGCCCAACTGCTGACGCAAGCGGGCGGCATCCCACAGCTCCATGCCTTCATAGCCGTACACCAGTTCGGCTTCTTGCTGCCAGACTTCCAGCTCCTGCAGGTGGCGCGGCTTGACCGCGACATTACAGAAGCCGCGCGTCCAGTCGCAATCAATGCCATGGCGGCGCACCCGTTCATCGATGATGTCCACCGCCTCCACCGACATATCCCACATCACCCGCGACAGTTCGCTGCCAAGTTGCGTGCGCAGGGTGTCGATACCGCAGGCATAGCCGGCTATCACCTGACCACCGTTACGGCCAGAGGCACCAAAACCCACGGCGGCCCCCTCTAGCAGCACAACCGAGAAGCCGCGTTCCGCCAGATTGAGCGCGGCAGACAGGCCGGCCAGCCCGCCGCCCACTACACAGACCTCAGCCGATACGGCCTCCTGCAGCGGAGGACAGTGCGCCCAGTGCATGGCCGTGGCCTGGTAATAGGAATTGACAGGAGCTTGATGGGCAAAGCGCAGCATGAACACCTCTTGATCGATGACAGCAAACAGCAGCAACGCCGGATACAGGCGCAAAAAAAGCGGACACTCTGACGACGTATCCGCTTTGACCAACCGGGCAGCCCTTACTGGGTCAACACCACCGGAGCATCGGCACGCCAGCTGACAAATACCGGGTCACCCCAGGTGGGGGCGGTTTCGTCGGCATCGTACCAGCGCGAGGACGGCACCACCGATTTCACCACCTTGCCGCTGGCCAGCTTGATGTGGAACACGGAATAGCTGCCCATGTAGGCAATGTTTTCCACCACGCCGGCGGCCATGTTCGGGCCGGCAGCAACGGTCTTGCGGTCCAGACGGACATCTTCCGGACGGACACTGGCCCACACATGCATGCCCTTGGGACCGGTAATGCCGTGGTCGATGCGGACCACACCGCCCAGCTCCTGCGAGGTGATTTCCACCCGGTCGGATTCATCCACCGTCACCGCACCCTCAAACATATTGGTTTCACCGATGAATTCGGCGGTGAAACGACAGTTGGGGTAGTCGTAGATCTCGGTCGGGGTGCCCACTTGCAGCAGCTTGCCTTCGGACATGATGCCGATGCGGTCCGCCATGGTCATGGCTTCTTCCTGATCGTGCGTCACCATGATGCAGGTCACGCCCACCTTTTCGATGGTGCTGGCCAGTTCCAACTGGGTTTGCTGACGCAGCTTCTTGTCCAGCGCGCCCAGCGGTTCGTCCAGCAGCAGCAGCTTGGGACGCTTGGCCAGGCTGCGCGCCAGCGCCACGCGCTGTTGCTGGCCACCGGAGAGCTGGTGCGGCTTGCGGTTGGCATACTTGCGCATCTGCACCAGGTCGAGCATTTCGTCCACACGGGCGCTGATTTCCGCCTTGGGCAGCTTGTCCTGCTTCAGACCGAAAGCAATGTTCTCGGCCACCGTCATGTGGGGGAACAGCGCATAGCTCTGGAACATCATATTGACCGGACGCTCGTACGGCTCCAGGCCGATGACGTCCTCGCCATCCAGAATGATCTTGCCCGAGGTTGGGGAATCCATGCCTGCCAGCATGCGCAGCAGTGTGGATTTGCCGCAGCCGGAACTACCCAGCAGGGCAAAGATTTCGTGCTGTCTGATGTCCAGATCAACATGATCAACGGCAACGTTGTCACCAAATTTCTTCAGCACCCCACTGATTCTCAGATAGGGCTTGTCATTGGCTTGCACGCTCTGAACCTGCTTGGCAGCCTGTGCACCAGCAACTGATTGAACCGGCTTATTGGCCGCTACAGCATCCGTCATGATTTTGCTCCCTCCTACTATTCCAGCCTTGGCGGCTGATTTCGCGTGTCTGCGACCTGATTATCGGGTCAGCTTCCAGGATGGACAGACTGGCTGTCCCTTCCACTCGCACCTGATCCGCTTTCAAAACAATACCAGTCCCTACCGCGAATGGGCAGTGTCCGGCACAGAAAAAAGCGGGAAAAAAACGATCAAACCGGAAACGATAACACTACGAGGAGGTGTGCTGAAACAGGCGTGACCTGTGTTGCCGTCATGGATGGCAATGCGCGCGGTGGCATATTTCATGCTGGCTCCTCCCCTACTCTCCCAAACTACGATCAGTCTTGGGCCTTGATCACAGAATGGGCGTTTCCGTCCGCGTGATCAAACTTCCCGTTGCTGCCCAGAGCAGTCTTTGTGCTGCTCTTTTCTGGAGAGAAGCCTAGCTTACGTTTAATAAATTTGACAAGCCTCAAGTCAAAACTTGATCAAAAGTGACATGGCAATGTGGCTTCCCAGCCTCACAGCGCTGGTTTTCTGGAAAACAGGCAGCGCAGAGTGGAAATATTTGATACAAAACAGGCAAAGCAGGTCTGCTTGTTTAATTCATCGAACAGCCACGCTCTGCGATGGATCCGGCAGGGCAAGCTGCTGGCGACGCTCGACAAACAGGGCCGAGCCAAGCTGTTTTTTTGCCTGCTTCTTGGCTTCGGCCGTTGCCGAGCCCACTTCGTAGTGACTGGGATATTGCCCCGGCCCTACCCGCACCACGCCCACGGACAAGGAAGTCAGTGGAAAACGTACTTGCTCGCCGTTACGGCCAGTCATCTCGAAACCGCCGGCAGCCAGATGGGCAGGATCAAAAAAGCCACGCACGGTGCGATCAAACTCTTGCAGCATGGATTGCAGCTTTTGCTGCCAGTCGGTGGACTGCAGCAGCAGGGCGAAATCATCCCCACCGACATGGCCGACAAAATCACGATCCGGGTCGGCACACTCCACCAGCAGCCGCCCTACCAACTGGATCATCTCGTCACCAGCGGCATAGCCGTACAGATCATTAAAGGGTTTGAAATTGTCCAGGTCGGCATACGCCACCACAAAGGGCAGCCGTGCTTCCAGCAAGCGGTCTATGGCCTCGGACAGCGGCACATTGCCCGGCAGACCGGTCAGCGGATTGGCATAGCGGGCGGCGGAAATCTGCAGCTCGGTCATCTTGCGCATCAGGGCAAAACCGGTGCCCATGCCCAGGTAACGCCCCTCCTCGGTGATGATGAAGCCATCCACCAGGTAGCGCTGCTCGGACGCCACCACCAGGGTGGACAGCTCATGTACATTCAGGTCGGCACTGACAATCAGCGGCTGCTTGTCCATCATCATGGTGCAGGGCTTTTTGCCGTAAAGTTCACGGTTGAAGGGCTTGGCAAAGCTCTCCAGCAAATGATGTCGCCGCAACAGGCCAATCGGCACCCCATGCTCCACCACCGGAATGGCAAAGCGGGCCGGATCACCGGCAAACAGCCGGTAGGCGGCCTCGTTGGGGATATTGGGCTCCAGATAAGGCACTTCCTGCAACAAATCACGCGCCGTTGCCGTCATTTGCCAGGGCAGGCGCATCCTGCCTCCCGACCAGGACACCCCGCTGACATGAATCTGCAAGTCCAGTGCCGGCACCGGGCTGGGCCGTGCCAGCAGATAGCCCTGGCCGTAGCGTACGCCCAGGCGCTGCAAGGTGCGCAATTCGGCCACCGTCTCGATGCCCTCGGCCACCAGCAATGCGCCGGACTGGCGGGCGATATCCACCATCGAGCGGACAAACTGCTCTTTGAGCGGATCCAGATGCAGTTGTTGCACGAAGTGCTTGTCCAGCTTGACGAAATCGGGCCGTAACTCCGACCACAGCCTGAGGTTGGAAAAGCCCTCTCCCAGATCATCCAGCGCAATGCGAAAGCCATTCTCACGATAATGCTCGGTAGCCCGGCGCAAGGTGGAATAGCAGGCACTGGGGGTGGTTTCGGTCACTTCGATGATGATGCGCTCAGCCGGCAGGCCGATCTTGCCAAGAAACGCCAGTGTCTCGCCTTGCCGGTGCTCCGGTGCCAGCAAGGTGGCCGGACAGATATTCAGGAACAGCAAACCGGAGAGGCCCAGTTCGACAAAACGCTCCATGGTGACCTGGCGGCAGGTACGATCCAACTGCACGGTGAGATTGCAGCGCTCCGCCTGGTCAAACAGATTGACCGGCGCATGCAAGGCGCTGTTGGAAGGGCCACGGATCAAGCCCTCATAGCCAAAGACCTGGCCATTCTCGAGGTCGACAATAGGCTGGAACACCGGCTGCAAACGCCGTTCGTTGATGATCAGTTCCAGTTCCTGACAGCGCGAGCCCAATTGCTCAAGCGCAGCCACTTCCCTATCAGACATACAGTTCATATCCGGTGATCACGTCATCCCGCCATTGTACATCCCAGCACTTTAAACAGGATTAATGACAATCTGTTTACCTAAGCACGCTATCTGTCAGCAAAACCACAGCATACTGGCTGTGTGGCAACAATGCAGCCTAGAATGAAGTCATCCAGTGCCGCCATCCGGCGGACACAGCGCCCCTGGGAGCCTCTCTCATGCCTCACATCACGCTTGACGGCTATTCGCTGTTTTACGAAATAAGCGGACACGGTCAGCACACCCTGATGCTGTTCAATGGCATCACCATGTCGACACCGGCCTGGTCGCTGCTGACACCGGCACTGGAAAGTCACTACCAGGTACTGCGGCTGGATTTCCTCGGCCAGGGCCAAAGCGACAAGCCGGCAACCGAGAAATATGCACTGGCCACGCAGGCCGATCTGGCAGCCGCCCTGCTGGATGCATTGCAACTGGAAAAAGTATTCCTGGTGGGCTTGTCCTACGGCGGCATGGTGGCACAACACTTTGCCCATCGGCATGCACACCGGCTGCACAAGCTGCTGCTGGCCTCCACCCTGGCCTGGTCGGATGAAGCCAGCAACCGCATCAGCCAGAGCTGGATCGAGTGCAATCAGGCCGGCGGACTGGATTTGCGCTTCAATGCCAGTGTGCCATGGCTGTTTTCCAGCCGCTTTCTGGCGGCCAATGCCGCCATGCTGGAAGACATGAAAGTGATGGCAGGCATGGTGGACTGGGATGCCGTCATCCGCCTGATCAATGGCGTGAAAGAGCACGACGCGCGTAACTGGCTGCAACAGATCAAACTGCCCTGCCACATCCTGCTGGGTAACGAGGATAGACTGACACCGCGCTATCAGGCAGAACTGTTGCAGGAAAGAATCAGCGGTGCCACGCTGGAGCTGATTCCACACGCGGCACATGTATTGCATATCGAGGCAGCAGAAGCCTTTACCCGCAGCATTTTTCGCTTTTGCCAACCCTGAGGCGGCACCCACAACAACAACAAGGAGAAACGCATGGAAGACGCCGTATTACTGAAAGTCAGCCCGCAGGGCATCGCTACCATCTGCCTGAACCGGGGTGAACTGCACAATGCGCTGGATGACAGAATGGTGGAACTGCTGACCGCCACCTTGCAGACCGTGGCCGAGGATGACAGCATCCGTGTCGTGGTACTGACCGGCGAGGGCATCAGTTTTTCCGCCGGCCATGACAGCGCATGGCTGCGCAAGCTGACCGAATTTGACGAAGCCCGGCAACGCCGCGATGCGCAAAAGCTGTCCATCCTGCTAGAAACGCTGGACCACCTGCCCAAGCCCACCATTGCCCGGGTACAGGGTTCTGCCTTTGGCATCGGTGCGGCCCTGGTTGCCTGCTGCGATGTGTCCATCAGCGTATCCGAGGCCCTGTTCTGCTTTTCCGACGTCAAACTGGGCATCATCCCGGCGCTGGCTGCACCATACATCGTACGTGCCATCGGCCCGCGCGCTGCGCGGCGCTACTTTGTCACGGCAGAGCGCATCAATGCCGGCAAGGCACGCAGGCTGGGCCTGATTCATCAGACGGTGGAAAACGATGAGCTGGAGGATGCCGTTGAGCACATGTGCCGCCAGCTACTGCTGAACGGCCCGCAGGCCATGGTAGCGGCCAAGCAGCTGATTCGCGATATCGAACACCGTGATATCGCCCCCGAGGTGATTGCGCTCACCATAGACCGCATGGTAGCCCTGCGCCGCAGCGAAGAAGGCCAGGAAGGCGTCAAGGCCTTTCTGGAAATGCGCAAACCAGGCTGGATAGACTGAGGTTTGCCCAGAAACGGCATGCCCGTTCATCTACGCGGCATGCCGGCTGCACAGCAGCCGGAAATGGTTACAATCGGCCATCCCTATTGTGCAGGACTGCCAATGACCACCCCACCCTCCCGTTTCCTGCAGCAGGTGCTATCCGCCACGGCACCGCAAGCACAGGACTGGCACCTGGCCAGTGGCGTGCTGGCGCGCTGGCATAGTGACAATGCGGTTGAACTGCTGCCGGCGGCGGCCCATCCCGCGGGCCACCACATCCTGCTGTCCTGCGGCATTCATGGCAACGAAACCGCACCGGTTGAAGTCGTGGACAAGATGCTCGCCGACATTGCCAGTGGCAATCTGCCGCTGCAGCACCGCGTACTGGTGCTGTTTGGCAATCCCGACGCCATGCGCCAGGGAGAGCGTTATCTGGACTACGACCTCAACCGCCTGTTCTGTGGTGCGCACCAGCAACACCCCGACACCCGCGAGGCCGGGCATGCGGCACGGCTGGAACAGCAGGCCGCACGGTTCTTCCGGCATGCGCCAGCGACTGCGCCGCGCCTGCACTACGACCTGCACACTGCCATCCGTGGCTCGGTATATGAAAAGTTTGCCATCTACCCCTTCTTGCACCAGCGCGCGCATGATCCGGCCCAACTGGCCTGGCTGAAACACTGCGGCATCGAGGCCGTGCTGCTGCACAGCAAGCCGGCCAATACCTTCAGCTACTACACCAGCCACTACCATCAGGCGCATGCCTTTACCCTGGAGCTGGGCAAGGCACGTCCGTTTGGCCAAAACGATCTGTCGCGCTTTGCCGGCATCGACCAGGCGCTGCGCCAGCTAGTGAGCAATACCACCCCGGCGCTGGCCGCCTATCAGCCGGGTGACTATCCGCTATTTCGCGCCAAGTACGACCTGATCAAGCACAGCCAAGCGTTCCGCCTGTACCTGGATGCCGATGTGGAAAATTTCACCGCGCTGCCTGATGGTTTCCTGATTGCCGAAGATGGTGCGCAGCGCTATGTGGCCACAGGCGGGGCCGAGCGCATCCTGTTTCCCAACCCCGGCGTCAAACCCGGCCTGCGCGCCGGCATCATCGTGGAGCCGGCAACGCTGTAAACCCGCCAGGCAAATGAAAACGGCTACCATGTGGTAGCCGTTTCGTTTAACCCGCAATACTGCCGCCGTCAGGACATGTAATTGAACAGTGAAAGACTAGTGACCTTGTTGTAAACCAACTGGCTGTATTTCAAGGATGTCTGGGTCTGGGTGAAGCTGGTGATGGCACTTGGCATGTCCAGATCCTGCAAGTCACTGATGCCGCTCTTGTACTGCAGGCCCAGTTGGGTACCCATATCCTGCACGCTCTGGTTTTCCTGGCGGCGCGCGCCAATCGAGGCGATATTGGTGGCCAGATTCTTCTGCGCGGCATCCAGCGCCGACACGATATTGCCCATATCGGTGCTGTAGGTGGATGGCTTGGGGTTTTGCGCCAACAGATCATTCAAGGATTTGAGCGCGTCAAATACGGCAGTTGGACTGCTGGCATTGCCAAAGATATTGCTGCCGGCATCGGAAATCTGCATGCTGCGCGACGCACTGATCGGCACATTACGCTGGCCGGTGTCGCCCTTGTAGCTTGCGGTATAAGTGGCATCCAGCACATAGGGAGGCGTATCCACCTTGTTGCCGCTGAACAGATAGTTGCCCTTGCCATCGGTAGCATTGGCATAGCCGGTCATTTCGGAAATGCCTTCCTGCACCTGCTTCTGAATCATCAGCAACTGGTCGGATGACAAAACGGTATTGCCGGCCTGGATGGCAACGGCTTTCAGACTGGTCAGCAGATTGGAGGCATTGGACAGCTGCGACTCGGCCAGCGACAAGGTGGACTCTACCGCCTTGGTATTGGTGATGTACTGGCTGTTCATGCCGTCGGACTGGTTCAGCTGCAGGATGCGTGCAGCGGCCACCGGGTCATCCGCCGGAGTAACCACCCGTTTTTGGGTATCCAGTTGCGACTGCAGCGACTGTAGCTGCGATTGCAGCGACTGCATGTCGTAAGTGCCGGTCAAGTAAGAAGTAGCGGTACTGATTCTCATGATTCAACCCTCACCTCAGCCACCCATTTGCAGGATTTGCTGAAATAGTGTCTGTGCAATCTGAAGCACCTTGCCAGACGCCTGATATGCCTGTTGGTACTTGATCAGGTCGGCAGCTTCCTGATCCATGTTCACCCCGCTGACATTGGAGCGCGAGGTGGTGGCCTGCTGCAACAAGGTGGTTTGCGATGCAGATGCCAGCTTCACGGTATTGGTGGCATTGCCCACATAACTTACCGTGGTGGAATAGAAGGTCTGGAAAGACTGCAGGCCGGTATTGGTACCATCCTTGGTCTCGTCCACGATCTTGCGTGTCTGCAAACTCATCATCTCGCCCAGATTGTTGCCGTTGCCGATCACCGCGGTACCGGTAGGCACCGGGGAGACATTAATGGTCATGCCGGCTTTCATCTGGCCGGAAAGCTGGAACTTGATCCCCAGGTCATTGGCTGGCGAGGCATTGTCCACCAGCTTGTAACCATTGGATACCGTGGGGTCCGGCACCACATTGAAGGTCTGGCCATTGTCCGGACCACCGGTCAGCGTCGCCGTGATGCTGGTGGCGGTAGTGGCATTGATGGTCATGCCGGTCAGGCCGGTAGCCGGGTGTGTCGACACCGACGGCGGTGACGAGGTGCTGGCCCAGCCATAGGTGCCGGGCATGCTGGCCCACACGCCGGACAGGGTGACGCCGGTGCCCGATGGGGTGATGCCGCCCGAACCCAATTGCAGCGCGGAAGAAGCCGCCAGCTTGGACGGGTCGGCCAGCAACAGCTGCATATTGGCCACGGCATCCTGCGGATGCGAGGCGTAGCTGCTCATGTCGGTAAAGATCAGCCCCCCCTGGTTGCCCGACAGATCACGCCCCAACTGGTTCTGGTAATTCATGGCCGTGGTGAAGTCAATCGCCAGAGTCCCCAGCTTCTGCTGGGTGGTCAGCAAGGGGCCGTCACGGTAATCCAGATAGCCCGCCAACTGCCCGCCAGCCAGCGCCGTGCTGGGTACCACGGTAGTGGTGCCATTCGGATTGGGATAGGTAACTTGCACATTCAGCGGATTGGCCGGGTCCTTCTGGGTACCCAGCTTGGTAAGCACGCTGCCCATCACCAGGGCCTGGCCATTACCGATGAACACGCTGTAGGTGCCATCAGACTGCGGCACGGCCTTGGCCGTCACCAACTTGTTCAGTTGCTCCATGGCCTGATCACGCTGGTCCATCAGGTCATTGGGCTGTTGCTGGGTGTTGCCGGCGGCAGCGGCGGCAATCTGGTTATTCAGATCGGCAATATTCTGCGCCAGGGCATTGATGCTGTTTACCGTGCTGGTGATCTGCGAATTGGCACCGGCCTGCATTTGCGACAGGTTGTTGCCGATGGCTGTGAAGTTGGATACCAGCGCCTGCGACATATTGACCACGGTCTGGCGGCTGGGAATCGACGAAGGGTCTTGTGACAGCGTCTGCAGGCTGCTGTAGAAACTCTGGAAAGAGTTGCTCAGGCCAACGGTGGGATCGGACAGCAGATTATTGATCTGGTTAAGCTGCGACAGCTGGCTGGAGTAGTAATTGCTGCCGGACTGGGCGGCCAACACCTGGGAATCCAGATATCTGTCGTAGATGCGGCTGACACCGGTGATATCCACGCCCTGCCCCAGATAACCAAAGCCTTCCTGCTGCGGCATGCGGGCCGCCTGGCTCATGACCTGACGGTTGTAGCCGGGGGTGTTGCCATTGGCAATGTTCTGGCCGACGACAGACAGCGCAGTTTGCGCTGCGTTCAGACCGCTGACACCAATGGAAAAAATATTCGAGCCCATCATCACCTCTCTGCAGTCTTATCGACCGCAACTGCTGAAACTTTAATCAAGACCGTACCGACTGCTGCCCCAGCGAGGCAGCCACATCCACCAGTTTGCGGGCATAGCGCGGATCCGTGGCATAGCCGCCGTTTTGCAGCCCCTGGGCAAAGCCGGTGACATTGCGCCCTTGATTGAGAGCCGCCTGATAGCGCGGCGAGTCTTTCAGCATGCGCGCATAGTCACGGAAGGCATCGGCATACGAATCATAAGAGCGGAATTTTTCCACCTTCTTCTGCGCGGTGCCGTTTACATATTCGGTGGTGGTGATACTGGTGGACTTACCCTGCCAGTCAGCCGTTGCCTTGATGCCAAACAGATTGTGCGAATCACTGCCATCGGCATTGCGAATGGCACGCTTGCCCCAGCCGCTTTCCAGCGCGGCATGGGCCACCACAAACTCGGGTGCCACACCCAATTGGGCGGCAGCAGTACGTGCATGCGGCAACATGCCCTGCACAAAACCCTTGCCATCACTACTTACCGTCGAGGAGGCAGCAGCACCCGTGCTGCTACCCGCCGTTGCCGCCTCACTCTGGGCAGCCTGATAGGCCTTCAGGCCGCTGGACTGACTGAAGCGGGCAGGCAATACCGGACCGCTGTTGCCGGCATGCAAGTTGGATGCGTCCTGTCCGGGGTCAAAACCGGCCTGCTTGGCAATCTGCTGGTACACCAGATTGGCAATGCCCATCCCGCCGGCACGGCTGAGTGACTGCACCATCTGCTGGTCCAGCATGCCGCGGTAGGTATCCATGGCGGAGTCGCCTTCATCGTCAAACTTGGTCTCGCGCATGGTTTTCAGCATGGTTCCCATCAGCAGGGCTTCAAACTGCGACGCCGCCTCCTTGGCTGCCCCCTGCGGATCCTTGGCCATGCGCGAACGCAGACTGGACATCTGGGTAGGGTCTACCGCCAGTTGCTGGTTCAGGGCATCGGCTGCCGAATAAGTAGTGGAAAACTGCGTCGTCATGTCTCGCTCCTTGCGCCGTTAATAGCAAGAAACGGGCCAATGCAAAAAGGCCCCGCAAGCGGGGCCTCAATGACAAGAAAACACAAGACAAGACAGGCTCAGATGATTTGCAGATCGGCCTTGAGTGATCCGGCGGCTTTCATCGCCTGCAGGATGGAAATCAGATCCTGCGGGGTGGCACCCAAGGCATTCAATGCGGACACCACCTGGTTGAGATTGGCGCTCTTGGCCACTTTCAGCACCTTGCCGCCATCGCTGGTGACGCTGACATTGGCTTGATTGGTGGCCACGGTCTGCCCGCCGGACAGGGCTGGCGGCTGGCTGACCTGCGGGGTGTTGTTGATGGTGACGGTCAGATTGCCATGGGCGATGGCGCATGGTTCCAGCTGCACGGCCTGGTTCATCACGATGGAACCGGTACGGGCATTGATGATGACCAGAGGGGAAACTTCTGCCGGGTCGACGGCAAGATTTTCCATCCGCGACAGAAACTGCACGCGCTGATTGGAATCGAAAGGCGCACGCACTTCCACCATGCCGCCATCCACCGCCCGCGCCGTACCATTGCCGAATGCCTTGTTGATGGCTTGCACCACCCGATTGGCCATGGTGAAGTTGGCTTCCTGCAGTTCCAGGTTGATGAACTCGCCACTGCCCAGCGCGGTAGGCACTTCACGTTCCACCGTGGCACCGCCGGCAATGCGCCCCACGCTTAACTGATTGACCTGCGCCTTGCTGCCACCGGAGGAAGCACCGGCACCGCCTACCAGCACATTACCCTGGGCCATGCCGTAGATCTGACCATCCGCCCCTTTCAGTGGCGACAGCAGCAAGGTGCCGCCGCGCAGGCTTTTGGCATCGCCAATGGACGAGACCGTGACATCCAGCGCCTGGCCTTTGCGGGCAAACGGCGGCAGCGTGGCGGTCAGGCTGACAGCCGCCACGTTCTTGGGATCGACCTTGGTGCCAGGGGGAATCTGCACACCAAGCTGAGTCAGCATATTGGACAGAGACTGGCCGGTGAACGGTGAGGAGGTCACTTTGTCACCACTGCCATCCAGGCCCACCACCAGGCCATAACCCAGCAATTGGTTGGAACGCACACCGGCAATATTGGTAATGTCCTTCAGCCGTTCGGCGGCCGGCGCATGCGCCACTGCCAACATGCAGGCCAGGGCAAGCAGGAATTTTTTCATGATGTCATCCAGTCCGGTTCCGACCGTCAAATGGGAATGATGCTGAGGAAGAACTTGGCCAGCCAGCCCGGTTCGTTATACAGGCGGTTATTACCCTTGGTTTCCTGCTCGATGCGGGCATCCGCCACCTTGAGCGATGACACCGAACGATCTGCGGCAATATCACGCGGATTCACCACGCCGGACAGGCGGATGGATTCGGTATCGCCATTGATGCGCACCACCTTTTCCCCACTGACAATGAGATTGCCATTGGACAGCACTTCAATCACCGTCACGGTGATGGAACTGACAAAGGTAGTGGCTACCTGATTGGTGCCCTTGCCGGTATTGCTGGCCGAACCACTGCCATTGAACGAAGCGCCCAAACCCTTGGTCAGGCTGCCCGGAACGAAGGGAAGCTGCATGCCGCTGGAGATATTGTCAGTCAGCGCCGAGGAGCGGGTGGCGGTGGTTTGTTCCGACTGCGAGGTGGAAGATTTTTCCTGGATATTGATGGTGAGGGTGTCGCCAACCAGCGCAGGCATCTTGTCCTCAAACATGGCGCGATAGCTGCCCGCCTGGAAAATAGAGCCATTGGCCGGCAGGGTAGCAGCCTGCGGTTGCGGTCTGGCCGTCATCGGCAGGGTTACCAGAGGGGGCTCCTGGGCTGCACACCCCGCCAGCACAGCCAGCAGGCCCAGCACCATCCATTTCAGCATATTCATTTGCCCTCCTCCTGCATCGCATACCTGTCTGACACGCGATTCTAGCCCTTAATTGCACATCACAAAACTGCAGCACTCACCAGCAGACCATCAGCCAGACCACTGCCGGAGATCATCCGGCTTACATCTGTGTCAGTTTCTGCAGCATCTGGTCGGCGGTGGTGATGGCCTTGGAGTTCATCTCGAAAGAACGCTGCGCGGTAATCATGTTGACCAGCTCTTCGGTCACATTCACGTTGGAGCCTTCCAGAAACCCCTGTTTGATGATGCCGCGGCTGTCGGTACCCGGATCACCATCCTGCGGGTCGCCGGACGATGCACTTTGCAGGTAGAGGTTATTGCCCACACTCTCCAGCCCTTGCGGGTTGATGAAGGTGGTGAGCTGGATGGTGCCGGCGGTTTGCGGGGCCGGATTATTGGGCAGGAAATACTGCACGACACCAGCATTGGATACGGTGATCTGGGTGGCCGTACCCGGGATATTGATATTCGGGTTCAGTTGATAGCCATCGGAGGTGACAATATCCCCATTGGAGTTGCGCTTGAACTCGCCATCGCGGGTGTATGCCGTGGTGCCATCCGGACGCAGGATGCGGAAGAAACCATCACCGGTGATGGCCCAGTCCAGCGGCTGGCTGCTTTGCGTCATATTGCCCTGGGTGAAGTTTTTGGCGGTTGCCACGGCGGTGGCACCCGTACCAACCTGCAAGCCGGTGGGAGTGGTGCTGCCATCAGCCAACTGCGCCCCCGGTTGACGCAGGGTCTGATAATACAGGTCTTCGAAAATTGCGCGCCCGCGCTTGAAACCAACAGTATTGACGTTGGCCAGGTTGTTGGAAATCACATCCAGGTTGAACTGGCTGGAATCCATCCCGGTCTTGGCAACATAAAGCGCACGCATCATGGCGGTATTTCCTCAGTATTCTTGTCTGTTATCTGTTTGGTGAATGCAGCGCTCAACCCATGCTCAGCAACTGGGTGGCTTTCTGATCGTTCTGATCGGCGTTCTGCATCAGTTTGATGTTCAGGTCGTATTGGCGGCCATGGGAAATCATCTGCACCAGGCTTTCCACCGCATTCACATTGCTGGCTTCCAGCGTTTCCGGCACCAGCTTGACATTGGTGTCGGCGGTGGCGGTATCACCATTATTCATGCGAAACAAGCCATCCGGGCCTTTGTAGACTTCCTTGTTGCCGGGATTGACCAGCTTGATCTGGCCCAGCAACTGCGGGGTGCGGTCAGTGCCATTGAGCGGCACACCGATTACCGAGCCATCCTGTCCCAACTGCACCTGATAGCCGGTGGGCACCGTGATCGGACCGCCATCCCCCATGATGGGCAGGCCGCTACGGGTGCGCATCATGCCATTGGCGTCCAGCACATAGCCACCATCGCGTGTGTAAGCCTCATTGCCATCGGAAGCCTGCACCGCAAAGAAACCGGGGGAACCCAGGGCAAAGTCGCTGGGGCTGCCGGTATGCATCAGACTGCCCTGGCTCATGTCATGGCCAATGGTGTTGTCCACCACATAGGTACGGGTGGGAGCACCCGGCCCGACTACCGGCAGGGCGCGGAAAGACGCCAGATCGGCCTTGAAGGCGTTGGTATTGGCATTGGACAGATTATTGGCCGTGGTTGCCTGCTGCAAATCGATATGCTTGGCGCCGGTCATGGCCAGGTACAGCATCTTATCCATTGATTCCCCGCTTCCTCAGGCTGCTTTGCTCAGTCTTGTTTTATTGCTTACAGGTTGATGATGGTCTGCATCAGGGTGTCTTCGGTCTTGATAGTCTGCGCATTGGCCTGGTAGAAGCGCTGCGCGGTAATCATGTTGACCAGCTCTGCCGTCAAATCGACGTTGGAATCCTCCAGCGCCTGCGACTGCACGGTACCGGCATTACCCGAGCCTGGCGCATTGTAGGCCGGCACACCCGACTGCAGGGTCTGCTGCCAGCGGTTGCCACCTTCGTTTTGCAGGCCTTGCGAGTTGGTAAAGGTAGCCAGCGCCACCTGCCCGATGATCTTGTTCTGACCATTGGAGAAGCTGGCCATGATATTGCCGTGGGTATCGATATTCATGCTGCTCAGGGTACCTGGCGCATAACCATCCACGGTTTCGGTCGGGGTGCCGGAGGCCTGGGCAGTTTGGGTAGAGCCGGTATAGTCGACAGTGAAGTTAAGCGGCGTAGAAGATCCATTAGGACTTGTCGCGGTATAGCTGACACTGAACGGCGCGATCGTGGTGGGCGGAGTGGTAGATGTGGTAGTGATCAGATTACCCGAGGTGTCGTAGTTCATGGTGTAGGTATTGGGCGTAGTGGCCGGATTACCGTCCACATAGGCCGTTACCGTCCACGGCGTACCGGTGGCAGTGGGCGTACCCTTGACGTAGTACAGGGTCAGATTGTGCTGGTTGCCCAGGCTGTCATACACCTGTGCGGCATTGGACCAGTTGAAGGTCTTGGTATTGGTGGGGTCCAGCGGCGTCACCGTAGGGGTGCTCAGGCGGGAATCCAGATTGACCCCCATGGTGACCTTGGTGGTGGCGGCCGGCGAAATCAGGTTGGTTTGCAGTTTCAGGTCGGTCACCGGGCCTTGGGTCACCACGCCGTTATTGGCCATCCAGCCTTGCAGGCGGTCATTGCCATTGACGATGTAGCCATCCTTGTCCACCTGGAACTGGCCATTACGGGTGTAGGCCAGCGAACCGGTGGAAGATGTGGGGTTTTGCCGCACAATGAAAAAACCATTGTTGTTGATGGCCAGATCAAGGCTGCGACCAGTCGGGGTAATGTTGCCGGCACTGAAGGACTGGGTTACCGCGCTCACCTGCGAGCCGATACCGGAACTAGTACTGGCCACACCATAAAAGCTGGTGGAAAACAGATCGCTGAACTCGGTACGCGAACTCTTAAAGCCAACGGTGCTGGCATTGGACACGTTATTGCCAATGGTATCCAACTGCGAGGACGCCGAATTCAGACCGCTCAGACCTTGTTGAAAACCCATATTGCTACTCCCCGAAACCTGATTGCACTAATGACCTGGATTTAAGATAGCTGTGCCACATTGGCCAGACCGACGCTGGTGCCGTCTTTCATGATCAGCTGCGGCGTACCGCTGGCCCAGCTCACTGCTGTCACCGCCTGATTGGCATAAGGCGTGGCGGTAACTGCCGTGGTGCTGGCACTGGTGGCCTGGGCGCTGAAGGTGTACTTGCCGCTGGGCAACTGGTTGCCATTGGCATCCTTGCCATCCCAGTCGAAGGTATTCAGGCCATTGCTGGGGCTCTTCACCGTGAGGGTGTCCACCACCGTGCCATTGGCATCCTTGATGCTGACGGTGTAATCGGTTGCCGCGCCGCTGAGATTCACCGCCCCTTGCACCGAGCTGCCGCTGCTAAGGTTGAGCGCATTGCCAGGCACCAGCGCCTGCTTGCCTATCATGGTGGCAGCCATCATCGACTGGTTGGCCGCTTGCGACTGCACCAGGCTCTGCATCGAGGTGTTCAGCGTCTGCATGCCGGATACCTGGCTGATCTGCGCCATCTGGCTGGTGATCTGGCTGTTATCCATCGGATTCATCGGGTCCTGTGCCTGCAACTGGGTAACCAGCAGTTTCAGGAAGCGGTCCTGAATACCTTTGGCACTGGTGTCGTTGTTGGCATTGGTGGAAGTAGTGGAACTGGTGCCACTGCTGCTGGAGCTGCCGTTGAGTACTGCATACGGATTGGACGAGGAATTAACCGAGCTGGTCATGGCGCTGGCCTTTCATCACTGCCCCAGCTGCAGGGTTTTCTGCAGGAGGGTTTTGGCGGTATTCATCATTTCCACATTGGTCTGATACGAGCGCGAGGCGGAAATCATGTCGGACATTTCCTCGACCGGATTGACGTTGGGCATGTTGACATAGCCCTTCTCGTCCGCCAGAGGATTGCTGGGGTCATACTTCAGGCGCGGCGGCGTCTGATCTTCCACGATGGAAGTCACGCGCACCCCCGCCACCTGCGGCTGGGATGCTGTCACCGGCAGCGCGGTAAACACCACATGGCGGCCCTTGTAGGGCTGCCCGGTGGAGCTGGTGGCGCTTTCCGCGTTGGCGATATTACTGGCCACCACGTTAAGTCGCATCGACTGGGCGGTGAGCGCGGAACCGGAAATGGCAAAGATATTGGCAAGAGACATGCTTACTGACCTCCACCGGTAATGGCGGTATTCAGACTGGAAATACGCTTGCTCAGGAAAGTGAGCGTGGACTGGTATTGCAGTGCGTTATCCGCAAAAGCCGCACGCTCCACGTCCATATCCACGGTGTTACCGTCCAGGCTTTGCTGTACTGCATTGCGATACTGCACGGCGGGCTTGCCGGCGGCACCGGCGGCATCGCCCGGCAAGTGGCGCGCATCGGTTACATTCAAGGCCAGCTTGTTCTGACTGCCTTGTGCCGACTGCAGCGCCTGCTTGAAGTCGAAATCCACCGCTTTGTAATTGGGGGTGTCGGCATTGGCAATATTGCTGGCAATGACTTCCTGGCGGTATGCGCGCAGATTCAGCGCCCGCTGCTGAAAATCGAACTCCTTGCCAATCTTGTCCAACATGACCGTTTCTCCCTGAATGCGTCCCGATCATTAGCAGGAATCATGCCAGCCGCAGCAATCCGCCTAGAAGCCTGATTTTATTGATGGCGCAAGCCGGTCACACCCTGCGCCCCCCCGCGCCAGCCAGCCTGGGCGGCAAGTTTTGCCGCTGTGCCACCGCGGCTGCCGCCAGCGGCAAAAACAAGACCGCCGCTACCTGATGGCAGCGGCGGTCTTGTGTTACCGAACCGGACACCGGGGGAGCCGGGAGCAGGCATCAGCTCTCACGCAGCTCGAAGTCGTGGGTGATGTCGGCGGTCTTGCCCAGCATGATGGAGGCCGAGCAGTATTTTTCTGCCGACAGCTTGATGGCACGCTCCACCACTTCCGGCTTCAGTTCGCGGCCAGTCACCACAAAGTGGAAATGAATCTTGGTGAACACCTTGGGTTCGGTATCCGCGCGCTCGGCTTCCATTTCCACCCAGCAGTCGGTCACTTGCTGGCGCGACTTTTTCAGGATGGAAATCACGTCATAACTGGTACAGCCGGCGGTTCCCAGCAACAGCAGTTCCATCGGCCGCGGGCCCAGATTACGGCCACCACCTTCCGGCGCACCGTCCATCACCACCGCATGGCCACTGCCGCTTTCGCCCATGAAACACACGCCATCCACCCATTTGAGTCTTGCTTTCACTACCTGTCCCTTCCTGATTTTGTTGCGCGCCAGAAGCGCCGATCGGCACAGACTATCATTCCAGATTTGGGCAGACAAAGATTAGCCGGTAAAATGGAAAGATTGCCCCGTTATAAAGCCATCATGCTGGTACTTGGAATCGAATCATCGTGCGACGAAACCGGCGTTGCACTGTACGACCTCACGGCGGGCCTAGTTGCCCACCAACTGCATACGCAAATGGCCATGCACGCCGAATACGGTGGCGTGGTGCCCGAGCTGGCCAGCCGCGACCATATCCGCCGCGTCATCCCGCTCACCGAAGCCTGCCTGGCCGATGCCGGTAAAACCCTGGCCGATGTGGATGCCATTGCCTACACCCAGGGCCCCGGCCTTGGCGGTGCGCTGATGGTGGGAGCCAGCGTGGCCAATGCGCTGGCCTTTGGCCTGAACATTCCGGTAATCGGCGTGCATCATCTGGAAGGCCATTTGCTGTCGCCGCTGCTGGCCGACCCGCGCCCGGACTTTCCCTTCATTGCCTTGCTGGTTTCCGGCGGCCACACCCAGCTGATGGCAGTGCATGGCATCGGCCAGTATGAAGTGCTGGGTGAAACGCTGGACGATGCCGCGGGCGAAGCCTTCGACAAGACAGCAAAGCTGCTGGGCCTGCCCTACCCCGGCGGCCCGCTGCTGTCACGGCTGGCCGAAGAAGGCGACCCGACTCGCTTCAATCTGCCCCGCCCCATGCTGCACAGCGACAATCTGGACATGAGCTTCTCCGGCCTGAAAACCGCCGTGCTCACCCTGAGCAAGCAAGTGGAAGCCGAACACGGCCAGATTGACGAGCAAACCCGCAAGGACATTTGCCGCGCCTTTCAGGAAGCCATTGTCGAGGTGCTGGTCAGCAAGTCGCTCAAGGCGCTGAAACAGACCGGCATGAAAAAGCTGGTGGTGGCCGGTGGCGTGGGTGCCAACAAGCAGTTGCGTGCCGCGCTGGATCAGGCCGCCAGCCGTCGCAAGCTGCAGGTGTACTACCCGCCACTGGCACTGTGTACCGACAACGGCGCGATGATTGCCTTTGCCGGTGCCATGCGGCTGCGGCATGCCACCGCACCGGGTGGCTATTCCATCAAACCACGCTGGGACCTGTCCGCCCTCCCCGCTGCTTAATACCGCGTCGGCACAGCGCGCTGTGCCGCGCAGAAACCCAATATGATCCAACTGAAAAACCTCAGCCTGCGTCGCGGGCTGAAAGACTTGCTGATCGACGCCAGCCTCACCCTCAACCCCGGCTACAAGACCGGCCTGGTCGGTGCCAACGGCGTGGGCAAGTCCAGCCTGTTTGCCCTGCTCAAGGGTGAATTGCACGCCGATGCCGGCGATGCCGACATTCCCAAGCAATGGGTGATGGCGCACGTAGCGCAGGAAACCCCGGCGCTGGATACCGCCGCCATCGACTATGTGCTGGATGGCGATCAGGAATTGCGCCAACTGGAAGCCGAACTGGCCGCCGCCGAGGCGCGTGATGACGGCAGTGCCATTGGTCATCTGCATGGCGAGCTGGCACGCATTGAAGCCTATTCCGCCCCGGCCCGTGCCGCCAAACTGCTGACCGGCCTGGGCTTTGCCGTGGAAGCGCACCGCAACCCGGTGAAGAGTTTCTCCGGTGGCTGGCGCATGCGGCTGAACCTGGCCCAGGCGCTGATGTGCCGCTCCGACCTGCTGCTGCTGGACGAGCCCACCAACCACCTGGACCTGGAAACCGTGCTGTGGCTGGAAGACTGGCTGCAAAGCTATCCGGGCACCTTGCTGATCATCTCGCACGACCGCGACTTCCTGGACAGCATCTGCAGCCATATTGCCGAAGTGGCCAACCAGACCCTGACGCTCTACACCGGCAATTACAGCCAGTTTGAAACCATGCGGGCGGAAAAGCTGGCGCGCCAGCAGGGCGAATATGACAAGCAGCAACGCCAGATCGCCCATCTGGAATCCTTCATCACCCGTTTCAAGGCCAAGGCCAGCAAGGCAAGGCAGGCGCAAAGCCGGGTGAAGGCACTGGAAAAGCTGGAGCGCATTGCCCCGGCCCACGTCGCCTCGCCGTTTGATTTTCACTTCGACAGCCCGGACAACCTGCCCAACCCGCTGCTGCGGCTGGACAAGGTGGATATCGGCTATGGCAGCAGCACCATACTGCGCGGGCTGTCGCTGTCAGTGGAAGCCGGCAGCCGCATCGGCCTCTTGGGGGTGAACGGTGCCGGTAAATCCACGCTGGTGAAACTGCTGGCGGGCGACCTGCCGCAGCAAGCTGGCGAGGTAATCAAGGCGCAAACGCTGAAGATTGGCTATTTCGCCCAGCACCAGCTGGAAACCCTGCGCGAGGATGAATCGCCATTGCAGCACATGCAGCGGCTGGCCCCGACGGTGCGCGAGCTGGAACTACGCAGCTTTCTGGGCGGTTTCAACTTCCGCGGCGACAGCGCCACCGATCTGGTCGGCCCGATGTCCGGTGGCGAAAAAGCCCGTCTGGCGCTGGCGATGATTGTGTGGCAAAAGCCCAATCTCTTGCTGCTGGACGAACCCACCAACCACCTGGACCTGGAAATGCGCCATGCGCTGACACTGGCCTTGCAGGACTTCTCCGGCGCGCTGATTGTGGTATCGCACGACCGCAGTCTGCTGGAATCCACCACCGACCTGTTCTGGCTGGTCAGCGATGGCACGGTCAAGCCGTTTGATGGTGATCTGGAAGACTACCGTCAGTGGCGTCTGGCCCAACTGGCCGAAGGCAACAAGCCATCCAGCGGCGACGCCCAGTCGGTCAACCGCAAGGAACAAAAGCGCCAGGAAGCCGAAGCCCGCCAGAAACTGGCGCAGCTGAAAAAGCCGCTGCTGAGCAAACTGGCCAAGCTGGAAAAGCAGTTGGAGCAACTGAGCGGCGAGAAAAACCAGCTGGATGCCTTCATGTCCGGTGAAGATGCCTATAGCGATGCCAACAAGGCAAAACTGGCCGAAGCCGTCAAACGGCTGGGCGTGGTCAGCAGCGAACTGGCGCAGGTGGAGGAAGACTGGATGCTGCTGCAAGAAGAGCTGGAAGCGCTGGAAAGCAGCACACAGGCCGACTGAAACCGTTAACGGTCAAGGGTTGTGGCCAGTTGGCCATGGCCACGCCCTTGCAGCGGGCCGCAATTATCCACAGCAATCAGCGGATAACTCTGTGGATAAGTACTGAACAAATAAAAAAAGTCTTTTGCCGTGAGCCACTTGCTGGCGCTGCCTAGAAAAAAGGCAAAACTGCACAAATTGGCCATGGATTCACTGCAGATACCAAGAATGTAATATTCAGAATCAACAAGCCATCGCAAATTGTTGTTTTTATTGAGTTATATATTATTTTTATCGAAGCTTAGCTGATGTTATTCTGAATAAAAATACCAAAAGCATATAACCTTGCATCCTGCAATTCACAGTGACCGTCAGCAAGCCGATCAGGCAAGTAACTTGCCCGGATTCATGATGCAGTTGGGATCAAATACCGCCTTGACCCCACGCATCAGGGCAATCTCCTCTGCCGAACGCGTTACCCCCAGATAATCGCGCTTGAGCAAGCCCACGCCATGCTCGGCTGACATGCTGCCGGCAAACTCCGCCACCAGCGCAAACACCTGGCCGTTCACCTGCTCGCAGGCATGACGAAAATCCTCTAGCGCCCAACTGGCCGGTTTCAACACATTGATGTGCAGATTGCCATCGCCGATATGGCCATACCACAGCACCTCGAAGTCCGGGTAATCACGCGCCAGCACGCCTTGCAAACGCGCCACGAATTGCGGCAGCCGGCTCAGCACCACCGAGATGTCATTCTTGTACGGCGTATACGGCGTGATGGCGGCGCTGATGCCCTCGCGCAAGCGCCACAAGGACTTGGCCTGCTGCTGCGACTGGGCAATGACGCCATCACACACCCAGCCTTGCTCCAGGCAAGCAGAAAACACCTGCAAGACAGCTTCTTCCTGCGACTGGACTGCGGTTTCCAGCTCCAGCAATACATAGAAAGGCTGACGTTCAGCCAGCGGCGCTGTTGCCTGCTGGGCAGCCAGCACATGGGTCAGCGCCAGATCAGAAAAGAATTCGAAAGCCTGCAGCGTCAGCGCGCTGCGGAAGGCGTGAAACACCGCCATGATGTCTGCCAGCCTGGGCAAGGCCAGCAATAGCACCGTGGTGGCCGGTGGCAGATCGGTCAGGCGCATGGTGGCCTCCACCACCAGCCCCAGCGTGCCTTCCGAGCCGATGAACAGGTGGCGGAAGTCGTAGCCGGCATTGTTCTTGGCAAGGCCCAGATTGCACTCCAGTACCTCACCGCTACCGCTCACCGCCGTAAGGCCAGCCACCCACTCCCGCGTCATGCCATAGCGCACCACCCGGATACCGCCTGCATTGGTGGCGATATTGCCGCCGATCTGGCTGGAGCCACTGGAGGCAAAGTCCACCGGGTAATACAGGCCGTGGTCGGCAGCAAACTGCTGCAAGGCGGCGGTGATCACCCCGGCCTGGCAGCGCACGGTGCGCGCCAGCGGGTCAAAACCGTCAATGCGGTTCATGCGCTCCAGCGACACCACCACCTCGCCCTGCGCGGCAACAGCACCGCCAGACAGGCCGGTACGGCCGCCAGAGGGGACAATGCCCACCCCCTGCGCATTGGCCCAGCGCACCACCGCCTGCACTTCTTCGATACCCATCGGAAACACGATGGCAGCCGCCCGTGGCGTGGTGTAGCGCGTCCAGTCCTGGCCATAGCGCTCACACGTTTCTGCATCAAGATGGATACGATCGGCAGGCAGAATGGCCTGCAAGCTGGTCAACTGGGAGGCGGTAAGCACGGCGAGGCTTTCTGATAAAGGCGACAGTTACGGTCATGCCGGAGATGGGCTCCAGCCTAGCACAAGCAGCAGGCATGAAAAAAGCCGCCCCCAATGGAAGCGGCTTGTGGCTTGCTGGCCGGAAATCAGGCGACTGCAGGCTGCTTTTGCAGCATGGCCACCAGTTCGGCAATCTTGCGCTTGAGTTCGCGACGATCGACGATCATGTCGATGGCACCCTTTTCCAGCAGGAATTCGGAACGCTGGAAGCCTTCCGGCAGGGTCTCACGCACGGTCTGCTCGATCACGCGCGGGCCGGCAAAACCGATCAGCGCTCCCGGTTCGCCAATCACCACATCACCCAGGAAGGCGAAGGAGGCGGACACGCCACCCATGGTGGGATCGGTCAGCACCGAAATGAAAGGCAGTTGGTGATCGGTCAGCAGTTGCAGTGCGGCACTGGTCTTGGCCATCTGCATCAGCGAGTTCAGGCCTTCCTGCATGCGCGCACCACCGGATGCCGCCACGCAGATGAACGGGGCCTTGGCTTCGATGGCGGCTTGCACGCCACGCACGAAACGCTCACCCACCACCGAACCCATGGAACCACCGATGAAACGGAATTCAAAGGCTGCCACCACGGCCGGCATGGAATGAATGCTGCCTTGCATCACCACCAGCGCATCGTCTTCACCGGTGCTGTTTTGCGCGGCTGCCAGGCGATCGGGATAGCGTTTGCCATCCTTGAACTTCAGAATGTCCACCGGTTTGACTTCGGCACCGATTTCGCGGCGGCCTTCGTCATCCAGCAGCATGTCCAGCCGCTGACGGGCATTCAGCGGATGGTGATGATTACATTTCGGACAAACCTGCAGATTGCTCTCCAGGTCGGTGTAATACAGTACGGCTTCACATGCCGGGCACTTGCTCCACAGCCCCTCCGGTACCGCTGAAGGCTTGTCAGCGCGGGAATCGCGCTTGATCTTCGGCGGCAGGAGCTTGTTCAACCAGCTCATGCTGACTCCTTGCTCAACACAACCCGGCCACACCAGCCGGGTTGTCAGTAAAACGGGGTGATGTCACCCCGTTTGCGTGTTCCTTAAAGAATGGCAGCTTTCAATTCCGCTACCAGACCGGTCAACCGCTCTTTGGCGGTTTGTTCTGTCGCCGCCTCGATTTCCTGCACCAGTCGGCTCCCCACCACCACGGCATCAGCCGTCACGGAGATGGCCTTGGCTGTGGCGGCATCGCGAATGCCGAAGCCAACGCCGATGGGAACCTGAATATGTGCTCTAAGGGCGGCAATTTTACGCGCTACATCGTCAATGTCCAGATTTCCTGCACCGGTGACGCCTTTGAGCGACACATAATAGACATAACCACGGGCGTGACGGGCGATTTCGCGCACCCGTGCCTCTGGCGTGGTAGGGGCAATCAGGAATACCGGGTCGAGGTCTGCCGCGATCAGCGCGGCAGACAGATCCGCCGCTTCTTCCGGCGGGCAATCCACGGTCAGCACACCATCCACCCCTGCTTCACGCGCTGCTGTGGCAAACGCCGCATAGCCCATGACGAATACCGGGTTGAGATAACCCATCAGTACGACTGGCGTGGTGGTGTTGGTTTTGCGGAATTCCGCCACCATGGCCAGCACATCGCGCAGACCCACCTTGTGAACCAGTGCGCGTTCCGAAGCGCGCTGGATCACCGGGCCGTCGGCCATCGGGTCGGAAAACGGCACGCCCAGTTCGATGATGTCGGCACCACCATCCACCAGACCGTGCATCAGCTCGACGGTGCGGGACGGATGCGGGTCGCCAGCGGTAATGAAGGGAATCAGCGCCTTCTTGCCCTGCAGGGCAGCAAAACATGCAGCAATACGTGACATAAGCCTTCCTTCGCCTTGTTACAGCGTGATACCGGCCAGGCCGGCCACGGTATTGATGTCCTTGTCGCCACGGCCGGACAGGTTGACCAGAATCACCTTGTCCTTGCCCATGGTGGGTGCCACCTTGGCAGCCCAGGCCAGCGCGTGGCTGGACTCCAGCGCCGGGATGATGCCTTCCAGGTGACAGCAGTCATGGAAGGCAGCAAGGGCTTCCTTGTCGTCGATGGCAACGTATTCGGCGCGGCCAATGTCCTTGAGATAGCTGTGCTCAGGGCCAACGCCGGGATAATCCAGACCGGCCGATACCGAATGGGTCTCGACAACCTGACCGTTGGCATCCTGCATCAGATAGCTCTTGGCACCGTGCAGCACGCCTACGCCGGCACCGCCGGACAAGGGGGCGGCATGCATGCCGCTGTCAATGCCGTGACCTCCGGCTTCCACGCCCACCAGGCGCACGCCGTCCACATTGATGTAGGGATAGAACATGCCGATGGCGTTAGAACCGCCACCCACGCAGGCCACCACCACATCCGGCTGGCGGCCAGCCACTTCGGGCATTTGCTCCTTGGACTCTTCGCCAATCACCGACAGGAAGTCACGCACCATCATCGGGTAAGGATGCGGGCCGGCTGCCGTGCCCAGAATGTAGAAGGTGCTGTCGACATTGGTCACCCAGTCGCGCATGGCTTCGTTCAATGCGTCCTTCAGGGTTTTGGAACCGGACTCCACCGGCACCACGGTGGCACCCAGCAGCTTCATGCGGAATACATTGGGCGACTGGCGCTTGATGTCCTCGGCACCCATGTAGACAAAGCATTCCATGCCATAACGTGCAGCCACGGTAGCGGTGGCCACGCCATGCTGGCCGGCACCGGTTTCGGCAATCACGCGCTTTTTGCCCATGCGGCGTGCCAGCAGGGCCTGACCGATGGCATTGCTGATCTTGTGCGCACCGGTGTGGTTGAGGTCTTCGCGCTTGAGGAAGATCTGCGCACCGCCCAGTTGTTCCGACCAGCGCTTGGCGTGGTAGATGGGGCTGGGACGACCCACGTAGTGTTTCAGCTCCTGGCGAAACTCTTCCCAGAAGGTGGGATCGGCCTTGACGCGCTCGTATTCGTTCTTGAGCTCGTCCAGTGCCGCCATCAAGGTTTCGGCAACATAGACGCCACCATACGGGCCGAAATGGCCTTTTGCATCCGGAAGATCATACCGCTCCATGCCTTGCTCCTGATATGAACGCTGCCATTCTGGCAGCATCTTTGATTCCCTTGGCTGCTTCCACTCCGCTGGAAACATCCACCGCCGCCGGCCGCACTGCGGCCACGGCTTGTCCGATATTGTTGTCATCCAGCCCGCCGGACAAAATCAACGGCAGGGGCAGGTTTTCCGGCAGCAAGGTCCAGTCAAACGTGGTACCGGTGCCACCATGTGCGCCTTCGACAAAGGCGTCGGTGAGTAGTCCGCGCGCATCCGGGTATTGGGCTGCCGCGGCGCTCAGGTCCAGGCCGGGCTTCACCCGTACGGCCTTGAGATAAGGCCGCCGGAAAGAACGGCAGAATTCCGCACTTTCTTCGCCATGAAACTGCAGCATGTCGATGCTGCAGGCAGCCAGCACCTCTTCCACCCAGTTGCGCTCCGGGTTGACGAACAGCGCCACCACGCTGACAAAGGGCGGCAAGGCGGCAATCACCGCCTGCGCCTGGGCGATGCTGACATTGCGCGGGCTTTTCGGGTAAAACACCAGGCCGATGGCATCGGCACCCAGGCGGGCAGCTTCGGCACCATCCTGCGGGCGGGTAATACCGCAAATCTTGATTCTGACTGTCACTTCATCTCCACAAAGCCAGGCGCGCCGGTTCAGCCTGCGTCGGCAGGGCAAACTGCGCGGGATAGCCCACCCCGGTCAGATACAGGCCGTCCGGCATGAAGGTGGGCGGCGCCCGGGTCCTGTCCCGTGCCGCCAGCAAGGCTTGCAGGCCGGCTTCATCCAGGCTGCCTTTGCCGACATACAGCAGCGCGCCGACGATATTGCGCACCATGTGGTGCAGGAAGGCATCGGCCATCAGGTCAAAGCGGATCAAGCCGCCCTGTTCGCTGATATCCAGCTGCTGCAAGTGCTTGAGCGGGCTCTTGGCCTGGCATTCGGCCGCCCGGAAGCTGGAAAAATCATGCTGTCCCAGCAAGCACCGTGCAGCACGGCGCATGGCATCCACATCCAGTTGCTGGTGATACCAGCCTACCTTGCCAGCCAGCAGACAGGGGCGTACCGGATGGGTCAGCAGGAAATAACTGTAGGAGCGCGAAAAAGCGGAGAAGCGCGCATGGAAGTCGTCTGACACCTCACGCGCCCACACCACCGCAACTTCGTGCGGCAGCAGCGCATTCACGCCACGCACCCATGCCGTCAGCGGACGTACCGTCCGCGTATCGAAATGCACCACCTGCATGGCGGCATGCACACCGGCATCGGTACGGCCAGCGGCCAGCGTTGTAATTTCATGACCGGCAATCCGGCTGATGGCCTGGTTCAGTTTGTCCTGAACGGTATTGCCATGCGGCTGAGTCTGCCAACCGGAGAATGCCCGACCGTCATACTCGATGCCGAGCGCTATTCTCATGCCCACACCTTGCTTGCAAAACTTCCCGCAGCCAGCGCAGATGCCACTGACAGCGGGGCGATAAAGCATCAACTCTACCCTATCCTGCGGGGTTTACGCCATGTTGACATGCAAGAAGCCCGGTGTGGCGAGTTGCTGGCCGAGCCATGAAAAACGGGGATGCGGCTGCATCCCCGTGTTGATACCCTGCGCCAACAGCTAGGCGGTCTGCCCTGCTTCCTTCATCAGCGCTTCGGCGGTTTCCTTGTCACCCATTTCCAGATACAGCTTGGCCAGCTCCATCTTGTCATTGGCTTCGGACTGCGCGCTTGGTGCCGGTGCGGCAGCTTCAGGCTGGCCGGCGGGTGGTTCCAGCTTGACCGACTCGGGCAGCTCGGACAGGAAATCCATGTCCAGCATCGGTTCCGGGGCCTGGTTCACCACGCTTTCTAGCTCCTGCTCCCCCAGCGAGGCAAAGGCATCCAGTCCGCTCAGCGCGGGATTCTCATCACTTGCCGGCGGCAGCGCTGCCGGGCCTGCTGTCGGCTTTTCGATGAAGTCCATCGCCAGTGGCTGTTCCGGTGCAGGCTCCAGCGCGCCAAGTTCGGCAGCCAGATCTAGTGGCACGCTGGCCGCATCGGCAGGAGCAGGCGTCGCAGCCGCATCAGCCACCGCCTCTTCCGCGGCGGTCTGTACCCTGACCGGCTGCAGATCCAGCGGTGAGGCCGCGGCAACCGGCTGTGCATCGAACAGCGGGTGTTCCGGTGCCAGCGTGTGGCCCAGTTCACATACGCGCATCCACAAGGTGCTGTCCTTGCCGAAAATACCGCGCGCGGTTGTGGCTTCGGCCACAAAGCCCTCTTTGTCCGACTGCATGGCCAGCACTTCCAGCAGCTTGTAACGCAGGTCCTGGCGCATTGGTTCGCGCACCAGACCTTCACGCAGTATCTCCAGAGCCTGGTCGGTGCGGCCATATGCCAGATACACCTCGGCTTCGGCAATCAGGTCCACCGAGGCAAGGTCGATTCCCTCGCCACGCTTGATACCGCTCATCAGGGTGGTGAGTGGCCCCATGGTCAGCAAGGAGGCATTGTCTGCCACCGGTTTCACCTCGGGCTGGCTATCGGGTGTGGCAATCTTGCGCTGGCGTCTGCGCTGCGCCAACAGCAAAGCCGACAGCGCTGCCACGGCAGCACCGCCAGCAATCATGGTGGTATTGCCGCGCAGGCTGGCCAGCACATCATCCACCAGGAAGTCCGTTGCCGCTGCAGGCTCAGGCGCTTTGGCCGCCAGCGGTTTGGGCGCTGATGCGGGGGCAGCCTTGGGCGCGGCAATGGCTGGCGCCGAAGCCGTCACCGGGGCAAGGGCCGGTGCCGAAGCAGCCATGGCGCGACTGGCCTGGACGGTAGGCGTTGCCGTTACCGCAGCGACGGGCTGGCTGGCAGCGGCCTTGTTCTGACTGGCGATGGCGGCGGCACTGGCTTCTGCTGCCTTGGCCAGCTGCAGGTTGCGGATTTTCTGTTCCAGTTCCAGGGTTTTCTGCTGCGCCTGCTGCAAAGCCTGATCCTGGCGCTGCAGAATGTTCTTCAGCCTATCTTCCCTGACATTGTCAGCAGCACTGCCTGGCGTGACAGCCTTGACGGCTGCAAGCTGTGGTGCGGAAGCCTGCGGCTTGCTGGCCGATGCGGCAAGCTTGGCTTGCTCACCGGCGGGCTTGACCATGGGTTTGAGTGTCACGGCCTCCGGAGCGGCAACTGCCGGTGTGGATGGCGCTTCCGGCTTGGCTGAAGCGGACGGCGGCTGTGGCGCTTGGGCTGGCCTGGCATGTGTCGCAGGGGTGCCGGCGCTGCTCATGTGCCACTCGGCCGGGTACTTCAGCGCGGTACCGGCGCGCAGACGATTGACATCTCCGCCGATAAAGGCATCCGGATTGTTGCGGTACAAGCGTCTGGCGGTTTCTGCCTGGTTGCCACCACCTTTCATGCGGGCGGCAATCAGCGACAGGGTATCACCATGCAATACCCGGTATACCTTCAGTGCTTGCACCTTGCCGCCGCCATGTGCCGCACCATGCGCCGCGGCACTGTCGACAGCATGCTCTTCAACGGTATAGCCATTGGGGTCCAGCAACAGGGTGTAGCGCTTTTGCGCATGCACATTGGCAGCGCCAACATCCAGCCGGAAGGCGAGCAAGGGCTCGGTCAATACGCGCGTACTTTTCAGCAGCAGCATGGACTTGCCGGCAGCCGAGCGCGTAAGCTGATGCGACATGGAAGCCACCAATTGCAGCTGCTCGGCACTGGGCGCGCCCTGCAGGCTGTCGGCGGACAGTGCCACATGAATATTGTCTGTCTGCTTTACTGCGGTGCCAAACAGCTCCAGTTCGGCCACCAGCGGCTCACCCAGCTTAGACTTGACCTTCAGCTCCCCCAGACCCAGGCTGCTGAGCCTTGGCATCTGGTCTGGCGACACGGCAGTTTTCTTCACCGTATCGTCGTGAACCGGTGGCTTGTCCTTGCGCGGCGGGCCATCCCTCAGATAGTCCACCTCGAACTCGCGCACCAGCCGTCCGGCCGGCCAGCTCATTTCCACGGCAAAGCGCAGCAGCGACTCATCAAAACGGCTGGGTCCCCTGACCAGAATTTTCTGGATGCTGCCGTCCGGTTTACGGATGGCGGAGAACTTCAATACCGATGCAGACGGACTGTAGGTGGAAACCAGCGGGTATTTGTTGCGATCAGCCAGGCCAACCAGCACATTCCCTTGCGGATCTTCATCCACTACGGGAATTTCCGCCTCGAACGGCTGGCCTTCCGAGGACAGGACATGAATAGGCCCCAAGCCTGCCAGTGCCGATCCTGCAGAGCCCATGCCGGCCAGCAGGATGGCCAGCAAGGTCATGCGATGTCTTGAAGCCATGGTACGGACTTCCCTGATTCCTGCTTTGGCAGGTTTTATTGCTAATGAACTACCCGGCTTAAACGTGTGCCATGAAAAATAAAACCGGCAAAATTGGCGCGGCAGTGCTTGCACACTGCCCGTCTCACAAGCTAAGCCTGATCGGCAAGCCGGACTGCCTTAGTTGCTGATCTTGGCAAGCAATGCCTGGGCTTCTTCCTTCAAGCTGCCTTGCGCTTCACCCACCAGATCCTGCAATACTTCACGCGCACCGTCGCGGTCTCCCATATCGAGATAAACCTTGGCCAGATCCAGCTTGGTGGACAGAGGGTCATCCAGCAGGGTCATGCCCTCGGCAGCAGGCGCTGACTCAGGCTGGGCTGCGGCAGGCGTTGCTGTCGGGGTGGCAGCCACCATGTCTTCGTACAAGGATTCAAAACCGTCGCTGGCCGGCGGGGTGGATGGCAGTTCCAGAGTACCCACCGCCGGTTCTTCGGTTTTGGCCGGCTCGCTATCCGCCGTCAGCCCGTCCAGATTGAAATCGAAGTCCAGCAGATTGGTGTCGGCCACCGGCTCTGCCGCCGGTTTTTCCGGTTCGGGGGCTGCGGGGGCAAGGGCGGAGAGTTCGGCATCCAGGTCAAAATCCATCAGATTGGACTCGGCCACGGGAGCCGGAGCGGCCACCTCTTCTTCGGCAAACAAGGCTGCACGCAAGGGATCATCGGCCGGTGCCGATGCAGCAACTTCAACAGGTTTGGCCAGCTCGGGCTCGGCGATGGTCTCGCCAAACAGCTCCTGATCCAGATCGATGACGCCAGCAGCCGCAGGGGCCGCACTTTCCACCGCGGCCTCATCCTCGGCCAGTTGATACAGCGCATTGGCCGGATCAATCGCCAGGCCCATGGCCGCCACCTTGGCCCAGGCCTGACCCTTGCCGTCGGTGCTGGCATGAAATTCACGCGCCAGCTTCTCGAAGCTGGCGGCATCCGGTCTGGCGGCATACAGTTCCAGCAATTTCTGGCGGACTTCCTGACGCGAGGGATCCTTGGCCAGGGCATCCTTGAGGATTTCCTCGGCCTGGGCATCACGGCCATAGGCCATGTACACCTCAGCCTCGGCTACCGGATCGACTTCAGCCGCGTCAATCGCCCCTGAGGACTGCGTGAAGTTGGTCATGAAGGAGTGGCCACCGCTGACGGAGCTTGGGCCGCTGCCAACCGCATTGCGCCCCAGCACAGCATTATTGGCCTGGGCGGACAGTTGCAGTGAAGAACCTGCAGCGGCCTTGCGGCGACGGGAAATCAATACCAGCAGCGCCCCAAGCAGACCCACCCCGGCCACACCACCACCGATCAGTGGCAGATTGTCGAGCAAGCCATCCAGCCAGGAACGCTCCGGCGGCGCAGGAGGAGCTGCCACCGGCTTGGGCGCAACCACCGGTTTGGGTGCCGGCACCGCTGCAACGGGGGCGCTCGCTTCGACAATGGGCTCAACCGCCGGCATGGAGGCTGCCGGTACCACGGCCTGTGGCTGCGATGCCTGCGGCTTGCCACTTTGCATGGCCTTGAGTTGCTGTTCCAGCGCGGCAATGCGCGCCTCGGCATCCTTCAGTGACTGTTCGCGCGCGCTAACCTGCTGTTCCAGCGCGGAAAGCTTGGCATCCGGTGCTGCGCCAGCGGCATCAGGCGGAACCAGTTTCAGGACATCAGTCCCCTTGGCAGCAGGCTGCGGTTTGACCGCCGGTGCCACCGGTGCCGTAGCTGGTGCCGTCGGTGCCGTGCCATCCGGATGCAAAATGGTATTGACCTGTTCAGCCGACAGGGCTTTTACCTTGCCGGCTGCCGGCACTTTCAAGGTAACGCCGGCTTTGAGCTTGTTGGGATTACCATCGCTAAAGGCATGCGGATTGTTCTGCACCAACGCCGCCATGGTCTGCTCCAGCGATGCGCCGGCGGGCTTCACCCTGGCGGCCATGCCACGCAAGGTAGAGCCGGAACGGGTTTGCACCACGCCGGGGACGATGGCGCGCGCAGGCTTGGCCGGCTTGGCCGCGTAGCGGCTGGACAGATTGTCCTCGGCATATTGCGGCATGTCCTGCACGATGGATTTGGCTTGTGGCGCGTTGTAGCTGGCCGGATCCAGCAGCACTGTGTACTCACGCACCGAGCGGCCGGAACTGGTTTTCGCCTCTACCACGAAACGCAGGTAGGGCTCATTGATGGGGACGGAAGAGCTGACTTTGATTACCGCGCCGCGTGCAGACGGGGCGACATGGAAGCGCAGTGCCGACATGCTGCTGCTGTAGTCGACATTCAGATCGCGGAAGGTATCCGGGCTGGCCAGCCCGATACGGGCAGTTTCCAGCTCACTCGAGCGAACCCCGGTCAACTCGATATCTGCGTGAAAGGTCTCCCCCAGGAAGGATCGCACATTGATCCTGCCAAGACCGGCCCATACATTTGCCGAGCAAACCATGGCGACCGCCAGCACGCTCAGCTTGAATTTTGCCTGATTATTCACAAGTCTACCTTCCGGCACTCATTTGTCTTGATTTTATTTCGCCCGTTCTACCCGCACGGACACACAACTGGCAACTAGTGCCATATTAGGCCCTAGCCAAGCTTTTAGCTAGATAACATAACAATAAAACCCCGGCTACGCCGGGGCTTTACATTTATTCAAATAGGCCAGCTTTATACAAAGACTCGGCCAAAAGAACGCAATTGAGGGCGGCACCAACACGAACATTGTCAGCACTGAGCCAAAAACTGAGCGTCTTTCCGGTCTTGCGCAAACGGCTAATCCAGACACCGTCATTACCGGTTGCCTCCATTGGCGTGATATAGCCACCATGCTGCTCGGCGGCAATCAATTGCAATCCTGCCGCCAACAGGCGATTACGTACTTGCACCAGATCAATATCCTCTTCAACCTCCAGTGATACTGCCCAGGCATGGCCAAAAAATACCGGCACACGCACACAACTGGCTTCTACCTGCAGCGCCGGCTGCTGCAACAGGCGACGCAATTCATTCACCACGGAGTGCTCTTCTTCGGAAACACCGTCTTCATCAAGCTGACCGATCTGCGGCAGCACATTAAAGGCAATGCGCTTGGCAAAAACGTTATTTTCCGACTCGCGCTGCGAGAATAAGGCAGTCGTCTGTTCTGCCAGTTCTTCCAGCGCCTTCTGCCCTGCGCCGGATACCGACTGATAAGTGGCAACCGTCAGGCGACGCGGCTGCAGGGGCAGCAAGGGGCGCAAGGCCATGGCCAAGGGTGTGACCGTGCAATTGGGTGCCGCCACCAGCGCCCCCGCCTCCAGTCCTGCCAATTGATCGCCATTGACCGACGGTATCACCAGCGGCACTTCCGCATCCAGCCGGTAGGCATCGCTGAAGTCAATTACCGTGACGCCTGCGGCGCGGGCTTGTGGTACATATTCGCGCGCCACATCGCTGCCAGCGACAAAAATGGCCAGCGCCACATTCTCGAAACCGAATTCGTCCAGTTGGCGGATGTCCAGTTCCAGATTGCCATAGCTGACGGTTGACGCCTCATGCTCCGGGCCATCCACGGCAAACACCCGCTCAGCCGGGAACTGGCGCTCGGCCAGCAGTTCGAGAACAGATTGGCCAACCAGGCCAGCGGCACCTACCACAGCAAGCTGCATCATCCGAATCAATCCTTACATTCCAGAAAAAAGCTGATTTTAACTCAGCCAAAAGCAAAGGGCGCAAAATGCGCCCTTTGCAGTGTAGTCGATTCCGGCTAGCTGCCAGATAAAAGCGTATCGACCATTTTACCCCGAATCAGCGTTCGATGAGGATGCGCAGCATGCGGCGCAGCGGTTCGGCCGCGCCCCACAGCAACTGATCACCAATCACGAAAGCGGACAGGTACTCACCACCCATGTTCAGCTTGCGTACGCGGCCCACGCCAACTTCCAGGCCACCGGTGATGGCGGCCGGGGTCAGTTCCTTGACGCTGATTTCGCGGTCGTTCGGCACCCATTTCACCCAGTCGTTGCCAGACTTGATGATGGCTTCGATCTCTTCCAGCGGCAGGTCTTTCTTCAGCTTCACGGTCAGTGCCAGGCTATGGCAGCGCATGGCGCCGATGCGCACGCACAGGCCATCCACCGGTATGGTGGCATCGGTGCCCAGAATCTTGTTGACCTCAGCCTGGCCCTTCCACTCTTCCTTGGACTGGCCGTTGTCCAGCTGCTTGTCGATCCAGGGGATCAGACCACCAGCCAGCGGCGCGCCGAAGAATTCGGTCGGCACGTCTTCGCGGATGGCAGCAGCCACCTTGCGGTCGATCTCCAGAATGGCGGACGACGGGGTAGCCAGTTCGTCGGCCACGGCAGCGTGTACCACACCCATGCCCTTGATCAGTTCGCGCATGTGGTTGGCACCACCGCCGGAAGCTGCCTGGTAGGTCATGGAGGAAACCCATTCCACCAGACCTTCACGGAACAGGCCGCCCATGCCCATCAGCATGATGGAGTTGGTACAGTTGCCACCGATGTAATCTTTCACGCCCTTGGCCAGTGCGCTGTCGATCACATTGCGGTTGACCGGGTCCAGCACGATGACGGCATCGTCAGCCATGCGCAGGGTGGAAGCGGCGTCGATCCAGTAGCCAGTCCAGCCGGCGGCACGCAGTTTCGGATAGATGTCGCTGGTGTAATCGCCGCCCTGACAGGTGACAATGGCATCCATTGCCTTCAGTTCGTCGATGTTCTTGGCGTCTTTCAGTGCCGGTACATCACGGCCGATGTCCGGGCCTTTGCCGCCGACATTGGAAGTGGTGAAGAACAC
The DNA here is from genome assembly GCF_002217795.2 of Aquitalea magnusonii. Lineage (NCBI taxonomy): Bacteria > Pseudomonadati > Pseudomonadota > Betaproteobacteria > Neisseriales > Chromobacteriaceae > Aquitalea > Aquitalea magnusonii. Next base: position 2,615,557 of record NZ_AP018823.1, read on the forward strand.
CGGTTCGTTGATGACAGCGAAATCGTTCTCTTCACGCATACGTTGCATCAGCACGGAACCAACCATGCCGCGCCAGCCTACAAAGCCTACTTTCACGGGTTTCTCCTGGGATCTGTCTCTAAAGTTGCGATTGGCCCGTTAACGCAAGCGCCAGCGGGCCAAGTATTTTTATTACCCCATTGTGCAGCGCGATAGCGCAGGTGGCAATGGGGTCAACCCTATCAGGGTGAAGTTTTTTTTACAGCGCTGCCACCACTGCGTCACCCATGCCGGAGCAGCTGACTTTCTGGCAGCCGGCTTCAAAGATGTCGCCAGTGCGGTAGCCTTGGGCCAGTACGGTCTTGACCGCATTTTCCACGCGCTGGGCGGCTTCTTCCTGGGCGAAGGTGTAGCGCAGCATCATGGCGGCAGACAGGATGGTGGCCAGCGGATTGGCCAGGTTCTTGCCGGCGATGTCCGGTGCGGAACCGTGCGAAGGCTCGTACAGGCCCTTGTTGTTCTGGTCCAGCGAGGCCGACGGCAGCATGCCGATGGAGCCGGTGAGCATGGAGGCTTCGTCGGACAGGATGTCGCCAAAGATGTTGCCAGTCACCATCACGTCGAACTGCTTGGGGTTGCGCACCAGCTGCATGGCGGCATTGTCCACATACATGTGGCTCAGCTCTACCTGCGGGTATTCGCGCGCCACGTCGATCATGATTTCTTTCCAGAACTCGGTGGTTTCCAGCACATTGGCCTTGTCGACCGAACACAGCTTCTTGTTGCGCTTCATGGCAATGCCGAAGGCAACGTGAGCGATGCGGCGCACTTCGCTTTCGCTGTAGCGCATGGTGTTGAAGGCTTCGCGCTCGCCCTGTTCGTTCACACCCATGCCACGCGGCTGACCAAAGTAGATGTCACCGGTGAGTTCGCGCACGATCATGATGTCCAGACCCGACACCACTTCCGGCTTCAGGGTGGAGGCATTGGCCAGTTCCGGGTACAGGATGGCCGGACGCAGGTTGGCAAACAGGTTCAGGTCCTTGCGGATGGCCAGCAGACCGCGCTCGGGACGCAGCGGGCGATCCAGCGTGTCGTATTGCGGGCCGCCTACCGCGCCGAGCAGCACGGCGTCGGCTGCACGGCACAGTTTCTGGGTGAATTCCGGATACGGCACGCCATAGGCGTCATAGCCGGCACCGCCCAGCGGGGCTTCTTCCAGCTCGATCGGCAGGCCGTCCTGACGCAGTACATCCAGCACGCGACGTGCCTGGGCAATGATTTCCGGACCAATGCCGTCACCCGGCAATACGGCGATTTTCATGATTTATCCTTTGCTGTCTCTGATTACTGAGTATTTTGAAATCTTCACGCTGCCCACAGTACGATCACGTCGACGGTAAAGCTGCCATCGGCCTCGATGGCGTAGTAGTCGCGCACTTCCTGCCCCACCGACTGCTGCAGCAGGCGAATGGCCTCGCGCATGGTTTGCGGTGTGCGCATGCGTTCCACCCATACGCCAAATTCCAGCCGCAGCTTTTGCCGCGTCACCTGCTGCACTTGCCAGCCGGCACCGCTCAACGCGGCCAGCCATTCGGCCATGGCGTAGTTGTGGACATGGCTGGTATCGCGCAGCACTTCCACTGCTTGCAGATAGGTATCCAGCAGCGGCTGGCCGGGCGACATCACGTCGATGAAGGCAAGCTTGCCACCGGGTTTGAGCACCCGGCGCGCCTCGCGCAGCGCCAGGCCCAGATCGCCCCAGTGGTGGGCGGAGTAGCGGCTGAACACAAAGTCGAATTCGCCATCGGCAAATGGGAGTTGTTCGGCCGCGCCTTGCCGGGTGGTGAGCGTGCCCAGGCCACGGGATGCCGCCTCGTCCGCCACTACCTGCAGCATGCTGGCGGACAAGTCGTAGGCCACCACGCTGGCGGCGTGTTCGGCCAACTGGAAGCTGACATGGCCGGCACCGCAGCCCAGGTCCAGCACCCGCGCTGCGCCGTGCTCGCGCACGGCTTGCTGTAGCTGGGCAAACTCCGCGCCCTGGGCGTGTACCTGGCTGTGCAGGTAGGCCGCGGCCTGGGCACCGAATTGTTGCTGGACGTGTTCTGCGTGTGCGCTCTGGCTCATGTCATTCTCCTGTTCAGGCCTGGTGGAACAACCAGGGCTGGGACTGGCGGCGGGCCGCCTCGTAAGATTTGATTTCTTCCGCGTGCTGCAAGGTAAGGCCGATTTCATCCAGACCACCCAGCAGGCAGTGCTTGCGGTGCTCGGTGATGTCAAAGGCAAACGACTGGCCGGACGGGGTGGTGATGGTCTGCGCTTGCAGATCCACCGTCAGGCGGTAGCCTTCGCTGGCTTCGCATTCGCGGAACAGCTGATCCACCACTTCAGCCGGCTGCACAATGGGCAACAGGCCGTTCTTGTAGCAGTTGTTGAAGAAGATGTCGGCAAAGCTGGGCGCGATCACCACGCGGAAGCCCTGGTCGTCCAGCGCCCACGGTGCGTGTTCGCGGCTGGAACCACAGCCGAAGTTTTCACGCGCCAGCAGCACTTGCGCACCGGCGTAGCGCGGGAAGTTGAGCACAAAGTCGGGGTTCAGCGGGCGCTTGCTGTTGTCCATGCCCGGTTCGCCGTGGTCCAGATAGCGCCACTCGTCAAACAGGTTGGGACCAAAGCCGGAGCGCTTGATCGACTTGAGAAACTGCTTGGGGATGATCGCGTCGGTATCGACATTGGCACGATCAAGCGGACAAACCAGTCCACTCAGGGTAGTAAATGCTTTCATCACTATGCCATTTCACGGGCTGCACGGCCCATCGCTTTTGTTCGGCAGGGCGGAGCAAGGAGCTGCTCCGCGCTTTGACCAATCTACAATTTGTTGGAAACATCCTTGGCGGCGTTTTCTATCGCCTGCCCGCCCTTGGAAACATCCTGACCTACGCCACGTATGGTATTGCAGGCGGTGAGGGCCACTGTCGCCAGCACAATCAGCATCAACTGTTTCATATCGAGACTCCTCTGGTGGTTACAGGCTACGGATATCAACAAAATGGCCGGTCACCCCTGCCGCAGCCGCCATGGCCGGGCTGACCAGATGGGTACGCCCACCCTGCCCCTGGCGGCCTTCGAAGTTGCGGTTGGAGGTGGAGGCGCAACGCTCGCCCGGTTGCAGGCGGTCGGCATTCATGGCCAGGCACATGGAGCAACCCGGCTCGCGCCATTCGAAACCTGCCGCGATGAAAATCTTGTCCAGCCCTTCGGCTTCGGCCTGCGCCTTCACCAGGCCGGAACCCGGCACCACAAGCACTTGCTTCACACTGGCTGCCTTTTTACGGCCACGCGCTACCGCAGCGGCTTCACGCAGGTCTTCAATGCGGGAATTGGTACAGGAACCGATAAACACGATGTCGACCGGAATGTCTTTCACCGGGGTATTGGCGGTCAGACCCATATAGGCCAGCGCGCGTTCAATACTGCCCTTCTTCACCGGGTCGGCTTCGGCAGCCGGGTCTGGCACGATGCCGTCGATATCGGTCACCATTTCCGGCGAGGTGCCCCAGGTCACTTGTGGCTTGATGTCGCTGGCTTCCAGTTCAACCACGGCGTCGAAATGCGCGCCTTCATCGGAATGCAGGGTGTTCCAGTAAGCCACGGCAGCATCCCACTGCGCGCCGGTGGGGGCAAACGGACGGCCCTTGACGTAGTCGATGGTCTTTTCATCCACCGCCACCATGCCGGAACGGGCACCGGCTTCGATGGCCATATTGCACAAGGTCATGCGGCCTTCCATCGACAGGCTGCGAATGGCCTCGCCACCGAACTCGATGGCATAGCCGGTACCGCCGGCGGTGCCGATTTTTCCAATAATCGCCAGCGCCACGTCCTTGCCGGTAATGCCGGCAGGCAGCGGGCCATTCACCTTCACCAGCATGTTCTTGGACTTCTTGGCTACCAGGCACTGGGTGGCCATCACGTGTTCCACTTCCGAAGTGCCGATGCCGTGTGCCAGCGCACCGAAGGCACCGTGGGTGGAGGTGTGGCTGTCACCACAGACCACGGTCATGCCCGGCAAGGTGGCGCCCTGTTCCGGCCCCATCACATGCACAATGCCCTGCCCCTTGTCTTTGAACGGGAAGTAAGCCAGCGCGCCAAAGGACTTGATGTTGGCGTCCAGGGTTTCCACCTGCTGACGGGAGATCGGGTCCTTGATGCCTTCGTCCCAGTGATCGGTCGGGGTGTTGTGGTCGGCGGTGGATACCACCGAGTCCACACGCCACAGGCCGCGCCCGGCCAGTTTCAGGCCTTCAAAGGCTTGCGGGCTGGTGACTTCATGCACCAGGTGACGGTCGATATAAAGAAGAACCGTGCCGTCGGCCTCTTCCCGCACTACATGGCTGGACCAGAGCTTGTCGTAAAGAGTTTGTGCTGTCATGGCTTCCTGCTCGTGAAATGGCGGTTGCAACACCGCCGGTTTGCCGGATACAAGGCAGCCATTCTGTCACGCTGCTCACTACTGCTACAAGGCTGTCCTGACCGCCTTGGCCGTTGTGCGCCACAGAGTTCGGCTGCTGTTGGCACACATCATCGCGCAGCTTTTTTCCTAGTACAAGATAAGCGTTTATACTAGTACCAGCACTACCACGTTAAAGTGGAAACGCCATCAGGAATCCGCATGAGCCAAAGCAAAACCACCAGCCCGCTGGGCGAATTCATCCGCGCCCATCGCGAACGGGTCAGCCCACAACAAGCCGGCCTGCCAGCGGGCAGCCGACGCCGTGCCAAGGGCTTGCGGCGCGAAGAAGTCGCCGCCCTGTGCGGCATCAGCCCCACCTGGCTGACCTGGATTGAACAGGGGCGCAGCCAGTCGGTATCCGCCCCCACCCTGTCACGTCTGGCCGATGCCCTGCTGCTGACCCATGCCGAGCGCGATTACCTGTTCAAGCTGGCCGGACTGAAAAACCCGCAGGACAGGCCTGTCGAACGCAATCCGCAATCGCGTCAGGCCTTGCGTGACGCGGTAGATGTCATCGGCGCTCCGGCTTACGTGCTGGATGCCAACTGGGATGCGCTGGCCTGGAATACGCTGGCGGCGGAATTGTTCAGTGGCTGGCTGGACCAGCCGCTGGCACGGCACAATTTGCTGGATTTCATGTTTTTGCGCACCGAGTCACGTCAACTGGTGGAAGACTGGCCGGTACGGGCGCGGCGCATGGTGGCAGAGTTTCGCGCCGATGCGGGTGAGCGGCTGGAGGAAAACAGCATCCGGCAATGGCTGGACACCCTGCGCCAGGGCAGCGCGGAATTCGATACGCTGTGGCAGCAGCATGACGTGCAAGGCCGCGAAGGCGGCGAACGCGCCTTCAACCATCCGCAACGCGGCCGTCTGGTGTATCAGCAACTGACGCTGAATCTGGCTGCAGCGCCGGAACTGAAGCTGATCATGCTGCTGTAGGTTTGGCGCAGGGTTCCGGCCGCAACCAGCGCAGGCACACCAGCACGCCCAGCGCGGCAGCCACTACCGACATGCCAAACGTCGGCAACATGCCGCCGTGCGGCCACAACAAACCGCCAACCAGCCCGCCGGAACTGCCGCCCACACCAAACGAGGCAATGATGTATAAGCCCTGCGCCCGGCCCTGGTGCTGCTGGGCAAACAGGCGGTGAATCAGCCCCACCGAAGTGGCATGGTGCAGGCCGAAGGTCAGCGCATGCATGCTTTGCGCCAGCACCGCCAGCACCGGCTGCTCCACCGCACAGGCAATCAACACAAAGCGCAATACGGCGGTCAGCAGTGAAGCCAACATCAGCCGCTCCAGCGCAAAGCGACCCATGATGCGCGGCATCAGCAGGAACACCAGGATTTCGCTGATCACCCCCACCGACCACAACAAGCCGATGGCACCCTTGTCATAGCCGGCATGGCGCAGGCCGATGGAATAAAAAGTGTAATAAGGCCCGTGGGCATAAGCCATCAGGAAGCAACAGGCAAACAAGGCCAGTACGCGTGGCTGGCGCAAGGTCTGCCAGATCGGCCCGGCCGCTTGATGATGGCGAGGGTTGCTGACGTCCGGCACGAACCAGCCTGCCAACACGATGCATGCCAGCAACAGCAGCAAGGCCCAGGGCAGATTAGCCAGATGGATCAGGTCCAGCACATAGCCGCCCACCATGGACAGGCAGACAAAGCCGATGGAGCCCCACACCCGTACCCGGCTGTAGCGGCCCGGCTGGGCACGCGTGAGGTAGGCCGTGCTGGCTTCCACCAGCGGCAAGGCCCCGGCCCAAAAGAAATGCGATACCGCCAGACTGGTGAAAATCCACCAGAAGCCATTACCCAGCCCCACCAGCGCAAAGGCCAATGCCGAACACAGCGAGGTGCTGATGATGATGGCCCGTCGCCGCCCTTGCCGGTCTGCCAGCCAGCCCCAGAAGCCGGGAGCCACGATACGCGCCAGCGTGGACAGTGCCATCAGCACGGAAATCTGCAGTGCAGAGAATGACAGCGATTCCAGATACAAGCCCCAGAACGGGCCGAACAAGCCCTGAAAGGCGAAATAGGCAAAATAGAACAGCGCAAAAGGACGCAGGGAGGGCGCAGCAACAGCAGATGAGGCAGACATCAATACACAATCAGATAAAGCTGCCACCGCCCGGCATCTGGAACGGTGACATGGTCATTACAGGGAGCCCTTGAAGCGGGAAATATCGCGCCGGGCTTTCTTGGTGGGACGGCCTTCGCCATGCGGGAAACTGGCATGTTCGGCCTTCAGCAGCAGCATGCGCTCTTCGCGCTCAGCCTTGCTCGCTTCGTCCTCCTGGTACATCAGCACGGCCTCCTTGGCCGGACGACGCTGGGTGGCCAATTGCAGCACGGTAATGCGGTATTCCAGCTGGTTGATGCGCAGCAGCAGTTCATCCCCCTCGCGCACGATGCGCGAAGCCTTCACCCGCTCGCCATTCACCAGCACCCGGCCCAGCTCCAGCGCCTCATGCGCCAGTTGGCGCGTCTTGTAAAAACGCGCCGCCCACAGCCATTTGTCCAGCCGCACCTTGCCGTCGTCTTCGTCCTGCTCACGCGGGCGGCTCATGCGGCCACCGTCCAGTCGGCACTTAGCACACCGTCCAATTGCAGATGCAGCACATCCCCCGCGTGCAGGGCTGCCACACCTTGCGGCGTGCCGGTGTAGACCAGATCGCCCGCCGTCAGGCCGTAAGTCTGCGACAGATAACTGATGATGATGGCCAGCGGATACAACATCAGGCTGGTATCACCCTGCTGACGGGTGGCACCATTCACCTGCAGGCTGAAGTGAAATGGCTTAGCCAGCTCCAGACGGGAAGCGGCAACAAAATCAGACACACAAGCCGCGTGACGGAAGCCCTTGGCCTTGGTCCAGGGCTTGCCGCCCTGCTTGGCCTCACTTTGCACATCGCGCGCGGTCAGGTCCAGACCAATGCCCACGCCAGCAACGTGAGACAGCGCATCCGCAACGGCAATATCACTGCCGCCCTTGCCAATCAGCAGCACCAGCTCGCACTCATGGTGTACATCGGAGGAATAGGCCGGCAGCACGATGTCCCGCCCGCTGCGCGTGAGGGAGGAAGTGGGCTTGAGGAATACCAGCGGTTCTTCTTCCAACTGATTGCCCAGCTCCGCCACATGTGCCGCGTAATTGCGGCCAATGCAGAAAATATTGCTGACTTGCTGCTCCACGCCTTCCAGCATCACAACTGCCATGGTGTACTCCTTACCGTTCAAGCGTGCGATTATCCCAGATGTAAGCGGCTTGCGGGAGCATGCACGCAGTTATACTAATGTCATTGCCAGCATATTACCTGCTACCATTCTGCCGCCCTGACAAAATCAGGACAATGACATCAAATGAAGCCTGGACAAGCACCATGTCATTTGGTTAAGAACATGGACATGAATTGTGCATTGCCGCAACAGCCCTGAGCTCACCATGGATTTTTTCACCGCGGCTTACCACCAGCCGGTGAAATTGTCATACAGTCCTGTTACAGTCAGCGAGTACCCCGGCGACGGCAACACCCGCCCAAGCAAGCCGGGCAGCACGTATCCACCCACCACTCACGGCATGTTAAGGAGATTTACCTTGACTCAGGACACGACCGCTTCCCTGGAGAGTTTCTTCTCCAGCCTCTCCGAGGCCAACCAACAGTGGATGCAGCAGTTTGTCAATTCGATGACCGCAGGTATGCCGCTGGATGCAGCAGCCAATCCTATTTCCGGTGCCTGGAACCAGATGGTGAACAACACCAACCAGATGCTGGCCATGCAAACCAATCTCTACCAGCAGCAAATGAATATGTGGCTGCAATTTCTGGGCCAGAAACCGGCCGAGACCACAGCAGCCCCAGCCGCCAGTACCGATCGCCGCTTTACCGCACCGGAATGGAATGAACATCCGTTCTATAGCTTCCTGAAACAAAGCTATCTGCAAACATCCAAATGGATGACCGAGCTGGTTGATCAATCCCAGCTGGAAGAAGAATCCAAGGAAAAATTGGCTTTTGCCACCCGCCAGTATCTGGACGCGATGGCACCCACCAACTTCATGCTGACCAACCCGGAAGTCATCAAGCGGGCGCTGGAAACCAAGGGCGAAAGCCTGGTGGAAGGCATGAAGAACATGGCCGAAGACATCCAGAAGGGCCATATCTCGATGTCGGACGAAAGCAAGTTCGAGATCGGCAAGAATATCGCCACCACGCCGGGCGAAGTGGTTTTCCGCAACGAGCTGATCGAGCTGATCCAATACACCCCGACCACTGCCGAGGTATATGAAAAGCCGCTGCTGATCGTACCGCCCTGCATCAATAAGTACTACCTGATGGACTTGCAGCCGGACAACTCCATGGTGCGCCACTTTGTCGCCCAGGGTTACAAGGTATTCCTGATCAGCTGGCGCTCGGCTGTACCGGAAATGAAGCATTTCACCTGGGAAAGCTATATCGAAAAAGGCGTGATTGCCGCGGCGGAAACCGTCAAGAAAATCACCAAGCAACCGAGCATGAACGCCTTGGGCTTCTGCGTGGGCGGCGTCATCCTCAACACGTCCTTGTGTGTGATGCAGGCCAAGGGCATCAAGCTGATTGACAGCGCCACCTTCATGACCTCGCTGATTGACCACGCGGAGCCGGGTGAAATCAAGGTCTTTATCGACGAAAACCTGGTTGCCAGCCGTGAAGCCAAGCTTACCCATGGCGGCATTGTCAGCGGCAAGGAAATCGGCCGTACCTTCGCCAGCCTGCGCGCCAATGACCTGGTATGGAACTACGTGGTCAACAACTACCTGCTGGGCAAGACGCCGGCTCCGTTCGACCTCTTGTACTGGAACAACGACGCCGTTGACCTGCCGCTGCCGATGCATACCTTCTTCCTGCGCCAGTTCTACCTGAACAATGCGCTGGTGAAGAAAAATGCCATCACCCTGTGCGATGTGCCCATCGACATCAGCAAGCTGGACATCCCGCTGTACGTGTTTGCCGCGCGCGAAGACCACATCGTGCCGTGGAAGTCGGCCTTCTCCGGCATCAAGTACCTGACCGGCGCACCGTCGCGCCGCTTTGTCCTCGGCGCATCCGGCCATATCGCCGGCTCCATCAATCCGGTTACCAAGGACAAGCGTAACTACTGGGTGAATGACAACCTGGTGGACGATCCGGAAGTGTGGCTGGAAGGCGCGGAAAGCCGTCCGGGCAGTTGGTGGAAAGACTGGGACAACTGGTTGGCCCCGCAATCGGGCAAAAAGGTTGCCGCCCCCAAAGCTGCCGGCAGCAAGGAATTCCCGGCACTGGTGGCTGCGCCCGGTACCTATGTTCTGGCCAAAGCCATGCCCAGCACAGTGGCCAGCTTGCAGTAATTACCCGATGCCCGGCACATGTATGCCGGGCACATGCTCCTGACAGGGGCCCCCACCGCAGAACCATAACGGAGAGTTAGCTATGCAAGAAATCGTGATTGTTGCCGCCCTGCGCACTGCCGTCGGCAGCTTTGGTGGTGCACTGTCCAAGGTACCCGCTCCCGAGCTGGGTGCCACCGTCATCAAGGGCCTGCTGGCCCAGACCGGCGTTAAGCCGGAAGACGTGAGTGAAGTGATTCTGGGTCAGGTACTGACTGCCGGCGTTGGCCAGAACCCCGCCCGCCAGGCTCTGATCAAGGCCGGCCTGCCGATTACCACGCCTGCCTCCACCCTCAACGTGGTATGCGGCTCCGGCCTGCGTGCCGTCCATCTGGCAGCCCAGGCCATTGCCAATGGCGATGCCGAAATCGTGATCGCCGGTGGTCAGGAAAACATGTCGCTGTCCCCGCACATCCTGCCGGGCTCGCGTGATGGCTTCCGCATGGGCAATGCCCAGTTGGTGGACACCATGGTGGCTGATGGTCTGACCGACGTTTACAACCAGTACCACATGGGCATTACTGCGGAAAACGTGGCAGAAAAATACAGCATCAGCCGCGAAGAACAGGATGCACTGGCACTGGCCTCGCAAAACCGCGCCGAAGCCGCGCAGAAGGCTGGCAAGTTCAAGGATGAAATCGTTCCGGTGCTGGTACCGCAGCGCAAGGGCGACCCGGTAGCCGTTGATGCTGACGAATACATCAAGGCTGGCACCACTGCCGAGACGCTGGCCAAGCTGCGCCCGGCCTTCAAGAAAGATGGCACCGTAACCGCCGGCAACGCCTCCGGCATCAATGACGGTGCAGCTGCCGTGATGCTGATGACCGCCGCCAAGGCTGACCAGTTGGGTCTGAAGCCGCTGGCCGTGATTCGTGGCTATGCCCTGACGGGTTGCGCGCCCGAAGTCATGGGCATCGGCCCGGTGGCTGCCACGCGCAAGGTACTGGAAAAAGCCGGCTGGACCATTGAGCAACTGGATCTGGTAGAGGCCAACGAAGCTTTCGCGGCACAAGCACTGGGCGTGGCGCGCGAGCTGGGCTGGTCTGCCGATAAAGTCAACGTCAACGGCGGTGCCATTGCCCTGGGCCATCCGATTGGCGCATCCGGCTGCCGCGTGCTGGTGACCCTGCTGCACGAAATGCAACGCCGTGACGCCAAGAAAGGCCTGGCAACCCTGTGCATTGGCGGTGGCATGGGTGTGGCACTGGCAGTGGAACGTCCGTAAGCAGCAACGCTGGCCGTTGCGGCTGGAACAAACCGGGCAGCCTGCCCGGTTTTTTCGTTTTAGCCTGCGCAAAAAAAGCCCCGGCATACAAGCCGGGGCAGTTTCGGTCAACCGCCCTGTGGCCGACCGAGGTGGAGACATTACGGAAGTTAGTAGGGTACTTTCCTACCGTGCCTTACGTTTTTTCAGAATAGCGGGCAATCAACGGATTCCCAGCGGAAATACCCAGCTTTTAGTCCAGTTGTAAAGGCGGCAAGCCGTTTTGCGCCCGTGCGCGATTACAGGCTGCCTCATAAATGCCAATACTGGCGCGGGCACCAAACTCGCGACAAGGCGAAGGCCGCTCACTGTAAATACCACAGCGGACCGACTCTCCTATCTTGCCAACCAGCGCAATACAGCGCGGACGCGCATAGTCAGTGCCACGCATGCGCATGGTAGTGGCGGTTTCCTCATCGGCCAGCCTTGCCGGCACCCGGCCACCCGGCTCGGTGTCCAGTTCTGAGTAATGAAAACTCACCCGAAAGGCGGCGCAGCAGGCACCGCAACGCTGACAGATGTTTTGCTCGGCTTGGGACATACGGTTAAACCAGTGATTCAAGTCGGCACAGTATGCCTGTAAGCTGAGTGAATTTCAGCCGTATTGCGAGTCGCCATGCCCTCATCGCTCTCTGCCCTTTTCCCTGGTAGCCATTGGCCTGATTACCACGGTGGCAGCTTGCTCAATTTGCTTGCCAGCCTGAGTAGTGAGCTGGGAGGCCCCACCGGCGGTCACGCCGGACTACACCACCCCTGGCTGGCCGGCATTGCCCGGCACCGGCATGTGGTGCTGCTTCTGATTGACGGACTGGGCTCACGGCAACTGGACACACTTGGCCCGGACAGCGCACTGCGCCGCCATCAGTGCAGCACGCTGAGCAGCGTGTTTCCGGCCACCACCGCCGCGGCCATCACCACCTTGCTGACCGGTCAGTCGCCTGCCAGCCATGGTTTGATTGGCTGGCATCTGTATTGCAATGATAAGGAGGCCGGACAGCAGAGTATCGTGGCCCCGCTGCCAATGACGGTGCGACATCCGGTTGGCACTATGCTGACACCGGCACAACTGGCCAGCCGCTTGCTGGTTTGCCCACCGGTGCTGCCACAACTGGGGCGCGCGGCAGAAATACTGCAACCGCACTATATCGCCGACTCCCCCTACAGCCTGCACCACGCCGGGAATATGCAGCGTACCGGCTATCGTGACATCGAAGATGCTTTTGACCTGCTGGCAGAGCACCTGCAACAAAATCAAGCACCGGGTTTTCATTACCTCTACTTGCCACAACTGGACAGCCTGATGCATCGGCAAGGCTGCCACTCTCCCGCCGTGCAGGCCCTGTTTGACCGGCTGGACGTGGCCTTCGCCCGCTTGAGCGAGATTGCCGATCAGACCGACAGCGTACTGCTGGCCAGCGCCGACCATGGTTTCATCGATACGCCCGCCACACGGCAGATCAGCCTGGATGAAGATTTTCCGGCCTTGTACACCATGCTGGCCCAGCCGCTGTCAGGTGAGCGCCGTGCCGCGTTCTGCCACCTAAAACCGGGGCTGCGCGACGCCTTCATCAGTCTGGCCCGACAGCAACTAGGCCATGCTTGCTGGGTGGTGGATAGCCAGCAGTTGCTGCAGGCGGGTGTGTTCGGCCCTGGTGAGCCACATCCACAATTGGCAAGCCGTTGCGGTGACGTCACCTTGCTGGCGCGCGATGACTGGAGCATCCGCGACACGCTGCCGCAAGAGAAAGCACTTCATCTGCCCGGCCAGCATGGTGGCGTCAGCGCAGCAGAAATGACGGTGCCCTTGATCCTGCGCCTCCCCCGGAAGGAGTAGCCGGACCGATGCCTGCGACCGATACCGCTTTGCCCGGCATGCATCGCACAATGAGGCATGACATCCAATAGATTCCCTCTGGTCTATGCTTGCTCCGGCTGCTCCAGCGCAGCCCAGATGGCCAATGACCTTGCGCTGCGTCTGGACCGGGAAGGTCTGGCGGAAATGTCCTGCATTGCCGGTGTCGGCGGCGGCGTACCCGGACTGGTAAGACTGGCACAATCCGGCCGTCCCATCCTGGCGCTGGATGGATGCCGCCTGTCCTGTGTACAAGCCTGTCTAAACCGGGCTGGCGTGCAGGCCGACCATGCCTTGTTGCTATCTGACCAGGGGGTGGTCAAATACAAGCATCAGGCTTATGCGGTGAGTCAGGCAGAGGAAATCTGGCCACTCATCCGGGACAGCGCCGCGGCACTGTCCGGCCGGCAATCAGAATAAGCCACCTTGCAGTTGCTGCTGCTCCAGTGTGGCAAGCTCATCGGCAAACTGCTGTTCCAGCTCTTGCACGTGCTGGCGCTGGACATAAACCGGCATCAATACCCGCGAAATCGGCTGCAACTGCCCCAATACCACCTGCTCGTAGCACAAGGCGGTGACATCGTCCGCATCCAGACGCTCATGCAACACGCCCATGCGATTGAGATAGATGGTTTGTGCCTCGACATGGAAAAAGCCTTGTGGCTGCTCCAGCACCTCGCGCACCACTTCCAGAATGCCATCCAGCTCGGTCAAGCGTGCCAGCGGCTGTAGCTGCTGTTGTACTGCGGCCTCGCGCTGGCGCAGTGCCTGGACATCAGATAGCTGCAAGCTGGCGACAGTACCGGCACCGCCAGTTGCATCAATCACCACCCGCCCGGCATGGCCGAAGGTCGCCAGTTTCAGCTGAATCTGGCCCAGCTCGGCCTGCAGATCCAGCCGCATTTGCTGCAACAGCTTGATGCGCCGGTCTATCACGGCCACCAGGACGGCCAGGCCCCGGTGTCGGGTGCTCTGCTGCAAATCCTCCGCACTGGCAGAAGGATCAATCAGGCGGTGCTGGTCGAAACTGACAACCTGTTGGGCAACATCACTGCAGATTTCACCATTGTGCTCCACCATGCCAAAGCGCACGTTCTCGCTTTTACACATGCTCATGATGGCCCAAGCCTCATCGCCCTGGCTGGCCGAGAGGAAGAACGCCTGCAAGGGAGCACTGCCTTTCAGGCATAGCAGCAGGCTGAGCGGGCTGGAAAACAGCAGGCCTAGCCTGCGGTCGGTGGCAAAACTGCGCAAGGACAGTTCCAGCGGGGGGATGCGCTGCCAAGGCAGGCCGGCCAGATAGTCCAGCGTCTGCCCGATGCCGGGAAGCAAGCGCTGCTGATAGCCCGGCAGCAGTTTGAGACGGCCATCACAGCCAGTAATCACCGTCTCGATGGCCTGCAGCAAATCCGCTTTCTTCTGCTTTGAAGCCGCATCCAGGCCCAGTTTCTGCCATAGCCAGTCCAGCATTGGCACCTCTCCTTCAGACAAAGTCAGCAGTATGCCCGATATTGGCCACCGGGCTGCTGCACTGGATCAAGTCCCGGGTGCAGCGGCCTGCAAAATATCCTGCAAGGCAGCCGCGGTTTGTCCGGCAGACACCACAGGCAGCACATGCGTGCCACCATCGATGGTTACCAGCGGGGCATCCAGCAAGGATGCCAGCCGCTGGCCGATATGCAATGGAAAGATTTCGTCTTGCGAACCCCAGATCACCGCAACCGGCATGGCCAGAGGCTGACTGAGGCGCTCAACATGGGCCTGCTGGCCGGTGGCCAGCTCCTGCATCAGGGCCCGCAACTGCGGTACGCGATCGCGGTAATAAAACTGCCAGACATCGCGCAGCAAAAACTGCGGCGCATTCGCCAGCGGGCTACCCACCAGCGCCATCATGCGTGCCAGCGCCTGTACATCGTTGGGTACGAATAATTGCTCGGCACTTTGCACCTGCGCCCGCGCAAGCAGCTCCTGCTGATCGTCCGGCGTATAGGCCATGCCCGGTGATGCCATGATGACCAAGCGTGCAACCTTCTCTGGCATGCGCCGTGCCAGTTCCAAGGCAACGAAACCGCCATAGGACAAGCCCACCAACTGCACGGTGTCCGGCACACGGGCAAGAATCAGTGCTTGCAGTGCATCCGCCTGCGCCAGCAATCCCGGCTCACCTGCCACATGACTGCGACCAAACCAGAGTAAATCCGGCACCAGGACATGATGGCCTTTTGCCAGTGCCGACATGACGCGACCCCAACTGGTTGGGCCATCGCCGCCAAAGCCGTGAATCAGCAACAGGCTGGGGCCACTGCCCCCCTCCAGATATGCCAGCTCTCCGCCAGGCAAAGCCAGCCGGCGGCTGCGAAATCCCATCAGGCGCAAACTGCCACGCAGCAGCCAATGCCCGGAGGCAGAAGGGAAAACACAAAACAGGATCAGGCCGGCCAGTAGTGCCAGCAATATCGTCAGCATCGGGTTCATGGGCTTGATAATGTCACGCCAGCCCGCCAAATCCAAGTCGGATATTGCAATGCAAAACGGCGACCACTGGTCGCCGTTGCCGCATGCCGGCCCACCCCGGCCTGTGCTGATCAGAACATCTCGTCGTCACGCAGGTAGCGCCACTGCCCGGTTGGCAGGTTGCCCAGCTTGATCGTACCGATACGGATACGCTTAAGACCCACCACGCGCAAGCCTACCAGTTCGCACATGCGGCGAATCTGACGCTTTTTGCCTTCTCGCAGGACAAAGCGCAGCTGATCTTCATTCTGCCAGGCAACTTCAGCCGGTTTAAGCGCCTCGCCATCCAGCGACAGGCCGTGATTGAGCAAGGCCAGACCACGTTCGCTCAGCTCACCAGTCACCCGCACCAGATATTCTTTCTCCACCGTGGAGTTCTCGCCAATGATGTGCTTGGCCACACGGCCATCTTGCGTCAGCACCAGCAAGCCCACCGAATCGATATCCAGCCGCCCGGCCGGTGCCAGCCCTCGCAAATGGGCGGGGATGAAGCGTTTTTTGCTGGGATCTTCCGACCAATGGTTTTCCGGTTTGACCAGAGTCACCGCCGGCAGATAGCCTTTCTCGGCCTGACCCGAAACATAGCCCACCGGCTTGTTAAGTAAAATGGTCACGCGTGAGGACTGAGCATCCTGGGCCTTCTTCAGCACTTCAATCGTGTTGTGCGGCAGCACTTTCTGGCCAAGCACGGCCACTTCGCCGTCTACTTTGACCCAGCCTTGTTCGATATAGCTGTCCGCCTCGCGACGGGAGCAAATACCCAGTTCGGCCATCCGCTTGGAAAGGCGTACGGGTTCCATGTAAAGCATCCTGTAATAAAAAAAGCGGGTAGCACCGATGCCGTGTTGTCTGCCGGAGCAGCGCCGGACTGCACGTCACCACCGGCACAGCCGCTGTTGATCTGCCGCTATTGTAGGGGATAGACCGCAGGCTGACCATGATTACCACTGCACGCCAACTGCGGGCGCAGTGCCGCCGCGGCAAGGAAAACCAATATGGGAGCGAAAGACAGGCAAGAAAATGCCCGGTGAAACGGGGAGGAATCACCGGGCCGAGCTATAGCCAATACTGAAGAGGAACAAAAGCCAGAGGTACTTCAACTACTAAGCAAAATTAAGGTTGGCAGGTACTGCAGGAGATCCAATAAGTACGGGCACTGCCAACAGACGTAACTTTAGTGGGAAGCTGCCTTTTTCACCATCCGTAGAAATCCGTAGTCAACACCACATCGCCGCTTTACTCGGCAGCAGACAGCTTGCCCGTCACTACCTGGCTTGAGCTGGCGGGGCGACGGCTGAGCGAGCCTAGCACGATGCCGGCAAAGATGGCGGACAGACCCGCCACATGGTACCAGTGCAATTCCTCCCCCAGCAGCAGGATGGACTGCACCGCGCCAAAAGCAGGCATCAGATAGAGAAAGCCTGCCGCCTTGGCCGCCCCCACCTGGGCAATGGCGCGGTTATACATCAGGAAAGCCAGTACCGAGGGGAAAACGCCCAGATACAGCAAGGCGGCCCCTGCCGGCAGGGATAATAAATGAAAGCCGCCGGCCTGCCAGGTTTCCTGCACGAATGCCGGCAGCAGCATGCATTCGCCCACAAACAACAACACCATCATCATCACCAAGGCATCCAGCCCCGGCAGCAGGGTGCGCAGCCCCAGGGTATACACCGCCCAGCACAAGCCAGCCGCCAGCACCAGCAGATCGCCATGACTGAACTGGACAGCGCTCATGCCCAACACATCACCCTTGAGCACAATCAGCAAGGCACCGGCCATGGCCACCAGCATGCCGGCCCACTGCCGGCGCGCCAGTTTTTGCCGGAAATACAGCGAACCCAATACCAGCACCATCATCGGCGTGGCGCTATTGAGAATGACGGCGTTGGTGGCCGTGGTGGTGCGTACGGCCACATACACCAGGGTATTGGTCAGCCCGATGCCGAACATGCCCAACAGCAGCAGCTTCTGCCATTGCCGGCGCAGTAGCGGCCAGGCTGGGCGCAGCCGCGGCAGGCCAAACGGCAGCAGGCAGAGCAAGGCAATGGCCCAGCGCCCGAAAGCCAGACCAAATGGCCCGATCTGGCCATGCATGGCACGGGCGATGACAAAATTGGTAGACCACAGCAGCATGGTCAGCACCAGCAGGACATAGGCAGAGCGTGAAGAAGCCGGATGACGGGTCATGATGATGGGCAAGATGGAGGATGCGGTAGATTCTACCCAAGCACGACGCTATATAAATTCAAAAAAAACTCTTCATTAAAAAATATACATCATTATTTTTTAATAAGTGGCAATTTAATTTTAATTCCACACATTTCAATGCAAGCAATTGCAAAACCGGCATGCGCTGGCAAAAGCGATTATGCTGAATGCTTTGGTTCAGCATCAGGAACAGAGCATGGCATTTTTCCCTGACTACGAAGAACACGATGGCCTGTCTTTGGCCGGCTTGTTGGCAAGCGGGCAGATCAGTCAAGGCGAACTGCTGCGCGCGGCGCGGGAAAGGATGGACAGCCGCAATCCGGCACTCAATGCGCTTGTCCTGCGCCTGGATGACAGTGCTGACCGGCAAGTGCCACCGCCAGGCGCCAGCCCGCTGGCCGGCCTGCCCATCCTGCTCAAAGACCTGCTGGCGGATGTCGCCGGCATCCCCACCAGCAATGGCAGCCGCCTGTGTGCCGGGTATATTCCGCAACAGGATGCCGAGCTGGTCCGGCGCTACCGTGCCGCCGGGCTGATTTTCGCCGGCAAGACAAGCACGCCGGAGTTTGGCCTCTACCCCTATACCGAGTCGGCACTCCATGGCGCTACCCGTAACCCTTGGAACCACGCGCTGACTTGCGGCGGCTCCAGCGGCGGGTCGGCGGCAGCCGTCGCCGCCGGCATGGTTGCCATTGCACACGGCGGGGATGGCGGCGGCTCCATCCGTATCCCGGCGTCCAATTGCGGGCTGTTCGGGCTCAAGCCCAGCCGTGGGCGCTCGCCCTGCGGCCCGGAGCGCTCGGAAAGCTGGCAGGGATTTACCAGCGAACACGTGCTGACCCGCAGCGTACGTGATAGTGCCGCCATGCTGGATATCTTGTGCCAGGGTAATGACTGTGCGGATGCCTACCACTGCCCACCGCCATCACAAACGTTTCTGGCCAGCCTGCAGCAAGCACCGGGCAAACTGCGCATTGCTTATACACGCCGTCCTTTGATGGGAGGCCACCTGCACGCCGAATGCGATGCCGCGCTCAGTCACAGTCTGCGCCTGCTGGAAAGCCTGGGACACAGCGTGGAAGAAGTCCACCCGCCGCTGGATACTGCCGAGGAAATGTGCCGCGCCATGCTGGTGATGGTGTGCGGGGAGATGGCCTGCCTGATGCGCAACAGTCGGCAACTGTATGGCCAGCCTGCCAGCTTCCGGCTGGTGGAGCCATCAAGCTGGACGCTGGCACGTTATGGCGAGCTGCTGTCTGCCGGCGAATTTGCCTGGATGCGCGACTTTGCGCTGCGGCAGGGGCGCAATATGCAGCGCTTCCACCAAGGCTACGACATACTGGTAACACCGGTACTGAACCAGCTACCGGCAGCCATTGGCAGCCTGGGCACCTCCCGCTTCGAGGACGCGCTGTCCACCCTGCTGCTGGGTCATCTTGGCTGGGACTGGACACTGAAGCTGAGCCAACTGGTGCCAGAGCACTCGCGCAAGCTGATGGAATACATTGGCTGGACCATCCCCTTCAATATGAGTGGCCAACCCGCCATGAGCGTGCCGCTGTACTGGACGGCAGACAATATCCCGGTGGGTACCCAGTTTGTGGCGGGCATGGGGCAGGATGGACTGCTGCTGCAACTGGCCGCGCAGCTGGAACAAGCCCAGCCCTGGTTCCAGCGTCGTCCACCCCTGGCGGGCTAGCGCTTAGCGGGCGGGTACAGCCAGTCGGCATGCGCCGCCAAGGCAGTGGCAATCTGCTGGCTTAGCGCATTGACCAGTTGCTGTTGCGCGGCCACCAGTTGCGCACTCTGCTGCCCAGTCTGTGCCTGCTGCTGGCTGAAATAACCTCGCAGCAGCACTTCCTGCGTGCCTGGCCGCAGCACCCGCCAGGCGGATGTCAGTTGTGCCCCCTGCCCCGGCAGCAAGCGGAAGGCACGGACATCCAACTGCAAGGACAGATCCGGCTGGGCCAGTGACAGTTGCGGGGCGGCGTACACCGTTGACAAGCGCAATTGCTCTGCCAGATTACCAGCCACGGCCTGGGTGAGCAGGCGTGACAGGCTGGCTGTCCAGTAATCCTGCTCTTGCAAGCGCGGCTGGTTTTGCTCATCTTCCAGCAATAATTGCGGTCGATCCGTTCCCGCCGGCAGGCTGACCTGCTCGACTAGCAGCACGGCTCCGGGCTGCTGACTGGCCCCGCCCGGCAGGCTGGCCCGCAGTTGGTGGTAACGGATGGGGGCCGAGCTGCAAGCAGCCAGCAGCAGGCTGCACAGCACGATGCCGCAGGTCAGCATGCGCTTGTTCATGGTCGGTTCTCCTGTTTGCCACGGATCAGCGCTTCCGGGTGGCGATCCAGATAATCACTTAGCGCACGGAAGCTGCGCGCGGTTTCACTCACTTCCTGAGCAGCCTTGCGCACATCCTGCTGCAGAGGCGAGTTGGCCTGCAGTGCCTGATTGGCGTTATCCAGCGTCTGCTGCAGTTGCTGCAGGGTTTGCAGGGTTTGCGGCACCACCTTGCCATCCAGGCTATGACCCAACTGCTGCACCGTGGACAGTGTGGCGTGCAGCTCCTTGATGGTGGCGTCCAGTTCCTGGCCTATGCTGTCGAACGGCACCTTGTCCAGCTTGCGGGCAATGCGTTGCAGCACACCCTGCAGCTCTTCAAGATCACCCGGAATGGTGGGCAGGACATCCATGCCCTGGCTGTGTCCGAGGCGCGCCGGCTTGGCATCGCGGAAGAAGTCCAGCGCCACATACAACTGGCCGGTCAGCAAGCTGCCCGAGCGCAACTGCGCCCGCATGCCATGCTCCACCATCTTGTCCAGCTTCAACTGATGCAGCCGGGCTTCATTCAGATTGCTGGACATGCTGATCAGCCGGCTGGGGAAGATACGGATGGTGACCAGCATGTTGAAGTCCTTGCGCGGGGCATCGTATTCCATGCCGATGCTGGTGACTTCGCCAATGACGATGCCACGGAAGTCTACCGGTGCCCCCACGGCCAGGCCGCGGACTGACTGCTGGAATTTCAGCTGCAATGGCACCACTTCGTGGTCCGGCGATTGCATGGCTTGCTCACGGGTATTGGACAAGGTGAAGGTGCTGCCTGTCGCCGCCTGCTTGCTCTCCTCCGGCGAAACCGGGGTTTCAAACGCCACCCCACCCAGCATGATGGCGCTGAGCGACTGGGTATTCACCTTCAGTCCGTTAGCCGAGATGGAGAGATCCACTCCGCTGGCGTGCCAGAAACGGCTGTCTGCCGTGACAAAACGGTCGTAAGGGGCGTTGACGAAGACGGTGATGTCAACATTGCGGCCATTGCGGTCCAGCTGATAGGCCACCACCTGCCCCACTGGTACGCGGCGGAAATACACTGGCGCACCGATATCCAGTGAGCCCAGCTCCGCAGCCTTGAGCACGAACTGACGGCCTGGCAGATCTCCGGTGATGATGGGCGGCACATCCAGGCCGGTGAAATGCTGGCTCATCTCGCTGCTCTTGCCCGCATCCATGCCAACATAGGCACCGGACAACAGCGTGCCCAAACCGGATACGCTGCCGCCGGCAATGCGCGGCCGCACAATCCAGAAACGGCTGTCACGCGCCAGAAAACGTTCGGCCTCCTTGCTCAACTGGGCCGTGGCCTCGATATTCTTGCTGTCAGCGCTGATGCGCACCGCGGTGACTTCACCGATATCCACATCCTTGTACTTGATGCGCGTCTTGCCGGCCTCCAGCCCTTCGCCACTGCGGAAGGTAATGGTGATGGTGGGGCCGCGCGCCAGGATGGCCTGCACCGCCAGATAGCCGCCAATCAGCGCCGCCACCAGCGGAATCAGCCACACCAGCGAGGGCGACCAGCGGCTGGGACGGGCGGGACGGGCCACCGCCAGCGGCACGCCATCCGGCGTGCGGGTTTCATCAGCGCTACTCACGCTGTGCGGTGCATCAGTCGTCTGCGGCAGGGGCTTGTCGCTCATCATCATCCTCGAAAACATCCCAGATCAGTCTGGGATCAAAATGCATGGCAGAAAGCATGGTCAGCACCACCACGGCACCAAAAGCCACGGCACCAGGGCCGGCCTTGATGGTAGCCAGCGATTGCAATTGCACCAGCGCAACCAGCAAACCCACCACATAGATATCCAGCATGGACCACGGCCCCACCACTTCCAGCAGGCGGTACAGGCGGGTGCGCTGCCGCGGTGCCCAGCGCGAACGCCAATGCACGGTAAGCAGCAACAGCAGCATGGACAGTATTTTCAGCAAAGGCACCAGCACACTGGCGATGAACACCACCAGCGCCAGTGGCCAGGAGCCATTGCGCCACAGATAGGCCACCCCGCTCATGATGGTATCGCGCTGGGTGCCGGACAGCATTTCCGTCAGCATGATGGGCATCAGATTGGCCGGGATGTAGCACACGATGGCGGCCAGCAAGAAAGCCCAGGCATATTGCAGGCTGTGCGGCTTGCGCCGGTGCAGCCCGGCACCGCAGCGCGGACAGCAGGGCGTGCCGTCCACCGGCGCGCTGCCAACGCGGCATAGTTGTCCGCAGCCATGGCAGGTCCACAGCCCCTGGCTGGCGGCACTGTTTACCTGGTAGCGCGGCATGACTGATAGCGCTCCCATAACAAACCCGCATCAAAACGGCTGGCATTGCCTGCCAGCAGCAGGATCAGGGCAAAAAACGACCACAAACCGATGCCGGGATGCACTTCGGCCATATGTGCCAGCTTGACCAGCGAAACCAGCACCCCAAGCAGAAAGACCTCCACCATGCCCCATGGATGCAGCACGCGCACCAGGCGCATTACGCGGGCAAAGCCCGGAGGCGCATGGCCCAGCGCCAAGGGCAGCAGCAGGTAGAGCAGACAGAGCAACTCCAGCCCCGGCGTCAGCACACCGGTGAGCAATACCAGCAAGGCTACCGGCTCCATTTGCTGCTGCGACAGTTGCCAGGCCGTTCCCAGCAAGGTGGTGGCGGTTCTGACGCCGCCCGCCTCCAGCCCGACCACGGGAAACACATTGGCCAGCACAAACACCAGCAAGCCGGCCAGCACCAGTGCCAGCGAAGTTGCCGGACGGTAGGCCGGGCCAGGCAGCAGTTGACACCCGCAGCGGCAGCACAGCACTCCCTGCTGCACCTGTAGCGGCGCAGACTGCAGCAGATCGCATTCGTGACAGGCCAGCAGGCGTGGAGCTGCGGCTGGCGGGCTGATTTCATGGCTCATGGCGCGCTATTGTACAGCCGGCGGGACGGCACTGACAGCTTGCCCTGCCTGCCACCGCAGAAAGCGCAAACTGAGGTGCCAGCATGATAGTGGCGGCTGATGCTGCAAGCCATGACAAAGCCAGGCGCACCCATCCAGCCCGCGGGGGGGCGGCCTGACACGGCCCAAGCGGCATGAGCTGGGCGACAGCGCTTAAATCCGCCACCCCAGAAACCAAAGACTGGCATCTCCCAGCAGCAAGCCCAGCACCATGACCGGGCCGACTTTGCGCAACACCGCTGCGGAATAAGGCTATCGCGGCAGCACCGCCTGCGTTTTTCCACCACGGCAGACGCTCAGCGCCCTAAACACCACCAGCCCGGCAAAGCGGAATTTCTTATCCTGACTCAAGGATAACCAGGCTGGGCCTGCGACAAAATCCGGGCTTCACCACCCCCTCATGCAGGAATAACACATGACTACACTTGCTCCTCAACTGAATACCAGCTACCTGTTCGATGCCCGCGGCATCGCCAAACGCTTCCGCCATGCCGCCATTTTTGGCGCGCTCGAATCACTGCACGACGGCGAAGTCATGCGCTTTGTCAACGATCACGACCCGCTCCCCTTGCTGGAGCAGGTACGCCAGCGTTATGGCCAGCAGGTTAGCTTCCGCTACGCCGAACGCCAGCCGGAGATGATCGTGATCGAGTTCCAGATCAGCCTGGGGCAGCCGCAGGAAAGCGCACCGGCCAGTGGTGGTGGCTGCGGCGGCGGTGGTGGCTGCGGCTGCTCCGGCCAGTAACAGACGCTGGCAAGCTGCTGCCGCAACATGACAATGGCTGTTGCAGGGTCGGGGGCTTTACCCAGCCTGACTCTGTAACAGATTGTTATAAACCCACTGCAGGAATATGGAATACAAAAATCAATAATATCAAATACTTAAAATCATAAAATCATCCAGCAATGTCAGCATCATTACCAGTAAAACACTTTTCAATACTTGCTAACATTTCATCACTTGTCCGTTTTGACCCGCCTTGACTAGACTGCCGCCACTTACTCAGTGAAAGCAGCAAATCATGCAAATGAACAAGTGGATTTCGATTATTGCCCTCAGCCTGGCAGCAACTGCCGCTCAGGCTGGCTCGACAACAGATGCGATTCTTGGTGGTGCAGTAGGTGGTGCAGCAGGCGCTGCAGTGGGTAATGCGGTAGGTGGGCGCAATGGTGCCATCATCGGCAGCGCCGTGGGTGGCGCCACCGGCGTGGCCATCACCACCAAGAACCAGCGTGAGGACCGCGCCGCGCCAGAAGAAGGACGCCGCCATCATCGTCATCACCATGGCCGTCACCGTGGCTGGGACAAACACGACTGAGCCTGGCACGGATGACAAGACAAAAGACCACGCGATATCGCGTGGTCTTTTTCATTTCAGCCGGCACGCCGGATTCAGCCATGCAACCAGGGCTGCACCATGTCCCAGGCCAGTTTGCCGATCAACACCGTAGTCAGCAGCAGGAACAACACCCGCACAAAGCCCGCGCCTTTTTTCATCGCCACCCAGGAACCGGTCATCGCACCCAGCACATTGAAACCGGCCATCGGAATGGCGTACTGGAACAGCACATTGCCGGTAGGAATGAAAAAGGCCAGCGCGGCCACATTGGTGGTGAGGTTGACCACCTTGGCCGCGGCCGAGGCATGCAGGAAATCAAAGGCAAAAAAACGGATGAACAGGAAAATCAGGAAGCTGCCAGTACCAGGACCAAACAAGCCATCATAAAAACCGATGGCCCCGCCAATGGCCATGCCGACGGCCATCTCGCGCCGCCCTATCGTCACCGGCTTGTGCAACTTGCCGAAGTCTTTTTTCCACAGCGTATACATGGCCATCAACACCAGCAGCACCAGCACCAGCGGGCGGATCACCGACTTGGGAATGGCGTTTACCGTGGCCGCCCCGGCAAAGGACATGATAAAGGCGGTGATGGCCGCCGGAATCACCAGCTTCCACGGCAGGCGCACCCGCTGCAAATACGAGCGCGTGGCCGACAAGGTTCCCACTGCCGAAGACATCTTGTTGGTGCCAAACAGCGTGGCTGCCGAATATTGCGGCAGAAAATTGAACAGCGCCGGGGTCTGGATCAAGCCGCCACCGCCAACGGCCGCATCGATCAGACCGGCCATGAAAGAGAAGAAACACAAGAATCCCAAGGTCAACAACATGACTGCCTCCTGATAATGGAAGCCATTGTAGGGCTTGCACCGCCCATGTTGTTGCAATACCGTGTTGCAGTTATTGCAATACAGGGGGCAAGAATGAAGTTGCTATGGGAGTTGCAGGTGTTCTGCGCCGTGGTGGAACGCAAAAGCTTTGTTTCAGCGGCACGCCAGTTGGGTACCTCGCCCAGCAGCGCCACCCGAGCGGTGCAGGCGCTGGAAGAAAACCTGGGCACCAGCCTGCTGGCCCGCTCGCAAAAACAAGTCAGCCTCACCATGGCCGGCGAAGCCTACTACGATACCGCGCGACAAATTCTGCAACTGCAGGAAGAAGTGGAAGACGATCTGGCGGCGCTGGGCAGTGCGCCGCGTGGCTGGCTGCGCTTTTCCGCACCCGAGGTGATGGCCAGCCATTTCCTGCCACCCATCCTGCAACAACTGGCCGAGCACAATCCGCAACTGCGTTTTGACATCCTGTACAGCGACACCATTCTGGAGCCCATCCGCGAGAAGCTGGACTTCAGCATCCGTGGTGCCTACCCCGCCTCCAGCGAACTGATCGGCTTTCCGCTATGGCCTTATCAACGCCGCCTGTACGCCAGCCCGGCCTATGTTGCCAGCCGGGGCCTGCCACGGCAGCCGGAAGAACTGAGCGAACACGCCATCCTGATTCATGCCGCACCGCGCATTCTCAAAGCCTGGAATTTCGTTTCGGACAGCCATCAGGTCAGCCTCAACCTGAATGCCAGCCATCGGGTGAGTTCCGGCAATGCGGTGCTGCAGGCGGCCCTGGCCGGCTGGGGCGTGGCACGCATGGGCGACTGGCTGGCCGAACCACTGGTGGCCAGCGGTCAACTGGTGCGGCTGTGCCCGGACTACCGCATCGTATCCAACCGTGGCGAAGACGCGCAGATGCATGCCGTGTTTGCCAGCCGCCGCATCCCGCGCAAGGCCAGACTGGTGCTGGACGCCATCCGCAGCGCTGCCCAAAGCGCCGGTTTTGGCAACAGCCTGCAGGCGGCTTCCTGATGAAAAAGAGCCGGCAAGGCCGGCTCTGTTGGCTGCACATCAGGCGATAGCAGGCTTACATGGCTGCGCGGTAGATGGCGCAGATTTCTTCGTGCGTGGCCTGAACCGGATTGGTAAAGCCGCAGGCGTCTTTCAGGGCATTGGTAGCCAGCACCGGGATATCTTCTTCTTTCACGCCAAGCTGGGTCAAACCAGCCGGAATGCCCACGCGGGCAGCCAGTTGACGAATGGCTGCAATAGCCTCCGCGGCTTCAGCCTTCGCGCCCAGTGCCACCGCAACATCGGCCAGACGGGCGGCAGCCACCTTGCTGTTGAACACCTGCACATGCGGCAGCAACACGGCATTGCACACACCATGCGGCAAATCGTAGAAACCACCCAACTGGTGCGCCATGGCATGCACATAACCCAGCGATGCGTTGTTGAAGGCCATGCCGGCCAGGAACTGGGCATAGGCCATTTGCTCACGCGCTTCCATGTCCTGGCCGTTTTCCACGGCACGCGGCAGGTAGGCCACGATCAGGCTGATGGCCTTCAGTGCGCAGGCGTCGGTAATCGGCGTGGCGATGGTCGACACATAGGCCTCGATGGCATGGGTGAGCGCATCCATGCCGGTGGCGGCAGTCAGCGATGGCGGCATGCCGGCCATGGTTTCCGGGTCGTTTACCGACAGAATCGGCGTGGTGTGCTTGTCCACGATGGCCATCTTGATGTGGCGTGCCTCGTCGGTGATGATGCAAAAACGCGTCATTTCACTGGCAGTACCGGCAGTGGTATTGATGGCCACCAGCGGCAGTTGCGGCTTGGCCGACTTGTCCACGCCTTCGTAGTCCTGGATCTTGCCGCCATTGATCGCCACCAGGGCGATAGCCTTGGCACAGTCGTGCGGCGAACCACCGCCCAGCGAAATCACCACATCACACTGCTTTTCCTGCAGCAAGGCCAGGCCGGCATTCACATTGGCACTGGTCGGATTGGGATGCACGCCGTCAAACACCGCGGACTGGATATCAGCCGCCGCCAACAGCGAGGCAACCTTGCCGGCCAGGCCGGTCTTGACCAGGCCGGCGTCAGTGACGATGAGGGCTCGCTTGAAACCCTGGGCCTGCATGCTGTCTACGGCCTGCTGCAAGCAGCCGGCTCCCATCAGGTTGACGGAAGGAATGAAGAAAGCGCTGGTAGCCATGATTAATCTCCTTAGGGTGGGGTTGGTGCGACCTGCCTGCTGCGGGAGGCTCCCGCCACCAGCAGGGCCATCCGGCCTGGCCTGTCGCGCCTGTAAGGTTTGATCTCATCTTGGCACTACAGTGGAATGGCATATTGCGTCAGATCAAAACCCGCTCTTTGTAGTTGGAGCACTACAAAATTCCGCCCCTGCGCACCTCGATGCCCGCCCGCCGGAGAGCAGGTGCAAGCACGCCGGCATTAAGGCGATAATCACGGTTTTGCCTGTCCGAGCCCGCCATGCACACCCTGTCTGCCCGCAACTATCTGACCACGCCGTGGAAAAATGGCGGCGGCACCACGCGCCAGATCCTGATCTCCCCACCGGATGCCACGCTGGACAACTTCGACTACCGCATCAGCATGGCCAGCGTGGCGAGCGATGGTCCGTTTTCGCAGTTTGCCGGCGTGGACCGCCAGTTACTGCTGCTGGATGGCCAGGGCTTGCTGCTGCAACGCGGCGATGGCAGCCACAGCCTGCTGGACAGGGATAGCCAGCCGCTGGCCTTTGCCGGGGAAGAGCCCATTCACAGTCAGTTGCAGGATGGAGCCGTGACCGACTTCAATATCATGACCCGGCGAGAGCGCTTCCGGCAGCAGGTGGAAAGTTTCCAACTATGCGGCCAGCACCAGTTGCAAAGCCGTGACGATGTACTGCTGGTGGTGCTGGCGGCAGGCAATGCGCTGACCATACAGCGCGAAGATGGTCGCCGTTGCACCCTGCAGACGCAGGATGCCTTGCTGCTGGAAACGGGGACGAACCTGACCATCTGCAGTACCGAACAGGCCCGTATCATCGTGGTGCGGCTTAACCGGCATGGCCCGGCATGAACTACCTGGCCCACCTGCATCTGGCACCGGACAACCCGGCGGCGCGCGTTGGCAATCTGCTGGGCGACTTTCTCAAGCCATCCCATGCCTTACACCTGCCGCCAGCACTGCAGCAAGGCATGGCCCTGCACCGCCGGATAGACAGCCACACCGACCGCCATCCGCTGGTGATGCAAAGCAAAAGCCGCATCGCACCGATACGACGACGCTATGCCGGCATTCTGGTGGATATTTTCTATGATCACTTCCTGGCGCGGCACTGGGCGCGCTTTTGCAGCATGCCGCTGGCCGACTTTACCCGCCGCAGTTACGCCGAACTGCAGGCGCATCGCCAATGGCTGCCGCCACGCCTGTTGGAAATCCTGCCGCGCATGCAGGCAGAAGACTGGCTGCTATCCTATGCCGAGATTGCGGGGATAGCCGCCGTGCTGCGCGGCTTTTCCCGCCACCGCATCCGGCGTGACAACCCGGTTGCGGCCGGCATTGACGACCTGCTGCAGCACTATGACGCACTGGAGCAGGACTTCATCGACTTTTACCCGCAGCTGCAGCAGGCAATGGGCGGCGATGCCTCAGCGATGCAGCAGGCTGGCATTGCTCTGGATCAGTTCGGAGAACAACTGCTCCACCCCTTCCCACATGATCTGCACCCCCAGGCACATCAGGATGAAGGCTGACAGGCGCAGGAACACCACCGAGCCGGTCTGGCCCAGATAGCCCAGCAGCTTGTCAGCATGGCGATAACACATGTACACCAGCACGGCCAATGACAGCACCGCCGCCAGGCTGGCCATCGGCACCAGCATGTATTTGACCATGGGCTTGCCGGTTACGGTCATCGACGCACCCACGGTGATGGACACCGAAATCGAACCCGGCCCCACCGTCAGCGGGAAGGTCAGCGGATAAAACGCCCGCTGCTTCAGCTCATCACGATTCTCCTGCCGCACCGGCTCACTGGAAGGCTGGTTGCTTTCCGCCGGGTTGTCATTGAGCATGCGCCAGGCCGCCAGTGAAATCAGCAAGCCGCCGGACAACTGCACCACCGGCAAGGACACACCAAAAAACTCCAGCACGAAACTGCCCACATACATGCTGCCCAGCAGCAACAGGAAGCAGTACATGGCAATACGCCGCGCCAGAAACGCCCGCTGCTGCTTGCTGTTGCGTGCCGTCATCGAAATGAAGATGGGCACCAGGCCGGGCGGATTGATGATGGGCAGCAAGGCTGCCAGCACAAACAGATATTTGCTGAAAAAAAGTGACATCAGGGCCATGTTATTGTTCTCCGGGCCAGTGGCCTGCTTGGTGGGGGATGGTGGTCTGGCATACTGCACTTTGTCATGCAGTGCATTGCGCGCCGATTGTAACGTGCGCACTGCCGCCGCACAGCGCAGCCGATAAAAAAATTGTGCCGCCAGCCCGTCACCGGCATGAAAAAAGCCCGGCGGAGCCGGGCTGCTGCGACAAGCGGCGCAATGCGCTCAATCCGCAGCCTGTTGTGCCATACGCGTGGCCGATGCGGCGGGCTCCAACTGGGCATGCGCCTGGGCCAGGGCAATCTTGTCCAGCGCAATCAGCTTGCTGCCATGCTTCCATTTGTAGCCCAGCCACAGCAGCAAGAACAGCGGAATACCGATATAGGTGGCCACGACGCCATTCCAGTCCACCTTGGCACTGGTGAAGGCGGCGTAATTCTGACCCAGCATGATCAACATGCACAGCGCAAAGGCAAACAGCGGCCCCAACGGAAACCAGCGCGCCTTATACGGCAGATCGGCCAGATCATACCCCTGCCGCACATAAGCACGGCGGAAGCGGTAATGGCAGATGGCAATGCCCAGCCAGGCAATGAAGCCGGTCATGCCGGAGGAATTAAGCAGCCACAGATATACCGCATTGCTTTCAAACAAGGAGGTAAGAAAACACAGTGCGGCAATCGCCGTGGTGGCATATAGCGCATTGCGCGGCACACCGCTGTCGGACAACTTGCCAAACCAGGCCGGTGCCATCTTGTTCTGTGCCATCACGTACAGCATGCGGGTGGAGGCATACATGCCGGAATTACCCGCCGACAGAATGGCAGACAGGATCACCGCATTCATCAGGCTGGCCGACAGCGCGAGACCGGCACGGCTGAACACCAGGGTGAACGGGCTGGCCCCCACATCCTGTACATCATTCTTCAGTAGCAGCGGATCGTTATACGGCAGGATAAAGCCGATGATCAGGATGGACAGCATGTAGAACATCAGGATGCGCCAGAAAATCTGCTTTACCGCGCGCGGAATGGTCTTGGCCGGTTGGCTGGACTCCCCTGCGGCCACGCCGATCAGCTCGGTCCCCTGGAAGGAAAAGCCCACAATCATCGACACGCTGACAAAGGCCGCCATCCCGCCGACAAAGGGACCGTCACCATGCATGAACACATTCAGGCCGGGTGAATAACGGCTGCTGTCCGGATTGGTCATGATGCCCCAGATCATCATGAAACCCACGATGATGAAGGCGATGATGGTGATCACCTTGAGCATGGAACACCAGAACTCCGCCTCGCCAAAGCCCTTTACCGAGAAATAGTTGAGGGCAAAGATAATGGCCAGAAACAGCGCACTCCACACCACGCCCGGCACGGTGGGCAACCAGTAATGCATCACGATGGCGGCCGCAGCCAACTCCACCGCAATGGTGACCGCCCAGTTGTACCAATAATTCCAGCCCTGGGCGAAACCGAAGGAGTGATCAACAAAGCGCGAGCCATACACCTGAAACGAGCCGGACACCGGCATGAAAGCCGCCATCTCGCCCAGGCTGGTCATCAGGAAATACACCATCAGGCCGATCAGGGCATACGACAGCAAGGCCCCACCCGGCCCGGCGGAGGCGACGGTGGCACCGGAAGCCAGAAACAGGCCGGTACCGATGGAGCCGCCAATGGCGATCATGGACAAATGACGCGCCTGCAGGCTGCGCCGGAGTCCTTCGCCTTCTCTATTGTTTTCCATAAGTCTGTCCTACTGCAGGGTTTACAACTGATAGCGTTTTGCTCCGCTGGCAAATATCAGCAAAACGTGATGATCGAAACCCTACAGGATGTCAGCAAGAGCAGGAATAATCCAGTGCATTTTTGTATTGAATTGTAAGAATATGAATGTTGAATTTTCCTTTTGTGACATATATCAAGGATTTGACCAGGCTCCGCCACGCCCTGTCAGGCCACGCCCGCACCCGCGCCAGACAGACCAGGCAGAGCGACCGCCAGCACCGGCCCAAGCGGCTGCAACACCGGTGCCACCCCCTCGCCAGCGTCGGCGCTGTGCTGCATGCAACATGCAGACAACCACGCTAAGCTGCGGATGCATAAGTGTTTTTGCCGCCAGCAGACAAAACCTGGCAGCAAATGTGGATTCACTGTTCATTTGTGCTGACAAATCAGCCATTTAGCCGTATAATGCGCGCTGCCTCCTTCCGGACCGTTCCCCAATCGGGGTTTCAATCCGTCTGCCTTGCCTTGGTAACGGCACATTTTGCATGTGCTGCCAGTCTTACCTGCTTGGTTATCGATAGAAGCAATCTGTTATCACAGATCGTGCGGCGCTCCGTGAGGGACTGCCGCATGGGCTATTGGCCCACCCGTTACACTGAAAGGAATCGTTAATGTCCAAAGAAGACATGATCGAACTGCAAGGCGTCGTTATTGAAATGCTGCCGGAATCGCGCTTTCGCGTGCGCCTAGACAACAATGTGGAAATCCTGGCCTATGGCTCGGGCAAAATGAAAATGCACCGTATCCGCGTACTGGTGGGCGACCGCGTTACCGTGGAAATGTCCCCGTACGACCTGACCAAGGGTCGCATCAATTTCCGCCATCCGACCGCTCCGGTCGGCGGCCCGGCCCCGCAGCACTTCAAGCGCCGCTAAGCAGCCACGCCTGTCTCGCGGCCACTCAGCCCACCTGCAGGGTCGCGCAGCCTCTTTCCGCTTGCCAAGGCACGCGGAATCGCTTTGTTTCTGCCTGAAAGCTGGCCAGCCTTGCGCTGGCATCGCCATGGCCGACCACCCCTGCCATCCCCCTGCTGGCTGAGCGCTATTTTTTTCACAAAAAGCGCACAATCCGGCCATCTCATTACAGCTTCCACTTACGAAATCGCTATCTATCCGTTTTTTAACTGGAAAGATTGCATGACACCTGCTTAGATTGAGGAATACTCCTCCCTCAGCGCGTCCGCCATGACCAGTAAACCGCCAAGACAGATTCTGCTTGCCGAAGACAGCAGCAGTCAGCGCAAGCTGCTCAAAGAACTGTGTCAGCAGATCCCCAATGCCGTGGTACATGAAGCCGCCGATGGCAGTTGGGCCTTCCAGCTTAGCCGGCAGATTCCCACGCTCGACCTGGTGATTACCGACCTGAATATGCCGGGCATGGATGGTATCGAGCTGGTGGAACACCTATCCCGCCAACCACATATTCCCTCGCTGCTGCTCATCAGCGGCCACTCGCCGGAATTGCTGGCCAACAGCGTGCGCGCAGCGCAAGAGCTGGGCTTCACCGGCATTGGTCATCTGGCCAAACCGATTGATGACAATCTGTTCCTGACCGAAATCACCCGCCTGCTGGACTTGCCGCAGGACATCATCGACAACAAGAGCAGCCTGCCGCTGATCGACATCATCACCGGCCTGGCACACAACCAGTTTTGTGCGTTCTATCAGCCGATTTACGACCTGCGCCAGGGCAAGGCGGTGCAGATTGAAGCGCTGGCACGCTGGCGTCACCCCACCATGGGCATACTGGGGCCCAACCAGTTCATCGGCATGCTGGAGCATGAAGGCTTCATTTCCCTGCTGACCCACCGCATTGTGCAAACCGGCCTGGATTTGCTGATCCGCGGGCCGGATACGCAAGATTTGCGCCTGTCGATCAACCTGTCGCGCCGCCTGCTGGACGACCGGGAATTTCTGGACTGGCTGGTGGAACAAGTGGAATCGCGCGGCCTCGCGTTTGACCGCATTGTGCTGGAAATCACCGAAACCATGGCCTTCACCAATTTCGGCCACACGCTGGCCACCCTGCTGCGCCTGCGCATGCGCGGCTTCGAATTGTCGCTGGATGACTTTGGCACCGGCCACACCACACTAGAACACATCAAGAACCTGCCACTGACCGAACTGAAGTTCGATCGCATCCTGATCAAGGACATTCACCGCGACGCCCGCAGCCAGAGCATCATTGCCGGCATGGCCAATATCGCGCGCGAGCTGGGTCTGCGCATGGTGGCCGAAGGCATAGATAACCCCCAGGACCTGGACTTCCTGTGCGCGCACCATCCGGATATCGAACTGCAAGGCTTTTTGCTGTGCAAACCGGTGCCAGCCGAAGAGCTGGGCCGACACCTGTTTCCAAGTTGTCAGTCCAGTCGCCGCGCCTGAGCCCGCCCAGCCGGTTCAGTCATCCACCCGACCACGCAAGGCCTTGATGCCGCTGCGCCGGGATTTCCCCTCTAGCCTGCGCTGACGTGAACCATAGGTGGGACGGGTGGCCAGCCTGGCCTTGGGCTGGTGCGACACCGCATCCACCATGGCTTGCAGACGCGCCAGTGCATCGTCCCGGTTCAACTCCTGCGTGCGGTGCTGCTGCGCCTTGATGATGATGACGCCCTGCTTGCTCAAGCGGGCGTCGGCCATGGCCAGCAGGCGCTGCTTGATGTGATCGGGCAGGCTGGAGGCCATCACGTCAAAACGCAGGTGAATGGCGGAGGACACCTTGTTGACGTTCTGGCCGCCGGCCCCCTGCGCCCGGATCGCCGTCAGTTCAACCTGGTTCGGATCAAGCGGATAACGACTCACTGCCACCCTTCCCCGCCGCTAGGGCTTGCAACACCTGGGCCGTACTACGCACCCGGCCCAGGCGCGGGAAAATATGCTTGACGGAAAACTGGTGACATTCCAGCACCTGGCAGCTCATGGCATCTTCGGCCAGCACCACCGCATAATTGCGCTCCCAGGCCGCACGCGCGGTGGAATCCACGCCGATATGGGTGGAAATGCCGGCCAGCACCACGGTGCGGATACCACGCCGACGCAGCTGCAAATCCAGCTCGGTGCCGTAAAACGCATTCCACTGCCGCTTGATGATCTGGATATCACTGGCAGCCACCTCCAGCTCGGCCGGTTGTTGCAACCAGTTGTCCGGCACCGGCGTGGCCGGCGGCACCAGATCGGTCGGCAACTGCAGCGCATCGCCACCATCCGCCGACCAGCCTACCCGCACCAGCACCACCGGCGCACCGGCGGCTCGGAAGGCTTTGGCCAGCGCGGCGGAGTGCTCCAGCACCTGCTCGGTATCATAGGGCTGCTTGGCAAAACCCAGGATGCCCTGTTGCAAGTCGATCAGGATCAGGGCGGTGGTGGCGGGGTCCAGACGTTGCGGCATGGCATTCCTCAAAAGTGACAAGACAGGCTCTGACGATACTACTGCCAGTGCCGCTTCAACAAGAAAAATGGCGAAGCGCCGCAGCGATTCGCCATTCTCTACCAACCGGTCCAGCCAGACCGGGTTTGCGTACCTTGTCAGTCCGGCAAGGCTACCTTGCCATCCTTGCTGAACTGGTAGTCCTTGAACACGTGTTCGGCGCTGAGGATCTGGTAGCTGCCGTCTTCATTGCGACGGGTCGTATCCTTCAGGCGGTAGGTGTACTGACCGCAGGTCCAGCAATCGAAATTACGCATATGGGTACACAGACAGGTCTTGTCCATCACCTTGATGCGGCGCTCGCCCGGATGGGCTGCCACTTCGCGGTTGTACGCCTGGATATAGGAACAGCTACCATTGGCATCCAGCAGATAGCCGTAAGCCTCGCAATTGGGGCGAATGCCATCGCCGATAGCCGGGCAGGACTTGATCATGCGCATCGGGTAACCGGTCGGCGACAACTGGTTCACCTCAATATCATCTTCGGTGGCCTTGAAGTATTCCTGCTGCACTTTTTCCGGCAGGCCGCATTCGCGGGTGACGGTGAAGCGGGTGGCTACTTGTACGGCACTGGCACCGTTTTCCAGGAAGCCGACTGCATCGCTGCCGGTAAAGATGCCACCAGCCGGAATCAGCGGGATGTCCAGCTGTTCTGCCTGCATCCAGGCGCGGATTTCCGCCACGATGGTGGCCAGATCGTACTCTGCCCAGTCCATGCCAAAGCCCAGATGGCCGCCAGCCAGCGGGCCTTCCACCACCACGTAGTCCGGCAGACGGCCGGTACGGGACGACTTTTTCAGGAACAGCTGCAAGGCGCGCAGGGACGAAACAATGATGCCCAGCTTCACGTCGCGAAAACGCGGGTGATCTTCAATCAGCGAGAAAGAGCCCAGATGCAGACCGGCCGCCAGGGTAATGCCGTCAATACCGGCATCCATGGCGGTTTGCATACGCACGCGCAGGGTTTCCTTGGGCGCGTTCATGGTGAGCTTTTCCATACAGTTGATGAAAATCAGCCCGTCGCCCTTTTTGGCCTCCATGGCGGAGCCCACGTGCAACCTGGTTGCCTCGGCCAGGATGTCCAGGTCGAACTTCACCACCGACTTGTCGGCGTTCTCGACGTTGAATTTGTACTGCTTGAGCTTGTCCTTGACAAACTTGGTGTTGAAGCGACGGTCCGTCACCGTGGGTACCATGGCATCGGAGATATGGCCGATGCCACCCAGACGGGCAGCCTCCAGCGACAGGGCGACGGTGGAGATGTCCACGCCCATGCCACCCACCATGATGGGAACCAGTTCATGCTTGCCCAGACGCAGGCGGAAATCGTCAACACACTTCATTTTGATGCACCTCAGTTTGGCTGGGCGGCATTATCCCCCATCCCTCGCCACAAAATCCACTTTTCTAGAGTTTTTGCTCACACCCCAGGTAAGTGGTGCTGAACAACAGCAGGGCAGGACCGACAGACAGGCATCCACACGCAGCATAGACCGGCTTTGTTACGCCCAGTGCATGGCAGGCCCTGATCAGAGCGGAAGCTGATGGCGGCTGTCTTTCAGGGTTTTCATCACGATGTGCGAGCAGATATCGCGCATGCCGGGCACCTTGTTGAGACGCTCCACAATAAAGTCGGAAAACGCCGCCAGATTACGGCAACGCAGCTGCAGGATGTAATTGCACGGCCCGGTCACCACATAGGCAGCCGTCACCTCCTCAAAGGCCTGCATCTGCTGCAGGAACTCGCCATGCCAATCATCGCGGCTGCGATCCAGCGTTACCTGCACAATGGCTTCCAGCTCGAAGCCCAGCGCCACGGCGTCCAGCTCGGCACGGTAGGCGCGGATCAGGCCCTCCTCTTCCAGCGTTCGTACCCGGCGCAAGCAGGCAGAAGGCGACAGCGCCACCTGCTCGGCCAGGTCCTGATTGCTCAGGCGGCCATTGTCCTGCAAGGCGCGCAGGATGCGCATGTCGATTGCGTCGAGCTGCATTTGCACGTTTCTTTCATTATTCATTCACTAATTCGAATAATCTGCAAAATACTGGCAATCAGCAAGCAGAACTTGCAATTGTTCACAATCAAGCCAGTGCTACCATGATGTTTCCCCCACCAAGGAGACTACACCATGCTGACGCGTGAACACTGCCTGGCAGCCGATGCCAGCGACGAACTGGCCGGACTGCGCCAGCAATTCCGACTGCCGCAAGATGTGATTTATCTGGATGGCAACTCGCTGGGCGTGCTGCCACAGGCCGCTGAAGAGCGCAGCCTGCAAGTATTGCGCGCGGAATGGGGTGAAGGGCTGATCCGCAGTTGGAATACGGCCGGCTGGTTCGAGCTGCCGCGTCGGCTGGGCAACAAGCTGGCGGGGCTGATCGGTGCCGGCAGCGACGAAGTGGTCATCACCGACACCACCTCGCTCAATATCTTCAAGGCACTGGCTGCCGCCATCCGCATCCAGCAGCAAGCCGCCCCGCAGCGCAAGGTGATTGTCTCCGAGCGCGACAACTTCCCCACCGACCTGTACATGATCCAGGGCATGATGGACCTGCTGCAGCAAGGCTATGAAATGCGGCTGATCGACGACAGCCTGCCGCTGGAACAAGCATTGAACGAAGACGTGGCGGTGCTACTGCTATCGCACGTCAATTACCGTACCGGTGCCATGCATGACATGGCGGCAGTGACGGCGCAGGCACGCCGTCATGGCGCCCTCACCATCTGGGACCTGGCCCATGCGGCCGGTGCCGTACCGGTCGACCTCAATGCAAGCGAGGCCGACTTTGCCGTGGGCTGTACTTATAAATACCTGAATGGCGGACCGGGCTCCCCGGCCTTCATCTGGGTGGCAGCACGCCATCAGGACCGCTTCTGGCAACCACTATCCGGCTGGTGGGGGCACTCTCGTCCGTTTGACATGGCGGCGGACTACCAGCCTGCCCACGGTATACGCCGCTTTTTGTGCGGCACCCAGCCCATCCTGTCCATGGCACTGGTGGAGTGCGGACTGGATGCCACCTTGCAAACCAGCATGACGGCACTGCGCGAAAAATCGCTGGCACTCACCGACCTGTTCATCCAGCTGGTGGAACAACGCTGCGCCCACCATCCGCTGACCCTGATCACCCCGCGGAATCACGCACAGCGCGGCAGCCATGTCAGCTATCGTCACCCGCAAGGCTATGCGGTGATGCAGGCGCTGATCGCCCGTGGGGTGATTGGCGACTACCGCGAACCGGAAGTGCTGCGCTTTGGCATCACCCCGCTCTAC
Source organism: Aquitalea magnusonii (assembly GCF_002217795.2). Lineage (NCBI taxonomy): Bacteria > Pseudomonadati > Pseudomonadota > Betaproteobacteria > Neisseriales > Chromobacteriaceae > Aquitalea > Aquitalea magnusonii. Next base: position 2,653,568 of record NZ_AP018823.1, read on the forward strand.
CTGCGCCATGTTGACGTATGGGATGCGGTGGAAACCCTGCGCGACATTCTGGATGGCGCCAACTGGGATCAGCCGCAGTTCCAGCAGCGCCATGCGGTGACCTGATTCCCTGCCCATGCGCACAAAAAAAGCCACCCCGCAGGGTGGCTTTTAGGCTGCTGAGAAAGTGATTGGGTTCGTCTGAAAAACCGCTCAGGCGCGCAGGCGGCGCAGCACTTCTTCCTTGCCGATCAGCGCCAGCACGGCATCCACCGACGGAGTCTGGGTGGTGCCACACACCAGCACGCGCAGCGGCATGCCCAGTTGGCCCATCTTGATGCCTTCTTCGGCGCAGAACGGCTTGAACAGTTCGTGGATGCTTTCGGCGGTCCAGCTATCCAGTGCCGCCAGCTTGTCGGCAAAGCGGCCCATGCGTGCCACGGCGTCGCCAGCCAGGTGTTTTTCCACATCGGCAGCAGCGGCTTCGCGTTTCTTGTAGAAGTAATCCACTTCCACGGCCAGCGCGTTCAGGTCCTGGATGCGCTCTTTCACCAGCGCAATCACGTCCTCAATGGCCGGGCCGGTGGCGGTATCCACACCTGCGGCAGCCAGACGCGGGGCAATCAGCGCTGCCAAGCGGCTGTTGTCAGCGGCCTTGATGTGCTGGGCGTTCAGCCACAGGAATTTTTCCTGGTTGAAACGGCTGGCCGAGGCGCTGACCGCTTCCAGGCTGAACCATTCGACAAACTGCTTCATGTCGAAGAATTCGTCATCGCCGTGGCCCCAGCCCAGACGGGCCAGGTAGTTGAGCAGCGCTTCCGGCAGGATGCCCTTGTCGGCGTAGTCCACCACGCTCACCGCGTCGCGGCGCTTGGACATCTTCTGGCCGTCCTCATTCAGGATCATCGGCAGATGGCCATACACCGGCAGCGGCGCATTCAGCGCCTTCAGGATGTTGATCTGGCGCGGGGTATTGTTGACGTGGTCGTCACCGCGGATCACATGGGTGATCTGCATGTCCCAGTCGTCCACCACCACGCAGAAGTTGTAGGTGGGGCTGCCATCCGGGCGGGCGATGATCAGATCGTCCAGCTCGGTATTGGAGAATTCGATACGGCCCTTCACCGCGTCGTCCCAGGCGACAGTGCCGTCCAGCGGGGTGCGGAAGCGGATTACCGGCTCCACATCAGCCGGAATGGCCGGCAGGGTCTTGCCCTCTTCCGGACGCCAGCGACGGTCGTAGCGCGGTTTTTCACCCTTGGCTTCCTGCTCGGCGCGCATGGCTTCCAGCTCTTCCTTGCTGCAATAGCAGCGGTAGGCATGGCCGGATTCCAGCAGCTGCTGGATGACTTCCTTGTAGCGGTCAAAACGCTGGGTCTGGTAGAACGGACCTTCGTCATAATCCAGGCCTACCCAGTGCATGCCGTCCATGATGGCCTTGACCGACTCCGGCGTGGAGCGTTCAAGGTCGGTGTCCTCGATGCGCAGCACGAAAACGCCGTTGTTCTTGCGGGCATACGCCCAGGAAAAGAGTGCGGTACGCACGCCACCAATGTGCAGATAGCCGGTAGGGCTGGGGGCAAAGCGGGTACGGATCATGATGGAATGAGGTCCAGCCGGATGAAGAAAGGCGCTATTGTACGCCGCCAACAAAACAGCCCGCAAATGCGGGCTCGGATTATCGGCCAAGCCCTCCCGCTTGCCAGACTGAGGGAGGGCCGGAGAACGGTTCAGAACAGATCAGATCAGCGCGCTGACCACCGGCAACATATGGGCTGGCAGCATCTGCGCCATCAGCCAGAACGCAGTACCGGCCAGCATGGCGGCCATGCCGCAGTTGAAGGCACGCAAGCGCCGTGGCGAGGCCAGCCAGCGGCGGATGGCCACGCCACTGCCCGCCCACAGCGCAATGCAGGGCAGGCCCACGGCAAAGGTGATGACGGCAAACAGCAGGCCGGCAGCCAGCGGGTCCATATGCTTGGGCAAAAACACCACCGCAATATTGAAACCCATCAGCCACACTTTGGGGTTGAGCCAGTTGAACAGCAAGCCACCAGAAAAGCCCATCGGTGCCGCCGCGCCATCCGCCTTGTCCACCGCCCCTGCCCGCGCCATGCCCCAGGACAGCCACAACAGATAACTGCAGCCGGCCAGTGCCAGATACAGCTGCACGCTGCTGATCAGCCCTGCCACCTGCCCCAGGAATACCGTCATCAGGCCGATCTGCACGGCCAGTCCCAACGCCATGCCCAGCAAGGCCGGCAGCGTGCGGCTGAAACCGTAATTGACGCCGGACGAGGCCAGCACCAGGTTGTTGGGGCCGGGGGTGATGGACATCACCAGCAGATAGGTGACCAGGGCAACAAGATTCATGACAACTCCAGGGCAGTGCTGGCGGTGGACAGGCTTGCCGTAATCCGGCTTGTGGCCCGACAGGCAAACCCTGCCACCGCACCATGTTTTTGATGCTGCCATGGTACGTAAAGCGACTGGACAATAACAGATTCAGAAAAATACAATTGAGACCATAACAGTTATGCAATCTCCAAACTGTTATGGTCCACTTTGCCAAAAACTGTGCCGGACAGCCGTCCGCCGCCCAAGGAATGCACCATGAATCAGGAGCCGCTCTACCAGCAGTTGGTCAATGAATGGATCACGCTGATCCAGAACGGCGTGATGCAGGCCGGCGAACGGCTGCCTTCTGTCCGCAAGGCCTGTGACATCCACAAGGTCAGCCCGTCCACCATTCTGCTGGCCTACCGCACGCTGGAAGACCGCGGCTTTATCGAAGCGCGGCCGCAATCCGGCTTTTATGTCAAAGCCGCCGCCAGCCTGCCGCTGCCACGCATGCGCCGCCAGAGCGAAGCCGCGCCCACCGGCGAAGTGGTGGACCATATCGAAGCGGTGATGCGGGTACAGACGTCAGCTGATTTCATCGACCTGTCCCTGGCCAGCCCGCGCGGCAGCGACTTCTACCCTACCAACCGCTTCAAGCACATCATGGGGCGGCTATTGCGCCAGCAACCGGAGCTGACCACCGACTACCCCTTCCCGCCCGGCTCGGCCCGCTTGCGCCGCCAGATTGCCCAGCGTGCGGTCAGTTGGGGCTGCGTGCTGGCCCCGGACGACATCGTCATCACCAATGGCTGTTCCGAAGCGCTGCAACTGGCCTTGCGCGCCGTGTGCAAGCCAGGCGATACGGTGGGGCTGGAATCGCCCACCTATTTTTACCTGCTGCCCTTGCTCAAAAGCCTGGGCCTGTCGGTGATCGAGATTCCTACCCACCCCAATAGCGGGCTGTCACTGGACGCACTGGAATTGCTGCTATCGGAAAAGCGGCTGCAAGCCATCGTGGCCATGCCCACCGTACACAACCCGCTGGGCAGCACCATGCCGCCGGAAGCCAAGCGCCGGCTGGCGCAACTGGTCAACGACTACCGCATTCCGCTGATCGAGGACGCCCCGCACGCCGACCTGCACTACGGCAGCCAGACGCCGGACGCGGTAAAGGCCTTCGACCGCGATGGCTGGGTGCTGCTGTGCTCCAGCTACAGCAAGACGCTGGCACCGGGTTTTCGCATTGGCTGGATTGCCGCCGGACGCTTTGCCCGCGAAGTATTGCAACTGAAATGCGCCAGCTCGCTGGGGCAGCCACGGCTGCTGGAAGAAACCCTGGCCGAATATCTGGAAAGCGGCGGTTACGACCATCACCTGCGGCTGATCCGCCGCCATTTCATGAGCCAGATGGAACGACTGCGTGGCACGGTGGCCAGCCGCTTTCCACAAGGCACCCGCGCCACCCTGCCCTCCGGCGGCTGCCTGTTGTGGGTGGAACTGCCCGCCGGGGTGGACACGCTGGAGCTGTTTCACGCCGCGCTGGCCGAACGCATTACCGTGGTTCCGGGGGTGATGTATTCGGCGCGTGGCCGTTATCGCAACTGCCTGCGGCTGTCCTGCTGCTATCCGTGGAACGAAGCCTACGAACGGGCGCTGGTGCGGGTGGGCGAGCTGGCCTCCGACATGGGGGCCAACTTGGGAGAAAACGGCCTGGTGACACTGGGGGAGTGAACCCTCAGCATGTCTGATCCTGATCAGAGCCTGTTGCCCGCAGCGTGGCTAAGCTGCCCGGCCCTGTGTCGGACAATTGTCGCTGCGGGATGAATCGACTATGCTCGGAACACCCCGGACGCCTTGGCAGCCCGGCCAACACCCCCGAAACACCCCATAGCAGCGAGTGATGACCCCATGTGCCAGCTATTAGGCATGAATTGCAATACCCCCACCGACATCCTGTTTTCCTTTGAAGGCTTCCACCGCCGTGGCGGCCTCACCGACCACCATGCCGATGGCTGGGGCATTGCCTTTTTTGAAGGCAAGGGTTGCCGCATCTTTCTGGATGACAAGCCCTCGGTGGAATCCGCCGTCGCCCATCTGGTACGCAATTACCCGATCAAGTCGCAAAACGTCATCGCCCACATCCGCAAGGCCACCCAGGGCGAGGTCAATCTGGCCAATACCCATCCCTTCATGCGCGAGATGTGGGGCCAGTACTGGATTTTCGCCCACAATGGCGACCTGAAAACCTTCCAGCCCGAAGCCGGCTGTCACTTCAACCCGGTGGGCAGCACCGATTCGGAACGCGCCTTTTGCTACCTGCTGGAGCAATTGCGCAGCAAGTGGTGCAGTGCGCCGCAACTGGACGAACTGTTTGCCGAAATCGACCGCCTGGCGGCCGAAATCCGCCAGCACGGCGTATTCAACTTCATGCTGAGCAATGGCGAAGTGCTGTTTGCCCACTGCGCCACCAATCTGCACTACATTATCCGCCAGGCGCCGTTCAACAAGGCCCATCTGGTGGACGACGATGTCACCGTAGATTTTTCCACCGTCACCACCCCGTACGACCGGGTGGCCGTAGTGGCCACCCAGCCATTGACCGACAACGAAAGCTGGATCCAGCTACAGCCCGGCCAGCTATTGCTGTTTCGTGACGGCGCACCGTTGCAAAGCAGTGGCCACTGAAGCGAATACCGCTGCATGCCTTACACAAGCCGTTTCTCAGGAAACGGCTTTTTCGTTTGCGGCCCGTCGCTTCCGCGTTATGCTGTTTGAAAGGCCACTTCTGCAAGATGGATAACAATAGCGCCACCGGAGAGACATCATGAGCCGTTTTGACTTCAGCCATCCGCCCTTCGACACCCTGACGCCCGGCGAACAGCAAACGCTGGAAAAACACGCCGACATCCAGTTTTTTGCCGAGGAAGAATGCCTGCTTGGCCCCAGCGACCGGGTAGATGCCCTGTACGTGGTGCTCAAAGGCAGCATGCGTGAAATGGCAGGCGACGAAGTCATCACCCTCTACCGCGAACGCGATACCTTCGACGCTCGCGCCATGGTAGCCGGGCAGACGCCACACCGCTTTGTGGTACACGAAGAAGCCCTGCTCTACACCCTGCCGCGGGATGTGGTGATGGCGCTGACCGAACAGAACCCGCGTTTTGGCGCCTACTTTTATGCCAGCGTGTCAGAGAAGTTCGGCAGCATGGCGCAACGTGCCGGCAACCGCGAACTACAAACCCTGCTCACCGCCACAGTGCGCGATGTCGGCAGCCGCACCCCGGTGTTCGTGGATGGCAGCACCAGCGTGCGCGACGCGGCGCGGGTGATGAAGGACAATAAGGTCAAGTCGGTACTGGTACGCCATGACGGCAGGCTGGGCATCTTCACCACTACCGATTTTCGCGACATCGTGCTCAACGAAGTCCCCGGCAGCACGCCACTGGCAGCCCTGTGCCGCTTCGAACTGCTTACCGTGGACGTGGGTGACTTCCTGTTCAATGCGCTGCTGATCATGACCCGGCGCAATATCCGCCGCCTGGTGGTGACCGACAATGGCCAGGCCATCGGTATCTTGTCCCAGGTGGACATCCTGTCCTACTTCTCCAACCACTCCCACCTGATTGCCCAGCGGCTGGATCGCGCCGACACGCTGGACGAGCTGGCGGAAATCGCCGCTCAAATCACCCGTCTGGTGCAAATCCTGTTCAGCCACGGCGTCAAAGCCCCGCAACTGGGCCGCCTGGTGCAAACCCTCAATGCCCGGCTGTTCTCCCGCACCTGGCAACTACTGGCCCCGGCAGAACTGCAAGACAATAGCTGCCTGCTGGTAATGGGCTCGGAAGGCCGTGGCGAACAAATCCTCAAAACCGATCAGGACAATGCGCTGATCCTGCGCAACGGCTTCAACCACCCGGAACTGCCCGCCATCTGCGAAGCCTTTTCCGCCGCACTGGCCCGTTTTGGCTACCCGCCCTGCCAGGGCCAGATCATGGTCAACAATGCCGCCTGGCGGCTGACCGAAAGCCAGCTGCAACAGCAGATTCACCAATGGGTGTACCAGCCGGATGGTGCCGCGCTGATGAACCTGGCCATTTACGTGGATGCCGAAGCCGTCGCCGGCGATGCCAGCCTGCTGGAACGCAGCCATGCCTATTTGCTGCAACAGCTACGCGACGATGCCAGCTTTTTCTCGCGCTTTGCCCGCGCCATCGAACAGTTCGACACCCCTTTGGGCTTGTTCTCCCACCTGCTCACCAAGGAGCGCAACGGCAAGGCCATGCTGGACCTGAAAAAAGGCGGCATTTTCCCGCTGGTGCATGGCGTGCGTTCACTCTCACTGGAACACGGAATCAGCCAGTGCAACACCTTCGACCGGCTGCACGCACTGGCCGAAGCCGGGCATCTGGACAAGGAGCTGGCCAGTGAAATTGCCGAATCGCTGTCCTTCCTGCTCACCCTCAAGCTGAGCCAGGGCTTGCAGCAACTGTCGCTGGGCAAACAGCCGGGCAACCAGATTGAACCCGATCAGCTCTCCACGCTGGAACGCGACCTGCTGAAAGACGCCCTGGGCGTGGTGAAGAAATTCCGCACCCAGCTGCGCCACCATTTCCGTCTGGGGAGCTTCTGATGCTGGGCAATCTCAAACGCCAGTGGCAGCGCCGCATGCTCAAAGACCCGCGCTATGTCACCCTGTTTGTCGACGACACACAGGAGGTGGTCAGCGTGGACTGCGAAACCACCAGCCTGAAAGTACAGGAAGCCGAACTGCTATCCATTGGCGCGGTGAAGCTGCGCGGCAACCGCATCCTGTCCAGCCAGGCCTTTTATGTGCTGGTCAAACCCACGCGCAAACTGGAAAGCCGCAACATCAGCATTCACGGGCTGCGCCCGATGGATGTGTCGGAAGGGCTGGATGCAGACGACGCAGTACGGCAGTTGCTGGACTTCATTGGCGGGAGGCCGCTGGTGGGTTACTACCTGGAATACGATGTGGCCGTGCTCAACAAATACGTGCGCGGCATCACCGGCATCAGCCTGCCCAACCGGCAGATCGAAGTCTCGGGCCGCTATTACGACTACAAGTTCAAGCAAAACCCCGGTGCCTACATCGACCTGCGGCTGGCCGAGCTGATTGCCGACCTGCAAGTGCCGGCCCTGCCGCGCCATGACGCGCTGAACGACGCCATTACCGCCGGCATGCTGTACCTGGCCTTGAAACAACGTGGCTTTGGCTGATACGCAGCGTTCCGCCGTGAAATGCAAAAAACCCGGCCGAAGCCGGGTTTTGTCTTGCGCACCTGCTGTAAACGCAGGCTCAGTAGCCCATTTCCTCGTGCTGGGTTTCTACTTGCTGGCCAGCACCCAGCGACATCATCAGCAAGGCAACACGTTCATGCACGATGACAGTATGGCTGTTACCGGAAAACTGCATGAAGCGGCGCAGATCTTCGCGCACCTTACGCGAACCGGTGACATCAATGATGATGTCCACCTGATCGCCCTGCTCGGCAATCTCGATGAAGTTGCTGGTTACCGGTACGCCGCGCGCGCGCGCCAGCTCGATACCGGGCAGACGCAAATCCAGATCAGCCACCCCGACCATTTCAACAAACGGGGCATCCAGCAGTTGCTGGAGCAGCGGGGTGCCGGTTACACCTGCGCCTATCATGCCGATTCTGTATTTTTCCATATTACCCTCGAAGCCATGCGGCAGATTATGCCTTTAGAATAAGAGTCGACACTCTAACAGCAGCGACAAGACCCTGATTTGAGACAAATCAAACTGCATGCAGCCAGGAAAAAGAAAAAGTATATCGTCAGGCCAGGCCGGCCGAAAAACCACACCACCAGCAGGAAGCGGCGCAACAGGACAGCCCGCAAACCCATGCAGGGCGCATCAGGTTCGCAGGCAGCAGCACCCCGCCCTGTCTAATGCAGGCTTTGCCGCGACAGAAAGCGCAGATAGCCCACGCCCTCCAGCCAGAAGCCACCATCAGCCAAGGGCGTGGCATCTTCCAGATCACCCAGGGTCAGTACCAGATCCTGTCCATCAACATGGGCTTCCAGCACGATGTCATCCTCATCGGCAAACTCCTCCGACGCGCCGTGCTGATCCGGCTTGATAAACTGGTTGTTGACCTGAATGTAATCCGACTCATTGAGCAAGCGCAGGATGTTCATGGCAACCTCCGTGTGATGCAGTTGAGAGACAAGGTCACAGCCGACAGTCACCAGCCAGATGCGCCCGTCAACTGGCGCAGCACTGTCAGGCTACCGCACAGCATCGATCCGCATCCCCCATCACAGCCAGCCAAGTTCGGCCATAGACACCGCCTGGCTGCCCGTTACCACAAAATGATCCAGCAAACGACAATCCAGCAATGCCAGCGCCGCAGTGAGACTGGCGGTCAGCGCCCGGTCGGCCGCCGAAGGCTCCGCCACGCCGGAGGGATGATTGTGCGCCACGATCACGGCGGCTGCATTGTGTTGCAGACAGCGCCGCGCCACCTCTCGCGGATAGACCCGCGCCTCGGTCAGCGTACCACTTGCCAGCTCCTCCACGGTGATAAGCCGGTGCTGCGCACTCAGAAACAGCACCACAAATACCTCGACATCACGCCGTCCTATGGCCCAGCGCAGGTAGTTCTTCACCGCATCCGGCCCGTCCAGCACATCGCTGAGCGTCATTTCTTCAGCCAGCGCGCGGCGCGCCAGCTCCTTGCACGCCATCAACTGCGCATACTTGGCAGCCCCAAGGCCAGGACAGCGCTCAAAATCCGCCAGTTGGCAGCCCAACAGCGCCGCCAGCGAGCCAAACTGCGTCAGTAGCTGCCGCGCCATGTCCACCGCCGTCATTCCCTTGATGCCGGTACGCAGAAAGATGGCCAGTAATTCGGCATCGCTCAGGGCGGCAGGCCCCTGGGCCAGCAATTTTTCACGGGGTCGTTCGGCCAATGGCCAGTCAATGATGGACATGAATGATTTACCCTTACTCTGGCTATAGCTTGTTTGGACGCAGTCGGCAAACATCATATCCACGCCCCGCCATCTTCCCCTCCCGGCCAACGGTCAGTTGCAAGCCGGCTGCGCGGCCATGCGGAATTTCCGGTAAACTTTCGGCTTTATATTGCACAGTAATCCGGGAAGCCCGATGACAGCCAGACGCATCCTGCTCGGTGTGAGCGGCGGCATTGCCGCCTACAAAGCTGCCGAACTCACCCGCCTGCTGGTCAAGGCCGGTCATACGGTGGAAGTGGTGATGACCGAGGCCGCCACCCGCTTTGTCACGCCAGTCACCTTTCAGGCCCTGTCCGGCAACGCGGTCTACACGGATATCTGGGACCCGCGTCCCGACAATGCCATGGCGCACATACAACTATCGCGCCGGGCCGATGCCTTCCTGATTGCCCCGGCCAGCACCAACCTGCTGTTCAAGCTGGCCCACGGCGTGAGCGATGACCTGATTTCCACCCTGGCCGCCGCCCGCAGCTGTCCGCTGATCGTCGCTCCGGCAATGAACCGCCAGATGTGGCAAAACCCGCCCACCCAGCGCAATGTCGCCCAGCTGAAGGCAGACGGGGTGTCGGTATGGGGGCCGGACAGCGGTGAACAAGCCTGCGGCGAGGTGGGCGAAGGCCGCATGCTGGAGCCGGAAGCACTCGCCGAACTGCTGGAAGGCTTTTTTGTGGCCAAGACCCTGGCTGGCAAAAAAGTGGTGCTGACCGCCGGCCCCACTTATGAAGCCATCGATACCGTGCGCGGCATCACCAATATCAGCTCCGGTAAAATGGGCTATGCACTGGCACGCGCCTGCCGCGACGCCGGTGCCGAGGTAACGCTGATTTCCGGCCCCACCGGCATGGCGGCACCGATTGGCATGCAGCGCATCGATGTGAGCAGCGCGCGCGAAATGCACGATAGCGTGATGCAGACCGTCGGTGCCGCGGATATCTTCATCAGCGTGGCCGCGGTGGCCGACTACCGGGTGAAAAACCGCTCGGAGCACAAGATCAAGAAGGGCAGCGGCCTGCCGGTGATCGAACTGGAAGAAAACCCGGACATCCTGGCCACCGTGGCCAGCCTGCCGGCCGCACCGTTCTGTGTCGGCTTTGCCGCCGAAAGCCAGAACCTGCTGGAATTTGCCGAGAGCAAACGCAAGAAAAAGCGGCTGCCGCTGCTGGTGGCCAATCTGGCGCAACACGCCATGGGTGCGGACAGCAACCAGGTTGTGCTGCTGGATGATGCCGGTGCGCACGCGCTGCCGGACCTGCCCAAGCCCGCCGTGGCTCGGGCCATTGTCGAGCATCTAACCCGCCTGCTGCCCCGTTAAGTCGCAACCACAACCCGACCTTGCCCTACAAGGCAGGCCCACGCGGCCTGCCTGCCCATTTCATTTGCAGGAAAACCATCATGAAACCTGTTGTAGACGTCAAAGTGCTGGACCCGCGCCTGCACGACAACCTGCCCGACTACGCCACGCCGGGCTCCGCCGGCCTGGACCTGCGCGCCGCCATCGACAAGGACTTGCTGATTGCACCGGGTGAAACCCAACTGGTGCCCACCGGCATGGCCATTCACATTGCCGACCCCAAGCTGGCGGCCATGATCCTGCCGCGTTCCGGCCTGGGCCACAAACATGGCATCGTGCTGGGCAATCTGGTAGGACTGATCGACTCCGACTACCAAGGCCAGTTGTTTGTCTCGGTGTGGAACCGGGGGCACACCGCCTTCCGCCTGGCACCACTGGAACGCATTGCCCAGATGATCATCGTGCCGGTGGTTCAGGTGCAGTTCAATCTGGTGGATGAGTTCGACCAGTCCGAGCGCGGCGAAGGCGGTTTCGGCAGCACCGGACGCAGTTGACAGCTAGACGGGCGGCCGGCACATGGCCGCTCGCCCGCTGGCTTCCCTGTCATTGACTGCCTATACTGGCTCCATCGTTTGTCATGAAACTGCCCTGCAGCAACCAATGTGGCCTCAATGGATATGCCCAGCGTCTCTTCACACAACACGCCACCGGCACCACCCTTGCCGGAAATCCTGGACAGTCTTGTTGAACTGACCGCCCAGCGCGAGCGCAGAACGCTGGAAATCAGCCTGCTGACCACGCTGCGCGAACTGATGCCGGACTGCACCATCGCGCTGTACAACTGCCGCTGGATAGACGGCCACCCCTGGTGGCGCATCCAACTGGACAATCTGGACGAGCTACCCCAGCAAAACCAGCCCTGGACCCTGCCAGGCGGCAAAATGTTGCGCATCCTGCTGCAACAGGAAGCACATCAGCTCATCTACCCTACCGATACCGGTCTTTGCGTACCGCTTTACCAGGCCAATCAGGTGATTGCCGTGCTGATGGTGACGCCATCTGCCGATAGCGTGGTAAACAACCAGTTGCTGATTGCGCTGGCACGCATCCACGAGAACTTCCTCAATCTGCTGCATGCATCGGACAGTGACACCCTCACCGGCCTCAACAATAGACGCAAGTTTGATGCCCAACTGTTTTCACTGGTAGGCGTAACGGCAGGTCGCAGCCAGCGCATCCCGTTTCTGGCACTGCTGGATATCGATCACTTCAAGCAGGTTAATGACAATTACGGCCACATCATCGGCGATGAAGTGCTGCTGATGCTGGCGCAGCGCATGCAGCAGTTTTTTGGTGAGGACGATGGCCTGTACCGCTACGGTGGCGAGGAATTTGCCATCCTGTTTCACTCAGCCAGCGAGGAAAAGGCGCAGGCCATACTGGAAGGTTTCTGCACCCGCATCGCCAGCCAGCCCTTTCCACAAGTGGGTCAGATCACGGTGAGCATCGGCTTTACCAGACTGGGCAACTGCCTGGTGCCGGCCCAGGTGATAGAGCGTGCCGACAAGGCGCTGTATTACTCCAAAACCCATGGCCGCAACCAGGTAAACCAGTTTGAAGCCCTGCAACAACTGGGCATGGTGAGCGAGGCCGAAGTCGTCAGCGGCGACATCGACCTGTTCTGAAGCGGTGACGAGCTCAGCGCAGCGAGAATGCCTCGTGATGGAAACGCGGCGGCACCGCGCGGCTGGCCAACTGGCGCTGCAGGCTCTGCCCCAAACCTTCCGGCCCGCAGAACCACACATCGGCAGCCTCGGGCAGCGCTGCCACCTCCAGCCGCTGGCCGTGATCGCTCTCCAGCAAGTGCAGGCGGATACCCAGCCGCTGACAGGCATGGCGCACTTCATCCAGCCCGGCGGCTTCACTGGCCTTGCGCACGCAGTAGAAGAAATCCACCGGCATCGTCACCGGCTGCCAGCAAGCCTGCAGCCAGGCCAGGAAAGGTGTCACCCCCACTCCACCGGCTACCCATACCTGCGGTCCGGACAGCGGCCTACCATCCACCCCGCCGGTAAAACCACCATAAGGCCCCTCCAGCACCACCTTGCAGCCTGGCTTCACCCTGGCGGGCAGGCTGGCGGTGTAGTCTCCCAGCGCCTTGATGACAAAACGCAGCTCGCCATGCCCTGGCCAGGCCGAAGCAATGGTAAAGGGGTGGGCACCTTCTGCCGCATCCAGTCGCAACAGGGCAAACTGCCCCGCCTGATGCCCAGGCCAGCGCGGCACCTCACAACGGAGTTCCAGCATATTGCCCGGCAGGACATGCACGGCGGTAACGCTACCGGCATGGCGCTGCAAGCTACCCACCTTGCGCTGCAAGGAAGCAATAGCGGCATAGCTGCCAACCAGCAGCAGCACGGCCAGCGCCCAGCCCAGCGGCGTCCACCAGAATGCCGTCGGGATGAGGATGGCACTGTGAAACACCCCCATCAGATATACCGGGGCAAACAGCTTGTGCAATTTGCGCCAGAAACCATACGGCACCATGCGCAGCAAGGCGACAATCACCAGGCCGAGCACCACCCAGGCGGCCCACTCACCCACCTGCTTGGCCAGGCCAGTCCAGGAAAAAACATGCGCACGGAATGGCCTGACCTTGGGCGCAATCAGCCCCAGCTGGATCAGCCAGCGCGGCGACAGGTCCAGCAACCAGTGCGCCGCCAACATCAGACCGGCGGCAATACCCAGCCGGCGATGCAGCCGGTACAGCTTGTCCAGCCCGCCCCACAGCTTTTCCAGCCACAAGGGGCGTATACCCAGCAACATGCCCAGCGACATCAGCATGATCAGTTCCACGCCGCTAAGCAGCATCAATTCGTGACGCCAGGCAAAGTAATTGTCCGGCCAGGGAATATAAAGCGCGTGACACAGCACGAAGGCCAGTGCGGTCAGCAGCATGGCACTGGCTAGCGGATAAGCAGCCCAGCGGAAAGTTTTCATGTCCAGCGTCCTGATTGGAAAGATTGAGGACATTGGACTACCGCGGCTTGTCTTGCCTTTTAAGCAGCAAGACCGAGATGTTGCTATGTAATAAGCGGGGGCGCGCTTTAACAATTATTCGCAAATCAGCACAAAACCAGCACAGCAACGGGCAACGCTATTGACATTACCCCCGGCGGCCCCATTTAATTCCCACTTTTAGCGCGCCGTATACTTTGCAGCGTCTCACTTACTCTCCCCAAACAGGAAAATCTCATGGCCATTATCGTAAACGGCGTTGAAATCACTGAAGCCATGGTGCAGGCTGAACAGGAAAACCACGCAGACGCGCCCAATCCGCGCGATGCCACTATCCAGGAACTGGTGCTGCGCGAGCTGCTGCTGCAACAAGCCAAGGCGGAAGGTCTGGACGCGGCCAACCCCAATGCAGCCATCGGTGCCCTGCTGGAAAAGGAAATCCAGGTTGAGCCGGTAGACGAAGCCACCTGCCGCGCCTTCTACGATGAATACCCGGAACGTTTTGCCAGCGGCGAATCCGCCGTGGCCAGCCACATCCTGTTCCCGCTGGGTGGTGGTGACGAACTGGGCAATATGCTGGCCAAATCCAAGGCCGAAGGCGTGCTGGCCGAAGTACAAGCCAACCCAGCGCGCTTTGCCGACCTGGCCCGTGAACACTCCACCTGCCCGTCCGGCAAGCAAGGCGGCAGCCTGGGCCAGTTTGGCCGTGGCCAGATGGTGCCGGAATTCGAACAGGCCGTTTTCAGCACCGCAGCCGGCCAGATCACCCCCAACCTGGTGCAAACCCAGTTCGGCTATCACATCATCCAGGTGAACGAACGCAATCAGGGCGGCCAGATCAGCTTTGACGACATCAAGGAACGCCTGCAGCAATACCTGACCCAGATGGCCGGCAACAAGGCCATGCATGAATATCTGGCCGGTCTGGTACAAGCCGCCAAGATCGAAGGCTACAGCATGCCGGCGCTGTAATCCGGCACCACGCCATGCAAAAAGCCGGGCTAGCCCGGCTTTTTTTATGCCCGCCAACACGGCCTAGCGCGCATACACCATGCCGCCATCTTCCGTTTTCAGCTTGCCTTGTTGTGGCAGCAGGATCATCTGTTCAAATGGCAGCGGCGCAATCTGGCTGATGTCATCAATGGCAAAAGCCGCCAGCCTGGCTTCTGCCCGAACCGCCGGAATGGCAAACCATTGCCAGTCCCCCTGGTCGCCATCCCGACGCAAGCCTGCCCGCGTCCAACGCTCGGCGGCATCCACCTGCACGATGGCATCGCCATTGCGATCAGTGACCGCGCGCCAGCGCTTGCCGCCAGCACTTTCAAACAGCACTTCCATGCCGGCAGCCGGCCCTACCTGCGGCACGCCGACAATGGCGATCCAACTGCCCGGCTCTGCCGGCTTGCGAATGCGCAGCTCATCCTCCGCAAACAGCCGGAACAGCGGCGAACCCTTTGGCCTGCTGGCCAGCAGCTCCAGCTTGCCATCCTTGAGCCGCCATTTGCCCGTGGCATACTGATCGACCGCGCCATAGCTCAACTTCCATTCAAAGCTGGCATCCGGCCGCAACAACAACTCCCCACCCACCTCGCGCACATTCTGCAGCCAGTAATGGCCGCTGAGTTCCGCTTCAGAGAGCGAGGCGGCATGCGCCGGGGACCACGCCAGCCCACACCAAGCAACAACCACAAGCAAGCAATGAAGGACGCGCATGAGGAGCAACTCCCTGATGATGGAAACTGCAGACACTAAGCGCAATCCTTCCTCATGACAATCGACTGCGTATTTCTACGCAGCAAGCAGAAGGGTCAGTTGCGTGGCGGCTGGTTCAGGCCCGCCTGCACCGCCGGACGTGCCAGGAAGGCATCCAGCACGCGCTGCACTTCGACAAAATCGGCATAGCCCACCAGTTCGCCCGCGCCATAAAACTGCACCAGATTGCGCACCCAGGGCAGGATGGCCATGTCGGCGATGGTGTAATCATCGCCCATGATCCAGCGACGGCCTTTCAGGCGGGCATCCAGCACGCCAAGCAGACGGCGCGACTCGGCCACGTAGCGGTCGCGCGGACGTTTATCTTCTATGTCCTTGCCAGCAAATTTGTGGAAGAAACCCAGTTGGCCAAACATCGGCCCCACTCCGCCCATCTGGAACATCAGCCACTGAATGGTTTCATAACGCAGAGCCGGATCAGCCGGCAGGAACTGGCCGGTTTTCTCCGCCAGATACAGCAGGATGGCACCGGACTCAAACAAGGCCAGCGGCTTGCCATCCGGCCCCTTGGGGTCAAGGATGGCCGGAATCTTGTTATTGGGATTGAGTGACAGGAATTCCGGGCTGAACTGATCGTTGCTTTCAAAGCTGACCAGATGCGCCTCATACGGCAGGCCGCACTCCTCCAGCATGATGGATACCTTTACCCCGTTGGGGGTGGGCAGGGAATACAGTTGCAGACGGTCCGGATATTGCGCCGGCCATTTGCCGGTAATGGCGAAGGAGGACAGATTGCTCATAAACATGCCTTTATAAATGACTGCGTGATGGCGCGGAAGGTGAAGCGTTTTTGGATAGTATGGGCAAAGAAGGATGCGACAAGCGCGATTTGCAGAACGCAGTGTTTTGCTGGCTGATCAACCTTCCATCAACTGCGCCAGCACCCAGGAGGCCGCCCGGCCGGGCTGGCGTGCCTGCGACCACACCAGATCCACCTGCACCGCCTTGGGCCAGCCGGCCACTTTCAGCTCGCTCAGCTCGTCCCCGCCAAAGTTGACGGCCAGCCAACTGGGCAGCTCGGACCAGCCAAAGCCCAGCCGCGTCATTTCCAGCAGCAGCAGGTAGCTGGGAGCGGACCAGCAGCGCGCACCGAGGGTGGCGCTGGGCGGGCCATAGTAGGTGTTGAGCCGCAGCTCCCGTTCGGCGGCCAGTTGTTCGCGGCTGACACTGGCGAGGCCCGCCAGCGGATGATTGCTGCTGACATACAGGCTGCTCTGACTGGCATCCGGCATGGGGTAATAACCGATATCCGCCGGATAGCGCGCCAGTCCCGAGACAAAGCCAAGCTGTGCCCGACCACTTTCCACCAGATCAATCACATCTTCTTTTTCTGCCACCAGGGTTTCCAGTTCCAGCGCCGGAAATTGCTGTTCGAACAGGCGCAACATCTGCTCCAGCGATTCGGACTGAAAAGTGTCGGACAGCACGATGGTCAGCCGCGGCTCCAGCCCGCCGCCCAGCAGACCGGCCACTCGCGCCAGTGCATCGCTGGCATCGAGCAACTGGCGGGCATGGCTGAGCAGTTGCTGGCCGGCAGCAGTCAGTAGCGGTTGCCGGCCACTGCGATCGAACAGGCTGACACCCAGATCGATCTCCAGATTGGCAATCGCCTCGCTGATGGTGGACTGACTCTTGCCCAGGCGACGCGCCGCAGCAGAGAACGAGCCTAGCTCGGCTGCCGTGCTGAAGGCGGCAATGGCATCTAGCGACCAGGACATATCGGTTTCTCCGATGGATTTTATTTTTTAACTATCCGACAAACCAATCAGAATGTCACCCAAAGCCGGTCAAACCGCATCATCCGCATCAGAAAGGAAAGTCACATGCCAACAGCCGACAACAAGCGCATCCAGGAGCGCGTCTTGCACGCCGTGCTGTATGAAGCCTGCGCCATGGCCATGCTGGTGCCACTGGCCGCCCTGCTGACTGGCAACGGCATGGGCCAGATGGGGGTGCTGGCGCTGATGATGTCCGGCGTGGCCATGCTGTTCAATATGCTGTTCAACGCCCTGTTCGAGCGGGCGGAGCGGCGCTGGGGGCTGCAGCGTACGGTGTGGGTGCGCAGCGCACATGCCTTGCTGTTTGAGGGCGGACTGGTGGTGATGCTGGTGCCACTGGCGGCCTGGTGGCTTGACACATCGCTGTGGCAGGCATTGCTGCTGGACCTGGGCTTCTTTGCCTTTTTCCTGCCCTATACCTATCTATTCAATCTGGCTTACGACCGGCTGCGTCAGCGTGTCATGCAAGGCAGGCAAACTGTGCTGTCGCAAAGCGAATAAACCAAGGGAGACCGAGATGAACAACAACGCCTGGATTTTCCTGAGCATCGCCATTCTGGCCGAAGTGGTGGCCACCTCATCGATGAAGCTGACCGAAGGCTTTACCCGGCTTGGCCCGTCCGTACTGACCGCCGCCGGCTACATGCTGTCGCTGTACATGCTGTCACTGACGCTGCGTCACGTACCGGTGGGGGTGGTGTATGCCATCTGGTCCGGCGCGGGCATCGTGCTGGTTTCGCTGGTGGCCTGGCAGTTATACGGCCAGAAGCTGGACCTGCCCGCCATCATCGGCATGGCCATGATCATTGGCGGCGTACTGGTGCTGAACCTGTTTTCCCGCTCGGCAGTACATTAAAGGGAGGGATGGCACAAGACCAAGGGGCTCCGGCCCCTGTTTTCATGCCAGGGCCAGCGGGGAATCATTCCCCTGAGCCGTCACCATGCCGCCACACACCTGATTGCGGCCACGGTGCTTGGCCTGATAAAGATAGTTGTCCGCCTGTTTGAGCAGATTGCCGATATCGCTTTCATCGGTGGCCGCCATGCCGATGCTGACGGTAAAACGCAAATCGCCCAGCGGGGTGCTGATTTCCAGATTGGCCAGCGCCCGGCGCAGCTTGTCCAGTTGGGCCAGCATCACGCTGGCATTCACTTCTTGACTGAGGATGACGAACTCCTCGCCGCCAAAACGGGCAACAATGTCGTCCGGGAAGAAAGACTCCAGCAAGCGGGCAGTCTGGTAGATCACCCGGTCGCCCACATCATGGCCGTAGCCATCGTTGATGCGCTTGAACAGGTCGATATCCAGCACCGCCACACCGATATTGTGGCGCAAGGCGCTGGCCTGTTCGAAAAAATGCCGCCGGTTGGACAGGCCGGACAGCGGGTCTTTGCTGGCAGATTCCTTCAGCGCCTGCAGGTTTTCCACAAACTCCACATTGCGCGTGACGCGGCAGAAAAATTCTTCGTAATTGAAGGGTTTTTGCAGGTAATCATCCGCCCCGGCCTTGATGAAGCGTGCCGTCATGGTGGGGTCCTGGCTACCGGAAATCCCGATAATGGCCAGGTGGGTGGGGTCCAGAAAACGCCGCACCGTGCTGGTCATGCGTACCCCGTCCATGCCCGGCATGTCGTGATCGGTCAGCACCAGCTTGATGCCGCGCTCCTGCCGGAGAATGGTCAGCGCCTGTTCCGCATCGGCCGCTTCCAGCACCTGATACAGATGGCGCTCCAACTGGGTGCGCAAGAGCTGGCGCATGGCCAGCGAATCGTCCACCACCAGCACCTTGATGCTGGGGTTAAGACGGATGCGGCGCAGCATCTTCATCACGTATTCAAAGGCGGATGGACTTTCCTTGGGAATGTAGTCCACCACCGGCATACTCAACACCCGCTCACGCGTGGCCATATCGTTGTGCGCGGTCAGCACCACGGTGGGAATGCGGTTTTCCAGCAGCAGTGGCAACACCTCGCCGCTGGGCGCATCGGGCAGACAGTAATCCGCCACCGCCGCCATAAAACGCGGGTCTACGGCCAGGGCCTGGCGCACCTCGGCCAGGCTGGTTACCGGCACCGCAATAAAACCCTGCTTATTGACCAGACGGCACAGGGGGCGAATCAGCATCAGGCTGTCTTCGATCACGAGAATGCGCGGGGCGTCCATGCGAGTGGTGGATTGTTGTTCGTCAAGAGAGATGGCACCCATTATTGACGAAGCCAGACTTTCTGTCAGTAAAGCTTATGTTAAATCAAGCCAGCAGCAGCGCTGCCAGCCGGCTCGGAGAACACCGCAAAAAAGGGTATAATCGACCCATTTTTTCAGCATAAGACACACCATTCACCACCATGGAACTTGCCAAGAGCTTTGAACCGGGCGATATCGAACGCCGTTGGTACCAACACTGGGAACAGGCCGGCTACTTCAAGCCGAGCATGGACACCACCAAGCCGTCCTTCGCCATCCAGTTGCCGCCGCCCAATGTCACCGGCACCCTGCACATGGGCCACGCCTTCAACCAGACCATCATGGATGGCCTGACGCGCTACTACCGCATGAAGGGCGACAACACGGTATGGATTCCCGGCACCGACCACGCCGGCATTGCCACCCAGATCGTGGTGGAACGCCAGTTGGCCGAACAAGGCATCAACCGCCACGACATGGGCCGCGAAGCGTTCACCGCCAAGGTGTGGGAATGGAAGGAAAAATCCGGCGGCACCATCACCAGCCAGATGCGCCGCGTAGGCTGCTCGGTGGACTGGAGCCGTGAATACTTCACCATGGACGACGTGCGCGCCGAAGTGGTGACCGAAGTATTCGTACGCCTGTACGAACAAGGCCTGATCTACCGTGGCAAGCGCCTGTCCAACTGGGATGCCAAGCTGGGCACCGCCATCTCCGACCTGGAAGTGATTTCCGAGGAAGAAGACGGCCATATGTGGCACATCAAATACCCGGTAGTCGGTAGCGACGAATTTGTCACCGTCGCCACCACCCGCCCGGAAACCCTGCTGGGCGACGTAGCCGTGGCCATCAACCCGGAAGACGAACGCTATCAGCACCTGCTGGGCAAACAGCTGCAACTGCCGCTGACCGGCCGCACCATCCCGGTGATTGCCGACAGCTATGTGGACAAGGAATTCGGCACCGGCTTCGTCAAGATCACCCCGGCGCACGACTTCAACGACTACGAAGTGGGCAAGCGCCACAACACCCCGCTCATCAATGTGATGAGCCTGCAAGCCACCATCCTGCCCAAGGCGCAGATCTTCGGCTTTGACGGCAGCGCCCAGGGCAGCATCGAACTGCCGGCCGCCTACGCCGGCCTGACCACCCAGGAAGCCCGCAAGACCATGCTGGCCGACCTGCAAGCGCAGGGCCTGCTGCTGGACACCAAGCCGCACAAGCTGATGGTGCCGCGCGGCGACCGTACCGGCACCGTCATCGAACCCTTGCTGACCGACCAATGGTTCGTGGCCATGAGCAAGGTGGGCGAAGGCGACGCCACCGGCCAGTCCATCGCCCAGAAAGCTATCGAAGCCGTGGAATCCGGCGAAGTGCGCTTCATCCCGGAAAACTGGGTCAACACCTACAACCAGTGGATGAAGAACATCCAGGACTGGTGTATCTCCCGTCAACTGTGGTGGGGCCACCAGATTCCGGCCTGGTACGACGAAGACGGCAATATCGTGGTTGCCCGTACCGAAGCAGAAGCCCAGGCCAAGGCGCCGGGCAAGACGCTGCGCCGCGAACAGGACGTGCTGGACACCTGGTTCTCCTCCGCGCTGGTGCCCTTCTCCACTCTGGGCTGGCCGGAAGAAACCCCGGAACTGAACGCCTTTGTCACCTCCAATGTGCTGGTTACCGGCTACGAAATCATCTTCTTCTGGGTAGCCCGGATGATCATGATGACCAAGCACTTCACCGGCAAGGTGCCGTTCCGCGACGTGTACATCCACGGCATGGTGCGCGACCACGAAGGCAAGAAGATGTCCAAGTCCGAGGGCAATGTGATTGACCCGGTGGACCTGATCGACGGCATCGCGTTGCAACCACTGGTGGAAAAACGCACCACCGGCCTGCGCCGCCCGGAAAAAGCCCCGGCCATTGCCAAGGCCACCGAAAAGCTGTTCCCGGAAGGCATTCCGGCCTATGGCACCGACGCCCTGCGTTTCACCATGGCCAGCTATGCCACCCTGGGCCGCAGCGTCAACTTCGACTTCAAGCGGGCAGAAGGCTACCGCAACTTCTGCAACAAGCTGTGGAACGCCACCCGCTTCGTGATGATGAACGTGGAAGGCAAGGACTGCGGTCAGGACGAAAGCCTGCCGCTGGAATTCAGCTTTGTCGACCAGTGGATCATCGGCCGCCTGCAACAGGCCGAAGCCGACGTCACCAATGCGCTGGAAACCTACCGCTTCGACCTGGCCGCCCAGGTGATCTACGAATTCATCTGGAACGAGTACTGCGACTGGTACGTAGAACTGGCCAAGGTACAGCTGCAAAACGGTAACGAAGCCCAGCAACGCGCCACCCGCCGCACCATCGTGCGCGTGCTGGAAGTGGCCCTGCGCCTGACCCACCCGCTGATGCCCTTCATCACCGAAGAGCTGTGGCAAACCGTCGCCCCGCTGGCTAATGCCAAGAAGACCGACTCCATCATGCTGGCGCAATGGCCGGTAGCCGTGCTGGAGAAGATCAATGCCGCGGCCAACGCGCGCATGGATGCCTTCAAGGACATGGTGAACGCAGTGCGCAACCTGCGTGGCGAAATGGGCATCGGCCCGGCCGTGAAGGCCCCGCTGTTTATTGAAACCGGCGATGCCTCGGTAGCGGATTTCATCCCCTACCTGAAGCTGCTGGCCCGCCTGACCGAAGGCAGCATCGTCGCCACCCTGCCGGCAGACGACGCGCCGGTGGCCATCTCCGGCAACGCCCGCCTGATGCTGAAGGTGGAAGTGGACAAGGCCGCCGAAACCGCCCGCCTCACCAAGGAACTGGGCAAGCTGGACGCCGAGCTGGCCAAGCTGACCGCCAAGCTGGAAAAACCGGGCTATGTGGACAAGGCCCCGGCGCATCTGGTGGAGCGTGACAAAGCGCAACTGGCCGAGTTGAACGACAAGATGGACAAGGTGAAAGTGCAACTGGCCAAGCTGGCCTGACTGCTCCTCACTTAGACAAAAGCCCACCACCGGTGGGCTTTTTTTATGGCTCATTCCAGTGATAAGTGCCTTGGCTTTATCCTGCTGACTCGCCAATTCATTTATCAAATTATTTACAAACTGTCCCTAACCATTCAAGCAAATAACAGAAAAAACTCGCACTCCCTGCATTCTTTTGCAATCTTTCCTATGCTGGGGAAGACCGCCACATAAAAATCAAATCAGCCAATGCATCATTCATTGATATTTAAAAGGAGACGCGCAATCAACCATCTGTTCCGTTATGCCTCTTTAAATCAATCTGTTCTGATAAAAAATGATTGACATTCACCGCACAGATTCGTCCCGACGAATGTACCGCATAACCTGAGCAAGCATCACCATCACAGCCCTTAGCGAGAATGCCATGTTCCAGATCGTAGCCAAAGCCATGCGGCGAATGAGTTACCCCAGCCGTTTTGCAATAATTGGTACCGTATTTGCCATTGCGCTGACCTACCTTACCTACGGACTTTATCGTAGCAATCAGGATAATGCCGACTTCTCCAGCAAGGAACTGATAGGCACGCAATACCTGAAACCAAGCATGGCCTTGCTGGCGCAAATCCAGCAGCAACGGGTATTGGCAGAAAAAGGGCAGGCACGCGCCGCCAATCTGGAACCCGCCTGGGGGGCGGTGAATGCGGTACAAGCCGAAATTGGCCAGCGACTGGCGGTGGAAAGCAGCTGGAATGGTTTGAACGCCGCCTGGCAGGCGGTCAAGACCCGCCCCTCTGCCGATAACCTGGACAAGCTGACCGATACCCTGAATGAGCATATCGGCCGGGTGAGCGATCAATCCAATCTGACCCTGGACCCGGATATCGACACCTTCTATCTGATGGACGCCATCACCGTCAAATGGCCCAACTGGCTGATCCGCGCCACCCGCGCCAATGCCCTGCTGGAACGATCCGCCGGCCAGCCGCTTGGCACCAAGGACCATGACACCGCCGTGGGGCTGCGCATCCTGCTGGATGATGCACTATCCGGCATGCAGGATGACTTTGCCAAAGCCACCGCCTTCAACCCCGGCCTGAAAGAGATACTTGCCGCCAGGCAGGAACAATTTGCCACTCAGGCCAAAGCCAATGCCCAGCAACTGGAAAATGCCCTCTCCGGCTTACCGACACATGCCAGCGGCCTGCAAGACGGCACCATACAAAGCGCACAGGCGCTGCAGCAAGTTGCGCTTGATCAGCTTGAATCCCTGCTGCATGTACGGCTGGGACACATCCTGCTGCAGCGCAACATCTACATGGCCTGTGCCTTGTTCACCCTGCTGCTGTCGGCCTATCTGTTTGTCACCCTTTACATGTCCATTACCTTGCAACTGGGCGGCGACCCGTTCTACGTGCAAAAGGTGGTGCAGCAAATTGCCAGCGGCAGACTGGATACCGAAATCAAACTGCGTGACCAAGCAACAGACAGCCTGCTGGCCGAGATTCACACCATGCGCAACAACTTGCACGAAACCGTCAGCAGCCTGATTACCACCTCGCGCCAACTGGATGAAACAGCCAGCGAAGTTGCCAGCAGTGCCCGCCACGTAGCACGGGGGAGCGAACAGCAACATGATGCCGCCTCGGACATGGCTGCCGCGGTAGAACAACTGAGCACCAGCCTGTCGGTAAGCGCCGAGCGTTCGGCGCAGGCCGACCTGCTCACCCGCAATGCAGTCAGCCAGTCATTCACCGGGGTGGAAGTGATAGGCGATGCAGGCCACAGCATGAGCAGCATTGTTGCCTCCATCAATGAAGTGGCCGGCACCATCGACAAGCTCACCCGCCAGTCCGAGTCCATCGTCACCATTGTGGATGTGATTCACGAAGTGGCAGACCAAACCAATCTGCTGGCCCTGAATGCCGCCATCGAAGCCGCCCGCGCCGGCGAGGCGGGACGCGGCTTTGCCGTTGTCGCCGACGAAGTACGCAAACTGGCGGAACGCACCGCCCACTCCACCACCGAGATCACCACCATCGTGCAGGAAATCCAGGGCACCACCCAGCATGTGGCCGGGCATATGAGCACCAGCCGTGGCACGGTGGAAGCCGGGCAAAGCAAGGCCGTGGAAGCGCATGAGGTAATGGACGCCATCCGCGCACAGATCGACCAGGCTTGCGTGGCCGTGGCCGACATCCGCACCCGCCTGAGCGAGCAAAGCCAGAACAGCCAGGATATCGCCCGTAATGTGGAGCAAGTGGCGCGGATGTCGGAGGAAAACAGCCGGGTGGTGCAATCCTCCAGCGAAACCGTCAACCGCCTGAAAACCCTGTCATCGCAGTTGACGCAACTGGCGGGGAAGTTTTCGGTGTAGCGGGTTGGCGCAATGACAAGCCAGGCATGGCTTGTCACGGACAAGTGGTAAAAGCCCACCGGATGGTGGGCTTTTTTTGCGGCAGCTATCGCCAACTGACATCAAAGAAAGCCAGATAAGGTGCAGCAAGACCAAACGGATAGCTGCATGCACGTACCGGAAAATAGTCCTTGGAGTGCCATGGTTGATCGCTTAACATTTCAGCAGCTTTCTACCTGAAAGAATGCCCATGCGCCCCTCCCTTGTGCTGGAATTGCAGCGCGCCGCTGTCCGCGCAACGGTAGCCCGATTCCCCACTACCAACCCACGCGTATTCGGCTCGGTACTACACGGCACCGACCACGAAGGCAGCGATATCGACCTGCTGGTGGATGCCTTGCCCGGTGCAACGCTGATCGATCTTGGCGGCCTGCAAGTCGAGCTGGAATCGCTGCTAGGCCTGCATGTCGACCTGCTGACGCCTGATGACCTGCCATTGAAATTCCGTGCCGAGGTGCTGGCAGAGGCACAGCCGGTATGAATGCAGACCACCGCTTGACCGATTACCTTGACCACATGCAGCAGGCAGCTAAAGATGCTGCGACCAGCACAATAATGTTTTATAACCTTCGTGGCACCATTCCGCATTGATAATTCATTGTCATTCATGATAAAACTTACATCAGAACAATGTAATGGAGTTTTATTTTGGAAAATTTTACCTCCTCGTATTTAAATATAAGATTTTTTAGTCTAATAATTTTGAATTTAAAACATGCTTATCAAAACAGTCACTCAAAACCAGTATTTTTATATACACTCATATCGTTTGTTTTCCTAAGCACTATCTCAATAAAAATAAGTGACACATTACTAGCAATGATATTTTTTGAAATGTTATTTTTTTGGGAATTTTTCAAAGGCCTTGAGAGGGCACACAACAACATATATTCGACATTAAAAATAGAAAAAAGTATTTTCAAACAAATCAACCCAATAATATTCCACCACGCAAAGAAAACATCAAAAATTGAAATTGACAATTTTGAAGAAATAGTTAACAACTCAAAAGAATGGGCTAATGTCTTATCAATGAAAAAAGGCCAAACCGAAAAACCTGTATTCTTAATATTTCTATCAATAATCATTGGAATAATTAGCGGAATCATTGGAAACGGTGCCACATCCATATTTGCCACGCTAGGAGTGGAAAAAATATTTCTTAGCATCGCCATGCTAATCCTTATCCTAGCAGTACCTTTCTTTACCGGACTATTCTTTTCGGTTGTATTTGATGGAAAACATGATAGAGCATACGAATTAAATCTACTCTCACTAAGAATTGCGCAGACAAATAAATTTCAAAAACCAAACCAACAAATCATGTCACATAACTAACATTTATTCAAAAGGAAAATAACTTATGAAAGTATTTATTTCTTGGTCAGGAGAGCGGGGAAAGCTAATCGGAGATGCCTTTAGAACATGGCTACCAGATGTAATCCAATCAATAGAAACTTTCTACTCACCCGATATTGAAAAAGGGCAACGATGGTCCACGGAAATTGAACACAACCTTAGAGAATCCAAGCTTGGAATCATATGCGTCACGCATGAAAGCATGACATCACCTTGGTTAATGTTTGAATCTGGAGCAATAAGCAACGCAAAGCTTTCTCGCGTGTGCCCCTTACTGTTCGACTTAGAAACAGCTCAATTGCAAGGTCCTTTAAATCAGTTCCAAGCAACACCTTATAGCGAAGATGAGATAAAAAAACTTATCAACTCAATAAACGATTTATCTGAAAATCCACTCAACCAAGCCCAGCTAGAAAGAACATTCGACCGATGCTGGCCCGAGCTGAACAACACCATTACAAACATATTAAAAACCACTACAAACTCACAAAAACCAAAAAAAGATCACAAGAAGACTTAATTGAAGAAATATTATCCACCGTTAGAATAATTGCGAACCAAAATCCAAACGAAGAATCAATTAATCACTGGATTGTCTTATTCAGAGAAATATTGAACTTTGGCCAAAAAATGGATCAAATCGGGAATTCAAAAGCAGATCAAAAAACTGTCGAAATGCTACAATCAACCTTAAATCACTTAAGACTAACTCTTAACTTAGCACAACCAAAAATAATAAAAGCATCCAAATATAAAGAACTATCTGCGGAAGCAAAAGAAACAATGGCAAAACTAGAAAAAACAATAGACTGGATTGAAATACCATTTTGACAATCCACATTTTTATTAACAATAAAATAAAAAAGAAACAAAGAAAAATTCAACTTCGCGGGTCTCGCCCCGCCGTCGAGGTTCTTTCTTTTGCTTCGCCAAAAGAAAGAACCCAAAGAAAAGGCGACCCGCAGCGCGTCGAAACCCCGCCCCAGCCATGCCGCCCAGGGCGCTGACGGGACTGTGCCAGCTCCGACAGATGTTCTTGATCAGATAACCACCGCACCAACGCGCCCACCGGCCCCGTCAAGCATGCCGACGGGTGGCCGGGGCGAGGTTTTAAGCGCCTGCAATGTTTGAGCGATTTGACGTTAGCAAATCGCGAGTTCAGGCGCGCCTCGCGCCGGGCGGGACCTGTCGGGCAGCCGCAGGCCATGCTTGTGGGGTGGCCTTTGGGGTTGGAAGGGGCCTTTGGCCAAGCAAAGGTCCCTTCCCCGCCGCCGCGCGGACGCGGCAGCAAAATCATCATCCGCAAAGCGGATACAAAACCATTTCCTACACTACTTGCCAGCCATCCACACACCGTAAACCCTTGCGACTAGCCCGCTTGCTGTTTAGCCTTTGCGAGTTGCGCTTAAACAGCGCAACCAGGTTTGGCGACCTGATTATCCGGACAGGAAATCCTCTACCACCATATTGATGGAGACATCACCATGTCCGCTAACACCAAAACCACCCTGCCCCCACCACCCCTCACCCTCCACTACCTCGGCAAACCCATCCGCCTCACCCTCCACCACACCCCACCCCTGCTCGCCATCGCCGATCTGGCCGCCGCCATCGGCCCACGCTGCACCGAACAACTCCGCCAGCAACTGCAAACACACGCACAGCAGCCCGACGAGCACACCCCGCCCAGTTGGCCACTGCCCGCCCTGCTGCAAGCCCTGCGCCGCAGCCGCAAACCCGCCGCCCGCCAACTACGCCGCTGGCTAAGCCGCGAACTGCTCCCCGCCCTGCACCAGCTACCGCCGCATACTCCTCGCTGGGATCAGGCACTGGCCATCGCCGCTGAAGCGGGTCAGCAAATCAGCCATGCCGTACTGCAAACCGTGCTGCAACAGGAAGCAAACTGGCAGCACACCCACTGGCTGCTAACGCTGAATTACACCCCGGACCACCCGCGCCGCCATAGCCATGGCCGACTCAGCGCGCTGGAGTGCAGCGCCACGCCCTTGCAGGCGCTGGCTGATGAAATTGCACAGCCCAAGGGCCTGGGCATGCAGAACGGGGATTTGCTGAAACTGGTGGCGGCCTGCCATGCGCAACTGGCGCGGCGCATGAACAAACAGGCGTGGCGGGAGATGGCGGACCAAGGGAGTGCAGGCTGATGCGGGACTGCCAGCTTGGCTGGCAGTGCAGAAATGGGCAAACCCGTGCCGGATGTGGCCGTTGCTGAAGTATCGTTAAAGCAGCTTCTTAATGTGCCACGTAACACCCATCCAGAGCGGCTGACAAAATAGCGTCGCCTCCCTGGGGTAAGACGCGCCGCCGCTGACCGTACACGGCGTACGGCAAGGCAGCGCAGCAGCAGGGGTTTTGTCAGCAGCGCCAAGTTGCATTTTCGCTATGCAAGCTAAGCCAATGACTCATTGACCGAGCCGGCATAAGATATACCAATCCACAATGTGCTATTTTTAACTCATTAGCGGCAATAAATGCTATCAGTGCGCCATATATGAATCATTACGACACATCAAAAAGCGCCAGCGCCCTTGCCGAAGAACTGGGGCGTCGGCTACGCCAGGCCCGGCTGGAGGCCAATATCTCGCAGGATGCATTGGCCAGCCGCGCCGGGCTGTCCCGCCGCGCGGTGCAATACGCCGAAGCGGGCAAGTCCCAACTGGATACCTTTTTGGCGCTGTTGCTGGCGCTGGGGCTGGACAGCCAGTTGGACAATCTGCTGCCCCCCGGCCATTGTCTCCCCTGCAATTGCTGAAATTGCAGGGCCAGCCACGCCAGCGCGCTGCGCGGCAACAGCCACAGGCCGCACAGGCGGTGGGCAAGGATGAAACGGCATGGTGATGCGCTACGAGGATCTGCTGAGTGTGAAATACCAGGGCGATCTGGTGGGCGCTCTGGCTTTTGACAGGGGGCGCGGGCTGGGCCATTTCGAATATGACCCGGCTTTCCGGCGCAAGGGCATTGAGCTGTCGCCCCTGCACATGCCGCTGGCAGCGCAGGTTTATCAGTTTCCGCAGTTGGATCCGGCCACGTTCAGGGGCTTGCCCGGCATGTTGGCCGATGCCTTGCCGGATGATTTTGGCAATGCCGTGCTCAATGCCTGGGTGGCGCGTGAAGGCAGGGCGGTATCGAGTATCACGCCGCTTGAGCGGTTGAAATACACCGGTTCACGCGGCATGGGGGCGCTGGAGTTTTATCCTGCGCGGCAGATGAAGGGGCTGAATGCCTCCACCAATGTGGCGATCGACAGTCTGGTAGAGGTGGCGCAGGAGGTGTTGAATCAGCGCGCTGCCTTGCAGGTGAATCTGGCCGCGGGCGTGGCCGAGCGGGATGCCATGCTGAGCTTGCTGTCGGTGGGTAGCAGCGCAGGCGGCGCACGGCCCAAGGTGGTTTTGGCGTTTGATGAGGGTTTTCGTCACGCCCGCTCTGGCCAGACAGATGCGCCGGCAGGTTTTACCCATTGCCTGCTGAAGTTTGACGGTGTGGTGGAGCAGCAGTCCGGCCTGGAGACATTTGGTGACCCGCTGGGCTTTGGCGCAATGGAGTATACGTATTATCAGATGGCCCGCCAGTGCGGCATTGTCATGGAGCCTTGCTGGCTGCTGGACGAAGGGCCGCGCCGCCATTTTGTCACCCGCCGTTTTGACCGGCGCGGCAATCGCAAGCTGCATGTACAGACCTTGTGCGGCCTGGCGCATGCCAGTTACAAGCAGCTGGGCCAGTATTCGTATGAGGAAATCTTGCAGTTGATGCGTCGCCTGGGGCTGGGGGCGGATGACGCTGCGCAATTGTTCCGTCGCATGGTGTTCAATGTGGTGGCCAGAAACCACGACGACCACACCAAGAACTTTGCTTTTTTGCTGGACCCAGACAGCCACGCCTGGCAGTTGGCCCCGGCCTACGATATTGCCTACAGCTACAAGCCCGGCAGTCACTGGGTAAACAGTCATGCCACCACCATCAATGGCAAGCGCGATGGCTTTTGCCGTGCCGATTTCCATGCTTTTAGCAAGCTGAGCAAGCTGTTCACCCCGGCCTGGATAGATGGGGTGATTGCACAGACGGTGGACGTGCTGGCGCAATGGCCGGTGTTGGCCCGCCGCAATGCGGTGCCGGATAGCATTATCGGTATGGTGACGCCCAATCTGCGGCTGGATATCTAAGGTCGGGCCACTACGCCACTCTCCGTCTGCGGCGCGAGAAACAATATGGGTAGTGGCTTTCGCATGCAAACGTCAAACCCTTGTAGAGGGAGAGGCGGTCTCCTCCTGTACCGATTGGGCTGCTTCCGTTGCGGTGTGGAAGATACCGGAATAGCGGTAAAGCTGGCCAAACCAGGGATGGTTCAGCCGAAAATCCATGGCGAAACAATCCGGGCCCAAGGCGGTTTCAACAATGGTGGTATGCCCCAGCAGCAGCCACTCCGGCAGGTGGAGCTTTAGCTTGCCCATGCGCAGTACGTAACCAGTGCCGGCATATTGCAAGCCCGTGGCATGGGCTGAGGGACGCATGCGCAAGGCAAGAAAACGATTGACCCGTTCTTCTATCTCGCCATTGGCAAGCGGCTGCCATTCACTATTGAAGTGTTTCACCATTCCGCCAGGCAAGGTGATACGCCGCTGCCAGTATTGCTTACCCTGCTGCATCTGTTTGTGGACTTCCGTGGGCAGCCGGCTACCAGTTTGATTAATCAGTGCTCCACACCGGTAGAGCAGGTTTAATGGCTTTTGCAGCCAGGCAGGATAGTCGATATCCAGATAGCCGCGGTCAACACACGCTGCAGCGGCATAGTGGGTTTGCAAGGCGCGGGGTAGCCGCTGCCAGTCAGCACCCAGCACGGTTTGAATGGGACTTTTCATCCGTTGGCTCCCGGCACATGCTTGCCGACCATCAAGACAACAACCATCACCATGGCAAGGAAAGCAGGCAGCCCCAGGTAGAACCAGTACCGTGCGTACTGCCAATAGCGTTGGGGTAAAGGATGGCCAAGGCGCAAGGCTTGTGTCGCGAGGTCTCGCATGCGGATTTGTAACCACACGACGGGCAGCCAGCAACAACCGGCCAAGACATAGAGCGCCAGCGAAACGAGCACCCAATTGGTGGCGAGTGGCAACTGCAACTGCGATAGCATCCACAAGCCACTGATGGGCTGAAACAGTATGGTGGGTGTGGTAAACAGCCAGTCAGCCAGCACAACATGGCGGTTGGTGGTTGCGATGGTTTCCACGCGGCCTGAACGGTCGGCCATCCATTTGTAAAATGCACTGCCAAACCCGGTACCAAACAGCAGGACCATACTGAGGATATGTAATGTTTTGATGGCTGAATAACTCATCTTGATTCTCCGGCTGAGCTGGCAAGGGCATGCAGCGGCGATTGCGGCATGCGGCCCAGGAGTTCGACAAAGGGTTGCAGCTCGCTGTAGCTCCCTGCCTGGAGCATGTCCAGTGCATCGGTCTGTAGCAGCGGGTGCAGTCCCTGGCCTATCAGGCAAATCAGGCGTGCCAGTGATAGTGGCAGACGACAGAAGCGTGCCTCCGCCAAGTCCTGCTGTTGGCGCAGTGCAGCAACCCAATCAAGCAAGGTATATCGACGCGGCCCGACGGCAGCGACAACACGACATGCGGGTTCTTGCTCTAGCGCATGCAGCAAGGCAAGGGCAACATCTTCGATATGGACAGGTTGAATGACTTGCTTGCCATCGCCCGGTATCGGAATCAACGGCAACCGTGCCAATTGCTGCATTAAATGACTGCTGGTCCCTCCCTTGCCGACAACCAAGGAGGGGCGCAATACCATCCATTTGAGTGGAAGCATTTGCAAAAAGGCATCTGCCCTGCCCTTGCTGCGCAGAAACGGGCTGTACGCATGGACATCCGCCCCCAAGGCGGATACTTGCACAACTCGCGTAATGCCCGCTTCGGCACAGGCCTGGAACAGGGCGACGGGGGCGTCGGTATGCACCCGGTCAAAGGTTTGCTGGCGCGTGGCGGTGAAAATACCCGCGCAATTGATTACGGCATCCAGCCCCTTGACCCAGGGTAGCCAGTGCCTGGGTTCGGTCATGCTGACAAAGTCACAGCCATGGCGTCTGGAAAGCAAGCGTGTGCAGTGTCCTGCGGCTTGCAAGCGTGCATGCAGGTGACGGCCAATAAAGCCATCCCCACCCGTGAGGAGAAGCTTCATGCCCTAGACTCCTGCTTGGACGCAGTACTGGCATCATGCGCCGGGATGGCAATGAAACGGTCGATATGGCGCTTAATTTTTATTAAGCAAAAGAGCAAGCCGCCAAAGATTGACAGCAGACTGACACGCAGGCTGTCGACAAGGTCGGCATCCCAGAATAGCCAATCGCTGATGATGAGAAGTACCAACGGCACCATGGCCAGGGTCAGCCAGGTATAGTCGCGCCAGAATGCAGCGGCAGTTGCGTCCTGGCACAGGCGCTGTAGCAAGGCGGCCAGATGACGTTGCAGGATGCGGATGACAATTGTACTGATGACGAGGCTTAACAGGCATTTCAACAGCAGGGGAAGAATGTCGGCCATCTTGAGCTCCTCAGGTGTGTTCAGGAGCCCTCATCATGATTTTTACTAGCAGGCAAAGCTTCCGCTCGGCACAAACAGAAGCATTTATTTAATCCGGAATGATAAAACAGAAGCACTTCATGCTGTTTTTTCGGCACTCATCAGCTTTCGATAGCTACCCGGCGTCATGCCTTGGATCTCGCGGAATGCTTCATAAAAGTTTGATTGCGAGGCAAAACCAACACTCAGGCCAACCGACAGTACCGATGCCGATGGCTCTGCCAGCAGCATGGTGCAGGCAGCGGCCACGCGTTGTTCACGCAAATAACGTGAAAAGCCCTTGGCCAGGCGGATATTGAGCAGCTCTGATAATTGATGTGCGCCCAATCCCAGCTGTTGAGCCAACATCGGCAAACTAAGCTCTGCATTTTGGTACAGCCGTTCCTCACGCATCAACTGCTCCAGCCTGGCTTGTACCCGCTCACAGTCCACATTGCCGAGGGTGCTGGTGCGATAGGCTTCATTGGCAGCGGCAACAATGTCTTCCTGCATGGCCGGACGTAAGCCCAAGGTCAATTGCGTCAACCACAACGCCATACCGATGGCACAGGAATACAGCGCAAAAAATTGCGCTGTATGAATGCGCGTGGGCAGCAAACCGGCCAGGGCAACCAGGGCTGCAATCAGCACTACCCCCCCTACCAGCAGCAGTTCACGCTGAAAACATTCACGTTCTGCGCGAAGTCGATAGATGGAACGGGCAAACCACAGCAGATACGCCATGCCCAAGGCAAAAGCCAGGGGGAAGGCCAGTGCAAATGGCAGCATTGTGCCTAGCAATACAGGCAATAGGTGCGGCCATTTGCGCCACAGGCTGCCCTTGCTCAATGACGGGTGTAGTAAGGGATGGCTGTAGAAATAGAAACAGGGCGCGGCGGCAAACAAACAGGCCCGATAAAGCACGGATGCCAAGGCATCGGGATAGCCAAGCAACAAGGCAGCATGCACCCCCTGCAGCACTGCCAGTGTCAACAAGAAAGCGATGCCCATCTGGCGTGAATGGGGCTGATCCGGGTAACTGCCGGGGCGAAAGTGCGTGATGACAAGCAGCAGGCAACTGAATATTGAGTAACCGGCCAATAACAGGCCGCAAGCAACGATCATGGCAGTAGTAAGGTGTCCATCAGGGGAAGGCTGATTGTAAGCGAGCAGGCTGACCACGTCAGGACTTCAGCTCCCCCCATCATTCCACAGCCTTACACCGCCTTGCGCAGCGCCCAGTCAAAAGCGCGGGTGGACAGCACGCGGCGTAGCACCCAGAACACCTTGGTGGGTTTGGTGATGCGGTAGCGCTCCCTGGGGCGGCTGGCGCTGACCGCCTGCCATACCGCCTCGCCCACGGCGGTGGCGGGCAGGGTGAAGGGTGCGGCGTGGCCTTCTTTTTTAAGGCGTACTAACTGGCGTTCGTATTCCTCGCGATGCACGCTGCCGGCCACATCCACATTCTGCAAGAAGCGTTGCAGGGCATTGGGGCGGAAGCGGCTTTCAATCGGCCCCGGCTCCACCAGCGAGACAAAAATGCCGGTTCCGTGCAGCTCTTGCCGCAGGGTGTCGCACATGCCTTCCATGGCAAACTTGCTGGCGTTGTAGGCGCCGCGCCAGCGCATGGCGGCAAACCCCAGAATGGAACTGTTATAGATGATGCGGCCATGGCCCTGGGCGCGCATGACGGGCAGCACGGCATTGGTGAGTTCCCACGGGCCGAACAGATTGGTTTCAAACTGCTCGCGCATGGCCTGGCGGTGGATGTCTTCCACCGCGCCGGGCTGGCCGAAACCTGCATTATTGAACAGGGCATCCAGCCGCCCGCCAGTCTGCTGCAGCACGGCTTGCAGTGCGCGCTCAATGCAAGCGCTGTCGGTGACATCCAGTTGCAGGCTTTCCAGCCCTTCGGCTTGCAGCCGGGCCACATCCTCGGCACGGCGACAACTGGCAAACACCCGCCAGCCACGCTGGGCGAACAGTTTTGCCGTGTGGTAACCAATGCCGCTGGAGCAGCCGGTAATCAGAATGCAAGGGGGGTGGGACACGTCACAACCTCGTCGAAATCAGGCAAACAGGCGCAACCCTACACCATCCTGACGGCATTGCTAAAGCGGTTTCGCTGCGGCCTGCCAGCCTGACAAAAATATCGTGTTGCCGTGGAAATGGAATAAAATGGCCGACTACCGATTTTGCGACAAGGAAAACGCCATGGCGAAATCCGCCAAAGCCCCGGCCAGCTTTGAAACCGCGCTGGCGCAGCTGGAGGACATCATCCAGGCGATGGAAGGCGGCGATGTGCCGCTGGAAACGGCGCTGGCGTCGTACAAGCAAGGCATTGAGCTGATCAAGTTCTGCCAGGGCAAGCTGTCTGACGCCGAGCAGCAATTGAAAATTCTGGAAAACGACGAACTCAAACCGCTGGACCTCAGTAATGGCCAATGAATCCTTCATCGGCTGGATGACGCAGATCCAGCAAACCATGGAAACCGCCCTCACCCGCTTTCTGCCCTCGGCGGACACCTTGCCGCAGCGCCTGCATCAGGCCATGCGCTATGCCACGCTGCAAGGCGGCAAGCGGGTGCGTCCGCTGCTGGCTTTTGCCGCAGGCGAATTAAGCGGTGCCAGCGCGGAAAACCTGGCACGCGTGGCGGCGGCGGTGGAGATGATCCACGCCTATTCGCTGGTCCACGACGACCTGCCCTGTATGGACGACGATGTGCTGCGCCGTGGCAAGCCCACCTGTCATGTGGAGTTCGACGAAGCCACCGCCCTGTTGGTGGGTGATGCGCTGCAAACCCTGGCATTCGAGCTGATTGCCACCCCGATGGAAGGCGTAAGCCCGGCCAGCCAGTTGGCCATGTGCCAGTTGCTGGCGCGCGCTTCCGGCCATGGCGGCATGGCCGGTGGCCAGGCGATTGACCTGGCCAGCGTGGGCCAGACGCTGAACCTGCCCGAGCTGGAATTCATGCACATGCTGAAGACCGGTGCGCTGATTCGCGCCGCCGTGCTGCTGGGCGCGATGGCCGGTCAGCCCTTGAACGCAAAGCAGACCGAACAACTGGATATCTTTGCCAAACGCATTGGCCTGGCGTTTCAGGTGGTGGACGACGTACTGGACTGCGAAGCCGATACCGCCACGCTGGGCAAAACCGCCGGCAAGGACGCCGCCAACGACAAGCCTACTTACGTCAGCCTGATGGGTCTGGCCGAGGCCAAACAGTTTGCCCGCGAGCTGCGCGAGCAGGCCTTTGCCGCGCTGGAAGACTTTGGCCCGGCTGCCGATAGACTGAAACAACTGGCCGACTACATTGTGGCCCGCTCGTTTTAACCGCAGAAGCACAACAATGACTCCGCTGCTCGACACCATTCATCAGCCCTCCGACCTGCGTGCGCTGGGCCGCCAGCAACTGCCGCAACTGGCGACGGAACTGCGCGAATTCCTGGTCGATACGGTCAGCAAGACCGGTGGCCATTTTGCCTCCAACCTGGGCAGCATCGAGCTGACCATCGCCCTGCACTATGTGTTCAACACCCCGGACGACCGTCTGGTATGGGACGTGGGCCACCAGACTTATCCGCACAAAATCCTCACCGGCCGCCGCGAGCGCATGGGCAGCATGCGGCAGAAAGGCGGGCTGGCGGGCTTTCCCAAGCGCGAGGAATCGCCTTACGACACCTTTGGCGTCGGCCATTCGTCCACCTCCATCGGTGCGGCGCTGGGCATGGCGGCGGCGGCCAAGATGCAGGGGCTGGACCGCAAGTGCGTGGCCATCATCGGTGATGGCGCGATGACCGCCGGTCAGGCCTTCGAGGCGCTGAACAACGCCGGGGCGATGGATACCGATTTGCTGGTGATCCTCAACGACAACGACATGTCGATTTCGCCCAATGTCGGCGCGCTGAACAATTATCTGGCCAAGCTGATGTCCGGCCGCTTCTACGCCGCCATGCGCGAGGGCTCCAGCAAGGTGCTGGGCATGGCCCCGCCCTTGAAGGAAATTGCCAGCAAGGTGGAAGAGCACGTCAAGGGCTTCTTCACCCCCGGTACGCTGTTCGAGGAATTCGGCTTCAACTATATCGGCCCGATCGACGGGCACGATCTGGACGTGCTGGTGGATACGCTGAAGAACATCCGCAGCCTGAAAGGGCCGCAGTTCCTGCATATCGTCACCAAGAAGGGCCACGGCTACAAGCTGGCCGAGAACGACCCGGTGAAATACCACGGCGTCACCAAGTTCGACCCGGCCAACGGCCTGGCCGGTGGCAAGAGTGGTGGCAAGCCGCAGTACACCCAGGTGTTTGGCGACTGGATTTGCGACATGGCCAAGCTGGATGCGCGCCTGGTGGGCATCACCCCGGCCATGCGCGAGGGTTCCGGCCTGGTGCGCTTCGAGAAGGAACACCCGGACCGCTACTTCGACGTGGCCATTGCCGAACAGCACGCCGTTACCTTTGCTGCTGGTCTGGCCTGTGATGGTGCCAAGCCGGTGGTGGCGATTTACTCCACCTTCCTGCAGCGCGGCTACGACCAACTGATCCACGACGTGGCGCTGCAGAATCTGCCGGTCATGTTTGCCATCGACCGCGCCGGTCTGGTGGGTGCCGATGGCCCCACCCACGCCGGTGCCTTCGATATTTCCTTCCTGCGCTGCATTCCCAATATGACGGTGCTGGCCCCGTCCGACGAAAACGAATGCCGCCAACTGCTGTACACCGCCTTCTGCATGAACAGCCCCACCGCGGTGCGCTACCCGCGCGGCGTCGGCCCCGGCGTGGACATCCAGCAGGAAATGAGCGCCCAGCCGGTAGGCAAGGGCGTGCTGCGCCGCAGCGGCCAGGGCAAGGTGGCCATTCTGGCCTTTGGCAGCATGGTGGCACCGGCACTGGCGGCGGCTGAGGCGCTGGATGCATCGGTGGCCGACATGCGCTTTGTCAAACCGCTGGATACCGGCTTGATCCGCCAATTGGCCGACAAGCATGACTACATCGTCACCGTGGAAGAAAACGTGGTGATGGGCGGTGCCGGCTCCGGCTGTCTGGAGGCCATGCAGGCCATGGGCATCGTCAAGCCTGCCTTGCTGCTGGGCCTGCCGGACGACTATGTTGAACATGGCGACCCCACGGTATTGCTGGCCGATTGCGGCCTCAACGCCAGCGGCATCGAGGCGAGTATCCGCAACTGGTTGCCCCAATAGTCACAACAGCGGCCAAGAAAAACAGCGTAGCGCCCCTGGGGCCAGGCGCGCCGACGCAGGCAGTGCCAGCAGTACGGCAAGGAGGCGCAAGGCTGCAGCAAGGTTTTGCTTAGCCGCGCCAAACTGAACAAGGGGAAGTCATGGGTGGTTTTGATCTGGCAAGCTGGCTCAATCTCACAGGCAGCCCGTTCGAGGCGCTGCCGCTGTTTGTCACCAGTCTGGCCATCGGCCTGCTGATGGGGGTGGAGCGCGAGCGCAAGCACCACACCCTGGCCGGCATCCGCACTTTTCCGTTGACTGCCGTGCTGGGCACCCTGGCCGCCATGCTGGACGCGGCATCGCATGGCGTGCTGCTGCAAACCGTCGGCCTGCTGGCGGTGGCCTCGTTTGGCTTTCTGCCGGAACGCTGCGCCGACGGCGACAAGACCGAGCCGCGCACCACCACCGTGGTTTCCTTGCTGGTGGTGTATTGCCTGGGCGCACTGGTATGGCATGGCTTTGGCGGTGTCGCGGTGGCGGTGGGTATTGTCGCCACCGCCCTGCTCTACCTGAAACCGGAACTCACCGGCCTCACCCACAAGCTGGAACGGCGCGACCTGCTGTCGCTGCTGCAGTTTGCCGCGCTGTCCTTCATCGTGC
Organism: Aquitalea magnusonii; assembly: GCF_002217795.2. Classification (NCBI taxonomy): domain Bacteria; kingdom Pseudomonadati; phylum Pseudomonadota; class Betaproteobacteria; order Neisseriales; family Chromobacteriaceae; genus Aquitalea; species Aquitalea magnusonii. The sequence goes on from NZ_AP018823.1 coordinate 2,692,105, forward strand.
TGCCACTGCTGCCCAACCGCACCTTCGGCCCGTATCAGGCGGTGAACCCGCATCAGGTATGGCTGATGGTGACGCTGATCGTGGGCATCAGCCTGTCCGGCTATCTGGCCGTGAAGATTCTCGGCCAGCGCGTGGGCGGCCCCTTGCTGGGCATTCTGGGCGGGCTGGTTTCCTCCACCGCCACCAGCCTGATTTATGCCCGCGAAGCACGCGCCAATCCGCTGTCGCTCAATCTGGCTACCGCCGTCATCCTGCTGGCCAATCTGGTGCTGTTTGCACGGCTGCTGGTACTGGCCGCCGTGGTGCAAACCAGTGTGCTGGCAGCGGTAACATGGGTGCTGCTGCCCGGCCTGCTGTGCGGCCTGAGTGCCGCCCTGTGGCAGTTGCGCCAGCACAATAACAGCCAGCCGCAGCCGGAGCTGCAACTGAGCAACCCTTCCGAAATGAAGCTGGCCTTGGGCTTTGGTGCCATGTTTGCGCTGGTGATGTTTTGCGCCGCCTGGCTGAATGCCGAGTTCGGCAGCAAGGGCGTGTATGTGGTAGCGCTGATTTCCGGCCTGAACGATGTGGACGCCATCTCGCTGACGGCTTTCAATCTGTTTGGCGAGAACCGGCTGGACGGCCAGCAGGTGGCCACCACGCTGGCGCTGGCCATTACCGCCAACAATGTATTCAAGTTCAGCCTGATTGCCAGCCTGGGCGGCAGTGCGCTGGCGCGCCGCTGCCTGCCCACCCTGCTGGCGGCCAGCGGCGGCATGCTGGCCGGCCTGCTGGTGCTATCAGGCAGTCACTGAACGCGGGCCAGCAGGCCGGGCAGTAATTGCAGGATGGTCTGCGCCGTCTGCTGTGGCGCTTCCAGCGGAAACAGATGACTGCCCGTCATCTCATGTAGCTGCATGCCGAAGTGGCGCTGCATATAGCGTAGGTCGGAGGGCCGCACCACATCGTGGCGGCTGGCGGCGACAAAGGCGGTTGGCACCGTCAATTGCCCGCGATAGCGCGGAAAGTCATGCGGCAGGGCGCAGTAAATCTGGTGTTCGATCTGTGGGCGAAAGCGCAAACGCCGCCCGCCCTGGCCGTCGTCCTCGCTGCCATGCAGCGCATAGTCGGCCAGGCAGTCCGGGTCGAAACGGGCAAAGGCCGGTTTGCGGGCAAAATAGTCGTGCATCATTGCAACGCTGGCCCAACAGTCGCGTCGTCCCAGAGTATTGCCGCCGGGGGTGATGCGGGCGATCAGGCCCAGCTTCTTGGCCAGCCAGATAAGCCCGGCCCGGCGCGGCCCCATCAAGGGCGAGTCCAGAATCACCAACGCCTTGAACAGTTCTGGCGCGCGGATGGCGGCATAAAACAGCAGATAGCCGCCCAACGAATGGCCCACGCCAATCACCGGCTGGCGGTAGCGGCTGAGCACGGCAATGGTTTCGTCCACCAGATGCGGCCAGCAGTCCGTCACCGGATAGCGCGGGTCGTGGCCGATGCAATCCAGCCAGCCTAACTGGTAGTGCTGGCCCAGTGCGCGCAGCAGCTTGCCGTATACCGGCGCGGGAAAGCTGTTGGCGTGGGCAAAATGAATGATGTGCTGCATGATGTGATGTTGCGCCCATTTTGATTTGTTATGGCTCGATACTACCGTAAAATAGCGTTTTTCCAGCCGCAGTAACCGCGCCAGCCGCTAGCCGCCGCCAGCCGGCACGGAACCGGCGGGCCTCTTGCTGGTCAACCCTTGCATCCTCCAGATAACGCACCATCATGCCGCACTCCCTGTTACGCCTGTTGTCCCCCTTGTGGCGCCTGCTGGCGCTGCTTGGCCTGCTCGGTCTGAGCACTGCCGCCATGGCGGTCAACCAGGAAGACCTGCTGCCACCGGAAAAGGCCTTTGCCGTCAGCGTGGAACGCCAGCCCGATCACCTGTTGCTGCAACTGAAGGTGGCGGATGGCTATTATGTCTACCGCGACCGCCTGTCCTTCACCACCGCCCCAGCCGGTCTGCTGGGTAGCCCGGAACTGCCAGCCGGCAAGGAAAAGCAGGACGCTTTTTTTGGCAAGCAGGTGATTTATCTTGGCCAGAAGCTGATCAAGCTGCCCTTGCATGCCGATGCCCCAGCGCAATTCCGGCTGGATGTAAAACTGCAGGGCTGTTCCAACGCCGGGGTGTGCTACCCGCCTTATACCCACCACCTGGACATCAATGCCTATGGCAGCGCCGGCAATGACAGCAGCAACTGGCTGGCCGAGGCGGTGCCGGGAAAGCCGGCGGGTAGTGGTGGCAATCTGGCGGCCAAGGGCTGGCTGGCCACGCTGGGCAGCTTCCTGCTGGCCGGCATCGGCATGGCCTTCACTGCCTGCATGTATCCGCTGCTACCCATTGTCTCTTCGCTGATTGCCGGTGAGGGCCAGCACATCACGCGCCGGCGCGGCTTCTGGCTGTCGCTGACTTATGTGCAGGGGCTGGCGCTCACCTACACCGTGATCGGCATCATTGCCGGGCTCACCGGCTCGCTGCTGACTGTCTGGCTGCAACAGCCTGCCGTCATTCTCAGTGCCAGCGTGCTGATGGTGGTGTTTGCCCTGTCCATGTTTGATCTGTACACCATCCAACTGCCTTCGGCACTGCAATCCCGGCTGGCCAATGCCTCCAACCGGCTGTCCGGCGGCAAGCTGGCCACGGTGTTTGCCATGGGCGCGCTGTCGGCGCTGATCATCGGCCCCTGCGTGGCACCGCCGCTGGCGCTGGCGCTGGGCTATATCGGCAGCACCGGCGATGCCGTGCTGGGCGGTGCCGCGCTGTATGCGATGGCGCTGGGGCTGGGCCTGCCGCTGATCCTGATCGGCACATTTGGCGGCCACGTGCTGCCGCGTGCCGGTGGCTGGATGAAGGCGGTGAAGGCCGCCTTTGGCGTGCTGATGCTGGCACTGGCGATCTGGATGGCCACGCCCTTCCTGCCCGCCATGCTGGTGCTGATACTGTGGGCGGCGCTGTGTGTGGGCTGTGCGGTGTTCCTGAAGGCGTTTGAAACCCTGCCGGGCAATGCCCACATCAGCCACAAGCTGGGCAAGGGCCTGGGCCTGCTGCTGTTCCTGGTGGGCGCGGCGCAGTTGGCCGGGGCGCTGGCCGGGGAAAGCGACCCACGCTATCCGCTGAAATGGCTGGCGGGTAACAAGGCGCAGGCCGGTGCCAGCCAGGCCATGCATTTTGGCCCGGTCAACGACATCGCCGGGCTGGATGCCGCACTGGCTGAGGCGCGGGCTGCCAGCAAGCCGCTGCTGCTGGACTTTTATGCCGACTGGTGTGTGTCGTGCAAGGAAATGGAAAGCGACACCTTCCCCGCCCCGGCCGTGACAGCCAAATTGCAAGGCTATGTGCTGCTGCGTGCCGACGTGACTGCCAACCTGCCAGCGCATCAGGCCCTGCTTAAACGCTTTGGCCTGTACGGCCCGCCGGGCATCATCCTGTTTGACCGCAAAGGCCAGGAGCGTGACCGCATCATTGGCTTTACCCCGGCTGCCGATTTTGCCCGCCGACTGTAAACCATGCGGCAGCAACCCAAACGTCATTAACATTTATCATCATTATCGCTAATATCCAGGATCAGTATGGGCAGGGCTCAGGCCCTGTGCGTACTGATCCTATTTTGCGTGCTATTCTGATAGCATTGTGCAGTGCAAAAACCGAGTCGTACTGACAGGCCATGCCAGCTGCTTGTGTGCCGTTAATGAAACCGCAGATGAATGTTGGGGGAGTTATGGGTCTCATGTTTTGGGTGAAGGGTGATCAGCCGGCCGCGAGCGGGCCGCAAGATACCGTGTCAGAAGATACCTTGCGCCGTACTGTCACCGCGCTGGCCGAGCGCGTTGGCCGGCTGGGCATTGAATCGGTGGAAATTGACGGCCGGGTGGACACGGTGCATGCGCGAGCCACCAGCCGCACAGAGAAAATGGCCTCGATGGTCGAGGCGGTGCATTCCCTGTCCGGTGCCAACACCCGTATCGGCGATGCGGCCGAATCCACCCATAAAAATGCCACCGAGGCGGCCACCTGCATGGAAGAAACCCGCGCCACCGTCAAAGTGGCACTGGATGCCATCCTGGAGCTGGTGGACGGTGTTGGCCAGATCGAAGCCAAGCTGCCGGAAATCCTCACCTCGCTGGAACATGTCTCCCAGGTTTCCAAAACGGTCAACGATGTCGCCAAGCAAACCAATCTGCTGGCGCTCAATGCGTCCATCGAGGCGGCCCGCGCCGGGGAAGCCGGTCGCGGTTTTGCCGTGGTGGCAGATAATGTGAAGAACCTGTCAGCCCAGACCGAGGGCGCGGTGCAAATGATTCAGGCCACGCTCAGCGCGCTGAGCAGCCAGGTGGATTCGCTGATTGCCAACAGCCGCGCCGCCTCGCAGGTTGCCCAGGCAGCACGTTCCGGCACCGGCGAGATTGGTTCGGCCGTTACCCGCATTGATCAGATCAGCAAGGATCTGGCCCAGGTCAAACAATCGGTGGCCGGGATTGTGGAAGAGGCGGTAGGCAACCGCGAACACTGCCGTCATATTGAAGAAGAAATCCGGGTTGTGGCGGAAACCACCCGCGAATCGCTGAAGGATATCGAAGTCATCAAGGGCCATACCGCCTCCTTGTTGAACATGAGCGAGGATCTGGTTTCGCTGACTTCCGAAGCCGGTATCAAGACGGTGGACACGCCGTTTATCGAGAAAATCGTGGCGTCGGCCAAGCAGGTGTCCACACTGTTTGAAGACGCGGTAAAACGCGGCGAAATTTCCATCAATGATCTGTTCGATACCCAGTACCAGCAAGTGCCGGATATCACCCCGCCGCATTACCTGACGCGCCACACCGAGTTCTGCGCCCGCCATCTGGGGCCGCTGTGCAATGAAATTGTCGACTCCTCGCCCGACATCATCGCCTGCACGCCGGGTGACATGAACAATTACTACCCGATCATCAACCGGGAATTTGCCAAACCGCCCACCAATGATCCGGTATGGAATGCAGCCAACTCCCGCGCCAGAACGCGTCAGTTGGACCGCACCTCGCTCAACCAGATGAAGACCAAGAAGCCGTTTCTGGTACAAACCTACCGCCGCAATATGGGGGGTGGCCGCTTTGACCTGATGAAAAACTATTCCGCCCCCATCGTGGTACAGGGCAGGCAGTGGGGCGTGCTGCGCATCATGGTCAAGGTGAAATGAAGGAGACCTGCCGCCTGAGGCCGCACGCTTTGCACCTTATGCTGGCTTGAAGTCCGCGGGTTGATCCATTAACGTGTCACACCATCGGGCAGGCTTTGTGCCTGCCTTTTCACTCAGACTCCGGATTTTCCTCATGCCACCCAAACCCTTTCCCAGCATCAGCGTGATGGCCGTATTGCGCGTCGCCGTCATGGGCCTGCTCATCCTGTCCTGCCTCAAGGTGATCCAGCCGTTTCTGGGAGCCCTCACCTGGGCTGCCATCATTGCCATTTCCGCCTGGCCGCTGTTCACCCGGCTGCGGCTGCGGCTCAATGGCCGCGCCAAGCTGGCCGCCATCATCATTGTCGGCGGGCTGTCGCTGACGCTGGCCATTCCCATCGGCCTGATGGCGCTGACGCTGGCCGACACCATTCCGCAACTGGCGTCCATGTCGCGTGACCTCACCAGCATCCACCTGCCGGATGCCCCAGCCTGGGTGCATACCCTGCCGCTGGTGGGCGAGTCACTGCACAAGTTCTGGGTGAGCGTGCAGGTGGACCTGCCAGGCTTCATCGATAAAATCCGCCCGGCCATCAACAAGGGCGCACTGTGGGCGCTGGAAAGCGGGGCCTCGGCCAGCCTGAGCATGCTGGAAATCGTGCTGGCCATCGTGGTTGCCGGCCTACTGCTGATCAATGGCGACAAGCTGTGGGATGGGGCCGAACTGGCCATCAGCAAGCTGGGCGGAGCCACCGCCGATGAATTGCCCGAGGTGATTGCCCGCACCATCCGCAGCGTCACCACCGGCGTGGTGGGTACCGCCCTGGCGCAAACCGTGCTGTGCGTGATCGGCCTGTTGATTGCCGGTGTGCCGGGTGCGCTGGTGCTGGGTTTTCTGTGCTTTATTGTGGCGGTGGCGCAACTGCCCACGCTGCTGATCTGGCTGCCTGCCGCCGCCTGGGTGTTCTACTCCGGTGAAACCGGCATGGGCATCTTCCTGCTGCTGTGGGGCTTCTTGCTGGTCAACACCATCGACAATGTGCTCAAGCCGCTGCTGATCAGCCAGGGCGCGCAAATGCCCTTGTCCATCATTTTCATGGGGGTGATTGGCGGCTTGCTGGCCTGGGGGCTGCTAGGCCTGTTCATCGGCCCCACCCTGCTGGCCGTGGGTTTTACCCTGTTCCGTCACTGGCTGCGGCCGGAGGATTACCCGGAGCCAGTCGAGGACAATGGACAACCCTGCGAGGAGCAGGAAGCGCCGCGCTAATCGGCTTGTACCACCATGCAAAAGCGCCCCGTGGGGGCGCTTTTGTTTTGGCCAGACACCGCGCTTACAGCAGTTCCAGCGCCACCGCCGTGGCCTCGCCACCGCCAATGCACAGGCTGGCCACGCCACGTTTGCCGCCATGCTGACGCAGCGCGGACAGCAAAGTCACCATCACCCGTGCGCCGGATGCGCCAATCGGGTGGCCCAGTGCGCAGGCCCCGCCATGCACGTTTACCTTGTCATGCGGCAGGCCCAGCTCCTGCATCGCTGCCATGGTGACCACGGCAAAGGCTTCGTTGATTTCAAACAGGTCGACATCGGCTACCGTCCAGCCGGTCCTGGCCAACAGTTTGCGCATGGCCCCCACCGGCGCGGTGGTGAACAGGCCCGGCTCCTGCGCGTGGGTGGCATGCGCCACCAAGCGGGCCAGCGGCTTGAGGCCACGGCGGGCGGCTTCGCTGGCCGTCATCAACACCAGCGCGGCGGCACCATCGGAAATGGAGCTGGAATTGGCCGCTGTCACCGTGCCGTCCTTGCGAAAAGCCGGTTTCAGGCTGGCAATCTTGTCCAGCTTTGCCTTGAGCGGCTGCTCGTCAATTTCCATGGCTTGCGTACCGGTCTTGCCCTCCACCAGCACCGGGGTGATTTCCTCGCGGAAGCGGCCCTCGGCAATGGCTTGCTGGGCGCGGGTGAGCGAGGCGATGGCAAAGGCATCCTGTGCTTCGCGGCTGAAGCCATAATCAGCAGCACAGTTTTCAGCAAACACGCCCATCAGCTTGCCCTTGTCGTAGGCATCTTCCAGCCCGTCGAGGAACATGTGGTCCTTGATTTCGCCATGCCCCAGGCGCAGGCCGCCGCGCGCCTTGGGAATCAGATAGGGCGAATTGCTCATGCTCTCCATGCCACCGGCCACCATCACGCTGGCCGAACCGGCCAGCAGCAGGTCGTGCGCCAGCATGGCAGCCTTCATGCCGGAGCCACACATCTTGTTGATGGTGGTGCAGCCGGTGGCCAGCGGCAGCCCGGCTCCCAGCGCAGCCTGGCGGGCCGGGGCCTGGCCCTGGCCGGCGGGCAGCACGCAGCCCATGATCACCTCGTCGACCTCCTCGGCAGCCACACCAGCCCGCTCTACGGCGGCGCGAATGGCGGCTGCACCCAGCTGGCTGGCCGTCTGGCTGGCAAACATGCCCTGAAAACCACCCATGGCGGTACGGGCCATGCCCACAATGACAATCGATTCTTGCTGTTGCATCTGTCTGTTCCTTCCTGAATGGCTTGCTTGCCCGGCTACGGTGTTGATGCTGCCTGTTTGCCCAGTGCCTTTTCGCACTGGCTGCGGATCTGGCTGATTTCCCCCATCACCACGCGGATGTCGTCCAGTTGTTCCTGCAATTGCTGTTCCTTGCGGCTGAGGATGCGGATGAACTCGCGCAGTTGCGGTTCGTCGTTGCTGGCGGCATCGTACAAATCGAACAGCTCGCGGATTTCCAGCAAGGACAGGCCGATACGCTTGCCACGCAAAATCAGCATCAACCGCACCCGGTCGCGCCGGGTATAGATGCGGCGCTGGCCATCGCGCTGTGGCTCCAGCAGCCCCTGGTCTTCGTAGAAGCGGATAGTGCGCGTGGTGACATCAAATTCCTGCGCCAACTGGCTGATGCTGTAGGTCACGCTTTGCATGCCTGTTCCCCTGTTGTTGTTTTGGCCCTGCCCTTTGCCTGCTGGCAGCAGACAGCCGTGTTTTGATCCCCGATGCCGGATTGTTGATTGACGTTGACGTAAACGTCAAGTTATTGTGATAAAAACAACGCAGGAGAACAGCACATGACAAGACAAAAAATCGGCGTGATTGGTGCAGGCACCATGGGCAACGGCATTGCCCAGGTATTTGCCATGCATGGCTTTGCAGTGCGGCTGGCCGATGTCAGTGAGGCAGCCCTGCACAAGGGCCTGGCTGCCATTGGCAACAGCCTGGCACGCATGGCGAAGAAAGGCAGCATTGCCGAAGCCGACATCGCCGGCATTCTGGCGCGCATCCACCCCACCACCCGGCTGGCCGAGCTGGCCGACCGCGACCTGGTGGTGGAAGCCGCCACCGAAAACCCGACCATCAAGGAAGCCATCTTCCGCGAACTGGGCAGCGTGGTGCGGGCGGATGCCATTCTGGCATCCAACACCTCGTCCATTTCGCTCACCCGCATTGCCGCCTGGGTGCCACAGCCCGAGCGCGTGGTGGGCATGCACTTCATGAACCCGGTTCCTCTAATGCAGTTGGTGGAAATCATCCGCGCCATCCAGACCGCCGACCACACTTACCAGAAGGTATTCGAGCTGGCGGTGGCGCTGGGCAAGACCCCGGTGACGGTGAAGGACGGGCCGGGCTTTGTCTCCAACCGCATCCTGATGCCGATGATCAACGAAGCGGCCTTTGCCCTGTTCGAGAACCTGGCCACCGCGGAGGACATCGACACCGTGATGAAGCTGGGCATGAACCACCCCATCGGCCCGCTGGCACTGGCCGACCTGATTGGCCTGGATACCTGCCTGTCCATCATGGACATCCTGTATAGCGAATTCCGTGACAGCAAATACCGCGCCTGCCCGCTGCTGGCACAACTGGTGGCGGCCGGGCATCTGGGGCGCAAGAGCGGCAAGGGTTTTTATCACTACGACTGACATACCAAGACGGCACGCAAGCCGCCAAGCACAGGAGAGTTGCAGATGAAACAGGCTGTTCCCAGCGTCAAGCTGCTGATCAACGGTGAATTTGTCGAATCACACAGCCAGGAGTGGCGCGACATCATCAACCCGGCCACGCAAGAAGTGCTGGCACGGGTCCCCATGGCCACCGCCGGGGAAGTCGAGGCCGCGGTCGCCAGCGCCAAAACGGCCTTCGCCAGCTGGAAGAAAACCCCCATCGGCAGCCGCGCACGGATTTTCCTCAAGTACCAACAGTTGATCCGCGAGCACATGAAAGAACTGGCCGCCCTGCTGACGGCGGAACAGGGCAAAACTCTGGCCGATGCCGAGGGCGATATCTTCCGCGGTCTGGAAGTGGTGGAACACGCCGCCAGCATTGGCAATCTGCAACTGGGTGAATACGCCGAAAACGTGGCCGGAGGGGTGGATACTTACACCGTGCAACAGCCGCTGGGCGTATGTGCCGGCATCACCCCCTTCAACTTCCCGGCCATGATTCCGCTGTGGATGTTCCCGATGGCCATTGCCACCGGCAATACCTTTGTGCTCAAACCATCCGAACAGGACCCGATGGTGACCATGCGGCTGGTGGAACTGGCCTTGCAGGCTGGCATCCCGGCGGGCGTGCTGAATGTGGTGCATGGCGGCGAAGCAGTGGTGAATGCCATTTGCGACCATCCGGACATCAAGGCCATTTCCTTTGTCGGCTCCAGCCGCGTCGGCACCCACGTTTACAACCGCGCCAGCCTGGCCGGCAAACGGGTGCAATGCATGATGGGGGCCAAGAACCACGCCATCGTGCTGCCGGACGCCAACAAGGAACAGGCGCTGAACCAGTTGACCGGCGCGGCATTTGGCGCAGCAGGCCAGCGTTGCATGGCCTTGAGCGTGGCGGTGCTGGTGGGTGAAGCCCGCAAATGGATTCCCGATCTGGTGGCTAAAGCCAAGTCCCTGCGCGTGGGTGCAGGCAAAGACAACCCGGACCTTGGCCCGCTGATTTCCTGCGCTGCCCGCGAACGGGTGAGCAGCCTGATTGCCAAGGGCGTGGCCGAAGGCGCGGTGCTGGAACTGGATGGCCGGGAAGTGCAAGTGGATGGCTACCCGGAGGGCAACTTTGTCGGCCCCACCATTTTCTCTGGCGTCACCACCGACATGGCGATTTACCGGCAGGAAATCTTCGGCCCGGTGCTGTGCCTGCTGGGCGTGGACACGCTGGACGAGGCCATTGCCATCATCAATGCCAATCCCAATGGCAACGGCACCGCCATCTTCACCCAAAGCGGCGCTGCCGCACGGCGCTTCCAGGAGGACATCGACGTCGGTCAGGTCGGCATCAATGTGCCGATTCCGGTGCCGGTGCCACTGTTCAGCTTTACCGGCTCGCGCGGCTCCAAACTGGGCGACCTCGGCCCTTACGGCAAACAGGTGATCCTGTTCTATACCCAGACCAAAACCGTCACCAGCCGCTGGTTCGACGACGAGGCCAGCAGCGGCAAGGTACACACCACCATTTCGCTGCGCTGAGTTGCACTGCTTAAGGCAGACCGATTCACGTCAGATAAAACAAGACCGCAGCAGGCCGCAATCCCCCACCGGCCCGGCTGCTGCAAGAGGAGAAACCGACATGGACTTTGCACTCAACGAACAGCAACTGGCCTTCCAGGACAGCGCGCGCGACTTTGCCAGCAGCCGCCTGGCCCCGTTCGCTGCCGAATGGGACCTGGAAGAAACCTTCCCGCTCGCCACCATCCGCGAAGCCGGTGACATGGGCTTTCTCGGCCTGTACACCCCGGAAAGCCACGGCGGGCTGGGCCTGTCGCGGCTGGATTCGGCCATCGTGTTTGAAGAACTGGCAACAGGCTGCACCTCCACCGCCGCTTATCTCACCATCCACAATATGGTGAGCTGGATGATTGCCAGCTTCGGCAGCGCCACGCTGGCCGGGGAATGGGTGCCGCGCATGGTGAGTGGCGAAGTGCTGGGCAGCTACTGTCTGACCGAGCCGGGTGCCGGCTCCGATGCCGCCTCGCTCAAGACCCGCGCCGAGAAAAAGGGCGAAGTCTATGTGCTGAACGGCAGCAAGATGTTTATCTCCGGCGCGGGCAGCACCGATGTGCTGGTGGTGATGGCCCGTACCGGCGGCCCCGGCCCCAAGGGCGTGTCAGCCTTTGTGGTGCCCGCCAACGCACCCGGCGTGCAGTACGGCAAGAAGGAAAAGAAAATGGGCTGGAACAGCCAGCCCACCCGCGCCATCACCTTCGACAATGTGGAAATTCCGGCGGGCAACCTGCTGGGCGAAGAAGGCATGGGCTTTGCCTATGCGATGAAAGGGCTGGATGGCGGCCGCATCAATATCGCCACCTGCGCCGTTGGCACCGCCCAGGCCGCGCTGAATGCCGCCCAGCGCTATGTGCAGGAGCGGCAGCAGTTCGGTCAGCCGCTGGCCGACTTCCAGACCGTGCAGTTCCGCCTGGCCGACATGCTGACCGAGCTGGTGGCCGCGCGGCAGATGGTACGTCTGGCCGCCTTCAAGCTGGACAGCGGCAGCAGCGACGCCAGTGCCTACTGTGCCATGGCCAAGCGCTTTGCCACCGATCTGTCATTCAATGTCGCCAATAATGCCTTGCAGCTGTTTGGCGGCTATGGCTACCTGAAGGACTTCCCGCTGGAACGCCATGTACGCGATGCCCGCGTACACCAGATTCTGGAAGGCACCAACGAGGTGATGCGCATGATCATCGCCCGGCAGTTGCTGAAGGACGGCGCGCTGGAGAGCATCCGTTGAACACGCATATGTACCCTGCTTGTGGGGTGCATGTTGCAATACAGGATTGAGGTTGTCGACGCAGCCACGGCCCCATCAAGCCTGCCGCCGGATGGCAGACCCGAGGTATTAAGCGGCTGCATGTTTGAGCCCTGCGACGTTAGCGCAGGGCGAGTTCAGCCGCGCCTCGGGGCTGACAGGATCCGGCGGGCAGCCGCAGGCCAGGCTTGCCCGGGGTGGCCTTTAGGGGTGGAGGGGATATTTGGCCACGCAAATATCCCCTCCCTGCCGCCGGGCAGCCCCGGCAAACCAAGCCGGCATCCGCGCAGCGGATTCAGGACAACAAAGATCGTATACAGACTGTAGGCACTACTTACCAATGATCGGGAACGCCATGACACATTACGCTCATCTGCAAGTGGAAAAACGCGGCCATACTGCGCAAGTCACCATCGATAACCCGCCAGCCAACACCTGGAACCGCGCCAGCCTGAACGCGCTCAAGCAACTGGTGGCAGACCTGAACGCGGACGACAACATTTACGCGCTGGTGATCACCGGCAGCGGCAGCAAGTTCTTCTCCGCCGGGGCCGACCTCAATCTGTTTGCCGACGGCAACAAGCTGGTGGCTACCGAAATGACCATGCTGTTCGGCGAGGCCTTCGAGGCGCTGGCCGCCTTCCGTGGTGTCAGCATTGCCGCCATCAACGGCTATGCCATGGGCGGCGGGCTGGAATGCGCGCTGGCCTGCGACATCCGCATTGCCGAAGTCCAGGCACAAATGGCGCTGCCGGAAGCCGCGGTCGGCCTGCTGCCTTGTGCAGGCGGCACCCAGCAGCTGCCATGGCTGGTAGGCGAAGGCTGGGCCAAGCGCATGATTCTGTGTGGCGAGCGGGTGGATGCCGACACCGCCGAACGCATCGGTCTGGTGGAAGAAGTGGTCGGTCAGGGCCAGGCGCTGGAAGCCGCGCTCAAGCTGGCGGAAAAAGTGGCGCGCCAGTCGCCCTCCTCGGTCAAGGTGTGCAAGCAACTGGTACAGCGCGCGCGCATCGAGCCGCCCAGCTATAACCTGATTCACGAGCGCGAGCAGTTCATCAAGCTGTTCGATACCGCCGACCAGCAAGAAGGCGTGCAGGCCTTTCTGGCCAAGCGCAGCCCGCAATGGCACAACCGCTGACAGGAGCCGTCATGCCCGATGTTGTCTTGTTTGAAGAACGCCGCTGTGCCGATGGCAAACGCATCGGCATTGCCACCCTCAACAGCGAAAAATCGCTCAATGCGCTGACGCTGGAGATGATCCGCCTGCTGCAAGCCAAGCTTGCCGCCTGGGAAGCTGACTCCGGCATCGCCGCAGTACTGCTGCGCGGTGCTGGCGAAAAGGCCTTCTGCGCCGGTGGCGATGTGCGCGCCCTGCGCGATGCGCTGCTGAGCGACGACAGCCACCCGCAGCCGCAGGCGCTGGCCTTCTTCCGCGAAGAATACACGCTGGACTACCACATCCACTGCTATGCCAAGCCGCTCATCGTGTGGGGCCACGGCATCGTGATGGGTGGCGGGCTGGGCCTGATGGCCGGGGCCAGCCACCGCGTGGCCACCAGTGCCACCCGCATTGCCATGCCGGAAATCACCATCGGCTTGTATCCGGACGTGGCCGGCAGCTGGTTTCTGCAACGCATGCCGGCACGGGTCGGCCTGTTCCTCGGCCTGACCGGCGCGCCACTGAATGCACATGATGCGCTGATCTGCAATCTGGCCGACCACGTACTGGCCAGCGACGCCTGGCCGCAGTTGCTGGAGCAGCTGCAACAGCAATACTGGGATGCCGACAGCGCCACCCGCAGCGCCCAGGTTTCCTCCCTGCTCAGCCAGCTGGAGCAGGCCGCACGCAACAACCTGCCAGCGTCCAATATCGCCCGCAACCTGCTGACCATTCATCAGCTGATGAGCATGGGCGACCTCGCCACAGTGGCCGATGCCCTGGGTACGCAACAGTTCGATGACGACTGGCTGGCCAGTGCGGCCAAAAATTTCCGCCACGGCTGCCCGGTGTCCGCCGCCGTGACCTGGGAAATCTTCCAGCGCGCCCGCCACCTGTCGCTGGCCGAAGCGCTGCGCATGGAGCTGATTTTGTCACTCAACTTCTGCCACAAACCGGACTTCCGCGAAGGCGTGCGCGCGCTGCTGGTGGACAAGGACAGGCAACCGCAATGGCATTACCGCCAGTTGGCCGACATCCCGCAGGACTGGGTGGACAGCCACTTTGTGGCACCGTGGCCGGCAGAGCAGCACCCTTTGGCCACCTTGCCTTAAGTACAACAAATGAGGAGAGAGACAATGACACACATCGCCTTCATCGGACTGGGCAATATGGGTGGGCCGATGGCGCTCAATCTGGTGGCCAAGGGTTTTAGCGTCGCCGCTTTCGATCTGTCCGCCGACGCGTTGGCCAGGCTGCACGCCGCCGGTGCCCGTGCCGCCAGCAGCGCGCTGGACGCCGTGCAAGGTGCCAGCGTGGTGATTTCCATGCTACCGGCCGGCAAGCATGTGCAGGCGTTGTATCTGGGCGAGCAAGGGCTGTTTGCCAGCCTGCCCAAGGGTAGGCTGGTGATTGACTGCAGCACTATTGCCGCCAGCGATGCGCGCAAGGTGGCCGATGCTGCCACCGCAGCAGGCCTGCGCATGCTGGACGCGCCGGTTTCCGGCGGCACCGCCGGGGCCGCTGCCGCTACGCTCACCTTTATTGTTGGCGGAGCGACAGAGGATGTGGCCGAAGCACGCCCGCTGCTGGAGGCCATGGGCAAGAACATTTTCCACGCCGGTGGCAACGGCGCGGGCCAGACCGCCAAGATCTGCAACAATATGTTGCTGGGCATCCTGATGGCCGGTACCGCCGAGGCGCTGGCGCTGGGAGTGAAGAACGGGCTGGATCCGAAAGTGCTGTCCGACATCATGCGCAACAGTTCCGGTCGCAACTGGGCGCTGGAGCTGTACAACCCCTGGCCTGGCGTGATGGAAACTGCCCCGGCCAGCCGTGGCTATGACGGCGGCTTCATGAGCGAGCTGATGCTCAAAGACCTGGGCCTGGCCGAAACCACCGCGCTGGACAGCCATGCCGCCACACCACTGGGCGCGCTGGCGCGCAATCTGTATGAAAGCCATGTGGCAGCAGGCAAGGGCAAGCTGGATTTTTCCAGCATCCTGCAACACTTTCACCTGCTGGATTGAAACCGTTTCTTTGCCTGCCTCACCCGGCCTGGTGCCGGGTTTTTTCTTGTCTGTGCGGCAGCTTGCCGGACCATTCGGCCTGTTGCAGCAAGAAGGCGGAAACCTCGCGGCTGGCTGGTAGTCCAAAGTCTTTCATGACGACGTATTCAACCGCTCAGGAAAACAGCCATGAAAACCAGAAAACTGCTTGCCTCCGCCCTGCTGCTGGCTGCCGCCAGCCAGGCATCCAGCGCCGCCGGAGTGCTGAATGTGTATAACTGGTCGGATTACATTGCCAAGGACACCATTCCCGGCTTTGAAAAACAGACCGGCATCAAGGTGCGCTACGACAATTACGACAGCAATGAAACCCTGCAATCCAAGCTGCTGACCGGCAGCTCCGGCTACGATATCGTCACCCCCACCTCGGACTTCATGGCCAAGCAGATTCAGGCCGGTGCCTTCCAGAAGCTGGACAAGAGCAAGCTGCCCAATCTGCGTAATCTGGACCCTGCGCTGATGGCCAAGATAGCCGGAGCCGACCCAGGCAATCTGTATGGCGTACCCTGGGCCTATGGCACCGATGGCCTGGGCTACAACCTGAGCAAGGTGCAGCCGCTATTGGGCAAGGACACGCCGCTGGACGACTGGGACAATCTGTTCAACCCGCAAAAGGCGGCAAAACTGAAAGGCTGCGGCATTTCGGTACTGGACGATGCCAAGGCCGTGTTCGCCACCACCCTGCACTATCTGGGTAAAAACCCCAACAGCCGTAATCAGGCTGACTATCAGGCAGCCTTCCAGACCCTGCAAAAAATCCGTCCCTATATCAAACGCTTCAGCTCGTCCGGCTATATCAACGAACTGGCCAATGGCGACATCTGCATGGTGCTGGGCTACTCCGGCGACGTGGTGATTGCCAAGACGCGGGCAGCCGAAGCCAAACGCCCTTATCAATTGGCCTATTACATCCCCAAGACCGGTGCGCCACTGTGGTTTGACGTGATGGTGATTCCCAAGGGGGCCAAGAATGTCGATTCCGCCCTGCAATGGATCAACTACATGCAAACCCCGCAGGTGAACGCCGGCATCACCAATACCGTGTTCTACCCCACCGCCAATGCGGCGGCACGCAAGTTCGTGAAACCGGAGATTGCCAACGACCCGGCCATCTACCCGCCACCTGCCCTCATCAACAAGCTGTTCCTGCTGGAGCCGGTACCCGCTGACATCATGCGGCTGCAAAACCGGCTGTGGACGCAGCTGAAGACCGGGCGCTGAGCGGCAAGGTCCAGTAAAACAAAAAAGGGGCGCAAAGCCCCTTTGTCAGTTGTGCCACACAACAGATCAAGACCGTTCGCGCAAGGTATACCCCGCCGCCGTCAGTGCCTTGCGCCATTCGGCAATGGCAATGTCCACCAACTGGCGCTGGCCGGTGAAACCAAAGTCGATATGCATCTGCGGGATGGTGTCGCTGCCAAAGCTGGGCAAGCTGGACAGCTTGAGGGCAGGATAGCGCTGACTGAAATCCTGCATCAGGGTGATCAGGTCACCCTCGCGCGCGTCCAGCGCAATCACGCCCTGCTCCACATCCGGGCTGTCATTGAACAGATGGCGGTACTGGCTATCCAGCACCCATTCGATCATCGGCCAGGCCATGGCGGGAAAGCCCGGCACGAAATGCACATCACCATGCGAGAAACCGGCAATCTGGTTCACCGGATTGGGGATGATGCGGCTGCCTGACGGGAACATCGCCATATTGATGCGGTGCGGATAAGCATCCTCGCCAAAGCGTGCCTCGATCAGCGCACCGGCTTCGGGGTGAACCTCCAGCGGCAAGCACAGCGCCTGTCCGGCACAGCGGCGGGTATGGTCGTCCGGGGTGGCACCAATGCCGCCAAAACTGAACACCAGTTCGCCGCTGGCAAAGGCACGCTGCAAGGCGGCGGTGATGCGTGCCGGGTCGTCACCCACGTATTCCGCAGCGGCCAGGCTCAGGCCACGCGCCGCCAGAATGCGGATCAGGGATTGCAAATGCTTGTCCTGCCGTTTGCCGGACAATAATTCATCGCCGATGATGATGGCTGCAACGTTCACGCTTCACACCTCTTGCTCGGAGTTGACCCGGCCTCAGTCTGGCTGCGTGGTCCTGCCGTGCAACCAGCCTTGTACCGAGTAAAAGAAAATGCCCAGCCATTCGCGCAAGGCGGAATGGCATTCCTGCATGGCCCGCCCGGTGGGCAGATACCAGGCCAGCCCTGCGCCATCATAACGGACAAAACCGGTGGGTGCAGGCAGTACATGCAGGCCCTGGGCCTGGAAAAACGGCAGCGCGCGGCGCAGATGCCAGCCCTGGCTGACCAGCACAATGCGGCTGATGCCGGCCTGTTTCAGCATGAGGGCACTGTAGCGGGCATTCTCCAGCGTGGTGATGGACTGCATCTCCACCCATCGCACCGGCAGGCCGTAATCCTGTTGCAGGGTACGCGCCATCACCTCGCCTTCCGGCTCACCACCATAGGGTGAACCGCCGGTCACCAGCAGGGGCAGATGGGTATGCCGTGCCAGAAAAGCGGCGTAGCGCAGCCGGGTCTGGGTATCGGCACTGGGTTCATTACGGTCATATTCGGGAGCCGGTTTCTTGCCGCCGCCCAGCACCACGATGGCCTGTTGCTGTTGCAGCTGGGCCATGCTTGCCACCGGGTAACGTTCCAGTCCGGCATTCAGCCACATGGCAGTACGCGGGATGGACAATAGATAGGCCAGCAGCAGGCCAAGACAGACCAGGCTAGTTGCGATGGCAGGCGCACGGCGGCGCAGCAGCAGGCCCAGCAGCACCGGCAGGATGAAGAGCAGCGGGGGCAATAAAAAGGCCCCGAAGAGCTGGTGGACCAGTACTTCGGGGCTAATCGTTGCTGTCATTGAAGACTCTTTTGCTTACTCGCCGAGATAAGCGTTACGCACGCGTTCGTCGTCGAGCAATTCGCGCGCCGGACCACTCATGGTGATACGGCCGCTTTCCATCACATAACCGCGCTGGGACACTTCCAGGGCCAGTTTGGCGTTCTGCTCCACCAGCAGCATGGTCACGCCTTCCTTGGCAATCATCTGGATGATTTCGAAGATCTTTTCCACGATGATCGGTGCCAGACCCATGGACGGCTCATCCAGCAACAGCAGCTTGGGCTTGGACAGCATGGCACGGCCCATGGCCACCATTTGCTGTTCGCCACCGGACAGGGTGCCGGCCAGTTGCTTGAAACGCTCTTTCAGGCGCGGGAACAGTTCGTACACGCGCTCGATTTCGCTCTGGATGGCAGCCTGGTCGTTACGGTAGTAGGCACCCATTTGCAGGTTTTCTTCCACCGTCAGCTTGCCAAAGATGCCACGGCCTTCCGGAACCATCACCAGGCCATGACGCACGTAGTCGTGCGAGGCAATGGTGCCGTTCAGCTTGCCATCGTAAGTGATGCTGCCGCCGGACGGCTTCACCATGCCGATCAGGGTTTTCAGGGTGGTGGTCTTGCCGGCACCGTTGGCACCGATCAGGGTGACCAGCTCGCCCTGGTTGATGTGGAAATCCACGCCACGAACAGCCTGAATGCCGCCGTAAGCCACTTGCAGGTTTTTAACTTCCAGAAGGCTCATGCGTGTGCCGCTCCCAGGTAAGCTTCAATCACTTTCGGGTTCTTGCGTACTTCTTCCGGGATGCCTTCGGCAATTTTCTTGCCGTAATCCAGCACCGCGATGCGATCGCACAGACCCATCATGAGTTTGACATCGTGTTCAATCAGCAAAACCGTCACGCCGCTCTTGGCGATCTTGCTCATCAGTTCCTTGAGCTCTTCGGTTTCACGCGGGTTCATACCGGCAGCCGGTTCGTCCAGCGCCAGCAGCTTGGGCTCGGTGGCCAGCGCGCGGGCGATTTCCAGACGACGCTGGTGGCCGTAGGACAGGTTACGGGCACGTTCGTCGGCCACGTCGGCAATACCTACGTATTCCAGCAGTTCCCAAGCCTTGGCGGTAATCGCCTTTTCTTCCTCGCGGGTACGGCGGTCACGCAGTACCGCGCCCAGGGCACCGGCCTTGGAGCGGATGTGGCGACCCACCATCACGTTTTCCAGCGCGGTCATTTCCGCAAACAAACGGATGTTCTGGAAGGTACGGGCGATACCGGCATTCACCACGATGTGCGGCTTGGCCTGGAACAGATCCTTGCCGTCAAAGGTGAAAGAACCTTCGTCCGGCACGTACAGGCCGGTCAGCACATTGAACAGCGTGGTCTTGCCGGCGCCGTTCGGGCCGATCAGACCGTAGATTTCACCCTTGTTAATGGTCAGGCCGACATCGCTCAGTGCGTGCAGACCGCCAAAACGCTTGTTGATGCCTTCGATTTTCAGCAGTACTTCAGCCATGACTTAACCTTTCTGCGCAGCCGCTTCTTTGGCGTCCTTGAATTCTGCCTTGCGGCGCTTGGACGGCAGCATGCCTTCCGGACGAACCAGCATCATCACCACCATGGCCATACCAAACAGCAGCATGCGGGCGTTTTCCGGGTCGATCAGCATGCGACCCATGGTCTTCATCTGCAGCGGGCCAATCACGTCACGCAGGATTTCCGGCGCGATGGTCAGCACGACCGCACCCAGGATCACACCGGCGATATTACCCATACCACCCAGAACGATCATGGCCAGGATCATGATGGATTCCAGCAAGCTGAAGGATTCCGGCGAGACAAAACCCTGGAAGGCAGAGAACAGGCCACCAGCCACACCACCGGACAGCGCACCCAGGGCAAAGGCCAGCAGCTTGATGTTGCGGATGTTGATACCCATGGCCGAAGCGGCAATCTGGTCTTCACGCAGCGCCACCCAGGCACGGCCAATACGGGAGTGTTGCAGGCGGGAAGCCATGATCACCACCACCACGGTCAGCACCAGGAACAGGTAGTAATACAGATAGACCGGCGGCAGGGATATGCCGAACAGGTTGATCGGCGAACCCAGGTCAGCACCGCCAACGCGGATCGGGTCGATCAGGTTGATACCTTGCGGGCCGTTGGTGATGTTGACCGGCGCGTTCAGGTTGTTCATGAAGATACGGATGATTTCACCAAAACCCAGCGTCACGATGGCCAGATAGTCACCCTTCAGGCGCAGTACCGGGGTACCGAGCAGAATGCCGAAGAAGGCGGCAAACAGCGCCCCCAGCGGAATGGTGACATAGAAGGGCCAGTGAATGCCAAAGTGCGGCGAACCCAGCAATGCGTAGGTGTAGGCACCCACGGCATAGAAGGCGATGAAGCCCAGGTCGAGCAGGCCGGCAAAGCCCACCACGATGTTCAGGCCCAGTGCCAGCATCACGTACAACAATGCGAAGTCGACGATACGCACCCAGGAATTACCCAGCGCGCCGCCTACCACGAAGGGCAGTACGCACAGGGCAATGCCGCAGGCGATGAACAGCCCGAGTTTTTTGGAATCGAGTGCCTTGCTCATGTTATTTCTCCCCCAGATCAGGCACGGTCAGCCATTTTTTCGCCCAGCAGGCCGGACGGACGGAAAATCAGCACCAGGATCAGCACCATGAAGGCAAAGATGTCCTGATAGTTGGAACCCAGGAAGCCACCGGTCAGTTGACCGATATAACCGGCACCCAGGCTTTCGATGATGCCCAGCAGGATGCCGCCGGCCACTGCACCGCCCAGATTGCCGATACCACCGAGCACTGCAGCGGTAAACGCTTTCAGGCCGATCATGAAGCCCATGTAGTAGTGGGCCTGGTCGTAGTTGGTGGCAACCATCACGCCAGCCACCGCACCCAGGGCGGAACCCAGCACGAAGGTGGCGGAGATGATGGTATTGACGTTGACACCCATCAGGCCGGCCACCGCCGGGTTCTGACTGGTGGCACGCATGGCGCGACCCAGCTTGGTCTTCTCTACCATCACCAGCAGGCCGGCCATGATGGCCAGGCACAGCACCACGATGATGATCTGCAGCTTGGTAATGGTGGCACCGAAGATTTCCACGGTGTCATGGTTCAGCACTTGCGGGAAGGGGATGTAGTTACGACCCCAGATCAGGATGGCCACCTGCTGCAGTACGATGGACAAACCAATCGCAGTAATCAGCGGGGCCAGACGCTGGGCGCCACGCAAGGGGCGGTAAGCCACCCGCTCGATGACAAAGCCCAGCAACATGCAGGCCGGAATGGCCACCAGCATGCCGATCAGCACAATAGCCCAACCAGGCAGGTTGACACCTGCATTGGTCAGAGCGGATACCACCGAAATGGTCACCATGGCACCAAACATCACGACTTCGCCATGGGCAAAGTTGATGAGGCCCATGATCCCGTACACCATGGTGTAACCCAGCGCGATCAGCGCATAGATACTACCGAGTACCAGACCATTGAGGATCTGTTGGAAAAAAATGTCCACGTGGGAGATCTCCTTTGATTAAACGACCCAGCAGCTTGTAGGGCTTCCCCTCTTCTTATGCCACCTGTTGTTGTAGCCTGTCGCATCGAACCATTTATCTGGCTTCTGTCTGACAGCCGCACGGATTATGCGTGTGGATTCAATCGACTGTCAATCTTAAAAACCGGCGAAAAACAGCCAAAAAGCAAATCATTTAAAATTTGCGCAAGTTATTGATTTTATTGATTTTTATCAAGCAATAACGCTGCGCCGCAACAAGATAAAATTGGATATCTTCGCTGCGTCATAACACTCCACCACCAGGCCCCATTTTCACATTTTTGACATGTTTCTCCTTGAAATTATTCGCTTCCGAAAAGAAATGTTCATTCACATTCCAATGCGAACATAGAATTTTCGCAGTCATTCGAATGTATACAATCTTCGGGATACAATCCCAATCATTACAGCAGCACATGGCTTGCCAGAAAAATTTCATGGCTCGTCCGGTATACGCCGGTGAAAACAGCAAAAAACCGCCAACTGGCGCTACTACAGCAAAAGTCGGGCCAGAATTTCAGCACTGAATCTGTCTTTTTTGCCCCACAATGTGGCAAAAATGGCAACTCTGCCCCATAACAGCACAAAAGCCACCTTAAAGGTGACTTTTGTGCTTGGCATGCCGACATGCGGACAGGGCGATCTTGCGCACCATCCACCGCTGCCGGCCGCTTCATCTTAGCTAGACCAGTTGGAAGGGATAAACCGAACCCAGCCGCATGATGCGCGTCAGCTCGTCCAGCGCCGTGCGGCATTCGTCCAGCAGCAAGGGGTCGGCCAGATCATCCGCACTCAGGCGATCGCGGTAATGCCGTTCCACCCAGGCGTTCAGCGTTGCGAACAGATCATCGCTCATCAGCACACCCTGGTTGACTGCGGCAATCTCGCTGGCCGACATCGCCACCCGCAAACGCAGGCAAGCCGGGCCGCCGCCATTCTGCATCGACTGCTTGAGGTCGAACACGCGGATTTCATTGATCGGGCCACCGCTGCTGCTCAGCTTTTGCAGATAGCTCCACACGCTCTCGACGTTGCGGCACTCTTCCGGCACCACGATAATCATGCTGCCATCCGGCTTGGACAGCAGTTGGCTGTTGAACAGATAACTCTTCACCGCCTCGGCCACGCTCACTTCGGCATCCGGCACCTCCACCGGCACAAACTGCCCGCCCACGGCCGCCAGCTTGCGTGACAGCTCTTCCAGCACCCTGCCCTGCTCCAGGAAAGACTTTTCATGGTGGAACAGCACATTGCGGTTGCCCACCGAAATCACGTCATTGTGGAACACACCGGCATCGATAGTGGCCGGGTCCTGCTGGGCATACACCACGCCGGATTCCGACAAACCATGCAGGCGCGCCACGGCCTGGCAGGCTTCCAGCGTCTGCCGTGCCGGGAAGCGCTGCGGGGCCGGGTAACGACCATCGAATGCTGCCGCGCCGAACACGAAGAACTCCACCCCGGCAGCATCATATTCGGCACAGAAGCGGGTGTGGTTGGCCGCACCTTCATCACCAAAGTGCATCTGTGCCGGCAGCGCCTCATGCACCATGAAGTGCTGCTCATCGGCAAACATCGCCTGCAACAGACGGCGCGTGGTGGGATGCTCGATGGAACGGTGGAATTTGTTGTTCAGATTGGCCGGGGTAAAGTGCACCCGCTTGTCCGCGGTATCACCGGACGGGCTCACCGTAGCGGCATTGGCCGTCCACATGCAGGAAGCGGACGAAGCTGCCGCCAGAATGGCCGGGGCTTCCTTGGCGGCACGTGCCACCACTTCGCCGTCGCTGCCGGAAAAACCCAGGCGGCGCAGGCTGGCCACGTCCGGGCGCTCGTGCGGGGCCAGCACGCCCTGCTTGAAGCCCAGGTCGTGCAGCGCCTTCATCTTGGCGAGCCCCTGTTGGGCCGCCTGTTTGGGATTGGACACTGCCTTGGTATTGCTGGTGGAAGCCACATTGCCAAAGGACAGGCCGCTGTAGTTGTGTGTCGGCCCAACCAGGCCGTCAAAATTCACTTCGTAGGCGTTCACAGTGTAATCCCCGGAGAAAGTTGGGCAGGCACGGTCAGGCTGTCGCATTCCAGCGAGGCCACCGGGTAAGCGCAGTAATCGGCGGCATAGTAGGCGCTGGGGCGATGGTTGCCCGATGCGCCGATGCCACCAAACGGAGCTGCACTGGAAGCACCGGTCAGCGGCTTGTTCCAGTTGACCACGCCGGCGCGGCTTTCCAGCAGATAGCGTTCGTACAAGGCACGGCTATCCGACAGCACGCCACCAGCCAGGCCAAAGCGGGTGTCGTTGGCGATGGCGATGGCTTCGTCAAAGTCGGCATAGCGGATGACTTGCAGCAGCGGGCCGAAGAACTCTTCATCCGGGCGATCCACCGCGGTGCTGTCGATGATGCCGGGCGACAGGATGGCGGCATCCGGTGTCAGGCGGCGCATTTCCAGCAGGCTCTTGCCGCCATTGTCCAGCAGCCAGGCCTGCGCCTTGAGCAGGGCTTCGGCAGCGGCATTGGAAATCACCGCGCCCATGAACGGTGCCGGTTGCTCGTCGTACTGCCCCACTTTCAGCTTGGCGGTGACTTCAACCAGGCGAGCCAGCAGCGCATCGCCCCACGCGCCTTGCGGCACCAGCAGGCGGCGCGCGCAAGTGCAGCGTTGGCCGGCCGACACGAATGCGGACTGGATGATGTGGTGCACGGCGGCATCGACATCGGCCACGTCTTCCACGATCAGCGGATTGTTACCGCCCATTTCCAGCGCCACGATCTTGTCCGGCTGACCACCGAAATTGCGGTGCAGCAGTTCGCCAGTGGCCGAGCTGCCGGTAAAGAACAGGCCGTCGATACCCTTGTGGCCAGCCAGGGCGATGCCGGTTTCACGCGCGCCTTGCAGCAGGGCAATCACCCCGGCCGGCAAGCCGGCTTCCGCCCACAGGCGTACCGTTTCCTGCGCGGTCCACGGTGTCAGCTCGGACGGTTTGAACAACACGCAGTTACCGGCCAGCAGCGCCGGGACGATATGGCCATTGGGCAAATGGCCGGGGAAGTTGTACGGGCCGAACACGGCCACCACACCATGCGGCTTGTGACGCAGCACCGCCTGGGCGTCGCCCATGGTCGCGGCGCGCTCGCCGGTACGCTCGTTATAGGACTTCACCGAAATCTCCACCTTGTTGACCATGGTGGTGACTTCCGTCAGCGCTTCCCACATCGGCTTGCCGGTTTCCTTGGCAATAATGGTGGCCAGCGCATCCTTGTTGGCCGTCAGCAGTTCGCCAAAGCGGCGGGCGATGGCAATGCGCTCGTCCAGCGCGGTGCGAGCCCAGGCCTTGAAGGCCTGGCGCGCATGGCTGATGGCCGCATCCACTTGTCCGGCACTGGCACCCTGCCCTTGCCAGATGGTTGCAGCGGTAGCCGGGTTGGTCTTGCTCAGAGCTGCGCCGGCACCAGCCAGCCATTCACCATTGATAAACAAAGTAGTCATGCGTTCTCCTTGGGCGACAGTGCCACGCAGCGCACGTGGTCGCCTTCCTGCACGTTCAGGGCCTGCGCCTGTTCCGGCGTCAGGCAGAATTCATGAGTGGGGGCTGGCGCTTCTGCCAGAATCACCCGGAAACCGGTCAGCGATTGATTGGATACCAGGTAATGGCAACGCTCCCCTTCGGGCAGCGGGTCCAGCACGCGGGCAGTCACGGTGCGGCTTTCCTTCACCGCACGAATCTCGCTGGTATACGCCTGCACGGTAGGGCCGGCATCGAAAATGTCGACATAGCCTTCGTAGCGGAAGCCTTCGGATTCCAGCATGGCCACCGCCGGGCGGGTGTTGTCGTGGGTCTTGCCAATCACCGCCTGGGCATCAGCCGGCAGGAAATCGACATACACCGGGTGCTTGGGCATCAGCTCGGCCACGAACGCCTTTTGGCCGACGCCGGTGAGGTAATCCGCCTGGGCAAAATCGATGGAGAAGAAGTGACGTCCCAGCCCTTCCCAGAAGGGGGAGCGGCCATCCGCATCGGATACGCCACGCATTTCCGCCACCACGGTCTTGCCGAACAACTGCGGGAATTGCGCCAGGAACAGGAAGCGGCTTTTGGACAGCAGGCCGCCATTACGGTTGGCACGGAAATCCGGGTGCAGAAACAAGGTACACAGCTCGGAATAACCGGTATGGTCGTTGGACAGGAACAGGGTTTCGTGACGCGAGTACACCCCCAGTTCGTCCGAGGCATGCACGATGGTGCCCACGCGGTAGTTGTACCAGGGCTCCTTCAGGCCAACGGCGGCTTCCAGCGCGCAGATGCCACCAACCTGGCCGGTTTCGCTGTCTTCCAGCACGAATACATAGCCCTGGTCGGCGCGGTCCAGCTCGCCGGCAAAGGACAGTACCGAACGGCTGATGCGACGCGACAGGCGTTCTTCATTTACCGGCAAGGAGGTAAGGCCGACACCGGCACTACGCGCCAGATTCATCAGGCCGGGCAGATCGCTATGCGCGATTGGGCGGATAATCATCATGCTGTCTCTCCTCAGCCTTGCTGCAAGCCGACCACACGCACGGTGTCGCCGCTGCTTACACCCAGCGCCTGTGCGGCATCCGGGTTGATGAAGGCCACACCATCGACAATGGCCACACGAATGGCTGCCGCCACGAAGTCACCCACTTGCTGGTTGCACACCAGATGCATGCTGGCCTGGGCCGGCAGGCTGGCGGCCACTTCCACCGGATAACAGCGGTTGCGCTCCAGCGTTTGCAGACGGTCCAGCTCGGCAGTCAGCACCGCGCCACCATCAAAGATGTCGATATAGTTGTCCGCCTCGAAACCTTCGGTGGTGAGCAGCTGACAGGGACGCTCGAAATTGGCGTGGATCTGGCCAATCGCGTTTTGCGCATCATCCGGCAGCAAGGGCACATAGATGGGATAGCTGGGCATCAGCTCGGCAATAAAGGTTTTGCTGTGGCCGACGAAAGCCTGTTCCACCTGCAGGAAATCCATATTGAAGAAGCGGCGGCCAATGGCGTTCCAGAACGGCGACTGACCGGCATCGTCATGAATGCCCTGCATTTCGGCAATGATGCGGCGGCCAAAGCGCTGCCGTGCCGTAGCGATGAACAGCAGGCGCGCGCGGGACAACAGTTCGGCGGCCAGCGGCTCCAGCACGTTATCGGCATAGAAGCCGCACAACTGCACCATGCCGGTAAGGTCGTGACAGATATTGAGCACATGCACCCGGTTGTTCACCTTGAGGGTGCGCGAGGCATGCACAAAGGTTTCACTGCGGTAGCTGTAAAACGGCTCGTCAAAACCGGCACAGGCGCTGATGGAGGCAGTACCCACCACTTCGCCGGCGGATTCCAGCACGAACATATAGTATTCGCTGCCGGTTTCTGCGGTGGCTTCAAACTCGAACGAGGATGAGGACTGCTGGATCCGTTCGAACAGCTTGTCCCGATTGTTGGGCAGGCTGGTCACACCGATGCCGCTGGCTACGGCCATTCTTTCGATGGCGGGCAAGTCGGCAGTGCGGACGGGGCGCACGATAAACATGGAAACCTCCCTCTGGGGGGTAAGCCGCTGCGCCGTTTCGCGGGCGCAGCCGTACCCACAGCCACGGCAAGGCCGGGCTGTGGTGTCTCTTGCAGGATGAAACGAGGCTTACTTGGCGGCGACGAGTTCGGCCACGGCAGCATCAAAACGCTGCAGCGCTTCATCGATGTCGCGCTCTTCCACCACCAGCGCAGGTGCCAGACGCACGACATTGACACCGGCTACCAGCAGCAACAGCTGATGCTTGCTGGCGGCGTTGACAAAGTCCTTGGCGCGACCGGCAAAGGCATCGCTCAGCACGCAGCCCAGCAGCAGGCCCATGCCACGCACTTCCTTGAATACCTGGTACTTGTCGTTGATGGCATTCAGGCCATCGCGCAGACGCTGGCTCTTGGTGCGCACACCGGCCAGCACTTCCGGGGTGTTGACGATTTCGATCACCTTGAGGGCAACCGAGGCAGCCAGCGGGTTGCCGCCATATGTCGTACCGTGGGTGCCGACCGAGAAGCTCTGGGCAATCTTGTCGGTGGTCAGCATGGCACCAATCGGGAAACCGCCACCCAGCGACTTGGCACTGGAGAGGATGTCCGGCGTCACGCCGTATTCCTGATAGGCGTACAGCGAACCGGTACGGCCCACGCCGGTTTGAACTTCATCGAAAATCAGCAAGGCATTGTGCTGGTCGCACAGTTCGCGCGCGGCTTGCAAGAAGGCCTTGTCAGCCGGCAGCACGCCGCCTTCGCCCTGTACCGGCTCGATGACCACGGCGCAGGTCTTGTCAGTGATGGCCGCCTTGAGCGAGTCGATATTGTTGAACTCGAAATGCTGGATGCCGGCTGGCACCGGAGCAAAGCCTTCGGTGTACTTGGGCTGGCCACCCACACTCACGGTAAACAGGGTGCGACCGTGGAAGGAATTCTTGCAGGAGATGATTTCGTTCTTTTCCGGACCGAAATGATCGGCAGCATATTTGCGTGCCAGCTTGAAGCAGGCTTCATTGGCCTCGGCACCGGAGTTGCAGAAGAAGGCACGGTCGGCAAAGGTGGCGGCAGTCAGCGCATGTGCCAGCTTCAGTACCGGCTCGTTGGTGAACACATTGGACACATGCCACAGTTTGCCAGCCTGTTCGGTCAGCGCAGCCACCAGTTGCGGGTGGCAATGGCCCAGCGAATTCACGGCGATACCGCCAGCCAGATCAATGAATTCACGACCATCCTGATCCCAGACACGCGATCCCAGGCCCTTGACCGGAATGAAGGCAGCCGGGCCGTAGTTGGGGACCATGACCTGGTCGAAATCAGCGCGGGTGATCGAATTGCTCATCTTTTTAGTTCCCTTCCTGCTTGGTCCTCCGTTCCTGCCTGCTGTCCGGGGCAGTAAACGGCATTGTTATGATTTAATACGCTTGAAATGATTCTAATCGAATCTTCCGGCCAACCCATATCCGGTTTGCGACATCTGCTTATAAAATTACTTGACCTATCTCAAATGCGTCAAACAGAAATATTTCACTTTACTTTCAACAACTTGCGCATTCAAACAAGGCAATAACACCATACGCGGCGCAAAATCATTACTGCGTAAGCCGCCTGACTGCCGCAATCGCGACATCCATCCCGCCGACTGTTAGGCACGCACGCGCCCAGAATGCATCTGCCATCCTGCCTTGCAGGCACAAAAAAGCCCGCATCGCTGCGGGCTTTCTGGCTTACCGGCAGGCCGGTATTTACTGCTGGGTCTTCAGACCGAAGGAGTCGGCGGTTTCGCGCGCAACCTTGGATTCGTCTTCCAGCAGCGCCTTGATGGACAGGCGGATGCGACCGCGATCATCCATTTCGATGGCCTTGACCTTCACAACCTGGCCTTCTTTCAGGTAGTCGGACACATTCTTGATACGCTCGTTGGCGATCTGGGAAATGTGTACCAGACCATCCTTGCCCGGCAGGATGGAAACGATGGCACCGACGTTGTTGTCGAGGATCTTCACTACGGTACCTTCGTAGATCTTGCCCACTTCAACTTCAACGGTGATTTCTTCAATACGCTTCTTGGCAGCCTCGGCGCCTTCACCGGAGATGGAGGCGATGGTGATGGTGCCATCTTCCTCGATATTGATCTCGGTGCCGGTATCCTTGGTGATGGAGCGGATGGTTTCGCCGCCCTTGCCGATCACGTCACGGATTTTCTCCGGGTTGATCTTCATCACGTACAGACGCGGAGCGTGGGCGGACAGCTCTTGCGGGCCTTCCACGGCTTCCTTCATCAGGCCCAGGATATGCTGACGGCCTTCCTTGGCTTGTGCCAGGGCAACCTGCATGATTTCCTTGGTGATGCCCTGGATCTTGATGTCCATCTGCAGGGCGGTGATGCCTTCGGCAGTACCGGCTACCTTGAAGTCCATGTCGCCCAGGTGATCTTCATCACCCAGGATGTCGGTCAGCACGGCAAAGCGGTTGCCTTCCAGGATCAGACCCATGGCGATACCGGCAACGTGGGCCTTCAGCGGCACACCGGCGGACAGCAGCGACAGGCAGCCACCGCAAACCGAAGCCATGGAGGAAGAACCGTTGGACTCGGTGATTTCCGAAACCACGCGCATGGAGTAACCGAATTCGGATTCCGGCGGCAGTACGGCAACCAGGGCACGCTTGGCCAGACGACCGTGGCCGATTTCACGACGCTTCGGCGGGCCCATGCGGCCGGCTTCACCGGTGGAGTACGGCGGGAAGTTGTAATGCAGCATGAAGCGCTCGGTGTATTCACCGGCCAGCGCGTCGATGATCTGCTCGTCCTGCTTGGTGCCGAGGGTGGTTACCACCAGGCCCTGGGTTTCGCCACGGGTAAACAGGGCGGAACCGTGGGTGCGCGGCAGCACGTTGCTGCGGATGCTGATCGGGCGCACGGTGCGGGTGTCGCGACCGTCGATACGCGGTTCACCAGCCAGAATCTGGCCACGCACGATTTCGGCTTCCAGACCCTTGAAGATGCCCTTGATTTCGTTGGCCAGCAGGGTGTCGGTTTCTTCGGTGATCAGCGCAGCCTTGACGTCGCTCCAGGCGTCGTTGATGGCTACGGTACGGGCTTGCTTCTGACGCAGACGGAAAGCATCAGCCAGCTTGGCACCGGCAATGCCGCGTACCTTGGCGATCAGCTCTTCGTTCTTGGCCGGAGCGGTCCAGTCGAACATCACCGGGTTCACTTCATCAGCCAGTTCGTTGATGGCCTTGATGGCGGCTTGCATCTGGTCGTGACCAAATACCACGGCGCCCAGCATCACGGCTTCGGACAGTTCCTTGGCTTCGGACTCGACCATCAGCACGGCCCGCTCGGTACCGGCAACCACCAGATCCATTTCGGAAGTGGCCAGTTCGGTCTTGGTCGGGTTCAGGATGTATTCGCCATTGGCGTAACCCACACGGGCAGCACCGATCGGGCCGGCAAACGGCAGGCCGGAGATGGCCAGTGCAGCGGAGGCACCAATCATGGCCGGGATGTCGGAATCCACTTCCGGATTCAGCGACAGCACGGTGGCCACGATCTGTACGTCGTGGTAGAAGCCTTCCGGGAACAGCGGGCGGATCGGACGGTCGATCAGGCGGCTGGTCAGCACTTCCTTCTCGGACTGCTTGCCTTCACGCTTGAAGAAGCCACCCGGAATTTTACCGGCAGCGTAGGTACGCTCCAGGTAGTCTACGGTCAGCGGGAAGAAGTCCTGACCCGGCTTGACGTTTTTGCCGCCAACAACGGTCACCAGGACCACGGTTTCATCAACAGATACAATAACGGAGCCGGAAGCCTGGCGTGCTACTTCGCCGGTTTCCAGGGTAACGGTCTGGTTACCATACTGAAAGGATTTGGTAATTTTATTGAACACAGGGCATCCCTTAGTCAAAATTGTTTTTTCAAGCTGAAAACACAACGGGAACCCCTAAAAATTCGGACCGGCTTCGATCAAAATTTCTAGAGGCTCCCCCCGTTGTCACAGTAATACAGCGTGCTTGAAGGCCAGCGTGAAAAAGTCGCAGACTTGCTGCGACTTTTTCAAACCTGAACCAATTACTTGCGCAGACCCAGACGGGCAATCAGAGCGCGGTAGCTGTCAGCATCGGTACGCTTGAGGTAGTCAAGCAGGCGACGACGACGGCTCACCATCTTCAGCAGACCACGACGGCTGTGGTGATCCTTGGTGTTGGCTTTGAAGTGCGGGGTCAGATCGTTGATACGAGCGGTCAGCAGTGCGATTTGCACTTCGGACGAACCGGTATCGCCTTCCTTGTGCTGGAAGCTTTTAACGATGTCTGCTTTTTGGGCGGCGGTCATTGCCATTTTGGGTAACTCCAAATCAGGTAAGGATCTTGCGATCCGACAAGTGCAGCGAGCCGGTTTCCCAACCCATCTGCACTTCGCTAGCAGGCTGTCTGTTTGACAGCCAGGAGTCTGATCGGGTGCAGCATGTCATCATCCCGCAGCTCGGCCAGACCCAGAAACTCCGCGTCCACATCGCTGTAAACACGAAAGCGCGTCATTCTCGCACACTCGCCGACAAAACGCACGGCCTGTCCGTGAATAAAACGCGCGACGCTGGCTGCATCCAGCGTATGTGCCGGAAAGTGTTGCACCAATACGTCGACCGGCAACAGCAGCGCTTCGCGCCCGGCCATGTCCAGCGCTTCCACATCGGCCAGGGTATGGGCCTCGGACAACTGGAAGCCGCCGGTGGTGGTGCGGCGCAAACCGGTCAGATGGGCTGCACAATCCAGTGCAATGGCAATGTCTTCGGCCAGCGTGCGAATATAAGTGCCCTTGCTGCACAGCACGTCGATTACCGCTTCCACGCCATCAAAGCTGACCAGTTGGAGCGCGTGAATGGTGATGTTGCGCGGCTCCCGCGCAATTTCAATGCCTTCGCGCGCGTATTCGTACAGCGGCTTGCCCTGATGCTTGAGCGCCGAATACATCGGCGGCACCTGGCTGATTTCACCGACAAACTGCTGCATCACTTGCAACAGACGAGCTTCATCAAAGGCAATCGGGCATTCGCGCACCACTTCACCTTCGATGTCCCCCGTGCTGGTGGCGGCACCAAAACGCACGGTGGCACGATAGCCCTTGTCGGCATCCAGCAGATAGGAGGAAAACTTGGTGGCCTCCCCCAGGCACATCGGCAACAGGCCGGTGGCCAGCGGATCCAGCACGCCGGTATGCCCTGCCTTGGCGGCATTGAGCAGCCAGCGCGCCTTTTGCAGCGCATTATTGCTGGAAATGTCGTAGGGCTTGTCGATCAGCAGCACGCCATCAATCTGGCGGCGGTTGCTGCGCGGCTTGCTCATTCGGCGCTACCTTCTTCATCTGCGACCGGGGCAGCAGCATCGACCTGACCGAATTTTTCCGCATCTTCCTTGGCCACCTGGTTGATCAGGCTGGTCATGTGCATGCCGCGCGATACCGACTCGTCGTAGACAAAGTGCAGTTGCGGCGTGGTGAACATCTTGATGCTGCGGCCCAGTTCGGAACGCAGGTAACCGGCGGAGTGCTCCAGTGCTTCCTGGCTGACTTCGCGGGTCTTTTCGTCCATCACGGTGTAAAACACTTTGGCGTGGGAGTAGTCACGCGTCACTTGTACGGCGGTAATGGTGATCCAGCCGACACGCGGGTCTTTCAGACCGGTACGCACCAGCTCGGCCAGCTCGCGCTGAATCTGTTCAGCAATGCGGTCGGCGCGGGAGAAACCTTTTCTGGCTTTGGCCATGATTTCCATCCTGTAGTTATGAAAGCGGCCAACAGCCAGCCGGGCGGATACCCGGCCTTGTGTCAGCCGCCTTGAATGCAAAAGGCGAGCGCCTTCGAGCCTGAGCCCAAAGCACGCCCGCCGGGGAGTTGCCGCTTACAGCGAGCGGGCCACTTCCACGATTTCGAACGCTTCCAACTGGTCGCCTTCCTGGATGTCGTTGAAGTTCTTCAGCATCAGGCCACACTCGTAGCCCTGCTTCACTTCCTTCACGTCGTCCTTGAAGCGCTTGAGCGAGTCCAGTTCGCCGGTATGCACCACTACGTGGTTGCGGATCAGGCGGATCGAAGCAGTACGCTTGATCAGACCGTCGGTCACCATACAACCCGCAATATTGCCCACCTTGGATACCGGAATCACCTGACGGATTTCCACCGTACCCAGGATCTGTTCCTTCTTCTCCGGAGCCAGCATGCCGGACAAGGCTGCTTTCACTTCGTCCACGGCATCGTAGATGATGCTGTAGTAACGGATGTCCACGCCTTCGTTTTCGGCCAGCTTGCGTGCTGCGGCATCGGAACGGGTGTTGAAGCCGATCACGATGGCCTTGGAAGCAATCGCCAGGTTGATGTCCGATTCCGAGATACCACCCACGCCGGAGTGCAGGATGCTGACGCGCACTTCGTCGGTGGACAGCTTCTGCAGGCTGCCGGCCAAGGCTTCGTAGGAACCCTGCACGTCGGCCTTGATGATGATGGAGAGGGTTTGCACCTCGCCACTGCCATCGGCCATCTGGGCGAACATGTTTTCCAGCTTGGCGGCTTGCTGCTTGGCCAGGCGTACGTCACGGAACTTGCCGGCACGGAACAGGGCGATTTCACGCGCCTTGCGCTCGTCGGTCAGCACCATGGCGTCTTCACCGGCTTGCGGCACGTCGGACAGACCCAGGATTTCCACCGGGATGGCCGGGCCGGCACTGTCGATGGCCTTGCCGTTTTCGTCGATCATCGCACGAACGCGACCGAATGCCGTACCAGCCAGTACCACATCGCCCTTCTTCAGGGTGCCGGACTGCACCAGCAGCGTGGCAACCGGGCCACGGCCCTTGTCCAGACGGGCTTCCACGATGATGCCCTTGGCCGGGGCGTCAACCGGAGCATTCAGCTCCAGCACTTCCGCCTGCAGCAAGATGGCTTCCAGCAGCGCGTCGATATTGGTGCCTTGCTTGGCGGACACTTCCACGAACTGGGTATCACCACCCCAGTCTTCCGGCACCACTTCGTGGGATACCAGTTCCTGGCGGATACGTTCGGCGTTGGCACCCATCTTGTCGATCTTGTTGACCGCCACCACCATCGGCACCTTGGCGGCCTTGGCATGGTGAATGGCTTCGATGGTTTGCGGCATCACGCCGTCGTCGGCAGCCACCACCAGCACCACGATGTCGGTGGCCTTGGCACCACGGGCACGCATGGCGGTAAACGCTTCGTGACCCGGAGTATCCAGGAAGGTGATCATGCCGCGCGGGGTTTCCACGTGGTAAGCACCAATGTGCTGGGTAATGCCACCGGCTTCGCCCGCGGCCACTTTGGCGCGACGGATGTAGTCCAGCAGCGAGGTCTTGCCGTGGTCGACGTGACCCATCACGGTGACAACCGGCGGACGCGGCAGTACGGCCACTTCCACTTCTTCGCCTTCCGGCTTTTCCAGGTAGGCTTCCGGATCGTCCGCCTGTGCCGCACGCGGCTTGTGGCCCATTTCTTCCACCACGATCATGGCGGTTTCCTGGTCCAGCACCTGGTTGATGGTCACCATCATGCCCATCTTCATCAGGACCTTGATCACCTCGACGCCCTTGACGGCCATGCGGTGAGCCAGATCGGCCACGGAGATGGTTTCCGGCACCAGCACGTCATGCACGATGGGCTCGGTCGGAGCCTGGAAGGCATGCTGGTTGTTTTGCTTGTGCTTGCCCTTGCCGCCGCGGGATTTCCAGTCATTACCGGCATCGCCGCCCTTGGTCTTCAGACCGCGGCCACCCTTCTTGCCTTCTTCCCAGCGCTCGTTGCCCTTCTTGGCGCTACCGCCCTTTTTGGCATCCGGACGGCCGGCAACGGTTGCCGGCACCACCGGGGCTCCCGGCGCAGCGGCTGCAGCCGGACGCGGGCCACGGTTGTCACCTGCCGGACGCGGACCACGGTTGTCGCCAGCCGGGCGCGGGCCGCGGTTGTCGCCAGCCGGGCGCGGGCCGCGGTTGTCGCCAGCCGGACGCGGGCCGCGGTTGTCGCCAGCCGGACGCGGGCCACGGTTGTCGCCAGCCGGGCGCGGACCACGTTCGTCACGACGTTCTTCGCTGCGGGCTTCTACCGGTTTGGGGGCTTCTACCGGCTTGGGTGCCGGGGCCGGCTGCTGCGCAGCCAGACGTGCCGCCTGACGGCGCTCTTCGCGTTCGATCTTTTCGCGCATCAGCTCTTGCTGACGGGCACGGAAAGCAGCCTGGCGCTTTTCTTCTGCTTCGCGGGAGGCTACTTCTTCCGGCGACAGAATGGAGGCCACTGTGCGTACCGGAGCCGGTGCAGGCTTGGCAGCAGGAGCAGCTTCCTTGGCCGGGGCTTCCGCAACCGGGGCGGCCGGTGCGGCGGGCTTGGATTCCACCTTGGGTTCAACCTTTGCTTGCGGTTCCGGCTTTGCTTCCGGTTTAACTTCAACCGGCTTGGCTTCTGCCGCCGGAGCAGGGGCAGAAACAGCTTCAACAGGCTTGCTCACCGGAGCAGCGGGTGCCGCTGCCGCTGCAGCAGTTTCTGCAGCCGAGGCAACCGGGCTATCTTCCG
Organism: Aquitalea magnusonii; assembly: GCF_002217795.2. Lineage (NCBI taxonomy): Bacteria > Pseudomonadati > Pseudomonadota > Betaproteobacteria > Neisseriales > Chromobacteriaceae > Aquitalea > Aquitalea magnusonii. The sequence continues at coordinate 2,727,817 of NZ_AP018823.1, forward strand.
GGCGAACCACGACACGCTTCTTGCGTGTCTCCACTTTTACCGTACCACCGTCAGCGGTCTTGATTTCACTGGTGGACTTGCGGGTCAGCGTAATACGCGACTCATCACGGGCGCCATGCGAACGCTTCAGGTAGTCGAGAAGCTGGGATTTATCCTGCTCGGAGAGCGTATCATCCGGTGCGCGCTTGGACACTCCCGCCGCACGAAGCTGTTCCAGCAATCGTTCAGGCGTGAGGTTCAGCTCACCGGCAAACTGTTTTACATTCGTCAATACCATGCGTCTTCCCAAATTCCGTAAATACTTCCCGAAGAAGCCTTACTGGTTGAACCAGTGTTCGCGCGCTTTCATGATGATTGCACGTGCAGCTTCAGCTTCAATGCCGGTCATGTCCACCAGATCGTCGACGGCCAGATCAGCCAGGTCATCCCGCGTGGACACGCCGTTCTCGGCCAACTTGCGAACCAGTTCGGTATCCAGACCTTCAATATCCTTCAGGTCTTCGGACACACCTTCGACTTTCTCTTCGGACGCAATGGCCTGAGTGAGGATGGCGTCACGTGCACGGCTGCGCAGTTCATTCACCAGCTCCTCGTCAAAACCGTCGATCTCCAGCATTTCGGCGATCGGCACATACGCCACCTCTTCCAGGGTGGCAAAACCTTCCTGTACCAGCACGGTGGCCGTTGCTTCGTCCACACCCAGGTGAGTGACGAACAGGTCACGCAGTTGCGCATCTTCCGCCTGGTGTTTCTCTTCCGCTTCGGTCACGGTCATGATGTTCAGGTACCAGCCGGTCAGCTCGGCAGCGAGCTTCACGTTCTGGCCACTGCGGCCAATGGCCAGAGCCAATTGGTCTTCCTCGACCACCACGTCCATGCTGTGGTTGTCTTCGTCGATCATGATGCGGTTTACTTCTGCCGGGGACAGTGCGTTGATGACGAACTGTGCCGGCTCCGGCGCCCACAACACGATGTCGATGCGCTCACCCGCCAGTTCCTGGGTAACGGCCTGAACGCGGGAGCCGCGCATGCCGATGCAGGTACCTTGCGGATCGATGCGGGCATCATTGGCCTTGACGGCGATCTTGGCACGCAGGCCGGCATCGCGGACTGCTTCCTTGATTTCCAGCAGGCCTTCTTCGATTTCCGGCACTTCCAGTTCAAACAGCTTGATCAGGAATTGGCTGGAAGTACGCGACAGCACCAGTTGCGGGCCACGACCCATGCGGTCGATACGCAGCAGGAAGGCCTTGACACGGTCGCCCACGCGCAGGTTTTCCTTCGGAATCATCTGATCGCGCGGCAGTACGGCTTCCAGCTTGCCGCATTCGATGATGGCATTGCCACGCTCGATGCGCTTGATGGTGCCGGTGATCAGGTGTTCGCGACGCTGCAGGAATTCATTCAGCAACTGCTCACGCTCGGCATCGCGGATGCGCTGCAGGATGACCTGCTTGGCAGTCTGCGCGCCGATGCGGCCAAACTCGACAGCTTCCATCGGCTGTTCAATCACCGCGCCTACTTCAATGCGCGGATCATCGTCACGCGCATCGGTGATGGTGATTTCACGGCTTTCGTTTTCGATCAGCTCGTTCTGCACCACCGTCCAGCGACGGAAGGTTTGATATTGCCCGGTGTGACGGTCGATTTCGACACGCACATCCATTTCGTCATCGGTAAACTTCTTTTTGGTTGCCGAAGCAAGCGCCATTTCAAGGGCGGAAAAAACCACGTCCTTGCTGACGTTCTTCTCGCTTGCCAGGGCATCAACCAGCAGCAAAATCTCGCGACTCATGCATTCCTCCGAATTTTTGTCCTTGTGCGCGGCACGAGGCCCCGCCTGCGCTCAAAACTCAGGCTCTAGCCTGGCTTTGTCGATATTGGTCAGGGCAATTGCCACGATGCGGCCGCCGTCCACTTCCAGCTTGACCGCGCCATCTTCAACCCCGGCAAGACGACCGGCAAACTTCTTTTGCTGCTCGACCGGCATGCGTGTCTTGATCTTGGCAAGCTGTCCGGCAAAGCGCACGAAGTCCGCCTCTTTCTTGAGAGGACGATCCAGCCCCGGGGAGGAAACCTCGAGCCGTTCGTAATTAACGTTTTCAACCATGAACAGACGGGTCAGGTGGTTGCTAACCTGCACACAGTCTTCCACCGTGATGCCACCAGGCTTGTCCATAAACACGCGATAACCGCCACCCTGGGTCATTTCGAAATCGACCAGCTCATAGCCTAGACCTGGCAGGGTGTTTTCCAGCAGCAAACGAACATCCATTGCTTCTTTCCACAAATAAAAAATGGGCGAAACGCCCATCCCTAAACATCGCGATTGTAACCCATTCCCGTGAAAAAGAAAACCGAAGCCTGTCAAGGCCCTATCCGCCGGGGTGGCACCCACCAGCCTGTGCTTTGCGCGAGTTTTTTACATACTGTAAATTAGCCGCAACCTGACGGAGTTCAGGTATATAGGAAGGGGCGCAACGCCCGTTCGAAAATTCAGAAACAATTATATAGAAGACGCTCGCCACCGCACACGTTGCAGGCGCGGCACTCTCGTATCAGCACGATGGAGAAACCCTACATATGGAAAAGGTTTGGCTAAAGAATTACCAGCCGGGGGTAGCACACGAGATCGACATCAACCAGTTCCAGTCGATTGTCGAAGTGTTTGACCGCAGCGTTCACAAGTTCCGCGACCGCCCCGCCATGGCCAATATGGACAAGGTGCTGAGCTATGGTGAACTGCAAACGCTGACCGAGCAGTTTGCCTCCTATCTGCAAAACACCCTCAAGCTGCACAAGGGGGACCGTGTCGCGGTGATGATGCCCAATCTGCTGCAATATCCGGTAGCGGTATTCGGCACCTTGCGCGCCGGCTGCACGGTGGTGAATGTCAATCCGCTGTACACCCCGCGCGAGCTGGAACACCAGCTGAATGATTCGGGTGCGGAAACCATCGTCATCCTGGAAAACTTTGCCGGCGTGCTGGAGGAAGTACTCAAGCGCACCAAGGTGAAGCATGTGCTCATCGCCTCGATTGGCGACATGCTGGGCTTCCCCAAGCGCCTGCTGGTGAACTTTGTGGTGCGCAAGATCAAGAAGATGGTGCCCGCCTGGAACATCCCCGGCCACATCCGTTTCAACGACGCACTGGCGGCAGGCGCAAGCCAGCGCTTTACGCCGGTGGAAATCAAGCACGAAGACATTGCTTTCCTGCAATACACCGGCGGCACCACCGGGGTATCCAAGGGTGCCATGCTGGTACACCGCAACATCATTGCCAACATGCTGCAGGCCGGTGCCTGGGTGAAGCCGGTGGCCCGCGAAGGGCAGGAAATCATCGTCACCGCCCTGCCGCTGTATCACATCTTTTCGCTCACCGCGAACCTGATGATCTTTACCGAGCTGGGCGCGCTGAATGTGCTGATCACCAACCCGCGCGATATTCCGGGTTTCATCAAGGAAATCAAGAAATACCGCGTCACGGCCATTACCGGCGTCAACACCCTGTTCAATGCCCTGCTTAACCACCCTGACTTCAAGACCGTGGACTTCTCCAGCTGGCGGCTGGCGCTAGGTGGCGGCATGGCGGTGCAAAAAGCGGTGGCCGACAAATGGAAGCAACTGACCGGCGTAACCTTGGCCGAAGCCTACGGTCTGACCGAAACCAGTCCGGCAGCCTGCATCAATCCGCTGGATATCAAGGCATACAATGGCACCATCGGCCTGCCGATTCCGTCCACCGATATTGAAATCCGCGGTGCCGATGGCCAGGCCCTGCCCCAAGGCGAACAGGGCGAGCTGTGCATCAAGGGGCCACAGGTGATGAAGGGCTACTGGAATCGCCCGGACGAAACCGCCAAGGCGATCGACGCGCGCGGCTTCCTGGCCACCGGCGACATGGCCATGGTGACGCCGGAAGGCTTTGTCAAGCTGGTGGATCGCAAGAAGGACATGATTCTGGTGTCCGGCTTCAATGTCTACCCCAATGAGGTGGAAGACGTGATTGCCAGCCACCCCGGCGTGCTGGAGGTGGCCTGCATCGGCATTCCCGACGACAAGTCCGGCGAAGTGGTAAAGGTATTCGTGGTGAAAAAGGATGACAGCCTGACCGAGAAAGACATCATTCATCACTGCCGCGAAAACCTGACCGGCTACAAGGTACCCAAGCTGGTGGAATTCCGCAGTGAATTGCCCAAGACCAATGTCGGCAAGATCCTGCGGCGCGCCCTGCGCGATCAGGAAGTAAACAAACAGGCCTGAGCCTCACCCCAGCAGCCCGCGTCAGCGGGCTTTTTTGATGGTGACTGTTGCTTGCCGCCGACTGCAGGCACAATACGGCCATACTAGACAGCATGCTGTCAGAGCCACCATTAGATTTGTATCGGAAAACCCAACCATGCTGATGCTGCCATTCTTCAAGCTGATGGCCGACAAACAGGCCAGCGACATCTTTTTCACGGCGGAAGCGCCGCCGCAGATCAAGATAGACGGCATAACCCTGCCGATCAACGACAAGCCGCTGTCGGCGGATATCGTGCGCCAGTTGGCCTACAGTCTGATGAATGAAACCGAAATTGCCACCTTCGAGCGTGAGCTGGAGATGAACTTTGGCCGGCTGGTTGAGGGACTGGGCAATTACCGGGTGAATATTTTCAAGCAGCGCGGCACGGTGGCCATGGTGGTGCGCTTCATCCGGCCGCGCATTCCGTCGCTGGCCGAGCTTAACCTGCCCGATACCTTGCAAAGCCTGGTGCAGCAAAAACGCGGGCTGATCATCGTGGTGGGGGCCACCGGCAGCGGCAAGAGTTCCACCGTGGCCTCCTTGCTGGAGCATCGCAACCAGACCCAGTCCGGCCATATCCTGACGGTGGAAGACCCGATTGAGTTTGTCTACCGCCACCAGAAATCCATCGTCAACCAACGCGAAATCGGCGTAGATACCTTCTCTTACGAAAACGCGCTGAAAAACGCCATGCGTGAAGCGCCGGACGTGTTGATGATTGGTGAAATCCGCGATGCCGAAACCATGACGCATGCCATCAACTATGCCCAGTCCGGCCATTTGTGCCTGTCTACGCTGCATGCCAACAACAGTTATCACATGCTCAACCGGGTGATCAGCCTGTTTCCCACCGAAAGCCGCAATGCGCTGCTGATGGATTTGTCGGTTTCCTTGCGCGCAGTGATTTCGCAGCGCCTGGTACCCAGCAAGGATGGCAAGCAGATTCCGGCCCTGGAAATCCTGATCAACACCCCGCATATCGCCGAGCTGATTCGCAATGGCGAGATCGACCAGATCAAGGAAGCCATCGAAAACAGCATGAGCGAAGGCGCACAAACCTTCGAGCAGTCGCTGTTCCGCCTGTATCAGCAAGACCGCATCCTGCTGGACGATGCCTTGAAAAATGCCGACTCGCCCACCAACCTGTACTGGCTGATCAACCACGCCCAAAGCAAACAGACAGAAACCAAACCGATTACCACCCCACCACAGAGCAAGCAAGACCCCGACAAGACTGCCACCAGCTTTGACGGATTCACCCTGGATTTATAAGCAAGCACACAACATGATTACCCTCTACGGCATTCCCAATTGCAATACGGTCAAAAAAGCCCGCCAGTGGCTGACCGATCATCACATCGACTTTGCCTTCCACGACTTCAAGAAACAGGGCGTGACCGAAGCCCAGTTGCAAGCCTGGATTGCCGAAATCGGCCTGGACAAGCTGATCAACCGCCAGGGTACCACCTGGCGCGGCCTGTCCGACGAACTGAAAGCCCAGGCCGCCACGGCTGAAGGCGCGATTGCCGTGTTGCAGGCGCAGCCCTCCATCATCAAGCGTCCGGTGCTGGAACGTCCGGGCAAGCTCAGCGTGGGTTTCAACGAAGCCCAATGGGCCGAGGAGTTTGCCGCATGAGCAAGACGCTGGAGCTGACCTGCGAGCTGATCCGCCGCGATTCCGTCACCCCGTACGATGCCGGCTGCCAGCAACTGCTGGCCGAACGCCTGCAGGCACTGGGTTTTGTCATCGAACCGATGCGCTTTGGCGAAGTGGACAATCTGTGGGCGCGGCGTGGCACGAGCGGGCCGCTGCTGTGCTTTGCCGGCCATACCGACGTGGTGCCCAGCGGCCCGGTGGAGCAATGGGACAGTCCGCCGTTTGAACCGCGTCAGCGCAACGGCCTGCTGTACGGGCGTGGCGCGGCCGACATGAAAGCCTCGCTGGCCGCCTTCATCACCGCCATTGAAGCCTTTGTCGCCGCTCACCCGGATCACCCCGGCAGCATTGCCCTGCTGTTGACCTCGGACGAAGAAGGCGTGGCGGTGGATGGCTCGGTCAAGGTGGTGGATACGCTGGAAGCGCGTGGCGAGCTGATTGACTACTGCATTGTCGGTGAACCCACTTCCGACCAGCAACTGGGCGACACCATCAAGAACGGTCGCCGTGGTTCGCTGTCCGGTCGCCTGGTGATTCATGGCATCCAGGGCCATATCGCCTACCCGCACCTGGCCAAGAACCCGGTCCACCTGATGGCCCCGGCGCTGGCCGAGCTGGCTGTCACCGAATGGGACCGTGGCAACGACTTCTTCCCGCCTACCAGTTGGCAGGTGTCCAACATCCACGCCGGTACCGGTGCGGTCAACATCATTCCCGGCCTGTGTGAAATCCGCTTCAACTTCCGCTTCAGCCCGGAAAGCTCGGTGGAATCACTGAAAGACCGGGTGCATGCCATTCTGGACAAGCACGGCCTGGGTTACGAGTTGCACTGGTCCCTGTCCGGCATGCCCTTCATCACCGCACCGGGCGCATTGACCGATGCACTGGGCGAAGCCATCTATCAGGTCACCGGCCATAGCGCCGAACTGTCCACCACCGGCGGCACCTCCGATGGCCGCTTCATCAAGCGCATTGCGCGCGAGCTGGTGGAGTTTGGCCCGGTCAACGCCACCATCCACAAACTGAACGAATGCGTGGAAGTGGCGCATCTGGAACCGCTGGCCGAAATTTACCAGCGCACCCTGGAAAAGCTGTTACTGGCCTGAGCCCTCACGGCGCAGCAGGCGGATTGCACAGCGGGCAGGCCGCATCGCCACACTTGAGGGCGTAGCGGGCCAGCATGGCGTGCAACTGCTGCGCCGGGTTCAGGCATTGATAGCTGCTGTTGGCAGGGGCCGGCTGCTGCAAGGCCGGCACCGCCGGTGGTGGTTCTGCCGCTGGCTGGCCTGCCTGTGCCGCTGCCATCAGGCCGCAACACGCCATGCCAAGGTAAGGTGTATGATCCATGCTTTGCCTGCTCCCGTGACAATCCGGCGATGCAGGCAGTGTAGCATTGTCGGCAAGCTGCGCTGGCGCTGCCTGACCTCGTCTCAGGAATATGAAGACCTCCCCCTCTGCACTTGCTGATGCTGCCACCCGGCAGGAATTGCTCTACCGGCGCTGCGCCCTGCCTGCCTTGCTGCTGGCGGCGGCCTGCCTGCTGGCGGGGCTGCTGCTCTCTGGCGGAACGGCGCGCCTGCTATGCCTGTCGCTGTCGGCCAGCCTGTGGCAACTGACTGGCGCGCTGTACGGCAGTAGCAATCTGGCCGGCTGGCGCCGCAAACGGCAGGCCTTGGCCGCGCTGCCCTTATTCCCCTTTGTTCTGCCAGGCAAATCCAGGCCAGCCAACAATACAGCCCGCCCCCACGCCACCGCGGGCAAATACAGCCTGCGCCGCTGGCTGCTGTGGCCACGCCTGCGACGGCTGATTGGCCGCCGCACCGGCTGGGCAGTACTGCAACAAGCCAGCGCCAGCCTGCTGACCCTGCTGATCAGCCTGCTGGTATTGCAGGCCGCACCCGACAGCCCGCCCAAGCCGGATGGCCTGTTGGCTGCCATGCTTTTTGGCCTGGGTGTGAGTTTTGCCGTGCTGCTGCTGGAACGCAGCCTGGCCTTGCAGGATGGAGCGCACTGGCCGGAAGCAGCACGGCTGCAAGCCATCTTGCGCGCCGTCCTGTTGTCCATGCTGCTGCCCGCGCTGGCCGCTGCCGGCCTGCTGCTGGGGCTGGACTGGCTGCTGCGCCCGCTACAGGCCGGGGCGCTGGTGATGGCACTGCTGGCAATCGAGCTGGGCTGGCGTGCGCTGTGGCAAATCTTGCAGCCTTACCAGCGCCAGCAGCCTCCCGCCCTGCCTTGCAACAGCCTGCTGGCCAGCCTGCTGGGGCAAGATGGTGTGCGCAACTGGCGTAGCCGGCTGCAACAGGGGCTGGGACTGGAGCTGCGCCAAAGCTGGGCCTTGCAATACCTGGGCCGCGCCATGCGGCCGTTTGCCCTGGCCCTGCTGCTGGGTGGCTGGCTGCTGAGCAGCGTCAACACCATCAATAGTGATCAGCGCGGTGTGTACGAACGCTTCGGCCAGCCGGTGGCGGTATGGCAGGCGGGCTGGCATCTGGGTTTGCCATGGCCGTTCGGCAAGGTGCGCCGGGTGGAGTATGGCGTGGTGCATCAACTGGCCAGCGGCCTGCAACAGGATAGCCAGGGACGCTGGCAAAGCCCGGACAGCACGGCCACCCCGACTGACAACAATCATTTGTGGGACGGCAACCATGCCGCCGAAACCACCCAACTGATTGCCAGCCAGCAAGGCGAGCGCCAGAGCACCCAACTGGTAGGCCTGGATGTGCGGCTGGTTTACCGCCAGGGGCTGCGCGATGCCGACGCCCTGGCGCTCTACCAGCAGGCCGACCCCACCGCCCTGCTGCATGCGGTGGCGGACCGCGCCATGCTGCATTACTTTGCCGGGCAGCAGTTGGACAAGCTGCTGGGCGAGGCCCTGGCCGATACCTCGCGCCAGTTGCAACAGCAAATCCAGCAGGCGCTGAACCGCTCGGGTAGCGGGCTGGAACTGCTGGCCGTGGTAATCCAGGCCATTCACCCGCCTGCGGCAGCGGCCAATGCCTATCACGGCGTGCAGGCTGCGGCCATTCTGGCGCAGGCCCGTGTGGCCGCGGAACGCGCCCAGGCCGTACGCAGCCATAGTGCGGCCATTCAGGCTGCCGTACAGGCGGCACGCGATGCCAGCGCCAGCGCCGCCGAGCGGGTGGCGCGCAGCAAGGTGGATGCCATTGCCTTTCAGGCCGACCGTCAGGCCGCCAGCCTTGGCGGGCAGTCCTTCCTGCTGGAGCGCTATCTGCATGCACTGAAGCAAGGCCTGCATCAGGCTCAGCCCATCATCATCGACCATCGCATTCCGGCCAGCGCCCTGCCCACCATTGACCTGCGCCCGGCCGCCAACAATCCCGGCCTGCCCGCCATCGATCTGCATGGCGCGCCCATTGCCACCACACCGCCCCCCGCCACAGCGGGAAAGCATCCCTGAGGAGCCTGATTTGGCGCTGTTTCACCACCACCCTCCCGCGAGCGACAGCCCGAGCAGCGGCTGGCGACACTGGAAAACCGCCGCCGCGCTTGGCGTTTTGCTGCTGGCCGGCCTGTCCGCCTGCATGTTGCAAGTGCATTCGGGCGAAGCCCTGGTGATTACCCGCTTTGGCGCACCGGTGCGGGTATTGCTGCAACCGGGGCTGGCCTGGCGTCTGCCGCCACCGCTGGAAACCGTGGTCCCGGTGGACCTGCGCCTGCGCACCACCTCCAGCGGCCTGCAAGATGTTGGCACGCGCGACGGCCTGCGGGTGATCATGCAAAGCTATGTCGCCTGGCAGGTTCCGGCCGACAGCAGCCATATCACCCGTTTTTTGCGCGCGGTACAAAACCAGCCGGATGAAGCGGCACGGCAGATTGCCACCTTTGCCGGCTCGGCCATGGAAACCGGCAGCAGCCGCTTTGCCCTGGGCAATCTGGTGAATACCGACCGCAGCCAGTTGCGCATCAGCCAGTTGGAACAACAACTGCGCCAGCAACTGGCACCGCAATTGCTGGAAAGTTACGGCGTGCGCGTGGTGGATGTCGGGCTGGAGCGCCTGACCCTGCCCGCCGTCACGCTGGATGCCACCGTGGCGCGCATGCGGGCCGAACGCGACACCATCGCCGCCGAACGCACTGCCAGCGGCAATGAACAGGCCGCCGCCATCCGAGCCAATGCCGCACGCGATGCCCGTATCCAGCAAGCCGATGCCAGTGTGGCCGCTGCCGAAATCGAAGCTGGTTCGCGCGTGCAGGCAGCGCGGATTTACGCCGATGCCTGGCAGCAGGCACCCGAGCTGTACAAGACCCTGCGTTCGCTGGACACCCTCAACGGCGTGGTGGGCTCCGGCACCCACCTGATATTGCGTACCGATGCCGCCCCGTTCCGTGCGCTGGTGGATGGCCCGCCGGGGCTGGCCGCAGGCAAGAGCGCAAAGGGCAAATGATGGCGACCGCACCACTGCCCGCCAGCGCACTGGCCCAGTCGCTGCGCCTGGGTTATCGCCTGCTGCTGGCCATCACCCTGCTGGCTGGCCTTGGCTGGTTGACTGCCCATGTCAGGCCCGTTCCTGCCGACAGCCAGGCGGTGGTGCTGCACTTTGGCGCCGTGGATAGGGTGCAGCGTGCCGGACTGCTGCTGGCCTGGCCCAGCCCCATCGACAGCATCATCTGGCTGCCTGCCACCGAAAGACTGCAACAACGGCAGGTAGAAGGCCTCAGCCGCAATGCCCATGCGCTGGCGCTGGATGGTGCCGGGACATCATTGCAACAGATGGGTGACGAACTGGCCGGTTCCGGATATCTGCTGACAGGCGATGTGGGCGTGGTGCAGCTGAATGCCACCGTGTATTACCGCATCGACGATGCCGCCGCCTACGCCCGGCAGGGCGAACAGGCCCTGCCCGCGCTGGACCGGCTGGTGAGCGCCGCCGCCTTGCAGCTGAGCGCAGGCCGCGACCTGGACAGCATTCTGGTGACGCGCAGCAACCAGCCCTCCAGCCAGCAGGCCGAACTACGCGAGCGGCTGCGTGGCGAACTGGTGCAAGCGGTCAACCAGCGCCTGCAGCAACTGCGCCAGCGTGGTGTGCCGCTTGGCCTGCAAGTCGCCCGTATCGACCTGACATCCAGCCTGCCGCATGCCGCACAAGCGGCCTTTGACGCGGTACTGACCGCCGACCAGACCGTCGAGCGGCAACTGGCGCAAGCCCAGACCGCCGCCGCCCGGCAACAACAGCAAGCCAGCGCTGCGGTCAGCACCATCCTGAACAGTGCCCACGCCCGTGCCGACGAACGGCTGGCCCAGGCCCGCAATGAAACCAGCGAAATCCTGGCGCTGGCACCGCGCATGCAACAGCCGGACGGGCCTGCCCTGCTGCGCCAGCTTTACCAGGACAAGATCCAGCAGGTACTGGCCAAGGCAGGCCAGGTCACCACCATGGACCCGGACAGCAGTGGCCGGGTGATTGTGCCGGGAGTCCGCCCGTGAGCCAGTGCTGTTCCCATCCCCATCACGGCTTGCTGGATGCCGCCGAACAACAGCGCAGCGCCCGCCAGTTGCAACTGGCCTTGCTGGCCATCGGCCTGTTGCTGCTGGCCGGCATCTGGCACTTCCTGATTCCCGACGGGCAGATCATCGCCCAATGGCTGACCAGCGCCGCCGCGCTGCTGATGGCGGTACCGCTGCTGCGTGCCTCCTGGCACAGCCTGCAACACCCGGACCTGCACGGCATGACCGACCTGCTGGTGGCACTGGCCATGCTGGGTGCCTGGGCCAGCGGTAACACCCTCAGCGCCGCGCTGCTTCCCATCCTGATGGTGCTGGGCCATGTGCTGGAAGAACGCAGCCTGCTGGGTTCGCAGGAAGCCATCCGCGCGCTGGCCAGCCTTACCAGCAGCCGCAGCCGCCGCTATCAGGCCGACGGCAGTCTGGAAGAAGTGGACAACAGCCAGCTGCGTAGCGGCGACCGGGTGGAAGTACGACCGGGCGAGCGCATTCCGGCCGACGGCATGGTGGTGAGCGGGCAATCCAGCCTGGACACCTCGGCCATCACCGGCGAGGCCCTGCCGCAGGATGTCGTACCCGGCAGCCAGGTGTATGCCGGGGCGGTCAATCTGCAAGGCCTGCTGCAGCTGGAAGTCAGCCAGGTGGGTGAACAATCGGCGCTGGGGCGCATCAGCGCGCTGATGCAACAGGCCGAGCAAGCCAAACCGCCGGTCACCCGGCTGGTGGAGGGCCATGCGGGGGCCTATCTGGGACTGGTGCTGGCCATTGCCGCGCTGTGCTGGTTCATCAGCCGCGACAGCCAGGCCATGCTGGCCGTGCTGGTGGCCGCCTGTCCCTGCGCGCTGGTATTGGCCGCGCCCTCCACTGCCGTGGCCGGCGTGGCGGTGGCGGCGCGCCATGGTGTGCTGATCCGCGGGGCGGCTTTTCTGGAAGAGCTGGCCGATGTCAACGCGCTGGTCATCGACAAGACCGGCACCCTCACCAGCGGCCAGCTGGCAGTGCAGTCGGTAGAAACACTGGCGGCCGACAGCCCGGTGGAAGCAGTCTGGCTGGCAGCCGGGCTGGCCGCCTGCAGCACCCATCCGGTCAGCCGCGCGCTGGCCGCTCTTGCCACAGACCAGGCCGCGCCCGCCTTGCGCAATGTGCAGGAACTGCCCGGCATGGGCATGCAGGCCGACAGTGACTGGGGACAGGTGCTGCTGGGCCGCCCTGCCCTGTTGCAACAAATGGGCGTGCCTGGTGAACGGCCTGCGCGCAGCACTGCCTCGCTGACCGGACTGGCGCTGGATGGCCGCCTGCTGGCCTGGTTCCATCTGGCCGACAGCCCGCGCGCCGAAGCCGCCGAGGCCATGCAGCAACTGCGCCAGCTGGGCCTGCAACGGCAAATGCTGCTGACCGGCGACCACCGGCAGGCAGCAGCAGCGGTAGGCGAGGCGCTGGCCATGGACAGTGTGGTGGCGCAGGTGCTGCCCGCGGGCAAGCTCAAGGCGGTGCAGGCAGAAATCAGTGCCGGTTACCGCCCGCTGGTGGTAGGTGATGGCATCAACGACTCGCTGGCGCTGAAGGCCGGTGCGGTTGGCGTGGCCATGGGAGCCAGCGCAGCCGATATTGCCGTGGCCGCTGCCGATGTGGTGCTGATCAGCCATGACTTGCGCCGCCTGGCCACCGCCATCAGGCTTAGCCGCCTGTGCCGCCGCGTACTGGCGCAGAACGTGGTACTGGGGCTGGGCTGGGCGGTGGCACTCACCCTGCTGGCCGCCTTTGGCCTGCTGGGCAGTGCCGGCGTGCTGCTGGCGGCTGTGCTGCACAATCTGAGCACCCTGCTGGTGATGGCCAATGCCGGACGCTTGCTGCGCTTTCACGAGCCCTTGTCCGCCGTCACGCACAAGGGCTGAGCGGCAATGCAGTGCGGCAAGGGCTATGTTGTATGCATTGCCCGCCAGTGCTGGCGCAAGCCTGCAGCTTTGTGTCCCGCCGCTGAATGTCAGCCCGGCGGCTTTGCCCTAGCATGGATGCACCATGGAACTCGAAATCGCCAAAATATTTGTCGCCCTGCTGGTGCTGGTCAACCCGCTGGGGGCCATTCCCATCTTCATCAGCCTGACTCCCACATCCAGTCAGCTGGAACGCAAGCGCATTGCCCAAACCACCACGCTGGCGGTGGCGGTGGTGCTGTGTGTGTTTGCCGTGGTGGGCGAAACCCTGCTGCGCTTTCTGGGCATCAGCATCGGTTCCTTTCAGGTGGGCGGCGGCTTGCTGGTGATGCTGATTGCCATTGCGCTGATGAATGCCCAACCGGCCCCCACCAAGACCACCAAGGAAGAGCAGTCGGAGGCCGAGGCCAAAACCAATATCGCGGTGGTGCCGATGGCCATCCCCCTGCTCACCGGCCCCGGCACCATTTCCACCGTCATCATTTATGCTTCCACCGCCCACTCCTGGCTGCAGGTGGTGTATCTGCTGATCAGCAGCCTGCTGGTGGCCATTACCTGCTATGGAGCGCTGGTGCTGGCCTCCCCCATCAGCCGCCTGCTGGGGCAGACCGGCATCAATATCGTCAACCGGGTGATGGGCATGCTGCTGGCGGCGGTGTCAGTCGAGATCATCGTCGATGGCTTGTACCGGCTGTTTCCACAACTGTCGCGCTAAGCGCGACTGACCATAACCCTGTTGCCGTGTGGCTCCCGTCCCCTGTGACGCGATGCGCTGTTATTCAGCATGCCAAGGATGCCGTTTGATCTGGCGCAAACATCTGTACCGAATCTGTATTCACCCACCCGACATCCAATACGCGACAATAAACAGTAAGCCTTTGATTTTAAAAGTCAGATAAAAATCTGTACCGATAAACAGCTTTGGATCTGTGCATTGTCTGTCATGGTGACAGCGCCTAAAAAGAGCGGGTTATCCTTCCGGAGCCCGCAGCATGAGCCAGCCCGTCCCCATCAAGATTTACCCCCGCCTGACCAGCGGCCGTTTCAACAACATTCGCGTGGCACTGGTCATCCTCACCCAACTGGTTTTCCTCGGCCTGCCATGGCTGCAATGGAATCATCGCCAGGCGGTGCTGTTTGACCTGGAACGCCACCAGTTCTTCGTATTCGGTGCCAGCTTCTGGCCGGAGGACTTTGTCTATCTGGCCGCCCTGCTGGTGGTCAGCGCACTGGGCCTGTTCTGGTGGACCACGCTGGCCGGGCGGCTGTGGTGCGGTTATTCCTGTCCGCAAACGGTGTACACCCAGATCATGCTGTGGATAGAGCGGCTGGTGCTGGGCGACCACAAGGCCAGACGCAAGCTGGATGCCGCCCCCAACAGCGCCGGCAAGCTGCTGAAAAAGGGGCTGGCCCACAGCCTGATGCTGCTGTTTTCGCTGTGGACCGGCTTTTCGCTGGTGGCCTACTTTGCCCCGGCAGGCGAGTTGGCAAGCAATCTGTGGCAGGGCCAGGCCGGGCCGTGGGAGGTGTTCTGGATCCTGTTCTACGCGGCCTTCACCTATCTGCTGGCCGCGCTGTTACGGGAAAAAGTGTGCAGCCACATGTGCCCCTATGCCCGTTTCCAGGGTGCGATGTTCGACCGTGACACGCTGATCATTTCCTACAATGCCCGCCGTGGTGAACCACGCGGCAAACAGGCCGACAAATCCGCCGGCGGCTGCATCGACTGCGGCATCTGCGTGCAGGTCTGCCCTACCGGCATCGACATCCGCAACGGCCTGCAATACGAATGCATCGGCTGCGCGGCCTGCATCGACGCCTGCGACCAGGTGATGGACCAGCTGCACGCTCCGCGCGGGCTGATCCGCTACACCAGCGAGGCCGCACTGGAAGGCAAGAGCAAGGGCAAACCGGCATGGCAGCGCCCACGCGTGCTGTTTTACAGCAGCCTGCTGCTGGGCATCATCGGCCTGTCAGTGTTCAGCTTTACCCAGCGCCTGCCGTTCAAGGCCGACATCCTGCGCGACCGCGCCAGCCTGGTGCGGGAAACCGACGATGGCTGGCTGGAAAACAGCTATAGTGTGCGGCTGATCAACAGCAGCGAATCCGCCCAGCGCCTGGCCATCAGCGTGGAAGGCCTGCCCGGCATCCGGCTGGTAGCGGCCACGCCGACAGTCAGCCTGGCCGCCACCGCCACCGAAACCATCGGTGTGCGGGTGCAGGTGGAGCCGCAACATGCAGCACGCGGGGCCAATGACATCCGTTTTGTCATTCGTTCGCTGGAGCAGCCGGGTCATCTGCTGCAGGAAAAAAGCAGCTTTATCGGCGAATGAGCGCCCCAACCGCGAGTAATCAGTCCATGAGCAAAACCCAGCAACTGGCGCAGTTGTTCCGCCACGCCATCGAGCAGGGCCAACTGCGCGCCGGTGACCGCATGCCCTCCTTGCGCCAGCTATGCCAGGACCATGCCGTCAGCCTGACCACCGCCCAGCGCGCTTATGCCGAGCTGGAGCGGCAGGGCTTGCTGCAGGCGCTGCCGCGCTCCGGCTTCCGCGTGTGTCCACCGGCAACGCGCGCGGCACCAGCCGAAACCGCCGCGCCGCAAACCCTGCGCATGGAACACCTGACCACCGCCCTGCCCATGCCCTGGGGCTGCCCCTTCATCAATCCGGCGCTGATCAACACCACACCGATGAACCGGGCGCTGGGCCGCGCCTTGCAGGATTACCGCGACGCCCTGTCCAGCACACCGCTGGAGGGCTTTGACGGCCTGCGCCGCGAACTGGGCCTGCATTATCTGAGTCAGGGCATTGCGCTGGCGGGGGACGAGCTGCTGATTACCTGCGGTGGCATGGAAGCACTCACCCTGGCCATGCGCGCGGCGGTCAGTGCCTCCGGCAGCCAGAGCATGGTAGTGGTGACGCCAGCCTTCCCGGCGGCGCTGGAACAACTACGCCATCTGGGCATTGCCATCCTGCCGGCAGCATTGTCCGAGCAAGGCAGCCTGGACCTGGCCGCAGTGGAAGAAACGCTGCACGAGCAACGCCCGGCCGGCATCGTGCTGATGGCCAACTTCCAGCACCCCACCGGCCTTGTCATGCCGGAGGCGCAAAAGCGCGCGCTGGTGGCGCTGGCCGAGCAATACCGGGTATGCATCATCGAGGACGACACCTACCGCGAACTGTACTTCGGCAAGCAGGGGGCCAGCCCGCTCAAGGCTTTTGATCGCAGCGGTACGGTGTTGCACTGTTCTTCCTTCAGCAAATCGCTGGCACCGGGCTATCGGGTAGGCTGGATTGCTGCCGGGCGACTGAGCGATACCGTGCGCGGACTGAAGCTGTGCAGCTCGCTGGGCACCCCCCTGCCCAGCCAGATGGCGCTGGCACGGCTGCTGGCCACCGGCCAGCACGGCGACATGCTGACCCGGCTGCGCGCCAGCCTGCGGCAGCGGCGCGATGCCATGGTGCAGCAAATCATGGAGAGTTTTCCGGCGGGCAGCCGCTTGCTGCGCGCCGAGGGCGGCTATTTCCAGTGGGTGGTGTTGCCCGAAGGGCTGGACTGTGCGGCCTTGCTGCCGCTGGCCATCGAACAGGGCATACATTATGCGCCGGCCACGCTGTTCTACCCGCACCCGGTAGCGGCCAATGCCTTGCGGCTGAACTTCAGCTTTTTCGACCCGCTACACCAGCGCGAGGGCGTTGCCCTGTTAGGCGCACTGCTGCGGCAAGCCATGGAGTGACAGCGCCCGCCCTGACGCTCAGCCCGGCGGCGTGGACGGGTCGGACTGGGCGGTCAGCGATTTGCGTTCGTACACCGCCTGCGCCAGTGTGCTCAGGTCGACATATTCCAGCTCGCCGCCCACCGGCAGTCCGCGCGCAATGCGCGACACCTTGGGGCCGCGGCCCTTGAGCAGCTCGGCAATCATGTGGGCGGTGACTTCGCCCTCGGCAGTAAAATTGGTGGCAATCACCACCTCCTCCACCACCTCGTCCAGCGCCCGCACCATCAGCTTGTCCAGATTCACTTCCTTGGGGCCGATATTGTCCAGCGGCGAAATACGCCCCATCAGCACGAAATACAGGCCCTGATAGCATTTGGCCTGCTCCAGCGTCATCAGGTCGGCCGGCATTTCCACCACGCACAGCTGGTCTGGCCTGCGCTCCGGGTCGGCACAGATGCTGCACAGCGGGGTTTCGCTGAAGGTATTGCAGCGTTCGCAATGGGTGAGATGGTTCAGCGCCCGATCCAGCGCCCGTGCCAGCTTGTCCGCCCCGGTCTTGTCCCGTTGCAGCAAATGGAAAGCCATGCGCTGGGCGGTTTTGGGGCCGACACCGGGCAGCACTTTCAGGGCAGCAATCAGTTGTTCAAGCGCGGGTGGGTTTTTCATCGGCAATCCGGAATACGGGTTTGGCAAAGGGGAACAGGCAAGGCATCAGTCGTCCGGCGCGCCCTGCGGGTAACGCGGCAGGTCATCGTCCAGGTGAAACCAGGGAATGGCACTGGACGTCCATTCATGACAGTCAGGCCGCAATACCGCTGGCGTTTCCAGCGTGGGAACGGTGATTTCCACCCGCCCACTGCCATCGGTGCATTCATAAAACAGGGTGGAACCGCACTGCCCGCAAAAATGCCGCAGACCCAGCGCCGAGGAGCGGTAAGCGGTGGTGCTGCCTTGCCAGCGCACGGCACCGGCGGGGTACAGCGCTCCCAGGTACACCGGTGCGCCGCTGGCCTGCTGGCAGGTCTTGCAGTAACAGTAAGTCACGCTCAAGGGGCGGCCATGGCATTGATAGCGCACCGCCCCGCACAGACAACGCCCCTGCAATACCTGCTCCATGCCGGCTCCCACTCCCACAGGCTGTCAATCATTGGCGGGCCCCGCCAGTTGCAAGGGGCTTGGAGCCGCTAACAAAAGCTCGTAGAGCACCCGAGTCAAGGCGCGCCGACGCAGACAGTACAGTGAGTACGGCAAGTCGGCGCAACGCAGAATCGGGGGTTTTGTGAGCGGGTCTTAGAACGGCAGTTTCATGCCGGCCGGCAAGTTCAGGCCGTTGGTAAAGCCGGACATTTTTTCCTGGGAAGTGGCTTCCACCTTGCGTACCGCGTCGTTGACGGCGGCGGCAATCAGGTCTTCCAGCATTTCCTTGTCTTCCTTGGCATCGTCCAGCAGGCTGTCGTCGATGGACACGCGCTTCACATCGTGCGCACATGTCATGACGATTTTCACCAGACCGGCACCGGACTGGCCTTCCACTTCCACGGTGGCCAGTTCTTCCTGGGCCTTCTTCATGTTTTCCTGCATTTGCTGGGCTTGCTTCATCAGACCAGCGATACCGTTTTTACCGAACATGTCACAACTCCTGCAAAGGTTGAATCGTTTCCGCCACCAGCGTGGCGCCCATTTCGCGCACCAGTTGCTGGATGACCGGATCGTTTTCCAGGCATTGTCGGGCCTGGGCCAGTTGTTCCTGACGATGACGGGCACCCTGCATGGCCGGTGTTTCCAGCCCCAGTTCCTCGATTGTCACCACCAGTTCGACCGGCTGACCGAATTGCTCGGTCAGCGCAGCCTTGAGTTTTTCCTGATAGTCGCGGGTGGCCATGTGACGGAAGCTGTCCGGTACGGCCAGTTCCAGTCGCGACTGGCTCCAGTTTTTCAGTACGGCATTGTGTGCCAGCATGCGGGCGGCACCCAGACGGGTACCCAGCAAGCCCACCAGCGCACTCCAGTCACCATCAAACTGATAGGCCACCGTTTCCGCCAGCTCGGCCTCTTCGGCCATCGCATAGGCAGGCAAGGCATCGTCTTCGTCGCCCTCATCCCAAGGCGCAGCGGTTTCCAGTTCGCTGTCTTGCTCACTGGCCTGATCTTCAGCTTCAGGCGTCTCTTCCGCCGGAGCGGATGCAGCGGCGGTCTGCACGACAAGCGGCGCTACTGGCGGCTTGGCAACCGCCTCCACCGGCGCTTGTGGCGGTGCGACAGGCTCAGGCCGTGGCGCAGGCTCCGGGTCGGCGTCGGCCGCCGGGGAAGCCTGCTGCTCGGCCGGACGGCTGGCCGGTTTGCGATTGGCCAGGCCCGCCAGCAAGGCGCGGGCAGCGGCGGAACCATCCCCCGCCGGCTCGGCTGCCGTGGCGGCTGGCGATGCTGCCGGAGCCGCCGGAACTGGACGATGGCCGGCTGCAGCAAGCCCGCTGCTGCGCGGCGCAGCCACACTATCAGCCGGGGTATTGAGTGGATGGAAGGCCAGCATGCGCAACAGCGTCATGCTGAAACCGGCATGCTCGTCCGGGGCCAGCGCCAGATCCTTGCGGCCATGAATGGCAATCTGGTAGTACAGCTGCACGTCTTGCGGCGCAATCAGGCTGGCCAGCGCAAACAATGCCTCGCGCTCCGGTTCGTCGTCGGCAATCGCCGTGGGCACGGTCTGTGCCATGGCCAGTTGCTGCAATAGCACGGCCATTTCGGCCAGCACACTGTCAAAGCCGATGCCACGCTGGGCCAATTGTTCGGCTTCGGCCATCAGGCGCGGGCCATCACCGGATGCCAGCGCATCCAGCAACACAAACAGGTAGCGACGGTCCACCGCGCCCAGCATGGCGCGCACGCCGTCTTCGCGGACGTCACCCATGCCATAGGCAATGGCCTGATCCAGCAGCGACAGCGCATCGCGCATGGAACCGGCAGCGGCACGGCCCAGCAGCGCCAGCGCGGCGCTTTCATGCGGCACGTTTTCCACTTGCAGCACATGGGCCAGATGGCCTGCCACCTGTTGTGGCGTCATATTGCGCAGCGAAAACTGCAGGCAGCGCGACAGCACCGTGACCGGCACTTTTTGCGGATCGGTAGTGGCCAGGATGAACTTGACGTGGGCCGGCGGCTCTTCCAGCGTCTTGAGCATGGCATTGAAGGCACTCTTGGACAGCATGTGCACTTCGTCGATGATGTACACCTTGAAGCGGCCGGAGGTGGGCGCGTACTGCGCGTTTTCCAGCACTTCGCGGATATTGTCGATGCCGGTATTGGAAGCGGCGTCGATTTCCAGCAGGTCGACAAAGCGGCCTGCGTCGATCTGGCGACAGGCAGAACATTCACCGCAAGGCTCGGCGGTGGTGCCGGTCTCACAGTTCAGGCTCTTGGCCAGAATGCGTGCGATGGTGGTCTTGCCCACCCCGCGGGTGCCGGTCAGCAGATAGGCGTGATGCAGC
This sequence comes from Aquitalea magnusonii, assembly GCF_002217795.2. Classification (NCBI taxonomy): domain Bacteria; kingdom Pseudomonadati; phylum Pseudomonadota; class Betaproteobacteria; order Neisseriales; family Chromobacteriaceae; genus Aquitalea; species Aquitalea magnusonii. The sequence continues at coordinate 2,748,363 of NZ_AP018823.1, forward strand.
CGCTCTTCTTTCAGGGCATTGGAGAGGGCGCGCACCACGTGCTCCTGGCCGACCAGGTCGGCAAAGCGCTTGGGACGCCACTTGCGGGCAAGGACTTGATAGCTCATGGGGGCGGATTTTAATGGCAATCGGCCGGCAAGGCGACTCCTTTTGACAGGAGCACCCGCCAGCCTGGTTGGCCTTACAGGGCCGGGGTCGACGCTTCGGGCTGGGCGGCGGCAGGCTGGGCGGATTGCAGGGCCTGGGCATTCAGGTAACGCAGGCGCAGCTCGCCAGCCAGCTCCTGCGCCACCTTGGCATACAGAGTGCTCTTGTTATAGCGGGTGATCACGTAGAAATTATTCAGCCCCAGCCAGTATTCCGTCACCCCCGGCGCGGTTTCCAGCGGCACCAGCACGGCCTGTACGTTGTCCGCCACCTGGGCCTGCGGCAGGATGCCGCGCGCCTTGAGTTCACCCACCGTCAGATGCAGGTTGAACTTGTCGGCCACCAGGCCGCTGACATCCACCCCCGGCTGCACTGCTGCCGGAATGATGATGTCGTCACCATGGCGCCAGCCTTGCAGCTGGAAGTAATGCGCCACGCTGCCGATGGCATCGTCGACGTTATTCCAGATATCGCGGTGGCCGCTGCCGTCAAAATCCACCGCCCATTTGCGGAAGCTGGACGGCATGAATTGCGGCAGACCCATCGCCCCGGCGTAAGAGCCTTTGAGCGTCAGCGGGTCGATGCCCTCTTCCTTGGACAACTTGAGGAATTCGGTCAGCTCGCCGCGGAAGTATTCGGCGCGGCGCGGGTAGTTGAAGGCGATGGTGGTCAGCGCGTCGGCCAGGCGGAAGCTGCCGGTATTGCGGCCGTAATTGGTTTCAATGCCCAGAATGGCCACCACCATTTCCGGCGGCACGCCATACACCTGCTCGGCGCGCTGCAAGGTGGCGGCATGCTGCTGCCAGAAGGCCACGCCGTTTTTCAGCAGGCGCTCGTTGTAAAAGCTGCCGCGAAACTGATACCAGGGCCGCGAGGTGGCCGGCTTGTCCAGAATGGCAATGATGTTGGGCTTGAGTTCCACATTGGCAAACACGGCTTCCAATTCGGGGCGGTTGAATACGCCGCTGGCTACCTGCTCATCGATATAGCGCTGCACATCGGGCCGCGCCAGCAGTGCGGCATCGGCTTGCGCCAGGGAGGAGATCATGCCGCCAGCAAGGGCAGCCGCCATCAACAATCGTTTCATCAGGTATTCCGTATGCTACCGTCCGGCGGACGGCTTAATAAGAGAGCGCGCTGGACACCAGCCGCGCAGTGATGTCCACAATGGGAATCACCCGTTCGTAGGCCATGCGGGTGGGGCCGACCACACCCAAGGTACCCACCACCATGCCGTTGATGCTGTAGGGCGCGGTCACCACCGAGCATTCATCCAGCGTCATCACGCCAGACTCCTCCCCAATGAAAATGTTCACACCCTGCGCATCCTGGCCCTGGTTAAGCAGTTTCAACAGCTCGGTCTTGCGCTCGAAAGTGGCAAACAGTTCGCGCAGCCGCGACAAGTCTTCGGACAAATCGCGCACATTCAGCAGATTCATACCACCGGCAATCACCACCGCATCATTGGGACTGCCCAGCGAACTCTGGCCAAAACGCACCGCAGCCGCCATCAGTTCGGTGATATTGCCCTGCAGCTCGCGCAGTTCCACCGCCACGCGGCTGGCAATGGCACTGATGCCCTGCCCGGCGTAGTGCTGGCTGATAAAGTTGCCCGCCTCCACCAGTTCGCTCGGGCTGTAATCGCGTTCGGTGGTCAGCAAATGGTTTTGCACATCACCATCCAGCGTCACCAGAATCATCAGGATGCGCCGCTCGGACAGGCGCAGGAATTCGATCTGGCGGAAGGCCACGTCAGAGCGCTGCGGCGTCACCACCACCCCGGCAAAGTGGGTGAGATCGGACAGCAAGGTGGATGCCGCCTGTGCAATGCGCTGCGGGCTGTCCGGCTGCAGGCTGCTTTCCAGCTCGCGCATCGCCAGTTCTTCCAGCGGCTGGATGGTGAGCAGGTGGTCGACAAACAGGCGATAGCCCTTGGCCGTCGGCACGCGCCCGGCGGAGGTATGCGGCGAGGCAATCAGCCCCATGCCTTCCAGGTCGGCCAGGATGTTACGGATGGAAGCAGATGACAGTTCCATGCCGGACAGCATGGACAGGGTTTTTGATCCCACCGGCTGACCATCGGCAATATAGCGTTCGATCAGCGTTTTCAGCAGTCGTTGTGCGCGCTCGTTCATCATGCTCTCATTTTACCCGACCAGACGATTCCGGCCAGCCTCTCCATCAATACCATGTTGCGTGTATTGGTGTCATTTCAAGCTGCCATTCGCATTTGTCGGCTCTTGGCTTTGTGCGATAATCCCCCATCTATCGATTCCACTACACGCAATTGGAGACAGCATGGCGTCAGAAGACAAGAGCCGCGCATTGGCGGCAGCCCTTGCCCAGATCGAAAAGCAGTTCGGCAAGGGTTCGATCATGCGGATGAGCGACAACCAGATCAACGAAAACCTGCAAGTGGTATCCACCGGTTCGCTGGGCCTGGACCTGGCACTGGGTGTCGGCGGCCTGCCGCGCGGTCGTGTCGTGGAAATCTACGGCCCGGAATCCTCCGGTAAAACCACCCTGTGTCTGCAGGCCGTGGCCGAAGCCCAGAAGCTGGGCGGCACCTGCGCCTACATCGACGCGGAAAACGCGCTGGACCCGATCTACGCCCAGAAGCTGGGCGTGAACGTGGAAGACTTGCTGATTTCCCAGCCGGACACCGGCGAGCAGGCACTGGAAATCTGCGACATGCTGGTACGCTCCAGCGGTGTTGACGTCATCGTGATCGACTCGGTGGCCGCGCTGGTACCCAAGGCTGAAATCGAAGGCGAAATGGGCGACAGCCACGTCGGCCTGCAAGCCCGCCTGATGAGCCAGGCGCTGCGCAAGCTGACCGCCAACATCAAGCGCACCAATACCCTGGTGATCTTCATCAACCAGATCCGCATGAAGATCGGCGTGATGTTCGGCAACCCAGAAACCACCACCGGCGGTAATGCGCTGAAGTTCTACGCTTCGGTACGCCTGGACATCCGCCGCGTTGGCGGCATCAAGAAGGCTGACGAGGTGATCGGTAACGAAACCCGCGTCAAGGTGGTGAAGAACAAGGTATCGCCGCCGTTCCGCCAGGCCGATTTCGACATCCTGTACGGTGAAGGCATCAGCCGCGAAGGTGAAATCATCGAGCTGGGCGTCAAGCACGGCTTCATTGAAAAATCCGGTGCCTGGTATGCCTACAACGGCCAGAAGATCGGCCAGGGCAAGGACAACACCCGTGAATGGCTGAAGTCCAACCCGGCCATCGCCAAGGAAATCGAAGCCAAGATCCGCGAAGCCGTCGGCATCAAGGTGGAAATCACCGAAAACGACGCCGAAGACATGGCTGACGACGTACTGGACGTCTAAGCAGTCGGCGTGCCGATGGAAAAAAGCCTGAAGGCGCGAGCCGTCGATCTCCTGTCCCGCCGCGAATACACGCGGCGGGAACTGGAGCGGCGGCTCGCGCCGTTTGCCGAAAGTGCGGAACAACTCTCAGCCCTGCTGGATGAGCTGGCCGAGCGCAACTGGCAGTCCGACAGCCGCTTTGCCCGGCAGTTTGCCGACGTCAAGGGCCAGAAATATGGCAGCCGGCGTCTGCAGCAGGAAATGCGCCAGCGCGGTGTTGCTCAGGAAGACATTGCCGATGCCCTGGCAGACCGCGACGACCTGGCCCTGGCCCGGCAGCAATGGGAAAAGAAGTTTGGCAGCGTGGCCAGCACGCCGCAGGAAAGGGCAAAACAAATGCGTTTTCTGGCGGCACGCGGCTTTGGCATGGGCGTCATCCGCCAGGTGATGGCAGGCCGTGACGAAGACGACTTCCCCTGGGCTGACGAGGACTAACCGCCGCTGACAAAACCGCGCAGAGAACCCGGCCCCAGGCGCGCCGCCGCAGACAGCAGATGAAGTACGGCAAGGCGGCACAAGGCTTAAGCGGGGGGTTTTGTTATCGGCTCCACGCAGGCCCGGCGTGCGCTGCCACGCCATGACCCTTGCCAGCCTTGCCGTGGCTTGACACAATCGCGCATGACCGTAATGGCCGCAAGACACTGTCCCACGCCGCCACCACTGTATTCAATCTTGACGAAACCGACATGAAAACCTCCGAAATTCGCCAGAAGTTCCTGGATTTCTTTGCCTCCAAAGGCCACCAGGTCGTAGCCTCCAGCTCGCTGGTACCGTGGGAAGACCCCACCCTGCTGTTTACCAATGCCGGCATGAACCAGTTCAAGGACGTGTTCCTCGGCTTTGACAAGCGCCCCTACACCCGCGCCACCACCAGCCAGAAATGCGTGCGCGCCGGCGGCAAGCACAACGACCTGGAAAACGTGGGCTACACCGCACGTCACCATACCTTCTTCGAAATGCTGGGCAACTTCAGCTTCGGTGATTACTTCAAGCGCGACGCCATCCACTTTGCCTGGGAATTCCTCACCGGCGAGCAATGGCTGGCACTGCCGAAGGAAAAGCTGATGGTGACGGTGTACGCCACCGACGACGAAGCCTTTGACATCTGGAACAAGGAAATCGGCGTTCCGGCAGAAAAAATTGTCCGCATTGGCGACAACAAGGGCGCACCCTACGCTTCGGACAACTTCTGGCAAATGGGTGACACCGGCCCCTGCGGCCCGTGTACCGAAATTTTCTACGATCACGGCGAACACATCTGGGGCGGCCCGCCGGGAAGCCCGGAAGAAGACGGTGACCGCTTCATCGAAATCTGGAACAACGTGTTCATGCAGTTCAACCGTGACGAATCCGGTGCGATGAACCCGCTGCCCAAGCCGTCGGTGGATACCGGCATGGGCCTGGAACGTATCTCGGCGGTGCTGCAACACGTACACGCCAACTACGAGATCGACCTGTTCCAGAACCTGCTCAAAGCCGCTGCGCGTGAAACCGGCGTGCCCTTCAGCATGGACGTGCCGTCGCTCAAGGTGATTGCCGACCACATCCGCGCCTGTTCCTTCCTGATTGCCGATGGCGTGCTGCCGTCCAATGATGGCCGTGGTTACGTGCTGCGTCGCATCATCCGTCGCGCCATCCGCCACGGTTACAAGCTGGGCCAGAAGGGTCTGTTCTTCCACAAGCTGGTGGCTGATCTGGCCGAGGAAATGGGCCAGGCCTACCCGGAACTGCGTCAGAAGCAGGCCGAGATCGAAGACACCCTGCGTCAGGAAGAACTGCGTTTTGCCGAAACCCTGGACAAGGGCATGGCGCTGCTGGAAACCGCACTGGCGGCCAACAGCAAGGTGCTGGATGGCGAAACCGCCTTCAAGCTGTACGACACCTTCGGCTTCCCGCTGGACCTGACCGCCGACATCTGCCGCGAACGCGAAGTGGAAGTGGATCAGGACGGTTTTGACAAGGCCATGGAAGCCCAGCGCGAACGCGCCCGTGCCGCTTCGTCCTTCAAGATGGCCGGCAATGTCGATTACAGCGGTGCCGACACCGTATTCAACGGCTACGAATCCAGCAGCGTGGATGCCAAGGTTCTGGCGCTGTACAAGGGCAATGAAGCCGTACAGCAGTTGGAAGCCGGCGACGAAGGCATCGTGGTGCTGGACAATACCGCCTTCTACGCCGAAGGCGGCGGTCAGGTGGGCGATGTGGGTGAAATCTCCGCCCAGGGCGGCGTGGCTGCGCTGTTCGACGTGGCCGACACCCAGAAGGTGCAGGCTGCGGTATTCGGTCACAAGGGCCGTCTGGCCCGTGGCAGCCTGAAGGTGGGCGACAGCGTCACCGCCACCATCGACCTGCACAAGCGTGCCGCCACCGCGCGTAACCACTCCGCCACCCACCTGCTGCATGCCGCCCTGCGCCATGTGCTGGGTGAACACGTGGCGCAGAAGGGTTCGCTGGTGAACCCGGAACGCGCCCGCTTCGACTTCGCCCACAACGAACCGGTTTCCGCCGAGCAACTGGCCGAAGTGGAGCGCATCGTCAACCGCGTGGTGATCCACAACGTGGAAGTCAGCGTTGGCCACATGTCCTACGACGACGCCATCAAGGCCGGTGCCATTGCGCTGTTTGGCGAAAAGTATGGCGACACCGTGCGCGTGCTGAAGATGGGCGATTTCTCCACCGAGCTGTGCGGCGGTACCCACGTGCAGCGCACTGGTGACATCGGCCTGTTCAAGATCATCGCCGAAACCGGCGTGGCTGCTGGCGTACGCCGTATCGAAGCCGTCACCGGCGAAGGTGCGCTGGCCCTGGTACAGGCACAGGATGGCGAACTGAAAGCCGCCGCTGCCATCGCCCAGGCACAGCCGGGCGAACTGCTGTCCAAGCTGGAAAAACTGCAGGCCGAACTGAAGGCCGCGCAGAAACAGGCTCAGCAGTTGAAGGGCCAACTGGCGCTGGGTCAGCTTGACCAGTTGCTCTCCAGCCAGCAACAAGCCATCAAGGGGGTGTCCTGCCTGATCAGCAAGATCGACGACATCGATGCCGCCACCTTGCGCGACATGAGCGACAAGCTGATGGACAAGCTGGAAAGCGGCCTGGCGCTGCTGGCCTGCGTCGCCGACGGCAAGGTGAGCCTGATTGCCCGTGTTTCCAAGGACCTGACCGGCAAGGTCAAGGCTGGTGAGCTGGTGAATCAGGTGGCCCTGCAAGTGGGTGGCAAGGGCGGTGGCCGTCCGGACATGGCCCAGGCTGGCGGTACGCAGCCCGAAAACCTGGCCGCAGCGCTGGCAAGCCTGCCGGCCTGGCTGGAGGGCAAGCTGTAAAGAGACTGCCGCTGCATGCAAGCCGCAGGGGCAACCCTGCGGCTTTTGTTGTTTATAGTGTATTCATTCCTGATGTGATTGCCGGAGCCCCACCATGTCAATCATCCCCCATGTCCTGTCCTGCCTGCACCACGCCGCTGCGGGGCTGTTGCTGTCGCTGCTGCTGACGCAGCCGGTGATGGCAGATGGGCGGCTCCTGGTGGTCACGGAAAACGCAGCCTGGCTCAGTAGCGTGGATGGCCAGGGCAATCTGTCCGGCCGCAACACGCGCCTGGTGAAGGACATCCTGGCGCGGGCCGGCCTGAAGGCGGATTTCCAGGTGCTGCCCTGGGCCAGGGCTTACCGCATGGCAGCCACCCGCCCCAACACGCTGATTTATTCGATTGCCCGTACCGACACCCGAGAAAGCCAGTTCCTGTGGCTGGGCCAGATCGGCCACATGCAAAGGGTGTTTTATCGCCTGCATGGCGAAACCGGCATTGCCCCGCAATCGCTGGAGCAGGTGAAAAGCTGCTGCAAGGTATGCGTGGGCAATCATGACGTGCAGGAAGAGTTCCTGATCCAGTCCGGCTTCAGCGCCGGCAGCCACTACATCACCACCAACAGCCAGCAGGAGTGTCCGCGGCTGCTGCAAAGCGGTGCCGTCCAGTTACTGATTGCCGATCCGGACCAGCTACGCAGCCAACTGGCCAGGTTGAAAGTCCCGGAGCAGCAATTCGAGGCCGTGTTCAGCCTGCCGCAAGGCGACCCGCTGTATCTGGCCGCCAACCCCGCCACCGCCCCCCGCATCATTCAGGCCATTACCGAGGCCATGCGCACCCAGCGCGCACGCTAAAACAGCCTGCCGCCGTCACGCCAGTTGAATAGGCATTGCACGGCCAAGGGCAGTGTTGACGCAAACCCACTGAAAACAAATGCAGATTTACTTGCAGTATCTTCTTATATTCCAAAAGCCTATTCATGCTGCATTGCTGTCATCCTTGACTCACATCAAAACGATTTAGAGCCAAACGAAAATAATACACAGCTTCTCATAAGTCTTCATGACAGCGGGAAGCATACGCTTGCCGAGTTTGATTCTGTCAGCAGATTTGCCGCTGCAATCCGTACACTGGCGGCAATCATTACGCAAGGAACAGCCATGGCTCTGGTGCTTTATGATGACGGCAATCACAAATGTGTCGCCTTTACCGAACTGGTACAGGGTGAAGGCATCCAGTCCAATCAGTTCGCCATCATCGACAAGGGAGATGGCATGCTGCTCGATCCCGGTGGCAACCTCACCTACAAGCACCTGATTGCCGAGCTGGCCGACTACTTCCTGCCCTCGCACACGCGTTATATCTTTGCCTCGCACCAGGACCCGGACATCATCGCCTCGGCCAATGGCTGGCTGCTGATTACCGATGCGCAGATCATCATTGCCCAGGAATGGGTGCGCTTCTTGCCGCACTTTTGCATCCGCGGTGCTACCGAAGGCCGGCTGATTCCCATCCCGCCGCGGGGCATGGACATCACCCTGGGCCAATCCACCCTCAAGATCATCCCGGCGCATTACCTGCACACCGTGGGTTTTTTCCAGGTGTACGACCCGCTCAGCAAAATCCTGTTTTCCGGCGACATCGGCGCCTCGCTGATGGATGGCCACGAAGCCGGCAAGCCGGTGGCGGACTTTGATGCCCACCTGATCGACAGCCACATGCTGGGTTTCCACAAGCGCTACATGACCAATAACAAGGCCTGTCGGCTGTGGGTGCAGATGATTCGCCAACTGGATGTGGAATGGATCGTGCCGCAGCATGGCGGCTCGTTCAAGGGCAAGGAAATGGTGACACGCTTCCTTGACTGGTTTGAAACCCTGGAATGCGGCACCGACCTGATCACCGCTGCCGACTTCACGCTGGACTGAGCCACCTGCCCCATGGACACCATCACCACCCTGCTCAGCCAGTTGAGCGCATCACCGGAAGCCATGGCCGCCAGTGCCGTTGTGCTGTTGCTGATCGTCACCTTGCTGATCACCCTGCTGCGCCGCCAGGCCGAACCGGCTGGCGACAACAGCGCGCAGCAGCCACACCTATTGCCTGAAGCGGTAATCCGGCACCCGCCGGCCAGCCAGGCCGATCCGCAAATGGCGCACATAGCCGACGCGATGCCAGAGTCCGCAGCGGATGCCAGCCTGGAAGAAGACGCGGACGATGCCGACGAACAGACGCTGTCCTACGAAGTGGACGATCTGGATGCCCTGGCTGAAATCGAGGTATTCCTGGAATTTGGCTATCTGGAACAGGCAGCCATCGCCTTGCGCAGCTATGTGGATGGCAGCTCCATCCATGCCCCCAGCCAGCTCAAGCGCCTGTCCGAGCTGTATCTGACCCTGCGCTGGATAGACGACTACAGCGATATGCTGGAGCGACTGCACGACCGCAGCCTGCTGGATCGCCAGCAACTGACCGATGCGGTTTTCCTCGGCCTGCAGGAGGACCCGCAAAACCTGTCGCTGCGCGTCTTGGCCGAAAGCCGGCTGGGCTTGGGCATCGAGGAAGTCAACCAGCAACTGGGCGACCAGTTGCCAGCCGTCAGCCACGAGGAAATGCTGCTGCGCGCCGTGGTGCAAACTCCGGGACAGGCCAGCGTATCCGCCACCGAAGCAGTGCAACTGGCCGCCCACCTGCCGCGCGTGCCGCTGGTGGAAGGCCGTGCAGAACTGGCACCGCTGAGCCCTCGGGAGATCACCCTGATTACCAGCATGCTGCCCCTGCCGCGTCAGGCCAGCATCCTGCTGGCCTGTCACGAACCCGCCGCCGCGCTGCCGGCACTGCAAGATATGGCCAGTCAGGAAGGCGTGTCGCTGTCACGGCTGATCGATACCCTGCGTGCCTGTTACATGACCCGCAAACTGTCGCTGTTCTGCCGCTATCTGTGGCAGTTTCATGTCGGCATCGGCAATGCCGGCCACAACCTGAAACAACAACTGTTCCGCCTGGGTTGCCATTTGGGAGAGCATCCGGTTCTGCTGGCGCTGGAAAACCAGCCGGACCGGCTGGCGCTGGAAGAAATCGGCCGCCAATTCGGTTATATCGCCCCCATCAGCCAGCCGGCAACCCGGCTGCAGTTGGTGACGGTGAAACATGCGGAGCAAGCCGCTTCCCCCTTGAACGATGCATTGTCCGAGGCAGAGCAATTCATCGAATTCGGCCAGATCGACATGGCCATCCAGACCCTGGAAACCGCCATTCTGAGCAATCCAACCCTGGCCGAGCTTTACCCGCCCCTGCTCAAACTGTACGAACACCTGGGCGATCTGGCCCGCTTCACCTGGCTGACCCGACAGATTCGCGAACGGCTGGCCAGCCCGCCGGATGAGATTACCGCCATGCTCAGCCGTTTCGTGCAATCCATGCAGCAACGTCACAACCAGCAACGTCTTGCGGCCTGAGAAACCAGACCATGATGCTTAGCAACGCCCCACAGCCTCAACTCGTCACCGTGCTGCCGGTGGGCATGGACCCCCGCAAGCTGTCGGTTTTCCGCATGGCGTTCCGCATGCACCATTCCCACCAGCAATACCAGTTGCTGGATGAAGCGCCCGGTCATGCTCCGGACCTGGCCATTGTGGATGTGGACAGTGTGGAAGGCTGGAATGCCTGGCACACCTTCCGTGCCGCACACCCGCACCTGCCGGCCCTGATCGTCACCACCACCCCGCCGGGGGAGGCACCGGCAGCCGTACTGCGCAAGCCGGTGCGGATTGAAACCCTGTTTCCGCAAATGCGCGAACTGCTGAGCAAGGACTACCGCCCACGCGCAGCAATGGCCATGCCGGCCATGTCCTCGGTACAGCCGCAGCCCAGCGCGGCCATTACACAGGCCGTGCCAGCCGCACCGGCAGCCACTGCCGCCATCAGCGAGGCTGCTGCCTATGTGGCCAGCGTGGCACCGACGCTGTCCGAAGTCATCACCCAGTCGCAAGAGGCACACCGCGCCGCCACCGCGGCACGGCAGCAGAATGCGGCACCGGCACCAGCATCCGATCTGCCCCAGTTGATGGATTTGCCGGATACGGACACACCAGCCGACAGCCCGGCAGCCAAGCCTGACGATCCGGATGTGGTGCGCAGCATGCTGCCGCCCACGCGCAGTGCCGCTCCTCGTGCAGAACCGCCTGCCGCAACCAGCCCGGCCGAGCCCGGCAAGATCAGCTTTTCCCGTTTTGATCCGCATGCCGGCCTGTTTGGCATGGTGGCGCGACTGCTGCGTCAGCGCAGTGCCGCCGTGGTACGGGTAAGAGAGGTGCCGGTACTGGTGTTGTTGCCAGCACAGGACAAGGCCCTGCTGCTGCAACCGCTGGACAGTCTGCAAGCGCTGTGTGCCGCCCCCAACCACGAAGTGGACCAGCACGCCTATGCCAACGAAACCCTGGCTGCGGTGAATCAGGAAATCCGCCCGCAAACCCTGGCCTGGCAACTCGCCATCTGGACCTGTCAGGGCCGGCTGATGCGCGGCATCAGCGCCGACACACCGCTCCGCCTGCGTTTCTGGCCCAATCTGACCCGGCTGGCCCCCATTCCGGAGGCCATGCGCATTACCGCCTTCCTGACCCGCACGCCGGTCAATCTCAAACTCATCACCCGTTTGCTCAAGGTGCCACCGGAACATCTGTTCAATTATCTGGCCGCGGCCTACGGCATCGGGATTCTCGACATCCCCAACCGCGGCAGCAATCTGTCGGTGATCACCACCGAACCGGTAAGGCCCGCCGTCAAGGCAGCCGCTGCCGGCAATGCCGCCACGGTTGCCAGCGACAGCCCGGCCACCCCGGCAGTGAAACCGGCACCGGGCAACGGCAATCTGCTGTCCCGTCTGCTCAAAAAAGTCATCGGCCTGTAAACAGGAAAACTCGAATCCATGCGTGCTTACGATAACAAGATCATCTTTGCCGGCCCGGTCGGTGCGGGAAAAACCACCGCCATCGGTGCCATCAGCGATATCGCGCCGGTCACCACCGACGCGCGTGCCTCTGACATGACGCTCAACCGCAAGGACACCACCACGGTGGCACTGGACTACGGCGTACTGATGCTGGATGAAACCACCAAGGTTCACCTCTATGGCACGCCCGGCCAGGAACGTTTTGACTTCATGTGGGACATCCTCAGCCAGGGCGGCATCGGCCTGATCCTGCTGCTGGACAATACCCGCGCCAATCCGGTGAAGGATTTACAGTTTTTCCTCAACGCCTTCCGCGACATGCTCAAGGATGCACCGCTGGTGATTGGCGTCACCAAAACCGATATGCGCGCCACGCCCAGCATCGAAACCTATGCCGCCCTGCTGGAAAAATTCGATATGCGCCCGCCCATTTTCGAAATTGACGCCCGCTCCCGGGAGGACGTCAAAAAACTGGTGCTGGCCCTGCTGTTCTCCATTGATCCCGGGCTGGAAAGCTGATCATGTCAGACAACCTTGCACTCAAGGACGCGCTGTACCCGATTGCCAGTCCGGCCGGCGCCTACTATGCCGTATCCAGCCCGGAACAGGATGCCGCCCGCGTGCTGCTCACCCAGATCCTGCGGCTGGGCCACTCCGTGCCGCTAACCGAGGCCTTGCTGGCCGAGTGGAGCGACAACGATCTGGAAAAGGGCCTGGAAACGCTGTACCGGCTGCAGCGGCTGGACTTCGTGCATGGCACCGAGGCACCGCGCCCTTCGCTGGCAGTCAATCTGGAAAGCCAGCTACCCGCACTGCTGGCGGCGCTGTCGGATACCGGCCGGGCGCTGCTGGCCGACGACAATGGCCTGTATTACGCCACCGCCGGCTTTCATCATGAGTCGGCCGAGGAAATCGCCGCCCTGGCCGGCGACATCATGTCGCTTAACCGCCGCCATGCCCTGCTGTTGAAGAACAACCTCAACATCAGCAGCCTCGCCTGGTCGGTCAGCAATCCGGCAGGGCAGAGCGAACTGGGATTTTTCCCCCTGCACGTCGGGCAGCAGTCTTTCGTGCTGGTCATTGGCGGTACGCCACGCCTGCAGGATGAACACTTCGTGACGCTGATCGAGTTGCTCAGCCGTCGTTACGCTTGAACAAGCAGCAAACCCGATACGGGCCACAGAATACCCACTGGAGAAAACCATGCGTGAACAGATGCTCAAGTCCATCCTGAGTGACCTTAACGGCGCCTCGGCCGATATCGAAGCCTCAGCCATCATCTCGTCCGACGGCCTGACCATGGCCGCCCTGCTGCCGCAGGACGTGGATGAAGACCGGGTTGGTGCCATGGCCGCCGCCATGTTGTCCCTGGGCGAGCGCACCGCCAAGGAACTGGCGCGTGGCGAACTGGAGCAGGTAATGGTGAAGGGTGACAACGGCTACATCCTGATGAGCTATGCCGGCAAGGATGCCGTTCTCACCGTGATTGCCCGGCGTGAAGCCAAGCTGGGCCTGATTTTCCTCGATGCCAAACGCGCTGCGCGCAATATCGCAGAAATTCTCTGAGCCCTGCAGGCAACCGGTGGCCGGTGGCCTTCACGCCCGCCAGCCCCGGCAGCGCCGCTCCGGACAGCGCTGCCTCTGCACCATTGTCAACCGCAGCTTGCACCACAGTTTGCACCCGTGTGTCATTAAGGTGCATTGCCGTCATTTTTCTGTATTTTTTACAGCAACATTAATCAATCAGCACATAATGCCGGGCTGAAAAAACGGCATCGGCACGACTTTTCCCCACCCGCCCGCACCGTGGTTTACGCTCAGCCAGCCCCGTCCCTGCCGGTATCACGGTCAAAATGACGGTTGCCCGGCATTTTTGGGCATGCTTATTGCCTTACCCCCAATACAAGCCATCAAGGGGGAATGCGCGATGCACCAGATTACACCGCTAGACCACACCCACTACGACGAAATGCTGGCACCGGATCAGGACACCCGTCCGTCCTACCAGCGTTTCGCCAACTGGCTTAACCAGGCACCGCTGGCCTGGCTGCGCGACAAGCAAAGCGAAGCCGACACCCTGTTTCGCCGCGTCGGCATCACCTTTGCCGTGTATGGCGATGAAAGCGGGTCCGAACGGCTGATCCCGTTCGATACCATTCCACGCATCATCTCCGCCAGCGAGTGGAAAACGCTGGAAGCAGGCTGCATCCAGCGCGTCACGGCGCTCAACCGCTTCTTGCACGATATCTACCACGAGCAGGACATCCTCAAGGCCGGCATCATCCCGCCGGAGCAGATTCTCACCAATGCCGGCTACCAGTTGGCCATGCAGGGCATAGATCTGCCACGCCAGGTGTACGCCCATATCGCCGGGGTGGACATCATCCGCCACAGCGACGGCGGCTTTTACGTGCTGGAAGACAATCTGCGCACCCCGTCCGGGGTGAGCTACATGCTGGAAAACCGCAAGATGATGATGCGGCTGTTTCCCGAGCTGTTTGCCAACCACGACATCACGCCGGTGGAACACTACCCCAATATGCTGCTGGACACCCTGCGCTCGGTGGCACCGGCCGAGGTGGATAATCCCACCGTGGTGGTGCTCACCCCCGGCCAGTACAACAGCGCCTATTTCGAGCACGCCTTCCTGGCCAGCCAGATGGGGGTGGAGCTGGTGGAAGGGCAGGACCTGTTCGTCAAGAACGGCCATGTCTACATGCGCACCACCTCCGGCCCGCAGCGGGTGGATGTGATCTACCGCCGGCTGGATGATGCCTACCTGGACCCGCTGGCCTTCAATGCCGGCTCCATGCTGGGCGTGCCGGGGCTGATGTCGGTGTACCGCGAAGGCCGCGTCAGCGTATGCAATGCGGTGGGCACCGGCGTGGCGGATGACAAGTCCATCTACCCCTATGTGCCGGACATGATCCGCTTTTATCTGGGCGAAGAACCCATCCTGCACAACGTACCCACCTGGCAGTTGCGCAAGCCGGATGATCTGGCTTATGTACTGGCGCACCTGCCCGAACTGGTGGTGAAGGAAGTCCACAGTGCCGGTGGCTACGGCATGCTGGTTGGCCCTGCCGCCAGCCAGGACGAGATCGAAGCCTACCGGCTGCGCATTCTGGAAGACCCGGCCAACTTTATCGCCCAGCCCACGCTGTCGCTGTCCACCTGCCCCACTTTCGTCGAAGCCGGCATTGCGCCGCGCCATATCGACCTGCGCCCCTTTGTGCTGTCGGGCAAGAAAGTACAACTGGTGGCCGGCGGCCTCACCCGCGTCGCCCTGCGCGAAGGCTCGCTGGTGGTCAACTCGTCGCAAGGCGGCGGCACCAAGGACACCTGGATTCTGAAGGAGGACATCACATGCTAAGCCGAATGGCAGGGTGCCTGTACTGGATGGCACGCAATATGGAACGCGCCGAAAACACCGCGCGCTTGCTGGATGTCAGCCTGCAGATGTCACTGCTGCATGCGTCCTCGCAGGACGACCTGCTGGTGCCGCTGGATGTCACCGGCAGCACCGCCGACTTCCTGCAACGTCATCACACCCCCACGCCGCAAGCCGTGCTGCACTACCTGGCACTGGATGGCGACAACCCCGGCAGCATCTACAACTGCATGCGCAATGCACGGGAAAACGCCCATGTGGTGCGGGTGAAGATCACCACCGAAATGTGGGAACAAGTGAATGGCACCTGGCTGGAAATGCGCGAATGGCAGCGCCGCGGGCTGGACACCCGCAGCGCATCCACCTTTCTGGAATGGGTGCGCGAACGCTCACACCTGTTCCGCGGCGCGGGCTACGGCACCATGCTGCGTAACGACACCTTCCACTTTTCCCGCCTGGGCACCTTCATCGAACGCGCCGACAACACCGCGCGCATCCTGAATGTGAAAACCAAGCAGATCAGCGACAACGAGCCGGAAGCGGAAAACATCCTAGACTACTACCAGTGGGCGGCGCTGCTGCGCTCGGTGTCCGGTTTCGAGGCCTACCGCGACATCTACCGCGACAGCATCACCCCGGAGCGGGTGGCCGAACTGCTGATCCTGCGCCACGACATGCCGCGCAGCCTGCGTGCCTGCTTTGGTGAAATCAACAAGGTACTGGCGCGCATCGAAGGCCAGGCAGGCCGCGCCGCCCGCCGCCGCGCCAGTGAAATCCAGGCCCGGCTCACCTACAGCAGCATCGAGGACATCTTTGCCGACGGGCTGGAGCAAACGCTGGACAGCCTGATCGACGACATCATCCTGCTGGGCAATACCATCCACCACAGTTACCTGGAAGCTGCCTGAGCGCAGACCGGTTCGCACCACCAGAAAGGGATAGCCATGCGACTTGCCATCAGTCATGAAACGCTGTACCGCTACGACAGCCCGGTACGCCACAGCACCCAGTACCTGCGCCTGACGCCACAAGCCGGCAATGGCCTGCAGATTCTGGACTGGCAGCTGGAACTGCCGGTTGCCGCCCATCGCAGTACCGACAGCTACGGCAACATCCTGCATGTGCTCACACTGGACTATCCGCATCAGGAAATCCGCATCAAGGTCAGCGGCACGGTGGAAACCGACACCACCACCCCGCTGTGCGACGATCTGCCGCCGCTATTCTTCCTGCGCCAGACCGAGCTGACCACCCCGGACGAGGCACTGCGCCGCTTTGCCGCCGCTTACCGCCAGCCCGTCCCCAGCCTCACCCAGTTGCAAGCGCTGGTGGAAGGCATTCGCGAGCACATGCCCTTCTTGCCTGGCGAAACCCAAAGCCACACCCCGGCGGCGGCGGCCTTCGCCAAAGGTGCCGGCGTGTGCCAGGACCACACCCATGTCTTTCTGAGCTGCGCCCGCCAACTGGGCATTCCGGCGCGCTATGTCAGCGGCTATGTCTACTCGCCGGCCCATGCCGCCGACCACGTCTCCAGCCATGCATGGGCCGAAGCCTGGGTGGACGGTGCCTGGCACAGCTTTGACGTGGCCAATGCGGTGGCCGCCAACGAACATCACCTGAAGCTGGCCATCGGCATGGATTACCTGGATGCCTGCCCGGTGCGCGGCGTGCGCTTTGGCGGTGGCACCGAAAGCATGAGCGCTCAGGCGCGTGTCTGGCTGGACGGACAGTAGCAAGCCAGCTAGATTGGTTTAACTCCACTTTTCAAGTAGCTGCATCATGACTTACTGCGTCGCCATGAATCTTGCGTCCGGCATGCTGTTTGCCTCGGACTCCCGTACCAATGCCGGGGTGGACCACGTGTCCACCTTTCGCAAGATGCAATTTTTCCAGCAACCGGACGAGCGCCTGCTGGTGATGCTGTCCGCCGGCAACCTGGCCACCACCCAAAGCGTGGTCAGCCTGCTGCGCCAGCGCGCCAACGCCAGTAGCGGCAAGGGCGAGCGCAACATCCTGAACGTACCGTCCATGTACGACGCCGCCTGCCTGGTGGGCGATACCCTGCGTGAAATTGTCGAGCGCGATGGCCCCACCCTCAGCCAGTCCAAGATCGAAGTCGGCTGTTCCTTCCTCCTGGGCGGGCAAATCCGGGGAGAGGCACCGCGCCTGTTCAACATCTACCCGCAGGGCAATTTCATCGAAGCCACGCCGGACACGCCCTACTTCCAGATTGGCGAAGCCAAGTACGGCAAGCCCATCATCGACCGCGTGGTCAACTACCACACCCCGGTGGAAGACGCCGCCAAATGCGCACTGATCAGCTTTGACTCCACCATGAAGAGCAATCTGTCGGTCGGCCTGCCCATCGACATGCTGGTATATGACAAGGACGACTTCGGCCCCGGCATTCACCAGCGCATTACCGAGCAGGACCCCTACTTCCAGCAATTACACACCGGCTGGGGCCAGGCCTTGCGCGAAGCCTTTGCCGCGCTGCCGCCGATGCGCTGGAAGGAATAAGAGCGGCAAGGAGGTGGGCAGCCCGGCCCGCGATCAGCGATAATGGCGCATTGATACCGAAAGACCCGCCGATGAAACACGCTCCGCTGACCGAGGCCGACTACCAGCGCCTGTCCACCACCCTGCAACGCTTTTCCCGCCTGCAGTGCATGAACCTGGAAAAGCTGGACGGTTTCTTTACCGCCTTGCTGTGCGGCCCGGAAGCCATCAAGCCCACCGAATGCCTGCCGCTGATTCTGGGTGATGCCTTTGATGACGAGCAGGCATTCCGCAGCGAAAAGGATCTGGAAAAATTTGTCGGCCTGCTGATGGGCCACTGGCTGGATATCGCCCACACCCTGCAACAGGGTGCGGAATTCCAGCCCTGGCTGGATGCCGATGAACAAGGCGTGGTACACGGCAATGACTGGGCCGAAGGTTTTGTCGAAGGCATGCAGTTGCAGCAGGACGACTGGAACCTGCTGTTTGACGATGCCGACCATGCTGGCGCGCTGGAAGCCATCATGGCGCTGGCCTTCGAGCGCCACCCGGACCCTGAAATGCGCCCCTACATCGACAACAGCGACAGCAGCCAGCGCGAACAATGGCTGGCCGCCATCTCGCCTGCCGTGCAGGAAATCCACCAGTTCTTTGCCACCATCCGCGCCCAGATGGAAGCCGAGCTGGCAGACGATGAAGCCGACCGCCAGCAGCACTGAGCTTGACAGCCCGCCACGCTGGCTGACGCGCAGGCACGGCGGGCCGCATTGGTTTTAAAATCGCTTTCTTCGCGGAAACAGCACAAGCATGCTTGCCGCTGGCATAAACCGGCCTAAAGTAGCATTGACTGTTTGTCGCTGCCGGGTGCTTACATTAGAATGTTCAACAGAACAGGGCCGCAATTTGCGGCCCGTATCTGTTATATAGAGACGCATGAGAAATCCGGACGACAAAAAGCCTGATCAACGCCTGCCGGCAGATCTGGCAAGACGTGCCACTGCCATCATCGAATTGCCCGACGGCGTGCTGGTCACTGCCGCACGCGGGGGGCGCTACAACCTGCCTGGCGGCAAGGCCAATCGCGGCGAGTTGCGCTCCCAGGCATTGATCCGCGAAATCCGTGAGGAAACAGGGCTGCGCATCAACTCCATGCTCTACCTGTTTGACCACATCACCCCGCACAATGCGCACAAGGTCTATCTGTGCATTGCCCAGGGACAAGCCCGGCCTCAGGGTGAAATCGAGCGCATTGCCCTGGTGTCCTCACCGGATACCGACCTTGACCTGTTTGTGGAAAGCCGCGCCATCTTGCGTCGCTACGCCCGGCTGCGCAATGAAGAAACCGCCAAGGGACAGGCCTTGCGCGCCATTTTGGGGCTGGCGCGTTACATCGCCAAGGTGGACTGAGCCAATATGCCCGGCACAACTGCCTCAGGCTGGCTACTGCTGGACGAATTCGGTTTTCACCACCAACTGGCCGCCCTGCCTGGCAATACCCTGATCCTGTTCGGTCAGCCCGGCTGCTCGGCCTGTCGCGCCTGGCAGCGCTTGCTGCAGGACTGGCAAGCCGAGCCGCTGCAGCAACTGGCCTATGTCGATGTGCAGCAAAGCATGGCCCTGGCTCATGCCTACGACATCTTCCACCTCCCCACCCTGCTGCTGTTTGTCAACGGCCAGTATCACGGGCAGTTGCGCAGCGCCATGCGGCGCGAGGCCTTCGCGCAGGCGCTGCAAACACTGCTGGCCAGCCCTCCGGACGAAGAGCCCTGAGCCCAGGCCTTGCTGCAGCAACAACAAGGGCTGCCCGCGGGCAGCCCTTGTCAGTTGGCGTGAAGGATGGCAGCACAGTGCTTACAAGTCAGTGCCTGCCTTGCTGGCAGCCGGCGCATCCACTGCCGGTGCCGTCGCCTCACCAACCGGTGCCAGCATATCTTGCGGAATGGTCACCCAGCCCATGCTGGCGGCCAGTTGCAAGGTCATCGCCAGCGTCAGCATGGCCACCGGGGCAAACAGCATCACCCCCAGCAGCACCCGCACACGACTGACCGCAGACACCACCGCCAGGCCATTCACCATCAATGCGATGGTCAGCAAGGACAAGGCCAGGTCGGCACCCAGCGCGGCATCGTCCGGCAGCCAGCTAGTCAGCGGCTCGACAAACTGCAGACTGTTGCACAGCACGATCAGACCGAACAGCGAGCCCGTAGGCTGCCACTTGGCCAGCCGCAGCCACACCGTGATGAACTGGGTGAACAACAGGGTTTCCAGCCAGGTAAACAGCAGCATGAACAGCATGCGGCCGGCAATATTGTTACCCAGTTCACCGGTGCCGCCACTGGCGACCAGACCGAGAACCGTCAGCAACAGTGCCGGCATCCAGCGCGGGTACTGGTATTGCTCCAGCGGCCCCACCCGGAAGCGTAGCAGGCCCAGCAGATCATCGATCAGACGGTGCATGATGCCGGCTCAGTCAAAGACAACAGTTTTGTTGGAATAGGACAGAATGCGGTCATCCACATGCCAGCGCACGGCACGGGACAGCACCACTTTTTCCAGATCGCGGCCTTTCTGGATCAGGTCTTCCACATCGTCACGGTGCGAAATGCGGGTCACTTCCTGCTCGATGATCGGACCTTCGTCCAGATCTTCCGTCACGTAATGGCTGGTCGCGCCAATCAGCTTCACACCGCGGGCAAAGGCGCGGTGATACGGCTTGGCACCATCGAATGCCGGCAGGAAGCTGTGGTGGATGTTAATCACCCGGTCCGGGTAGCGCTTGACGAACTCGCCGGACAGCACCTGCATATAACGCGCCAGCACGATGAAATCGGCACCAGCCTCTTCCAGCAGGCGGAACTGTTCGGCCTCGGCCTCGGCCTTGTTCTCACGCGTTACCGGCACAACGTGGAAGGGAATGCCGTTGAACTCCACCAGACGGCGGCAATCTTCGTGGTTGGAAATCACCAGCGGAATATCGCAGTTCAGTTCGCCAATGCGCCAGCGGTGCAGCAGATCCACCAGGCAGTGTTCGTACTTGGATACGAAAATGGCCATGCGCGGCTTGCGGCTGGACAGGGAAACCTTCCAGGTCATATTGTGCTCGGCGGCAATCGGCTGAAACGCAGCGGCAAACGCATCCATCGGCAGGGTAAAGCCGTCCAGCTCCCACTGGATACGCATCAGGAACAGGTTCTCGCTGGTATCCTGATGCTGGTCGGCATGCATGATGTTGGCGTTGTAAGTCATCAGGAAATTGGCCAGGGCCGCTACCAGGCCCTTCTTGTCCGGCGCACTGATCAGCAGCGTGGCCGATTGACGGGTATTACTCATTATTACAGTCTCTTTGTCATTACATGATCAACGGCAGCCTTGCGGCTGTCACTTGCCAATTCCGCGTCGCCGTCACCATCCGGCAAAAGACAAACGCCACACGCCGCAGGGATGACTACTCCCTGCAGACTGTGGCGCTGGTTGCCGGTGACGGGATCAGGCGTTCAGATTGGCCGAATCCAACGTATTCTGCAACAGCGTTGCCACGGTCATCGGACCGACACCACCCGGCACCGGGGTGATGAAACTGGCGCGCTCGGCAGCGGTGGCGAATTCCACATCGCCAGCCAGCTTGCCGGTATCCAGGCGGTTGATACCCACATCAATCACCACGGCACCGGGCTTGATCCACTCACCCTTGATGAAGCCGGGAATGCCCACCGCCGCCACCACGATGTCGGCCTGGGCCACTTCATGTGCCAGGTCGGCGGTGGCGCTGTGGCACACCGTCACCGTGGCACGGGCCAGCAGCATTTCCAGCGCCTGCGGACGACCAACGATATTGGATGCACCCACGATCACGGCCTTCTTGCCCTTGGGGTCGATGCCGTACTCTTCCAGCAGGGTCATCACACCACGCGGCGTGCAGGGACGCAGCAGCGGCATCTTGATGGCCAGCCGGCCCATATTATAAGGGTGAAAACCATCGACATCCTTTTTCGGGTCGATGCGTTCGATCACGGCCTGCGGATCGATCTGCTTGGGCAGCGGCAGTTGAACCAGAATGCCATCCACCGTGGCATCGGCATTCAGGGTATCGATGATGTCCAGCAATGCCTGCTGGCTGGTATCCGCCGGCAGGTCGTAAGCCACCGAGCGGATGCCGGCCTTTTCGCAAGAGCGCTTCTTGCTGCCCACATACACGCTGGAGGCCGGGTCGTTGCCAACCAGAATGACCGCCAGTGCGGGTGCGCGCTTGCCTGCCGCCACCCGCTGTTTCACGCCTTCGCCTACCTTGGCGATGAGTTGTTCTGCTACTGCCTTACCATCAATGAGTTGCGCCGCCATGCCTGATTCCGTATGGAACTTGAAAAGAGGCGGCAATTTTCTCATTTTTTGGCTTTTTACGAAACCACAAAAATACATTAGGAATAATTTCACGTAAAGAAAAATTCGCAAAATAAGCATCTATATATCATGCAGTTAGTCCCGCTACGGCTACAGCCGGGCGCAGGATGGACCACACCGGGGTTGAACGCCCTCCCAAAAAAGATTGCAACTCGGTGTTGACAGGAAAAGGGCCTATCCGTATAGTTGCGGTCTCTGTCGTCGGGGCGTAGCGCAGCCTGGTAGCGCACCTGATTTGGGATCAGGGGGTCGCGAGTTCGAATCCCGCCGCCCCGACCAGAAAAAGCCCGATAAGTGAGTGCCCGTAGCTCAACTGGATAGAGCACCGGCCTTCTAAGCCGGGGGTTACAGGTTCGATTCCTGTCGGGCGCGCCAGTACCCCAGTTTTTGTAGTCACTGGCAGTCGTTGTAGAATGCAGTACCCTGTGGTGGATGTAGCTCAGTTGGTAGAGTCCAGGATTGTGATTCCTGTTGTCGTGGGTTCGAGCCCCATCATCCACCCCACCCTCTTTCAGACGGCCAGCCCCAGGCTGGCAAGTCAACCCGCTTCGGCGGTGGATGTAGCTCAGTTGGTAGAGTCCAGGATTGTGATTCCTGTTGTCGTGGGTTCGAGCCCCATCATCCACCCCAGTCTTGCAAGAAAAACCCGGCCATGGCCGGGTTTTTCTTTTGCTTCTGGCAAAATCTTTCACATTTGCGACCCAAACCTACACGATGCCCTCTTGTCTGACAATGGAAGCCCCGTATAATCGAATACATTTGCATTTATCCGATTGACTGACAGACCCTAAAAACCATGACTACCCTGCAGCCGATCAAGCGCCAGACGCTGACCAGTGCCGTAACCGAATCGCTTCGCCAGCGACTGCTCTCCGGAGAATTCGTCGACGGCCAGCAATTGCGCCAGGAAGCGCTATCCAATGAATACGGCGTCAGCCGCGTGCCGGTACGCGAAGCCCTGCGCCAACTGGAAGCCGAAGGGCTGATCCAGATTATCGACCACAAGGGCGCCGTGGTGTCCAAGCTGTCGCTGGAAGACGTGCTGGAACTGCTGGAAATCCGCGCCATGCTGGAAGGCTCGGTGCTCAAGGCATCGATTCCCTGTCAAACCCCGGCCGACATTGCCCTGGCCGAGCAGACCCTGCACGAATTCGAAGTCGCCCTGCAGAAGAACGATGTGCGTCACTGGGGTGAGCTCAACGCGCGCTTCCACCTGGCGCTGTACCGTGCGGCCAAGCGCCCCAATACCCTGGCGCTGATTGAACAACTGCACAACAAGACCGACCGCTACACCCGCATGCAGATCCTGTTTACCCGCACCATGGAGCGCGCCCACGAGGAGCACACCCGGCTGCTGGAACTGTGCAAGCAAGGCGCGGCCGAGGAAGCCGCAGAGTTCATCCGCTTCCACATCCTGTCTGCCGGCCACGCACTGGAGCACTACCTGCAGGGGCAGCAAGGCCACTAAGCCTGCCACACACCACACCCGCCACGACCAGCCCAGCGCTGGTCGTTTTGCTTATGGCCCGGACTACACCCCCTGGTACGGCTGGTAGGTGCTGCGCCAGCGCTCCGCCTCCACCCGCAGGCAATCCGCCAGTTGCAAGGTAGCCGGACCGGCAAGCGCCGGATCGGCCAGAATCAGATATAGCGCCGCCTTGCGCAAAGCACCATGCGCCAATGGCAAGGGCTTGAGCCGCCCGGCGGCCACGCCGTCGGCAATGCGGTGCCAGGCCAGCCAGCCAAAGGCAAAGCCCTGCTCCACCGCAGCAATGGCCGTTTCCGGTTGCGACACTGTCCAGCGCTGCCAGGCCCCCAGCCAGCCCTCATCGCGCGGCTGGCGCTGGCCGGAGTCGCGCAACACCACTTGCACATGCTGCTGCAAGTCTTCCATTTCCAGCGCCCGTCCCAGGCGGTGCAAGGGATGATCCGGCGCGGCACAGGCGACAAACTCAGCCTCCAGCAGCCAGTCACCCAGAAAACCCTGCGGCACCCGCCCCGCCACCGCCAGCTCCACCTGCTGGCCATGCAGCGCATCATCCGCGCCGGACATCACCACCTCGTGCATCTGCAGGCGGGTACTGGGGCAATGGCTGGCAAACTGCCCCAGCGCCGGCAATAGCGCCGGCGTGGGAAACAAGCTGTCCACCGCCAGCCGTACTTCGGCCTCCCAGCCTTGCAGCAAGGAGCGCGCCTTCTCTTCCAGCCGCAATGATGCCGCCAGCACATTTTGCGCATCGCGCAGCAACACCTCGCCTGCCGGAGTAAGCCGCATGCGCCGTCCTTGCGCCTGCAGCAAGGCAACACCCAGTTGCTGCTGCAATTGCGCCACCATATAGCTGACTGAAGACTGGCTGCGGTGCATGGCCTTGGCCGCCTGGGCAAAGCCGCCCTCACGGACAATGCATTGCAAGACCTGCCATTGCTCCCAGGTGGTTTTAGCCTGTTTCATACATTTGATTTTTCGATTAATTACTACTGATTTTTGCGCTTTTTTATTCAAATTTCCACTGTAATAATGCAGTCCATGATCAACGGCCAGGCCCAGCAACGCCGGCCCCGACAAGGAGATGCAAGATGAGCACACACAACATCAGCCGCGAAGTGGAACGCCTGGTCAATGGCATGGAGGTTTCAGACGGTGCCGGTGTCCGCCTGTTGCGGGTACTGACCCACGACCTGCAACGCCGGCTGGACCCCTTCCTGATGCTGGACGAATTCCGTTCCGACAATCCGGACGACTATATTGCCGGCTTTCCGGACCACCCGCACCGTGGCTTCGAAACCGTCACCTACATGCTGGATGGCCGCATGCGTCACCGCGACAGCACCGGACAGGAGGGCCTGCTGGGACCGGGCGGCGTGCAGTGGATGACTGCCGGGCGCGGCCTGATTCACTCCGAGCTGCCAGAGCAGGAAGACGGCCTGATGCATGGCTTCCAGCTATGGGTGAACCTGCCGGCCAAGAACAAGATGATAGACCCGTGGTATCGCGACATCCCCGCGGCGGAAATTCCCGAACTGGACAGCGCCCAGGGCAGCCGCCTGCGGCTGATTGCCGGTAGCGTGGACAAGCAGCCTGCGGCCATCCAGCGCCCGGATACCGAGCCGCTGTATCTGGATGTGCATCTGGCCGCCGGACAGGATGAATTCCTCGCCATTCCGGCAGGCCATAATGCATTCATCTATGTTTATCAGGGTGAGCTGGAAGCGGGCAGTCACGGCCAGCCGGTGAAGCAGCGCCAGATGGCTATTCTGGCCAATGATGCTGCAGCCGGCGGCATCCGCATCACCAGCGCCGCACCAGCGCGCTTCCTGCTGGTGGCGGGCAAGCCCTTGAACGAGCCGATTGCCCAGTGGGGGCCGTTCGTGATGAATACCCGTGCCGAACTGGAAGCGGCGGCTGACGATTTCCGCAATGGTCGTTTCTGAAACCACCCCCGCAGCCGCGCCGGCCAGACTGGCTGGCCGGCTTTCCACCGGAGCCGCCAAGATGAACACATGGAGTGAGCGCATCAGCGCCAAAACCAGCGATATCGGCTTTGCGGTGCGCCGCCTGCTGCCCAGCCGTAGCGCACGCCATATCGGCCCCTTCATTTTTCTGGACCACATGGGCCCCGCCCACTTCAATCTGGATCAACGCGATAACGACGTGCGGCCGCACCCGCATATCGGTCTGGCCACCCTCACCTATCTGTTCAGCGGCGCGCTGATGCACCGTGACAGCCTGGGTAGCGTGCAGCGCATTGAGCCGGGCGCGGCCAACCTGATGATTGCCGGGCGTGGCATCGTGCATTCGGAACGCATTCCGGAGGACATCCGCCGCAGCGGCACCCCGGTGGAAGGCCTGCAACTGTGGCTGGCCTTGCCGGTGGCACTGGAAGAATGCGCACCGGCCTTCATCCACTACGACCGCGGCGCCCTGCCCTCATGGCAGCAGGATGGCTGCCGGATACAACTGGTATTGGGCGATGCCTGGGGCCGCAGCGCACCGGTAGCCTTTCCCGGTGACGCACTGTATGCCGTGGTGGAGATGGATGCCGGAGCAACACTGGACATTCCGCCGGGCTTTGCCGAGCGTGGCATTTATCTGGCCAGCGGCAGCATCAGCCTGGGCGATGAAAACCTGGCCAGTGGCGAACTGGGCCTGCTGCCGGAGACGGCCACACCGCTGTGCATTACCGCCCGCGAGCCCAGCCGCCTGGCGCTGCTGGCCGGCCCGACGCCGGATGCCCACCGCATTCTGGACTGGAACTTCGTCTCCACCCGGCTGGAGCGCATCCGCCAGGCCAGGGACGACTGGCAGCAGGGACGCTTTGCCCCGGTGCCGGGCGAAACCGAGTTTATCCCCTTGCCATCACGCTCTTGATACCGTCTTCCGACAGACTGTTTCGAAGTCAATGCGGCTGGCGCACGGCAGCGCCAGCCTTAACCAGAAACCCCTGACCACGCAGGGTTGAATTCTCTTAATCTATCAAAGATATTTTCTTTTGGAATGATAAGTACTTTCCACAGTCCCTCAGTTGCGGTGACCAGAAACTCCAGTTCTGGCGTCATGCTGTGGCCAACAGAATTTGTCGATGGAGAAGATCATGTTCAACCGCAAGTTGCATGCACAACTGGAAACTCAAGCCGCAACCAATCAGGAGCTGCAGGGCTTGCTGGACGCAGTCAGCGCCTCTACCGCCATCATCCGCTTTGATCTGGACTGCAAGGTCATCCACGCGAACGAAAACTTTGCCCGGACCATGGGTTATGCCAGCGCCGCCGAGCTGATTGGCCTGCATCACCGCAGCTTCTGCGATGCGGCCTATGCCAACTCCAACGACTACGCCAGCTTCTGGACAAGCCTGCAGCGCGGCCAACCCTTCTCCGGCCTGATCAAGCGCAAGAAGAAAGACGGCAGCCCTGTCTGGCTGGAAGCCAGTTACAACCCGGTACACGATGGCAGCGGCAAGCTGACAGGCTACGTCAAGTTTGCCAGTGACGTGACCGACAAGGTCATCGACGCGCAGAAAAACCAGGCCGCACTGACTGCCATCGACCGCTCGATGGCAGTCATCGAGTTCCAGCCAGACGGCACCATTATCCGGGCCAATAGCAACTTCCTGAACACCATGGCTTATGCCAAGGAAGAGCTGATCGGGCGCAATCACCGTCAACTGTGCAGCAACGACATGGTACAAAGCGAAGGCTACCAGCGCTTGTGGAACAATCTGCGCAGCGGGCAGTTCTTTTCCGGCCGCATTGTCCGGCTGGCCCGTGATGGCAGTGAACGCTGGCTGGAAGCCACTTATAACCCGGTATTCGATACCGAAGGCAAGGTGATATCCATCATCAAGTTCGCCACCGACATCACTGAAGCCGTCAAGCGGCAGCGCCAGGAGCAGGATAGTGCGGTGTTTGCGTTCAACACCTCACAGCAGACCCGTCACTGGGCTGACGAGGGGGTCAGCAGCGTACAGCAGGCGGTACACGAAATAGAAGACATGGCGGTTGATATTGCGCGTGCCGGTGATAATGTCCAGCAGCTAGGCACAAACTCCGAGCACATCGGCAGCATCGTGCAGACCATCAAGGACATCGCGGATCAGACCAATCTGCTGGCGCTGAACGCCGCCATCGAAGCCGCACGAGCAGGCGAAATGGGACGCGGCTTTGCCGTGGTGGCCGATGAGGTGCGCAAGCTGGCAGAGCGCACCAGTGCGTCCACGGCGGAAATCTCGCAGATGGTGTCATCCATCCAGACCAGCACCGGAGCGGCCGTGGACAGCATGGGCGTGATTGGCATCAAGGCACGTTCCAGCGTGGACAATGTCGGCAAGGTAGGCGACATCATTACCCAGATCCGCAGCGGGGCAGAATCGGTTGTCACGGCCATTCAGCAAATCGCCAGTGAACGCGGCGTCAATACCTGAGCAACAAGGGCCATGCCTGCGCGCTTGACAGCAGCAAGGCGTCGCCAGTGCAAGCCACACGGATGCGGACAGTCGCTGTCATACGGCAAGCAGGCAAAAGCCGGTAACAGGATGTTCCTTGCCGGCGTGTTTAGCCGGCCAAGTATCGCAGCTTGTCCAGGCACTACTGTCTTGGCTTGTCGGCCGGGTAGGCATACACCACCCGGCCACGTTCCACCTTGCCGATCACCGGCACATTCAGCTCCAGCGCCTCGTGGTCGTTGCGGCTGAATGGCTGCTTGTAAGTGGTGATGACGCCGGCCACCGGCTGACGCAGGTTTTCCAGCGCCCGCACAATGGCCACACCATCTAGTGAACCCGCCTGGCGGATGGCTTCGGCCATCAGCTTCATGCCGTCATAGCCTTGTGCCGCCGAGGGCGGTGAGGGAATGCGCCGGGTGTGGAACAACCACTGGTAGCCATCCAGAAAGTCCCGCCGCCGGGGGGTGTCGTCTTCGGCCGGAATATAACTTTGCACCATGCGCGCGCCCTCGCCATTGGGGCCGGCATTATCGATGAAATTGGACATGGACAAGGTCCAGCTACCGATGATGGGCACCTTCCAGTCCATGCGTGACATGGTATTGGCCAGCTCGGCCAGCTCCGGGCCGATGGCATAGGTGAGAATGGCCTGGCTGCCGGCATTGCGTGCCTGCAGCAGTGCATTGGCCATGTCCCGTTCCTGCAGGTTGAAGCGCGCCACATAGCTGGGCTTCAGGCCGTTCTGCCCCAGCGCACGTTCCAGCTCCATCAGGCCCTGATAGCCGTAATTGGTGTTGTCGGCAAAAATGGCCAGCTTGCGATAACCCGAACGCTGCACCGCCTCACGCACAATCAACGGTGCTTGCAGGTCGTCCGCTGCCGCCACCCGGAAAATATAGTTGTCGGTATTGCCATGCAGTGGAAACTGCCGGGTCAGGATGGCGGCGGTGGCCACCGCCAGCATCACCGGCACCCGCGCGTCCTGGTAGTTCTTGCTGGCCGCCAGCGCCACCCCGGTATTGACGAAGCCCACCACCGCCACCACTCGGTCCTGGGTGAGCAATTGCTGCGCCACCTTGATGCCGCGTGCCGGGATGCCACCATCGTCGCGCTCCACCAGCTCGATGGGCCGCCCCAGCACACCGCCGCTCTTGTTGATTTCGGCGGCGGCCAGCCGGATGCCATTACGCATGCTCAGCCCCATCGGCGCAGAGCCGCCGGTAAAGGCGCCGGGAACGCCAATGCGGATTGGTTGCGGTGCCGCCAGCGCCAGGCTGCACACCAGACCCAACCACACTCCGCCGATTATGCTGCTGCGCATGCCGCCCATCTTCCTGCCTGATCAAAGCCAGCCGCGAGATTACCCCCGGCTGCGGCATGGACTCAAGTGCCATGCGCACCGGCTGATGATCAGGCGACAACCACGGGCCAACCCTTACAGCCAGGCTCGGCCAGTTGTCGTACACTGGAGAAAACCATACTGGCCAGTACATGTTGCTGGCTTTTGCCACCTCTAGCCCACCGCCTCCCTATGCGCACACCCCGCTTTTACGCGTTCCGCAAACGCAGTGGCTGGTATCAGCTATTTCCCAACACCACCATCGTGCTGTTCTTCCTCACCATGGGCGTGATGCTGTGGACGCTGGATGCACGCGAAGCCGAACAGCAAAAAAGCAATCTGGCCCGTGACGCCCTGTGGGCCGAACAAACCCTGCAACTGAAGCTGGAAGATAATCTGGCCCAGTTGACCGACCTGGCACGCAGCATGGGCAGCGGCGAAACCGACGAAGCCGGCTTCCAGACCCAGGCTTCACAACTACTGGCCAACACCCCGGAAATGCTGGCGCTGGCGCGCAGCGACAACCACGGCACCCTGCGCTGGACCGCGCCCTATGAAGATGGCCCGCTGGCCCCAGGCGGCAGCATCCAGGCCCCAGCCGCCTTCAAACAGGCCCAGCAAAATGGGCGTTTTGCCTACAGCACACCGTTTAAGCGCAGCAATGGCAACTGGCGCTATGAACTCCATATCCCGCTCTACCAGAACGGCCAGTTCAACGGCATGCTGGTGGCCATGTTCGATGCCGACAATGTGGTACGACGGCTCCCCCCGGCCTGGTTCAGCGAAAAATACCAGTTGGAGCTGCAAACCCGTGATGGCAAAACCATTGCCGCCAATGCCGCCAGCCGCATGCGCGGCGGTGTGGCAGAAAAACTGGAACTGCCCGGCACCGGACTGGTGATTACCGCCCGCCCGGTAAAAGGCGCGATGACCCAGGCCCGGCTGCTGCAACTGGGACTGATCGGCGGCATGGCCTTGCTCACCCTGCTCAGCCTGCTCAGCCTCAACCGCCATATCCGTGGCCGGGTGGAGGCCGAACGCGAACGCGACCGGGTGTACCGGCTGTCGCAGGAAATGCTGGGCGTGGTGCGGCGCGATACCACCATCCTGCAGCTCAACCCGGCCTTTGAAAAAGGCCTGGGCTACAGCGCGGACGAGCTGCTGGGTACTTCTTTCCTCAATTATCTGCTGCCGGAAGAACGAGAAACCGCGCGCGAAAGCTTCGAGCGCATGTTTGATACCGGCGGGGCCGACCGCTTTGTCCAGACCCGCATCCTCACCCAGAGCGGCGAGACCCGCTGGATCGTGTGGGCGCTCAGCCCCTTGGCCGACAGCGGCGTGGCCTATGTATCCGGCCGCGACATCACAGCCGAAAAACAGGCCGAGCAGGCACTGCGCCAGGAATCGTCCTTCCGCAAGGCCATGGAAGATTCGCTGGTGGTGGGCATCCGTGCCATCGACCTGCAAGGGCGCATCACCTATGTCAACCCGTCTTTCTGCGCCCTCACCGGTTACAGCGAACAGGAATTGCTGGGCCTGGCACCGCCCTACCCCTACTGGCGACAAGGCCCGCAAGGTGAAGGCAACCGGCGTGATCTGGACGATACCCTGGCCGGCGATGCGCCGCCGGAAGGTTTCCAGTCGGTGATGCAACGCAAGAATGGCGAGGTGTTCGACGCCCACATCCTGGCCTCGCCCTTGATTGATGCCCGTGGCCACCACACCGGCTGGATGGCGGTGCTGACCGACATTACCGAGCGGCTGGAAGCACAACGCCGGCTGGAAGCCTCGCACGAGCGCTTTGTCACGGTAATCGAAGGGCTGGACGCAGCCGTGGCCGTGGTGGACCCGGCCACGCTGGAGCTGCTGTTCTGCAACCAGCGCTACCAGCAATGGTTCACACCGGACCAGCCCGCCGACAGTCAGTTAGGCTATTGCGACTTGCGCCTGGTAGAACTGATGCGCAGTGCGCGCGACGTGGACATGGAAGTATGGATGGACCCGCCCTCGCGCTGGATCTCCATGCGCCGGCGCAGCATACGCTGGGTGAATGGCCGCATCGTGTCCATGACCATCCTCACCGACACCACCCAGCAGCACGACGCCGAAGAACGCTACCAGCAGCAGATGCAGCAACTGCAATCCACCTCGCGCCTGGTCACCATGGGCGAGATGGCCTCCACCCTGGCGCACGAGCTGAACCAGCCGCTATCGGCCATCGCCAACTACCAGGCAGGCTGCATCGAGCGCATCCGCCAAGGCAAAGCCACCCCGGAATCACTGCTGCCGGTGATGGAAAAAATCACCGCCCAGGCCGAACGCGCCGGCACCGTGGTGCGCCGCATCCGCGAGTTTGTCAAACAAAGCGAGCCGGACCGCAAAACCTGCCAGCTCACCGACATCATCGAAGCCTCGCTGGCCATTGCCGATATCGAAGCCCGCCGTCAGGCCGCCACCATCGATATCCAGTTGGAGAAAACCCTGCCAGCCTTGTATGTCGACCCCATCCTGGTGGAACAAGTGCTGCTCAACCTCATCAAGAACGGCATCGAATCCATGCAGGACTGCCCGCCCACCGAACGCGTACTGCATGTGGAAGCACGCCAGCTCAACCCGCGCCGCATCGAAGTGGCCATCAGCGATCACGGCCACGGCGTCCCGCTGGACCTGAAAGAACGCCTGTTCGATGCCTTCTTCACCACCAAGGCCGAAGGCATGGGCATGGGTCTCAACATCTGCCGCACCATCATCGAGTTCCACGAAGGTCAATTGTGGGTGGAAGACAATCCCGGTGGTGGTAGTATTTTCCGATTCACGCTACCGGTGTCCGAAACATGAGTGCCAGTACTCCCCAGGTTCACATCGTCGATGACGACGAAGCATTCCGTGACTCGCTGGTTTTCCTGCTGGAAAGCCACGACTACGCCATCTCCTGTCACGCCAGCGCAGAAGCCCTGCTGGAAGACTTCCAGCCGCGCGGGGCCGGCTGCCTGATCGTGGACATCCGCATGCCCGGCATGAGCGGACTGGAACTGTTTGATGAACTGAGCGCACGCCACAACCCCTGGCCGGTCATCTTCATCACCGGCCATGGCGACGTGCCGATGGCGGTGCAGGCAGTCAAGCGCGGCGCACACGACTTCCTGGAAAAACCGTTCAACCAGCAGGCCCTGCTCAATACCGTGGACAGCGCCCTGGCGTTGAGCCAGCAACAACAGGCCAGCAGCGCCGCGCGCGACCGCTTTGCCGAATGCCTGGCCTCGCTCACCATCCGCGAACGCGAAGTGCTGGACAAGGTGGTGGAAGGCAAGATGAACAAGGTGATTGCCGACGAACTGGGCATCAGCATCAAGACGGTGGAAGCCCACCGCGGCAAGATGATGGACAAGATGAAAGTGCGCTCGATTGCCGACCTGGTGCAGGCGGTGATGGCCAACCGCTAGCCCCATCCGGATACCCATCCCGCAGGATCAGTACAATCCCTAATAGAAACAGCGGTTTCCAGTGCGTAACATGCAAACCGCCCTGTTTGTACACGCACTCTTGACCGCGCGCACAAACCACGCTTGCACGGCGTCGACATGGGGTGAAAGTTAACCCTCCGTCGGAGCCATGCTCTGACATTGCAGCCCCCCGACCAGCATGCTGGCGGGGTGTTTTTTTGTCTGCACGCCGGGCAAATTGCCTCATAGCTCAGACGCTGTGGCCAGTACCGTGCCAGCAGCGTTCATGACAAACCAGCAATCAACCGTAAGCAGTTGATAGCGAACTGGTCCAACCTCCCCCCAAATTCCGCTTTAAAAAACATCAATGCTTGACCCACCAATCCAACAGCGTCTCATCTGCAGGGTCTTCAAAATTCTTATAAACATTAGCGTAATACCATTCCACACCAACTCTCGATTTAAAATCATCAAAAAACCTATTAATAGCCTGAATATCATTGCTTGATGGAACAGAAAGAGCCAGATTCCCACCATTTACACCACCCAGACTACCACCCAATTCGCTTAGCACAGTTTGATCCAATCGTTCAATCTCTTCATCCGCAATTTCATCAGCATAAATTTGTATGCAAAAATTCCCACCCCGCCTCAATACAACTGCTGGTTGATCTATCTTCTCTATACGAATCAAATCTGCTTTCGCCATATTTAATGCCAAGCCAGGCGACGACAGCAACTCGTAGCAACCATCCCCAGTGGAGATTGCAGGCAGTTCCTCATACACGGGCCCTAAATCGTTATATCCAGCGTACACATTTATTAGACAAGCCGCTTCGCTTTCCATTGAATTACACACATCAAACCTTAGTCAACAACACACATTATCTCAACCAACAAGATAAGACCATTAATGCCCACGCAAACCCTAATCGGCCAAAATACACATAAAACCATCAAACAGGATAATACCTCATACTATTCAATCTGAAATCCTGCAGTGTATTAAACACAAGATCATCAATCGGCATAAAATCAACACCCTTTAGATCGACTTCCTGCAGCGCCAAAACCAACTCTGCAGACACAACCAAGCTCAATTGACCAGTTGCCGCATCAAACATATCAAACATGTCAAAATCAAAATCAGCTCTAACCCTGAACACTTCAAACATATCATTAAACTCACCCACCATTTTGCTACACTTAAAATCCACAACATCAGCCATGGAAATTCTTTTTGTTCTACCCACAAAAAACAAACCGCCATCTGATTCGACCAGATCTTTTATCACTCGAACAATCTGCTTAATTTCATCAAAACTAGTTTTATAATTTTTAATTACATTTAAAAATTTCTCACTAAAAACATAGAAATAATCCGACCCTCTTCTAATATCACAATCACAACAATCCTTATTAGCCATCAAAATCAGACCATCAGGAAATGGCATCAATTTCCCACCAAATCTTTTAGGACCAGCATACCATGGCTTTTTACCATAATGCTGAAGGCTATCCTTATCTACACCATCCACCAATATTGCAGAATAGAAACCGGAAGCACACCCATTACTCTCACTCATCACTGCCAAATAGTATTTTTTCATAAAACCCTCAACTTAGCCTTTCCGGACAAGTTCCCGTGACCAAAGGAGATCTCATTTGCGACCTTCTCTCATCCTGCAATCTACCTATTCGCACCCGAGCCTCAGCTGCTGAAATTCGACCAGCTTCATAGTTTCTTCTGATTACACTTACATCTGCATCAACAGATCTCGAATAATTAGCATGAGAACCATTATGGTAATACTTCCTATTTGCGGAAGCTGCTCCAGACTGACTGTCAGGCATTAGAACCCCATTCGACCGATGATCCCTCATCCCCGCCATACCAATATCATCAAAAAAATCCTCATTTTTATTCCATATTTCTTGAGGAATTATGTGCTGAGCTTGCTTTTTATCACCCTTAACACCTGCCAGACTTTTATCCAAAGCACAACTACCGCCTGCCTTTTTCAAGCCCCAAGGGTCAACCCACTCAATTGGGTTATCTGCAAATTTATGGATATTTAACCCACCAAACAACCCAATCGGATCGCGCGAGATAAACCGCCCTATCTCCGGATCATAGTAGCGATAGCGGTTGTAGTGCAGCCCTGATTCGTCGTCATGATACTGCCCCTGGAAGCGGAAGGGGTTGCGGATGCCGGCGGAGGCTGCGGCCTCGGCAATCACTTCCCGTGCTTCGCCCCAGGCCTGGTAATCCATCTCCAGTGCCAACTGGCCTTGCGCATCGGTAAGGGCTTGCGGGGTGCCGAGGTGGTCGGCGTGGTAGTAGTACACCGCGCGCGGGGCGGATGGCTCCGGGCCGGCCTGCAGCAGCGGGTCGCGGTCTGGGTCGTAGGGGTTGTACTGGTTCCACGCCGGCACTTTCACACCCTGGATGGCGTCGGTGTGCCCCTGGACCAGCGGGATGTGGAGCGGCTACCATCGCCGCAGTCTGGTCGAAACGAAGATGTACTGTTTCAAATTGCGGGCAGACCGAATTAAGTCACGGAACTTTGATCGGCAGCTGGAGGAGCTTCAAATCTGTACAGCGATTCTGAACCGTTTCTCAGCATTCAGCACACCGCAACGATCCATATCAGATAAGTCCATCTGGGGATTGGGGCTACTCAGCCTTTAACTGATTTTTTCAACAAAGCCATTTCATTTATAAATCACCCTCCTCAGGAAAATCTTGCCAAACATCTTCATAGCCTGAATCATCAATGATGAATTTAAATCCCTGTGATAGCGCAAGGTACTTTTCAATGGCCGGGAGCATTTCCGACAAGTGGCTAGCATGAATTGGCTTGTAGAAATCATCTTCCCCTGAAAATTCCCCGCAATGAATAAACCATTCAATATCATCGGGGTGCTCTTTTATGACGCGCACACCATATATAGGCATCTTTCCGATGGTCTGCACTGCCAGTGCAACCATTTCTTGCCCAGCTATGGGCAAGTATGGGGAATTAAATTTCTTGCAAACAACTTCTTGTGCTTTTGTCATTTTCATAATCCAAGTTTCTTCTTCATGGCACGGGAGAATGCCGCAGCTTTTCCACCTTGTTTACTTGAGCAAGATGAGCAGTGTGCCTGCACCGCACAGTTTGAGGACTGATGATTTACATCATTGCCACCAGTTCGATAATGCTCAACAACTAAAGGATCTGTATGGTCTGCCACTGGATTTATTACTGTAGCACCACATGAGGCACATGGCTGCCCCCGGACAGCCTTTTTCTGGCCAACAAACGGACCACAGTTGGCATTCCTTTTATACGCCTTTGCATTTGGAGCGGGAGTAAATAAATCAGGATCAGGGATGCCATAATCATCTGTGGGTATCACTTTACCAATGCCATCAATGGTCGTGCCAGCCAAACCCAGTGGATCAACCCACTCAACCGGATTCGGCGCATAGGTATGGATATTAATCCCACCCAGCAACCCAATCGGGTCCCGCGAGATAAACCGCCCTATCTCCGGATCATAGTAGCGATAGCGGTTGTAGTGCAGCCCTGATTCGTCGTCATGATACTGCCCCTGGAAGCGGAAGGGGTTGCGGATGCCGGCGGAGGCTGCTGCCTCGGCAATCACTTCCCGTGCTTCGCCCCAGGCTCGGTGTGTACCTGGGCCAGCGGGATGAAGCTGCCGGGTTCAAACAGGTAATGCACTGCGGCGTCGTCTTGGGTTTCAAACGCCAGCACGTCGCCATCCCAGCCGTACAGTGTTGTCTTGCCCTGACTGAGCTTGGCGATGCGGTGGCCCAGCGGATCATAGCGGTATTCGGTGCTGTTGCCACCCGGTGCTGTCAGCCGGCTCAGGCGGTTGTAGCCGTCCCACTCCAGCTGGGTGAGGCTGCCGTTGACGCGCTTTTCAACGAGGTTGCCACGGCTGTCGTAGCGGTAGTGACGGCCGGCGTAGTGGCTCAGCAGATTGCCCAGCAGGCTGTTGTCCTGATGCCCGTCGGCTGTCGGGGTGTTGTCCAGCAGGTTGCCGGCCGGGTCGAAGCGGAAGCTTTCCACACCTTTGGGGGTGGCGGCCTCCAGCAGGCGGCCTACCGGGTCGTAACGGTAGTTGATCTGGCCGCTGCGATTAGAAGCCTCCTTTGAAATCACTCACTCCAAGTAAAATCTTCTGTCGAAATAATTTTAAACCCGGATATTTTCTCTTTCTTCAACTCCTCCGCTAACCCCATTGAAACAACCGGCTCAAAGAAATCAACATTCAATAGGAAAAACAAATCATAGCCTCTCACTTCACAGCTATCAATTTGAAGGAATTCACATTCAACAACCTTACCGCTACCGTCGACATCCTTGATAAATTTAGAATTTTCATAATCAAAAGCATCGACCCAACAGTCAAACTCCAGGAAAAAAAAATCCCCTTGCACCCTCTCCCCTGAATGGTAGAAAATTTCTGCGGGCACCGGATTAAATTTTGATTTAAATCTCCCCTGCAACACTTCCAACAGCTTTTTAGACCCGACAAATCCAGCATTAACAGAAAACAAATCACGATTCAATCTCTTCACGCTCTTCACAAGCTTGACACGTGCAGTTGTTCCGCTCGGCAACTTTCTATCATGCCACAAATTTGAATATACCCCTTGGTCAACAGGTTCAAATTTAGCATCGCCATATACAAAAGGCAGATCATTATCAGAAGCCAGAATAAAGTATTTCATTTTCATAACATACACGTAGTATTTGCAGGACGCGGATCTGTAGTTTGAAGTCTTATCTTATCTTGCTCAAGATCCGACTTCATTTTCATTTCCACCTTACCAATTTTCGACAAAAGCTCGTCATTACTCATTTGCTTTGGATTACCAATTTTATCCAACCTCTTCCTAGCCGATTCATAGTAAGCTGACAAGTGATTTCCACTATGCAATGGCTTACCTGAACTTAATGAATCCGCTTGTCGAGTCGGCAAAGCCACCCCGTTTTCATTTCTATTGATATTATATATTCCTCTATCAGTCGCCTCTTTTATAACAGGGTGATCACCAAGCTGCTCAGCAATTAGATGGTGGCCCGCATACCATTTTGGGCAGGGGCGTCCAGCTCTTTTCATATTATTTTTTACTGCTCTCCCGTTTTCTAATCCTAGTGGGTCAGTCCACTCAATAGGATTCGGCGCATAGCTATGGATATTAATCCCACCCATCAACCCAATCGGATCTCGCGAGATAAATCGCCCTATCTCCGGATCATAGTAGCGATAGCGGTTGTAGTGCAGCCCTGACTCGTCGTCATGATACTGCCCCTGGAAGCGGAAGGGGTTGCGGATGTCGGCGGAGGCTGCTGCCTCGGCAATCACTTCCCGTGCTTCGCCCCAGGCCTTGTAATCCATCTCCAGTGCCAACTGGCCTTGCGCGTCGGTAAGAGCTTGCGGGGTGCCGAGGTGGTCGGCGTGGTAGTAGTACACCGCGCGCGGGGCGGATGGCTCCGGGCCGGCCTGCAGCAGCGGGTCGCGTTCCGGGTCGTAGGGGTTGTACTGGTTCCATGCCGGCACTTTCACGCCTTGGATGGCGTCGGTATGTACCTGGGCCAGCGGGATGAAGCTGCCGGGTTCGAACAGGTAATGCACTGCGGCGTCGTCTTGGGTTTCAAACGCCAGCACGTCGCCATCCCAGCCGTACAGGGTTGTCTTGCCCTGACTGAGCTTGGCGATGCGGCGGCCCAGCGGATCATAGCGGTATTCGGTGCTGTTGCCACCCGGTGCTGTCAGCCGGCTCAGGCGGTTGTAGCCGTCCCACTCCAGCTGGGTGAGGCTGCCGTTGACGCGCTTTTCAACGAGGTTGCCACGGCTGTCGTAGCGGTAGTGACGGCCGGCGTAGTGGCTCAGCAGATTGCCCAGCAGGCTGTTGTCCTGATGCCCGTTGTCGGGGTGTTGTCCAGCAGGTTGCCGGCCGGGTCGAAGCGGAAGCTTTCCACGCCCTTGGGGGTGGCGGCCTCCAGCAGGCGGCCTACCGGGTCGTAACGGTAGTTGATCTGGCCGCTGCGATTGTCGGTAATGCCGGTGAGCTGTCCGGCGGCATCGTACTGGTATTGGCGGCTCCACTGGGTGACACCACTCAGGCGCTGGCTGCTGAGGCGGCCGGCTTTGTCGTAGGTCAGGGTCTGCTGCAAGCTATTGCCCAATATGCGTTGGGTTTCACGGTGCAGCTTGTCGCGTTCCAGATTCAGGATGTCGTGCTGGCCGAACAGCAGGCCATGCACATGGCCGCTGCCGTAATTGAGCACATCCACGCGGTGGCCGTCCGGGCGGACGGTGGCGATGCGGTTGCCCAGCTTGTTGTATTTGTACTGCTTGCAGTATCTTTCGTTGACTTCAGCTACAAAAAAATGTGGTCTACTTTTATTTTCTCCCCTCCTTATTCCTTGGTATTTTTTATCTCTAATTCATCTGCGTAGGTAGTACATTCTTGAAAAATTATATTTGACACCTCGAGTTTTAAACTAAATGAGTTGCTTTTCTGTCTTATCGTTATGCATTTTCCATTTTCTTCTACTGTTAGAATGTCATAGTGCAAGTTGCGCCATTCTTTTATCTCTATGCTCTCTCCTGATTTGGCAAATAACTTGATTACAATTGTGTTGTAATCTTTCCCCCACACTCCCCATTTGGCAACTTCCATTTCAGGTTTTTGTCTTGTATGTAGGCTGAAATAAACTCGCCCCCCTATGTCGAGATTGATTTGCCCGATATGTATTGGTTGAAATAGGCCTGTTGGAAATAGTTGCAGCAAAAATTGATTGCGCGCGATTTTGTCTAATAAATTCATTGCTACCTCGGAAAATTGTAATGGCCATGAGTTTTGGGGAAGCTGCCAGTTCTTGGGTTGCTAATTGGTCTTACATTAAAGTGAGGCTCTACTCCATGGCAGGGGGTTGCCTTTTCATGTCCCATGCTATGTTCTTGGATTATCACTGATTTGCCATCGATGTTGGTGTAGTGATAATTTCTTGTGGTCACTGGTTCATAATTGGGGCCAAGCACAGTATTTCCACTTCCATCCTCAAGATCTTCTTCCATCCTCAAGATCTTCTTCCATCCTCAAGATCTTCTTCCATCCTCAAGATCTTCTCTCATGATTTTTGGCTGTTGATTCATTGGAATTCTAGCATCCCTTTTCGCCTGCCTTAGTGCTTCCCGGCGACTTTTTGCATTAAACGATGTTTTTTTATTCGGGCACTCTGAGAGGCCTAAAGGATCAATCCATGTTATTGGATTCAGTGTATAGCTATGGATATTAATCCCACCCAGCAACCCAATCGGATCCCGCGAAATAAACCGCCCTATCTCCGGATCATAGTAGCGATAGCGGTTGTAGTGCAGCCCTGATTCGTCGTCATGATACTGCCCCTGGAAGCGGAAGGGGTTGCGGATGCCGGCGGAGGCTGCTGCCTCGGCAATCACTTCCCGTGCTTCGCCCCAGGCCTGGTAATCCATCTCCAGTGCCAACTGGCCTTGCGCATCGGTAAGAGCTTGCGGGGTGCCGAGGTGGTCGGCGTGGTAGTAGTACACCGCGCGCGGGGCGGATGGCTCCGGCCCGGCCTGCAGCAGCAGGTCGCGTTCCGGGTCGTAGGGATTATGCTGGTTCCATGCCGGCACTTTCACGCCTTGGATGGCGTCGGTATGTACCTGGGCCAGCGGGTCATAGCGGTATTCGGTGCTGTCGCTGCTTGGATAGTTCAGCAAAAAGCGTAAATACTACTCATCACTCTCGCAAAAAATGCAATTTCTATTTAAATCAAAAAAATCAACAGAAACTGTTTCAAGAACATTCTCAAATGCCTCACTTCCATTCTCTTCAATGTAGCATCGCTCTTTAGTAGTTATCGGAATAAGCCATGCAAATATGCATATATCACCACTCACATCCGAGCCAGAATAACTAAACGAGTTTTCATTAAAAAACACTGGAGGCTTAACCCAGAGGCTATCAAATTTGTGATTATCAAAAACAATGCCAACTTTCTTTATAATATCATTTTCAAGTAGTGCCTCTCTCGTTTCGACACACGTTTCCGCAATTTGCTTAATAATAGCCACCGCGTTTGATGGGATACAATCCTTATCAAAGGAGAGCAATATCTCATGGCGAATTATTTTTTCCGATCGTCTAGACTTCAACTTATGCTGAGCAAGCCCAACACTTATAATTGTAGTGATGTTTTCCAACAACCCATTACTACACTCAACCACTTGAAAATTTGGAAGTTTACTTATCCTAAAATCCCAGCCCTTCTCAATTTCTCCGAAATTTTCTTCAATATGATCAATAATTAAATTAGTCACTTTCTATTCCCTTCACTTCTATTGCAGGAAGCACACTTAAAGATGGTTCCATCTTGATAATTATCGATTACTTCCTTGCGGGAGATATTGTCTGGAAAATCTCGTTTGCTCCAAGGCTCCGGGTGATGATCAATATCCCAATCTCTGCGTCCAGTACCAGGAGCCACCTTTACCTCACCTTTGCAGGCAGGGCAGACCCGACCTCCCGTTGGGCTTGGAGCCGCATTATCCCACGCATCTTGAACCGTTGATTTTCTCCAGGAACTTCTGCTTGTAACTTGTCCACGTTGATTGGTGCCTTTTGCCAACCCTAATGGATCAATCCACTCTATTGGATTCGGCGCATAGCTATGGATATTAATATCACCCAGCAACCCAATCGGATCCCGCGAAATAAACCGCCCTATCTCCGGATCAAAGTAGCGATAGCGGTTGTAGTGCAGCCCTGATTCGTCGTCATGATACTGCCCTTGGAAGCGGAAGGGGTTGCGGATCCCGGCGGAGGCTGCTGCCTCGGCAATCACTTCCCGTGCTTCGCCCCAGGCCTGGTAATCCATCTCCAGTGCAACTGGCCTTGCGCGTCGGTAAGGGCTTGCGGGGTGCCGAGGTGGTCGGCGTGGTAGTAGTACACCGCGCGCGGGGCGGATGGCTCCGGGCCGGCCTGCAGCAGCGGGTCGCGTTCTGGGTCGTAGGGGTTGTACTGGTTCCATGCCGGCACTTTCACGCCTTGGATGGCGTCGGTATGTACCTGTGCCAGCGGGATGAAGCTGCCGGGTTCAAACAGGTAATGCACAGCGGCGTCGTCTTGGGTTTCAAACGCCAGTACGTCGCCATCCCAGCCGTACAGGGTTGTCTTGCCCTGACTGAGCTTGGCGATACGGCGGCCCAGCGGGTCATAGCGGTATTCGGTGCTGTTGCCACCCGGTGCTGTCAGCCGGCTCAGGCGATTGTAGCCGTCCCACTCCAGCTGGGTGAGGCTGCCGTTGACGCGCTTTTCAACGAGGTTGCCACGGCTGTCGTAGCGGTAGTGACGGCCGGCGTAGTGGCTCAGCAGATTGCCCAGCAGGCTGTTGTCCTGATGCCCGTCGGCTGCCGGGGTGTTGTCCACCAAGTTGCCG
This sequence comes from Aquitalea magnusonii, assembly GCF_002217795.2. NCBI lineage: Bacteria > Pseudomonadati > Pseudomonadota > Betaproteobacteria > Neisseriales > Chromobacteriaceae > Aquitalea > Aquitalea magnusonii. Next base: position 2,790,643 of record NZ_AP018823.1, read on the forward strand.
GCCGGGTCGAAGCGGAAGCTTTCCACGCCCTAGGGGGTGGCGGCCTCCAGCAGGCGGCCTACCGGGTCGTAACGGTAGTTGATCTGGCCGCTGCGATTATCGGCAATGCCGGTAAGCTGGCCGGCGGCATCGTACTGGTACTGGCGGCTCCACCGGGTGGCGCCACTCAGGCGCTGGCTGCTGAGGCGGCCGGCTTTGTCGTAGGTCAGGGTCTGCTGCAAGCTATTGCCCAATATGCGTTGGGTTTCACGGTGCAGCTTGTCGCGTTCCAGATTCAGGATGTCATGCTGACCGAACAGCAGAGCATCCATGCAGAAGTCTTATTCTACTTTTGCAGAGCGACTGGATAAGCCGAAACAATAATGAAATTTGAAGCTATACATTCAGCCAGTTAATCACAACAGATCCATCAAGCACTTATGACCAAAAGGTAATAATTCATCTGGTAGCACATCAAAATTCAAATCACTCTCAACATAAACCCTGTCTAAAAAAAGAAATCCCATCAATAACCTCTCCCTCAAAGACAAATACCGACAACTCAATCTCACCAAAAACAATAATATCACGCGATGCTTTTACCTTATTACCAGCATCAATTTCAGTCATAAAATTCCGACTTATACGCTCACAACCTACCCAACCATGATTTTTACAATTTATTAGTGCCAATGAATTACTTTACCCGCAATTTAAATCCATTATTTGCTAAATACTTCACCACACATTCTGCTTAACTCGGGGCATCTACACAACCACCTCAAAGGATACTGAAGGCATGATCAACACAACTATTTTCATTTCACGGCAAAGCTTAATTTTCACTTACCCTTCCCCGCCGATAACTTTGCGCAGTCGACGTCCCCCCACTTTCAGTAGCAGGGGGCTTTAGAGTCCAAGCTTAATTTACCTGATTTCTCCGCAAATGATTCGGCATAGGCTGCCGGCGTCAAACCACCCAGTGCTTTCTTCGGCCTTTCATTGTTGTATTCCCTTCGCCAGGCTTCGATGACAACCTGGGCCTGGCGCAGGCTGGTGAACCAGTGTTCGTTCAGGCACTCATCCCGGAAATGCCCATTAAAGGATTCGATGTAAGCGTTCTGATTGGGCTTGCCCGGCTCGATGAGAAAGAGCTGAACCCCATGAGCGTGGGCCCAGCTCAACATCACTCGGCTGCAGAATTCCTTGCCGTTATCGGTCCTGATGGCTTTGGGCAAGCCACGTGTCTTCGCCAACTGGTCAAGGACGCGGGTCAGATGCAGGCCTCCCATCGCACGTTCCGGAACAATGGCGACTGCCTCATGCGTGGCATCATCGACCACCGTCAGATTCTTGATGACACGCCCCTCCGCCGTCCGGTCGAACACAAAGTCCATCGACCAAACCTGATTGGCCGCCAAAGGGCGAGCCAGTGGATGACGGTCGGCCACGGGAATTTTCTTGCGCTTACGCCGGCGAATTTGCAGACCTGCCTCAGCATAAAGCCGGTCCACCCGCTTGTGATTGACCACCATGCCGCTCTGCCGCAGCTTCAAATAGATCATGCCAGCACCGTAGCGACGGTGCCGTTGCGCGAGCGCGATGATCTGCGCTTTCAAGGCGACATTATGGTCGGTGGCGGGTTGGTAGCGGAATGAACTGGGGCTCATGTCGGCTAGACGGAGCGATCGACGCTCGCTGAGCCCTTTGCCCACCAGATGGCGCACCAACTCCCGCCGTGACGGTGCGCTCACCACTTTTTTCGCAAGGCCTCTTTGGCAATCTCGTTCTCGAGCATGGTCTCGGCCAGGAGTTTCTTCAGGCGCGCATTCTCGGTTTCCAGCTCCTTGAGACGCTTGGCCTCGGAGACATTCATTCCGCCGAATTTGTTGCGCCAAAGGTAATAGCTGGCTTCTGAGAAGGCGTATTTGCGGCACAACTGTGCAACGGGCATTCCCGCGTCTGCTTCGCGTAGGAAGCCGATGATCTGTTCTTCGGTGGATCGTCTCTTCATATCCAATCTCCGTTTATGGTTGATTGGACTCTAAAGTCACGTGCTACTCAATACCGGGGGGACGTCGCAGTAACTGCATCAGGAATTTCAACTTGCACCGTATGAATAACTAGCAATCGAGATAGCAGTGGCAATCAGCTTCATCACATACAGGAAATTCCATCAGGAAAAATATGATCAAGCGCTTTCCTGAGCTGATCAAAACCTTCCAACTTGCAATCAGTCAGATGTAGTCGCAAACCAAAAAAACCACTCTTCTCCAAAAGATTTCTACCAAAATTGAATGAAATCCCTTCTTCATCGATCAACACATTAGAGAATCCATTATAACCACTATACTCTCTCGATGATATTTCATAATAATACCCATCAGGATCCGCAGGTATTGTATTTTGAAGAATTAAATAATTCTCTGGGTTATTTGTTTCATCAGAAGCAAACGATACCGTCTGAATATCATCTTCAATATAAAAAACAACACTCTTAATTACTATAGAGAAAATTTTATCAGTCATTTTTTCGTACTCCAAGAGCCCTCAGGCCAACTATAATTAACCACACAGCCAACTTCTTTAGCTTTCTTATTCATAGCTCCCTTACAAGATGTGCATGGTGGGTACTCCCCGCTAATGTTGACAACATCTCCAGATGCAATATCAACTTGACGCATTGCACGATTTTCAGTATGAGTTGCCAAAGTACTCCGAGGAAAACCTAATTCTTTTTCCTCTGGAGTCATACTACCACTCTGTAATGTTTGACAGCTTTTTACATTACCATTTTTGTTTATCACTTCAACCGTTGCAGTATGCTTGCCCTTTCCAGATCCAAACCGTTCCAAACCAAATGGATCCACCCACTCAATCGGATTCGGCGCATAGCTATGGATATTAATCCCACCCATCAACCCAATCGGATCTCGCGAGATAAATCGCCCTATCTCCGGATCATAGTAGCGATAGCGGTTGTAGTGCAGCCCTGACTCGTCGTCATGATACTGCCCCTGGAAGCGGAAGGGGTTGCGGATGTCGGCGGAGGCTGCTGCCTCGGCAATCACTTCCCGTGCTTCACCCCAGGCCTGGTAATCCATCTCCAGTGCCAACTGGCCTTGCGCGTCGGTAAGGGCTTGCGGGGTGCCGAGGTGGTCGGCGTGGTAGTAGTACACCGCGCGCGGGGCGGATGGCTCCGGGCCGGCCTGCAGCAGCGGGTCGCGTTCTGGGTCGTAGGGGTTGTACTGGTTCCATGCCGGCACTTTCACGCCTTGGATGGCGTCGGTATGTACCTGGGCCAGCGGGATGAAGCTGCCGGGTTCAAACAGGTAATGCACTGCGGCGTCGTCTTGGGTTTCAAACGCCAGTACGTCGCCATCCCAGCCGTACAGGGTTGTCTTGCCCTGACTGAGCTTGGCGATACGGCGGCCCAGCGGGTCATAGCGGTATTCGGTGCTGTCGCTGCTTGGATAGTTCAGCAAAAAGCGACGACAAGAAAACGCTTGAGGAGGGCACTAAGGAGCAGTTACCACTTCTTTCAAAGCAGCAACGAGGTATTGACGGGCAAGAACCACTTTCTTAGCCCTGAATTTGATATCTGAATAGTGTCTTATACGATAGCAACCGAGTAAAGATATTGTTCGCTATAATCGTGCACTACTTAATTCCGGGGCAAAACCTCGCAGTGCTACCGTACCTGTTGATTATCTAAACAGGAATGTATCTTACAACCCCTTTAGAAATATCTTCTTCTGAATTCAGCACCACAGAATCAAGATCAAGAAAATCAACTCCTTTTATATCATTATCAACCATGGCTTTCCTCATGCGATCAGAGACAATAAGGGTGAACTGACTTTTTCCGCATCAAAAATATCCAGCAAATCATAATCCATATTCTCTTTAAACCTTAACACCTCAAACATATCACCAAACTCACCACCTAACTTGCTAGTCTTGAAATCAACAACATCCTTCATGCCAATTCGCTCAGTAGCAGCAACATAGTAGCGCTCACCCCCAACAACCTCACCATAACGATTCAAATACCGAACAGGCACAATATTACAAATACCAGTCTTAAACAAGGTAATAACAGAACGAAATTTTTCACTCAGCACATAAAAATAAGCAGACCCACTCCTTACATCATACGAATAACTCTCATCATCCACAATCAAATCCAATTCACTAGGAAAACTTGGAAGACCACCTCCAAATCTCTTAGGACCTGCATACCATGGCAACTTACCATAGTGTTCTTTATAGCCTCCACCCTTAAAATCAGGCACCAGGTATGCGTAATAAAAACCAGATGGACATCCTTGCGCCTCTTTCATAGCCATGATGTAATATTTTTCCATACAATCCTCAACCAAGTCGCCTGGATTATTACTTAAGCTGCAATGAACATCTCAGCTCATTACCTAAATTACCAAAATTAATACACACTGAAACTCCATCAGAAAAATATCATCAAGCGTTTCCTGAGCAGATAAAAACCTTCCAACTAACAATCAATCAGACATGGTCGCAAACCATAAAAATCATCTCACTCCCACCAAACCGCTGCCAAAATGAAATCTACTCATATTGCTTTTTCTCACAAACAATTAAATCATAAAGCTCATCAGCATCAACAACTACTGCTTTCCCATCGACGCTTGGGAAAACAGCAGAGCGACGACCATCTCGTTTCATTCCTGGCAGCCACTTCAGGAGAAAATCATCCAATGAAATGGCTTTTGCAGAAAATCCCTTCCATTCTCCATCAGCACAAATACGAGCGAATTCCTCCTCTGGCCAAAATGGAATCACCTCTTCACCATTGACAATTGAAGCGGCCCACCCAGTGCCATACAAGCCCCACACAACTTCAAAATCCACCACTTTTCTAATGAAATAATTAAACCTAAACTTAGAGTCAAGCTTCAAAACATTTTCAATTTTTCTCAAAACTAATCACCATCAGCAAACACAACCCTACACTACTCTCTATAAATGCCTCCACCCCATACATTTAAAAATTCAAAATTACATAAAAACTCTCATATAAGCATCGATTACAGCGGTCGGCTCGATTAATCCATTAGTTGGTCTTGCTACAAATTCGTAACCTGCGCGAACAATTCGCCCAGCATCAATCTCCCTAAAACCATTGATAGTCACCGCATAAAACCCTGGAGAAAAGAAACTAGCAAGACCAACACCAGAAGGCCATTCCAACAATGCTGAAAAATCATAAAAATCAGCAGACCCCCTGATAAAAAGCGGAAATTCACCATTACTAACAAAAGAAATATCACTAACTGTACTTAACTCCTCATCGTAACGGCAAATAATTTCATACCCACCATCATCTATTGACAGAAGCGGAACTACCGCACCTGAATTAATAACCAAATCACCTAAATCTGATGCAAAAAAATCATGCAGCAAATCTCTAGACTCGCCAGATTGAGGTGACCACTCCAAGACTTGATGTAAAAAATCAACATCTGCAAGAATAATGCCGTTTGCCTCAACATCAATACTCAAAGTATGCATATCATCATATTCCTTTATTTAGAGCAATTCCTCTTAATCTGCTTTGCATGCCACTCCATCAGTTTTTTATATGCCTCCGATGGGGTAACATTATGAGCAAGCACCTCACCTGTTGAAGGAATTTTTAAGTCTCCCCTCATTGTCATACCATCCAAGCCTTTAGCAGAAGCTTCCAATAGTTCATCTTGTGAGCCAGTCCAAGCCCCCTGCCTACCACCAACGTATGGTCCTTGAGCACGATGAAGGACTTCATGATCTCCCGCCGTATATGGATTTGGGAAATATGTTGGCGTATCACGCTCTGTTGCTAAATGCCCCAAGCCACAAGATGCTGCTTTTTTTCTCCATACAAGATGATGCCCCATCCCATTTGGGTTCCACTTCCATGGCATCAGCCCTAAAGGATCTATTTTTGTCGCAGGGCTATCAACATAATTGTGAACATTCAGCCCCCCCATCAACCCAATCGGATCCCGCGAAATAAACCGCCCTATCTCCGGATCATAGTAGCGGTGGCGGTTGTAGTGCAGCCCTGATTCGTCGTCATGATACTGCCCCTGGAAGCGGAAGGGGTTGCGGATGCCGGCGGAGGCCGCCACCTCGGCAATCACTTCCCGTGCTTCGCCCCAGGCCTGGTAATCCATCTCCAGTGCCAACTGGCATTGCGCGTCGGTAAGGGCTTGCGGGGTGCCGAGGTGGTCGGCGTGGTAGTAGTACACCGCGCGCGGGGCGGATGGCTCCGGGCCTGCCTGCAGCAGTGGGTCGCGGTCTGGGTCGTAGGGGTTGTGCTGGCTCCATGCCGGCACTTTCACGCCCTGGATGGCGTCGGTATGCACCTGGGCCAGCGGGATGAAGCTGCCGGGTTCGAACAGGTAATGCACTGCGGCGTCGTCTTGGGTTTCAAACGCCAGCACGTCGCCATCCCAGCCGTACAGGGTTGTCTTGCCCTGACTGAGCTTGGCGATACGACGGCCCAGCGGGTCATAGCGGTATTCGGTGCTGTCGCCACCCGGTGCTGTCAGCCGGCTCAGGCGGTTGTAGCCGTCCCACTCCAGCTGGGTGAGGCTGCCGTTGACGCGCTTTTCGATGAGGTTGCCACGGCTGTCGTAGCGGTAGTGACGGCCGGAGTAGTGGCTCAGCAGATTGCCCAGCAGGCTGTTGTCCTGATGCCCGTTGTCGGGGTGTTGTCCAGCAGGTTGCCGGCCGGGTCGAAGCGGAAGCTTTCCACGCCCTAGGGGGTGGCGGCCTCCAGCAGGCGGCCTACCGGGTCGTAACGGTAGTTGATCTGGCCGCTGCGATTATCGGCAATGCCGGTAAGCTGGCCGGCGGCATCGTACTGGTACTGGCGGCTCCACCGGGTGGCGCCACTCAGGCGCTGGCTGCTGAGGCGGCCGGCTTTGTCGTAGACCAGGGTCTGCTGCAAGCTATTACCCTGCATGCTCCGGCTTTCGGAGAGGGAATTTGTTTCATTCCAAATTTAAGATGTCATGCTGGTTAAACAGCTGATAATTTCAAACCAGCCCCCGCTCCCCGTTCTTCAAGCATTCTTACAATTTCCTCACCCAGCAGTAGTGTTTTTTCAGAGTGAACTCGAATCTCGACACCATCATCATCCATAACAATAATAATAGGTCCAGCTTCAGTCTGAGCAATAAACACTAATTTATCTGGCGACTCCAGATCCTCAATAGAAATTATAAAATCAACACCTGCGACGACTTCCTTTAACCTCGCCGGTTGAACACATATATTTGGAAATGCACACAATAGCTTGCCAATTTTCTAAATTTACTTTGCATTTAAATTCCATATAGAACTTTATCGCAAGCAAGACCATCACCAATCACCACCCCATCCCTAACACGTATCTCATAATCACCCGCCCTTGCAAACACCCTCTACACGGTGGCAATCGCATGCACCAGTAGAGATGTCCTCGAAGTCGGCTGGTGGATGAACGTTGACACTTCGTTGGAGCCAGAATGCATTGTGAATCTCAGGCATTGGGCGGGATCAAATGTCTCAACGGCATCAAACACAACAAGTGGCTGATTGACCCAGTTGATTGTCAATTTTTCGATAATGTTTATCGTGTTGAAATCGATGTGCTCGATTGCAGCACGCACATCCACCTCATTATCGGCCCACTTCCAGCGAACGATCAGTTGCCTGCTGTCAGACGTAGCGATCGCTGTTTGCAATGGCTCGTCGCCCAAGACAAGCACATCTGATCCGTGCAATGTCAGCTTGCTGGCGTAGTCAACAGATTGGCATGCCCAATCGAAATCAGACGGGCTTCCACCCATGCTATTCCATAGCGATGCCTTTGCCTCCTCCATTACCACCAATGGTCCGCCTGAACTATTGAGCCAGTTTGAAAAAACATACTTGCTCATTAGCCTTTCCTCCTCTTTGCCTGGGTGACTTGGCCCGCCTGTTTGAGACTGCAACGCTTACAGTGAGGATACAGCCGCTGGGCATTCCCTGAATCGCCCCGGCTTCTCTAGACACTCTTGAGCCGTTGGAAATATTGCTTCTCAAACTCTACCGGCGATAGCCCGTTTGCGGAACCATGCCGGCGTTTCGGGTTGTAGAACATTTCGATGTAATCGAAGATATCCCGCCGGGCCTCCTCCCTGTCGTGATAGGTTTTGCGCTTGATGCGCTCCCGCTTCAGCAACTGGAAGAAACTCTCTGCCACGGCATTGTCGTGGCAGTTCCCACGCCGACTCATGCTGGGCACCAAGCGATGAGCTTTCAAGAAGTCCTGCCAATCGTAGCTACTGAACTGACTTCCTTGGTCGGAATGCACCAGTACCTCCTGCTTGGGCTGACGTCGCCATACCGCCATCAACAGGGCATTCAGCACCAGCTCTCTATCGATACGTGACTGCATCGACCAGCCAATCACCTGCCGCGAGAACAGGTCCAGCACCACCGCCAGGTACAACCACCCCTCATGCGTGCGGATATAAGTGATGTCGGTCACCCAAGCTTTATTCGGTTCATTCACGGTGAACTGGCGTTGCAGGTGGTTAGGTGCCACCACTGCCGGGCGGCCACGGTAATGCCCAGGACGCCGGTGGTAACCCGTCTGCGAACGTAAGCCTTCCTGCTTCATCAGCCGTGCCACACGATGTTTGCCGCAGCGCTCACCCTGAGCCTGCATGTCGTCATGCACCTTGCGATAGCCATAGACACCGCCACTTTCGAGCCATGCCTGCTTGATATACCCCAGCAAGCGCTGGTCTTCTCGAGCTCGCGGTGAGTACGGTGACGCTTTCCAGGCGTAGTAGCCACTGGGATGCACCGACATAACACGACACAGCCGTCGAATAGGGAACTGCTGCGCATGGGCCCGGATGAAGGCATACCTTACCCGGACTCCTTGGCAAAGTATGCGGCGGCCTTTTTTAGGATGTCGCGCTCCTCGGTGACCCGTTTGAGCTCTGCCTTGAGACGTCGTATTTCGGCTTGCTGGTCTGCGGGTTCGGCCGGTTGGGCGCGCTTGGGGTCGAAGCGTTTCAGCCATTGATACAGGCTGTGGGCAGATACGCCGAGACGGCTGGCGACTTCGGCCACTGGGTAACCACGCTCGGTTACCTGTTTGACTGCTTCAATCTTGAACGCTTCGGGGAAACGCGGCTTGCTCATGACACCTCCTTGTGGGGCCTAGTGTGAGGCTCGCGAAGTGTCTAGAAAAGGAGGGGCGATTCAATCAATAGCATTTCCGAGCTGATAAAAATTTTCTAAAATATTTCAATATCTAACAAAATGAAACATCCCCAAGACCATATTCCATGATAGAAAAATCATTTCCACTCACCTTAAAACCACGCCCATGCTCTACATCACCATTAACCCTAAACAACAACCCAAATACAGAATCACTATTACTCTGCTCAAATAAAACATAAATCACCATCAACCTAAATGAATTACCTGCAGTTTGATCACCCTTCAAAACATCAACACAATCTCGATACCAAACATCTGACTGCTTAATAAATGTTGAAATTGTAGAAACATACTGATCAGATAGCTTCTCATCAAAAGCATCTAGTGAATCTGACAGCTCTAAACGAACCAACTCCCCCTGAGCATCTATTCTGACAATTGCACTTTTCTCATCATCAAAACTTATTTCCTGCATAATTTAAATCCTCCATCAATTCAATTTAAATGCATTTCTTTGCATTCATACGCAGAGCAAGCTCTTTTGCCTCTAATGTTTCATAAACCACCCCATGAGCCTCTTCAAACTGAGAAACCGAACCACTATGAGGAAGACTCGCAACATGGTCTGAAGTTTTCACCAACTGCATTCTGGCAGTATTAGTTTCTTTATCATAATCAGCATGATGCCACGTTACATCTCCATATTCTTTTTTGTGTGCATCTCTAGTTGCCTTTCCTTTGCAACCTGTTACTCCAGCGACCTCATTTGCGGCTTTAAAATCCCCACCTCTAGACCCTTGCATTTGAATTCGAACATCTTTTATTGTCTTGTCTTCTGGAAAGGTCACAGCAGGATACTTCGCAAGCCCAAAAGGATCTATCCACGCAACCGGATTCGGCGCATAGCTATGGATATTAATCCCACCCAGCAACCCAATCGGGTCCCGCGAGATAAACCGCCCTATCTCCGGATCATAGTAGCGGTGGCGGTTGTAATGCAGCCCTGATTCGTCGTCATGATACTGCCCCTGGAAGCGGAAGGGGTTGCGGATGCCGGCGGAGGCCGCTGCCTCGGCAATCACTTCCCGTGCTTCGCCCCAGGCCTGGTAATCCATCTCCAGTGCCAACTGGCCTTGCGCGTCGGTAAGAGCTTGCGGGGTGCCGAGGTGGTCGGCGTGGTAGTAGTACACCGCGCGCGGGGCGGATGGCTCCGGGCCGGCCTGCAGCAGCGGGTCGCGTTCCGGGTCGTAGGGGTTGTACTGGTTCCATGCCGGCACTTTCACGCCTTGGATGGCGTCGGTATGTACCTGGGCCAGCGGGATGAAGCTGCCGGGTTCGAACAGGTAATGCACTGCGGCGTCGTCTTGGGTTTCAAACGCCAGCACGTCGCCATCCCAGCCGTACAGGGTTGTCTTGCCCTGACTGAGCTTGGCGATGCGGCGGCCCAGCGGATCATAGCGGTATTCGGTGCTGTTGCCACCCGGTGCTGTCAGCCGGCTCAGGCGGTTGTAGCCGTCCCACTCCAGCTGGGTGAGGCTGCCGTTGACGCGCTTTTCAACGAGGTTGCCACGGCTGTCGTAGCGGTAGTGACGGCCGGCGTAGTGGCTCAGCAGATTGCCCAGCAAGCTGTTGTCCTGATGGCCGTCGGCTGTCGGGGTGTTGTCCAGCAGGTTGCCGGCCGGGTCGAAGCGGAAGCTTTCCACACCTTTGGGGGTGGCGGCCTCCAGCAGGCGGCCTACCGGGTCGTAACGGTAGTTGATCTGGCCGCTGCGATTGTCGGTAATGCCGGTGAGCTGTCCGGCGGCATCGTACTGGTATTGGCGGCTCCACTGGGTGACACCACTCAGGCGCTGGCTGCTGAGGCGGCCGGCTTTGTCGTAGGTCAGGGTTTGCTGCAATTGGCGCTAGCATCGGACACCGATTCAGGCCATGAAAGATTGGCAGAAGTGGCGACCTGACTTATTCAAAAAGCGCGTGAACAATCGTCCGGGACTGGACAATTAATCTGGTGCAAACTCACTATGGAGATCGATGGCCATATCTTGATTAAGCTCCGTCCTAGCACCATCGTAACCCACCGCAGTAATAATGAAGCGATCAACATCTTCATCAACCACTCTTGATCCGTCGATAACAGCAAATAGACCAAATAATGCAACGCGAACTGACTCTGCAATCACATCATCTAACAGACGTTGCTGATCACTCGGCAAGCCCGCGCGCCACTCTGAAACCTTTATCAATAGCTCTCGGGGACACCTACCAGAAGGAGACGTAAAAGTTCCTACAAGATCATTTTTGGCCTTTTCCTGTACATGCGTCCGGATTGCGGAAATAAATTTTTCTGCATTCATAGCTGTAGTCCTTTTTGAAAATACTATTTTTTAAATGCGGCTGGATACATTTCTTTATTGAGTGAGATCAATCGTTGCAAACACTCATTAGAAGCACCTGTATGTTTCCTAAGGTCTCTGATATCGCTAGCCAAGAGGTCTCTTGCCGTTCCCGTATATACACCCTTACGCGTTGGAATTTGCTCATGTTCGCCAGCGGGAACTGCTATAGATGGAGCAGTTTTGGGATCGTAGCCAACAACAACTTGAGAGGCCGGGTGTTTTTGCATCGCGTGGTGAATATCAAGATTGTCACCTGACGCAGAACGCCTCTTGAGCTCATCATACGGACCGACATCATATTTCGAGCATGGATTACAGGGGCATCGTGCCAGCCCCAATGGATCAATCCAGCCAACCGGATTCGGCGCATAGCTATGGATATTAATATCACCCAGCAACCCAATCGGGTCCCGCGAAATAAACCGCCCTATCTCCGGATCATAGTAGCGATAGCGGTTGTAGTGCAGCCCTGACTCGTCGTCATGATACTGCCCCTGGAAGCGGAGTGGGTTGCGGATGCCGGCGGAGGCTGCTACCTCGGCAATCACTTCCCGTGCTTCGCCCCAGGCCTGGTAATCCATCTCCAGTGCCAACTGGCCTTGCGCGTCGGTAAGGGCTTGCGGGGTGCCGAGGTGGTCGGCGTGGTAGTAGTACACCGCGCGCGGGGCGGATGGCTCCGGCCCGGCCTGCAGCAGCGGGTCGCGTTCCGGGTCGTAGGGGTTGTACTGGTTCCATGCCGGCACTTTCACGCCTTGGATGGCGTCGGTATGCACCTGGGCCAGCGGGATGAAGCTGCCGGGTTCAAACAGGTAATGCACTGCGGCGTCGTCTTGGGTTTCAAACGCCAGCACGTCGCCATCCCAGCCGTACAGTGTTGTCTTGCCCTGACTGAGCTTGGCGATACGGCGGCCCAGCGGGTCATAGCGGTATTCGGTGCTGTCGCTGCTTGGATAGTTCAGCAAAAAGCGACGACAAGAAAACGCTTGAGGAGGGCACTAAGGAGCAGTTACCACTTCTTTCAAAGCAGCAACGAGGTATTGACGGGCAAGAACCACTTTCTTAGCCCTGAATTTGATATCTGAATAGTGTCTTATACGATAGCAACCGAGTAAAGATATTGTTCGCTATAATCGTGCACTACTTAATTCCGGGGCAAAACCTCGCAGTGCTACCGTACCTGTTGATTATCTAAACAGGAATGTATCTTACAACCCCTTTAGAAATATCTTCTTCTGAATTCAGCACCACAGAATCAAGATCAAGAAAATCAACTCCTTTTATATCATTATCAACCATGGCTTTCCTCATGCGATCAGAGACAATAAGGGTGAACTGACTTTTTCCGCATCAAAAATATCCAGCAAATCATAATCCATATTCTCTTTAAACCTTAACACCTCAAACATATCACCAAACTCACCACCTAACTTGCTAGTCTTGAAATCAACAACATCCTTCATGCCAATTCGCTCAGTAGCAGCAACATAGTAGCGCTCAACCCCAATAACCTCACCATAACGATTCAAATACCGAACAGGCACAATATTACAAATACCAGTCTTAAACAAGGTAATAACAGAACGAAATTTTTCACTCAGCACATAAAAATAAGCAGACCCACTCCTTACATCATACGAATAACTCTCATCATCCACAATCAAATCCAATTCACTAGGAAAACTTGGAAGACCACCTCCAAATCTCTTAGGACCTGCATACCATGGCAACTTACCATAGTGTTCTTTATAGCCTCCACCCTTAAAATCAGGCACCAGGTATGCGTAATAAAAACCAGATGGACATCCTTGTTCCTCTTTCATAGCCATGATGTAATATTTTTCCATACAATCCTCAACCAAGTCGCCTGGATTATTACTTAAGCTGCAATGAACATCTCAGTTCATTACCTAAATTACCAAAATTAATACACACTGAAACTCCATCAGAAAAATATCATCAAGCGTTTCCTGAGCAATAAAAACCTTCCAACTAACAATCAATCAGACATGGTCGCAAACCATAAAAATCATCTCACTCCCACCAAACCGCTGCCAAAATGAAATCTACTCATATTGCTTTTTCTCACAAACAATTAAATCATAAAGCTCATCAACATCAACAACTACTGCTTTTCCATCGACGTTTGGAAAAACAGCAGATCGACGCCCATCTCGTTTCATTCCTGGCAGCCACTTCAGGAGAAAATTATCCAATAAAATGGCTTTTGCAGAAAAGCCCTTCCATTCTCCATCAGCACAAATACGAGCAAATTCCTCCTCTGGCCAAAATGGAATTACCTCTTCACCATTGACAATTGAAGCGGCCCACCCAGTGCCATACAAGCCCCACACAACTTCAAAATCCACTACTTTTCTAATGAAATAATCGAACCTCAGCCTAGAGTCCAGCTTAAAAATATTCTCAATTCTTCTCAAAATCAATCACCATCAGCAACATAATCCTACACCATGCTCTATAAATATTCCCACCCAGCATATTTAACAAATTTAAAGTCACATAAAAACTCTCATATAAGCATCAATTACAGCAGTCGGCTCGATTAAGCCATTAGTTGGTCTTGCTACAAATTCGTAACCTGCGCGAACAATTTACCTGACATCAATATCCCTAAAGCCATTGAGAGTCACCACCATCACAAAGAATGGACTACCTATATCCTCGCCTCACTTCAAAGTCAGCAATCACCTATAAATATAAATAGCAACAATCAAGTAAAAAACCAATTTTAAAAATTGCTCAACCACATACACTTACCGCATCTTCGTGATTACTTCATCATCGAAAAATTTTTAAATAAAATATTTAACCGTAAACTATCACATAAGAGTCGCATAGACTCCGTAGCAAAGAAAAATTGTGGATTATCTAAATCTCTAACAATAAAATCATCATCACCAATCACCACCCCATCCCTAACACGTACTTCATAATCGCCCACCCTTTCAAACACACTTTTTCTATTCAATACTACCCCAGCAAAAACTTCATAAAGACTGCCATTAACATCGACTTTTGCGGGAAAAAATGTCATCTGAGATGACACTTTCTCCCGCAACGCGCCAGCCGCACGAGTTGAAAAAACAGGAAAAGCCATAGTCGGCTCAAAAAAATCATAAGTATTAAAATTATATTTATTAAAAAAAGATTGAGCCTTCATAATAAAAGGATATCCTTTTTCAAATCTAGCAACAGGCACACCTAGCATAAAATGGTCCAAAACAGACCCATTCGTGTCTTTTACATCAAAATAGCAGTTATCATTCGACTCCGCCGTACTCATAGTATATATTTTCATCACACCACACCTCATTTACTTTTTCGACCTCACTGGAGATGCAGAAGTCAGCTTCCCAGAATTCAAGTCTGCCCTAAGCTTCAATTGCAAGTTAGAAATTTCCTTTTGCGTCCTCGCTTTATCCCACCATTCTTGACGAGATTTAATATTCATCTCATCTAATTTAGCCTGCACCATCCTATTATAAGCCGCATGTTCTTCGGTCCAGCCTCGGTGATATCCTTTCTTCTTGGAGTCTATACCTTCACACACCGGCATATACATCATATTTCCCGCAGAATTCACATCCAACCCTGCTTTTTCGAATACTGGATGCCCTTTTAGTGAATATGGAATGATATGCTGACGCTGATAACCTTGTTTAGTTGGCATCCACGTGGGAAAGCGTTCCAAACCAAGCGGATCAATCCACTCAATCGGATTCGGCGCATAGCTATGGATATTAATCCCACCCATCAACCCAATCAGATCTCGCGAAATAAACCGCCCTATCTCCGGATCATAGTAGCGATAGCGGCTGTAGTGCAGCCCTGACTCGTCGCCATGATACTGCCCCTGGAAGCGGAAGGGGTTGCGGATGCCGGCGGAGGCTGCGGCCTCGGCAATCACTTCCCGTGCTTCGCCCCAGGCCTGGTAATCCATCTCCAGTGTCAACTGGCCTTGCGCGTCGGTAAGGGCTTGCGGGGTGGTCGGCGTGGTAGTAGTACACCGCCTTCGGCGCTTGCGACTCCGGACCGGCTTGGCGCAGCGGGTCCTTGTCCGGGTCGTAGAGGTGGTGCTGGCCCCATCCCGGCACTTTCACGCCCTGAATGACGTCGGTGTGCACCTGACCTAACAGGTCAGGTGTATTTGGTGGGTCAACCAGAGCAATTAGCTACAAGCGGTGGCTAGATGAAGGAATTTTAGAAAAATGCTAGAGAACGGTTACCGACTCTTAGTCAATATGGCCACGAGATAGTATCTTCACCCCTGCATCTATGAAAGAACACATTAATTAATTAAATTTAAAAACTCATTAAAATCATCACAAATAAAATACGTATTTCCATCTTCCATAGAAGAATCTGAAAAAAAATGAGTATGATCCCAGTAATAAACCCCCTTACTCTCTCCAGAAATTATCATCAATATAAAATTCGAACCCGGATCACTACCAATAAGTAAAGATTCACTTGGCATTTCCCCACTGTACTCTTCAAGCCAAAACTGTAAATCTAAATTTTCATCTAACTGCAATCCAAACATTACATCAAGCAAGACATCTTCATTCAGACCCGCAGGCCTAATCATACAATCTACCAATACCCCTCCATTATTTTTCAAGAGAAAGTCTCTATAATCATTAGGCAGGAGCACACCAATTGTGCTTTCAAACAATGCGATTTGATCTACTGAGGCTTTTCCAAAAGAATTAATCGGCACAATCATGTCCTTTTCTTGAGCGACACACCACCACAATGGGTAAATCGTGAATGTATTTTCTTGGGAACCTCTTGCATCGTTTCCATATCCTGATGGTGATGCCAAGTATTCTGAGCCAACTTAGGACCTAGAGGAGCATTTTTATCTGCCAGAGTAAAGTCTGATGAATGATTACCTTTCATATCAATTTTCACTTGCTGACGTTGATAAGGAGAAAAATCAGGATAACCATCTTTGTATGTAACTGAATTCCCATCCCAATCAGTATACTGCCAATTTCCACAAGAACACTCGCAAACCGCCCCCCCCTTTGCCACCCACTTATCAACATCTGGAGAGTTCTTCGGCTTAGGAGACAGTCCCAAAGGATCAACCCACTCAACCGGATTCGGCGCATAGCTATGGATATTAATATCACCCAGCAACCCAATCGGGTCCCGCGAAATAAACCGCCCTATCTCCGGATCATAGTAGCGATAGCGGTTGTAGTGCAGCCCTGACTCGTCGTCATGATACTGCCCCTGGAAGCGGAGTGGGTTGCGGATGCCGGCGGAGGCCGCTGCCTCGGCAATCACTTCCCGTGCTTCGCCCCAGGCCTGGTAATCCATCTCCAGTGCCAACTGGCCTTGCGCGTCGGTAAGAGCTTGCGGGGTGCCGAGGTGGTCGGCGTGGTAGTAGTACACCGCGTGCGGGGCGGATGGCTCCGGGCCTGCCTGCAGCAGCGGGTCGCGCTCTGGAATGAATAAAACAAACGTAGTGACAACTATTTATTTTCTATAATAATTTTTTCTAATTCATTTATTTCCTCATCAGAAAAGACATCTATGCCACATATCTCAGCACCATAATCCAAGTCGACTTTTATATTAATTCTCCGCCCAAGATATTTGCAGAGCAGGACATCCGCTTCTGGCATCACCCCCTCTTCCAATACTTCTATAATTAATTTGTTATTTATTTTTTTTATTGCATTTTTAATTTCAACCGTCTCTAAATTTATAAATTTCACTTTAAAATCCTTTCAATTCTTTATTGCAATCAACACCCTCAAGTGATTTATTTACACTTGCCCTAGACTTCTTTGATGACTCCTCAATAACTTTGTAAATCTCATCAGGCGAATTCGCACCCTTCGCCTTTGCTCTGGCGATTGCATCTTTCCATTTCAACATCGGCTCAGCTCTTCCAGTGCCCGAGGCTTCACCTCCGACATAAAGGCCAATTCCCCATTTTGAATCATTACTAAGCAATCGTGCTCTTATACGCGCCTCATTTCTGAGTTTGTGAGCTAAACGAGCTCTCTCTTTCTGCGATTTACATTGGCATAGTTTCTGATCAATTCTTTCCTCTTCTCGTAGGTACCAGCATCTAGTTTGGATAGGTGATAGTGAACCACGAGCAGGATCAGTTGCTCGCAGGTTGATTAATCCAAGTGCATCGATCCACTCAATAGGATTGGCAGCATAGATAAAATTATTTAACCCACCAAACAACCCAATCGGATCTCGCGAGATAAATCGCCCTATCTCCGGATCATAGTAGCGATAGCGGTTGTAGTGCAGCCCTGATTCGTCGTCATGATACTGCCCCTGGAAGCGGAAGGGGTTGCGGATGCCGGCAGAGGCTGCCGCCTCGGCAATCACTTCCCGTGCTTCGCCCCAGGCCTGGTAATCCATCTCCAGTGCCAACTGGCCTTGCGCGTCGGTAAGGGCTTGCGGGGTGCCGAGGTGGTCGGCGTGGTAGTAGTACACCGCGTGCGGGGCGGCTGGCTCCGGGCCTGCCTGCAGCAGCGGGTCGCGTTCCGGATCGTAGGGGTTGTACTGGTTCCACGCCGGCACTTTCACGCCCTGGATGGCGTCGGTATGCACCTGGGCCAGCGGGTCATAACGGTAACTGGTGACGGCACCATCGAAGCCGGTTTCCGCAATCACCCGTCCGCCTTCATCGTATTCAAACAGGTAGTGACAGTGATTTTCGTTGCGCAGGGAAATCAGCCGGCCCAGTTTGTCGTAGCGGTAGGCCAGCGCGTGGCCGTTGGCATCGGTGCGGCTTTGCAGACGCCCGGCCTTGTCGTAGTCGTAATGTGTGCTGCGGCCCAGCGGGTCGGTGATCTTGAGCAGTCGGGATTCGGCATCGTACTCCAGCTGGGTGACCTGGCCATCCGGCGACACGATAGCGCGTAGGCCACCTACGTCGCCGTATTGATAGCGGGTAGCACTGCCCATGGCATCGATGATGAGCACCGAACGGCCACGCTCATCGTATTGCCAATGAGTAACACAACAGGAACAGCCAGCGATAATGGTGAGTAAATACAATCATTGCCAGCTGAATGGAGTCAATTTCTGTTATTGATTCAATTTCCGCCAATATAAGGACCGGTACTGATACTTCCAGATACGATTTTTATCCGCTTCGTAGTACCACGCATAAGCCATGCCATCGTCAGTCTCTTTCCAGGCTTGGCCTCTGTCGGTACTGATCAGGATGATGGAGTCAGAAGAGGTTTGCTTCGCATTTAAACTTTCCCCTGCAAGTACCAGTTGATCTTGTGGCCCGACAAATAGCGCACCAGGAATAACGTGTTCGTCAAATTGATGGCGGTAGTTTTCCTTCCCATCCTTCCATTGAATATAAGCCGCAGGACGCTGTTGGGTTTCAGCTACTTTTTCAGGTTTTAATTTCCCCAATAGCGTAATCAGATTCAAGCTGCCATCGTGTGACATCTTGATATCTATCACTGATTGTTGTTGAAGAACTATCTCTGGCTGCATCCACTGACGAGCCAACTCATCTTGTGAGGCAGATAAGGGAATACGATACAACAATGTACTTTCAATCACATCACCGATACCAGCAGCCAGTTTTGCCTTTCGTACATAGAACGCCACCCGTAATGTGCCATCATCAGCCAGATCAAATGCACTGAAAGTTGCCCGACTGTCTTTAATCATAGGTAACAAACCGTTTCCACTCGGATGGCCGGTAAGCTGCTGATTCACCCATGAAGGCAGAGTAATTTCTTGCCAACTCTGTCCCCCATCAAAAGTACGCCATATGCGCATGCCATCGGCAACCAAGTAACCGCGCTTACCGTCTGGCATGAACAAGGGCTGGCCTGGTTGAACATGTTCTGGCCATTCCAACTGCTGCCAGCTCTGCCCACCATCTATTGATTTCCATAGTGTATGCCAGCGTTGCCCATAACCATCAGGGCCATTGGGTAGCTTGAAATTTGTCCAGTCAGTACTCACATAAATGGTTTTCCAATCAGGTGAAAGCCACCAGGCACCATTTTGCCCAGGCTTTTCAAAGATGCGATGAACACCTTTATCCATATCACCCCGTAACAAGCGGACTGAAGCCCTATTTCTTACCTCTTCGTAATGATTCATCCAGTCTTCTGCGAACTCTGCCACTTCAGGATTTTTTAATTCAGCAGCAGGCTTGAATTTAAATTCGGGACCAATGGGCTTGAAGACAATAACTTGCCTGTCGTGAATGCGAATATCACCACCACCATAAGGCTTGTCATGCTCCATCAGATCAGTTTCGTATGTCCACATGCTTAACATCCTATAAACCCCATAAGCTCCCACCACCAGCAAGACAAGGCCAATGATTATGATCACCAACCATTTAAGCGCAGCACGCACCAGCTTAAATATTATTGACAATAGAGTACTGGCAGCCATCACTTAAATACCGACATTAGTCTTTGCATAGCACTATCAACTAAGTCCTTACCTTCCTGCACTGCTCGCCCTCCCCAGTCCTTACCAACCTCTACGCCGCTATCAATTGCCTGCTTCCATGTTGCGCCATCCGTCCACTCCTCGATATTAGGCTGCCCACCAATTCTAGCCAAATCGCTGACAGGCAGATCAGCCAGCCCAGCATCAAGATAGGCAGGGACGTGAGTATCAAAAGCAAACTTCCTGAACGCTGCGTTATTTAACTCCAGTTTCCGCTGTGCAAAGCTGAATGCTACTGATCGATTGGGATATCGCTTGCAAGGGATGTATATTAGCGGCCCATTCATGTTATCCCTTAAGCCATATTCCATATTAACCTGCAACAAGCGTCGACCACTTCTTAGCCAATCCTGCCCTGCGGGGGTTAGCTTTGGCATTAACTTCTTTCCATAATTCGAACAATAATAATACCCATAACTAATGTAATAATCTGGTGGTTTGTGACCGCAACCAATGTGACGCATCATAAAGCTTGCATGTCGCGACCAGTTATCATCACTACTCTTTGCTACAATTAACTTATCCCGCATTTTCAGCAGCTTCTCGGCAACTACCACATCCCCCAAGGATTCCATATTTTAGCCCAAGCAGTAATAGCCTGCAGTGTGCTGACGCCGGATTTTTTTACATACTCTTCATGCAGCGGCCTATAATAAAATTCACAATTCCCAATAATTCCATCAGCTGCCGGTGGAACATAGTCATCACAAATTTTATGATCTATTCTCACAGGTCGCTTATCGGTGCTTGGTGTATGCATGGACTGATACTTAGCCATGAATCGCCCCGGCTTCTCTAGACACTCTTGAGCCGTTGGAAATATTGCTTCTCAAACTCTACCGGCGATAGCCCGTTTGCGGAACCATGCCGGCGTTTCGGTTTGTAGAACATCTCGATGTAATCGAAGATATCCCGCCGGGCCTCCTCCCTGTCGTGATAGGTTTTGCGCTTGATGCGCTCCCGCTTCAGCAACTGGAAGAAACTCTCTGCCACGGCATTGTCGTGGCAGTTCCCACGCCGACTCATGCTGGGCACCAAGCGATGAGCTTTCAAGAAGTCCTGCCAATCGTAGCTACTGAACTGACTTCCTTGGTCGGAATGCACCAGTACCTCCTGCTTGGGCTGACGTCGCCATACCGCCATCAACAGGGCATTCACCACCAGCTCTCTATCGATACGTGACTGCATCGACCAGCCAATCACCTGCCGCGAGAACAGGTCCAGCACCACCGCCAGGTACAACCACCCCTCATGCGTGCGGATATAAGTGATGTCGGTCACCCAAGCTTTATTCGGTTCATTCACGGTGAACTGGCGTTGCAGGTGGTTAGGTGCCACCACTGCCGGGCGGCCACGGTAATGCCCAGGACGCCGGTGGTAACCCGTCTGCGAACGTAAGCCTTCCTGCTTCATCAGCCGTGCCACACGATGTTTGCCGCAGCGCTCACCCTGAGCCTGCATGTCGTCATGCACCTTGCGATAGCCATAGACACCGCCACTTTCGAGCCATGCCTGCTTGATGTGCTCCAGCAAGCGCTGGTCTTCACGCGCTCGTGGTGAATGCGGGGATGCTTTCCAGGCGTAGTAGCCACTGGGATGCACCGACATAACACGACACAGACGTCGAAATAGGGAACTGCTGTGCATGGGCCCGGATGAAGGCATACCTTACCCGGACTCCTTGGCAAAGTATGCGGCGGCCTTTTTTAGGATGTCGCGCTCCTCGGTGACCCGTTTGAGCTCTGCCTTGAGACGTTGGATTTCGGCTTGCTGGTCTGCGGGTTCGGCCGGTTGGGCGCGCTTGGGGTCGAAGCGTTTCAGCCATTGATACAGGCTGTGGGCAGATACGCCGAGACGGCTGGCGACTTCGGCCACTGGGTAACCACGCTCGGTTACCTGTTTGACTGCTTCAATCTTGAACGCTTCGGGGAAACGCGGCTTGCTCATGACACCTCCTTGTGGGGCCTAGTGTGAGGCTCGCGAAGTGTCTAGGAAAGGAGGGGCGATTCACCCTTCACTCCAGTTACGAGTGCTATTGTTAGGACCTTCGCCTCCATAGTGGATGTTGTGCTCGTTGGTCGTCGACGGTGCATCCGGTTTGTTCGGGCTAAATTCGTATTCCGGAGCTTTGGCGCTGCCAGTATTTTGGGCGCGAAAGACCAGTCCTTTGACAATCCTCAGGGCTCGGTAGTTGTGGCGTTGGGCGAAGTGGTGAGTTCTTTCCATTTCTGCCAGGCTGGCATGGCTGTGATATGACGATATCTTGTGGTTGCCCAACTTGTATTGGTACAGGCCATTAATCAATACCCGTCCAGCCAACTGACCATTCTGCTTGCTATATGGTTCAGTATTGAATTCGAACTCTGACACCCGTTTTTGGCCAGATGCATCCTTGTACACTACAAATAGTGTGTCATCGAAGACCTTGTTGCTATCTTTTACTATTTTTCCTTTGGTGAAGCCACGAGCACCGATAAGGTTGACCCGACCATTCTCTGTTTAAAATGCGAACCCTGAGATATTATTCTTTCCGTTGGCAGCAGCATGATGCTCGAAAAGCTTTTTCAGAATATCGTACTTTTGAGTCTCGTTATATTTTCCAAAGTCGAAATCATTGTATTTATCTACTTGCTTAACCATGATTCCTCCTGACTGCCAGTAGGGCCATAGATGTTGACTTTATAGCCGCTGGTGCTTTGAGTGAATTGCAAGCGAGAGTAAGAAAAGAAATAGTATGATTCATTCTGGGGCTGCAAGTAGGCTTTGTTTAAACCATCTGAGCGATTAGCTTGAAAAGCTTGAGTGAGCGTAAGGCCCGACAGTGCCTGTAGTTGGTTGGCAGAATCTTTGCTAAGAATCAGTTCGCTATTGGCAACATCACCAGCTGTCACGCGCAGATATTTTTTTCCTGCGGAAATACTTGACTGAGCATCGCTTAGTACGATGAAAAACGGGACCTGATACTGCTGTGTTGCAATGTCTTTGCGAGTGAGGATGATATCCGGCGCGCCCTGATCGGCCTGATCCTGAAGTAACTGTGCAGTAGGGCCTGAGCAGGCGTAATTATTGAGTTTCGGCCATGGATTTCTATCCGTGTAACTAATACATCGTGGTGAATCGCTCAATTTTTTTGCTGCTTTATTCATCTCATTCATGATGAAGCGATTAAGCCTGTACTCTGCACTATTTTGATGTACTTGTCGGTCAAGTAGTTTGAGTTTACTGATGGCAAGATCAGTATACTTGGCTCCATGTTCCATAGTCGTTATTTTTAGTTCGACTTTGGCAATCTGTGCGTTATCAGGATTGATCAATAACATGCGCTCTGCCGAATTCATCAGGTTTTCAGACTTGCCGGTGATACGATCATCGGTCTGATCAGTGAATGCTACATTCTTTAGCTCCTTTTTTAGTTGTGGGAGTGAATATTCGCGAGCATGGTAGCTTAAGGTAAAGCGGCGGCTTTCAAAAGGCTTAGTGTCATTTGGTCGGTACAGACTCACAATAACACTTTTAGGCGAAGCATTCTGGAATTGGGTTGCCGTTGATTTACTGTAACCGGGGGAGAGAACAATGGCGAATAACGAACTCGGCTTGGTCAGTGTCATGGTCAATATTGCCGGGTTCTTGATGATTTCTGCTTTGGGGTACAGTTCTTCTGCATGGAATACCCACGCTCTGGCATGATCTGCACCGAAGAGGTTTTTTATAGAATATTGGCCAGGCATTGTACTGGCTAGAGTTTGATTGACATGGATATTCAGCGTATTCCAGCCCAGTTCCACGGCTGTATCTTCCGGCTGATTGGCCGCATTTGCACCGATTGAAATTAACGAAAATATGCCAATCGCAGCAAAGATATACCGATGGTTCATTATAGAATTTCCCATTTTCCTGACCCAATAAGGGCCTTGATATTATTGACACCTTGCAGGTGTATGCGGTCGGTGAGGCCATTAGCATCAAGTGTACCGGACTTGAGTTTATTTCCTGTATCCGAGCAGTAATAGACGTATTTATTTCCACATAATTCAGGATGTGACTCAGTTAGTAATTGAGCATCAATCTGCTCTGTACATGTGATTTTTTTGTATTCTGGCAATGCCCAATCCATACTCGCGGGCCCGCTCAGATTGTGGCTCGCCCCCTTCACGCTCACCGTCCCCGGACAGTGGATTTCGATATTGCCGCCTTTTAACCGGATATAAGCGCCGCCGCTGGTAAGCAGGATTTCCTGCTTGGCGTTGACCACAATCCTTTCTTTGCAGGAGGTAATCGTCACATCCTTATCCGCCGTCAGTTCCATCGCATCGCTCTGCGCTTGCACCTGCACCTTGCCCTTGGCGGCAATCAGCTTCAGCGCCACCTTGTCTTTCACCCCGGCCACAAACAGGCTGATGTGCTGGCCGACGTTGTGCAGCCAGCGGCGGCCGGTGGTGTGGTTGGCGTCGCGCTGGGCGATGAGGTTGAGGTTGGTTCCGGCGCTGAGGGTGTGGCTTTGTTCGGTCAGGCGGGCGCGGACAGGATGAGCAGCGGCTGTTGGCCGGCCTGGTGTTTTGCCGTCTTGCCGTCTTTGTCGGTGTTGCTGCCGGCTTCCCAGGCTTTGAGCGCGGCGGCGTGGTGTTGCAGGTGGCCGCTGTCCTTGTTGCCGTCTTTGCCGTTGTCGGGGGTGATGGCGTCCGGCCCGGTTTCCATGCTGTCGGCCAGTTGCGCGGCGGCGGTGTCGCCCAGGCTTTGGCTGAGGCTGAGCGCTGCGTCGAGCTGTCTTTGCGCATGCTCGCGCGCCAGTTGTTTGCCGGATGCGCCGCTTTGCGCTTCGGTGCTGATCAGCAAGCCTTGACCCGCACGCAGTGCACCGGAAAGGTCGGTGCGTAGTTCGAAGCCTTCGCCGCGCGGCTGGTCTTTGCCATTGCTGCGCGGGTGGGTGAGGTAGCCCTGGTTGAGCTGGGTGTGGCCGTGTTCGGATGACAGCTCGGCCCGTGACACCACCCCGCAGCGCACCACCTGGCTGCCAGCGGCATCCAGCCCCCCCAGGCGGGCGGCTACCCCCAGCAGCGACTTGAGTTCGATAGTGCCGTCGGGGGATAAACAGGTGAGCTGATAGCGATAGGCTTGCGACACGCCCTCGCTGCCGTCCAGCGTGTGCGGCAATAACTGCTCGGCGGCGATCTGCCCGCCATCCAGCTGCAGGGTGAGCAGACGCTGGTGCTGGGAAAAGGCGGCGGCGAAGCTGGCGAGCAGGGAGGAAAAATCCATGGTGCGGGCTATCACGTCGGCTGACGTGAATCATCACATTCTGTTGAAAGTTCAACAGTTTATGCCTTCAGCATGGCTCAAACAAGGCTGAATGGCATGAATGCGTAGTTCTACTGAGTTTTTGCCGTGGTGTTCTGCCTGCAAAACATGACCCACCGCATGCCAGCATCAACACCCGGCAGGCGTAGGCAAAAAAATGCCCGGCAACGCCGGGCGAGAGACAAAGTACTACACAAAGCACGAGGAAATTCAGTTGTAGCTAAAGTGCGCGCGTTTCACATTGCACAGCACTTCATAAGAAATGGTGCCAGCCTGGGCCGCCACTTCATTGATGTGGATGGTGTCACCCCACAGCTCCACCTCGCTGCCGATGCCGGCTTGCGGAAGGTCGGTCAGGTCCACCGTCATCATGTCCATCGACACGCGGCCAATCACGCGCGAGCGCACGCCATCAATGGCCACCGGGCTGCCGGTGGAAGCCAGACGCGGGTAGCCATCGGCATAACCACAGGCAATCAGGCCCACGCGGGTGGGACGCTCGGCGACAAAGCTGGCGCCATAGCCCACCGGCTCGCCAGCGGCCAGTTCGCGCACACCGAACACGCGGGTGCTCAGACGCATCACCGGCTGCAAGGCAGCACCCTGATCGAAACCGGCCGGCAGCGGCGACGCACCGTACAGCATGATGCCGGCGCGGTTCCACTGGCGGTGCGAGCGTTCGTGGCACAGGATGCCCGCCGAGTTGGCAATGCTCTCCTCACCCGGCAGATAACGGCAGATGCTGTCGAAGGCTTCCAGCTGGGCATGGGTAGCAGACAATTGCGGTTCGTCGGCACGGGCAAAGTGGCTCATCTTGACGATCTTGCCTACCTTGCCACTGGCCATCAGCTTGCAATGCGCGGCAGCGTAGTCCTGCGGGAAGAAACCGGCGCGATGCATGCCGGAATCCATCTTCAGCCACACGGTGTAAGGCTTGGCCGGATTGGCCTGCAGCACCATGTCCAGCTGTTGCTGGCTTTGCACCACAAACCACAGATCGTGCTGCTCGACATCAGCCAGTTCGGCCGCTTCGAACACGCCTTCCAGCAGCACGATGGGCAAGGTCACCCCGCCCTCGCGCAACTGGATGGCTTCTTCCAGACAAGCCACGGCAAAACCGTCGGCCACATCGGCCAGTGCCTGGGCACAGCGCACTGCGCCGTGGCCATAGGCATTGGCCTTGATCACCGCCAGGGTCGGGCCACCGGCCTGCTGTTTGGCCAGCAGGTAGTTATGGCGCAGCTTGTCCAGACGGATACTGGCAATCAGCGGGCGCATGCGCTCAGGCCCCTGCGTTGGCGGTACGGGAGTGCATCGGCACCACCAGGGTTTCGCCCTGCTTGGCGTAACGCTGGATGGACAGGCCGTCCACGCTGATTTCTGGCTGTACGCCGACAATCTGGTCGGCCAGCACCTTGCCGGAACCGGCGCTCATGGTCCAGCCCAGCGTACCGTGGCCGGTATTGAGCGACAGGTTGGCATAGCGGGTGGCGCCGATGATGGGCGTGCCATCCGGGGTCATCGGACGCAGGCCGGTCCAGAAGGTGGCTGCCGGAATGTCGCCGCCATCCGGATACAGGTCACCCACCACCAGTTCCAGCGTTTCACGACGACGCGGGTTGAGGTCCAGGTTGTAACCGGCCAGCTCGGCCATGCCGCCCACGCGGATACGGTCGTTGAAACGGGTGATGGCCACCTTGTAGGTTTCGTCCAGAATGGTGGAAACCGGTGCCATGGCCGGGTTGGTGATCGGCACGGTCAGCGAGTAGCCCTTGACCGGGTATACCGGAATATCAATGCCCAGGTTTTGCAGCAGATCGCGCGAGTAGCTGCCCAGTGCCACCACGTAGTGGTCGGCAGTCAGCATTTCGTCGCCGATGCGCACGCCGGTGATACGGCCGTTATGGGTTTCGATGGCGCTGATGTTGACGCCAAAGCGGAACTTCACGCCCTTGGCGGCAGCCAGTTCGGCCAGACGGCTGGTGAACAGGTTGCAGTCGCCGGTTTCGTCGTTCGGCAGTTGCAGGCCGCCGGTCAGCTTGTGCTTCACCTTGGCCAGCGCCGGTTCCACACGGGCGCAGCCGTCCGGGTCCAGCACATTGAAGTCCACACCGCATTCTTTCAGCACGGCGATATCCTTGGCCATGCCTTCCACTTGTGCCTGCGAGCGGAACAGCTGCAGGGTGCCGCCCTGACGGCCTTCGTAATCCAGGCCGGTTTCGGCACGCAGTTCCTTGATCTTGTCGCGGCTGTATTCCGCCAGGCGCATCATGCGGCCCTTGTTGATGGCGTAGGATTTTTCATTACAGTTGGCCAGCATCTTGGCAATCCACTGCAACTGGTAAACGCTGCCATCCGGCTGAATGGCCAGCGGCGCATGGCGCTGGAACATCCACTTGATGGCCTTGGTCGGGATGCCGGGGGCTGCCCAGGGCGCGGAATAACCCGGGGAAATCTGGCCTGCATTGCCGAAGCTGGTTTCCAGTGCCACGCCGTCCTGGCGCTCCAGCACAGTCACGTCCACGCCAGCCTTGGCCAGATACCATGCAGTGGATACCCCCACCACGCCACCACCCAGAACGATTACCTTCATTTCCTCTTTCTCCGTGCCGCGCATCATGCGCTTAGTGATTTTATGTAGTATATTTATTTCAATGCAGTTTTATTCACCAAATTAGTACAATTACACATTTAATTTTCCTGCGAAAATATACTTTGATAGTGAATCATGAAAGTAAAACACACACACGCCAGAGAACTGGACAAGATCGACCTTAAGATATTGAAATGGTTGCAGAAAAACGGCCGTATCGCCATGACGGAGCTGGCGGAAAAGGTGGGCCTCTCCACCACGCCCTGCACCGAACGGGTAAGGCGGCTGGAGCGCGACGGCGTGATCGAAGGCTATTACGCCCGGCTCAACCCGCAGGCCATGGGCGCGTCACTGCTGGTATTCGTGGAGATCAAGCTGTCGGCCAAATCGGGCAATATCTTTGACGCCTTCCGCCGTGAAATCCAGAACATCCCGGAAATCCTGGAATGCCACCTGGTATCCGGTGAATACGACTACCTGATCAAGGCGCGCATTCCCGACATGTCGATGTACCGCAAGCTGCTGGGGGAAATCCTGCTGCAACTGCCCAATGCCAATGAATCACGCAGCTATGTGGTAATGGAAGAAGTGAAAGAAACCCATATGCTGGCATTGCCGGAATAGCCAAGCTGCCCTAACAGTCATGCCCCTCCCTGCCTGCACCTGTACCAATAGCAGGGACAGCAGACCCCTGCCTTGAATTTCAAACCTGCAGCCTCTTATACCTGATTGTCTTACTTCAGTTTTGAGTAGTTTCAACAAAAGGCCGGCGGCCACGACGGAATGCTGCATGCATCCAGATCAGCCTTGCCATCAGCACTATTGAGCAGACAATGCCATCGGGACAGGAGTCATCATGTTGGGATTTTTTAAAGGCAAACCAAGCGAGCAGTCAGCAAAGGACAAACAGCTTCATCAGTTCAGCGCCATGCTGGATTACGTGGACAACCTGATCATGCTGGCGGACACCACGCCGGACAACACCATTTTCTACATGAACCACACCGCACGCGATGTATTGGCACAGCATCGCAATATGATGAACCAGAAGTTTCGCTCCGGTGTGGATGTCAGCAATGCTTTTCAGCACAGCATCCACCAGTTTCACCGCGACCCGGAACGAATCCGCCAGATTCTGCGTGATATCGCAGCGCGCCGCATCAACCACCATGAGGCGCTGATTCCGGTTGGCAGCGTCACCTTCAAAACCAAGGTGTTTCCCATCTGGGACGAACAGGACAGCAACAAGCTGCTGTGCTTCATGGCCAGCTTTCAGGACATTTCCTCGGAACTGGAAGCACAACGCTTGCGCGATGCCAATGACCAGCGCCGGCTGTTTCTGGAAGATCGCATCGACGAGTTGTCCAGCAATATCCAGGCCATGACCACCACCATAGAAATGGTGGCCCAGCGCACCTCCTCCGCCTCCAACTCCTCGGAGGAAATGCTCAAGCGCGCACGCGATGGCAAGGGCATGATCGAAAACAATGCCACGGCCATGCGCGCGGTCAGCAAGCTGGTAAGCAGTACCGCAGATAATCTGGGTTCGCTGGGCCAGCAATCGGAAACCATCGGCCAGATTGTCAGCGTGATCAAGGACATCGCCGACCAGACCAATCTGCTGGCCCTGAATGCAGCCATCGAAGCCGCACGGGCCGGGGAGATGGGACGCGGCTTTGCCGTGGTGGCGGACGAGGTACGCAAGCTGGCCGAGCGCACCACCAAGGCCACCCAGGAAATCGGCACCATGATTTGCGACATCCAGCAAGAGGTAAGCAGCAATATCAGCGCCATGGACAAAGGGCGCGAACAGGTGAAGACCACAGAACGTGACTTTGCCGCTGCCGAGGCGGCCATCGCCGCCATTGTTGAAGAAATCAACCGGGTACGCGATGTGGTGATAGAAATTGCCAACGCGGCTGAAGAACAGGCCGCCACTGCGCAGGATATCAGCGACAAGCTGGGAGAAATCGCCCGTCACTGATACTGACACCACCCGGCAAGCCACCCTCTTGCCAGCGCTACTGCCTGCGTTTACTGTGAGGGCTGTTCTCCCCAGCCCTTTTCTCTAATTCATGAGCCTGCAATCCGTCCGCGATTTTTTTGCCAGCCGCCAACTGGACATCCCCATCATCGAACTGGAAGTCAGCACCGCCACGGTGGCGCTGGCCGCCGAAGCCCACGGCGTGGAGCCGGGGCGCATTGCCAAAACCCTGTCTTTCCGTCTGAACAGCGGCGAGGTGATCATTCTGGTCACCCGTGGCGATGCCCGCATCGACAACCGCAAGTTCAAGGAAGCCTTTGGCAAGGGCAAGATGCTGGCGGTGGAAGAAGTGGTGGAACTGACCGGCCACCCGGTAGGCGGTGTCTGCCCGTTTGGCCTGGCGCAGCCGCTACCGGTCTATATGGATGCCTCGCTGCGCGACTTTGACGAGGTATTGCCCGCTGCCGGGGCCATTCACAGCGCGGTGCGCATCAGCCCGGCGCTGATGGCCGAGCTTACCGACGCCCGCTGGGTGGATGTGTGCCAGCCCAGCGCCGATAGCGGCAGCGCCAGCACGCTCAGCGCGACGGCCACCAGCTAGGCTGCGGCTCCGGCGGCGGCGGCGGCGTAGCGCAGCATGGCGTTGCGGTCTATGCCCACCGCCAGCGTGCCACCCACCTGCAAGTTGGCACCATAGCGTGCCAGCTCTCGTGCAGACAGGGTCAGCGTCAACTCCCCGTCCATGCTGGCCACCGTCACCCGCACGCCGTCCGCCAGCTGGATGATGCGTTGCACCTGTGCCAGCGGCTGGTCCGCGCCCAGGCATAGGGCCTGCTCCGGCACCACGCCCTCCTCCAGCACGTTTTCATAACCGATGAAGCGCGCCAGCCAGGGAGTGGCCGGTGCCGCCAGCAGTTGCGCCGGGCTAGCACATTGCACTATGCGGCCATCCTTGAGCACGGCCACGCGGTCGGCCAGGGCAAAAGCTTCTTCCCGGTCGTGGGTCACCAGCATGGCCGGCATGCGCTGACGCTGTAATTGCTGACGGAACTCCAGTTGCAACTGGCGGCGCAGGTCGGCATCCAGGCTGGAAAACGGCTCGTCCAGCAACAGCAGCCGCGGTGCCGTCACCAGCGCCCGCGCCAGTGCCACGCGCTGTTGCTCGCCACCGGACAAGGTCCACACCTTGCGGGTTTCCATACCGGCCAGCCCCAGTTGCTGCAAGCAGGTACGTGCCTGTTGCTGTGCCGCCGCGCGCGCGAGGCCGCGCTCACGCAGACCGAAACAGACATTGCCCAATACGTCCAGATGCGGAAACAGGGCAAAGTCCTGAAACATCAGCGCAAAGCCACGCTGCTCCACCGGCACGGCAGCCAGGTCCTGCCCGGCAAACAGCATACGGCCGCTATCTACCGGCTCCAGCCCGGCAATCATCTTCAGCAAGGTGCTCTTGCCGCCGCCGGACGGCCCCAGCAAGGCCAGCACTTCGCCCTCGGCCAGTTGCAGGCTCAGCCGGTCGGCCACCAGCTTGTCGCCAAAGCGCTTGCATACCCCATCCAGTTGCAGCATGTCAGGACTCCTTCTTCAATTGGCGCTCGGCAGCCGATGGCCATTCGATCGCCACAAACGCCAGCAAGGCCAGCAGCATCAGCACGGCGGACAACAACATGGCCAGCGCGGCGTTATCCGGACCGGGCCGGCCCAGCCGCTGGTAAATCAGTGTGGTGAGCGTCAGCCACTCCGGCCGGGACAAAAACAGGGTAACGGCAAACTCGCCCAGCGCGGTGGCCGCGGCAAAGGCCAGGCCACGGCGGAAAGCCGGTTGCAACAAGGGCCACAGCACGCGGGTAAAGGTTCGCAGCGGCGAAGCCCCCAGACTGCGCGCCGCCTGCGGCCAATGCGGCGGCAGGCTGTCCAGCGCACCGGCCAGGCTACGGGCAACAAAGGGATAGGCCAGCAAGGCATAGGTGGCCAGCAGCAAGGCCAGGCTGGCCGTCCATTGCGGATAAAGCAGCAACAGGCCAAACGCCAGGCACACCGGCGACACGATGAAGGGCAGAAAGGCCAAGGCCCGCAAAGCGAGGCTGGTGCGTGCGGCCAGTGCATGCAGGCAGCCCAGCCCCGCCGCCAGCAGCACCGCCAGTGCGCTGAAGCGGGCCGAATTGAACAAGGCCAGACGCACATCTTCATCCGCCAGCATATCCGGCCCCAGCAGCCACAAGGCCTGAGCGGCGCGCCACAGCACGGCCAGCAGCGGCAAGCCGCCAAACAGCAGCAGCACCGCCAGCGCGGCCAACAGTTGCAGCCATTGTGCGCCTTGCGGTGGGCGCGGCGGCAGCGGGTCCACCTTCAGCGGCGCGGCCAGGCTGCGTTCCAGCCAGGCATACAGCGTGGCCATGACCCCGGTCACCAGCAGCAT
The DNA here is from genome assembly GCF_002217795.2 of Aquitalea magnusonii. Classification (NCBI taxonomy): domain Bacteria; kingdom Pseudomonadati; phylum Pseudomonadota; class Betaproteobacteria; order Neisseriales; family Chromobacteriaceae; genus Aquitalea; species Aquitalea magnusonii. The sequence goes on from NZ_AP018823.1 coordinate 2,823,030, forward strand.
CAGCAAGGCCAGCGCACCGGCATCCGCCAGATTCAGCTCGTAAGCCACCAACTGGTAGATTTCCACCTCCACCGTGGCATAGCGCTGCCCGCCCAGCAGCAGCGCCAGACCAAAACCGGAAAAGCAATACAGAAACACCAGGCACAGCGCCGACCACAACCAGGGCCGCACTGCCGGCCACTCCACCCGCCAGAACACCCGCCACGGCGTGGCACCCAGTGTGCGCGCAGCGGCAATCCGGCTGGCTGGTATCAGGGACAAGCCTTCACACGCGGCACGAATCACCAGTGGCAAATTGAAAAACAGATTGCCGTACAGCAGCAGCCAGGGCGTGTCCTGCAGATTGATGCCCAGCAAGCCTTGCGGGCCGAACAGCGCCAGCACGCCCATGCCCGCCACCAGCGTGGGCATGACAAAGGGCAGCATCAGCAGGCGCAGTGTCAGGCTGCGCCCCGGAAACTGATAGCGCGCCAGACACCAGGCCAGCGGCAGGCCCACCAGCAGCGCCGCCACACAACTGGCCGCCGCTTGCAGCAGGGACCAGACAATACGCCATTGCAGGTAGGAATCGGCCAGCAGGCCAACAGAAAACTGCCCCTGCCCCTCTTGCAGCAAACGCAGCAGGGGCAGGATGGACATCAGCAGCAGAAAGGCCAGCGGCAACAGCGCCAGCGCAAGGGTACGGCGGCGCGCTGTCATGCATGGTCCTGCTGGAAAGGCCAGTCGGCCACCAGCACGTCTTCCGGGCCGTCCTCCGGGTCTTCCACCCGCTCCAGCCAGCGAAAGCCCAGCCGGGCCGCCAGTTGCTGCGAGGGCAGATTGTCCGGGCTGATGGACAAGACAAAACGCTTTACCCCGGCGGTGTGTACCGCCCAGTCGGCACAGGCGGTCAAGGCTTCGGTGGCAAAGCCCTGACGACGGAATGCCGGCAGCACGCTATAGCCCAGCTCCACATCACCGCGCCCGGCCAGATAAGGATGACCGGGACAGGTATGGAAATTGATATGTCCCACCAACTGGCCGGTTTCGCGCAACAGCATGGCGCGCATCGACCATGGCGCGTAATCCGGCTCGTTTTCCATCTGGTCCAGCCGCAGCGACATCACGGCCGCCTCCTCCAGCCAGCTGATGGGCAAGGGCGCGCCCAGCCAGCGCGCCGCTTCGGCCAGTCGCGCCTGCATGCTGGCCCGCAGCATGTCCGGCGTCAGATGACGCAGGATCAGCCGCGGGCTGAGGATGTCGGCAATCACGGGGCCAGTCTGCATTACTGGCCGGACTTCAACACGATGCGGGTCCACTTGCCCACCCAGGCGGTGGTCTTGGCGGCAATCTGGCGGCTATCCGGCGTGGTGTGCGCCGTCGGCTTTTCCGCATGCTGGAATACCGGGTCCAGCGCGATACCCGGCTGCACCGGATACATCCACATGCTGGTGGGAATATCCTTCTGCACCGCGTCCGAACGCAGGAATTCAACAAACTTGCGCGCCAGTGCCGCTTCCTTCCCGCCCTTCACCAGCGCCGCGCCTTCCACTTGCTGGAACACGGCACCGGGCAACAACAGATTGCCCGTTGGCGAAGCGGTCAGTTTTTCCTTGCTGTAGAACACTTCCGCCGCCGGGCTGGTGGCATAGCTCACCACGATGGGGCGCGCACCGCCATTGCGGGAGAAATCGGTGTAATAGGCTTCGGTCCAGCCCTTGCTTACCTTCACGCCGTTATCGCGCAGCTTGCCCCAGAAGGCCATGGCCTTGGCTTCGCCCATGGCGGAAATGGTGGACAGCAAGAATGCCAGGCCGGGGCTGGAGGTGGCCGGGTTTTCCACCACCAGCAGGTCCTTGTAGGCCGGGCGGGTCAGGTCATCCAGCGTTTTGGGCAGCGGTAGCTGCTTCTTGGCAAACCAGGCCTTGTCGTAGTTGAGCGTGACATAGCCGTAATCGATGCTCACCGCGCCGGGCAAGGACACCACGCCGCCCTTGTCGCTCATCGGCAGCAGCACGCCAGCGGCCTCGGCCTTGCCAATCAGGGTGTTGTCGATGCCGTACACCACGTCGGCAATCGGGTTGGCGCGGGTCAGAATCAGCTTGTTGACCATCTCGCCGGCATCCCCCGCCTTGATGATGCTCAGCTTCACCCCGTTCTGCTTTTCAAACTCGGCCAGCAGCGGCTTGGCCACGGCAAAAGAACTATGGGTAAGCACGCGCAGCTCGGCCGCGTGGGCAAGGCCGGCAAACAGCAGTGCAGCCAGCAAGGTGGTGGTTTTGAACAATTGCATGACATTCTCCGTGCGACAAAGCGCAATCGCAGGAGCAAGCGAAACAACAGATGGTGGGTCCTTCTGCATCACGCTCCCTCCGCTGGCATTATCCAGTTCAGGTTCTAGGGTGTTTCTCAGCCCGCACGGGGCACCCCTGGTGATTGACGTGGCCAATGACACACGCCGACATGTTTGCTGACATTGTTGCTTACAAGGCGTTACCGATTTTTCACGGAAATTAACACCCTGCCGCCAGCAGAAAATGGATTGTACACACTTTCCGGCCAAGATGACCGCACAACAACAGCACGCTTGTTCAAGCCCAGTTGCAACAGATCACCCAGGGAGCACCACCATGAAACTGACCACCCGCCTCATGCTGATCAGCCTGTCTGCCCTCAGCTTTGCCACCTTGTCCGCCACCGCCTCGGCCGAAACCGCATGGCAAAAACAGCATCCGCGCCGTGCCGAGGTGAACCACCGTCTGGCCAATCAGGACAAGCGTATTCACCAGGAACGCAAGGAAGGCGAAATCAGCAAGCAACAAGCGCAGCAACTGCACCAGCAAGACCGCGCCATCCGCCGCCAGGAACGTGCCGATGCCCGCCTGCACCATGGCCATATCACCAAGCAGGAACAAAAAACCCTTAACCGGGAAGAAAACACCGTCAGCAAGGAAATCGGCAAGTAAAATCCAGCCGTAAGCTGGCTGCCAGCCAGCCCTGTCTGAAATAACCGCGCAGCACAGGCTGCAGGCTTCCCCTGCCATGCCGTGCTGCCGGTCGGTTTTTGCTGCGAGGCCAACCGTGAACTGTGTCATCCGTCTGCTACTGCTCGCTTTGCTACCGCTGCAGGCCTGGGCCGGCATCGGCGAGGCCGGTGCGCGCCACTTGCTGTCCCGCACCGGTTTCGGGGCCAATCCGGCGCAAATTGCCCTGTATGCACCGCTCAGCCGCCAGCAGGCGGTGGACCGGCTGCTCGATCACGTCAGCTATAGCGCCCTCACCGCCCCGCCCGCCTGGGTGAATGAACCCTTCGATCGGCCGGGCAAAACCAATCTGAGCGAAGACGAAAAGAAAGCCCTGCAAAAAGAGCGCAACGAACATGCGCAGGAACTGCGCGGCTGGTGGCTGGAGGAAATGCGCATCAGCCCCAGCCCGCTAGCCGAAAAGATGACGCTGTTTTGGCACAACCATTTTGTTTCCGCGCTGGACAAGGTGGGCGTGCCGCAGCTGATGTATCAACAGAATGTGCTGCTGCGCCGTCAGGCGCTGGGCAATTTCGGCCAGCTATTACACACCATCGCCCGCGACCCGGCCATGATGCGCTACCTGGACACGGTGAATAACCGCAAGGGCCAGCCCAATGAAAACTTTGCCCGCGAGGTGATGGAGCTATTCACCCTGGGCGAAGGCCATTACAGCGAGCAGGACATCCGCCAGGCCGCCCGCGCCTTTACCGGCTGGTCGCTGGACAAGGACTTCCAGTTTGTCTACCGGCCCAATCTGCATGACAACGGCGACAAGACCATCTTTGGCCAGCAAGGCAATTTTGATGGCGACGACGTGCTGGACATGCTGCTGCGCAAGCCGCAAACCGCGCGCTTTGTCACCCTCAAGCTATGGAAATACCTGGTCTCCCCCGCGCCGAACGAGGCCGACATCCAGCGCCTGTCCGCGCTGTTCTACCGCGACAATTACGAAATCCGCCCGTTGCTGCGTGCCATGCTGCTGACCCCGGCCTTCTGGAACAGCCAGGGCCAGTTGGTGAAATCGCCGGTGGAACTGACCGTAGGCACGCTGGTGACTTTCGACCTCACCCCGCCGGACTGGCGCGCACTGGCCGGACTTAACCGCCAACTGGGGCAGGACGTGTTCAACCCGCCCAATGTCAAAGGCTGGCCCGGTGGCGACGCCTGGATCAACAGCACCACCCTGCTCACCCGCAAACAGTTTCTCGACCGCCTGAGCCACGACGCCGCCCCCATCCGCAACAGCTTTGTCATGGCCGATGGCCAGATGGACGAACAACGTGGCCGCGAAGCCCGCATCCGCCGCCTGGTGCAGGCCGGGCTGCGCCCCATCAAGCTGCAACCGGACGAATGGGCCGCCATCTACCACGTCAACACTGCTGCAGATGCCACGCGCCTGCTGCTGGCCGTACCCCCGGCCCAGCCGCTGCCTGCCGACATGACCGGCGCACAGGCCATTGCCCCGCTGCTGCTGGACCCGGCCTACCAGGTACACTGAACCGCCCACAAGGAAGCTGCCATGTTTCAACGCCGCGAATTTCTCAAAGCCATGGGTGCCGGCCTGCTGGTATCGGTACTGCCCAATCTCAGCTATGCACTGGCCCCGGCCGGCTACCAGCGCCTGCTGGTACTGGTGGAACTCAAGGGCGGCAATGACGGGCTCAATACCGTCATCCCCTACAGCAGCGACGACTACTATCGCCTGCGCCCCAGCATCGGCATTGCCCGCCCGCAAGTGCTGCAACTGAGCGAACAAGTGGGCCTGCACCCGGCCATGCACAGCCTGCTGCCGCTGTGGCAAAACCACGAAGTGGCCGTGCTGCAAGGCGTAGGCTACCCGGAGCCCAATCTGTCCCACTTCCGTTCCATCGAAATCTGGGAAACCGCCTCGGCCAGCAACCAGTATCTGGGCGAAGGCTGGCTCACCCGCCTGTTTCGCAGCCAGCCCACCCCGCCCGGTTTTGCTGCCGATGGCGTGGTGCTGTCCAGCCAGAACCTGGGCCCGCTGGATGGCGGCGCCCGCGCCGTGGTGCTGAGCAATCCGCAAGACTTTGCCCGGCAAGCCAAGCTGGCGGCAGACCAGCAAGCCGGCGCGCACAGCAGCGCGCTGTCCCACATCCTGAAAGTGGAAGGCGACATCCGCACCGCCGCCAGCGCCCTGCAACAAGCGCCCATGAAACCGCCAGCCAACCCGGCCGACGCCCCCACCGCACCTCCCAAGGCCGCAGGCGGCTTTGCCCAGGCCATCAACACCCTGGCTGATATCCTGCAAAACGGCACCCGCATTGCCGTGGCGCGCATCACCCTTACCGGCTTCGACACCCACGGCAACCAGCAGCCCACCCAGGCCCGCCTGCTGGGCGAACTGGCCGACGGACTGGCCCTGCTCAAAACCCGTATGCAGGCCCAAGGCCGCTGGGACGACACCCTGGTATTGAGTTATGCCGAATTTGGCCGCCGCCCGCGCGAAAACGGCAATCGCGGCACCGACCACGGCACCGCCAACAGCCACTTCCTGCTGGGCGGCCGCGTCAAGGGCGGTCTGTACGGCCAGACCGCCCCACTGGCCGGGCTGAGCGATGGCAACCTGCCCTACGCCATCGACTTCCGCCAGCTATATAGCACCGTGGTACAAGACTGGTGGGGCAAGGACGCCAGCAGCCTGTTCGGCCAGCGCTTTGGCCGGCTGCCGCTGCTGCGGGCCTGAGCCAGCCGCAGCAAGCCAAGTGCGCAGCAAGCATGGCCCACAACATCAGGCCCCAAGCCCCAAACCAAGACAGGCCGCCAATGGCAATCGCCATCGCAACGCACACCGCCACAAGGCAAGCACGGACATGCGGTAAACCGGCCTAAGCCCGCAGCGCCTGCTTTTGCATGCGCTCGGCCAGGCGCAAATGGCACGCTGCCGCCAGTTTGATCAGCTCACGCGTGCTCACCGGTAGCGTCCCGCCTGCCGCCACGCAATCAGCCAAAGCCGCCAGCGTGCTCACCTCGCTCTGCAAGGCTACTGTTTTGCCGGATGGCCGCCGCTGTCCCTGCTCGGCCTGATAATGCAAGGAAACCAGCCAGCGCGACTGCTGCCACTCCGTCTCCCCGGCCAGTACCGACGCCCATACCGCCTGCCCCACCTGCCGCGCCGCTTCATCCGCCAGGGCATAGGCCAGTTGCAGCTTGTCGTGGTCTGGCCCTGTCTCCTTGCGCAAGACCGGCAGCAAGGTATCGTCCAGCCAGTCTTGCAGTTGTCTTGCTTGTGGTTTGCCGCAGGTACGCAGGACATCGCGCAGTTCTGTTTCGCTCAGGGTAAGCAGGGCCGGGCCGCTGGCGGGCGTCAGCAGGCAACCGGCCTTCTTGCCCAGCGCGGTTTGCAGGGCGGTTTCATCCCGGTATTTGAGCAGTTTGGCGATATCGGCCGCGACAAAGCGCGGGCCTTGTGCCAATGGAAAGACACCAAGGGTTTTCTTGTTGAAGCGCAACTGGATGGGCGGGGAGGTACTACGGAGAGGTGGTGCTTTTTTCATTTCAGAAGCTCCATGTGGCAAACGAGTCATTGCCACCCTTCGCCAGACGGGTGGCAAGCCAAAGCGGGGCTGGCGAACCGGCACATGGACCCGGCAGACCGTAAGGTCTCCCCACCCGGCCCGCCATTGAAGACATGAAGGTACACGAGTGCAACAAACAACTACCGGAGCAGTTGCCTGCCATATGCCAGGGTCGCCAAACCCATGCTGTGTTGTTACGCACAGGAGGCCAAGACTAAGAACCTGACAGCAGGACGACAAGGGTAAGGACTGCAGCAGGCACTGACAAGATGTGCAGGTATGTCGGCGTTTCGGATTTACCTGCAATACCACTAGGCACATGCCAGCACCTTGCAGGAAAAATCCTCACCGCGCATGGCGTTGGCAAAGTACCAGTCCGTAGGGCGGAAGCCCCGGAGTTACCGGGGCGTTCCGCCACGGTGCGAGTTGAAGTGGCGGAAATCATCAGGTTTTGCATCCGCTCACGCGGATGATGATTTGAGTGCCGCTTCCGCGCGGCGGACGGGAAAGGGATCTTTGCTTGGCCAAAGATCCCTTTCATCCCTAAAGGCCACCCAGCAAGGATGGCCTGCGGCTACCCGACAGGCCCCGTCCGGTGCGAGGCGCGCCTGAACTCGCGATTTGCTAACGTCAAATCGCTCAGACATTGCAGGCGCTTAAAACCTCGCCCCGGCCACCTGTCGGCATGCTTGATGGGGCCGGTGGGCGCGTTGATGCGGTGCTTGCGGTAGAGAAGTACGGTGTAGATGGAGTGCTGATGTAGGCTAAGGATATGTTAATGCCATTGCGCTAAAATGGCTGATGTCGGCCAGATGCGGTCATTGCCGAGATCTGGAACCAAGGTCTCAAGATCGGCCTTAGCCGTCTATCGCACACCAGATAGAAGAAGGCTGCTGTCACGTAGAAAGCAGCCTAAAACATCTCTATTAAAGCGGGGGCGATTCATAGCAAGCTGGAGAAGTTCAAGAAAAAGTTCACGAAAGTGGGTCTCAATTGATGTCCAACAAATGCTTCGAGAAGGACGCTCCGACAGCAAACTTCGTTTGCCGCCTTCGCGCCTCTCAAGTATTACGTTAAGAGTGGGGGTGACGGTGAAATTTGAGGCAGGCGATGAAATAGATAACGATCACTGTACCGTGCTAACTCACGAGTTCTTGAGGTGCGACGATGCTTTTAAAGATTTTTGCAAACATGCTGAACAGATGATAATTCAAGGGCAAACACGAGAGCTTTCTTTCAAAGCCTACAACGCTTATACAAGCTTCATTCATCATTTATACGAATTTCTCATGGGGTGTCATGCTCGCGACGCTAAGAACACTGACATTACAAATAAAAGAGGCGATCAACGAATAAAAATAATTGAAGGCTATGTAATGCATCATGCTCAGCGAATTATGGATCAGTACCGAGATTCTATAAGAAATGGCACGGCTCCCTCTTGGGTGAATCATATTAGCTGCTACGAAATTACCGTCCCTTCTGATTTCGCGAAAGACTTCAGAGAGTTCAGAAATAAGGCGGTAGGACATGTTGCTTATGAGCGTGCATCAACTCTCAGCCTCAGTGTGTTTTATCAGAAGTATCACAAGTTTTTATATTTGCTGTACCGAGAATCCATTTACTGGTGGGGTAAGCGCAGTGAAGAATTTCCAAACTTAAAAGAAATAACGGATTTCAGTGTTACTCTTGTGGAAGAAAATGCCTATTCCGGAGCTCAACCTCGCTCCTTTCAGTCGATGGACGCTACGCGATAAAGTCACGTTGTGCCCAGCCAGCTATACGTTATCTGTTCGGGGATGCCATGGAAGAACTATCTAGAAAATTGAGCGAAATAGATGCGCTAGAAACATGGAAGGATCATGTTCAAGGCTTTTCTAGGCCTGAAGTGGCAGAGGTATATGAGAGAGCGCAGCCTCTATGGGTTCGTAGGATGATTTATGAGAACAAGCTCTATTTACACCCTGATGTAATTGAGCAGCTTGAGCGACAAGGCTGCATTCCGGATGATCTGCATAAGCGGATGATCTGGGCTAGCCTCATAGCTTCTGATGAAAGCTCAAATAGTAAGAAAAGAATGTACAAGATAAAGAATCTCCTTATAAGAAAGTATGGTAAAGATTGGTGGGAAGATGTTTATTCTCGCCTTAAGCATGTGTACGCAGCGAAAGAGAGAATAAAGAAAATTCACTCTGGGCAAGCAGTATCAGTCTTTATTACTAATACATTCATTGGTTCCGAAGCCGCTCATGACGAAAGAATTAAAGCGCTAAGAATGATTCCGAAATCATGATGCACATAACAAGGCGCTGTAAGGAAAAAGCGGAGCGCGGCTTGAGTGTCCGCTTTTCATGAAGGTTCCGATTGCTCTGGGTCGATAGCAGACGTTTCACTTTGCAGTAGTTCTGACTCGGCACACGAAGCCCCCACATTACTTGACTCTCCACCGCACCAATTCGCCCACGGGCCCCGTCAAGCTGTAACGCGGCGCGCATTTTGGCACCAGTTTGCGCTAATTTTGGCACCGCCGCCTAACAGCACGTCGCCACTGATTTGCGCGTTAATTGTCACGAAGCCCCGCACAAAGCGGGGCTTGTTGCTTCCGGCCTTGGCATGCAAGGCTTTTCAGGTAGAATATTATCGGGGTTTTGTTTTTAGAATAACCCGCCCAGCGCTTCAGGTTCCCAGTTGGTAATCACCAGCTCCCGGCTGGTTTCAGGCGCACCGTGAGCGTTGGCCGTGCTGTACTTGATGTCTACCCCCTCCATCCAGAAACCGGCAAAGGCTGCCCGAATGTCAGGGTGGTCGTTGATGCTCACCATCACCTTACCCTTGCACGTCCGCATCGCCTCGGCCAACTGCTCGTACTGGTCGAACTTGAATGGCACGCCATAGCCTTCGGTCTGCCAGTACGGCGGATCGGCATAGAAGAAGGTATGCGGCCGGTCGTAGCGCTTCAGGCAGTCCTGCCACGATAGGTGCTCGACGTAAGTACCGGCCAGGCGCAGGTGTGCCGCACTGAGGTTCTCCTCGATCCGGCACAGGTTGATCGCCGGGCCAGTGGTGGCGGTACCGAAGGTTTGGCCGGTTACCTTGCCCGCAAACGCGTGGTGCTGCAGGTAGTAGAAGCGTGCAGCTCGCTGGATGTCGGTCAGCGTCTCCGGGCGGGTCATCTGTTGCCACTTGAACACCTCGCGACTGCTGATCGCCCACTTGAACTGGCGTACGAACTCTTCCATGTGGCTTTGCACCACTCTATACAAGTTCACCAACTCCCCGTTCACGTCGTTCAGTACTTCGACCGAGGCAGGGACGTGGCGCAGGAAGTACAGCGCCGCGCCTCCGCAGAACAGCTCCACGTAGCACTCATGCTTCGGAAACAAGGGCATCAGCTTGTCAGCCAGGCGTCGTTTGCCGCCCAGCCAAGGGATGATCGGACTGGCGTCCATCGGATTCTCCTGGTTGGGGCGCTCCTGGGCGCTCAGTGGGGAGGCTCTCGGCCTTCAGATGGTTCATGGCCCGGCAGCGCGGGCACTTGATGGTCAGTTCTAGGTAACGGCCAGAGGCCAGCTTGCGGCCGCACTGGCCACAGCGAATATCGGTGTTAAACATCTGCAAGCCCTTATCGGGTGACAATTATTCCGCTAGACTTGACGCGCTTTTGACGTCGAAAGCGGCAGCCTTGGGGTGACTTGCAGGTATGGTCTGCGGGTCAGCTGGCCGGGTGGGTGCTCTAACACCCTCCAGGCCGCTGTCTCTCCACTACTCTATCTATCGCTTCGGTAACGGCCCTCCCTCGTCCGGCTCAATGCTACGCTCGCAGTGCCCCGGATCGACCCTATCCAGCAGGCGGCATAGCAGGCAGTAGCGCCAGATGCCGCGCTTGGCTCCTTTGCCCGCCCGTGAGCTAATGGTCTCGTCCTCACTACCTCCAATAGCGGCATTCAGCGTCTGGTCAGCCCCGACAAACACCCGCACCGCACGACGGTTACCGGCGAGCAGTTGCAGTAGCGACATGGCCAAAGCCAGAGCCACCGCCAGCAGCGAGGCAAGCCATAGACCGAGTAGGATCAAGCGGTGGGCCATTGCACTGCCTCCATCTGCGCCACTGCATCCTGGGCGCTCAAATCGATAGCCAACAGTGCATCCTCCATCGCCTGGCGCTGACCGATGATTTGGCCACTGGCGCGCGCGTAAGCATTTGCCTTGGCGTGCACCCGCATGGCCAGATTCCCCACGCTCAGGCCGCGCGCGGTGGCGATAGCCGACAGTAGCGGCGTGGGTGCATCGGGATTAGCCGCCAGCGCGTCGGCTTCCTTAGTCTGCTGACTCCAGCTTTGCACCTCTCCTTCAGGGTAGTTGGCAGACAAGGTGGCCAAAAGTTTGGCCGCATGGGCGTTGATTTCACCAAGGTGGCTAGTACGCAGGTTGATCAAACGCTGGCCTATGCGACCGAGGAATGCGGCATTCAACTCGTCATCGGTCGCGTAATGGTCGAAAACCACCTCGCCGTCCTGAGCCTGATAATCCAGATCAACAGCTCGCATGGATTGGCCGTCGTTGCTGTAGCAGTAACTCATTAGATGCTGTCCTCCCAACCGAGGCATTGGATGTACCCACCGGAGCCATATGATGCCCAGTAGATATTCAAGGATTCGAGAGCAAACTCGACCGTCACTCGCACAGCTGTATACGGACCGCCCGCTACGTTGTTATCAAGAGGTGGCGCGGTTTGTGAGCCAGATGCACCATATGCGACGTTTGGACCGCATATAACCGGCTGGTTACCAGTGACGCTACCGCCAGAGACCTGAATACGAGATGCAGTAGTCGGCACAAAGTTAGCTGTGGCGATGCCTACATAGGTTGGAGTTGAGACGCTACCGGCAGTACCGCTCGCCATCAGCGGTAACGCAGCTACGTTAGTGCCCAAGGCAACGACATATTGTGAGCGTCGATCAATCTGCAGCGTGTACATCAGGATCTTGTTCGCATCCGTGCGTACCGAACCTGTCCGTGCAAACATCGTGTACCCAGCCGGCAGTGTTGGGGCAGAAAGAGACAACGAGTAGAGCTTGGCCGTAGTAGCAATCGTCGGGTTGTAGATGACAAACTCGTAGTACCAGGTACTCGCCGCCAGCACACCAGTATCGAGTCCGTTGGCACCGACCGTGCCGATGTTGCCGGTCACGCTGACATTGAGCAGCGTCTTGTAGCTGGCCCCGTCCGTCACCGTCACCGCATCTGCTGATGTCGTGCGGTTGTTGAGGGTATAGGCCGTAAGCGCAACCCCTGCAGCTGACGCTGTCGCGTTGGCCGAGAGTGTCAGCGTGGTTCCATTGATCGCCGTGATATACGTACCGGCCGGAATGCCCGCGCCTGTGATATAGGTGCCATTCGCAATCAGCCCAGCGGTGGTACTGGCGGCGGTGAGTTGATTACTTCCGCTAGTTGTAGTGCCGATCAGGCTAATGGGTGCGACGGATGCGGACTTCAGGGCTTTGCGTGCTGCCGGTATCGAAGCAGTCGCAACTGGCAGCGGGTCAAGGATCACAAAATCCACGCCGTCGTACTCAACGTCCGCCAACTGGTTCGCCACAATGACGGCCGCAACCTTATTGCCTGCACTGTCATACTGTTTGATCGACTTGGCACCAAGGCCCGACACGTTGAGCGTGTCCGCGCCAGCGCCAGCGGCGTGGAACTTGACCCGGAAACGCTGAGGTACGGCATAGCCCTGTAGTGCCGGCGACGGGGTAAGCGTGAAGCTAGGCGCAGCACCGCCAGAGGTGAAGGCGGTCGCGGCCTGCGACACAATATTGGCCCAGTCGGTCTGCTCAGCGTAGATGCTGGTACCGTCTCCCCACAGGGCATTGCTGCAGCCCTGGCTAACTACCACCCCGCTACCGGCCTGTGTCTTGCAGGTAACGGTGAAGTTGCCGGTGGTCTGGTTGCGCACAATCCACGCGCCGCTGATCGCCGGGAAAATCAGGTTGATATTGGCGGTCAGTGCACCGGTCAGAATGAGAATTGGCATGCCGTACTGGGCTGCAGCCAAGTTGACGCTTACCCCGCCGGCGACGTTGACAGTGGCCTTGCCGCGCAGCAGGGTCTGGATGGCGGTGGCGAGTTGGTCCGACTTGGCTCCATCAATGGCGATGCCTGCTGCAGAGAGCACCGAGATAACCTCGGCCTGAAACATGTTCAGCCAAGCGGCGGTCAGGATAGTACCCAGCGCCCCTGTGCTCGGATTGCCGTCTACGAATAGGCCATCGGCGGTGTTGATCTTCTGCATGGTTTACCCCTGATAGGCGAAATAAACGAAGGTATGTGCCGGCTTCAGGTCGCCGATCACGGATTCGATGACCGGGTCACCAAAGGAGGTCAGGCGCTCGCCCGCCACGGACTGTCCAGCCCGAAACAGGTAGCTGCGGCTCTGGCTGGCCACCACCACTTGCCACACCCACTGAATGTCCTCGACATAGAGCGGATCACCGGCATGGCTGACGCCGGCGCGAAACGGCTCCAGTTCGGCGATGGTGATGGTGTAGCCAAGGCTGGACGCCAGGCGGGTGAAGTACGGAATACTCAAACCACCTGTTTCGGCCAGCTTGGCCAGCACAGCCTGCAGACGCTGCTGGTAGGCCGCATCGGCCGGCGGCGTGATACCGCAGACGCGTTCCCAGTCCGGCAGCAGTTGTTCAGCGAAGAACGGTGTTATCGCTCCCTGGATGTGGTCGGCACTGGTGAGAGAGGTGTCGAGCGCCTGGCCCTCGGCCAGCAGTTCGGCCCGCAGGACCGAGCCAGTGGGCGCGTAACTTACCGGCGGCAGCAGCAGGGCTAGCAGTTCGGCATGGCCCGCCATCACAGCGCCACCACCGTGACGGTGCCTAGCCTCACCCACTCGACCATGCTGGCGTCCACGGTCGGCACCACGTTGGCCGCTGGCAGCGTCACTGCACGGTCGACCACTCCGGATAGGTCGGAGACCAGCGCTTCGATGCGGCTCTTGATCGCAGCCTCGCCGGGGGCCAACTGGTTGAAGTAGATGCCGAGTGCAGCTTCGATCTGGGCCTGGGCTACCGCCAGCGTGATGCCGGACAGCTGCACAGATACGGTGACGTTGACCACTTTCAGGGTTGGGGCCAGCACTAGGCTGTTCTTGGCCGTCACCGGCCGCACATCGTCGATGTAGTCCTGCACGGCAGTGATGGTGGTGGCCGATGGCAGCGCACCGGCCGAGGTGATCACCACGTCGACGGTACCGAGACCACGGCGTAACGGGTAGACGAAGGCGGCCGTCACGCCGGCCACTTCCATCGCCCAGCGCCGATAGTCATATTTGTTGCCCCCGGCTGGTGGGCGGCGGATCAGCTCCAGCAGACGTGCCAGCAGCTCGCCGTCCGACTCCTCGTCGACGCCGCCGGTCATGTTGACGATGGTCGCTTGGCTGGTGACGCCAGATGGTGCGGCCGTCAGTTCGACAACAGCATTCGCCGAGGCATTCCCGGCCGTACCGACTGTGCTGGCAACCGCCGTTACCGTGGCCACGCCGTTGGCGTCAATCACGCCGGCTTGGGTGGTGACATAGGTCAGGTCACCCAGCTTGGCCGTGAGGCCGGACGGAACCGCCGCACCTGGTGTGCCGGCGACGCTGATCTGGCCCTGGGAGGCTACTGCCACTTTGCGGGTCAAACCCCGCGTGCGGGCATGCAGCTCGAGGTACTCGCGGTCGGCAGTATCCGGGAAAATCTGGCGAACGATCCACGCCTGGTGCTGGTACAGCCCCTCGACGGCGCTGGCCACCGAGGTGGCACGGATGAAGTAGTCGCTGTCCGGGCCGACGTCGGCGTCGGGCAACTGGTTCTTCAGGTCGCGCAGCAGCGCGTCGCGGATGGTGGAGAAGGCGGGAACAGTAAACGGCATCAGGCGACCCTCACCGGATGCTGGAAGCGCTGGACGCGGCCGCTGGCGTCTTCCACTTCGATGTGGAGTTCCAGCCAGCCGGGCTGCTGGCGAGAGGTCGTGACGGTGATGCTATCGGCGCGGCCGTCCTTGACCAGCGGGGCCAGCGCCTGCTCGGCGTACTGGCGCGCCAACACGGCCACACGGCTGACATCCTTCTCGCGCTGCAGCTCGTGCAGGCGCGAACCCAAGGTCGGGTCGGCCCAGTAGCTACCCAGCGGCGTCATCAGCCGCAGGTAGACCGCGTTGGCCAGAGTGTCAGTGCGGGAACCGGCATAGTCGCCAGTTTGCGGGTCGATTAAAGCGTCCATGCCCCGAATTGTCGGGGCATGGTGGTATGGGTGGTTAGCCGATAGGCTTCAGTGATATGTGCTATTTGGCCAAGGTACGTACTTCTTTTAAGAGGGCTACGTACTCGTCGACACACAGCCGAATGTCACGGCCTGAAACACGCACTTGAGGAATTGAGGTTGAGACACCACGCATTTGCAAGTCGTGCTCGGATAGCTCGGTTCCTCGAATCACCTTAAAGAGCTGCTCCTGCTTTGCCTCAAGGCGTTTAACGAGATCTTCGACATTGTATTTACTGTGTTCTGGCATAACTTTTTTCTCGCTTTGCTGAGTTAGAAAACAGATTGTCTCCTTTCTCTCCGAAGCAAAACAGAGGGGATTTCAGCTAAATTCTCAGATTGGCTCATCAGTGACTCCACCAGAATCACCTGGATGTTTATGATGCGCACCGCTTTTGCCGGCAGCAATCACATCTACCGTCGCTTCCAGAGTGCCTTCTACATGCGCCCCATTTCCACCCTTGATGGCCATCCCGCCGTTGCCATTGATCTGCCCTTTGGCTGTCACCACAGCACTGGCTGTCAGGGCCGGTGTATTGAAGTCGGCCTTGTCGGTGGCGTTTACTTCCCACGTCTTGCAGTTGACTTTAAACACGTCGCAGTCGGTCTCGATCAGGCGACCGCGCTTGAGCACGATCTTGGCACCCTCGTCGGTATAGAGTGCGACCTCTCCTGTTTTGAGTGCCTTCAGCCGGTAGCTGCCGTGCTCGGTGGCAATCACGATGCCGTGGCTGGTCTTGCCGCCGACCGGGAGGATGACCGCCATTGAGCCGGGCGGCGGGTTGCTGGTCAGCCCGTAGTGCTGGAACAGCTCGTTGTCCTGCAGCCGCTCGCCGGCCAGCCCATCGGCCTGGGCGAGCTGCACAGCCGGGCCGCTGTTGACCCGCGTCAGCACGCCCCGGAATGCTTGCCGCACCCCCGCCATCGCACGGCGGATGCGCTTGTCGATTTCGTTGATCATTGCGTCACATCCACGGCTTCCAAGCCTGCCGAGCTGTTCTTGCCCCGACGGTGCTTGCGTTTGTGAGGATGGGCGTCGAGCACCCAAACGCCGTCTTCCTTGAGCGTCAGCGTGGTGACTCTCCCAATTCCTCGGCCGCCCTGGAACTTGCGCGCCATCAGGAAGAACACCGCGTCGATCTCGTGCGGCTCACTCACTACGTGGATGCGCTGCCCTGGCTGCCACAGCAGGCCGTCACTGGTGCGGTGGCCGCTGACCTTGGCCACCAGGGTGAAGCCCTTGAGGCGAGAGTCCGACAGCAGCTTGCGCGCCCTGGCACGGGCGGTATCGGTATTCTCGGCGTCGTGGTCGACCACGATCCGGGGGCGGTAGGTCGCCACGCCGGCATCACGCACGGTGCTTTTCAGTGCGTGCTTGCCGTTCTCAACTGCCGTGCCGTGCGCCTGGCCCAGCACGGTGATGTCCGAGTGGCGCTCGGCCATGCTGCGCGTGCGTCTCAGACTGATCAAGTTGTTGCTCTTGCCGTCGCGCTTCATCACCAGGCTGGCTACTGGCGGCTTGCTGTAATCCGGTCCACCGATCACCAGCGTGCCGTCCGGCTCGAACCACGGCCACAGCCCGTTGGCCTCGGCCGCGTGCACCAGTGTGTCCCAAGCGGTGTCGCCTGGCTCGACATTGACCTTCTCGGCAGTGCGCGCCTTGTCGGCGTCGATGCGGATCTTGCTGATGCCCAGCGGCTTGACCACATTGGCCACCACCTCGGCCAGCGTCACCTGTTTGGCAGTGAAGATCGGCGCGGAACAGTCGGTCAGCACGGCGGCGCTGTCACGGCCGCTGATGCTCAGGGTGTGGCTGCTCTTGTCGACGTCGTCATCGATGTCGTCGATGCGGCCGGTCAATACGGTATCGCGGCCGATGCGCACCTGGACGGCCGCGCCTTCCGTGACGATGGGTGGGAACTGCCCTTGGGGAAGGCCAAGATCAACGCGCCAGGCATCAGCCGGGATCAGCAGATCCGAGTCGATCTCGTAGCTGGTCCACTTACTGTGGAAGCGACCACCGATCAGCAGGCTGACGGTGTTATCGGGCGTAGGCATAGAGGGTGTCTCCCGCCTGCAGGGCGTTTGGGTTAGTCAGCTTGGGGTTGAGACGGGCCAGCTCCTGGGCACGGGTGTAATCGCCGTACCAGCGGAAAGCGACCAGGTGCAGGTTGCCCGGCGCATCGACAGTGCGGGTCACCAAGGGCGGTAGTGCCTCGATCACCGCGACGGCTGCTTCCTGGACGCCCAGAGCGGTGTCTTTCAGCGCCTCGGTCACCGGGCGGGCGTCTTCGACCGAGAACAGGTCGCGGTGCGCCTCGATCACCTGCTGCAGCGTGTCGCGCACGTCGTTGGCAATGTGCTCGACCTCCTGGGGCGACAGCGTCGGCTGCTCGGCCTCCGCCGCGAGGATCTGGCCAGCGGTCTCGGCCAGGGTGGTGGCCGCAGAGATCTGCACCAGGGCCGTCACCAGGGCGATGTCCTCCGGCTTGGCCGGGATGGGCTTGGCGTCGGCGACAACTCCTCCACCAGTGCCGCCACTGCCCGAACTGCCTCCCGTCGACGCCGAGCCGGCCGACACCTTGCTGGGCAAGGCCACCACGTTGTCGAACTGCCCGACCAGACTCTTCCAGTCGGACTGGATCACACCGACGTCGAAGCCGCGCAGATCGGCTATACCGCTGACCAAGCTCATCACATCGCTGGCGAAGGCACGCGGGTAGTCGATCAGGTCAAGAGTGGTACCGATGATGCCCTGTACCTGGCTGCGGATCGCGCCCAGCGTGCCGGTCATCATGTCGCGCAGCGCGTTCAGTCGCGACAGGTTGCCCTTGATGCTCTTGAGTCCGTCGAGCGCCTTGGCGAATGCCTCAATGCCGTTGGCGCGGCTCGTTGCAGCGAGCTGGCTCACGGCTTCGGCCTTCTGGGCCGGCAGTTGCTGGACGAAGAACGGGTTGCCCGGCGTGGCCTCGACGAAAGTCAGCTCGACCGTGCAGTAGTCCGGGTTGTCGGCATCGTGGCCGACCTGGTAGTCGGTAAGCTGGGCTTGCTTGATGCTGCCGAACACCGGGTGGATTAGCTCGCCGTGGCCAGGCTTATCCAGCTCCTTGATGAACGTCTGCAGCCGGTTCTCATAGTCCTTGCCGAAGAACACTGCCGACATGGTGATATGACGCGCCTTGCGGCCAAGGTCTTCCACGTCCGCGCCGTCCAGGTATGGGTATTCGTGGCTGGCGGTGTCGCGTTGTACGCTGTCCTGGGTGCGCAGGCAGTCAAAGGTGATGCCCCGGAACGAGGCGTCAAGCAGGGTATCGGCCCAGGCCATCAGTGTCTCCTTGCGGTTTGGGCGTTGGCCGCGTTCACGGACGCGACGATGTTGCCGTTCTGCACGTCGACAGTGACCGTGACCGGGATCGGGGTACTGGTGGCCTGCTGCATCTTTTGGGCAGCCAGATCCAACTTGGTCGAAGCGTTGACGGCAGACTGCAGCATATCCAGCTGCGGGATCGGCGCAGCGATGCTTGGGGCATTGCGCTTTGTCATCGGCGTAGGGGCCAGCAGCTTGGCGTCCTGGTCACCGTTGAAGAGGTCATACAGCCACGTACCCAGCGTGCGTTCTTTGCCACCGTTGGTAGCGGTCAGCACGCCAGTGATGCCCGCATTGATCGCGGTGCCAACGCCATAGCCCGCCGCACCAGCCAGTGCCACACCGCCCCCTGCTCTGAGCAATACCCCGGCACCACCCAGGGCGCGGCCTACCATCGTGCCGCCGACGCCGGGACCGCCACCCATCATCATCATCGGAATGGCGGCCGCACCTGCTGCAGCCCCCAGCGCCGTCACCGCCGTGGTCGCCGCTACCAGGGCGGTGGATAGGCCCGGATATGCCTGGGCGTAGTCAGCCAACTTGCCGGCAACCGAGCCGATAGTCGAACTCAGGCCGTCGAACGCCTGCTGTTCTGCAATGGCCTTTTCATTCTTGGCGCGCTCGGTCTGATAGGACGCGGTACTGGCGATCATGTCGAAGTTGGCCTGCCCGGTACCGCCAGCACCTGGCAGCTTGGCTTCGATGCTCTTCACGTAGTCGCGGTTGCCCATGTAACCGACCAGCGCCATCAGTGCCTGGCGGTCCTGAATCAGCTTGCCGACCGCCGAGCCCTGCAGGATGTCGCCCTGCGACTCCAGCAGCACCTTGCGGTCGTCGCCCTTGGCTGTCTTCAGCTTGGTCTGGATATCCTGGTAGCGCTTGTCGTGGCCGACCACCTTGTCGACCAGTCCGACGAACGCATCCAGAGAATTCACGCCTTTCTCGCGCGCGGCCGCCAGCGTGCCGGCCAGATCGATGCCTTTCTCGCCCTTCTTTTTCTCCTGGAAGGTGCTGGCACTGATCTTCGAAGCATCCTTGGCCGTGTCCTGGCTGTTGATCTTGGCGAGCAGGTTAACCAGGTTGTTGCCGGCCTCGTCCTTGGTACCGGCAGTGATCACCGCCGCCTGGTTGGCCGCAAGCAGCTTGGCCAGCCCACCCATGCCAGACATGCCGGCCTGCTTTGCAGCGGCCATCTGCTGCGGCAACCACTTGGACATATCCTTCAGCTCGAAGCCACCCTCTTGGCCAGCCTTGATCGCCATGTCGAGCGCCAACGGCAGTTCGCTTTCCTTGACCTTGAACGTCTGCATCGCCCGGATGGCGATGTTGCCCAGCTCGTTCGGGTCAGCACCGGTAGCAGTCGCATACTTCTGCAGTGTGGGCAGCAGATTGACGGCGCTCTTCTGGCTCATCGACCCCGAGGCCAGCAGGTTGTCGAGCGTCTCGGCTGCGCCTTCGCGGGTACCGCCGCCTTCGCGCACCGCGCGCTTGATGGCATCGTCCAACTCACGCACGCCTGCTCGGCGGCCACCCACGTCACGTTCGGCGAACGCGGTGTTGGCCATCATCGCCAGGCGGCGGTCGTACTCCATCGTGCGTTTGACCGGCTGGCCGACCACGTAGGCTCCGGCCGCCACCCCGGCAACACCTGCCGCGACTCCACGTGCACCGGCAGCGAGGCCGCGCTGCAGCTGGCTCACACCGGCCATCTCACGCCGCAGACCCGCCACCTTGTCGCGCATCGCCTCATAAGCGCGGGCCTGTTCCTTGGCCGATAGCGTGCCGCTGTTGGCCAGGCGCTTGTAGGCTGCCTCGGTTTGCTGGATCTCGCGCTGGATCGCTCGCTCGGCCCGCACGCCCAGCTGCTCGCGCGCGCTGGCCATGCGCTGGCTCTCGCGCGACAGGCCAATAACGGCCTTCTCGGCACGCTGGGTCTGCCGCTCCGTATCCTGCATGACCCGCGAGACGGTGCGGGATGCCTCGTCACGGGCCTTGAGGGTCAGGGCAACTTCAGGGTTTCGGGACATGTTTAACGTGGCTTCTTCTTGCGCTGCGATCTAATGTGCCGTTTCTCGCCGCCACCCTTGCCTGGAGAGGGCTTACCGCCATACAGCTGGTTGACGGCGGCGAGATAGCCTTCGAACTCGGTCGCGTTCAGCTCGCGGATTCGGGACTCGGGGATGCCATGCTTGCCGAGGGCGACGACGGCGAGTCGGAAACCGCCGAGGAGGGATTCGGCCTCATCCGCTTTTTTTTAAGCCGGTCGCGCTCAGCCGCCAGCACGTCGTAGTCGTCATCGACCATCTGCTGCTCGAGCAGCTCGTAGGTGATCGCCTCGGCCGGGATGTCGCCAAGTTTCACCAGGCAGCTGGCCAGCATCGCCGTATTGATGCGCATATTGGAGCCGATACCGTGTGCCTCGATGGCGGCGATGTTGTCACCCACGGTCGGCAGGCGCAGTTCGAAGTCGTAGTGCAGCTGGCCGGAGCGTGCCGGGTATTCCACGCCGTACAGCAGCGCTTTCTTCTCGTCCATGTCTTACTCCTTCACCTTGCGCAGCGCCTGCACCTTGAGGTCACGGCGTGCTTCGTTATCGACGCTGTACTTCTCACCCACCTCGGTGGTGAAGCAGTCGAGGTAGCTCTCGCGCTGACCGCCATTGCTGGCCGGGTAGATGGTCAGCTTGGCACCTTCGATGGCCTCCCAGTCGAGGTCTCCGGACAGCGGGATCGCCACGGTGATCGACAGGTCGTACTCGGCGATGCCCTTGGCAAAGCCCTTGGCCCGGCCGGTCTTGTTCATGGTTTTGACCAGCTTGCGGCCAGTCTTAGTGTTGACGTTGAGGTCGATCACTTCGACCTCCTTGCCGTCCACTTCCAGCACGATGGCCCCGGCGTATTCCTGTAGTGCCATGTTGGTTCTCCTGGGTATTGGGGCGGCCTTCGCGGGTCTGGTGGCCTCCAGCCGCCCCAGGGTTGTTACAGCAGCAGGTCGATGCGGCCGGCCACGATGTGCAATCCATTCACCACGTCGCACGGGATCTTGAGGTTGACGCGGTTCACGTCCTGGCCATCACGCTCAGCAAGTACCCCGTCTTTATTTGCTTCGACCGCCTCTACGATTTCCAGCTCTTCCAGCTTGAAAAGCACATCCAGTGTTTCGCTGCGCAGCTTGTCCGGGGTCCGCTCGGATAGCTTTTCACGCGGGAAGCGCAAGGCAATACGCTCACGGACTGCTTTGCGCACGTAGTCCAGGGTGCGAATCGTGGTCACATCCAATAGGGACACGTCGGTCACCCCTTGGGGGTCCTTGGTGTAGGTGGTGATCGCGCGCACGATCTGCACCCGGTCACCGGGGCCGATCTCCAGCGGTGTCAGGCCGTTGTTGAGCGCGTTTTCCTGTTCGGTGCGGATTGGACGCTGGTCGATGGAGGTAACGTCCATGCCGACCAGCTCTAGGGTGTTGAGCGGACGGGCCGGGTCTTCCTCGCTGGCCAGCACGGCGGCGTAGGCGGCGGCGATCTCGCACGGCAGGCGCAGCGAGCTACGATGCCAAGCACCGGTGATGCGGCCGCCGTTGATCTGGCCCGCCAGCGTGGTGCCGGTGGCCAGCGAGCCGGGCCAGCCGAACACGCCAAGCGCGCCGCGCTGCTCCATCGGCCCGGACACGAAGTCCAGGTGGGTGCGCAGCACAGTCAGTTGGGTTTGGCTGGACAGCGGCGCGACGATAATGTTGTGGCCAGCACCGGCCACGGCCGCCAGGGTGGCGGTATAGTCCGGGTCGAGGGTGCCACCGGCCAGCGTGACCACGGTGGCGGTCAGGCCCGGCGCGGTGCAGCTGGCCACCAGCTTGATGTCGTTGCCAAGCGTGCCCTTGTGGTAGCAGGTGTGCGTGACCACGGCCGCAACGGCGGCGCTGGTGACTGGAATATCCGGTCGGGCGGTGACGGCGGCCGCCAGCGCAGCTGCCACGGTGGCAGCGGTGTCACCACTGTTGACCGCGACGTCGACGCGGTTCGCACCCACCCACAGCGTCAGCACGCCGCTGCCGGTGGCTGTGCCGGCCAGCGTGGTGGTGCCGCTGGCCTGGGCTCCTGCCGGGTCGGCGATGGCGACAGCGGTCAGCTGCAGGTAGGGGTTGGCCTTGATTGCGGCGCGCACCATCAGGTGCAGCTGCGAGCCGTGGCCGAACAGTTGGGCTGCCTGTTCGTCGCTGAATACGTCAACCGGAGCCATCGCCGCCTGGGTGCCTGCGACTAGCTTCTGTCCCAGCATCAGCACCTTCTGCAGATTACCCGGCAGCGTGCGCACCGCCAGCTTGGTGTTGAACTCGAAATACTTGCCCGGCTTGCGGATGCTGGACGGGATGCTGTCGAAACTGATGTTCTGACTGGCCATCATTCACCCCCTTTCTTGGCGGCATTTTTGACACCGTCGGTTTCGGCCGGTACAGCTTCCACCTCGGTGGCGCTGGCCACCGCGTCGACGTCGATCAGGTCGCCGTCGGCCACGATGCGCAGATAGTAGGTACTGTTCGGCACCTCGACCGCTTCAGCGTCGGTGATGAACTCGCGCGGCTTGTCTTCCTTCGGCACCTGGATGCCGGGCGCGGCTTTGACTTTCATGGTTCGCTCCTGGTGATGAGATCCTGGGCGTCGGCCTGGCCGTCGTCCGGGGTCAGGTGGTAATTGAGGCCGGTGCGCAGCCAGTCGGGATCGGGCTGGCCGAGCTTGCCCTGGTAGCGGGCGAACACGGCATCGGGACTGGTCTCCGCTTCCGGCGTACCGGGGGCCGGCGGGCTGGGCCAGTGGTCGCGCGGCAGCGCCTCCTCGATCCAGGCGGTCTGGAACTCGCAGGCGAATACCGAAAACGCCTCGCGTTCCAGCCGGGTGTTATAGAGGGTGCGCACCCGGCCAGGCATCAGCTCCTGGATAGGCAGACCGAGATCCTGCGAGGACAACAGCCGGCGCACGGCGTAGACCAGTGGATAGCTACCGACCTCGCCCTGGGCAGGGCCACCACGTCGGCCTGCCGCTTCGCCGCGCACGCTGCGCTCACCCACCATGACCACGAACTGCCCGGTCGCCTTGAACTTCTGGCGGCTGGTGCCGTAAGGCTCGGTCTTGGTGACGCCGCCGAAGGTGACCCAGGCGGCCGGGAAGCGGCGGATGGCTTCTCCCAACCCCTCGTCCAGTTCGCCGCCGTAGCTGCCGACCTCTTGCACCATGCGACCGAGGCCGAGCCGCAGGCGCGCGATGATAGCGTCCTCGGTCTGGATCAGGATCATCAGAACGCTCCGCCGTCACGGGCGAACACCCGCGACCCCGTGGCGAACTGCACCGTGTTGTCGACCGGGGCCGGCCCGCCGCCCGGCATGCCGCCGAGCGTCACCTTGCCGTTTGCCGCCAGCTCCAGGAACTTCACCGCGTCGCGGTAGCGGTCGCGAATGTCCTCGGTCAGTTGGGTGCCGCTGCCGCAAAGGCGGTAGCGGGCGATGTCGCAGGCGTAGCCGGTGAGGATCTTCGGCGGCTGGGCCAGCGGTAGCGGATAGCGGCCGCCGATATAGCCGTCGATCTCCACGCTGGCATCCGCCAGCGCCTCGCTCAGCACCGTGTCGTCGATCTGGCCGGTGTAGTCGCGGTCGGTCAGCGCGATGACCTCCTTCTCGCCAAAGCGCTTCACCATGTCGTCGCGGGTGGCGTACACGATCAGTCCTCCTCGGCGAGATGGGTCAACTGCACGGCCAGCATCGGCTCGTCGTACAGCAGCTTGAACTCGTCCTCGGTCAGCTCCGCGAGGCGGATCTTGGAGACTTCACGGCTGAACACGCGACCGGCACGGCGGAAGCTCTCGCACTTGGCCACCACCTCGATGGCGTTGGGCTCGAACAGACCGGCCACGGCTTCAGCTGGAGCAGCATCCTGGGTGGCTTGCTGTTCCACCTGCGGTGCCGGTTCCTGCTCCTCCTGGTTGTCGCTGGCCACGCCCTGGTCGGCGTTCTGCGAGTCGACCGGTGGGGTCGCGGCATCCGCAGCTTGCTGCTGCTCGATCTGTGTCCCAGCGTCCTGCTGGGCTTCACCCTCGGCCGGGACGGCCGGGGCGACCTTGGATTTAGGCTCTGCCATGATCTCCCCCTCGCTTACGCCACGCTGCCGTCGGAGCCGTAGGCCAGCTGCCAGAAGCCGTAGCCACCAGCGGCGCGAGCTTCGGCACCGAACTTGAACTTCTTGCGGTCGAACACGTTGTCGGACTGCGGGTCGATCTGCTGCACGAACACCGGCTTTTTGCGCTCCTGGTAGATGAACGGCTTAACCGGCTTGGTGGTATCCAGCAGGAACCAGGCGTCGTCCGAAGTCAGGCGCGCATCCACCACCAGCTCGGCAGTGCCCTTGTACGGGTTGGCCTTGCCGTCATCCAGGCGATCACTGGTGAGCAGCGCGCGGGCCGTATCCTCCAGGGCAGGCGGCACCAGCAGGACGTTGGGGTTGATGTTGAGCGGGCGGCCTTCGTCGTCCTTGAACTTCTTCATCGCGGTACGCGCTGCACCATAGCTCGCTTGGGCAGCGGCCTGCGAGGCGGCCGACAGCTTCTTGGTGCCCTTGTTGGTGACGGACTGGCCGTTGACCGCGTGGTCGACGTCGAAGAAGTACTGGCCGTCGTAACACAGGCTGGTGAAGCCCTTGTTGACCAGGTCGAAGACGATCTCGTCCGGCAGCTGTTGGGCCGAGAAACCGGCCATCTGTGCCTGCGGCGCGTAGATGCCCAGGTTGTCGTCCTCGATGTCGTTGCGGTCGACCTCGACAGTGGCTTCCCAATCGTCGTTGGTGATGCTGTAGCCGGAGGCGGCCAGCGCCTTGACGGCCTTCTCGCCGATCCACTTCTGCATACGCGGGAAGGTGGACAGCCATTTGTAGTCGTTGGAACGCGCGGTGGATGGCACCAGCATGGCGATCTTCTGCCACTGGCTCGGCGCGGCGTCGAAGGCGTTGTTGAAAGTGGTCTTCAGGTTGACGAAGATCGCCTTCAGGGTGGAAGCGTTAACGATCATGAGTACTTGCTCCTGTTAGATGACCCACACGCCGTCGGCGTCGACGGCGACGACGATGCCGGCTTGCGAACGGGTGTTGGCACCGTTGGTCTTGGCCACGGTCTGGTTGTCGACGATGTAGCAGGCACGGCCGAGGCTGGCCTGGGTGACCGGGTCGCCGTTGTCGTTGGCCCACTTGAACGCCTTGCCGCGACGCACCGGCACGCTGATGACACCGTCAGCGCCGGCCGTGTTGTCGACGTTGGCATCCGCCATGCCGAGGTAGGCCAGCGTGGTCGCGGTCGCGCCCGGCGTGGCAAAACCGGTGGCACTGGCCGCCACGATGGTGCCGGCCGGGATCTTTACGCCAGCAGCGACCGGCACGACGATCAGCTCGCCGTCTTTCAGCGGGGTATTGCGGTCTTGGGTAGTCGCAGCCATGTGCTTACTCCTTCAGTGCGGCGGCCACGGCCGTCGGGTCGTTGCCAAACATGCTGCAAACGGCCAGCGTGTCGGCGTCGAGACCAGTCACCGGATCGCCTGCAGGCGGATTGCCCTGGGTTTGGGTGCTCGACAGCGCGGCGATCTTCGGCGCGGTAGCAAGGTAGCCCTGCAGCGCGGCGAGGTTGCTCTTGCCCAGATCGCGCGCCCAGCTCTCTTGTGCGGTCAGCAGGCGGCCGTCGGACAGTGCCGCCACCACCAGCTCATCAACCTCGCGGCCTTGCTGCTGGGTGGTCAGCGCAGCAACCTGCTCCTGCAGGGCGCGCATGGTCTCGACCGATACGAAGCGGGCCGGGTCGACCTGGTTGGCTGACAGGGCGGCGATACGCTGCTGCTGGGTGCCGACCAGGTTGACCAGGTCGACGCTGGCGGCGGCAGTGCCCTGGCCGTTGGAAAGCTGTTCAACCAGCTTTTGCAGCTGGGCCTTGATGTCGTCGGCGGTTGCGCCGACCGGTAGGTTGAGCAGCCAGCGCAGCTGCTCGATCAGTTCGTCCATCGTGGAGTCCTCCTGGGAAACGGACTGGGTTAAGGAAACCAGACGCGACAAGGCCGCCACCTGTAGTTCAGGCAGCTCGTCCAATGCCGGGTTATTGGTCAGGGCAACATGCAACAGACCGGTGACACGGCCTTGCTTGTCGTAGGTGAAAACTGGGGAGAGGTAGAGGTATTCCATCGCCAAGATCATGGCGGCGGCCTTGTCTGTCCACTCCACGTCGGTGGCATAGAGGCCATCTTCGCGCCACTCCAACTCGCTGAACCACCCGCTGGCGGGGGCTGGCTTGCCGTTCTCGACGCTGCGCAGGGTCTGGTGCTCGTAGTCGATTACATAGCGCGTCTCCCGTTGGTTGGCTTCGGCAATCAGGATGGCGGCCAACACTTCATCCAGCTTCCAGGCGGCGCACTCGGCCGGACGGCCGTCGCGGGCACGGAAGGTGCCAGCCGGGAGCAGCTTGATGACGCGGGGAGCCTCGCCGTCGGCGTTGCCGAGCTGGGAGAGGTCAACCGTCAGAGCGGCGATGAGAGGTGTTTTGTGTGCCATAGCCCCCATTGTCGAGGGCATGACAAATGGGGCTTAGTTGAGGGGCTTCAGTAGGATCGAGGGCAAAAGCTTGCAGTCAGACTATGGCATGGCCAAAATGCCCTTTTACATGCCAAGGAAGTGATTAATATGCGAAGGAACATGCAAACAGTTTTGGCCATCTTGGAAGGCTGCGAGAAAGAGCGTGATGGACGTCCTACGTTGGCCTCGGTATGTACTTATGTCGCGGATACCACTGGAGCCGGACATGTCGAACAGGCCTATCACATGACTCTGCTAGAAAATGGCGGCTTTATTCGCTTGGAAAAGCAAAGCCTAGAGATGATGCGCGATAACCCGTTTGTGTTGTTGACTTGGTCTGGGCATGACCTACTGGAGTCGCTGAACGCCAAATAGGCTCAGGAACAACGGTTTGAGAACTTACGGGGAACATCATGAAGAAAGTACGGGTAAGCATTTATGATCCTGGTGATCGGTGTACATACGATTTGGACCTGACGCAGGATGACATGTTGGCGCTGTGGAATATGAAAAACCTGAAGAAGCACCTGATCGACTTGCCGAGCATCGGCGGCAACGCCAACCTGTCTGGCAATCAGGTTCACATCATGTACCGGAGTGGTGGAGGCATGGAGAGCATCGGGGTAAATTTCTTCACACTGAAGAAGATTTTGGAAGAGGCGCTCCCGTCATTCAATTGACCCGCGCAGCAAGGCGTTTAAAACCCGTTTAATTTTGACGATACCCCATCCGGCAGTATCACCCCCGCAGCCAGACAGCAAAAACGCGCCAAAACGGCGCGTTTCTCGTTGCTGACCCTCAGTCCCCAACCACTCCGCGCAGGTAGTCGTTCATCGTTGCTTCGATCTCGTCGACGTCCTGGTCGGTTAGCAGCAGGAACGGCCGAGCAGGGATATTCGACCCTGGGTGGTTGACCTTCTTCACTACCCGCCCACCGAAGGCGAGCGCCTTCTTGTTGCGTGGCCGGATTTCATGCGGCCGAGTCTGGCCGCCGAACTGGTGGATGGCAGCGTATTTGACATTGGTGCCGACCACGGCGTTGTCGTTGTCGCTGGCCGGGACGATAGAGGAAGCGAGTCGACCAGTAGCCTGCAGTATCTTGCCACCGGCCCGGCGCGGGTTGGGTTTCAGCCCCTGCCATTTCGGCCTACCCTCCTGGGCGAAGTTTTCCTCGACCGCATCGGCCATAATCCCGGCGATGGCCCGCATGACCGGTGCGCGATGGGTGACAGCCTGCTCCAGCCGCTCCAGCGTCTGCATAACCCCGCTGCAGTCGATCTTGATGTCAATCATCGGCTTGCCTGCTCCTGGACGAATTGCCGGGCCAGCTCCGGCGGGTAGCGACTGAGGTCCGGCTGGTACGCCGCCAAGCCGGGATTGAAGCCAAAGCCGGCATCGGCCATGAAGCGCTTGCCAGTGGCCGGGTCATTGAAGGCTATGGCAGGCCGGGTATTACCTTGGCGGTCAATAGGCTGCTCGACCGTTTCCAACCGCCCCTCGCTGCTCGATGTAGCCAGACCCAGCCGGTCCATCTCGCGTTGACTGCGGGTACGCACCCGGCAGCGGCAGTTCCAGCCGTTGGGCGGGTAGAAGGTGCGCCAGAACGGGTCGTCATAGCGGAACACCCGGCCGTGCAGGCTGCGATGCGCCGGCCGGGTGCGGTTGTCCATCACCGCCACGTACTCCCAGTACGGGCGAAACTCGGCGTTGGCCAGCTGCTCCTGGAAGCGCCCCGCCATGTAGGACGACTGCAGGTTGGTGCGGAAGATCGTTTCCAGGCGGCGTGGGTTGAGGCGCTTGCCGTGGATCTCGCCAGTCTCCTGGTCAACGATCCGGCCCTTGCCCCACCAGCCCTTGGCCTCCAGCAGCGGTTGCAGACGGTTCTGGAAGTCGGCCAGGGTTTCGCCGTTGTTTAACGCGTCGGTGAGTGCGCCGCGAACGTCGGTCAGCACGTCGAGTTTGGTCACCCCGGCCACGGTGAACGCCTTGGCGTGCGCCTCGGCCCACACGTCCTGCCACTTGAAGCCAATGGCGTAGCCCTTGCTCTCGAAGTAGGCGATGGCCTCCTCGGGCGGCAGGCCGATGGCGAAGGACAGGTCAACCTGGCTGGCGTCAGGTGTGGCCATTCAAGCGCCCCCACACGTCGGCGACGAAGATCGCGCGCGCCAACAGATCGGCAATGGCGCTATCGTCCATGTCCGGGTATGCCGCCACCAGCGATTCGAGCGCGTCGTCGGGCGTCGCGCCGTCGCGGATCGCCTGGATTACCGGCGCGAGCAGCTGCTCCATCCCAGTGTTGATCGCGTCGGCCGGAAGGTTGTCGGCGGCCGTGTCGAGCACGGCTTGGTCGGGATAAACCACCTCGCCCTGGGCATTGGTCAGTACGGCGTGGTATTGCAGGCTGGCGGCCGCCGTTTGCGCTGGTTTTGGCACCGGGCGTAGCTCCGGCGGCAGCGCCATTTCTGGACGCGGCGCGGTGAGCACCTCTTCGCCTTCCTGCGCCTGCGGGATGGCCAGCTTGTCGTGCACCCACTTCACCGGCACCTTGACCCCCAGCCCAACCAAGTTTGGCAGTACCTCAGCGTACAGCTTCAGGTCTTCCGGCTTGCGAGTGTCGAACTCCAGGCGAGGCAGACGGCGCGGGTCCACCTGGCCGAAGTTGAGCACCGCCATCGGGTACAGCAGGTCGCGGGTCAGCGTGCCCTCCAGTTGGCGCGCATCGCTCACCGTCAGATCGTGGCGCACCTCGTTGTGGACGTTGCCGAGCGCGTTGGTCGACGACTTGCCGTCGGCCTGGCTGGTCAACGTGCCACCGAGGATCGCCTTGGACTGCGAGCGCTCGCACCAGCCAATCATCGCCTCGAACGGCTCCTCGCTGCCCTGGGCGGCGTTCTGGAATTCGATCAGCATGCCATCCGGGATGATACCGGCCGCGTTGTGGCCGATCTCGGCCACCGCGCGCAGCAGCGTCGCCTTCTCCTGGTTGGTCGCGCCGGCCGGGTACTTGCCGACCCGCAGCGGTAAGCCGTAGATCTCCAGGAACTCGGCCAGATCGCGCACCGAGTAGTTCTTGAACAGGTATGGCCACGCCAGCACGCGGTGCAGGCCGGCGCGGGTCAGGTAGCCGGACTTGGCCTTGTGCTTGTGGATGACCCAACCGAACTTCCACGGCTCGGCCCCTTCGGTGCTGCCGTCGCGCAGGCGCAGCGCGTTGCCGTCATGCGGCAGCGTCTGGAACCAGCGCTGCGGCCGCTGGGTGAGGCTTTGCGGCAGCCAGTCGCTGCCGAGCCGCTGCCAGGCAATCTCCAGCGCGGAAAAGCCGTGGCCGATGCCATCCAGGCAGTCGAGCAGCACGTCGTCCCAATCCGGCAGATCGGTCAGCCACTCCTGTAGCTGCTCGGCCTGCTTCTTCTCGGCCGCACTGGCGTTGCGCGGCGGCGCGATACGCCAGTCGAGCGTCAGGATGGCGCGCTTGCGCTTGCTCATCTCGGCGAAGATGTGGGCGTCCTTTTCCTCCATGTCGGTGAACAGGTCGGCCTGGGCGGCCAGTTGGCCCTGCTCGGCCTCTTCCAGAATGTGGTGCAGCTTCTGCGGTGTCAGGCCGCGCGATGGGTGCTCCGCGAACTCGCGCGTCACCCAGCCGACACGGGCAGTCTGCGGTTCGGTCAACACTTCGCGCTGGATGGGGTTGCCGTGCTGATCAAGAATTTGCGGCATATTTGTCACTCCTACCACGCCCCGGCAGAGAAGCTGCCGAAGTCATCATCGGCACCGCTGGCACGCGGCACCGGGGTGTATTCGATCTGGCCGCCGCCGGACAACGCCCCGGCCCACAGCATGTGCAGGGCGTCGGGACCGTCGTCGTGGTCGGCCTTGGGGAAATGGCGCAGCTGCTCGATCAGCGTGTGCTGGCTCGGGTGCAGCCGGATCAGGCCGTTGGCCATGTGCGGCTGCAGTGTCTCGATGCGCAGCAGCTTGTCGCCGTGCGGATTGACCGCGCGGGCCGGTACCGGGATGCCACGCTGGGCCGAGCGCTTCACCAGTTCGGTGCGCATGAACTCCTGGAACTGCACCGACTCGACCAGCCACAGCACGCAGCGGTACTCGGCCTGAAAGGCGATCACGTCTTCGATGATGCGGTCAGGCAGGCGCTTGCGGATGCTGGCCTCGACCACATCCAGGATGCCGGTGTGGCGGTTGTAGCCGCCCACAAGGATGGCCGACGGGTCGCGGCTGGAGCCGGCCTTGCCGAGTGACGGGTCGCATGCACCGTAGAACACCCACTCGCGCAGCCGGTTCACCCAGAAGGTGATGCACTCGGCAAATGGGGCGTCATCGCCGGACAACGGGTCGTTCTGCTGTTCCGAGTCGAACGCGGCCTTGCCGTCACGCGCACGCTTGGTCATCAGCTTGTAGAAGGTGGTGCCGCCGGGCCAGCAGATCGCTACGCCCTTGTCCATGTCCGGCCGGTGCGCCTGGTAGAACGCCTGCGCCTCCTCCTCGCCCTGGCCGAGCAGTATCTCGGTCCAGCGGTCCCACAGGTCCATGCGGTCTGGCCAGCGCTCGACAGCGCGGAACTTGGCGCTCTTCCACAGCGGGTTCTTGATCAGCCGAGCCAGCACCGAGTCGTAGTGCAGAATGGTGCCGATGATGAACACGTCGAGGCTGTCGTCGGCCGGGCCGAGCGACAGCAGGCTCTTGGTGATCCAGCTCATCAGCTTGTCGCGCTGCTCCGGGCTGCGCACGTTCTCGTCGTTTTCGAGGTCATCGCCGATGACCAGGTCCGGACGGTGCGGGCCGTGGCGGCGGCCCCGGATCTTCTTGCCGGAGCCGAACACTTCAACCTTTACGTCGTTGGCCGTGACGATTGTGCCGACCTGCCACACCCGGCCGCGCCCGGTCGCCTCGGGGAAGTCCAGCACCAGCCGTGGATTGAACTCCAGCTCGGCCTTGATCGCCTCCAACATCGGCCATGCCTGTTCGATAGCGTCCATCACGATCAGCGGGTAGTGCTTGCGCCCGGTGACGATGCACCACAGGGTGCCGATCTGGGTGACGATGGTTGACTTGGCGTGGCCACGCGGCGCGGCTACCGCGTCGTGGTCGCCGATGCCGTTGTCGACCACTTCCTGGAAGCGGTCGAACAGGTAGTCGTGAACGGTAGCCGGGCTGTGTTTAACGTAGTGCGGGAAGTAGGTCTGCGCGAAGAAGCGGAAGCTGGCGAATGCCTGCAGCCGACGTTGATCACGCGCAGCCGGATCGGGGTCGAAGTTGTCACACTCGGCGTCGATCTGGCGGCGGTATTCCGCCGCCAGCAGCGCGACGTCCTGCAGGAAGTCCTTTTTGCTGATCTTCTTGCTCATACCTACGCCTTTGCCGCCAGTTCAGCACTTAGTAAGGCCAGCGCCAAATGGGCATGCCCTTCGGGGTAGGCCGCTAGTACCTCGCGTAGCTGTCGGTTGGCTTCGTCGACCTTCAGCCTGTCTTCGTCTGGTAGATCGGCTATGGTGCCCTTGATCAGCAACAGGGTAAGTTGGTCTTGCGTCATCGCGTCCTCAGCCATAGGTCTTGGCCAGCTCTTCGCCGAACGGTTCCAGTACCTCGACGAACGCCTGGGCGTGCTTGGGGTACTTCTCCCGGATAAAGGTCGCCAACTTCTGCACCACGTCCATCGCGGTGGCCAGCTGGCTGGTTTCCGGTAGTACCTTGCGGCTGGCGGCCACGGTCTTGTTGAAGCTGTCGGCCAGGCTGGCCAGCATCTGCACCTTGGTCTCGGCCTTGATGTCCGGGTTGGCATTCAGCGTGTCCATCGTCGCCTGGTACTGCGTCAAAAATCCCGCTAAAGCCGCTCGGGCGATGCTCTCGATACCATCACCAGACAGAATGGCCGCAGCACGAAACTTGTCCCAGTCGTCGCCTTCATCCATCGCCTCGCGCTTCCAGCGGCTGGCGGTAGACATGGACACGCCACACTGCAGCGCCGCCATTTCCAGCCCGATGCGGTCGAACACGTACAGGCGGCGGACCTTGTCGCGGGTTTCCGGGGAGTGCGCCATTTACAGCAGCGCCCGCTTGACCATCTCGACCGCCAGTGCAGTGCCGACGGCGACGATGCCGCCACTGATGGCCCCCGCCTTGGCCGCCTGCTGCTCGACATGGCGCAGTCGCGCGTCCATCGCATCCAGCCGAACGTTCTGCTTGGCCTGGCTGTCCACGATCATGTCCAGCTTGCCTTCGATGCGCCCCAGGGCGCGGGTCAGTTCGTTGTTGTCGCCGCTCATCGGGCGCTCCTTTTCTCGTGTTCGTTTTGGCAATCAATGCAACGGGTGCAGCCGGGGACACACAGGCGGCGTCTCTCTGGGATAGGCTCCCCGCAGTCATTGCAGTGACTGAAACTGGAGCCGGCTTGCTGTTTGGCGGCATGCCTGGCCAGCGCCTCCTCACGCTGGCGCTGCTCCAGCTCCTGGGCACGGTCAAACATGTCGGTCACGGCTGCACCTCCGAAGTGGCCTCGGTATGCAGCCGGATGTAGGCACTCAGCTGGGCGTCGAGCTGCTGACACCACTGGCCGTAGTCGGCAGCGTGTTCAAGGAGGTCGGCTGGCGATAGCCCGGCTTCGGTGCCGGCGGCCGCAGCGGCTTCACCAGCATGTCCGGCGTCGGCTGCGGGCAGATCAGCTTCACCGCTGGCGGTGTAGCCGAGGAACTGTCGATAGAGGCGCAGGCTGTCAGGGCCAAGGCCAGTAAAACGGGGGCCATCAGTGTGGGTCGCATCGGAAATCCTTTGCTTGAGTTGGCGTTGCGTCACTTCCAGTTGCTGCTTGGTTTGCAACAGCTCCCAGCCCACCTTGTGCGCCTGTTCGTTGAGGCGTTGATAGGCTTCCTGGGCGACCGCCTGTTCGGTCAGGCGCTGCTCGGTAAGGCGCAGCAACTGGCGGGTGTGATCGGCGTCGGCGGTGGACAGCTTGACGGTGTACAGGTTGGCCGCGCGCTGATAGCCAAACTGCTCTGCGCCATACAGGGCCGCGCCGGCCAGCGCGGTGATAAGAAGGGGCTTTACCCACCACGGTAGGACGTTCATCGGCGGCTCCTTTGGCGATTGCGACGTTTACGGGCAGCACGCTTGATCGCTGCCGCCCCGGTCTTGCCGTGGCGCGGAACCGGCCAGCTGCGGTACAGCGGTGCGATCCAGGGCAAGGAGGCGGGACGCGCCGGGCTAGACCGCTTGGTCAATGCGGGCTGTTCGGCGGCCGGTACGAACAGGCAGCACAGCCAGCTCAGCAGGCGCTTCAGACGGTTAAGCATTGCTCGCCCCCTTGCCGCGCCAAGCGGCGATCAGGCGCAGGGCGGCAGCGTAACCGCCGACCAGGCCGAGGTAGATCAGCCAGGTGTCGGTCGTGAGGGTGTCTTTCACGCCTTGGTACACGAACATGCCGGTTGCCGTGGCGCAGGCCACGTTGGCCCACAGCTTGGTGTGGCTCATGCGCCCGGTATCCGGGTTGGAGATCAGATCGGCCAGGCGCATCACTGATACCCCTTGGCCAGTTCGAAGTGCGGGAACTCACGGAACGGCGCGTTGGGGCGGCCATACCAGTTCAGGCCCAGACCTGTGCCGATCTTGCCCATCACCTGCCAGTGCGGATGGCTGGCATCCCACATCGGCTTGCCGCCAACCAGCGGCACCACGTCAAAGGCGCGGGCGGCCGGTTTATCCTTGATGGTGAAGTTATGCGCGGACTGGCCGGCTCGGGCGTTGGTCACGCGCGGGCCGGGCTTGGTACGGCCTTGGGCATACAGTTCGTCCTGCTCCTGGCCGGAACGGTAGGTACAAGTAATCAGTGCATCGACGCCGGCATCCTGGCACTGCCGAAGGAAGGCATTGCAGAGCGGTTGCAGGTCGGGGTGAAGGTCTTCGATTCGGCGGCTGGCCATGACGGCATCCTGTGGAATGGAACACCGCCAGAATAAGAAAACGCCCCGATTGGGGCGTTATGATGGGTTTCAGTTAGTTGTTACTTTGCAGACACTTGTTTGATAAGCCGTTTTGCTAGTAGCCATGCTGCTTCACTCTGATCAGGGCTCAACTTACTGCAATACGTCCATTCATTCGAGTAGTCTCCAGTTTGGACTTTAGGATTGGTCGATACTGCGATAACGCGATACCACGCACAGGCATCTACAGGTTTTTTGGCAATGAAATTTGGTGACTGAGGCGTTCCCCAACCTGTTGCATAGCTATATGCTAAATTTCGTTGTGCTTGGTAGTCACCTCGCATTGCTTCTTGCTTCATTGCGGCTTCAGTTGCGGCACAAGCAGCGGTCGATACCAATGCCACTAGGAGTAAAGTTACGATTTGCATAAATTTAATCATTTCCTCATCCTTTTTGTTTAATCACCACTGAATGTTAAAACAGTACTTCCTGCCGTGTCTCGCTAACCTGATCGGCTTTTTTCAGTACCATCCAAACGTTTCGCTCAGTCATCTGGTATCGCCTGGCCAATTGGTTTACAGCATAGACAGCTGGATGCTCACGAGTTTCTTGGTCAAATTCGGCACGGATCATGCGGTCGCGAACTTCGCGCATCGCTACTGCGCAGCGGGGAATCGATAACACCTCCCCACCGAAATGGCGCGTCATTACATTTGCGGCATCAACACCAACCACCTCTGCCAATGCCTCGTAGCGGATTTGACCATCACGGCGCTTGTTCTTGGAAATCGGAAACGTAGTACCGCCCCAGGATTCAATCAGTTTCAGTGCTTTGGGAAGACCGATCAGGTCGGCAATCAGCTGCGCCATCTCTGGCAACAGGTGCTGCACGTTTTCCAGTTTCATCCCAAGTTCCTTCCGTGTCGTTTTGCATCGTAGGTCAGTGCCGCCACAAGCCTCACCAGTTGATCCGCGTCCAGCCAATCCGTCTTGTCCACGCCAAACATGCGCTTGGCCATCGCATCGGCGTAGCTCCAGGGCCGTTTGGCCTCTGCCAGCAGCGCCTCGACTTTGCCAATCAGCGCCTTGCGGCCTCGGCCCACACTGGGCTTCTTGCCGGCCTGCGCGGCAGCCTTTGGCTTCCAGCCGCAGCGCTGCAGGTGCGCCAGCACCTTGGTCACGCCGGCATCGGTCAGATCTTTGCTCGATGAGACGCCGGCAATGCTCTGCAACATGGCGCGGTAGGTTTCGTCATCAATCGCTAGCTCTTTCTTGGCGATGTGTATCTTGGCCAGGGCGGGATTGCGGCTCATTTGTCACTCCGTTAAAACACGTTGCGGAGCCTGCTTTAACAGGCTCGACACCGGGTTCTATTCCTCTACAAAAGCGGTTTTTGTCTCTGTTTTCTCAGCCAGCTCGACGCTATCGCAGACCTTGCACAGATGACCGATGGCCGCTTTTCCGCTGGACCAGTCCGGCAGATACAGGGTTACCGAGCCATTGATGTACTTGTCTTTTTGCACCCAGCGCTTGCCGAGCTTTTTTTCAAGCTCCTTGCGCTTTACCGGACTAACATTCGGTCTCACTGACTTGCGCAAGAATTTCTGCTCTGGGCACGGGGTGTCACCCTGCGCCCATTTGTAGTCGAGTACCCCATCAATGAAGGTGCAGACCCTGTAAGTCATGCCTTTGCTGCTGCGGCGGACCTCAAGCGTGATCCGCCGACCATCACACATCAGATCGGCTCTTCCCCATGGGAAGGACAGATCCGAAATGAGCTTTTCCTTTTGCGCTGCTGTCAGCTTCTTCACGGCTTGCTGATTCATTACTCGTCCTCCTCTTCATCCGTGCTGGGCGTAACGCTGAAGGGGAGTTCCCCCAGTTGGGACAAAGCGATTTGCAGACCGACACGCATACCTTTGGCAATGTCGCTGCCTGCCTTGATTTCAATGTCAGCCAGTTTGATATTGGCGTCTGGGTGATCCACGATGGCTTGCAGGGTGGCGACACGGGAGGCGTGCCAGTTCTGAAGCTGCTTGGTGAACTCAATTACTGCGGGGTCGAAAGTTTGCATTGCTGTCCTTTGGCTGCTCACGGTGGTTAAACGGGTTTACTAATCGGTCTCGACAAGATTGCCGGCCGTTTCCTGCATCTTTTCGGCCAGCTCAGCCAGCGCGCTTTCGTTGTAGGCGTCGACATCGCCCCATTGCGCAGCCATGTCCAGCAGCTTCCGCTTCATGGCCAGAAGAGACCGGCGCTGGCCGGCTGCGATCTGTTTGTGTGTAGGGGCCATTCACTCTCCGACCGGCTTGCCCGGCTGGCTGAAAATCACTCCATTGCTCTCACGCCGGCCATTGCTCTTTCCGCGCCATGCCAGCCACTTGTCCAGCGCTTCTGCAGCCTCACACTGGTTTGCTGCCTCGGGTATGCCTGGCACCAGCAACTGATCACGCTCCCAGCCATGCCGGGCAGCAGCGGTCAATTCGCCCTTCAGGAAGGCCTTAGGGCCACGCGCGATGATGATCCCGCCCTCGGGTACCTGCTCCCCGCTGCCCATCTCAATCAGCCCAGAGGCCCAGCACCAGGCGACTTGCGGCGTCATGTCGTAGTAGTTTTTGCAGCCACAACGCGGGCAGACCAAGGTCTTGCCAAGCTCTGATGGCATGGCAATGCGTTCTGACTCTTGGTGCTTGTTCCTGCAGCGGGTGCACTGCACGAGGATGTCTTTGTGGTCTGTCATCTCACACCCCCGCAATATCCAGCGACACAGCACGGTACTGGTCGGTATCGCCGATGCGCTCATACACGCGGATGTAGCTCTTGGAGCATTGCACCCGTACCGAGTCACTAAGGGCAGCCATAGCGCGCTGCCATTTCTCGTCCTGGATGTCGAGTCGACGCAAACCAAGAATGCGGCCGGTACTGATGTTGCCGGCTTTATCCACGTTGAAGGCATCGCCTACGATTGCGCGGATTTCACTGCGGGCGTCTTCGGTCCATGCGTGCAGGCACTCATCAATAAGAATCTTGGCCGCCTGCAAACCCTCATCAAATGTCAGGGTGTCCTGAATAGCTCGCTGCACCTTGTAACGACCGTCGAAACTGACCAGGGAAACATTACCCTTGGCACCACCCAGTTTTGCGCCATAGCGTTCCCCAGACAGTTCGACAAAGGCCCCTATATCGGCAAAGACGCTGTTCTTGAAATCAGCCAGGGTCTTGTTGACGGCCTGTGCTTTTTGCACGATTTCTGTCACCAACTGATCACGAGCCAAATCGATAGGCTTGATCGACTCAATCGGGATCAGACGGCCCTTGGCATCTTTGCGGTACCCTTCGTGGATGTTTTGCATTACCTGTTCCTCATTCCAACAATCTGTTTCACTTGAGCCAGCTGCTGCCGGTTTCGCTCAAGCCATTCCGGGGTCAGCCGGGGTTCTTCCTTTGCATTCCAAAACCGCCTGCTGCCTGTCGGTGGCTCCGGGCCCGGCATCACTGGATCAGGGGTGCGGGGCTGTATTTCCTGCTGTTGGACCGGTTCCGGTTCCGGCTCGGTAGGTGCGACCGGGGCGGCATAGGCATCCAGTTCGTCCAGGTAGTCGTCCCACACGATGCGGCGGGCTTCTTTCTTGTCCATGCCCATCTGCACCAGCAGTTCCACCTCTCGGGTCAACCGCTGCTTGGTGTCGGCATCCAGTTCCTGGTTGCTCAATGCCCAAACTCCATCCAGACGATGCGGCAGCCGCCCAGGCTGAACTGGCCTTCGCGGTACGGCCCGAAGTGGGCGTCTTGGCCGAAGCTGTAGTAAACCGCCTCATTTTTGGCGATCAGCTGGCTGCACTTCCCGCAGTTCTGGATGCGGATGGTCGGTCTAGCCGGGGTATCCATCTCCACCTTCACTACCGTGAAGCCGTTCTGACTCAGCGCCTCGATGGCCGCCGCCACTTTAAAAGTGGCCGCAAGCATCAAGGCATTAAACGGGGGGCGCTTTGGTTGAATGGCTTGTTGCTGCATGGTCACTCTCCTTTCGGGCGGTTCGGGCAGCGCTGGCAGGCTCGCCAGTGGCCCAGTTTCATCGGGTGGTGCGTTGGGGCAGCTCCAAGAGAAATAGAGCGGCACTCAATTTGCGTCATGGTCTGGTCGGAGTGTGGGCACTTGACCACGTCCAATAACGCCAGCGTGGCCTTGGCAATCCGATCACTCTTGCCCGGATACTTTCCCGCTAGTACCAGGCTGACGGTGGCAGCGCTGTACCCCAAACGACTGGCTACTGCGCGCATGCTGGTGCGCTCGGCTTCCATTCGGAGCAGGTCAAGCCAATGGGTGTCAGAAGTCGTCATGATTCATCTCCTCTTGCCACACCACCTTGTCCAGATTCGGGTCGTACACGTAGGTGTTGCGGCCGACGACCGGTGGGCGCGGCCCGGAATAACGCTGAGGCTCGAAGCGATAGCGAGGAGGTGATTTCTTGCTGGCTGCTTTGACCTTAACCACGTATCCGGCCTTGATCAGTTGGCCGATGTACACGCTCGCGGTGGTGTGGGCGATGGCACGTTCTGGCGTGCTGGCCTGTACGGCCAGCTCACGTGTAGTGAACTCTCCGCCGACGATGCGCATCGTTCTCCATAGCGCTTCGGTACACAGATCACGCTGAATGGGCTCACCCTTGGCGTTCAGGCGCGGGTATTCGATTCCGCAGTCACGGATCAGACGGAAATGCTGCTGGTCGTTGCACTTGCTACGAGTATTGATGCGCTCGACGTATCCGCCCTTAACCAGGGCATTGATGTAATGCTGGATGGCCCCCAGCGTAGCCATCGAATCGCTATGGATCAGGAAGGCAGTGAAATCTTCACGACGAGTACGAATGGCTTCCCAAATTCGTTGGAAGGAACCACGGCCACCGGCACTCTGCATTGGCTTAGCTTTACGAGCGGTGGTCGCCGACATTAGATGCTCCCCCGACGTTTCGGCGCATCGCCGGTATACAGGGGGCGGTCACCCCATGCCGAGCGGTCTACCTGATCCCAGCCTTCAATCAGAGCCGCGTCATAGACGTTGACCAGGTTGACCGATACTCGACGCACCGACCCATGGCTCAGCGTAACCAGGTGCGACAACAGATCGTCGGCCAAGGTGATATCCGGGCAGTAGATCGCCGCCAGCTTGCGCGCATCATCCAAGCTGACAGGGGCAGCAGGCAGCCAGGACAGCACACGACCATGGAAGCGCTCATGACGCTTCAACTTGTTCGGCAGCATTTCCTCACCCACCAGCAGCAGGCTGGACTGGCTGCCTTCATAGATGTCGCGTACCAGTTCAATCATCCCGTCTTTGGAGGCGGCATAATCGAACTCGTCCAGAATCAGCGGGCGACGGCTGGCCGCCAGTTGTTCGGAGATCTGGTCCAGCAAATCAGGGATGGTCCCAGTAGGTTTGATGCCCATCTCGAAGAGAATTTTTTCCAGCAGCGTCTTGCGGTTCCAGGCACTACGCATCTGGACGTAGTAGGCGCGGCTGCGGTTGGCCACAGCCACCGTCGCTGTCGTTTTGCCCCAGCCGGACGGGCCGTAGTAAACCGCGAAGCCGGGCAGGCCATCCTGGCGATTAACCAGCTTTTCCATTACCACCGCGACCAGATCAAGATTGGCAATCGGCGCAATGCGGTTGACGAATTGTTCGCTCATGTCTGAGAATCCTTTTCAGATACGTGTTTTAGTTACGCCGATGCCTCGACCGCATCGGCAAATTTTTTGGTCATTACTTTGTATTCATGGCTCTTGGCATAGCTGGTGAGCCATTTCCCCTCGCGTTCGCTGAGCGTCACGCCAGCTTCTGCCTGTGCTCGCAATGCCCGGTGCAGCTCAATGCGCTGTTGCGGTTCTGTTGGCACCTGAAAGTCGTCACCGTTAACGGTTCGTACTGCGGTGGGGGCCGTTAACGCGGCTTCGGCAACTTCCTGCACTACCGGCATCCGTTCGAAAGCCCCTGCGATATCCCTGCCAGTGATGCCTGGCAGGACTTCGCCCTCTGCCATAACGAGGGCTGGCCGCAAGGTGGCGGTGGCCAGATCGATCTTGTCTTGGGCGCGGCGAACCTGACCCTTCACACGGTTCTCCAGCAGCTTGTCGCGCATCGATACCGGGAAGGCAGCGCGTTTATTGCCATCCACCCCGGCCAGGCAAACAAATCGACCTTCCAAAGTGCGGATCACCACGTTGGCCGGGTCATGAATATCCACGCCCACTTGCACTTCCTGCCCATCCACCAGCATCAGCTCCCGGCTGAAGTAGACGTTGTTCCATAACTGCACCTCGCCACGGCGTGCAGTGCGGATGAAGGTGGGGCGGAACAGGTCTTGTAGCTCCAAGGGCGACAGCACGGTGTCTTCCTTGCGGCATTTTTCGTCGTAGTACTCTCTCGGCGTCATATGCACACCACCGCGCTTCGGCAGTTCGCTATGTGGCCGGTCGTTGTACTCGGCAATGGCTGCCTCCAGATCCGCTACGAACTGGGCGAAGCTCGGTACATGAGGGATAGATACAGCGATGCCTTCCGGGGCGTTCTTGGCCGCATTCAGTGCGCGGGTAACGTCACGATTCACCAGACGTAGCGTGTCGCGATCAGCACCATTGCCACGGAATGTCGGGTATTTACGGGCCAGCGGGATGGTGATCGTCTGCCAGGCCCGCTCAATCAGGCCACGGCCTTGCGGGTTTCCAGGGATGCCGGTTTCGTGGTGAATGCCGATACGCGGCAAAATCCCGGTCAGCGGCGCATCCAATACCTTGCCGGTCTCGCCAGCACCGTTATCGCTGTAGTACATCAGCGGTGGCGGAAAGCGGGTCATCCCGTGGCGCAGCATGTCCGATACCGCAATGACGTTCTCGGACAGGGAGATACTCCAACCCACGGCCAGACGGCTTGCGCCATCCAGACCCAGCGAGACCTCCATTTGTTGGGGCTTGCCGGTCTCTGGATTGATCACGGTGCATTTCATGCCGTGACCGTCGCCAACCCAGACATCCCCAGGCTGCAACTGACTCCAGTCACGGCGGATAAATGGCAGCTTCGATTTCAAAGCGGCACCCGTGTGGCGGCCTTGATAGAGCATTACCGGCGGCAGCTTTTTAAGGGAGCGACGCACTGTGTGCTCGCTGGGAATATCTTCGTTAACTGGCAGGTTCTTCAGGAACTCCCGGTATGCCTCTGCCAGCGGCGGCTTGCCCGGCCGGCGGTAAGCGGCCAGAAACTCACCCATCCACCAAGGTAGGGTCATATCGGGTTGGCGCTGCTGTGGAGCCAAGCGGCGCAGGCGCTCAATCGGACTGCTGGTCGACTCGAACAGGCTGCACCAGCGGAACAGTGTGCGGCTGCTGACAGCACGGTCGTCATTGCTCTTGGCATTGGCCCGGTCCACCAGTTGTTGCAGCAATTCCGGCAGCGCCCGGTTCTTGGCTGCATCTGCGACATGGAGCGTGGCTTTTTTCTTGCCCAGCACCATAGCCACCTTCAGCACC
This sequence comes from Aquitalea magnusonii, assembly GCF_002217795.2. Lineage (NCBI taxonomy): Bacteria > Pseudomonadati > Pseudomonadota > Betaproteobacteria > Neisseriales > Chromobacteriaceae > Aquitalea > Aquitalea magnusonii. The sequence goes on from NZ_AP018823.1 coordinate 2,865,294, forward strand.
TCGGACACCAGGGCACAGCGAGCCTCGGCAACAACACGCTGGGCATCGGTCAACTGATCCACCGTATGCAAGGTCAGATTCAGCTGTTCTTCACGACGGACAATGCGTTTTTCGCGAGTAGTAGCCTGCTCAGACCCCTTAGCATTGGCCAGCAGAGCCTTGGCTTGGCGTTTCTTCAGCTCTTCCTGTGCGGTAGCAGGAAGACTTGCGAGGGAGTATTCAAAGCCACCGCCACGACCTGATTTCTTCCTGGCATCCCAGCCTTCAGTTTTTGCTCTGATGCCAAGCCCCTGAATCGTCCCAGGCAACCCAGGCAACCTCATTGCCGCTAGTTCGGCAGCGCTGTAATGTGTTTTTACTTCGATATGGCCTTGGTTCATGCCACATCTCCGAATAGTTCAAGTTCTGGCTGACCGATTTTGATAACGTTCTCGCGGTGGTACGCCACCTGAGACAGCACCTCATTCAATGCCCCTAAGGTTTCTTGCAGGTCCGTTTTGTCGCGATAAAACTGTTCCAGCAGCATCACTACCTTGCCGAAGTTGCCCTGCATTTCGCCCAGGTCGCTGGCCTTGGTTTTCTTGCCAGTAGGGATCGTGATTACCACTCGGCCACCATGTGCGGTGCAGAGGTATTCGCTGATGTGCGAAGCCTTGCAGAAGGTTTCAAACTGACGGACACGGTTAAGAGGAATGGAGGACTCAGCCATCCAGCGGTAGTAGGTCTTCACATCGACGCCCATCAGATCAGCCATGCGCTTGGGCACCAAACCGAGCTTTTCAGCGGCAGCCAGCTGGCACTGAATCGCATCGTCCAGACTGCTTGGGATAGATTGACCCTTGCGGTTTCTCATGGGCATTAACTCCTGTGCGAGAATCGGAGCGCTGGCGATTAACTGCCGCCATCGCTACGATTTACTCAACAGCAGCAACAGTGCGTTGCGATGCTTTGAGGGTATTTACTGAGGAAGGGGGAATACTTGGGAAAACTGGCTTAAAATGGCGCTTCTCGTAGCGGCTCGGCCAAATGGCTTCCGGCTCAACGCCGATGGCGGCAGCGATGATTTTTTCCGCCTTCGGCCACGCTCTATCCAGTGCATTGTTCAGCGCACTCGGGCTCAGATCAGCCGCGATGGATAGCTTGCGAAGAGACCAGCCAGCCTTATGGACGGCCGCGACGATGTCCGCCCGGTGCCAATCCTCGGCGGTTTTTTTTTGGTTTGCTGATGTGCTCATTTCTTAATCTCTTGCGGTGATTATGTGAGCACATGATATGACCAAATAGGTTCAAAGTAAACATGAAAAGGTTCATTTTCATGTTCAAAGTAATAGCAAATGTTGCCATTTGTGCAATTGGTCGGATTGTTTGCTTAAAATTCAAAGGCTTATCATGAACCCTAAAGCTGAGAAAGATTTCAAAGATCAACTTTCAAGTTCAGCCGGTGAACCTGAAAGCTCAGGCTTTCACCAAAGGCTTGCCTCCTTGCTGCCTGCATTCAAGAGCGTGCGTGCTTTTGCTACAGCATCTGGCGTATCGCAAACGGGTCTTCAGCGGTTGATTAATGGTGGAGAGCCAACGCTATCTACCTTGATTGCCTTGGCTAAAGCTGGGGGCGTGTCTGTTGAATGGCTTGCTACCGGCCAAGGCGCATCGCCTACCGACCAGGCTGTTGACGGCAATAAGCGGTCTTGCCCATGCCACGACACGCTAGGCAATCCAGTAGATCTGGAAGAGTTCGTTTTCATACCTCGTTACAACCTGAAGGCGGCAGCTGGACATGGGGCGGCAGTTTCTGGTGAAAAGCCCATGTTCACCATGTCTTTCCGCAAGTACTGGATTGAGAACTACCTGCGCGTTGACCCAAAAGACTTGTCAGTGCTGTCGGTCAAAGGTGATTCAATGGAGGGGGTTTTGAATGATCGGGATGTGATCCTGGTGAATCATGCTGATACGCACCTCACCAGTGGGCTGTATGTGCTGCGGGTTGATAATGATTTGATCGTCAAGCGTGTACAGAAGCTACCAGGAGCGAAGCTGCGGGTTCTGAGCGCCAACGAAGCCTACGATCCGTTTGAGATAGACATGAACAGCCCTGACGTTGATTTTTCAGTAATCGGTCGTGTTGTCTGGTTTGGGCGTCAGATCTAATGGCTGTTAATTCTTACTAAGCTCATCGCGTTTACTGCTACTTCGGTGCCAAAACGCTGCTAATTTTTTGCCATTTACTCGCAATCGCTGCCAAAAATTTTGCAAGCCGTTTTGGCTGCTATCTTGGCTGAAAAGCCTACAGCATAAGGCTCTCCGCCGGTCGCACCTCTCCTCTCCCTGGTGACAAACTAACTACCACCCCACAAAGCATGCCGACGGGTGACGCTGCTGCGGTTTTAAGCGGCTGGCTGTTTGAGCGATTGGACCTTAGCCAATCGCGAGTTCCAGCCGTGCCGCAGCAGTGTCAGGCCCCGGAGGGCAGCCGCAGGCCATACGATGTGGCTAGCTTTTCCCGTAGTGGGGATCTTTGGCCAAGCAAAGATCCCTTTCCCGTTCGCCGCGCGGAAGCGGCACTCAAATCATCATCCGCGTGAGCGGATGCAAAACCCTGTTATTTTCGCTGCATAAGCCGGATGTATCTGGTCGGATCGTGGCGGAACGCCCCGGTAATTCCGGGGCTTCCACCCTACGCACCTGCCCTGTAGGATGGATTCCCCGAAGGGGCGATCTACTGTGAAACGCTCCCGAATAAATCCATTTTCTCCGCTGTAAAACCACCGCACCAACGCGCCCACTGGACCCCGTCAAGCATGCCGACGGGTGACGCTGCTGCGGTTTTAAGCGGCTGGCTGTTTGAGCGATTGGACCTTAGCCAATCGCGAGTTCCAGCCGTGCCGCAGCAGTGTCAGGCCCCGGAGGGCAGCCGCAGGCCATGCTTGTAGGGTGGCCTTTGGGGTTGGAAGGGGCCTTTGGCCAAGCAAAGGCCCCTTCCCCGCCGCCGCGCGGATGCGGCAGGAAATTTATCATCCGCGCCAGCGGATACAAAACCTGTTTTTACTAAGCTGCTGCAGATGATAGGAATTGGTCGGACAGGAAATCAGCCCCTGCTACTGCGTGACGGGAATAAAAAAAGGGCCTGGGCAAATTGCCCAGGCCTGGCTTGATGCACGATTAAAGCCGCAGATTGCAACGGGACAGACTCACTCGCAAACCCGGCGCCACCGGGTATGCACCTAGCTATATGCAAACACCGTGCCAGCTTTTTTCCAGACATGGCGTCGGAAAAAACCGACATTTTTTGCTGCGCCGCACCAACAACAAGCCTGCCATGCACTGATTTCAGGATTTCCTGCACAACGCTGCAGCATGAGTACGCTATGATTAGCGCATGAATACGCCTGCCAACACCAACAAACCAGAACCGCAGCCAGAAGCGGAGCTGCGCGCACCGGAAAACGAGAACACACTCGCCACCATGGCCATGCCCCTGGGGGAAACGGTGTTGACACTCAGCGCCAGTGGCGCCCCCATCTATGGCATCCTGCACCGCAGCCGTGCCATGACAAGTCAATCAGATTTCTTCCGTCTGCAATTCCGTGGTTTTGCCCGGATAGAAGGCAGCCAATGGCAACATTACGCCAATGACGATGCCCGCTTTCACACTACCTATAACTGCGCCTGGGTGCGGGTTGACCATCCCAGCCGCTCGGTTACTTTCGGCCCTAAAAACGGGGTCAACTGCACCGAAGCCTTTGCCGGAAAGGGGCTGGACACTTTTCTGTTTGCCCAGACCATTAGCTGGGTGAAGGGCATTTACCCGGATTACGCCATCAATCCGGGGTTGATTGCCATTACCGGCAATGCCAGTGAAGAAGAAAAGCTGCGCCGCAATGCCTTTTATGCCAGCCAGGGTTTTCAGTTTGACTGGCAAGATGCAGCACAGCGTACCGGCCTGTATTTCAAGGACAAAATCAGCCGCCTGCTGGGGGTTTGGGACAAGGAACATATCCAGGAGGTGGGCGGCGAGGCCATGTTGCAATCGCTGGCCATGCAGGACGAGTCGCGTGCGGCGCTGGAAGAAAAAGTGGCCCGGCTGGAATCGGCCCACAGCAGTATGAAATCCGCCCTGCAAAAAGAGCGCAATACTTCGCAAATTCTGATGGGAGTGCTCATCATCGGGGTAATGCTGGCACTATGGGCGGTGATTTGATCTGATAACTGCTGTAATGGCTGTCGCTTTTAAAAGTTGAATCCTATAAAAAAACATGAGCATGCCCTAGGTCAAAGTGCCAGCCACCGCGGGCAGCTAGCATGGAAACAGACTGGACAGGGGAAACTGGCCGCAGGCCATGTGCCGCGCAAACGGTAGCAGCACACCAAAGCAGTAAGCTACCGGAACGCCAGCCAGCACAATATAAAAATGTAATGGCTGTTTCCGTCCCAGGAAACGGTAGCGGGGGAAAGATGAAACAAGAGAAACGCGGCATTGCGCGGCTGTTCGAACATGGCCTGGGCGCGCTTAACCTGGAATGGATGATTCCGCTATTCAGTCTGTTTTTGGTAGCCATGATCTGGAGCGCGGTGCTCTGGCAGGTGAATACCGACAAGATACGCAGCCAGACAGAAATGCAGCGGCAGAGCGAAAACCTGGTCCGGGTGTTCGAGGAGCACATCTCCCGCACCATCCGCGCGGTGGACCAGTCGGTACTGTTCCTGAAATACGAGTACGAGTCCGAAGGCAACAAGATGGACCTGCCGCATTACATCAAGCAGGGCATCATCCAGAGCCAGTTGTTCGTGCAGATTGCCATCATCGGTCCGGATGGCATGCTGGAAATGTCCAGTGTACCCAACTTCAAGCGGGTTGATCTGAGCGACCGCGAGCACTTCAAGGTACACATCGCCAAGGACAGCGGCCAGTTGTTCATCAGCAAACCGGTGAAGGGCCGTGCTTCGAAAAAATGGTCCTTGCAATTCACCCGCCGCATCAACAAGCCCGATGGCAGCTTTGGCGGCGTGGTGGTGGTATCGGTTGACCCCTTCTACTTCACCAATTTCTACAAGGATCTGCACCTGGGCAAGACCGGTGTGGTGACGCTGGTGGGTGCGGATGGCATTGTGCGTGCGCGCACCAGTGCCAGCGGTACCGGCATTGGCATGGATATCAGCGGCAGCGGCCTGTTCAAGCAATGGCCGGCGCATGACCGCGGCTTTTACCAGCAGCTTAGCAGCATAGACCATATACAACGCTCCGTTAGCTTCCGGGCGGTGGATGGCTACCCGCTGGCGGTGCTGATGGGCATGGGCGAGGACGAGGCCATGGCCGACTTCCACGAGCACCGTAATGCCTATTTCCTGGTGGCCGCCGTGGTTAGCCTGTTGATCTGCGCCGCCGGTTTCGTGATGTACCAGATGGTGCTGCGCCTGAAGCAGAGCAAGGTGCAGGCCGAGTCGGCCAACCGCATGAAGTCGGAATTCCTGGCCCACATGTCGCACGAGCTGCGCACACCGCTCAATGGCATCCTGGGCTGCTCGGAATTCCTGCAATCTTCCCTCAGCGATGCTGCCGATCTGGAAACCGCCAGCATGATTCACAAGAGTGGGCAGCATTTGCTGACGCTGGTGAATTCCATTCTGGACATGGCCCGCATCGAAGCCGGACGCATGCCGATGGAAATCGTGGAGGTGAATCTGGCGCACATGTTGCGTGACACGGTGGAGCTGTTCCGGCCCAAGGCAGAAGGCAAGGGACTGCAACTGGACTTCAGCTACCAGCAGGCGGCAGACTGCCCGGATACGGCAAGACTGGACCGCACCAAACTGACCCAGGTGATGAACAACCTGCTGGACAATGCAGTGAAATTCACCGAGCAGGGCGGTATCCGGATTGATGCCCATGTCAGCGCACAGCAATTGCAGCTGACTATCCGCGATACCGGCTGCGGTATTCCGGCCAATCAGCAGCAACTGGTATTCGAGCAATTCCGCCAGGCAGATGCCTTCCTGACCCGGGCGCAAAGCGGCTCCGGCCTGGGACTGGCGCTGGTGAAGGAACTGGTGCGGCTGATGTCAGGCAAGGTTGGTTTTGAATCACAAGTCGGCGTGGGCACGGTATTCCACGTCAGCATTCCGCTGGAAGGAAAACAAGCATGAGCAAGCTGGACACCATACTTGTCGTTGATGATGACGAAATCAATCGCAAGGTGGCAGGCCTGTTTCTGCAACGCATGGGCTGGAAGACCGATCAGGCTTCCAGCGCCTACGAAGCGCTGGAGCAATTGCAACAACACGACTACCACTGCGTGCTGCTGGACATCAGCATGCCGGGCATGAGCGGTATCGAACTGTGCTGCAAATTGCGCGCCGAGCCGCGCTGGCAGGATTTACGGCTGATTGCCTACACCGCCCACGCCATGAGTGACGAGCAGGATGCCATGCTCAAGGCCGGCTTCAATGCCATCGTCACCAAACCGCTGACACGGGACAGCCTGGTGGCCGCACTGGCCATGCCGGAATGAAACCCGATTGAACAGGCAGCGCTGGCTGCGCAATGACCGCCCTTTTACCCCAAGACTTAGCCGGTGGAACATAGTTGAACGTGCAAGAACAAGAACAGCAATCCCTTCCCGAGCCGCACCACAGCACGGCGAAGAGCACCGGCAGCAGTGCCGCCCTGGATAACACCTTGCTGCAACAACTGGAGCAACTGGGAGACCTGATACAAGACTGCACGGCGGATGGGCAGATACTGTATGCCAACACAAGCTGGCAGCAGGCTCTGGGCTACAACCAGGCAGAACTTGGCAGCCTCAACATATACCAGTTGCTGGCCAGCGACAGCCAGGCGGCATTCCGGACGCAATGCCAGCGTGTGCTGCAAGGAGAACAGGCAGCAGCCACCGCACTGGTGATGACCGACCGGGTTGGCCAGGCCCTCTCCTTGCAAGCCAGCTTCTGTCGCCTGCCAGTCACGGCGGGCGCACCCCGGCTACGGGTGGTGCTGCGTGATGTCACGCAACAGAAAAAGCAGGAACTGTGGCTCTCCACCCTGCTGGACAATATGGACGACGGCATCATCGCCATGGACATGGAAGGCTGCCTGACCTATATGAACCAGCAGGCAGAACGCATCCTGGGCTGGCGCTTTGCCGAGCTGCACGGCCAGAAGGTGCATGATTGCATTCATCACCATCGTGCCGATGGTCGCCGGGTAGCGCGGGAAGACTGCCCCATCTTTCAGGCACTGCAGCGCAAAGACGTATACCGCTCCAGCGAGGAATTGTTTTTCAGCAAGGATGGGCGAGCGGTGGAAGTGCGCGTCAGCAATACGCCGCTGCTGCTGCAAGGGCAACTGGTTGGCAGCGTCACCACCTTTGCCGACATCAGCGCCATTCGCCAGCGCGAGCAGCAAATGCTGCAAGCCACGCGCGCGGCCGAAGCCGCGGCACGGGCCAAGAGCGAATTCCTGGCCACCATGAGCCATGAAATCCGCACCCCGCTCAATGGGGTGATCGGCATGATAGACCTGCTGATGGATACGCCGCTGGATGCCGAGCAGTCCGACTTTGCCCGCACCATCAAGATGTCGGCTGACACCCTGCTGTCCATCATCAATGACATCCTGGACTTCTCCAAGATCGAAGCTGACGGGCTGGAAATCGAAAACATCGACTTTTCCTTGCGCCAGTTGCTGGAAGGCACCGTGGACATCGTGGCCAACAAGGCCCACAACAAGGGCCTTACCCTGGCCAGCTTCGCCACTCCCGAGGTGCCGGACAGCCTGTTGGGCGACCCTACCCGCCTGCGCCAGATCCTGCTGAACCTGCTGTCCAATGCCATCAAGTTCACCGAACACGGCATGGTGCTGGTATCGGCCACGCTGGAACCAGGCCGAGATACGCAATCCATGCTGCGGCTGTGCGTCAAAGACACCGGCATCGGCCTGTCCGATCAGGCGCGCAGCCGGTTGTTCCAGCCCTTCTCCCAGGCAGACAGCTCCACCACGCGCAAATATGGCGGTACCGGACTGGGGCTGGCCATCTGCAAGCGGCTGGCCGAAGCCATGGGCGGCACGATCGGGGTGCAGAGCACGCCCTGCGTCGGCTCGGAATTCTGGATCACCCTGCCGCTGCAATCCACCGGCAATGACTGCTGCCTGCAAGCCAGCCACACCCCCAGCCAGCACCTGTTACTGCTGGCGGGCGACAGCAGCAGCAACCAGCAGTTGTGGAGCCATTACCTGGATAGCTGGGCCGTGCCGCACCACTGCGCCGCCAGCCTGGCACAGATGCTGGAAACCCTGCGCCAACTGGCGGCGGCCAACAGCACACCCGATGTGCTGCTGCTGGTGGAACCGCTGCCGGATGCCACGCTGGAACAAGCAGTACAGACCCTGGCCGTGGAAGGCATTCCCATGGTGGTCTGCCTGAACGAACAGGATGGCAACCGCAAGAGCGCGCTATCGCAACAAGGCATTGCCGTAGTACACAAGCCAATGAAGCAATCCGCCCTGCTTGATGCGCTGACCGTGCAATGGACACCGGGCAATATCCGCCTGCACACCCCGCAAGCCGACGCCATGGCGGCGGCAAATGCCACCCCGCACCAGCATTATCATCACCGGCTGCTGCTGGCCGAGGACAATCCGGTCAACCAGCGCGTTGCGGCCAGCATGCTGCACAAGCTGGGCTACCGGGTGGATGTGGTCAGCCATGGCGGCGAGGTGCTGCAGGCCGTGGAGCAGCAACAATACGATGCCATTCTGATGGACTGCCAGATGCCGCACATGGACGGCTATGCCGCCACCCGCCTGCTGCGGCAGCAGGAAAGCGAAGCGGCACAGGGCAAGCATCTGCCCATCATTGCCATGACGGCCAATGCCATGGAGGGCGACCGCGAACTGTGCATCACCGCCGGCATGGACGACTATCTGGCCAAGCCCATCGAATACGCCAGACTCAAGACCCTGCTGCAGCAATGGCTGCCACAGCACCCGCAAACCACCCTGCCCCCCACCACCAGCAGCGTCGGCCAGCCCGGCAGCTTTACCGTGCAGCGCCTTACCGAATTCCTGGGTGATGATCCGGTTGGCATTGCCGAAATGCTGGACATCTTCCGCGACTCGCTGCTGCGCTGGCGCGAACGGCTGCGGCTGGACATCCAGCAAGGCGGCAAGGGACTGCGCCAACTGGCGCATGAGCTTAAGGGCAGCGCCGCCAATGTGGGGGCCGATGCGCTGGCGGCACTGGCCGGGCAATTGCACGCCGCCGCCGTGGACAACAGCCAGGAGGCTATCCGCAGCATAGCGCTGCAGATAGAAAGCGAAATGGATGCCTTGCTGGCCTTTATTGCCGCCTATGGAAAGGACTGAGCGATGTCGCATGTCATCGTGGTGGACGACAACGACACCAATCTGCTGCTGTTGCGCCATATCCTGCAAAAACTGGATGGGGTGACGGTAGATACCTTTGCCGACCCGCAGCAGGCGCTGGCCTGGTGTGCCACATCCGAACCGGACCTGGTTTTGCTGGACTACATGATGCCGGAGATGGACGGGCTGGAATTCATGCGCCGCTTTTTTGCCCTGCCGCAGCGGCAGGAGGTGCCGGTGGTGATGGTGACCGCCGATACCGAACGCGATGTGCGCCACCTGGCGCTGCAACAAGGCGCACGCGACTTCCTGACCAAGCCGGTGGACAAGGTGGAGCTGACCGTGCGGGTGCGCAACCTGCTGGCCCTGCGCAAAAGCAGCCAGCAACTGGCCAACCGCGCCGCCTGGCTGATGGAAGAAGTCAAGCTGGCCACGGCGGAAATCCGCGCGCGGGAAAAGGAAGCCATCCTGCGCCTGTCGCGCGCGGCAGAATATCGTGACCCGGAAACCGGCGCCCACCTCTTGCGCATGTCCGCCTATACCCGGCTGATTGCCCGCCAGCTTGGCCTGCCGCTACAGGAACAGGAAATGCTGCAGGAAGCCGCCCCCATGCACGATATCGGCAAGGTGGGCATCCCGGATGCCATCCTGCTCAAGCCCGGCAGGCTCACCCCGGATGAAATGGCCATCATGCGCCAGCACCCCTTGTTTGGCCACGAGATACTCAGCGGCTCGGTATCACCGCTGCTGCAATGCGCTGCCGTGGTGGCACTGAGCCACCATGAAAAATTCGATGGCAGCGGCTACCCGCACGGCCTGGCCGGCAGCGATATTCCACTGTGGGGACGCATCGTGGCCGTGGCCGATGTGTTTGATGCGCTGACCTCCTCACGCCCCTACAAACAAGCCTGGCCGCTGGAAAGAGCCAGGCACTACCTGGAAAGCCACAAGGGTACGCACTTCGACCCCGCCTGTGTCGATGCCCTGCTTGCCCAGTGGCCTGAAGTCATGATCATCCGCCAGCAATACGCCGACGAACAAGATGCAGCCAGCCCGACGCACCAGCCCCCTGGAGCGCCGCATGCTTGAAGCTGCCACCTTCAATGAACTGAAAATCAGCGGCAATCTGCCCTCGCCCAAGGGCACGGTACTGAAAATCATGCAACTGAGCGAGCACAATAATGTACCGCTGCCCGAGCTGATTGCCGTGCTCAACACCGACCCGGTCATGATAGGCCGCCTGCTCAAGCTGGCCAATTCCGCCTCCTATGCGCGCAGCCGCCCTGCCGTGGCGCTTACGCCGGACGTGCTGATGTCCATCGGCCTCAATGCCGTGCATCAGGTAGCCCTCACCTTTGCCCTGGTGGCCGAGCACCGGCGCGGCCAGTGCCGGGAGTTTGACTATGACTTTCACTGGTCGCGCGCACTGGCCTGCGGAGCCTCCATGCAGTTGCTGGGCAGCCAGTTACGCATTGCCCCGCCCGGTGAGCTGTTCACCATCGGCATGCTGTCTTCCATCGGCCAACTGGCCATGGCCACGCTGCACCCGCAAGCCTATGGCCAGTTGATTGCCACACACGGCGGCCCCTATGCCCATGGCCTGGCCCGGCAGGAAGACGCCCGTTTTGGCTACCACCATCTGGATATCGCCACCGCCCTGCTGCGTGACTGGGGGCTGCCGGTGATGTTCTGCGAGGCGGTCAGACAGCACGAAGACCCTGCGCTGCCCAGCAGCGTGGACAGTTCGCGGGCGGCACGGCTGTGCCTGTGTCTGCATCTGGCCAGCCGACTGGCCGACCTGTGTTTCCTGGCTGGCGAAGCGCGTGTCCACAGCTATGAAACCCTGAAAAAGCAGGCCAGCCGGCTGGAGGTCGATCCCAGCCACTTCCCGCGCCTGTGTGATGAAGTGCTGCGCGAGTGGCGCGAATGGAATGCCCAGCTCGCCATTGCCACCCCGCAGCAGGAATCCTTCTCGCTGCTGGAGCGCCGCCAGCAAATCAGCCCGCGCCCACCGGAGCCGGAAGCAGAACAGGAAGCCCTGCACATCCTGGTGGTGGAAGACGAAGCCAGCCAGCGCATGATGCTGCAGCGCCTGCTGCAAATTCTGGGACACCAGGTGGAAGTGGCGGCCAATGGCCAGGAAGCCTATGAACTGGTGCTCAAACATCCGCCGCAACTGGTGATTACCGACCTGGCGATGCCCGAGGTGGATGGCCTGCAACTGATCCGCCGCCTGCGCGCCATCCCGGAAGGAAGGCAGATTTACATCATCGTGCTGACCATCCTGGACGATGAAGACAATCTGGCCGCCGTGTTCAGCAGCGGGGCGGACGATTTCATCAGCAAGCCGATACCGCCGCGCATCCTGCAAGCCAGGCTCAAGGCCGGGCAGCGCATCATCCAGGAACAGCGCAGCCTGCGCCAGGAGCAGGCCCTGCTGCGCCGCCACCTGGAGGAGTTGTCCATCGACAACCAACTGGCGCAGGAAGCGGCCCAGACCGATGGCCTGACCGGCCTCTACAATCGTCGCTACGCCATGCGCTACCTGCCGCAGATCTGGGAGGAAGCCAAGCTCAGCCAGCAACCGCTGTCGGCACTGATGCTGGATATCGACCACTTCAAGGTAGTGAATGACGAACACGGCCATGATGTCGGCGACATCATCTTGCAACAGTTTGCCGGCATCTTGCGGCTGTTCTGCCGCCGTACCGACATTATCTGCCGCTTTGGTGGCGAGGAATTCCTCATCATCCTGCCGGATACCCGGCTGGCCACCGCCATCCAGGTGGCCGAACGCATCCGCGCCACCCTGGCCGGTCGCAATATGGTGGCTTCCGGACTGGCACTAAGCCTGACGGTGAGCATAGGCGTGGCAGAGAAAAATACCGCTCATGTGTCGGTGGAGGCACTGATCAAGGCAGCGGATCAGGCGCTGTACCGCGCCAAGCGCACCGGCCGCAACCGGGTGGAAGCCGCGCCCTGAAGGCTCCGCAGGCACAAAAACCAGCGGCCACAGATGGCGCTGGCTTGTCTTGTGGCCGCCCGCCCTGGCCTCAGAGATCGGCGCTATCCGCCCAGCCGACACGGCTGCCGACATGGAATACCTTGTCGGCAGCATCGATATCCCCCGCCCCCAGTACCGGCATGGTCTGCAACGACTGGTAGATGGGGGCAAAATCCACCGCCGTGGCGTCAAACAACTGCTGGAAGCTGTCGATGACAAAATAGGTTTTCTGGAAGGTGTCGATGCGATAGCGGGTGCGCATCAGCCGTTGCAGCTCAAAACCAAGCCGGTTGGGGCTGTCGCTGTCCAGGCAGTACAGCGATTCGGACTTGCTGGACACAATGCCGGCACCGTAAATGCGCATGCCTTGCGGCGTATTGATCAGGCCGAATTCCACCGTGTACCAGTACAGGCGTGCCAGCACCGGCAGAAAGCCCAGATGCTTGGCCTTCATGCCACCCTGGCCATAGGCTTGCAGGTAATCGGCAAATACCGGGTTCATCAGCAGCGGGACATGGCCGAACAGGTCATGAAACACGTCCGGCTCTTGCAGGTAGTCCAGCTGGTGCGGCTCGCGCAGCCACCAGGTCACCGGAAAGCGGCGGTTGGCCAGGTGGGCAAAGAACACCTCATCCGGAATCAGCCCCGGTACCGCCACGATGCGCCAGCCGGTGGCGGCCAGCAGCTTGCGGTTGAGCCGCTCGAAATCGGGTACGCGTTCGGCATCCACTTCCAGTTGCTGCAGCCCCTGCATGAATTCATCACAGGCGCGGCCCGGCAGCATGGCGCACTGACGCCGGTACAGCGTGGCCCAGGTGGCGTGGTCCTCTGCGCTATAGCGCTGCTGCGGCTGTGCCAGGGTGTAGTCGGTCGCATCATGGCCCAGGCCCTGGTTCTTGCGGGTGGTGATGTCGGGGACGACAAAAGCACTGCGGTCGTTCATGGTGGCACATCCGGTAGGTGGGGATGTTTTCAGTGTAGAAGCGATCGCCTGCGGCAGGTCCGCAAGTTTTGCCATGATTGCTGATTTTTTGCATACTTCACGCATGAAATAGCAAATCTACGCACAGGATATGCATTAATGGAACTGGATCGTTTTGACTGGCAGATTCTGCAAGCCTTGCAGCAGGATGCGCGCAGCACCCACCAGAAGCTGGCCCAGCAGATTGCGCTGTCCGCCTCGCAGATTGGCCGCCGCCTGCAGCGCATGGAAGAAAACGGGGTGGTGCAGGGCTATCAGGTGAACATCCTGCCGGAAAAAATCGGCCTGTCGGTGATGGCCTTCGCCCATGTCAGCCTGGAGCGGCACAGCGAGAGTTCGCTGCGTGAATTTGCCCAGGCCATCGATGCGCTGCCGGAAGTGCTGGAATGCTATGCCACCGCCGGCGAAGCCGACTATCTGCTGCGCATCGTGGTGGCCGATCTGCCCTCGCTGTCGCGCTTCGTGATGAACCGGCTGATGCAGCTGTCGCTGGTACGCAGCGTGAAGTCCACCATCATTCTGGACGCCATCAAGCACACCAGCAAACTGCCATTGCCGCACGCACGCGGCTGAATCTCAACGGCGCAGACGCTGCCAGGAGAGCAGCAGGAGCAGCGCCAGCGTGCCTGCCAGCATGCCCACCAGCACATCCAGAATGGCTGGCAACAGCAGACGTGCCAGCGCACCGATGCCCGGCAGGTGCGACAGCGGATGCACTACGCCCTCGATGGCATGGTGCAACCAGGGCCAGCCATGGCTGATGATGCCGCCGCCCACCATGAACATGGCCACGGTGCCGATGACGGCCAATGCCTTCATCAGCCAGGGCATGCCATGGATCAGGCCACGGCCAAGCAGGCTACGCAGCCTGCCCCCCTGGCGCAGCAGGTAAAAGCCGATGTCATCCAGCTTCACCAGCAGTCCGACAAAACCGTATACCCCCACGGTCATGATCAGCGCCACGCCGGCCAGCACGACCAGTTGCGAACTGAATGTCGCACTGGCCACCGTACCCAGCGTGATGGCAATGATTTCGGCGGACAAGACAAAGTCGGTGCGAATGGCCCCCTTCACCTTTTGCGCTTCCATCACCAGCGGGTCGAGGGCCGGATCAGCCAGCATGGCTGACAGTTCGGCCTCGTGCGCGGCATCCTCCTCCTTGTCATGCAACAAGGGATGCGCCAGCTTTTCCATCCCCTCCAGGCAAAGATACACCCCGCCCAGCATCAGCAAGGGCATCACCGCCCAGGGAGCAAAGGCGCTCAGCGCCAGGGCAATCGGCACCAGAATCGCCTTGTTGTACAAGGAGCCGCGCGCCACCGCCCACACCACCGGCAATTCGCGCTCGGCCCGCACACCGCTTACCTGCTGCGCATTCAGCGCCAGATCATCCCCCAATACCCCGGCGGTCTTGCGCGCGGCCACCTTGGTCATGGCCGCCACATCGTCCAGCACGGTGGCAATATCGTCTAGCAAAGTTAACAGGCTGGCTCCCGCCATGATTTTTCCTTCACATCCTGATGCGGCTGGCCCGGTGGGCCGCCACTGTTATTGGCAACCGGCATCGAGGCCGGCTGGTCCTGAGCGACAGGCCGGGTCATTGTAGCGGAAGGAGACTGCAGTGGCTCAGCCGCCGGGCCGCGTCGCGGGAGCGGGCGGCTCGGGCATGGGGGAAATCGCGTGCAGCAGGCCAAAATCGACATGGTCCTCGCCGTGTTCATCGGTATACAGCAGGTCCTGGTACTGATGGTTCCAGCGGATGTCCTCATGCTGGAAGATATGGCGCGACGCCATGGGCTGACGGGTGATTTCATCACTGCCGCTGATGGACAGGATGAAGCCGGCACGTAGCTGCGCCAGCTCTTCGGCACTGCGGCCATACAAGGGGCTGTATGCGTCGATGACATGCATCAGCGTCCAGCTAAGCACAAACATGGGATGGTGCTGGCGCTGCAGCTTGAGATCATGCAGCCGCCGCAGCGCAGTACCTTCGCTGCTGACCGTATTGAGCAGCATGTGCAGTTGCGCTTGGGCATCAACAATCACGTTCTGCCGCGCATTGGCAGCGCGCAGCATCAATACCTGCTGGCCATCCATGGTGCGGATCACCGGGTGGCGGGCAAACACGATGCGGGAGCGCGGCAAGGAAAAGCGGGCAAAGGTCACACCGGTGACCAGGGCCAGACTCATCATGCCGATGAAGATTTCCAGCATGCTGACCACATGGGCGTATACCGTCTGCGGATGCATGTCGCCATAGCCCACGGTGGCCAGGGTTTCCACGCTGAAGAAAAACGCGCCCCAGAAGTCACGCGGGTACTGGTTGGCAATGCTGGCCGCACCCAACTGGTACAGGCTGGCAAACACGACATTGAGTACAAAAAACAAGGCGGCAATGCACACATAGAACTGCGGCCAGCTCATGGTCATGCACACATGGTAAACATCGTGTGCCAGCCGTAGCGGCAAGCGATGCACATGAATGATGCGCCCTCCCACTTCCACCTGCCTTCCCTTGCCGTGCTGCTTCATCTGTCTGCCTCTTTCACCGGTTGCCGCCATTGTCTGCAGCCCTCTGGCCAGCGTCAATCCACCTCCCGCCGCGCAGTTTGGACGCCGCCGCCATCACTCTGGCATGATGCCAGCCATGAGCACCTACTCTGCCGTGATCCTGCTGTTACACCTCAGCCTGCAATTACTGCTGGTGGTGCGCGTGTTGCTGCGCCCCTACCGCGACCCTGCGGCGCGCATTGCCTGGATTGTCGTGGTTCTGGCCATGCCAGTTATCGGCATCCTGGCCTACCTGCTGCTTGGCGAGGTCAGCATCGGCAAACGACGCATGGCCAGGCTGGCGCGCATCCAGCAGCAACTGCCGGCACTCCCGGCCTTGCCGGCCGGTGGCAGCGGGCAGGCACTGCCTGACCATCAGGCGGCGCTGTTTCGTGTCGGCCAGTCCATCAGCGGCTTTGCCGCCTGCCAGGGCAATCAGGCACAGTTGCTGGCCGACTCCAACCACACCATTGCCAGCATGGTGGCCGATATCGATGCCGCGCAGCAGCATGTCCACCTGCTGTTTTATATCTGGCTGCCAGACCATAACGGCAGCCGCATGGCGCAGGCGGTGATACGGGCGGCACAACGCGGGGTGACATGCCGGGTGCTGGTGGATGATGTCGGCTCGCGCGATCTGCTGCACTCGCCGCTATGGCGGCAAATGCAGGCCGCCGGGGTGAAACTGGCAGCAGCCCTGCCGGTGGGCAATCCCTTGCTGCGCCCGTTCAGCGGGCGGATAGACCTGCGCAATCACCGCAAGATCGTGGTGATAGACCACTACACCGGCTACTGCGGCAGCCAGAACTGTGCCGACCCGGAGTTTCGCATCAAGCCGCGCTTTGCACCGTGGGTGGATGCCGTCATCCGCATTGGCGGGCCGGTGGTGCAGCAGACGCAGCGGCTGTTTGCCACCGACTGGATGCTGGCTACCGGGGAGAACCTGATCCCGCTGCTTGCCAGCACGCCGCCACCAGCAGAGGGCAGCACCCGCGGCGGCATCCTGGCCCAAGCCATCGGCACCGGCCCCACCGCGCGTCATTCGGCCATGCCGGAACTGTTTGTGGTGCTGATGTATAGCGCGCGTCATACGCTCACCATCACCACCCCCTACTACGTGCCGGACGAAGCACTGCAATCCGCGCTGTGTGCGGCAGCCCAGCGCGGGGTGGCCACCACCTTGCAATTGCCGGCGCGCAATGATTCGCTGGTGGTAAGCGCCGCCAGCCGCAGCTATTACGCCGAGCTGCTGGCCGCCGGAGTGGTGATTGCCGAATATCACGGCGGCTTGCTGCACAGCAAGCTGCTGACGGTGGACGAGGAAGTGTGCCTGATCGGCTCGGCCAATCTGGACCGGCGCAGTTTCGAGCTGAATTACGAAAACAATCTGCTGTGCCACGACCGCGAATTAACCGCAGCGCTGCGTCAGCGGCAGCAACAATACCTGCAGCACTGCAGCCTGGTTGGTGCCGACAGCGTGGCCGCCTGGCCGCTGTGGCGACGGTTGTGGAACAATGCCGTCGCCATGCTGGGCCCCTTGCTGTAAGGCGGCTCAGCCGGCAAACAGGCCGGGCACGGTGTTTTCCTGTTCGAAGCGCAGCAAGGCGGCCTTCAGCGGCAAGCCGCCGGCATAGCCGGTAAGGCTGCCATCCGCCCCCAGCACCCGGTGGCAGGGCACGATCAGCGCAATCGGGTTTGTCGCATTGGCCCGCCCCACCGCGCGGGCCGCACCGGGCTTGCCCAGCGCCAGTGCCAGTTCGCCATAACTCATGGTCTGGCCGTAGGGAATCCGGCACAGCGCCGCCCACACTTCCTGCTGGAAATCCGTACCATGCGCGGCCAGCGGGATATCAAAACTGCGCCGCTCACCGCGCTGGTATTCATGCAGCTGGCGCGCCACTTCGGCCACCGCGGCATCGTCGCGCCGGCTGCCGGACAACACCGCCCGCTGCATTTCCTGTTGCAGATGAAAATCCAGCCGCAGCAGGCGGCCTTGCAGGTCCAGCCACACCATGGCGGGGCCGAAGCGGGTGTCCACCACGCCGTGGCAGGCGGCGTTGGGCGGCACGCTCATGGCGGTCATGCTGCCATCTTCCGCTTGCGGACTGCTTGACGGTGCCTGGGGCGTGCCGGCATTGCCATCCCACAAGCCACCCTGGGCAAACAATGGGGCAGCCGCGCGCGAAGCGGGCGCAGACAGGCTGGACACCTCAGGCGCATCCTGGCTGAACAGATCGGGTATCTCGGGTTTCATGCATGCTCCGTCAGGCTGGCCCACAAATGCAGGGTGGCCAGACTGCGACAGGGTGAAAAGACTTGCATCAGCTGCTCGGTCTGGCGCGCATCGGGCCGCGCGGCCAGCGCATAAAAGCGCTGCAAGGCGGTAGCGAGGCCACTGTCGCCAATCGGCGCACAATCGCCCAGGCCCAGGCCGCGCAGCATCACATAACGTGCTGTCCACGGCCCCACGCCATGCAGGGCCAGCAATTGGCGCTCCGCCGCCTCCGCCCCTTGCCGGGACAAGTCCGCCAGCGGGAGGCTGCCATCCAGCACGGCGCGGGCGGCCCCCAGCAAATAACTGGCCTTGGAGCGGGAAAAACGCTGCGCCGTCAGTTGCTCGGCAGACAACGCGGCAACTTGCTC
Organism: Aquitalea magnusonii; assembly: GCF_002217795.2. Taxonomy (NCBI): domain Bacteria; kingdom Pseudomonadati; phylum Pseudomonadota; class Betaproteobacteria; order Neisseriales; family Chromobacteriaceae; genus Aquitalea; species Aquitalea magnusonii. The sequence continues at coordinate 2,883,831 of NZ_AP018823.1, forward strand.
CGGGCCGGGATGGGCCAGCAAGGTGCTGCCGGCAATCGGCACACCAGAGAGCTGAATCAGGCTGCGCCGGAGCGCAGTGGCAAAGGACAGATTGATCTGCTGGCCGATGATGGCCCAGCACAAGGCTTCGAACGGTTCGGCAGTCAGCGGCAGCCACAGCGCGGGCTTGCCCGCCAGCAGACGCGCGGCATCCGGCTGCTGGCGCCCCAGTTGCATCCAGGCAGCGCGCTGGCCGTTCAGCCCCGCCATGCGCAGCACGGCCTGGCGCACACTGGGCAGCAAGGCGTCCCAGTCATGACTGGCCGCTCCGCTTGCCTTTACCTGCAGCGCAGGCCCGCTGAAATCCAGTTGCAGGCAGAGCGGGCAGCCCGCCAGCAGCAGGCCCTTGCGCAATCGGCTGCCCTGCTGCCATTCGGCCGGGCCTGCCGGATCGCGGCCATGGTAGGCCAGTACGCTGGCAGCCTGGTAGTCCTCCGGCAAATCCAGGGCAAAGCCATATTCCACCACCTGCTGCATGCATGCTCCCACAATGTGCTCATCCTGCTGACCAGGACCGGATTATCGCGCAGAAGCCAGCGGGCGGCACCTTGCAAATTGCGCCGGCATTCCACGCCTTGCATGCGTGGCTAGGTGGCGGCGCGAGCTGTCAGATGGCATCGGCCATCTGGGGACTGCCGCTGGCAAAGACCACCTGGCGCTTGCCCTGCCGCTTGGCCGCATACATGGCCTGATCCGCCATCCGCAGCACATCCGCAGTGGAAACACCGGGGGTAAAACTGGCCACGCCGGCACTGAAGCTGAAGCACACGCCACCGGGCCGGGCGGCAGCCACGGCAGCCTGCAGCCGATTGAGCAACTGATCCACCTGGCTGGCCGACTGGCGGCTAAGCAGCAGGCCAAACTCCTCGCCGCCGATGCGGCCCAGAAAGGCGGGCTGGCTAAGACGCACCAGCAAGTCGGCAAAACACACCAGCACCTGATCACCCGCCGCGTGTCCGTAGCGATCGTTGATCTGCTTGAAGTCATCCAGGTCAATCAGCACCCAGAACCATGACTGCTGATGGAGCGGCAGCTTGTCATCCAGCCGGGCAAACAGCGCACGCCGGTTGGGAATTTTGGTCAGCGGGTCGATTTCCGCCAGACGGCGGAATTCGTCCTGCATGAAGAACATCGAATGCATCATGGTCAGCATGGTCCGGTTCAGCGTGATGGCCACAACAAACACGGCGAATACCAGTAAACCAAACAGCTCCGGTGCCATGCCGGACATCAGGCTGCGGCCACAGACCAGGCTGGCCGCAAAGCCGGTCAGCAGCAGAATGGCCAGACAGTCATATTTGGACGGTGTCACAAACGCATTGTAAAACCAGATGGAAATCAGGATGGGGACGATGAAAGGATCGCCACGGCCAGCCATGTCCTGCACTTCCAACGCAGAAATCAACATCAGTGCCAGCGAATACAGACAGGTTCCCATCCGCCACAGCAGGATGCTGGGCCACCTTGCCTTAGCCAGGCTGATCAGGCTGATACAGACCAGCAAGATGGCCTCCAGCCGGCTGATGCCGGATGTCAGATACGGGTTCAGCAAAAAACTGGCAATGATGAACACGATGCAGGCACTTTCCAGAAACACGACCGGCCGGTACAACCTGCCCCGCATGTATTGGTAGAAATCAGCCTCTGTTGCTTTTTCATGGCTATTCATGGTGTTGACTCTGCTGTCGACAAGACACCGGCTGGTGGCCGGCAGTGCAAGGTGACAGGGACATGCCGGTGGCGTGGCGGCGGCAGCCAGCGCAAAGTGCCGGACCGGGCCAGCATCACCCAGCAGATGGGATGACAGCGGCACAGCAGTCCGCCACCCTGGCACCCGACAGTCCTGGCCAGCTCCCACAGTGCTCATGCCGCCGCAAGACTGCTGCAGGCACAAGGCTCTCCCCGTTATTTTTAAAATAAAAAAATAGCTGTGTTAATACAAGAAATAAAATTCTAACAGCATGCACAGGGCTTACCTAGTCAGGCCGGTTTGCCGAACGGAAAATGCCCACGCCAGGCGGCAAGCATGTAGCCGGCTGGCAAACAAGGGCGGGGCCGGGGGCGGCAGACGCTGTTTCCGGTATAGCAAGACGGCGACACCGTGTCATAAACCAGAATGGTATGGGCGGCGGACCGCATGTGCGATAAGGGCCTGACACAGCGAGCGCCGGTCAACACCGCAAGCCGAGGGGAAGGAGTGACAGCAAACAGGCCCGACATGATTGCCGGGCCTGTGTGACGCAGGTGCTTGCCGCAGGCCCCGCAGGGCCTGTACTGCCAAATGCGCTTAGCGCTCAGGCACGCGGGCGTACCAACTGCCAGGCACGTCCCAGATAGCTGACTGCGCCAAAACCGCTCCACACATGCACCAGCCGGGTAAACGGGAAGATGACGAACACGCTCATCCCCATGAACAGGTGCAGTTTGAAGATGGGAGACGCGGCCACGATGAACTGCGCGGCATCGCCACGGAAGGTGACGACATGCTGCGCCCAGGTCATCAGCAGCACCATTTCGTGGCCGTCCAGATGCTGGGCGGACACGGCGATGGTACACAGGCCCAGTACCAGCGTGGCCAGCAGCCACAGCAGTACCAGCTTGTCGCGCCAGGTGGTATTGGCAGCCAGACGCTGGTTGCTCAGGCGACGATGCAGCAGGATCAGCAGGCCGATCAGGCCCAGCGAACCCATGATGCCACCGGCCGTCATGGCAAATACCTGCTTGAAGCTGTGGGTGACGCCCAGTGCTTCCCATACCGACAACGGAGTCAGCAGGCCCACCAGATGGCCGAAGAACAGGCCCAGCACGCCGATGTGGAACAGAATGCTGCCCAGGCGCAGATTGCCGCGATACACCAGTTGGGAGGATTCGCTCTTCCAGCTGTACTGTTCGCGCTCAAAGCGCATCAGGCTGCCCAGCAAAAAGATGCTGAGCGCGATGTAGGGATAAATCCCGAAAACGAATTGATGCAGATAGTCCATATCTCTCTCCTTGCTGTTCCGGCCTGCCCGTGACAGGGCGGGCCGGAAACGGGCAGATTCAGGCGCCGGGTCGCGACGGGTAGAAATTGACCGGAGCAATGGCCGGCATGGCGGGCTTGAGCAGCGGCTCGCTGCCATCCGCACCGGGGCCAAAGGTTTCCAGCAATTCATCCATGTCGCGGATGGGCGGCACGCTCAAGGGCTCCGGTGCGACCGGCGACAGCCACACCAGCAGGTCCAGCACCCCGGCATAGGGCGAGGACGACTCGCGCAGCTTGCCGGCGATATGGCCCAGCACATGCACCGCGTCGCCCAGCAGGCGGCTGCCCTCCTCCGCTTCGCACTGCGACAGGAATTCCAGGAACAGCGGCACGTAGTCGGGCAGCTCGGCACAGACCGGCTCGAAACCGTGGGCCTTGTACTCTTCCATCAGGTCCACCATGGCCTGACCGCGGGCGCGGTCCTCGCCATGAACATGCTCGAACAGGTGCAGCGAGTGCGACGGGCTGCGGTCGAAGGTTTGTACATAGCCTTCCTGCAGCGCGATCAGATCGCTGCCCTCCAGCTGCGCCAGCAGCGGTTCCAGCATGCTGGCTGCGGTGGGGCTGGCCTGCAGTGCGCTGCGGATGTCATCCAGCGCCGCCAGCAACTCGGGCTCCGGATAGCACAGCAGGGCCGAGGCAATCTTGAACAGTGACTGGTTCATGGTTTAGCTCCCGGCGTTGGCCTTGCGGTCGCGCCGCATGTCATGGAATACGATGGGGGTGGCCTTCTTCTTGCCAAACAGGCTGGATTCCGACGTGCCGCCGGAGCAGCCATTGCCAAAGGTGAAGCCACAGCTGGCCTTGTCGTCGAAGCTGTTTTCCACCATCTCCTTGTGGCTGGACGGAATCACGAAGCGGTCTTCGTAATTGGCAATCGCCATCACCTGGTACATTTCTTCCACCTGGGCCGGCTTCAGATGCGTACCGCGCAGGGTGGCCGGGTCGCTCACCTTTTCCACGCTCTTTTTGCGCATGTAACGGCGCATGGCCACCATGGTTTCCAGCGCGCTCACCACCGGTTCTTCCTTGCCTGCGGTCAGCAGGTTGGCCAGATAGCGGATGGGAATGCGCAGGTCTTTTACGTCCGGGATGATGCCGTTTTCACCGATCAGGCCGTTTTCCAGCGCGCTCTGGATGGGCGACAACGGCGGGATGTACCACACCATGGGCAGGGTGCGGTATTCCGGATGCAGCGGGAAGGCTACTTTCCATTCCATGGCCATCTTGTACACCGGCGAATTCTGCGCGGCGCTGATCCAGGCTTCCGGAATGCCCTGCTTGCGGGCTTCGGCCTGGATTTCCGGCGAGTTCGGGTCCAGGAATACACCCAGCTGGGCTTCGTACAGGCTCTTCGGGTCTTCCACGCTGGCAGCCGCTTCGATGCGATCGGCATCGTACAGCAGCACGCCCAGGTAGCGGATGCGGCCTACGCAGGTTTCCGAGCACACGGTGGGCTGGCCGGCTTCGATACGCGGGTAGCAGAAGATGCACTTCTCGGCCTTGCCGCTGGTCCAGTTGTAGTAAATCTTCTTGTACGGGCAGCCGGACACGCACATGCGCCAGCCACGGCACTTGTCCTGGTCGATCAGCACGATGCCGTCGTCTTCGCGCTTGTAGATGGAACCGGACGGGCAAGAGGCGACACAGGCTGGGTTCAGACAGTGTTCGCACAGGCGCGGCAGATACATCAGGAAGGTGTTCTCGAAGGCCGAGTACATTTCCTTCTGGATGCCTTCAAACAGGGCATCCTTGCTGCGCTTGGAGAACTCGCCACCCAGGTCGTCTTCCCAGTTGGGGCCCCATTCGATCTTGTCCATCTTCTTGCCGGTCAGCACCGATACCGGGCGGGCCGTCGGCGGGGTCTGCATTTCCGGCGCGTTCTGCAAATGCTCGTAATCGAAGGTGAAGGGCTCGTAGTAGTCGTCGATGGACGGCAGGTTGGGGTTGGCAAAGATATTGGCCAGAATGCGCATCTTGCCGCCCTGCCTGGGCACCAGCTTGCCATTAGGCTTGCGTTCCCAGCCGCCCTGCCATTTTTCCTGGTTTTCCCAGTCCTTGGGGTAGCCGATGCCCGGCTTGCTTTCCACATTGTTGAACCAGGCGTATTCCACGCCGTCGCGGCTGGTCCAGACATTCTTGCAGGTGACTGAACAGGTATGGCAGCCGATGCACTTGTCCAGGTTCAGCACCATGCCGATTTGTGCACGGATTTTCATTTGTCTTCTCCTGCAGGCAGATCCATCCAGTCAACTTTTTTCATCTTGCGCACGATGACGAATTCGTCACGGTTGGCACCCACCGTCCCGTAGTAGTTGAAGCCCCAGGACAGCTGGGCGTAACCGCCAATCATGTGCGTCGGCTTGGTCACCGCACGGGTCACCGAGTTGTGGATGCCGCCGCGCTTGCCACTGGTTTCCGCACCCGGCACGTTCACGATTTTTTCCTGGGCGTGGTACATCAGCGTCATGCCTTCCGGTACGCGTTGCGATACCACCGCACGGGCGGTCAGCGTGCCGTTGACGTTGAATACTTCGATCCAGTCGTTGTCGACGATGCCGGCCTTTTTGGCGTCCACTTCCGATACCCACACGTGCGGGCCGCCACGCGACAGCGTCAGCATGCGCAGGTTGTCCGAATAGGTACTGTGGATGCCCCATTTCTGGTGCGGGGTGATGAAGTTGAGCACCAGCTCGTGGTTGCCGTTGGACTTCTTGCCCAGGATGGCCTGGGTAGTTTTCAGGTCCACATGCGGCTTGAACACGCACAGGCCCTCGCCGAAGGCACGCATCCACTGGTGATCCTGATAGAACTGCTGGCGGCCGGTGATGGTGCGCCATGGAATCAGCTCGTGCACATTGGTGTAACCGGCGTTGTAGCTGACTTCTTCGCTTTCCAGGCCCGACCATGTCGGCGAGGAAATGATCTTGCGCGGCTGCGCCTGCACATCGCGGAAGCGGATGCTGTCGTGCTCGCGCGGCCGTGCCAGATGGGTGTGGTCGATGCCGGTTACCTTGGACAAGGCTTCCCAGGCTTTCACCGCCACGTGGCCGTTGGTTTCCGGGGCCAGGGTCAGAATCATCTCGGCGGCGTCGATGGCGGTATTGAGCCGTGGCTGGCCCTTGCCCGCGCCCTCGGCCACGGTATGGTTCAGGCCGCGCAGCACGTCTACTTCGTGGCCGGTTTTCCAGCTGATGCCCTTGCCGCCATTGCCCACTTTTTCCAGCAGCGGGCCGATTGAGGTGAACTTGTCGTAGATGGCACCGTAGTCGCGCTCCACCACGGTCATGGCCGGCATGGTCTTGCCCGGCACCGGCTCGCACTCGCCCTTCTTCCAGTCACGCGGGTCAAACGGCTGGCCCAGTTCCTGCGGGGTGTCGTGCATCAGCGGGGTGAGTACCAGGTCCTGCTGCACACCCAGGTAGTCCTTGCCGATTTCGGAAATCTTCCTGGCAAAGCCCTTGTAGATTTCCCAGTCCGACTTGGCCTGCCACAGCGGCTGTACGGCTTCGGACAGCGGGTGGATGAAGGGGTGCATGTCGGAGGTGTTGAGGTCGTCCTTCTCGTACCAGGTAGCGGTCGGCAGCACGATGTCGCCATACAGGCAGGTGGTGGACATGCGGAAGTCCAGCACCACCAGCAGGTCCAGCTTGCCTTCCACCGCCGGACGCACGGTGATTTCAGTCGGCTTGATGCAGTCTTCCTCATTGCCCATCACCGCGTTTTGCGTGCCCAGCAGGTATTTGAGGAAGTACTCATGACCCTTGCCGGAGCTGCCCAGAATGTTGGAGCGCCACACAAACATATTGCGCGGGAAGTTCTTCGGGTTGTCCGGGTCGTTGCAGGACATGTCCAGCGTGCCGTTTTTCAGGCTGTCCACGGCAAACGGAATGGCGTCCTTGCCAGCCGCCTTGGCGGCGCGGGTGATGTCCAGCGGGTTGGTGGTCAGCTGCGGGGTGGACGGCAGCCAGCCCATGCGTTCGGCCTTGGCGTTGTAGTCGATCAGGCTCATGTTGGCCATCTTGCCGTCGGCCGTCGGGCACAGGATTTCATTAATGCCCAGCTTTTCGTGCCGCCACTGGCTGGTATGGGCGTAGAAGAAGCTGGTGCCGTTCATCTGGCGCGACGGACGCACCCAGTCACCGGCAAAGGCCAGCGGTGCCCAGCCGGTTTGCGGACGCAGCTTTTCCTGACCCACATAGTGGCACCAGCCGCCGCCGCTCTGGCCGATGCAGCCACACAGCATCAGCATGTTGATGATGCCGCGGTAGCTCATGTCCATGTGATACCAGTGGTTGAGCGCGGCACCGACAATCACCATGGATTTGCCATGGGTCTGGTCGGCGTTCTGGGCGAATTCGCGCGCTACCTGGATCACCATTTCCGGCTTCACGCCGGTGTGCTTTTGCTGCCAGGCCGGGGTGTACGGCACGTCGGCCATGTAGTCATTGGTGACATTGCCACCGCCCAGGCCACGGTCGATACCGTAGTTGGCTGCCATCAGGTCGAATACCGTGGCCACCAGTGCAGTGCTGCCATCAGCCAGCACCACCTTGCGCGCCGGGACATTGCGGGTGAGCAGTTCTTCGTGTTCGGCACCAAAGTAAGGGAAACCGACGCCAACTACTTCGTCACGGTTTTCAATCAGCGACAGACGGGCCGATACCTCGCGGCCAGTGCTGCCGTCATGCTGTTGCAGGTTCCACTTGCCGGCCTTGTCTTCCGGCTGGCCCCAGCGGAAGCCGATGGAACCGGTGGGTGCCACGATGTCGCCACTGGTTTCGTCGAATACCAGGGTCTTCCATTCCGGGTTGTTGTCTTCGTTCAGGTTGTTTGCCAGATGGCTGGCACGCAGGAAGTAGTCCGGCACATAGCGTTCGCCATCCTGGCGCAGCGTCACCAGCATCGGCATGTCGGTGTAGCGGCGGATGTAGTCGGTGAAGTAGGCCGACGGCTGGTCCAGGTGGAATTCCTTGAAGATGACATGGCCCATGGCCATGGCCAGCGCGGCATCGGTGCCCTGCTTCGGAGCCAGCCAGATGTCGCCGAACTTGGCCATTTCGCCAAAGTCACTGGAAACCGCCACGGTCTTGGTGCCCTTGTAGCGCACTTCGGTATAGAAGTGGGCGTCCGGGGTACGGGTCATCGGGATGTTGGAACCCCACACCATCAGGTAGGTGGAGTTGTACCAGTCGGCCGATTCGGCCACGTCAGTCTGTTCGCCCCAGATTTGCGGGCTGGCCGGCGGCAAGTCGCAATACCAGTCGTAGAAGGACAGCGGCACGCCACCAATCAGACTGAGGTAACGGCTGCCCGCGGCATAGGACACCATGGACATGGCCGGAATCGGCGAGAAGCCCACCACGCGGTCCGGGCCGTAGTTCTTGATGGTGTAGGCATTGGAAGCCGCGATGATTTCGTTGGCCTCGTCCCAGTTGGCGCGCACGAAACCGCCCTGGCCGCGCTTGCTCTTGTACTGCTTGGCCAGTTCCGGGTTCTGGCTGATGTGTTCCCAGGCTTGTACCGGGTCCATGCTCTTGCGCGCCTCGCGCCACAGCTTGGCCAGGCGGCCGCGGATCATCGGGTATTTCACCCGCTGGGCGGAGTACACATACCAGCTATAGGACGCGCCACGCGGGCAGCCGCGCGGTTCGTGGTTGGGCAGGTCCGGCCGGGTGCGCGGATAGTCGGTTTGCTGGGTTTCCCAGGTAATCAGCCCGTTTTTGACATACACCTTCCAGCTACAGGAGCCGGTGCAGTTCACCCCGTGGGTGGAACGCACGATCTTGTCGTGCTGCCAGCGTTGGCGATAGGCGTTTTCCCACTGGCGGTCTTCATTGACCACCGCCCCATGGCCATCGGCAAAAGTGGATTTCACCTTGCCAAGGAAATTCAGTCTGTCCAGAAAGTGGCTCATCTTGCCTCCGAGTTTTTACCGCCAGATGCGGTGTCGCGGCCTGGCCGCGCAGCCTTTGCTTACCCTGCAGAGATTACGTCCGGGCAACAACAGCGCCCATTCACCACAGGTGGCAAGCAGACAAAGCAGAGTGAGGAGGCTGGCTAAGCCATTGGGAGTAGGCAGGACTAGACAGGCAGAGACGACGCATCTGCTGTTGATGGGCGGCACACGGCAGAAAAATGACAAACACCCTGGCCGCTGGAAGCAGCCAGGGCCGGTCTATCCAAGGGGTAGATGGGTGATCCGATTACACCTGTACTAAATACCAGAAATGCTGCAAGCCAAGAAAACTATCTATATAAAAGGCCGCCGCGGATTAATGGCCTTCATTAATAAAAACCACTAAAAAATGAGTCAATAAGACTTAGCTGGATATCGGGAAACATACCTCAGGGAGCAGTACCATGAAACGCACATTCATCCCCTTATGTGTTGCTTGCACAGGATTCATGTCTCAAGCACACGCTTACGACGGTTCAATTTCCTTCACGGGCAACATCTCGACCGCCACCTGCACCATTAGCGTTGAAGGAGGCGGCAACAACGGTGCCATCACCCTGCCATCCATCTCGACCAAGGCATTGGCCGCAGCGTTGGCCACGGCAGGGGCCACCCCGTTTTCCATTGCGCTGAGCGGCTGCACCGGATCGGCCACACAGGCTGCGGTCTGGTTTGAAAATGACAGCAATGTCAACGCTGCCGGTCGCTTGATCAATTCGGGAACCGCCGGCAATGTGGATGTTGCCATCTACAACGCAAGCTCAAGCACGCATATTCCTATTGGTCAAACCAGCACCACGTTTGGCAGTAGCGGCACGGCATTTCCCATCAACAATGGCAGCGCAACCCTGAACTACATGGCACGCTACTACGCCACCGGCATTGCCACAGCCGGCACCGTCACGGCCAACGTCAATTACACGGTGCAATACCAGTAAATGCAGCTGATTGCCGCTTGGCAGGGCATCCACGCGGGGCGGCCTGGGCTGTTTGCGCTTGCTGGCGTTTAGCGCCAGGTCGGCTGGTGGCCGGGTTGCGCGCCTTGGCTGCGGCCCGCTCACGGATACATTGCTCTGGTGGCGGCAGCGGTGCGGGTGACAAGCGGACGATGCGGTCCAGCTCCGGCACTTTGCGGTTGGCCCAGCAGTAGCTGGGTAACACGGTGCCGATCAGATCGTAGCGACCAGCGCGCTGCGGGTCCGCTTTAGGGAGGCTGTTGTCGAGGGAAAGGTCCAGTTTTAAGACCAGGCGCATGACATGCCTGGGCGATAGGCGTGATAGCGGGAGATCGGCTCGGGTTCTTTATGTCGCTAGCACCCAGCCCCCTAGCCAGGGTAGCTGGTGGCACTTGACGCCGCGAACCAGAAACTGTTGCGGCGTGGTGCCTCCAGCCAAGCTAGCTGTACTGCCTACGCCTGGCTGGCCGGGAGCTGCACTATTTAATTAGCCGCCTTAATTAGCCGCCATCAGTGACTGGAGTGCTGGAAACGGTCCACCAGCTCCACCATCTTGCCAGCCGTGCTGTTGAGCTGGCCGGACAGCGCGGCGGCCTCCTGCACGATGTGGGCATTATTTTCCGCCAGCGCCGCAATCTTGCTGACATTGGTGGCCACATCATTGCTGGCGGCGGTTTGCTCCTGCATGGCCAGCGTGGTGCTGCGGCTCTTGCCGGCGGTATCGCTGGCCTTGTCGTGAATCAGCGCCAGGTCTGCCACGGTCAGGTCCACTTCGGCCATGCCGCCTTGCATGCGCTGCCGGGCGGTGGCCATTTGCTGCGCCACACCACGGGTTTCACGGCGGATGTCTTCAATCAGCGCGGCAATGTCCAGCGTTTCCTTGCTGGTGCGTTCGGCCAGCTTGCGCACCTCGTCCGCCACCACGGCAAAGCCGCGCCCCATTTCGCCTGCCCGTGCCGCTTCGATGGCGGCATTGAGCGCCAGCAGATTGGTCTGGTCGGCAATCTCGCGGATGGCGGTGACAATGCTGTGAATACCCTCGGACTTGTCGCGCAGCATGTCCACGCTATCCCCGGTCTGGGTAAGTCCGTCCGCGGTTTCACTCAAGGCGGTCGCGGTACTGCGCATGCGCGCGCGGCCATCGTCCACACAAGTTTGCATGTCCTGGGCCACGCGCATGGCTTGCTCGGCATTGTCGGTCACGGCGGCAATGCCGGCGGACATTTGCTCGATGGCAGCGGCAATATCCACCGAAGAACGGCTCTGCACATCCGCCGTGGAGGCGGCACGGGCTGATACATCGTTGAGCGAACGGGCGGCCGCCATCATCTGGTGCGCTTCGGTCTTGATCTGACGCAGAGTGTCGGCAAAGGCATCCACCAGGTGGTCAAACGCATGGCCCATGCGGGCTATTTCATCACTGCCCGGCAGGGCGGCGCGGCGCGACAGGTCAAAATCGCGGCTCATGCCGCCCATCAATTGCTCCAGGCGGGAAATCGGCCGCTCCACGCTGTGATAGATGGCCCAGCCCAGCAGCGACAACACCAGGATGGTGGCGGCGGAGCCCAGCAGGGTGAACCATAGCTGGAAACCTGCCTCACCCAGCAAGCGCTGAACATGCTGGTCCAGTTGCTCCAGCAGCACGTCCTGCAGTTGTTTCAGATTGGCCATCTGGGCGGTGGCAGTTTTGAACCACTGTGCCGATGCCACGCCCAGCGGCTGCCCCAGCGGCGTGGTCATGATCTGCTGGCGCATGGCCTGCACAGCCGCCGCCTCGGCTGATTGATCGGCCCGCTGCGACAAGGCACGCAAAGAGCTGGAGGCCACCAGCCGCAACTGGCTGGCACAGGCTTGCTGCTTGGCCTGCAAGCCTGCGGCCTGCAACAGGCTGGCCTGGTCAAAACTGCCCCGCCCCAGCACGCCATTGATAAAACCACGCTCGCGGCCGGCAAACTCTTTCTGACACTGCAGATTGACCAGGGCCACGGTGTCCTGCAGCAGGCCGGCATCGCTGGTACTGCCGGCCAGACCGGCAATCAGCCCGATCAGTGCTTCGATATTGTCCGAATAGGCGGCAAACATCTGCCCTGCCGGCTGGCTGCGGCTGTCAATCGCCGCCCGCCCTTGCAGCAAGGCAGCTACCTGGCCGTCCACTGCGGCTGCCTGCGTGGCATCGGGCAGTTGCGCCAGGCTGCGGTGAAAATCGCTCAGGGCGCTGTCTGTTTGCTGGCGTGCGGATTTCAGTTCATCCGGCACACTGCTGCCGGCGGCAGCAAGAAAACCATTGCTCAAGCCACGCTCGGCCTGTAGCTGGTGAATCAGGTTGCTGGCCTTGCCGGCCACCTGCAGCAGTTGGGCGGAAGCCTGCAGTCGGGACAGGCTGTGCCACTTTTCCAGTGACAACACCCCGGCAAGACCGGCAATCACCAGTACGAAAGGTAGGATCAGCAAGCCCAGCCTGCTGGCGATGGAAAGTCTGGACAGCATGTCCGCCTCACAATTCTTTTGGAATAAATTAGGATTTTTTTGCTGCTTGAAGCATAGGAAAATTCCTAGCAGCAATAAACATGCCGGGAAAATAATAAAAAAAGGGGAAGCGCCCTGGCTCCCCCTCTCCCTCCGCCTTGCCCGGAGGATCTGGCTCATGCGTACTTAGCAGCGGATTTCTGCATTCTGGCGGGCGTAGAACCACCAGTTGATCAGCACGCAACTGGCGTAAAACAGGATGAAGGCATACAGCGCGGCCTCCACGCCACCGGTCATGGAAATGGAGGTGCCATAGCTCTTGGGAATGAAGAAACCGCCATACGCCCCAATGGCACCGGAGAAGCCCAGCACGGCAGCCGCTTCACGCGTGGCATCCGCCTGTGCCTGCTTTTGTGCCGCCTCGCCCTTGCCCGCCAGCCGCTGATGCAGGGTGAGGAAGATCACCGGCACCTGCATGAAGGTGGAACCGTTACCCACACCGGTCAGCGCAAACAGGCAGAGGAACATGGCAAAAAAGCCCTGGAAGCTGCCGCCCTGGCCTGCATGCGGCAAGAACACCAGCACGCCGCCCACCGCCAGCATCATCAGCAGGAATACCGCCTGGGTGACCTTGGCACCGCCAATCTTGTCCGCCAGCCAGCCACCGACCGGACGGGCCAGTGCGCCCACCAGCGGGCCGTAGAACACGTATTTGGTGGGGTCCACATCCGGGAACTGGCCTTTCATCAGCAGCGGGAAACCGGCAGAGAAACCGATGAAGGAACCAAAGGTGCCGATGTACAGCCAGCACATCAGCCAATTGTGCTTGCGCTTGAAAATAACCACCTGGTCGGCAAAGGACGCACGCGCCGAGGCAATGTCGTTCATGCCCAGCCAGGCGGCAACGGTGGCCAGCAGGATGAAGGGCACCCAGACAAAGCCGGCGTTCTGCAGCCACATTTTCTTGTGTACCGCGCCCTTGATCCAGGTTTGCGGATCGCCACCAAAGGCACCAAACACGCCCATGGTAATCACCAGCGGCACCACGAACTGCACCAGCGACACCCCCAGATTACCCAGACCGGCATTCAGCCCCAGCGCCGTGCCTTTTTCCGCCTTGGGGAAAAAGAAGCTGATATTGGACATGGACGAACTGAAATTGCCGCCACCAAAACCGCACAGCAGCGCCAGCACCACCATGGTGACGTAGCTGGTAGTCGGGTCCTGCACGGCAAAACCGATGCCGATGGCCGGAATCAACAGGCTGGCGGTGGAAATGGCCGTCCACTTGCGGCCACCGAAAATCGGCACCATGAAGCTGTAGAAAATGCGCAAGGTGGCACCGGACAGCGCCGGCAGCGCGGCAAGCCAGAACAGCTGGTTCTGGCTGTAGCTAAAGCCGATATTGGGCATGTTCAGCACCGCCACGCTCCACACCTGCCAGATGACAAAAGCCAGCATCAGCGCAGGGATGGATATCCACAAATTGCGCCGGGCAACGGCCTTGCCCTCCTGCTGCCAGAACTCCTTGTTTTCCGGTTCCCACCGGTTAAGTACATGTGACATCACGTCCTCCCTGACGGCCACTCGGCCATCAATCAAAAATGGGGTTGCTGCTTTCAGGCCGACTGTTTGGCCACTGCGGCCACGGCCTTGCCCTGTGCGGGCTTGAAGGAAAAATGCATCCACACCAGCGACACGCACACCGTGCCGTACAGCAGCATGAAGGCGCTGCTGCGCACGCCGGTGACATCCAGCAGCACGCCAAACAGGATGGGCAGCAGGAAACCGCCCATGCCACCGGCCAGGCCCACCACGCCGGACACCGCGCCGATGTTGTCGGGAAACTCGTTGGCAATGAACTTGAACACCGAGGCCTTGCCGATGGCCATGGCAATGCCCACGCCAAACAGCATCAGGGTGAAGGGGACAACACTCAGGCCGATATGGAAGCTTTGCACTCCATGGGTGGTGGTGATGCTGAAGTCGGTTTGCGGATAGGACAGGATGAAAAACGCCACCCAGCAGGTCCACATCACGCCCCAGGTCACCTTGTAGGGGCCAAAGCGGTCGGACAGCCAGCCGCCCATCGCCCGTAGCACGCCGCCGGGCAGGGAGAAACAGGCCGCCAGAAAGGCCGCATGCTTGATGTCAAAGCCGTACTCGCCCACGTAGTACTTGGTCATCCACAGCGCCAGCGCCACATAGCCGCCAAACACCACCGAGTAGTACTGGCAGTAGCGCAGCACCGCCGGATCCTTCATCAGCGCCAGTTGGCTGCGCAGGCTTACCTTGCTGCTGACCAGGTGGGCCGCATCCTGATAGGAAAACAGCCAGAACAAAATGGCCGTCACCAGCATGATGCCGGCGTAGACCGAGGGCACCAACTGCCAGCCGCCGATGGCGATGATGCCGGGAGCCACCAGCTTGGTGAGCGAGGAACCGGCATTACCTGCCCCAAACACCCCCATTGCCATGCCCTGCTGTTCCGGCTTGAACCAGCGCGCCACATAAGGCGTGCCCACCGAAAACGCCCCGCCGGCCAGCCCCACCAGCAGGCCGATGGCCAGAAACTGCCAGTAAGCCGTGGCGTACTGCATGATGAAGATGAAGGGCACGCAGATCAGCATCAGCAGGAACATCACGATGCGACCGCCAAAACGGTCGGTCCAGATGCCCAGCGGCACGCGGATCAGCGAGCCGGACAGCACCGGCGTGGCGGCCAGGATGCCGAATTCGGTTTCATTCAGCCCCAGATGCTGCTTGATGGGAATGCCCAGTACCGCAAACATCATCCAGATCATGAAACAGATGGTGAAAGCCACGGTGCTGGATGCCAGCACGGCATACTGCTTGAAGCGTAAAGAAGCCATGATGCTTTGCTCCACTATTGGGATAAGGCCATTTAACCCTTATCCGCACGCGGGAAATATTCACCGATAGCAGCACGGCGGGCGGCATGAGGAGCTAGGCAATGGCGGCAGATGGGGAAGAAGAACTAATCACAAAGGGGGATATACAAGCGCAGATGCTTGCCAGGCATGGCTTGCAGCCGGATGAAAAGCAGCAGGCCAACTCCTTCTTGTGGTGAATTGTCGCCACATCCGGCTGGCTTTATTGTTAAGCTGAAAACAGACACGGCAGCGGCCTTGCCGCCCGCCTTCCCAGCCTTACCGGACCCGTAGCCAGATGATGCTTTACCAGACCCCGCAATTGCGCAGCCTGTCCACCAAACTGCTGATGCTGACCATCGCCTGGCTGCTGCTGGCGATGACTTCCATCGGCTATACCCTGGTGCTGTCCTGGAAGCTGGAAGGCGGCGCTGCCGCCATCAACGACGCCGGCAGCCTGCGCATGCGCAGCTACCATCTTGCCTTGCAGGTCAGCGAGGGCGCGCCCCTGGCAGTGATCCACGAGGAAGAACAGCAATTTGCCGCCATCCTGGCGCGCCTGAAAAAGGGCGATCCGGCACGGCCACTGTTTTTGCCGGACAATCTGTCGGTACACCAGCAGGTGGCCAGCATAGAACAGTCCTGGCAGCACGACATGCTGCCGCTGCTGGCCGCCGCCGCCATGCAAAGCAGCAGCCGCAAGATGGAGCGGCCGGACATCGCCAGCTTCGTCAACCGCATCGACCGGCTGGTGAAACTGGTGGAAGAAGACAATGCGCGCAATACCACCTTGCTGCGCTTTTTCCAGATGGCCTTGATTGCCATGGCCATCATCGGCTCCTTCAGCATGATGTTCCTGCTGTTTTTGCTGGTGATCCGCCCGCTCAACGCGCTGGGCGAAGGCATGCTGCGCCTGCGCGACGGCAATCTGGATGCCCGGGTGATAGTAGACAGCAATGATGAATTTGCCACCATCGCCACCGGCTTCAACCAGATGGCAGGCCGCCTGCAGGACCTCTACACCACGCTGGAACAGAAAGTGGCCGACAAAACCCGCTCGGTGGAGGAAAAAAACCGCCAGTTGGCGGCGCTGTACAATGTCACCGCCTTCCTGCACGGCTCGCACACGCTGGACAATATGTGCAGCGGCTTCATCAGCCGGCTGATCGAGCTGACCGGGGCCGATGCCGGCAGCGTGCGGCTGGTGGATTTCAAGCGCGGGCGGCTGGAGCTGATTGCACAACAAGGCCTGCCCGCCGACATGGTGGAACATGACGACTGCGCCCCGATTGACGGCTGCCTGTGCGGCGACGCGGTGCAACAGCCGGTTTCCGTCATCCACCGCTTTGACCAGTTGCCGCATATCGAAGAAAAACACTGCCAGCGCGCCGGGTTTGCCAGCATCTCGGTATTCCACATCCGCCACAACCAGAACAATGTCGGCATTTTCACCCTGTACTTCTATCAGACACCCAAACTGCCGCCGCAAGACCAGTTCCTGCTGGAAACCCTGGGCAGCCACCTGGGCGTGGCGGTGGAAAACCAGCGCCTGGCGGCGCGTGACCAGCAATTTGCCGTGGCCGAGGAACGCAATCTGATGGCACAGGGCCTGCATGACAGCATTGCCCAGTCGCTGTCCTTCCTCAATCTGCAAGTACAGATGCTGGAAGCGGCACTGGCCGACCAGCAAACCGAACAGGCACAGGAAAACCTGGCCTTCATCCGCACCGGGGTACAGGAATGTTACGAAGACGTACGCGAACTGCTGCTCAACTTCCGCACCCGCATCAACAAGGAAGACTTCGGCGACGCCGTGCGCACCCTGCTGGAACGCTTTGAAAAACAGGCCCGCGTACCCACCCAGCTCAACCTCAGCGGCAACGGCCTGGCACTGAACCCACAGCAGCAACTACAGGTGATTTTCATCCTGCAAGAAGCGCTGTCCAATGTACGCAAGCATGCCCATGCCCGCCGCGTGCGGGTGGATATCCACAACGATGCCGACTTCCACATGCAAATCCGCGATGATGGCTGCGGCTTTGACGAGGCACTGGTGGCCAGCCGGCGCGCCAGCCACGTCGGGCTGTCCATCATGCAGGAACGCGCGGCACGCATTCATGGCCAGATCAGCATTCAGGCCCATGCCGACGGCGGCACCGAAGTCAGCCTGCTGCTGCCACAAACCGAAAGACAAGCCGCATGACAACCATTCGTATCCTGCTGGTCGACGACCACACCCTGTTCCGCAGCGGCCTCAAAGCCCTGCTGCAGCGCCAGAGCGACTTTGAAATTGTCGGCGAAGCCGCCGACGGCCTGGAAGGCGTGAAGCTGTGCGAACAACTCAAGCCCGACGTGGTGCTGCTGGACATCGACATGCCGCAGATGAATGGCCGCGAAGCGCTGGCACAGATTCTGGTTACCCAGCCACAACTGGCGGTGCTGATGCTCACCGTATCGGAAGATGGTGAAGACCTGGCCGACTGCCTGAAAACCGGGGCGCGTGGCTATCTCTTGAAAAACATCAATGCCGACTTCCTGCTGGACAGCATCCGCCGCGCGGTGGATGGCGACAGCGTGCTGTCACCGGAAATGACTTCCAAGCTGCTGTCACAATTGCGCGGCGGCGAAAGCAGCAAGAGCAAGCGCAGCGGCGTGGAACAACTGACCCAGCGCGAGCGCGAAATCCTGGCCTGGCTCAGCCGTGGCGTCAGCAATAAGGAAATCGCCCGCTCGCTGGACCTGGCCGAGAGCACGATCAAGGTGCATGTGCAGAACATCCTGCGCAAACTCAGCCTCAATGGCCGGGTACAGGCCGCGCTGTTTGCCGTCGAGCACGGCCTGGACAAGCTGCCCTGATTTATTTGCAGCTGCAGCAATATCCTTGTTGAAGGCGGCAACAAGGACAACTACCATGTCATAGATAGTGTCACCATCAGCCTTACAGACCTGCGTACCATCATGAATGCATATGCGCTGCTGGACGCGCTCAATACCCCGGTATGGATCATCCTGCCCGCCACGGATGACATCCTGTTTGCCAACCGGCAAGCCCTGGCCCTGGCCAGCCGGCAGACAGTAGCCGATTTGCGCGGCGGCTGCCTGTCGGCCCGCGCCCAGGAAAAACTGGCCGACTTCACCCCCAGCATGCTGCAGCACGAGCAGGTGGTGGAAATATGGACGGTACAGGGGCAGGACGAAGCCCAGGCCATGGGCTGCCACCTGGGACATTTGCTGCTGGATGATGGCCGCAACGCCATCCTGGTGGAAGGCATGCTGGCCGCCAGCACCACACCGCTCAGCCACGCACTGCCGGCCAGTTCGCCACGGGATGGCAGCTTCCACGAAATGCTGATGCAGACCAATAGCGCACCCATGCTGCTGATCGACCCCGCCGATGAAGGCCGCATCGTCAATGTCAACCAGGCCGCCATCCGCTTTTATGGCTATAGCCGGAGCGAATTCACCGACAAGCACACCTGGGAAATCAATGCCATGGGCCGGGCCATCCTGCCGGTGATGCAACACATTGCCCAATTACCTGGCGGCCACAAGCCGCTGAGCTTTGTCCACCGGCTGGCCGATGGCAGCCTGCGCGACGTGCAGACCTATGCCGGCCCGGTGGTGATTCACGGCAAACGCCTGATGCTGTGTGTGATTCATGACATCACCGAACAAAAACGGCTGAAATCCGAATTGGAACAGGCCGCGCTGAAAGACCCGCTCACCGGCCTGTGGAACCGTCGCCACCTGCTGCTGCAACTGGAACGCTCCATCCAGGAAAAACAGCGCTTTGGCAATGATTTCAGCCTGATCTTGCTGGACGCGGACAATTTCAAGCACATCAATGACCACTACGGCCACTTTACCGGCGATGAAGTGCTGGTATGGCTGGCCAAGACGCTGGAATCACGCGTGCGTGCCGTAGACAGCGTCTGCCGCTGGGGAGGCGAGGAATTCGTCATCCTGCTGCCACAAACCAGCCGCGACAATGCCCTGCATCTGGCCGAAGCCCTGCGTCAGACCGTAGCGCAAACCCGCCATGACAAACTGCCCGCTATCACCGTCAGCATTGGTGTGGCCATCCACCAGGATCAGGAAACGGTGGAAAGCCTGATCATGCGGGTGGACAGCGCGCTCTACCAGGCCAAGAACCAGGGCCGCAACTGCGTGATTGCCGCCTGAGACCGGCAACATCCCGCCCCTACTCCCTCCGACCTAGGCGTATGCCCACCACTGGCCAACTGGCAAGGCCGCGTCGGCAGCGTACACTGGCAGTCATTGTCCCCTTCTGGTGCCAGCCATGCTGTCCGACCGTTTTGGCAGAACCATCGACTATCTGCGGGTATCCGTCACCGACCGCTGCGACCTGCGTTGCAGCTACTGCATTCCCAAAGGCTTCAAGGGCTTCGAGGAACCGGCCAACTGGCTGCGCTTTGACGAAATACAGCGCGTGGTGGCCGCCTTTGCCCGCCTGGGCACGCGGCGCTTCCGCCTGACCGGTGGCGAGCCGCTGCTGCGGCGTGACTTGCCGCAACTGGTGGGCGCGCTGGCAGCCCTGCCCGGCGTGGAAGACCTGTCGCTCACCAGCAATGGCACGCAGTTGGCGGCACAGGCGGTAGCACTCAGAAGCGCCGGTCTGCACCGGCTTAATATCAGCCTGGATTCGCTGCGCCGCGACTGCGTGGCCAGCATCAGCGGCAGCGACAGCCTGGACAAGGTGCTCTCAGGGCTGGCCGCCGCCAAAGCGGCAGGCTTTGCCAATATCAAGATCAATATGGTGCCGCTGGCCGGGGTGAATGATGGCGATATCGAATCCATGCTGGCCTACTGCATGCAGCAGGGTTTTGTGCTGCGCCTGATCGAGGCCATGCCGATGGGCAGCACCGGCCAGCAGGCACAGGGCCTGGACCTGAGCCAGTTGCTGGACAAGCTGACGCGCCAGCATGGCCTGATTGCCAGTAGCCGCAGCCTGGGTGGCGGCCCGGCCCGCTACTGGCAGAATGCCGATGCCAGCTTTACCCTGGGCCTGATCACCCCGCTGTCGCAGCACTTCTGCGCCACTTGCAACCGGGTGCGTCTATCGGTGGATGGCACGCTCTATATGTGCCTGGGCCAGGAAGAGCAACTGGAACTGCGCCCGCTATTGCGTGCCGGTTGCAGCGACGCCGAACTGGAAGCCGCCATTCGCTCCGCCATCGAACTGAAACCGGAAAAACACGAATTCATCCAGCAGCCACAACAGGTGGTGCGCTTCATGTCGATGACCGGAGGCTAGGCCGGTTTGCCGCCACCGGCTTGTCAGCCAGCAGCGGCAACTGCAATAAGGCTGCCGTCATGCGCTGGGCCAGGTAATACAAGGAACCCACCCCGCCATAACTCCAGGCCGGAGCCACCGCAGCCAGCCGCTGCTGCCGGACAAAGGGCATGCCCTGCCACAGCGGGCTGACAAACAGCCGCCCGGCTTCAGCAAACGGCTGCTGATACAGCACCACCTCGTCCTGCCAGGCGGCCATATCCACCACCCTCTGCTGGCGGATTCCCCATACCGAAGCGGCCGGCGTGCCGGTGGTATTGAGCCCCAGCCGACGCAAGGCCAGCACCGGCATGGCATTGCTGCCATACACATACACGCTGGAGGCATTGGCAAAACGGATCACCTGCACCCGCGGCAGACGCCGGGCACCATGTGCCTGCAATTGGGCACGCAATTGCGCAAAGCCCTGTGCCAGTTGGCCCAGCCTGGCTCTAGCCTGCGGCTGGCGGCCCAACACCCGGCCCAGTTGCAGGAAAATCGCTTCGGCCGCCTGGGCATGGTCCTCGTCCTGGCGGAAAGCATCGATGGTCAGCACCGGCGCAATGGCTTGCAGCCGTGGGCGCAAGGCACCCAGCACCGGACTGCTCAGAATCAGATCGGGCTTCAGGCTGGCCAGCAATTCCAGATTCGGCTCCAGTCGGCTGCCTGCGGACAGCACCCTGCCCGGCAACAAGGGCTGCGCCACCCAGCGCCGGTAATCGTCGGCATCCGCCACCGCCAGCGGGGTGATCCCCAGCTCCAGCAGGTTTTCTGCCGCCTCCCAGCTGAGCGCCACAATCCGCTTGGCCGCAGGCTGGGCGCGGGCAGCAGCCAGTTCGTCAATTCCGCCGGCAAAGGCGCAGCCCAGCACCGCCCAGCACAGCAGGACACCAAGCCAGTAAAGCCTCATTGCCCACCTCCCCGCCGCAGGCCTTGCCACCCCAGCAGCAGCATGAAATAACAACCGCACAATACCGATGCCAACATGCCCAGCGGCAATTGCCGCGGATAAATCACCACCCGTCCCAACCAGTCGGCCAGCAATAGCAAGCCGGCCCCCAGCAAGGCAGCCACCACCAGTTGGTTTGCCGCCCGCCGTGCGCCCAGCATGCTGGCAATATGTGGTGCCAGCAGGCCCAGAAACGCCACCGGCCCCAGTACCGAGGTGACTGCCGCCGTCAATAGCGCCACCAGCAGCAACAGCAGCAGCCGGGCGGCGCTCAGATGCAGGCCACGGCCTTGCGCCAGGCCATCGCCCAGGCTGAGCAGGGTCAACACCCGCTGGCAGGCCAGCGCCGCCAGCGCCAACAACAGCACCGTCAGGCTGAGCCACACCGCCTGCGCCGGTGTCACCCGGTAACTGGAACCGGACAACCAGGCCAATACCGCCAGGCCGTCCGGCGTGCCCTTGGCCAGCACTGTTTGCAACATGGCATCCAGCATGGCGGCCAGGGCGATGCCGCTGAGCGCCATCATGCCCGGCGCATACTGGTGGCGACGGCCCAGCCATAGCAAACCGGCCAGCACCAGCAAGGCTCCCAGCAGCGCCAGCATGGTAGCGTCCTGCTGCAAGGGCCGTCCCAGCCAGCCCGCCACCAGCAGCATGCACAGGGTGGAGCCAGCCGACAGACCCAGCAGATCGGGGCTGGCCAGCGGATTACGCAGCAGCCGCTGCAATAGCACGCCAGCCAGCGCCAGGCCCGCCCCGGCACTCAGGGCCACCAGGCTGCGCGGCCAGCGCAGCGACCATAACAAGGCATCCGGCCAACCCCATTGCCAACCATCGGGGCCGGGGGCCAGCGCGATGCTCAGCCAGCCCAAGCCCAGCAAGGCCAGCAACAGCAGCAGCCAATCGCCGGTACGCCAACGGCGCTGACCGCCGGCCATGTGCAGCACGGCCGCTTGCTGGGCCGTGCTCAGGCTGCGCCGCACCAGCCACAGCAGCAGCGGCCCGCCCAGCAAGGCAGTCACCGCGCCGCTGGGCAGGCTGCTGCCGGCCCAATGGCCAATGGCCAGTGCCAGACAATCGCTGCCCAGCAAACAGCCCGCGCCCAGCAGCGCACTATAGGCCAGTTGCGCCAGCGGACGGCGCGCGCCCAGCAACTGGGCCAGATTGGGGGCCAGCAGGCCGATGAAACCGATCAGCCCCACCGCCGTCACCGTCGCCGCGCTAAGCCACAATGCCGCCAGCAATAGCAGCAGAATGGTGCCCAGCGCCAGTCCACGGCCACGCGCAGCAGCCACGCCCAGCGACAGCATGGCCAGCGGACGCGGAGCCAGCCAGAACAGCAAGGCAGCCGGAAGCAGGCGCGGCCACAGCCACTGCGCCCATTGCCAATCAATCTGCGCCAGATCGCCGGCACCCCAGACAAACAGATTGCTGGCGTACTGGTCGTGCAATAACACCAGCATGGTGGCCATGCCGCCCAGCAGCAGATTCACCGCCATGCCGGCCAGCACCAGCGGCAAGCCGTTCAGCCCGCGCGGCCCTGCCAGCAGCAAGACCAGCCCCAGTGCCAGCATGGCACCCAGCAAGGCCGGCCAGCCGCTGCTCAAGGACGGATTGTCGGGCAGCACCACGGCGGCCAGCACCACACCCAGCCAGGCACCCGATGAAATGCCCAGCGTCATCGGAGACACCAGCCGATTGCCGCTGAGTTGTTGCAGCACGCTGCCAGACAAACCCAAGGCGGCCCCGGCCAGCAGCGCCATCACCATGCGCGGCAGGCTGGCGTAATAAAACTGCAGGCTGGCAATGTCCTGCTGCTGCCACCACGGCCCGGCAGGCGGCATGCCACCGTTAAGCCACAGGTGCAAGCCAGCCAGCAGGCAGAGCACCGGCAATATCCAGCGCAGATGGGCATGCGCCCCGGCCCCCAGGCCGGGCTTGGCAATCACATGTTCCATCTCAGGCCACCACCGCCACCGGACAGGCCTGCCCGGCCTGCTCCAGCACGCGGATTTCTATGCCGTACAGGCCGGACAGCCGCGGCGAATGCAATAATTCCAGCGGACTGCCGTCAAAATACAAGGCACCACGCTGCAAGGCGATGATGCGGTCGGCAAAGCGGGCGGCCAGGTTCAGATCATGCAGCACCACCACCACGCCACGTCCGGTCTGCTGGTTCAAACGGCGCAGCAGGCCCATCATTTCGTATTGATGGGCCAGATCCAGCGCCGAGGTGGGCTCATCCAGCAGCAGCAGCGGCGATTGCTGGGCCAGCAACATGGCAATCCAGACCCGCTGGCGCTCACCGCCGGACAGGCTGTCCGCCGCCCGCGCCGCATACTGGCTGACGTCGGCATCGGCCATCGCCTGCGCCACCACGGCGCTATCCTGCTCCCGCCAGCGGCCAAACACCCCGCACCAGGGATAACGTCCCAGCGCCACCAGTTCGGCCACCGTCAGCCCGGCTGCGTCCGGCAGCCGCTGCGGCAAGTACGCCACCTGGCGGGCAAACTGGCGGGCGGACAGGCGGGCGCTGGGTGCGCCATTGAGCAGCACCTGCCCCTGATCGGGCTGCAACTGGCGCGCCAACACATTCATCAAGGTGGATTTACCGGAGCCGTTATGCCCCAGAATGACGGTGAATGCCGTCCCATCCAGCTGCAAGGCTGGTAACTGCAACAGGCAGCGCCCCTGACGCCGCACCTGGATATCATGCAAGCTCAACATCTTGTTGTGCCCACTCCTGTTTGAGCAGCGCAATGCGCGCTGCCGGTTTCAATTTCGGACACGTACTGCACAGTGTCCCGTCACAGCGGCGAAAATGCTGGCAGCAGGCACGCCGCTCCAGTGCCAGCCGCTCGCCGCCCTGCTCCAGCGCCACCGGCCACAGCCCGCTGGCCTGCGGCAGTTGCATTGCATCCAGCCACTGCCCACACCAGTCGGTCACGGTGGCGTTATCCAGCGCCGGGCGCTGCTGCTGCACCCGCAGCAAGGCGGCGGCCACACAATCGGCCAATAAGCGGCCTGCCAGCTTGGGGTGCAATGACTGCTGGGCGTTAAGCTGGGCATGCAGGCAGTCGGCCATCTCCGTCAGTTGCCGCGCGGCCTGCTGGCGCAGGCTGGCTATAGCGGCAGGCTGCAGCATTTGCTCTGGCAGGCTGAAACCGGCCACCATGCCGGGCAGCAAGCGCTGCTGCATGGCGCTGAAATCCGGCAGCACTGCCGCCAGCTCCACCGCCAGCACCGTGGCATAGGCGGGCTGCCACAGCAGCAGGCTCCAACTGCGGCAGCCCCAGTAATGCGGGCCGGCTTCCGGATGCTGCTGGCGCAGGTGCTGCAGCAGTTGGCTGATGGCAGCACTGGCCGTGCTGATGGCAAACTCATCCGGCGCGGGCGGCCCGACCCGGCCCTCCAGCCCGGGCAGCGCCCGGGCCAGCAGCGGCAGCAAGCGGCCCAGCGGCAGAGTGCTGCCTGCGGCCCGATCAGTCGGCCACATGATTAGCCAGAGGATTGCGCAAGGTGCCGGCAAACTTGAGGTTGCCGGCCGGGTTGGCCAGATCCAGCATTTGCTGGTTATTGCCCAGTTGCAGCCGGTTGAGGCATGAGCGGTCAAACTCCGGCATGAACAGGTCGTAGCGGGCAAAGCGCTCGGCCAGTTGCGGGAATTGCGCCTGGTAAGTGCGCACGCACTGGCCTACCTCCTGCCAGAACGCTTGCTCCGGCAGGCCGCAATGCTCATCCAGAATGGCGGACAGGTAGCGGAAGAAGCCGTCGAACACATCGGTGAACAAGGCCAGCAGCTTCATGTGCTCCGGCACCTTCACCGCCAGCCGCGCCACTGCCGGCGGCAGGGCGGCGTCCGGGTTCAGGATGGCGGCTTCCTCCGCGATGTCCTTCATGATGGCGCGCTGCGGGATATTGTTTTCCAGCTGCAGGATGAGGTTTTCCCCGTGCGGCATGAACACCAGCTCGTGGGCATAGAAGCAATGCAGCAGCGGTGCCAGATAGGCTTGCAGATAGCGCGCCACCCAGTTGCGCGCATCCAGGCCGGAACTCCTGATCAGCGCGGCCAGCAAGGATTCCCCGGCCGCATCGATATGCAGCAGCGCGGCCATGGTCATCAGCCGCTTGCCCGGTGCCAGCAAGGACGCGGGGCTTTCACGCCACAGTGCCGACAACATTTTCTTGTACGGCGAGTCCTTGCTGATGCCGCTGTCGAAATAGGGATTGCGAAAACCGATGGAGGCCACTTCGCGCAAAATGGCAAAGCCTTGCTGGCGCAGGTAGGCATCGCTATCCACCAGTTGGCGGATCCAGTCGTTGATGGCCGGGGTGGCCAGCATGTAATACGGCGACAGCCCGCGCATGAAGCCCATATTGAGAATGGACAGCGCGGTTTTCACATAGCGGCGCTGCGGCTGGCTGATGTTATAGAAGGTGCGGATGGACTGCTGCGCCAGATAGGCATCCTCGCCATAACCCAGGCAGACGATATGGCGCTGTGCCACTTCCGGCGCAAAGGAAATGGCCAGCTTGTTGAACCACTGCCAAGGGTGGGCCGGCATCAGCAGGTAGTCGTCCATGTCCAGTTGCTGCGCGGCCAGTTGGCGGGCAAAACCGGCCAGTATCTCGCTGCCCAGCTCTTCTTGCAGCAGGCGCTGGTAGTCCAGATCGGCCGCGCACGAGAAGGTGGCGCGTGCCTTGTGTACCGCCAGCCAGATCAGGCGCTGCGGTGCCGCGGCTTCCGGCGCATGGCGCAGGTAGTCCACCGCATCAAAGCCGATACGGCCATTATTGGCGACAAAGCCCGGATGCCCTTCCATCATCGAGGTTTCCACCGACTGGAAATCCGCCCGGGTCAGCTCCTCGGCACTCAGTCCGCCACGGGCATGCTTGTAGGCACTGCCATACAGGGTGCTGCTGATTTCCTCCAGGTACACCGGCATCATGTCGTCGCCAATGCCCAGCACCGCCTTGAATTCGATGATGAAGGCCAGCGCGTCCAGCTCGGCGTCGGCCCCCCGCACGGTGCGCTGGATGGATGCCGGGTCGATCAGCCAGTGCTCCAGCGCCAGCACACGAGCGCGGAAAGTGTATGCGCCGCTGCCATCCGGAATGGGCAGGCGGTATTCGCCCCAGCCGTCCTCTTGTTGCTGCAGTTCTGGTGTCAGCAACAGTTCGTGCGAGAACTCGGCAATGGCCTTGCGCAGCAGCAGGCGGTTGACCTTGGCCCAGATGGCCGGCTGCAGATGGGAAACCAGTTGTTGCGGATGTTGATGATTGACGTTTTGCATGGTGTTCCTTGCACCAGGGCGTGGCTGCCTGACAGCGGCTGCCCCGGCAGGGTAAATGTTGTCAGAGTACACACGCGGCCTGGCCGGCGATGGCTTGCAGATGGGCGTCAAACTGCGCCCGCGTGCAGAAGGCCAGCGCGGCGCGCTTGTGCGGCAGCGCGATCTCGCCGTGATAGACAAAGCCGGCATAGCGGTTGAGCTGGTGGATCTTGTCGTTGCGCACATCCGGCTCCACCACGACGCGGCGGACGGATGGCTCGGCAAACAGGGCCGCCAGCACCGTATCCATCGCCACCCGGCTAAAACCGCTGCGCGGCTGCGCTGGCGGAGCCAGCAGCAAATGCATGCCGATATCGCCGGGCTGCACCGGGTAATGGCGGCCCAGTTCGTCATGGGCCGGGTCGTAGCGCTCCATCAGGAAAGCCGGTGCATCATCCAGCCAGGCCAGCCAGGCCTGGGCATGGCCACTGGCCTGCAAGCTGGCATAGGCGGCAGTGACCGCCGCCAAGTCATGCCCCTGCATGCCCCAGTAGCGGGCGTAATCACGCTGCACCCAGTCATGCAGCAAGGGGATGTCCTCGGGAATGCGCAAGGCATGCAGGCGAAAGCAGCCAAAACCCTCCACCTGACGGGTGAACAAAGGTAAACGCGCCGTCATGGGCAAACTCCTTGGGAAAGCGCCGGGGCAGGTTCCCGCAGCAATACAGGGGATAACAGCCAGCACAGCAGCAGCCCCAGCGCCGCAGCGACAAACGGGGCCAGCAAGCCATGGCCTGCCACCAGCACACCGGCAGCGGAAGAGGACAGCAACACGCCCAGGTTCTGGCACAGGCTGATGCGGCTGTAGTCACGGGCATAGCGTGCCGGGCTGCTGTGGCGGAACAATTGCAGGTCCAGCCACACCGTCAACTGGAACAGCGCCCAGCCAAACAGGCAGCGCCCCAGCAATAGCAGTGGCAGCCAGGGCTGGGCCTGCAACAGCAGACCGGCCGCCCCCAGCCACCACAGGTGGCGCAGGCCAGCAGTTGCCGTCAGGCCACGCTGCGAACGCCGCCGCGCATGCCACAAACCCAGCAAGGCCATGGCGGCAGGCAGGGCAAACACCGCCGCAGCCAGCAGGCTGTTGTCGATACCGCTTTGCTGCTGCCAGTACAGGGCAAAGAAGCCGCGCACCAGATAGGCACTGCAGTAGAACAACAACATCAGCAGTCCCAGCCGCCACAGCGCAGCACCTGCCGCCTGCGGGCTGGCTGCCTGCTCCTGCTCGGCCTCCGCAACCGCAGATGACACATGCGGATGCCAGCGCAGCCACAGGCACAGGGCCATCTGCAGCAGGTCTGCCAGCGCCATCAGCAAGAAGATATCCCCCGGTGGCAACAGGCCCAGCAAGGCACCGCCCAGCAAGGCGCCGCCGATGCCACCAAAGTGGACAATCACCGACAGCAGGCCGATCAGGCTGCCATGCTGTTGCCGTGGGGTCTGGCTCATCAGCAGCGGGTAGATCAGCAGATAGCTGGCCTTGCACGCCACCATGCTCAGCGATGCCAGCCAGAAGACCGCCATGCTGTTGCTGAAGGCGCTGCACAGGCATAGCAAGGCTGCTGCCAACTGGGTGACAGGCAGTAGCCGCAGCAAGGCCACCCGCCGTGCCAGTGCCGCCCAGGCGGGCAGCGCCAGCATCACCACCAGGCACATGGCGGCCAGGTAATTGCCCACCAGACTGGCATCGTTCACCCCGAAGCGGCTGGCAAAGTACTGGGGATAAAACGGCAGCAATACCGCATCGCCCACCACCGCCAGGCTGGTCAGGGTCAGCAATACCCGCCTCATGCGCTCAGGCGCTCTGGCGCGGGCTGTGACTGCGGCACGGTGAATTGCTGGAAGGCAATGCGCTGCTCCACCGGATAGTGGGCAACCCCGGTCATGCTGCGAATCAGCCGGGCATTGCGATAGCACGCCATGCCAAGGTCGGGCGACGACAAGCCGTGGGTGTGCAGTTCGGCGTTTTGCACAAACAGGCGGTGGTCGGCATCGATGCTGTAATCGCGCGCTACGGCAAAGCGGCCACGGGCATCACGCTGGATGCGCCCGGCAATCGGTGCCAGGAAGTCTGGCTGGCGGTAGCCATAACCGGTGGCCAGCACCAGAGCGGCGGTTTCCAGCTGGAAGTCCTGCTGTTGTTCCTGCTGCTGCAAGCTGAGCACGAAGCGCCCGCTGGCCTTGTCATGCCGGCAAGCGGTAAGCACGGTATTGGCCAGCAGCAGGGTGCTGGGCGTGCCGTTCAGGTGCTTGCGGTACAACAGTTCGTGAATGTCGTTGATCAGGCTGGCATTGATGCCCTTGAACAAGCCTTTTTGCTGCTGCAACAACTGGTCGCGCTGCGGCAGCGGCAACTGGTGGAAGTAATCCACATATTCCGGCGACGTCAGCTCCAGCGTGAGCTTGGTGTATTCCAGCGGGAAGAAACGCGGCGAGCGGGTGAGCCAGTTCAACTGGTAGCCGTAACGGTCGATGTCTTGCAGCAGGTCGTAATAAATCTCTGCCGCGCTTTGCCCGCTGCCCACGACGGTGATGGAAGGCTGGCGCTGCAAGGCGGCCTTGTCCGCCAGATAGCTGGCGGAGTGGCTGGCCTGCTGCTGTACCGACTGGCAGCACGCCGGCCACAGCGGCACGGTGCCGGTACCCAATACCAGATGGCGGCCACGGTATAGCTCGGCCTCGCCGGTGGCCAGGTTGTGGCAATGCACCTGGTAGAGGTGATTGATTTCGTCGTACTCCACCCGCTCCACCCGGCGCTGCCAGCGCAGGCTCTCCAGTTGCGCGCACACCCACTGGCAGTACTGGTTGTACTCCTGGCGCAGCATGAAAAAGTCTTCGCGGATGTAAAAGGCGTAAATCCGCCCGCTTTGCTTGAGGTAGTTCAGGAAGCTGAAACGGCTGGTGGGGTCGGCCAGCGTCACCAGGTCGGCCAGAAACGGCGTTTGCAGCGTGGCATTTTCCAGCAGCATGCCGGGATGCCAGTCAAAACCGCTGGCCTGATCGAGAAACACACCATCCAGCCCGTCCAGCGGCTGGGTCAGGCAGGCCAGGCCCAGGTTGAAAGGGCCGATGCCAATGGCAACAAAGTCATGGATCTTGTTGTTCATTGCGCCCCCCTTGTTGCAGTCAAGGCGGGATTGGCGGGTTGCGGGACTAGATTGTGCTTCATGTTTTGATTGCTCCTAGTACTGGCCGGGCCAGTGAGTGGGAGGTCCGGTCAGGGCTGGCCACCATGGGCTTGCCCTGCGGACAAGGCAGTCGCGGCGAGCGCTTACACCCCCGCCACGGGCTTACAGGAAGCCTGCCACCCAGCTTGTTGCATACCGCTCATTCCCATGAATGCCACTCCTGCAATCAGAATATTCACAATACTATTGCGAATGATAATAATTATCAATAGCATTGTTGCATCGACACCATGCCTGCTCCACGCCACAGGCATGGTCGAGCGCTTCCCACACCACACGCCGGCAGGGGGTCGGCTACGGGAAGTGGTATCAGTCACCCATCAAGGAAATAGTGATGAACAGCAGCAACAAGCAACCATTCTCCGGCCTGGCACTGGGTCATGCAGTGTGCATGGCCAGCCTGGCACTGGCCGTGCAACAGGCCTATGCCGCCACGGACAGCACCACCCTGGAAACGGTGAAAGTCAGCGCCGATCAGCGCAATGATGCGCTGGCACCGACACAGGGCTATCAGGTGGGCAGCAGCAAGAGCGCCAGTAAAACCGATACCCCGCTGCAGGACATCCCACAGGCGGTATCGGTGGTCACCCGCCAGCAAATCGAGGATCAGCAAGCCCGCACCATCAGCGAAGCACTCAATTACACACCGGGGGTATTTACCGGCGCGGTGGGCTCCACCACCCGCTATGACTACATTGTGTTGCGTGGTTTCAGCGATCACCCCACCTCCAATGAATTTCTGGATGGCCTGCGCCTGTTTGGCGACCCGGATGGCTATAACACCCTGCAGATTGACCCCTACGTGGTGGAAAGACTGGACGTAGTGCGCGGACCGGCTTCCGCCAGCTATGGCCAGGCCTCACCCGGCGGCGTGGTGGCCATCACCAGCAAACGCCCGCTGCAATCGGACTACCATGAGCTGTCGCTGACCGTGGGCAACCACCAGCAACGCAGCCTGGGGCTGGACTTTGGCGGTGCCGTGGCCGGGCGCGATGATCTGTCCTACCGCCTGGTGGCCAAGGGCAGCGCCGCCGACCAGCAGCAAAACGGTGCCAGCACCGAACGCTATGTGCTGGCCCCCTCGCTCAACTGGAAAATCAGCGACAGTACCAATCTGCTGCTGCAAGCCTATTTGCAGAAAGACCCCAGCACCGGCTACCACGGCACCCTGCCCTACTACGGCACCGTGGTACCGCATAACGGCAAAACCATCTCCACCGACTTCAACGAAGGCTCCAGTGGCGACGGCATGAGCCGCGAACAGCAATACTTTGGCTATCAGCTGGAACACCGCATCAACGACGCGCTGACCTTCCGCCAGCAATACCGCCTGCAACTGAGCAAGACCGACCTGAGCCAGTACTCCGACGTGGGCTGGGTGTCGGACAGCTCCGACCTGCTCAACCGCACCTATGCCCGCTCCAGCGAGCGCTCCACCGCCCACATCATCGACAACAACCTGGAAGCCCGCTTCAGTGCGCTGGGACTCAAGCACACCGTGCTGGCCGGACTGGACTACCAGACCAGCCGCAACAAGGGCGACAACTCCTATACCTACACCGGCACCACCATCAACCCCTTCAACACCGTCTATGACGACAGCAGCCACCCGCTGTCCTACAAATACTTCGACCGCAAGCGCGATCAGACCGGTGTCTACCTGCAAGACCAGATGGCGCTGGACAACTGGAAACTGACCGCCGGCCTGCGCCACGATCAGGCCAAGGTATCGGAAACCAATACCAGCACCGGCGTGAGCAATAGCTGGGATGGCGGCAAAACCACCGGTCGGCTGGGGCTGGTCTACCAGGCGGCCAATGGCCTGAGCCCCTACCTGAGCTATAGCGAAGGCTTTGACCCAAGCCAGGCCTATGCCACCGATACCAATGGCAATGTGCTCAAACCGATGCAAAGCAAGCAAAGCGAAGTCGGCATCCGCTACCAGCCCAACAGCGACATCCAGCTTTCGGCGGCCATCTACGACTTGCGCCAAAGCAATGTCGCCCAATACAACGCCACCACCTTCAAATACGATCCTATCGGCAAGGTCCGCTCGCGCGGCGTGGAACTGGAAGCCAATGCCAGGCTGAGCCAGCGCCTGTCGCTGCTGGCGGGCTACACCTATACCGACATGGAAGTGACCGAAGGCAGCAATCAGGGCAAGACGCCGTATCTGGCAC
The DNA here is from genome assembly GCF_002217795.2 of Aquitalea magnusonii. Lineage (NCBI taxonomy): Bacteria > Pseudomonadati > Pseudomonadota > Betaproteobacteria > Neisseriales > Chromobacteriaceae > Aquitalea > Aquitalea magnusonii. The sequence goes on from NZ_AP018823.1 coordinate 2,916,107, forward strand.
CGGCACACAAGGCCACCGCCTGGCTGGACTATGCCTTTGACAGCGGCATCAATCTGGGCGGCGGCATTCGCCATACCGGCTGGATGTGGGCCGACAGCGCCAATACCCTGACCATTCCGGGTGTCACGCTGTACGACCTGCGCCTGCGGCTGCAACTGGGCCAGTTCAGCCCGTCGCTCAAAGGCAGCACGCTGCAGATCAACGCCAACAACCTGGCCAACAAGACCTACGTGGCATCGTGCTACAGCAGCTATGCCTGCTACTACGGCGAGAAGCGCAATATCAGCGCCACCCTCAGCTACAAGTGGTAAGCCTGCCCGGCAAAGAAAAACGCCTGACACAGTCAGGCGTTTTTTGTTTGTCACCGCGGGCGGAGCCGCTTAGTCGGCGCTGTGGCGCAGCCCTTCGACATCCAGCAGCCGGATGTCGCGGCCATTGACATCGATCAGCGCCGCCTCGCTGAGCTGATGCAGCATGCGCGAGAAGGTTTCCGGCGTCAGGTTCAGCCGCGAGGCAATCAGGTTCTTGTTCACCGGCAGCGTCACCAGCGGCATGGCGGCGTCCAGTTCGGCATTCTGCAGCAGATAACCCACCACCCGCTGCAGCGAGCTTTCGATGGTGTAGCGCTCCACATCGCGCACCAGGCCATGCAGCCGCATCGACAGCCCGGCCAGCAGACGGCGGGCAAAGGCCGGGTCTTTTTCAATGGCCTGATTGATGCCCTGTGCTTCCACTTTCAGCAGGAAACCGTCTTCCAGAAACTGCGCCATCACCGGGCAGGGCTTGCCCAGAAACATCACCGCCTCGGCAAAGCTCTGGCCGGGGTGGATGATTTCCATCACTTTTTCACTGCCTTGCGAGGAGGAAATGGCCAGTTTCACCCGGCCATACACCACCAGGAACATGCCATCGCAAGGGTCTCCCTTCTGGAAGATCACCTGCCCCTTATTGCCGCGTACCTCATGGGTAAACGGCACCAGCGCATCAATCTGCGCCGGCGACAGTTGCTGAAACAGCGGCTGGTGCCGCAAAAACGAGGGAATATCGACAGTTTGCATGACTTTTCCATAGTCGAGCCGGGCGCAAGCTCCCGTCATGCTGGCGACTATAGGCCGCCAGTCAGGACATCGCCATGCGCATAAAGCATCAGCCCACTAAGCCAAACGGCGTAGGCGGCAGGCTGACGCCGCACCGGGCCATGCCGCCAGCGCGCTTGCGCCGTGCCGCACTCAGTGGCTGGTGCCTTCCGAGCGGTTTACCTTGTTGAACACATTGTATTTGCCAATCGGCTTGGCCATGGGCAGCGCGGCCACTTCGCGCAGGGTTTGCGCATCCACCACAATCAGCTCGCCCGGATTTTCCATCACCGACACCAGCGCATAGCGGCCATCGCGGGTGAACTCCACGTGGGCGGTGGTCTTGCCCGGCCGCAGCACCAATTGGCGCACCACGCTGAGGCTGCGCTTGTCGATGATGGACAGCGTGTCCTTGTGCGCGCTCATCATGGAATCGGCCCAGGCGTAGGGCGTGTTTTCATGGCTGCGCAGGAAGAAACCCGGCCCCGGCAGTTGCACTTGCTTGATCAACTGCCAGCTATCCATGTCGACGAAACTGAGCTGGCCGCCCTTGAGATTGGGCGTGGCCATGATGCGGTGGCCATCGCGCTCGAAGCTGATGCCGGACCCCAGATGCGGCATGCCATCCAGCGGCAGGTCCGCCACCTTGCTGCGCGCATCCAGGCTGATCACCTGTGCCTGGCCGCTGCGCGAAGCACCCAGCACATGCTGATAAGACGGGTCGAAGTAAAAATCATCCAGCACCATGGACAGCGGCGTCACCCGTGGGGTGAGAAAACCCGGCTGCGCCAGCGCCTCGCCCATCTGGTAGTCATGCACAAGGCCGGGGTAAACCGGCGCGGCGTGGCGGTCGTAGCTGATTTCCCACAGCTCCGGCACATCTTTCAACGCCACCACAAAGCTGTGGCGCGGCGCGGCTTCGTATACGGCGGACACCCGCGACGGATGACCGGCGGCATCACGCACTGCAATGGTTTTCACCGGGGCCAGGCCGTGGGCGTCCAGCAGCACCAGCGTCTGCGGCAGGGTGTTGCCGGCCAGAATCCAGTTGCCGTCATCCGATACCGCGATATTGCGCGTGTTCAAGCCCACGCGGATATCCGCCACCACTTGCAGGCTGTACAGGTCGTACTGGGTCACCCAGCCATCGCGGCTGGAAAAATAGACAAAGCGGCCATCGGGGGAAAACTTGGGCCCGCCATGCACCGCATAGTGGCTGGCAAAACGGGTGATGGGCCGAAAGCGCTCGCCATCCAGCACCGTGACATGGTGATCGCCCGCCTCCACCACCACAAACAGGTTGAGCGGGTTTGCCGTGTATTGCGGCTTGGCCGGCAGGCTGGACAGCGCCACCGGCTGGCGGTGCGAGGCGCGCATGTCGGCCTCGCTCCAGCGCGGCGGCGTGGCCGGAGCACTTTGTACATAGGCGGTGAGCTGGCTGATCTGCTCCTCGCTCAGCTGGCTGGCAAAACCGGCCATCTGGGTGGCGCTGCGCCCCTGACGGATGGTGCGGCTGATTTCGGCGGGTTTCAGCCGCTCCAGGCTTTCCGGCAGCAAGGCCGGGCCCATGCCGCCCAAGCGGTCGGCCCCGTGACAGCTTTGGCAATGCTGGCCGTATAACTGGGCGGCGGCGGATGAATCGATGTCCGCTGCGGGAGCAGCCTGCAGCGGCAGGCTGAGGGTCAGGGCAAACAAAACCAGCCAGCGTTTCATCATGCTGTTTCCTTTTGCCATGGCGTCAGCGGTGCCAGCGCATGCACGCCGCTGGTCACGCCCACTTCTTCATCGCTCAGATAACAGGCCGGGTCCGCCGCCCAGAAATTGCCGGTCAGCTCCCAGGCGCGCACCCGGGTATTGCCATTGCAGATGGCCAGATGCTGACAGGCGGCGCAGCGCCCTTCCACCGGCCGTGGCGACTGGCGCAGCCCAGAGAGCAGCGGGTGGGACAGATCCTGCCAGATGGCGGAAAACGGCCGCTGGCGCACATTGCCCAGCGTCACCTTCCACCACATGGTGTCCGGATGCACATTGCCCAGATTGTCGATATTGGCCACGTTCACCCCGCTGGCGTTGCCACCCCAGGCCAGCAGGCGCTGGCGCAGTTGCGCCGCCAGTGCCGGGTAATGACGGGCAGCCCAGTGCAGCAGGTACACCGCATCGGCATCGTTGTTGCCGGTAACGAAATCACGCGGCTTGCCAGCGCGGATGTGCTGCAGGCAGGACTCGATCAGCAAGTCCATCGCCCAGCGGGTGCGTGGCTGGCGGGCGTCGTCGGCGCGGTGCTTGTTGCCGCGCCCGGCATAGTTGAGATGGGAAAAATAAAACTTGTCGATGTCTTCCACTGCCAGTAGCTGCAATAGCGCAGGCAAGTCGTCGGCATTGTCTTCGGTCATGGTGTAGCGCAGGCCCACTTTCAGCCCGGCATCGCGCGCCAGCCGCATGCCGCGCAAGGCCAGCTCGTAGCCACCGGCCAGGCGGCGGAAGCGGTCGTGGGTGGCTCCGATGCCATCCAGACTGACACCGACATAGTCAAAGCCCACCGCCGCCAGCGCGGCAATATTGCGCTCGTCAATCAGCGTGCCATTGCTGGACAGGCCGACATAAAAACCCATGGCCTTGGCGCGGGCGGCCAGTTCGAAAATGTCCGGCCGCAGCAGCGGCTCGCCGCCGGACAGAATCAGCACCCGCACGCCAAAGGCGTGCAGATCGTCCATCACCGCACAGGCTTCTGCCGTACTCAGCTCGCCCTGGAAATCCTTGTTGGCCGAGGTGGAGTAACAATGCTGGCAGGTGAGATTGCAACGGCGGATCAGGTTCCAGATCACCACCGGGCCGCTGGGTTTGCCACGACGGGCGGGGGCGGCTGCCGGGTCCAGCAGGCTTTGCAGATAGGGTGTCAGGCGCAGCATGAAAGGCTCCGGCAATGGTGACGGCAGACAGTGTGCGGGGACATGCGGGCGGCGCTCCTTGACCCGTATCAACGGGATGCAGACAGCCCCAGGCGCGGGTAACAAAATAACGCCGAGTCGCGGAGGCAAGGAGGCACAACGCAGCCGCAGTTTTTTGTCAGCCGCGCTATACCCGCAAGCCGGATTTTTTCAGGATACGGGTGGAAAACAGCAGCGCATGACGACGGCAGGCCGGGCCGAGCAATTGCAATAGCGCGACCTGCTGTTCGCGTACCGCGCGGCGATTGTCGCCATGCACCATGGCAAACAGGTTGTAAGGCCAGTGCGGCAGGTGGCGCGGACGGCGGTAGCAGTGGCTGACGCAATCCAACTGCCCCAGTTGCTGGCCCAGCTCATCCACCAGTTCGTCCGCCACATCGAATACCGCCATGCCATTGGCGCGGTAGCCGATGGCGTAATGATTGGGCACCGCGCCGATGCGGCGGATCACCCCCTGCTCCAGCATGCGGCCCAGTCGGCTCAACACCTCCTGCTCTGGCAATTGCAGACTGTCGGCCAATTGGCGGTAGGGCTGTTCCACCAAGGGCAGCCCGGCCTGGCTGGCGCGGATCAGCCGCCAGTCGTCCTCGTCCAGCACGGCTATCTGCGGTCTGTCGTCCACCGTGCCGCGCCCGGCGCTGGCCTGCCCCACCGCCGCCTGGCCGCCCACGGTAAAACGCATGCCGACAAAGTATTCACGCTGCTTGGGAAAGGCATGCACGGTGAGACCAGTCAGCAGCTCGATGGCGCTGCAGGCGGCGGAAATGCCGGCCTGGCTGGCGGCGGCCAGCACAAACCACATATTCAGCTTGTGACTGCGCTGGTAGTTGTGCGCCACCGCCGGCAGGCTGTTGACTGCCGCCGCCACTTCGTCAAAGCGTGCCGGTGGCACTGCCAGCGCCGCCAGCACAAAGCAGCCGCCCATGCGTTCTATCTGGTAGAGCGGGCCAAAGCGGGTGAGCACCTGCCGCTGTAGCAGGCCATCCAGCCCTTGCCGCAAGGCCAGCTCGCTGCAACCGAGGGTGGCGGCGGCACGGGCAAAGGGCTGACTGGTGAGCGGAAAACCCCCTTGCAACTGGTTGACGATGCTGGTTTCCAGCGCATTGAGCTTGGCCTGGCTATGCGTGATGGCCATAACAGGCTCCGCGTTGGGTATAGCGTTTAAGCGAGGGCAGCACGGCATGCGGGTAATGCTGCAAGCCATGACGCCGGATCAGATCGTCCAGCATGGCCTGCAGGCTGGCGGCATCACTGGCGTGAATCATGCAGAACAACTGGTAAGGCCAGTGCGGCGGCCGCGCCGGGCGTTCATAACACAGCGTCACCGCCGGTTCTGTCGCCAGCTGGCATGCGATGGCTGCGCGACGGGCGGCATCGTCGATCTGCCACACGCACATGGCGTTGTGGCGATAGCCCAGCTCGGCATGGCGCAGCACCGCACCAAAGCGCCGCAGCACGCCTTGCGCCTGCCAGTCCTGCAACTGCTGCAGCACCTCCTGCTCGGTCAGGCCGCAGCCGCTGGCCAGCAACTGGAACGGATGCAATTGCAGTGGCAGCCCGCCACGCAGCGCAGCCAGCAGGCGCTGCTGCCGCCAGTCCGGGCGGATAGGGTCCGGCTGGCGTTGTGGCTGGCGCTGCGCGTGGCTGCCATCCAGCGCAAAGCCCAGGTCGATATGGTATTCGTGCAGCAAGGGCAGGTTGAGCGGCACCAGCGCGGTGGCCAGATGGATGCGCGACAGCACCTCGGCCACGGCGGCGGCATCGCTGGCGGTCACCACAAACCACAGGTTGAAGTGGTGGTCGCGCTGGTAGTTATGGTTGACCTCGGCATGGCTGCTGACAAAAGCGGCCACCGCATCCAGCCGCTCCGGCGGCACTGCCAGTGCGGCCAGCGTGCTGCTGCCCACGGTATTGGGGGCAAACACCGCCCCCAGCCGGGACAGCAGGCCGGCCTGCCGCGCGGATTGCAGCAGTTGCAGCAGCGCGCTGGCGCTCCAGCCATCGCCCAGCAGGGCGGCCATGTCGGCAAATGGTGTGGCGCTGAGCGGAAACTGCTTCTGGCAACGGTCCAGTGCCTGCAGGCTGCGCGGCGGCAGTACACCAGGGCTTGGCAGGTCTGGCATCACATCCCCATCCGGCTGGCGCGCCAAGTGAAGAAAATGCCGGACGGCTCCAGCGCCGGCAGCGTGCGGCGCTGGCTGAGCGTGGCGGTGTCGATCACCACCAGCTTGTTGTCGTCGCGGCTGGACAGCCACACCGCATCGCCACGCGGGGTGAATTCCATGTGCAGGATGGCGCGGCCCGGCTGCAGGGTCTTGATCACCTGCCGGGTCGGCACATCAATCACCTGCACCTTGTCGTTGTCGGGGAAGGCAAAATTCACCCACACCCGCCGCCCGCCCGGTTCGGCCATCACAAAAACGGGCTGGCCCAGCACCGGCACCGTGGCCACCTGGGCCCAACTGCGGTTATCGGCCACCAATACTTCATGCTGACCAATGGCAGGCAGGAAGGCGTAATCCCCGGCGATGGACCAGCCGCGCAAATGCGGCATCTTGTACACCGGCAGTGCCTGCCGGCCACGGCCATAGCCGGCCAGAATGCGCCGTACACCGGCGTCGGAATGCCAGCTATCGAACAAGGCCAGGCCATCTTCGCCGTACAGCCCGGCAATGAAATAGCGGCCATCGCCACTGGCCAGACCGTCGTAAGGCTGCTTGCCGATATGCTGGAAGCGCTGAACCTTGGGTGCGGTGGGCGTGCTGGCATCCAGCACATCGATTTCATCGGCATCGAACAGCGCATAGGCAAAGCGTTTGCCCGGCAGGTCGGCAAGGCCCACCACGCGCGATGGCTGACCATTGGGCCCGGCAGCGGCCGGAACACTGGCCAGCAAGGCCAGGCTGTCGGCATCAAACAGCTTCACCCCGCCGGGGCTGTAGTTTTGAGCGGCAATCACCCGGCCATCGCTGGAAATGGCACCGCCTATGCTGTTGCTGGCCTGCTCCACCCGCTTCACCAGCCGGGCGGTGAGCAGATCCACCTTGCTGATGGCACCGTCGCGGCCAAACACATAGGCATAGCGGGCATCACGGGAAAACACCACCGAGGCATGGGACAGATCACCCAGTCCCTGCACCCGTGCCAGCGCCTGCTCATGGCTGTTATCGACAATCTGCACGCTGCCGCTGGCGCGTTCGATCACCACGCCCAAGTCACCGGTGCCGCGCAGCGGTGCGCTGGCGCAGGCGGCCAGGGCCAGGCACAGCAGCGGTGCCAGCAGGCGGGTTAGCGTGCGCCGCCCTGTTGCAAGAGTTGAACCAGCCATTGCGCTTCTTCTTCGGAAAGGAAAGGCCGCCACGGCGGCATCGGGGTGCCGGGGCGGCCATTGAGAATGGTGGCCACCAGGCTGGCGGCCGGTTTGCCGGCCAGCGCCTGGGGGGTGAGCGGGCTGCCCAGGCCGCCCTTGAGGCTGAGGCCATGGCAGGCACCGCAATCGTTATGCAGCAGTTGCAGCAGCTCTGCGGCGCGCGGTTCGGCCGGGGCCGCTGCGGCCTGCTGGCATAGGCTGGCAGCCAGCAAGGCCGCCAGACAGATGCCACGCCTTACTGGGCCAGAATCCATGTCACCAGCTGCTTGAGGTCGGCATCCGGCACTTGCGGATTGGGCGACATCGGAATGGCACCAAAGCTGCCGGAACCGCCGGTCTTCACCTTCTGCATCAGCTTGGCCGTGACATTCTGGCCCTTGTATTTGGCCGCCACCTGCTTGTAAGACGGGCCAACCAGCTTGGCATCCACGCTGTGGCAGGCCAGGCAGTTGTATTGCTTGGCCAGTTCCGGCCCGGTGGCCGCCTGGGCCAGCCCGCTCGATATCAGCCCACCCAGGGCCAGCGCAATCAGTGCATGTTTCATGGTGTTCTCCTTGGTCCGGCAGACCATGTGCTGTCTGCCGGATTTCAACAGTGAAAGGTCAGGAAGGACTTATCCCAGATCAATAAATGTCATGCTGGGTGTTGAATACATTGAACTTGCCGGTGGGAGTGATCAGGCGCGGGTCCTTGATCACGGCTTTGAGCTTGCGGGTTTTGTCGTCCACCACCACGATGGCAGACTGCTTGTCCTTGCCGCTCCATACCGAGAACCACACCTCGCTGCCGTCCTTGTTGTACTCCGGCTGCAGCACGCGCTTGGCACCATCGCCCAGGCCAGACCATTCGCCGATCGGCAGGGTGACAAAGCCCTTGTCCAGGTGATTGATGTCAAACACGGCAGCGCTCTGGCTGACGGCTGCATCCGGGTTCAGCGCGGTATCCACCCACAGATTGTGCGATTTGGGGTGGGTCTTGATGAACAGCGAACCACCGCCCTGCCCCTTGAGCACGCGCACCACCTTCCAGGCCTGGGCCTTGTGCTTGTCCGGGTCGGTGCCGATCAGGCTGATGCTGTCGTCGCCCAAGTGGCCTGTGGCCCATACCGGGCCGTATTGCGGGTCGACAAAGTTGGCACCACGGCCCGGATGCGGGGTCTTGCCCACATCCACCAGCGCGGCCAGCTTGTCCAGCTTGGTATCCACCACCGCCACCTTGTTGGAGGCATTGGCAGCCACCATGAAGTAACGGCCGGTGGTGTCGAAACCGCCGTCATGCAGGAACTTGGCGGCGTCGATGGTGGTGGTTTTCAGATTGGCCAGGTCGGAATAATTCACCATCATGATCTTGCCGGTTTCCTTGGCATTGATGACGAATTCCGGCTTGTAGTGGCTGGCCACAATCGAGGCCACACGCGGCTCGGGGTGGTATTCGTTATCCACCGTCATGCCACGGGTACCGACAATCTTCAGCGGCTTGAGGCTGTTGCCATCCATGATCACGTACTGTGGCGGCCAGTAGGCACCGGCTACCGCCAGCTTGTCTTCAAAGCCCTTGAACTTGGAGGTTTCCACCGAACGGGCTTCCAGGCCGATGCGGATTTCCGCCACCGTGTCCGGCTTGGCCATCCACAGGTCAATCAGGTTGATCTTGCCGTCGCGGCCAATCACGTACAGGTAGCGGCCAGACTGCGACAGGCGCGAAATATGCACGGCGTAGCCGGTTTTCAGCACGCTGACAATCTGCTTGCTATTGCCGTCTATCAGCGCAATCTGGCCGGCATCGCGCAGGGTGACGGAGAACAGATTGGCCACATCCAGATTGTTTTCTTTATGCGTTGGCCGCTTTTCCGGCGGAATCAGCACCTTCCAGGTACCCAGCATGTCCTTCATGCCGAATTCCGGCGGGGTGGGCGGTTCCTGTTGCACATAGCGTGCCATCAGGTCCACCTGGGCATCACTCAGCTCGCCGGAAGTCCCCCAGTTGGGCATGCCGGCTGGCGAGCCGTACTTGATGAAAGTCTTGAGGTATTCGGTGCCCCGCCCCAGCGTGATGTCCGGTGTCAGCGGCTTGCCGGTGGCGCCCTTGCGCAACACGCCGTGACAGCCGGCGCAACGCTCGAAGTAAATCTGCTTGGCGTGGCTGAACTCCGCCTCGGTCATCGGCGGGGCCTTGGGGTTGATGTTCTGATGCATGGGCTCGGAAACCAGCGGCGAGGCGGCTCCCTGGTATTTGGCTTCCGGGGCGGAAGTCGAGGTGGCGGCAGTATCCGCCCAGGCCTGCAACACGGAAAAAGGCAGGGCCGCCAGCAACACACTTCTTGGCAGCCAGGACAAGCGCGGGGTCTTCATGGTTAGGGCTCCAGCGTGACAGTAATGCTTGGTTGCCGGCATCTTCATCCCGCGGGCATATCCCCCTCCTTGATTCGAATCAACGGTTTAACCATGGGATTAAAGGGGTCGAAAACAAGCAGCAAGTCGTGCTGTCAGATGCCTACGGCTGCTGCCTGGCTGGCAGCCGGAACACCCGAAAACAGGGTTCAGCCCTTCTCCGGCAGCGTCAGCGATTTTTGTTCCGGCTCCACCTCCAGCCCCCAGTCGCCGTATTCATACCAGTCCTCGCCCAGTACTTCCGCCGGGTGCTGGGTACGGCCGGAGCCATTGCCGCATTGCAGGGAGTCGGCCGGGCAGTATTTGTCGCAGCCCCAGCAGATGCGCTCCGGGTGCGCCGGGTGCAGGGGAAATTTCCGGGCCATCAGGTGTTCCTTTCCAGTGTCTGAATCTGCCGAGCAGCAGCCTGCCATTGTCCGGGCATGGGCTGGCTGGCGACTTGCCGCATATCAAAAAAAACCCGGCACAAGGCCGGGTGAAGAAGGTGATTACACCTTGGAGTCGGGTTAAGCCGGACCGCCTGCGGTAAGGCAGCTCAGGCAGTCAGCTGGGCATACAGCCGGGTGAGCACGCTGGGCAGCATCTGTGCCTGTTGCACCACCACATAGCCACGGTGGCCAAACAGATGGGGCAGATAATCCCCTGCTTCACGGTCCACTGTCAGGCAGAAGGGCAGCAGGCCGTCGCGGCGGGCTTCCAGAATGGCCTGGCGGGTGTCCTCTATGCCGTGGCGGCCTTCGTAGTGGTCCAGGTCGTTGGGCTTGCCATCGGAGATGATCAGCAGCAGGCGCCGTGCGGCCGGCTGTTGCAGCAGGATGCGGCTGCTCTGGCGGATGGCCGCGCCCATGCGGGTGTAATAGCCGGGGCGGATGGCCAGAATGCGGCCGCGGGTGCTGTCGTCATAGCGTTCGGCAAAGTCTTTCAGTACCTGAAAGCGTACTTCCTGACGACGGATGGAGGAAAAGCCGTACAGGCCAAAACTGTCGCCAGCAGCGGACAAGGCCTCGGCAAACAACAGCAGGCTGTCGCGGATGACGTCGATCACCCGGCCAGCCTCGTCCCCTACCCAGCTTTCGGTGGAGAGCGACAGGTCGGCCAGGGTCAGGCAGGCCAGGCTGCGCTCGCCCGGTGGCCAGGCCTGGTACAGGCCGGGTTCGGACTGGGCCACGCCGCTGTGGCGTTCGGCCATGAAGCGGATGACGCGGTCGATGTCGATATCCGGCCCGCACTCCTGGCCGCTCTTGCGTGTGCGTTCCGGTGCCAGCGCCTGAAACTGGCGGCGCAGGCGGCGGGCCAGCGGCAGCAGACGCGCAGGCAAGGCGGCGGGGACGGCATCACGCGGCAGCATGGGTTGCAGGCGGCAGTGGTCGTCCACCAGCCTTTGCTGCTTCCAGTTCCACTCCGGCAGCAGCAGGCCGGGGCCCAGCGGGGTGTCGTCCCAGGCGGCGGCGGGCAGGTCGAGGTCGAACTTCAGCTTGCCGCCCTTGGTGTGGGCATCCTGCGCCAGCGACAGGCGGTTCATGTCTTCGGCCGCGGCGGCGGCGTTGTCGTCGTCATCCTCGTCGGTATGGCGGTTGACCTTGACGTACTCGTCCCAGGTAAACAGGCTTTCGGCGCGGAAAATCATCAGCATGCCGTTCTTGCGCTCGTCCTGTACCACGCGCTGGGCGCGATAACGGCGGCGCTGGCGCTGTTGCGGCTTGCTGCGCGGGCCGCTTTGCTGCGGGTCCTGCGCGGTGGATGGCGCGGTATGCTCCAGCGTGGGCGGGGCCGGGTGCAGCCACAGGGGCAAGGGATAAGGCGCTCGGGCTGGCGGCAGCGTGTCCAGCGCTTGCTGCGGCTGCAGCAAGGCCTGACGGATGGCCCGCTCCCAGGCCGCTTCGGCCGGTGGCAGGCGGGCCGGGTCTGGCCGCTGTGGCAGGTGGGCAGCCACCAGCCGCTGATAGCTGGCAGCCAGGCCGGGCATGGCGGACAGGCATGCGGCAGCGGCCTGTCGGTTGGCATTCAGCCAGTCGCCGGCAGGCCGGGTGCTGGCGGCCAGTGCCATCAGCCAGAAATACAATTCGCGGTTGAGCGCTGCATCGGCAAACAGCTCGATTTTTTCCGGCAGATAAAAGGCCTGCTGGTCGGACCAGGCCAGTTCCACCCGCTCGCCGGTGCCGGCAATACGCTCCAGCCAGCGGCGGCGTGCGCCATGTTCGGTCCCCACGGTGGAACGCAGCGCCAGTGCCGGGTCGCCGCCCATGGCGCGGAAGAACACCGGCGCAATGGGCGCCACCTGCTCCAGCCGCACCGCAGCAGCGCGATGGCCGCGATAGGCCGCACGCTGTACCAGCTTGTCCCACCAGCCGCCGACGATATCTTCCATGACAGACCCCGCTCAGGCAGGAAACTGGGTGTGGATGATGGCCAGCAAGGCGGCCACGGTGTCCGGCTCGTCGCTCAGCGGTTCGGCCAGCGCGGTGCGGCAGGCCAGCGCCGGGCGCATGCCGGATGCCATCAGCTTGGCGGCATACACCAGCAAGCGGGTGCTGACTGATTCGTCCAGGTCGTAACCGGACAGGCGGCGCAACTGGCCGGCCAGTGTCACCAGCTGCTGCGCCTGTGCCGCGGCAAGGCCGGATTCCTGCATCACCACCTGCTGTTCCACTTCAGCAGACGGAAAATCGAAGCTCATGGCGACAAAACGCTGGCGCGTGCTGGGCTTGAGGGTTTTCAGCACATGCTGGTAACCGGGGTTGTAGGACACCACCAGCATGAAGCCGGGCGGGGCCAGCAGTACTTCGCCGGTGCGTTCGATGGGCAGGATGCGGCGGTCGTCGGTGAGCGGGTGCAGCACCACGGTGGTGTCCTTGCGTGCTTCCACCACTTCATCCAGATAACAGATGCCGCCCTGACGCACCGCACGGGTGAGCGGGCCGTCGCACCATACCGTCTGGCCATCGCCAATCAGGTGGCGGCCCACCAAGTCGGCGGCGGACAGGTCGTCATGACAGGACACGGTAATCAGCGGCAGGCCCAGCCGGGCTGCCATGTGGGCAACAAAGCGGGTTTTGCCACAGCCGGTGGGGCCTTTGATCAACACCGGCAACTGCTGCTGCCAGGCGGCTTCAAACAACTGGCATTCATCGCCCTGCGCTTGATAGAAGGGGGCGGACAATTCGGGACGCAGCGGTGCGTTCATGGCTTTTCCTTAGCGAAAACTCAACAGCAGCACACCGGTCACCAGCAGCAGCCAGCCGTGTACGCTGGCGCGCAGCCAGCGCGGCGCATGGCGCAAGCCCATGTAATGTTCAATGACGGCCCAGCCCTTGAGCCAGGCAAAACCCAGCACCAGCGGTGCCAGCCAGTGTTGTGGCAGCCGGCCGGTTTCGGCCAGCACGGCGGCCAGCAGGGTCAGGCCACTGAGCCCGGCCCACAGCAGCCATTGGGTAAGGGGGGCAGGTGTGTTCATGTGCTTGACGATACCGGCCCTCCCCCGCCATGGCCTTGATTCCAGATAAGCCCCGCCAACAAACTGCAGGCCCTGGACCCGATCCCCCCCCGCTCCAGCCTTGCGCCGCCTGGCCGTACGCCATCTACTGTCCGCGGCGCTTAACGCGCCACGTAAATCAGCGCGAACAGCACTATCCACACCAGGTCCACCATATGCCAGTAGGCAGCGGCGGTTTCCACGCCATCAATGGCCGCACCGGCATAACGCCCGTCACGCGCCTGCCACCACACGGCGGCCACAATCACCATGCCCAGCACCACATGCAGAAAGTGGAATACGGTGAGCGACAGGTAGAACATCCAGAAATCGCCGCTGGACAGGGTGATGCCAGCGGCAAACTTGCCGCCCAGCTCGATGGCCTTGAGCACCAGAAAACCGCCACCGGCCAGCATGGTGGACATCAGCCAGCGTCGCCCGCTGCGCTGACGGTTCAGCGCAAAGGCGCGCACTGCGGCCACGATGGCTGCACTGCCGGTCAGCAACAGCAGGGTATTGAGCGTGGGCAGCAACAGGTCAAGCTGCTGCTGGCCGTGGGAAAACAGTGCCGGCGCGCGCCAGCGCTGATAGCCGTACACCAGGAAAAACACGCCGAACACCGCCAGCTCGGCCAGGATGAAACACCACATGGCCAGGTCGCCCGGCACATGACGGTCGTGCGGTATGTCTTCCAGCAACAGGCTGTCGGCAGGCATGATTTATCTCCAATGAAAAAACGGCCCGTTACGGGCCGCTTGTTGCTCGGTTCACTCAGGCTTCGCGCTTGCCGGTGACAAAAAAGCTGATCAGATACAGCATCAGGCCGCTGAAGAAGCCCAGGCCGCACACCAGACGCGCCCAGTACAGCGGCATGATGTGGTCCTGCGTTTCCATGAAGGACAGCGGTGTACTGGACATGCGTTGCAGCCACACCTGGGTGGCCCCGGCGGCAGTCAGGAACAAGGTGATGCCGACGATGGACAGCGTCATCACCCAGAACGCCAGTTTTTCCACCTTCTGCGCTTGCGGGCTATTGGCTTCACGGCCACGCAGCAGCGGCATGGTGTAGGAAATCATGGTCAGCACCACCATGGCGTAAGCACCGTAGAAAGCCATGTGACCGTGCGAAGCCGTCAGCTGCGTGCCGTGGGTGTAGTAGTTGACCACCGACAGCGTGCCCAGAAAGCCCCAGACGCCCGCGCCCAGAAAGGACATCACCCCGGTGCCCAGCGCCCACAGCGTGGCAGCCTGGTTGGGATGTTCGCGGCGGCGGCGCTTCACCATATTGAAGGCAAACATGGTCATCATGAAAAAGGGCACCGGCTCCAGCGCGGAGAAAATGGAACCCCATACCTGCCAGTAAGCCGGTGTGCCGATCCAGAAATAATGGTGACCGGTGCCGATGATGCCGGTGATCAGCGTCATGGCAATGATCAGGTACAGCCATTTTTCGATGATTTCACGGTCCACCCCGGTCACCTTCACCAATACGAAGGCCAGCATGGCACCCATGATCAGCTCCCACACGCCTTCCACCCACAGGTGTACCACCCACCACCAGAAGTACTTGTCCAGCACCAGGTTGTTGGGGTTGACGAAGGAGAACAGGAAGAAGATGGCCAGGCCCCACAGCCCCAGCAGCATCACGATGCTGATGCTGGTCTTGCGGCCGGACAACAGCGTCATCGACAGGTTGAACAAAAAGGACAGCGCCACCAGCACGATGCCCACCTTGGTAATCAATGGCTGCTCCAGATAACCGCGCCCCATGGTGGGCAGCAAGTCGTTACCGGTGAGGTGGGCCAGCACGTTATAGGGCAGGCCCAGGTAGCCGACAATGGTCAGCGCACCGGCCACCAGAAACACCCAGAAGGTGATGATGGCCAGTTTCGGGCTGTACAGCTCGCGCTCGCATTCTTCCGGAATCAGGAAATAACCCGCCCCCATGAAGCCGAACAGCAGCCAGACAATCAACAGGTTGGTGTGCACCATGCGGGCGGTGCTGAAACTGATGGCCGGGAACAGAAAGTCTCCCTTCACATACTGCAGGCCGATGATCAGGCCAAACAGGATCTGGCCGATGAACAGGCCGATGGCTGCCATGAAATAGGGCTTGGCCACCGCCTGTGAGCGGTACTTGATCTGGGCTGGCGCGCGGGCTTGTTCAGCCGCCAGCGCAGCCGCGCTTGCATTGCTCATGTTTATCTCCGTAAGCGATTGGTCTGGTGCGATCAGCCCTGGATATTGGGCGGCCAGTTATTGGTATTGATCTCGGAGGTGTATTTCAGGAAAGCCACCACGTCGTCCAGCTCGCCATCATTCA
Organism: Aquitalea magnusonii; assembly: GCF_002217795.2. Lineage (NCBI taxonomy): Bacteria > Pseudomonadati > Pseudomonadota > Betaproteobacteria > Neisseriales > Chromobacteriaceae > Aquitalea > Aquitalea magnusonii. The sequence continues at coordinate 2,931,686 of NZ_AP018823.1, forward strand.
GGTGGAACTGCGGCATCTGGCGGCGACCCGGCACATTGGTGGGCATCGCCTTCATCCAGCCCTTGATGAAGTCGGGGCCACGGCGTACATACACATTGCCCAGCTCCGGCGCAAAGTAAGCCCCCTCGCCCAGCAGGGTGTGACAGCCGCCGCAGTTGCGCGTCTCCCAGATCTTCTTGCCGCGTACGGCTGCATCGGTGAGCTTGGCCTTGGCGTTGTGGCTGGGCAGAGCCATGGTGGTGTCCAGCGTCAGCCCCAGGAACAGCAGAAAAAAGAACACCGACCCACCGTAAAAGATGTTGCGGGCCGTCGATTTGGTGAAGCTCGCGCTCATCACGTCCTCCTCAAAGTGCTTGCACCGGCAAGTCCGGTACCTGGGGCGAAATGTACGGATTCGGGCATCCAGATAGCATTGATTCGAATCAACGATTCCCGGCCACCCTCCTCCCTACACTGGCGGCATCACCATTCGGCAAACCTTTGCCCGGGAGTCCGCATGCACCGCCCAGCCCTGCCCGCTCTGCCCCGTCCCGATACGGCCAGCAATCCCCCATCCGCCGCCAGCAGCAGCGGCCTTGCCCCCGGCAGCGTTTGCCTGGTGGGGGCCGGCCCCGGCGACCCGGACTTGCTCACCCTGCGCGCAGTCCAACGGCTGGGCGAAGCCGACGTGGTGCTGTACGACCACCTGCTGGACCCACAGATACTGCGACTGGCCCCACCGCAGGCCAGCCGCATCTGTGTGGGCAAGCGTGCCAGCCGCCACACCCTGCCGCAGGCCGACATCAACCGGCTGCTGATCGACTTTGCCCGCAGCGGACAGCGGGTAGTACGGCTCAAGGGGGGCGATCCGCTGTTATTTGGCCGTGGTGGCGAAGAAATGCTGGCGCTGGCTGAAGCCGGCATTCCCTGTGAGGTGGTACCGGGCATCAGCGCCGCGCTGGGTGCCGCCGCCGCGCTGGGACTGCCGCTGACCGATCGCCATCACGCCCAGGGCTGCACGCTGGTAACCGGCCATCGCCGCCAGGGTGAAGGCTCGCTGGACTGGACGGCGCACAGCCAGCCGGAGCAAACGCTGGTGGTGTATATGGGACTGGGCGAAGCGGCGCATATTGCCAGCCAGTTGCTGGCGCACGGGCGCGATCCGGCCACGCCGGTGGCCATCGTGGAAAAAGCCTGCAGCAGCGCGCAGCGCTGTGTATGCGGCCAATTGGACCAGCTGCCGCAGCTGATTGCAGATGCGACCATCAGCACTCCGGCCCTGCTGGTGATCGGCAAAGTGGTGTCCCTGCACCGGCAGTTGCTGGCCCTGCGCCAGCAGGCAAGGATTTCTTGATCCCGGTCATTCAGGCCATCACGCCAGCCGGCAATACTGCAGCCATGTCAGTGACACCCCGAGACCACGCACCATGAACGCCATTTCACAGCTTACCCAGCAACATCGCCTGTGCGATGCCGACTTCGCCCTGACCGAAGAAGCCGTCCGTCAGGCGGACTGGCCCAAGGCCCGAGCCGTGTTTCAAGCCTTCCAGCGCGCCATGCTGCAGCATTTTTCCCTGGAAGAAGACAGCCTGTTTCCGGCCTTTGAAGCCGCCACCGGCAGCAATATGGGACCGACTGCCGTGATGCGCAACGAACACAGCCAGATGCGCGCGCTGATGCAGGACATGGACCAGTTGCTGTCCGCCGAACACGCCGCCGACTATCTGAGCTGTGCCGATACCCTGCTGATCCTGATGCAGCAGCACAATATGAAAGAAGAAAACATTCTCTACCCCATGTGCAGCCAGCTCATCACCGGCTTCGATGCCATGGTCAGCGCCGGGAGCGCAGCATGAGCCCGCGCGACCTGCGCCATCTGCCGGCACCACAGCCGATGGAAATCATCCTGGACGAAGCCGATCTGCTGGAATCCGGCCAGCAAACGGCCTACATCCTGCCGCATCACCCCAGCCCGCTGCTGCCGCTGTTGCAACAGCAGGGGCTGGACTTCCGTTTCGAACTGTCCGGTGATGGCGGCGTCATCCTTATTCTGAGCCGGCCATGAGCCAGGCCTGGCTGTCTTATGAAGCTGCTCCGCCGCCATGGCTGCCGGGCGGCTTTTTTGCTGCCAGCCTCATCTGGCTGCTGATCGCCGGGCTCACCCTGCTGCTGGGCGACACTGTCGCAGCCAACCGCTTCGATCCGCTCATCGTCACCCAGACTCACCTGCTGGCGCTCGGGGTATTGGGCAACACCATGTTAGGAGCGCTATTGCAACTGCTGGCGGTGGCCGCCGGCGTGGGCACGCCTCGCCCACGGGCATTGTGGTGGCGCATCTTCCCCACCTGGCAAGCTGGCGTTGCCTGCCTGTGCTGGGGCTTCAGCCACGGTTTTGCCCCGCACTGGCTGGCCGGCGGCGCACTGCTGCTGTGTGGGGCCGGGCTGGCACTGCTATGGCATGCCGGCCACGGCCTGTGGCACAGCCCGGCGCGCGATGCCACCAGCCAGGGGCTGCGGCTGACGCTGGGCGGTCTGGCCATGGCGCTCACTCTGGGCCTGCTGCTGGCGCTGACCTTGACTGGCCAGCTCAACCTGCCCTTCATGCCATTGCTGCACAGCCATGTGCTGTGGGCCGGCCTGGGCTGGTTGCTGGCCCTGCTGCTGGCGGTCAGCCAAACCGTCATGCCGATGTTTCTGCTTACCCCGGCGTTTCCGCCTGTCAGCCGCTGGCTGCTGCCCGGCCAACTGGTCTTGCTGGCAGGACTCGGCCTGCTGCTGATATTGCAGACGGCAGCTACATGGCTGTTGCCGCTGGCCGCTCTGCCTGCTGTCGGCTTTGCCATGCTCACCTTGCGCCAGTTACGCGCCAGCCGACGCCGGCAGGACCCCTTGTGGCGCAGTTGGCTGCTGGCCATGCTATGCCTGTTGCTAAGCCCGCTGTGTGCCAGCGCCGCGCTGTACTGGCCGGACAATACCAGCCTGCCACTACTCTGCGGCGTGCTGTGGCTGGGCGGCCTGGGCCTGGCCTGCGTGCTGGGCATGCTGGGCAAGATCGCACCTTTTCTGGCCTGGCTGCACTTGCAAAGCCTGCAAGCACCGCGTGGCGTGCTGCCACGTACCCACGGTTTTCTCTCCGAACAGGCGGTAGCCCGACTAGGCGGGCTGCATGCCGGGTGGCTGCTGCTGGCCTTGGCCTGGTGCGGCTGGCCGGCCATCTGGCAAATCCCGCTGGGCCTCGCTACCTTGCTGCTGGCCGCTACCGCCAGTTGGCATGGCTGGCAACTGTGGCGGCTTTACCGCCGGGTCAAGGCTGTGTGTTTGGCACACCATGAGGGCAAAACCGCAGCGCACTGCACCTGACAGACTCCCGGCCCGGCACGCCAATACCGGGCGGCATTCTCCCCACTCCCCACTCCCCACTCCCCACTCCCCACTCCAGCATGCTCAGCCATGCACACATTTTGCTGTGGATTTATATCGTATTACGATATATATTTGAACGGCAGCCTCTTGCTGCCAAGGAGAACGCCATGAACCTGCAACATCCGCTACAGATGATTTATTCGTCACGCCATGGCTGGGACCAGCTAGGCCAGCGCCATCCCTCGGTTGCCCACAGTTTCGTGAAAATCGTAGTGCCGGCCTCGCTGTTTGCCGCAGGCATGGTGCAATACACCGCGGTTTATCACGCTGACAGCTATGCCCCCGGCCTGGCAATGCAAAACTGGCAGCAGGCCAGCCTGATCCTGCTGCTGACCAGTTGGCTGGCCGTGGCGCTGATGGGCTGGGTCATCCGCCAGTCGGTGCATGCCGCCAGTCGGCCAGCCTTTGCCGATTGCTACCGGCTGGCCGCGCTGGTACCGCTGCCGATCTGGCTGTCGGCACTGTCTTTGTTGCTGCCTTATCCGCTATTAAACATGAGCTGCGCCGTACTGGGCCTGGCCGCTTCTGCCGGCCTGCTGTATCACGGGCTGGATGCCTGGTTCGAACACGATGATTCAGTCCATACCCTGTCGTTGGCCTATACCATCTTCGCCATCGGGGCGCTGGTATGGCTGTTCGTGGTGGCCCTGCTGCTACTGCCCTTGCTGTAAACCGGAGTACACAACGTGAATATCAAGCTGCAAGCCCTGCAACGTTATACGCCCGGCAATACGCCGGCCTTCCTCATCGGCAGCGAAGCGGCTGCCGGTGTTCCTGCCGCCACCACACGCAGTCTGCGCTGGCTGCCGGCCCTGTCGCCCGCTCCCGGTCTGGCTGACTGGTTGCAACTGCGCGAAGAGCGCTGGCAGCAATTTTGTGAGATTTACTGGGCGGTACTGCACAACAATCCGGCGCGCTGGGACTGGCTAGCACGCCTGGCAGAGGGCCAGGGCATCGTGCTGGTCCATGCCGAAGGCGATGTCCGCCTGAGCGCGGCACGCGCTCTACAGCAGTTTTTGCTGCAACAGCACGCGACACCCGCGCACTATGCTTCGCCGGTATGCTATGCGGCTCAGTTCGGCAACGGCGGGCTGATGTGATAAGGTGGATCACTTCTTTGTCAGCCCGCCCTGTCCCTGGTCCACCATGACTGTTCCCGTACTGAGCAAGCAGGATTTCGAACGCCTAGCCGATTTTCGCTATCGGCTGCGCCAGTTTCTGCGTTTCAGCGAAGAGCTGGCGCAAGAGCATGGCATCACCCCGCTGCAATACCTGCTGTTATTGCAGGTGCAGGGTTATCCGGGCCGCGACTGGGCCACGGTGGCGGAACTGGCCGAACGGCTGCAGTCGCACCATCACAGCGTGGTGGGACTGATCAAGCGCTGCGAGGAGCAGGAACTGGTCAAGAAAACCCCCGGTCGCCAGGATGGCCGCCAGGTGGAAGTCAGCCTGCTGCCCAAGGGGCAGGAGCTGGTGGCCAAGCTGGCCGCGCTGCACCGCGAGGAATTGCTGCTGCTGAAGAATCTGGGTGGAGCCCAGTCTCTGGACCTGCTGCAGAACATCCACCGCAGCCTGCAGGACTGAAACCGCAGCCTCCCGAACGGCCACTGGCAGGCAATAAATATCGTATTGCGATATAATAATCTACCTCCACCCCACCCATCACATCATGACTGCATCTGTTGCTACACGCCGCCATGGCTGGCTGCGCGGATTCCTGCCGGCCCAACTGCTGGCCGGACGGCGCGAACGCCTGTACGGCTGCCTTGGTGCCGGCATCGGCCTGTTACTCACCGAACTTATCAGCCGTGCCGCCCTGGGTGGTGCCATGCCATGGTTTATCGCCCCGATGGGCGCTTCCGCCGTGCTGTTGTTTGCCGTGCCATCCAGCCCGCTGGCCCAGCCCTGGTCTATCCTGGCTGGTAATGTGGTTTCCGCCGTCATCGGCGTAGCCTGCGCCCGCACCATTGCCGACCCCGGCCTTGCTGCCAGCATGGCCGGGGCGCTGGCCATTGCCGCCATGTTCCAGTTGCGCTGCCTGCACCCGCCGGGCGGAGCCGTGGCCATTACCGCGGTACTGGGTGGCCCGGCCATCCAGGCCATAGGCTTCCAGTTTGTGCTGTGGCCGGTTTTGGCCAACTCCCTGCTGCTCTTGGGCGTGGCCTTGCTGTTCAACAATGCCTTGCAGCGGCGCTACCCGCACTTGCCGGCTGACAGCAGCAATCCCCACCACACCCGTGACCCGCTGCCCAGCGAGCGCCGCGCCTTCAACCAGCAAGACTTGCACCAGGCACTGGCCAGCTTTGGCGAAGTGCTGGACGTGAGCGAAGACGACCTGGCTGCCATTTTCAGCGCGGCAGAACAACAGGCACAAAAGCGCCGCTTCGGTGCCATCCGCTGTAGCGACATCATGTCGCGCGATGTGGTGTCCATCCGGCCTGATGCCAGCTTGCAGCAAGCCTGGGACAAGCTGGCGCATCACAAGGTAAAAGCCCTGCCAGTGACCGATGCCGCCGGACAGTTGCAAGGCATGGTGTCACTGCATGACTTCTTCCTGCCCCATCAGCAGGCCATGGGCCTGCCGCATGCAGCCAAACTGGATGGCCAGGTGGCCGACATCATGAGCCGACCGGCACACAGCCTGCAGGCCACCCAGCCCATCAGCGAACTGGCGCTGGCCTTTTCCGATGGCGGCATGCACCATATGCCGGTCATCGATGCCGCCGGCCAACTGTGCGGCATGATCACCCAGTCCGACCTGATTGCCGTGCTGTTCAAGCAATGACAGCCGCCAACAAAAACCCCGCTGCGTTGCACTTTCTTGCCTGCCCCTTGCATTGTCGGCATCCGCGCGCCCTGCCCCAGAGGCGCTGCCTTGCCCTTAGCTGCGACACGCCAGTCCACCTTGCCTGCGGATACGGCAGGCAAGGCCGATTGTCTTGACGCGAATCATTCCCATCCAGCTGGATGACTGGCGATACTGGGCCATCACCACCCGATTGAGCCCGCCATGAACACCCAAGCACTGCCGCCCCCCCTGCTGCGCGCGCCGCACCGCATCGCCTTTCTGTTTGGCATGCTGCTGGCGCTGTTGCTGTTTGCCGCCTGGTTTGCCGAACTGGCTTCGCGCCTGGGCAGCCACCCCATCCTGCCGGCGGTTCCCGCCGTGATGGCCCATGGTTTCCTGATGCTGTACGGCATCTTCCCGCTATTCATGACCGGCTTCATTTTTACCGCCGGGCCGCGCTGGCTGGGCGTGCCTGCGCCATCCCGCCGCGCCTATCTGAGCGTCCCGGCCTTGCTGGCCGGCGGATTGCTGCTGTGGCTGGCCGGCCTCGGCCTTGGCCGTGACTGGCTGCTGGCCGGACAACTGCTGTACAGCGCCGGTTTTGCCGGGCTGACACTCACGTTTGGCCAATTGATCCGGCGTAGCCAGCAGGCAAACCGCCTGCACGCATGGATGGTGCTGTGCGGCTTTGTATTGGGCTTTGCCGGTTTGCTGGCTGGCCTGTACTGGCTGTGCAGCGGCAATGCCAGCGGCTGGCTGCTGATGCGCGACCTGGCGCTGTGGGGCTTTCTGCTGCCGGTGTTTCTCACTGTCTGCCACCGCATGCTGCCGTTCTTCACCGTCAGCGCCATGCCGGAAATTCCAGCCTGGAAGCCGGACTGGCTGCTATGGGCGCTGCTGGCCGGTAGCTGGCTGCATGGCCTGCTGTCGATTGCAGGGTGGACGACCTTGCTGGCTGATTTGCCGTTTTGCCTGCTGCTGACCTATACCTGCCAGCGCTGGCAGGGCTGGCGCACCGGCAAGGTAAAACTGCTGTGCATGCTGCATCTGTCTTTTGCCTGGCTGCCGCTGGCTTTCTTGCTGTACAGCCTGGCCGGGCTGCTGCCGGTGTCGCTGGGTCTGGCCCCGCTGCATGCCGTCACCACCGGCTTTTTCATCAGCATGGTGATTGCCTTTGTCTCGCGGGTATCGCTGGGCCATGCCGGTCAGCCACTGCAAGCGCCGGCCTGGCTGTGGCGACTGTATCTGGCCGTACATGGCATGGCCTTGCTGCGCGTGGCCACCGACTGCCTGCCGGCTGGCTGGGCCGCCAGCCTGTATGCACTGAGCGCCTGCGCCTGCCTGCTGCTGTTGCTGGGCTGGAGTCTGCGTTTTGTGCGGCTCTACCTGCAGGCACGCAGCGACGGCCAGCCGGGCTGATGCATCTGGCTTCACCCGCTGGCGCAAGGCGGCTAGAATGCCGCCTGATATGCAACTGAAGCGGTTAATGAACAGATGGACCAGCAACTGAAAATCGAAGACTTGCACATCGGCAATGGCAAGGAAGTGGTGCGCGGCGCGCTGATCACCACCCACTACACCGGCTGGCTGGAAGATGGCAGCAAGTTTGAGTCTTCCCACGACAAGGGCAGGCCCTTCCAGTGCGTGATCGGCACCGGCCGGGTGATCAAGGGCTGGGATATCGGCCTGATGGGCATGAAGGTGGGCGGCAAGCGCAAGCTGTGGGTACCGGCCGCGCTGGCCTATGGCGAAAGGCAGATTGGCACGCGCATTCCGCCGCATTCCAATCTGCTGTTCGAAATCGAAGTGCTGGAAGTGCTGACCCGCGACGACTGAAAGACTTCAGTCGGCCGCGCGCGCCAACTGCGCTGCCAATTGCCCGGCGACAGCATCCAGCACACTGGCCCAGTCACCGGGCAGCGGCTGACGGAACAACTGCATGCTGGCGTACCACGGGCTATCGCTACGGCCCAGCCCCCAGCGGAAATCCGGATTGAACGGCAGCAGCAGCCAGCACGGTTTGCCCAAAGCACCGGCCAGGTGCGCCACCGAGGTATCCACACTAATCACCAGATCCAGCTGGCTGATCAGCCCGGCGGTATCCTGCATGGTTTGCAGCTGCGCCGCATGATCGATGATGCCGGCGGCAGCCAGCTCTGCCGCGTCTTCGCGGTATTCGCGCTGCAGGCTGTGCCACTCGACAGCCTGTTGCAGCAGATCGGGCTGCAGCAGACCGGACAGCGCAGCCAGCGTCAGGCTGCGCTTGCGGTCATTCAGATGCTTTGCCGAACCGGACCATGCCAGCCCGACACGCAAGCGTTTCTTCTCTCCCAGCAAGCCCGCCCAATGCTGCTGGCAAGCTTCATCCACCGCGAGATAGCCCTGCGCCGCAGGAATATTGTCCAGCGTGGTGGCCATGCGCAAGGGCAGCGACATCACCGAGCAGTGCAGGTCAAACGCCGGCAGCGCTTCACGCCGGGTAAACACCTGCCCGGACGGCAACAACTGGCTGGCCAGCGGCGAGAGCGCAGGATTAAGCAAGATCAGCACTCGGGCAGCTTGTGCCTGCAACTGCGGCAGATAGCGCAGCATCTGGATGGCATCGCCCAGGCCTTGTTCCTGATGCAAGAGCAGCGTCTTGCCAGAGAGGTCCTCGCCTTGCCATTCCGGCTGGGGAAAACGCTGCACACCAGCACGCTGGCACAGTTGCTTGTCCAGTTTGCGTGCTTCGTAGTCCTGCCAGCCGCGGGTGTAATCGCCTTGCAGTAGTGACAGCCAGCCACGGTTATGCCGTGCCAGAGCATCGTCCGGCTGCAGGGCGAGCACACGCTCCAGCAGCAGCTGCGCTTCTGCATAGTCACCGCTATCGGCCTTGAGCGCCGCCATATTCACCAGCGCATCGCTATTGCGCGGGTCCAGTTGGATGGCCGTGGCAAAGTCGGCGCAGGCGCGCTCGGGCTGCTCCAGCAACACCAGTACATTACCCCGGTTGCTGTAGGCTTCAGCCATGGTTGGCCGCAGGGCAATGGCGCGGTCCAGATCCTGCAAGGCCGGTTTCAGTTGCTGCTGGTTTTTCAACAGGATGCCGCGGTTGACATAGGCTTCGGCCAGGTCCGGTGCCAGCGCGATGGCGCTATTGAAATGGGCAAGCGCCCCCTTGGACTGCGCCAGTTGCACCAGTGCCAGGCCCAGCAGGAAATGCACTTCCGGGCTGTCGGGGAAGGCTTTCAACACACGGCTCAAACCATCCCTGGCAGCGGCAGGCTGGCCTTGCTGCAGTTGCTGCATGGCCTGGTTGATCTTGTTGAGTGCAAGTTGCTGGTTCATGACGACTGGCAATCCGGATGATTGGTGAAGCAAAACTGGCCGCAAGTGTAAGCGGCTGAAGCGGTACAGGCAAATGCGGACCTGCCTTACAGACGCATGCCCAGCCCCAGCGACACCAGACTGCGATCACGCAGCAGGTTGTAATCACCACCGCCGGTTTTCAGATAGCTCAAATCCAACTGGTAATCGCGCCGTACATGCAACGCCAGACTCAACATGGTGGTAAAGCGGCCCTGGGAAAACTGGCCATCGTAGGAATAACCGCGGACATCCTGGCCCACGGTCAGCGCCGGGGTAAGCACCAAGTCAGGCCAAATGCTTGCATATCGGCTTTCCAGCCGCACCCGCGCGCCCCAGGCATTGCTGGTGATGAAACCGTCCAGCCTGCACGTGGCTGCATCGCCACTGCAGCTAGGATAAGCCTGGCTTGCCGCCATGCCCCAGCCTGCGCGGCCATAGCGCATCACCGAGGGGTCGGGCAAGGCAAAGACATGCTTGAGGCCCAGCTCGGCCGATAGCTTGACCTCCCCCCCGGCCAGCTTGCCCAGCGGCCGCGTGGCGCCCAGGCTCACACTCATCACCTGATAGCGGTCATAACCGTCGGCAGAGCCCGCAACAGGCAGGCTGGCAAGACGGGATAGTGGCCCGCGTCCCAGTAACAAGCCGTTGAGAAAGTCTGAACCGTTCCAGGCCAGCGGCTGGTCGGGGATATAGCCCAGTTCGGCATAGGCTGCCGTCTGATCGGGCAGCCGGGTGGCAAAATTCAGCACAAACAGATGCAGATTGGCCGGATAGCTGCGGTAATACTGGCTGCTCAGTCCGGTAGCTTGCGCCAGGCCGCGGTTGGCCAGCAGCGGAGTGAGCACACCGGCACTATTGTGCTGCACGCCGGTATAGCCGACCTTGCTGTCGATATTGGCGGCGTAAAAACCGAATCGGCCCACGCCATCCAGCAGATAATGCACGCCAGCCCCGTATTGCCCGCCGGATGGCAGGCGGTCGGCACTGCGGCTGACGTAATCCAGCGCATTGCTGATGGACTGGCTGTCGCTGTTGCTGATGTTGCGCTGGCTGATGGCCGACAGCAAGGCACCGTTGAGGGTAAGCTGGTTGCAGCCCGGCTGGACATAATCGCCGGTGGAATAAAAAGTACCGCAGCCAGGATAAACATTCGGTGCGTAGGCAAACTGGTAAAAGGCATCCAGGCTGAGGCGGTCGCTCAGGTTCAGCTTGCCATAGACCGCCCAATCTGGGATCCCGGCTTCAGCCGCCACCGAACTGGCGCGGCTTAATGCTGCGTAATCAATGGCGTTGATTTGTGACAGCATGCCACTGGAGGTAGGACTGCCCCAGGGAATGGTCTGCCTGCCGGCGCGCAGCAGCAAGGGATAGCCGGCCAGACGGGTTGTCCCATAAAGATAGGCATCATCCAGCACCGCATTGCCAAAGCGCCCCAGCGGGACAAAACCCTCATCGCTCAGTGCCGCACCCGGCTGATAATGATTGGTTACATTGCCATGCAGTACCGCTTGCCGTGCCTGCGTGTAGTCATACCAGGCCTTGCCGGCCACCCGCATGCCCAGGCCGTGATATTGCACATCCGCCTGCAGATAGCTTTCGATCGCGGTGGAGACCGCATCGCCGCTGCGATAGTTAAGATCGCCATCATTGAGCGTGTTCATCGACGCGCCGGAGATCACCGGATCGGGATTGGCGGCGCGGATCACGGTTCCCATACCCAGCCAGCCACGCCATGACAGGGTGGCAGCCCCCACCGCCTGTTCGCTGGCGGCACCCAGTTCCGGCTTGATGGTGGTTATGCCATTCACGACTTCCGCCGCCAGCACAGGCTGGCACAGCATCACCAGCCCAGCCCCCATCCACCACCCGCCCCAACCATTGCACAGCCTGATCAGCCGTGTCTTTCTCTTGTTTTTTTGCATCCTGTTACGCTAATGCCCAGTGTTCAGCCTGAAATGTCCAACATGTGTCATCAAGCACTGCACCGCCCCTCAGACAGTGCGCAACAACATGCCAAACCAGCCCGGCATTCTAGCTGCTGGCTACCGGCTGCCACTAGCGTCATCAGATTAAATTTGCGCAATGCGCCAGCAGGCGATGAAAACCCGCCCATCAGCGCATCAGGGCGAAACGGCAGCCGGGCTCATAGATGGCTGAGCCTGCACCCGTCCCACCCACCACACGGCCACGCCCACCAGCGCCACCGCACACCAGCCATTCCAGCCATAACCGACAATCTGCCCGGCGCTACCGCTACTGAGCAGCAAGCCGCCCAGCCAGGCACCGCAGCCATTGCCCAGCGACTGGATGGCACTGTTGACGCTGAGAAACGCCCCGCGGTTTTGTGGCAGGGGTACGGTGGTGAGCAAAGCCTGCAGCGGAATCATGCGACCGGACAAGGCCACCATGAACACCGGAAAGAACGCCACGATGACAATAAAGGGCAAACTCGGCAGATGGGTGACAAACAAGACCGGCAGCATGGAAAACAAGGCCATGAGACGAAACAACTGGTGCTTGCCATGACGGTCGGCCAGCCGGCCGATACGGCGGGAGGTAAAGAAGGTGGCCGCCCCGCCAGCCATGTAGATCCAGGCAATCTGCTGCGGAGCAATCCCGTGGTTGGCCACCAGTACCGGCGAGATGAAGGGAATCACCATCATATGCGACACCAGCATGAGAAAGGTCAGCCCGAAAGCCCGCAGGTGGCGCGGATTACTCAGCAGGCCCCACAAGTCGGGCAGTACCTCGCGTAGCGGTGGCGGTGCCACCTGCAGGTGCACGCGCAGCGAAGGGACCAGCATCCATGCCACCAGCCAGATCAGCAAGGACAGCACCGTCAACAGGTAAAACGGTGATGACCAGCCCAGATGAGCCCCCAGCACGATGCCGGCAGGCACACCGGCAATGGCCGCCAGGGAAAAAGCCGTCATGATGGTGCCGGTGGCCGCCCCTCGGCGCGACAGCGGCACCACATCGCTGACAATCGCCATGATGATGGAAGCCAGCACGCCACCGCTGAGGCCGGCAAAGGCACGCGCCAGCAACAGCATGTGAAAGTTGCCGGCCATGGCGCACACCAGGTTGGAAGCAGCAAACAGGCCATAAATCACCAGCAGCAAGCGGCGACGGTCGAAGCGGTCGATATAGGTGGCGGCAAACAGCCCGGACAAGCCGGAACACCAGGAATAGGCCGATACCGCGGTGGCAAATGCTGCCGGACTGATGGCAAAGGCACGCATGATTTGCGGTCCCAGCGGCATCATCACCATGAAATCCATGATGATGGTGAACTGCGTCAGCGCCAGCAGCCACAGCAGGCCACGCTCACGCGGGAGGCTTGATTCAGCCATGGACAACTCCTTGCGGCCCCGCAGGCTGGCCTATACCGCCGGCCAGCAGGACAGATTAATTGACAATATCACCAAATATGAATTAATTGATTGATAATGTCAACTTTGCCAACCGTATTCTGCCAGCGCCTTACCCAGCAGCCTCAGAATGCCGGCGGCTCCTTGCGCAGGGCTTGCCGGATCATCTGCTGCATCACGTCACAGGCACGCGCCCCTTGCGAGTGCGGGCTGCGTATCAGTGCCACCTGCAAGGCTGGCAAAGCAGGCAGTCCCTGCGCACTGCCCAGCACCTGGATGCCCGCCGGCACACTGCACGCGGTCAGCACTGCAACAGCCATACCACTATGCACCGCGGCCAGTTGGCCGGCCACGCTGGGGCTGCTGTACACCACACGCCAGGCACGCTGCCTGGCCTCCACCGCGTCCAGCACGGCACTGCGCGCCCGGCTGCCCAGCTCATACAGGGCAATCGGCAGCGGCTCACGCAGCCAGGCGGCATGCTGGCTGTCCCCCACCCAGACCATGGCTTCGTCAAACAAATACTCACCGCGGTCCGGCGCATCGCGGCTGACCACCGCCAGATCAAGCTCGCCGCTTTCCACCTTGCGGATCAGGGCGGTTGACTGTTCACAAACCAGATTGATTTCCACGGCAGGAAAACGGCCAGCATAATCGCGCAGCACATTACCCAGATAAGCAACCGCATAATCTTCCGGCACACCGAGGCGCAACTGGCCACTCACCTGGGCAGCATGCAAGGTATCCAGCGCTGCCGCATGCGCCGCCAGTACCCGCCGCGCATGCGGCAGCAACTCGGCTCCGGCAGCCGTCAGCGCCAGCGCGCGTGGGCTGCGCAACAACAGCACACAGCCTGCCGCCTGCTCCAGCTTTTTGAGCTGCATGCTGACCGCCGACTGCGACCGATGCACTTGGCCGGCAGCCGCACTGAGCGAACCGGCATCCACCACGGCGACAAAAGCACGCAACCAGTCCAGTTGCAAGTCCTGCATCGACACCCTCGCCAATATTCGAAAAACGAATGATTAACATAGCATAAATTCGCTTTACCGAAAAAAGCACCGGCCACGATGATTGTGTGATGAAACAGACAAGCATCTTGCCCCCGGCGACCACGATCGGGGAGCGCCAGCAGGACACGGGAAGCCGGCACATGATTCTGGCCGGACTGCTACTGGGAACACTGGGCATCTTTGTCACCGAAGCCCATCAGCCACCACTCTTGACGGTGTTGATGCGCTGCTTGTTCGGTGCCATCGCCTTGCTTGCCTGGGGTGCCGGCAGCGGCAAGCTAGGCGAACTGCGCCTGCGTGGCAGCGCACTGCTGGCCGTGCTGCTGGCCAGCCTGCTGATGGTGGCAAACTGGGGACTGTTTTTTGCAGCCATCCCGCTCACCTCCATCGGCTTGGCTACCGTGCTGTTTCACCTGCAACCATTCTGGGTAATGCTGTATGGAAGCCTGCGGCAGGGGGAAACGCTGTCACGCCGACATCTGCTGGCCGCCCTCACCGCGCTGCTCGGCCTCGGCTTAGCCTGCGGTTTGGCCGGCTGGCGCAGCGAAGCACTGCCGGAGGGTTTGCTGAACGGGGTGCTGATGTGTATTGCCGGCTCACTGGCCTACGCCGGACTACCCATCATCGCCAGAAGCCGCCCAGCCATCAGCTCATTTGCATTCGCCTGGTGGCAATGTGCCGTCGGCGTGCTACTGACGGTCTGGTGGCCACTCCTCAATGGCTGGCCGTCAACGGCGCTCAGTTGGGCTTGGCTGGCGGGGCTGGGCAGCCTGCACACCGGTCTTGCCTATGCCTTGCTCTACAGCGGCATGAGCCGGGTTGGCACCAGTCGTTTTGCGGTACTGCAGTTTGTCTATCCGGTAACGGCCATTGTGGTGGACTGGCTGGTCTACCGGCATGCACTGGATGGATGGCAACTGGCCGGTATTGGCCTGATGGGACTTGCGCTGTGGTCGCTGCGGCGCGGCTAGGACACCACCTGCGGTAATAACAGCGGATGGCGGATGAAACCGGCCAGTTGCTCACGGGACATGGGTTCGGCCAACAGAAAGCCCTGCACCAGATCGACACGCAATTGCTTGACCAGGTCAAAATCCTGCTGCCGGCTGACGCCCTCCACCACAACGGACACATGCTGGCTTTGCAGCATGCGCACGGCAAAACCCAGCAGCTTTTCGGCGGCAGGATCGCCAGCCGCCTTATGCACCAAGGTACGGTCAATCTTGACCGAATTGGCAGGTATTTCTCGCAAATGATGAAATCCGGAATATCCGGCACCAAAATCATCCAGTGCCAGATTAAATCCCATCACCCGCAAACGAATCGCATTTTCCAGAGAGCAGCTCAGATTATCCAGCGGCTGGGTTTCTGTTAATTCCAACGTAATTCGTGCCGGAGACAGATGAGCCGCCCGGAGGATGGCATTCAGTTTATCCGGCATGTCAGGCAAATCGAATTCGCTGACATTGATATTCACTGCGACACCCAGATCCATTTCAGGAAACAGGCTGTCCCACTCACAGCAGTCCCGTACCGAATGCTCCAGCATGGTGCATAGCAGTTCCTCCGCCAGGCCGGTTTCCTCGATGCGGGGTAGAAACATGCCCGGTGAAATCAGGCCATGCACCGGATGTTGCCAGCGCGCCAATGCTTCCACCGAAACCGTTTCCAGCGTTTGCGGATTAATCTTGGGCTGATACCAGGGCAGAATCTGCCCGCTGCGCAGGGCGTCGCGCAATTCCTGACGACTAAAGGCATGCGGGCTGCCGGACAGGGTTTGCCACCGGCCATCCAACTGCTTGACACAGGCATGCAGCAAGGGTTTGAGCTGCGCCAGGGACACCGGCTTTTGCAGGCAGCCCAGTACGGACAGCTCATGATGAAAACCAAAGCGCGACACACTATGCAAGATATCCTCGGCCTGTGCGCTACAGTAAACCAGCAGGGGAACATGTTCGAGCGAACGCATGTGGCGCATCAACTGGATGCCATCCAGCCGGGGCATGTCCAGATCACAGATCATCAGGTCATAGCAAGCAGACTCCAGCCGTGACAAGGCCTGATAACCATCTTCAGCCTCGTCGATATGGCTAACGCCGCTTTGCTGGAGCAACAGGCGTAATACCATGCGCTGAATGGCGTGATCCTCGACAATCAATATCCTGAGTGGGAAATTGGTGTCGCGCAATAATGAAGAAGGCATTCAAATTACCTGAAACGGTTCTGCTTGGTTTTTTATAATTGGCACATTATCCTTACCTATATACTGAATGCTGATGGGAAAATTCTGATTGAATACTAGATTTTTCTTATGACATTTTTAAAGAAACACATTTACTCTCCTGCAGTTGAATGCTAGAAAAATATTATTTCTAATCCATAACATTCCGGAGACTTAAGAATGAAAAGCGCCATCATTGTCGATGACCACCCCGCCATCTGCTTGGCTGTCCGTTCTGTGCTGGAAAAATCGGGGCGATACGCAATCATCGGCGAAACCGACAATGGCCAATCTGTCATCGAACTGGTCCGCGAGCACAAGGTCGACCTGATCATCATCGACCTCAACATCCCACGCATCAGTGGTCTGGAACTGATCAAGCGCATCAAGGGACAGCATCCGGGCATCAAGCTGCTGGTACTCTCGGCGCAGGATGAAATGGTGTATGCATCGCGCTCGATGCAGGCCGGTGCCGATGGCTTCGTCAGCAAGAGCAAGGACCTGAATGCCATCCTGTCGGCATCGGATGCCATCATGGCCGGCTACAGCTTCTTCCCGCGTGATGTGGTATCAGGAGCCAAGCTCAATGTGGAAAGCCAGATCGACAGCCGGATCGAGAAACTGTCCGATCGCGAGCTGGCCGTGCTGCAGCATCTGGCACAAGGCTTGTCCAACAAGGACATCGCCGACCGCCTGTTCATCAGCAACAAGACAGTCAGCACCTACAAGGTGAATATCTTTGAAAAACTGGGTATTTCCAATGTGGTGGACCTCACCGATTTTGCCCGTACCAACAAACTGGTTTGAGTGCTCCCAGAGGCGACGCATACTCGCCTCTGCGCCCTCTGCCAGATATCCGGATGACCCCATCTGCTGCTCCCTTCGCACGTGGTCCTGCTGGTGATGGCCGGGGAGACTGTACCCGCAGATTGCCCACTGCCCTCCTGACCCATCGGTCAGACCACTCCAAGCGCAGAATACTGTTTTCCATCTCTGCCCTGCTTACCACCATGCTGGCAATGCCCCGGAAGCAGGTATCCACGCGCTCAGCAGCCTGTCAGTCCCCATGCCCGGATAAGCCAGAAACCAAGTCACGGCTGACCCTTTGACCGGTTACTCAGCCTCTCGGCCACTAGTATGGTAGCGCTCAAATCCAAGCGGGAGATGGTGATGAGCGTAGTGGTCAGTGGGGCTGCCCATGGCATTGGGCAAGCGGTCGCGATGCGACTGGCGGCAGAAGGTCAGCCGCTGGTATTGGTGGATATCGATGCCACAGGGCTGGCGCGCATGGCAGAGGCCTTGCCGCGCAATCTTCCCCATCGACTGGTCATCGGTTCGGTTGCCGACCGTGCTACCGCAGATGCTGCGGCGGTAGCGGCGCAAGAACTGGGCGGTGCCCATGGTTTATCCCATAACGCGGGTATCCAACGTTATGGCTCGGCACTGGACACCTCGCAGCAATGCTGGGATGAAGTCATGGCGACCAATCTGGGCGCAGCCTTCCTGCTGGCACAAGCCTTGTTGCCGCAACTCATCGCCAAGCGCGGGGCCCTGGTATTCATGGCTTCGGTACAAGGCCTGGCCACACAGCGCAATGTGGCTGCCTATACGGCATCCAAGCATGGGCTGATCGGCCTGAGCAAATCCATTGCCGTGGACTTTGCCAGCCAGGGCGTGCGCTCCAATGCCATCGCCCCAGGTTCCATCGACACCCCCATGCTGCGCGATGCCATCGCCAGTGCGCCCTCCCCCGCTGCCTTACGCAAAGAAATCGACACCATGCATCCGCTGGGCCGCGCTGGTCATGCCAGCGAAGTTGCCGAGCTGGTGGCTTTTTTGCTGTCTGACCGTGCCACCTTCATTACCGGAGAAGTCATCCGCATTGATGGTGGTTTGCTCGCCCTTATCGGCGGCTCACCCTTACAGGACTGAAACATGGCCATTGTAGATATCAAGGCGACCACGGTTGCCGTTCCGCTGGAAGCGCCACTCAGACATTCCGCCGGCGTACACTGGCAACGCTTTGTCCGCACCGTGGTAGAAGTCATCGACGATAGCGGCTTGTCTGGCTGGGGCGAACTGGGCGGTGGCGGTGAAAGTGCCGAAGCTGCCGTCAAGGCCTTGCTGCCCTACCTGAAGGGGCATGATCCGCTGCAGTTCGAGCAATTGCGCTGGAAAATCATGAACCCCACTGCCAGCCTGTACAACAACCGTCTGCAACTGCATGCCGCCATTGAAATGGCCTGTATGGATCTGGCCGGCAAACAACTTGGCATGCGCGCCTGTGATTTTCTCGGTGGTGCGCTGCGCGAGCAGGTCGATTTTGCCGCTTACCTGTTCTACCGCTATGAACACAATGGCCGCGGCGGTGAAACCATGCCGGAAGACATGGTGCGCCATGCGTTGGAACTGAAGCAGCGCCATGGCTTCCGGGTACACAAGCTCAAGGGCGGACATTTTGCACCCGACCACGATATCGCCGTCATGGAAGCGCTGGCCGCCGCCCTGCCAGGCGACCGGCTGCGACTGGACCCGAACGCCACCTGGTCGGTGGAAGAAAGCCTGCGCGTCGGTCGCGCCATCGCCCATCTGCCGAATGATTATCTGGAAGACCCTACCTGGGGGCTGGAAGGCATGCGCCGCGTACGCGAACGCCAGCCCATTCCCACCGCCACCAATATGGTGGTGGTGAATTTTGAACAGTTGGCGCAATGCATGCGCCACAGCCTGGTGGATGTCATCTTGCTGGACACCACCTTCTGGGGCGGGCTGCGTCAGGCTTACAAGGCGGGTACCGTGCTGGAAACCTTCCAGCACTCCGCCGCCATTCATTCTTCCGGCGAACTGGGCATCCAACTGGCCTCCATGCTGCATCTGGGCGCGGCCCTGCCCAATCTCAATTTCGCCGCCGATGCCCATTACCATCACCTGAGCGACGATATTCTGGCAGGCGGCAAATTCAGCTATCAGGACGGTGCCATTGCCCTGCCACAAGGACCGGGGCTGGGGGTTGAGGTGTGCCGTGACAAGCTGGCGCAGTATGCCGAGCACTACCGCAGCGTGGGTGGCTATGCCTATGACCGCGATCCGGGCCGACCCGGCTGGTATGGCATCCTGCCGGAGCGGCGCTGGGCCGACCCTAGCCAACAGCAGGTGGGGGTATACCATGGCTGAAGTCTGTCTGCGCGATCTGGTCAAGGTATACGAACAGCAAGTGGTGGTGCGTGGCATCCATCTCGAGATACCAGATGGGGCCCTCGTGGTGCTGGTCGGCCCTTCCGGCTGCGGCAAATCCACCACGCTACGCATGATTGCCGGACTGGAAAGCATCAGTCATGGCCAGTTGCTGATTGATGGCAAACTGGCCAACGAGCTGCCCCCGCAGGAACGCGGCGTGGCCATGGTGTTCCAGTCCTATGCGCTCTATCCGCACATGACGGTGCAGGAAAACCTGGCTTTTTCGCTGAAGCTGGCGGGTATTTCCGCTGCAGAGCGACAAAAGCGGATTGATGTCGCCGTCAAAACACTGGAACTGGCCCCCTACCTGAACCGCAGGCCGGCAGAACTATCCGGTGGCCAGCGCCAGCGGGTAGCCATGGGACGGGCCATCGTGCGCGAACCGCGGGTATTTCTGTTTGACGAACCGCTGTCCAATCTGGATGCCAAGCTGCGCAACCAGATGCGGGTGGAAATCAAGCGCCTGCAACACCGGCTCAAGGTCACTACCGTCTATGTCACCCATGATCAGGTAGAAGCCATGACCCTGGCCGACATCATGGTGGTGATGAAAGACGGGGCCATTGTGCAGCAAGGCAGCCCGCTGGAGGTATTCCAGAATCCGGCCAATCACTTTGTCGCCAGCTTCATCGGCACGCCGCAAATGAACTTCTTCCACGGCACGCTGCAGCAGGAGGGAGAACACTTCTACTTCGCCTCGCCGGCGCTGCGCATACCACTGGACCGGACACGCTTTGGCCCGGCATTGACGCATGGACAGCACGTCTGCGCCGGCTTGCGTCCGGAAGACATCCTGCCGCATTGGCCGGATGAAGCGCCGCCAGCGGCAGAAACCTTTGCCGCCACCATCACGCTGTCGGAAATGCTGGGCAATGAAACCCTGCTGTTTGCCGAATCCGCCAGCGGGCCGCTGATTGCCCGTCAACTGCCTCCGCGCCCGGTAGCCGATGGCCAGACCCTGCGTTTTGCCATCCGTTCCGCTAATTTGCACCTGTTCGACGCCGATAGCGGCATATCGCTACGTGCCGACCGTCCGCAGTCTCAGGAGACCATTGCACCATGACACCTTGCGCCTTACTCCGTATTACCCTGCTCACTTGCTGCCTGCACAGCACTGCTGTCCTGGCCAAGGAGGTACAGCTATTCAATGACAAAGGCTTCTGGAGCGCCCCACTGCAGACGGTGGCCAATGCCGCGCGCGCCGAGGGCATCAGCCTGAAGATTTCTCCTTATGCCAATGCAGAACAGTACAAAACCTTCATTCAGGCCTCGGTGGCCTCTGGCCGCACGCCGGAGCTGTTTACCTGGTGGACCGGCGCATCACTGAACACGCTGACTGCTACCGGCCAACTGGCACCACTGGGCGCGCTGTGGAAGGAAATGGAAGCTGATGGCCGCTTTCAACCAGGCGTCAAAGACCTGTTCAGCGTGGGCGGTCAGCCCTATGCCATCCCTTTGCAACTGTCGCGCTGGGTGGTGTTGTACGACAAACGCGTCTTTGCCCGCCTGGGCTTGAAACCACCCGCCAACTGGGCCGAGCTGCAAACCGTGGCCACGCGGATCAAAGCCGCTGGCCAGACACCGTTTCTGGCTACCACCCAGGATGGCTGGCGCGGCTTTATCTGGTTTCAGGAACTGCTGCTGCGCACCGATCCCAAGGCTTATGTCGGCCTGAACAATGGCAGCGTGGCCTATGACAGCCCGGCGGTGCGCAATGTATTCAAGATATGGTCCGACATGTATGCCAAAGGCTGGTTTTCCGACCCGCGCTCCAATGAAGAAATCAACGACTTCGTCCGGGGCAAGGGCGTGATGTATTTGTTTGGGGAATGGGCGGTCGGCCTGCTGGGCAAGGCCGGCTTTCCACTCCAGGAGCTAGGGGTGTTCATCCTGCCCAATGCGCCTGGCGTGCAGCAGCCGGCCATCATTGTGGAAGGCGCACCCATCGTGGTTTCCCGCAAGGGGCTGGCCAACCCCGATGTAATGAAGACGCTGCGCTTCTGGGTTTCCAACCAGGGTGCGCAAACCTGGGGCAAGGCCTCGGGCAACTATATCGGCAATAACAAGATTGCCGCGCCCAATGCCATTGTCAGCCAGGTGAATACGCAACTGGCCCAAACACGCCACACCATGTTCCTGCGCTGGTGGGAAAACGTACCCAGCGCGCTGCAAGGCGAGATGGTGGCGGAATTCAACCGCTTCATGCTCAAACCGGACATGAACACCGCCCAGAACGTCATGCAGCGCATGCAAAGCCTGAATACGGCTTATTGGAGCAGCAGAAAAAAGTCCTGACGCATCGCCTGGCAACAGGCCAGCCACCTGCACTTCAATGGAGAACGGCATGAACCCGCTCATGCAGCATGATCAACAACTGCTGGCCCGCATCGGCCTGGCACAAATCAAGGCACGCGAACGCGCCCGACAAGGGCGTCAGTTTCGCCTGGCACTGCGCTTCATGGCCCCCGCCCTGCTGTTGGTGACAGCCCTGCTATTACTGCCGGTGCTGTACAACATCTGGCTCAGTTTTACCCAATGGCAATTGTTTGAGGGCCGGGACGACTTCGCCGGCTGGCAGAATTATCGCCAGTTGTGGTCCAGCCCCTATTTTGACGAGGCACTGGGCAATACCGCGCTGTGGGTGCTGGCCTCGGTGCTGTTTCCACTCACGGCAGGATTGGGACTGGCGCTGCTGTTCCGCCAGATGCCCGGTCAGGAATGGTTCAAATCCATCATCTTCCTGCCGCGCATCCTGGCCCCGACGGCGGTGGGCGTGATGTGGTACTACGTGTACGCGCCACAAGGCATGCTCAATCAGGTACTGGGACAGTTCAGCAGCATGCCGGTGGAAACCGGCTGGCTGTTTGAAGAACAACTGGTCACACCCGCCATCATCCTGACCTTTGTCTGGCAAAGCTGCGGGCTGGTGATGGTCCTGCTGTTGCTGGGGCTGGCCGCGCTACCGCGCGATCCGCTGGAGGCCGCCCGCATGGACGGTGCCCGGCCCTGGCAGGTGTTTCGCCACATCACCCTGCCCTTGCTTGCACCCACCTTGCTGATGGTGGTGATTCTCTCCGTACTGGCTGGTTTCACGGTATTCGATCTGCTGTGGGTGATGGGGGCGAACTATCCGCAACAGCGCACCCTGTCGCTGGCGGTGTTCATGTACTTCGAAGCCTTCCAGAAAAACAACTGGGCCTTTGCCGCCGCCACCGCCGTGGTGATTGGTGGCGTGGTGCTGGCTGTTACTTGGCTCCAGACCTTATTGCAAGCCCGTGTAGACAGGATGGTCCGCTGATGCAAAACCTATCGTCGCAACAAGCCAAATGGCTGGCCCTGCCGCCGCCGGCATCTCCGCCACGCTGGGGCAAGGCCCTGTGCGGATTAGCACTCGCCTTGCTGTGGCTGCTGCCCTTCAGCTATGTCTTGCTGGCCATCTTCAAATCCACCGCCGAGTATGCCGCCACCGCTCCGCTATCCCTGCCCGAGGGTGTGTCCCCCTTGCTGGAGAATATCCGCATGGCCTGGCAACAGGGCGATATGGCACAGGCCATGCTCAACTCTAGCCTGTATGCCGCAGTGGGAGCCTCGCTGGCGGTACTGCTGGCCGCCATGGGCGCTTATCCACTGGCGCGCATGCAATTTAGGCATCGCAATCTGTGGTTCCTGCTGCTGTTTGCCGGCACGGTGTTTCCCTTCCAGATGTATCTGATTCCACTGTTCTTCGGCTTCCAGTGGGCTGAGCTGCTGGATACGCATCTGGGCATGTGCCTGCTGTATACCGCCATCTGCATTCCATTCCCGCTGCTGGTATTACGCAATTACATGCAGAACCTCAGCCTGGAAATCGATCAGGCGGCACGGCTGGATGGCGCGTCGGAATTCATCTTGTTCTGGCGCATCATCCTGCCCAATCTGCGCGGTCCGATGTCGGCGGTGTTCCTGCTGCAATTCACCTGGATCTGGAACGACATGCTGTTTTCCTCAGTACTGGGCAATAGCCCGGAAACCCGTTCCATCATGAATGCCTTGCTGGTGTTCCAGGGCAGTTACGCGCAAAGCGGGCCCAATATCATGCTGACCGCCGCCGTGCTGGCCTCGCTGCCCACCTTATTGCTGTTTGTGCTGCTGCGCCGCCAGTTCATGCAAGGGCTGCGGGTGTGATGAGCCAGCCTGCTGCCCTGGCCACGTGCCAACCCTTTGTGCCGGATCCGCGCCAGCCGCTGGCACGCCAGCTATACCAGTTGCTGCTGGAGCGGATTTGCCGCTTCGAGCTGGAACCGGGCCGGCTGATTTCCGAAGCCTCGCTTTCCGCCACCCTGGGCGTCAGCCGCACCCCGGTGCGCGAGGCGATGGCCAGACTGGCAGAACAGGGACTGGTGGAAGTCCTGCCACAGCGCGGCAGCCGCGTGCAGCCCTTGCGCCGCAGCGACCTGGAAAAATCGCAATTCATGCGCGAAGCATTGGAAACCGCCATGCTGCGCAAAGTCATGGCCATTGCGGATCGCCACCTCTTGCTGATGCAACTGGACAGGGAAATCACTCTGCAACGTACTTATCTGCAAGTGGGCGATCTGGAACGCTTTTATCAGTCGGACGAGGATTTCCACCGCCATATCGCCCTGTTTGCCGGCTGCGGGCCGGTAATCGAGGAGATTGCCCGCGTCAAGGTGCATATGGACCGCTTCCGGCAACTGACGGTGGCCTCGGTGGAGGATCTGGCCATGGTGATTGCCCAGCACCAGGCCATACGCGACAGCATTGCCGGCAGCGACGGCATGGCAGCCGAAGCCTGCCTGCAGCTGCATCTACGGCGGATCTTCTCTTTTCTGGAGCAGGCCCAAGCGCTGTTCCCGCATTATTTTGCCGAGTCAAAGCCATGAAGATAGCCATCTGGGGCCGGCAACGCGACCACGTAGGCGAAAGCCCGTTCTGGGATGCGGTACACGGCTGCCTGTGGTCGGTGGACATGACGGCACAGGCCATCCGCCGCCGCTGGCCCGATGGCCGCACCGACAGCTTTCCCACTGCCGAACTGCCTGCCGCACTGGCGCTGAACCCGCAGGGCGACATGGCGGTGGTGGCGTTTGCCAGCGGCACAGCGCTGTGGACGCCCACACAAGGGCTGTTGCACTGGCTCACCCGGCCGGAAACCGACCCAGAGCTACGGCTGAATGAAGGCAAGTGTGATCCGGCAGGGCGTTTCTGGGTAGCCAGCATGGAAAACAATCTGGACCACCATGGCCAGCCACGCGCCACCTCCCGCATGGCCGGTCGCCTGTGGCGCACCAGCGGGGAGAGGGCCATCGCCTTGAGCGAAGCCGAATTCGGCTGCCCCAATACCATGGCCTGGTCGCCCGACCAGCGCTACTTTTATGCTGGCGACAGCCAGCGCAATGCCATCTGGGTGTGGGATTACGACACAGCATCCGGCGACATCAGCCAGCGCCGAGTGTTGCAACAAGGCGGGCCGGGCATTCCCGATGGTTCGGCCGTGGATGAGGATGGCTGCCTGTGGACGGCCCGCTTTGGCGGTGGCTGCATCGTGCGTACCACACCAACAGGTAAAACCGACCGCATCATCCCGCTGCCGGTCCGCAACCCGACCAGTTGTACCTTTGGAAATGCACAGGGCGGTAAACAACTGGATACCCTGCTGATTACTTCCGCCCGCTTTGGCCTGAGCCAGCCGAGCCCGCAGGATGGTGCGGTACTGGCCATCGACACCGGCCACTGCGGCCTGCCGGAACACCGTTACCGGGACGATGCCTGACAGGCCAGCTTGCCAGTCCCCACCCGCGCCAACCTCTGCGCAGAAGCGCTAACAAAACCTCATCGAGTACCCGGAGCAAGACGCGCCGCCGCAGACTGTACATGGCGTACGGCAGGGCGGCGCAACGCTGGAGCGGGGGTTTTGTTATCCGGTATTAACCGCAAGCCCCTACATGGCCGCAGGCGGTGCAAAATTCGCAGCCGTCCTTCTTGATCAGCGCATGGTTGCCGCATTCCGGGCAGGGTTTGCCGGACAAGGGCTTGAGTGCCGGCTGGGCGGCGGTTTCCGGGCTGAACAGATCGCTCTGCTCCGGCACCATCACCCCCATCTCCTCCAGCGGCACGCCATCCTGGGTCAGCACCCCCAACATGGCGTAGCGGTGAATCATCAGCTGTGCCATATAGGCCACGGTGGACGGCCAGCTTTGCGATTTTTCCTGACCCGGAATGCGGGCAAAGAAGTCACCTTGCGGCTCGGCATAGGTCAACAGCTTACGCAGCTTCATGCCGATCCAGGCCGGATCGATCACCCGCATGTCCAGCGACAGCATCTTGCACAGGCCATCCAGTTCGCGCGGATAGTTGCCGGCCAGCCACACCGAATACGGGCGGCGCTGGCCATTGGGCAACACCAGTTCTTTCAGGAAGAGCACGAAATCATCGCCGGTTTGCGGATTGGCCACATCCACCGACCAGCTCATGGTGCCATCGGTACCGGATTTCGGTTCCTTGCGGGCAAACAGCGCATCCATCACCGGGGTGGGTTCGTGCTGGTCGGCGGTCAGTGCGCCAAGTTGTTCCACGCGATGACGTACCACCTGCCCCAGCGCGGCGGCAGCGGAAGTGGCATACACGGTGCGCTCACCCAGCTCGAACACATAGCGCTTGTCGCCATTGGTATGCGACAAGGCTTCCAGCTTGGCCGACAGCCAGGCGTGGTCGCGGCAGCGCATGTCCATCGACAGCGTCTTGGCAATCGCGCCCAAGCCACGCTGTTCTTCGGTGGCATTCACCCAGCACTCGAAGGGGGTGATGCGGCCATTTTCCACATGACCCACCACCACGGCAAAGTCACCGGCCGGGCCTTCCACCATATAGGTCCAGGAGGGGTTGCCTTCTTTCAGCTTGGGCCGGTTCGGCCATTTCAGGCTGGCCAGCGCCGGGCTGGGCGCAGTATTCAGGGTGATGCGGCGGTCCGGGTCGCCATCCTGGCTGGCCGACAGGTCTTGCGGCGCTTCCTTGGCACTTTCCTTGGCCGGCTCGATGGACAATACCGAACCCAGCACGCTGTTGGGCCGGTAAGTGGTAATGCCCTTCAGGCCATTACGCCAGGCTTCCAGATACAGGCTTTCGAAATCGGCAAACGGATAATCCGCCGGCACGTTCACCGTCTTGGAGATGGCAGTGTCGATATACGGGGCCACGGCAGCCACCATGCGCATATGGTCCAGCGCACTCATTTCCAGTGCCGAGACAAAGTAGTCCGGCAGCGCCTGGGTGTCGCCACCCTGCATGCGGTAGACGCGATAGGCATGGTCTTCCACCAGGTATTCCTGGGTGGTGCCATCGGCCATGCGCTTTTTGCGGGTGTAGAACCAGGAGAAAGGCGGCTCGATGCCATTGCTGGCATTGTCGGCAAAGGCCAGCGAAATGGTGCCGGTAGGAGCTATCGACAGCAGGTGCGAGTTGCGGATGCCGTGCTTGCGGATACGGGCCTTGATGCTGTCCGGCAGGCGGCTGGCGCAATGCGGTTCGGCCAGATATTTGTCGGCATCAAACAGCGGGAAAGCGCCCTTCTCGATAGCCAGGTCCACCGAGGCATCATAGGCGGCATCGCGCATGGATTCGGAAATGCGCGCGGCAAAACGTCGGCCTTCTTCGCTGTCGTAACGAATTTTCAGCATGATCAGCGCATCGCCCAGGCCGGTAAAACCCAGACCGACGCGGCGTTTGGACTGCGCTTCGCGCTCCTGCTCCTTCAACGGCCACACGGTCAGGTCCAGCACATTGTCCAGCATGCGGATGGACATGCGCACCACGCTCTCGAAGGCCTTGAAATCAAAGCTGGGCTTGGCGCCAAACGGTTGACGCACGTATTTGGTGAGATTGACCGAACCCAGGTCGCAGCAGCCGTAATCCGGCAGCGGTTGTTCGCCGCAGGGGTTGGTGGATTCAATCACCTCGCAATAGGACAGATTGTTGTCCTGGTTGATCTTGGACATGAACAGCACGCCCGGCTCGGCGTGGTCATAGGTGGATTCCATGATCTGCTGCCACAGCGCACGGGCAGACACCTTGCGGTACACCCACAGGCCGTCGGCACGCTGGTAGTGGCCGGGGAAGGCATCGGTGGCCGGTTCCACACTGTGGGTCAGCTCCCACTCGGCATCGGCTTCCACCGCACGCATGAAATCGTCGGATACACCAACCGAAATATTGAAGTTGCGCAGGTCGCCCTTGTCCTTGGCGTGGATGAAGTCTTCCACATCCGGATGGCTGACATCCAGCACACCCATTTGCGCACCACGGCGGGCTCCGGCGGATTCCACCGTCTCGCAACTGCGGTCGAACACCCGCATATACGATACCGGCCCGGAAGCGCGGCTATTGGTGCCTTTTACCCGCGCGCCCTTGGGCCGGATGCGCGAGAAGTTGTAGCCCACGCCACCGCCACGGCGCATGGTTTCGGCGGCCTGCAACAGGGCTTCGTAAATGCCGGCCTTGCCATTGGAAGGCTCGGAAACCGAATCGCCCACCGGCTGCACAAAGCAGTTGATCAGCGTGGCGCGCAGCTCGGTACCGGCGGCGGAGTTGATGCGGCCACCGGGAATGAAGCCATTGTCCAGTGCCTGGAAAAACAGCGGCTCGAAACGGGCCGGGTCTTGTTCCAGCGCGGCCAAGGCGCGGGCAACCCGCTGCCTGACTTCGCTGACACTCTGTTCGTCACCCTTGGCATACTTTTCCAGCAATACCTCGCGCGAGATATCCTGCTCCAGCATGACGGCACTATTTTCACGCTTCATTCCGGCCCCTCGATTTCCTGAAATTTTTGAGAATTTTCCCAACTGCCGAAGCCTTGCCATTTCGGCAACCCATGAACTTTACGCCTGTTCGGCGGGCATTGCACACTGCTTCCCACAGCAGGCCGCCGCGACAAATTCACAATATCTGGCAAAAGAAAACGGCGTATTACACTATATGTAGTTACGCCGTTTATTGATGGACATCAAGCCATTTCAGAAACTATTTGCTGGAAAGCTTGATCCCCAGTGCCACACCGTCCCGTTCGGCGCGGGTTTTGGCCGGGTCGCCAAGCGTGATGCGATCGGCCAGAGTGTTGTCATTGCGCATCATTACCTTGCGGGCATTTTCCGCCCGCTGGCGCGCCAGCAGATGCAGGGCAGCATCGTCCACTTTCTGCGCGGCAATCAGTTCGGTGCGCAGCTGCTTGGCCAGTGCTGCCCCGGATGGCCCACCCGGATTCAGGGTGCGCGACATCAGCTTGAGCCTGCCCAGTTCGCGGGCGTAGACCGTCTTGATGGCATCCAGCATGGCCGGGTCGGCCATATCCGGCACCGGCAGCGGTTCTCCCGGCAACAGGCTGCGTCCGCCAGCTTGCAGAATGGCACTGTCGACACGTGCCCGTGCCAGTTCCTTGCTGTCCACATCCGGATCGTAGCTACCGGCAAGCTGCAATTGCATCTTGGGACGCTTGCTCATCAAGCCCGCCACTTTTTCCAGCTTCTCCCGCTCCGGCGGTGCCACATTGGCTTCGCCCGGAATGAAGAACACATTGTCAAAGCCCTCGCCGCCCAGCAAGGCTCCCAGCGCACGGAACGGGGCCGTCACCACCTTGCTCACCACATTGACCAGTGCCTTCCACACAAGCTGGCCATAGCTGAACTGCGGGTCATCCAGGCTGCCGGATACCGGCAAATCCAGATCAATCTTGCCGTCGCTGTCTTCCAGCAAGGCCACCGCCAGCCGCAGCGGCAGGTGGGTACCCTTGTAGTCCGGCACCTCCTCGCCCAACTGGATGGTGTTGATCACCACCCGGTTCTGACCCTTCATCTGGCGATGGTCCAGCAGATAATGCAGATCCACCGTCAGGCGGCCGTCATTGATGCGCCAGCCGGCAAAGGTGGTGGCATAGGGGTTGAGGTTGTTGAGCGGAATATTGCGGAAAGACAGCGTGACATCGGTATTGTCAGTCACTGCCATCGGGGCCAGCGCGCCACGCACACGCACATCACCGTACTGATCGACATCACCATCCAGCGTGATGGTGCCAGTACGGCCCGGACGGGTGGACAGGCCCTGAATCGAACCGCGCAGATGGTGCATCTGAGTGGCAAAGTTGGGGTTCATGCTCTGGTCGGCAAACTGCACCTTGCTGCGGTTCAGGTGGATGCTGCGAATATCCACCGGCGGCATCGCACTGGCCTTCGCTGGCGTGACTGGCTTGGCCGACGGCGGAGTGGCCGCGGACCTGGCGGCAAAAATGCGCTGCCAGTTGAGCTGGCGTTTGGCATCCAGAATCAGTCGGGCCGACAAGGCTTCCAGCCGGACATCCTGCACCGCCACGCTCAGCGGCAGGGTGGCGGTGCTTTGGGCCTTGATGCCGTTGACCTTGAGATTGCTCCAGCCCAGCAGCGGCAGCTTTTCGCCCGGCTCCATGATGGCTAGGCTGCTGATGCCGGCACTGCCGGCCACTTTCCAGCCCTTGCTGGCAGACTCCACGTCCAGCGCCGCACTGAGCAAACCGCCACGCAGGCGCAAGGGGGTGGTGGACAGGCCGTAAGGCGCAAACGGGGCCAATGGCAAGGCATCGGCCTTGATCTGCCCCTTGAGGGCTGCCGTGCTCGGATCCAACTGCAGTGCCGCCTGCAACTGGCCATTCTCCAGCTTGCCATCCAGCGTCACCGCCAGTTGTTGCGGCGTACTCGTCTCCACTCGGGCATTGAGCGCACGCAGGCTGGCGCTTACCGGGCGGGACAAGGTGTAATCGCTCCAACTGACTTCGCCATCAGCCAGGGTAAGCACGGGGTAATGCAGGGTCCAGCCGGTTTTGTCCTGTTCGCTTGCCGCTGTGGCAGCTTGGCTTGCCGGAGTGCCTGGCTTACGCCGGGCAAATAGCTGGGCCAGGTTCAACTGCCCCTGCTTGTTGCGCTCCAGCGCTACGCGCAGACCCTGTACATCGACGCTGCCAGGTTCAATCAACCGCCCCTGCTGCACAATGCGCGAGGGCTGCACACTGAGCTTGGCCAGGGCAATCTGGGCGGGTTGCGCGGCATTGCCCAGTGTGATGTCGGCCAGTTCACCAGCCAGCTTGTCCACCGCAAAACCGCGTTTAGGGTCGAGTTCAAAGCGGGCGTGCAATAGCGGCAGGCGGGCCGCCACTTGCAGCGGGGTGGCAAAACCGGCATCGCCAAAGCGGTATTGCCAGTTAGCCAGCTTGATGTCTTCCACCTTCACCTGCCACGGCGCAGGGGCTGCTTTGCTGCTTGCAGTGGATGTAGCACCCGCAGCCGGGCTGGCCGGCAAGGCTGCCAGCCAGTCCAGGCTGCCATCCGCCATGCGCTGAGCTTCCAGGCTGCCGCCATCCAGCGCGATCTGTTGCAGGCTCAACTGACTATGTTGCAGGTCAAAACGCCCCCCTTTGAGCTGCAACAAAGGCAGCACAAAGCGATGCTGGGTACCCGGAGCCTGCATCTGCAAGCCCTTGAGTTCGGCGCTGAAGGGGCTGATCTGCAACTGCGGCTGCTTGCCTTTCAGGTCGAACTGATAGCTGGCCTGTACCGATAGCGTGCCTTGCGGCCTGGCAATATTGAAATGCGGTTTGACGTATTCCCAGATGCTGGCCAGGGTAAAGCCACGGATGCTGGCCTCGCCGCTGGATTGCAAGGGCTGCAATTGCAGGCTGCCTTTCCAATCCAGTTGCGTGCCGTCGCCCAGCGCGGCATGCAGGCGATAGCCACCGGCTTCGGGCAAGGTGGAAAGATCGGTCAGCGCCAGATTCAGCGGCGACACCTTGAAGCTGTCGCTACCGGCCAGTTGGTCCTGGAACATGACCTGGCCATTACGGATGTTCAATGCCTGCAGCAGGAATTTGGTCGGCGAACCATCGTCTTTTTTCGGTTGGGCCGGGCCGCTGGCATCACTGATGAAACGCGCCCAGTTCCAGTGGCCTTGGGCGTCACGCTGCACCCATAGCTGCGGGGCATCAACGCTGAATTCCGACAACTGCCAGCGCCCCAGCAGCAAGGCGGAGGGGTCCAGATTCACATACACCCGGTCTGCGGCAAACAAGGGGCTGCCCTTGCCCTCGGCCAACTTGAGCTGGCGGATTTCCACCGCCATGCGCCAGGGATTGATCGATACCTCGCCCAGCGTCAGCTTGCGGCCGATACCTGATGCCCATTTGGCTGCCTGGCTCTGCACAATGCCCGGCGCAATACCCGCCAGAAACCCCCACAGCAACAACAGCACGGCGGCAATGCCGGCCAGCCAGCGCCGCCAGCGGCGAGACGGGCGGGAAGGGGTGGATTTTCCAGTACTCTGATCAGTTGCGCTCATGACAATCTTCTGTTTAACAGCAGCTTTCATTTTAACTGCTTTATCACATGGCGTTAGTTACATGTTGTTAGCAAAGTTGTCATGACTACCAACAAGCATGGCAGCCATCAGCAGCACGCAGCATCACATGCTATGCTGCGCCAGCCACTTCAACCACCGGTATGCCATGCCCTATTCCAAACCCCTGAGCTGGGACATTTTCTGTACTGTCATCGACAACTACGGCGATATCGGCGTTGCCTGGCGGCTGGCACGCCGGCTGGCACATGACTTCGATCACACAGTCCGCCTGTGGGTGAACGACCTGGCCAGCTTTGGCCGCATTGCCCCGCTGCTGGAGCCGGGCCTGGCCAGCCAGGAGCTGGATGGCATCCGCATATGCCAATGGTGCGCAGATGACGCATTTGTCGACTATCAACCGGCGCAGGTGGTGATAGAAGCCTTTGGCTGCCGCCTGCCCGATGCCGTGGAACAAGCCATGGCACGGGCTGACGTCAAACCGGTCTGGATCAATCTGGAATACCTGTCGGCTGAAGACTGGGTGGAAGGCTGCCATGGCATGGCTTCACCCCACCCGCGCCTGCCGCTGACCAAGCATTTCTTCTTTCCCGGCTTTACCGATCGCACCGGCGGCCTGCTGTGCGAGGACGGCCTGATCGACACCCGCCAGCAGTGGCAGCAGGACAGCCTGGCGCAGCGCGCCTTCTGGCAGATGTTCGATATCCCGGAGAAACAGCCGGAAGAATGGCGCGTCAGCCTGTTTGCCTACGAAAACCCGGCGGCACGCGAATTGCTGGATTACTGGAAGCACAGCGCGCTGCCGGTACATTGCATGGTGCCGGAAGGCAAGGTGCTGGCCGATGTGGAAGCGGTGATGGGACAGCGACTACAGGCCGGACAGCATGTCAGCCAAGGTTCACTCACCGTGCATGTGCTGCCGATGACCGATCAGGACAGTTACGACCTGAACTTGTGGTCGTGTGACATCAACTTCGTGCGCGGCGAAGACAGCTTCGTGCGCGCGCAATGGGCTGGCCGGCCTTTCATCTGGCACATCTATCCGCAAGACGACGCAGCGCACCTGGTGAAGCTTGATGCCTTTTTGTCACACTATTGCGCCGCGCTGGATGCAGAGACCGCCACGGCCCTGCGCGCCGCCAGCCATGCCTGGAACCACGGCCGGGGCATGGTGTCCGCCTGGCAGCAACTGGAAAAACGGCTGCCGCAATGGCACCGCCACAGTCGCCACTGGCCCGACAAACTGCTGCAACACGGTGACTTGGGGATGCGGCTGGTGCAATTCATACAAAACCGGCTAAAATAGCCCGTTTTTCGGAAACCGTTTTCCGAGTTCAATCAAGAGTTTGGGACTTTACACGTAATGAAAACCGCACAAGAACTCCGCGCTGGCAACGTATTCATGGTAGGCAACGACCCGATGGTCGTGCAAAAAGCCGAATTCAGCAAATCCGGCCGTAACGCTTCCGTCGTGAAGATGAAGATGAAGAACCTGCTGACCGGCGCCGGCTCTGAAGCCGTTTACCGCGCTGACGACAAGTTCGACGTCGTGGTTCTGGACCGCAAGGATTGCACCTACTCCTACTTTGCTGACCCGATGTATGTGTTCATGGACAGCGAATTCAACCAGTACGAAGTAGAAGCCGACAACCTGGGCGACACCATCAGCTACATCGTTGACGGCATGGAAGATGTTTGCCAGGTCACCTTCTACGATGGCAAGGCCATCTCCGTGGAACTGCCGACCACCGTGATCCGCGAAGTGGAATACACCGAGCCGGCCGTACGTGGCGACACTTCGGGCAAGGTTCTGAAGCCGGCCAAGCTGGTAGGCACCACTTTCGAAGTTCAGGTTCCGGCCTTCGTCAACACTGGCGAAAAGATCGAAATCGACACCCGCACCGGCGAATTCAAAAAGCGCGCCTGATCGCCTGTTTGAATGCTGTGCAACAAGCGGCCTGATGGCCGCTTTTGTTTTGCCTGTCATTCCGGCAAATGCTGCGTTATCGTGCTGTTTTCAGGAGGAGACGATGAACCGACTCGAACAGCTTGCGCTGCAAGCCCGCTACAACCAGTGGATGAATGACAAGCTTTACCAGGCAGCCGCCCGTTTGCCGGTGGCCGCCTTGCAGCAGGATTGCGGCGCGTTTTTTGGCTCGCTGTTCGGCACGCTCAATCACATCGTGGTAGCCGACACTTTGTGGCTGCAACGCTTTGGCCAGCATCCGGCCGGTTTTACCGCCTTGCAGCCGCTGCAGGCGATTGCAGCGCCCACCTCTTTGAACGGCCTGCTGTTTGACCAACTGCCCGCATTGGCTGCGCGGCGACAACTGCTGGACGAGGTCATCATCCGGCTATGTAGCGAGCTTAAGGATAGCGATCTTGACCAGCCGCTGGCCTATCACAACACCCGCGGCGTGGCGCAGCGCAAGAACTTTCATGCGCTGCTGCTGCACTTCTTCAACCACCAGACCCACCACCGCGGCCAGGCCACCACCTTGCTGTGCCAACTGGGCGAGGATGTCGGTGTCACCGACCTGATTGTGCTGATCGACGACATTCCGGAAGCCTGACCGCAAAACGGCCAGACACTGTCTGGCCCTTGCATGCAGGCAGCGCCCGCTCAGATCACCACACCCGGCGGCGGCTGATCGTGCGTCTGGCCGGCACTCTGGTGCGGCAGCTCCAGATAACTCTTGGATTGCATCTCGGTCAGCCGGCTGGCCGTGCGGAAAAACTCGCTGGCCTGCACACCGTCGGTATAAATATCGTCAATCGGCACGGCGGCAGAGGCAATCAGCTTGACCCGGTTGTCGTAAAACACATCCACCAGCCAGGTAAAGCGGCGGGCAATGGAGGCATCCTTGGCCGCCAGTTTGGGAATGCCGCTGATGAACACGGTATGAAATTCGGTGGCAATTTCCAGATAGTCAGTCTGCGCACGCGGACCGTCGCAAATGGCGAAAAAATCAAACCAGATAATGCCCGGTGCCAGTTTCTTCACCAGAATCTGCCGCCCCAGCACTTCGATTTCCTGCTTGGCAATCAATTCTTCACTGCTCAGGCGGGTGAACATGCCTTCCATGCGCGCCTGGGCAGCCGCGTCGTCCGGCACCATGAACAAGGGCTCGCGGGTCAGCTCGCGCAGGCGGTAATCATTGCCGCCATCCACGTTCAACACATCCAGCTCGCGCTTGATCAGTTCGATGGTGGGCAGGAAATTCTGCCGCTGCAGACCATTGGGATACAGGCCGTCCGGCGGATAGTTGGAAGTCGTCACCAACACCACGCCACGTTCGAACAAGGCACTGAGCAGACGGCCCAGCATCATGGCATCGGCAATATCGCTGACATGGAACTCATCAAAACACAGCAAACGGGTTTCGCGGGCAATCTTGTCGGCATAAGCCAGCAAAGGGTCTTTGCTACCGGCCAGTTGGCGCAGCTCGCGATGCACCTCGGCCATGAAATTGTGGAAATGGATACGACGCTTGCGGCGGTACGGCACGCAGGCATAGAAGGCATCCATCAGAAAGCTCTTGCCGCGCCCCACCCCACCCCAGAAATACAGGCCGCGCGGCACATCCGGGCTGCGCAGGCTACGCCCGAGAAAGCGGTTGCGCTTGTCCTTGAACTCCAACAGTTGATGCCACAAAGCATCCAGTTGCTCGATCGCCGCGGCCTGGGCGGCATCGTGAATGAAACCGGGCTTTTCACTGGCAGCCTGATACCAGGCCTTGGGACTGGTCAGCGCGTTGCCATCCGGGGAAAAGGTATGCTGGGACATGATGTGTGCTGTTCTGTTGTTGGTTTTTGGCGCAGGCTGGCACCGGCGCAATGAAGCCATACCGCGAGCCCTGCCCGAGCGGCGATTAATAGCGCATGATAACCCGAATCGACGCATTGCCGGTCAAGTGAAAAACAGGGCAGGACATGCCAGTGCAATCCCTCATACCTAACAGGTAGACCGGTCAACAGCATCTGGCTGTGCGCCACCCCGCCAGACATCCTTTACGGGTTGTCGCCAGCGAACCATGGCGGCATGCAATCAGCCACGCACACACCCTTACAGGTACGGCCATGAATATCGAACAGATTCGCCAGCACGCCTTTGCCATGCCATTTACCAGCCCGGCCTTTCCACCCGGCCCCTACCGCTTTTACCAGCGGGAGTTCTTCATCATCAGCTACCGTACTGATCCGGAAAAACTACGCGCCATCATTCCCGAACCACTGCAAATGTCCGAGCCGGTGGTCAATTTCGAATTCATCCGCATGCCGGATTCCACCGGCTTTGGCGACTACACCGAAAGCGGCCAGGTGATTCCGGTTTCCTATCAGGGCAAGCCGGGCAACTACACCCATGCCATGTACCTGAACGACCATCCGCCAACCGCCGGCGGCCGCGAGTTGTGGGGTTTTCCCAAGAAGATGGCCAGCCCCCGTCTGCAAGTGCATACCGACACCCTGGTGGGCGAGTTGAACTACGGCCCGGTACGCGTGGCCACCGGCACCATGGGTTACAAACACCGGGAACTGGACGGGCAGGCCATTGCCGAAAGCCTGCGTACCACCCCGAACTACCTGCTGAAAATCATCCCCCATGTTGATGGCACGGCGCGCATCTGCGAGCTGGTGAGCTTTCCCATGCTGGATGTCACCGTACATGGTGCCTGGAGCGGCCCGGCCGCGCTGTCATTGTTTGCCCATGCGCTGGCACCGGTAGCCGAGCTGCCGGTGCTGGAAGTATTGGGTGCCAAACATTATGTTGCCGATCTGACCCTGGGTCTGGGCAAGGTCGAGTTTGATTATCTGGTCTGAAACAGGAGAAGCCTCATGAAGCTGCAAGGAAAAGTTGCCCTGATTACCGGTGCCGCCAGCGGCATTGGCCGTGCCATTGCCGAAACCTATGCCCGTGAAGGGGCTGCAGTAGCCATCGCCGACATCAATCTGGCAGCGGCGCAGGCCACGGCAAAGGAAATTGAAGCCGCAGGCGGCAAGGCCATGGGCGTGGCGATGGATGTCACCAACGAGCAAGCCGTCAATGCCGGTACCCAGGCAGTAGTGGACGCCTTTGGCCAGTTGGACATTCTCATTTCCAATGCCGGCATCCAGATCATCAGCCCGCTGGTGGATTTCAGCTTTGCCGACTGGAAAAAAATGCAGGCCATCCATGTCGATGGTGCCTTCCTCACCACGCGCGCCGCCCTGCCCCACATGTACAAGGACAAGCGCGGCGGCACCGTCATCTACATGGGCTCGGTGCATTCGCATGAGGGATCCAAGCTGAAATCCGCCTATGTCGCCGCCAAGCACGCGCTGCTGGGCCTGAGCAAGGTACTGGCCAAGGAAGGGGCGGAATTCAATGTGCGCTCCCATGTGATCTGCCCTGGCTTTGTCCGCACACCACTGGTGGAAAAGCAGATTCCCGAACAGGCGGCCACACTGGGCATCAGCGAAGAGGAAGTCATCAAGCATGTAATGCTGGGCGACACGGTGGACGGGATATTCACCACGGTGGACGATATCGCCCAGACTGCGCTATTCCTGGCCGCCTTCCCCAGCGCGGCCCTGACTGGCCAGTCGGTGGTGGTCAGCCACGGCTGGTACATGCAATAAGCGCACACCAAGCAATGAGCGGAGCCCCTGCTTTTGGCTGCAGGCGGCTCCCCTCTATACGGCAAACCAGCAACAGCCGCACACCGATGTGCAGACGGAGTATCGCATGAGCGTTGGCTACGATCCGCAACACCGCCTTTACCACAGCCCCAGCTTGCCCAAAGGCCATCAATACCATGTTGTCGCCCTGCTGTTGCAAGGCGGCGGCGCCCTCGGTGCCTATCAGCCCGGGGTTTACCAGGGCCTGGCTGAAGCCGAGCTGCATCCCAACTGGGTGGCCGGTATTTCCATTGGGGCGCTCAATGCTGCCATCATCGCCGGCAATCCACCGGGCAAACGCGTGGACCAATTGCGCCGCTTCTGGGAAACCATCTGCCAGCCGCCCATTCTGCCCGCCACGCCACTGGCCATGCTGGACCCAGAGCGCTGGCCGACCAGCATGCAGCAGATGCTGGCCGGCTG
Organism: Aquitalea magnusonii; assembly: GCF_002217795.2. Taxonomy (NCBI): domain Bacteria; kingdom Pseudomonadati; phylum Pseudomonadota; class Betaproteobacteria; order Neisseriales; family Chromobacteriaceae; genus Aquitalea; species Aquitalea magnusonii. The sequence goes on from NZ_AP018823.1 coordinate 2,969,513, forward strand.
GGAAGCCTGGCGTTCAATGCTGGAGGGACAAAACGGCTTTTATCGACCACGCCTGCCCTGGGCCTTGCAACATGCCAACAGTCCGGCAGACATCAGTTTTTATGACACCAGCCCACTCAAGCAAACGCTGGAACAACTGGCCGATTTCGACCGGATCAACGACAGCCGGCAGATGCGGGTATCGGTGGGCGCAGTCAATGTACGCACCGGCAACTTCATCTATTTCGACAACACCCGGCAACAACTGCGACCTGAGCATTTCATGGCCTCCGGTGCGCTGCCGCCCGGCTTTCCGGCGGTGGAGATAGACGGCGAGTTTTACTGGGATGGCGGCGTCGTCTCCAATACCCCGCTAAGCCAGCTGATCAGCAAGGAAAACCGCCATAACACCCTGGCCTTCCAGGTGGACTTGTGGAGCGCACGCGGCAACTTGCCCGGCAATATGAAAGAAGTAGCCATGCGGCAAAAGGATATCCAGTATTCCAGCCGCACCCGCATGGTGACCGATGTGCTGCGCCAGGAGCTGCAATACCGCGAACTATTGTCCGAGCTGATGGCCTTGGTTCCAGAACACGCGCATGATTCACCAGCCTTTCTGGCTGCCCGGCACGCCGCCAACTGCCAGCGTCTGAACGTGGTACATCTGATTTACCAGGACAAGGTTTACGACGATCACTACAAGGACTACCAGTTCGGCATGCCTACCATGCGCCAGCACTGGCATAGCGGCTACCAGGACATCCGCAACAGCCTGCACCGCCCTGGCTGGCTGAACATGCCCAGTGCTGAGCAGCCTTTTATCAGCCACGATATTCACCGCTGAAGCGCCACGCAGGCAACAAAAAGCCGTTTCCCACAGGAAACGGCTTTGCTATTGCACCGCCGGTATTACAGGGGAAACAAGCCGGTGGACAGGTAGCGGTCGCCACGATCGCAGACGATGGACACAATCACCGCGTTTTCCAGTTGCTGGTTCAGCCGCAGCGCTACTGCCAGCGCCCCGCCAGAGGACGGCCCGGCCAGAATGCCTTCTTCGCGTGCCAGTTGGCGCGCGGTCTCTTCCGCTTCTTGCTGGGACACATGAATCAGTTGATCGATACGGCTGAAATCACAAATCTTGGGCAGGTACTCATCTTCCCATTTGCGGATGCCGGGAATCTGGCTGCCGGTTTCCGGCTGTACGCCAATGATCTGGATGGCCAGATTCTTTTCCTTGAGAAAACGGCTATTGCCCATGATGGTGCCGGTGGTGCCCATGCTGGAAACAAAATGGGTGATCTGACCTTGGGTATCGGCCCAGATTTCCGGACCGGTGCTTTCGTAATGCGCCAGCGGGTTATCCGGGTTGGCAAACTGATCCAGAATCACTCCCAGTCCGGCACGCTGCATGCGGTGTGCCTCGTCAATGGCACCGGGCATGGAGGCTTCCTTGGGGGTCAGGATGACTTCGGCACCGTAGGCGCGCATGGTTTGCACCCGCTCGGCACTGGAGCCTTCGGGCATCAGCAGAATCATCTTGTAGCCCATCATCGCCGCCGCCATGGCCAGCGCGATACCAGTGTTGCCACTGGTGGGCTCGATCAGGGTATCACCCGGTTTGATATCGCCGCGCGCCTCGGCCCGGCGGATCATCGACAGCGCAGGCCTGTCCTTGACCGATCCGGCTGGGTTATTGCCCTCCAGCTTGAGCAACACGATATTGCTGCTGTCGCCCGGCATGCGCTTGAGCCGTACCAGGGGGGTGTGGCCGACGAAATCTTCCAGATACTTGTACACGGTGAAGTCTCCTTGCGAGAGCGCCATTATACGACCTGGCGCTATCTTCCAGTCGAACCGTTATTTCTAATCAAATAACCAATTCCGGCCTGCCCACTCCAGCCATGAAAAAACCGCCAGCGCACAGCCTGGCGGTTTTGGCGGGGTGAACAAGCCTTAGCGGCTGATCAGCCAGTCTACATAACGATCGACACCCTGCTCCACCGTCAGCATGGGCGCGCTGTAACCGGCATCGCGCAGCTTGCCGATGTCTGCCTGGGTAAAGCTTTGGTACTTGCCCTTCAGTGCTTCCGGGAATTCGATGTATTCGATGATGCCCTGGGCCACCAGTTCGTCCAGGCTCAGCGCCGGCTTGCCTTCGTGCCGACGGCAGGCATTGACGGTGGACACGGCAACGTCATTGAAGGGTTGGGCGCGACCGGAACCCAGGTTGAAGATGCCGCTCTTGCCCGGATTGTCCAGGAAGTACAGATTGACCTTGACCACGTCCTCCACCGAGACAAAGTCCCGGCTTTGCATGCCATTGCCCCAGCCATCATTGCTGCCGAACAGCTTGACCTTGCCGTGTTCGCGGTACTGGTTGAAGTTGTGGAAGGCCACCGAGGCCATGCGGCCCTTGTGCTGCTCTTGCGGGCCGTAGACATTGAAATAGCGGAATCCCACCGCCTGGGCGGACAGGCCTTCCTGCATGCGCTGGCGCAGCACCTGGTCGAACAGGAACTTGGAATAACCGTAGACATTGAGCGGGCCTTCGTACTGGCGTTCTTCCTTGAAGATGGTGCCCTTGCCATAGGTAGCCGCACTGGAAGCAAACAGGAACTGGATTTCCTCGTGCTGACAGTAATCGAACAGGGCCAGCGTGTACTGATAGTTGTTATCCATCATGTACTTGCCGTCGTGGTTCATGGTGTCCGAGCAAGCGCCCTGGTGCAGGATGGCACTGATCTCGCCCTCATATTCGCCTTCCAGCAGCAGATTGAGAAAATCATGCTTGTCCAGATAATGGGCAATTTCGCAGTCCACCAGGTTGCGGAATTTATCACCGGAGGTGAGGTTGTCCACTGCAATAATGTCGGTAATGCCGCGCGCATTCAGCGCCTTGACGATATTGGAACCGATAAAGCCGGCGGCGCCGGTCACCACGATAGTCATGATTCATCCTTTTTCTGTTTGCAGCCGGCAGGGATCACTCCTGTCATCCGGCTGCATGATGCGGTGTCGTGCCAATCAGCTGGCAAACAGCTCCTGCTGGGTGCAAACAGCGGTACCCAGCTTGCCCACCACGATGCCGGCAGCGGCATTGGCCAGGCTCATGGCGGTCGGCAGGGGCAGACCGGCAGCCAGGGCCAGGCCCAGGGTGCCGATGACCGTATCGCCGGCACCGGAGACATCGAATACTTCGCGGGCGAAGGTGGGCTGGTGCAGCGCGCCATCGGCGCGGAACAAGGTCATGCCCTCCTCGCTGCGCGTCACCAGCAGCGCATCCAGTTGCAACTGGCTGCGCAGGGCCTGCGCCTTGGCAATCAACTGTTCTTCGTTGTGCCAACTGCCTGCCACTTCCTTGAATTCGCTGCGATTGGGCGTCAGCAGGGTAGCACCGGCGTACTTGGCATAGTCATCGCCCTTGGGGTCGATCAGCACCGGTTTGCCGGCAGCACGTGCCAGTTCTATCATGCGCGCCACATGGGTGAGACCACCCTTGCCGTAATCGGACAGGATCACCACATCGTGGCTGGCCAGTACCGATTGGTATTGTTCCAGCTTGTCAGCCAGGATTTCATGGCTGGGTGCATCTTCAAAATCCAGCCGGATCAACTGCTGCTGGCGCGCCACCACCCGCAGCTTGATGGTGGTGGAGATGGCCGCATCCCTTTTGAACAAGGTGGTGATGCCATCGTCCTTCATCAGGCGTTCCAGCGCGGTGGCAGCCTCGTCATCGCCCACCACCGACAAAATGGAAGCCTTGCCGCCCAGGCTGGCAATATTGCGCGCCACATTGGCAGCGCCACCGGCGCGCTCTTCCATGCGGCCAATACGCGCCACCGGCACCGGCGCTTCCGGTGAAATGCGTGACACATCGCCAAACCAGTAACGGTCCAGCATCACGTCCCCCACCACCAAGACGCGGGCAGCTGCAAGGTCGGCAGCCAGCTTGCTGCGATCCAGTCCAAGTTGTTGCAACAGATTCATGCTCTTCAGCGTCCTATCGCCTGATAGTCGAAGCCCAGCTCACGCAGCCAGGCGGGGTCGTACATATTGCGGCCATCAATAATCACCGGCTGCTTGAGGCTGGCCTTGATGGCGTCGAAGTCCGGCGCGCGGAACATCTTCCATTCGGTGACGATCAGCAAAGCATCCGCCCCCTGCAGCGCAGCCATCATGTCATCGGCAAAACCCAGGCCGGGCGTATCGCCCATCACACGTCTGGCTTCCTCTGCGGCAACCGGGTCATAGGCGGCCACGGTTGCGCCACGGCGGGCCAGTTCGGCAACAATCACTCGGCTGGAAGCCTCACGCATATCATCGGTATTCGGCTTGAATGCCAAACCCCAGATGGCAAAATGCCGGCCCTGCAAATCCTCGCCAAAGCGCTTGACCAGCTTGTCCACCAAGCGGCGCTTTTGCGCCTCGTTGGCCTCTTCCACTGCCGTTAGCACGCGCATGGCGTGGCCCTGTTCGCGGCCACTGGCCACCAGTGCCTTGACGTCCTTGGGGAAGCAGGAGCCGCCATAGCCGGCACCGGGGTAGAGGAAGTGGTAGCCAATGCGTGGGTCGGAACCGATGCCACGGCGTACCAGTTCGATATCGGCCCCCAGGTCTTCGGCCAGGTTAGCCAGCTCGTTCATGAAGGAAATCCGCGTGGCCAGCATGGCGTTGGCAGCATATTTGGTCAGCTCGGCAGAGCGCACGTCCATGAACAGGATACGGTCGTGATTACGCTGGAACGGCGCATACAAGCGGCGCATCAGCTCGATGGCACGTTCGTCTTCAGCGCCCACCACGATGCGGTCGGGCTTCATGAAGTCCTCGATGGCCGCACCTTCCTTGAGGAATTCGGGATTGGACACCACGCTGAAAGCAATGTCGGCACCGCGCTCGGCCAGGGTGGCGGCAATCTGCGCCTTGACCTTGTCTGCTGTTCCCACCGGTACGGTGGATTTATCCACCACCACCTTGGGCTCAGTCATATGCAGGCCGATATTGCGCGCGGCGGCCAGCACGTATTGCAGATCGGCGGAACCATCTTCATCCGGCGGCGTGCCGACGGCAATGAACTGGATTTCGCCAAACGCCACGGTGGCGGCAATATCGGTGGAGAAGGACAGACGGCCAGCGGCAACATTGCGCCGCACCATGTCTTCCAGGCCGGGTTCATAAATGGGGATGCCACCTTGTTGCAGCGTGGCGATCTTGGCAGGATCCACATCCAGACACAGCACATGGTTGCCCACTTCGGCAAGGCAGGTACCGGTCACCAGGCCAACGTAGCCGGAACCAACAACAGTGATTTTCATGACAGGGCCGCCCGATAGCTGGCGATATCGCCGTTGATCTTGCAGAGCACATCCAACGGTGCATCGGCACGAGTGATCGGACGGCCGATTACCAGATAATCAGCCCCCGCCTGCAGCGCAGCCACCGGCGTCATCACGCGGCGCTGGTCGTCTGCAGCACTGTCGGCCAGGCGAATGCCCGGCGTGATCAGCTTGAAATCCTGCCCCAGTGCCGACTTGAGCATGGGGGCCTCCTGTGCCGAACACACCACGCCATCCAGGCCGCAATCACGGGTCAGCGTGGCCAGGCGCAGCACATGCTCCTGCGGCGAGGCGGTGATACCGATATCCACCAGATCAGCCGCTTCCATGCTGGTGAGCACGGTAACGGCAATCAGCAGCGGACGCTGGCTGTAATGCGCCAGCCCTTCACGCGCGGCTTCCATCATGCGGCGGCCACCGGAAGCATGCACATTCACCATCCAGACACCGGCATCGGCTGCCACTTTGCAGGCATGGGCCACGGTATTGGGAATATCATGGAATTTCAGATCAAGAAATACCTGAAAACCACGCGCTGCCAGGCTTTCCACCAGGCTGCGACCACTGGCGGTAAACAGCTCCTTGCCCACTTTGAGGCGGCATTGTTGCGGATCAAGCCGGGCAGCAAATTCAAGAGCCGATGGCGCATCGGCAAAGTCCAGTGCCACAACGACAGGAGATGCCGGTTGCAGATCCAGACCGGCGGCAATTAGCGGATTCATGTCTTTTCCTGAATACAATCAATGAGTTTCCGAGCGGTTGGGCGTAAAGCTTTCCCACTCGCCGCAGGCGGGGCAATGCCAGAAGAAGGCCCGCGAGCGGAAATTGCAACATTTGCAGCGGTGTACCGTCAGCCGCGCTGCATGTTTCTGGATCAGCGCACGCGCCACTTCGGCGTCCATGCGTCCTTCCGGTGACAATTCGTCCATCTGTGCTTCTATCAGCCGGTACACCCCCATCAGGCTGGGGCGGGCATGCACGGACTGTCGTGCCACTTCCAGCGCGCGCTCCTCGCCCTCATAGGCTGACAGCTTCTGATACAGCAGGTCGGTCAGTTCCAGTTGCGGGAAGGTCTTCTGATAGCCCTGCAGCAAAGCAATGCCTTCCTGCGGTTTTTCCAGTTTTTCGTAGGCGTCGAACAAGCGCTCTGCCGCCATCGACAAGTATTCGTAATTCTGTTTCTCGATGTTTTGCCATGCCGCAATAGCCGCTTCGATTTTGCCTTCGGCAAATTCGATATCACCCAGAATCAGGCTGGCGCGCACACATTTGCGATTGACCTGCATGGCCTCGGCCACCAGCGTGCGGGCAGCCGGATAATTGGAGCGGTACAGCTCGCCTTGTGCCAGCTCACAGTAAAACTGCGCCACCTCGTGCTGGAAGGAATGCGCATCGCTGCGTAGCTCCTTGGCGGTTTCAATGGCCTTTTTCCAGTCACGGTCCTGCTGGTAGATATCCAGCAACTGTCGCCGCGCAGCCAGCGTCATATTGCCATTCAACAGTTTCAGCAGGATTTCCTCGGCACGATCAACCAGGCCGGCCTTGCGAAAATCCTGCGCCAGCTCGTTGCGCACGATATCGCGCTGCTCTGCCGGCAGATCGGATGATTCCAGCATGCGCTGATGCAGGCGGATGGCGCGGTCGTTTTCACCACGCTTGCGATACAGCTTGCCCAGTGTCAGTTGCAGCTCGGGCGCAGAGCCCTGCTGCCGGGACACCTCGGCCAAGGCCTGGGCTGCAATGTCGGTCTTGTCATCCACCAGGGCATCCAGGCCGCGGAAAAAACCGGTTGGGACCGATTTGGCCTGTTTCAGCACAGTACGCATGTCCACCCGCGCTGCCAGCCAGCCCAGACCGAAGAATGCCGGAAACAGCAGCAGCCACCACAAATCCAGTTCCAAAGAAAACTTCCTTCAAGGAGAGTAAGAATCCCCACCGCGGCACAAAACGGGCGGGGGTCAGGAGAGGTCCGGCCTAGTCGGCCAGTGCATCGCTGGGATCAACGGCTACCTTGCTGCTGGGCGGACGGCTGCGCAGTTCCTTTTTGAGCTGGGACAGCTCCTTGCGCATGCGCAGGTAGTAAGAGAAGGTAGCCAGTAATCCGACGGCAGCACCGGCAATAAAGAACACCAGCAAAAAAACAATCAGCGGTGCCGACCAGGACTGGCCGAAGAACAGCTTGAATTCGACCATGTGGCTGTTTTGCACGGTAACGGCAATCAGGAAAACCAGCAGGGCCAATTCGATGATACGCACGATGTAGCGCATGCTTTTTACTCGGAGAGGGTAACCGGAGTGCAAGTTTAAACGATAGTCTGCTGCAACCCAAGCAACAGCAGGGTCAAACAAAGAAAAAGCGCCGCAAAAGCGGCGCTTTGATTTGGCTTGCTAGACCAGTGGTCACGTCAATCAGGCCTGGGTCTGCTCCAGCAGGGACAGATCAACCCGTTCACGCAACTCCTTACCGGCCTTGAAATGCGGCACATATTTCTCAGGAACCGAGACACTGCTACCTGATTTCGGATTCCGGCCCACGCGGGGCGGACGGTAGTTCAGGTCGAAGCTACCAAAACCGCGAATTTCAATGCGGCTACCCTGTGCCAGGTTGCTGGCCATCGCATCCAGAATGGTCTTGACGGCCAGCTCAGCATCTTTGTAGACCAACTGAGAATTGCGCTCGGCAAGACGTTCTGCCAGCCGCGCGATCAGCTCAGACTTGGTCATGATGCAATTACTCGTTGGAGCCGGACAGCTTGGCCTTCAACAGGGCACCCAGGTTGGTCGTACCGGCAGAAGCGCTGTCAACCGACAGGTTCTTCATGGCGGTGCTGTCTTCCTGAGCATCCTTGGCCTTGATGGACAGGCTGATATTGCGGGACTTGCGATCCACGGCAATGATCACGGCTTCCACTTCGTCGCCATCCTTCAGCATGGTACGGGCATCTTCCACGCGGTCACGGGACAGCTCGGAAGCACGCAGGTAACCTTCAACGTCCATGTCCAGAGCCACAACAGCGCCCTTGGCATCAACAGTCTTCACGGTACCCTTGACGATGGCGCCCTTGTCGTTCATGGCAACGTAGTTGTTGAACGGATCACCTTCCAGTTGCTTGATGCCCAGGGAGATGCGTTCTTTTTCCACGTCGATGGACAGAACAACGGCTTCAACCTCGTCACCCTTCTTGAACTTGCGTACGGCTTCTTCGCCAGCTTCGTTCCAGGACAGGTCGGACAGGTGAACCAGGCCGTCGATGCCGCCCGGCAGACCAACGAACACACCGAAGTCGGTGATGGACTTGATCGCGCCCTTCAGCTTGTCGCCCTTGTGGAAGTTGTCGGCAAACTCGTTCCACGGGTTGGCCAGGCACTGCTTCATGCCCAGGGAGATACGACGACGGTCTTCGTCGATTTCCAGGATCATGACTTCAACTTCGTCACCAACCTGAACTACCTTGGACGGGTGTACGTTCTTGTTGGTCCAGTCCATTTCGGACACGTGTACCAGGCCTTCGATACCTTGTTCGATTTCAACGAAGGCACCGTAGTCGGTCAGGTTGGTTACCTTGCCGAACAGACGGGTGCTGGCCGGGTAGCGACGGGACAGACCAACCCACGGATCTTCGCCCAGTTGCTTCAGACCCAGGGATACACGGTTCTTCTCCTGGTCGAACTTCAGAACCTTGGCTTCTACTTCGTCGCCAACAGCCAGAACTTCGGACGGGTGCTTCACACGACGCCATGCCAGGTCGGTGATGTGCAGCAGGCCGTCGATGCCGCCCAGGTCAACAAACGCACCGTAGTCGGTGATGTTCTTGACGATACCCTTGATAACGGCACCCTCTTTCAGGGTTTCCAGCAGAGCCTTGCGCTCTTCGCCCAGGGTTTCTTCCAGAACGGAACGACGCGAAACAACCACGTTGTTACGCTTGCGATCCAGCTTGATAACCTTGAATTCGATGTTCTTGTTTTCGTACGGGGTGGTGTCTTTCACCGGACGTACGTCAACCAGGGAACCCGGCAGGAAGGCGCGGATGCCGTTGACCATAACGGTCAGGCCACCCTTGACCTTGCCAGAGATCAGGCCGGACAGGATCTTGCCGGTTTCCAGCGCTTCTTCCAGCTCAACCCATGCAGCCAGACGCTTGGCTTTTTCACGGGACAGCTTGGTTTCGCCAAAGCCGTTTTCCAGCGCGTCGATGGCAACAGTCACGAAGTCGCCGATGGCAACTTCAACAACGCCTTCGTCGTTCTTGAATTCTTCGGCCGGAATCAGGGATTCGGACTTCAGGCCGGCATTTACAGTTACGAAGTTGGAATCAACTGCAACGACTTCGGCAGTGATCACCTCGCCCACGCGCATGTCGTGAAGGGTCAGGCTTTCTTCGAACAGCTGGGCAAAGTTTTCCATGGAGAGGGTAGTCATCAAGCTTACTCTCGGTGCACACCTTGCGGCGTGCGGGGTTAGGGTTGAACACAGAGCTTTTCTTGCAATGCAGCAAGATGCCCCTTTAAAAAATCATATGCCGGAGGCCTGGTACTGCCCGAAGCGGCGGAGAACCGTATCAACCGCTTGGTCGATGGTCAGCTCCGTGGTGTCGAGCAGAAAGGCGTCCGGCTCTTGGCGCAGCGGCGCTACCGCCCGGGCCGCATCGCGGCTGTCCCGATCGATAATGTCCTGCTTAATCTGCGGGAGGTTAGCAGATTCTCCCTTGCCGATCAACTGCTTATAGCGGCGAGATGCACGCTCATCGGCACTGGCGGTCAGAAAAATCTTTACGGCGGCTTGCGGAAACACCACCGAACCCATGTCACGGCCATCCGTTACCAGGCCCGGTGCCACCCCAAAAGCGCGCTGGCGTTGCAACAGCGCAGCACGCACGGCGGGCAAGGCTGCCACTTTAGATGCACCGATGCCGATTTCTTCGGCACGGATCTCCATGCTGACGTCGTTGCCATCCAGCAACACCGCCCCTTGCACGAATGCAGCAGGCAAGGAACCGGCCAGTTCTGCCAGCGCCGGCTCATCGTGCCAGGCCACGCCCTGTCTGCGCGCATGCAGGGCCAGCAGGCGATACAGAGAGCCCGAATCGAGATAATGAAAACCCAGACGCTGGGCAACAATGGCGGCGACAGTACCCTTGCCGGAAGCAGAGGGACCATCAATGGTAATGACAGGGACAGACATGGGCTTGGTTTGCATCCAGAGGCAGGCGGCGACAGGCGCTTGGCCAAAATGCTGATTTTACCGCAGCCCCTTCGCATCAGGAACGGTTGTGGGCGGATTTTCTGGCCGGATTCGATAAAAAATGCCGCCAATCGGCAAGATTGTAGTTTGCACGTTACCCCGACGCCCTTTACAGTGATGGACCGCAACGCACAATCCCAGTCTGCAAGACGCTGTGCGTGAAGAGAAAACCCGGACAACTTACCCAGACACTACAGAGACCCGACGCAACGCCATGGAACAGCTCCGCCTTACTCCGACTCCGCACCTTGCCGGCACCATCAAGCTGCCCGGCTCAAAAAGCATTTCCAACCGCACCCTGTTGCTGGCCGCACTGTCCAGCGGCAGCACATTGGTGCGTGACCTGCTGGATTCGGATGATATCCGTCACATGCTGGCTGCTTTAGGCCTGCTGGGCGTGCAGGTGGAACAGATCGGCAACAGTCGCGACTTCCGCGTGCAAGGCGTGGGCGGCGAGTTCCCGGTAAAAAGCGCCGACCTGTTCCTGGGCAATGCCGGTACCGCCTTTCGTCCGCTGACCGCTGCACTGGCACTGATGCAGGGCCACTACCAATTGTCCGGTGTGGCACGCATGCATGAACGTCCGATTGGCGATCTGGTGGATGCACTGCGCATTGCCGGTGCTGATATCAGCTACCAGGGCAATCCCGGCTATCCGCCGCTGGCCATCGGTCCGGCCAAGCTGCGCGCCGGAGAAGTGATTCCGGTGAAAGGCAATGTTTCCAGCCAGTTTCTGACTGCCTTGCTGATGGCGCTGCCGCTGACCGGCGACACCGCCACCATCGAGGTGGTGGGCGAGCTGATCTCCAAGCCCTATATCGAAATCACGCTCAACCTGATGTCGCGTTTTGGCGTACGCGTCGAACGCCAGGGCTGGCAGCGCTTCGTCATCCCCGGCGGCCAGCACTATATCTCTCCGGGTGAGGTACATGTCGAGGGCGATGCCTCCAGCGCATCTTACTTCCTGGCTGCAGGCGCACTGGCCGGAGGCCCGGTCCGGGTGGAAGGCGTGGGCAACAACAGCATTCAGGGTGATGTGAAATTTGCCGACACCCTGCGCCAGATGGGGGTATCCATCACCATGGGCGACAATTGGATCGAAGCGGCAGCACAGGGCAAGCTCAAGGCCATCGATGTGGATCTCAACCACATCCCCGACGCGGCCATGACCATTGCCGTGGCCGCGCTGGCGGCCGATGGCACCACCACCTTGCGCAATATCGAAAGCTGGCGCGTGAAGGAAACCGACCGCCTGTCGGCCATGGCCACCGAATTGCGCAAGCTGGGTGCCACCGTGGAAGAAGGCCAGGACTACATCCGCATCACGCCGCCAGCACAACTGCTTGCCGATGCCGAGATTGACACTTACGACGATCACCGCATGGCCATGTGCTTCTCGCTGGTTTCCCTGCTGGGGGTGCCGGTCATCATCAACGACCCCAAATGCGTGGCCAAAACCTTCCCGGACTATTTCGAGGTACTGGCCACCCTGACGGCCTGACACCGGCCCCAGCCCTGCTCACCATCACGCCCGCCACAGCGGGCGTTTTTCATTTACCGGGCATAATTTTCTTGTCAAATCAAAACAGAAAAATCACAATATAATGTGACAAAATAACAAACAACCACCAGATAATGACAAACCTCTACCATTTGCGGCGTGATTTCATGCAGCGCTTTGACCTGCCCACCCCCACCCATCCGGGGCTCTACCCGGACACCCTGCCGATGTGGGAAAACATGCTGCATGAAGAGATGGCCGAGTTCCTGCACGCGCTGCAGGAGTTCAGACAACTGGATGGCTGCAGTGCGGATGAACAGCAGCGCCGCATGGCCGAGCTGACCGCAGAAGGGGTAGACGTGCTGAACGTCCTGACCGGGCTGTTACTATCGCAAGGCATGCCACTGGAAGCCATGACCGAGGCCATTCATCAGGCCAATCTGCGCAAGCAGATTGATGGCAAGGTGGTGCGCCGCGCCGATGGCAAGATCCTGAAACCAGAGGGCTGGCAGCCTGCCGACAAGCTGGGCGTGATCCGTCGCAGCACTTTGTTGCGCCTGCACAATAGTCAGCCTGATTAAGTCTGCTTTAATAAAAGCAGGCTAACATCCTGCTTCATGAATACAGACACACCCGAGAGCAAGGGGACAAGCATGCTGAAAAACTCGCAACACAGTTACGGACAACTGGCCCGTGCCTTTCACTGGCTGAGCGCACTGGCAGTGATTGCCGCGCTGGCCTTCATCGAATTCAAGGATATTGCCCCCAAGGGCAGCCCCTTGCGTGACTTGCTGAAATCCGGCCACTTCCAGGCCGGCATCATTGTGCTGCTGCTGTTTTTACCGCGCCTGCTGTGGCGGCTGGCCAACCGGGTGCCGGACATCACGCCAGCCCCCAAACCGACAGCCATGCTGCTGGCCCATGCCGCACACTGGCTGTTGTACGCGCTGATGCTGGCCCTGCCGCTACTGGGCATCGCCATCGTGCAGGGCAATGGCAAAGACGTGGTGTTTCTGGGCAGCACGCTGCCGGTATTCTTCTCGCTGGGCAAGGAGACCGCGCACAACCTGAAAGAAATTCACGAAGCGCTGGGTAATCTCTTGCTATGGCTGGCCATCTTCCATGCCGCGGCAGCCGTCTGGCACCACCGCTTTGTCAAGGACGACACCCTCACCCGCCTGACTGGCCCCTTGCGTCCCTGAGCACTGCTCCATACGGCAAAACCCGGCCTGGCCGGGTTTTTTCATGGTCATCCCCCTCAGCGCAGATCGCGCTGCAGCAGGGCAAACAGCATGGCCAGGCCAGAAAGCAGACCCAAGGCCAGAAAAGCATGATCACAGGCGATCAATACCGCCTGCTGCGATACCCGTGCCGACCAGGCCGCCAGGTTGGCCATATCAGGCAAGATCCCGTTCTGACGCAGCGTCACCCCATCCAGCCTACCCAACAGCGCCAGTCGTGCCTCAGCCTCCCCTGCCTGCAACTGCAAGGTAGCCAGCCCGGTTCCCAGCGCCGCCGCCAGTTCACGCAGAATGTTTTTCAGCTGATAGGCATGGGCGAAATCCTCCACCTGCACCTCGGCATAAGTCATGGCGGCAATCTGTAATACCGACAATACCGGCACCAGCCCGTGCAGCAGGATGGCGGGCAACACACTGGCCAGCGCAGCACCCGGCATGGACGCATGCGCAAGCCACAGACAACACAGCGTCAACATGGCAAAGCCGATGGCCAGCATATGGTGCCGACGGGTCAGCCAGCGGCTGGCATACAGATAAACCAGCGCCATCACCACCGTCACCATGCTGCCTAATGTGATGACGCTGCCGGTGGTGACAAAATCAAAGCCCAGTCCGCGCTGCAACAGGGCCGACAGCAGATAGGACCAGATGCCATTGCACAGATAATACAGTGCATAAAAAGCCAGCCCCATCAGGTAGCGACGACGCAATACCGCATGCAGCCGCAGCCAGGGATCGGGGTGGACATGCAGCCGCCACCCGGCCAGCAGCAGCATGATTAGCCCAGCCGACAACAACAACCACATGCCGGGGCGGGCGGAAAAACGCAGAAAGCGCAGATCCTCCAGCGTATGCAACACCAGCAAGGCCCCCAGCCCCAATGCCACCACGGCCAGCCAATCCAGTTGGCCAACCTGCTGCCGTGTAGGCACGCCGGCATGGCGCGGATAACTCAGTTGCACCAGCAACAGCAAAATCGGCACAAAGGCTGCTTGCAGCCAGAAGATGGCCTGCCAGCCCCAGTCTTCCACAAGCAGGGCTGACAACCACGGCGAGATGCCGGACAGGGAAAACAGGCCCAGCAAAAAGCCATACATCAAGGGCTTGCGCTCTTTTGGCTGCGCCACCAACTGCAGCAGGATGCGCGAGGCGGTAAACAAACCGCCGCCGCCCAGGCCTTGCAACAAACGCGCCAGCGCCAGGCTGACAATACCATCCGACAGGGCGGCGGCCACGCTGCCAATCATGAACAACAATAAGGACCACTCGGTGTAGCGCCGATAACTGATCAGGGTGGCAAAGCGCCCCAGCAGCAGATTTACCAGTACCGCGCCCACGGCAAAGCTGGTCAGCGCCCACAAATACTCCTGCGGCGCGGCAGCCACTCCCCCCTGAATGGCTGCACCGGCCACCCCCATCATATTGACGGCGACAAAGTCAGCCCCGGTCACCAGGCCCAGCGTCAGACCGAACAGACGTACCTGCCATGGACGGCATTCGGGGTGAGACTGCAGCAAGACAGGGTAATCAGGCATGAAACGGAGAATCCAGGGATATGTGATGGGTCGCAGCCACTATAGTGATCATGCTATTTTGAATAAACCGTCAATATTGAAATGATTATTCAATGTCACGCACAAATGACTGGAATGACTGGTATCTGTTTAGCTGCGTGGCGCAGCTGGGCAGTTTCAGTCGTACGGCAGAACGGCTGCAACTGCCTAAATCGACAGTTAGCACCGCGCTCGCCCGGCTGGAACAAAAACTGGGGCTGCGGCTGCTGGAGCGCAGCACGCGCCGCCTGCGGCTGACCGAAGCCGGCTTTCAACTGCTGGCCGATGTTGGTCCGCTGTTTGCCCGGCTGGAAGACGTTGCCGACCATCTGCAAGGACATGCCGAAGCACCGCTAAGCGGCACATTGCGCATTGCATCTCCCTATGAATTTGCCAGCCTGCACCTGAGCCCGGTGCTATGCGACATCATGCAGGCCCACCCGGCACTGCATATCGAAGTGGATGTAGTCAGCAGCCTGATCGACCCGCTCAGCAGCGGCTACGACCTTAGCTTCGTCATGACCAGCCAAGCACTGCCGGACTCCAGCCAGCTTGGCAAGCGCCTGTATACCTTGCAGCAAGGACTGTTTGCCGCACCTGCGCTGCTGGCACGGCATGGCCAGCCACAACATCCGTCAGCACTGGCAGACTGGCCGCTGCTTGGCGCAGCCAGCGCACTGCCCTGGGTGTTCCAGCACACCGATGGCCAGCACTTCCAGTTGCAACAGCCGCTGCTGCTGCAAACCGCCAATGCAGGCCTGCGCTTACAGGCGGCCATTGCCGGACGCGGGGCCTGCCTGGTGTCCGGCAATTTTGCCGCAGCCGCCGTGGCTAACGGTCAACTGGTACAGCTACTGCCGGCGTGGACACTCCCTCCCCTGAAAACCTATGCACTGATCCCCAACCGCAGCCTGCTGCCCACCAAGACCAGACTGCTGCTGGAGGGACTGGAACAGCGCTTTGCCACGCTGGAGCAGCGCTGAGCACGGCTGACACAGGCCTGCCGTGGCACTGCGCCGCCCGGCCAGCGCACTGGATAGTCGGCGTCGGCACGGCTTTTAGCCACAGTGCCAGGCCATTTCAGTTTGTCGCACCACACCCCAGCCCGCTGACACGGACAGTAAAAAGGACGCCCACGGCGTCCTGAACACATCCATCACACCGCGGCCAGCGCCGCAGCCGTCAGGCCGCCAGCGTGCCCGCAGTAGAACCGCGCGCGATGAGACGGCCACTGAGCACCACCTTGCGCGCGCTGCGCGCCGGGTCTTCCAGTCGCTCCAGCAACATCTTCATGGCGGTGCGGCCAATGTCGTACACCGGCTGTTCGATCACCGTCAGGCCGGGGCCGGCCAGCTCGGTCCAGTTGTCATTGTCAAACCCCGCCAGTGCCAGCTGATCCGGAATAGCCACCCCTGCCGCACGCGCGCCGCGCAACATGCCCAGCAGCACCAGGCCATTACTGGCAATCAGTGCCTGCGGCGGCGAAGCTTCGCGCAGCCAGTCACGCATCGCCTGCTCTGCCGCCTCGGGAGTCGGTGCAATAAAGCGCGCCTCGGCCTGCAGTCCCTGTTTCTGCATGGCAGCCACCACGCCGGCATGGCGTTCGGCCCCGGTAGTACTGGTGTTGCCAAACAACCCGCCAATGCGGCGATAGCCCTGTTGCAGCAAATGTTCCACCAACTGACTGGCCGCCTCGGCATTATCCAGCACCACGGCATCGGCCTGGCCCGGCGGCGCGGCGCGATCAATCAGCACCACCGGGAAACCCAGTTGCTGCGGGTCCAGCTTCTGCGCGGTGGCACGGGTGGGGGCAAAGATCACCCCGGTGACACGTTCCTCCTGCATCAGCCGCAGGTACATGGCTTCTTTTTGTGGATTTTCGTCGGTATTGCACAGGATGACGCGCATGCCCACCGCGTAGGCGGCATCCTCCACCGCACGGCTGACCGCGGTAAAGAAGGGATTGCGAATATCGGACACGATCAGGCCGATGGTATGACTATGCTGGGAGCGTAGCCGGCGCGCCGACAGATTGGGCAGATAGCCGGTGGCGGCCACGGCGGCCTCTACTTTCTTGCGCAGCTCGTCGCTGACCGGGCCATCGCCCAGCGCCCGCGACACCGTGGCTACCGATACACCGGCAGCCCGGGCAACATCCTTGATGCGTACCGTCATATTGCAATCGTTTTCAGTCAGGTTGTCGTGATCCTGCATCAAGTAAAAAAGCTTTGCAAGCCTTTAATTACAAGGATGATTGCTGATTCAAACTGAGTTTGATCAAGATGAGATACGATCAATATTGACAGGTGTTGTGTAATCGATTTCAATGCCAGCAACGCAACGCCGACAATAGCCAGCACCGCCCCTTTTTGGGTGCAATGCAGCAAAATAACAGTACCAGGAGACCACTCCCGATGTCGCACGATCTGATCCATCCGGAACTGATTTGCCTTGCCACCGCCCCGGCCAGCAAGGAAGAAGCCATCCGCCAGGCCGGCCAGTTGCTGGCCAATGCCGGCTGCATTGATGCCGCCTATATCGACAGCCTGCTGGCACGCGAAGCCGTGGCCAATACCTTTCTGGGCCATGGCGTCTCCATTCCGCACGGCATGGTGGAAGACCGCCACCTGATCAAGCGCACCGGCATTGCCATCCTGCAGATTCCGCAGGGTCTGGAATGGAATCCTGGCCAGACCACCCATTTGCTGTTTGCCATTGCCGCCCAGTCGGACGAACACATCCAGTTGCTGCGTCGGCTCACCCGCTTGCTGCAAGACGAGCCCCGCCTGCAGCAATTGTTTGCCACCAGCAATCCGCAAGACCTGATTGCCGCCCTGTCCGACAGCGCAGCCACCCAGGCAGCGCCTGCGGAACCGGCGGGTGATCTGGCAGAAAAATTTGAATGGATGGTGGACTACCCCAATGGCCTGCATGCCCGCCCGGCCACCGCCTGGGTGGAAACCGCGCGCCAATACGCGGCGCAAGTACAAGTGCGTCACGGCCACCATGTGGCCGATGGCAAAAACATGATTTCCCTGCTGCAACTGGGCCTGCAACGCGGCGACCGCCTGGTGGTGTCCGCCGAAGGCAGCGATGCCGCCGCCCTGCTGCAAGCCCTGCAAGGGGTGATGACCCGCCTGACCGCGCAGGAACAGACCGACGCCGCACTGGCCGCGCAAAAAGCCCAGGCCCAGCGTAGCGAAAACAACTGGCAGCCGCCGGGCCACCCGCTGGAAGTGGCCGGCATCAGCGCCAGCCCCGGCCTGGCCATCGGTCAGGTGCATGTGCTGACCCACGGCCTGCCCGCCATTCCCGACCACCCGCTGGCCCTGGCCGAAGCCGGTGACAAACTGCATGCCGCGCTGGCAGATACCCGCGCCGAACTGGCCAAACTGGCCGAAGACACCGCCCAGCGCCTGGGCAATGCCGAAGCCGCCATTTTCAAGGCCCAGGCCGAACTGCTGAGCGATACCGACCTGATCACCCTGTCCTGCCAGCTGATGGTGGAAGGCCACGGCGTGGCCTGGTCCTGGCATCAGGCCGTGGAGCGCCTGGCCGACCGTCTGGCCGCGCTGGGCAACCAGCTGCTGGCCGCCCGTGCCGCCGACCTGCGCGACGTGGGCCGCCGCGTGCTGGGCAAGATCGACCCCAGCCTGCAAGCCACCACCCTGTCCGACCTGCCGGACAACTGCATTCTGCTGGCCAGCGATTTGTCGCCGTCTGACACCGCGGGGCTGGATACCAACAAGGTGATTGGCCTGGCCACCGCCCAGGGTGGCCCGACTTCCCATACCGCCATTCTGGCGCGCACCCTCGGCCTGCCGGCACTGGTAGCCGGCGGCCCCGGCCTGCTTGGTGTGGCCAATGGCACGGCGGCGATTCTGGATGGCCAGGCTGGCCGCCTCTACCTGAACCCAGGCGAAGCCGACCTGAAATCCGCCCGCGACTGGATGGCGCAACAGCAACTGCGCAAGGAGCGCGAGGAAGCCGAACGGAGCCTGCCGGCCCAGACCCGTGACGGCCACAGCGTGGAAGTGGCTGCCAACGTCAACCGCCCGGACCAGGTGGCCGCCGCCATTGCCGCCGGTGCCGAAGGCGTGGGCCTGATGCGTACCGAATTCCTGTTCCTGGAACGTGACGACAGTCCGGACGAAGAAGAACAGTTCGCCACCTACCAGGCCATGCTGCAGGCACTGGAAGGCCGCCCGCTGATCGTGCGCACGCTGGATATCGGCGGCGACAAGCAAGTGCCCTACCTCAACCTGCCGCACGAGGAAAACCCCTTCCTCGGCATGCGTGGTGCCCGTCTGCTGCTGCGCCGCCGCGACCTGCTGGAACCGCAGTTGCGTGCGCTGTACCGCGCCGCCCGTGGTGGCCAGCCGCTGTCCATCATGTTCCCGATGATTACCTCGCTGAAGGAAATCACCCGCCTGAAGGGCCTGTGCGAAGGCATTCGCCGCGAGCTGAACGCCCCGGTGGTGCCGATCGGCATCATGGTGGAAGTACCCGCCGCCGCCACCCTGGCCGACAAGCTGGCCGAACATGTGGACTTCTTCTCCATCGGCACCAACGATCTCACCCAGTACGCGCTGGCCATCGACCGTCAGCACCCGGAACTGGCCGCCGAGGCCGACAGCCTGCACCCGGCAGTGCTGCGCCTGATCCACCAGACCGTGCAGGGTGCTGCCCAGCATGGCCGCTGGGTAGGCGTGTGCGGTGGCATTGCCGGCGACCCGTTCGGTGCTGCCCTGCTCACCGGCCTGGGCGTGAACGAACTGTCGATGAGCCCGCGTGACATCGCCAGCGTCAAGGCCCGCCTGCGTGGCAGCGACTTTGCCAAACTGGCCGAGCTGGCGCAGCAAGCGCTGGATTGCGACAGCGCCGAAGAAGTACGCGCCCTGCAGAGCCTGCTGTCATGAACGGCCCGCTGATCACCATCACCCTGAACCCGGCCATCGACCAGACGGTGTGCGTGCAGGATTTTCAGCCCGGCAGCGTCAATCTGGCGCTGTCCAGCACCAGCAATGCCGGTGGCAAGGGTGTGAACGTGGCCAGTTGCCTGGCCGACTGGGGCTTGCCGGTGCTGGCCACCGGCCTGTTGGGACGCAATAACAGCGATGCATTTGAAGCACTGTTCAAGGACAAGGGCATTGCCGACCGCTTCATCCGCGTGCCGGGTGACACCCGCGTCAACATCAAGCTGTCCGATCAGGCCAATGCCAGCACCACCGACATCAACCTGCCGGGCCTGACCGTAGGCGAGGTGCAATGGGAACGCCTGCTGACCCTGCTGGCGGCAGACGTCAATCCGGGCAGCCAGATTGTGCTGGCCGGCAGCCTGCCGCAAGGACTGGAGCCGGAACGGCTGCCGGTGCTGATCGGCAAGCTGCGCCAATGGGGTGCCCATGTGCTGCTGGACAGCAGCGGTGCCGCGCTGGCTACCGCACTGGCCGCGCCACGCGCCAGCCTGCCCGACTGCATCAAGCCCAATCGACACGAACTGGAACAGTGGGCCGGACGCCCCCTGCCCACCCTGCAAGATGTGCTGGCCTGCGCCCGCCAGTTGCAACAGGCCGGTGTGGCCGAAGTGGTGGTGTCGCTGGGCGAAGAAGGCGCGCTGTTTGTGCTGGACGACGGCCCGGCCCTGCTGGCCCGCCTGCCGGTGCAGAACCCACTGAGCACCGTGGGTGCCGGTGATGCACTGGTGGCCGGCCTCAGCGCCGCGCGCCACCAGCGCCTGGCCGGTGAAGACCGCGCCCGGCTGGCCGTGGCCTTTGCCACCGCCAAGCTGGCCCGCATCGGCCCCCACCTGCCGGCACGCAGCCAGGTGGAACAACTGGCACGGCAAGTGGAAGTGCAGCACTTGTCCTAAACCATCATGCTGCGGGCGGGCAACGCTCACCCACCCCCGCCACGCGGCAGATCATCAGCAAAGCAACAACAACAGGCAGATAAAACTAGGAGAAAGACAATGGCAAACCTGCTGGCAGTGATTGCAGCTCCCGATCGCAGCACCCAGTCCATGCTGGCTGGCGAAGCGCTGCGCCAGGCGGCTACCCGGCTGAAACACAAGATCGATGTAGAAATCCACACCGCACAAGGCGTGCAACAGCCGCTGAGCGCCAGCGCCATTGCCGACGCCGACGCCGTGCTGCTGATTGGCGAAGCCGCGGCACAGGATGTGCGCTTTGCCAACAGCCACACCCTGCTCAGCTCGCTGGAAGCCGTGCTGGCCGATGCCGAAGGCCAGCTCAAGGCCAGCCTGAGCGCCCAGACCGCCAGCAGCGCACTGCGCATTGTCGGCATCACCTCTTGCCCCACCGGCATTGCCCACACCTTCATGGCCGCCGAAGGCCTGAGCCAGGCCGCACAGAAACTGGGCCACAGCATCCGCGTGGAAACCCAGGGTTCGGTGGGTGCGCAGGACACGCTGACGGCGGATGAAATCCGCCTGGCCGATGTGGTGATCATTGCCGCCGACACCCAGGTGGACCTGTCGCGCTTTGTCGGCAAGCGTCTGTTCTCCAGCGGCACCAAACCGGCCATCAACGACGGTGAAAACCTGGTGCGCCGCGCCATTGCCGAAGCCCAGCCGCATGGTGCCAGCCAGGCTGCCAGCAGCCAGACTGCCGCCAGCACCGCTTCCGCAAGCAGCGCCCAGAGCGAACAGCGCAGCGGCGCTTACAAACACCTGATGACCGGTGTGTCCTTCATGCTGCCCTTTGTCACTGCGGGCGGCATCATGATTGCGCTGGCCTTTGCGCTGGGCGGCATTTACGCCTTTGACGACGCGCACAAGGGCACGCTGGCCTGGGCCTTGTTCCAGATTGGCGCCAAGTCCGCCTTTGCGCTGATGGTGCCGATTCTGGCCGGTTATATTTCCTACTCCATCGCCAACCGTCCGGGTATTGCCCCCGGCATGGTGGGTGGCATGCTGGCCGCCAGTCTGGGTTCCGGCTTTCTGGGTGGCATTGCCGCTGGTTTCATTGCCGGTTACGGCACGGATTTCCTCAACAAGAAAATCCAACTGGGCCGCAACCTGGATGGCCTGAAACCGGTGCTGATCTTGCCGGTACTGGGTTCCCTGCTGGTGGGCCTGTTGATGATCTACGTCATCGGCACGCCGGTAGCCGCCTTGCTGGCCATGCTGACCGATGCGCTCAAGAGCATGCAGGGCAGCAGCGCCTTGCTGTTGGGTGCCATTCTGGGCGCGATGATGGCCTTTGACATGGGCGGCCCGGTGAACAAGGCAGCCTATGCCTTCGCCACCGGCCTGATTGCCAGCCAGGTGTACACCCCGATGGCCGCCGTGATGGCCGCCGGCATGACCCCGCCGCTGGGCATTGCCCTGGCCACCAAGCTGTTTGCCGACCGCTTTACCGCCGACGAGCGCGAAGCCGGCAAGGCTGCTGGCGTGCTGGGTATTTCCTTCATCAGTGAAGGTGCCATTCCGTTTGCCGCCCGCGACCCGCTGCGCGTGATTCCGTCGCTGATGGTGGGTTCAGCCGTGACCGGTGCCATCTCCATGGCCATGGGCGTGGAACTGAAAGTACCGCACGGTGGCGTGTTCGTGCTGCCCATCCCCAATGCAGTGACCAATCTGGGTGCCTACCTGGTGGCACTGGTGGTGGGGACGGTGCTGACCGCCGTGATGCTGCGTGTGCTGAAAAAACCGCTGGCGCAATAAGCCATGCGCGGACCGGCAGCACAGATCTGCCGGCCGCTGAACGATTTCTCTCTCTCGGGCCAACTCCTTTGCGGGTTGGCATTTTTTTGTCCTGCGTTTTGAAAATCCCGCCATAAAACCCGACGTTTCCAGAGTGCAATGACCATAGCCACGCCAGGCTGCACTGCTATGGTAAGGCCCAGTCACTGGCTCTGGAGAACCGCACCATGCCTGCCCCTGCCCTGTCCGCCGCAGATGTCAAACTGGACCTGCGTGAAAAAGTAGGCTATGGATTAGGAGACATGGCGTCCAATCTGTCGTTTGGTGCCGTGTCGCTGTTCCTGCTGTTTTTCTATACCAATATCTTTGGCCTGAGCGCCGGCGAAGCCAGCCTGATCTTCCTGATCGCCCGCATCATTGATGCGCTGTTCAATATTCTGCTGGGCTACGCCATTGACCAGACCCACAGCCGCCATGGCAAGCTGCGGCCCTATCTGCTGTATGGCGCACTGCCGCTGGGGGTGCTGACCGTGCTGTGCTTCAGCACACCGGACACCAGCTACAAGTTCGCTTACGCCCTGGTGAGCTACACCGTGTACTGCCTGGCCTATACCACGGTGAACACACCCTATTCAGCCATGAACAATATGCTGACCCAGCACGCCATGTCGCGCGCCTCGCTGTCGGTGTACCGCATGTTGTTTGCCACGCTGGGCTACTTCGTGGTGTCGGTGTATGCCGACCAATTGATTCGCCGCTTTGCCAACCCGCGCAGCGGCTACCAGCTCACCATCGCGCTGTTTGCCGGGCTGGCCACCCTGCTGTTCTACGCCTGCTTTGCCATGACCAAGGAGCGCATCCACCAGGACAAGGGCCAAGCACCCAAGCTGCACCAGATGGTGCAGGCCATTACCGGCAATCCGCCCTTGTTCCACCTCTCCATGTTCACCGTGTTTGCCTACATCGCCTACAGCGTGTGGATGGCCGCCGCCATTTACTACATCAACTACGTATTGCGCGATCAAGCCTACACCGCCAGCTTCTTCGCCATCCAGACCGTGGCCAATCTGGTCGGCACCATTGCCTCGGAACCGTTGATTGCCCGCTTCGGCAAAAAGAGACTGACCCTGCTCACCCTGAGTGCCGGCGCCTTGGCACTGGCCTATCAATACTGGCTGGCGGGCGACAGCCGGCTGGCCATCATGGCTTGCGTCTGCCTGTACAGCGCCGCCATGGGCAGCATCTTTGTCTGCATGTACGCCATGCTGGCCGACACGGTGGAATACGCCGAGTGGCAGCAGCATGTGCGTACCGAGGGTGCCATCTATGGCTATTTCAACTTCATTACCAAAGTGGCCATGGCCATTGCCGGTGGTCTGGCCGGGCTGATCCTGCAATATGCCGGTTACGATGCCGCCCATATCACGCCACGCGCACAAGACTGGATCGCCCTGATGATGACGCTGATTCCCGCCGCCATGTTTGTCCTCGCGCTGCTGTTCGTGCTGCGCTACCAGTTGGATGAAGACAGCTATCTGCGCATGGTGGGCCAGATTGCAGCGCGCAAACACGCCGCCGCCACTCAGCCACAGGAGCCCTGACATGACGATCTCCCACACAGAACTGATCGCCCGCATGCGCCCGCAAGACAAGGTCAAGCTGCTTAGCGGCCAGGGCCTGTGGCGCACGGCCAGCCTGCCCGAATTCGGCATTGGCGACTTTGTCATGACCGACGGCACCTATGGCGTGCGCTATAGCAGCGCGCAGATCGACCAGCAGGAAAGCTGGAATATCAGCGACTTCCTGTCAGTGGTGCAGCAAGACGCGGGCCAGCAGGCGACAGACAGCGACAAGGGCGGCTCGGAAGCGCTGTTTGGCCACTCGCTCCCGGCCACCTGCTTTCCCAACGGCTCCAGCCTGGCCTGCAGTTGGGATGTGGCGCTGGTGGAACAAATGGGCCGTGCGCTGGCGATTGAATGCCAGTCCATGGGTGTGGGCCTGCTGCTGGGGCCGGGCATCAATATCCGTCGCACCCCGCTGGCCGGACGCGGTTATGAGTATTACTCGGAAGATCCGCTGCTTGCCGGCGATCTGGCCGCCGCGCTGATCAACGGCCTGCAACAGCAAGGCGTGGGAGCCAGCCTCAAGCACTTTGCCTGCAACAACTCGGAATACATGCGCACCAGGATGGATTCCATCGTCGAGGAACGCGCGCTACGCGAAATCTACCTGTACGGTTTCCAACGCGCCATTGCCAAGGCACAGCCGTGGACGGTGATGTCCTCCTATAACCGGCTCAACGGCGAACAGACCTCGCAGCACCACTGGCTGCTCACCCAGGTACTGCGCGAGGAATGGGGCTACCAGGGGCTGGTGATGTCCGACTGGTACGGCATCAAGGACCGCCCGGCCTCGCTGTTGGCCGGTAATGAACTGGCCATGCCGGAAAACGCGCTGGACAATGCCGAACTGCTGGCTGCCATCGAACAAGGCCGTATTCCCGCTGCGGTGCTGGACCAAGCCTGTCTGCACATGCTGCAACTGATAGCCAAGGTGCAGGCTGGCCGCCAGCCCGGCACCGTGGCTGACTTTGCCAGCCATCATCAGCTTGCGCGACGCATTGCCGCTGAATCACTGGTATTACTGAAGAACGACCAAGACTTGCTGCCATTGCATGGCCAGCGCCTGCACCGGCTGGCGGTGATTGGCAAACCGGCACAACAGCCGGTGATACAGGGCTCGGGCTGCGCCACCACCCAGCCCTGGCAGCAGGACTGCCCGCTGGATGAAATCCGCTTGCAGGCGGGAAGCGGCGTGCAGATCGACTATGCCGTCGGTGCGCCGGACGACCAACACGACGACGCGGCGGCACTGCAACACGCCTGCGCCATTGCCGCCGCCGCCGAGGTGGCCGTAGTGTTTGTCAGTACCCCCATCGGCATGGACGGTGAAAATGGCGACCGCCAGCATCTGGGCCTGCTCCCCAGCCACGACCGCCTGATCAGCCGGCTGGCCGCGGTGCAGCCCAAACTGGTGGTGGTGCTGTGCAATGGCGATGCCGTGCTGATGCCCTGGCTATCGCAGGTGCCTGCCGTGCTGGAGTGTTTCTTTGCCGGTCAGGGCATGGGCCATGCGGTGGCCGCCACGCTGTTTGGTGCCAACAACCCCAGCGGCAAGCTCACCACCACCCTGCCCAACACCCTGGAGGAAACCCCGGCCTATCTGCACTATCCCGGTGAAAATGACCGTCACCATTACAGCGAGGGGCTGTATGTCGGTTATCGCTATTACGACAAGCGCCAATTGCAGCCGCTGTTTCCCTTTGGTTTTGGTCTGAGCTATACCCGTTTCGACTACCGCGAACTGCAGCTCTCCAGCCAGGACATGACGGAACACGACACCCTCACGGTGAGCATCGAGATCAACAACAGCGGTGCGCGCGATGGCAAGGAGATCGTGCAGCTATACATCGCACCACCGCCCTCGCCCTTGGCACGCCCGCCACAAGCCCTGCGCGGCTTCGTCAAACTGGACATCCCGGCCGGAAGCAGCCGCCACGCCCACTTCACCCTGCAACGCGAAGATTTTGCCTATTACGATCCGGCCCATGGCAGTTGGGTGGTGGACAGCGGCCCGCATGAGATCCGTATCGCGGCCTCCAGCCGCCATATCCTGCAGCGGAGCAGTATATGGCTAAGGGCAGAGCCACGCCTTCCCGCCATCCAGGCCGATTCATCCCTGCTATTGCTGGCAAATCACCCCCCGCTGCTACAGGCTGTCGCAGAGTTGATCGCCAGCAAATGCGCCCTCAACAGCAGTCAGGCCAGACAAAAGCTGCTGGACATGGCTTCCGCCGAAATGTTTGTCGGCCTGTTCATCACCCTTACCGCCATGCTGGAACTGGAGATCAGCCGCGCTGAACTGCAGGCGGTCCTGGACCGGTTCAAACACATGCCGCACTGAAACCGGACCACCGACATCGCGTATTTTTCATCGCAACGTCAAGCCGCTGTCACATCACAAGGTGACAATCGGTCCCGTGCCAGCAACTTGCGCTGGATTGTCTCTTGTTCCGTCGTTTTGTCTCAGCCTTACTCTCGGGCCAACCCTTCACCGGGTTGGCATTTTTTTGGCAGCACAGCTTGCAGCCCCCTGGCGGTGGCACAGCCAGCACCGACCAAGCCAAGACAGGTAAATAAAAGCAAAAGCCAGCGCCAAGGACTTGCCTGCGCCCGCTGTCATCTGCATCGTGATCTGCTTTCCACTGCCCGCCCCTCGCCGCATGATTACCTCCACGACGCCACAGCCGCTACGCTATCCGCCCTTGACCCCTTCATCTGCCGCAGGCAGCCCGTCGGGCAGCACACCGGCACCAGCGCCAAGCACCCCTGTCCAGCCAGTCCCGCAGGATGGCAGCATCAATACCTACGCCTGATCAGCGCGCGGTATTGCCACCATCCACCGCCAGCGTGGTACCGGTGACAAAACTGGCATCGTCCGACAGCAAAAAGCGCACTGCACGGGCTATTTCATCCGGCCGCGCATAGCGCCCCAGCGGCACGCCACCGGCAACGGTGAGCGAGGGGGTATCCGGCCCGGCGGCAGCACGTTCGGCAGCCCAGCGTTCCACTTCGGTATCGCCAGGACACACGGCGTTGATGCGGATGCGATCGCGGGCATGGTCCAGCGCCATCGCCCGTGTCATTTGCACCACCGCGCCCTTGCTGGCGCAGTAGGCCACGGCCGCCTCGCCCGCCACCAGCCCCCAGTCCGACGCATTGTTGACAATCGCGCCGCCACCCTGCGCCCGCATGGCGGGAATCACCGCCTTGCACATGCGCCACACCGCGGTCACGTTCAGGGCCAGCACCGTGGCCCAATCCTGCTCGCTGGTGGACTCCGCAGTCCCGCCCAGCACCACGCCGGCATTGTTGAACAGGCCGTCAATGCGGCCGTGACGGGCCAGCATGGCGGCCACCGCCTGCGTGGTGGCGTTAGCATCCAGCTGATCCAGCGGCCAGTATTCGGCCTGCCCACCCGCAGCTTGCAGCGCCTGCTGCAAGGCCAGGCCCTCCGCCTGCCGGCGTCCGGTAAACAACACCTGCACCCCATCCTGGGCCAGTAGCTGCACCGTTGCCTTGCCAATGCCGGAGGTGCCACCGGTTACCAGTATCACGCGCTGCACTTTGTCCATCCTGCTGCTCCTGCTTGCTGATCTGTCCTGTTCACAGCCATCGTCTTGCCGCCGGTTTGGCGCTAGACTGCCGGCTGCCCTGTTAGCCTGCATTGACCCATGAAATCGAAATCCTCTTCCGGCGGCCTGGTTTATTCCACCGAGCATGGCCGCATGTGCCCGGACTGCCGCCAGCCGCTTGACGCCTGCATCTGCCAGCAAACCACCATGCCCAGCGGCGATGGCATTGTGCGCGTCAGCCGTGAAAACAAGGGCCGTGGCGGCAAGACCGTCACCGTGGTGAAAGGCGTGCTGCGCGATGCGGCCGGCCTGACCGCCCTGGCCAAGCAGCTAAAAGCAGCCTGCGGCAGCGGCGGGACGGTGAAGGACGGCTGCATCGAAATCCAGGGGGATCATGTCGCCACCGTCATCAGCAGCTTGCAAAAGCTAGGTTTCACGGTGAAACGCGCGGGCGGCTGAATACCATACGTCTGGCAGGCTGTGTGTAGCAGGCCACGACACCATGACTACACTGCCGGGCGTTATGAAAAAATACAACATTAATTTTCATTTCGTGAAAATTATTGGTAATTTTTTCACCAAAACATAGTCTGCCTGCGTATGCTGCCAGACATGACAGCAACTGCAGACACTCCAATCAAGGACAGCAGCCAGCCCGACCCGGCCTGGCTGGGTGAACAAATCCGCCAGTTGCGCAAGCTGCGCAAACTGTCCTTGCAACAATTGAGCAGCGCCACCGGCCGCTCGATTGGCTTTCTCTCCCAGCTGGAGCGCGGCAAAAGCCAGCCCAGCGTATCCGACCTCAACAAGCTGGCCACCGCCCTGGCCGTGCCCTATGGCGTGTTCTTCAGCCAGGCCCCGGCGCATGAGCGCGGGCTGGTGGTACGCCAGGCACACCGCCCGGTGTTGCACTACGCCGAAGGCGTCAGCGACGCCCTGCTCTCGCCCGGCTTTGCCGGTGGTTTGCAACTGATGCTCACCCGCTTTGCCCCAGGAGCAAGTTCCGGGCCGCAAACCCTCAGCCACGGCGGCGATCAGGGCGGCATGGTGCTGTGTGGTCAACTGGAGCTGTGGGTGGACGAACAATGCCATCTGCTGGCCGCTGGCGACAGTTTCAGCTTCAACAGCAGTCGGCCACACCGTTACTGCAACCCCGGTCATGAAGAAGCCCAGGTGGTATGGGCATATACCGTCAGCGCCTGAAGCGCCGCCGTCAATGAATCCAAGGAGAATCCATGTTTGAATCCGCCCGCCACTATCCGCCCAGTTGGTATGCCGCCACCAGCACGGCGCAGCAAATCGAGCGCCCGGCGCTGACCCAGGATATGGATGTGGATGTGCTGGTGGTGGGCGCTGGCTTTACCGGTCTGTATACCGCACACAATCTGGCCGATGCCGGTGTCAACGTAGCCGTGATCGAGGCTAGCCGGGTGGGCTGGGCGGCAAGCGGGCGTAATGGCGGGCAGATCATCCTGGGCTTTTCCTGTGACATGCCCCCGATTGAAGCTGCGCTGGGGCTGGAGGCGGCACAGGAAATCTGGCAACTGCTGCGCAGTGCTGCCGCCGACATCCGTCACAAGATCCGCCATCACCACATCGACTGCGAACTGGCAGAGGGCCATCTGTGGACCTCGGTGCTGTGGCAGCGCATCAAGCTGCTGTCGGAATGGCAGGAACATGCGGCACGGCATTATGGCTATGAAGCGCTGCAGTTCGTGCCACGCAAGGACCTGCCACAGCACGTGGGCTCGGAACGCTATGTCGCCGGGCTGATCGACCACGAAGGCGGCCACTTTCATCCGCTCAAATACATTCTGGGACTGGCCCGTGCCGCCGAGGAAAAGGGGGTGCGCCTATTCGAGCAGACCCGCGCGCTGTCCTACACCAGCCAGGGCGATGGCTGCGTGGTGCATACCGCACAGGGGCGTATCCGCTGCCGCAAGCTGGTGCTGGCCACCAATGCCTATATCGACCGGCTGGACCCGGCGCTGGCCGCCAAAGTGATGCCAGTCGGCACCTATATGATTGCCACCGAACCCTTGCCGGAAGAAGTCGCCCGGCAACTGCTGCCCAGCAATATGGCGGTATCGGACAACCAGTTCATTCTGGATTACTTCCGCCTGACCGCGGATCGCAGCCTGCTGTTCGGCGGCAAGTGCACCTATTCCGGCCGCACGCCGGCCAATCTTACCGCCAGCATGCGTGCCGACCTGCTGCGGGTGTTTCCGCAACTGGCCCCTTACCGCATCACCCACACCTGGGGCGGCCATATCGACATCACCGTGCCACGCACCCCGGACTTCGGCCGCCGTGACAATGTGTACTGGGCACAAGGCTTCTCCGGCCACGGCGTGGTGCCCACCTGCGCAGCCGGACAGGTACTGGCCAATGCCATTCTGGGCGACGAGCATCTGCTGCAACACTTCATGCGCCTGTCCAACCCGGCCTTTCCCGGCGGGCCGCTGCTGCGCGTACCCTTGCAGGCTGCCGGCATGCTGTATTACCGCCTGCGCGACTACGCCATCCCCGGCCTCAGTTACTGACCCCTCAGGCGAAGCCGGCACATGGAGGCCAGCGCTGGCCTCCGTACCGACAAACCGGAAAACGACAACCGACAGCACGCCAGGCAATCGCCAGCGGATTTCCGATCAGAAAACAGACAATAAGCACCAGAAAACTTCCCTTTTGGACAGGTATCAGCCACCGCTAGGCTGACTGTGCAATCCGCACAATCCTGATTTGAGGAAATGCCCATGTCTGCGCCACAACTCCATGTCCATTCCACCGAAGAACTGCTGGCCGCGCTTGCCACTGCCAGGCCGGGCCCGATTCTGCTGGGTGCCAGCCTGCACGATGTCCCCACGCTTTACCTGGCGGCAGGCCAGTCGCTAAGAGCCATCTCCCCCCAGGCTGCCTTGCATTTCGGCAAAGGGCAGGATGGCATTTGTTTGTCGACTGACAATCAGCTCGATGGCTTGCAACTGGTGACAGAGACCAACCGCCGTGCCGTTTTCAATGATTACCGCGTGGCAAGCCTGGGTCGCTTGATTTTGCAGAATCTGCAAATCAACGGAGTAGTGCAGATTCTGGCACGGGATAACATACGCAGTGGCCATGTGGAAGCCCATAACATCGACATCGTGATGGCAGATGCGCGCAGCTACGAGGCACGACCCAAAGGCTATGGCGTGGAAGTGATTCCCGGTGCCTTTACCTTGTGGAATCAGCAAAGCGACAGTGCCGTCACCATCAGCGCAGACCTGACCGGCTTGTCTGCCGGGCGGGTAGGCGCTCCAGTCAAAGGCAGTGGAATTTTTGTCAGCGGTGCCGGCGATACCGGTGGCAGACTGGTTGTCCAGCGGCTGGAAACCAAGGCGGTGTACAGCGACGGCGGCATCGCGGCAGGGACGCCGGACCGCATTAGCGGTGGCGTATTTACCGTTTACGGTGCTTTTGTCGACCGTGTGGTCAACCATGGCCCCATCGTTACTTACGGCCCCAACGACATGGTGCTGGACAACTGGGGTTGGGTGGATCATTGGCTGGCAGAAGACAAGATTACGTCTTATGGCCCCAGCGGCATTGGCTTTGTCAATTTCGGCACGGTAAGACATTTGCAGATCAATGCGCCGATTGAAACCTTTGGCCAGGGCGCACGCGGCTTCAATGTCTATACCGGCACCGTGCAACTGGCCGAGTTCGACCGCATCACCACGCATGCGGATGGCGCGGTAGGCATCCAGATCAGCAAGCCGGTCGGCACCATCACGGTAAGGCGTGGCATTGAAACCCATGGAGGCACCGGCCAGTCGCTGGTCAAGGGCGTGGTGACCACCCTGTCCGCCATCGCCCTGAGCGTGAAAGCGGGCGGTTCCGCACAAAAAGTGGATATTGCGGGTGGCCTGATCACCCACGGCGAGCACATCCCGCCGCTGGAAATGCAGGGCAGCATCAACACACTGCAGATCAGCGGCGGCATGCGCAATACCGCTTAGCGCAACCCTGGCACGTCCCAGCCCTGGCTTGCCAGCACAGGCTAATCCGGGGCTTTGTTCAGTCAGGCGCAAGCTAGTTGCCACCTGCGCCTGAGGACTGCCAGCAGTGTTCAGCACACCGGATGTGTACATCCACAATGCCGGCTCACGGCGTCAAGCAACAGCACGATATACGCTTGCCTAGCGCAATAACCTGCCAAACCGTGCCGCATCCGCAGTAGCACGCAGCTTGACAATCACCCCCCTGACGCAGCCCAGCGCCCCCCATCAGCAGATGGCCTGCCCCCAAACGCAGCGCAAATCACCACCGGCACCAGGCAAATCACCAGCCATTCTCTGACTCACCCATCTCATTCTTCTGTCATCAAGCGTTTTTTTGCCTCAACCCAATCAGCATTTTCAGAATACGACAAATGAGCATTGAATATAAAAATGACATGCAATATGGTTTTCCAACCAGCAAAAACCATTAAACATCAAAAGCTTGCAGAAAGTACAGCATGTGCAATGGCTGACCCGCCTGCAGCACCCCACTTACGGAGTAAGCAACCATGGCTGACAGTTTTCAGAAAGAAGTCCCCCCTGCCCGCGTCAATATCACGCTGGACCTGCACACCGGCGGTGCCCGTAAAAAGCTGGAACTGCCGCTCAAGCTGCTAGTGCTGGGCGACTTCAGCCAACGCGACGATGGCACACCGCTGGCCGAAAAACCAAGGCACCGCATCGACAAAAACAACTTCGATTCCGTGCTGGCCGACTACCACCCAAGCCTGCGCCTGGGCGTGGAAAACACCCTGGCGGGCGATGGCTCGGAGCTGCCGGTCACGCTGGACTTCAGCAGTATGCGTGACTTTCACCCCGAACAGGTGGTGCGCCAGATTCCCGAACTGGCCGCCTTGCTGGCCATGCGCAATCTGCTGCGCGATCTGAAATCCAATCTGCTGGACAACGCAGCCTTCCGGCGCGAGCTGGAAAAGATCATGAAGGACGAGCAACTGTCCCGCAACCTGCGTGCCGAGCTGGAACACATTGCCCCACTGGACGCCCCGCAAGCCTGATCACCCCGGATCACCAAGGAAAACCACATGGAAAATACCAGCCAGCCCAGCAATAGCGCCGTCCTGGATGCCGACACCACCACAGACAGCGGCGTATATAACGCACTGTGCAACCGCATCAATCTGACCCCGGTCAGCCATGCGCCTGCGGTGGAAGTCTTCCGCAATCAGGATGCCCTGTCCGAAGCCACCCTCAATGAACGCATCACCGTGGCGGTTAATGTCTTCCTCAAGCTGGTGCAGGAATCCGCACTCAAGGTAGACCGGCTGGACAAAGGCCTGCTCGACTACCATATCGACCGCATTGATGCCCAGATCAGCCGCCAGTTGGATGCCGTGCTGCATCACCCGGATTTCCAGCGCACCGAATCGGCCTGGCGTGGCCTGAAGTTTCTGGTGGACCGCACCGATTTTCGCAAGAACATCAAAATCGAATTGCTGGATGTCTCCAAGGAAGCCCTGCGCCAGGACTTCGAGGACAGCCCGGAAGTGATACAAAGCGGGCTGTACCGCCACACTTATATTCAGGAATACGACACACCGGGTGGCGAGCCCATCGGTGCCATCATCTCCGACTACGAATTCGACCGCGGCCCGCAGGACATTGCCCTGCTGCGCAATGTCTCCAAGGTATCCGCCGCCGCCCACATGCCGTTCATCGCCTCGGTGGGCGCCGCCTTCTTCGGCAAGGACAGCATGGAAGAAGTGGCCGCCATCCAGGATGTGGCCAACTACTTTGACCGCGCCGAATACATCAAGTGGAAAAGCTTCCGCGATACCGACGATGCCCGCTATGTCGGCCTCACCCTGCCGCGCTTCCTGGCCCGCCTGCCCTATGGGCCGGACACCGTACCGGTACGCAGCTTCAACTACTGTGAACAGGTAAAAGGCCCGGACCACCAGCGCTATCTGTGGGCCAACGCCTCCTTTGCCTTTGCCGCCAATATGGTGCGCAGCTTCATTCACAATGGCTGGTGCGTGCAAATCCGCGGCCCTCAAGCGGGCGGCCTGGTGGAAGACCTGCCCATCCACCTGTACGACCTGGGCACCGGTAATCAAATCAAGATTCCCACCGAAGTGCTGATTCCGGAAACCCGTGAGTTCGAGTTCGCCAACCTTGGTTTCACCCCGCTGTCCTTCTACAAGAACCGTGATTACGCCTGCTTCTTCTCCGCCAACTCGGTACAGAAGCCGGCACTGTACGAAACCCGGGAAGCCACCGCCAACAGTCGCATCAATGCCCGCCTGCCCTACATCTTCCTGCTGTCGCGCATTGCCCATTATCTGAAGCTGATCCAGCGCGAAAACATCGGTACCACCAAGGACCGCCGAGTGCTGGAGCTGGAGCTCAATAGCTGGATCAAGAATCTGGTGACCGAGATGACCGACCCGGCCGACGAACTGCAGGCATCCCACCCGCTGCGCGAGGCAAGGGTGGTGGTGGAAGACATCGACGATAACCCGGGCTTCTTCAAGATCAAGCTGTTCATCGTGCCGCACTTCCAGGTCGAAGGCATGGATATCAGCCTGTCACTGGTGTCGCAAATGCCCAAGGCCAAAAACAGCTAAGCAGGCAGCGGCTTGCCCTGCCTGACGGCGGGCAAGCCCATACCACGGCAACATTTCCCCCAGCCATGGACCGGAGCATTCATGAAACCAGACTGGCTCAATCGCCTGATCCGCCAGGACAACACCAGCATTGCCCAAACCGATGCACCAGCAGACATTGCCCTGCTGTTGCAGCCGTGTCAGGCAGACAAGCCCTGCGGTGAAGACGTCGCTGAGCATGAGGTATTTCTGCAGCTCAAAGACAATCTGTCCCGGCTAAGTGGGCTGGATTGTCTTGCGCTGGAGCAGGACTGTCGCTTGCTGCTGCAACAGCAGGGCAAGGACCTGCGGCCCGCAGTGTATCTGGCCTATGCCTGGACGCGCCAACATGGCTGGAACGGCCTGTACCAGGGGCTGGAATTACTGGAGGCACTGAGCCTGCACTATGGCACCGCCCTGCATCCGCAACGGCAGGCAGCACGCCATGCCATTCTGGGCTGGCTTGGCAGCAGCAAGGTTCTGGACTGGCTGCTAAGCCTGGATGCGCCATCCCCACCCCTGCGCCAGGCGCTGCAGCAGCAACTGGACAATCTGGCCGAGCAATGGGCAAGCCATGCCATCGAACTCGACACGGCCTGGGCCCAGCTGCGCAGCACACTGGCCACCAGCGACGGCAGCCTACCCCACAGCGCTTCAGCAGCAAGCAGCCAAACCAGTCATCCACCCAGTGCGAATGTGATTGAATCCAGCCAGATGTTGCTGGAACAATTGCGCGCCATGTGCGGCTATCTGCGCCAGCAGCCACAAGGGGCATTTGCCGCCTTCCGGCTGGCACGGGTAGTGCGCTGGGACAGCATTGCCCAGCCTCCGCCACATGATGGCCAGCAGCGCACCCGCCTGCCCGCCCCCAGGCCAGAGCTGCGCCAGACGCTCACCCGCCTGCTGCTGCAAAAACAATGGCATGCCCTGCTGGAAAAAGCCGACTCGGCCTTTCTGGAAGCCGCCAATCACTTCTGGCTGGACCTGCAATACCTGGCCTGGCAGGCGCTGGGCCAGTTGGGAGAATCACATCAGCACTGGCGCGACATCGCCCTGAGCGACATTGCGCTGATGCGCCACCGCCTGTGTGGTATCGAACAATTATGCTTTGCCGATGGCAGCCCGTTTGCCGACGACAATACGCTGGAATGGCTGGCCAGCCAGGCCGTGGTACACGACCTTAGCGGTGGCGACAACCAGTTGGCCCCACCCCTGATCTCCGTCACCGGCACCGACCTTAAAGATATCGGGCAACAGGCCCAGTTGCTGGCCGAACAGCAAGGGCTGGAAGCCGCCTTGGGCTGGCTGCAAAGCCTGCCCCGACCACATGGCCTGCGCCAACAGGCACAGCAACTGTTATTGACGGCACAACTGGCGGAGTCCTGTGACCGGGCAGATATTGCGCTGGGCATTGTCAGCGGGCTGGAACAACAGCTATGCAGCCAGGAAATCTGCCAGTGGGATCCGGAACTGGTTTTCGACATCAAGGCCAGTCATCTGCAACTGCTGCGCCAACGCGGACGCCGCAAAGATGCCGACAAGCAAACCCTGCACGGACAGATGCAACGCCTGCAGCAGGACATGAGCCTGCTCAACCCCTTGCGTACCGCATTGTTCTCCAGCCGATGAAGCGGGCCTGCCAATCATGAACGACCAGACCCTGCATTACTACGCGGCAGAAATGCGCTACCTGCGTGAAGCCGGCAAAGCCTTTGCCCAGGCCCATCCCGATCAGGCTGCCCTGCTAAACCTGGACAATGTCGGCCATCCTGACCCCATGGTGGAACGTCTGCTGGAAGGCTTTGCCTTTCTGATGGGCAAGTTGCAGCAAAAGCTGGATGACGACGTACCCGAACTGACCGAAAACCTGGTCGGACTGCTGTGGCCGCATTACTTGCGCATGATTCCAGCCCTGACCGTGATGGCGTTTCGCACCGCCAAGGGCGTGCTGCAACAAGCCGAGCACATCCCGGCGGGAACCGGCCTGCTCAGCAGCCCGCTTGGCAATGTCGGCCAGGTCTGCCAATACCGCACCACCCGCGACCTGCAACTGCTGCCGCTGCAACTGCAGCTGGCCCGACTGGAAGAAAGCGACGATGGCAGCCAACTGATTCGACTGGGGCTGCAACTGGAAGCCCAGGCCAACCGCGACAGCCTGGACTTATCCATCCTGCCGCTGTTTCTCAACGCCGACCCGCCGGTGGCTTTTGCCCTGTTGCATGCTTTAACCCAGCCAACGGTCCGGCTAGCCTTGAAAACCAGTGGCGAAGACGCCGTGATCAGCACCGCGCTGACGCTCAGGCAAAGCGGCTTTGCTGCTGATGACCGGCTGTGGCCCAGACCGCCCAGCGCACACGGCGGCTATCCACTGCTGATGGAGTATTTTGCCTTCCGGGAAAAATTCCTGTTTGTCGAATTGTGCGGCCTGAATGCCACACAACTGCCAGCCCATGGCCGTTTTGACATCGAAATTCACTTGGCCAGCTACTTTCCGGCTGGGCAACCGTTTGACCAGCACGCCTTCCAATTGCATTGCGTACCGGCGGTCAACCTGTTCGAGGTCGAAGCCGAACCCATTCATGTTGATCATCGCCAGCATGCCTACCGTGTCATCCCGGTCTTGCACGATGGCAACCAGATCGAAACCTTCTCGGTCGATGCCGTCCAAGCCTTCGATCACCACAGCGGCCAACGCCATGACTACCTGCCGTTTCGCAGCTTTCGCCACCGCGGCGGCATGCTGCGTCACGAAGCCCCGGAACGCTACTACCACACCCATACACGGCAGAGTGCCAATGGCCATGAAGATAGCTGGCTGATGCTGGGCGGCCATCACTGGCAGGCGCAGAAGGAACTGGAGCCGGAAACCCTGTCGCTGAAACTGACCGGCACCAATGGCATGCTGCCGCGCCAGGCCCTGCGTCAGCCCCAACAGATAACCCTGCGGCAGCATCGCAGTGCAGTGACCGCCGTGCATCATCTGTTGCCATACAGCTTGCCTTGCCATCCGCCGCGTGAGGACAGATTCCAATGGCGCGTGCTGTCGCATCTGGCCAGCAATTACCTGTCCTTGCTGAATGCCGAAACCCTGCGCGGCACCCTGGCGCTATACGACTGGACCGACGACGCGCTGAACCGCCGCCGCCTGCAGGCCATCGTCGATGTATCCCATCAACTGGTACGCAAGGTGGAACAAGGCTGCGTCAAGCACGGCGTGGCCATTGACATCACCCTGGATCAGGGCGGCTTTACCGGCGAAGGCGATCTGTATCTGTTTGCCACCTTGCTGGATCATTTTCTGGCGAGCTATGCCGATCTGAATCTGTTCACCCGTTTACGCGTGCTGATACAGCCAAGCGGCCGTACCTTGCAGTGGGAGGATCGCACATGCCAGCGCCCGCCCCTTTGATTCAAGCCATGCTGCCACAGGCTGACCAGTTCAATTTCTATCGCTTCTGCGAATTACTGGAGCTGGCCAGCACACCGCCATGCACGCTGGCAAGTACAGACAGTGCCGCGGCAGAGCCGGTCAGGTTCCGCGCGCACCCGGCCTATGGTTTCCCAAGTGCAGAGCTGCACTACCAGCCGCAATACCACCACGAGCCAGCATCGTCAGTCCCTACGGTATACACGCGCTTTCTGGGACTGACCGGAGTGGATGGCGTGTTGCCGCAACATATTGGCAACGATCAGGTCACCCGCCGCGAAGGCCACGAGGCACTGAGCGACTTTCTCGACCTGTTCCATCACCGCATCATCACCCGCTATTACGCCATCTGGCGCAAATATCACTACCCGGCGGGTTTCCGTCCCGGCGGGCAGGATCGTCTGTCACAAGCCTTGCTGGGCCTGGCTGGCCGCGCCTTGCCCGCTCAGCAAACCGGGCTGAGCCCTGCGCGTTGGCTGGCCTTGTTGGGCCCGCTCAGCCAGCGCACCCGCACCGCAGATGGCCTGCTGGCTGCCCTGCAGCATGTGCTGCCCAACACACCGGGCAGTGTCAGCCCCTATTACCCACGCAAGGTGCTGCTGGGGCCGGGCCGGCTTGGCCGGACAAGCCGGCTGCACAACGGCACGGTGTTATTGGGCGCCCGCCTGCGGGATGTGCAACGCACGGTCAAACTCACCCTGCAACTGCAGCACAGCAGCGAACTGGCCGCGCTGCAGACAGGGCAGCAAACACATGACGATCTCAGCCAGGTGCTGCGCGGCTATCTGGGCTTGCGCTGGGATCTGGCCTTGTTTGCCCGCCTGCCCGCCAGCGCCAGACCGGCCTCGCGGCTGAGCCGCCATGGCGACCGGCTGGGACGCGCCGCCCATCTGCGCCCGGCAGCACAGCACAACAAGCAGCACGTCGAAATTCCATTGGGGATGCTGCATGCCTGACCCATCCACCCTACTGCCGGAGACCCTCCGCATGCGTCTGCGCTTCACCCCCATGCTATGCGTGCTACTGAGCCTTGGCCTCAGCGGCTGCGGTGCCTGGCAAGCACTGAAAAACGGTAGCCAGCAACTGGTTTCCGCTGTGTTTTATCCCAAGCTGACCACGCTGAAGCTGGACCTGACCGCCCGCGATGCCTTGAATCCGGATGAACGCGGCCATGCCCTTGCGGTAGTGGTCCGGGTCTATCAGCTACGTGATGGCAAAGCCTTTGCCCAGGCCAGCTATGCACAGCTCTTAAGC
This sequence comes from Aquitalea magnusonii, assembly GCF_002217795.2. Taxonomy (NCBI): domain Bacteria; kingdom Pseudomonadati; phylum Pseudomonadota; class Betaproteobacteria; order Neisseriales; family Chromobacteriaceae; genus Aquitalea; species Aquitalea magnusonii. The sequence continues at coordinate 3,008,546 of NZ_AP018823.1, forward strand.
CAGGATAGGGACACACTGGGCGAGGAAATGCTGGCACGCCATGATCTGGTACTGCGGCCGGGAACCAGCATCAGTCTGAATTCGCCGGTAGAACCCAATACCAGTCAAATTGCCATCGTCGCCTTATTCCGCCAGCCCGCGCCACCGGCGATCTGGCGCGTCAGCATGCCGGTAGAAACGCTGGATAACCAGAAAGCAGCCCGCCTGGAACTACTGGATAACCAGATCCGGATCACCCAACTGCCACACCCACCGGACCCACCGGCTGCGCCACAGCCACAAACACCGGCCACCGTGCCCGCGTCACAGCCCAAAGCGTCCGCAGCAGCAACCAGTGTCCCGGCGCCGGCCGTCAGGAGTGGCACATGAAACCAGGGCAAGGCCATACCGGAGCATCACTCTACGAAAAACTGCTGGGCAACTTCCAGGATGGCAGCAGCCTGCACGCCTGGGATGAAAACAGCCAGCACCTGTTCAGCGTGATGGACAACATCCGGGTGATTCTCAACAGCCGGCAAGGCGCCATCAAGCATCTGCCGGATTACGGACTACCGGATCTGGCACTGATCTACCGCCATTTGCCGGCCAGCGCACACCTGCTGCGCCAACACATTGCCAGCACCTTGCTGCGCTATGAACCGCGGCTGGCCCACATCGACATCCAGCTACTGGCCAATGCCCAGCACGATGTACTGGGCTATGAGTTGGTCTGTCATCTCAAGCAAAGCGGCCTGGTGCGCTTTGGCAGCTATTTCACCCCCGATCATGCGGTACGCCTGCAATTACTGGGGGCAGCAGATCATCACTCGCGGCAAACGCAGGCGACATCGCTTGCAGCCCGCAGTATTCCCCGCTCACCTTGAAGGATATCCAGTTTGCGCATTCACAAACCACTCTGGCATGAAGGCATCCTGCTCTTGCCACAGTTATTCCAGCAGCAAGAGGCAGAGCAAGCCTGGCAACACCACCAACTGGCGGCGCTGGCCAGCCCCTTCCCCTGGGGCGTAAGCGCGCTGGCGCTCGACCCATTGGCACTCAGCCAGGGACAAGTCCGGCTCGAACAGTTAGCCGGCCGCTTTCCTGACGGTACTGCCTTCGACACCCGCATCAGCGCGCAGCTACCGCCTGCGCGACACCTGGATGCGCTCGACAATGCCAGCGACAGCATCACGCTATGGCTGGCACTGCCGCTGCTCAACCCCCTGGGCAATAACCTGCATCAGGGCGAGGTGAGGCCGGAAGAAACACCACGCCGCTACCGACAGCAGTTTGCCCAAGTGCCAGATCACATGGGCGAGCAGGAAGACGAACTGGCCGTGGAACAGCTCAATCTGCTGCTGAAATTTGACGGTGAAGCGCTGGACGGCATGAGCAAGCTGCCGCTGGCACGGCTGCAACGCAATGCCCAGGGCCGTTTCGAACAGGACCCCGGCTTTATCCCACCCTTGCTGTGCTGTAGTGCATCGCCCTTATTGCAGCAGCGCCTGCAACAACTGGCAGAACTACTGCTGGCCAGGCAACACAGCCTGCAACAACAGCGCCGTGAACGCACCCGCCAAGCCGCCGACTATCTGCTGTCGGACCTCAGCCTGCTGTGGCTGATGCATAGCCTGGCCCAAAGCTGGCCGGAACTTCGCATGCTGCCAACACTGGGCAATATCCAGCCCTATGCCGCCTACCTCTGCCTGTCACGGCTGGCGGGCATGCTCAGCATCTTTGCCCTGGAACAACAGCTAAGCGACATCCCGGCCTACGACCACCAACAACTGGGCAGGGTATTCCTGCAGTTGGAACAACTGATCCGCACGCTGCTGGATACGGTAATCCCCACGCCGGTGGTGGTGCTGCCGCTGCAACGCGATGGCAGCAATCTGTGGCTGGCCCATCTGGATGATGCGCGCTTGCGCGAAGGCACGGATTTTTATCTATCTGTCCACGCCGCCATGCCGCTGCACCTGTTGCAAGAACAATTACCCAAGGTGGCCAAGGCAGGTGCTCCGGACGAAGTGGCGCGCATCCTGTCCTCGGCCATCAATGGTATTCCGCTCAAACCCATGCAGCGCCTGCCCACCGCCCTGCCCAGCCGGGTGGATAGCTTGTATTTCGCCCTGGATAGCCAGCATCCGGCCTTTGCCACCATGCTGGCCGCCCAGTCCTGCGCCTTTTACTTCCCCTCTTCCCTGCCAGAGCTGCAACTGGCCTTGTACGCGGTACCCAGAACATGAGCCCCCTTACCATTCTTCATACCGTACGCGGCCACATGCGCGACGTCTCGCTGATTGTCACCCGGCTCCAGCAACAGGCCGCGCCGGTAGCCGGCAGCGACCTGAACCATCATTGCGATCAACTGCTTGATCAACTGGAACAGGCGCTGGAACAGGCAGGTACACCATCACGCGAACGCGAACAAATGATTTACGCCTGCTGCTGCCTGCTGGATGAAACCGCGCTGCGCCATTTGCCCGACGCGGCCCGCGCCCAATGGCAGGCCAATCCCTTGCAAGTACGCCGCTTTGCTTCGCTACAAGGTGGCGAACAAATCTATGAGCAAATTCGCAGCGAACTGGCCCGCCCGCAACCATCGTACTGGTTGCTGGCCTGCTGGCAGTTGGTGCTGGCGCTTGGCTTTGAAGGGAAGTACAGCCAGGGCGATGCCGCGCAACGCCAGCAATGGCGGCAGCAACTGGACAAGGTGATTAACGCGCTGCCGCCGGCCCAGACAGCCACCGCACCACGCCGCCCTGTCTGGCACTGGCGCAGCTTTTCCCCGTGGCTGTGGGCAGCGCTGTCCTGCCTGCTGCTGTCATTGCTCTATTTACTGCTGCAAGGCTGGCTGCACCATGCGCTGCGCCAGTTGGGCGGTTAAGGACACGCCATGCCACCGCTGCTTTGGTACTGGCTGTACCCCTTGATAATGCTAAGCCTGGGCCTGCTGCTGATCTGGCGTGCATTGCCCGTTTCCACCGCCGTGGCCATGCTGCTAAGCCTGCCCTGGCTGATCGGCATGCTGGCACTGTGGCGCCGTTTACGGCAGCAGGCCAGCCACAGCGCCACAGAAGTCATCCTGCTGGGTGGCCCGGCCGCCCATGCACTGCAACAGGCACAGGGCTGGCGCAGCACACTGCAACCAGCCTGGCACTGGCTGGATCAGCCACAACAATTGGCCGCCTGGCACAGCAGTGGTATCCGGGCGCGGGGACTGCTGCTGGTCATCAACGCCGATGTCTTCAACCCGACACCAGCCGCTGTCTCACAACTGGCCGACTGGTATCACGCCTGGCAACTGGCGCAGCAACAACACGGACATCCGTTGCCGGGCGCACTGCTGATACTGGCCACCCATCCGGCGCTGGAACAAGCGCTCCCGCTGCCGGTGGCCATTGCGCCCACTCGTAATTATCCAGCGGCACAACACGCCATTGCACAGCAGATACAAGCCGTGCTGGCTGCCGCGCTGCAAGCAGCACCGGACAAGAGCCTGGCTGCACTACAACACGCCGTGGTGCTCAACACCCTGCAACAGCATGTCAGCCAGCAGTTATTACCGGCCCTGCTGCCAGAACAGGCAGGCAAGCAGGCACCCGCCTTACATGCCCTCGCCTGTCTGTCGCAGCCAGCAGGAGAACCCGGCCCCAAGGAAGTGCCATGGCAAGACGCGGCCAACCGCCACAGCGGCTTGCAAGCCCCGGCCACTACACCATGCGGCCTTCCCACCGACAGTACGGTGCTGACCATGTTGACGGACTGCTTCCCCCCCATCCGCGCCTGCCCACCCGGCTGGCGGCAACTGGCCACCCTGATCAGCAGCAGCGCTTTATTCCTGATGGCGTTTATCAGTTGCTCCGCCTGGAACAATCAACAACTGATTACGCAAACCGCGGTGCGCCTGCACGCCTTCCAGGCACTGGCGGCCACGCAGGAACCGGCCCGAGGCGTGGCGGCCCAGCAACTGCAAGCCTGGCAGCGCCAACTAAGCACACTGGCTGCCGACGGCATACCGCTGAAACTGGGCTTTGCCTTGTATCAAGGGCAAGCACTGGCCGACCTCAGCCTGCGTGCCGTTCAGTCCTACCACCCGCCCCAACCCAAGCCAGAAGTGGTCCGGCTGGATAGCACCGCGCTGTTCGACAGCGGCCAGAGCGTGCTCAAACCAGAAGCCAAGCTGGCCTTGCAAGCGGTCTTGGTATGGGTGCAGGCCAACCCCGGCAAGCGGGTCTTGATTGATGGCCACACCGATAACACCGGCAGCCGCGCAGCCAACCTGCGCCTGTCACTGATGCGGGCAGAGGCGGTACGCCAGTGGCTGGTGACTGCCTCCACCTTTCCCATCACCCATTTTGCGGTACAGGGGCTGGCCGACACCCAGCCGCTGTATGGCAATGACGATGCGTCCGGCCGCAGCAAAAACCGGCGCGTGGAAATCACTCTGATCGAACCGCCCGCCGGGCGATGACATCCGGGTGTCAACACCACCACCCGCAGCACCCGCGTGCCGGGTGGACCCACCACCGGGGCAGAGCCCCGCAGCAAGGAGAAACAGCATGGCCATACCCGCCTATTTGTGGATCAAGGACGACGGCGGTGCCGATATCAAAGGCTCCGTCACCGTACAAGGTCGAGAAGGCTCCGTCGAAGTGCTGGAATTTGACCACAGTGTCTACATTCCCACCGATGGCAATACCGGCAAGCTCACCGGCACCCGCGTGCATACCCCGCTGATTTTCGTCAAGGAATTCGATGCCGCCTCGCCCTACCTGTACAAGGCCGTCACCAGCGGCCAGAACCTCAAGGGCATGGAACTCAAGTGGTACCGCATCGACGATGCCGGGGAGGAAAAAGAGTACTTCAACATGCAGCTGGAGAACGTCAAGGTGGTGGCCGTCAAACCCAAGATGCACAACATCAAGGACGTGGCCAAGGAACGTTACAACCACCTTGAACAGGTAGAAGTGCGTTACGAAAAAATCACCTGGGCCTACAAGGACGGCAACATCATCCACGCCGATAGCTGGATAGAAAACCGCTAACCCCCCTCGGCCCATGCAGCAGGCATCACCGCCTGTTGCATGGGCCATGGCGACGCCAATCAAGGACGATCTCATGCCCAACCCCTACCAGCTGCGCTTCTCCTCCCACCTGGGCCTGGACCTCTCCGTACACCACTTCACCCTCGACGAAGCACTCGACACCCCCTATCTGCTCAACGTCACCGTCACCAGCCCCGACCCCGCCCTGGCGCTCGCCAGCCTCATCCACCAGCCGGTCAGCTTCACCATCTCTCCCCCGCCGGCCCAGTCGTTGCCCGTCATCAGCGGCCTCCCTGCCTTCCCGGCCAATCCGGCAGCCCAGCGCGTGTGGCATGGCGTGGTGTGCGAGGCCTGGCGCGAGGACAGCAATGTGCAGGAAACCCGCTACCGCTTTGCCATCGGTCCGCGTTTGCGCCTGCTGGCCGAGGGCGCGACCTGCCGCTTGTTTCAGAACAGCAGCGTGCCGCAGGTGATTGCCGCCGTGCTGCAGCAGCATGGTTTTGCCGCCAGCGATATGCGCTTTCAGCTCACCACCCCGCTGCCCACCCATGCCCATCTCACCCAGTGGCGCGAGTCCGATTTGCAGTTCATCTCCCGCCTGGCCGCCGAGGCGGGCCTGTTTTATCAGTTTGTGGTGGAGGAGGCCGGCAAGGAGGTACTGCTGTTTGGCGATAATCTGGAGCACTATGGCCGCGGGCGGCTGCTGGATATTCCGCTGCGGGCGCCGGGCGGGCTGCGCCAGGATGACCGCCCGGCCATCCAGCAGTGGCAGATTCACCAGCGCAGCATGTTGCACAGCGTGCGCCGCACCGATTTCAACTATCTGACTGCCGATACCGTGCTGGATGCCGAGCACGGCCTGGGCGGCCCGCAGCCGGCGGCCTATGGGCTGGATTATGCCTGGGGCGAGGGCGGACGTGATGCGGCGGAAACCGCCCGCATCGCCCTGTTGCGCCATCAGGCCTCGCAGGCACGCCAGTGCGTGGCCAGTGGCAGCGGTACTGTGCTGCACATCCGTCCGGGCGAGGTGTTGCGGCTGGACCACGCCTTTGCCGAGGCCGAGCATGGCTGGCTGATCATTGCCGCCCGGCATCAGGGCGCGCGCGATCAGGCCTATCACAACCGCTTCCAGGCCATTCCGGCCGACCGCATCTGGCGACCGGCATTGCTGCCCAAGCCGCGCATCTACGGCACCTTGCCCGCCATGGTGGTGAGTCCGGGCGATAACAGCTATCGCTATCCCTTTCTGGATGAGCTGGGCCGCTACCGGGTACGTTTTCTGTTTGATCTGGACCGCTGGAGCCCCGGCGGTGACTCGCGCCCGGTGCGGCTGGCCAAGCCGTTTGCCGGCGGCGGCTTTGGCTTTCACCTGCCCTTGCATGCCGGTACCCGCGTCAATCTGGGTTTTGATGATGGCGACCCGGACCACCCCTATATTGCCTCGGTGCTGCACGACAGCAGCAAGCCGGATCACATCGACAGCGGCTGGCACACCCGCAACGTCATCCTCACCCGTTCCCACAACAAGCTGCGCATGGAGGATTTGCAGGGCAAGGAGCATATCAAGCTGGCCACCGAATACGGCAAGACCCAGCTCAACCTCGGCCACCTGGTGGATGCCCAACGCCAGCCGCGCGGCGCAGGGTTTGAGTTGCGCAGCGACCAGTGGGGGGCCATCCGCGCGGGTAAGGGGCTGTTGCTGTCCGCCTATTCACAGCGCAAAGCCAGTGGCCTGCAAACCGACCTGAATGAAACCTACCAGACACTGGACGACGCCAACCAGAACGTCCGTGCCATGAGTCTTGCAGCCAAAACAGCCAATGCAGAAGAGTTGGACTGGCAAGCACAACACCAGTTGTTACAGCAGCAAATCAAACAATTGCAAGACGCGGTACTGGTGGCCACCTCCCCTGCCGGGATGGCGCTATCTACATCCGGCCCCATGCATCTGAATACAGGGAAAAGCCTGGCGATCAGTAGTAGTGGAAATACGGCAATAACGGTCATGAAAAAACTGACAGTCAATGTCAGTGAAATCATCAGCCTGTTTGCCCTGAAAGCAGGCATCAAATTATTCGCCAATAAGGGTCCCGTACAAATTCAGGCGCAGTCCGATGCATTACAACTGGCATCCATGGGGGAACTCAATATCAGCAGCTCCAATGGCAAGGTCGTCATCAATGCCAAAGAAATCATGCTGGCTGCTGGCGGCAGTTGGATCAGCATTGGCAGTGAAGGACTAAAACTGGGTAGCGGAGCAGGACCAATCACCCACTTTGGCGACTTCAGCATCACCAGTCCGCAGGCCAAATCCATTCCGCTTCCGTCCTTTACCAAGGTGAATTGCAAGTCTTGCCTGGAGCGCGCTTTCAAAGAAGGACAAGTACTTACTGGAGGACATAGCTAATGTTGCATGTACAAAAAACCAAATCGCATACAACAGCAGAATGGCTAGATGAATTGCTCACCCAAGTACGGCAAGAAAAGCAAAACCAGCTATTTGCCATGATTGATCTGGCAGATGATAAGAATTTTATTCTGCAAACCATTCGATACCATTCCACAGAACCAGCCCATCGTCTGTTGCTGGACAATACGGCTCACCAGTCTGTAGCCGAATCCGGGCCGGTATTAATTGCCATCAACACGGAGCAACAACCACAAGTAAAACTATTACTGGAATTAATGCAAATTATAGAAAATGAACCACGTCTCATTTTCCTCATCGCACAAGCACATATCAATCTGGATCAACTTACTCAACGTTTAACACAAGCCACACAAGTGGAACTGGAGGATGGCCTGCTACCCATGATATTTCGTTTTTACGATCCACGCTGTTTACATATAGCACTCAGCAATTTATCCCCTGCCGAATTCAAATTTCTCTTTGAACCCATTCACGCCATTCACTGGCAAGACCGGGATGGCATTTCCAGTCGGATAAACCGCCCAACTGAGTTCTCCTCTTTGCCGGACTGGCCTCATCAGGTACTACACCTGAGCGATGGTAGCGTACAAGCATTGAGCGCCTGGCAGCAGGCCGAAAAATGGCAACAAACCCATGAAGCCACCCCTGATAAATTTGGCCTGGATAATAAAGAAGCCATGATGCAACTCCTCTATCAAATGCAACTACTGGCCGATGAGGAAAATCTGCTTTCCGAACCAGAGCGCAATGCCTTTATTGATGAAAAACTGCAAAACACAGGAAAAACAAACAACCACCTCAAGGGTAATTAACCCCAGCCATTACCAAATAAACCTCCGCTAAACCACACAGGAAGCACACCATGTCAACCACACTCCGTCACAGCGCAATCGCCATTGTAATGCTAAGCAGCATTCTCTGCACTTCGGCAACAAGTCATGCCGACACATTAAAATCGGAAAAAATATATTTTTCAAATGAAAGCATTGATAAACTAAAAGACTGGATAAACAGTAACAAACCAATCAGCAAGGAAATAAAAATAGGCAATTTCAATATTCCACTCCCACCGGGAGAATGGAAGCCACTGCCTGGCGGACTGGATACTGGATCTTTTATCGTCAGTAAAAATCAGATTGGCATTGAACTATACACCTCATCAAACAATTTAGAACAAATGCCAGACTACATGCTAAGCATTACGATGAGTCAAAGCATACCCTTTACCTACCTGCCAAAGATATGCGAAAAAAATTACACAGGAAAATCAGAGGAAGAAATTACAAACAACAACAAAGCAATACCCAGTCTCGACTGCAATACGTTCGAGACGAAATATGCCTTTGACACCCCCATACTTGCCTCTATCCAACTTTACTCGAAAGAAAATAACAACATCTCCATTACTTACATCCGAGCAATCAATAAAAACAACTCATCAACCGAAAATTTCAAAGACAAGGAGAAAAGAGAAACAGAAGAATTTAAGAAGCTATCAAACAACTACTTGAAAATTTTAAATAAAAACCTTGCACCACTTTTCAAGTAAGCAGGGCTCACTATTTTAAACGGTAAAAGAATGGCGTTGTACCCGGCAAAACGGTGCAACGCAGCCACATTTTTTAGCTGGGCTTCCATCTTAAAAATAAACAGGCAAACAACTGGAGCCTTACAAGTGCAGAAACAGTCATGTCCGAAAGCACAATAAACCTGGAACACGCCCAACTGGGATGATCAGTTGGATGCCTTCCCCGGTGCTGCCCAGCAACTGCGCGATATGCGCCATTGGCGGCGACAGCTCTGGTGGCACGGCATCCGCTGGCTTAAACGCGCGCTGCTCTGCCTGCTGCTGCCCTGGCTGGCGGCTTGCTCCAGCCTGGCCGGGCCGGGTGGCGGGCTAATTGGCGTGCCTACCCATTTGTATGACTTCAACCCGCATATCTACACCGTCAAATCCGTCACGTTTGAGTTTCTGGGTGTAGCCGGGGTGTCCGGCGGCGAGGAGTGCTGCGCCACGCTGCCACGCACCTGGCGTCCCGGCCTGATGGCCACCGTGCGCTGGGTGGAGGATCCCAATCCTTGCCTGGGGTGCGCACCCAATATGGATAAAGAAAGAAGCAAATTTCTTGAATATGTGAAAAAGAAAGAAGCCAGCTACCAGCACTACAGCGCGCAGGTGGAGATTCCGCCGTACCAGGATACCTATGGCATCAATCTGGCTTTCTTGCCCTGCCATCAGGTCAGGCTGGTGATTGATAGCAAACAGGTTTTTCCCACATTGGCCAAGTGGAGAGCCGAAGCCAAACAACTGGAGGGTCAGTCATGTCCGAAAGCACAATAAACCTGGAGCACGCCCAACTGGCCGCCCCCTGGGATGAGCAGTTGGATGCCTTCCCCAGTGATGCCCAGGAATTACGCAACACGCGCTATTTGCAGCAACAGCTCTGGCGGCACGGCATCCGCTGGCTTAAACGCGCGCTGCTCTGCCTGCTGCTGCCCTGGCTGGCAGCGTGCGCCAGCCTGGCCGGGCCGGGTGGCGGGCTGATTGGCGTGCCTACCCATCTGTATGACTTCAACCCGCATATCTACACCGTCATCAGTGCCGAGTTTGAGTTTCTGGGTAAGTCCGCGGTTTTTGCCGGCGAGGTGTGCTGCGCCACGCTGCCACGCACCTGGCGTCCCGGCCTGATGGCCACCGTGCGCTGGGTGGAGGACCCCAATCCTTGCTTGGGGTGCGGCCCGAAGGACGATGAAGCATTTCACCAATACATGAAAAAGATTCGGGCCAGCTACCAGCACTACAGCGCGCAGGTGGAGATTCCACGATATGGCAGTACCTGCGGCCTGAATCTGGTGTTCCTGCCCTGCCATCAGGTACGGCTGGTACTGGATTGCCAACAGAAATATCCACTGATTAATCAATGGGAAGCCGAAGCCAAACAGATGGAGGGTCAGTCATGTCCGAAAGCACAATAAACCTGGAACACGCCCAACTGGCCGCTCCCTGGGATGAGCAGCTGGATGCCTTCCCCAGTGATGCCCAGGAATTACGCAACACGCGCTATGTGCAGCAACAGGAAATGCAGGAGGCCTGCCTGGCCGCGCGCGCCCAGCGCCGCCCGCCCCCTTGCGGGCTGGTGACCAATGTGTCGCTGTTCTTCGATGGCACCAACAACCATATGGAAACCGACCTGCCAAATAATAGCCATTCCAATATCGCCCGCCTGTTTCAGGCCTCCATTCAGGGAAAGCGCGCGGCACGTGATGGCTATTTTTCCTACTATCTGCAAGGGGTGGGCACCCAGTTCAAGGAAATCCATGAAATGAGCTTCTCCGCTGCCGGGCTGAAATACGCCGCGGGCGGACAGATGCGCATTTTGTGGGGGCTGACTCGGCTGATTGATGCGCTGCGCAAATCGAAAAGCCCGGACCCGGATCGCCCGGAAGACTTGCCGGATGATGAGGCCTATCGCATTGCCTGCGACATGGTGAATGGCGAGTTGAATCACTGGGATACCAAGCGGCAGGGGCCGGTGCCGCCCAGCAAGCGCCGCCACCAGGCCATGCGCAATGGCATGGCTTCCATCATCCAGCATCTGGAGCTGCAGCAAGCACCCAAACTGGCTGGTTTGCGGGTGCATGTGTATGGCTTCTCCCGTGGTGCAGCCGAGGCGCGCGCCTTCTTGCACTGGCTGCTGGAACTGTGCGAGTACGGCGAGGATGGCAAGTACCGGCTGTTTGGCGTGCCGGTCAAGGTGCCGTTTGTCGGCCTGTTCGATACCGTGGCCTCGGTGGGGCTGGCCGCCATCCGCCCGCCGGCGCTGGGCCATATGGACTGGGCGGACCATACCATGCCGCTGCCGCAGGCCCCCGGCTTTATCGGCCAGCATGTGCACCTGGTGGCGGCGCACGAGCAGCGCATCTGCTTTCCGCTGGATTCCACCCGCCTGCCGTCCGGCCGCTACCCGGCAGGTAATCTGGGCGAATTTGTCTACCCCGGCGTGCATTCTGATGTCGGCGGTGGCTACGGCCTGCGCGAGCAGGGCCGCTGTGGTGGCGAGGTGGGCATGCAGCTGTCGCAGATTGCCCTGCGCCGCATGTACCTGCTGGCTTTCCGTGCCGCTGCGCCAATGACGGTGCCGAAAGAATTCTACGACACCAGCGAAGGCAAGCTGGCCAGTATCGAAAGCTGGCGCTGGATGCCTAGAGAAGTGCGAGATAATGTTTTTTTTGTATCACCTGAGCTCATTACCCGCTTCAACGCCTGGGCACAACTGCGCGACTGCGCCGAAGACACGCTGGAAAAAATCGTGGTCAAGCAAACCGCGCTGATCACCGCCTGGCGCATCGAACGCTTTGCCGGTGGCCTGGGTGGCAGCGGCGGGGTGCAGCAGGAACAAACCGCCGCCTTCCGCCGTATTCCGCCGGACGATGCCATGCATAACGACTGGGCCAAAACCGCCTGGCGGCAAGCGCAAGCGCATGAACAGGCACAGGACGAACTGGCCGCCGTGATCAACCGCCCCGGCAGCACCATGCGCGATGTACAAAAAGCGCAGGACAAAGTGGCGGCCAACCCGGCCCCGCCCGGCGTGGTGGACCCGCGCAGCGGCCAGGTGGTGCCGGGGCTGAGCGTGCCATCCCCCGCCAAGGACTTCGACCCCAGCATGGACCACTCACAGTTGCGCGAAGCGGCGCTGGAGTTTCGCGAAGACTACCTGCACTGGCGGCGGGTCAACCACCTGTTCAATGAAAAGGGCAAGTGCCTGCCCACCCCGCTGGCCGAGCCGGGCCAGGCCAGCCTGATTGACAGCGACCCGGACTGGAAACGCCCCTGGCATTTGACCTGGACCCTGATTGGCCTGTGGCTGAGCACGCTGTTCTCCCGCCCGATCAACCCGGACCACGAATACGAAGGGGTTTATTTGCTGCGCGAAGGCGAGCAACGCTGGCGTGACGTGGGCAATGGCCAGGGGCTGACCGCCGCGGCCAACCGCGATCTGCTGGCCTTGTTTGACGAGCACATACACGACTCGCGCGCCTGGTTCATGGTGGCAGCCACCGGCAACCGCGAGACAGACGGCAGCTACTTCCGGCTGCGGACCATTCTGTACGACGACATCACCAACAAGCGCTATCTGAACGCCTTGCAAAAAGCGGCGGCAAGCTGCGAACCGCCAGCCAGGGCTCAGGCACAGCCGGCGGAATTGGCCGGGCAGCAAGGGGGTGGTTAATGCACTGCACCATGGAAGCAGCACAGCGGCATGCCAGTACACCTGCTTATGCTGCAGTCCCGCTGGCGGCACCGCCCCGTATCTGGCCCTACCTGTTGCTAAGTGTACTGCTGGTAGCCGGTGATGCCCTGCTCACCTTGTGGTGGTTCAGCCAGGGTACACCGAGCGCAGCGCAACGAGAGCTGTTTTGGTGGTATGCCCTGCTGCCCGGGTGCTTGCTGGCCGGGATAGCGGTATCGCTGCGACTGGCTTGGTATGCCTTGTGGCAACTGTATGCCGCTGTCCAGCAGCACACTCAGGCCAACCACCATGCCTGGTGGCTGAGGTGTCGTCAGGAGAGTGCCAGCGTGTGGGATTCCATGTTATGGGGGCCGGCATGTAGCGATACCCGTAGCCGGGACAAGCTGGCACGCGGCCTGCACGCTGCCCCGCCTCAGGCCAAGGAGGGGGTGCTCAGGATGGCTGATGTGCTGACACTGTCTGATGCATCCTGGCAACAGCGGCAGGAAGCCATCTTGGCCACCCTGGCCACAACATTAGCCACATGGCTGCCTGGCAGCCGCATGCAAGCCTGTGGCTTTGCCTGGTGCGGGAGTGCAGCGGCATGGTCTGGCTTGCGTGTGCAAATGCAGCGACACGGCCTGCATCTGCCGCCACATCCACAACTGGAAGGCGGTGTGGCGATGCTGGAATACATCATCGACCAACTGCACGATGAAACCCACCCCGTGGAAACAATCATCTGTCTGGGCCTGCACTGTCCGGCTAGCGATGCCAGCCGCAGCGTACCGGCAGCTGAAGTGGCATTCGCCATCATGCTGGGCCGCGATGGCGGGGCATTTCGGCTACATCGCCCGGTCCCTTTGTCTGACAGACAACATGTACTGCGCACGCAAGACAATGCAGCACTGGATGAAGCCCCGGCAGCTTATCTGTCGGCCAGTGACCAGGCAAATGCCTTGCTGGAACAGGCGGGCTGGCCATTGCAGGAACAAGCACAGCAGACCTATTGGGGAGAGCTGGGTCCACTGCAAGGGTGGATCACCCTGCTGTGTGCGATGGATCAGGCAACTATCAATGAACGCGCCACCGGCTGGCTGGCCAAGGACAGCCAGCAAGACTGGCTGGGCATTATCACGCCAGCGGTTCCGCTGACGAAAGGACAACCATGAAACGCTTAATTGCAGTAGACGGTGACAAAACCACGGCAGGCGGCACGGTGCATGCTTCCGGCCCCGGCCTGATTCATGGCAAAAAAATGGCTTATGAAAATGACCCGGTCAGCTGCCCTGCATGTGGCAGCACCGGTCAGATTATTTGTGTAGGTGAGCGCCACCGCCTGTTGAGCCATGGCAAACGTATTGCTCTGCAGGATGATGAGTGCAACTGCCGCTGCCAACCCAAGCCTCGTCTTGTTGTGGTTGGACATGCCAATGCCCATGGTTGATCACGACCAAGCAGTAGCCAATCAGGCGTCTAAAGGACTATCTCAATGAACTCTTCCCTGCTGCAACCGACAGGAAAATTGCGTATCTGGGCCGTTGTGCTGGCACTGTCGCTGATGCTGTTATGCATGGCCTTGTTACTGATTGCCAATCTGTACCTGGGTGGTTTTTATACCAAGCAACCAGAGCGTCTAGTCTGGAGCATCGGCCTGTGTATTGCGCTACTGAGTCTGCCAAGTGTGGTGGTTTATCTGTGGATCAAACAGGCAGAACGTCAGGCCATCCCATCCGAGCACTTAAGCGGCAGAACAGCAGCAGATGCATTTGCACCCCCTGACGTCAAAGCCTGGCTGAGTCCTCGTCAATACATGCAGCAACGCTATCCCGGCAAATGGCGAGCCATCAAACCTTGGGTGGGCGTGTTACATACCGCACAAACCGACGTATCGGACCCGCGGACAAGCGATGCCAGTATCCACGCAGCCTGGCAGGACACGGAAAGCGTGTTTTATGTCAAACCTGATTACGGTATGAAAGACCGGGCGCTGCAAGGCCTGCGTGGCCGCTGGCGTCCGCCGCTGGACGGCGTGATGCTGGTGGCACCCACGCTACCTGACGTGGGCAGCCCGGCGCTGCAACAGTTGCTGGATTTCAACCAGCGCAGTGGCTGGCGGCTGCCGCTGTGCCTGGCCTTGAGCGGCTGGACCGTACCGGCTGACGGGGTGGTGTGTCAGATAAGGGATGCCAGTAATACGGAGGCCATCACCCGCGATTTGCAGCAACTGGCCTGGCAGTTGGCGGTGCAGGGACAGGCTGATGTGCTACAGCAGTCGTCGGATAATCAGCGCCTGGCGCTGTCGGCGGCACTGGACCAGCCTGGCATCATCGAACAATTGACACAGCAATTGCACGCCATCAGCCAACAATTACCGCCGGGGCAGCCGCTGGTACAGCTAGGCTGGGTGGCGGAGGGGGCGGCGGTACTCCCCACTGCCGAGGCACGCTCCTGGCAGCAGTATTCACCACGTCGGCACCGGCTGTCGCACAGCGACAAGGCGGGCTGGGCGGTCACGGCCATGGCAGGCTTGCTGTTATTAGGGGTGGCGCTGTCCTTTCAGCACAATTTCCAGCTGATCCAGCAGGCAAAACAACAACGGCAGGCGCTGCAACAGGCCACATCGCTGAGCGTGGCCCTGCCCGCGCTGGCTACGGTGCAACAGCAGATCAGTCAATTGCAGCAGACACAGCGCCAGGGTTTGCCGTGGTGGTGGCGTTTGGGCTTGAACCAGCTCCCTGCTGTTCAGCAGGCCTTGCTGGATGGCTATGGCCAGGCGGCACGGCGCTGGCTGGTGGAACCGGTTCGGCAAAATCTGCGTCAGGTGTTACTGGCCTTGAATGAGCTGCCCTTGACCAGCAGCGACAATGCCATGCTGCAACGGGCACAGCAGCAGGGCTATGCCAGCCTGAAGGCTTACCTGATGCTGGACCAGCCGGCACGGGCGCAGCCGGCCTTTTTGACCGCACAACTACAACAAGCGGATGGCCTGGCGCAGGGGCGGCGTGCCGCCCT
The DNA here is from genome assembly GCF_002217795.2 of Aquitalea magnusonii. Classification (NCBI taxonomy): domain Bacteria; kingdom Pseudomonadati; phylum Pseudomonadota; class Betaproteobacteria; order Neisseriales; family Chromobacteriaceae; genus Aquitalea; species Aquitalea magnusonii. The sequence goes on from NZ_AP018823.1 coordinate 3,024,253, forward strand.
GCTGGGCTTCTACAGCCAGCAACTCCCCACGCAAGCGGGCTGGCGTTTGCCGGCTGATCCGGCACTGGTGGCAGCGGCGCGCCAAACCTTGTTATCGCTCAATGGCATCGAACATGATGATGCCACGCTGTACCAAACCATCTTGACGCAGGCAGCCGCCAAGTATCCGCCACGCAGTGCCGCCAGCCTGCTGCCGGGCGTGGACAGCCGCGGCTTGTTTAACCTGCCGGGCGTCCTGTCAGGGGTGTATACCCGCGAAGCATGGGAAGGCTATCTGAAGGAGGCTTTCGAGCAGGCCGACCCCAAACAGGGTAGCGAGGCTGGCTGGGTGTTGGGCGTTACCAGCAGCAAAAGCGAGGGGCCGGTGCTGCCACAGCGGCTACGTCAGCGCTACTTTGCCGATTATGCCGCCGCCTGGCAGGCCTTTCTTAACCGGCTGCACTGGCAAAACACCACATCGCTGGCCGCCGCCAGCGAGCAGTTGAATGCCTATGCCGATCCGCAACGCTCGCCGCTGCAAGCCTTGATGGCCATGTTGCAATATCAGGGCCGCGCCGGTGCGGCAGAGAAATCACTGGCGGGCAATCTGCTGGACAAAACCCGCCAGTTGGTGGGCAAAACCACAACAAGCGCGCAACAGACCGCCACCGACCCACTGACCGCCGCCTTTGGCCCCTTGCTGGCGCTTAGCGTACCGCCAGATGGCAATAACGCTGGCAATACCACCCCGGCCAGCAGTGTCAGCCTGACCCGCTATCTGGAAACCCTCACCGCAGTACGGCTGAAACTGCAACAACTGGCCGCCAGCCCCAATCCGGATGCGGCAGCCCGCCAACTGGCGCAGGCCCTGTTTCAAGGACGGCAGAATGAAATCAGCGACGGGCAGAAATACGCCGCCCTGCTGGCCGCCAGCCTGGGACAGGAATGGGCGGGGTTTGCCCAGCAAGCCTTTGTCAGCCCGCTGGATGAGGCCGGTGCCGTGGTGCTGTTACCTGCGGCGGCAGACATCAATGCGCTGTGGCGGCGCAGCATCGTACTGCCTTGGGGCAGCGAGATGAGCGGGCGCTATCCCTTCAACAGCACCGATAATGATGCCGCCATCCCCGCCCTTGGCCGTTATCTGGCCCCGCTGCAGGGTGAAATTGCCCGTTTCTTGCAGCAAACCCTGGGTGGCGCGCTGGTACAGGAAGGCGACCAATGGCTGCCCAGCCCCAACCTGGCCAATGCCGCGCCGTTTGATGCCGCCTTCCTCAATGCCGTCAACAGCCTCAGCCGGCTGGCCAGCCGCTGGTTTGCCGAAGGCGATGCTGGCTACAGCTTTGAACTGCAGCCGGTGGCAATGCCTGGCTTGGTACGCACTGAATTGACGGTGGATGGGCAAACCGTCAGCTATTTCAACCAGCAAGCAAGTTGGAACGCACTACGCTGGCCAGGTCATGCGCAGCAGCCGGGCAGCCAACTGGTGTGGGAATCACTGCAGGCCGGGAGCCGCCAAACGCTGGCATTTAACGGACGCTGGGCGTTTATCCGTCTGCTGGAGCAGGCCAAGGTGGAGCAACTGGACAAGGCGCGCTACCAACTGGACTTTGCCCTGCCCGATGGGCTGACTGCGCGCTACATCCTGCGCACCAGCGCAGCAGATGGCCCGCTGGCCTTGCTCAAGCTGCGCCAGTTCAGCCTGCCGGAGCGGGTGTTTGTGTTACCAGGCACCCAGGCCCAGTCACCGGCCAAGGCGGCTAACTAACGCCCGCCTGAGACATCCAGGATGCTGCCAGTGCAAAAGCTGGCGGCATCGGACAGCAGCCACACAATGGCGGCGGCTACTTCCTCGGGCAAACCGCCACGCTGCATGGGCACCCCCGGTGCCAGCCGGGCCACCCGGCCTGGTTCGCCGCTGATGGCATGGATGCCGGTTGCTATCAGTCCGGGACGGACCGCGTTGACGCGAATGCCCGCGGTGGCCACTTCGCGGGCCAAACCCAGGGTAAGGGTGTCGATGGCCCCCTTGCAGGCGGCGTAATCGACATACTCACCGGCACTTCCCAGCCGGGAGGCGGCGGAAGAAACATTGACGATGACTCCGCCCTGCCCGCCTGTCACGGTAGACATGCGGCGTACCGCCTCGCGACAGCACAGCATGGGGCCGGCCACATTCAGTTGCAGCATGTGCTGGATGCGCGCGGCGCTGAAGTCCTGCAAGCGGCCCATGGGCGCGGTACTGCCGGCATTGTTGACCAAACCATACAGCGGGCCAAACTGTGCGGTCACATCGGCAAATAGCCGCATGATGTGCGCTTCTTCAGCCACATCGGCCTGAAATGCCTGTGCCACCCCACCCGCCGCACGGATGCGGGCCACCACCTGCCTGGCACCGGCCTCATCCTGCCGGTAGTTCAGCGCCACCTGCCAGCCAGCCGCAGCGGCCTGCACGGCAGTAGCCGCGCCAATGCCGCGGGAGGCACCGGTAATCAGCAGGGTGCGGGCCACTCAGGTCTGCCCTTCACGCAAAAAGCGCTGATACCAGCCCACGCGGGCGGCGCGGGCGGTTTCAAAGGTGGCGGCAAGACCAGCCTCGTCGGCAGCCTTGACCTGCTCGGTCAGCGCCGCCAGCGCCAGGCGGTATCGCTCCAATTCGTCCAGCAAAGCGCTGCGATTGGCCAGGGTGATGTCCTTCCACATTTCCGGATGGCTGCCGGCAATGCGGGTGAAGTCGCGAAAGCCGGTGGCGGCAAAATCAAAGCAGCGGCTGGCATCTTCCTTGCCGGCCACCATGCCGACATAGGCAAAGGCCAGCAAATGAGGCAGATGGCTGACGGTGGCAAACACGCTGTCGTGTTCTTCGGGCCGCATGCGGTGAATGACGGCACCACAGGCCTGCCACAGCTCGGCCACCTTGTCGCAGGCTGCGATGGTGGTTTGCGGCAAGGGGGTGAGCACCACCTTGCGCTTTTCATACAGGCCGTATTGCGCCGCGGCGGCACCGGACAAATCAGAGCCGGCAATGGGGTGAGCCGGTACGCAGCAGGCCAACTGCTGCGGCAGGTATTGGGCAAACAACTGTGCCACATCACCCTTGGTGCTGCCGGCATCGGTCACGATGGCATGCGGCTGCAAATGCGCTGCCATGGCCTGCATCATCCTGCCCATCTGCCCCACCGGGCAGGCCAGCAATACCATATCGGCCCGGCCGGCCACCGCGGCCAGGTCCTGGCTGATTTCATCCACCACGCCCAGTTCCAGCGCGCGGGTGAGGTTTTCCAGTGTGCGACCAACGCCGATCACGTGCTGCACCTTGCCTGCGCGTTTGAGCGACAAGGCAAACGAGCCACCGATCAGACCGACGCCAACCACCACCAAGGTGGTAATCCCCTGCTGCACACCACTCCCCTTTCCTGCACCGTTGCCCTGTGTTTCGATCGCCCGCAGCGGCGGGCGAAGTGGTCTATGATAAGCGATTTTGCGCTGCTGCAAAGCCTGCAAACTATAGAAGAGAGCCAGCCCATGTCCTGCGAGCTGTATGTGTATTACAAGATATGCCCGGAACAGGCCCCCCTGCTATTGCCGCGCTTGCGCCAGATGCAAGCCGGGCTGAGCGCGCATGGCGTGCAAGCCAGCCTGCTGTGCAGACAGGATGAAGCACAGCAGGATGGCCTGCATACCTGGATGGAAGTGTATCGACAGGTGAGTGATGCCCGGATGTTTACCCGCCAGCTACAACAGGCGCTGTGCGACTGCGGGCTGGATCAGGTTTTGACTGCGCGGCATGCGGAGTGGTTTGTGCCTGTGGCTGGAGAAGAGCGCCAGTCGCGGCGCAGAGAATGAATGATGGGATCAGGCAGGCTGGCTGAGCAGTTCGGCCGGTCTGGCCAGATGAAAGCCCTGCACGAAATCACAGCCAGCGGCACGGGCGATGTCCAGCTGCATGGTGCTTTCTATCCCTTCGCCCACCACCCGCGCCCCGTGCAGGTGCAGGATGTCCACCAGCTTGGCCAGCTTGTCGCGCACGCTGGGGCGCATCAGCGCGTGGCGCATCAACACCTTGTCCAGCTTGACGTAATCCGGTTCCAGCAGCCATACCCGCTCCAGATTGGATGCGCCCTGGCCAAAGTCGTCCAGCGCAATACGGAAACCCAGGCTGCGATAGCGCTGCACTGCTTCCAGCAGGCGCAGCGGATCGCTGACGGCGTCTTCCACCACTTCCAGGCAGATACGGTTGGCCGGAATATTCAGATGCTGCAGCACCTCGGCAAAAAACTGGCCGTGCGCCTCGCTGACATTCACCAGATGCTGGGCATTCACATTGAGCGATAACACCAGATCCGGTGCCGGATGTTGCAGCAGGAAATTGAGCAGGTGCAGACAGCGCAGTTGGCGGTCGAGAAACACCGAGCGCCGTGGTGAGGTTTCGGCGGCAAACAGCACGGTGGGGATTAACTGACCGCCAAAACTGTCGGTCACCCGTGCCAGCGCCTCCACCGACCACAGCCGGGTGCTACCGTTCTCCAGCGCATAAATGGGCTGGAACACCGAACGGAAACGCCATTCTTCATGGCGACCCCGCACGCGACCGGCCTGCAGGCTGAGCGGATGCTGCTCAAACTGGTGTGCGTTCAGTAGCTGGTTGATGAAAGCCAGGTCGCGTTCGATAGGTGCCAGTGCGGCGGGCTGTTGACAGGCAAGCTGTTCCAGCAGGCTGGCTGCCACCATGCTGATTCTCCTTGGCGCATCGCGGATGCAGGCCGGAACACGGAAGGGAAACCGCTCCCCTCATCGTGGCTGCCACTATAACCAGCCGGATTTAGCGCCAGAAATAATTTAATCAGCAAACCTTATGCAAATTCCATCTAAGCAAAACGGATAAAAGCCAACCGCGACAGTAACAAGCCCGGCCAGGCAAGCCAAAACACGGGGCCTGCCTGGTGCAGCCAAGCCAGCGCTATAGCGTCGCGGCAACAAGACCTGCCGACACAGACCGCACCAAAGCGCAGGGTCAGTAGGCAGCACGAGCAGCCGTTGATGTGTGATGGGCTTTAGCGCTGCAGTGCCAGCAGCGCTTGCAACCGGGCGCAGCAGGCATGCTGCTGCGGCAGTGCTTGGCCATCAATACTGGCCACCGGCCACAGGCCGATCAGACTATTGGATAGGAATACCTGCTCGGCTTGCAATAACCGGGCCGGGATAATCTCCGCCTCTTCAAGCTGATAGCCCAGTTGCCGCGCATGGACAAACAACCAGTCGCGCAGCATGCCTTGCACGCCGTTCTGATCCAGTTTCGGGGTGATGATCTGCTGCCCGCTCACCAGGTAGACATTGCTCATGGTGGCCTCCACCAGCAGGCCGCGCGTGTCCAGCATCAGGCCTTCGTGAATGTCCGGGTCAGACCATTCCGAGCGGGCCAGCACATTCTCCAGCCGGTTCAGGTGCTTGATGCCGGCCAGCAGAGGCTGACAGGCCAGCCGGGTGTCACACCAGCGTACATGCACCCCGTCACGGGCACGCTCGGGCGGATAGCCGGCCCAGGCAGTGACAGACACCATGCGGGTGGCCTTGCAATCGGCAGGCATCGCATAGCCACGCGCACCCACACCGCGGGTGAGCACAATCTTGGCCACGCCCTGCTCGAGGCCGTCGGCCAGTTGGCCGATCTCATCCAGCAGCAGGGCCTCATCCGGCAGCGGCAGCCTCAAGCGGCGGGCATCCGCCACCAGCCGCCGGTATTGCCAGGCCCACAAGCGGGGCTGGCCAGCACGGATTTCCATGGTGCGGTAGATGCCGTCGCCATAGGCGAGGCCGCGATCCAGTGCGGAAATCTGCTCGCCCGGCTGGCCGTTGATCAGCATGGCCATCAGGCTTGCTCCACCCCCAGCGCACGCAGCAGGCCGCGAGCCTTGTGGCGGGTTTCCTGCAATTCGCGTTCCGGGTCCGAATCCGCCACGATACCGCCACCGGCACGGAAGCGCAGTTGCTGCCCTTCCTGCATGAAAGTGCGGATCAGGATATTCAGGTCCATGCTGCCATCACGGTTGAGATAGCCCAGGCTGCCGGTATAGGCACGGCGCGCGCTGTTTTCCAGCTCGCGGATGATCTGCATGGTGCGCACCTTGGGGCAGCCGGTGATGGTGCCGCCGGGGAACAGCGCGCGGATGGTGTCGGCGGGGGTGATTTCCGCGCGCAAGCGACCACGGATATTGGATTCGATGTGGTGGACGTAGGCATAGCTTTCCACCGCCATCAGCTCGTTCACTTCCACCGTGCCGGGCTGGCTGATACGCCCCAGATCGTTGCGTTCCAGGTCGATCAGCATCACGTGCTCGGCCCGCTCCTTGATACTGGAAATCAGCCGCTGCTTGAGTGCGGCATCTTCGGTCGGGTCGGGCGAGCGCGGGTGGGTGCCGGCAATCGGCCGGGTGTCGGCCCAGCCATCGCGCACCCGCACCAGGCGCTCGGGCGAGGAGCTGACAATCTGCGCGCTGCCAAAATCGGCCAGCGCGGAAAACGGCGCCGGGTTGGCACGGCGCAGGGCGGCAAACAGGTCGGGGGCGGCCACTTCCGGCCCCAGTTCGGCGCGCCAGCCGCGTGAAATGTTCACCTGGAACACATCCCCTTCATAGATGTACTGCTTCAGCCTTAGCACGGCATCGGTATACCACTGCGGCGGGTCTTCCTGCAGCGATTGCAAGCTGACCGGATGAGGGTTGAATGGCGCAATGCCGTGTACCAGTTGTTGCAGGTGCTGTAGCTGCGCGGCGGTTTCTGCCACCAGCCAGGCGCTTTGCTCGCGCCGGTTGATCAAGAGTGCCGCCGGAACCCGCGCCATGGCCGCCAGCGGAAAGCTGTCCGGCAGTGCCTCGTCCACCTTGGCTTCAAACTGCGACAGCAAGTCGTAGCCCAGATAGAGGAAATAGCCGCCAACAAAGGGCAGGCCATGCGGGTTATCCACCGCCTGCGGCTGGAAACCGCGCAAGGCCTCGACAAAAGCCTCCCCTTCCCCGCCGTGATACAGGGTGGTGCTTTCTGCGGCAAACAGCATGTCCCAGCCCTGATCGCCAGAAGACATCAGCAGAAAGGGGAATTCCGCACGATGGGCGGCATGCAGGGCCAGCAGGTCGGGAAGGAAGTCGAGTCGTTCGGTAAACATGCCTGTTCCACACAGCGGCATGGGGCACGCCGCAAAAAAAGAAAACCGCCGCGAGTGTATCGCAGCGGTTCGGGCTGTCAATGCGTTTTCGCGTTGCGGCGCAGCAGCACCGCAACACGCGTCGGCCATTACATGCGCTTGAACACCAGGGTACCGTTGGTACCACCAAAACCAAACGAGTTGGAAATGGCGATGTCGATCTTCATGTCGCGGGCGGTATTGGCCACGTAGTCCAGATCGCAACCGGCTTCCACATCCTGCTCGTGCAGGTTGATGGTAGGCGGCGATACCTGGTTGTACAGCGCCAGGATGGAGTAGATGGCTTCCACGCCGCCAGCACCGCCCAGCAAGTGGCCGGTCATCGACTTGGTGGAGTTCACCACCAGCTTCTTGGCGTGATCGCCAAAGGCAATCTTCAGCGCGCTGGTTTCGTTGGCATCACCCAGCGGGGTGGAGGTACCGTGCGCATTCACATACTGCACCTGATCCGGGTTGATCCGGGCATCGCGCAGTGCGTTCTGCACGCCGCGGGCCGGGCCATCCGCATTCGGAGCGGTAATGTGGTGGGCATCGGAACTCATGCCAAAACCGATCAGCTCGGCATAGATACGCGCGCCGCGCTTGACCGCGTGCTCGTATTCTTCCAGCACCAGCACACCGGCACCTTCGCCCATCACAAAGCCGTCACGGCCCTTGTCCCACGGACGGGACGCGGTTTCCGGATCGTCATTGCGGGTGGACAGCGCCTTCATGGCGGCAAAACCGCCCATGCCCAGCTTGGAAATGGCACCTTCGGCACCACCGGCCACCATCACGTCGGCGTCGCCATACTGAATCATCCGGGCTGCATCGCCGATGCAGTGCGCACCGGTGGTGCAGGCAGACACGATGCCATACGACGGGCCCTGATAGCCCTTCAGGATGGACACGTGACCGGCGATCAGGTTGATCAGCGAACCGGGGATGAAGAAAGGACCGATCTTGCGGATGCCGTTTTCCTGTACGGCCACGCCGGTTTCCTCGATCAGCGGCAGACCGCCGATACCGGAACCGATGTTGACGCCAACGCGGGTCTTGTCCAGATCAGCCACATCGTCCAGGCCGGCATCAGCCACGGCCTGCAGCGCTGCTGCAATGCCGTAGTGGATGAACAGGTCGGAACGACGCGCTTCCTTGGGGGAAATATACGCGCTGATGTCGAAGTCCTTGACCTCGCCCGCGATCTGGCAATTCAGATCGCTGGCATCAAAACGGGTCACTTTGCCAATGCCGCTCTTGCCGGCCAACAGATTGGCCCAGCCAGTGGCAACATCATTGCCGACCGGGGAAATATGTCCCAGACCGGTTACTACAACTCTGCGTTTGGACACGAAGAATCTCCGTGAGTAGAGGGGAGGCAGTCTCCCGATGATCCCACAACTTCCGTGTGAAGCTGATGACAGTCAAACGGACGTTTGGAACCCTCTATAACAAAAGAACCTCTGCAGGCGAGCCAAGGCCACACCGCGCAGAGGTCCTGTACAGGCCTGAAAGTATTACTTGTTCAGGTGGGCGGTAACGTAATCAACGGCTTGCTGAACAGTGGTGATCTTTTCAGCTTCTTCGTCCGGGATTTCGCACTCGAACTCTTCTTCCAGAGCCATTACCAGCTCAACGGTGTCGAGGGAGTCAGCGCCCAGATCATCAACGAAGGACGATTCGATCTTGACTTCAGCTTCGTTTACGCCCAGTTGTTCGGCAACGATCTTTTTAACGCGCGCTTCGATGTTTTCCATTTGTCTAAACCCTTGACCTTTCTGATTCGGGATCACAAAACCCGTGTATTCTACAAAAAAAAATTAGAGCAGCCCACCTAAATCTTGTCTTTTGTTCGACAGGACCGGTTAAGGCATGAACATGCCGCCATTAACATGCAGCGTTTGGCCAGTGATATAGGCCGCACGGTCCGATGCCAGGAAGGCGGTTGCATCAGCAATATCCTTGGCATCGCCCAGGCGGCCCAGGGAAATCTGGCCCACCAGCGCGGTACGCTGTTCTTCCGGCAGGGCACGGGTCATGTCGGTATCGATAAAGCCCGGTGCCACACAGTTTACCGTGATATTGCGGCTGCCAACCTCACGCGCCATGGACTTGGTGAAGCCCATGATACCGGCTTTGGCCGCGGCGTAGTTGGTTTGACCGGGATTGCCGGTAGCGCCCACCACCGAAGCGATGTTGATGATGCGCCCCCAGCGGGCCTTCATCATGCCGCGCAGTACGGCCTTGGATGCCTTGAATACCGACTTCAGGTTGGTATCCATGATGGCATCCCAGTCGTCGTCCTTCATGCGCATCAACAGGCCATCACGGGTAATCCCGGCATTGTTGACCAGAATGGCCACCGCACCGAATTCCTTGTCGATGGCATCCACCAGGGCCTCGATGGCACCGTCTTCGGTCACGTTGAGCACGCGACCAGCACCACCATTGGCGGCCAGGCGTTGGTTAATGGCAGCTGCACCGGACTCGGAAGTCGCGGTACCGATGACAATGGCGCCCTCGGCTTGCAGCGCATCAGCAATGGCTGCGCCAATGCCACGCGAAGCGCCGGTAACCAGGGCTACTTTGCCTTGCAGACTCATTGAGGATGTCTCCTTGTTGTGTACTTCACCATCCGCCAGCACCGGCCAAGCAGCGCTGACGGATGAATATCATTGCAGCTCGGCCTTGGCCGCCTGCAGTGCGGCAGCGTCGGTCAGTGCCAGGCACTTGACGTTGCCGTCGATGCGCTTGGCCAGACCCGCCAGCACCTTGCCAGGGCCGCACTCGGCCATGCTGACGATGCCGTCGGCAGCCAGCTTCTGGATGGTTTCGGTCCAGCGCACCGGGCTGTATAGCTGGCGCACCAGTGCATCACGGATGTCGGCAGCGTCACTGTAGCTGGCCACGTCGGCATTGTGCAGCACCGGAATGGCCGGGGTATTGATATGTACTTGCAACAGGGCCTCGGCCAGTTGCATGCCCGCCGGCTTCATCAGCGCGCAGTGCGAAGGCACCGATACCGGCAGCGGCAGCGCACGCTTGGCGCCACGGGCCTTGCAGGCTTCCATGGCGCGCTCGACGGCGGCCTTGCTACCGGCAATCACCACCTGACCGGGCGAGTTGAAATTGACCGCTTCCACCACTTCGCCATTGGCCGCTTCGGCGCAGGCAGCGCGCACTTCATCGTCCGACAGGTTCAGGATGGCCGCCATGGCCCCCTGCCCGGCCGGTACGGCGTTCTGCATGGCTTCGGCACGCAGGCGCACCAGCTTGACCGCTTCGGCAAACGGCAGCGCACCGGCAGCGACCAGCGCGGTGTATTCACCCAGGCTGTGACCGGCAACCACCGCCGGCTGCTGACCACTGACATCCTGCCAGGCCAGATAAGTAGCTACACCGGCAGCCAGCATGATGGGCTGGGTATTGACCGTGGCATTGATGGCCTCGGCGCTATCCGCCTGCAACATGGCCCACAGATCCACGCCCAGCGCGCTGGAGGCTTCTTCGAAGGTGTGCTTGACGACCGGCAGATCGGCAAAGCCGTCCATCATTTTCAGGCTTTGCGAGCCCTGACCGGGAAAAAGAAAGGCAAACGCCATAGACAGTCTCCGCAATTTCGACGGAATAATAATCGACGGAAGGATGAGGCAATCAGACCTTGCTGCCAAGCACCCAGATCAAACGCCCATGCAAATGGGCGTTATCTACTTGCTTGGCACGGCATGAAACCGGCCAGTCCTCCGTCGCAAACAATCAGTACTGCAACAGCACGGCACCCCAGGCAAAACCACCGCCAATGCCTTCCAGCAGGATGGTCTGACCGCGCTGGATGCGGCCATCACGCACGGCATGGTCCAGCGCCAGCGGAATGGATGCCGCCGAAGTATTGCCCTGTTGCGGCAATGTCACGATCACCCGCTCCATCGACATGCCCAGGTGCTTGGCCGTGGATTCGATGATGCGCAAATTGGCCTGATGCGGCACCAGCCAGTCGACTTGCGACTTGTCGACGCCCGCTTCGGCCAGCGTGCTGCTGGCGATGTCGGACAGTGCCTTGACGGCAAACTTGAACACCGCCGGGCCGTCCATGTGCAAGAAGGGAATGCCCTGGATCTTGCCACCGGAAATCTGCGCCGGGGTATTCAGAATGTCTTTGTAGCGGCCATCGGAGGCCAGCTTGGCATGCAGGATGCCCGGCTCGTCCGAGGCACCCAGTATCACCGCGCCGGCACCATCGCCAAACAGCACGCAGGTGCGACGGTCTTCCCAGTCCATCACCCGCGACATCACCTCGGCACCGACAACCAGCACTTTGCTGGCCATGCCGCCCTTGATGTAGTTGTGCGCCGTGGTGAGGGCAAACATGAAGCCGGCACATACCGCCTGCACGTCAAATGCCGCGCAGCCGTGGATGCCCAGCTTTTCCTGCAACAGGCAGGCAGTGCTGGGGAAAATCATGTCGGGCGTGGTGGTGGCAACGATGATCAGATCGATCTCGGCCTTGTCGATGCCAGCGCTCTGGATGGCGGCTTCTGCTGCCTTCAGCGCCAGATCGCTGGTAGTTTCTTCATCGGACACGATGTGGCGGGCATGGATGCCAGTGCGCGAGACAATCCACTCGTCACTGGTTTCCACGCGCTCGGCCAGCATCGCATTCGTGAGCACATTGGATGGCAGATAGCTGCCAGTGCCTAGAATGCGGGAATGGGCCATGTATTAATCAGTTCGCTTCCGGCTCGGCTTGCTTGAGATTGTTTAATTGGTGGGCAACCCGGTCGGTAATATGACCAATCACGTCGGAGCCGGCTTCCTCGCAAGCCTGTTCCAGCGCGAAACGGAATCCTACGGCATCGGTTCCACCATGACTTTTCACCACGATGCCACGCAGGCCCAGCAAGCTGGCACCGTTGTAGCGACGGGGGTCGACACGTTTGCGGAACTGATTGAGCACCGGCATGGCTGCCAGCGCGCACAGGCGGGTCCACCAGTTGCGGGTGAATTCCTGCCGCAGGAAAGAGGCAATCATGTGCGCCAGCCCCTCAGCCGACTTGAGCGCCACATTGCCGGTAAAACCGTCGCAGACTACCACATCTACCGTGCCTTTGTAGACGTCGTTGCCTTCGACATTGCCGATGAAGTTCAGCTCGGACTGACGCAGGTATTCGCCGGCGCGCTTGACGCTGTCGTTACCCTTGATGTCTTCCGAACCGATATTGAGCAGCCCGACGCGCGGATTGGCATTGCCGGTAATGCTGGAAACCAGCTCCGAACCCATGATGCCGAACTGCATGAGTTGTTCTGGCGTGCAATCGACATTGGCGCCCAGGTCCAGCATGCAGGTGCTGCCCTTGACGGACGGCATCATCTTGGCGATGGCCGGTCGTTCGATGCCCGGAATGGTTTTGAGGACAAAGCGTGCGGTAGCCATCAGTGCGCCGGTATTGCCGGCGGACACGGCGGCTTGCGCCTCGCCTTCCTTCACCAGATTGATTGCCACCCGCATGGACGAATCTTTCTTGTTCTTCAGGGCGAGCTGCGGCGACTCGTCCATGCCCACCACTTGCGTGGCATGCTGGATACGGACGCGCGAACGCGCAACACCCGGATGACGGGACAATTCAGCCTCGATGGCTGCCTGGTCTCCGACAAGAATCAGATTGGTGTTGGGATGGTCTTGCAGGAATTGGATCGATGCTGGGACGGTGACCTTGAGGCCAACGTCACCGCCCATTGCATCAACCGCGACGGTGATAGTCATCAACGTGTACGGTAGTGAAACCTACCTGTTTTTATACAAAAGGTAAGTATTGGGTGAAAAAGGACGAATTATTCGCCTTTGGTAGCAACAACCTTGCGACCACGGTAGAAGCCGTTCGGGCTGATGTGGTGACGCAGGTGGGTTTCACCGGTCGTCGGCTCTTTGGCCAGCGACGGAGCGGTCAGAAAATCGTGGGCACGATGCATGCCGCGCTTGGACGGGGACTTTTTGTTCTGTTGAACAGCCATGTTCGACTCCTAGGAAAATCGCGTGTATTGATAACTCAAGACTTGGAGATCTTCAACGTGGCCAGCACCGCAAACGGATTGGGCTTGTCAGCCTTGGCACGTGTCAGAGCTTCCGAACCGCATTCGTCGTGTTTCGGCGAAAGCGGCAAGCCCATGATGATTTCGTCTTCGATCATTGCCACCACATCAAGCTCTTCCGGCGCGAGAATGGCATCCAGCGTTTCGTCCAGCTCGCAGGCTTCATCCAGCTTTTCCTGCCGGGTGAACAAGGTGACCACCGAATCGGTATTCACCTCGAACGGCATCACTTCCAGACAACGCTGGCAGCTTACCGCAACACTGGCTTTCACCTGCAGGCGCAGGGAAAGGCGGGACGAGCCATCACGAAAACCTTCCAGGGTGTATTCCACCAAGCCGGAGGTATCGGACAGGTCGCTATGCACACGCTCGTCCAGGGTGCTGACGGGCAGTTTGCCGGTCAGAACGCGGCCCTCACGGGCGAACTTGAGCGGGTCGATCAAAATCGGGTTAGACATAAACCCAGCATGATATAATCCGCCTCCCTGATTTGTCAAAATAATCAAGCAATACCACCATGCAGATCATCCTGGCTTCCACCTCCCGCTACCGGCAGGAAATCATCGCCCGCCTCGGGCTGCCCTTCACCGCCGTGCCGCCCGTCTGCGACGAAACCCCGCTGCCCGGCGAAAGCGCGCTGGACACTGCCGTGCGCCTGGCGCGCAGCAAGGCCCAGTCGCTGGCGGCTGACTACCCGAATGCCCTGATCATCGGCTCAGATCAGGTTGCCCTGCTCGATGGCCAGCAAATCGGCAAACCCGGCTCGTTTGAAAACGGCGTGGCCATGTTGCAGTGGATGAGCGGCCGCACCGTGGTGTTCCACTCGGCGTTGGCGCTGTATAACACTGCCAGCGGGCGTTTGCAGGAAACCGTGGGCATCACCCGCGTGACCTTGCGTCAGCTCACCGAGCAGCAGATTCGCAATTACCTGACGCGCGAGCCGGACGCCCTGCACTGCGCGGGCAGCGCCAAGAGTGAAGGCCTGGGCGGCGCCCTGCTGGAAAAGGTGGAGTCGGACGACCCGAACGCCCTGATCGGCGTGCCGCTGTTCCAACTTATCAGCATGTTGAATGCCGAAGGCGTGGAGATTCTGTAATGGCCGGCACCCTGTTTCTGATTCCCGCCCCGCTGGGCGACGAAAGCATTGCCTGGCTGCCTGCCAGCGAAGCGGCCAAGGTGCTGCATATCCGCCACTTTGTGGTGGAAGCGGAAAAAACCGCGCGCAAGCACCTCAAGGCGCTGGGCGTCAGCACGCCCATTCGCGAGCTGGCGATGAGCACGCTCAACGAACACACCAAGCCAGCCGATGTCACCGCCCTGCTTGCGCCGCTGCTGGCGGGTGAAGACGTGGGCCTGATCTCCGAAGCCGGCTGCCCGGCGGTAGCCGACCCCGGCGCGCAACTGGTGGCACTGGCGCACGAGCGCGGCATCCGCGTGGCACCGCTGATCGGCCCTTCTTCCATTTTGCTGGCGCTGATGGCCTCCGGAGCCAATGGCCAGTGCTTTGCCTTCCACGGCTACCTGCCGGTGGATGCGGCTGAAAAGGCCAAAGTGGTGAAGGAACTGGAGCAACGCTCGCGCCAGCGCAATGAAACCCAGGTGTTCATTGAAACGCCTTACCGCAACAACGCGCTGCTGCAGCAATTGCGTGAGACACTGGCCCCCACCACCCGGCTGGCCGTGGCTTGCGACCTGACCCTGCCGACGGAAACCATTGTCAGCCGCCTGGTAAAAGACTGGCCGCAAGCTGCGCCGGATTTCCACAAGCGCCCGGCCATTTTCATCCTGCACGCTGCCTGAAAGCCCATACCATGCCCAAGCTGCCGCCACTGATCCATTCGCTGCTGGATACCGATCTGTACAAATTCACCATGCTGCAGGCCATCCTGCACCAGTTCCCGGCGGCTTACGGGCAATATGAATTCCGCTGCCGCAACCAGCCGGACTTCCCGCTATCGCAATTGCACAAGGAAGTGGAAGCCCAACTGGACTGGCTGTGCCAGTTGCAATTCACCCAGCCGGAGCTGGCTTATCTGCGCAGCCTGCGCTTCATCAAGAGTGATTTTGTCGATTACCTGGAACTGTTCCACCTGCAGCGGCGCTTTATCCGGGTGGAGTGCGATGGCGATGCGCTGAACATTCATATCGAAGGACCGCTGGTGCAGGCCATGTTCTTCGAGATTTTCGTGCTGGCCATCGTCAACGAGCTGTACTTCCGCCGCCTGGACACGCCGCAAATCCGTGAAGAAGGCCAACGGCGGCTGGACGCCAAGATTGCCACCCTGCTGCGCTTCGAGGCGGAAGAAAGCGCCAGCCAGCGCTTTCCCTTGCTGATTTCCGACTTCGGCACCCGCCGCCGCTTCAGCCGCGAATGGCAGCAACAGGTAGTGGAACAACTCAATGCCGCCCTGCCCAAGATTTTCCGTGGCACCAGCAATGTCTGGCTGGCGTGGAAACTGGGCATTACCCCCATCGGCACCATGGCGCATGAATTCTTTCAGGCCTTCCAGGCGCTGGGGGTGCGGCTGCGTGACTTCCAGAATGCGGCGCTGGAAGCCTGGGTGCAGGAATACCGCGGCGACCTGGGCATCGCCCTCACCGACGTGGTGTGCATGGATGCCTTTCTGGCCGATTTCGACTTGTACTTTGCCAAGCTGTTCGATGGCCTGCGTCACGACAGCGGTGACGCGGTGGAATGGGCAGACAAGGCGATTGCCCATTACCGCAAGCTGCGCATCGATCCGGCCACCAAGATGCTCACCTTCAGCGATGGGCTGAGCGTGGACCGTGCGCTGGAACTGCACCGCCGCTACAGCCCGCACATTCAGGTGAGCTTTGGCATTGGCACCCACTTCACCAATGACATGGGGCTGGAGCCACTGCAGATCGTGCTGAAGCTGGTGAGCTGCAATGGCCAGCCGGTAGCCAAATTATCCGACAGCCCAGGCAAGACCATGTGCAGCGACCAAACCTTCCTCGCCTACCTGCGCCAGGTATTCAAGGTGGCAGCGCCGGCAGCGGATTCAGTCGCGCAATAAGGCCAGCAGCGTCTGCCGCGCCACCTCAGGCAGACGCTCCCCCGCCAGTGCCACCGTGCGCTCGCCCAGCATCCGGTAGACCGGCTGCAACGCCTGCGGCAATACCGCCAGATGGCGCGCCACGGTGGCGGCATCGCCGCGCACGATGGGGCCGGTCAGCGCCGGCTGCGACCCCATGTTCAGCGCATTGGCCAGACTGCCCTGCATCAGCGGCCCCAGCAGCGCTGGCAATAACTGCTCATCCACACCGCCCTGTCGTGCCAGTTGACTGGCGATGTCGGTCAGCGTCACCAGATAATTGGACGCTACCGACAAGGCGGCGTGATAGGCCGCCTTGCCACCGGGTGCCAGTGCAAACGGACGCGCGCCAATGGCCGCGGCAAAATCCTGCAACAAGGGCAGCGCTGCCGCATCGCCTTCCAGCGCGCACAAGGTGCCGGCAAACTGTTGCACCGCCCGCTCAGGATCGGCAAAGGAAAACGCCGGATGCAGGCTGGCCACATGCGCCCCCACCTCACGCAAGGGTGCCAGGATTTCCGCCTCCGCCGCGCCGCTGGCGTGAAACACCACCGTCCCGGCGGCGATCACCTCACCGTCAGCCAACGCCTGCGCCGTGGCGGCAATGGCATCGTCCGGCACCGACAGCAAGATCAGCGCCGCCGGCTGCAAGGCCGCCACGTGCTGACATGCCCTGCCTGCGCCGATAAAGTCCACCGCCGCCTGTGCCGATGCCGTGCTGCGGGCCAGACAGTCCTGCACCCGGTATTGACCGCTGCTGGCCGCCAGGCGACCCAGCGTACGTCCCAGCTTGCCGGTTCCTATAATGTTGAGTCTCTGCATTACCCATCCTCTTTCTTGATACCGCTGGCGGCATATCTGACGATGCCGCTAGAATAATCCTGCTTAACAATATTTTACCCGCCACCACAGCAGCCCCCGGGGGAGTCCGCATCATGAAGCTGGTGATCTTCTTTGGCATCATCGCCATTGTCCTGCTGTATTTCGTCACCCTGTACAACGCACTGGTCAACCTCAAGCACGCTGTAGCCCGCTGCTGGGCCAATATCGACGTGCTGCTCAAGCAGCGCCACGATGAACTGCCCAAGCTGGTGGAGGTATGCAAGCAGTACGCCCAGTTCGAACAGCAAACCCTCAGCCGGGTGATGGAGGCGCGCTCCGCCGTGGCGCAATATGCCCAAAGCCGCAATATGGAAGGACTGGGCCACGAAGAAGGCAAGCTGCGCGGCCTGATCGGCCAGGTGCTGGCCGTGGCTGAAGCCTACCCGGAATTGAAGGCTGACCAGCAATTCTCGCATCTGGCCGAGCGCATCAGCCAGTTGGAAGACACCATCGCGGATCGGCGCGAGCTGTATAACGATGCCGTCAATCTCAATAATGTGCGCATCGAGCAGTTTCCCGATGTGCTCATCGCCCGCCTGTTCAACTTCCCAGCCGCCCGCCCCTTGCAGTTCAACGCGGCGGAAAAGCGCGATGTCGATCTGGCGCGACTGTTCCGTCAGGACTGAGCCATGCAGCAGTGGTTGAGCTGGCAATGGACACGCAATGGCTGGATGGCCTTTGGCCTCTACCTGCTGCTGGGCATTGCCGGCTTCAAGCTGGGCCTGCCGGCCTTCCAGCACATCCTGCTGCCCGCCATGCTGGCCTGCGGGCTGATTGGCTGGTGGCTGAACTACCGGCGCTACCGCCTGATTGCCGACACGCCCACGGCCCGCGCGGCGAGTGCCGCGCTGGGCCATGTCGAGCTTTATGGCGTGGCCGCCAATCATGAAAGCGCGGTCAACTACAGCCCCTACTCCGGACGGCGTTGCGTCTGGTATCGCTGCTGGCGTTATCACCATGAGCGACAAGCCGGCAGCCAGGATGGCGTGCTTGAGCCGCTTGCGCTGGACAGTGCCAGCCTGCTCTCACGCCCGGAATGCAGCGAGCAGTCCTTTGTGCTGCAAGATGGCAAACAGACGGTGATCATCCATCCCGAAGGTGCCGAGGTGCAGTCACCGCACCGCGAAAGCTGGCAGGAAGGCAGAGAAACGCTGGTGGAGGAATGGATAGACGAAGGCGACCCGCTCTACGTACTGGGCCAGTTGAGCAGCCACGGCGGCGTGCGGCCCGACCAGCAGGCATTCCGCCAGGATGTCGGTGCCAAATTAAGCGAGTGGAAACGGGACCAGCCCGCCTTGCTGCGCCGTTTTGATCTGGACGGCAGCGGGCAGATCAGCGAACAGGAATGGCTGCTGGTTCGCGCCGCGGCCGAACGCGAGGTGAGCCAGTTACACCGGCAACTGGCCAGCACCCCCGCCACCCTGCATGTACGCAGACCGGATGACGGCAAGCCATTTCTGATCAACACCCTGACGCCACAAGCCGTGGCCCGCAGCTACCGCTGGCGTGCCTGGCTGCATGCGCTGGCCGCGCTGTTGAGCTTGCTGGCCTGGCTGCATGGCACCAGCGCCAACTGAAACGGTTTGCAAGGCATGATGCAGGCCAGGAAAATTCCACTTATCATGGAAACAGCCTGAGTGAAACAGCCTGAGTCGCCAGCCGCCGATAATGACTGCTAGCACAAGAGCGCCATAGCGCCGGGAGACCACCATGATCCGCCTGATTTATTCCAGCGCCCTCAACCCTGCCTATTCCGTGCAGGAGCTGCATGGCCTGCTGGCCGGCTACCGCGCACGCAACCAGCGCATGGGCATCAACAGTCTGCTGTTGCTGATGAACAAGGACTTCCTGCAAATGCTGGAAGGCGAGGAAGCCGCGGTGGATGAACTGTACGACTTCATCCAGCACGACCAGCACCATTTGCAACTGACCCTGCTATCGCGCGAAACCGTGGACGAACCGTGCTTTCCCGATCAACCCCTGATGTTTGTGGATACCGAAGAGCTGGCGCGCAAACTGGGCCACCCGGTACACCTGAGCAATATCGCCCTACACGGTGAGCTGGACCACGCCGAACGCGCCAAGCGTTTTGTGCAGGAATTCATCAACGGCAAGTGGCACCACCACCTGCCCAATGGCCAGAATCCGCAAGTGGTTCACCGGCACTGATTTGCCGGGCAAGAAAAAAGGCTGCCATCCGGCAGCCTTTTTTGCATCGGCAGAAAATGCTTACAAGGCCGCCGCTTTCAGCGCCTGATCCACATCCGCCAGAATGTCATCGATATGCTCGATGCCGATGGACAGGCGGATCAGCTCAGGACGCACCCCGGCCTTGAGCTGCTCCTCTGGCGACAACTGACGGTGGGTGGTGGAGGCCGGGTGGCAAGCCAGGCTCTTGGCATCGCCGATATTCACCAGACGGGTCACCAGTTGCAGCGCATCGATGAAGCGGCCACCGGCCTCGATGCCACCCTTGATGCCGAAGGACAGAATGCCCGAAGCCCGCCCGCCCATGTATTTGTCCACCAGGGCTTTGTTGGGGCTGGAAGGCAAGGCGGCGTATTCCACCCACTCCACCGCCGGGTGCGCCTGCAGGCGCTCGGCCACCTTCAGCGCATTGTCGCAGATGCGATCCAGGCGCAAGGCCAGGGTTTCGATGCCTTGCAGGATCAGGAAGGCATTGAAGGGCGATATGGCGGCGCCCATATTGCGCAGCGGCACCACGCGGGCACGGGCGATATAGGCTGCCGGGCCCAGTGCCTCGACATAGTTCACGCCGTGATAGCTGACATCCGGCGTATTCAGGCGCACAAAACGCTCTTTATGCTCGCCCCAGGGGAATTTGCCGGAATCGACAATGATGCCGCCAATGCTGGTGCCGTGGCCACCCAGGTATTTGGTGAGGCTGTGTACCACGATATCCGCGCCATGCTCGAAGGGGCGGCACAGATAAGGCGACGGCACGGTATTGTCGACAATCAGCGGCAGGCCGTGCTGGTGGGCTTCCTGGGCAAAGGCGGCAAAGTCCACCACATTGCCCAGCGGGTTGCCCACCGATTCGCAGAACACCGCCTTGGTCTTGTCATCCACCAGCTTGCTGATGGAGGCCGGGTCTTTGTAGTCGATGAAACGCACTTCGATGCCCAGTTGCGGGAAGGTGTGGGCAAACAGATTGTAAGTACCGCCATACAGCGTGCTGGTGGCAATGATGTTGTCGCCAGCCTCGGCAATGGTCTGGATGGCATAGCTGATGGCCGCCATGCCGGAGGCCACCGCCAGCGCACCGATGCCGCCTTCCAGCGCAGCCACGCGCTTTTCCAGCACATCGGTGGTGGGATTCATGATGCGGGTATAGATATTACCCTGCACTTTCAGATCGAACAGATCAGCACCGTGCTGGGTGCTGTCAAAGGCATAGCTGGTGGTTTGATACAGCGGCACCGCCACCGCCTTGGTGGTCGGGTCCGGGCTGTAGCCGCCGTGTACGGCCAGGGTTTCCAGTTTCATCTTCTTCTCTCCTGCGGCTTTACGCCTGTTGCATATCGGCCTAACCATACCGGCAGCAAGAGCAGAAGCCAAGCCGGATTTCCTGCAAAGCTTATGAAAAAACCGGCATGGAAAAACAAATGGCCGGTGCCAGCACCGGCCACGCAGGCGATCTGCGCAGATGGCCAACCCTAGGCAGGCATGGTCTGGGGCTGGGCCGGTGCCATGCCGGCCAGCACGCGCTCGAAAGGCTGCCGGAAACGGCTGGACACATAGGGGTCCAGGAAATACAGCAGGCTCAGACAGCCCTCGCGTGCCACGGTCTGGGCTTCCTGCGGGCATTTGGCAATATCGGGACGGGCAATCCAGCCGGTTTGCAGCAACTGGAAATTACGCGCCAGAAACCCGATCTGCACGTCATCCCCCTCCAGCATGCCCTGATCGCGCAGCTTGAAGAACAGCTTTTCCACGCCACGGCTGATCAGCCCGGCTTCGATCTTGCTGTAGCTTTCCTGCAGCGACTGGTTGACCGAAAACAGGCTGGAAATGCTCTGCGGGATGAAACGGAAGGTCCACAGATGGCGCAATACCTTTTCCAGCAGCGACACCAGCCCCTCGATCGAGGCATTCACGCTCAACTCACCGGCGGCATTCAGGTAATCGGCCATGCCCTTGGAGTAACGCCGGTACAGCTCGTTGATGATGTCTTCCTTGCAGGCAAAGTGGTAGTACAGATTGCCGGTGCTGATATTCAGATAGCGCGCGATGTGATTGGTGGTGACGCTGCGCTCGCCCTGCTGGTTGAACAGTTGCAGGCTGGCTTCGACAATGCGGTCAAAGGTTGGACTTTTGCTTTCTTTGCGACTCATGGCAGGTTCTTCCCGGTGCGCGGAACCCCGGGACAGACTGTTCCCGGCACCCGCTGTGTCTGTGATCGACAAACACCCGCACATGATACCGCAAGCCGCCGCTGTCGACAGCATGCAAGCCAAGCCGGCCTGCGGTCCATGCAAAAAGGCAGCGCAAGGCTGCCTTTTTGCTGCGGGATGGACGGCTTTGCTGGATGAGCGGTTTTACTGCACATTCACCGTGGCAAAGTTGACGCGGCCAAACGGGTTGGCGGCAAAGCCGGCCACTTCCTTGCGCTCCAGCACATAGGCGGTGGGATGGGCCAGCGGCAGCCACAATGCCTGATCGCTGATCAGCTTTTGCGCCTGCAGGTACAACTTGCTGCGCTGGGCAAAGTCGCTGGTTTTCTTGCCATCGCTAATCAGCTTGTCCAGTTTCGGGTCGCAATAGCGGGCAAAGTTGGTGCCGGACTGCACGGCCGCGCAGGAGAACTGCGGGGTGAGGAAGTTGTCCGGGTCGCCATTATCCCCGGCCCAGCCCATGAACAGCAGGTCATGCTCGCCCGCCTTGCCGCGCTTGATCAGCTCGCCCCATTCGATGACCTTGATCTGGGCGCGGATGCCCACCTTGGCCAGATCAGCCTGCAACAGTTCGGCCCCGGCCTTGGGGTTGGGGTTGAGCGTGCTGCCGCTGGGGCGCACCCACAGCGTGGTGTCAAAGCCGTTGGGATAGCCAGCCTGGGCCAGCAGCTTCTTTGCGCGCGCCAGGTCTTGTGGATAGGGTTTGACGCTCTTGTTGTAGCTCCAGGTATTGGGCGGATACGGCAGGGTGGCGGCGGTGGCGGTGCCATCGAACACGGTTTTCAGATAGGTGTTCTTGTCAAAGGCCAGGTTGACCGCCTGCCGTACCAGCACATTGTCAAAGGGCTTGTGCTGGCTGTTGATGGCAACAAAGGCCGTCATGAAGGCCGGTGTGGACAGCACGCGGATCTTGCTGTCGCCCTGCACTGCCAGGACGTCTTGCGGCTTGGCAGACAGGGCCAGTTGGCACTCGCCGGCTTTCAGCTTTTGCACCCGCACCGTGGCGTCCGGGGTAATGGCATACACCAGGGCGGGCAATTTGACCTTGCCGCCCCAGTAAGCCGGATTGGGCTGGTAGCGCACCACGCTGTCCTTCTGGAAGCTGCGCAGGATGAAAGGCCCGGTGCCGATGGGTTTGCTGTTCAGCTCGGCCTGCTTGCCTGCAGCCTGCAACTGGGCGGCGTATTCGGCGGAATAGATGGAAGCAAAACCCATGCTGAGCGTGGAGAGAAAGGTGGATTCCGGGTAATTCAGTTCAAAGCGCACCGTATTGTCGTCCAGCTTGCTGACCGCCTTGATCAGCTTGGGCAGTTGCATGGACTGGGCATGCGGATAACCGTTGGCTGCGGTCTTGTACCAAGGATGCTCGGGGTTGAGCATGCGCTGGAAGGTAAACACCACGTCATCGGCATTGAGCTTGCGCGTGGGCTTGAAGTAATCGGTGCTGTGGAAAGCCACGCCGGGGCGCAGCCGGAACGTGTAGGACAGGCCATCAGCGCTAACCTGCCAGCTAGTGGCCAGACCGGGCTGCAGCTTGTGTGAGACGGCATCATATTCCACCAGCCGGTTCATCAGCACATCGGCCGAGGCATTGGTGGTCACCAGCGAGTTGTACTGCACCACGTCAAAGCCTTCGGGATTGGCATCGGTACAGACGGTAAGCGGCTTGGCAGCCAGCGCCAGCGGGCTGGCCAGCAGCAAGACCGGCAACAGGGGGCGTAGGTTCATCTTGATCTCCATGCGGGGGAAGGCCGCCATCATGCGGGGCCCCGGCTGGACATCAGCTTAAGGGAAGACGCGGCAAAATAGAATGACGCTTTCCCGCTAAGCTTATTCACCCTGCTTATCAGGCGGCAAGGCTCAGGCCGGAGCCGTGCTGTATTCCAGCAGTTCGTTGAAGTGGCGCAGCGACAGCGGCCGGCTGCACAGATAGCCCTGGTACTGCTGGCAGCCTTGCTGGCGCAGCCAGTCCAATTGAGCGTGGGTTTCCACGCCTTCGGCCACCATGGCCAGCTTGAGAATGCGGCACAGGCTGGTGATCAGCTCGGGAATGGCGGAACGTTGCGGCAGGCCGGAAATAAAGGAGCGGTCGATCTTGAGGGTATTGAGCGGGTAGTTTTGCAGATAAGCCAGGTTGGAGTAGCCGGTGCCAAAATCGTCGATGGCAATGGCAAACCCCATGGCTTGCAGGGAGGCCAGTGTTTCCAGGGTGTGCTGGTCATGTGCCAGCAACAGGGATTCGGTGATTTCCAGCTCGATACTGGCAGCCGGGCAGCCACTTTGCTGCAGGATCTGCTGCAAGACGCTGGACAGTTCCGGATCGGCAAACTGACTGGCCGAAAGATTGACCGACACTTGCAAGATTCTGCCCTGTCCCTGCCAGCAGGCCAACTGGCGCGCCACCTGCGCCAGAATCTGCCGGTCCAGCTCGCGGATCAGGCCGCTTTCTTCGCAGGCCGGGATAAAGCTGTCGGGAAACAGCAGGCCACGCTCGGGATGCCGCCAGCGCGCCAGCGCCTCGGCACCGACAATCTCGCCGGTAAAGCAATCGACACGGGGCTGGTAGAAGGCCTCGAATTCGCCGTTTTCCAGACCACGGCGAATCTCGTACTCCAACGCCAGCCGTGAGCGGGCGCGCGCATCCATGGACTCATCATAAAAATGGATGCCGTTGCGGCCAGCCTCCTTGGCGCTGTACATGGCCAAATCAGCATGCCGCATATGACTTTGTACATCGTCGGCACCATCGGCACTCAGGCTGATGCCGACCGAGGCCGTCAGTTGCACCTCCTGTCCGCGCAGCCACAGCGGGCGTCCCAGCGTTTCCACAATCGATGCCGCCATGCCGGCAGCCACATCCTTGACCTGGGGTGCAGACAGCAGCAGCAGGAACTCGTCTCCCCCCTGGCGCGCCAGTTGCTGTCCCGGCTGCAACAGGGTTTTCAGGCGCTCGCTCATCTGCACCAGCAGCAAGTCGCCAAAACCATGGCCCAGACTGTCGTTGATGTTTTTGAAACGGTCCAGGTCTATGCACATCAAGGCTACTTGCAGCCCTTGCTCTCGCGCCTGCTGCAGCAAGGCCGGGTAATGCTGCTGGACGAAATTGCGATTGGGCAAGCCGGTCAGCATATCGTGCATGGCCAGATGGCTGGCACGGGCCTCGGCCTCCTTCAGTTCGCTGACATCCATTTCGCTGACCAGCAACGCCGGTTCGCCAGAGGCGGCATCGCGGCAGTGGCGGGCCGAGATTTCGTGCCAGCGCTCTCCTTGACGGGTGAGTACCCGCGCCACCAGCCGCCCTTTGCCCTGTGCTTCAAGCTGCTGCTGCAGCAGTGCCAGGTCTGCCGGGTCGACAAAGCGCGCCTGCCAGTGCTCGGCCGGGTCCAGCACCTGTTCACGCGCACTGGGATTACGGTACAGCGGCTGGCCATCGGCCTGATAAAGCGTGATGAAAACCGGGGAATGCAGCAGGGCCTCGGCGCTGCGCAGGGTGTCCGGATTGGCCTGCAACTCGCCCAAGGCTTCGCACAGCATCAGCATGCGGCCCTGATGCCGCAGGCCGCTGAACACCACCTGCAGACTGCGCGGATTGCCGTTGGGGTAGAGCGTCCAGGTTTCGGAAAACGCCACATCATGGCTGATGAAGTCAGCTTGGTACTGCCGCAGCCGGCGCGCCACGGAATCGGACATGTCCTGCCCCATATCGCGGGCGCACAACTCTTCCAGGCTGGCCGCCTCCCATACCGTCAGCGCGCACTGGTTGGCCCAGAACACGCGCCGCGCATCAATATCAAACACCCATACCGGGTGACGCAGCCTTTCGAGCAAGGCAAAGCGCGCCATGGTTTCCGCAGAAAACGGTACTGCATCATGCTGCATATCGATTCTCGACTTACCCCAGTATGAATAGAGCTGCCATGACAACACTGCCATTTGCCATTAATTAGCCGTTCATTCTAGCAATCATCCATCGTTTTTTAAGCTATCAGCTTAAAATAAATCTTATTTCGTTAACGACTGCTCACGATTTAAGCAGCTTGGCGCGACCAGCGCACGGACGCCACTATAACCACGCCGCAGATTAGAGCCTTTGCTCAAGCGCAAATGCTATTGAATTAAAAGAAAAACCCCCGTCACAGACGGGGGTTGGCAACAGCGCTCAGGGCATCAGCCCGGCCCGCAGGCGGGCGGCCTTGGCTTACAGATAACTGTCGGTGCTGGGGCAGCTGCACACCAGATTGCGGTCGCCGTATACGTCATCGATACGGTTCACACTCGGCCAGAACTTGTTTTCCAGCACATAAGGCAGCGGGAACAGGCCGGTTTCGCGGCTGTACGGACGGTCCCAGTCGCCAGCGATGTCAGCCTTGCTGTGCGGTGCATTGCGCAGCGGGTTGTTGTCCGCCGGCCAGGTGCCGTTCTGCACTTGGTCGATTTCCTGACGAATGGCGGTCATGGCGGCAATGAAGCGGTCCAGCTCGGCCTTGGGCTCGGATTCGGTCGGCTCGATCATCAGCGTGCCCGGTACCGGGAAGCTCATGGTCGGAGCGTGGAAGCCGTAGTCCATCAGGCGCTTGGCCACGTCCACCTCGGTCACGCCGCTGGCGGCCTTGAGCGGGCGCAGGTCGATGATGCACTCGTGCGCCACACGGCCATTGGCACCGGTATACAGCACAGGGAAATGCTCGCCCAGCTTCTTGGCCATGTAGTTGGCGGACAGCAAGGCGTTTTCGGTGGCGGCCTTCATGCCCTCGGCACCCATCATGCGGATATACATGAAGGAGATGGGCAGGATGGAAGCCGAGCCGAACGGCGCAGCGGAAACCGCAGTCTGACCGGCAAGCGCACCTGGCACTTCCGCCACCACGTGGTTGGCCATGAACGGGGCCAGATGGGCTTTCAGGCCGATGGGGCCCATGCCCGGGCCGCCACCGCCGTGCGGGATGCAGAAGGTCTTGTGCAGGTTCATGTGCGACACGTCGGCACCGATATCGGCCGGGCGGCACAGGCCCACCTGGGCGTTCAGGTTGGCACCGTCCATGTACACCTGACCACCGTGGCTGTGGATGATGTCGCAGATCTCGCGGATCGGCTGTTCGAACACACCGTGGGTGGACGGATAGGTAATCATCAGTGCCGCCAGATTGGCCGAATGCTGCTCCGCCTTGGCCTTGAGGTCGGCCACGTCGACGTTGCCGGATTCGTCACACTTCACCACCACCACCTGCATGTTCATCATCTGCGCGGTGGCCGGGTTGGTACCGTGGGCCGATTGCGGAATCAGGCAGATATTGCGCTGCGCTTCGCCACGCGCTTCGTGGTAACGGCTGATGGCCAGCAGGCCGGCGTACTCGCCCTGCGCGCCGGAGTTGGGCTGCATGGAAATGGCATCAAAACCGGTGATGGCTTTGAGCTGGGTTTGCAGGTCGTCGATCAGTTGCAGATAACCGGCAGCCTGATCGCGCGGGGCAAACGGGTGCATATTGGCGAATTCCGGCCAGGTGATGGGAATCATCTCGCTGGTGGCATTCAGCTTCATGGTGCAGCTGCCCAGCGAAATCATCGAGTGATTCATCGCCAGGTCGCGGTTTTCCAGCTTCTTCAGGTAGCGCAGCATCTCGTGCTCGCTGTGGTGGGTGTTGAACACCGGGTGGGTGAAGAAGGCGGATTCGCGCTTGAGGCCGGCCGGGATGGCATCGGCAGCGGCGGCATCCAGCGCGGCGATGTCGGCATCCTTGCCGGTGAACAGCTTGATCAGCGTGGCCAGATCAGCCTCGGTAGCCGCTTCGTGGAAGGCCACGCCCAGCACGGTGGCGGACACGCGACGCAGGTTATAACCGGCAGCCAGGGCGGCGGCGTAGATGGCGTCGGCATTGGCCGCTTCCACCTGTACGGTGTCGTAGAAGCGGTCGAATACCAGCTTGCCACCGGCGCTTGTCACCGCATGGGCGAAGATGGCGGCCAGACGGTGGATGCGGCTGGCAATGCGCTTGACGCCTTCGGCACCGTGGTACACCGCGTACATGCCGGCGATATTGGCCAGCAGTACCTGGCTGGTACAGATATTGGAGTTGGCCTTTTCGCGGCGGATGTGCTGCTCGCGGGTTTGCAGCGCCATGCGCAGCGCTGTCTTGCCCTTGGCATCCACGGACACGCCGATGATGCGGCCCGGTGCCGAGCGCTTCATTTCATCCTTGAAGGCAAAGTAGGCAGCGTGCGGGCCACCATAGCCCATCGGCACGCCAAAGCGCTGGGTGTTGCCAATGGCCACGTCGGCACCCATTTCGGCCGGCGACTTCAGCGCCACCAGCGCCATGATGTCGGCGGCCACCACGGCCACACCACCCTTGGCTTTCACGGCGGCAATGTAGGGCGTCAGGTCGATCAGGTCGCCCGCTTCACCCGGATACTGGAACAGCGCGCCAAAGTAGTCGCCATTGCCGGCTTGTTCCGGGTGGCCGGAAACCAGCTCGAAACCGAAGTACTTGGCACGGGTTTTCATCACGTCCAGGGTTTGCGGCAGCACGCGGCTGTCGACAAAGAACTGCGCGGACTTGCTCTTGGACACACGGCGCGCCATGGCCATGGCTTCGGCGGCGGCGGTGGCTTCGTCCAGCAGCGAGGCATTGGCCATTTCCAGACCGGTCAGGTCCATCACCATTTGCTGGTAGTTGAGCAGCGCTTCCAGACGACCCTGGGCGATTTCAGCCTGATACGGGGTGTAAGCGGTGTACCAGCCCGGATTTTCCAGCACATTGCGCAGGATGACGGTGGGGGTCAGCACCGGGTAATAACCCAGGCCGATGAAAGACTTGTTGACGATGTTGCGGCTGGCCACCTCTTTCAGCGCAGCCAGGGCTTCGGCTTCCGGCACCGGGGACGGCAGGTCCAGCGCACGGTTCAGGCGGATGTCGGCCGGCAGGGTCTGGGCAACCAGATCGTCCAGCGAGGCGGCACCGATTTCGGCCAGCATTTCGCTGCGCTCGGCATCGGAGGGGCCGATATGGCGGGCAATGAATTCGCTACGGTTAAACAGGGAAGCAAGAGTCATGGTGGGTGTCCGGTAATGAAGAGCTGTGCCTGAAACTGAAAAAGCCCCGCGATGGTAAGCATCACGAGGCTTTGACAGCGTGCAATCAGGCGCCGATTTCCTTGGCGTAGCCAGCGGCATCCAGCAGGCTGTCCAGATCTGCGGCATTGGCCGGCTTGATCTTGAAGAACCAGCCAGCGCCATAGGGCTCGCTGTTGGCCAGCTCGGGAGCGGCTTCCAGTTCGGCGTTCACTTCCAGCACTTCACCGGCGATCGGGGCGTATACATCGGAAGCGGCTTTTACCGATTCCACCACGCCGGCCTGCTCTTCAGCAGCCAGCTTGGCACCCACTTTCGGCAGCTCGACGAACACGATGTCGCCCAGCAGCTCTTGTGCATGTTCGGTAATGCCCACGGTGACGGAACCGTCGGCTTCCAGACGCAGCCATTCGTGGCTGGCAACGTATTTCAGTTCGGCAGGGATATTGCTCATGGATTGAATCTCCTCGGATTGATTGAACCGTTACGGGAGCGGGAAACCGCAGCGCAGCGCGCAGGCTGGTGCGGTGTTTCCCGGCTCGCTGTTATTCGAAAACTTTCTTGCCGTTGCGCACGAACGGCATCTTCACCACGCGGACAGCGGTGAGCGTACCACGCAAATCCACCTGTGCGTCGGCACCGGTTGCGGCCGGTACGCGGGCAATGGCAATGGAATGCTTGAGGGTGGGCGAGAAGGTGCCGCTGGTGATGATGCCCTCACCCACGCCTTCCACCACCACTTTCTGGCCTTCACGCAGCACGCCACGGCCTTCCAGCACCAGGCCCACCTGCTTCATCGGCACACCGGCGGCCTTCTGGGCTTCCAGTGCCTTGCGGCCGATAAAGTCACGGCTGGCCGGTTCCCAGGCGATGGTCCAGCCCATGCCGGCCTGCAGCGGGGACACGGTTTCGTCCATGTCGTGGCCGTACAGGTTCATGCCGGCTTCCAGACGCAGGGTGTCGCGGGCGCCCAGGCCGATGGGGGCCACACCGGCCTCTACCAGCTGATTGAAGAAGTTGATGGCTTCGCCAGCCGGAATCATGATTTCCAGACCGTCTTCACCGGTATAGCCGGTTCGGGCAAAGAACCAGTCGCCTGCAGGCAAGCCCTGGAATACCTTGAGTGATTGAATGGCGTCGGCCAGTTGCGGCTTTACCGCACAGACCTTGGCAATGGCATTGGGGCCTTGCACGGCCAGCATGGCCAGGTCGCGACGTACATTGAGGGAGACATCAAAACCGGCCTTGTGGCTCTCCATCCAGGCCAGGTCTTTATCAGTGGTACCGGCATTCACCACCATGCGGTAGCCGTAGGAGGTCAGGTAGACAATCAGGTCGTCCACCACGGTGCCGTCTTCGGTCAGCATGCCGGAGTACAGCGCCTTGCCTTCAAAGCCCAGCTTGGCCACGTCGTTGGCAATCAGTTGTTGCAGCCAGGCCTTGGCATCGCTGCCGGTGATGTCGATCACGGTCATGTGGGACACATCGAACATGCCGGCGTCGCTGCGCACGATCTCATGTTCCTTCAGCTGGGAGCCGTAATGGATGGGCATTTCCCAACCGGCGAAATCAACCATCTTGGCGCCGGCGGCGACATGAGCGTCAAACAGGGGGGTACGTTTCGGGGCCGTCATCTGTGCGTCCTTGCAAAGGGGGTGTTTTGCCTGTCTTGGTACAACACCCCTCTGTCCTGACACCTGAGATTTTCCGGCGGGCATTTTCAGCCGCCGTTAGCCCCTTCGGTGGCTGCCTTCATGGGCAGCGCTCTCCAGAGTAAAGCAGATACGTGATATCCGATGATGCAGTCCTTTTGCCTGAGCGATTGCGGGTGCGCTTGCGCCTTCGGCGGTGGCCGCGATTGGCCACTCTCTCCTGCATGATGGGGGCGATTATCGTTGCAGATAAAGACAAAGGCAAGCCAAGAATATCTTCACGCGAAGTGATCTATCCTGTTGTTTTTGCATTATTTTCGTAATCGAAAAAATACGAATAATTCCTTGTCACAATTTATTCATTATTGATCAGGCATAACAAAAGGGCTGCCACAGCAGCCCTTGTTGATCCACATCTCACCTGCCCTTCAGCCGACGTCGCCACGCCGCCGCAGGTGTTTCAGCCCTCGCTCAGTACCACTCGATACCGCTCTTCTCGGTGGAGATGATGGTGCCGGCTTCGCCCTTGACGATCTTCTCGATGTCTTCCAGCGCGCCAATCACCGCACGCTTGCCGGTCAAGCGGGCAAATTCGCAGGCGGCTTCCACTTTCGGGCCCATCGAGCCGGCGGCAAAGCCCAGCTTGTCCATTTCGTCCGGGTGGGCGTGGCGGATGGCCTTGGCTTCGGGGGTGCCCCAGCCAACAAACACGCTCTTCACGTCGGTGGCGATGACGAAGTAGTCGGCGTCCACTTCGCGGGCCAGCAGGGCGGAGGCCAGGTCTTTGTCGATCACCGCTTCCACGCCCACCAGCTTGTCGCCCTGGTACATGGTGGGGATGCCGCCACCACCGGCAGCAATCACGACCGCGCCTTTTTCGATCATCCATTTGATGGGGCGCAGTTCGAAGATGCGTTTCGGTTTCGGGCTCGGTACCACGCGGCGGTAGTAGTCGCCGTCGGCTTTCACCGTCCAGCCGTGGCTGGCAGCCAGCGCTTCGGCTTCTTCCTTGCTGTACACCGGGCCGACGAACTTGGTGGGGTTCTGGAAGGCGGGGTCGGCGGCGTCCACTTCGGTCTGGGTGAGGATGGTGGCCAGCGGCACTTCAAACGGCAGCACATTGCCCAGTTCCTGTTCGATCATGTAGCCGATCATGCCTTCGGTCTGGGCACCGAGGACATCCAGCGGATAGGGGGTGACTTTGCCGTCGACGTGGCGGGCGTAGGCGTCGTTTTGCAGGCCGAGCAGGCCGACTTGCGGACCGTTGCCGTGGCACATCACCAGGTTGTGGCCCAGCCGGGTGACGGCGGCCAGTTGTTCGGCGGCCACCTTGACGTTGGCGCGTTGGTTGTCAGCGGTCATGGCTTCGCCACGACGTTGCAGGGCATTGCCGCCCAGGGCTACGACGACTCGCATGATGTTTCCTTTTCTGGCCCTGTCCGCGCGTGCGGGACAGTGGCGTGGCCGGTCTGCCTGTGGCAGGCCGGTGTGTGTCGGATGGGGCGGCAGGTCACCGGGGGATGACCTGCCGGAGGGTGGAATCCGCCTGAGTGAGGGGGAGCGGATTCCGCCGCCACGACTGCAAGGGGGTGTCGTCGTGGTGGGTGAAACGGTATAGCTGTCAGACTTCAACTTCAGGTGATTCAGCTGCTTGCACGGCGTTTTGCCTTACACGCTGGCGACGTGGCAAAGTCAGCGCAGCGGCTGCTGCCAGGCGCGCCGCCGCAGACAGTACAGGTCGTACGGCAAGGCGGCGCAACAACGCAGCGGGGCTTTGCCACGTTGTCCAGTCTTAATCGCCCAGCGTGGCGACCAGGATGGCCTTGATGGTGTGCATGCGGTTCTCGGCTTGCTCGAAGGCAATGCAGGCTTCGCTTTCGAACACGTCTTCGGTCACTTCAATGCCATTGGCCAGGTCCGGGTATTGCGCGGCAATTTCCTTGCCCACCTTGGTTTCGCTGTTGTGGTACGCCGGCAGGCAGTGCATGAACTTGACTTGCGGGTTCTGTGCAGCAGCCATCAGCGCGGCATTCACCTGGTAAGGTTTCAGCAGGCGGATGCGTTCGGCCCACACTTCGGCCGGTTCGCCCATCGATACCCACACGTCGGTGTGGATGAAGTCGGTGCCCTTGACGGCTTCGGCGGCGTCTTCGGTCAGGGTGATGCGGGCGCCGGTCTTGGCGGCGATGGCACGGCATTCGGCCACCAGTTCATCGGTCGGCCACAGGTGTTTCGGGGCGCCGATGCGCACGTCCATGCCCAGCTTGCTGCCAATCACCAGCAAGGAGTTGCCCATATTGTTGCGGGCGTCGCCCAGGTAGGTGTAGCTGATTTGCGAGATCGGCTTGTCGCTGTTTTCCCACATGGTCAGCACGTCGGCCAGCATCTGGGTGGGGTGCCATTCGTCGGTCAGGCCGTTGTACACCGGGACGCCGGCGAATTTGGCCAGTTCGTTTTCCACCATGTCCTGGTCGAAGCCGCGGTATTCGATGGCGTCATACATGCGACCCAGCACGCGGGCGGTATCTTTCATCGATTCCTTGATACCGATCTGCGAGCCGGACGGTCCGAGGTAGGTGACGTTGGCGCCCTGGTCGTAGCAGGCTACTTCGAACGCACAGCGGGTGCGGGTGGAGGTTTTTTCAAAGATCAGGGCGATGTTCTTGCCCTTCAGGTGTTGCTGTTCGGTGCCGGTGTACTTGGCGCGTTTCAGGTCGCGGGCCAGGTCGAGCATGTAGCGGATTTCGCGCGGGGTGAAGTCCAGCATGCGGAGGAAGTTGCGGTTGCGCAGATTGAAGGCCATGGTAACACTCCTTGTTTCGGTGCCGGGTGGCGGGCTTGGCCGTCGCCACCGGGCGAGATTGATGTGCTTGGTGTGCTGCGGGGGCAGCGGTTTAAATCTTCACTTCGTCACGGATGATCGGGCAGGTCATGCAGTGACCACCGCCACGGCCACGGCCCAGTTCGGAGGCCGGAATCTCGATCACTTCCACCCCGTGCTGACGCATCAGCTTGTTGGTGTAGGTGTTGCGGTCGTAGGCCACCACCACGCGGCGGTCCAGGGCCACCACGTTGTTGCCGTCATCCCATTGTTCGCGTTCGCGCTGGTAGGCATCGCCGGCGGTCTGGATGATGTGGACTTCCTTCAGGCCGAGGGCCTGGCGCACCACTTCGGTAAACGGCACGCCGTCGTGGCGTTCGAAGCGGACTTCGCCTTCCTTGTCACCGGCGTAGATGCTGGTGCAGACGATTTCGTTGACCACGTCCGGGAACACCGACAGCAGGTCGATATCGAGGAAGCTGAACACGGTGTCCAGGTGCATGGCGGCACGCGATTTGGGCATCTGGCAGGCAATCACGCGGGTGGCGCCGCCTTCCTTGCCCAGCACATTGCGGGCTACTTGCACGACGGCTTGCGGGCTGGTGCGTTCGCCCATGCCGATGAGCACCACGCCGTTGCCGATCGGCATCACGTCGCCGCCTTCCAGCGTGGCCGGGCCGTGGTTCTTGTCGCAGTCGCCCCACCATACCTTCACCTTGCCGGCGAAGTACGGGTGGTGCTGGTAGATGGCTTGCAGGATCAGGGTTTCCTGACGGCGGGCCGGCCAGTACATCGGGTTGAGCGTCACGCCTTCGTAGATCCAGCAGGACGGGTCGCGCTGGAACAGGCTGTTGGGAATCGGCGGGATGACGAATTCGGACTGGTCCAGATAGCCGCCGAACAGGCCTTTGGGGTCGAACGGCAGTTCGAACTTGGCGATGCCGCCGATCAGGTGCTCGGCCAGTTGGGTGGACGGCATTTCGTCCAGCCAGCTGCGCAGGTCGGTCAGCATGCCGATCCCGACGTTGTCAGCCTTGACCTTGCGGTCCAGCAGCCAGCTGCGGGCGGCCTTGTCGTCCAGCACCTGGGCCAGTGCGTCGTGGGCTTCGATCACATGGATGCCGCGGGCGCGCATCTGCTCAACCATGTAGGCGTGGTCTTTCTGGGCGCGTTCCACCCAGATCACGTCATCAAACAGCAGGTCGTGGCAGTTGTCGGGGGTGAGGCGTTTGTGAGCCAGGCCCGGACGGCACACCATCACGCTGCGCAGCTTGCCACATTCGGAATGAACACCAAATTTGCCGGTCATGATGAAATCCTTTCAATCAGTAATTGCATAAACCTGTTTCCGTACACTCCCTTGCTGGCGCAAAGGAGTGAACAGCAAAAGGCTGGCTTCAGTTTTCGGTCTCGTAACGTTCTTTGATCTGCCAGACATAGACTGGCAAACCCAGCATCAACAACAGGACTCCCCACATCACAATCTCGGCGCCGGCACCAAACAGTGCCCACACCGCATAAAGAAAACCGATGGAGGAGAAGATCAGCGGCGCGGTAAAGTCGCGCCGGCTGTATTTGCCTTTCTGCATCAGCATGATGGCCAGCAGCGCCATCGCGCAGAAGGCATAGGGCAGCAAGGTGGTGGCCGTGGCCAGCAGGATGATGAATTCAAAAATCTTCACCCCGCCCTCCCCGCCCGCGTATTTCATCGCCAGCAGCACCGTCACCAGGCCGCTTGACAGCAGCAGGCCGAACAGCGGCACACCCTGGCGGTTGGTCTGGCCAAAGCGGCGCGGGAACAGCTTGTCCCTGGCGGCGGCATGGGGCACATGGGCTTGCATCAGGCTCCAGCCATTGAGTGCGCCAAAGCAGGACACCACCGCCCCCAGCCCTACCACCCAGTAGGCCCAGTCGCCCCACATCAGGCGGGCGGCATCGGCAAACGGGGCTTGAGAATTGGCCAGCATGGCCGGTGACATCACCCCCATCAGCGACACCGTGGACAGGATGTACAGCACGGTGGCCAGCAAGGTGCCGATGACGGTGGCACGCGGAATGGTCTTGCTGGGGTTGACCACATCACCGGCGGGAACCGAGGCCGATTCCAGTCCCAGAAACGCCCACAGGGTGAGCGCCATAGTGGCGGAAACCGAACTCAACAAGGGCTTGCCGTGCGGGTTGAACACCAGGTTTTCCGGGTGCATGTAAAAGAAGCCGATAAAGGTGACGGCTGCCAGTGGCACCAGTTTGAGTACGGTAGTCACCACCGCCACCAGGCCGGAACTGCGCGCACCGCGGCTGTTAATCCAGGTAACGGTCCAGATCAGGCCGATGGAAAAGGCAGCTGCCAGCAGGTTGTCATGCCCCAGTTGCGGGAAAAACACCTGCATATAGCTGGTGGCGGCCACCGCCAAGGCGGCGTTGCCGGCCCACAGGGCTATCCAGTAACCCCAGGCAATCCAGAAACCGGCAAAGTCGCCAAAGCCGGCATGGATATAGGCGTAGGGGCCACCCTCTTTGGGAATCATGGCGGAAAGCCGGGCAAACACCAGCGCCAGACAAATGGCACCAGCCGAGGTGATTGCCCAGCCGATCAGGGACATCCCCCCGTAGGGGGCTAGCGAAGCGGGAAGCAGGAATACACCGGAACCGATCATATTGCCCACGACCAGGGCGGTACACATCCACACGCCCAATGCCGCTTTTTTTACTTTGGTCTCGCTCATGGTCTTGTCTCCATCGAGGCCGAAAATCGAAGCTGTTAAAGAACGTGTTCTGTATGAGCTTCACAATATTAGTATTTAATTATTTTGTAAATATGTTATTTACGCATATGTAATTCCATGTCGCGGTTTTGAACATGCACTGCGGCAAGACACACCGCAGGCGATGGCAGACGCTAAAACAAGGCGGTCATCTCTATGGTTTAGGCGGTTTGCCAGCGCAGCACCATGTCGGAAATCAGAAAAAGTGCAGGAAGGAAGGAAGGAAGGAAGGAAGGAAGGAAGGAAGGAAGGAAGGGAAGACTGCGAACAAGGGGTAGCCACCACGGCATAACAACATGCCCGGCACTGGCCGGGCAAAATCAAGCAGAACCGCAGGTCAAAGCTGGCAAGGCCCAGCGGGTACTGCCGCCAGCGACCAGTTAGCGCAGGCCCATTGCCACAACTCCTTGGCACTCTGGCACTCAGCCGGGGGGATATGGCCCAGCCGACACAGCGCCAGACGCAGTTCCTTGGCCACGGCGGCCCGGTCAATGGCCGGTGCCAGGGTTTGCTTGGAGAGCTTCTCCCCCGCCGCATTCACCAACAGCGGCAAGTGGCAATAGCCGGGGGTGGGCAAACCCAGGCAGCGCTGGATATGGATCTGCCGCGGCGTGGACACCAGCAGGTCGGCACCGCGCACGATATCGCTCATGCCCTGCTCGGCATCATCCACCACCACGGCCAGTTGGTAGGCCCAGAAACCATCGGCGCGCAGCAGCACGAAGTCGCCGATATCGTGGGCCAGGTTTTGCTGGTACACCCCTTGCAGCCGATCGGCAAAGCTGACCGGTACATCATCCACCCGCAAACGCCAGGCATGGTGTTCACGCTGCTTGCGGCAGCCGTCACGACACCAGCCGGGATAGACATGGCCATCCACGCCACGGCGGGCGATGCTGGTGATTTCCTTGCGCGAGCAACTGCAGGGATAAACATGGCCACTGTCTATCAATTGCTGCAAGGCGGCCTGATACAGATGGTGGCGCTGGCTCTGGTACACCACTTCGCCATCCCATTCAAAGCCGAAGGCTTCCAGCGTGCGCAGGATATCGTCCGCCGCACCGGGCATCTCGCGCGGCGGGTCCAGGTCTTCCATGCGTACCCACCATTCCCCGCCACGACAGCGCGCTTCCAGATAGCTGCCAACGGCAGTCATCAGGGAGCCGGCATGTAGCAAGCCGGTGGGACTGGGAGCAAAGCGACCGCGATAAGGAATGACTGGCATGGCAACAGTTCTGGCAATCAACATCACAATGGGGAAGCAGCGGCGCGATTTTTGGTGAATAATATCCGAGTAAATCACTCGGAATTATCCAAGTCCGATCTGCCCCTGCCCGACCATCAGCTTGCCGCCATACTGCCCGCAGCATGCCTGATGGCGAGGACATCATCATCTGGAGGAAGGAAAAGTGGCCTACGTTGTAACCGATGCCTGCGTCAAATGCAAATACACCGACTGCGTGGATGTCTGCCCGGTGGATTGCTTTCATGAAGGTCCCAACTTTCTCGCCATCGATCCGGACGAGTGCATTGACTGCACGCTATGCGTGGCCGAATGCCCGGTTTCGGCCATTTATGCCGAAGACGACGTACCTGCCAGCCAGCAAGTGTACATTCAGCTGAATGCCGAGCTGTCCAAACGCTGGCCCTCCATCACGGCCAGCAAGCCACCGCTGCCCGACCACGCCGACTGGGCCGAGGTAAGCGACAAGCTGCCACATTTGCAACGCGACTAAGCGCCGCCAAGCCTAGATGAAAAGGTCGATATCGCCGCCCGGCTGGGAAGCAGTCTGCCGATCCAGCCGCTGGCGGTAGGCGGCTTCCTTGGACACCAGGGTGCGGCTGCCCTTGAGCTTGCGCACCATGACCCGGCCATCGCCGGGAAAGAAAAAAATCTTGCGGGCAAAGCTGCCCAGCAAATCCTCCGCCAACAGGGGAATGCCCTCGCTTTTCAGGTAGGTACGGATGAACTCGCTGTTCTGCTCGCCGATGTTCACCACCGACATGCCATCCAGCACATTGCCGGCACCAAACACCTTGGCTTCCAGCCGCTGGCGCTGGGCTCCCAGTTTCTGCATATCGGTAATCAGCAGTTCCATGGCATTGACCCCAAAGCGCGCCGGCACGCCGGTCTGGCTATGCCAGTCGCTACCCTGCGGCAACAGGAAATGATTCATGCCATGCACCCCGGCGACGCGGTCCATCAGGCATGCCGCCACGCAGGAACCCAGCAAGGTGGTGAGCATCAGTGGCTGGCGAGTGGCGAAATATTCGCCCGGCAGAATCTTGATGGCTTCCACCTGAAACTGGCGGTCGAAATACAGGCGTTCTGCAGGCTGGTCGGAATACGTCATATGCCCTCCCGCTCATGCGGCAGGCGCAGGCAATCCATGACCTTGTCAGCCAGTTGCGACAGCGGATGCACATGCATCACCCCGCCTTGTGCCACCGCCTCGCGCGGCATGCCGTATACCACGCAACTGGCTTCATCCTGGGCAAAGGTGATGGCACCGCCCTGGCGCAGTTGCAGCATGCCCTGCGCGCCATCCCGGCCCATGCCGGTAAGAATGACGGCAACGGTCTGGGCAGCCGCCAGCGTGGCCAGCGAGGCAAACAGCACATCTACCGCGGGGCGATGGCGATTGACCGGCGGTCCTTGGTCCAGGCCGATGACAAAGCCCTGCGCGCCCTTGCCCAGCCGCATGTGGGAATGGCCAGGGGCAATATAGGCAGTGCCACGCAACAGCGGTTCGCCGTCCTCAGCCTCTTTCACATGCATGGCACACAGCTTGTCCAGGCGGCGGGCAAAGGACAGGGTGAAGCCTTCCGGCATGTGCTGCACAATCATCACCGGCGGGCAGTTGGCCGGCAGCTTGTCGAGAAATTCCTTGATGGCATCGGTACCGCCGGTGGAGGCCCCCACCGCGATGATGGCATTTTGCCGCAGCAGGCTAGGTGCCAGCCGTGGCGAGGCAATCCGGGGGGCGGCGGCAAACAGGGCCGGGCGGCGCAAACGGGCTGCCGCCACCATGCGGATCTTGTCGCGGATATCCTCGGCATAGGACTGCATGGTGTTGCTGACATCCAGCGTCGGCTTGGGCAGAAAATCCACTGCGCCCAGCTCCAGCGCGCTGAGGGTGGTTTCCGATCCGCTCTGGGTCAGCGAGGAAATCATCAGCACCGGTGTCGGGCGCAGCCGCATCAGCCGGCGCAAAAACTCCAGCCCGTCCATGCGCGGCATTTCCACATCCAGCGTGATCATGTCCGGATTGGTTTCCCGGATGCGCTCGCGCGCAACAATGGGATCAGAGGCGGTGGCCACCACCTCCATGTCCGGCGCTTCGTTGATGATGCTGGTGAGCAGGCTGCGGATCAGCGCCGAGTCATCCACCACCACGATTCTGATTTTACGGCTGCTGCTCGTATTCATTTCATCCTCGCACCGCAGGGTTTACCAGGCGATAAGCGGTCCGGCCACAGGACTGGAAGGCATCGCACAGATGCTGGATGTTTTCGGAATGCCCCAGGAACAACAAACCATCCGGCTGCAGGCAAGTGGCAAAATGCTGCAGGATGGCGGCCTGGGTGGGCTTGTCGAAATAGATCAGCACATTACGGCAAAAAATCACGTCAAAGCGCCCCATATCGGGCCACTGTGCGGCAATCAGGTTGAACTGGTAAAACGATAGCTGGTCACGCACATCGCGCCGGACGCGGATCTTGCCGGCATTACGGCCAACGCCGCGCAGGAAAAAGCGCTTGAGCTGGGCTTCGTCCAGCGCCTTGGCGCGGTCGGCATCATAGATGCCATCTGCGGCATGGCTGAGCACCCGGGTATCGATGTCGGATGCCACCAGTTCCAGCCGCTTACGGTTAAGCTGCGGCAGCGACAGCAGGGTGATGGCGATCGAGTACGCCTCTTCTCCGGTGGAGACGGCGGCACTCCATACCCGGTATACCCGGTCCTGCCCTGCCCTTTCCAGCGCATGCAGCCGCAGCAAGTCAAAATGATGTGGCTCGCGGAAGAAGGCTGTCAGATTGGTGGTGAGTGCATTGACAAAGTGCTGCCACTCCTCTTCGTCCACATTGCTGTCGAGCAAATCCAGATAATCGGAAAACTGGCGCATTCCCAGCTGGCGCACACGCTTTACCAGCCGGGAATAGGCCATATGGCTTTTACTGTCATTCAGCGCAATCCCCACGCGCTGGTACAGCATTTGCCGCAGGCGGCGAAAATCAGCCGCAGTGAACTTGATATCGCGTTCAGCGCTCATCGGGCTTCACCGCGCGGCTCAAAACTCCTCCCATTCATCATCGTGCGGTGCTGGTCCGGGCAGCGTCTTGATACGCTCGGCACTGAGCGGCAGATGGGAAGCAACCGGTTTCACCTGTTGCCCGACATGATGGGCCAGGCGCGCCGCAGGTGCCGACTCGCGCTGTGTCAGCCGCGGAGTCGACTGGCGGGCAGCGGCGGCATCCAGCCGGAAGATGGACACGGCATCCATCAAGTGGCGTGCCTGCTCCTCCAGCGATTCCGCCGCCGCGGCAGCTTCTTCTACCAGTGCGGCGTTCTTCTGGGTGTTTTCGTCCATCTGGGTCACGGCCAGATTAACCTGCTCGATGCCGGAGCTTTGCTCAACCGACGCGGCCGAAATATCACTCATGATGTCGGCCACACGGCGAATGGAGCTGACAATTTCTTCCATCGTGCGGCCAGCCTCATCCACCAGCCGGCTGCCGGACTCCACCTTATCCACCGAATTGCCGATCAACAGCTTGATTTCCTTGGCGGCGGCTGCCGAGCGCTGGGCCAGGTTGCGTACTTCGCTGGCCACCACGGCAAAGCCACGGCCCTGTTCGCCGGCCCTGGCGGCTTCCACTGCCGCATTGAGTGCCAGGATATTGGTCTGGAAGGCAATGCCGTCTATCACGCTGATGATGTCGACAATCTTCTTGGCACTGTCGTTGATCTCATTCATGGTGGACACCACATTGCCCACCACCTGGCCACCACGCGCGGCGATGTCCGAAGCGCCCGTGGCCAGGGTATTGGCCTTCTTGGCGTTCTCGGCATTCTGGCGAACGGTGCTGGTGATTTCCTCCATGCTGGAAGCGGTTTCTTCCAGACTGGCCGCCTGCTGTTCGGTACGGCCAGACAGATTGCTGTTGCCGGCCGCAATTTCCTGGGCTGCGGTATTGATGGCGCTGGTGGCCTCCTGGATATTGCCGACAATGCTGCGCAGCCGTTCCACGGTGGCGTTGGTATCCGATTTCAACTGGCCCAGCATGCCTTCGTAATCGTTCTTGATGATGCGGGTCAGGTCGCCCTGGGCCAGTCCGCCCAACACGGTGGCGATATCGCCCAGCGCCTGGCTGGTGACGCCCAGCAACTGGTTCACGCCTTCGGACAGGACACGGAAGAAACCGGTCTTGCCCTCCAATGCCAGCCGGGAGCCATAATCACCACGGGCCGCGGCATTGACGATGGCTTCGACTTCTTTTTCGATCAGCACTTCGCCGGTGCGGTCCTTCCACTCCACCACGCTGCCCAGACGCTCGCCATCCGCAGCAAAAACCGGGTTGGCGGTCAGTGAGAAATGACGCCCGCCCACAGTAATGTCAGCCTTGTAAGTGGAGCGCAGATTGGCCAGCAAATCGCGTTGATGCGCCGGGTTGCGATGGAACATGTCCATATTGCCGCCCAGTACATGCCGGGCGCTGAAATTGGGCAGTGCCTTGCGCAGGTCGGCTTCGGCCACCGCCAGCATGTCCACCACGCTGTGGTTGAGGTAGATGATGTTGCGGTCGTTGTCGGCAATCATCACATTGGTGGTGACATTGTCCAGCGCACTGCGGATGCGGGCGTTTTCGGCAGCAATCTGGCGCTCGGCCTCGATGCGTTGCTGCTCTGCCGCCTGCTGTGCCAGTTCGGCGGTGCGGTCTATCCACTCCACCCCATAGCCCAGACGCTTGCCGCTGCTGCCATTGATGGGGGTGAGAATCAGGTTGAAAGTGCGACCGCCGATGTGGATGGTGCCATGGTGCGGATTGCGCAATTGCTGCATCAGGCCGCGCTGATAGCCCGGATTGCGATGGAACTGGTCAATATTGCTGCCCAACAGGTTACGGGCGGAAAACTGCGGCAGGTCGCGGCGGATATCGCTTTCTGCCTGGGCAAACATATTCACCACCGATTGGTTGGCATACACCACATTAAAGTCGGCATCGGCAATCATCATATTGGTGGCTGCATGGTCCAGCGCATTGCGCACCCGGATATTCTCCACCGCCTTGTCGGCTGCCTGACGCATGTAGGCAAACAGGCTGTTGCTGTCGCCCGCCGCCACTTTCAGTTCGGTGGTGACTTCGCCGGCCGCCAGCTCTTGCATCAACTTCACCGCTTCGGCCGGTTCACCACCAATCTGGCGCAGCAAGGAGCGGCTGATCAACCAGCCGGCCAACACTGCAATCAGCACCGACACTGCCATCAGCACATTAAGCATCAAACCGGCCTTGTTTGCCTGTGCAAGAGTGCCTTCGGCCACTTGCTTGGCCAGTCCTTCCTCGAACTCGACATAGTTGCTAATCGACTTGATGTATTCCACCTGAGTGGGACGCAGGGTTTGCAGCAGGTAATTCTTGGCTTCTTCTTCCTGCCCGGCCTTCTGTTGCTGCAAGAATTGCTGCAACTGCTGGCGGTAGCTGGCTTCCAGCCCCCGGACCTTATCGAACAATGCCTGCCCGCTAGCCGGTATGCCGTTGGCGAGGTGGCTCATGTGGGCGGTGATCTTGCCCAGCGCCTCATCAATCTGCTTGTGCTGGACTTCCAACACCGCTGTGTCCTTGGATAGC
Source organism: Aquitalea magnusonii (assembly GCF_002217795.2). Taxonomy (NCBI): domain Bacteria; kingdom Pseudomonadati; phylum Pseudomonadota; class Betaproteobacteria; order Neisseriales; family Chromobacteriaceae; genus Aquitalea; species Aquitalea magnusonii. The sequence goes on from NZ_AP018823.1 coordinate 3,067,008, forward strand.
AGCAGGGTGCGGGTGGCACGCGCGGTGAGATTGACATCATCCACCACCTTGTTGGCTTCGGAGGCCCGCGGCACATGGACATTGGCAATGACATCAATGTCATCGCGCAGGCTGTGAATCTGACTGATGGCCACCGCCATGGCGGCAATAATGACGGCAACCAGCAGGCCAAAACCCAGCAGCAAACGATGCGTTACTTTCAGATTGTTCATATTTCGTCTCTCCCAGACACCCTGTCGGTTTCAGCTACGGTCCGTCACATCGACCAGCGCCATCTCCGCACTGCTCATCAATCGCTCGATATCCACAATGATTACCATGCGCTCCCCCTTGGTACCCAGCCCCTCGATATAGGTGGTTTCCACCACGGAACCGAATTCCGGCGGATCGCGCAGCTCGTCTTCGGCCAACTGGATCACATCCGACACCCCATCCACCACCACACCCACCGTGCGCTGGAAGATATTGAGGATGATGACCACGGTAAAAGCGTCGTATACCGGTTCGCCCAGACCAAACTTGATGCGCATGTCGACAATGGGCACGATGCTGCCGCGCAGATTGACCACGCCCTTGATGAAGGGTGGCGCATTGGCAATCCGCGTGACCGCGTCGTAACCGCGTATCTCCTGCACCTTCAGGATGTCGATGCCGTACTCTTCCTGCCCCAGGGTAAACACCAGCAGCTCGCGCACTGCCTTGCTCTGCCCGTGGTGGTATTCCAGTTGTTCTGTCATTGACTCTGCCTTCCTCTTAGGCCACCTCACCCACGGCCTGCCGCACCGCTACGGGTGAAGATCGCTGGTTGTGGCGGGCAATCACGGAGATATCCAGAATCAGGGCCACCCGACCATCCCCCATGATGGTGGCGCCGGAAATGCCCTCGACCTTGCGATAATTGGTTTCCAGGTTCTTGACGACAAACTGCTGCTGGCCAATCAGCTCGTCCACCAACAGTGCCAGTTGCTGGCCACCGGCTTCGACAATCACCAGGATGGAGCGTGTCGGATCGGCATTGGCCGCATCGGCATGGCCAAAGAAACTGGCCAGCGAAACAATGGGCAGATACTGCCCGCGCACATTCACCAACTGTCCTTTGCCCACCACGGTTTTCAGGTCCTGTGCCTGCGGCTGCAGCGACTCCAGTACAAAGCTCAGCGGGATGACATAGAGATCAGTGCCGATTCCCACCGACATGCCGTCCATGATGGCCAGCGTCAAGGGCAGGCGAATGCTGATGGTGGTGCCAAAGTCCTGCATGGAGTCGATATCGATGCGCCCGCCCATGCCCTGGATGTTGCGCTTGACCACATCCATGCCCACGCCACGGCCAGACACATCGGTCACTTCTGCGGCCGTGGAAAAACCGGCCTCGAAAATCAGACCCCATACTTCGCTATCACTCAGGCTATCTGACACCGGCATGCCACGCTCACGCGCCTTGGCCAGAATGCGCTCACGATGCAGCCCGGCACCATCGTCAGTCACTTCAATCACGATGCTGCCGCCCTGGTGGAAGGCCCGCAGCGTCAGCCGGCCAACCGCCGACTTGCCCTTGGCCACCCGAACGTCCGGCGCTTCGATACCATGGTCCAGACTATTCCGCACCAGATGGGTCAGCGGATCGGCCAGCTTTTCGATAAAACCTTTATCCAGCTCGGTATTCTCTCCCACCATTTTCAGCTCGATCTGCTTGCCCAACTTGCTGGCAAGGTCGCGAACCACGCGTGGGAAACGGTTGAACACGAAGGCAATCGGGGTCATGCGGATAGACATGACCGCTTCTTGCAATTCACGCGCATTGCGCTGCAGGGCGGAAATGCCACTAAGCAGGCGTTCATTCTGAACCGCATCCAGCGCCTGGCTGGACTGCAGCAGCATGGACTGGGTGATCACCAGCTCACCCACCAGGTTCAACAACAGATCCACCTTGTCGATGTTGACCCGGATGGAATTTTCCGCTGCCGGCGCAGCACGCTCGACACGCGGTGCTGCCGGCTGGCCTGCAGCAGACGCTGCGCTATTGATGGGGGCAGTATGTGATGGCGTGGCGCAAAGCGGCAGGAACAGGCCAAAGCCCTCTTCTTCGTGCAGCATCGCGGCTGGTGCCGTGGCCGTTGCCAAGGGTGCGAACAGACCAAATCCGTCTTCTTCATGCAGCACTTCGCTGTTGGCCGGGGCGGCGGGCAAGGGTTCAAACAAACCGAAACCTTCGTCTTCCAGCGCCGCGGCGGTCCTGCCAGTGTCCGGTGGCGCGAACAGGCCAAAACCATCTTCTTCAAAGGCGATGTCGGACGTTTGCGCTTTCCTGCCGCCCTCCGGGCTGGAAGTCAGGAACAGGCCGAAATCTCCCTCATCCTGCTGCCCATGATCAACCGTGATGTGAAAATGCGCCGGCGCAATGGAGAAGGCAAGCGACTCAGCCACCTCGTCTGCCTGCAATGCCGATGTAAACACCAGCACCCAGGGCTGTACCGGATCGCTCCCCCCCTGCTGGACCACGGTCATCTCGCCCAGCGTAGACAGCGACTGCAGCAAGGCCGGATAGTCGACGCCAAGCAGATCATCCAGCTCTATATACAAGGTATGACTGGAGACGGCCGCCGTAGCCACCTCGGTCTGCGGAGCGGTTACAGCATCCGCCGGCACCGCAGGGCCACCATCCACCAGCAGGGACAGCCGCTGCTCGACAGCGGCGATGATGCCAGGCTCAACCGCAGCCGCGCCGCGATGCGCAGCCAGCATGCCGGTCAACACATCCTTGGACTGCAGGCAGGCATCCACCATGTCGCTGGTGAGCGCCATGCTGCCCTTGCGCACCTTGTCCAGCAGGTTTTCCAAAATATGGGTCAGTTCGGCCAGATCGGCAAAACCAAAGGTGGCGGCACCACCCTTGATGGAGTGGGCGGCACGAAAGATGGCATTGAGGTCTTCGCTATCTGGCAAGGACAGATCAACTGCCAGTAGCACAGACTCCATGGTGGCCAGATGCTCGTCGGTTTCATCAAAAAATACCTGATGAAACTGCGACATATCGATTGACACGATGCTTCCCCCTGCTTCGCAGCCAGAATGAACAAGCCTGCAACCCGCCTGCACTTACCCGGCCATCAGCACATCGGTACTGATGGCTCAGCCCACCAGCCGCTTTACCACGTCAAGTAATTTTTGCGGATCGAACGGCTTGACCAGCCAGCCAGTGGCACCGGCGGCACGGCCAAGCGACTTCATCTGGTCACTCGACTCGGTGGTCAACATCAGAATGGGGGTGGTGCCGTAGGCAGGCAGCTTGCGCAAGGCGCGAATCAGGTTAAGCCCGTCCATGCCCGGCATGTTCTGATCGGTCAGAATCAGGTCAAAGCTGTCCGCCTGAGCGCGTGCCAGCCCACCGTTGCCATCTACCGCCTCCACCACTTCGTAGCCCGCACTCTTCAGGGTAAAGGTCACCATCTGGCGGATAGATGCAGAATCATCCACTGTCAGTACTTTTTTTGGCATGTTGTTCCCACTTTATGTTTTGTTCACGCTCAAAACAGATCAATGCTGCCGCTTTCCATACGCCCCTGAGCCACCGGATTGTTGGACAAGGTTTCCCGCAATACGGCCAAGCGCGCCGAAACATGCTGCTCCCACTGCCCTTGTTCCTGCTCCCGGGCCTGGCCGCTACTGAGTTCCATCATTTCTTCTATCCCGTACAGCCGCTTGCCCACATGGGCAATCAACTGCGACACCATGTCCTGAAACTGTAGCGAGCGCACCGCATCACCCACATGGTCGGACAGCAGGCCCACACCATGGCGCAACTGGCCTACCGACTCAGCCATCAGCGCATCCATGTCGCGTATGCGTGATGAAGTTTCATCCAGCCGCTGCTTGGCCTGCAGGGTAAACATCATGTCCTGGGAGGCCAGTTGGTTGATCAGTCCTTCGGCATGCGCAACAGAACCGTTCACCCTGTTGATCAAATCGCGAATCTGCTCGCTGAAAGACCCGGTACGGCCCGACAGATGCCTAACCTCATCGGCAACCACCGCAAAACCACGGCCCAGCTCGCCTGCCCTGGCAGCCTCGATAGAGGCATTGAGCGCCAGCATATTGGTTTGATTGGTAATCGAGTGGATTTCATCCAGCAAGCGGATTACATCCTGCATCTCCCGCCCCATCGACTCCATCTGCTCCACCAGCAACATCGCCAGCCGGCTGTTTTCCACGGTCTTGTCGACAAAATTGGCCATGGCATTGGCAATTTCAGCCACAAACCCGGTAAACGAAATGGCGTGGGCATCCATGCCCAACTCGCCGCGCGCCAGCGATTCGGCCAATTGCAGTTGGGCGGCGGCCTCGTGGGATAAACCGGAAAAACTGTTGGCCAGCGTCTGCACCGCATCCTGAATCAGCATTTGCACCCGTGCCACTTCATCTTTCGACTGGGAAATCTGATCGTGGATGAAGTCCACACACTCAGGGCGGGATACTGCGCTTACCGGTTCAGCCGGGCTGGATGCCGGCTCATGCTGATCGCTCACCCTGCCCTCCTTGTAAAACCACAAGACCGACATGACATACAACTGGCCAACACTCAGTACCGTGGCCAGATACCAGCTCACGCTCCCCCATCCGGCCCCCACCAGCCAGGCCAGGCCAGAAGCAAGGCAGATCCCCCCGCCAGCAAACCGATGATGCCGATATGAAAACCCCATCTTCCCCCCGGCCAGTCAAAATCTTGCCAATGTACTAACTTCTTCATCTGACAATCCTGCTGGCAAATCAAGGAGGAAATGATGCAAAACATGTAAATGACTGAATTGCTTGGCTTAAATAAAATAATTATTCAAAGGCTTAGGACTGCCGTGACTCATGCCATATGTGATTTTCAGCAAAACATTACTTGATAGTAAACATCTTGTTGAAGCAGGCAATTTCCAGCACCTGCAACACCGTGTCGCGGCAATTAACCAGCGACATGGCTTTCTTCTGACTGGTCGCCCTTTCCTTCAGCAGCAACAGCATGCCCAAGGCCGAACTGTCCAGGAAAGGAACCTGATCGAAATCCACCTGGATTTCCTGTACCGACGGGTTCTCCAGCAGCTCCTGGCTAGCAAGCCGAAAATCCTTGTGCAGGTTGAAATCAAACTGCCCCACCAGCATCAGCGTGCCGATCTGCCCTTCCACCTTAACAACTGGTTTCATTTCTTTTCCCCTTGTATATCTTGCTCATCAACAGCCCCCATCCCGCGGCAAGGGAGACTCAACTCAAAATAGGCACCACCTTCGGGGCGATCACCGCCCACCACCGAACCGGCCAGCTCCTCGGCCACTTTTTTCACAATCGACAAACCAAGGCCGGTGCCACCAGGCCGCGTCGTGAAAAAAGGCTCGAACAAGCGTGCCGGATCAGCACCATTCAACCCGGCACCATCATCTTCCACACGGAAGCAAACCTGGTCGCCGTGCAAGCTGACCTGCAAGCCGATCCTTCCGCCCTCCGGCGAAAAATGCATGGCATTTTCCAGCAGGCTGACCAGCGCCCCCTGCAGGGCCTTGCGATCGCCCATTACCGTTATGGCAGAAGGGAGCAACTTATTGCAATCCCAAATCATGCCGCGCTCATTACATTGCGGAATCAGCACCGCAGCAACGTCTTCCACCAACGCATCGACATCAAGCAACTCCAGCGCACTGGTCTGCCCCCGGACAAAACCCAACATATTCTGGATTAAGCCCTCCAGCGCCTTCATGCGCGCCAGGCTCTTATCGACAAAGCGGGCACGAGCCTCCGGAGGCAAGCCCTCCTGCTTCAGGTTGGCGGTATAGAGCATGGCCGTAGCCAACGGGGTACGCAGCTGATGTGCCAGCGATGCCGCCATCCCGCCCATGGCTGCAAGCTTTTGCTGATGTGCCAGCTCCACAGTCAGATGATGCAAGCGGCTCACATCATGCAGCAGCACGATACGCCCGCCAGACGCAGGCAGATCCTGATACTGCACCGCCAGGCGAGGCGCATTATCCAGACCGGGCAAGATATAAGTGCCATCCAGTTCGGAATGCACCCACCCGGCCATGACCGCGCTCCAGGGTTCCCCACCATGTGCGCCCTGCAATAGGAGCCTGGCCGCCGGATTCTCCGCCACCACCACGCCGTCAGCAGACAGTTGCACAACCCCCGCAGGCAAGGCCTCCAGCAGCATGCCCAGCCTCTCGGCAAGTTCAGCGTTTTCGTCACGCTGTTTTCGCAATTGATTGTTAGCCTCGTCCAGTTGAGCATTCAGTACGTTAACCTGTACTTCTAGCTGGCGATAAGCATCAATCAACTGACTGGAGACGGTGTTGAACTGCTCGAAAGCCGCCTCAAGCATCTCCTGGTCTTTCAAATTTGATGCTGTCTTGGCCATGTTTTGCGTCTTATTTGTAAAAAGGACTTAAACAGTATGATAATGACTAAGTCTGAGCCAAGCCAACTTAAAGTCTGATCTTAACCAAGACAGTTTTCAAAGAAAGCTGGGAAAATGAATAATTGGCGTATACAACAGGAGTAATACGCCACAACAACGAACCGATGCAGCGGAGGTTTCTGTGTCAGAGCTTCTTAAAAAAATCGATGCCAGAACAAAACTGGCAGGGACCAACAAGCTGGAAATCCTGCTGTTCTCCCTGGGTCACGACCAGCGTACCGGGAGAAAAGAAGTTTTCGGCATCAATGTCTTCAAAGTGCGTGAAGTCATGCGCACCCCCGAAATCACTTCCGCTCCTGAAATGCCCTCCTCCGTCGAAGGCATGGTCAGCCTGCGCGGATCCCTGGTCCCCGTCATCGATCTGGCCAAGTACGCCGGCATCGTCACCAGCAACAAGCCCGAAATCATGATCGTGACCGAGTACAACGGCCACACCCAGGGCTTCCTGGTCGAGGCCGTCGATACCATCCTGCGTCTGGACTGGTCCGCCATGCGCGTGCCGCCCGACATGATCACCAACCGCATGGCCGGCCTCGTCACCGCCGTCACCGAGCTGGATCACGGCACGCTGGTGATGATGATGGACGTGGAAAAAGTCCTGGCCGAAACCTCCCTGGTCGACGACTCGCATCACTTCATCAATATCGAGCCGGTGAAAGAAGAACGCATGATCTTCTTCACCGACGATTCCGCCGTCGCCCGCAAACAGATCGAGCGCACGCTGGACGCCATGCAGGTCAAATACGCCTATGCCATCAACGGCATGCGCGCCTGGGAAGAATTGCAAAAAATGGCCATGCAGGCCGACTTGTCCGGCAAGCGCCTGAACGAAACCCTGCATCTGGTGCTCACCGATGTGGAAATGCCGGAAATGGACGGCTATATGCTGACCAAACTGATCAAGAGCGACCCGCGCTTTGCCGGTATTCCGGTGCTGATGCATTCCTCGCTCTCCGGCAGTTCCAACCAGAAGCTCGGCCAGTCCGTCGGCGTCGATGAGTACGTTTCCAAGTTCGAAGCCCAGAAGCTGTCGATGAAGTTGCGCGAAATGCTCAAGCTGACCAACAACTAAACCAGAACAGACTTCATCCGGGAGAGGTATCCAATATGTCAGCAACCGACGCATCCCTGCTCGCCAGCGTGGACGCCCGCACCAAGCTTGCCGGCTCCAACAAGATGGAAATCCTGCTGTTTTCCCTGGGAACCCGTGAAACCTTCGGCATCAATGTGTTCAAGGTGCGCGAGGTGTCCCAGACCCCCGCCATCACCAAAACCCCCAACATGCCCTTTGGCGTGCAGGGTGTGTTGTCGCTGCGCGGCAACATCATTCCGGTGATTTCGCTGGCGCGTTTTGTCGGCTCCGAGCAGAGCGGCCGCAAATTCGACACCATGATCGTTACCGAATTCAACAAGAGCACCCAGGCTTTCCTGGTGGACTCGGTGGACCGCATCATCCGGGTGGACTGGGATCGCGTACGCGCCCCGGAAAACATGATGAACAGCAGCAGCACCACCAATTCCAACCTGATCACCGCCATTACCGAACTGGAAGACGGCAAGCTGGTTTCCATTCTGGACGTGGAGCAGATTCTGGCCACGGTGGTGGGCGAACCGCGCCTGCCGGAAATTCCGACCGCGCAGATGGACAGCGACCAGTACCTGTTCTTCGTGGATGACTCGGTGGTGGCGCGCAAGGAAATCACCAGTGTGCTGGAAAAAATGGGCATCAAGTTCCAGCAGGCCACCAATGGCCGCGAAGCGTGGGAGCGCCTGCAGGTGCTGGCCAGCCGCACCTGGGGTGAGGATGAGTGCCTGCACGACTACCTGAAGATCATTCTGGTGGATGCGGAAATGCCGGAAATGGACGGCTATGTGCTGACCAAGCTGATCAAATCCGATGTCCGCTTCAAAGGCATCCCGGTTATCATGCACTCCTCGCTGTCATCCAATGCCAACAAGGCGATGGGTTCCAGCGTGGGTGTGGATGCCTATGTTGCCAAATTCGATCCGGCAATCCTGGCTGAAACTTTGATTCCATTCCTGCAGAGGTAACCGTTAAAATCAACGGCTCAATGGAATACCGACATTTCAGGACCTACCCAGATGCCAGATAAAAACATGCGATTCCTCGTTGTGGACGATTTCTCGACCATGAGACGCATTGTGCGCAACCTATTGAAAGAACTGGGCTTTACCAACGTCGACGAGGCCGAGGATGGCCAGGTGGCCTTGCACAAGCTGAAAACGCAACATTTCGACTTTATTGTTTCCGACTGGAACATGCCGAACATGACCGGCATCGAGCTGCTCAAGGCAGTACGGGCCGACCAGCAGATCAAGCATCTGCCCTTCATGATGATTACCGCCGAAGCCAAGCGGGAAAACATCATTGAGGCCGCCATGGCCGGTGCCAGCGGTTACATTGTGAAGCCCTTTACTGCAGCAACCCTGGAAGAAAAGATGAACAAGATCTTCCAGACCATGAACAAGTAAACAAAGAACAGCAAACAGACCTGCCTAGTCAGCACCGAGGAGAGGCCATCGTGCCGGATCACATTCTGGAAAGCGGAGATTCACCGGATCTCGAAGCACTGTTTGACAGCATTGCCAGTCAACAAAAGGAAGCAGAAGCCGTTGCCACTACGCCGGCTGCTGCCACCAGCAGCAATGCCCCCAGTACTGCCGTGATGTATGAGCAGATTGGACAGTTGACCCGCAAGATGCACGACGCCTTGCGTGATCTGGGCTATGACAAGTCGCTGGAGAAAGTGGCAGATGCCATCCCGGATGCCAAGGACAGGCTGGGCTATATTGCTTCCTTGACTGAGAGTGCTGCCGAACGTGTCCTCAATGCCACGGATCTGGCCAAACCATATCAGGATGACCTGGAAAGCCGAGCCAAACTGCTGGCTGCACGCTGGGAACAGCTGTATGCCAACCAGCTTTCCATTGCAGAATTCAAAAACCTGGCCGAAGAAACGCGCCAGTACCTGGGACATGTTCCCAAACAGACTCAAGCCACCAATGCCCAGTTGCTGGAAATTGTGATGGCGCAGGATTTCCAGGACCTGACAGGCCAAGTCATCAAGAAAATGATGGATATGGTGCATATACTGGAAACGGAACTGGTGGCTTTCTTGATCGAGTTCTCGCCGGATTCGAAAAAGGCAGAACTGGACAACAACCTGCTGAACGGACCTGTGGTAAATCCCGAAGGCAGAACCGACGTGGTTTCCAGCCAACAGCAGGTCGACGATCTGCTGGAAAGCCTGGGCTTCTAAACAACAAGCGGTGAACGTGTTAGCGGCATAAGCGGGGGTGTGAATATGAGCGATTTTGGCGGCATGGAAGAACTGCTACAAGACTTCCTGATGGAATCTACCGATCTGTTGTCTGACGTGGACAACAAGCTGGTGGAACTGGAAAAGCGTCCAGAAGACAAGGCATTGCTGAACGATATTTTCCGGGGTTTTCACACCATCAAGGGCGGTGCCGGTTTTCTGAACGTGGGACCGATGGTCAATCTATGTCATCGCACGGAAAACCTGTTTGACAAACTACGTAATGGCGAACTGCACATCACGCCGGAAGTCATGGATGTGATCCTTGACGCCACCGGGATTGTGCGCGACATGTTTGGCACCCTGGGCCAGGGCCTGATGGTGGCAGACGCCGATCCGGACGTTCTCAATGCCCTGGATGCAGTACTGTCCGGACAACAGTTGAGCAAGGCTGAAGAGGCCACCGCGGCTGCACCGGTAGCCGCTGCTCCAGCTCCGGCATCTGCTCCGGCACCTGCTGCGGCAACGGCAAATGGACCGGACTGGAATGCCCTGCATCAGGCCATTGTCCCCCAGGCTGCCAGCACTGCAGCTGCTGCACCTGCGCCGGCACCGGCACCAACGTCGGCACCGGCAGCAGCCCCGGCCCAGGAACTGATTACCGCCGCAGAGCACCTGCCGGCTGTCAAACAGCCCGCCAAACCGGTTGCCAACAAGCAACCCAGCAGCGCAGGCAATAGCAGCGGCCCGCAAGAAAACACCATCCGTATTGATACGGTGCGTCTGGACATGGTGCTGAACCTGTCTGGCGAAATCGGCCTGACCAAGAACCGCCTGACCACCTTGCGCACGGAAATCCTGCAGGGCAATCGTGACGGCAATACCCTGCGTTCGCTGGATGAAGCCATCAGCCAGTTGGACCTGCTGGTGGGCGACCTGCAAAACGCGGTGATGAAAACCCGCATGCAGCCGATTGGCCGCCTGTTCCAGAAATACCCGCGTTTGGCACGCGACCTGGCCCGCCAGTTGGGCAAGGAAGTCGAACTGGTACTGTCCGGTGAAGAAACCGAACTGGACAAGACCATGATCGAAGACCTCAACGATCCGCTGGTTCACCTGGTGCGCAATGCCGTTGACCATGGTGTCGAGTCGCCGGAAGAACGTATTGCCGCCGGCAAGAAGCCGCAATCGCTGATCCAGCTGACTGCCGAACAGGTGGGCGATCACATCCAGATCGAAATCACCGACGATGGCAAGGGCATGAACCCGGACGCCCTGCGTCGCAAGGCTATCGAAAAAGGCCTGATCGATCAGGAAACCGCCAATGGTCTGGATGAGAAGCAATGCCTGCAGCTGATCTTCATGCCGGGCTTCTCCACCAAGGACCAGATCTCCAGCGTTTCTGGCCGTGGCGTGGGCATGGATGTGGTGCGTACCAATATCCAGAAGCTCAATGGCCGCATCGACATCAACTCGCTACCGGGCGAAGGCACCCGCATCAGCATTTCGCTGCCGCTGACCCTGGCCATTCTGCCGGTGCTGGTGGTTCGTGCCTGCAACCAGCCGTTTGCCGTGCCACTGGCCATGGTGCGCGAAATCATCACCATCGACCCGAACGCCATCCAGGAAGTGTCGGGCAAGCCCACCATCGTGGTGCGTGATGAAATTCTGCCACTGCGCACGCTGGCAGGTCTGCTGGGTTGGGAACCCACCCAGAAACCCTACTTCGGCGTACTGATGCAGTCGGCCGAGAAATCCTTCATCCTCGCCATTGATTCCTTTGTGGGTCGTGACGATGTTGTCATCAAACCGCTGCAGAACATCCGTCCCAAGGGTGTGGCCGGTGCCACCTTGTCTGGCGACGGTTCGGTGGTTCTGGTACTGGACATGGAAGACTTGCTCAGTTCCAGTGATGGCACCAATGGTCAGGTAAGGACCTCGGAGTTGATTTCCGCATAAAAAAACCAAAACTGGCAAGCTTTAATGACCACACAAAGCGCCTTCATTGGCCGACAAACGGTTCTGAACCGCAACCAGCAGCTCATCGGGTATGAGCTGCTTTTTCGTGCAAGCCAGGAAGCAAGCTCGGTTGGCCCCCACAGCGAATTGCAGGCTGATACCGAAGTATTGGTCAATACCCTGAACAATATGGGTACCAGTTGGCTGATCGGCAACAAGCTGGCCTTCATCAATGTGGGTGAGGCGATGCTGACCAGCGACTTTCTGGAGCTGCTGCCACCACGGCGCGTGATTCTTGATATTGCGCCGAACATCAGCCCGTCCAGCGAACTGCTGTCACGCGCCCGTCACCTGCGCTCGCTCGGCTTTGGTATTGCACTGGATGACTTTTCATTCGAAGCACAATCGGCAGCGTTTCTGGAGTTCGCCAACTACGTCAAGCTCGACATCCAGAACCGTGATGCCAACCACTTTCAGGTGCTGGCGGCCAGACTGCGCAGCTACCCGGTCATCCGCATTGCCGAACGGGTAGAAACCCATGAGCAGTACCATCTGTGCAAGGAACTGGGCATGGATGGTTTTCAGGGCTATTACTTTGCCAGACCGGAAACCCTGTCGGCCAAGGTGATACATCCCACATTCAGCAATGCACTGGAATTGCTCAATTTGCTGCGGATGGATGCCGACCTGCGCCAGGTGGAGCAGATCCTGAAGCGGGACGTCGCCCTGTCCTACAAGCTGCTACGCTACGTCAACTCTGCCGCAGCCGGGCTTAACACCACCATCAGCTCGTTCTCGCATGCGGTCACCGTGCTCGGCTACAAAAAACTCTACCGCTGGCTGACCCTGCTGCTGGTGACGGCATCAGATGATGGACATGCGCCACCGGCACTGCAGAAAACCGCGGTAACGCGCGGTCGCTTCATGGAGCTGATGGGAGAGCAATTGGGCCTGAATCATGACGACTGTGACAACCTGTTCATCGTCGGCATGTTCAGCTTGCTGGATGTCCTGTTTGACATGCCGATGAGCAGCATTCTGGAACATCTGCAATTGCCAAGCGGCATCATCGCCGCCCTATCCGAACATAAAGGCCAGATGGGCAAACTGCTACAACTGGCCAAGACCTGCGAAGATGGGCAGTTGAATGGTGTGGCCGAATTGTGCTCCCAACTGCAGCTAAGCGCACAGCAGTTGAACCAGGCCCATGTTGCGGCACTCGCCTGGGTGGAGGATCTGGGCTTATAATTGCCAGCCCTTCAGCCGGTCACCATGTCTCGATGAAACTGTTAGCCATAGACACCTCCAGCAGTTATTTGTCCCTTGCCTTAAGCATGGACGGGGAAGTGCACGCCTTTCACGAGGAAATGGGCCAGAAACATGCAGAACGCACGCTGCCCGAAATCGGCCGCCTGTTACAGCAGGCGGACATCGGACTGCGCCAACTGGATGCCATCATCTTTGGCCAGGGGCCAGGCTCGTTTACCGGACTGCGCATTGCCTGCGGCCTAGCACAAGGTCTGGCTTTTTCTGCTGAGCTGCCGGTTATCGCTATTCCCACGCTGGATGCCGTTGCGCATCAAAGCGGCGCCGAGCGGGTCATGGTTTGCCTGGATGCACGCATGCAGCAGGTGTACTGCGCAAGCTACCAAACCACCCCCCACTGGCAGCGACTGGGACCAATCACCTTGCAAGACCCACAAGATGTCAGCCTGCCTGACGGTATCACCTTGCTGGCAGGCGATGGCTTTAGCAATTACCCTGCCCTGTTGCAGCAACAGCGTGACAGCACCCGCCATACCGGCGTGCTGCGTGCCGATGCGCGGGCCTATATCGAACTGGCACAAACCGGGCGCTATGCACAGCAGCACCCACGTGAGGCCGAACTGCTTTACGTCCGTAACAAAGTGGCGTTGACATCGCTTGAACAGCAGGCTCTCAAGGGATGAACCGGGTCAGCCGCTACCAGCCCGAAAGCGCCCAAGCCCTGGCCGAACGTGAAGCCACCGCCACCCCGTATGGCTGGAGTACACGTAATTATCAGGATTCCATCGACGCCGCACATATCTTTTATCGGCTGGAACAGGGCAGCAGCGGCACTGCCGTGGTCATGCCACTGCTGGATGAAGCCGAACTGCTGAATATCTTCATTACCGCCGAGCAACAGGGACAAGGACTGGGTCAAGCTTTGCTATCCGGTCTGATGGCGGACCTGAAACAGCACGGTTATCAGCGGCTCTTTCTGGAGGTGCGTGCCAGTAATGCGCCTGCCATCAGGCTCTACCAACGCAGTGGTTTTCAGGCAAGCGGCCTGCGCAAAAACTACTACCCATCTGGCACGGGTGAACGTGAACATGCCATCCTGATGGAGGCCATCCTGTGAGCAGAAGCCATTTTGTACAGCACGCGATGGGCCTTGGGCCGCAATGGCAGGCGCGTGATGGATGGTTTGAACAGCATCCGGCAGAACTGGAAAGACAGGCCATCCTGCACTCCCGGCAACAACAGTCGCTGGCAAGCGAAGCCAGCGCCGCTGCGCAACCACCGCAACAAGCAGTGGCAGCGCAAGCAAGCCCAGTACCGTCGTACAGCAACCAGCAGCCTGAGCACAGCGCTCCGCTCGCAGCAGCGCTCCATCTGCCTTCTGACAGCGCACGTATTAGCGTTACGCCCTCCCCCAACGTGGAGGAGGCACTACTAGGCTGGGAGCAACTGGAAGAAACCGTCGCCAACTGCCAGCGCTGCCAGTTGTGCAATACACGCACCCAGACCGTATTCGCCAGAGGCAACCCGCAGGCACGCTGGATGCTGATTGGCGAGGCACCAGGCGAACACGAGGACAGGCAAGGCGAACCCTTTGTCGGCAAGGCCGGCCAACTGCTGGACAATATGCTGGCAGCCGCCGGGCTGGATCGTGACCGCGACGTGTACATTGCCAATGTGCTCAAATGTCGCCCACCGGGCAACCGCAATCCAGCCCCTGAGGAAATTCTCGCCTGCCAGACTTATCTGCAACAGCAGATTCGCCATGTCCAGCCCACCCTGATCCTGGCATTGGGACGTTTTGCCGTACAAACGCTGCTGCAAACCGAACAGAGCATAGGCCGTCTGCGTGGTCAGTTGCATCAATATCAGGGCATCCCGCTGATCGCCACCTATCACCCAGCCTATCTGCTGCGCAACTTGCCGGACAAGGCCAAGGCCTGGCAGGACATGGTGCTGGCCAAGCAACACTTTGCCCGCCTCAGTCAGCCAGCCTGATTTGTAAAGGCTTCAGCCATACACGCCACGCAACCAGCGCTGATAAATGACATCCGCCTGGGCATGACTTTGCGCCATGCCCATCTCCAGCGAGGCAGCAATGCCTTCGGCAGACATGACACTGGGCAAATCGTGTGCATCGATTTCCTGATAGCCCACTTGCAGCCACTGGCGAATCATCTCCACTTTCACTTCGCAATGAAACTGCATGCCCAGGTGCTTGCCGCCATACAAAAATGCCTGATTGCGACAATAGGGACTGCTGACCAGCAAGCTGGCCCCCTCAGGCAAGGCAAAGGTATCGCTATGCCACTGAAAAACACGCAAGGGCGAGCACTCGCCAAACCACGCCCGCGCCAAGGTACCTGGCTCTGTCTGCAAGTCGATCCAGCCGATTTCCGGGATATCCGCCTTGACCACGCGCGCACCAAGCGCCCGCGCCAATAGCTGGCCACCAAGGCAGTGCCCAATCACGGGCACATCCGCCGCAATTGCCCGCTGTAAAAAAGCAATCTCCGGCAGGATCCAGTCATGCAGCGCTTCATCGTTCACGCTCATCGGCCCACCAAAACTGGCGACACCGGCATAAAGCGACACATCCTCGGGCAAGGTATCACCGGCATACACCTGAAATACACGCGAAGGAATGGCCTGCCGGTTAAGATAATCGAGAAAATACTCCGGACCATCCAGCGATACATGTTGAATGATGGCAATCGGCTTCATAACGTTCCCTCATGTTCATCCTGGCACTCGACCGCACAAAGATGATCACAAAAAAATCAAAAAAGCCAATATAGACTAATTAATGGAGAAAATTAACTAATAATTGATCAAATAATCAGAAGCCACCAAAACTGGCAGACAGGAGCAGCACCGTGCTCAGGCGGGAAACAGACAATAAAAAACCCTTCTCCGTGCACCAGAGAAGGGCTCTTCGACGTTACTGAAAATCAAGCTTACTTCAGCTTGGTTTCCTTGTAGATAACGTGTTTGCGGGCAACGGGATCAAATTTTTTGATCTCCATTTTTTCCGGCATTGTGCGCTTGTTCTTCGTAGTAGTGTAGAAGTGGCCAGTGCCGGCGGTGGATTCAAGCTTGATTTTATCGCGCATTGTATTACCTATCTGTCGCTATCTAGAGGACCGCTTAGATCTCGCCACGAGCGCGCAGATCAGCCAGCACTACATCGATACCAACTTTATCGATAGTACGCAGTGCAGCATTGGATACGCGCAGGCGCACCCAGCGGTTTTCGCTTTCTACCCAGAACTTGCGGTACTGCAAGTTCGGCAGGAAACGACGTTTCGTCTTGTTGTTGGCGTGGGAAACATTGTTCCCGGTCATCGGACGTTTGCCGGTGACTTTGCAAACACGCGCCATGTTAACACTCCCAAAACCGGTAAAAGCTGGCTTTATACCATGAAAAAAGCCAGCGATTCAAGCATGATGCGCACTTTCCGTAGAAAGCACGATCTCGTATATGAAACAGTCGGGGCGCATTGTAACGGAATTACCACAAACTGGCGAGTACAAGCTGAGAAGAGACTGCACAAGTGTTGCATTCATTGTTGCAACAAGGGCTGCCATGGCGGTTCAAATCCAAGCGATTTCAGGTTAAAATCCCGGATTCCCATAGAGCCGTAATTCCATGACCAAGTATATCTTCGTAACCGGCGGTGTGGTGTCTTCCCTGGGGAAGGGCATTGCCGCTGCGTCCATTGCTGCCATTCTTGAGTCGCGCGGGCTGAAAGTCACCATGCTGAAGCTCGACCCGTACATCAACGTCGATCCGGGTACCATGAGCCCCTTCCAGCACGGTGAAGTTTTCGTGACGGAAGACGGTGCCGAAACCGACCTCGACCTTGGCCACTATGAGCGCTTCATCAAATCCAAGATGAAGAAGAGCAACAACTTCACCACTGGTCAGGTTTACGAATCCGTGATCACCAAGGAGCGCCGTGGCGACTACCTGGGTGGCACCGTGCAGGTCATTCCGCACATCACCGACGAAATCAAGCACAAGGTGCATGAAGGCGCGGGCGATGCCGACGTGGCCATCGTCGAAATCGGCGGCACCGTGGGTGATATCGAGTCCCTGCCCTTCCTGGAAGCCATCCGCCAGATGCGCTCCAACCTGGGCCGCAAGAACACCATGTACGTGCATCTGTCCTACGTACCGTTCATTGCCACCGCAGGTGAAATCAAGACCAAGCCGACCCAGCACTCGGTAAAAGAGCTGCGTGAAATCGGCATTCAGCCGGACATCCTGCTGTGCCGCATGGACCGCGAACTGCCGGCTGATGAAAAGCGCAAGATTGCCCTGTTCTGTAATGTCGAAGAAAACGCCGTCATCGGCTGCTACGACTCGGACTCCATCTACAAAGTCCCGGCCATGCTGCACGAACAAGGCATTGACGACATCATTACCGAACACATGCAGCTGGACATCCCGCCGGCCGACCTGTCGGTATGGGCTGGCATCATCGACGCCATCGAACATCCGGAACAAACCGTCAACATCGCCATGGTCGGCAAGTATGTTGATCTGACCGAATCCTACAAGTCGCTGTCCGAAGCGCTGAAGCACGCCGGCATTCACACCCGCTCCGACGTCAACATCATCTATGTCGATTCCGAAGACATCGAGCGTGACGGCGCCGAATCGCTGAAGGACATGGATGCCATCCTGGTACCAGGTGGCTTCGGCAAGCGCGGCGTGGAAGGCAAGATCAAGGCCGTCAAGTTTGCCCGCGAGAACAACATCCCTTACATGGGTATCTGTCTGGGCATGCAGATTGCGCTGATCGAATACGCGCGTGATGTGGCCGGCCTTGCCGGTGCCAACTCCACCGAGTTCGACCTGGACACCGACTACCCGGTAGTGGCGCTGATCGACGAATGGGTCAATCACGACGGCAAGATCGAAAAGCGTGACGAAAACTCCAATATGGGCGGCACCATGCGCCTGGGCGGCCAGCACTGTGATCTGGTGGAAGGCTCGCTGGCAGCACGCGTGTATGGCTCCACCGACATCGTCGAACGCCATCGCCACCGCTACGAAGTGAACAACTACTACGTACAGCGCCTGGAAGCTGCCGGCCTGACCATTTCCGGCCGTTCCGCCGGTCATGAAAAGCTGGTGGAAACCATCGAGCTGAAAGACCACCGCTGGTTCTTCGCCTGCCAGTTCCACCCGGAATTCACCTCCACCCCGCGCGATGGCCACCCGCTGTTCAAGGCCTATGTGCAGGCAGCCATCGACTACAAGGCTGAAAAGCAAGGGAAATAAGCATGAAACTGTGCGGATTCGAAGTCGGCCTGAACCAGCCCCTGTTCCTGATTGCAGGTCCCTGCGTCATCGAAAGCGAACAGATGGCACTGGATACCGCCGGTCAGCTGAAGGAAATCACCAGCGAACTGGGCATCAACTTCATCTACAAGTCGAGCTACGACAAGGCCAACCGGTCTTCCGGCAGCTCCTTCCGCGGCTTCGGCATTGATGAAGGCCTGCGCATCCTGGACGAAGTAAAGCGTCAGATCGGCGTTCCGGTCTTGACCGATGTGCATGCAGAGAGTGAAATCGCCCAAGTCGCCAGCGTGGTGGATGTGCTGCAGACGCCGGCCTTCCTGTGCCGTCAGACTGACTTCATCCGCGCCGTGGCCCAATGTGGCAAGCCGGTCAACATCAAGAAGGGGCAGTTTCTTGCGCCGGGCGACATGAAGAATGTCATCGACAAGGCGCGCGCCGCTGCACTGGAAGCCGGTTTGCCAGAGGACAGTTTCATGGCTTGCGAGCGCGGCGTATCGTTCGGCTACAACAATCTGGTATCCGACATGCGCTCGCTGATGATCATGCGTGAAACGGCCTGCCCGGTGGTCTACGACGCCACACATTCGGTGCAACTGCCAGGCGGCCAGGGCAGCTCGTCCGGCGGACAGCGTGAATTCGTACCGGTTCTGGCCCGTGCCGCAGTTGCTGCCGGCATTGCCGGTATCTTTATGGAAACCCACCCCAATCCGGCCTGCGCCATGTCGGATGGCCCGAACGCCTGGCCGCTGGGTCGCATGAAGGAACTGCTGGCCACACTGCAGCAACTGGACAGCCTGGTGAAACAGAGCAGTTGGCCCGAGCACACTCTCTGAGTCTTCTGCAGCCCGCGTTGTGGTAGCAAGCATATATCGGCCAGCCAGCAGGCTGGCCGGCAGTGATACGGTTAACCAAGCAAGCAATTGAAGGGGACAAGTATGAGTTCGATCATTGACGTAGTAGCCCGCGAGATTCTCGACTCCCGTGGTAATCCGACTGTTGAAGCCGATGTACTGCTGGAATCCGGCGTGATGGGCCGCGCAGCCGTACCGAGCGGTGCCTCCACCGGCGAGAAGGAAGCACTGGAACTGCGTGACGGCGACAAGAGCCGCTACCTGGGCAAGGGCGTGCTGAAGGCTGTTGAAAACATCAATACCGAAATCTGCGAAGCCATCATCGGCCTCGACGCCGCAGACCAGGCCTTCATCGACAAGACCCTGATCGAGCTGGACGGCACCGAAACCAAGTCCCGCCTGGGTGCCAATGCCATGCTGGCCGTTTCCATGGCTGTCGCCCGCGCCGCTGCGGAAGACGCCGGCCTGCCGCTGTACCGCTACCTGGGTGGTGCCGGCCCGATGGCCCTGCCGCTGCCGATGATGAACGTGATCAACGGTGGTGCGCACGCCAACAACACCCTGGACATCCAGGAATTCATGATCATGCCGGTTGGCGCACAAACCTTCCGCGAAGCCCTGCGCTGTGGTGCCGAAGTATTCCACAACCTGAAAAAACTGTGTGACAGCAAGGGTTACGCCACCACCGTGGGTGATGAAGGCGGCTTTGCCCCCAACCTAGCCAGCCACGAAGATGCCATCAAGCTGATTCTGGAAGCCATTGACGCTGCCGGTTACGTACCAGGCCAGGACGTGATGCTGGCACTGGACTGCGCCTCTTCCGAGTTCTACAAGGATGGCAAGTACCACCTGACCGCTGAAGGCCTGCAACTGACTTCCGAACAGTTTGCCGACTACCTGGAAACCCTGGTCAACAACTACCCGATCATCTCCATCGAAGATGGCATGAGCGAGCACGACTGGGAAGGCTGGAAGATCCTGACCGACCGTCTGGGCAAGCGCATCCAACTGGTAGGCGATGATGTATTTGTCACCAACCCGAAAATCCTGGCCAAGGGCATCGAAGCCGGCATCTGCAATTCGCTGCTGGTGAAGGTCAACCAGATCGGCACCCTGTCGGAAACCCTGAAAGCAGTTGACCTGGCCAAGCGCTCCGGCTATACCAGCGTCATGAGCCACCGTTCCGGCGAAACCGAAGACAGCACCATCGCCGATCTGGCCGTTGCCACCAACTGCATGCAGATCAAGACCGGTTCCCTGTCCCGCTCCGACCGCATGGCCAAGTACAACCAGCTGCTGCGTATCGAAGAAGAACTGGGTGATGCAGCCTGGTTCCCGGGCCGTGCCGCCTTCTACCACCTGAAGTAAGCTCACCATGCGCTGGCTGACCCTGACTCTGGTAACCCTGCTGATCGCCTTGCAATGGCCCTTGTGGTTTGGCAAGGGGAGCTGGCTCAGGGTCTGGCAGCTGGACAAGCAATTGCAGGAACAGCGGGCTGTCACGCAAAAGCTGATAGCCCGCAATGCGGCCCTGGATGCAGAAGTACGTGATCTGAAGCAAGGAACTGACGCAATTGAAGAGAGAGCGCGTAACGAACTTGGTATGATCCGCAACGGCGAGGTATTTTTTCAATTACTGGATCCGGCTACCGCGACAAAACATTGACTAAGCCAGTCCAAAACTTCGCCCTCCTGAACTAAGAATAACTATGGCTGGCTATAAAACTTCCAGGGTTTGGTCAATGACAACACAAAATCCGATAGAGGTTGCACGGGAAACGCTTAAGCAGCTCAGTCTGCGCAAGCTGCTGCCTACACCGGAAAATTTCGAGCGCGTGTACCACGAGCTCACGCAAACACCCATCGAACGAGACAACAAGCTGGGCACCCAGCTGTTACGGGCGCTGGAAACCATTCCTGCCGAATCGGCACAGAGCAAATCCTTGCTGTTGCGCCTCAAGCAGGCCACAGAAGAATCCCGCTGGGAACAACTCCCCCAGTTGGCCATCGATTTTCTCCGCTTGGCGCTCACCGAAACCAATCTGGCCCAAACCTGGGGCAGCCTGATCCAGAACCTGATCCGCAGTTGGGATTTACGCCTGCCGGATCTGCCGCAGCATCACAAACAGGCGGCACTGGAGCGGGTACTGATCAACTACGGCAATCAGCCGGAAGAGCTAAACCTCAAGCTTAGTGCGCTGGTGCGCAACTGGAATGCGCCAGCCAGCCAGCGGGAAGTGGTAGACATCACAGACAGTGCGCCACCGGCCAGCACCGGCGTTGTCGCCCCCATGGCATCCGGCCAGGATAATAGCTGGCCACTGTGGCAACGCACGCTGGCTTTTGCCCTCAAGCACGGCCTGGAACCGCGCCTGATCAGCATGCCGGACATGGTTGACTCCCTGGAGGCCCTGATCCGCGAACTGGAACAGGTCAGCGACGACGCCAGCCTCAATGTCTACATGCCCAAGCTGCGCGGCTTCATGATCAAGCTGGAACTGCAAACCCAGCAGGAAGGCCGTCTGGTATCCGGACTAACCAATCTGCTGCGCCTGTTGCTGGACAATGTGGCCGAGATCAACCGCTCGGATGACTATCTGGTAGGCCAGGTTCACTCGCTGCAGGAAGTCCTGTCACACCAGCCGCTGTCCATGCAGCAGGTTTACCAACTGGAAACCAGCCTCAAGGAAGTCATCCGCAAGCAGGGCATGCTCAAAAGCAGCCTGGATGAAGCCACCAGTTCGCTGCGCACCCTGCTGGACCGCTTCATTTCGCGCCTGGCGCAAATGACCGACAGCACCGACGACTTCCATAACAAAATCAGCAAACACAGTGAAAAACTGAAAAACACCAGTAATGTGGAAGAGCTAGGCGGCATTATTGGTGCCCTGATGGAAGATACCTCGCTGATGCAGCTGGATCTGACCCGCTCACGTGACGAACTCTTGTCGGCGCGCGAACAGGTGGTGGCTGCCGAGCAACGTATCTCCGAACTGGAAAATGCGCTGGAGGCCGCCAGTGCCAAGGTCAAGGAAGACCAGCTCACCGGGGCGTACAACCGCCGTGGGCTGGCCGAACACTTCCAACGCGAAATCAGCCGCGCCGAACGCACCAACAGCGACCTGAGCGTGGCCCTGATCGATGTCGACAATTTCAAGCAGCTTAACGACCGTTACGGCCACCTGACAGGCGATGATGCACTGAAATACCTGGTTGACGTGATCAAGCACAATCTGCGCCCGGCAGACATCGTCGCCCGTTTTGGCGGGGAAGAATTTGTCCTCCTGATGCCGGACACCCCGGTGGATGAGGCCATCGACACCGTACAGCGTCTACAGCGCGAGCTCACCCGCACCTTCTTCCTGGCCAATAACGACAGGCTGGTGATCACCTTCAGTGCCGGCATCGCCAAGTGGCACCTGGGCGAACAGGATATTGAAGTCATCGAACGCGCAGACCAGGCCATGTATCAGGCCAAGATCAGTGGCAAAAACCGTGTGGTTTCCGCAGAAGCACAACGCATGATCTGAAGATGCAAGCCTGCTAACAAAAAACCGGGGTATTCCCCGGTTTTTTCATGCCTCGCCGCCCTTGCTCATGCCCTTGCCCGCCTCTGCACGCTGTCGGCGCACCGCCTTGGGGTCGGCCTGTAGCGGCCGGTAGATTTCCACCCGGTCGCCATCACGCAACACGGTATCCGGTTTGATCGCCTTGCTGAAGATACCCAGCTTGAGACTGGCACTATCCACCATGGAGAACTGCGTCAGAATACCGGACTGCAACACCGCCTGCAGTGCCGTCACCCCCTTCTCGACCTCCAGCGCGATGATGCGCTGCCGCTGGGGCAAGGCGCAGGCCACTTCGATATGAATCCGTTCAGTCATCGCCATATACCTTATCCGCATGCTTGATGAAGGCATCCACCAGTGTGCCGGAAATATGACCGAATACCGGACCGATCACCTTTTCCAGAATCTTGCTGGAAAACTCGTAGCGCAGGCTGAACTCCACCTTGCAACCAAATTCACCCAAGGGCGTAAACTGCCACAAGCCCTGCAAATGCTGGAATGGCCCCTCCACCAGTTCCATCAAGATGCTCTCACCATCGCGCAAAGTATTACGCGTGGTGAAATGCTGGCGGATCTTCAGATAATCGATATGCAGGCTGGCCACCTGCTGATCCCCTTCGCGTGAATGCTCTTCCGCCTTGGCACACCAAGGCAGAAACCGCGGGTAATTTTCCACTTTATCCACCAGTGCAAACATTTGCGCCGGGGTATGGGCAACCAGAACTTTCTTTTCGACAACCTGCATGGGAAAACCGCACACTGTGCAAAATGGCTCAAGCCCGGCAGTTTACCAAAAGCCATCCGGCCTGTCCGGCTTCTGCCCGCATACACTTTACAAGCCGCTGATTTTCAGGAATTTTGGCCTGGGCGCAGCTTCTGGTAGAATAGCCGATTCCCATTCAAAGCCACGGAAACCTCAGCCGCATGAGCATCATCCAGAACCGCAAAGCCTTCCATGACTATTTCATCGAGGAAGAACTCGAGGCCGGGCTTGTGCTGGAAGGGTGGGAGGTCAAGGCCATCCGTGCCGGACGCATCCAGTTGAAAGAAAGCTATATCGACTGGAAAAACGGTGCGTTCTGGCTGATCGGCTGCCATATCACCGCACTGCAATCCGCGTCCACCCACGTCAAACCGGACCCGGTCCGCCCGCGCAAACTCTTGATGTCGCAATCGCAAATCAACCGTTTCATCGGCAAGGTGGAACGTGCCGGCTACACCATGATGGCGCTGGACCTGCATTACAGCAAAGGCAATATCAAGGCACAGGTAGGCCTGGCCAAGGGCAAGAAGCTGCACGACAAGCGCGACTCGGAAAAAGACCGCGAATGGCAGCGTGAAAAGCAGCGCCTGATGAAAAACCAGCGAGGTGGCGCATGAAGAAAAGTGCCGCGCTGCCCATCGCCCTGATTTGCCTGGGCGCGGTATGGTTTCTCAAAAGCACCGCCCTGTTACCCAACACCAGCACCCTGCTGGCCCTGCTGCTGATTGCAGCCGGCTGCCTGCTGGGACTGCTGGACGGCCTGAACAAATCCACCCTGGTCAGCAGCCCGCTGCTGGTTTATGCCGGAGCCGCCACCTACCTGCGCGACAATATGGGACTACACTTCAGTCACCTGCTGTCGCTGGGCATGGTACTGGCCGGATTGTTGATGTTGTTGTCGCGTAGCGACCGGATTCCCGAGCGCAGCACACGCTGGCGCTCCCTGCCGGACAAACAGGACCTTCCCTGAACCGGCAAACTCTTTACCCATTGAACGACAGGCCCACGGGCCAACGGAACCTTTCAAGGACAGGCATGGACAAGATCCTCATTCTCGACTTCGGCTCTCAAGTTACCCAGTTGATTGCCCGCCGCGTACGCGAAGCTCACGTCTACTGTGAGCTTCATTCGTTTGACATGCCGATTGAAGAAATCCGTGCATTCGGCCCCAAGGCCATCATTCTGTCCGGTGGCCCCAATTCGGTATACGAATCCGACTACCAGGCCGACCCGGCCCTGTTCGAACTGGGCGTTCCGGTACTGGGCATCTGCTATGGCATGCAGTTCATGGCGCAAAGCCTGGGCGGCAAGGTAGAAGCCGGTGACAAACGCGAATTCGGCTACGCCCAGATCCAGGCCCGCCACCACTCCAAACTGCTGGAAGGCCTGCAAGACCACGTCGACGATGCCGGCAACGGCTTCCTGGACGTGTGGATGAGCCACGGCGACAAGGTGACAGCCCTGCCGGCCGGCTTCCATGTCATTGCCGAAACCCCGTCCTGCCCCATCGCCGCCATGGCCGATGAAGACCGCGGCTACTACGGCGTGCAATTCCATCCGGAAGTGACCCACACCAAGCGCGGCACCGAAATGATCCATCGCTTTGTGCTGCATGTGGCGGGTGCCATTCCCAGCTGGACCATGCCCAACTACATCGACGAAGCGGTAAAGAAAATCCGCGAGCAAGTGGGCGATGAAGAAGTCATCCTCGGCCTGTCCGGCGGCGTGGACAGCTCGGTTGCTGCCGCGCTGATTCACCGTGCCATCGGCTCGCAACTGACCTGCGTCTTCGTCGACCACGGCCTGTTGCGCCTGAACGAAGGCAAGATGGTGATGGAAATGTTTGCGCAGAACCTGGGCGTGAAGGTCATCCACGTGGATGCCACCGAACAGTTCATGAGCAAGCTGGCCGGCGAAACCGACCCGGAAAAGAAACGCAAGATCATCGGTGGCGAGTTCGTCGAAGTGTTCCAGGCTGAATCCAACAAGCTGACCAATGCCAAGTGGCTGGCCCAGGGCACCATCTATCCGGACGTGATCGAGTCCGCAGGAGCCAAGACCAAAAAGGCCCACACCATCAAGAGCCACCACAATGTGGGCGGCCTGCCGGAAGACATGAACCTCAAGCTGCTGGAACCGCTGCGCGAGCTGTTCAAGGACGAAGTGCGTCAACTGGGCGTGGCACTGGGCCTGCCGCACGACATGGTGTACCGCCACCCCTTCCCGGGCCCTGGCCTGGGTGTGCGCATCCTGGGCGAAGTGAAAATGGAATACGCCGACCTGCTGCGCAAGGCTGACGCCATCTTCATTGAAGAACTGCGCAATACCGTGGACGAGAAAACCGGCAAGAACTGGTATGACCTCACCAGCCAGGCCTTTGCCGTGTTCCTGCCGGTGAAATCGGTTGGCGTGATGGGCGATGGCCGCACCTACGACTACGTGGTTGCCCTGCGTGCCGTGGTCACCAGCGACTTCATGACCGCTCACTGGGCAGAACTGCCCTACTCCCTGCTGGGCCGCGCCTCCAACCGCATCATCAACGAAGTGCGCGGCATCAACCGCGTGGTTTACGATGTATCGGGCAAACCGCCGGCAACGATTGAGTGGGAATAAAAACCGATAAATATCAGACAGTTAGGTTATTTTCAATCAATTTGCATTGAGTGTTCACGCTCTGAAAATTTTTGCTCTAAGTCGCGTTGTTGACCAAGCTACTTGGACAGAATTTGGACAGTAAACCTGCCCTCTAAAGCCCGGGAAACCGGGCTTTTTTCTTTATATCACACCGGATGCCTGGGACGTCAGCCATACCGGCAAAATGCATCAAATACAGGGTATAGAGTCACAACGTAACTGCTCAGCCGACACAGCAGGGACGCCGCGACATTGCTAGTCATTTCCTCGCGATCTTCTGAAAACGGGTGTACATCACAGCCGTCAGCCGTTGCGTCAGGACAAGTCTTGCGCCGCTGGGAATTGACGCACCGCAGTACGACTGTTACGTTCAGGGGTATCCATGCACGCATGGGAACCATCCACTCTGCATTGCAGTCTGTATCCGTTTACCCGCTTCAACTTCATCAAGGAAATTGCCATGTCCGACGCTGCACTGAATCAGGAGAAAGAACAACTGCTGGATGATGTACGCCAGGTTTTGTCCAGTACCGAAGATTTGCTTGGTGCTGCCGGTGATGAAGGTGGCGAGAAGGGGCGTGAGCTGCGCAAGCGCCTGAGTGAAAACATCAAGCTGGCCAAGTCCCGTCTGCTGGAGGCGGAAAAGGTGGTGGTGGGCAAGGCCAAGGTGGCGGCCAAGGCCACGGATAACTACGTACACGAAAACCCGTGGAAATCCATTGGCATTGCAGCAGGTGTCGGTTTCTTGCTCGGCCTGCTGGTTTCGCGTCGCTAAGTCATTTACTGCCGCATGTCTGAATCCGCCAAGCGCCAACCCCGCCCAGGCAGCATCCGCTCGCTGATGGGTGGGGTGTTTTCATTGCTGCTCACCCGCCTGGAACTGTTCTTGCTGGAAGCAGAAGAGCAGAAGGACAGCCTGCTGCTCACCCTGCTGCTGGGAGGACTGGCGCTCATCCTGCTGCTGCTGGCCCTGCTGTGCGGACTGTTGCTGATTTTGGTGCTGACACCAGAATCGTCCCGTGCCGTGGTACTGGGTGGTCTGACACTGCTGAGTCTGGCTGGCGGCCTAGGTTTGTTATGGCATATACGGCAGCGTGCCCAGCGCAGCGCAGCCCCGTTTACAGATACGCTGACCGAAGTCCGCAAGGATTGGGACAGCCTGAGCGGAAGGCGCTGACATGAAACCTCAGGATCGTGCCATCAAGAAGCAATTGTTATTGATGAAGGGCGAAGTTTTGCGTGTGAAACTGACACTGGAACTGGAACAGCTACGTCAGCACCCGCTGGGCATTGCGGGAGAAGGTTTCAAGGCATTTTCCAGTGGCGGTCGCATGGCCAGCCTGCTGTCCTCGCTGGCCAATGTACTGCCTTCGGAATCCTTACGCCGCTGGCTACGCCGTGGCACACGCATGCTGCTGCTATGGAAACTGGCCAGCAAGTTGTGGGGATCACGCTAAGGCTGCAGCCATGCACCGGCCTTCCCTTTCAGGCCTGGGCATTTGCCCCGCTACTGACAGCATCTGCGACATTGCCACCGTCACTTGCCGCATCGGCCAGTACCAGTGTAAGGCTGGCATCTCCTTCAGCACTATTGCCACCGCCATTCAGCATGTTGGCGATGGCGGCCATGTCCTTGCTACTGGCATCCAGCGATTGTTTTAACTCCGCATCTGGCGTTTGCTGCTGACGCTGGCGCAGCCACTGCTGAATGGCCTTGATGCTGTTGATCAGCGCCTGCAAATCCATATTGCCATTCAGTCCACTGGCCATTCCACTGCCGACCGCCAGCCCGCTACTTGCAGCAGCATGATCAGTGGATGGCGCTGCGGTTGCCGCACTGCTGTCTGCTTGCGCAGCCGCCTGAGCCGTGTCGGGTGTCGATGAAGCAGCATCCTCGGCAGAGACCGCTTCCTCACCACCCTCCCCCTGCTCGCTACCGCCTGCAGTGGCATTCACAGTAAGGGTCATCTCCGGTGACTGAGCCTGACCGGTGGCATTGGCAACCATCTGTCGCAACTCGGCACTGATTTGCTTGAGCTGTAGGGCAATCGCGCGCAAGCCGGATTTGTCTCGGCCGACCAGCAACAACATCTGGCGCAGATTCTTCACCCTATCCTTCAGCATTTCCATGCGACTGGCATCCAGCGGCTGGCTGTTATTCTGCTTTCTGGTCTGGGCTTGCTTCTGCAGCACCGACTGTTGCTGGCGCCATTGATTCAGGGCTTGCTGTAAAGACTGGTTCAGCGCCTGGCGGGCTGCCGCCGGTGCCGTCGCTATCGTACTCTGTGTGCCGTTCGCAGCATCCGCAGCCGCAGTTGGTACTGCGCTGGCCGCCGGGGCCGTGGAAGCATGGCCTCTTGTCTCGGTCTGTACCACGCTGTTGGCCAATAACTGGATGGAAAGCATGCTGTCGATTACCACAAAAATTTCTTCACATTAATCTATCGGCATATTGCGACAATTCTTTAACGCAATGCTACAAGTCCTGCCAACGAAAACGGTAAAATGCAGGACCCAGTCACCGCCGCACATCATGATGCCTTGCGCCCCCCAAACCCCGCTTGCCACGCCACCACTGCCACCGGCCGCCATTCAATGGTTGCTGCAGCTCGGTATCTGCACGCGTGAACAGCTGCTACAAAACGGCAGCGTCACCACTTTTTTGCAGTTGAAAGCTGCCGGCCACACGGTGACCCGGCGCTTGCTGTATGCGCTGGAAGCGGCTGCCCGCGGCGTACATTGGTCTGCGCTGGCAGATACCGACCGGGTGAGGCTGGATCAGCAACTGGCAAGCCATCCGCCGGTTGCCCTGCCGCCCACGGCTGAGGAAATCACCGGCTTCATGCATGAAGCCATGTTGCAGGCCAGCCTGGCGGCAAAAAACGGGGAGGTGCCGGTGGGGGCGGTGGTGGTCCGGCACGGGCAGATCATCGGCCGTGGCTTCAATCAGCCGGTGGGCTTGTGTGATCCCTCGGCGCATGCCGAGATGCAAGCCTTGCGTGATGCCGCCCGGCATCAGGGTAATTACCGACTGGACGGATGCGATCTGTATGTCACACTCGAGCCTTGTGCCATGTGCAGTGGTGCCATCCTGCATGCCCGCATCGCCCGGGTGCTGTATGGTGCCAGCGAACCACGAACCGGCGCTGCCGGCAGTGTGCTGAATCTGTTTGCCATGCCTCAGATCAATCACCATACCGCTATCTGGGGGGGGCAGCAGGCCGAGGCGTGCAGCCAGCAGTTGAGCGATTTTTTCCGCCAACGCCGCCAGCAGGAGACCTGAAATGGCAGCATGTTTGCCCGCAATGCGATGGCTTGCAGCGCTTATTGGCCTGTTGTCGCAGCCGCTGCTGGCCGCCACGGCAAACAGCGCAGACACGGCGGCCTTGATCTTGCAGACACAACAGGCTGCACCTGTGCAAGCTACCCGTGCCAATGCGCGGCATTACGGCCAGCCCTGGATTCTGGTTGGCATCCGCAGCCAGTCGCTGACACTGTTTGACGAATGGGGCCGTCAACAACAGCACTATATCGTTTCGACAGCACGCCGCGGGGCCGGAGAGCAGGTAAACAGCTACCAGACCCCACGCGGCTGGCACCATGTATGTGAAAAACTGGGCGCAGGGGCCGAGGCCAACACCATCATCTTCCGCCGCCGGGTAACACCATGGAAGTACACGGCCGAACTGCACCAGCAATATCCGGACAAGGACTGGATTCTCACCCGCATCCTGTGGCTATGCGGTGATGAGGCAGGCCGGAATCAGGGTGGCAATGTCGACAGTTATGAGCGCGCCATTTATCTGCATGGCGCGGGTGAGCATGTTGCCTTTGGCACCCCGACCTCGCTGGGTTGTGTGCGGATGAAGAATCCGGACATCATCCAGTTGTTTGACCAGACGCCTAATGGCATCGATGTTTTGATAGACGAGAACGCCTGACTACCATGCACGCAGCACTTAACCTCACCACACCAGCCTTGCTGTTTCCCGCCATTTCGCTGCTTTTGCTCGCCTATACCAACCGCTTTCTTGGTCTGGCCAGCATCATCCGTAATCTCTACACCGATTACAAGACCGAGCAGAACCCGAAAATCCTGTTGCAGATCGGCAATCTGCGCACGCGCATCCAGTTGATCAAATGGATGCAGTTTCTCGGCATAGGCAGCCTGTTTCTCTGCACCATGGCCATGTTCCAGATCTATACCGGCTGGCAGCAACTGGGGGAACTATCGTTTGGCATCAGTCTGCTGCTGATGATTGCCTCTCTGGCAACCTCGCTATGGGAGCTGGTGCGCTCATCGGATGCGCTGAATATCCTGCTGTCCGATCTGGAAGCAGAGTCGCATCGTCAGCAGGAGTGAGGGCGAGCTGCGGCAGGCATGAAAAAACCGGCACCGCCGGTTTTTTTTTGACTCAGCCCGGCTTGCGCCCGGCGATGAAATGCAAGGGCATGCTCACCCGGCGAATCTCGGCAGGGTCTCCCCAGCCACGTCTGAGCCGCAGATGGGCATCGTTAAGGACATGATTGCCCAGGCTCTGCACACATAGCTTGGTGGCGGACCAGGTATGCAGATAGCCAAGCAACTGCTCCAGATTCCAGTGCATGTCGATCTGATAAACCGGGGTGTCGATGGCAGGCAGTGGCATGTCGACATAGCGGTAGCCATCCCACAGCAGTTGGCTGCAACTGGACCAGAACGGCTCAATCACCGCACGGAAAAAGCGCATGGCGTCATCCACTTGCGGCGAAACCTCAAACCAGTCGTAACCCCAGGCGGCAAACACGCCTCCGGGCTTGAGTGTTCTTTCCACATGCGGCCAGAAACGCGGGAAATCAAACCAGTGCAGTGACTGAGCCACCGTGATCAGATCGAATACCCCATCACCATACGGCGGATGTTCCACCGCACACTCCAGGTAGATGATATTGGCCGCCTGCTCAGCGGCATTGAGCTGGCTGTGGTTGATATCACAGGCATCAACCCTGGCAAACAAGCGGGATAGCTGCACAGCAGCCTGACCGGTGCCGGTGGCGCAGTCCCAGGCGCGCTGATGACCAGGAACCGCAGCCTGCAGCCAGCGGAACAGCATGTCCGGGTATTGCGGACGGTAGCGCGCATATTGGTCTGATTGCAGGTCGAATGTGGCGATGGCTCGCGTATCCATGATTGGGCTCAAATGAACGCTCTCTCGGGTAAACGGTGCGCCGGATCATTCCGCGTCACCCCTTGGATGCAAGGTAAAAATGATATTAGCATGATCCGTTTCATTTAATTTGAATGTATTTCTTTTAAAAGAAAAAATTTAAACAGATCAAGATAATAATCACAAAACGTAAGCAGACCGGCCATTTCTGCCTGGTGATATGCCTGGTGATATGCCTGGTTTGATTCTTGGTTTCTTATCGGCACCCGCAGGAAATTCTTGCGTCCGGCCAACCGGCTGTTGACGGCTGAGCAGGGCAAAAGAACGATGCGCTGCCCAAGACTTACTGGCGGATACGACGGAGGCTGGCCGCCAGCCACTGGTCTAGCCTGGCGGCAAACTGCTGGCGGTCGGCCTGGCTGAACGGCGGAGGACCGCCACTCTGGATGCCGCTGGCGCGCATGGTTTCCATGAAATCACGCATGGTGAGCAAGCCTGCAATGGTATCCGGGGAATAGGCTTCGCCACGGAAGTTGAACGCGGACGCCCCCTGGGCCAGCACTTCGGCGGCCAGCGGGATATCTCCGGTCACCAGCAAATCATCGGCCTGGCACTGGCGGGCAATTTCGGCATCGGCCACATCAAAACCCTTGGCCACCACGATGGCGCGCAGATAGGGGCTGGCTGGCAGGGAGGTCAGGCGGTTTGCCACAAACACCGCCGGCGTACAGGTACGCTGGGCGGCACGGCAAATGATGTCGCGGATGACGGCAGGACAGGCGTCGGCATCAACCCAGATGGTCATGTCAGGTACTTTGGCTGCAATAAAGGTGCGGCAAGCCTACAACAGTCATGCCGGTCTGCCCATGCCAATCTGTTAAAGTCAGCAGATTCATTGCCAAGCTAATGGCATAAACTGTTCTGGCGCTCTATAGTAGCTGCACATGCACATGTTTACGCCACCGGCAGGCTGCTCCCCTGCTCCATCCCCCACAAGGTTTGTTGAATGACCCGCGCGCTGACCATTCTGGTAGCTGAAGACAGCCCGACCTCGCGTCAGATCCTGATCGACTACATCCGTTTGCTCGGTCATGAAGCCGTAGCCGTATGCAATGGCCAGGAGGCTGTGGACTTCTGCCTGCAGCAGCGGCCTGATGTGATTTTCATGGATGTCACCATGCCGGTGATGGATGGTTTTGCCGCTACCGCCACCATCCGCCAGTTGCTGGGCGAACACTGGATTCCCATCATTTTCCTCACCTCGCTGACCGACCGCAGCCAATTGCTGCGCGGCCTGGCAATGGGTGCGGATGATTATCTGACCAAGCCGATTGATCTGGACATCCTGACGGCCAAGCTGCATGTGCTGATCCGCATTTCGGAGATGCAGCAGCGCATCGCCCAGGACAGTGAGCGGCTGGAAGCGTATTACCGCATCAATGAACAGGAGCAGATGTTTGCCCAGATGGTGCTGGACCGGTTCACCCGCCGCGCCGAGCAGACACCGCCGAATATCCAGCAGTGGCAGCGCCCGGCAATGAACTTCAGTGGCGATACCATCTGCATCCGCCGCAGTCGCCCAGGGCTGGATCGCATCATGCTGGCGGACAGTACTGGCCATGGACTGGCCGCGGCCATTTGCGGCTTGCCCGCGGTGGATACCTTCTTTGCCATGTGTGACCGGAATCTGCCGGTGCAGGAGATCGCGCGCACCATCAACCGCAAGCTGCATACCATCTTGCCTATTGGGCGCTTTGTGGCTGCGGCGCTGATTGAGGTGGATTACCAGCTACGCCGCATTGCGGTGTGGAATGGCGGCATCCCCTGTGCCATGTACATCGGCAAGAATGGCGAAGTGCTGCGCACCTTCCGCTCCAAGGCCCCGCCGCTGGGCATTTTGCCTGACAGCGAGTTCGAGTCCACGCTGGATTATTTCAACTGGCAGGAAAGCGGCGCACTGGTGGTCTGTTCGGACGGTGTGACCGAGGCCTACAATGCCGACCGCCAGCCCTTTGGGCTGGACGGCATGCTGGCGGCCATCCGCCAGGCCGGATCGCTGGACATTCAGGGGGCGATTACCCAGGCGGTGAACCAGCACCTGGGTGGCAGCGAGAACCACGACGATATATCCCTGGTCGTCGTACGCTGCCCCTGAAACGGCGCAGGCAGGCTGGCCGGCCTTGCTGGTGCTAGTCAGGCAGGCTGCAGCCATCCGGCGAGCACAATGGCGCAGCGTGCTGCCCACTCTTCATTTCCCCCTGCAGGGCGCTGGCAAATGCCTGTGGCTGGCCCAGCCAGGGCGATACTTCCACCTGCTGCAGTTGGCCATTCTGCTCCAATAACAGGCTGGGGAAACCCTGCAGCCGATACTGTTGCATCAAATCTCGGCTGTGCTGGATATGCTGGTCGGCCAGCGCAAGCTGCCGCTGCAGTTCGTCTGCAAACGCGGCCGGATCCAGTCCTTGCTGCTGGGCAATCTGCTGCAGGACTGTGCTGTCGGCAATCTGCCAGCCATGCTGGTAATGCGCCCGCTGCAAGGCAGACAGCATGGCCAGGCCTGACTGCCCCAGTTGTTCTGCCGCCAGCACGGCAGCAATGGGCGGGGTGGAGTCGAATACCGCGCTGGCATCACGCAGCAGACCTTCAAAATAATCCGCGCCAAACGGCAGCCCGGTGAGGGCGGCGATGCGTTGGTCATGCGGCATCACGTAAGCACGCAGGGCCGGCGTGACCGGCTGGCGACGGCTGTCACTCATCATGCCGCCAGCGTGCAAGACCAGGCTCAGGCCGGGCAGCGCCGCAGCGGCCTGTAGCAGTGGAGAGGCGGCATAGCACCAGCCGCACAAGGGGTCGTAAAAATAATGCAGGGTGCTGTTTACCATTTCATTTCTCCCTTGTTGACCTTGGCACCGATTTCCAGTGACATGGCCTCGCCTGCTTGCGGGAAGGCGCGCTGCATGCGCTGGATCAACTCTTGTGCATTCGCTGCCTGTGCCAGATTCTGTTCGAACTGCTGCAGATAATCACGGGTAAAACGGATGCTGGCCACTCCAGTAGGTGCATTGCTTGCCATATGACCCGGAATCACCTGCGCCGGCTGCAGCGCCTCCATTTCATTAAGCTGTTTTACCCAGGCCTGGCGTTCCTGCTTGCTCGGGGTATCGGCAGTCCACACGTGCAGACCGGAGACTACGCCAACATTACCGACAATCGCCCGGATGGAGGGAATCCACACATAGCCGCGATGGGCCAGCACGCCGCTGGTGCCGCGCACCTCGATGGCCTGGCCTTCCAGCAGCAGTTGGCTGCCCTTGAGTTCATGCGGCATGGTGACTGCTGACTGCGGCGCATTGCTACCCATTTTCGGCCCCCAGAATGCCACCTTGCCGGCAACATTGGCCTTGATCCGGGCCAGGGTGGGCGCGGCGGCCAGCAGTTCGGCCTGCGGGAAAACCTGTTTGAGCACGGTGGCACCGAAGTAATAGTCCGGGTCTGCCTGGCTGATGTAGATGGCTTTCAGGTTCTTGCCGCTATCCAGTATCTGGGCGGCAATGCGGTAGGCATCGGCACGGGTGAAACCGCTATCGATCAGCACGGCATCCTTTTCGCCACTGACCAGCACCGAGGTAACATTAAAGCTGTTTTCATCGGCATGGTAGACCGACAGCTTCAGTGCCTCCGCAGCCTCTGCAGCGCTGCCAAACAGGCTGAATGCCAGGGAAAGGGACAGGACAACACCAGAAATACGCGACATGATCTGCTCCGAATGACGCTGGACAATCGCAGCGCCTGATGAATGATGGAGCGTACTTTAGCGTCAAAGAAAGCGCAGATATACCCGTTAAAATGCACAATATTGTTTCATTTTTCGAGCAAATAACTGCTATAGCCACAACTGCAGAGATCAATTGGGCAGCGGCTGGCAGGAGTGCATGGTGACGATGCGGTTGCGCCCGTGCTTCTTGGCCTGATAAACCGCGGCATCCGCCGTGCTCACCAGCCAGTCCGGCTTCTGGTTGATGCTGGCATGCGCCACGGCAATGCCAATGCTGATGGTGACTACCTGGCTGCACAATGAAGATGGGTGTGGCAGGCCCAGGGCCTCCACATCCTGGCGCAATTGCTCGGCCAACCGGGTTGCCTGCCCCACGCTGCAGTTAGCCAACAGCAGCACGAATTCCTCGCCACCATAACGGGCTGCACAGCCATGGGCCGGTTGCGCATGGCGGCCTATCACCTGAGCCACCCGGATCAGCGCATCATCACCCATCTGGTGGCCCTGGCTATCGTTGTATTTCTTGAAGTAATCGACATCGACAAACAGCAGGGCAATACCGGCCTTGTTGTGCAGACGGGCATCCCACACCTTGTGCAACTGCTGGTCGAAATAGCGCCGGTTGAACAGGCCGGTAAGGCCATCGATGCTGGATATCTGCTGCAACTGCTTGAAACCCTGCTGCAACTGGCGATGATCGCGCTGCAGGGCCTGAGCCAGCAGATAGCTGCGCCGCGCTTCCTTCTCCAACTGGAACAAGCCCAGCAGCCCTAGCAACACGCTGGAAATCACCAGGATGAAGATCAGCGAGCGGATGGCTTCATCCAGGAAATGCCAGCCAAGCAGCACCCAGCCCAGGTAGGACATGCTGATGAAGCAGCTATAGCAGGCAAGCCGGAAGGGAATGCGCAGGCCGAACATGATGAACACCAGGCACAGCATCACCCCGCCATAATAGTGTTGGGCGGTCGGCATATGGCTGAGGGAAAAAAACCAGGTCAGGGCCAGCACGCAGCAGGTACTGACGCTCACGACCAACAGCTCGTAGCAGCGGCGCAAGGGTGCCCAGTAGCTGCCGATGATGGCGGCTGCGCCCATGCCGGGCAAAATCAGCCAGCGCCAGATCCAGATACGGTCATAGGCGTCTGCCAGATAAAACTTGTCCACCAGCCCGTACAGCATGAACACGACGATGCCAACGGCACCAAACAGCCGGTAGCGCCGCAGGCGCTGTTCACCGGTCGCAAGCTGATAGCCTTGTTCCAGCAAGGGCGGAAAGGCCAGCTGATACCAGGGTTGCCTGTCGGCGGCAGCCAGTTCCTGCTCAAGCTGCGGCGAAGTCTTCTCAGTCATGATGCTGTTTTCGCTATCATGCAGCCATGGTGCCAGAGCGCAAAGCCAACTGCGCCAGCAGGCTTCTGGTGAGGCATGCTGCTTTAAAACGGGCAGGAGAAAAGCCCTGATTTGTAATTCACGCAGCAGTATAACGGAAATGGCTGTGGGTAAATCGGCGTAGACACCGTCCGTCACACATTCGATGACAAATGAGCAAAAGCAGCCCTGGCATGGCATTAATCGCAAAAAGTGCCAGCCAATCCGCATGTTTATACCGCATCAGCACGCCAGGGGGCAGCACAGGGCAAGCAGCCGGAGCGCGACGCACGCAGCACAGACGGGCTGGGTTATCATGCCGGGCATGCATCAGACCAAACAAGGACAACCATGGACCGGCTGATTGCCATGCAGGTATTTGTCGAAGTGGCGCGACGCGGCAGCTTTACCGCAGCCAGCCAGGAGCTGGATCTGTCCCGCGCCATGGTAAGCCGCTACATTGCCGAGCTGGAAGACTGGCTGGGCGCGCGCCTGCTGCAGCGCTCCACCCGCAGCGTCACGCTGACCGATGCCGGAGCCAGTTGCCTGGCACGCTGCCAGCAGATGCTGGAGCTGGCGGCGCAAACCCGCGAGGAAGTGGGGCTGCGTGATGGCCAGTTGCGCGGCCAGCTACGCATCACCACCAGCATGTCCTTCGGCATGGCGCAACTGGCACCGGCCATCAGCGACTTTCTGGCCGAACACCAGCAGATCCGTATCGACCTGCAACTGGGAGATCAAGCGGTGAATCTGATCGAGGAAGGCATTGATCTGGCCGTGCGCATCACCAATGCCCCGGAGCCGGGCCTGATCGCCCGCCGGCTGGCAGAGTGTGCGTCGGTCATCGTGGCCGCACCGGACTATCTGGCACGCCACGGCCAGCCACAGCAGCCGGCCGACCTCAAAGAGCACCACTGCCTGAGCTATAGCGGCTTTGGCCGCAGCGAATGGTGCTTGCGCCGCGGCCAGGAAGAAGTGCTGGTCAAGGTAGATGGCAGGCTGAGCGCCAATGAGGCGATGGCGCTGCTACAAGCCTGCCGCCACGGAGCCGGACTGGCCATGCAGCCCTATTACCTGGTCAAGCCGCTGCTACAAAGCGGCGAGCTGGTGGCACTGCTGCCGGACTGGCAACCCACCAGCCTGGGCATTTATGCGCTCTACCCTTCGCGCCGCCAGTTGCCGCTGGCCATGCGCACCTTGCTGGATTTCCTGCAGCAGCACTTTGCCCCCACGCCCCCCTGGGAGCAGCCCGCCGCGGCCAGCAGTGTTTATTGAAAACTCTGCCGCCACTGGCTGGGCGACACTGCATAGCGCTGGCGGAAGTGATGACGCAAGGATTCGGGCGAGCCAAAACCCGTCAGCCGGGCAATCTGCTCGATATTGTGATCGGCGCTTTCCAACAGGCGCTGGGATAAGGCCAGCCGCTCGTCCAGCAACCACTGGCTCACCGTTCGCCCGGTGAGTTGACGGAAATGCCGGGTAAAGCTGCGCCGGCTCATCGCCGCCTTGTCCGCCAGGCTGTCCAGGCTATGCGGCTCGGCCAGATTAGCCCTGATCCAGTCCAGCAGCACGGCCAGCCGTGAATCACCGGCACTGGCTGGCAACGGCTGCTCGATAAACTGCGCCTGCCCACCCTGACGGTGTGGCGGCACCACCAGCCGCCGCGCCACGCCATTGGCCAGCTCCGCCCCATAACGCTGGCGCAGCAGATGCAGGCAGCAATCCAGCCCGGCCGCGGTGCCAGCCGAGGTCAGCATCTGGCCATCTTCCACATACAACACCGTCGGGTCCAGCCTTACCTGCGGATAGCGAAGGGCAAAGTCCTCGGCATAAGCCCAGTGCGTGGTGGCGGCACGGCCATCCAGCAAGCCGGCCTCGGCCAGCACATAAGCCCCCAGGCACAGGCCGACAATCTGCACACCACGCGCCGCCGCCTGCTGCAGCGCCAGCAACAAGCGCGGCGGCACCGGGCGACCGGCCTCCCAGCTAGGCAGGATGATGATGTCTGCGCCGTCCAGCGCTTCCAGCCCATACTGGCAGCTAATGCTGAAGCCAGCCGAGCTTGGCAAGCTGCCAGACTCCACCGCGCACACCCGCAGGATGAAACGCGGCAGACCGGGATGCTCATCGCCAAACACCACACAGGGCACCGACAGATGAAACGGACTGATATGGGCAAAAGCGATCACGGCAATGATGGGCGCAGACATGACAGTACTCCGGACAAGACAGGATTGGCCCGATATTAACGCATTCTGGCAATCGGGCCACTATGGCAGGCTGCCCTGCCTGCTGATAATAAGCACCTGACCACCAGCAAGCGGAGCATACACATGGCAGCACAAGACAGCGCACTGATCGTGATCGATCTGCAAAACGACTATTTTCCCGGCGGCAAATATCCACTGTGGAATACCGCCACCGTGCTGGATAACTGCGTGGCGGCCATCGAACAGGCCAACACACTGGGTATCCCGGTGATTCTGGTACAGCATGTGGCCGACAGCAGTGAAGGCTTGTCCCCCTTCTTCAATGCCGGCAGCGAAGGCGTGGCCATTCATCCGCGCATTCTGGCCGCCGCGCCGCAAGCCACGGTAGTAATCAAACAGGCAGCCGACAGCTTTTACCAAACCACATTGCAGGCCACACTGGATAAGCTGGGCAGCCGCCAACTGCTGCTGTGCGGCATGATGACGCACAACTGCGTCACCCATACCGCCCTGTCACCCGCCGCCGCACCGTACGAGGTCAAGGTACTGGCCGACTGCTGCAGCACGGTGGACCAGATGATGCATGCGATTGCGCTCAATGCGCTGTCCATCCGGGTGCCACTGCCAAGCGCGGCAGAAGCCCTGGCCTGAAGCCCCGCATTCCTCTGGCCAAATAGAAAAACCGCCCGGTTCCGGGCGGTTTTTCTATTCTCCCGCTCGCTTCCGGAAAGGAAAGCGAGGCTCCCTTTCAGGGAAAGGGTGAGGGGATAGGGAATAGATGGCAAGCCTGCGAAATCGATTATTCAGTCGAAAGGCCCGGCTTGGCCGGGTCCAGTACAATCGCAGCAAATAACTTTGTCAGCAGCCAAAAACCCGCCGGATGGCGGGTTTCTGCTTGCAGCAAGATTGGTTCAGCTATCAGGCCGCGTTGACCGGAATCTTGCCGATCTTGACGCGCCATTCCGCCGGGCCGGTATTGTGTACCGAGATACCGTTGGAATCGACCGCTACCGTTACCGGCATGTCTTTTACTTCAAACTCGTAGATGGCTTCCATGCCCAGGTCGGCAAAGCCCACCACTTTGGAGGCCTTGATGGCCTTGGACACCAGATAGGCCGAACCGCCCACCGCCATCAGGTATACCGCCTTGTTGTCCTTGATGGCTTCGATGGCAGCCGGGCCACGCTCGGCCTTGCCGATCATGCCGAGCAAGCCGGTCTGTTCCAGCATCTGGCGGGTGAACTTGTCCATGCGGGTGGCAGTGGTGGGGCCGGCCGGGCCAACCACTTCGTCACGCACCGGATCAACCGGGCCCACGTAGTAGATGAAGCGGTTGGTGAAGTCCACCGGCAGCGCCTCGCCCTTGTTCAGCATGTCCACCATGCGCTTGTGCGCGGCATCGCGGCCGGTGAGGATCTTGCCGTTGAGCAGCAGTACATCACCCGGCTGCCAACTGGCCACTTCTTCCTTGGTGATCTTGTCCAGATCCACACGCTTGCCATTGCTGGTGTCGTAGGTGATTTCCGGCCAGTCTTCCAGGCTGGGCGGGGCCAGGTGGGCCGGGCCGCTGCCATCCAGATGGAAATGGATGTGACGGGTGGCGGCGCAGTTGGGGATCATGGCCACCGGCAGGCTGGCGGCGTGGGTCGGGTAGTCCAGAATCTTCACGTCCAGCACGGTGGTGAGGCCACCCAGGCCCTGCGCGCCAATACCCAGCGCGTTCACTTTTTCGAAGATTTCCAGGCGCAGTTGTTCTACGCGGGACAGTTCGGCACCGCTGTCAGCCTTGGCTTTCAGCTCGTGGATGTCCACGTGCGACATCAGGCTTTCCTTGGCCAGCAGCATGGCTTTTTCCGGGGTACCGCCAATGCCGAT
Source organism: Aquitalea magnusonii (assembly GCF_002217795.2). Taxonomy (NCBI): domain Bacteria; kingdom Pseudomonadati; phylum Pseudomonadota; class Betaproteobacteria; order Neisseriales; family Chromobacteriaceae; genus Aquitalea; species Aquitalea magnusonii. The sequence goes on from NZ_AP018823.1 coordinate 3,107,469, forward strand.
ACCCAGAATGCCCGGCGGACACCAGCCGGCACCCATGGTGGGCACGGTCTTGATCACCCAGTCGACAATGCTGTCGGACGGATTGAGCGCGTAGAACTTGGACTTGTTCTCCGAGCCACCGCCCTTGGCCGCACAGGTCACTTCCACGCCATCGCCTTCGACGATTTCGAAGTGGACCACGGCCGGGGTGTTGTCCTTGCTGTTCTGACGCTTGCCAGCCGGATCCAGCAGCACGGAAGCGCGCAGCTTGTTGTCCGGGTTGTTGTAGGCGCGGCGTACGCCTTCGTTGACCATTTCCTGTACCGACAGGGTGGCGTCCCACTGCACATTCATGCCCACTTTCAGGAATACCACGGCAATGCCGGTATCCTGGCAGATGGGGCGACGGCCTTCGGCGCACATGCGGCTGTTGATCAGGATCTGCGCCATGGCGTCCTTGGCCGCCGGGCTTTCTTCATGCAGATAGGCCTGATACAGGGCGTCGATGTAGTCCTTGGGGTGGTAGCAACTGATGTACTGAAAAGCATCGGCGATGCTTTGAATGAAATCATCCTGACGGATAACAGCCATGAGCGGTCTCTCCAGCGTAGGGGCTTTAGGAATTGTCGGGACATTTTAGGCGCTTGCGCCTTATTGCGCCATGCCCGTGCCGGCTTGGCATGCTCAGCGGCCCGCCATCGACTGCAGGTGCAGCGAGAAATCATCCACCGCCTGTTCCAGTTCCAGCAGCAGGCCGGGCAGGCCATCCACCCGGCCTGCCCTGGCCGCCTGCTCCAGCCTGGCGGCAATCTCGGCAAGGCTGGCCGCCCCCACGGTGCGGCTGGCCCCTTTGATGCGATGCGCCAGCGCCACGCAGGTCGGCAGATCGCCCTGCTGCCAGGCGTGCAGCAACAGGCCCAGATCGGCCTGCTTGTCTTGCAGATAGTGCTGCAGCAAGGGCAGCTCCAGCGCCCAGTCGCCCTGACTCAGATCAAACAGCACCGCTCGGTCCAGCACCGGCAAGGACGCCGTATTGCTGAGCGCGCATTCAGGCAACCAGGGGGACAAGGCGGTGCAATCAAAAGAACGGGGCAGCCAGCCATCCGGCATGGGCTCAAGCGCTTGCGGCAGGGCATGCGGCTGTGGCAGCACCACCAGCAGCGGCGTGTGGCCGCGCCAAGGCTGGATGCTTTCCAGGCGGCGCATCGGCGGCAACAAGGCCGGCAGACTGCAACCGGGCTGCGGCTCAGCCAACAGCAGCGCCGCCACCGCCTGCTGCTGCCAGCATTGCAAGGCCGCCGCCACCGTGTTGACGGTGTTCAGCGGATAGCCCGCACCCTGCAATTGCCGCTGTAGCTGCCCGCTTTGCTCGGCATCGGCACACAGCAACAAAACCGGCCAGCGCCCAGCCACGGCGGCACAAGGCGAAGTCTGTGCCTCGGGCATGCTCGGCTTGAGCTGCAGACTGATATGCATGCCGCGCGCACCGGACTCCAGGCTCAGCTCCGCCCCCAGGCTGCGCGCCAGTTGTCGGCAGTGCAGCCAGTCGGCCTGGGCGTGCCGACCCTTGCGCGCGCGCGCCGGTCCGCAGTGCTTGCCCGCCGACATGCTGGCGTCGCCTGCGCGACTGGCGATCAGCTCCAGGGTAAGAATCTGGCGCATGTGCTGCTGTGCCCACACCTGCGCCTTGAGCACCAGCCTCCCCCCGGCCTGGGCAGGCAAGACCAGCGACAGCAGTTGCATCAGCAGTTGCTGCAGTACGGGAAGGTCCAGTTGCAGCACCGCGGCCAGTGCGCTGTCCAGTTCCAAGCTGAAATCCACCTGCAGGTGCTGGGCCTGCGGCTGAAAGCGCAGATGCAACTGCCGCAGCAGGCTGGCCAGGGCAACATCATCGGCGGGCCGTACCAGTTGGCGGGCAGACAGCAAGGGCGGGATCAGGGGCGGGCGGGATTCAGGCATCGATAGCGGCATCGGTGGCAAAGGGGGTGGCGCCGGTCTGACAACACTGGCGGGAATCAGGAATAAGGCAGTTGCCTGGTATGGCCGTCACGCTGGATGGCCTTGACATGATACATGGCATGATCAGCCTGGTTGACCAGTTGTTCGGCGGACGTACCGTCGCGCGGATAAAGACTGTAGCCGATGCTGGCCCCCACTTCCAGCCTCTTGTCTTCCACAATCATCGGCTCGCTGATGATCAGGGCCAGCTTGTCCAATAGCTCGGACAGGGCATCGGTGGAAAAACTGCCTTGCAGCAGGATCAGGTACTCATCCCCGCCCATGCGCGCCACCATGTCGCTGCCACGCACCGCATGCTGCAAGCGGCGGGCAACCACTTGCAGCACTTGATCGCCAACCGCATGGCCATGCTGGTCATTGATCTGCTTGAAGTGGTCCAGATCGACAAACAGCACGGCAAACTGTGCGCCACTTCGCTGCGACAGGGCCAGCATTTTTTCCAACTGCTGGAAAAACAAGGCACGGTTGGCCAGGCCGGTCAGGCTGTCGTGGTGCGCCAGGTAGCTCAGCTCGCGCTGACTGTCGTACAGGCTGGCCATATGGCTGTTGATCTGCCGCTGCATGCGGTCGAAATTGCGTGCCAGCACCCCAATTTCGTCATTGCGCTCCACCGGCAGCGCTACCTGCTGGCGGGTATCGGGAAAACTGCAGGCCGCCTGGGCCAGGGTATTGATGGGACGCAGCATGGCGCGGGCAAACACCACCGCCAGCAAAATGGCGATGACACTGAACGCCAGTACCATGTGGATAATGCGCTGCCCCAGTGGCGCAGCCAGTGCCAGTACGCTATCTAGCGGCTGTACCAGGCCGGTCACCACGAAATCATCCCGGCTGCCGCGGCCGATGGGCAGGCGGACAAAGGCCATCACCTTGCCGGCGGATTGTTCCGGCTGCGCCAGGCCGCTCAGCGCCAGGCTCCCCGCCTTGCGCTCGAACAACAGATGGGTGGGTGCAAAACTGTCCTGCATCAGGATGCGTCGCCCCTTGTCAAAGCCAAAAGTCTGCGTCGGATCGGGGTGAACCAGGAAATCACCCCAGCGATTGGCCATGTATAGCTGGTAATCCTTGGGCAAATCCAGTTGCAACTGGCTGAGCAGCCGAGTCAGGTCCAGATTGATGACCAGCAGACCGCCGGGCCGGCCATCGCGACGGGAAAGCGGAGTCGCCACCATCAGGCCTGGCCGCCCTTCCGCATCATGGGCGGCCCGCTCATGGTTGACGGCAATGGATGACTGATAAATCTGCCCGGCAGGAACCAGCAGGGTTTCGAACACGTAGGGAAAATGTCCCTTCTCCTGCAAATCCTTGTCGTCCACCCGCAAGGTCAGCCCGCCCTGGCTATCCACCCGCACCAGTTCCAGTCCGTTGTTGGCGGCACCGATCAACCTTACCTGCAGGTATTCCGGATGCAAGGCCAACATGGAGGCAAAGGCTTGGGCCAGTTCCTGCTTGGCAATGCGCAATCGCTGCGCTTGCTGGCCGTTGATAACCCGCTCCACATCCACCAGGCGCGACAACAGCAACGCATCATCGGCAGCTTCTTCCACCGACTGCGACAAGCGGCGGTTAACCCCGCGAGCCGCAGTAATCAGGTCACTCTGTGCCGCCGACACCAGCATGGCGCGATTGACGGTATAGGCGTAGTAGCCGGTGATGCCGGAGGCGAGAATGCCGAAGATGGCCAGCAAGAGCGCCAGTTTGACCAGAAGACCGGGACGCATGGCTCAGAAGCTCCCCGGCCGGTCGCCAGAATAGATTTTCTGCCACAGCGCTTCACGCCGGGCAGCATCCTCCACCGGCTGCAGCCACAGTACGCGCGCGCCGGCAGTCAGCTCATTGCTGGGTGACAGGGTGTTGGCCAGGCCCTGGCGCGTGGGCAGCAGGGCGCTGACAGAGGGCTCCAGCATGTAATTGATCCATTGCTGTGCCAGCAATGGCTTACGCGCGGCAACCGTCATCGCCCAGCAGTCCAGCCAGGCCAGCACGCCTTCGCGCGGAATGGCATAGCCGACATCGGCCCCGGCCTGGCGCAGGGAGTTGAGCTGCTGGGTGCCGTAATTACCAAACATCACGGCAATCCGATGGCGGATGAACAGCTCGCTGGCTTCTTCCGGCAGGGTGTAATAGGTCAGCACATTGCGCCGCAGGGCAATCAGCCGCTGCACCAGCATGGCTTGCTGGGCTGCCGACAGTTGGAATGGCTGGCTGATGCCGCTGGCCAGCGCGGCAAAGGAAAAATTGTGCTGCCCGCTGTTGAAATCCAGCACCTTGTGGCGATAGCGCCGGTCCCACAGCACATTCATCGAATCGGGAGGCCGGGAAAACTGGCGCTTGTCGTAGATGATGCCCATGGTGGAATAGGTATACGGCACGGCATACAGCCGGCCCCGCTGCTGCAGGCCGGGAATGGCGGCCAACTGCCGGAAGCGCGGCAACTGGCGGCGGGTATTGGGCAGCAAGGCTGGATCAAGCGGCTTGAGCAGTCCGGCGGCATAATAACGCTGCATTTCGGCGGTGTTGGCTGCCACCACGTCAAAACGCGGGCCATTGGGCGCATGCATGTGCGCCCACAGTGCCTCGTCGGAATCGACAAAGGTCACTTCCACGCTGGCCTGGTAGCGCTGCTCAAATGCCTGCACCACATCCCGATCCGCATAACCCGGCCAGGCCAGTACGCGCAGCACGTCCCTGGCCAGCGCAAGCTGGCAGCACAACAGGCAGCCGATTATCCCCGCAAGCAGGCTGTGTATTCTTGTTGCCACGTTTGGTTTTCTTTTTTCAATCTGCCGTTTGATTTTTGAATGTAGCTGCTTATCAAACTTATCACCGGATTTTTTTACAGAAATTTCTTAGCCAGCCAGGCGTTCGCGCCAACTTGCAGCCCGCTGCAACAATGCGCCGGCCAAAGCCTGCCGCAACAAGGGCAGAAGCCAAGCCGACCGGCCGGCTTTGTCGCAGGACACAGGCCGCTGGCACGGCATCCGCCGCCGGCAAAAGCAGGAAGCCTGCCCCCGGTGCCACTGCCATAGCGGCGGCAGCTTCCCGCAGCATGGCAAACCGTGCATGCGGCGCGCCCATCGGCACGTGCCGATTATCCACCCCTGCTGTGACAAACCATCGTTGGCAAGCAGCATGCCGCACCGGCAAATGCAGCAGCGCTGCGCCATTGCGCCAGCGCCACCGCACGCCAATGCACCAAACAGCGGCACGAAATAAGCGGCACACACCTTTTTGGTGCATCTGCACTGTTTTGCAGCATGCAATACCGCCCCGCCCTTCCCCAAAAGCGGGCTGGAAACGGCCATTTCCGGGCATTGCGGAACCAGGCTGGTGCGCTTTTGCACCAGCTGGCACTGCCCTTGCTTTAAGGAGGACACAAAAGCCGACAACAACGGGACTCGCCATGCCAACTGCCAACGCACCATCAGACGTACTGTTTCTGCTGCTAGGAGCCATCATGATCCTGGCCATGCACGCCGGTTTTGCCTTTCTGGAACTGGGCACCGTGCGCAAGAAAAACCAGGTCAACGCGCTGGTGAAGATTCTCACCGACTTTGCCGTCTCCGCCATTGCCTACTTTTTTGTCGGTTACACCGTGGCCTACGGGGTCAACTTCCTGGGTGATGCCCGCCATATCGCCGATCACCATGGTTATGAGCTGGTGAAGTTCTTCTTCCTGCTGACCTTTGCCGCCGCCATTCCGGCCATCGTGTCCGGCGGTATTGCCGAGCGTGCCAAGTTCCACCCGCAATCTGCCGCCACCTTTTTGCTGGTAGGCCTGGTGTATCCCTTCTTCGAGGGCATTGCCTGGAACAACCACTACGGCGTGCAGGACTGGCTGAGCCACAGCTTTGGCCAGCCCTTCCATGACTTTGCCGGTTCGGTGGTGGTGCATGCGGTGGGGGGCTGGATTGGCCTGGCTGCCGTGCTGAATCTGGGTGCGCGCCGTGGCCGCTACAGCAAGGAAGGCCGCATCTCCGCCCATCCGCCCTCTTCCATTCCGTTTCTGGCACTGGGGGCGTGGATTTTGATTGTCGGCTGGTTCGGCTTTAACGTGATGAGCGCGCAGCGTCTGGATGGTATTTCCGGCCTGGTGGCGATCAACTCGCTGATGGCCATGGTGGGCGGCACGCTCAGCGCCATGTGGGCTGGCAAGAACGACCCTGGCTTCATTCACAACGGCCCGCTGGCCGGCCTGGTGGCAGTGTGTGCCGGCTCGGACATCATGCACCCGCTGGGCGCGCTGGTGGTGGGCCTGGTGGCCGGTGGCATGTTTGTCTGGCTGTTCACCCAAACCCAGAACCGCTGGAAGATTGACGACGTGCTGGGGGTATGGCCGCTGCACGGCATTTGCGGTGCCTGGGGTGGCATTGCCGCCGGTATTTTCGGCCAGAGCGCGCTGGGCGGTCTGGGCGGCGTCAGCCTGCTGTCGCAAGTGCTGGGCACCGTGGCCGGCGTTGCCGTTGGCTTTGTCGGCGGTTATGTGGTGTATGCGCTGCTGCGTAAAACCGTGGGCATCCGCCTGGATGAAGAAGAGGAGTTCAACGGGGCGGATCTGACCATCCACCAGATCAGCGCCACACCGGATCGCGAAACCAACTGGTGATTGATTGATGGTCGGGCCTGGTGCGCGGGCCCGACTACCTTGTCATAATCTTGATCCGCCTCAGACATTGGCGGTTTTGTCCGACAAGAGGACACACAGCGCGCAAGGCCTCCGCTATGCTGACGACAAGTGTTACCCGCAGGCAGCTACCGGAATCATGAGCACGCAATTTTCCCCGCACGGCAGGCGCTCCCTGCGCACTCGCATCACCCTTGGCATGTTGCTGGCATTGGTGCTTACCCTGTGGCTGGCCACCTTGCTGATCAGCCATAGTCTGCGCCAGCAGATGGAAGACACCATTTCCGCCCAGCAGTTTTCCACCGTATCGCTGGCGGCACGCGAAGTGGACCGCTCGGTACGGGAGCGGGTGCAGGCACTGCAGTCCCTCACCACCCAATTCAAGGGCAAGCCGGTCAGCACCGCAGCCATTCAGCCGGAACTGCTGCGGCGGCCGATTCTGCTGATGATGTTCAACTGGGGCATCGTGGTGCTGGATAAAAACGGCGAGGTAAAAGCCAGCATACCGGAAAGCCTGGGGCGCAATGGCCGCTCCTATGCCGACAGCGCGTTTTTCCGGCTGGCCATGCAGCACGGCGGACGCTATATCACGGAGCCGATGCAAGGCCATTACAGCGGCCAGCCGGTGATTTCCATGCTCGAACCGCTGCTGGATGCCCATGGCAAGCTGGTGGGACTGATCATGGGGGTCACCAATCTGGCGCAAGCCAATTTTCTGGATGACATCAGTTCGGCGCGCTATGGTGCCACCGGCAGCTTCTTCATTACCGCACCGCAAAGCCGCCGCTACATCATGTCCTCGGACAAGCAGCGCCTGCTCAAGGCCGGCCCGCCGCCCGGCATCAACGCCTTGTATGACCGCTATATCAATGGCTATGAAGGATCCGGGGTGGCCATGAGTTCACGCGGGGTGCTGGAGCTGTCTTCCAGCGTACACATCAAGTCCACCGGCTGGCTGATGCAGTCGGTGCTGCCGGCGGAAGAAGCGTTTGCCCCCATCCACACCCTGCAGCACCAGTTGTTCGCCCTGGCGCTGTTGCTGACCTTGCTGGCCGGCGGCCTGTGCTGGTGGTGGCTGCGCCGCCAGTTGCTGCCGCTAAGCGAAGCCACCCAGTTGCTCACCCGCATGGGCGATGGCGAACTGCCCAAACAGCCCTTGCCAGTGAGCCGGGCAGACGAAGTGGGCCTGTTGGCCACCTCCTTCAACACACTGCTGGAACGCATCCAGCGCGAAGAAGAAAAAGCGGCCGAACACGCCGCCAACCGCTTGCTGCGCAAGATCGTGTCGCAGATTCCCGGCGTGGTGTTCCAGTACCGCATGTTCAGCGATGGCCATGGCTGTTTTCCGTTTGCCAGTGAAGCCTTTTACGACATCTACGGCATCCGGCCGGAAACGGTCAACCAGTGTGCCGACCCGATTCGCAATATGGTTCACCCGCTGGATCGCGACAGCTTCTTTGAAGCCCTGCACCACTCGGCACAGACGCTGACGCAATGGCGTACCGAATACCGCATCTGCCTGCCGGACGGCCAGATCAAGTGGCTGCTGGTGGATGCCATGCCAGAGCAAGATGGCGACGAAGTGCTGTGGTACGGCTTCATTGCCGACATCAGCCGCCACAAGAGCATGGAGGCGGAGCTACGCATTGCCGCCACCACCTTTCTCACCCAGGAAGGCATCATGGTCACCGACCCGGAGGGCTGCATCCTGCGGGTGAATCCATCCTTCTGCCAGATTACCGGCTATGACAGCGCCGACGTGGTGGGCAAAACCCCCGCCGTGCTCAGTTCGCACCGCCATCCGGCGGCCTTTTACCAGCAATTGTGGCAATCCCTGCTGGAGCACGGCGCCTGGCAGGGAGAAATATGGAATACCCGCAAGAACGGCGAAGTGTTCCCGGAATGGCTGACCATCACGGCGGTAAAGGACAGTGCCGGCCACACCAGCCATTACGTGGCCATCTTCCAGGACATTACCGAGCGCAAGGCCGCTGCCGATGAAATCCAGACCCTGGCCTTTTACGATGCCCTCACCCACCTGCCCAACCGACGGCTGCTGCAGGACAGGCTGCAACATGCGCTGGATGCCGCCCGCCGCCAGAAGGCATATGGTGCGCTGCTGTTTCTGGACCTGGATAATTTCAAGTCGCTGAACGACACCATGGGCCACGATATCGGCGACATCCTGCTGCAGGAAGTGGCCGGCCGCCTGCTGCGCTGCCTGCGCACCGGCGACACGGTGGCGCGGCTGGGGGGAGACGAATTCATCGTGATGCTGGAAAACCTGGGCGCACAGCGCGATCAGGCCATGCGCGAGGCCGAAACCGTAGGCCGCAAGATTCTGGCCACCCTGCATCAGCCCTACCAACTGCGCGGCCAGGACTACCGTGGCAGTTCCAGCCTGGGCATTGCCCTGTTTGCCGACGAAAACAGCAGCAGCGAGGACATTCTCAAGCAGGCAGACCTGGCGATGTACCAGGCCAAATCCGCCGGGCGCAATACCCTGCGCTTCTTCGACCCGCTGATGCAGGCGGAAATCAATGCCCGTACCCGACTGGAAGCAGAGCTGCACCAGGCACTGGAACAGGGCGAGTTCAGCCTCTACTACCAGCCACAGATCCATCACGGCCAGCCCTGCCGCAGCGTGGAAGCCCTGCTGCGCTGGCATAGCCCGCAACATGGGCTGATGCTGCCGGCGGCCTTTATTGCGCTGGCAGAACAAAGCAACCTGATTCTCGCCATCGACCACTGGGTACTGCAGCAAGCCTGCATCCAGTTGGCCGAATGGGCCAAGAACCCTGCCACCGCAGGACTGAGCATTGCCGTCAATGTCAGCGCCCGCCAGTTCCACCAGGCAGACTTTGTCAGCCGTGTCAGCGCACTGCTGCGCGAGAGCGGTGCCAACCCCACGCTCTTGAAGCTGGAAATCACCGAAAGCCTGCTGCTGATGAAACTGCGCGATGCCGCCTGCAAGATGAACAGCCTGCGCGCCATGGGCATCACTTTTGCGCTGGACGACTTTGGTACCGGCTACTCATCGCTGTCCTACCTCAAGCAGTTGCCGCTGGACCAGGTAAAAATAGACCGCAGCTTTGTGCGCGATGTCCTGGAGAACAGCAACGACGCAGCCATCTGCAAGGCAGTGATCGCACTGGGACAAAGCCTGGGGCTGGCCGTCATTGCCGAAGGGGTGGAAACCAGCGGCCAGTACGATTTCATGGTGGCGCAAGGCTGTCTGGCGGTGCAGGGCTTCCTGTTCAGCAAGGCCATGCCAGCCAGTCAACTGCCTGGCTGGCTAAGCCAGGCCCAGCCGCATGGTATGGCGGAAAATGCAGCGGCAGGCTGAAGCCGGATGCAGCCTCAGCCGCTGGCGCTGGCTGTGGCCTGGTGCTGCCGCGCATAGGCAGTGAATTCTGCGGCCGGCAGTGGCCGGCTAAACCAATAGCCCTGCAGTTCCTTGCAGCCATGGCTGCGCAGTATTTCCAGCTGCGCTGCCGTTTCCACGCCTTCGGCAATGGTCAACAGGCCCAGACTGTCCGCCATGTGGATGATGGCGGCAACCAGGGCGCTGTCTTCCGGATCGGTCTCGATGTCGCGCACGAAGGTCTGGTCTATCTTCAGCTTGTAGACGCGGAACTGCTTGAGCAGGTTGAGCGAGGAATAGCCGGTGCCAAAATCGTCGATCGACATGCGTACTCCCTGCTCGTGCAGGGCATTCATCACGGCAATCGCCTGCTGCGGATCGTACATGGCCACGCCTTCGGTCAGCTCCAGCTCCAGACAACTGGCGGGCAGGCCTTCTTCCTGCAGGATGCGCGCCACCAGTGCCGGCAGATCGGCCTGGCGGAATTGCACCGCCGACAGATTGACCGCCATCACCAGCGCCAGCCCCTGATCCCGCCACTGCCTGGCCTGGCGTACTGCCTGACGCAATACCCACTCCCCCAGCTGCAGAATCAGTCCGCAGTCCTCCGCCACCGGGATGAATTCGCCGGGCGAAATGCTGCCCAGCTCGGGGTGGTTCCAGCGCAGCAGCGCTTCGGCCCCCACCAGACGGCCATCCGTCATGGCCAGTTGCGGCTGGTAGTGAATGCTCAGTTGCTGCTGGTCCAGCGCCGTGCGCAGTGCATTCACCAGTTGCAGGTGGCGTGTGGCCTTTTGCTGGATGGCGGCGGTGTAGAAGCGGTAGCAGCTGCGTCCGGCTTTCTTGGCCAGATACATGGCGGCATCGGCACAGCGCGACAGGGTTTCCAGGTCCTGGCCATCCTGTGGGCACACCGCAATGCCGATGGAGGCCGACACGTTCAGATCGTAAGGGTCTACCCGACACGGGCGGGCAATGTTCTCCAGCAGCGTGTGGGCCAGTTGCTCGGCACGGGCGGCATCGGCATGCGGCAGCAACAGGATGAACTCGTCGCCGCCCAGCCGCGACACGACAGCACCTTCTGGCAACACCACGCGCAGCCGGGCCGCCAGCCTGACCAGCAGGGCATCGCCCACGCTGTGGCCCAGCGAATCGTTGATGTCCTTGAAATGATCCAGGTCGAGAAACATCAGCGCCAGGGCCGTCTGTTCGCGCGCAGCTTGCTGCAGCGCCTGCTCACACTGTTCTTCCAGCATCACCCGGTTGGGCAGGCCGGTGAGTACATCGTAATGTGCCAGGTAGCGGATGTGCTGTTCGTTCTGCTTGCGCGAGGTGATGTCGCGGGTAATGGCCAGCAGCATGCTGATGTTGCCGTCTTCATCGCGCATCGGCGCAGCATGGGTTTCCAGCCAGCGTCGGCTGCCACGCAGGCCGGTAATCTCGAACTCCAGCGTCCGGCTCTCGCCATTCATCACCGCCTGGTGCAGTTGGCGGAAGTCCGCGTGATATTCCGGGCGGATGAAATGCAGCAAACCCAGTTGCTGCACCTGCGGCAGGCTGTCGACTTCCAGCATGCCCATGCCGGCGCGGTTCATTTCCAGCAACTGGCCATCCCGCGCCACCACCTTGATGCATTCCGGCTCGGTTTCGATGATGGTGCGCAGGCGCTGCTCGCTTTGCTGCAGGGCGGCGCTGGCTTGCTGGCGCGCCTGTTCGCGCTGGAAGCTGTCCAGCGCGTAATCCAGGTCCATCACCATTTCCTCGATCAGCTTGCGCGCGGCCAGATCAAAAGCATGCGCCTCCGCACTGTACAGGGTGAGAGCACCGATGATGCGCCCCTCGCGCTGCAAGGGCAGTGAGGCCGACGCCCCCCAGCCGTACTGCTCTGCCCTGGCATGCCAGGGCGCGGTTGCGGGATCGTTGCGGAAGTCCTGGCACCACTGTGCCAGGCCGGTCAGCACGGCCCGTCCGGTAGGGCCATGGCTGAGCGGATCGGCAGCATCGGTGGCCAGCGGCAAGTCGCTCAGATAGTCGGTGCCACTGCCAAACGCACACAGTGGCCGGATCTGCCGCGCTTCCTCGTCTAACAGCCCTACCCACACCATCTTCATGCCACCATGCACCACCGCCGCCTGACAGATCTGCTCAAACAGCTCGTGCGGGTCACGGCTGCGTACAATTGCCTGGTTGCACTGGCTCAGGGCGTTGTACAGCCCGGTCAGACGCTGGTTGCGCGCATCGGCCAGCCGGCGCGCTTCGTCCAGTCGCTGCAGCTTGGACCAGGTTTCGGCCAGCCAGCCCATTACCGTGTTGCCGGCAGGGGGCGGCAGGGCAAGCGGAGTGGAAAAATCGCCACTGCCCAGCCGTGCCAGGCTGGCGTGCAAGTCGGCTACCGAGGCACCAAGAATGCCGTGCAGATTGCGCCGCAAGCTCCAGAGCAGCGGAATCAGCAGCAGGAACAAGGTAATGAACAGGCTGCGCAGTTGCCAGGCATAGCGTTCGGCATCGTGTACCGCCTGTGCCGTGCGCTGTTCCGACTGGCGGTTAAAGGCGGCAATCGGCTGCATGATGCCGGCCTTGGCGCGCTGATAAGCCGCATCGTGCAACATCTGGATGGCCTGCTGCCGCTGCGGCGAGTCCAGTGGCGGATTGCCGGCCACCAGACGCATGGCGGCCAACTCGGTACGGGTCAGGGCATCGGAATTGGCCTTGGCAGTGCTGAGCATGGCCATTTCTGCCGGGGTGAAACCGGCGGCGCGCATGCGCTGCAACAAGGACGCGGCAGGCGCGGTAGGCGGCGGGTGCTGCGGGTCTTCCAGCACCTGGTCCCAGTAGCTGCTCTGGTAATCGACAGGCCGCGGTGCCTTGCCATCGCGGATGGCCAGGATTTCACGGTAGTGCTGCTGATAGTGCGGATTGCCGGTTACCACATAGGTGCGCACCATGCGGGTCAGGTCTTCGCTGGTCTGGCGCAACTCCCCGGCCAGCAAAATCGATGCATGCCGCGCCTCGTTGGCCTGATCAATGGCCTGCTCGGCCCGCACATACAGCACAAAGCTGACAACAACGGCAACAAATACCAGCAGGATCAACCAGTAGTAGCGGGAGAGCAGCAGCAGTTTGCTCTTGACGGTCAGCATGGCCTTGGCAGCCCTTTGTTATCGTATGGCCCTGATGGCGAGAGGGGTGGGCGTATTTGCCTGATTATGGCGCAAAAACAGTAGTTTCACAGGTTGAATCAGACAATAGCAGCCTTACTATACGCTCAGTTCGCGGCTGCACGCGCGCAGCACCGCCTGCTGTCAGCAGCCGGCAACAGCATGTTCAGCCGACGGAAACTGCCCTATGCTGCCGTTTCACCCCGACTCCTTCAGGACAACACATGACATTGGCGCAATGGCTTGATATCCCCTTCTCCATCATTCAGGCACCAATGGCTGGGGTGCAGGGCAGCCGGCTGGCCATTGCTGTCAGCACCGCCGGCGGGCTGGGCTCGCTGCCAGCCGCCATGCTGTCCGCCACGCAGTTGCATGCCGAACTGCAGGCGCTGCAAGTGCTGGGCGGAAAGCCGTACAACCTCAACTTTTTCTGTCATCAGATGCCGGCGGACGATCCGGCCCGCTTGGCCGGCTGGCAGACAGTGCTGCAGCCCTACTACCAACAGGAGGGCCTGAGCGCCGCCCCCAGCAGCGCGGCACAGCGTCTGCCCTTCAATCAGGAGATGGCGGATATGGTCAGCCATTACCGCCCGGCCGTGGTCAGCTTTCATTTCGGCCTGCCCGCGCCGGCGCTGCTGCAACAGGTGAAAGCGGCGGGCTGCAAGGTGCTGTCCTCGGCCACCACCGTGGCCGAGGCGCGCTGGCTGGAAGCCAACGGCGCGGACGCCATCATCGCCCAGGGGCTGGAGGCGGGCGGGCATCGTGGCATGTTTCTTGATATGGACCTGGACACGCAGTTGGGCAGTTTTGCCCTGTTGCCGCAGGTGGTGGCCGCGGTAAAGCTGCCGGTGATTGCGGCCGGTGGCATTGCCGATGCGGCCGGGATTGCCGCCGCCATGCGGCTGGGCGCTGCCGGCGTGCAGCTAGGAACCGCCTATCTGCTGTGCGATGAAGCCGACACCAGTGCGCTGCATCGTGCCGCACTGGGCAGACCACAAGCCGCGCATACCGCACTGACCACGCTGTACAGCGGCAGACCGGCGCGCGGCATCGTCAACCGGCTGATGCGCGAGCTGGGGCCACGCCACCCGGCGGCTCCCGCCTTCCCGCTGGCAGCGGCAGCACTCGCCCCCTTGCGCGCCGCGGCCGAAGCACAGGGCCGGGATGATTTCAGCCCGCTGTGGTGCGGGCAAAATGCCAGCGGCTGCCGCGCGGTTTCTGCCGCCGTGCTCACCCGCCAGTTGGCCGGCCAGACGTAAGCATTGCAAAACCGGGTAAAGCCCGGCAACGGGCAGGCCGGGGCTTGCTAGTCTGGCACTGTCACTGGCTACCGGAGGCCCGACAGATGCCATTTATCCAACGCCCTGCCCTGCTGATATGCGGGCTGCTGCTGGCGGCTATCGCCCATGCCGCTGCTCCGCCGCCTGCGCCCGCCGCTGGCGATATGCCACCTTCTGATGACCCGCAGCCAGCGGGCCATGCGCCACCGCCGGAAGCCTTTGCCGCCTGCGCCGGTCAACATCCGGGCGACCAGGTGCTGCTCAGGCTGCCAGGGCAGGCCATCAAAGCGCGCTGCGTCGATATTCAGGGTCGGTTGGCGGCCCGGCCAGAGCAGCCACCGCCGCCACGGCAATGAAAAAAGCCCCGCGATGCGGGGCTTGCTGTGCGGTCAGCGGGTAACAACAAGGCCATCTCAATCGGCAAACCCGGCCGCAATGCGACTGCACTCGGCCTGCCAGTGCGCCTTTTCCTCCGGTGACAGCCAGCTTGCTTCAAAACCGTTCTGGCACAGTTGGAGGATTTCCGCCTTGCTCAGGCCCAGTTCCCGCGCGCAACCCAGGTAGTTTTCCTGCACATAGCCGCCGAAATAGGCCGGATCATCGGAATTGACCGTGGCACACAGACCGGCTTGCAGCAACTGGCGCAGATTGTGGTCCTTGAGCTGGTCAAACACCCGCAGCTTGATATTGGAGTAAGGGCATACCGTCAGCGGCATGCGGCTGGCCACCAGTCGCGCCACCAGGCTGGCATCTTCCAGCGCACGTACACCGTGGTCGATACGGCATACCTTGAGCAGATCCAGCGCTTCCCACACATAGGCCGGCGGACCTTCTTCGCCGGCATGTGCGACGCAGGGCAGGCCCAGTTGATGACAGGCGGCAAACAGGCGGGCGAACTTGGCCGGCGGATGGCCCACTTCACTGGAATCCAGGCCGAAACCGTCGATTCCGGCCAGGTAAGGCCTTGCCTGCTCCAGTACGACAAAGCCGTCTTCTTCGCTCAAATGCCGCAAAAAAGACATGATCAGCCGCGAACTGATGTTCAACTGGGCTCGGGCATCATCCAGCGCACGGCGAATGCCCTGGTAAACCGTACCAAAGGCAATGCCCCGCTCGGTATGGGTTTGCGGATCAAAGAAAATCTCGGTATGCACAACCTTGTCATCACGGCAGCGCAGCAGGTAGGCCCAGGTCAGGTCGTAGAAATCCTGCTCGGTCTGCAGTACGCCGGCACCGGCGTAGTAGAGGTCGAGGAAGGATTGCAGATTATCGAAATCATAAGCCGCGCGCACCGCCTCCACCGTGGGATAGGGCAGGCTGATGCCGTTGCGCTCGGCCAGGCGGAACATCATTTCCGGCTCCAGGCTTCCTTCGATATGCAGGTGCAGCTCGGCTTTGGGCAAGGCGCTGATCAGCGCCGCATGGGCATGACTCATGGTATTTCCTGGCAGAAGCCCGGGAAGCCAAGCAAAAACGCCTGTGGCTTCACATCGAGCAAAAGCAGCATGATAACCATTGCCGGGCATGGACAGAAGCCCGGTTTGCGTCCATTTACCGGCACCAGGGCCGCCAGTGAGGCAGACCGGCCGCATCTGGCGGCAAAATCTGCAGGATTGCGCACGGACGTACAGCGGGTTTGGGGTAAAATCGGCACAGAGCACCCAATAAAACCTGGCCAGTGGCCGCCACCAGACTTTCCCCTCAGCCACCGGCCATGTGCGCGCAGGCAACAATCATCATGAACGTGCCCAACTTCCAGCAGGCTTTGCAGCAGACTTCACAGGCCTTCGCCATTCTCGATGCCCAAGGGCGCATCAGCTATGCCAATCCTGCTTTCTGCAGCTTGTTTTGCTACAGCTTGCAGGAGCTGGAGGGACAGTCCATCAGCATGATCATCCCGCTGGGGGCCTGCGACTGCACATGTCAGAAGGGCATCGCCAAGGATGTCACCCCGATGCGTCCCTTCCAGGGCGAAGTGCGCCGCCTGGCGCGTGACGGACGCAGCATTACCACCATGCTGCACTGCAGCGCGCTGTGCAATGCCGCCGGAGACACCGAAGGCTATGTGCTGTCCTACACCGATATTGCCGACCGCAAGGCGACGGAACTGGCCTTGCAACAGGCCAATGCGCAGTTGTCGCTGGCACTGGATGCCTCACAGCTATCGCTATGGGATATGGACATCCTGCAGGATAGTGCCAGCCTGGATGCGCGCTGGGCTGACATGCTGGGCTATCCGGCCATCGCGCAGCAATGCCGTGCCACCAGCATGCTGGCCGCCGTCCATCCGGACGATCATCAGCGCGTGTTCCAGTCCAGCATGGCGGTACTCAGCGGCAAGCAGCCGCACTTTCAGGAAGAGTTCCGCTACCGCAACGCCGGCGGCGGCTGGACCTGGATACGCTGTACCGGCAAGGTGGTGGCACGTAATCCACAGGGCATGGCCCTGCGTGCCATCGGCACCAACCAGGACATTACCGCGCGCAAGAACAGCGAAGCACTGATTGTCAACGCCGCCCATCACGACTGGCTTACCGGCCTGCCCAACCGTTTTTCGCTGACCAGCCATCTGGCGGAGGCGCTGCACCGCGCCCAGCGTCAGGAACGGCTGGTAGCGGTCTGCATGATCGATCTGGATGACTTCAAGCCGGTCAACGACACCTGGGGGCATGAGGCGGGTGACCAGTTGCTCAAGGAACTGGCACAGCGGCTGCAGCGGCTGCTGCGCAAAACCGACTTCGTCGCCCGCCTGGGGGGGATGAATTCGTGGTGGTGATGGAAGACCTGCCGCCAGAGGACGCCCTGCCACAACTGGAAACCGCGCTCCAGCGCCTGCATCAGGCGGTGGAAAGCCCTTTCCGGCTGGGCGGTGAGATGGAGGCAGAAGTCGGCATGACGGTGGGGCTGTCACTGTTTCCGCATGACGGCGTAGAGCCGGATGCGCTGATGCGGCAGGCCGATGCGGCGATGTATCAGGCCAAGCAGCATAAATCCAGACGCCGACGCTGGTGGCGCATGGTATCGGAAGAAGCCGGCTACCCGCAGGAAGAAAACAGTCATTTCGAAATATACGGTGCCGAGGCCGCCCGCCTGCTGCGCAAATCCACCCGCCTGATCCACGCGACCACCGACATCTATATTCAGCATTTCTATGCCCAGGACAATCCGGAAGGCACCAAACTGGCCGTGCTGGCCAGCCTGGATCCGGCGCGGCAGCAGGGGCTGGAACAGCGCCAGCGTCAATTCCTGTTGCAGATCCTCGCCCCGGACAGCCAGTCCGCACAGATCAGCCGCGACAGCCGCCAACTGGGCTACATCCACAGCCTGGTCGGCGTCACCCCGGTAATGCTGGTGCAGAGTGTGGAACTGTTCCGCCGTACCTTCAGCGAACAACTGAACCTGGCCCTGCTCCCCATCCGCCAGCGCTACCGGCTGCTGGAAATCGTCGACAGTCGGCTGCAAGAGCAATTGCATGCCCAACTGGAAGCCGGTGCCCAAGTGCAAAGCCAGTATCTGGAAAGCGTCTCCCTGCCGATGCCGCATCATGGCACCCTGTGGGCAGATGCCGTCAGCAGCGAGCTGGAACAGTTGGGCAAATTGCCGGGCATGCAGGCCGTGCTGCTGATGCGGCTGATGTCCAATGGCGTGTTCGTGCCGGAAAACAGCCGCGGGCCGCTGGGCAAACTGGTAGCCAACCGCCTGCAGATGCCCGGTTCCGAGGCGGTGGTGGATGCCTCATCCAGCCGTGGACAAGGTCTGACTGCCGTGGCATGGCGCAGCGGACGCATCTGCAGCACCGCCTCCTACAGCCAGGACCAGCGCTATGCCACCTGGCATCAACAGGCAGGCGCCGTCAACATCCGCTCTGCCATGAGCATCCCGGTACGCAATCCGGAGGGGCTGACCGTGGCGGTCATCAGCCTGTTTGGTGCCTACCCCAATCAGTTTGAATCGGCCAGCATGCAACAGTTTGCCCAAGGCCAGCAGCACCGCTGGGAACTGATCCTGGCCGCCAGCACCAAGCCGGCAGCCGCCATCCGGCAAAACCTGGCCATCGCCCTGCGCGAACGGCTGTTTGCCGGCGGCCTCACCATGTTCCTGCAACCACTGGTCGACCTTAAAAGCGGCAAGGTGGTGAAAGTAGAGGCGCTGGCCCGGCTGATCCAGGCCGATGGCACCATCGTCAGTCCGGGCGTCTTCCTGCCGCTGCTGGGCGATGCCGACCTGGACCACCTGTTCCGGCTGGGGCTGGACAAGGCACTCAGCCAGGTGGCGGAACTGGACCGGCATGGCTTGCAGATCGACATCTCGCTCAATATCGCCCCCAGCACGCTGCAAGATGAAGACTGCCCGCAGTGGGTGGCCGCAGCCTTGGCCCGCCACGGCATCGCCCCGCACCGCCTCAGCCTGGAACTGCTGGAAACCGAGGATATCGCGCCACGGGCACAGGACCGCGCCATAGAACGGCTGCGCCGCACCGGCATCAAGCTGGCGATGGATGATCTGGGTTCGGGCTACAGCAGTCTGCAGCGGCTGAGCACCTTGCCGTTTGACACCATCAAGATCGACCAGAGCCTGACGCTGAACCTGCGCCGTACACCGCTGACCAGCCTGGCGCTGATCCGCGCCATCCTGCAACTGGGGCAGGATCTGGAACGCCAGGTAGTGGTGGAAGGGCTGGAAGACCGCGGCATGCAGGAAGCCGCCTGCATCCTGGGTGCCACGCTGGGACAAGGCTACAGCCTGGCCAGGCCCATGGCGCAACAAGACTTCATCCACTGGCAGCGGCATTTCCGGTTGCCACCGGCTGCCGGGGAAATCACCAGCTATCTGGGCGCGCTGGCACAACACTGGCTGTCCACCCAGCCGTCGTTCGCCCACGACAGGCAGCCACTGGAACACTGCCCGCTGCAGCACTTCCTGCTGCGCCAGCCCACCCTCCATGCCAAGGCGCTGGCGTGGCATGCCGCCTGTCACCAGCAGCAGGATCATGCCGAAGCCAGCCAGCGCCTGACCGACTGGCTGGTGGAGCAGATGCTGCTGGAAAGCTGAGCGGCGGCCTGCTGCCACGCTGATTCCGCTTTTACAGCAGGAAATAGCTAAGTTTTTGACTGTATTTTCAAAATAAAAAAGAAACTGCTTTCCCCGCGCCAGCCTTATGCGGCGGCGGGCATTGCGTAATAATCAGCGCCATTGCAGAACCACCGATCAAGGAAACCATCATGAACATCGCAGACCTCGTGCAGACCCGCTACACCACCAAGGCCTTCGACCCCACCCGCCAACTGAGTGCCGAGCAGGTAAGCCAGATCGAAACCCTGCTGCGCTTTAGCCCCTCCTCCACCAACTCCCAGCCCTGGCACTTTTTCGTGGCGGGCAGCGCCGAGGGGAAGGCCCGTATCGCCAAAGCCACCAGTGGCGGCTATGCCTTCAATGAAGCCAAGGTGCTGAATGCCTCGCATGTGGTGGTGTTCTGCAGCCGTGCCAGCATCGACGACCAGCATCTGGAAACGCTGCTGCAACAGGAAGCGGCCGACGGACGCTTTGCCAACGAGGAAGCCCGTGCCGGCCAGCACCGTGGCCGTTCCCATTTCGTCAACATGCACCGCTTTGAATTGCGCGATGCCCACCACTGGATGGAAAAGCAGGTCTACCTGTCGGTCGGCACCCTGCTGCTGGGCGCGGCAGCCATGCAGATTGATGCCTGCCCGATCGAAGGCTTCGACCAGAAGATACTGGATGAAGAACTGGGCCTGCGCGCCAAGGGTTTCACCAGCGCCGTCATCGTGGCACTGGGCTATCGCAGCGACAGCGATTTCAACGCCAAGCTGCCCAAGTCGCGCCTGCCGGCCGACAGCGTCATCACCCGGCTGTAAGTACCAGTCCATCCGGCAAATGCAGACCACCGGGGCGGAGCCAGCGCAGCAGAGTATGCAGACCGCGCGGCTGGCCCCGGCCTGGCTGCCGGTATGCCGCCAGCGCAACAGCACCATGAACGCTGCCCAGAGCGCTTTTGCCAGTGCGCGCCAATATGGCCGGCGCAGTCCCACCTTCAGCCGGGCCGCACTGGCCGGCCAGACCAGGACATTCTGGCCATTGCCGGCAGGGCCAGCATTGTCGGGGATGCCAGCTTGCATCCGGGAATGTGACGGCGCAGACGCGGGAAAGCTTTGCCAATATCGCCATCCTGCTGGACAAGGCCAAGCGTCAGCATGCTCCGGCCACGTCCTGCACGCTGCAGGGCCTGGATTACCGGGTCTATATCCGCCACGGCGCAAACTAGCCGGCGATGCCTGCCGCCTTCTTGCCATGCGTGGGCGATGACAGCCGTGCGCTCCATGTGCAGGCGGACCGTTGCCGTGCCAAGCCGCTGGTGCAAATCGAAGCCCACGGTTTCAGCAGCAATGGCCAAACTGGTGCATGAGCAAGCATGCCGCAGGACAGCCTGCGGCCTGGTGGCCCACAGTGGTGCGGCCTGATCAGCCACTGAGCGATTTGATCGATAAACGCACAACGACTTTCCACCCGGCAGGCCCTGGCCAGCGGGCTGGGCTGCCTGCCGCTCCGGCGCGGCAGCCTCCGGTGGCCAGACATGACAGATGGCATGTATCTTGCTATGATTTCATACATTTTTTAAAATAATCATACGCAATACCGCACTCGCACCATGTCTGAAAGGCAGCGCCATGCACATTCCTGACGGTTATCTCAGCCCATCCACCTGCGCCCTGGCCTATGCGGTGGCACTCCCCTTCTGGCTGCTGGCCTACCGGCGCGCCAAAGCGCTGCTGCACACCAGGCTGGTGCCGCTGTTTGCGGTGTTTTCCGCCTTCTGCTTCGTCATCATGATGTTCAACCTGCCCCTGCCCGGCGGCACCAGCGGCCACGCGGTGGGCATGACCATTGTCAGCATCGTGCTGGGACCATGGGCCTCCATCATCGCGGTATCACTTGCCCTGCTCATCCAGGCGCTGTTTTTTGGCGATGGCGGCATCAGCAGCTTTGGTGCCAATAGCCTGAACATGGCGGTGGTCGGTTCGCTGGTGGCATGGTCCAGCTACCGCCTGCTGGCGGCCGGAGCCGACATCAGCGCACGCCGCCGGGTGGTGGCCGCCGGGCTGGCCGGTTATCTGGCCATCAATGCCGCCGCCTTGCTGACCGCCATCGAGTTTGGCGTGCAGCCCATGCTGTTTCATGATGCCAGCGGCACGCCGCTGTATGCGCCCTACCCGCTGTCAGTCGCCATTCCGGCGATGATGATCGGCCATCTGAGCTTTGCCGGCCTGGCGGAAATGCTGCTCAGCGCGGGCCTGGTTGCCTATCTGCAGCGCTCCCACCCCTCGCTGCTGGCCGGTGAGGCCACCATGTCCGCGGCGGCAGGCAGCCGCCGCAGCGCACGCCAACTGTGGTACGGCCTGGCCGGGCTGATGATCCTGTCCCCGCTGGGCCTGCTGGCTGCCGGTACCGCCTGGGGCGAGTGGGCGGCGGAAGACTTTGCCAACCCGGCCAGCCGGCTGGAAATCATTCAGGCCTCCGGCCAGCATGTGCTGCCGCAAGCGGCACCGGAAGGTCTGGCCAGACTGGCCGGGCTGTGGTCTGCGCCTTTCCCCGACTATGCGCCGGCCTTCATTCACAGCGCGGGTTTTGGCTATGTGCTGTCGGCGGTGTTTGGTGCCGGGCTGATCCTGCTCAGCCTGTTACTGCTGTCGCAACTGGCTGGCAAGCGCGGCCTGCCACAGTGAGCGAACAATCCTTTATTGCCGGCGGACACCGCCATCGCGGCAATATCGCCGAGCGCATGGTGCATGGCTTGCAGCAGGTGATGGAACATGCGTTGGATGCCGAGGCACAGAGCGCACGCCAGGGCCTGCTGCAGCAACTGGACCCGCGCATCAAGCTGCTGTCGCTACTGGCCGTGCTGAGCGCCGCCTTGCTGGCCCGCCAGCCCGGCAGCCTGCTGTTATTGCTGGGGCTGGCCGTGCTGCTGGGACAATGCTCGCAGATCAGCCTGCGCCAGCTCTACCGCCAGGCCTGGCTGAGCGTGCTGCTGTTCAGCGGCGTGCTGGCGGTGCCGGCGCTGTTTCTGGTACCGGGAGAAACACTGTTCTCCCTGCCACTGCTGGGCTGGCCCGTCAGCCGGCAGGGCTTGTACAGCGCCGCCTTGCTGTTGGGCAGGGCGGAGGTTGCCGCCAGCTTTGCCCTGCTGCTGATGCTGAGCACACCGTGGACGCATGTGCTCAAGGCCATGCGCAGCCTGGGGGTGCCGGTACTGTTGGTGGCCCTGCTGGGCATGACCCATCGCTATGTGTTTGTGCTGCTGCAAACCGCCAGCCAGATGTTTGAGGCCAGACGCAGCCGCATGCTGGCCCCAGCCTCTGGCCGCATGGCACGCCAGTTGATCGCCAGCAGCAGCGGCGTACTGCTGGGCAAGGCCTTTCAGTTGAGCAGCGATGTGCATCTGGCCATGGTGTCGCGCGGTTATCGCGGTGATATCTACCTGTTGCACAGCTTTCACACCCGCAAACGCGACTGGTGCGCCCTGCTGCTGGCCGTCGCCCTGCCCTTTCTCATTGTCTGGACCCACGCATGAGCCACCCGGTATACCGCCTGCAACAGGTCAGCTTTCGTTATCAGCAACACACTGCCCTGCATGAACTGACGCTGGAGATTGCCGCCGGCAGCCGTATCGCCCTGCTCGGTGCCAACGGCTCGGGCAAATCCACCCTGCTGCGCCTGCTGGACGGCCTGTATTTTGCCCAGCAAGGCGAGGTGTACGCCTTTGGCGAAGTGCTGAGCGAAGCGGCACTGGCGGATGATGCGCGCCATTACGCCTTCCGCCGCCGCGTGGGCCTGGTGTTCCAGAACCCGGACGTGCAACTGTTCAATCCCACGGTATTTGACGAACTGGCCTTTGGCCCGCTGCAACTGGGCTGGCCGGAGCAAGACATCCGCACCGCCATTGCCGCCACCTTGCAGCAATTCGGCATCAGCCATCTGCAGCACCGCGCACCGCACCGGCTGTCCGGTGGCGAGCGCAAGCGGGTGGCACTGGCCTCGGTGCTGATCATGCAGCCCGAAGTGCTGCTGCTGGACGAGCCGACTGCCGCACTGGACCCGGCCAGCCAGAGCGAGGTGCTGCGCTTTTTGCTGGAAAGCCGTGGCAATGGCCGCACCATCATTACCGCCACCCACGATCTGGACAGCGTGGCGGACATTGCCGACCACGTCATCGTGATGGCCGAAGGCCGCTTGCTGGCCCAGGGCAGCCCACAGGCTATCCTGGCCGACCACGCCCTGCTGGCGCGCAGCCAGTTGCTGCACGCCCACCCGCACCGGCATGCCGATGGCCAGGTCCACAGCCACCCGCATGCCCATGGCCATCAACACAGCCATGCCGGGCCACGCAGTGGCTACCGTCAGTTGGGCCGGCGGCAGGGCTGAGCGCGGCTCAGGATGATTTCTTGCGGCGGTACAAGGGGCCGCGCTGCGTGGCCGGGCTCACCGGAATCAGCTGCACCTGGCCGTGACGCACACCGGTTTCGGCAATCACCGAACGGGCAAAACGCTCCACCTCGGCACTATCACCGCGCAGGATCACCGTCTCGATACAGTCCGCGTGGCTGATATGGGCGTGCATGGTGGCCACCGCCAGATCGTGGTGGTCGTGCTGCAGCCCGGTCAGCCGGGATGACAACTGGCGCTCGTGGTGGTCGAACACATAGCTGAGCACCGCCACACAGGGGCCGCCCGCTTCGCCGGCCAGATCATCCTCCCCCAGTTCGCGGCGCAACATGTCGCGCACCGCTTCGGAACGGCTGCTGTAGCCGCGCCGGGCCATCAATTCATCAAATGCCTGTGCCAGCTCGTCGCTGAGCGAAATGGTCAGTCTTTGCATGCGGGTCTCCACAAATCAGATGCGCAGCATAACAGAGGTCGGCACTCCCCCAGCAGCCATACGCCGCAGCAAGCCCCCCCCCCGGCACGGCCACCCGTGATGCGCATGGCCTTGCCGGCCAGGGCAGAGCGCTGCCATATGGCCTTGCCTGCGTGCTTTATCTGCCTACCGTCGCCGGTGCCGCAAGGCCCGCGCTGGCAGGCGCTGGCAGGCGCTGCGGCAGTGCGGCCTGCGGTACTTGCACTCGCGCCATACAGGCAAACAGGGGGCTGGCATGCCCTGCCAACCCCCTGTTGCTCCTGCCCCGATCTGGTCTTCTAGCGTGACGTGGCGTTCTAGCGTTGCGGATACCAGCCCACCAGGCCCGGTTGCAGATTGATGCTCACCTGCTTCACCTGCTGGTATTCCAGCAAGCCGTTGACACCCAGATCGCGGCCATAGCCGCTCATCTTGTAACCGCCCCACGGCGCTTCGTTGAAGGTGGGGTTGTAGCAGTTGATCCAGGTGACGCCGGCGCGCACTTCCTTCACCACCCGCAATGCGCGTGCGCCATCGCTGGTGAACACCCCGCCAGCCAGGCCGTACGGCGTGTCATTGGCCATGGCAATGGCTTCGGCCTCCGTGGTGAAGGTCTGGATGGCCACCACCGGGCCGAATACTTCCTCACGCACGATGTCCATGTCGCGGGTGCAATTGTCGAAGATGGTGGGCCTCACGAAGTAACCATTGGCACAGTCGCCCTCGACATAACGCTCGCCGCCACACACCAGTGTTGCGCCTTGCTGTTTGGCGCGTTCGATATGGCCCAGCACCTTTTCCAGCTGCGCGGCAGACACAATCGCGCCCATGTCGGCATCCTTCATGCCCGGAGCAATGGTCATGGCATTGGCGCGTTCGGCCAGTCGGGCGACAAAGCGGTCCTTGATGCTTTCTTCAATCAGGATGCGCGAACCGGCCGAGCATACTTCGCCCTGGTTGAAGAACACGCCTATCATCGCCCACTCCACCGCGCCTTCCAGATCGGCATCGGCAAAGATGATGTTGGGCGACTTGCCACCCAGCTCCAGCCCCACTTTTTTCAGGTTCCCCACTGCCGCGGCGGCAATGGTTTGCCCGGTGCGGGTGCTGCCGGTGAAGGTGATCATGTCCACATCATGGCTGGCGGCCAGCTCCTGCCCGGCGGCCGGGCCGCTGCCCAGCACCAGGTTGGCGGTGCCCGGAGGCAGGCCGACGGCATCGAAGATTTCAAACAGGGCCACCGCCGACAGCGGGGTGACTTCGCTGGGCTTGAACACCACGCAGTTGCCCGCCGCCAGTGCAGGGGCCAGTTTCCAGGTGGCCATCAGCAAGGGGTAGTTCCACGGGGTGATCAGCGCGCACACGCCCACCGGTTCGTGCATGGAATAGGCATGCATCGGGCCAAAGCCGTCGCTGACTTCATACACCCCGCCCTGCGGCTTGGTGATCAGCCCGGCGTAATAGCGGAAACAGGCCACCGCATCGTCCACATCGCAGCGCGCCTCGCGCAGCGGCTTGCCATTGTCCAGCGTGTCCATCACCGCCAGTTCGTCGGCGCGGGCGGCAATGGCATCGGCAATACGCAGCAGCATGTCGGCACGCTTGGGCCCGGCCATGCGCCGCCAACTGCCGTCGCGGTCAAAAGCATGGCGCGCGGCGGCAATCGCCTGCTTGCTGTCCTCGGCCACGCTGTCGGTGACCAGGGCAATCACTTCGCCATTGGACGGGTTGATGACTTCGCGGGTAGCGCCGCTGACCGAGGCTTGCCAACGGCCATTGATGTAGTTGTTGCGCACTTCCATGTTTCTTCCTCCTGCCTTGCTATTGTTGTGCCGGGCGGTCTGTGCCGCTCAGGCGATGTAGATCTTGCGCAGTGTTTGTGTCACCACCCAGGTGGTGGCGGTGCCGGCCGCCAGATGGCCCACGGTGCCGGGCTGCAATTCCAGCGGTGGGCGGCCATCGGCAAACTGCACGCTGGCCTGACCCGACAGCACAATGAAAAATTCGTCCACTTCCACATCGGTGGTGACGCTGGGCGACATTTCCCACACGCCGATGCTGCAGCCGTGCAGGCTACCCAGCTCGGCTGTGCCCACCTGGGCGGGGCCGCTAATGAGCTGATCGGCCGGGACTTCGCGATATTCCAGCGCAATGCGCGTGGCGTCCACGCTGAGATTGGCCAGCAGGGCAAAGGGATTGGACATGCTTGCTTCCTTGGATGGTCAGAAAAGGACGAACGGATTCAGGAATCGAAACCCAGACCCAGCGCATCCATGGTGCGCAGCATCAGATTGCGCTTGCCGTGGTTGTGGTCGGCCTGGTTCAGCGACCAGCGCGTGGCCTGCACGGCAACATAGGTCAGCGGCTCCGGCGGAAACGGTGGCGGTATCTCGCGCACCATGCGCAAGCGGGTACGCGGTGTGTCCAGCCCTTCTATCTTGTCCAGCAGCACATTGGCGGCAAAGCGGGTGGCTCCTACACCCAGGCCGGTAAAACCGGCGGCATAGGCCACCTTGCCGCCACGCGCCAGGGCAAAAAAGGCACAAAAGCGGGTAGAGGTATCAATGGCCCCGCCCCAGCGATGGCTGAAACGCAGCCCGGCCAATTGCGGAAAGGTAGTAAAGAAGTGACTGGCCAGCCGGGTAAACGAAGCCGGGCGCTCGTCATAGACATCATCCACCTTGCCGCCAAAGTTGTAGACGGCATCGTAGCCGCCAAACAGGATGCGGTTGTCGCGGGTGATGCGGTAGTAATGAAACTGGTTGGCCATGTCGGCAATGCCCTGGCGGTTGTGCCAGCCGATGGACGCCAACTGTTGCGCGGTGAGCGGCTCGGTCATCAGCACATAGTCGTACACCGGGATGGTGTGCCAGCGGTAACGCTTGAGCAGCGAGGGAAAGGCATTGGTAGCCAGCACCACGCGGGCGGCATCCAGCTCGCCCAGCTCCGTCGCCAGCCGCACCCGGCTGCCGCGGCTGTGCAGCGCGGTGACGGCGGATTGTTCGTGAATCTGCACACCCAGCTCAACCGCCACCCGCGCCAGTTCCAGCACCAGCTTGCCGGGGTGGATCATCGCCGTGCTGTCTTTTTCCCAGATGCCGGACAGGAAGGTGGGCGAATTGAGCTCGGCGCGGATCTGCGCGGCATCCATATAACCTTCACCACGCAGTTGCTCGTCCTGGTAGGGCTCCACGGCCACCACCAGCACGCCGGTGCGTTCGAAGTCGCAGTCGATACCGTAACGCCGGATGGTGGCTTCGATTTCGTCCAGATTCTGCAGACCCTGCGCGTCCAGCTCGGCCATTTCCTCCGGCCAGCGCTGCTGGCCGTTTTCCTCGCCATGGGTGATGCTGGCCTCACAAAAGCCGCCGTTGCGGCCGGATGCGGCCCAGCCCACCTGACGGCCTTCCAGCAGGGTGACCGAGCGTGACGGGTTGCGCTCCTTGGCCAGAATGGCGCTCCACAGGCCGAGAAAACCACCGCCGACAATGGCCAGATCAGCACTGGCCTTGCCTTGCAGCGGGGGGAAACTGCGACGCAGGTGCGCCACATCATCTCCCCAGAACGGGCGGTTGACGCTGCCGGCCAGCGCGGCGTCGATCAGCTCTTGTGGCGGTGCCTCACGTTCAAACACGATTTGCGGCATAAAACAGTCATTCCTCGGGCATGGGACAGTTCACAGGGAGATGCACCGCGCTGCAACACCAAAAGGCAGACGCGGTGTCGATCATGCGATGTCGGCACTCTGCAAGCAAGACGCGCGCCATGAAAGCGCCACGCACTGCCTGCCGGATAGCGGCCAACATCATGGCGGATAGCCCGGTAACACTGCGCAGCCCCACACCATGCAAGCGCTGTCCGGCAGGGGCATCCTGCCTGGCAGCGTGTTGCTTGGCATAGCTTGAACCAGGTGATATGTTGAGATAAATCCCGAATTTCTTATCTTCAGTTTCAGAAATACTCAACTGATGAGCAAAAAAAAATCCCTCGCCCAGGTCAGCGATTTTGATATCCGCCTGCTGCGCCTGTTCAAGACCGTGGTCGAATGCGGCAGCTTTTCCGCAGCGGAAAGCGTGCTGGGCATCAGCCGTTCTGCCATCAGCCTGCACATGGGCGATCTGGAAAAGCGGCTGGGCATCTGCCTGTGCCAGCGCGGTCGGGCCGGCTTTGCCCTCACCGACGAAGGCCGGGCGGTATTGCACGCCAGCCAGACCATGCTGTCGGCCATCGAGGAATTCCGCACCGAGGTGAACCAACTGCACCACCAACTGCGCGGCGAGCTGAACATCGGCATCATCAACAATCTGGTCACCCAGTCGCACATGCACCTGACCCATGCGCTCAAGTCCTTGAGTGCGCGCGGGCCGGGGGTGCGCATCAATATCTCCATGACCACTCCCAGCGAAATCGAACTGGGCGTGCAGGACGGCCACCTGCACGTGGGCGTGGTGCCGCTGATCAACCCGCTGTCCGGGCTGGACTACCTGCCACTGTACGAAGAACATTCGCTGCTGTATTGCAGCCGCGAACACCCCTTCTTTGCCCGCGCCGATAGCGACATCAGCCAGGACGAGCTGCACAGCGCCGAAGCCATCGCCCCCAACTACCGACTGACGGTGGAGGCCATGGCGCAACACCACGCGCTTAACTGCACCGCCACCGCGTCCGACCGGGAAGGCATTGCCTTTCTGATTCTCACCGGCGGCTATATCGGCTTTTTGCCGGACCACTTTGCCGCCGGCTGGGTGGCACAAGGCGTGATGCGGCCCTTGCATCCACAACAATTCTGCTACGACATTCCGCTGAACGTGGCCCTGCGCAAGGGGCGTCGGCCCAATCTGGTGCTGGAATATTTCCTGCAGTCGCTGGAACAAAGCCGCAACGGCTGACACCAGCCAGGCCTGTCCGACATGCAAAAGCCCCCTTGCGGGGGCTTTTTGCTGACTGCGCGATGCTTCGCTGACGGCTTACTTGCCAGCTTCGCCGACAAAGATTTCCACGCGGCGGTTGGCGGCACGGCCAGCCACACTGCTGTTGTCAGCAATCGGCTGACGCGAGCCCATGCCGTCGATGCTGATGCGGCTGGCAGCCACACCACGCTTGACCAGATAATCACGGGTGGCGCTGGCGCGGTTGACCGACAGCGGATTGTTGATGGCATCGCTGCCGGTGTTGTCAGTGTGGCCGACAATGCGCACGGTGGTCACCGGGTTTTGCTGCAGGGTAGTGGCAAAGCGGTCCAGCACCGGGCGCAGATTGGGCTTGATGTCGTAGCGGCCAGAGTCAAACGAGACATCGCTCGGAATATTCAGCTTGAGCTGGTTGTCGGCGGTTTGGCTGACGCTGACGCCAGTCCCCTGCGAGGCCTTTTCCATCGCCTCTTTCTGCTTTTGCATGTGCTGCGACCACAGATAACCACCACCTGCTCCCAATGCCGCGCCCACGGCAGCGCCAGTTACCGCGCTGCGACCGGTGTGGCCACCTGCGGTCAACGCGCCCAGCAAGGCACCGACACCTGCGCCCACTGCCGCACCGGTTCCGGTGGTTTGCTGGGTTTCGCTCATATTGGCGCAACCGCTGAGGCTGGCAGAGGCGATGGCAACAGCCACCAGGGTAGTCATCAGGTTTTTCATCGTGATCTCCTCGTTGCGGTGCGTGCCATGCACGCCACCGGCAGGGTTGGGTCCGGGCCGCGGGCGGTTATGTGCCGCCTGCCACCTCTGGCTGGATGTGCGTGGCAAGGGGCCATTCCGGCATGTTCCAGGCACCAGCCTGAGGCAGCGCGGGCACGGACAAGTTCACTGACGGTCGGAGACAGGCTGCGACACGCCGGTTTGATTTAATTCATATTATAGAACCGCTGACAAACCAGACGTGTAAGCAAACGTGTACCTTGTGTAAGCAAAAGTACACGTCTGTGCGGACATGGCCTCAGTCGTGCGCCGCCAGGCCGATACTGCCCTGCGGATTGCTGACAATGCTCCAGCCTTGCCCGGCCCTGCTGACTGCCTGTAATGGCCAACGGTAGGCTTCTGCCAGCACCGGGTGCGTCAGTACCTGTGCCGGCGTACCACGGCAACGCAGCACACCATCGGCCAGCAGCCAGAGCTGGTCCGCGTGATTGGCGGCCAGTTGCAGGTCGTGCAGCACGCACACCACCGTCCTGCCCTGCCCGGTCAACTGTTTGAGATGCTGCATCAACAGATGCTGGTGGCGGATATCCAGATGATTGCTCGGCTCGTCCAGCAGCAGGCAGGGGGCATCCTGTACCAGGGCGCGGGCAATGGCGGCACGCTGGCGCTCACCACCGGACAGGCGGGAGACCCGTTGAGTAGCCAGTGCCGTCAGTTCCATCACCTGCAAGGCCTCGGCCACGCGGCGGTGGTCGGCAGCATCGGGCTGGCGCAACAGGCCCAGCGCCGGACGCCGGCCCAGCATCAGGTAATCGGCCACCGACAAGGGACTATCACCGGTTTCGTGCTGCGCCACCCAGGACAGCAAACCATACGGGTAGCCCCTGCCGCCAATGGGCCGGCCCAGCAAACGGCCACGGCATTGGCCGGCAAAACCGGCCATGGCGCGCAGCAGACTGCTCTTGCCGGCACCATTGGGGCCAATCAGCACCAGCAGTTGGCCGCGCGGCACCGTCAGCCCCCCCAGCGAGACCAGGGTGCGGCCTTGCGCGCTTACTGTAAGTTGCTCGATTTCCCAGGCATCAGCCACGCAGGCCCCCTTTCTGCAAACGCCAGAACAGCCACAAGAAGCACGGCGGACCGGCAAAGGCCGCCACCACCCCGGCGGGCAGGTCTACCGGATATACCGCTTCACGCCCCAGGGTGTCGATCAGCAACAAGGTGAGCGCCCCCACCCAACTGGCATGCAGCATCAGTTGGCGGCGGCTGCCCTGATGACACAGCGCCACCGCATTGGGCACCATCATGCCGATGAAGCCGATCAGCCCGGACAGCGTCACCGCACCGCCGGTCAGCATGGCGGCGGCCATGGCAGCCAGCCCCCGAGTGCGGCCCACGCGCACGCCCATGGAGCGGGCCACCTCATCGCCCAGCAGCAGGCAGTCCAGATCCCGCCCCAGCGCCAGCATCAGCACTGCGCCCACCAGCATTACCGGCCACACATATTGGTGATCGGCAAAGCGTGATTCAGCCAGGCTGCCAGCCAGCCAGTTGCTGGCACCGCGCAGGGTCAGGTCATCGGACAAAAACAGCAGCAGGCTGACCATGGCAGCACAACTGGCACCAATCACCACGCCTATCATCAGCAGCCCTGCCTGACCGCCGCGCAGCAACTGGTTGAGCAGCAGGATGAGCATGGTGACGGCCAGCCCGCCGACAAAGGCCGCCAGCGGCACCGACACCCCCAGGCCGCCCAGCGCGATCACCAGTACCACGCCCAGTGCCGAGCCGGCGGAAGTACCCAGCAGGCCGGGGTCTGCCAGCGGGTTGCGAAACAGCGCCTGCAGGCCTGCCCCCGCCAGCGACAGCGCACTGCCCACCAGCAAGGCATTCAGGATGCGTGGCCAGCGCAGGCGGCTGACCAGCGGGTCTTGCCAATCCGGCACCGCCCACTGGCCGCCACCCAGCCCCAGGATCAGCCAGATGAGCAAGGCCGCCAGCGGCGGCAGGCACAGCCAGCGCCAGAACTGCGGCGGCAGCCCGCCACTGCGCCGGGGCAGCACAATGGCCGCTCTCATGAGGCCAACTGCCGCAAACGCGTCACCACCGCCGGGCTGCCTACGCCCAGACGCAGGAAATCTGCCGCCGGCCAGGCCAGCACCTTGCCGCTGCGCACGGCATTGGAAGAGGCCAGCTCAGGCCGTGCCTGCAGGGCTTTCAAGCCGCCATATACCGGCGCATTGTGCGCGGCGACAATCACGATGTCGGGCGCGGCCTTGAGCCAGGCTTCCGGATTCATCGGCAAAAAGCCCTGGATATCCGCCGCGGCATTCACCCCGCCGGCAGCGCGGATCAGCGCATCCCCCGCCGTCCCCCGCCCGGCCACCAGCCGTCCGTCGTAGCTCAGCAGAATGCGCTTGCCACTGCCCGGCTGCGGCTTGAGCGCCAGCAGCCACTGGCTGGCCAGCGCCTCGGCCTGGGCCGGGCGGCCCAGTGCCAGACCGACCTGGCGCATGCCATCGGCAAAGGCTTGCGGATCATCACTGTGGTTTACCTTGAGCACCTTGAGCCCCAGCGCCGTCAATTGCTGGTAGATGCCGGGCGGCTGGGCCTGATCACTGCCGATGACCAGATCCGGCTTGACCGCCAGCACCGGCGGTGCCGTCAGCGCGCGCGAGCTGCCAATCACCGGCACCTGTGCCAATTGCGGCTGGCGCGCCAGCTTGTCGCGCCCCACCAGTAGCTGCTGGGCCTGCAGGGCCACCACCAGCTCGGCCACATCGGCACTGAGCGCCACCACCCGCTGCCCGGCCTGCACAGGCAAGGCACACAGCAGGCAGAGCAATGCCATCCATCGCTTAGGCAGCATGTTGCGCCTCCTGTGCCGGCAGGGCGGCAGCCAGTGCGCGCCATGCCGGAAGTTCCGCTTCGCCTTCGCGGCGCTGGCCAAAGAAGCTGAGCACGCTCTCCCCGGCGGCGTCAAAAGCCTCTACCGAGGTGATGACGCCGTCACGGGTGGGGCGGCGCACCAGCCATAGCTCGGTGATTTCATCCTCCAGGATGTGCAGGTTGAAAGCCGGGTCCAGCACGTTCAGCCAGGGGCCGACGCGACGCACCGACTTGATCGGGCCGGTGTGGATTTGCACCATGCCGCGATTACCGACAAAGGCCATGATGGGCAGTGCGCTGGCGGCAGCGCCTTCCAGCAAGGCGGTCAGCGCACTGCCGTGCAGGCGATGGGCAAAACCGGGCGGTGCCAGGCGGAAGGCTTGCTGGCGCTTGAGGCCATAGCGCTTGAGCAGGGCATGAAAGTGATGCACATCCTGCAAGGCCAGCCAGGCATCGGCAAAGCCGCTGGTATCGCTGCTGGCGGCCACATGCGGCTGGGCGGCGATGCTGATGCCAGCCGGTGCCGGTGCGTCGGCCTGCATGCGGTGGGTCTGCACCAGTTTTTCCCAGGCGGGCAGCTTGTCCTCCTCCAGCAGGTACAGCTTGTTGATGGCTTCGCCCTGGGCATCAAAAAACTGCAGCGAGTGCAGCAGACCTTGCGGGCCGGGCTGGCGTAGCGCATAGGCGTGCTGCCAGTGGGTCAGGAACAGCCGCAAATCCAGGCCATCCGGGTTCAGCACCAGGCCGGTTTTTTCCGACAGGGTCAGGTTGCGGTACGCGCCCTGGGTTTCATGTACCACTACCTGATTGCGGGTGATGGACTTGAGCTGGCCCAAGGCCGCCAGTGCCGGCAGTAGCTGGGCTGGCTGGCAGTGCAAGGCAATGGTTTGCGGCAGGCAGGCCACCAGTGCGGCCTCGCTGACGCCCAGTGCGCGGGCTGCATCGCGCTGGCGCAACTGGCTTTGTTCTTGTCTGAGCTGCTGGTAACGCTGCAACAGGGTGGGTGTGCTCATGATGTCTCGTTTCAGAAGCTGGTTTCGAAGCTGGCGGTCACATAACGACCGGACTGGGTGAAGCGGTCCATCGGATAGGCCGAGGACTGCAGGGTTTTCACATCGCTCCAGTTCCAGTACTTCTTGTTGGTGAGGTTGTTGACGGCCAGGCGCAGCGTGGTCTGCTTGTTAAGCTTGTACCAGCCGGACAGGTCCAGCACGCCATAGCCCGGGGTGCGGAAGTAGGCGCTGTTGCTGACATCGCCTGCTGCTTTCTTGGCCGATACCGTCCACTTGAGCGAGCTGCCCCAGCGGTCCTGCTGATAAGCCAGGCTGTTGATCACGCGCAGCGGGTCCACCGAGTCCAGCGCGCTGTGGTCGGTATCGTTGTAGCCCTTGGCCCAGGCCAGCGAGGAAGACAGCAGCCAGTCCTGGGCAAAGGCCCATTTCGAGCTGGTTTCAAAGCCGTAGATGTGCGCCCGGTCAATGTTCTGGTACTGGTAGTAGGTGGTGGAACCGGCGACAAAGCTCTTCTGCTCGATGAAGTTGTCGTACTTGTTGTAGAAGGCGGTGTTGTCCCAGTTCCAGCTAGCGCTGGCGTATTTGCTGCCCAGCTCGATGCCCTTGGAGGTTTCCGCTTTCAGATTCACATTGGGAATCAGCATCATGCGGTACATGCTGTAGTCGTGACCCAGGTACAGCTCCTCGAAGGTGGGCGCACGAAAACCGGTCACCAGGTTGACAAAGCCGGTCAGCCGTTCGCTCAGCGCGGTCTTGATCGACAGCTTGGGCGACCATGCACTGGCGGAGAACTTGTCCTTGCTGGTGACAGTGCCGCTGTTGGCCAGATACACCGCGTCGTTTTCCGGCCGGATGCGCGACAGGTCGTAACGCAGGCTGGGGGTCAGGCTGAAGCGGCCCAGTTCGAATTCATCCTGCACGAACACACCGAACTGGTAGCCCTTGGTGGCCGGGTAGTATTTGGCATTGCTACCCGTGCTCTTGGGCATGTCGCGTTCGGAATTCTTGGCCACCAGCTCGGTGCCGGTGGTGAGGTGATGCCCGCCCAGTTGCCAGCCGGTTTGCCCGTTCAGGCCCCACAGGTCCTGATCCCAGGTGTAGAGATCGGTGGCGCTGGTGGTGGTGAGCTTGGTTTCATTCTGCCGGTCGCGCAGTTGCTGGTGATACAGCTTGAGCTTGACGCCATCGAAGTTGCCATCGCCGCGATAGCGGTAATCCAGCGCCATCTTGCTGCGCTTGACGCCCACATCCAGATTGTCGGCCTTGGTGCTGCCGGTAACGCCTTCCAGATAGTTGGTGTAGGTGGAGCGGCGGAAATCCTCCAGCGACAGGGTGAGCGCATGGTCGCCGTGATCGATGCCCACCTTGGCCAGCACGTTCTGGGTTTTCACCAGTTGCGGGTCTGCCTGGGTGCGGCTGGTGCCGCTGCCGCCCTTGTCTCCCCTATTGTCGGTTTCCTCGGCACGGCGGCTGGTCACCATCAGCAGGCCGGACAGTTCGCCCTGCTTGGTGGCCAGCGTCACCGTGCTGCCGCTTCCCTTGTTGGAGCCATCGTAGGACTGCTTGAAACCGCCGTAGAAGGTTTTGTCATCATCGACAAAATCACTGGCCTGGAAGGTGCGGTAGCTGACCACCCCGCCCAGCGATCCGCCACCGTACAGACCGGAGGACGGCCCCTTGATCACCTCTACCTGTTTGAGGGTATCCGGCTCGACAAAGTCCTTGCCGCCGCGCCAGTTGGTCAGCGCCTGATCACTGGCACCGCTGTAGGTATCCGGCAGGCGTTCGTCATCCACCAGGGTCAGCACCCGGCTGCGCGCGCCGGACAGGCCGCGAATGGTGACTTCGGCGGCACCAAACTTGGAGTTCTGCCCTTCCACCGACACGCCCGGCACATCCTTGACAATGCCGGATAGATCGCTGGCGGCGTTTTCATCCAACTGGGTGCGAGTCACCACATTGATATTGGGTGCCACCTTGTCCAGGTCTTCTTCCTTCTTGTTGGCTGTCACGGTGACCTTGCTCAGGGTGGACACCGTGTCGCTGTCGCTGCCGCCGGTGGTGGTGGCATCGGCGTGGGCCAGTGCTGATGCCACGCTCAGCGCGATACTCGCCAGGACAAACTGTTGTTTCTGCATGTATTCACTCTCCAGACATCCGGACGCCACCGCCAGGCGGGTTTCGTCTCAGGAACAAAATGAGAATGATAACCATTATCAAAACAATTTCAGTGAAGAATTCTTAATACAGACCCGGCTTTGCCTGGCGTAGCCTGTGATTTCATCGCCTTGCGGCACGCTGGCAGCGCATGCGGGCGGCTATTGCTGGCCACGGTCTTGCCCGTTCAAGCGCTGCTTCATGTATGATAATGATTATCATTATCACCACACTCGGATGGATGTGACAAATGAATGTCCTGATCGTCGAAGATGACCCGCAGTTGGGCGGCTGGCTGCACCAGAAGCTGGAACACGCCGGTCACCACAGCACATTGGTCGATAGCGGCAACACCGCCCTCAGCCTGGTGGCTGGCGGCAGTTTTGACGCCATCGTGCTGGACCGCATGCTGCCCGATATCGATGGGCTGGATGTACTGCAGGCCCTGCATGGCCAACAACATCCGCCGGTGATGGTGCTGTCGGCGGTGGATGCCGCCAGCGACCGCGTTGCCGGCCTGCGTGCCGGTGCCGATGACTATCTGGGCAAGCCGTTCAACTTCACCGAACTGCTGGTGCGGCTGGAAATCCTGGTGCGGCGCTGCCTGCCGGATTACAGCCAGCGCCAGCAGATTGGCGATCTGCTGATCAACTACCGGGCGCGCAAGGTGTCGCGCGCGGGCCTGGCCATCGAGCTGACCGAAAAGGAATTCGATTTGCTGTGCGTGCTGGCGGAAACTCCGGGCAAAACCGTCAGCCGCAGCGTGCTGCTGGAAAAGGTATGGGGTTATCAGTTCGACCCGCAAACCAATCTGATCGACGTACATGTCTCCAAGCTGCGCAGCAAGCTGGATCGGCAGTTCGATACGCCGCTGATCCGCACCATCCGCGCCGTTGGCTATGCGCTGGGCTAAGCGCCTGCGCCGGCTGGCTGACACCAGCAATTTCCGCCACGCCGCCATTGTGGCCTGGGCCATCCTGCTGATTGCACTGGGTGCCATGCTGCTGAGCAGCTATCTGATCGACAAGCTGATCCGCGAGCATGTGCGCGACATTGTCAGCATGAATCTGCACAACCAGTCCGCCCTGCTGGGACAGCATAGTCACCTCCCGCTGCTCACCAGCCTGCTGGCCAATACCCGCCAGGAACGTGACGGCATCCACAGCCTGCTGCTGGCACCCGATGGAGAAGTCCTGTTTGGTGCCGCCTACCTCAAGCAACTGCAAAGCTGCTGGCAACGCTGTCCGCCAAGCGAGGTGGATGCAGCGCTGGTGGACAGTGCCGGTGAGGCACACCATTTCCAGGGCATGCAGCTATCGCTGCCCGACCAGTCCTACTATCTGGTGGTGTATGACATCCTGCCCATGCAAACGCGGGTCAAGGTACTGCCGTTGGTGATCGGCGGCGGCCTGTTCCTGCTGCTGATCACCAGCCTGGGCCTGGGGCTGTACGCCAGCATGTTGAGCATGCGACGGGTGGATGACATCCGCCAGACGCTGCGTGGTTATATTGCCGGCAATCGCAGGCTGCGACTGCCAGAGGCCGCTCATGGCGATGAATTCGACCTGCTGGCGGCCGACATCAACCGCATGCTGGACCAGCTCAACCACCTGATGGACGAGTTGAAAGATGTCAGCAGCCACATGGCGCACGAATTGCGCACCCCGCTCACCCGCCTGCACCAGCAACTGGAAAACGTGGCCGAGCACGCCCGTTTCGGCCCCACCGCCGATGCCATTCATCGCGCGCTGGAAGAAGCCGAGCGCATCCAGCGCATGTTCAAGGCCATCCTGCGCATTGGTGAAGTGGAAAGTGCGCGCTGCGCCCATGCCTTTGCCTGGTTTAGCGCCGACAAGCTGCTGCAGGAACTGGCCGATTACTACCAGCCGCTGGCCGAATGCAGCCAGGTGACACTGGAGATCAGCGTGCAGCCCGCCCAGCAGCTTTATGGCGATCAGGCCCTGCTGTTCCAGGCCATGGCCAATCTGCTGGAAAACGCCTTCAAGTACGGCAAGCCTGCCGGCCAGATCCAGCTATTTGCCCATATTACGCAGCAGGAAGCGCAACTGGGTGTTGCCGACGAAGGCAGCGGCATCCCGCCACATCTGCGCAGCGATGCCACTCGCCGCTTCCGTCGCCTTGGCAGCCGCGAGGATGCACCGGGGCATGGCCTGGGACTGGCGCTGGTCAGCGCCATTGCCCGGCTGCATGGCGGCGCGCTGCAATTGCGCGACCGCAAGCCGTGCGGCCTGCTGGCCTGCATCGTACTGCCACAAGCAGCAGGGTCAGCCTGAGCCCCGGTTTCAGGCCAGTTGAAAATACTGCTGCAACAACTGGCCAAAGCGGCGATAGGCCGCGCGCGCGCCATCCAGCACGGCCTGATGCTGTTCCGGCGCAATGCCCTCACTATCCAGCGAGGCGACAAACTGCCGCCAGGCCGCCGCACGTCCTGCCGGATAAGCCGCCAGATTGCGGGCGCCAAAGTCGGCAGTCAGCCCCAGCGCTTCCTGGGCCTGCTTGAACAGAAAAGCCGCCCCCAGGGTGGAGCCTTCCGACACATACAGCCAGCCCAAGGCTGCAGGCATCTGTACCTGGGCGGTGGCCACCTCGCCGCAGGCCGGAAGCGGACTGCCCAGATCAGCCAGGTCATCACGCGAGGCTTGCATGCGGCCACGGCTGTCCAGATCGCTTACCGCCTGCTGCAATTGCGTATCGGCAAACAGATGATCGATATCGCGCTGAAACACATACTGGGCCGCCACAAAGCGGGCGTAGTTTTCCCGGCTGGCAAAGGGCTGCGCCTGCTCCATCAACGCATGCATATGCTCGTGCAGGCTGCTGGTTTCGGTTTTCAGGCGCTGGGACAGCGCCGGGGCGGCAGTAAGGTTGGACATGTTGTACTCCTGTAGTCTGGCCGCAAGGCGCTGGCCATGCGGTATTGAGAATAAGTATCAATTGAGCCAGAAAAACCGCTACAGGACACGTTAAGTTATCTTCATGCAAACCCTGCCCACCGCACACAACAGCGTTGCAGAGATAAAAAAAAACCCCCTGACGGGGGTGGAAGTAATGCTCTGGGTCGAACAGGGCAAAGGAAGGGATTTGATCGGATAACCTGTCTGATCAGGACTGTGTGGCCACCTTGGCTTCACGCGAACCCATCCACGGTGTGCCATACATGCGCGAGCGCACCCAACCCACCACCAGCAGGGCCAGCGACAACAGGCCGGTACTGATGACTTCAACCTGGTGTTCCGGACGGATGGCCATCAGCACCACCACGGCACAGATAAAGACAATCACGATCCAGGTCAGGGTCGGGAACATCCACATGCGGAAGGCCGGGGTTTCGCCATTGGCTTCCATGCGCTGACGCATGCGCAACTGGGAAATGGCAATCACCAGGTACACCAGCAGTGCGATGGTGCCGGAGGTGGCCAGCAGGATGTCGAACACTTCCTTGGGCATCAGGTAGTTGGCAATCACGGTCATGAAGCCCACCACCATGGAACCCAGCACCGCCTTTTGCGGGGTGCCGTTGGGGGCGATGTCGCCAAACATCTTGATGGCATCGCCACGGCTGGACAGCGAGTACAGCATGCGCGAGGCGGTATACAGCGCGGAGTTCA
Source organism: Aquitalea magnusonii (assembly GCF_002217795.2). Lineage (NCBI taxonomy): Bacteria > Pseudomonadati > Pseudomonadota > Betaproteobacteria > Neisseriales > Chromobacteriaceae > Aquitalea > Aquitalea magnusonii. The sequence goes on from NZ_AP018823.1 coordinate 3,147,127, forward strand.
GGCAACTGGCCACCGACACCAGTACCACCACGTCAACAATGGCCTTGGCATTAGGGATGCCGATCAGCTGCAAGGTGCGCTGGTAAGAACCCAGGGCGGCCAGTTGCGGGTCGTTCCAGGCCACCAGTGCAGTCACCACAAAGATGGAACCCAGGTAGAACAGGCTGATGCGCCATACCACCGAGTTAGTGGCCTTGGTGATTTGCTGTTGCGGATTGTCCGATTCAGCCGCGGCAATGGTGACAATCTCGGTACCCAGGAAGGTAAACATGGTGGTGAGCATGGCCCCCAGCACCGCGCCAAAGCCCTTGGGCATGAAGCCACCCTGGTCGAACAGGCGGGCCGTACCGCTTACCTGGCTGCCCGGAATCAGGCCGAACATGGCGGCACCGGCCACGGCCAGGAAGGCCACGATGGCCACCACCTTCACCAGCGCGAACCAGAACTCGAACTCGCCGTAGTTCTTCACGCTGAACAGGTTAGTGATGGTCAGCAAGATGGTGATGCCCAGCGCAAAGGCCCACATCGGCACGCTGGCAAACCAGGCATGCAAAATGGTGGCGGCGGCATTGGCTTCCAGCGGAATCACCAGCACCCAGAACCACCAGTACAGCCAGCCGATGATGTAACCGGCCCAGTGCCCGATGGCACGGTCGGCATAGGTGGAAAACGAGCCGGTATCCGGCGAGGCAACCGCCATTTCACCCAGCATGCGCATGACCAGAACCACCAGCAGACCCGCCATGCCATAAGCCAGCAACACGGCCGGGCCGGCTTCGGCGATGGCGTGGCCGGAACCCACAAACAGGCCGGCGCCAATCACACCGGCAATGGACAGCATGGTGACGTGACGTTGCTTGAGCCCGTGGCTCAAGCCTTGTGATGAAGCACTCATGAAAGATTCTCCCAAAACCGGCAGCCTGCGTGGGCAAGGTCCGCCAGTCATGACGTTTTATTGTTTTATGTTTTTTGAAATGACCCACATTACTTCTTGGACACAGGCGACACCGTGCCACTGCCCGCAGGCAGTGGCGGCGCACGCCCGTGCTTACCGCTAGCCAGGGCGGACAGGCTTACCGGGACGGGTCAGCCGGTCCTGCCTGACGGCATCAGGCCTTCAGCGCAGCTTCCAGCTTGGCCAGCGCTTCGGCGAAGATTTCGTCTTCGATGGTGAGGGGGAACAGGAAACGCAGCACATTGCCGTACACCCCGCAGGTCAGCAGGATCAGGCCGGATTCCAGCGCCTTGCTCTGTACCTTCTTGGTAAATTCGGCATCCGGCTGGTGCGTGCCCGGCTGGTTGAACTCCACGGCCACCATGGCACCCAGACCACGCACGTCGGCAATCTGCGGAATATCGCGTTTCAGGCTGTGCAGCTTTTCCTTCAGCAAGTCGCCCAGCTTGTTGGAACGCTCCAGCAGGTTTTCTTCGCGGATCACGTCAATCACCGCACCGGCTGCGGCCAGGCCCAGCGGGCTGCCGGCATAGGTGCCGCCCAGCGCGCCGGGAGCCGATACATCCATCAGCTCGGCCTTGCCCACCAGCGCGGACAGCGGGAAGCCACCGGCCAGCGACTTGGCCATGGTGGTGAGGTCCGGGGCAACCGGGTAGTGCTCCATGGCAAACAGCTTGCCGGTACGGGCAAAGCCGGCCTGCACTTCGTCGGCAATCAGCACGATGCCGTGGGCATCACACAGTTGGCGCAGCGCAACAACCCACTCTGTCGGTGCGATATTGAAACCACCCTCGCCCTGAACCGGCTCGAAGATGATGGCGGCTACGCGCTTGGCTTCGATATCGAACTTGAACAGTTTTTCAATGCTGGCCAGCGAATCCTCAACCGATACGCCATGCAGGGCGTTCGGGTAAGCGGCGTGGTAGATCTCACCCACAAACGGACCAAAACCGATCTTGTACGGGGCCACCTTGCCAGTCAGCGCCATGCCCAGCATGGTGCGGCCGTGGAAGGCACCGCCAAAGGCGATCACACCCGGACGGCCAGTCGCAGCGCGGGCCACCTTGATGGCGTTTTCCACTGCTTCGGCGCCGGTGCTGAAGAAGGCGGTTTTCTTGGCAAAATTGCCCGGTGTCAGCTGGTTCAGCTTTTCAGCCACGCTGACATAGGATTCGTAGGGAATGATGGAATACGAGGTATGGCTGAAGCGATTGAGTTGCTCGGCCACGGCGGCCTGCACCTTGGCATGCAGATGGCCGGTATTGAGTACGCCGATACCGCCGGCGAAGTCGATGTAACGGTTGCCTTCCACATCCCATACTTCGGCGTTCTTGGCCTTGTCGGCAAAGAAGGTGCACATGACGCCCACGCCACGCGGGGTTGCATCCGCCTTGCGCTGCATCAGGTCCTTGTTGCTCATGCTGTTTCTCCTGTCATTGACAAATCGAGTGGCAATTTTTTAAACAGTCGATACCTGGCTACAGTATCCAAAGCTGTCAAATCCTTGTATCAACTGGATTTTCCATTGCATCTCGGCGCACCAATTCTAATCACGCGTTTAACAAAATACCACAATGAATATTATTTTAAACACGATTGGCCGCTGGAATGCCCGCCGCATGACAAGGCAAGCCTTTGAAAAAAAAAGCTTTATCGGAAAAGTTGAACACAGGAAAAAAGCGGGAAATTTTCAGCAAAAACACATCAAAAATCAGACAAATTGTGGCCCTGCTCCCGCCACTCCCACCACTGTCTTGGCATGAAGAAAAATGACAGCGACAAGCAACCGTCCGGGCCAACAATGGCAGGCCGCGATGATGCACGGCGCACCGGCCATCATCCATCCAGCGCATGCAACTAAAGTCGAATGTCAACCGCCGGGCTGGCGCTATAGGCTGCATGCATGACTCAGGTCATGAACACGATGCAGATTCCCGCAAGCAGTCCGGGCTTCCCTCGCAGGCCGCCCGTCAATAATGGAGATAACACAGTGACCACCACGACCTTCTTTATTCCTGCTGTCAATGTCATGGGTGCTGGCTGCCTTAAAGATGCCATGGCCGCCATCCAGGGTTACGGCTTCCGGCATGCGCTGATTGTCACCGACAAGGTGCTGGACCAAATCGGTGTCGCAGGCCAGATCCAGGCCCTGCTGAACGAACGCGACATCCAGTCCACCATCTTTGCCGGTGCCAAGCCCAATCCGACCATCGCCAATGTCGAGGCCGGCCTTGCCGTGCTGCAGGAAAAGCAATGCGACTTTGTCATTTCGCTGGGCGGCGGCTCGCCGCACGACTGTGCCAAGGGCATTGCCCTGGTGGCCACCAATGGCGGACAGATTGCCGACTACGAAGGCGTGGATCGCTCGAAAAAACCGCAGTTGCCACTGATTGCCATCAACACCACCGCAGGCACGGCCAGTGAGATGACACGCTTTTGCATCATTACCGACGAAGCAAGGCATGTGAAAATGGCGATTGTCGATCGCAATGTCACCCCCTTGCTATCGGTGAATGATCCGGACCTGATGATTGCCAAACCCAAGGGCCTGACCGCAGCCACCGGCATGGACGCCCTCACCCACGCCATCGAAGCCTATGTCTCCACCGCGGCCACGCCGATTACCGATGCCTGCGCCCTCAAGGCGGTGTCGCTGATCTCCCAATACCTGCGCACCGCAGTGGAAAACGGCAAAAACCTGGAAGCGCGCGAACAGATGGCCTACGCCGAGTTTCTGGCCGGCATGGCCTTCAACAATGCGTCGCTAGGCTATGTCCATGCGATGGCGCACCAGTTGGGCGGGGTGTACGACCTGCCGCACGGCGTATGCAATGCCCTGCTGCTGCCGCATGTGGAAGCCTTCAATGTGCAGACCTCCGCCGCCCGCCTGGCCGATGTTGCCAGCGCCATGGGGGTGAACACCCAGGGCCTGACTGCCGAGGCAGCAGCCAAAGCCTGCCTGGTGGCCATCCGCAAACTGGCAGCCGATATCGGCATCCCGGCCACGCTCACCGAGCTGGGCGTGAAGCGGGAGGACATTCCGCTGCTGGCGCGCAATGCGCTCAAGGATGCCTGCGGCCTGACCAATCCGCGCCAGGCCAGCCAGGCTGAAATCGAAAGTATTTTCGAAGGCGCGATGTAAACCCAGGACGGAAAAATCTGCCCCGCAAAAACCCGCCCAAAGGGGCGGAATGCAAAACCGCCGGCCCGGAAGGGCTGGCGGTTTTGCTATGGCCAGCGGCGACGGCGATGTCCGGCTGTTTACTGATGACAGCTACCGGTGTTGATTTGGCTGCAATACAGGATGTTGCCGTCCTGATCGACCGAAATGGTTTCCGTACCGGCCTGCGACATGCCGTCCACCGGCGTGGCCACCAGGGAGAAGGTGTCCGCCGTGGCACCGCTGGCGGCAATGTTGTACAGCGCAGTGCCGGTGCTGGGCGAGGTGGTTTGTGGCAGGGTGGCCGAGGCATAACTGCCCTTCTCCGCATACAGCCGCGCCATATAGTGGGCGTTTTCCACCAAGCTGGCCTTGGCAGCCGCCTGATTACCCTTGATCACGTGCTGGGTGTAGGAAGGATAGGCAACAGCAGCCAGGATGCCGACAATCGCCACCACGATGACCAGCTCGATCAGGGTAAAACCATTTTGTTTCTTCATGTTCTGCCTCAGAAAATTTCACGCCAGCTAATGCGCCGGCCCACCGATGTGACACGCGGTATCAGCTTGCCGGCAGCCACATTGCCATTACTGCCGCCGGTGCCGCCCACGTAGAAAGTCAGCACTTCATTGGTGTTGGTGGAGGAAGGATAGGGGTAGGTCCCCATCTGTCCCGAATCGGTGGTGGTGTAATCGCCCAGATTCACCGTGGTAACGGTAAAGGCAATCGACAAGGCCGACGGGATACCAATGTTGTAGTTGATGCCGGAAGGGACAATTTTGGTTTTACCATCAGAATCCGTCACCATATCGCCATCCGGTGATGCAGTGCTGGTATTGATCTTGCCATCGCCATTCAAGTCAAAGGCCGGAGATGATGGCCTCCCACCCGTCATCAAGTCCAGCGCCATCACCCAGCCGCTTTGCTGGTTAACATTGCTGCACACCTTGTCACTGCCCTTGAGTATCTGGGTGGTGAAATACAGCTTGCCCAGCGCCACCACCGGCTGGTAGAGCATGCGCTCACCATTGCTGCTGTCCATATTGAATACCCAACCAGCCCGATTACCAGTTGGCCCCACCGACAAGCCAGGGGTGGTGGCCGCATCGGTAATGGTGGTGGTTTTACGGAACACCACGCTGCTGCCGAGCTTGCTGGAGGCGGTTGAAATGGCTGAACCATCAAGGGAGGCCGTGCCATTCAGCTTGGCCATTTCGGTATCGGTAATGAAGGTGGAACTGCTGTAAGTCAGGTTGGTCTTGGTCTGGTCGTCGTAAATCCCATACAAGGACTGTGGATACACCGTGGTACGGTCATTCACCGTAGTGTTCTCGTACATCATGCGACCGGTGCCGACATAAATCATGTACCCACCCCCGGGGATGGCATAAATGGCCGGTGCCGCCACCACCGGCTGGTTGGCCTGGGTGGTAAAGAACTTGCTGGCTGAAGTGGTGGTGGACTTGCTGGTCTGCAGGGTAAAGCGCCAGACATTACCTGCCTGATCGCCTGCATAGACATAGTCGGCCACCTTGTCACTATTGATATCCAGCACCGCCGGTGAGGACAGGCCATTGCTGGCGGTGCCGGTATCCAGCTCATACAGCATGGCACCGGTTTTCAGGTCAATCACCATCAGGGTGGTGGCCTTGTTGGCAGAGTCATAGCCGTTACCGGTAATCATCGCCCACTTTTTTGCCCCGTTTACATACACCTGGGCAATCACCGGCTTGGCAAAGGTATAACCCAGGTTGCCAAAACCGGGGTCTGCCGGCACATGATCCCACAGCACATTCTTGCTGCCGAACGCACTGCCACCGCTCAACTGGGCCGGATTGGCCACGGTATTGCTGATATCCAGCGCAAACAGGCCCTGTCCACCCTGCGCCATGCCGCCGGTCAATATCGCGTTGTTTGCGGTGGAAAACTGGTTATCACCACCGCTGACATTATTGAAGGTGAGACTGCCATTGACAAAATACAGGTGCGGCTGGGCAGTACCATAAGTCGTAGAACCCAGTAAGGCTAGGTTGGCTGCGGTCACGGCACGCGGAATATAGGAAAAGGCTTCGGTGTAATTGCTGGTGGTGCGGCCAAATACATGCAACATGCCATCATTGGCCCCCACAGCGAAACCGGCGGTGGCTGTCGTACCAAACGGTGTTGGTGTGGAGTCGATAATGTCACCCAAGGTGGAGGGGGTGGATTTATCACCGCTACGGCTACGCCAGCCGGATGGTGAGCCACCGGCAAGATAACTGTTCAGATTGCTGTTACTGGAGATGCTTGAATACAGTACGCCATTGGCACTGGCACCGTTGCTGGTGAAAATATTGGCCAGCCGGGTGGTACTGGATGAATTGAACAGCACCGGAATGGACGAATTCAGATCAGCCAGGCCCGTCGTGCTGCTGACCGTGTAAGCATGCAACTGGCCAGACCAGTCACCGGAATAAAAAGTCGCCTGAATTGCTTCGGTCGGATTGGTGGGCTTGCTGGCAACAACGGGAACATTGGTCGCAGTAGTAGAACTGATACTGTTCAGAACCGCCTTCAGAGAGTTGGTCAGCGAGGTTTCATCACTGGCATTAAAGCTTTGACCGCCGCCTGCAGTCGCCGTAGCAGTCAATACCTTTTGACCATCATCCGTTGCTGGCAAACCAAAACCAATGGTGTAAGTGACAATGGGCTGTGCAGTGGCAGCACTGAATGTATTGCCTTCCAGATCCGTGGTCACACCATTGGGAACAATACCGTTCTGGTAATAAAAGCCGGCATAGCGAATCAGAGTTGGATCGACACTGCTACCGACACTCGGCATTGCAACGCCTACCGGAGTATAACTATTCAATGCAACAGATGTACCCGATTTGTTTTTTTCGGTTGCATTGACTACTTCATCATTTGGATAACCATCCGAAATGAAGATAACAAAATTTTTCTGACACACATATTTGATTGGCGAATCATTGGTATAATCCTGCGGCGTCTGATAGCTGGGATAACCATTCCAGCCAGGTCGGCCGGAAAACGAGCGCATGATATTATAAAATGCACCGGCACTTGGCGTACCAAGATAATCCGTCAAACCAGTACCATTAATATCATTGGTAAAATTGGTCAACTGTGTACTAGAATCCGATGATGTTGGATCACTCCAGCCATCCAGCTTCAGACTGGACCGTAGCGGAACATAACCCCCATACCACCGAGAATATGGACCATAATTAAAATGAAACAAGCCCCAATACGCCATATCCCAGTTATTATTCAACAAATTGGTCAGAACTTTTCTGGCAATCGTAATTTTTGAAGGATTAGTCGTGGTGATGGACCGACCATTTGGCGCATCCTTCATACTGCCCGAATCATCCACCATCAAGGCGATATTGGGCCGCACGGTTTTCTGATTGAGGTATAGCGGAACCGCAGGATACAGACTTGCCGCAAAGCCAGTCGTCGAACACAGCGCCAGCGCAGCAGCCGTAATACGGAAATGGGAACGGGACATGGACAGCGGCCTCAGGAAACCACGTAATAACTTTGCAAGGTGACCTGGGTATTGGCATTGCGGCCCCAGGCTCGGGAGGTGATGCGATACAGCGTAACGCCGGTGGTGCCGGTTATCGCATCGGAATAGTTAGTGTCCAGCAACTCCACGATGTAACGCGGCTTTTGCTGGCTGTCTGAGCCAGCGCTGAAGGTGCAACTGGTGCATTGCAGTGAATTGTTATAACTGCCGGTAAATACATTGCTGCGTTCCCAGGCATTGGTACCGCCCGCCGACTGGCTGGGCAGACAAAGGCCACCGGTACAATCTGCAGCAAACGAGCTGAGCGCCGGCTTGTTGGTGGCCACATAGCTCTCACCAGCCTTCAAGCCCAGTTCCGCCAGTTGGAAGGCCATATTGCGGTCGTTCTGGTTGCTGGAGATTTTCTGCTCGGTGAGCATGGGCTGGGCACCGTACACCACCAGCAAGGCAATCACCGCCAGCAAAATGAGGGAGACAATCAGGCTGGCACCAGCTTGTGCGCCAGCAGGCATGGATTTCAACTGGACTTGTAACATTGCTTGCCCCTGATGGCGGCGGTGGTCTGGTAGGTCTGGGTCAGGTAGCCATAGCTATTGCCGCTGGCCAGCGGCACCTGGTTCTGACTGCGTACCGTCATGCTGATGCGTACCGAGGAAACATTGCGCCAGTTACCCACCGAGGACCGGTCCTTGTAGGTCACCAGACAGTTGACGCTGTCGGTGACTTCACCGTACTCGTATTGCAGCTTGGTGATATTGCCGATCAACTCGTTCGGCCCCTGCAAGGTGCCGGCCTGCCCCAGCTCGGTCATCACCAGTGCGCTGCTGCTGTTGACAAAATAGGCGCGCGAAACCAGGTCCATGATGTCGGCACCGGAGGTCATGCTGCCCACGTTCACCGTCACCCCGGCCGAAGCGAGACCCGCATCGGTTTTCTCCAGCAGGATTTTCTGGCAGGTGCTGGCTACCCAGAACTTCTGCCCCACCGTGTAGGTACGCTGCTTATTGCTGTTGGCCGAAAACGTGGCCTGCCCGCCGGAGGCAATGGCCGTGGCCTGGGCCGTCCCGCGTCCATACTGCACGGCCAGCACATCAACCGCGGATGAGGCGGTCTGTCCGTTCAACCAACTGCCGGCAGTACCAGAGGCATAGGCCATGAATGGCAGGTAGCTGCCGCCACTGGTGATGAAGGTTTGGTAAACCTCAGGCGCACTCACCGCACTGGTATCCACCGTCACTGCCTGCGATGCAGCGGTATTGTTGGCATCCAGCGTGGCGCAGCCATAGCTGCCCGCCATGCGCAGGTCGCGCGCTATCTGCATCAAGGCAATGCGCGCATCTTGCTGCATGGCAATCCGCTGATTCACCACCGTAAAAGTACGCTTGCTGTTGATATACACCGCCACCACCGCGCCCAGCACCATCATGCCGATGGTGAGTGACACCATCAGCTCAATCAGGGTAAAACCACGCATCCGTTTCATTGCATTACTCATGGTTCAAACTGCAAGACATAGCCATAGACACGGGTACTGCTGGTGGCTGAGGCTGCACGATTGGCCGCGTTACTGCCCAGCGCGGCATTGGCGTTTTTTTCCATCGCCGCTTTCCAGGCCACTCGTATCATCAGCTTGCTGCCACCGGTACAGCCGCCGAGTTTGCTGTCATCAAAATTGATGGTGGATGAGGCGGTGCTGTCGCGACAGACAATGGCCCGCACGCTGGAGCGGTTGCTGTCGACAAAGGCCGAGGCCAGGCTGCTCTTGAACTGATAGAGGTCGTACGCCGCCATTTGGGCGCTGGTGCAGGCCGTGGCACTGGCCGCTGCGCACAGGGTGATCGGGGCCGAGCTGTGATCGCTATAGCTGGTTTCCACATAATTGGACCAGTCTTCGGTGACACTGCCGCTGGCATTGATGGTGGCACTGGCGTTGGCACGCATGGCATCGGCCACCTCACCAGCCAGCATGGCAGCCACCGCCTGCGTTTCCGCTTCGCGCACGGTTTTCAGGGTACGCCCCTGCATGCCGGCAATCGCCAGCATGCCGACACCCACAATCAGAATGGACACCAGCACTTCCAGCATGGTGAAACCGGATGTTTTATTCATGAGCAGGCTCCGCAGCTATTGTCATTGGCCGTGTCACATGCCTTGCTGCGCCCTGAGCCGGCAATCAGGATGACCCGGCACAGATTGTTGGTGCTGTCCTGTAACACCAGCTTGCGGCTGTTACCGTCCAGCAGGCGGCCATCACTGCCAAAGGCAATCTGCTTCACCGTGGCCACCGGGCTGGCCGACATCACCAGGTTCAGCTTGGCGCCGTTATTCATCTCGCCGTAGTAGCTGAAGGTTTTGATGGCCTCGCCGCTGTCATAGCTGCCCATGGTGCCGGTGGTGAGGTTGTCGGCATAAATCAACTGGCCAAAACCCCAGTCATACAGATTGCTTACCTGCTGATCCAGGCAGCCGCTGATGACCTTGGTATTGACATTCAGATTGGCCGAGCAGACATACACCGGCTGGTTGCGCCGTACCGCCTCGGTACGGGCATAGTTGAAGCCCGCCACCACGCGGTTGGCCTCAGTGGCAATCTTGTTGGTGGCAACCAGTGCTTGCATGGCCGGAGCGGCAATGGCCATCACCATTGCCGCCACGCTGATGGTGACCAGCAGTTCAACCAAGGTGAAACCACCCGCGCCCCCATGCACCGGGCGTGGCCTGCTTGTTGTAGGACTGGGCATCAGGTGCATAACGTCACATTTTTATGCATGTGGATTGCACTGCAACATGCAAATTCCAAGCGGTAGTAGAAATAAAATGCATTCTACATAGGTAAACTGCATTTACAAGATTTTGCGATTGTTGTTATGAGAAAAATCAAACGCATGATTAAGATATATCTCGCGTAACAGATATCTATTTCGTGGAATCTTTCAGATATTCCTAAGCAAACAATCAATGCAATGTTTAAAGTTTTTTTATTTTTTTAAATTAATAACTAATAAATTTAAAAACCATCCTGTAGATGACGCTAAGAGCGGCTAACAAGCGCGTAGCCTCCCTGAGGTAAGGCACACTGATACAGACCGTACAAGCAGTACGGCAAGGAGGCGCAACGCAGCAGCAGTTTTGTGTGAGCAGCGCGAAACCTCTGGCGCAGACGGGCAGACACCAAGCCGGCCCCCGACCAGCGCCCCACCACGGTTGGCGCAGCAATGCCCACCATCAAACCCGTCGTTTTCAGCCCTGAGGCTGGCAGGGTTCTGCAGTCACACCGCGGTGGGCCGCAAAAGAACACTTGCAAACTAGACGACTGGTCTAGTACTATCTGCCCATGTCACGACCCAGCCAGTTTTCCGATACCCGCGAACACCTGCTTGCCACAGGAGAATCCATCATCCTGGGCAAGGGGTTTTCTGCTGTTGGCCTGGCCGAAATCCTCGGCTGTGCCGGTGTACCCAAAGGCTCCTTCTACCATTACTTCCGTTCCAAGGAAGGCTTTGGGGTAGAGATGCTGCAGCGCTACTTCGAACATTACGATGCGCGCCTGCTGGAAACACTGGACCCTAGCCAAGGCGATGCGCGTAGCTGTTTGCTGCGCTACTTCTCCGGCTGGCTGGATAACCACCGCTGTGAGGAAAACAGCCAGAGCTGTCTGGCCATCAAGCTGGCCGCCGAGGTCTCCGACCTGTCCGAGCCGATGCGCGAAGCGCTGGCCGAGGGCATGGGGCGGGTGATTGTCCGCCTGGCCGACTGTATCCGCCGCGGGCAGCAGGAAGGCAGCCTGTGTACCCGGCTGTCAGCCGAAGACACCGCGGGCAGTCTGTACAGCCTGTGGGTAGGTTCCGCCCTGCTGTTCAAGGTGCAACACACCCAGCAGCCCATGCTGCAGGCACAGGCGCTGACCGACGCCATGCTCAAGCCGGGCGACTGTCAGGCAGGCTGACGCAGCAATACCCATTTATCTTGCCCGCCCTTGCGGCGGGTATTTTTGACACATCAACTAGACGACCGGTCTATTTATTTTCACCCACACGGGAGAATGCCATGAACAGCACACTGGAACTGATGCAACAACATCGCAGTATTCGCAGCTATCAGGACAAACCCGTCCCCGCCGAGGTACTGGACGCGGTGCTGGACGCTGCCTGGAAAGGCCCCACCTCCATCAATGGCCAGCAGGTGTCGCTGGTGGTGGTGCAGGACGCCGCGCGCCGCCAGCAGATTGCCGCCCTGGCCGGTGGCCAGCCGTGGATTGCCCAGGCCCCGGTATTTGTCACCCTGGTGGTGGATTTCTACAAGACCCGTCTTGGCGTGGAAGCAGCCGGTGCCGAGCAGGTGATTCAGGACAGCGTGGAAGGCTTTGCCGTCGGTGCCGTGGATGCAGGTATTGCACTGGGCAACCTGATGACCGCCGCCCGCGCTGCCGGCCTAGGTGTGGTGCCGATCGGCGGCATCCGCCGCAATCCGCAAGCCATGATCGAACTGCTGCAACTGCCGGAACTGACCTTCCCCATTGTTGGCGTGGCTCTGGGCTATGTTGATCAGGACAGCAGCATCAAACCGCGCCTGCCGCGTGAGAGCTTTATCCATCACGAACACTACCAGGCCGCACAGTTGCCGGAACAAATCCGCCAGTACGACCAGACGCTGGCCAGCTACTGGCAGCAGATTGGCCGCCCGGATGGCCTGCCGTGGAGCGCCAATACCGCCCAGTACTACCAGAAGGTGTATTTCCCCGAAGTCGCCCCGGTTGCCCGCAAGCAGGGCTTTGGTTTTGACCGTTGATCAACTTGTCTTTGCCTAGAGGAAGAAGCTCAAATGAGTCTGGATAAACTGTTTACCCCGCTGCAAGTGGGTGCCGTCACCCTGAACAACCGCATTGCCATGGCCCCGCTTACCCGCCTGCGCAATACCGAACCGGGCGACGTCCCCACCGATCTGTCGGTGCAGTACTACACCCAGCGCGCCAGCGCCGGGCTGATCATTGCCGAAGGCACCCACATCTCCCGCACCGCCAAGGGCTATGCCGGTGCGCCGGGTATTTACAGCGAAGAACAGGTGGCCGCCTGGGGCAAGGTGAATGCCTCGGTGCATGCCGCTGGCGGCAAGACCGCGCTGCAACTATGGCATACCGGCCGTATCTCGCACCGCTCCTTGCAGCCGGATGGCGAAGCACCGGTAGCACCGTCGGCCATCCGCGCCGAAAGCAATACCAATGTGCGCCAGCCGGATGGCAGCCTGGCCCGCGTACCCTGCGATGAACCGCGCGCACTGGAAGTATCCGAGCTGGAAGACATTCTGGAAGACTACCGCCGCGCCACCGACAACGCGCGCCGCGCCGGTTTCGATCTGGTGGAAATCCACGGCGCGCACGGCTATCTGCTGGACCAGTTCCTGTCGCCGGAAGCCAATGTACGTACCGATGCCTATGGCGGCAGCGTGGAAAACCGCGCCCGCTTCCTGCTGGAAGTGGTGGATGCCGTGGTGGCCGAATGGGATGCCGAACATGTGGGCATCCGCATTTCGCCGCTGGGCGTGTTCAATGGCGTGTCCAATGTCGAGCAGCAAGACATCGCGCTGTATGTGATCGAACAACTGGCCAAGCGCAAGCTGGCCTTCCTGCACATTTCCGAGCCGGACTGGGCCGGTGGCCCGGCGCTGAGCGAAGCCTTCCGTCAGGAAATCCGCAAGCGTTATCCGGGGGTAATCATCGCCGCCGGTGGCTATAACGCGGAAAAAGCGGAAAAGCTGATTGGCGAAGGCTATATCGATGCAGTGGCCTTTGGTCGCAGCTATATCGCCAACCCGGATCTGGTGGAACGCCTGCAAGCCGGTGCCGCGCTGAACACGCCGGATGCCGCCACCTTCTACGGTGGCGATGCACGGGGCTACACCGACTACCCGGCACTGAACCACTGAAGCTGAATCAGCAATAACACATGGCCGGGCCGGCAACACGGCCCGGCATATACCACACGAGAAGGCACACCATGAAACAAGTCCTGTTTGTCCTCACCAGCCATGACACGCTGGGCAATACCGGCCACAAAACCGGTTTCTGGATCGAAGAATTTGCCGCGCCCTACTACGCGCTGGCCGACAAGGGTGTGGCCATCACCCTGGCCTCGCCCAAGGGTGGTCAACCGCCGATCGACCCCAAGAGCGCCGACCCAAGCTTCAGCACCCCGGCCACCGAACGTTTCAACCAGGACCCCGCGCTGCAAGCCGTACTGGCCAACACCGTGCCTCTGGACAGCGTCAAAGCCGCTGATTTTGACGCCGTGTTCTACCCCGGCGGCCATGGTCCGCTGTGGGATCTGGTCGACAACGCCGCCTCCATCAAGCTGATTGAAGACTTTATCGCCGCCAACAAGCCGGTGGCTGCCGTCTGCCATGCATCAGCCGTGCTGGTGAATGCGCGCGATACCGCAGGCCAGCCGCTGGTGGCCGGGCGCAAAGTCACCGGTTTTTCCAATACCGAAGAAGATGCGGTGCAGCTGACTGACATCGTGCCGCTGCTGGTGGAAGATGCGCTGCAAGCCAAGGGGGGCATTTATGAAAAAGGCCCGGACTGGGGCGTATTCGTGCGCGAAGACGGCCTGCTGATTACCGGCCAGAACCCGGCATCGTCCGAACTGGTGGCCGAAAAGCTGCTGGCCCGGCTGTAAGCAAACCGCCGCCGCACCCGGCCAGGCCCCGCCGCATGCGGGGCCTTTTTATTGCGGCCGGGTCTTAATGCGCCACGCCCTGTGGCCCCAGGGCGGACAGGCAGCGCAGCGCCTGCGGCAGCACTTCGATATGGACTGGCGCATAGCCTGCCAGCTCACCATCCACCTCCAGCGGGCAGGCCTGACCCTCTATGCGCAGACTGCGCACACTCAGGTAACGCACCCGCTCGTCCAGCACCGGCTGCGCCTTGCGCAAGCTGGGCAGATGCCGCAAAAAGTCCAGCCCGCCACCGCGCTTGATCATCACTACTTCCAGCAGGCCGTCATCCAGCCTTGCCATGGGCGCAATGCCAAGGCCGCTGCCGAAATAACGGCCATTGGCCACGCACAGGCTGAGAAAATCACCACTGATGACTTCGCCACCCTCCAGGGTCAGCTGCATGCGGCGTGGCCGGTAACGCAGCAAGGTCAGCAGGATGGACAGATAGAACGCCACGCTGGCCGGCAGCCAGCCAGGCAGACGGCGTACCTGCTCGACAATGGCCGAGCTGATGCCCAGCGAAGCGATATTGCCAAACCAGATCACCCGCTCACCGGCCTCTCCCCGCAGGCTGAGCCGCCCCAGGTCGATGCGGCGTACGCGCTGGCTGGCAATCAACTGTTCCAGTTGCTCCAGCGAATCGTTCACCCCCAGCGAACGGACAAAATCATTACCGGTGCCAAACGGCAGCGCCCCCACCGCCACGCGTTCTCGCGCGGCAGCATCCGCCCGCATCACACCATTGATTACCTCGTGGATGGTGCCGTCCCCGCCCACGGCAATCAGGTAATCACAGCCCTGCGCTACCGCCTGCAAGGCCATGTCTTCGGCACTCACCGCCGAGGTGGTGATGTGGATATCCACCTGATAATGCGCGGCAAAACGTTGCAACAGGCGATCGGGCAGGCTGCGCGGACAGCGCAGGCCATGCAGGATGAAAACCAGCCGGGTCTGAACCATAAATAAGCTATCGGACATTAACCGTTGGATTATCAGCCAGAAAACCGGCTTTTGATACCGGCATTCCCGTTGCCGGCACCACGATTTCCCGCCGCACTGGCAGTAAAATCAATGCACTAATCACGGCAGGCAACTGGCTGGCAAGGCTGTTTTCTGATAAATTACGCTGTTTTGCTGCGCTGCATTTGGTTGACAGTACCTGCCGGGTGAGACCGATCCCGCGTGCGTACAGCCACCGCAACGGCACCTTGCACAGCAAGGCCAAGCAAGCAGCCCCAGCACCACTGCCTCGACTGTTTATCGATGGATCACGCCATGACACCGAATACCACTAAGACTGCGGAAAAAGCACTGGTCGTGCTGTCCGGCGGTCAGGACTCCACCACCTGCCTCTACTGGGCGCTGCAGAAATTCGGCGCGGCCAACGTGGAAGCCGTCACCTTCGACTACGGCCAGCGCCACCGCGTGGAGCTGGACTGCGCGCGCAAGATTGCCGCCATGGCTGGCGTGCGCCAGACCGTACTGCCCATCGACACCTTTGCCGCCATCGGTGGCAATGCGCTGACCGATGACAGCATTACGCCGGAAGAAGGCAGCCGCGATGACGACGCCCTGCCCAATACCTTTGTGCCCGGCCGCAACCTGATTTTCCTCACTTTTGCCGCTGCCTTCGGTTACACCCGCGGTGCCCGTCACATCGTCACCGGTGTGGCGCAAACCGACTACTCCGGCTACCCGGACTGCCGCGAGAACACCTTGCAGGCGCTGCAACTGGCGGTACGCCTGGGCATGGACAGCCGTGTCGAGCTGCATACCCCGCTGATGTATCTGAGCAAGGCCGAAACCGTCACCCTGGCGCAGCAAGTAGGCGCAATGGAAGCACTGGCCTGGAGCCACACCTGCTATAACGGCGCGGTGCCGCCTTGCGGTCATTGCGCCTCCTGCGCGCTGCGCGCCAAGGGCTTTGCCGAAGCTGGCGTGGCCGACCCGCTGATCGAACGCTGCAGCAAGGAGGCCTGACATGCATGCATCCTGCCTGCTGGCCGGTGGCCGCTTTGAAGCCGCCCGCCGTGTTGCCGGTGACGAACACCGCCTGCAGGGCCTGCATGGCCACAGCTTCCGCGTGCTGGCGCGTGCCGATGTCACCCATATCGAACAGGCCGAACTGCAAGCCGCGCTGGCACAAGTCCTGGCCCCGCTTGACTATGCCGACCTCAACCAGCAACTGCCACAGTGCGACGACCTGAGCCTGGCCCAGCACATCAAGGATGCGCTGAACTGCCCCTCCGCCCTGCTGCTGCAAAGCGCGCCGGAGCGCGGCGTGATGCTGGAAAACGGCACGGCACTGCACTGGATTGCCGCCAGCTTCGAAGCCGCCCACCACCTGCCCCACGTACCAGCCGGCCACAAATGCGGCCGCCTGCATGGCCATGGTTTTGGCGTACGCATCGTGGCCAATGCCCGCCAGCACAGCCAGGCCCAGCTGGAAGCCGCCTGGGCACCGCTGTTCCTGCGGCTGAACCACCGCTATCTCAATGACATCGCCGGACTGGAAAACCCCACCAGCGAAGTGATTGCCGCCTGGCTGTACCACGCGCTGCAAGACGCAGGACTGCAAGGCCTGGCCTGGGTGGAAGTGCGTGAAACCCATACCGCGGGCAGCCAGTTCGATGGCAAGCGCTTCCGCATCTGGAAAGAGCAGCGTTTTGAAAGCGCGGTACCGTTCGACAGCCATGGCAACTACACCGGCCACAGCTATCTGGTGCGGCTGATGCTCACCGGCAGCCTGGACCGCACCATGGGCTGGCTGCTGGACTTTGGCGATGTCAAAGACCGCTTCAAGCCCATCTACCGCCAACTGGACCACAACCCGCTGGACAAACTGGCTGGCGTGCGTGACGGCCACAGCCAGTCGGTGGCCGAATGGGTGCATGCCCATCTGTCGCCGCTGGTGCCGGAACTGGCACGCATCGACCTGATGGAAAACGCCCATCAGGGGGTATCGCTGCTGTTCCATGACGATATGCGCTGGCCGCTGCTGCAGGGGGAATGAAGATGTACACGGTCAAGGAAATCTTCTACACCCTGCAGGGCGAAGGCCGACAAGCAGGCCGCGCTGCAGTGTTTTGCCGCTTTAGCGGCTGTAATCTGTGGTCTGGCCGCGAGGAAGACCGCAGCAAATCTGTCTGCCAGTTCTGCGACACCGATTTTGTCGGCACCGGCCCGGATGGCGGCAAGTTTGCCACCGCCGCCGCACTGGCCGCCCGCATTGCCAGCCAATGGCCGGCAGGCAGCGGCGGCACACCCTATGTGGTGTGCACCGGTGGCGAGCCGCTGCTGCAACTGGACAGCGCGCTGATTGATGCCCTGCATGCCGAGGGTTTTGAAATCGCGGTGGAAACCAATGGCACCATCGCCGCACCGGACGGTATCGACTGGATCTGCGTCAGCCCCAAGGCCGGCTCACCCCTGCTGCAAACCCGTGGCAACGAATTGAAGCTGGTCTACCCGCAAGCCACCCAGCTGCCGGAAACCGTCGCCCATTTGCAGTTCGACACCTTCTACCTGCAGCCGATGGATGGCCCGGAGCTGGCCGCCAATACCCGCGCCGCCATTGCCTACTGCATGGCACACCCGCGCTGGCGGCTGTCGGTGCAGACACACAAGGTGGTCAACATCCGTTAAACCGTCGGGCGCACAGTCGCCCGATTTTTTTTGCCTGATCGTGTAAGAAAGCACAAGTGAGGCCGACAGATACTGCAGAGACAGTCACGCAGCAGACCGGCGGAAACAGCATTGAACGTATTGCAACAGCAGCCAATGGCAGCGAAATGCAAATAATTTCAAAATATTTTCTGCCAGTGTGTAAGAAAGCCCCCGCCCGTGCGACTGACTCCTGAAACCCGGCACTTGCCGCTTACCCCCGACAGGAGATTGACATGAACGCTTCCAAGACTCTGCTTGCTTCCGCCATGGGCGCTGTTGTTACCCTGGCTGCGCTGGCTGCCGCCCCCGCCCAGGCCGCAGAACAGGAAAAATGCTATGGCGTGGCCATGGCCGGCATGAACGACTGTGCCTCCGCCACCGGCGCACACGGCTGCAAAGGCCAGGCCACGGTGGATAAAGACCCGGGCGACTGGAAACTGCTTGCCAAGGGTAGCTGCCAGCAAATGGGTGGCAATACCATGGCACCAATGAAACAATAAGCAGTCTATTGCAGATAGCCATGCGGCATGGTCCAAGTAGACCCACCATGCCGCACAGAACACCCCCTCTTGCTTGATCTTGTTCCACAGGAGAAACACCATGAATGCATCCAAAGCCCTGCTCGCCTCCGCTCTCGGTGCCGTTGTCGCCATGGGCGCCCTCAGCGCCACCCCGGCTGTTGCTGCAGAAAAAGAAAAATGTTTCGGCATTGCCCAGGCCGGCAAGAACGACTGCGCCTCGGCCACCGGCAGCCACTCCTGCGCCGGTCAGGCCACCAAGGACAAGGACCCCGGCGACTGGAAATACGTCGCCAAGGGCAGCTGCGAAAAAATGGGCGGCAAGCTGGCCAAGTAATCCGCTCCGCCACGGTTGCCGGCCAGGGCCGGCAGCCTCCTCCCCTCTCTCCTGGTAAACCTGGTCATGACTGCGTCTTCCCTTCCCGCCGTTGCCGGCATCGGCCTGCGTGCGCCCCACTATCGTCAGGTGCTGGACACCCTGCCACCGCTGGGCTGGGTGGAAGTACACAGCGAAAACTTCTTTGATGGCGGCATGCCGCTGGCCATGTTGCAGCGGGTGGCGCAACACTATCCGCTGTCGCTGCACGGCGTGGGACTGGGACTGGGTTCGCTGGTGCGCCCGGATGGAGAACATCTGGCGGCGCTCAAACGGCTGGTGGATGCCATCCAGCCAGCGGCAGTATCAGAACACCTGTCCTTCAACCACAGTGCGCAGCGTTATGTAAACGACCTGCTGCCCATTCCTTACACCAGCGCAGCGCTGGAGGTAATTGCCAGCCATGTGGCGGAAACCCAGGACGCGCTGGGGCGGCGCATCTTGCTGGAAAACCTGTCCAGCTATGTGGAATACCCCGGCAACGAGATGAACGAAGGCGAGTTTCTGGCAGAGCTGGTAAAGCGCACCGGTTGCGGCCTGCTGCTGGACGTCAACAATCTCTACGTCAATGGCATCAATCTGGGAACCGATGTACAGGCCGTGCTGGCCGCCCTGCCGGCGGAGGCCATTGGCGAAATCCATCTGGCAGGCTATAGCGAGCGCGACGGCATGCTGGTGGATACCCACAGCCAGCCGGTACACCCCGGCGTCTGGCAGCTATACGCCCAGGTCATCGCCGATATTGGCCCACGCCCGACGCTGATCGAGTGGGATCTGGACATTCCGCCGCTGGACACACTGCAGGCCGAAGCGGCCAAGGCCGACACCATCCTGCAAGGAGCGCGTCATGACGCCTGAAGCACGCTGGCAGGCCGAGCTGCTGGAGCTGATCGCCCACCCCGACCAGGCCGCTGACACCACACTGGGACTCCATCCTGCCGGGCTGGCGGTCTATCGCAACAACTACCGCGTCGGCCTGATCGAAACCCTGAACATGATTTACCCGGTGTGCGGCCAAATTGTCGGCACGGAATTCATGACCGGGCTGGCGCGCGAATACAGCAAGCGCCATGCCTCGCACTCGGGCAATCTGCATCGCTATGGCGGCAGTTTTGGCGACTTCCTGCAGGATTTTCCACCGGCACAGGCACTACCGTATCTGCCCGATGTGGCCCGGCTGGAATGGGCGGTGCATCGCAGCTATTACGCCATCGACCAGACCCCGCTGGCGGCCACGGCACTGAGCGGCATCCACCCGGATCAATTCGGCCAGCTACGCTTGCGCCTGAGTGACAGCAGCCTGGCCCTGTCATCGCCCTGGCCGGTGGTTGCCATCTGGCAGGGCCATCAGCCAGGCCAGACGCTGAATGTAGACCTTGAGTCCGGCGGCGAACAGGCACTGGTCAGCCGCCATGCCGGCAAAGTCCGCGTACAGGCAGAAACAGCCGGCATGGCTGCCCTGTTGCTGGCACTGCAACAGGGCTTGCTGCTGGAAGAAGCAGCCGGACTGGCCTTGTCGGCACAACACGATTTCGACCTGCAAGCCGGGCTGGCGCGCCTGTTTGCCGACGGCCTGCTCAGCCACTACCAACTGTAAAACCAAAGCTGGTTCACCATCCGTCGGCCTGGCGGAGGGGTGCGGCTTGTCCACTGCACGGGAGACCGACCATGCAAGTTCTCAGACCAAAACTGCTGCCACTGCAGCAACTGTTCGACCAGGCCAGTCACTGCGCCCGTCCGCTGGTGCTGCTGCTGTTCCGGCTGTGGGTGGCAAATGTATTTTTCAAATCCGGCCTCACCAAGCTGGCTGACTGGGACACCACCCTGCTCTTGTTTACCGAGGAATACCACGTACCCTTGCTGCCGCCCGCCCTGGCCGCGGTAATGGGCACCTTTGGCGAAACCGTGTTTTCCAGCCTGCTGGCCGTCGGGCTGTTTGGCCGCTTTGCCGCCGCCGGGCTGTTCGTGGTCAACCTGATGGCGGTGATCAGCTACCCCGGCCTCACCGACGTCACCCGCCAGTTCCATTACTACTGGGCCATGCTGCTGCTGGCACTCTTCGCCTTCGGCCCCGGCACCCTGGCGCTGGATGCCGCCTGGCAACGCTGGCGCCAGCGTCGCAGAGGGCATTGAAGCCACAGCGCCGGATGGGGACACATCCCCATTCCGGCTGCGAGCCTGCAAGTGGCATAATGGCGGCTTGCTCAACAGATTCCATGCCCGCCCATGTCCACTACCCTCGTCATTCAATCCCCCCGTCTCGACAGCCGCGAACTGCAGGAGCTGGCCAACCTTGCCGGCGCCAGCAGCATCCAGCAGCCCAGCCCGGACGTGGCCAGGCTGGCAGATGCCGACCCGGCCAGCCGCGATGCCATCAGCGCCTGCTGCCAGACCCTGGGCTATGACTTTGCCTTTGTCGACAGCAGCCTGAAACTGGCCGACTTCGGCCTGTTGGTGTCCGATATGGACTCGACGCTGATCACCATCGAATGCATTGATGAAATTGCCGACATGCAAGGCATCAAGCCGCAAGTAGCCGCCATTACCGAACGCTCGATGCGTGGCGAGCTGGATTTTTCGGCCTCGCTGCGCGAACGGGTTGCCTTGCTGGCCGGCCTGCCGGAAAGCGCGCTGGAAAAGGTATATCAAGAACGCCTGCAACTGAGCCCTGGCGCGGAACAACTGCTGGCCCGCTGCAAGGAAAACGGCATCCGCTTCATGCTGGTTTCCGGTGGTTTCACCTTCTTTACCGAGCGGCTGAAACAACAACTGGGGCTGGACTATGCTTACGCCAACCAACTGGAAGTGGTGGACGGCAAGCTGACCGGCCGCGTGGTGGGCGATATCGTGGATGCCGCCGCCAAGCAGCGCCTGCTGATCGAAAAGCGCACAGAACTTGGCTTGCGTCCGCAACAGGTGATTGCCATGGGTGACGGTGCCAACGACCTGCTGATGCTGGGTGAAGCCGGCGTGGGTGTGGCCTACCGCGCCAAACCGGTGGTGCAGGCCAAGGCCGATGTTGCCATCAATATCGTAGGACTGGATGGCGTGGCCAGGCTGTTTGCCTGATGCAGTGCTACGCCGGGAGAATGCCATGAATGCCTTGCCGGCACTGGATAGTGCCAGTTTCGATGCCCGGCTGCCGCTCAGCGTGCAACTGCTGAGCAACGAGGAATGCAGCCCGGCGCAGCAGCGCGAAACCCGGCTGGCACTGCGCGTGCTGGCCGCCCCCAGCGAAACGCCGGAAGAACCAGACCCGATGCTGGTCCGCCTGGAAGCCAAGCTGGACCTGGCGCTGGAAATCGCCCTGCTGGGCCACCATCCGGAACGTCCGCCGCTCACCCCCTGCCGACTGGGACTGGACAGCATTGCCTGGCTGTCCGATCACCCCTGGCGGGTGGGCGATACGGTGCAGATTGCCCTGTCGCCCAACCCTGATTCGGCGCTGATGCTGTTTCTGGCGGCCCGCATCGAAGCCCAGAGCCCAACCCCTGACGAATCCTATGCCATCACCGCCAGGCTGCAACTGCCGGCGGACGAGCAAACCAGTCCGCTATGGGAGCGCTGGGTATTCCGCCGCCATCGGCGCGCCATTCTGGAGCGCTGATCCGGCCCCCCGCTTTTACCGGGAAATCCGCAGGCGACTGGGATAGACTGAAATCTCCGGCATCACGCCAAGCACTCAGGTCTGCCACCATGGCCAGCTTCCCAGCCTTTCAGTCGCTGATCGACACCGTACAGGGCGGATTGCTGTTGGTGCAGCCGGAGGACGGCCACATTCTGGGTGCCAACCAGTTGGCTGCCATTGTACTGGCCCCCCCCATGCCGAGCTGATCGGCCAGGCCCTGGCACGTTTTCTGCCGGACGGCGATACACGGATTCCCACCCTGCTGGCAGGCCACGACATGGTGTACAACCATAGCGTAGCGCTGAAAACCGGCGGTGGGCGGCTGATTGCGGTGCAGCTCTCGCTGCGGGAAGTGCTGATCGATGGCAGCATCATCCAGGTAATCAGTTTCAGCGATCGCAGCGAACAGCAACTGCTGCGGCAACTGCTGGACTTTGAGCAGCAATTGCTGGCCCGTTCGCTGGAGCTGATCAGACATCTGCAGCCGCAGCAGGCAGCCGCTACGGCAGACGACCTGCTCATCGGCATCATCAGCATGCCGCAGCTTCTTGCTGCCGCCCATGGCGAAACCGGCCGCATCCGCCGCTACGGCGGTGCCTTATCCGGCATTGCCTTGCAACTGCTCGGCTTGCCTGCTGCCGGCGCTGGCGTGGAGCAGGCAGAGCTGCGACGCCAGTTGCTGAGACTGGCCGGCAGCCTGTGCATCCAGGCCAGCCGCGACAGCGATCTGGTAGCACGGCAGGAAGAAGATGTTTTCCTGCTGCTACTGCCAGGCACTTCACTATCCGGAGCCGGGCAACTGGCCAGCCGGCTGCTGCGGGCATTAAGCCAGTCGGCCATCCTGAGCGGAGCGCAGGCACGACCGGCAGGGGCCTGCATGGGCATCAGTGCGCTGCGCGCCGACGAACAATCACCCAATGCCATGCTGGGACGGCTGCAGGGCGCGCTGGATCAGGCACGCATGGCGGGCGGAAACTGCATACACCGCCAGCCCTGAGCCTGTCTGCTGGCGGCCAGTGGCCAGCCCATCAGGCAGGCTGGCGCATGGACAGTCCGTCCAGCAGCTTCTGGTGAATGCCGCCAAAACCGCCATTACTCATCACCAGGAGATGATCGCCGCTGCGCGCCTCGGCCAGAATCGCGGCAATCAAGGCATCCAGTTGATCAAAGGTCTCCGCCTTGTCGCCCATCGGCTGCAAGGCCTCGGCCGGGCTCCAGTTAAGGCCGGCGGCCGAGCAGAACACCCGGTCGGCCAGTGCCAGCGAAGCAGGCAGCGCGTCCTTCATGGTGCCCAGCTTCATGGTGTTGGAGCGCGGCTCCAGCACTGCCAGAATGCGCGCATCCCCCACATGACGGCGCAAGCCTTCCAGCGTGGTGGCAATGGCGGTGGGGTGATGGGCAAAGTCGTCATACACGGTAACGCCCGCCACCTTGCCGCGCACTTCCATGCGCCGCTTGACGTTGTCAAAGCGCCCCAGCGCAGCAATGGCATCGCGCACGGCCACTCCGGCGTGGCGGGCGGCGGCAATGGCGGCCACCGCATTCAGGCGGTTGTGCTCGCCCATCAGTTCCCACTCCACCCGGCCTTGCAGCTGGCCATGCAGCAATACATCGAAGTGGCCATTGGCATCCGGCTCGCCCGCTTGCCAGCCATCAGCCACGCCGAATGCTTCCACCGGCGTCCAGCAGCCACGCTCCAGCACCCGGCTCAGGCTGGCCTCGCGGCCATTATTGACAATCAGGCCTTGTGCCGGGATGGTGCGTACCAGGTGATGGAATTGCGTCTCGATAGCCGCCAGATCAGCGAAGATGTCGGCATGATCGTATTCCAGATTATTCAGAATGGCAGTGCGTGGCCGGTAGTGGACAAACTTGGAACGCTTGTCGAAGAAAGCGGTGTCGTATTCATCCGCCTCGATCACAAAGAAGGGGCTGGTGCTGGCCGGGTCTTGTGCCGGACGACCGGGCAGGCGGGCCGAAACGCCAAAGTTCTGCGGAATGCCGCCAATCAGGAAGCCCGGAGCCAGGCCGGCGTCTTCCAGAATCCACGCCAGCATGGAGCTGGTGGTGGTCTTGCCGTGGGTACCGGCTACCGCCAGCACCCATTTGTCGTGCAGCACGTTTTCCGCCAGCCACTGCGGGCCGGAAATATACGGCAGGCCGCGATTGAGGATTTCCTCCATCAGCGGCTTGCCGCGCGTCACCACATTGCCCACCACATACATGTCGGCACCCAGCTCCAGTTGCTCGGCCCCGAATCCCTGGGTGAGGGTGATGCCCATGGCCTCCAACTGGGTACTCATCGGAGGATAAACATTGGCATCGCAGCCGGTAACGGTATGGCCTGCCTGTTTGGCGATGGCAGCAATGCCGCCCATGAAGGTGCCGCAAATGCCCAGGATATGAATGTGCATGTGAGTGAATGCTGTGTTAACCGCGAGGGGGCTATTATAACGCCGCATTGGCCTTATATTTCACTCTCGTTCGCGCGCATGGGCTCAGCAGCCGTGCGCCATCATTTCCGTCCGGCAGCACCACAGCATGCTGGCAGACCTTCCGGAGAACAGGCATGCGCCACGATATCGTCATTCAACAGCCCGCCACCCCGCAGCAACTGATGCTGCTGTTTCACGGCGTGGGTGCCAGCCCCGCACACATGCAGCCAGTTGGCAATATGCTGGCCCGCAGCTTTCCGCAGGCACTGATTGTCAGCGTGGCGGGAGCGGATGAGAGTGATCTGGGACAGGGTTTTCAATGGTTTTCGGTACAGGGCGTGACCGAGGCAAACCGCCCGCAACGCATTGCCGACGCGCTGCCCGCCTTTGTGGCGGCGGTGGAATACTGGCAGCAACAAAGCGGTCTGGGCCATGCCGCCACTGCCTTATTGGGCTTTAGCCAGGGGGCCATCATGGCGCTGGAAGCGGCGGTGGCCTACCCGGCGCTGGCCAGCCGGGTGCTGGCCTTCAGCGGGCGCTTTGCCAGCCTGCCGGCGCGCGCCCTGCCGCACACCACCATCCATCTGTTCCATGGCAAGGCCGATCCGGTGATTCCGTATCTACATAGCGTGCAGGCGGCGGAACACCTGCTTGCCCTGGGTGGTGATGTGACAGCCGAAATCGAGCCTTTCGTCGGCCACCAGTTGCATGAAGACCTGCTGGAAAAAGCGCTGGAATACCTGCAATCCCATATTCCCAAACATGTATGGGATGAGGCGATGAGCGCCAGTCCGCAACAACTGGCCGTCAAAGCCAGGTAAGCAGAACAATCCGGCAGGATGACAGCCGCGGCGCGCCCCGGAAACGGCGGCGCGCCGTTTTACATCAGAAGAACACCCAGGTCAGCAGGGCAAACAGCGGCAGCAGTACGCAGATGGACCACAGCATGTAGGCAAAGAAGCTGGGCATGGCCACGCCGCGTTGCTCGGCAATGGCCTTGACCATGAAGTTGGGCGCATTGCCGATATAGGTATTGGCGCCCATGAACACCGCGCCCATGGAAATGGCCAGCAAGGTTTGCGCCAGCGGCCCCATCAGCGTGACGGCATTACCGTCTGCCAGATTGAAGAACACCAGATAGGTGGGCGCATTGTCCAGAAAGCTGGACAGCAGACCGGTCATCCAGAAATACATGGCATTCAGCGGCTGACCATCCGCCCCGGATACCGCATGCACCAGTGCCGCCAACTGCCCGGCAGTACCGGCGCGCAAGATGGCAATGGCCGGTGCGATGGTGATGAAAATGCCGGCAAACAACTTGCCCACCTCCAGGATCGGGTCCCAGTTAAACTCATTGCCGGCCCGCACTTGCTTGGGCGTCAGCCACAAAGAGGCCAGCGCCAGCAATAGCAGCAGCCCGTCACGCACCAGGTTTTGCAGCTCGGCATGCACCCCGGCCACTTCCAGATGAATGCCCGGCTGCCAGAAGCCGGACAACAGCACCGCCCCCACCACGCCGGCCAGCAACAGGAAGTTGCCCTTGCCATACAGCCGTAACGGCTGATCGTGATGGGGCTTGAACTCTTCGTCCTCGCGCCGGTAAAAATAGCTGTCCAACAGGAAGAACACCAGCAAGAGCGTCAGGGACAGCAGCAATACCGGCAGCAGCATGTGCTGGAAGGTCCAGCCAAAGGTTACGCCCTTGAGAAAGCCCAGAAACAGCGGCGGGTCGCCCAGCGGGGTAAGCCCGCCGCCGATATTGGCCACCAGGAAAATAAAGAACACCACCACATGCACCTGGTGTTTGCGGTTGTCATTGGCCTTCAGCAAGGGACGAATCAGCAGCATGGCCGCCCCGGTGGTGCCCATGATGGAAGCCAGTGCCGTGCCGATGGCCAGGATGGCGGTATTGACCTTGGGCGAACCATGCAGGCTGCCCGCCACCAGAATGCCGCCCGACACCGTATACAGCGCCAGCAGCAGCATGATGAAGGGAATGTACTCGGCCAGCAGCGCATGCACGATCAGGCTCAACACGCTGGCCAGCCCGAAGCTGGCGGTAAAGGGCAGCAGAAACAGTAGCGTCCAGCAGGCGGTGATCTTGCCAAAATGGTGGTGCCAGAAGCCGGGGGCAAAAATGGGAAACAGGGCAATGGACAACAGAATGCCGGCAAAAGGCAGCCCCCAGGCCAGGCTGAGGGTGGTGCCATCCAGATCGGCCGCCTGTGCCATGGCCGGCAGCAGGGCAAGCAAAATCAGACTGGCGAGGTGGCGCAAGGTGATCATCTAGGCTCCGGTTTAAGCTGCCCGCCGCTAAGGCAGGAGCATGCACATGAAAAAGGCTGGAAGACACCGCTCCAGCCTCTTGAGTCCCCCTGTCGTCACGACAGGCATTTGTCTTGCGGGCTTAATCACTACCCTTCTGGATAAACTCGATCTTATAACCATCCGGATCTTCCACGAAAGCAATGACGGTGGTGCCGTGTTTCATCGGACCAGCCTCACGCACCACCTTGCCCCCCTTGGCACGCACCGCGTCACAGGCCTGGTAGGCATCATCCACGCCGATGGCGATATGGCCGAAGGCGTTGCCCAGTTCATAGCTGTCGGTATCCCAGTTGTGGGTCAGCTCCAGCACGGTGTGGTCGGCTTCGTCACCGTAGCCGACAAAGGCCAGGGTGAAGCGGCCTTCCGGGTAATCCTGGCGGCGCAGCAGGCGCATGCCCAGCACGTCTTGATAAAAAGCCAGCGAACGTTCCAGATTGCCGACGCGCAGCATGGTGTGCAGAAATTGCATAGTGGACTCCTGTAATGATGAGGGCGACGCCTTGCCCCCGGCTAACCGAAACGGAACAGACTGCTGCCCTGTTGCTTCAGCCAGTGGCGCGCATTTTTCCAGTCGGGAAACAGGCGGGCGGTTTCCATCCAGAACGCCGCCGAATGGTTCATGTGCTGCAGATGAGCCAGCTCGTGGGCCAGCACGTAATCGATGATCACTAGCGGGGCCTGCACCAGCCGCCAGTTAAGCCGGATATCGCCCCGCGCAGTACAACTGCCCCAGCGCGTGCGTGCCGCAGACAGCGACAGCTTGCCGGGAGGACGTGGACACTGTGGCTGCAGCAAGGCCATGCGCTGGGCAAACAACAACTGTGCCTGACGCTTGAGCCAGGCAGACACCACGGCCTGCAGGCCGGCTTCATCGCCGGGCTGGATGCCGGCAACTTGCAATACCTCGCCGTCCAGCCGGGCAGTCCGACGCACTCCACCCAGCAGTTGAATGGATAGCGGGCGTCCCAGATAGGTTAAACCAGTCTGATCGGCCAGTTGCTGCTTTTGTTCCCGCTGCATTACCACATGGCGGGCAATCCAGTCGCGCCGCGCCTGCAGCACCTCATGCAGGCGCGCCTGGGTAACACGTGGATGGGCAATCAGCTCCACCCGGCCATCGGCAATGCGGATGCCTATGCTTTTGCGCATCCGGCGTACCAGATGCACCTCCACCGCGCCCTCAGGCAGCGGCAGGACGGTCCAGGCGGCGGCGCTTGTCATCGGGATGGGCAAACGGGCCGACGCCGCCGATTTCCTGCTGGCGCGCTTCAATCCACTGCTGCGCCTGCTGGGTCATGGCTTCGGGGCCGACACCGTCTTGCGGGTAGATGGCCGGGCCGATCACCACGGTGATTTCACCCGGATACTTCAAAAAGGCATTGCGCGGCCAGAATTCGCCGGCATTGTGCGCCACCGGCACCAAGGGCATGTCCAACTGGCGCGACATGCGCGCCGCACCATGCTTGTACTTGCCAGCCACGCCCGGCTTGGTGCGGGTGCCTTCCGGAAACACGGTAATCCAGAAGCCGTGCTTCTTGCGTTCCAGCCCCTGCTTGAGCATGCGGTCGTTGGCGCGGGCACGGTCGGAACGGTTGATGGCAATCGGGTTCATCAAGGCCAGGCCCCAGCCGAAGAAGGGCAGCCACAGCAGCTCGCGCTTGGCCACGTAAATCTGCGAAGGAAAGATTTTCTGCAAGGCCAGGGTTTCCCAGCCGGACTGGTGCTTGGAACAGATGATGGAGGGCACCGACGGGATGTTCTCGGCACCGATCACCCGGTATTTCAGGCCAACCACATGCACCAGCAGCCACAGCATGATCTTGGCCCAGCTTTCACCAAATACATGGCGGGTACGCCGTGGCAGCGGCGCGGCAATGAACAGGCCCAGAAAGCACAGCGGCGTGACAATCAGCAGCAACAGCCAGTAAATCAGGTTACGAATCCAGATCATGGGTTAATTCAGCCTCACAACAAAGCACTTCAGGAATTGATCAGGTGCTCGGCCGCGTCAAACAGATCGTCGAACACCAGCGTGCCTTCGGGCAAGCCGCCCTTTGCCAGGGTTTGCATGCCTTTACCGGTGCGCACCAGGATGGGCTGGCCACCCACGGCGGCAACGGATTCCAGATCGCGCAGGCTGTCGCCAATCAGCGGCAGGCCCTGCAGCTTGACATTGAAACGCTCGGCCAGCTCCAGCACCATGCCCGGCAGCGGCTTGCGGCATTCACAGCCGTGATCCGGCCCGTGCGGGCAATAGGCTACGGCATCGATACGGCCACCCGCCTGCCCCACCAGACGGTGCATCTTCTCATGCATGGCGTTGAGCGCATGCACATCGAACAGGCCACGGGCAAGGCCAGACTGATTGGTGGCCACCACCACGCGCCAGCCCGCCTGGGTCAGATTGGCTATCGCTTCCAGACTGTGCGGCAGCGGTACCCATTCCATGGTGTTCTTGACGAAGTCATCGCGGTCTTCATTGATGACACCGTCGCGATCCAGGATAACGAGTTTCATGTTGAGAAAGCACTTCCACAGAAGGGAGTGGGGAGTGGCGAGTAGAGAGTTATGGAGCCTGGCTTGTTGCCCACTCCCTATTCCCGACCCTCCACTCCCCTCCCGGGTTAATCCGCCAGCAGCGAGATGTCCGCCACGCGGTTGAACAGGGCTGCCAGACTGGCCAGCAAGGCAATACGGTTGGCACGTACGGCCAGATCGTCCGCCATCACCATCACGCCATCAAAGAAGGCATCCACCGGTGCCTTCAGGCTGGAGAGCTGGGCCAGCGCACCGGCAAAGTCGTGGGCGGCAAACTTGGCGTCCACCTGCGGTGCCAGTTCGCTCACCGCGGCAAACAGCGCCTGCTCGGCGGCTTCGCTCAGCAAGGCCGGGTTTACCGAACCCACTTCGCCTTCCACCTTCTTCAGGATGTTCTTCACCCGCTTGTTGGCGGCGGCCAGGGTAGCGGCTTCCGGCAGTGCCTTGAAGGCAGCCACGGCGGCCAGTACGGCCGGTACTTCGTTCAGGGTGGACGGAGCGAGCGCCAGCACGGCTTCCACTTCGTCGGCCTGATAGTCAGCCGCCAGGTAGTTCTTCAGGCGGTCCATCATGAAGGCGAACACTTCGTCAGCCGTGGTGGCGGACAGCTTGCCAGCCGGGAAGGCGGCAGCCACCAGCGCCAGCAGGGCCTTGAGGTCCAGCTTGGCGGCCAGTGCCATGCGCAGCACGCCCAGGGCGGCGCGACGCAGCGCGTACGGGTCCTTGTCGCCGGTCGGAATCAGGCCGATGCCCCAGATGCCGACAATGGCTTCCAGCTTGTCGGCCAAAGCCACGGCAGTGGCGATATCGCCCTGCGGCAGGCTGTCACCGGCAAAACGCGGGTGGTAGTGGCCTTCGATGGCGGCGGCAACCACCTCGCTTTCGCCGTCGTGCTGGGCGTAGTACATGCCCATCACACCTTGCAGCTCGGGGAATTCACCCACCATGTCGGTCACCAGGTCGGCCTTGGCCAGCAAGGCGGCACGCTCGGCCACGGACTGGTCCGCGCCCAGCAGGGCGGCAATCTGGCCGGCAATGGCTTGCAGGCGTTCCACGCGCTCCAGTTGGCTGCCGATCTTGTTGTGGTAAACCACTTCGGCCAGCTTGGCCAGACGGGTTTCCAGACGGGCTTTCTGGTCCTGCTCGAAGAAGAACTTGGCATCGGACAGACGGGCGCGCAGTACGCGCTCATTACCCTGGATGATGTGGCTGGGATCGGCGGTTTCCAGATTGGACACCAGCAGGAAGCGGTTCATCAGCTTGCCCTTGGCATCCAGCAGCGGGAAGTACTTCTGGTTCTGCTGCATGGTCAGGATCAGGCATTCCTGCGGCACCTTGAGGAATTCGGCTTCAAAGCCGGCTTCCAGTACCACCGGCCATTCCACCAGCGCGGTCACTTCGTCCAGCAAAGCGTCGTCGGCGGCAATGGTGGCACCATGCACGGCAGCGGCGTCGGCCAGGCGTTTCCTGATCAGCTCGCGGCGGGCGTCAAAGCTGGCCAGTACCTTGCCCTGCTCGAACAGCACGCGGGCGTAGTCGTCGGCTTTTTCCACAAACACATCGCCCGAGGACAGGAAGCGGTGGCCACGAGTGGCGTTGCGGCTGGACAGGCCCAGCAGGCTGCCCTCAATCACGGTTTCGCCCCACAGCATGATCAGGCCATGCACCGGACGCACAAACTGGTAGTCGTAGTCGGCCCAGCGCATCAGCTTGGGAATCGGCAGCTTTTTCAGCGCCAGGGCAACGATGTCGGTCAGTACTGCGGACAGTGCTTCACCGGTCTTGGTGCTTTCATAGGCAAACACGTCCTGCTTGCCATCGCTCATGGTGGTGAGCGCGGAAACATCCACGCCGCAGGAGCGGGCAAAACCAGCCAGTGCCGGGGTGGGCTGGCCATCCTTCATGCCGGCGGCCACAGCCGGGCCCTTGCGCACGATTTTCTGGTCCGGCTGCACGGCCAGCACGGCCGGGACTTGCACGGCTAGGCGGCGCGGCGAGGCAAACACGGTGGCGGCGGCATCGGCAGCCACAAACTGCAGTTTTTTCAGTTCTTCGGTAATGGTCTGGCCAAAGCTGTGCGACAGCTTTTCCAGCGCCTTGGGCGGCAGCTCTTCGGTGAGCAACTCGATAAGCAGGGTGGCGTTCATGATTTATTCAGGTTTCTTGTGCGGAGCGGATTTGGCGAGATAGCACACGACTTGCAGCATGGTGTCGGCAACCGAGCCTTGTTCCACCGACTGCCATTTCCAGGCAAAACGTTGTACCGGGAACATGGTGGAGTAAAGCTGGCGGCCACGCTTGTCGGCATATTCGAAGCCGACAAAGGTATATTGCTGCTTGCTGCAGCTGGCATAACCGCTGGTACGCCGGATGAAATACTTGATGTCGGTAGCCTTGTCGTACTGACGTTCGCTAAAGCGCTCCTGATTCACAAAATGGACCAGCCCGTCCTTTTCCACCCAGATGGAATTACGGTCCATGGCCAGTTCCAGCGCGGAACCTTGCTGGTAAACGCCCCAGTCAGGTTCTGCCGCCATGGCGGGCAGGGACAGCAGGGCCAGAAGCAGACTGATCCGTGTTTTCATGGCCGGTCAGGCCTTGGGGCACATGGGGAAACCCAGTGCCTCGCGCGCGGCGTAGTAAGCCTGGGCCACACCACGCGACAGGGTGCGTACCCGGCCGATATAGGTGGCACGTTCGGTTACCGAGATGGCACCACGCGCATCCAGCAGGTTGAAGCAGTGACCGGCCTTGAGCACCATTTCGTAAGCCGGCAGCGCCAGCGGGATGTCCAGCAGGCGCTTGGCTTCGGATTCGTAGTAGCTGAACAGTTCGAACAGCTTGGGCACATTGGCGTGTTCGAAGTTGTAAGTGGACTGCTCCACTTCGTTCTGGTGGTACACATCGCCGTAGGTCACGCG
The DNA here is from genome assembly GCF_002217795.2 of Aquitalea magnusonii. Lineage (NCBI taxonomy): Bacteria > Pseudomonadati > Pseudomonadota > Betaproteobacteria > Neisseriales > Chromobacteriaceae > Aquitalea > Aquitalea magnusonii. Next base: position 3,179,895 of record NZ_AP018823.1, read on the forward strand.
CTGACCGTTGGGATACACCGTCCACAGCAGGTCGTACACGTTTTCCACGCCTTGCAGATACATGGCCAGACGCTCGATACCGTAGGTGATTTCACCCAGCACCGGCTTGCAGTCCAGGCCGCCCACTTGCTGGAAGTAGGTGAACTGGGTGACTTCCATGCCGTTCAGCCAGACTTCCCAGCCCAGACCCCAGGCACCCAGTGTCGGGTTTTCCCAGTCATCTTCCACAAAGCGGATGTCGTGTACGGTGGGGTCGATGCCCAGCACCTTGAGCGAGCCCAGGTAGAGGTCCTGGATATTGGCCGGCGACGGCTTGAGCGCTACCTGGAACTGGTAGTAATGCTGCAGACGGTTGGGGTTTTCGCCGTAGCGGCCATCCTTGGGACGACGCGACGGTTGTACATAGGCGGCATTCCACGGCTCAGGGCCGATGGCACGCAGACAGGTGGCCGGATGCGAGGTACCGGCGCCCACCTCCATGTCGAAGGGTTGCATGATGACGCACCCTTGCTCGTTCCAATAATTCTGGAGGGTAAGGATGATTTCCTGGAAGGTAAGCATAGACGTGGGGTAGCGAGTAAAAAGTCAAAGGTCGATTCTACCGCCTAGCGCCCCCGGCGCAAAGCAAGGCAGTGGGCGAAAGCGGCAGCGCGTTGTGCATTGCGCTAATCGACAGGGCAACTGCGCTGCGCTGATGCATGCTCGGCAAGCGCACAGGCCAGTTGCCTGCCCTTGTCCAGACAGGCAGACAAGGCGGCCCCATCCAGCCAGGCCGCGCACACATGCACCCCCTGCCCGGCCAGCCCCTGCATCGCAGTACGGGCCGGGGCAATGGCTGCCGTGGCCTGCGGCAGCGCCTGTGGCCAGCGGAAAATCTGCTGCTCCAGCGGCTGGCCCTGCAGACCAAGCTTGTGGGCCAACTCCTGCTTGAGTCCGGCCAGCAAAGCCTCGTCGGCCAGCATGGCTTGTTGCCGGTATAGCTGGCCACCGACAAAACTGGTGATATGGCACAGGGAGCTGGCCACGCGCTGCGGATAGATATTGCTGCTCATCAGGTGGCCGGCGGCAAATGCCTGTTCGCCAGGCGCATGCAAGGCACCGAAGCCTGGCAGGGGCCGCCACAGCTTCGCCCGGTCCACTAGCGTACTCACCACGCTCATCGGGGCATACACCACTTGCTGCAAGGCGCGGGCAGCCGTGGCATCCACATCCAGCAACAGGCGGGCAGCCGCCGCGGCAGGCAGGGCCAACACCACCTGCTGTGCCATGCAACTTCCGTGTGGCGTATGCAGCAGCCACTGCCGCTGCCGCCGTTCCAACCGCAGTACCGGGCAGGAAAGATGGACATCCAGCGCGCTGGCCAGCCGCAGCGGCAACTGCGCCAACCCGCCTTGCAGCGACACGGCCTGCTTGCGCTTCAGCCGGCCACGGCATAGCTGCCACAACATGCCCTTGCCGATGGAGCCGGCCTGTGACTCCAACTGCGCCAGCCATGGCAGCGCCTCCTGCATCAGCAGCGCTTCGGCATCGCCGGCAAAAACGCCTCCCATCATGGGCGCAATCAGCTTGTCCAGCCACTCATCTCCCAGGCGGCGGCGCACAAAATCAGCCACCGACTCCGTTGCTGCTGCAGGCGGGCTGCGCCGCCACGGCTCGCTAAGCAAACGCCATTTGGCGGCACGGCTCAGATAGTGGCTGCCCAGCAGGCTGAACAGTCCGGTGGGCAGCGCGTGGTATCTCCCCTGCCACAGCACATGGCGCAAGTGACTGGCCGGCGCAGGAGAAAATGGCTGCAAACCCAACTGCCGCAGCCAGTTACAAGTGGCGGCATTGACATACAGCGTGTGCGGGCCGGCCTCGGCCAGTACCCGCTCACCCTGCACGCTGCGCACCTTGCCGCCCACCCTGTCATCCGCTTCGAACACCTGCACCGCCATGCCCTGCTGGCGCAGCCACCAGGCACAGGACAGGCCGGATACCCCGGCCCCGATTACCGCGATCATTGCTGCACATCCTGCTCAATCCAGTCAGCCAGCAGTGTGCGACGCCCGGCCCCAAGCGGGCTTGCGCCGGGTCAAACCATGCGCCAACGGTGAGCGCAGACAAGAAAAAACCGGCTGACGCCGGTTTTGCTGCACATCATGCCATGCCGTCAGCGGCTGCCAAATGGCAGCCGTCGCTGCGGCAATACGCGCCACTACAGGTTTTTTTGGCTGCGGTGCTCAGTTCCAGTCCAGAATCACCTTGCCGCTCTGACCGGACAGCATGGCGGCGAAGCCCTGCTCAAAATCATCCACCTTGAAGTGATGGGTGATGATGGGACGGATATCCAGCCCGGACTGGATCAGCGCCACCATCTTGTACCAGGTTTCAAACATTTCCCGGCCATAGATGCCCTTGATTTCCAGGCCCTTGAAGATGACCTGGTTCCAGTCGATGGCGGTATTGGCCGGCGGAATGCCCAGCAGCGCCACCTTGCCGCCATGGTTCATGGTTTCCAGCATCTGGCGGAAGGCCTGCGGGTTGCCGGACATTTCCAGGCCCACATCAAAGCCTTCACACATGTGCAGCTCGCTCATCACCTGTTTCAGGTCTTCCCGCGCCACATTTACCGCACGGCTGGCCCCCATCTGGCGCGCCAGCTCCAGGCGATAGTCGTTGACGTCGGTAATCACGATATGCCGTGCGCCCACATGCTTGGCAATGGCCACCGCCATGATGCCGATGGGGCCGGCCCCGGTGATCAGCACATCCTCACCCACCAGATTGAAGGACAGCGCGGTATGCACCGCATTGCCGAAGGGGTCGAAGATGGCAGCCAGATCATCAGAGATGTCGTCCGGAATCGGGAAGGCATTGAAGGCCGGAATCACCAGGTATTCGGCAAACGCGCCTTCGCGGTTCACGCCCACGCCCACGGTGTTGCGGCACAGGTGACGACGGCCGGCACGACAGTTGCGGCAGTGGCCGCAGGTGATGTGGCCTTCGCCGGACACGCGCTGGCCGATTTCAAAGCCGCGCACTTCAGAGCCCATGGCGGCGACTACGCCCACGTATTCATGACCGACGTGCATGGGCACCGGAATGGTCTTCTGCGCCCATTCGTCCCAGTTCCAGATATGGATGTCGGTGCCGCAGATGGCGGTTTTGCTGATCTTGATCAGCAGGTCGTTATGGCCGATTTCCGGTTGCGGCACATCATTCATCCACAGGCCGGGAGCGGATTTCAGTTTGGAGAGTGCTTTCATTGCATTTGCCTGTCAGTGCTACGCCCGCCAGCCTTGTGGCCAGCGGGCAGCGTTAGGGAGGATCAATCGATCACTTTCAGCTCACGGCCCACCTTGATGAAGGCGGCCACCGCACGCTGCACCTGCTCCACCGTGTGACCGGCGGACATCTGGGTGCGAATGCGCGCCTTGCCCTTGGGTACCACCGGGAAGGAGAAGCCGATCACGTACACGCCCTCCTGCAGCAGGCGGGCGGCCATTTCACTGGCCAGGCGGGCATCGCCCAGCATCACCGGAATGATGGGATGCTGGCCCGGCACCAGGGTGAAACCGGCAGCGGACATTTCATTGCGGAACAGCTCGGCATTGCGCTTGAGCTGGGCGCGCAGGCACTGGCCTTCGGACTGGATCAGCTTGAGCACTTCCAGGCTGGCCGCGGCAATGGCCGGTGCCAGGCTGTTGGAGAACAGATAGGGGCGCGAACGCTGACGCAACAGATCGATGATGGGTTTGCGGCCGGACACATAGCCGCCGGAAGCCCCGCCCAGCGCCTTGCCCAGCGTGCCGGTGTAGATGTCCACCTTGTCGGCCACGCCGCACAGTTCCGGCGTACCGGCACCGTTGTCACCGATGAAGCCAACGGCATGGGAATCGTCCACCATCACGATGGCACCATGGCGGCCAGCCACTTCGCACAGGGTTTTCAGGTCGGCAATGATGCCGTCCATGGAGAACACGCCATCGGTGACAATCAGCTTGAAGCGCGCACCGGCCGCCTCGGCGGCAAGCAGTTGGGCTTCCAGATCGGCCATGTCGTTGTTCTTGTAACGGAAGCGCTTGGCCTTGCACAGGCGCACGCCATCGATGATGGAGGCGTGGTTCAGCTCGTCGGAAATCACCGCGTCTTCTTCGCCCAGCAGGGTTTCGAACACGCCGCCGTTGGCGTCGAAACAGCTGGAATACAGAATGGTGTCGTCGGTGCCGAGGAAGCCGGAAATGGCTTGCTCCAGGTCTTTGTGAATCTGCTGCGTGCCGCAGATGAAGCGCACCGAGGCGCAGCCATAGCCATAGTCATCCAACCCGCGCTTGGCGGCATCGATCAGGCGGGCATCATCGGCCAGCCCCAGATAGTTGTTGGCACAGAAGTTAAGTACATGCGCACCACCGGACAGGGCGATATCGGCACGCTGCGGGGTGGCAATCACCCGTTCCGGCTTTTCAAAACCATCAGCACGGATTTGGGCCAGCGTGGCTTCCAGGTGGGCAAGATAGGTATGGTTCATGGCAGAGATGTCCTTGTAGGCCAATCGTGAGGCGCCGGGACTGCAGTCGCAGCGGGATCACCGCGCGCCGAAAACTGTCATCCATTCTAGCCCAGCGTATCCGGCTTTATCAGTGACAGTTGTCAAGGAAATCACGGGCCGGCTGTCACCATGGCAGTATTCGGTTGCGGGGGACTGTCACCATCAGCTTAGACAAGGTGGCGGCACGATCATCGCTGCGGCAGGCAAACCGCTGCCCTGCCCGCCCACGCACAGCACAAGCGACGGCGGCTGCCCGGCCCTGCAGGCAGCCCCAGCGCGCGGTTTTACAGATCCAGCACGATGCGGCGGCCTTTGGCGCGTGACACGCAAATCAGCAGGCTGTTTTGCGCCTGCTTTTCTTCTTCACTGAAGTATTGGTCGCGGTGCTCGGCCTCGCCCTCGACAATGCCTACTTCACAGGTGCCACACACGCCTTCGCGGCACAGGCAATCCACCGCCACCGCACCATCGGTCTCAATGGCTTGCAGAATGGTTTGTTCTGCCGCCACCCGGATTTCCCGCCCGGAACGGGCCAGCACCACGGTAAATGCCTCCCCGCTTTGCGTACTGGCCGAAAACTGCTCCCAATGCAGATGCGCTGGCGGTATGCCCTGCCCTGCTCCAGCCTGCTGCACCGCCTCAATCAGCGACTGCGGCCCGCAGACATAGACATGGTCCGGCTCGGCCATGTGCTGCAGCAAGCCGGCAACATTGCACAACTGGCCGCGGGCGGCGTCATAAAAATGGCAGTGCGCGCCGTAACGCGCCGCCAGCTCGTCGACAAAGGCCGCCTGCTCGCGACTGCGAAAGGCATAGTGCAGCTCAAACGCTGCGCCGCTGGACTGCAGTTCCTCCATTTGCGCCATGAAGGGCGTGACGCCGATACCGCCGGCAAGCAGAATGTGGCGCCCCGGCGTGGCATGCAGCGGGAATAAATTGTTGGGCGGGGATATCTGCAAGATGTCCCCCTCCGCCACATGCGCGTGCATGAAAGCCGAGCCACCACGGGAGGCTTCCTCGCGCCGCACGGCAATCTGGTACTGCTCCAACTGAAAAGGCGAGCTAAGCAGCGAATAAGCGTTGTGGAGCAGGCCGTTGGCAGCCGGGATTTGCACAATAATGTGGCTGCCACCGCCAAAGGCCGGTAGCGGGCCGCCATCTGCGGCCTGCAAGGTAAAGCGTTTGATCAGCGGACTGGCTTGTTCGATCCGCACTACGCGGACATTCATATTCGGGGACTGTAGGCTCATGTCGATTCATGCTCGGAGTTGACTGAGCCGAGCAGGCGCATGCCCACCCTGCAGGCCGGACAGCATTGGCCTCAGACATACGCTGGCTGTCGGCACAGCATTGGATTTTGCAATCTCATCAGATACATCACGGCAGCGGCGGCCACCGCCAGGCAGCGCCGCCGCAGGTGGCATCAGTCCTGATGCTGCCGTGCCACCAAGTGATGGAAGTGGGCAATGCCATGCTCACTGATGCCGCTGCGCTGGCGGTCGGTCATGATGCGGCCCTGGCTGCGATAACCGCGCGATTTCAGCCCGCGCTGCACGCTTTCCACCAGCCGCAGGTCCTCTGGCCGGAACACGGTGCGATACCACTCCACCAGTGCCTGTTGCTCAGCCGTCAGCTCCTTATTGCGGAAGTAGATGTCGTAGTGCTGCAAGGTGGTTTCGGCATCCATCGGGAACTCATAAATCACCGTCATGAAGTCGGCTCCGGGCGGGACATTGAACATGGTGCAAGGCCAGGCCCAGTAGCCGCTAAAGCTGGGGTTGCTGACCGAGGGGTCGATCTTGAAAGACTTCTCGGAGGAGCGGGCCAGCCCAAACTGCAGCGTCCAGTTGCCATGCAGGGTGTGCGTGTATTTGTCCACCTGCACCGAGTCGGCAAAACCCGGATGGGCCGGCGCACAGTGGTAGCACTCCAGGTAGTTGTCGACGATGATTTTCCAGTTGGCCGGCGTGGCGGTAACAAAGCGCGCCGCCAGTTGCAGCTCGTCGATCACCGGACAGGCCTTGCGCAAGCTGTCGGCCAGACCGGGTAATTGCTGCTCCACCGGCTCGGCCGCCAGATTCATGTTGATGAACACAAAGCCGGCATACTCCTCCACCTTGAGCGCCGACAAGCTAGCCTTGTCCGGATCAAAATCGACCACGTTTTCACAATTGCGGGCATGGCCCAGTTGACCGTCCAGCTTGAAAGTCCAGGCGTGATAGGGACAGGTAATCACGTTTTTGGCCCTGCCACTGCCTTGCAGCAACTGGTGTCCCCGGTGCGGACAGACATTGTAAAAACTGCGCAATACCCCATCCCGACCACGCACCACGATGATGTTTTCACCTGCCACCTCACGGGTGATGTAGTCGTTGGATTCGGCCAGTTCACTGCCATGTGCCACACAAAGCCAGCTATGGGCGAAAATCTTCTCCTTCTCAAACTGATAGACCTTATCCGAGCTGTAATAGGCGGCCGGCAGGGTCCAGGCGCGCTCGGGATCGGCACAGAAATCCGGGCTCAATCGGGTGTAGTCATGCATGAAGCTTCTCCTCTGCTGGGGGTGGTCACCGGGCTGCACATGTCTGCCCTTTGCTGGTCCGGTCATGCCCGAAAAATAAGCATGGCAAGGCCGGGGAAAGGTGGCGCAGCCCTATATGACATGCCGCTGCGCCACCGATGTCATGTCTGGCCAGCCTGCATGCGCGTAATGGCTGCGGCCAGTGCGTTGTACATACGCGCCGTCTGCATGCCTTGTGGCCAGAAGCGCAGGCAGCCATGCAGCAAGCCGTGGCCGAGATGGCATTCGGCCGCCACGCCGCTGGCTTGCAGGCGTTGTACATAGCGCAGGCCATCGTCTCGCAGCGGGTCGTACTCCGCCACGGCGACAAAGGCCGGTGGCACACCTTGCAGCCGGGGCGCAGCCAGTGGTGCCAGGCGCGGATCGGCATGCATGGCCGGATCCGGCGCGTATTGCGCCAGGTAATACGCCATGTCCGCACGGCTCAGCAGCGGCGCAGCGGCATGTTCACTTGCCGCCGGCTCTGTCGGCACCGCCGCCAATGCGGGATAGATCAGGGCCTGCCCACACAGCGGCGGCCCTTGCCGGTCACGTGCCGCCAGGCAGAGTGCTGCAGCCAGATTGCCACCGGCGCTATCCCCGGCCACCACCACGCGCGCGGGGTCGATGCCTAGCGCCAAGCCATCCACTCTCAGCATGTCCCACACGGCCAGGCAGTCGTCGAAGGCGGCCGGAAAGACATGCTCGGGTGCCAGCCGGTAATCCACCACCAGCACGGCGGCAGCACACTCCCGCGCCAGCGAGGCGGCGATAAAGGCATGTGAATCCAGGCCGCCCAGCATCCAGCCGCCACCGTGCAAATACAGCACTCCGGGCCAAGCGGCGGCGGGCATTGTCCGGGCCGGGCGATACAGACGCAGCGGGATATCTCTGCCGGCCGCCGGCAGAACATGCTCCTCGCACAGCAGCCCATCCGGCAATGCCGGGGTGAAATAGCGGCACAGGGCATCGTAGGCCGCACGCATCTCCGCCAGGCTGTCATCGGTGGGCTCAAACAGGGCGCACTGCCTGACAAAAGACTGCATTTCCGCAGAAAGCTGATAAGCACTCGCCATCACCGCCTCCATCAGCTGGACTGCTTGCCAACCACAACCGGAGGTGGCTGTTCGCCTATCTGGTGCGCCGGGACATCGCCATAATCCTCACGCAGCCACTTGAGCAGGCCATACACCTTGACCAGGGTGATGATGGCAAAGGGAATGGCCGTCACAATCACCGTGGTCTTCATGGTATTGAGTGGTGCTTTGGCAAAAATCATTGCCAGTGGCACCAGCGTCAGCATCACGCACCAGAACAAGCGATCGACCGGGGACGGGTCTTCGCCTTCCGCCAGATTGCGGGTACAGGTGGCGGAGACGGCGTAACCTACCGCATCCATGTGTGCGGCCAGAAAGATCGCCATCACGGCCAGGAAAAACGCAATCACCACCCGACCAGCCGGCAACAGGGCCAGCAACTGGGCAATGGCCGATTCCCCTCCCTGAGCCTGCAATACCTGTGGCACGGCCACCAGGCCAGTGATGAAACTGTGTACGCTGTAGCTTTCCAGCACCCCATAAACAAACCAGATACCGGAACAGCCACCAAACATCATGGCCAGCAGTACCTCACGGATGGTGCGGCCACGCGATACGCGGGTGACAAACAAGGCCACGCCTGGGGCATAGGAAATCCACCACAGCCAGTAAAACACCGTCCATTCACGGGTAAACTTGCCGTCGCCCAAGGGGTCGGTAAACAAGCTCATGTCGACAAAACTGCTGAGCATCAAGCCCAGGCTGGACAACACATTGCTGGTAATGAAATGGGTAGGCCCCAGCAGATACACATAAGCGGCCAGCAGCAGCACGCCCCAGCACACCATCTGGCTCAAACGCTTCATGCCACCATCCATGCCCACCCAGGATGACAGGGTGAACAGCACGGCAACCGAGAGAATCACCACCAACTGGGTGACAAAATTGTCCGGGATGCCGGTAAGGGTGGACAGCAAACGGGTAAAGGTGGTGGCGGTCAGCACCAGGGAGATGGTCAATGCGCCGAACATGCACAGCATGAACAGCAAATCCACCAGCCGCCCCAGCACGCCGTCAGGCTGGCGGCCGGTAATCGCGGCAATAATGGCCGCCAGGCTCAAACCCTTGTTCTTGCGCACGTGATAGTAGTAGCACATGGCCACCGAGCCGACGGCATACATGGCCCAGGCACTCAGACCGGAATGAAACAGGGAATAAGCCACGCTGTATTTCAACGCCTGCGGCGACGCCGGTGGCAGGTTCAAACCGGGGGTCTGGTAGTAATAAGCCCAATCCAGAAAGCCCCAGTACAAGGCCGATGAGCCCATGCCGGACATGATGAACATGAAAATCCACGACAAGGTGGAATAATCCGGCCCGCCCTCGCCCAGGCGGATCTGCCCGTACTTGCTCATTGCCAGCCAGGCAACAAACAGCACCGAGCCAAAGGCAAACAGCAAGATCGGCGAGGCAAATACATGGGTACACCAATACATCAGTCGATCCGCCGCCGCGATCGAAGCCTGCGGCATGGCGATCATCACGACGACCATCACCATCACGATGAGCAAACTGACCAGTGCCAGCGGCACGTCACGCCGGCTGTGTGTGAGCTTGTGCATGTTGCCCCCTGCTGCCAGGCCTAGACCTGGCCGGATTCGTAAATAAGGAAATGATGCGGTCCTGCCGGCGCGATCGCCCGGCTGCGGACCGGTCCGCCAGCACGCGCTGGATTAGGCTTGCACCGCCTGCGGGGCATGCGTAAGCGCAGCCACGATGGCTTGTCCCAGCTCGGTGGTACTGGCCTTGCCACCCAGATCGGCGGTCAGCGGCCCGCTCAGCAGCACAGAGGCGATGGCCTGCATGATGGCATCGTGGGCCGCGCGGCACGGCCCCTGGCCGTGGCCAAGAAAATCCAGCATCAAGGCCGCGGACCAGATCATGCCGATGGGGTTGGCCATGTTCTGACCGGCAATATCCGGTGCCGAGCCGTGAACCGGTTCAAACAGGGAGGGGAAACGCCGCTCGGGATTAAGATTGGCCGAGGCAGCCAAACCAATGGTGCCGGTACAGGCCGGCCCCAGGTCTGACAGGATGTCGCCAAACAGATTTGACGCCACCACCACATCGAAACGCTCGGGCTGCAATACAAAACGGGCCGCCAGAATATCCACATGCTGCAGCTCCCATTGCACCTCCGGGTAGTGCTGCGCCACCGCGGCCACCCGCTCATCCCAATACGGCATGCTCACGGCGATGCCGTTGGATTTGGTGGCGGCAGTCAGCTTTTTGCGCGGTCGGCTTTGTGCCAGGGTAAAAGCGTGGTGCAGGATGCGGTCCACCCCATGGCGGGTAAATATCGATTGCTGCAGCACCAGTTCGCGCTCCGTGCCCTCGAACATGCGGCCACCGACGGCAGAGTATTCCCCCTCGGTGTTCTCCCTGACGACCAGAAAGTCGATATCGCCGGGCTGGCGATTGGCCAGCGGACAAGGCACTCCAGGCAATAGGCGCACCGGTCGCAGATTGACGTATTGGTCGAACACGCGGCGGAACTTCAACAGAGAACCCCACAGCGATATGTGATCCGGCACTTGCTCCGGCATGCCGACCGCGCCGAAATAAATGGCATCAAAACCCTGCAGGATGGCCGACCAGTTGTCCGGCATCATCTGGCCGTGTTGCAGGTAATAGTCACACGATGCCCAGTCAAACAGGGTCACGGACAGATCAATGTCAAAACGCCGCACCGCTGCCTTTAGCACACGCAAGCCTTCCGGCAGCACTTCCTTGCCAATGCCATCACCGGCAATGGCCGCAATCCTGTAAGCCTGCATCCCGCTCTCCTCTGTTCTTTCGCCGTAATGACCTTGTACTGCGAGGCCTAGCATGGCGGAAAACAAAGCCCTGATAATCGGTCATTCCGTGCATACAGAAGACACGAAGCATGAAGGATCTGCTGCAGCTTGAAGATTTGCGGGTGTTCTGTCTGGTCGTCCGCAAGGGCGGTTTTACCGCCGCGGCCGAAGCCATGGCTGTTTCACCGGCCTATGTCAGCAAACGGATTCGCGTGCTGGAACAGTGCCTGACTTGCCGCCTGCTGGACCGCACCACCCGGCGCATTGCCCTGACCGAACAGGGAGAACGTGTCCACGAATGGGCACAGAAGATTCTGCGGGATGTGGAATTGATGAATGTGGAGATCGGTGCCAGCAAACAGCAGCCACGCGGCATGCTGCGCATCAGCAGCAGCTTCGGCTTTGGCAGGGTGCATCTGGCACCTGCGCTGGGCGCATTGGCATGGCACTACCCGGAGCTGAGCATCCGCCTGGAAGTGGCCGACTGTCTGATCGACCTGGCACAGGAAGGCATTGATCTGGACATCCGGGTGGGCAACGAAATTGCCCCGCAACTGCTTGCCCGCAAGCTGGCCGACAACCGGCGCATCCTGTGCGCTGCGCCAGCTTATCTGGCGCGGCATGGCACGCCAACGCAACTGAGCGCACTGGGCAAGCATAATTGCCTGGTGATCAAGGAAAGGGATCACCCTTTCGGGGTGTGGCGTCTGAATGGTCCGCAGGGGGAATGCAGCATCCGGGTGCAGGGCGCATTGGCGGCAAACCATGGTGAGGTGGTACACCAGTGGGCCTTGCAGGGCCACGGCATCATGCTGCGCTCACTGTGGGATGTACACCGCGATCTTGAACGCGGTGATCTGGTGCAGATACTGCCGGACTATCACCTGCCGGCAGATGTCTGGGCTGTTTATCCGGTCAAGCTGGCAAATTCGGCCAAATTACGTGTTTGTGTCGAATTCATCCAGCACTATTTCAGCCAAGGTCCGCTGGCCTGAGCCAAGCGGCACAGGGCAGATTTACTTGGGCTTGCGCAGGCTGGCAGGGGTGTGGCCTGCCGGGCTGTCCGGCCCATCTTCGTCGTCGTCCTCGGCATAAGGCTGCGGCTTTACCCCCGGCAGATCAACCGGCGGCGGAGCCTTGGACAGGCGTGCCAGCGAGCCGATGGTGGACATCACCAGCGCCACGATGACAAACAGCCAGAACCAGGTGGAGTGCAGAATATCCATGACCTACTCCCTTCATTGTTCAGCCCCTGACCAGCCACCGGCAAGCCAGGGGCGGCCGGGCGGTCAAGCGCGACGCAACAGGCGCGCCGCATCCAGCGCAAAGTAAGTCAGAATGCCATCGGCACCGGCACGCTTGAAGGCCATCAGGCTTTCCATCATGCACTTGTCCTCGTCCAGCCAGCCGTTCTGGAAGGCGGCCTTCAGCATCGCATACTCACCGGACACCTGATAAGCATAGGTTGGCACGCGGAAGGTGTCTTTCACCCGGCGAATCACGTCCAGATAGGGCAGGCCCGGCTTGATCATCACCATGTCGGCCCCCTCTTCCAGATCCATCGCCACTTCCTGGATCGCTTCATCCAGGTTGGCCGGGTCCATCTGATAGGTGTACTTGTCGGCCTTGCCCAGATTGCCCGCCGAGCCAACCGCATCACGGAAGGGGCCATAGAAGGCGGAAGCATACTTGGCCGAGTAAGCCAGGATCTTGGTATGAATGAAACCGGCCTCTTCAAACGCATCGCGCAGCGCACCGATGCGGCCATCCATCATGTCGGACGGGCCGAACACATCCACCCCGGCTTCAGCATGGCACAGGCCCTGACGAATCAGCACTTCGGTGGTTTCATCATTCAGCACATAGCCGCTGTCGTCGGTGAGGCCGTCCTGGCCATGGACGGTATACGGGTCCAGCGCGCCATCGGTCATGATGCCCAGCTCGGGAAAACGCTGCTTGAGCGCGCGCACCACGGTGGGCACCAGGCCATCCGGGTTGTAAGCCTCCTGGGCCGCATTGTCCTTGCCGGTTTCAATCACCGGAAACAGCGACAGCATCGGGATACCCAGCGCCACCGCCTGTTCAGCGGTATACAACAGCTTGTCCAGACTTTGCCGAACCACCCCCGGCATCGAAGCCACGGCCTGTTCACGGTTCTCACCTTCCAGTACGAACACCGGGTAGATCAGATCATTGGTGGTGAGCACATTCTCACGCATCAGGCGACGGGAAAAATCATCCTTGCGCATGCGACGCATGCGGGTGGCCGGGAAATAGCGGTTGGCAAAAATCATGGTGTTTCCATCACAAGGGACAATGGCAATGAACGGAATTGTACGCCTGTTGCTGCGGACTGGCAGCGCCATTCGCCATTTTGCCGCCGGGGCAAGCATGCATCCTGCCGCCGCCGCCGCGGCAGACCGATATCAGCCGGCCAGAGCGGACCTTGCGGCACAGCCATGCATAAAAATCATGTCAATCATTCTGGAGACTCATAGCAAGCCACAATATTTGTTGTGCAAAAGCCGCATTTTTCGTAGAAAAACCGCCATATTTGCCAAAATGCAACAGAGAAAAACCACGCTGGAACAACTGTTTCATTCTTGAATCAACGATTGGAAACAAATATTCACGCCCAGACGGAACTTCATTAAATAATTTTAACAATATGATTATAAAAGATTTTTACACCAAAAAATCTTCACAACCAAACAATAAGGCAAGCGATTGAGCGCAAGAATCCCGCTGCTTTGTTAATAAATGTTCGTTGACGCCCTCTCAGCCGTTTCGCACACTCAGCCCCGTCGGTGAGATCAAGTTTTCACATGGCTTGATTCCCCCCACAGCCAGCCTGCCAACAGATCAGGCGGACACAGAAATTACTATTAAAGGATTTAGAGGAATGAAAAAACTCGTACTCGCTGCCGCTATTGCGGCAGCCATGCCGGTATTGGCTCATGCCGATGTCACCATCTATGGCTCCATCCGTGCTGGCCTGGACAGCATGAAGAGCACCGACACCAGCTTCAAGTCGAGCACTGGTGTGGACGACTTCGCCAGCCGTATCGGCTTCAAGGGTAACGAAGACCTGGGCAATGGCCTGAAAGCGATCTGGCAGGTTGAAACCGGCATGAACGTGGATGGCGTTGCCACCAGCGGCACCGGTGCCGGCACCTTCGCCAACCGTACCAGCTTTGTCGGCGTGGAAGGCGGCTTCGGTAAAGTTCGTCTGGGCTACATCGACGACGTACTGGGCGAAACCGAATCCACCGACAACCTGTACGGCCCGCGTCGCGATGCGAGCACCGGCATTGCCTTCCCTCTGTACGAAGGCACGGATGTATTCGGTGCCTATGGCGATAGCCGCGTGAAAAACGGTGTGCGCTATGACAGCCCGGACCTGAACGGCTTCAATGCCATCGTCCAGCTCGGCTCTGGTGAATCTCAGGTTGCCGGCGGCAAGAAAACCGGCAACACCCTGGGTACCCGTCTGGCCTACGCCAATTCCGGTTTCTTCGGTGCTTACGCCTACATGGCCAAGTACAACACCGTGGCAGACCACAACAGCGGCATTCACCGCGTTGAATTCGGCTATGACGCCAACAATCTGTACCTGGCTGCCACCCTGCAACGCAGCAGCCTGTGGGGCAATGCCTGGGCAACCAATACCGATGGCAGCCAAGCTGTTGCCGGCATCGCCAATACCACCGTTGCCAACACCGGTGCCAACAAGCTGACCAGCAATGTCTGGGCCGTCAATGTTGCCTACACCATTGGCGCCTTCAAGCCGTCCTTCGTCTACTCCAAGCGCAGCAGCGTCAAGGTAGACGGTCAGTCGCAAGACTGGGGTGCCACGCAGTGGGCTGCCGCTCTGGATTACAGCCTGAGCAAGCGCACCATGTTTGAAGCCGGTTACGGTCAGGTGAAAGAAGACAAGGGCGCACAAACTGCAATGGGTTGGGCTCAGGACAAGGCCACCATTACCTGGGTGATGCTGAAGCACAACTTCTAAGCACGGCCCACTGGCTGGTTCCTTTGAAGAAAGTCATTTGCCACCGCACTGCCGCGGTGGCTTTTTTCATTTTGTTCTAATATTGCGCTGCCAATAAAAAACGGAGCCCGCAGGCTCCGTTTGTTTTTCCATCACAGGCAGCACTTATTCGAAGAAATCGCGCAGCTTGTCCATGAAGGATTTGGAACGCGGATTGTGAGTGGCCGCATCGCCCTGGCTGATGGCGTCGAATTCGCGCAGCAGCTCTTTCTGGCGCTCGGTCAGCTTGACCGGGGTTTCCACCACCACATGGCAGTGCAGATCGCCATAATCGGTGCCACGTACCGCCTTCACGCCCTTGCCGCGCAAACGGTATACGCGGCCACTTTGCGTTTCGGCGGCAATCTTCACCTTGGCCATGCCGTCCAGCGTGGGGATCTCAATCTCGCCACCCAGGGCAGCCGTCGCGAAGGAGATGGGCATTTCGCAGTGCAGATCCATGCCATCACGCTGGAACACCGCGTGCTGCTTGATGTGGGTCACTACATACAAATCACCCGACGGCCCGCCATTCTGCCCCGGTTCGCCTTCGCCGGACAGACGAATGCGGTCGCCCTCGTCCACGCCAGCCGGAATCTTCACGTTCAGCGTCTTGTTGGTCTTTTTCTGACCGGCACCATGGCAACTGGTGCAAGGGTCGGTAATCTGCTTGCCGGTACCATGGCAGGTCGGGCAGGTTTGCTGGATGGAGAAGAAGCCCTGGCTCATCCGCACCTGACCATGACCACCGCAGGTGGAGCAGGTCTTGGGCTGGGTGCCCGGTTTGGCACCGGTGCCGTGGCACACTTCGCAATCTTCATGCGAAGGAATGCGGATCTGCTTTTCGCAGCCGCGGGCGGCTTCTTCCAGCGTGATGTCCAGGTTGTAGCGCAGGTCTGCGCCACGATAGACATTGGAACGACCACCACCAGCGCCACCACGGCCACCGCCGAAGATGTCGCTGAAGATATCGGCAAAATCGCCAAAACCGCCAAAGCCGGCACCACCACCGCCAGCACCGGCCTGCGGGTCTACCCCGGCGTGGCCAAACTGGTCGTAGGCGCTGCGCTTCTGGCTGTCAGAGAGGATTTCATACGCCTCTTTGACTTCCTTGAACTTTTCTTCGGCTTCCTTGCTGTCCGGATTACGGTCCGGGTGATACTTCATCGCCAGCTTGCGGTAAGCCTTTTTGATGTCGTCCTCGGAAGCATCGCGATTGACGCCGAGCACATCATAAAAATCTCTTTTGGACATGGTGTTTCACTCTCTGGCCGTGACCAACCGGTACGGCAGGCAATGATCTTCTTAACATGGCAAAGGCACAGAGGCCGGTGGAGCACCCTCCGCCATTCCCTGTGCCTCGTTCAATCAGCAAGCCGCCGGCTTACTTCTTGTCTTTTACTTCTTCGAACTCGGCATCCAGCACATCGCCTTCGTCCTTGGCCTTGCCGGCATCGGCAGCACCCTGGCCAGCTTCAGCCTGCTGAGCCTGGGCGTACATGATTTCGCCCAGCTTCTGGCTGGCCTTGGCCAGTTCTTCGGTCTTGGCTTCGATGACAGCCTTGTCTTCGCCCTTCACCACTTCTTCAGCGGCTTTGACAGCGTCTTCGATCTTGGCCTTTTCAGCCGCGTCGATCTTGTCGCCATGCTCGGACAGGGACTTCTTCACGCTGTGGATCAGGCCTTCTGCCTGGTTACGTGCAGTCACCAGTTCGTGCAGTTTCTTGTCTTCCTCGGCATTGGCTTCGGCATCCTTCACCATGCGCTGGATTTCCTCTTCGGACAAGCCGGAGGAAGCCTGGATGGTGATGTTGGCCTGCTTGCCGCTGGCCTTGTCCTTGGCCGATACGTGCAGGATACCGTTGGCGTCGATGTTGAATTCCACTTCGATCTGCGGAATGCCACGCGGTGCCGGCGGAATGTCACCCAGATTGAACTGACCCAGGCTCTTGTTGGCCGCTGCCTTTTCACGTTCGCCTTGCAGCACGTGGATGGTAACCGCAGTCTGGTTGTCATCCGCCGTGGAGAAGGTTTGCGATGCCTTGGTCGGGATGGTGGTGTTCTTCTGGATCAGCTTGGTCATCACGCCACCCAGGGTTTCGATACCCAGCGACAGCGGTGTCACGTCCAGCAGCAGCACGTCCTTGCGATCGCCGGACAGTACCGAACCCTGAATGGCAGCACCAACGGCCACGGCTTCGTCCGGGTTCACATCCTTGCGCGGTTCCTTGCCAAAGAATTCCTTCACCGCATCCTGTACCTTCGGCATACGGGTCTGGCCACCCACCAGAATCACGTCGGTGATGTCGGACAGGGATACACCAGCGTCCTTCAGGGCAACGCGGCACGGCTCGATGGAGCGGGTAATCAGGTCGTCAACCAGGCTTTCGAACTTGGCACGGGTAATCTTCATGGCCAAGTGCTTCGGACCAGTGGCGTCCATGGTGATGTACGGCAGGTTCACTTCGGTCTGGGTGGCGCTGGACAGCTCGATCTTGGCCTTTTCAGCAGCTTCCTTCAGACGTTGCAGGGCCATTACGTCGTTCTTCAGGTTCACGCCCTGTTCGCGCTGGAACTCGGTCACGATGTAATCGATGATGCGCTGGTCGAAGTCTTCACCACCCAGGAAGGTGTCACCGTTGGTGGACAGCACTTCGAACTGGTGCTCGCCGTCAACGTCGGCGATTTCGATGATGGAAACGTCGAACGTACCACCACCCAGGTCGTATACGGCGATCTTGCGGTCACCTTCCTGCTTGGCCAGGCCAAAGGCCAGCGCAGCAGCGGTCGGTTCGTTGATGATGCGCTTTACTTCCAGACCGGCGATACGGCCGGCATCCTTGGTGGCCTGACGCTGGCTGTCGTTGAAGTAGGCCGGTACGGTAATCACCGCTTCGGTCACTTCTTCACCCAGGTAGTCTTCGGCAGCCTTCTTCATCTTGCGCAGCACTTCTGCGGAGATTTGCGGCGGAGCCAGTTCCTGGTCACGTACCTTCACCCAGGCGTCGCCATTGGAAGCCTTCATGATCTGGAAGGGCATCAGGTCGATGTCTTTTTGCACTTCCTTGTCTTCGAAGCGGCGACCGATCAGGCGCTTGGCTGCGTACAGGGTGTTCTTCGGGTTGGTGACGGCCTGACGCTTGGCCGGTGCACCTACCAGGATTTCGCCATCTTCCATGTAAGCAATGATGGAAGGCGTGGTGCGAGCACCTTCGGCGTTTTCAATCACTTTCGGGTTGCCACCTTCAACTACGGCTACGCAGGAGTTGGTCGTACCCAGGTCAATACCAATGATTTTGCCCATGTTGTATTCCTTTATATCTGAATTCGTTGCGACTACGGCCAGCAAGCTGATAGCCGAGGCCTGTTGCGTTCATAGGTATTGGCTATATGGTCTTTTTCAAGAGCCGGCCAAGAACCTTTTTATGTGTTTCGTGTCAGGCCTTGGCCTTGGCCACGATCACCATGGCCGGACGCAGCGTGCGCTCAGCCAGCTGATAACCTTTTTGCAGCACCCGTAACACCGTATTGGCTTCGGCGTCGGACTCTTCCGCGCTCATCGCCTGGTGTTGATGCGGATCCAGCTTGTCGCCCACTGCCGGGCTGATTTCCTTGATTTGTGCCTTGTCAAAGGCGGCCACCAGCTGCTTGAGGGTCATGTCCACGCCCATTTTCAGGGTGTCGATCTGACCGCTTTGGTCCAGCAGCGCCATTTCCAGGTAGTCCTTTACCGGAACCAGTTCCTGGGCAAACTTGTTGATGGCGTATTTCTGCGTGTTCAGCAGTTCTTCGGCATTGCGGCGACGCAGGTTTTCCTGGTCTGCACGGCTGCGCAGCAGTTGATCCTGCAGATCGGCCACCTGGGCTTCCAGTTCGGCAATGCGCTGTTCCACGGTTTGCTCTACTTGCTGTTCGCTGGCAGCGGCGTTGTTCACGTCCTCAACGACGGCTTCGTTGTTCGTGTTGTTCTGGTTTTCCTGCATGGCAAGACCTCAAAAAAGTCGGCTTTTAACAATGTCCCGACCTCAGATAAGGTCTCTTGCAGGGAATTCAAGTCCTTTGTCTTGCCCCCCGGTAACAGCGCCTGTTACCGGGCCTCACCAGGCTGCGCGTTTTCGGACTTTTGTTTTCGCAACTGCAACAAAATGCGCGCAATATTACCTTCGGTTTTCGCCATGATTGTTATCTTCTGAACATCGGTTTTTTTTCGGTGTTGCACTGCACACAAGCCATTTTTTTTGTGCATATAATGGCTCACACATGCTAAGTGACCCACCCGGAGAGCCGTCAGCCACGGGCATCCGGTGGTCATAAGGGGCAATGGACATAAACCGTTGTCAACAAAATCAGTCCGGAAAAACCGGAATGTCATTTGGCCAGAGGACTGCCGGAATTTACCGGCTCTGCAGAGAAAACTATTCGAGAAGGGTTTGAACATGACTACTCGCGAACAACGTATCGCCGCCATTCAACATGACTGGGACACCAACCCGCGCTGGAAAGGTATCAAGCGTGGTTACACCGCTGCCGACGTAGAGCGTCTGCGTGGTTCGGTACAAGTGGAACACACCCTGGCCCGCCAAGGCGCCGAGAAACTGTGGAACCTGGTCAACAACGAACCCTACATCAACTGTCTGGGCGCGCTGACCGGTGGTCAGGCCATGCAGCAGGTGAAGGCCGGCATCAAGGCCATCTACCTGTCCGGCTGGCAAGTCGCCGCCGACAACAACGAATACTCCGCCATGTACCCGGACCAGTCCCTGTACCCGGTGGACTCCGTGCCGAAGGTGGTAGAGCGCATCAACAACGCCTTCACCCGCGCCGATGAAATCCAGCACTCCAAGGGTGTTGAAAAAGGCCAGCCTGGCTTTGTTGACTACTACGCGCCCATCGTGGCCGATGCCGAAGCCGGTTTCGGCGGCGTGCTGAACGCTTACGAACTGATGAAGGCCATGATCCGCGCCGGTGCCGGTGGCGTTCACTTCGAAGACCAGCTGGCTTCCGTGAAGAAGTGTGGCCACATGGGCGGCAAGGTACTGGTTCCGACCCAGGAAGCCATCCAGAAGCTGATCGCAGCCCGTATGGCTGCTGACGTATACGGCGTGCCGACCCTGGTGATTGCCCGTACCGATGCTGAAGCTGCTGACCTGATCACCAGCGACTACGACGCCAACGACAAGCCTTTCCTGACTGGCGAGCGCACTGCCGAAGGCTTCTACAAGACCAAGAAGGGTCTGGAACAAGCCATCAGCCGCGCCGTGGCCTACGCTGACTACGCCGACCTGGTATGGTGCGAAACCGGCACCCCGGATCTGGAATTTGCCCGCAAGTTCGCTGAAGCCGTTCACGCCAAACACCCGGGCAAACTGCTGGCCTACAACTGCTCGCCGTCCTTCAACTGGAAGAAGAACCTGGACGATGCCACCATCGCCAAGTTCCAGCGCGAACTGGGTGCCATGGGCTACAAATACCAGTTCATCACTTTGGCTGGCATCCACAACATGTGGTACAACATGTACGACCTGGCACAAGACTACGTTGCCCGCGGCATGTCGGCTTATGTTGAGAAGGTACAAGAGCCGGAATTCGCTGCCCGCGAACGTGGCTACACCTTCGTATCGCACCAGCAAGAAGTGGGCACCGGCTACTTCGACGATATCACCACCGTGATTCAAGGCGGCCAATCCAGCGTGACCGCGCTGACCGGCTCCACCGAAGAAGAGCAGTTCCACTAAGCCAGGACAAGAGCTGCATGCCAGCTCTTGTTACCACGCCCGCCAGCCTCGCGCTCGCGGGCGTTTTGTTTTGCTGCTGCAATTTATTAAATCTGGCTAAACAATCAATTCATCAAAAGCGACTAGTCCTGACACGAACAATCACTATACTGAACGCTGCTATTCTTTCTGGCGTGCCGTTCATGGCACCTCACTTACTCCCGACTCATCTGCAGAAAAGGCATACACCATGAGCAAGGTTGTCGTTGTCTATCATTCCGGTTACGGCCATACCCAGCGCGTTGCCCAGCAAGTGGCCGCTGGTGCCAATGCCGAACTCATCGCCATCGATGCTGAAGGCAATGTGCCGGACAGCGCCTGGGATCAACTGGCCGCGGCCGATGCCATTATCTTTGGTGCGCCCACCTATATGGGCAGCCCGAGCTGGCAATTCAAGAAATTTGCCGATGCCACGTCCAAGGCCTGGTTCACCCGTGCTTGGCAAGACAAGGTATTCGGTGGCTTTACCAATAGTGCCAGCCTGAACGGCGACAAGCAGGTTGCCCTGATCACCCTGCAAACCCTGGCTTCGCAACATGGTGGCATCTGGGTCAGCCTGGGCCTGCTGCCGAGCAACACCAAGGCCGCCCAGCGTACCGACATTAACAATCTGGGTGGCTCGGTGGGCCTGCTGGTGCAATCACCGTCTGATGCCAGTGCGGATGAAATCCCGCAGGGTGATCTGGACACCGCCAAGCAATATGGCGCACGCGTGGCTGCCATCGCCGCCAAGCTGCGCGGCTGATTTTTCCGCATTGCAGATACAAAAAAGCCACCTCGCGAGGTGGCTTTTTCTTTGGCAAAGACCAAATCAGGCTTGCTTGTGCAGATGTGAATTCTTGCGCGAGTAGCCGAAGTACACCACCAGGCCAATCACCAGCCACACCACGAAGCACAGCCAGGTGAGCATGGATAGCTGCGCCATCAGGAACACGCAGAAGATGACGGCCAATGCCGGTACATAAGGCACGCCCGGGCAGAGGAATTTGCGCGGCAGGTTCGGCTCGGTCTTGCGCAGCTTGATGATGGCAATGGCAATCAACGAGAAGGCAGCCAGCGTACCGATGTTCACCAGTTCGGCCAGGGTATGCAGCGGGATAAAGCCGGCAATCAGCGCAATGATGGTGCCGATCAGCCAGGTCGCCTTGTACGGCGTACCGTATTTCGGGTTCACTTCGGAGAAGATTTTCGGCAGCAGACCGTCGCGGCTCATGGCAAACAGGATGCGGGTCTGACCGTAGGTCATCACCAGAATCACCGTCAGCATGCCCAGAATGGCACCCAGATCGACGAAACCGGCAAACCAGTCCAGCTTGGCCACTTGCAACGCCAGCGATACCGGGTGGTCGATACCGGCAAACTGCGCATAAGGCACGATGCCGGTCATGATGGCCGACACAATCACATACAGCAGCGAACAGATGGCCAGCGACCAGATCACCCCCTTGGGGATGTCGCGCGCCGGGTCTTTCACTTCTTCGGCTGCACAAGTCACCGCGTCAAAACCCAGGAAGCTGAAAAACACGATGGCCGCGCCGTGGAATACGCCATTCATGCCGTAAGGCAGGGCCGGGCTCCAGTTGACCGGTTTGACATGCCATACGCCAATGGCGATGAACATCAGCACCACCGCCACCTTGATCAGCACCACGATATTGTTGACGCGCTTGGATTCCTTGATGCCAAAGGCCAGCAAGGCGGTGATCAGCATGGCGATGGCAAAGGCCGGCAGGTTGAAGATGGTATCTTTACCCGGCGCAGCACCGGCAGCCGCGGTCAGCGCATCTGGCAGATGAATGCCAAAACCACCCAGCAGGCTCTGGAAATAGCCAGACCAGCCCACCGAAACCGCCGACGATGCCAGCAGGTATTCCAGCATCAGGTCCCAGCCGATGATCCAGGCCACCAGCTCGCCCAGCGTGGCGTAGGCATAGGTATAGGTTGAACCGGAAATCGGCAGCA
Organism: Aquitalea magnusonii; assembly: GCF_002217795.2. Classification (NCBI taxonomy): domain Bacteria; kingdom Pseudomonadati; phylum Pseudomonadota; class Betaproteobacteria; order Neisseriales; family Chromobacteriaceae; genus Aquitalea; species Aquitalea magnusonii. The sequence goes on from NZ_AP018823.1 coordinate 3,202,647, forward strand.
TGGCCGCAAACTCGGCATAGCACAGCGCGGCAAAGCCACATGCCAGTGCTCCGATGACAAACGACAGCACCAGGCCAGGACCGGCCACAGTGGCACCGGTGCCGGTCAGTACGAAAATGCCGGTCCCGATGATGGCACCGATCCCCAGCATGGTCAGGTCGAAAGCCGTCAGCTCCTTGCGAAGCCCTTTGGCGGTCTGGGCAAATTCCAGCATGCCCTGAACGCTCTTCTTGCGCATCAAACTCATGTTCAGACTATCCTGTGTACACCGGTGCCGCCGCCATGTTTGGGCAAGGGGACAACCGGCCTTAGATGATCATACTCAGCCCATCCGCAGCTGCCCTGTCCGTGCCGGTTCGTGACCGGCAACTCAACGCAGAACACTGCCGCGGAAAACGCGCGATCTTACAGGAAGGGGGGAACAGTTCAAGCCAGAAACTTGGACAAAGTGTATCCATTATCCATTCACCACTGATTTCGGCGGCAGGATTTGCCCCCAAATTGTCATACTTTCTGAAAAATCAGCAGTTAATAGCACGTTACCATCATTATTACGGCAGAAATTGCTGCAAAAACGCAATGCCATGCCTATTTGGCATATCCTTGCGCAGAAACAAGCAGTCGCTAAGCAGCAATAAGCCAAGCCCTGCCAATCGGCGTCTCACGCCACATGACAAAGCAAATAAGCCCCCATCGTGCGTGGTCCGTCTTCAGTCCCAATAAGCAGGGGCAGTATAAATCTGGCGTAAATGTTCGATGAAATGCCTGACCCGAGCCGGCAGGAAGCGACGCTGCGGCACCACGGCATACACCGGATAATCCGGCGAGGCAAACTGATCCAGCACGGTAACCAGCCGCCCTTCTGACAGGTCATCCTTCACCTCCCACAAGGAGCGCCAGGCCAGTCCCAGTCCCTGCAATGCCCAGTCGTGTAGTACCGCTCCATCATTACATTCCTGCCGTCCTGATACGCGCAGATTAATCAGTACGCCATCGCGTTCGAAGCTCCAGCCCCGACTCTGACTTTCCCCCAGTGACAGGCAGTTGTGCTGGGCCAGTTCTTCCAGCGTATGTGGAATGCCGTAGCGCGCCAGATAGGCGGGCGACGCCACCACCACGCGGCGGTTTTCCGCCAGACGCATGGCCACCAGCGAGGAGTCGGCCAAATCAGAAATGCGGATGGCACAGTCGATACGCTCGCGCTGCAAATCGATCAGCCGATCGGACAAATCCAGCGTCACGCGAATATCCGGATGCGCCTGCTGGAAAGTTGCAATATGGGGAGCCACGTGACGCCGCCCAAAACCGGCCGGAGCGGATATCCGCAGATGACCGCGCGCCCTGCCACTGCCGGAGGCAACCGCCGCCTCGGCCTCGGACAGCTCGGCCAGAATGCGCTGGCAATCTTCAAAAAAGGCCGAACCTTCCTGCGTCAGGGTCACGCGGCGCGTAGTGCGCACCAGCAGCTTCACCCCCAGCCGCTCCTCCAGCGCATCCAGACGGCGACCTATCATGGCAGCCACTACCCCCTGCTGGCGGGCGGCAGCGGACAGGCTGCCATGATTGACCACCGCCACAAAGGTTTCCAACTGTTTCAGCTCACTCATTACCTACTCAAAAGTAAAAGATGTTATGCCTATTTATGCATTTTTTTTTACTGTTTGGCTAGATACACTGCTGTCATCGCATTGCAGCATTTTGATGAATCCAGGCGGCAGCCTGCCGTCGCAACGCAATTCACTTCAGGAGCAAGCATATGGCCGTCACCCTTCCGCAAGGCGTGGAAATCCTCGCCCCGCTGACCCCGGCGTTTGAAGAAATCCTCACCACCGAAGCCCTGGCCTTTGTTGCCAAGCTGCACCGCCAGTTTGAAGGCCGCCGCCGTGAGCTGATTGCCGCCCGCGTGGTACGCCAGGCGGAACTGGATGCCGGCAAACTGCCTGACTTCCTGCCGGAAACCGCCGCCATCCGCGCTGGCGACTGGAAAATTGCCCCGCTGCCGCAAGACCTGCTGGACCGCCGCGTGGAAATCACCGGCCCGGTTGATCGCAAAATGATGATCAATGCACTGAACTCCGGTGCCAAGAGCTTCATGGCCGACTTCGAGGACTCCAACTGTCCGAGCTGGGAAAACCAGATCAGCGGCCAGATCAACGTCCGCGATGCGTATCGCAAGACCATTTCCTTTGCCAACCCGGACGGCAAGCAATACAAGCTGAACGACACCATTGCCACCCTGATCCTGCGTCCGCGCGGCTGGCACCTGATGGAAAAGCACGTCACCGTGGATGGCGAGATTGTCTCCGGCGCACTGTTCGACTTCGCCTTGTCCTTCTTCCACAATATTGCCTACCTGCAAACCGTGGGCAGCGCCACCTATTACTATCTGCCCAAGATGGAAGGCCATCTGGAAGCGCGCCTGTGGAACGATGTGTTCGTGTTTGCCCAGAAGGAACTGGGTATCCCGCAAGGCACCATCAAGGCCACCGTGCTGATTGAAACCATCCTCGCTGCCTTCGAGATGGACGAAATCCTCTACGAACTGCGCGAACACAGCTCCGGTCTGAATGCCGGTCGCTGGGACTACATCTTCAGCTGCATCAAGAAGTTCAAGCAGAATCGCGACTTCTGCCTGGCCAACCGTGCACAGATCACCATGACCGTGCCCTTCATGCGTGCCTATGCCCTGCTGCTGCTCAAAACCTGCCACCAGCGCAATGCGCCGGCCATTGGCGGCATGGCGGCACTGATTCCGATCAAGAACGATCCGGTGGCCAATGAAAAGGCGCTGGGCGGGGTGAAGGCCGACAAGGACCGCGATGCCACCGACGGCTACGACGGCGGCTGGGTTGCCCATCCGGGCCTGGTGCCGATTGCCAACGAGGCCTTCAGCCGCGTGCTGGGTGATGCGCCCAACCAGATTGCCAAGCAGCGTCCGGATGTGAATGTCACCGCCGCCGACCTGCTGAATTTCCAGCCGGAAGCGCCGATCACCGAAGCCGGCCTGGCCATGAACATCAATGTGGGCATCCAGTATCTGGGCTCATGGATTTCCGGCAACGGCTGCGTGCCCATCCACAACCTGATGGAAGATGCCGCCACCGCAGAAATCTCCCGCTCGCAGATCTGGCAATGGATCCGCAGCCCCAAGGGCGTGCTGGAAGATGGCCGCAAGGTGACGGTGGAACTGTTCCGCGAACTGCAAGCCGCCGAAGTGGCCAAGCTCAAGGCGGAATACGGCAATCGCTGGACCAAGCAGTACGAGGACGCAGCCAGCATGTTCGACCATCTGACCACCTCGGATGACTTTGTCGAGTTCCTCACCCTGCCGGGTTACGACTACATCGACTAAAGACAAGGTACAAAATAGGGCATTGACCCTGAGGCAAGGCGCGCCGACGTAGACAGTACATTGAGTACGGCAAGGAGGCGCAACGCAGCAGCAGGGTTTTGTAGGCTCTGAACGATCGATCCAATGGTTGGCAATTTGCCAGCTTACACTCATGCGGCCCGTGATCCGGGCCGCTTTTTTTTCGCCTGCCGGGCGATCGGGCAACTTCCTGTCTCCAACATCCAATCTCAGCCATTTTATTGCGCAACGCAACAAGAAAAATCTTTGGTATTGGAATAAAATTGCGCGAAATATTCATTTTCCAAAAAAATCTATCCTGACTCACAAGGAATTGCCATGTCCCTACGCCATCGCCAACTGCTGGCTGCCGCTGCAGCCGTGCTCTCCCTGTCTGCTTCCGCAGCCGAACTCAAGTCGGTTGCCATTACGGCCATTGTCGATCACCCGGCGCTGGATGCCGCCCGCAAAGGGGTGACTGACCAACTGAAAGCCGAGGGTTTTGGTGAGGACAAGGTCAAGGTGCAGTATCAAAGCGCGCAGGGCAACCCGGCCACTGCCGGCCAGATTGCCCGCAAGTTCGTCGGCGACAAACCTGACGTCGCCGTGGCCATTGCCACACCGTCGGCCCAGGCACTGGTTGCCGCCAGCAAAACCCTGCCCATCGTGTTTACCGCTGTTACTGACCCGGTGGCAGCCAAGCTGGTGAGCAGCTGGAAAGCCAACGGCACCAATGTAACCGGCGTTTCCGACATGCTGCCGCTGGGCCCGCAGGTGGACCTGATCCTGAAGGTGAAACCGGGTGCCAAGCGCATCGGCATGGTGTTCAGCCCGGGTGAAGTCAACTCCACCATTGTGGTGAAGGAATTAAAAGCCGAACTGGCCAAGCGCGGCATGAGCCTGGTGGAAGCCCCGGCACCGCGCACCGTGGACGTGGCGCCGGCAGCCAAGAGCCTGATCGGCAAGGTTGACGCCATCTACACCAGCACCGACAACAATGTGGTGTCCACCTACGAATCGCTGGTGGCCGTGGCCAATCAGGCCAAGCTGCCGCTGATTGCCTCGGATACCGACTCGGTGAAACGCGGTGCCATCGCCGCCTTGGGCATGAACTACTACGATATGGGGCGTCAGACCGGCAAGATCGTGGTACGCATCCTGAAGGGTGAAAAGCCGGGTGCCATCGCTCCGGAAGTTGGCAGCAAGCTGAGCCTGACCGTGAACCCGTCTGCCGCCATGAAGCAAGGCGCCCCGCTGTCCGCCGCCCTGCTGAAAGAAGCGCAGAACACGATCAAGTAAGCTGCTCCCAGCCTGACCGCCCAGATGCCATGCCTGCCATCTGGGCGTTTTCCGTATCCACAGCCCGGCCTCACCCAGGCCAGGCTTGCCGGCCCCCACCCCGACGGGCCGGCATGTTGCAGAGGTGTTCATGTCCCTGATTTCACTGATGGGCGCGCTGGAAATCGGCCTGATCTTTGCCCTCGTCGCACTGGGCGTGCTGATTTCCTTCCGCCTGCTCAATTTTCCCGACCTTACCGCCGACGGCAGTTTCCCGCTGGGCGGTGCCGTGGCTGCCGTGCTGATTGCCGGTGGCCATGACCCGTGGCTGGCTTGCGGCCTGGCCGCCATTGCCGGTGCCGCCGCCGGCTGGCTCACCGCCTGGCTCAATGTGCGTCTGGGCATCTTGCAATTGCTGGCCAGCATTCTGGTGATGATTGCGCTCTATTCCATCAATCTGCGCATCATGGGCGCACCCAATATCGCGCTGATCGGCCTGCCCACCGTATTCACTCCCTTCATCAGCACGGTGAATGACAACGCCTGGCTGATTCAGCCTGCTGTGCTGGCGGTCATAGTGGTAATCGCCAAGCTGTTGCTGGATGCCTTCTTCGCCTCGGAAACCGGCCTCGCGCTGCGCGCCACCGGTGCCAACCCGCGCATGGCACGGGCCCAAGGCATCTCCACCGACCGCATGACCCTGGCCGGCATGGCCCTGTCCAATGCGCTGATTGCACTGGCCGGTGCGCTATACGTGCAAACCCAGGGCGGTGCCGACATCTCCATGGGCATCGGCACCATTGTGGTGGGCCTCGCCGCCGTCATCATCGGTGAAACCCTGCTGCCGCCACGCACACTATGGCTGGTGACACTGGCCACTGTGCTGGGCGCACTGCTCTACCGCCTGCTGATCGCCCTGGCGCTGAATGCCGATTTCATCGGCCTGCAAGCGCAAGACCTGAACCTGATTACCGCCGTGCTGGTGGGCCTGGCGCTGGTACTGCCCAAGATCAAAGGCAAGCTGCGCAACAAGCAAGGAGGAAAATCCGCATGATGCGCGCCGACAATCTGTTCAAAACCTTTAATCCCGGCACACCGCTGGAAAACCCGGTGCTGCGCGGCCTGTCGCTCACCATCGAGTCCGGCCAGTTCGTCACCGTGATTGGCAGCAATGGTGCTGGTAAATCCACTTTTCTGAATGCCATCAGCGGTGACATCAGCCCGGACAGCGGCAGCCTGTTCATTGACGGGCAGGATGTCACCCGCCAGTCAGCCTGGCAGCGTGCGGCACTGGTAGCCCGCGTGTTTCAGGACCCGCTGGCCGGTACCTGCGAAGGGCTCACCATTGAAGAAAACCTGGCACTGGCCATGCAGCGCGGCCAGGGACGCGGCCTGTCGCGCGCGGTCAAGGCCAGTTATCGCGCAGCCTTCCGCGACAAGCTGGCCACCCTCAAGCTGGGCCTGGAAAACCGCCTGGGCGACCGCATGGGCCTGCTCTCCGGCGGTCAGCGCCAGGCTGTCAGCCTGCTGATGGCCTCCTTGCAGCCTTCCCGCCTGCTGCTGCTGGATGAGCACACCGCCGCGCTCGACCCGAAAACCGCAGCCTTCGTGCTGGAGCTGACCGACCGCATCGTGACCGAGAACAAGCTGACCGCCCTGATGGTGACCCACTCCATGCGCCAGGCGCTGGATCACGGCCATCGCACCGTCATGCTGCACCAAGGCCGCGTGGTACTGGATGTCAGCGGCGACAGCCGCAGCCGCATGGATGTGCCCGATCTGCTGGCCATGTTCGAGCAGACGCGTGGCGAAAAGCTGGACGACGACGCGCTGTTGCTGGGCTAAGCCCTGTCCCCGTGCCGGTTGCTGCACACCAGCCGGCACGGGCCTGCCACGCTCAGTGGCCAATTCCTAGCCAGATATGCGAACCTTCTGCATCAGCCCCGCTCAAACGCCTGTTTGCTTATCTTTGCAGGAGTCCGCATGAAAACCACGCTTATTCCCTCCCTGATGGCAGCCAGCCTGCTCATCGCGCCGGCCCTGGCCAAGGCAGCCGATGGCATCGAACTGCGCCTGTCAGGCTCAGCCCAGCAAGAAGTCGCCAACGACCAGTTGCAAGCCACGCTCTACCTGCAGGAAAAAAGCGAGCAGCCCGCCACGCTGGCCAATCGCCTGAACAAGGGCATTGCCCAGGGCATGGCACTTGGCAAGAAATATCCGCTGGTGGACGTCAGCAGTGGCAGCTATAACAGTTGGCCCAGCTACGACAAGAACGGCAAGATCCAAGGCTGGCAAGGCCGGGCCGAAATCCGCCTGAAAAGCCGGGATATGACCCAGGCTGCCGAGCTGGTAGCACAGCTACAAAAAACCATGCTGCTGGAAGGCGTGCAGTTCACCGTCTCCGATACAGCCCGCCGCGCTGCGGAAAAAGCCATGATCCCGGCAGCATTGGCCGAAATGCAGGCACAAGCCAATATCACGGCGCAAACCCTGGGCAAAAGCCGTATCTCCATCAAGGAGCTGGAGTTTGGCAATGCCGCGCCAGCATTCCGGCCGCCCATGCTGATGCGCGCTGCCGTCGCGCCCATGGCCAAGGAAGCCGATGTGGCACAGCCAGACTGGCAACCCGGCCAAAGCCAGTTGCAACTCACCATCAATGGCAAGATTGAGCTCAACTAGCCCTTTATGCCACCGCGACCTTGCGCTACAGTAAGCAACACAACGGGCTGAATACATCAGCCCGCTTTTACGACCCGCCGAGCACTCTACCACCATGAAACTGATTGCCTCCTACACCAGTCCGTATGCCCGCAAGGTACGCATCGTACTGGCCGACAAGAAGATTGATTGCCCGCTGGAAGAGGACATGCCGTGGAATCCGGACAGCCAGGTCCCGCATTACAACCCTCTGGGCAAAGTCCCGGTGCTGGAGCTGGATGACGGCAGCACCCTGTTCGATTCGCGGGTCATCGTGGAATATCTGGACAATATCTCGCCAGTGGCCCGTCTGCTGCCACAGGAAAACCGCCGTCTGATCAATACCCGGCGCTGGGAAGCACTGGCCGATGGCATTACCGATGCTGCAGTCGCCATTGTGCTGGAACAACGCCGGCCGGCAGACAAGCAGATGCCGGAGTGGATTGCGCGCCAGCAGGACAAGATTGACCGCGGCCTTGCCGCCATGTCGTCGGATCTGGCAGAACGCCAATGGTGTAATGGGGAAAGCTATAGCCTTGCCGATATTGCCGTCGGCTGCTGCCTGGGCTACCTGGACTTCCGCTTTCCGGCCATCGACTGGCGCGAACGCCACCCCAATCTGGCCAATCTGCTGGAACGGTTGTCCACCCGCCAATCCTTCATCGATACCCTGCCACCGGCAGTCTGAGCAAGGCACACCAAAACCGGGGTAATCCCGGTTTTTTATTTCGCTCACCACCACACTCATCACTGCCGTGGTGCCAGCATGATGATGGCCATGCCAGCCAAGGCCAGCGTGGCACCCAGCACGTCCCATAGTCCGGGCCGCACGCCATCAACCACCCACAGCCATAACAAGGCCACCACCACATAGACACCGCCGTAAGCGGCATAGACCCGCCCGGCCGCTGCCGGATGCAAGGTCAGCAGCCAGACAAACAGCAGCAGTGAAAGCGCTGCTGGCACTAATAAATAGACTGAACCCTGCTGTTTCAGCCACAGCCAGGGCAGATAGCAGCCGGTAATCTCGGCCAGCGCGGTCAGAGCAAACAGCAATAACAATTTCAAACCAGTCACAGGCATTTCCTTACATCTGCAGCCATGTACTATGGCACAAGCCCGCCAAGAGCTAGGCCAGCCCACGCTGATACAGCGCCACTTCCTCGGCCATCCAGCCAGCAAAATCACGCTGCTTGAGTAAAGAGCTTTCGCGTTGCGGCCATACCAGCCAGTGTGGATAGGGATAAGGCACCACAATATCACTCAGCTGTACCAGCATGCCGGACTTCAATCCGGCATCCACCAGGCTGCGGCGCTCCAGCGCCACGCCCATTCCCTGCTGCACCGCCTGCAATACCAGATTGGAATCATTAATCCACAGCCCAGCTTGTGACGGTTCTTCCACTCCGGCTGCCTGACACCAGCCCATCCAGCTTTCCACGGTGCGAACCACCGGCCCGGCAACAATCTCAGCGGGAGTCCGTGGCAGTTTGCCCTGCCGGAAACCAGGCGCAGCCACCACCACCAACTCATCATCAAACAAATGTTGCTGCTGCAAGCCCTCCCAACCGCCCTGCCCCATGCGCACACCGATATCCACCAGCCCCTGACGCAAATCCTGAATATCCAGACTGGCACGCAGGCTGATGCGATATTGCGGGAAACGCACCTGAAAACGGGGTAAGCGCGGCAACAGCCAGTGCGCACCAAAGGAAGGCATGACCGCCACCACCAGCTCGCCATCCCGCGGGCGCGCCTGAATCAAACGTGTAGCTTCGGTTAACTCGGTCAGCCCGATACGCACTTGCAGTGCATACAGCCGTCCATCCTCGGTCAGGCGCAGTCCTCGGCCTTCCCGGACAAACAACACCACACCCAGCATGTCCTCAAGCTGGCGTATTTGCTGGCTGATGGCCGAATGCGTCACATGCAGCTCGCTGGCTGCCTGCGTAACACTACCCAGTCGGGCGAGTGCTTCGAAACTGCGTAGCGCAGATAGGGGTGGTAAAGGTCTCATGTAAGAAAAACTAACATGAATTCCAAATAAATATCAATTTTCAGCAGCAACCGCACAACTTATAGTGAACTCACCCCCACGAAAGGAGATGACCATGTCCCACTCATTAAGGCTGGAACTGGCAAAAGGTGAACTGCTGGTGATGCAACTATCCCGCCCCTGCCAGATCGTTGCCCGTAGCGGCGCGCACTGGCTGACGATTGACGGCCAGGACATCTGCCTGCAAGGTGGAGACTCAGTACAGCTCCCTGCCGGCAAGCTGCTGCTGGAAGGACATGGCCAGCTGGAAATGCGCCCCGCCACCAATACCCCTCAATGCAGCTGGCTAAGCATTGCCAGCCATTTTCAAACCGCTTGAACAGGAAGGCAGATCATGCAACTGATTGGCATGCTGGACTCCCCCTATGTGCGCCGTGTTGCCATCAGCATGCGCTTGATGGGGATTCCGTTTACCCATCGCGCGGTATCGGTATTCCGCCATCTGGCGGAATTTCAAGCCATCAATCCGGTGGTAAAGGCCCCCACCCTGATTCTGGATGATGGCAGCACGCTGATGGACTCCACCCTGATTCTGGATTATCTGGACAGCTTGCATCCGGAGCGCAGCCTGATGCCCAAGACCCTGCCACAGCGGCAACGCACGCTGCGCTTGCTGGGACTGACCCTGGCGGCAATGGAAAAAAGTGTACAACTGGCCTACGAGCAGAACTTGCGGCCCGAGGACAAACGACATCTACCCTGGCAGGAACGGATCAGCGCCCAGTTGCTGGCCGCCTATGGCTTGCTGGAAAAGGAGCTGACTATTGAAGCGCTGTCTTCCACACCACTAGACCAGGCAGGGATCAGTATCGCCGTGGCCTGGCGCTTCAGCCGTGAGCTACTGCCACAGCAATTGGTCTGGGACGATTTTCCGCTGCTGCAGCAATGGAGCACACAAGCCGAGGCCCTGCCAGCCTTTGTGGCCACACCCTTTGAGTAAGCTATTCCCCGGGCGGCTCCTGCGATTCCAGTTGCAATAGCAGCGACAGCCGCTGCTCACGCGCCACCTGCTGCCACGGCTGATCATCCAGCGCACCTTGCAGCGCCCACAACAAGTTGAGGCTGGCCTGGGGATGGTGTTGTTTCACCAAACGATAGCTGGCTACTGCACCGTAATGGACCAACTGTGCGAACGTGACAATACCGGCATCGTTCAGCATCCGCCGTGATGCCGGCCCCAGGTTGCGCCAAGGTTTACTCATGACCGCTCCTTTGCCACGCTGATGAATGAAAACCGCCCCAGATACGCGGCAAGCCGGTTATCTGGGGCGGTTTCAGTGTACAGCGGATCGTGGGCTTAGGCGGACAGTTCCAGCAGCAGCTTGTTGATACGTTTGACAAAAGTAGCCGGGTCTTCCAGCTTGCCGCCCTCGGCCAGCAAGGCTTGGTCGTACAGCACCTGGGCCAGATCGGCCGCACGTCCAGCGTCCGACTCTTCGGCCAGACGCTTCACCAGTACATGCTCCGGGTTGATCTCCAGCGTAGGTTTGCTGGCTTCCACCTTCTGGCCGGCAGCCTTCAGCATGCGTTCCAGGTGGGCACTCATATCGTGTTCACCCGCAACCAGGCAGGCCGGGCTATCGGTCAGGCGCGCGGTGGCGCGCACTTCCTTCACCTTGTCGCCCAAGGCAGTTTGCACTTTTTCCACCACCGGTTTGGCGGCTTCTTCAGCCTGCTTTTGGGCTTCCTTGTCGGCTTCGTCCTCCAGTGCGCCCAGGTCCAGTTCGCCTTTGGCCACCGACTGCAAGGATTTGCCATCAAATTCAAACAAGGAACCGACCACCCATTCGTCCACACGGTCGGTCAGCAACAGCACCTCCACGCCCTTCTTCTTGAACACTTCCAGATGCGGGCTGTTGCGCGCCGCAGCCAGCGTATCGGCGGTGATGTAGTAGATCTTGTCCTGACCTTCTTTCATGCGGCCGATATAGTCGCTCAGGCTGACAGTCGGCTCATCGCTTTCCACCGTGCTGGAAGCAAAGCGCAACAGCTTGGCGATACGCTCCTTGTTGGCATGGTCTTCGCCCACGCCTTCTTTCAGCACCTGGCCGAACTCTTTCCAGAATGCGGCGTATTTTTCCGGCTGATTGCTGGCCAGATCTTCCAGCAAGCCCAGCACTTTCTTAACACAACCGGCGCGAATGGCATCGATATCCTTGCTTTCCTGCAAGATTTCGCGCGAAACATTCAGTGGCAGATCATTGCTGTCGATCACCCCGCGCACAAAGCGCAGGTATTGCGGCATCAGCTTGTCGCTGTCTTCCATGATGAACACGCGACGCACATACAGCTTGATGCCCTGCTTGCGCTCGCGGTCCCACATGTCGAACGGTGCGCGGGCCGGGATGTATAGCAGTTCGGTGTATTCCTGACGACCTTCGACGCGGGCATGGCTCCAGGCCAGCGGGTCGGCAAAATCATGCGCCACGTGCTTGTAAAACTCGATGTACTGCTCGTCGCTGATTTCGCCCTTGCTGCGGGTCCACAAGGCCGAAGCGGCATTGACGGCTTCAAGCTCATCGCTTTCAATCACTTCGCCATTTTCGCCGTAGCTATTGCCCTTCTTCATCAGAATCGGGATGGAGATGTGATCGGAGTAAGTACGCACGATACGCTTGAGTGCCCAGTCGGCCAACAGCTCGTCTTCGCCTTCCTTCAAGTGCAGTACGATGTCAGTACCGCGGCCGGCTTTTTCCACCTGTTCCAGCGTGTACTCACCCTCGCCCTGGGATTCCCAGCGAACACCTTCGCTGGCGGCTGCACCGGCACGGCGGGTGGTCAGGCTCACCTTGTCGGCCACAATAAAGGCCGAGTAAAAGCCGACACCAAACTGGCCAATCAGATTGGCATCCTTCTTGGAGTCGCCAGACAACTGTTCGAAGAATGCCTTGGTGCCAGACTTGGCGATGGTGCCGATATTGGCAATCACCTCGTCGCGACTCATGCCGATACCATTGTCGGAAATGGTGATGGTGCGGGCTTCCTTGTCAAAGCTGACGGTAATCTTCAGCTCGGCATCATTCTCAAACAACTCGGGCTTGGCCAGACCTTCAAAACGCAGTTTGTCGGCAGCATCCGATGCATTGGAGATGAGTTCTCGCAGGAAGATCTCCTTGTTGGAGTACAAGGAGTGGATCATCAGGTGAAGCAGTTGCTTGACTTCGGTCTGAAAGCCCAAGGTTTCTTTCTGTGCGCTCATAGTCTCTATTCATCAGTAGTTGGGTAACAGTGAGCAGACAGATAGGGACAAGCCAGCCGATTTCAATACCCTTTCTCACACAGGGGGTGAGTGACATCGTTTCATGACGATCCCACTATTGCTCCGGCTTGAGCAGTTGCAACAGCTCTGCCACCACGGTAATGGCAATGGCAGCAGGCTGGCGATTCTGCACGCCGGGTGAGGCCAAAAGACAGCGAATAGCGGCAATACGGCCTAATGGAACACAATTGATCAGGCGCAGATTGAAATCTGCCAGCTTGCTGTGACAGCACAACAAACCGATGTAGCGGGCATCGTTGCGCAACAGGATGTGCTCTATCCAGTCATAATCCTGCTCATCGCTATGCGTCATGACCAACCAACATGCATCTGCCGGAAGGTGGGCCATCTGCTCAACTGAACCAACAATGGCAGTGGTATTTGGCGGAAGCCTGGCTGGGAAGAAGGCGGGTCGGCTGTCCAGCCAGAATACCCTGCAAGGTAGGTCTGCCAATAAGCGACACACCGCCCGCCCCACATCAGATGCACCACACAACACCACCTGCATGAGCGATGAGGACAAATCATCTTGTCGCATGCTTCCCCCTGCACATTCGTCCCCACTCCTGATACTGCCGCCTTAGAACTTCAATGCCCTGGCACCGACATCACTTCGGTTGTGCTGGTTTCAGACAGGTCGGCAGTACCCAGGCCATTGAAAAATGCGTTCAACACCACAGCAGTCAGGCTGGCAAGCAGGATGCCACTATGCAATAGCGGCGCCATGCCGGCTGGCATCTGGCCAAAGAAATCTTTGGCGACAGTCGGAATCATGCCCATACCCAGACTGATAGCCACGATGTACAGGTTGTAGCGATTATGGAAATCCACCCGCGACAACACCTTGATACCCGTCGCCAGCACCATGCCGAACATCACGATACCGGCACCACCCAGTACAAAGGGCGGAATGGACGCCACCACGATAGACATCTTGGGCACCAGGCCAAATGCAATCAAGATAAAACCGGCCATCACACAAACCCAGCGACTGCTCACACCGGTAATGCTGACCAAACCGATATTTTGCGAAAACGATGTATGCGGGAAAGTATTGAATATGCCACCTACCATCGTTCCCAGCGCATCCACCCGCAAGCCCCGTACCAAATCATCACGCTTGACCGGGCGGTCGACAATTTCGCCCAGTGCCAGGAACATGCCCATCGACTCGATGAAGACAATCAGCATCACCACGGTAAGAGTGACAATCGACCACAGCTCGAAACGCGGTGTACCAAACTTGAAGGGAGTAATCAGGGCAAACCAGCTGGCATCCTGTAAACCGTTGAAATCCACTTTCCCCAACAACAGTGCGATGCAAAACCCCAGCACCAGTCCCAGCAGGATGGAGATATTGGCCAGGAAACCACGGGCAAAGCGGATGATCAGCAAGATAAAGATCAACACACTAAGCGAGATGCCAAGATACAGCGGACTACCGTAATCCGGTGAGCCCAGTCCGCCAGCCGACCAGTTGATACCGACACCGATGATGGACAAGCCAATTGAAGTAATCACCACACCAGTTACCAGCGGTGGAAAAAAGCGGATCAAGCGGCCAATCAGCGGCACCAACAGCAAAGACAGCAGCCCTGCAGCGATGGTGGCACCAAAAATTCCGGGCAGCCCTAAGGCCGGATTCTGGCCAATGGCAATCATCGGCCCCACGGTGGCAAAAGTCACCGCCATGATAACCGGCATGCGGATGCCAAAGCCCTTGCAACCCAGGCATTGCAACAACGTGACCAAACCACAGCAGAACAGGTCGGCACTGACCAGAAAAGCGATCTGCTCCTTGGGCAAGCCCACTGCGCCACCGACAATCAATGGCACCGCCACGGCGCCGGCATACATCACCAGTACGTGTTGCAAGCCCAGTGTGAACAACTGCACCAATGGCAGCTTTTCATCCACCGGATGAACATTTTGTGACGAGTTCATCAAGTCTCTCCTTTGCATGAGTCATCCGCCAGCGCAAAAGACGCTGGACGGGAAGGTGGCCCGCCAGGAAACAGGCGTAACGGGGCCACCCTGTTGCAGCGACAACAAGGACTAGAACGGGAACAATCAGGAATTAAGGCGGGTTGGCAGCCTCAATGCGATAGCCCGTGGACAAGACCACTTCATCACAGTTGTGCCCACTTCCTACGCGGTCTACTACGATGAAATCACCTTCCTTTCCCAGACTGATCAAGGGGTGATGCCAGCATCCACTGCGATAGTTAACCCCCTGATCGGCACGGACATGAAAAGCACGTAGTCCGCGCTCATCAGGCATGCCATTCGGCAGGCTGGGTGCCACCACGACGATAAAAGGCACACCATTGCAGGGAATGAAGGATTGGCTGCCCAACGGATGGCGTTCGAGCATATTGATGCTCAGTGGGAAATCAAAGGCCGCGCCACGTGCCATGCTGATGGCGGGATATCCGCCCTCGCCCAGCACTTCGACCATGCCCAGCTTGTGATAACGCTGAGTGCTGCCATTATTGATGGGAAACCAGTCACTGCCTTCGATTTCAATGACCTCGCCAAAGGGGGCGAACGCTTCCTTGCTCAGGGCTTCCAGAACCAGCAGGGCCATGATGTTTCTCCTCTTGAGAATCGGTTTGTTGTGCGGCTGTGCTAATCAACCAAACGCCCCCAGATGCGTAAGCGGCTCACGCCACCATCCGGGAAGATATTCAGCCGCACATAATTCACCGGTCCCAACGGACGGATTTGCTCACGGTCATAAAAATGCTGCCGGTCCATCGTGGTTTTCTGTTCGGGCAGCAACGTGTCCCAGAACATCGCCTGGGTCACGATGGACTGATCAGTCCCTTGCGTCACCAGGGCTGCCTGGATGGAAACACTATCTGGATAATTGCCCTTGAAATGAGCCGTATCCACCTCGATGCGCTCCACAACAGCAGTACGTCCCAGTTGGACAATACACCAGTCATTGCCGGGCTCACGCCGGCGACGGGTTTCCCAGCCATCCCCCATATTGATGCCACGACCGGGCATGATCAGGCGAAATGGCACGCCAAAATGGGCATCGTTATAGGCAACAATACGTCCACCATGCTGCAACGCAGATACTTCGTGCAGGGCAGAACGGTCCTTGCTCTGCCAGTCAATGCTAGGTTGCCCATACACCCGCAGGCGCGCCACGCCGCCATCTGGATAGATATGCAGCCGCAGATGCGTCCATACCCGGCTGTCATCGACACTGAAAAAGTGATGCGCACTGCTGCCCAACGCTGCCGCTGGCAAGATTTCGGTCCACTCGGTGTGCTCGTCGGGCACACCCACAACATGACAAACTTCTACCGAAGCTGCTGGCGGGAAATTGCCGGTAAAGTGGCTGGTATCGATATCCAGCCCCTTGATCACGCCAGGCAGACCCAATTGGATGACGGCATGATCATGCCCTCCATTGCGGCGGCGACGCGTCTCCCAGCCATCCATCCACTTGCCATGATCATCAAACTTGCCCACAACAAAGACAGGTGATGATGACTGCAGCATGCGTTCTGCCGGCGCAAACCACTCATCCGTACAGGACAGTACGCAAGCGCCGAAATCAGGCTCAGCCAGATTGACATGGCGACGGGCAAACTCGGGCAATTCAACCGGTGCCGCCGGTAAAACATTCGATCCGGGATGCAATGCAATACTCATGTGATCTCTCCTCTTTTTTTGCTTTACCACCAACAAGATTTTCTAGGTACCACTTCTTCACAGGACAACGATGGCCAAGGTCTGTCCCAACAGCACACTGCCCATCGCAACAAAACAGATTGCCGAAGCCATCAAAAACAACTGACGCAAGATAGCCATACTGGCCAGCAATCGGCTGGCCAGCAGGCCATAAGTGAGCTTGCACAACAGATCGACCACCATCCATCCCAGCACCATCCACAGTAGCTGTGGCAGTAGTGGCTTGGACGGCGTCATGAATTGCGGCAGCAAAGCCAGGAAAAAAGCGATGTCCTTGGGATTGCTGATACCCAGCAGAAAAGCTTTGGAAAACAGGTGTGCCCGCCCCTGGCGACTATCCGCTACACTCGCCGCCACCTTACGCCCCTGCCAAGTGCGGAGGCCCAGATAAAACAGATAGCAGGCGCCGACAGCCTGCAGCAGCAGAAAACTGCGGGGTGATGCCAGCAGCAAGGAGCCGATACCGAGTGCCGATAGCACAAGCAGGCTGACTGAGGCCAATACCCCGCCGACAAAACCGGGCCAGCTTTTCCAGACACCAAACTGCAGGGCATTGCCCACCATGAATAGCGATAGCGGCCCAGGTACGGCGATGACCACGGTGATGGCCAATAGATACAGACCCAGCGTTTCCGGACTCATACGCAAACGCCTTCTGGCAGCAATGCTTCCAGACGCAAACGCCCGATGCGATAGATCTGTTCCAGGCACTCGCGTCGCTCCTCCTCCACTCCCAGTTGCAAGCGGCGCTCGAACTCGCGAATGATCTCAGCCCGGTTATAGCCGCGTACCGCCAGGATGAAGGGAAAGCCGAATTTATTGCGATAGGCATTGTTCAGTTCGGTCAGCCGGGCAAACTCCTCCGGACTGCATTGATCCAGGCCTGCTCCTGCCTGCTCGGTGCTGGACTCTGCAGTCAGCTCACCGCGTATCGCCGCCTTACCGGCCAGTTCCGGGTGAGCCCGGATCAGCGCCATCTGTGCGGCATAGCCAGCTTTTTCCACTTCGCCGGCCATGACAGCAGCCAGCTCTGCCACCGAATGGAAAGGACGCAAGGCTGCAGTGCGCTCCGCCACCCACGGCGAATGCTCATAGATACCACCCAGGGCAGCAACAAAAGCATCAAATGGCAACTGATTCAATAATGACAGAGTGAGAGGCTGGCTCATCGGCAGGACTCCAGATCAGGGTGGGGATAATGACGCAGCCAGTGATGGGCGATATCTACGCGACGGCATACCCATACCCATTCATGCTGCTGCACATAATCGAGAAAACGCTGTAATGCAGCAAAACGTCCAGGGCGACCAATCAGCCGGCAGTGCAGGCCAATGGACAGCATGGCAGGGGCGGTTTCGCCTTCGGCATACAGCACGTCGAAACTATCCTTCAGGTACTGGAAAAAATGCTCACCGGTATTAAAACCCTGCGGTGAGGCAAAGCGCATATCGTTGGCATCCAGGGTATAAGGCACAACTAGGTGGGGCTTGGACTGGCCATTACCCAGGCGTACTTCGGTCCAGAAGGGCAGCTCGTCGCCATAGTAATCAGCGTCGTAGAGGAATCCTCCCTCCTCCACCACCAGTCGGCGGGTATTCGGGCTGTCGCGTCCGGTGTACCAGCCAGCCGGATGCGAACCGGTCAAATGGCTGATGATTTCCACACAGCGCTGCATGTGTTCGCGCTCCAGACCGACATCCGCATTCTGGTAATGCAGCCAGCGATAACCGTGGCAGGCCAGCTCATGCCCCAACTCCACAAAGGCGGTCGCTGCTTCCGGATTGCGCTCCAGCGCCATGCCCACGGCAAACACCGTCAGCGGCAGCTCACGCTTTTCGAATTCGCGCAGAATGCGCCATACCCCCACCCGCGAACCGTACTCATACAGGCTTTCCATCGACATGTGACGCGCAGGATAGGCCGCTGCACCGACGATTTCGGAGAGGAACTGTTCGGAGAGTGCATCGCCGTGCAGCACATTGCTCTCCCCCCCCTCCTCATAGTTGAGGACAAACTGCACGGCCACCCTGGCCTGGCCTGGCCAGTTCACTGGGGGCCGCTGGCGGCCGTAGCCGATCATGTCGCGCGGATACGCCTGTTGCATGCGTTGAACTCCTTGGTCTAGGCACCTAAAGCTGACGATGAAACATCGTCCATGGGTCTGGTATATTTCTGTCGGCAAAATGCATGCGCTGCTCACAATCCTGCAAATGCTGTCGCATGGCTTGCTGTGCCCCTTCCCGGTCTCCCTTGGACAACTGCTGCAGGATCTGCTCATGCTCATCGAAAGAGCAGGCACTGCATCCCGGCTTGTCGTACAGGGCGATGATTAGCGAAGTGCGTGAACACAAGCTGTTCATCAATTCGGCCAGTACCTCGTTTTCGGCCAAACGCACTAACTGCACATGGAAGGCATTGGACAGGCGAATCCAGCTGACCCGGTCCTGCCGTTCGAAAGCCGCCCGCTCTTGCCGCACCATTTGCCATAACTGCTGCAGACGATCTGGCAAATCGGGCAGGCTCAGCAATTTATCCAGAATGGCCGCTTCTACCATGCGTCTGGCCTCGAATACATCGCGGGTTTCCTTGATGTCAGGCTGCGCCACAAATGCCCCGCGATTGGGCTGCAGTTCGACAATTTTGTCATGTTGCAACTGCGCCAATGCGGCACGTACCGTACTGCGCGAACAGGAAAACACGTCACAGAGCACGGCCTCGGTCAGCTTGACTCCTGGGCGCAAACGCTGATCGATTACCGCATCGAAGATTTCCAGATACAGCCGCTCCACTTCGCCCGGCGGCTGGCCCTCGTAACACAAGCTGGAGGCTGGTGGTGCCACCATGACTTCCTCGTCCTCCTGCACAGGCCATTGATGATTGTTCATTTTTTCAATTTCCACAATACGGTAACGACTTCCAAAATATTGTTGACAATTATCGATAGGATAAAACAATATCGTCAACTCAAATCGCCTCATGCTTTGCACAACAACAACAGCCCACCGACCGAAGATTGTGTAGGGCTGACACATCGGAGACAAAAACAGATGGGAAAACTTTCCACACACGTATTGGATACCATGCATGGCCGCCCCGCGGCCGGGGTGCGCGGTGAGCTGTACCGGATACAAGGAGATGGACGCACTCTGCTGCGTCAGTTCGACACTAACGAGGATGGCCGCTGCAATGAGCCGCTACTGTCTGGTAGCGCCATGCAGGCCGGTCTGTATGAGCTGGTTTTTCATGCCGGCGACTACTTCCTAAGCCAGGGAGTGAATCTGGCGCAGCCCTGTTTTGTCGATCAGGTCGTTCTGCGCTTTGGCATTGCCAATCCGGCTGAAAACTATCACGTCCCGCTGGTTGTCACGCCTTGGGCGTACTCGACCTACCGCGGTAGTTGACCCCTTCTTTCGATCAGGAACTTCGCTCATGGAAAGCTACCTCCTCGAGTTCGGCAACCTGCTGCTACGCTGGTTGCACGTGATCGCCGCCATTGCCTGGATTGGCGAGTCCATCTACTTCGTCATGCTGGACAACAGCCTCACAGCACCAAAGGGAGAACAAGATCCGCGTTATGACCTGCTGGGTGAGATGTCCTCAGTACACGGCGGCGGCTTTTACCATAACCAGAAATATCTGAGCCGCCCGCCTTTTCCGCTCGACAATAAACTGCACTGGTCATTCTGGAAGTCCTACACCACCTGGCTATCTGGATTTGCCTTATTTTGCCTGCTGTACCTGAGTAACCCGGCAGTTTATCTGGCCAATCCATCTAGTCCCTGGGCCTGGGCCGCCGTACTGACGCCGAGTGAGGTTAATATCGCGGCCATTGCCCTGCTCATCGTTGGCTGGCTGGTTTACGACGAACTATGCCGGCGCATCAGCCCGGAAATGCAGCGTGATGGGCTGCTAAGCGTGGCAGTTGCGCTCATGATGGCTGGAGTGGCCTACTTCAGCTCCCATGTATTCCAGGGGCGTGCTGCCTTTCTGCTGACCGGCGCGGTCATGGCAACCTGTATGTCAGCCAATGTGCTGTTCTGGATCATCCCCGGCCAGCGGCGGATGGTGGCTGCGCTGCAGGCAGGTGAGACACCTAATCCACTGGATGGCAAGCGCGGCAAGCAAAGATCGGTGCATAACACTTACTTCACATTGCCGGTAGTGTTCCTGATGATCAGCAACCACTATGCCTTTGCCTATAGCAATGACACGGCCTGGTTCATCATGGTGTTATTCATCTTGGTTGGAGCCTTGATCAGACAATATTTTGTACTGCGCCACCGTGGTCAGAATGTGCTGACCCTGCCAGCCGCCAGCGCCATCATGCTGCTGGTCATCGGCATGATTGCCGCACCATCCAGCACGCCAAGCACCCCGCCCAGTGCCAGCCCGAGTACAGCCAGTACCGATGCAGTCACGGCTGGTGGCACGGCAGCAAGTGACAAGAGCAAGGAACTGCAAAACGTTGTCAGTGTGCTACAGCTGCGCTGTATCGCCTGCCATGCCGCCAAGCCAACCCAGCCAGGCTTTGCCGCGCCACCCGCAGGTATCAAACTAGACAATGACAGGGATATCCTCTTGCATCACCTCAAGATCAAACAGGCTGTCGCCAGCAAATATATGCCACTAGCGAATACAACCAAGATGAGCGAGGAAGAGCGTCAGTTGATTGCCCAGTGGCAACCATAAAGGCCACAGCCAATCTGCGGGGCCAGTTTGGCATGTCTGTTTCCCGGCCACAGCAAGACCTGGATCAGCGCGTCTCTCGGGCTTAGCTGTGGCAGGGCAGTCATCATCAACTGGCCTTCCATATATATGGCAGGCCAGCACTCAACCCGCCGCCGCACCAGGATATCCAGTCTGCGCGGGACAGGATGAGACTGCCGCCGCAAGCGGAAGTAGGCAGCCAACACGAGTTCGTAGGCCATCACGAAGCGCAACAAACCAGCCAGGTTTATTGCACATTTCATTTGCTCAGCAACATAAAGGGGCGGATTTCTCCGCCCCTTTTCTACATCCACTCCGCCCAATAACTTGCCAATACCCGTCTGACTACTGAGCCGGGATGGCAAAACCCGATAACTGTTCCAGCGCCCTTACCATCGCACTATGGTCCCATCCCGCCCCCCCCTGAGCCACGCAGCTATTAAATAGTTGCTGTGCCAGCGCTGTTGCCGGCAAAGCCAGTGCCATTTTCTGAGCACTGGACAGGGCCAGGTTCAAGTCTTTTTGATGCAAGGAAATCCGGAAACCGGGATCAAAAGCCCGTTTAACCATACGCTCACCATGTACTTCGAGAATCTTGGATGAAGCAAAGCCACCCAATAGAGCCTGCCGTACTTTGGCTGGATCGGCACCGGCACGCGCCGCAAATAGCAGGGCTTCGCTGACCGCTTCTATCGTGAGTGCCACAATCATTTGATTCGCCACCTTGGCAGTCTGACCATCACCATTCTCTCCAACACGGGTGATGTTTTTGCCCATTAACTGCAGCACGGGCAGTAACTGCTCGAATACAGCCTGCGGTCCACCAACCATGATAGACAAGGTAGCGGCTTTGGCCCCCACTTCGCCACCAGACACGGGTGCATCTAAATAGTACCCGCCCAGCTTTTCGATACGGCTGGCATACTGTTTGGTTTCCAATGGAGAAATCGACGACATATCGATAATGACCTTGCCTGCCAGCTCGGCTTCTGCAACGCCATTGGTGCCAAACAATACCTCGCCGACATCCGCGGTATCCGGCAACATCGTAATGATGACTTCTGCCTGCTGGGCTACCTGACTAGCATTGTCACACACCGTCAAGGGCTGGGATGCCAGCGACGCTGGCAGCCCGCTACGCGAATGGACAAACAAGGCATGGCCAGCGTTTACCAGATGTCCGGCCATGGGAGCCCCCATGATGCCCAGTCCAATGAATCCTATCTTCATTGCCATCTCCTTCTATTTGTTCAGGAAAGATATTGTTGGGCCCACGTCAGACCGGCCAGGGTTCCGTTGCGTGGTTTATACTCACAGCCAATCCAGCCCTGATAACCGATCTCATCCAGCAAACCGAATAAATAGGGATAGTTGATCTCACCACTGCCAGGTTCATGTCGACCGGGATTGTCAGCCAGTTGGATATGAGCGATATGCGCCAATTGCAACTGCAAGGTTTGTGCCAGTTCGCCTTCCATTCGCTGCATATGGTAGATGTCGTACTGGACAAACATATTGTCACTACCGATATCGCGGATCAGTGCCAGAACCTGCCGAGTACGGGATAGCGCAAACCCTGGAATATCAAAGGTATTGATGGCCTCAACCAATAGTTTGATCCCCTCGCTGCGCAGCGCATTGGCAGCGAATCGCAAGTTGTTGTAAAGGGTCTCCTCCACCAAATCAGCATCGGTCCGTGCAGGACGAATGCCGGCCAGCACATTCAACTGGCGGCATCCCAAAGCCTTGGCATAGGCAATGGCCTCGCCCACACCATCCTGGAACTCCCCAACCCGGTCTGGCAGGCAGGCAATGCCGCGCTCTCCCGCGTCCCAGTTTCCTGCAGGAAGGTTATGCAGCACCTGCACCAGTTGATGCTTGTCCAACTGTTCTGCCAGTTGATGCTTGTCGTAGGCATACGGAAACAAATACTCCACCCCACGAAAACCGGCACGCGCAGCGGCTTGAAAGCGTGACATAAAATCAACTTCACCAAACAACATGGTCAGATTGGCAGCAAATCTTGGCATATGAATCTCCCGATAAAGTTGGCAAGTACATCAGACCGGCAGGTCGATAATGTCTTCGAACTCGTTGATGGCATTGATTTCTGCACCCATGGCGATATTGGTCACTCTTTCCAGAATCACCTCCACCACGACGGGCACTGCATATTGCTCCATCAACTGCTGAGCCTCGGCCAGACCTGCTGCTAATTGCTCAGGATCACGAATACGCACAGCCTTACAACCCAGCCCTTCGACCACACGCACGTGATCGACGCCATAACTGCCAAGCTCTGGGGCATTAATATTTTCAAAGCTGAGCTGTACGCAATAGTCGATATCAAACTGACGCTGAGCCTGCCTGATCAAGCCGAGATAACTGTTATTCACCAATACATGAATGTATGGGATACGGAACTGGGCACCGACGGCCAGCTCTTCCAGCATGAACTGGAAATCGTAGTCACCGGAAATAGCGACTACCTGGGTGGATGGATCTGCCACCTTGGCACCAAGGGCCGCAGGAATGGTCCAGCCCAAAGGTCCGGCCTGGCCACAATTGATCCAGTTACGCGGCTGATAGACATGCAAGAACTGCGCAGCAGCAATTTGCGACAGACCGATGGTGCTGACATAGCGGGTGTTCTTGCCAAAATAGCGGTTCATTTCTTCATAAACCCGCATTGGCTTGATCGGTTTGTCCGCATGATCACTGCGTCGCAGCATGCATCTCTTGCGATGCTGGCAGGCTTCCAGCCACGCAGGGCGCGTCGGCAGACGTCCTTGATCCTGCCATTCTCGGGCGATTTCGATCAGCAGAGCGAGCGCACTGGCGGCATCGGAAACAATGCCGTAATCCGGCGCAAACACCCGGCCAATCTGGGTAGGTTCGATATCGATATGCACGAATTTGCGCCCGGCGGTATAGACATCGACCGAACCGGTATGGCGATTAGCCCAACGATTGCCGATACCCAATACGAAATCCGCCGCCAACAAGGTGGCATTGCCGTAGCGATGGGATGTTTGCAAACCGACCATCCCTGCCATCAGTGGATGATCGTCGGGAATACAGCCCCAGCCCATCAGCGTGGGAATTACTGGCACCTGCACAATTTCGGCAAACGTGGTCAGCAGTGTTGAAGCATTGGCATTGATGATGCCACCACCAGCGACAATGAGCGGGCGCTCAGACTCCAGCAGCATGGACAATGCTTTCTCTAGCTGGGCACGGCTGGCCTCTGGCTTGAACGCGCGCAGTGGCTGATAGGTTTCCAGGTCGAAATCTATCTCGGCCATCTGTACATCAAAAGGCAGGTCTAGCAGCACCGGCCCGGGACGCCCGGAGCGCATCAGATGGAATGCTTGCTGAAAGGCTCCAGGTACCTGGGCAGGCTCCATGACCGTGGTCGCCCATTTACTGACTGGCCGTGCGATCTCCTTGATATCGACGGCCTGGAAATCTTCTTTGTGCAAGCGGGAACGTGGTGCCTGACCGGTGATGCAGAGAATGGGAATGGAATCCGCCGCCGCGGAATACAGGCCGGTAATCATATCGGTACCAGCCGGACCGGATGTGCCGATGCAGACACCGATATTACCGGCACCGGCACGGGTATATCCCTCGGCCATGTGCGATGCACCTTCCACATGGCGGGCCAGCAGATGACGGATTCCGCCGATTTTTTTCATGGCGGCATATAGCGGGTTGATGGCGGCTCCCGGCACGCCAAAGGCAGTGTCCACCCCTTCTTTGATCAAGATATGTACGGCTGCTTCGATTGCTCTCATTTTGGCCATGGATTACTCCTGAATTGGGCAGGCCTCACCACCTTGGTCGCGGCCCGTCATGGCTTCAACTATCTCGCAGCATGCAAACGCAGTCAACAAATAATGGAAACCGTTTCCATTATTTGTAAAAATAAAATTTATCCATTAAAATCAACAAATTAAAGAAAAATAAAAAGATGAATAAATATCAAATCGCCAAAACAGACACCACAAGGTCAGTAATAGCTACACCCAACTGTACCTAAGGCGTAAAATCGCAACGAATCTTCCTATCCGACCATGCCAAGAGGATATATGGCCAAAGCCGACAGCACCCCGCGTACTTCCCCCGTAAACGCGCAGAAGGCGGCAGCGCTAGCACAGGCCAGGTGCAGTCACTGACCCGGGGCTTGATACTGCTGGAGCGGATTGCTGCAGCACCAGCTGGCATCATGCTGACCGACCTCTCCATGCAAGTAGGCCTGCCCAATTCCACGACACATCGTTTGCTCAGTACCATGCAACAAATGGGCTTTGTGCAGCAGACCGGCGATCTAGGGCTGTGGAGCATAGGTGTGCGTGCCTTTACCGTAGGCAGCGGTTTTCTGGGAAGCCGCGATCTCTCCACCCTTGCCATGCCGGTTTTACGCCGCACCATGGAGGCCGCTGGTGAAACCAGCAATCTGGTGGTATTTGATACCGATGCTTGGCAAAGCGTGGTTGTGGGGCAAGTGCAATGCCGCGAACTGATGCGCATGCTGGCTCCGATTGGTGGCAGGCTGCCACTGCACGCCTCGGCGGCAGGCAAGGCTTTTCTGGCGGCGCAGGAGACCGAACTCTTGAACCGTATCCTGCAAAAAACCGGCTTGCCTCATTACACCGAACACACCATCACCACGCCAGCCCAACTGAAAGAACAGCTACAGCGGGTTCAGCAACAGGGTTTCGCTTTTGATGATGGTGAGCACGCTCTTGGTCTGCGCTGTGTGGCCAGTTGTATCTATGACGAAAGCAGCCAGGCATTTGCAGCCATCTCGGTATCTGGTCCCAAATCGCGTATCCCAGATGAACGCATCACCCACCTGGGGTCACTGGTGATGCAGGCCGCCAGCGAAATCACTCAGCGTTATGGTGGCAGACCCAGAAAAAATGGCTGAGCCCGGCTGGCTGAATGATAAAAAAGGCCCTGCAATGTGTGCAGGGCCTTGGTGGAAAACCGCCGGAAGGGTTATTTATCACGCAAACCGGGCGGCAGGGCAAACACCGTTGACTCTTCCACCCCACTGAGTTCGGCCACGCTCTGCGCACCGTAACGGCGAATCTGCTCGATAACGGCCTGGACCAGCACTTCGGGCGCACTGGCTCCTGCAGTCACACCGACACGGGTCTTGCCCTCGAACCACTCAGGCTGCAGCAGCGACGCATTATCCACCATATAGGCATCCACTCCGCGCAAGGCCGCCACTTCGCGCAGACGGTTGGAGTTGGAGCTATTGGGCGAGCCGACCACCACGATGATGTCACACTGGTCGGACAAGGCTTTTACTGCATCCTGGCGGTTCTGCGTGGCATAACAGATATCGTCCTTTTTCGGACTAATGATGGCGGGAAAGCGCTGCTTGAGTGCCTCGATGATCTCCCGGGTTTCATCGACAGAAAGCGTGGTCTGGCTGACATAGGACAGGGCGGCAGGATTGCGTACTTCCAGCGTGGCGACATCGTCCACGCTTTCAACGAGGTACATGCCACTCTCAACCTGCCCCATGGTACCTTCCACCTCCGGATGTCCGGCATGGCCGATCATGATGATTTCCATCTCGGCCTTGTGCATGCGCTTGACTTCGACATGTACCTTGGTCACTAGCGGACAGGTGGCATCAAACACCTGCAGGCCCAAGGCCTCGGCTTCGGCGCGCACCGATAGTGGCACGCCGTGGGCGGAATACACCAGGGTGCTGCCAGCCGGAACATCTTTCAGTTCTTCGATGAAAATGGCGCCCTTGGCACGTAGGTCCTCTACGACAAAGCGGTTATGCACTACCTCATGCCGCACATAAATGGGAGCACCAAACTTCTCGATGGCACGCTCGACGATGGCGATGGCCCGGTCCACCCCGGCACAGAACCCACGCGGGTTGGCCAGCATAATGGTCTTCGTCATCTGTAATCCTTGCAAAACGCCATCACACGATGGATGGCAAAAACGGGTTCAATGCGCTCTGGGTTGCTTCATGCTGTCGAGCACCATCAGCACGGCACCGACACAGATAAAGGAATCAGCCAGATTGAAAGCCGGGTAGTACCAGCTGTGCTGATAATGGACCAGGATGAAATCCACCACATGACCATAAGCCAGGCGATCGATGACATTACCGATGGCCCCGCCGATGATGAAGCTGGCGGCCATATTCATCAGGGGGGTGAACCGTCCTTTGACGATATTCCATCCCAGGTAGCCGGATACCGCCAGTGCCAGCAGGGTAAACAAATACTTCTGCCAACCACCGGCATCACGCAGAAAACTGAAGGCGGCACCGGGATTGTAGATCAGCGTAAAACCGAAGTAGCCGGGAATCACCTCCCGCACTTCACCAAACTGGTACTGACTGTTGAAATAAATCTTGGAGAGCTGGTCCAGAACGATGACCAGCAACGCCAGCCCCATCCATTTGCTCCAGCTTCTGGCTTGAGGCGCCTGCATGACGGATTCCATTTGATTACATCCTTGCCGGTCGATCCCCCGGCGCATCGGTCCGGGGGAACGCTCAGGGTCGATCAGGCATGTGCCCGGACTTCACCTTTGCCATCGATATTATCGACGCAGCGACCACATACTGCGCCATGACCGGCATGAGACCCTACATCGGCCCGATAGTGCCAGCAGCGATCACATTTCTGATGCGCCGATGGTGTCACGGTGATACGGGTCTCTGCGGCCTCACGCACGCGCGCAGCCGACACGATGAGCACGAACTTGAGATCGTCGCCCAGGCTGGCCAGTTGCTGGTACAAGTCGCCGGCAGCCTCGATATCCAGCTCGGCTTGCAAGGAGGAACCCAGTTGATCGGCACTACGCAGTTCTTCAATCTGCTTGTTGACCTGGGCACGCAGGCTGCGAATGGCTTGCCACTTTTGCTGCAAGGCTTGCTCACTGGCGGCAGTAAGTGCCGGGAACTCATGCCAAGTGTGATACAGGGAGGACTCTTCTTCGCTCTTGGTGAGGACTTCCCAGGCTTCATCTGCGGTGAAGCACAATACCGGTGCAATCAACAACAGCAAGCTGCGGCTCAGATGATAGAGCGCCGTCTGGGCACTGCGACGCGCACGGCTGTCGGCCTTGGTGGTGTACAGACGGTCCTTGATGATATCCAGATAGAAAGCACCCAGGTCTT
Source organism: Aquitalea magnusonii (assembly GCF_002217795.2). Classification (NCBI taxonomy): domain Bacteria; kingdom Pseudomonadati; phylum Pseudomonadota; class Betaproteobacteria; order Neisseriales; family Chromobacteriaceae; genus Aquitalea; species Aquitalea magnusonii. The sequence goes on from NZ_AP018823.1 coordinate 3,230,869, forward strand.
CCGAGCAATAATTCACCACTTCCTGCATGGCATGGTGGAAGGCATAACGGGTATACAGCTCACCCGCCACCTTTTCCTGTACCTGACGCGCCATCAGCAGGGCGTATTGATCCAGCTCCAGCATTTCACCAAACGGCACGGCATTTTCCAGCGGATCGAAATCCGACAGGTTGGCCAGCAGGAAGCGCAGGGTATTACGCAGGCGGCGGTAGCTTTCGGTCACCCGCTTGAGGATTTCATCGGAAATCGCCAGTTCGCCGGAATAATCGGTGGAAGCCACCCACAGACGCAGGATGTCAGCACCCAGGCTGTCATTCACCTTTTGCGGTGCAACGACATTGCCCTTGGACTTGGACATCTTCAGGCCCTTGCCATCCACCACGAAACCGTGGGTCAGCAATTGCTTGTACGGAGCGCGGCCAATGGTGGCACAACCGGTCAGCAAGGAGGACTGGAACCAGCCGCGGTGCTGGTCGCTACCCTCCAGGTACAAGTCAGCTGGCCAGGCCAGTTCGGGGCGCTGCTTGAGCACGGCAAAGTGGGTGGAGCCGGAGTCGAACCACACATCCAGCGTGTCGGTCAGTTTGCGATACTCGGCCGCTTCGCTACCCAACAGTTCCTGCGCATCCAGGCTGAACCAGGCCTCGATGCCCTGCTGTTCGATGCGCAGTGCCACTTCTTCCAGCAAGGCCAGCGAACGCGGATGCAATTCACCCGTTTCCTTGTGTACGAAGAAGGTCATCGGCACGCCCCAGTTACGCTGGCGCGACACGCACCAGTCCGGACGGTTGCCAATCATGGCTTCCAGACGGGCACGCCCCCATGCCGGGAAGAATTCGGTTGCATCCACCGCGCTCTTGGCACGTTCGCGCAGTGCCACACCATCCTTGCCCTGCTTGTCCATGCCGATGAACCACTGGGCCGTCGCACGGAAGATGATGGGGGTCTTGTGACGCCAGCAATGCGGGTAGCTATGCAGCAAACGGGCCTGATGAATCAGGGTGCCATGCTGTTCCAGCGTTTCGATGACTTTGGGATTGGCTTCCCATACCGACAGACCGGCAAACAGTTCGGTAGTGGACTTGTAGCGACCATCATCCGCCACCGGGTTGTCAATCGGCAGGCCATATTGCTGGCCAACCTGGAAGTCTTCCAGACCGTGTGCCGGCGCGGTATGCACCAGACCGGTACCGGCGTCGGTAGTAACGTGATCACCGCAGATGACTGGCACGCTGCGGCTATAGAACGGATGTTGCAGTTGCAACAGCTCCAGCTTGTCGCCAGTGGTTTCTGCCAGCACCTTGGCATCGGCAAAGCCGTAGCGCTGCAGCGCAGACTCGGCCAGCTCCTTGACCAGGATCAGCTTGCCCTTGGGGGTATCAATCAACTGGTAAGTCAGCGTGGCACTGACTGCCACCGCCTGGTTGGCCGGCAGTGTCCACGGAGTGGTAGTCCAGATGACGGCCATGGCACCAGCTACCTGCTCGGCAGTCAGACCGAATGCAGCCGCCAGCTTGTCCTGTTCCAGCACTCGGAAACCAACATCGATTGCCGGAGAGTTCTTGTCTTCGTACTCGACCTCGGCTTCTGCCAGTGCGGAGCCACACTCGATGCACCAGTGCACCGGCTTTTCACCCTTGAACAGGTAGCCGTTACTGTAAATGGTGCCCAGGGTGCGCACGATGTCCGCTTCGGTCTTGAAATCCATGGTGAGATAGGGATTGTCCCAATCTCCCAGTACACCCAAGCGGATGAAGTCTTTCTTCTGACGGGCAATCTGCTCCTTGGCATATTCACGGCACAATTCGCGGAATTTGGCGGCGGGAATGGCTTTGCCATGCAGTTTTTCCACCATCAGCTCGATCGGCAGGCCATGGCAGTCCCAGCCCGGTACATACGGAGCATCAAAGCCGGCCAGGGTCTTGGAGCGGACGATAATGTCCTTCAACACCTTGTTAACGGCATGTCCGATATGGATATCACCGTTGGCATACGGTGGGCCATCATGCAGGATGAATTTAGGGCGACCTGCAGACAGCTTGCGTACCTTGTCGTAGCGCTTCTGCTCCTGCCAGCGTTTGACCCAGGCAGGTTCGCGTTTGGCCAGATCCCCTCGCATGGCGAACGGGGTATCCAACAGGTTGACGGTTTTACGGTAATCGATGCTCATGCCTGCTCTCGCTGCAAACTGGTCAAATAAGTATGGGCACTGGCGGCATCACGTTCTATCTGCGCCACCAATGCCGGCAAATTGTCATAGCGCTCTTCATCGCGCAATTTTTTCAGGAAATGTACCGTCACACGCTGGCCGTACAGATCACCAGCAAAATCAAACAGGTGTGCTTCCAGTTTGTAATCACTGCTACTGCTGACCGTGGGATTCACACCCAGGCTGGCGACACCGCCCTTGCGTCCGTAAGGCGTATCTACTTCTACCACAAACACGCCTTGCAATGCGGGTTTCAAATGCGGCAAATGGACATTCACGGTGGGAAAACCGATGGTGCGCCCAAGCTTCTGCCCATGCATCACCTTGCCGGATATCTGGTAGCTACATCCCAGTAATGCATTGGCAGCAGCCAGATCACCCGCCGCAAGCCTCTCGCGTACCAGGGTGCTGGATGCCCGCTCCCCTTGCACCAGCACCGAAGGCATGGCCTCGGTAACAAAATCAGGACAGGCAGACAACAATTCAAAATTACCCTTGCGCGCTGCTCCAAACTGGAAATCGTCACCGATCAGCAAGTAGCGGGTTTTCAAATCGCGCACAAGCACATCCTGAATGAAATCCTGCGCACTCATGCTGGCAAAGCGCTGATTAAAACGAAAGACGAATACATAATCCACCAGCCCCGATGCTTGCAATATATTCAATTTGTCACGCAAGGTGGATAAACGCGCAGGCGGATTGCTTCTGGTGAAGAACTCACGGGGATGCGGTTCAAACGTCAGCAAGGCAGTGGGCAAGGACCGGGCATTGGCCTCATCCTTGAGGCGTCGCAGCATATGCTGATGACCAAGATGCACGCCATCGAAATTCCCAATGGTCAATGCACAGCCAGCAAGCCCGAAACGTCGTGGATCTCCTAGAAATACCTGCATCTGACGCCTAGCATCCTGAAAACTTACGATTGTAGCCGTGGGTAAGCGGTAGCGTCCAGCCATGCCACCGGAAGTGATAAAACAAAAAAGCCCCACATCCGTGGGGCTTTTGAAGGTTTACCGAAGCAGATTACTGCTGGGTGGTAACCTTGACTGCATCAATCACAACGTCAACACGACGATCCGGCTCGATGCAAGCCTTGATTTCAGCATTCTGCTTCTTGTTCTTGGCGTATTTCGGGAACTTGGCCTTGCACTCGTCGGTCATCTTGGCATCAGCCTTGCCCTTACCAACAGCAGTAACCTTCTCAGCCGGAACACCAGCGTCTACGAAGTAGGCCTTAACAGCATCAGCACGCTTCTGGGACAGAGCGTTGTTCAGCTTGTCGGAACCCATGAAGTCGGTATAGCCGTCGATTTCAACACCATTCAGGACACCTTGACCTGCGTGAGTCTTCAGCTTGGCAACCAGCGGATCCAGTTCGTTCTTGGCATCAGCACGCAGAGTAGCCTTGTTGAAGTTGAACAGAACCTTGGCGGACAGGGTTACATGCTCTTTCACGGAAACCGGAGCAGCCTTCGGAGCTTGCGCTACCGGGGCAACCGGCTTGGCAGCTTCGCGATCGCCACACTCAACCAGACCATCCTTGGCCTTGTCGAAGTAAGCGGTGTGCCAGCATTCGCCGTAGTTGTTACGGGAAACGGCATCGGTGGTTTGATCTACGGTGTAGCCCGGCTTAGCTGCGAACGCGCTAGCGGAAACCAGCAGAGCAGCAACCAGGGCGCTCAGTTTCAGCTGTTTAGTCATATTATTCCCTCTTTTATCTATGAATCGGTATTGATGCGGTTGACGCAAACACCACGCGGACAATTCTACTGCAAACAACAGGGTAAGCGCCAAACTGTGTTTATGCAGTTAACGGGCACTATAGAAATGCGCCTACCCGGTGTCAACACAGCACGACGGCTGATGCCGCTGAGATGTTGCAGAAAAACATCACAATTCCCAAGAAATCCGGCAATACTGTGTCATTCACACGACACTATCACAACGATGTTACACGCCGACGAAACAGGGGAACGGGCTCTCGATGCGTAGACTGATAGCGTTCAGTAAACGTGTCATATCCGGACAGCGCCCCATCAAGATCTTTGCCATCCTTGATTTCGAAGGCGTTGAAGCCAACCTGCCAGAGATAGTGCAGCAAATCCACCCACACGTCGCCCAGCGCTCTTAACTCACCGGCATAGCTGTAGCGTTCTCGCAACAGCCGACCAAGACTGTAACCACGGCCATCAGTAAATGCCGGGAAATCCACTGCAACTAGCGGAAGGCGGTCCAGATCGGTCGCCAATAGCTGCGGATCATCATCCGGAGCCAGCCAGACTGCCGTCTGCCCTGCGCGAGCCTGCCATGTCGGCTTGTCTGCCAGCCACAGTGCCAGCGGGACGATGACATCTACGTCAGCCGCCACGGTAGGGTATTGCCCTTCCACATCGGCACGCAGTACCTGCCAGCTATCCTGCGTAATTTGTCCATCTTTAATGATGCTTCGCATATACGCGCTCCTTGAAGGGGTCGAGGCCAATACGGCGTACGGTTTCAATAAAGCGCTCCCCTTCTGTGCGCTGCTCCAAATAGACCGTCATGATTTTTTCAAATGCCAGCGGGACATCCGCCTGGGCAAAGGAAGGTCCGATTACTTTGCCAATGGTGGTATGGCTGCCTTGACTGCCACCAAGGGTAATCTGGTACCACTCCTCGCCATTCTTATCCACACCAAGGATGCCGATATTACCAATATGGTGATGTCCGCAGGCATTCATGCAACCGGAGAAATTGCAGTCGATTTCGCCCAGGTCAAACAGGTAATCCAGATCATCAAAGCGAGTCTGGATGGCTTCTGCTACCGGAATGGAGCGGGCATTGGCCAGACTGCAGAAATCACCACCCGGGCAGCAGATGATGTCGGTGAGCAAGCCGATATTGGGCGTGGCAAAGCCCTGGCTCTTGGCCAACTGCCATACTTCATACAAGTCCCGCTCGCGTACATCCGGCAGAATCAGGTTCTGCTCATGTGCCACGCGCAGTTCGCCATAGCCAAAGCGGTCGGCCCAATCTGCCGCAGCATCCATTTGATCTGCCGTGATATCGCCCGGCGGTACGCCGGTCTTTTTCAAGGATAGCACCACCGAACGGTAGCCAGCCTGCTTGTGCGGGCGGGTATTGCGCTCCAGCCAGCGGGCGAATGCCGGCTCGGCAGCCTGCTTTTCGAGGAGTTCGGGCGGATTGGATGGCAGCACGTCATAGGCCGGATCGGTGAAGTAACTGGCGTAATGAGCAACATCCACGTCGCGCAGGGTGGACGGGCCGTCTTTGAGATGCTGCCATTCGTCTTCCACCTTGGCGGCAAAACCGGCCACGGTCATGGCTTTGACCAGAATCTTGATGCGTGCCTTGTACTTGTTGTCGCGACGACCAAAGCGGTTATAGACGCGCAGCACCGCATCCAGGTAGGTCAGCAAATGCCGGGTGGGCAGAAACTCTTTTACCACCTCGCCAACAATGGGGGTACGTCCCAGACCACCACCGACAATCACCTTGAAGCCGACTTCGCCCGCCTCATTGCGCACGACATGCAGGCCGATATCGTGTACTTGGGTTGCGGCACGGTCTTCCACGCTGCCGGATACGGCAATCTTGAACTTGCGCGGCAGGAAGGCGAACTCGGGATGCAGGGTGCTCCACTGACGGATGATTTCGCAGTAGGCACGCGGATCGAGCAATTCGTCCTGGGCTACGCCGGCGAAGGCATCGGTGGTGGTATTGCGCACGCAGTTGCCCGAAGTCTGGATGGCATGCATTTCCACCTCGGCCAGCTCCGCCAGGATATCCGGCACGCGCGCCAGTTCCGGCCAGTTGAACTGGATGTTCTGACGCGTGGTGAAGTGCGCGTAGTTCTTGTCGTAGGTGCGGGCGATATGCGCAAGCTTGCGCAACTGCCGGCTGGCCAGGTGCCCGTACGGAATGGCAACGCGCAGCATGGGTGCATGGCGTTGAACGTACAGGCCATTCATCAGGCGCAACGGGCGGAACTCATCTTCTGTCAGTTCGCCGGAAAGAAAGCGCTGGGTCTGATTGCGAAACTGTTCGACACGTTCGCGCACGATGCGATGGTCGACTTCATCATAACGGTACATGGTTGAATGTCCTTGGGTAAGGTTGGCCTGCTATGGCCGGCCAGCCTTATGCTGGGCGCTTGAGAGGACTGGATTTGATGTGCAGTCCACACTCTTTGGATTCCGGATTTTCCCACCACCAGCGACCGGCACGCACGTCTTCGCCAACGGTAATGGCACGAGTACAAGGAGCACAGCCAATGGAGGGGTAACGCTGATCGTGCAGGGCGTTGTAAGGCACATCGTTGCTACGGATGTATTCCCAGACTTCTGCCTCGGTCCACTCGATCAGCGGATTGAATTTCATCAAACCGTTGTCTGCGTCAAACTCCTGATTTCCCAGGTCTTGCCGGGTTGGCGACTGTTCGCGCCGCAGGCCGGTAATCCACGCCGTCTTGCCTGCCAGGGCCCGCTTCAGCGGCTCGATCTTGCGGACCTGACAACAGGATTTGCGTAGTTCCACACTTTGATAGAAACCGTTGATGCCATGGGTATTGACATAGGTTTCGGTCGCAGCGGTTTCCGGGAAGTAGACCTTGACGGGTACGGCGGGATAGCGCTCGGCAACCTGCTGCATCAGGGTATAGGTTTCAGCCGGCAGCCGGCCGGTATCCAGGCTGAACACCTGCAGCGGCAGGGACAGGCGGGCGATCAGGTCGGTCAGCACCATGTCTTCGGCACCGTAGCTGTTGGCCAGCACTGCGTCCGGGTGTTTGGCGGCAATTTCGGTCAGCAGGGCTTGGGTTGCTGCAAGTTTTACATCCAGGCTCATTGAGCACTCCACGATAGGTAAAGTCTGGCTAGGGCATCATCCTACCCAAGCCCTATATAAACCTAAAAGAATATTGTGTTAGTATTTAATGCCTACAGGTTTTATGGAATATGGCCGTCTTATGAAACTGCAACAGCTGCGCTATCTGGTCGAAGTGGCCAAACAGGGTCTGAATGTCTCCGAAGCTGCAGAGAAACTGCATACTTCGCAGCCGGGCATTTCCAAGCAAATCCGCTTGCTGGAGGATGAACTGGGCATCCAGGTGTTCATCCGCAACGGCAAGCGCGTGGTATCGGTTTCCGAGCCGGGCAAAGAGGTATTGCGCATTTCCGAGCGTATCTTGCGCGAAGCACAGAACCTGAAGCGCGTCGGGGATGAGTTCTCCCGCGAATCGGAAGGCGCGCTCACCATTGCCACCACCCACACGCAGGCGCGCTATGCGCTTCCGTCCACCATTGCGGCCTTCCTGCAACGCTATCCCAAGGTCAAGCTGTCGATCAAGCAAGGCAGTCCGACCCAGATTTGCGAGATGGTGGTATCCGGCGAGGCTGACCTGGCCGTGGCCACCGAGGGCATCGCTCTTTATAAAGAGCTGGCCATGCTGCCGTGCTATGAGTGGAACCGCTCGGTGGTGGTCCCGCAAGATCACCCCTTGTTGCAACTGGATCGCCCACTCACCCTGGCCGACATTGCCAGCTATCCGATTGTCACTTACGACTTTGCCTTTGCCGGCCGCTCCAAGATCAACAAGGCGTTTGCCGATCAGGGCCTCAGCCCCAATGTGGTGCTGACCGCAATCGATACGGATGTGATCAAGACCTATGTGGCTCTGGGGCTGGGCATTGGCATCATCGCCAGCATGGCATTCGAACCAGCCAGGGATGCCAGCCTGCGCATTATCGACGCAGGCCATCTGTTTGAACCCTCCACCACCAAGATCGGCATTCGCAAAGACGCGTATCTGCGTGGTTTCGCCTACACCTTTGTCGAGCTGTTCGCACCGCACCTGCATCGTCGCGAAGTGGATGCCGCCCTGCTGGCCCACGACAACGAGCTGGACGACTAGGCAGGCGTGCCAGCCATACCAACAAGCAAACGCCCCGGCTTGCCGGGGCGTTTCCACTACATGTACTGGCTGATTACAGCGTCAGGCCACCGGTTACTTCAATGGCTGCGCCATTGATGTAGCTGGCTTCATCCGAGGCCAGGAAGGCATAGACATTGGCGATTTCGGCCGGGTCTGCCATGCGCTTCATCGGCACCTTGTCTTCCATGGCCTGGATAACCTTTTCCGGCATGGATTTCAGGATGGGCGTAGCCACAAAGCCCGGGCATACGGCGTTGGCACGAATGCCTTTCTTACCCAGCTCCTTGGCCCAAGTCTTGACGAAGCCGATGACACCAAACTTGGTGGCAGCGTAGTTGGTCTGGCCGAAGTTGCCATAGACACCAACCACCGAAGAAGCATTCAGAATAACACCACCGCCCTGCTCTACCATGGTATCCACCACGGCACGGGCGCAGTTGTAAACACCCTTCAGGTTGATATCAATCACTTTGTCGAACTGGTCGTCGGTCATCTTGATCAGTTGGGCATCCATCACGATGCCAGCATTGTTGACCAACACGTCGATGCGGCCAAAACGGTTTTTCAGATCGCCAACCATATCGGCAATCTGCGCCTTGTCGGTCACATTGACCAGATAGCCAACAGCCTCGCCACCCAGAGCCTTGAGTTCTTCCACTACCGCATTCACCGCATCGATGTTCAGGTCACAGACGGCAACAATGGCACCTTCCTTGACGAACTTCTCTGCAGTGGCTTTGCCGATGCCGCTGGCAGCGCCGGTGATGATGGAGACTTTCCCTTTCAATCGCATGGTTCTTCCTTCATTAACTTGAGGTTGCAGGCAACCCGATTCCGGGTCGACTTTCGGGCTCCACCATCGACCCATTCAAGATCGGGTTCCTGTTTTGGTCTTATCGTTATTATGTTGGTGCTACAAAAAACGGGAGCATCATGCGCTGTTATTTTGCAGCGCAACACGATGTCGCACTGCAATATAGCGCACCTGCTCCCGTCGGTAAAGCAATCGCTCTAGCCTGGCTGCCAACAAGACAAAGGCATTGAAGAAAGAGCGACTTAGGGCTTATTCCAAACCCTTGCTAGCCAGATAATCCTCGTAATTGCCGGTGTAGTAGTCATAACCACCCTTGCCATCCAGCTCCAGCACATGGGTTGCCAGCGAGCTGACAAACTGACGGTCGTGCGATACGAAAATCAGCGTACCCTTGTACTTTTCCAGCGCCATGTTCAAGGATTCGATCGACTCCATATCCATATGGTTGGTCGGTTCGTCCATGATCATCACATTCGGCTTTTGCAGGATCAGCTTGCCATACAGCATGCGGCCCTTCTCGCCACCGGACAGCACACGCACCGGCTTGGTTACCTCGTCACCACCAAACAGCAGGCGGCCCAGCGTGCCACGGATCACCTGCTCGTCGTCGCCTTCCTGACCCCACTCGCGCATCCACTCGGTCAGGTTCATGTCGGTGTCGAAATCGGCTTCGTGGTCCTGCGCGAAATAACCGATCTGGGCTTTTTCCGCCCATTTGATCGTGCCATAGTCTGCAGTCAGACCCTCGGCAAATTTGGGTTCAAACGCACCGGCCAGCAGCTTGATCAGCGAGGTCTTACCTGCGCCGTTAGGGCCGATCACGGCCAGGCGGGCACCGGCTTCCAGAATAAAGCTCATGTCCTTGAACAGCACCTTGCTGTCGTAGGCTTTGCTCAGGTTTTCCACTTCAACGGCCTGACGGTGCAGTTTGAACTTGTCGTCGGTCTCGAAACGGATGAACGGGTTTTGGCGGCTGGAAGGCTTCACCTCCACCATTTCCGACTTCAACTTGTCCACCTGCTTCAGACGGGAAGTAGCCTGACGCGCCTTGGACTTGTTGGCCGAGAAACGGGCCACGAATTCCTGCAGCTCCTGGATGCGCTCCTTGGCCTTGCTGTTGGAAGACAGCTGACGTTCGCGCGCCTGGGCCGAGGCAATCATGTAGTCATCATAATTGCCCGGATAGATACGGATGGTGTTGTAGTCCAGATCCGCCATGTGGGTACACACGGAATTCAGGAAGTGGCGGTCATGCGAAATGATGATCATGGTGGAGTTGCGCTCGTTCAGCACGTTCTCCAGCCAGCGAATGGTGTTGATGTCCAGGTTGTTGGTCGGTTCGTCCAGCAACAGGATGTCCGGGTTGGAGAACAAGGCCTGTGCCAGCAGCACACGCAGCTTCCAGCCCGGAGCCACTTCGCTCATCGGCCCAAAGTGCTGCTCCACCGGAATGCCCACCCCCATCAGCAGTTCGCCGGCACGCGCTTCGGCAGTATAGCCGTCATATTCGGCAAACTTGGCCTCCAGCTCGGCCGCGTGCATATAGTCTTCTTCGGTGGCTTCGAGATTGGCGTAAATGGCGTCACGCTCGCTCATTGCCGCCCACATCTCGGTATGGCCCATCATCACCACATCGATGACGCGCTGGTCTTCATAGGCAAACTGATCCTGACGCAGCTTACCCAGACGCAGGCCGTTTTCAATGGCCACTTCGCCGCTGGTCTGCTCCAGGTCGCCGCCCAGAATCTTCATGAAAGTCGATTTGCCGGAACCGTTGGCACCAATCAGGCCGTAACGGTTGCCTTCGCCAAACTTGACGCTAACCTTTTCAAACAAAGGCTTAACGCCAAACTGCATGGTAATGTTGCTTGTGGTAATCACGCTTGGGATCCTTCAGCCAATCCAGCCGTAAGTATCGGAAAAACCGTGGATTCTATCACATCGGCACGACAATCCGGCGCATCACACCAAATGCAATGACATGCTTTTGACCCGTAGGGGAATTCCGCTACAATCGAAGACTTTGAATCCTCATCCCTAGATATAGGCAGAACTATGCTTACCGGTAGCTTGGTTGCCCTGGTCACCCCGATGTCCACTGATGGTCGGGTCGACTTCGAATCCCTTTCCCGCCTGGTCGATTTCCACATCGACAATGGCACCAGCGGCATTGTTGCCGTCGGTACCACCGGCGAATCCGCCACCCTTGCCGTTGATGAGCACATCGCCGTTGTCGAAGCTGTCATCAAACAGGCCAAGGGCCGCGTCAAGGTTATCGCCGGCACCGGGGCAAACTCCACCGCCGAAGCCATCGAACTGGCGGCACATGCCAAGCAGGCCGGTGCCGACATGACGCTTTCCGTGGTGCCCTACTACAACAAACCGACGCAGGAAGGCATGTACCGCCATTTCCGCGCAATTGCTGAAAGTGTCGACATTCCGGTCATCTTGTACAACGTACCGGGCCGTACCGTTGCCGACATGAACAACGACACCGTTCTGCGTCTTGCCGAAGTACCCGGCATCATCGGACTGAAAGATGCGACGGGTGATATCGGCCGCGCTTGCGACCTGATCAGCCGTGTGCCGAAAAACTTCGCGCTGTACTCCGGCGATGACGCCACCGGCATGGCTTTCATGCTGTGCGGTGGCAATGGCGTGATTTCAGTAACGTCCAATGTTGCACCTAAACTGATGAGCCAGATGTGTGCCGCCGCGATTGCCGGCAACGCAGCACTGGCACGTGAGCTGAATGACAAGTTGCAAGGTCTGCACAAACAGCTGTTTGCCGAACCCAATCCGATTCCGGCCAAGTGGGTACTGCAAGAGCTGGGCATGATTCCTGCAGGCATCCGCCTCCCCCTTCATGTGATGTCGGACAACCTGCGCCCGCAGCTGACCGCCGCCATGAAACAGGCTGAACTCATTTAAACCCCCTGACGACAAGGGAGTCCGCATGAAACGAAGCGCGCCCGCCGCGATTCTGCTGGCAACCGGCATTCTCGCTGGTTGCAGCACCTCCAACCCGCTGGAAAAGAAACTGGACTATAAGTCCGCCGAGCCGCCAAAGGCAGGTAACTCACTGGAAGTCCCGCCTGATCTGACTGCGCCGCAGATTCAGAACAAGTACGTCATCCCGACAACCGGTAGTGCCTCGGCCCTGGCCAATAGCAATGCTGCCGCAGCTGCACAGCAGGCACCTGCCGTACAAGCTGCTGTTACCGGCAATACCATTGCCGTCAACAGCATCAACAACATCACCATGGAACGCGCTGGCACACAGCGCTGGCTCGAGGTCAAGGGCAAGTCTCCTGCCGAACTGTGGCCAGTGCTGAAGGCGTTCTGGCAGGAAAACGGTTTTGTCATAAAAACCGAAGAGCCTGATCTTGGCATCATGGAAACCGACTGGGCGGAAAACCGCGCCAAGCTGCCATCCGATGGCATTCGCAAGCTGATGGAAACCGTTGGCCTGGGTGGTGCCATGTCGACACCGGAGCGCGACAAGTTCCGCATCCGGCTTGAGAAGACCGCCAACGGCACTGAAATCTACTTCTCGCATCGCGGCATGTACGAAACCTTCATTAACGAAGGCAAATCGGACACCATGTGGCAGCCGCGTCCGGTAGACCCGAATCTGGAAGCCGAACTGCTGGGCCGTTTCATGATCCGCATGGGCATCAGCGAAGAGCAGGCCAAGGAAGCCGTCAAGAAAACCCAGGTCGTTGCCGACAAGCCGAAAGACAGCATTGTGGGTGGCACACTGAATATCAACGATAGCTTTGACCGCGCTTGGCGTCGTGTCGGCCTGGCACTGGACCGCATTGGTCTGGTGGTGAACGACCGCGATCGCTCACAAGGTCTGTACTTCGTCAAACCCGCCAAGGGCGAACTAGACAAGAAGGACGAAGCCTCCAGCAGCGGTGGTTTCTGGTCCAGCCTGGCGTTCTGGAAGAGCAAGGATGCTGCCGAGAAGGCCAATTCATCCAGCCCGGAATACCGGATTCAGATCAAGGAAGCAGACAGCGGCAGCAGTACCCTTGTGGTACTGGACAAGCAAGGCAAACCCTTGTCTGACAGTTTTGCCAAGTCGGTTCTCTCCAAGCTGCAGACTGAACTACAGTAAGCCCGCCGCAGGAAAGCAAGAAGCCCGCGCAAGCGGGCTTTTTTCATGCCTGAATACCGGAGGAACCACAATCAGCAGGCCATGGACGTAAAAAAACCGGCCGAAGCCGGTTTTTGGTGCTTTCGCGCTGAATTACTGAGCAGCGGAAGCAGCCGGAGCGGAAGCAGCAGCAGCGGAAGCGTCAGCAGCCGGAGCGGAAGCGTCAGCAGCCGGAGCGGAAGCGTCAGCAGCCGGAGCGGAAGCTTCAACAGCAGGAGCGGAAGCTTCAGCCGGAGCATCAGCCTTCTTACCGCAAGCGGACAGAGCAACGGCCAGCAGGGCAGCAACGAGGAGCGACTGTTTCATTTTTTCTTGACCTTTAAAGATAAGTTAACAAGACGTCAATTTAATCGCCCAAGCTGTATTTGGAAATGACTGGGCGACTGAAAATCTTTCAGTGCGCAAATTGTATCACGAAAAAAATTGCTGTGTAGGGGGGCAGACCAGCAAAAACGCCACTAATCCCACTGCAACCTTCCGCAGCGCAGCATTCCCGGCAAAATGAGCGTTTGAACGCCGATGCTTGACCGGTAGATGCCTTGCCATGTGTACATTTGAACATCTGATGTGGTTATTTTGCTACAGACTGCGGCAAATGCCAATATCCAGATAGATATCCTTCGTACAGCGCATCCAATAACGACGGCCTGATGTCGGCTGGGGACAAATGCCGCTGATTGGCAAATTGTTGCCACAGTGCAACATCATTCGGTTCGATTTCGAGAACCTCACCATTGCAATAGAACATTTCATCATGGAACAGAATCAGGCTTTTGCGATCCAGTTCAATCCCGAGCAGCCCTACTTCTTGGGCAAACTCATCCTCATCCAGCTCTTCTGCTGGTGAATCGTAAAACACATGCGGCTTCGGTTCGGTCAGATAGTGTCCAAGGAAGTCGCTGATCGTCTGCTTGTCCCAAGTAATCTGACTTAGCATCTGGCTGACTTTATCTACCATTTCATCGCTGATGCGCGCCGGGTCTGGCTGACGTTGCAATTCAGGATCGGCATAACGGCCCTCCAGGCAGATGTGGTCCTGCATGTACACCAGAAACTGCGTTGCCAGCTCCTGCGTCGGTGCCGCGCGAAAACCGATGGAGTAAGTCATGCCCGGCTCAAGCGCCACCCCATAATGCGCACATTTGGGTGGCAGATAGAGCATGTCGCCATGTTCCAGCACAAACTCCTCTTCCACACGGAAGTCCTGCAAAACCCTGATGGGGGCATCCGGAATGAAATCGTCATCCGCTTGCGAGGAAATCTGCCAGCGCTTGCGCCCCCCCACTTGCAACAGGAAAACATCGTAGGAATCAAAATGCGGACCAACCGTGCCACCAGGTGGCGCATAGCTAATCATCAGATCATCCAGCCTGGCAAAAGGGATGAAATCGAATTGCCACAGAATCTTGTCGATATGCGGCAAGTGGTGGTTCACATTCTGCACCAGGATGGTCCAGTCGGTTTCACCCAGCTTACGGAATCGAGCGGGACGGAAGGGGCCACGCTCCAGGTGCCATTTTCCGTTGCGGTTTTCGATCAGGCGTGACTCCACATCTTCCTGCATCGCCAGTTCGGACAGGCATTTGAAATCAACATGCGGCCCAACCTCAGTCAGCGCACCACGAATCAGCAAAGGCTTTTTTTGCCAGTATTCGCTCAGAAACTCTTCAGGGGTCAGCCCCCCCAGCAATGTCATCGTTTTCATGGCAGTTTCACGGGCTTACGAGCCCATCTATGGTTTACAATACGTTCAAGCGGCTTTCCCGCACGATTACTTGCAGGCCAAGAGGCGTATCCCGCCTTGCCCTGACAAGGTTTTTCATTTCATTCCGGACAATTTCTGATGCAAATCGCCAAAGACACCGTCGTTACCCTCCACTACGAGATGTTCGACGCGGAGAACACCCTCCTCGACAAAACCGAAGAGCCCATTGCCTACCTGCACGGTGGCTATGATGGCATCTTCCCGCTGGTTGAAGAGGCCCTGCACGGCAAGAGCGTTGGCGACTCCGTCGACGTCAAGCTGACCCCGGATGATGCCTTCGGCGATCCGGAAGAAGAGCTGGTTCGTGTCGAAGACTTGGACGTCTTCCCGGCTGATGTTGAAGTCGGCATGATGTTTGAAGCCGACGATCCGGAAACCGGCGATGTTCTGCTGTTCCGCGTCACCGACATCGCCGACGGCAAAGCCATCGTGGATGCCAACCATCCGCTGGCAGGTCAGACTATCCGCTTTGTTGCCAAGGTTACCGAAGTGCGTGCCGCTACTGCCGAAGAACTGAGCCACGGCCACGTTCACGGCGCACATGGCCACCACCATTAAGCATTAAGCCTGGCACTACACCGTAGTGCCGGTTCAAGACTGGCGCAGTCCTGACCGCAATCCGGTTCACAGGCTGCGCCAGTTTTCAATTGGCCTCCGCCATCCCCGGCTTCAGCCATGGAGCTTGCCGTGATGACGGCTTTCAGGCTGGCGCCAGCATGCCTTCAGAATCGGCCTTTCCCCTTGATGCAAGGCAAAAGACTGCCAATGGCAGTAGCGAAACGCCTGGCAGCTTGCTGGCCCGCGGAGCAAGGCAGGCCACAGATGGCGCACCAGCCTGTCGGCTCAGGCGACCGCTTTCCGGCCCAGCGACACCCGATCCAGCCCGGCCAGATCAAGCAGGGTTTCCACCGCCTGCAAGCCTGCTTGCCGCAAGAGCTGCCGCACCGCCTCACCTTGATCATAGCCATGCTCCAGCATGACCCAACCACCCGGCTTCAATCGCAGGGGGGCGCCGGCAATGATTTCGCGCAGGCAGGCCAGACCGTCACTTTCATCCGTGAGGGCCATGCGTGGTTCAAAACGGACATCACCCTCGTCCAGATGATGATCGTGCTGTTCGATATACGGCGGATTGGAAACAATCAGGTCGAAATCGCCCTGCCCGGCCAGTGGCTGATACCAGCTTCCCTGATGAAAGTGGACCACCGCGCCCAACTGTTCGGCATTGCCACGGGCAACTTCAAGTGCGGCCGCAGACAAATCAACCGCCTGCACCTGCCATACCGGGGCTTCCAGTGCCAAGGTAACGGCAATGGCACCACTGCCACAGCCCAGGTCCAGCACGCGCATTGGTGCGACAGCGGCCACGCGCTGCAAGGCGGCTTCTACCAGATGCTCGGTCTCGGGGCGGGGGATCAACACCGCAGGTGTAACCCGGAAGTTGCGACCATAGAATTCGCGTTCGCCCAGCAAGTAGGCCATCGGCTCGCCTTGCAGGCGGCGCTGTGCCAGCTGCGTAAACTGGGCAGCTTCACTTTCAGTGAGCTGCAGATCAGGATCGGCAATCATGCGGGCATGGGTCAGGCCCGGACGGACATGCTGCAACAGCATGCGTGCCTCCAGACGGGGCAGTGGATGGCAGCGCAGTGCCTGTGCAAGGGTCAGCATCATTCAAAGCAGGAAAATGGTGGCCAGGCCAAGGAAAATGAAAAAACCACCGGAATCGGTGCAGGCGGTGATCAACACGCTGGAGCCCAGTGCGGGATCCCGCCCCAGTTTTTGCATCAGGGAAGGAATCAGCACCCCCATGGTGGCGGCCAGCATCAGGTTGAGCGTCATGGCAGCCAGCATCACCAGCCCCAATGACAGGCGTCCATACAATAGCCAGGCAATCAGGCCGATGGCCCCGCCCCATATCAGTCCATTGATGATGCTGACCCCCAATTCCTTGCGCCACAAGCGCCAAGCCTGGCTTACCTGCATCTGGCCCATGGCCAGCGCGCGCACAATCATGGTGATGGTCTGATTGCCAGAGTTACCGCCAATGCCGGCCACGATAGGCATCAGCGCAGCCAATGCCACCAGTTGGTTGATGGATTGTTCAAACACACCAATCACGCGGGAAGCAACAAAGGCGGTACACAGATTGATGGCCAGCCAGGACCAGCGGTTCTTCACAGAGTCGATCACCGGTGCAAACAGGTCTTCTTCTTCTTTCAAACCGGCCAGATTCAGCACTTCGCTGTCCGACTCCTCGCGCATCACATCGACCATTTCGTCCACGGTCAGGCGGCCAATCAGCGCACCGCGCTCATCGACAACAGGTGCGGATACCAGATCGTAACGCTCGAATGCCAGGGCCGCGTCTCGCGCTTCATCTTCTGGCTGGAAGGATACGACCTCGGTCGCCATTACGTCGGCCACCATGGCTTCCGGATCGGCCACCAACAGGCTGCGCAAGGGCAGTACCCCGCAGAGCACTTCATTGGCGTCCAGCACAAAAATCTTGTCGGTCTGGTGCGGCAGCTCGTCAAAACGGCGCAGATAGCGCAATACGACTTCACAACTGACATCGGCACGGATTTTCACCAGCTCAAAATCCATCAGGGCACCGATGCTGCCCTCCGGGTAGGACAGTGCCGATTGCAGTTGCTCACGCTCGGCTTCATCCAGCTCCCCCATGACTTCGTAAACCACCTGCCGCGGCAGATCGCCGGCGAGGTCTGCCAACTCATCGGTATCCAACTGACGCACAGCGGCAACCAGTTCGTCCGGGGCCATGGACTCGATCAGGGTTTCCCGGACGGCATCGGAAACTTCCAGCAGGATGTCACCATCCTGCTGTGCCTTGACGCGATTCCAGACCAGCAGCCGCTCTTCCAGCGGCAGGGCTTCGAGAATGTAGGCGATATCTGCCGGATGCAGGTTTTGCAGCCTTTGCTGCAGATCATCGAGTGCCGGTGAAGTGGCAGGGGCGACAGCATCATTTTCCTGATGCAGCGCAATCAGCCTTTGCACCTCAGCCAGGCTTTCGCTCAATCGTTCAGCAGTTTGTTTTTTTTCGATAACCGACAAGCACAACTCCTTCCGCCATGGCGACGGAGACTGGGCTACACGGTCGTAACGGCGGGAATCAACAAGGAAAAACGGGGGAGCCAGAGGCTATGGGGTAACTGGGTAAGTCCATGTGCAATACCACGCCTTTTCGGCGCGGCAGAACGTATAAACAGGAGCGGGATTGTAACATGAAGCCCCCTTGCCTTCCAGCAAGGGGTATCTCAGGGAAGGTCGGCAAACGCCATGCGACGCTGGATGATGCGGGTTTTCTTCATCAAGCCCGGCGCATTGCGATGCTCATCGTAGTAACGCGGATTAGGCACCATGGCAGCCAGTTTGGCCGCCTGCCCCGCGGAGAGCCGGGCAGCGCTGGTATGGAAGTAATAGCGGGCAGCGGCTTCGGCCCCAAATACACCGTTACCCCACTCGATGACATTGAGGTAAATCTCGAAAATGCGGCGTTTATCCAGCACCTTCTCCAGCATCACGGTAATGGCGGCCTCTTCCAGCTTGCGCCATGGTGTTTTCTTGCTGGACAGAAACAGGTTTTTTGCCAATTGCTGGCTGATGGTGGAACCACCCGCCACGATGCGCCCCTGCTTCAGGTTCTTTTCGAAAGCCGCCTCGATGCCATCCCAGTCAAAGCCTTCGTGATCGGCAAACTTGGCATCTTCCGCCGCAATCAGCGCGCGTTTGAGATTGGGGGAAATCTGGGCGTACGGCACCCATTTCTGCCGCAAGGCAGCCTCGGGGTCGTCTTCCTGCAGTTTGGCCAACTGCTCGTTCATGAAGGCACTGGCGGAAGGATTATGACTGCGCCAGTAAACGATGTGACCGAAGATCCACAGGTTGTACAACACAATGGCGGCCACCAGGACCGCCATGATCTTGAAAATGAGCCGCATCAAATCAAGCCAGCACTTCTCGCAGCATATTGGTGACCTTGCGTGTATCCGGCTTGACCCCACGCCAGATATGGAAGGACTCGGCAGCCTGCTCCACCAGCATGCCCAGGCCATCGGCCAGCATGCCGGCGTTTTCGCTTTGCGCACGTTTCAGGAAAGGCGTCAGACCCTTGCTGTACACCATGTCGTAAGCCAGAGTGCGCGCCGTAAAGATGTTGGCCGGCAGCGGCGGGATTTCATTATGCAGGCTGGTGGAAGTCCCGTTGATGATGATGTCGAAGGTTTTGCCTTCCAGCGCCTCGTAACCACTGGCCTGAACCTCACCCCAGGGGGCGAAATGATGGGCAATGGATTCCGCCTTGATCAAGGTACGGTTGGCAATGGTCACCTTGGCTGGCTTTTGCTCCAGAATCGGTTCCAGCACGCCGCGAACAGCACCACCGGCACCCAGGATGAGGATGCTTTTGCCTTCCATCGGGAAATCAAGGTTTTCCACGATATCGCGCACCAGGCCGACACCGTCAGTATTGTCGCCATAGACTTTGCCATCACGGAAAGTCAGGGTATTGACGGCTTCGGCGGCACGGGCGCGCTCGGTCACTTCCTGCGCCATGCGGAAGGCATCGCCCTTGAACGGCAGGGTGACATTCAGGCCCAGGCCACCGTTTTGCACAAACTGGCCAACCACTTCGTTGAACTTGTCCAGCTCGGCAAACAGCTTTTCATATTGCACGGCTTCGCCGGTGGCGCGGGCAAACTCGCTATGAATGAACGGAGACTGGCTATGGGAAACGGGGTTACCGATGACGGCGTAACGGTTGGTCATGATCAGCTTTCTTGGATTCCTGTGGTGCTACCGCATTGTGCGGTTCATCTGCTGAGGTAGCACTTTGCCGTGTAACGTCATAAACATCAACCGGTCAATACCCCTGTCCCAACAATCCAGCGCAGCTCAGCCCTGCACCCAGGGCAGGCCATGAGCCTTCCAGCCGGTCAGATTGCCGCGGTGTTCCTGCCCATCCTTGTCCCCTTCAAAGCCTTCCAGCACGTTGTAAACCCGAGTGTAACCGGCGGCGGCGGCCAATACCGCAGCCTCATGCGAACGCACGCCACTGCGGCACATCAGCAGCAGCACCGCATCCTTGCCAACTGCGCCCTGCAATTGGGCAGAGAACTGCGGATTGGGCTGCATGCCGGGGAAAGTGCGCAGCTCGATGCGTAGCGCGCCGGGCACTACACCAACGAATTGCCATTCAGCCGCACTGCGTACATCCACCAGCACGGCGCCTTCCAAATGCTGGGTAAGATAATGGGCTTCAGGCGGCGTCAGCGCGCCCTGATAAGCAAGCTGCTGGCTTGCCGCACGTTCGGCGGCAGTTTGCAGAATGAGGGTTGTTTGTTCCATCGTTGACCTTCCTTTCCTTGTAACGAGGCCGTGTCATTCTTTGCCGTATGGCAGGCTTGCCAGCCTGCCCAGGAGCGGGCACAAGCAAAGCACCATGATGGTGCAATTCAACCATGCAGCATCCCATTTTGGTGCGTATTGAATGACTAGCCGGGTCGCAGACCCTGTGACACAATGATTAAATTAGCGTTCTTAGCCTGGCACGCTTCATGCTTGAGTCGAAGCGTACCATCTTTATCAAGCAATATTGCTTTCGATGCACGTTGCCTTTAGGAGAACATTCATGGCGGTTGCAGACGTAGTCAAGCTGATTCAAGAAAACGACGTCAAGTTCGTAGACCTGCGCTTTACTGATACCCGTGGTAAAGAACAACACGTTACCATCCCGGCACACGTGCTGCTGGAAGATGCTGATGAATGGTTTGAGCGCGGCCACGCGTTCGACGGTTCTTCTATCGCCGGCTGGAAGGGTATCCAGGCTTCCGACATGCTGCTGATGGCTGATCCGGCCACCGCCAAGATCGACCCCTTCTTTGACGAACCCACCGTATTCATGTCTTGTGACGTGATCGACCCGGCTGACGGCAAGGGTTACGACCGCGACCCGCGCTCCATCGCCAAGCGCGCTGAAGCTTACCTGAAGGCATCCGGCCTGGGCGACACCGCCTACTTTGGTCCGGAACCGGAATTCTTCGTATTCGACAGCATCACCTGGGGCACCGACATGTCCGGTTGCTTCGTGAAGATCAAGTCCGAAGAAGCTGCCTGGGCCTCCGCCGAAGAATTCGAAGGTGGCAACACCGGTCACCGTCCGGGCGTGAAGGGTGGCTACTTCCCGGTTCCGCCGGTTGACTCTGCACAAGACCTGCGTTCCGCCATGGTTCTGCTGCTGGAAGAGCTGGGCGTTCCGGTTGAAGTACACCACCACGAAGTGGCCACTGCCGGCCAAATGGAAATCGGTACCAAGTTCAGCACCCTGACCCAGCGTGCCGACTGGACCCAGATCCTGAAATACGTGGTTCAGAACGTGGCACACAGCTACGGCAAGACCGCTACCTTCATGCCCAAGCCCATCGTTGGTGACAACGGTTCCGGCATGCACGTTCACCAGTCCATCTGGAAAGACGGCAAGAACCTGTTTGCTGGCGACGGCTACGCCGGCCTGTCCGACACCGCCCTGTACTACATCGGCGGTATCATCAAGCACGCCAAGGCGCTGAACGCCATCACCAACCCGGGTACCAACTCCTACAAGCGTCTGGTTCCGCACTACGAAGCTCCGGTGAAACTGGCTTACTCCGCCAAGAACCGTTCCGCTTCCATCCGTATCCCGCACGTGGCCAACCCGAAGGCACGCCGTATCGAAGCGCGCTTCCCGGATCCGCTGGCTAACCCGTACCTGTGCTTCTCCGCGCTGCTGATGGCTGGTCTGGACGGTATCCAGAACAAGATTCACCCGGGCGATGCCGCTGACAAGAACCTGTACGACCTGCCGCCGGAAGAAGACAAGCTGATCCCGACCGTGTGCGCCAGCCTGGACGAAGCCCTGGCTGCCCTGGACGCAGACCGCGACTTCCTGACCCGTGGCGGTGTGTTCTCCAACGAATGGATCGACGCCTACATCGAACTGAAGATGCAGGAGGTCAACCTGACCCGCATGACTACCCACCCGGTAGAATTTGCGATGTACTACTCCCTGTAATCAGGCAGCGGCGTCCACGGACGCCTTGCCGGATGCACAAAGCCCGCACAAGTACTACCTGTGCGGGCTTTTTCATGGCTGCCAGCCCGGCTTGCTCGGGCGAGGTTCATTCCGGCAAGCCGGCAAAAGCCTTGAGCATGGCCAGACCATCCTGCGGTGCGATGATCAACTGGCTGACATCAAATGCCGGGTCAAACACCGGGGCAAACTGGGGGAAGCGGGCCAACTCTTCCGGGCGCGGGGTGTGAAACCCCATATACCAGTGGCCGAACTCACGTTGCTTGCACTCAGTCCGAAACAGCGACTCCACCTGATGATGCCGCCTATCCTGGCCAATGCGCCGAAAGGTAGCCTCAACCACGGCCTCCTCACCTTCAAGCAACTGCAGGAAACAGCCATCCCGGTATAACAGCAGGCCGGTAATCTGGTTGGCCTGATTATTGATGACTGACTGGTCGAGAATGGCTGTTAGTTCAGCAGGCGCCAGGGAAGCACTAGCCTTGCTGGAATAAAGCAACTGAATCAACATGCACAAAGCTTCCTTATAGGTGACGGGTCAACACCGGTCCTGACGGATACCGCGCTATCAAAGGATGTTGTGTCCAGCACTGCAGGCCGATTGCGGATTGTCCATGATATTGGCAAGTAGCGCGCATGAAGCGCATGCTGCCGCATTCCCGGTCATCTGGCAAATTGCCTCCTCTTGTTCCGGCAATGCAGATGTGACGTGCGCCAGCCTTTTGCTTATCATAGCGTCACGTCCACCCGTTTTCTCCGCTAATGCCCAAAACCATGAAAACGCTTGCCTTCTGCCTGCTGCTGACCTGCAGCCTCGCCCAGGCCGAGGTATACAAATACGTCGATGCCAACGGCAATGTCACCTTCACCAATGTGCCGATCAAGGGTGCCAAGCCCATGCATCTGGCACCGCTGTCCACCTATGGCGGCGGCGGTTCCAGTAAACCGCGCGCAGCAGGCAATAGCCGATCGGCCTCGACACCGGATGGCTACCCCAGCGTGGACAACGGCACCCAGTCCAAGCGTGATGAGGGCAGGCGCAAGATACTGGAAGGCGAGCTGTCCAACGAGAAAAAGGCACTGGCTGATGCACAAAAAGCCTATACCGAAGGTGCCGCCACTCGCAACGGCGACGAAACCCGTAATTACCAGAAATACCTGGATCGGGTACAGAAACTAAAGGACGCCGTGACCGAGCGACAGAAGAACGTGGATGCCTTGCGCCGCGAATTGGGGCAGTCCGCGTCATCTGCACAATAATGGTGCATCATTAAGGCCGATTTCGTGCATCCGCTGTGCTCTGGCTTGGCGTGCTTATTGCTAACAGCTACAGGCACAGCCCCATCCGATTCGGAGCACCATGAACTCTCCCAGCTTTGCCGGTCTGGAATTACTCGATACGCCGGTACTGATTGCCCATGCCGACGGCAGTCTCGAGTTTGCCAATCCCGCTTGTGAAAACCTGCTCGCCATAGGCCGGCGCGAGCTGCTGCGCCACACCCTGTTCGAGTTGCTGCAGGACAGCCCTGCCTTGCGGCAAGCGCTGACGACCGCGCTACAACACAATTCCAGCTATATCGAGCACGACCTGGAGCTGCGTACGCCGCATGGTGAGCAGCCGCTGCATATCGCCCTGTCAGTGACGCCGATTGATGCGGAAGGCCGGCTGGCGCTGGTCGAGCTGCGACCGCTGGATCAGCAACTGAAAATTGCCAATGAAGAGCGGCTTTTGCTGCAACAACAGGCTAATCGCGAGCTGATTCGTAACCTGGCGCATGAAATCAAGAACCCCTTGGGGGGAATCCGCGGTGCGGCCCAGTTGCTGGAGCATGAGCTGTCAGACCGGCCGGAGCTGAAGGAATACACCGAAGTCATCCAGGAAGAAGCGCTGCGCCTGCAATCGCTGGTAGACCGTCTGCTGGCCCCGCATCGCCGCCATGTGCGCAGCGAAATCAATATCCACGAAGTGCTGGAACGGGTGCGCAGCATTGCGCTGGCCGAGTATCCGCAGGGTCTCACCATCCGCCGCGATTACGACACCAGCCTGCCGCAGATGGTGGCCGACAAGGAGCAATTGATCCAAGTGGTGCTCAACATCGTCAAGAATGCCATTCAGGCGATGAAGGCCAAGGGCGAGGTGATTTTGCGTACCCGCGTTGCCCGGCAAGTCACCCTGGCACGCAAGCGTCATGGGCTGGCATTAAAATTGCAGATTGTCGACAACGGCCCCGGCATTCCGGAAGAAATCAGGGATCACATTTTCTATCCCCTGGTCACCGGACGCGCCGAAGGCACTGGTTTGGGGCTGACATTGGCCCAGGCCTATGTGCATCAGCATGGCGGTAGCATCGAATTTGAATCCCGCCCCGGCCAGACCTGCTTTACCGTGATGCTGCCTTTCAGCAACACGGATTGAACTCAATTACAGAAACGAGGGCTGCTATGAATAACCCGGTGTGGATCATCGATGACGACAAGGCCATCCGCTGGGTACTGGAAAAGGCGCTTGGCCGCAGCGGCATCGGCTTTGACAGCTTTTCCAGTGCCGATGACGCACTCAACGCCCTGTACGACAATACGCCGCGCGTCATCATTTCCGACATTCGCATGCCGGGGACGGACGGCCTGAAATTCCTTTCCAAGGTAAAGGCGGATCACCCGCAATTGCCGGTCATCATCATGACCGCGCATTCCGACCTGGACTCCGCCGTTGCCGCCTTTCAAGGTGGTGCCTTCGAATACCTGCCCAAGCCCTTTGATGTCGACCAGGCGGTGCAACTGATCGAGCGCGCACTGGCGGAAAGCAATAGCCAGATCGAAGCCACTGGCGGGGTGGAAGCCATGCCAGTGCTGCTAGGCCAGGCTCCCGCCATGCAGGACGTGTTCCGCGCCATTGGCCGCTTGTCACAATCGCACGTCACCGTGCTGATTACCGGCGAGTCCGGTACCGGCAAGGAGCGGGTGGCCGAAGCGCTGCATCGCCATTCGGTGCGCTCCAGCAAGCCTTTCATTGCCCTGAATACCGCAGCCATTCCCAAGGATTTGCTGGAGTCCGAGCTGTTTGGCCATGAAAAAGGCGCGTTTACCGGCGCGCTGGCCACCCGGCGCGGTCGTTTTGAAGAGGCGGAAGGCGGCACGCTGTTTCTGGATGAAATCGGCGACATGCCCACCGAGCTGCAAACCCGCTTGCTGCGCGTGCTGTCGGACGGACACTTTTACCGCGTGGGCGGCCATGTGCCGATCAAGGCCAATGTGCGGGTGATTGCCGCCACCCACCAGAATCTGGAAGACCGGGTCAAACGCGGCCTGTTCCGGGAGGACCTGTTCCACCGCCTGAACGTGATCCGCCTGCGTCTGCCGCCCTTGCGCGAACGGCGCGAGGACATCCCGCTGCTGACCCGCCATTTCCTGGCCAAGAGCGCCAGCAGTCTGGGCGTTGAGCCCAAGCGCCTGACCGAAGCGGCCATGGAAGTGATCAAGTTCCACAGCTTTACCGGTAATGTGCGCGAACTGGAAAACCTGTGTCAGTGGATTACCGTGATGGCACCGGGCCAGCAGGTGGAAGTGGGCGACTTGCCCGCCGAACTGCGCGAACCGGAAGCCGCTGCACCAGCCACAGAGAGCGATGGCAGCCCGGTGATCAGCAGTGCCGTGCACGTGGTGGACTGGACGCTGGGCCTGGCCGAAGAAGTGGCACGCCGACTGCGCGCCGGTGAAGTCGGCATCATCGACGACCTGACCCGACGCTTTGAAGAAAGCTGCATCCGCACCGGGCTGGCCCACACCGGTGGCCGCAAGGTGGAAGCCGCCCATTTGCTGGGCTGGGGCCGCAACACCCTGACCCGCAAGATTCAGGAACTGGGCATGGAAGGGCATGACGAACATGCCGACCATGTCTAGGCCCTGACTGCTTAGCCTGCCAGTACGGTAAGGCCGGGGAGCGTGGCGAAGCTGCGCTCCCGTACCGTGGCCAGAAAATCCTGCATGAAGGCAAGCGGCGCATCCTCGCTACGCACCGCGGCATACAACTCGCTGCGCAGGCCCTCATCGCCAATGGTACGCGCCACCACATAGCCCTTTTCAAGATAAGGCCGCACCGCCCAGTACGGCAAGGCCGCCACCCCGCGCCGGCTGGCCACCAACTGGATGATGGCCACCGTCAGCTCGCTGCTGCGCCGTGGCGGGTTCACCCCGGCGGGCAACAACACCTTGCGCCACAAATCCAGCATGTCATCCGGCACCGGGTACTGGATCAGCGTTTCCCCGGCGAAATCCGCCGCCTGCCACACTTTTTTGTCCGCCAGCGGATGATCCCGCGCCACGATGCCCACCATCTCGTAGGCAAACAGCGGCTGATGCACGATGCCGGCTTGGGCCTCCACTTCCGACACGATGGCCAGGTCAGCGCGCTGGGTCAGCAGCAGGCTGACCGGGTCGGCATGAAAGCCGGACACGATGTCCAGCTCCACCGCCGGCCAGTGCTGACGGTAACTGTCCATGGCCGGCATCAGCCAGTCAAAGCAGGTATGGCACTCCACCGCCACCCGCAACTCCCCTGCCTCACCCTCACGGATACGCGCCACATCGCGCTCGGCGGCCGCCACGCGGCCCAGCAGCTCATGCGCCAGCGTCAGCAGGCGTTCCCCCGCCAGGGTAAAGCGTAGCGGCTGGCTTTTGCGTTCAAACAGCGGCTGCTGATAGTAGGCCTCCAGCTGCTTCAGTTGATGCGACAAGGCGGACTGGGTGAGAAACACCCGTTCTGCCGCCAGCGACACGCTGCCGGTTTCCTGCAAGGCAATCAGGGTGCGCAAGTGGCGCAGTTCCAGCATGATGGACTCCCGCGGCTATTCATGAAAATTATTAATGCAAAATACAAAAATTATGCGTTTGAATCATACAGCAAAAACCACCATGCTGGAGCCACTGACCACAAGGAGCCACCATGACCACACTGCACCTGAGCGGATTTCCGCGCATCGGCGCCAAGCGCGAGCTGAAATTTCTGCTGGAAGACTACTGGCAAGGCAAAATTGACGAACAGGCACTGCGGCAGGGCGCGCGTGAACTGCGCCAGCGCCACTGGCTGCTGCAAAAGGGTGCCGGCATCACCCTGTCCCCGCTGGGCGACTTCTCCTTGTACGACCACGTGCTGGACGCGCAGATTCTGGTGGGGGCCATCCCGCCGCGCTTCGGCTTTGATGCCGCCACGCTCAGCAGCGCGCAATACTTCCAACTGGCACGCGGCAATCAGCAGCAGCCCGCGCTGGAAATGACCAAGTGGTTTGATACCAACTATCACTACCTGGTGCCGGAATGGCATGCCGACACCCGTTTTGCCGCCAATCCGGCCCCTTTGCTGGCCCAGTTGGCCGAGGCGCGCGCGCTGGGCATCCGCACCAAGCCGGTGCTGGTTGGCCCGCTTACCCTGCTGTGGCTGGGCAAGTGCAAGGGTGGAGAGTTCGACCGGCTGCAACTGCTGCCGGCACTGCTGGCATGCTACGAAAACATACTGCAGCAACTGGCCGCAGCCGGCGTGTCCTGGGTACAACTGGACGAGCCCATCCTGGCACTGGACTTGCCCGCCGACTGGCTGCAGGCCATCAGCACGGCCTACCGGCAACTGGCCGCCAGCCCGCTCAACATCCTGCTGGCCACTTATTTTGGCAGTGTGGCGGAGCACGCCGCCCTGCTCACCACGCTGCCGGTAGCCGGCCTGCATCTGGACCTGGTACGCGCACCGGAGCAGCTCGCGGCTTTTGCCGCCGATTGGCCGGCTGACAAGATTCTCTCGGCGGGCATCGTGGATGGCCGCAATATCTGGCGCAGCAATCTGACCGCCCAACTGGCACTGCTGGAGCCACTGGCCGGGCAACTGGGCAACCGGCTGTGGCTGGCACCCAGTTGCTCGCTATTGCACTGCCCGGTGGATGCGGCAGCCGAAACCGAAATGGATGCCGACCTCCGTAGCTGGCTGGCCTTTGCCGTACAAAAGCTGAACGAACTGAAACTGCTGCAGCGCGGGCTGGAACAAGGCCGCAACAGCATCGTGCATGAATTGCAGGCCAGCGATCATGTGCAGGCCATACGCCGCAGCAGCCCGCTGATCCACCGGCCTGCGGTGCAGGACAAGCTAGCCTCCCTGCCGCCGGGTGCCGACCAACGCCGCAGCCCCTTCGCCAGCCGGGCCAAGCAACAGCAGGACTGGTTGCAGCTCCCCCTGCTGCCCACCACCACCATCGGCTCCTTTCCGCAAACCGCCAGCATCCGCAGCGCCCGCGCAGCATTCCGCCGTGGCGAGCTATCCGCCGCCGACTACCAGCGCGCCATGCAAGAAGAAATCAGCCTGGCCATGCGCCGTCAGGAAGCGCTGGGCCTGGATGTGCTGGTACATGGCGAGGCCGAGCGCAACGATATGGTGGAATATTTTGGCGAACAACTGGATGGCTTTGTGTTTACCCGGCTGGGCTGGGTGCAAAGCTACGGCAGCCGCTGCGTCAAGCCGCCCATCATCGTGGGCGATGTGGCACGACCGCAGGCCATGACCGTCAGTTGGGCGGTCTACGCCCAAAGCCTGACGCAGCGCCCGGTAAAAGGCATGCTCACCGGGCCGGTCACCTTGCTGCAATGGAGCTTTGTGCGGGACGATGTGCCGCGCAGCACCGTGTGCAAGCAGATTGCCCTGGCCCTGAATGAAGAAGTGCTGGAGCTGGAAAATGCCGGCATCCGCATCATCCAGATTGACGAACCGGCCATCCGGGAAGGCCTGCCGCTGAAAAAAGCCGCTCAGGCAGACTACCTGCGCTGGGCGGGTGAAGCCTTCCGCCTGTGCAGTTGGCGGCTGGATGACAGCACGCAGATTCACACCCATATGTGCTACTCGGCCTTTGGCGACATCCTGCCGCAGATTGCCGCCCTGGATGCCGACGTGATCACCATTGAAACCTCGCGCTCGGACATGGCGCTGCTACAGGATTTTGCCTGCTTCCATTATCCCAACCAGATCGGCCCCGGCGTCTACGACATCCACAGCCCGCGCACGCCGCGCCTGGCCGAGATGGAAGCCCTGCTGCACAAGGCTTTGCAAGTGATTCCAGTTGATCGCTTGTGGGTGAATCCGGATTGCGGACTGAAAACCCGTAGCTGGCCGGAAGTGGAAGCAGCGCTGCAGCGCATGGTGGCTGTGGCAAAAAACCTGCGCCAGCAACTCACCGTGCCAGCGGGCTGACCGCTATCTATTGCAATTTGTAAAAAGTATTTATAGCATAAGCTTACCAAGACTCTCTCTCAGGGCCACCCCTGGCCCGCTTGGTACCCGCTGATCAAGGGCTCCTTCGGGAGCCCTCTTTTTATCTGCGACAGTCTGCAACAGAATGAAAAAACCGCCACAGGGGCGGTTTCAGCTTGTTGACAAACCCCCTCTCGCTTTCTGAAAAGAAAGCGAGGCTCCCTTTCAGGGAAAGGGCGGGGGGATTGGGATTAGACGGGAAGGCTGCGGAATCTAAGAGTTAGTTGAAAGGCCCGGCTTTGCCGGGTCCTGTGCAATCGAACCAGATTACTTTGTCAGCAGCCTGAAACCGCCACAGGGGCGGTTTTTTTCACAACACGGTGACTGCATCACTCATTGGGCGTCAGCATGCTGGGTGTCATCATCACCTTCAGCCGCACCTGCTCCAGATCGTGCCGCGTGCGATGGCTCAGCCACCACACCGCCCCTTTCTTGACGCTCCACAGCAAGGGCTGCTCACCCAGCAATTGGGCGGACAAGCGACCGATATAAGGCTGATGCCCCACCAGCACGATGGTCTTGCCTGCCTCAGGCCAGTTAACGGCCTGCATCACTGCCTCGATCGAGGCATCCGGGTTCAATTCCGGCAATACGGTATAACGCTTGCTCAGCAGCGCAGCGGTCTGCTGCGAGCGCTTGGCTTCCGATGCCAGCAAGATGAAATCACGCGGCAGACGGTCACGCAGCCAAGCGGCCATCTGGCTGGCCTGTTGCTGACCACGGCGCGTCAGCGCGCGCGCCAGATCATCCGACCCCTCTTCCGCTTCGGCATGACGCCATAGAATCAGATCCATCATTCACCTCCGTTATTGTTGTTGGTGCGGCATTACGACAAGGTAAACCCGCCTTGTAGTGCCGCACGACATGCCTGTATCCCAGAGCATGACAGCAGACCGGCAGCCTACACCAGACGTGTGTCAGCCGCATGTCGCACAAACACTTATGCCGCTAGTGCAACAGCGGTGCCAGCAGCGGCACCAGAATGGCCGTCACCACGCCGTTCAGCCCCATCGCCAGCCCGGCAAAAGCACCCGCCGTTTCCGACAACTGAAACACCCTGGCCGTGCCGATGCCGTGGGCGGAAATCCCGGTTGCCGTCCCCAGCACCATGTCATCGCGCAGGCCCAGCAGATTGAACAAGGGCTTGACGATGACCGCCCCGAAAATGCCGGACAGGATGACAAACATGGCCGACAACTCCGGAATGCCGCCGATGCCCTGCGACACACTCATGGCAATGGGGGTGGTAACGGCACGGGTAGTCAGCGACAGCAGCACCTGCTGCGGCAATTGCAGCAGCCAGCCCACCCCCACCGCACTGACAATACCCACCAGGCCACCAAACAGGATGGTGATGGCCAAGGGGCCGGCGGCACGCTTCAGCCGCGACAGATTGCCGTACAGCGGCACCGCCAAGGCCACCGTGGCCGGCCCCAGCAGCATCTGCACCATCATCCCGCCCTTCATGTAATCACGGTAGCTGGTGCCGGTGGCCAGCAGCCAGACCAGCAACAGCAGCACGCCAATCAGTACCGGATTGGACAAGGGATGCCCCTTGCAGCGGCGGTTGAACAACACCGCCAGCTTGTAGGCCAGCAAGGTGACAAACACCCCGGTCAAGGGCGAGGTGCGGATCACGCTGAGGGCTGCATCGGTATTCATGCGCCCTCCTGATGTCGATGGCGCGCCAGCAGCAGCTTGAGCAACAGGCCGGGCAACAGCAGGGTCAGCGTGGTGGACAGCACCAGCACCACAATCAGCTGCCAGCCAAAACCGGCCAGCAAGTCACGGTAGGCCAGCACCGCAGCCCCGGCCGGAATGAACAATAGAGACAGATGCGACAGAAAGCGCGGCACATTCAGCTTCATGCTTTCCGGTACGGATTTGCGCAGGGCCAGCGTGGCAAACAGCAACAGCATGCCCAGCACCGGGCCAGGCAAGGGCAAGGAAAAAGTGCGGCTGATCAGTTCTCCAGCCAGCTGGTAGCCTACCAGCCACAACAGGGTTTCTATCATGATCGTCATTCCGCTTGCGACAGCAGACCGCCACAAGTCAGGTAGTGGGCAAGGACACGGGACTTTCATCATACCTGCCACTGCCCGCCGGCGAAATAAACAGACAAGAGCATTGTCGTATTACCGGTGACAAACAGGACAAGCAGCACCGGGCTTTGGCATAATGCGCGCCATGATCGAGGATTCGCACTGGCTGCCGCAGCCCCCCGCACTGGCCCCGGCCTTGCTCGGTTTTGTCACCGAGCAAGGCTCGCTCACCGAACGGCTGCTGGCCACCGGCCACCGCTTTGCCGTACAGCCGCTGTACCAAGGTGCCGCCACTGTCCACCCGGATGAAGCGCTACTGCTTGGCATCCCGCCAGGCAGCACACTGTACGCGCGCCAGGTACTGCTCACCCTGGATGACACCCCGGTGGTCTATGCCCGCAGCATTGCCCGGCTGGACTGCCCGGTATGGCAGCCGATTCTGGACCGTGGCAGCCGCTCGCTGGGTTTCACCCTGTTTGGCGGTCTGCCGCAACTGCAACGCGCCCCCCTGCACTACCGGCAACTGGACAGCAGCCATCCGCTGTATCCGGCCAGCGCAGCCCAGGCCGACAGCCTCAGCGCACGGCGCTGCCGTTTTGTGCTGGATGACGCCCCCATGGTGGTATGCGAGGTGTTCCTGCCCGCCCTGAAAGACTTTGCCCGATGACACTGCACGCCCTGAAAGACCGCTACACCGTTTACAAGCAGCTGATGCGCATGGACAAGCCCATCGGCACCCTGCTGCTGCTGTGGCCTACCCTGTGGGGGCTGTGGATAGCCGGCAACGGCAAGCCGGACCCGCTGGTGGTGCTGATTTTCGTGGTCGGCACCTTCCTGATGCGCTCGGCCGGCTGCGTCATCAACGACTATGCCGACCGCCACTACGACATGCATGTAGAGCGCACCAGCCAGCGCCCGTTTGCCCGTGGTGCGGTGACCGAGCGCGAAGCGCTGCTGCTGGCCCTGGTGCTGGCCATTCTCTCCTTCCTGCTGATTTTGCCGCTCAACCAGCTCACCTGGCTGATGAGCGTGCCAGCCGTTTTCGTAGCCGCCAGCTACCCCTTTACCAAGCGCTTCTTCCCCATGCCTCAGGCGTATCTGGGCATTGCCTTCTCTTTTGGCATTCCGATGGCCTTTGCCGCGCTCAACAATCACGTTCCCGCGCTGGCCTGGCTGCTGCTGGTGGCCAATGCCTTCTGGACCGTGGCTTACGACACCGCCTATGCCATGGCCGACAAGCCGGATGACCTGAAAATCGGCATCAAGACTTCGGCCATTACCTTCGGTGATCACGACGTCACCGGCATCATGCTGTGCCACGCCGTGTTCATCATCATGATGACCGGCATCGGCCTGCACCTGAGCCTGGGTTGGCCCTTCTTTGCCGCGCTGGTTATCAGCCTGGGCTTGATTGCCAAGCAGTATCTGGAAATCCGCACCCGCGACCGCGGGCTGTGCTTCAAGGCTTTTCTGGACAATAACCGCGTCGGTGCGGTGCTGATGGCAGGTATCGTGCTGAGCTATCTGTTGAAGTGAAGGGTTAGCCGCATGGTAGGCGGTCAAAGTTAAAACAGGTTTTGCATCCGCTTACGCGGATGATGGTTTGCATGCCGCTTCCGCGCGGCGAACGGGAAGGAGGGCTTGCCTGGCCAAGCCCTCCTTCACCTCCAAGGCCACCCCGCAAGCATGGCCTGCGGCTGCCCGACAGGGCTGCGTCGGTGCGGTGCTTATCTGATCAAGAACACCTGTCGGAGCCGCCCCAGTCCCGTCAGCGCGAGCCGACACAGGCGTGCCGCTCAGGGTTTTAAGCGGTCGGCTGTCCGCAGCGGCGCGACGCTAGCGCGCCGCAAGTTCCGGCCGCGCCCTAAGCGGTGCGGCTGGGGCGGGGTTTCGACGCGCTGCGGGTCGCCTTTTCTTTGGGTACTTTCTTTTGGCGAAGCAAAAGTAAAGTACCTCGACGGCGGGGCGAGACCCGCGAAGTTGTTTTTTGTTTTGATCTTGGCGGCGATAACCCAGTGTGGGAATCCGCTCACGCGGATGATGATTTTCAGTGCCGCTTCCGCGCGGCGAACGGGAAGGAGAGCTTGCCTGGCCAAGCCCTCCTTCACCTCCAAGGCCACCCCGGCAAGCATGGCCTGCGGCTGCCCGACAGGCCCCGCCCGGAGCGAGGCGCGCCTGAACTCGCGATTTGCTAACGTCAAATCGCTCAAACATTGCAGGCGCTTAACACCTCGCCCCGGCCACCCGTCGGCATGCTTGACGGGGCCACGGGGCGCGTCGATACGGTACTTTCCCTATAAGCAAGGTCCTGCTCACCTTCCCCTTCGAGCAGTTTCCACCCCCTCCCCCCATCGCTACAGTGTCCCGCTGGTGCTCAACACACCCTCAACAGCGGCTGCCGCATCCGTTAGTCTTGCGGCATTTCTACGTCCATCGGTTTTGTCATTGTCAGTTTTTATGGACAATGCACAGCCTATGGTCGGGTAGCGCGCAGCCATGCAATACCTGGGCAACCGGGAAAAACTGCGGGCCGTTACTGTTGGCGGTGTTGAAGTGCCTGACCACCCTCTCAACAGGGGTGACTTTCAACGACTCAACAGAAGGCCATTTCCATGACCAAACAACCCCCTTCACATCCCCAACATCCCCCTCCCCTTTGCTTTTACTACCACGGTAAACCGCTGCATGTGCTGCACCACAACGACCAATGGTGGCTGCACAGCAGCGATGTACTGGCCGTCATTGGCCGTCGGCTGGGACGCCGCATCCAGCAATTACTGAGCGCCGATCCCAACACCGGCATCGCCCCGGTTGGCGATGAACAGCCGGAGTGCTGGCTTGCCACCGCCCTGCTGCGCGTCTTGCGTCGCAGCGGCAAGCCGCTGGCACGGCAGCTGCGAAACTGGTTGAACAGCGAGCTGCTGCCCGCGCTGGCGCAGTTGCCACCCGCTGCGCCACGTTGGGAGCAGGCTCTGGCACTGGCGGCGGAGGCCGGGGTCCAGGTGAGCCATGCAGTGTTGCAGGCGGTATTGACGCAGGGTACGCGGTGGCAGCATTCGCACTGGTTGCTGACGCTCGATTACACGCCCGACCACCCCTTGCGCCATGCGCATGGCCGCTTGCTGGGGCTGAACAGTTCGGCCACGCCCTTGCAGGCGCTGGCGCAGCAGATTGCCACTGCGCAGGGGATTGCCGCAGATAATGGTGAATTGCTGGTGCTGGCGTCAGCGTGTCATCAGCAACTGCGTGGCCGTTTGCAGCGCCAGGCCCGGCGGGTGATGCAGGCGGGTTGAGTGGGAGTCCGCTGCGCGGATGATGATTTACATGCCGCTTCCGCGCGACGGACGGGAAGGAGGGCTTGCCTGGCCAAGCCCTCCTTCACCTCCAAGGCCACCCCAGCAAGCATGACCTGCGGCTGCCCGACAGGTCCCGCCCGGTGCGAGGCGCGCCTGAACTCGCGATTTGCTAACGTCAAATCGCTCAAACAGCCAGCCGCTTAAAACCGCCGCAGCGCCACCCGTCGGCATGCTTGACGGGGCCCAGTGGGCGCGTTGGTGCGGTGGCTTTCCTGCTGGGGAAATGCGTTTATTCGGTAGCGTTGCGCGGTGGATCGCCCCTTTGGGGCATCCACCCTACGGGGTAGACGCGTAGGGCGGAAGCCCCGGCTTTACCGGGGCGTTCCGCCGCAAGACATCCATCGCCCAAAAATTTTGAAAGCAGCACAGTCATTTTCTGCTCTGACACACCTGTCGGAGCAGACCAATCCCGTCAGCGCGAGCCGACACAGGCGTGCCGCTCAGGGTCTTAAGCGGTCGGCTGTCCGCAGCGGCGCGACGCTAGCGCGACGCAAGTTCCGGCCGCGCCCTGGGCGGCATGGCTGGGGCGGGAATTCGACGCGCTGCGGGTCGCCTTTTCTTTGGGTACTTTCTTTTGGCGAAGCAAAAGTAAAGTACCTCGCCGGCGGGGCGAGACCCGCGAAGTGGCTTTTTTGTTGGTTTTCCGTTGGAAGGTACGGGTTAGAAATCCGCTACGCGGATGATGGTTTAAGTGCCGCTTCCGCGCGGCAAACGGGAAAGGGATCTTTGCTTGGCCAAAGATCCCTTTCATCCCTAAAGGCCACCCAGCAAGCATGGCCTGCGGCTGCCCGACAGGGCCCGTCCGGTGTGAGGCGCGCCTGAACTCGCGATTTGCTAACGTCAAATCGCTCAAACAAAGCAGGCGCTTAACACCTCGCCCCGGTCACCCGTCGGCATGCTTGACGGGGCCCCTGGGCGCGTCGGTGCGGTTGAAATTAGTCAGCATCTGCGGCATCTAGCCCAGTATCACTACCGGAACAGCCTCAGCCCAAACCCACACTTTCCACAAAAAAGGCCCCTTCCGGAGCCTTTGCGTGCTGAACGATACCTGCCCTACTGCGCCTGGAACGGCAGGCTGTAAGCCTTGTCACCCAGATGCAGGGTGGCAATCCAGTGACGGCTACCCGTAGCACATACCGGCAGGGTGATGCGGGCTTGCCAGTTGGCGCCATCCGCCACAAAGCGGTAGCGATTGAAGCCCATATCCATGTCCGCCATGGAAAATTCCACGCTGGGTTCACTGGCAGTCACCCCATCCAGCCGCATGACAAAAGGCTTGCCATTTTGCGGGGGCGTGACAAAGCGCAAGCTGCCGCCATCCGGCAGGCTGCAGGCTCCCTGTGTGATATTGCAGGCCAGGGGCTGCGCGGCTTGCGGCTGGTTCTTATGCTGGAAATACCACCAGATCAAGCCGCCTTTGAGCGCGGCCAGCAATATCAGCGCTACCCCAATCAGCAGCAGTTTTTTCTGTTTGAGATTCATCGTCATTGCCATGCCCCTCGCATCAGCGCCACGCCGTGCGCGCCATGCTGGCGGGCTCGCGGCAGATCCTGCTGCTGCAAGCCGCCCAGCGCATACACCGGCAGCGGGATGCCGTCTGCCAATACCGCGGTAAAGCCTTGCCAGCCCAGTGGCGTGACGCCGGGGTGGCTGGCCGTGGGCTGGACATGGCCTAGCAGGGCGTAATCCAGACCAAGCGCCCCTGCTTGCTGCAACTCCTCCGCCGAATGTACCGAGGCGCCCACCCAGGCAAAATCCGGCCGCTGTGCCAGATGCCGCAAACGGGTGCCATTCAGATGCACGCCATCCACCGGCCAGCCGGCCAGCCAGTCCGGGTCGGCATTCACCACCAGCTTGCCGCCACGCGCATGCACGATGGCAGCCACGTCACAGACAAAGGCCTGTAACTGCTGCCGGTTCATGTCCGGTTCGCGCACCTGTACCAGCCCGTATGCCGGGCCATCGGCCAATGCTTGCAGCTGGGCGGCCACCCCGATTTCATGAGCGCAGGTGATGACATAAAGCGCAGGCAGTTGCAGGGATTTGAGAATCGGGCCATTGGCCGGCAGCATGGGCTGGACACTGGTCTGCTCTGGCGCTTGCCAGGCAAACTGTTGCCCTTCTTGTGGCTGTGGCTGGCCCTGCCAGTCCCATACCCGGAAGAAGTGTAAGCGCACCGAGGCGTGTTCGTAATGATGTACGCGGGTCAGCCAGGGGGTGGCATGAGTCACCGTGATGGCCATTTCTTCTTGCAGTTCACGCACCAGCGCCTGCATGGCGCTTTCGCCCGGCTCCACCTTGCCACCAGGGAATTCCCAGTAACCGGCATAAGGTTTGCCCTCTGGCCGGCTACCCAGCATGAAGCTGCCATCCGGGCGCATCAGCGCGCCGGCCACCACTTCGATGATTTTCTTGTCGGAATGCATATTGATTATTGTTTGCCTCAGTTTTTTTCTTTGGCCACCACCACACCGCTGGCAATGATGAGCGCACCACCCAGCCAGGTGGTGATGCCGGGCATTTCACCAAAAAACAGATAACCCAGTGCGGCTGCCCATAGCAGGATGCTGTATTCCAGCGGCGCCACTGCCGACAGTTGCACATAGCGCAGCGACAGGGCGTTGACGAAATTGGCCAGTCCGCCGCTCAGGCCAAGCAACAGCAGCACCAGCCAGTCGCCCCAGCCTGGCCATTGCCAGTCGCTGCCGGCACTCAAGGCACTGACAGCCAGCATGATCAGCGTTCCCAGCATGGCAATGGTGGCCGGGCTGTCGGTGGCCGATAGCTGGCGCGTCAGCAGCGAGGCCAGGGCATAAGACAAGGCCGAGCCCACCGCCAGCAGGCTGTAGATGTTGAACTGCAGGCCGGACCAGCCACACACCACCACTACGCCGAGCAGGCCCAGTACCACGGCCAGCCATTGCCGCCGCCCAACGCGCTCGCCCAGCCACACCAGGCTGAGCAAGAGCATGAATACCGGGTTGGACAGGGTAATCACCGTTACCGTGGCCAGGGGCAGATGGCGCAGGGCAATGAAGAAAGTGACGATGGTGACCAGCACCACCATACCACGCAGCAGATGCCGCCACGGATGGGCGGTAGCCAGCAGCCGGGCCGGTGCGCTGCTGTGACGCAGCCCCAATACCAGCAGGATGGGCAGGGCAAACAGCGAGCGGAAGAAGATGATCTCCCCCACCGGATAGCCATGGGTCAGCCATTTGGCGCTGGCATCCATCACCGCCAGCAAAAAGATGGCCAGACTGTACAGCAGGATGCCGCGCGCCTTGTGCTGCGACGGCATGCTGGCAGCGGCCGTCACGCTCACTTGCCCAGCTCCGCCTTGCGTTCCTTGGCGCTACGCCCGGCCCAGTCATTGGCAAACTGCCAGGCAACCCGGCCGGAACGGCTGGCACGCAGTTGGCTCCATTGCAGGGCGGCGCGTTCGGCTTCGCTGTCCATCGGCAGTTGGAAAT
This sequence comes from Aquitalea magnusonii, assembly GCF_002217795.2. NCBI lineage: Bacteria > Pseudomonadati > Pseudomonadota > Betaproteobacteria > Neisseriales > Chromobacteriaceae > Aquitalea > Aquitalea magnusonii. The sequence continues at coordinate 3,268,994 of NZ_AP018823.1, forward strand.
GCTCCAGCCAGGTTTTGACCGCAGCGAGGTAAGCGTCCTGATCAAACGGATAAAACGACAGCCACAGGCCGAAGCGGTCCGACAGCGACACCTTCTCCTCAATGGCTTCACCCGGATGGATTTCGCCATCACTGACCCAGCCTTCGCGGTTTTCGCTGTGTTTTTCCGGCATCAGGTGACGACGGTTGGAGGTGGCATACACCAGCATGTTTTCCGCCCGGCGCGCCAGGCCGCCATCCAGCGCGGTTTTCAGTGCCTTGTAGGCGTCATCGCCGTCTTCAAACGACAGGTCGTCACAGAACAGGATGTAACGCTCCTTGCGTCCGGCTACCAGCGCCATGATCTGGGCCAGGTCGGACAGATGATCCTTGTCCACCTCGATGATGCGCAGGCCCTTGTCGGCAAACTCCGGCAGCAAGGCCTTCACCAGCGAGGACTTGCCGGTGCCGCGCGCGCCGGTCAGCAGCACATTGTTGGCAGGGCGGCCCTTGACGAACTGGCGGGTATTGCGCACCAAGAGCTTGAGCTGGTTGTCGATATGGGTCAGCCGTGCCAGCGGCAGAGTGTGCGGCTCGTTGACGCCCTCCAGCCAGCCGGCCATGCCCTGTCGCCGCCAGCGGTAGGCCGGTGCGCTCCAGTCCGGCTCGGGCCGGGCCGGAGGCAGCAAGGGTTCGAGACGGGCCAGCATGGCTTCGGCGCGGGCCAGAAAGGCTTCAAGTTGCTGCATGTCGTTCTCCGGGCAAAAAAACAGGCTGGCACGGCGGCCAACCTGTACGGACGGGCTGATGGCGGGCTTAGCCGCGCAGGCTGATGATGGGCCAGCCCTGCTCCTTGGCATGCTGGCGCAGGGTGTCGTCCGGGTCCACCGCCACCGGGTTGCTGACGATGGACAAGAGCGGCAGGTCGTTGTGCGAATCGCTGTAGAAGAAGCTGCGGCCATAGCTGGCCAGGGTCTGGCCACGTTCGGCCAGCCACATTTCCAGCCGGGTGATCTTGCCGGCCTGGAAGCTGGGTACGCCGGTGTGCTTGCCGGTGTAGCGGCCATCAGCAGTGCGTTCCAGGTCGATGGCAATCAGGTGTTCGTCATCCACGCCCAGTTCGGCCGCGATGGGACCGGTGATGAAGCGGTTGGTGGCGGTGATGATGAGGATTTCATCGCCCTGCTGGCGGTGCAGGTTGAGCAGGTCTCGCGCGGCTTGCGGAATGATGGGGAGGATGTGCTCATCCATGTAAGCGGCATGCAGGGCGGCCAGCTCGGCGTTGTCGTAGCGGGTGAGCGGCTCCAGCGCAAATTCCAGGTATTCGCCGATATTCAGCGTGCCGGCCTTGTACTGTTCGTAGAAATGATTGTTGCGGTGGTCGTAGTAAGCCTGATCGACAATGCCGCGCTTGATCAGAAAGCGCGGCCATTCGAAATCGGAGTCACCGATCAGCAGGGTGTTGTCCAGGTCAAACAGGGCCAGATTGCGTGCTTGGGTCATGTGTCGGAAGAACTCGCGGTTTGCAAAACGTTTTTCACCAGCGGCACGGTGATGGGGCGGCGCAGCGCCAGCGAATAGCGGTCCAGCATGTCCAGCATGCCGATCAGGCTGGACAGGTCGCGCCGCCAGTGGGTAAGCAGGTAACGGAACACATCGTCGGCAATGGCCAGTTGGCGGTTGGCGGCGTGGGTACGCAGCGCGGCCAGCTTGTCGTCGTCGGACAGGGCCTTGACTTCCAGCACCAGTCCCCAGCCCAGGCGGGTACGCAGGTCGTCACGCACGGCGGCGGCCATCGGCGGCTTGCGCCCGGCCATCAGCAGGCGGCCCTCGCCGCTCTCCTTCAGGGAGTTATAAAAGGAGAACAGGGTAATCTGGTCGTCCGGTGCCAGGTCGTCGACATGGTCTACCGCAATAAAGCTGGCTTCGCGGGCGAAATCCGGCAAATGCTCCTTCTGGCCATCCAGATAAATGGAAGCACGCCCCAGCCGCTCGGCGTGGGCAATCCAGGCTTGCAGCAGATGGGTCTTGCCACTGCCAGGCTCGCCCCACAGATAGATGAAACGCTCGCCATCCTCCGCCGTGAGGGCGGTAATCACCTCGCGGTTGCGCTGGGCCAGGAAATTGTCGAAAGCCGGCAGCGGCGTGGGGGTCAGGTCTAGTACTAGCTGGTCCAAGAGTAATGTCGTGTGGGCCGATTGAAGTCAGACTGCAATTTTACGCTGAGATGCCCGCTTGGCGAAACCGCTGCATGGCATTAGTTTAGTGCTTGTTGTTGTATAAAATCGCCAGCTTGCACCGGCCTGCCGTGCAGGTGTACCCCGCCAAGCACCTGTCCAGCACCCTGCCCGGCACACATCCGGACAACACATTGCAAACTAAGCGCAGCTTTCCCGAGGAAATTCAGTTAAAATACAGTGCTTTCGCATCAGCGAAAGCTTGACGTGAAAATACTTCAAGTTAGCAGAAAGCGAGTTTACCTTGAGCACCCAGTCCCTCAGTTACCGTGATGCAGGCGTGGATATCGACGCCGGCGACGCGCTCGTCGAAAACATCAAGCCCTATGCCAAGCGCACCATGCGCCCGGAAGTTCTCGGCGGTATCGGCGGTTTCGGCGCACTGGTGGAAATTTCCAAAAAGTACAAAGAGCCCGTCCTGGTTTCCGGCACCGATGGCGTGGGCACCAAGCTGAAACTCGCCTTTGACTGGAATCGCCACGACACTGTCGGCATCGATCTGGTCGCCATGAGCGTGAACGACATCCTGGTACAGGGCGCCGAGCCGCTGTTCTTCCTGGATTATTTCGCCTGCGGCAAGCTGGATGTACCGCAAGCCACCGACGTGATCAAAGGCATTGCCGCCGGTTGCGAACAGGCCGGTTGTGCATTGATCGGCGGCGAAACCGCCGAAATGCCGGGCATGTACCCGGTGGGTGAATACGATCTGGCCGGCTTTGCCGTCGGCGTGGTGGAAAAAAGCCAGGTGATTACCGGCCGCACCATCGTGCCGGGCGATGTTGTCCTGGGCCTGGGTTCCAATGGTGTGCATTCCAATGGTTACAGCCTGGTTCGCAAGATCATCGACCGCGCCCAGCCGGATCTGGACGCCGCCTTTGATGGCGACAAGAGCCTGCGCGACGCCGTGATTGCACCGACCCGCATCTACGTGAAACCGCTGCTCAAGCTGATGCAGACCCTGCCGGTAAAAGGCATGGCCCACATCACCGGTGGCGGCATCACCGAAAACACCCCGCGCGTACTGCCGGACAATGTTGTCGCCCAACTGGATGCCAATAGCTGGGAGCTGCCCAAGCTGTTCCAGTGGCTGCAAAAGGAAGGCAATGTGGACAGCCAGGAAATGTACCGCACTTTCAACTGTGGCATCGGCATGGTAGTGATTGTGGCCGAAGAGCACGTGGCCGCCGCCACCGCCCTGCTGCAGCAGGAAGGCGAAACCGTACACCGCCTGGGCAGTGTGCGCGCCCGCAATGGTGACGAACACCAGACCCAGATTTCCTGAGTCCGGCAGTGACACCAAACGGCGCCGCTAGCACTGCTGGCGGCGCTTGTTTTTTACCGGCAGGCATTGTGGCTGCCGCAGACATGTTGCCCCATGAAGAATATCGTCATCCTGATTTCCGGCCGCGGCTCCAATATGCAGGCCATTGTCGACGCCAATATCCCCGGCGCGCGTATTGCCGCGGTGATCTCCAATCGCCCCGATGCCGCTGGCCTGGCCTGGGCTGCCGAGCGTGGCATTGCCACTGCCGTGCTAGACCACAAGGCCTATGCCAGCCGCGAGGACTTTGATGCCGCGCTGGCCCAACTGATTGATGGCTTCCAGCCGCAGTTGGTGGTGCTGGCCGGTTTCATGCGCATCCTGACTGCCGACTTCACCCGCCGCTACGAAGGCCGCATGCTCAACATCCATCCCTCGCTGCTGCCGGCCTTCCCCGGCCTGCACACCCATGCGCGGGCGCTGGAAATGGGCTGCAAGGTGGCTGGCTGCACCGTACACTTTGTCACGGCCGAACTGGATCACGGCCCCATCGTGTCGCAGGGCGTGGTCAGCCTGTTGCCGGATGACACCCCGGACAGCGTGGCTGCGCGGGTATTGCAGCTGGAACACCAGCTCTATCCCGATGCCGTGCGCCGCTTTGTCGCCGATGAACTACATATTGTCGCGGGCAAAGTGGCCTCGCCGGCACAGCCAGCCGGCAGCCTGATGGCCCCGGCGCCGTAATACCGCCATCAGCATGAAGACGTCGCTGCGGGTCTTTGCCCTTGCCTTGCTGCTCTCGGTACTGGTGCATCTGGCCATGCTGGGTTCGGGCCTGCTGCCCGATGCCGTCATCGAACTGCCGCCGGATCAGGCGCTGCGCAAGATTGACGTCAAGATGCAGGCACTGGCGCTGGATACCCCGGCGCCACCCGCGGTACCCACCGCCCGGCTGCTGCCTGTCGGCCCGGCTGGTGGCGCGGTCGCACATCATCCGGCAGCCAGAAAGCATAAGCCCAAACGCGATGCTTCAGGCGCGCAGGCCAAGGCAGACACCGTAGCGGACAAAGCGGCGGAGCATCCAGCCGACCTGGCGGATGCCAGCCAGCCGGCCACAGAAAACAGCAAGCGTGCCGAGGCCAGCATGCCGGAGGCAGAACAGCCGGCATCAAAGCCGGAAAAGCACGCCAAGGCAGCAGAAGCCAGCGCAGCAGCAGCCAGCAATAACGACAGGCCGGCCGGTTATCTGACCCCGGCCAGTGCACTGCACCGCTTCCCGGCACGGGCCAAACTTGGCTACCAGACCTTCTATAATGGTGCGATGGTGGGCAGCGGCGGTCTGGATTGGCAACAGGATGGCCACCGCTACACGCTGGAAATCCGCTTCAATCCGCTGGTGGGCGGAAACAGGCGCTACCTCTCGCAAGGTCAACTGGGCAAACAAGGCCTGCAACCGGATAGCCTGCAAGCCTGGGTAGGCCAGGAAGCCAAGGAGTCCGCCCGCTTTGACTGGTCTGCCGGCATGCTGCATTTTGGCGACCAGGGCGACAAGGAAGTCGCCTTGCGCAGCGGGGCGCAGGATGTATTCAGCCTGGCTTTCCAGTTGGGCCTGAAGGGCGGCCAGCTTGGCACTGCCCCGCTACAGATCACCACCGGGAAAAAGGTCTACGACTATCCGATGACCCCCAGTGGCGAAACCGATTACGACACCGGCTCCGGCAAGATCCGGGTGATTGTGTTCCGCGCCAAGGGCGAGGATGACATCACCGAATTCTGGCTGGCTCCGGATTTCTCCAACCTGCCGGTGCGCATCTCGCGCATCGACAAAAGCAAGCGGGTGGAACTGCGCGCCGTGCTGATCAATATCGACGGCACCGAGCAATGGCGCCTGCCCGCGCGCCCCATGACCCGGAATAACCGTTAATGAATATCAGCCATAGCCAACTGAAACATATCGAAACCGTCATCAGCCAGATGACCCGCTTCGACCGCCCGGCCGATGCCGTGCTGTCCGCCTACTTCCGCGAAAACGTGAAGCTGGGTTCCAACGACCGTCACCTGATTGCCGAAACCGCTTTTGGCTGCCTGCGCCGCCTGATCCAGTTCCGCGCCCTCATCGCCCCGGAAAAAGCCACACCGCGCCGCCTGGCCATGGTGGCGCTGATGCGTCTGCAAAAGCTCAATATCAAGGAAATGGCCGACTGCACCAGCGCTGGCGAACGTGAATGGCTGGGTGGCATCAAGGGCAAGACGCTGGAAGACAGCCTGTCCGTGGCGGCCGAACTGCCGGAATGGGTGATCGAACGTCTGGCAGAAAAAGACCCGCAAGACGTGCTGGCACTGGGCCTGGGACTGATGGAACCGGCCCCACTCGACCTGCGCGTCAACACCCTGAAAATGAAGCGCGACGAAGTCATCGACCGCCTGCGCGCCGACGGCATGCCGTGCGAACCCACTCCGTACTCCCCACTCGGCATCCGCCTGCAAGGCAAGCCCTCGCTGAGCAAGTACGAGCTGTTCAAGTCCGGTGCCATCGAAGTGCAGGATGAAGGCAGCCAGCTCTTGGGCCTGATTACCGGCGCACGCCGTGGTGAAATGGTGGTGGACTTCTGTGCCGGTGCCGGTGGCAAGACCCTGCTGCTGGGCGCGCAAATGGCCTCCAGTGGCCGCCTGTACGCGTTTGACGTGTCGGAAAAGCGCCTCTCCAACCTCAAGCCACGCCTGGCCCGCTCCGGTCTGTCCAATGTGCATCCGCAACTGCTGGCACACGAGAACGACAGCAAGGTGAAGCGTCTGGCCGGCAAGGCGGATCGCGTGCTGGTGGATGCCCCCTGCTCCGGCCTTGGTACCCTGCGCCGTAACCCGGACCTGAAATTCCGCCAGAGCCCGGAAAGCGTGGCCGAGCTGAACGTCAAGCAAACCGCCATCCTGGCCTCGGCAGCCCGTCTGGTCAAAGTGGGCGGCCGTCTGGTGTATGCCACCTGCAGCCTGTTGCCGCAGGAAAACCGCGACATCGTGGAAGCCTTCCTGGCCGCGCATCCGGACTTCAGCCTGCTGCCGATGGATGCCGCGCTGGCCGAGCAGAAAATCCCGCTGCAGATTGGCGATTATCTGGAACTGAAACCACATTTGCATAATTCTGACGGTTTCTTTGCCGCGGTTCTGGTCAGAAAAGCGGATTGACCTTATCATTAGAGTATTAGCAGAATCGAAAATACTGTTCAATCCAGAATGATTTGCGTTTCGGCGCTGCTACTCTCTTGATAAACCGATGGAGTTCCCACCCCCATGTCCGACTCCAGAGTCGCCCGGCGCCTGGGCCAGCACGGCCTGCGCGCCAGCCGCCGCCTGAGATATCTGTATCTGTCCGTGGCGCTATGGCGACGCCGGGCCCCCATCTGGATTGCCGCCATCCTCATCGGCCTGGTGGCCGCCGTTTTTGCCAATGGCAGCCATCTGTCGCACGAGCTGTTCTACCAGATCTACGACCAATCGCCCTTGTGGGCGCTGCTGATCACCCCGGCCGGTCTGGGTTTGTCCGTCTGGCTGCTGCGTACTTTCTTTGAAGGTGCCGGTGGTGGCGGCATTCCGCAAACCATCATTGCCATGCAGCCAGGCATGCATGCGCTGCGTGCGCGCATCCTGACCATGCGCGCTGCCGTGGGCAAGATGGTATTGACGCTGATCGGCGTGGGCTGTGGTTCCACCATGGGCTATGAAGGCCCCATCGTGCAGGTGGGGGCCGCCATCAAGTATTCGCTCAATCGCGAAGCCGCCTTGCGCCATGAAGGCGTGGCGCGCAGCTTTATCCTGGCCGGTGCCGCCGCCGGGGTGGCGGCGGCATTCAACACCCCGCTGGCCGGCATTGTGTTTGCCATCGAGGAAATGGGCCGCACCTTCGACCAGCGCGCCAGCTCCACCATCTTGCTGTCGGTCATCCTGGCCGGTATCACCGCCATTGCCGTACTGGGCGATTACAACTACTTCGGCGTGGTGTCGGTCGCGCTGGAGTTGCGCTCGGGCTGGATGGCCATTCCGGTATGCGGCATCGTCGGCGGCATCATCGGCGGGCTGACTTCGCGCGCCATTCTGGCCCTGGCCAGCCGCCTGCCCGGCCCGCTGCATGACTGGCGCAGCCATTACCCCATCCTGTTTGCCATTGCCTGTGGCTTGCTGCTGGCCGTCATCGGCATCGCCAGCGACGGCATCACCTTTGGCACCGGCTATTTCCGTGCCAAGGAAATCATTGAAGGTGGCGGTAGCAGCATGCAGGAATACGGCATTCTGAAGCTGCTGTCGCTGATCATCACCTATATCAGCGGCGCGCCGGGCGGCATGTTTGCCCCCTCGCTGGCCGTGGGGGCGGGCTTTGGCCTGAACATGTCGCTGCTGCTGCCGTTTTTGCCCCAGGCGGCCATGGTGCTGCTGGGCATGGTGGCGTTTTTCTCCGGCATGACGCGCGCACCGATGACCGGTTTTGTCATCGTGATGGAAATGACTTCCTCCTCCTCCACCATGATCATCCCGTTGATGGCCACCGCCCTGGTGGCCACCAATGTGTCGCGCTTCATGAACCGGCATGCCTTGTATGATGGCCAGGCAGAAATATTCCTGCGCCAGTTGCGCGCACGCAATCAGGCAAATTGACCGGCGCAACCGGCTTACGTACAATAACCTATCGATTCAGTCAAGTATTTAAGGGCCAGCCCGCCGCTGGCCCGTTCACAGCAAGGAATTCCTCATGGATACCCAGGAAATCATCAAGCAGACCGTTACTGAAAATCCGGTTGTGCTGTTCATGAAAGGTTCGGCCCAGTTTCCGCAGTGCGGCTTTTCTTCGCGCGCAGTGCAAATTCTGAAAGCCTGTGGCGTGGAAACCATCAAGACCGTCGACGTGCTGCAAGACCCGGAAATCCGCCAGGGCATCAAGGAATTCTCCAACTGGCCCACCATTCCGCAGCTGTACGTGAAGGGTGAGTTCATTGGCGGTTCGGACATCATGTACGAGATGTACCAGTCCGGCGAACTGCAACAGGTACTGGAAGGCCTGTAAGCAAACGCTTGGCACTGCGCATGCAAAACCCGGCCTGGCCGGGTTTTTTTATGACCAGGCGCGATATCAGCATATCCACCTGTAATCTGCTGTCTTACAATTGACCGTTACCAGATCAGACTGCGGCATGCAGCCCTTTCTTTTGCGGATTACAAAGACGACATGACCTCCTCCCAGACCGAAGGCTTTTTCGCTCCCCCGGATCATCCCGCCGTGCCGCTGACTGCGGACAACGGTACCGCCATGCCGATTGATGAAATCTGGAAGGCCCTGGTCAATGACCAGTTGGTGCCGTATTTCCAGCCTATCGTCAATATCCAGACCCGCCGCGTGATCGGGGCCGAGGCGCTGGCACGCTGGCGTCATCCTGCAATGGGCGTGCTCTCGCCGATTACCTTTGTGCCGGTGATGGAAGAACGCGGCATGATTCGCGAGCTGACCGAACTGATTCTGGAAAAGACGCTGTACGCCTGTCGCGACTGGCTGGATCAGGGCTTTGACCTGAAAGTGTCGATCAACCTGTCCGCCCAGTTGCTGGCAGACCCACAACTGGCTGGCCACCTGAGCCAGAAAGTGCGGATAGCTGGCCTTGATCCGGCTAGTTTGGCGCTGGAGTTTTCGGAAAATACCCTGCGTCAGCACTGGTCAGTGGCGGATATGCAACTGGCCACCTTGCGCCAGGCTGGCTTTGGCGTGCTGGTGGATGAGTTTGGCATTGGCGTGGGGCTGACCGACAAGCTGAAGGCCAGCCATTTCAGTGGCCTGAAAATCGACCGTGCCTTTGTACATGGTGCCGGCGACAACCAACACCTGCGTGCCATTCTTGACGAGGCGCTGGCACTGGGCAAAGCCGAGGGCCTGCAAACCATTGGCATGGGGGTGGAAGATGCCGCTGATCTGTCGGTACTGAGCGAGCTGGGCTGCGAGGCGGTACAAGGCTATATCTGCTCGGCGCCATTGCCCGCCACAGGGTTAATTCCGTGGATTTCCCAGTGGGAAAAGCGGTAGAATACCGCCCCATACCTCATTCACAGACCGGCCGCGGCAACAAGGCCGGTTTCGCATATCCGAAACAAGCTGCCATTGCGGTCCACAAGACCGGCATCGGCAGCTTTTTCGCAAGGTTGGGAACAAGAAAATGAATATCCACGTAGTCAACCATCCGCTGGTGCAACATAAACTGGGTCTGCTGCGCGAAGGCGACATCAGCACCATGAAATTCCGCCAGCTCACCCAGGAACTGGCACGCCTGCTGGCTTATGAAGCCACCCGCGACTTCGAACTGGAAGCCACCACCATCGATGGCTGGTGCGGCAAGATCGACGTGCAACAAATCAAGGGCAAGAAAGTCACTGTCGTCCCCATCCTGCGCGCCGGCATCGGCATGCTGGACGGAGTGCTTGACCTGGTTCCTTCGGCCAAGATCAGCGTGGTGGGCCTGGCCCGCAACGAAGAAACGCTGGAGCCGGTGTCCTACTTCGAAAAATTCGTCGACAGCCTGGACGAGCGCATTGCCATCATCATCGACCCGATGCTGGCAACCGGCGGCTCCATGGTGGCCACCATCGAACTGCTCAAACGCAAAGGCTGCAAGCAGATCAAGGCCGTGGTGATGGTTGCCGCGCCGGAAGGCGTAAAGGTGGTCAACGATGCCCATCCGGACGTGCAGCTGTATGCCGCCTCGCTGGACAGCCATCTGAATGAAAACGGCTACATCATTCCGGGTCTGGGTGATGCCGGTGACAAGATTTTCGGCACCAAGCACATTTGACTCCTGCCCATGCCAGCAACACGCCGCTCAACTTCAGCCGAAGTAGCGGCGTTTTTTGCAGGCCATGCAGCCCCTGCACCATGCACAAGGAAGGCTTACCGTGTTGAGTCCGCATCAGGCGATTGATCAGGATTTTTTGCTGCGCTTTCCCGATGGTTTGCAGGACGCGGCATGGCAGGCACTGGCCAGAAAGCACCGCAGCGTGGACAGCGTCATCACGCTGTGCCGCCAGGGACTGGCCGCCGCGACCATGCAGCAGGCGCTGGATAACGGCAATCTTGCCGCCATCAGCGAAACCTGCCGCCAGATCATTGGCCGCAGCACCACGGTGAGCACCTTCGAGAAGATGGCTTTTCGCAATTACCTGGGCTTTCGCGATGTACACCTGCCGTTTGCCCAGGCCTTGTATCGCCTGCTGCACCAGTTTGGCCCGGACAGCTTTGCCGACTTTGTCGAGGTACTGCAGTTGTGCCGCAACGATGGCAATGCCAATCCGGCCAAGTGGCCGGTGGTGACCTGCTTTCTGGCCTACAGCCAGCCCGATGTGCATGTGTGCATCAAGCCCACCACCATCAAGAAGGTGGCGGCGCGGCTGGGCGTGGACATTGCTTATCGTCCCTTGCCCAACTTTGATACCTACTCACGGGTACAGGCCATGGTGCGGGACTTCAGGCAACAAAGCGTGCTGGCACGGGAGCAGAACAACATCATTGCCCAGGCCATCATGTATTGCACGGTCTGAGTCAGCGTCAGGCCCATAACAATTTTAAAAATCAGCTTTTAACAAAACAGGGAATTCGACTATGTTCCAACACGTGAAGGTGGCCATCTCCGGCGCCCAGATCCTGTTCGTCGCTTTTGGCGCACTGGTTCTGGTTCCGCTGCTGACCGGCCTCAACCCGGCCATGGCCTTGCTTGGCGCCGGCATCGGCACCTTGCTGTTCCAACTGTGTACCGGTCGTCAGGTGCCCATTTTCCTGGGCAGTTCCTTTGCCTTTATCGGCCCCATCATCTACTCCATGCATACCTGGGGTCAGGGTGCCACCATGTTCGGCCTGTTTGCCGCCGGTTTCATGTACTTCGTGTTTGCCGCCATCGTGCGCTGGCGCGGCATGGAGCTGGTGAACAAGCTGCTGCCGCCGGTGGTGATTGGCCCGGTCATCATGATCATCGGTCTGTCGGTAGCCACCGCCGCATCCGGCATGGCCATGGGCCAGGCTGGCGGCAAGCAGATCATGCCGTATGAAACCTCCATGCTGCTGGCCGCCATTTCGCTGGCCACTACCGTCATCGTGTCCATCTACGCCCGTGGCATGTTCAAGCTGGTGCCGATTCTGGCTGGCGTCACCGTGGGCTATATCGCCGCCGCCTTCATGGGCGTGGTGGATTTTGCCAAGCTGGCCAATGCACCGTGGTTTGCCGCGCCGGTCTTCCACAGCCCCGAGGTCAACTGGTCTGCCGCGCTATTCATGCTGCCGGTCGCCATTGCCCCGTCCATCGAACACATCGGCGGCGTGATGGCCATTGGCGGCGTGACCGGCAAGGACTTCACCAAGACACCGGGCCTGCATCGCACCCTGATGGGTGATGGCCTGGGCGTGTGCGTGGCCGGCCTGATCGGCGGCCCGCCGGTGACTACCTACGCCGAAGTGACCGGCGCCGTGATGATTACCCGCAACTTCAACCCGGTGACCATGACCTGGGCTGCCGTGTTTGCCATCTGCATGGCGTTCTTCGGCAAGTTCAATGCCCTGCTGCAATCCATCCCGATGCCGGTAATGGGCGGCATCATGGTGCTGCTGTTCGGCACCATCGCTTCCATCGGCCTGAAAACGCTGATTGAAGCCAAGGTAGACCTGATGCAGCCGCGCAATCTGGTGATCATCTCGGTAGTGCTGACTGCCGGTATCGGTGGCCTGACACTGAAACTGGGCGGTCTGGAACTGGCCGGCGTGGGCCTGTGCTCGATTCTGGCCATGGCGCTGAACCTGATTCTGCCCAAATCCTCGGCCAGCCATGACGGCATTGTCGAAGGGCAGGACATCTAAGTACTTGATCAAGGCGATCGGACACGACTGCCTGAGAAAGACAAAAGCGCGGGCTATCCGCGCTTTTTCTTTATATAAATCAGACAGGTCGCAATATTACCGCTTGATGTCCGGATCATGAACGACAGCTTGCCGGGCAGATTGGATAATGTTGACACTCTGTTGAAGTTTCTTCAGGGCTTGCCGTGCATCAGCAAGCCACTGCCGTCAGGGGCAGACAGCAAACTCCTTTGTTGTGTAATTGAAAACGCCATCTTGCGATGGCGTTATTTTTTTGTCCTGCGTCTAGACCGCGCCATGCATCGGTAAGGGGCGCAGTCTTGCCATTTTCAATACATCTTCATAGCGTCCATTGCGCAAGGCATACGCGCGCAAACAGGCTTCTTCGACAAAACCGTATTTGCGATACAAGCCCAGCGCAGCGGCATTATCGCTAAATACCATCAGTTCCACCCGGTGCAGGCCCAGCCAGTTATCGGCCAGGTCCAGCATGGCCTGCAGCAAGGCAGAACCCACGCCCTGTCCCTGCCATTCGCGCTGCACCGCCATGCCCAGGCTGGCACCGTGCGCCAGTCTGGGCGCACATTCCCGCCACAGTGAACCATGGGCAAGCACCTGCCCTTCGGCTGTTTCCAGCAATAGCGCATGGTGCAGCGGGTCGTTACCTGCCAGCCGCTGTTGCCATAGCTGCATGGATGGATAAGGAAGCTGCAGGGTATTGCCGTAACAGAGCGGATCGCTCATCAGCGCGCGCAGTGCCGCGGCATCTGCCGGACCGGGTTTGCGAATGCGAAACTGGCTCATGCCTGCCCTCCTGCCGGCCAGTGCAGCCGTGCCATCACCACGCTGTCCACATAGCGCCCGTCTTGCAGGATGTCCTGCCGCACCACGCCTTCATGCTGAAAGCCAAAGCGCTCGTACAGCGCAATGGCGCGCTGGTTGTCCTGCTGGGCCATCAGTTGCAGCCGGATCAGCCCCAGCCAGTTGTCGGACAGCTCCAGCAAGGCTTGCATCAGTGCGCGCCCCACGCCCTTGCCTTGCCATTCGTCACGGACCAGCAGGAACAGGTCGGCCACATGGCGGCAACGCGCCTGCGGCAGGATGGTGAGCCCGGCGCTGGCAATCACTTCGTCGGCAGCATCACAAGCCACCAGCCAGTGACAGGATGGGGATAGCTGTTGCAGCTTGTGCTGCCAGTCGGCGGCCGACTGATAGGGCTGCTGCGAGGTATGGCGTACCACGCCGGGGGCGGATTGCAGCCGCGCCATGGCGGCGGCGTCTTCCGGCTCGATGCGGCGGATATGAAAACTCATGCGCGATTGCTCCCTTACAGCCAGTTACAGACAGTCAATCTGCCATCATGACAAACAGCAGCAGGGTGTTACAAGCCAGCTGATCAAACAAAAGCCCCGTTCCATGATGGAAACGGGGCGATTGATCGTCATGCGCACAGGGTTCAGCGACTGCGGCAGGCCTTGTCCACCAGATACATCAGGCTTTGATAAGGGATGCCGGAGTTGGCCGACAGGCCAATCTCACAAGTAACGCTATTGGAGAAGCCGCTGCCGCAGTCCTTCACCTGTGCCTTGAGGCCGGTGAGCGCACTGCTGTTGAGTTCCGGATGACTGAAGCCCTTGTCACCGGCAAAGCCGCAGCAGGTAATGCCTTGCGGCTCGACCACCTTACTGGCGCAGCGTTTGGCCAGGGCATTGAGCATGGCGGGCTGGCCGGTCTTGCGCATGGAGCACACCACGTGCAAGGCCACGCTTTCTGACTGCGGGGTGAAAGCCAGATATTCGGCAGCCACCTCGTGTACGAAGCGGGTGACGTCATACACGTGCAGACGCTTGTCCTGCAGCCCTTCCAGCATGCTGGCGGTACACACGCCATTGTCCACAATCACCGGCCAGCGGCCATTGTCGCTGGCCTGCAGCAAGGCCACTTCCAGTTCGGACAGCTTGCTGGCGGCGGCATCCACTGCCCCCTTGGACTTGAACGGCGTACCACAGCACAGGCCATCCATCTGCTGCGGGTAAAGAATCTGATAACCGGCCTTGCCCAGCACCGAGGCCACCACCTCGTTCAGCGGCCGTTGATCCGGCTGCGCCTTGGCCGGGGCAAAAGTGCGTGTCAGGCAGGATGGCAGGTACACCACCTTGCGTTCGCCCGGTTTGCCGCCATCCAGCCGCAGCTTGCTGGCAGCGCGCGGGAAGTATGGCGTCCAGTAGGGAATACGTCGCCCCACTACCCGGCGCAGGCTGCGCATCAGCACCCCGGTAGCGGCATTGCCGGCCACGCTTTGCACGGTTTGCAGCGCACGCAAGCCAAGGCGCGCACCCGCAGTGGCGGTGCCGTAGTGGCTGGCCAGGGTATTGGCCAGCGCCCTGCCGGTATCGCTCAGATTCTGCTGCCGCAACTGGCTGGTGAGCGCGCCGGTGTTGATGCCTACCGGGCAGGCGGATTCGCACAAGCCACAGGTGGTACAGGTTTCATCCCCGGCAAACTGGTAACTCTCACGCAATGCATCCAGCCGCGACGGGTCCTTGCCGCTTTGCTCAAGCGCAGCCATTTCGCGGTTGGCGACAATGCGCTGGCGCGGTGTCAGGGTGATGGCGCGGCTGGGGCACATCACCTCGCAGAAGCCGCACTCGATGCACTTGTCGATCAGCGTATTGGCGGTGGGAATCGGCTTCAGGTTGCGGATATGCAGCAGCTTGTCGTGGGTGATGATCACATCCGGGTTCAGGATGCCATCCGGGTCGAACAGGGCTTTGAGCTCCTGCATGATGCGGTAGGCAGCCGCGCCCCACTCCATCTCGACAAACGGTGCCATATTGCGGCCGGTGCCATGCTCGGCCTTGACCGCACCTTCGTATTCCACCGCCACCAGTTTGCACACATCCTCGATAAAGGCTTCGTAGCGCTTGATTTCGGCATCGCCGGAGAAATTGGGCGTGAACACGAAGTGCAAATTCCCCTCCAGCGCATGGCCGAAGATGATGGCTTCGTCGTAATGGTACTGGCGGAACAAGGCCTGCAGCTTGAGCGTGCCTTCGGCCAGATGTTCGATGGGGAATACCACGTCTTCGATGATGACGGTGGTTTCCGCCGCCCGCATGGCGCCCACACTGGGGAACATGCCCTTGCGGATATTCCACAAGCGGGTGTATTCCTCGGCCACATCGGTAAAGCGGATGCCGGACAGATTGGGAATGGCCGCGATATAAGCGCAGATGGCGTCGATCTGCGCAGCCAGTGCCACGGCATCACGGGCACGGGTTTCAATCAGGATGGCGGCAGCCTCGTCGCCCAGCGTCTTCAGTTCGGCCGGCACCCCGGCCTTGTTTTCCACCGAGCGCAGGCTGGCGCGGTCCAGCAACTCGGCCGAGGACACCACGTCCTTGTGCTGGGCCAGCAACTGGATGGCATCGCAGGCGTCCTTGATGGTGGGGTACAGCACCAGCGCCGATGCCTTGTTGGGCAGCTCTTCCACCGTGTGGTAGGTGGCTTCCGACACAAAGGCCAGCGTGCCTTCGCTGCCCACGATCAGGTGCAGCAGCATGTCCAGCGGATCGGCAAAATCCACCAGCGCATTCAGGCTGTAGCCGGTGGTGTTCTTCATCTTGTACTTGCGGCGGATACGCGCTTCCAGCTCGCCATCGGCACGGATACGTGCGGCCAGAGCCGCCAGTCCGGTCAGCAGGCCGGCATGGGACTGGCGGAAAGCCGCCACGCTGGCGGCATCGCCGGTATCCAGCACCGTGCCGTCAGCCAGCACCAGCCGCAGGCTCTTGATGGTCTGGTAAGTGTTTTGCGCCGTACCACAGCACATGCCGCTGGAGTTGTTGCTGACAATGCCACCTATCATTGCCGAGTTGATGGTGGCCGGGTCCGGTCCAATCTTGCGGCCAAACGGCAACAGTGCAGCATTGGCCGCCGCACCGATCACCCCCGGTTGCAGGCGGATGGCACGCCCTTCATCCAGCACCTGCAAGTCTTTCCAGCCATGATTGGCCACCACCAGAATGGAATCGCTCACCGCCTGGCCGGATAGAGAGGTCCCCGCAGCCCGGAAGGTGACCGGCAATTTCAATGCCGCAGCCTGTGCCAGCACCGCCTGCACTTCGGCCTCGGTATGTGTCTGGATGACGATTTTCGGCACCAACCGGTAACAGGACGCATCCGTCCCGTAGGCCAGGGTGGACAGCGGGTCGGTAAATACACGTTTGGCGTCAATGACGTCGACAATGGCTTGATGAAACAGCCGGTAAGCACCTTGCAGCATGAACTCTCTCCGCGGCGCGGGCAGCTGCTCTGTGTCGGCTTGCCACGCCAGGTTGCGCACGTTGCCTGCTTGCAGAACTGCAATGGCAGGCAGACGGTCCCAAGAATGTTGAAGCGGCATAGTGCCACATCTGGCTTTTCTGCCCATCAAGGGATTACCCTGTCAGCCAGAAGGATTACCGATGAAAAACACAGAAAGGGACAGCAATATGCTGATGCAGATTGATCAGGCCACCCTGCTGGTGGTGGATATCCAGGACAAGCTGTTACCGGCGGTGGATCATGCCGACGCCATGCTGGCTGCCAGCCTGTGGCTGGTGGGTGTGGCACACGACACCGGCCTGCCCATCGTGTTTTCCGAACAATATCCACGCGGCCTGGGCCATACCGAAGCCAGCTTGCTGGCACAGGCCCCCCAAGCCACCGTGGTGGAGAAGCTACATTTTTCCTGCGTGGCCGCCGACTGCCTGCCCGACAGCCTGCTGGCGCGCAAACAGGTGATTGTCTGCGGCATGGAAACCCATGTCTGCGTATTGCAAACCGTGCTGCAACTGCTGGCACAGGGCAAGCAGGTATTCGTGGTGGCCGATGCGGTGGCCAGCCGGCGCGACAGTGACAAGCAATTGGGCTTGCAGCGCATGCAGGCAGCGGGCGCGGTATTGGTGAGTCGGGAAATGGTGCTGTTTGAAATGCTGGGCGCGGCTGGCAGCGAACTATTCAAGGCCATGAGCAAGAAATATCTGACGGGTGTGCAGCCATAAACCATTCATGACCAGGACAAGCAGCAGGATTAAGCAGATTGCCAGACCCAAAGGGCAGCTTGTCAGTCCTTATCTCTTGCACAGATAATTTCCAGAACGCAGGTTTTGCTGGATCTGCAGTTTTAAAACCATTCATCCGGTAGCACCTTCCAGGCTTGTCACTGCAATAGCAGGCAAAACCTGATCCACGATTTCAGTTGTGGATCAGGTTTTTGTTTTTGGAGCCGCACCAATGCGTATCTACAAGATACTGAATAACAATGCAGTCATTGTCCGTAATGCACAACAGCAAGAACAAGTTGTCATGGGATGCGGACTGGGTTTTCAAAAGCGTCCTGGAGACTTTCTGGACAAAGCTTGCGTTGAAAAAATATTCTCATTGCAAGAGCCAGGCTTGCAAGCACTACTCAGCGAACTATTACAACGTATTCCAACAGAGATCATCACCGCCAGTGATCATGTGATTTGCCTGGCACGACTAAAACTTCCGTCCTTGCATGACCGTATCTACCTGACTCTAGTTGATCATTTCCATTTTGCCATCGAACGCCGTCGCCAAGGGATAGCCATCAGCAATCTCATGCTGTGGGATATTCAGCAACTATATCCCTGTGAATATGATATAGGCTTGGAGTCATTGAAACTGATCGCACAGGAGCTGGATTGCCAACTACCCATTGATGAAGCTGGTTTCATTGCACTGCATCTGGCTAATGCGCAGCTGACTGGAAACATGCAAATCACCAATCAGATCAGCCTGCTCATGCAGGAAATACTGCAAATTGTGCGCTTAAAAATGCATATCAGACTGGATGAAAACACACTGGCCTTCCATCGCTTTGTCACTCATCTTAAATTTCTCGCTCAACGACTGCTCAGCAAACAAAGCCTGCCAACGGGAGATATGGCATTACAGGAAATGGTGCAAAATTGTTACCCACAGGCATGGAACTGCGCCATGGTAATTAGCAAGCATATCGAAGCCCACAAACACCCCAAATTAAGCGATGCAGAAATCATGTACCTTGGCTTGCATATCAATCGGCTGCATGACAGGCAAGCCAAATAACAGCCATATTCAACACCACAATACCGCACCACCTTTATTAAATTAATCTGCAGCAAAATGAAACCAAGATGGTTGAATAATTCAAGCGCTTACTCTTGATAGGATTGTTATCGCAATTGCGAGCAAAACCTGAAATCGCTCTCCGCCAGGAAAGCTGACTTCAGGTTTTTTTTAATTTAATCACACAAGGAATAAAAAATGGAGGAATTGGCCAATACCATCTTGGACAAAATAGGTGGCAAGGACAATATAGAAAGCCTGGTTCACTGTGCCACGCGCTTGCGCTTCAAATTAAAAAACAGCGCCCTGGCACAAACTGCCACGTTGAAACAAACACCTGGGGTGCTGATGGTAGTGGAAAGCGGTGGGCAATATCAGGTAGTGATTGGCAATGATGTCAGTAAAGTTTTTTCTGCTATCGAAAAACTGCGCCAAACCACAAGCCAGCCGGTGGATAGCGCCAGCGGCATCAGCGAAACACTGTTCAGCCGCTTTATTGACGTCGTGTCCGGCATTTTCACCCCATTTCTTGGCGTCATGGCAGCATCCGGTATTCTGAAGGGCTTGTTGGCGCTGGCACTGGCCAGCCATTGGCTGGCGGCGGACAGCGGCAGCTATTACGTTTTATATGCTGCCAGCGACGCGCTCTTCTTTTTCCTGCCTATTGTCCTGGCCTATACCGCGGGGCAGAAATTCGGCGGTTCGCCCTTCACCACCATGGCCATCGGGGCTGCCTTGCTGCACCCGACCATCCGCAGCCTGTTTGCCAGCGGCAGTATTGGCGCGTCGCTGGATTTCTTTGGTTTGCCACTTACCTTGCTGGATTATGGCTCTTCAGTGATGCCGGTCATTTTCGCGGCCTGGTTTAGTTGCCTGCTGGAGAAACGGGTACAAGCACGCATCCCTGCCGCCATCCGCAATCTGGCAACGCCATTGCTCTGCCTCGCCATCACGGTTCCCTTGACCTTTTTGCTGATCGGCCCGCTGGCCACGCAGGCCAGCCATGGACTGGCGGCTGGCTATCAATGGCTGTATGCCTTGTTCCCGGTGCTGGCAGGTGCCGTCATGGGGAGCTTATGGCAGGTATTCGTCATTTTTGGCCTGCACTGGGGCTTCATCCCGCTGATGCTCAACAACCTCAGCGTGTTGGGCTACGACAGCATGCTGCCGCTGCTCTTGCCGGCGGTCATGGGCCAAGTGGGCTCGGTACTGGGTGTCATGCTGCGTAGTCGCGACAGCAAGCAACGCTCGCTGGCCGCCTCTGCCGCGACGGCTGGTTTATTCGGCATTACCGAACCGGCCATCTACGGCATCAACCTGCCTGCCAAACGCCCCTTCCAGTTTGCCTGTATCGGCGGGGCGCTGGGCGGCATGGTGGTTGGCTATGTGCAAAGCAAGGTGTACTCGATGGGCTTGGTCAGCGTGTTTACCTTTGCGCAGATCATTCCGCCAAGCGGGGTGGATGCCAGCGTGTGGGGTACCTTCATCGGGACGGGCATTGCTTGCCTGTTTGCCTTGCTGGCCACCTTTTTCTTTGGCCTGCCTGCCACGGCACAAACCAGTCCGCGCCATCCCGTCCAAACAGAACAGCACACTATTCTCTCGCCCATTAGCGGCAATATCCGCCAGCTCTCCAGCATTCACGATACGGCCTTCGCATCCGGTGCGCTGGGCGCTGGCATTGCCATTTATCCCAGCACGGCCAGTCTGTATGCACCGTGTGCAGGCGTCGTCAGCGGCGTACAGCCCACCGGACATGCGCTCACCCTGCGTACGGAGCACGGCGTGGAAATACTGATTCATGTCGGCATCAATACCGTTCACTTGAAAGGGCAGCATTTTCATCCACAGATTGCGCCGGGGCAGCACGTCACCGCTGGCCAGCTACTGATGCACATTGATCGAGAAGCCATTCAGGCGGCCGGGTATGACCCTACCGTGCTGCTTACCCTGTGCCAGGGTGCAGACAATGCCAGCATCCAGCTATTGCAAGCCGGCCAGGTTCAAACCGGCGACCCCTTGTTTCTGCTTCACACCGAGCCTCTCCCAACCCAAGCTTAAGGAGTACAGCATGCAACGTTTTCCCGACAATTTCCTTTGGGGTGGTGCTATTGCCGCCAATCAGGTTGAAGGTGCCTACCGGGAGGGTGGCAAGGGCTTGTCCACCTCGGATGTGCAGCCCCAGGGCATTTTTGGCCCCATCACCCCGCGCAAGGACGGCGACTTCAATATCAAGGATGTTGCCATCGACTTTTACCACCGCTACCCGGAAGACCTCGCCCTGATGGCCGAAATGGGCTTTCGCTGCTTGCGCACCTCGATTGCCTGGAGCCGGATTTTTCCTAAAGGGGATGAAACAGAAGCCAATGAAGCAGGCTTGGCTTTCTATGACGCCCTGTTTGATGCAATGGCCAGCCACGGCATCGAGCCGGTTATCACGCTGTCCCACTATGAAATGCCGCTGGGGCTGGTACAGCGTTATGGTGGCTGGCAGGATCGCCGCCTGATTACCTTTTTTGGCCGCTATGCCAACACCGTGTTCAAGCGCTTTGGCCATCGGGTGAAATACTGGCTGACCTTCAACGAAATCAATATGTCGCTGCATGCGCCGTTTACCGGGGTGGGCATGGCGGCAGACAGCTCTGCGCAAGCCATTTATCAGGCCATTCATCATCAACTGGTTGCCAGCGCCCGCGCCGTACGTGATTGCCATGCCATGCTGCCAGATGCGCAAATCGGCAATATGCTGCTGGGCGGCATTGTTTATCCGCTTAGCTGCCATCCGGACGATATGCTGGAAACGCTGCGACAAAACCGGCAATGGCTGTTTTTTGGCGATGTCCAGGCACATGGCAGTTATCCGGCGTATATGGAGCGGTTTTTCCGTGAGCAACAGATTCAGCTGGAGATCAGCCAGCAAGATCTGGCGGATCTGCAACATACGGTGGATTTCATCAGCTTCAGCTACTACATGTCTGGCTGCGCCACCGCGGACCCGGCACTACAGCAGCGCTTGCGCAGCAATATTCTGGACATCGTACCCAACCCCCATTTGCCCAGTTCGGAATGGGGCTGGCAGATTGATCCGCAAGGCCTGCGCTATCTGCTGAACCTGTTATACGACCGCTACCGCAAACCGCTATTCATTGTGGAAAACGGCCTTGGCGCACGTGATGTGGTGGCCGAGGATGGGTCCATTCAGGATGATTACCGGATCCGCTATCTGAATGATCACCTGCTGCAGGTGGCGCAAGCCCTGCAAGATGGTGTGGAGGTGATGGGCTATACCAGTTGGGGACCCATTGACCTGGTCAGCGCCTCAAAAGCGCAAATGTCCAAGCGCTATGGCTTCATTTATGTTGATCGGGATGATGATGGCCAGGGCAGCCTTAAGCGCCTGCGCAAGAAAAGCTTCTTCTGGTATCGCGATGTGATTGCCAGCCAGGGCGCCAGCCTGCAAGCCGGGGAGTCCCGCCCATGAAAACACCATGGCAATATAAGCCGGCAGGCCCCCTCGCCCTGACCATGCTGCTGACACTGTGCAACGGACCACCAGCATTGGCAGAGCCCACCCAAGCCTTGATCACAGAAAACACTGGACTGCTGGGCGGAAGCCGGCTGGATCTGTCGCTGCGCAATCTCTACCGCAGCGGCAATGCCAGTGAATGGGACCCGGATCTCCTGCCACATCATTACAGCACCTGGGTGCAAGGGCTTAGCCTGGATTATCGGAGTGGCTACTGGCAGGACCGACTCGGCTTGGGCATGTCCTATGAATCAGTCATTAATCTGCGCACCCGTACGGAAAATGGCTACACCGACAATATGCTGCCGCGGGACCTGGGCAGCTTCAGCAAACTTGGCCAAGCCTATCTGCGCTACCAACAGCCCGGCCTCAGTGCGCAAGTTGGCTGGCAGCATATGTATAACGTTGGCGTGATTCATGCACGCGACAGCCGTGCCGCACAAAAGAGCTACCAAGGCCTGCGCCTGGATGGTGAAGCCGGAAAGTGGAGTGGGCTGCTGGCCGTGGTGGATCGCACCTCAGACCGGCACGAGCCTGAGAAACGGCGGTTTTACAGCCGCGATGGTCGTCACCAACTAAACCATATTGTCAGCGGCCAGGTGAAATGGGAAAGCGCAAAAAACAACTCTCTATTGTATTTTGCCGGTGAAGCTGACCGCTATCTGTTCCGCCAGGGGCTGGAAACCTCCTGGCAGGCCCAGCCATCCGGACTGCGTCTGGAAGCGTTTTTTTATCACAATCGCGGCCTGAGCTGGTGGGAAAGACAAGACTTCAGCCGCGACGCGTATCACTTTGGATTCAAAGCAAGCCGCGAACTGGGGCCATTCACCCTAAGCGGGGGCGGCAGCCATACCTGGGCCAAACCGCAAAACCCATCCGATCTGGGCTTCTTTTATTTCAATCTGGCCCGTAACGCAGTAGGTCGCTTTGCCAGCCCGGCATACAACGGCATTTTCGATTACATGCATGATCGTGAAACCATGCTGTTCGCCGCCCTTGGCTATCGCCCACAAACCAGCACCCACATTGGCATGGCCGCCTATCACGGCACGGGCATGCGTTATCAGCAGGTGCCGTTGCGGCACTGGGACGTACTCGGTTTCATCGAGCACAAACCGCCGCAGCTGAAGAACCTGAGACTGCTCCTGATGGTTGATTACGGCCAGAGCTGGAAACGCACACGCAATGGACAGGCAGATGTAGCCAGCGGCCAGCAGATCAACAAACCTAAAATCGGCAGCGGTTTCCAGATCGACTACTTGCTGCCGCTACTGTGAGTGCCATCCAGCAACCCACTTCAGAACAGGAGCCACCATGCGCCGCCTCCCTGCCCGCTTAAGCCTGCTTGCCCTTTTTTTTGTCACTGATGCCATGTCTGCTGACCCCACCGCCGATATTGAAATCTATATTGCACGCCACGGAAGAACCATGCTGAATGCCAGCGATCGGGTACAAGGCTGGAGCGATGCCGTCCTGACACCGCAAGGTCAACGCCAGGCCATCAGCCTGGGGCGTGGCCTGGCCAAGCAAGGCATTCTTTTCAATGCAGCTTACAGTAGCGACAGTGGCCGGGCCCTGCAAACAGCCCGCCTGCTATTGGCACACAATGGCCAAGCCCAGTTGCCGGTACGCACCGACTGGCGCTTCAGAGAGTTCAATTTCGGCAGCTATGAAACCCTAGCCAACCAAACACTGTGGCAGGACATCGCCGACCAACACAAGATGAGCCTGGCGCAATGGCTGACCAAGGTCACCCCCAAGGACTTTGCCGATACCGTTGCCATACTGGACCAAGCGCGGCAACAAGCTCGTGCCGATACCTGGCCCGCAGAAAACTATGCCGCCATCCAGCAACGCCTGCACAGCGGCATGGAACAGCTGATCAGCCACACTCGCCAACAGGGCGGTGGCAAAGTACTGCTGGTATCGCACGGACTTAGCATCAATGCCCTGCTCGACCTGCTGCTGCCCGGCCAGACCGTGGCAACGACAAGGCTAGAAAATGCCAGCATCACTCGCCTGCGTTTGCACAACGGCCAATATCAATTGCTGGACATCAATGATTTGCGCTATCTAAAGGCGGGACAGCTTCCAGCCGACACATCGTTGCCGGCAGACAGCATTGCGCCGCCCACGTCAAAGGAGGCCACCCAATGACGACAGCAACTGCGCTATTGATGCAGGAACGCCAACCCAGCCCATGGCCGACACCAGCAATCCTGCTTAGCCTGCTGGCATGCGCGGGATTGCCTGCCTTGTCACATGCCGCACCGGCAGAAAGCTGGGATGGCTATGTGCTGGGCATGGAAAACACGGACAACGGTGTACTGGGCGATATGCACGGCTTGCGCTCAACACTGGCACAGCATGGCTTCACCTTTAACAGCGCCTGGCTAAGCCAACTCGCCCGCAATATAGAAGGGGGATTCAATTCCGACCGCCACAGCGCTTACATAGACCAGTTCTGGTTCATGTTCACCCAAGACTTGTCCGCCGCAACCGGTATACCGGACGCCAAAATAGAAGGAAACATTGTCAATCGCAATCATGACAATAATCTGACCGCAATGCGTCTACAGGATAATCGTGTCACCGGCGGCGACCTTGCACAGGAGAGCTGGGGCGGACAATCCATCACACGTCTGGGCTGGCTGACGTTCAGTCGCAGCTTTCTGGATCAGCGTTTGCAATGGCGGCTGGGACTGATGAACAAGGTGCAGGATTTTGATCAATCCATTCCCTGTGATTTCCAATTGCTCAACCTGTGTGGCGGTAAAGCTGCCGCCGCCCGGACTTGGTATAACTGGAATTCACATTACTGGGGCAGTACTTTCCAATACAAGATCACCCCGGAATGGACAGTGAAAACCGGGCTACTGGAGCAAAACCCAGAGGCCCCTTCCCGCAGTCATGCCTGGAGCGTCAGCACCCAAGGCAGCAAAGGCGTTTTGTTCCCGCTGGAACTGGAATGGAAAACCAACTCGGTAAACGGCTTGCCCGGCATCTACAACCTGGGATGGCTCTACACCAATGCCAGGCAAAACGCCCTCTTCCAAGGCCATGCGACACAGCCCGAGCAGTATCGCCACACCGGCTATTGGTATGCCGGGCTGAATCAGCAACTGACCCGTCATCATGGTGATAAACAACGCGGGCTGAGTTTTTCCTGGAGCCTTGGCCTGGGTGACAAAAGAAGTAATCCCATCCCGCTGATTACCTCCGCCTCGTTACGCTACCGTGGACTGCTGGACAGCCGGCCGCAGGACATGATGGGCATTGGCACGGCCTGGATGCACTACAGCAGCAACTACCAGCGACAGCAGCAGTATCTGAATACCCAGAGCGGTATCAGCGACTATGCCGATGCCGCTTATGCACCGATACCCGGCTATGCGATGAACAGTGAGTTTTTCTATCGCGCCCAACTGCGGCCCTGGCTGCAACTGCAACCGGGTATCCAGTACTGGAGAAAACCTGCGGGACTTAAGGAAACCCCAGATGCCTGGGTGGTGACACTCAAGACAGTCGTCATATTCTGAGTGTCCTGTCGTGGTGGATTGCGCCGTGGTTTGCATCATCCACTTGATCAGCATGCGGGAACATCACGATCAGAATGGAAAAAGTTGGCCAAAGCATTTGCTTTGGCCAACTCTGTTCCGGTGGCGGCTATGCCGCTCTGTTTTCTCCTTTGCAGACTGGCGCAGGACGGTGATTGCAAGAAGGAGGGAGCAATCACCCGTCGCCAGCTACTGCATCACATATAGCAAATGGTGTGCCAGCAATGACAAGCCTTTGATAATATTGAATATGTCAATTTTTATTACCGGCTAATGCAAGCCCGCCTACCGGACAGACAATATGCACGCACCAATTCAGGGCATGAATCGACCAGAATGGCGCAAGCCGACGCCCCTGCTCCGGTCCCGCCTGCTCTTGTGCTAGCATCAGCAACAGATCCCGACAACACCTTGTCCCAAGCAGGAAACCCACCGCATGACAACCACTTTCAAGGATATTCTGGAAACCTTGCCCGCCACCGATGGCATTGCCGCCATCGTGCTGCTGGATGCCGCCGGCGAAACCCTCACCCGTCTGGAAAACAAACCAGGCACCGCCGGTTCGGTACGGGTTTACCACGCCCTCATCAAGAAACACAGCCATATCAACCGCGCAGCAGCGCTGGAAGGCTTGCAGTTGTACGCGGAACATACTGCCGATGCGCGCCTGCATCCGGGCAAACATCCGAATATCGACCGCCTGCTGGCCATTGCCGAAGACGGCGCCCCCGGCCTGCGCGCCCGCATTGTGCTGGCAAGCGACTAAGCCGCCAGCCTGCCCGCTTGACCGACCGGCCCTGCGCCAGGTCGGTCAAGGTTTGCCTCCCCCGGCAAGCACAGGCTTCACACCGTGCTACCAGCTCTCCGGCAGCACGCCAAACAGCGATACCACCGCATACACGCCGCTGAGGAAAAAAGTGGCGACAATCAGCCACTGCACACTGCGGTGGGCATACCAGCCGCAGACAAACGGGCTGCTGACATCGCCCCGACGCCGTGCCGCATTCAACAGCAAAACCGGAATAATGCCCATCAGCACGCCACCAAATGTGCCGGCGAAGTACAGCGCATTGACGAAGCTGGCAATACCCGAATACGCCAGCAAAAAGGGCGGCAGAGCCACCACCACCAGTACCAGCAGCCGTTTTGACTTCTGGGTTTCGCTCCCCAGGCGGAAGTGATCGAAGATATTGGTGAACAGGCAACCACCCAGCCCCCAGTAGGAAGTCAGCATGGCCAGCAAGGCGAAGATGTTGGCGGTGTAATAGGCCCATTGCCCCAGCGCCCTGCCCCAGCTTAGCGTGGCCACCTGGGTCAGGTTGTCGCTGCCCACCAGGGCGATCACCGAAGCCGGAATCAGCGCGACAAAGACAAAGGTCAAGGCCATGCCGGCCATGATGAGACCGGGCAGCTTGCGCGGCGCTGTCAGATTGCCGCGTACCAATTCCGGCACCAGAAACTGGGCACCAAACACAAATACCGCCAGATTGAATACCGGCACCACATACTGCCAGTGACTGAGCCACAGATTGCTCAGCCGCGCATCCTGACTGGCGATGGACGCCAGAATCAGCGCCAGGATGATGACAATCATGCTGATGCTGATCAGCTTGTTGCCTGCGCCCAGCACCTTCAAGCCCAGATACAGCACGGCCACCGACGGCACGATGAACAAAATGCTGCCCAGCTCCTTGCTCATGCCATAGTCACCCAGCAAATCCAGCAGGATGCTGCCGCTGCCTGCCATATAGGCGGTCAGCGCCCCAAAGCTGTTGGCGGCCACCGCCAGAAACAACAGCCAGCCGCCCACCCCGCCCAGATAACGGCTGGCCAGGCCGCTGAGCTGGCGGTTGCCACGGGTACGCAGCGCCACCTCGGTCAGGTAGAGCATGGTGATGGTACACAGCACGCAGGTTAGCGCCAGACACAGCAATAGCGGGACATAGCCGGTCTTGCGTGCGGCAAAGGCCATGCCCAGCACGCCAGCCCCGATATTGGTGCCAAAAATGATGCCTATGGTTTCCAGCCTGCTGATGGGCTGGGCCAACAGGCCGGAATCTTCATGAGGCGGTACTGCAGGCGCAAGTTCGCTTGAATGCATTGGAGTACTCCGGAAATTGGACAACAAGGCTGGAGCAGCCAACCGGCGCAGCGGCACGGATGGCCATCGCTTTCACTGCGGATGCGAGTCGCGCTTGCTCGCGCTGCGCCAACAGTCCTGGCGCTTGAACAATGAAAAATCATCAGTAAAAACCCGCCCGCCAATGGCGGGATTGCCGCACAGCAGGAGTCGGCCAAGCGGCAAACGATGTGGGCTGACTTGTGCCGGTGGTGAGGTGCGACTTGGCGGCAAACTGTGGTATTGCGCTGGCTCCCGCCGTGGCTTGGCTGCGGCAACATCCCCCTGCACGGTGGCATCGGGGTAAAAAGCCTCCTCCCGTGTCTGTAGCTGGCCGTCATACAGGACGTCGTCAACGGGAGTCAGCACCTGGCGGAGCTGTTTCAGATCGGACAAGCAGGACATGCCGTTCTCCAGATGGGACTAGCGGGGATCGGCAGTGCCGGTCTTGGTTGGCGACAGACCGGAAGGAGCCAGCTTGCTCAACTGCTGCATCAGCCAGGGTGGCTGACGGTTTTCATCGGCAGCCAGATCAACCTGCCCCACCGCATGACGGACCAGACGGCCACCGAGATAGCGCAAGGGTTCGGGCGGAAAATCACGCTGCAGGCCATGTACCAGGCCGCAGCGCGACCATTCGTTGTCCAGTTGCAATGCCAAGGCGGCCAGAATCCTGCCACCGAGCATGGAAGGCCCAACCCCGTTTCCCGAATAGCCGATGGCATACAGGATATGAGGCTGGCCAGGGAGGCTGCCAAAATGCGGCAGGCCGTTACGGGTACGGTCGATGGGGCCGGTCCAGTTGCTGGTGATGTCCGCTGCCTGCACGCCAGGATAGGCACGGCGCAAATGGGCGGCCACCGTGGCGGCAATATTTGATGGCCCGTCCAGCTTGTCGGCCAGCTTAGCCCCGTACACCAGTTGTTCGCTGCCACCGCCTTTGCCAAATACGATGCAACCATCCGGCGTGGTGCGGTAGTAATGCACCAGCATGCGGCTATCAGAAATGCTCATTCCATTGCGCCAGCCAATTTCCTCCAGCAAGCCAGGCAAGGGACGCGTCATCACCACATCGCTGGACACCACCACGAATGCCTTGCGGATGTCGGCAAAGCGCGCCGCCCAGGCATTCATGGCAAGGATGACTTTGCCTGCGCTGACACTGCCCTGCGCACAACGTACCCGGGCCGGCTGGCCATTTTCCAGTGTCTGCATCGGGGATGCCTCATACACCTTAACCCCTAGCTTGCGGGCATGACGTAACAAACCACGCGCCAGGCTGGCCGGCTGAACCGTGGCCGCAACCGACTCGAACACGCCATCCAGATGCAGGCGGGAACCGCTGCACTGTGCCGCCAGCCCTGGCGTCAACCGCGCAAAGGGCGATTGGCCGAGCAGTTCCAGCTGCTTGACGGTACTGTCCCAACTGCCCAGTTGGGCGGTAGTGGTGGCAGACCACAGCCAGCCATCCAGCCGCAATTGGGCATCGATGTCGTGTTGCTGGCAAAAGGACTGCAACTCGATGATGGCCTGCGATGATAGCTGGCACAGCCGCAGGGCTTCGGCCTCACCGCACATCTTGGCCAGCGATTGATATTTGGCCCACAGACTGAGCACAAAGCCGCCATTGCGACCGCTGGCACCACTGCCGCACAGGCGTGCCTCGACAATCACCACCTCGCTATCCGGGCTGGCCTCCTTGATGCGGATGGCACTCCACAGGCCGGTGAAACCACCACCGACAATGCAGACATCGGCACGAATATCCTGCCGTAGCGGCGTGGGGGCAACAGGCTCCTCCGCCGCCAGTGTTTCGGACAGCCAGCGGCTGAAAGCACGACAACGAGATGCGGCAAAGGGCATGCGGCAATACTCCTTGTATCTGGACAGATGACTGCCGTTGCAACAGAGGCAGGAATGACAGGGTCAGCCTGCAGTACCGGGCAGCGCTGTTGGAAAGATCAGCAGGGAGCTTATTTGAATTAGCCAGACAGATTGATGGGAAAGGACTGAAACAGCCGCATGAAAGGAGTAAGGCCATGCCGGTAAAGTCTGCGCCAGGAATAAGGCAGGAGAATGCAGGGAAACCGGCGCGCAAGCGCAAGACATGAAAAAAGCCCGCAACAGCGGGCTTTTTTCGTGCAGCACAATTCCGGATCAGGGAATCAGGCTTGACCGACCACAACAACCTTGATCGGAGCAACCACGTCGTGGTGCAGGGCGATTTCGATGTCGTACTCACCGATGGCCTTGAACGGGCCGTTCGGCAGGCGAACTTCGAAACGCTTGATTTCCACGCCGAATGCGGTCACGGCTTCAGCCACGTCCACATTGGTCACGGAACCGAACAGACGGCCATCAACACCGGCTTTTTGCGCGATGGTGATAACAGCGTCAACCAGCTTTTCAGCACGAACCTTGGCATCGGCCAGGATTTCAGCTTGCTTGGCTTCCAGTTCGGCGCGACGAGCTTCGAACTCTTTCAGGTTGACTTCGGTAGCGCGCTTGGCTTTGCCTTGCGGGATCAGGAAGTTACGGGCGTAGCCGTTCTTAACCTTGACCACGTCACCCAGTTGACCCAGGTTGGCAACTTTTTCGAGCAGAATGATTTGCATCTTAAGTCCTTTCCCGGCTTAGTGTTGATCGGTGTAAGGCAGGAAAGCCAGGAAGCGAGCACGCTTGATAGCAGTGGTCAGCTGACGCTGGTAGCGAGCCTTGGTACCGGTAATGCGAGCCGGGATGATTTTGCCGTTTTCGGCGATGAAGTCTTTCAGGAGATCAACGGATTTGTAGTCGATTTCCTTGATGCCTTCTGCCGTGAAGCGGCAGAACTTCTTGCGCTTGAAGAGTTGACGAGCCATTTTGACTAACCTTTTACAAATTCAACATATTCGATATTGAGTACCAACCGCGGATTTTTCAGACTGCGCTGGGACAGAAAGCCGGTAAGCGTTACCGTGTTTCCTGCCAGTTTGCCGGCATAACGCCGGGCGTCTTCTCCAATCAGCACGGCCTGGATTTCGCAGGCCACATCCCGTTCGAACCCGCCGGCAGTCTGTCTTGACTGATGCCGGACCCACATTTGCACTACCGGAATACCGGCAGGGGTGTAACGCAGGTCTTCTTCGCGTTCGACCGTCGCGGTCAATACCAGACGGTTCTGCAAGTCCTTCACTCCTGCCTATCAGGCAGCAGCTTCGGCCTCGGCTGCCGGCTGCTGGGAATCCAGCAGGTTCTTAGCCTTTTCGTCCTTCATCATCGGGGACGCTTCGGTAATGGCGCGGTCCAGTTTGATGGTCAGGTGACGCAGAACAGCGTCGTTGAACTTGAAGGCGTGCTCGATCTCGGCCAGGGTTTCGGACTGGCACTCAACGTTCATCAGAACGTAGTGGGCTTTGTGCAGCTTCTGGATCGGGTAAGCCAGTTGACGACGGCCCCAGTCTTCCAGACGGTGGATCTTGCCTTCAGCGGCCAGAACCATGCCCTTGTAGCGCTCGATCATGGCCGGAACCTGTTCGCTCTGGTCCGGATGGACGATGAACACGATTTCGTAATGACGCATGTTAACTCCTTATGGCTATTTAGCTTTTTGCCATGCGGTTGCAAAAAGCAAGGTAGTGAAACCGCAGCATTCTACGCACTTAATCAGGCCGGGGCAAACGATATCGGGGAAAACCGCGGTTGTTTTTGCCGTGGCTGCGGCCAAAAACAACAGCTACAGGCGTTTGCTGCGCTGAATCTGGCTGATCTGCCCCTGGTGCAGGGTGATCACCGTGGTATAGGGCAGATCGATGTCGCCCAGCCAGTACAGCTCGGTATCGCCATTGCCGGAGGGGTCCTTGCGCACATAATCAGGCTTGCCGGCAATCTGCTGCAGCTCGCTGGCGGACATGTCGCGGTGCAGATGCATGAACTGTTCGAATGGCAAGGGATCGGCCTGCAGCAGCGAGGAAAGCAGCAGGCCTGCCAGTGCAGGCAGTAGGATTTTCATGACAAGGCGTCTCCTGACCGGGTGGGAAAACAGAGTATTCCACAGCCAGATGCGGACATGACTGACCGCCATGAAATTTCCGGTCAAGATGCGTTAACGCACCTTTCTCACCACATCGATCAACTCAGTCACCATGCCGGTAGCGTCGCCTTGTTGCAATGCGCGGCTGACACAACCCTTCATGTGGTTTTCCAGCAACTGCATGGCCACGGCGTCCAGTGCCGACTTGACCGCCGCCACCTGGGTCAGCACGTCCACGCAGTAACGGTCGGACTCCACCATGCCGCTGATGCCGCGCACCTGGCCCTCGATACGGGCCAGCCGCTTGAGCAGGGCCGCCTTATTGGGCTGGGTCACGCTCTTGCCACTGGATTCCGGCTGCCCATGGCAGCAGTCGTCGTTTTTGGGGGCAAGGCTCATGCAGACTCCGCGTTCTGGATTGAAAACAGGGCTGCCAGTGTAACACCGGCAGCCCTGCGCTGTTGTGCCTGGCTGCTTTATGGCCGGACATCCAGCATGGCCATCATGCCGGCATCTTCGTGCTCCAGGATATGGCAGTGGAACATGCGCAGGCCGGGCATGCTCTGCACAAAGCGCAGCCGCACAGTCTCGCCCGCCGGAATATTCACCACATCACGCCAGGCCAGGAAGGGCTCGGTTTGCCACACACCGTCATCGGTGCGGGCAATCACCTGGAACTGGGTGCCGTGGATGTGGAAGGGGTGGTCCATGTGCGCCTGACTGACGATATCCCATTCTTCGATCTGGCCGACCTTGCCGCTGAAATCCACCCGGTTCATGTCGAATTTCTTGCCGTTGATCAGGAACATCGCCGCCGGGTTGGCCATGTTCTCGCTGAAGTTAACCACCCGCTTTACCGCAGGCTCGCCCAGCGCAGTGATATCGCGCAGTTTGTCCGGCAGCGTGGCGGTGGCCTTGCTGCCTGCCTGGCGGATGGTGGCAAGGGTGAGGGTTGCGGCCTGTTCCGGGCTCATCGCCTTGCCACGGTTGTAGGGCAGTGCCTGCAGGGCGGAGGGCTGGCCTGTAGCAAAGCGTCCGGTCACGACAATTTCCGCCCGCTCGCCGGGCGACAGCAACAAGGTATCAATGTGACGCGGCGCGCCAATCAGCCCGCCATCGGTGCCCACCAGTTGTACCTCGTGCGCGGGCAAGGCCAGTTTCATGATGCGCGCGCTGCTGGCATTCCAGATGCGCCAGCGCTGCCGTTCGCCCTCCGCCAGCGCAATGACCGGCTGCCAGCCGCCATTCACCAGCACGAACTGGCCTTCGCGGCCATCATGCCGGTCGGCAGCGCTGCTATCCGCAATCTGGCCATGGGCATCCAGCTTCAGGTCGGACAGCACCAGCCACTGCTCCGGCAGATGGGCCAGCGGGTCGTGGCGGCTTTTCACCACGAATACCCCGGCCAGCCCCATATAAGCCTGCTGCGCGGTATGGCCATGTGGATGCGGGTGATACCAGTAGCTGGCTGCGCTGCCCGGCGGCAAACGGAAGCGGTAGGCCTGCTGCTGCCCCGGCAGTACCGGGTTGTGCGGATTACCATCCTGCTCGGCTGGCACCGGCATGCCATGCCAGTGAATGGTGCTGGGCTGCTGCAGCTTATTGGCAAAAGCAATGTTCACTTCGTCCCCTTCCCAGGCCACGATGGCCGGGCCGGGAATCTGGCCGTTATACGCCCAGAAGGTGGTGGCAGGCTTGCCCGGCAACAGCGGCAGGCTGACCGGCGCGGCCTGCAACTGGCCGACAAACTGGCCGCTACCCCCCTGATTGGCCAGCATGGACAGCGCAGGCAGGGGCAAGCCGCGCGGCAGGCCGAGGCTGTCGGCAGCCGGCAGGGCCACATTGCTGGCGGTGCCATGTCCCATTGCGGCATGATCCATGCCCGGCATGTCGGCCATGCCATCTGCCAGGCTCTTGCGTGCCAGCACCGGCATCAGCGCCAGCGCACTGCTCCATTGCAGGAAATGTCTTCTGTCCATGTCTTGACTCCGTCGGTGGGGGCTTCAGCGTGGCAGGCATGATCCGGCGAACGCATCACCCACCTTAAATACCCCCCAAGGGTATAAAACCAGTAGAGCAGAGTATAGCCAGTCAGGTTCCGCAAGTGATCCACGCGATGACAAAAAACTGTCCTGCATCAAAAAAACGACATGCCGTGGCATGGGCAGGCGGCTGACAAAGCCATTTGGTGCGATTGCACCGGACGCGGCAAAGCACGGCCCTCCAACTCACTACCTGATTCCGCAGCCTTGCCATCTCTCCCCCTCACACTTTCATTGCAGCAAGCGCGAGGGGGCCAATAAACAGAAACCCCATGCCATGGCATGGGGTTTCGAGGTGGGGTGTCGTGGGTTCAGCGGGCCTTTTCGGCGGCCAGCACACGCTGGCGGCGGCTTTCGGCCAACACCATGCCGGAGGACACCGACACATTGAGGCTTTCCACCGTGCCACACATCGGAATGGACACCAGCACATCGCAGTGTTCGCGCGTCAGGCGGCGCATGCCCTCACCTTCCGAGCCCATCACCCAGGCCAGCGGGCCAGCGGCATCCACATGGAACAGGTCGGTATCGGCTTCCATGGTGGTGCCGGCAATCCACACCCCGGCGTCTTTCAGGTCACGCAGGGTGCGTGCCAGATTGGTGACGGTGATGTAGGGGATGACTTCTGCGGCACCGCAGGC
This sequence comes from Aquitalea magnusonii, assembly GCF_002217795.2. Taxonomy (NCBI): domain Bacteria; kingdom Pseudomonadati; phylum Pseudomonadota; class Betaproteobacteria; order Neisseriales; family Chromobacteriaceae; genus Aquitalea; species Aquitalea magnusonii. The sequence continues at coordinate 3,303,353 of NZ_AP018823.1, forward strand.
CACTTTGGATACGGTGGCGTTCAGCCCGGCCGAGCGGTCCTTGGGGGCAATCACCGCATGCGCGCCCATGGCGTCGGCCACGCGCAGGCAGGCACCCAGGTTATGCGGGTCGGTCACGCCGTCCAGAATCAGCAGCAGCGGTGGCTCGCTGAGGTTTTCCAGCACGTCGTCCAGATCGACATGGTTGCGGCTGGCGTCAATCATCGCCACCACGCCCTGATGGCGGGCATTGCCGCTCATGCTGTCCAGCCTGGCCTTGTCGACAATGTGCAGCTTGATGCTTTCTTCAGCGGCCTTGTCCAGCACGGCCTTGGCACGCTCATCATGGCGGCCGCCGGCCAGCCAGATTTCGATCAGGCTTTTCGGGTTCTGCCACAAGCGGGCGTTGATGGCATGAAAGCCGTGAATGAGTCGCTTGTTGCTCATGCGCTTGAAGCCTTGTAAACGGGAATGGGCGCTATTGTAACGGCAAAGCCATGGTCTTGCTGCCAAACCGCAAGCGCTGGCCGTTTACAGCCCGCCCTGCCCGTCGGCCAGCACCGCCAGCCGCGCCGAGCGGGCCAGTTGCTCGGCCAACTGCGGAAACTCCGTCGCCGGCACCGGTTTGCCAAAGTGATAGCCCTGCAGCAGGCTACAGCCTTTCAGCTCCAGGAAGTCTGCTTGGGCGGCATTTTCCACCCCTTCGGCCACCACGCTGAACTTGAGCTTCCTGGCCATGGCCAGGATGGCCTCGGCAATCGCCACGCTGTCTTCGTCATCTGGCAGACCATCGACAAAGGAGCGGTCGATTTTCAGCGTATCCAGCGGAAAACGCTTGAGGTGGGACAACGAGGAATAGCCGGTGCCAAAGTCGTCAATCGACAGCCACACCCCCAGCGCCTTGAGTTCGCCTAGCTGATGTACGGTTTCCACCGGGTTTTGCATGATCATGCTTTCGGTGATTTCCAGCTCCAGCCGGCTGGCGTCCAGCCCGGTGGTTTGCAAGGCGCGCGCCACGTTTTCCACCAGCGTGGTCTGCTCGAACTGGCGCGCCGACAGGTTGACGGCAACCCGTGGCACATGCAGCCCGGCATCGTCCCAGGCCTTGATCTGGCGGCAGGCTTCCTGCAGCACCCAGTCGCCAATCGGCTTGATCAGGCCGGTTTCTTCGGCCAGCGGAATAAAGCGCAGCGGCGGAATCAGCCCCAGTTGCGGGTGACGCCAGCGAATCAGCACTTCCACCCCGGACATGTCGCGGCTGGCGGCATTGAGTTGCGGCTGGTAGTGCAGTTCAAACTCGCCCCGCTCCAGCGCCTGGCGCATGCCGTTTTCCAGCAGCAGGCGCTCGAAGGTCTGGGTGTTCATCTCGGCGTCAAAGAACTGGTAGGTGTTCTTGCCGGCGTCCTTGGCGCGGTACATGGCGACATCGGCGTTTTTCAGCAGGCTGCGTGCATCAGTGCCGTCATTGGGGAACACGCTGATGCCGATGCTGCCGGTGACAAACACTTCGTGTTCCTCCAGCCGCAGGCCACGGCCCAGCACGGTGAGGATGTCCTCGGCCAGCGCCGCCAGTTCGGCCTGATCGGCAAATTCGGTCAGCAGCAGGGTGAATTCGTCGCCACCTTGCCGCGCCAGCAGGCCGCGCTCGCCCACCGAGTTGGACAGGCGAATGGCAATTTCGCGCAGCAGTTCATCACCGGACTGATGGCCGAAGGAGTCGTTGATCAGCTTGAAACGGTCCAGGTCGATAAACATCACCGCCAGCGGGGTCGGCTCGCCGCTCATGTCGACAATGGCCTGTTCCAGCCGGCTGATCAGGCTGCTGCGGTTGGGCAGGCGGGTGAGCGGGTCGTGATTGGCCAGAAACTGCAGGCGCTCTTCGGCCTGCTTGCGCACGGTGATGTCGGAAAAAACCGCCACATAGTTGCTGAGGAAGCCACCGTCATCGCGCACCAGTGAAATGGACAGCTCGGCCGGATACCAGTCGCCATTCTTGCGCCGGTCGCGCATTTCGCCCTGCCAATGGCCGTGCTGCGCCAGTGCTGCCAGCATTTGCTGGCTGACGGCGTCGTCATTTTCACTGAAGATGCGCGACAGCTTGCCCAGCGCCTCGGCCTCTTCATAACCGGTGATGCGGGTAAAGGCATGGTTGACGGCGATGATGCGGGTGTCGGCGTCCAGAATCAGGATGCCCTCTGCCGAGTTTTCGAACACCTTGCCCGCCAGCTTCAGATTGGTATCGGCGGCAATACGGTCGGAAATATCCACCACCACGCCAATCAGCGCCGGCTTGCCATCGTACTCCACCAGCCGGCTGTGGACTTCCAGATTCACCAGATGGCCATCGCGGCTGATGGCGCGGGTGGTGTAATGCATCACCTGGATGTTGTCGCGCAGGCGGCGTTTGATCTGCAGCCGGATGCGGCTGGCCTCGCTGGGCGGCAGCAGGCTTTCCAGCGGCATGTCCTGCATGTCCTCCGGCTGGTAGCCGACGATGTCGGCCAGCTTGGGATTGACGTACACCAGCCGTTCGTCCTGCAGAATGTAAATGCCCACCAGGGTCTGCTCCACCAGCGCCCAGTATTTCTCTTCGGCTTCCTTCTTGGCCTTCTGCTCTTCACGGGTGCGGGTGATGTCGGTGTCCACACTGCCCACCCCGGCCGGACGACCCTGGCTGTCAAACAGCGGAAACTTGCTTACCAGCATGGTGAAGGTGGCGTCGCCAACGCTGAAGCTTTCCTCAAACTGGCGCGGCTCCAGACAGTTGAGCACCACCTCATCCTGCTGCTGGATGCGCCGTGCGTCCTCCGGGGCAAAATAATCAGTCAGCGTACGCCCCACCATGGCGTATTCAGTCACCCCCAGCATGCGGCTGTAAGCGCGGTTGGCCAGCAGGAAACGCCCATCCAGCCCCTTGAGCGACATCATATTGGGGCTGTTGTTGACCAGCGACTCCACCCGCGAACGGAACTCGTTCAGCTCATCTTCCTTGCGGCGGTGAATATCGCTGAGCGTGGCCACCAGCAGGGAGGCCACAATGAAAGTCAGGCACAAGGCCGTTTCCGTCATCAGCTCGGTGCTGCCGGCATACCGATAGAGTCCGGGCAAGAAGCCCGGCAGCGAAAGCAGCAGGCACAGCAGCGAGCCGGACAGGCAGGCACCCAACAAACGGCCACGGAAAGCCGCCCAGATCATCAGCGGGAAAAACAGTACCGGACGGGGAAAGGGCAGACTGTGTGCATTGCTGACCATCGATGACCACACCGCCAGCATCACCAGCAGGATCACCAGCAGCTCCAGCAGACGGCGGCGATCCGGCAGAACCGGCATGCGCAATAAGGGCAGCCAGCAGGTCATGGCCAACATGCAGCAGGCCGCGGCCAGCGCCATCCACGGCAATACCGTGGTCAAACTGCCCTGCCAGAAACAGAACAAACCCAGCAGAGCCACCGGAGGCACGGCAAGAAAGCCGCAGACTTCCAGCAGATTCAGCAACAGCAGGGAAATGGCCGAGCCATCAGCCAGCGGCGGCTGCGCATGCACCAGGCGGGCACCCGGCAGCAGCAAGAGCAAGGACAGGCTCAGCGCCGCGGCCCATGGCCAGGACAACCACTGGCTGCCCAACAGCAAGGCCGCCAAGGGCCAGTACCACACCGCGCCGATACCACGCCACAGCAGCCAAGCGGCAAACAAGCCATGCGGCAGGAAACCGTACAGCGGGATTTCACCCAGCGCCTGCCTGGGCCACAACAACAAGCTGGCAGCAAACAGCAAAAATGCCATTGCGCCGGCAAACAGCCCCTTAGTTTTCACTCTCCCAGTCCTTTGCAGCCACGTTCTGACCATGCCCGGCGCCAGCCGGACAGTATTGATTGGTATGGGGTGCAGATCGATGGCGAGTCTCGGGCCTTGTGGCCTCTTGTAAATGGATGGCAAACACACCTTTGGCATGAATTGCCCGCTGGTATAATACCCGCAGATCCACGAATGTGAAGAAGAATGTTGGACACACTGCCCCGCATTGCGCCGGCCGGTCAAAAGACCCGCTGCCCCGCCCTGCCCGATGGCCTGGATGCTGCCGTACTGGCAGGCCTGGCCCAGGCAGGCCACACCTTGCTGGTCCTGACTGCCGATGCCCAGGCCGCACAGCGGCTGAAGGCCGAACTGCCATGGTTTGCCCCCGACATCAAGGCCGCCTTGCTGCCCGACTGGGAGACGCTGCCCTACGACCATTTCTCCCCGCACGGCGAGTTGGTGAGTGAGCGGCTGGCCACGCTCTGGCAGATCCATCGCGGCGAATGCCAGGTGGTCATCGCCCCGGTCAGCACCGCCATGACGCGGCTCGCGCCGGTCAGCTACCTGCTGGGCCGCACCTTCCTGCTGCAAGGCAAACAGCAACTGGATGTGGAACAACTGCGCGCCGACATGGTGATGGCAGGCTACAGCCACGTCACCCAGGTGATGGCACCGGGCGAGTTTTCCATTCGTGGCGGTCTGGTGGACCTGTTCCCCATGGGCAGCCCCCTGCCCTACCGCATCGACCTGTTCGACAAGGAAATCGACAGCCTGCGCACCTTCGACCCGGACAGCCAGCGCACGCTGTACCCGGTGCCGGAAATCCGCATGCTGCCGGCGCGCGAATATCCGGCGGATGAAAGCGGTGTCACCGCCTTCCGCCAGCACTACCGCGAACGCATGGAAGGCGATCCGTCCAAGAGCCGCATTTACAAGGACGTATCGGCCAATCTGTTCCCCGCCGGCATCGAGTACTACCTGCCGCTGTTCTTCGACGAAACCGCCACCCTGTTCGACTACGTGGGGGAAGCGGCGCTGGTGGTGCTGCACCGCGACGTGGCCGCTGCCGCCGACACCTTCTGGAAAGACGTGCAGAACCGCTACCACATGGCACAGGGCGACCCGGAACGCCCGGTACTACCGCCTGCCGATGTGTTCTTGCGTCAGGACGAATTCCTTGGCCGCATCAAGCCTTATTCGCGCATTGAAATCCCGGCTGCTGGCGAAGCGGATGCCACCAGCCTGGCCCTGCCCGATCTGGCGGTGGAGCGCCGCGCCGACAACCCCTTGCACAAGCTGGCGCATTATCTGCAACACAGCGGCCAGCGCGTGCTGCTGACCGCAGAAAGCCTGGGCCGGCGCGAAACCATGGTGCAGTTCCTGCAGGAACACGGCATCAAGCCGCAGCTGATCGACAACTGGCAGGAGTTTGCCACCGGCAATATGCCGCTGGCGCTAGTGGTGGCCCCGCTGTATTCCGGCTTTGCCCAGCAACAACCACCGCTGTCCATCATCACCGAGAGCGAGCTGTACCAGCACATCGCGCGCAGCCACACCCGCCGCCGCCATGTGAAGATGAGCTCGGACTCCATGCTGCGCGATCTGGCCGAGGTGAAATCCGGCGACCCGGTGGTGCACGAACAGCACGGCATCGGCCGCTATATCGGCCTGGTGTCGATGGACCTGGGCGAAGGCGAAACCGAGCTGATGCAGCTGGAGTACGCCGACAACGCCACGCTCTACGTGCCGGTCAGCCAGTTGCACCTGATTTCGCGCTATGCCGGTGGCCCGTCCGAGCAGGCCCCGCTGCACAAGCTGGGTAACCCGGCCTGGGAAAAAGCCAAGAAGAAAGCTGCCGAAAAAGCACGCGACACCGCCGCCGAGCTGCTTAACCTCTACGCCCAGCGCGCCGCGCGCGAAGGCCACAGCTTCACCCTGTCGCACCACGATTACGATGCCTTTGCCGCCGGTTTCGGCTTTGAGGAAACCATAGACCAGGCCAATGCCATCGAAGCCGTCATCCACGACATGTGCAGCGGCAAGCCGATGGACCGTCTGGTATGTGGCGACGTGGGCTTCGGCAAGACCGAAGTGGCGCTGCGCGCCGCTTTTGTCGCGGTGATGGGCGGCAAGCAGGTGGCGCTGCTGGTGCCCACCACCCTGCTGGCCGAGCAGCATTTCCAGAACTTCTCCGACCGCTTCAACGACTGGCCGGTGAAGATTGCCGAGCTGTCGCGCTTTCGCAGCGCCAAGGAAAGCAAGGCCGCGCTGGCGGGCCTGGCCGAGGGCACGGTGGACATCGTCATCGGCACCCACAAGCTGGTGCAGCCGGACGTGCAGTTCAAGAACCTGGGGCTGGTGATCATCGATGAAGAGCACCGCTTTGGCGTGCGCCAGAAGGAACAGCTCAAGCGCCTGCGCGCCAATGTGGACGTGCTCACCCTCACCGCCACGCCGATTCCGCGCACGCTGTCCATGGCGCTGGAAGGACTGCGCGACTTCTCCGTCATCGCCACTGCGCCCAACCGCCGCCTGGCAGTGAAAACCTTCATCAGCCCGGCCAGCAATGGCGTGATCCGCGAGGCCATCCTGCGCGAACTCAAGCGTGGCGGTCAGGTGTTCTTCCTGCACAACGAGGTGGACACCATCGAGAACATGCGCGAGAAACTGGCCGAACTGGTGCCGGAAGCCCGCATCGGCGTAGCCCACGGCCAGTTGCGCGAACGTGAGCTGGAACAAGTAATGCGCGACTTCCTGCAGCAGCGCTTCAATGTGCTGTTGTGCTCCACCATCATCGAAACCGGCATCGACATTCCCAATGCCAACACCATCCTGATCAACCGCGCCGACAAGTTCGGCCTGGCCCAACTGCACCAGTTGCGCGGCCGGGTGGGCCGCAGCCATCACCAGGCCTATGCCTATCTGCTGACCCCGGACGGCATGACCAAGGACGCCGGCAAGCGGCTGGAAGCCATCCAGTTGTCCGGCGAGCTGGGGGCCGGTTTCTATCTGGCGATGCACGATATGGAAATCCGTGGCGCGGGTGAGGTACTGGGTGAAGGCCAGTCGGGCGAAATGCAGGAAGTGGGCTTTTCGCTGTTTACCGAGATGCTCAAACAAGCGGTGCGCGACCTGAAAAAAGGCCGCGAGCCGGACCTGGACGCACCGCTGGGTGTCACCACCGAAATCAATCTGCACAGCCCGGCGCTGCTGCCGGATGCCTACTGCCCGGACGTGCATGAACGGCTGGTGCTGTACAAGCGCCTGGCCACCTGCGACACCGAGCAGGACATCGACGCCATTCATGAGGAGCTGATCGACCGCTTCGGCCTGCCACCGCAAACGGTGAAAACGCTGATTGAAAGCCACCGCCTGCGCCTGCTGGCCAAGCCGCTGGGCGTGGCCAAGCTGGATGCCAGCGAAGTGGCCATCCAGTTGCAGTTCATCAAGAACCCGCCGATCGACCCGATGAAAATCATCCAGCTGATCCAGAGCAAGAAGAACTACAAACTGGCCGGGCAGGACAAGCTGCGGGTGGAGTCAAAAATAGAAGAAGTGGGCCTGCGCGTGGTGCGGGTGAAGGAGCTGCTGAAGGAGCTGAGCTAGCACCTGGATCAAAACCACTGAAGTCCGGTCAACGCCGAAACAGTGTTGCGACACCGTTTCGGCGTTTGTCCATCTCAGGCTTGCCAGTCCCCCCGTTCGACAGCCGCCAGGCGGGCAAAGCAGCCGCGCGGCCTTCCGCCGCCGGTCACAGATGCGATGTCAACATGGCAAGGCTGCCGCTGCGCCAGACTGCCGGGTGTTTCCGCAAGCCGGGCGCGCCCACCACCACAGGCTAGCGCCCCAGGTATTGCGGCCTTCGCTTGTCAAAGAAGGCCTGCATGCCTTCCTTCTGGTCTTCCGAGGAAAACAACATCTGGTAGGCTTTGCGCTCCAGCATCAAGGCCGTTGCCAATGGCGCGTCGGCTCCGGCCAAAACCACTTCCTTGATCTGTTGCACTGCCAGCGGTGGCATGGCTGCAATGCTGCGTGCCAGCTCGATGGCGCGGTGCTCAACCGCCTCATCGGCGACCACTTCGCTGATCAAGCCCATCGTCAATGCTTGTTGCGCGCCAACCATGCAACCGGTCAGCAGCATCCGCATGGCCTGCGCCTTGCCAACAGCACGCAGCAGGCGTTGCGTCCCGCCGGCTCCAGGCATGATGCCTACCTTGATTTCCGGTTGCGCAAATTGTGCCGACTCCCCCGCCACGATAATGTCGGCATGCATCGCCAATTCGCAGCCGCCGCCCAGGGCATAGCCAGACACGGCAGCGATAATCGGTTTCGGGCAATCGGCCACCGCTTGCCATAGCTTGTGTACCTGGCGCTGCATCAGCGCGATGCTGCCGATATCGGCCAGTTCCTTGAGATCCGCCCCGGCAGCAAAAGCCTGTTCGTTGCCGGTCAGCACGATGACGCGTATCTCCGGGCTGTCGGACAAGTGTCTGAGCGCATCCGCCAGTGCCTGGCGTAGCGCCATATTCAGCGCATTACGTGCCTCGGGGCGGTGCAGACGCAAACGGGCAATGCCCTGCTCCGGGTAGTCCAGCAGTAATGGTTCGGTCATGGTCGCCTCCTTTATATGCGCTCAATCACCATGGCGATGCCCTGGCCGACGCCGATACACATGGTGCATAGCGCCAGCCGACCGCCGGTGGCTTCCAGTTGCCGTAGCGCGGTCAGCACCAGCCTTGCGCCGGAAGCGCCAAGCGGATGCCCCAAGGCAATGGCCCCGCCATTCGGGTTCACCTGCGCGGCATCGTCCGCCAGGCCCAATGTACGGAGCACCGCCAAACCCTGCGCGGCAAAGGCCTCGTTCAGTTCAATCACGTCCATGTCCTGAATGCGCAGGCCCAGGCGCTGGAGCAGTTTCTGGCTGGCCGGTGCCGGGCCGATGCCCATAATGCGCGGCTCCACTCCCGCGCTCGCCATGCCCAGTATTCTGGCGCGCGGGGTAAGCGCATGACGTGCCACCGCCGCCTGGCTGGCAATCAACAAGGCCACGGCACCATCATTCACACCGGAGGCATTGCCCGCCGTCACCGTGCCGTCAGCGCGCACCACACCGTTCAACCTGGCCAGCATGGCCAGGGTGGTATCCGGGCGCGGATGTTCGTCATGCTGGATGAACAGTGCTTCGCCCTTCGGGCGCGGCACCGCTACCGGCACAATTTCGTCCGTGAAAAAACCCTTGGCCAGGGCGGCGGCGTAGCGCTGCTGGCTGCGTAGCGCAAAGGCATCCTGATCGCAGCGATTCACCCGGAAATCAGTAGCGACGTTCTCGGCAGTCTCGGGCATGGAATCGACCCCGTACTGTTGCTTCATTATCGGGTTGATAAAGCGCCAGCCTATGGTTGTGTCTTCCACCTTGGCGCTGCGCGCAAACGGCTTGTCCGCCTTGCCCAACACGAAGGGCGCGCGCGACATGCTCTCCACGCCACCCGCGATGATCAAGTCGGCCTCGCCCGCCACAATGCTGCGCGCGGCCAGGCCAATGGCGTCCATGCCGGAACCGCACAGCCGGTTGATGGTCGTGCCGGGCACCGAGACGGGCAGGCCGGCCAGCAGGCCTGCCATGCGCGCAATATTGCGGTTGTCTTCTCCGGCTTGATTGGCGCAGCCATAAATCAGCTCGTCCACCAGGCTCCAGTCAAGCGCAGGGTGGCGCTCACACAGCGCACGAAGCGGGATGGCCGCCAGGTCATCTGTACGAATGGAGGACAGTGCGCCGCCATAGCGGCCAAAAGGGGTGCGAATGCCATCGCAAATATAAGCGTGGGTCATGATGTTGTCTCGAAGGCGTGGCTGGGATTAGCGGTGATGGAAAGCGGGCGGACGTCTTTCGACAAAGGCGTTCATGCCTTCTTTTTGGTCTTGCAGCGCGAAACTGGCGTGAAAGACCCGCCGCTCGAACAGCAGCCCTTCGGACAAGCTGGATTCGAAAGCCCGGCCCAGCGACTCCTTGATCATCATCAGCACCGGCAGCGAGTAGCCGGCCATCTGCTGTGCCAGTTCGAAAGCGGTGTCGAGAACGGCGTCGTCGGCCACCACACGGGATACCAGGCCGGCTTTTTCGGCTTCGGCGGCACTATAGAAATTGCCACTCAAACACCATTCCATCGCCTTGGCCTTGCCGATGGCGCGGGGCAGGCGCTGGGTGCCGCCCATGCCGGGCAAAGTCCCGATCTTGACTTCGGGCTGGCCGAACTTGGCCGAGACACCGGCCACGACGACATCACACATCATCGCCAGTTCGCAGCCGCCACCAATCGCGTAACCGCAAATCGCGGCGATCAGCGGCTTGCGCAGGGTGCGCGCACTTTCCCAGTGCCGGGTGACATAGTCGGAGAGAAACACATCATGGAAGTCCCATTCGGCCATGCGACCGATGTCGGCACCGGCGGCAAAAGCCTTTTCGTTGCCAGACAGGACAATCACACTGGTGCCTGGGTCCTGGTCTGCGGCCATCAAGGCCGCCTCCAGCTCCTGCACCAGTTCTTCATTCAGCGCATTGCGCTGGGCGGGACGGTGGATTTCGATATGCGCAACGCGTTCATGCTGCGCCGTTTTCAGGTAGGTGTACTTGCTCATGCGGAGTCTCCTCCTGCCTGGGGGGTATATGCGGCAAGCCGGGGCTATACACACCATGCAGGAACATCTGACTGACGATCTCCGCCATTGCTGCTCTATCTATCGGTCCGTCGGCACGAAACCAGGTAAAGGTCCAGTTCATCATGCCGAACAGCGTCATGGCCACCGGCTTGATCTGCACCGCCGTCAACTCCGGCCGCAAGCTGGCAATCAGCCTGGCAAACCCATCCACCACCTGGCGTTGCTTCTCGGCCACCTTGCGGTATGCCTCGTCCTCCAGGAATTTCACGTCCTGCACCAACACGATATGGTAGTGGCGCGACGTGGCATATTCTTCCATGAAACGGACGATAAGCTCGGTCAGGTGCGCTTCGGTATCCAGCCCTTGTCCGGCAACCTCATCCTCAATGGCCACCAGGCGGTCAAGGTAGGTGTCGGCAATATCAAACAAGAGATGCAACTTATCCCGATAGTAGTGATACAGCAGCGGCTTCGACATGCCACATAATTCAGCCAGTTGGGCTATCGATGCACTGGGGAAACTTTTCTGCGCAAACAACTGCGCGGCGTTCTCCAGTATGGTGCTGCGCTGTACTTCGAAATTGGGGGATTTTGTTCTTGCCATATCCGGGGGTCTGCTTGATTCGTGGTGCGTCAGACTCGGCTTATGCGAAAACGGCCTCCTTCATTCGGAGTACGACACGTCAACGTTCGTCAAAACTGACCACAACGTTTTCGGTAAGCGGATGCGCCTGACAGGTGAGTGCAAAGCCCTGCTCGACTTCTGCCGGTTCGAGGGCGAAATTCTTATCCATGCGCACTTGGCCAGCGAGGACCTTGGCACGGCAGGTGCAGCATACCCCACCTTTACACGAATAGGGTAGATCGATCCCTGCGCTGACGGCGGCATCCAGAATGCTTTGTCCTGCCGACAATCCCACCTCGCGGGCCAGGCCGTCCATGATTACCGTCACGGTGGCTTGTGCCGCTTCATCGTCCCGCGCCGTGCGCGGTGTATCGGCCCCCTGCGGTACGCAAAAGCGCTCGGTATGGATATGCGCGTGCGGCAAGCCAGCCTGCTGCAGAGCGCCGATGGCGTCATCGATCATCTCGTTGGGGCCGCACACAAAGGCGTCGGAGATGTTGGAGAGCGGCAGCAGGGTGTCGAATATCCGCTGCAGGCGCGCAGCGTCCAGCCGACCATTAAACAGTTCCAGTTCCTGCGCCTCACGCGAGAGGAAGTGATAGACGGCGAAGCGGTCCATGAAGCGGGCTTTCAATGCCGCCAGGGTGTCGGCAAACAGAATGGTGCCGCGCCGCTGGTTGCCGTACAGCAAGGTGAAGCGGCTGTCCGGTTCTACTGCCAGCGTGGTCTTGATGATGGACAACAGCGGCGTGATGCCACTGCCGGCCACGATCGCCAGGTAATGTTTTTTATTGCCTGCGGCCAGCGGTACAAAAAAACGGCCATCCGGTGGCAATACCTCGATGCGCTGCCCCGCACGCAGTTCCTTGTTGGCATAGGTGGAGAAGATTCCGTTTGCCACTTGCTTGATGGCAATACGCAGTTCGCCATCGCCAATGCCGCTGCAGATCGAATAGGAGCGGCGTACGTCAGCACCGCCGATATTGGCGCGCAAGGTGAGATGCTGGCCCTGGATAAAGCGGTAGGTGTCGGCCAGCGCGGGGGGAACTTCAAAGCGGAGCGATATCGCCTCTTCGCTCTCTTGGCGCACTTCGGCGATGCGCAGCAAATGAAAATTCGTACTCATGGTGGGGTCCTTGCTCCGTAGATTCCCTGGCGGAAGACTTAGGCTTAAATGGGTTTGAAGTACTCGAATGGTTCGCGGCAGTCCTGGCAGCGGTACAGCGCCTTGCAGGCGGTCGCGCCAAACTGGCTCAGGCGCTCGCTATGCTTGCTGCCGCAGCGCGGGCAGGCCGGGTGCAATGGCGTGAAGTGCAGAATCTGCCAGCCGTCCTCGGACGTTTCCGCCCGATGCTCCGGCGGCGCAATACCGTACTCGCGCAATTTGCGCCGCCCCTCCTCACTGATCCAGTCGGTGGTCCAGGCCGGGCTGAGCTGCGTACTCAGCCGCAGGGGGCCGGCCCCGGCAGCCGTCAGCGCATCGCGCACCGAAGCCTCAATCACTTCGGTGGCAGGACAGCCGGAGTAAGTGGGCGTGAGCGTCACCTGCAGATCTGCCCCATGGCGGCGGATATCGCGCACGATGCCTAAATCGCATAAGGACAGCACGGGTATTTCCGGGTCGGGTACCTGGTGCAGCACGGCCCAGGCTTGGGCGATGGTTAGCATCACGCCCCCCCTTTACCAGTTGCCGCCGGGATAGGCGCGCTGCAAAAACTGCATCTGCGCCAATAGCGGGCCCAGCGCCTCGCTGTGGATGCCATACTTGCCACGGCTCAGGCAGCCTGCCGCTATCGGCACTGGCAGCGTTGCTTCGGCCAGCACCGGCAGCACAATGCCTTCCCAGGCGCTGCGCAAGCTATCTGACGCTGGGACCACGCCTGCCAGCCGTGCTTCCACCTCGTCCCGGTCAAACAGCTCTGCGGTGAAGGACCACAAGTATTCCAGTGCCGCCTGCATGCGGCGGTGCGACTCCTCGGTTCCATCACCCAGTCGCACTACCCAATCGGCACCATAACGCAGGTGATAGCGGCTTTCCTTGAGGCTCTTTTCGGCGATGGCGGCCAGGCGGGCATCGGTGGAGCGCTGCAATGCCTGCCACAACACCACCTGATAGGCGGCAAACAACAGCACGCGCAGCACCGTGCGGCCAAAATCGCCGCCATCCAGCTCGGTCAGCGTCAGATTGTGGAATTCCAGCTCGTCGCGCAGGAAGGCAAGTGCATCCTCGTCACGGCCACTGCCTTCCAGCTCTCCGGCATAGCTCAATAACTGACGCGCCTGGCCGATCAGGTCGAGCGCGGTATTGGTCAGTGCGATGTCTTCTTCGATCGCTGGTGCATGGCCGCACCATTCGGACAGCCGCTGGCCCAGTACCAGTGTGGAGTCGCCCAGGCGCAGCAGATATTCGATCAGGTCTTTGTTATCAATTTCAGCCATGGCTGGGCTCCTTACATATTGTTGACGGCGGCGGGAAGCTGGTAGAAGGTGGGCAAGCGGTAGGTTTTGTCGGCCATTGCGTCGAAAAACGGCTCACTCCACTCGGCCTCGCTGGTCAGCACGGATGCGGAAGGCAGCACCCACAGACTGCCTGCCGGATATTGTCCAAAGGCTGTTTCTGCACTGCGTAGCGCTGCCGCAGCATCACAGGCGTCGACACTGCCAATGTGCTTGTGATCCAGCCCTGGTTTCAGCCGCAAGAAAACTTCAAACTGCCGCGGGGTCTCGCTCGTGCCAGCAACAGGCGCCGCGCCGTTCTGACTGACATCACTGGCAGCCACCACCCACAGGCTGTTGCCTTCCTGACGCCGGGTGTAGACATCGCGCGCCAACAGCAGCGCATGCTGGCCGTCGGTGGCGTGCAGGCTGCTGGAATGCTTGTGCTCAAGGCCGTTACGGCTTTTGATGAAAACCTCGTACCGCGGCCATTGCTCGTGCAATTCTGTCATCGTGGAGTCCTCCGGATTAGTGAGTCGGCCTGGCGATTTTTTTCTCGGCATGCACACGGGCGGCTTCACGTACCCAAGCACCGTCTTCGTGCGCCTTGATGCGGGCCGCCATGCGTTCGCGGTTGCAAGGGCCATTGCCCTTGACCACCTGCCAGAATTCTTCCCAGTCGATGGCACCGAAATCGTAATGGCCACGCTCAGCGTTCCACTTCAGGTCTGGGTCGGGCAGCGTTACACCGAGCACCTCGGCCTGCGGAACAGTGGCATCGACGAATTTCTGCCGCAGATCGTCATTGGAGAAGCGCTTGATACCCCACTTCATGCTGGTGCCGTTGTGTACCGAATCCTGGTCGTGCGGGCCAAACATCATCAGTACCGGCCACCACCAGCGGTCCACCGCCTCCTGCACCATCGCGCGCTGCGCCGGGCTGCCTTTCATCATGGCCACCAACAGGTCATAGCCTTGGCGCTGGTGGAAGCTTTCCTCTTTGCACACCCTGACCATCGCACGGGCATAAGGGCCGTAAGAGCAGCGACACAGCGGTACCTGGTTGGTAATGGCGGCTCCATCCACCAGCCAGCCGATGACACCGATATCAGCCCAGGACAGCGTCGGGTAGTTGAAGATGCTCGAATACTTGGCACTGCCGTCCAGCAAGGCAGCCACCATGGTGTCGCGGCTGACGCCCAGCGTTTCGGCTGCGGCATACAGATACAGGCCATGCCCCCCTTCGTCCTGCACCTTGGCCAACAGAATGGCCTTGCGCTTTAACGTTGGCGCACGGGTGATCCAGTTTCCTTCCGGCAGCATGCCGACAATCTCCGAATGGGCATGTTGGGAAATCTGCCGGATCAGCGTCTTGCGATAGGCATCGGGCATCGGGTCTGATGGCTCGATCTTGATATCGGCCGCCAGCTTCTCGTCGAAGCCGGCACACGGCGCGTCTGTCACTGCATTGCCGGTCGCTTGTGCGCCGGGCAAGTCCAAAGCTTGTGTGTACATCTGCACAACTCCTTGTCGATGAGTTGGTGAGGAAAGTAGTCGTTTCAGCATTCGCCACAAGCTGCCTGCGCTTTGCTGGCGCAGCGGCCAGGTGCGGTGGATTGCTGGCGAATTTAATTAACTTACCGGTCGGTAAATTAAAAAGCAAGAAAAAAAAGGACGGTATGAACCTGCATCCAGCCCACTTAGTGCGGACGCTTGTCGATCACACGCCGCACCTTGCCTACCGAGCGCATGATCGTCATCGGCTCAACCACCTCTACCAGGGTACTGACCCCGACATTGCTCTTGATCATCTGCTGCAATTCCTTGGCCATGCGCATTTTGGCTGCATCAGAGGCATAGCTCGCCGGGTCGCGTTCAACAAAAACGGTCAACACGTCCAGATGGCCATCTTTATCCACTTCCAAATAAAAATGCGGGGTCAGCGAATCAAGCCGCAGGATCAATTCTTCGATCTGGGTTGGAAACACGTTCACGCCGCGGATGATCAGCATGTCGTCAGAGCGACCGACAATCTTGTCGATACGCCGCATGGAACGCGACGTGGGTGGCAACAGACGGGTCAGGTCACGCGTGCGGTAGCGAATCACCGGAAACGCTTCTTTGCTCAAGGAGGTCAGCACCAGCTCACCCTCCTCGCCATCCGGCAACACCTCCCCCGTAACCGGATCAATGATTTCCGGATAGAAGTGGTCTTCCCAGATAACCGGCCCATCCTTACTTTCGATGCACTCGCTGGCCACTCCCGGTCCCATCACTTCGGACAAGCCATAAATGTCCACCGCATCAATACCGGCGCGCTTTTCGATTTCAAGGCGCATCTGCCTGGTCCAGGGTTCTGCACCGAAAATCCCCACCTTGAGCGAAGATTTGGCCGCATCAAGACCCTGCCGCTCCATCTCGTCGAGAATGTTCAGCATATAGGATGGCGTCACCATGATGATGTCGGGCTGAAAATCACGGATCAGTTGCACCTGCTTTTCGGTTTGGCCACCGGACATCGGCACCACGGTACAACCCAGACGCTCCGCACCATAATGTGCGCCCATGCCACCGGTAAACAGCCCGTAACCGTAGGCGATATGCACGATGTCACCCTTGCGCCCCCCTGCGGCGTACACCGAACGCGCCACGACAGTCGCCCAGGTATTGATATCGTTCTGGGTATAGCCAACCACGGTGGGGCGTCCGGTAGTGCCGCTGGACGCGTGGATACGCACGACATCCTTGCGCGGAGTTGCAAACAAACCAAACGGGTAGTGTTCGCGCAAGTCAGACTTGGTGGTAAACGGAAACAGTTTCAGATCCTCCAGCGACTTTACATCTTCCGGATGCACGCCAATTGCTGCACATTTGGCACGAAATGGTGCCACATTGTCGTAAGTGTGCTTGAGCGACCATCTGAGCCGTTGCAGCTGCAAGGCACTCAATTCATCGCGGCTGGCGGTTTCTATCGGCTCCAGTTCGTGGGCCTGGGCTACTTTGCTCACCATGCTGTTTCTCCTCTGGTGTGAATCGGGTCTCCCCGTTCAGTTTTTGCTTCCATCGCGCCGATCCGGCAGGAGCGGCCACACATCACCACAACGCATGCTCCAAGCCAGGAATGAACAGTAATGCCATACCAGCCGGGCCACCGCTAAGGCAGCATGCAGGCAGCGGCATGTTTCGCGCGCAACAGGGCTGACGGCTATGCGCCATGGAAGCCTCTTCCCGCCGCCGCGCGACGACGAATCAAGGGGGAAATGCGGTAGCGGCTCTCGCCATAATGGCGGTGCAGTGCTTCAAGCACCTGGACCAGGCGGGCAGCACCAAAACCATCGGCCCACGCCAGAGGACCCACCGGATAATTGGTGCCGTAGCGCATCGCCAAGTCGACATCTGCCGCGCTGGCGATGCCAAACAGCACGGCATCCGCCGCCTCGTTGGCCAGCATCGCCATCGTGCGCATCACCACCATCCCGGCGATGTCATCGATGGGCAAAATCGTGATGCCTGCCACCTGCAGCAGCCCGGCAGCGTGCTCCAATGCACCGGCGGCTGCCTGATCTGCAACGCATAAGGCCAAGTGGCTTGTACTTATGTAGTCCAGGGCCAGATCAAACAGCACCCAGTTCGCATGTCCGGTTTCCGCGGCGCGCACCGTCGCAGTCCGGCCATCAGTCAATGCCAGTCGCAGGTCCCCGGCCAAGGCCAGGTAGCCCATGCCTTGCGCCGCTTGCCGCTCAACCACTAGCCCGGCCTGCTGCAATCGATGCAGCAGCGGCTCGGCAATGCCAAGATCGCCGACCACCCGCACTTTGTCGGGCGCGGCTTGGCGCGCCAGTGCTGGCGGCTCAGACCGGGCTGCCTGGTCGCGATAATCGTAGAAACCCCGCCCCGTCTTACGTCCCATCCACCCGGCGGCAACGCGCTCCTGCTGTTGCAGCGAAGGTTGAAAGCGACCGTCGTGGTACATGGCGGCAAACACCGAGCTGGTGACAGCGAAATTGACGTCGTTGCCGATCAGGTCCATCAATTCGAATGGCCCCATCGGAAATCCCCCTGCCCTGCGCAGCAAGGTGTCGATCACCTCGGGCTGGGCCGCCGCTTCGGCCAGAGTCCGCAGCGCCTCAGCGTAGTAAGGACGAGCCACGCGATTGACAATGAAACCCGGCGTCGACTGCGCCCGCACCGCCAGCTTGCCCCAGGCGCGGACTGTGTCGCACAGGAGGTCGACCACCGCCGGATCGGTTCCCAAGCCGCTGATCACCTCGACCAGCTTCATCTTGGTGGCGGGGTTGAAAAAGTGCAGGCCCACGAGCCGCTCAGGATGAACCAGGCCACGCGCCAGCGTGGTAATTGAAATCGATGAGGTGTTGGAGGCAAGAATGGCCGACTCGGACAACACCGCTTCCAGCGCCCGGAACAGGGCTTGTTTCGGCTCAGCCAGTTCGACAATGGCCTCGATCACCAGTGCGGCATCAGCCAGTTCTGCCAGCGTGGATACCGGATGCAGGCGCGCACAGGCGACATCCTGCTCCGCGGCGGTCCATTTGCCACGATCCACCAGCACCTGCCATTCGGCACGGATCAAGGCTGGTGCCGCCAAGGCGGAGGCAGCATCCATATCGAACAGGTAAACCTGATGGCCTGCCCTGGCTGCGACGGCGGCAATCCCCCGGCCCATGGCACCGGCGCCCACTACGCCGATGCGATCCTTGCTTGTCAGTGCCATCTCATTTCCCCACAAATTGCGCTGTGCGCTTGGCCATGAAGGCCGCCACACCCTCGCCATAATCGGCGCTGTAGCCAAGTTCTTGCTGGAAAGTGCGCTCCAGTTCGAGCTGCTGCTCCAGCGTATTGCGCTCGGCAGCATGCATGGCCTGCTTGATGCGTGCATACGCCAGCGTCGGCCCCGCAGCCAACTGGCGGGCGGTGCTTGCCACTTCGGCGGCAAAATCGGCATCGTCTACGCATCGCCAGATCAGCCCCCATGCCGCGGCCTGCTCGGCTGGCAACTTGTCCGCCAGCAGCGCCAGCCCCATGGCGCGTGCATTACCCAGCAAGCGGGGCAGGAAATAGCTGCCGCCAGCATCCGGCATCAGGCCGATCTTGCTGAATGCCTGGATAAAGCTGGCCGATCGTGCAGCGATGACAATGTCGCAGGCCAACGCGATGTTGGCACCTGCCCCGGCGGCCACCCCATTGACCGCGGCAATCACCGGCTTGGGCATGCTACGCAAGCGGCACACCAGCGGGGCGTAATAGCGTTCAATCGACTCTCCCAGATCGCACGGCGTATCGGAAGGAGCTACCGCCCGGTCGGATAAATCCTGCCCGGCGCAAAAGCCTCGTCCGCTACCGGTCAGCACCAGCACACGTACCGCCTCGTCCTGGCTGAGCTGCTCCAGTGCCTCGGCCACTTCACCGTGCATGTCGACATTAAAGCTATTCAAGCAATCGGGCCGAGAGAGTGTCAGGGTGGCAACGCCGGCCTCGATATCGAGGCGAATGTGCTGATAGGGGCGGGGCATGCGGTTCTCCATACAGTTAGCTGCCCGCTAAGCCCAAAGTGGCCACCTGGCAGACAAGCCTTTGTTTTTAATAATTTTTCACACCAAACACAGCGCAGTAGCTGTGCCTGATGCTGACTCAACATATCATTGACCGACCGGTAAATCAATATTAGACTGATCCAGGTCAAGGAAATTTTTCAGCACAGGGTTTCCACGACCGTGTTCCGCGAAAACCAGCCCCTGATCGGGTTCGAAAGACTCCACTCGGCCTTTGTATTGAAAGGAATGAAGCGATGGCAAATCCGCTATTTGAACGACATGAAGCTACTTTGCAGCAAGCCCTGAACGCCATTCGTGAACGTGGGTACTGGACACCATATCCAGAGACACCGAGCCCGAAAATTTATGGGGAGGCCGCCGCCGATGAAGGCAGGACAAGGTTCGAGGCCCTGCTTGGCAGCACATTCGACTTTCCCGGCCAGCCGCCTGCCAGCGGGCTTGTTGGTAGCGAACGTTCGCCCTACAGCGGCGCACTCAACATCCGCTACCCGCGTTTTGAGGTTGATACCCTGATTGCCGCTTCGAGCGCTGCGCTGGAGAACTGGCGCCAGGCCGGGCCGGAAGCCTGGGTGGGGGTGTCGTTGGAGATTCTGGCACGGCTTAACAAGCACAGTTTCGAGATGGCTCATGCGGTGATGCATACCACCGGTCAGGCCTTCATGATGTCGTTTCAGGCCGGTGGCCCACATGCGCAAGACCGTGGATTGGAGGCGGTCGCTTACGCCTGGCGTGAAATGTCCGCCATTCCGGCTGCAAGTAGCTGGAGCAAGCCGCAGGGCAAGCATGAGCCGGTCGTGCTGCAAAAGAACTGGAAAATCGTGCCGCGCGGCATTGGTCTGGTCATTGGCTGCTGCACCTTCCCCACCTGGAATGGCTATCCGGGCTTGTTCGCCAGCCTGGCCACCGGCAACACCGTCATCGTCAAGCCACATGCGGGTGCGGTACTACCGATGGCCATCACGGTGAAGATTGCCCGCGAGGTGCTGCAGGAAGCAGGCTTCGACCCGAATGTGGTGTTGCTGGCCGCCAACCAGAGCGGTGAACCGCTGGCCAGCAAGCTGGCGGAAAACGCCGCGATCAAACTGATCGACTTCACCGGCAGCCGTAAAAACGGAGAATGGCTGGAGGCCAACTGCCGGCATGCACAGGTTTACACCGAGAAAGCCGGTGTTAACACCATCGTGATCGACTCAACCCACGACTTCAAAGGACTCAGCCGCAATATCGCCCTGTCGCTGGCTTTGTACGGCGGGCAAATGTGTACTGCGCCGCAGAATATTTTCATTCCGGCCG
The DNA here is from genome assembly GCF_002217795.2 of Aquitalea magnusonii. Classification (NCBI taxonomy): domain Bacteria; kingdom Pseudomonadati; phylum Pseudomonadota; class Betaproteobacteria; order Neisseriales; family Chromobacteriaceae; genus Aquitalea; species Aquitalea magnusonii. The sequence continues at coordinate 3,323,711 of NZ_AP018823.1, forward strand.
GCGGCATTACAAGCGCGGAAGGACATCTGTCCTACGAAGAAGTGGTGGCTGGTATCGTCTCAGCCATCAATGGCCTGACCGCCGACCCGGCCAAGGCGGTGGAATTCCTCGGAGCCATTCAGAACCCGGGGGTACTGGCCCGGCTGGAGGCGGCGCAGAAGCTGGGTCAACCCTTGCTCGACAGCCATGCCATCGCACACCCGCTCTATCCCGAAGCCGTTGTGCGCACACCGCTGCTGCGCGCCCTGTCGGTACAAGACCAGGCCATCTACCAGGAAGAGCATTTCGGCCCGATTGCCTTTGTGATCAAAACCAGCAGCAGTGCCGAAAGCCTTGCCATTATTGAAGATACGGTACGCAAACACGGTGCGCTGTCGTTCTCGGTGTACAGCACCGACGCCACCGTACAGCAGCAGGCACAGGCGGTTGCCGAACATGCCTGTGTCTCGCTGTCCCTCAACCTCACCGGCAGCGTACTGGTCAACCAGTCGGCTGCCTTCAGCGACTTCCACGGCACCGGAGGCAACCCGGCGGCCAATGCCGCGCTGTCGGACAGCGCCTTCGTAGCCAACCGCTTCCGTGTGGTACAAACCCGCCGCTTCGCCTAAGCCACTTGCCGCCCGGTATCTGCCGGGCGTTTTACATCTTGTTTGCAGAAAGATCGCGCGATGCAGTGCTTTGCAATTGACGGAGTGATTCCTGTTGTCAGCCCGGATGCCTTCATCCACCCCTCAGCCACATTGATCGGGGACGTTGTGGTGGGCGCGGGCTGCTATATCGGCCCGGGTGCGGTACTGCGCGGGGACTTTGGCCCGATCCGCATTGCGGCAGGCAGCAATATCCAGGACAACTGCGTGCTGCATAGCGGAGTGGATACGCCCTTGATCGTTGAAGAAAACGGTCACGTCGGCCACGGTGCCGTCTTGCACGCCTGCCACCTGGAACGCGGGGTGCTGGTCGGCATGAATGCCGTCGTGATGGATGGCGCACGGCTAGGCCGGCAATGCATTGTCGGCGCGATGGCCTTCATCCCGGCAGGCCGGGTTTGCGCACCACGCCAGTTGCTGCTGGGCCTGCCGGCCAAAGCCGTGCGCACGCTCAGCGCTGAGGAAATCATTGCCAAGCAGCGCGCCACACGCGCTTATCACCATCTGGCCATACGCTGCCGTCGCAGCCTGGTTCCGGTGCAGCCCTTATCCACCCTCGACGCCAAGCGCCCCAAGCTTGATCTATCCGTATTCACGGCAAGCGCAGCCGAAACCTCCGGCACTGACTGAATAACAAGCATCGCTACACCAGCCCATGCAGCAGGCCAGGCCCGGCCACCCAGGAGAATGTGTGATGAACGACGCTAAATTGGAATTAATCCTGCAGCATCCTGATTTCCAGCAATTGATCGCGCAGAAGACCCGCCTTAGCTGGTCGCTTAGCGCGGTGATGCTGGTGATCTACTACGGTTTCATTATGCTGCTGGCATTTTCACCAGGCACACTAGGCAGCCCCCTCAGCGATGGCGCAATCACCATCGGCATTCCGGTCGGAGTGGCCATCATCCTGCTCACTTTCGTGCTGACGGGTATCTATGTATGGATAGCCAATCGCTATCTTGATCCTCTCAACGAAAAAGTGCTCCGGGAGTTCCTCCCATGAAGCGCCGTTATCATCTGCTTGCGCTCTTGGCCTGTGGCCTGAGCTGCCAGCCCCTCCTCGCCGCGGCAAGCAATCCGCTATCCGCCAGTTCCAGGCCGCTGAACTGGAACGCCATTGCAATGTTCTTGGTTTTTGTCCTCTTTACACTGGCAATTACCAGGTGGGCGGCCAAACGCACCCGCTCCGCTGCCGACTTTTATACTGCAGGTGGCGGCCTGAGCCCCTTGCAAAACGGCCTGGCGATTGCCGGTGACATGGTCTCGGCTGCGTCATTTCTGGGCATTTCAGCCATGATGTTCGACAAGGGCTACGATGGCCTCATCTATGCGCTGGGTGTACTGGCGGGCTGGCCCATCATCCTGTTTCTGATTGCCGAGCGGCTGCGCAACCTGGGCAAGTTCACCTTTGCCGACGTGGTGTCCTACCGGCTGGCGCAAACGCCGGTGCGGATCACCGCCGCGCTAGGCACGCTGACGGTGGCCATCATGTACCTGGTGGCGCAGATGGTTGGTGCCGGCAAGTTGATCCAACTGCTGTTCGGCACCAGTTACCTGTCCGCCGTCATGCTGGTTGGGGTGCTGATGGTGCTGTACGTCACCTTTGGCGGCATGCTTGCCACCACCTGGGTACAAATCATCAAGGCCGTACTGCTGCTGGCCGGCACCACCTTCATGGCCTTCATGGTGCTGTCGCACTTCGGTTTCAGTCCGGAAGCGCTGTTTGCCGGTGCGGCCCACACACATGCCAAAGGTAAAGCCATCCTGGCACCGGGCGGCCTGGTTTCCGACCCTGTGGATGCCATCTCGCTCGGGCTGGGCATGATGTTCGGCACCGCCGGCCTGCCGCATATCCTGATGCGCTTCTTTACCGTTGCCGATGCCAGGCAAGCACGTAAATCCGTGTTTTACGCCACCGGCTTTATCGCTTATTTCTATCTGTTAATCCTGGTGGTGGGCTTCGGTGCCATCGTGATGGTTGGTGCCGACCCCAGCTTCCGCGATGCGGCCGGCAAAATCATCGGCGGTAATAACATGATTGCGGTCCACCTGGCACAAGCTGTCGGCGGCAACCTGTTTCTTGGTTTCATCTCGGCCGTCGCTTTCGCCACCATTCTGGCCGTGGTCGCCGGACTGGCCCTATCAGGTGCCTCTGCCATTTCGCACGACCTGTATGCCACGGTGCTTTGCCAGGGGAGTGCCAGCGAACAGCGTGAAATCAGGGTGTCCAAAATAGCCACATTAGCCATTGGCATCCTCGCCATCGTACTGGGCCTGCTATTTGAAAAGCAGAACATCGCTTTTCTTTCTGGCTTGGTGCTGGCAATTGCCGCCTCGGTCAATTTCCCGGTTTTGTTCCTGTCCATGTTCTGGAAAGGCCTGACTACCCGTGGAGCCGTGGTGGGCAGCCTTGCCGGCTTGCTATCCGCGGTCGGCCTGTTGATACTCGGCCCAACCGTGTGGGTGGAAATCCTGCAGCACCAGACCCCGCTATTTCCCTATGCCAACCCTGCGTTGTTTTCCATGAGCATTGCCTTTGGCAGTGCCTGGCTACTATCCGTGCTGGACCACTCACCGCGCGCAAATGCCGAACGCCAGCGTTATCTTGCGCAGTACATCCGATCGATGACCGGCATTGCTGCCGCAAAAGCCAGCCAGAAGCATTGAATCATTTACTAAGCAGCGGCCACGAGCAGACCGCCTCTGCACGTGGCCGCGCACCAGACAAATGCAGCGGAATGCAACTGGCAGGCGGCCCTGTTGTGGCGCTACACTGCAAGGGTAAGACCGCATAATTCCCTCCCGAAAGCAAAAGGAAACGCGATGTCCCGGCCCCTCTACCCTACGCCGCTGCACAGCCACAGCGACGATGACGATGATGAGGCAGTCAAACTGCCCGCCTTTCGCCGCTACGAATCTCAAGGCGTGATCCGGCAGATTTCCTACTACCTGTCCGGTGAAATCGTCGATCCGATTCAATACACCGACTTGCTGTACACCCTACGCACCGCCAGCGCCACCGACCTGATCTTCCTGCACCTGAACACCCCCGGTGGCAATTTCGATACCGGCCTGCAAATCATCAACAATATCGCCGCCAGCGAGGCGCACGTCATCACCATTCTGGAAGCCCGCGCCTACTCGATGGGCGCACTGATCTTCCTGGCCGGCGACGAGCTGGTCGTGCATGACACCTGCCAGCTGATGTTCCACAACTATTCATCCGCTTCCATCGGCAAGGGCAATGAGCAGGCAGCGCAGGTAATGGCCAGCCGCAAGTGGTTCGACAAGGTGATGCGCAATGTCTGCCGCCCCTTCCTGAGCGATCAGGAACTGGAGCGCATCAGCAAGGGCGAGGATATCTGGCTGGACACCGACGACATCCGTCGCCGCCTGCTGCATATCCAGAAAGGCGAACCGGCGGTCAAACCCAAAACCAATAGCGCCAAGGTCAAACCGGTGGCGCTGAGCGCAACCGAAGCCGACAGCGTGGCCAAACCAGCCAGCAAACCCCGCAAAACCAAGCTGGCCTGAGGCCGTGCTTAGCGTGGCGCACCACATAGCGTAGCAGCGCGGAAACAAGCCGCGCCAACGCAGACAGTCGGCATACGGCAAGGCGCAAGGCCGCAGCAGCGTTCTTGTGAGCCGCTGTCAATCCACGATGAACAGCCGCGCCCCGGTCCGGGTGGAGGAGCGGTGCGGCTCGCCTTCATCGGCCACCTGATAGCTCAGTCCCGGTGTCAACATGAAGCGGCGGCCATCGGCCAGTTCGGTCAGCAACTCCCCCTCCAGACACAGCAGGATATGGCCCTTGCGGCACCAGTGGTCAGCCACATAGCCGGGGCTGTACTCCACCATGCGCACGCGGATATTGCCAAACTGGCAGCTACGCCACAGCGCCATGCCGCTTGCGCCGGGATGCTCGGTGGGGACAATGGCCGACCAGTCGGTCACGCCAAAGGGGATAGTGTCGATTTGCATGCTGCGCTCCATCACGGGCTGAACAAGCAGACAGCTTACCCCAGCACGTCCAGTGTGGAATGCAGCGGACAAGAAAAAGCCCGGAGTGTGCTCCGGGCCGGTGCGGTGATGTGCTAGAGATTTATACCGCCTTGAGCTTGCCCTTGGGCTTGGCAGTCACAGCGGGCGCGGTAGTCTCCTCCCGCAGATGAGCTTCGCGCCAGGCGTGGCCGTAGTAGCTGTCCAGCAATAGCTGCTTCAGTTCGCTGATCAGTGGATAGCGCGGATTGGCCCCGGTGCATTGGTCGTCAAATGCATCCTCGGCCAGTTGGTCCACCTTGGCGAGGAAGTCCGCCTCGCCCACCCCGGCAGCCTGAATCGACATGGGGATGTTGAGCATCTGCTTGAGCTCGTCCACCCACTGCACCAGTTTTTCCACCCGTTCGTGATCGCGGCTGGCTTCCAGCCCCAGATGGCGGGCAATTTCGGCATAGCGCTCTACGCTCTTGGGGCGGTCGTACTGGCTGAAGGCGGTTTGCTTGGTGGGAATGTCGGCCGCGTTGTAGCGGATGACATTGCTGATCAGCAAGGCATTGGCCAGACCGTGGGCCAGGCCGAATTCCGCGCCCAGCTTGTGCGCCATGGAGTGGCACACACCCAGGAAGGCGTTGGCAAAGGCGATGCCGGCAATGGTGGCGGCGTTATGCACTTGCTCGCGCGCTTTCGGATCGCGCGCGCCGTTGGCATAGGCCGATGGCAGGTAGTCCTTCAGCAGCTTCAGCGCCTGCAGGGCTTGCGGGTCGGAATATTCGTTGGCCATCACCGACACATAGGCCTCCAGCGCATGCGTCACCGCGTCGATGCCGCCAAAGGCGGTGAGCGACTTGGGCATGTCCATCACCAGATTGGCATCCACAATGGCCATGTGCGGGGTGAGTTCGTAGTCGGCAATCGGGTATTTCACCCCGGTCACTTCATCGGTCACCACGGCAAACGGTGTGACTTCCGAGCCGGTGCCGGATGTGGTGGGCACCGCCACCAGCATGGCTTTGCCACCCAGCTTGGGGAACTGGTAAATGCGTTTGCGGATGTCCATGAAGCGCAGCGCCAGATCGGCAAAATGCACTTCCGGGTGTTCGTACATCACCCAGATGATCTTGGCCGCATCCATCGGCGAACCACCACCCAGCGCCATGATGACGTCCGGCTGGAAGGCATGGGCCAGATCAACCCCTTTGCGCACGATGGCCAATGTGGGGTCGGCCGGCACCTCGAAGAACACTTCCACTTCCAGCCCCATCTTTTTCAACAGGCGGATGGGCTCGTCGACAAAGCCGTGTTCGAACAGGTATTGCCCGGTGACAATCAGGCAACGCTTTTTGCCAGCCAGGTCTTCCAGCGCCACCGGCAGGCAGCCGCGGCGGAAGTAAATGGACTTGGGCAGTTTGTGCCACAGCATGTTTTCCGCCCTCTTGGCCACGGTTTTCTTGTTGATCAGGTGTTTGGGGCCGACGTTTTCCGAGATGGAGTTGCCACCCCAGGAACCGCAGCCCAGCGTCAGCGACGGGGCCAGGCTGAAGTTGTACAAATCACCGATGCCACCATGCGAGGACGGGGTGTTGATCAGGATGCGGGCGGTTTTCATCTTGTCGCCAAAATAGCGGATGCGCTCGCCTTGCAAGTCCTGATCGGTATACAGCGCCGAGGTGTGGCCGATGCCACCCAGTGCCACCAGCGCGGCGGCCTGGTCGCAGGCATCGGCAAAATCGCGGGCGCGGTACATGGCCAGCGTGGGCGACAGTTTTTCGTGGGCGAAGGCTTCGTCATTGCTCAGATCGCTCACTTCGCCAATCAGCACCTTGGTGTCGGCCGGTACGGTAATGCCGGCCATGGCGGCAATTTTCACCGCGCTCTGGCCGACGATGGAGGCATTCAGATTGCCGCGGTTGAGGATGACACCCGCCACGGCGGCGGTTTGCTCTGCACTGAGGATGTAACCGCCATGCCGGGAAAAGCGTTCGCGCACGGCCTCGTAAATGCTGTCCACCACGATGACGGATTGCTCGGACGCACACACCACGCCGTTGTCGAAGGTCTTGGACATCAGGATGGAGGCCACGGCGCGCTTGATGTCGGCGGTTTCATCGATCACCGCCGGGGTATTGCCCGCGCCCACGCCAATGGCCGGTTTGCCGGAGGAATACGCTGCCCGCACCATGCCGGGGCCACCGGTGGCCAGGATCAGATTGATATCCGGATGCTGCATCAGTGCATTGGACAGCTCCACGCTAGGCTCATCTATCCAGCCGATGATGTCCCTGGGCGCACCGGCGGCCACCGCCGCTTCCAGCACCAGCCGCGCGGCTTCGCAAGTGGAACGGCGCGCCCGCGGATGCGGCGAGAAAATGATGGCATTGCGGGTTTTCAGCGCGATCAGCGCCTTGAAAATGGCGGTGGAGGTGGGATTGGTGGTGGGCACGATGCCGCACAGGATGCCAATGGGCTCGGCAATGGTGATGGTGCCGAAGCTGTCGTCTTCCGACAGCACGCCGCAGGTCTTTTCATCCTTGTACTTGTTGTAGATGTACTCGGAGGCAAAGTGATTCTTGATCACCTTGTCTTCCATCACCCCCATGCCGGTTTCTTCCACCGCCATGCGCGCCAGCGGAATGCGCGCATCGGCCGCGGCCAGCGCCGCGCTGCGGAAAATCACATCCACCTGCTGTTGGGAAAATTCGGCAAACACCGCCTGGGCCTGTTTGACACGCGCGACCAGCGCATCCAGTTGTTCCAATGAAGATACCGACATGACACGACTCCAATAACAAAGAAAGAAATCCGTCCCGGGCACCATGACATTCAGTTTATTTTTACGCCATATCGCGCACATGAATAATAATCACGGCAACTGAATATCCGGCCCTGCCTGCTGTAATAAACTCACTACAGAAAAGCAAATAAGATTGTCCGACAAACAAGAAAACAGCCTTTGTTTACGGTGAAAATTATTAATTACGGCCAGATTACTCTTTTTATCTTCAGGTCGTTTTGCGCCAGACCAAACAAAAGATGCAAATACCACCGCCAAATACGGCAGATTCAATAAGCGGCAAATAAACCGCCGCAAACATTGTAGTGCTTCACTTACACTCCCTCCTTGCCGGGCATGAAAAAACCGCCAGCGCCTGAGCAGGCGGTGGCGGTCTGTCGGCAACAATGTGGCGCGGAATCAGCGCATGAAGCTGTATTTGAAAAACTGGCCCTGCTTCATCAGTGCGCGGATTGCAGCCGGGTCGGTTTCGCCGTTCAGATTGGTGATGACCAGCTTGCCCGCGCCCTGGCGCAGATCATTACGGAAATCGTAGAACGCCCCCAGGATGGCCAGATGCCCGGCCTCCACCTCGCCGGAAAACTTCAGGATGGCACTTTCCACCTGGTTGTTGATGTTGAGCAGCGCGCCGTCAGTGGGGTCTATCCCCTGCGGAATATTGATGGTGGCCAATTCCTTGCGAATGGCCGGCTCCAGCTTGCTGTAATCGGATGAAGCAGCCTTGATGGCACCGCAGGCGGCATGGCCAACAAAAATCAGCAGCGGGGTATGCAGATGACGCACGCCATACTCCACCGAGCCCTCTGCCGTGGCCAGTTGATTGCCGATATCGCGCACCATGAACAAATCGTTGACCGCACTCTTGTCCATCACTTCGCTTTGCACGCGCGAATCGGAGCAGGTGACTACCGTGGCACGCGGCGTCTGCTTGTCGGCAAAGGTCTTGAAGTAGGCGGCATTGTGGTGCGCCATATAGTCGGTATTGTCGTGCAGGATGGTCGTCACGGCCGCCCGTACCTGCTGCACTTCCGAACCATGGCCGTGCTCGTCATGGCTGCTTTCCTCCGGCTTGTGAGGCAGCGCCTTGGCTTTGGCACGATGTGGTTTGGCCCTGCGCTTTGCCTCATGCGCCGCCATGCCTGGGGCATGCACTTCCGGACTAGGGCCTAGCGGGGTCTTGATCTGCGGTGCGGCGGACTGCTTCACCTCCGGCTGCAGGGTTTCCGGCTCCTTGGGCTTGGCCCGTGCCGCCGCCATCGACGCGGCCAGCTTGCCCGGCAACACAATGGTTTTACTTGAACTTTCGGCCGCAGCCGATGCCGCCTGCTTGCCCGGCAGCACAATCGGCTTGCTGTGTTCGGCGGCTGCCGCGGCCTTTTCTTCGGCCTGCGCCATGCCGGCCAGACTAGCGCCCACCAGTACCATTATCGCCGCCTGCAGCGAACGGATCTGCCATGTCTTGTTCATCACGCCTTGCATCCTGTTGTTGGTAAGAGATAGCCCCCACACCGCCCTGCCCGGTCGTGTGGGTGGCACGCAGCGCTGTTATTGCGACAGATCACCGCTTTACTCTTTTTATGCTGTCCTGGCTGGCCGCACCGGTTTTTCTGGCTTACGGCAGCGGCAGCCAATGACTCCTACTCGTCATATCGGCCAGTTTTTACCAAACTTAAGCTGTTGACTGCGCACGGCGCGGGCTGTCCTGCCCGCATAACACGCCGCCCAACACCAGCAGGCAGGCCAGCCACTGCGCCGCAGTCAGGGTTTCCCCCAGCAACAGCCAGGCCAGCAGCACGGTAAACAGCGGAATCAGATTAATGAAGGGCGATGCCCGCGACACCGGCATCTTGCTGACCGCCCAGGTGTACAAACCATAGGCCCCCAGGGTGACGAACACGCCCAGATACACCACCAGCAGGCTGGGCAATAGCGGAAATTGCGTGGGCCAATGGCCCCACGGGGTGAGCAAGGCGGCACCAAACCAGACGCTGCCCAGCACCGTCTGCATGCCGGTAATGGCCAGTGCCGAATAACGCCGGGACAAGCGCTTGGCAATCAGCACATAGCCGGTGGCGCACAACATGGCACAAAACTCCAGCGCATTACCCAATACCGGGTTGGGTGCCTGAGCGGACACCTGATTGTCCAGGGTAAGCCACAGCACACCAGCAAAAGAAATGGCCAGCCCCAGCCAGCTACGCCGGCTCATCCTCTCATGCAGGAACAGCATGGCCCCCACACCGGTCAGCAGCGGAAGCGTGGCGGTAATCACCGATGCCTGTGCGGCACTGGTATTCACCAGCGCCTGGGCCTCGAACAGAAAATACAAGCAAGGTTCGGCCAGGCCCATGGCCAGCATCCAGCGCCAATCACCACGCTGATAGCGCCAGCGTTCTGCCCGCTGCCACAGCAACGGCAGAATGCAGCAACTGGCCAGCACCATGCGGGCAAACAGCACCGCCAGCGGGTCGAACACGGCAAAGACAATCTTGAGGGCGATAAAGGCACTGGCCCAGAGCAACATGGCAGCGCTGAGCGCAAAAGTGGGCAACATGAGCAATCCATTGCAAAAGGAAAACCGCCGGCGGTCATCACCGGCAGCGCTCATTTTCCCATATCCCGCCCTAGCGCGTTACTTCGGCAAAAGCTTCCAGCACTTTGCCAGTCAAAGGCTGGCTGATGGCGCGCAGATAACGCTGCGCAAGCTGCTCGCGGCTTATTGAGGTGAAACCGGCAAAAGCCGCGGAACCGCGTTCATCCTCCGCCACGACACCGGGGCTGACCAGATTCACCCGCGCCTGCCCCCACAACTCCTGTGCCGCCGAACGCACAAAAGCCGCCAAACCGGCATTGACCACGCTGGCGCAACTGCCGCCATTGATATGTTCGCGCTCCAGCAGGCCGGAGGTCAGTACAAACACGGCACCGGGTTTCAGATAGCGCGCGCCGATCTGCACCAGCCGCACCTGCCCCATCAGCTTGTGATTCAGCCCGCCCAGCCAGTCAGACTCGCTCAATTGCGACAGCGGCTTGAACGGCACATGACCGGCGGCCACCACCACCGCGTCCAGGTCTGGATGTGCCTGGTACATGGCCTCGATGCTGGCCGGATCTGTCATGTCCACGATCACCTCCCCGCCATGGCGCCCCCCCACCAGCACCTGATGTTGTGCTGACAGCAGCTGCACCACCGCACTACCGATAACACCACGTCCACCAATAACCAGTACTTTCATTGTCTTGCCTTTCCTGAGTGAAATCGTTCTAAAAAACATGCCAATCAATCATACACAGGACAATTTCGCCGATTAACCCCAGCAAATAGACTTCAATGTTCAAAATTAAAAACAATACAGCACAAACCTGCCTGACCGACGGTTTGCTAAGAAAATTCCTGGCACTGTTCAGGAAACTGGGCAGCCCTATGCTAATATCGTGAAAAACGCCGTCAAATACATCGCCCTTACCACGCACTGTTCTGCCATGAAAACAAATCCCACTCCATCGCCCGATGCCCTGCTGGCTTTTGATGCACTGGCGCGCAAAGGCAGTTTCACCGCCGCCGCCGATGACATCGGCTGTGCCAAAAGCCGGATCAGCCAGTTGGTGAAAGAGCTGGAACAACAGCTTGGCACCGTGCTGGTACTGCGCAACACCCGCCGCGTGGCGCTGACCGAAACCGGTCGCCGCCTGGCCGCGCACGCCCGCCAGTTGCGCGAGATGCTGGAAAAAGTGGGGCCGGATATCGAAGAAGCGCAGGGCCTGATCGAAGGCCCGCTGCGCATCAGCGCCACCGCCTCGTTTGCCCAATACCTGCTAGCCCCCATGCTGTCCGAGCTGGCCGCCTGCCATCCCGGACTGGAACTGGAGCTACGCGCGGAAAACCGCCTGCAAGACCCGATCAACGACGGCGTGGACTTCTGCATCCGCTCGCGCAATGTGCATGACGACCGCCTGGTGGCCAAACCGCTGGGCTTTGTCTGGGAAGCGCCCTACGCCTCGCCCGACTATCTGGCCAAGGCGCCGCCGCTGGAAACACCGGATGACCTGTGTCGCCACCGCATCCTGCTCAACAGCCACCATGTCTATGGCCGGGAATGGCGACTGGAAAAAGACGGGGAGCTCAAATCCATCACCACCCGCCCCATGCTGGTATGCGACCAGTACGCCTCGCTGATCTCCGGCCTGATTGCCGGCCACGGCGTGGCACTGCTGCCGCACTATGTGGCCAGCCATTATCTGCAAAGCGGGCATCTGGTACGGGTACTGCCAGGCTGGCAAGGCGGCAGTTGGCCGGTGTATCTGGTATTCCCTTACCGCCAGCCCCTGCCCGGCAAATACGAAGCCTTCATCCAGCATGTGACGCCACGGCTGCGCGCCGTGCTGGAAGAACGCCCGCTGTATTCCGGCGGCAAAGACTGACACGGCAAGGCCAGGCGCAGGGCCGACCCTTGATCCAGACCAAAGCAACCGCGACCGGCTTTTGCCACAATCGCGCGTCAGGAAGTAATCGAGAATCAGGCGCAGTGCGCCGCATGAGGGCAGCAATGGAATATCTGGATATTTTGATCGTGGGTGGTGGCATGGTGGGCAGTGCCCTGGCCTGCACCCTCAGTGGCAAGGGTCTGAAAATTGCGGTACTGGAGCAGACCGCGCCCCCCGCGTTTGACCCGTCACAAGCACCCGATCTGCGCGTCTCCGCCATCAGCCCGGCCTCCGCCAGCCTGCTGGACGGCATTGGTGCCTGGCAGCGCATCCTGGCCATGCGCGCCGCACCTTACCGCCGCATGCAGGTATGGGAAGACGAAGAGCGCAATGGCACCCTGTTTGATGCCGCCGAAGCCGGTGTGGACGCATTGGGCCACATTGTGGAAAACCGCATCGTGCAACTGGCGGCCACCGCCTGCCTGCAAGAGAAAGACGACATCCGCTACCTCTGCCCGGCACGCATTGCCAGCATTGTCTACTCGCCCAAGGCATCGCGCGTCACGCTGGAAGACGGCACCGTGCTGGTAGCCCGCCTGCTGGTGGCTGCCGACGGTGCGCGCTCCCAGGTGCGCGACGCCGCCGGCATCGGCATTACCAGTTGGGATTACCCCATGCATGCGCTGGTGGCCAGCTGCGAAATGGAATACGGCCAGCAAGACATCACCTGGCAACGCTTTACCGCCACCGGCCCGCAAGCCTTCCTGCCGCTCACCGGACCGCATGCCTCACTGGTGTGGTACAACACGCCCACCGAGGTAAAGCGCCTGCTGGCACTGAGCGACGAAGAACTGGTTTCCGCCTTTAGCGCCACCTTCCCGCAAAAACTGGGCGGCATCCGCCAACTGCTGGCGCGTGGCTCCTTTGCCCTCACCCGCCGCCATGCTGCCTGCTACGCAAAAGATGGCGTGGTGCTGGCCGGTGACGCCGCCCACACCATCCACCCGCTGGCCGGACAAGGGGTCAACCTCGGCTTTCAGGATGTGGCCGAGCTGGCCGACATCATCAGCCGCGCCGTCAGCGAAGGGCGCGACTTTGCCGATATCAGTGTGCTCAAGAGCTACGAACGCCGCCGCAAACCGGCCAATCTGGCCATGCAGACCGGCATGGACGCCTTCTGCTTCGGCTTTAGCAACAACATCCCGCCGCTCAAGGCTGCCCGCAAGCTGGGGCTGAAACTGGCTGACAAGGCCGGCCCGCTCAAGCGCGAAGTCATCCGCTACGCGCTGGGCTTGCCGCGCTAATCCTCACCAGGCAGACATCTGGCTACCAGCAAAACAAAAACCGGACGTTTGTCCGGTTTTTTCATGCCCACACAACCTGAAGCGGGCTATTTGAGAATTTCTACTTTTTTGACTTCAATCTTGCTGCCAGAAAATTCCTTATCTACCTTGCCTTGCAAACGGATTTTGCTTTGCGCGGTAAATGTTTCAGCCGGCAGATACTTGCTGTCAATTTCCACTTTTGCCGTACCACTGGCATCTTTGAACTCATAATGCTTGTGATCGATCTGGCGGATGATATTGCCCTCCAGCATGACCCGGCTGTCGTCAGCCGCCTGCAGGGCCTTGGCAACGGTGGTGAGCGCCGGGGTGCTGCCCTCGCCAACAAATTCGGCATGGGCGCTCAGCGGCAGAAGAGTAGCAATACCCAGCAGGGTGATGATCTTTTTCATGGTATGTCCTTGTCTGGATGGAAAGTGCCTCACCATTTAAGTCTGGCAAGCTTAAGCCATGCTTAAAGCAGTTATCACTCTTCCCATCCTTTAGATCAGCCATACCCAAGCGGAGCACCCCAAAAAAAACCGCCCTCGAAAGGGCGGTTTCTGTCTAGCCGGCAGTTGCAGGCTTAGGCGTTCAGTTCGCGAGCCAGGTACAGCCAGGTTTCCACCACGGTGTCCGGGTTGAGGGAGACGGTTTCGATCCCCTCTTCCACCAGCCACTTGGCAAAGTCCGGATGATCCGACGGGCCCTGACCGCAGATGCCGACATACTTGCCCGCCTTGCGGCAAGCCTGGATGGACATGTGCAGCATGGCTTTCACGGCTTCGTTACGCTCGTCGAAGGTAGCGGCAATCGGGCCACCGGAGTCGCGGTCCACGCCCAGGGTAAGCTGGGTCATGTCGTTGGAGCCGATGGAGAAGCCATCGAAGAACTGCAGGAACTTGTCGGCCAGCACAGCGTTGGTCGGCAGTTCGCACATCATGATCAGACGCAGGCCGTTTTCGCCACGCTTCAGACCATTGGCAGCCAGGATTTCCACAACCTTCTCGGCTTCAGCCAGGGTACGGACAAACGGGATCATCACTTCCACGTTGACCAGACCCATCTCGTCGCGCACTTTCTTGATGGCGCGGCATTCCAGGTCAAAACAGTCACGGAAGGATTCAGCCACGTAGCGCGCTGCACCACGGAAACCGATCATCGGGTTTTCTTCGTGCGGTTCGTACAGCGGACCGCCGATCAGGTTGGCGTACTCGTTCGACTTGAAGTCGGACATGCGCACGATGACCTTTTTCGGGGTGAAGGCTGCGGCCAGGGTGGCAACACCCTCGGCAATCTTGTCCACGTAGAAGTCAACCGGGCTGGCGTAACCGGAGATGCGATCGCTGATGGTCGCCTTCAGGTCGGCCGGCAGGGTGTCGAATTCCAGCAGGGCTTTGGGGTGAATACCGATCTGACGGTTGATCACGAATTCCATGCGGGCCAGACCCACACCTTCGTTCGGCAGTTGCGCGAAGTCGAAGGCCAGTTCCGGATTACCCACGTTCATCATGATCTTGACCGGAGCGGCCGGCATCTTGTCCAGCTCAAGGTCGATGATTTCCACGTCCAGCAGGCCATCGTAGATGTTGCCGGTATCGCCTTCGGCGCAGGAAACAGTCACCTGCATGCCTTCGGACAGTACGTCGGTGGCATCGCCACAGCCGACAACAGCCGGAATACCCAGTTCACGCGCGATAATGGCAGCGTGACAGGTACGGCCACCGCGGTTGGTGACAATGGCAGCGGCACGCTTCATCACCGGTTCCCAGTCCGGGTCGGTCATGTCGGTTACCAGCACGTCGCCCGGCTTCACGCGGTCCATTTCGGACGCATCCTTGATGGTGCGTACGGTGCCCTGGCCAATCTTCTGACCAATGGCGCGGCCTTCGCACAGCACGGCGGACTTACTGTTCAGACGGTAGCGGCGCAGGGTGTCCTTACGGTCTTCCTGCGATTTCACGGTTTCCGGACGGGCTTGCAGGATGTACAGCTTGCCATCCACACCGTCACGGCCCCACTCGATGTCCATCGGGCGGCCGTAGTGTTTTTCGATGATCAGCGCGTACTGGGCCAGTTCGGTCACTTCGGCGTCGGTGATGGAGAATTGCTTGCGCAGTTCTGCCGGCACATCCACGGTCTTGACCGAGCGGCCAGCCTGGGAAGCATCGGTGAATTCCATCTTGATCAGCTTGGAACCCATGTTCTTACGCAGCACAGCCGGACGACCTGCCTTCAGGGTCGGCTTGTGAACGTAGAATTCGTCAGGGTTGACGGCACCTTGCACCACGGTTTCGCCCAGACCATAGGAAGCGGTGATGAACACCACGTCTTCAAAGCCGGATTCGGTGTCGATGGTGAACATCACACCGGCAGCGCCCGTGTCGGAACGCACCATGCGCTGTACACCGGCGGACAGGGCCACAACATCGTGGGCAAAGCCTTTGTGTACGCGGTAGGAAATGGCGCGGTCGTTGTACAGGGAAGCAAAAACATGCTTCATCGCATCCTTGACGTTTTCAAGGCCACGAATGTTCAGGAAGGTTTCTTGCTGGCCTGCGAACGAGGCATCGGGAAGGTCTTCTGCGGTAGCGGAAGAACGGACTGCTACGGAAATATCTGCACCACCGGAATCGGCCACCATCTTGTCCCAGGCAGTCTTGATATCTTCATCAAGCTTGGCGGGGAAAGGGGTGTCGATGATCCACTGGCGGATTTCCTTGCCGACACGAGCAAGCTCGGTCACGTCGTCGATGTCCAGTTTGGACAGCGCGGCGCTGATCTTGTCAGCCAGGCCATTGTGCTGGAGGAAATCACGGTAGGCATCCGCGGTAGTCGCAAAACCACCGGGGACTCGGACGCCCGAGCCTGCCAATTGACTGATCATTTCGCCCAGGGAGGCATTCTTGCCGCCTACCTGTTCAACGTCAGTCATGCGCAGTTTCTCGAACCAGATGACGTAGTTCTCTGCCATCACTTCACTTCCTGTATTGGATTGGACGGATAGAAAACCCGCATTCTAGCCGAATACCACGGCATTTGCGTAGCCCATTTTGCGGCGCACAACACAAGGGTTTGCCCCATATCAATGCAAACTGCGGTCAGGAATGGTCGATACAGGGGCGTTTCTTTGCAGATTTATGACGCCGATGTAGTGTGGCAACTACAACAAAAGCCATAACAGGGGCGGATCATGGCCAATTCGTGGCAAATCCCCCGCCTACCGCAGCCTGCTGCCGTTGCACGGGCCGCCGGGGGTATAATCTGTCCCAACATTTTTCTTACCGTTTTCGAAACAGGTGCATCCATGCCACACCGCCGCTCCGCCTTTTTCATTTCCGACCGCACCGGCATCACCGCCGAATCGCTGGGCAATACCCTGCTGACCCAGTTTGACACCCTGGATTTCAAGCGCGAAGCCATCCCCTTCATCGATACGGTGGAAAAAGCCCAGGTGGTGGCCCACCACATCCGTGCCGTGGCCGAGGCGGACGATCTCAAACCCTTGGTGTTCACCAGCATCGTCAACCCGGAAGTGCGCGAAGTGCTGCACATCGACAATGCGCTGGTGATGGATTTCTTTGACACCTTCATTGGCGAACTGGAGGCAGAACTGGGCCAGAAGGCTTCGCTGACGCTGGGCAAGGCGCATGGTGTGGGCAGCGAGGAAAAATACGACCATCGTATCGAGGCGGTAAACTTTTCTCTCAATCACGATGACGGTGTGAAGCTGAAAGACCTGGCCGAGGCCGATGTGATTCTGGTGGGGGTATCGCGCTCCGGCAAAACCCCGACCTGCCTGTACCTGGCGCTGCAATACGGCATCAAGGCCGCCAACTATCCGCTCACCCCGGAAGACCTGGACAGCCCCACCCTGCCCAAGATGCTGCTGCCCTATCGCAACAAGATGTTCGGCCTCACCATCGACCCGGCCCGCCTGCACCACATCCGTCAGGAGCGCCGGCCGGACTCCAAATACGCCAGCCTGGACAACTGCCACTTCGAGGTGAACGAGGCGGAATCGATGTTCCGCTTCCACGGTGTGCCCTTCATCAGCACCACCCACAAGTCGATCGAGGAGATCGCCACCACCATCATGCACAAGGCCACGCTGACCCGTCGCTTCTAAGACCCGCTAACAAAACCCCCGATTCTGCGTTGCGCCGACTTGCCGTACTCACTTTACTGTCTGCGTCGGCGCGCCTTGACTCGGGTGCTCTACGAGGTTTTGTGAGCGGCTCCAAGACAAGAGCGGCTCACAAAACCCCTGGTGCTGCGTTGCGCCTGCTTGCCGTACCCGGTGTACTGTCTGCGTCAACACGCCTTGCCCCAGGGACGCTACGCTGTGTTGTGAGCCGCTCCAGTCATTTGCACCAAACCCCTGCTGCTTCGGCCCCAGAGACACTACGCCGTTTTGTGAGCAGCCCTGCAAGCCGCAG
The DNA here is from genome assembly GCF_002217795.2 of Aquitalea magnusonii. Classification (NCBI taxonomy): domain Bacteria; kingdom Pseudomonadati; phylum Pseudomonadota; class Betaproteobacteria; order Neisseriales; family Chromobacteriaceae; genus Aquitalea; species Aquitalea magnusonii. The sequence goes on from NZ_AP018823.1 coordinate 3,341,334, forward strand.
ATCAAAAACCGGCAGCGGCCTTGTGGCCACACACCACGTATTGCGCTTGATGCTTGACGCCTGCCGCTGCGCCGTGGTGTGATAGAAAACATGAACTCCCGCATCGCATTCGCATCCTTCAACTGGTGGTGGCGCCTCTTCTGAGGTAGCACCGGCGACTGCGCACGCATACAACCCGGAGGCTGCCGACCAGGCGGATCCGGGTTTTGTTTTGTCTACGTTCCGCCTTGTCGATGGTTTCCGTTACTTGATCAGCAACAGGAACACGACATGAAACCGAGCGACATCACTTCCCAGGACATCATTCTCACCGGCGACCGCACCACCGGCTCGCTGCACCTTGGCCATTACGTTGGTTCCTTGCGCAACCGCGTGCTGCTGCAGGACCGCTGCCAGCAATTCCTGCTGCTGGCCGACGCCCAGGCGCTGACCGACAATATGGGCAATTACCTGAAAGTGCGTGACAACGTACTGCAAGTGGCGCTGGATTATCTGGCTGTCGGCATCGACCCGGCCAAGAGCACTATCTTCATCCAGAGCCTGGTGCCGGAGCTGACCGAGCTGGCGTCTTACTATCTCAACCTGGTGACGGTATCGCGGCTGGAACGCAACCCCACCATCAAGGATGAAATAAAACAACGCGGCTACGAGCGCGACATCCCCGCCGGCTTCCTCACCTACCCTGCCGCCCAGGCCGCCGACATCACCGCCTTCAAGGCCACCAGCGTGCCGGTGGGTGAAGACCAGATTCCGATGATTGAGCAGACCAATGAAATCGTGCGTCGCTTCAATGCCAGTGTGGAAAACCCGGTACTGGTGGAAGCCAAGGCGATGGTGCCGGAAGTAGGCGCCCGCCTGCCCGGCATCGACGGCAAGGCCAAGATGTCCAAATCGCTGGGCAACACCCTCACCCTGTCCGCCAGCGCCGATGAAATCCGCCAGGCAGTGAAGATGATGTACACCGACCCCAACCATCTGCGCGTGTCCGACCCGGGCCAGGTGGAAGGCAATGTGGTGTTCAGCTATCTGGATGCCTTCCATCCCAATATCGAACTGGTAAAACGCCTGAAGGACCACTACCGCCTGGGCGGGCTGGGCGACAGCGTGATCAAGCAGCACCTGGAAGAATGCCTGCAGGAGCTGCTGGCCCCCATCCGCCAGCGCCGCGAGGAATACGCCCGCGACCCGGCTGCCGTGCTGGCCATGCTGAAGGAAGGCACGGCGCGCGCCCGTCAGGTGGCGGCTGTCACCCTCAGTGAAGTAAAGGCAGCCATGGGGCTGAATTACTACTGATCCGCCGCCATCCACCATGGCAACACGGCCACCCCGCTGCGGGTGGCCGCCAACAGGAGCAACACCCGTGGAATTCGTCTATCAATGTCAGAATCTGGATGAAGTGCGCACGCAAATCGACCGCATCGACCGCGCGCTGGTATCGCTGCTGGCCGAACGCGGCCTGTATGTGAAACAGGCAGCCCGCTTCAAGCACAGCAGCGAGGAAGTGGAAGGTGGCAAACGGGTGGATCAGGTGATGCGCCGGGTGGAAAAGCTGGCGGGCGAACTGGGAGCAGACCCCAGGCTGACTGCCGAGGTGTACCGCACCATGATCAGTCATTTCATTGCCAGTGAACTGCAGGAATTCGCCAGCATGGGCAAACCACTGCCCACGGCTTAGACTGTCAGCCTGTACTTATCCTTCAGGAAACGACCATGACGCTGCTGCGCCCCCTGCTGCTGGCTGCCAGCCTGTCCAGCCTGCTTCCCCTGGCCCATGCCGAAGAAATCGGCAAGATATCCACCACCTTCCGCCTGCTCAGCCCCAACGACAAGGTGGTGGTGGAGGCCTTCGACGACCCCTCGGTGGCCGGCGTGGCCTGTTATGTATCGCGTGCCCAGACCGGCGGCTACAGCGGTGCAGTGGGCCTGGCCAAGGACCCGTCGCGCTTTTCCGTGGCCTGCCGCCAGATCGGCACCATCAGCTTTGCCAAAGCGCTGCCAAAACAGGAAGAAGTGTTCAAGGAGAGTGCGTCCTTCATCTTCAAGCATGTGCGGGTGGTGCGCATGGTCGATGCCAAACGCAATACTCTGGTGTATCTGACCTACTCCGACAAGCTGGTGGACGGCAGCCCGGACAATGCCGTCACCGCCGTACCGGTGAGCGGCCAGAACATTCCGCAGAAGTAAGCGGCGGTGCCGATGAACCACGCACAGGACCGCCCCACCCTCACCTTGCAATTGGCCGGCCGGCTGTGGGACTTTCTGTCGGCCGGGCGCGGGCATCAAGCCTGCGACGTGCTGGTGGTGTGCGGTTCTTATGACCTGCGGGTGATGGATCATGCTGCCGCCTTGCTACAGCAGGGCATTGCCCCGCACATGCTGATCAGCGGCAATACCGGCAACTGGACACGCGACTTGTGGAACAGGCCGGAGGCCGAGGTGTTTGCCGAGCGAGCGCAGGCGCTGGGCGTCAAGCGACAGCAAATACTGCTGGAGCCACAGGCACGCAGCTTTGCCGAGAATCTGGCCTTGGCACGCGCCATGTGCCCGGATGCGCGGCGCGTCACCTTTGTCACCAAGCCCAACTCCGTCCGCCGCGTCACCCAGACCCAGCCGATACACTGGCCGGATATCGACTGCGCGGTCGATGCGCCGGACTTCGCCTTCCCCTGGGGCGTGTCCAATATGGTGGGGGTGTTCGGCCTGATCGAGGAAATGGTAGGCGATGTACACCGCCTGCTGCGCTATCCGCGGCTGGGTTTTCAGCAGGCGCTGCCCATTCCGGACGAGGTGCTGGATGCCTGGCAGCAACTGATAGCGCTGGGTTACAACCGCCACCTGTTACGTGGCAGCGCACTGGATGACCTGCCGACAGCAAGCGGAGCCAGCACGGCAAACCGCTCTCGGGCCGGCTAGGCTGTTGGTGCCGGCAGCACCACCTTCAGCCCGTCGTAGCCGACTTCCACCCCCGGTGGACACAGTGCCGACAAGGCATGGTATTCCAGCCGGTGAATCATGTGGATCAACACCGTGCGGCGGGCGCCGATACGCGCTGCCCACTCCAGCGACTGATGGAAACCCAGGTGCGAGGGGTAGCCGTCCATGTTCAGGCAATCCAGAAACAAGACATCCAGCCCTTGCAGCAGCGCCAGGCTCTCATCCGGGATATGGGACAGGTCGGTCAGCCAGGCGGCATTGCCAATGCGCCAGCCCAGGCAGGGCCAGCTACCGTGTTGCAAGGGAATGGGCGTGATGGTCAGGCCATCATGCTCGAATGGACCATCCACCACTTCCGGCAGCAGCACCGGCTTGTCCCACACTTTTGACGGGGCTTGCAGTGCATAGCCAAAGCGGCTGGTGATGTTGTCCATGGTAAAGGCATTGCCGTACAGCACCACCGCGCCTTGCTTGACGTAGCAGAAGGCGCGCAAATCATCGATACCGTTCAGATGGTCGGCATGCGGATGGGTATACAGCACGGCATCCACCTGACGGATGCCCTCGCGCAGCGCCTGCTGGCGCAAGTCCGGCCCGGTGTCGATCAGCAGGCCGCGTTCGCCGCAGCGGATATAGCCCGAGCAGCGCGTGCGGTGATTGCGCGGGTCGGTGGAGCTGCAGGTGGCACACTGGCAGCCAATGGCCGGCGTGCCGGAGCTGGAACCGCAACCCAGGATGGTGATTTCCATCTCGCCAACACGCGGGGCCGTCATCGGATCAGGCCGCCTGCCCGGCTTGCGGGCGCTGGATCTTGCTGAACAGGCGATAGAAGTTGTCGCTGGTGGCGGCGGCAACTTCTTCGAAACGGATGCCACGCAGTTCGGCGATATGCTCGGCCACATGCCGCACATAAGCCGGTTCGTTCAGCTTGCCACGGTAAGGCACCGGGGCCAGATAGGGCGAGTCGGTTTCCACCAGCATGCGCTCCAGCGGCATTTTCTGTGCCACTTCCTTGATCTGCGCGGCGTTCTTGAAGGTCACAATGCCGGAGAAGGAGATATAAAAGCCGATTTCCAGCGCGGCCTGTGCCACTTCCCAGTTTTCGGTGAAGCAGTGCATCACCCCGCCACATTGCTCGGCCCCTTCTTCACGCAGGATGCGGATGGTGTCGGCGGCGGATTCGCGGGTATGGATGATCAGCGGCAGGCCGGCGCGTTTGGCGGCGCGGATATGGGTGCGGAAACGCTGGTGCTGCCATTCCAGATCGCCCTTGCACCAGTGGTAGTCCAGGCCGGTTTCGCCAATGCCCACCACGCGCGGGTGTGCTGCATGGGCCAGCAGTTCTTCCTCGCTGAATTCCTCGGCCTCGGGGTCGTCCGGATGAATCCCCACGGTGGCATACAGATTGGCGTGGTTTTCCGCCAGCGCCAGCACTTCGGGATATTTGGGCCGCGACACACCGATCACCAGCGCCAGCTCGACACCGTTGTGCTGCATATTGCCCAGCACCTCGGGCAGACGGCTGGAGAGATCGGGAAAATTGATATGGCAGTGCGAATCGACAAGCATGGTGTGTGTTCTGGCTGGCAGTGCCTCCGACAACGGCCGGAGGACAGGGTTTACATGGTATGGGTGGGACGGCTGGAGTTGAGCACACCGCCCAGCAGGGTTTCGATTTTGGCCTTGGCCTGGTTGCCGGCATCGCCGTGGGCAAATTCCACCCCAATACCCTGCACGCGGCTATTGTTGGCTCCGGCCGGCGTAATCCACACCACCTTGGCCTGCACCGCGATTTTCTGCGGTTCATCCATCAGCGTCAGCAGCAGGAAAACCTCTTCGCCCAGCTTCATGTCCTTGTTGGTGGGAATGAAGATGCCACCATTTTTCAGGAAGGGCATGTAGGCGGCAAACAGCGCACTGCGTTCCTTGATGTGCAGCGACAGTACGCCGGGGCGCGTCAGGTCGGGGCGGGAATTATTTTCCATTTGCGCGTATTCCGCTGTGATTGGTTATTTTGCCGGCCACTGCCACAGCCTGGGGCGGCATCAGGCGTCAGCCCTGGCGAGCACCGGCAAATATTTTCAGATAATCCATCAGCAGGGCTTCCAGTTGCAAACGCGTATTGAGCGTGTGCTGTCCGAAGGGAGCAAGCTGCTGCAAGGCATCCTGACAGCGCATCAGGGCCACGGTATCGCAACGCTGCACCAGCGCCTGCAACACCTGCTGCTTGTCTGGATGATAGCGGACAATCCCCGCCAGACTCAAACCAGCCAGATCATGCAGCCATTTCATCAGCCAGCCCAGCGGGATGGCCAGGGGCAGTTTTTGCTTGTCCACCAGCTCGGCCAGGCTGAGGATGCTGGCAAAGGTGGGTTGCCCCAGCCCGTCAATAAACTGGCTGCGCAGCTTGGCCAGCGCCGGGTCGTGGTCAAACAGCGGCGCGCCACCATTGTGGGCCAGCTCTGCTTCCGCATCGGCCACACCCTGCTGGTGCAACCAGTCCAGCGCCTGCGCCTGGCTGGGTGCGGACAAGGGAAACTGGCGGCAGCGGCTGCGAATGGTGGGCAGCAGGCGCTGGGCAGCCTGCGCCACCAGCAGGAACAGCACATCCTGCGGCGGCTCCTCCAGAATCTTCAGCAAGGCATTGGCTGCCGCCGGGTTCAGGTTTTCCGCCGGTTCCACCACGATGATGCGCCGTCCGGCGCGGTGGGCGGTGAGGTGGGCAAATTCGATCACCTCGCGCACGGCTTCAATCTTGATCAGGGGCAGCTTGCGGCCAGGCTTGGCTTCCTTGCCTTCTTCTTCGTCATCGGTTTGCGGTGACAGGCGGCGGAAGTCCGGATGGGTGCCATGCTCGAACCAGCGGCAGGCTTCGCAGTGGCCGCAGGGCTGATGGTCGGCTTGCAGTTGTTCGCACAGCAGCGACTGGGCCAGGTGCAGGGCAAACTCCAGCTTGCCGGTACCCGCCGGGCCGATGAACAGCCAGGCATTGGGCAGGCGGGCCCGTTCTGCGTTCAGGCGCTGCCAGTCATGCTCTTGCCAGGGAAACAGCATCAGCGTTGCTCCAGCAAGGCGGCCAGATGGCCGGCAATGTCCTGTTGCAGCTGCGCGATGCTGCGCGTGGCATCAAGCACCCGGAAGCGGGCATCTTGTGCCGCGCGCTGCAAATAGGCGCTACGCACGCGCTGGTGGAAATCGGCTTTTTCCTGCTCGAAGCGGTCCAACTGGCGGCTGCCGGCCATGCGCTGGCTGGCCACATCCAGCGGCACATCGAACAGCAGGGTGAGGTCAGGTTGCAGGCCTTGCTGCACCCAGTCTTCCAGCACGGCAATGCGCTCGGTCGGCACGCCACGGCCACCGCCCTGAAAGGCAAAGGTGGAATCGCTAAAGCGGTCTGACACCACCCAGCGTCCGGCTTGCAGTGCGGGGCGGATCACACTGGACACCAGTTGCTGGCGCGAGGCGAACATCAGCAGGGTTTCGGCATCCAGCGATACCTCGGTATCCACCGCCAGCAGCAAGGCGCGGATTTGCTCGCCCAGCGGGGTTCCACCGGGCTCGCGGGTAAATTCGGCCGCAATGCCATGTGTACTCAGCCAGTCGCGGATAAAGCCCAGATGGGTGCTTTTGCCGGCACCGTCTATGCCTTCCAGCGTGATGAAGCAGCCAGTCTGCCTAGTCATTGGTGCCTTTCTTCAGAATGTATTTGCGTACCGCCTGATTATGCTCGTCCAGCGTGGCCGAGAAATAGGAACTGCCATCGCCCTTGGCCACAAAATACAAGGCCGAGGAGTTGGCCGGATTGGCCGCGGCTTCCAGCGCGGCCTTGCCGGGCATGGCAATGGGCGTGGGCGTCAGGCCGTTGCGGGTATAGGTATTGTAGGGCGTGTCGCGGCGCAAGTCGGCCTTGCTGATATTGCCATGATAGGCGCTGCCCATGCCGTAGATGACCGAAGGGTCGGTTTGCAGGCGCATGCCCTTGCGCAACCGGTTGACGAAGACGGCAGCCACCAGCGGGCGATCGGCATCCAGCGAGGTTTCCTTTTCCACCAGGCTGGCCATGATCAGCAATTCGTAGGGCGTGTGATAGGGCAGATCAGCCTTGCGTGCCGACCAGGCGGCATCGAGCTTTTGCTGCATGGTGTTGTAGGCGCGGCGATACAGTTCCAGATCACTGCTGCCGGGGGTAAACAGATAGGTGCTGGGGAAAAACAGGCCCTCGGCCTGCACGCCGTCCAGCCCCAGTTGCTGCAATAGCTGGGCATCGCTCAAATCGCGCGCTTCGTGCTTGATATCGGGGTTGCGGTCGATGGCCTGGCGGAACTGGCGGAAATTCCAGCCTTCAATCAAGGTCAGACTGGCCTCGTCGGGATGGCCATCAGCCAGGCGCTGCAGGATGTCCCACATCGATACCGACTCACTGAACTGGTACAGACCGGGCTTGATCTTGCGATCCATGCCCTGTGCCCGCCCCAGCAGCATCATGATGTTGCGGTTACGAATCACCCCTTCTTCCGCCAGGCTGCGCGCCACCTGGCCCAGCGTGCGATTGGGGCCGATGGTCAGTTTGTAAGGGGATTGCGGCAGGTCGACCGGAATGACCACCACCCAGCTCAGCCAGGCGACAGCGGTGAGCACGGCCAGCAACAGGATGCGTGGCCACAAGGCAGGGGATTTTCGTCTGGGTTTGGCAGGCACGGCAGATATCGACGACAGGGTGATTGGGCAAGGGACTGATGATACCAGCAAGGGCCGTCGCTGGCATGCCACATGGGACGGGTCGCGGTGCGCAGTGCTGCCGTCCGCCAAGCGCAAGCCGGCTAGGCATTACTTCGTCATGAAGGCTATAGTGCGCATTGTGCCTGGTGGCCGACGCCGGGAACCTCAGGCAACCGGCCTTCTCCCATATTGCACATCCATACCGGAGCCCCGCGATGAAACCGTTTTTTCCGCCTTGCCTGCGCCATGATCGCCATGGGCGTGCTCAACCATGTCGCCATGGCCGAGGACAAGCAGCCACACTTGTTCAATCTGCCGCCGGAAGCCTTTCAGCCCAATCCCCAGCTACCCGGCCAGATGATCTACCTCAAACCCGGGCTGGACCTCAAGCAGTACCACGCGGTCATGCTGGAGCCGCTTTCCTTTCTGGAACGCCAAAGCGACGGCAACTGGCAACTCTTGGTCGCCGCCGAGAAAAACAAGATCGACAGCTACTACCGCATGCGCATGGAAACCGCGCTGCGCCAGGAGAGAATCAAGGTTGTCACCGAGCCGGGGCCGGGTGTGGCCCGCCTGCGCCTGGCGATAACCGGCTTCCAGCAGGACAAGCCCGGCCTGTCTGTCAGCGACATCCTGCCGATCAAGGCGGCCTTCAATCTGGCGCGGTTTGCCACCGGCACCGATCCCTATCTGCTGAAAGTGTCTACCATGGGCCAACTGGAAGACGCACAGGATCACACCTTGCTGGCTGGCGGCGTCAACCTGATTGAAAACCCCGATAGCAAGAGCAAGGACCAAGCCATCACCGCCGCACTGCTCAAGAAGATGATCAACGACTGGACGGCCAAGAACGCGCACCAGTTGGCGCGTGCGCTGTCTCCCGCCGATTGAGCGAATCAAGAACAGATACTGACAAGCGCTGTAACAATCCGTAATGGATAATTTTTGTCATGTGTTTTATGGTAGTTTGCTTGTGGCCGGCGGTTAGCTTAAGACCGGCCGGACCGCCGGGAATGTCTCCCGCCCAACGTAAAAGGAACCTGCAATGCGCAAATTCGTGATGATGGCACTGTTGACCCTGGCCACTGCCAATGTCGCTCTGGCTGCAGACGCCAGCTGTGATGCCAAGGCCGCCGAAAAGAAACTGGCTGGCGCCGCCAAGGCCAGCTTCCTGAAGAAATGTGAAAAGGACAGCAAGGCTGCCGCACCGCAAGCCATGTGCGAAGGCAAGGCGGCCGACAAGAAACTGGCCGGTGCCGCCAAGAACAGCTTTGTGAAGAAGTGCGTGAAAGACGCCGCTTCCGCAGCCAAGTAAGCATGCCGGCGGGCCGTCACGGCCCGCCCCACTCCCCACTCCCCACTCCCCACTCCCCACTCATGACTCCCCCAGCTTGCCACCATAGCTGCCATCCGGCAAAATTCATCGGATGATTGGATGAATCGGATGAAATATGACTGCTTTGCATCAGGAAAGGCGCTCGCTGGTTGACCTTGCGCTGGAAGACATCGGCCAGCGGCTGGCCGCCGGCACATGGCCGGTAGGCAGCCGCATCCCCACCGAACCGGAGCTTGCCACCCTGCTGGGCATCAGCCGCAACACCGTGCGCGAGGCTATCCGGGTACTGCTGTATGCCGGCCTGCTGGAAGTACGCCAGGGGGATGGCACCTATGTAAAAACCATGACCAGCCCAGCCGATGCCCTGCGCGCCATCAGCCGGGCCAGCCTACGTGAGCAACTGGAGGTGCGTGCCGTACTGGAAGAAAGTACCGCCCGGCTGGCCGCCTTGCGGGCCGATCCGCAGGGACTGGCACGCATAGAAGACGCACTGACCTTGCGTGGCGAACAAAGCCAGTATGCACAGGCAGAAGACTTCATTGCCCGCGACCTGGATTTCCATCTGGCCATTGCCGATGCCTGCGGTAATGCGGCCCTGGCGGAGCTGTACCGCTATTTTTCCCGCATCGTGCAGGACAGCATCCAGCGCTCCATAAACGATGAAGCGCTGCCCGATCCCGACCTGGCCTCACACCAGGCCATCGTGATGGCCATCCGCAATGGAGATGCCGATGCAGCCGGTACTGCCGCAGCCGCAGTGACCCGCCCGCTGATGCAAACACTGGACAGTCTGCTGCCCGCATCCCCTCTCACATCGCACCCGCAGCCGCCAGGCAGGAACACCGCATGAACACGCCCCAGAACCCACAACAGTTGGCCGAGCAACTGGCGGCAGAATTGCTGATTGATGCCGAAATCGATGATGAAGGCGTGCAACAGCTTCCTCCCCCGACAGGACCGCGCTGGCTGCTGGCGCTGGGCATGGTGCTGATCGGCATCAATCTGCGCCCCGCCCTGTCCAGCCTGGCTCCGGTACTGGGCCAGGTAAAAACCGAACTCGGTATCTCCGCCACCACGGCGGGCCTGCTTACCACCTTGCCGGTACTGGGCCTGGGCCTGTTCGGTGCGCTGGCACCACAGTTGGCGCGGCGCTATGGCAGTGAGCGCAGCATCGCCGGCGTGTTATTGCTGCTGGCCTGCGGCATTGCCTTGCGCAGCCAGTTGGGCCTGCACGGCCTGGTGATCGGCTCACTGCTGTCCGGCGCGGCCATCGGCATCATTGGCGTGCTGCTGCCGGGCATCGTCAAGCGTGATTTCCCCACCCAGGCCGGCCTGATGACCGGGGTGTATACCATGGCCTTGTGCTTGGGAGCGGCGCTGGCTGCCGGTGCCACCGTGCCGCTGGATCAGCTATTCGGTCAGCGCTGGCAGCCGGCGCTGGCGTTCTGGGCCATTCCGGCGCTGCTGGCACTGGCCGTGTGGTGGCCGCAGCTACATACACACCAGCAACAACACGCGGGACATTGGCGGGTACGTGGCTTGTGGCGTGATCCACTGGCATGGCAGGTAACCATCTATATGGGCTTGCAATCCTCGCTGTCCTACATCGTGTTCGGCTGGATGCCGTCCATCCTGATCGAGCGGGGACTGACACCCTTGCAGGCCGGGCTGATGATGTCGCTGTCCATCATGACGCAGGTGATTGCTTCACTGGGCGTACCGCTGCTGGCGCAACGCTGTACTGATCAGCGCTTGCCGATTGCCTGCGTGATGGGCATGACCCTGGGCGGCCTGCTGGGAATGCTGTACGCGCCCACCACGCAGTTGTGGCTGTGGGCGGTGCTGCTAGGCATCGGTCAGGGCGGTGCATTCAGCATGGCGCTGGGCCTGCTGGTGCTGCGCGCACCGGATGCCCATGTCGCCGCCCATCTGTCCGGCATGGCGCAAGGCGTGGGCTATACCGTGGCGGCATGCGGCCCGCTGGCCGCCGGCATCATTCATGATATTGCCGGGCGCTGGGCACCAGTGGGCTGGCTGTTTGGTGCCATTGTCGCCATCGCCTTGTGCGCGGGATGGCTGGCAGGTCGCAAACTGCTGGTGCGTGCCAGGGCCGAACGGCTGGACTGATGGCGGTCCGGCTGGTAAGTCAGGCGTGCGGGTGTGCCACCACGCCATAGCGTTGCCACAGTTCGGCCAGCGTGTGTCGGCCAAGTGGCAGGGGGTGACCTGGCAGTTGCAGCGTATCCGGCAGCCGGGCCAGGTCGCCATCCCAGCCGGGCAGCCCTGCCGCGGCAATATCGGCCAGATCACGGTCGTCCACCACCGCCAGCTCACCGGCAATCTCGATGAACAACTGCCCCTGCTCCGTCATGAAGGCTGCCCGCGCCTGCACATCGTCGTCGCAGGGCAGGGTTTGCCAGCGCCCCTCGGCAAAACGCGCCACCAACGGTGCGGCGTCCAGGCTGACAAACACCTTCTGTGGGCCGTTCTGCACATAATAACGGCCCTGGGCATCGCGACTGTAATTGCGGTTGAAGAAGGCCACCATGCCTTCATGACTCAGGCGTTCTTCGCGTATCCACCACTGGCCGCGGGCATCCAGCCGCAGCCAGCCGAATACCGCCGGTACATTGGGCCATCTGGCCATTGCCGCCAACACCTGGGAATCCATTTCCTGCACTCCTTGCCGACGGGTCTCCCCGCCTCCTTATCCATTACTGTTTTGTCCTGCCGGGCGTCAGGCCGCCCGCAGCACCGTCAACGGCGATGTGCGCGTCACCCGCCCCACCAGCGGCCAGCCCGCCAGCGTCACCACCAGCATGCCGCAGCCCATGCCCAGTGGCAGCAGCCAGCCATTCATCAGCCACGGCAGATTGAACAGCTTGCTGGCGGCAATACCGCCCACGCCCATGGCACCCAGCGCTGCCAGCAGACCGGTAAAGGCCCCCAGCCAGGCCAGTTCGGCCAGCACCACCGCCCTTACCTGCGCATCCGAGGCACCCAGCGCACGCATCAGGGCGATATCGAACAGGCGCTCGTCGCGCGTGGCAGCCAAGGCCGCCCACAACACCAGCACTCCGGCCACCAGCGCCAGCACGAACATGGCTTCTATGCCACGGGTGAGCTTGTCCACCATGGCATGCACCTCGTCCAGAATAGCGCTGACGTCGATGATGGTGATATTGGGGAAGGCCGCAACCAGTTGGTTGGCAAACGCCTCCTGCGCCGGTTCCAGCCGGAAACTGCTGATCCAGCTGGCTGGCTGTTGCTGCAACAGCGACGGCGGTGCCAGTACGAAGAAGTTCACCCGGAAGCTATCCCAGGCCACCGCACGCAGGCTGCTTACCTTGGCGCGGTATGTAGTGCCGCCGATATCAAACGCCAGCGTATCGCCCAGGCTGATACCCAGGGTTTTGGCCAGTCCCTGCTCGACGGAAAACTGCGGCCTTGCCTTGGCCTGCCACCACTGCCCCGCCACCAGGCGATTTCCCTCGGGCAGGCTGTCGCGCCAGGACAGATTGAATTCGCGCTCGGCCAATCGCCGGGCCTGTTCGTCCTGCAGCGCGGAAGGTCGCACCGGCCGCTCGTTGATGGCCACCAGCCGGCCACGGATCATCGGTGCCAATTGCGGTACCGGCAAACCGGCATCGGCAAAGCGTTGCTGCAAGGCTTGGCGCTGGTTTTGCTGGATGTTGATGACAAACTTGTTGGGCGCATCGGCAGGAATGCTCTGCTGCCAGGCCGAGATCAGGTCATCGCGCACCACGGTCAGGGTGAGCAGCGCCATGATGCCCACCGCCAGCGCCACAATCTGCACAATGGCCAGCCATGGCCGGCGCGCCAGATTGGCCACGCCATAACGCCAGCCAATCTGCCGGCCAGCCGGCAAGCGCCGCAACAGCCACAACATGCCCCAGGCCAGCAGCGCCACACTGGCAAAGAAGGCGGCCATGCCACCCAGCAACCAGGCGGCCAGCACCAGATCATCCATCTGCCACGCCGCCAGCAGCAGCAACACCAGCACGGCCAGCGCGGGGGCGGCCAGATTGCTGCGCAGCAGCGGCACATCATTACGCAACACCGCCAGCGGCGACACATTGCGTACCGCCAGCAACGGCGGCAATGCCAGGCCGCTGAGCAAGAGCAGCGCGGCGGCCGGCCCCAGCAACCAGCTTTGCCAGCCCGGATCGGGCAATACCTCACCGACAAAACGGCTGCTCAACTGCATCAGCCCCAGTTGCACCGCATACCCGGCCACCGCGCCCAGCACGCCGGTGAGCAGGCCCAGCAGCAAAAACAGGCTGACAAACAGGCCAAGCACTTCGGATGAGGTCAATCCCATGCAGCGCAGAACCGCCACCGGCTGCCAGTGACGTGCCAGGTAGCGCCGCACCGCCAGCGTCACCGCGGCTGCAGACAGTGCCACGGTCAGCATGGCAGTCAGACCGAGAAAGCGGCGGGCACGCTCCAGTGCCGTGCGGATTTCCGGGCGGGCCTCCTCCACGTTTTCCAGTCGGCTGCCTGGCGGCAGGCGCTGAGCCAGCCATTGGCGAAAATCGCTGATCTGACGGTCATCCCCGGCCAGCATCAGACGCCAGCGGGCGCGGCTGCCTTCCTGGATCAGCCCGGTGGCCGGCAAGTCGGCGCTGTTGAACATCAAGCGCGGCACAAAATTGTACAAATCCATCGCACCGTCCGGCTCGCGCAGGATTTCACCACTCAGGCGCAATGCCGCACTGCCGACATTGATGCTGTCACCCAGTTTCAATCCCAGCTTGCGCAGCAGCCTAGAATCAGCCCAGACCGTGCCAGCGGAGGGATGCAGACTACCGGTCTGCACCTGCCCGCCGGCATCACGCACCGTTATTTCACCCCGTAGCGGATAGTTGTTGCTGACGGCCTTGTAAGTGGCCAGAGTGGCTTGCCCCTGGGCAAACACCATGGAGGGAAAGCTGATGTTGTCAGCCAGCCGCAGGCCGCGCCGCTGCGCCTCCTGGCGGATGAGGGCCGGTGCCGGCTGGTTGGCGTTAAGGACCAGGTCGGCTGCCAGCAACTGGGTGGCCTGGGTGGTGAGAGCCCGCGCCACCCGGTCTGAGAAGAAGCTGACGCTGGTCAGCGCCGTTACCGCCACCAGCAGTGCCAGTGCCAGGATGCTCAGCTCACCGGATACGATCTCGCGCCAGACAAAGCGGGCAGCAAGCAACAGTCGGCTCCACCAGCTCATGCGCGCGCCCCGTTCAGACGGCCATCCACCAGCCGGTAAATGGCATCGCAGCGACTGGCCAATTCATTGTCGTGAGTCACCAGCACCAGCGAAGTATGTTGTTCACTATTAAGCTGGAACAGCAGGTCGATGATCTGGCGACCTGTTGCGGCATCCAGATTGCCGGTGGGCTCGTCGGCAAACAGGATGCCCGGATGAATGGCAAAAGCGCGCGCCAGCGCTACCCTTTGCTGCTCGCCACCGGACAGATGCCTGGGGTAGTGGCGCAGCCGGTGAGCCAGCCCCACATGGCCCAGCATCTGGCTGGCGGTATCGCGGGCATCCTTGCGTCCCGCCAGTTCCAGCGGCAGCATGACGTTTTCCAGTGCCGTCAATTGCGGCATCAACTGGAAATTCTGGAACACGAACCCCACCTTGTCCCTGCGCAGCAAGGCGCGGCCATCTTCATTCAGGCCGGCCAGCGACTGGCCGAACAGCGCCACCTCGCCGCGGGTGGGCTGGTCCAGGCCGGCCAGCAAGGACAGCAGCGTCGACTTGCCAGAACCGGAAGCACCGACAATGGCCACGCTCTCGCCCGGCTGCACGTTCAGGCTGGCCGTATGCAGGATGTCCAGCGGCGCCCCGTTAAAAACCACCTGTTTGGCCAAATCCCGCGCCGACAGCACTGCCTTGTTATCGATTGGAGTCATATGTCTTCTGCAATGGTAAAGCTGGTTTGCATCCTGTTTGCCGGCTGGCTGGCCTTGCCGGCCAGCGCCGCCACCATTCTGGTGATGGGCGACAGCCTGTCTGCCGGCTACGGCCTGGCACCCGGTCAGGGCTGGGTCAGCCTGCTACAACAGGATCTGGAGCCAAAGCACCGGATTATCAATGCCAGCATCTCCGGCGAAACCAGCGATGGCGGTCTGGCACGGCTGCCGGATGCGCTGCGCCGACACAAGCCCGACATCGTGGTATTGGAACTGGGTGCCAATGACGGCCTGCGCGGCCTGCCGCTGGCAGGCATGGAGCGCAATCTGCAGCAGATGATCACGCTGTCACGCCAGGCCTCGGCGCGGGTGGTGCTGGTGGGCATGGCCTTGCCCAGCAACTATGGCCCGCAATACACCGCCGAGTTCCGCGCCGTGTATGACCGCCTCGCCAAACGCAACCAGCTATCCTACGTGCCGCTGCTGCTGGTGGGCTTTGCCACCGACATCAGCAAGTTCCAGCCGGACGGGCTGCACCCGGTGGCCAGCGTACAAGCTACCATGATGCGCACGGTGAAGGCCAAGCTGCCTTTGAAATAAAGCGTCAGGAAGAGTGGGAGAAACCCTGCAGCACAGGGGTGGCCAGCTCGCTGGCCATGCAGATGCGATTGCGGCCGCGATGCTTGGCAGCATACAGCGCCATGTCAGCCTGCTGCAGGCTGTGGTTGACCGGATCGCCCGGCTGACAGGCCACGACACCGGCAGAAATGGTTTGCTGCCAGGAGGCCGGCAACGCTTCCCAGCGTGAACTGGCCAATTGCTGACGAATGGCATCCAGCACCGCGGCCAGTGCTGCCGCCGGCTGCTGCGGTGCCAGCACGACAAACTCCTCTCCCCCGTAACGGTACAGTTGCATCTCGCCCGGCAATAATTCGCACACTTTGTGGACCAACTGCTCCAGCACGGCATCGCCCGCCTGATGACCAAAGGTGTCATTGACCTGCTTGAAGTGGTCCAGATCCAGAATGGACAATGACCAGCCCTGGCCGTTTTCCTGACTCGCGGCCGCATACAGGTCCAGTTGGCGACGCAATGCCCGCTGATTGAAACAGCCGGTCAGTGCATCGCACTCCAGCAAGCGCTCGCCCTCGGCCAGTGCGTTTTGCAGTGCCAGACGATTCTGCTCCAGGCTTTCGCGCTTCATGCTGGCCTGCACATGCATCTCAACCAGCTTTTCCATCATGCTTTGATTGGCATGTTTGAGCTGCACCGTCTCGAACAGGGTCTGGCGGAAACCACGCACAAAACGCCATTGCGACAGCAGGTACAACAGCACTCCCAGCAAGGCCACCAGCTCCAGGCGCTGCCCGTCATTGAGCAAGGAAAACACCGGGAAGGCCCAGAACGCGGCAAAAAACAGCACATGAATATCCCGGCAGGCGGCCATCATGATGCACAGCAAGGCAAAAATGCCGGATACCCACAGCAGTAGCAGCATTTCGTAAGGCCGGTCCGGCTGGGTTGGCGCCATGAACCAAATGCAACTGCCCCACAACAGGCTGCTGGCCAGCAGGCAATCCCGGATGGCCGGGTAGTACTGGTACACCGCCAGCGGATGGGTATCGTGACGGCGAAACTTGCGTATTACCAGCATCAGCCGCCATTCCACCAGCCAGAACAGCGCCATCCAGCACAGCATGCGCCATAGCGAGGCGTGTTCGTAGGCGATCCAGGCCAGCACGGGTGTGCTGCACATGGCGGGGCCGATGGACTGGTAGGCCGCATCGACAAAATATCGGGTGAGGTCGGTCTCTTCACGCCAGTGCGGGCTTTCCTGCTGCAGATACGCCAGCCGCTTCATACGAGCCCCCTGACCAGTTGCCGGGCCAGTGCTTCGGTCAGCACCTGGTTGCGCCCGGCCCGCTTGGCGGCATACAACAAATCATCTGCCCGCTTGATCAGTTGCGGCAAATCCATCCCAGGCTGCCAGAGCATCAGCCCCATCGACACCGTTACCCCGCGCGCACCCAACAAGCCGGACCAATCATGCCGGGCGATGTCCTCCCGGATATTTTCCAGCCGCAACATGGCGGCTTCAAGGTTCATCCCCTCCAGCAGCAGCATGAATTCCTCACCGCCATAGCGGCCCAGGCTGTCGTTACAGCGCATTTGCGCGCCAACCAGGCGACAAACCTGGCGCAAGACTTCATCCCCCACCAGATGCCCGTAACCGTCATTGATGGATTTGAAATGATCCAGGTCCAGCATGGCCAAACAGAAGGCTTTGCCCGCTGCCGCCTCCACCAAGCGGTGCTCCGCCTGAATCATGATGGCGCGCCGGCTCAACACACCGGTCAGCGGGTCATGCGCCACCAGGGTTTCCACGCGTGCCAGCGCGATATCCAGTTCACGACCACGCTGTTCCAGCTGCTGGTTGTACTGGTCCAGCGTTTCCTGCTGGGCCGTCATGTCTTGCAACAAACGGTTATTCTCTTCGCGCGCCGCGTAGTTCTCACGCAAATAACGATGCAAGGGCCAGGTCATGGAGATCAGTACGACGGTAAACAACAGCACGGACAAACCAGCCAGGTGCAGCACCGGGGAATCAGCTATCCACAAGCGCGGTAGCACGGTCAGCAACATCAGGCCGAGCACCAGCAAGGGCAAGGAACGGATACCTGTCAGATAAGCAGCATAAGACGCAGCCACTGCTGCCAGCCACAGCATGACCACGATCAGGTAGAGCGGATCTCCATCCGGCACCAGCCACCAGACGGTACTGCCCCACCAGATGCCAGCCAGGGTGGTCATCAGGACAAAACCGTGAAACTGACGAGGTGCCAGCCCAGCGCCAGTGGCAGCGTTCAAGCAATGCCTGATGCATTGGAGATAGAGACACTGCCAGCAGATCAGCACACCCCACCAGAGCAAGATATTACGCAGGGGCGCATGCCAGGACATGGCGAGTGCCAGCAAAGCCCCGCCCACCATGGAATAAGGCAGTGCAGCGCGAAAGCGCTTGATGATGTGCAACTGGACTGCAGCATCCTCTCCGGATGGAGACGTGCTCAAATTGGCCTCCGCTGTCTGTGCGATCTGTTAATAAGATATAGCAGATCACATGAAAAACCCCGCTCAATGGCGGGGTTCAGACAACAGAGCGGATCGGCCATGCTGATCTGCGAGGCAGCTTACAGCTGGGCGGCGTTTTCAGCCAGGTAGGAAGCCACGCCTTCGGCGCTGGGCTTCATGCCCTTCTTGCCCTTGTTCCAGCCAGCCGGGCACACTTCACCGTGTTCTTCGGTGAATTGCAGCGCATCAACCATGCGGATCATTTCGTCCACATTGCGGCCCAGCGGCAGGTTGTTCACCACCTGATGCTGTACCACACCGGCCTTGTCGATCAGGAAGGAACCACGGAAGGCCACGCCACCGTCGGCTTCCACATCAAAGGCCTTGCACAGATCGTGCTGGATGTCGGCCACCAGGGTGTAGCCAACTTCGCCGATGCCACCCTTTTCCACCGGGGTGTTGCGCCATGCGGCGTGGGTGAACTGGCTGTCGATGGACACGCCGATCACTTCCACATTGCGGGCCTTGAATTCAGCCAGGCGGTGATCGAAAGCAATCAGCTCGGACGGGCAGACAAAGGTGAAGTCCAGCGGGTAGAAAAACACCACGGCGTATTTGCCGGCGGTAGCTTCCTGGAAGGAGTAGTTGTCAACAATCTGACCATCGCCCAGAACGGCGGAGAAGGTTTTTTCACCAGCGAAGAACGGTGCTTGCTTACCAACGAGTACGGCCATGCGGATCTCCTTGCGTTTTTGATGTAACAGCGTTTGCGATATCGGGCAATACGAAAACGCTGCGGAATGCGGGGGCTTTATAAAACAGCCGCGGGAACGGCTGCAAATTGTAAATCCATATCATGTCGATAAAGTTTCACAATGAGCCAGACTTGAATCTGCCACCTATGGTAGATGCGGGCGGCAGCCAATGGTTTCAAGCCTCGCTTTGCAAGCAGGGCCCGATCGGCAGCGATGCACCATAAAAAAACGGACACCGCAGTGTCCGTTTTTTGCCGACAACAAGCATCAGGCTCAGGCAGCCGGTTCGGCCTTCTGACGCAGACGCAGGTTGAGTTCGCGCAACTGCTTGTCGTCCACCGCGTTCGGCGCATTGGTCAGCAGACACTGGGCGCGCTGGGTCTTGGGGAAGGCAATCACGTCGCGGATGGACTCGGCACCAGCCATCAGCGTAACCAGACGGTCCAGACCAAAGGCCAGGCCACCATGCGGCGGCGCGCCAAACTTCAGGTTGTCCAGCAGGAAGCCAAACTTGTTCTGCTGCTCTTCCGGAGTGATCTTCAGCGCAGCGAATACCTTTTCCTGTACGTCGGCACGGTGGATACGCACCGAACCGCCACCGATTTCCCAGCCGTTCAGCACCATATCGTAGGCACGTGCCAGGCAAGCACCCGGATCGGTGTCCATCAGGTCTTCGTGGCCCGGTTTCGGGCTGGTGAACGGATGGTGGCAGGCAGTCCAGCGGTCGGCTTCTTCGTCGTGTTCGAACATCGGGAAGTCCACCACCCACAGCGGACGCCATTCGCGCACGAAGTAACCGTCCTTCTCGCCACGCTCGTGACCAATCTTGATACGCAGCGCGCCAATGGCTTCGTTCACTATCTTGGCCTTGTCGGCACCAAAGAAGATGATGTCGCCGTTGTCAGCACCGGTGCGCGCCATGATTTCTTCCAGCGCGGCCACGGACAGGAACTTGACGATGGGCGACTGCAGGCCGCTGGTTTCGTCGTTGGTGATCTTGCTCTTGTCGTTGACCTTGATGTAGGCCAGACCCTTGGCACCATAGATGCCGACAAACTGGGTGTATTCGTCGATTTCCTTGCGGGAAATGGCGGCACCGCCCGGTACACGCAGGGCCACCACACGGCCGTTCGGCAGATCAGCCGCGCCACGGAATACCTTGAATTCCTCGGTCTTCATCAGGTCGGTCAGCTCGGTGAACTTGAGCGACACGCGCAGGTCCGGCTTGTCCGAGCCGTAGTAGAACATGGCGTCGTTGTAAGTCATGCGCGGGAACTTGCCCAGCTCGACATTCATCACGTCGCGGAAGATTTCCTGCGCCATGTTTTCGGTAATGTCCATGATCTCGTCCTCGTTCAGGAACGAGGTTTCGATATCGATCTGGGTAAATTCGGGCTGACGGTCGGCACGCAGGTCTTCGTCACGGAAGCACTTGGTGATCTGGTAGTAGCGGTCAAAGCCGGCCACCATCAACAGTTGCTTGAACAACTGCGGCGATTGCGGCAGGGCAAAGAATTCGCCCGGATGCACGCGGGACGGCACCAGGTAGTCACGCGCACCTTCCGGCGTGGAGCGGGTCAGCATCGGGGTTTCGATGTCGATGAAGCCCTGCTTGTCCAGATGGTTACGCACGCCCATGGCCACGCGATAGCGCAGGCGCAGGTTTTTTTGCATCGGGGCGCGACGCAGGTCGATCACGCGGTTGAGCAGGCGCACGTTTTCCGAGATGTTCTCGTCGTCGATCTGGAAGGGCGGGGTGGCGGCGCTGTTGAGGATTTCGATTTCCTTGGCCAGGATTTCGATTTCGCCGGAAATCATCTTGCTGTTGGCAGTGCCGGCCGGACGCTCGCGCACGATGCCGGTGATGGCCAGCACGTACTCGTTGCGAGAGGAGTCCGCAAGACGGAAGGCTTCCGGGGTGTCCGGGTCAATCACCACCTGCACCAGACCTTCACGGTCGCGCAGGTCGATGAAGATCACGCCACCGTGGTCGCGGCGACGGTGCGCCCAGCCTTTCACGGTGACGGTCTGGCCGAGGTATTTCTTGTCAATAAGTCCGCAGTAATCGGTACGCATCGGATAACCCTTGTATTGGATTCTGTATCTTTAAATCTGAATAAACGGGCGTCTGCCAGGCGGGGCCGGCAGACGGCCTAAGCCTGTTGATTCTTGTCGCCGCACAGGGTATCTGCTGCCGGTGCGGGAACAACCACGCCCATGGAAATCACGTATTTGAGGGCATCGTCCACGCTCATGGCCAATTCGCGCGTGTCGCGCTTGGGCACCATGATGAAGTAGCCGGAGGTCGGGTTTGGTGTGGTGGGCACATACACGCTGACATGCTCTTCATCACCCATTTGCGCCACCACCTGCGGTGCCGGCGAACCGGTCTGGAAGGCCACAGTCCAACTATCCTGATGCGGCCAGCGCACCAGCAGGGCTTTTTTGAAAGCCTGGCCGGAATCCGACAACAGCGTATCGCTCACCTGCTTGACGCTGCTGTAGATGGATTTGACAAAGGGTGTGCGCGACATCAGGCCATGCCAGAAATCCACCAGTCTTTGCCCCAGCACATTGGCCGCCAGCATGCCGGTACCCAGCAGCATCAGGAAGGCAAACACCACGCCCAGGCCCGGGATGCTGAAACCGAACAGTTGCTCAGGCTGCCACTCGTGCGGCAGCAGCCTGAGCGTCTGATCCAGTGAGCCGATGATGAGGCTCAACACCCACAGGGTGATACCCAGCGGCAGCCAGATCAGCAGGCCGGCCACCAGATAGCCCCGTACGG
This sequence comes from Aquitalea magnusonii, assembly GCF_002217795.2. Lineage (NCBI taxonomy): Bacteria > Pseudomonadati > Pseudomonadota > Betaproteobacteria > Neisseriales > Chromobacteriaceae > Aquitalea > Aquitalea magnusonii. The sequence goes on from NZ_AP018823.1 coordinate 3,362,851, forward strand.
TCATCTTGATTTGTGTCATGGGGGTTTAAGCGCACCCGCCGCCGCAAGAGCCGTTACCGCAGCTGTGGCCGCCGCCGGAACTGCCGTTCTTGAAGTCGGTTTCGTACCAGCCAGAACCCTTCAGCTGGAAACCGGCAGCAGACAGCTGCTTGTGGTAGTCATGGCTGCCACAAGCCGGACATTGGGCGATCGGGTCATCGCTCATTTTCTGCAAATGTTCCTTGGCTGCGCCACAGGCGGTGCAGCGGTATTCGTAGATCGGCATATTCCTTGCTCCAACCACTATGTAAATGGCATAAATGGCGTATTTTTGCTACAGTGCACAATACGCTTTTACTGCAGTGCACAATAAATGTGTCACGCTGACCTATGATGCAAAATGCGGTCGGGACAGGCCAAATGCAAGTAGCCCGCCCGCAAACTTATCATTATATCCGACTGACGCCGCAATACAAAAATGCTGTTTTTCACGCACTGGCAATATCGCGCTGTCACGATGCATCAAACCACTTTCTACCGGGTAGACCCAAGAGGATTCCATGGACAGCATTCGTAACATCATCAACGGAAAAAAAGGCCTGATCGTCGGCATCGCCAATGAAAACAGCATCGCCTACGGCTGCGCCAGCGTGCTGCGTGAACTGGGGGCCGAAGTGGCCGTCACCTACCTGAACAACAAGGCAGAGAAATATGTCCGCCCGCTGGCCGAAAAACTGGAAGCACCACTGGTGATGCCGCTGGACGTGGAGCAACCGGGCCAGATGCAGCAGGTGTTCTCCGATATCGAACAACACTGGGGCAAACTGGACTTTGTCATCCACTCCATCGCTTTCTGCCCGATGGAAGACCTGCATGGCCGCGTCGTCGATTGCTCGCGTGACGGCTTCCAGCAAGCCATGCATGTATCGTGCTACTCCTTTGTGGAAATGGCCCGCCACGCCGAGCCGCTGATGAAGGATGGCGGTTCGCTGATCACCATGAGCTACTATGGTGCCGACAAGGTAGTGGAAAACTACAACATGATGGGTCCAGTAAAGGCGGCGCTGGAAAGCGTGTCGCGCTATATGGCCAGCGAACTCGGTCCCAAGGGCATCCGCGTGCATGCCGTGTCGCCCGGTCCGCTCAAGACCCGCGCTGCCTCCGGCATCGCCCATTTCGACCAGTTGATCGACGACGCCATCGCCCGTGCGCCGCAAAACAAGCTGGTGGATATCGAAGATGTGGGCATGACCTGCGCCTTCCTGATTTCCAATGCCGCCCGCAGCCTCACCGGCCAGACCATCTATGTGGATGGTGGCCATCACATCATGGCCTGATAGCACGGCGGCCAGCGCCAGCGCTGGCCTGCCCTCCCCCATCCAGCACGCGACCGGAGACCATCCATGACCCGCGACGACAAAGCATTTGACGACATCCTGCAACAAGCCACTGCCCAGGGGCCGCTTCCCATGGCCGTTGCCCATCCCTGCAGCCGCGAAGCACTGCTGGGCGCGGTGGAGGCTGCCGAGCACGGCATTGCCACCCCTATCCTGATCGGGCCGCGCAGCAAGCTGGGCAAGCTGGCCGAAGAACTGGACGTGGACATCAGCCGCTTCGAGCTGATCGACACCCCGCACAGTCACGCCTCGGCAGAACAGGCGGTCAAGCTGGTGCGCGACGGCTACGCCGACATCCTGATGAAGGGCAGCCTGCATACCGACGAATTCATGAGTGAGGTGTTGGCGCGCAATACCGGCATCCGCACCGACCGCCGCATCAGTCATGTATTCATCATGAAGGTGGAAAGCTATCCGCGTTATCTGTTCATCACCGATGCCGCCATCAGCATCGAGCCCGACCTGATGACCAAGCGCGATATCTGCCAGAACGCCATCGACCTCACCCACGCGCTGGGCATTGCCTGCCCCAAGGTGGCCATTCTGGCGGCAGTGGAAACCATCAATCCGGCCATGCGCGCCACGCTGGATGCCGCCGCGCTGTGCAAGATGGCTGATCGCGGTCAGATCAAGGGCGCACTGCTGGATGGCCCACTGGCCTTTGACAATGCCATCTCGCACGAAGCTGCCGATACCAAGGGCATTGTGTCCGCGGTGGCGGGCGACCCGGACATCCTGCTGGTGCCGGACCTGGAGTCCGGCAATATGCTGGCCAAGCAACTGACCTATCTGGCCGCGGCCGCCTCTGCCGGCATCGTGATGGGCGCCCGCGTGCCCATTGTGCTGACCAGCCGCGCCGAGGACGCCACCGGCCGCCTGGCCTCCGCTGCCGTCGCCAATGTCCTGGCCCACCGCCGTCGTGGAGCCAGCCAGTGATCAAGGCCCTGATTGCCGTCAATGCCGGCTCCTCCACCCTGAAGTTCCGCGCCTATGCCATGGCGGGCGATGCGCTGCTGATGCGCGGCCTGATCGACCATTTCGGCCAGAAGCACACCAGCCTCAGCCTGCACGATACCCTGCATCAGCAACTGGAAGAGCGCGAACTGGGCGATGACAGCCGTGAAGCTGCCGTGGCGGCCATGATCAACACCCTGGCCGATCACGGCATTGCCGTCACCGCCGTAGTACACCGCGTGGTGCATGGCGGTAGCCGCTTTCATGCCGTTACCCGACTGGATGACAGCATCTGCCAGGCCCTGGAGGCATACATTCCACTGGCGCCGCTGCACCAGCCGGTCAGCCTGCAGGTGATCCAAGCCTTCCAGACGGTGGATGCCAGCCTGCCGCAGCTCGCCTGCTTTGACACCGCCTTCCATGCCAGCCAGCCGGAAGTGGCCACCCGCTTTGGCATTGCCCGCCACTGGCATGAGGAAGGTGTGCGCCGTTACGGCTTTCACGGCCTATCCTATGCCTCCATCAGCCGCCGGCTGGCCGGGCTGGAGCTGGCACAAGCCAAGGTGGTGGTGTGCCATCTGGGCAGTGGCAGCAGCGCCTGCGCCATCCAGCAAGGACAAAGCGTGGCCTCCAGCATGGGCTTTTCTGCGGTGGACGGGCTGATGATGGGCACCCGCCCCGGCTATCTGGACCCGGAAGTGGTGCTGTACTGGATGGAACATGAAGGCATGGGCGTAGGCGAGGTGCGGCGTGAGCTGTACAAGAACTCGGGCCTGCTGGGTGTGTCAGGCGGGGTGTCCGCCGATATGCGCGAGCTGCTGGCAAGCCCCCTGCCCGCCGCGCGCGAGGCGGTGGAGCTGTTCTGCTACCGCATCGTGCGCGAGATTGCCTCGCTGGCCGGTGCCATGAAGGGCGTGGACGCCATCATCTTTACCGCCGGCATTGGCGAACATTCGGCCGAAGTGCGTGGCCGGGTACTGAGCCAACTGGGCTGGCTGGGCTTTGCTGTCGACCATGCGGCCAACCTGGCGCATGCCCGGCAACTGACCACGGCAGACAGCCAGCGCCACGCTTATGTGCTGGACACCGACGAAGAAGGCGAAATGGCCAGGCAGGCGTTCACGCTGCTAGGCTAGAAGGCCACGCGGCGGCGTGGCAAATTCACCACATCGCCCCTTGCCACGTCAGGCTGCAGACAAACAAAAAGCCCCGCAACGGCGGGGCTTTTCTGCGTATCTGTCAGCACTGAGCTGAAATCAGGCCATGGCCTTGATCTGAGCAGACAGACGGCTCTTATGACGAGCAGCCTTGTTCTTGTGGAACACGCCCTTGTCAGCGATACGATCGATAACCTTGGTCGAAGCGTGGAACACAACCTTGGCCGCAGCCTTGTCACCACCTTCAATTGCCTTAAGCACTTTCTTTACTGCAGTACGGAACGCAGTACGCAGGCTGGCGTTGTGCGCGCGCTGCTTAAGGGCTGTGCGTGCACGCTTGCGAGCTTGTGCGCTGTTAGCCATGAATCTTTCTCCTGATGAGCGGAATCTGAAACCCGCGATTCTAAGCCTTAACAGCAGGTTTTGCAACAATAAACCCGCCAGCGTAAACTAGCCGGCTTGCTCAACCCTCCCACCCATCATCAATGAACCTGCTCAAGGCGCTGGCTGCAGTCAGCAGCATGACCATGGTATCGCGCATTCTCGGTCTGGTGCGCGACACGCTTATCGCCCGCGTATTTGGTGCCGGCATGTCGGCAGATGCCTTCAATGCTGCCTTCAAGATTCCCAATATGTTGCGCCGCCTGTTTGCCGAGGGCGCGTTCTCGCAAGCCTTCGTTCCCATCCTGGGCGAATACAAGAACCAGAAAACCGAAGAGGAAACCCGCGAATTCGTGGCCAAGGTAACCGGCGTGCTAGGTTCGGTGCTGTTGCTGGTCACGGCCATCGGCATGCTGGCCGCCCCGGCCATCATGTGGATTTCCGCGCCCGGCTTTTATCGCGAACCGGCCAAGGCCGCGCTGTTTGCCGACATCCTGCGCGTATCCTTTCCTTATATCTTTTTCATTTCGCTGTCCTCGATGACCGGCAGCATTCTCAATAGCTGGGGCAAGTTCTCGATTCCGGCCTTCACCCCCACCTTTCTCAACCTCAGCTTTATCGTATTTGCGCTGTGCTTCACCCACAGCTTTCACCCGCCCATCATGGCCATGGCCTGGGCGGTGTTTGTTGGCGGGCTGATCCAGCTGGTTTGGCAACTGCCCTTCCTCAAGCAGATCGGCATGCTCACCATGCCCATCTTCGACTTCAAGGATGCCGCGGTATGGCGGGTGATCCGCCAGATGGGCCCGGCCATTTTCGGTGTGTCGGTGGCGCAGATTTCCTTGCTGATCAACTCCACCTTTGCGTCTTTCCTGCCCACCGGCAGCGTGTCGTGGATGTATTACGCCGACCGACTGATGGAATTCCCCTCCGGCGTGCTGGGTGTGGCGCTGGGGACCATCCTGCTGCCTTCGCTGTCCAAGCACGCAGCCAGCAAGTCCGATAGCGAATTCAGTGTATTGCTGGACTGGGGCATCCGTCTGTCCTTGCTGCTGGCGGTACCGGCCACCGTGGGGCTGGGCCTGTTGTCCGGCCCCTTGCTGTCCACCCTGTTCATGTATGGCCGCTTTACCGCCCACGATGCGCTGATGTCGCAGCAGGCGGTGATTGCCTACTCCTTCGGCCTCTTGGGGCTGATTCTGGTCAAGGTGCTGGCGCCGGGCTTTTATGCGCGGCAAGACATCAAGACGCCGGTGCGCATTGCGCTGATCACCCTGTGCTGCACCCAGTTGATGAACCTGGCCTTTGTCTTCCCGCTCAAGCATGCCGGGCTGGCGCTGTCGATCGGCCTGGCTTCCTGCCTGAATGCCGGTCTGCTGCTATCCACCCTGCTCAAACGCAAGATTTACCAGCCGCAAGCGGGTTGGAGCAGCTTCCTTGGCAAGATGGTACTGGCCATCCTGGCCATGGCTGCGGTATTGCTGCTGCTGCAAGCTGTACTGCCCATCCACTGGGACGGCCACGCCTGGCAACGGGTGCTCTGGCTGACGCTGCTGGTGGCGGCCGGGGCCATCACTTATTTCGCCATGCTGTTTGCGCTGGGCTTCCGGCCGCGTCAATTCATGCGCAAGGAGCACTAAGACGTGTTCGCGTCATCAGCGCTGCCACCGGGCGACCGGCAAGCTGCCACCGTGCTGTTGGTGTGCTGCCTGAGCCTGACCTTGCTGTACTACCCGGCCAGCAGCCACTGGCTGCTGGACTGGCTGCGCAACACGCAGCCCGCCTGGGCCACGGTCTTCCAGCGCCTGGTCGTACACAACCCGGACACCCAGCTCTACCGCGCGGTGTTTTGGTCGCTGGCCAGCGTAACCAGCTACTGCTTGCTGCCGCTGCTGCACATCAAGCTGGTGCTGCGCCGCCCGCTGCGCGATTTTGGCCTGGCCCTGCCCAGTTGGCGTTTGCTGCGCACGGATGGCAAGCTGTTTCTGCTATTTTACGCCATCATGCTGCCACTGCTGTGGTGGGCGTCGGCACAGCCCGGTTTCTTGCAGATCTACCCCTTCTTCCGCCTTGGCCCACAAGAAAGCCTGTGGCCGCACTGGGCCTGGTGGGAGCTGTTATACTTCGCCCAATTTGCCGCGCTGGAGTTCTTCTTTCGCGGTTACATGCTGCACGGCCTCAAAGCACGCTTTGGTGTATCCGCCATCTTCGTGATGCTGCTGCCGTACTGCATGATCCATTTTGAAAAACCAGTGCTGGAAAGCCTGGCCGCCATCATCGCCGGCATCGCACTGGGTGCGCTGAGTTATCGTTATCGCTCGATCTGGCTGGGCATCGCCCTGCATTGCAGCGTGGCCCTCACCATGGACCTGATGGCGCTGTGGCGCAAAGGCCTGTTGCTCTGAGCGGCAAACGCCGCGGCTGGCTCGCTTTTTTCACGGAATCCCTCTCATGACCACTCCGCACCTGACTCCCGATCTCTCCCCGCTGGGCAAAACCGTCAGCTACCAGGACCAGTACGACGCCAGCCTGCTGTTTCCCATTGCGCGCAAGATGAAGCGCGATGAAATTGGCGTGGACCAACAGGCCCTGCCCTTTGCCGGCGTGGATATCTGGACCGGTTTCGAGCTGTCCTGGCTGAATGCGCGCGGCAAACCCCAAGTGGGCATTGCCACCTTCCGCATTCCGGCTGACAGCCCCAACCTGATCGAATCCAAGTCGTTCAAGCTCTACCTGAACAGCTATAACCAGACCCGCATCGCCAGCCTGGAGGAATTGCAGGCCCAGTTGGCGCTGGACCTGTCCAATGCTGCTGGTGCTGCAGTCACAGTCAGCGTACTGCTGCCACAGGACTTTGCCGCAGAGCGTATTGCCGAGCTGGACGGCGACTACATCGACGAGCAGGACATCGCCGTGGACAACTACGCGCCCTGCCCGGACATCCTGCGTGCCGATACCGGCAATATCGTCAGCGAAACCCTGTGCAGCAATCTGCTGAAGTCCAACTGCCTGGTGACCGGCCAGCCGGACTGGGGCAGCGTGCAAATCCGCTACACCGGCCCGCAACTGGACCGCGAAGCGCTGCTGCGCTACCTGATCGGCTTCCGTCAGCACAATGAATTCCACGAGCAATGCGTGGAGCGCATCTTCACCGACATCCTGCGCGCCTGCGCACCGCAGCAACTGACGGTGTACGCCCGCTACACCCGCCGCGGTGGTCTGGACATCAACCCCTGGCGCAGCAATGCCGAACAGGCACCGCTGGATAACACCCGCACGGCACGGCAGTGAACCGTAGCACCTTGCATCACGCATTGACATTGGCATAAAGTGATCGTTTAGAACGAAAACAGTCTCCGATGCGCTTGCAAGGAAAAATCACGCGATGGGATGATCAACGCGGCTTTGGCTTCGTCACGCAAAATGGTGATGACAAGGCCGTGTTTGTTCACATCAGCGCATTTGAGGACAATCAGCGCCGTCCACTGCAAGGCGATATCGTCAGTTATGAGCTCAGTGCAGATCAACAGCACAGGCAGCGAGCTGACAAAGTACGCTTTGTTTCGCCAACCAGCTCACGCAGCCATTCCTTCCGACCCAACAGGCCGCCCCGTCGGCTACGCGGCATCATGCAGGGAATACTATTGATCGGATTATTGGTATTTTCTGCCTTGTCATGGCGCACGACACCCCATCCAACAGCAGGCGACAGCCCGCAAATAGCCATCCCGACTTCGACAACCCAAGGCTTCCAGTGCAGTGGCAAGCGCTCGTGCTCGCAAATGACCTCCTGTGAAGAAGCCATGTTCTATCTCAAGCACTGCCCTGGGGTAGAAATTGATGGTGATCACGATGGGATTCCTTGCGAGCAACAACTATGCGGACACTGAACGTAAAAAAAGCCTGACTACCGTCAGGCTTTTTCATACCGCACCACACTCAAAACGGTGTCGGCGCGTCGAATTCCATTTCTTCCTGCGTCACCGGGTGACGCAACACCAGCCGCGACGCATGCAGCAGCAGACGGTCGGCCTTGGCCAGCACCTCCGGCGGCGCGTAGATGTCATCGCCCAGAATCGGGTGGCCGCTTTCCAGATGCAGCATGTGCATGCGCAACTGGTGGGCACGCCCGGTTTGCGGATCCAGCTCCATGCGCGAGGTCTGACGCGTGGTATCACGCGACACCACGCGGTAATGGGTGATGGCCTGTTTGCCTTCCACATGGTCTATTTTCTGGCGCGGGCGATTGGGCCAGTCGATGATCAGCGGCAGATCGATGGTGCCGCTATTGCTTTGGACGATGCCATCCACCACCGCGATATAGCGCTTCTTGACCTTGCGCTCCATGAAGGCAATGGACAGCGCGCGCTGCATGGCCGCGCCACGGCCAAAGATCACCAGGCCCGAGGTGGCCATGTCCAGCCGGTGTACGGTCAGCGCATCCGGATACACTTTTTGCACCCGGCTGATCAGGCAGTCGTCCTTGCCCTCGCCACGGCCCGGCACCGACAGCAGGCCGGAGGGCTTGTCCACCACCAGCAGGCAGTCATCCACGTAAATGACCGCAAGACCGGTATCCGGCGGCGGGGTGTAGTTTTCCAGATTATGGGCTTGGCTCATGGCGGCAACAGGGGAACAGAATAAATAAAGAGCGGCGATTATCTTACCCCCGGCGCGGCTTCACAAGCTGTCACCCTGCATTTGCCGGGGAATTGCCACTTGAAATGGCAGTGCAACGCCATCACCCTGTCATGATCAGATCATTCCCCATGCAAGGAGCTGTCATGCCGGAGCGTTTTTACCTCGACCCTTACCAAACCACCCTGCAAACCACGGTCATCCGTCATGACGATGCCGGCCTGGTACTGGCAGACACCCTGTGTTACCCGCTGGGCGGCGGCCAGCCCGGTGACACCGCCACGCTGACCCTGGCCGACGGCAGCACGCTGGCCATCAGCGACACCCGCCGCAACCGCGAAACCCGCGAGATCCTGCACATCACCGCTGCCGATGCCCCGCGACTGACCGCAGGCAGCGCCGTCACCCTGACGCTCGACTGGGTGCGCCGTCATCGTCACATGCGGGTGCATACCGGCCTGCATCTGCTGTCGGTGGTGATCAAGGCCGGGGTGACCGGCGGCAATCTGACCGCAGAAGGCGGTCGACTGGATTTTGATTTGCCGGAAGGCATGGAGCTGGACAAGGACGAGATCGAGGCCGGCCTGAATGCGCTGGTGGCACAGGACCTGGCGGTGAGCATCCAGATGACCAGCGGCGAAGCGCTGAAAGCCCGTCCGGAGCTGATCAAGACCATGTCGGTCACCCCGCCGCTGGAGCTGCCGGAAATCCGCCTGATCGAAATCGACGGCGTCGACCTGCAACCCTGTGGCGGCACCCATGTGCGCCGCACCGGAGAAATCGGCCGCCTGCTGGTGAAAAAGATTGAAAGCAAGGGCGCGCGCAACAAGCGGGTGGTGGTGACGCTGGCCGACTGAGGCCTGTTTGCCATCCAGCACAAAGGGGACCCGCAGGTCCCCTTTTGCATTGCCCATCAACGCCACACAGCAGCTGGCTCAGATATCGGCTTCCACCTCGTTACCCTTGGCTTCCATCCAGCTACGGCGGCTGGAAGCCTCGCCCTTGCCCATCAGCATGACAAAGGTGGACAGGGTTTGCGCCATTTCACCCGGACGCACCTGCACCCGCGACAGGCGGCGGGTATCCGGATTCATGGTGGTGTCCTTCAGCTGTTCCGGGTTCATCTCGCCCAGACCTTTGAAGCGCGAGATGCCCCAACTGCCTTCGCGCACATTCTCGCTGCGCAGACGGTCCAGAATGGCATTGAGCTCGCCCTCGTCCAGCGCGTAAATCTTGCGTGGCGGACGGTTCTTGCCCGAACCCGGCACATCCACGCGGAACAGCGGCGGCTGCGCGATGTAGATATTGCCGTTTTCGATCAGCCGCGGGAAATGGCGGAAGAACAAGGTGAGCAACAGCACCTGGATGTGCGAGCCATCCACGTCGGCATCGGACAGGATGGCGATCTTGCCATAACGCTGGCCGGACAAATCCGGGTGATCATCCGGCCCGTGCGGGTCCACGCCGATGGCGACGGAAATATCGTGGATTTCGGCATTGGAAAACAACTGGTCCTTGTCGGTTTCCCAGCTATTAAGCACCTTGCCGCGCAAAGGCAGGATGGCCTGGTATTCCTTGTCACGCGCCAGCTTGGCCGAGCCACCGGCAGAGTCACCTTCCACCAGGAACAGCTCGTTGCGTTCGATGTCTTCGCTTTCGCAATCGGTCAGTTTGCCCGGCAGCACGGCCACGCCGGAGCCCTTTTTCTTTTCCACCTTTTTGACTGACTTCAGGCGCGACTGCGCCTGGCGAATGGCCAGCTCGGCAATCTTCTTGCCCGCTTCCACATTCTGGTTCAGCCATAGCTCCACCGGGTCGCGCGACAGGCTGGAAATCAGCTTCAGCGCATCGCGGCTGGTGAGCTTGTCCTTGGTCTGGCCTTGGAATTGCGGGTCCAGCACGCGGGCCGACAGCACAAAGCGCACCCGGCTCCACACGTCCTCTGCCATCAGCTTGACACCGCGCGGCAGCAGGTTGTGGTGGTCGATGAAGCTCTTCACCGCATCGAACACCCCGGCACGCAGGCCAGCTTCATGGGTGCCGCCAGACGGGGTGGGAATCAGGTTGACATAGCTCTCGCCGCTGGCCCCATCTTCAAACCAGGCCATCGCCCACTGCACGCCTTCGCCCTTGGCAAATTGTTCGTGGTCGTCACCGATATAGGCTTCGGCGGCGAACAGCGGCGCAATCGGCTCGTCACCGTTGCACAGCTCGGCCAGATAGCTCTTCAGGCCCTGCGGGTACTGCCACACCTTGACCTCGGCACCACTGGGCTTCTCTACCGTCAGCGACACCGCCACGCCGGGCAGCAGCACCGCCTTGGCGCGCAGCAGGCGTTCCAGCTCAGGCAAGGAGTAACGCGGGCTTTCAAAATACTTGCCATCCGGCCATACCCGCACCCGGGTGCCGCTGGTGCGCGGGCCGCAGTCGCCAATGCGGGCCAGGGGTTCGATCACGTCGCCGCCGGAAAACACCAGGCGGTGTACACCGCCTTCGCGCTTGACCTCGACTTCCAGCCGGGTGGACAAGGCATTGGTCACCGACACACCTACGCCATGCAAACCACCGGAGAAGGCATAGGCACCACCGTCTTTCTTGTTGAACTTGCCACCGGCATGCAGGCGGGTGAATACCAGCTCCACCACCGGCACGCCTTCTTGCGGATGCAGGCCAACCGGAATGCCGCGGCCATCATCTTCCACCGACAAGGAACCATCCTGATGCACGGTAACGGCAATCTTGCGGGCATAGCCACCCAGCGCCTCGTCGGCGGCGTTATCGATGACTTCCTGGCAGATATGGGTGGGGTCGGTGGTGCGGGTATACATGCCCGGTCGCTCTTTGACCGGCTCCAGCCCCTTGAGTACCCGTACCGAGGATTCGTCGTACTGTTGCGTCATAGCTTTTATCGTCGCCTGTAACGGCCCTGCAGCCAGGGCCAAGCCTGATGATGATGTTGCCACCGTGCCGACAGGCAGGGTGGTCATGATGCTCAAACGGCAGCCCAGGGCCGCCGCTTGCTTGATGGGTGAGACAGACTGACCGTGCGCTCAGTGGTCCTGCTGCTTGTCCGGCAAACCTTCGGCCACCGGAGCCGGCCGGGCAGACTGCCGCATGCGCTGCAAAAAGCTGTCGTAGTTTTCCAAGCCCTTGAGGAAGCGCGACAACTCGGTCAGCGCGCGGATATACACATCACGCTTGAATTCGATGACGGCATCCACCGGTGCCCAGTAGTCGTTCCAGCGCCAGCCATCGAACTCCGGATGACTGCTGGCACGCAGGCAGACATCGCAGTCGCGCCCGGTCAGCCGCAGCAGGAACCAGATCTGCTTCTGTCCCTTGTAACTGCCACGCCATTCGCGGCGCACCCAGTTGCTGGGCACTTCGTAACGCAGCCAGTCGCGGGTGCGCCCCACGATCTTGACATGTTGCGGCAACAGCCCGACTTCCTCCAGCAGCTCGCGGTACATCGCAGCCTCCGGGCTTTCACCCGGCTTGATGCCCCCTTGCGGAAATTGCCAGGAATGTTCGCGTACCCGCTTGCCCCAGAACACCTCATTTTTGCCATTGATGAGGATGATTCCGACATTGGGGCGATATCCGTCCCGGTCCAGCATGAAAAAAACCTGCAAATCGTCTAGTTGACCGAATTTTTGCACATTTCGACAGCTCTTGCCATGCGCCTGACGTGGCGGCTTGCCAGCAATTCCACCACACACTGCCTGGCACACCGTGAAAAGAATTGACGCCCCATGCCAAAGGCGTTTAAAAATCCGGCACAGCACCTTGCTGCCCACACCCCGGAAGGCCTCGCTTTCATGCAAGCACGTCGCAGTCCAGCCACATTCCCACCCCTGCCTGCGGCAGCGGTGGTGCCGTGCGCCTGGGCAGACCCGACAGCCTTGTCGCTTGGCTTCTTCGTCCAGCCGTTTACCGCAGTCGGTCACCGCTAGCGTTTTGCCGTATTACCCGCCCATGTGGCGGCTATCGACAATTCAACGCCCAAGGACCCTCCATGCTGAATCCTGCAGACTGGCTGCAACACCATGGCATTCGCACTGTCGAATGCCTGTTTTCCGATATTACCGGTACCGCGCGCGGCAAGATCTTGCCGGCCACAAGCGTATTGAACGGCAGCGAATTGCGCTTTTCGCAAGTGGGGCTGGTACAGAGCGTCACCGGCGACTGCCTGCAACAACTGGTCCCCGAGCTGGACCCGGACATGCTGCTGCAAGCTGACCTCAGCACCCTGCGCCGCCTGCCATTCAGCCATGAGCCGGCCGCCATGCTGATTCACGACTGCCTGCACGAAGATGGCAGCCTGATCGAATTCTCGCCACGCAATGTGCTGCACCGGGTACTGGCACGCTATGCCGAGCTGGGCCTGAAACCTGTTGTTGCACCTGAGATGGAGTTTTATCTGTTTGCCCGGCGCCAAGGGCTGGACGAAGCACCACAGCCCCCCGCCAGCTATGGCAAAAGTGGTGACAGCCTACGCCAGCCCTATGCGCTGGATAGGCTGCATGATCTGGCCGCAGTGCTGGACGACATCCGCCATGGCTGCCAGTTGCTGGGCATCGGTGCCGACACCCTGCTGCAAGAGGTGGGCTGTGGACAACTGGAAATCAATCTGCAGCATGGCGACGCCATTGCGCTGGCCGACCAGGCCTTCCTGTTCAAACGCATGGTACGCGAGGCCGCCACCCGTCATGCGCTGGAAGCCTGCTTCATGGCCAAGCCGCTGGCCAATGATGCCGGCAGCGCCATGCACATCCACCAGAGCCTGGTGTACGCTGACAGCGGCCGCAATGCTTTCTCGCTGGATAACGGCCAAGCCGCAGCGCGCTTTGCCCACTATATCGCCGGCCTGCAACGCTATTTGCCGGATGCCTTGCTGCTGCTGGCACCCTACGTCAACTCCTATCGCCGCCTGGCACCGTTCACCGCGGCCCCCATCAATGTGGAATGGGGCTTTGACAACCGCACCTGCGGCCTGCGCATTCCGCAAGCAGGCCCACAAGCACGTCGGGTAGAAAATCGCTTGCCGGGGGTGGATGCCAACCCCTACCTGGCCCTGGCCACCACCCTGGCCTGCGGTTTGCTTGGTATCACACAGGAACTGCAACCCACGGCACCGCTGCAGAGCAGCGCCTATGGCCGGCCCTACGCCTTTGCCCGTACCCAGTTGGAAGCGATTGAAAGACTGGCTGGCAATCAGGCGCTTGCCGAGCTGCTGGGACCACAGTTTGTCTCTACCTATTGTCAGCTCAAGCTGAACGAGTGGCAGGAATTCAACCGCCAGGTTACCTCCTGGGAGTACCGCCACTTGCTAGGCCAGGCATGAAAGAGACGTCATGAAGCGCGAACACGCACCACACCTGTCCCAGTTTGATGGCCACCATGTCCATTCCTGGTATGCCGCGACCGCCCCCTTGCGCGAGCGTTATCCGGTGCTGGGCGAGGTGGTGCGTTGCGATGTCTGCGTAGTGGGTGCCGGCCTCACCGGCCTGTCCTGTGCGCTGGTACTCGCGGAGAAAGGCCTGTCTGTTGCGCTGCTGGAAGGCGCATTGGTCGGTTTTGGTGCCACTGGTCGTAATGGCGGGCAAATCCTGCACGGCTTTGCAGCGCCGCTGACCCGCTTCGCGCAGCAACTTGGCCACCGTGCGGCACAGCAGTGCTGGGAGGCATCACTGGATGGCGTGTCACTGATTGCCAATCGCATTCACCAGCACCAGATCGACTGCGAACTGCGCTGGGGCTTTCTGACGACCGCCAGCAATCGCCACCAGCAGCAACAGCTACGCAAGCAGCAAGCCATGCTGGAGAGCTGTGCTTACCATGATGCACAGTGGCTGGAGGGCAGCACGCTGGCCGAGCACATCAACTCACCGCACTACAGCGCCGCCCTGCATGATAGCGGCTGCGGCCACCTGCATCCGCTCAAGTACGCCCAAGGGCTGGCACGCGCTGCATTTCGCGCCGGCGTCAGGCTGTTCGAACACAGCCCGATCACCTCCATCGACGAGGACAGGCTGGGTCTGCAAATCGGCACGCCCAATGGCTGGGTACGGGCAGACAAGATGGTACTGGCCTGCAATGTCGATATCGGTGCGCTGCAACCGCAGTTGCGTCGCAGCATCCTGCCGGTGGAATCACATATCATTGCCACCGCCCCGCTCACTGCCCAGCAGGCGGCCAGCCTGCTGCCGCAAGGCGCTGCGGTTTGCAGCAGCGACAAGCTGCCGGACTACTTCCGCCTGACACCAGACTACCGCCTGCTGTTTGGAGGCAGGTCAAGCCGTCCGTATGCACAACGGCAGTCGGTAGTGGCGGAGCGACATGCCCGCATGGCCAGCATTTTCCCCATGCTGCGCCACAGCCAGATTGACTATGCCTGGAGCGGACATGTGGATATCGGCCCGGCCCGTTTGCCCCAGATTGGCCGCCAGAGCCAGCGCATTTATCACGCACAAGGCTTCGCCGGGCATGGACTGGCATTCACTGGCATCGCCGGGCAGATGATTGCCGAAGCCATTGCCGGCGATCTGGGCCGCTTTGACATCTTCAACAAACTGTATGCCCATCCTCTCCCACTCCCCGCCTCCATGGAAGAAAGCCTGATCCGCCTGGGCAGCATGTATTACCGCTTGCGGGATGCACTGGGCTTCTAGTCAGCATGCACAGAACTTGAGCTACAACAGCCGTCAGGCAGTCGCATCACCCAAAAGCGGCAAACGATGCTAGGATGCCCCGATCAACTGCTTCACACATTATGCATATGGCATTTCTACTTCCCCATACCGCTCTGGAACATCTGCCACGCTTTGCGCTGACAACCGGCGAATTTGACTGCCTGCCATCCGCCGCCGATTTTCGTCACACCCTGCTCAAGGCACTGAATGCGGCACAGCAGCGCATTTACATTGCGGCACTGTATCTGGAGCAAGATGAAGCGGGTCAGGAAGTACTGGCTGCCATCTATGCCGCCAAACAACGCAATCCAGCACTGGATGTCCGCATTCTGGTGGACTGGCACCGAGCACAGCGTGGCCGCATCGGCGAGCACAGCGTCGCTTGCAACGCGGCATGGTATCGGGAGCAGGCCAGTCAACATGCGGTAGAGGTCCCCATCTACGGCGTCCCGACCCAAACCCGGGAGCTGTTCGGCGTACTGCATCTGAAAGGCTTCATCATTGATGAGCTGGTGATTTACAGCGGTGCCAGCCTCAACAACGTCTACCTGCACAAACAGGACAAATATCGTTTCGATCGCTATCACCTGATTCGCAACCCGGCACTGGCAGACTGCATGGCCAGCTTCATGCTGCAAAACATCTGTAATGACGAGGCGGTATTCCGGCTCGACAAACCAGTCCCCAGCACCCGTAGCATTCGCAAGGAAATCCGCGCCTTTCGCAGCCGGCTGGAAAGCACGCATTACCACCTGCCACGGCAACAGACAGTCCAGCAAGGCATGGGCATCACGCCCATTGTCGGCTTGGGCAAGGGCAACCCGCTCAATCGCCTCATCTTGCAGCTCCTTGGCCACGCCCAGCACCGCCTGGTGATTTGTACGCCTTACTTCAACTTCCCCATGGCCGTGCTGCGCGCCATTAACCGCGCACTACGCCGTGGCGTGGAAGTTACCATCATCGTCGGGGACAAGACTGCCAATGACTTTTTCATCCCCGAAACAGAGCCATTCAAACTGATTGCAGCCCTGCCCTACCTGTACGAAATGAACCTGCGCCGCTTTGCCAAGCGCCGTCAGGCACAGATAGAAAACGGCAAACTCAATCTGTGCCTGTGGAAAGATGGTGACAACAGCTACCACCTCAAAGGCATGTGGTGCGATGCGCAGCACATTCTGCTCACCGGCAACAACATGAATCCCAGAGCCTTCCGCCTGGATCTGGAAAACGCCCTGCTGATTCACGACCCGGAGCAAGGGCTGCAATCGCACAGCCACGCGGAACAGCAGAATATCCTGCGCCACACCACACGCATCAGTCACTACCGCCAATTGGAAAGCGTGCGCAGCTATCCGCTCAAAGTGCGCACCATCCTCACCCGCCTGAGCCGGGTACGCATAGACCGCATGCTGAACCTGATGCTGTAAAGCACACCCCAAGCACAGAAAAAGCCGCTTTATTGTCGCGGCTTTTCCATCATCTTACCCATGCTGCATCAACGCATTGCGCTAAACCAAGCCTCCGGAGTACAACGCGTCCATTGGACGCGCGGTCGATAGAACAAGGCAGCTTGACCGCGTGCCAATTGCAGGAAAGATGGCTGCTGCAGCAGGCTAACGCGCCCCTGTTGTACCAAAAAGTCGACGGAATACTTGGGATAAGCCATTACCAGATCATCGCCAATGAAGTTGATATCCTGTGGCTGCAAAATGCCCGCCAGCTTACTTTCTTCATCGCCCGGCTCTACCGCTCCCAAGGCGGCAATCAAGGCATCCTCGCGTTGCTTGTCCTTAAAGTCTTCACGTGTACGGTTGAGTGTTTTCACCACATTCAATGGGTTGGTACCGATATCCAATAAGGACTTGATCTGCCCCAGCACAGGATTATCCACAATGGATTTAATGCTCTGCATGGTGGACTTACCGCTAAATACCAGCTCCACGGTGCTACCTGGACTCATCTGCTGCAACAAGCTGTCAGCCCACAGCACCGCATCCTTACCCCAGTAATGCCGGTTGGAAGTCACAAAGCCTCGACAAGAATAAAATGCTTCCGCTTGCTTCCGCGTCAGGGTGCCAGCCATATGGCCATCAATAAACACCACTCCACCGACATCCCCCTCCGTCAGCCCCACGTAAGCCACTTGCCGCCCGCTATCATCTTTCAGGACAAACCGCTCCATCGCAGCTTCCGCGGGAATGTTGCGCAATACCTCACGCCCGCTACTGTTTGCATCGATAAGCAATTTGCCAGCCCCGGTCACCGCATTCGGCAATGGTGTTGCTCCTGCCAGCCCACTTAGTAGTGTCAACATCAATACCAAACCCACGCAGCCTACACCATGCATGCAACACCCCCCATTTCATCGAAAAATATGGTGAAGCAGTCACGATACGCGATTAATAATGCTATTGGAATACTTGGCAACCAGCCTTTCGATCACATATGCAGCGCCATTTTGCAAACTCTGCCAGCACACAGAGCAACAGGATTGGAGTGGGAAGCACATCAAAGCAAAGCGCGGATAAATTAAGAAGGCGGGTCAAGAAGAAAGAAGCGAAGATCCAAACGAAAAAGCCCAGCTCGGTTGAGCTGGGCTTCTGTAAGGGGAGTCTGGCAGTGTCCTACTTTCACATGGCGAATGCCACACTATCATCGGCGCTAAGGCGTTTCACGGTCCTGTTCGGGATGGGAAGGCGTGGGACCACCTCGCTATGGCCACCAGACATAAACTGTCAACAAACTTGAAGAAGCTTTGTCATCCAGACTTCGTCTGAATCACTGAATTAATTAGGTATCTTATCTTGGATCTTTGATCGCGTCGCACATTCACTATCCATCCGGTCTCGGTTTCCCAAGCCACTCAAATGATAGGATCAAGCCTCACGAGCAATTAGTATCGGTTAGCTTAACGCCTCACAGCGCTTCCACACCCGACCTATCAACGTCCTGGTCTCGAACGACTCTTCAGGAGGGTCTAGCCCTCAGGGAAGTCTCATCTTCAGGCGAGTTTCGCGCTTAGATGCTTTCAGCGCTTATCTCTTCCGAACTTAGCTACCCGGCAATGCCACTGGCGTGACAACCGGTACACCAGAGGTTCGTCCACTCCGGTCCTCTCGTACTAGGAGCAGCCCCCGTCAAACTTCCAACGCCCACTGCAGATAGGGACCAAACTGTCTCACGACGTTTTGAACCCAGCTCACGTACCACTTTAAATGGCGAACAGCCATACCCTTGGGACCGGCTACAGCCCCAGGATGTGATGAGCCGACATCGAGGTGCCAAACACCGCCGTCGATGTGAACTCTTGGGCGGTATCAGCCTGTTATCCCCGGAGTACCTTTTATCCGTTGAGCGATGGCCCTTCCATTCAGAACCACCGGATCACTATGTCCTGCTTTCGCACCTGCTCGACTTGTCGGTCTCGCAGTTAAGCTACCTTTTGCCATTGCACTATCAGCACGATTTCCGACCGTACCTAGGTAACCTTCGAACTCCTCCGTTACACTTTGGGAGGAGACCGCCCCAGTCAAACTGCCTACCATGCACTGTCCCCGATCCGGATAACGGACCAAGGTTAGAACCTCAAAGGGGTCAGGGTGGTATTTCAAGGTCGGCTCCACAGGAACTAGCGTCCCTGCTTCAAAGCCTCCCACCTATCCTACACAAACCACTTCAAAGTCCAATGCAAAGCTACAGTAAAGGTTCACGGGGTCTTTCCGTCTAGCAGCGGGGAGATTGCATCTTCACAAACACTTCAACTTCGCTGAGTCTCAGGAGGAGACAGTGTGGCCATCGTTACGCCATTCGTGCGGGTCGGAACTTACCCGACAAGGAATTTCGCTACCTTAGGACCGTTATAGTTACGGCCGCCGTTTACTGGGGCTTCGATCAAGAGCTTGCACCCCATCACTTAACCTTCCAGCACCGGGCAGGCGTCACACCGTATACGTCCACTTTCGTGTTGGCACAGTGCTGTGTTTTTGATAAACAGTCGCAGCCACCGATTCTCTGCGACCTGTCGTAGCTCCCACCGCAGGGTGTTCACCACAACAGGCATACCTTCTCCCGAAGTTACGGTATCAATTTGCCGAGTTCCTTCTCCTGAGTTCTCTCAAGCGCCTTAGAATTCTCATCCTGCCCACCTGTGTCGGTTTGCGGTACGGTTCTTGTGTAGCTGAAGCTTAGTGGCTTTTCCTGGAAGCGTGGTATCAGTCACTTCAGGTCCGTAGACCCTCGTTATCACTTCTCGGCGTTAAAGAAGGGCGGATTTGCCTACCCTTCACGCCTACCGGCTTGAACGACCTATTCCAACAGGCCGCTGACCTAACCTTCTCCGTCCCCACATCGCACTACACAAAAGTACGGGAATTTTAACCCGTTTCCCATCGACTACGCTTTTCAGCCTCGCCTTAGGGGCCGACTCACCCTACGCCGATGAACGTTGCGTAGGAAACCTTGGGCTTTCGGCGAGCGGGCTTTTCACCCGCTTTATCGCTACTCATGTCAGCATTCGCACTTCTGATATCTCCAGCATCCCTTACGAGACACCTTCACAGACCTACAGAACGCTCCCCTACCATCTGCACTTACGTGCAAATCCGCAGCTTCGGTTATCAGTTTGAGCCCCGTTACATCTTCCGCGCAGGACGACTCGACCAGTGAGCTATTACGCTTTCTTTAAATGATGGCTGCTTCTAAGCCAACATCCTGGCTGTCTGGGCCTTCCCACTTCGTTTACCACTTAACTGATCATTTGGGACCTTAGCTGGCGGTCTGGGTTGTTTCCCTCTTGACGATGGACGTTAGCACCCACCGTCTGTCTCCCATGCTCGCACTTTCCGGTATTCAGAGTTTGCCATGGTTTGGTAAATCGCAATGACCCCCTAGCCATAACAGTGCTTTACCCCCGGAAGTGATACATGAGGCACTACCTAAATAGTTTTCGGGGAGAACCAGCTATCTCCGAGTTTGTTTAGCCTTTCACCCCTATCCACAGCTCATCCCCTAGTTTTGCAACACTAGTGGGTTCGGACCTCCAGTGCGTGTTACCGCACCTTCATCCTGGCCATGGATAGATCACTCGGTTTCGGGTCTACGCCCAGCAACTAAAGCGCCCTATTCGGACTCGGTTTCCCTACGCCTCCCCTATGCGGTTAAGCTTGCTACTGAACGTAAGTCGCTGACCCATTATACAAAAGGTACGCAGTCACCCCTTGCGAGGCTCCCACTGTTTGTATGCATCCGGTTTCAGGTTCTATTTCACTCCCCTCCCGGGGTTCTTTTCGCCTTTCCCTCACGGTACTGGTTCACTATCGGTCGATCACGAGTATTTAGCCTTGGAGGATGGTCCCCCCATCTTCAGACAGGATTTCGCGTGTCCCGCCCTACTTTTCGTATGCTCAGTACCAAGAATGAAATTTCGTGTACGGGGCTATCACCCACTATGGCGGACATTTCCAGGTCCTTCCACTATCTCAATCTCTATCACATACAGGCTATTCCGCGTTCGCTCGCCACTACTGACGGAATCTCGGTTGATTTCTTTTCCTCGAGTTACTTAGATGTTTCAGTTCACTCGGTTCGCTTCCACAGACCTATGTATTCAGTCTGGGATACCCTTGCGGGTGGGTTTCCCCATTCGGATATCGCGGGATCAAAGCTCTATTGCCAGCTCCCCCGCGCTTTTCGCAGGCTTACACGTCCTTCATCGCCTGTGATCGCCAAGGCATCCACCAGATGCACTTAGTCGCTTGACCCTATCATTTCAGTAACCTGAGTTACCAATCCGACAGGATTGTGTTTGTGCGACATGTCACACCGCCCCTTTTGTGATGGCGACATGACATTAGATACAATCAAATTCCCAAGATGACGATTTGTCCTGCATGCAGAGTTAACTTCATGCATTTCATTTCGCCGTCTAATTAATTCGGCTTCTTCAGTTTGTTAAAGATCGGGCGTTCGACCTTGCGGTCAATTCAACGCAAACAAAAAGATACCCGGAAACAACGTTTCCAGATGCGTTTTTGTTTGAGTTGAGGTGGTGGAGGATGACGGGATCGAACCGACGACCCCCTGCTTGCAAAGCAGGTGCTCTCCCAACTGAGCTAATCCCCCAAACTGGTGGGTCTGGAAGGACTCGAACCTTCGACCCCTGCGTTATCAACACAGTGCTCTAACCAGCTGAGCTACAAACCCAGTCAAACCCTTAAAATCTCGAATAACCGATAGGCTGTGAATACTTGACGATCGCCTTCTCTAGAAAGGAGGTGATCCAGCCGCAGGTTCCCCTACGGCTACCTTGTTACGACTTCACCCCAGTCATGAATCCCACCGTGGTAAGCGGCCTCCTTACGGTTAGCCTACCCACTTCTGGTGAAACTCACTCCCATGGTGTGACGGGCGGTGTGTACAAGACCCGGGAACGTATTCACCGCAGCATGCTGATCTGCGATTACTAGCGATTCCGACTTCACGCACTCGAGTTGCAGAGTGCGATCCGGACTACGATCGGTTTTATGAGATTGGCTCCACCTCGCGGCTTGGCTACCCTCTGTACCGACCATTGTATGACGTGTGAAGCCCTGGTCATAAGGGCCATGAGGACTTGACGTCATCCCCACCTTCCTCCGGTTTGTCACCGGCAGTCCCATTAGAGTGCTCAACTAAATGGTAGCAACTAATGGCAAGGGTTGCGCTCGTTGCGGGACTTAACCCAACATCTCACGACACGAGCTGACGACAGCCATGCAGCACCTGTGTTACAGCTCCCTTTCGGGCACCAATCCATCTCTGGAAAGTTCTGTACATGTCAAGACCAGGTAAGGTTTTTCGCGTTGCATCGAATTAATCCACATCATCCACCGCTTGTGCGGGTCCCCGTCAATTCCTTTGAGTTTTAACCTTGCGGCCGTACTCCCCAGGCGGTCAACTTCTCGCGTTAGCTACGCTACCAAGGATTCAAACCCCCAACAGCTAGTTGACATCGTTTAGGGCGTGGACTACCAGGGTATCTAATCCTGTTTGCTCCCCACGCTTTCGTGCATGAGCGTCAGTGTCATCCCAGGGGGCTGCCTTCGCCATCGGTATTCCTCCGCATCTCTACGCATTTCACTGCTACACGCGGAATTCTACCCCCCTCTGACGCACTCTAGCTGTGCAGTCTCCAATGCAGTTCCCAGGTTAAGCCCGGGGCTTTCACATCAGACTTACACAACCGCCTGCGCACGCTTTACGCCCAGTAATTCCGATTAACGCTTGCACCCTACGTATTACCGCGGCTGCTGGCACGTAGTTAGCCGGTGCTTATTCTTCAGGTACTGTCATCCCCCAGCGATATTAGCGCTAGGAATTTCCTCCCTGACAAAAGTCCTTTACAACCCGAAGGCCTTCTTCAGACACGCGGCATGGCTGGATCAGGCTTGCGCCCATTGTCCAAAATTCCCCACTGCTGCCTCCCGTAGGAGTCTGGGCCGTGTCTCAGTCCCAGTGTGGCGGATCATCCTCTCAGACCCGCTACTGATCGATGCCTTGGTGAGCCTTTACCTCACCAACTAGCTAATCAGACGTCGGCCGCTCAAATAGCGCAAGGTCTTGCGATCCCCTGCTTTCCTTCTCAAAGCGTATGCGGTATTAGCTATCCTTTCGGATAGTTATCCCCCACTACTCGGCACGTTCCGACGCATTACTCACCCGTTCGCCACTCGTCAGCGGAGCAAGCTCCCTGTTACCGTTCGACTTGCATGTGTAAAGCATGCCGCCAGCGTTCAATCTGAGCCAGGATCAAACTCTTCAGTTCAATCTCATAGCAAATTTTCTGGCACGCAAGATCAAAGAAAATAACAAGTATTTCTTGTCTTGCAGTGCAAGTATTTGGCTTTCGCCAAGCACTCACACCTATCGGTTATTCTGTTTTTTAAAGAGCGGTGCAGGTCGCTGCGTTTCGTTTCCGTCGCTGCGTTGTCTGCTGAGGAGGCGAACTATACCGCCCTGCCCCACCCTCGTCAACACTTTGTGCAAAGAAATCTGCAGGATTTGCCAAAATTCCGTCACACAGACCGCTAAGTCACTGAACGGTAATGCTTTATGAAATGCGGGTTTCATGACTGTTTTGCTGCGGGCGCACAGTCAGCGATGCACTGGCCTCCATCCTGATGCTGACCCACGGGGGAAACTGGCGCAAAAAGCCGGCTTCGCTAACGACACAGGCAGCAAAAAGCCCGGCTGGGCCGGGCTTTTTGCATGGCGTGCGTTCAAGCACGGCCATCATTCTTCTTGTGCGGCGATATCCGCCTTGACCTTTTCCATGTCGAGATCACGCAGTGCCTTGATCAACTCTTCCAGTTGCGCTGGCATCATCGCGCCAGCCTGGTTGAAGACGATGATGCCGTCCTTGAGTGCCATCAGTGTGGGGATGGAGCGGATCTGGAAATGGCCGGCCAGTTCTTGCTCTTCTTCGGTATTGATTTTGCCAAACACGATGTCGGGATGCTTGAGCGCAGCGGCGTCAAAGGTGGGGCCAAACATCTTGCACGGACCACACCATTCGGCCCAGAAGTCCAGAATGACGATGCCGCCCTTGTCGACGGTTTCATTGAAACTGCTGCCGGTGATATTGATCGTGGCCATGCTGCGCTCCTTGCCGGTAACCGGCATATATATAGGTAGTAGCAGCAAGATGGGATGCGTGCTGGCTTTTACAAGAGCAGTGCGCCGGTTTGCCGCGGCTTCAGGCAGAAAAAAGGCTCACTGTTGTGAGCCTTCATGTTCTGCCAACGGTATTACAGCCAGCATTTGCGGTAGCTGTCACGTTCCATCTGACAGACTTCCACGCAAAGCTGGGTGCCGGTGGGGCCTTGAATCTGTTGTTGCAAGACGGGTAGCAGGCTGTCGGAGAGTTGCTGGCGGGCAGGCAAGTCGCGACCGCTCAGGATATGGAGTTGCAGGTGTACAAACGGGGCGCTACCCGGTGTGGTGCCGGTCAGCCAGTCTTGCAACAGAATGGCGCGGCTCTTGATGTCTTCTGCCTGAAACTGGCCGCTGGCCAATAGCGTCTGGTTGATGGCCAGCAAGGTGGCGGGGACATCCAGCTTAAGCCCGCTGCTGTATTGCATGATGACTTGCGGCATGTCAGCTGGCTTTCTTTTTCAGTTGGTAACACTGGTGAATCTTGCGGTTGCGGAAGTCTTCCGGTACGGACTGCCCGCTGATATCGCGGATGTGATAGTCCTCGGCCAGACGTTCATCCAGCACGAAGCTGCGCAGATTATTGGAGAAGTACAAGGTACCGCCCGGTGCCAGCAACGCCATGGCGTAGTCGATAAGCCAGACGTGGTCGCGCTGGACGTCCAGGATATCCAGCATTTTCTTGGAATTGGAGAAGGTGGGCGGGTCCATCACGATGAGGTCGAACTGCTTGCCCTCGTCCACTGCTTGTTCCAGATACTGAAAGACATCGGCACGCACCAGTTGATGGCGGGCGAGATCCAGTCCGTTCAACTCGAAGTTGCGGCGCGACCAGTCCTGATAGGTATTGGACATGTCCACCGTTTCGGAACTGACGGCACCACCGGCACCGGCGTAGACGGTGAAGCTGCCGGTATAGGCAAACAGATTGAGAAAGCGCTTGCCAGCGGCTTCTTCACGCACGCGTTTGCGGGTGTTGCGGTGATCCAGAAACAAGCCGGTGTCCAGATAGGCATCCAGATTGACGATGAAGCGCTGGCCGAACTCCTGCACGATGAAGTCATCCCCCAGCTTGCCCACTTTTTCGTACTGGCTGGCACCCTTCTGGCGACGACGGCTTTTCAGGGTGATGGCGGATTCATCCCGTCCGGTGACTTCGGCAATGGCAGCCATGATGGCGGCAATCCATTGCTGATAGACCTCGTCATCCATTTCCCAGCCGGTGTCGTACTCCTGCAGATGCACCCGGTCGCCGTACAGGTCTACCGCCAGCGGAAACTGCGGTACGTCCTTGTCGTAGACACGCCAGGCATCCAGCCCCTGACGGGAGGCCCACTTGGCGTAGTGCTTGTAATTTTTCTGCAGCCGGTTGGCAAAGGCGGAGACATCGACCATAACATTCCTTGGCGACAGCAGCCGGGGTGGCACTGCCGGGTAATTCATTCGGACAAAAACAAAACGCGCGCCAGCATAAGCGACCGGCGCGCGCATCAGCAAGTCCCGCCTTACCGCCTATTCCGGCTGGTACATGGCAATCAGCTTGCGATAGACCGGCTCGGGCAGATACTGGCGGATCATGTTCTGCCAGCCACGCGGACCGACCAGGCCCTTGACCATGGTGGAGGACACTTCGGCATATTCCCGCGGCGGCAGCAGGAAGATGGTGGTGATGTCCGGGTGCAGGTCGGAATTGATATAACGCATGGTGCGTTCGTATTCGTAGTCGCTGGCGGTGCGAATACCGCGAATGATGTAGTTGGCACCAATGCTCTGGGCGTAGTTCACCAGAAACTGGTTTTCGAATACATCAACCCGCAGCTTGCTGAAGCCACGTGTGACGGCACGCAGCATCTCGACGCGCTCGTCCACACTGAAGGTACAGTGCTTCTCCGGGTTCACGCCGACTGCCACGATGAGTTCGTCGAACAGCTCTACGGCTTCGCGAATCATCCACAAGTGACCGTTGGTGACCGGGTCGAAACTTCCGGCATACACGGCTCTTTTCACTTCTCGTTTTCCTTTGGATGTGTGTGCCATGGCGACTGTATCGTGCAGTAGTGGGAGGGTAAAGGCATTTTTGTTGCGCTGCGCCAAAAATGCGGCATAACAGCAGGGTTTTGCGTCATTTACATCATGATTGCAGATCATTCTGGTGCAAGAAGCAAGAAAGGCCGACACAAAGCCGGCCTTCAGCAGTAAAACCGCACCGGAATGGGTCAGCTATTGATGTTTTCCGCGTGATGGCAGGCCACCATGCGCGCATCCAGCGCACGCAATTCCGGCACTTCCTGCTGGCAACGCTCGTTGGCAAACGGGCAGCGTTTGTGGAAGGTGCAGCCGGACGGCGGATTGAGCGGGCTGGGCAACTCGCCGTGGATCTTGATCTTGATGCGCCGGTCTTCCGGATGAATGGAAGGTGTAGCGGACAGCAAGGCCTGGGTATAAGGATGCAGCGGCCGGCCGTAAATCTTGCCCTTGGCGCCCACTTCCACCGCGCGACCCAGATACATCACCATCAGATCGTCCGCCACATGTTCCACCACCGCCAGATTGTGCGAGATGAACACATAGGCGGTGTTGAATTCTTCCTGCAGATCCATGAACAGGTTGAGCACCTGGGCCTGGATGGAAACGTCCAGTGCCGAAGTCGGCTCGTCTGCCACCACAATCTTGGGGTTGAGCATCATGGCGCGGGCAATGGCGATACGCTGGCGCTGGCCACCGGAGAACATGTGCGGGTAGCGGTAGTAATGTTCCGGACGCAGACCAACCCGCGTCATCATGGCGCGCACGCGCTCTTCACGCTCGCTGGCGGACAGGCTGGTATTGATGTCCAGCGGCTCGCCCAACTGGGTGCCAATCTTCTGGCGCGGGTTGAGCGAGGCGTAAGGGTTCTGAAACACCATCTGCACCTTGGTGCGCATGGCTTTCAGTTCGGCCTTGCCGGCCGTGGCGGCATCCTGCCCGTCCAGCAGCAGCGAACCGGAAGTCGGCGGCTCGATCAGCGTCAGCTGGCGTGCCAGCGTGGACTTGCCACAGCCGGATTCACCCACCACTGCCAGCGTCTTGCCAGCCTGCAATTCAAACGATACGCCGTTCAGCGCCTTGACCTGTGCCGACGGCTTGAGAAAACCCTGGGCCACATCGTAATAACGGGTGAGGTCCCGTGCCTGCAATACGGTACTCATCATGCCTCCTTGGCCGTAATCGGGTAGTGGCAGCGTACGACGCCACCGTCAATGGCGGTCAGGCCCGGTCGCTGGGCCTTGCACTTGTCCTGGACATAGGGACAGCGCGGAGACAACAGGCAGCCGCTTGGCCGGTCGTACTGCCCCGGCACGATGCCAGGCAGGGTGGACAGGCGGTGCGCGCCCTTGCTGTGTTCCGGAATGGACTTGAGCAACGCCTCGGTATACGGATGGGTGGGAGTGCGGAAGATGCCCGGCACCTTGGCCATTTCCGCCACTTGCCCGGCATACATCACCGCCACCTTGTGCGCCACTTCGGCCACCACGGCCAGGTCATGGGTAATCATGATCAGGGCCATGTTCTGGCTTTTCTGCAGATTGACCAGCAAGTCCATGATTTGCGCCTGGATGGTCACGTCCAGCGCGGTGGTGGGCTCGTCGGCAATCAGCAGCTTGGGATTACAGGCAATGGCCATGGCAATCACCACGCGCTGGCTCATGCCACCGGACAACTGGTGCGGGTAGGCATTCAGCCGGCTGGCCGCCGCCGGGATTTCCACCATCTCCATCAGTTCCAGCGCGCGCTGTTTCAGTGCGGCACCACGCAGGCCCTGGTGGATTTTCAGCACTTCCATGATCTGGTAACCCACGGTGTAGCTGGGGTTGAGCGAGGTCATCGGGTCCTGGAAGATCATGGCGATATCCTTGCCGACAATCTTGCGACGCTCGCGCGCCGAGATGGTGAGCAGGTTCTTGCCATCAAATTGCAGGGTGTCCGCCACAATGCGGCCCTGTCCTTCCAGCAGGCCCATCATGGCCATCATGGTGACGGACTTGCCCGAACCGGATTCGCCGACGATGCCGACGATTTCGCCCTGATTGACGCTCAGGTCCAGTCCTTCCACTGCGCGGAAGGGATTTTTTTCCGAACCGAACTCCACCGAGAGGTTCTTGATTTCCAGCAGACTCATACTTCCCTCCTCAGGCGGCGCGCTTCAGTTTCGGGTCCAGCGCATCGCGCAGGCCGTCACCCATCAGGTTGATGGCCAGTACCGACAGCAAAATGGTGAGACCAGGCAGCGACACCACCCACCAGGCACGTTCGATGTAATCACGGGCAGAGGCCAGCATGGTGCCCCACTCCGGTGTGGGCGGTTGCACGCCCAGCCCCAGGAAACCCAGTGCGGCAATTTCCAGAATGGCCGAGGAGAAGCTCATGGTGGCATGCACGATCAGCGGTGCCATGCAGTTGGGCAGCACGGTGTTGAACATCAGACGGAACAGACCGGCACCGGACACGCGCGAAGCGGTGACGTAGTCGCGGTTCAGTTCGGTCATGGCCGAAGCACGGGTGAGGCGCACATAGGCAGGCAGGGACACCGTGGCAATGGCAATCATGGCATTGAGCAGGCCCGGCCCCAGGATGGCCATGATGGCCACCGCCAGCAGCAAGGACGGCAAGGCCATCATGATGTCCATCACCCGCATGATCACGCCGCCCAGCACCTTGGGAAAGAAGGCCGCCAGCAAGCCCAGCACCACACCGGGCACCATGGCCAGCAGCACCGAGCACAGGCCGATGAACAGCGACAGGCGGGCACCGTAGATCAGGCGCGACAGGATGTCACGGCCCAGTTCATCGGTACCCAGCAGGAAGGCGCTGGAGCCGCCATCCAGCCAGGCCGGCGGCGTCAGCAGGTGGTCGCGGTATTGCTCGATGGGGCTGTACGGTGCCACCAGCGGGGCCAGCACGGCGCACAGCACCACGATGCTCATGAAGATCAGGCCGGCAACCGCGCCCTTGTTATAGGAAAAGCCCTGCCAGAATTCCTTGAGCGGCGAAGGATAGCTCAGTGCCGCATCTTCAGCGGGCACGGCAGCGTTCTGCATGTTTGCATTAGTCATGACGATACCTGCAAGCGTTATTTGGCGTGACGGATGCGCGGATTGGCAACACCGTACAAAACGTCCACGATGAAGTTGGTGATGATCACCAGCGTGGCCACGATCAGGATGCCGTTTTGCACCACCGGGTAGTCGCGGCGGCTGATGGCATCGATCAGCCACTTGCCGATGCCGGGCCAGGAGAAGATGGTTTCGGTCAGCACCGCGCCACCCATCAGCGTACCCACTTGCAGGCCGATCACCGTCAGTACCGGAATCAGCGCATTGCGCAGGGTATGCACAAAGATCACCCGCGCCGGCGACAGGCCCTTGGCCCGTGCGGTACGCACATAGTCTTCACGCAGCACTTCCAGCATGGAGGAGCGGGTCATCCGCGCAATCACCGCCAGCGGAATGGTACCCAGCACGATGGCAGGCAGGATCAGATGCATCAGCGCATCCTTGAAGGCACCGGCATTGGCGGACGGATCGGCCGCTTCGGCCAGCCAGGTGTCGATCAGCATGAAACCGGTGCGCGGCGTGATGTCGAAGGCCAGATCCAGCCGGCCGGAAACCGGGGTCCAGCCCAGCTTGACCGAGAAGAACATGATGAGGATCAGGCCCCACCAGAAAATCGGCATGGAAAAACCGGTGAGCGAAATGCCCATCACGCCATGGTCGAAGATGGAGCCGCGCTTGATGGCGGCAATCACCCCGGCCAGCAGGCCGAACACCACGGCAAAGGCCATGGCGGCCAGTGCCAGTTCCAGCGTGGCGGGGAACAGGGTCTTAAACTCGGTCCACACGCTGGTTTTGGTCACCAGCGACTCACCCAGATTGCCATGCAGCAAATTGCTGATGTAGTCGACGTATTGCGCGTACAGCGGCTTGTCCAGCCCCAGACGGTGCATGGCATCCGCATGCATTTGCGGGTCGAGCGTGCGCTCACCCACCATCACTTCCACCGGGTCGCCGGGGATCATGCGGATAAGGCCGAAGGTGAGCAAGGTAATGCCGAAGAACGTGGGAATCAGCAAACCCAGTCTGCGGAAAATGAAAGACAACATACGTACTTCTCCCGTGCATCCGGCCTGCTTTACAGCATGGCAGACGGACGCCGTTATTTCAGACCCAGATCCTGGATGGGAATGTCATGGAAACGGTAAGGGGAAACCAGCGGGGGAGTACGACAGAAAAACGTAAGGAGGTGTCGGGCAGAAGACGCAGGCTGAACCACCCACCTACATCAGCTACGCCTTCGCCACGACGGGATGAACAATAACACCCGTCAGTGGCCACGCCTTTGATACAGGTCAAGCCTGCCAGCGCGCGTTTGCACGCCACCCTGTTTTCGTTTTACTGCAGTTCTGCTGACAGACACTCCCGACCGGTTTCACCGGTAACGGCATTTCTTTATCTGACGTAAAGATATAGCCGTGCTCCATGCAAAACATCGGGGGCTTGCGCCCCCGATATCAGCCACTTCCCTGATGGGAAGCACACAGCATTACTTCAGGCTGACGCCATAGAAGGAGTTCAGACCGAAGGGGCTTACCTTGAAGCCAACCACCGACTTGGACATCGGCTGTACCACGGTGGAGTGGGCCACCGTGGTGTAAGGCAGTTGCTGTTTGTAGATTTCCTGTGCCTTCATGTACAGCTTGGTGCGCTCGGCCACATTGGTGGTGCGCTTGGCTTTTTGCAGCAGGTCTTCAAACGGCTTGTAGCACCACTTGGCAAAGTTGTTGCCGTTCAGGGCTTCGCAACCCAGTTGGGTGCCCAGCCAGTTGTCCGGATCGCCATTGTCACCGGTCCAGCCAATCAGCATGGCATCGTGTTCACCAGCCTTGGCGCGCTTGATGTACTCACCCCATTCGTAGGTGGTGATCTTGGCCTTGACGCCGATCTTGGCCCAGTCAGCCTGTACCATTTCGGCCATCAGCTTGGCATTGGGGTTGTACGGACGCTGTACCGGCATTGCCCACAGGGTGATGTCAAAGCCGTTCGGGTAGCCGGCCTTGGCCAACAGTGCCTTGGCTTTTTCCACACTGTACGGTGCATCCTTCAGGCTCTTGTTGTAGGACCACTGGGTCGGCGGCATCGGGTTGGTGGCAGCCTGGCCTGCACCCTGATACACGGCGTCGATGATGGCTTTCTTGTTGACAGCCATATCCAGCGCCTGACGCACTTCCAGCTTATCCAGCGGCTTGTGCTTCACGTTGTAGGCCAGGTAGCCCAGGTTGAAGCCGGCTTGCGAAATCACGTTCAGCTTGCTGTCGGCCTTCATGGCGGCGATGTCGGTCGGACGCGGGAAAGCGGTAATCTGGCATTCGCCAGCCTTCAGCTTCTGGAAACGTACGGACGGGTCGGTAGTGATGGCAAACACCAGGTTATCCACTTTCGGGCCATCCGCCTTGTCCCAGTACTGCTTGTTGGCAGCAAAGCGAATCTGCGCATCTTTCTGGTAGCGCTTGAAGATGAAGGGACCCGTGCCTACCGGCTGCTGGTTGATCAACTGCGGGGTGCCGGCCTTCAACAGCTTGTCGGCATATTCGGCCGACTGGATGGAGGCAAAGCTCATCGCCAGGTTCTGCAAGAAGGCCGCGTCAATGCTCTTTAGCGTGAACTTGACGGTATTGGCATCCAGCTTTTCTACCTTGGTGATGTTTTCATCCATGCCCATATCGGTGAAATACGGGAATTCGGTCGGATAGGCTTTGCGGAAGGGGTTGTTCTTATTGAGCATGCGGTCGAAGGTGAATACCACGTCGTCCGCATTGAAGTCACGGGTGGGCTTGAAGTAGTCAGTGGTCTGAATCTTCACGCCCTTGCGCAGATGGAAGGTGTAGGACAGGCCGTCGGCAGCGACGTCCCATTTTTCGGCCAGGCCCGGTACCACCTTGGTACCGCCACGCTGGAATTGCACCAGGCGGTTGAATACGGTTTCGGCAGAGGCATCAAAGTCGGTACCCGTGGTGTACTGACCCGGATCAAAACCGGCCGGGCTGCCTTCAGAGCAATATACGAGCGTTCCTGCAGCTTGTGCAGCCATCGAAGCCGAGGCGATCAGGCCTGCGGCCAGCAGCATTTTCTTTGCAGCTTGCATGGGTTCTTTCCTTTTCCTTTGTACAGACTTCGTGATTGTTATGTCGATTGTCCGATCTCGATGAAGCGCCTTGTGGGCCGCTTTGGTCGGATACATTATGCAGAGAGGGGCAGTTTGACAAGCACCCCTCTCGCATTTCTGATCATTTATTGCGCAAGTACGGTAGTTGTCAGCAGAAAACTAGCACTTTTTCACCACAACACACCCTACCGAGTAACCAGCGCCAAACGAAGAAATGACCCCGACATCGCCGGCCTGCAGGCCATCGCGGCACAGGTGGAAAGCAATGATCGAGCCAGCCGAGCTGGTATTGGCGTAGCGATCCAGAATGACTGGTGCTTCCTGCTCGCTGGCATCCCGTCCCAGCACACGGCGGGCAATCAGCTGATTCATCGCCAGATTGGCCTGATGCAGCCAGAAACGACTGACTTGCTGCGCAGCGATATCCAGTTGCTCAAGATGTTGCACGATGTGCTCGCCCACCATCGGACACACCTCCTTAAACACCTTGCGGCCCTGCTGCACAAACAGTTTGTCGACCTGACCAATCCCCTGCTCATCACAGCGATTCAGGAAGCCAAAGTTATTGCGGATGTTGTTGGAAAACACCGTAGCCAGCCGGGTACCCAGAATCTCGAACTGCTCGGCCGCAGTGGCCGACCCGGCAGCTTCCAGCACCAGCGCGGTGCAGGCATCACCAAAAATGAAATGACTGTCGCGATCACGGAAGTTAAGGTGGGCCGAACAGATTTCCGGGCTGATCACCAGCACGGCGCGCGCCTGACCGCTCTGAATGGCATTGACCGCGGTCTGGATACCGAAGGTGGCGGACGAGCAGGCCACATTCATATCGAAGGCATAGCCCTGCACACCCAGCGCCTGCTGGATTTCAATGGACACCGCCGGATAAGGGCGCTGCATATTGGAGCAAGCCACCAGCACCATGTCGATGTCGGCCGCCGTCCTGCCCGCCTGCGCCAGCGCCGCCGTGGCCGCGGCCACGCCCATTTCCGCCTGGATGGACAGCACATCATTACTGCGCTCGGGCAGATAAGGCGTCATCCGCGCCGGGTCCAGCACCCCATCCTTATCCATCAGAAAGCGCTGCTTGATGCCGGAGGCCTTCTCAATGAACTCGGCACTGGATTGGGCCAGTGCCACTACGCTGCCCGCAGCAATTTCCTCGGCATGTTGTGCATTCCAGTTGGCAACATACTGATTGAAGGCAATGACCAGTTCTTCATTGCTGACTGCATGCGGCGGCGTGAACAGCCCAGACCCGCTGATGACGACTTTCTTCATATTTTCTGTCTCTTTCTGACAAAGATGCCGCTACCGGCAGGCTGTCCGCTCCGGCAACAGCCAGAGAAAACACGGCATGCAACAGCAAGCGGCACCCGTGATGGCACTCATGTAAACAGGCGTTTGCTCGAATCATACACCAAGCCCGGATTTATCCTGCAATTAAGCCCCCCGAGCACTGATAAACCTAGTAAAATGCTCAACTTTGCTGCCTTTGCCAGCCCTTTGCTTTTGCAGGTCAAACCAGGGCAAGCAGCAAGCTTGTCAACATGCGTCGTTAATAGTTGACAAATTTAGTCGGGAATTGGGTATAATCAACTCAACCACCCATCGGAGTTCAAGATTATGCGTCTCACCACCAAAGGCCGCTTTGCGGTCACCGCCATGCTGGACCTTGCCATGCG
Source organism: Aquitalea magnusonii (assembly GCF_002217795.2). NCBI lineage: Bacteria > Pseudomonadati > Pseudomonadota > Betaproteobacteria > Neisseriales > Chromobacteriaceae > Aquitalea > Aquitalea magnusonii. The sequence goes on from NZ_AP018823.1 coordinate 3,396,621, forward strand.
CGAAGCCAATGGCCCGGTGACCCTGGCCGGCATCAGCGAGCGCCAAAGCATTTCCCTTTCCTATCTGGAACAGTTGTTTGGCAAACTGCGCCGTTCCGAACTGGTAGACAGCGTACGCGGCCCAGGCGGCGGCTACACCCTGGCTCGCATCCCTGCTGATATTTCCGTGGCCGACATCATTGCCGCCGTGGACGAGCCAGTGGATGCCACCCAGTGCGGCGGCCGTGAAAACTGTCATGACAACCACCGCTGCATGACCCACGACTTGTGGACCAACCTGAACGCCACCATTTTCGACTACCTGGCCAAGGTTACCCTGGGCAGCCTGGTTGAAAAGCAGCGCGCCAAGGAAGCAGCGGCCAAAGAAAACAATGTAATGCAGGACAAGCGCGAAAGCAGCCCCCGTGTGACTGCCTCCGCCTCCAGCGCACTGTAAGCGCACCGCATCCCCGGAGAATTGATAATGAGTCAGCTCAAGCTTCCCATCTACCTCGACTATTCCGCTACCACCCCGGTTGATCCCCGCGTTGCCGCGAAGATGATTCCCTATCTGACCGAGCAGTTCGGCAACCCGGCTTCGCGTAGCCACAGCTTTGGCTGGACAGCGGAAGAAGCGGTAGAGAATGCGCGGGCAGAAGTGGCCAAGCTCCTGAATGCCGACCCCAAGGAAATTGTCTGGACCTCCGGTGCCACCGAGTCCGACAACCTGGCCATCAAGGGTGCCGCCCAGTTCTACAAGAGCAAGGGCAAGCACATCATCACCGTCAAGACCGAGCACAAGGCGGTGCTGGACACCTGTCGCGAACTGGAACGCCAGGGCTTCGAGGTGACTTATCTGGGGGTGCAGGAAAACGGCCTGATCGACATTGAAGAATTCAAGGCAGCCATCCGCCCGGACACCATTCTGGTGTCGGTGATGTACGTCAACAATGAAATCGGCGTGATCCAGGACATTCCGCAAATCGGCGAAATCTGCCGTGAAAAAGGCATCATCTTCCATGTCGACGCCACCCAGGCACCCGGCAAGGTGAAGATGGACATGAATGTGCTGAAGGTGGACCTGATGAGCCTGTCGGCTCACAAGGCCTACGGCCCCAAGGGCATCGGTGCGCTGTATGTGCGTCGCAAGCCGCGCGTCCGTCTGGAAGCCCAGATGCACGGCGGTGGCCACGAGCGCGGTTTCCGCTCCGGCACCCTGCCGACGCACCAGATTGTCGGCATGGGCGAAGCCTTCCGCCTGGCCCGTGAAGAGATGGACAGCGAGAGCGAACGCATCCGCATGCTGCGCGACCGTCTGTGGAATGGCATCAAGGACATGGAAGAGGTGTACATCAACGGCGACATCGACCAGCGTGTACCGCACAACCTCAATGTCAGCTTCAACTTTGTTGAAGGTGAAAGCCTGATCATGGCGATCAAGGACCTGGCTGTGTCCAGCGGTTCGGCCTGTACCTCGGCTTCGCTGGAGCCGTCCTACGTGCTGCGTGCCCTGGGCCGCAACGACGAAATGGCACACAGCTCCATCCGCTTTACCCTGGGCCGCTTCACCACCGAAGAAGAAATCGACTTCGCCATTGCGCTGTTGAAAGATAAAATCGGCAAATTGCGCGAACTGTCCCCGCTGTGGGAAATGTTCAAGGAAGGCGTAGACCTGAATTCGGTACAGTGGGCCGCCCACTGAACTATCAATGATTTTGCGGGAGCGGCCGGCTGAGGATAGCCACGCCCCCCGCCAGCAGGAGAGAGAACCATGGCATACAGCGACAAACTGATGGATCACTACGAAAACCCGCGTAATGTGGGCTCGTTCGAAAAGGGTGATGACACCGTAGGCACCGGCATGGTTGGTGCGCCGGCCTGTGGCGACGTGATGAAGCTGCAGATCAAGGTAAACGCCGATGGCGTGATCGAAGACGCCAAGTTCAAAACCTATGGCTGCGGCTCGGCCATTGCCTCGTCCTCCCTGGTGACCGAATGGGTGAAGGGCAAGTCGCTGGATGAAGCCATGGCCATCAAGAACACCGCCATTGCCGAAGAACTGGCGCTGCCGCCGGTAAAGATTCACTGCTCCATCCTGGCGGAAGACGCCATCAAGGCCGCAGTGAGCGATTACAAGCAAAAACACGGCAAGTAAGGAGCGCAGATATGGCCATCACCCTTTCTGCTAGTGCAGCCAATCACGTCAGCCAGTTCATTGCCAAACGTGGCAAGGGCCTGGGCATCCGCCTGGGGGTGAAAACCTCCGGCTGCTCTGGCATGGCCTACAAGCTGGAGTTTGTCGATGCCGCCACCGATGACGACATCACCTTCCAAAGCCATGGCGTGACGGTATTTACCGACGCCAAGAGCCTGGCCTACCTGGATGGCACCGAACTGGACTACACCAAGGAAGGGCTGAACGAAGGCTTCAAGTTCAACAACCCCAACGTGAAGAACGAATGCGGTTGTGGCGAGAGCTTCAACGTCTGATTGTCCTCTGTCCTTCCATCAGCCGGGCTGCCGTCAGCGGTGGTCCGGTTGTCACCCAGCAGTCCAGTAGCCCAAGGCCATGACTACCGAATTCTCCCAGGATTTCTTCCAGCTGTTCAGCCTGCCGCGCCGCTTTGTGCTGGATAGCCAGCAACTTGAACAGTCCTGGCGCGCCGCCGCCGCCACCGTGCATCCAGACCGCTATGCCAGCAGCCCGGATGCTGAAAAGCGCATGGCGCTGATGCAGGCCACCCGGGTCAACGAAGCCTATCAGACCCTGAAGTCACCCCTGCGCCGCGCCCGCTACCTGCTGTCACTGCAAGGCCGCGACACCCAGGAAGAAACCAATACCAGCATGCCGGTGGATTTCCTGATGGCGCAGATGGAATGGCGCGAAAGCATCGAGGAAGCCCGCGATGCCGGCAATGTCGAAGCACTGGAAGCGCTGTCAGCCAAGCTGCGCCAGGAAAACCGCGCTCTGGTGGCGGATCTGGCCAGCGCACTGGATGAGGCGGCAGATTTGGACGCCGCTGCACTGATGGTGCGAAAATTGCGCTTTTTGGAAAAACTAGACCAGGAAATCGGCGACGCCATTGAAACCCTGCTGGGCTAAACCGCCATCCCTGTGTAGCTGATGTTACCGCTCACGCGACAACAATAAAGATTCCGTCATGGCTCTACTACAAATCGCCGAACCCGGCCTGTCCGCCGCCCCACACCAGCACCGTCTGGCTGTCGGGATAGACCTTGGCACCACCAACTCGCTGGTGGCCACGGTAAGGAGTGGTTCTGCCATCGTGCTGGCCGATGAATTCGGCCGCAGCCTGCTGCCTTCCGTGGTGCGCTACCAGGAAGATGGCAGCACCACGGTGGGCCACGATGCCCAGCGCCAGCAGAACCATGACCCGCACAATACCATCACCTCGGTAAAACGCTTCATGGGCCGCGGCCTGTCCGACATCAAGGACGCCGGCAGCCTGCCCTACCGTTTTGTCGACGCCCCCGGCATGGTGCAACTGCATACCGCTGCCGGGGTGAAAAGCCCGGTTGAAGTGTCGGCCGACATCCTGCGCGCCCTCGCCCAGCGTGCCGAAGCCAGCCTGGGTGGCGAGTTGACCGGCGCGGTGATTACCGTTCCGGCCTATTTTGACGACGCCCAGCGCCAGGCCACCAAGGACGCCGCTCGTCTGGCCGGCCTGACCGTACTGCGCCTGTTGAACGAACCCACGGCCGCCGCCATTGCCTACGGCCTGGATAACGGTGCCGAAGGCACATATGTGGTGTACGACCTGGGCGGTGGTACGTTCGACATTTCCATCCTCAAGCTCACCCGTGGCGTGTTTGAAGTGCTGGCCACCAGCGGCGATTCCGCGCTGGGCGGCGACGACTTCGACCACCGCGTGTACTGCTGGATTCTGGAACAGGCCGACCTGCACGGCCTGTCGGCCCAGGACACCCGTCTGCTGCTGACCCGCGCCCGCGAAGCCAAGGAAGCACTGACCGAGCACAGCGACACCCGCATCACCGCACTGCTGTCCGATGGTCATGCCATCGACCTGACGCTGGATCAGGACACCTTCCGCCGCATCACCAAAACGCTGGTGGACAAAACCCTGCTGCCGGTACGCAAGGCCCTGCGCGATGCCGACATCAGCGCCGAGGACGTCAAGGGCGTGGTGATGGTGGGCGGAGCCACCCGCATGCCGCATATCCAGAAAGCCGTGGCTGATTTCTTTGGTCAGCCGCCGCTGACCAATCTGGACCCGGACAAGGTGGTGGCACTGGGTGCAGCCATCCAGGCCAATGTGCTGGCCGGTAACAAGGGCGAGGACGAATGGCTGCTGCTGGATGTGATTCCGCTGTCGCTGGGCATTGAAACCATGGGCGGCCTGACCGAAAAGATCATCCCGCGCAACAGCACCATCCCGGTGGCGCGGGCGCAGGAATTCACCACTTTCAAGGATGGCCAGACCGCCATGTCCATCCACGTGCTGCAAGGTGAGCGCGAACTGGTGGCCGACTGTCGCAGCCTGGCGCAATTCGTGCTGCGCGGCATTCCACCCATGGTGGCCGGTGCCGCCCGCATCCGCATCACCTTCCAGGTGGATGCCGACGGCCTGCTGGCGGTATCTGCCCGCGAAATGACCAGCGGCGTGGAAGCCAGCATCGAAGTCAAACCGTCCTACGGCCTGTCCGACGACGCCATCAGCCAGATGCTGAGCGACTCGCTGGCCCATGTGCAGGACGATATCGAGGCCCGCAAGCTGCGCGAGGCCATTGTCGATGCCGACAGCCTGCGCGATGCCACCCTCACCGCCTTGCAGATTGACGGCGACCTGCTGTCCGCCGACGAAACCGCCGCCATCCGCCTGGTGCTGGAAGAACTGCAAACCGCCGTTGCCAGCCAGACCACGCTGGCGGTCAACCAGGCCACCCACCGCCTGAACAAGGCCACCGAAGACTTTGCCGCCCGCCGCATGGACCGCAACATCCAGCGCGCACTCAAGGGCCAGAACATTGCCGAGCTATAAGGACAACCCATGCCACGCCTGATTGTGCTGCCCCACGCCGACCTCTGCCCCGAGGGTGCGGTGATCGACGACGCCGAAACCGGCAAGAACATCTGTGAAGTACTGCTGGAACACGACATCGAAATCGAACACGCCTGCGAGCTGTCCTGTGCCTGCACCACCTGCCACTGCATCGTGCGTGAAGGTTTCGATTCGCTGAACGAAGCGGACGAACTGGAAGAAGACATGCTGGACAAGGCCTGGGGCCTGGAAGCCCAGTCCCGCTTGTCCTGCCAGGCCGTGATTGGCGAGGAAGACCTGGTGGTGGAGATTCCACGCTACACCATCAACCACGCCCGCGAACACCATTAAGACTTCATCATCCGCCCGTTTACCGGGCCGGATGCAGTAGCCCAGCACGCAGGAGAACAGGATGAAATGGACCGACGTTAACGACATCGCCATCGAACTGGTGGAAGCCCACCCCGATGTCGACCCCAAGACCGTGCGCTTTGTCGACCTGCACAACTGGGTGGTCGCCTTGCCCGACTTCGACGACGACCACAGCCGTGGCGGCGAGCGTGTGCTGGAAGCCATCCAGCAAGCCTGGATCGACGAAGCAGAATAAGCGCTGCTCAGCAACCCTGCGGCGTAGCGCCTTGCACTAGCGGCACTACGCTATTTTGTGAGCCGCGCCAAGCAGCGCCGATAGCGCAAAGCCCGGCCATGCCGGGCTTCTTCATTGCCCCACGCGACTCCCCACTCCCCACCACGCTGGCTGCCTATGACAGCCTGCTATAAGATGGTTCATCCCCCTACCCTGCCGCCATGTCCTGGTGGTGCCGTCATGGAGTCTGAACCATGTTTACCCTGATCATCGGCAACAAGAATCTGTCATCCTGGTCGCTGCGTCCCTGGCTGGTACTGAAAATGCTGGGCGAACCTTTCGAAGAAAAACACATCGACCTCACCGCCAGCGACAGCAAGGCCCGCATCCTGGCCTGTAACCCGGCCGGCAAGGTTCCGCTGCTGCTCGACCAGCAACTGCGCATCAGCGACAGCCTGGCCATCTGCGAATACCTGGCCGACTGTTTCCCAGCCGCCGGGCTGTGGCCGGACGACATCGCCAGCCGCGCCATGGCCCGCTCTGCCGTGGCCGAAATGCACAGTGGCTTTCAGGCGCTGCGTAGTGAATTGCCGATGAATATCCGTGCCGACCATGCCGGCTTTGTCCCCAGCGCTGCCGCGCAAGCGGACATCGACCGCATCACCAGCCTGTGGGATAGCCTGCGTCAGCAAAACCAGCATAACGGCCCCTTCCTGTTTGGCCACTTCACCATTGCCGATGCCTTCTTTGCACCGGTAGTGTGGCGCTTTGTCAGCTACCACGTAGCACTGGACGGCCATACCGCCGACTATGTCAGACACATGCAGCAACTGCCAGCCATGCAGGAATGGCATGCTGCAGCCAGGGCGGAAGCACAATAGGCCGCAAATGCCGCATTTTTGATGGAACAACGCGCCATAACTCATTAGAATGGCGCGTTTTTTCATGCCATCGCGCAGCAAGAGGTTCACAGCATGACTACCCCGTTCATCATTGGTGTTGCCGGCGGCAGCGGTAGCGGCAAGACCACGGTCACTGCCAAAGTACTGGAAACCGTTGGCAACGGCATGGCGGCCGTCATCGTGCAGGACTACTACTATCGCGATCAGGCCCACCTGACCTTCGAACAGCGCCTCACCACCAATTACGATCACCCGCATGCCTTCGACTGGCCATTGCTGATCGAACACATTGAAGAGCTGCTGGCCGGACGCGCCATCGACATGCCGGTATATGACTTCACCCATCACACCCGCGCCGCTGAAACCATCACGGTGAAACCGGCACCGGTCATCGTCATCGAAGGCCTGTTTCCGCTGTACGATGCCGCACTGCGCGACATGATGTCGCTGAAGATCTTTGTGGACACCGACCCCGACGTGCGTTTCATCCGTCGCCTGCAACGCGATATCCGCGAGCGCGGCCGCACTGTGGACCATGTGATCGAACACTATCTGGCCACCGTGCGCCCCATGCACAACCAGTTCATCGAACCCACCAAGCGTTTTGCCGACGTGATTCTGCCGCACGGTGCCAATGATCCGGCGGTGGACATCATCACCACCAAGGTGGCCAGCCTGATCAACAGTTAACAGCCGCTGGCGAAAATCCTGCTGCTGCGTTGCGCCACCTGCCCCACTCTTAAGTGCTAAGCCGCCATGGCTGAGCGGCAACGCCAGCAGGGCTGTCATCGCCAATGGTGACAGCCACCGCCCACGGCATGCGGCAATGCAACACCCCCTCCCGTCCAGCCGTCACCGCCCCGCCCTGCTGCTGCCCACACCTTGCATCTCGCTGCGCCACGCCACCATTCCATCCTGAAAAAAGACCCGTTTTTTCAAGGACTCAGCACGCCATGGCATAGCCACTGCATGGATAAGCAGTAGTTTCACCTGTCGGGAAGGGCTAGAAGGTACATCCTTTTGGCCAGATGCCAGTCCCGCCCGCTTACTGGAAAGTCTCTCCTCCTGCCGTGCGCAATCATGCAGCACCCGGTACCAACCCACAGCGAGCCGTACGCTGGCCAGTTCGCCAGTACCACCCTGAGCAAAGCCTCACTCGCTGTGTTTTTTCAAAGCAATGGCGAGGAGAACCCCATGGCAGCGCATCCACTGCTGGAAAAACCGCTCAACACAGCTACCAAGGGCCTGGGCAGCAGTCCTGCCGGCTGCACCCTGCAGGACGTTGCCAGCCTGGACTGGAACATCCTGCGCGAAGAAGTCAGCCTGCCCGTCGCCGTGCTGCGCCAAAGCCGCATCCAGCACAATCTGCAATGGATGCAAGACTTCATGCAGCGCTACGGGGTGCAACTGGCACCGCATGGCAAAACCACCATGAGTCCGGCGCTGTTTCACCTGCAACTGCAACATGGTGCCTGGGGCATCACGCTGGCGACTGTCCCGCAAGTGCATGCGGCCTTTCTGCACGGTATCCGCCGCTTCCTGCTGGCCAATCAACTGGTGGGCAAGGCCAATATGGCCATCATCGCCCGCCTGCAACAGGCCGACCCCGACTTCAGCTTCTGCTGCATTGTCGACTCTGTCGCCAATGTTGAGGCACTGGGCCAGTTCTTTGCCCAGCACGGGCAAAGCGTGCGTGTTCTGCTGGAGTACGGGGTGGAAGGCGGTCGTACCGGCTTGCGCTCCCCCCAGCAGGAACAGGAAGTACTGGCCGCCATTGCCCGCTGGCCGCAATCGCTCAGCCTGATCGGGGTGGAAGTGTATGAAGGCGTACTGCAACAGGAAGAAGATATCCGTGCCTTCCTGCGCAGCGTGGTGGCCCGCACGCGCGAACACGCCGCGCGGGGACTGTTCCGCGAAGAAAAAATCCTGCTCAGCGGTGCCGGCTCTGCCTGGTATGACGTGGTAGCGGACGAATTCTCCGGCCTGGAACTGGCACAGCCGCTTGAAGTGCTGCTGCGCCCCGGCTGCTATCTCACCCACGATGTCGGCATTTATCTGCATGCCGAACAGCGCATTCAAAGCAATAACCCGGTGGCACGCGACATGGGCCGCAGCCTGCAGCCGGCGCTGCAGTTGTGGGCTTATGTGCAATCCATCCCGGAAAGTGGCCGCGCCATCATCGCGCTGGGTAAGCGCGATGCCGCTTTTGACGCCGGGCTGCCACAGGTGTCGCTGCATTTCCGCCCTGACAGCGGCGGCACACCGCAGCCTGCTCCGGCTGACTGGATCGTCAGCAGCATGATGGACCAGCACGCCTTCATGCGCATTCCGGCCGATGCCGACCTGCAAGTGGGCGACATGCTGGCTTTTGAGATTTCACACCCCTGCCTCACCTTTGACAAATGGCGTCAGCTGCTGCTGGTGGACGATGCCCTCAATGTCACCGGTGCGGTGGAAACCCTGTTTTAGACCAGAAGCACCACCAAGACCGCCCTCGCAACGTACGGGGGCGGCACCTCCCCCCCGATTATCAGGAGAATCCACATGACCCCAGTTCTGGGCAGCCAGTTGCTGCTGTATGCCGCCATCGCCATCATCGCGCTGGTGGTACTGATCGCCCGTTACCGTATTAACCCCTTCATCGTGCTGACGGTGGTCTCCATCGGCCTGGCCCTGGCCGCGCAGATGCCGGCCAAGGACATCATGGCCGCCTATGAAACCGGGGTGGGCAAAACACTGGGCCATATCGCGCTGGTGGTGGCACTGGGCACCATGCTGGGCAAGATGATGGCTGAATCCGGCGGTGCCGAACGCATTGCCCTGACGCTGATCGATAAATTCGGCGAAAAGAACGCCCACTGGGCCATGGTATGCATCGCCTTTGTCTGCGGCCTGCCACTGTTCTTCGAAGTGGGCTTCGTGCTGCTGATTCCGATTGCCTTTACCGTGGCCAAGCGCGCCGGGGTATCCATGCTGCTGGTGGGCCTGCCCATGGTGGCCGGCCTGTCGGTGGTGCATGGCCTGGTACCGCCGCACCCCGCTGCCATGCTGGCGGTGGGCGAGTATGGCGCACAGGTGGGCAAGACCGTGTTCTACGCCATTCTTGTCGGCGTACCGACCGCCATCATTGCCGGCCCTTTGTTTGCCAAATTCATTGCACCACGCATCCATCTGCCGGCAGAAAACCCCATTGCGCTGCAGTTTACCGAACGCAAGGCCAGCCCGCGTGAATTGCCGGGTTTTGGCACCACCATCCTCACCATTTTGCTGCCGGTGTTCCTGATGCTGCTGGGCGGCTGGGCCAACGCCCTGACGGACAAGGGCAGCATCATGAACAACCTATTGCTGTTCATCGGCAACTCGGTGATTGCCCTCCTGATTGCCACGCTGGTGAGCTTCTGGACGCTGGGTCTGGCGCGCGGTTTCACCCGCGATGACATTCTGAAATTCACCAATGAATGCCTGGCCCCGACCGCGGCCATCACCCTGCTGGTAGGCGCTGGCGGCGGCCTTAACCGCATCCTGATTGAAACCGGTGTCACCAAGGAAATCATCGCCCTGTCGGCGGAATTCCAGCTCTCCCCCTTGCTGCTGGGCTGGTTGCTGGCGGTACTGATGCGGGTGGCCACCGGCTCGGCCACCGTGGCCATGACCACCGCCGCCGGGATTGTCGCGCCCATTGCCTTGGCCAGCGGCTATCCGCACCCGGAACTGCTGGTACTGGCCACCGGTGCCGGCTCGCTGATCCTGTCCCACGTCAATGACGGTGGTTTCTGGCTGGTGAAGGAGTATTTCAACATGACCGTGGTGCAAACCCTGAAAACCTGGACCGTGCTGGAAACCCTGATTTCCGTCGTCGCCTTTGTCCTGACCCTGGGGCTGGCACAGCTTCTTTGACCCAAACCACTCGGCGCTCCCGGCTTAGCTGCCGGGAGCCTTCCGGAGAATCCGCATGCAACATCTGGATACCCTGATTCGCCAGGTCAAACTGGTCGATGGCAGCGGCGCTGCTGCCACCGTGGCTGATGTCGGCATCCGCCAGCAACGCATTGCCTTTATCGGAGACGCCGGCCAGGCCAAGGCCGATCATGTGATCGATGGCCAGGGGTTGACCCTGGCGCCCGGTTTCATCGACGTCCACACCCATGATGACACCATGGTGATCCGCCAGCCGCAGATGCTGCCCAAACTCAGCCAGGGCGTGACCACCGTGATTGTCGGCAACTGTGGCATCAGTGCCTCGCCTGTCAGCCTGCAAGGCGAACCGCCAGACCCGATGAACCTGCTGGGCCCGCGCGACGCTTTTTGCTACCCGCGCTTTGCCGACTACCGAGCCGCCGTGGAGCGGGCCGAACCCGCTGTCAATGTAGCGGCACTGGTGGGCCACACCGCCTTGCGCAGCAATCATCTGGATAGGCTGGACCGCACGGCCAGCACAGCAGAAATCAACGCCATGCGGGCACAACTGGCCGACAGCCTGCAACACGGGGCACTGGGGCTGAGTACCGGCCTTGCCTATGCATCGGCCTTCAGTGCCGACAGCAATGAGGTAGAACAACTGGCCGCCGAACTGAACCAATATGGCGGCATCTACACCACGCATTTGCGCAGCGAATTCGAGCCGGTGCTCGAAGCCATGGACGAAGCATGGCGCGTGGGCCGTCACGCCAACAGCCCGGTCATCGTGTCGCACCTGAAATGCGCCGGCAAAGGCAACTGGGGACGCAGCCCGCAACTGCTGGCCTCGCTGGAACAAGCCGCCCGCCAGCAGATGGTAGGCTGCGACTGCTACCCTTACTCGGCCAGCTCCTCCACGCTGGACCTGAAACAGGTCACCAGCGATTTCGAGATTTTCATCACCTGGTCCACCCCGCACCCGGACATGGCCGGCCAAACCCTGCAGGCGATTGCCGAACAATGGCAGCTCCCCTTGCTGGATGCCGCCCGCAAGCTGCAACCGGCAGGCGCGGTGTATCACGGCATGGACCCGGCAGACGTCGAGCGCATTCTCAGCCACCCGCTCACCATGGTGGGCTCGGACGGTCTGCCGGAAGACCCGCTGCCCCACCCCAGGCTATGGGGCGCGTTTCCGCGTGTGCTGGGCCACTACTGCCGCGAGCGCAAGCTGTTCAGCCTGGAAACCGCCATTCACAAGATGACCGGCCTGTCGGCCAGCCGCTTTGCGCTGGACGAGCGCGGCCTGGTCCGCCTTGGCTACTGGGCCGATCTGGTGTTGTTTGATGCCGCCACCATTCACGATACCGCCAGCTTCGAAGCGCCGGTGCAACAGGCGGCAGGCATTGTCGCCGTCTGGGTGAATGGCACGCTCAGTTGGCAACACGCGGCCGCCACCGGAGCCCGCGCCGGACGTTTCTTGCCGCGCACCCGCGATATCCGCACCACCTTCCCTAGTACCCCCTCACAGTAAAAATGCAAGGAAACCCATCATGAGCGATCTGAAACGTTATGGCATTGCCGGTGGCACCGGTGGCCAGACCATGCCCTTTGCCCGCGCGGTACAAGCCGCCGACGGCTGGCTGTATGTCTCCGGTCAGACCCCAATGGTCAACGGCGAAGTAATTGAAGGTGGCATCGTCACCCAATCGCACCAATGTATCCAGAACGTCTTGGCCATACTCCGGGAAGCCGGTTACGGCCCGGAACATGTGGTGCGCTGTGGCGTGTGGCTGGATGATACCCGCGACTTTGCCTCGTTCAACCGGGTATTCCTGCAGTATTTTGGCGAACATCCGCCCGCCCGCGCCTGCGTGCAGTCCAGCATGGTGATCGACTGCAAGGTGGAAGTAGACTGTATCGCCTACAAAAAGCCTTGACCCATCCGGCCGCTGTCCTCGGACAACGGCCACGCATCCCGTCACAGGAAAGACAGCAACATGCATATTGCCTGCCTTGGTGAAGGCATGATCGAACTGAGCGGTCAGCCGCTACAGCGCCGTTTTGGCGGCGACACCCTGAACACCGCCATCTATCTGGCCCGCGTTCTGGCCGGCAGCCCGCATCAGGTACGCTATCTGACCGGCATGGGGCAGGACAGCCTCAGCCGCCAGCTATTGTCCGACTGGCAAGCCGAAGGCGTGGATGTCAGCCATATCGTCATCCAGCCGGGCAAGCTGCCCGGCCTGTATATGGTGGAAACCGATGCCCGCGGTGAGCGCAGCTTCCTGTACTGGCGCAATGACAGTGCCGCGCGCCATTACTTTGCCTCCGGCATCGACTTTGCCAGCCTGCTGCACACCGCGCAGTTACAGGCGATTTACCTGTCCGGCATTTCACTGGCCCTGTTCAACGAGCAGGAACGCCAACGCCTGCTGGCTGCCCTGCGCGACTTTGCCCGTGATGGCGGCAAAATCTGGTTCGACAACAACTTCCGCCCCTCGCTGTGGAGCGCGGCACAGGCGCGGGCCGGTCACGAAGCCATATTGGCGCTGGCCGATATCGCCCTGCTGACACTGGACGATGAACAAGCGCTATACGGAGCAGAAACCGCCGAGGCTGTCGCCGAACGCACGCTGGCACTGGGTTGCAAGGAAGTGGTGATCAAGCGCGGCGGCGAACCCTGCCTGCTGGCCAGCGCCGAACTGCGGGCCGAGGTACTGGCCACGGCCGTGCCACAAGTGGTGGACACCACCGCCGCTGGTGATTCCTTTGCCGCAGGCTATCTGGCCAGCCGGGTATTGGGCTATCCGCCCGCCCAGGCCGCAGCCTTCGCCCATCGCCTGTCAGCCGCGGTGATTGCCCACAGCGGAGCCATCATCCCACGCGACGCCATGCCGCAGCGCTGATTGAATCACATCCAACACCGGCCACTTGCCGGTGTTTTGCTTTTGATAGATCACGCATGGCATGCATCAGGAGGCTGTCGATGGACGTGTATCGCTTGCGTAATGATCATTACTTTATGAGAACACTGCGCGAGCAGGCCCGGCATGCTCTGCATGGTGATACTTACCGTTTCACCGATCAGGAACTGTTTGACCTGATGAAGGTGGAAGAACATTTCAGGGAATGGCAGCGCAGGCAAGCCAGCTTGTTGTTCGATGGTGAAACCCTGTTTTGGCAAGAAGCCGGCTAGGAAAGAAAATGGACCGCTTATTCTGGTCGTGAAGGCTATTGGTCGCCGAAGTTTCAAAACCTAAGGGATAAAGGACCGATTCCTGAAGGCAGCTATCTGCTTAAACAGAGTGAGTTTTATACCTGGGAAGGAACAGACTCATTTAGTCTCCTGATCTGTTTTACTGGATGGCTCGACTGGAAACTGGGGAAATGGCCTAGCTGTAGAACAGCATGGGGTACGCAACGAATAGCATTGATTCCTCAAAAACATACCAATGTCCATGGCCGTCATGGCTTTACCATTCATGGGGGTAAATCTCCGGGATCAGCCGGGTGTGTTGATTTGACCAATAACATGGGCAGTTTTGCAGAGTCTTTCCAGCACTATGGGAAGGATATGCTGCTGGAGGTGCGTTACAAGCACCTACCCGATGGACAAGGCTACCACCGCAGCCGGTTAAAACGGGATTAGACCATGCTAAAAAATGGATATGACATCAAAGCCAGCCTGCTGCATGGGTTAAAACTGCTGTTCAGCCTTTATCTACTTTTCATTATAATGGTGGGCGGGTTAAACAATATATTAAAATCATTCGATCAAGCACCAAAATACCACAGAGTCTTTCTACTCATCGAACAATTTTCTTATCCGATTCGCTATTATATTTCAAACAAATATCCGGAGATAGTTATTTATTATAGCTGGGCAGTATTTGATATCATCGCAGCAGGACTAGCCCTATTAATGCTATGGAAACCAGTTCAAATCAAGAACAAGTGGCTATTATGGTTGCCATTCATTGCCAATACATCAATATTTTTTTACTTTTGCCTGATCATGTATGGCGTGCTGTAGTGGCAACAGATTAACTTACCGGACGACACCTAACATTTTATAGAAGCCACCAAGAAAACAATTCCTATCATCCGCTGGGCGTGCGTTATATCCAGACCGATAGCGCGGTTACGCCCGGCAGGGTGACAGGGCGTGCCACCTTTACCATGAGTTATCAATAAGCGGTGTGGTTTGCTGCCCTTGCCATACCCGGCAATGCCGTACCCAATGTCAAAGAGGCCCTTACGGGCCTCTTTTGGAGGATTGCGAGCGAAGGTGCTGGAAACTGGCTCAGCGCCGCTTCCACCACCAACTGGTATCCGGCTTCACATTGCCGGGCGGCAATTCGGTATTGGCGATCTGCGTGGTTTGCCAGCCATTGGCAGCCAGCAACTGAATGGCTGCGGCATGGTGACGCAGGAATAAGGCCTTGAAGCTGCCATCGCGCTCCGCCAGTTTAAGGCCCTGCAGCACGCGCCTGGCCAATGGCGTGTTTTGCTTGTTGACCCAGAAATAGACGGGAAAGGGGTAATAGATGGCCTTGGTTTTCTCCAGCGTCAGTCCGGGATAGCGCGGCAGTTGTTCCTGCATTTCACTGCCCACCTCGTTCAAGCCGCGCGGGAAGGCATCAAAGCGCCCGGCCGCCAGCATCTCAAACAGGCTTTCATAGCCAATGGCCGCCATTACGTCGTATCCGTTGTTCTTCATGATGGGATAGTCGGCCCACTGGCTGTTAAGGCCCAGCCGGACATCGGCACGGAACTGCTGTGCGTTCATGCGGGCAAAGCGTGCGCTATCTTCCTTGCGCACAAAAAACACCCGATAACCGATGATGCCCTTGAGGATGTCCATGCGCACCGGCTGCAGCAGTTTTTCCCGCTGAGCATTTGGCGCAAAGGCAAGGATGTCCACCTTTTCCGTGCTCAGCAGTTGCTCCGCACGCCACTGCGTAACCTTGTCATTGAGCGGCACCAGATCATAGTGGCGGTGGTCCAGCTTTTCCATATGATCCAGCGCCAGCTTGAGCAAGGCCCAGCGATAGGTGTAAATGCTGCCGCTGGGATAGTAGCGGATCACATTATCCGCTGCCTGGGCGGCTAGGCTGCCCAACAGGCAGATTAGTGCCAGCAGTGCAAAGCATGGGTGTTGGGCAAAGAGCAGCTTGAAAATACGCGATGATGGCATTGTGTCCCGTCCTGTGCTGCCTTAGCTTACGCAGACAATATGAAAGTTCATCGCTGTCTGCATGAGGAGCAGTCTGTCCCCCAGCATACTGCAGCACGCGGGAAGCACAAGTTTGCTAAAGCAGCGGGTCAATGCGGGGAAGCGGGAGAAGGCTAAGCAGCGGCCGGAACGGGATGCGCAGCCTGCTGCCACGCATCCCTTGCCATCAGTGTTGTGCTGCCGGCAATGACAACTTGCGCACGGCCAGGCAGGCCGCCGGGCGCAAGTCTTGCGCTTCGCCCTGCTCCACCGCCTGGGCCAGCCGCTGGCGCATGGCCGGGGCCCAGAAGCGTTGCAGATGGCTGGCGATTTCTGTCGCGGCGTCTTCCTCGCTGCAATCAGCGCTGAAAAAGTCGCTGATCTGATTGGCCATCTTCACCAGCTGTGACGGGTTCATTGCACCTCCTCCCCACGGCCTTGCCGCAGCAGTTCCTGTTGCTGACGGCTGAAATGGCGGTAGCGTTGCTGCCATTCCGACGGCTGGTTGACCTTGATGATTTCCACCGCAGTCACCTTGTATTCCGGACAGTTGGTGGCCCAGTCGGAATTATCCGTGGTGATGACATTGGCCCCGGATTCCGGGAAGTGGAAGGTGGTGTACACCACCCCGGCGGCCACCCGTTCGCTTACCCTGGCGCGCAGCACAGTTTCACCGGCACGGCTGGCCACGCCCACCCAGTCGCCATCGACAATGCCACGGTTTTCAGCATCGGCCGGGTGGATTTCCAGCCGGTCTTCCTCGTGCCAGGCCACGTTGTCGGTGCGGCGGGTTTGCGCGCCGACATTGTACTGGCTAAGGATGCGCCCAGTGGTGAGCAACAGCGGGAAGCGGCCGTTGACGCGCTCTTCGGTCGGCACATAGCGGGTGATCATGAAGCGGCCCTTGCCGCGCACGAATTCGCCGATATGCATGGTGACCGTGCCATCCGGTGCCGCCGCATTGCATGGCCATTGCAGGCTGCCGTGGCGCTCCAGCGCGGCATAGCTTACGCCGTTGAAAGTGGGCGTCAGGCGGGCGATTTCATCCATGATTTCCGACGGATGGCGGTAGTCCATCGCATAACCCAAGGCCTGGGCCAGGGCCACGGTGACTTCCCAGTCGGCCTTGCCGCCCAGCGGGTCCATCACCTTGCGCACGCGCGAGATGCGGCGTTCGGCATTGGTAAAGGTGCCGTCCTTTTCCAGGAAGGAACTGCCCGGCAAGAACACATGGGCAAACTTGGCGGTTTCGTTGAGGAAAATATCCTGCACCACCACGCACTCCATGGCCGACAGCGCGGCGGTGACATGCTGGGTGTTGGGGTCGCTCTGCGCGATGTCCTCGCCCTGGCAGTACAGCGCCTTGAAGCTGCCATCCAGCGCAGCTTCGAACATATTGGGAATGCGCAGGCCGGGTTCGTTATGCAGCGACACGCCCCAGGCCTGTTCAAACTCTGCACGCACCACGTCGTCCGACACATGGCGGTAGCCGGGGAATTCGTGCGGGAAGCTGCCCATGTCGCAGGAGCCTTGCACATTGTTCTGGCCGCGCAGCGGGTTCACCCCCACGCCTTCCCGGCCAATATTGCCGGTGGCCATGGCCAGGTTGGCAATCGCCATCACCGAGGTGCTGCCCTGGCTGTGTTCGGTCACCCCCAGGCCGTAATAGATGGCGGCATTGCCAGCGCTGGCATACAGGCGGGCGGCGGCGCGGATGTCGTCCGCCGCCACGCCGCATACTTCGGCCATCGCCTCCGGCGCGTGTTCCGGCTGGGCGACAAAGTGCCGCCAGTGGCCAAAGGCTGCGCTATCGCAGCGGGCGGCGACAAAGTCCTCGTCCAGCAGCCCTTCGGTGACGATGACATGGGCCAAGGCATTGAGCATGGCCACATTGGTGCCGGGGCGCAGTGCCAGATGATGGGCGGCGCGGGCGTGGATGGCGTCCACCAGGTCGATGCGGCGCGGGTCGATGACAATCAGCTGCGCGCCCTGGCGCAGGCGGCGCTTGAGCTGGGAGGCAAATACCGGGTGGGCATCGCTGGGGTTGGCGCCGATCACCAGCACCACATCGGCCTGCATCACCGAGTCGAAGCTCTGGGTACCGGCAGATTCGCCCAGCGTCTGTTTCAGGCCATAGCCGGTGGGCGAATGGCAGACGCGGGCGCAGGTATCGACATTGTTGTTGCCAAAGGCGGCACGCACCAGCTTTTGCACCAGATAGGTTTCTTCATTGGTGCAGCGGCTGGAGGTGATGCCGCCCACCGCGTCGCGGCCATATTTTTGCTGGATACGGCGGAATTCGCTGGCAGCGTGATTGAGCGCCACTTCCCAGCTGACTTCCTGCCACGGCTCGTCGATGCTGCTGCGTATCATCGGCTTGGTGATGCGGTCCGGGTGGGTGGCATAGCCCCAGGCAAAACGGCCCTTGACGCAGGAGTGGCCATGATTGGCCTGGCCGTTCTTGTCCGGCACCATGCGTACCAGCTGGTTACCCTTGAGTTCGGCACGGAAGGAGCAGCCCACGCCGCAATAGGCGCAGGTGGTGATGACGCTGCGCTCCGGCTGGCCCCACTGGATGACGCTCTTTTCCATCAGCGTGGCAGTGGGGCAGGCCTGCACGCAGGCCCCGCAGGACACACATTCCGAACCGAGAAAATCCGCCCCGCCCGCCGGGCTGACGCGGGAATCGAACCCGCGTCCGGCAATGGTCAGCGCAAAGGTGCCCTGGGTTTCTTCACAGGCGCGCACGCAACGGTTGCACACGATGCACTTGGACGGGTCGTAATCAAAATAAGGATTGGAAACGTCTTTCTTGTCCTGCAGATGGTTGGCCCCGTCCATGCCGTAGCGCACTTCGCGCAGGCCCACCTGCCCGGCCACGGTTTGCAGCTCGCAATTGCCATTGGCACTGCAGGTAAGGCAATCGAGCGGATGGTCGGAGATATACAGCTCCATCACGCCACGGCGCAGCCTCGCCAGCTTGTCGCTCTGGGTGCGCACCACCATGCCGGGCGATACCGGGGTGGTACAGGAAGCCGGATAGCCCCGATGACCATCGATTTCCACCATGCACATGCGGCAGGAGCCAAACGGCTCCAGGCTGTCGGTGGCGCACAGTTTGGGAATGGCGGTGTCCAGCAGCGCCGCCGCGTGCATGACAGAAGTACCCGGCGGCACGCTGATGTTCTGGCCGTCGATGGTAAGGGTGATGCTGGCCTCGCCGGGGCGGGCCGGCGTGCCCATGTCCTTGTTGCAGGATGCACCTGCTCCGCATTGGCAGCTCATCGTGCTTGCTCCTGAGTGTCCAGCCCGAAATCGGCCGGGAAATGACGCATGGCGCTTTGTACCGGGAAGGGGGTCATGCCGCCCAGCGCGCACAAGGAACCGTATTGCATGGTGTCGCACAGATCATCCAGCAGCGCGCGCTGGCGTTGCCGCTCGGCGCTATCCGGTGCAGCCAGCAGCCGCTCAATGACTTCCACCCCGCGGGTGGAGCCGATACGACAGGGCGTGCACTTGCCACAGGACTCCTCGGCGCAGAACTGCATGGCAAAGCGCGCCATCCGCCCCAGGTTCAGGCTGTCATCGCACAGCACTGCGCCACCGTGGCCCAGCATGGCGCCAATGGCGGCCAGTGCTTCATAATCCAGCGGGGTATCAAACTGCGACGGTGGAATCCACGCGCCCAGCGGGCCGCCCAGTTGCACCGCTTTTACCGGTTTGCCGCTGGCAGTGCCACCGCCGTAATCGAACACCAGTTCGCGCAAGGTCAGGCCAAATGCGCGCTCCACCAGCCCGCCACGCCGTACATTGCCCGCCAGCTGGAAAGCCATGGTGCCCAGTGAACGGCCCATGCCGAAATTGCGATACCAGTTGGCCCCGCGTGACAGAATCAGCGGCACCGAGGCCAGCGACAGCACGTTATGTACCAGGGTGGGCTGGCCGAACAGGCCGTGCAAGGCGGGCAGTGGCGGCTTGGCGCGCACCGTGCCACGGCGGCCTTCGACAGACTCCAGCAGCGAGGTTTCCTCGCCGCAGATATAAGCCCCGGCCCCTTCGCGCACTTCGATATCAAATTCATGGCCGCCGTGGGCCACATCCTCACCCAGATAGCCATGGGCGCGGGCAATGTCTATCGCCTGACGCAGCACGGCAATGGCCGGGGCGTATTCGGAGCGCACATAGATATAGCCACGGCTGGCACCTACCGCCAGCCCGGCAATGGTCATGCCTTCAATCAGCAGGAAGGGGTCGCCCTCCATCAGCATGCGGTCGGCAAAGCTGCCGGAATCGCCCTCGTCGGCATTGCATACCACGTATTTCTGTTCGGCCTGCGCCTGACGCACGGTGCGCCATTTGATACCGGCCGGAAAGGCTGCACCACCACGGCCACGCAGGCCGGATTCCAGCACCTCGGCCACGATTTCGTCGTGGCTCAGCCGCGCCGCGTGTTCTAGCCCCTGATAACCGCCGTGAGCCAGATAATGTTCCAGCGACAGCGGGCTGGTAATGCCAGCGCGGGCAAACAGCAGGCGCTGCTGGGTTTTCAGATAGGGCAGCTGTTCCACCAGCCCCACCGACAACAAATGATCGCCATTGGCAGCCAGGTCCACATCCAGCAGGCTGGCCACGTCATCCGGGCTGACTTCACGGTAACCGGCGCGGCCTTGCGGGGTGTCCACCTCCACCAGCGGCTCCAGCCAGAACAGGCCGCGCGAACTGGTGCGCACGATATCGATGTCCAGATTGCGGCGCGCTGCTTCGGCGGCGAAGGCTGCCGCCACGGCATCCGCACCCACGGCGCAGGCTACCGAATCCATCGGGATATACAGGGTCAGCATTTTGCCTCCTTGCTACAGGATGCCAGCAGGGCGCTGAGTTTTTCCGGCGTGACACGCGCATGCAACTGGCCATCCAGCTGCAAGGCCGGGGCACAGGCACAGGCCCCCAGGCAGTACACCGGGCGCAATTCCAGCTGGCCGTCCGCCGTGTGGCCGTGGTCGTCCACCCCCAGTTGTGCGCGCAACTGGGCGGCCAGCGCCTCGGAGCCCATGCTCTGGCAGGCTTCGGCGCGGCACAGGCGCAGGCTGTGCGCGGCAGGCGGGGAGGTACGGAAATCGTGATAGAAGCCGATGACGCCATGCACCTCGGCCTGGCTCTGGTTCATGGCACGGGCAATGGCCGGGATGGCATCGGCCGGAATATGGCCCAGTGCATCCTGTACGGCATGCAGCAGCGGCAGCAGGCCGCCGGGCAGGTCCCGGTATTGCTGCAGCAGTTGCTGGAGTGTCTCTTGTTGTTGTGTGTTCATGCTTGCGGTCCTGCGCGTGAGCCCTGCTTGAAAACATGCTGTTTGACTGCCAGACGGCAAGATTGCGCCGTCTGGCAGCGCACTGCAATGCCCAATTGGCGTTAGCTGCCAGTCGGGCATGTACTACTTGATGGTGAGCTCAGTATCAGGCGGCGCGCAGCAGTTGCAGATGCGGGTCGATAACGAATTTCTTCGGTGCTCCGCCATCGAAGGCCGCATAGCCCTGCGGGGCCTGATCCAGCGTGATCAGCTCCACGCCCACCACTTCGGCAATATTGATGCGGTCCCACAAAATGGCCTGCATCAGCGCACGGTTGTACTTCATCACCGGGGTCTGGCCGGTAAAGAAGGCGTGGGACTTGGCCCAGCCCAGCCCCAGCCGTACCGACAGGCTGCCCTTGCGCGCCGCTTCGTCCTTGGCACCCGGATCGTCGGTCACATACAGGCCGGGAATGCCGATGCGCCCTGCTTCGCGGGTGACTTCCATCAAGGAATTGAGCACCGTGGCCGGGGCTTCCTGCTGCGAACCGGCATGGCCGTGGCCACGCGCCTCGAAGCCGACAGCGTCAATGGCGCAATCCACTTCCGGCACGCCCAGAATGGCGGCAATCTGCTCGGCCAGCGTGGCATCCTGCGACAGGTCGGCAGTTTCAAAGCCCACCGCCCGCGCATGCACCAGCCGCGCCGGGTTCACATCCCCCACAATCACCACCGCCGCGCCCAACAAGCGGGCGGACGCCGCTGCCGCCAGACCCACCGGCCCGGCACCGGCCACATACACCGTACTGCCGGGGCCAACCCCGGCGGAAACGGCACCGTGATAACCGGTGGGCAGGATGTCGGACAGGCAGGTGAGATCGCGGATCTTGGCCATGGCCTGACCGCGGTCGGGGAATTTCAGCAGGTTGAAGTCGGCATAAGGCACCATCACGTATTCCGCCTGCCCGCCCACCCAGCCGCCCATGTCGACATAGCCATAAGCGCCACCGGCGCGGGCCGGGTTCACCGACAGGCACACGCCGGTGTGCTGTTCCTTGCAACAGCGGCAACGGCCGCACGCCACATTGAACGGCACCGACACGATGTCGCCCTTTTGCAGGGTTTCCACATCGCTGCCCAGCTCGATCACCTCGCCGGTGATTTCATGCCCCAGCACCAGGCCGGAAGGCGCGGTGGTGCGGCCTCGCACCATGTGCTGGTCCGAGCCACAGATATTGGTGCTGAGTACTTTCAGGATGACCCCATGGCCCAGCTTGCGGCCCTGGGGGGATACCAGTTCGGGAAAGGGAATGGACTGTACTTCTACCTTGCCTGGCCCTACATAAACTACTCCGCGGTTACCCGTCATTGTTGTCTCCTCACTGCAACTGCATCGGAGCGCGCCCCGCTCCGGGGGGAGCCTGCGCCAGCCATGACTGGCGGCCCACCTCAAGATAAGGGAGTGGCGGGTGGGCAACTTGAACAAATGCGACAGCTTTGCGGTGGATAACGTCTGTGGGCTGTTCGTCCGGTGGATAAAAAAACCTGTGTAATCATGGGGTTTTATGTATAGAACCGGCAGCACTGACATCCGCTCACGCGGATGGTGGTTTACATGCCGCTTCCACGCGGGGGACGGGATGCGTGTTTGCTTGGCGACGTTATTGGCGCCAGCACGTAGGGCGGAAGCCCCAGCCTTACCGGGGCGTTCCGCCGTCATGCGGACCATCCCTGCACACAACACAAAATCAATTGTTCGGACTGTAGAAATCCGCTGCGCGGATAATGATTTGCATGCCGCTTCCGCGCGGCGGACGGGAAAGAGGGCTTGCCTGGCCAATCCCTCCTTCACCTCCAAGGCCACCCCACAAGCATGGCCTGCGGCTGCCCGACAGGTCCCGACCGAGGCGAGGCGCGCCTGAACTCGCGATTTGCTAACGTCAAATCGCTCAAACATTGCAGGCGCTTAAGACCTCGCCCCGGCCACCCGTCGGCATGCTTGACGGGGCCCAAGGGGCGCGTTGGTGCGGTGCTTATCTGATCAGTAACACCTGTCGGAGCTGGCCCAGTCCCGTCAGCGCGAGCCGACGCAGACGTGCCGCTCAGGGTTTTAAGCGGTTTGATCTTGGCGGCGATAACCCAGTGTGGGAATCCGCTCACACGGATGATGGTTTACATGCCGCTTCCGCGCGGCGGACGGGAAAGAGGGCTTGCCTGGCCAAGCCCTCCTTCACCTCCAAGGCCACCCCAGCAAGCATGGCCTGCGGCTGCCCGACAGCACCTGACACTGCTGCGGCACGGCTGAAACTCGCGATTGGCTAACGTCCAATCGCTCAGACAGCCAGCCGCTTAAAACCGCAGCAGCGTCACCCGTCGGCATGCTTGACGGGGGCCGGGGGTGGCATCGGTACGGTGGTTTTCCTGCTGAGAAGATGGATTTATTCGGGAGCGTTTCGCGGTGGATCGCCCCTGCGGGGCATCCACCCTACGGGGTAGGTACGTAGGGCGGAAGCCCCTGCCTTAGCGGGGCGTTCCGCCACGGTGCATCCATCGCCAGAGAAATCCCCCGAAAGCAGTACGATCATTTTCTTCTCAGAAACACCTGTCGGAGCCGCCCCAGTCCCGTCAGCGCGAGCCGACGCAGACGTGCCACACAGGGTCTTAAGCGGTCGGCTGTCCGCAGCGGCGCGACGTTAGCGCGCCGCAAGTTCCGGCCGCGCCCTGAGTGGCATGGCTGGGGCGGGAATTCGACGCGCTGCGGGTCGCCTTTTCTTTGGGTACTTTCTTTTGGCGAAGCAAAAGTAAAGTACCTCGACGGCGGGGCGAGACCCGCGAAGTTGTTTTTGTCTTTGCTTTTCGATGGTTTTCTTGATGCACAAAGGGCAAGCATCCGCTACGCGGATGATGATTTACATGCCGCTTCCGCGCGGCGGACGGGAAAGGGATCTTTGCTTGGCCAAAGATCCCTTTCATCCCTAAAGGCCACCCAGCAAGCATGGCCTGCGGCTACCCTCCGGGACCTGACACTGCTGCGGCACGGCTGGAACTCGCGATTGGCTAACGTCCAATCGCTCAAACAGCCAGCCGCTTAAAACCGCAGCAGCGCCACCCGTCGGCATGCTTGACGGGGCCCTTGGGCACGTCGGTACGGTGCTTATCTGATCAAGAACACCTTGGCGTTGGTGCGCAGCCTTCCGCCGCCTCCACCCGCCACGCCTGTTTGTTCATCCGTCTGGCCAATAGCTGATGGCAAGCCTCCGCCAGCCGCAGCAGCTCGGCATTGCTGCTGGGCAAACCATCCGGCGCGGCAATGTGCTGGGCCAAAGCCTGCAAAGGCGTGGCCTGACTGTTGAGCGCCACCAGTCGGCCATGTGCATGGCGGCTGGCGTGGTTGGGGGTGTAATGCAGCGTCAGCAGCCAATGGCCGTGCTGCCAGCCTTGTCCCTGTTCCAGTACCGCACGTAATACCGCATGGCTGATCTGCTGCCCGGCCTCGGCGGCCATGGCCAGTGCCTGGTCGTGGCGTGGTGCGTCGCTTGGGCGCTGATGCAGGGCGGGGAGGACTTGGCGGTTCAGCCAGTGGCGCAGCCGTTGTGCGGCTGGGCGTCTGCATTGGCGCAGTGCCTGTTGCAGGGTGTTTTCCGGCAAGTATTGTGGCGGGTTGTCGTGTGGTGGGTGTTTACAGCAGGGGTGTTGTTGCAGGATGTGTTGCAGCCGATGGCGCAGGCGTGGGCCGAATAGTTGCAGGATATCGTCGCCGTGCAGGCAGCAGGTGTGGGGGTGGAGGTGCAGGCGGATGGGTTTGCCGAGGTAGAACAGGGTAAGGGGTGGGGGAATGGCTGATGGTGAGTTTTGTGTCATGGGGCTGATCTCCAATTTCACCAACTAGATATACAGGTCGCCAAACCTGATTGCGCCTGGTGGCGCAACTGGGTAAGGCTAATCAGCGTTGTTGGCAGCAGCAAGGGTGGAGGGACACGGAAACACTGGCATGTGGTGCAGGTAAGGGGTTTGAATCCGCTGCGCGGATAATGATTTGCATGCCGCTTCCGCGCGGCGAACGGGAAAGAGGGCTTGCCTGGCCAAGCCCTCCTTCACCTCCAAGGCCACCCCACAAGCATGGCCTGCGGCTGCCCTCCGGGGCCTGACACTGCTGCGGCACGGCTGGAACTCGCGATTGGCTAACGTCCAATCGCTCAAACAGCCAGCCGCTTAAAACCGCAGCAGCGCCACCCGTCGGCATGCTTGACGGGGCTGGTGGGCGCGTTGGTGCGGTGGGGAATTCAGTAGATAAGTAGATAAGTAGATAAGTAGATAAGTAGATAAGAAGATTTCGGATGCTACCGAATAGATTTCTGCTTACGACCCAAACCAGAAGGTAGGTTTCGGGGAAAGCGGACGTTTAACGATTTGACTTGAAGCGACGGCACCGTCAGCTTCAACTGTTTGTTAGCCAGCGGACAACCAAAGTTCAGCTTCATCGAGATACGTACGCAGGGACTCGGCGACCTTGAGTGTTGTGGAGTCATTATCAAACCGAAACCATTATCCGTCGGAACCCGGTCGAGGCGAGCCAAGCCGGTGTCGATGGTCCGGGGGCAGGTATTATCGCTCCGCTCTCGTAAAGTGTTCATAGCGGCCAAAATCGGGGAAATGTTCCCAATTGCCACTCACGTCAGCGGAACTGCTTGAGGTTTCGAGGCTATGCACAGGAACGAAGCCTTCTCTACTAATCGTGAGCGTTCCGTCCGGCTGGAACAAATACGCTGTTCCTTTACTGACCTTGTCGCTGTTGCCTTCAAATTCTCTCCACGTTGCCATTGAGAGGAACAGCTTGCCAGGCTGTTTTTCTTGAAAAGCGTAAGTCAGATACTCTCTAAGTGCTTCATCTAGGAAGCCTACTCCGACAAAGCCGTGTTTTATTTCGAGGAAACATGTGGGGCTAGCGACTGGCCCGATGAGAGCGCAATACAGCTCGCCTTTTAGATGAAGGGCTTGGGCCTGTTCATAGGTATAAGCCTCCAAGGATAGCTTCTTGGCCCGGAACCACCCCTTGCAGAAAGAAACAGTGCTCATTTGTACCTGCTAACAGTGTTTAGTCGCGTAGTGGTTTAATGGCGAATAAAAGTTGAGAAACCTCTGCATTAAGAAACCCCTTGTCCTGTAGTCCGAGAGACTTGCGTATATCGATAACGAAGCGCGTGAATGCAAGAATCTCCGATTCGGTTTCAAGTGTTGCGCCGGCGGCCCAGAAAGTAGCGAGTCGTTTGACAACTTGCTCTTCACCGAACATGCAGATGCGCGTTTTTGCGTGAGTGAGCTTAGCAAGCTGTTCCAATTCCTGTTCTTTTTTTCCAAGGCGTTGAGCCGAAACCACAAGAGAAACGGCCTCAAAGAAATCGATATAGGCTTGGTTACGAGATTCGAGAAGTTGTTTCGCCTCGTTGTTCTGCCGTGCAAGGTAGTTCTGCAAGAACGCACCGACTACGACACCAAGAATTGATAACAGCGAAGCAATTGCAACGGTCATAAATACTCCGTAAACGGCTAACGTAGTGCTAACCGGTACTGCGCGGCTTTATTGCGCAGCGTCCTGCGTCCAAGGGCGCGGGGGTGAGTGTTATCGTTAGGTATGGTTATGGGGTAATGCGCGAATTGTCTGAAACCGCGAAGGCAACCCATCCGGATGGACAGCAAACGCTTGTGAGTTGCTTTTGAAAATGGGCCTCGCCCTGCGGATCCCATGACGGCCCAAAACGAAGTGATAGATGTGCTGATTCAACAGGCTGGCCACTTAGCGAAAGCTCAACCGAATAGTCCCCCCCTTGAAGAAACGCTCCTTCCAAGCAGCCAGGAAATGTGGAATTGAAGAGTTGCGACACTACCTCGAAGCTACCAAGTGGGGATACCGTTTCGACCTCAGCGAGGTTTTCTACCGCCAGCCTCGACGGTTTAAGAACGATGATGTCAAAGCTCATTTCAGGCTGCCTAACGGTTATTCACGAGCAGAAACGTCCGGGTTATTGCCAAAAATATGGACGCGCTTGAGACCCCTATAACATTTTTAACGACATAGAGATTATCCCTCGCAAGTCTCCTTATCAATCGTCAATCATACTGACAGGGCCAGTGTCTGCTCAGCGATTCATTCTTGGGAGTCCGCTCCTGGCCGACACCAGTCATGCTAGCACGTTGGCATGGAGAAAATCTTGACCTGTATTGGTGACGGTCCAGACAGTGATCCGTTATCGCAAGACCGTACCAACGAAACCTGCTCCCGTCAGCGCGAGCCGACACAGGCGTGCCGCTCAGGGTTTTAAGCGGTCGGCGGTCCGAAGCGGCGCGACGCTAGCGCGCCGCAAGTTCCGGCCGCGCCCTGAGCGGTGCGGCTGGGGCGGGAATTCGACGCGCTGCGGGTCGCCTTTTCTTTGGGTACTTTCTTTTTGGCGAAGCAAAAGAAAGTACCTCGACGGCGGGGCGAGACCCGCGAAGTTAAACGCAGTGGCTCAGGATGAAAATCGGGTTGCCATTACCAAGTCAAAACAGGCTTTGTATCCGCTCACGCGGATGATGGTTTACATGCCGCTTCCGCGCGGCGGACGGGAAAGAGGGCTTGCCTGGCCAAGCCCTCCTTCACCTCCAAGGCCACCCCACAAGCATGGCCTGCGGCTGCCCGACAGGCCCCGTCCGGAGCGAGGCGCGCCTGAACTCGCGATTTGCTAACGTCAAATCGCTCAAACAGGGCAGGCGCTTAACACCTCGCCCCGGCCACCCGTCGGCATGCTTGACGGGGCCCATGGGCGCGTTGGTGCGGTGGGGAATTCAGCAGATAAGATGATTCCGGATGCCACCAAATAGATTTCTGCTTACGACCCAAAGCGGACGTTGCTGTCACGAAGTGAAGATTGCGCCAAGATGGTTAAATTCCATTCCTTATCCAATTTTTTACTACAACCTCTATCACCTTCGTAACCGTAACCCAGTCATCGAGGCTTACTCCATGTGCCTCCATTGCTGTTGCGGCATTCTGCGCAAGTTGGTCTGCGCGATGTTGAGAAACATGAAAACGCTTAGCGATATGTTCGGAAATCTTGGCGAGTATGTCGGTCATCGAATTCGAAGCTACTTAGTCATTACAGGTTATCTTGCTGAAATAACCATGCCCACGCTGAGGTCCGGCTCTGGCCGACTCCAGTCGGTGCTCAGTATCGGCCGACAATTTTGAGCTCTTCCGCCGCATCCTGCACGCGTTGATGCAGCTTGTCCGCAGCAGCGAACCACGAAGGCTCTCGATAGCTACCATCCGCCATCCGCTCAAGATCTGGCGTCCACTCTTTGTGAAGCCAAAATACCCGCGGAATGGCTCTCGACAAAACGCTTAGGTCATCTTGGCAGAATCCCTCAGAGAGAAGACGGTCTATCTCTACAAGGCACCTATGATATCCGACGACAGCCTCTTGAAACATTGCCACATCAGAGACCTCAGGGATGAACGCTACGATAGCGCTTTGGAGCTCGCTCAATTGCAGCATGCGGTCGAGGTGATTAATCAAACGAGACCTTTACATATGTTGACTGGCTTGCAATGTCATGAAGCGCTTTGAGAAAACAGCCATTGCGAAACGCCTGCATGTGCTTTGTGTTGATAAATTGAAGTTCACAATTACCAGGCCATCCGGGACCACCATTCAGTCCATCCCGGAATGCATGGAGGTTACGTCCAAAGTAGTCCGCACCGTCAGGTTCGATAGATGCCACGTACATCTCCCAGAAGTCTGATTCGGACTCAATAGAGAGACAATCAATAACGATGACCCGCATATTTTCCTGTCCAGTTTAAGACCATCCTTCATCGACGACCGCTCCTGGCCGATACCAGTCATGCTAGCACGTTGGCATGGAGAAAATCTTGACCTGTATTGGTGACGGTCCAGACAGTGATCCGTTATCGCAAGACCGTACCAGCGAAACCTGCTCCCGTCAGCGCGAGCCGACACAGGCGTGCTGCCCAAGGTTTTAAGCGGCTGCATGTTTGAGCACCGTGACGGTAGCACGGTGCGAGTTCAGCCGCGCCTTGGGCAGGATGGCAGCAGCGGGAATCCGACGCGCTGCGGGTCGCCTTTTCTTTGGGTACTTTCTTTTGGCGAAGCAAAAGTAAAGTACCTCGACGGCGGGGCGAGACCCGCGAAGTTGATTTTGCTGTTGGTTTTGTTGGTTTTAAGGTGGTGAGCACCAAGCCAAGTATCCGCTCACGCGGATGATGATTTACATGCCGCTTCCGCGCGGCGGACGGGAAAGAGGGCTTGCCTGGCCAAGCCCTCCTTCACCTCCAAGGCCACCCCACAAGCATGGCCTGCGGCTGCCCTCCGGGGCCTGACACTGCTGCGGCACGGCTGGAACTCGCGATTGGCTTACGTCCAATCGCTCAGACAGCCAGCCGCTTAAAACCGCAGCAGCGCCACCCGTCGGCATGCTTGACGGGGCCAAGGGTGGCGTCGGTGCGGTGGGAATCCAGCAGATAAGACGATTCCGGATGCCACCAAATAGATTTCTGCTTACGACCCAAACCGGCCGGTGCCGGCGCTCGAAACCGGACGCTGACAACACTTGGTCCTTCCACCCTGTTTGGCCACATGCCCAGACTAATCTATTGCTTATCTTCCCGCTCGCTTAGCGGAAATGCATTGCTCATGCAGCGGAATACTTCTGCGAAAGCTCCTTTAGAGCGAACCTCCCTTTCTCGGCCACTGACGGGTTGCCATCTGACTCAAGAATAGTCGCCAGTTCGGACCCAACAGCCCCGAGTGCTCCCAACTCTCGAATTAGTACGTCACCTGCAATACGTCGAACAAATGCTGAGCGGTCTGAAGATGCAGCTCTCAAGGTCTCTTCGAGCAGGTCATTCTTAGTCAGAAGGCGTTCGCCAAATATTGGCATAAAGTGACCTTTGCAATACCGTATGTCGGTCCACTCCCATTTTCGGCCTGCCACCCACGTTGCCTTCCCCTCAAGTAGTGACTTATAAGCCTTTGCCCTTACGGATGGTTGAATGGCGCTGCTTGCTATTTGGGACAGATGTGCGTCAAGCACGGAAGATTGTCCTAGCTGAGTTAGAACAGAAGCTAATGGCCCTACTGCCTCGGATATCAGACGCGATTTGAGAACGCAGGCTACTGCTTCAATTGAAGCAATCGTCAGCAGCGTTTGCCTTTCTTCGTCTTCGGAGCGACCCCATGAATTCCAATGTGGAAGGACAGCACATAGAACGTCGACAACATCTTCTGGATTCGATGCAACCGCAATCGACGTTAGCTGCTCACGGGCAGCCGAACGAACTTGAGGAACCCAATCGTTGAGTCGACGGACAGCCATCGCAAAGAAGAACCGATTTGGGGCGCGCCCTGAAAGGACTCGAAGAGCGTGCTCACGTTTGAAGCCGTCGCCACTACATAGGTCAATCCAGGTAAGAAACGGGGATGGCTTGCGCCAGAACCTCCACTTGGCAGGCTTGGACTGTGCGGCGGCTTGATAAAGACCGGAACGAATAAGGCGTTCCCAATAATCCAGATTGGATAAGGGGATACGTGACGTTACTTCGACCAATCCAGACATATCAGCGACGATACTACTACCCGAGTTGAGTGAGGCGACGAACTCGCTAACCGCGGATAGAACGTGAGCGTCTATTTCTCGCTGTGTCGACACTTGCATTGCACCTCCTAACGACCTTGTGGATTCGTCGCCACATTCTGCGGTGGACCCATTGTAATCACAAGACAGCGAAGGTCAGCTCCTAGCCGATACCAGTCATGCTAGCACATTGGCATGGAGAAAATCTTGACCGGTATTGGTGACGGTCCAGACAGTAATCCGTTATCGCAAGACCGTACCAACGAAACCTGCTCCCGTCAGCGCGAGCCGACGCAGACGTGCCGCTCAGGGTCTTAAGCGGTCGGCTGTCCGCAGCGGCGCGACGCTAGCGCGCCGCAAGTTCCGGCCGCGCCCTGAGTGGCATGGCTGGGGCGGGAATTCGACGCGCTGCGGGTCGCCTTTTCTTTGGGTACTTTCTTTTTGGCGAAGCAAAAGAAAGTACCTCGACAGCGGGGCGAGACCCGCGATTTGTTTTTGCCTTTGCTTTTCGATGGTTTTCTTGATGCACAAAGAACAAACATCCGCTGACGCGGATGATAAGAACACAGGTCGGAACCGCCATAGGCTGCACACCAGCCCCCCAAGCGAAAGCCCCGACCAGAGCCGGGGCTTTCAAAGGTGCGCTACCGATTAAATCAGTGGCCCAGTGCCTTGTTCACTGCAGCCAGGCCCGGCTTGCCATCCAGCGTGGTGACACCGGCCAGCCAGGTTTTCAGGATGTCCGGGTTCTTCTTCAGGTAATCACGCGCGGCGGTTTCCGGCTTCACCTTGTCCATGATCGGGCCCATCACGCGGTTTTCGATGGTGGTGGTGAAGCGCAGGTTATGCAGCAGCTTGCCCACATTCGGACAGCGGGTTTCGTAATCCGGGCTGATGGCGGTGAATACCTTGGCTTCACCCAGGTTGGGGCCGAATACATCGTCGCCGCCGGTCAGGTAGGCCATCTTGTATTTCACGTTCATCGGGTGCGGTTCCCAGCCCAGGAACACGATCCACTTTTTCTGGCGGATGGAGCGTTCCACTTCGGCCAGCATGCCGGCCTCACTGGATTCCACCATCTTGAAACCGGCCAGGTTGAACTGGTTTTTCTTGATCATGCCGTCAATCAGCAGATTGCCGTCATTACCCGGCTCGATACCGTAGATCTTGCCGTCCAGCTTGTCCTTGAACTTGGCAATGTCCTTGAAATCCTTCAGGCCACCGGCAGCCACGTAGTCCGGCACTGCCAGCGTGTACTTGGCGCCCACCAGGTTGGGGGTGTCCAGTACCTTGATCTGGCCAGCCTTGACGAAGGGCTCGATCACCGGGGTCATGGACGGGTTCCAGTAACCCAGGAACACGTCGATCTGCTTGCTCTTGATGCCGGAAAAGGTGATGGGCACCGAGGCGATGGTGGTGGTCGGCTTGTAGCCCAGGCCTTCCAGTACCACGCTGGCCATGCCGGTGGTGGCGGCGATATCGGTCCAGCCTACATCGGCGAAACGGACATTGCGGCATTGCGCCGGGTCATTGGCCAGCGCGCTGCCACAGGCAGCCAGCAATACCGAACCCAGCATCAGCTTGCGAATTTTCATTACACCACTCCCGTATAAATGTTTTGATCAACCCGGTGACAGGATTGCCGTGCCAGCACGATGGGCTGGCTGCGGAGAACAGGTGGAAAACCAAGGTCTTGCACAGGGTCAAGATTGCCATGGCGGGCAAGGGCTACTTGCGCCAGCACGACCCTGACTTGCGCGAATGCGCCGTAGAAAAAAGGCCAGTGCTGCAAGGAGTAACAGCACTGGCCGGCTGCCGGTTTTGCCGCCCGGCAGCTCAGGCAATGACTGCAGAATCAACCAGATACTGCTGCCGCTCGCGGCTGGGCGGATAGCCAAACAGGCCGCGGTAGGACTTGGAAAAATGCGATGAGGACAGGAAACCACAGGCCACGGTGACTTCCATCACGCTCATATTGGTTTGCAGCAGCAATTCGCGCGCGCGGCGCAGGCGCAGGTCCAGGTAGTACTGGGCCGGGGTGGTGTTGAGATAACGCTTGAACAGGCGTTCCAGATGGCGCAGCGACACGCCCAGTTCGTCCGCCAGGTTTTCCAGCGAGCGCGGGTTTTCGATATTGCTTTCCATCGACAGCGCGGCGTCCACCAGCGTTTCGTGGCCGGTGCCGATACGGGCCAGCAGCGGGATGTGCTGCCGGTCGCCATTGTCGCGCAGGCGGTCGACGATGAACTGCTCGGATACATCCGCCGCCAGGCTCTTGCCGCCCTTGTGGCGGATCAGGTGGCACATGAAGTCCAGCGGCGCCGTGCCGCCACTACAGGTGAAGCGGTCGCGGTCCAGCACGAACAGGTCGGAGGTGAACTTGGTCTTGGGGAATTCCTCGCTGATGGACAGCAGGTTTTCCCAGTGGATGGCACAGCGGTAGCCATTGAGTACCCCGGCCTTGGCCAGCGCGAAAGTGCCGGTACAGATGGCACCCAGCGGCACGCCCTGGGCAGCAAAGCGGCGGATGACGGACAACACCTTGTCGTCCACCGCATCACGCACCTGCCAGCCGCCACAGACAATCAGCATGTCGTATTGCTGCGGGGCTTCGGGGGAGGTGATGGGAGAGAGTTCCAGCCCGTTACTGGCGGCCACCGGCTGGCCATCAGCCGACAGCAGGCTCCAGCGGTAGAGTTTTTTGCGCGACAGGTAATTGGCCATGCGCAGCGGTTCCACGGCGTTGGAAAACGCGATCATGGAAAACTTGTCCAGCAGCAGGAAACCAATATGCGACAACGAAGCGATTTGTTGCGGACCCATGGTGACCTCGGTAGGTGATGTGTGATGGATGGTTTTTGTGTTGTCTTGCATCGGCCGGATGATGGTTGTCATCCGGCCTGCTGATACCGGCAGGGTCTAGCTGCCCTGCTCTGCCGCACGCGTGGTGGGCGTGTGGCCAAAACTCTCGGTAATGCGGTCCAGAATGATGGCGAGCAACACCACCGCCAGGCCGCTTTCAAAGCCCAGGCCCACATCCAGCCGCTGGATACTGGCCAGTACATCGTTACCCAGACCACCCGCCCCCACCATGGAAGCAATGATCACCATGGACAGCGCCATCATGATGGTCTGGTTGACCCCGGCCATGATGGAAGGCAGCGCGATGGGCAACTGCACCTTGAACAACAGCTGCCAGGAAGTACAGCCAAACGCATGGCCGGCTTCCACTTGCTCCTTGTTCACCATGCGGATGCCCAGGCTGGTAAGGCGCACTGCGGGCGGCACGGCAAACACCACGGTGGCCAGAATCCCCGGCACCCGGCCCAGGCCGAAGAACATGGCAGCCGGAATCAGGTAAACAAAGGCCGGCATGGTTTGCATGAAGTCCAGCACCGGGCGCACCAGCATGCCCACCAGCTTGTTGCGGGCACACCAGATACCCACCGGCACCCCCAGCAGCAGGCTGACACAGGTGGCGGACAGGGTAAGTGCCAGCGTGGCGATGGTTTGTCCCCAGAAGCCGGTCGCCCAGATCAAACCCAGTGCGGCACAGACGAACAGGGCAAATTTCCAGCCCAGCCGCCAGAAACCTACACAAGCAAAGATCGCGCCCATCACCAGCGGCGGAATGCCCAGCAACAGGAATTCCACCATGGTGGCAAACCAGTCGATGGTGTTGCCGATGGCGTCAAACGCCCCGGCATTGTGGTCCAGCATGAAATGAATGACCTTGTTGACCCAGTCGCCAATCGGCAACATGTCTTGCGTGCTGATATCAGCCATGACGGCGTACTCCTTCGCTGCGGCTCACGCACCATCCCGGCGCAGTGGCCAGTGGATGGAACGGTGCGCCTTTGTCCGGTTCAGTGGGTGGCGGTGCTTTGCAGGCGGTGCTGGGAAATCTTGCTCAGCACGCTGCTGGGCGTGATCAGGCCCAGGCACTGGCCCTGATCGTCACGTACCTGCAGGGGTTCGGTCTGGCCCAGGAGCTGCTGCAATACATCAGGCAGGCTGCAGGACGGCGGCACATGCAGGCCGGGGCGGCCGGCATGCGGGGCATGGTTCACCTCGATCAGGTCCTTGGCTTGCAGGTAGCGCGAGGTGTCCACGCTCTTGAAGAAGTTGCGCACGTAGTCGTCGGCCGGGTTTTCGATGATTTCCTGCGGCGTGCCCACCTGTACCAGGCGGCCGCCTTCCATGATGGCGATGCGGGTGCCGATGCGCAGGGCCTCTTCCAGATCGTGCGACACGAAGAAGATGGTGCGGCGCTGTTCGCGCTGCAGTTTGAGCAGGATGTCCTGCATTTCGGAACGCTTGAGCGGGTCCAGTGCCGAGAAGGCTTCGTCCATCAGCATCAGCGAAGGGTTGACCGCCAGCGCACGCACCAGGCCGACACGCTGCTGCATGCCGCCGGACAATTCGTGCGGGTATTTGTGGGCAAACGGTGCCAAGCCGACTTGCTCCAGCACTTCCATGCCACGGGCTTCGCGGGATTTACGATCCACCCCGGCAATTTCCAGGCCGAATGCCGCATTGTCCAGCACCGAGCGGTGCGGCATCAGGGCAAAGCTCTGGAACACCATGCTCATGTCGCGGCGGCGCAATTCCACCAACTGCTTGTAATTGAACTTGGTGATGTCCTGGCCATCCAGGATGATCTGGCCGTCGGTGGGGTCCATCAGGCGGTTGATCAGGCGGATAAGGGTGGACTTGCCGGAACCGGACAGGCCCATCAGCACGAAGATTTCCCCTTCCTGCACCGAAAACGACACATCGTTCACGCCGACCACACTGCCGGTCTGCTTGAAGATTTCATCCTTGTGCGCGCCGGATTTCAGCATGCGCATGACGTCTGAGGACTTACCCCCAAACACCTTGTAGAGGTTCTTCACCACTATCTTGGCCGACTGCATTGTCTCTTCTCCTTCGTAGCGATCACACGCTGGGCCTGACTTGCGCCTGCTTCATTCACCGCTGTCCGGCAGTGCTGAAATCTTGTACGCCAGTCGGTTTGCCATCGTGTCCGGCACGGCAGTCCTGCTGCCGGCCGGGATATGGTCTACCCGGATACTTCGTGCCTGTTCCGGGCCTTTTAACATTGCTGCCTGCCATTGCTGGCTGGCGTGTACCGGTGACCAAAACCCTTTGCCCGTCGGGCCACCGCAGTGTGGTATTCCCCATGGCCGTTGCCCGCCTGCGGTGCCGGCATATCGCCGGATCTGCTGACTGATCCGGCAAGCACCGCCACCTCTTCCACCGCCAACGATTTCGAAGAATGTTTAATGTAAATCAAGGATTACGATAGGGAGTTAGTGGTATTAAAAATAACCGCATTCCGACGCCGATCTGTCCGCAAACGACATCAGGTCGAGAAATGACAATTCTTCACCCCTAGACAGCAAAATCAGCTGCTTAGCGCCATCCGGCCGCTACAAGCTGCCCTTCTGCCGCTGTCGTAAAAAAACCGCAATAGTTGGTCCGGAAAAATCACCACACATAGTGGATTTTCCTGATGCAGCGCACCAATGGCATATCAACAGGCGTATTCACTAGCTAAAAGGTATAAAGCAAGAAAAATGCCTGTGCCCAAACGGACAAGCAGGCATCAAGGGAGCCACAAAAGAAGCCTGCCGGGAGAGGCAGGCCCAGGGGAAATCAGCGATTACAATCAGCGGTCCACCACCAGATCGCTCAGCGGCTTGCTGCAGCAAGGCAGGAAGAAACCCTGGTCCACCTCGCGCTGGCGGATGCCGCCTTCGTGCTGCATGTCCACCTTGCCTTCCAGCAATTTGGTCTTGCAGGTGCCACACACACCACGGGTGCAGGACGCTGGCAGGCGCATGCCCTTGGCCAGCGCAGCGGCCAGCACGGTCTGGCCCGGTGCCACCGACAGGTCATCCCCCATCTTGGCAAAATGCACATTGAAGCCGCCGCCTTCACTGCTGGCGGATATTTCGTCCACTGCGGCGTCCGGCGCTGCAGTCGCCAGCTCGGCAAAATTGAAGCTCTCTTCGTGGTAGTGCTGCATGTCAAAGCCGCAGTCCTGCAGCATCTGCCGCACCGAGGCCATATAGGGTGCCGGGCCGCAGCAGAACACCTGACGCGCCATCAGGTCGGGCACCATGTGCAGCAGGCGCGCCGCGTCCAGCCGGCCGGTAAAGCCCGGCCATTCCGGTTCGCCCTGCCGGTTTTCACAGACAATCGCCTGGCTGAAAGTGGCATGGCTGCTGGCAAGCTGGGCCAGTTCCTTGCGGAAAATGATGTCGCGCGGCGAGCGCGCGCTGTGGACAAACACGATGTCCGCGCCACTGGCCAGGTCGGTCAATGCCCGGCTCATCGACATCAGCGGCGTGATGCCGCTACCGGCGGACAAGAACAGGTACGGCGTGCTGGCATGGCGCACATAGGTGAATTCGCCGGACGGCCCCAGCACATTCAGCTGCATGCCGGGACGCAGGGTGTCATGCAACCAGCCGGACACCACGCCACCAGGAATGCGCTTGACGGTGATGCTGACGCGGTCTGGCCGGGTGGGGCTGGAGGACAGGGTGTAGCAGCGGTTGACGCTTTCACCGTTGATGTCCAGCTCCAGCGTGATGAACTGGCCGGGCTGGTAATGAAAGCGGCGCGGCGGTTCGGCACGGAACACAAAGGTTTTGACGTCGTGGGTTTCCTCACGCACCTGCACGCATTGCAGCGTGCTGTCTTCGCCCGGCTGCCACCAGGGCAGGTCGGCGGCTTGCGGGTGGGTATCCGGATGGGTGTTGACGCTGCTCATGGCGATTCCTTTGCTGACTGGCTGATCGCCCGTTGGCGGGCTGTTGCTGTAATTCCCGATAACAAAACCCCCGCGCGCCGGGTTCTCTACGCGGTTTTGTTAGCGCTTCCAAGAGTGGCAGGCCGCGCCAGGCAGCCTGCCGTTTACGACGTTTTACGGCGCGAAAAACCGGATCAACCCTGTTCCAGCCCTGCCCCCAGGCGGCCGATATACCAGTTGGTGAATTTCTCCACCAGCTCTTCGGTATAGGGCGAATACGGGCCGGGACGGTAGGCGGTGCTGTTGACGCCCACTTGCGACTCTTCCACCAGATGGCGGTCCTGGCCGTTGGTGGCATTCCACACGCGGGTGAGGTTGGCCACGTCGTAATCCACGCCTTCCACCGCGTCCTTGTGTACCAGCCACTTGGTGCGCACCAGGGTGGTGTCCGGGGTCAGCGGTAGTACAGTGAAGGTGACGATGTGGTCGGCCATGAAATGGTGCCAGGAGTTGGGCTGTGTCCAGAACGACAGGCCACCCGAATCGGCGTCCTTGATGTCGCCCAGCAGCTTTTTACAGGCCGAGCCGGTGTCCATGGTTTGCGACTGGCCCTTGCGGTCCAGCGGCATGCGCATGGTGCGGAAGCCGGACACGTCGGACAGCTTTTCGATTTCGGCCGACGGCAGGCCACAGGCCTCCCAGCGCGCATGGCTGTCCTTGACGATGTTTTCGTAATTGGCAAGGCCCGCCGCCAGCTCGGCCTTGGGGGCAAAGCCGTAGCTGTAGGCATACAGCGAGATGGTGAGCTCGGGATGGTTGCCGGTGCAGTGGTAGCACTCGCGGTTGTTTTCCATCGTCAGCTTCCAGTTGCCCGCCTCGATGATGTCGATCTGGGCGGCCACCTTGGTGTTTTCAATCTGGTGCGGGGCGATATAAGGGCCCATCTGCTCCAGCATCACGTCGATGTCGGCCGGCGGCTCGTCGGCCAGACAAACAAACAGCAGGCCTTGCAGATTCTTCAGATGCACCGGCTTCAGGCTGTGATGCGACAGGTCGAAGCCTTCGGGCATGTGGTCGGCAAAAATCAGCTTGCCGGCCAGGTTGTAGGTCCATTGGTGATAAGGACAGACCAGATTGCCCACCGAACCTTTTTCATCGGCGCACAGGCGCGAGCCACGGTGGCGGCAGACATTGTGGAAAGCCTTGATCTGCATGTCGTCGTCACGCAGGATCAGGATGGGTTCCTTGCCGATTTCCACGGTGACATAGTCGCCCGGCTCCGGAATTTCCGACGACACGGCCACGTAAATCCAGTGACGCTGGAAGATGTACTTGATGTCGGCATCAAACACTTCCTGCGAATTGTAGAACGGGGCCTCCAGGCTATACCCCGGCTGACGGCGGGCAACCAGCTCACGCAGTTTTTGTACCGGCTGGAAGCGAATGGCGCTTTCTTGCATTTCACGCATCTCCAAAACAAGTTTTTGCTCAGGCATCCTGCTAGCCGGTGGGTGGGGTGCTGGTCGGATGCTGCGGGGTTGTTGTCAGAAATCGACGAGCTGATGTTGCCTGAGGTAATCCAGCACAACTTGCGCTTTTTCGACAGAATCGCCCTGTTTTACGACCACCCCGGCCTGCTTGGCATCACCCCCGGCAATGGCCCCCTGCATGCGGGCATGACCACTGACCTTGCTGGCCGCCACCAACGCCCGCGCGCGGCGGGCAGGCTCCAGCACCACCGGGGCCAAAGCCGCGCCAGTGGCGGCTTTGCGCTTGATCTTGCCCTGCTGCAGACGGGCATAGCTCCAGCCAGGCGCGGTGGCCGCACGCGGGTTGACGCTGGCCACCAGCGGCAGGCCGGCCTTGAGCGTGCGCCGCACGCCCTTGGGCAGCGCCTGCACCGCCTGCCACTGCCGGTCGGATTTGGACAAGTCCAGCACATCCGGCAGCAAGGCCGCGCCCAGTTGCTCGGCCAGCTGATAAGGCAGCAGGCCGGAACCGTCACCGCCACCGGAACGGGCACCACACAGCACCATGTCGACACCCTGCAAGGCCGAGCCCAGCGCGGCGAGCACATCGCTGTCCGGGCTCAGGCTCAGGCTGTGGATGTTGTCTGCACCACGGGCCAGATAATCGGCCAGCGCGGCATCGTCGGCGGCACCGGCATACCAGACTTGCAGCTCACCGGGCAGGCGCTGCGCCAGTGCCAGTGCGGCCAGATCGGCCTCGCCGGCACAGGGACGGCCGCTGACCGGATGCACGGCCGGGGAAACCAGGACGGCTATTTTCATA
Organism: Aquitalea magnusonii; assembly: GCF_002217795.2. Classification (NCBI taxonomy): domain Bacteria; kingdom Pseudomonadati; phylum Pseudomonadota; class Betaproteobacteria; order Neisseriales; family Chromobacteriaceae; genus Aquitalea; species Aquitalea magnusonii. The sequence continues at coordinate 3,436,193 of NZ_AP018823.1, forward strand.
CTTGCTTCTCCTTGCGCTCACGTCGCACCAGTTGTTCAAACGCACTGATGAAGGACTGGCAGTCGTCGATGATGCTGAGGTCGGCACGCTTGATCATGGGGGCGGCGGCATCCAGGTTCACCGCAATCACATGGCGGCAGGACTTGATGCCTTGCAGATGCTGTACCGCACCGGATATGCCCAGCGCGATATAGGCGCTGGCCTGCACCGTCTTGCCGGTGGCACCCACCTGCTTGTCGCGGGTGAAGCGGCCATCGTCCACCGCCACGCGGGACGCACCCACGGCGGCACCCAGTGCTTCGGCCAGCGCCAGAAAGCCCGGCACATTGCTGACGCCATTGCCGGCGGACACGATCAGGTCGGCCTCTTCCAGCGCCAGCTCGGAAGCCGGACTGGCGGCACTGCCCAGGTCCTGCACTTGCTCGCTGACGGCTGGCAGGGCAGCGGTTTCCAGCCGCTCGCCCTTGCCGACAAAGGGCAGTTTGGCTTCGGCCACGCCACGCGCCAGCAACAGTAGCTGTGCGCGTTCACGCAGGCTGAAACCGGCACCGGGCTGGCGGCGGCGCACGCCATCAGCGGCGATTTCCACCACATCGGTCACCACCGACAGCCGCGCGCGACAGGCCAGACGGCGGCCCAGGTCGGCATCCTCGCCACGGTCGGCAAACAGCACGGTATGCGGGCTTTCCTGCTGCAACAGTTGTTGCAGCAAGGCCAGTTTCTGTTCCGGTGCGTAGCCGGGGTCGGCCACGGTCAGGGCGCGGTCCACGGCCAGTTCGGCCAGCGCTTCCGGCGCGGCGTCTTCCATGCCGTACAGCAAGGCCAGTACTTCGCCGTCCTTGCCCGCCAGAATGGCGGCGGCGGCAATGGCTTCGCGCGCGGCATCATCCAGTTGGCCGCGTTCGGCATGGGCCACCACCAGCAGGCGCTGGCTGAACGGCCCGTTGCTGCGCAGCGGCTTGTGGGCCGGGCCGTGGGCCAGCATGGCGGCATCGCGGCTGCCGCTGTCATCGCCCAGCACAATGCGCTTGAGGCCGCTGGGCCCCAGCACCCACGGGCGACGCGGGTCGATGCGCGGAATGGCCTGGGTAGAAAAATCCATCACTTTCTCCTTGTAAGCAGCAGCGGACGGGGCGAAGTCTGTGCTTCTGCCCCGGCTCGCCTCAGGCCAGGCGTTCGGCCACCAGTTCGGCCAGTTCGATCACGTCTGCCCGCTCACCCACCACGCCTTCCAGCATGGCCGTGCAATTGGGGCAGGCCACCGCTACCCGGCCGGTGCCGGTTTCGCGGATGTCATCCATGCGCATGTCGGGAATGCGACGCTGACCGGGAATATCGGTAAAGGCCGCGCCACCACCCCAGCCGCAGCAGCGGGCGTCGCGCCCGGAGCGCTGCATATCGACAACTTTGATACCAATGCCCTTGAGCACATTGCGCGGCGCATTGAAGCCATCGTTGTAACGGCCCAGATAGCAGGGGTCGTGGAAGGTGAGCGGCGGCAGCGGCGTGGCATCGGCCTTCAGCGGAATGGCACGGCGCGCCAGCAGGTGTTCCAGCAGCTTGCTGTGGTGCCATACGTCAAACTGGCCGCCCAGTGCCGGGTATTCATTGGCCAGGCAATGGAATACGTGCGGGTCCGGCGTGACGATGTGGGCAAAGCGGTATTGCGCCAGCGTGGCGATATTGGCCTTGGCCAGCCGCTGGAAACCGGCTTCATCGCCCAGACGGCGCGCCACGTCGCCGCAGTCGCGTTCGGCTTCGCCCAGTACGGCCACCTTCACCCCGGCGGCTTTCAGTACTTTCACCAGCGCGCGCAATGCACGCTGATAACGCATGTCGAAAGCGCCCTCACCGGCCAGCAACAGCCATTCGGTTTGCTCACCCGGCTGCAACACCGGCAGGTCCAGGTCAATCGCCCAGTGGTAACGCACCGCCAGCGGGTAGCCGCCCACGGTGTCGGTATTGCGCAGATTGGCCAGCGCCTCGCTGCCCTTGCCCGGCACTTCACCCCGGCTGAGGGTGAGGTGACGACGCAGGTTGACTACGGTGTCCACATGCTCGATCAGCATCGGGCAGTTTTCCACGCAGGCGCGGCAAGTGGTGCAGGACCACAGCGTTTCCGCCGCCAGCACGCTGCCGACGATGTCCTCGCCCGGCTTCACCACCACGGCGGCCTCGCGGCCCGGATGCGGGTTGCCGGCATAGGCCGGGTCGCTGCCACGGCTTTGTGCTGCCACCATGTCCTGGATCAGCTTTTTCGGGTTGAGCGGCTGCCCGGCAGCATAGGCCGGACAGGCGGCTTCGCACTTGCCACACTGCACACAGGCATCAAAGGACAGCAGGCGGTTCCAGGCGAAGTCCTCCACCTTGGCCACACCCAGCTCGCCTGCGGCAAGATTCAGCGGCTTGAGGTCGGAGGATTTACCGGCAAAGCGTTCGGCACGCGGGTGAAAGGCCAGATGCAGCAAACCGGCCACCGCATGTTTCATCGGCCAGCCCAGGCCAATGCCCAGCGCCAGTTCGGCACCGCCCAAGGCCAGCATCAGCAGCGCCACCACGGCAATCAGTTGCCCGGCCATGCCCAGCTGCGGCCCGGCAAACAGCAGGCCGGCGGCCAGCAGGCTGCCCAGCGCAAACAGGCGCAGGCGGGCGGGCAATACTTGCCAGCGGCCCTGCGACAGACGCGGCGGGGCTTGCAGGCGACGGGCCTGCATCATGCGTGCGCCCAGCAGCATCACCGCGGCCATCAGCACCAGCAGCACGTCCAGCCAGCCCTGGTACAGCATCAGGCCGTAGTTGAGCGCCGACAGCAGCAGGATGGCCACGCCGCCACCGGCAGCGGCTACGTGGGCGCGGGCCACGGCGGGCTCGCGCGCCACCACGTGGTGGATATCGACAAAATAGCGCTTGGGCATGGCCAGAAGGCCAAGCCAGGACACACTGGCGCTGCGCCCCTGCTGCCACAGGCTGGCACGTCTGGCCAGGCCACCCAGCAGCAGGAGAGCACCCAGCCAGAACAGTCCGGTCAGGGCATGGGCAAGGGAGAAGCTCATGTCAGAAATCCTTCACCAGACGCAGGGCGTCGTAGATGGCACCGTGGATGTTGTGCATGGAAATGCAGTCACCCACGCGGAACAGCAAAAACTCGCCCGCCGCCAGCGGCTGCGACAGGGAAGGTTGCGGCTGCGAGGCAAACAGGGTGTGGACGTCGGTCTGGCCCTGGTTCTTCGATAGCTCCTTCATCTCCCAGTACAGGCTGTCATTGGGCAGGATGCCGTTTTCGATCACCACCTGATCCACCGCCCGCTCTTCCAGCGCCTCGGTGTATTCATTGCGCAGCACGGCAATTTTCTTGTCGCCCTCGGCATACACCTTGTCCAGCCAGAAATTGGGGGTAGGGATGATGCCCTGTGCGTACAGGCGGCGGTAGAAAATGGGGAAAGTCGTCCCGCCGGTGTCGTCGCCCACTTTTACGTCGGGGGTGACGATTTCCACCGTGCTGCCACGGCTGGACAGGAAGTCGGCCACGCCGAAACCGGCCTGGGTGCTGACGGCGTCATACACCAGCACGTTCTTGCCCGGTTCCACCTTGCCGGACAGGATGTCCCAGCTGCTGACGGCAATGCCTTCATCCACGCCCCAGTCCGGCACCTGGCTGGTATATGGCACACCACCGGTGGCCAGCACCACGATGTCCGGTTTTTCCGCCAGGATCATCGCCTTGTCGGCGGCCACGCCCAGACGGCGATCCACCCCCAGACGCTGGGTTTCCATGTCCAGCCAGCGCACGATGCCCGCCATCTGTTCGCGCTGCGGGGCCTTGGCGGCCAGTACGATCTGCCCGCCTACCTGCGGCTGTTTCTCGAACAGCACCACTTCATGGCCACGCTCGCGCGCCACGCGGGCGGCTTCCAGCCCGGCCGGGCCGGCACCTACCACCACCACCTTGCGCAGCTTGTCGGCCTTGGCAATGTCGTGCGGCATGGTGGCTTCACGGCTGGTGGCGGCATTCTGGATGCACAACACGTCCTGACCGTGATACTGGCGGTCGATGCAGTAGTTGGCGCCCACGCACTGACGGATCTGGTCCTCCTTGCCATCGCGGATCTTGATCACCAGATGCGGGTCGGCAATATGGGCGCGGGTCATGCCCACCATGTCCACCATGCCGCTGGCCAGAATGCGTTCGGCCTGTACCGGGTCGCGAATGCTTTGCGCGTGCATCACCGGCACCTTGGACACCGACTTGATGCCGGCAGCCAGATGCACAAACGGCTCTGGCGGCAAGGCCATCGGCGGCATGCAGTTGGCCAGGGTGTTGTGGGTGTCGGCACCGGAACCCACCACCGACAGGTAGTCGATCAGGCCGGTTTCCGACATGGCGGCGGCAATGTCCTTCAGCATGTCGTGGCTGAGGCCGTCTTCATGGAATTCGTCACCGCACATGCGCAGGCCGACGCAGAAATCCGGGCCTACTTCGGCCCGTACCGCATTGAGCACTTCCACGCCAAAGCGCAGGCGGTTTTCAAAGCTGCCGCCCCATTCGTCGCTGCGGAAGTTGGTGCGCGGACTCCAGAACTGGTCGATCAGATGCTGGTGGGCGGCGGAAATCTCGATGCCGTCCATGCCGGCAGCCTTCACCCGGCGCGCCGCCTGGGCAAAGTCGGCAATGATGCGGCGGATTTCATGCTGCTCGATCACCTTGGCATTGCCACGGTGTACCGGTTCGCGAATGCCGGACGGGCTGACCAGATGCGGCCAGTGCTCGCCGTAATAGCTGGAGCGGCGGCCCATGTGGGTGGCCTGGATCATGATCTTGGCGCCGTGGCGGTGCATGGCCTCGGCCAGCCGCGCCAGCGGGTCGATGATGGCGTCGGTGGCCAGGTTCACCGACTTCCACCAGCTTTGCGGGCTGTCGATGGACACCGGGCTGGAGCCGCCACAAATGGCCAGGCCCAGGCCGCCCTTGGCCTTTTCTTCGTAATAGCGGATGTAACGGTCGCCGGGCAGGCCGCCCGGCTCGGCATAAACCTCGGCATGCGCGGTGCTCACCACGCGGTTGCGCAGCGTCAGCTTGTTCAGGGTAATGGGCGCAAACAGGTGCGGATAGCGCATGGGACGACTCCCGGCTTACAAGGGATGAACGGTGAAAATGCAGTAGTCGGCACCCAGGCCGGCACACTGGCTTTCGCGGCTGACGGTGCGGTAGTCATGGCCCAGGTTTTCGCCCACCCAGTCCATGGCACCGGCAAACCAGCCGGCAAACAGATAGCAGGCCATGTGTTCGCTCTGCGGCGCACCGGCCACGCCCTGGGCCAGCACGAAACAGGAATTGTCCAGGCGGATGCTGGCATTGCCGGTCACTTCGTCGGCCTCGATGAAGCTGAACTGGCCCCAGCCGCGCTGCGACAGGCGGGACAGATAGTGTTCGAACACCGCCATGCCCTTCAGGCCATGGGTTTGCGCTTCGCTGCCGCACCAGAAGTGGGCGGAACGGTAACCGGCTTCGTACAGCGAATCGGCATACACGCGACGGCCCAGTGCCGCCTCGATGGCCAGATGGTTGTTGATGAAGAAATGCCGCGGCACATACAGCATGGGCAGGCCGTTGGTACTCCAGACGCCGGTGTCGGCATCCACGTCGATGGGAAGTTGAGGTTGCATGCCACTCTCCTGAGCAAGATGGGCGAGTCTGTCCGCCATTGCCTTGCATGGTGCCGGAGGGCATGCTGCTGCTGTTCAGCGCTTGCGACAGGTATTTGCCCCATACCGACCAGCAGGTCGCTGCCGGACATGCGTTGACCAGCGCAGTCGCCAGCACGCATAGCGCAGCCCTCCCAAATGGCAGGCAAGCGGCGCACATCGCCAGATCGGTCCTGCCTGCCAAGAGGCGGCACCAGGCAGCGAGCAAGGGCGAACACCGGCAGATGTGCTGCTGCGGTCAGGCCGGCAGGGCATTGCGCCTGTAGCTGCGCAGCGCGATACAGTGCGCATTTGGCCTTTAAACTGTTGCAGTCCAACTTTCGGTCAGTCCAAAGCCCCTGCAGTTGCGGGCATATTCATCGGTCATCAAAAGCGGGGCGCGATTGCAGCGCCCTTCCCTGCCACCGAACCGGTCCTTCACCATGCATACCCTTACCGACGACGGCACCCGCCTGTTTCTCAGCCGTGTGGGCGATCGGGGCTGTCCTCCCCTGATCCTGGCCCATGGCACTTTTACCAATCAGCGCAGTTGCGCGCCGCTGGCCAGCCATCTGGCGGCGCGCGGCTGGCAATGCTGGCTGTTTGACTGGCGCGGGCATGGCCATAGCGACAAGCCGGCGCGGCCCTACGACTTTGAAACACTGGCCACGCAGGACGTAGCGGCCATGCTGCGGGTGGTGGAAGAAAACTGCGGGCCGCTGCGGCCCTTCTGGCTGGGCCATTCGGCCGGGGCAATCATCGCGGCGCTGTGGCTGGCCAGACAAGCCCCGGCCTGCACCCGCCTGGCAGGCTTGCTGATGCTGGCGGCTCAGGCAGGCAGCCAGCAGCGCCACTGGCAGTTGCAGTGGAAGATCCGGCTGATCAGTTGGCTGCTGCCGCTGCGCCAGCAGATAGACAGCCGCTGGATGCCGCTGGCCACCGAGCCGGAAAGCAGCCGCCTGCTACGGCAATGGTGTCAGTGGAATCTGCACGACCACATGCAGACCAAGGATGGCTTTGACTACCTGTCGGCGCTGGGCCGGCAGCAACTGCCGGTGCTGGCGCTGGCCGGCGGCGGGGATGACTTCATTTCCCCGCCGGATGGCTGCCGCCGTTTGCTGGAAAGCTTTGGCAGCGCCAGCAAGCGCTATGTGCTGTGCAGTCAGGCACAAGGCTTTCTGGAGGACTACAGCCACGAGCGGCTGTTATTGTCGAAAAATGCCAAGAACGAAATCTGGCCCTTGCTGGAAAACTGGCTGCACCAGCATATTGACCAGTCCTCCCCCGACAGCCCGCCAGCCCAAACCAACCTGCTGCTGAGCCAGCCCAGCAGAATCTCGGTGCGGGCAGGCAGCGGCGACAGCACGCTGCAGCACTAGGCAGTGCAAGCGCACACGGCAAGGACTATGTGCCGGCCAGCAGCCCGGCAGCGCCCGCCGCCAGCAAAAGGTGGCGGGCTGCAGCCACTCAGGCCGCGCTCAGTGCGTCCACTCGTTGACCTTGGCGGCGTTGGCCTTCACCCAGCTATCCGCCGCGGCTGCCGGTTTGGCACCGTTTTCCACATCCAGCATCACCTTGCCGATTTCCTCCGGCTTCCAGCGGAATTTCTTGAAGAAGGCCACCACTTCCGGCGCCTTGGCGGTGAGGCCGGGGTTGATCACGCTATCCACATGCTCGGCATCGCCATACACCTTCTGCGGGTCTTCCAGGAAGCGCAGTTTCCACTTGGCAAACATCCAGTGCGGAATCCAGCCGGTGACGGCAATGGCTTTCTTGCTGTTGATGGAGCGGGCCAGTTCAGCCGCCATGCCGGTACCGGAGCTGGGCAGCAGGGTGTAGTCCAACTGGTATTTCTTGATGGCTTCTTCGGTTTTCTTCATCACGCCGGCACCGGCATCGATACCGACAATGCGGCCCTGGAAGGCGGCCTTGTTGGCGTTGAGGTCGGCAATGGAATGCGCGGCCACGTAATCAGGCACGATCAGGCCGATCTTGGCACCGGGATAGTTCACCGCCACATCCACCACCTTGTCCTTGAACTGGCTGTAATACGCTTCGTGGGTGGTGGGCAGCCAGGCCGACAGCGTGGCATCCAGATCACCCCGCGCCACCCCCTGCCACATGATGCCGGCGGCCACCGGCACCATTTCCACCGGATAACCCAGCTTGTTGCGGATGATGTTGGCCGCCACATTGGTGGTGGCCACACTGTCCGACCAGCCTTCTACATAGCCGATCTTGATGGTGGGCTTGTCAGCCGCCTGGCTACAGAATGGCAGGGCCACACCGGCCAGCAGCAGGGCAAGAAATTGGCGTTTCAGCATTGCGTTCTCCAAAGATAGACAGGTTGAATCAAGGATGAACATCACAGCGCGGCTGCGGCATCATGCAAGTGCCGTGTGGTCAGCCCGCTTCCGTTACAGCACCGTAGCTGTTACTGCACGGAAACCGGGTCTGCCTAAGGCAGCCCGGCGTTCTTGTTGTAAACGGCAGCCCGCTGGTGACGGGCACAGTGGCAAGCGAATAAAAAAGCGGGGTCTTGCGACCCCGCTCAAGGCTCAACACCCCCAGACGTCTGCAAATACACGGAGCCAGTTTTCACCCAGCACCTTGCGGATCTTGCTCTCGGACCAGCCAGCCTTTTCCATGGCGGCGGTCAGATTCGGCGTTTCGCCGATGGTGCGGATGCCTTCCGGATTCAGGATGGTGCCAAAGTTGGTCAGGCGGCGATGACGGCCCTTGTCGTGGGTGATCCAGTCAAAGAAGCCCTTGTCATAGCCCTGGGTGAAATCGGTGCCGTAGCCCACGCAGTCCTCACCCACCAGGTTGATGATGTAGTCCATGGCTTCGACATAGTCGTCCACCGTGGCCTCTATGCCGCGCTTGAGGAAGGGCGGGAACATGGTGACGCCGATGAAGCCGCCATGGTCGGCAATGAAGCGCAGTTCTTCATCGCTCTTGTTACGCGGGTGTTCTTTCAGGCCGGACGGCAGGCAGTGCGAGTAGCACACCGGTTTTTTGGATTCCAGAATGGCCTCGCGCGAGGTGTTGCCGCCCACATGGGACAAATCCACCATGATGCCCACGCGGTTCATCTCGTTGATCACTTCGCGGCCAAAGCCGGACAGGCCGCCGTCGCGCTCGTAGCAGCCGGTGCCCACCAGGTTTTGCGTGTTGTAGCACAGTTGCACCACGCGCACGCCCATGTCGGCAAAGGCTTCGATATAACCCAGATTGTCTTCAAAGGCGTGGGCGTTCTGGAAACCCAGGATGATGCCGGTCTTGCCCTCGGCCTTGGCACGGCGCACGTCTTCCGTGGTGCGCACCAGGGTGAGGATGTCGCTGTAATCGCGAATCTGCTTTTTCATCTCCGCGATATTGGCCACGGTGTCCTGAAAACCTTCCCACACCGACACGGTACAGTTGGCCGCCGACAGGCCGCCACGGCGCATGTCGTCGAATACCTCGCGGCTCCATTTGGCAATGATCAGCCCGTCAATCACCAGTGCGTCCTGATGCAGCGTCGTCATACACGTACTCCCCAACAGAAAAAAGTGGAACAACAAGCGGCTCAGGACACCTCGGCCAGCCGCACATGAACGGTTTCCGGCAGGCGCAAGCCGCCTGCCAGGGCAAACAGCGCCACCAGCATCAGATAAACAGCCGGGGCCAGATGACTGCCGGACACATCAATCAGCCAGGTCGCCATCAAGGGGGCGGTGCCGCCAAAGATGGTGTAGGCCAGGTTGTAGCTGATGGCCCCCGCGGTATAGCGGATGCGGGTGGGAAAGCTTTCCGACAGCAAGGGCGCAGTCACCACGCCGGACAGCACCGCGGGCAAGGCCTGCAACATGCCGCCCAGCACCGCCAGCCACAGCTGACCGCTTTGCGCCAGCCAGAAGGAAGGAAAGATGGTGAGCACAATCAGCCCGCACACCGTGGCCATGCTGCGCCGCCGCCCTACCCGGTCGGAATAACGCCCGGCCAGCGGACACAGCAGCGCAGCAAACAGCAGCGACAGCACCGACACCAGCAGGGCATTGCCGCGGCTCATGCCCGCCACCTGCTGCAAGTAAGTGCTCAGATAGGTGGTGAAGGTATAAAACGACAGCGCCGTCACCGAGATGAAGGCCGACAGCCAGGCAATGGGCCGGCCATGGCTGGTAAAAGCCTGGCGCAGCGGCGCGTGCTCGGTTTGCTGGCGCTGCTCCAGCGCGCGAAAGGCCGGGGTTTCCGCCAGCCGGTTACGCAGATACCAGCCCACCAGCCCCAGCGGTGCGGCAATCAGGAAAGGCAGGCGCCAGCCCCAGTCGGCCAGCGCTTGCGGGCTGAGCCACTGGTTGAGGGCAAACACCAGCACCGCCGCACAGGCAAAGGCGGAAAAAGTGGACACCGGCAGAAAACTGCCATAGCGCGCCCGGTGATGGCTGGGCGCATGTTCCATCACATAGGCGCAGGCCCCGGCATACTCGCCACCGGCGGAAAAACCCTGCACACAGCGCGCCAGCGTCAGCAGCACGGGAGCGGCCAGACCGATGCTGGCGTAGTCCGGCAACAGGCCGATCAGCGTGGTGGCCCCGGCCATCAGCAAGATGGTGATGGCCAGCGTGCGCTTGCGGCCGATGCGGTCCCCCAGCATGCCGAACACCACGCCACCGAGCGGGCGGAAGGCAAACGCCACCGCGAATACGGCAAAGGTCTTCAGCAAGCTGATGTCGGCGCTGCTGCCCGGAAAGAAATGCTGGGCAATCACCGTGGCCAGGAAACCATAGACGGCAAAGTCGAACCATTCGACGAAATTGCCGACCGAGGCGGCCAGAATCACCTTGAACAACACTTGCTGCTCGGCGCGATCAGCCATGTTCTCTCCACACCAGACAAGCCGGCCCTGCCCGCGGGCAGAGACCGGCAGGGTTTCAAGCCAGAATCAGGCTGGGCCTGGGCGCAGCCAACTGGGCAAACAGCGGGTGATCGCTGCGCGCTTCCAGTTGGCACACGGCAAAGCCGTAGGGCTGCGCGGCGCGGCGCAGCAAACGCCACACATAGTCGGCAAAGCTGCGGCGGAACAGCACGAACACGCCATCGGTTTCCAGGCGGATGACTTGCACCGTGGCCTTGCCCAGCACGGTGCTGACCATATGGCCCAGCGGGATGGATTCGAAGTCATACACCCCCAGATGACGCAGCACGGTGATGTGCTCGGCCCCGCCCAGCCAGGCCAGGGTGAGGCCGCCACTGGAGTCCACCGTCTGGGCAAACAGCTTTTGCTCAGCAAAGCCGGCATCCAGCTGCGCAGTCCAGTCAGCCAGGCGCTGGCGATGGCTCACCAGCAGCCATTCATCCGGCGAAGTCCACATCAGCACGCCTTGCGGGCCCTGGCTGACCGCCCCGGCCTTCAACGGCAGGGCGAGGCCGGTGACTTGCTGCACCAACTGGGCAAAACCGGCTTCGGCGGTATCCCCACGCAGCACGGCATAGCCCAGATGCGGCAGTTCATTACACCAGATGCGGCCATCGGCACGGCGCGGTTGCGCCTCGGCATCCAGCTTGAAGTGATGGAGCGGCGACTCCATGAATGGTTGGAAACCTTGCTTAGGCATGTTGACGCACCCCTTCCTTGTCCACGAACACTGACGACACCACCTGCGCCGGCACACTCTTGCCATGCGCCCAGACGAACACCGTGTCGCCCTCACGCTTGCTGCCATCCTTCAGCACGGCCATGGCAATGGAGCGGCCAAGGAAGGCACTGTGATAACTGGAGGTGACATGGCCCTGCATGGCAGCCGGCACCGTGTCATCGGTATTGCTGAGAATCTGCGCGCCTTCGGCCAGCACCACTTTCGGGTCCAGCGGCAGCAGGCCCACCAACTGCTTGCGGCCTTCGCCTGCGGTGTGCGAGCGCAGCAGCGAACGCTTGCCGAGGAAGCTGAACGGCTTTTTCATGCCCACTGCCCAGCTCATGGCCAGATCGTTCGGGCTCATCGAGCCGTCAGTGTCCTGACCGACGATGATGAAGCCCTTCTCGGCCCGCAGCACGTGCATGGTTTCGGTGCCGTAGGGGGTGATGTCGAACTCGGCACCCGCCTTCATCACTTCTTCCCACATGTAGCGGCCGTAGTTGGCATCCACATTGATTTCGTAGGCCAGCTCACCGGAGAAGCTGATGCGGAACACCCGCGCCGGCAGCCCGGCCACGGTGCCGCTGCGGCCATCCATGAACTTGAAGGCATCCTTGTCGAAGTCGATGTCCGTACACAGCTTTTGCAGCACCTTGCGGCTGTTCGGCCCCACCACGGCCACGGTGGCCCAGTGGTCGGTGGTGGTGGTGAAGCGGACTTTCAGCTCCGGCCATTCGGTCTGGTGCCAGCGCTCCAGCCAGCTGTAAACCCGCGCCGCACCGCCGGTGGTGGTGGTCATGTGGAAGTGGTCGTCTGCCAGGCAGGCAGTCACACCGTCGTCCATCACCATGCCGTTTTCGTCCAGCATCAGGCCGTAGCGGCACTTGCCGGGGTCCAGCTTGCTCCAGGCATTGCTGTAGATGCGGTTGAGGAATTCACGCGCATCCGGGCCCTTGACGTCGATCTTGCCCAGGGTGGAGGCATCCATCACACCCACGCTGTTACGGGTGGCCAGGCATTCGCGGTTTACCGCGGCGTGCAGGTCCTCGCCCGGCTTGGGGAAGTACCAGGGGCGCAGCCACTGGCCCACCACTTCGTACTCGGCCTTGCGTGCATCATGGCTGGCATGCATGGCGGTGTAGCGGCGTGGGTCGAAGGTTTCGCCCACGTGCGGGCCGGCCAGCGCACCAAAAGTCACCGGGGTGTAGGACGGCCGGTAAGTAGTGGTGCCCACTTCGGCAATGGGTTTGCCCAGCGCTTCGGCGGCAATGGCAAAGCCGTTGATATTGGACAGCTTGCCCTGATCGGTACCGAAACCCAGCGCGGTATAGCGCTTGACGTGTTCGATGGAGCGGTAGTTTTCGCGCACTGCCGTGTGGATGTCGGCGGCGGCCACATCGTTCTGGTAGTCGACAAAGGCCTTGGCACCGTGGCCTTCCGGCTTGCCGTCCGGCAGGCGGAAGATGGCACGCGGCGCGGCCACTTCTTCGCTGGCGACTGCCGGGGCCTTGCCGGTGCTGCCACGACCATGGCCCAGCAACAGCGCGGCCACAGCGGCGTGGGTCTGGCTCAGCGCGTCGGACAACTCCCAGCGGCCGGTGATGGCACCGACGCAGGCAATGTTTTCGCGGCCTTCATCCGGGCAGACAAAGGACAGCTGCTGCTGATTCCACACCGGGCGGCCACCGTTGTGGCAGAACAGGTGCACGGTGGAAGTCAGGCCGCCGGAGGACAGCACGGTGTCCACGCTCAGGCGCGGGCCGGAGCCAACCACCTGATTGCTGCGGGCATCCAGCTTCACCAGTTGTGCGCCGCTGACGCTCTTGTCGCCCAGCACCTTGGCAATGCCATGGCCCAGCAGCAATTCGGCACCGGCATTCTTCAGCGCTTGCTGACGCCATGCGGCAGCCCCGCCCAGACGGGCATCGGCCAGCGTCACCTTGACGCCGGACAGCGCCAGGTCCAGCGCGGCTTCGTAAGCGGCATCGTTCTGGGTTTGCACCAGCACTTCGCGGCCCACGGCCACGCCGTAGCGGTTGAGGTAGCTGTGACCGGCGGCGGCAGTCATCACGCCGGGCACGTCGTTGTAACCGAACACCAGCGGGCGTTCGATGGCACCGCTGGCCAGAATCACCTGATGAGCGCGAATCTTGTGCAGACGCTGGCGCGGCAGCGCGGCATTGCGCTCGGTCAGCGGCAGGTGGTCTTGCAGCAGCTCCACCGCCTGTACCAGGTTGAGGTCGTGCAGGGCAAAGGCAGTCGTGCGTGGCAGCACGGTGACATTGGGCAGGCTGGCCAGTTCGGCCAGACGCTGGCCCACCCAGTCCATGCCGGACAGGCCGTCGATGCGGCTGCGACGTTCGGTCAGCAGCCAGCCGCCCATTTCAGCCTGCTCGTCCACCAGCAGGGTTTTCAGCCCGGCACGGCCCGCCAGCGTGGCGGCCCACAGGCCGGCAGCGCCACCACCTACCACCAGCACATCGATATGGTGATGCAGGTGGTCGTAGCTTTCCGGGTCGGCTTCAACCGGGGCGCGGCCATAACCGGCGGCCTTGCGGATGTATTTTTCGTAAATGGGCCAGGCCTTCACCGGCTCCATGAAGGTCTTGTAGTAAAAGCCCGGCGGCATGAAGCGGCCAAACTTGCCCAGCAAGCCCTTGAGGTCGAAATCCAGCGAGGGGTAGCCGGTGGTGCTGCCGGCCAGCAGGCCCTGGTACAGCTCCACTTGCGTGGCCTTGAGGTCGGGCACGGTATGCGCGCCGGTTTCCAGCTGGATCAGCGCATTCGGCTCTTCGGCACCAAAGCCGACGATGCCGCGCGGACGGCCATACTTGAAGCTGCGGCCGATCAGGCGCACGCCGTTGGCCAGCAAGGCCGAGGCCAGGGTGTCGCCGGAGAAGGCCTTGTACTGCACATTGTCGAAGATGAAGCTCAGCGGCTTCTGGCGATTGATTCGCTCGCCGGGGCGATGGATGCGATAGCCGCTCATGCTTGTTCCTCCAGATACAGTGCCTTGCCGTCGGCCAGCGTCCAGGAGCCGGCAATTTCATAGCTGACGGTGTGGCGCTTTACCGCAAACACCTTGCGACAGCCGGCCACGTGCTGCCATTGCTCCCAGTGCCAGCCACGCGGGTTCTTGCGGTGGAACACGTAGTCGCCCCAGGTGGCGTCGTCCACTTCTTCCGGCACCGCCGGGCGGGCGATATAGGCTTCACCGGCGTAGCTGAACTCTTCTTCTTCCCTTGCCTCTTGGCAGTACGGGCAGGTAATCACCAACATAAGCCTCTCCCTAGTGAGCCACGGCGGCTGCGCCGTGCTCGTCGATCAGATGTCCGGTGGCAAAACGGTCCAGCGAGAACGCGCGGTTCAGCGGGTGCGGATCGTCATGGGCGATGGTGTGGGCAAACACATTGCCCGAGCCCGGCGTGGCCTTGAAGCCGCCGGTGCCCCAGCCGCAGTTGAAATACAGGCCCTTGATGCGGGTTTTGCTGATGATGGGGCAGGCATCCGGCGAGACATCCACAATGCCGCCCCACTGGCGGTTCATCCGCACGCGGGAGAAGGACGGGAACATCTCGATGATGGCGGCGGCGGTGTGTTCGATCACATGCGGGCTGCCGCGCTGGCCATAGCCCAGATAGCTGTCGATACCGGCACCGATCACCAGCTCGCCCTTGTCGGACTGGCTGACATAGCCGTGAACGGCGTTGGACATCACCACGGTGTCGATACAGGGCTTCATGGATTCGGACACAAAAGCCTGCAAGGGGTGGCTTTCCAGCGGCAGGCGCAGCCCGGCCATCTTGGCCAGTACCGAAGAATTACCCGCCGCCACACAGCCCACGCGGTCGGCCATGATGTCGCCACGGCTGGTATTCACGCCCTTGATGCGCCCGCCTTCGATGATCAGGCCGGTGACTTCGCACTGCTCGATGATGTCCACGCCCAGTTCGGACGCGCCACGGGCAAAGCCCCAGGCCACCGCATCGTGCCGCGCCACGCCGCCACGCGGCTGGAAGCTGGCACCCATGATGGGGTAGCGGGTGCGGTTGCTGATGTCGATCAGCGGCACCATGTCCTTGATTTCCTGCGGGGTCATCACCACCGCGTCCACGCCGTTGAGCAGGTTGGCATTGGCGCGGCGTTCGATGTCGCGCATGTCCTGCAGGGTGTGGCCCACGTTCATCACGCCGCGCTGGCTGAACATCACGTTGAAGTTGAGGTCCTGCGACAGGCCTTCCCACAATTTCAGGCCGTGTTCGTACAAGTGCGCCGCTTCATCCCACAGATAATTGGAACGGATGATGGTGGTGTTGCGTGCGGTATTGCCGCCGCCCAGATAGCCCTTCTCCAGCACGGCCACATTCTTGATGCCATGCTCCTTGGCCAGGTAGTAAGCCGTGGCCAGGCCGTGGCCGCCACCGCCGACGATGATGACGTCGTAGTTTTTCTTCGGCTGCGGGCTCTTCCAGGCCGGCTGCCAGCTTTCATGATGCTTGAGCCCGTTCTTGATCAGGCTCCACAGGGAGTATCGGTTTGCCATCTGCGGCTCCAGCGGGGTGGATGTATTCGGACAAGGCCCATTCTCCAGACCTGAGCCCCAAGCCGTTTGGCTGAAAAGGACAAGCACTTGCCCAGACACGACACTGCGTCACATGTCCGAAATGGACGCAAAGCGGACGCATTGAAGCCAGCCCGCACGGCAGCCAGGCCTTAGGGTTAGCGCACACAGGACAGGCAGCACGCCTGCCACACGACAAGGAAAGACCCGCTCATGAAAGCCACTGCACCGTCCTACATCCTCAGCTTCACCTGCCACAGTGCCTCCGGTCAGGTGGCCCGTTTCTCCGCCCTGCTGGAATCCCAGGGCTGTTATATCGACGAACTGGCCGTGTTTGACGATGCCGTCAGCCAGCGCTTTTTCGTGCGTTGCGTATTCCACCCGCAAACCGAGGTGTTCGACCCGGCGCGGCTGAACCAGGGCATGCGCGACATGGGCAGCCACTACCAGGACCTGCGCTGGCAATTGCAGGACCGGCGCGAACAGGCGCGGGTGATGATCATGGTGTCCAAGCTGGACCACTGTCTGAATGACTTGCTGTACCGGCAGAAAATGGGCGATCTGGACATGACCGTCACCGCCGTGGTGTCCAACCACCGCGACCTGGCCCCGATTGCCGAAGCCTATGGCCTGCCCTTCCACCACCTGCCGCTGGACCCGGCCAACAAGGCCGAGCAGGAATCCGCCCTGCTGGCGCTGATCGAGGAAACCGGCTCGGAACTGGTGATTCTGGCGCGCTACATGCAGGTGCTCACCAGCGCCACCTGTGCCCGCCTGTCCGGCCGCGCCATCAACATCCACCACTCCTTCCTGCCCGGCTTCAAGGGTGCCCGCCCCTATCTGCAAGCGCATGAGCGCGGGGTAAAGCTGATTGGCGCCACTGCCCACTACATTACCGACGATCTGGACGAAGGCCCCATCATCGAACAGGTGGTGGACCGGGTAGACCACGCCTACACCCCGGAAGACCTGCAAGCCACCGGCCGCGACATGGAATGCCAGGCGCTGGCCCGCGCGGTGCGCTACCACCTGGAGCGCCGGGTGTTCCTCAATGACAACCGCACGGTGGTGCTGCGCTAGTCATATCTTCCACGGGTATAGGCAGGCAAGGTCCTCCACCCTGCTTGCCAATATCTGGCAGCCAGGCCACACAGCAGCCCTGGTGCATAGTCCGCTACTCTGGCGTCCACGCGACATTCACTTTGAGTAAGATGGGAAGCTCCGTGCCTGATGGCTGACAAGCAATCAAAGCTGTTTGCCGCATGGGCAAGGAAACATGACCAGACGCCATGCATGCAGGAGCACACCATGCACAAAGTGAGCGGAGCCTGCCATTGCGGCAACATCCACCTCCAGCTTGAATTAAGCCAGCCACTGGCCGACTACAGTCCCCAGGCTTGTGATTGCGACTTCTGCCGCAAGCACGGGGCGTCCTACCTGTCCGACCCGCATGGCAGTTTGCAAATAACGGTGAGCGATGCGGGCGGCTTGGGCAAATACCGGCACGGCAGCCAGACGGCCGACTTCCTGTTCTGCACCCGTTGCGGCGTGCTGATTGGCGTGTTGTATCAGGATGGCAGCCGCCTGTATGGCACGGTGAATTGCGCGGCCCTGCATGAGGCCGCAGCGCTTGGCACGCCGGTATCGGTGTCGCCCAGGTTATTGGCGAGCGGCGAGAAAACAGCCCGCTGGAGCGCGCTGTGGTTTCCGGATGTGCATATCACCACCCAGTCATTCTGAAACCTGACACCGGCTTGCCAGGCAATAGCCGGGGCGAGGTAAGCAAGCGCCGGTTCTGCTTGAGCGATTTGACCTTGGCAAATCGCGTGTTCAGGCGCGCCTCGCACCGGGCAGGACCTGTTGGGCAGCCGCAGGCCATACTTGCCTCAGGACCTAAGGGGGGCGGAAGCGGGAACACAAAACATCATCCGCGCTGGGCATGCAAACCGGCTTTCCTGCCCTGCTAGCCAAGAGATGACGGCTAGCACAACACTCACATGGCAAACACTTCCTGCAAGGTTTCCAGTGTTGCCTCCAGCGTTTCGTCCTCCACCTCACCCAGTTTCTTGACCAGCCGTGTCTTGTCCAGCACCCGGATCTGATCCAGCAGAATCAAACCTTGTTTACCCTGAAAGGTAAGCGGTATCCGGTATGGTGCTGGTTTGCTGCCGGTAGCCATGGGGGTAACGATGACAGTGCGCAGATAGTCATGCATCTCCGCAGGTGACACCACTACGCAGGGGCGGGTTTTTCGTATTTCGCTACCCACGGTCGGGTCAAGATTGATCAGCCAGACTTCACCGCGCCTCACCATGTCAGCGCCTCATCACCCTCATTGCCAAATTCCGGGCAAACCAGCCCATCGTCTCCGGCCTCTGCCAATGCCTGACTGGCTGCAGCCCAGCCTGCCCGGACTTGTTCTTTGGGTTTGGCAAGCATGATCCCTTCTGGCGTTACCGTCATTTCGACTTCGCCGTCAAAGCCGAACTGGGTAATCAGCGCCTTGGGGATGATGATTCCCTGGGAGTTGCCCATTTTCCTTAGCATGGCTTTCATCACTTACTCCGTGTGTGTGCAGGCAGATCATCCGCCAATGTTATAACTTTGTTATTACAGCAGCAAATACTGCGTGGCAATGTGATATGACACCCCACCGACATGCGTCATCAGCACAGATGCAAGTGCTTCAGAGAAGAAAAAGGCCGTGCTGTTTTCGGGAAATTTCTTTGGCAATAGTCGGAACTGCGGCGGAACGCCCCGGTAAGGCTGGGGCTTCCGCCCTACGCGACGACCCGGTAGGGTGGATGCCCCGCAGGGGCGATCCACCGTGAAACGCTCCCGAATAAATCCATTTTCTCAGCAGGAAAACCACCGCACCAACTCGCCCACGGGCCCCGTCAAGCATGCCGACGGGTGGCGCTGCTGCGGTTTTAAGCGGCTGGCTGTTTGAGCGATTGGACCTTAGCCAATCGCGAGTTTCAGCCGTGCCGCAGCAGTGTCAGGCCCCGGAGGGACGCCGCAGGCCATGCTTGCCGGGGTGGCCTTGGAGGTGAAGGAGGGCTTGGCCAGACAAGCCCTCTTTCCCGTCTGCCGCGCGGAAGCGGCAATGCAAAACATCATCCGCGCAGCGGATTTCTGCAGTCCGAACAATTGGTTTTTTGTTGTGTGCTGGGATGGTCCGCATGACGGCGGAACGCCCCGGTAAGACCGGGGCTTCTGCCCTACGCGCCGACCCCGTAGGGTGGATGCCCCGCAGGGGCGATCCGCCGAAATGAGGAGAAACGAAATACATTGCTTATGCGCAAATACACTGATTTTATTTAATTGGAAAATCATGCAAAAAATATGGCAGTGGCTATTGGTAGACAAAAAGCGCAGTGCGAGGCCGGATATTTGAAAGTAAAAAATTCCCAGATTTCAATCTTTACATAAAGTACCCGGAAAGCTTTAATTATGTGAAATTGTCGAACAAGCCAGGCCCTTGGGGGCTTGAATATGCTGGGTATGTGAAAGATGGTCAGGTTGCTTTGAATTGCAGTAACTGAAAATGTCTTTTGGGGAAGTGTGTAATGATGTTATGTGGTATCAAGATATTTCTCGCAGGTCTGGCTTTCTATCTGCTTGTTAATGATGTGCCGGCATTTGCTGCTGCACCTGACTCTGCGACCATCATTGCCGCGGTAGCTGATGGCAATCCATCTACATTGCCTGAAGGCAAGGCACGGATACGATTTTTGGGTCAAAACGGCATAGACCTGAGTTTTTATCGAAACCGTACCTGCTATCAGGATGGCTTGTTTGGTCTGAAGGGGGGTGATTCTGTTTCTGGTGGCTTCGGATCCGGGCTTGCCTCTTTGCTTGGCACCGTCGGAAGTATCGGCATCGGCATGCCTGAAACCAATAGTTCGATGCATCTGCATGACAAAGATCTTATCGGGAGCAAGGCGTTTTACCGCGAATATGAATTTACAGCCGATGAACCTTTGACCGTGGCAGCAAGGTGGGGAGGGTGTAGCACCCAGGCTCTCACCTTCAAACCAGAAGCAAACAAGGACTACGAATTCGAAATGACTGAGCAGAACGGTTTGTGTGAGCTGATCGCATCCAGACTCATGGGGACAAGTTCTCCTGCAACCCTGCAACCGCTGCGAGACTACACAAAGGCTTCGAGATGCCCGTGAACATACGTTACCTTTTCAAAATACCTCTTTGCATGATAGCGGCAGCTCTGCTGCTGACGGCTTGCTCCACCCAGTCGCAACCCTATCCACGTTACTGGTCGCCGATGGTCTTGAATCAAAAGGAGTGCCCTGACCTATCTGGCCGCTACCAGGTCGACAATTCTGATTGTCAGGCCCATCAGTGTGAGTCCCTCTATAGCAAATTTCCATCATCTTCAATACCGGACCGGTCATTGCTTCCCGATTTGCGCGAAATTGAGTTACAGGGCGTACGTGAAGGACGATTGCAGATTTCATATCCTGCGAAAGATGGCGGACCTGGGGCCACCATCTCGTTGCAGCGTGGTACGGATTTTCAGTGTGAAAAAGGCCTGTTGGTTTTTGAAACCCCGGGTCGATTCATGGCTGGCGATGGGGCATTCGGACGACAGAATGCACTACGTCGCTATTTTTCTCGCACGACAGACGATTCGCTGGTGATGCGGGAGACAGGCTCCTCCGGTGGAGTTGTTTTTCTGATTGTGCCGGTCTATCTCAGTAACGAGACTTGGATGCGCTGGTTGCCGAGCAGCAAATAGAATTGGCCGGGATAGCCGTAGGCCATGCTTGCTGGGGTGGCCTGGGAGGTGAAGGAGGGCTTGGCCAGGCAAGCCCTCCTTCCCGTCCGCCGCGCGGAAGCGGCATGCAAATCATTATCCGCGCAGCGGATTTCTTCAGTCCGAACAATTGGTTTTTTGTTGTGTGCTGGGAAGGTTCGCATGACGGCGGAACGCCCCGGTAAGGCTGGGGCTTCCGCCCTACGCATCGACCCCGTAGGGTGGATGCCCCGCAGGGGCGATCCACCGCGAAACCCTCCCGAATAAACGCATTTTCCCAGCGAGAAAACCACCGTACCGACACCACCCTAGGCCCCGTCAAGCATGCCGACGGGTGGCGCTGCAGCGGTTTTAAGCGGCTGGCTGTTTGAGCGATTGGACCTTAGCCAATCGCGGGTTCCAGCATGGCGGCGGAACGCCCCGGTAAGGCTGGGGCTTCCGCCCTACGCATCTACCCCGTAGGGTGGATGCCCCAAAGGGGCGATCCACCGCACCAACGCGCCCCTTGGGCCCCGTCAAGCATGCCGACGGGTGACACTGCTGCGGTTTTAAGCGGCTGGCTGTTTGAGCGATTGGACGTAAGCCAATCGCGAGTTCCAGCCGTGCCGCAGTAGTGTCAGGTCCCGGAGGGCAGCCGCAGGCCATGCTTGCTGGGGTGGCCTTGGAGGTGAAGGAGGGCTTGGCCAGGCAAGCCCTCTTTCCCGTCCGCCGCGCGGAAGCGGCAAGACAAAACATCATCCGCGTAGCGGAGACTTGGTTCGGTACTCACCACCTTAAAACCAACAAAACCAACAGCAAAATCAACTTCGCGGGTCTCGCCCCGCCGTCGAGGTACTTTACTTTTGCTTCGCCAAAAGAAAGTACCCAAAGAAAAGGCGACCCGCAGCGCGTCGAATTCCCGCCCCAGCCATGCCACTCAGGGCGCGGCCGGAACTTGCGGCGCGCTAGCGTCGCGCCGCTGCGGACAGCCGACCGCTTAAGACCCTGAGCGGCACGTCTGTGTCGGCTCGCGCTGACGGGACTGGGGCAGCTCCGACAAGTGTTCCTGATCAGAGAACCACCGCACCAACTCGCCCACGGGCCCCGTCAAGCATGCCGACGGGTGACACTGCTGCGGTTTTAAGCGGCTGGCTGTTTGAGCGATTGGACGTAAGCCAATCGCGAGTTCCAGCCGTGCCGCAGCAGTGTCAGGTCCCGGAGGGCAGCCGCAGGCCATGCTTGTGGGGTGGCCTTGGAGGTGAAGGAGGGCTTGGCCAGGCAAGCCCTCTTTCCCGTCCGCCGCGCGGAAGCGGCATGCAAATCATCATCCGCGTGAGCGGATGCCAGACACTTACCTGCACCTCTTGCCAGTGTTTCCACTCCCCTCTAGTCTTGCTGTCCCCGATGGTGCTGATTAGCCTTGTCCCGTTGCGTTTTCAAACGCAGCCAGGTTTGGCGACCTGTAAGTTCTACCGGGAAAGCCGTGTCAAAGCGGCTTTTTCTGCTTGCGCCTGCCCCCTCCAATGGCAGGCCAGGCGGGGAGACCTATACGGTCTGCCGGTCATGGTAGTGCTTCCGGTTCGCCAACCCCGCTTTGGCCTGCCACCCGCGTTTTCTTGCGTGCGTGGCAGCCTTCATCCTTCAACGGAGGGCAGAACCATGACGCATCCCGACCCCAACATCCCCCAGGCCCCGCCCCTGACGCTGTACTACCAAGGCAAACCCGTCCGGGTGCTGCTCCACCACGGCCACTGCTGCCTGCTGGCGGACGACATCCTCGCCCTCTCCCCACCCCGCCTGCGCCACCAGCTGCAACGGCAACTGGCCGAATACCCCGGCTGCGCCCTTACCCTGCCGCAACACGACAGCCCGCAATGCGGCTGGCCAGAAACTGCCTTGCAACGCGCACTGCAACAAAGCAAACGCCCTGCCGCCCGCCAACTGCAGCACTGGCTGCAACAACAGGTACTACCCGCCCTGCAGCAACTGCCACCCGATGCCCCGCGCTGGGAACAGGCGCTGGCCATGGCCGCCGAGGCCGGGCAGCAAATCAGCCATGCCGTACTCAAAGCAGTGCTGGAACACGGCAGCGACTGGCAGCACAGCCACTGGCTGCTGACACTCAACTACACCGCCAGCCACCCGCGCCGCCATGCCCATGGCCGTCTGGTGGCACTCAACAGCAGCGCAACGTCCTTGCAGGCACTGGCGCAACACATTGCCGGGCCGGACGGCAGTGCCAGCCGCAATGGCGAGCTGCTACGCCTGGCGATGGCCTGCCACCAGCAACTGGCAAAGCGCACGGAGAAACAGGCGTGGCGCGCAGAGGCGGCGGAACAGCCACGCGCAAACCCGGCGGCCTGATGTTCCCGACAACCAGCGCTCATCACGGGGCAGGCAGCGTGCATTGACCGCGCTCGCCCTATCCATCCATCATCAAAGCACCCGAGTACCGGCGATGGCATGTCGCCACAATTGGCCCCCATGTCGGCTTTTGACACGCAAGGCGTCTGCCGTCGTGGCTCAATGAGCGGCATCACGGGCAATGCCCCACCCAGAATACAAGGAAGACAACGTGCAAGATGGCATCCTGAAAAGCTATATCGGCGGTCGTTATATCGATAATCCGGCCCTGCCGCTGGCCGACAACTTCAACCCGGCCAATGGCGAACTGCTGTGCAAGGTGCAGC
The DNA here is from genome assembly GCF_002217795.2 of Aquitalea magnusonii. Lineage (NCBI taxonomy): Bacteria > Pseudomonadati > Pseudomonadota > Betaproteobacteria > Neisseriales > Chromobacteriaceae > Aquitalea > Aquitalea magnusonii. The sequence goes on from NZ_AP018823.1 coordinate 3,459,503, forward strand.
AGGCTGGCGCGGCCGAGGCCGAACTGGCGGTCAAGAGCGCCGAGGCCGGTTTTGCGGTGTGGAGCGAGATGACCGGTGCCGAGCGCGGCCGCATCATGAACAAGGCGGTGAGCATTCTGCGTGCCCGCAACCGCGAACTGGCCGAACTGGAAGTGCGCGACAACGGCAAGCCGATTCAGGAAGCCGAGGTGGTGGATGTGCTGTCCGGCGCGGACTGCATCGAATACTTTGCCGGCATGGCCGCCGGGATTCACGGCGAACATTTCCCGCTGAAAGGGGCGTTTGCCTATACCCGGCGCGAGCCGCTGGGCGTGTGCCTGGGCATTGGCGCGTGGAACTACCCCATCCAGATTGCTTGCTGGAAATCCGCCCCGGCACTGGCCTGTGGCAATGCCATGATCTACAAACCCTCGGGCATGACGCCGATGAGCGCGGCGCTGCTGGCAGAAATCTACAGCGAAGCCGGGGTGCCGGACGGCGTGTTCAACGTGATTCAGGGCAGCTCGTCCGTGGCGCGCCAGCTGATTGCCGACGAACGCGTGGCCAAGGTGTCGATTACCGGCTCGGTGGATACCGGCAAGGCCATCATGAAAGACGCCGCTGGCACGCTCAAGCGCGTCACCATGGAGCTGGGCGGCAAGTCGCCGCTGATCATCTTTGACGATGCCGACATCGAACAGGCGGTGTCCGCCGCCATGCTGGCCAACTTCTACACCCAGGGTGAAATCTGCACCAACGGCACGCGCGTGTTCGTGGCGCGCAGCATTCACGCCGCCTTCATGCAGCGGCTGAAAGAACGCACCACGCTGTTGAAGATTGGCGACCCGATGCACCCGGACACCCAGGTGGGCGCACAGGTTTCGCCCAGCCATGCGCAAAGCGTGCTCAAGTACATCGATATCGGCCAGAGCGAAGGCGCGGTACTGGCCGCTGGTGGCCAGCGCGTGATCGTGCCTGGTTGCGAAGCAGGCTGGTTCATTGCCCCCACCATTTTCGACCAGTGCCGCGACGACATGCGCATTGTCAGCGAGGAAATCTTTGGCCCGGTGATGTCGGTACTGGTGTTCGACGACGAGGCGGAAGTGATTCAGCGGGCCAATGCCACCCGGCTGGGGCTGGCGGCGGGGGTGTTCACCCGCGACCTGGCGCGCGCCCACCGCGTGGTGGCCAAGCTGCAAGCCGGGGTGTGCTGGATCAACAACTACAACATCACGCCGATTGAAATGCCGTTTGGTGGCTACAAGGAATCCGGCCTGGGCTATGAAAACAGCCTTAGCGCCATCGACTGCTACACCCAGCGCAAGAGCGTGTATGTGGAGTTGACCGGGGTGGCCAGTCCTTACGCCTGAGTGCTGCCAGCAGAAGCCCTGTTGCAGCGTTGCGCCGTCTTGCCGTACTGCTTGTACTGTCTGCGTCGGCGCGCCTTGCACCGGGGGCTCTGCCTTATTTTGTCAGCCGCGCCAGGCGGCTCGCCCTGTCATCCACACGATAACGGCAGACCTCACGGCCTGCCCTTGTCTTGTCTGAACCATCCGTAGCAAGGAGCACCCATGTCGCAACAGTTCGATTACATCATCGTCGGGGCCGGTTCTGCCGGTTGTGTGCTGGCTGCCCGCCTCACCGAAGATGCCGATGTCAGCGTGCTGCTGCTGGAAGCCGGCGGGCCGGACTGGCGGCTGGACTGGCGCACCCAGATGCCGGCGGCGCTGGCCTACCCGCTGCAAGGCACCACCTATAACTGGGCCTACACCACGCTGCCGGAGCCGCACATGGGCAATCGCATCATGACCCAGGGCCGGGGCATGGGGCTGGGTGGCTCGTCGCTGATCAACGGCATGGTGTACATCCGTGGCAATGCGCTGGATTTTGACGGCTGGGCGGAAAACAAGGGGCTGGAAAACTGGAGCTATCTGGACTGTCTGCCCTATTTCCGCAAGGCGGAAAGCTACGACAAGGGTGCCAATGACTTCCACGGTGCAACTGGCCCGCTGCATGTCACCACGCCACGGCCAGACAACAACCCGCTGTATCAGGCCTTTATTGCAGCAGGCGAGCAGGCCGGTTACCCGCGCACCGACGACCTCAACGGCTACCGCCAGGAAGGCTTCGGGCCGATGGACCGCACCACCACGCCATCCGGCCGCCGCTGCAGTACCTCGCTGGCCTATCTGGACCAGGCCCGCACCCGCGCCAACCTGACGGTAAAAACCCGCGCACTGGCCGACCAGATCCGCTTTGCCGGCAACCGTGCGGTGGGCGTGAGCTATCTGCAAGGCGGCAGCCTGCATCAGGCCGAAGCGCGGCGCGAAGTCATTGTCTGCAACGGCGCGATTGCCAGCCCACAGCTATTGCAGCGCTCCGGCGTGGGCAATGCCGACCAGCTCAAGCAGCACGGCATCAGCAGCGTGGTACACCTGCCCGGTGTGGGCGAGAACCTGCAAGACCATCTGGAAATGTATCTGCAATACCACTGCACCAAGCCGGTTTCCATCTACCCGGCGCTGCAGTGGTGGAACAAGCCGCCCATCGGCGTGGAGTGGTATCTGAACGGCACCGGCCTGGGAGCCACCAATCATTTTGAAGCCGGTGGTTTCATCCGCAGCAGCACCGACTTTGCCTGGCCCAACCTGCAATACCACTTCATTCCGCTGGCAATGAATTACGACGGCAGCAATCCGGTAAAGGCGCACGGCTTCCAGTGCCATGTCGGCTCCATGCGCTCGCCCAGTACCGGCTTTGTGCGGCTGGCCAGCCGCGACCCGCGCGTCAAACCCTTGCTGCAGTTCAATTACATGGCACATGCAGTGGACTGGCAGGAGTTCCGCGCAGGGGTGCGGCTGACGCGGGAAATCATCGCCCAGCAGGCGTTTGATGAATTCCGGGGTGAGGAAATCAAGCCGGGCATGAAGATTCAGAGCGATGCCGAAATCGATGCCTTCGTGCGCGAACATGCCGAAACCGCGCTGCACCCCTCCTGTACCTGCAAGATGGGTTACGACGACATGGCGGTGGTGGACAAGGACGGCCTGGTACACGGCGTGGAGGGCTTGCGCGTGGTGGATGCCTCCATCATGCCGCGCGTCACCACCGGCAACCTCAATGCGCCGGTCATCATGATGGCGGAAAAGCTGGCCGATGCGATTCGCGGCCGCAAGCAACTGCCGCGCTCACAGGCTGCTTACTTTACCGCTGGCAAACAGCCGGTACGGCTGATGGGTACGGCAGACTTTCCCTGGCCGACGGCCAGCGTACCTGCCGCACACTGATGTGTGTGGACGGGAGATGCGGCGCTTGACTGCGCCGCCGCAGTTTCTACAATGCCATGCAACGGCTGCACTGCAGTCGTTCGGGCTGCTGACCAAGTAATTTGGTACGATTTCACCGGACCCGGCAAAGCCGGGCCTTTCGATGAAGTGACTGATTCCGCAGCCTTTCCATCTATTCCCTATCCCCCGCCCTTACCCGGACAATTGAAGAAGGGGGGCCTCGCTTTCTTTGCAGAAACCGAGAGGGGTTTGTCAATAATCTGGTGGCAGCAACGCCGCCATCTTGATGGAGATTGAAAATGCATACCCTGAAACCGCGTAATCCCTACGCCTGCTCGCCCTTGCTGAAAAAGGGCGGCGCCCACCGCAACAGCCGCTCCGGCCAGCGCCAGAATGCCCGTCAGGCCATGCTGGCCGAACTGGATGAGCTGGATGATCTGGATGAGCTGGACTGGATCGATCCCTCCCCGGCAGCCCAGGCTGTCGAGTCCCGCAGCGAGGACGACACACCAGGCAGTTTTTCCTGCCAGCCCACCATGACAAAGGCCGCTTCCCAGCGGCCTTTGCCTTGCTATGCCCGTCTGGCTGCCTGACTACACGGTAAAGCGCGCCGCCAGCGCACTAAGCTGCTCGGACAAGCCCTTCAACTGCCCCACCGTTTCTGCCGTTCCCTTCATCGCCCTGCTGTTTTCTTCCGACATTTGCGCCACCTGCTCCACATTCTTCGCCAATTGCAAACTGGTATGGCTCTGCTCGGTCAGTGCCGACTGAATTTCGGCCACCGCCCGCTGCACCTGATCAATCTGCTGCTGGATGGACAAAATGGCAGTCCCCGCCTGCTGGGCATGCTGCTGTCCGGCCTCCACGGTTTGCATGCCGGTGTGCATGGTGCCCACAGCCTGCCGCGCGGTGTGCTGGATTTGCTGCACGATGCCGCCGATTTCAGTGGTGGACTGCGCGGTGCGCTCCGCCAGCTTGCGCACCTCATCGGCCACCACGGCAAAGCCGCGTCCCTGCTCTCCGGCGCGGGCCGCCTCAATCGCCGCGTTGAGCGCCAGCAGATTGGTCTGGTCGGCCACATCACGGATCACATCCACAATGCTGACAATGGACTCCGACTGCCGGCTCAAGGCATGAATGGTGTCAGACACCGTGGAAATCTCGCGCACAATGCTTTGCATGCTGCTGCCGGCACTTTGTATCACCACCGTACCGGTACTGGACTCATCCACCGCGGTACATGACAGTTGATGCGCCTCTACCGAGCGCTCGGCACTCACCGACAGGCTGGTGCTGAGTTGCTCCACGGCTGCGGCCATGCTGGAAGCCGCTTCGGACTGGCGGTCGCTGCTATGGGCCACCTGGCTGGCCCCTTCCGCCACATCATGCGCAGCGCCATCCAGTTGCTGCGAAGTCTGCACCAACTGGCTTACCGTCTCGCGCAGCTGATTGCGCATCTGGCGAATAGCGGCCAGCAGACTGGAGTCATCCTCCTCCTGCAGGGCAATACGGGTATCCAGCCGCCCGGCCGCAATCTGCGCCACCACTTCCTGTACATAGAACGGTTCTCCACCCAGTTGGGCGGTAATCGACAGATACAGCGCAATAAACAGATACGTAGACAGCAAGAAAGCAAATGCGGCGCAAGCCAGATAAACATTGCGCTGCCACTGAATCCGGTGGATACGGGCATCCAGCAGGTCGCCCAGTTGCTGTAAGGCAGCCTGCTGAAAGTGGGTGGCTACATCCAGCGTAGCCGCCGGCAAACCACTGCCTGCCACGGCCTGACCAGCGATGGCTTTGCCCAGAGCGCTGGCATTCAGAGCAGACTGCGCCGCCAACTTTTCTTCCGCACCGGCAAAGCCGGCCTTGAGCGTGGCGTTATAAGCCACGGCCTTGGATAGATCGTGTTGCAGGTTTTGCAGGCTGTCACTGATCAGCGGTGACAGGCCGACTGCCTGATCACGCGCCGTAGCGGTCAGTGGCTGCCCGCTGGCCACCAGCAGCAAAGCATTGGCTTGGGTGCTGCGGTTCAGCCAGTTGGGCCACTGTACGGTCACGGCATCCATCAGATAGAAAGTATCGATATCCGGGTCCAGCGTCAGGTTTGACTGATCGCTGGCCATGCTGATCAGATCAAGCAAGCTGTCCGCCACCGCCTGGTAATTGGCCAGCGTAGGTGTACCTTTCAGTTTTTGCCAGCCCCCCTTCAACGCAGTCCAGCCCTGCTCCAGCCCCAGTTGGCCATTAAGCGCATGATGCGTCTGCTGCAGCCTGCTCCATTGCGCCTCAAGATCTGAGGACAAAGCGCCCTTGTCGGGTGCAGCAGTCCGCTGCACCTGTTCCTGTTGTAACGCCAGCAAAAAGTTCATCACCGGCTTGAGGTACTGCACACCGATTACTTCCTTGCTGGAGAAATCGACATTGTCCTGATTGCTGCGATACAGACCATAAGTGAGATAAAACAGTGCGATGGCAAAAACAGCTCCGATTACGGCAAAGCGGGTCGGATAGGACAAACGCTGCATCCAGCGAGAACAGTAGCGAAACATGCACAACTCCTTGGCAGCAAATCAAACGGGCTTCATGCGGCACGCCACACTGTTTGTTTATAGAGTCCCCCTGTCGCACCACAAAAGAAAAATCCTTTCCCCTGGAAGGGGTACTGACCTTTCCCATCCGATATGACACATAGCCCTTTAAGATGTATTATAAATACACTTTAATTGCCTTACCCCTGCTGACCAGCCTCCAGTCAGGTCCGATAAAATGTATTTCATACACACATTAAAGGAAGCAATATGCTCAGTGCCGATATCCGCCAGCAAGTCAAAGCCACCGCGTCCATCCTCAAACAGCATGGTGTTGTGCTGACCAGCCATTTTTACCAGCGCATGTTCCAGCACAACCCGGAGCTGAAAAACATCTTCAATCAGGGCCACCAGCATGCCGGCCAGCAACAACAAGCCCTGGCCATGGCGGTAGCCGCCTATGCCGAGCACATCGATGCGCCCGAAGTTCTGCTGCCCGTGCTGGAGCGCGTGGCACACAAACACACCAGCCTGGGCATACGTGCCGAACACTACCCGATTGTGGGCAAGCATTTGCTGGCATCCATTCGCGAGGTGCTGGGCGAAGAAGCAGCCCCGGACAGCCTGCTGGATGCCTGGGCTGCCGCCTATCAACAACTGGCGGATCTACTGATCAATCTGGAAAACAGCCTGTACCAACGTGCAGCAACCCAGCCAGGTGGCTGGAGCGGCTGGCGACCCTTCCGTGTGCTGAAGAAGCAGGTGGAAAGCAGCGAAATCACCTCCTTCTATCTGCAGGCAGCCGATGGTGGCAGCCTGCCGCACTTCCAGCCCGGCCAATACATTTCGGTGCAACGCTTCATTCCGGAATGGGGCCTGAGCCAGCCGCGTCAATACAGCCTGTCCGATGCACCCGGCAAGGACTGGCTGCGCATTTCGGTGAAGCGGGAAGACGCGCGCGATGAGGCTCCCGCCGGCAAGGTGTCCGTCATCTTGCATGCCGAACTGGCCGAAGGTGACATCCTGCAGGTATCGCCGCCGTTTGGTGATTTCGTGCTGCATCAGGAGCGGGACACCCCGGTGGTGCTGATCAGCGCGGGCGTGGGCCAGACCCCGCTGCTGTCCATGCTCAAGCACCTGGTGGAAAGCGGCAGCCCGCGCGCCATCCGCTACCTGCATGCCGCACGGGACGGCCAGGTGCATGCGATGAAGCAGGAAGTCCAACAACTGGCACAAGGTCATACGCAGCTACATCAGGCCGTGTTCTACGAAACCCCCTCAGCCACAGAGCGCGCCGGCAGGGATTTTGACCATGCAGGCCGTATCGACGCAGCCGCGATTCATGCTCACGCCCTGCAGCAGGATGCCGACTACTACCTGTGCGGACCGCTTGCCTTCATGCTGCAGCAGCGTCGGCAACTGCGCGATGCCGGCGTACAGCCAGACCGCATCCATATGGAAGTGTTCGGCTCCCACGCCATCGCCGCAGACTAGCCGCCCAGCCGCGGCGAGGCTGCATGCCAGGCCATCCACCCGGATGGCCACCGCTTAGCATGCTGAGCGCACTGCAGTTTGTTTGTCTTCGCGCATTGTGAGGCAGCGCGGTGCAGAGTATCCTGCGCGGCACTGTTCACCCCCCGCTTTCCGCCCATGCAACTGAACCGCTTCACCGATCTTGGCCTGCGCGTGCTGATGTATCTGACACACCGCGACCGCGCCCAGCCGGTCACCATCAGCGAAATTGCCGAACGCTTTGCCGTATCGCGCAATCACCTGGTGAAAGTGGTGCATTTCATGGGGCTGCAAGGTTGGCTGAACAATAGCCGTGGCAAGGGTGGCGGTCTGGCGCTGGCCCAAGCCGCGGAACACTACCGCCTGGGTCAGATTATCCGCGTACTGGAAGGCAATGCCCCGCTGATAGACTGTGCCGAGCCACCTTGTGCTCTGCGGCAGGATTGCCAGTTAAAGGCGGTATTGGACCTTGCAACGCAGGCTTTTTTCAGCACCCTGGATGGCTATACCCTGCGCGACATCATTGCCAGCCCAACCGGCGAGGCCATTATTCGTCTGCATCGGCAGTCCACTTCCCTGCCACCGGATGACACCAGCAGCGACGGATAGCGTCACAAACCGTAATGTGTTGTAAAAAACCATCACTTTTCAAACAGAAAGCCCGCTAAAAGCGGGCTTTTTTTCCCTGTTTTTCCGAGGGCTTTCCCTTGGAAAACAGTCATCATTTCATCAAATTGTCTTCGAATAACGTGCCTTGGTTTCACGCTCACGCAAGTGGCGGTCAAACAACATGGCGATATTGCGAATCAGGAAACGCCCCTTGGGCTCCACCATCAGGAAGTCGCCGTCAAAAGTCAGCAGGCCCAGCTTGTGATACTCGCGGATGGCGGGCAGCTCGGCAGCAAAATACTCGGCGAAATTGATGCCGTGTACCTGTTCGATGGCCTCCACCGACAGCGAGAAGCGGCACATCAAAGCCTGGATGATGCCACGACGCAGGATGTCGTCCTGATCCAGCACCATGCCGCGCATCACTGGCAGGCGGCCTTCGTCCAGTGCGGCGTAATAGCTGTCCAGGTCTTTCTCGTTCTGGCTGTAACAGGGGCCAACCTTTCCGATGGAGGACACGCCAAGGCCGATCATGTCGCAGTCGGCATGAGTGGAATAACCCTGGAAATTGCGCTGCAAGCGGGCCTGGCGCAAGGCAATGGCCAGGTCGTCCTCCGGCTTGGCAAAGTGGTCCATGCCAATGAATACATAACCGGCATCCGCCAGGCTCTTTACTGCATCCTGCAGGATGTCCAGCTTGGTGCTGGCAGCAGGCAGGTCAGCCTCGTTGATGCGCCGTTGCGGCATGAACACCGTGGGCAAATGGGCATAGTTGTACAGCGCCAGACGGTCCGGAGCGATGGCAATCACCTTGTCCAGCGTGCGTTTGAGCGACTCGCGCGTTTGCAGAGGCAGGCCGTAGATCAGATCCACGCTGACCGACTTGAAGCCGGCTTCGCGTGCAGCCTCAATCACCTCCAGCGTTTCCGCCTCGCTTTGCACGCGGTTGACTGCCTGCTGCACCTGCGGATCGAAGTCCTGAATACCCACGCTCATGCGGTTGAAGCCCAAACGCGCCAGATGATGCACGGTTTCACGACCCACCTTGCGCGGGTCGATCTCGATGGAATATTCTCCCTCCGGCAAAAAATCGAAGTGCGTTCGCAGCATGCTCATCAGCCGGTCAAGCTGCGCATCGGACAGGAAGGTCGGCGTGCCGCCGCCAAAGTGCAGCTGGATGATTTTTTCCCGGCAACCAAGTGCAGCGGCAACCAGCTTGATCTCTTTTTCCAGATAGTCGAGATAACGGTCGGCGCGGCTTTTGTCCTTGGTGATGATTTTGTTACAGCCGCAGTAGTAACATACCGTGTTGCAGAACGGTATGTGAACGTACAATGATATTGCGTTCTGATGCATGCCCAGATGGCGCTGCATCAGCCAGCTTTTATAGTCCTTCTCGCCAAACACCGGGGTAAACCGGTCTGCGGTCGGGTAAGAAGTGTATCTTGGGCCAGAGCCATCAAGACGTTCGATCAATGCTCGGTCGAACTCACAGTGGGTAGGCGAAAACGGATGGGTGGTGTGCATGTCGTCGGGTATTGATAGTCAAACGTCAGGTGGACTGGTAAATTTGCGGAAAACGTGCGAATTCCGCTTTGACAAGGGTCAAGCTTCTTTACAGGGTTGTACAAAACACTCGATGTCAGACCAAAACCAACACACTCTGCATGCACTGAAGGTGTCCTGCTCCAACTGCAGCTTGCGCGAACTCTGCCTGCCCATCGGGCTGAACCGCGACGAGATGACCCAACTGGACGCAGTGATCCGTCAGAGCCGCCGCCTCAAGCGCGGTGAGTACCTGTTCCGCAGCGGCGAGACCTTCAAGTCCCTGTTTGCCGTGCGTACCGGTTTCTTCAAGACCAGCGTCGCCAGCCAGGATGGTCGCGAGCAGGTCACGGGCTTCCTGATGTCCGGCGAACTGATGGGCCTGGACGGCATTTCTTCCAATGTCCACGGTTGCGATGCCATCGCACTGGAAGACAGCGAAGTGTGCGAACTGCCCTTCAACCGCATGGAAAGCCTGGGGCGCGACATTCCCAGCCTGCAGCATCACTTTTTCCGGCTGATGAGCCGCGAGATCGTGCGTGACCAAAACGTCATGCTGCTGTTGGGCAATATGAAAGCGGAAGAACGTCTGGCCGCCTTCCTGCTGAATCTGTCGCAGCGCCTGTCCACCCGCGGCTTTGCCGCCAACGATTTCATCCTGCGCATGAGCCGTGAGGAAATCGGCAGCTTCCTCGGCCTGAAACTGGAAACCGTCAGCCGCACGCTGTCCAAGTTCCAGCAGCAAGGCTGGCTGAGCGTGGACCACAAGCACATCCAGCTGATCAAGGCCGATGCACTGAAAGACCTGATCTCCGGTTGCACCCACGCCAACGGCGTATAAGCCGGCAGCACGCTAGCAAACCATCCGGGCGGTGGGCGCCAAGGCGCCTTACCGCCCTTCTTGCATCTTCTGCCCATCCGGGCAGGCGCGCCATTCTCCGCAAGCACTAACTCTTCCGGGCAGGGTATTACCAGCGCCCGATCAGCATGCCGGCCACCAGTTGCTCGGCCCGTTCGGCCACTTCGGCCAGCTGCGCGGCCGCGGGCTCGCCGCGTACCACCACGGCGGGCAGCACTTCGTGCCAGCCATAGCCAGCGATGATGCGCCGCATGGATTGCAATGCGCCCAGACCATCGTTTCCCGCCGACACCAGCAGCAGGCAGGCCAGCCCCTCGGTGCGGCCCTGCGCCGGGTAGAAGGTGCGGTCAAAGAAATCTTTCAGCTTGCCCGCCATATAGCCAAAATTCTCCGGCGTTGCCAGCACGATGCCGTCTGTTGCCAGCAAATCATCCAGCGTGGCCTGCTCGGCGGGCAGGCAGTTGAACTGCAGGTCATCGGCCAGCCCCGCTACGCTGGCACGCACCGCCGCCACCAGTTGCAAGGTGCGACCGGTCTGGCTGGCATACAACAGAAGCAAGCGCTTCATGTGGCCGGACTCCCTTGCAAGCTGGCCATCAATGCTTGCAGGCGCGTTGCTTCGGGCCAGCCGGGCGGCACCACGAAGCCGCGCGCCACTTCCTCCCAGTAGCCATCGCCCAGCGGCAGCAGTTCGGCCACCAGTTGCGGCACTACGGCCTGATGCAATTCCTGGCGCAGGCTGTGCTGTTCGCGCACTTCGGCTTCGGCCACACGGGCCGGTGCCAGCCAGCTCAAGCGTGACAGCCACAACCAGCGCGATGCCGGGCTGGTTGCGGGCCAAGGCTGCAAAAGCGGGCTGATCCAGCCTTGCAGCTGATCCGCTGCCAATGGCGGGACGAGGCGTGTCGGTCGGGAATAGAAAAACCAGCCGGCCAGCCGGGCCTGGCTGGCACAGCCAATAAAGTCGGGCGGCAGGACGCGCCGGGCCAGGGGGTGGCGGGACAGCTGCAACTGCGCCTGCAATTTACCCGCCTTCAGCAGCCAGGCATCGCGCAGACTGGGGCCTACCAGACTGTCCGGCCCCTCGCCCAGTTGCAGATAGAATTTGCTGGCGGTTTCCACGTGCAGCGGTTCGCCATCCAGCCGGATCAGGAAATCAAACTCGCCGATGGTGCGGCCGCTGGCGTCTTGCAGCGGCAGATTGGCGGCCACCAGTTCGATATGGGGCGCAAGGTGAAACCAGAAAGCCAGCAGCCGTTCGGCATAGCGCCCAAGCCGCAGGCAAGGCTGCTTCGCCAGCCAGTGGACCAGCGGGCCTGGGTCTTGCTCCAGCGCGGCCAGCAAGGCCGGGCCGTCGGGGCCCAGCAGGCGTTGTGGTGAAAGATTGCAGCCACTATCCCAGGGAGCGGGGGCGGTCAGCAAAAAAGCCAGATCACGCAGCGCAGGCTGCGTGTAGGGCAGATAAAAACCGCAATCAGGATTCGCCGCCATGCTCATGGCCGTCTGCCACGCGCTGGATCTGCTTCATCAGGCCGCGCAGGATGTCCACCTCGTCGCGCAGCATGCCGGAACGGTTGAACAGCGCGCGCATACGGCGCATCAGTCGCTCGCTGTTACGGCGGCGGTAGTAGCCGATGGCATCCATGGTCTGGTCCAGATGCTGGCAGAAGCCTTCCACCTCGCCCAGGCTGGCGGTTTCACTTTCTGGGCGCAGGTATTCCACATCAACGCCGGTATGGCTGAACAGCTCGTAAGTCATCACCTGTACCGCCATCGCCAGGTTGAGCGAAAAGTAGTCCGGGTTGCCCGGAATGGTCACCAGCCGGTTGCACTGCTCCACTTCTTCAATCGACAGACCGAAGGTTTCATTGCCGAACACCAGCGCCACCTGCTCGCCATCGCGGGCGCGGGCCACCAGTTCCGGCGTGGTTTCGCGCGGGGTGGACAGCGGGGTGGTCAGCTCGCGGCGGCGGCTGGTGAGCGCGCAGGCCACGGTGACGTCGCTGAGCGCTTCGCTGAGGCTGGCCACCACGGTGGCACTCTCCAGCACATCCACCGCGCCGGAGGCCAGCGCATTGGCTTCATCGCTGGGAAACACTTTGGGTTCAACCAGATACAGGCGGGTCAGCCCCATGGTTTTCATCGCCCGTGCGGCCGAACCGATATTGCCCGGATGGTTGGGCCGAGCCAACACGATGCGAATGTTTTTCAGAAAATCAGGTACTTGGGGTTTATTCATCAGCAGTTTCACATTAAAATGGCGGGCATATCAAAAAGCCCGCGCGCTCGCGCCGGCTTTTTTTGTTCCTTAACCCAGATTGTTACTGTCAGATGTCGAGCCATGTTGGCTGACATCTGCTATCCGTTCTAGAGGCCGTCAATGCATCCGATGCTCAATATCGCGGTTAAAGCCGCCCGCCGTGCTGGCAGTGTAATCCAGCGTGCGTCGCTTAACCTCGATACCATTCGTGTAGAGAAGAAAAAGCACAATGACTTTGTGACCGACGTGGACCGCGCTGCCGAACAGGCCATCGTGGACATGATTCTGGAGGCGTATCCCAAGCACGCCATTCTAGCAGAAGAGTCCGGCGCCAAAGGCGTGGGCTCCTCCGAATACGAATGGATCATCGACCCCATCGACGGCACCACCAACTTCCTGCATGGCCACCAGCAATACGCCATTTCCATCGCGCTGGCGCACAAGGGCCAGGTACAGCAGGCCGTGGTGTACGACCCTAGCCGTAACGATCTGTTTACCGCCTCGCGCGGTGTTGGTGCCTTCCTCAACGACCGCCGCATCCGTGTTTCCAAGCGCTTCATGATGAATGAATGCGTGATCGCCACCGGTTTCCCGGTGACCGACCAAAGCTATATCGACCAATACCTGGGCATGCTCAAAGACGTGCTGGGCAAGACTGCCGGCGTACGTCGCGAAGGCGCTGCCTCGCTCGACTTGTGCAATGTGGCTTGCGGCCGCGTGGACGGCTTCTGGGAACTGAACCTGAAACCGTGGGACATCGCTGCGGGCAGCCTGATCGTGCAGGAAGCCGGTGGCATCGTCACCGACCTGACCGGCGAACAGGAGTGGATGGAATCCGGCGACATCGTGGCCGCCAACCCCAAGGTGCTGGCCCAACTGCTGGCCACCATCGCGCCGCACCTGAACAAGTAATCATTGCCTCGGTGCAGGCAGCAAAAACGGCAACCCCAGGGTTGCCGTTTTTTTACGTGTTAAAGCTTATCCGTTCTGTACTGCCAATTTGCCCTGCATGTGCAGGAACTGGCCATCGGTCTGCGCAATATTGGTGTAGACAATGCCGTTCTCGAAATCTTGCACATGGACCACATTGGAACCGGTCTTGGGTTCATGCCAGTACACCATGAAAACCTGCGGACGAATCGGCACCGCGGTGTATTGCACATCATCCCCCATGCCCTTGAACATGCCGGCAGTGCCGATATAGCTCATCGACTTGTCATCATGGAAATTCAGTTCGAAGGTGGTTTCGCCAAAACTGACTGCCACCTTTTTACCGGCTGCCGGATAAGCAGGCTTTGCTTCTGCCGCCGGCCATTGCATTTCACCTTTGATTACTTTTGCACTCATATCCAGCAGATTGTCACCAGCCAAACCCGGATATAGTTTTTTCATGGCTGCAATCAATTCTGCAGAATTCTTGCTTTCTTTCGCTTCCTTATCAAAGGCTTTGAGATAATCACGGGTAAACTGCACGGACTTGATGGTAAACGGCTGGCTGCCATCTTTATTCAGCATGTAATGCCCCGGCACTACCATGGTCGGCTTGAGCGCCTCGATATCCGCCAGGGTTTGCAACCAGTTCTGCCGCGATTTTTCAGTCTGGGTATCCGCAATCCAGACATGCTGATTGGCCATCACCACCACACCACCTACTACTGCCTTGATAGACGGAATCCACACATAACTGCGATCCGGAGTTGGGCCTTTCAAGCCCATCACTTCCAGTTTATTACCATCCACAGTCAAGGTATTGCCTTGCAGTACGTCTGGTGTAAACACTTGCTTGGGTGCATTTTCTTTCAGAATAGGCCCCCAGAAAGCCAGTTTGCCATCTTTGCTGGCATGGATAGCGGCCACCGTTTCAGGCGTGGCAAGCACACGCACATCCGGGAAGGCTTTTTTAATAGCCTCCAGACCAAAATAATAATCCGGATCACTATGACTGATATAAACCGTGGTCAGCTTCTTGCCTGTTGCCTTGATTTTATCTACCAGCTTATTGGCATCGGCAATGGAGAATTGCGCGTCAATCAGCACAACTTCTTTTTCACCGGCAATGATTTCAGAGGAAACCGCAAATATGCCTTTTTCTCCAGGGTTATAAACCTGAATATCCAGGCCGGGCTGGGCCGCCTGAGCAAAAGGAACAACACCAAACAAGGCGATAGAAGTTACAGCAGCAAACAGTGATTTCATGGCAAGCATCCTATAAGGGCAGGAGTTAAAACAACAAGAGAACTGCTGACTGCATTCTTGTTGATCCCCCATCCTTTTGGGCATGGAACTTTCCTGTTTATGTATGCGAAATTTCCCAACAACTTCATTTTAAACTACACAATAAATATTCAGCTCATTCATTGCGCTGAATATCTATGCGCTGATTTATATTGCCGGATTACTCCTGCTCAAGTATGGCTGCAGATGGTTGATTTGGGTTTCTGCGGGACGGTTTTAGTAAGGCGGCACGGCCTGAAAGTGGCAGGCGCTCAGCCAGTACACAGCGACAATCGACAGCAGCAGTGCCTAGCCTTGCCGCAGCGCCGGCTCAAGCACCCTATTGCTGTGCCTGTTCGGCAGCATGGCGGATTTGTGCCAATACCTTGATGCAGGTTTGCAGCTCGGCCTGATCCAGCCCGCCCAGCAGCTCGGCCTTCAAGGCATCGGCCACTTGCAGCAACTCGCCGGACACCTGGCTGGCCTTGGCCGTCAGCAACACCCGTTTGGCACGGCGGTCCTGTTCATCTTGCTGACGGGTGACCCAGCCATCGGCCTGCAACACATCCAGCAGCCGGACCAGCGAGGCCGGTTCTATACCCACCCGCGCCGCCAGTTCGTTTTGCAGCAAGGGCTCACCGGCACGCCCCAGCTTGAGCAACACCTGCCAGGTGGCCTGGGAAAAGCCGTAGGGCCGCAGGCGCTGGTCCAGCAAGGCGCGCCACGCTTTGGGAACGGCAACCAGCAACTCGGTAAGTTCATGGTGGGACTGTGGCATGCGGCTTCCTGAATTTAATTAGTTCACTAATTGTATTTCTACAAATCTTGATCACCAAGTTCTTCCCTGCTGGCTGATGGCAGGCAACGCGCTGGCGGCAAGCCCAATCCCGCCCACCTCATCTGCTATGCTTTTATCCTTGAACAGGAGAACCACCATGCCCCAGTTGCTTACACGCCTGTACCTTGCCGTCCTGTGCTGCCTGCCGCTGCTGGCGCTGGCCGCCGGACCGGACTGCAAGCGCAGCTATACCCTGGCCCTGCATGAACATGGTTTGCTGTATAACGCCAGCACGCGCAGCGGGATAGACAAGGACGTGGCCGACGAGCTGATCCGCCGTAGCGGCTGCAAGGTGGAAGTCAGCCTGCTGCCGCGCTCGCGCATCTGGAAACTGCTGGAAGTCGGCAGCCTGGATTTCAGCCTGTCAGGCATTACCAATGAACAACGCGAACGCTACGCGGCTTTTGCCTGGTATTTTGCCGACAAATACAGCCTGATCGTGCGCAAGGACAGCGGGGTGCAGTCACTGGCGGATTTTGCCGCCCGCAATGAGGTGAAGCTGGGTGGCATCCTGAGCTTCCGCTACAGCGACACCATCAACCAACTGGTGGACAAGCTGGACCAACAAGGGCGGCTGGTGGGCAGTTACGATTACGAAACGCTGTATCAGAACCTGCGTCAGGGCCGCACCCAGGCCATCATCATCGAGCCGTTTGATTATTCCGACCTGGAAAAATACCAGGTGGCCAAGCTGGTACGCATGGTGGAAACCAATGACCAGCCCACGCCCCACGGCCTGATCATGTCGAAAAAAACCATCTCGCCGGAACAGCAGGAACGCTGGCGTGAGCTGATCAACGATATGCGGCGCGATGGCACGCTGCTGAAGATCTTCCGCAAGTATTTCAGCCGCGAAGAAGCGCAGCAGATGACCAGCTTCTAGCCGCCCGGCCTGTCCGCTTGCGGCTGGCGGCGTGCATCAAACACCAGCTTCATCAGCAGCACCGCCATGCTCAGCAGCAGGGTCAGGCCATTGGCCAGCACCACCGGACGTGAATGAATCAGCAGGCCGTAGCTCAGCCACAAGGCCACCCCGCTGCACATCAGCAGATACATGCCCAGCGAGATATCCCCAGCAGATTTCTTGCGCCATACCAGCCACACCTGCGGCAAGAAGGACAGGGTTGTCAGGCAACCGGCCAGCAGGCCCAGCCACTCAGCCAGATCCGGCATCATGCGGCCTACTCCGCCAGCCATTGCGCAGGCTGCAGCACATCCAGCCGGTCGGTACACACGCTGTCCACGCCCCAGGCCATGATTTCCCGCGCCCGCGCCACATCATTCACCGTGTAGCACAGCAACTGGTAACCGGCGGCCTTGATGGCGGCGGCCAGCTGCGGCGTCAGCGTGGCGTGGTCGCAATGCAAGGCAATGCAAGCCAGTGACTGCAAGGTGGCCTGCCAATCAGCCGGAATCTCCTCCACCAGCCAGGCGCGTGGCAGGTCCGGCTCGGCCAGTTGCGCGGCGTGCAGGGCTTCCACACTGAACGATGACAATAGCGGTGGCACTACCGCACCCGCCCACAGCCGCGCAGCCTCCTGCGCCACCAGTCGGCCGGTTTCGGCATCACGCCCCGGACAGGGTTTGATTTCCACGTTCAGCAACATGCCCTGCGCACGGCAATAGACCGCCACATTGGCAAAGCCGGGCAGCGCCTCGCCGGCAAACTGCGCGCCTTTCCAGCCACCGGCATCCAGCTGCGAGAGCTGCGCCATGCTCAGCCCGGCGGCCAGGCCGTGGCCATTCGTGGTGCGGTCCACGGTGTCGTCATGCAGCAGGAAGCACACATTGTCGGCGGACAGCTTTACATCACACTCGGCGGCCCGATAGCCATATGCTACGCCGGCACGAAAACCGGCCAGCGTGTTTTCCGGGGCCATGATGCCGCCCCCACGATGGGCGACCAGCCGGGGATAGGGCCAGGGTGAGGTGTGCTGCTGCGTCATGTGGTTCTCCATCCGGAAGGGTGTGCAGGAACAAGGCAGATCATGCCTATCGTAACGCCAGGCGGGCGCTGTGCCAGTGCTGATTTGCGGCTATTGCGCCAGCGTCGGCCAAAGCGGGCCGCATTATCCATTACACAGGCAAAAGCCAGGGATTATCTGTCCTGTATGTGACCCGGACATGACAAAACCCGACCTGCATGCAGCAGGCCGGGCCGGCGTCATCCATGCCAGGAGCGGCGCACAACATAGCGCAGCGTTCCTGGGTCAAGGAGGCACAACGCCGCGACAGGTTTCTGTTAGCGGCTACTGGTAACGCAATGTGCCGGTCTTGCCCCAGAACACCCGGTAGGCAAAGGCGGTGTAGCCGATGATGCAGGGCAGTACCAGCAGCGCGCCCCACAGCATGATCCACAAGGCTTCGGGGTCGCTGGCGGCCTGCCAGATATCCATGCGGCTCGGTATCACCTGCGGGAACACACTATAGGCCAGCCCCCAGAAAGCCAGCAGCACCATGCCCACGGTAGTGGCAAACGGCAGCCAGCAGTAGCTGTCGTTGCCGGCTGCCTGACGCCGGGCCAGCCGTGGCAGGGCCAGCCATTGCACCACGAACAGCGCCAGCGTCCCCAGCGGCAAGGGCAGCAGCAAGAACAGCTGCGGCAGGGCAAACCATTTGCCGGCGATGGCCGGATTGGCCAGCGGCGTCACGATGGACACCAGCAGCACGGCCAGGCCCGCGCCCGGCACACTGCGCCGCGCCCAGCCAAGCGCCTGCCTTTGCAAGCTGCCTTCCGTCTTCATGATCAGCCAGCAGGCCCCCAGCAAGGCGTAGGCAGCACTCAGCCCGGCCCCTACCAGCAAGGCAAACAACCAGGGCAGCAGCCCGTCGGCAAAACCGGTCAGATAGCGGCCCAGCATCACCCCCTGTGCCAGCGAGGCCAGCAAGGAGCCAAAGGCAAAGATGGCATTCCACCATGGGCGGTGCGGGTCACGCGCCTTGACGCGAAAATCGAAGGCCACCCCGCGCAGGATCAGCCCCACCAGCATCAGCAGTACCGGAATATACAGCGCACCAAACACCACACCGTGCGCCATGGGGAAAGCCACCAGCAACAGGCCCGCACCCAGTACCAGCCAGGTCTCGTTGGCATCCCAGAACGGGCCGATGCTGGCCACCATGCGGTCCTTGCCGGCATCGTCCGCCAGTGGCAACAACAGGCCAACGCCCAGATCAAAGCCATCCAGCACCACATACACCAGCATGGCCAGCCCCATCAGCCCGGCGAAGATGACCGGCAACCAGTATGCAGCGTTCATGCTTGCACCTCCTTAAGCTCCACGGCAGCATCAGCCTGCCCTGCGGCTTTGCCAGCCAGATGAAACAGCACCGAGATGTAGGCCAGCAGCAGGCCGGCATACAAGGCGAGATAAGTCAGCAGCGAACCGGCCACCATGCTGGTGGTCGCCGTCCCGGCAGCCTGTGCGGTGGTGAGCACACCCGTCACCAGCCAGGGCTGACGACCGATCTCGGTGACATACCAACCGGCCAGCGTAGCCACCCAGCCGGCAAAGGTCATGCCCACCAGCAGGCACAGCAAGCGCCGGTCCAGCCCGGCACCACTCCGGCGACGCAACTGCCAGGCGGTGAGCCAGGACGCCAGCAGCATCAGCACCCCTACCCCCACCATCACGCGGAAGCTCCAGAACACCTTGGCCACCGGCGGATGCTGGGCAAATTCGTTCAGGCCGCGGATTTCGCCGTCAGGGTCGTGCTTGATGATCAGGCTGGCGAGGCGCGGAATGCCCAGCGCGTAGTCATTGCTTTGGGTATCGGCATTGGGCAGGGCAAACAGCAGCAAGGGCGCGCCGCGCTCGGTGTGCCACACCCCTTCGATGGCGGCCAGCTTGGCCGGCTGGTGTGCCATGGTATTCAGGCCATGCGCGTCCCCCGCCAGGATTTGCAGCGGAATCAATAGCGCTGCCAGCCAGACACCGGTTTTCAGTGCCACGGCATTGCCCGCGCTGCGGTCGGCCTTCAACTGGCGGTATGCCGACAGCCCGGCCACCAGAAAGGCCACGGTCAGGCCGGAGGCCAACAACATGTGCGTCAACCGGTAAGGCATGGACGGATTGAAAATCACCTCCAGCCAGCTGGTGACATGGGCGCGGCCATCCTTCATCACAAAACCGGCCGGGGTTTGCATCCAGGAATTCAGCGCGATGATCCAGAACGCCGACAGGCTGTTGCCAAAGGCCACCAGCAGCGTAGCCAGCGTATGCACCCGCTCGGATACCCGGCTGCGACCAAACAGCATGATGCCGAGAAAGCCCGCCTCCAGGAAAAACGCGGTCAGGATTTCATAAGCCAGCAAAGGCCCGGCGATATTGCCCACCGTCTGCATATAGCCCGGCCAGTTGGTGCCGAACTGGAAGCTCATGGTGACGCCGCTCACCACGCCCAGGGCAAAGGACAGTGCAAAAATCTTCACCCAGAAACCGTAGGCATCCATCCACGCCTGCCGGCCGGTGCGCAGGTAACGCAGCTTGAAGAACAACAGCACCCAGGCCAGCGCGATATTGATGCTGGGAAACAGGATATGAAAGCTGATATTGGCGGCAAACTGGGCACGTGCCAGTGCCAGGGCATCCAGTTCCATGACGGCTACTCCCTATCGCTATCTCGCCCGGTCAGCTTGCTCAGCGACTGGGTGAATTGCAGTACTTTCTGCACCTGCGAGCCCAGCTTCATCAGCCGCTGCAGGGTTTCCACATCCATGTGCTGGATGTCGGAGAACCAGGTGGTCACCAGCTCGATCAACTGATACATCTCGCTCATGCGCTGTTGGGCATGACGCTCGGCATCGCTGGCCGGTTTCTCCATCATCGCCCCGCGCAGCATGGTGAGGGTGGGTTCCACCTCGCGCTTTTTGCGCTCCTCGGCCAGGGTCTTGAAGATGGCCCAGACATCGTCCGGGGTGGAAAAGTATTCGCGCCGGTCGCCGGGGTAATGCTGCAGCTTCACCAGCCGCCAGGACTCCAGTTCCTTCAGCCCCATGCTGACATTGGAACGGGAGAAACTCAGGCTTTCGGCAATTTCATCGGCATTGAGCGGCTTTTCGGACACAAACAGCAGGGCATAAATCTGACCGACGGTGCGGTTGATGCCCCAGCGGCTGCCCATTTCACCGAAATGCGCCACAAAGGACTGGACGAGGGGGGTGGTATTCATGACTTCCTCAATTTTCAGGAATTTCTGAAAGTTTGATAAAGATCATACTTTCATCACTTTACTCCAGTCAATGCACAGATTGCTTGATCAAACAGCTTGCCAATCAGCACAGGCCATGAATGCAACAGCCAAATTTAGCGCCGACCGCACGATGCCGCCCTGACACCCAGAGCCCGCTACGGTAAAATCGGCGCTTTGCGTCAGCGCCCCGCCCCGGTGGGGCGTTGTCATCTGCACCCGATATCAACAAGAGCACCACGCGCATGAGCACGCCCCAGCACACCCCTATGATGCAGCAGTACTTCGCCCTGAAAAGCCAGCATGCCGACAAGCTGCTGTTCTACCGCATGGGCGACTTTTACGAGCTGTTCTACGAGGATGCGGAAAAGGCGGCGCGCCTGCTGGACATCACCCTCACCACGCGCGGTGCCAGCGGCGGCAACCCCATCAAGATGGCCGGCGTGCCTTACCACGCCGCCGAAGGCTATCTGGCACGGCTGGTGAAAATGGGTGAATCGGTGGCCATTGCCGAGCAGATTGGCGACCCGGCATTGGCCAAGGGGCCGGTGGAACGCAAGGTGGTGCGCATCGTCACCCCCGGCACCCTCACCGATGCCGCACTGCTGGACGACAAGCGCGACAACCTGGTGCTGGCGGTCAATATGCTCAAGGGCACGCTGGGCCTGGCCTGGCTGTCCATGGCCAGCGGCGAATTCAAGATCATGCAAACCAGCGTGGAAGAATTCGCCAGCGAAATGGAACGGCTGAAACCGGCAGAACTGGTGCTGCCGGACGATGCTGGCTTGAATATCTTTGAACAAGTCAGTTGCCCGCGCAAAAAACTGCCGCCCTGGCAATTCGATACCGAATCCGCCCAACTGGCACTCACCCGCCACTTTGGCACCCACGATCTGGCCGGCTTCGGCGCGGATACCCTGCCGGTGGCGATGGGGGCGGCCGGTGCGCTGCTGGAATACGTCAAATCCACCCAGAGCGTGAACCCGGCCCACATCGCCCAACTGGCGGTGGAAGACGCCGGCGAGCTGATCCGCATGGACGCCACTACCCGGCGCAATCTGGAACTGACCGAAACCATACGCGGCGAACCCTCGCCCACACTGGCGTCCTTGCTGGACACCTGCGCCACCAGCATGGGCAGCCGCCTGCTGCGCCACTGGCTGCACCACCCCATCCGCCAGCACGGCAAGCTGCAACGCCGGCTGGAATCGGTACGCGCGCTGCTGCCGGTGCATCAGGATGTCCACGAGCAGTTGCGCGAAGTGGCCGACATCGAACGCATCACCGCCCGCATTGCACTGCGCAGCGCCCGCCCGCGCGACCTGGCCGCCCTGCGCGACTCGCTCAAGGCCCTGGTGGGTGCCAAGCAACTGGCCGCCAGCCTGGACGCCCCGCTGCTGGGTGAACTGGCACGTCTGCTGCCGGACGAGTCTCCGGTCGAACAACTGCTGAGCGCAGCCATCCTGCCCGAACCAGCCACCTTCCTGCGTGACGGCGGGGTGATCAATCACGGCCTGAATGCCGACCTGGACGAACTGCGCGCCATCCAGACCGATTGCGGCGACTTCCTGCTGGCGCTGGAAGCGCGCGAAAAAGAGCGCACCGGCATCACCACCCTCAAGGTGGAATTCAACCGCGTACACGGCTTCTATATCGAAGTTTCCCGCGCCCAGGGCGACAAGGTGCCGGACGATTACCGTCGCCGCCAGACCCTGAAAAACGCCGAACGCTACATCACGCCGGAACTGAAGGAATTCGAAGACAAGGCGCTGTCGGCGCAAGACCGCTCACTGGCACTGGAAAAGCAGTTGTACGAACAACTGCTGGACCAGTTGGCACCGTACATTCCCGATCTCAAGCTGATTGCCCAGGCCGTGGCCGGGCTGGACGTGCTGGCCGCCTTTGCCGAACGTGCCAGCAGCAATCATTATGTCGAACCGGAATTCGTCAGCGACACCCGGCTGGAAATCATCGCAGGCCGTCACCCGGTGGTGGAAGCCGAGGTGGAACGCTTCATTGCCAACGACACCCGGCTGAGTGACAGCCGCAAGCTGCTGCTGATCACCGGCCCCAATATGGGCGGTAAATCCACCTATATGCGGCAGAATGCACTGATCACCCTGCTGGCACACATCGGCAGCTTCGTACCGGCAGAGCGTGCCATCATCGGCCAGATCGACCGCATCTTCACCCGTATCGGTGCCTCGGATGATCTGGCAGGCGGGCGCTCCACCTTCATGGTGGAAATGACCGAAACGGCGAATATCTTAAACAACGCCACCGCCCAGTCACTGGTGCTGATGGACGAAGTAGGCCGTGGCACTTCCACCTTCGACGGCCTGGCGCTGGCCTGGGCCATTGCCAAGGCACTGATCGAAAAAAGCCGGGCCTACACCCTGTTTGCCACCCACTATTTCGAGCTGACCACCCTGGCCGAGCAATACCCGGCCGTGGCCAATGTTCACCTGTCTGCGGTCGAACACAAGGACCGCATCGTGTTCATGCACCATGTGGACGAAGGCCCGGCCAGCCAGAGTTACGGCCTGGCGGTGGCTCAATTGGCAGGCGTTCCACCCAAGGTGATTCGCGAAGCCAGACGCTACCTGGTAGAGCTGGAAAACCAGTCCGCCGCCCGCGTCCAGCCCGACCTGTTCAGCGCCCCGCCGGCCATGGACAATACCGTGGAACGAGCGCCGGATCCGGCACTGGAAATGCTGGAAGAAATCGATCCGGATGCACTGACACCACGTCAGGCACTCGACTTTCTCTATCAAGTGAAAAAAGTGCTGAAATGATTCAGCAAATTTGCAGTCATCTTCTATGATGAAAAAATCATGACAACCAGAGAACAGGAGTAATAATCATGTCGTCGCCGAGCACTGCCAGCAATCCGGGCTTGATTCGTCTGTTTGGTCATACTGGAGAAGATGGCAGCATTTCCCTTCAAGCCATACGTGAAAGAGCTTCAAAGCAACTGTCCCGCTTCGCCACCCAGGCGGAGGAGGAACTGGCAGCGCGTCAGATCAGCATGCCCCCGGCCATCAGTCTGGTTAGCTGTCCCGGCTGCAGCCTGACACTGGAAAACAATCATCCCCAGGCCGATGACATCCTCACCTGGCTTGCCAGCAATGCCAAGATTTCCAGCTTGTTCAAAGAAGTTGAAGTGTTGTTTGAAATCATTCGTGCCACGGAATCCGCAGGTGAAACCTTCCCCGAATCATCCTGCTTCCATATCGGCCTGACCAGTGCGGGTCCCATTGCCTATTTTGAAGACCACGCCTGCAGTCCGCGCCTTTCCTGATCCAGCAGTACGCCATTGCAATACCAGACAGGGAGACATTGTTCTCCCTGTCTGTCATCCGCGCCAGCCGCGCGCCCATGGCCCAAGCCAGGGAATTTGCCATTCATCAAAATGAAAATTCCCAGCCCATCATCAGACTCCCATTCCCGCATGGCCTTCTACCATCAAGGTAATCACTTTCCGGGAGAAAACCATGCCTCTGACCGAATCACCCAGCCTGCCATCCTATGCCCAGCCGGCGCAGCACAACCCCACCCTTGGCGACAATCTCTCGCTCCAGGCGCGCACCCTGCTGGGGCAGTTCGGACAGCTTGCCAAAGAGGGTATCCAGGCGCGCGGCATCCGCATTCCACCCGCCATTTGCCTGGCGCTCAATGCCAGGGGGCAGCTGGAACTGCGCGGCCAACACCCACAAGCCAAGCAGATTCACCTCTGGTTGAGCAACAGCCATGCACTGCAGGGCCTGTTCAACGAAACGCAAATCCTGTTCGAGCTGCTGCATGCCTGCAGCACAAACGCCAGAAGACGGGATGACGACTGCTTCTGCATCGGCATTACCTCAGCCGGTCCGGTGGCTTATTTCGAATCACAACTCCCCACCCTGGGTGGCGCTGTCACACACTGACGATGTACCAAGCTGTTGCCGCAAAGGGAAGCCCTGGCTTCCCTTTGCTGTTTCTGGACATCCGCCGCGCAAGCGGCAAGATCACCCGTGCTTACCTTTTTTCGCGGCAGCACCGCGCGTGGCGGCAAAACGCATTTCTTCCGGGTAAGGGTAGAAATCCTCAACCACACCCTCGCGGATACGCTGCTGACGCTGTTGCCAAAAATGCGGCATCAACAAGTCGCGGTGATAGTTGAGGAATGTCTTACGTATCAGCGGATCGCCCAACAGGAAGGAGCCGAACTCTTCGGGAAACACGTCGTTGCGTGCCACCGGATACCACACCTCACCTGACATCTCCATTTCCGGGTTGGGCGCCGGCGGGATCTGGCGGAAATTGCAGTCGGTCAGGTATTCGATTTCATCGTAATCATAGAAAATCACCCGGCCATAGCGCGTCACGCCAAAGTTCTTGAACAGCATGTCGCCAGGGAAAATATTTGCACAAGCCAATTCCTTGATGGCCAAGCCGTAGTCGCGGATCACCCTTTCCTTTTCCGCCTCGTCACACTGCATCAGATAGAGGTTAAGCGGCTTCATGCGCCGTTCGATGTACAGGTGACGAATGACAATACTGTCCTCGCCCTCCTCAATCATGGATGGTGCCAGCGTACGCAACTCATCGATCAGGTCTGCGGTAAAACGGCTGCGCGGGAAAGCCACATTGGAAAACTCCAGCGTATCCGACATGCGGCCGACACGGTCATGCTGCTTCACCAGCCGGTATTTACGCTTTACCGTTTCCCGATCAATCTCCTTCGGACCGCCAAAGACGTCCTTGATCAGCTTGAATACATAGGGATAGGAGGGCAGCGTGAACACCAGCATCACCAGGCCACGGATGCCAGGCGCGATGACGAACTGGTCGTTCGAATGCTGCAGATGCTGCATGAAATCTCGGTAAAAAGTGTTTTTACCCTGCTTCTGCAGGCCCAGCATGGTGTAAAGCTCGGCCTTGGTCTTGCTGGGCAACATGCTGCGCAGAAACTGCACATAGGCCGAGGGAACCTCCATGTCCACCAGAAAGTAAGCCCGGCTGAAAGAAAACAGCACCCCAATGCGCCATGGCTCCAGCAGCACGGTATCCAGATACAAGCACCCAGCCTCATCATGTAACACCGGGATGGCAAACGGATAGCTGACGCCGCCATTGATCACCTTGCCAAACACATAGGCAGTCTTGTTGCGGTAGAAGGCAGACGACAGTACCTGGATCTGCAAATTGGCTTCCGCCGCGGGCCATTGGCCGGCAAAAAAAGTTGCGCTGGCCCGCAGTACCAGCGCCAGGTCGCGCCGCAAGCTGGCAAACGGCCGCTGCCAGCCAAAATCCAGCATGATGTCGCGCAGCACCACCCGCATATTGCGACTGCCCGGATAGTAACTGCGATAGCAAGGCGGGTCGGACTCGATGTACTCGGTGGAAATGGCCGGACGGATAAAGATGAAATCGTTGTTGAAGTAATCCCGGTGCAACATGCGGGTGAACACCGAGTTGAAGAAGGTTTCCGCCAACTCCGGCTGCTTGTGATTGGTCAGCAGGCCGATGAAATAGAGCTTGGCCTGCTGCCAGATTTCATCATCCAGCAGATCGGCATGAAATTCGTGGTGCAGGCGGCCAACGGTTTCTGCCACTCGCTCATCGTAAAACTGGATCCGGTCCCGAATGGCCTGTTGCACGCCCAGCCAGTCAGCCTGCTCAAACAGCGCCTTGGCTTGCTGACTGCAGGCACGAAACAGGCGGTAGTGCTTGTCAAAGCCCTCGACCAGAGCCTGCGCCATCTCCCGTGCCACCGGGTTGTAATACTCGGGAATCTGCATGCTGCGGCCTCGTGTTTGCCCGTATCGGTTTCACCCGCCCACCTGTGCGGAACAAGAGACCGGCATGCTTCATGGTTTGTTCTTGCGCGCAAACCGGAAAGAAGGCTGTGGGCGGGGCTTGCCTGCTGCCGGTGTGCTTTTTGCCAGCGCAAGCGGTGTGGGCCGGTCCTGTCGCTCAGCATGGGACAGCGTCGGCAAATCTTCAAGATTCACGGCAAGGCGGCGCAACTCACCCGGCTGCAGATCGCCCAATTGCCAAGGGCCGATGGCGGCACGCACCAGCCGCAGGGTGGGCAAACCCACCTTGGCCGTCATGCGCCGCACCTGGCGATTCTTGCCCTCGCTGATGATGATTTCCAACCAGCAGTCCGGCACGGTCTTGCGAAAACGTACCGGCGGCTTGCGCTCCCACAGGGCGGGCGGATCGATCTGGCGCACCTGCGCCGGACGGGTGACAAAGTCGCCCAGATCCACCCCGGCGCGCAGCGCATCCAGTTGCGCCTCGCTCACCCTCCCCTCTACCTGCACCCAGTAGGTCTTGGGCAGTTTCCAGCGCGGGTCGCTGATACGATGCTGCAAAGCACCTTCACCGGTCAGCAACAGCAAGCCTTCACTATCGGTATCCAGCCGTCCGGCCGGGTAAACGCCGGGAATGGCGATATGATCCTTCAGCGTGGGGTGCAGCTCATGTTGAGAAAACTGGCAAATCACCCCGTAAGGCTTGTTGAACAGGATAAGTTCGGGCATTGCAGACAAACCATGCAGGAAAATGTAATGCCCGGATGATAACAAGGAGTGGCGCTGGCGGTCATGCCGGTCTGCGGCTAGGGATAGGCGGTATTGCTGCAGCCTTGCTCCTGCAACAAAGGCAGACGGCAAAATGCCCTGGCTGGAACTATGCTATGGACTGCAACTCACAGTACCGGTGCGAAAAATTCACATTCGAACACGCGTTTATCTTCCAGCAATGGCAAAGTTCGGATACTTACAAACAGTGCGAACATTTGAGGGGTATAATTCACTTTCGAAAAGTCACCCGCAAGTCCACGGGCCATGCTGCCACGCGCAGTCCGGCAAAGCGCCCGCCTCATGCTGTGCCTTTACACGCGCCTAGCGGAACATCCCCCGGAATGCCAAAGCCGCCTTGCGCAGTCGTTCTGACGTCAAAATAATCATTGGAGATAGAGTATGCCCACAAAGCAGCCGACCATCATCTACACCCTGACCGATGAAGCACCGGCGCTGGCTACCAGCGCATTCCTGCCGGTCATTCGTACCTTTACCGGCGCCGCCGGCATCAACGTCGAAACGGCAGATATCTCGGTTGCTGCCCGCGTACTGGCCGAATTCCCCGAATACCTGACAGATGAACAGAAAGTACCGGACACCCTGAGTGAGCTGGGCAAGCTGACCCAGAACCCGGACACCAACATCATCAAGTTGCCGAACATCAGTGCTTCGGTTTCGCAGCTGATTGCCTGCATCAAGGAACTGCAATCCAAGGGCTATGCCCTGCCGGACTACCCGGAACTGCCCACCACCGACGCCGACCACGCGCTGAAAGCCCGCTACGCCAAATGTCTGGGCTCGGCGGTAAACCCGGTACTGCGTGAAGGCAACTCCGACCGCCGCGCCCCGCTGGCAGTAAAGAACTACGCCAAGAAGCACCCGCACTCCATGGGTGAATGGAAACAATGGTCGCAAACCCATGTTTCTCACATGCACCACGGCGACTTCTACCACGGCGAAAAGTCCATGACCCTGGACAAGGCCCGTGACGTGAAGATGGAACTGACCACCAAGAGCGGCCAGACCATCGTGCTCAAGCCCAAGCTGGCGCTGCAGGCTGGTGAGATCATCGACTCCATGTTCATGAGCAAGAAGGCGCTGTGCGAGTTCTACGAGCGTGAAATGGAAGACTGCCGCGAATCGGGCATCCTGTTCTCGCTGCACGTGAAAGCCACCATGATGAAGGTGTCCCACCCCATCGTATTTGGCCACTGCGTGAAGATTTACTACAAGGACGCCTTCGAGAAGCACGGCAAGCTGTTTGAAGAGCTGGGCGTGAACGTGAACAACGGCATGGCCAATCTGTATGAAAAGATCGAGACCCTGCCGGCCACCAAGCGCGAAGAAATCATCCGCGACCTGCACGCCTGCCAGGAACACCGTCCGCGTCTGGCCATGGTGGATTCCGCCAAGGGCATCACCAACTTCCACTCGCCCAACGACGTGATTGTGGATGCCTCCATGCCGGCCATGATCCGTAACGGCGGCAAGATGTGGGGTGCCGATGGCAAGCCGGCCGACTGCAAGGCCGTAATGCCGGAATCCACTTTTGCCCGTATCTATCAGGAGATGATCAACTTCTGCAAATGGCACGGCAACTTCGACCCGCGCACCATGGGCACCGTGCCCAATGTGGGCCTGATGGCGCAAAAGGCAGAAGAATACGGTTCGCACGACAAGACCTTTGAAATCGCCGAAGACGGCGTGGCCAACATCGTTGACCTGGCTACCGGCGAAGTGCTGCTGAGCCAGAACGTGGAAGCCGGCGACATCTGGCGCATGTGCCAGGTGAAGGACGCACCGATCCGCGACTGGGTGAAGCTGGCCGTGACCCGCGCCCGCAACTCCGGCATGCCGGCAGTGTTCTGGCTGGACCCGTACCGTCCGCACGAGAAAGAACTGATCAAGAAAGTGGAAACCTACCTGAAGGATCACGACACCAGCGGTCTGGAAATCCACATCATGTCGCAAGTGCGCGCCATGCGTTTCACCCTGGAACGCGTGGCCCGTGGTCTGGACACCATCTCGGTCACCGGCAACATCCTGCGCGACTACCTGACCGACCTGTTCCCCATCATGGAACTGGGTACCTCGGCCAAGATGCTGTCCATCGTACCGCTGATGGCTGGCGGCGGCATGTACGAAACCGGTGCCGGTGGTTCGGCTCCGAAACACGTACAGCAGCTGCTGGAAGAAAACCACCTGCGCTGGGATTCGCTGGGTGAGTTCCTCGCCCTGGCCGTTTCGCTGGAAGAACTGGGCATCAAGACCGGCAACAACAAGGCCAAGATCCTGGCCAAGACGCTGGATGCCGCCACCGGCAAGCTGCTGGACAACGACAAGTCACCGTCGCGCCGCACCGGTGAGCTGGACAACCGTGGCAGCCAGTTCTACCTGGCCAGCTACTGGGCCGAAGCACTGGCAGCACAAAGCGAAGATGCCGAACTGCAAGCGCAGTTTGCTCCGCTGGCCAAGCAACTGGCCGAGCAGGAAGCCCAAATCGTGGCCGAGCTGAAAGCCGTGCAAGGCAAACCTGCGGATATCGGCGGCTACTACCTGCCGGATGCCGCCAAGTGCCAGGCCGTGATGTGCCCGAGCACCACCTTCAACGCAGCCTTGAAAGCAGCCTTGGCCTAAGCCCACCTTGGCGCACTATCGTGCGCATGCCATCCCCAAAGCGTCAGGACTCGTCCTGGCGCTTTTTTTGTCTGTCCCGCCCCCGCCTGGGCTTTTCCAAAAAATTTGTCTGATAATCCTCTGCAACAGCCGCGCCACGGTCTAGGCTGAGTGAGTGGAGAAACACTGCGCACCGTCGCAGCCCCTTACCAGTGACAAGGAGGAAACAACAATGAGTGAGTCCCATATCAAGATTCCGCCGGCAGGACAGAAAATCATTCCGGGACAGGCCATTCCGGACAAGCCCATCATTCCGTTTATCGAAGGTGATGGTATCGGCATAGACATCACCCCGGTGATGATCAAGGTTATTGATGCTGCTGTGGCAAAAGCCTATGGGGGGCGCAAGAAAATCCACTGGATGGAAGTATATGCCGGCGAAAAATCCACCCGTCTGTATGGCCCGGACGAATGGCTGCCCAAGGAAACCTTCGATGCGCTGAAAGAATATTCGGTATCCATCAAAGGGCCGATGACCACCCCGGTCGGTGGCGGCATCCGCTCGCTCAACGTTGCCCTGCGCCAGGAGCTGGATTTATACCAATGCGTGCGCCCGGTGCAGTATTTTCAGGGTGTCCCCTCCCCGCTCAAGCACCCGGAACTGGTCAATATGGTGATCTTCCGCGAGAACACCGAAGACATTTACGCCGGAATCGAATGGCAGGCCGGTTCGGAAGCCGTCAAAAAAGTCATCAGCTTCCTGCAACAGGAAATGGGCGTGAAGAAAATCCGCTTCCCGGACAGCTCTGGCATCGGCATCAAGCCCATCTCGGTGGAAGGAACCGAGCGCCTGGTCCGCGCTGCGCTCAACTACACCATCGCCAATGACCGCAAGAGCCTCACCATTGTCCACAAGGGCAATATCATGAAATTCACCGAAGGCAACTTCCGTGATACGGCCTATGCGCTGGCCCGCAAGGAATTCGGGGCCGAGCCGATTGATGGCGGCCCATGGTGCAAATTCACCAACCCCAATACCGGCCGGGAAATCATCGTCAAGGACGCCATTGCCGACGCCTTCCTGCAACAAATCCTGCTGCGTCCGGCCGAATACGATGTGATTGCCACCACCAACCTCAACGGCGACTACATCTCGGATGCACTGGCCGCCCAGGTTGGCGGCATCGGCATTGCTCCGGGAGCCAACATTTCCGACCACTATGCCTGCTTTGAAGCCACCCACGGCACGGCACCCAAGTATGCCGGGCTGGACAAGGTCAACCCCGGCTCGCTGATTCTGTCGGCGGAAATGATGCTGCGCCATCTGGGCTGGGTGGAAGCGGCAGACCTGGTGATCAAGTCCATGGAAGCGGCCATTGCCGACAAGCAGGTCACTTACGACTTTGCCCGCCTGATGGACGGTGCCACCGAAGTGTCCTGCTCGGCATTTGGCGATGCCATGATTGCCCGCATGTAAATCCTGGCCACGCCAGCCCAAGGCCCGCCGCTGCGGGCCTTGGGTGTTTCAGCCTGCCACCAGCGCCCGCGCCGCATCCAGCACCTGCGCCTTGGCCGCATCCACCCGCTTGCCGGCACGCCAGGCCATCATCACCTCCCAATGCCAGGCTGGCAGTTCTGCTACACACAAGCGGACCAAGGTGCCGTCTTGCAAATCAGCCTTGATCGACAACTCTGGCATGAAGGACACAAAGCCATGCCGTAACACCAGCTCACGTGCGGCAGATGCGGGCTGCACCGCGTGAATCGGGCTGGGCAGTTGCCGCAGCATGCGAATCTGCTGGATCAGGCTCTCGCACTCATCCCCCCAAAACTGCGGCGCAATACGGTGCCGGGCAATGTCGGCCAGCGCCAGCGCCCCGTCTGCGCCTGCCAGGGGATGATTGGCAGCCACCACCGGGACAATGGGAGAGCGCCACAGCAGCTCCATCTGGATGCCTGCCATCGCCGGGCATTTCAGCACAAAGCCCACCTCCACCTGGCCAGTCAGCAAATCCTGCATGATTTGCTGGGAATGGTCGGTGCCACAGCGGATTTCCATCGGCGCATCCGCCAGCTTCATCAGCAAGGGGCCAAACACCGGTGAAGTCAGCGATGGCAGACAAGACAAGCGGATCCGTGGCACCGCAGGCGTACCCTGCATGGTTTCCAACCCTTGCCGGTAAATGGCAATGGACTGGCGCGCAGCATCCAGAAATGCCTGACAGGCATTGCTTGCCACCGCGCCACGCCGATGGCGGGTAAACAGGCTCACACCCCAGTGCTGCTCCAGCAAACCGATGCGCTGGCTGACCTGTGGCTGCGACCAGCCCCGCTTGGCAGCGGCCTGACTGAAACTGCCCAGCTCCGCCACATCCAGCAGCAACTCAAGATCGGAGATCGCAACAGACATAATGAAATCACATATGAAATATTAGGAGAAATAGACTTACATAATAGCTGAATGCCTACCTAGAATGCTGTTCGAATGAGGAGATGACATGGCATCCGCACAGCGTGCACGCCGACTGGGCAAGGCTTTCATCCTGCTGGACAACCTGCTGGTGATATTTGGTTTCTTCATGGTGTTCCCACTGATCAGCCTGCACTTTGTCGACCAACTGGGCTGGAGTGCCAGCATCGTCGGCCTGGCACTGGCGATGCGCCAATTCCTGCAACAGGGACTCGGGCTATGCGGCGGTTCACTGGCAGACCGCTTTGGTGCCAAACCACTGATTGTTTGCGGCATGCTGCTGCGGGCGGCCGGCTTTGCCTGCATGGCTGTCGCCCACACGCCCTGGCTGCTCTATCTGTCCTGCTTGCTGTCAGGACTGGGCGGCACCCTGTTTGATCCACCACGCACCGCCCTGGTGGCCAAACTGGTCCGCCCCGCCGAGCGGCCACATTTCTATGCCATCCTGATGATGCAGGATAGCGCAGGGGCGGTTGCAGCAGCCTTGCTGGGTTCCTGGCTGTTGCAATTCGACTTCCGCTGGGTTGGACTGGCCGGCACCGCCATCTTCGTTCTGGCAGCCTTGGTGAATGCCCTGCTGCTACCGCCCTACCGGGTTGCCACCGGTACGGCATCGCCCTGGCAATCCATGCGTGTGGTGCTGCAAGATCGCAGCTATATGCGCTTTGTGCTGACATTAAGCGGCTATTACATGCTGGCCGTGCAAGTCATGCTGCTAGTCCCGGTCACCATCAAGCAACTCACCGGCAGCTATCAGGCCGTAGGCTGGATGTACACGCTGGAAACTTGTTTATCGCTCAGTCTGCTCTACCCGCTGGCACGTTGGGGGGAACGCCATCTGCGGCGAGAGCAGCGCATGTTGATCGGACTGGGACTGATGAGCCTGAGCCTGGCCATCATGAGCCAGATTGCCCACCCGCTGGCCGCATTTACCGTACTGGGCCTATTCTTTCTTGGCTCCATCATCATGGAACCGGCACGGGAAACCTATGTGGCCGGCCTGGCACGTCCCCACGCCCGTGCCAGCTACCTGGGCTGCAGTCGGCTGGGGCTGGCCGTGGGCGGTGCGCTAGGCTATGTGGGCGGTGGCTGGTTGCTGGACACGGCACACCAGTGGCGGCTGCCGGAATTGCCCTGGCTGTGCCTGGCAATGGTGGGCTGCATCACCTTGCTGGCACTCTGGCTGCAACTGCTGCGCCCCGTTGCCAATCGCAGCTGCGTCAATAGTAGCATCTGAAAAAACAAAACCCGCCTGTTGGCGGGATTCTGTTTGAAGCTGTCGGGACGTTGACCGGTCAGGTCAGCGTACCTGGCAATCCTGGCACATCCTCTACCTGATCAGGCAGCCTGGATGTTCGACGCTTGCTTGCCTTTCGGGCCGCTAACGATGTCAAAGCTTACACGTTGACCTTCTTTCAGGGTCTTGAAGCCTTGCATATTGATGGCAGAGAAATGGGCAAACAGGTCTTCACCACCCTCGTCCGGGGTAATAAAGCCAAAGCCTTTAGCGTCGTTGAACCACTTAACGGTACCAATTGACATGTTACTTCCTTGATTGACGATGGCTGGTGAGGCCGACCAACTTAAAGCTTGCTGCCGATTGCGGAGCATCCGCCAATGCCAAACAGCTAAGCCAAGCACCTGACTGCATTTCTACGCAACCATCGAGATAGCGTCAAGTGCAAAAGGAATTCGCACCTGCCCCTTGAAAAAAAGTCGGGGGGAGCCAAAATTGAAGTAAACCGCGGTTTAACTGAAAGTCGACATGTCCACGCAGTTCAGCGACGACACCGTAAAAGAGGTGTCACGGGTGAGGACCACCCCTCCCCCCATGTATAAGGTATTGTTATTGAACGATGATTTCACCCCGATGGAATTTGTGGTGGAAGTGTTGCAACAGTTGTTCCACATGAACCGGGAAAAGGCTACCCAGGTCATGCTGCAAGTCCATACGCAAGGCCACGGCGTGTGTGGCGTTTATACCAAAGACGTGGCTGCCACCAAGGTTGAACAGGTGTCGCAATTTGCCAAAGCACACCAGCATCCGCTTCAGTGCGTTATGGAGGAAAACTGATGATTGCCCAGGAGCTTGAAGTAAGCCTGCATATGGCGTTCATGGACGCCAGGCGCAAGCGCCACGAATTCATCAGCGTGGAGCATCTGCTGCTTGCCATGATCGACAATCCCTCCGCCGCCGATGTACTACGCGCCTGCGGGGCCAATCTCGACCAGCTAAAAAAACAGTTGGGCGATTTCATTGACGAACACACACCAACCGTCCCGGGGGAAACCGAGGTTGAAACCCAGCCCACGCTGGGATTCCAGCGGGTGATTCAGCGTGCCATTCTGCATGTCCAGTCTTCCGGCAAGAAGGAAGTGACCGGAGCCAACATTCTGGTAGCCATCTTCGGCGAAAAAGACTCCCATGCGGTGTACTACCTGCATCAGCAGGGCATTTCCCGGCTGGATGTGGTCAATTTCATCTCGCATGGCATCACCAAGCAGCGTTCGCCGCAACATCCGCCGGAACCGCGTGACCAGCACAACGAGTCCGATGGCGAGGAACAAGCCACCGGGCCAGGCGGTGCGCTGGAAAACTATACCCAGAACCTTAACCAGCAAGCCCGCGATGGCAAGATCGACCCGCTGATCGGTCGTGAGCAAGAGCTTGAACGCACCGTGCAAATCCTGTGCCGCCGCCGCAAGAACAACCCGCTGCTGGTGGGTGAGGCTGGCGTAGGCAAGACTGCAATTGCAGAAGGGCTGGCACGTCGCATCGTCAACAACGAAGTGCCCGAGGTACTGTCCAAGGCCACCGTCTACGCGCTGGACATGGGTGCGCTGCTGGCAGGCACCAAGTATCGCGGGGATTTCGAACAGCGCCTGAAGGCTGTGATCAAGCAACTGACCGAAGATGAACACGCCATTTTGTTCATCGACGAAATCCACACGCTGATTGGTGCCGGTGCGGCCTCTGGCGGTACGCTGGATGCCTCCAACCTGCTCAAACCGGCCCTGTCCAATGGCAGCCTGCGTTGCATTGGTGCCACCACCTATAACGAATACCGTGGCATTTTTGAGAAGGACAACGCCCTGTCACGGCGCTTCCAGAAGATCGACGTGGCCGAACCCACAGTGGAACAGACCATCGAGATTCTCAAGGGACTGAAATCGCGCTTCGAGGCGCACCATGGCGTGAAGTACACACAGTCGGCCCTGTCTACCGCCGCTGAACTGTCGGCCCGCTATATCAATGACCGTCACCTGCCGGACAAGGCAATCGACGTGATTGACGAAGCTGGCGCTGCGCAGAAGATTCTGCCCAAGTCCAAGCAGAAGAAGGTGATCAACAAGTCGGAGATCGAAGAGATCGTTGCCAAGATTGCCCGTATTCCGCCCAAGACCGTCTCCAGCGACGACAAGAACGTGCTGAAGAACCTGGAGCGTGACCTCAAGAACGTGGTATTCGGTCAGGACAAAGCCATTGAAAGCCTGGCCACCGCCATCAAGATGACACGCTCTGGGCTGGGCAATCCGCACAAGCCGATCGGCTCTTTCCTGTTCTCCGGTCCCACCGGGGTAGGCAAGACCGAAGTGGCCAAGCAACTGGCCTATGTGCTGGGTGTGGAGCTGATTCGCTTTGACATGTCCGAATACATGGAACGTCATGCGGTAAGCCGGCTGATTGGCGCACCTCCGGGCTATGTCGGTTTTGAACAGGGCGGCCAGATGACCGAAGCCATCAACAAGCACCCTTACGCGGTGTTGCTGCTGGACGAAATCGAGAAGGCGCATCCGGACATCTACAACGTACTGTTGCAGGTAATGGATCACGGCACCCTGACGGACAACAACGGGCGCAAGGCCGACTTCCGTAACGTGGTGATCATCATGACCACCAATGCCGGGGCCGAAGCCATGTCCAAGCCGACGCTGGGCTTTACCCAGTCCAAGGAAGCCGGTGATGAAATGGCGGACATCAAACGCTTGTTCAGCCCGGAATTCCGCAACCGGCTGGATGCCACCATTTCCTTCAAGATGCTGGATGAGCAGATCATCATGCAGGTGGTGGACAAGTTCCTGATGCAGCTTGAGCATCAGCTTGGCGACAAGAAGGTGGAAATCCACTTTACGGATGCCTTGCGCGCCTTCCTGGCCAAGCGCGGCTTCGACCCGCTGATGGGCGCACGTCCAATGGCAAGGCTGATTCAGGACACTATCCGCAAGGCACTGGCAGATGAGTTGCTGTTCGGTCGCCTGGCTAATGGTGGCGAAGTAACCGTCGACATCAATGACCAAGATGTCGTCGAGTTGCAATTTGACACTGAATCCCTGGCTGCGGAACCAGCATAAACCCAGCGACTGCACGACGCACAACGCCCGCAACAGCGGGCGTTTTCTTTTACCGACAGGGCCTCAGCCGCGCGGATGGTGCTGGGCATGCAACTGTTTGAGCCGTTCGCGAGCGACATGGGTGTAGATCTGCGTGGTGGATATATCCGAATGCCCCAGCAACAACTGTACAACGCGCAGGTCGGCCCCATGGTTCACCAGATGGGTGGCAAAGGCATGCCGCAACATATGCGGCCCAACGGGTGGCAAACCCTGCGCACTGGCATAGCTGGCAATCAGATGCCAGGCCATCTGCCGGCTCATGCCAGCCTTGCGCTGGGTGACAAATACGGCATCGCACTGCGCCCCGCCCAACAGCAGCACACGGGCTTCCCTGAAGTAGCGCTCCAGCCAGTCCAGTGCAATCTCTCCCAAGGGCACCATACGCTCCTTGTTACCCTTGCCGCGGGTGATGATCAGGCCCGTCACCATGTCCAGTTGCTGCAGCGTCAGCCCCACCAGTTCGGACACGCGCAAGCCGGTTGCATACAGCACTTCAAACATGGCCCGGTCGCGCAGTCCCAGCGGCGTTTCCACGTCGGGTGCCTGCAACAACAGCTCGACCTGCGCTTCAGACAGGGTTTTGGGCAGCCGCTGCCCCAGCCTGGGGTTATCCAGATGCAGGCTGGGGTCGTCATTGCGCTGTTTTGTCCCTAGCAGATACTGGTAATAGCGCCGCAGACAGGACAGCAGCCTGGCTCGCGTCGCAGGTTTCTCCCGCTCCACACCTGCCAGCAGCGCCTGCTGTAGCTGGGCGTGGCTGGCTGACTCCAGCGTGCTGTCCTGGCTTTGCAGCTGCTTTTGCATTTTGGCCAGATCGCGGCGATAAGCCGCCAGGGTATTGGCGGACAAGCCATCGGTCAGCCACAGATGATCCAGAAACCGGTCTATGCTTTCCGTAGTCATGCAGGGTTTCCTGGCAGAAGACATAAAAAAAGCGCAAGGTGTAAACCTTGCGCTTTCATCATACCTGACGGTATCAGGATCAGCCTTGCTTGCGAGCCGGCAGTTTTTCCTTGATACGTGCGGACTTGCCGGTACGACCACGCAGGTAGTACAGCTTGGCGCGACGTACGTCACCACGGCGCTTCACTTCAACGGAAGCCACCAGCGGGGAGTAGGTCTGGAAAGTACGCTCAACACCTTCACCGGCGGACATCTTGCGCACGATGAAAGAGCTGTTCAGGCCGCGGTTACGCTTGGCGATAACAACGCCTTCGTAAGCCTGCAGACGTTCGCGGTTACCTTCCTTTACCTTGACATTCACCACAACGGTATCGCCAGGAGCGAATTCCGGGATGGTTTTGCCCAGGCGGGCGATTTCTTCTTGCTCGAGTTTCTGGATCAGATCCATGTGTTACTCCGGTTTTTTACGGATATCTTGTTCCTGCTGGTACTCTGCCAGCAGCCGAGATTCCTGTTTTGTCAAAGTGCGGCCCTGCAACAGCTCTGGTCGACGTTGCCACGTTCTTCCCAGCGCCTGCTTGAGCCGCCATTTAGCAATCAGTGCATGATTTCCGGACATGAGTACATCCGGCACCCGCATGCCCTGATAGTCTTCGGGTCGGGTATAGTGCGGACAATCAAGGAGTCCGTTCACAAATGAGTCTTCATAAGCAGACTGGGCGTCGTTGAGAACACCGGGAAGCAGCCGGATGACCGCATCCATCAGCACCATGGCCGGTAGCTCGCCACCGGACAACACGTAGTCGCCAATGGAAACTTCCTCGTCCACCTGCCGCTCGATCAAACGCTCGTCCACCCCTTCGTAACGTCCGCACAGCACAATCAGACCGGGACGACGGGACAGCTCAACCGCTTTTTCGTGCGTCAATGCACGCCCTTGCGGGGACAGGTAGATAACATGGCTCTCTTCGACACCTGCTGCCTGCTGACGCGCCTTGGCTGCCGTAATGGCGGCCTCCAGCGGTTCTATCAGCATCAGCATGCCAGGCCCACCACCATAAGGACGGTCGTCCACACGGCGGTAGTTGTCATGGGTGAAATCGCGTGGATTCCATTTCTGGAAATCCCAAATGCCCAGATCAAGCGCCCGCTGGCTTACACCAAAGCGGGCGATGGCATCGAACATTTCCGGAAACAGCGTGATGGCATCGATATGCATCAGTAATCCAGGCCCCAGTCGACTGAAATGCGGGCCTCAGCCAGACTGACATCCAGTACGAACTGGCCAACGAAGGGAATCAGCCGCTGGCCGTGTTCGCCTTCTACCACCAATACGTCGTTGGCACCGGTTTCCATCAATTCGGTCACCTTGCCAAGCACCACACCTTGCTGGTTGACGACAGACAGGCCGATCAGATCGGACCAGTAATATTCATCAGTACCAGCTTCCGGCAATTCACTACGGGGAACAGCAATTTGCAGGCCGCGCAGAGCTTCCGCCGCGTCGCGATCTTCAATACCTTGCAGCTTGACGGACAAGCCCTTGGGCTGCACTGCCCCGTTTTCAAATGTGTACGGCTTCCAGCTGTCATCCTTGCCCAGCCACCAGACCGGGTAGTCAAACAGACCGTCAGCGTATTCGGTATCGGCCTGGACCTTGATCCAGCCCTTGATACCGAAGGCGCCACGCACAAACCCCATCAAGACGAGATCTTCCTTGCGCATGCGCCTTAGTCCGCGAGTTGAGTCAACGAACGATTAGGCAGCAACCTTCTGCTCTTTCAGCAGCTTGGCTACAGCGTCGGTAACCTGGGCACCAACGCCGATCCAGTAGTTCAGACGATCGGAAGTCAGGCGCACGCGCTCTTCCTTCTCGTTAGCTACCGGGTTGTAGAAGCCAACGCGCTCGATGAAGCGACCGTCACGACGGTTACGGGAATCGGTCACCACGATGTTGTAGAACGGACGGTTCTTGGCGCCGCCACGTGCCAGACGAATCACTACCATTGTCGATTGTCCTTAGATAAAAACGGTATCGTAGAAAAGCCCACGATTCTATGGCACTTTTCCCTTATCTTGCAAGCGCTTAATACGCCTGCCAGTCCTGCCACCCGTTATCGGTCAGCAGATCAGCCCTGCTTTGACGAAAAAAACCACACCGCTGCTCTGCAATCTGCCAACGACAAGCGTCGCGGCGCATTACAGAATCTTGGTGACGATGGTCAGCGCCCGGTCTTCCGGA
This sequence comes from Aquitalea magnusonii, assembly GCF_002217795.2. NCBI lineage: Bacteria > Pseudomonadati > Pseudomonadota > Betaproteobacteria > Neisseriales > Chromobacteriaceae > Aquitalea > Aquitalea magnusonii. Next base: position 3,499,525 of record NZ_AP018823.1, read on the forward strand.
TGGGTTTCCACGGTAAAGCCCAGCTTGTGCATTAGCTTGAGCATACCCTTGTTGCCGGCCAGCACTTCACCGCGCATCACGGTGAGCCCTTGCTCACGGGCGGCATCGAACAAGGCATTCATCAGGATGTAGCCAATGCCCTTGCCCTGCCATTTGTCCGCCACTTCCAGCGCGAACTCGCAGCCTTCGTTGTCCGGATCGGTAATGAAACGGGCCACGGCTTGCTGTTCTTCCCCTTTTTCTGTTTCGCACGTCATCGCCAGTGCCATTTCGCGGTCGTAGTCCAACTGGGTGAAGCGCACCAGCATGGTTTGCGACAGCTGCTTGATGCTGGACATGTAGCGGTTGTAGCGGCTTTCATCCGACAGCGTGCGGACAAACTCCTGCTGCATCTCGGCATCTTCCGGTCGCACCGGGCGGATGGTGACCTTCATGCCATCGTTCAGCGTGGCGCTGCGTACCATATGCGTGGGGTAAGGCATGATGGCCATGTGGCCGTAGCGCTTCACATCAGGCTTGAGCGGCTCGACGATGATGCGTGCATCCAGCGCAATGACGCCTTTTTCGTCCGCCACCAAGGGGTTGATGTCCATCTCGCGCAACTCTGGCAGCTCGCAGACCATCTCCGACACATGCAGCAGCACATCCACCAGCTCGTCCATATCCACGGCAGGCAGGTTTTTGAAGGCACCCAGCAACTGGCCGATACGGGTCTTGCGTATCATGCTGCCCACCAGGTACTGGTTCAGTGGAGGCAAGGACAGCGCGCGGTCATGCATCACTTCCACCGCAATGCCGCCGGCACCAAAGGTAATCACCGGGCCGAAAGAGCTGTCATGCGTTACGCCCACCATCACCTCGCGCGCAAAGCGGCGTTTGCGCATCGGCTGTACCGAAATGCCGTCAATCCGCGCTTCCGGCATGGCTTGGCGCGCACGCTCCAGAATGCCGCGGAAGGCGGCCCGCAATGTGGCCTCATTACTGATGTTCAGTTCCACCCCGCCCACATCGGACTTGTAAATGATGTCTGCGGAGTCGATCTTCAGCACCACCGGATAGTGGATCTGCTCAGCCAGCACCACCGCTTCGTCTTCAGTACGTGCCAGCAAGGTAGGATTAACCGGGATACGGAAGGCAGCCAGCACCTCTTTGGACTCCCGCTCGGAAAGAATGGTGCGCCCTTCGGCCATGGCACCGGCAATCACCGCACGAGCACGCAGCAGGTCCGGTGCCTCGCGCTTGCCCTCCAGCGGGCCGGGGGTCTGCAGCAATAGCTGCTGGTTGTAGTGATAGGACGCCAGGTTGCGGAATACCTCGATGCCATATTCTGGCGCGCGGAAGTGGGCACACTTGGCCTTGGAGAACAGATCGCGGCTTTCCGATACCTTGGCATCCCCCAACCAGGACAGGAACATCGGCTTGCTGGACTCGCGCTGCAGGCCAATCATCAATTGGGCCGTGGTCAGGTGATCGGTCCCGGCCTGGGGTGTGAAGATCACCAGCACACCATCCACATTCGGATCATCGATACAGGCTTTTACCGCGGTACGGAAACGCACCGGGCTGGCATCACCGATCAGGTCGATCGGGTTGCCATGCGACCAGTTGCGCGGCAAGGCGTTATTGAGCAAGTCCATGGTGGCGTCGCTGAGCTTGGCCAGCTCCACCCCATTGGTGTAAGCGCTATCGGCCGCCAGCACACCGGGGCCAATACCGTTGGTGACAATCGCCAGCCGTTTGCCGCCGACACGGAAATTGGCCGCCAGCACCTTGGCCGCGGTAAACAACTGGGCAATAGAAGACACGCGCAGCACACCGGCACGGGATAATGCTGCGTCAAATACATCGCCACTTTCAATCAGGTTGCTCGAATGCGTGACGCCAGTCACATCATCCTGATACCGGCCGGACTTGATCACCACCACCGGCTTGGTCCGGGCAGCGGCCCGCAAGGCGCTCATGAAGCGGCGCGCATGATGGATGTGGTGAACATGCAACAAAATGCCCTGGGTGAAGTTATCCGCCACCAGGTAATCCAGAATCTCGCCGAAATCGACATCCAGCGCCTCGCCCACCGAAATCACACTGGAAAAACCGATGCCCTTGCTGTCGGCCCAGTCCAGCATGGCCGTACACAAGGCCGATGACTGCGACACCAGCGCCATGTTTCCCGGACGGACCTTACTGGTGTAATTGGTGGCATTGAAGCCAGCCACCGGTCGCATCAGGCCCAATACATTCGGCCCCAGCACACGGATGCCATAGTGGCGGGCGATGGATACCGACTCATTCAGGATTTCCCGCTCCAACTGTTCGCTATCGGAAAACTCCTTGGCCAGCAGCACGGCCTTGATGCCCTTCTTGCCACAATCCTTGATGATGGCCGGCAATGTGCGAATGGCTGTACAAACCACCGCCATGTCAACCGCCGGTTCGATCAGGCGCACCGAGGGAACCGCCGGAATCCCCCCCACCACCTTGTGGTTCAGATTGACCGGAAACAGCTTGCCCTGGAAATTGCCCGCCAGCAGATTGGCAAACACGGCCTGGCCGATCGACCCCGGGGTATCGCTGGCACCGACAACCGCAACCGTGCGCGGCGAAAAGAGCGAAGTAAGGTAGTGAGGCCTCATGGAAGCAGTTCCCGTTTCAGTAATTCAAGCGACAAGACCACGACAGGTGGCAAGCAGCCGCTACGCGCCGCATTCTGTCGGACACATTCGGCATGGCAGGCACACGCCAGCCACACAAAATTCATTTTCATTGCTGCATGTTGCGACAGTATTGTGCATTGCACAACAAGGTGAAACGCGCAGCTTTCACGCCAGCAGAAACAGGCAGTCCAGCTGCCACAGCCCTGCCCGCCACACCATGCTGCCGCAGGCATCTGCCCGTCATGTTGACCTCGGGCAAGCCTGTACCAAATGGATTTTATAGCAAAGCAAACAACCCACCGCTGCAGCCTACGCCGTTTGCAGGTGGTAATCGCACTGCAATATTGCTAACCTTGCCTGCTTGGCAACCCTATTGCGTTGCATTGCAATATATTCATTCAGCCGCCTGCAACCTGATGCAAGGCGAGCAGGAGTCAGCTCATCATGACGAAGCGTGTCGTCACCCTTGCCCACTACTACACCCAGCCTGAAATCCAGCAAATGGCAGACAAAGTGGGTGACAGCCTTGAATTGTCGCTGTTTGCCAAAGAGGCCAATGCCGACATCATCGTATTTGCCGGTGTGCGTTTCATGGCCGAAACCGCCAAAATCCTCAATCCACAGGCAGAAGTCATCCTGCCGGATGCCGGATCAACCTGTTCGCTGGTCACCCAGACCGACGTCACGGCACTCAAGGCATGGCGCGAAAGCCACCCGGACCACGTCCATGTGTCCTACATCAACTCCAGCGCCGAGCATAAGGCCTTGGCCGACTGGATTGTCACCAGCCGCAATGTGGACGACATCATTGCCCACCTGTATGCGGAAGGCAAAAAAGTCATCTTCTCGCCCGACCGCAATATGGGCGGCTACCTGAACGACCAATACGGCTACGACATGCCATTGTGGTCTGCCGTCTGTGAAGTACACGACAAATTCAACGAAGCGGCACTGGAAGAAGCCTTCGCCGCCGCCAGTGGCGAAAAATACCTGATTGCCCACCCGGAAAGCCCCTTGCCGGTACTGAAAAAAGCCGACTACGTTGGCTCCACCTCCGGCATGCTCAATTGGGTCAAGGCCTTCAAGGGCGACAGCAAGGCAGTCATCTTTGTCGCCACCGAAGACGGCATCCTGTACAACATGGGACTGGCCCGCCCCGACCTGGACCTGCGCCAGGCACCGATCTACGCCGGCTGCCAGTGCAACTCCTGTCCCTACATGAAGATGAACACCATCGATGCCGTCAAACGAGCCCAGCAAGGCCAGGGCCTGCGCATCGACTACCTGAGCCAGGAACAGATGGATGCAGCCCGCGTTCCCATTGAACGGATGCTGGAATTCAGCAAGCGCTATTACGCCTGATCAAACCAACCCGCCACGGCGGGTTTTTCTTTGTCTGTCATGCCATGAAGGTTTTCCAGCATGCCATGGCAGCGATACAATCATGCGTCCAACCTGGAAGCACAGCATGAAGTTCCTGATCAGCAATGACGACGGCTATTTCTCTCCCGGCATCCGCACCCTGGCGGAAACGCTGGCACGTCATGGTGAAGTCTTTGTCGTGGCACCAGAACGAGATCGCAGCGGTGCCAGCAACTCGCTGACCCTGGATCGACCATTGACCGTACGTCAGGCCGCCAACGGCTTTCATTATGTCAACGGCACGCCAACCGACTGCGTCCACCTGGCGGTGACAGGTCTGCTGGATTTCCGACCGGACATGATCTTCAGCGGCATCAACCATGGACCCAACATGGGAGATGACACCATCTACTCAGGCACCGTAGCCGCTGCCACAGAAGGCTTCCTGCTCGGCATTCCTTCCATCGCACTCTCACTGGCCGGCTACAGTGGCCAGCACTTCACTACTGCGGCACACGTGGTTGAACAATTGCTAAAACGCTACCGGCAACAGCCATTAACCCGCCCTGTACTGCTCAATGTCAACGTCCCCGACATCCCAATCAATGAACTGCAATCAATGCAAGTCACCCGGCTGGGACGCAGACATCATGCAGAACCCGTCATCAAAGCCAAGAATCCGCGCGGGGAAACGATATACTGGGTAGGCCCGGTCGGCAGTGCACAGGATGCAGGCCCCGGCACCGACTTTGCCGCCATTGCAGGCAAACATGTCTCGGTCACCCCGCTGATGCTGGACTTAACCGCATACGGCCAACTGGACGGAATCACTACATGGCTTCATCCGTGACACAAGACAACCAAGCTTACGGCATGCTATCCGACCGGACCCGTAAGCGCATGGTAGAGCGTTTGCGCCAGGCAGGCGTACAGGATGAACGGGTCCTGTCCGCCATGTCTGAGGTGCCCCGCCACCTGTTTGTCGACCAGGCATTGGCCACGCGTGCCTATGACGACGTGTCACTACCCATTGGCCACGCACAGACCATTTCCCAGCCGCTGACTGTCGCCAAAATGACAGAAATCCTGTTGGCAGGACGCAAACCAGGCAAGGTTCTGGAAATCGGTACCGGTTGCGGCTACCAAACTGCGGTTCTACTCAAGACCGGGGCCGAGGTTTATTCCATTGAACGACTTGGCGCCCTGCTGGACAAAGCAAGACGCAATTTGCGTGCCGCCAAACTTGTCCACGCCCGGCTGGTTCATGGAGATGGCCACTTCGGTCTGGCAGAAGCAGCCCCATTCGAAGGCATCATCATGACTGCCGCAGCGCGTAATATCCCGGAAGCACTGGTTGAACAACTCGCAGAAGGTGGCAGGCTGATCATGCCGGTCGGAGAAACAGAACAGTATTTGTGGTTACTGGAGAAAACCGCCCAGGGACTACAAAAGACACGACTTGACCCAGTGAAATTCGTACCACTTTTGCCCGGTCGTAACTAAATCTTGCAAAAACACAACACATACCTTGTCTGACAATTTACAAAACCCAACTAACTGACATATAAAATCCATAGGCATGCATAAACAGCATTCAAAACACTGGCTTGCGGCATCATTGACAACCGCTTTCCTGGCAGGCTGCAGCAGCATGGCGCAGCAAGCCGCACCGGTTGAGTCCGCCCGACCGGCACCTGTCGCTGCAGTTGCCACGGCCAACAAGACCAGCCCAGCGCCTGTAGCTGATGTCGCGGTAGCCAGTCCGTACAAAAGTAGCGGCAGCATTATTGCCAAACCTGCAGCAGTCAGCACAGGGGAGAAAACCCATGTGGTGCAGCCCGGCGAAAACTTGTTCCGCATTTCACTGAATAACGGGCTGAAATACAAGGATGTGGCAGCCTGGAACAACTTGCAGGACACCAATATCAAGGTGGGCCAGGTTTTACGCCTGACACCACCAGGCACACAGGATAATCAGGCGGTGAAGGCTCAGGAAACGGCTCCAGCAGCACCGCCGCCACAGAAAGCCGCGGTTGAAAGTGGCACGCAGACCACCAACGGCAAGAATTATCCGAAAGCACTGAAACTGCCTTATTCGGAAGAAGCAGCCAAGACGCTGGCACAACAAAGTGAAGGCAGTGTGATAAAGAAAACTGCCCCAGTAAAAATAGGCAGTGCTTCCGCACCTGCAGCTCAGTCCGATAAAAAGGACAGTAGTACACCTGCAGTAATATCGGAAAATAAGAACAAAATTGAAGAAAAATCCCAACCGGCAAACAGTGAAGATGCTGTCGCATGGGCTTGGCCAACAGAAGGCAAGGTGATCCGCGGCTACTCCGATAGCAACAAGGGGGTTGATATCAGTGGCCGCGCCGGCCAAAGCGTCATTGCCGCCGGAGATGGCAAGGTTGTTTACAGCGGGAATGGCTTGAGAGGATATGGCAAGCTCATCATCATCAAGCACAACAAAACATTCCTTTCTGCGTATGCCCACAACAGTCAGTTGCTTGTAAAGGAGGGACAAACTGTCAAGAAAGGGCAGAAGATTGCCGAAATGGGCAATACTGATGCCGATCAGGTAAAACTGCACTTCGAGATCCGCCGCTTCGGGAAACCGGTTGATCCGATGCAGTACCTAGACAACAAGTCCTGACCAGGGGTATCTCCCCCTGCCAGGAACCACCGTAGCGGGGGGAGTTATGAACCAAGACAGCGATATCCTCGAAGAAGAGGAAGTTCTTGAAGAAGAAGTTGCCGAAGAAGTTTCTGCCGAGGCGGAAACCGAAGAGGCATCCGAGCGCCAGAGTGTGACTGAAGAAGTTGCCGATGTGACTCAGATTTATCTGAACGATATCGGAAACAATGCCTTGCTGACACCGGCACAGGAGCTGGAACTGGCTCGCCGTGTTGTGGCAGGCGACTTCGATGCCCGACAAAAGATGATCGAGCACAACTTGCGCCTGGTAGTGAATATTGCCAAGCATTACATCAATCGTGGCCTTGCCCTGCTTGATCTGATTGAAGAAGGCAATATCGGACTGATGCATGCGCTGGAGAAGTTCGATCCAGAGCGTGGCTTCCGTTTCTCCACCTACGCCACTTGGTGGATTCGCCAGAGCATCGAGCGGGCAATCATGAACCAGTCACGAACCATCCGACTGCCGGTTCATGTCATCAAGGAACTGAACGTTTATCTGCGCGCATCACGCCATCTGGAAAGCCAGATGGGACGTGAACCGACACTGGACGAAATTGCCCATCAGGTTGGCAAACCAGTGGAAGATGTACGCAAGGTGATGAACCTGAACGAACGCATGGCGTCGTTGGATGCACCGCTGGATATCGACCCCATGTTATCGATTGGCGAATCGATTCCTGATGAGCAACATGAAGAGCCGGAAATCCAGTTGCACAACAATCAACTGGAACTGTTTGTCAAAGACTGGCTGGCTCAGTTAAATGACAAACAGTGCATGGTGATCGAGCGTCGCTATGGCTTGAATGGTCATGAAATCTGCACTCTGGAAGAATTGGCCGCCGCGCTGAACCTGACAAGGGAACGGGTGCGCCAGATACAGATTGAGGGTCTGGAGCAACTGCGCCGGATTCTGCGCCGCAAAGGCATTTCCCGCGACTTCCTGCTGTAAAACCTGCGCACTCCAGCGCCAGTCGACAACCCCGCCGCCATGGCGGGGTTTCTGTTTAGAATCGTCCGTACCACCAGATACAGACAATACGGTCGCCGCCCGGCTCACGCCCCAGTCCACGAAACTTCACTTCCTTCTGGTCAGATCGGCACAGAAATGCCTGACCCTGCGCAACCACAAGCGTGTTTGCTGCGGTGAACATGCGGCCTGCTGGTAGCGCATGGCGGCATACTCCTTGAGCAATTGCTTGAGCTGAGCATATGCCGGTGTTGGCAGTTTTCTTGCCTTATTCAGCATGTCCAAGGGCCCATCACTGGGCAAGATGACCATACCCTGCCGCAGCAATGCACGCTCCAATAGCATGCGCCCCTGTTGCAAGGGCAAACGCTCCGGATGTCGGCGCCACCACCACAGCAGTGGTAGACAAACCAATACAGCTCCACACAATAGCGCACGCATCACGGCGGCCGTGTCAACAACATCCCCCAGCCCCAGCCATCGGTACAGACTTAATTGTCTGGTTGCGTCATAACCGACAACCCACTGCTGCCAGGCAAAACCGGCAGCCTGCCAACCCTGCTGCACCTGTAACACCCATGCCGGCACCTGTCGGCCTAACACGGGCAGCTGCGTCTGCAGCGCTGGAATACTCCGTACCGGGTCCTGACGGACGCGCTCTGGAGCAACTGCCGCAGTTGGATCTACACGCAGCCATTCGCCACGTTCGGCCAGCCAGACTTCTACCCAGGCATGCGCATCGGTGGAGCGCACTTGCCAGAAGTGACCTAGTGGATTGAATTGTCCGCCCTGATAGCCGGAGACAACCCGGGAGGGAATGCCCGCTGCGCGTGCCATGAACGCAAAGGCCGATGCGTAGTGTTCACAAAAGCCCTGACGCGTTGAAAACATGAAAGCATCAATACTGTTATCACCTTCCAGCAAGGGTGGACTCAAGGTGTAGGCAAAGCCACCAAGGCGGAAATGCAACAGGGCTTCACGTACAAAACCGATACCGTCACCACCTTGACTGCGCCACTGCAAGGCCAACTGGCGACTGGCAGGATTGCCGGGAGGGAGGCGGCGGTAGAAGTCCTGATCACTGCGGCTCAGTTCACTCTGGTAATGGCTGCCGACCAGGCTTTCTGCCGAAATGCGCAATACGTCTTCCTGATCATTGGCAAGCTTGAGCAAATGCCCCGGCTCCAAGCCGCCGCCGGGTGGCGCTGCCAAGGGATAATCCAGCAAGGGCAAGCGTGATCTTGTTGGTTTGCCGGTAAGGCGATACCGTATCCTCTCCCCACCCTGCAGCCGTACTGTTTCCCGCGACAGCCCCCCTACGTTCTGCCAGCGGCGGCCATCAAAATCATCAAAAATCATGATGCGCCAGTAAAGCTGCTCCGGTGCGGGAGCCGGCCCGTCAAACACCACGGAAAACGCCGGCTCATTATGCTGAACCAGTTGGCTGATACTGCCTGGCTCCATACTGTCAGACAGGCCGGTAGCAGCCTGATGTTGCTCATGCGGCATGCTCCACAATGGTCCGGGCAGGCGTGGCATGACCACAAATAACACCAGCATCAGCGGCAGGGACAGCGCCAGCGCCTGTACTGCCACCTTGGCCGGGGTCTGCACCGCACAGCCAGACAGGCGCAGCATCGCCCAGGTCAACACCAGCAGGCTGACCACCAGCCACAGTGCGGACAATGGCGACTGGTCAAACAACAAGGGGATGGCCGTGAGGAAGAAACCGAGTGCCAGCAGCACCTGCCAATCCCGCAACTGCCGCGCTTCAAAACTTTTGAAACCCAGCAGCAGGATCAACAGGGCAGCACCGCCTTCTCGCCCGATCAGGGTATTCAGGTTAAGCCACAGGCCACATACTGATAAACCCAGCAGCGGCAATAACAGCCAAAGTGAGGGCAAACCATGCTGGCGCTGCTGCAAGATGCCACGCAGCAATAACATGGCCAGCACCAGCCCCGGCAACCATACGGGCAGATGAAGGAACAAGGGCAGCATCACCAGCCCAAGTGCCAGCAATACCGCCATTTCACCTTGCCGGAACAAAGAGAAGCTCATGTCGGCAGCCTGAATTCGGCCAAGGCGGCCAAAGCAAGTTCACGCTGGCCCGGCTGTGGCTCCACCACGCGGCCAGGCAGCTGCAAACGGTAATGCTGACCGGCCTTTTCACACTGCAATACCCGCCAGCACAAACGCGAAAGCCGGCTTTCCAGGTCCAGTAGTGCGGGATAGTCCTGCCATGCCAACTGATGCAAGGCCTGACCACGCGGCTGGCTGGCAAAACGCTTGCTGGCCAGCACATCCCGTCGGGCCAGTACGCTCCAGGCGATTTGCCGCGGAGTATCCCCCTGACGGTATTCTCCCAGATGAGAAAAATCCTCCTCGTCATCACCGTGATTCCGGCCCCGCCCATTTTCATGATGGCAGTCCTGATGTTCGCGATCAGGCAAGGGAAGCGGGTAGGCCAACAAGGACGCATCCGGTCGCCACCATGCAAAGGCACGGATCAGCCCGAAAGGTGCAGTACTCCACAGCCTGATGGCGGGATAAGCATGCCAACCACGCTTCTGCAACAGCAGTGCAATGGCAAGCGGCTGCTCCTGCATGGCTGCCAGTGTGCATGACACCAGCTCGCCACCATGTTCTGACTGGAGCTGTAACTGACGAATCAAGTCTGAAGGATTACGCAATTGCAAACGGCACTCGGCACTCTGCCCGACAAACACGCCTTCCGCCGGCACCACCTGCAATTGCAAACCGGCCAGTTGCCGGTATGCCATCAGCACGGCCACCAGCAACAAGCCAAGTACCCAGAACGCCAAAACATAAGCCAGGCTGACCGCATAATTCAGTGCGCCCACCCACACCGCAGCGGCCACCAGCAAGAGCGACAGCCCAAAGCGGGTTGGCAACAGATAGATGCGTCGTTGCCCCAGCTGACAGATGGCCTCCAGCGGCAAACGACGCAGCCACCAGCCGCGCAGTTGCTTACGGAATGGCAACATGTTCCAGCAATGTATTCAGGCTGGCAGTGGCATCTCCGCTCAAACCAAGCCGATGCCCTGCCACGGCAGGGAAAATTGCCTTCACATCCTCAGGCAGCACATGATCGCGCCCCTCCAGCAAGGCCCATGCACGTGCGGCTGCCAGCAAGGCAAGCCCCGCTCGCGGGCTAAGGCCGGTCAGATAGCCGCGATCCTGCCGCGTTGCCTGCAACAGCGCGAGTACATAATCGGCCAGATCGGGCGATACCGTCAGCGCGGCGGCCTTTTGCTGCAACTGCAGCAGGCCATCGCCACTCAGGCAGGGGGTAATGTCCTCCAGCAAGCTACGACGATCCTGCCCCAGCAGCAACGCACGCTCCGCCTCTGCCGCCGGATAACCCAGCGAGATGCGCATCAGGAAACGGTCCAGTTGCGACTCTGGCAGGGGGAATGTTCCCAGTTGCTCGGACGGGTTCTGGGTGGCAATCACAAAAAACGGCACCGGCAGCGGGTGGCTTTCACCATCAATCGAAACCTGGCGCTCTTCCATGGCCTCCAGCAAGGCGGATTGCACCTTGGGCGAAGCACGGTTGATTTCATCGGCCAATAATAGCTGGCTGAACACCGGCCCCTGATGAAAGCGGAAGCTGCCGCTATCCCGCAGGTAGATATTGACGCCCAGGATGTCGGCAGGCAGCAGGTCGCTGGTGAATTGCACGCGCTGGTAATGCAGGCCCAATACCGCAGCCAGGCCATGGGCGAGCGTGGTTTTCCCCACGCCGGGCACATCCTCGATCAGCAGGTGGCCACGGGCAATCAAGCAGGCGAGCGCCAGCCGGATGGCACGGGGCTTGCCCAGGATAAGCGTGTTCAGTTGACGATAGGCAAGGCTGAGTGATTGCATTTGGACCCGGTTGCGCGCAGTATTTATCGAAAATACATAAAAGATAAAACTCGCGTCCATTGTACGCAAACAATCGTACGCAACAAGGAAACGCTCGTGTTAACTTGGCTAAAAAACCGTCTACAGAGAAATGGACTCACTGCCTACATCACCCACCCTGTCTGCCTGCAGCACAATATGGGGGTAGGCCACCCGGAATGCCCGGAACGCCTGGTTGCCATCAAGGACCAACTGATGGCAGCACAGATTTACGACAGCCTGCATGAGGTGGAGGCACCGGAAGTCACCGAGCAGCAACTGGCAAGAGTCCACCCGCCACGCTATGTGGAATACATCGAGGCCTGTGCGCCCACGGTTGGCACCTTCCGCATGGACCCGGATACCGCCATGGCACCGGGCACCCTGCCTGCCGCACGTCGCGCCGCCGGTGCGGTGATCAAGGCGGTGGAACTGGTGTGCGAGGATAAGGCACCCAATGCCTTCTGTGCCATTCGTCCGCCGGGCCATCATGCCGAACACGACAAGGCGATGGGCTTCTGCTTCTTCAACAATATCGCCGTCGGCATTGCCCATGCGCTGTCCACCTACAAGTTTGAGCGGATTGCGGTGATCGACTTCGACGTGCATCACGGCAATGGCACCGAAGACATCTTCCGTGACGACCCGCGCGTGATGATGGTGTCCATCTTCCAGCACCCCTTCTACCCTTACTGCGGCGACAACCCGGCAGGGCCAAACATGGTGAATGTGCCGCTCAAGGCCGGCAGCACCGGGCGGGAATTCCGCGAAGTGGTGGAAAACGTGTGGCTGCCCAGCCTGCACGACTTCCAGCCGCAGATGATCTTTATCTCTGCCGGTTTTGATGCCCACCGCGAGGATGACATGGGTTCACTGGGGCTGGTGGAAGCGGATTATGAGTGGGTAACCCGCCACCTGATGCAGATTGCCGACCAGTATGCCGATGGCCGCATCGTCTCGGTACTGGAGGGCGGCTATGACTTGTCCTCGCTGGCACGCAGCGTAACCGCCCACGTCAAGGTGCTGTCCGACGGCTGATGGCCAAAGGCTGCAAAAAAAGCCACCGCATGCGGTGGCTTTTTAGTTGGTCGGCAAGCGACTAATTGCCCTTTTTCTCGGCCTTCTCGCCAATCTTGCCTTCCTGCCCGGTCAGCAGCTTGATCAGATTGGATTTGTGGCGGTGAATCACCAGGATGGCAATGATGATGCAGGTGCCAAAATACGGCGAGGACGGCTGTACGATGAAATAGGCATACACCGGCACCATCACGCAGGCAACGATGGCGGACAGCGAGGAAATCTTCACCACAAAAGCCATGAACAGCCAGGTGGCAATGGCCGCCAGTGCCAGCCAGATATTGAAACCGAACAGCACGCCCACTGCGGTGGCCACACCCTTGCCGCCCTTGAAGCCGAAGAATACCGGCCACATGTGGCCGATCAGCACCGCCAGTGCCGACATGGCAATGGCCTGCTCACCCAGTCCGTATTGCGGGCCGAACCAGGCCGTCAGCGCCACCGCCACCCAGCCCTTGGCACCATCGCCCAGCAAGGTGAGTACGGCGGCCAGTTTCTTGCCGGTACGCAACACATTGGTGGCACCGGGGTTGCCCGAGCCGTAGCTGCGCGGGTCGGCCATGCCCATGGCCTTGCTCACGATCACGGCAAAAGACAGCGAGCCCAGCAAGTAGGCCGCAACAATGAAGGCAAATGCTGTCGTGGTCATGGTGTATCCATTAGAATAGAAGGCTTCGGATTTTACGGTATCGGGCGACAAAGCCCAACTCCCGACATAGCAATGGACATCATTTTCCTGCGCGAAGTACGCGCCGACACCATTATCGGTGTTTATGAGTGGGAGCGGAAAAATCCGCAAACCATCGAAATCGACCTGGAAATCGGCATTCCCAGTGAAGTGCCCTGCCACAGCGACAATATCGGCGACACCATTCACTACGGTGTGGTGGTGGAACGCTTGCGCAAGGCACTGTCGGAACAGCACTTCCTGCTGCTCGAAGCACTGGCGGAATATATCGCCAAGGTGATTCGCGAAGACTTTGGCGCACCCTGGGTACAGGTTTCCGTCACCAAGCTGGGCATTCTGCCCGGCGTGCGCCGCGTTGGCGTGCTAATCGAGCGTGGTCACCGGCCGCGCTGATTTTTTCACGCCAGATTGTCGCTGTACCCTTGCTCCGTGCATGGCGCTGGCAAATTGACGTTGACGTAATGGTCATGCACCATGGGCCATTATTCTGAGCGAAACCACCCCATGAGCCAGATCAGCGTTGCAGAGTTCCAGGCCTTGATCGACAGCGAACTGCCGCTGGTCAAACTGTTCGGCATGCACACCGAGGACATTGCCAACGGCACGGCCCGCTTGCGCATGCACTTCAACCCCGACCTGATCCGCCCCGGTGGCACCATTGCCGGCCCGGCCCTGATGGCGCTGGCCGATGCCACCCTGTATGCCGTGGTGCTGGGCATGATAGGCAAGGTGGAACTGGCCGTCACCACCAGCCTGAATATCAATTTCCTGCGTAAGCCACCGCAGGAAGATGTGATTGCCGAAGGCCGCATCCTCAAGCTGGGCAAGCGCCTGGCCGTGGGCGAGGTGCTGCTGTATTCCGCGGGCAGTGACGAGCCGGTGGCCCATGTCACCGGTACTTATTCCATTCCGCCGTTGCCCGATAACAGATAAACAAAAACCCTCTGCCGGCAATGACCGTGCAGAGAGTTCTCCGGTTACGCTGAATCAGACCGGCGCTTACTCTTCCTGATTGCGCATGAAGTCCGCGGTGTTATAGAAGGCTTCCAGCAGCTTGGCCTTGAGCCAGTCCTCCACCAGCAGTTCGTTCACCGCCTGGGTCATGCACTGCATCCACTGGTCGCGCATTTCCCCGTCCACGGCAAACGGCATGTGGCGCATGCGCAGGCGCGGATGACCAAACTTTTCCATGTACAAGCCCGGCCCGCCCAGCCAGCCGGACAGGAACATGAACAGCTTTTCCCGCGAACCGGCCAGATCAGCCGGGTGCATGTCGCGCAGCACCTTGACCGAAGGGTCGCTGTCCATGATGTCGTAGAAGCGGTTGGTGAGCCAGCGCACCACGCCTTCACCACCCATCAGCTCGTATGGCGTCATTTCCTGCATGGCTCAGTCCTTTACCGGCTTGACCAGCGAAGCGGCCAGCAAGGCACGCTCACGCGCAGTGGCCACATCATCCGCCTGGGCCACCGCCACGCCCATGCGACGGCGGACAAAGCTTTCCGGCTTGCCGAACAGGCGCAGGTCGGCACCCGGCACCGCCAGTGCTTCGGCCACGCCTTCAAAGGCAATGCCCTGCTCTTCCATGCCACCGTAAATCACCGCCGAGGCACCGGCGCTGCGCAGGCTGGCATCCACCGGCAAGCCCAGAATGGCACGGGCATGCAGTTCGAATTCGGAGAAGCGCTGGGTGGCCAACGTCACCAGCCCGGTATCGTGCGGGCGCGGGCTGACTTCGGAGAACCATACCTGATCGCCCTTGACGAACAGCTCCACCCCGAACAGACCACGTCCGCCCAGCGCATCGGTCACTGCCTTGGCCATTTCACGGGCGCGCAGCAGTGCCAGTTCGCTCATCGGCTGCGGCTGCCAGCTTTCCACGTAGTCGCCGTTCTTTTGCAGATGGCCGATGGGGTCGCAGAAGTGGGTGGCAATACCGCCCTGACCATCGCTGGCACGTACGGTGAGCTGGGTGATTTCGTAATCGAAGTCGATGAAACCTTCGACAATCACCCGGCCCTTGTCCACACGGCCGGCACTGACGGCATATTCCCAGGCTTTGGCCACCTCATCCGGCCCACGCAGCAGCGACTGGCCCTTGCCGCTGGAGGACATTACCGGCTTCACCAGGCAGGGGTAGCCGATGCCGGCGTCGATGGCCTGCTGCAATTCGTCCAGCGAGGAAGCAAAGGCAAACGGCGAAGTGGGCAGGCCCAGCTCGTCCGCCGCCAGACAGCGGATGCCTTCGCGGTTCATGGTGAGGTTGGTGGCACGGGCGGTGGGGATCACCTCGGCCAGACCATCAGCCTCGATGCGCAACAGCTCTTCGGTGGCAATGGCTTCGATTTCCGGCACGATCAGATGCGGGCGCACCTGCTCCACCAGCGCGCGCAGCGCGGCGGCATCCGACATATTGATGACATGGCTGCTGTGAGCCACCTGCATGGCCGGGGCACCGGCGTAGCGGTCTACCGCAATGGTTTCCACCCCCAGGCGCTGCAATGCGATGACAACTTCCTTGCCCAGCTCGCCGCTGCCCAGCAGCATGACACGCAGCGCAGTGGCGCTGTGCGGGGTTCCGATACGCATGGTCCGACTCCAGTTAGAAAATGAAAGAATCCAGGCCGGCATTTTAGCATTGCTGCCGTGCTAGCCGCTGCGCCGGATCAAACACCCTGAAAGGCAAAATCAATCGGCGGAGCGCGGCCGCTGATGATTTCCGCCAGCGCCCTGCCGCTGCCCGCGCCTTCCGTCCAGCCCAGCGTGCCGTGACCGGTATTGAAGTAAAGATTGGGATACGGGCTGCGGCCAATCAGCGGCACATTGCCGGGCGTGGCCGGACGCAAGCCGCTCCAGAACTCGGCGGCATCCCAGTCGGCCACCTCCGGCATCAAGGCCTGGCCACGCTTGATCAAGGACTGACAGCGCACCGCATTCAGGCTGCTGGAGTAACCAGCCAGCTCCGCTGTACCGGCAATGCGCAGCCGCGAGCCCAGACGCGAGATAACCACCTTGTAGGCTTCATCGGTAATGCTGGCCAGCGGGGCCGTGGCCGGGTCGCGCAAGGGCAAGGTGGCGGAATAGCCCTTCCACGGATAGATGGGCAGGCGCAGCCCCAACGGTGCCGCCAGCAAGGGCGAATAACTGCCCAGCGCCAGCACGTAGGCGTCGGCTGTCACGCGGCGGTAATTGCCTTCCGGCAGATTGACCGACACGCCGCTGATGCGACCATTGTCAGTTTCCAGCGCATTGATGCGGGTATTGAAACGGAACTCCACCCCGGCACGCGCCGCATGCTCAGCCATGGCGCAGGTATACAGGTGGACATCGCCGGATTCGTCCGACGGGCAGTAGCTGGCACCGGCCAGCGTGGGAGCAATGCCGGCCAGTGCCGGCTCGATGCGTGCCAGTTCTTCCCGGCTGATGATGTGCTTGTCCATGCCCAGCTCGCGCATTTGCGCGGCCACATGGGCGGCCTCGTCCAACTGGCGCTGGGTATGAAACAAGGACACAATGCCACGGGTCTGCTGCTGGTAATCCAGATTGAGTTCGGCGCGCAGCAGCTGCAGGGTATCGCGGCTGTAGCGGCCCAGCGCCAGCATCTGGCGCATATTGCGTTCGGCACGGCTGGCGCGGCATTCCAGCAGGAACTGCCAGCACCAGCGCCACTGGGCCGGGTCCAGCCGCAGGCGGAACAATAGCGGGGCATCGTCGCGCAGCAGCCATTGCAGGATTTGCCAGGGGGCGGCCGGGTTGGCCCAGGGCTCGGACTGGCTGACGGAAATTTGCCCGCCATTGGCGAAACTGGTTTCGCGCGCCGGCCCGCTGGCGCGGTCCAGCACCACTACCTCATGCCCTGCACGGGCCAGAAACCAGGCGGTGGACACCCCCACCACGCCTGATCCCAGCACAGCTACCTTCATGTTGACTCCAGCAGACGTGACAACGGGCAAGTCATGCTTGCCCGTCCGGCTCAGCCGATTGAGACCCCGGATACTACGCCGCAGCGCAGCAGGGCTCAATGGGGGAAACGCTACTTTTTCGGCGCGTGCTGATACACCGTCTTGCCACGCAGCTGGAAGTAGTCCGAGGCAAAATAGAAGTTTTCCGAGTGGCCGACAAACAACAAGCCATCGGGCTTGAGCAGCGGGGCGAATTTTTTCAGCACGGCAAACTGGGTGTCACGGTCGAAATAAATCATCACGTTGCGGCAGAAAATGGCATCGAACTGCTTGCGCAGCGCCCAGTTGTTTTCGATCAGGTTCAGCCGCTGGAAGGTGATCATATTGCGTAACACCGCCTTGGCCTGATAATTGCCATCCGGCAATTTGTCGAAATACTTGTGCGCATGGCCGGGCGGCAGGCGGGCAATCTTGTCTTCCGGATAAATGCCCTTGCGGCCGGTTTCCAGCACGCTGGTATCCAGATCGGTGGCGATGATGCTGATGGCCGGCTTGCTGCCATGTGGAAAGGCTTCCAGCGCGGTAATGGCCAGCGAGTAAGGCTCCTCACCGGTGGAGGATGCTGCGCACCAGATGGACAGCTCACTGGCACCTGCCGCCGCCCTTTGCTTCAGGTGATCCGCCAGAATCGGGAAATGATGTTCCTCGCGGAAAAAGAAGGTGAGGTTGGTGGTGAGTGCATTCACAAACTGCTCGAACTCACGCTTGCCGGCTACCGACTCCAGATAATCCACATAGGCGGCAAAGGTGGCCAGCTTCAGCTCGCGGATGCGTCTGACCAGGCGGCCGTACACCATGTCCTTCTTGGACGGGTTCAGCGAGATACCGGCCTCCTTATAGATCAGCTTACGGATGCGCTCGAAGTCGGCATCACTGAAACTGAATTCGCGATTGAATTCAACCTTGGGCAATACCAGTGGTGGCAGTTTATTCATCTTGTTTCCCCCGATACAAAAAAACCCGGACTGAGTCCGGGTTTTCATTCTACTCCTGTTTGTCGCCCCGCCGGTTTACACCGAGAAGGAAGAACCACAACCGCAGGTGGTG
Organism: Aquitalea magnusonii; assembly: GCF_002217795.2. Lineage (NCBI taxonomy): Bacteria > Pseudomonadati > Pseudomonadota > Betaproteobacteria > Neisseriales > Chromobacteriaceae > Aquitalea > Aquitalea magnusonii. The sequence goes on from NZ_AP018823.1 coordinate 3,517,889, forward strand.
GTGGCATTCGGGTTGCGAATGACAAACTGGGAGCCTTCCAGGCTTTCCTGATAGTCGATCTCGGCACCCACCAGATACTGGTAGCTCATCGGGTCAACCAGGAAAGTCACGCCGTCTCTCTCTATAGCGGTATCGTCCTCATTGGCGATTTCGTCAAATGTAAAACCGTACTGGAAGCCGGAGCAGCCACCGCCAGTCACGAACACGCGCAGTTTCAGATCAGGATTGCCCTCTTCCGCGATCAGGTCCAGCACCTTGTTGCAGGCGCTGTCGGTAAAGTTGATCGGGGACAGCATTTCGGTAGTCTCGGACATGGTTCACCTCGCAAATCGATTTCGGCCTCGCAGCCATTCACCTACTATTTTAGTCGGATATCAGGGCGAATGGCCAATATTCAATCATCCCTGCATCAAGGCAGCAGCGGAACGATGTCCAGACCGGCGTTTTCCGGCTGGCCGAACATCAGGTTCATGGTCTGCACGGCCTGACCGGATGCGCCTTTCACCAGATTGTCTTCCACCACTAGGATGATCAGCAGATCGCCGTTGCCCGGACGATGCACGGCGATGCGCACGGTGTTGGAACCACGCACGCTGCGGGTTTCCGGGTGGCTGCCAGCCGGCAGCACATCGACAAAATGCTCACCGGCATAGCGCTGTTCAAACAGGCTCTGGAAGTCGGTGTCCAGCGCCTCCGGCTTGATGCGGGCGTAGATGGTGGAATGGATGCCGCGAATCATCGGCGTCAGGTGCGGCACAAAGGTCAGCTTGACCGGGCCGCCATGAATGGCCGACAAGCCCTGCTCGATTTCCGGCGAATGACGATGACCCTTCACGGCATAGGCCTTGAAGTTGTCACCGGCTTCGGCCAGCAGCGCGCCGACCTCGGCCTTGCGACCGGCACCGGACACGCCGGACTTGCAGTCGGCAATCAGCGTCTGGGTGTCGATCAGCTGTTTGCCGCCTTCCAACAGCGGCAGCAGACCCAGTTGTACCGAAGTGGGATAGCAACCGGCCATGCCCACCAGACGCGCTGCGCGGATGGCATCGCGGTTCACCTCCGGCAAGCCGTATACCGCTTCGGCCAGCAGGTCGGTGCAGCTATGCTCCATCGCATACCATTGCTGGAACACTGCCGGGTCTTTCAGGCGGAAATCCGCCGCCAGGTCGATGACCTTGACGCCGGCAGCCAGCAGTTCACGCGCCTGCGCCATGGCCACGCCGTGCGGGGTGGCAAAAAACACCACGTCGCACTGCTCCAGCGGGGTTTCATCCGGGGTGGAGAAGGCCACATCCACGCGACCGCGCAGGCTGGGGAACATCTCGGCCACTTTCATGCCTGCTTCCTTGCGCGAGGTAACGGCCACCACCTCGGCACCGGGATGCCCGGCCAGAAGACGCAACAGTTCGACACCGGTATAACCGGTACCGCCGACGATGCCCACCTTGATCATGCTGTACTTCCTTGTGTAAATAAACGTCGCAAAAGTGACAGTCTAAGGACTAGGTCGGCGTGATGCAACCGCGATCTGGCCTGCGTCACACAGGCCGGAGGCTTACAGGCGGAACTGGGCCACCATGGTTTGCAGATCGGTCGACAAGCGGTGCAGTTCGGCAACAGTTTGCGTTGCTGCCTGCACCGCCTGGTCGGTCTCGATAGTGGCACGGTTGGCCTGTTCGGAGGCGCGGGCCATTTCATTGGTTGCCACCGACTGTTCGCGGGTTGAATCGGCAATGTCATGAATCGCCCCCACCACCTGCGCGATGCGTCCCTGGATGCCTGACATGTCCTGCGCTACGCTGCGCGAGGCTTCCACACCACTGGCCACCGAGCGCTGCGTGCCAGCCATATCATCCAGCGCAGTGTTGATATCGCCATGGGTAGCATCAATCAGTTGGCCAATTTCCACCGTGGCCTTGGCAGTGCGCTCGGCCAGCTTGCGTACTTCATCCGCCACCACGGCAAAACCACGGCCAGCCTCACCGGCCCGGGCCGCTTCGATGGCGGCATTCAGTGCCAGCAGATTGGTTTGGTCGGCAATGTCGCGGATCACGCCGATAATGGTGTTCATTTGCCCCGAACGTTCACCCAAGGCATTGAGCGCGCCGCCCAGATGTCCTACTTCGCGGGCGATATTGGCAATATCGTCAGCCAGCCGGCCAACCGCCTGTGCCGAATGGGCTGAAGTTGTTCCGGTTTCACTGGCAGCTTGCTCGGCCATCGTTGCATTGTCGGCAATATGATTGATGCTGACGGTGATCTGCTCGATAGTAGCCGCGGCAGCACTGGATACTTCGGACTGGCGCTGGGACTGGCTGGCCACGGTATCAGTAACCTGTTTCAGGCTATCTAGCTCGCTATTGAGCGCAATGGCATGCTCGCGCACATCGATGAACATGCGGCGCAAACTGGCGACAAAACGATTGAACGCCGCCGCGGTCTGGCCGATTTCGTCCTGATGCTCCACCTGCAACTGGTGTGTCAGGTCGGCATGGCCGCTGGAAATCTCCAGCAAGGCATCACGCAAGCGCACCAGGCCACGCAGCAGACGGGTAAGTGCCAATTGCGCCAGCAGAATGGCCACAATGCTACACACAAGGCCAGCCAGCACCAGTGTAATCAACAAACCCTGCAGCGGTGCCAGAATGGAGGCTTTGTCCACCACGCAACCTAGCACCCAGTCTGAACCGGGCACCGGTATCAGTTGTACGAAAACGGGGCGGCCAGCAATTTCCAGCTCCGCCAACTGGCTGTGTTCATCCGCTTGCTGCAGCAAGCCCGCATCCAGGCCCGGCATCACCTCGGCCACCGGTTTGAGTGTACTGTCGGCGGCCGGGTGCGCCACGATCTTGCCACTGCGGGTGGCCAGAAAAGCATAGCCGTCGCCGCGCAGCTTGATGCCCTGCACCAGACCGATAATGCCCTCCAGCGAGATATCCCCGCCCACCACCCCCTGCAACTGCTGATTACGCAGCAAGGGATAAGCCACGGTCACGCCCAGCTTCTTGGTACTGGCAAACACATAGGGCTCGGTTACAACGGCATTGCCGGCACTGGCCGCCTGCTTATACCAGGGACGCGAGCTTGGATCGTAGCCATCCGGCGCATGTTTTTCCGCCAGATGATAAACCATGCGCTTGTCGGCATAACCGACAAATAGCTGGTCAAACCGGCCTGCCGTTTTGCCCTCCTGCAACTGGGGCAGAATATCGCCATTACTCACCAGTGCAGTTGCTGTTGACTCCACCGCATCCTTGCGCTGGGCCAGCCAGTTGCCCAGTGCGCTGCGATTGCCCAGCACGGCGGCATCCAGCTCGTGCCGGACGCCTTCGATGATTTCCGTGCGCATGCGCTGATAGGACAAAACCGCCAGCACAGTAACGACCACCACCAGCAAAACGGCAACAAAAGCCAGCAAACGTTGCTTCAAAGACATCGGAATTTCCTGTTGATCAGCATATGGCCAGGCGTTTGCACGCTATGGCCAGGCCACCGGTAACGGTTGGCCGGTAACACAAAAGGAGGCCACCATACACCGTGCGCGCACAGGGGTAAACCCGTTAAACCTTCCTGCATTTTCTTTGTAAACTAATTAATTAAAATGACAGCTTAAAGACATTTCTATGAATAGGGTAATACCCATCAGGGGCACAGCACAGGACAACGCCGCGAAGCGGATGACTGGCGGAGGCTCGGCGGGTATGAAAGCAGCAGGAATAGAAAAAGCCGCCCGGAGGCGGCTTTTGCATAAACAGGAATCCGGCGCTTAACGCTTGGAGAACTGCTTGGCGCGGCGAGCTTTGCGCAGGCCGACTTTTTTACGTTCAACTTCACGTGCATCGCGGGTTACGTAGCCTGCAGCGGACAGAGCCGGCTTCAGAACTGCGTCGAAGTCGATCAGAGCGCGGGTGATACCGTGACGGATAGCACCTGCCTGGCCAGTTTCACCACCACCAACAACATTAACCTTAATGTCGAAGGATTCGAGGTTTTCGGTCAGAACCAGCGGCTGGCGGATAACCATGCGACCGGTTTCGCGGGAGAAGTATTCGTCAACCGGCTTGCCGTTAACGATGATCTGACCGCTACCCTTTTGCATGAACACGCGAGCTACGGAGCTCTTGCGACGGCCGGTGCCGTAGTAGTATTTACCGTTCATTCTCTATGCCTTAAAAACGAAATTCCAGCACTTTGGGCTGCTGGGCAGTGTGCGGATGTTCGGTACCAGCGTACACCTTGAGCTTCTTGATCATGGCGTAGCCCAGCGGACCCTTCGGCAGCATGCCTTTTACGGCTTTTTCCAGAACGCGCTCCGGGAACTGGTTTTGCAGTTCGGTGAAGTTGCGTTCGTAGATACCACCCGGGTAGCCGGAGTGACGGTAGTACTTCTTGTCCAGCGCTTTGGTACCAGTAACACGCAGTTTGTCAACGTTGACTACGACAATGTAGTCACCGGTATCAACGTGCGGAGTGTATTCCGGCTTGTGCTTGCCACGCAGGCGGTGAGCGATTTCGGCGGCGAGGCGACCCAGCACCTTGTCTTCGGCGTCGACCACGAACCACTCGCGCTTAACCTCATGCGGCTTGGCAGAAAAGGTCTTCATGGAACTCTTCCATCGTAATTCTTGAAAGTTACGGATTCTAATGCAGCGCCCTTCCCACTGTCAAACCATTGTGTAACAAAGCAAATGACAACAGTGAAACGGGGCTGGAATGCGGTCTTTTTTGCCACAACAGGGCAAAAAACGCCGGACGGAGGAATGTGTGGCTTGCTTAGACAAAAACGCAGCCCGCGACAGTGCAAAAAAAAAGCGCAATCCATGTTGATTGCGCCAAGTTCCACCTAAAAGAAGGAGGATGGAGGAGACAACACCAAAACGCACACATTGCATGCCACGTCCTGATGCAGGTTTCATTATCAGTACCGACCCAGGGTTTGGCAAGTATTTTTTGTGCACTGCACTAAAAAACTCACCCCAGATACAACACTGCGGCAACACATTGATAATCAATGAATTTTACAATGCAAACCTGCTTTCCAAAGCAGGCAGCAGGCAGAAAAGTTGCTTTCCGCTGCGCTTGGCAGCCGGAATCGGCAGCAAAACGCCCTTACGGTTCCGCAGTGCAGCATGCGGGTTTGCTTACAGCTTGCAGGCGGTTTCCAGCGCCAGTTCCATCATGTCGTGAAAAGTGGTTTGCCGCTCCTGCGCGCTGGCGGCCTCGCCGGTGGGGATGATGTCCGATACGGTCAGAATGCCCAGCGCCCGTGCTCCGTACTGCGCAGCCACACTGTAGATGCCGGCCAGTTCCATTTCGATCACCTGCACATTCATCCGCTCCAGCACCTCCAGCATGGTGGGTTCCACGCCATAGAACAGGTCGGCGGAAAACACATTTCCCACCGAGACGGTGCGCCCCAGTTGGGCTGCGGTGTCCATTGCCGTGCGCAGCAAGGTGTAATCGGCAATGGCGGCAAAATCATGATTGTTAAAGCGCATGCGGTTGACCTTGCTGTCGGTGCAGGCCCCCATGGCGATATACAGCTCACGCAACTGGGTTTTGGCGGTAACGGCACCGCAGGAACCGACGCGGATGATGTTTTTTACCCCGTAGTGCTGGATCAGCTCGGTGGTGTAGATGCTGGCGGACGGAATGCCCATGCCGTGTGCCATCACTGAGAGCCGTTTGCCTTTGTAGCTGCCGGTGTAACCCAGCATATTGCGCACGCTGGTCACCTCCTTGGCATCATCCAGAAAGGTTTCGGCAATCATTCTGGCGCGCAGCGGATCGCCGGGCATCAGCACGGTTTCGGCAAAATCGCCCTTGTGGGCATTGATGTGCGGGGTAGCCATTGTGCTTCTCCTTGTGTGGCGTGCTCAGTTCAGAAAGGAAGACCCGTAATCCATCGCAGGCAGGCCCAGATGGCTGGCCACGCTCTGGCCGATGTCGGCAAAGGTGGCGCGCGCGCCAATCGAGCCGGCAGGCACGGCATGGCCATAACACAGCACCGGAATATGCTCACGCGTATGATCGGTGCCGGGCCAGGTGGGGTCACAGCCATGGTCGGCCGACAGGATCAGGATATCGTCCGGCTGCAAGGCGGCCATCACCTCCGGCAGGCGCTGGTCAAACGTTTCCAGCGCCCTGGCATAGCCGGCAATATCACGCCGATGGCCGTAGCTGGAATCGAAATCGACGAAGTTGGCCATGATGATGGCGCGCTGTTGCGTGTTGCGCATGGCCGCCAGCGTGGCATCCCAGATCTGGTCGAAACCGGTGGCCTTGTGCTGTTCGGTAATGCCGACATGGGCGTAGATATCGGCAATCTTGCCGATGGACACCACCTGTCCGCCGGCGTCGGCCAGCTTTTGCAGCACGGTGGCGGCGGGCGGCGGCAACGCCAGGTCCTTGCGGTTGCCGGTGCGCACAAAGCCGCCCTTGCCTTCACCCAGAAACGGCCGGGCAATCACCCGACCGATATTGTAGGGCTCCAGCGCATCGCGGGTGATCTGGCATAGCTGGTACAGGCGCTCCAAGCCGAAGGTTTCCTCATGGCAGGCAATCTGGAATACCGAATCGGCCGAGGTATAGAAAATGGGCTTGCCGGTGCGCATGTGCTCTTCACCCAGCCGGTCGAGAATTTCCGTACCCGACGCATGGCAATTGCCCAGGAAGCCTGGCAAACCGGCCTTGCTGACAATCTCATCCAGCAAGGCAGGCGGAAAACTGTTGTCCTTATCGGTGAAATAACCCCAGTCAAACAACACTGGCACACCAGCGATTTCCCAATGGCCGGAAGGCGTATCCTTGCCGCTGGACAGCTCGCGGGCATAGCCGTAGGCGGCGATGGGGGCGGCCTGGTCCATGCCTTCCGGAAAATAGCCGGACGACAACTGACAGGCATGGCCCAGGCCCATGCGGGACAGATTGGGCAGTTGCAAGCGGCCGCTGCGCCCCTTGTCGGCACGGCCGGCAGCGGCTTCCATGGCGATATGGCCCAGGGTGTTGCTGCCTGCATCGCCGAACAATGGCGCATCGGCAGCCGCCCCGATGCCCAGCGAATCCAGTATCAGAATGATGGCGCGTTTCATTGCGATGGCTCCTGTTCCGACTGGCGGATGGTCTGATACACCAGCGGCAGTGCTGCGGGCGCTTGCGGCGCGAGTTGAATGGCCTCGCGCACCCGGCGTTCGGCTTCGTCGGCACTGGCGGCGTCGGCGGCATGGATGAACAGCAAGGGGGTATCCGGCATCAGTTCGGCACCCAGTTCGGCAAAGCCGCTCAGTCCGACACGGTAGTCCAGCTGGTCGCTGGCCTGACGACGACCACCGCCCAAGGCGCACACGGCCATGCCCAGTGCGCGGGTATCCATGGCGCTGACAAAGCCGCCATGCTCAGCATAGACCGCGCGCACCACAGGTGCTGCTGCCAGATGGCGTTCCGGCTGTTCCATCAGGTCGGCCGGGCCGCCCAGCGCCGATACCATGCGACCGAAGATTTCGGCGGCGCGGCCGGAGTCCAGTGCGCTCTGTAGCCGCTGCCCGGCATCCACCATATCCTTGGCCAGGCCGCTGGCCAGCAGCATTTCACTGCACAAGGCCATGGTGACGGCATGCAGGCGCGGGTTGGCGGCCTCGCCACGCAGGTAGCGCACGGCTTCCAGAGTTTCCAGACTATTGCCGGCCGTGCTGGCCAGCGGCTGGCTCATGTCGGTGATCAGCGCGCGGGTACGCACCCCGGCGCCATTACCGACATGGACAATGCGTTCCGCCAGCGCAATGGACTGCGCCATGGTGGGCATGAAGGCTCCGCTGCCGGCCTTCACGTCCATCACCAGCACATCCAGCCCGGCAGCCAGTTTCTTGGACAGAATGGACGCGGTGATCAGGGCGATGGATTCCACCGTGGCGGTGATGTCACGCGTGGCGTAAAAGCGCCGGTCAGCCGGGGCCAGATCGCTGGTCTGGCCGATGATGGCCACGCCGACTTCGCGCACCACCTGACGCAGGCGTTCCGGCGTGGGAAACGGGTTGTAGCCTGGGATGGCCGACAGCTTGTCCAGCGTGCCGCCGGTATGCCCCAGACCGCGGCCGGAAATCATCGGCACAAAGCCGCCACAGGCGGCAATCAGCGGCCCCAGCATCAGCGACACCACATCGCCCACCCCGCCGGTGGAGTGCTTGTCCAGCACGGGGCCGGGCAGGTGCAGATCGTCCCAGCGCAGACAGCGCCCCGAGTCACGCATGGCCATGGCCAGCTCCACGTTCTCGGTCAGTTCCATGCCCTGGAAATACACCGCCATGGCCAGGGCGGCAATCTGGCTGTCGGCCACACTGTCATCGGTAATGCCAGCCACGAACTGGCGGATTTCCGCGGCGGATAGCGTCTGACCATCGCGCTTCTTGCGGATCACTTCCTGAGGTAAAAACATGGGTTTCTCCTGCTGGGCTGGCAAGGCTGGCAGCCCTCCTGATAGACCAGGCCGAAGACGGGCTTCGGCCTGCATGCGCTAGTGCAGCGAGCAGCCGCTCAGTAAGCGCCACCGGCGGTGGCCGCCCCACCGCTGATTTCTGCCTGCAGATTGGCCAGCAGGCTGGAGGCACCAAAGCGGAAATGTTCCGGGCTCACCCAGTGCTCGCCCAGCAGGTGTTCGGCCAGGTCGATGTATTCGGCTGCTTCAGCCGCCGTGCGCACGCCCCCCGCGGCCTTGAAGCCGCACTGCGCCCCGGTGGAGCGGATGGCGGCCAGCATGATGCCGGCGGCATCCAGCGTGGCATTCACCGCCACCTTGCCGGTGGAGGTCTTGATAAAGTCGGCCCCGGCCTCGATTGCGATCAGGCTGGCCTGGCGGATCAGTGCCGCTTCTTTCAGCTCGCCGCTTTCGATGATGACCTTGAGCAGCTTGTCGCCGCAGGCTTCCTTGCAGGCCGCCACTAGCTCGGCGCCGACTTCGGCATTGCCTGCCAGCAAGGCCCGGTACGGCAACACCACATCCACCTCGTCAGCACCGTCTGCGATGGCCGCTGCGGTTTCGGCGACGGCCAGCGCGATGTCATCGCCACCAGCCGGGAAGTTGCTGACCGTGGCCACCTTGACCTGCGCGAGGCCCAACTGATCCAGCGTGCGGCGCGCCAGTGCGACAAAGCGGGGGTAGACGCAGACTGCCGCCACCGTGCCGGCGCTGCTGCTGGCTTGCTGGCACAGTGCGACGATCTTGGCATCAGTATCGTCATCGTTCAGAGAGGTAAGGTCCATCATGGACAGGGCGCGACGCGCGGCAGTAATGAGTTCTGACATGGCATTCCGGCTTGATGTGGTGCTGTGGCGCAAGCCATGATCCGGCGCGCGACCCGCAGCTAAGATAAGGAGCTGATTATGGAAATATCTTCAACTGAAAGCAATCGGCAACAGGCCACCACTGCCATCAGCGACCCAGGACTGCTGATGCCCTTGCCGCTGCGGGGGACTGCAGGTAGTCCTGCAAGCGTTGCTGCAGATAGGGTACAGCAGCAGGCTGGGCCAGATAGTCTGCCGCACTCATCCAGTCCCAGCACTGACCTTCCTCGCCAAAACGGATAGCTTGTGCCTGCTTGGCATTCAGTTGGCCCACCATGAAAAAGCTGAGCCTGCCGGGCTGGTGCCAGCTAGGATAGCTGCGCTGCCAGATGATTTGCGCTGGCTGCAGCAAGATGCCGAACTCTTCCCGCGTTTCGCGTTGCAGGCAGGCAAACGGGCTTTCCTGCCCTTCGCGTCCGCCGCCGGGAAAATCCCAGCAGGCGGCAAAAGGCAGCCCGGCTTTGTCATCGCGCAGATACACCAGCAGGCGGTCCTGATAAAACAGCGCCGCCTTGGCACCGCAAAACGCTTCGCTCATGACCAGTGCTTACACCCGGCGCGCATCGGTGACGCCAGGCAGTTCCATCATGCGCGCCAGCACGCGGCTGATGTCCTGCACCTGGCGCACTTCCACGGTGAAGCGCATCTTGGCGCGCATATCGCGCGACAGGGTGTGGACGGCAATCAGGTTGAGCTTTTCGCGGGACAGCACGTCGGAAATATCGCGCAGCAGACCACCACGGTCCAGCGACACCACTTCGATATCAATCGGGAAAACGCTGCTTTTCTGATCGCCCCAGCCAGCGGCAATCAGGCGCTCCGGCACATCGGCTGACAGGCGCTTGAGGGTGAGGCAATTGGTACGGTGAATGGAAATGCCACGCCCCTTGGTGACGAAGCCGACCACGGCATCCGGCGGTGCCGGCTTGCAGCACTTGGCCAGTACCGTCATCAGGTTGTCCACCCCTTCGATCAGGATGCCACCCGCGTCATGACCGCCCTTGCTGGCGCGGATGATGCTTTCCGGTTCCACATCCGCCGGCGGGGGCGGAGCAAAGCTGGCAAGGGCATTGGCGACCGAACGGGTGCTCAGTTCGCCATGCCCCATGGCGCCGTATACCTCTTCCAGCTTGGCGTAACCCAGCTTTTCCGCCAGCAGGGTGAGATTGGGTTGCTGATGCGGGTGGCGGGCCAGCTCGCGCTCAAACAATTGCTTGCCGGTTTCGCGCACCGTGTCCGCATTCTGCATGCGGATGTACTGGCGGATCTTGGAGATGGCGCGGTGACTTTTCACCCAGCCATCGTGCAGCCAGTTGACCGAAGGCCCGCCTTCCTTGGCGGTCAGCACTTCCACCCGCTGGCCGTTTTGCAGCGGCGTGGACAGGGGCACGATCTGCCCTTCCACCTTGGCACCCCGGCAGCGGTTGCCCAGGCCGGTGTGAATGGCATAGGCAAAGTCGATGGGGGTGGCGCCATGCGGCAGCGCCAGCACCCGGCCTTGCGGCGTCAGCACGTAGATGGTGTCGGAGAACAACTCGGTCTTGAAGGCTTCGGCCAGGCCTTCGCGGTCGGACATTTCCTCGCGCCAGTCCAGCAGTTGGCGCAGCCAGGAAATCTTTTCCTCGTACTGTGCATCGCCCTTGCCGCCTTCCTTGTAGCGCCAGTGCGCGGCCACGCCGAATTCGGCATGTTCGTGCATTTCGAAAGTGCGGATCTGCACCTCCAGCGCCTTGTCCTCCGGGCCGATCACCGCGGTGTGCAGGCTGCGGTAATTATTGGCCTTGGGGTGGGAAATGTAGTCGTCGAACTCGCCCGGAATCGGCTGCCACATGCCGTGGATGATGCCCAGCGCGGTGTAGCAGTCCGGCAGTTTTTCCACCAGGATGCGCACGGCGCGGATGTCGTACAGCTCGGTAAAGTCGAGCTTTTTCTTTTTCATCTTCTTCCAGATGGAGAAGATGTGCTTGGGCCGCCCGGCAACTTCGGCCTTGACCCCGGCGGCCTTGAGTTCGGAGCGCAGGGTATCCAGCACCCGGTCGATATAGTCGATGCGCTCCAGCCGGCGCTCGTCCAGCAGCCTGGCAATTTTCTTGTAGCTGTCCGGTTCGGTGTGGCGGAAGCCCAGGTCCTCCAGCTCCCACTTGATCTGCCACACACCCAGGCGGTTGGCCAGCGGGGCAAACAGGTCCAGCGTTTCGGTGGCGATGGCGCGCCGCACCGCTTCGTCATGCACATGGGGCAGGTAATGCATGGTCTGGGTACGCCAGGCCAGCTTGATCAGCACCACGCGGATATCCGCCACCATGGCCAGCAGCATCTTGCGCATGGTTTCCGCCTGGCGGGCGCGCTCTTCCGGGGTTTCCAGCTTGTCGATGCGCGCCAGCTCGGTAATGCGGCGCACCCCGCCCACCCCATCCACCAGCACGGTGACGGTCTGACCGAAATTCTCGGTCATCCATCCTTGCCAGTCGGGCTTGTGATCCGGCACGGCAAACAGCAGGGTGGCGACAATGGCGTCAGTCAGCAGGTTAAGGTCGGCCACAATGGCCGCGGCAGAAACCGCATGGCTGAACAGGTCCTCGCCGGTGCTCACCAGCCCCTTGCCGCGATACAGCTCGCGCGCGGCATCGAAGGCGCGTGCCAGCAAGCTGGCTTCGGCCTCGGGCAGGGTTGCAGACATCTGTTCCAGCCACCGTTTCGGGTCGGCTGCATCGGCCAGGGTATCGGCCATCGAACGCACTACGGAAACCATATTTCACACCTGGGCAGCCACGCTGCGCAAAAAATGAAAACCGACAGACCGTCACTCAGGCAGACAAACGCTGCAGCAGGCGCTTCACGGGGGCCGGCAAACCGGCATCCAGTGCCTGGGACACGGGCAGCCACTGCCCGGCGGTCTCTTGCACCCGGTTGGCATGCAGCGTATCCAGCCGCACCGGCACCGGGGTAATGATCAAGCGAAAATGGGTAAACACATGTTCCAGCTCCGGCCAGGAGGGCAGCACATCGCCACGGCCCTGCGCGGCCAGCCAACTTTCCACCGCCGCGCTATCAGCCAATTCCGGCAAGGATAACAAGCCGCCCCAGATGCCGGTGGGCGGCCTGCGCTCCAGCCACACCTTATCGCCATGCTGCGCCAGCAACATGACGGTGTGACGGGTGGGCACGGCCTTCTTGGGGCGCGGCGTGGGCAGCACATGGGTCAGCCCCTGACGGGCCGCCACGCAGCCATCCACCATCGGACACACCGTGCAGGCCGGCTTGCGACCACACACGGTAGCTCCCAGATCCATCAGGCCCTGGGTGTAGGCAGTCATCTGCGCAGCGTCAGCCGGCAGCAAGGATTCTGCCAGCGTCCACAGCCGGTTTTCCACTGCCTTCTCACCCGGAAAACCGCTGATGCCGAAGCAGCGCGTCAACACGCGTTTGACATTGCCATCCAGAATGGTTTCGCGCCGGCCAAAAGCGAAGGCGGCAATTGCGGCGGCGGTAGAGCGCCCGACACCGGGCAGACGCTGAATATCCTCGCGCAGATCAGGAAAGCGACCGCCAAACTCATCCATCACCATGCGCGCCGCCTTGTGCAGATTGCGCGCCCGGCTGTAATAGCCAAGGCCGCTCCACAAGGCCAGCACCTCATCGGCAGACGCTGCCGCCAGGCTGGCCACGTCAGGAAAATGCTGCAAGAAGCGGGCGTAATAGCCCAGCACCGCAGTCACCTGCGTTTGCTGCAACATGATCTCGGACAGCCATACCCGGTACGGGTCACTCACCTGCCAGGGCAGATCGTGCCGGCCGTGCTGTTCCTGCCAGGCCACCAGACGGGTGGCAAATGAATCCTGCAACATGGCAAAGCCGCGCCAAAACAAAAGGGAACCGGACATGCTACCTGAAAGACGGAGCAGCACCAAGCAGTGCGCCTGCAAATAAGGTAAAATGGAAGATTGCTTAAAGCTTGCTTATCTGAAGGATGTACCCATGGCCACTTTCCGTTCACGCCAGCGCGCCAATCTGCGCCGCGATGTCAGCAGCAGCGACACCTCCTCCGCTCAGCCTGCCGCTGGTAGTGCCGCCGCACCCGCCGATGGCACGGCCAAGGGACCCATCATCCAGAAAAAGGCCCCGTCTGCCGATGGCCCGCGCGATCCTTACTCCTCGCGCCGTCCGGCAGCAGGCCAGCCGCCACGCCAGGGTGAACAGCGCCGCTTTGATGCGCGTGACGGCGAACGCAAGCCGTTCAACCGTGACGATCGTGAACGCAAGCCCTACCCGCCACGTGATGGCGAGCCGCGCCGTTTCGATGCGCGTGACGGCGAACGCAAGCCATTCAACCGTGACGACCGCGAGCGCAAACCGTTCAACCGTGACGACCGCGAACGCAAGCCCTATCCGCCACGTGATGGCGAGCCGCGCCGTTTCGATGCACGTGACGGCGAACGCAAACCGTTCAACCGCGACGACCGCGAGCGCAAGCCTTACCCGCCGCGTGATGGCGAGCCGCGCCGTTTCGATGCCCGTGATGGCGAGCGCAAACCGTTCAACCGTGACGATCGTGAACGCAAGCCCTACCCGCCACGCGAAGGCGAGCCGCGCCGTTTCGAGCCGCGTGATGGCGAGCGCAAACCGTTCAACCGTGACGACCGCGAACGCAAGCCCTATCCGCCACGCGACGGCGAGCCGCGCCGTTTCGATGCCCGTGACGGCGAACGCAAACCGTTCAACCGCGACGACCGCGAGCGCAAGCCCTATCCGCCACGCGAACGCGATGCCTCGGCACCGCGCAGCCTGCATCCGGCCGACAACCGTGGCGATCTGCATGAATCGCGCCGCCCGGATGGCGAGCGCAGCTATCAGCGTGACCGCGGCCCGTCCGGCCGCAAACCGCTGAACAGCCAGCCGGATCGCCAGATCGAGCACAAACCTCATGTGCCGCGTCATGTGGAACGCGACACTCCGGCCGCCACGCCGACCATTCCGGCAGCCGAGCAAGGCCCGCGCAAGCTGTTTGCCAAGCCGGCCGAGCGTCGTGAAGACAGCGCACCGCGTGACAACCGCTTCCGCCGTGACGAGCAGCCGCGTGAGCAGTCGCCGCGCCGCTTCGAGCGCAATGATGCCGCCCGTCACTACGATCCGGAAATCCTGCCGGCACCGGCTGCCGAACGGGAAAACCGCTTCCGCCGCGACGAACCGGCGCAGGAAAACGCACCGCGCAAGCTGTTCTCCAAACCAGCCGAACGCCGGGAAGACAGCGCGCCACGTGATAACCGCTTCCGCCGTGACGAGCAGCCACGGGAAGAGGCCCCGCGCCGCGTGGAACGCAATGATGCGGCCAGCTATTACGACCCGGAAATCCTGCCTGCACCGGCTGCCGAACGGGAAAACCGCTTCCGCCGCGACGAACCCGCGCAGGAAAACGCACCACGCAAGCTGTTCTCCAAACCGGCAGATCGCCGGGAAGACAGCGCACCGCGTGAGCGCATCCAGCGCGAGGAGAGCCCGCGTCGCGATGCCCGTCATGAACGCAGTTGGGAACCGCGCGAGCGCGGCAACTCCCCGGCCAGCCTCAAGCCCTTCGACAACAAACACCGCATGGAGCGCGACCCGCGCCAGCACGATAGCCGCCAGGCCAGAAGTGCGGACAAACCGGCATGGAACGACAAGCTGGCCGCGCAAGCGGTGTATGCGCTGACCGGCCTGCGCGACAAGCAACTGGCCTTGTTCGCTCCCTGCCCGCGCGGCCTGGAAATGACGCTGGTGGCCGAACTGAACGCACTGGGTGCCAACGATGTCAGCAAGGTGGACGGCGGGGTAGCCTTCCGTGGCGACGCCGACATCATGATGAAGGCCAACCTGCACAGCCGCACTGCCAGCCGCGTGCTGCTGAAGCTGGCCGAAGGCGCTTACCAGCAGGAAAGCGACATCTACCAGTTGGCGATGCAGATCGACTGGCCGCGCTGGTTCGATGTATCGCGCAGCATCAAGGTAAAAACCGATGCCATCGGCGCACAGCTGCGCAGCCTGGATTTTGTGTCGCTCAAGGTAAAGGACGCCGTGTGCGACCGCTTCCGTCAGGCCAATGCCGGTCGTCCCAATGTGGACACCCGCACACCGGACATGCGCATCCACACCTTCCTCACCCGCGACCATGCCACCATTTATCTGGATACCAGCGGCGAACCGCTGTTCAAGCGCGGCTGGCGTGAAGAAACCGGGGAAGCCCCGCTGCGGGAAAACCTGGCGGCCGGCATTCTGCTGATTGCCGGTTACGATGGCAGCCAGCCCTTGCTGGACCCGATGTGCGGCAGCGGCACCTTCCTGGTGGAAGCGGCCGACATCGCACTCAAACGCGCGCCGGGTCGCAACCGCCGCTTTGGTTTCCAGCGCCTGCGCGAATTTGACGCCCTGTCCTGGGAAGCGCTGCTGAGCGAAGCCCGCGCTGCCGAACTGCCGGTGCGCAATCTGGCCATCAAGGGCAGCGATCGCGCCCGCAACATGCTGCCGGTGGCCCGTGCCAACCTGCAACGCGCAGGCCTGGCCGATGCCATCGAGCTGCAGGCACAAGACGTGCTGCAAGCACGGCCGTTTGCCGATAGCGGCTTCATTGTCACCAACCCGCCTTATGGCGTGCGCATGGACGAGCAGGACGCGCTGGCCGAGCTGTACCCGCAGTTGGGTGACTGGCTGAAGGCCCACTTTGCCGGCTGGACTGCCCACTTCTTTACCGGCGACTTGCGCCTGTCCGACCTGATCCACCTGTCGGTCAAGCGCCGCACCCCGCTGTTCAACGGCTCCCTGCCCTGCCGCCTGTTTGCCATCCCCATGGTGGCCGGCAGCGCCCGCCGCGAGAAACCGGCGGCAGATGATGCCAACGCGGATGACAGCATTGCCGAATAAGACGCATTAGCCACAATGGACAAGGCCCGGCATTGCCGGGCCTTGTCCATCTTCATCTTCGTTTACACCACAACAGGCTAGCCGTCTTGCCGTCATGCATTACACCTCCAGGGCGGCCCTCTCTGCGCACCACTGGACAAGATAGCCACCCGACACAATAAGGCAGATAGCAAGCAACTCGAATGAGTGGGGCATGCGCGCATCCAGCATATAACCGTAGGCAAGCGCAAAAATGGTCTCAAGACACAGCACTCGCCCTGCCACGATGCTGGAAATATGGCGTGACGCCACATTCCACAACCACATTGCCACATAAGAAACAAAGACACCCAAGAACACCACGCCAAGCATGAAGGCAACTAAGCTGTCGGCAGAATAAGCTGTGAACACCGACATATCATGGCCGACGAATACATAGGCAAAGAGCCCAAGCAGGAGGCTTTGCAATAAGGCGCAAACGCCCAACAAACCCGCCCAGCGCAATGAAGAAATACCGATATTCGACTTAAGAAAGCGGGCATTAGCAATGCAATAGATTGTAAGCAACAACAAAGCCAGCAATGAAAAAACAATGCCGTGAACATGATCAGCATTAAGCGCCAGGCCTGATGCATCATTCACATTCAAAAGATTAATCAATACAATCCCAAAAATAATCAAACCAATACCTGGCAGCAAGCCAAGCACTGACTTGCCCTTGTCTTGACATGCACCAAACAGGATAACAGAAACAGGCAACAAGCCAATAATCAGCGCTGGATAGACAAAACCACTATATTTGACACCCAAGGTCAAGAAAAGATAATAACCCACATTACCACAAAATGAGATTACATTTGCCACCATGAAAATAGGCAATGAAATTCTGGCATTACCCAAGCCGAACAACAGCAAAACAGCAATTGAAGTAACACCATATACCAAATAACGAAAAATGGTGATCAACTCCGAAGGAAAGTCATGCAAGACATACGGAACAATAAAGGCCGCACCCCACAAAGCATTCGCACCAACTCCTAGTGCCACATAGAAATTTGCATGCACATCACGGGCCATGGCACCAAACTCCTGTAATGAAATAGTTGAGCACGTATTTCAAAATTAACGAGAATGCAATTTTGAAAAATGATAATCAACAACCCATTTCAACCACTCCAACAACCACTTAATTGCAATAGCATTTTTCCCAAAAACTAACTATCAATAAAATTGCTGTCACTATAGACAGAACATCACCGCCACCAACACGTCGACACCACCATGCAAACTTCTTTCATTTCCGCCACGGTCTTGCTGATCCTGATTACCGATCCGCTGGGCAATATTCCGCTGTTCATCTCCGCGCTCAAGCAGGTAAAACCGGAGCGCCGCAAGAAAGTGGTGTACCGCGAGTGCCTGATTGCTTTTCTGGTGTTGCTGACCTTCATGTTCTTCGGTCGCAATTTTCTGGACGTGATGCACCTGACCGATCAGTCGATGCAGGTGGCAGGCGGGGTGATTCTGTTTCTGATTGCACTGAAGATGATTTTCCCCAGCGAGGGTGGCAGCGTGTTCGGCAGCGACAAGATGCATGGCGAACCCTTTATCGTGCCGATTGCCATTCCGCTGATTGCCGGGCCTTCTGCCATGGCCACGGTATTGCTGATGTCCACCCGCGAACCGTCGCGCATGCTGGAATGGATAGGGGCGCTCACCATCTGCATGCTGGTGACTACCGTGGTGTTCCTGTTTTCCGGACGCTTGCAAAAGCTGCTGGGCGAACAGGCCATTACTGCACTGGAACGCCTGATGGGACTGGTGCTGACCGCGATTTCGATTGAAATGCTATTGGGTGGGGTAGCGTCTTATATTCGCCAGTTTCATTGAGTGGCAAGAAACACTGGCACCGCAAACGGGCACCAGGTCTTGTCATCAGCGTGAGCGGACAATCAGGTCGGCTGCACGCGAGGAAGTGGCCAAGCGGCCGCTCACCGACTGGCCATAGGCCACAGCCTCGGACTCATTGCTTTCCTTTTGATCCTGCACAGCCTCCGGCGCACTAACCGGGTCAGCCGCTTTGCCACCGCTCGCCGCTTGTAACTGCTGACGCAGGCTGGCTACGGCACGATGGGCACTTTCCTTGTCCGAGCGCTGCACCCGCAGCTCTTCTTGCAGCTCTGCCTGTTGCTTGCGCAAGCTATCACACTCCTTGCGCAGCTCATCGCACTGCTGGCGCAGCGCACGGACATCGTCATAGGATTGCGCCAGCTTTTCGTGGGTTTCACCCAGCTCTCGCTCCACCATCACCAGCCGCGTTTCTGTCTCTCCCAGTCGGCTGGCAGACTCATCCAGACGTGGCGCGGCACGCTCCAGTTCTTGCTGCTGGCGGGTGTTCAGTGCCAGCACCATGCTCAGTTGCTGACTGGTGGCTTCCAGTTCGGCAGCCTGGCGCTCGAAGGCTTCTGCCAGCTCGGCACGCAGCGCATCCAGCTCTTCACGCTCGGTTTGCCAGCCCGCCTGGGCTGTACGCAAGTGCTGATTGGCAAACTGCTGAGCATGCTGCCAGATGGCCACCACTGCCGCCAGACCGGCTTCTTCCACCGGAGCGGGCAGCTTGCTTGCCAGTGGCTCAGGGCTGACCGGCTGAATCTTGCGCCATTCCTTAAGTACCAGACTGGCCACATTCATATCGACATTGGCACATTTGCGGACTTCGTCCAGCGCAGGCAATGACTGGTAAGCTGACTTGGCGTATAGCTCGGAGGCAACGCGGTGGATGCGTTCGCGCACTTCGGCAGGAATCGGGTCGGCCTTCACCATGAAATTATCCTTTAACGGTCTGCGGACATCAGTCCACCGATAACATCAGCATTCACTCGCCAGGCCAGCATGCGGTACAGCGCAGCACATGCATGACTGCCGGCACTACCCATGCACGGGTAAGGCGGAATACTGATAAAGAGAGGATTTTTTCCTGCTCACAGTAAATGCACAACCAGAAAAAGCCGTTAAAAATGACGGCAAACCACGGATTACATTCAGGAAAATTCTGAAACTTCAAACACCCGCATCATGACCATGCATTTTCCCGTGACGCTTAGGGATATCAGCAATTAGCCAAAAACCGATCGCTTGCTAGGATGTGCCCAACAACAGGATCCAGACAGGGTCCGGAACAACGCTCAACCTCCGAACATCCGAGAACAAGAGACCAGACATGCAAGCCAGAACACCGCTTTACTCGCGCCTGTACTTCCAGGTGCTGGTTGCCATTTCCATCGGCGTACTGATGGGTGCCTTCTATCCGGAAGCCGCCGCCAAGATGAAACCGCTGGGCGATGCCTTCATCAAGCTGATCAAGATGATGATTGCCCCCATCATCTTCTCCACCGTGGTGGTGGGGATTGCCAAGATGGGCGATATGAAGGAAGTGGGCCGTGTTGGCGTGAAGGCACTGTTCTACTTTGAAGTGGTGACTACGCTGGCGCTGGTAATCGGCCTGGTGGTGGTGAACCTGCTGCAGCCGGGTGCCGGCCTGAATGTGGACCCGCACACGCTGGATGCCAAATCGGTGGCCAAGTTTGCCGCCGGTGCCAAGGACATGAACACCGTCGACTTCCTGCTGCATATCATCCCGGATACCGTGGTGGGCGCATTTGCCACCGGTGAAATCCTGCAGGTATTGCTGTTCTCGGTGCTGCTGGGCCTGGCGCTCACCCGCATGGGCAGCAGCGGCAAGACCGTCATTTCCATGCTGGACGAGTTCTCGCATGCGCTGTTTGGCGTGATCAACATGCTGATGAAGCTGGCACCGATTGGTGCGTTTGGTGCCATGGCCTTCACCATCGGCAAATACGGCGTGGGTTCGCTCAAGCAGCTAGGCTTTTTGATGGCCTGCGTCTACCTGACCTGCTTTGCCTTCGTCTTCATCGTGCTGGGTGCGATCGCCCGCTTCAATGGCTTTAGCATTTTCAAGTTCCTGGCCTTCATCAAGGAAGAAATCGTGCTGGTGCTGGGTACCTCTTCGTCCGAATCCGCCCTGCCGGGCATGATAAAGAAGATGGAACACCTGGGCTGCGCCAAGCCGGTGGTGGGCATGGTGATTCCGACGGGTTACTCCTTTAATCTGGATGGCACTTCCATCTACCTGACCATGGCGGCCATCTTCATTGCCCAGGCCACCAATGTGCAGCTAAGCCTGGGTGAAGAGCTGGGCATCATCGGCGTACTGCTGCTGACCTCCAAGGGTGCGGCGGCAGTGACCGGCGGTGGCTTCATCACTCTGGCCGCCACCCTGGCCACCCTGGGCGGCAAGCTGCCGGTGGAAGGCCTGGCGCTGTTGATTGGTGTGGACCGCTTCATGTCTGAAGCGCGCGCCATCACCAACCTGATCGGCAACGGCGTAGCCACCGTGGTGGTGGCCAAATGGGAAAAGGCACTGGATCAAGACCGCATGCAGCGCGTGCTGAACGGCGAAGTGCTGCCGGAACCGGATGCGGTTGCGGTTGCTGTTGCTGCCAAGCAGTAAAAATTCGACCTTTCAGTCAGTTTACAGCCCGTCATACGACGGGCTGTTTTTTTGCTTGCCAAAAAAGTCGGCCAGGTAATCGACAAACACCCGTACCTTGCCTGGCACATGGCGGCGCACCGGATACACTGCCGAAACATCCAGGCAGCTCCAGTGATAGTCGGGCAGGACCAGTTGCAGCCGGCCATCGGCCAACGCCTGCTGCAGCAGGAATTCCGGCTGGCGGGTAATACCCATGCCATGGATGGCCGCATCGGTGAGAATATCGCCATTATTGGCACGCAGACTGCTCTTGACCCGTACCCGGCCAGTGCTGTCATCCGGCCCCTGGTATTCCCATACGCCAGGCTGGCTGGTGAGGGTGTAGATCAGGCAGTCATGCTGGGCCAGCTCATCCGGGTGCTGTGGCATGCCCTGGCGTAGCAGATAGTCCGGCGAGGCACACAGGCGGTCGCGCACCTTGGCCAGATGGCGCGCAATCAGGCTGGAGTCGGCCAGATTGGACACGCGGATCGCCAGGTCGAAGCCTTCCTCTACCAGATCCACTTTACGGTCATTGAGCGACAGCTCCACTTCCACCTGCGGGTGCTCACGCTGAAAACCGGCAACAGCCCGCCCCAGAAAGCGCATGCCAAACGACACCGGTGCCGTCACCCGCAAGCGGCCACTGGCCTTGCTGGCACCTTGCGACAGCAGCGCGTCCAGGTCCTCCAGTTCGGCCAGCAGCGCCCCGCCCTGCGCCAGATAGGTTTCACCGGCCTCGGTCAGTGACAGACGCCGGGTGGTACGATGCATCAGGCGCACGCCCAGTCGGGCCTCCAGTGCCGACACCAGCTTGGTCACCATGGCGCGCGACAGGTCCAGCCTGTCGGCGGCAGCGGCAAAACTGCCTTGCTCCGCCACGGTGACAAAGGCGCGGATTTCGGAGAATCGGTCCATATTATTTCCAATTAGTAAATAATTTTTTCATTTATAGCATATTTATTCAAACAAACCCGCATGGTCAAATGCACGCATTGCCACAGCCCAATCGCACAAGGGCTTTAACCGCTACAGGAGCCTTCACCATGCAAACCACCTCTCCCGCTCTTTCCGCCCTGATTCTGCGCGTATCGCTGGGCCTGATGTATCTGGCACACGGAGCCACCAAGCTGTTCGTGTTCGGCCCCGCCGGCACCGCCCAGTTCTTTTCCAGCCTCGGCCTGCCCGGCTTTGTCGGCTACCTGTCGATGGCCGCTGAAATCGGCGGCGGCCTGCTGCTGATCCTGGGACTGAAAGCACGCTGGGTTGCGCTGGCACTGGTACCGCTGCTGGCCGGCACCATCGTACTGGTGCATGGTGCCAATGGCTGGATGTTTACCAACCAGGGCGGTGGCTGGGAATACTCGGCCTTCCTGATCACCAGCTCGCTGGCCCTGTTCTTCCTGGGTGAGCAGCCAGGCCGCACAGCGCAGCACTAATCCGCCACGCCATCCCCCTCAAAACGCGATCCGTCCAGCCAGACGGGTCGCGTTTTCATTTCCCCCTACGTTGCGCGCTTGCTCCACCGCAGCATCCCGCTATGCTGAATGCTTGCGGCCGCCACGCCAATACTGTGGCATGGGTGCAGCAAGCAAGAGTGCATTTTATTGACGGCCATCAAGCCAGTTTCACATCAAAGCTGTAGCTAAATTACAATATTGGCATCATACAGACGTTGCAATCTGCCTACACATCCCGTGGCAAAATCAGGTTTAATCCTGAAATAACAATATTCTTGCGTTTTACAGGCTGATTAGGCACTTGCCTTACGCGCCGAGTTGCGGCTTAATCCTGCCCCAACAATCGCTCGTAATAAAATAACTGTTGCAATCAACTCCTGAGGAGTTTCACATGGGCTCTCCCGCGCCACGACTGGACATTCTGGCTCCCCTCTCCGGGTGGCTGGTCGCTCTGGATACCGTCCCCGATCCGGTTTTCGCCGGCAAAATGGTAGGTGACGGCATTTCCCTGGACCCAACTTCCTGCTCGCTGCTGGCCCCAGTCAGCGGCATCGTCAGCAATATCCACACCGCACACCATGCGCTGACCATTACCTCGGACAACGGTGTCGAAGTGCTGGTACATATCGGCATCGACACCGTCATGCTCAAGGGTGAAGGCTTTGTGCCGCTGGTGGAACAAGGCCAGCAAGTCAAGGCGGGCCAAGCCTTGATCGACTTCGACCTCGACCTGGTGGCCTGCACCGCCCCCAGCCTGCTCACCCAGATCATCATCACCAATGGTGAAGTGGTACAGAAGCTCACCTGCGCCAGCGGCATGGTGGAAGCGGGCAAGAGCATCATCATGACGCTGGAACTGCAAGGCAGCGCGACGGCCAGCAGCCAGGCCGAAGGCGAAACCCTGACTTCCGACAGCATCACCCTCACCAACCCGGCCGGCCTGCATGCCCGTCCGGCCGCCGTGTTTGCCAGCGCCGCCAAGCGCTTTGCGGCGGATATCCAGCTGCAACTGGGCGACAAGGCAGCCAATGCCAAATCCGTGGTCGGCATCATGGGCCTGGCTACGGTCAATGGCGATCAAGTGCGGGTACTGGCCACCGGCCCGGATGCCGCCGCTGCGATTGCCGAACTGTCCCAACTGCTGCTGGACCGCTGCGGTGAGAGCCTGGACGAAGCGCCGGCCGCAGCTGCCCCGGCAGCGGCCCAGCCCGTGCAACAGGACAGCGCTGGCGTGCTGGCTGGCGTGGGTGCTTCGCCCGGCATCGCCATTGGCCGCATCTTCCACCACCAGTTGCAAGAGTTCGACGTGGTGGAAGCCGGTGCCGCCGGCGTGGTGGAACAGCAAAACTTCACCCGCGCCACCGAAGAAGCCGCCGAGCAGATTGAAACCATCAAGGCCCAACTGCAAGACCAAGCCAAGCGCGCCATCCTGTCCATGCATCAGGAACTGCTGCAGGACCCGGACCTGCTGGCCCTGACCTATGCGGGCCTGGCCGATGGCAAATCCGCCGCCTGGGCCTGGCGTGCCGCCTTCAGCGCCTACTCTGCCCGTCTGGAAGCGCAGGACAACGCCCTGCTGCGTGAACGCGCCAACGACATCCGCGATGTAGGCCGCCGCGTGCTGGCCTTGCTGGCTGGCGTCAAGCAAGCCGAGCTGGACGTACCGGCCGGTTCCATCCTGATTGCCGAAGACCTGGCACCGTCCGACACTGCTGCGCTGGACCCGAGCAAGGTACTAGGGTTCTGCACCCGCACCGGCGGAGCCACCAGCCATGTGGCCATTCTGGCCCGCTCGCTGGGCATTCCGGCCATTTGCGGCATCTCGCAAGCTGCGCTGGCTCTGCAAGATGGCCGTGAAGTGATTCTGGACGGCACGGCCGGCACCCTGAACATTGCCCCCACCGCCGCCGAGAAGGCCGAGGCTGAAGCCGCCATCGCCCGTCTGGCTGAACGTCGCGCCGCCGAACAGGCCATGTCGCAACAGCCGGGCCAGACCAGCGATGGCAGCCGTATCGAAGTGGTGGCCAATATCCGCAATGCCGCCGATGCCCGTGACGCCATGAAAGCCGGTGCCGAAGGCGTGGGCCTGTTGCGTTCGGAATTCCTGTTTGATAACCGCGACACCGCACCGTCCGAAGCCGAACAGGCTGCCGAATACTGCGCGGTGGCCCGCGAGCTGGGCAGCGAGCGCCCGCTGGTGGTGCGCACGCTGGACGTGGGTGGCGACAAGCCGCTGTCCTACCTGCCGCTGCCCAAGGAAGACAACCCCTTCCTCGGCCTGCGCGGCATCCGCGTCAGCCTGGATCGCCCCGACCTGCTGCGCACCCAGTTGCGTGCCATTCTGCAAGCCGCCCCACTCACCCGCCTGCACATCATGTTCCCCATGGTGGCGTCCCTGAACGAGCTGCGCGCCGCCAAGGCCATTCTGGCCGAAGAGCAAGCCGCCAGCGGCCATGCCGACGTCAAGGTAGGCATCATGGTGGAAGTACCGTCTGCCGCCATTCTGGCTGCACGCTTTGCACCGGAAGTGGATTTCTTCTCCATCGGTACCAACGACCTCACCCAGTACGTGCTGGCGATGGACCGTGGCCATCCGCAACTGGCCAAGCAGGCCGATGCCCTGCATCCGGGCGTGCTGGCGATGATTGCCATGACTTGCGACGGCGCCCGTGCCCACGGCAAGTGGGTGGGTGTGTGTGGCGGTCTGGCCTCGGACGAACGTGCCGCACCGGTGCTGGTTGGCCTGGGCGTGACCGAGCTGTCGGTCAGCACCCCGGCAGTGGCCAGCGTCAAGGCCACACTGGCGCGCTGGAGCATGGACGAATGCCGTACGCTGGCCCAACAGGTGCTGGCACTGGGCACGGTGGCCGAGGTGCGCGCCCATCTGGCACAACAGGCGCGCTAAGCGCGACCAACCTGCCGTCCGGCAAGCCTGGACGGTGCTGGCTCCTCGCCTGCTGACCCAGGCGGGAGCATTACGCAGGAATCACTATCATGTTTGATCAATCCTTCGCTTTTCTGCAGAAAATCGGCAAGGCACTGATGCTGCCTGTGGCCGTACTGCCGGTTGCCGGCCTGTTGCTGGGTATTGGTGCAACCGACTTCCACACCCAGAGCACCGTGCTGCTGGCCATCCTGTCGCTGATGAAAAACGCCGGTGACGTGATTTTCGGCAATCTGCCGCTGATCTTTGCCGTGGGCGTGGCGCTGGGCTTTACCGAAAACGACGGAGTGGCCGCCATTGCCGCCACCATCGGCTTTCTGGTGATGACCACCACGCTGGGCGTGATGGCCGGGCTGCTGGGCGTGAAACCCGACACCATCATGGGCATGCCATCCATCCAGACCGGTGTGTTCGGCGGCATTCTGGCCGGTGGTCTGGCGGCTTACATGTTCAATAAGTACTACCGCATCAGCCTGCCACAGTACCTGGGCTTCTTTGCCGGCAAGCGCTTTGTGCCCATTGTCACCGCCATTGCCGCCATCGTGCTGGGCGCGGTGCTGTCCTTCGTCTGGCCGCCCATCGGTGGTGCCATCAAGACCTTCTCGCAATGGGCTGCCGTGAGCGACCCGCGCACTGCCGCCACCGTATATGGTTTCGTCGAGCGTCTGCTGATTCCGTTTGGCCTGCACCACATCTGGAACGTGCCCTTCTTCTTTGAAATGGGCGATTTTGTCGATGCCAGCGGCAAACACATCCACGGCGACATCAACCGCTTCTTTGCCGGCGATGCCACTGCCGGCGTGCTGTCCGGTGCCTTCCTGTTCAAGATGTTCGGCCTGCCGGCGGCTGCCATCGCCATCTGGCACACCGCCAAGCCGGAAAACCGGGTGAAAGTGGGCGGCATCATGATTTCCGCCGCACTGACTTCCTTCCTGACCGGCATTACCGAACCCATCGAATTCGCCTTCCTGTTCGTGGCTCCGGTGCTGTACTTCATCCATGCCTGCCTGGCAGCGTCCGCCCAGTTTGTGGCCAACTCGCTGGACATGCACATGGGTTTCACCTTCTCGCAAGGTGGCATTGACTTCCTGATGTTCAACCTGATCGGCAACAAATCGCACAACGCCTGGTATGTGTTCATCCTGGGGCCGATCTACGCCGTCATCTACTACAGCGTGTTCCGCTTCGTCATCCTGAAATTCAACCTGAAAACACCGGGTCGTGAAGACGAAGACAGCAGCAGCGAAGGTGCGGTAAGTGAAGACCAGCGCGCCCGCGCCCTGGTACTGGCCTTTGGCGGTCGCAGCAACATCACCAATCTGGATGCCTGCATCACCCGTCTGCGCATTGCGGTGAAAAACCCGGCCCAGGTGGACCAGGCCAAACTCAAGGCCATGGGTGCATCCGGCGTGGTACAAGTGGGCAGCGGTATTCAGGCCATTTTCGGGCCGCAATCGGAAAACCTGAAAACCGATATGGAGATCTACCTGAAAACCGCCGGTGACGATGCCGAACTGCCGGCTGCGTCTGCCAGTGCCAGTACCGCGGCCGCTGTCGACACCGCAGCCGCACCGGTTGCCGTGACTGCCGACCCGCAACTGGCTGCCACTGCCGCCGCCATCCTGGCTGCACTGGGTGGCCGCGACAATGTGCAACAGGTGCAAGCCATCGCCCACACCCGTCTGCGCGTGCAACTGAAGCAGGCGGCCAGCCTGAATGAAGCTGCGGCTCGTGAAGCCGGGGTGATGGCCTGCGTGCAAACTCAGCCGGGCACCTGGCATCTGATCGTTGGCGACAAGGCCGGCGCGCTGGCGCAAGCCTTGCAGGGCTGATTAGCTTTGCTAGCAACAAAAAGGGCTGCCTTGGCAGCCCCAGGCTGCTGCTACAGTAATTTGGTGCGATGGTACGGGACCCGGCAAAGCCGGGCCTTTCGATTCACTGCTTGATTCCGCAGCCCTCCCATCGATTCCCAATCCCCCCGCCCTTTCCTTGAAAGGGAGCCTCGCTTTCTCGCAAGAAAGCGAGATGCCACGTATCAACAATCAAAATGGCTGCCGATGGCAGCCATTTTTCATTGCGTGCGGAACAACGCCCGGCAGCTACAAGGCAAACAACTGGCGCAGATGCAGCGCCACGCCGGATTCAACATTGCTGGCCACGGTTTGCGCCTGTGGCAGCTGCGATGCCAAGCGGGGGTGGGCATTGGCCATCACCCGCGGGTGGCCCACGGTTTGCAGCAGTTCGATATCATTCTGGCCATCGCCAAAGGCCAGGCAATCGGCGGTATCGATAGCCAGCTCGTCCAGCACCAGTTGCAGCGCATGGCCTTTGGAAACACCGGGTGCCATCACCTCCAGGCAATTGTCCGCCGAGAAAGTGATATAGGCACGGTCGCCCAGGGCCTGATGCAGCTTGGCCTCAACCGTCAGCAAATGGGTGTGGTCGGCGATATACAGCACCTTGGCCACCCCTGCCCCATCATGCTGATGCAAGGGGGCAACCTGGTAGTGCAGGCCGGAGTCGGCATGCAGATCCAGCAGGTACTGGTAAGGTTGGTCTATCAGCCAGGCATCATCCAGATAGAAATTCAGCACCGTCCCGGCAGCAAATTCCGGCTGGGCAATCTGGCGCACGATGGCGGGGTCCAGATTGCTGCTGTGGATCAGGCGGTTGTCCGGGTCATGCACCCGCGCGCCATTGGAACTGATCAGATAGGCGGATATCCCCAGCGCATCCCGGATGCCTTTGACATCCAGATAGTGACGGCCGGTAGCCAGCGCAAAACGCAGGCCGCGTGCTTCCAGCAGTTGCAGGGTTTGCGCAGTCAGCGCGTTGACGCAGTGGTGTTCATCCAGCAAGGTGCCGTCCAGATCGGAGGCAATGAAACGGTACACGGCAGGACTCCGCATGAGTGTGGGAGCAAGCGATTTTACACCCCCTGCCATGTAGCTGCAGGACTACACGGCAGCGCATGCCAAAATGCAAAAAGCCAAGCATTGAGCTTGGCTTTTGCGTGAATTCTGGTGGCCAGTCGCGGAATCGAACCACGGACACGCGGATTTTCAATCCGCTGCTCTACCAACTGAGCTAACTGGCCGTCTGATAGCTGCGGTGATATTGGTGGCCAGTCGCGGAATCGAACCACGGACACGCGGATTTTCAATCCGCTGCTCTACCAACTGAGCTAACTGGCCATCACTGCTACGCTTTCGCGTCATCAGAGCCACGCATTAAATCAGAGCAGGCTTGCTGCGTCAAGACATTTTTCAAAAAGGCTGAAAAAGACGCCGGATTCAGGCAAGCCGCCCGGTTTTCAACATCAGGCCGGCGGCGCATCCGCCTGCCGTGCCGGATGGGCAGCGACAAAGGCAGGCAGGTCGGCCAAGGCGGCATCCACGCGCACGATGTGCGGATACGGTGTCAGGTCCAGCCCGAAGCGCCGTGCGGCAAACACCTGCGGCACCAGGCAGGCATCCAGCAGGCCGGGGGCATCACCGCAGGCGAAGGGCTGCGGCTTGGCCGCCAATTGTTGTTCCAGTGCGGCAAAGCCGCTGGCAATCCAGTGACGTATCCATTGCAGTCTGGTGGCTTCCGGTTGCGCCAGTTCGCCTTCCAGATATTTCAGGACACGGGCATTGTGCAGCGGGTGGATGTCGGCGCAAATGCTCAGCGCCAGCGCACGCACCCTTGCCCGTTCGTGCAAGTCGCGCGGCAGCAGTGCTGGCGTATCCGGATAGGCCTCGTCCAGATACTCGCAGATGGCCAGCGACTGGGTCAGCAACTGGCCGCCATCCAGCAAGGCCGGCACCAGCCCTTGCGGGTTGAGCGCCAGATAGGCCGGATCGCGCTGCTCACCCTTGAGCAGGTTGACCGCCTGCTGCCGGTATTCCAGGCCTTTCAGGTTAAGCGCAATGCGCACCCGGTAGGCGGCACTGGAGCGGTAATAACCATAGAGCAGGCGCTCAGTCATGGGCGATCACCTTCTGATCGATGCGACCAAAAATGGAATGGCCAGCGGCATCCAGCATTTCTATACGCACCTGATCACCCGGCTGCATGAAGGGTGTGACGGGTGCGCCTTGCTCGATGATCTCGATCATGCGTTGCTCGGCCAGGCAGCAGGAGCCGGTGGCACGGTCATGATTGGAAATGGTGCCGGAGCCGACAATGGAGCCTGCTGCCAACGCGCGGGTCTTGGCCACATGCGCCACCAGTTGGGCAAAGTTGAACTGCATTTCCACGCCGCACTGCGGCTGGCCATACAGTTTGCCGTTGTATTCCACCCGCAGCGGCAGGTGTACCTTGCTGTCCTGCCAGGCCTGGCCCAGCTCGTCCGGCGTTACCGCCACCGGCGAGAAAGCGGTGGCCGGCTTGCTCTGGAAGAAGCCGAAACCCTTGGCCAGCTCGGCCGGAATCAGGTTGCGCAGCGTGACATCATTCACCAGCATCAGCAGGCGGATATGCGTGGCGCAATCGCCAGCCTGGCTGCCCAGCGGGACATCGTCGGTAATCACCGCCACTTCGCCTTCAAAATCCAGCCCCCAGCTGACATCGGCCAGCGGAATGTCGGCATGCGGCGGCAAAAAGGTATCCGAGCCGCCCTGATACATCAGCGGGTCCTGATAAAAACTGGCCGGTACTTCGGCACCACGTGCCTTGCGCACCAGCTCCACATGATTGAGATAGGCACTGCCGTCCGCCCACTGGTAGGCCCGCGGCAGAGGGCTGTGACAGGCGGACTGGTCAAAGCTGACGGCAGCGTTGACCGTCCCCTGGTTCAGGGCGGCATAGACTTCCTGCAAGGCCGGCTCACAGCGGCTCCAGTCATCCAGCGCAGCCTGCAGGCTGGTGGCGATATGCGGTACGGCAAGGGCTTGGCTGAGATCGCGGCTGACAACCATCAGCTGGCCATCGCGGGTGTGATTGCGGTAGGTGGCAAGTTTCATCGGTGTGTTTTCCTTGACGGGCGGTATGACGCGTCACGCCAGCCGCCCGGTGTCTGGTTCAGGTCTTGGGCTTCCAGCTGTCCACATAGCCGGTCCACTCGACGGCAGGCAGGCCGGGGCCTTGCTCCAGCGCGCTGCGGCTATCAATCATCACCGCCACTTCGTCGGTGAATTTCTTCGGCTCGCTCATGGCCTTGGCAAAGGCTTTGGGATGCGGACCATGGGTGAAGCCGGCCGGGTGGAAGGTGAGCATGCCGGGCTTGATGTTGTCGCGGCTGAAGAAGTCGCCTGCGTGGTAGAAGATGACTTCGTCGTAGTCGTCGTTGTTGTGATAGAACGGCACCTTGAGCGCACCGGGGTCGGATTCGATCGGACGCGGCACAAAGGTGCAGATGACAAAGCCGTCGGCCACAAAGGTGCTGTGTGCCGAGGGTGGCAGGTGATAACGATGGCTCATCAGCGGGCGGATATCACGCCAGTTGATGCGCGCCACCGCCACCGTGCCATGCCAGCCGATGGCATCCAGCGGATTGAACGGGTAGGTGACGGTGGACAGCACATTGTGGCGCTTGATCACCACCTGCCATTCATCTTCGGTCTGCTGCGCCTTGAAGGCATCGTCGATGGCCGGCACATCCAGCATGGCTTCGTCAAAAATCGCATGCGGGCCGACAATGCCCTTGTCCGGTAACTGGTAAGCCCCGTTGCTGGCTTCAATCAGCAACATGGTGGTGGTGTCAGCCGGTTCGATGCGCCAGTTGGTGGAACGCGGAATCAGGATGTAATCGCCATCGCGATAGCTCAGATGGCCGTAGTCGCAAAACAGCTCGCCACTGCCGGCATGGATGAACAGCATGTCATCGCCATCACCATTGCGGTATAGCTGGGTCATGGCCTGGGAGCAGGTCCAGATGCGCAACTGGCACTGGCTGTTGTGCAACACCAGCGGTGCGGACCAGGGGGCGGCCACGTCCTTGGGCAGCGCGTTCAGGTCGAAGGCGCGCGGCTTGAGCGGCCCTTCCCAGGCCGACCAGCCGGTGGGCGGGTGCTTGTGATGCAGATGGGTGGCCGGGCCAAAAAAGCCGCTACGCCCCACTTCACGTTCATAAATGCCCTCCGCCGGCAAATCGGCGTGGGCCTGACGGGAAATTGTCCCTTCCCGGTGCGGGAATCCTATCCATTTACGCATGGGCATTCCTTGGTCGCCGCGCAGTCAGACTGCCCTGCGACCGATGCATTGCAGACGGGCAGACCGGACAGACCAGCCTGCCACTCGCGCCGATATCGCCTCAGTCCGCCTTCAGCACGCCGCGGCGGATCTGGTCTTCTTCGATGGATTCAAACAAGGCACGGAAGTTGCCCTCGCCAAAGCCCTCGTTGCCCTTGCGCTGGATGATTTCGAAGAAAATCGGCCCGATGACGGTTTCGGTGAAGATCTGCAGCAGAATGCCGGCACCTTCCACCGGTGCGCCGTCAATCAGGATGCTGTTCTTGCGCAAGCGGGCCAGGTCTTCGCCATGACCGGCCACGCGGCTGTCCACCTTGTCGTAATAGGTGTCCGGCGTATCCAGGAAGCGGGTGCCGGCGGCCTTCAGTGTTTCCACCGTCTGGTAGATGTCGCGGGTGGTCAGCGCAATGTGCTGGATGCCTTCGCCGTGATATTCGCGCAGGAATTCCTCGATCTGGCTCTTGTCGTCGGAGGATTCGTTGATGGGGATGCGGATCTTGCCGCAAGGGCTGGTCATGGCCTTGGACACCAGGCCGGTGAGCTTGCCTTCGATGTCGAAATAGCGGATTTCGCGGAAATTGCCGATGCTTTCGTAGAAACCGGCCCACTTGGCCATATTGCCGCGGAAAACATTGTGGGTCAGGTGGTCGATCTCAACCAGACCAACACCAGCCGGCTGCTGGTCCACGCCGTCCAGCGGCAGGAAATCCACATCGTAGATATTGTGCGCCGGGCCGTAACGGTCGACAAAGTACAGTGCCGAACCGCCAATGCCCTCCACCGCCGGGATGTTCAGCTCCATCATGCCGATGGGGCGCACATAGGGTTTGGCACCGTGGGCCAGCGCATATTCATAGGCCTTGGCCGCATCCTGCACCCGCCAGGCCATGGCACAAGCGGACGGGCCATGTACCTTGCCGAATTCGTTGGCCGGCTGGGTGGGCTCGCCATTCAGGATGAAGTTGATATCACCCTGCCGGTACAGGCTGACATTCTTGCTGCGGTGGCGGGCGACCTCGATAAAACCCAGCGACAGGAATAGCTGGCGCAGATCGGCAATGCCTTGCGCGGTGGGGGCGGTGTATTCGACAAACTCAAAGCCGTCGGTGGCCAGTGGGTTGTGCAGCAGTGCTTCCATTTTCATCATCTCTCCTCTTTATGATCACCACCGCCATGCCTGATGTGTGTGATGGCAGGCAAGTGTCCGGACAGACAGTAGACAGCACCATGCAGGATAAGACGGAAAGCGAGGAGAGCAAGCAAGCTTGCGGGTGGCAGAGGCAGCAACACGCTGCTGCCCACGGCGAAACAGCCAGACGCAGCCCCACCCTCACGCAGGGGCAGCAACTGCTTCAGTTTGCCGGCGGCACGGTTTTGTGTGTCTCACCAGGCATCTCCTCTATCTTTGCCGACATTATCCAGTGATCTGTTGCCACCGTGTAAAATGTCCGGGTTAGGCTTTTTATTCTAGGGAAAATGCTTGGCAATTTTCTTGCTAATATTCCCAAGATACACAATAACTAGAAATATAATTTCAACAAATTAAAACCAGAGGAGTTTACATGCCAAGTCTTACGCTAGATAAGACAGACTTGCGCATCCTGTCCGAGCTACAGCTCAATGGCAGGTTGACCAATGTGGAGCTTGCGGAAAGAGTAGCCCTCTCTCCTTCCCCCTGTCTCAGACGCCTCAAGCAACTGGAGGAGTCTGGTGTCATTCGCCAGTACGTGGCATTGCTGGACCCGGCAAAAATCGGCCTGGGCCTGCAGGCTTATGTGCGCGTGGTGTTGGAAAAGCGTGGCAACACGCATGTACAAAGCTTTATTGATGCCGTCCAGCGCTGGCCGGAAGTCATCAATTGCTTTGCAATGACAGGGGAAATGGACTACCTGTTGCAAGTATATTTTGAAGATCTGGAACACTTTTCACGTTTTGTGATGGATGAACTGCTACAGCAGCAAGGCGTGGAAGATGTAAAATCCAGTTTCGTCCTGAAAGAAATCAAGCGCACAACCTCCTTGCCGCTCAGCCAGCTCAGAAGTCTTTGAACTGGCTGACATGTCGCTCAGTCCCTGTGCCGCCCGAAATATGCAGGAGGAATGAATAAAGGCCCCCGGCATGCAGGTGATCCGACAGCTCCGTTTTCTTGTGCTGGTTGTTGCAATAATGTTGCACAGCCAGGCATGGGCGTTTTCGGTCACTTTCATCTCACCGGGGCGCCCTGATGAGGCCTTCTGGCTGAGTGCCAGCCGGGCAATGCAGGCGGCTGCCAGCCAGTTGGGTATCCAGCTGGAGGTGCTGTATGCCCAGCGCGATCCATTGCAGATGGTAAAGCTGACCCGGATGGTGGCACAGCGCCCGCGCAAGCCGGACTACCTGCTGCTGGTCAACGAAAAACTGACCGGCCCAGCCATGTTATCCATCGCCGATCAGGCGGGTATTCCCAGCTTCATCAGCTTCAATCAACTGACGCCGGCGCAATTGCAAGCCAGTGGCCTGCCGCGTCAGCGGCTGCGGCGCTGGCTTGGTTCGCTGGCACCAGATAACACCATGGCTGGCAGCCTCACCATGCAGGCCCTGCTGGATGAAGCCCGCCAGCGCTTCCCTCGGGGTACGCCGCTCCATGTACTGATGATGGCCGGTGACCGCTCCACACCGGCATCCACCGAACGGGTGGAAGGTGCCAGGCAGGTACTGGCCGCCCACCCATCGGCCCGGCTGACCCAGCTGGTTTATGGAGAATGGGAACGGCAGCGTGCTCAGCAGCAAGGCTTGTGGCTGCTGCAGCGCTATCCGCAGATCAATATTGTCTGGGCAGCCAACGATGAAATGGCATTCGGTCTGGAAGATGCCATTACCCGCAGTGGCAAACAGCCAGGCAAGCAGGTGCTGGTCAGTGCCATCAACAATTCACGCCAGGCCATGCGTGAGCGGCGCGACGGACGTCTGAGCGCACTGGCGGCGGGCCATTTCATGATGGGTGCCTGGAGTCTGGTGCTGCTGTACGACTATCAGCACGGGCAGGACTTTGCCAGCGAAGGGCTGCAACTGCAGCCTGTGGTGTTTGGTACGGTGTCTACGGCGCAAGCCCGGCGCTTTTTGCAATTATTTGCCGATAATGACTTCAGCGGCATTCACTTCAAGCAGTTCAGCAAATTTGCCAATCCGGCCTTGCAGCGCTATGCCTTCGGCTTTAGCGCATTGCTGAACTAGGAGCTTGTCCATGCCGACGCGCCGACTCACCCGCCAACTGATCTGGCAACTGCTGCTGTACACCCTGCTGTTCGGTGTGGCAGTCACCACGCTTAAGGCGGTACAGGTTCTACACAATGGCCAACAGCAAATGGATGCCATTCCGGCCACGGTGTCACGCCTCTATCTGCCCTTGCTGGGACAGAGTGCCTGGGACGTGGACATCCCGGCCATTCAGCTGCAATTGCGCCTGATCGCCCAGTTGCCAGGCGTGCAGAGTGTCGAGCTGCGCACCGAGCTGGGCCAGTCGCTGCGCTATGAAAACCCGGAAGCAGCCGACCGCCTCAATAGTGAGGAATACCGCTTGCCGCTGCGGGCAACACATAGCATGGAAAGCATAGGCAGCCTGCTGGTCACCGTGTCACACCAGCACATCTACCACGCCATGTGGCAAGAGGTCATCAGCTCGGCCTTGCAGTTCCTGCTGGAGTTTTTCGGCCTGGCATTGCTGCTGTGGTGGCTGTTTAACCGCCAGTTGGTCAAGCCTCTGCAAGACATGGCGCATACGGTACGCAATTATCAGCCAGGCCAGCCACTGCCGCCCTTGCTGCCCGGTACGCCCGAGCAGGTGGTGGATAATGAGCTCAGTGAGCTGGCGCGGGCCTTTCGCAGCATGAGCAGTAACATCAACCGCCATCTGGCGGAACGGCAGGTCATCGAAACCGAGTTGGCCAGTCACCGCGACCAGTTGGCCGACCTGGTGACAGAGCGCACGCGGGAGCTGGATCAGCTACTGAGTTTCCAGCAATTGATCGCCGGCATCTCCACGCGCTTCATCAATATTCCACTGCACGACATCGACCAGGCCACCGACATGGCACTGGGCGAGATCGGCCGCTTCATGCAAGTGGAGCGCTGTTACCTGATCAGCTTTGCTGACAACTGGCTGGTTGAGACGGTGCATGAATGGTGTGCATCCGGCATCCAGCCCACCACCCATACCCTGCGGGGACAAAGCATGCTGCAACGTCAGTGGGCCTGTCAGCAACTGCAGAACTTCGGTTTGCTATCGCTGGATGCACTGACCGACCTGCCGGAGAGCGCCAGCACCGAACGAGCGGAGCTGCAAGCCCATCAAGTGCAGAGCCTGTTCATGCTGCGCATCGACCACATGGGCCGGCCGGTTGGCATGTTTGGTTGCGACATGATCAGCCGGCAGCGTCGCTGGCAAGGCAAGGAACAGCAGCAAGCCCGGCTGGTGGGGGAAACACTGGCCAATACCATCATCCGCCGACAGCAATTGCAGGCGCTAAGCAGTGCCCAGCAGCAACTGCGCAGCGCCAATGCCGATCTGGCGCGCATGGCGTTCAGCGACGGCCTCACCGGGATTGCCAACCGACGTTATTTCGATGAGCAGCTCAGCCAGTATTTCCAGCAGGCCAGACAGGAAGCCAGCCCGCTGAGCGTGCTGCAGATCGACATCGACTATTTCAAGCAATTCAACGATAGCTATGGCCATCTGGCAGGTGATCAATGCCTGCGCCAGGTTGCCCAGTGCATCCAGGCCCGGCTACCAGAGCCACAAGACCTGGCGGCACGGGTGGGGGGTGAAGAATTCAGCGTGCTGCTGCCCGGCAGCAACAGCGAACACGCCTGCCAACTGGCCGAGCAGATCCGGCTTGCCATCTGGCAACTGGCCATTGCCCATCGGCAGAGCAGTGCCGGCGACCGGGTAAGCGTCAGTATCGGCGTGGCCACCCGCCATGCACAGCACGATAGCGCTCATTTGCTGATGCGCGATGCCGACCGGGCCCTGTATCGGGCCAAGCACCTGGGGCGCAATCAGGTGAGCTGTGCCGATGCGCCCTCCCCCATCAGCAATCAGTCCAATCGCACCTTCCCATGAAAAAGCCCGGCCATGCCGGGCTGCCTCATGCTTGGGCGCTGGCGCTTACAAGCCCAGCCGTTGCCATACCGTGGACACCAGGCCAGCCTGGTTCAAGGTATAGAAGTGCAGGCCCGGCGCACCCCCTGCCAGCAGGCGGTCACACAGCTCGGTGACTACATCCAGCCCCAGCGCGCGAATGGAAGCCGCGTCATCGTAATAGGATTGCATGCGTTGGCGCAGCCAGCGCGGCACTTCGGCCCCGCACATATCGGAGAAGCGGCAAAGCTGGCCAAAGTTGGCAATCGGCATGATGCCCGGCACGATGGGAATGTCCACGCCACGCGCTTGTGCTTCATCGACAAAGCGGAAGTAGGCATCCGCATTGAAGAAGTACTGGGTCATGGCCGAATTGGCACCGGCTTTCACCTTGCGCACGAAATTGTTCAGGTCGTCCTCGGCCGACTTGGCCTGCGGGTGGAATTCCGGATAGGCAGCCACTTCAATATGAAAATGTTCGCCATGCTCGCTGCGGATGAACT
This sequence comes from Aquitalea magnusonii, assembly GCF_002217795.2. NCBI lineage: Bacteria > Pseudomonadati > Pseudomonadota > Betaproteobacteria > Neisseriales > Chromobacteriaceae > Aquitalea > Aquitalea magnusonii. The sequence goes on from NZ_AP018823.1 coordinate 3,554,844, forward strand.
CGACCAGCTCATTGGCATAGCGGAATTCACCGGCAGCCACCATGCCGGACGGCATGTCACCACGCAGCGCCACAATGTGACGGATGCCGTGATTGCGGTATTCGTTGAGGATGGCGCTGATGTTTTCCCGTGTCGAGCCGATACACGACAGGTGCGGTGCCGCGGCATGCCCTTCGCTGCGGATCTCCAGCACGGTGGACAAGGTGCCATCGCGGGTGGTGCCGCCAGCACCGAAGGTCACCGAGAAAAACTGCGGCTTGAACTGGGCCAGTTGCTGGCGGGTAGTACGCAGCTTGGCCACGCCTTCGGGGGTCTTGGGCGGGAAAAACTCGAAGCTGAAGGTTTTTTTCTGTTCGTTCATGATCGTCTCTGTCCCTGCTCGGGGCGGCAGGCTTTGTTTTTATACTGCAGCGTGTCGCAGCGGTAGTAGCCCGCGGATAGAAAAACGGACAGGTGCATCATACCCTGCCCTGTCCGTTTGCCTTACAGCCCGCTATCAATAACGATAGTGCGCCGGCTTATAAGGACCCTGCTTCGGCACGCTGATGTAGGCGGCCTGCTCGTCGGACAGTTCGGTCAGATTGGCACCGATACGCTTCAGGTGCAGGCGGGCCACCTTCTCGTCCAGATGCTTGGGCAGCACATACACTTCCTTGCCGTACTTTTCACCATGCTGGAAGATTTCCATCTGCGCCAGCACCTGGTTGGTGAAGGAGTTGGACATCACAAAGCTGGGGTGACCGGTGGCGCAGCCCAGGTTCACCAGACGGCCTTCGGCCAGCAGGATGATGCGCTTGCCATCCGGGAAGATGATGTGGTCAACCTGCGGCTTGATGTTGTCCCACTGGTACTGACGCAGGCTGGCGACTTCGATTTCGCTGTCGAAGTGGCCGATATTGCACACGATGGCGTTATTGCGCATTTTGACCATGTGCTCGTGGGTAATCACCGACACATTACCGGTGGTGGTGACAAAGATGTCGCCCTGATCGGCCACATCATCCATGCGTACCACGCGGTAGCCTTCCATCGCCGCTTGCAGCGCGCAGATCGGGTCCACTTCGGTCACCCATACGGTGGCACCCAGGCCACGCAGGCTCTGGGCGCAACCCTTGCCCACATCACCGTAGCCCAATACCACGGCTACCTTGCCGGCAATCATCACGTCGGTAGCACGCTTGATGCCATCCACCAGCGATTCGCGGCAGCCGTACAGGTTGTCGAACTTGGACTTGGTCACCGAGTCGTTGACGTTGAAGGCCGGGAACGGCAGACGGCCTTCTTTTTGCATCTGGTACAGACGATGCACGCCGGTGGTGGTTTCTTCGGTGACGCCCTTGATATGCGGCAGACGCTTGGAATACCAGTGCGGGTCCACTTCCAGGTAACGGGCAATGGCTGCAAACAGCGCGGTTTCTTCTTCGTTGGACGGATGGCTGATGACGCTGCGGTCTTGCTCGGCCTTGCTGCCCAGCATCAGCAGCAAGGTGGCATCGCCACCGTCATCCAGAATCATATTGGCTTCCTGACCTTCCGGCCATTCGAAGATTTTGTGGGAGAACTCCCAGTATTCATCCAGGCTTTCACCCTTGAAGGCAAACACCGGGATATTGGCCGCGGCAATGGCTGCAGCAGCGTGGTCCTGGGTGGAGAAGATATTGCAGGAAGCCCAGCGTACATCGGCACCCAGTTCCACCAGGGTTTCGATCAGCACGCCGGTCTGGATGGTCATGTGCAGCGAACCGGCAATGCGCGCGCCACGCAGCGGCTTCTGGTGGGCGTATTCTTCACGCAGCGCCATCAGGCCGGGCATTTCGGTTTCGGCGATTGCCAGTTCCTTGCGCCCCCAGGCAGCAAGATTGATATCAGCTACGTGAAAATCGGTGAATTCAGCCATCGTGCAAAGTCCTTTCACACGCCGGCCGGAACGCGGCTCACCCGCTATTCCGGCATCGGCACGGAGTTTAGTCAGGTGAGCGCCGTTTGCAAGAAGCCCGAGCCTGGGGATTGACCTCGCAGCGCTCCTCGGGAATGCCGTAATTATACCTAGAGACACAAAAATGTGAATGAAACTTGCGCGGCAGGCGTTAAACTAAAACATTGCACATAGCATAGTCACTTTGCATAGCGGGCCTCATGTCTCTTGTTTTTACTACCATTTCAGCCATTTCGGGGCTTGCCGCCCTTAGCGCGGCAACCATCGGCATCCTGGCATGGGAACGGCGCAAGGTAACAGGAGCACGCTATCTGGCCTGGTTGATGCTGGCGGTGACGCTATGGTCTGGCACCGCCATGCTGGAACTGTCTTCCACCTTGCTGCGCGACAAGATTTTCTGGTCCAAGGTGGAATATCTGGGAACCTTAACCGCACCGGTGCTGTTTTTTCTGCTGGCGGCAGATTACAACCAGCTTGAGCGCGCCCTGCGGCCACGTGCCGTCCTGTTGCTGCTGCTCGTCCCACTGCTCAGCATGGGGCTGGCCATGAGCAATGAAAAGCACGGGCTGATCTGGAGCAGCTTCCAGGCCTCACCATCCGGCTATAATCTGCTGATTTTCAACCATGGCCCGCTGTTCTGGCTGCTGGTGGCTGGCTATTCCTATCTGATGATGCTGCTGGGCTCCTTGCTGCTACTGCGTACCCTGCACTATTACCCGCCGCATTACCGTGGCCAGTCGCTGATCCTGATGCTGGGCGCCATTGTTCCCTGGCTTGGCAACCTGCTTTATCTGTCCGGCCATATTGCCCTGCAGGGACTGGACCCCACCCCGCTATGCTTTGCCATCACCGGTGCCATTTTCGCCTTTGATCTGCTCTACCTGCGCATGCTGTACGTGGTACCCATTGCCCGCGGCAACGCCTTTAATGCGATGGGCGATGGCATTGTGGTGATTGACCGCGATAAAACCATCCTGGATATCAATCCGGCCGCGGCCAATCTGTTTGGCAAGCCTGCTGCAGTGCTGTGCGGCCAGCAGCTGCACATTGCCTCGCTGGTAGCGGTGGCCGATCACGATGGTTCTCATCAGGTAGAGCTGAATGGACCTGGCTCCCGCTCCATCCTGGAAGTACGTGCCTTCCCCATCCGCGAAAGCGGGGTGACGCTGGGGGGGCGCATGCTGGTACTGCGTGATATCTCGCGCCAACGCCTGGCTGAAGAGGCCCTGCATCAGGCCTATCTGCAACTGAAAACCCGCATCGATGAAATCGAAACCCTGCAGGAGACTTTGCGCGAACAGGCCTTGCACGATCCACTCACCGGCCTGTACAACCGCCGCTATCTTGAAGAAACCCTGGGTCGTGAAATCAGCCGGGCCGAGCGCGAACAGCGCTCGCTGACCTTTGCCTTGATTGATCTGGATAATTTCAAAAGCATCAATGACCGCTTTGGGCACATCATCGGCGATACCGTATTGTGCGCGCTGGCCGATCTGCTGCGCACCTATTGCCGCCAGTCCGACATCGTGTGCCGTCTTGGCGGGGAGGAGTTTATCGTTGTGCTGCCTTCTGCCGATCAGCGCAATGGCTGGATGCGGCTGGAACTCCTGCGCCGCCGTTTCTCCGACCTGCGTTTCCAGGCCGATGAACACACCTTCCAGAGCAGTTTTTCCTGCGGCATTGCCTGCTATCCGGATGATGGCAGCAGCTTTTCCAGCTTATATCAGTTGGCAGACCTGGCGCTGTATCAGGCAAAGGCCAAAGGCAAGAACCAGGTTCTACTCCACGGTGCCGACATGCCAATGCCACAGCAGGCAAGCAGTGCCGCGAGCCACAAGCAAGCTTCGCAGCGTGCGCAGGAAAGCCCAGAGTCATGAAAAAAGCCGGGAAATCCCGGCTTTTTTCAGTGTGAGCACCTTGTTTATTTGACGATACGCAAGCTGGGGCGGCCCGAAGGACGTGCCGGTGCTTCTTCCTTCACGCTGGCAAGGTCCGTCTCAGGCTCAGACTCTGCCACCGGCTGCAAAGCAGGTGCTGCCGGTGCCGCGCTGTTCAGCTCCACCTCGAACCCCATGCCCTCGCCTGTTTCGCGGGCGAAAATGGACATCACATTACCGATGGGGACCCAGATATCACGGGACACCCCGGCAAAACGGGCAGAGAACGATACCCATTCGTTATCGATACGCAGATTGTGTGTGGCAGATGCCGCGATATTGAGCACGATCTCGTTGTTCTTCACGTACTCACGCGGAACATCGGCATGTTCGTCCACCCACACCACCAGGAAGGGGGTATGGCCATTGTCCGTACACCACTCATAGAGGGCACGGAGCATATAGGGCTTGGTGCTGGTGCTCATGGTCATCCTTACTTGCGCATGGCCTTTTCAGACGGAGTCAGCGAGTCGATGAAGGACTGACGCTGGAAGATGCGTTCTGCGTATTTCAGGATGGGCGCAGCATGCTTGCCCAGATCAATGTTGTAGTGCTCCAGACGCCACATCAGCGGTGCAATGGCAACATCAATCATGGAGAAATCATCGCCCAGCATGAACTTCTGTTTGGCAAACACCGGCGCAATGGTGGTCAGGCCATCGCGAATGGCTTCGCGTGCCTTGCTGGCTTCCTTGCCAGTTGCGCTGGCTTCCAGCACTTTGACATTGCAGAACAGCTCGTTTTCAAAACGGTGCAGGAACAGGCGGGCACGGGCGCGCATCACCGGATCGGCAGGCATCAGTTGCGGGTGCGGGAAACGCTCATCAATGTATTCGTTGATGATGTTGGATTCGTGCAGGATCAGGTCGCGCTCTACCAGTACCGGCACTTCGTTGTAGGGATTCATCACAGCCAGATCTTCCGGCTTGTTGTGAATGTCCACATCGATGATCTCGAAATCCATTCCCTTTTCATACAACACGATACGGCAACGTTGGCTGAAGGGGCAGGTAATTCCAGAATAAAGAGTCATCATGGCTAGCGGATATCCTTGACAGAGGCAATCGTTTTCAATCGAAGCGGGGATTTTACCATTTTCGGGATGGCAATTTCCACCACAACATCACAAGTCAATGATTACAAAAGAAAAAAGGCGGAAATCTCCGCCTTTTTTCTTACTGCCTTGCTCACTGATCAGTGAACATCTTTCCAGTATTCCTTCTTCAGGAAGTAGGTCAGCGGCAGCAGCAGCAAGCCCAGGAACATCAGCACGACATAGCCGATCTGATGACGCTTGACCTGTGCCGGCTCACCGATGAAGACCAGATAGTTGGTCAGGTCAGCCATACGCTTGTCAAACTCCACCGTATTGGCCTTGCCGTTTTCCAGCTTGGTCAACGAACCTGCCTTGACCAGCTCAAGCTTACGCTCTTCGTGGCCTGCGGCATTCTTTTCGGTTTTCAGCACCTGCTCACCCTGCATTTCCCACAGCACGTGCGGCATGCCAACCTTGTCGAACACCAGGTTGTTCCAACCGGTAGGACGGGTCGGATCGCGGTAGAAGCCACGCAGGTAGGCGTACAGATAGTCTGCGCCACGGGAACGCGCGATCAGCGACAGATCCGGCGGAGCCGCACCCAGCCACAGCTTGGCGTCCTTCTTGTCCATGGAGACATTCATCTGATCACCAATCTTGGCGCCTTCGGGCATCAGGTTGGCCTTGATCTGCTCTTCGGACAAGCCGATGTCTTCCAGACGGTTGTAGCGCATGGCGCTGGCCGAGTGGCAGGACAGGCAGTAGTTGCTGAACAGTTGCGCACCGCGTTGCAGGCTTTCAGTGTCCTGAATGTCAATCGGTGCCTTTTCCAGCGCAGGCCCTTCATTGGCCAGAACCGTGCCGCTTACCGGCAACACCAGCGCCATGGCAGCGATCAGGTGGCGGATTTTGCTTTTCATATGTCCTTTCCCCTTGCTTACACGTTGGTGGCGAACAGATAGGCCGCAATCACGGTCACTGCCACCAGCACCAGGAACTGCAACTGACGCTTGCCATTGGTGTCCGTCACGCGGGTCGGTACCGGTACGGTGCCGACATCGTTCTTGGTGTAGAACGGCATGCCCAGGAAGAAGGCGAAGTAGACGAACGACAGGATCTGCGAGATCAAGGTACGGCCGGCGGTCGGCGGCATGGCTCCCAGGATGCCCAGGCCGATGAAGGCGATGATGAACAGCACCAGCATGAACTTGAACTTGGGACCACGATAACGGATGGACTTGATCGGGGAACGATCCAGCCACGGCAGGAAGGCAATCACCACCACGGCAGCACCCATGCCGATCACACCCCAAACCTGAGTACCCAGGAAGGACGGAATGGCACGCAGAATGGCGTAGAACGGGGTGAAGTACCATACCGGCGCGATGTGCGGCGGCGTCTTCAGCGGGTCAGCCTGGTCGAAGTTCGGGTGCTCCAGGAAGTAGCCACCCATTTCCGGCAGGAAGAACACGATGATGGAGAACACGATCAGGAACACGGCCACACCGAAGATATCCTTCACGGTGTAGTAAGGATGGAAAGGAATGCCATCCAGCGGGATGCCCTTTTCGTCCTTCAGTTTCTTGATTTCCACGCCATCCGGGTTGTTGGAACCCACTTCGTGCAGTGCGATCAGGTGAGCGACCACCAGTGCCAGCAGTACCAGCGGTACGGCAATCACGTGCAGGGCGAAGAAGCGGTTCAGCGTGGCATCGGACACCACGAAGTCACCACGGATCCACACCGACAGGTCCGGGCCGATCACCGGGATGGAACCGAACAGGTTCACGATCACCTGGGCACCCCAGAAGGACATCTGGCCCCAGGGCAGCAGGTAGCCCATGAAGGCTTCTGCCATCAGGCACAGGAAGATCAGGCAACCAAACACCCATACCAGTTCGCGCGGCTGCTTGTAAGAGCCGTAGATCAGACCACGGAACATGTGCAGGTAAACCACCACGAAGAACATGGAAGCACCGGTGGAGTGCATGTAGCGGATGATCCAGCCACCTGCCACATCACGCATGATGTATTCCACCGAGGCAAACGCTACCGGGATACCGGCTGCATTGAGATTGCCATCCGGCTTGTAGTTCATGGTGAGGAAGATACCGGTGACGATCTGGATAACCAGCACCAGCATGGCCAGCGAGCCGAAGAAATACCAGAAGTTGAAGTTCTTCGGTGCGTAATACTCGGTAACGTGCTCTTTCAGCATCGACGACAGCGGGAAACGGTCGTCAATCCAGTTCAGCAGCTTTTGTCCTTTGCTCATTTTTCCCCCTCAGCTTATTTGTCGTCGCCAATCAGCAGGCGGGTATCGGACAGATACTTATGCGGCGGAATCTCCAGGTTCTTCGGAGCCGGCACACCCTTGAACACACGGGCAGCCAGGTCGAACTTGGAACCGTGGCATGGGCAGTAGAAACCACCCAGCCAATCCGGACCCAGATCGGCAGGTGCCAGATCGGGACGGAAGGTCGGCGAACAGCCCAGGTGGGTACAGATGCCCACGGCAACCAGCAATTCCGGCTTGATGGAACGGCCTTCGTTCTGGCAGTACTTGGGTTGCTGTTCTACTTCAGACTTGGGGTCAACCAGCTTGGGGTCATTCTTCGGCAAGTCCGCAATCTGCTGTTTGGTGCGGGACAGCAGCCATACCGGCTTGCCGCGCCATTCAACGTTGATTTTCTGGCCCGGCTCCAGCTTGCTGATATCCACCTCAACCGGTGCACCCGCAGCCTTTGCCCGTTCAGACGGGAAGAAACTCATCAGAAACGGCGTTGCCACCCCGGCAACGGCCACACCCCCAACAGCGCTGGTTGCTACCGTCAGAAACCGACGGCGCCCCGTATCGACTTGTTGTTCACTCATTACAGTCATCCTCAAACGTGGAAACCGAGCTCAAACTTCAAACCAGACGATTTTACCTGATTAGCAGTAGGGACATGAAGCGTCTATGCAAATAAATTGAGCCAGGTCGGGTCGTTTTGCCTAAACCGGGTTGAAAAGATCGACAAATTCAACACTGATGCCGTGCAAATGAGAAAGCTTCTCGCCCAGTGCGGCAATGCCATAACGTTCAGTGGCATGATGACCGGCGGCAATAAAGGCCACGCCATACTCGGCGGCCAGATGGAAACACTGCTCGGATACTTCACCGGTCACAAAGGCAGTTACCCCCAGGCGGATGGCTTCTTCAAAAAATCCCTGCGCCCCTCCCGTACACCAGGCCACCCGGCTTACCTGTTGATTTTCATCACCCAACAGCAAGGCATTGCGCCCCAGCACCTGACTGAGATGATCGGCAAACTCGCGGGCCGAGCCTGCTGGCGGCCAACTGCCATGCCATAGCAAGCCCTGATCACCCGACTGCCCGGCCACCTCCAGCCCCAGCACGGCGGCCAACCGGGCATTGTTGCCAAGCTCCGGATGGGCATCCAGCGGCAAGTGGTAAGCAATCAGGCTGATGTCATGCTGCAACAATTTGGCCACACGCTGACGCTTCATGCCCACCAGCCGGACATCTTCACCCTTCCAGAAGTAGCCATGATGCACCAGGATGGCATCCGCCTGGCGCTCAATCGCCGCATCGATCAGCGCCTGAGACGCAGTGACGCCGCAGACAATGCGCTTGACTTGCGCCCTGCCCTCCACCTGCAATCCATTAGGGGCATAGTCCTTGTAACGCCATGGTTCCAGCCATTCATCCAGGTTGGCGAGCACTTGCTGTAATTGCATCTTGCATCCTTGCTAAGCGAAATCGATGTCAGACTATTGTGCCAGAGATGGCGCATGCCACCCGAGATAGCGCAAAAACAAAAAACCCCGCAATGACGCGGGGTTTTTTGCATTCAGCGGAAGGCTGGTCAGCTTACATCATGCCGCCCATGCCACCCATGCCGCCCATATCCGGCATGCCGCCAGCAGCCGGCTTGTCTTCCGGCAGTTCTGCGATCATGCAGTCGGTGGTCAGCATCAGGCCGGCAACAGAAGCAGCGTGTTGCAGCGCGGAGCGGGTTACCTTGGCCGGATCCAGCACGCCCATTTCCAGCATGTCGCCGTATTCGCCGGTGGCAGCGTTGTAACCGAAGTTACCCTTGCCTTCCAGCACCTTGTTCACCACAACGGACGGCTCGTCGCCAGCGTTCTTGACGATCTGACGCAGCGGCGCTTCGATGGCCTTCAGTACGATCTTCACACCGGCGTCTTGATCAACGTTGTCGGTCTTCAGGCTGTCCAGAGTGGAACGGGCACGCAGCAGAGCCACGCCACCACCCGCTACCACGCCTTCTTCCACAGCGGCGCGGGTTGCGTGCAGCGCGTCTTCAACGCGCGCCTTCTTCTCTTTCATTTCCACTTCGGTGGCAGCGCCAACCTTGATCACGGCAACACCGCCGGCCAGCTTGGCCACGCGCTCTTGCAGTTTTTCGCGGTCGTAGTCGGAAGTGGCTTCCTCGATCTGGCGACGGATTTCACCCACGCGCGCCTGGATGGCATCAGCCTGACCAGCGCCATCGATGATAATGGTGTTTTCCTTGCCCACTTCGATACGCTTGGCTTGGCCCAGCATGTCCAGAGTGGCTTTTTCCAGGGTCAGGCCCAGTTCTTCGGCAATCACGGTACCGCCGGTCAGGATGGCGATATCCTGCAACATGGCCTTGCGACGGTCGCCAAAGCCCGGAGCCTTGACAGCAACCACCTTCAGGATGCCGCGGATGGTGTTGACCACCAGAGTAGCCAGCGCTTCGCCTTCAACATCTTCGGCAATGATCAGCAGCGGACGACCAGACTTGGCCACTTGCTCCAGTACCGGCAGCAGATCGCGGATGTTGGAGATCTTCTTGTCGAACAGCAGGACAAAAGGATTATCCAGAGCGGCAATCTGTTTTTCCTGATTGTTGATGAAGTACGGGGACAGGTAGCCGCGGTCGAACTGCATACCTTCAACCACGTCCAGTTCGTTGCTCAGGCTCTTGCCGTCTTCAACGGTAATCACGCCTTCCTTGCCCACTTTTTCCATGGCGGTGGCGATGATTTCACCGATGTCGGAATCGGAGTTGGCGGAAATGGAACCAACCTGGGCGATTTCCTTGGTGGTGGCACATGGCTTGGCGATCTTGGCGATTTCACCTACCAGGGAAATCACAGCCTTGTCGATACCGCGCTTCAGGTCCATCGGGTTCATGCCGGCGGCAACAAACTTCATGCCTTCCTGCACGATGGCCTGGGCCAGAACAGTAGCCGTAGTGGTACCGTCGCCGGCTACATCGGAAGTCTTGGAGGCCACTTCCTTCACCATTTGCGCGCCCATGTTTTCGAACTTGTCTTTCAGTTCGATTTCCTTGGCAACGGAAACACCATCCTTGGTGATGGTCGGCGCGCCAAAGGAGCGGTCCAGCACGACATTGCGGCCTTTCGGACCCAGGGTAACCTTGACGGCGTCAGCCAGAATGTTGACACCAACCACCATCTTGGCGCGTGCGGAATCACCGAACTTTACGTCTTTTGCAGCCATGCTCAAATCTCCAAAATTCTATGAAAGGGTCGTAGAAGGGTGTATGGGTCGGAATTACTCGACGATGCCCATGACATCTTCCTCGCGCATTACGAGGACTTCTTCGCCGTCAACCTTAACGGACTGGCCGGAGTACTTGCCGAAGATGACCTTGTCGCCAACCTTCAGCTCCAGCGGACGGCGCTCGCCATTGTCCAGGACCTTGCCGTTACCGACAGCCAGCACCTCGCCCATGTCGGGCTTTTCAGCTGCAGCACCCGGCAGAACGATGCCGGATGCGGTTTTTTCTTCAGCCTCAAGGCGCTTGATAACAACACGATCGTGCAGCGGACGAATTGCCATTGATCTCTCCTAAATACAATTGGCTGTTGAAAGCAAATGATCTGCCAGGATGGCAGTGCGGGGCGGGCATTAGCACTCGCCCCTGACGAGTGCTAATAATAGGGACGGCCCAGGCAGGTTTCAAGTGGGGGAGCTGCAAAAACTTTCCTGCCCGCATGGGCAGGAAGGGCTCAGGAATCGTCGCGGCGCAACACCAGCCAGTTGGGCACTTTGAAACGTACGATCATGCGGTACAGATACAGGTAGCCCAATACAAATAGCAGGCAGAACAACATCAGTACCCAGGTGCGGTTCCAGAACAACATCGCGGGAACCACAGAAAAGGAGGTCAGCAACCACAAATAGGGGGAGGTCATGCTGTTGCGCTGGGTCAGGTGACGAGCATCCTTGGAACCCACCATCCACAACACCATGCGCTTGTAAATCATCTGGTGCAGATGCAAGGCATCGGGATAGCCTACTGCCCGGCCTTGCAGAAACTTGCGGCGGTAAATGGAAAAAACCGTTTCAAATACGGGATAGATCACACACAACAAGGGAAACCACGGCGACACTGCCGGGTTGCGGGCCACCAGCAAAACCGATATTTCCGCAATCATAAAGCCAATCAAATAGGCCCCACCATCGCCGGCAAAAATCAGGCCGCGTGGGAAATTCCAGAACAGAAAACCCAACACAGCCCCAACCATGGCAAAACACACGCTCATCAGCACAATATCCTGCACCTTGAAACAGACATAAATGATGGCCAAGAAAATGAACACTGCCACCATACCGGATAGGCCGTTATAGCCATCAATGATATTCACTGCGTGCGCAACGCCGCCCACCGCCACCACGGTCAATAGCAATGACAGCCACCAGTACGAAGCCAGAAGGTGATCAACACCTGGAATGGACAGCCGTGCCAGCCCGGCACCCAGCAGGAAATAACCCAGCCCGGCGGCTACAAAGGTGGCAAGCAAGCGAGGCAAGGGGCCGATTTTCTTGGTGAGGTCTTCGATAAAACCAGCTGCGAATGCCGGGAAAGCTGACAGCAACAGCAACAGCACCCATACCGATGTGTTGAGATAGCCAGAGAGAGCACAGCCTGCAATCAGGCCCAGCATGATGGGCAGGCCGCCAATGCGCGGTACCGGCGTGGCATGGAATTTCTGCACGCCAGTGACGTCACCATCGGTCGAAAAACGTGCATGCAAGTGCGCATAGCGAATCAGGAATTGCCCCGAAAATAAAGAAGCCGCCAGTGCAAGTAGAAGAATCTGCAACATAGGATGTAATTACCTGGATAAGCATTAAACTGACGCACGACAGATCGTAAGCAGGTGAGCTGCATGTCAGTATATTTTGTTCATTTTGCCCTATAATTTGTGCCGAATAAAACGACTGATGCAAATCAGTCATCCCACCGGATGACTACTACAATATTTTCATGAAAAACAAAATTGACATAACCCATTGGAATCATTGAATGATATTGGTGACTGGCGGTGCCGGCTTCATTGGAGCCAACTTTGTCCTGGACTGGCTGAATGGCAATGACGAAGCTGTCATTAACCTGGACAAGCTGACCTACGCCGGCAATCTGCAAACCCTCTCCAGCCTGGAAAACGACCCGCGCCACCTGTTCGTACAAGGCGATATCGGGGATCGGGAACTGGTCGGCCGCCTGCTGCAAGAGCATCAGGTGCGCGCTGTCATCAACTTCGCGGCAGAAAGCCATGTCGATCGTTCCATCCACGGCCCGGGTGAATTCATCCAGACCAATGTGGTCGGCACCTTCAACTTGCTGGAAGCTGTCCGGGCCTACTGGAGTGAACTGGAAGGTGAAGCCAAAGCGGCTTTCCGCTTCCTGCACGTGTCCACTGATGAAGTGTACGGCACACTGTCCGCCACTGACGCGCCGTTCAGCGAAAGCAACCGCTACGAACCCAACAGCCCGTACTCGGCCAGCAAGGCCGCGTCTGACCACCTGGTACGTGCCTGGCACCACACTTACGGCCTGCCCGTCCTCACCACCAACTGCAGCAACAACTACGGCCCTTATCATTTCCCGGAAAAGCTGATTCCACTGGTCATCCTGAATGCACTGGCCGGCAAGCCCTTGCCCATTTACGGTGATGGCCAGCAAATCCGCGACTGGCTGTATGTGAAAGACCATTGCAGCGCCATCCGCACCGTGCTGGCGCAAGGTCGCCTGGGTGAAACATATAATGTTGGCGGCTGGAACGAAAAAGCCAATCTGGATGTAGTACACACCATTTGCCACATTCTGGACACCCTGCGCCCCAAAGCCGATGGCACAGGCTATGCCGAGCAGATCACCTACGTGCAGGACCGTCCCGGCCATGACCGCCGCTATGCCATTGATGCACGCAAGCTGGAACGCGAGCTGGGTTGGAAACCGGCAGAAACCTTTGAAAGCGGCATTCGCAAAACCGTAGAGTGGTATCTGGACAATCAGGACTGGGTCAGCAACGTCACCAGCGGCAATTATCGCCAATGGCTGGAACAACACTACGGGAACAAGGCATGAGCCGCATCCTGATTACCGGCATCAACGGCCAGTTGGGCTTCGAGCTGCGCCGCTCGCTGGCCATGCTGGGCGAGTGCATCTGCCTGGATCGCCAGCAACTGGACCTGTCCCGTTCGGCTGACATTGCCGCGGTGCTGGAGCAATACCAGCCGGACATCATCGTCAACCCGGCAGCCTACACCGCCGTGGACAAGGCCGAGAGTGACGCCGCGCTGGCCCATGCCGTGAATGCTGCCGCACCTTCCGCGATGGCCTACTGGGCCGCAGCAAAAAATGCACTGCTGCTGCACTACTCCACCGACTATGTGTTTGATGGTGACAAAGCCACACCTTATACGGAAGACGATGCCGCCAACCCACAGTCTATATATGGCTTAAGCAAATACCAGGGTGAACAGGCCATCCGCGCCAGCGGTGCCAACCACATCATCCTGCGCACCAGCTGGGTGGTGGGCGCACATGGCAGCAACTTCCTCAAGACCATCATGCGCCTGGCGCGCGAACGCGACAGCCTGAATGTGGTAGCCGACCAGATTGGCGCACCCACACCCGCTGCGCTGATTGCCGATGTGACCGCCCACATCATCAAACAATGGCAAACCAGCCAGGACAAGCAGCTGCTCGGTACCTATCACCTGACCAGCAGCGGCAGCACCAGCTGGCATGGCTATACCGCATACCTGCTTGCACTGGCAGAACGTTACGGTGTCGCACTACAGCTGAAGCCGGAAAACCTGCACGCAATTCCCAGCAGCGCCTACCCGACCCCTGCAAAACGTCCCGGCAACTCAAGGTTAAATTGCAGTAAAATCGAATGCAATTTTAGTCTTACCATGCCGGCATGGCAGGACGGTGTGGAACAAGTGTTCCAGCAAATCTTCAATTCCTGATCGGGGTGCATCATCATGAAACGCAAAGGCATCGTCTTGGCGGGTGGCAGCGGCACCCGTCTGTACCCTGCCACGCTGGCAGTCAGCAAACAATTGCTGCCCATCTACGACAAGCCGATGATCTACTACCCACTCAGCACCCTGATGCTGGCGGGAATTCGCGACATCCTGATCATCTCCACCCCGCAAGACACTCCGCGCTTTGAGCAGTTGCTGGGCGATGGCAGCCAATGGGGCATCAACCTGCAATACGCGGTACAACCCAGTCCGGATGGCCTGGCACAGGCTTTCATCATTGGTGAAGACTTCCTGGCTGGCGCGCCTTCGGCACTGGTGCTGGGTGACAACATCTTCCACGGCCATGACTTCCCCAAACTGCTGAAAGCGGCCAACGCCAAGCAGCACGGTGCCAGTGTGTTTGCCTACCACGTACAGGACCCGGAGCGCTATGGCGTGGTGGCATTCGATTCCCAGGGCAAGGCCTTGTCCATCGAAGAAAAACCGGCCGTACCCAAATCCAACTATGCCGTCACCGGTCTGTACTTCTACGACAATCAGGTCGTCGACATTGCCAAGTCAATCCGCCCCTCAGCCCGTGGCGAACTAGAAATTACCGACATCAATAACCACTACCTGCGACAAGGCCAGCTGGATGTGCAAACGATGGGCCGCGGCTACGCTTGGCTGGACACCGGCACCCATGAATCGATGCTGGAAGCGAGCCAGTTCATTGCCACCGTGGAAAACCGTCAGGGCCTAAAAGTAGCCTGCTTAGAAGAAATTGCCTATGTTCAGAGGTGGATTGGTACTACAGACTTGGAACGCCTAGCACAACCTATGAAAAAAAATGCTTATGGTCAGTATCTGTTGCGGCTATTAAAATAAGCACAGAAAAAATTATGAAAATAATCGAGAGCACCATCCCGGATGTAAAAATCATCGAACCGACAGTATTTGGTGACGACCGTGGCTTCTTTTATGAAAGCTACAACAAATATCAATTCGAAAAATTAATTGGGCAGACTGTTAACTTCATTCAAGACAATCACAGCAAATCAAGCTTTGGAGTTTTAAGAGGCCTTCATTATCAACTTGCACCATACGCACAAGCCAAGCTAGTTCGATGCATAACAGGACGCGTATTAGATGTCGCTGTTGATTTAAGAAAATCATCCCCCAGCTTTGGAAAACACTTCAGTATAGAGTTAAATGAGACGAACAAATTAATGCTATGGATCCCGAGAGGATTTGCACACGGATTCATAACCATCAGCGACAGTGCCGAATTTGTTTACAAAACAGACAACACATACCACAAAAAATCCGAGAGATGTATAAAATGGGATGATCCCGATTTAAGAATACCTTGGCCAAAAATTTTACCCAAGCTATCGGAAAAGGATTCAAACTCCCTAAATTTTCGCGATGCCGAAATGTTCGACTAAAAACACATTCAACTGCCAATCAACGAGAAAACAATGCTTAAAAATTCTACCATACTAATTACTGGCGGCACTGGATCTTTCGGAAACACCTTCATTCCGATGACCCTAGAAAAATATAATCCCAAAAAGATAATCATCTTCTCGCGCGACGAGATGAAGCAATGGGAAATGGCAAAAAAGTTTCAGGGAGACTCACGAATTCGTTTCTTTATTGGCGATGTCCGCGACAAAGATCGCCTATACCGCGCACTGGATGGTGTTGACTATGTAGTACACGCAGCAGCAACTAAAATTGTACCTACTGCTGAATACAATCCCTTTGAGTGCATCAAGACAAATATCAATGGTGCCATGAATCTTATTGATGCATGCATTGACAAGGGAGTAAAACGCGTTGTAGCTCTTTCTACCGACAAGGCCAGCAGCCCAGCAAATCTTTACGGAGCTACCAAGCTGGCATCAGACAAATTATTTGTCGCTGGCAATTCTTACTCCGGCGGTCATGATACGCGTTTCGCTGTAGTTCGATATGGGAATGTAATGGGATCGCGCGGATCAGTTATTCCGTTTTTCTTGTCAATTAGAGAAAGCGGAGAATTACCGATCACCGACCCACGGATGACTCGCTTCATGATCACACTTGAACAAGGTGTTGAACTCGTATGGCACGCATTCGATGACATGATTGGTGGTGAAATATACGTCAAAAAAATTCCATCCATGAGCATTACTGATATAGCACAAGCAGTTGCTCCAGCTGCCAAACATAAAATTGTAGGCATACGGCCTGGTGAAAAATTACATGAACAGATGATTGGCATTGAAGATGCCTACTATACCTATGAATATGATGAACACTTTAAAATATTGCCGAACATAAATGGTTGGGAAAATGACCCTTCCCGGATAAAAAATGGCCAAAAAGTCGAAGAGGGTTTTATATATGCGAGTGATAACAACCCTGAATGGATGAGCATTTCAGAACTGCAGCAATGGGTTGAAACCAATAAACAAAAAGTAGGACAGATTTAAATGGAATTTATTCCGTACGGGCGACAAACCATTGAAGCAGAAGATGAACAGGCTGTACTTGAGGTCCTGCGCTCGCCATTTTTAACACAAGGGCCAAAGGTTGCTGAATTCGAACAGGCGCTATGTTCATACACTGGCGCACGTTATTGCCTAGCAGTGGCTAGTGGAACTGCAGCACTACATTTAGCAGTGGCTGCACTGGATTTGCCTGAAGGTAGTGAAGGGATAACAACCCCCAACACTTTTACCGCTTCTGCCAATAGTATGGTCTATTGCGGTATCACGCCTGTATTTGCTGACATTGACGCTGATAGCTACAATATTTCTCCTGCGGCTATCTCTAAAAAAATCAACTCTCGCACCCGGCTGATTACTGCAGTTCATTTTGCTGGGCAAGCTGCGGACATGCCCGCGATTGCAAGAATTGCCAATCAGAACAAGCTGAAAGTCATTGAAGATGCTGCGCACGCAATCGGCTCATGCTATGAAGATGGTAGCAGAGTTGGCAATTGCCGATATTCGGATCTGACCATCTTCTCGTTTCACCCAGTCAAAACGATGACAACGGGAGAAGGCGGCGCGATCATGACAAACGATGAAGCACTGTATCGCAAGATGCTACTGCTTCGCTCCCATGGAATAACCAAAGAGCCTGCGCTGCTGAGCCAAAATCCTGGTCCATGGTATTACGAAATGCAAGCACTAGGCTGGCATTATCGACTAACCGATATTCAAGCCACCCTGGGTATCAGTCAATTAGCACGCATTGAAAAATTCAAAGCTAAGCGGCGTGCAATTGTCGCAAAATATAATGAAGCGTTTAATAATCACCCCTACATAACGATACCCAAAGAGAAGACAGGTACCAGCGCATGCTTCCACTTGTATGTCATTCAAATTGACTTTGAACAGTTAGGAAAAAGTCGTAGCGAAGTCATCGCACAACTCGCTACATATGGAATTGGCAGCCAAGTTCACTACATCCCGGTGCATACACAACCGTGGTACCAGGCAAGCTACGGCTATCGTGAGGGTGACTACCCTGTAGCAGAGCGCTACTACCATCATTGCCTGTCAATTCCGCTATATTCGGCTATGAGTGAAGAAGATGTACAGCGGGTAATTTTCGCCATCCAGGAGATAATAAAATGAACCGGTTGGCATTGGGAACTGTTCAATTTGGTCTTTCCTATGGCGTAACCAACACCGAAGGCCAAGTCAGCGAAGTGAGCGTGCAGGAAATTCTGCAAGAGGCAAGCCAGCATGGTATTGACATGCTGGACACCGCAGCCGCCTATGGCGAGTCAGAAGTGGTACTGAGCAAGCAGATAGCCACCAATCAATTTGAATTGGTCAGTAAAACCCGGCCTTTATCCAGCATGAAGGGCAAATTGGATCAAGTTGAGAAAGCACTAAATCAGAGCCTCGACCGACTCGCCCTTCATCGTCCACTTTACGGAATGCTGATTCATCATGCCGATGATTTACTCGGTCCACAAGGGGATGATATCTGGAAACTGCTGCAAGAAAAAAAACAGCAGGGGCGTATTTGTAAAATTGGTGTTTCAGTTTACTCCGCACAAGAACTTGACCTGATCTGCCAACGCTATGCAATCGATTTGGTCCAATTACCCCATAACGTTTTGGATCAGCGATTAAGGATTTCTGGTCATTTACAAACATTACAAGACAATTGCATCGAAATTCATGTTCGGTCAGCATTTCTACAAGGTTTGCTACTACTACAGGACATAGCAGCCTTACCTGTACATCTGCAAGAACTGAAACCAGCACTAGCACGTTTTCAGCAACGGGCAGGGGAACTGGGTTGCTCAACACTGGCCCTGGCCTTGGGCTACCTGCGCCAGCAAACTGCCATTGATCGCGTGTTAGTCGGCGTAGTAAACCCTCAGCAGCTCACCGAAATCATTGTTGCCTGGACAGAGGCAGCAAGCCTGCCTCTGCATTGTGCAGATGACTTGGCCATTGACACAGAACACCTGCTCAATCCTGCCAAATGGTCGCTTTTGAAAGTATCGCAATGAACACGTTAACTCTGTTGCAAGCACGCAGCAGTTCTACGCGCCTACCGGGTAAAGTGCTCAAAACACTCATGGGCAAGCCCATGATCCTGCAGCAAATCGAACGGATTAAGAAAGCGCAACACATCGGTACGCTATGCTTGGTCACCAGTACAGATACAAGCGACGATGAGCTGGCAAGCATCGTCGGCTCGGCAGGCATTCCCGTATATCGTGGAAGTCTGGATGATGTACTGGATCGTTTCTACATGGCGGCTCTGCCATACAAAGCGGATACTATCGTCAGACTGACCGGTGACTGCCCACTGGCAGACCCTGAAATCATCGATCAGGCTATTCAGAGTTTCCATAAAGAGAAAGTAGATTATCTGGGGAATGGCTTACCGCCGAGTTACCCCGATGGAATGGATGTGGAGGTATTCCGGTTCAGTGCACTGGAGACAGCATGGAACCATGCCAAGCTTTCATCGGAACGTGAACATGTAACACCTTATATCTACAAGAACCCCGAGCGATTCCATCTCGCTAATCTCACGCATGCGACCAATCTGTCAGATTTACGACTCACAGTTGATGAAGCATGCGATTTTGAACTGGTAGAAAAAATTTACCAGGCGCTGATGCCAGTAGAGCCAGACTTTTTACTGCCAGACATACTGGAGCTGCTTGCACGCCATCCAGAATGGCTGGAATTGAATCAAAAAATTACTCGCAACGAAGGCTATCTCAAGTCCATCAAGCAAGATACAAATAGCCTAAAAGGAATTCAATCATGAGTGAACGCTACAACTTATCTGAACAGTATCTTAGCCGGGCACTACAAAGCATACCGCTTGGCTCACAAACTTTTAGTAAAAGCCGTACGCAGTATCCTCTTGGCGTTTCCCCCTATTTTATTGAAAGAGGTGAAGGCTGCTATGTATGGGATGTGGATGGAAACAAATATCTAGACATGATTGGCAGTCTGGCTGCTTTAACATTGGGACACAACGACCCAGATGTCACCAAGGCGGTGAGTCGCCAACTACAAGATGGTATTATTTTTTCTCTGCCACATCCTTTGGAATTTCAGGTCGCAGAAAAAATCATTTCGCTGGTTCCTTGTGCAGAAAAAGTCCGTTTTGGGAAGAATGGCTCAGATGCAACTGCAGGTGCTATCCGTGTTTCCCGTGCATTTACCAACAGAGACCATGTTGCAGTATGCGGATATCATGGCTGGCAAGATTGGTACATTGGATCTACCGCCCGTAACCTAGGCGTCCCGCAAGCGACCCGCGACCTGACCCATACTTTTATGTATAACGATCTGGACAGTCTGAAAAAGCTATTTACTGATTATCCGGAGCAGATCGCAGCGGTTATTCTGGAGCCAATGAATGTCACGGCACCGGCAAATGATTTTCTGGCAAAAGTGAAAGAACTGACACATCAACACGGTGCGGTGCTCATTTTTGATGAAACCATTACCGGATTTCGCTATGCCAAAGGTGGTGCACAAGAACTGTTTGGTGTAACACCAGATCTGGCCACTTTTGGCAAAGGGCTGGCCAATGGTTACCCCGTATCGGCCGTCGCAGGGCGCGCTGACATCATGCAATTGATGGAGGAAATTTTCTTCTCCTTCACTTTTGGCGGTGAAACGCTCTCTCTGGCAGCCGCATTGGCTACCATGCAGAAACTAGAAGAGCACCCTGTCATTGAAACACTCAATGCCCAAGGCAAAAAAATCCTTGATTATCTGAACAGCAAGATCACAGAGCTTGGAGCTGAAGATATTTTTGCTACCGCAGGGCATCCAAGCTGGAGCTTCCTGCTGATCAAGGACACTTCCCAATACAGCAGTTGGCAGATCAAAACCTTATTCATGCAGGAAATGCTGGCACGTGGAGTACTGACCTTCGGCACCCACAACATGGGCTATGCCCACGATGACACGGCCTTGGCACAGCTCTTTAGCGCCTATGATCAAGTACTGCCACTTATCGTTACCGCTGTCCGGCACAATAACCTTCTTGAGCAATTGCGCTGCGAACCATTGCAACCCTTGTTCAAGGTTCGTTAATGCATCCACTGCATATTTATACGGAAGGGGATCAACAGCGCGGCCTGGGACACCTGACGCGCTGTTCTGCCTATGCAAAGACATGGGAAGATGCAGGAGGAAAAGTCATATGGTACGTAGATGGGGATCATTTAGCGGAGAAACAGCTAAATACGCAACATGTCATTTTTGCGAAATGGCAAACTAGTTTTACAGCAACCCCAAAGCAAAACGCAATAGCATTAGTTGACAGTTATAGCGCACCGCTTGAACTATATCAACATGTTTCAAATAAATATTGCAAAGCTGTTTTTCTGGATGACACCTACCGTCTCGAATATCCGGCCGGTTTAGTCATTCATGCAGCCCCTGGTGTAATAAAAAATATGCAAGGTTGTGCCACATGGGTTTATGGCCCCAAGTGGCAACCACTAAGACCCGCATTCTGGGACATTTCCAAACGTACAATTATTAATGAAGAAGTAAAAAACATTTTAGTTATGCTTGGAGGGACAGATATTCACAATATGACCTCTTGCATATTAGAGCTGACCAGGAAACACTATCCATTAGCTCATATACATATTATTACAATTACACAAGTCTCGATAGATAACAAATGTACTCAGTACAGTTTTTTGAGTGCAGAAAATATTGCTGAATTGATGACTAAGTGCGACCTAGCGGTGAGTGCTGCTGGCCAAACAATTTATGAGCTCGCAGCTACTGGTACCCCTGCCATATTGATATGTACAGCCGAAAACCAGAAAATACAGATCAATGGTTGGAATGAATTTTCATGTTTTCACTATGCAGGAAAATGGAGTGATAAAGATATTCTTAAAAACATCAGCACTAAGCTTGAACGGTTAAAAGATATTTCCCTCCGAAGAAGTGACTGCTCTAAGTTGCAAAATATAGTAGATGGACTTGGTACAAAGAGATGGTTGGAATGGATGAACTCATAAATATAATGCATGATGAAATCAATTACAGAGACTTCACCTTCAGGCCATTCTCTTTGCTGAATGATGCAGAGGCTGAAGCTGTGTGGAGAATGCGCAATCACCCAGATATTACTTGCTGGATGGTCAACTCTGAACCAATTCCTCTTGCACAGCATCTTCTCTTTATTAAAAACCAGCAAAATCAAACAAAAAACTTTAACTTTCTTGCACAATTCAATAAATTTCCAGTAGGTGTTATTTCACTTCACGATGTAGACTTTATTAATCAATCAGCACGGGTAGGCATATATAAGAACCCAGAAAATTTGACCCACATAACAGGAGCGGATCTACTGGATGGACTATGCGATATAGCATTTAATCATGCGCAGCTTCACACATTAAAGCTGGAAGTTATTGCAAGCAACATCCGAGCAATAAAACTTTACCATAAAGTAGGTTTTCAAGAAGAAGGTTTGAGTAGAGAAATTCTGAAACGTGGCAATCAATTTCTTGACATGATACAAATGGGAATTATTGACCGAGAATGGAAAAAATATGAACTGGAATAGCACGAAGAAAACACTTATCATTGCTGAACTATCAGCAAACCATGGACATAATATTGAAAATGCATTGGAGACAGTCCGTGCTGCAAAAGAATGCGGTGCAGATGCTATAAAAATACAAACCTACACCGCGGATACAATCACACTGAATTGTGATAATAAATACTTCCAGATAAAACAAGGCACCATATGGGATGGCACCACGCTTTATAAATTATATCAAGAAGCCTATACCCCATGGGAATGGCATGCTGCAATCCAGGCGGAAGCAGAGAAGCAGGGGCTGATGTTTTTCTCGACACCATTCGACTTCACTGCCGTCGATTTTCTGGAAACTCTCAACGTTCCACTTTATAAGATTGCATCCTTTGAAATTACCGATATTCCTCTCATAGAATACACGGCTAGCAAAGGTAAGCCGATGATCATTTCAACGGGCATTGCATCAATCTCAGATATTGACGAAGCAATAAATGCCTGCAAGCGCATGGGTAACCATGATATTACCTTACTGAAATGTACATCTTCCTACCCTGCACCAGTGGAAGAAGCCAACCTGCTTACGATCCCAAACCTGGCACAGACATTTGGAGTGAAGGTAGGCTTGTCGGACCACACCATGGGTCATGCGGTGGCTCTGGCTGCAGTAGCACTCGGTGCAGAAGTAATTGAAAAGCACTTCATCATTGACCGTAGCATTGGTGGTCCTGATGCATCTTTTTCAATGACCCCTGATGAATTTAAAACAATGGTAGAAAATATTCGCATTGTTGAAGCTGCCATGGGAAAAATCAGTTACGAGTTAACTGAAAAAATTCAAAATAGCCGTAAATTTTCTCGCTCATTATTTGTTTGTGAAAATATTAAAAAAGGCGAACTCATTACGTCTGAAAATATTAAATCTGTTAGGCCCGGCGATGGTCTTCCGCCAAAGCACTATAGTAAGGCTATCGGAATGAGGGCTAAGCAGGACATTCCAGCGGGTACTCCGCTATCTTGGAACTTACTTGATTAACCGAGGCTTAAATATGATCAGCAAATACAAAATAATGCGCGGAATGTTGAAGCGCAAATTTGCACGTGATATAGCTTTTTCTTTTTGCAAAAAAATTAACAGCAAACAATACAGGAAATTTATAAGCAAAAAAAACAACGAGATTCGCACTAGCCTTTTTGCTACGAATCAAAACGCTATAGAAAATGCTGTTAATGAAGTGAATCAACACGGTGCAACACTTGGACTTCAACTTCCTAAGCACATCGTAGACTACGTTTATTCTTACGCATTAAAAAATCCTGTATTTGCAGATCGAGAAGCTGATAAAGGATTTTATATTCATCAACTTTCAAAAGCAAAAGAAGTTCTCAAAAAAGACATTTTACTAGCTCAATATTTTAACATCCTTGAAGATGACACCATCCGGAGTATTGCAGAAGACCCCTACTTGCAACTTACTGCTGCTGAATATTTAAAAACAGAACCAAAACTGATGGGGGCTAATTTATGGTGGACGTTCCCATCGACACCATCCAATGAAGATAGAGACAGACATGCTCATGTTTACCACTACGACCTAGATGACATTAAATTTATTAAATTTTTTATTTACATAACAGATGTCGACATACAATCCGGTCCGCATATATTTGTAAAAGGCTCTAATAGAAATATACGTTACAAAAACAGCATAGTAAAATCAATAAGATTCTCAGACAAAGATATTTTAGACTGGTATGGAAGTGAAAATATCATAACAGTAACTGGGCCTGCGGGATCAACACTGATTGAAGATACGATCACAATTCATAAAGGCAGCACACCGATATCTAAACCTAGGTTACTGTTACAATTCGAATTTGGAATTAATCAATACCCGGAAGTATCCTGTGAATGCGCAAAAGAGCTACAAAAATTTATTATCTAAAATTAGAGCATGGGAATATATAATATTTCTATGCTCCTCGGCTGCTTTCGTTACACTCAAAGGCATTCTCCTTGGAAAGCTTTTAAATCACATAGAATATGCCAGTTACAATTATTTTCAGATCATCTCTGGATTTGGCTGCATATTTATAGGTGCTGGGATCATCTTACGCCACCACGTCGAACTCCCTTCATTATTGAAGGAAAATAATTCAGGAAAATTATATGCATTTACAAGCCAATCACATAGTATTTTAATTGCAAACTCACTCATTTCTTGTATCGCACTATCCCTATTTAGCTTTTTCAGCAATGGCGAGGTTTTATTAGCAGCACTCGGAGCTTGGCAGGCTATCTTGTTGCTAACTTTCACACTAGAACTGATAAAACTTAAAAGCGGAGAATACTTTACAAAGTATGCTCAAAAATTACTTATCCGCAACTTAGTAATTTTTTTAGTTGCGGCAGCAACTGCATATGTAACAAAAAACGCTATTAAAACTGCCTTAGCAGAGGTTGCGATCAATACAATTCTGACCGGAAACCTTTTAATAACATATTGTAAAAACACTTCCCTCCCCAACCTTAACTACATTAAAAAAACATTAAAATACATACCACTTGAATTATTTGGAGCACTCTCCCAATATCAAGATAGACTAGCTGCTAGTTTCATTCTCTCCAAAATGGAATTTTCTCGATTTTCATATTTTTTCATTATCATCAACATTGGAATAACACTTCAGCAATTTATAAATACAAAATTAATTGTTAGTTTTTCCACAGAAGAAGTCACTTCAGCATTTCGCAAATTCAGACTGGGAAGTATTTCTCTTACAGGAATAATCGTTTTTACAACATCATTTGTGCTGATCACAATTAGTTCAATAAATATGGCTCCGCACTGGTTGAATCTTGACCTTGAATCACTATGTCTCATCATTTGCATCGCAACTTTCAAAGGTGCTGATTTAACTCAGAGTTATTTGATTTGTCGCCACATGAAAAAGCTTGCTCTGATATTACAACTCACTGCCACTACCACCTTTATACTAGGCATGATATATATATATCACCAAAAAATAACCGACTTAATGTATTTTTTAAAGTTCATTGCAACTTGGCAATTCATATGTTTAACAATAAGCACATTAATAATATGGCTTAAAAACAGGAAACAGGAAACATGTTGCAACGGATAATAAATTTTATTGCTTACCTTATTATGTCAAAAGCATTTATTATCAAGGAAATCACTTCAAGAAATAAAATACATCCATACTGTACAATTAAAAATCCACGTAATATACGCATCGGGAAATGTAATTCAATTCAATCTTGCAGACTAGTGGCCACCTCAGGAGTTATCAGCATAGCAGATAATTGTTGGATTAATTATGATGTAGAAATTTGCCCTAGTAAATTAATAAAAATCGGGAATAAGACTACAATTCAAAAAAGAAGTACTATTAACGGAAATGTCCAAATTGGTGAGGAATGCATTATTGCTCCAAATGTATTTATTTCATCTGGTACTCATATATATGATTTAAAGCCAGAACTAAGTATTCGTGAACAGGAGAAGTATGCAGAAAATAATCATACCGAAAAAGAATATGACAGGCCGATTGCCATAGGCAACGATGTCTGGATTGGAGTAAACGCCGTTATCTTGCCTGGTGTAACCATCGGAGATCATTGTATTATTGGTGCCAATGCTGTTGTAACTAAAGATGTAGAATCAGGAAAAATTGTAGCAGGTGTACCTGCCAAAGTAATTGGCCTACGCCAAGTTTCAGGAGCGTGAGATGAATATCGGATTTGTTAACATTTACTCGTATCGACCGCATGTCGAGCATCTCTACTTCTTGGCTCATACCATGCAACAGGGTGGTGCAAATATTTTTGCTCTCACTTGCGATGGCTCAATCAACTCATGTTATTCAAAAATATTAAAAGATAAAGGAGCCCTGACGGAATGCAGTAAATGTATTGTCGGCGGTGTCCGCTCCTTTCCATTTCAAAATATTTCTTCCATCAAGAAAACTGTTTCATCACAGATTCTTTCAGTGGATGAATTAGAACAAAACTTGACTTCTAGTGCGGCAACACTGACACGTATTGCCTGTGAGAAGGATTTGAATGATTTTCAACTGAAAAATATCCGTGAACAGCTGAAAGCAAATGCCTTTTCCACATTCCATTCGACCGTCAGATGGATTGAAGATAATAAAATTGATGCTGTAATATGTTTCAATGGCCGTATAGATATGACTCGCATGATAACATTGGCATGTGAGCGGCTTGGGGTGCCATACATTACGCATGAGCGCACTTGGTTCGGCCATGGTATCCAATTAATACCTAATGGTAATTGCCTCTCATTAATACCAATTAACCAGCTAACTTCCTCTTATGAAGATAAGCCTTTGTTAAAACATCAGGCAGATCTTGCAGGGGATCTTCTAGCCCGTCGCTTTTTAAAATCTAATGATCTAGAATGGCGAGTCTACAATCGTGCTGCTGAAAAAGCGGTTTGGCCTGTTGTGCATTCTGGGGAAAGAATTTTACTTCTACCGAGTAGTTGGAATGAATTTGCGATGCATCCGGAATGGAAAACTGAATGGCAAGATCCACTAGATGGATTAGATGCCTTCTTCGATACATACCAAGTTTCTGCAAATCAAATTGTTCTTCGTTGCCATCCGAATTGGGCTGAGAATATTGGACGTATTGACGGGAAAAAGATATCAAAACACTACCAAGACTGGGCTAAAAAGCGTGGTATTTATTGCATTGCTTCTGACCAAAAAGTCGATACTTATGACCTGATACAGGAAGCGGATACCGTCGTTCTGAATGGAGGTAGTTCAGCGATTGAAGCCGCAGCCTGTGGAAAAACCGTATTTAACCTAGGCCATATGACATATGAGGCTGCGACCTTTTGCCATACCATGACATCTTATTCTGATTTCAATAATGCAATATTAAACTCTAAACTATTAACAGTTAAAAATCGTCATCGTAGCAACTTACGTTACATCTATACTCATGCAGCACGATACCCACAATTCACCAATTATGTGCGAGCTATTTCAACCACACACTACAAGTACTATGACGGATTAGATCACAACAGGTTGTTTAACATTATCAAATCCGGTCGATTAGAGGCCGATGATTCTACATTTTCCAATACAGATGAACATGAAAATAGTCTCATTGACAAATTGATGGGACGTGATTGGAAATCTTTGGTACTACATCCAGAGCAAGATACTTTCTCAGAGTTGCTGCCCATCCAGCGGCGTGCATCCATGCGCTGGGTTGATCGTGTCAGAATGCTGATGCCACTTGGTGATCGGTAATATCTGCCGCTATAAAAATCAACTTTTGGACCATCAGATAATGATTACTGTGATAATTCCTACTTTCAATGCTGCACATTACATTAAAGACACAATACAATCGGTAATTGACCAAACCTTTAAAGAGTGGTCGATGATTATTATTGATGATCACTCAACAGATGATACTTGGGAAATTATTAATCAATTTTGCCATACCGACAGTCGAATAAAAGCGATCCAATTAAAAGAAAACTTTGGCAGACCGGCAGGGCCACGAAATATTGGATTGTCGCATGCGAAAACTCCATGGGTTGCATTTCTGGATGCCGATGATATCTGGCATCCACAAAAACTTGCCATTCAACTTGACTTTGCTAAAAAAAATCAATACGACTTGATCTGTAGTCAAATGACTGATTTCACTGGTGAGCCTCCAACTCCAACATTAATTCAACAAGAAAATATTTCCTGTAAAAAAATCACATTTTTTGACCAATTAACAAAAAATCGTATTCCAACATCCTCTGTTATCATCAAAAAAAATGTAGCCATAAAATTCAATGGATTTAAAGAGTCCCCTATTTTTAGGGCGATTGAAGACTATGACTTGTGGCTGAAAATAGCTGCTGATAATTATAGAATTGGCAAATGCTGTACAACGCTTGTCTATTATCGAATACTTACCAACTCCATTTCAAGAAATAAAAAAACTCATGTCAAGAAAGTTTTCTGGCTTATCTATCACACACTTGCAACCAAACGCCGTTATCTACTACCTCTTTACCCATATTTTTTACTTACGTACATACTACTTTCAATTTATTATCGTTTAATAATGAAAGCACTTTGACGCAAACCATGCATATTGACAAATCACTAAAATATGTTAAAGAGCACAAGATTCTTATATCTTTGCTTGTTTTTATCATTTCCTCTCATTATTACTACTTGTACTTTATTACCTTTCACGAAGGAGTCACTCATACACCTTTAGCAATGCAGATTGTTAAAATCTTTGCATCTGTATTGTTTTACTTAACTTTCTTTGATTTCAGAAGGGCAAAATGTAGTATAGACATGCTGTCCATATCGGTATCACTGGCTATAGTTATTCTAGTATATAAATCTGTCTACTTTTCGGTCAATGACTTCCTATTTTTGAACTTCTTTGCTCTATCAATTCCGTATGTATTTTTCCGCCCAAGATTACATACTGAAGTTGTTAATATTTTTTTCCCGACACTAATATTGATATTATGCATGCAAATCATAATTGACTATATTTTAGTTCAGCATTCTAAGTCTATTTGGGAAAATAAGGCGTTCATTGGCGGATTTGGCAACCCATCAACATTTGGCATAATATGTAACTTGGCTACGGCATACATAATTACGCGCCGCCATAAAAACTACCACTTAATTCCTCTATTTATCGTTACATATGGTGCCTGCCAAACTAAGTCGCTTGCCACAATAGCTGTCTTACTTTCGTTATATTTACTTAACATACTGCATCAAAAAAACAAATTTGATGTAGCCTTCTCTATTGCTATTGCGTTTTTTGCAACAGGAATAATTCTCTACAATCTAGAAGGACATTTGGCATACAAGTTAGAATCGCTGATTCGATATCTCAATATTCAGCAATATTCTCCAATCTCGGAGCGTGAGCTAACAACACCAACGAATTCCATTTCTACATCAATTGGAAATAGATCTTTACTTTACCATCAGATAATCGTCAACTTTACTGACAATCCATTGAAAATGCTTTTATTAGGATCAGTTACCTCATTTTACAATAGCGCAGATAGCCAATTTGTTACATTCTCCAATAGTTTTGGCATTTTACTCTCATGCATCATACTATGTAGCTTGATATTTCCATTCTTTACCGGCATCCTTTATAATAGCAAATACTTTTCTCAGGCGTGTGGATTAATATTCATTACATACTGTGGAAGCAATAGAATACTTGAATACTATCCAATCAGCTTTATATTCATATTCCTGCTCGGTCAAATTTATTACAACCAGCACCGAATACAATTACAAAGCACTACATCACACGCCATACACTAACCACTATTTTAGGTAATTAATATGAAAAAAATTCTTGTTACTGGAGGCTCTGGCTTCCTTGGCTCTCATCTCTGCGATCGCTTAATTTCTCGTGGTGATGATGTCCTTTGTGTGGATAACTTCTTTACCGGAAGTAAACAGAATGTAAAGCATTTGCTTACCCATCCCAATTTTGAACTGATGCGCCATGATGTTACTTTCCCGTTATATGTAGAAGTAAATCAGATTTTTAATCTGGCCTGCCCTGCTAGTCCAGTTCATTATCAACACGATCCAGTACAAACTACTAAAACAAGTGTACATGGTGCCATCAACATGCTTGGTTTGGCCAAACGCGTAGGAGCTCGTATCTTGCAAGCATCTACCAGTGAGGTCTATGGAGACCCCGAGGTTCATCCGCAACCAGAGTCCTACTGGGGTAAAGTCAATCCTATCGGAATTCGCAGTTGCTATGATGAAGGTAAGAGATGTGCAGAAACACTGTTTTTTGACTATCACCGCCAGCACAATTTGGATATAAAAGTTGTCCGTATATTCAACACTTACGGCCCAAGAATGCACCCCAATGATGGTCGCGTAGTTAGTAACTTTATTGTCCAAGCATTACAAGGGCGAGACATTACAATTTATGGAGATGGAAGCCAAACACGTAGTTTCTGCTATGTTGATGACTTGATTGAAGCATTTTTGAAGATGATGGAAACTGAGCATGGATTTACTGGCCCTGTTAATATCGGCAATCCATGTGAGTTTTCGATGCTACAACTTGCCGAACTTGTATTAAAACACACTCAAAGCAAGTCCAAGTTGATTTTCAATCCGTTACCTTCCGATGATCCTAAACAACGTAAGCCAGACATTAGTCTGGCTCAGCAAAAGCTAGATTGGATACCTAAAGTAAGTTTGGAAGATGGTCTTAAAGAAACAATTTCCTACTTTAAGAAAATTCTACCTACCATTTAATATCGTTTTTTAAAATTTTACGTTATGAATATAACAATTATTGGTTCCGGCTACGTTGGCCTGGTGACCGGTACCTGCCTTGCCGAAGTGGGCAACCATGTGCTGTGTCTGGATGTGGATCCTGCCAAGATCGCCACGCTGCAACAAGGTGGCATCCCCATTTATGAACCCGGCCTGGAAGACATGGTACGGCGCAATGTTGCCGCTGGCCGTCTGTCCTTCTCCACCGATATTGCCGCCGCCGTGGCGTTTGGCGAAATCCAGTTCATTGCCGTCGGCACGCCGCCGGATGAAGATGGTTCCGCCGATCTGCAATACGTGCTGGCCGCTGCCCGCAATATCGGCCTGCATATGACTGAGCCCAAGGTGGTGGTGGATAAATCCACCGTACCGGTGGGAACAGCAGACAAGGTCAAGGCGCAGATTGCCGCCACCCTGGCCGAGCGCGGTGCCGACATTGCTTTCAGCGTGGTCTCCAATCCCGAATTCCTCAAGGAAGGTGCGGCCATCGAGGACTTCATGAAGCCCGACCGCATCGTGGTGGGCGCTGAAGACGAACGTGCCATCGAGCTGATGCGCCGCTTGTATGCGCCGTTCCAGCGTAATCACGACCGTATCCTGTTCATGGACGTGCGCTCTGCCGAGCTGACCAAATATGCTGCCAACGCCATGCTGGCCACGCGGATTTCCTTCATGAACGAGCTGGCTAACCTGGCCGAAGACCTGGGGGCCGATATCGAACTGGTACGCCGTGGCATCGGTTCCGATCCACGCATTGGCTACCACTTCCTCTACCCCGGTGCCGGCTATGGCGGCTCCTGCTTCCCCAAGGACGTCAAGGCACTGGTGGCCAGTGGCCGCGAACAGGGCCACGCCATGCGCGTGCTAACGGCAGTGGAAGAGGCCAACGAGGCACAAAAGCGCCGCTTGGTGGACAAGCTGGTCAAGCGCTTTGGCGAGGATTTGCAGGGCCGGCATTTTGCCATCTGGGGTTTGGCATTCAAGCCGAATACCGATGATATGCGTGAGGCTTCCAGCCGAGTGATTGTTGCCGAACTGGCCCGCCGTGGCGCAACCGTGGCCGCCTATGACCCGGTTGCCGCAGAGGAAGCCAGACGTGTGATGGGCGATACGCCCGGCCTGGGTTTTGCCGATGACATGATGGCTGCGCTGCAGGGGGCGGATGCTTTGCTGATCGTCACCGAATGGAAGATGTTCCGCGCGCCGGACTTCGACGCCATCAAGGCCAGCCTCAAGCAGCCGGTGATTATTGATGGCCGCAATATGTACGACCCCGCCTGGCTGCGTGAGCTGGGCTTCGACTATCAGGCGATAGGACGCTGATCTCCTACTGGCACAAAAAGGGTGGCATTTTGCCACCCTTTTAAACAGTTACTTATTTTTACCACACCTGCAGATAGCTCAGGATGCCTTCTGCTGCCTGGCGGCCTTCGAACACGGCACGCACCACCAGATCGGCACCGCGTACCTGGTCGCCACCGGCGAAGATCTTGGCGTGACTGGTCTGGTACTTGAACTTGGACTTTTCCGAGGCGATGGTGCGGCCATTGGGCTGGCTGCTGATGCCGGCGCGGTCGAACCAGCTGGCTGCTTCCACCTGGAAGCCGAAGGCGATGATGACGTGATCGCACTCGATGCGCTCTTCGCTGCCCGGTACGATTTCGGCGTTACGACGGCCTTTGGCATCCGGCTCACCCAGGCGGGTTTCGGCCAGGATTACCGCCAGCGCGCCATTGGGCAGTTGCTCGATGCCCACCGGCTGGCTGTTCCAGCGGAATTCCACGCCCTCTTCCCTGGCATTGGCCACTTCGCGCTTGGAGCCCGGCATGTTTGCCTCGTCACGGCGGTAGGCGCAGGTGACGCGCTTGGCACCCTGACGGATGGCGGTGCGGTTGCAGTCCATGGCGGTGTCGCCACCACCCAGCACCACCACGCGCTTGCCGGCCATGGAGATGGCAGGCTCGTCTGCGGGCAGGGTTTCCATGCACTGGCGCACGTTGTTGACCAGATACGGCAGTGCTTCCAGCACGCCTGGCAGGTCTTCACCGGCAAAGCCACCCTTCATGTACTTGTAAGCACCCATGCCCATGAATACGGCGTCGTACTGTTCCAGCAGGGCTTCGATTTCGATGTCCTTGCCGATTTCGGTATTCAGCACGAATTCCACGCCCATGCCTTGCATGATTTCGCGGCGGCGCTGCACGACTGCCTTTTCCAGCTTGAATTCCGGGATGCCGAAGGTGAGCAGGCCGCCGATTTCTTCGTAGCGGTCGTACACCACCGGCTTCACGCCGTTACGCACCAGCACGTCGGCACAGGCAAGGCCTGCCGGGCCGGCACCGATGACGGCAACCTTCTTGTTGCTCCAGATCACCTTGGACATGTCCGGACGCCAGCCAGCTTTGTAGGCTTCGTCGGTGATGTATTTTTCGATGCTGCCGATGGTAACGGCACCGAAACCACCCTGGTTCAGCGTGCAGGAGCCTTCACACAGGCGGTCTTGCGGGCAGACGCGGCCACAGATTTCCGGCAGGCTGTTGGTCTTGTGCGACATTTCGGCCGCTTCGAACAGCTTGCCTTCGGTCACCAGCTTCAGCCAGTTGGGAATGTAGTTGTGTACCGGGCATTCCCATTCGCAATAGGGGTTGCCACAGGACAGGCAGCGCCCGGCCTGGTCGGCGGCGTCCACCTTGTGCAGCGGTTGATAGATTTCCTTGAACTCAATCTTGCGCACCGCGGCTTCGACTTTTTCGCCGGGGTTGCGGGAGAGCTTCATGAACTGAAAAACATCACCTGACATCGTTTTCTCCCTGTTTGGGAGTGGGGAGTCGGGAGTGGAGAGTAACCACGTACCGACCAACCCACTTAATCTTTCAATTTGTTTCGCAAACTGCTGATCAATGCAGAAAGCAGCTTTCCGGTTTTGTTGAGTGCCGGGATTCCTGAATGATGCGGTGGGAGATAGCCAAGGCGGACTGCCAATTCCAGCTGTGTATCCATCTCACTGAGTGAGCCACGCGCCACAACCAGAAAATGGACATAGTCTCTGGTGGTACTGCGTGCGGCCCCTTCAGCAATATTGGAGGGAATGGACACTGCTGCGCGCCTAAGCTGGGCTGTCAGACCGAACTTTTCTTCGGCAGGAAAGCTGGCGGTTAATTGATAAATCAACTGTGCCAAATTCATGCTTTCCTGCCAGGCGTGTAGCTGCTTGTGCGGCTTGTCCACTCCCTACTCCCTATTCACTACTCCCGGTTCACCTCAATCCTTGAGCAGGCTGTCCAACGTGGCGGCCTTCGGCTTCACCAGCCAGAAGTAATCCACGTAGTCGTCGAAGTTTTGCAGCATGGCGCGGCCGGTTTCAGAGCCGGTCAGCTCGACATGCTTGGCAATCTTCTCCAGCAGGAAGGCACGGTACATGCCCATTGCTTCGCCGTTGATCAGGTGAATGTCGACCAGTTCATTGTTGTAGCGGTAGGCAAAGCGTTCGCCCGGATCGTAGACGAAGGCGAAGCCACCGGTCATGCCGGCACCGAAGTTGTAGCCGGTTTCGCCCAGCACGATGACGGTACCGCCGGTCATGTATTCGCAGCAGTGGTCGCCTGCGCCTTCGATGACTGCCAGCGCGCCGGAGTTACGCACGCCGAAACGCTCGCCGGCCACACCGGCGGCAAACAACTGGCCACCGGTGGCACCGTACAGGCAGGTGTTACCGATGATGATGGCTTCGCCGCTTTCATATACCGCATTCTTCGGCGGGTAGATGGTGACGCGGCCACCGGCCATGCCCTTGCCCACGTAGTCGTTGGCATCGCCTTCCAGTTCCAGGTGCAGGCCAGGCGCGTTCCATACGCCAAAGCTCTGACCGGCGCTGCCGGTGAACTTGACCTTGAGACAGCCAAACGGCAGGCCAGCCGCGCCGTGTACACGGGCGATTTCGCCGGACAGGCGGGCACCGATGGAACGGTGGATGTTCTCGATCGGGTAGGACAGTTCCAGCATCTGCTTGTTGTGGATGGCAGGCAGTGCATCGGCCAGGATCTGCTCGGCCAGCTCGCCCTTGTCGAAGGACGGGTTGCTGTCGCTGATGCAGAAGCGCGGCACATCGTCCGGCACCGTGCCTTGCGACAGCAGCGGCGACAGGTCCAGCTTGGCTTGCTTGGCGGTTTCGCCTTCCAGCAGTTCCAGCAAATCCATGCGGCCGATCAGCTCTTCCATGCTGCGTACGCCCAGCTTGGCCATCCATTCGCGGGTTTCGCGGGCGATGAACAGGAAGTAGTTCATCACCATTTCCGGCAGGCCGAGGAAGTACTTGGAGCGCAGCTTGATTTCCTGGGTGGCCACGCCGGTGGCGCAGTTGTTCAGGTGGCAGATACGCAGGTATTTACAGCCCAGCGCCACCATCGGGCCGGTACCGAAGCCGAAGCTTTCCGCACCAAGGATGGCTGCCTTGATGACGTCCAGACCGGTTTTCAGACCACCGTCGGTCTGAACCCGTACCCGGCCACGCAGGCCGTTGGCACGCAGCACTTGCTGGGCTTCAGACAGACCCAGTTCCCATGGAGAGCCGGCGTATTTCACCGAAGTCAGCGGCGAGGCACCGGTACCACCGTCGTAACCGGAGATGGTGATCAGGTCGGCATAGGCCTTGGCCACACCGGCGGCAATGGTACCCACGCCCGGTTCGGCTACCAGTTTTACCGACACCAGCGCGGTCGGGTTGACCTGCTTCAGGTCGAAGATCAGCTGGGCCAGGTCTTCGATGGAGTAAATATCGTGGTGCGGCGGCGGCGAAATCAGGCTGATGCCTTCCTTGGCGTGACGCAGGCGGGCAATCAGGCCGGTGACCTTGTCACCCGGCAGCTGGCCACCCTCACCCGGCTTGGCACCCTGGGCCACCTTGATCTGCAGCACTTCGGCATTCACCAGGTAATGCGGGGTGACGCCAAAGCGGCCAGAGGCCACCTGCTTGATCTTGGACATCTTCTCGGTGCCGTAGCGGGCGGCGTCTTCACCGCCTTCACCGGAGTTGGAACGGCCACCCAGACGGTTCATGGCGGTTGCCAGTGCCTCGTGGGCTTCCGGCGACAGCGCGCCCAGCGACATGCCGGCGGAGTCAAAGCGCTTGAGAATGGCTTCGATCGGCTCGACTTCGTCGACGGAAATCGGCTGTTCGGCCAGCTTCACCTTCATCAGGTCACGCAGCATGGATACCGGACGGGTGTTCACCGTGTCGGCGTATTGCTGGTAGGCCTGGTAGTCGTCGTTCTGTACCGCTTTTTGCAGCAGTTGCACCACATCCGGGTTGTAGGCGTGGTATTCCTCGCCGTGGACGTACTTGAGCAGGCCGCCTTGCGAAATCGGGCGCATCGGGTTGAAGGCGAAACGCAGCAGTTGTTGCTGGTCGTCTTCAAAGTCCTCGAAGCTGGCACCGGATACGCGCGACACGGTGCCCTTCAGGCACAGGTCCACCACATCCTTATGGATACCCACGGCTTCAAACAACTGGGCGCCGCGATAGGAGGCGATGGTGGAAATACCCATCTTGGACAGCACTTTGAGCAGGCCCTTGTTGATGCCCTTGCGGTAGTGCTGCAGTGCTTCGTTGATCTTGCAGTTGACCACGCCGCTGTTCACCAGGTCGATGATGCTCTGGTAAGCCAGGTAGGGATAAACCGCGGTGGCGCCATAACCGATGACACAGGCCATCTGGTGCGCGTCGCGCACGGTGCCGGTTTCCAGCAGGATGTTGGTCTTGCAGCGCAGGCCGCTTTCGATCAGCGCATGGTGTACCGCACCGGTGGCAAACAGCGCATGGATAGGCAGACGGCCCTGGGTGATGATGCGGTCGGACAGCACCACGATCACCGTGCCTTCCTGTACGGCTTCGATCACGTGCTGGCACAGCTTTTCGATGGCCTGCTTGAGCGAGCTTTCGTTCGGGTCGTAGCACAGGTCGAAGGTGGTGGCCTTCAGATACGGTTCCGGACGGGTGGTGACGCGGACGAATTTTTCGTGCGACAGCACCGGCGAGCGCACTTCCAGACGCTTGGCGTGTTCGGCGCTCTCTTCAAACATATTGCGTTCCGGGCCAAACACGCTGTTGAGCGACATCACCACGGCTTCGCGGATGGGGTCGATCGGCGGGTTGGTCACCTGGGCAAACTGCTGGCGCAGGTAGTCAAACGGCGAGCGCACTTTCTGGCTGAGCACCGCCATCGGGGTGTCATCGCCCATGGAGCCCACAGCTTCCTGACCGTCTTCGGCCAATACACGCAGGATCTGGTCGCGCTCTTCAAAGCTGAAGTTGTACAGTTTTTGCAGACGGGACAGTTCTTCCTTGCTCACCGCCTCGATGCCGGCATCGTCCTCGATCGACAGTTCCAGATACTTGGCGCTGTCCTTGATCCACTGGCGATACGGCTTGGCGCTCTTGAGCATGGCGTCGATGTCTTCCGGCATCAGCAGCTCGCCGGTAGCCAGGTCAGCAGCAAACAGTTGGCCGGGTTTCACGCGGCCCTTGCGCAGCACGTCTTCCGGCTTGTAGTCCCACACGCCCACTTCGGAGGCGATGGTAAGGATATTGTCGCGGGTCAGCACCCAGCGTGCCGGACGCAGGCCGTTGCGGTCCAGCATACAGGCGGCGTAGCGGCCATCGGTCAGCACGATGCCGGCCGGGCCGTCCCACGGCTCCATGTGCATGGAGTTGTACTCGTAGAAGGCGCGCAGGTCCTTGTCGGTGGAGTCCACGTTCTGCCAGGCCGGCGGCACCAGCAGGCGCAGCGCACGGAACAGCGGAATGCCGCCCATCAGCAGGCCTTCCAGCATATTGTCCAGGCTCATCGAGTCCGAACCGTCGGTCTGCACGATAGGACGCACCGCGTCCATATCGAGGTGCGGCGAGGCCATGATGCGCTCGCGGGCACGCGCCCAGTAACGGTTGCCCTGCACGGTGTTGATTTCACCGTTGTGCGCCAGGAAGCGGAAGGGCTGTGCCAGCTTCCATTGCGGCCAGGTATTGGTGGAGAAGCGCTGGTGGAATACCGCCAGGCTGGATTCAAAACGCGGGTCGTTCAGGTCCAGGAAGAACTTGGGCAGGTTTTCCGGCGTCACCAGACCTTTGTAGGACAGGGTGTGCGGCGACAGCGTGGGCAGGTAGAAGGACGGATCGTCCACCTTGTTGGCTTTTTCTGCCTGACGACGGCCCATGTACAGACGACGCTGGAAAGTCAGCTCATCCATACCGAAAGGACAGTTTACGAACACCTGGGAAATGGCAGGCAGGCTGGCCAGTGCGGCTTCGCCACAGGCGCTGACATCGGTAGGCACCACGCGGAAACCGGCGACTTCCAGTTGCTGGGCTTCCAGAAACTCCTTGAGGCGACGCAAGCTGCGCGCGCCGATTTCACTGTCGGGGTGGTGGAATACCAGACCGGCGGCGTACACTGCCTTCAGCGCAATGTCGGCCTCGGCGGCCACTTCACGCAGGAAACCGTCCGGCTTGCGAAACAGCAAGCCACAGCCGTCGCCCGACTTGCCGTCTGCCGCCACCGCTCCACGGTGGGTCAGTTTGGCCAACGAGGAGATGGCGGTTTCTACCAGCCAGTGGCTGGGTTTGTCGTCCAGTTGGGTGATGAGGCCGAATCCGCAGCTGTCCTGCTCGAAATCCGGGTGGTACAGGGTACCCTGCAACCAGCGCTGTCTGTCCATTGCTTTGTCCTGCTTATAATTGTGAATCGAATGAATCGATTCTAAGGGCAACTTGCTTGACCTTGCAACCAGTTATTGCCAATTTTCTCGCAACGCAATAATCTTTATTTTTCAAAAACTTAACTTAATTTTTCGCCAAAAAAATCAGGGAAAACCCGCAAAAAAAGTACATTTTTCTTCCAGTTTTGTGACACCCACATTCAAATTTACGACCCATTGTGGTGCACGGCTGGCCAATCCAAAACGGCTTAAATCACCGCTTCCGGAATATTGTCCGACAACATACAAACAATCATCATGCGTAGCGATACCACCACAGCCCTCACCCAGGATTTCGTTCGGCAACTGGCCGACCAGGCGTTTTCACGCTCGGCCGGCGCACCGCTGATCACGGGCAATCAGGTTACGCTGCTATACGACAGTACGGATAACTTTCCGGCCTGGAAACAGGCGATTGCCGCAGCAGAAGAGTCGGTGTTCATCGAGATGTATATCGTGGCCAACGACACGTTTGGCCGCGACATCCGCCAGTTGCTGGCGGACAAGGCTGCAGCAGGGGTCAAGGTATGCCTGCTGTATGACTGGCTGGGCTGCTGGAAACCCTGGCTGAGCGGATTTTTCCGCCCGCTGCTGGCGGCCGGTGCCGAGGTCAGGGCCTATAATCCGCCCACGCTGACCGGCGGCCTGAGCCTGTTGGGGCGCAATCATCGCAAGCTGATCGTGGTGGACAGACAGCTAACCTTCATTTCCGGCTTGTGCATCAGCGCCAGTTGGGAAGGCAGGCCGGATGCCGGCATCGCGCCGTGGCGCGACACCGGTCTGTCCTTGCGTGGACCGCTGGTGCGTGAAGCGCTGGCCGCCTTTGCCGATAGCTGGGCCAGTTGCGGCCCGGCACTGGACGCGCAATGGCTGGATTTTTCCACCCCCATCGCGGAATGCGGCACCATTGCCGCCCGGCTGATTGCCACCACCCCGTCCACCGCCCACATGATGCGGCTGGACATGCTGATTGCCAGCTTTGCCCGCCGCACCCTGTGGCTGACCGATGCCTATTTCATGGGCACCAGCACCTATCTGTCGGCACTGAAACAGGCTGCGCGCGATGGCGTGGATGTGCGGCTGCTGGTGCCCCGCTCCAGTGATATCCGCTGGATTGCCACGGTGTCGCGCACCATGTACCGGCCACTGCTGGAATCCGGCGTGCGGGTATTCGAGTGGAACGGCCCGATGATTCATGCCAAGACCGCCGTGGCCGATGGCCGCTGGGCGCGTATCGGTTCGACCAATCTGAACATTTCCAGTTGGCTGGCCAATCGCGAAATCGATGTCGCCATCGAGGACGAAAGCGTGGCCGGCGAACTGGCCGCCCGCTTCTTGCAGGATCTGGAACAATCCACCGAAGTGGTGCTCAGCGGCCACAAGCGCACCCCGGTGTTGACTCACCCGCGCCAGCGCCAGCAAGCCTCCTTCCTGTTTCCGGCTGCCGGACATGCGGCGCGCAGCGGGGCCAGCGCCGCCGCCAGGCAGGCCGCACGCATTGGCGATGCACTGGGTGCCGTGGTGCGCGGTACCCGCAGCATAGACAGCAGCGAAGCCACGGCTTTTCTCACCATCGGCCTGAGCCTGCTGGGCTTTGCCGTAGTGGCCGCCCTGTTTCCCTGGCTGGTGGCCGGCCCGCTGGTTTTCCTGCTCACCCTCAGCGGTGGTGCCATCGTATTGAAGGCACTGGGCCTGTATCGGCGGCGCAATGAAAAAAAACAACAGTTGGCCGAGACAAAAAATAATCTCAAACCCCCAGTCGGGCCTGAAGGCTAAACTGTCTTAAAACAAACCGTTAACACAGGTTTTCCTCGCTAAAAGCCTTATGCCACAAGGCTTTGCCCGGTTTATTTGATCAAACCTCCAGATTATTTTCAGCTACTGATATTGCCGTGCAACACAAGCACGGTAAAAGGTCTACAATGCGCGCTTTCTTGGGATGTTCTCCAAGCCGGCCGACGTGAAGGACGCACGCAAAACGTGCTCCCTAAGAACGCCGGGGATCTGCGGCCACTCCACGTCAGCCTGCAGGACGCACCCCGGTTTTCGTGCGCACCCAGTAATATTTACGCGCCTCAAGGCCAGCCCCGCCCACTGCCATCCGGCAGGGACCAGCGACTGCGCCCCAACGCGCACCGAGTGACACTGCAGCAAGCTGCGGGCCGACAGGCGTTACAGGTGCACGGTATTGTCCTTGCCGATGGCAAGGGCTGCCTTCCTGAATGGCCATCCCCGGCTGTGGTGTCCGAGTTTTGACTGACAAGGACTCAGGTATGCGTTTTCACTTTCCCATCGTCATCATCGACGAGGACTTCCGCTCGGAAAACACCAGCGGCTCCGGCATCCGCGAACTGGCAGCAGCCATGGAAGCCGAAGGCATGAGTGTGATTGGTTACACCAGCTATGGTGACCTCACCTCCTTTGCCCAGCAGCAAAGCCGGGCAGCCGGTTTTATCCTGTCCATCGACGACGAAGAATTCCAGACCGACGACGCCTCGGAAAACGCTCTGGGCCAGCTATACAGCTTTGTGGCGGAAATCCGCCGCCGTAACCCGGACATTCCGGTGTACTTGTATGGCGAAACCCGTACCGCGCGCCATATCCCCAACGACATCCTGCGCGAGCTGCATGGTTTCATCCACATGCACGAAGACACGCCGGAATTCGTGGCACGCCATATCATCCGTGAATCCAAGAGCTATCTGGACAGCCTGGCCCCGCCGTTCTTCCGCGCGCTGGTGGACTACGCCCACGATGGCTCCTACTCCTGGCACTGCCCCGGTCACTCCGGTGGCGTGGCCTTCCTGAAGAGCCCGGTAGGCCAGATGTTCCACCAGTTTTTTGGCGAAAACATGCTGCGCGCCGACGTGTGCAATGCGGTGGACGAACTGGGCCAGTTGCTGGACCACACCGGCCCGATTGCTGCCTCGGAACGCAATGCGGCGCGCATTTTCAATGCCGACCACCTGTTCTTCGTCACCAACGGCACTTCGACTTCCAACAAGATCGTATGGCATAGCTGCGTGGCAGCCGGTGACATCGTGCTGGTGGACCGCAACTGCCACAAGTCCAATCTGCACGCCATCATGATGACCGGTGCCATTCCGGTATTCCTGATGCCCACGCGCAATCACTACGGCATCATCGGCCCGATTCCCAAGTCGGAATTCCAGCTGGAAAGCATCAAGAAGAAGATTCTGGCCAACCCCTTTGCCCGCGAAGCGCTGGAAAAGAACCCCAAGCTCAAGCCGCGCATCCTCACCATCACCCAGTCCACCTACGATGGCATCCTGTACAACGTGGAAGAGATCAAGGGCCTGCTGGATGGCGAAGTGGACACCCTGCACTTTGACGAAGCCTGGCTGCCGCACGCCAGCTTCCACGACTTCTATGGCGACTTCCACGCCATTGGCGAAGGCCGTCCGCGTTGCAAGGACAGCCTGATCTTCTCCACCCAGTCCACCCACAAGCTGCTGGCCGGCATCAGCCAGGCTTCGCAGATTCTGGTGCAGGACCCGCAAAACCGTCAGCTGGATACCGCCTGGTTCAACGAGGCCTATCTGATGCACACCTCCACCAGCCCGCAATATTCCATTATTGCCAGCTGCGACGTGGCTGCCGCCATGATGGAACAGCCGGGTGGCCAGGCGCTGGTGGAAGAATCGCTGGTGGAAGCTCTGGACTTCCGCCGCGCCATGCGCAAGGTGGACGAGGAATACGGCAACGACTGGTGGTTCAGCGTATGGGGCCCGGACGAGCTGTCCGACGACGGCATCTGCGACCCGGTGGACTGGGAACTGAAACCCGGCGCGCACTGGCACGGTTTTGCCGGTATCGAAGAAGGCTTCAACCTGCTGGACCCGATCAAGGCCACCGTGCTGACCCCGGGCCTGGACGTGGACGGCAGCTTCGAAGAAATGGGCATTCCGGCCGCCATCGTCACCAAGTACCTGACCGAACACGGTGTGGTGGTGGAAAAAACCGGCCTGTACAGCTTCTTCATCATGTTCACCATCGGCATTACCAAGGGCCGCTGGAACACGCTGATTTCGCTGCTGCAGCAGTTCAAGGACGACTTCGACAAGAACCAGCCGCTGTGGCGCGCCATGCCGGACTTTGTCGCGCGCTACCCGCAGTACGAGCGCGTGGGCCTGCGCGACCTGTGCCAGCGCATTCACGCGCTGTACACCAAGCATGACATCGCCCGCCTGACCACCGAGATCTATCTGTCCGAGATGGAACCGGCCATGCGTCCGGCCGATGCCTTTGCCAAGATGGCCCACCGCGAGATCGAACGCGTGCCGGTAGACCAACTGGAAGGCCGCGTCACCGCCGTGCTGCTGACCCCGTACCCGCCGGGCATTCCGCTGCTGATTCCGGGCGAGCGTTTCAACAAGACCATTGTTGACTACCTGCGCTTTGCCCAGGCCTTCAACCGCGAGCTGCCGGGCTTCGAGACCGACGTGCATGGCCTGGTGGCCACCGATGTGGAAGGCCGCAAGGTGTACTGCGTGGACTGCGTCAAGTAAGCCGCAAACAGCGCAGCATGCCAAAAGCCGCAGGCACTGTCCTGCGGCTTTTTCTTTGCGCTGGCGTCAGCACGCTCAATGACGGCACAAGGTATTGCGCCCGGCAGCCTTGGCCTGATACCGCGCAATAGCGGCCGCTGCATACACCTGCAGCAGAGCGTCGCCCGGTCGCCACATGGTCAGCCGCGACGCCTCCACCACCGCCTGCCTGCTGCGCAAGGCAAGCGCGCACAGACTGACCGCCCCACCTGGTTTTCACCATACAGACCAACACCTGCTGGCACTGAGCAACAGCCTGCGACTGCGTTACGCCGCCTTGCGCCAGAAGCAGTGTGCTGTTGTTGGCCGCTATTCATCCAGCTCATGCCTCCCCTCAGGGCAGCGACATTTGGCCGAGCACTGGCCAGCCCAGTCAAAGCCGACGGCCATGGCAGTCAATGTGGCTTTTCACCGTCCCTTAAGCTGAAGTCCCGCCCGCAACGGGCGCAGGAGAACAAGGAGAAGGCAATGCCACAATTTGACTATATCGTGGTGGGAGGCGGCTCCGCGGGCTGCACCATCACCTGCCGACTGGCCGAGGCCGGCAAGCGGGTTCTGTTGCTGGAGGATGGTCCGCCCGACAACAGCCCCTTCATCCACATGCCGGCCACCTTCATCAAGGTCATCGGCAGTGAACGCAGCGTGATTTACCAGAGCGAGCCGCAGGCCAGTGCCGCCGGTCGCCGCATGCATGTGCCACAAGGCCGCACGCTGGGGGGCGGCAGCTCCATCAATGCCATGGTGTATATCCGGGGGACGGCCGCCGATTATGATGACTGGGCCGCACAGGGCTGCAGCGGCTGGGGATGGGAGCAGGTGCTGCCGGCGTTCAAAAAGGCGGAAAACCATATGCGGCTCTCCGGCCCCTACCATGGAACCGAAGGACCACTGCGCGTAAGCGATACCCGCTATCGCCATCCGCTGAGCCTGGCCTTCGTCAAGGCGGCGCAAGAGTGCGGCCTGCCCTATAACGACGATTTCAACGGGCCACTGCAGCAAGGCAGCGGATTTTTTCACACCACCACCTTCAATGGCCAACGCGGCAGCACGGCAGCCACCTATCTGGCAGCAGTACGCCAGCGCGACAATCTGCAGTTGCGTACCGGTTGCTATGTGGAAAGACTGCGCTGGCAGGGCCGCCGCGCCGTCGGTGTGCAGTGGCGTACCGCGGATGGTCAGCAACACGAGGCCGATGCCAGGGCCGAAGTCATCCTGTGCGCAGGTGCATTGTCCACCCCCAAGATTCTGCTGCTCTCCGGCATTGGCCCCGCAGCGCAACTACGCGAACAAGGCATACCGGTTGTGCATGACGCAGCGGAAGTCGGCCAGAATTATCAGGATCACCTGGAGGTATCGGTGTATGGCCGCTGCCGCGAACCGATCAGCCTGCTGGGGCAGGAGCGCGGCTTCAATGCCTTGCGCAATGGCTTGCAGTGGCAGCTACTGCGCAGTGGGCTGCTCACTTCCAATGTGGTGGAAAGCGGCGGCTTTGCCTGCACCGATGGCGGCAGCCGTCCGGACATTCAGTTTCACGTACTGCCGGTGCTGGTGGGCGATGTGGATCGAGAACCACTGCCCGGCCACGGCATGTCCATCAACCCCTGCCTGTTGCGTCCCAAATCACGCGGCTCAGTCAGCCTGAGTAGCCCCGATGCGCGCGCTCCGCTGCGCTTTGTCAGTGGCGCACTGAGCCATGAGGACGATGTGGCCGGCCTGCTGCGCGGAGTCAGGCTGGCACGGCGCATCTTGCGGGCGCCCTCGCTACAGCGGGTGATCAGTGAGGAGCTGCTCCCGTCGGCAGCGGAGCATGCCAGCGATGAAGTGCTGATCGCGCAC
The DNA here is from genome assembly GCF_002217795.2 of Aquitalea magnusonii. Taxonomy (NCBI): domain Bacteria; kingdom Pseudomonadati; phylum Pseudomonadota; class Betaproteobacteria; order Neisseriales; family Chromobacteriaceae; genus Aquitalea; species Aquitalea magnusonii. The sequence continues at coordinate 3,599,608 of NZ_AP018823.1, forward strand.
ATCCGCAGCCATGCCAAGACGGTCTACCATCCGGTTGGCACCTGCCGCATGGGTGGCGATGCGGCGGCGGTGGTCAACCCGCAGCTACAGCTCAATGGCGTGGAAGGCGTGCGCATCTGCGATGCGTCCATCATGCCCAGCATCATTTCCGGCAATACCAATGCGCCGGTCATCATGATTGCCGAGCGCTGCGCCGACTTCATCTTGCGCAGCTGAGCCACAGCCATTGAGTCGGGCCAGCCCCCTGCCGGCGGGAGCTGGCCACCGACACACCGGTCACACCCCGTCACCTTGCGTTGACAACATGCCACGCTGGCGGGTCTGGCTGGGCGTTTCGCCAAAGCGCTGTTTATAGCTGCGGCAAAAATGGGCGCTGTGATTGAAGCCCCAGCGGAAACCCAGCTCGCTCACCGACAGGTGGCGCAATGCCGGGTCTTGCAGGTCGATGCGGCAACGCTCCAGTCGCCGCCCCCACAGATAGCGGCTGACTGACAGGCCTTCCTGCGCAAAAATGCGTGCCAGTTGGCGGGCGGACAGCCTCAGCGCGCGGCTGATGTGTTCGCCATCCAGCTCATCTTCGGCCAGATGTTGCTCGATATAAGCTTTGGCACGCCACAGGCTGCACAGGGTGGATTTGCCGGCCTGCATCTGGCCGCTATGCACACTCCACAAGGAATGCAGCCATTCCAGCAACTGGCTGGCCTGATGCTCGCGCGCCGCCAGAGCCTGCCCTCCGTCGGCCAGCAACTGTCGCACCGCCTGCGCGCCCCAGCCGGCAATGCCCATGCTGTGGTCGATCTTGACCAGCCCTTGCTCCTGCCAGTCGCCCACTTGCTGCTTGAACAATTGGCGCGGGATGTCCAGCACCGCCATCGCCATCTGCTCGGGAAAACCATGACCATAAGGCTGGGCCGTGTCATACAGCACCACATCCCCCGGCACATGCAGCGCACAGTCCACCCCCTGGTGACTGAAGCCTCGCCCCTGCAGCATCAGGCAGGCAAAGATGCTGTCGCGGCCATCATGACGGATGCTGTGGCCGCTGCGTACCACCGCATGGGCATTGGCCTCTATGGTGGCCATGCGGAACAGGCCGAAGTCCTGGTAACGCAAACTGGCGTCCAGCTCCTGTCCTGGCTGGCGCTGACACTCCACATCAATCAATAGCTGGCCTACTTGTTCGCGCCAGAAACGCAACCGTTCGCTGCGACTGACTGCACCGGTGGAAATGCTGACATCCGCCAGCATGCGGACCGTCATTGGCCGCTCCAGGCAGACGGTGGATATGGAACAGGGCTGCAGATGGCCGGCAGCCCTACAGGCACACCGGCACGGTGGGGAATCGCGTTCATGCTGTCTCCTCCAGATGGCCCTCTTGCACGGGGCCGTACAGCCGGTGGTGTCATCACCACTCGGCCTTGCCAGACGCGGGAGTATCCCGCACCGGGCATTGCCTCATATTATTAATATATTAATTAAAGTCAAGGCCGGCCACGCGCCGGCACCTGGCTTACCAGCCGTTCTCCAGCACCAGATGGCCCGGTGCGCTCAGCCGGCTCAGACGGAAGCCCATTTTCATCAGTTGACGGTGGGTGTCTTCCACCATGGCCGGATTACCACAGATCATGAAACGCGAGCGCTCCACCGTCAGCGGCAGTCCGGCGGCCTCGGCCAGTGCGCCACTGGCCAGCAAGGCCGGAATGCGCTGTTGCAACATGCCGGGTTCGGCCTGCCGTGTCACCACCGGCACATAGTGCAGCCGATCACCCCATTCCGCCCACAGGGGGTGCTGGCGCAGCGCGTCAATCTCGCTGCGGTAGGCCAGTTCGCTGACCTCGCGCACGCAATGCACCAGCACGATATGGGCAAAGCGCTGCCACACCTCGGGCTGCTGCAGGATGGACAGATACGGTGCCAGGCCGGTGCCGGTGGCCAGCAGCCACAGCTCCTCGCCATCGGGCAGGCGGTCCACGGTAAAAAAGCCATTGGCCTTGTTGTCCAGCAGGACGGTGTCGCCCACCTGCAAACGCGCCAGGCGCGAGGTAAACAGCCCGTCCGGCACCACGATGGAGAAAAACTCCAGATGCTCGTCCCAACTGGCCGAGGTCATGGAATAAGCCCGCCACACCATGCCGCCGTTTTCCAGCGGCAGGCCCAGCCGGGCAAACTGGCCGGGAACAAAGCGCCAGGATTCGGGGCGGCTCAGCCGAAAGCTGAACAGCTTGTCACTCCAGTGCTGCAGGGAAAGAATGGTTTGGGCGGTGTATTTTTCTGCTGCGGGGGCTGCCATGTGCAATACCTTAGTAATTTACTCAGGTAATTTACCGCATCAGGGCCGCGGCAACAAGCCTGACCCGGCTTGCTGCGCAGCCCGCTTCAGGCCATGAGGACTTAATCCGCCAGTGCCTGGGCCAGATCCGCCAGAATGTCTTCGATATCTTCCACGCCGATGGACAGGCGCAAGCCACCTTCACGGATGCCGAGTGCGGCTTTCTGCTCTGGCGGCATGCCGCCGTGCGACATGGTGTAGCTGTGGTTGACCAGCGATTCCACCCCGCCCAGCGATTCGGCCAAGGCAAATAGCTGCAGCTTGCTGGCCACGCGGCTGGCTTCGGCGCGGGTGTCCTGCTTTAGCCAGATGGTGACGACGCCGCCAAAGCGACGCATCTGCTGCCGGGCGATGGCGTGGCCGGGATGGTCGACAAAACCGGGGAAGAACACTTTTTCCACCTTGGGATGGTCGCGCAGGAAGGCGGCCACCTGTTCGGCATTGTCGCAATGGCGTTCCATGCGCAGGTGCAGGGTCTTGATGCCGCGCAGGGTGAGGAAGCAATCCTGCGGTCCCGGCACGCCACCGGCGGAATTCTGGATGAACTTGATGTCGGCAAACAGCTTGTCGTCGCTGACCGCCACCAGGCCCAGCAGCACGTCGGAATGGCCGCCCAGGTATTTGGTGGCGGAATGCACCACGATGTCCGCGCCCAGATCGATGGGGTTCTGCAGATAGGGCGTGGCAAAGGTGCTGTCCACCGCCACCACCGCGCCATGCTGGTGGGCAATGGCGGACAAGGCGGTGATGTCCACCAGGTTGAGCAATGGATTGGTGGGCGATTCCAGCCACACCAGCTTGGTGCGCGCACTGATGGCTGCACTCAGATTGGCCGGGTCGGTCAGGTCGACAAAGGTCACCGAGATGCCGGTCGGTGCCATCACCTTGGTGAGCAGGCGGTAAGCACCGCCGTACAGGTCGGCCACGGCAATCACTTCGTCACCCGGCTTCAGCGTGGCGCGCAGCACCGCATCAATGGCGGCCATGCCGCTGGCAAAAGCCAGGCCGTGCTTGGCATTTTCCAGGCTGGCCAGGCAGCTTTCCAGCGCGGCACGGGTGGGGGTGCCGGTGCGGGCATAGGAAAACGGCAGTTGCTCGCCCACTTCGGCAAATTCAAACACCGAGGTTTGATAGATGGGCGGCATCACCGACTTGCTGTGCTGACTGCTGTCGTAGCCGGAATGGATGGTCTTGGTGGCAAATTTCATGATGTTTCCTGATTGTCCCTAAGCCACGGTCCAGCAAGGCAGCGGCGGTATCCCCTCACGCTGCCGGCCATTCCGATGGCATGAATAAACGCATGATCAATACAAAAACCGGTATTTTGCCGGCAATTTATTGATCATTCCCAAAATTCAGCCGCAATTTTCTTTACATCAAAAGGGAATGGGGCTAATTTGCGCCGTTTCTGAATCAAACAATTGTACGAATGAAGCTAGAACGCGCTTTTGACATCCTCTTTCACCAACTGGAAACCCTGCCGCGGGCGGACTGCCTGTCTGTCAAAACGGGTGGCCAATGGCAATCCCTGAGCAGCACCGAGGTGATGGAGGCCGTCAATGCGGTTAGCCTGGGCTTGCTGCAACAAGGCATCCTGCGTGGCGACAAGGTTGCCATTGCCGCCGACAACAGTCCCGCCTGGGTGATTGTCGATCTGGCCTTGCAACAGATCGGTGCCATCAGTGTGCCGCTCTATCCTACCTGCACCCTGGAAGATGCACGCTATATCCTGGCGCATGCCGAGGTCAAGCTGGCTTTTGTCGGCAGCAGTGCATTGCAACGCAAACTGGAGCAGGCACTGGATGGCCGCCCTTGTCCCTGCTACGCACTCAATCCGCTGGACAGCCTGCCATCATGGACCAGCTTGCGCGATGCCGGCCAAAGCGGCAGCCTGCGCCAGTTGGCCTTGCTGCGTAACAGCATACAGGCGGACGATGTCTTTACCATCATCTATACCTCCGGCACCACGGGCCGTGCCAAGGGGGTGATGCTGTCGCATCGCAATGTGGTCAGCACCGTGATTGCCACCGCCCAACATACCCGCCTGCCTGCCGGTACATGCCGGGCGCTCAGCTTTTTGCCGCTGTCGCACATTTTTGAGCGTGCCGGGGTGTTGTACTACCTGTTCACCGGCACGGCTATCTATTTCTCCAGTGTCGATGCCTTGTCGGCCAGCATGGCTGAAGTCCGTCCACATACCTTTAGTGCCGTACCGCGGGTGCTGGAAAAAGTCCACGAAAAGCTGCTGGCCAGGGCCAAAACCCTGAGTGGCTGGCAACGTCGGCTGTACCTGTGGGCCATGGCACGGGCAGAAGCCTATGAGCCGCGACAGCCACCACGCGGCCTGGCCGCTATCCAGCATGCGATTGCCGACCGCCTGGTGTATCGCAAATGGCGTGCCGCCATGGGCGGCGAACTGCGCTGGGTGAATGTGGGCTCTGCCGCCTTGCAACCGCGTCTGGCGCGCTTGCTGTGGGCCAGCGGTATTGCCGTGGCCGAAGGCTATGGCATGAGTGAAACGGCACCGGTGATTACGGCCAATCCTTTCCAGGCCGATGCAGTACAGATTGGCAGTGTCGGCATTGCCCTGCCCGGTGTAGAGCTGAAACTGGCCGGGGATGGCGAAATCCTGGTGCGTGGCCCCAATGTGATGGTGGGCTATTACAAAGAGCCGGAACTCACCGCCGAAACCCTGCAACAGGGCTGGCTGCATACCGGTGACATCGGCGTGCTGCAACAGGGCTATCTGCGCATTACCGACCGCAAGAAGGAAATGTTCAAAACCAGCAACGGCAAATACATCGCGCCACAGATGCTGGAAAACAAGCTGAAGGAATCGGCCTATATCGACCAGATCATGGTGGTGGGAGACGGACAGAAATTTGCCGCCGCGCTGATTGTGCCGCTTTACGAGCGGCTGCAGGAATGGTGCCAGGAGCAGGGCATCGCCTATACCAGCCATAGCGAGATGCGGCTGCATCCACGCATTGTCGAACTGATAGAACGCGAGATCAAACGCTTCAACCGCCACTTTGGCAGTTGGGAACACATCAAGAAATTCGCCCTGCTGGACAAGCCCTGGTGCGTCGACGCCGGTGAACTGGCCCCCACGCTCAAGCTGCGGCGCAAGGTGATCAGTCAGCGCTGCCAGGCCTTGATAGAAAGCATGTACCACCACGCCTGAGCACAGGCTGCAGATGAACATCCCCGCCTTGCGCGGGGATGTTCACAGGCGAAACCAGCTCAGCGCTGATGCGCCATCTCCAGCTTGCGCTCCACCCGCTTTTGCAGGCGCTCGAAGCTGGCACTCATTATCCAATACAAGGCCGCAGCACCTAGGTACAGCGGCAGCGGCTGGAAGGTCTGGGCAATCACTTCCTTGGTAGCCAGCATCAACTCGGTGACGGTAATGACCGACACCAGCGAGGTGTCCTTGATCAGGCTGATCAGCGAATTGGACAGGCTGGGTACCGACAGCCGCAGCGCCTGCGGTGCCACGATATGACGCATGGTCTGCCACCAGCTAAAGCCCAGCGACAGCCCGGCATCCCACTGGCCGCGCTCCACCCCGGCAATGCCGCCACGCAGGCTTTCCGACAGATAAGCCGCCACGTTCAGCGTCAGTGCAATAATGCCGGCCGGCACCGGGTCCAGTTCGATGCCGATGCCAGGCAAGCCGTAGTAGATGACAAAAATCTGCACCAGCAAGGGCGTACCGCGCATGGCGCTGACGTAAAAGGCCACCAACTGCGACAACACCGGCACCTTGCCCACCCGCAGCAAGGCCACCACGAAGCCCAGCAACAAGCCCAGCACCATGGCCACCACGGCAAACATCAGCGTATACAGCGCCCCTTTCAGCATCACCGGCAGGGCCGCCGCAATCAGATCTGCCCACTCCATGTTTTCATCCCCATTCAGAAACACTTGCGCCCCTGACCGGCAGGGGCGCAGCAATCAGTGCATTCTAATGGCACTGAAGATAAAACACGATGCCCGCAAAGGGCCGGGGCGGCTTACTTGGCGGCGGTCGGTGCCTTGGACACGTCGATACCGAACCACTTCAGCGAAATTTTCTTGAAGCTGCCATCAGCCTTCATGTCATTCAGTGCCTTGTCCACCGCCTGCTTGAACTTGGGGTTGTTCTTGGCAAACGGAATGCCCATGGTGGTGACATCGCCTACCGGATGACCAGCCTTCAAGGGCAGCTTGGCTTGCTTGATGGCAAACGGAATCAGCAGGCTGTCGTTCAGTGCCGCATCAATCCGGCCGGAGGCCAGGTCTTGCAGGTTCTCCGGTGCCGACGGGTACACCTTCACCTCGATACCATTCACCGCCTTGACCATGTCGGCATAGTTGCTGCCCTGGCCCACCCCTACCTTCTTGCCTTTCAGGTCGTCCAGCGACTTGAACACGCGCGTCTCGTTCTTGCGCACAATCAGTTGGGCGCTGGAGAAGGTATAGGGCTGGGAAAAGTCGAAGGTTTCCTTGCGCTTGTCGGTAATGCCCACCTGATTGACCACCACGTCAAACTTGCCTGCCTGCAGGCCAGCCAGCAGACCGCTCCACTCGCCGGTGGTGAATTCCGGCTTCACTTTCAGGCGCTTGGCCACTTCGGTGGCCACTTCCACATCAAAGCCGGTGAGCTTTTGATTGGCATCCTTGAAGGTAAAGGGCGGATAAGTACCTTCCACGGCAATTTTCAGCGTACCGCGCTGCTTGACGGTATCCAGCAGGTCAGCGGCAAGGGCATGGCCGGCAAAAGCGGCCATCAGAGAGGCGAGCAGGATTTTTTTCATCGCAGATCATCCATCGTTATTTTGAAAACAAAGACATTCCACCACGGGAATACAGGCATTGCTGTGTCAGCAGCGGCTGACATCGCAGCACGATGCGCCAGCATACTCCAGCCTCAGCGGATAAACAGCCATATCGTCAGTGCGGTTCCCACCACCACCACAAAGCCACGCAAATGGCGCTCCGGCAGACGGTGCATCAGCCAGCCGCCCACCACGCCACCGGCAATGCCGCCCAGACCCAGCGCCAGCACCGCCGCCCAGTTGATCTGGGGGGAAAAGGCAAAAATCGCCACCGCTGACGCATTCATGGTCATGGCCAGTGCGTTCTTGGTGGCTGTGGCCATGCGCACCTGCTGACCGGCAATGGTGAGCGCCGCCAGCATCAGAAAACCGATGCCACCACCAAAATAACCGCCATACACCGCAATCACGCCCTGAATCAGCAGCAATAGCGGGGTGGGCAAATGCCGTGGCGGCGCATCCGGGTCCACCACCGGCTTGCGGCGGAAACTGCCCCAGGCAAACACGCTGGTGGCAAACAACACCAGCCACGGCACCAGCCGGGTAAAGATGCTGACCGGGGTGGAGAGCAGCAACAAGGCTCCCAGCACCCCGCCGATCAGGCTGACGGCAAACAGATGACGAAACGGCACCGGCCCCACCCCGCCCACCAGCTTGCGCCCGGCCAGCGCCGAGGTGATCTGGCTGGGAAACAGCGCAATAGTGCTGCTCATATTGGCGGCCAAGGGATTAAGCCCGGCCAGCAACAAGGCGGGAAAGGTAATGAAGGAGCCGCCGCCCGCCAGTGCATTCTGAATGCCGGCGTACAGGCCGGCTGCGGCAATCAGTGCCAGCAGGGGCAGCGGTAAAGGCTGCGAAAAATAAGACATGAACGGCTCCATCATGGATCGGGCTAGGGGTCGGGTAGAAACAAGCGCTCCATTTTGCCCGGAATGCCGCAGAAAAACACTCGGGTTTTCCCCTGCCAGCGCCTGCCAGCAGCGCAAAAGCGGGCTGGTGCAGCCCTGTTTCCCCTGCTAGTCTGGCAGCATGTCAGCACTAGGCGTATGTCATGTAGCGCCACAGGGAGAAGCAATGAAGGCAATCAAGATAAGCGCGGCACTACTGGGCCTGGCGGTGGTGGGATGGTGTGGTATCGCCCCCGGCATTGTCGGCATGCGCTACGAAGAAAAAATGCGCGGCGACTTTGCCACCATGTCAGACAAGGCTGGCGGCTCCATGCTCAGCCTGCAACAGTTTGACCGCGGCTGGTTCAGCTCCACCGCCAAGGTACACCTGAAACTGCCCATCGGCGGCCAGATGCAAGTGCTGCAACTGGACTACAAGATCAAGCAACTGCCGCTCCCCTTCATGCGCTGGTCCCGTACCGACATCAGCTTCACGCCACTGGATGAACAGGGCAAGCCCGGTATTCCCCTGCCGCTCACGCTCCAAAGCATCCGCAATACCAATGGCAGCAATGACAGCCATCTGACCGGCCACGACGTCATCGTCAACAATGCAGCCGGCACCTTTACCTTCAGCATCGAAGGTAGCGCCCATACCCGGAAGGGAGAGCCGGTCAGCTTCGATCTGACCCTGCCCAAGTTCAGCTTTCAGGCGGCCAGCACCGGCAGTAACGGCCTGGCCGTGCGCCTGAACGATCTCAAGCTCAATGGCAAACTGAGCACCTTCAATACGCCCGATGTCCCCTGGACCTCGCAACTTGAGCAGCAGATGGGCGAAGTCACCGTGCTGGCAGGCAGCACCCCGCTGTTCCAGTTTGGACCCAGCCACATGACGATCAAGCTGGATGACAAGGGCGGTAACTTCGACCTGAGCTACCTGACGCATCTGAACACACTGAAAATGTCACTGCCCGGTCAGCAGCCGCTGGAGCTGGACAATATCGACATGGACTACAGCTACGGCAATCTGAACAAGCGGGCGCTGATTGCCTGGCAAGCCGACAGCGTGGCACTGGCCAGCCGTGCCGACCTGCGCAACAATCCGGCCGCCATGCAACAGGAATCCATGGCCTTGCTTACCAAGCACATGGGGGCCTTGCTGGCACAATCACCCTCCTTCAATCTGCAACGCCTGTCCATGCACATGCCCAAGGGCAGCATCCAGGGCAGTTTCTCCATTGGCTTCGATGGCAGCGGCGTCAAGCCCGCCGACATCACCCTGCCCTGGCTGGCCACGCAAGGCCAGCAGCGCAGCACGCTGCAAGCCAGCCTGGCCGTCGAACGCACCTTGCTTGACGCCCTGGCTCCCTCAGCACAGGCCAAGGCACAAGCCGAGATGATGCTGACCCAATGGCAAACACAGGGCCTGATCAAGAACGATGGCAAGGTTATCAGCACCAAGCTGCTGTTTGATCGCACTGGGGTAAAAGCCAATGGTCAGCCACTGAACCTGCCGGGCCTCATGTCGGGGATGAACAGCAGGCCCGCGCCAAGTGCGCCAGCGCCGGAGGCAGCGCCGGCCATGCCGCCAGCAGCCGGGCAGAGCAGCACAGCACCCGCAGCGGCCAGCAAAACGACAAGCCCGGCCGCCAGCATGCCTCCGGCCAACACAGCCCCCGCCCCGGCAGCGGCCCCTGCCGCCGCAGCCACCACGCTGGCAACCGCAACCGCTCCGGAAACCAAAACAGGCTCACGCCACACGCAACTGCCCGGCCCCCGGCTTGACCTGCGCTACTGCCTGCGCCAGCACAGCGACCTGGCCATCATGCGCTGCGCCAACCACAGCCGTTAGACGCCAGCCAAACAAAACGCCCCCGGAAACTTCATCCGGGGGCGTTTTGCATGGGGCGTGAGTGAGATTGCTACTAAAGACAGGATACGGCTACAAGCACATGCTTATGACTGTTCGATACACCTTAGCAACTGCGCACGAATCTCGGCTGGCTTTGCTGCCAAGTCCACGGTCGCAAAGCGGAGCGGATGGCCCTGGATGACGACTGTCTCATCGATCATCGCTCCAACGGTGGGGTGCAACAGCAAGCCACTGGCTGAGTCTGCCAGCGCATCACCGCAGCCCACCTGCGACCTCAGATAGGTGTACATCTGGTAGAGGTAGCCGCTGCGCAGGCTTTGCTCCCGATACCACCCTGCCGTCACGATGGAGGTGAACTTGGTGTCGATGACGATACGTCGCCCCAAGCCACCATGATCGAGCACCACGTCGGTCCGCATGGCGGGCAAGATGTCATCTATACCGTCGGTCTTGGACAAGATTTGCCACTGCAGGGTGGTGCCGCAACGAACATGCCACCCGAGTGGACTGAGCGCCACGGCATACAGGCCACCCACGGCGCGCTCAAACAGACGACGAGCCCAAGCTTCCTCCCGGCCAGGCATGGCCAGCACGTTACTGCCGGCGGATTCCGTGGGCAGCGACAGGTCATAGGCCAGCTGGGCGGCTGCCACCATCAACTGATCATCCGCATCATGGCGACCGAATCGATCAGTGCTCATTTGGGCGCGGGTCGGCGGCTGCCCTGCGACGCCTCGGGCCCGCATCGCGGCTGCGAGAGACCGGCACCGGTGGGCGACGGAGGCCTTCTTGACCAGCCTGGCAACGGACGCCAAGGCTGCGCGGACAAAACGATTCCGTGGCGTGTCGATGGTGAGTTCGGCAAAGCGGCAGGCCACCAAGCCGCGATCCAACAAGCGCCGCCGCTCCGTGGTCAGCGCATCAATGCGCCCACGGACGCGGCTGAGCCACTCTTCCCGAGATCGGTAGCCCAGGCTCAGCTGACGGTGCAACCGAGTCTCAACGGCATGGGCCAAGATTTCTGCCACCAGATCGGGTAATTCATCGGGGCTTTCTTCGACCGCCACATGGGCGGTGCCGCCAGACCGAAACAGGTCCGATGCATACAGCATCAAGAGCCAGAGGTTCCGGACAGGAATGCGCCCCACGAATCCGGGCGTGAATCCTGATTCGGCGGAAATCGGTGGCGCGATCAGACCCATCACCAGCCCTGCAGCAACCTTGCGGTGGCCTGATGCGCCTCCTCGGGGGAGTCAAACCAAACCTCTTCCAACAGGGGGCCGATTTCTGTCTCCACGACTTGCTGGAACCATCGCCGCGTGCTACCCGCCTCCAGCCGATGCACAGGTGTGACATAGCTGTGACCGATTCGGAACTGCTTGCCCAAGCGTGCATCCGCTGCAATCTGCTCATTCAGCTCGGCCATGCGTCGCTCGATGTCTGAGGCGAGCGCTTCATCGACTCCGCAGGTAGACACCACCCAGTTCCGCCATGCGGGCCCAAGCCGAGGCTCAAGCCCCACAAACGCAAAGCGGCGCCGCAGCGCCAAATCGACCAGCGCCAGCGACCGGTCCGCGATGTTCATGGTGCCGATCACATGAAGGTTCTCGGGGATGTGGACCGGCCGCCGTACGCCGTCAGCGTCGGGGTAGCACAGCTCCAACGCCTCGCTGGGGGTGCGCTTGCCCGCCTCCAGCAGCGTCAGTAGTTCACCGAACACCTGCGCGGGATTGCCTCGGTTGATCTCCTCGATGACAACAACGAACTTGGCGGCGGGCTCCTTCTTTGCGGCCTTGATGGCTTCCATGAAGACACCATCGGCCAGCGTCAGCTTGCCTTCACCAGTGGGACGCCAGCCACGCACGAAGTCCTCGTACGAAAGATTCGGGTGGAACTGAACGGCTCTGAGCTTGCTATCGTCCTTTTGCCCCATCAAAGCAAAGGCCAATCGCTTGGCCAGCCAGGTTTTGCCGGTGCCGGGAGGCCCCTGCAGGATCAGGTTCTTCTTGGTGCGCAGTCGGTCCAGCATCAACTCAAGCTCTGGCTCCGGCAGAAAGCAGCCGTCGCGCGTGATATCAGCGAGCGAGTAGGGAACGATGGGCGCCTGAGACTGAACGACCTCGGCTGCAAGCTCTTCGCCTCCGTCTTCCTGGGGCAGGTCCGGTGTGGCCTCATCCACCTGAGGCACCGGCGTCGCATCCTTGAACTGCCACGATGCCAGCGACAATTCCGGGAAGCTGTGCACCGGGTAGTCGTCCTCAGCGAACCGTGTGCGCAAGTCATCGGCCAGTTGCAAGTAGGTGGCCGCATCACAGGGCGCTTGCGGTGCTGGCGTGGTGATCGGAACACCAAGGCGCTTCTGGATATAGTGCCGCGACTGGCTGTCCAGCGTCGGAAACTCCCATGGAGCAGCCCAGTACAAGCCCGTGGACAGGTTCCACGCCACACCCCAAACCTGGGTCGCGGCATCATAGGCCTCGATGAACTCGTCGCGGCTGGCCGGCCCGTCGTCTTCCACCAGCGCCTGTGCCGCAGCAAAGACGCACCACAGGGCATCAATGTCTCCGGCCCCTCGCTTGTCCGCATAGCGGAAGAACCAGGAGCGCTGGTTGTTGAGCACCGGGATGCCTTCGAACGTCGCGGGCACAGGCACGCTGACGCCCAGCAGCTTCGCCAGCTCTGCCGCAATCAGCTTGCGGTTGGCGTCCGTCATACCTCGGTTGAACGTGCCCATGACTGTGAACGGGCAGATGTCCTGCAGCGGGCCGCTGCTTCCGTCTGGGAATTTGTCCTGTAAGTAACCCAGGCCCTGCACGCGCTGGGCCATCTGATGGATGCCCTGAATGAGCGGCGCTCGGTTGCTGGCGTAGGCCAGCAGTTTCTCGGCGACGGCCTCGTAGAAGTCTGCCCACTGGAACAGGGTGCCGAAGCGGTCCTTCCAGTACGGCGCGTTGCGGAATCGCTCAATGTCTTGCGGCTTGCCTTCAAACGCAAACGCGATCAGCGCATCCGCATTCCACTCGCCAGGCACAACGCGCCAGATGGTGGGACGGTAGGTATAGAAGTACCACTCGCGCACGCCATCGGCGGACTGCCACTGCACGTTGACGCGCTCACCGTCCTGCGGGTTTTCGGTGATGACACCGATGGCCTTGATACCCATGACGGACACCGGCTGCCGGCGATTGTCGAAGGGCAGGCCGTGCTTGCGCACATAAGCGGCTTTGATGGCAATGCGCTCACCAGGCCGCATGGAGCGGACCAGGGCCTGCTCCTTCTGGCTGGGGGCGCTGACCTCCCAAATACCTTCAGCAATGAAGCGGGCGCTCTGATCATCGGTGTGACCAAAGCTGGCCCCGACGAACCAGGTTGTAGCGGCAGTTTGGCTTGATCCTGCATTCATCATTTCGATTCTCATCATTGGTCCATCGACATTCTGTGTCGCCGAGTATGTCTCGGGGCAGCCACTTCAAGTGCTCCGGAGTGATAATCGCAGTATTCAGAGCCATGTCACTTGCCCGAAGCCTTGACCTGTTGGTACACGGCGCGCATCAGGTGGCTGGCAGCCACACTGCGGAACGCCTCGTCATTCATCAGGCGAACGAAGATGTCTTCATTACCGTCCATGCGCTCGATGAACAGGTTTTCGAGTTGCTTGTTGAACACAGGTTCGAAGTTCTCGATGCTGTTGGCCATCACCGCTTGGCGCAGCTGCTCGTTGGCAACGGCGGTCTCCCGAACCTGATCAAAGAACAGCTGGTCGGCCGGCGTGAACTCGGTGCCGAATCGCTCGTTGAGCTTGCCCACCAGGGTTGACAGCTGCACGTCTTCATCCGCTTGGCCGGTACCCACCTCGGTTGGTCCGTACAGTGCGTCAGGCTCACCCGCCTTCAGATCAATTGCACCTTCGCTAATCTTCTGCAGACGGTAGTATTTGAGCTCCACCTCGTCATCCACCTGCACCGTGCGGCTGTCCACCGTACGCGGTAGCTTGGTCAGCAGGAAGCGAGCATAGGAGAACAGCTTCTCGTGGTCTGAGTCCTGGTAGGGAATGACCTGGGACACGAACGCGTACAGGTTGCGAAAGCTGACCAGCTGCCCCTTGAACAGGTTCTGGTCTTCCTCGCCAAGGTCCTTGAACCGCTCAACAGCCAGATCGAGCAGCGCGTTCAGCTTCTTGTGCTCCCCACCAGTCGGATTCATGCGGTTGCGGAACCAGATCTCACACCAAGCGCTCACTTCCTCCGCGGTGTAAACCTTCCAACCAGCCAGGGTGTAGGCCAGTGTGTTCAGCTGCTGAGGATCGGTGTCCTCGCCCTTCTCAGTCGCCTCATAGTAGGGCTTGAAGGCCGCGTAGATCTCCTCCGGCTCGTTGACGAAGTCGAGCACGAAGGTGTCCGTCTTGCCCCGAGTCGTGCGGTTCAAGCGCGACAGCGTCTGCACCGCCTGGATGCCCGACAAGCGCTTGTCCACATACATGCTGTGCAGCAGCGGTTGGTCAAAGCCCGTCTGGTACTTCTCGGCCACCAGTAACACCTGGTACTCCTCGGTGTTGAACTTCTCTGGCAGCTCGGATTCCTTGAGGCCGTTGTTCATGCCCACCTCGGTAAACTTCTTGTCGGCGAACTCCTTGAGCATGATTTCACCTGAGAAGGCCACCAGCGACTTCACATCGGTGTACTCCTGGTCCTTGATGTACTTGTCGAACCCCAGCTTGTAGCGCACGGCATGCTCACGCGAGTTGGTCACCACCATCGCCTTGGCCCGGCCACCGATCTTGTGCCGCGAGTGGGTGCGGAAGTGTTCTACGATCACCTCCACCTTCTGCGCAATCTCATAGTCATGGAACTGGACGAAGCGGGCCAAGGCCTTGGCGGCCTTGCGGCGCGGCACCGCCGGGTCTTCCTCAACCTTCTGGATCAGCTTGTAGTACCGCTTGTAGTGCGTGTAGTACTTCAGCACATCATGGATGAAGCCTTCCTCGATGGCTTGCCGCATGCTGTAGTGGTGGAACGGTGCCTTGCCGTTGGGACCTGGCTCATTGAAGACCGCCAGCGTCTTGAACTTAGGCGTAGCGGTAAAAGCGAAGAAGCTGAGGTTGGGCTGCTTGACGCGTTTGAGCTGCTCACGCAACAGCTCCTTTTTCGCATCCTCACTCAAGGCCTCATCGTCCAGGTCCAGCAACTGCTCCGCGATGGCCGCCTCAATGCCATCCTTGTTCAGGATCTTGCGCAACTCCATCGCGGTTTCACCGCTCTGCGAGCTATGCGCCTCATCCACGATCACCGCAAAGCGCTTGCCCGCAGTGGAGATCGCCACACCCTTGCCATTGGCCTCCAACGTTCGGATGGCCTGCGTGATGAACGGGAACTTCTGGATGGTGGAAATGATGATGGGCACGCCATCGGCCAAGGCCTTGGCCAATTGCTGTGTGTTCTCGTCGATCTTCTGCACCACGCCCAGCTTGTGCTCGAACTGGAAGATGGTGTTCTGCAATTGCTGATCCAGCACACGTCGGTCCGTAATCACCACCACCGAGTGGAAGATCTTCTCGTTGGCCGCGTCGTGCAGGCTGGAAAGGCGGTGCGCCAGCCAGGCAATGGAGTTCGACTTGCCCGACCCCGCCGAATGCTGGATCAGGTAGTTGTGCCCCGAACCATGCGCCTGTGCATGGCTGGTCAATGCCCGCACCGCGTCCAACTGATGGTAGCGCGGGAAGATCATCGTCTCCTTGCGGTGGCGCTTGATGCCCTTCTCAGTGACGACGGTCTTCTCCTCGACATCGAGATGGATGAACCGCGCCAGGATGTCCATCAGGCTGTCCCGCACCAGCACCTGGCGCCACAGGTAGGCGGTGCGGACATCGCCACCGTCGCCGTCCATCACGGGCGGGTTGCCGGCTGCATGATTGTGGCCCAGGTTGAAGGGAAGGAAGAACGTGTCCTTGCCCTCCAGCTTGGTCGTCATGAACACCAGCTCGGTATCCACCGCAAAGTGCACCAGACAGCGCTGCTTGAAGGCGAACAGCAACTCCTTCGGGTCGCGCTCAAACCGGTACTGGTGCTTGGCATGCTCCACATTCCAGCACGTGGCTGACATGGGGTTTTTAAGTTCCAGTGTCGCCACAGGCAGGCCGTTCACTGCCAGCACTACATCCGGAATGGCCCCGCTCTTGGTATTGACCTGACGGATGACGGTGAGCCGGTTGTCGTCGTAGCGCTCGGTACTCGCCGGGTCCAGCCCTGTGTTGGGCGCAAAGTAGGCCAGCCGCACCGTCTTGCCCACGCACTTGAAGCCCTCGCGCAGGATGGCCAACATCCCTTTTGCGGCCAGTTCCTTCACCAGGCTGTCCAGCAGCATGCCGGGGGCCTTGGTGGCGTCAAGCTGCGTCAATCGCGTCCAGATCTTGGGTTGCGTCTTCTGCACAAAGGCAAGGACATCTGCCGGAAACAGCGCCGTTTCGGCGTCATAGGCGTTCGGGTCGCCCTTTTCATAGCCACCATGGGTGACCAGCGCGTGCTCGATGTCGTTTTCAAAGTCGACTTCTTTGTGCATCTTTCTCACCCCTTAAACGCGGCGGATTCGGCCTGTTAGCGAATCACCTCAATATTGCTGTTATCCAGATCCGCCAATGCCAGGCCGTTGAACTCGGCATAGCGGTAGTGGCCTATTGTGTGATCACGCTGCAGGTACTTACCATCCGCATCCAGATATGGCGTCGGGTCTGGATGATTGCTCAGCACATACTTGGTGGCGTGAATTGTGCTGCGCTTGCTTGTGTACGCATTAATGGTGGCATGCAGCGCCTTGAGCCAATCCACGCTGGCTTTCAACTGATCAGGTAGGTCGTGCGGGATGCTCTCTGACTTGAACTCGAGACAGTAAACATGCAGCTTGTTCTTGCGCAGGTTGAACACTACAAAGTCGCAGCGTTTTGACCAAGGCTTGGCGGTATCGTCCAGAAAGTGAAACAGTGGCAGCGATGAGCCGTTCTTCTTGGCATCCAGCTTGATTACCAAGGTCTCGCCCGTGGTCTGCAAGCTCACCTTGTACTCAATGGGCTTGCTGCCGCTTTGACCGAATACCTTTTCCTTCAATACCACCTCGCTGCTACTCGCCTGTGGCTCACCGTAGTGATTAGTATTCAGATAGGACTTCAGGCAGTTGAAATAGCCCTGTGTGTTCAACGCCATTTAGAGCAGCCTCTATTCATTAGGCCACCTCTTTGACAGTCGGTGGAATCTCAAAACCACGCACGTCGATTTTTCCGGTCACGGCGTTGGTGATGAGTGCCGAGCGGTATTCGCGCAAGCGTAAAATCACATCGTGAATCGCATCGGATTGGCGTTTTAACTTGTCAACCTCAGCACCAATCCAAGTGCAAATTTCCTCTTGCTCATCAGTAGGCGGAAGTGCCAACCAGACGTCCTTAACATCGCCAAGTCCAAGCTGAATTTTTGTCCCGCCATATCCAGATCCAGTCAATTGCGCTTGCCCGGAAGCCGAGAAAAATTGGTATGCCATCCAGCGCCCGAATATCCGATCTCCATTCGGTCTGACCAATGCCAGATGTTGACTTACATAAGCGTTTTCAAATCCATCAGGAATGACAGCTACTGAACCAAGATCCGCAGTGATAGAAACAAGCACATCGCCGGATTGAGTCGCAGTTCTCTCTCCTTCGGAGCTTTCCGGCGGCAAAACCCGCTGGATGTCATGAAGGAGTAAATCAACCGAGTCTCTTGAAACATTGGTAATGCGAAGAAAAATGCTACCTGAGTCAGAGTAGTACTCCGCCCAGCCTCGTGAACCGCTTGTGACAAACGTCGAAGCGTATCTCGCCCGCATGATGGTCCAGTGAGTTGGCACCTCGCCCAACCACGCCACCCCTGAATCCTTCATCGCCACGGACGGATCAAGTCCCTTGGTGACGGCATGACTGATCAGTGCAGTGCGCTTTTCGGCGAGCTTGTCGAGCAGCACTTTTTTCTTCGCGATCAGGGTATCGATTTGCGCGGTTTTGAAATCGAGGAAACGGCTGATGGTTTTTTGCTCCTCCATAGAGGGGAGAGCTGCTCTGAAGTCCTTGATAAAGTTCTCTGGCACCCGTTTTTGCCCACCAGCACCGTACATCTCGGACTCACCAATCTTTCGGAATAGATCTGAAATTGTCAGGTAGAAAAGAAACTGCGGCTCAAATTGCTCCCGGACAGCACGCATTACGTAAAGTTCAGTGGTGCCAAATGCTGTTTTATTCTTTAATCCCTTGGCTAGTGCTCCCTTCCCGTTTTCAAAGCAAGGAGTAATTTTTGCCACCACTACATCGTCATCGCAAAAATAGGTATAGCCACTGCCGATTTCGCTTAGTTCCTTCTCTTCGTTCAGACGAATCCCACCGTATTCACCGATGGCATCCATCGGTACAAAGGAAACCAAGTCGGAATCCTCGAGATTAATTTCGTTCTTACTGGGATTCATCTTCAGTGCGAATCGGAGGCGCTTCTGCTTCCAAAGGGCAGGAAAGCCATCAAGTGAATACTCTGGATATGCGAGATAGCTAGCCATCACACCACCTCACTCAGCATGGCCATGATGTCTTTTTCCAGCTGGCTGATTTCAGCCGCAATCACATCCAGCGGGCGCGGGGGCTGATAGACATAGAAGTGCCGGGTCAGCGGAATTTCGTAGCCCACCTTGGTCTTGCTGTGGTCTATCCAGGCATCGGGCACGTGCGGCAGGACTTCGTCCTTCAGGTAGGCCTCGCAGTGGTCTTTTACCAGCGCCAGCAGCTTGTCGTGGCCGGTTTCGTTGTCGTAGCCCAGCGGCAGCGGCAAGGCGATGTCATCTGGTAGCGCCACGATCTCGGTATCGCGCAGGTCGGCATCAGCTTCCGGCTTGCCCTTGGAGTCCAGACAGATGTCTGCCTTGGGGTCGCGCTCCGACAGCGCCGCCAGGATGGCCTTCTTCACCGGCGCGCCCACTTTGATGCCTGCCTTCTTCAGGGCTGCATCAAGCACTGCCTCGAAAGCGGGACGATTGCGGTACAGCGTTTCACTATCCATACCTTGCAGGGCAGCCTTGATGGCTACCTGTGTTTCTTGGCCTGCCGCGACTTCCGCGCGATAGGCGGCATCGTCCTTGCGTTTCTTGCTGCTTGCCAGATTGACGAAGGCGCTTTGCTCATCCAGCTTGGTAATGCGCTCTGCGCTGGCTTGGAAATTCAGCCGCAGCGGGCGCTCAACGGTAATTTTCAGAAAACCAAACTCGTGGTTCTTGAAGAGCTTGCTGCAAATCCGGCGCTCCGGCTTGCCATCTACCAGGACTTCACTTTCCGCATCGTGCTCGTGCTCGGCGTACAGGCGCACCAGTTCCTTGATGTGCTGATCCGAGAGTTCGTTGCGCTTGTTGCCCAAACTCTTGGGCTCCATCTTCTTGTAGTGGCGAGTGCCGTCGATCAGCTGCACCAGACCTTGGCGATGGGCGGGCTTCTTGTTGGTGACGATCCAGACGTAGGTGTAGATGCCGGTGTTGTAGAACATCTGGTCTGGCAGGGCGACGATGGCATCCAGCATGTCGCGCTCGATGATCCAGCGACGGATATTGGATTCGCCCGATCCGGCGTCACCGGTGAACAGGGGCGATCCATTGAAGACGATGGCGATCTTGGAGCCGTCGCCACCGACGTTCTTGCCATCGACCAGCTTGGGCGGCTGGTGCATCTTGGAGATCATGTGCTGCAGGAAGAGCAGCGAGCCATCGTTGATACGCGGTAACCCTGCACCAAAACGACCAGCGAAGCCCAGTTGTTTGTACTCCTCTCGCACAAAATCTTCTTCCGGTTTCCATTCCACACCAAAGGGCGGATTGGCCAGCATGTAATGAAATCGCTTACCTGGGTGTCCATCAAAAGGCATAAAGCCGCTTATTTTGTTTTTTGCGTCCTTAATGCCCAGAGTGTCACCATAAATCAGGTTATTGATCGGCTCATCCTTGATCAGCAGGTCGGAACAGCAGATGGCGTAAGACTCGGGATTGTATTCCTGGCCAAACAATTCGATGTTCGCATCGGGGTTCAGCCCGGTGGTGACGCCATCACCACAGATGAACTTTTCTGATTCAGACAGCATGCCGCCGGTGCCGGCGGTAGGGTCGTACACGCTGCGGTAGATACCCTTCTCGTAGATGCCGTCTTCGCCGGTGAACAGCAGTTGCACCATCAGGCGGATGACCTCGCGCGGGGTGAAGTGATCGCCAGCCTCCTCATTGGCCTGTTCGTTGAACTTTCGCACCAGTTCTTCGAAGAGGTAGCCCATCTGCAGGTTGCTGATGGACTTGGGCGAGAGGTCAATCGACGACGCACAGAACTCCTTGATGATCAGGTAGAGCCGGTTGGCCTCGTCCAGCTTGGCGATCTCGGTTTCAAACTCGAACTTGTCGAAGATATCTCGGGCGCGCGGCGAGAAACCCTGAATGTAGGCAATCAAATTGCCAGCGATGTTGGGTGCGTCGCCCAGCAGCTTCTCAAAGGTGAAGCCGCTGGTGTTGAACAACTCCTGCTTGCTGTCGGCAGCGGCGATACGTGACAGTGCCTTTTCCAGTGCCGGGCCCGTGATGCCTTTGTCTTCCAGGCGTTTTTTTTCGTCCAGCACCTTCTGCTTGTTTTCGGCCAGTACCAGATCGAAACGGCGCAGCACAATCAGCGGCAGCATCACGCGACGGTACTGTGGCGGACGATAGGGGCCGCGAAGCTTGTTGGCGATGTTCCAGATGAAGTCGACGAGGTTTTGGTGTTGTGTGCTCTGCATATTTGATTGCTTTTCTCTGCTGTTCGCTTGTTCGTGTTTGGGCAGCCTGATTGCCCTGGTGCTTGCTGTTGTCCAGCCAGCTTGGTATCTAAGTCGTTTTGGTCAGCCTACTTTTCATGGCTCCTCAGGCTGGTATCCCGTTATCTCGGGGCTTGGGGTCCCTGGCTCTAACTTGATCCACTTCGCCGCGCGCCCCTTGCCATTGGGGGCAATCAATCCCTCGGCCTTCATGGCGCGCAGGATCACGCGCACCATGTCGCGGCTGATGCCGGGGCAGGCCTCCTCAATCTCCGAGATGGAGAAGGGCAATTGGCGTTTGAGAATTTCAGAGCGAACGCGGTCGCCCTTGGCACCCCGGCCGCGCTCGATGGTGCCCACGCGCTCTTCGAATTCCTTGTAGGCGCGCAGCAGGGCACCCCAGAAGTAGTCAAGCCATGGGGCGATGTCGTGTGCGGCATCGTGCCAGCCCAGGGAGCTGGCCTCCAACGTTTCGTAGTAGCTTTCCTTCGATTCTTCGAAGATGCGCTCCAGGCTGATGAAGCGGCCCACCGCATAGTCGAAGTGATAGAGCAGCTGCAAGGTGAGCAGCCGTGCCATGCGGCCGTTGCCATCCGGGAAAGGGTGGATGCACAGGAAGTCGAGAATGGCCAATGGCACCAGCACCAAGGGGTCTGCCAAGTGCTGATCCAAGGCCAAGCGATAGCGCGCAATCAGGTCTGCCATCACCATGGGGGTGAGGTGAGCGGCGACCGGACGAAAGCGAATACGTGCGCTGCCATCGGGGTGACGCTCGACGATGTCGTTGTTGGTGGCCTTCCATTGCCCGCCTGGTTGCGGCATGTAGCGGTACAGCATGCTGTGTAGTTGCAGGACTGTGCTGTCAGAAAACGGCATCTGCTCACCGCTTTCGTGAATCAGACCTAGGGCATCGCGGTAGCCCGCTACTTCCTGCTCAGACCGACTTTGTGGCGTGGCATTCTTGAGCACCAGCGATTTGAGGCGGTGCGCGGCAACAACGACGCCTTCCAACCGGTTCGACGACTCGGTGGACTCAACCACTGCCACCTGCCGCAGGTCGCTCAGGATCTCGGGCGACTGCGCCACGAAGAGCTGCTGCTTGCCTCTGTATTCACCCAGGGCACGCAAGGTCGCCAACTGCCGCGCGTCGAAACGCAACTTGGCGAGGTAGTCTGGTGAGAGTGATTGCATGCAGCATGCATCCGGGCTGGAAAGAATGGGGTAATGCTACAGTAAATAAGGGTATTTTCAATAGCTATTACCCCAATAGAATTGCCATTACCCCATTCCCACTAGATGCGTTGAGTTGATATGCGCCTGCACTATGGACCACGCCCGGATAAGAACCGCAACAAAATAACGTAGCGTCATTGGAGCATGGCGCGCTGACGCCGACAGAAAGGCATACACACCATTGCACACAATTCAGCGGGGGCCATTCATGTAATTTCAGGCAACACCCAGAAACGACAAAGCCGCGTAAAGTCGCGGCTTTGTCGTGTTTCTTGGATTGGATGGCCTTTCCCGGCGTTTCTGGAAAGACCGTCCACCCACTAGACGTTGAACAGGAAGTTCATCACGTCACCATCCTGCACCACGTATTCCTTGCCTTCGGAACGCATCTTGCCGGCTTCCTTGGCCTTGGCTTCGCCACCCAGGGTGATGAAGTCGTTGTAGGCAATGGTTTGCGCACGGATGAAGCCGCGTTCGAAGTCGGTGTGGATCACACCGGCAGCCTGCGGAGCGGTGTCGCCCACGTGGATGGTCCAGGCGCGTACTTCCTTCACCCCGGCGGTGAAGTAGGTTTGCAGGCCCAGCAGCTTGTAACCGGCACGGATCAGGCGGTCCAGACCCGGCTCTTCCAGGCCCATTTCGGCCAGGAACTCAGCCTTGTCGGCATCGTCCAGGTCGGCAATTTCGCTTTCGATGGCCGCACACAGGGCAACCACCGGCGCGCCTTCACGCTCGCCCAGTGCCTGCAGCTTGTCCAGGTAGGGGTTGTTGCTGAAGCCGTCTTCCGACACATTGGCCACGTACATGGCCGGCTTGATGGTGAGCAGGCACAGCGGCTTGAGGATGGCCTTTTCTTCGTCGGACAGGTCCAGCGAGCGCACCGGCTGGCCCTGGTCCAGATGCGGCACCAGCTTTTCCAGTACGGCGATCAGTGCGCGGGCGTCCTTGTCACCGGACTTGGCTTTCTTGCCCTCGCGCTGCATGGCTTTTTCTACCGAGGAGAGGTCGGCCAGCGCCAGTTCGGTGCCGATGGTTTCGATGTCGGCAATCGGGTCTACCTTGCCGGCCACGTGCACGATGTTGTCGTCGTCAAAGCAGCGCACCACGTTGACGATGGCGTCGGTTTCGCGAATGTTGGCCAGGAACTGGTTACCCAGGCCTTCACCCTTGGAAGCACCGGCTACCAGACCGGCAATGTCGACAAACTCGACGATGGCCGGCTGGATTTTTTGCGGGTTGATGATCTTGGCCAGCTCGGCCAGACGCGGGTCCGGCACTTCCACGATGCCCACATTGGGCTCGATGGTGCAGAAAGGATAGTTGGCGGCCTCGATACCGGCCTTGGTCAGCGCATTGAACAGGGTGGACTTGCCAACATTGGGCAGGCCAACAATACCGCACTTCAGACTCATGTCAGCATTCCTTGATTAGGTTCACTAAGATGCAGGCCGGCATGTGGTCCGGCCCGTGAAATCACTTGGCTGCAGTATGCAGCTCTTTCATCGCCATCGCCATGTTGCCGGCAATGGCCAGCGGCAGGTAGGTCTGTGCCTTGAGCACGGCGTCGTCGATGGCGCTCTGTTCTTCGGCACGCGGCTTTTTCAGCACAAAATTCGCCACTTCGTTGCGGTCGCCCGGATGGCCGATACCCAGACGCAAACGCCAGAAGGCAGGCGAACTCAAGCGCGCCGCGATGTCTTTCAGGCCGTTATGTCCGCCATGACCACCGCCCTGTTTCAGGCGGGCCGTACCCGGCGGCAGGTCCAGCTCGTCATGCACCACCAGGATTTCATCAGGCAGAATCTTGTAGAAATGCGCCAGCGCCAGTACCGCCTGCCCGGACAGGTTCATGAAGGTCATCGGCTTGAGCAGCCAGATATCCTGACCTTCTATCGCAACACGGGCAATGTCACCGTGAAACTTGCCTTCTGTCCGCCAGTTGCCCTTGTATTTCCAGCACAGCTCGTCCAGCAGCCAGAAACCGGCATTGTGGCGGGTTTTTTCATACTCCGGCCCGGGGTTGCCCAGACCGACAATCATGCGAATGGAGGACATGATCGACACTTCCAGTAAATGGGCTTGCAATAAAAAAGCTCGCTGCAGGCAGATGCCTTACAACGAGCCCTTGTCAAACAAGCACTAATGCTTAGGCGCTGGCCAGAGCAATGGCTGCGTCTTCGCCACGTACCAGGGCAGCGATTTCAACACCAGCCGGCAGTTTCAGGTCGGACAGGTGTACAGCTTCGCCAGCCTTGATGGCAGACAGGTCAACTTCGATGAACTTCGGCAGGTCGCCCGGCAGAGCGCGAACTTCCACTTCATTGATGATGTGGCTGATCTTGGCGCCTTGCAGCTTAACGGCTTCCGATTGGTCGGCGTTAACGAAGTGCAGTTGAATCTTCACGTTTACCTTCTGGTTCAGGTCAACACGCTGGAAGTCAATGTGCAGGACTTGCTGCTTGTACGGGTGGTTCTGGAAGTCACGCAGGATGACGGCTTGCTTCTGGCCGTCGATAACCAGGTCCAGGATCGCAGAGTGGAAAGCTTCTTCCTTCAGTGCGTAGAAAATGGTGTTGTGGTCCAGAACGATGGACTCAGCAGCGCCGTTGCCGTATACCACGGCCGGCAGTTTGCCAGCGTGACGCAGGCGGCGGCTCGCACCAGTACCCATCTCTTCGCGCTTGGCGGCGATCAGTTCATAAGCCATGTAAAGCTCCAGTATTTCAAGTTAAAGGCACCAGCCCCGCCGCGACCAGCGGGCCTGATGTTACGGCAGGCAAGCGCCCGACGAAACCAGTTCCTCATTGAAGAGGTAGGACACCGATTCCTCGTTGTTGATGCGGCGCAGCGTCTCGGCCAGCAGGCCGGCAATGCTGGCAACCCGGATGTTCGGGCAGGCCAGGGCCTGTGCAGTCAACGGAATGGTGTCGGTGACAACGACCATGTCGATGTCGGAATTCTTGATGCGATCCACGGCCTGGCCGGAGAAAATCGCATGGGTGGCATAAGCCAGTACCCGCTGGGCACCGCGTTCTTTCAGCGCGGAAGCGGCCTTGCACAAGGTATTGGCGGTGTCGATCATGTCATCCACGATCAGACAGGTGCGACCGGATACATCACCGATGATGTTCATCACCTCGGCCACATTGGCCTTGGGGCGACGCTTGTCGATGATGGCCAGATCGGTATTCAGCGCCTTGGCCATGGCGCGGGCACGTACCACACCGCCCACGTCCGGGCTCACCACGATCAGATCGTCAATGCGCTGGGAGCGGATGTCCTTGAGCAATACCGGGGTGGCATAAACGTTATCCACCGGGATATCAAAGAAGCCCTGAATCTGGTCGGCGTGCAGATCGACGGTCAATACACGATCGATACCGGCGCTGGTCAGCATATTGGCCACCAGCTTGGCGGAAATCGGCACACGGGCAGAACGCGGACGACGGTCCTGACGGGCGTAGCCAAAGTACGGAATGGCTGCGGTAATCCGGCCGGCGGAAGCACGCTTGAGCGCGTCGGCCATGGTCAGGATTTCCATCAGGTTATCGTTGGTGGGAGCACAGGTGGACTGCAGGATGAACACGTCGCGTCCGCGGACATTCTCCAGCAGTTCGACAGCAACTTCGCCATCGCTGAACTTGCCGACATCGGCACGGCCCAGGGAGATATCCAGATGCTTGACTACGTTTTGAGCGAGTTCCGGGTTAGCGGTCCCGGTAAATACCATCAAACTGTCGTATGACGCCATGATTCCATTTGCCTTAGCAGGATAAAGAAAAAGCGTGTAAGGGATTCTTACACGCTTTTTTCATGCTCTCTCTTATTGAGAGAAAGTCTTGGCTGGGGAGGTAGGGATCGAACCTACGAATGCCGGAATCAAAATCCGGTGCCTTACCACTTGGCGACTCCCCAATAAACTTTTAAACAATGTCCAACAAGGGGTGGCTATTCAGCCCTTCTGCAACAAATCCCTTATATTTTGCGGACATTGCCTGATAAACTTTATCGGCTTCTTCCTTTGACTGGCACTCAAGGAACACACATGCTCCGGAACCAGTCATCAGCGGCGAACCATATTTTTTTAACTCGCTCAGTACTTCATTCACCGCCGGGTACAGCTCTGAAACAACCGGCTGCAGCGCGTTTCGTCGTTGCTGCGTTGTTTCGAGGATTCGCATTATGCTGATGCCGCCTTCCTCTGTCAACACCCTTCCTGCAAATTTCTTAAATATTTCTGCCGTTGGTACATGAACCCCGGGGTGAATTACAACATACCACGCCGGTTTCAGATTGATTTCATTCAGTTTTTCACCAATTCCGGTGGCCAGCGCATTCTTGCCGAAAATAAACACCGGAACGTCTGCTCCCAGCTGCAAACCCATTTCCATCAATTGCTCGCGCGAATAATGTGTCTGCCACAAATGATTCAGCGCCAGCAAAACAGTGGCGGCATCGGAGCTGCCGCCGCCTAATCCGCCGCCCATCGGGATGCGTTTGCTCAGGCGAATGCTGGCTCCCAGCGGGCAAGCACTGCGCTGTTGCAGCAGGCGCGCAGCGCGAACGGTGAGGTCCTGCTCGGGCTCAACGCCGTCTATAGGGTTGAGCAGTACGATCTGGCCATCGTCGCGCACCGACAGCTCCACCGTGTCGCTGAAGTCGATGAAGCGGAATACCGTCTCCAGCAGGTGATAACCGTCAGCACGTTTGCCAACGATATGCAGCAGGAGATTGAGTTTGGCCGGAGCCGGATAGGAATGGAAATAATGGGTCATGCAGCAATCAATCCGGATAAGTATCTGGAAAACAGCGGGGCCTGGAGGCTAATGCCAGTTTTGCGGCAACAGGCGCAGGGTCAACCTGTCGCGTTGCATGTCCACCCGCTTGGGATAAGGAGAGGGTACATCGGCATCACTGACGAAGCGGATGGTCCAGCCTTGTTGGGTCAAGCTGCCGTCGTCGGCAAAGCGATATGGCTCATCGGGGGCTGGCAGGCCGCGTATCCACCACACCAGATTGCCCAGCGGCAATGTCCAGCCCAGCACTTCCTGGGTGAGGGACTCGACATCGGCCGCCTGCCAGGTTTTGCCATCGGCCTGCAGACTGACGCCGGAGGCATCCCGCTGCAGGCGGGCCACGGTGCTGCCCAGCGGGCTGTTGACCGATAGCAGGTCATCCGTGGCGCGGTGCGCCCAGTCGAACTGCCCGACCGAGCCCTTGCCGTCCATATTGACCGAAATCCGGCCACTGACATTGAAGGGGATGTCCTGCCGGTTGGCAGTGCTGGCGGCGGAGGGCCGGAATACACTTTCGCTGGCACAGCCGGTCAGCAACAGGCTGCCGGCCAGCCAGGCCATGGCCAAACGCTGTCTCATGGCAGATGAAAGCGCTTGAGCGCATCCTGCAATGCTTCATTGTCCGGGTCTTTGGCCAGGGACTGGCGCAATAGCGTGAGCGCGTCCTGCTTGCGCCCCAGCTTCCACAGCACTTCGCCCAGATGCGCGGCTACCTCGCTGTCCTGCATGGCGGCATAGGCGCGTTCCAGGTATTTGAGGGCGGCCTCGCTGCGTCCCAGCTTGAACAGTACCCAGCCCATGCTGTCCAGGATCATCGGATTGTCCGGATCAGCCTTGAGCGCTTTCTCGATATAGCCGAGTGCTTCCTGATGGCGATTGCTGCGATTGGCCAGGGTATAGCCCAAGGCATTGAGCGCCTGCGGATCATCCGGTTTTTCCTTGAGCAGGGTTTTCAGATCGCGTTCGGCATCGCCCAAATTGCCCAGTTGATCCGATACCAGCGCGCGGTCGTACAACAGTTCGGGCGAGCGCGGCCAGCTTTCCAGCGCCTGTGTCAGGATGCGGAAGGAAAGATCGTAGCGCTTGGCGTGACGTGCCAGTTCGGCCTGCTGCATTGCCAGTTGCACCTTTTCCTGCTCGCCCTGCCCCAGCGGTGCCAGGCGGCGCAGGGCTTCGTCCAGCTTGCCTGCCTCGGCATCCAGTGCGGCCAGGCGTGCTTGTGCCGGCAGGAACTGCTGGCCGGCACCCACGCTGTCATACCATTGCCGCGCCATGGCCTTGTCCTGCCGGTCTTCGGCTACCTGACCCAGCGTAAAACGGATGAAGTCGGTTTCCGGGTGTTTCTGCTGCAAGGCTGCCGTCAGGCGCTGATCGGCAGCGGGCAGATCGCGTAGCTGATAGGCCAGCAAGCCGGAGGCGTAGAGCAGCTCGGCATTGTCCGGATTCTGCCGCAGCAGCGCCTCAAAGGCTACGCGCGCTTCCGGGAAGCGTTTGGCCCCCACCAGCAAGCGCGGATAGGCCATGCGCAGTTCCAGTCCGGCATCAGGCCGCCGCGCCAGTTCCTGCTGCAAAAAGTCGATGGCCTGCCCCAGCCGGATACGACGCAAGCGGTCGGTTTGCCAGGCTACCGGCAGGTCCCACTTGGGTGCGATCTGGGCCAGCCGGTCGAATTCGCGCTGGATGGTGGCGTCGTCATTCACCTCGGCCGCCACCGCGATCACGGCAAAGCGGGCTTCTGGCAAATCCGGATACTGGCTGGCCAGACGGTTCACCAGCGCATAGGCGGCCTGCTTGTCATTCTGGCGCGCGGTAAGACGTGCCAACTGGACAAAAATATCCGGCGCGCGTTGCGGCTCACGCTTGAGCAAATCCTCCACCAGCGGCTGGCTTTCTGCCAACTTGCCAGAGCGCAGCATGGTGATGAATAGCTGTTCGCGCGGGATCTGCGAGCTAGGGTCGAGTTCCATCCACAGCGACAGCGCATCAGCCGCATCCTTGAGCTGGCCGGAGAACAGGGCAAACTCGGCGGCGCGCTGTGCCAGACGCGGGTCGCGCGTTTGCTTGGCCAGATCCAGATAAGTGGCAGCAGACGAACCGGCTGCACCGCGCTGGGCGGCAATTTCGCTGGCCAGCACGCCGTAGACGATTTGCGGCGTCAGCTCCAGCCGGGGCAGATTGGCATTGCTCTCGGCCACGGCGGCGGTTTCATCATCAGCGGTTTGCTCGGTACTGGAGGCCGGCTGCTTGGCAAGCAAGGGGGACTTCATGCTGGTGCAGGCTGACAGCAGCAGCACCAGCAACAGGGAAAAGGATCGATTCAGCGGTTTCATTCGCATGGAGTCTGTGCCGGTTGAACGCGTAGAATAGCACGCTCGGTTATTTGATCTAGTCAATCTTATCCTGAAAGCGAAAGCAGCATGCCCGAACTGCCCGAAGTGGAAACAACCCGGCGCGGTGTTGCGCCTTATCTGGATTGTGCCACCCTGCAAGGTGCCATCGTGCGCGAAGGCCGCCTGCGCTGGCCGGTGCCGCCACAACTGGATGCCACCCTTGCCGGACTGACAGTACGCGCAGTCACGCGCCGTGCCAAGTACCTGCTGGTTCATTTTGATAGCGGAACCCTGCTAATCCACCTGGGCATGTCCGGCAGCTTGCGTTATGTCCCTGCCGATACGCCACCACAAAAACATGATCACATCGACCTGAAACTGGGCAGCCATGTGCTGCGCTACCGCGACCCGCGTCGCTTCGGTGCCATGCTATGGCATGTGGGGCCAGTGGAATTCCACTCGCTGCTGAAAGACCTGGGGCCCGAGCCCTTGTCGGACGCCTTTGACGGTGAAGTCCTGCATGCGGCCATTGCCAAACGCGGCACAGCCATCAAACTGGCCATCATGGACAATCACGTTGTGGTGGGCGTTGGCAACATCTACGCCAATGAATCGCTGTTTCATGCAGGCATCAACCCCAGCCGTGCCGCGCGTGATCTGAGCCTGGCTGACTGCAAACGGCTGGCCAGCGAAATCAAACGGGTACTGAGCCTGGCGATCGAGGCTGGCGGCAGCACACTGCGCGACTTCGTCAACACCGAGGGCAAGTCCGGCTACTTCCAGCAGGACTACTATGTCTACGACCGGCAGGAGCAAGCCTGTCGTATCTGCAGCAGCCCGATACGACAGATACGGCAGGGACAGCGAAGTTCCTACTATTGCCCGCTATGCCAGCCATGCTAGAGTGGCAGATCATTCAACCCGCACATGAAGCACCGCGTACCTTGAAGTCATCCGCCACTACGTCTTTCCTTACCCGCGCCAGCCGTTTGCTGCGCCTGGTGTGCCACATTGCTTTGGGCATTTTCATCGTTGCTACCCGCTACCCGCGCCTGGCCCAGGCCGAGCGTGCGGTGGTGACGCGCCGCTGGTCTGGTCATCTGCTGAAGATTCTCGGCATCACGGTGCGGGTGGAAGGCGTGAATCCCGGTTTTTACCCGCCCAATACCCTTCTGGTGGCCAATCATGTGTCCTGGCTGGACATTTTCGTACTCAGCAGCTGCACGGTGTCGCGCTTTGTTGCCAAACGAGAGATTCGCTCCTGGCCGCTGATAGGCTGGGTGGTGAATGCCGGCGGTACCTTGTTCATCGACCGCAGCAATCGCCGCGATGCCAGCCGGGTCAATCAGCTACTGGCCGATGCCTTGGGCAAGGGCAGTTGCATGGCGGTGTTTCCAGAGGCCACCACCTCGGATGGTAGCGGCATCCTGCCATTCAAGGCATCGCTGTTTGAAGCCGCCCTGCCCTCACGCAGCACGGTGCAGCCGGTGTCCATGCGCTATCAGTTGCCGGATGGCAGCCTGACCACGGCACCGGCCTATGCCGGCGACACCACGTTCTGGCAAAGCATCAAGCTGATTCTGGCGCAACCGGCCATGGAAGTTGCCCTCACTTACGGTCAGCCGCTGAAGGCGGGCGAAGGCGAGCTGACCACGCGCTTCGCCCTGTCGGAACGTGCATTCCGGGAAGTCTGCCTGGGGCTCAGGCTGCCACTTCCCGATACGCCGGACACGGCAGCGAAAACGTCTGCCTGTCCTCCAGTCGAAGTGCAGTGAGGCTGCCGCCCCACAGGCAGCCGCTGTCGAGCGCGAGTACATCCTCGGTCAGATACAAACCCAGTGCCGACCAGTGGCCACAGATGACGGGCGTGTGGCTGCTGCGCCGGCCCTTGGCTTCAAACCAGGGAATCAGATTGTCCGGTGCGCCATCGCGCTCGCCCTTGTAGGCCAGGTCGATTTCACCATCACGGGTGATGAAGCGCATGCGGGTCATGGCATTGACGATGACGCGCAGGCGCTCAGCTCCCTTGAGCTCATCAGACCAACGCGTGGGCTTGTTGCCATACAGCCGTGACAGGAAATCGCGGTAATAAGGCCCGGACAAGCCATCCTCCACCTCTTCGGCCAGACGCAGTGCCTTGTCTAGGCTCCACTCCGGCAACAGGCCGGCATGCACCATGGCATGGCCCTGTTCGGCAATCATCAGGGGCTGGCAGCGTAGCCAGTCCAGCAACACCTTGCCATCCGCCGCATTGAGAATGTCATCTACGGTGTCACTGCGATGCAGCTTGCCAAAACCTTCCGACACCGCCAGCAGGTGCAGGTCGTGATTACCCAGCACAATCTGCACCCGGTCCTGCTGCTGAAACACCCAGCGCAACACCTGCAAGGATTCCGGTCCGCGGTTGACCAGGTCGCCAGTCAGCCACAGTGTGTCTTTACCCGGATTGAAATCGATCTGTCGTAACAGTTGCTGAAATGGGCCGAAACAGCCCTGGATATCGCCGATTGCGTATGTTGCCATCTTCACCTCTGACAATGCGGCAGGCCATGTTTCATCCGGCCGCGGATAGTCTCATGATACCGCATGCTACAATGCACGGCCTTGGTTACCACGATGCTACGCCGCCGGACACCGCCCTGAGTGCCACGACGGACCAGCCTCACCGCCGGAACTTCACCCATGGCCGCACCACAGCTCAACCCACCGCAGCGCGAAGCAATCCATCACCTTGACGGCCCCTTGCTGGTACTGGCCGGGGCCGGCTCCGGCAAAACCCGCGTCATTACCTACAAGATTACCCACCTGATCCGCCACGGCAATATCCCGGCACGGCATATCGCCGCCATCACCTTTACCAACAAGGCCGCGCGCGAAATGCTGGAACGGGTGGGCAAGCTGCTCACCGCCCAGGAAATCCGCGGCATTACCGTGTCCACCTTCCACTCGCTTGGCATGCAGATACTGCGCCAGGAAGCCACCCATCTGGGCTACAAGCCACAGTTTTCCATTCTGGATGCCTTCGATGCCGGCAAGATCATTGCCGACATCCTGAAAAGCACGCACAAGGATGAAGTGCGCAAGGTACAAAGCCAGATTTCGCTGTGGAAAAACGACCTCAAAGGCCCGGACCAGATGCTGGTGGAAGCGCAGGGCGAATGGGAAAGCATCTGCGCGCGCACCTATCTGGCCTATCAGGACACGCTGACGGCGTACCAGGCGGTGGATTTTGATGATCTGATCCGCCTGCCGGTACAACTGTTCAAGACCCACCCGGAAGTGCTGCTCAAATGGCAGGGCAAGCTGCATTACCTGCTGATCGACGAATATCAGGATACCAACACCTGCCAGTACCAGATGGTGAAGCTGCTGGCCGGGGTGCGCGGCCAGTTCACCGCCGTGGGCGATGACGACCAGTCCATCTACGCTTGGCGCGGTGCCAATATGGAAAACCTGCGCCTGCTGCAGCAGGACTACCCGCAGTTGCGCATCATCAAGCTGGAACAGAACTACCGCTCCACCGCGCGCATCCTGCGCGCCGCCAACGCGGTGATTTCTAATAACCCCAAGCTGTTCGAGAAACAGCTATGGAGTGAGCTGGGCCTGGGCGAGCCCATCCACGTGGTGCAATGCAAGGACGAAGAGCACGAGGCCGAACTGGTGGTGCAACGCTTGCTGGCACACAAGTTTGAATACCGTACCGAGTTCAAGGACTACGCCATCCTGTACCGTGGCAACTATCAGGCCCGCATTTTCGAACAGGCACTGCGCAACCAGCGCATTCCCTACCAGATGGCGGGCGGACAGAGCTTCTTCGACAAGCCGGAAATCAAGGACGTGCTGGCCTATCTGCGCCTGCTGACCAACCCGGATGACGACCCGGCCTTCATCCGCGCCGTCACCACGCCCAAACGCGGCGTAGGAGCCGGGACACTGGAAAAACTGGGCGGCTGGGCCGGTCAGTGCGGCAAAAGCCTGTTTGCCAGCGCCTTCGAACCGGGTTTCCGGGTGCAGGTGCAAAATACCCAACTGGAACCGCTCAGCCAGTTCTGCGACTTCATCAACCGCCTGCAATACCGTGTCATCCGTGAACCGGCTGGCGAACTGGCGATGGAACTGGTCAAGGCCATCGGCTATGAAGCCTGGCTGTATGACAGCGAGGACAGCCCGCGCATTGCCGAAACCAAATGGAAAAACGTGCTGGAACTGGTAGCCTGGCTGGCCAAAAAGGGCGAGGCCGATGGCAAGAACCTGATCGAGCTGTCACAGACCATCGCCCTGATCACCATGCTGGAAGGCCGCGACGAAGGCGAAGTGGATGCGGTGAAAATGTCCACCCTGCACGCATCCAAGGGGCTGGAATATCCCTATGTCTTCCTGGTGGGCACCGAGGAAGGCATTCTGCCGCACAGCGAATCGGTGGATAACGGCATGGTGGAAGAAGAACGGCGGCTGATGTATGTGGGCATCACCCGCGCCCAGCGCATGCTCACCCTCTCCTACTGTGTAAAACGCCGCCGTGCGGGCGAGTGGCAATTTGTCGAACCATCACGTTTCATTGCCGAAATCGACGGCAGCGATCTGCGCCATTTCGGTCGGCCCGGTGCCGAACCGGTAGTCAGCAAGAGCGAGGGCAAATCGCGGCTGGCCAGCCTGACGGCCATGCTGGCGGAAAAGACCAAGCCGGCAGATAACTGAGCGGTTCCGGCGATCCAGACATAAAAAAACGCGCTGCAAACAGCGCGTTTTTCATTGGCAGCATGTTCTGCTTATTTGGCGTTATTCACCATGTATTCGACTGCAGCACGGAATTCCGCATCGCTACCACCGAAACCACCCTTGGGCGGCATGGCATTCAGGCCCTTGGTGGCAATCTTCACCACTTCATCCAGACCAACCTTGGTACGCTCGGCCCAGGCAGCCTTGTCGCCAAACTTCGGCGCACCGGCAGCACCACTACCGTGGCAGGCCACGCAGACGCTTTCGTAAATCTTCTTGCCGACCACAGCCGGATCAGCCGCGGCACCAGCAGCAGCGCCACCCACCGGCGGCTCGGTGAACTTACCGCCACCGGCATTGCCCATATAGGCCACCGCGCGTTTTACTTCGTCATCGGTCAAGTCTGCAGCACCACCCTTGGCCGGCATGGCATTAAAGCCTTGCAGCGCATGCTGGGTCAGCACATCCCACCCCTTGGCAATCCGCGCACCCCAGGCTGCTGCATCGCCAAACTTGGGCGAACCGGCCAGGCCCTGACCGTGACAGGAAATACAAATGGCCTTGAATACCTGTTCACCCGTGCGCATGCCCGGAGGCGCATCGCTGACCTTGGCTTCGCCTACCGGTTTCAGACGAGCGGCAACAGCCTCCTTGGTCATGACTTCGGCATCAACGTTGTAACCACCGGTGGCCAGCTTGGCCAGCAACCAGATCGCCACTACCAGACCAACAACGACGCCAACCAGGACCTTGATGATCTGACCGGGAGCCATTCCGTTCTCATTACTCATTCGAGCCTCGCCTGAAAAAAATGACAATTAAGATGGGATGGGATTATACGGTAAGCCGCGAAGCAAGGCAAAAACCATACACTGGACTCGGACATGCCCTTTGCGCTATGATCCGCCCTGCTTTGCAGCAACATCACAGCGCACCCGTAGCTCAGTTGGATAGAGTGTCAGTTTCCGAAGCTGAAGGTCACAGGTTCGATCCCTGTCGGGTGCGCCAATAATATCAAGTACTTATAGTATATTCAGCGTAAGTACTTTCTGAAAATCGCCCACGTCCCCTCTTGCGGGACAACTTGGCGGCGGTTTTTCAGCATCCAGCCCTTCTCCCTGCATACCTTCATTTATCGGCCTATTTGAACAGGCAAGCGTATTTTTTCAACGCACGCCACGCTCGCAGTACTCGTTCCGCGACATCGCCAATATGGAAAAGCGTGGCACAACTGTCACAAGGCAATGCGTCTTGCTGCGCTGATCTGCTACTGGCGTACTCCAACGCCAGGATCGCGCTGACTGATTGGCAGGACTGCCGCTGGTATCGGACGGGGCTGAAGATCGCTCGGCGGCAAGATGCAATAAACGGTTGTTGTCGCAAGCCATTCCTGGGGACTGACGATTCAACTGTGGCATCAAATGCAGCGGGCTTGCACATGAAAACAGCCGGGCTGTCATATGACAAGCCGGCTGTATCTACGCTGGGCCAACGCCGTGAATCAGGACTGGATCTGGCTTTGCAGGTAGTTGGCCAGGCTGACATCCTTGATCAGGCTTAGCTGGGTTTCCAGCCAGTCTATGGTTTCTTCGCAATGCTCCAGCAATTCCTGCAGCAGTTCACGGCTGACGTAATCCTGCTTCTGTTCGCAGTGGGCAATACCGTCCACCAGTTGCGGGCGCTGTATTTCCACTTCGTAACGCAAATCGCTGCGCAGGCATTCTTCCACTGTTTCACCAATGTGCAGCTTGCCCAGATCCTGCAGATTGGGCAGTCCTTCCAGGAAGAGGATGCGTTCGATCAGCGCGTCGGCCTCTTTCATCACCCGGATGGATTGCTTGTACTGATAGTCGTTGAGCCGCTCCAGGCCCCAGTTGCGGAACATGCGCGCATGCAGGAAATACTGGTTGATGGCGGTCAGTTCATTACGCAGTACATGGTTGAGCAGCTTGATAACGGTTTTGTCTGCTTTCATGAACACTCCTTACGCCATCTGGCTTTGCAGGTAGTTGGACAGGCCGGTCAGCTCGATCAGGCGCAACTGTTTTTCCAGGAAATAGGCATGATCCATCTCGGTATCATCCAGTTGCAGCACCAGCATTTCACGGCTGACGTAGTCTTCGGCCGCCTCGCACTGGGTGATGGCTTTTTTCAGCTCTCGGGTGACCTTGTACTCCACCGCCAGGTCTGACTTGAGCATTTCGGGAACGGTGCTGCCAATCTGCAGTGCTTCGCGCGTGCTCAGGTCCGGCTTGCCTTCCAGAAAGAGGATGCGCTGGATGATGGCCTGGGCATGTTCCCGCTCGTGGGCCGATTCGTGCAATGCCTTCTCGGCCAGCTTCTGCAAGCCCATGTCGGCATACATTTCGCCATGCAGCAGGTACTGGTCGACAGCAGTCAACTCCCCTGCCAGCAGAGTATTGAGCAGATCAATGATTTCTTGTTTGCCTTGCATGTGGACAATCCTTCCTACGGTTATGTATGGCCACATGGTGTAGGGCTACACCCGGTTTGGCAAGCCGAATGACAGGTGCCTTACCTGCGGCCATGGTCAGCGTGCATTGTAGCGGTGATGACATTACGGTGTATCTGTTGCAGCACTATTTACATTGCATGGAGGTGAGTATGTGGTGATCTGATCCTGTCAGACTAGCCGTAAAAGGAGGAAAAGTAAGCTGATCCCGCAAGAATTTACTGAGGCCATGGCCAATGGCTCAAGAAGGGCGCGGGCTGCCAAGCTGACGGATCAGCACAGACTGCAAATCTGCCACTGCCGCATTAAGGGGCTGTATCAGCGGATGCTGCGGGCTGATGTCTTCTTGCTGACGGCAATAGTCTTCCAGTGCCTGGCAGCAATCGATGACCTGGTTGGCGCTGATGATACGCGCCGCGCCCTTGATCTGGTGGGCTACGCGCGCCACACCGGCAGCATTTCCCAGCAACAACAGCGACTGTAATGTCTCCATGTCATCACGCAGGCCCTGCAGCAGATGCTCCAGTAATTGCTGCAACTGCTCCTCCTCCATGAACGACAGCTCATCCAGGTTGTAACTGATGCGATCGGCAGTCTCCTGGGGGTCTATCCTGCCGTGCATATGCTGTTGCAAACAGGCACGCAGACCGGAGAGGTTAATGGGCTTGAACAGGCAGTCATCCATGCCGGCGGCACGACAGCGGCCCTTTTCGTCCGGCAGGGCATTGGCAGTGAAGCCCAGCAGCAGAACCGGGCTGCGCTGCTCTAGCTCCTCTTGTTGGCGAATGGCCTGGGCGAGCTGGTAGCCGTTCATTTCCGGCATATTGCAGTCGGTGAATACCACGTCGAAATTACCCTGCTGCCACAGCATCAGCCCTTCCCTGCCATGCTGTGCCACCGCGGTCTGGTGGCCCAGATAGCGTAGCTGCTGGGAAAGCAACAGGCGGTTGGCCGCATTGTCGTCCACCACCAGGATGCGCAGCCGCAGCTTGTCGGACTGCTCATGTGTCATTCCGGCTGACTGGGAGCGCGGTTCGACATAAGGCTGATCCGATAGCGGCAGGCGTAATTCGATGTCCAGCCGGGTGCCATCATTGGGGCGACTGCTCAGTGTGAGCGAACCTTGCATCATTTCGCAGAGGGTACGGCTGATCACCAGCCCTAATCCGGTTCCGCTATGGACATTGCGTGCCACGCCGCGCGCCTGACCGAAGGGCAGGAACAGCCGCTGCTGGTCTTCTTCGGAAATGCCGATACCGGTGTCGGTAACCCGGATCTGCACCAGCATTTGCTGATCCGGCAGCAGGCTCTGGCGCACGCGCACGGTGACGCTGCCTTGGGAGGTGAACTTGATGGCATTGCTCAGCAGATTGGACAGAATCTGCTTGAAGCGCAGCGGATCAAGCATTACCTGCCACTGCGCCGCAGTGGCAGGATCGACATCCAGAAACAGGCCCAGTTGTTTCTGCCGCGCCAGTCCGTCAAAGATGCGTACCACCGAATTGGCCTGCTCCAGCAGGTTACACGGTTCGGGGTTGAGGCTGAGATGGCCGGATTCGATACGGACGATGTCCAGAATGTCTCCGATCAGCCCCAGCAGGCCCTGTGCCGAATCGTAGGCCACCTGCAGCGACGGCTGATCCACCACTCCATGCTCGGCCTGGCGCAGCGCCAGCTCCAGCATGCCGATCACCGCACTCATCGGGGTGCGGATTTCATGGCTCATCGTGGCCAGGAAAGTCGTCTTGGCCTGGCTGGCCTTGTCGGCCTGTTCCTTGGCCGCCTGCAGTTCCTCGATCAGTTGGCGCCGTTCGCTGATGTCTATCCAGCCGCAAATCACGCCGCGTATCACCCCTTCGCTATCACGGAATGGCTGTATCCAGTGAAAGGCTGACACGTGCTGCTTGTTGAGCATCACCTCGCGGTCGCGCTGAATGGGAACGCCATATTCGATGGCCAACTGGTAATCCTGTGCCAGGGTGGTGCGGGTCTTGTCGTCGATATCAATCATGCCGCCGATATCATCACGATGGCTCATGGCTTCCTCGCGCGTCATGGCCAGCGCCTGCAGATAGTGCTCGTTGCAACTGAGCAGCAGGCCCTTGCGGTCCAGCACATAGACGGGATAGGGCGTGACATCGATCAGCGTAGTCATGAAATTCAGCTGGTCGTTCAGGGCTTTTTCGGCGGTTTGCCGCTTGGCAATCTGCTTGCGCAGACGGCTGTTCCACACCAGCGACACCAGCAGCAGGATGCTGGCCACGGCAATGACCAGATAAATCAGCCCCAGGCTGTAGTCGTACCAGCTCTGGTTGCTGGCCCCCACATTGGTACGCCAGCGTTCGTTGAACAGATTGTCCAGGCTTTCCGGGCCAATGCTGTACAGCGCCTTGTTGATGATGGAATGCAGTATGACATCATCAGACTGCATGGCCAGCGCCAGGGTATTGCTGGGCAGGCCGGTGATATTGACTTCACGCAATTTGCCGTTAAACAGCAAGGGCAGGTAATAGCGGCTGTTCATGGTGGCCACCAGCGCCATGTCGGCCCTGCCGTTTTCCACCATGTCGAATGCCGAAACCGGGTTGTTCACCTCTTTGAAAATGGCACCGGGCAGCATTTTCTCCCAGCCCATGCTGGAAACCAGCCCGCGGCTTACCGCAATCACCTTGTTGCGCAGGTCGGATACATCCCTGGGGGCATCGGCGTTCACCCGCACCACTAGGTTATACGACAGCGGAGTGACCGGTTCGGACAAGAGCAGGGTGTTGCCATGGTCGTTGCCCGACACCGGAATGACGGCCAGATCCGCCTGATTGCGCTGCATCAGCTCCAGGGTGTTTTCCAGCGAGTGGGATTTCCTCACTTCCAGCCGCACCCCGATGCGCGGGGCAATCAACTCCAGCAATTCGGCCGTTGCGCCCCGCCAGACGCCCTGATCGTCAAAAAAGGAAATCGGTGCCAGGGTATGGCTGGCCGCCACACGCAATACCGGATGCTGTTTCAGCCACTCCCGCTCTTTGGGGGTAAATTCGATGGGAAAGGCATACGGTTGCAGGAACATGGCCCCGCCGCTCCAGCGCTGCATGAGCTGCAATTGCTGTGGTTGGCGCAATTGCCCCAGTACCTTGTCCACCGCGCTTTGCAGTTTGCCCTCCCCTGCTGGCATGGCAAAAGACCAATGGCTGTCCCAGCGCGCACGCCGGATGATACGCACGTCATCCACCAGATTCTGGTTGGCTTCGTAGTTGATTCCGGTGGCATCACCCATGAACAGATCAATCTGGCGGGCCTGCAGAGCCGCCAGTCCCTTGGCAACAGAGTCGAAGTAGGCCAGATCCGCTTCGGGAAAGATTTCGCGTACCAGACTGGGAGAATGGTATAGCGGACGCATGCCAATACGGACCTTGTGCGGATTGGGCTCGTCATAACCCACCATGACCGGCATGTCGCGCAAGAAGGGCTTGCTCAGACGCAATGTCTTCAATTGCAATTCGAAGGGGGTAACGGCACTGACCAGATCAAGCTCTCCCCTGCCCAGCGCCTCGATGGCCTGCTGGCGGCTTGCATAACGCAGGACCTGTGGCTTCATCCCCAGCGCATGTGCAAGATAAGCAAAAACATCGGCACTGACGCCCTGAAAAGTCCCGCCATGGGTACTGATATCCAGCGGGGGCAAATCCCTGGCCACCCCCAGCCGCAGGCTGGGGCGCGACTTGAGCCATTGCATCTCCTCCTGCGTCAGCCCCGGACTACCCGGCACATTCAGCGGCTGGGCCCGCAGTATCAACACCTGTGGTGCTGCCGGGGTGGCAGCCATGGCAGGAATAGAGAGCAGACAACACCATACGATGAACCAGCGTAACAATAAGTGCATGAATATCCCGCTGCCTGGGGAGGACGACTCCCCTGTCTGTTGTTATTCATCCGGTATGCCATGCCCGCAAGCCAGGGGAGGCGCACCCGGAAATGCCAGATTTCCTCTGCCCAAGTTCTCTGCAGAAGATACGTGGGCGCTAGTATTTTTCTAGCAAACATCTTCTGGACAGTATTGGTGAAAATTCAGAAACACGCGTAGTCCAACTTTTGGACAGTTGTATTTAGTCTGGATAAGGGGGGTACAGGCGGGGAAACAGCAACGAGACAAGCCGACGGGGACGGGACGGGACGGGACGGGACGGGACGGGACGGGACGGGACGGGACAGCATGCTGCCGCACCTTTACTGCAGTTCTTCCACTTTTTCCATTTTGCGGGTCTGGATATCCACAACCCGATGAATTTCTACCCGGATTTCTTTCTTGTACAGGTGATACATCAGCTTGGCCGCCTTGCGGGCCTGTTCATGCGTGCTATGCCAGGGGCCGCTGTCATCAACGCCGAATTCGGGTGAAATAAGGCGCAATCGGTACATTTCATCTCCGTTACTGGTATTTTACGCTTTAAAACGTACATTTGAATGCCTGATGCCAGAACATACCTCAAAACGGGAAAATAGCAAAACAAAAAGCCGGCAATGCCGGCTTTTTGTTCATATCTTCTCGGTGATATCCATCACGCTTTAGCATGAATGGCATGGTCCAGCGGGTAGCGGACAGCCGCCATGGCAGCCGCGATATCCTGGCTGCGCGCTGCCCAGTATCCCAGTCGCAACAGGCAGTCGATGGCCACCAGGGCCGCATCGATCATGAAACGCTCGGCCACCAGCAAGTCCTCGACTTCTGCCAGCGACAGGCAAAGATGTTCGGCCACTTCGCCATCCTGATTACAGGGCTGTTCGCTGGCGGCAAGCCATAAGTCATATACATGCAACCATTCACGATGCAGGCCGCGCTGTACTGGCCGCTCCGCCAGCAACAGGCCGGTTTGTGGCAGCAACTCCAGCCGGTCTGCCGGAATGCCCGCCTCTTCCCAGCCTTCGCGCTCCAGGGCCAGTTCGATGGACTCACCGGCGGCAATGCCTCCCCCCATCAGATTGTCCATGCGATTGGGGTCGACCGCCTTGTCCGGGCTGCGGCGGCCTACCCACATTTTCACCTCGCCGGCAGCCGTGCGGGTGAGGCCATTCAGATGTACCGCCCGGCTGGTAAGCCCCAACGGACGGAAAGCGGCACGCTCCAGTTCAAACAAGGGGGTGGCATCGGGCAGAAAGGCGGTGAAGTTTTCATTGCGCCAGCCATTGAGCCAGCCAGCGTCCTGCCAGCGGCGCGCAGCTTGCTGCAACTGGTGGCTGATGGTGGCGTAGTCGCCAGCCACCGTACAGACCAGACCGGCAGGCTGCAAACCGAACAAATCAGCTTCGGTTTCCAGCAGTCGTGCCAGCCATGTCTGGTTGACACAGCCCATGTGCTGGCCTGCGATAAACAGCGGGGTGAATGCACTGCGATCGAAACGGGTGATCTTGGCCAGATACCCCAGGACTCCATCCACTTGCATGATGACTCCGAACAGACTGCCTATTGCGGGAAGGCGCCATCATAGGATGCAAAGCGTATTTTGCCCAACTTTTTCAGCGCCTTGCGTGCAGAAAGTCGATATTCCATTTGGAAGTGTTGCAGAAAATCACCGCTGAATCGTGCTCAACAAATCCGCCAGGCCAGAATGGCGTACCGGTGCCAACTGGACGGCATGGGTCCAGACGGCGGCGCTGCCGGCCACGGCAAAGCAGCGACGGGCACGGGTAATGGCGGTATACACCAGTGCCCGGTTGAGCACCGGGCCGGGGCTGGCTGGCAACTGCAGCCAGACGGTGTCGAATTCCGAGCCCTGACTCTTGTGTACGGTCATGGCAAACACGGTTTCATGCTCGGGCAGACGACCGGGAGCAAACTCGCGCCAGCTACCGTCTGCGGCCGGGAATGCCACCCGCAGGCCCTGGGTGCGTTCCACGGCAAACCCGATATCGCCGTTGAACAGGCCGACACCGTAATCATTGGCGGTAATCATCACCGGCCTGCCGGCATACCAGTCGCGCCCGGCCTGCTTGCGCCCTTGCTGCTCCAGCAGGCTTTCCATGCGCAGGTTCACCTGCGCCACCTGGCTGCGCTCGGCCGCCAGCAACATGAAGCGGGAAAACGCAGCCTGGATTTCCTCCAGCGGACGGTCCGCGGCGACGGCATCCAGATAAGGTTGATGCTGCTGCCATAGCGCCTGGTCATCCAGCGCAGGCAACTGCGCAATATCGGCATGCTGGCCGTCCTGCAGCAATTGCAGGGCAGGCAGGGCTGCCCCGCGGTTGACCAGTGCGGCCAGCGCGCCGATGCCGGAGTCGGCACGGAAGCGATGACTGTGCGTCAGCAGCACCACGCTGTCGGCCAGCGCTGCCACCTGGCCTTCGTCCGGTGGCAACGCACCGGCCCCGGCCTGCGCAAGCCAGGCCCGCGTTGCCGGCAGATAAGTCACCTGGCTGCACAAATCGCCGAGAACCGCACCGGCATCCACCGAAGCGAGCTGGTCGCGATCTCCCAGCAGGATCAGCCTGGCCTGGGACGGCAGGGCGGCCACCAGGCGTGCCATCATGGCCAGGTCTATCATCGACGCTTCGTCCACCACCAGCACATCCAGCGGCAGAGGGTGGCCGGCATGGTAGCGGGCCTGCTCCATGCCGGGCCGCAGGCCCAGCAGGCGATGCAGGGTTTGTGCCTGTTGCGGTAGCTGCTGGCGAATGGCATCGGCCACCGGCAGGGTGTCACGGGCATTGCGCACCGACTCGCTCATGCGCGCAGCCGCCTTGCCGGTGGGCGCGGCCATGGCCATCACCAGCGGGCGCTCGGCCAGCATGGCCAGCATGGCCAGCAAGCGCACCACGGTGGTGGTCTTGCCGGTGCCGGGGCCGCCGGATACCACCAGCAGCCGTTGCCGCGCCGCCAGTGCCGCCGCCTGTTTTTGCCGGTCTGGTGCTTGTCCCTGACTGGCGGGGAACAAGACTGCCAGCACCTGCCCCACCTTGTCCGCATCCTGTGGCAAGCTGGCAGAGGCCAGTTGGCTCAGTTGCCGGGCCAGATTCTGTTCGTCAAACCAGAGATGGGCAAAGTACAGGCGGCCAGCTTCATCCAGAATCAGCGGGGCATAACTGCCCGGTTCGCCCAGCAAGGGAGAGGCCTGCAAGCGGCGGCGCTCCGGACGATGACCGATGGGCAGACAGACATGACCGGACTGGTTGGCTGCGGTCAGCTCGCTTAGCAGCGCCAATGTGCTGTCGTCCAAAGCAGGGTCCAGCCGCAGGAATAGCTGCGCCAGTTGGGCGGGCAGCAGTGATTCGGTGGCCAGGCTGTTCATCCGCGCGGCTTCTGAAAAATGGCACGCAGCCTACCGTTGGCCTGCAATTGGCCAATCGCCCGGTTCAAGGCCGGTACCCAGTGACGGAATTGCGGATGCACCCGCAGCATGACCGGCTGCACGCTGATCATGCCACCGGGTTCGCAGCGCAATTCTTCAGGCACCATGCCCAGTCTTTCGATTTGGCGTCGTTCCAGCACCACCGCCTGCAGGCGGCCAAGGCGCAGCTTGCCCAGGGCTTCGTTTTCGCCCTGCGACAGTTCATAGCGCACGCCATTACGCTGCAGATCAGGCTCGAATGCGATCAGTGGCTGTCCTTGCAGCAAGCCTATCGTCTGGCCGTGCAAGTCCTCCAGCGTGCGCGCCCCACGGCTGCTGCGGGTGCATAGCTGGTAATCCAGCGTTCCGATGGACTGGGTATAAAAGCCCCCTACCGGCGACAGGCTGCGCCAGGCGGGATTGACCCCTACTTCCACATCAAGCCGGGCCACTTCGAATAGCTGCTGGATACGCTGGGACGGATAGTATTCGATCTCGAAGCGTACCCCGCTGAGCTTGCCGATCTGCTCCAGCGCCTCGCGATAAATGCCCGCCATCGGGCTGTCCGGCGTGAAGTTGTAGGGACCGGCATTATCCACCACCACGCCTGCGCGCAGATTGATTTCAGCCGCTTGCGCCGCAGGCAGCAGCAGGCAGCACAACAACAACAGGACGCTACGCACCAAGCCTGGCCTCCAGCGCAGCGCAAATGGTGCTGAGCACCTTGATGCGGGCGTAGTATTTGTTATTGGCTTCCACCAGCGTCCATGGCACCTTGCTGGTGCTGGTGCGGTCAAC
Organism: Aquitalea magnusonii; assembly: GCF_002217795.2. Taxonomy (NCBI): domain Bacteria; kingdom Pseudomonadati; phylum Pseudomonadota; class Betaproteobacteria; order Neisseriales; family Chromobacteriaceae; genus Aquitalea; species Aquitalea magnusonii. Next base: position 3,644,005 of record NZ_AP018823.1, read on the forward strand.
CATATCGCTGACCGCCAGCTTGTAGGCATCCCATTTTTCCCGGTTACGCCAGTCTTCCTCGGTAATCTTGAAACGCTTGAAACCGGTTTGTTCGCGCAGTTTGAAGCGCGCCATCTGTTCTTCATTGCTGATGGCCAGCCAGAACTTGAGCACGATGGCACCGTTTTCACATAGCTGGTGCTCGAAGTCGTTGATTTCATAGTAGGCACGCATCCAGTCCGACTCACGGGCAAAACCCTCCACCCGCTCCACCAGCACCCGGCCATACCAGGTGCGGTCGAAAATGGTAATCCCGCCCTTGCCCGGTACCTGGCGCCAGAAGCGCCACAGCCAGGGTTTGGCACGCTCCTCCTCGGTGGGGGCGGCCACCGGAATCACCCGATAGCTGCGGGCATCCAGTGCCTGGGTAATGCGGCGGATGGTACCGCCCTTGCCGGCCGCATCATTGCCCTCGAAGGCCAGCACCAGGGAATGGTTATGAAAGCGCTCGTCGCGGGTAAGGCTGTTAAGCCGGCCCTGCAGTTCGGCCAGCCGCTTCTTGTACTCGGCCTTGTCCATTTTCTGGTCCAACTGCAGGGTGTCCAGAATCACCTTGTCATCAATCGGGGCCAGCAACGGCGGCGCTTCTGAGGCATCAGTCACATGGCCGTTCTGGCTCATGCGGTTGCGGATGGCCTTGAGAATGGTCTGCCCCACGGTCAGGCTGCGGAAGTTGGCATCCTCGCCATCCACCACAATCCACGGCGCATAGGCGGTGTTGGTCAGGCGGATCATGTGCTCGCCGTATTTGCGGATGGTGTCGTAGCGCTCCATATTGGCCTTGTCGTCCGCCGTCACGCGCCAGCGGGTGGCCGGGTCTTTTTCCAGCTCTTTCAGGCGCTTGCGCTGCTTGTCCTTGGTCAGATGAAACCAGAACTTCAGGATCAGCGCGCCATCCTGGCTGATCATGCGCTCCAGCCGCATGATGTCGAAGATTTCGCGATCGAAGGCGTCGTGGTCGCTCTTGTCGTATACCCGGTCAAACAGGGCATCGGAATAATACGAACCAAAAAACATGCCGATACGCCCCTTGGCCGGCAGTTTCTGCCAGTAGCGCCACATCCAGGGCCGGGCGCGCTCTTCATCGTTGGCGCTGGAGAAGGCCACGGTATCGATCAGCCGTGGATCCAGCCACTCGTTGATCAGGTTCATGGTTTCGCCACGGCCTGCGCCGTCAAAGCCATGAATCAGGATCAGTACCGGGAAATCGGCCTTTTCCTTCAGGTCGTACTGCACATCCAGCAGGGCCTCGCGCAATACCGGTACCTGTTGGCGGTAACTGTCCTTGTCGATGGCGTGGCCGATTTCTGCTGATTCAAACATTCCTGTCTCCTGGGCTGCCGCGCAGCCATTGTGCTTGCCTGCCATCTTGGGCAGGTCTGATGTTTAGCAGTCTACTCCATGCCAATGGCAAGGCAATCCCCGCCGCCCTCAGCGCAGCAAACCATCCAGCGCGGCCAGCAGGCTGGCGGCCGGGCGATCATGCCACACCCCCATGCCTGGCTGCCCCATGCCACGCAGATACAAATAGCGCACACCGGCAAAGCGGTTGGCAAAATCCTGGCCACGCGCGGTGAAATAACGCTGCAGTGCCACGCAGTAAATCAGGTACTGCAAATAATAGTGTTCACGCGCCACCGACTGCAGCAGTTGCGCCGGGGCGTAATCCTCGGCCCGGTTGCCCAGGTGGTTGGACTTGTAGTCGGCCAGATAAAGGCGGCCATCCGCCTCGAACACCAGGTCGATAAAGCCTTTGAGATAACCGCGCACCGTGTGGAAATCCAGCTCTGCTGCGGCTTGGCGCAAGGGCTGGGCCAGACCGTGGACCGGATCGGCCAGCACGCTGCGCAAGCGCGCTACATCCAGTTGCCGTACCGGCAGGGTGAATTCCATTTCCACCAGCCGCTGCCCCGCCCCTACCCCGCGCAGGCGGATGCCGGGGTCCAGCTCGGCATCCAGCGTCTGGCGCAGCAACTGCATGGCCGCCGGCTGCCATGCCTCGGCAAAGCCATGGCGGCGCAATTGCTCGGCCACCGGGGCCTGCAGTTCGGCGTCCGACATGCCGAAATCGATGTTTTCAAACATGGCATGCAGGCAGGTACCGGCACGCGCACCACGCGGAAAGGCAAACGGGCTGTCGGGCGGCAACACTTCTTCAGGCGCTGGCGTGACCGGCATCGGGCTGCGGTCATGGTCTGGCTGTTCCGTGGCCTTGCCGCTCTGCCCATGGGTGAGGGAGGTAAAGCTGGCCACCCGCCACGGGCTGTAAACCGTCCGCTCGAACAGGCGCGCACTATAGTCCTGCCGGCTGTCTTGCGCCAGAGGCAAGGGGTTGAGCCCCTGCTCCAGCGCGCGCAGTGTCATGGCCGTTGGCAAGGACTGCTGCCAAGCCGCCAATTGGCTTTCCAACTGGGCGGCGCTCAATTCCAGCTCACGCAGCGCGGCCAGATCGGGACATTGCTGCGCATGCAGCAGCCAGGACAAGGCCGCGGTGTGCATGTCCTTCACCCAGCCCCAGGCCAGGTACTGCCGATGCTGGGCACGGGTGAGTGCCACGTAGAGCAGACGCAGTTTTTCCGCCAGCATCTCGCTGGCAGCTTGCTGACGCACGGCGGCATCGGCCAGTACGTCCGGGGCCAGCATGGCGCGATCTTGGGCACGGTAACGCCAGAAGCTGGTATTGCGCCGCTCCAGTGCGCCATCCCACAGGTAAGGGCAGAACACCACCGGGTATTGCAGGCCCTTGGAGGTGTGGATGGTAACGATTTTCACCAGCGCGGCATCGCTTTCCAGCCGCAGCATGGCTTCCTCACCACCGGGTGGATGAGCCACCCGCGCCTCCAGCCAGGCCAGCAAGGGTGCCATGCCGTGGCGGCTGTCGCTCTCGCTTTGCAGCAGCTCGGCCAGGTGGGACAGATTGGTCAGCCGCCGTTCGCCATCGGGCAAGGGCAGCAGGCGCAGGGCCAGTTGCTCGCGCGCCATGAAGTTGCGCCAGGCACGCATGAAGCCGTGTTCCAGCCAGGACTGGTGGTCGGCGGCATTGGCCAGCAGCCTGGCCTCCCAGCGGGCCTCGTCTTCCACATCGGCCAGCAGCGCGCTGGCATCCAGGCCGTACAGCTCGGTCACCAGTGCCGCACGTAAACGGCTTTCGCTGGCTGGTTCGGCCCAGGCGCGCAGCAAGGTCAGCAGGTCGGCAGCCTCGCGGCTGGCAAACACGCTTTCCTGGGTAAGTGCCACGCTGGCTACGCCGCGCTCGGCCAGCGCCTGGCGCATCTGGTCGCCCTGACGGTGGGTGGACACCAGCACGGCAATATCGCCGCCCCGCAACGGGCGGCGCTGCCCGCCCTTGATAATGGCGGCACGGTCCTGTGCGGCCAGGGTCAGCAGGCGGGCAATTTCATGAGCGCAGCCCTGGGCGCTGGCACGGGCGGCACTGTCCTTGTTCAGCGGTTTTTCACTCTCAGGCGCTTGCCACAGTATGGTGAAGGCTGCATCGGCATCGTCCACCTCCAGTACCGCGCCGGAGCTGGGTGCGGCATGCACCGGCTGGTAGTCGATTTCGTCCAGCAGGAAAGGCTGGCTGCGACTGAACAACTGGTTGACGGTGTGTACCAAGGGCGCGTCGGAACGACGGTTGGTATCCAGCGAGTAATGCTGCGTGGCCGGCGCATCGTCGCGGGCATCCAGATAGGCAAAAATGTCTGCGCCACGGAAGCTGTAAATGGCCTGCTTGGGGTCGCCCACCAGAAACAATGGCCGCTGCTGCAAGGCAAAGCAGTGGCGAAAAATGCTGTACTGGATGGGGTCGGTATCCTGAAATTCGTCAATCAGCGCCACGCGGAAACTGCGCGCCACCGCGGCAGCCAGTTGCGGGCCACTGCGGGCATCGGCCAGCGCGTCGCCCAGTTCGGTGAGCAGGTCGTCAAAGCTGCGCACCCTTTGCTGGCTGCGACGACGGGCCAGTTCTGCATTCACCCAGGCAATCAGTTCCAGTTTGAGTCCGGCCAGCGACAGTTGCAGTTGCGCCAGATAGCCATCCCAGGCTTCCAGCCAGGCACCGATGCGCTGGAACAGCAGGTGTTCTGGCGCAGCAAAACCCTTTTTCATCCCCTTGGCGATGGCCGTTGGCGTCAGTCGGGCCAATTGCTTGATTGCATCCTTGCCCGGAACCGGCAGGCTGTCCGGCTCGGCCAGCCATTGCTGCAACTCGTCCAGACTGCGCTGCAACTGGGCCGGGCTGTGGCTGGTGGCCTTGAAACCTTCGGTGGCCAGCAAGAGATCAAACCCGGCCTGGATGGTGGCCGGGTCGGCGGCCAGTGCCTGCCAGTGCTGTTCCACCTGCTGCAAGGCTTGTTGCAAATCACGGGCAGCGGGCTGTACCACCTGCAGATAGGGTTTGGCCAGCCAGGGGCGGATTTCCGCCAGCCAGCCGTCCGGGGTTTCCCCGGCTTCGGCCAGCACCTGGGACAGCAAGGGGCTGCTCACCACCCGTTGCCGCCAGAAATCGTCCACCACCTCCACCAGCAGGCGGTCGTCGTCGCTGACCAGTTCGGCGGCAAAGGTTTGCCCGCTTTCGAAAGCCGCATCGGTCAACACCCGCTGGCAAAAGCCGTGGATGGTATAGATGGCGGCGGCATCAAAGCCGCTGATGGCACCCTGCAGCCGCTGCAGCGCCAGGTCCCGCACACGCCCCGGCGCAAAGCGCGCTGCCAGCGCCTGCAGAAAGGCATTGCCCGCCTGCTTGCCTTGCAGTACCTCGACAAACTCGCTCAGTTGCTGGCGCAGCCGTTCGCGCAGCTCGGCGGTGGCCGCCTTGGTATAGGTCACCACCAGCAGGCTGTCGATGCTGGGTGGCGCTTCGCCATTGACCTCTTCGAGCAGCAGGCGCAGGTAAAGCGCGGCAATGGTCCAGGTTTTGCCGGTACCGGCCGAGGCTTCAATCAGATTGACGCCGGCCAGCGGGCAGTTGAGTGCGTCCAGTGCTTGCAGACTCATGCCTGCCCCTCCAGCCTGGCCACCAGCGGCAGCAACAGGGTTTGTGCCAACTGGGCGAACAGCGGATCGGCCAGCGGGTCGAGATGTCGGAACACCAGCCGGTTGACCGGTTCTTCACACTGCGGTGCGGCAAATTCACCGACAAAGCTGGGATCCCACTTGTCCAGTGCCTTTTCCAGCGCCAGTGCGGGGGCATCCTCCTGCTTGTACAACTGTTCGGCATAAGCCCAACTGGTGCGGCCAAAAAATGGCAAGGGCTGCTGCTGGCCCTGCTGCCAGCGCACCACCCAGGCCTCCAGCAAGCCGATGGCCTCTGGCTCGTCATCCAGCCGGTAGTGGCCGCTGTCGTCGTACAGCAGCGACTGGCAGGCAATGCCGGCCGGTCGCATGGCACACAGCAACAAATGGCTCAGCCACCACTCCAGCCGCTCGGCGGCATTCATTTTGCCGATTACCAGCCGGATCTGCCCCTCCGGGCGCAATCCGCTCAACTCACCGGCCAGCGTGGTGCCGTGCAAGCAGAGGTTGACCGGCATGGGCGGCAGCGTGGCGGTGGTGAGTACCGCCGGCAGGCGGTGTGCCAGTCTGGCCGAGCTGGCGGTTTCGCTGCCCAGCCAGGCCTGTCCCAGTTCGGCCGCTGGCAACAAGCCGGCCGCCAGCAGCCGCTGCTTGAGCGGGGCCAGCGGCTTGCCCGCCAATATGCGTGTTACCAGTTGGGTGCGCATGATGCGGCTGGCGTCGCGCTCCACGCTGAAGGGTTCGCGCACCGGCAACTCCTCCTCCTGGCCGTGCAGGCGGATGGCCAGACGCTCGGCCAGCCAGGCGCGTGGCGGATTCTTCCAGAAGCGGATGAAGTCATTCACATGCACCACACTGCTGCTCTGCGGGGGCGGCAGGAGGGTGGCAAATGGCTGCGGCTGGGCCGGTGGCGCCGCCAGTGCCGCGGCAAATGCCGGATCAAAGCTGGCCAGGCGTGCATCCCTGCCGTCATAACAACGTGGCGAGAACGGTTGCAAGGGATGACGTACCAGCAGTTGTGCCGCGGCGGTTTCGCCGCACATGGCCTGGAAGCAATCCAGCAATTCGGCAATCAGTGCCGATGGCGGCAGTGGCTCGTTATTGCGGGCGGACAGGCCGACATAGGACAGGTACAAGCGCTGACGCGCCGACAGGATGGCTTCCAGGAACAGGTAGCGGTCGTCAAAGCGGCGCGAGCGGTCGCCCCGGCGCGGATGGCGCGCCACCAGGTCGAAGCTGACCGGGCGTTCGTCACGCGGATAGGCACCGTCATTCATGCCGATCAGGCACAGCACCTTGAAGGGGATGGAACGCATCGGCACCATGGCGCAGAAGGTGATGCCACCGGACAAAAAGCCCAGCGGCGAGGCCATGGTGAGCTTGCGCTGCAGCCAGTCGCGCAGTACCTGCAGGCTGAAGGGCTGGGTGAAACCGGCCATGGCGGCATCGTCCACCAGCTCCTGCAGGGCGTCGCGCACCACATCCAGCGCCAGTTCCGCCTCGTCATCCACCGCAAATAGCTGGTCGATGCCCTCCAGCAAGCGTGCCGCCCAGCCAGCGGCATCGGTGGGGATGGCCCAGCCAGTGGCCAGTGCGTCCAGCACCGCATAGCAACTGGCAAAGCGCGCCAGCACCTCGCCCAGTTGTCCGCCGGCCCCGCCCTGCGGCAGCAAGCCGGCAAACAGGCCGCTATCGTCCCCGGCCATCGCCGGAGGCAGGATGCTGCCCAACAACAGCCGGTCCAGACCCCAGCGCCAGGTGTATAGCGGGTCTGCCGGCAGCCCCAGCGCGGCCTTGTGTGCAGCATCGCGTCCCCAGCGGATGCCGCTCTGCCTTACCCAGTCCTGAATGAAGGGCAGGTCTTGCGCCTGCAGGCCAAAGCGTTGCAACAGGGCCGGACTATCCAGCAAGGCCAGCACCTGGTCGGCGGCAAAGCGCGAATCCAGCAATTGCAACAGCGTACCGATGGCGGCCAGCAAGGGCTCTTCCCGCTCCACCTGCCGGTCGGCGATGGCATAGGGCAGGCTGGGCGCGTCGTCGCGCTTGCCGAACACGGCATCGATATAAGGGGCGTAACTGTTGATGTCCGGCGTCAATACCGCGATGTCGGCGCTGCTAAGCGTGGGATCGTCGGCCAGCATGGCCAGCAGCCGGTCTTTGAGCACCTCCAGCTCGCGCATCGGGCCGTGGGTGGCATGCAGTTCCACCGAACAATCATCTGGTGCCAGCCTCTGGCCATCCTCGCCCGGCATCTGCAATTGCAGGATGTCGCGCTGCAAGCGCGCCAGCAGGCTGTCACCGGCCGGTTCGGCAAACAGGGGCCGGGCGTCCAGCTCGGCATCGGCAGCAATCAGCTCGAAAAAGTCGCGCCCCTGCTTGCCTAGCGAGGCCAGCAGCGGGTGGCCTTCGGTGGCGAACAGATCGCCCTTTTCCCGCAGCTTGAGCTTGCGCCGGGTGTCGACGATATCGCCCCAGTAAGCTGCGCAGGGGTTGAGGGTGAACAGGCAGACATCGGTGAGTTCGGCCAGCCGCTTGATCAGCGCCAGATACATCGGTGCCAGGCTGGCAATGCCGAACAGGGTGATGCGCTCCGGCAGGTGCTCTGTGCGCAGCTCGGCAAAGAACTCGTCCAGCATGCGCACACGGTGGCGGCCAGGGTCCTGCGCGGCCAGTTGCTGCCACAACGCGGCCTGCCAGGCTTCGTCCTCACCCAGTTCCAGCCGTTCTCCCGCCTCCCAGGCGCGAATCCAGTCCGGGCGGAACACCAGGTACTGGTCGAAGATATCCGCCACCTTGCCGGCCAGTTCGAAGGCTGCGGCCTCGCCACCGGCGGCATAGCGCTGCAAGGGGGCAAACACCTCGCCTTGCAGGGTGGGCAGCAGTTCCATCAGGCGCCAGCTCAGCACTTCCGGGCTGAATGACGATTTGCGCGGCAGCCCAGGCATCACCTTCTGCATCAGCCGCCAGGCAAAGGCAGCGGGCAACACATAGTCGATATTGGCAGCGATACCGCATTGCTGTGCCAGATCCAGCGTCATCCAGCGCCCCATGCCCCGGCTCTGCACGATGACCGTTTCGGCGGCAAAAGGGTCGGACAGCGGCTGCGCCTGCAGCATGGCGGCATATAGCTGGCCCAATTGCTCCAGACGATTGGACTGATAGAGAAAAAGCATGGCAGGAACGCTGATGAAACGAAGGCTTCAGTGTACCATCAGCCTTTGGCCGCCATCACCCGATGCCGAAGGCATAACCGCCAGGAAATTGCATGAGCACTTATCAGATTCTCAAACACGCCCACATGGGCATGGCCTATCTCACCATCACCCTGTTTGCCCTGCGTGGCGGGCTGATGCTGGCAGACAAGCAGCACGTACTGGCCAGCAAGCTGCTGCGCATCCTGCCGCATGTGATCGATACCGCACTGCTGGCGCTGGGCATCACCCTGGTGGTGGTGGGTGGCTGGCCGCTGTTGCAAACACCGTGGCTGCTGGCCAAGATAGCCGGCCTGCTGGCCTATGTGGCACTGGGCACCATCGCGCTGAAACGCGGCCGCACCAAGCAGATACGCAGCATCGCCCTGCTGGCCGCGCTGCTGGTGGTGGCGTATATCGTGCTGGTGGCCAAAACCAAGCTGGCGCTGCCGTTCTGAGCCGGACTCCCGGATGAGGGACGGCCTGCACCGTCCCGGCGACTCCCCACTCCCCACTCCCCACTCCCCACTCCCCCCATCCAGCCGCTTGACCCAGAACAAGTCCAGCGCCGCCCCGCTCTGCTAATGTCTGGCGGTTTCAATTGCTGACATCATGCCATCATGCCTGCCACACGCCCTCTGCCGGAGCTGGTTTGTCCGGCTGGCAGCCTGCCTGCCCTCAAGGCAGCCGTGGATAACGGTGCCGACACCGTCTACCTCGGCCTGAAAAACGATACCAATGCCCGTAACTTTGCCGGGCTGAATTTTGACGACCGCACCGCCCGCGAAGGCATCCACTACGCGCACCAGCATGGCCGCAAGGTGCTGCTGGCCATCAACACCTATGCCCAGGGCGGTGACATCAGCCGCTGGCATCGCGCCATCGATGAAGGCGCGGCACTGGGCGTGGATGCCATCATCCTGGCCGATATCGGCCTGATGAAATACGCACGCGACCGCTACCCGGACCTGCGCCTGCACATGTCGGTGCAAAGCTCCGCCACCAATTACGAAGCCATCAAGCTGGCCCAGGAAATGTTCGACATCCGCCGCGCCGTGCTGCCGCGCGTGCTGACGCTGGACCAGGTCAAGCAGGTAATCGACCACACCGATGTGGAAATCGAGGTGTTCGGCTTTGGCAGCCTGTGCGTGATGGTGGAAGGCCGTTGCCTGCTGTCCAGCTATGCCACCGGCGAATCGCCCAACAGCCACGGCGTGTGCTCGCCAGCCAAATTCGTGCGCTGGGAACATGGCCAGCAAGCCTTGGGCGCACGACTGAACGGCATCCTGATCGACGAATACCAGCAGGGCGAACCGGCGGGCTACCCCACGCTGTGCAAGGGGCGCTTTGAAGTGGAAGGCGATACCTACTACGCGCTGGAAGAACCCACCAGCCTGAACGTAATGAGCATGCTGCCGCAGATCATCGACATCGGCGTGGCAGCCATCAAGGTGGAAGGCCGCCAACGCAGCCCGGCTTACGTTGCCCAGGTCACCCGCACCCTGCGCGCGGCACTGGATGCCGCCGCCCAGGAAAGCCAGCGCTTTGCCGTGAAACCGGCGTGGACCCAGGCCCTGTCCAAGCTGGCCGAAGGCCAGCAGCAGACCCTGGGTGCCTATAACCGGCCCTGGAAATGACACACCGTGCGCCGGCAGGCAGACCTGCCATGCCGGCCCCACAAGCAGGTCTGATATGAAAACATTGCAACTGACGCTGGGCCCGGTGCTGTTCTACTGGTCCCGTGACGATATCCTGCGCTTTTACAGCGAAGCGGCCGACTGGCCGCTGGAAACCATCTATCTGGGCGAGGCAGTCTGTTCGCGCCGCCAGCAACTGCGTGGCCAGGACTGGATCAGCCTGGGCCAGGAACTGGCCCAGAGCGGACGCCAGGTGGTGCTGTCCAGCCAGGCGCTGATCGAAAGCGAATCCGATCTGCGCCGCCTGCGCAAACTGGTGGAAAACGGCACACTGCAACTGGAAGCCAACGATCTGGGTGCCGCCCGGCTGGCCCGCCAGCAAGGTCAGGCCTTTGTCGCCGGCCACCACCTCAACATCTACAACGCCGACACCCTGGCCCTGCTACAGTCGCTGGGAGCGCGACGCTGGATTCCGCCAGTGGAAATGGACCGCGACACCCTGTCTGCGGTACTGGCACAGGCCAGCGCCAATGGCGTACACATCGAAACCGAACTGTTTGCCTGGGGACGGCTACCGCTGGCACTGTCCGCCCGCTGCTTTACCGCGCGGCACTACAACCTGTCCAAGGACGACTGCCAGTTCCGCTGCATGGAGCATCCGGACGGCCTGCGCCTGAACACACGCGAACAACAGGCCTTCCTCACCATCAACGGCATCCAGACCATGTCCGATGGCTGCCACTCCCTGCTGCCGCACCTGCCGGACATCTGCGCCATGGGCATCAACGCCCTGCGCATCAGCCCGCAATGGCAGCATACCGCCCAGATTGTCCTGGGCTACCGCCAAGCCATTGATGCCATTGCATCCCGAAACGCAGCCGAAGTAGACCTGAGCCCGTATTCCGACAGCCTGCTGGTTGACGGCTACTGGCGCGGTACCGCCGGCATTGCCGCCATAGGAGAAACCCGCCATGCGCATTCCTGACCTGACCCTGCCCGCCTCCCTTGCCAGCGTGCTGGGCAAGCTGCCCAGCACACCACCTTGCTGGGCGCTGGTCACTACGCTCAATCAGCTGAAAAAACGCGACATCCTGCCGGTGGACATGAGTTTGCTGTCCGGACACCGCTTTGAAGTCCACATTCTGGACGCCGACATGCGCCTGCACTTCATGGCGGATGATGAACGCTTCAGCGTCGCTAGCGCCGCAGATGAAGCCGACCTGCGCCTGGCGGCCAACCTGGCCGACTTTGCCCGCATGATGCTGCGCGAAGAAGACCCGGACACCCTGTTCTTCAACCGCAAGCTGATCATCGAAGGCGATACCGAGTTGGGCCTGATCGTGAAAAACCTGCTCGATAGCGTGGACTGGAGTTCCACAGCACTGCAGCGCTTCATGGCCGTGTAAGCCGCTCACCCGGTTTGGCAGCAAGACATGCAAAAGCCCGGCATTCGCCGGGCTTTTTTGTGCAGGCAGGCAGACGTCATCAGCTCATCAGCTGTGCCGCAGCCTTGCGCTTGGCAGACAAGTCCAGCCCCGGCAGATCCGCCATGATATCCGGATGATCAGCCAGTTTTTCCACCACGAAATCCACGAATACACGGGTACGCGGCGCAATATGGTCGCGATGCGGGAAGCAGATGTAGATCGAGCGCTCCAGCGAGACCACGTCGGTCAGCACCGGCTCCAGTTCCCCACTGCGAATCAGGTGTACCACCTCATGCCCCGGCAGCTGCGCCACACCCATGCCCAGACGGGCCAGTTCGCACACAGCTTCCATCTCGTTCAGGGTATAAGTGCCAGTCACCTCCAGCGGGATACGCTCACCACGACGGTCGAATTCCCATTTGTACAGACGGCCGGAGGTGGGAAACTGGAAGTTGATGCAATCATGATTGCTCAGTTCTTCGGTGGTTTCCGGGCGGCCATGCTTGTCCCAATACTCGGGCGAAGCCACCACATACTGCGGAATCTGTGCCAGGTTGCGCGCCACCATACGGCTATCCGGCATCATGCCGATCCGCACACCGACATCGTAACCATCTTCGATCAAATCGCTGAAATGATCGTCCAGGCCAAAAAACACCCTTACCTTGGGATAGCGCTCACAGAATTCACCCATGATGGGCAAGATGAAACGCCGTCCAAAGGAATTGGGCATGCTCACGCGCAAATGCCCTGCCGGTTCGTCACGGCTGGCCTTGAGCTGATTGATGGCCGAATCCAGATTGTTCACCGGCCCCCGACACTGTGCATAAAAGCGCCGCCCATCCTCGGTAAGCGTCAGCTGACGGGTCTTCCGGTTGAACAGACGCACCTCCAGCTCCTGCTCCAGTCGGGCAATGCTTTGACTGATGGCCGCCGGCGACACCCCCAGTTTTCTTGCAGCATCCGAGAAACTGCCGTTCTCGGCGGTGGTCATGAAGACCATCAAAGCTTTTAAAGTATCCATAGCTGAAACGTTCCCTGAGCGGCATTAAAGCCATGCAGCTGATTTGATGAAGGACACCCCCGCCCCAGCAGCATGTATTGCCAGCTTCATTATTAAGTAGTTCTTCTTTAAAAAGCGTACACCAGTTCCAGCGAATAATGAAGTTTGACTTATGTTTCTGGGCGTAAATGCCAGTAATCTGTTTCAAATTTCACAAACTGGCGTCGCTGCTAGCTGTTCAAGACAAAAAACCACATCACTTTAAAAGGCATGCTCTTGTTTGCCAATGTCATTTTATACTAAGTAAATCAAATCTCGCGCTAGCCACCAACACCGCCCTGCGCATGCCCCACGCCTTGTGGACAGCCGGCAAACCGGCAACAGATGCCGTGACACCAACGCACTTCCCCCCGCTTCTGCAGCAGCATATTGATGCCCATGGATCAATATTGTGCAAACACGGCATAAAAGAAAGCTTCACTTAAAATCATCCCGCCTGCCCCTGCCTTCCTGCCAAGACCAGCACCCCGGCATTCCACCTCATTTCCTGCCATCTTGCATCGCCGACACAGCCATGACCATGTCCTTTATCAAGACTGCGCATCTTACATGCCATGCACAACAGAGCACGCCGGTCTGATCACATCCCTGCCCCCCTGATCAGGAGCAAGCAGCAGGAAAACGGAATAGCTGATGCACATAAATTCTTATATGGCACCAGAAAAGCCAATCTAACTTGGCAGAAATTTCCAACAAATCTTATCGACCACGAAGAAATTACTTATTCATCATGCCGATCGCTCTACTTGCTGTGCTGACCTCTGGTTTCACTTGCCAAGTGCTTAATAAACTCCAGACCAACCAGCACCGCGATGGAGTCAGGCACGGTCATCATGCCGCTGCTTCATGAATCACGCTGGCACGTTGCAAGTGGATCACCGTCCTGGCCACCCGACAATCAAGGTCCTCATCATGCATAGCAAGCTACCTTTTGCCCGTCCCTTACCGGGCAACCTGACTCCTGCCAGCCAGAAAACCCTGCTGGAATGGATACACAGCGCCGGTCAGATAGAAACCGAGAGCGAATTCAAACTCTATCTGGACCATCTGCAAACCCAGTTGCCAACCAAGCACATGGTCATCACCCTTGGCCGCATCAATCAACACCAGCAATTGCAGCGGGTGGAAAAAGTGGTGAACGTGAGCTTCCCGCCCGACTGGGTGGAACACTACATGAGCCACAATTACATCAGTTGTGATCCGGTACTACGCTCGGTGATGGGACAAGGCCCCATTCACTGGGCTGACAAGTTTGCCCGCGCCAAGGGCATGCAGGAGAAACAATTCATCCAGGAACTCAGTTCCATCGGCATGGGGACCGGTGTCAGTTTCAGCGCGCTGTCAGAACGGCAGAACCTGGTCTGTGTGCTGTCCGTCTCCGGCAGTGAAATCGGCAAGGACAGCCAGTTGACCGAAATGCTCAACAGCCTGCTGCTGCACTTGCGTCAGGCTGCCGGACGCGTGGCAAACCTGGCCCCGGCGGCACCGGCCACCATGCCCCTGTCCCAGCGTGAATTCGACATTTTTCACTGGATGAGCCATGGCAAGACCAACTGGGAAATCGCCACCATCCTGGGCATCAGTGAGCGGACGGTGAAATTCCATGTTGCCAACATTATCCGCAAGCTCAATGCCAACAACCGTACGCACGCCATCGTGATTGGCCTGCAACTGGGGCTGACAACAGTTGCAGGCGTAACATGAGCCACTGACAAGACGGCAAAGCCAGCCTTACAGCCAGTAACCACTGAAACTGCTTGCCGCTAGAATCGCCTCACCAATTGCGTCGCTGCGGTACCAAACCGACATAGGCGCATGCGGGGTTTCAATCTGCAAGTCTCTTCTTGATTGACCTATGCACTCACCTGAAATATTCGGCCCCGTGAATACGGGGTTTTTTTTTGCCCAGCCAGCCCCGCCTGTCCGTAATCCGCCACGAAACCGCAAATCTCCGGACAAGACCCTGTCACAAGCCTGGGCGATTTGTTACAGTCGCTGCTCTTGCTGATTTCCCTGCCTGCCGGCCATGAACGCCTTTACCAGTTGTAATCCCGCCACCGCCGAGGTGGTCTTTACCCGTCCGGGCTGGAGCCAGGACCGTCTGGAGCTTGCCCTCTCACAGCTGAAAACCGCACAGACCCGCTGGGCCGCGCTATCCGTTTCGCACCGGGCGCAGTGCCTGCTGCAACTGGCTGCACAACTGGAAGCCAGGCGTGAAGAACTGGCGTCCCTGGTCACCCTGGAAGTTGGCAAGCGTACCGCCGAATGCCTGGCCGAGATCGACAAGTCGGCGCAACTGATCCGTTATTACGCCGAACTGGCACCCAGCCTGCTGGCACCGCAATCCATTGCCACCCAGGCCAGCCAAAGCGGGGTGGCTTTCGAAGCACTGGGCTGTGTACTGGCGGTAATGCCGTGGAACTACCCCATCTGGCAACTGCTGCGATTTGCCGTGCCGGCCTTGATGGCGGGTAATACCTGCCTGGTCAAACCGGCACCATCGGTGCCGCAATGCACCCAGATGCTGCTTGAGCTGGTGCATGCTGCCGGGCTGGATTGTCTGGACATTGCCTGGATCGATCATGAGCTGGTGGAAGAGGCCATCCGCCGTTGCGACGCGGTGGCCTTCACCGGTTCTACCCATACCGGCCGCATCATTGCCAGCCTGGCCGGCAAGCATCTGAAAAAGACCGTGCTGGAACTGGGTGGCAGCAATCCCTTCATCGTGCTGGCCGATGCCGATGTAGCAGCGGCCGCCCAGGACGCGGTGAACTCGCGTTTCCGGGATGCCGGCCAAAGCTGTAATGCCGCCAAACGCATGATTGTGGTGCCAGAGATTGCTGATGCCTTTGTCGCGGCCTTTGTGGCGGCTGCCAGCAAGCTGCAGCCGGGGGATCCGCGCGACCCGGCCACCACCCTGTCACCACTCACCCGTGCCGATCTGCGCGAGGCACTGCATGCCCAAGTTATGGATGCCTGTCATCAGGGTGCGCAGTTACTGTTGGGCGGCCAGTTGCCACCGGCACCGGGTTTTTTCTACCCGGCTACGGTACTGGATCACGTCACGGCCCGCTGCCGTGTCTATCACGAGGAAGTCTTCGGGCCGGTGGCCAGCATTCTGCGTGCCCGTGATGAGGCCGATGCCATCCGGCTGGCCAATGACACGCCGTTTGGTCTGGGGGCGTCCATCTATACGGCGGATACCGCCCACGGCTGGGAGCTGGCACGCCAACTGGAAGTGGGCAGCGTGTTCATCAACAGGCATACCAGCTCCGATTTGCGGCTGCCATTTGGCGGGGTAAAGGCTTCGGGCTATGGCCGAGAGCTGTCCGAGTTCGGGCTGTATGAATTCGTCAATGTCAAAACCTACTGGCAGAAATAGCTGTCACGCCGAAGAGGACGGGCGGCCAGCAGCGCCCCTCGCCGACGGCACCGGATGTCCCTTGCGATGAAGCCTTTCTCCTTGCTCTCACACGCGGGCTGGCTGGCCCTGCTGGTGCTCTTTGCCTGCCTTGCCTACTTCGCCCTGATCGCCATTGTGCCTGGCTGGCTGGCAGGCACAGTGGCGGGCTGGCCACGCTCCATCCTGTTGGCCCTGCTGCTGTTTGTCCTGTTTTTTGCCATTACCCTGCTGTATATCCGTGCGGCAGATAGACAACCATGACGGCAGCCCACATCTTTTTCCTGCTGTTTGTCGCCAGCAGCCTGTTGCTGACCCTGCTGGCTGCGCGCAGAACCCGTTCGGCAGCGGATTTCTATACTGCCGGCGGGCAGTTACCGGCCTGGCAGAACGGGTTGGCACTGGCTGGCGACTATCTGTCCGCGGCGGCCTTTCTCGGTGCCATCGGCATGTATCTGGGCCAGGGTTACGACTCGCTGGTTTACGCTGTCGGTACGCTGGCCGGCTGGCCGCTGCTGATGCTGTTGCTGGCTGACAAGCTGCGCACCCTGGGCCGTTACAGCGTGGCCGATGTCCTTGCCAGCCGCTTTGATGACCGACGCGTCCGCCTGATGAGCATCATCAGCTCGCTCACCGTCACGGTGTTTTACCTGATCGTGCAACTGGTGGGGGCCGGCAAGCTGCTGCAATTGCTGTTTGGCCTGCCCTATCTGGCCGCTGTACTGCTGGTGGTTGGGCTGATGGTGCTGCAAGTGGCACTGGGCGGCATGCTGGCCACCAGTTGGGTGCAAATGATCAAGGCGGGCTTGATGCTGTTGTGCGCCTTGCTGCTGGCAGCCGGTGTGCTGCAACGCTTTGATGGCAGCCCGGCACAGCTATTTGCCGCCGTAAGCGGATTGGAGCATGGCAGGGCTTTGCTCCCTAGCGCGGTGCTGTCCGATCCCGTGGATTCCGTCTCGCTGGGCCTGGGACTAAGCCTGGGGCTGCTGGGACTGCCGCACATCCTGATGCGTTTTTTCACCGTGGCCGATGCCCGCACCGCCCGCCGCTCGGTGGGCTGGGCCACCGGCGTGATCGCGCTGTTCTTCATCTTGAACATCATCATCGGCTACGGGGCGCTGCTGCTGGTGGCACCGAACGGCAGTTTCCACGATGCCGCCGGCAAGCTGCTGGGCGGCGGCAATATGGCCGCGCTGCATCTGGCCAGCCTGCTGGGTGGGCCATGGTTGCAGGCGCTGATTGCCAGCGTGGCCTTTGCCACCATTCTGGCCGTGGTGGCCGGTCTGGCCATGGCCGGGGCCAGTGCCGTCAGCCACGACCTGTATGCACTCTGGCTATGCCAAGGTCGGGCCGATCCACGCCGGGAATGGCAGTTGTCCCGGCTGTCGGTACTGCTGCTGGGCTTGCTGGCGGTACTGCTGTCCACCCTGTTCCAGAACCTGAACATTGCCTTGCTGGTGGGGCTGGCGTTTGCCATTGCCGCCTCCAGCAATTTCCCGGTATTGCTGCTGGCACTGCACTGGCGTGGCCTGAGCGCGCGCGGTGCGCTGGCCGGTGGCTATGGCGGCATGCTGGCCTCCCTGCTGTGCATCATTGCCGGGCCCACGGTCTGGGTGGGCATGCTGGGCCATCCCGCACCACTGTTTCCCTATGCTAACCCGGCACTGTTCTGTGTTCCTCTGGCCTTTGCCGCTGCCTGGCTGGGCTCGCAAAACCGGCCGGGGGCCAATTCCATTGACGTGCCGGCCTCCGGCGCAGACACTGGCCCGACCGCCCGATCAACATCGCAACAAGATACAACGACATGACCACACTCACCCTGTATGGCAACTGTTTTTCCGGCCATAGCTACAAGGTCCGCCTGGCGCTGATGCTGGCGGACGTATCGCATGACTACGTGCATGTCGACCTGGCGCTGCCCCGCGCCGAACGCGCCGAGGACTTCCGCGCCGTCAGCCGTTTTGGCGAAGTCCCGGTACTGGTGGCCGACGGTACTGCCATGTGCCAGTCCAATGCCATCCTGCAATGGCTGGCCGACAGCTATGGCAGGCTGGACGGTGCGCCGGGTGAGCGCCAACTGGTGCGTGAATGGCTGTGCTGGGAGAGCAACCGCATCGGCTTCTCTCTGCCCAACCTGCGCCTGGCACGCAAGTTCTTTGCGCAGCCTGCCGAGGTCAATAACTGGCTGGAACAGCGGGTACGCGCCGACCTGGCGGTACTGGATGACACCCTGAGCCAGCATGGCTATCTGATCGGCAGCACCCTGACCATTGCCGACCTGTCGGCCAGCGCCTATCTGTGGTGGCTGGGCGATGCCGGGCTGGACATCCAGGACTGGCCGCATGTGGCCGCCTGGCTGCAACGCATCAGCCAGTTGCCCGGCTGGCAACATCCGGACGAGCTGATGGCCGCGGAAATTCCGGACTGATACCGGCAAGGGGACAGATGATGGAACGGCCATCCTGCATCAAACACTGGCAAGAACTGCAAGAGCCGGACAACGCCAGTTACCCGGATAGCAGCGAATTGCTGTCCATCGGCTCACCTCTGGGACGGTTTTTTGGTCTGCAACGCATCGGCATTCATCACGAACTGCTGCCGCCGGGCCGTCGCACCTCCTGGCCGCATGCGGAAAAGACGGAAGACGAATTTGTCTACGTGCTGGAAGGCGAACCGGATGTCTGGCTCGATGGCGTGCTGCACCGGCTGCGGCCCGGCGATGCCGTGGGCTTTCCCGCCGGCAGTGGCATTGCCCACAGCTTCCTCAACAACACGGCGCACGATGTGCGGCTGCTGTGTGTAGGGGACCGCGACCGCGCTGACAACCAGTTGCACTACCCGCTACACCCGGCGCGCAACAGCGCACTTGGCCCGCGCCATTGGCAAGATTGCCCAGGCCGCTTGCAGGGCGAACACGACGGCCTGCCGGATGCCTTGCGCGCCCAACAGGAGCATGACTGAGATGTCCCACTTCCTTGCCGCCGTGGCCGCCATTGTCGGTGCGCCCCATGTGCTGACCCAGCCGCAGGATACCGCCCCCTACACACTGGACTACCGCCGCCGCTATCAGGGCCTGCCACTGGCGGTGGCCCTGCCCGGCACCACGGCGGAAGTAGCGGCGCTGCTGCAACTGTGCCAGCTACATCAGGTTGCCGTGGTACCACAGGGTGGCAATACCTCCACCTGCGGTGCCGCCACACCGGACACCTCGGGCCGCCAGTTGGTGATCGGCCTGCGTCGGCTCAACCGCCTGCGCGCCATCGACACCGCCAACAACAGCATCACGGTGGAAGCCGGCATGACCCTGGCCCAGGTACAACAACTGGCCACGGCAGCGGGCCGACTGTTTCCGCTGTCGCTGGCCAGCGAGGGCAGTTGCCAGATTGGCGGCAACCTGTCCACCAATGCCGGCGGGCTGGCCGTGCTGCGCTACGGCACCATGCGTGAACTGACACTGGGGCTGGAAGTAGTGTTGCCGGACGGCCAGGTGCTGCACCAGCTCTCCGCTCTGCGCAAAGACACCAGCGGGCTGGATGTGAAGCAACTGTTCATCGGCGCGGAAGGCCAATTGGGGCTGATTACCGCCGCCACGCTCAAGCTGTTCCCGCTGCCCACCGCCCATGCCACCGCCTGGCTGGGCGTGGACAGCAGCCAGGCCGCCATCGACTTGCTGTCGGCCTTGCGCCAGGCGTTTGGCGACCGGCTGACCACCTTTGAAATCATGTCGGACGCCTGCCAGCATCTATTGGAAAAATACCATCCGGGCCAGTTGCCCTTCATCCAGCCCTGGGCGGTGCTGGCCGAGCTGTCCGATAGCGGCGACAGCCATCTGCTGCAACAACAGCTAGTGGATTGGCTGGCAACACAGCAGATTGCCGACGGCGTGCTGGCCCATAGTGAGGCCGACA
The DNA here is from genome assembly GCF_002217795.2 of Aquitalea magnusonii. Classification (NCBI taxonomy): domain Bacteria; kingdom Pseudomonadati; phylum Pseudomonadota; class Betaproteobacteria; order Neisseriales; family Chromobacteriaceae; genus Aquitalea; species Aquitalea magnusonii. The sequence goes on from NZ_AP018823.1 coordinate 3,663,683, forward strand.
GACAGCAGCTATGGCAACTGCGCGAGGCCATGTCGGAAACCCAGAAGCGCGACGGTGCCAGCATCAAGCACGATATCGGCGTCCCCAGCTCGGCGATTCCCGACTTTCTGCAACAGTGTGAAAGCGCCCTGCGCCGGGTCTTTCCCACGGTACGCATCATTGCCTTCGGCCATGCCGGCGATGGCAATCTGCACTACAACATCAGCTATACCCGGCCGGACAATGCCCATTTGTTTGAAGACGAGGACAGCGTCAACGCCATCGTCTACGACCTGGTGTATCGCCATCAGGGCACGCTGGCGGCGGAGCATGGCGTGGGCCAGCTCAAGGGCCACTGGCTGCAGCGTTACAAGGACCCGCTGGCGCTGCAACTGATGCGCAATATCAAGCAGGTGCTGGACCCGCACGGCCTGATGAACCCCGGCAAGTGGTTGTCCGGCGGCGGCGATTAAGTCGGCACAGTCAGATCGACAGCCAGCCGGGCGATCAGCCGCGGCCAGTCGCCGGCCTGCGGCTGGCGGTACAGGCGCAGCGTCGGATACCAGGGCGTGCGCTCGGCATCCCAGCCCCAGCGCCAGTCGGTATGACAGGCCGACAGCAGTACGCTGCAGGGTAGTCCAAGACAACCGGCCAGATGGGCCAGCGCGGTGTCCACCGTCACCAGACCATCCAGCCCGGCCAGAACAGCGGCGGTTGCCGCCAGATCATCCAGCCCCTGCTCCCCCGCTTCCAGCGCAGGCCAGGACGCCAGCCAGGCCGACTCTTCTTCAATCACCGGCAATTGCAGGCTGCGCCAGCGGATACCGGGCAAGGCCAGCAAGGGGGCCAGCAGACGCACGTCCGGCAATGAGCGGTGATGATCGCAGGGATGACGCGGATGGCCGCGCCAGACCAGCCCGAATCGGCGCGGCGCGGCCGGTGCCGGCTGCGGCTGCCGGGCAAACGGCGGGAAATGCGCGGGCGGCGTGGCGGCTGGATCCGGCTCCAGCCAGCGCGGCAGGCTCATGGAAAACACATGGTAGTCATGTGGCGGTAGCGCCATATCCAGCCGCAGCAAAGGCAGGAAGCTGACCGGGCAATCCAGCGGCAGGCATTGCAGCAGGCGGAGCAGCTCCGGGCGGCATACCACACTCAGGCGCGCCGCCTGCAACAAGGGCAGATAGCGGCAAAATTGCAGGGCATCGCCCAAGCCCTGTTCCAACCACACCAGCAGGTGCCGCCCGCTGAGGGACTCGCCCTGCCAGCGGGGCGAGGACAAGACAGGCAGGCCGCCAGCCGCGGGCGGGCGCTGCAGCCGCGCCTCCAGGTTCTCCCAGCCAGCACGCCAGTGTCCACGCGCCAGTTGCAGATAGGCCAGGTTCTGCCGGAAGCGGGCTTGGCCGGGTGCCAGCTCCACCGCCCTGCGCAAGGCGGCTTCCGCTTGCTCCGCTTCACGCAGCTCACTGCAGACCACGCCCAGTGCATCATGCAGCGGCGCATGCCGGGGATGCTGAGCGATGGCTTGCTGCAACAACGGCAGCGCGGCGGCGGCATCACCCTGCTGCAACAGGCCATTGGCCTGATTAAGCAGCAAGTCGGGCGGCGGAGCCGCCTGCAGCAGCGCACGCTGCAACAGGCGGCTGGCTTCGTCCCAGCGTCGCTGTTGCTGGTATAGCAGGGCCAGGTTATTAAGTGCCTCGGTATGCAGGGGCGTGCGCTGCAAGATCCGCTCCCAGCAAACACGGGCCTCTACGTCCCGGCCTTGCTGCTGACACAGGCTGCCCAGCAGCGCATTGCCCGACTCATCGTCCGGATCCTGCAGCAGCAGGGCGTGCAACAGTGTTTCCGCCTCCGCCTGCCGGTCGGTCTGCACCAGCAGCAGGGCCAGGTTGTAGCGCACATCCTGCAGGCTGCGCGCAGCGGTCGCAAACTGCAGCGCCTGGCGATAACAGGCTTCGGCCTCAGGCCATTGTCCACCCTGCGCCAGCAATACCCCCAGATTGGCCAGACTGTCGGCATGCGCGGCTTGCAAGCGCAATTCCGCCCGGTAGTGTTGCGCCGCCAGTTCCCGCTCTCCCCGTTCGCCATACAGGCAACCCAGGTTGTAATGGGCATCGGCCACCGCCGGGTCCAGTTGCAATGCATGCAGCCAGCACTGCTCGGCCACGGGCTTTTGCCCCAGCTGCGCAGCACATACACCCAGCAGGGTCCAGACCGGCGCATTGCCCGGCTCGGACTCCAGACAGCGCTGCGCCGCCTGCAAGGCAGCCGGCAGCTTCTGCTCCGCCAGCAAGGTGGCCGCGCGCAGCGCCAGCGGTGACAACAACATGCTTTCCTCCCCTTGCTGACTGAGCATTACGACGCATCAAGCTGATTGGCCAGTCAGGACATTGCCTTTGCCGGCTGCGGCCTGGCGCTACGGCTACAGGCGGAACTTGGCAAATTCACCATTCATCTGCCCGGCCTTGCCTGCCAATCCCTGCAGGGTGTTACTGGCCTGCTGCAGCATGGCATCGTTTTCCAGCACCCGGCTGTTGATCTGCTCCGAGCTCTGGGCGATCAGCGTACTGGCATTATGCTGTTCCTGAGTGGAATGGGAAATTTCCGACATCTTGCCGACCACCTCCAGCATGGAATGACGGATGGACTGGATGGTGGCCACCGCCTGCTGGGTCAACACCACCCCGTCATGCACCACGGTCACCGTTTGTTGCACATCGCCCACCGCCTTGCCGGTTTCGCTGCGGATTGCCGTCACCATGCCGGCAATCTGCACCGTTGCCTGCGCAGTACGCTCGGCCAGCTTGCGTACCTCATCCGCCACCACGGCAAAGCCGCGCCCCTGCTCGCCGGCACGGGCGGCCTCGATGGCGGCATTGAGCGCCAGCAGATTGGTCTGGTCGGCAATATCACGGATCACATCGGTAATGCCGGAAATCTGCAGCGACCGCTGCTCCAGTGCCGCCAGCATGGTTTCCAGCGAACGCACCGACTGCACCGTGCTTTCCATGCCTTCTGCCAACTGGTGCATGCCCTGGGCACCGGACTCCAGCCCCTGACCGGTGGCCGTGGCCAACTGGTCGGCCTCGCGTGCGTTATCGGCAATATGGGCAATGCTGACGGTAATTTGCTCCAGCGTGGCGGCATTGGAAGAAGACATGTCGGAGATGCTGCGGGCGCGCTCAGCCACATCCAGTACCTGGCTGGAAACCTGGCCGACCCCCTGCACAACCCCGCCGGCATCATCGCGCAGGCCGCGGAACAGGCTGGCCAGTTGGCTGACAAACTGGTTGAATGCCTCCGCCGTGGCGGCAATTTCATCCCGGCCCTTCAATTGCAGACGCCGGGTAAGGTCGCCCTCGCCATGGGCAATGTCCTGCATGGCATTTTTCAGCGCCACCAGCCCACCCAGCATGCGCCCCAGCAGCACGCTGGCCAGCGGGATGAGCAGGGCGAACACCAGCACGCTCAGGCCCGCCACGCTGAGCAACAGGGTATTGAGCGGTGCCAGGATGGCATCGCGGTGGGTCGCCAGACCGATCAGCCAGTCACTGTCGGGGATGCGCTGCACCGACAACAGCATGTCCTGGCCATCCAGTGCCACTCTTTGCAGGCCATCGCTGTTGGCCAGTTCCGTCAGCCGTGCCGCCGTCAGTTCCGGAGCCAGTTGGCTGATCGGCTTGAGCGTCAGCCCGGCCTGCGGATGGGCCAGGATGGTCCCCTTGCCATCGGTGATGAAGGCATAGCCATTGCCGCGCACCTGCAGTGACAACACCGACTTCACCAGGCTGTCGACAAACACATCGCCACCGGCTACTCCCAGTATGCGATCCCCCTGGCGGATGGGAGCCGCCACGGTGATGGTGAGTTTCTTGCTGGCTTCATCCACATAGGGCTCGGTTACCACGGCCTTGCCGGCTGCGATGGCTTGCTTATACCAGTCGCGCTCCTTCACCTTGTAGTCGGCAGGCGCAACCCAGTCATCGGAAAACACCGAACGTCCGTCGGCAAAACCGGCGTAATTGACATTGAAGCCGGCGCGCGCCCCCACCTTGAGAAAGCGCAGAGCATCGGCCTCGCCCGCCGCGCTGGCCTGGGCGCTGATCTGCTGCTTCTTGTCATCCAGCCAGGTTTTGACCACGCTGCCCTGCCCCTTCAGTGCCGAGTCAAACTCGTAGTTCAGGCCGCTCAGGATCTCGCCCCGCATCTGGATGAACACGATCAACACCAGCACCAGGCCGAACAAGGCCATCAGCAAGGCATTGAAAGCAATCAGTTTGCTGCGCAAGGATTTCATGTTTCCCCCTTACCGGACGGGTGCCGGGCTTGTTTTGACCATCATGGCCGGGACAGGCTTGCTGTGCGAAATAACCGGCCTTCATCTATTTTCGCATTAAATTATGAAATACTTATTTACATTTTGATCCAGAACAGCAAAGACGGTTTACCGCCGCTAATGTCACAGGCTGCCTGTTGCAAGAGCGCACAAATGACACAGCAGCAGACAAGGCGCGGCAGCTCGGCAAGGAGGGCTGGACGGACAGGCAAAAAAAATCCCCTGAGGGTTCTCAGGGGCCAACACGAGGAAGAAACATCTGGCCGGGGTTACCAGCTCGATGCTTCGAGGGGCTAACACCACAAAAGGTCTTGCGACCTTCAGTGCGATGCACAATTTAGCGCAAATGCTCTATTCTGTCCATTCAATTCAGCGGCTTAACGCTCATGCCCACTGGTAATCCTTGAACATTTCACGCAGTTTCATCTTTTGCAATTTGCCGGTGGCGGTATGCGGCAGTTCATCCAGGAACACCACATCGTCCGGCGTCCACCACTTGGCAATCTTGCCTTCGTAAAAACCGAGCAGCTCTTCACGGCTGGCCGTGGCACCGGGTTTAAGCACCACCACCATCAGTGGCCGTTCATCCCACTTGGGATGCAGCACCCCGATGGCAGCCGCCTCGGCCACGGCCGGGTGTCCCACCAGAATGTTTTCCAGTTCGATGGAGCTGATCCACTCGCCGCCGGACTTGATCACGTCCTTGGTGCGGTCGGTAATCTTCATGTAGCCATCGCGGTCGATCGTGACCACGTCCCCGGTGTTGAACCAGCCGTCTTCGGTATGCGCGTCGTCCAGCTCGCGCTTGAAGTAGCGCGACAGCACCCAGGAACCCTTCACCTGCAAGTTGCCAAAGGCCACGCCATCATTGGGCAGCGGCTTGCCTTCGTCGTCGACAATGCGGATGGCCACGCCGTAAATGGGACGGCCCTGCTTGGTTTGCAGTGCGCGTAGTGTCGGTGTGTCGCAGCCATTGTGCTTGAACTTGGGGGTACTGGTGGTGCCGCAGGGCGACAGCTCGGTCATGCCCCATAGCTGGCGCAGCTCGGCACCGTGTTCGGCCAGTTGGTCCACCATGCTTTCCGGGGCAGCCGAACCACCGACAATCACCCGCTTCAGGCTGTGGATCTTGAGGTGGTTCTTCTGACAGTGCTGCAACAGCATCATCCAGATGGTGGGCACACCGGCGGCCATGGTGACGCCTTCGCTCTCGATCAGCTCGTACAGATTCACCCCATCCATCTTGGGGCCGGGCAACACCAGCTTGGCCCCGTTCATGGTGCAGCTGTAAGGCAGGCCCCAGCCATTGACGTGGAACATCGGCACCACCGGCATGATGGCACCCTGGGCCGAGATATCCAGGCTGTCCGGCAGCGAGCTGGCAAAGGCATGCAGCACGGTGGAGCGGTGCGAATACAGCACGCCCTTGGGGTTGCCGGTAGTGCCCGAGGTGTAGCACAGGCTGGAAGCGGTGTTTTCATCAAACACCGGCCACTGGTAATGGTCGCTGTGGCTGTTGACCAGGTCTTCGTAGCACAACAGGTTGTCCAGCGTGGACTCGCGCGGCATGTGGGCGCGGTCGGTCAGCAAGACAAAGTGCTGCACGGTGGTCAGTTCGGCGGCAATCTGCTCCACCACCGGCAGGAAGCTCAGGTCGAACATCAGCACCTTGTCTTCGCCGTGATTGATGATGTAGCTGATCTGCTCGGCAAACAGGCGTGGATTGACCGTGTGGCAAATGGCCCCGGAACCGGAGGTGGCAAAGTAGATTTCGTAGTGGCGGTAGCCGTTCCACGCCAGCGTGCCCACCGTATCACCATGTGCTACGCCCAGGCCGGCCAGCGCATTGGCCAACTGGCGGCTGCGGCGCGCAGCCTCGCGGTAGGTGTAGCGGTGAATCGGGCCTTCCACGGTACGCGACACGATTTCGCTGTCGCCATGGTAGGTTTCAGCATGTTGCAGCAGGGCGGAGATCAGCAGCGGCTGCTCCATCATTTGTCCACGCATCTTGTTCCCCTCTATTGTCGTGGTTTGGTGAGTCCATCAAAAGACCATATGCATTTTGGGGCATTTGCTCCAATCAATTTTTCTGATGCCATCCGGAAAGGCCGGCTGATGAAAACAGGACTTTGCAGCAGGGGTGATGGGAACTTTCCTAGCGCTTGCTTGGCAAGAAAATGAGTAAAGCCCTGTCAATACAGGGCTGATGCAGCAGAAGACAAAGAAGAACAACAGCAGCAGCGGCAATTGCACTGCAAAGCCAGGTGGCAACTAGATTGCCAGTCAATGCAGAAAAGCGCGTCCGCCGAATACAACAGCTAATGCGTTTTAGCTTTTCACCGGGCGCTTGGCCAACATGCGCTGCAAGGTACGACGATGCATGCCCATGGAGCGGGCCGTGGCGGAAATATTGCCGTCATGCTCATTCAGCACCCGTTGCAGGTGCTCCCAGGTGACACGTCGCAGCGACATGGGCTGTGGAGCCAGCGGCAGTTCCGGATTGGCACTCACCTGCTGAAAAGCCGCCAGGATGTCATCCACGGTGGCCGGCTTGGCCAGGTACTGCACCGCGCCCAGTTTGGTGGCCTCCACCGCGGTGGCAATGCTGGCATAGCCGGTGAGCACCACCACCGCGGCTTGCGGATACAACTGGCGCAAGTCAGGCAACAGCCGCAGACCGCTTTCCCCTTCCAGATTGAGATCCAGCACGATGCGCAACGGTGCCGGCATACGCGCCTGCATGGCCTGCGCCCCATTCGCGGCGCATTCCACCCGGAAACCACGTCGCACCAGCGCACGGGACAGCACCGTGCTGAAAGCCTCATCATCATCTACCAGCAGAAAATCCAGCGTCATGCATCTTCCTCCAGCCGCAGGGGTAAGCGTACACAAGCATGCACCCCACCCTCCGGCCTGTTTTCCAGGGTCAGGGTACCGCCCAGCCTGGCCAGCGTGGCGTGGCTGAGCATCACGCCCAGGCCCATGCCTGCCGGTTTGCTGGATGTCAGCGGTGCCAGACCGGCACGCTGTAGCTGGGCGGCAGACAAGCGCCCGGACGGGTTGATGATGTCCAGTTGCAACAGCCCGTCTTGCAAGGCTGCCGTTACGGTCAGCACACCACCGCCAGCCTCGGCCGCGTTATTGATCAGGTTGAAAAATGCCGGCCAGAAGGCGGCATCCAGCCATACCTGCGGATCAGGCCCGTGGGCCGGCTGCCAGTCCAGTTGCACATCGGGGCGCAGGCTGCGCCAGCCGGATAGCTGCTGTGCCAGCGCGGCAAACAAGGGGCTGGGGCGATCCGTCTGCTGCACACCTTGCTTCAGCCGGCTCAGTGCCTGGGCACAGGCCGCTAGCTGGGTCTGCATCAGTTGCAGATCGTCCTGCAAAGACGCATCGGCGGCATGCTGCTGCAGCATGTCATCCACCAGCAGGGTAAGCGTGTTAAGCGGCGTGGACAGCGAATGTGCCGCACCGGCTGCCTGCATGCCCACCGCCAGCAACTGTTCATCCCGCAACTGCGTTTCCCGCGCTGCCGCCAGCGCCGCCTCGCGCGCGGCCAGTTGACGCGCCAGCCAGGAGACAAAACTGGTAATCAGCAGGGCAGACAAGGCAAAGGTAAGCCACATGCCCACCAAATGCAGGGAAAAGGCATAAGCCGCGTCGCTGCCCTGCAGCGGCCAGGGCAGATGCCAGCCAAACAGGGCGGCATAGGCCAGCATGCTCAGCAGCGACAGTCCCCAGGCAAACACGCCGGGGGACAGCAAGGCGGCAAACAATACCGGCGGCAGGTAGAGCGAAGCCAGCGGATTGGCCGCTCCGCCGCTGAACGCCAGGCATTCAGTCAGTGCCAGCACGTCCGCCAGCAAACCCAGCCGCAGCAGCAACAGGGGCGAAGCGCCGCGCTGCAACTGCCTAGCCAGTAAATGATTGAACAGCGCCAGGGTGGCCAGTGCCTGCAACAGCAGCAGCCAGGGCAGGGACAGCCCGGTTGCGGCGCACAGCAGCAACAATACGCCGCCCGCACCCAGCATCAGCCAGCGCAGGCGGGCAATCAGGCGCACGGCATCGGGCAGGTCGGCCACCAGACGTGAAGGGGAAGAAAACAATTGGGCCAGCATGGCCGACACTTTAGCATCCCGCCGCCCTGCCCGTGACTGCGACATAATGCCGCAGCGTGAGAGCGGCCCTGCTCGTCGCCATCGCGCCAGTCTGCTAGTCTTGCAAGACTTTTTGTCGAACCCTGACGGATGAAACATTTGAAACTTGCCGCCTGCGGCCTGATCCTGTTTATCGCCCTGGGCCCGCTGGTGGGTCTGCTGGCCACCGGCGTGATGCCGATGCTGGCCTACATGCTGGGTGCGCTGCCGGCGGCTCTGGCCGGCGTGTTGCTGGTATTGCTGCGACTGTCGCTGGAGGGCAGCATCAGCCACTGGCAGCAGTCCTGGCCGCGCTGGCGCCTGCTGGTGCTGGCGGCATTGCCCGGCGCGCTGATCGGCGGCGTCATCACCTTGTACTACAGCCGCTGGCTGCAACCGGCGCTGTACAACCCGGTATTCAACTACTACCTGGGTGCCGTGGCCGGTGCCGTGTGCAATGCGCTGTACTGGCGCCTGCCCAGCAATGCCGCCCCGGCTTGCATCCCACGCGCAGCCCGGCCTGAAAAAGAAAACCCGCCTGGTCGGGGCGGGCAATAACACCTTGGAGTGTGTTCCGGCAGGCGCAGGCCTGGCGGCTTGTCTGGCACCAACAATACGCTGTTGCAAATGCCAGGCCAATGCGACAGATTGCCGCAGTGTTTCAATCGGCCTTGCGCAAGCGCACCTGCAGGCCACCGCCATCCCGGTTGGCCAAGTTCAGGCTCAAACCATGCAGGCTGGCAATACGCTCGACAATCGACAAACCCAGCCCGCTGCCGGGCATATCCTGTCCGGGTGGCCGGAAAAAGCGTTCGCGCACCCGTGCCAGCCACTCCGGTGCAATTCCGGGACCATTGTCCTGCACCAGGATTTCCCCTGCCGCCAGCACCAGCTCGATCCGTGCCGCCACCGGGCAGTAACGCACGGCATTATCCAGCAGATTGCGTAATAGCAGGGTCAGCAAGGTGGCGTCGCCATTCAGTGGCAATACGCCAGGCGCGGCACAGTGCCATACGATGTCCAGCACCATGTCTTTGTCGGCGGCAGCCCGGCGCACATCTGCCAGCGCATCGCGGCTGACTGCAGCCCAGTCAATGGGCTGACTGCTGGGCAAGCCTTGCAGCGGGTCCAGTCGGGACAGCGCCAGCAGTTGCTCCACCAGGCGGGTGGCACGCTGTATGCCTTGCTGCAGCTGCTGCAAGGCATGCTGGCGACCGGCATCGTCCGGCATCAGCGCCATCACCTCCGCCTGCACTTGCAGGGCGGCCAGCGGGGTGCGCAACTCATGCGCGGCATCGGCGGTAAAACGACGCTCGTGCTCAACCGTTTTGGCAATGCGGGCAAACAGGGCGTTGAGTGACTGCACCATGGGGAGGACTTCACCCGGCACGTTTTCCGACAATGGCGTGCTGTCCAGCGCGCTGCGCCGTCCAAGGTCGGCGGCCACCTGCTGCAAGGGCCGCAAACCCTTGCGCACGGCCCATAAAATCAGCAACAACAAAACCGGCAGTCCCAGCAGCCAGGGCAGCAACTGGCCCTCGATCACCTTGAAGACCATTTCGTGGCGCAGTTTCTGCCGCTGCCCCACCGCCACCAGCCGCGAACCGTCCGGGGCCGGCAGATAAAACAGCCGCCACTCGTCGCGGTCATCCTGACCACGGACACTGTAAAAGCCGCGCCGGCTGGCATCAAAGCTGAAATGACGCCCCTTGCCATCGCTCAACAACAGGTTGCCCTCGGCATTCCACACGGCCACGCCAATGTCGTCATCCTCGGCTTCACCGCGATCGCCACCGCGAATCAGCTTTTTGGTCTTGGGCAGCACCGGCAGATCGTCATCGCCGTGCTCGCCCATATTGACGATCAACAACTGACGGGCAAACAAGGTGAGCTGGGTGTCGTACAACTCATCCACTTCATGATGGGCCACATACACCGCCACGCCGGTGGACACCAGCCAGATCAGCGGCACAGTCACCAACAACAGGATGGCCAGCCGGCGCTGCAAGGTGGGCTGACGCCTCATGCCGGCTCACCCAATGCATAACCCACTCCGCGCTGGGTACGGATGAAACCGGCCCCCAGCTTCTTGCGCAGATGATGGACATACACTTCCACGGCATTGCTTTCCAGCTCCTGCCCCCAGCCGTACAGTTTTTCCTCGATCAGGTCGCGTGGCAGCACCCTGCCCTTGCTGGACAGCAGCAACTCCAGCAAAGCCAGTTCGCGTGCGGTCAGTTCCAGTTGCACCTCGCCCAGCCAGGCGGTGCGCGCCACCGGGTCCAGGCTGACCCGGCCATGGCTCAGGCGGTTGCTGGTCTGGCCATGGCGGCGACGGATCAGCGCCCGCAGGCGCGCAGCCACTTCGCTGAGGGCAAAGGGTTTGACCAGGTAATCATCCGCACCGGCATCCAGCCCGCGCAGGCGGTCATCCAGCGCATCGCGTGCGGTCAGCACCAGTACCGGCACATCCTGTCCGCCCTGACGCCAGGCGCTGAGGATATCCATACCGTCCATGCCGGGCAGGCCCAGGTCCAGCACCACGGCATCAAACGGAGCCGCCGACAGCGCGGCCAGCCCTTCACGCCCCTGGCGGAACCAGTCCACCACGAAGCCCAACTGGCTCAGGCCCATTTTCAGGCCATCGCCGATCAGCGGATCATCCTCCACCACCAGTATGCGCATGTCTATTTCCTTGCTTCAAACTCCGGCACGGCCTGTTCTTTATCCGGCTGCGGCATCGGCTTTACGCCGGTCACCATGGCCTTGATCAGGTTGATACCGCCCAGCCGGCTCATCAGCACCGCAGCCAGCACATGCAGGCCAACACTGGCGATCAGGATATTGGCCAGCGCCTCGTGCAGTTCCTGCATGCCGTCATCCCCCCAGAAAGCATCGGTGCCCAGCAGATAACCACTAAGGCCCAACCCCAATACCAAGGCCATCAACCACAACATCATCAGCGCGCCCAGCGGGTTATGTCCGGCATGGGCATGCAACCGGCCCTGGCGCATATCCTGCCAGTGTGCCTGCAAGCGACGCGGCGTAGGAAAGAAATCGGCAAAGCGGGCATGTCGGCTACCGATAAAGCCCCACACCACGCGGGATAGCACCAGCAGCGCTGCCAGATAACCTGCCCAGCGATGCGGAGCTTCGCCATCTTCCAGCACGAAATAGTTGCCCAGCACACAGGCCGCCAGCGTCCAGTGGAATCCCCGGACAAAACCGTCCCACACTTTGATTTCCTGTGTATTATCAGCCATCAATCCATTTCCTTTCAGCCAGAAAGCAGGCCGGTGCCATGGGCAGCCGGCCTTCTCAAACCGGGCAGGCCGCCCGGCAGCAGCTTATTGCTGTACTTCGCTCTTCACCGGCTTGCCGGTCTTGGTGTCGAAATAAATCTCCACCTTCTTGTCGTCCTTGTTCTTGCCATAAATTTCATAGCACTGACCGCTCACCTTAAACTTGTCGATCTTGTAGCCCTGGCCTTCCAGTTGTTTCTTGAAGTCTTCCTGCTTGATCCACTCGCTCTTGGGGTGGGTTTCACACTTGGCCGCAGCAAAAACGGCAGGGGCGGCAAAGGCAGCAATCAGGGCAGTCAGCAGCAGTTTTTTCATTTCTCGAATCTCCAGGATTAAACCGGTTCCTTCCGGCAACAGGGCTATTTAAGCGCAGCAGTCTTAAACCCAACTTAAAACCACGCCGCGTCATGTGCGCGTCACCAAAACCTCATCGCGCTGTCATCTGTTGCATGCAGCATGGCGCTGTACACCACGGTAGAACGGACCCGACATGCAGCCCGACACCGCCTTCACCAGCAGCCGCCACTTTCGCGCCATCTGGATTTCCGATGTACATCTGGGCACCGCTGGCTGCCGCGCCGACCATCTGCTGGATTTCCTCAAGCACAATGAATCCGACTACCTCTACCTGGTGGGCGATATCGTCGATGGCTGGCAACTGAAAAAATCCTGGTACTGGAAACAAAGCCACAACGATGTAGTGCAAAAAGTCTTGCGCAAGGCGCGCAAGGGCTGCCAGGTGGTCTACGTACCGGGCAATCACGATGAAGCGGCAAGGCATTACGCCGGGCTGGACTTCGGTGGCATCGCCATCCGGCGCGAAGCCGAACACATCACCGCAGACGGCAAACGCCTGCTCATCATCCATGGCGACGAGTTCGACGGCGTCATCCAGCACATCAAGTGGCTGGCCTATGTGGGGGACTCCCTCTATACCGCCATCCTGCAACTGAACCGTGGCTTCAACTGGCTGCGCAAGCAACTGGACCTACCGTATTGGTCGCTATCGCAATACCTCAAGCACAAGGTGAAGAACGCGGTGAACTTCATCAGCGACTTTGAAAAAATCCTGGCCGGAGAAGCCCGCCGCCGCGCCTACGATGGCGTCATCTGCGGCCACATCCACAAGGCGGAAATCCGCGATATCGACGGCGTGCTGTACGGCAATAGCGGTGACTGGGTGGAAAGCCTGTCCGCCCTGGTAGAACATGCCGATGGCCGCCTGGAAGTGGTGTACTGGACCACCATGCTCAGCCAGCCGGAAAAGCCGCCCCGAAAAAAACGCCGGCCAGTGGCCAGCGCCATTCCGGGCTTTGACAGCGAGCAGCCCCAAGCGGGCTGGGGCCAGGCACCGGCCCCGCTTGGCAAACAGCAGCATGACAACAATCACTCCCTTTCCGACCCCAGCCAGGAGACCCCATGCGCATCCTGATCGTCACCGATGCCTGGCAGCCGCAGGTCAACGGCGTAGTCCGCACCCTGACCGAAACCAGCCGTGAACTCACGGCATTCGGCCATCAGGTGGAAATGATCACGCCGCTGGAATTCAACACCCTGCCCTGCCCCACCTATCCGGACATCCGCCTGTCCATCCTGCCTTATCACCAGGTGGCACAACGCATTGCCGGCCTGTCACCCCACGCCATCCACATCGCCACCGAAGGCCCGCTGGGCCTGGCGGCACGCCGCTACTGCCTGCGCCACAAGCTGGCATTCACCACCGCCTATCACACCCGCTTCCCGGAATACATCGCCGCCCGCACCCGGCTGCCACTGTCCATCAGCTATGCCTGGATGCGCCGATTCCACAATGCCGGCAGCGCCACCATGGTGCCCACCCAGTCCATCGCCGACGACCTGCGTGCGCGTGGCTTCAGCAAAGTGGTGCTGTGGAGCCGTGGCGTGGACACCCAGTTGTTCACGCCCGGCACGCGTGAGCGGCTGGATGAAAGCCAGGCACCACGCTTTGTCTATATCGGCCGGGTAGCCGTGGAAAAGAACATCGAGGCCTTCCTCAAACTGGACCTGCCCGGCAGCAAATGGGTAGTCGGTGACGGCCCCCTGCTACCACGCCTGCAGCGCGAACACCCCGACGTCCACTTTGCCGGCGTATTCCCACAAGCCGAACTGGCCCGCTTCTACCGTGCGGCAGACGTATTTGTGTTTCCCAGCCTCACCGACACCTTCGGCCTGGTACTGCTGGAAGCCATGGCCTGCGGCACCCCAGTCGCCGCCTACCCGGTGGCCGGCCCGCGCGACGTAGTAGGCAATAGCGGTGCCGGTGTGCTGCATGAAGACCTGCGCCAGGCCTGCCTGGACGCCCTCAAGATAGACCGATCCCATGTGCGGGCAGTGGCGGAAGGTTTCTCCTGGACCGCCGCCGCGCGCCAGTTCGAACAACACCTGCATCCGAACTCGCCAGAGCGGGTTGCCATGCTCAAGCCGCAGGCCAGTTGACACCAGCGCCCCCGCAGGCGTTGCAAAATGGCAGCGCCTGCCAGATGCGCCGCAACAAGGCTTCAGCACATCAGCATCGCCCAGCAGCGCCATGGCAGAAAAAAAAACTTGAGCAGACGCCGCAGCAGCCTATACTGAAATCATTCAGTAACAGGGAGGGTTTGGGATGAGTCAATGGCCGGATTCCGACAACCTTGTTCACACCGGCGCTCAGACCCCATCGCCTTGTCAGGCCTGATGGCGGGCAGTTCAGACTTGCCCGCGAGCGCAGCAAGCGTCCATTGCGGATGCATCCAGACGACAGGTAGTCGGTACGCCAGACACGAAACAACAGACTTTGCTAAAGCTTGATGAGTAAACCGGGAAGTGATTCCCCTCTGCGCTACCGTAACAGGTAGCGGACATGATGTTACCGCCCAGACGAAACCGGGCAGCACGACCGTAACATCAGTTGTTTGAGACTTATCTGGTGCTGTGCATACAGCCTGTTCTTTGGTAGACCTGCAAGGCTGTAGTTGAGGACATCGTTGGCAGACATGTTCCGGGCCACGCAGAGTGAAGACTTGTATGTGATGTTTGCGTTATCCCGCAAATCCTTCATTTGAAGCATGCAGTGACACACCACAGAGGGCGGCCGGTAAAGCCGCCCTCTTTCTCATTTTAGCCTTGCTCCTGCTTCAATCTATCAATCACCGCACGCGCCAAATGCTGCGTGCTCACCCCGGGCGAAATCACATCCGGGGTCGCAATACCTGCGTCCAGCGTGGCGCGTACCGCCTGCTCAACCAGCAAGGCCAGCTCGGGCCGCTGCCACCATATCCGCAGCAGCATCGCCGCACTGAGAATGGCCGCCAGCGGATTGGCAATGCCCTGCCCGGCGATATCCGGTGCCGAACCATGCACCGGCTCGGCAATGGCTGCCGTCACGCCCAGATTCAAGGAAGGTGCCAGGCCCAGCCCACCGCCAAAAGCCGCCACCAGGTCGGACAAGATGTCGCCGTAAAGGTTGGGTGCCAGCAGCATGTCAAAACTTTCCGGTGCCTGCGCCAGCCGCATCGCAGCAGTATCCACCAGCATTTCATCCACGACGATCTCGGGATAATCCTGCGCCACCTCCCTGGCACAATCGCGAAACAGGCCATCGGTGCGCGGCAGGATATTGGCCTTGTGAATGATGGTGATCCGCTGACGTCCGGCATGCCTGGCCATTTCAAAGGCGCTACGGGCAACCCTTAGCGATGCGCTACGGGTAATACGCTTGATGGCCACCGCCACCTCACCGTCAAACTGCTCGTCCCCGACATACAAATCCTCGGTATTTTCGCGGACGATGATCAGGTCGATTCCCTGCCGGCACACAGTGAGCGGCAGGCTGAGAGTGGGGCGGATATTGGCGTGACAGCCCAACTCGCGACGTAACTGCACAATGGGGGAACGATATCCCTCCACCAGTTGCATGGGAGAGCTGACTGCACCGAAAAACACCGCACCGCAAGCGCGCGCAGCCTCCAGTGTTTTATCCGGCAGGGCTTTGCCATATCGGCAAAAGGTTTCCCAGCCGGCATCGGCAAACACCAGTTGCAAACCGGGCAGCACCGCCTGCAGCACGCCCACCGCCACCGGCACCACTTCATGACCGATCCCGTCGCCGGGAATCACACACAGCTTCATTGCATGCTCCGCTTTCTGTCCGCAGAACAGCAGATTGTACTCGCCACGCTGTCCGCGCCCCAAAAATAATGACAAAAGAATGGCATTCTGTCATGCCTGCGTACACTGTCAGACAACAAGCACCAGCCAAGTTGGCTTATGCACTAGCGCAGACCACAATACAATTCGCTGATCTAAATCAACGCATCACTAAGAACAAACGGGAATAAACACAGCGGAAAGAAATCGTTAGGGTTGCCCCATTCTTTAAGGTAACATCCTGTTCCAGTTGAGTTTCCCGCCGCAAGACAGCCATAGCGTGCCAGAAGCTGTTACAGGCTTTGCATCGTGGCGATTTGGTCATTATGTTTAATGACATAGTGAGAACGGCTAGCAATGTTTAGTCAAGCGCCCCTGAAAAGGGTAAAATCGCCGCAACCACTCATTCCTTGATTTCTTTTGGATAGCGAGCAGCAATTTATATGTCCTCCCCCAATCTGACCGCTGAAAAGGTATTGTCGGTTCACCACTGGAACGACACCCTGTTCACCTTCACCTGCACCCGCGATGCCGGTCTGCGCTTCATCAACGGCCAATTCGTCATGATCGGCCTGGAAGTAAACGGCAAGCCGCTGATGCGTGCCTACTCCATTGTCAGCTCCAACTATGAAGAGCATCTGGAGTTCTACAGCATCAAGGTACAAGACGGCCCGCTGACCTCCAAACTGCAGCACCTGCAAGTTGGCGATACCGTGCTGATCAGCAAGAAGCCCACCGGCACCCTGGTGCAAGACAATCTGCTGCCGGGTAAAAACCTGTACCTGCTGTCTACCGGTACTGGCCTTGCCCCGTTTATGTCCATCATCAAGGACCCGGAAGTTTACGAGCGCTACGACAAAGTCATTCTCACCCATGGCGTGCGCTGGGTGAGCGAGCTGGGTTATCACGACTACATCACCAAAGAACTGCCGGAAAACGAATTCTTTGGCGATATCGTGAAAGAAAAGCTGATTTACTACCCGACCGTTACCCGCGAACCGTTCCGCAATCAGGGCCGTCTGACCGACCTGATCACCAACGGCAAGATGTGCGCCGACATCGGCCTGCCGCAGTTGAACCCGGAAAACGATCGCGTACTGATCTGCGGTAGCCCGTCCATGCTGCACGACCTGTGCGAAATCCTGAATGGCATGGGCTTCAAGGAATCGCCGCGTATGGGCGAACCGGGCGACTACGCCATCGAACGTGCTTTTGTGGAAAAGTGATTCCGCTTTTTCCTAGCAAATGACAAAACGCCATCCAGCCGGATGGCGTTTTTCTTTGCCTGCATGCCACGGCTGTGACAGCGGTGGAAATGGCAGATGCAAAAAAGGGAGGCCTAAGCCTCCCTTTTCTTATTGCGAGCCAGACGCTGACGTCTGATTAGTTGGCTGCGGAAGCCGGAGCGGCTTTCTTGGCAGCGTGCTTTTTAGCGTGATGCTTTTTGGCAGCCTTTTTAGCCGGAGCGGAAGCGTCAGCAGCTTGGGCTTTCTGAGCGGAAGCTTCTACTTTCTTGGCAGCATGCTTTTTGGCGTGGTGCTTTTTGGCAGCCTTTTTAGCCGGAGCGGAAGCGTCAGCAGCCTGGGCTTTCTGAGCGGAAGCTTCTACTTTCTTGGCAGCGTGCTTTTTGGCGTGGTGCTTTTTGGCAGCCTTTTTAGCCGGAGCGGAAGCGTCAGCAGCCTGGGCTTTCTGAGCGGAAGCGTCTACTTTCTTGGCAGCATGCTTTTTGGCGTGGTGCTTTTTGGCAGCCTTTTTAGCCGGAGCGGAAGCGTCAGCAGCTTGGGCTTTCTGAGCGGAAGCTTCTACTTTCTTGGCAGCATGCTTTTTGGCGTGGTGCTTTTTGGCAGCCTTTTTAGCCGGAGCGGAAGCGTCAGCAGCCTGGGCTTTCTGAGCGGAAGCTTCTACTTTCTTGGCAGCGTGCTTTTTGGCGTGGTGCTTTTTGGCAGCCTTTTTAGCCGGTGCGGAAGCGTCAGCAGCCTGGGCTTTCTGAGCGGAAGCGTCTACTTTCTTGGCAGCGTGCTTTTTGGCGTGGTGCTTTTTGGCAGCCTTTTTAGCCGGTGCGGAAGCGTCAGCAGCTTGGGCTTTCTGAGCGGAAGCATCTACTTTCTTGGCAGCGTGCTTTTTGGCGTGGTGCTTTTTGGCAGCCTTTTTAGCCGGTGCGGAAGCGTCAGCAGCTTGGGCTTTCTGAGCAGAAGCTTCTACCTTCTTCACACCTTTCTTGGCGTGGTGAATCTTGGCAGCTTTGGCTTTCGGTGCGGAAGCAGCAGCCGGAGCAGAAGCGTTGGTGGCGGCGAAACCAGCAGCGGAGCTCAGACCGAAGGCGGCAGACAAAACGAGCAGGGTCAGTTTTTTCATGTTGCGTTCTCCAATATCAAGTGGGGAGTGTTCTTTCCGAGACACCGCAGTGGTGTTTCCATGAGTCGTATCCTAGCCCTGCCCGTCAAGCCCGTCTGTGAGAGCTATGTAAGCCTGTGTAACGCTAAGTACAACATCAGCGCCGGCTAACCGTCACCACCTGATACACCCCGCCAAACAGCGTTTCCTTGTGCCAGTCGAAAGCCTGGGCATCACTGGCATAGCTGGCAATCTCATTGCGCCACAACGCCTCGGCAAACGGTTCCAGTACCCGGTTTACCCACTTGAGCAGCCAGCCAATTGGCTGCCAGGGCGCAGGCTTGTGATAGTCGACAAACACCGCCTTACCGCCCTCCGGCACCTGGGACAGCATGTTGTCGACAATGCGCTGCTTGAGTTCGTCCGGCACTTCATGCAGCAGGAAGAAGCTGCAAATCAGGTCGGCCGGCTGCTCCAGGCGGTAGTTGGCCGCATCGGCACGTACGACTCGTGCCTGTGGATAGGCCGCCAGCTTGTGGACACCATGTTCAACCTGCACCGGCGTGATATCGGTCAGAATGAATTCGCCATGCTTGCGCACCCTGGCCGCGGCTTTTTGTACCAGATCGCCATAGACATGCGCCACTTGCCACACGCGCATGCCGGGACGGATTTGCTGTAGATAGCGCCGCATCAGGCGCTGGTCATTGAGAAACAGCAGCGTGCTGACCACCAGATTACGATCCAGCAGCGCGGCGCGGCGCGGATTGACGTAGGCCCAGTCGTAAACTTCGGTCATGTAGTCCGGCACCCCTTCGTAATAGGGGTTGCACGGCAGCGGTGGGTGGTTGCGGCTCATGATGGCACCTTGGATTAGCTATTCATCAATAAAGTTTAGCAAATGCTAATATTCCTTCATTTGAGCTAGGCCAAGCTTTACCGTCATCCGGCTACTGGCAGGCGGTCATGCAAAACGGCCCTGCCGGGCCGTTGTTGCAGTTTGCTGCAGCTCAGTCTGCCAGGGTAAGCACCACCGGCGTGTGATCAGACGGACGTTCCCACTTGCGAGGGGTCTTGTCGATGACGCAAGCCACCGCCTTTGCCTGCAGGGCCGGGGTAATCAGGATGTGATCGATGCGCACGCCCTTGTTGCGACGGAACATCATGGCGCGGTAATCCCACCAGCTGTACTGCTTGTCCTCCTGATTGAACAGGCGGAAGCTGTCGGCCAGTCCCAGATCGACCAAGGCACGAAATGCCGCGCGCTCCGGCGTGCTGCACAGCACTTGTTCGTGCCAGCTTTCCGGGTCGTACACATCACGGTCTTCCGGGGCGATATTGTAGTCACCCAGCAGCGCCAGTTGCGGGTGACGCGTCAATTCATCGGCCACATAGGCATGCAGCTTGCTCAGCCATTCCAGCTTGTACGGATACTTGGGCGAATCCACGGCCTCGCCATTGACAAAGTAGCCACAGATCACGCGCACGCCGTTTACCGTGGCGGCAATCACCCGCCGCTGCGGGTCGTCGTAGCCGGGGATGCCCAGCACCACATCATCCAGTTGCAATGGTGAACGCACCAGGATGGCCACGCCGTTATAAGTTTTCTGACCAAACCAGGCGGCGCGATAACCGGCGGCCTCGATCTCTGCCAGCGGGAATACATCCTGATCCATCTTCAGCTCCTGCAGGCAGAGCACATCGACCGGGCTCTGCGTGAGCCATTCGACAACCTGTGGCAGGCGGACCTTGAGTGAGTTGACGTTCCAGGTGGCTAATTGCATTTCTTGGTTCTCGTTGACATAAGGCAGCCGCGGGTGTCAGCGGCTGCATCTGAATCGGAAATCACGACGACTGTCGGCACGGCGCAAACATGTCCAGCTGCTTGTTGTAGACGCTGGTATGTACTCCCAGCAGCCCCAGCAAGGAGTGGAACAGATTGTCATGCGAATAAGGCTCGGCCTTGCGCCCTTCCAGGCAGCGCTGGTTCAAGCCGACTTCCTGCTGGAAACTGTCGGAAAACCACATCATGGCACCAATATGCTTTTGTGCTTCCGGCGCAAACAGGTAGGGCGTGCCGTGCAGATACATGCCGTTTTCCCCCAGCGATTCGCCATGGTCGGACATATATAGCATGCCGGTGTTATAGCGCTGCTGGTTGGCACGCAGGAAGTCGATGATGCCGGACAGTACGGTATCGGTATACAGGATGGTGTTGTCGAAGCCGTTGATGATCTGCTCACGCGGGCAGCGTGACAGTTCGCTGGTCTGGCATACCGGTTTGAACTGCTCCATCGCCGGCGGGTAACGCTTGTAATAGGCCGGGCCATGGCTACCCATCTGATGCAGTACCAGCACCACGTCACGGTCAGACTTGTCGATCAGTTGCTGAGCATTCTTGAGCAGGATTTCATCCCAGCACTCGCCAGTGCTGCACAGCTTGTCGTCCTTGCTGCCGGAGACATCTTCCAGCGTCACCCGGTTGCACACATCCTTGCAGCCGGACTGGTTGTCGCGCCAGATCACGTTGTAACCGGCGCGCTTGAGCACATCCAGTACGTTTTCCTGGCGCGCGGCCTTGTCGCCGCTATAGTTGTCGCGGCCGATATCGGAAAACATGCAGGGTACCGAAACGGCAGTTTCGGTGCCGCAGGAATGGACATTGGGCAGGTTGATCAAACCTGGCTGGGCCGACAGTTTCGGGTTGGTATTGCGCGGGTAGCCATTGAGTGAAAAATGATCGGCGCGGGCGGTTTCCCCCACCACCAGCACGAAGACTGTCTTGCGCTTGTGCTGCTGCCAACTGGCATCGCGTTTGGCATCTTCACCCAGCGGACTGATCACCACCGGACCGCTGAAATAATGATCCTGGATATAGCCGTTGGTGGCCTGGATATAGTTGAAGGGCGTCAGGTAATGGCGCAACTGACGGTTGTTGCGGAACAGCGAGGCAAAGTCCTGATACGCCGCAAAGGCAATACCCAGCAGCACCGCTGCCGACACCAGCAAGGTCAGCAGCCGCACACCGCCCTCCCGCAAGGGTGAGCGCCACTGGATCTGCCGGCGGCATACCCACCAGGCCGGCAACACACCCAGCACGATGAAAAACAGCGCCATCTTGCCGGTCAGCAAATCACGCACTTCCTTGTGATCGGTCTGCACCGCGTTTTGCACCATATGCACATCGATCATCACCCCGTACTGATTCATGAAGTAAGTGATGAACGAGCTGATCAGCAACAGCAGCGCAATCAGTGGCTTACCAAGATAAGGCCAGTTGAACAGCGACAGCACCAGATTATAAAACGCAGTCACCAGCAGGAAGGACTCCAGCAACAGCTTGACGCCCTGGCCATCCAGCGGGCCGACAATGCGCAGCATCTCGCGCCAGAACGGAAAGTTGTAAAACAGAACCAGCCCGAGTGACACCAACAGAGTCAGGCGCTCTGGGCGGATGGAACGGTTGAAAAGCATGTTGTCCTCATCAACAAGGGAGGGATGTGTACAAGGCATCCCGCCCGGCAATGAAACCGGCCGCAGTTTCAGTGGCTGCGGCCGCGTGTAATCGGTGATGCCGCCATGCGCGGCCCAGGCAGGAATCTGCTGTACCAAAGCATGGCTTGAAATCGACGCCATCTTACCCGATTAATTTCAGGCAAATATGGCAATTCTGTGCCGATTCGTGACGCTGCCGATGCTGACTTGAGAACCGACTGCGCGCCGCGGGGTAAATACCGGAGCGGAAATGCCCTGCTTCACGAGCCCTGGCAAAGAATGCAACATTTCATTTGATCAAATTTGCCAGATCGCCGGATGCTGGCTAGAATGAAGTCGTGTTCATCACCGGAGAAACAAATTGTCCAGACAATCCAAACCCCTGCATTCCCAGCAACATCCCCTCTGCCCGACCAAGAATCCTCACCGCTCTACCCTGCGCCCTTTCAGCGATGCCTTTACCCTGCGCACGCCGGGCTTTGCCCAGCGCCATCGCCTAGGCCAGACTGACAAGACGGAAAACGGCTCCGGTAACTGATTTTAGTGAAATGGCGATTCCCGTCTGATGGCAGCCAGCCGTGCCAGCCACCATCAGCCAGAATCCCGGAGACGTCATCTCACTGAAAGCACCAAACAACACCGCCATCAGGCGGTGTTTTCATTTGCGCTTGCGACTGCCAAAAAAATACCCCCAAGGGGGATTGGGGGCAGGAAAAGACACAATATCGATGTCCTTGGGGGCAGGGATAAGCGTCTGGCTCGCTTGCTGCTCTTGGAGATAACCCGTTGAGCAAAGATTAGAGCCAGGGCAAATCAGGGGAGTTCCCTCCCACGTGCAAATATTTGTCAGCGCTTCAGGCGGCTTCTTCCACCATGCCGGAATGGCGCAGCAGCGCGTCAATCTGCGGGTCGCGGCCACGGAAGGCACGGAAGGATTCCAGCGCCGAACGGCTCCCCCCCACCGCCAGTACCTCATCCCAGAAGCGTTTGCCGGTAACCGGATTGGCACCACCTGCTTCTTCGAAAGCCGCGTAGGCATCGGCCGACAGCACTTCCGCCCACTTGTAGCTGTAATAGCCTGCCGAGTAACCACCGGCAAAGATATGGCTGAAGCTGTTGGGGAAGCGGTTGTAAGACGGCGGGAAATTCACTGCCACTTCCTGACGGACGGTATCAAGCAGAGCCAGCCAGTCGCCGCTTGCCGGGTCGAAGTCGGTGTACAGCAGCATGTCAAACAAGGAAAACTCCAACTGGCGCACCGTCATCATGCCGCTCTGGAAGTTCTTGGCGGCCAGCATCTTGTCGAACAGTGCGCGCGGCAGGGGTGCGCCGGTGTCAGCATGGGCGGTCATGCCTTGCAGCACATCCCATTCCCAGCAGAAGTTTTCCATGAACTGGCTGGGCAGTTCCACCGCATCCCATTCCACGCCATTGATGCCGGACACGCCCAGCTCCTCCACCTGGGTCAGCATGTGGTGCAGGCCGTGACCAAACTCGTGGAACAGGGTGATCACTTCGTCGTGGGTGAACAGCGCCGGCTTGTCACCCACCGGGCGGGTGAAATTGCAGGTGAGGTAGGCCACCGGGGTTTGCATGGTGTCGCCCTTCTTGCGACGGCCACGGGCGTCATCCATCCAGGCACCGGGGCGCTTGCCCTCGCGCGAGTACAGATCAAAGTAGAAGCTGCCTACCAGTTGGCCATCCTTGAGGATGTCGTAGAAACGGACATCGTCGTGCCATACCGGGGCGCTGCTCTCGCGCACTTCCACGCCATACAGGGTGTTGACCACGCCGAACAGGCCGGGCAGCACCTTGCTTTCCGGGAAGTACTGTTTCACTTCCTGCTCGGAGAAGGCATAGCGTGCCACGCGCAGTTTTTCGGCAGCGTAAGCAATATCCCAGGCTTGCAGGTCGGAGAGGCCCAGCTCCTTGCTGGCAAAGGCTTCCAGCTCGGCACGGTCTTTCACCGCAAACGGCTTGGCACGGGCCGCCAGGTCACGCAGGAAGGCAATGACTTGCGCCGGGCTTTCCGCCATCTTGGTGAACAAGGACAGCTCGGCATAATTGGCAAAGCCCAGCAGTTGGGCTTCTTCACGGGTGAGCTGCAGTTTTTCGCGGATGATTTCGGTATTGTCGTGCTCGGGCAGGCCGAACTCCGACGCGCGCTTCACATAGGCGTCGTACAGCTTCTGGCGCAGCGCGCGGTTGTGCGCGTACTGCATTACCGGGAAGTAAAACGGGAACTGCAGGGTGATCTTGTAACCGGTTTTTCCCTCGGCCTGGGCGGCAGCGGCAAACAGGGCCAGCGCATCTTCCGGCACACCGTCCAGCTCGCTGGCGTCTTCCAGATACAGGCTGAAAGCATCGGTAGCGTCCATCACGTTCTGCTCGAAGCGGGCGGACAACTCGGCCAGACGGCTCTGGATGGCGGCATAACGCTGGCGCTGTGCTTCCGGCAGCTCGGCACCGGACAGGCGGAAATCGCGCAGATCGTTCTGGATGATTTTCTGGCGTGCGGCATTGTAGCTGGCATAGTCCGGGCTGGCTTCAATGGCCTTGAACTGGCCGAGCAGAGCCAGGTTCTGTCCCAGTTCGGTCCAGAATTCGGAAATCGGCGCAATATTGGCATTGTAGGCATCGCGCAGTTGCGGGGTATTCACCACCGCATTCAGATGCCCCACCACGCCCCAGGCGCGCGACAGGCGTTCGGTGGCGTCAGTGAGCGGATCAACAAAGTTCTCCCAGCTCGGGCGATCCACATGGGCGGTCAGCTGCGCCACGGTGTGACGGGCTTCGGCCAACAACTGTTCGATGGCCGGGCTGATGTGCTCGGGACGAATTTCGGCAAAACGTGGCAGGCCGGTAAAGTCGAGGAGCGGATTGAGGCTCATTGTTCACTTCCTGTGGCAATTGGCAGCCGCTGGGGTGGCACGGTGCCGATATGGAAACCGGCGGTCGCCAACAAACAGGCAACCGCCATTGCTATATGATAGGGAATCTTGAACCTGTTAGATGAGGACGTTCTGATGAATCGCAATATCCGCCCCTACGATGGCAGCGCACCGCAGATTGCCGACTCCTGCTATATCGATCCGGCCGCCGTGGTGATTGGCGATGTCACGCTGGCGGACAATGCATCGGTATGGCCATTTGCCGTGATCCGCGGCGACGTCAACGCCATTCATATTGGTGAAGGCAGCAATATCCAGGACTTTGCCATGCTGCACGTCACCCACAAACGCGATAGCGACCCCGTCGGTGCCCCGCTGCACATTGGCAAGCATGTCACCATCGGCCATCACGTCACCCTGCACGGCTGTACCATTGGCGACGAAGTGCTGGTGGGCATTGGCAGTATCATTCTGGACCGCGCCATCATCGAAGACCGGGTGCTGATCGGTGCCGGCAGTCTGGTGCCACCGGGCAAGCGGCTGGAATCCGGTTATCTCTACCTGGGCAATCCGGTAAAACAGGCTCGCAAGCTGACCGAGCAGGAGCTGGCCTACTTCAAGTATTCCGCCGAGCACTATATTCGCGTAGCCAACAAGCACAAACCGAATCTGGAATGAATTTCCGCAGGAGATAAAGCCATGCTGCCACGGTTGCGTAATGCCGAAGCGAGTGACGCAGCAGCCATTGCCGCGCTGATGTTGCCCGAAAGCAGCAGCCAGGGCGGTAGCCTGCATGGCGATTTCCCGCAGGAAAAAATCTGCCACTGGCTGACGCAGGCCTTGGCCGACGGCATGCCGGTGGTGCTGGCGGAAGACGCCGCCGGCCTGCTGGGCGTGCTGTTTACCAGTAGCAGCCGGCATCAGGACAGCCCGGTGGCGGTTCAGATGGCCAGGCTGCATCATGCCGCCGGGCCATTCTATTTCTATGGCCCGGTTTGCCTTGCGGCACGAGCACGCGGCCAGGGCTTGCTGAGCGCCATGTGGCAGCAGCTACAGCAGCAACTGCCGGGCCAACAGGCGGTGCTGTTCATTCATGCCGACAACCAGGCCTCGCTCAAAGCCCACACGCGGCTGGGCATGGTGGTGGAAACCCCATTCGACCTCGATGGCCAGCCCTGTGTGTTACTGAGCAGCCGCTGAGCAGGTACTGGATGGTTAGCCGCGGTTAGCCCGGTCTTCGGGGCGAGCATCCATCACGGCATCAATCGACTCCATATCCGGCATTTTTAATGCTGCCGTGCCACCACGCAGCAACAGGCTGGCCAGATATACGGCACCGATAAGTAACATCAGACCGACATAGATCCAGGGTTTGATAAAGGACGCGTCGCGGAAGATGACCAGCTCAAACCCCAGCCACAGCATGGCCAACAGCAGTACCGGCACTTCAAACACGCCCAGTGAGAAACCCTGCGTTGCCGGCAGGCTGTGGCGCTTGAACGCATACATCAACACACAGACCGCATAGATCATGGCGGGCAGCAGTGTTGCTGCCGAAAACAGGGTGAACAGCGCATCGGTATCACCGGAGAAGGCCGCCAGAATGACTTGCCCTACCAAGGCCACGCCGAGGGTTGCATTTAATGGCGTATGCAAGCGGGGATGGATGGTACGGAAATAGTGCCAGCCGGGAAAACGTTGATCACGCGACATGGCCCACACCAGTCGGGTCGCGCTCAGCAAAATCACCAGTCCACAAGAATAAATGGATATCACCACCATGATCAGCAGCGCTTTGCCGATATAGCCGCCCAGTATCCGGGTAACCACATCCGCAATCGGAGTGGCTGATACCGGCCCCTGCGGGTCGCCCAGCAAAGCAGTCACCGCAATCAGGAACAGCATGCCGATCAGGCCCAGCGACAGCACGGCCTGCCACATGGCCCGCGGAATCACACGCGCCGGGTCGTGGGTTTCCTCGGCCAGATTGGCGGCTGACTCAAAGCCGACAATGGTGAAGGCACCCATCAAAGTCCCCATTACCCAAGGGCCAACTGCCGTCATGCTGCCCAAGGAAAAATAGCCGGTAGCGGCAATATTACCGGTACTGAACAGATTGGCGTAATGCATCTGCCCGGAAAAATGCCCAACACCAAACAGCAAAATGATCAGGCCTATCATGCCGATCAATTGCACCATCACGGCACGGGCATTGAAACCTTGGGTCACTTTGGTGGACAGGGCGATCATGCCTGCCTGGGCAAAGATCAGGCAGGCGGTGATCCACCATGCATTTTCTACCGAACCGGTATAGCCCAGCAGCACCGGCAATACCGTGGCGGGGATGGTGTAATCCACCGCGCATAGGACAATGGCCAGAAAGGTAAAGCTGATCCAGCCCATGATCCAGCCAAACACCGGATTGCCAAGGCGCGATGCCCATTGATAGACATAACCGGTAACAGGGATGCGTGCCGCCAACGCACCCAGTACCAGGGCCACCATCAATTGGCCGAACACCACCAGCGGCCAGGTCCAGATTCCCATCGGTCCGGAAGTGCTCAACATGGCCCCATAAGCAGAAAAGATGCCGGTGGCAATCGACACAAAACCAAAGGCCACTGCAAACGATTGAAACGGCGTGATATTGCGTTGCAAGGCAGGTGCTGCGATGAGGTCTTTACTGGCAATCAAGTCCGGGTTAGCCATGGTCACTCCTTATGGTCGGTATATGGCAAGCGGTGTTTCAGGTGGTGATACCAAACGCACGGCAGCGCAGGCGCAGATGTTTAAGAGCCGCTAACAAAAAACCTGCCGCGGCGTTGCGCCTGCTTGGCGTACCGCTTGTACTGTCGGCAGCGGCGCGCCTTGCCCCAGGAACGCTGCGCGCTTGTTAGCCGCGCGCAACAAGTTGGCTCCGCCATGCGCCTGCGCGGTGGATAGCTTCAGCAAATACCGCATGGTCGTGTTGCGAAACCAAGCGGTCGGGTTCATGAGTGGTGATGGCACCGGCCATGCGACTAATATCCAGCCCGCACAAGCTGGCAAGGCCTAGCGCGCTAAGCTCGTACATGGAGGGGACGCTGATGGTTTTTTGGCAGGCCGAGGCAAGGAAGCGGGCAAAATAGCGGCTTTGCGACAGCCCGCCATCAATGGAAATTCTTGTGCCTAGCGGCAAGGACAAGGCTGCGGTTGCCACCAGTTTGGCGGTCAGCATGGCAATGCCTTCCAGCACGGCACGGATCATGTCGCGCCGCTCGGTGGCATGGTTCATGCCAATGAATAGTGGTGCCGCATGGCGGTCCCAATACGGGGCAGCCAAGCCGGACAAGGCAGGTACAAATACGATGCCACGGCTGATGGCGGTGGGGCCTTCAAACTGGTCCAACTCTTCCAGTGCCGAGTAAAGGCCAATCCGGCGCGCCCATTCCAGGGCGGCACCTGCGTCATATACCCCCCCTTCAATGGCATAGCAGGCGGCTTCATCCTGTTTCTTCCAGGCGATGGTGGGTAGCAGATCTGCCGGCTTCAGGCCTTGCGCCCCGGTCAGTGCCAGAAAGAATGCCCCGGTGCCGAAGGTAATCTTGCCATCGCCACGCTGGCGGCATTGATGGCCATACAGTGCGGCTTGCTGATCAACAATGGATACCTTGACCGGTATGCCCTGAATCGCGCCAAAACCGGCATCGACCGCGCGAATTTCCGGCAGGCAATGGATGGGTACGCCGTGCAAGGCGCACAAGTCGGCACTCCATTGCCCACTTTCAATATCCAGCAGTCCGGTACGCGATGCAGTGGCCCAATCGGTGGCGAAGGTGCCGCACAATCGGTCCAGAAAAAACGCATCGGTCGTGCCCAGCCGCAGACGGCCCTGCTCCAGGGCGGCGGCTACCGCCGGGATATTGCGGATCATCCAGGCCAGTTTGCTGGCGGAAAAGTAGGGGTCCAGCGGCAAGCCGCTGATGCGCTTGGAGCGCAGTTCCGCCGCCTCGCCCATCTGCGCCAGGGCGGTTGCGGTACGGGCATCCTGCCAGACCAGTACTGGCGACAAGGGCTGCCTGGTTTGCGCATCCCAGGCCAGACAACTTTCACCCTGATTGCAAATGGCAATTGCATCAACCGGGCCGGCACTTTCCAGCAAGGCAATGATATTGCGTAGCAGCTCTTCCGGGTCATGCTCAACCCAGCCCGCCTGTGGATGATAACGGGCATGACGACGGGCCCCGGCCAGCGCGCACTGGCCGGCATCGTCAACCAGTAAGCAGCGGGTGGAGGTGGTTCCCTGATCAATGGCAGCGATACGCATTATTGAATCTCCTGGCAATGAAATTCGATGGTCTTGGCATGGCTTGCCTGATGAGGAATCGGCACCAGAATCCGCCGCTCCGGTAACCATTGCCCCTGTTTTTGCCAAACCGCCACGCCATCCAACTGCAGACTGATCACCCCGCGAACCGGCCTGCTGACGCGCAACTGGAAGCGGGAAAATGCAGGCTGGCCAAGAAAGCCAGGCCGTATGAGACCGGGAACCACCAGTTTGATTGGTGGCGCATAGCGAACCTGTACGCCCGCGATTGCGACAGGGGGGCCAAGCAGATCTTGCGCCACCGCATGGCCAACCGCCCGGCCTTCACGAAAGGCCCAGCCACCGGTTTCGATGCCGCGCAATACATTGCCTGCGGCAAAATGGCGGGGATTATCCAAGCGCCCGTCTTGGTCAATCAGCGCACCGGCACCACCCTGCGGCACACCGTCATCCATGTTCTGCAACAGCGCGGTTTCGGGTACAAATTGGCCGGTGAACAGCACGCCGTCACACGCCAGCTTGCGCACTGTGCCTCCGGTCTGCAGCATCACCGCCTCTACCCTGCCCTGCCCCAAAATTTCCACTAGCCGGGTTTGCAAATAAAAGGGAATACCCGTCACGTAAGGCAGCCAGCGCATGGGTACACGGGCAATGGCACCCGCGCCTTCTTCAATGACAGCCACCGGTCGGGCACCGTGTGACAAACAGGTCAGGATGGCAGACATCGACACCAGCTCCGACCCCACAATCAGGGGCCGCTGAAAGGGCATCAGGCCATGAAATGCAACATACGCCTGCAGCGCACCGGTGGTGAGGACGCCAATGGGCCTATCCCCGGACACCAAGCGTGCCGCACGCGGCTGTTCGCGGGCTCCTGTCGCGGTAATGATGCGCCGGGCATACAGCGTCTCCACCCCCAAGGGAGAGCTGACCAGCACGCCATCCTCGCCCTCAAAGCGAACCACGGAATGCTGCGTACGCACCTCCACACCCGCCTGGCGCGCATCCGCCTCCAAGCGGCGGCCATAGGCATGGCCAAGGTAGATGCGGCGATATTCCCGCATACCAAATGGCGAGTGACTGCAATGGCGGGTGGCCCCCCCCAGCTCGGCTTCGCGCTCCAGCAGCACCACCTTGGCCACCCCTTGTTGACGCAGGGCCAGCGCGGCGGCCACACCTGCGGGGCCGCCACCGATAATCAGCACATCAATCTGCGGCGCAGTCATTGCTCCCCCTTGGCCGTGACGGCCAAGTCGACCGCCAGCTTGCCTTGGGTCATTGCCGCCAGCGTGGCATTGCAATAAAAACCCTGGCAGCGCCCCATGCCGGCACGGGTACGCCGGCGCAGACCGCCAAAATCCCCCGGCGGCAACGGGCTGGTCATGCTAAGTGCAATCTCGCGCTTGGTTACCAGCTCACAGTGACACACCATCTCGCCGTGATTCGGGCGTTGCCAGTCCCGCTCATACCCTTCCGCCAAATTGGGCATGGCAAACCAGGGGATATCCACCGGCGGGCTGAAAGGCTCAGACTCAAACTGCTGGTAGAGTGTGACGGCATGCTGCGCCAGGCCCAGCGCAGCACTCAGGCCGGTGGAGCGGATTCCCCCCAGCGTGATGGCCCGCTGCGCGGGGCGACTGAATATGCGATAGGCTTTCTGCTCGGTAGCAGGACGCAGACCGGCATAGACCGCAGTCACCGGCATGCCTTGCAGCGCGGGGAGAATTTCCGCACCGCGGCGGATCAGGCCCGCCAAGGTGTCCTGCTCCACCGTGGCACGCTGACGCGCATCCTGCTCCTCGGCAGTAGGCCCGATCAGCACATTGCCAAACACCGTGGGGCATACCACCACGCCCTTTGTCGTTTCGGTGGGGACTGGCAGGATGATGCTGCGCACATGGCGCGCAGCCGCCTTGTCCAGCACCACAAACTGCCCTTTGCGTGGTTTGATCTGGAATGCCACCGGCAAGCCCAGGCGACGATCCACTTCATCACCATATAAACCGGCGCAGTTAATCAGCGCGCGGGCCTCTACTGTCTGTGTACCGGTCTGCAAAGACCATGTATTGCCAGCAAACTCACCACGCAGCACTTCGCTATTGCGCATGACCGTGGCCCCCAGCTTGATGGCTTGTGTCACATACGCCAGCGGCGCGGACCAGGGGTCAATGATGGCCTCCCCCGGCACCGCCAAGGCGGCACACAGACGCGATGACAAGCCCGGCTGCAGGGTTCTGGCTTGTGCGGCGGACAGCCGGGCCAGATCGGTCACGCCATTGTGCAAACCGGCAGCATGAATCTGCTCCAGCTTGCTGGCTTCCTCCTCGCTCCAGGCGCAGACAAGGGCTCCGGTTTGAATCAGTGGCAGGTTCAGTTTTTCATGGATGGCCAGATATTCAGCACGGCCAGCCTGTATCAGTTGCCACTCCACGCTATTGGACGGAGCATCAAAGCCGGTATGCAAAATGGCGCTGTTAGCCTTGGAAGCGCCAGACAAAATATCGGCACCGCTTTCCATCAACACCACCTTGGCCCCAAGCAAGGCAAATCGGCGGGCAACCGCGCAGCCCACGACACCCGCGCCGATGATGGCAACGTCAAACATAGGCCTTCCTTTTCAGTCAAACACAATGACCGTACGGTCAAAAAAATATGAAGAAACAATATGTAATGACTGAAAAATCCACAATATGACTAATTGACAGGGAAAGTCCCGCAATCAGCCATCAATGCAACGCAAAGAGGAAAACATGGGATGCGCACACTCCGTGCTCGGCCAAGGCCAGCACAGCCCGTATTTGGCACCCCGAAGGCAAACAGCGGCGATATAGTGCGCATGGAATGCGAATAAGCCAGAATGGACAGACATTTCTCTTGGATTCCCTGCTTCAAACCCAGGCATGTCGCATGAAAATCACCGGACCACACAAACCCCAACAGCGCCAGGAAGCCATTCTTGACTTGGTGCGAGAGCACAAAAAGATCAGTGTGGAACGTCTGTCAGTCCTGACAGCGTCCTCACGCGAAACGATACGGCGCGATCTGGCGGTCTTGGCCAATCATGGCTTGCTCAAGAAATACCATGGCGGCGCAATGAGTACGGATGAACCGGTTGAGCATGATTTTCGTCAGCGCCGCATGCAGCATGCAGCGGAAAAGCAGCGCATTGCGCGCCTGGCGGCCAGCCTGTTCAAAGCCGGTGATTCCCTGCTGATTGATACGGGCACCACCACATTGGCGCTGGCACAGGAACTGGCCCGCAAGCAGCACCTGACCATCATCACCAATTCTCTGGCCATCGCCCAGCTTATTGGACGGGGCGATCGCAGCAACAAAGTGTTCCTGATTGGTGGCGAATACCTGGCCGACGCCTCGGAAAGCGTCGGCGGCCTGGCCATCACACAAATTCAGCAGTTCAATACCACCGATGTCGTGCTAACGGTTGGTGCCATCGACGAAAACGGGGTAATGGACTTTTCCCTAGCCGAGGCAGACATCGCCAAAGCCATGATTGCCCAGGCCCGGCGGCTCACCGTGCTTGTCGACGCCAGCAAATTCGGTGCTACCGCCTTGTTCCGGGTTTGCGGGCTGGAGAACATCCACCGACTGGTCGTGAATCATCCCCCGGACGACACACTCTCCCATGCCTTGCAGCGAGCCAATGTCGAGCTACACATTGCAGATTAAGACCCGATACCCCCCCGCCCCAGCCTTGCGCCGCCTTGCCGTACGCCATGTTCGGTCTGCGGCGATGCGCCTTGCTCCAGACTCTTGCGCCGCAGCAGGCGGTTATCCGTGCGGACAAGCCGTAACACGGTTTGCACATCAACGGCATCCCCTTCCTTCGGCCAAGCATGCGCTTGCCGTCATTGCCCGCCATAAGCAAGGGCAAACCAAGCGCCCCCAGCCGCTCTTTAGATAAGGCAGCTCAGTAAAACTGGCTGAGTGGACATTGCTGATGCAAATGTCTGGCCGTGTAATGCCCGATCCATAGTCCCCAGCGACCGGTCCCCACGGCATGCAAGCATCCGAAAATCAACTGCAGCAAGAAACACTGCCAGGCAAGCCCCGCTGGCCGCGCTATGTGATGTTGATCCTCGCCAGCACCTTGCTTTCGACGCTGCTCAGCACCTACACCACGGCAGTCAGCACCGCGGCTCCTCTGACTGGCTTCTGGCTCAAGGCAGCCGCACCCGGTTTCATGCTTTCCTGCTTCTGGACGCTGTTGCGCTACAGCGGCTGGCTGCTGGCCGGCTGGATTGTCGCTCACCGCAACGCCTTGCATCTTGCCGCGTATCAGCAGGAAGAACAGCGCCGCCAAGCACGACTTTATATCCCGCATATCGCCTTGCTTGGCCCGGCCTGCCTGTACGCGGGGGATCGCCAGGTTCTGCTCCGGCAACAGCGGGCAAAACCGGTGCCATTCTGCAATCTGTTAGCGGTGCCGCAATGCGAGTCCGCGGCACCGCCCTATCTGGCTGAGCCGGAATCGATATCCGAAGCAGACGGCCAGCAGGATACCGACGCGGCCATGTGGGACGCTTATGCGGCTGGCGACGAGGCAGTTGCCGATGATGAAAGCAGCGAAGAAATCGGCATCCCGCTTGCGGACGATGCAGCAGTATCCGACATGACATCCGGTGAGGAAGAACAGGAACAACGCCTTCCGGCCGCCCAATACCTCCCCGCCCAACTGGCCACGATGCTGGCGGAGTGGCCGCGACCGGTGTTGAACCCATCGGTCCCCGTTTCCTGGAGTGGCAGCGAAGACGCGTGGCTACGCTTTCGACAACATGCCAGCGAACTGGGCATCTTTTTGACTGCACATCCTCAGCGCTTGCACAACCCCGAGGACATCGATCTGGTGATTGACGCACTCCACGCCCGGCAACACGCCAGCTATCACCTGCTGGCAGGCATCGTCACGCCTGTGGCCAGCTTCGGTGCCAGCCATGGCCCACCCGCTGCCGAAGCCGCTTTTGCCATGCTGGCAAGCAATACGCCGGCTGGCGGCAGCCTGTCTCGACCGGTGCTGTTCAGCACACCAGAACATCTGGCGTTGGCACAGCGCAATGCTGCACTGGCCAATCCGCCCGCCTCCTTTTTCAGCCTGAACCGTGACAGCCCGGAAGCGCTATCCGCAGCAGGCTGGCAAATCGACGCCGTGGAACATGAACCTTACTGGGGCAATCCCGGTGCCTTGGGCTGCTGGATCATGGCAGCAATGGCAGTGGAAGCCGCGATGCTACGGCAGCAAGCGGTTGGCTGGCACGCCCAGCAGGCACATCAGCACTGGGCTGGCATGGCATTGCCGCCCGAATCGACCACAACAGGAGCCAGCACATGAGATTTGTCATTCGCCTCGGCTGTCGTATCACCGGACGCGGGGAAGTGGTGGAAGGCATGGCCGATGGGCCGACACTACGCGGGATTCCCGTGTCCTTCATCGGCGCCAGGGTGCGCTGCGATATCTGTGGCACAACCGGCGTGATTGCGATGGCCGGGCCACGCGGCACGCTGGGGCAAAACAATATCCAGGGAAAAACCCTGGCACTCAGCAACGACCTGGTGCTGTGCCGCTGCCCGGTTCATCCCCGCCTCATCCACGACTGCCAGGAATGGCAGGTCGCCATCTGACCCACTGCCGGAGCCCAGCCCATGCACAACCCTTACCAACTGAGCTTCCCCTCGCGTTTCCAGCTCGCACCCTCGGTGCATACATTTCAGCTTGCAGAAGCGCTGGATACACCCTACCAACTGCGCGTAGCGGTAACGCTGCAAGACAGCGATCTGCCCCTCGCCCCGCTGATCGGCCAGCCGGTCACCTTCACCATCAGCCCGCAATCCACCGCGCCACCGCTGACCATTCCCGGCCTGGAACCACTTGTCAGCACGCTGGCAGGACAGCGTAGCTGGCACGGGGTGATCCGCCACGCCCAGCGCGGCCGCAGCACCCCGGAAGAAACGCTGTACACCTTCGAGATCGGCCCGCGCCTGGCCCTGCTTGAGGACAGTCGCAGCACCCGCCTGTTCCAGAACATGACGGTGGCGCAGGTAATGGAAGCACTACTGCGCAAACATGGGCTGGATAGTAGCGATTTCAGCTTTCAGCTAACCGGCGCACAAGCCGTGTACGAACACCTCACCCAGTTCCGCGAAACCGATTTGGCCTTCCTCTGCCGCATTGCCGCCCATGCCGGCATCTTCTATCAGTTCATCCAAGGCAAGGACGGCAAGGAAATCATCCAGTTTGGCAACAATCTGGAGCATTACACCCGCGGTCATCTGGAAAACATCCCGCTACGCGAACACGCCGGGCTGGAAAGCGTTGGCACCGAGGCGGTCACCGCCTTCAGCATCCGGCACAGTCCGATGCTGCACACTACGCGGCGGCGCAACTTCAACGACATGGCCGCCAGTCCACTGCCCGATGGCAGCGCCGGGTTTGCCTGCGAGGTGCCCGCCGCCCATGGCGAGGACTATGACTGGGGCGATGACAATCGTGATGATGAAGAATCCGCCCAACTGGCGCGATTACGGCACGAACTGTCAGTCAGCCGGCAATGCATCGCCAGTGGTGACAGCAATGTCAGCCGGCTAAGTCCCGGCGCAGTGCTAACGCTTAGCCACGCTTTTGCCGACGCCCCCCACGGCTGGCTGATCAGCAGCGTTACCCACTCCGGCAGCCGTGATCGCGCTTATCAGAACAGCTTCCACGCCATTCCGGCGGATCGCGTCTGGCGACCCGCCCTTACCCCCAAACCACGCATTCACGGCACCTTGCCCGCCATGGTGGTGAGTCCCGGCAATAACAGTTACCACTACCCCTTCATCGACGAGCATGGCCGCTACCGGGTGCGCTACCTGTTCGACCTCGATAGCTGGAGCCCCGGCGGCGACTCCCGTGCCGTGCGGCTGGCCAAACCGTTTGCCGGACGGCAATTCGGTTTTCACATGCCCATCCACGCCGGCACCATCGTCCACCTCGCCTTCAGCGATGGCGACCCCGACCACCCCTACATCGCCGCCATCACCCATGACAGTGAGCGGCCAGACCACATCACCACACAGTGGAACAGCCGCAATGTCATCCGCACCAAGGCCAACAACAAGCTGCGTATGGAGGATTTGCAGGGCAAGGAACACATCAAGCTGGCCAGCGAATACGGCAAAAGCCAGCTGAATATCGGCCATCTGGTGGATGCCGCCCGCGCGCCACGCGGCGAAGGCTTTGAGCTGCGCACCGACCACTGGGGAGCCATCCGCGGCGGTAAAGGCCTGCTCATCAGTGCCGAAGCCAAATCCGTCGCCGCCACCCCGCAACTAGACATGGCCGCCGCGCTGCACCAACTGGAAGACGCCAACCGGCTGGCCAAAGCCCTGGCCGATGCCGCCACCACCGCCCAGGCACTGCCGCCGGATGTCCAGGCCCAGGTCGACCTGCTGCAACAGTCGCTCAAACAACTGGCACAGGCCGGCATCCTGATGAGCGCCCCGGCCGGCATCGGCCTCACCACCCCGCACACCATCCAGCAATCGGCAGGTGCCAGCTATGCCGTCACCGCCGGGCAACACATCAGCCAAGCCGCCCAGGGCGATATCCGCAGTAATGCCAACGGCGCCATCAGCCTCTTTGCCCGCAGCGGCGGCGCACGTCTCTATGCCAACCAGGGCAGCGTGGACATCCAGGCACAAGGCGGCCCGCTGGCGGTGTCCGCCGCCAAGTCCCTGCGGCTGAACAGCAACCAGCACATCAGCGTGGCCGGGCACGACAGCATTGAACTGGCAGCCGGCGGCCATGGCATCCGCATCAGCGCCAAGGGGGTTGAAGTGTTTGGGGATATCAAGCTGCACGGCACGCTGAGTAATGAGGGGAAAGCCGGCCTGCCTAATCCAATCAGCGCATTTCCCAAAACCGAATTAAGCCTTGATCAGAACTACTCGGAATGAAGGGTATTGATTATTCGCCAGCTCATCATTCAATCAGAACAAGGAATAAACATGCTAATCGGACCACCCGTACTACTAAAGCCAGCACAAGCGCAAACCACCACCCAAAAAGAAGATAGAGCATGGCTGGAAAGCATGATGCCCAATCGCGACAGGGGCGGATTTCCAGTAGGGAAATCCGGCCAATGGCACCCTGGCCTGCATATTACTGGCTTTATCGGATCGGGGGACAACAACGCTGTATGGGCCATTGCCGATGGTGCCGTCATGTATTACGCCGAGGACAAAGGAACAGACCTCAGCGAGCACGCCAACTCCAACGGAGTGGTGATCATCAGGCATGAAACCCAGATTGGCAGCGAGGCAGAAGGCTGCATTGTGTATTACTCCTGCTATCAACATCTGCAAGTCATCAATGAAGCAATCAAGACAGCCTACGCCAAGGGCAGCCCCGTCTATAGAAAAGACCTGATTGGCCATGTCGGTAACGTGGCAGACAATAGCGGCATCCATTTTGAAATTTTTTGCAGCGGCGCAAATGTAAAGAAAATCACCGGTCGCAGCAGCGGCAAGCTGAACCTCGCCAAATCCGGCCGGAAAAACATTGTTTACGGCGATACCCACTACTACATCCCGGCAGGCACTCCCTTATATTTCCAGGCGAAAGCGCCAGATTACAGCGCATCCACCCTCAAAAATCCAACACCGAGTACGACAGATTTATACGTCACCATCAAATTTGAAAAGGGAGAAATCGCGATAAGCAGCAAGTTACTAAAAGACAATCAATACATCAGCATCCCACACCGCGCCAAAGACAGCAAATTCTACCAGGCATACGAATACAAGCTGTATAACCGAGCAGTCAAGATGGGCGAACAGTATAAAAAAATCGCCCCTAGCGCAATTTATGAAATGCTGAAATTTGGCCGCATCATTGATGAGGTCAACACCCAGAGAATTGGCCATGACATTCCACACTGGCATCAGATTGACACACCACAGGGACTGGCCTGGGTCAATCTCAATGCCGCACCCGCCCAGGGTGCAAAGCCCATTACCGTATTTAGCGATGGCGATTTCCCGGACTGGGCAGACTGGACCCTCATCGATGATGACTCGATAGATAACGGCCTGTGTGATAGCAAAATCATTCATTCACTACTGTATCCAGCGGGCAGCGAAAAAAGCGCAGCCGCATTACAACGGGCATTAACTGACCAGGCTGTCAGTAGCAAACTATCAAAAATGATTTGCAAAATCCCCAGCGAATGGGACAAAGCAAAGAAGGCAGTGCGCCAACAATGGCGCAAAGTAGCATCCCCGCTCAACCCCGCACCGCTAGACAATAGCAAATTCCAGAAATTAATGGACGACCTGGACAAAGCCTGCTTCTGGCAGCGATTCGTCGACAACAACAATCAATTCCCCAGTGCTTGTCTACCTACTGTAGACAATGCCAGCAAGGCATTTTACCAGGGCGCGATAACGGAGGATGTCTGGTTCTTCAACCCCAGAGAGTTCATCCTGCATTTCAGGAAATGTAATTGGCTGTCGGAGTTTGAGTTTACGCAATTACTGCCAAGAACGCTCAAAGTCCTTTATGGTACACAATTCAAAACCGAATCCAAGAGTTGGGAGGCAGCATTCTCCACGGCCAAAACCTGGACAAAGGCACTATGCCAAGGCTTTAACAAATATGGAATATTACACAGCAAAGGCAGATTAGCCCATTTTATTGCGCAGACCATTCCGGAAACCGGATATTTGACACAATTGGCCGAGCCACATCTTCAAGGTAAAGAATACAGGCCCTATTGGGGGCGCGGCATTATTCAACTCACTCACTTAGAGGCCTATGAGGAATATGGCAAATTCCGAGGAATACCATCCGCCAAAAATGCACCGCTTGGCGTGTATGCGAAATTAGGCTGGGACCCGGACAATCTGATTGCAAAGCCAGGAGTACCCGGTCCCAAAAACAAACACCCTTCGTCCATCAATAATGTATTTGGCTGCATAGATAGCAGCGGCTTTTACTGGATCAGCAAAAAAATACTAAATTTCACCAGCATGCACGACCTGTGTGATCGAGGCACATCTATTATTGATGGCGTCAAGGTTAGCAAGGGTGTCAATGGTTGGGTTCTTGATCCATACATCAATGGACTTGAGCGACGACTACACGCCTTAGAGTACTGCAAATGGATTTTGCATGATGCTATCCCACCCAAAGAAAGTGTAAACATCACCTTTGTCTGGCGCAGAGATAGCGAAAAAGAAAAAGTTACAGATAAAAATGGGGTCGAAAAAAAGAAATATATCGAGACCATCCATTCGCTCAATTTACCCTACATTTTACAAAGACCATAAATCTCAAAATATTAAACATTACCCTACTTAGTCAATTTTAAGGACACGTACATGTCAAGAATGCTCACTCTTTTAGCATCTTCTATTGTATCTATTGCAGGCATTACCAATGCTAGCAATACAATCTCAACAAAAAAAAATCCATTAGACACCGCTTGTTTTTCATCTTTAGAAAAGGACGGTCCAATATTTATCAGCCTAAGTTTGGACTTTGACAATCCAAGGCGCGCTGGTTTTATTCAGTATAAAAATGGCCCCAAAATACCTTTGAAATTTCTATCTTATGAAGATCTTACTGCACCAGGCGCAAGGCTTATTAGTTACTCATACACCTATGCGGAAATTGTTAATAAAAAAAGAACCGGCCATTACATTTACACTTGGCAAGGAGGCGACATACCAAGCCTTGTATATTTATCCAAGAATAGAAAAAAAAGAT
Source organism: Aquitalea magnusonii (assembly GCF_002217795.2). Taxonomy (NCBI): domain Bacteria; kingdom Pseudomonadati; phylum Pseudomonadota; class Betaproteobacteria; order Neisseriales; family Chromobacteriaceae; genus Aquitalea; species Aquitalea magnusonii. The sequence goes on from NZ_AP018823.1 coordinate 3,703,370, forward strand.
ACCATTTCAGAATTGACCCTGGCGCATACAACTCAAACACACCAAGCAATGAATGCAATTGGTCAAAATCAGATCTTTTAACTAGTAATGAAGAGTAAATAAATTTGACACAATTGCCAATCAATCTCTAACTAAGCAAACACCACAAAACACCATAAATATAGATTTCTGCGTAATACATACAGTTCCATTAAGGATGGATAATGGCCAGCAAAGATATAACAATCATTATATTAATGAGATTGAGCGACGCTTACAAGCCTTGGAGTATTGCAAATGTATTTTACATGATGCCATTCCCCCCAAAGACAGTGTAAACATCACCTTTGTCTGGCGTAGAAATAGCAGAAAAGAAAAAATAAATGGAGAAGAAAAATTTGTCCCTACCACTCACTCTCTAAATTTGGCATATCTCTTACAAAGACCATAAACATAAAGACATCATCGCAGAACCATTAATTAATATAAATAACATATTCATGTCCAGAATAATTACCTACATAGCTTGCATTCTTGTTTTTATTGCAAGTCCCGCAGTGTATAGCAAATCAAAATCAGCCATTGAAGTTGATACATCCAACGCAACTTGCTTTTCCTCACACGAAAAAGGCGAATTCATATTTATCAGCCTTATTCTATTTGCCGATTATCGATTAGGTGGGTATGTGCAGCATTACAATGGCACCACACTACGCTTAAAATATTTATATGCCAATTATATAGACAAAAAAGGAGCAGGTAATGATAGTGAATCTCACACCTACGCAGAAATTACAAATAACAAAATCACAGGGTATTATATACACAATTGGTACAGAGGAGACATGCCAATTCTTGAATATTATCCTAAAAAATCTAACAGACGATATGGCTTATTTATTGATCCAGAAGCACAAACCTCACACACACCAGATATAGCATGCGACTGGTCGAAATCAAGTTTATTAAATGATACAAACAACTAAAAATATAAATAGCAATCAAAAAAAACCACATAGTCACTCCCAGCAAGGATACCAATGCTAAGAATACTAACCATCGCAGCCATCTTTCTGCTTGCCATTACAGCCCATGCAGCCCAAAGTCAGGAAAATCCAACCGCAGAAATAGATAAAATTCGCCACGACTGCTATTCATCACGAGAAAAGAATGAATTCATATTTATTACCTTTGGCCTATTTGATGACAGGCACCTAGGCGGCTTTGTACAACACAATAACGGCCCTATCATTCACCTTAGATATCTATACCCAGAATATGTAGACATGACAGGAGCAGGCAATGATACCGAATCACACACCTATGCTGAAATGATGAACAATAAAATATCTGGATACTACACTTACACTTGGTATAGAGGAGACTCGCCAAAGCTTAAATACCACTCCAAGAAAAAAAATAAACCATATTTTCTCGGATTAGACTCAGGCGCAGAAGATTCAGAAATACCTGACACTGCATGCGACTGGTCCAAATCAAGTCGATTATCAGAAGAAGAAAGCAATTAAACACAGTAAATAATGATTTAAATACAAGAGCAAAGACACCCATACCAAGAAAATTAACCAATGCAGCCATCTTTCATTTTGTTACTGTACCGCATGCAAACGGCAAAAACCTAGCTTGTTAAATAAATTGTTAAGCGTGATTGTGTGAAGTATTTGTTTTGATTTGTGCAATTTATTTATTAAGGACTGCCATGTTAAGAAAACTCACCGGCCTAGCAAGCGCCCTTATTGCCGCCACGGCGCATGCATCCGTGCCACCAGCCACTTCAGAAAACAGAATCAATGGAACCAACACCTACTGTTTTTCTGCCATGGGAGATAAAGAGCCCATTTTTATCAGCCTAACCCTGCCGCAGGGCCCACGCCGCGATGCTTATGTGCAATACAATAATAGGGCTAAAATCCGCTTGAAATATTCCAACTACAGAAGCATCACACTAAAGGGGGAGAAGTTTAAAAACTATCGCTATGTATACGATGAAATAGTGAATAAAAAAATGACCGGTTTTTATTCATTTTACTTGTATGGTGATGGCCTATCTGTTTTTAACTATGTCCATAGAGAAGGGCCCAAGGAATATTTCTTCTTCCCTGATTCAGGCGCAGCCAAGGCAAGCACACCTGCCAGTCTGTGCGACTGGTCCAAATCAGATTTACTGGATAGTGATGAAAGCAAATAACGCCCAGCGTTTTCCACCAATAACGACAAGGGCACGACGCATAGGCCGGCCAGTAGTCACTCAAACCACATCTTGATTTGCAATAACTCCGCCAGCGCTGACCGTGTGTAAGCGTGAATGTCCTTTGAATTGCATTGCCAAACGTGAGAAGCCATCGCCATGACCAGCCTGCCAAGCTCTTCCCCTACCCCGCGCCGCGTTTACTGGATACCGCTCATCCTGTTTGCAATTGGAGCGCTGGCGCTGTTGCTGGTCTGGTTGTATGGCAAAACGCTGTTTCAGGGGCCGACGGATGGCTTCTTGTTGCAAACCAGTCTTTTCTTCTGGGCTGTGTTACTGCCAACCCTGGCGGTGTTTGTCTGGTTACTGCTGCTGATCCGGGGGCCTGCTGCGCTGGCGGCACCCCGCTTGAACCGTGCCAACACCGCTATGGATGGCAGGTCGGACAGCCTGGATTCCGTCCTGCAATACATGCGCCATCAGTACCCTGGCAAGTGGCGCAGCATCAAACCATGGGTGGCAACGCTATTGCCGGAGAAGGCGGTATCCAGTCTGGCGGATGTTGACCAGGCCCCGGCACCGCTCTGGCTGGATAGCCCGGATGCCTTGCTGCTGCACGTTACCCCGGAGCAGCCAGCAAAACTCCTCGCCCGTTTGCGTGGCCGTTGGCGTGTGCCGCTGGATGCCGTCACCCTGGTGGCGGACGCATTGCCCAACACCGGGAGTGTGCAACTGCAGCAGCTACTGGATTTGAATGCACGCTGTCAGTGGCGGCTGCCGGTCTGCCTTGCCCTTACTGGCTGGACGGTGCCTGAGCAAGGCATTTCCTGCCTGCTGACCCAACCCGGCGATGCAGCACAGACGCGGGCCGACTTGCACAAGCTGGTTTGGCAGAGCGCCATAGACGGCCAGGCAGCCTTGCTGGCGCATAAGGGCTCTGCCACGCTGGCTTTTTCCGCTGCGCTGGAGCAGCCCGGCGTAATTGATGAGCTGGCTGAATCCCTGGCGCATATCAGCCGCCACCTGCCAGACGGGCAGCACATCATTCGCCTGGCCTGGATTGCCGGGTCTGGCTTACCGCATATTGCAGGTCATGTGGTGGAGGATTGTGTCCAAACGGCACCGCGCAGGCATCGTCTTACGGTAGCCGGCCACATCGGCTGGCTAGTGTGTACCCTCTCCCTGCTACTGGCCTTGGGCATGGTGGTGTCCGCCGTGCGCAATCACACGCTGGTGGCGGCGGCCCAGGCCAGCATTGCGCAACTGAATGCCGCGCGCAGTATCAAACAAGCCTTGCCGGCCTTGATCAATACCCAACAGTTACTGCAGCAACTGTCACAGCAAACCAACGCCGGTATTCCCCTGCTATCGCGCTTTGGTTTGAACCTGAATGACAAAGTGCAAGCGCCGCTGTTTGCAGCTTATGGCAAGACGGCCCGGCAGTGGCTGATTGCGCCTGCCCAGCAACATCTCCAGCGCATTTTGCTTGAGCTGAACAAGCTTCCTCTGTCCGGTAGTGGCGAAACGCTGACGATGGCCAGCAAGGTGGGGTTTGACAGCCTGAAAGCTTATTTGATGCTGGATACACCGTCGCGCACCCAGGCGGCATTCCTGTCGGATCAACTACGCCAACGTAGTGGACTCAACGATCAGGCGCCTGCGCAAATCCTGCAGTTTTATGCGCAGCATCTGGCAGCACACCCGGAATGGAAGCTGGCGGCCTTGCCAACGGTCGTAGCAGGTGCGCGCCAGACACTGCTTGGACTCAATGGCGTGGAGCATGGCGACGAAACGATTTACCAATCCATCCTGCAACAGGCTGGCGAGAAATATCCGGCCCGCACCGCCAGCAGCCTGCTGCCGGGGGTGGACAGCCGCGGCTTGTTCCTGCTGCCTGGCACCCTGCCCGGTGCCTATACCCGCGAAGCATGGGATGGCTATGTCCGCACGGCCATCGAAAATGCCGACCCCAAACAGGGCGGCGAGGCGCTATGGGTGATGGGTGCAGAAGCCACGCGCAGCGAAGGCAGCCTGCTGAAAACCCGCTTGCAGCAACGTTATTTCAATGACTACGCCGCCGCCTGGCAACGCTGGCTGAACGGCATGCGCTGGCAATCTGCCAACAGTCTGTCCAGCACGGTGGAGCAATTGAGCACTTATGCCGACCCGCAACGCTCGCCGCTGCTGGCCTTGATGAGCATGATCCAGTATCAGGGGCAGGCTGGCACGGCGGAAAAATCCCTGGCCAGCGACCTGCTGGACAAAACCCGCGCGCTGGTGGGCAAGTCCGGTGACAAGGCGGCCATGCAGCAGGCAAAGCCTTCCGACCCGCTGACCCGTGCCTTTGGACCCTTGTTGCGGCTGACTGCGCCGGATGATGCACAAGCCAGCCACACGCTCAGCCTGGCGCGCTATCTGGAATCGGTCACCTCGGTGCGGCTGAAACTGCAGCAACTGGCCTCCTCGCCCAACCCCGATGCCGCGTCGCGGCAGTTGGCCCAGGCGCTGTTCAAAGGCGAACAGAATGCGCTGGCTCATGGCCAGGAGTACGCGGCCATGCTAGCCGCCAGCATGGGGGCTGAATGGGCCGGTTTTGCGCAGCAATTGTTTGTCAGCCCACTGGATAGTGCCAACCAGGTGGTGATGCTGCCAGCGGCCTTTGACATCAATGATTTGTGGCGCCGTAGCATCTACCTGCCCTGGGGCAATCAATTGGCCGGGCGCTTTCCCTTCAATGCCAGCGATAACGACAGCTCCATTCCGGTGCTGACCGGCTTTCTGGCCCCGGAACAAGGGGCGATTGCCCGCTTTCTGGGCAGTACGCTGGCCGGTGCGCTGGTGCAGGAAGGCGATCAGTGGCTGCCCAGCCCCACCTTGCAGAATGCCGCACCCTTTGATGCCGACTTTCTCAATGCGGTGAATGCACTGAGCCGCCTGTCCAGCCTGCTGTATGCCGAAGGCGATGCCGGCTATCAGTTTGAGCTGCGCCCGGTTGCCATGCCGGGACTGGCCGAAACCACGCTGATGATTGATGGCCAGGAATTGAAGTATTTCAACCAGCACGAAACCTGGGTGGCCATGCACTGGCCGGCAACCGGTCAGAACAGCGCTACTCGCTTGCAGTGGCAGTCGCTCACTACCGGCACACGGCAAACGCTGGAATTCAATGGCCACTGGGCCTTCATCCGCCTGTTGGACAAGGCCAAGGTGGTGCAACTGGACAAAGCGCGCTTTCAGCTGGACTTTGCCTTGCCAGATGGCTTGACCGCACGTTACATCCTGCGCACCACCGCCGGCGAAGGGCCATTGGCCTTGCTCAAGCTGTTGCAGTTCAAGCTGCCGTCGCGGGTGTTTGCCTTGGCAGGCCCGGCCGCCGCCAAGGGGAACATGCAGGCCGCGCGCTGAGCCCTTGCCTCATGCCGGCGCGGCAGATCTCGCGCCGGGCCGCTTGCGCTCCTGCGTGTTCCGGATGCCCGCCGCTTATCCATGGCAGTGGTAGATCGCGCATTTGTGCGGTATCCAGCGCCAGATTAGCAACACCCGCTTGTAAATGATGCTGGAATTTCACCGGCAATCCTAAGCATTTGGCATTAAGTCATGTCATGGAACTGTCATTCACGCGGTCTACACTGCGCAGCATCCCCTGAGCAGAAGCTGCAATCATGTCTCTTATCAAGCGTTTATGGCTGACCATCCTGTTTACCGTGGCCAGCCTGCTGATTGTGCTGGCCGTTACCAGTCAGCAATTGTTCTCCCTCACCCGGCATGTCGACGAATACAGCCAGCACCAGCAATTGTCGGCCAATCTCTACCAGTTCAAGGCCAGCGTGCTCAGCCTGTCCCGCGCCGACCCCTTGCAGCCGGAAACAGCCAAACACCTGCAACAGGTCAAGCAGCAGGTACAAGTGCTGAGTGCTCAGATTGCCAAGGTTCTGCCAGATGCCCAGGCCAAGCCGTTTCTAGAGCAGAGCAAGGCCTTGTGGCAGCAATACACCCGTAACCTGGAAAGCGCGCTGACCATTGCCGAAACCGCGCCACAAGATGCGCTGTCGATTCCGGAACAAGCCTATCAGCAAAGCCTGGTGCCGCTGGTGGCACTGCTAGACCAGCAACTGGTGCTGGCCGGCAAGGATCAGACCGCAGAAGAAGCCGCCATGCATGCCATGTTGCAACAACTGGCAATCATCATTCTGGGGCCTTTGCTGCTGGCCAGTGTGGCGGTGGTGCTGATCCAGCTGGCACTGGCACGGCGCTTGAAAATGCAGATGGCGGCCATGGGGCGTGCCGTGGACGCGCTTAGCGAAGGCAATCTGGCGGCGCGTCTGCCAGAACAGGGGCGAGATGAGCTGGCGCAAATGGCGGCGCGCATCAATCGCTTTCTGGAGCGACTGGGCGAGCTGTTGAGCAATGTGCATCAGCATGCCAGCCGCAACCAGCGTGACAGCCAGCAGCTGCAACTGATTACCAGCCAGGCGGCCGACGCCAGCCGCCTGCAAACCGGCAAGGCCAATCTGAGCAACGAAGCAGCAGCGCAGATTGCCAGCCAGGCCGAGAGCGTGGCGCAATTCATCACCCAGGCCGAAGCCGGCTCACGCCAGGCACTGCAGCGTACCGAACAGGCCCGCCAACTGGGCAGCGCCAATGCCGCCGCCATGCAGGAACTGGCCGGGCGCATTGATTCTGCCATGCAGGAAATGCAGCAACTAAACCAGTCTATTGCCGACATTGCCCAGATCAGCACCCTGATTCGCGATGTGGCGGAGCAAACCAATCTGCTGGCGCTCAACGCAGCGATTGAAGCTGCCCGTGCCGGCGAACAGGGCCGGGGTTTTGCCGTGGTGGCCGATGAGGTGCGCAAGCTGTCCGAACGCACTGCCAGTGCCACTTCACGCATTTTCGACAGCCTGGCCAAGGTGGAAACCGTCAAGCAGTCATTAGGCGAAGCCATCGATACCGCCGGCAAGGCCAGCCATGACAACCAGCACGCCCAGCAGGCCTTGGGTGTGGCGTTGTCCGGGGTGGATGAGGCACTGGCTGAACTGGGACAGTTGATGGAACGGATAAGCCAGGTACGCCAGCAACAGAGCGAAGCGGGCAACAGCATCCGTCAGCACGGTTATGAACTGGCCCATCTGGCCAGCAGCATTGACGAACAGATGCGTGACGCCAACCCGGTGATGCGCCAGTTGGCCGAATCCGCCAGCGTGCTGAACCAGGCGCTTAGCTGGTTCCGGCTGCAACCCCAGCCATGATATTGCTCCATGCAAAAACGGCAGCCATCGCGGGCTGCCGTTCAGGCTGCTGACAAAGTTATTTGATTCGATTGCACTGGACCCGGCAAAGCCGGGCCTTTCGATTCACTGATTACTTTCGCAGCCTTCCATTTATTCCCTATCCCCCCGCCCTTACCTTGCCAATTGAAGAGAAAAAGTGAGCCTCGCTTTCCCTCCGGAAAGCGAGAGGAGTCGGTCAACAAAGCAAAACGGCAGCCATCATGGGCTGCCGTTTTGCTTTTACTACTGCGGAACAGGCTGCTTACAGCACAGCCAGCGCAGCGTCGTAGTTGGGTTCGCTGCCGATTTCGGCAACCAGCTCGCTGTGCAGCACGGTGTTGTCAGCATCCAGTACCACCACGGCACGGGCAGTCAGACCGGCCAGCGGGCCGGAAGCCAGCTTCACGCCCCAGGCTTGCAGGAAGTCGGCATTGCGGAAGGTGGACAGGTTCACCACGTTCTCGATGCCTTCGGCACCGCAGAAACGCTTTTGCGCAAACGGCAGGTCGGCAGAAACGCACAGCACTACGGTGTCGGCCTTGCCAGCGGCTTTTTCGTTGAACTTGCGTACCGAAGTGGCGCAAGTCGGGGTGTCCACGCTGGGGAAGATGTTGATGATTTTCTTCTTGCCAGCGAAATCGGCCAGGCTCACGTCGGCCAGATCACCATTGGTCAGCGTCAGGGCCGGGGCCTTGTCGCCCTTGACCGGCAGGGTGCCTGCCACTTCAACCGGATTACCACGAAGCGTTACAGATGCCATGTGTCACTTCCTTCAAGCAAAGGCGGCCAATGCTGCGACCGGCCGCCGGGGTGGAGATGCACTCAGTGTGGGGCCTGACAGCAGAAAATCAACCCTGCTGCCAGTCAGTCTATTCTTCCAGCTTGAGTCCCAGCTCGTTCAGCACTTCGCGCGCACTGCGGAAAGCCTCCACCGCCGCCGGGGCGCCGCCATAAACGGCACTGTGCAACAGCACCTCGCGGATTTCCACCAGGCTGGCACCGTTGTTGATGGCACCGCGCACATGGCCTTTCAGCTCGGTGCTGCGGCCCAGCGCCGCCAGCATGGCGCAGGTGATCAGGCTGCGGGTTTTCAGGTCCAGCCCCTCGCGCTGCCAGGTACTGCCCCAGGCGTGTTCGTTCAGCCAGTCCTGCAAGGGGGCGGAAAAGCCATCCAGATTGCTCATCGCCCGTTCGACAAAGGCCTCACCCATCACCTGGGTGCGGCGGGCCTTGCCGGCGGCGCGGTCTTGCTCGCTCATGTCTGCTCCTTTCGTGGCTAGTAATGCAGTCGGATGTCAGGACAACAGGCTGCCCAGCACCTGCACCAGCCGTGTGCATTCGGCATCAGTGCCAATGCTGATGCGCAGGTACTGGTTGATGCGCGGCGCGGTGAAGTGGCGCACGATCACCGCCTGCTGGCGCAAGCCGGTGGCCAGCATGGCCGCGTCGTGCTGCGGGTGGCGGGCAAACACGAAATTGGCCGCCGAGGGCAATACTTCAAAGCCCAGCGCCTGCAATTGCGCAGTCAGTTGTTCCCGTGTGCGCATCACCGCCTGGCAGGTGTGACGGAAGTAGTCGTCGTCTTCGAATGACGCCACCGCCCCGGCCAGCGCCAGCCGGTCCAGCGGATAGGCGTTGAAGCTGTTTTTTACCCGCTCCAGCGCCTCGATCAGCGTGGCATCGCCCACCGCATAGCCCACACGCAGCCCGGCCAGCGAGCGCGATTTGGACAGGGTGTGTACCACCAGCAGATTGGGATAGTCGTTCACCAGTGCGATGGCGCTGTCGCCACCAAAATCGACATAGGCTTCGTCGATCACCACCACCTGGTCGGGATGGTCATCCAGCAACTGACGGATGGCGGACAGCGGCAGCAGGCGGCCGGTGGGCGCATTCGGATTGGCCAGGATCACCCCGCCGCAGGGCTGGCGGTAGTCCTCCACCCGGATGGACAGGCTGTCATCCAGCGGCACCTGACGCGCTTCGATGCCGAACAGGCCGCAATACACCGGATAAAAACCATAGCTGATGTCCGGCATCAGCAAGGGCTGTTCGTGCTTGAGCAGGGCCTGGAACACAATGCCCAGCACCTCGTCCGAGCTGTTGCCCACAAACACCTGCGGGCGGCTGACACCATGGTAGCCGGCAATGGCGTCTTTCAGCTTGTCGCCGCTCGGGTCCGGATACAGGCGCAGGCTGTCGTCGGTGGCGGCACGGATGGCCGCCAGCACCTTGGGCGACGGCCCGTAGGGGTTTTCATTGGTATTGAGCTTGATCAGCGTATCCAGCTTGGGCTGCTCACCCGGCACATAAGGGGTGAGCTGATGCACCACCGGACTCCAGAAACGACTCATGATTCAACCTTTCCCGGCCACGCCCAGCGCAGCCTGTAATTCATAGAGAGCGGCTAACAAAAAAGCATCGCGTCCCTGATGCAAGGCGCGCCGACGCAGACAGTACAAGGGTACGGCCAGGAGGCGCAACACAGCAGCAGGATTTTGTCAGCTGCTCTTAACGTCCTGCGCTGCGCGCCGACAACAACACGCCGCCCAGAATGGCAGCAATCCCCAGCAGGTGATAACCATGAATGGCCTCACCCAGCAATAACATGGACAACACGGCACCAAAAGCCGGCATCAGATGAATGAAACTGCCGGCCCGCGCCGCACCAACCCGCGCCACGCCCTGATTGTAAAAATGATAAGCCAGCACCGAGGGCAGCGTGCCGACATAGGCAAAACTGGCCAGCGTGGTGACATTCAGCACCGCCCGCCGTCCCTGGGCATATTCCAGCAAAAACAGCGGCAGGATGGCCAACAGGCCGATGGCCACCAGCAGGGTGAGCAGGCCCAGCCGATCCAGTCCGGCGGGCAGGCCACGCAACAACAGGGTATACACGGCCCAGGCCAGCATGGCGGTAAACACCAGCGCATCGCCATGGTTGATATCCAGCGTCAGCAAGCGTGCCGGTTCGCCATGCGCCACCAGCAGCAACACCCCGGCAAAAGACAGCAACACCGCAGCCAACTGGCCACGATTAAGCGGCAGGTGGAAAAACAGCGCCCCCAGCAGCACGATCAGGATGGGAATGAAGGAGTTGAGCAGCACGCCATTGGTGGCACTGGTGGATTGCAAACCCAGGTAAACCAGCGAATTGAAACTGGCAATGCCCAGCAAGGCCAGCAGGATGATGCGTCGCCAGTGCGGCTGCCACAGCGAGCGCTGCGCCAGCATGGGCTTGAGGCCGACAGGCAGCAGCACGGCCAGCGCAATCAGCCAGCGGCCAAAAGCCAGGGTCAGCGGTGGAATGCTGGCATGGACGGCACGGCCCAAGACGAAGTTGCCAGCCCAGAACAGGGCAGCCAGGGTAAGCAGACAGTAAGCGGCAGTATGATAAGAACGCGGAGAGGTCATGGTTTCAACCATGCCATGCCGGGCGGAAAGCTGGCAACTGTTTTGCGGCGCAACATTTCAATCAAACTGAACCGCCTGCTGCAGACAAGGCTTTTACTGGCTTTACGCTACCTGGCTGGTGAACGCACGACATATTCGACTCAGGATTTTGTCGCTAAGAATTTACGCGGCCAACGCAGCATTCCCCCGTGGCGCGCGCCGCTGTAGCCGGGATTGGGCAAGGTTTTAAGCCGCCGCCCTGTTTGAGCCATTCGACGTTAGCGAATGGCGAGTTCGGCGGTGCCTTGCCCGGCCCGGAAAGAGCGGGAATTCGCGCAACCCGGGGTCGCCTGGGGGTGCAGGGGGGCTGGCGACGCAGCTCCCCTGCCTGCACGGCGGGCAGTCCCGCCACGTAAACACGCGGCGCGCGCCACGGGGATTGGGGCGCATCACATCGCTGTTGGCTTCGACACTACGCCTTTTGTCTGCATCACAGGCCTGGCAAAAAAAAACCGGAGCCGTAGCCCCGGTCAACGACATCCCCCACGAGATGTATTCCCCATCAACACATGCAAGCATGTTGCCAGCAACATGAGGCAGCGCCCGGTCGCGGGCGGTGTGCATCAGTGTCAAATGTCTAGCAGCATAAGCGGGTCGCGGGGGCGCTGTCGATGATTTTGTTTAATACACCCAGCAAAACTTGATCAAACATTAATTTATACAATCAAATAAACAACAGCTTATGCATAAACATCAATAATATTGTCGATTTATTTGATCAAACAATACAATCACTTGCTCGGCCCGGCCCTGGCGGGGAAACACCCCTGCCCAGGCTGGATCCAACTGTCAACAAGCCCGCACAGCACTGGCCAGCCATGGCCAGAATGTTAAACAAATGCCACAGTCAGCGCGCCAGTGCTGTCAGGCGTGGCACATGGTCTGCGGCATGGAAACGGCCTTTGGCATCGCGGTTGACCCAGGCCATGGCGTACTGCGGGTCGTGGGTGAAGAATAGCCGCCCTTGCCGGGCAAGCAAGCCTTCCAGCAACTGGCGTTTTTCGTCGGTGAGCTGTTCCGGAAAGCGGTCGTAACCCATGGTGATGGGTACATGCACCCAGGGGGCACCGGGGATGAGGTCGGCGGCATAGACAACCGGCCCGTCTTCCAGCGGAATTTCGGTCAGCAGCATGCCCGGTGTGTGGCCATCGCTCAGATGAAAGCGGTAATCAGCCGGCAGGCAGGCCGGTGTCTCGCCATCGGTCAGCACCAGTCGGCCACTGTTTTCCAGCAAGGCAATCAGTTCGGGGATGAAAGACGCCCGGTCACGCGCATGTGGCGCACAGGCACGTTGCCAGGCAGTGCGGCCGACCACGAACTGCGCCTTGGGAAACAGCAGCCGCGCCGGGCCGCCATCCCAGGCGGCCAGCAGGCCGCCGACATGGTCGAAATGCAGGTGGGACAGAATCACCACGTCGATGTCTTCGTGGCTGCAACCGGCAGCGGCCAGATTGTCCAGCAGCACATGGCCGTCTTCCACCACGCCGTAGCGGGCTTTGAGTTCCGGCGCAAAAAATGCGCCGATACCGGCTTCCAGCAGAATGCGGCGGCCATCTTCTTCGCGCACCAGCAGACAGCGACAGGCCAGCGCCACCCGGTGTGCCTCGTCCGGGGCCAGCCATTGGCTCCACATGGCGCGTGGCGCATTGCCAAACATGGCACCGCCGTCCAGTTTCTGGGAATTGCCAAGCAAGGATGTCAGGGTACGCATGGGCGCTCCGCTTGATGATCGATGTCAACGATTATCAAGCAAGCGCTCGGTATTGTCACCCACTGCGCGGCAAGGGCGCACTAGCCGACGGCAGCGTCCCCGGTATGGCCGATAAACAGCGCCTCCTGCTCTACCTTGAGCTGGCGTTCCAGCATGGCAGCGCACAAGTCGGCCAGCATGGGGGGCAAGGGTTGTCGTGCCAGCCGGGCCAGTGCCTGCTGGTCGTCTTCGCTGAGCGACTGGCCGCCACAGGCCAGGGTCAGGTCATCGGCCTGCATACGCCACGGCTGCCAGGCGCAGCCGGCCTTGCCGGCCAGTTCGCCCACTTGCAGCGCAATGGCTACGCCGGACGGGTCCAGGTCACAGGCCACCTGCACCGGCAAGCGCAGCAAGGCCAGCACATGCCCCACCGCGTCCAGCCAGCGCCGGTGCGGATAGCCCGGCACCCAGATGGTGAGTACGGGCTCGGCTTGCCGGGTCAGTACTTCAAACACGCTGAGGTTTTCCACTATGCGCACCATCTGCACGGTCCCGCGCACCGCATCCACTTGTTGCAGCGCTTCCGGTGCCAGTGCCAGGCCGCTTTGCAACAAGGCGGCAGACAACAAGGGCTGACCGGCGGCATAGAGCGTCAGCGCGCCGGACAGGAAAACGTGCGGGGTATGGCGCGAAATGCCACAGGATTCCAGCGCAATGCCGAACTCGGCCAGCCAGCGCCGGTCGGCCTCGCCAAAGGCCTTGCTGCGGCCCAGCGCATACTGGGAAAACTGCCGTTCGGTGCCCCACAAGCCTGCGGTCAGCCAGTTATCCAGCCCCTGGGCTATTTTCAAGCGCCGCTCCAGCGTGGAGGACTGCACGCGCTGGGTGAGGCTGTCCGCCAGGGTTTGCAGCTGCGGATTTTGCGGCTGCCAGCCGCGCCATAGCTGGACGACTTCATCACGCGCATCTGCATCCGGCAGGCCGATCAGGCTGCGCAACTGGTACACCTCGCGCCAGCTCACCCAGAACGGCTCCCACTGGCCCAGCCGGCCCGGTTCGGCATGCAGTTCCACCTCGCACCAGCCGCACTCCAGCAGGCGGCGCAGCAAGTCTTCGGCCTGGGCCGCATCGCCACTTTGCGCCACGAGAGTAGTCCAGCGCTGGCGCATCACGCGCAAGGCCAGCCAGCGCTGCAGCAGGGCCTGATCGGCCGGTGGCAACAGCAAGGGCGTGGGGGCCAGGGTGGGTTGTAGCAGCAGATGATGGCCGCGCGCACCAATGGGCAGGCGCTCCACTAGTTCCGGGGAAATACGGGCAAGCCAGCTGGACATGGGGTTCTGCCAGAGTAAAGGGTGAAAGGAGTAGACCACCGGACGGAAACAAGTTTCCCCGTCCGGCGGCAACATCATGCTTGCGGGTCTGCCTGCGGCGCATCCACCCGGCGGCGGGTTTGCAGGATGGGCGGGGCCCACTGCTCGCCCGGCCGCTTCTTGCGGGTGGCCAGCGTCAGTTCCGATGGTGCAAAGATATTGATGTTGTGGGTGTTGGGCGTGGTGATCAGATACTGCGCCTCGGTAGCCTTGAGGAAGCCCGCCACCCGGTCGATGTTGAAAATATCGAGGTGGGCGAAGGGTTCGTCAATGAACACGAAGCCGGACGGATTGGCCTCGTCCATCATCAGGCCGATCAGCAGGATCAGCGACTTCATCACCTGCTGACCGCCGGAAGCCTCGCCGTCGTTCATGCCCATCAGGCCCTTCTGGTCGAAGTTGAAGCGCAGCGTCAGCCCGGCCTGGGCCAGCGCGGCGTCGTCGTTTTCCAGCGTGGGCAGTTCCACATCCACACCGATGCCGGCCAGTTCGCCCAGACGCTTGATATTGGCACCATAAGCCCGCACCGTGGCGCGCAGCTTGCCCATATAGGCGGCGCGGGCGTCGTCGGTGAGTTCACGCGAGCGGTCCACCTCGCTCTGGCGGCGCTGGCGTTCGCGGTCGATTTGCGCCAGGTCGTCGGCCAGCTTGTCGCGCAGCGCCAGTACCGACTCGTCGGTTTCCCATTCGCCGCCTTGCAGCCGCTCTTGCAGGTAATTCAGCTGATGGCGCGCATCGGCAGCGCTTTCGTATTCCTCTTCCAGCGCGGCCACATGCTCGGCGGCCAAGGCATCGGCGGGCAAACGCTCGGCCCACTCGCGCAGTTCGGCCAGCAGGCGGCGCAGCTGGCGGCGGCTGTTTTCCACTTCCTGACGCTTCCCGTCGTAGCGCGACAGGCTTTCCTGTTCGCGCTGGCAGATGCGGTCGTGCTCCAGCCGCGCATCGCTGTAGCGCTGGTCGGCCGCATCCTTGGTGGCACTGGCTTCGGCCAGTTGCGCGCCCAGCTCTTGCTGCTGCGCTTGCAGGCTGTCCAGCCGGGCGGCAAGTGCGGCAAACTCTTCGGCACGGCTGTCCAGTTGGCGGATGGCGTCCATGCCGCCCAGGTATTCGGCCAGCCCGGCCGCTTCGCGGGTGATGGCCACCAGCCGTTCTTCGTCGGCCAGAATGCGCACGTTCAGCTGTTTCAGTTCATCGCGCAGTGCCAGCAGGCGCGACTGGCGCGCACCTTCGCCAAAGGCAAATTCATGCGCGGCCACGCCGATATGGCGCGCCCCGCGTCGTTCGCGGAAGTAACCGTCGCGGGTAATCCAGTCGCCATCCACCGCGGCACCGGCCTGGGCATTTTCCACCCGGCTGACCTTGTTCAACTGCTGGTACAGCCAGTCCGGCGCATTGGCGGAAAAGCGGATTACCTCCAGCAGGCTGCCCTTGCGCGCCGGCGGCGGGCTGCTGCGTTCCGGCACCACAAAATGGCGGAAGCGCAGTTTTTCACCCAAGCGCCAGGCCTCGCCCTTTTGCTGCGGATTTTCCAGCAATACCACATGGCGGTACGGACGCAGCATGGCTTCCACCGCGCCCTGCCAGCCGGCGTCCATCACCTCGATGATGTCGGACAGCATGGCGTGGCCGATATTGGCCTCGTCCAGCGCCGCCTTGAACTGGCGCACTTCTTCCGGCGAGCGGCCACGGCCGATTTCCAGTGCCTCGACATGGTTTTTCAGGTCGACGCGCTGGCGGTTCAGGTCGCGCAGGCCGTCTTTCAGTTGCTCGGCCTCACTGCGCAGGCCGGACAGCTTGTCGGACAGCGCGGCGGCATCGGCACCGTATTCGCGGCTGGCCAGGGCTTGCAGGCGGTCGCGCTCTTTCAGCTGGCCACTGACGCTGGCATGTTCGGCCTTGGCGGCCATGAACTGCTCCTGCGCCTGCAAACGGGCCTGCTCGGCCGCCTGACGTGCTTCGCCAGCGGCCACTTCGGCGGCCTTGAGCTTGGCCACCAGTTGCAGGGTGTCGTGATGCTCACGCCGGGTGCGGCTGAGCTGGCCGTAGGCGGCGCGGTAGTTTTGCCAGGTCTGGCCCAGCGCGCTCTTGCCATCCAGATAGGCCAGCACCGGCAGGGCTTCGTCCTGCAGGCGGCGGATGGTCTGGCTGAGCTGACGCCATTCCAGAAAACGCCCGGCGCGGGTTTTCATGGTTTCCACCCGCGCTTCCAGTGCTTCTTCCTGCCGGGTGAGTGCTTCCAGTTCCAGCTCGGTGGCGCGTTGTTCGTCACGGGCGCGCTGGTAGTTGTCCAGCACGTCCTTGTCGCCGAATACCTGGAACACCAGGTCCAGCAATTGTTTGGGGCTGTACTCGGTCAGCTTGTCGGTATCGCCCTGCTCCAGCGCCAGCACCTCGCCCACGGCGGGGGTGAGGCCAGCCACCTCCAGCCGGCGACGGTATTCCTGCACACCCAGCCATTGCGCTTGCGCCTCGGCCAGTTCCAGCGGCACATCACCGTCCAGAATGGCGTAATGCCGCACCCAGTCGCCGCCCTGTTTCTTGATGCGGCACAGCAGCGTCACCGCATCGCTGACGATGGGAAAGAACGGCGTGGGATACAGGCCGCCGGACGGACGACGCGGGTTGTCCACCACGCCGCGCAGGTAGGCAAAGGGCTCGCGGTTGTTGCGCACATAGCGCTTGTAGTCGCGCTTGCCCGAGCACTTGATGGCCAGCAGGGTGCGCATGGCATCCAGCAAGGTGGTTTTGCCCGAGCCATTGGGGCCGATGATGGTGACAATCTGCGCGTCCAGCGGCACGGCCAGCCGTTGCCAGAAGTCCCAGTGCACCATTTCTACCGATTTCATCTGGAACATCAGCGGTCTTCCTCTTGCGCGGGGGCTTGTGTGTCGTCTTCGGGGCCTTCAACAGCAGCAAACAGGCTGGCGCCATCCTCCGTCACCGTAGGCTGTACCGCCTGGGCAATGGCGCTGGCGGTCTTGTCGGCCAGGGCGTCGGCCGCCTGGCTGCGGCGCTGGCCCAGCACTTCGGACAGTGCGCCTTCGATGATGCGCGGGGCCAGTTGGCTGTAGTCGATCATCAGATCCAGCATCGGGCCTTCATCCAGCCACTTGTTACGGCGTACCACAAAGCCCAGGTTCACCAGCCGGCCCAGATTGGCATTGAAGCGGGTACGGCCGCCCAGCGCCTTGCCGAAGTCGGCATACAGCGCGTCTTCCGACACGCCGGTGGACACGCCCTCGCCGGTTTCCAGCGGTTTTTGCGCGCCAAACATATCGCTCTGGTTTTCGCGCCCGGCTTCCACGCGGGCAATCTGCCGTTCGCGCTTGGGCAGGATGATCAGCGCCCACAGGATGACCAGCAGCGCCACGCCATCGCGCGGCAGGCCCAGATTATTGTTGAGCCAGGCTTCGCCGCTGCCGAATACCGGCTCGGTCATCTCCGGCAGCAGGGCGACGGCAATGTGCTCGGCATAGGGGTTCTCCACCAGCCGCAGGCCGACATCGGCCAGCCGCTTGTCCAGCTCCTGGCGGAAGATATCGTCCAGCAGCGCCTTGCGCGCCAGCGCGTCGCCACGCGGCACCACGCGGTGTGCCAGCAGGCGGGCGGTGAGGGTTTTCAGTTGCTGTTCCATGGCTTAATTCGGGGTATGGGGAAGCAGCCGCGCATCCGACAGCGTGGCTACTTCCGGGTGTTCGGGTTCAATCACGGCTTCGCCACCGTGCAGGGTGAACGGCAATTTGGCTAGCGCCGCCACAATGCTGGCATCGCCATGGCTTTCCGGGTCGCCAATCAAGGACAGCAAGGACAACCGGTAGGCGGTTTCGTTGTAGCTGTCGGCCAGCACCGCCTGCCGGATGGGGATGTGGTCCGCCCCGCTCTCGCCCAGTTGCAGGCCCAGGGTCAGCAGTTCGTCGTACATGGCTTCGGCGGCAAACAGGCGCTCCACTTCCAGCTCGCCGGACAGGGGCGCGGCCACGCTGCCGGGCAAGGTGGTATTGCCGGCCTTGGCCCGCTCGCGCGCCAGCAGCTCGAATTCCGCCATATCGGCCAGCTCCGGCGTGGCGATGAAAGCCGGTTCCGGGTTGATGGACAGGCAGCCGGTCAGTTGATCAGCCAGTTGGCCCACCGCCTGACGGCGCAGCCAGTCGGCAATATCGGTGGAAGTCAGGCCGGAACTGCCCAGATGCACACGCTGTGCGGCCAACTGCGCCAGTCGGCGCTCGAAAGTACCGGCCAGCGCCAGCATGCGGCTTTGTGCCAGCGCCACCGCCTGCGCCTGATTCAGGGCGGACAGGCTGAGCGTGTCGTCGGCGGTGAGGCTGCGGATGACTTCTGTCGATTTGGCCACCCAGCGCCATACCGCTTCCAGCCGGTGCTGGGCGGCGCGGATGCGGAATTCGGATTGCGATTCCAGCGCCTCTTCAAACTCGCCATACAGCTCGTTCAGCCGCGCCAGCAAGTGCTTGAGTGCGTCGTCCGACAACTGCCCCACCGCCTGGCCAGCCGCCACCTGGCTGGTGAGATAGCCCAGCTCGACATCATCACCGGCAAAGTCAATCAAGGTGGCCAGCGCCGCCAGCGCCACGCGTGCGCCTTCGGACAGCTGGTACTGACCGCCATCGCTGTCGTACACCAGCAATTCGCCCTCGCGCAGGCGGCCCAGAATGGTGGCCAGCTTGGTGTCGTTGAGATAAGCAAAGCGCTGGGCGATTTCCTGCGGCGTCCAGCGCGGCGCGTCGGCGCGGCTGCCCAGTTCGCGCAGCACCAGGAGGCGCATCAGCACCTCCTCGTCGCCACCGCGAAACAGCGTGACAAACACGGACAGATACGGCCAGGCCTGTTGCAGACGATTGACCGCAGACAGCGAATCCGGCGCAATGCCCGGCTGGAAAAAGTCGGCGAGCGATTCCAATGACATTCCGGCATCAAGAAGCAAAAGCGGATTGTCCAAGGCCGGACGGGGGTAAGTCAACGCATCTTGCATGACTGGGGGTGCGTACCAGACCACGGCACGCCCCCCATGCTCAGGCTGCCGACGGCTGCACTTTCGGTGTGCGCCGGCTTTGCGCGATATAGGCCAGTGCGCTCAGGCTGATCAGGGTGGTGAACATCAGGTAAAAGCTGGGGGCCTGATTGCTGCCGGTAGCGCTGATCAGCCACACGATGATGGCCGGGGCAAAACCGCCAAACACCGTCACACCCACGTTATAACCAATGGCCATGCCGGTGGCGCGGGTGGCGGGCGGGAAGATTTCCGACATCAGCGCAGGCAAGGCACCAAAGTAAATGGACTTGAGCAAGGCCAGCCAGCCCACCAGCACATACAGCGCCCAGGCACTGCCGCTCAGGGACACATACAGGAACACCGGGTAAATGGTGAGGGCAAACAGCACCCCGGCCACGGTCATCTGCTTCAGCCGCCCGATGCGGTCGGACAGCCAGCCGGAAAATGGCGTCACCACGGTGAGGATCACCCCGGCCAGAATACTGGCGGCAAAGCCGGTGGCGGCATCCATCTTGAGCTGGCGGATGGCAAAGGTGGGCACGTATTGCAGCATGTAATTGACCGCAGTGGACACGGTAATCACCCCGATGGCCGCCAGCACCATGCTTTTTTGGCTGAGCAAGATATCGCGTACCGGGGTGGCGGTGTGTTCGGCTTGCGTAAAACTGGGCGCATCGTCCAGATAGCGCCGCATCAACAAACCGGCCGGGCCAATCAGCAAGCCGAAGAAGAAGGGAATGCGCCAGCCCCAGGCCAGCAGTTCCTCATGCGTCAGCAGCTTGACCAGGCCATAACCAAACAGCGATGCCAGCAAGGTGGACAAGCCCTGGGTGGCAAACTGCCAACTGGCGAGAAACCCACGCCGATGCGGCGCATGCTCGATCAGCATGGCGGTGGACGCGCCAAACTCGCCGCCCGCGGAAAAGCCCTGAATCAGGCGCGCCAGAAAAATGCCGATGGGTGCCGCCACGCCGATCTGCGCATAAGTGGGCAGCAGGGCGATGATGGCGGTGCCCACCATCATCAGGCTGACTGTCAGCAGCAGCGCGACCTTGCGGCCATGGCGGTCGGCATAGCTGCCCAGTACCACACCGCCCAGGGGGCGGATCAGGTAGGAGGCACCGAAGGAGCCGAAGGTCAGCAGCATGGAGGCGGTTTCATTTCCCGCCGGGAAAAAATGATATGCAACATACACGGCGAAAAAAGCCATAGATGGCAATATCAAACCATTCCAGCGCATTGCCAATGGAAGTGGCCACCACAATGCGGGTCAGGCTGATGGGTTTAGCTGTCGACATGTTTGTCTCCTGAATAGGCCAAGGCCTGGTCAACCAGTTGGCTACCCTGCTCGCCCAGATCCCACCAGATGCCGGCCATCAACCCCAGCGCCTCGCGGGCCACAGGTGCCAGCAAATGCTCGTTGGGGGCATGCTGGGAGCAACCAGGATATGAGTGTGGCAGCCACAAGGTGGGCAAACCCAGGATGTCGGCAAAGGCATCATTGGGTACGGTACCAGCGAGATTGGGCAGTAAGGCGGCAGGCTGGCCGGTAGTGTTGCGGATGGACGCCATGGCCCATTCAACCCATGGGTGATCCAGCGCCAGTCGGGTAGCGGCAGAACTGGATAAAATACGCACCTGCACATGTTCCAAACCATGCTGCTGCAAGTGCGACGCGATATGCTGCCGGGTATTACGCCAATCCGTCCCCACTACAAAGCGCAGTTGGCACACCGCCTTGGCGCTGGGTGGAATGGCATTTTCCGGTATACGTACATCGCCAGACTCCAGCGCCAGCACTTCCAGCGCATTCCAGCCGATCACGCGCTCCAGCGGCGTCAGGCCAGGTTCGCCCCAGTTAGCATCCACCGCCGGGCTGTTCTCTTCACCTGCCAGTGTCAGGTTAGCCAATGCTCGTTTTACCCCATCTTCCAACGGAGGTGGACGCAAGCCTGGCACCTGAATCACCCCGTGCGCATCCACCAGGCAGGCCAAAGCATGCGCCAACACCACCGCGGGGTTACGCAAAGCCCCACCCCAATTACCGGAGTGCTGGCTACTCTCACGTAAGATCAGCTGTAATTCAAACACCACACTGCCGCGCGAACCCAGAAACAAGGTAGGTCGATCAGCATTGACACGCGGTCCATCGGAGGCAATGAATACATCCGCCTGCAAGGCGGATGATTCGGCTTGGCAAATCTCCCGTAAACCGGGCGAGCCGATTTCCTCGCCACTTTCAAACAGCCATTTGCTGTTAAAGCCTAATCGACCACCACGGCTTTGCCGCACCGCCTCCAATGCCGCCAGATTGATGGTGTGCTGGCCCTTGTTATCCGCCGTACCCCGGCCATACCAGCGCCCCTGCTCCACTGTCACCAGCCAGGGACTCAAGCCGTTGCGCCAGTTCATATCATCGCCACGTACCACATCGGCATGGCCATAGCTCAGCGCGGTGGGCAAACCGTCGGCCTCATGTCGCTCGGCCAGCAGGAATGGCGCCAGCGGTGCCACCGGGTTGGCCAATATCCGGCAGTGAAAGCCCATGCGCTGTAGGGTGGGTATCAACTCCTGCTGGAAGTAAGCCAGATGGGTGGCCGCCTGTGCCGGATCCTGGCTTTCGGTATGAAAGCCTACCCGGCGTTGCAGATCGCCCAATAAACCGCCTTGATCAAAGTAGGCCTGCGCCTTGGCAATTGCTTCCTTGCGCTGGGCATGTATTTGCGTCATCGACTCTTACCTCACACCTTGTTTAACGTTGAATGGCTGGTGCAGTCTAAGAACGCCAAATCATTGATGACAATTGACATTATTGCCATTCAGGCAATTGAACTTGCCAAAATAGCAATAGGGGGAACCGGATGCTGCATGGCATTGCACTTAAATATTTTGTTGAAGTAGCTCGCTGCGGCTCCTTGGGTGGTGCGGCAGAAAACCTGCAAGTTGCGGTCTCTGCCATCAGTCGGCAAATCACCAAACTGGAGCAGGAAACCGGCACGCTACTGTTTGAGCGTCAGCCTCGTGGCATGGTACTGACCGAGGCCGGACAGCTACTGGCCGATCACGCCCGCCGCGCGCTGCTAGATGCCCAGTTGGTGCTAGGCGAAATATCTTCGCGCCATGCCAGCGGCGACGGCATGGTGCGACTCGCCAGCACCGATGGGTTTGCCCATGCATTTCTGCCTGATGTGATGCTGCTCTATCACCTGAGTTATCCGCATACCCGCTTTGTTTTGCAGGTGGGCAGCCCAGAGCAGGTACGCCACTGGATAAGTACCGGCGAAGCCGACATCGGGTTGGGCTTTGCCGTAGAAAACACCCATGGTATTGACCTGACACTGCAACATACAGCACCGGTATGCGCGCTGCTGCGCCCCGGCCACCCTTTGGCAGAAAAGGAGGTACTCAGCCTGGAGGATCTGACCCGCTATCCGCTGGCCATCCTGGAGCGCGGCAACACGGTGCGGCAATTGCTGGAATGGAGCTTTAGCACACAGGGCAAGGTGTTCAGCCCGCTGCTGAGCTGCGGACACTCCAGCACCCTGCACCGCTTTGCCGCCCACACCGACACCATTGCGCTGGGCAGCCGACTGGCCATTCACGGCCTGCCCGAATGCAGCAGGCTGCTGGCAAAAAACATCGACGAACCGCTGCTGCAACAAAGACAGCTGCAACTGATGACCATGCAGGACCGCCGCCTGCCACCCGCGGTCAGCCAGTTTCTGCAATTGCTACAGCAACAACTGCACACCGCGCTGGAGGCCTGAGCCACGCGACAGGCACCGGCGATGCTGCCACGGTACGGCCAGCTCCTCTGCCATGCTATTGAAAACGCTGAAGTATCCAGCGCTAATCACCACCACTTCTGATAGGCAATCATCTGTCATCAGCCAATAATTGCCGATGTCATGCTGCTTGCCAGACTGCCCATCCCCTGCTGTGTCGGGCAATAGATTGGCCAGCTAGCCCTCAGGAGCCCACCAATGACACAACCCCCGCGACGTCTGCTGCTGGCCAGCTGCCTGCTCGCCCTGCTGACAGCCTGCGCCGGCGGCTCATCCTCCTTCAGCCTGATCGGCGCACCGGTACGGGTGTATGACCTGACCGGAAAGATGGACACCATTCTGGATGCTGAATTCGACTTTATCGATCGTATGGGTGCGCCTGGCCGGGGAGGTGAAGTGTGCTGCGCCAGCCTGCCAAAGAAGTGGTATCCCGGCATGATCGCCACCGTGCGCTGGGTGAAAGACCCTGATGCGTCCCTGCTTTACCCAACAGATCCTGATGAATTTAGGGCTTATATAAAAAAGAAAAGAGCCACCTACCAACGCCTCAGCGCCCAGATGGAACTGCTGCCCTATACCCGCACCTGTGGTGTCACCCTGGTGTTTCTGCCGTGCGATCAAGTCCGCGTCACCATTGATTGCGATCAGGAAGGCCCCCTGATCAGCCAATGGCGGCAACAAGCCGCCGCGATGAAAGGAAAGTCATGTCCCAACACACCGTAAACCCGCACAGCACCATCCAGCCCCGTCCACCGCCACCACGCAGGCGACGGCGGCTACTGGCCAGCTGCCTGCTCGCCCTGCTGACCGCCTGCGCCGGCAGCTCCTCCTCCTTCAGCCTGATCGGCGCACCGGTGCGGGTGTATGACCTGACCGGGCAACGAGGAACCATTCTGGATGCCGGGTTCGATTTTATCGGCCGCACGGGCGCTCCTGGAGAAGGGGGAGAGGTGTGCTGCGCCAGCCTGCCGAAGAAGTGGTATCCCGGCATGATCGCCACCGTGCGCTGGGTGAAAGATCCCGATGCGTCGCTGCTCTACCCAACGGGTCAAAAAGCATTTACGGCATACATGAAAAGAAAAGAAGCCACCTACCAACGCCTCAGCGCCCAGGTGGAACTGCTGCCCTATATCCGCACCTGTGGTGTCACCCTGGTGTTTCTGCCGTGCGATCAAGTCCGCGTCACCATTGATTGCGATCAGGAAGGCCCCCTGATCAGCCAATGGCGGCAACAAGCCGCCGCGATGAAAGGAAAGTCATGTCCCAACACACCGTAAACCCGCACAGCACCATCCAGCCCCGTCCACCGCCACCACGCAGGCGACGGCGGCTACTGGCCAGCTGCCTGCTCGCCCTGCTGACCGCCTGCGCCGGCAGCTCCTCCTCCTTCAGCCTGATCGGCGCACCGGTGCGGGTGTATGACCTGACCGGGAAAATTTACACCATTCTGGATGCCGAATTCGACTTCATCGGCCGCACGGGCGCGCCTGGCGCTGGAGGTGAGGTGTGCTGCGCCAGCCTGCCGAAGAAGTGGTATCCCGGCATGATCGCCACCGTGCGCTGGCTTAAAGATCCTGACGCCTGTCTGGATTGCGCACCCAATATTGACAAGGAGAAGAAGAAATTTAAGGAATACATGAAAAAGAAAGAAGCCACCTACCAACGCCTCAGCGCCCAGGTGGAACTGCTGCCCTATACCCGCACCTGTGGTGTCACCCTGGTGTTTCTGCCGTGCGATCAAGTCCGCGTCACCATTGATTGCGATCAGGAAGGCCCCCTGGTCAGCCAATGGCGGCAACAAGCCGCCGCGATGAAAGGAAAGTCATGTCCCAACACACCGTAAACCTGGCCACCGCCCACACCGCCCCACCCTGGGATGAAACACGTGATGCCTTCCCCAGTGATGCCCAGGTGTTGCGCGCCAACCGCATGAGCCAAAGCCGGGAAATGGATGCGCTTTACTTTGCCGCCCATGTCAAACGCAGGCCGCCGCCCTGCGGCATGGTATGCAATGTCTCGCTGTTTTTTGATGGCACCAATAACCATCTGTACACCGACGAAGCGCAGAACAACCACTCCAATATTGGCCGGTTGTTCCGCGCCGCCATTCAGGGAGACAGAGCAGCAAGGGATGGCTTTTTTGCCTATTACCTGCAAGGGGTGGGCACCCAGTTTCGCGAGATCAAGGAGGATGGGCCGTCATCCGCGGGGCTGCAATATGCCGCTGGCGGGCAGATGCGCATTCACTGGGGTTTTACCCGCCTGATTGATGCCCTGCAACGCACCATCAGCCCGGATGTGGATAAATTCCCGAACCGGCTGGAAGATGCCGATGCCTACAACATTGCCAGCGCCATGGAGTTTCCCCCGTTAAATGACCCCAACGATGAGTTGCAGCAACAAAAGCGTAACTGGCCGGCAGCTTGGCGGCGCAAGGAGGCGATGAAGCTGGGCCTGGCCAAGGTGCTCACCCACCGACAGAACCAGGAAGTGCCTACCGTGGCCTGCCTGAAAGTGTATGTATATGGCTTTTCGCGCGGGGCGGCCGAGGCGCGCACCTTTGTCTACTGGCTGCATGAAATGTGTGAGCGTGGCGATGACGGTGGCTATACGTTATTTGGCATCCCGATCAAGATTCCGTTTATTGGCCTGTTTGATACCGTGGCATCGGTGGGCCTGGCCGCGCTGACCGCCCCGGCGCTGGGCCATATGGGCTGGGCGGACGACACCATGCCGCTGCCGGATGCCCCCGGCCTGATCGGCCAGCATGTGCACCTGGTATCGGCGCACGAGCAGCGCATCTGCTTTCCGCTGGATTCCACACGTTGGGATACCGGCCACTACCCACCCGGCCACCTGGGGGAATTTGTCTACCCCGGCGTACATTCCGATGTGGGCGGTGGCTATGGCCTGGGCGAACAGGGCAAGGCACGCGACGGTATTGGCTCGCAGCTGTCGCAGATCGCCCTGCGCCGCATGTATCTGTTTGCTTTTCACGCTGGCGCGCCGTTGAGGCTGCCCAAGCAGGTGTTTATCGACACACAGGCCAGCATCCAATTTATCGAGGATTGGCGCTGGATGGATGAGCGCATTACAAAGACGTTTGAAGTAGATGACGAACTCATCCAACGCTTCAATGCCTGGGCCGTACGGCAGGACTGCCAGCAAGACACTGTGGAACGCATCATCGCCCGCCAGACTGCGCTGATAACCGCCTGGCGCATTGCCCGCTATGCCGGCGGCCTGGGCGGGGAAGGCGGGGTGTCGCAGGAGCAGTTGCCGTATTACCGCAGCATTCCGGAGGATAACCCGGCGCAAATCGCTTGGACGCGCCAGGCCTGGGAGCAAGCCCGCGCCAGCGATGCGGCCCAGGCCCGGCTGCAACAGGTGCAAGCCGACAATACCGCCCGCAAGGAGCGAGGCAAAGCCATCGACCAGCGCGCACTGGAACGGGCGCAGCAGCAAGTGGCCCAGCAGCCCATGCCCAGCGGGGTGCGCAACCCGGCCACCGGCCAGCAGGTAAGTGACAAGCTGCCGTCTTACGCCAAGGATTTCGACCCCAGCATGGATAAATCGCAGTTGCGCAATGCGGCCAGGGAATTCCGGGTGCATTATCTGCACTGGAAAAAAGTGGAGCCGCGCTACGACGCCCAAGGCCAGGCCATTGCCGTACCCGACCCGCTGGCCATAAAAGGCGAGCGCCCAGCCTGGCAAACCATTCCACCGCCCCCCAGGGTGGGGACGTTCACCTGGAAAGACTGGCTGCTGCGCCTGGTTGGCATTGGCAGCGTGCAGTCCATGGCACCGGAGCATGCTTATGAATCGGTCTTTCTATTGCGCCACAGCGAGCAGATGTATGCCCAACTGATGGCAGACCCTAACTTGTTGGCGCTATTTGATGAGCACATTCACGATTCGCGGGCCTGGTTCATGGTGGCCAGCACCGGCAACCGCGAGCCGTATGCCAGTTATTTCCGGCTGCGTACCATTCTGTACAATGACAAAACCAATAAGGACTACCAGCGGGATATTCCGGATGTGGAGAAACGCTGCCAGATACCGGCGGTTCCGGATTGGTATGGTCGGCTGTAACGCGGCCAAGCCACAGCCTGCTACTTGCGGCGTAACCGAGCACCCTGTTGCTGACTGCGCTTAGTCGCTAAAACGACAAGCGCAAAAAAGCAGCCCATCTCACAATGGGCCGCTTTTGCTTTTTTAAAAACAGATAACTTATTTCAGGCTGCCGGACAGAAAAGCCTTCAGGCGTTCGCTCTTGGTATTGCCGAATACTTCGTCCGGGTGGCCTTCTTCTTCCACCCGGCCCTGATGCAGGAACATCACGTGGTTGGACACATTACGGGCAAAGCCCATTTCATGGGTCACCACCACCATGGTGCGGCCTTCTTCGGCCAGGGTCTGCATCACCTTGAGCACTTCGCCCACCAGTTCCGGGTCCAGCGCCGAGGTGGGTTCGTCAAACAGCATCACTTCCGGTTCCATCGCCAGCGCACGGGCAATGGCCACACGCTGCTGCTGGCCGCCGGACATGTGCGCCGGATACTTGGCCTGGGCCTGGGCGTCCAGCCCTACTTTGCGCAGGTATTTTTCGGCGCGGGCAATGGCTTCGTCACGCGACAGGCCCAGCACATGAATGGGGGCTTCGATGACGTTTTCCAGCACCGTCATGTGGCTCCACAGATTGAAATGCTGGAACACCATGGCCAGCTTGGCACGCATGGCTTGCAGCTGTTTGTGGTCGGCCGGTACCAGTTCGCCCTGCTTGTTCTTTTGCAGGGTGATTTCCTCGCCACCCAGGCTGATGCTGCCTGCGTTGGGTTTTTCCAGGAAGTTGATGCAGCGCAGGAAGGTACTTTTCCCGGAGCCGGAAGAACCGATGATGCTGATTACATCGCCTGCCTTGGCCTTGAGCGAGATGCCCTTGAGCACTTCGTGGCTGCCATAGCTCTTGTGCAGGTCTTTAACGACTAGCTTTTCCATCTTTTATCCTTGCGGGTAACTCAGGCCTTCATCGGGCGCAAATGCGCCAGCCACTTGCTTTCCGCCTTGCGGAACAGGGCCACCAGAACAAAGGTGATACACAGGTAAATCAATGCAGCCAGACCAAAGGCATTGAACGAATCATAGGTGGCGGCATTGGCATCGCGCGCCACTTTCAGGATGTCCGGCACGGTGGCGGTAAAGGCAACGGTGGTGGCATGCAGCATCAGGATCACCTCGTTGCTGTAGGCCGGCAGCGCGCGGCGCAAGGCCGACGGAATGATGACCCGGCGATACAGGGTGAACTTGCTCATGCCGTAGGCACGGCCCGCTTCGATTTCACCATACGGCGTGGCCTTGATGGCACCGGCGAAGATTTCGGTGGTATAGGCACAGGTATTCAGGCCGAAAGCCAGAATGGTGCAGTTATACCCTTCGCGGAAGAAGTGGTTGAGAAAGCCCACTTCGCGCACCACGTCCAGGCTGTACATGCCGGTGTAAAAGAACAGCAGCTGGATGTACAGCGGCGTGCCACGGAACACGTAGGAAAACAGCCATACCGGGCTGGACAGCCATTTGGACTTGGACACCCGGGCAATAGCCAGCGGAATGGATGCGCAAAAACCGAAGGCAATGGAAACCACCAGCAGCCACATGGTGACGGCCAGGCCGGACAGGTGATAGCCGTCCGACCACAGGAAGGCTTTCCAGTATTGTTGGATGATGTCGATCACAGGTCTGCCTCCCGCACGCCGGTGGAGTAGCGGCGTTCCAGCCACATCAGCACCACGCTGGAAACCGTTGTCAGAATCAGGTAAATGGCACCGGCCACCAGGGTGAAGAAGAACACGCGGTAGGAGCTCTTGCCCGCATCAATCGATGCTTTCACCACATCGGACAAACCGATGATGGACACCAGCGCGGTGGCCTTGAGCATGACTTGCCAGTTATTGGAAATACCCGGCAGGGCAAAGCGCATGACCTGGGGAAACTGGATGCGGGAGAAGGTTTGCCAGCTGCTCATGCCATAGGCAATGCCGGCTTCGATCTGGCCTTTGGGCACAGACAGGAACGCCCCGCGGAAAGTCTCGGTAAAGTAGGCCCCGTAGATGAAGCCCAGGGTAAACACACCGGACACGAAGGGGTTGAGGTTGATCTGCTCCATGCCTTGCCATTCGGTCAGATGATTCATGCCGATTTGCAGGCTGTAGAAGATCAGCAGCATCAGTACCAGGTCCGGTACGCCGCGAATCAATGTGGTGTAAAGCGTGGCAATGCCCTTGAGCACGGGATTGCTCGACAGCTTGGCGCCAGCGCCACCCAGACCGATGATGAAAGACACCAGAAGTGACATGACTGCCAGCTCCAGCGTGACCCATGCACCGTCCAGGATGATTGGCCCGAATCCATCCAGAAACATGGCCGTTTCCCCTGTATGTTGTTATCGCCGTCCCCGGGTCAGCGCGCGCACATGGCCCGCACCTGCTCTGCGTGAGCGCTTGGTGCCAGCATCTTGCCCGCATTGGCGTCAGGATCAGCGCGTGGCAGCGGACGTAACAGTGGGTGTTACGCATCTCCTCCGCAGCCGTGATGAAAACGCGCCCCGGCTGCAGCAGCGGGGCGCGGTGCCTCTGTCCGTGTTACGACTTATTTGCCGTATACATCAAACGTGAAGTATTTCTTTTCGATTTTCTTGTAGGTGCCGTCTTTGAGCATGCCGGCAATCGCCTTGTCGATGGCAGCTTTCAGATCGGTATCTTCCTTGCGCAGGCCGATGCCGGCACCGGTACCCAGGGTTTTCGGGTCGTTCAGGTTGCCACCGGCGAAGGCAAAGCCCTTGCCTTCCGGCTTTTTCAGGAAGCCTTCGTCAGCCTGGATGGCGTCTTGCAGGGAAGCGTCCAGACGACCGGATGCCAGGTCAGCCAGCACCAGGCTCTGGTTTTGGTACGGAACCACTTCTACACCGCCCGGAGCCCAGTGGGCCTTGGCGTAAGCTTCCTGGATGGTGCCTTGCTCAACACCAACGCGCTTGCCCTTCAGGGAGGCGGCAGTCGGCTGCAGACCCGAGCCGGCCTTGGCAACCATACGGGTCGGGGTATTGAACAGCTTGGCGGAGAAGTTGATTTCCTTCAGGCGTGCTTCGTTGATGGACATGGAGGACAGCACGCCATCGAATTTCTTGGCTTTCAGGGCCGGGATCATGCCGTCGAAGTCGTTTTCCACCCAGACACACTTGGCCTTCAGGCGGGCGCAGATTTCATTGCCCAGGTCGATGTCGAAACCCACCAGTTGACCATTCGGTGCCTTGGACTCGAACGGCGCATAGCTGGCGTCAACGCCAAAACGGATTTCTTTCCAGTCCTTGGCAAAAGCGCCAAAAGAAGTGGCCATCAGCGCCAGAGAAACGGCGGTAATCACTTTTCTCATCAGACTTCTCCTTACTGCTTGGTTTTATTGTTAACACCATGCCGGGCAGCCCCTGCCACCGCAACATATCGATACGCTGCATCAACCTGCTGCCTTATGGGCGGAGCAGGCTGACTGGCGCAATGGTTATATGAATAGCGCAAATTGTCCAGAAGCATGCTTCCGGATACAGGATAAATAACGCATCCATCCTGACCGGAGAGGACAGCCAGGCTTGCTGACGCCCATATCTGGAAAACCAAGTCGCATTCGATTGTATTTTTGAGTACAAAATACAACAAACCCACGTAGAACTACTTATACCATCAGATGGCGCGACATCAAACTTTCAAAATCAGCCCCGCCAGCAATAGACAAGGGACGTAAAAAAGCCGGTCCCATCCGGAACCGGCTTGCATATTGCCTATTCTGGCTCAGCCCTCTTCGCCGTTGGCCTTAGCCGCAGCAGCGGCTGCCTTGGCTGCTTCAGCCGCTTCCAACTGGGCGCGGGCGGCGGCCTTGCGGGCCAGGCGGGCTTCTTCGGCCTGACGTTCGGCTTCTTCGGCTGCCGCACGGGCGCGGGCACGCATGATGCGCAGATAGTTATCAATCGCGCGCACCAGCTCGCGGGTGCCTTCGTGCGTCAGCGCGGAAATGGCAAATACACGCGGGGTGTCGACATCAAACGCCAGGCTGTCGTCCGGCTGGGTCTTGGGCCAGCCATAAGCCTCCAGGAAGGCGCTTACCGTCAGTTCACGCTCTTCTTCCGGCAGCATGTCCAGCTTGTTCAGCACCAGCCAGCGCGGCTTGCCGTGCAGTTCGGCATCGTATTTTTCCAGCTCGGCCACGATGGCACGTGCTTCGCGTACCGGGTCGACATCCGGGTCGAACGGCGCGATATCCACGATGTGCAACAGCAGGCCGGTCCGTTGCAAATGCTTGAGGAAGCGATGGCCCAGGCCAGCGCCTTCGGCAGCACCTTCAATCAGCCCCGGAATATCGGCAATCACGAAGCTGCTGGTATCGTCCATGCGCACCACACCCAGATTGGGGTGCAGGGTGGTAAACGGATAGTCCGCCACCTTGGGGCGTGCGGCCGATACCGAGCGGATGAAGGTGGACTTGCCGGCGTTGGGCATGCCCAACAGGCCTACGTCCGCCAGCACTTTCAGTTCCAGCTTCAGCGTGCGCTGTTCGCCTTCTTCACCCGGCGTGCTCTGACGCGGCGCACGGTTGGTGGACGACTTGAAATGGATATTGCCCAGGCCACCCTTGCCACCGCGGGCAATCATCACCCGTTGGCCGTGATGGGTAAGGTCGGCCACCAGCTCGCCGGTGTCGTGGTCGGTAATCACCGTGCCCACCGGCATGTGCAGTTCGATATCGTCACCGCCCTTGCCGTAGCAATCGGCACCACGGCCACGCTCGCCGTGCTGCGCCAGGTATTTCTTGACGAAACGGTATTCCACCAGGGTATTCACGTTTTCGTCTGCCACGGCAAACACGCTGCCACCCTTGCCACCGTCGCCACCATCCGGGCCGCCAAACGGCACGTACTTTTCGCGACGGAAACTGGCGGCACCATTGCCGCCCTTGCCCGCAAACACTTCGATACGGGCTTCGTCGATAAACTTCATACATCCTCCTTGAGGAGTCAGGCGTCAAGGTTGCATCCGGCAACCAGCCCTCACGCCTTGCCCCTCGTCTGGCCCGCCACATGGCAAGCCGGATAAAAAAAAGCCCTATCTCACAGGATAGGGCTTTCTTGTCTGCAGAAAGCGATTATTCGCCGTCTACACCGGTGTACGGTACCACGGTAACGATCTTGCGTTGCAGAGCACCCTTAACGGTGAACTGAACATAGCCGTCAACCTTGGCAAACAGGGTGTGATCCTTGCCCTGACCAACATTTTCACCAGCGTGGAAACGAGTGCCGCGCTGACGAACAATAATGGAACCTGCCGGAATCAGTTCGCCACCGTAAGCCTTAACGCCCAGGCGTTTGGCTTCGGAGTCACGACCGTTGCGGGAGCTACCGCCTGCTTTTTTGTGTGCCATGACTGTTTATCCTTACTTCGAAATCGCGTCGATGCGGATTTCGGTGAAGTTCTGACGATGACCCTGATGTTTCTGGTAGTGCTTGCGACGACGCATCTTGAAGATACGTACCTTGTCGCCACGACCGTGGGAAACAACAGTAGCCGTAACGGTGGCACCTGCAACCAGCGGGGCGCCTACAACAACCTGTTCACCGTCAGCGACCATCAGCACTTCTTCGAGTACGATTTGGCTGTCGACGTCTGCAGGTATCTGTTCTACTTTGAGTTTTTCACCGATGGCAACCTTGTACTGCTTGCCGCCGGTTTTTATGACCGCATACATTCGCATAGCTCCTAAAGAGGGAATCTTCCTCGCATCACGCGAAGAAGAACGCGAAACTATACGCAGTGTGCAAAAAGTTGTCAATAATTTCATCAGTTTAGCCGCGCAGCAAAGGTGGGCATGGCTGGCTGCATGGCTTTTCTGGTAACATTCCGCGCTTCTGGCTCCGCTAATACAACATCTGGCTAAAACCGTGTCCACCCCGCTATTTCGTACCCTGATCGCTGAAGACATGCAGACCGTAGACCGCGTCATCCGCACACGCCTGCACTCCGATGTAGTTCTCATCCGCCAGGTGGCGGAGTACATCATCACGGCGGGCGGTAAACGCCTGCGTCCGGTACTGACCCTGCTGTCCGGCAAGGCACTGGGTTATGAAGGGGAACATCTGTACGAGTTGGCTGCGATGATCGAATTCATCCACACCGCCACCTTGCTGCACGACGACGTGGTGGATGAATCCGACATGCGCCGTGGCCGCGAAACCGCCAACGCCCTGTTCGGCAATGCCGCCAGCGTGCTGGTGGGTGACTTCCTGTACACCCGCGCCTTCCAGATGATGGTGACCACCAACAATATGCAGATTCTGCAGGTGATGGCCGAAGCCACCAACATCATCGCCGAAGGCGAAGTGCTGCAACTGTTGAATATCGGCAATACCGAACTGTCCGAACAGGACTACCTGCAAGTCATCCAGTACAAGACTGCCAAGCTGTTTGAAGCATCCGCCCGCGTCGGCGCGCTGATTGCCCAGGGCAGCGAGGCACAGATCAAAGCCCTGTCCGACTACGGCATGTATCTGGGCACCGCCTTCCAGATCATCGACGACGTGCTGGACTACAGTGGCGACGCCGACACCATCGGCAAGAGCCTGGGCGACGACCTGGCCGAAGGCAAGGCCACCCTGCCCTTGATCTACACCATGCGCCAAGGCCCCGCCGCCGCTGCCGACGTGGTGCGCCAGGCACTGGAAAACGCCAGCCGCGACCGTTTCCACGATGTATTGGCTGCGGTACAATCCTGCGGCGCGCTGGACTACGCCAAAAACGAAGCCATCAAAGCCGCCGAACAAGCCATTGCCGCCATTGCCGACCTGCCGGACACCCCGGTGAAACAGGCGCTGGTAGAACTGGCCCGCCTGTCGGTGGACCGCAACGCCTAAGCCGGATTGACGTCTCCGTAGTTAAATGGATATAACGGCCCCCTCCTAAGGGGCAGTTACAGGTTCGATTCCTGTCGGGGGCACCACTTGCACTTCCAAAAAAGTCCGATAAAGTCCACAAGAGCCGCACCCAGTAAGGGTTTGCGGCTTTTTTTATGCCTGTGACATCCGAGGACGTCCTGCCACTTCCAGTGGTTTTGTTGGTACAAATGTTGGTACAATTTTCGCAGCAGAAATCTTGTACCAACATTTGGAGGGTGCAATGCCCCTGACAGACGCGCAGATAAAGGCTTTCAGGCCCTCAGAGGACGGCAAGCCAGTCAAGTTGGCCGATGGTCAAGGGCTGTTCCTGATGGTGATGCCAAACGGCTCCAAATACTGGCGCTATCACTACCGCTTTGCTGGTAAGCAAAAGACACTTGCCCTGGGGGTCTACCCAGACATCCCCCTCAAGCAAGCCCGCACCAAACGCGAAGATGCAAGACGCCTGCTGGATCAAAATACTGACCCCGGCCTACAAAAGCAGGTGGATAAGCTCAATGCCAGTGCATCCAATGCGACAACATTCGAACTAATTGCCAGAGAATGGCACGCCAGCGCCAGCCACGAGTGGAGCCAGGACCACGCTGACCGAGTCCTGGCATCTTTGGAAACTCACATCTTCCCTTTCCTGGGTGAACTGCCAATTTCGCAGATCAAGCCGATGCAATTGCTGGCCGTCCTGCAGAAAGTTGAACGTGCAGGTAAAATCGATACCGCTCTACGCCTGAAACAGCGCTGCGCATCCATCTTTGACTTGGCTGTTCGCACTGAGCGCTGCGATACCAATCCAGTAGCTCCGCTCAGCAAGACGCTGCGTACCCAACAATCAACACCGCGCAAGGCCTTGCATCAGGACGACTTACCAGACTTTCTCAAACGCCTGGCCAGCTTCGATGGCAACAAGCAGACTGCCCTGATGATGGAACTGGCCCTGCTCACCTTCACCCGAGTGGGTGAACTGTCACAAGCTAGGTGGGAAGAAATCGACTTCGAGAAGGCCCTGTGGACAATCCCACCGGAGCACCGCAAGCTGCAGGAGAAATTCAAGAACACCGCTCCGCCACACCTGGTACCGCTCTCTAGCAGTGCCATAGCGGTACTGCGCAGCATGGAAGAGATCAGCGGGGGACGGGAGCACGTATTCCCCAACCGTAACGACCCACGCCGCCCGATGTCGCCGGAAACCCTACGCAGAGCCCTGCACAGCATGGGCTACAAGGGAAAGGCCGACGTACATGGCTTCCGGGCAACCGCATCAACCATCCTGAACGAAGCAGGCTTCAACCCTGATGCGATCGAACGTCA
Source organism: Aquitalea magnusonii (assembly GCF_002217795.2). Taxonomy (NCBI): domain Bacteria; kingdom Pseudomonadati; phylum Pseudomonadota; class Betaproteobacteria; order Neisseriales; family Chromobacteriaceae; genus Aquitalea; species Aquitalea magnusonii. The sequence goes on from NZ_AP018823.1 coordinate 3,738,432, forward strand.
GCTATCTCACGTAGAGACCAACAAGGTACGTGCTGCCTATAACCGTGCGGAGTACATAGAAGAGAGAGTCAAGATGATGGAATGGTGGGCTAAATTCTTAGAGAGCCACTCACGTTAATAGCAGCTCATCGATCGAATTGTAATGTGCCGTCCACTTACGTTGGAATTGAGGCTGCAGCAATGCCGCTTTTAGTTCGGGTTTCAGCCGGTATCGAGCATGAAATGCAGATGCTGGGGCCTATTGTCAGGCTGAATACTTTCGTGAGTGCGGATGCAGCAGAAAGAGTGCGATTGGCAGAGCTCTGTCAGGTTTGCACCGTCAGTCCACTGCTGTACCAGTTATTACGGCAAGCAGTGGACCCCCCATTGCATATGGTTAAGGTGCCTGGCAGTCGGTTCGGGTTACCATGCAACACGCGCTCAATTACGCGACAGCCTGTCCACACTCACTACAGAATTTGGCATCAATAGCCATAGGTGCATCACATTTCTTGCACCGCTTAACTGCCGCTTTCTGACGCATGTAGGCCAGATGTACCACACAAGGGACTGTGACGCGGTATGCTGGAGCAGCTAGGTCAAATGCTGTCCAGAGTGCGGTGAGCGCCCACCCAACCGGCCCAGTGAGAATGCTAATACCGCGCAACCACGGAGCCATCACGACTACAGGAATACCGCGTCCCAGAATCGCCTTCGAAACTGCGTTGGCCACAATGACGGTAAGTTTATAAATCCCGAACCCACTCGCCCGTGCTGCTGCGATCAGTGCTGCAGTAGTCATCGGACCGGCACCCTGCGTATAGCCCACACCAAAGTCTTCAAATAGCTTCTTTTTGTCTTCTTCAGACATGTCCTCCATCGATTTTTCGAGCACTTTTGTCAGAACGGAGAACTCAATGTCAGCGATGGGTGCTTTGGCGTTGTAATTGGCCTTCACATGGTCAGCAACATCGCAAACAATTTCCCGGTATTGGACGCCTCGTCCGCCGCGCATCATATTTGCAAAGCCATTTCCCCCAAAAAGGCGCAGCTCTTCAGCAAGTAGCGAACGTTCGCTCTGCGTGAACATGCCGGCCTTACTGGCATCATTCAGAACTTTGCAAACACTAGCATCCAGTGCGATACGTCCACTTCCTTTGTCCGTGATGAAGTCTGCGAGAATGCTGAGATCTTCACCATCTGCATTTTGGATCAGGTCTTCGAGATCACTGTCGATAATAGAATTAATACTCATTACATATCTCCTGATTAAGTTAAGGTGTTACTTGGTTACGTACTGCCTTTGTTCGCCAAACCACGATTAGCGAGTGAGGCGGCAAATGCTGTAAGTTGTTTGCGCGCGACGTGAGTCCGAGCACCGGCTTGCATAAGAGCCTCGGCGATAGTCGCATTGCGCCTCTTTTCCTCATTTTTTGATGCCAACTCATCGTAACGCGCCTGATTTCCAGTAGGGGTACCCCCGAGTGGTGCTTCCAACGGATAGACCTTTGCATAGCGGAGAATCTTGATAGCGCTTAGCGGGCCCTGAATTCCCTGTTCTTCATCAAGCAATGCCGCAGCTCCAAGCATCGTCGGCATGTCCAATGCTGCTTCAATAAGCGCTAGCCACTGTTGCGAGTCCATTAGTAAAAATGCTACCGGTATGCCAAGTTCATCTGCTATCCGACAAAGCGTTCGTAAATCCGGATTTGACTCCCGGCCACCATCTTTTTGAAGGGTTCGAAGAGTGCTCCTGGCAACCCCTGTTGCACGCTGCAGGTCAGTTGAACGAATCCGCTTTGGTTTGCCGTATTCATCCAGCGATCCCGCTACTTTCAAAATGTTTGTCAGGTTTGTTGCGAGAATTTGACCAATGTCTTGAGTTGTCATTTGGTTGTCCGCTGTAAGTGAGTGAATGATTCACCAAAAATGCTACTCTCTCTACCAATAATGGAGTGACTACAATACATTTTTACCAATAATGGAGTTTGTGCACTCCATTATTTTCAAATAAGGGATTTGTAGAGGCACGTCATCTGCGCATCCTTGAATTGAGATTTCAGATGCCACCAGAGACTTGAAGCAATGGATCTAGCTGACCGCTGTGAAGGCCGCATCCGAGTGGCATAGTTGGGCATATCCAAATTCCGGTGTAAAACTGCCGCTCGGCATCTCGTATGTGACCGGCAGCTTCGGACGAACACCAGACCATCCTTATAAATCCAGTTTGTTTCAGACCTATATCACCCCCTTGAACATGCACAGCGACACCCACTCCGGGTGTCTTTTATGCCCTCGCCCCAGCGTTGTCTGGGGCGTTTTCATTGGAGTGATCTATGTCCCATCTCATCGAATCCATGGCCTTTGTCGGGGCCACGCCCTGGCATGGTCTGGGCAATCCGCTTTCTCCCCAACAACCTTTGGAAGTGTGGCTGACTGAAGCCGGCATGGACTGGCGTATCGAGCAGAGTGATGTCTTGTTCAACGTAGCCGACGACGGCATGCACATCCGGCCGTTTGCTGATTCCAAGGTGCTGTATCGCTCCGACTCTCTGGCACCACTGTCGGTGGTCTCGCCGCGTTACAAGGTGGTGCAGCCGTCTGAAGTGTTGGAGTTCTATCGCGACCTGGTCAGCGCCGGTGGCTTTGAGCTGGAAACCGCTGGGGTATTGAAGGGGGGCCGTAAACTGTGGGCACTGGCCAAGACAGGGCAGGAAGCCCTGCTCAAAGGCGGTGATCGGATGAAAGCCTATTTGCTGCTAGCCACCAGTTGTGATGGCACGCTATGCACAACCGCCCAGTTCACGTCGGTACGGGTGGTGTGCAACAACACCCTGCAGATGGCGGTGAAGGATAGAACCGGTGCGGTGAAGGTGCCCCACTCCACTGTGTTTGATCCGCAGTCCGTGAAGGATGCGCTGGGCCTTGGTCTGTCCGCTTGGGACCGCTTCATTGGGAACATCAAGCAGCTGTCGCAGCGCTCGGTTTCTCCTGAAGAAGCCTGTCAGTTCTTCCGCGAGGTGCTGGATGAGCCATTGGCGGAGGGTACGGAGGATGCAGTCACCTCGAAGGCACTGCAGCAGGTGTCGGCACTGTATAGCGGTGGTGGCATGGGTTCAATGCTAGCCGGTACTCGTGGTACGGCCTGGGGGCTGGTGAATGCGATGACCGAGTATGTGGATCATCGCCGTCGTGCTCGCAGTCAGGACTACCGGCTGGATTCCTCCTGGTTCGGTCAGGGTGCGCAACTCAAGGGCAAGGCGCTGGAACATGCACTGGCCTTGGTGGAGTGATGCCATGGCCTCCGTGCAATCCATTGCTTTGACCGCTGCGTGTTTAACGGCAGGGATGCGGGACTTCTGCTCCTGGAACGGCTTGGGTGTGGCATACGACGGTCCGGATGCCGAGCGCAGCCTGCTGGTGATCTGGGGTGCTGGCTGTCTGGAGCTGCATGACGAACTGGTGCAGTACGCGCCGATGGTGGCAGCCCTGGCAGATACCTTGTACGACCAGCTGAATCAGGCTGCACCGGGGGTGTGGCATTACGAAGTGACCGAAGCCCTGGGCAGTGCCATTGCCGAGTGGATCGTCTTGCATAATGGCCAGCCCCCTTCCCTCGATTGGGTCAAAGCCTGCCTGGTGCGGCTGGCTGGGGAATTCATGCTGCGTGGCCAGCCACAGCAGTGGCCGGCTATTCGTCAAATCCTGTTGACGCTCTCTCCTGAGCTGCCGGTAATCGTGCCGGTAGCACCATCGTGAATCTACGGTTGGTCTGATGTTGGCCTGATTCTGTCTTGTTGGTTCTGTTGTCCTGCCCTGCTGTCGTTTCTCTTGTTTCTACTCTCCCACAGCTTCCCCCTATCAAACCTATCGCCCGGTCAGCCTTGCTGCCGGGCTTTATGCCTTTATAAGGAGTGTTTTGCCATGGCTGAACGCTACGCACAGGCCATTCGTCTGGCCTCTACCCTGAAGTTGTCTCGTGATGAATGGCTGCGCATCCGGCAGCTGGGCATTGGTTCTTCCGATGCCGCCCCGTCCATTGGGCTGTCGCCCTACAAATGTCCGCTGTCACTGTGGCTGGAGAAGACGGGTCGCAAACAGCCGGAGGATCTGTCGGAGAAAGAGCCTGTCATCTGGGGCACGATTTTGGAACCCATCCTGGCCCGGGTGTATGCCGAGCGTACCGGTCGCAAGGTACGGCGGGTGAATGCAGTACTGCAGCACCCGAAGCACCGTTTCATGCTAGCCAATCTGGACCGGGAAGTGCGCTGTCCGGAGGAAGGCTGGGGCATTCTGGAAATCAAGACCGCCAGTTATCACTCAGCCCCGCAGTGGGAGGAAGGCATCCCGGTGGCCTATCAGTGTCAGGTACTGCATCAGCTGGCGGTGACTGGCCATGACTGGGCTGATGTAGCAGTGCTGATCGGTGGACAGGATTTCCGGATTTATCAGGTGAATCGCGATGAAAACAAGATCGCGGATCTGATCGCCCGAGAAACGGTGTTCTGGCAGCACGTGGTGCTGGACACCCAGCCAGCACCGGATGGGTCGGATGACGCGGCGTCAGCCTTGTCCTGGCTATTCCCACGTGATGATGGTCAGACCATCGATCTGTCGGAATCGATTGAGGGAAATCGACTGTTCTCAGCCTTGTTGGCAGAGCGGCAGCGTAAAGAGGATGCAGAGGCCAAGGAGGCGGCCATCCGGCAGCAGATCCAGAACGTGCTGGGTCATGCCTCTGCGGCTGTGTTTGAGTCTGGCCGTATCACCTGGAAGCGCGCCAAGGATCGCATTGCGCCTGATGTCGAACGCTTGTCGCAAGACCACCCCACCCTGCTGGCCCAGTACAGCAAGTCCATTGCCGGTTCCCGGCGCTTTGTCATTCAGACTGAAAGGAAAGCATCGTGATTAAAGGTCTCACCATTACCCCGCCCGTGATCGGGCGTATCAGCATTGGCAAGCTGGTGCAGAAACAAGAACGCTGGCTGCCGGAGAAAGACGACAGCTTTTCATTGACCACCCAGGTGCAGAGCCGGGATGGCTGGTTGCTGCATCCCTTGCACCAGGCGCTGTCGGAACAGGCACAAAACGGCAAGATCCGCGCCATTCCGATCCAGCTGCTGTTCAACGACAGCGAGCTGAATCTGCGTGCCGAATACAGTGCCTTCGACCGGAATAATGGGCGTCCGGTGTGTGTCGGTAACGGAGAGACAGCACGACGGGTAACCAGTCAGGGCATGGAGGAGATTGGCTGTGCCGGACCAGACCGTTGTCCCTTGGCCAAGGAGCTGGGCTGCAAGCTGTATGGTCGGCTCAACGTACAGGTGGAAGGTCAGCAGGATGAGCTAGGCAGCTTCATCTTCCGCACCACCGGCTACAACTCGGTGCGTACCCTGGCAGCACGGCTGAAGTATTACGAAGCAGCCAGTGGCGGTAATACCAAGCACCTGCCGCTGCTGTTACGTCTACGGGCCAAGAGCACCACTCAGTCGCACCGTACCCCGGTGTACTACGTGGATCTAACCTTGCGCGATGGCCAGACCTTGGCCGAAGCCGTCAGTACTGCACGCAAGGTAGCAGATGAACAGCTGGAAGCTGGTATCGACACTGCCGAACTGGAGCAAGCCGCCCGGCAGTTACTGCAGAACGGCCAGTTCGAGGATACCGAGGAGGAAGTACCGCTGCTGCTGGAGGAGTTTTATCCAGCAGTGGAAGGTGCTGGTGAACCGGAAGAGAAGCCGAAGGCGATGTCTCGCCCTACCCGGCTCTCTTCCAAGTTGGGTACCGTTAAGACGGCTTAGCCAGCCGGTTGGTCAGTTGTTCCACCATCGCCAGCACCATCTCCCGATCTGCACTATCCAGGCGGGCCAGCATCTGTGCCAAGTGCTGCGCCTGCTCGGCCGGGCGGTTGCTGGACTCCACCAGCAAGGCTGAAGCATCGCAGTGGAACAGACTGGCCAGTTCCAGCAGGCGGGCCACGGTCGGCATTACCAGTCCCCGCTCCATACGGGATACCGCTTCATTGCCGATCTTCAGTTGTTCCGCGACCTGTTCTTGGGTCAGTCCGGCGTCCTGCCGTCGTGCCGCAATCGCTTTGCCAACACTCAGAGACAGCGCGTCCACCTTTATTTTTGCCATCTTATTCTCCATTCCACTCGAATGGTGGCAAATCACCCCATTGACATGAACATCCTCAAAGACTGAATATCAACTCATTAGGGTGAAATTAGACAATGCAGGATGATGAAATGCTTAAGAAAGGAAACACCATGCAATCCAGACAGACACTGATCGCCCTCCCCGTCCTGCTGCTGGCAGGTGCCCTATTGACCGGGTGCAACTCGGATGCACCTTCTACCAGTGAGGCTCAACAAGTCGCGGAAGGGATTTTTGCCAGCTGTGACAACCTGAAAGTCAAAGACTTCGAACGGGTGAACGGTATTCCGCAGAACGATGGTAGCTATCTGGTCCAGGTGAAATACACCGTACGACTCACCCCACCGGAGAGCATCTCCAGCTATATGCGTGATACCTATCCAAAAACATTGGCGGAGCTGCAAGCCAAGGACACCCTGTTCAAGGAATTACGTACCCAGTACTTCGAGCGCTTGCATGCGCTTGAGGCAACAGAGCCGATGGCGACAGAGAACGATCTGCTGGCTAAATACCCTGATCTGGCCCAACTGTTTGCAAAGCTGAATGAAGCCAACTCTGGACCACAGTTAAACAGCTTTGTGAACGACACCATGAGCATGATCGAACGGAACATGGTGGATGCCTGCCCCAAGGTCAATCCCAGCACAACCATCCGGATGGTGGGGGTACCGAAGCCGCTGGAGAAATTTGCCGGTGACGTCGACATCCCCTTCAACGATACCTACGCCATGATCAAAACAGACAACGGCTGGATGGCACGCCAGTAACCCCCCCCTCCCCCATACACCAGCCAGCGCCCATCGCCGTGACCACGGGATGGGCGTTGTCGTTTCCAGCACGGAGCTTCATATGTTCTTACCGACATTTCATGGCGAGCAGATGCTCTCCTACCTCAGCAGTACCCTCAACCTGCATGGACAGGCCTTTACCCAGGCACAGCGTGAAGAACTACAGGCGCGTATCGAAGAGCTGGTCAACTATCAGGCCGTGGTCGGCATCATGGGTAAAACCGGGGGTGGCAAGTCCAGCCTGTGCAATGCGCTATTTGGCCAGGATGTTGCCGAAGTCGATGACATTACCGCCTGCACACGCTACCCACAGGAATACACTCTGGCGTATAAAAATGGGAAAGGCATTGCCCTGATTGACGTACCAGGTGTTGGTGAAAGCATCGGTCGGGATCAGGAATACGCCGATCTGTACCAGCGCCTGCTGCCGGAACTGGATCTGATCCTGTGGGTGGTCAAAGCCGATGACCGGGCCTTGGCCATTGATCAGCAGGTGTTCAACAGCGTTATCCGCCCCTACCTGGCAGATCGGGACATCCCGGTACTGTTTGTGATCAGCCAGGTGGACAAAGTCTCCCCTTGTTGGGAGTGGGACCACGAACGGCATCTACCGAGCAGCACTCAACAGCGCAATCTGAGCCGCAAACAGATCCAGCTCTCCCAGACCTTCGACATCGCCCTCGATCACATCTGCGTCACCTCCGCCGAAGAAGGCTATGGCCTGACCGGCCTGGTCGAGCAGATCGTCACCCTGCTGCCTAATCAAAAAAAGTGGGCAATTGCCCGGGAAGCCAAGCCCGAGTACGTGTCAGGTAAGGCTTACCAAACGGCAAGCAAAGGACTATGGGAAACCATCAAGGAGACTGCCACCAGCATCCTGCGGGAAGGCTGGTCGGTGATTTCCAGCAAGGTGGAAAGCTGGCTGGACAAGCTGTTCAACTGGTAGGGCATAGCGGGCAAGGCTTCGGCCTTGCCCGCTATGCTGTACTAGTACTGGACTTCTTTTTTTGGTGGAAAACTTGGTAACAGTTCAGAATTCGGTTATTCGCACTGCAGATACCAGATGGTACTGCCATAAACCGAGTCAGGGAAATCAGGCATCTGCTCACCTTGCTCGAAATAGCGCTGAGCATTTTCTTTAGCCGGCGTCCACCAAGTGCCGCTTTCCGGGCAGGGTTGGCCGGCTTCGCAGCGCTTGCCTACGGGTATTGTCTGCTCTGCAGACTCATCTGGCAGTGGCACATCATCGAATCGTGCATACCACGCAAGCGTGTTGGTCTTGGTGAACCCTTCGGCATCATCCATGCAGGTATGCAATTGATCCGGATTGGACACCCGTATGGACTTGAGAACACGGTTTACCGCTACATAAGCGGGTGGATGGCCGCTTTCGGGCGCACCCACATCTGGCAACAGACCAGCCTGGATGATCAGCCTACCATTATTGGTTTCCTGCAGGCCAATGTCAGGCAACTGCAAGCGCTGTTTCAGCGCGGCCATGCCACCAAGCTTCTCGATATAGCGCGGTCCAAGTAATGTCAGCCAGTTGACCCCTTTAATGCCGTCCTGCAACTCGGCCAAATCCATGTGAGGGGCGGAATCCACCATCAGGCCGCTATAACGCTGCGCGATCTGAAACTCATAGGGTTGAAACTGGTGTCGATCATAAGGGAGTGTGCAGGCGAGTCCAGCATAACCATGGTCTATGTCCAGCGTTTGGCACAAGTAGCGCACCCAGTCCAGGAACTGTTGCTCACCTTCAGGGGTTTCCAGCCGCTCCCATGGCAATACGATCTTGACATAAGATAACACCCCATAAGGGTCACGTTCGGCGTGCGCAGTCATTGCCTGGATTGAGTACTCGGCAGCCCGTTCACCATTTTTTTCACTCTGTAACGTCCACTCGAATGCCAGTCCTGCGTCCACCAGCTTACTCAGTTTTTCCTTAGCTTTTGTTATGCTGTCTTTGCGCAGAGAAGTAAAACCGCGTCCGCTAAAGTCATGAAACTGTCCTTGCAAATGCTCGCCAAACTGCTCGACAAAGCGCTCGAAACAGCCCAGCACCTTATGGCCAACATCGCTCTGCCCGCCTTGACGGAAGTACACCGTGCAAATCAGGCCCAGCCTGACCAACACCACTCCCTCTGGCGTCACGCCTTCAATAAAATCCACATTCTTGGAGATGCTGGCATAGGCTTGCATACGCTGATAGGTATTAACAGTCATTTATTATTCATCCACTCCAACATTACGAGGCTGTCGCCAGAGCACTACCACCAAGCATGGTTGCGACAGCAGCCCAGGCTATCGCTCCCATTTCAACTAATGCGGTTAATGCCGCTACTAACCAACCGCCAAGAACGAACACAACGATTGCACCAGCAATAACAACCGCGACCGCTAGCAGGCCCTGGCCAATATCCAGCAATACCTGCGTCCAGTCTATCTGGCGTAAGGTATCTAAGGTCAGATCTGTGTAGCGCTGAATTTCCTTCCATGCGGCCTGCAACTGAGCAGTAGTCCAACTGGCAATTCTCTGCCCCTGTTCGTTAACGAAATTCCATGCTCCGCTGGCTCTGTCTTGCAGCCAATGACCTGCGGTAAACAACCAGGGCGCATTCTGCTTTAACTCTGTTTGTACCTTGGCCGATAGCTGCCCCACAGCCTGACGCAAGTCCTTGGCCAAGGCCTTGCCATCCTCGGCCAAGCTATAAACCAATTGCTTCGCATCATCCAACCATACTTCATAAAAAGCCGGATCGGGCAACGGCTTCGGGCCATAAATAGGCACCCGCCGATTCTCGCCACGCGGGATACCGTCCGCCCTGGGTGCGAATATCGGAGCAGGTTGTTTCACCGGCTCGGCCTGTCTTTGCTTTTCACGTGGAGGAATCACATGCAGCAGCGTAAAGCGGTCGGCCCCCCCGGCGATCTGCTTGTAAGCCTCTTCCTGTTTAATACTCAAGGTATCTCCCGGAAACTTGACCTCGACCACGCGGTGCAAATTGTCACCATGCGCCACACCATCGTGATCAGTGGTAGCCCGCCCAGGCCAACGCCGTGACTTGTTCTTTACAATGATCAAGTCAGGACGGCGCAAAAATCCCGTGCGCATGCCTTTTGGGAATGGTGTCAGTGAGTGGCGTCGATTTGGATCTGGCCTCTCCGAACTGCTCAAGAACGGCTTTGGTACGCCCTTTGGATCAAGAGGCATATCAAAACTAACTTCAGCCTTGTAATACCACAAATATTCATGGTGCCTCTCATCCCCCCGGATTTCGGCACTCATCACCACCTGGCGAGCGTTAATGGTGAAGGTTTTTCCCGACTTACTGACTGCCAAACGGACGTCAGGTGTTCGGATCGCCACTTCTGCCTTGGGTTGCAGATAGGGCTTGTCTTCCGATGTCGGCAGCTTGGCGTATTGCAGGTCTTCTTCCAATCGCGTGACGCCGTTACCGGCCATTTTAGGTGTCAGGGTGGTCATGTGATTATCCTTGCTGAACGTCATCGCGCATTTCAAGTTCCAGCTCATGCGGGCCGCCACCCGCCAAGTGCAAGGTCTCCGTTTTGGATGGGGCCTTTTCCAGGACCTGCAAGGTCATACCTTCGGGTTGCCGACTCATAGCGGTCATTGTCCAGCCCTCCTGGTCGGTGTAACCATTAATGGTGCGACCGCCCGCTTGCTTGATGGAGTACGCCCGGCCAATCAACGGCTCACCGGTTTTCTGGTTTTGCAACTGGAAGCGGCCGCTATAGACCTTACCGAAGGTGGGCATCCTGTAGTTCAGGCTGGCCGGCCCGCTCAGCGCATGACTCGCCCCCTTCACGCTCACCGTCCCCGGGCAGTGGATTTCGATATTGCCGCCTTTTAACCGGATATAACCGCCGCCGCTGGTGAGTAGAATCTCTTCTTTGGCAGCCAGCGTTACTGCTCCCTTGGCCGATGTAATGGTCAGTTCCTTATCCGCCGTCAGTTCCAGCGCATCACTCTGCGCTTGCACCTGCACCTTGCCCTTCGCCGCAATCAGCTTCAGCGCCACTTTGTCTTTCACCCCGGCCACAAACAGGCTGATGTGCTGGCCGACGTTGTGCAGCCAGCGGCGGCCGGTGGTGTGGTTGCTGTCGCGTTGGGCGATGAGGTTGAGGTTGGTTCCGGCAGAGATTGTGTGGCTTTGTTCGGTCAGGCTGGCGATGCCGGCCGGGGCGGACAGGATGAGCAGCGGCTGTTGGCCGGCCTGGTCTTTTGCCGTCTTGCCGTCCTTGTCGGTATTGCTGCCGGCTTCCCAGGCTTTGAGCGCGGCGGCGTGGTGTTGCAGGTGGCCGCTGTCCTTGTTGCCGTCTTTGCCGTTGTCAGGGTTGATGGCGTCCGGCCCGGTTTCCATGCTGTCGGCCAGTTGCGCGGCGGCGGTGTCGCCCAGGCTTTGGCTGAGGCTGAGCGCGGCGTCGAGCTGGCTTTGTGCGTGTTCGCGCGCCAGTTGTTTGCCGGATGCGCCGTTTTGCGCTTCGGTGCTGATGAGCAGGCCGTGGCCGGCGCGGATGGCGCCGTGCTGGTCGGTGCGTAGTTCGAAGCCTTCGCCGCGCGGCTGGGCTTTGCCATTGCTGCGCGGGTGGGTGAGGTAGCCCTGGTTGAGCTGGGTCTTGCCCGCTTCGCTACTGAGCTTGGCGCGGACTTCACCGGGCGTGTCGTCGAACAGCAGTTCGTTGTACTGGCCGCCCTGGTGTTCTTTGGATTTGATGCCGGACAGGGTCTTGTTGGCGGGCAAAGCGCCGGCACCGCTGAAGGCCGGGGTGGCGTGGCTGCCGTTGTACAGCACGCCAACAATCACCGGGCGGTCGATATCGCCTTCGATAAAGTCGACCAGCACTTCCTGGCCGATGCGCGGGATGAACTGGTGGCCCCAGCCGGCCCCGGCGCTGGGCATGGCCACGCGCAGCCAGCAGGAGGAGCGGTCGTCCAGATTGGCGCCGCTGCCGGGGTGTTCGTCTGGCCGCTGCCAGTGGAACTGCACCTTGATGCGGCCCAACTCGTCGGTGTGGACTTCTTCCCCCTCGGGCCCCACCACGGTGGCGGTCTGTACACCTTTAGATGTCGGCTTGGCCTGCGTGCTGTGGGCATAAGCCGGGGTGAGCGGAATGCCGCGGCGCTGGGCGGTGATCTGGGTCTGGAAGGGGCTGCTGTTCTGGCTGTCGTTTGATGTGCTGCTATCTCCCAGCAAGCCGCGCAGGCTGCTGGCCAGATCACCCGGCAGATTGTTGTTGGCACGGAAGGTTTGGCCGGTGACCACGAATTCACGCTGCTCGCTGCTGTCGCCCTCGTGCAGCGGATGTTCATCCAGGCGGAACCATTGGCCAGCGAGCAGGCTGCGTACTGAGCCGCTGCCAGAGAATTGCTTGGCCTGCACATCGTGCGCCTGCTGACGCCGCTGCGCATACTGACTCAGTTGCTCGGCATCGCTGGCGTAGTACAGCGACTGCGGGTCGTAATCCTGCAGGGTGGATTGCAAGGCATCGCCACTGCGGCCTTGCTGGATGCGGCTCTGATCGCCGCTGTGCTGGGTGCTCACCGGCTGGTAATCGAAACTGGCCAGCGCCACCGCACCGGACACCACCTGACGGGCGGCGCTCCAATCCGTCAGGCCGTCTTCTTCCTCGGTGGCATCGCTGCGGTGAAAGCGCACCCGCTCACTGGCGGCGGGCGGCAGGCTGTACGCATCATCAAACACCACCAGCTTGACCTGCGGATGCTCACCATCGACATGCTCGAAACGCCAGGCGTAACCCTCTTCGTGCAGCAGGCGCACGATGAAGTCGAAATCGCTCTCGCGGTATTGCAAACAGTAACTGCGCGGGTTGGCGGAGGCAGTGTGAAACTCCAGCGTCTGTACCTGGGCAAACACCGGATTATTGGCCTGATGCTCGGCCAGGATCTGCTTGACGATGTCCGGCACCGACAAGTCCTGAAACACCCGCGACGTACGACGCAGCCGCAGCAGCGCAAACGGCGGCTCGATGGTGAGGCCGTACTTGGCAAAACCGCCATCCGAACCCAGCAACTCGGCCCGTGACACCACCCCGCAACGCACCACCTGGCTGCCATCGGCATCCAGCACCCCCAGGCGGGCGGCCACACCGAGCAGCGACTTGAGCTCGATATTGCCATCCGGCGACAAACAACTGAGCTGATAGCGATAGGCTTGCGACACCCCCTCGCTGCCATCCAGCGTGTGTGGCAATAACTGCTCGGCGGCGATCTGCCCGCCATCCAGCTGCAGGGTGAGCAGACGCTGGTGCTGGGAAAAGGCGGCGGCGAAGCTGGCGAGCAGGGAGGAGAAGTCCATGGTGCGGGCTATCACGTCGGCTGACGTGAATCATCACATTCTGTTGAAAGTTCAACAGTTTATGCCTTCAGCATGGCTCGAACAAGGCTGAATGGCATGAATGCGTAGTTCTACGGATACGCCTGCATGCAGGAGGAAGGAGCCGGAGGATCATGCTGTGCATTCACAACGGGCAGTTCGTCGGCCAGAGCTGCCTTTCGACATGCGAATGTTGAATGGTTGGTTACACAAAATCCAGGACTCGTCCAGTTGTTGGCCTTCGAAAGTCGTGCATTGCCCTCCCCTCTATGTGATACCCTTTTCGACGTCCCCCCGGTATTGAGTAGCACGTGACTTTAGAGTCCAATCAACCCCATATGGAGATTGGACATGAAGAAACGTTTCACCGAAGAACAGATCATCGGCTTCCTGCGCGAAGCGGAAGCCGGCATGCCCGTTGCACAGTTGTGCCGCAAATACGCCTTCTCAGAAGCCAGCTATTACCTTTGGCGCAACAAATTCGGCGGAATGAATGTCTCCGAGGCCAAGCGTCTCAAGGAGCTGGAAACCGAGAATGCGCGCCTGAAGAAACTCCTGGCCGAGACCATGCTCGAGAACGAGATTGCCAAAGAGGCCTTGCGAAAAAAGTGGTGAGCGCACCGTCACGGCGGGAGTTGGTGCGCCATCTGGTGGGCAAAGGGCTCAGCGAGCGTCGATCGCTCCGTCTAGCCGACATGAGCCCCAGTTCATTCCGCTACCAACCCGCCACCGACCGTAATGTCGCCTTGAAAGCGCAGATCATCGCGCTCGCGCAACGGCACCGTCGCTACGGTGCTGGCATGATCTATTTGAAGCTGCGGCAGAGCGGCATGGTGGTCAATCACAAGCGGGTGGACCGGCTTTATGCTGAGGCAGGTCTGCAAATTCGCCGGCGTAAGCGCAAGAAAATTCCCGTGGCCGACCGTCATCCACTGGCTCGCCCTTTGGCGGCCAATCAGGTTTGGTCGATGGACTTTGTGTTCGACCGGACGGCGGAGGGGCGTGTCATCAAGAATCTGACGGTGGTCGATGATGCCACGCATGAGGCAGTCGCCATTGTTCCGGAACGTGCGATGGGAGGCCTGCATCTGACCCGCGTCCTTGACCAGTTGGCGAAGACACGTGGCTTGCCCAAAGCCATCAGGACCGATAACGGCAAGGAATTCTGCAGCCGAGTGATGTTGAGCTGGGCCCACGCTCATGGGGTTCAGCTCTTTCTCATCGAGCCGGGCAAGCCCAATCAGAACGCTTACATCGAATCCTTTAATGGGCATTTCCGGGATGAGTGCCTGAACGAACACTGGTTCACCAGCCTGCGCCAGGCCCAGGTTGTCATCGAAGCCTGGCGAAGGGAATACAACAATGAAAGGCCGAAGAAAGCACTGGGTGGTTTGACGCCGGCAGCCTATGCCGAATCATTTGCGGAGAAATCAGGTAAATTAAGCTTGGACTCTAAAGCCCCCTGCTACTGAAAGTGGGGGGACGTCGGGCGGTAGAAAGTCATCACTATCTTGTTGGTGATCTGCATACTGTCCTTGATATTGACAGACCCAGTAGCTGATGCAATCGATTACGAGGGCTCAAATCAAGCTCTTTTGAGCTGAACGACATTCCCGCCTTCGACCAAGGGTAGTTGGCCACTCTCACAGTGCTCGAGTGCGTTTCCCAACAGATCCAGTGTTTTGCACACGCTGTTCCCAATGGTATGTCTTGCATAGCGCCCAGTCGTTTTGGCATCAGGCCTTGCATGAGCCAGGACCCTGGCAACCATGTCCCGCTCAACGCCCAACTCTTCCATCCGCGTGGCTACCGTGCGACGCAAATCATAAAGAGTCCATTTACCGCCAGGAAGGTTGTAGAGGTCGTAGTCCTGCTTGGCACGGCAGCACTGCATCCGCTTGGCAGGATGTGCCTCGCGATTCAGCGGGTGCACAACAGAACTACAATCGAGCGTTTACACAGATGTTTGGCCGTGAGTCGAGAGCAATCCATCTGCTATACTTGCGTCGTGTGTTGGTGATCTATTTCAGCCCCGCAAACACTTGCAATGACATCGGCAAGCAGTTTTAATTCGGTTCCCTCCGAACGTCGCAAAATCACCATTTTTCGCTACGTTGGTACAAATGTTGGTACATTTTTAGACGGTTTAAAAATTACTACATAAAAATCAGGAAGATGAGATGTAAATTCGATTCCTGTCGGGGCACCACTTACAGTTCCAGCGAAGTCCGATAAAGTCCACAAAAGCCGCACCCAGTAAGGGTTTGCGGCTTTTTTACGTCCATTTCGCGGGTCTCGTCCCAGCCGCGCCCTGAGCAACACGTCTGTGTCGGCTCGCGCTGACGGGACCGGTCTGCTCCGACAAATGTCTTACTCCAAAGTCCGGACAGTTGATTTTTGTTGTGTGCAGGAATGGTCCGCATGATGGCGGAACGCCCCGGTAAATCCGGGGCTTCCGCCCTACGCATCGCCCCCGTAGGGTGGATGCCCCGAAGGGGCGATCCACCGCACAACGCTCGCGAATAAATCCATTTTCCCCATCGAAAAACTATCGTACCGACGCCACCCTTGGCCCCGCCACGCATGCCGACGGGTGGCAGGGGCGAGGTAAGTAAGCACCTGCAATGTCTGAGCGATTTGACCTTAGCAAATCGCGGGTTCAGGGCGGCTCGCCGGGGTCGGGTCCTGTCGGGCAGCCGCAGGCCATGCTTGCGGGGTGGCCTTGGAGGTGAAGGAAGGCTTGGCCAGGCAAGCCCTCTTTCCCGTTTGCCGCGCGGAAGCGGCATGCAGACCATCATCCGCGTGAGCGGATTTCCACACTGGGTTGTCGCCGGGAAGATCAAAACAAAGAACAACTTCGCGCCTCTCTCCCCCGCCATCCAGGATATCCGGCACCAGCCGGGGGAAGCCGGGGGCATCATTGGGGTCATCTGCCCCTGCCCCCCAAAATGGGCGTGACTCAAGCGCCCGGCAAGCTGCGCCGCACCCTGCGGCAAGCACGCTGGGCCTGAGCCATCCGGACCGGCCCTGTTCAATCAGCGCCCTGCCCATCCCCGGTATTGACAAGGCAAGCCCACCACCCAACAATTGCCGCGTGCTGTTCAATAGCGGCACCGGGTTTAGCAGCCTGACACACATTGGCGGACACCCGCCACCATGGCGGTTTTTTACGTCCGTACACCGCCATTGGTACGCCCATTTTCTATGGCGGGTCGTGGTGGGGATACCTTCGGGTATGCCGGTTCCAATGTGCCGGTCTGCTAACCCTGCCACGTGCCTGCCACCCCCGTTTAGCAGCGGACGACAGGCCCAACCACACATTGGAGGCCACCATGCCTAAGCTTTCCCACGCCCAGTTGCGCCCTCCCCCCGCGATTGTCATTCCCCTTGCAGCACTGCCATCCTTCAGCCAGGAGGCCCGCGCATGAACACCCAGCTCCCGCTCAGCCAAGACCTTCCCGCCGCCTATCTGGCACTGGCCACCGTTCAAGACCAACTCAGCCGCCTGCAAACCCTGGCGACCCTGCCGGAGCACGCCGCGCTGCGCGAACCCATCAGCCAACTGACCCGCCTGAGCCAGACCATCGAGCACACCATTGCTGATGGCATCTGCACGCTGGACCGTGCCGCTGACTGCATGCAATGCCTGCTTGATCTGCTGAACCACGCCGAGGACATGCCGCTGGCAGCCAACCAGCTGGCCGGGCTGTTGGCCCCGCTGCATCAGCAAATCAGCCTCGCCCGCGCCGATATCGGCCAACTCCTGTAAGGAGTAGACCATGAAAAAGCACACCTGCGCCCGGCACTGGATGACGCCCTGCTGGCCAACATCACCGAGTGCTGCACCTCCGCGCCGCCGTACTGATGTAGTAGCGGCCACGACCGAAAGGGGGGCTGACACGCGACCTTACCCGACTGCACCAGCAAGCACATGGCCGCGGTGCCGGGCACCAAGTCCTTAACAGCCAAGAAGTCCGCAACAATCAAAACAGCGCTGCAAGGCGCTTTTTTGTTGCCTGTCGTTTACGCAAGCCCACGGCCTGCTCACTTCATGCTTGCCGCCTGGCTTGATGGGGCAGAATCCTGATTCACACCTCCTGCTGTCGCTCCCTGTCCGCCGCCCGTACCGCATCGCGGTCGGGATATTCGCCGATACGCACCAGCCTGGCGATGATGGCGGCGCGGCTGCGGCCCATGCTTTGCGCGATGCTGGCACAGTCGGGAGCTGCGGGGTCGTGCCAACTGGCGCGTAGCCGGGCGTCGTCGCTGGCGCTCCAGGCTTTGCCGGCATTGGGGTTATTGTCGCGCTGCGGCGGGTTGAGGTCCGGCAGTGGCAATGGTGGCGGTTGACTGGCCCACCAGGCTGGCTGGCCGGCTTGTTCCAGCCTTTGATCGTCGGCCTGCATGGCGCTGGCCTGGTTGGCAAAATAGCCTTGTTTCACCAGCCGGGCGAGGATGGCGGCGCGGCTGCGGCCCAGTTTTTCTGCCAGTTCGGCACTGGTGACGGTGCTGGAGGTTTCCCACAGCGCGCTGAGGCGGTTGTCTTCGGCAATGCTCCAGCGCTCGCCAGCGCGGCTGTGGCCGGGACGGGCCGGGGCAGATGGCGGGACGGGCTGGGCGGCGTGTTGCTTGCTTACCCTTTTGAGCTGCTGGTAGTAGTGGGCGCGGGCCTGGTCCAGCGCCGGGTCTTTCGGGGTGTGCAAGGCCTGACCGCGGTGTAGCGGGTCCTGGCCCAGTATCAGTTGTTCGACGATTTCCAGTTCCCGGAGCATGGTGTGGCCCTCTCTTGTTTCCGGCGTGGTCAGGCTTGCCGAAGCTGGCAACGCTGCACTTGATGATGCAAGTATGGCGGGCTTGTTGGCTTGCGGTCCATTCTTGCACTGGGGCGATTGATTCTTGGCCTTGGTGGTGTGTGAGCCAGCTTCTGATGCCAAAGTGCAGAGGGAGCCAAGCGACCATGCCGTTAATGCGGCCACACAGCACAAAGCCGCCATCACTGGCGGCTTTCAGGCTGCTACGCAAGTAATTTGGTGCGCTTGCATTGGCCCCGGCCAAGCCGGGCCTGCCGACCAAGTAATTGATCCCGCAGCCTGTCTATCTAATCCCAATCCCCCCGCCCTTACCCTGTAAGGGTGCCTCGCTTTTCTTTCAGAAAACGAGAGGGGGTTTGAAAGCCGCCATCACTGGCGGCTTTGTTATATCGGGGCTGATGGCTTCAGGGTTTGGCCAGCGGCTGCAAAGCCCAGTCGAATACCGGTTTGAAATCGGCCGCCATGGAACGGGCCATGCTGGCGGTGATGTGGTTTTTGTCCTGATAGCGGATGTGGCCGTTCTGGCTGGCGTAGCAGGTGGTGGCATCACAGAAATGGTCGAAACCATCCCAGATGCGCACATTGGACGCCTGACTGGCCACCTTGCGCAGCATGGCCACCACGTCGGCACGCTCTGCCTCGGCGTGCTGGCGGCTGACATTGCAGGCGGCAGCTCCCAGCCGGATCACGCACTCTGGCGGCGAGCGCTGCATTTCCGGCTCCGGCAACACCAGCACCAGCTTCAGCCCCAGTTGCTGCAGGTAAGCGGCATTGCGCTGTAGCGCCTGTTGCAGCACGGCCAGCGAGGTGGCACGGTCCAGCGGTGCCACGCCCACCTGTTTGTTCCACACACTGTCCGGCATGCCGTTCTGCCCGGCGGCCAGCACCGCAATGCTGTTTTCACCCGGTTTGTTGAGCACGGCATAGCCGTTCCAGCGCACGTTCATCAGCACACCGCTGACGCCCTGTTGCTTGAGCTGCGGCAGTTCGTCCCGTACCGCGCGGGAGAAGTTGGTACACCAGGTGCGCAGCTTGCCCTCGCCCACCGGGGTGACATCCGGCAGTGGCGGGCAGCCGTGATACACCCGACGCAGGATGGCAATATGCTGTTGCTGCGCCAGGGTTTCATACAGCGGCATCAGGTGGTCGGTGTGCGAATCGCCCCAGGCCAGCAGCCTGACCGGGCCATTGCGCTGGCCTTCCACGCACTGCGCCACCGGCGACAAGGGCAGGCCGTCTCTGGGCATGGCGCAATTGCCGTGCATGGCCATGGCATCGCCCTTGGCTTGCAACAGTGCCTGATGGCCGGACCACGGTGCGCGTGGCAGCAGGAACATGGCCACATTGCCCAGCAGCCACATGCCCACGATCATGCCAAAGCCGCTCCACAGCGTGGCCTTGGTGGCGGTGAAGGCGCGCAGCTTTTTCTGGCGGATGGGCTGCTCGACATAGCGATAGCTCAGCCAAGACAGCAACAAGGCCAGTACGCCGCCCAGCAGCAGGTCGCGCGGCAGGCTGCGCTCGCCCAGGCCCCAGTAGCGGCCCAGCGCCAGCAGCGGCCAGTGCCACAGGTAAAAGCCGTAGGAGAGGATGCCGATGTCGGTCCAGGGCCGACGTGCGGCCAGACGGCTGACGGCATTGTCCGCATTCAGCTGGCCGCCCAGCAGGAACAGCACACTGCCCAGTACCGGCAACAGCACGATGACGCCGGGAAACACCATGGCTTCGTTCAGGCCCAGCACCGAACCCAGCAACAGCAGCAAGCCGGTGCCACTGGCTACGCCAGCATGCGCTTTCCAGCCAGCAGGTAGCGGAGTGATGGCCAGCAGCGCACCGGCGGCAAACTCCCAGGCGCGGGTGGGCATCAGGTAAAAGGCGCGCGGGGTTTCGTGATAGGACAGCCACAGGCAGTAAGCGAGCGAGGCGACAAAAATCAGCCACAGCAAGGGTGGCAGGCTGCGCGCCACCTTGTCCGGCTGACGGCCATTCAGGCGGTACAGCCCCCACATGATGAAGGGCCAGGCCAGATAGTATTGTTCTTCCACCGCCAGCGACCAGGTGTGCAGCATGACGGTGAGGTCGGACGCGGAATTGAAATAATCAAACGCATGCTGGAGGAAGTGCAGGTTGGCCGACAGCAATGCCACGCCGCGGATTTCCCGGCCCAGCTTGTTCTGGTCGTCCGGCAGCAGCACAAAGTAGGACAGCAGCAACACCACGCATACCATCAGCAGCAAGGCCGGGCCCAGGCGGCGAAAACGCCGGGCATAGAAGGCCTTGAAGTCGATGCGGCCCTGGCTGATGAGTTCCTGCCGCAGCAAGCCGCTGATCAGGAAGCCGGAAATGACGAAAAAGATATCCACCCCGACAAAGCCGCCGCCAAAACCGGGCACGCCGATGTGGAACAGCACCACGGCCAACACGGCCAAGGCACGCAGGCCATCGATATCGGGACGGTAACTGCCAGCATTCACGCTGGAGGAAGGACGAAGAGACATGTAAGGCCTGGCACCCGGCAGGCGGCATCGGGCGGATGCCGCGCAACAGGTGGCTATCTGTGGATAAAGAGCCGCCCATTGTATAGCGGGCGGCGCATGCGTCAAAGGATGGCGCTGCGTCGTGTTGCACTGCAAAGTCCTCATGGCGCTTGTATGGTGGGTGAGGTATACCGAAATCAGTTGCCGGCACGGCTTTTGCTACGGATTTACACAAGAACAGGTCGCCTGCTGGCGGATTTTGCCGGTTTACCCCTCCTACACTGGCAGGATGTCAGCCGCACCGCCGCCCACACGCCAGCCACCGCGCTCCCGCGGCGGGCTGGCACAGGCAGCACATCGTCGGGGAGAACAATATGGTGACTTCCATCCTGCTGGACCTGATGGGTGGCGTGGCGCTATTGCTGTGGGGCTTGCACATGGTGCACAGCGGCATCGTGCGCGCCTTTGGTGCCAGCCTGCGCCGGGTGATGGCCACGGTATTGCGCACCCGCCTGCAGGCTTTTCTGGCCGGGCTGGGCATTACCGCGCTGCTGCAAAGCAGTACCGCCACCGCGCTGATGCTGTCGTCCTTCTCGGCCTCCGGCATGGTGGAGCTGGCCCCGGCGCTGGCGGTGATGCTGGGGGCCAATGTCGGCACCACGCTGATTGTGCAGCTGTTGTCGTTTGACTCCTCCGCCATCTCGCCCTTGCTGCTGGTGCTGGGTGTGGTGGCGTTCAAGCGCAGCCGTGATGCACGGTGGCGTGATCTGGGCCGGGTGGCCATTGGCCTGGGCTTGATGCTGTTGTCGCTGCACTTGCTGCTCACCAGCCTGGCCCCGGCGGAAAACGCGCCGCTGGTGCGCGAAATCCTGTCGGCGATTACCGGCGAGCCGCTACTTACCCTGCTGCTGGGCGCAGTGCTGACCTGGCTGGCGCATTCCAGTGTGGCCACGGTCTTGCTCACCATGTCGCTGGCCTATTCCGGCTTCATTCCGCCACTGGCCGCCTGTGCGCTGATTCTGGGGGCCAATCTGGGCAGCGCGCTCAACCCCTTCATCGAAGGCTTGTCCAGCAGCAATCCGGCGCACCGCCGCTTGCCGGCGGGTAATCTGCTCACCCGGCTGGCGGGCTGTGCGCTGTTCCTGCCCTTGCTGGAGCCGCTGCTGAGCTGGCTGACGCCGCTGGAGGACAATCCGGCGCGGCTGGCGGCTGATTTCCACACCCTGTTCAATGTGGTGGTGGCGCTGGTTTTCCTGCCGCCCATCCAGCCCTTGTCGCGCCTGCTGTGCCGCTGGCTGCCGGACAGCAAGGCCGCGGACGACCCGGCCCAGCCGCTGTATCTGGATACCAGCGCGCTGGACACGCCCAGCGTGGCGCTGGCCTGTGCCGCCCGCGAAACCCTGCACATGGGCGATATCGTGGAAACCATGCTGCGCGAATCCATGCAGGTGTTGCTGGGCAATGACCGCAAGCTGGCACTGGCGGTTTCGCAACGCGACAATGCGGTGGACAGCCTGCACGAGGCCATCAAGCTGTACGTGGTACGGCTGACCCGCGACAGCCTGGACGAAGCCGAAGGGCGGCGGGCGATGGAAATCATGGCCTTGTCGATCAATCTGGAGCATATCGGCGACATCATCGACAAGAACCTGATGGAGCTGGCCAACAAGAAGATCAAGCATCAGTTGCAGTTCTCGCGTGAGGGCGCACAGGAGCTGGAGGCCTTTCACCGCCTGGTCATCGACAATCTCAAGCTGTCGTTTACCGTATTCCTCACTGGCGATGTCAAGGCGGCACGCCAGTTGCTGGACGAAAAAACCCGGGTGCGCGAACTGGAAATGCAAGCCGCCGAAAGCCATATGGCGCGGCTGCGCGAAGGCCGGCTGGAAAGCCTGGAAACCAGCTCGCTGCATCTGGATATCCTGCGCGACTTCAAGCGCATCCACTCCCATCTGTGCGCCACCGCCTATCCGGCGCTGGAAGCCAGCGGCCAGCTACGCCCCAGCCGCCTGCGCCAACAGGCGGTGTCCGCCACTCCAGCCAGCAGTGATGGCGCTGGCAGCGTACATCCGGCCCCGCCGCCGTCAGCCGGGGCGTGCTGAGCAGATTTGTTAAGGTGTTTGCCAGTCCGGCCCCGACAGGCCGACAAGCTGGTATATCTGTCAGCCTGATTCACACCCGGATGCCGCCATGCGCTTTGCCATTACCCTGACCGACCGTTTCAAGGTGCTGCTGGACCTGGCCTTGCTGGCAGGCTGGCAGCCGCTGAAAATCTTCACCTGCCCGCTGGATGGCAAGATCCATGACAACCGGCTGGTGGTGGAACAGGCGGCACGGCTGGGCATTCCCGTGCAACTGTCGCCAATGAGCGAGGCGGATCTGGCCGCACTGGCCGCCCAGGGCTGCCAAGCCCTGCTGCTGGGCAGCTATGACTGGAAAGTGCCGGACTGGCGGCCTTACCTGCCCCATGCGGTGAACTTCCACCCCTCGCCGTTACCGGAGGCGCGCGGGCCGTTTCCGCTGGTGCGCGCCATTCTGGAGCAACGCAGCCAATGGGGGGTGAGCTGCCATGTGGTGGAGCCGCGCTTTGACAGCGGCGCGCTGCTGGATCAGCAACTGTTTGCCCTGAGCCCCGATGAAACCCTGGCCACGCTGGAATGGAAGTGCCAACTGGCACTGGAGCAACTGGGCCGCCGCGTCATCGCGGATTTCGCCAGCTTGTGGCAACAGGCCAGGCCGCAAGGGACTGGCAGCTACTGGCCGCGCTGGAGCGAGGCCGAACGCACGCTGAACCTGCGCGGCCCGCTGGACGCCGTCCTGCGCCAGTTGCGCGCCTTTGGCGATATCAACTGCCTGGCCGAGGCCAATGGCGTGGGCTTTGTGGTGCATCGCGCCCACGGCTGGCTGGAGCCACACAGCCACACGCCCGGCACCCTGCTGCGCAGCGTGGACCTGTCCATGCTGTTTGCCGTGCAGGATGGTTATCTGGTCATCAGCGAATGGAGCGTACAGCCTCCCGCTGCCATCAGCGGCAGAAGGCCGTTCTGAGCCGACTCAGCCAGCTGCTTATCCAATGCAAAACAGCCCGTCGTGACGGGCTGTTTTTGCGGGAAAAACGGCGAAAGCTACCACTGACCACCGAGAGCAGCAATCAAGGCCACACTGGCGGTGTACTGGCGGTTTTTCAAGGTCCACAGGCTGTTTTCCGCGCTGATGCGGCTGTTTTGCGCAGTCAGCACATTCAGATAACTCACCACCCCGGCGCGATACTGGTTGAGCGCAATGGTTTCCGCCCGCTGCGCCGCGGCCAGTGCCGCTTGCTGGTACTGCATTTCCTCGTCCAGCAGCGCCTGGGCCGACAGATTGTCTTCTACCGCCTGAAATGCACTCAGTACGGTCTGGCGGTAGCTGGCCACACTGGCGTCGTAGCTGGCCACGGCAGCGGCGGTCTGTGCGCGGCGCAAGCCACCGTCAAACAGGGTGAATGCCAGTTGCGGCCCCACGCTCCAGATACGGTTGGGCAGGCTTACCCAGTCGGCAAAGCTGCTGCTCTTGTAACCGCCGCTGGCAGTCAGGTTCAGCGTGGGAAAGAACGCCGCCTTGGCAATGCCGATTTCGGCATTGGCCTGTGCCACCGCCCGCTCTGCCGCCGCAATGTCCGGACGGCGCTCCAGCAAGGTGGACGGCAGGCCGGCTGGCAGTTGTGGCAGATGGGGCAGGGTTTTGCTGACCGGCAGCGTGAAGCTGGCCGGGGCCACGCCCAGCGAGGCGGCAATGGCGTGCTCCAGCTGGGCGCGGCTCAGTTGCTTGTCCACGCGGGTGGCCTGAGCGGTTTTCCAGCTGCTTTCCGCCTGCGCCACCACATCGTCCGACACCATGCCCACGGCAAACTGGTTGCGGGTGAGCTGCAGGTTTTGCAGCAGATTGGCCTCGCTGTCCTGCAATTGCTTGAGCTGCACATCGGTAGCCACCAGTTGCAGATAGGCAGTGGCCAGTTGGGCCTGGCTGCTCAGGCGGATGGACGCCAGTTGGGCGGCGCTGGCCGCCTCCTTGGCATTGCCCGCCTCCACCGCGCGGCGCACCGTACCCCACAAATCCACTTCCCAACTGGCGCTGGCGGACAGATTGTACTGATTGCTGACGCTGCCGCCCGCCGTTGTCACCCCGCGGGTTTTGCTGGCGCTGCTGCTGATGGTGGGCCACAGGCTGGCTTCGGCCTGATCCAGCAAGGCGCGGGCATTACGGTAATTGGCCTCGGCCTGGGCAATGGTGGGGCTTTGCCGGTTGAGGGTGTCCATCAGGCTATCGAGCTGCGGGTCCTGATACACCGCCCACCAGTTGCCACGCGGGGCAGCATCTTGCGGGGTGGCGGTTTTCCAGCGGCCGTCTTCCTTGTACGTTGCCGGAATGTCCATCTTGGGCCGGGTATAGTCCGGGCCGATGGTGCAGCCGGCCAGCAGCAGGCTGAGCAGGCCGGCCAGTGCCAGCCGGGACGGGGTGAATGCAGACATGCGTGTCATTCCTTGTGTGCGGCGGCAGCCCGGCTGCGCCAGTTGTCACGCCATTGCTGGCACCACAGGCGGAAGCGGTCCAGATACAGGTAAACCACCGGCGTGGTGTACAGCGTCAGCAACTGGCTGAGCAGCAGGCCACCGACAATGGAGATGCCCAGCGGGGTGCGCATCTCGGCACCGTCGCCATGCCCCAGTGCCAGCGGCAATGCGCCAAACAGGGCGGCCAGCGTGGTCATCATGATGGGACGGAAGCGCAGCAGGCAGGCTTGCAGAATGGCATCGTGCGAACTGAGGCCCTGCTCGCGTTCGGCGCTGAGGGCAAAGTCGATCATCATGATGGCGTTTTTCTTGACGATGCCGATCAGCAGCAACACGCCGATCAGCGCAATGATGTTGAATTCGCCACCGGTGGCCAGCAGTGCCAGCAAGGCCCCTACCCCGGCCGACGGCAGCGTGGACAGGATGGTGAGCGGATGCACCACGCTTTCATACAGCATGCCCAGCACGATATACACCGCCACCATGGCAGCCAGAATCAACACCGGCTGGCTGCCCAGCGAATCCTGGAAGGACTTGGCCGTACCCTGGAAGCTGCCGTGTATCGAGGCGGGCAGGCCGATGTCCGCGGTCGCCTTGTCAATGGCTGCGGTGGCGTCGGACAGCGAACTGCCCGGCGGCAGGTTGAAGGACACGGTGGTGGCGGCAAACTGGCTCTGGTGGTTCACCGCCAGCGCGGTATTGGTGGGCTGCCAGCGGGCAAAGGCAGACAGCGGAATCGGCTGGCCGGAGGTGGTTTGCAGATAGATGCTGCGCAGGCCTTCGGCGCTCTGCCAGTACTGGGGTGCCACTTCCAGCACCACATGGTACTGGTTGAGCGGGTTGTAGATGGTGGACACCTGGCGCTGGCCGAAGGCGTCGTTCAGCACGGCATCCACTTGCGACTGGGTCAGGCCGAGGCGCGCCATGGCATCACGGTCGAAGGTGAGCGTGGTTTGCAGGCCCTTGATTTCCTGATCGCTGCTGACATCGGCCAGCATCGGCAGTTTTTGCAGCGCCTGCTGCACCCTGGGCGTCCAGCGGCGCAGTTCTTCCAGGTCATCCCCTTGCAGGGTGTACTGGTACTGGGCATTGGCCGACCGTCCGCCCACGCGGATGTCCTGCACCGATTGCAAAAACAACTGCGCCCCCGGCTCGCGCGCCAGCCGCTTGCGCAGGCGGGCAATCACCTGATCAGCCGTTTCCGTGCGCTCGCCCAGCGGCTTGAGGCTGACAAACATATTGGCAGTGTTGCGCTGGCCGCCGCCGGTAAAGCCGATCACCTTGTCCACTGCCGGGTCCTGCCCTACCGCGTCGATAAAGTGTTGCAGCTTTTGCTGCATGGCCTGGAAGGAAATGCTCTGGTCGGCCTTGATCATGCCGGTGAGACGGCCGGTGTCCTGCTGCGGGAAAAAGCCCTTGGGCACAATCACGTACAGGTAGACATTCAGCGCAATGGTGGCCGCCAGCATCAGCATCATCAGCGGGCCGTGGCGCAGCGCCCAGCCAAGGCTGCGGCGATAGCCGGCCAGCATGGCGTCGAACATGCGCTCGCTCCAGACAAACAGGCGGCCCGGCTGGTGTTCGCCATGGCTTTTCAGCCAGCGCGCACACAGCATGGGCGTGGTGGTGAGCGACACCAGCAGCGACACCAGAATGGCCACCGACAGCGTGACGGCAAATTCGCGGAACAGGCGGCCGATGATGCCGCCCATCATCAGGATGGGAATGAACACCGCGATCAGCGAAATGCTCATCGACAGCACGGTGAAGCCCACTTCACGCGCGCCCTGCAGCGCGGCCTGGAAAGGCTTCATGCCGTTTTCGATGTGGCGGGCAATGTTTTCCAGCACCACGATGGTGTCGTCCACCACAAAACCGGTGGCAATGGTCAGCGCCATCAGGCTGAGGTTGTTGAGCGAAAAGCCGCACAGATACATCACGGCAAAAGTGCCCACCAGCGATACCGGCACGGTGATGGCGGGAATGGCGGTGGCGCGGCCATTACGCAAGAACAGGAAGACCACCAGGATGACCAGCGCGATGGAAATCAGCAGTGAGCGCTCCACCTCGGACAGCGAGGCGCGGATGGTGGAGGTGCGGTCCATCACCACCTGCATCTTGATGGCGGCGGGAATGGACGCCTGCAACTGCGGCAGCAAGGCCTTCACCCGCTCCACCGTTTCGATGATGTTGGCACCCGGCTGGCGGAACAGGATGATCATCACCGCCGGTTGCTTGCCCAGCAAACCGGCATTGCGCACATCCAGTACCGAATCCTTTACCTCGGCCACGTCGGACAGGCGCACTGCCGCGCCGTTCTTGTAGCTCACCACCAGCGGCAGGTAGTCGCTGGCCTTGCCGGCCTGGTCATTGGCCTGTACCTGCCAGTGACGCTGGCCGTCCTCGACAAAGCCCTTGGGCCGGTTGGCATTGGTGCTGGTGATGGCGGCGCGCACCGTTTCCATGCCGATACCGTAATGGTTCAGCTGTAGCGGGTTCATTTCCACCCGCACTGCCGGCTGTGCGCCGCCACCGATATTCACATCGCCAATGCCCTCCACCTGCGCCAGCTTCTGGCCGAGGATGGAGTCGGCGGCATCGTACATCTGGCCGCGGGTGAGCGAGTCCGAGGTCAGGCCGATGATCATGATGGGCGCGTCGGCCGGGTTCACCTTGCGGTAGGTCGGGTTGGACGGCATACCGGTGGGCAGCAAGGAACGCGCGGCATTGATGGCGGCCTGCACATCGCGTGCGGCACCGTTGATGTCGCGGTTGAGATCAAACTGCAAGGTAATGCGGGTGGACGCCAGCGAGCTGGACGAGGTGATTTCGGTCACCCCGGCAATGCGCCCCAGCGCCCGCTCCAGCGGGGTGGCCACGGTGGACGCCATGGTTTCCGGGCTGGCACCGGGCAGCTTGGCACTGACCGAGATAGTGGGGAAATCCAC
Organism: Aquitalea magnusonii; assembly: GCF_002217795.2. Classification (NCBI taxonomy): domain Bacteria; kingdom Pseudomonadati; phylum Pseudomonadota; class Betaproteobacteria; order Neisseriales; family Chromobacteriaceae; genus Aquitalea; species Aquitalea magnusonii. The sequence goes on from NZ_AP018823.1 coordinate 3,766,503, forward strand.
CTGCGGCAAGGGCGACACCGGCAGCAGCTTGAAGGCCAGAAAGCCCGCCAGCAGGATGGCCAGTGTCAGCAGCGTGGTGGCAATGGGCCGCCGGATGAAGGGCGCGGACGGAATCATGCCTCGGCCTCTGCCTGGTCATCGTCAGCGGCATGGTCAGGACGCCGCCAGCGTCGTGCCAGCCGGTCGAAGGCCAGGTAAATCACCGGGGTGGTAAACAGCGTCAGCACCTGGCTGACCAGCAGCCCGCCCACCATGGTGACGCCCAGCGGCGAGCGCAATTCGGAGCCCATGCCACTGCCCAGCATCAGCGGCAGCGCGCCCAGCAGCGCCGCCATGGTGGTCATCAGGATGGGACGGAAGCGCAGCAGACAGGCCTGGTAGATGGCATCGCGCGGGCTCATGCCCTGCTCGCGCTCGGCCTCCAGCGCAAAGTCGATCATCATGATGGCGTTTTTCTTGACGATGCCGATCAGCAGGATGATGCCGATGATGGCAATCACCGACAGGTCGTTGCCGGACACCAGCAAGGCCAGCAGGGCACCAATACCGGCCGAGGGTAGCGTCGACAAGATGGTAATGGGATGAATATAGCTCTCGTACAACACCCCCAGCACGATATACATGGTGATGATGGCCGCCAGGATCAGCCATAGCGTGTTGCTGAGCGAAGCCTGGAAAGCCAGTGCCGCGCCCTGGAATTTGGTATCCAGGCTGGCCGGCATGCCCAGCTCGGCCTCAGCCTGCCGGATGGCCTCCACCGCCGGCCCCAGCGCCGCGCCCTTGGCCAGGTTGAACGAGATGGTGGTGGTGGGGAATTGCCCCAGATGGTTGATGGTGAGCGCGGTCGGGCGCTGCTCGATGCTGGCCACCGTATCCAGCGGCACCGGGCCGCCACTGGCGGTGGGCACGTAGATGCCCTTGAGCGACAGCGGGCCTTGCTGGTTCTGCCCGTCCACTTCCAGCACCACGCGGTACTGGTTGGTCTGGGTGAAGATGGTGGAAATCAGCCGCTGGCCAAAGGCGTCGTACAGCGCATTGTCGATGGCCGCCGTGGTAACACCCAGCCGGGCGGCGGTATCACGGTTGATGTTCACGTAAGCTTGCAGGCCCTTGTCCTGCAAGTCGCTGGCCACATCCGCCAGTTGCGGCAATTGACTCAGCTTGTGTACCAGCTTGGGCACCCATTGCGACAGCTCGTCCGGATTGGTGGCCTGCAGGGTGAACTGGTACTGGGTGCGGCTGACACGGGTGTCGATGGACAAATCCTGCACCGGCTGCAAATACAGCGACATGCCCGGCACGCTGGCGGCACTTTGCTGCAGCCGTGCCAGCACGGTGCGGATGTCATCACGCTCGCCCTTGGGCTTGAGGTTGATTTGCAGGCGGCCGCTGTTGAGCGAGGCATTATTGCCATCCACCCCGATGAAGGACGACAGGCTGTCCACCGCCGGGTCTTTCAGCAAGGCCTGAGCCAGTTGTTCCTGCTTCTGCGCCATGGCGCTGAAAGAAATACTCTGCGCCGCCTCGCTGCTGCCCATGATGGCACCGGTGTCCTGCAAGGGGAAAAAGCCCTTGGGCACCGCCACATACAGCAGCACGGTCAGCAGCAAGGTGCCAAACGCCACCAGCAGGGTGAGCTTTTGCCGCTCCAGCACCCACCCAAGCATTTGGCCGTAACGGGCAATGATGCGGTCGAAGAAGGCCCCGCTGGCATGGTAGAAACGGCCCTGTTTTTCTTCCGGCACATGCTTGAGCAGGCGCGCACACATCATCGGCGTCAGGGTGAGCGAAATGAAGGCGGAAATCAGGATGGACACCGCCAGCGTGATGGCAAACTCACGGAACAGCCGCCCCACCACATCGCCCATGAACAGCAGCGGAATCAGCACCGCAATCAGCGAGAAAGTGAGCGAGATGATGGTAAAGCCAATCTGCTGCGAGCCCTTCAGCGCCGCCGCCATCGGTTTTTCGCCTTCCTCGATGTAGCGGGCAATGTTCTCGATCATCACGATGGCATCGTCCACCACAAAGCCGGTGGCAATGGTCAGCGCCATCAGGGTGAGGTTGTTGATGGAAAAGCCGGTGAGGTACATCACGCCAAAGGTCCCCACCAGCGACAGCGGCACCGCCACGGCGGGAATGATGGTGGCCGGCACATTGCGCAGGAACACGAAAATCACCATCACCACCAGGCCGATGGCCAGCATCAGTTCAAACTCGACATCCTCCACCGAGGCACGGATGGTGACAGTGCGGTCGCTCAGCACCTTCACATCCACCGCACCGGGCAAGGTGGACTGCAGTTGCGGCAGCAAGGCCTTGATGCGGTCAGTCACCTGGATGACATTGGCCCCCGGCTGACGCTGCACATTCAGGATGATGGACGGCGTCGTACCAGCCCAGGCGGCCAGCCGCATGTTTTCTGCCGCATCAACGACCTTGGCCACATCACGCAAGCGCACTGCTGCGCCGTTCTGGTAGGCGATGATGACATTCTGGTATTCCTCGGCCGACTTGAGCTGGTCGTTGCCATCCACGGTGGAGGCTTGCTGCGGGCCATCAAAACTGCCCTTGGCCTGGTTCACATTGGCATTGCTGATGGCGGTGCGGATATCCTCCAGCGTCAGGCCGCGCGCTGCCAGTGCCTTGGGATTGCTCTGGATGCGCACCGCAGGCCGCTGACCGCCACTGAGGCTGACCAGACCCACGCCCGGCACTTGCGACAGCTTTTGCGCCAGCCGGGTGTCCACCAGGTCTTCCAGCTTGGTCAGCGGCAGGGTGTCCGAGCTGACCGCGATGGTGAGAATCGGGGTGTCCGCCGGGTTCACCTTGCTGTAGATCGGCGGATTGGGCAGGTCGCTGGGCAACAGATTACCCGCCGCATTGATGGCGGCCTGCACTTCCTGTTCGGCCACATCCAGCGTCAATTCCAGGCTGAACTGCAGGGTAATCACCGATGCACCACCGGAACTGGTGGACGACATCTGGGTCAGCCCCGGCATCTGGCCGAACTGACGCTCCAGTGGCGCGGTAATGGACGAGGTGATCACTTCCGGGCTGGCACCGGGGTATTGGGTCACCACCTGGATGGTGGGGTAGTCCACCTCGGGCAGGGCCGATACCGGCAGCAGCTTCCAGGCCACCAGGCCGGTAAGCAGGATGGCCAGCATCAGCAAGGTGGTGGCCACCGGCCGCAGGATAAAGGGACGTGAAGGATTCATGCCATCATCCCGCGCTTAGTTGGCTGCCGAGGCATGTTGGCGCTGGCCGCCCCAGCCACCACTGGCCGCATGCGGTTTGCCCCTGCCCTTGCTGCTTCCCTCCACCGCGCTTTGCGTGGCACGGTCTATCACCTTGATCTGCGCACCTTCGCGCAGCTTGTCCAGGCCATCCACCACCACTTTCTGACCGGCTTTCACACCCTCTTCGATAATGGTGTTGTCACCGGACACCGCACCGGCTTTCACCTTGTTGATGCTGACGGTCTGGTCCGGATTCACCGTGTAGACATAGCTGCCCACCTTGCCCTGCTGCAAGGCCACGCTGGGGACTACGATTGCATTGGGCTGGTCGCCCAGTTGCAGGTGTACATTGACAAATTGATTGGGGAACAAGGCGGCATCGGCATTGGCAAAGCGCGCCTTCAGGTTCACCGTGCCGGTGGTGGTGCTTAGCTGATTGTCGATGGCCAGCAGCTCGCCATCGGCCAGCTTGTGGCGGTTGTCACGGTCCCAGGCTTCCACCTGCAGCTTGCCCTTGGCCGTGCGGGCCGCGGCCAGCACCTGGCTGAGGCTGGTTTCCGGCACCGCAAACAGCACATTGATGGGTTGGGTCTGGGTAATCACCACCACGCCGTTGCTGTCGCTGGAGTGCACGATATTGCCCAGGTCGACCTGACGCAGACCAACCCGGCCGGACAGGGGCGCGGTGATGCGGCTGTAATCCAGTTGCAGACGGGCGGTGGCCACCGCGCCCTGGTCCAGCTTCACCGTGCCCTGATACTGGGCCACCAGCGCCTGCTGGGTATCCACCTGCTGCTTGGCAATGGAGTTCTGCGCCAGCAACTGCTGGTAACGGGCGAGGTCCAGCCGGGCGTTTTGCAGCAATGCCTGGTCGCGCATCAGTTGGCCTTCGGCCTGGGTCAGCGCAGCCTGGAAGGGGCGCGGGTCCAGTTCAGCCAGCAATTGGCCTTTTTGCACCAGTTGGCCTTCGTCAAAATGCAGGGCCATCAACTGGCCATCCACCCGGCTGTGTACCGTCACCGTGTTGGTGGCCGTCACCGTACCCAAGGCACTTAGTTGCAAGGGCGCATCCTGCTGCGTCACCGTGGCCACCGCCACTGCCACCGGTCCGCCGCCACGCCTGGCACCAGTTGCATCACTGGCCGCCGTGCGGTGGCTGCTCCACCACCAGCCTGCCGCTGCCAGCATCAGCAGTAACAGGGAGACATTGCGCAGGGTAGCCTTGGGTGTGGCAGGAGAAGCGGACATAGTGGTATTCCGGAAAAGGGCCGTCTTGGGTCATCAGCATGGTTGGGGCAGGCAGCCTGATGCAAGCTGCAGACAGGCTGTGATAATAAGGAATCGCACCCGCATTGCCTATGCGCAAGCTGTTTATAGATGTTAACCGCGGCAAACACCGGCAAGAGCGGCGGTTGGAATATGAAAAAGCCCACCCTGGCCAGGGTGGGCTTCAACAACGGCCACGACAACCGCAGATCAGAACAACAGCTCTTTGACGTTCTCCACCGCATCCTTGGCTGCCGGGGCATTCGGGTCCTTGGTGGCAGGGTCTTCGGCAGCGGCATCCGAGGCATTGCTGCCTGGGATAGTGCCATGGTTGTCAATCTTCAGTTCCGGATTGGTTTTCTGGAACTCTTCATAGTAGTACTCGTCACCACCGCGCTGACCCGCACCCGGTTTCACCACGATGCCGGCAGGCACTGGCAGTTCCACCTCCGGCACGCCCTTGAGCGCATTGGCCATGTAGTTCATCCATACCGGCAGCGCGGCGGTACCGCCGTAACCGTAACGGCCCAGCGAACGCGGCTGGTCGTAACCCACCCAGGTGGCTGCCACTAGATTGGGATTGAAGCCGACAAACCAGGCGTCCTTCCAGTCGCTGGTGGTACCGGTCTTGCCGGCTAGGTCCATGCGGCCCAGGCTCATCGCCTTGGCTGCCGTACCGTAGCGCACCACGTCCTTGAGCATGGAAGTCATGATGAAGGCATTGCGCGGATCAATCGCCTGGGTGGCGTTCTGTCCTGCCACTGCCGGCTGGGTCTTGGCCAGCACGTGACCAGACTGGTCCTCGATGCGGTCAATAAAGTAACCCTTGATGCGGTAGCCGCCATTAGAGAACACCGAGTACCCCTCGGCCATCTGCAGCGGTGTGGCCGCCCCGGCCCCCAGCGCCATGGTCAGGTAGGCCGGATGCTGCTTGGGCGAGAAACCGAAGCGCTGGATGTACTGCTGGGCATAATCGGTACCCACAGCCATCAGCAGGCGTACCGAAACCAGGTTCTTCGACTGGGTCAGCGCACGACGCAGGCTGATCAGACCAGCAAACTTGCCATCATCGTTCTTCGGCTCCCAGCTGGGTGAGCCGGGGGCTCCCGGCACCGTCAGCGGGGCATCGTTAAACATGGTGGATGGCGTGATGCCACGTTCGATGCCCGAGGAATAGATGAAGGGCTTGAAGGTGGAGCCGGGCTGACGCCAGGCCTGGGTCACATGGTTGAAGCTGCGCCGGTTGAAGTCAAAGCCCCCCACCAGCGACTTGATGGCACCGGTGCGCGGGTCCATCGACACAAATGCCCCTTCCACATCCGGCATCTGCACGATTTCCCAGTAGCCCTTGTCATTGGCACGCACACGAATGACGGCACCGCGGCGAATCTGCTTATCGGCAGCCAGCCTCGGGTTCAGCGCACGGCGGGCAAACTCCAGGCCCGGCCCCTTGATGACCGCCACCTTGCCACCACGCAGATAGGCACGCACTTCGGACTGGCTGGCAGACAGCACAATGGCAGCCTGCATATCGCCACTGTCGCGAATTTCAGACAGTGCATCGTCCAGCACTTCGGTCTGATCCTCGCCTTCCGCCGAGGCCAGGTCGATATAGCTTTCCGGCGCACGATAACCCTGCTTGCGGTCAAAATCGATCAGGCCGGCACGCAGCGCATCGTACGCCCATTGCTGGTGATGGCTGTCCAGTGTGGTGTAGACCTTGTAGCCCTCGGTATAGGCGGCATCCTTGTAGCGTTCGTACATGGCCTGGCGCACCATTTCCGCCACATACAGCGCCGGCTGGTTGCTGTCTACGCTAGCGCTGGCCAGATGCAGCGGCTCTTTCACCGCGGCGTCGTACTGGTCCTGAGTGATGAAATTAAGCTCACGCATGCGGCGCAATACATACTGCTGACGCAGGTGGGCACGCTCCGGATTGACGATGGGGTTGTAGGCCGAAGGTGCCTTGGGCAGGCCGGCCAGCATGGCCATTTCTGCCACGCTCAAGTCGGTGATGGGCTTGCCGAAATAGGCTTGCGCGGCGGCAGAAAAACCATAGGCGCGCTGGCCCAGATAGATCTGGTTGAAGTAAAGCTCGAGAATTTGATCCTTGGAAAGCGTATGTTCGATTTTGAAAGCCAGCAAAGCTTCATTAAACTTACGCGTGAAAGTCTTTTCACTGGAAAGGAAGAAATTCTTCGCCACCTGCATGGTGATGGTACTGGCACCGGAACGGGCATGACCTGACACCAGGTTGCCCACGGCGGCACGCATGACGCCAACGTAATCCACCCCGCTGTGCTGGTAGAATCGTTCGTCCTCGGCAGCCAGCAAGGCCTGCTTCATCAGTTGCGGGACTTCGTGGATGCGGGCAAAGGAGCGGCGTTCTTCGCCAAACTCACCCAGCAACTGGCCATCTGCCGAGTAGACGCGCAGTGGAATTTTCGGACGGTAATCCGTCAGCACATCAAGACTTGGCAAACGCGGGTAGGTTATGATGATGGCAATGGCTGCCGCGCCGGCTGCCAGTACGGCCCCACCAATGACCAAGCCGGCCAGAATCGCAAGAAGTCGTTTGAACATAATTACAAATAGGCTTTCGGAAGAAAGCGGATTATAACGTCTTGTGGGAACAAGCAAGACAAACATTGACCGCGACGGTGCAAAAACTGTCGCACTAGACCTATTCGGGGCCTTAACTGATGCTATCCGACAAACTACGGTTCGGGACGGACTGGCTGGATCAGCTTGGATTGGGGAAATCCAGGAATGTTCCACTGCTTGGTCTGGATATCAGCACCACTTCTATCAAGCTAGTGGAGCTGTCCAGATCTGGCAAGAATTACCAGATTGAGCGTTACGTCATCGAAAGCCTGCCCAAGGAGGCCGTTTCCGAAGGCAATCTGGTTGATATCGAAGGTATTGCCGAATCCTTGCGCAAAGCATGGAAACGTCTTGGCAGTCCGATCAAGAATGTTGCCATCGCCATTCCCACTGCAATGGCCATCTACAAGAAATTGCTGGTCCCGGTCAGCCAGTCGGAAGACATGGAAGGCATGATCGAATCCGAAGCGGACCAGATCATTCCCTTTCCACTGGACGAAGTGAACCTGGACTATCAGGTACTGGGGCCATCCAGCACCAGCCTGGATGATCTGGAAGTCCTGCTGTGCGCCGCACGCAAGGAAAAAGTGGAAGAACGCGTGGCCGTAGTGGAAATGGCCGGTCTGCGCGCCCAACTGGTGGATGTCGAGTCCTTTGCCATGATGACGGCCTTCGAGCAGATCCAGCAGCAATTGCCGGATCATGGCATGAACCAGACTTTTGCCCTGTTTGACATCGGTGCCAGCAAAATCCACTGTAATGTCATCCGTAACGGCCAGCAAATCTACTACCGCGAACAGATGTTCGGCGGCCTGCAACTGACCCGCGACATCCAGCGCCGCTACGGCATCAGCTTTGATGAAGCAGAAAACGGCAAGCGCAGCATGGCAATGCCGGATGGTTACGAATCCGAATTGCTGCATCCTTTTGTCGATTCGCTGGCACAGGAAATCCAGCGCGCGCTGCAGTTCTTCTATACCACCGTCAGCGTATCGCAATACCTGCGCGTGGATTACATCCTGCTGGGTGGCGGTTGCAGCATGCTGGCCGGCCTGGATGATGCCGTTGCCTCCCGCACCCAGATCAGCACCATGATTGCCAACCCGTTTACTGCCATGGTGCAGTCCAGCTCCATCCGCCTGAAGGAGCTGCTGCTGGATGCGCCGGCACTGCTGATTGCCTGCGGACTTGCCATGCGGAGGTTCGACTGATGATTCGCATCAACCTCCTGCCCCATCGCGAGCAGAAAAAAGCTGCTCACCGCCTGCGCTTCCAGTTATTGCTTGGCAGTGCCATTGGCGCGGCCTTGCTGGTCATCGGCCTGAGCTATTTCATTCTGGATGCACGCGCGTCAAGCCAAGAAGAGCGCAATCAGTTTCTCCAGGCAGAGATCAGCAAGCTTGACCAGCAAATCAAGGATATCGGCATGCTGAAGAAGCAGCGCGACGACCTGCTGGCACGCAAGCAACTGGTAGAACGCCTGCAACAAGGCCGTAACGATGCAGTACACATCTTCGACCAACTGGTCCGCCAGACGCCGGATGGCATTTACCTGAAGGCATTCAAGCAAAGTGGCAACACCTTCAGCTTCTCCGGCTACGGCCTGTCCGGTGCGCGTGTCTCCAACTACATGCGGACGCTGGCACAGTCCTCGGTCTTCAACGAGCCACAGTTGGTGGAAGTGAAAGCCGCCCTGATCAATAACCAGCGCGTGAGCGAATTCAGCCTTACCAGTACGTTCCGACAGCCTGCAGCCGCCGCCAGCGCACCCCATGGCCAGGTCGCACCGCAGGGAGCCAAACCATGACCCTAGACGAGTTTCGCAATCTTGACCCCAAGGACATGCCCAACTGGCCCTTGCCCGCTCAGTTGGTGGTACTGGTGTTCATGGCCGCAGTATTCCTGTTTCTGGGCTATTTCTTTGTCCTGAGCGACCAGATGGACAAGCTGGATGCGGCACACAAGCAAGAAGAGCAGCTCAAGCAAACCTTCATCGACAAGAAGCGCCAAGCCATCAACCTCGAAGCACTGCAGCAGCAGCTAAAGGAAATCCAACTATCCTTTGGCGCCCTGCTCAAGCAACTGCCTACCCGCTCGGACATGGATGCCCTGCTGACTGAAATCAACCAGGCCGGCATCGGTCGCGGTCTGCAATTTGAACTGTTCCGCCCCAATGGCGAAATAAAAACCGCCGAAATGGCAGAAGTCCCGATCGCCATCCGGCTGACAGGCAACTACAACGATCTGGCAGCCTTTGTCAGCGATGTGGCACAGCTCTCCCGCATTGTCACCATCGGCGATATCAGCCTGACACCAGGCCAGGGCAAGGATGCTGCCCGCATGACCATGGAAGCCACGGCCAAGACTTATCGCGCGCTGGAGCCGGAAGAGCGCATTGCTGCGGCACCACAGCCGCCCAAGAAGTGAGCGTGACGCCATGCTGAAAAAAACTCTCGCCACCTTGCTGTGTCCGCTGCTGCTCACTGCCTGCGGCAGCAGCAATACCGAAGACCTGCATGCCTGGATGCAACAGGCCAGCCAGGGACTGCGCGGGCAGATTGATCCGCTGCCACAGGCCCAGGCCTACCAGCCGTTCACCTACAATGCCTTCGACATTCCCGACCCTTTCAATCCGGTCAAACTGCAGATGGCCAAGAAGCAGAACGCAGCCAATGCGCCCGACTTCAAGCGCCCGCGTGAGCTGCTGGAAAACTACGATCTGGACAAGCTGAAGATGGTTGGGCTGCTCAAGCGCAACAATATCACCTACGCCTTGATCCGCACGCCGGAAAGCAGCATCTACCGTGTGCAGCCGGGTAATTTCATCGGCCCCAATTTCGGCCAGATCAAACGCATCAGCGATACCGAACTAGTACTTTCCGAGACCGTGGAAGATCTGAACGGAGAATGGGTACAGCGCGAAACCAGCATGTACCTGGATGAACAAGGGCAGAAATAATGAAAAAGCATTCAATCAAACTGTTGTCGGGGCTGGGTCTGTCCATTGCATTTTCCATTGCCCATGCAGCCTCCATCACCGCGATCGACGTAGCCCAGAGCGATGGCGATACCCAGTTGCTGCAAGTGACCTTTGATGGCCCGGCCATCAAACCTAACAGCTTCGCCATCGCCAATCCGGCCCGCGTTGCCTTCGACTTTGCCGGCACCCAGGTCAAGCTGCCGAAAAACGTTGTCGAACTGGGCAACCCCATCGTCAAATCTGCCGTGGCGGTGGAAGCCAATGGCCGCTCCCGCCTGGTGCTGAACCTGGCGCATAACGTGTCCTACAGCACCAGCATCGCCGGCAACAAACTGCTGGTACGCATCAACAACAGCATGACCTCGCCACAGCAGGCCGCCACCTCGCAGGAGCAGCCGTCCAACCTAGCTTCTGCCGCCAACCAGGCCAGTGCCCAGGCTGCGGTGGCCAGCACCCCGCTGGGCCTGGATTTCCGGCGTGGCCGTAGTGGCGAAGGGCGCGTGGAAATCATGCTGCCTTCCGACAGCACACCGGTTGATGTGCGCCGTGAAGGCAAGAACCTGGTGCTGGACGTGATGGATGCCAACCTGCCACGCTCGCTGGAAAAGCGCATGGATGTCAGCGACTTTGCCACCCCGGTAGACAAGGTGATTGCCAGCAATCAGGGCCGTAACAGCCGAATCGTGGTGCAGCCGCAGGGTGACTGGGAATTCTCCTCCTACCAGACCGAGCGCAAGCTGGTGGTGGAAGTACGCAAGGCCGTGGTGGAAAGTGCCAGCAAGAATGAGCTGAACAGCAAGCCGCAATACAAGGGCGACAAGCTGTCGCTCAACTTCCAGAACATCGAAGTACGCACCGTGCTGCAGGTGATTGCTGAATTCACCGGGCTGAATATCGTCACCAGCGACTCGGTCACCGGCAACATCACGCTGCGCCTGAAAGACGTGCCGTGGGATCAGGCGCTGGACCTGATTCTGCAAACCAAGGGCCTGGATCAACGCCGCAATGGCAACATCATCAATATTGCCCCGCGTGAAGAACTGCTCAGCCGTGACAAGCAGATTCTGGAAGGCAAGCAGCAACTGAACGCACTGGAACCGGTACGCTCGGAAACCTTTGTGCTGCGCTACCGCTCGGCGGAAGACTTCAAGAAGATTCTGGATGGCAGCAGTACCACCAGCGGTGCCAACAATACCGCCAATAACGGGTTACTCTCCTCACGTGGCAGTGCGCTGATCGACCCGAAAACCAATACCCTGATCATCAATGACACCCAAACCGTCATCGACAAGATCCGCGATCTGGTCACCAAGACCGACATTCCAGTGAAGCAGGTGCTGATCGAGGCACGCATCGTCGAAGCCACCGATGACTGGAGCAAGAGCCTGGGGGTCAAGCTCAACGTGGCACGTAGCAGTGGCGGTACCAGTATTGGTGGCACACTGAGTGATGCCACCACCAGCTTCAATATCGCCAAAGGCACATCTACCGGATCGATTCCACTGAGCTCCGGAGTGAATCTAGGCCTGTCCGGTACCTATAACTCCATCGGTGCCGTATTTGGTGCCGGCTCCCGTGCAGCCATCGGCCTGGAACTGGATGCCATGGAAACCGCCGACAAGGGCAAGATTCTGGCCAGTCCGCGCATCATGACCGCCGACCGGGTTGAAGCCAGTATCGAACAGGGTACGGAAATTCCGTATCAGGAAGCCAGCTCCAGCGGTGCGACATCCGTGTCGTTCAAAAAGGCCAACCTCAGCCTGAAAGTCACGCCGCAAATCACGCCGGATAACCGTGTGCTGATGGAAATCCAGATCAACAAGGACAGCGTCAGCAGCACCCTGTTTGTCAACAGCACCCCGGCCATCGACACCAAGGTGGTGAAAACCCAGGTGATGGTGGAAAACGGCGGCACCGTGGTGATTGGCGGTATTTACCAGCAAACACTGGATACCACGATCAACAAGGTACCGCTGCTGGGTGATATCCCCTTCCTGGGCGCGCTGTTCCGCAGCAAGGTGGACAAGAACAACCGCACCGAACTGCTGGTATTCATCACGCCGAAGGTGGTTGAGGACTTGAACCTGCAAAATCGTTAAACACTGGGCATCTGCGCGCATTTTGTCTTCTGCCTGCGCAGACAGACCCAGTCAGCATCAGCTACAATGCCTGCCATGGAGAACATGGCAGGCAATTTTTTTCTTGTCGGGCTGATGGGTGCCGGCAAGACCACCGTTGGCAGGGCACTGGCACGCAAGACCGGCAAGACCTTCTACGACTCGGATCATGAAATCGAGGCGCGCACTGGCGTTCGCGTTGCCACCATTTTCGAGATAGAAGGCGAACTGCGCTTTCGTGACCGCGAAAGCAGCGTGATTGCCGATCTGGCAAAAATGAACAATATCGTGCTCGCCACCGGTGGTGGTGCAGTACTGCGTCCGGAAAACCGGGCCGAGCTGTCAAGACACGGCGTGGTGATCTACCTGCGCGCCTCCATTGACGACCTGCTGGCGCGTACCATGCACGACAAGAACCGCCCACTGCTGCAAACCGCCGACCCGCGTGCCAAACTGCAAAGCCTGCTCGAGCAGCGCGACCCCCTGTACCGCGAAGTCGCCGACATCGTGGTTGATACCTCGCAACAGAACGTCAACCTGCTGGTCAGCCGCCTGCTCGACCAGCTGCATAACATTCCAGCCAAGACCTGACGCATGATTACGCTAGACCTGACCCTGCCGGATACCCGCTACCCCATTCACATTGGCCACGGACTGCTTGATCAGGTTGAACTGATCCTGCCGCACCTGCCCATCCCCCAGGTTGCCATCGTCACCAACGACGTTGTTGCCCCGCTCTACCTGGAGCGCCTGACCAGACAATTGGAAAGCCACGGCGTGCATTGCATTCCGGTCATCCTGCCCGATGGCGAGGCACACAAGAACTGGCAGACGCTGAATCTGATCTTCGACGCCCTGCTGGGTGCCAATGCCGAGCGCAAGACCACGCTGATTGCACTAGGTGGCGGCGTCATCGGCGACATGACCGGCTTTGCTGCCGCCTGTTACCAGCGCGGCGCCCCCTTCATCCAGATTCCCACCACCTTGCTGGCACAAGTGGACTCCTCGGTAGGCGGCAAGACCGCCATCAACCACCCGCTGGGCAAAAATATGATCGGTGCTTTCTACCAGCCCAAGCTGGTACTGGCCGACATGGACCTGCTGGCCACCCTGCCCGAGCGGGAACTGTCGGCAGGCATTGCCGAGGTCATCAAGTATGGCCTGCTGGGCGATGCCGACTTTCTGGCCTGGCTGGAAGCCAATATGGACAAACTGCGCGCACGCGATCCCGCAGCCCTGCAATACGCCGTGCGTCGTTCCTGCGAAATGAAAGCAGAAATTGTCGGCCAGGATGAAAAGGAACAAGGCGTACGTGCCTTGCTCAACCTGGGTCATACCTTTGGCCACGCGATTGAGGCCGGCCTCGGTTATGGCCATTGGCTGCACGGTGAAGCCGTAGGGGCTGGCATGGTGCTGGCGGCTGCCGCGTCCCAGGCACTGGGCTGGCTGTCGGCAGAGGATGTACAGCGGGTGGTGACACTGATAGACGCTGCCGGACTACCGGTGCGCAGCCCCGACTTTGGGGTGGACGAATGGATGCGTCACATGGGCCATGACAAGAAAGTGGAAAGCGGCGTCATCCGCTTTATCCTGCTCAAACAACTGGGCCAGGCAGTCATCCAGCCCGGTCTGCCACCGGCTCTGCTCGACACCCTGTTCAGCGGCCCGCATATCGACGCCACCATCCCGCACTGAGCACACCGCCCCGCAAATCCTGAAACCACGGTGCCATTAAGGATTTTTACGGATTGCGGGGATGTTCGGCTACCCGAATAATCGACTGCATAATTCAAGCAGAGAGAGAATCTCGGAGGGAAGCCAAGGTGGATGCAATAACCGCATTACTGGCCAGTTTCGGCCTGATGAGTAGCTACTACATTTCCCGCCAGTTGTGGCGCAAGGCAACCTACAAGAAGCCACGGGCCCGGGGGATCGACCCGGTGGGCGAGGCCGAGGTGTTTCTGGCTTACGGTCGCAGCAGCGATGCAGTGCGGGTACTGAAAGAGGCAATGAAAGACGAGCCACAGAATCTTTCCATCAAGGTGACGCTGCTGCGTGCCTACTCCTCCGCAGGTAACTGCAAAGCCTACTGCCGTCTGGCGCGCGATGTGCAGGCTCAGGTCAAGGACCAGCCGGTATGGCGCACCATTCAGGAAAATGGCCGTCTGCTGGCACCGCAAGATCCGCTGTTTGCCGCCAAAGCCTGAGGCCAGGCTTCTTCCCGACATAAACAGGCTGCCCGCGGGCAGCCTGTTTTACTTGGCCAACAGACCGTAATACTCAGCCGGCATCGGCCTCCGGCTCACGGAATTGCAGACTGTGCAGGCGGGCATACAAGCCATCCAGTTGCATCAGTTGTTGATGGCTGCCCTGCTCCGCCACCCTGCCCTGATGCATCACGATGATGCGATCCGCATTCTCGATGGTGGACAGCCGATGGGCAATCACGATGGTGGTACGGTTCTTCATCAGGTTTTCCAGCGCAGCCTGAACCAGGCGCTCGGATTGGGTATCCAGTGCCGACGTCGCCTCATCCAGAATCAGCAGCGGTGCGTTCTTCAACAGTGCGCGGGCAATGGCCAGCCGCTGGCGCTGGCCACCAGACAGGCGGACACCATTTTCGCCGATCTGGGTGTCCAGCCCGTCGGGCATGGCCTCGATGAACTCCAGCGCATTGGCCGCGCGCGCCGCCTCGATAATCTGTGCGCGACTGATCTGCGGGCCGGCCCCATAGGCAATATTGGCGGCCACGGTATCATTGAACAGCACGACATCCTGACTCACCATGGCGATATGCTGGCGCAAATCAGCCAGTACGATATCGTCCAGTGGTATGCCATCCAGCGTGATACGCCCTGACAACGGTTCGTAAAAACGAGGGATCAGGCTGACCAGCGTGGTTTTACCACTGCCGGAAGACCCCACCAACGCCACGGTCTCGCCGGAATTCACCTCCAGGCTTACCTGCTGCAATACCACGCGCTCGGCATTGGGGTAGCGGAAGCTGACGTCCTCAAAGCGCAACTGACCGCGCGTTGCAGGCAGGCGTTGCGTGCCATGATCCGGTTCGCCCGGCTCATCCAGGAAATTGAATACGCTTTCCGCAGCCGCCAGGCCACGCTGCATGGCCTGGGAAATGCCGGTAATGCGCTTGACCGGCGCAAACAGCAACATCATCGCGGTCAGGAAAGACATGAAATCACCGGCGGTGAATGCACCGTGCTGTGCCCGCATGGCCGCAAAATACAGAATTGCCGCCAGCGCGCAGGCAATCATCAGCTGGGTTACCCCGGTATTGGCCGAACTGGCAGCACTCTGTTTTACCCCATTGCGGCGGATGGCCTGGGCCGCCGTATTGAAACGGGCTTCCTCATACGGCTCGCCGCCGTAAACCTTGATCACTTTCTGGCAATCCACGCCTTCGCCCAGAATCTGGGTGAGATCGGCCATGTGCTGCTGGTTCTCGAGTGCCAGACCGCGCAGACGCCTGGCCACCATACGCATGCACACAGTCACCACCGGCATCACCACCAGGCAAATCAGGGTCAGTTGCCAGTCGATATACAGCAGCCAGGCCAACAGGCTGATCGCGGTCACTCCATCCTTTACCGTCACGGTAATCACGTTGAAACCGGCTTCGGTCACCTGGTTCACATCAAAGGAGATCCGCGATACCAGGCGGCCAGACTGATTATCGGCATAGTACTGCACCGGCAGACGCAGCATTCTGGCAAACATCTGCTGCCGCAGGGTCTGAACCAGATGTCCGGCCAGCCAACTGGAGGTGTATTCGTTGATGAAACTGGTGATGCCACGCACCAGGAATACCCCGACGATGGCCATCGGCACCCAGACAATGGCTTGGGGGTCCTTGTTGACAAAACCACCGTCGATCAGCGGCTTCATCAACCGGGCAAACGCCGGTTCGGTCAAAGCGGCAATGGTCATGGAGACCAGCGACAGGGCGAAGACCTTCCAGTACTGCCAGATATAACGAATCAGACGACGATAAGTTACCCAGCCAAGATTCTCGCTGCCATTTTTATTCATGCAGAAATTTCCGTAGACACTTGGTCGGCATCCTGCTCCATCAATTGCCGATAAGCAGAGAGCAGGTCTATGACCGATAGATCGACAACATTTCTGCTCACGGGCTGCAACGCTTTGTATGGCACACCCCATGGGTGCCATTTGGCTACATCGCTATCACCGAACATGCAGACAATAGGCTTACCCAGGCCAGCAGCTACATGCATGGCACCACCATCACTGCAGATCAGAACATCTAGTAATGACAAACCACTCATCAATTCATCCAGTTGATGAGTAGGCAACGGAGTAAGCGGCAAACCAGCACAGCCTTCCAAAATCATGGCTGCTTTTTCATCATCTCCAGGATGAAAAGGATTATCTGCACTACCTGGTGACCAAAATAGCATAAGATGAACAGCACTATCTTTGGCAATGGCGTGTGCCAACTCAATGAAACGTTGAGCCGGCCACTGCTGACTAGGTTTGCGCGCACTGATATGCAAGCCAATCAGTTTTTTTCCAGCAATATCTACCAATTTCCCACGTAATGCTTCGGTCAGATCTGCATCTGCTACCAGAGAAAGGGGGGGCGTTGGTACAACCTCTCCCGTCAACGGCTGCATCAGTGTCATCAGCATCTCAGCCTCATGCATGACTTGTGCGGGACTGGACACAGGTAAATTGATCTGGCTGGAAAGCGGATTTCCCGGTTCGCTAAAGCCAAGGATATAGCGGGCACCAATCTGTCTAGCCCAACGCAATGGCCTGGGCATGCATCCCCCGTTCGCAAGCACGGCAACATCATAATGGGTACTACGCATCCTCAGTAGTAATAGTAAGCGTTTCCAGTAAACCTCCAATACGCTTTCACCTTTTTCACGATGTTTCGCCTTGGTATAAACATAAAGGTTATCGACATCTGGATGGCCAACAAGAAGCGGGGCATTATAGCTATTTACCAGCAAATCCAGTCTAGCTTCTGGAAAGCGCTTCCTCAAAGCATGAATCAATGGTGTTGTACAAACCAAATCACCAATATTATCCCGACGGATGACCAGAATTTTTTCAGGATTCAATCGAGTCCCTTTCCAGAGAAAAAACAAGCATTACGCAAAGCAAAAACATAAACTGCTCCAGCATATGATCGCGGATATTACTATCCACCAAGCTACGACCAAAAAAACCAGTCACAACAAACGCCAATAGCAATCCTTGCGGGGAATGATTTTTAAAAAAAGCCAACAAACCCTGCCGAAAACAAACCCACAACAGAGCAATAAAAATAATTAAACCAGGAATACCGTTTGCAATGGTAAAATCTAATATTCCACTATGAGAATGCGCTGTATCAACCAAATCTGGGTGGATTTTTTTCAGTGCCAATCCGAATGCGCTTCGATTATAACCTACGCCAATGGGCTCACGTGCGATTTGTAGCAGGGCCTCTTTTGCCCAAGCAATACGCTCATAATTCGACCCACTAACGGGGCTCCCGTCTGCGAGCAAGGGATACTGACGATGAATCCACTCCTGATGTCCCTGTGTATCCCAAGCAATTGGAACTGTTTCTAGTAGCGATCCCCAGCGAGGGTCAGATTTATAAGAGAACCAACCTAAAGTGACGACACCTGACAAAACCAACAAGACCAGACCTGCAACCAGTATATTATTAGTAGTTTTTCGCTTAACAAACCAGAAGAGTAAGGAGCAGGAAACTAGCAATGCCAAGGTACCGATCATGCCATTCCTGGTTTGCAAAGTGTAGGAAGCAAAAATACAAACAAGCCCTACAAATACAAAGAAAATATCAGAAAAAAGCATATAGCGCCGCTTGAATAAAACTCGACCCATCAACTCTGCTGCTGAAAATGCCAGTAACAAATTAACAACATAGGTCAGAACAGTCCTGCTTTCCAGAATTTTTGTTTCCCCAAATGGAATTCTCCCCACAGTTATCCACTGGTATAACATATCTACATCATGGAGCATAACTTGTGAAAAAATCGCCAACATAAGCACCGTCAATACTGATGAGGGGGAAAGACGCAGGCGGCGACTAGCCGACAAGGAGGCCAACAGAAAACCCATAGCACCAGCTAGTGCACTACGTATCCATTGCCCCCATATCTCATGAAAGCTCACAACACGATTATCAGAAAATAAAAAAGCACACAAAACAATCCACAACGTGAGTACGCAATATATTTTCAAAGGTAAAACTGGGAAAAATCGACGCCATCCCCTATTACACAAAACAGGCCATGCCAATGGCACGCAAATAAGAAAATCAAAAACCAAAAGGCTATTACGCAATCCTGTGAGGTTCGGCATTGACCATACAAACATCAATGAGGCCGCCACCATAACAAGGATAAGTTCCAGATACAGTGGAACACGCCGTACAGTACCCATTGAGTCGAATATCTTGTTCATTAAATTAATTCTCTTAAGGCAGTAACTGAACTAACGCTTGCAACACCATAGATGGCTGCACGGCTGCCATACACTGTGGCTTATGGCACTGGTCTGGCTTATCACCCACAGTACGGTGACAGCGCAGGGCCCATGATACTTGGCGATGATGCATATCACGCTGAATACGGCAAGGAAACCATGCTGCACCTACACCCACACAAGGAATGGCGGAAAAGAAATTGCTGCGACCAAACAAGATTTCACTGCCAGGGCCAAATAGCATCAACAATGGAACACCTGCCGTCTTGGCTAGATGGGCAACGCCGGTATCGGGGCAGATGCAGGCTTGCGCTCCATGTAAAAGAGCTCGTAATTGAACCAAGTTGAGACAACCGGCCATCACAATGTCCTGAGCCGGGGGATCAATCGCACCAATCAGCTGCTCTTCTCCTGGACCACAGGACCACACAATACAGCGCCCCTGCATACGCAAACCAGCAGCTAGGTCTTGCCAATTGGTAGTTGGCCAATACCGGGTAGCCGAACTGGCACCCACATGAAGCACGACATAGGGTTGAGCAATGGACACCGGGTTGATCACTTCAACTGGCCAATCTGCCAAATCAAATGCTTTGGGTTCAGGTCCAGCAACCAACCTTGCTGCTGTGTCTGTCCATGACTCAGGCTGATCGCTATACGCCACCGCCTCATCAACCAACCAGTTTTTATATGCTGGTGCCTCGGCAGCAAAGCCAATGATCCAGCGTGCGCCAATGGCACGCGCCAGAAAGGACAAACGGTTCTCTCCACTGAGAAAGACCAGATCGAAGCGTGGCATCGCGAATAACTTGCGTACAGAGGCAAAGTCCCGTGGATGCCAGCCGACTGCAGTAATGCCGTAAGGCCGACTCTGATATAGCCCAACCTGCCCCGGCGGGCAGGCCAGTGTAATCTCTGCCACGGGATAACGCTCTCGCAATTTGGCCAGCAGGCTGGTAGCCATTAAGGCGTCACCCAACAGGAACTGATGCAGGACCAAAATTCGCTGCACAGTTTGCTCGGAGGGACGCCGCCGCAACCACTGCCAAGGTAAACGGCACATCAGCGCGGCAAAAATCAGCAAGCGTCCGGGCAGTCGTCGCTGCTTTTTCATACAGACTCCTCCAGGACGCCATCAACTGCAGCAATCACCTCCTCCAGCCTAATTTGCTGTAAACACTCACTCAGCCAACCGCCACCACAACCCGCATTACCACACGGACGGCAGGACATCTTGGCTGCCACCACCCGGTGCGGTACCTGCCACGGCCCCCATTCGATGTCACCAGACGGGCCAAACAAGGCCACACAGGGCGTTTTCATCGCCGAGGCAATGTGCATGGGCACCGAATCCACGCCGATGTACAGACGGGCGTTGTCGATGGCGGCTGCGAGTTCCTTCAGGGTCAACTGACCGGCCAGGCTGGCAGCCGGCTGCGTCAGCCGCGACTGGATGTCGGCCAGCATGGCCATTTCATCCGGGCTGGGCGCAGCGGTCAGCAGTACACGCTGGCCACGCTGCTGCAGGGTGTTGATCAGCGCAGCCATGTTTTCCACCGTCCAGCTCTTGAACAACCAGCGCGAGGTAGGGTGTACCAGAATGTACTGCCCGGCCTGCAAGCCCTGCTGTTCCAGTTTGGCGGCCAGCGTGGCTTCGGCATTGTGGCCGGCCACCAGCGTCAGTTGTCGCTGATTTTCAGCCGGATAGACCCCGATACGCCGCAAAGCATCCAGATGGATTTCAATAGTATGGCGGCGGTTGCCCGGCACTTGCAGATAGCGGTGAGTAAAGCTGTTGCGAAACAGTTTGCCGTAGCGGCCATCCGGCCCTACCGACCAGCGTGGCGACAGCAGACGCGTCAGCCATGCCCCGCGCTTGTGTTCGGTCAGGGTGATCACCAGATCGTAGCGACGCTGGCGTAAGGCAGACAGCAAATGCAACTCTGCCTTGAGTTGGCCGATGGGACCCAGTTTTTTCCAGTTGCGATCTATGGTGTGCAGTTGGCTGATGGCCGGATGCAGGCTGAGCATTTCCTGGGTATCGCGGTACACCAAGGCATCGACCTCCAACTGCGGGGCCTGCTGTTTGAGCACGGAAAAAACCGGAGACGTCAGCAGCACATCCCCATGGTGACGCAATTTGATGACCAAGACGCGTCGTACCTGGGTCAGATCGATGGAGTCTTTTAGCATTTCACTCATGCGGTAAGAAAATCATTCGCTTGCGCCTTGCGACAAGGCAATCAGGCACGGTTCAAGACGTATGCACGGCAAGGAGTTTTTCATATTTTTGCAACATAACATCGGTCATGGCGGGCAGGGTCAGCCCCTCCACTGCCTGACGAGCCTGCTGGCACCAGGAAGCCCAGTCCTGTTGATGTTGAAGCCAATATGCCACTCCATCATGCCACCCCTGCTGATCATCCACAGCAGCGACCCAGCCATTACGCCCATTAGTCAGCAGTTCGGCACTGCCACAGGTGGTTGTGGTAAATACCGGAAGCCCTGCGGCCATTGCTTCAACACACACATTGGGGAAGGGATCATACAGTGTCGGTAATATAAAGGCATCCGCCATCCCATAAAATGGCTTTACTTCTCGCTGTGCCCCGGTAAAACGCACTCGTCTCTGCATCCCCAGGCGTTCGGCCAGAACGTGATAACGAGCGGCATGCTTATCACCACCAACCACAACCAGATAAATATCGGGGAATTGCTGCAGCACCTGTAATGCTCTAGCCACGCCTTTACGCTCAAAACCGGAGCCAACATACAACATGACAGGCGAAGCCGCCGGAATGTCATACTGTGCTCTCATGATGGCACGATATTGCTGCTGCAATTGCGGATGAAACTGCGCTGTGTCGACGCCATTATAAACGACGGCGAAACGCTGATCGGGCAAGCCGAAATAGTGTTGTACTTCTTGTTTCACCATGTGCGAGTTACACACCACCAAACGTAAATCTGGGTGCTGAAACATGGCTTTTTCAGCATATTGAACATAGTGGTGATACGGATTGAGCAGTAGCGACAAGCGCCCAAACCAGCCCAAATGCCGACGACGCAGTTGCAGCCAATGCCGATGTACGCCATCGCCGGCCCGGAAGATGTGGCAGCCTGGAATGCGCTCATGCGACTGCACTAAATCAAAACCTTCCTGCTGCCAACGCCGCCGCGCTGACCACGCGAAGCCCCAGTCACGCCACAGGTTACCCAAATAGAAAGGGTTGACCCGACATTCGGCAATGCCCTCCAGTTTTTCCCAATTGCGCGCAATGAGGGAAACGCTTAACGCATGCTGCTGGGTCAGCGCATGCAGGGCACGGCTGATGAAACGCTCGGCACCGCCAGCGGGGTTATATTTTTGACGAACAATGGCAAGACGTTTCATCCGGGATAGGGCTTCCATTCACACTGAACAGCAGATCAGGCAGCAATGCGGCCAAAAATAAAAGCCGGATCAGGCATCCGGCTCGGTATTCAGCAGTTGCAAAAGATCGGCGATTTTATCAGGGTCTTCGGATCGAAGCATGCGCCCTGCGATGGGGGCGATATCGTCCAGGTGGGTATTGAGTACCATGCGCTTCACCGCCAACAGGCTGGCCGGGTGCATGGAGAACTTGCGCAAGCCCATGCCCAGCAGCAGCCGGGTAAGGCGCGGGTCGCCCGCCATCTCGCCGCACACCGATACCGGCACCCCACCCTTGATGCCGGTGCGGATGGTATGCAGGATGAGCTTGAGCACCGCCGGATGTACCGGGTCGTACAGATGGCTGACCGAATCGTCGTTACGGTCGATGGCCAGGGTGTACTGGATCAGGTCGTTGGTGCCGATGGACAGGAAGTCGACATATTTGATGAAACTGCCCACCACCAGCGCGGCGGACGGGATTTCAATCATCGCGCCCACTTCCACCTTTTCATCGAATGGCAGACCTTCTTCATGCAATTCCTGCTTGGCGTAATCCAGTTGGGCAATCGACTGTTTGAGTTCGCCCAGCGAATTGAGCATGGGGAACAGGATTTTCACCTTGCCGTAGTGTGAGGCACGCAACAGCGCCCGTAACTGGGCACGGAACATCAGCGGTTCGGCCAGACACAGGCGGATGCCGGTAAGGCCCAGTGCCGGGTTATCCGCCACGTCGTGATTCAGCCACTTGGGATTCTTGTCGGCCCCCAGGTCCATGGTGCGGATGGTGACCGGCAGGCCTTTCATGTCTTCGGCCACCTTGCGGTAGGCCTCGAACTGCTCGTTTTCGGTGGGCAGGGTATCCCGGCCCAGGAACAGGAATTCGCTGCGGAACAAGCCCACACCAGCGGCACCGGAGCCCTTCACCACCTCCACATCCTGCGGCAGCTCGATATTGGCCAGCAGTTCGATCACCGTGCCATCTTTGGTTTTGGCATCGGACTTACGGATGGAGGACAGCTTGCGCTTGGCATCACGCCAGGCACGCTGGCGGCGGCGGTATTCGCTCAGCACCAGTTCGTCCGGGTTGATGATCAGCACGCCTTGCTGGCCATCGACAATGATCTGCTCTTCCTCGCGGATCAGCTCACGCGCATGGTGCAGGGCGATGACGGAGGGCAGGTCGAGGCTGCGTCCCAGAATAGCGGTGTGCGAGGTGGCTCCGCCTACATCGGTGACGAAGGCGGCAAAATTGGAATCCTTGAAATACACCATGTCGGCCGGCGACAGGTCGTGCGCCACCAGAATGGTATCGTCCAGCAAATCGCCAGGCGCGGGCAATTGCGGGGCGTGGCCATCCAGGTTCTTGAAAATGCGCTCCACCACCTGCAGCACGTCGTTCTTGCGTTCGCGCAGGTAGTCTTCCTCGATGGCGTCAAACTGCTCCACCAGCAGGTCACATTGCAGCTTCAATGCCCATTCGGCGTTGCAGCGCTGTTTTTCGATGATTTCACGCGGCTCGCGCGAGATGGTGATATCCCCCAGCAGCATGATGTGCAGCGACAGGAAGGCACCCAGCTCGGCCGGCGCATTTTCCGGAATGCTGCCCCACAGCATTTCCAGCTCCTTGCGGGTGGCGCGCACTGCCTCATCAAAGCGCGCCATCTCCGCCGGGATTTCTGCATCTTCCAGGCCGTAGTGCGCCACATCGTCCATACTGCGGGAGATAAGATGGGCCCGGCCAATGGCGATGCCGCCACCAATGGCTACACCATGCAGGGTGATATTCATCGTCCCATCCCCTCCTCAAGCGGGCTGATTCATTCAGCCTCGTCAAACCTGTTGTTGATCAATGCCACCAGCGCGTCCAGCGCTTCCTGTTCATCCGGGCCATCCACGTCCAGCTCGACGGTGGAACCCTTGGCCGCTGCCAGCATCATCACGCCCATGATGCTCTTGCCGTTTACCCGGCGGCCATTGCGGGCAATGCCCACATCGCTCTTGAAGCGGCTGGCCAGCTGGGTGAATTTACTCGAAGCGCGAGCATGCAGGCCAAGTTTATTAATAATTTGTATTTCAACGCGCAGCATTACCGTCCCCTGGAAGAATATAAAGTACGCCCTCCAGCCCGCCGGTAATGGCCTTGCTGACCACGATTTCCAGCGGCTGGCTGCTGTAACTGAGCGCACGCACCAGCATGGGCAGACTGACCCCGGCAACGGCTTCCACCTTGCCTGGATCAATCAGCCGGCTGGCAATATTGGATGGCGTGCCGCCATACATATCAGTCAACACCACCACGCCTTCGCCCTGTTCCAGACGGGCCACCAGCGCTGCGGCTTCGACCAGTTTCTGATCCGGGTCCTCGGTTTTCTCTACCGCCAGCGTGGCGATATTGTCCGGATCCCGTCCTAATACGTGCCGGGCGCAGTCGAGTAGACAGGCACCCAGATTGCCATGAGATATGACTAGTACACCAACCATGCCTGCGTCTTCTTGTCCGTAACGATTATCGGCACACGGTGCGCTGCGGCGAACCGTGCTTCATTTCTGCTGCAAATCCGGCATTGTAGCAGGCCCGTTTTCCACCCGCCGGAACCAGGCCAGCTTGTCTGCCAGCGAAACAACACTGCCCACTATGATAAGCGCAGGCGAGGCAACGCCATAGGACGATATCAGCGTCGGCAGTGTCTGCAGCGTTCCGCTCAGCGTGCGCTGGCGCGGAGTGGTTGCCCATTCGATCACGGCAGCCGGGGTATCAGCCGGTTTGCCATGAGCGATGAAGGCAGCACACAACTCGGCGGCCATGGTCAGGCCCATGTAAACCACCACGGTCTGGTCTGGACGGGTCAGCGCTGGCCAGTCCAGATCGATGCTGCCGTCTTTCTTGTGGCCGGTGACAAATGTCACCGACTGGGCATGATCGCGGTGGGTCAAGGGTATACCGGCATAGCTGGCAGCGCCATTTGCAGAGGTAATGCCCGGTACGACTTCAAAGGGAATATTGTGCTCGGCCAGGGTTTCGATTTCCTCGCCGCCGCGGCCAAAGGTGAAGGGATCACCGCCCTTCAGCCGCAACACCCGTTTGCCCGACTTTGCCAGGCGCACCATCAACTGGTTGATGTCCTCTTGCGGCAGGGTGTGATTGGCACGCGCCTTGCCCACATAAATACGCTCGGCATCGCGCCGCACCAGTTCCAGCAGCTCCGGAGCCACCAGTTTGTCATGCAGCACCACGTCGGCCTGCTGCATCAGGCGCAAGGCACGGAAAGTCAGCAGATCAGGATTGCCCGGGCCGGCACCCACCAGATACACCGCCCCGCTGGGACTGTCTTCGGCGCTGGCCAGGCGCTTTTCCATTTCCTCGCAGGCAACCGCCTCGCGACCGTTCATCACCGCTTCGGCAACCGGTCCTTCCAATACTGATTCCCAGAAGGTGCGGCGTGCTTCGACATCGGCAAAGCGGGCTTTCACCCGCTCGCGGAAACGGGCAGAAAATGCTGCCAGCAGGCCAAAACCGGCCGGAATGATGCTTTCCAGCCGGGCACGGACCAAGCGCGCCAGTACCGGAACGCTGCCACCGGAGGAAACTGCAATCACCAGCGGCGAGCGGTCGATGATGGCCGGGGTGATATAGGTGGAGATTTCCGGGTCGTCCACCACATTGACCGGGATATTGTGCTGCTGCGCCACCTGTGAAACCTGTTGGTTGACCACGCGCTGGTCGGTGGCGGCAATCACCAGCCGCATGCCGCTGACCATGTCATCGGTAAACAAACCCGCCCGCCACTGCAGTTCGCCACGCTGTGCCATCATGGCCAGCTCTTCAGTCACTTCGGGAGCAACCACGGTCAGGCGCGCACCGGCTGCCTTCAGCAGGCGTACCTTGCGCAGGGCAACGTCTCCGCCGCCGACCACCAGGCAGTCGGCATCCTGCAGCTTGAGAAAAATCGGAAAGTAGTCCATGCATCACTCCACAACAATCGCCACAGCATACTTTATTTGTTGCATAAAAACGACGAAAACGGCGCATGCCGTCTGATTTTCGTCATCGCAACTTTCATACTAAATGCCATGATGAAAGGAAGCCCTTCGCAACAAACAGAGAGGGCAAATCACGGAAGCGGTGGGTGAACATTGAATAATTCCAGATCAGCGATGGCCCTGGCTGTCGCAGCAAGCGGTGCCGCCCTGCTGCCTGCCGCTGGCGTGACATTGGCGGCAGCTGAGGGGTATGGGCATGCCCCGTGGGACTGGCCGCTGGCCGGGATGGTGTTCCTGGCGATAGGCATCTGGCTGGGTAGTCTCTGGCAGCGTCAGCGCCAGTCACGGCTGCGCATTGATACCCTGCGTTTTCATGTGCAACACTCCACCGATGCGCTGCTGGCGCTGGATGCACATGGCCGGGTTCAGGCTGCAGGACAGGGCTGTGCCACCCTGTTGGGCCGGCAGCCGCACAGCCTGGATGACAGCGGACTGCCTGCCGCACTGTGCCAGCAACTGCGGCAGCAAACCGCATTGCTGTCGCCGCCTTATTTCCTTGACTGGCAAGACCGGGCACAAGGGCCATTGCGCTTGGGCGTGCAGCAGTTGGTGCTGCCGGCGGATACCCTGCCCGCGCACTGGCGGGTGCTGCTGCTGCATGCCACCGACTGCATTACCCCGGCAGCCACGCTGACGCCCGCCATGGTCACGGCGCTGGAGAGTGCGCGCATTGGACTGTGCGAGTTCGATCTGGAGCAGGCCAGGGTGATCTGCAGTCCCGGCGCACTGCACACCTTGCTGGGCCTGCCGCCCGAGCAGGACACCATCAGTCTGGATACATGGCAGCAACGGGTGCATCCGGAAGACCGCCAGTTGCTGGAAAACATGCTGCAGAACCTCAGTGCCGACACGGCTGCCGGACAGGATCTGGAGTACCGCATGCAACATGCCGACCAGCACTGGGAATGGCTGGAGCAGATCTTTCAGATTGTCGATCCGCTTACCCGCCCACGCCATGTGCAGGCCTTCAGCCAGGTAATCACCCCGCGCAAGCTGGCCGAGGCCGCCATGCGCCGGCGCGAGCTGGAGTTCCGCACCCTGGTGGAAAACTCCAGTGACATCATTGCCCGTTACGATCTGGAACTGCGCTGCCAGTTCATCAACCGCAGTGTCAGTCGCTATTCGGCGATGATTCGGGACGAACATATCGGCAAAACCATTCATGAAAAGGGGTGGCCGGAGGCGGTGGCAAAACAGTTCGAGCAGGAGTGCCATCACCTGATCAACAGCGGCGAACCACGTTGTTTTGAAATGGATGTGCTGTCGCACAACCGGCGCTACATTTTTGAAACCCGCCTGTTTCCCGAATTCGACAGCAACGGCAGGCTGACCAGCATTCTGTCGGTAGACCGTGAAATTACCGACAGCCGGCAGGCTAACCGCCTGCTGAGCGAAGAAAATGCGGTGATGGAGATGATTGCCGCCAATCAGCCGCTGGAGGACATTCTGGGCCAGATCTGTACCATGATCGAATCCCAGCTCACCGGCGGACGCTGTTCGGTGATGCTGCTGACCGAAGACCGCCAGCACCTGCATGTCGCCTCTGGCCGCAAGCTGCCAGCCGAATACATTGCCATCATCGAAGGGATTGCCATCGGGCCGGAAGTGGGCTCCTGTGGCACCGCAGCTTATTTCAAGCGCACCATCATCGTTGATGACATGGAAAACAGCCCGCTGTGGCAGCCTTATCTGGAGCTGATCCGCCCCTTCGGCCTGCGTGCCTGCTGGTCCACCCCGCTGTTCAGCAGCCAGCGCGAACTACTAGGCACCTTTGCCATTTACTACAATGAGCCGCGTACGCCGAATCCGGACGAGATGCGCCTGGTCCATCGCAGCTCGCACATCACCGCCATTGCCCTGCAGCGCGACCAGCACGAGAAAAAGCTGTTTCAGCTGGCCACCATGGACGAACTGACCCGCCTGGACAACCGCCGCCATTTCCTGCAACAGGCCGCACGCGAACTCAAGCGCAGCCAGCGTAGCGGTCATGGCATGGCGGTATTGATGATGGATCTGGACCACTTCAAGAACATCAACGATGCCCATGGCCATGCGACAGGCGATCAGGTCATCAGCCATTTTGCCCAGTTGTGCCGCCAGATGCTGCGCACAAGCGATCTGGCAGGCCGGCTGGGCGGTGAGGAATTTGCCGTCTTGCTGCCGGATACCGACAGCCCGCATGCACTGACCGTGGCCGAGCGACTACGCATGGCCGTCAACGACAGCGTGGTGGACGTCAATGGCCAGCCGATTCGCTACACGGTCAGCATTGGCCTGTCCTTGCTGCGCGACAGCGACCAGCATGTGGACGACCTGCTAAAACGCGCAGACAAACTGCTGTACCAGGCCAAACACCAGGGGCGTAACCAGGTCTGTCACGACCTGACAGGCAAGACGGACTGAGTGCTGCTGACGCAGGCCGGACTATCCCACCGCACCGGGCAGGTTCTAAGATACGCCTTTTTCCGCAATGGCCGCTGCCGTGAACCACTGGCGTACCGATTACCTCACCCATCCGCTATACCAGCCGCTGGTCGGCTTGGCCGACCTGCTGCCACTGGCCAACTGGCCGACACAGCAGGATTACGACCAGCTATTGCAACTGGCTCGTACACACGCCCCCCTGCCGGCAAGCCTGCGCTTCTGCTGCGATCTGCAAGCCGATAGCTACTATGAAATGCACATCGGCCGCACAGGTGAAATCCCCACCCGCAGCGGCAACTGGCATGACTGGTTCAATGCGCTGGCCTGGCTGGCCTGGCCGCTAAGCAAGGCGGCGCTGAATGCGCGTCATGTGCGGGCCATTGCCGCGGGTGAGATAAAGCGCGGGCCGCGCCGCGATGCCGCCACCTTGCTGGATGAATGCGGGGTGATTGTGGCCTGCTCCCGCCCGGAACTGGGCCAGGCGCTGGACGACATGCAGTGGCAGACGCTGTTTGTTGAGGAGCGGGCCGCCTGGGGACGGCAGATCAGCGTACATACGCTGGGACACGCCATCTTCGAAGTTGGCCTGCAGCCGCATATCGGCTGGTGCGGCAAGGCCTTGCTGCTACCCGTGGCGGATGATTTTTTCAATGCCAGCCCAAGGCAGCAATGCCAGCAACTGGATGCGCTGCTGGCCACGCGGCTGGCCGATGACAACTGGCTGAGCAGTCCGCGCCAGCTATGGCCGCTGCCGCTGCTGGGCATTCCCGGCTGGTGGCCGGACAATGAACAAGCGGCTTTCTACCGAAATACCGACTACTTCCGCCCCAGCCGGCGGGCAAAGTCATCCAGCGATACCGCCTGAAGCCGCTCGGTGACGCTGCCGAGCAAGGCTTCAATGCCCTGGCCGACATCATCGTCATTGGCCAGATCTGCCCGGTACACAAATAGCTGGAACAAATCGGACAGCTGCACCGTGGAGAGCTTGCGCATCAACACCCAGCCATCGCGCTGGCCTTTTTGCACATAGCCATGCTGTGCCAGCTTGTCCAATACCAGGCCCAGCTCGTCGTAGCCGATCTTCACCTGCTGGCGCAGTTGTACCGGCGTCAGGCTGCAGCCTTGCGCCTGGGCCGCATCCAGCATCAGCAACACCTCCACCGCGTCCAGAAAGCGCCGCCGCGGCTCAAAGCGCCGCCGCCAGGCTCCGCCTTCCCAGTAAGACAGGGAGGCGGTGAATACCGCCCCGGCCAACACCACCATCCACAGGCAGTACACCCACAGCAGAAAAATCGGAATACTGGCAAACGCCCCATACACCAGTTGGTAGCTGGCCACCTGGCCGATGTAATAGCCGAAGCCGAGCTTGGTCAGCTCCAGCAGCACCGCCGTAATCATCGCCCCCAGCACCGCGTGGCGGATGGGGACAAAGCGGTTGGGCACAATGCGGTACAACAGCGACAGCACGATGCCGGTCAGCAAAATGGTGCCGCCGGCCCCCAGCGTGCTGGCCAGCAGCGGCATGGTCTTTTCAAAGCGGCTGAACTTGAGCAGCCAGCGCCAGGACAGCAGGCCACCGCCCAGCACCAGCGGACCGAGCGTCAGCACCGTCCAGTACACCATGCTCTGCTGCAGCCAGGGACGGCCACGGCGCACACTCCAGATGGCATTGAAAGTGCGCTCGATGGTGGA
Organism: Aquitalea magnusonii; assembly: GCF_002217795.2. Taxonomy (NCBI): domain Bacteria; kingdom Pseudomonadati; phylum Pseudomonadota; class Betaproteobacteria; order Neisseriales; family Chromobacteriaceae; genus Aquitalea; species Aquitalea magnusonii. The sequence continues at coordinate 3,796,770 of NZ_AP018823.1, forward strand.
CATCAGCATCAGCGCCGTCACGCCCAGCATCACGATGCCGGCCGCGGTCAGTTTTTCCGCATTGTCGGCAAACTGGCGCATGTAGACGGAAATCACCTTGCCGGCGAATTCCGGCACCAGGGTGGACAGCAGCATCACCTTGAAACGGGTGCTGTAATCGGCAAACACCGGAAAGGCGGAAATCACCGTCAGCGCAATGGTGAACAGCGGCACCAGCGCCAACAGGGTGGTAAAGGTCAGGCTGCCGGCTACCTGCATCACGCGATGGCTGCCCATGCGTCTGACCAGGAAACCGACAAAGCCCGCTTGGGTAGCGTATCTGTGCAGCAGTTTCATGAGGCGCAAGGTAATGCAGCCACCCGCAACTGGCAAGCAACAGTGGCCGCGATTGCGCAGTGCCGAGCGGCTGCCGCAGGCAAAAACCCTGCTGGCGTCATGTTTTGCACACGGTCTTCATACAAATTAACGATTGGAAACTGGTATCATGCAGCCTGTTATCGAAGTCATCGGCTGACGATGACATATCACTGGACATTGCCGTGCAAGACATTCTTGTTCTCTATTACAGCCAGCATGGTGCCACTGCCGAACTAGCCCGCCTGATTGCCCGTGGCATCGAAAGCGTGCCGGGCTGCCAGGCACGGCTGCGTACCGTGCCCAAGGTATCCACCGTGTGCGAAGCCAGCGCCCCCGCCATCCCGGCCAGCGGCGCACCCTATGTGGAAAAAAGCGATCTGGCCGAGTGCATCGGCCTGGCACTGGGCAGCCCCACCCGCTTTGGCAATATGGCGGCGGCCATGAAGTACTTCATCGACAGCACCAGCGGTGAATGGATGGCAGGTGCGCTGGCCGGCAAACCCGGCTGCGTGTTTACCAGTTCCTCCTCCATGCACGGCGGGCAAGAATCCACCTTGCTGAGCATGATGCTGCCGCTCTTGCACCACGGCATGCTGATTATCGGCCTGCCTTACGCCGAGCCGCCGCTGGCCGCCACCCAGAGCGGCGGCACGCCTTACGGCGTCAGCCATGTGGCTGGCGTGCAGAACGACCGGGCGCTGTCCGAAGACGAGCGCAAGCTGGCGCTGGCCCAGGGCAAACGCCTGGCCGAAGCGGCGTTGCGACTGCAGCAGACACTGCCAGCCCAACACGGCTAGGCACTGCGCCAGACAGCCAGGCTGTCTGTTGACACCGACCGGTTGCACCAGCTTGCATCGCCAGCCGGTTTTCCCTTGTTCGCCACGACTGGCCGTCGGCACGCTGCCACGGCCAGGATCAGGATCATGCTTTATGTGCGGAATCGCCGGTTTCTTCTCCCGACACCCAGTGGCAGCAGCCACCGCCGATGCCATGCTGCTGGAGCTGGCCAGGCGCGGCCCGGATGCCGCCCACCAGCTACGGCTGGATGCGCAAGGAGGACAGGCAGGAGCGGACAATATCCACAACGCCTTGCTGCATGCACGCCTGTCCATCATCGACCCGCGCCCCGAGGCCGACCAGCCGATGCACAACGACGATGGCCAGGTATGGATCTGCTACAACGGCGAGGTGTACGACTGGGAAGACAGCAAGCGCGAGCTGGAACAGGCCGGCGCGGTGTTCCGCACCCATTCCGATACCGAATTCATCCTGCGGGCTTACGAAGCCTGGGGCATTGACGGCTTGCTGGCGCGCCTGCGCGGCATGTTTGCCTTTGCCATTCTCGACCTGCGCCAGGGCAAGGTGCATCTGGCACGCGACCGCATGGGCGAAAAACCGCTGCTGTATGCGCTGCTGGATGGCAATCTGGCCTTCGGCTCGCTGGTGCGTTCGGTGCTGCCCTTTCTGCCTTTGCCTGCCCGCCAGTTCAGCCCAGCCGCCATCGACGCCTATCTGGCGCACCGCTATATCCCGGCACCGGCCACCGTATTCGAAAACATCCAGCGGCTGGAAAACGGCTATTGCCTGGAGTTCGACCTTGCCAGTCGTCAATTGAAGAAACGTCGCTACTGGCAACCGCAGGCCACGGCGGGTGACTGGCTGCCCGAGCTGGACCGCGCCGTAGCCATGCGTACCGTGGCCGACCGCCCGCTGGGCGTGCTGCTGTCCGGTGGCATTGACTCCACCCTGATTGCCAGCCGACTGGCCACCCAGGGCTATCAGCAGTTTTCCACCTTTACCGCGGCCTTTCCCGGCAGCACGCTGGATGAATCGGTCGACGCGGCAGATTCCGCCCAGCGCATGGGGCTGAGCAATATCCGCATCGACATGCCGGAAAATCTGGCGGCGGATTTCTCGCGCATTGTGGCCGATCTGGACCAGCCCTTTGCCGACCCGTCCAGCTTTCCCACCTGGTATCTGGCACGCGAGGTCAGCAAGCATGTAAAAGTGGTGCTGGTGGGCGATGGCGGTGATGAGCTGCTGGCCGGTTACAAGCGCATGAACAAGCACCTGCGCACCCGCTGGCGGCGTCACCTGCAACTGCCGCTGGGCATCCGTCCCTCACTGGACGGCAAACAGGGCAAGCTGGGTACCGAACTGGCGATGAGCTGGACGGAGGCCTATTCGCTGCGTTTTTCCGGCATGACCCCAGGCCAGCGCCGCTACCTGCAAGCAGGGCGGGAGCTACAAAAACTGAGCTACTGGCGCGCAGCGGACGATATCGGCCCGGAGGCCAGCGATGCCATCCCCGGCCTGCAAAGCCTGCTGGCCATCGACTTCGCCAATTACCTGCCGGACTACATCCTGCAAAAGTCGGACCTGTGTACCATGGCGCACGGGCTGGAAGGCCGCGCCCCGCTGCTGGACCACGGCTTGTACCAGCATCTGCTGGCCACGACTGACGCCGAGCGCTACACCCAGCCTGCCAAGCTGATTTTCCGCCGCGCCATGCACCCGGCCCTGCCGGCCGACTTTTTCCAGCGCAAGAAACGCGGCTTCAACCCGCCGCTTGCCGGCTGGCTGAAAACCAGTCTGGCCGAGCGTTTTGCCGGCCTTGGCAGCCGGCTGAGCCGCCAGACCGACAACTTGCTGGATGCCACCGCCGTGGATGCCTTTGCCCAGGCTTACCGGGGTGGCAAGGAGGCGCTGGCCGAGCAGATGCTGCAATTGCTGATTCTGGACGAAAGCCTGACCCAGTTGGACGCGCTGCGCCGCGCCCTGCCCTAACCCCCACATATCACCGCGTAATCATCATCCGGCAGCGGGGCATAAAAGCTGCTGGGCGATACGCCCAGTTCGCGCTTGAACATGGTGGCAAAGGCACTGGGGCTGGCATAACCCAGGTCCAGTGCCACTTCCAGCACGCTGGCCCCGCAGGCCAGTTTTTCCAGCGCGGCAATCAGCCGTGCCTGCCGCCGCCACTGCCCCAGTGACAAGCCGGTTTCCCGGCTGAAGCGCCGCTGCAAGGTGCGTGGGTCCATCGCCAGTTGCGTGGCCCACTCCTCCACCGAACGGGCATCCGCCGGCTCGGCCAGCAATACATCACACAAACCTTGCAAGGCCGGGCTTTGCGGCCGTGGCAGGGACAAGGCCAGCGTGGGCAGGCTGCGGATTTCATCCAGCAGCAGCTTCATCAGCCGCTCATCGCGTGAATCCGGTGCATAGGGTACGGCGATGCTCATTGCCGCCAGAATCAGCTCGCGCAGCAAGGGGGAGATGGCCAGCACCCGGCACTCCTGCGGCAGGCCTTCCAGACTATCCTTGCGCACATACACCGTGCGCATGCGCACTGCGCTGATCATCCGCACCTGGTGCCAGGTGTCGATTGGCAGCCAGATGCCACGGGTAGGCGGCACGATCCACTGCCCCAGCGCCGTGCTCACCACCATCACGCCTTCCACCGCATACAAGAGTTGCGCCGTGGGGTGGGCATGGCGCGGCGTGTTTTCACCCGCTGGGTAATCACGCGCCTTGGCCACGACCGGGGCGATACCGGTGTCGTACTGGTGCAGATGTAGATAATCATTCATGACTGTCATTTTCTAAAAGATGATCGCCCCGAATGCGCAAGACGGGCAGGAATAGCCCTTGATAGCATGATGAACCCTCCACCACAAGACGACATCATCATGACAAGCGCCAGCCAGAGCATGGCCCCGCCGCAGGACACCCGCTTCCGGGTTTTGGGTGCCATCAGCTTTACCCATTTCCTCAACGACATGTTGCAGTCGCTGATTCTGGCCATCTACCCGGTACTCAAGGGCGGCTTTCATCTGAGCTTTGCCCAGATCGGCCTGATGACGCTGGTTTACCAGTGTACCGCCTCGCTATTGCAACCGCTGGTGGGCATTTACACCGACAAGCGGCCGCTGCCCTATTCGCTGGTTTTCGGCATGGGCGCCACCCTGTGCGGCCTGTTGCTGCTGTCGGTGGCGTCCAGCTATCCGGTGCTGCTGATGGCCGCCGCGCTGGTCGGCACCGGCTCGTCCATCTTCCATCCGGAATCCTCCCGTGTGGCACGCATGGCCTCCGGTGGTCGCCACGGCCTGGCGCAATCACTGTTTCAGGTGGGCGGCAATGCCGGCACCGCCACCGGCCCCTTGCTGGCCGCACTGGTGGTGTTTCCCTATGGTCAGCCCAGCCTGGCGTGGTTTTCGCTGGCGGCTCTCCTGGGCATGCTGGTGCTGTGGCGCATTGGTAACTGGTATGCCCACCAGCAGCGCACCGCCAAGGCACACAAGGCCGTCGTGGCCACCGGTCTGTCGCCGCAGCGCACGGCGTTCACACTGGGCGTGCTGGTGCTGTTGGTGTTCTCCAAGTATTTCTACCTCACCAGCATTACCAGCTATTTCACCTTCTACCTGATGCAGCACTTCGGGCTGGGGGTGCAGGCGGCACAACTGCATCTGTTCATCTTCCTGTTTGCCGTCGCTGCCGGTACCGTACTGGGCGGGCCGATTGGCGATGCCATTGGCCGCAAGCGGGTGATCTGGTTCTCGATTCTGGGTGTGGCCCCGTTTACCCTCGCGCTGCCGCATGTGGACCTGTTCTGGACCAGCGTGCTGTCCTTCATCATCGGCTTCATCCTGGCTTCGGCCTTCTCCGCCATCCTGGTGTATGCGCAGGAGCTGGTGCCGGGCAAGGTGGGCATGGTGTCCGGGCTGTTCTTCGGCTTTGCCTTCGGCATTGGCGGCATTGGTGCGGCGGTACTGGGCAAGGTGGCCGACCACTACGGCATCGAAACCGTCTATCAGCTATGCGCCTACCTGCCGCTGCTGGGCATCATTACCGTGCTGCTGCCGGATTTGCACCACAAAAAAGCCTGAGACAACGCGACTGCTGGCACACAGCAAAACCGGCCTTGAGGGCCGGTTTTTTCATGGTGCCGGCGTGGTGGGAACCGGGGTGGCGGCGACCAGCAAGGGCTGGCAATCGCGCGCCAGTGTGCGCCCGCCACGGGTCAGCAAGATTGCCTGCTCGCCCTTGTTCCACCACACCAGTTGCTGACTGGCATAGCGCGCGCCGCTGGCACTGCTCACCCGCACCAGCCGGTAATGGCGGCCATGCCAGCTGATGCGGATGGGCACCACGTCTTCCACTTCCGACTGCGGATATTCCACGCTGACCGTGCGCTGGGCGGCGCACTGGTAATCCACCTTTTGCAATACCACCGTATTGCCTGCGGGTGGCGCGGCAGGTTCCGGCACAGCTTCCGGCCCCGGTGCAGCCAGCGCCGGCAGGCTTAGCACACTCAACAACAAGGTGATTGCGGTTTTCATGATGCTTCCTCGCTCAAATCATCCCCCCGCCACGGGGCAACTTTCAGCAGCAACAACATGCCGGGCAACGCCAGCAGGGTACACAGCAGGAAAAAACCCACCCAACCCACTTGATTGACAATAAAACCGGTGGCCGCATTAGCGAAGGTACGCGGCACCGCCGACAAGCTGGTAAACAGGGCAAACTGGGTGGCGGTATAGGCCGGGTGGGTAGTGCGGGCAATAAAGGCGACAAAGGCTGCCGTGCCCAGGCCCACACCCAGTGCCTCGAAACCGATGACCACCGCCAGTTGCGCCAGTTGTGTGGAGCCGATCTGCTGAAAATGGCCATAGCTGGCCAGCCAGGCAAAACCCAGAATCGACAATACCTGCACCACGCCAAACAGCCACAGCGCGCGGTTGATGCCCAGCTTGAGCATCCACACCCCGCCCAGCAGCGCGCCGATCACCGCCGGCCACAAGCCGGCATTCTTGGCTACCAGGCCGATCTCCGACTTGGCAAAGCCCATGTCCAGATAAAACGGCGTGGCCAGCGCGGTGGCCATGCTGTCGCCCAGCTTGTACAGGAAGATGAAACCCAGAATGGTGGCGGCGCTGTGCCAACCCTGGCGGTGGACGAATTCCTCAAACGGCTCCACCACCGCCTCGCGCAGGGTTTTGGGTGGCGCAGCGGCCAGCCTGGGTTCAGACACCAGCAGGGTCATGATCGGCCCCGGCAGCATGAACAGCGCGGTGATGATGAATACATTGGCCCAACTGGTGTGATCGGCCAGAATCAGCGACAAGGCACCCGGCACCAATCCGGCCAGACGGTAGGCATTGATATGTACCGAGTTGCCCAGCCCCAGCTCGGCATCCGGCAGCAGCTCGCGCCGGTAAGCGTCCAGCACGATGTCCTGGCTGGCCGAGAAGAAGGCCACCACCGCGGCCAGCGCGGCAATCGCTTGCAATTGCAGCCGTGGATCAAACAGACCGAACAAGGCCATGCTCACCAGCAAGGCCAGTTGGCTGAGCAGCATCCAGCCGCGGCGACGTCCCAACAGCGGCGGGACAAAGCGATCCAGCAACGGCGACCAGAGGAATTTCCAGGTATAAGGCAGGCCGATCAGGGCAAACAGGCCGATGGCTTTTAGATCCACCCCTTCGCTGCGCAACCAGGCGGGCAACAGATTGATCAGCAGATAAAGCGGCAGGCCGGAAGCAAAGCCGGTACAGATGCAGATCAGCATGCGAGGCGACAGGATGGCCTGCCGCCAGTGAACGGAAGTGTGCGTCATGTATCCTTGCGACCGGAGCCGCTAATGCAAACAGGCAGCCACCGCTGCCTGCAGAGCCGCAAACAAAAGAAACCTGCTGCTGCGTGCTGCCTCCTTGCCCGGCGCTTTGCCTCAGGGGCGCTACGCGGTTTTGTTGGCGGCTCTTAGTGGGTTATCAATGATCAGGCAGGCTGGCGCGCCACCCGGTAAAACGCCAGGCTGCCGCGCAGATTGGGCAGAAAGAGAATGCGCTTGCCTTCGTTCATCACCACCCGCTCCAGCACCTGGATACCATTCTTGGCACACAGCGCCTCAAAGTCACCCAGCATGCACCAATGGATGTTAGGCGTGTTGTACCACTGGTAAGGGATGGTTTCCGACACCGGCATATGGCCTTGCAGGATTTGCCAGCGGTTTTCCCAGTAGCCAAAGTTGGGGAAGGTGACGATGGCCTCGCGGCCCACACGCAGCATTTCCACCAGAATCTGCTCGGTATTGTGCATGGCCTGAATGGTTTGCGACAACACCACATGGTCGAAACGCTGGTCTTCAAACTCGGCCAGACCGGTTTCCAGGTTGCCCTGGATGGCGTTGACGCCGGCTTGCACGCAGCGCACCACATTGTTGACGTCAAAGTCCACGCCATAGCCGCGCACGGCTTTATGGCGGTTCAGCCAGGACAGCAAGGCACCATCGCCGCAGCCCAGGTCCAGCACCCGGCTGGCAGGGGCTACCCAGTCGGCAATCAGTTGCAGGTCGGCCCGCAAAGTGTTGGCAGTGCTCATGCGTTCACCTCCTCGGCCACACGGTTCAGATAGGCGCGCATCAGGTTGACATAGGGCGCATCCAGCATCAGGAAGGCATCATGGCCGTGTACCGATTCGATTTCGCCGTACACCACTTCCTTGTCCGCCGCCACCAGCGCCTTGACGATTTCGCGCGAACGCTCCGGCGAAAAACGCCAGTCCGAGGTAAAGCTGGCCACCATGAAACGGGCGCTGGCTTTTCTCAGCGCCGCCACCAGGTCGTCGTTCAGGTCCTTGGCCGGGTCGAAGTAATCCAGTGCCTTGGTCATCAGCAAATAGGTGTTGGCATCGAAATAATCAGAGAACTTGTCGCCTTGATAACGCAGGTAGGATTCGATTTCGAATTCCACCTCGTAACCAAACTGGTAATCGCCGCTTTTGAGCATGCGGCCGAATTTCTCCCCCATGCCGTCATCGGACAGATAGGTGATATGGCCCAGCATGCGCGCCAGCCGCAGGCCACGCCGCGGAATGGCATCGTGGGCGTAGTAGTCGCCGCCGTGGAAATCCGGGTCGGTAAGGATGGCCTGACGGGCGACATCGTTGAAGGCAATGTTCTGTGCCGACAGCTTGGGTGCAGACGCAATCACCAGTGCATGCGCCACCCGTTCCGGGTAATCGATGCTCCATTGCAGGGTTTGCATGCCGCCCAGGCTGCCACCGATGATGGCGGCCCAGCGGTCTATGCCCAGCCGGTCGGCCAGTCGCGCTTGCGAGCGCACCCAGTCCGGCACCGTCACCACCGGGAAGGAAGACCCCCAGGGCTGGCCGGTGGCCGGGTTGATGGAGGACGGGCCGGTACTGCCGTGGCAGCCGCCCAGATTGTTTACCCCCACCACAAAGAAGCGGTCGGTATCGATGGGTTTGCCCGGCCCCACCATATTGTCCCACCAGCCTGCCGCCTTATCTTCCGGCGTGTAGCGCCCCGCCACATGGTGGTGGCCGGACAGCGCATGGCAGATCAGGATGGCATTGCTGCGCGCGGCATTGAGCGTGCCATAGGTTTCAAAACACAGCTGGTAATCAGGCAGTACGGCACCGCTGGCCAGTTGCAGCGGGGTATCGAATACCGCTGTCTGCGCCTGTACGATGCCGACGGACCTTGTCAGATCAGACATAACAAAAAAGGCCTCTATTGATTATTGCCCCGCCGGCGGCCTTGCCGGCCATTCTCGTTGCGGGGCCTCCTGTAGGCTACGGCTGCTATCATCGCCTGTCTGGCCGATTATATCCATAGCCTTGCTTGCTACCGTTTCGCATGCACCGCATAATCGGCCCGGTTTTCTTACCCCGTCCCTGCCATGATCGGTCGCCTGTTCCGCCTGTTGCTGCTGTTTGCCGTGCTGTATGCCATCGCACGCTGGCTGCTGGACCGGCGTCAGCGGGCCAGCCTGCGCGAATTCGTCAGCACGCTGGCCACCGCCTTGCTGGCCGCCTCGGCCATTTTCGTGCTGCTGTACTGGCTGGGCTTTCACCAGCTCTAAGGCGCAAGCCTTGATATGGCACAGGGCCATGCCGGGGCAAACGGCCTAAGCTGTGGGCTTTTCTGCCTGCACTCTGCCGTTTAGCACCATGGACCTTACCGCTCACCTGCATACCTTTGGCCATTACCTCAAGCGCCGTCACGGCCAGGCGGTACACAAGCTGTCACTGGCCGGTGACTTTACCTGCCCCAACCGCGACGGCACCCTGGGCCGGGGCGGCTGCACCTTCTGTAATGTCAAAAGCTTTGGCCGCGATGCCGCCGAACTGTCCATCAGCGGCCAGATTGCCCGCGAAAAGGACAAGACCGACCGCGCGCGCCGTTATCTGGCCTATTTTCAGGCCTACACCAGCACCTATGCCGAAGTCAGCCGCCTGCGCGAGCTATATGACGAAGCCACCACCGCTGCGGATGTGGTGGGCCTGTGCGTGGGCACCCGGCCGGACTGCGTGCCGGACAGCGCGCTGGAGCTGCTGGCCAGTTATCAGGCTGCCGGCAAGGAAGTGTGGCTGGAGCTGGGCTTGCAAACCGCGCATGACCACACCCAGCGCCGCATCCTGCGCGGCCACACCCTGGCCGATTACCGCGATGCGGTGCGCCGCGCCCAGCAGCATGGCCTCAAGGTATGTACCCACCTGATTGCCGGTCTGCCCGGTGAAGATGCCGCCGATGTGCATGCCACGCTGGATACCGTGCTGGAAATCGGTGTGCAGGGGCTGAAGCTGCACCCGCTGATGATTGTGCGTGGCAGCCGCATGGCCGCCCAGCATCAGCGTGGTGAAGTCTCGGCCATGGCGCTGGGTGATTACGCGCACCTGGCCGCTTCCTTGATTCGCCATACCCCGCCGGAGGTGGTGTTCCACCGCATTTCCGCCACCGCGCAGGCCCCCACCCTGATTGCGCCGGACTGGTGCGGCCCGCGCTGGACTGCTCTGCAAGCCATTGGCCAGTTGCTGGCGCGCGATGGTGGCCAGGGCAGCGCGCTGGGGCGGTGCTGGTCGGCACAGGCGGCCTGAGCGCAGCGTTATTCCGTTAACGAGCGGCGGCTTAACACAAATTAGCCATTGGCTATCAAACCAGCCTGAACAATCGTAAAGATTGCATGTCAGATTCTCCCTGTTGCTGCGACAAAGAAGCACAGCACTGGAGAAACCATCATGCTCATCAAGAAACCCGCCGACATCCAGCCTTCGGAAATCACCCCCGAAGGCGTGTATTTCAACCGCCGCCAGTTCATGCTGGGTAGTGCCGGCCTGCTGCTGTCCGGCGAAACCCTGGCCGCACTAGCCAGCAAGAAAAGCCCGCTGTCCACCAGCGACAAGCCCAACAGCCTGAAAGACATCAGCAGCTATAACAATTTCTACGAGTTTGGCACCGACAAGAGCGAACCGGCCATGTACGCCGGTTCCTTGAAAACCCGGCCGTGGAATGTGGTAGTGGACGGTGAAGTGGGCAAGCCGCGCAGCTTTGGCATCGAAGAACTGCTGAAGCAGCCGCTGGAAGAACGCATTTACCGCCTGCGCTGCGTGGAAGGCTGGAGCATGGTGATTCCGTGGATAGGCTTTCCGCTCTCCAGCCTGCTTAAACAAGTAGCACCCAATTCGCGCGCCAAATACGTGGCCTTCGAAACCCTGCAACGCCCGTCCGAGATGCCCGGTCAGCGCAGCCGCGTACTGGACTGGCCTTACCGCGAGGGCCTGCGCATGGATGAAGCCATGCATCCGCTCACCATCCTGGCCGTCGGCCTGTACAACGATGTGCTGCCCAACCAGAACGGCGCGCCCATCCGCCTGGTGGTGCCGTGGAAATACGGCTTCAAGAGCATCAAGTCCATCGTGCGCATCCATCTGCAAGAGCAAATGCCCGCCACCAGCTGGAATATGGCCAATGCCCACGAGTACGGCTTCTATTCCAATGTGAACCCGGAAGTGGACCACCCGCGCTGGAGCCAGGCCAGCGAGCGGCGCATCGGCGAATTCCTCAAGCGCAAGACGCTGATGTTCAACGGCTATGGCGATCAGGTGGCCAGCCTGTACCGTGGCATGGACCTGCGCAAGAACTTCTGACATGACTACCCTGCGCATGAAAAACCCTGCTGCCGCCCGCCAGCCTGCCCGCTTCAACTGGCTGAAGATTGCGGTCTTTGTACTCTGCCTGCTGCCACTGGCCCGCGCGGCGTGGATTGTGCTGTCCGGCGACGCCGTCAACCCGGTGGAGTTCATCACCCGCTCCACCGGCACCTGGACGCTGAGCTTCCTGCTGATCACCCTGGCCATCAGCCCCTTGCGCCAGCTATCCGGCTGGGGCTGGCCGCTGCGCCTGCGCCGCATGCTGGGCCTGTATGCTTTCTTTTATGGCAGCCTGCACCTGAGCACCTATGTGTGGCTGGATCAGTTTTTTGACTGGCCGGGCATGCTGCACGACATCATCAAGCGCCCCTTCATTACCGTGGGCTTTGCCGCCATGCTGCTGATGACGCCGCTGGCCATCACCTCCACCCAGGGCTGGATGAAACGGCTGAAACGCAATTGGGGCAAGCTGCACCAGCTGGTTTACCCGGTGGCGCTGCTGGGCGTGCTGCACTACTGGTGGCTGGTGAAGAAAGACCTCACCCAGCCCATGTTCTACGCCGTAGTGCTGGCGGTGTTGCTGGGCTGGCGCCTGTACCGCAGGCTGCGCCGCTCTAGCTGACCCGCTCCAGCACCACGGCAATGCCCTGCCCCACGCCGATACACATGCTGCACAAGGCATAACGGCCCTGGCGGCGTTGCAGCTCGTAACTGGCGGTGGCCAACAAGCGTGCGCCGCTCATGCCCAGCGGATGGCCCATGGCAATCGCCCCGCCATTGGGATTGATGTAATCAGCATCCTCCGGCAGACCCAACTCGCGCAGCACCGCCAGTGCCTGGGCGGCAAAGGCTTCGTTGATTTCAATCACGTCCATTTGCTCCAGCCGCAACCCCAGCCGCTGCAACAGTTTGCGGCTGGCTGGCACCGGGCCGATGCCCATCAGCCGTGGTTCCACCCCGGCGCAGGCCATGCCCAGCACGCGGGTCAAGGGGCGCAGGCCGTGCTGCTGCACCGCACGCGCCGAGGCCAGCAGCAGCGCGCAAGCACCGTCATTCACCCCGGAGGCATTGCCAGCCGTCACCGACAGCTCCTTGCCATTGATGCCAGACAGCTTGGCCAGCCCTTCCAGCGTCACCTCCGGGCGCGGGTGCTCGTCGCAATCAAACACCCGCTCTGGCTGGCGCGGACGCGACAGCGTCACCGGGATGATTTCCGCGGCAAACCGCCCTTGCTGCTGCGCCGCCTGCCAGCGTTGCTGCGACTGCAAGGCAAAGCGGTCCTGATCGGCCCGGCTGATGCCAAAGGCGGCGGCTACATTGTCGGCGGTTTGCGGCATGGAGTCGGTGCCAAACTGCTTTGCCATCAAGGGATTGATAAAGCGCCAACCGATGGTGGTGTCAAACAGCGCCTGCGTGCGCTCAAACGCCTGCGCGGCCTTGCCCAGCACCATGGGTGCGCGCGACATGCTCTCCACCCCGCCGGCCAGCAGCAAATCGGCTTCGCCCAGCGCGATGCAGCGCGCGGCGCTGCCCACGGCATCCATACCGGAACCGCACAGGCGGTTCAGCGTCACCCCGGCAACCGTCATCGGCAGACCGGCCAGCAAGCCCGCCATGCGCGCCACATTGCGGTTGTCCTCGCCGGCCTGATTGGCACAACCCAGCCAGATATCATCCAGCACGCCCCAATCCAGCTCCGGATGGCGCGCGCGCAAGGCGCGCAAGGGCAAGGCGGCCAGATCGTCACAGCGGATGGAGGACAGGCTGCCGCCATAGCGGCCAATCGGAGTACGCACGGCATCACAAATATAAGCGTCTTGCATTACAGCACCTCGGCAGGGGATGACAGGGAAGAAAAGGCCTGTTGCTGCAGCCAGCCGGCAACACGGTAGTGGCCATCGCCGTGGTAATCCGCCAGGTGGCGCAGCACCTGGGCCAGCCAGCCATAGCCCAGCCGTCGGCCCCAGGCCAAGGGGCCTTGTGGATAATTCAGGCCCAGACACATGGCGTGGTCGATATCCTCCGCGCTGGCCAGGCCTTGCTGCAGCACGTCTGCCGCTTCGTTGACCAGCATGGCCACCGTGCGCAATACCGGCAGCCCGGCGGCATCCGGCAGATGACACAGGCGGATGCCTGCTGCATTCAGCAGTTGTTCCAGCGCCTGCCGCTGCGCCGGTGACAGGCCGGGGCTGGACTGGGCGGCCAGCAGGCTGACGTGCTGAAAATCAAAAGCCTGATCCAGCAGCAGGCAGGGTTGCTGCTCCGCCTGCTCACGCTGGGCAGCCGGGCGGCCATCGCTCAAGCAGACATGCGCGCTGCCGATGCGGAACAGCCAGTCCGCCGCCGCGTGTTGCGGCGCCAGTTGCACTCCGGCCTGCTGCAACCGTTGCGCCAGCACGACAGCCACCGGCTGCGCCGGATTGCAGATGATCTGGCGGCAGTCGGGCTGGCCGACGTGCAAGCGGTCCGGCTCGGCGGTCTGATCCTGCGGATAGCGGTAATAACCGCGACCGCTTTTGCGGCCCAGCCAGCCGGCCGCCACCATTTCCTGCTGAATCCACAGCGGGGTGTAGCGCGGGTCGTAACACATGGCCTGCCAGATGGAACGATGCACTGCCAGATTCACATCCAGGCCGATCAGGTCCATCAAGGCAAACGGCCCCATGCGAAAGCCACCGCTGTGCTGCAACAGGCGGTCCAGCGTGGCGCAATCGGCCAGACCATCCTGCAAGCAACGCAGGCTTTCCAGATAAAACGGTCTGGCAATGCGGTTGACGATGAAACCGGGGCTGGAGCGCACCAGCACCGTCTCCTTGCCCCAGGCGCGGGCGGTGGCGCGCACTTGCGCCAGCAGATCGGCATCGGTGGCCAGGCCGTGGACAATTTCCACCAGCCGCATGGCCGGAGCCGGGTTGAAGAAGTGCATGCCCACCAGCCGCTGCGGCGCGGCCATGGCGGCGGCAATGGCGCTGATGGACAGTGAGGAGGTATTGCTGGCCAGCAGGCAGTCCACAGCCACGATTTGCTCCAACTGGCAAAACAAGGCCTGCTTGGCGGCCAGGTCTTCGACAATGGCTTCAATCACCAAGCCGGCATCGGCCAGTTGCTGCAGTTGTTCGGCACGGGACAGCCGTGCGCACAAGTGCGCCACCTCTTCTGCAGATAACTTGCCTTTGTCGGCCTGGCGCTGCCACTGCTGCTGGATGGTTGCCACCGCCTGCGCGCTGGCATGGCCATTGGCATCATATAAACAGACCTGATGGCCTGCCGCAGCAGCCACCATGGCGATGCCACGGCCCATCACGCCACTGCCGATGATCGCCACCGGGCGGGATAAGGAAAGAGCGTGTTGCATGGCTTCTCTCTGTGCGAAATGGGGATGAAGACGGACTAGCAGCCCTGCCACTGTGGCGAACGTTTTTCCAGAAAGGCGCGGATGCCCTCCTGCCGGTCCTGGCTGGCCGACAGCGTGACAAAATGGGCACGCTCCTGTGCCAGCCCGGCGGACAGGCCGGTTTCCTGGGCCGCCAGCAAGGCCGCCTTGGCCAGACGCAAGGCCAGCGGGGCTTGCCGCGCAATACGCGCAGCCAGTGCCTGCGCCTTGGGCAGGCAATCGGCATCCGGCCATACCTCGGCCACCAGCCCGGCCTGCCTGGCTTCTTCGGCCCCGATAAAGTCGCCGCTGAGCACCATTTTCATCGCCAGCGACTTGCCCACCGCACGCAGCAGGCGCTGGGTGCCACCGGCCCCCGGCATGATGCCCAGCTTGATTTCCGGCTGGCCGAAACAGGCTGATTCCCCGGCAATGATGATGTCGGCGTGCATGGCCAGTTCGCAGCCGCCACCCAGCGCATAGCCACACACGGCAGCCAGCAGCGGCTTGGGAAAGCGGGCAATGGCGGCAAACAGCGCCGGGCGTTCATCGCACAGCATGGCGGGCAGCTTCTTGTCCGCCATCTCGGCCAGATCGGCCCCGGCGGCAAACACCTTGTCGCCACCGCTCAACACCACCACCGCCACGGCATCGTCCTGTTCGGCGCGCGCCAGCACCTGTACCAAGGCCTGCAGCAAGGGGGTGGACAAGGCATTACGCAGCGCAGGACGGTGCAGGGTGAGGGTCAGCACCCCCTCCACCGGAGCGGCACACTGCAATAAATCGGGGATATCGGCATAAGGCATGCTTGTTTCTCCTGGCGGCTGGATGGATCAACGCGGCTGTGCGGTTGTTGCAGCGGCAAGCGGGGTGTGCGCCACGCCGGCTGGCTGCGCATCCGGCTCCGGAATGCGTTTGAGCAGCCACAGGGTGCTGAACAGCGACACCAGTGCATAACAGCCAGAAATGACCGCCACCCAGCTGATGCCGCCAGTGACATTAAGCAGCCATTGCGCCAGCACCGGTGTGCCGCCGCCAATCAGCAGGGAACATAGCTGGTAGGAAAAGGACATGCCGGTGTAGCGCAGTTGCACCGGAAAAGCCTGGGCCAGCAGGCCGCCAATCGCACCGTAAAACATGGAATGCGGAATGGTGGCCAGGCACATGGCAGTCACGGCCAGCCAGTAGCTGCCGGTGGAGATGGCCCAGAACATCAGCGGCATCAGCAGAAATTCCGGCAGCAAGATCCACAAAATGGCCTTGGCCTTGTCCATGCGCGATACCAGCACTGCGCCAAACGGCTGCACCACAAACTGCACCACCAAGGCCCACAGGATGATCTGCAAAAAGGTTTCCCGGCCATACCCCAGCTCGCTGGTGGCCCAGGACAGGGCGAAGGTGGTTTTCAGATAAGTCACGTGGATGACGGTAGGCACCAGCATGGTCATCCATACCAGCATGCCGTGCTGGCGCAGCACACTCAGCAGCGGCAACCGCTCTACCTTTTTCTCGGCCATCACCTGCTGCATGGCCTTGGATTCGCTCAGTTGCAGGCGGATAAACAGCCCCACCAGCACCAGCACGGCAGACAACAGGAAGGGAATACGCCAGCCCCACTGTACAAACTCCGGCATGGGCATGCGGCCGAGCAGGAAGAACACCAGCGTGGCCAGCAGATTACCCGCCGGTGAGCCTTGCTGGGCAAACGCCGCATACAGGATGCCCTTGTTCTTGGGCGCGTTTTCGCTGGCAATCAGCACCGCCCCACCCCACTCGCCGCCCACGGCAATGCCCTGCACGATGCGCAGCAGCACCAGGCCGATGGGTGCCAGCACGCCAATGCTCTGGTAGGACGGCAGCAGGCCGATGCCCAGGGTGGACAGGCCCATCAGCATCAGGGTGATCACCAGCGTGGTCTTGCGACCGATACGGTCGCCAAAGTGGCCAAAAATGACCCCGCCCAGCGGCCGGGCGATAAAACCGGCCCACAGCGTGACAAAGGACAGCAGCGTGGCCACGCCCGGATCCAGTGTGGCCGGAAAGAACACCTTGCCGAACACCAGCGCGGCGGCAAGACCATAGATATAAAAGTCGTACCACTCGATGGTGGTGCCGACAAAGGCGGCAATGGCGGCACGCATTGGTTTTTTCTTGTCGTCCGCCTGGGTCTGCACGTGTTGCATGGATAGTGTCTCCAGAAAAAGGGCGCATCTCCCGGCACGGCACGCAGGCTGTTAGCGGGAGAAAGCGGGCAGGAATGGCTCAGTCGTGGCTGATCACCACCCCGGCATCCAGCAGGGCTTGTTGCTGTGCGTCCGCATAGCCCAGCTCACTCAGCACGGTGCGGCTGTGCTGGCCCAAGGCCGGAGGCGGCGTGTCATAGCGCGCCGGGGTACGGGACAGCTTGATCGGCGAGGCGGTACCACGGTACTCCCCCATGTCCACCAGCAACTGGCGGTAAGCGGTATGCGGATGGGCCACCACCTGCTCCACTCCCTGCACCGGCGCGCAAGGCACGCCGTCGTGCAGCAGGCGCGGGGCCAGCTCTTCAGCCCGGTGCTGACTGAGCGCCGCTTCCAGCGCCTGCTTGAGTTGCGGACGGTGGGCACAGCGGCTGCGGTTGTCGATGAAGCGCGGGTCGGCAGGCAAGCTGGCGATCTCCAGCATCTGGCACAGCCGGGCAAATTGCCGGTCATTGCCCACCGCCAGGTACAAGGGCACGCTGGCGGTGCGGTAGCTGTCGTAGGGCGCGATATTGGGATGGGCATTGCCACTGCGCGTCGTGGCCTTGCCGGAGCCAAAATAATTGGGCAGATGCGGATGCAGCAGCGACACACCGCAATCGTATAGCGCAATATCCAGCGACTGCCCCAGCCCGCTGCGCTCCCGCTCATACAACGCCAGCAAGATGCCGGACAAGGCATTCAGCCCGGTCACCATGTCCACCACCGGCAGCCCCACCCGCAATGGCGGCCCATCCTGCTCACCGTTGACGCTCATCAGCCCGGTCATCGCCTGGATGGCGGCATCGTAGCCGGGCAGCCCGCCCAGCGGTCCTTGTGCGCCAAAGCCGGTGACGGCGCAATGAATCAGCCGCGGAAAACGCGGTGCCAGATCGCGGGCATAATCCATGCCCCAGCGCGCCAGCGTGCCGGGCTTGAAGTTTTCCAGCAGCACATCGGCCTGCTCCAGCAACTGCCACACAATGGCGCGACCGGCCTCCTGCGACAGATCGACACAGATGGCCCGCTTGTTGCGATTGACCCCCTCGAAATACCAGGCGGTATCGCCCAGGAAGGGCGGCCCCCAGCCACGGGTTTCATCCCCGGAGGGCGGCTCCAGCTTGATGACATCCGCGCCATGGTCGGCCAGCGCCTGGCTGCAATACGGCCCGCCCAAGACCCGGCTCAGGTCCAGCACCCGCACGCCGTGCAAGGCTGCGCTTGCCGGCTTCATGGCTGTGCTCCTGCAGGCAGGCAGGCCATGGCTTCATCCAGGCTGCAGGGCTGGACTTCCAGCAGTTTGGCCGCCAGCGCGGGTGCCAGTGCGTCGGCATCCAGTTGCATCGGGTCACGTGGCAACACGCGATGGCGCAATACCAGATGGGCAATGGCCAGCCGCCGGTAATCCGGTGCCAGCCGGGCGCTTTCCCAGGCCATGAACAGGGCGGTCAGCACATGATAGAACTGGCTGCCCGCCTGTCGGATGGACTGCGCCTCGCCGCGCTCGGCCACCTGCAGCAGATTGTCAGCCGCCTGACGTAATACGCGGCGGAACAAGTGATCACTGGCAGCGGGCAGGCCAGCCTCGTCCAGCAGGGCCAGCGCATGGGCCAGCAAGGGCGGCAGCGCCCCGGCGCGCTTCACCGCGCGCAGGATGTCCAGCGCCACGATATTGCTGGTGCCTTCCCAGATGGAGCCCAGGTGGGCATCGCGCACAATGCGGGCATCGCTCCATTCCTCGATGTAACCCAGCCCGCCACGCACTTCCATGGCATCCCCAGTCACCCGGCGCGCATCGCGGCAGGTGCGGAACTTGATCAACGGCGTCAGCAGCCGTACCGCGCCTTGCGCGCTGGCATCGCCGGCATCGGCCCGCCCCAGCATTTGCGCGGTATGCATGAACATGGAACGGCCTTGCTCGGTGGGTAGCAGCATCTTCAGCAACTGGCGCTGCATCAGCGGCATATCGATCAGCCGCTGGCCAAAGGCATGGCGATGGCTGGCCACATGCAAGGCTTCGGACAAGGCACGGCGCATCAGCCCGGCAGACCTCACCCCGTTGGACAGCCGCGACATATTGATCATGTCGGCCATTTGCTGGAAGCCACGGCCAATCTGGCCAATCAGATAAGCCGTGGCACCTTCCAGCACAATCTCGCCGCTGGCCATGGAGCGAGTGCCCATTTTCGGTTTCAGCCGCACGATGCGGTAGGCATTGCGCGTGCCATCCGGCAAATGCTTGGGCAACAGGAACAGGCCCAAGCCGTGTATCCCCTTGGGAGCGCCTTCCGGGCGTGCCAGCACCATGGCCAGATCGGCATCCGGATTGGAGCAGAACCATTTGTCGCCATATAGCTGCCACTGTTTGCTGCCATCAGCCGCCTGGCTGCACACCGCACGGGTGGCCACCTGGCCGACATCCGAACCGGCCTGCTGCTCGGTAATGAACATCGCACCCTGATAGAGCTGGTCAAAATCCCGCGTGCTGAGGAAAGGCAAATAGCGCGCCACCAGGTCTGGCTCGCCAAACTTGCACAAGGTGCGGGTGAGTGAATCCGTCATGCTGACCGGGCAGCACAGGCCAAATTCTGCCTGCACAAATAGATATGTCAGGGCATATTTCAGCAATGGTGGGTTATTTTTTCCATCATGACTGAGCGATGCCAAACCCAATTCTGAATAAGCTACCTCTTCCAACTTGATATAGGCCGGGTGTTTTTCAATATGATCCACGGGCTCGGCGCGACGATTCCGTGGATACAACACCGGGGGATTCCGATCAGCCAGCAATGCCAGCTCATCCAATTCCGCCGTTATCCTGCCACCCAAATCAAACAACTGCTTTTTGATGCCGGAATAATAATCGGCACCAAGATGCAAGGACAGCAAAGCACCTAGATCTTTATCCAATGCAAAGAAATTACAATTCCTGCTATCGGGAATATTATTTCCACCATGACCATCCTGATGCATTGCCATTTGTTTTCTCCTCAAGAGTCATCACCCGGATCAAGCAATAGCCATGCTTGATTGATGAAGGAAAACAGGCTATTGGCATGGCAATACAGCGTCCAATACATTTAAATTCTCGAACGATAAATCATCGTTATCGTCATCCACGAAAGAAGGCAATGGAACTCAGACAATTGCGTAATTTCCTTGCAGTTGCTGAAGAACTGCATTTTGGCCGGGCAGCAAAACGGCTGCACATTTCACAGCCGGCCTTGAGTTTTGACATTCGGAAACTGGAAGAACGGATAGGGGTGCAATTATTCTTGCGCAACAGCAAGGAAGTTAGGCTGACCCAATGCGGTGATGCCTTGCTGATCAAATGCAGAAGCCTGCTGGAAAGTGCAGACGAATTGCAGCAAATGCTACACAGCTATGCGCAGGGAAAAAAAGGCTTTATTCGCCTGGGATTCATCAACTCGATGTTGCATCTGGGCTTGCCGCAGGTGGTACAACGCTTTGCCGCCCAATATCCTGGGGTGGACATTGCGCTCAAGGAAATGGGTACCCACGAACAGATTCAGGCCATCGAACAAGGGAAGATTGATCTTGGCTGTGCCAATGATGCGCACTTTCCCGCCGGCATCCTGGCGCAACGCGTGCTGGAAGAAGACTTTGTCTGCTGCCTGCCGCTTGACCACCCCTTGCATGCACAACAATGCATCGCACTGCCCTCACTGCAACAGCAACCATTCATCCTGTTTGCGCCAGAAGTCTCTCCACACTTTCACCACCAGATTCTGGCCCAATGCGCCGCGGCGGGGTTTCATCCGCGCATCCTGCATCAGGCACGCAGCTGGAAGTCCATCATCACCATGGTGGGGCTAGGATTGGGTGTGGCTCTGCTACCGGCAGGCTTGCAACACATTGATACCGACCGGGTCTGTTATCGGCCCGTGCCAGACTCCAGGCTGAAAATGCAGATCATGCTGTTATGTCGTCAGGAAGAGCAGGAAAGCTGCGTACATCTGCTTGGGAAAGAACTGTTATGCAGCATCCGCCCTGCCGCACACTGAGCCTGACCGGCAGGCGGCGCAGTCACCAGACGCCGCCGGCATAGCGCCGTACACCCGGTTTGCAGTTGACCGCCACAGCCACTAAAGTAGCCGTTTTGCCGTAACAGATAGACGGATATGTCCAAGGAAAAGACGCCAGTCACCCAGGCCATTCGCGTGCTGCGCGAACACAAAGTGGAGTACAGCGAGCATCTGTACAAATACGAGGACAAGGGCGGCACCACCGTGTCGGCACGCGAACTGGGCGTGGATGAACATTGCGTGGTGAAAACCCTGATCATGGAAGACGAACAGAAGCACCCGCTGATCGTGCTGATGCATGGCGACCGCGAAGTGGGCACCGGCATGCTGGCCAAGCAGATCGGGGTGAAGAAGATCAGCCCCTGCGACCCGAAAACCGCCGACAAGCACAGCGGCTATCAGGTGGGCGGCACCAGCCCGTTTGGCACCCGCCACCCGATGCCGGTGTATATGGAAAGCAGCATTGCCCAACTACCGCGCATCTATATCAATGGCGGCAAGCGCGGTTTCCTGATCGGCATCGACCCGCAGGAAGTCATTCGCGTGTTGCAGCCGGTGCTGGTTCAGGCGGCGGCCTGATGCCAGACACAAAACAGGGCGGTAAAACCGCCCTGTTTTGGCTGCAAACAAAGTGCTTTGCCACGGTTGCATTGGACCCGGCAACGCGGGGCCTTCCGACAAACTGCTTTATTGCGCAGCCTGCCATCTATTCCCGATCCCCGCCCTTGCCCTGCCAATTGAAGAAGGGAGGCTGGCTTCCCTTGCACAAAGCGAGAGGGCGTTTTCAATAATCAACAAGCCGCTTAGCGCGGCCTGTTGATTATTCGGGTGACTATTCGGGATAAGGGGTTTACCACCACCAGAACATGAAGCCCCAGGCGGCATCCACCAGCGCCATGCCGGCCAGCAGGCAAGCCAGTGCCGGCAAGGTACGCCAGCCGATCTGCCATTGCCGCACGATGCCCGCCGCCAGCCAGAGCGACCAGACATTGGCCAGCAACAGCAGGCCCAGACGCAAATCATTGGCCCACCCGGTGGCAATACCTTCAGCCTTGAGCAGGGTGACGGTCAGCGCCGACAGTCCCAGAAACACCCCGATACCGGCCAGCGGAATCAGGCTTTGAGCCAGATGATGCAGGCGCTGGCTGCGCCACGCGCCGGCCAGGCGCACCGCACAGGACAGCGCCAACAATAAGCCGCTGCCCAGCACCAACGCCGTACCCAGCATGTAGGCGATGATGGCCATGCCATCCAGCCAGGAAAACACGTCGTTGTGATCCGGGTAATGGGTAAGCAGCCACCACGGCGCATCGGTATCCAGCGGCCACATGATGTCGTGGTCCACCAGCCATTCGGCAGCCGCCTGCTTCAGGTCGACAAACCAGGGGCTGGCCGTCCAGTGAAAGCCACCCATGGCAATGCCCAGCAGACCATAGACAATCAGCAGGGTCTGCCACACCGTGGCCTCCTTGCCCGCCACCTTCACCACTTCCTCGGCCGGCGAGCGCAGGCTCAGGCTGATGGCATCACGGTGGCCACTGCACCGGCCACACATATGACAGCCACTGCCGCCCTGCATATGACGTAGCGGCTGCAAGGGCGCGCAGTCCACCGCCTGGATGCGGATGACGCCGGACTGGCGGGTGGATTCCTGCCAGCGCTGTTCATCCACCTTGTAATGCATGGGGGCCAGTTTGGAGAGCAGGGAAAACACACCGTTGACCGGACACAGATGACGGCACCAGGCGCGCTTGCCGCGGGTATACACCAGGCCGATGGCGATGGCCGCCACGGTGGAGCCGCCCAGCACCAGCAGTGCCGCCTTGGGATACTGATACACACTCACCAACTGGCCATACAGGGTGGTGAGGGCAAAGGCGACAAAGGGCCAGCCGTCCCAGCGCATCCAGCGCGGAATCGGTCGGCCCAGTCCCTTCTTGGCCGCCCATTCACTAAGCGCGCCTTCCGGGCAAAGCACACCGCACCACAGCCGGCCAAACAGCACCATGGACAGCAGTACAAACGGCCACCAGATGCCCCAGAACACGAACTGGGCAAAAATGGTGAGATTGTTGACGATGCGGGCGCTATCGCCTGGCAGCGGCAGCCAGGCAGGAATCAACAGCAGCGCCGCATACACCAGCACCACCAGCCACTGCAGCAGACGCAGGGTGCCGGCATGGTCGCGCAGCCAGTTGCCCACTGCGGCCAGGCGGCCATTGCCGGCGGCCGCATGGCTGCCGCAACCGCCAGACAGCGGGCGCAGCAGCTCGGGCCGACGACGGTGATCAGCAAGCGGCTTCATGCCGGCTGACGACGCTTGCGCCAGAAGAACATGCCAAACACCCCAGCCCAGAACAGGATATAGGCCAACAAGCTCATCAAGGCCGGATGGGCACGATAGCCGGTGAGCGAAGCCACTACCCCGCCGGCCGGACTCATGTCATCCAGCAGCGCCGAACTATCCCACAAGGGGTCGATCAGCGCGGGCAGGATTTCCATGGAAATCAGCTTCTCCACCCCGGCCAGGAACAAGGACGCACCCAGCAGCAGCAGCATGATTTCGGTCACGCGGAAGAACAGCCGCCAGGACAGCACCTTGCCGCCCAACTGCAACACGTAGAAAGTCAGGAAGGCCAGCGCCAGGCCCATCAGGGCGGCACCACTCATGTGCAGCAAGGTCTGGCCGTCGGCACTGCCCAGCATGCCGTACAGGAACACCACGGTTTCGCTGCCCTCACGCGCCACGGCGATGGCCACCAGCGTGGTGACACCCCACCAGTTGGCACTGCTGGCATTATCAGCCAGGCCGGATTCCAGCTCTTTTTTCAACGTGCGGCCATGCTCGCGCATCCACAGCACCATCTGCACGATCAGGCCGGAGGCCATGAATTCCATCACGGTCTGGAACACATCCTGCGAACCTGCCATCAGGGTGCTGGCAGAAAACAGCGCCACCGCCAGCAATACCGCCAGCGCAATCCCCAGCGCCACACCGCCCCACAAATAGGGTTTACCGGCCTTGCCCTGCGGGTTCTGGTTCATCCAGGCATTCAGAATGCCCACCACCAGCAAGGCTTCCACGCTTTCGCGCCAGACAATGAACAATACCTGACCCATTGTTTTACCTTCTTCCTGCGCATGTCACTTACTTGGCAACAATCACGCCCTGCGCGGTTGCCATGTGGAAATCATCGAAGAACTTGTACTCGCCTGCGGCCAGCGGCAGGATCACCACCGAGGACGTCACGCCCGGTGCCAATACTTTTTCCTTGCGCAGTTGGGTGCTTTCGAACTCGGCCGGCGTCTTGCCGGTATTGCTTACTTCCAGACGGAACTTGGTATTGACCGGCACCTGCAGGCGGGCGGGCTTGAGTACGCCGTCCTTCAGCTCCAGCCGGTAGGTGGGCATGTCGTCAGCCAGTGCCGACATCGACAGCAGTGCTGCCGTCAGAAACATCGCAACTTTCATGTGCAACCCCTGAATAGAAAACAGCGCTGGCTCAAATCAGCAGCGCTGTTTCTCATGATACTCCAACGGGAATGGTTTGCGTTTAGATTCGCATTACACTATGCCGCCAGGCCACGCTTGGGCAAACGCTGCGGCTTAGTAGCCGCCCTTCTTGCCGATGCCCGCATAGGTGAACTCGTAGTTCACTTCAAAGGACTTGTACCACGGACCCACGCCGGTTTCCTTGTCCACATGGCGGCCAAAGTGGGCGTGCGGGTTTTCCGACGGCGGCAGAATGGTCAGCTTCAGCTTGTACTTGCCCGGGCCTTGCAGCTTCACGTTATCGCCGTAGTGCGGGCCATCGTTGGCCACCATCGGCATCATATCGCCCTTGATGCTGCCCTTGCCGCCCACCTTGGTCAGTTCGTACTTGACCATCAGGTAAGGCATCCACGCGCCTTCTTCAAAACCGTTGGGATTGTTCTTGAGTGCGTGAATGTCGGCTTCCAGATGCACGTCGGACTCTTCGGCCTTGCGCATCATGCCTTCCGGCTCCATCTTGGTCGGCTGCAGGTAAACCGCACCAATTTCCATGCCATTCTTGATGGCCGGCTTGCCAATCGGGTATTCCTTGGCCGCAGCAACGGCGCTCAGGGTCAAGGCGGCAGAAGCCAGCAACAAGGTGCTTACGGTAGAACGCATGAGATGCCCTTTCTCAAAGCAGCAAGCAGCCGGTGTAGCTGCAAGGACTGCAAGCGAATGATAATTTTTCGCATTCTACATAGGAATCATTCTCTTTCGCAACATGCCCACACTGGCTTGTCAGGAAAAAAACGTTTATTTACGGAATCATCCCGCACTACTACCAGACAAAACGAGCGACAGCAGCGCCATCAGCCGCGCCCCCCATGCTACCTGGCAGGCCGTGCCAAACGACGACGATAAGCGCTGCGAAAACCAAAGCCCAACAGTAAAAACACCGCCATGCAACAAGCCAGACTGAGTGTGCTGCCCCATACCAGCGGCGCAATCACGCCAGCCACGATGCTGCCCAGCATGGTCTGCAAAAAGCCCTGCAAGGATGACACAGTGCCACGCAGCGCCGGAAACTGGTCCATCAGGTTAAGTGTGATCGACGGTGCGGCCAGCGACATGCCGGTGGTGTAGAGTGCCAGCGGTAATACCGCCCACGGCATGGCCGCTTCGACCACCGCCAGGTTGTAGGCCAGGTTGGCTCCCGCCGCAGCAAACATCAGCACATAGCCCAGCGTGACAATCTCGCGCGCGCCGCGCCGCCCGGCCATCTTGCCGGACAGATAAGCCCCGAACATGATGCCGGACACCGCCGGGCCAAACATCCACAGAAACTGATCCGGGCGCAAATGCAGGTGCTGCAGCAGGAAGACCGGTGCCGACGGGATGTACAGAAAGAAGCCGGCAAAATTGCAGGACACGGCGGCCGCCAGCAACTGGAAATCACGCTTGCGCAATACCTCCAGATAATTTTGCAGCAGGGAGCGCCAGGCCAGCGGGGTGCGCAGATGGGCGTGGTGGGTTTCATCCAGTGCAAACCAGCTCATCACAAACAGCGCCAGGCCGATCAGCGCCATGAACACGAAAATGGAATGCCAGCCAAAAGCGCCGAACAACCAGCCGCCCACCACCGGCGCGATGGCCGGCGACAAGGAAAACAGCATGGTGACTTGCGACATCAGCCGCTGCGCCTCGGCACCGTCCAGCTTGTCGCGGATGATGGCCCGGCCCACCACCAGCCCGGCACCGCCGCACAGCCCTTGCAGGCCGCGGCACAGCAGCAGCCAACCCAGCGACGGGGCCAGCGCACAGCCCAGCGAGGCCAGGCTGAACAACAAGGTGGTAACCAGCACCACCGGCCTACGGCCAATGGCATCGGAAATCGAACCATGCCACAACATCATCACCGCATAGCACAACAGGTATACCGTCAACGCCTGCTGCATCTGCAGCGGAGAGGCCGACAGCGTATGACCGATGGCCTGCATGGCGGGCAGGAAGGTATCGATCGAGAAGGGGCCGAGCGTGGACAGGGCCGCCAGCAACAAGGCCAGACCAAAATGGCTGCGTGCGGAATGCGACATGGAAATCCGATCAAGGGCGGTGGGGGCGGCACATGTTACCGCCCCGCCACGGCAAAAGCCAAACCCTTGGCGTGGGCGGCAGTCTGCGCGAGAATGCGCGCCGCAGAAAAGCTGCTGGCCCGCATGCCATTGCAGCTACACAAAGAAAAAGTTTTCTGTCTAAGATGGAAGTCACTGTCCTGGCCGGCATGCTGCTGGCACCGCCGTCCTGTCCACCCTGCCAGGTCGGCACGACAGGCCCTCTTCCCGCCCCCACCAAAACCACAAGGGAGACCCTCAATGATCCGTCTATATCACAACCCGCGCTGCTCCAAATCGCGCGAAGCACTGGCCTTGCTGCAAGAGGCCGGTGCCGAGGTCGAGGTCATCGAATACCTGAAACATCCGCCAAGCGCAGCCGAACTGGACCGCATCCTGACCCTGCTGCAACTGGAACCGCGTGATCTGCTGCGCACCAAGGAAGAAGAGTACGAAACCCTCTGTCTGGATGACATCACGCTGGAGCGCGAGTCGCTGATCGAAACCATGGTGGACAATCCCATGCTGATCGAACGCCCGATTGCCGTCAGTGAAGACAAGGCGGTGCTGGGCCGCCCGCCGGAAAAGGTGCTGGCACTGTTGCAACACTGAAACAGTTGCGCAATGCGCCACATGCCTGAACGGCGATGCCGAGCAGGCTCCCACCAACGCCAGCCACCGCCTGGCGTTTTGTTTTTCCCGGACAGCCGCTGTCGTGGGCCGGCCACACTGCGCGGCCGGGCAAATGGCTTGCATGCAAATAGTAACTTGTAAAATAATAACATCCGTTACTAAAATAGCGCATGAACAAATCATTCCATCATCTGGAACAGGCTATCGATCGCATCGAAAGCCGCTTCCCCGGCGTACCGCGTCAGGAAGTCATCCTCACCCGGCTGTACTACCACATCATGCCGCGCCTCACCTGCCATCTGAATGAAGGCATGAAGGAATTCGGGCTGAATGAATCGCTGTGGATGTCACTGCTGGCGATGTACGCCTGTCCGCAACAGACGCTTTTTCCCTCGGACATCAGCGACACGCTGGATTCCTCGCGCACCAATGCCACACGGATTGTCGACGAACTGGTACGCAATGGCTGGGCCACGCGCATTCCCTGCGCCGAAGACCGCCGCAAGATCCGCCTGGAGCTGACCGACGCCGGACTAGCACTGGTGGAACAATTGCTGCCGGTATCCCGCGCCAGCCACCGTGCGCTGTGGCAGGACTTTGATGCCGAGGAAATGCAGTTGATGGAAAAAATGATGCGCAAACTATTGGCCAAGCTGGGCGGCTGAATCCTGCCCGCCCTTGCCAAGGTGCGCCCAGATAATAACGTAAGTGACTATCACACGATCAACCATCACGATGGAATCCGGAGACCCACAAGGTGAATAAACCCAATTGGCAGCAAACAGCAGGCGTGCTGATGTTGACCGCCATGCTGGGTGGCTGCGCCAGTTTCGGTGACGAAACCGCACCCGCCAAACCGCTGACGGCCAGCCAACTGCAGCTGGACAGCCATAGCGCGTCCCAGGTAGGGCCGGGCTGGTGGCAGCAACTGGCAGACCCGGCGCTGGACCAACTGATCAGTACCGCCCTGCAACAATCGCCCAGCCTGAAAATAGCCGATGCCCGCCTGCGTGAAGCACGCAGCGCCATTGGCATGACCGAGAGCAAGGACGGCCTGCAAGTACAGGCCAATGCCAGCATGGACCGTGAGCGCTACTCGCTGTACGGCCTGCTGCCCGCGCCCATTGGCGGCAATTATTACGATGTCTACACCCTGTCGCTGAGCGCCAGTTGGGAAATCGACTTCTGGGGCAAGAACCGCGCCGCAGTCAAGGCGGCCATCGGCAACCAGCAGGCCGTGGCGCTGGAGGGCCAACAGGCACGCCTGGTGCTGACCCAGGCCGTGATTGCCCAGTACACCGGCCTGCAGCGCATCCTGGCCCAGGCGCAGTTGCTCAAGGCGCGCCAGCAACTGGCACAGAGCCAGTTGGCGCTGACCCAGGCCCGCGTCAATGCCGGCCTGCTGCCGGGCGACAGCCTGCGCCAGGCAGAAATCCGCCTGAAACAGCTCAGCCAGCAAGACAGCGTGCTGGCCGACCAGGCCGATCATGCCCGCCACGCACTGGCCGCACTCACCGGCCAGCCGCCGCATGCGCTGGACAGCCTGAAACCGGCACCACTCAAGCCCGCCCCGGCCATGCCGGACGCAGCCCTGACGCTGGATATTCTGGGCCAGCGCCCGGACATCATCGCCCAGCGCGCCCGCGTGGAAGCGATGAATGAATCGGTCAAGGCCGCCCGTGCCGAGTTCTACCCCAATGTGGCGCTGACCGCCTTTGCCGGCCAGTCGGCGCTGGAAACATCCGACCTGTTCAAGACCGGCTCCAAGGTGGTGGGCATCGCACCGGCCATCCACCTGCCCATCTTCACCTCCGGCGCACTGCAGGCCAATCTGGCCTCCACGCGCGCGCGCTATGACATGGCGGTGGAAAACTACAACCAGACCGTGCTGGATGCCCTGCGCGATGCCGCTGACAGCCTGTCTACCTGGCAAAAAACCGCCGGCCAACTGTCTGACGCCCACCAGGCCACCCAGTTGAGCCGCAAGGCATCCGACAGTACGGTACTGCGCTTCAAGGCCGGCCTGGTCGACAAGCTGGCCGTACTGCAGGCACAGGATGCCGACCTGAACCAGCAAGCCGGCAAGATTGACGCCACCGCCGCCAACCGCATGGCCTGGGCCACACTGAACACCGCACTGGGCGGGGGTTTCGCCACCAGTGAAACCACCCAACAAGCCCATTAAGGACACACCCATCATGGATAAGCAGATCGAGACGGCGAAAAGCCGCAAACGTAATCTTTTTGTCGCCACCGGCCTCATCGCGGCGCTGGCCATCGGCTACGGTGCCTACTGGGGTCTGGTGCTCAGCCATCAGGAAAGCACCGACGATGCCTACGTCGCCGGCCACATGGTGCAGCTCACCCCGGAAATTGCCGGAACGGTGGTAAAAATCAGTGCCGAAGACACCGACCGCGTCAACAGCGGCCAGACCGTGGTGGCGTTTGACAACAGCGATGCCAAGCTGGCGTTTGAACGCGCCCGCAATGAATTTGTGCAGACCGTGCGCGAAACCCGCCAGTTGATGACCAGCACCCAGCAACTGGCCGCCCAGGTGGCCCAGCGCGAAGCCGAGCTGGGCCGCGCCCAGTCCGACCTCAAGCGCCGCGAAACCCTGGCCGGCACCGACGCCATGTCGGCCGAAGAGCTGGGCCATGCCCGTGATGCGGTGAAAACCGCCCAGGCTGCGCTGGACGCCGCGCGCGAACAGGCCAAGGCCACCAATGCGCTGGTGGGCAAGGATGTGCTGGCCAAGCAGCCCAATGTGCAGCGCGCCGCCAGCAAGCTGAAGGAAGCCTGGCTGGCGCTGCAACGTACTGAGGTGAAGGCACCGGTATCCGGCTATGTGGCTCGTCGCAATGTGCAGGTAGGCCAGCGCGTGGCCGCCGGCACCCCGCTGATGGTGGTGGTGCCGCTGGACAGCGTATGGGTGGATGCCAACTTCAAGGAAGTACAACTGGCCAAGATCCGCATCGGCCAGGACGTGGAACTGACAGCCGACGTGTACGGCAGCAAGATCAGCTACCACGGCAAGGTACAGGGTCTGTCGGCTGGCACCGGCAGTGCCTTCTCGCTGTTGCCGGCGCAAAACGCCACCGGCAACTGGATCAAGGTGGTGCAGCGGGTGCCGGTGCGCATCCAGTTGGACCCGAAACAACTGAAGGATCATCCGCTGCGCGTCGGCCTGTCGGTGGATGCCGTGGTGGACACCAGCAAGCAGGATGGCCCCACGCTGGCACAGAGTGCGCGTGACAACCCGGTACAGGAAACCCGAGCCCTCACGCCGGACCTGAAACAGGCCGACGATCTGGTCGCCAGCCTGCTGGCTGCCAACGCCCAGTAATCCCGGCAACACGCGGTCCTGGCACAGCCAGGGCCGCGCATACCGCAGCAAGGATATTTCTTCATGCAACATCCACCACTGACCGGCTCGCGCCTGGTGTGGATCACGCTGGCATTGTCGATGTCGGTGTTCATGCAGGTACTGGACACCACCATTGCCAACGTCGCGCTGCCCACCATCTCCGGCAATCTGGGCGCGGCCACCAGCCAGGGAACCTGGGTGATTACCTCGTTTGGCGTAGCCAATGCCATCGCGGTACCGCTCACCGGCTGGCTGGCCAAGCAGATTGGCGAAGTAAGGCTGTTCACCATTTCCACCCTGCTATTCGTGCTCACCTCCTGGATGTGCGGCATGGCCAACAGCCTGGAAATGCTCATCCTGTTCCGCGTGCTGCAAGGCGCGGTGGCCGGGCCGATGATTCCGCTGTCGCAAAGCCTGCTGATGGCCTGCTACCCGCCGGCCAAGAAGGGGTTGGCTCTGGCGCTATGGGCGATGACGGTGATTGTGGCCCCGGTATTCGGCCCGATTCTGGGCGGGGTGATCAGCGACAACTGGCACTGGGGCTGGATTTTCTTCATCAATGTACCGGTAGGGCTGGCGGCTGCCTTCATCAGCTGGAAAATCCTCAAGGAGCGGGAAACCGACATCATCGACCTGCCCATCGACAAGCTGGGCCTGGCCCTGCTGGTGGTGGGCGTGGGTGCGCTGCAGATGATGCTGGACCGCGGCAAGGAGCTGGACTGGTTCAACTCCACCGAAATCGTGGTGCTGGCCATCGTCTCCGCCGTATCACTGATTTATCTGGTGATCTGGGAGCTGGGTGAACAACACCCGATTGTCGACCTCACCCTGTTTGCCAAACGCAACTTCACCGTCGGCACCGTGGCCATCAGCCTGGGTTTCATGCTGTACTTCGGCGCAGTGGTGCTGCTGCCCTTGATGCTGCAAACCCAGATGGGCTACACCGCCACCTGGGCCGGCCTCGCTGCCGCGCCCATCGGCATCCTGCCGGTTTTCCTGTCGCCCATCATCGGCAAGAATGCGCACCGGCTGGACATGCGCTGGCTGGTCACCATCAGCTTCAGCGTGTATGCGCTGTGCTTCTTCTGGCGTAGCACGTTCAACGTGGAGATGAACTTTGCCTATGTGGTATGGCCGCAGTTCATCCAGGGCATCGGCGTGGCCTGCTTTTTCATGCCGCTGACCACCATCACCCTGTCCGGCCTGCGCCCGAACCAGATTGCCAGCGCCTCCAGCCTGTCCAACTTCCTGCGCATCCTGGCCGGCAGTATCGGCACCTCCATCACCACCACGCTGTGGGACCGCCGCGAAGCCTTGCACCACGCCCAGCTCACCCAGCATGTGACGCTGTACGATCAGGCCAGCCTGATGTGGTTCCGCCTGCTGGAGAGTACCGGCATGTCCACCAGCCAGCAGCAGGCCTACACCACCTTGCAAATTACCCGTCAGGGCTCACTGATTGGTGTCAACGAGGTGTTCTGGCTGTTCGGCATCATGTTTGTCGCGCTGATTGCCCTGGTGTGGTTTGCCCGGCCACCGTTCACCTCCAGCGGTGCGGCCGACAGCGGCGCCCATTAAGCCTGACTGCAACAAGCAAGCCCGCGCAAGCGGGCTTTATTTATCACGCCACCCTCACCTTCCATGGTCCCCTTCCCAGCTTGCTACTGTCTGCGCCGGAAAGCCTTAGGCATGGGGTAGTACAGGATTTTGTCCGCCCGCCGACACAGTGCTGCCATACAGGGGAAGTCTTATTTCATCCAACAACCATGTTCGAAATAATTCAAACGCAAGCTCCCCTTGCGACTGCTGTGGATAAAGCAAGTAATAAGACATACGCAGTGATACCGGGGTATCCAGCATGCGTACCAGCCTGCCGGCTGCCATATCATGATCTACCAATATGCTTTGCCCCAGCACCAAACCCTGACCTGCCATTGCCGCCTGCAATGCCATATATGCCTCACTGAATACCGGCCCGGCCTCTGGCTCCAGATGCATAATGCCGGCCTCGCCAAACCATTGACGCCAGGTGGGGTAATGCGCGGACGGCGGTGCGCTACGCACATGCAATAGCGTTTTGCATTGGAAATCCGGTGCCTGCTGTAATTCCACTGACATGCTTGCACTGCAAACCGGAAAAAAATCAGTCTCGGTCAACCATTCAATCTGTAAGTTCTGCCCAGAAGCAGGACTATCATCAATACACACATCATATTGCTGGTGGTTTTGCCCCCCAAGGTGGCCAGCTCAACATTAACCTGCGGATACTGCTTGAGAAAGCGATAAAGCCGGGGAATCAGCCATTTGGAACCAAAAGAAGGAGACACGCCAATACGCAATGTATTGGCCTCCTTGCTAAATAGTCTATCCGTCGCCTTACTCAAGGCGCGCAGCGACTCTCGGATTCTAGGCAAATAATCCTGTCCATCTTCCGTCAAACTCAACTGATTATTCTGACGGTGAAACAATTTCTTCCCCAAAAATTCCTCAAGCAGCTTGATCTGCAAGCTGACCGCCGCATTAGTCACACACAACTCATCTGCCGCACGGCTGAAACTCAGATGACGACCCGCCGCCTCAAAGACGCGAACGGCATTCAACGGAGGAAGGCGTTGTTTCATGGTCTTTCACTAAAAAAATGTTAACGGGCAGTAAAAATTTCTCGTTTGCGCGATTTGTCCTGATGCCGTTTCATCATCCACACCGCACATCACCATGCAAACACCGATGAAAAAATGGATGCCCGCTATCTTTGCATTTCTCTGCTGATCCAGACACCTGACCACACAGTCACCTCAGCACACAGACTGAAGTCGCCTGACAACCCAATGCAGTTGTCCATGTCATTGAGTGACCAGCCAGATCACAAACACGACGCCGCGTTAATGCAATCGATGGAAAGTAATAAATAAACAAGCCATCACACAGTCACGCCTTTGAGGGTAGGCAAGGAATGAATATCATCACCTTAGATACTGGCACCACCAATACCAGGATAACTGTCTGGGAAAATGCAACTCCGGTCTATCAGGCTAGCAAGGCAGTCGGGGTAAGAAATACCGCCATTTCAGGCAATAAATCCGCCTTGGAAAATAGTGTGAAAAACACTATTGCCGAAGCGTTGCAACAAGCAGGGCTTTATCTTGCGCAAATTGATCTGATTGTCGCATCGGGCATGATTACCTCCAATGTCGGCCTTATTGAGCTAGGCCACTTAATGGCACCTGCCGGCCTGCCAGAACTGGCCAAGGGCATGGTAGAAGTCACACTGCCAAATGTATGTGCCAAACCAATATGGTTTATTCCTGGCATACGCAATCAGATAGCCAATATTGGACTACACAATATAGAAGCCATGGATATGATGCGCGGCGAAGAAGTGGAAGTCATGGGGCTGCTCAAACGCTTGGTACTGAATACAGCGGCCGTGATTGCATTACCGGGCTCACACTCCAAGTTTGTTCATCTTGATGCCCAGCAACGTATAACCGGCTGCGTCACCACATTAGCCGGTGAATTATTACAGGTTGTTACCCAGCACACTATTCTGGCCGAAGCATTAGATGCTGACTTCGCGGATGAATTAGATATTGAAATGCTGCTGGCCGGGGCGGCCAGTGCCAAGAATCTGGGATTGGGGCGAGCCTGCTTCATGGTACGCACGCTCAGTCAGTTTACTGTTTATCAACGTAATGCACGGGCGAATTTTCTACTGGGTGCCATTTTGGGCGCAGATTTGCTCACACTGAGAAACAGCACCGCCATGCGCATGAATCCCAGTACACAGTTTGTCATTACGGGCAAGCCCATGCTGCGCGAAGCACTGGCGGCACTGGTTTCAAACGATGACTTTTTCTCAGGCAAGGTCAGCATTGTCAATCAAATGCAACAGGAAAATCTGGCCGGTTATGGTGCCATGGCCATTGCCCATGCGCGTGGTTTGCTCAACAAGCAATAAACAGCAGCATCTTATTCGCGTGCGGGCAGCATCAGCTGTGCGCTTTATCAAGGAGGGGAATATGAACAAATGCGGCCACCTCAGAAAAGCCTTCCTGGTACTGGCGCTGTGCGCCAGCAGCATAGCAACAAGCAATGCTGCCACCGTGGTGAAAATTGGCTTTCTGGTTAAACAGCCAGAAGAATCCTGGTTTCAGGATGAATGGAAGTTTGCCGACATTGCGGCCAAGCAAAAAGGATTCAAGCTAATAAAAATCGGCGTCCCCAGCGGGAGTGATGTATTAACTGCCATTGACAATCTGGGCTCACAACAGGCGCAAGGCTTCATTATTTGCGCACCCGATGTCAAATTGGGTCCGGCCATTATTGCCAAAGCCAAACAGAATGGCTTGAAATTAATGACCGTTGATGACCGTCTGGTGGATGGCAGCGGAAAAGAAATCTCATCCATTCCACACATGGGTATATCAGCCAGCAAGATAGGTGAGCAAGTCGGTGAAGCCATCAAACAGGAAATGAAAAAGCGCGGCTGGAAGCTGGGCGAAGTCGGTGCCATCCGCATTGCCTATGACCAATTACCGACTGCCCAGGAGCGTACCAATGGCGCGATGAAAGTACTGCTGCAGGCCGGTTTGCCACAGAAAAACATTCTCAATAGCCCGCAGACTAAAACAGACACAGAAGCGGCCTTTAACGCGGCAAATATTACCATCACCAAGAATCCGCAATTTAAAAACTGGATTGCCTTTGGGCTGAACGACGAAGCGGTGCTAGGTGCCGTGCGCGCGGCAGAAGGCAGAGGCATCAAGCCCGCAAATATGATTGGCGTAGGGATTGGCGGGAGCCAATCGGCGCTGAACGAATTTGCCAAACCAAACATCACGGGATTTTTTGGCAGTGTGCTCATCAGTCCAAAACGTCATGGCTATGAAACTGCAATCAATATGTATGAATGGATCAGCCATAACAAGCCACCGCCGATGCTGACGCTGACCAGTGGCGCATTGATGACGCGCGAAAACCAAAAGACGCTACGCCGGGACATGGGCTTTTAATATTGCGAGCCATCATCAGGAGACTGGCGTATGTCTGCATTCCTTGAATTTCGCCATATCAGTAAAGCCTTCCCTGGGGTACAGGCGCTGTCTGATGTGTCACTCAGCATTGCATCAGGGCAAATACATGGTTTGATGGGGGAAAATGGCGCGGGAAAATCAACACTATTAAAAATACTGAGTGGTGACTATCGGCCCGATCATGGACAGATTGTCATTCAGGGACAAGCCACCGCATTTACCTCTACCAAGGCAGCAATCAATGCCGGCATTGCCGTGATTCACCAGGAGCTGCAAGGTGTCCCGGAGCTTAGCATCATGGACAATCTCATGCTGGGACATTTACCACATCGTGCTGGTTTTATCCAACACCGCGCAGCCATGGCATGGACTAGCAGCCAGCTTGAACACATGGGAATTGACCTTGACCTGCGTTGCAAATTGAAAACCTTGTCTATTGGTCAACGACAACTGGTGGAAATCTGCAAAGCGGTATTACGTAATGCACACGTGATTGCACTGGATGAACCGAGCAGTTCCTTATCCAGCCGTGAGACAGAGATTTTATTTGATCTGGTGAAGGCACTACGCAAACAAGGCAAGGCGCTGATTTATATTTCGCACCGCATGGATGAAATTTTTCATTTATGTGATTGTTGCACGGTGTTTCGCGATGGACATAAGGTGGCCGATTTTCCGGAGATGGCCGGGCTGACGCGGGATGAATTGATCAGTTGCATGGTGGGACGACAAGTACAGGATATCTTTGGCTACCGCCCGCGCAAGCCTGGGGCGGTACGTTTGCGCATAGAGCATCTGCACGGCACAGGCTTGGCCGAGCCGGTGAGTTTGTCCGTTAGACAAGGAGAAATCGTCGGCTTGTTTGGCTTGGTGGGTGCCGGTCGTTCCGAATTGGCCCGCCTGATTTTTGGCGTAGCGCCAAAAAGAAGCGGCAATATCCTGATTGATGGGAAAACAGCGCAAATCAACAGTATTGCCGATGCCATCCGGTACGGCATCGTGCTCTGCCCGGAAGATCGTAAACAAGACGGGATTATCGGCTGTCGCTCGGTTGCGGAGAACATCAATATCAGCCGCCGTCGCAGCGGCTTGGGCTTGCTTCAGCCAGTGCATGCGCGTCGTGAGGCTGCGCTTGCCGACAACTATATTACGCGCCTGCATATTAAAACGCCCAGCCGGGAACAGCCAATTCGGCTGCTGTCCGGAGGGAATCAACAAAAAGCCATTCTGGCCCGCTGGTTGGCCATGGATAGTTTGCACGTCTTAATTGTCGACGAGCCAACGCGCGGCATTGATGTTGGTGCCAGAAGCGAGATTTACCAATTACTTTATGAGTTAGCCGAACAGGGCTTGGCCATCTTGATGATTTCCAGTGATCTGCCGGAAATATTGGGTGTGACTGATCGCATTCTGGTGATGAGTGCCGGCCGCCTTGTGGGTGAATTGCCGCGCGAACAGGCGAATGAGCAAGCCGTTCTGACCTTGGCCATGCCTGCCAGATAAAACAGCCTCAGATGTGCGATTCGCAGATAAAGGAGTGTTTCATGACCCCGTTGCAACCTGCATCAGAAAACCATGCCAGCATGCCGCCTCCTACCCGGCCAGACAGGATGGCCAAATTGCAGTGGCTGGAGGATTTCAGCCTGCCGCTGATCTTTGCCCTTTTATTCATCCTGCTGTCGTTGTCGGTAGATTATTTTTTTTCATGGCAAAACATGATGGGATTGGCGCTATCGGTGTCGCAAATCGGCATGGTGGCGTGCAGCATGATGTTTTGCCTGGCCTCGCGTGATTTTGATCTTTCCGTCGGTTCCATTGTCGCCTTTGCCGGCGTGCTGTGCGCCACCGTCATCAATGCCAGCGGCAGTATTACGCTTGGCATTGCCGCCAGTTTGTGCGCCGGTGCGCTGATTGGCGGCCTGAATGGTGTGGTGATCGCCAAGCTGAGAGTGAATGCCTTGATTACTACCCTGGCCAGCATGGAAATTGTCCGCGGTTTGGCTTTTATCACCTCGGACGGACAGGCTGTCGGCGTTGCCGATATGGCATTTTTTGAACTTGGTAATGCCATCTGGCTGGGTGTGCCGCTACCGGTATGGATCGCCATACTGTGTTTCATCCTGTTTGCCGTGCTGCTTAATAAAACTGTTTATGGACGCAATACCTTGGCCATTGGCGGTAATCCGGAAGCGGCAAGGCTGGCCGGGGTCCAGGTCAATGCCACACGCATTACCATCTTTTTGATTCAGGGCGTGATTGCGGCTTTAGCCGGCATCATTCTGGCTGCGCGCATTACCAGCGGTCAGCCCAATGCCGCTCAGGGCTTTGAATTGAATGTAATTTCTGCCTGCGTGCTGGGTGGTGTATCGCTGATGGGTGGGCGTGCCACGGTCAGTGGTGTGCTGGTGGGGGTCCTGATTATGGGTACGGTACAAAATGCAATGAATCTGCTGAATATCGATACTTTTTATCAATATTTGGTTCGTGGTGGCATTTTGTTGACGGCAGTATTGGCGGATCAATTAAAACACCGCCATGGCGATCGCTAAGGGGAAGCAAATGGCAGAGATACATTTATTGTCCCCTACGCGCTGCACCTTGGGCGAAGGCATTCTCTGGGATGAACAGCAGGAGAAATTATGGTGGGTTGATATCCAGCAATGCATGCTGTGGAACCATCATCCAGCAAGCCAGCAAGAGCAGCACTGGGTTTTGCCGCAGCGCGTCTGTTCATTTGCCATGACCGCCACCCCTGGCGTGTTCATCCTCGGCCTGGCCAAACAACTCGTGCGTTTTGATAGCCGCAACGGCGCACTCACCTTGCTGGCAGAAGTAGAAGCGGGGCTGCACTCCACCCGCATTAATGATGGCCGAGTCGACCGCGCCGGCAATTTTGTGTTCGGCACCATGAACGAGCACGGCCCGGAAGCCATTGGCCATTTTTACCGCTTCACGACCAGCGGCCAATTACAGCGCTTGGCACTCCCAGCAGTCACCGTGGCCAACAGTATTGCCTTCAGCCCGGATGGCAAAACCATGTACTGCTGTGACACGCCGACACGCCGCATTCTGATGTGTGACTACGACGCAGACAGTGGTGCAGTTGACCGGCTGCGCCTGTTTGCCCAACTTGATCACACCCAGACGTCCGGCTATCCGGATGGCTCCTGCGTGGATGCGGCCGGCTGCTTGTGGAATGCCGAGTGGGGCGGACGCTGCATCACCTGCTACACCCCGGATGGACAGTTGCGGCAACGCGTGTTGCTGCCGGTTACACAAGCCACCTGCCTGACTTTTGCCGGGCCGGATCTGGATACCCTCTACGTCAGCAGCGCGCATATCGGCCTGTCTGAGCAGCAGCGGGCTAACGATGCCAATGCCGGCGCAGTTTTACAGCTCACGCTCCCCGGCCTGCGCGGCTTGCGCGAAGCACGCTACGGAGCGGCTGGCGCAAGCACTTGCTAACAGTCGCCAGCGCAATTCTTTCCCTTAAAGCGGCTGACAAAATCGCCTGGCGTCCCTGGCGCAAGGTGGCGCAATCCAGCAGCAGGTTTTTTTAGTCGCGCTTAAGGCCAGCCATGATCCACAGCGAGCTCATATGCACTCCACCCATGCCCCACACACCTTTCCACCTCGCTTAGCCGGCAAAGTGGCCCTGATCACCGGTGCCGCCCATGGTATTGGCGCGGCTTGCGCCAAGCTGTTCGCGCTGCATGGTGCCCGTGTCATTGTGAATGTCCGTAGTTGTAACGACGCCGCCATGGCTTTTGCCGCCTCGCTGGGCCAGCCAGAAAATATCCTGCTGATGCAGGCAGATGTACGCAGCCGGGAGCAGGTTGATGCCATGGTCAGCGCAGCCATTGCGCGCTTTGGCACCATTGATGTGCTGGTCAACAATGCCGGCATCAATGTGTTCTCCGACCCGCTCGCTTTAAGTCAGGAAGACTGGACGCGTTGTT
Organism: Aquitalea magnusonii; assembly: GCF_002217795.2. NCBI lineage: Bacteria > Pseudomonadati > Pseudomonadota > Betaproteobacteria > Neisseriales > Chromobacteriaceae > Aquitalea > Aquitalea magnusonii. Next base: position 3,836,297 of record NZ_AP018823.1, read on the forward strand.
TTGCCGTTGATCTGGAAGGGGCCTGGCACTGCGCGCGCGCCGTATTGCCGCACATGCTGGCCGGCGGGGCGGGCAGCATCATCAATATTGCTTCCGTGCATGGCCACAAAATCATTCCCGGCAGCTTTCCCTACCCGGTCGCCAAGCACGGCTTGATTGGGCTCACCCGCGCGCTGGGCATTGAATATGCGGCACACGGCATCCGGGTTAATTCCATCTCTCCGGGATTAATCCTCACCGCCATTGCCGAAGCCAGCTTTGCCGCAGCAGCCGACCCACAAGCCGAACGCCAACGCCAAGCAGAATTACTGCCGTGCAAACGTATCGGAGAACCCGAGGAAGTGGCTTATACCGCGCTGTTTCTCGCCAGCGATGAAGCCCGTTTCATCAATGCCACCGACATTCTGATTGATGGTGGACGCTCGCAACTTTATCACGAGTAAATCATGACCTGGACCCAGCTCCCCCCCTGGTGGCAATCCTGCGCGGCATACGGCCAGAAGAAGTCTTGCAGCATTGTGAAGTGCTGATCGATGCCGGTTTCCGCGCCATTGAGATTCCCTTGAACTCGCCCCAAGCCTTATCCAGTGTGCAAGCAAGCGTGCAAGCCTTTGGCAAGGATATCTGGATTGGTGCTGGCACCGTGCTGCATTGCGCACAAGTGACGCAATTAGCCGCCTGCGCCACACGCTTTATCGTGACCCCGAATACCGACCCCGACATTATTGCCGCAGCCAGCACGCACGGGCTGTATAGCTGCATCGGCTGCATGAGCGCATCGGAAGCCTTGCGCGCGCTGCAAGCCGGTGCCAATGCCTTGAAAATCTTCCCGGCAGGCCCGCTGGGGCCAAAATATATTTCGGCGCTCAAGGCCGTACTGCCGGCAAACATCCCGCTTTATGCAGTGGGCGGCATCACCCCACAAAATATCGCTGCTTACCTTGCTGCCGGATGCATCGGTGCTGGCCTGGGTAGTGATCTGTATCAAGCAGGCCAATCACCCGAGCAAACCTTGCAAGGTGCCAAGGCCTTTGTTGCCGCCTATCAGGCCGCATTACCCGCAGAGACAAGCCGATGAAAATTACCCGCATGCAGTGTTATCACGTGGCACCACGCTGGATGTTTCTGAAAATAGAAACGGACGCAGGCATCACAGGTTGGGGAGAGCCCGTACTCGAAGGCCGGGCGCATACCGTGGAAACCGCCGTACATGAATTATCCGAATATCTGATTGGCAAAGATCCAGGCCAGATCAATGATTTATGGCAAACCATGTACCGGGGCGGCTTCTACCGTGGCGGCCCCATCTTGATGAGTGCCTTGTCCGGTATTGACCAAGCCTTGTGGGACATCAAAGGAAAATGGCTGGGCGCACCGGTTGCCACGCTATTAGGGGGCCAGGTACGCGAACGCATGCGCAGCTATCGCTGGGTGGGCGGCGATCGCCCCAGCGAGGTCATCGCCGGCATGCAAACCTTGCTGGCGCAGGGCATTGATTATTTCAAACTGAATGGCTGCGACCAGATGGCCATGATTGCCAGCTCACGCGCGATTGATGATGCCGTGGCGCGGGTTGCAGAAATCCGGGAAACCTTTGGTCATACTGTGGAATTTGGCCTGGATTTTCATGGCCGTGTTTCCATGCCCATGGCCAAGGTGCTGATCCATGAATTAGAGCCCTATCGCCCATTATTCATTGAAGAGCCGGTATTGCCAGAGCAGGCCAATGCATATGCCCGGCTGGCCGCACAAACACATATACCGCTGGCGGCAGGCGAGCGTCTGTTTTCACGCTTCGATTTCAAAAGCGTGCTGGAAGCGGGAGGCTTGGCAATCATTCAGCCAGATTTGTCCCATGCCGGGGGAATTAGTGAATGCTTCAAGATAGCCGCCATGGCCGAGGCCTATGATGTTGCCTTTGCACCGCATTGCCCACTCGGCCCCATTGCCTTGGCTGCTTGTCTACAAATTGATTTTTGCTGTTGGAATGCCACATTACAAGAACACAGCATGGGCATGCATTACAATCAGCAAGCCGACTTATTAGACTACGTTCATAATAAAGCCGACTTTATGGTTGAGCAGGGCTTTTTCAAAGCCCCGCACTTGCCAGGTTTGGGTGTACAGATTGATGAGGACATGGTGCTGGCGCGCAGCCAACAGAGCCAGCCATGGCGCAATCCACTCTGGCGACACGAAGATGGCAGTCTGGCGGAATGGTAATCGACGCCAGCACTCAGCTTAGCCCTGCCTGCTCAAACCTGCTGATCCAGCACGCTCAACAGCATACTCAGCTGCAATGTTTCTCCCGCTGCCAAGATGTTCAGCTTACCCGCGCCAGGACGATGGTGGTCGTCCGGTCCGTGGCTCATCGGCTCAAAACAGAAATAATCTGACTGATATTGCGGATCAAACTGCGTATCAGAAACAAACACGAAATAGCATGGTGCGGCTGGCTCCGTGCTTAGCAATAACTGACAAGCAGCGTCAGGCCAGGCAATAATCGCTTGGCCATTCCAGCCTGAAAAGCCGTTATTTACCCAATGGCTTGGAATCGGCGTGGCTTGGTTAAAATTCAGCGCCGCAGGGCGCACCGTCCTATGCGCCCCGGACAACCATTGTTCCCGCTCCACCCAATACCCATCTGCTGGTGCATAAAGCAGGGTTTTATGATTCATGGGGAAATAAGGATGCCAACCCAAACCATAAGGCAGTGGCGTGTGGCCGCGGTGCGTGACTGCCAGCGTCAATCGCAAGCAATCATCATGCAAACTGAATGTTTGCAATACATCATAGCAATAACATTCACCGCGATGCTGGTATGCAAGCTGCAACTCATCGTGAACAGCTTGTTGTAATTGCCACTCATTCAACCAGCCATCACCATGCAAATAATGCGGATCCCAATCGGTATTGGGCGGTAAGTGATAAGTTTTACCCGCCTGCACAAATTGATTACCACTCACCCGACTCGCAAATGGCACAAAAGGAAAGCAAGAGGAGTGAATAGCCTGACCATTATTTTTCCCAGGCCGCAGCAAGGGAAAATCACCCGTTGCCCTTCGCAAGAAAAAACCTTCAATACATCCCCCATGACTTGATACCAGCAGCCGCAGACTGGCGTTTTCCAAGGTATATGTCGTCATGATTTATTCCGGAAAATTGATAACCACTTTGCCACATTGACCACTGGCCATCAAAGCATAAGCTTCACCAGCCTGCTCCAGCGTAAACCGATGTGAAATAGCCTGGTGGGGATATAATTTCCAATCGGTCAGATCATGCGCGCATTTTTCCATATGGAACAAACTGCTTACCCAGGAGCCAATGATACGGCGCTGGTGATGCATTAAATCTGCACTGACCGAAAACTCTACTTTGCCCGTTTCTCCGATATATACAACCCGTCCCCAATCGGCACTGGCTTGCAAAGCCAGCAAGCGCCCCTGAGGATTCCCGGAACAATCCAGCGCGACATCTGCCCCTCCTTTGGTGTGCTCGACAATCACTTGCACCAGGTCTGGCGTAGTCGCGAGATAGCCCACATCCATCACCGCCAACTGGCTGGCCAAGGCAAGCCGCTCCGGCAATAGGTCTACCCCGATCACACGTTTGGCCCCCCGGCCACGGGCCAACATCATGGCCATCATGCCAACCGGCCCCAAGCCCACCACCAGCACCGTATCACTGCCCGACACCTTGGCCCGCACAATCCCTTCATATGCCGTAGCCACGCCGCAACTGATGAATGCGCCATCCTCATAACGCAGCGCATCAGGCAGGCGGATCAAATCTTTTTCCTCCGCCAGCAGATAGTCGGCATGGCCACCATCACGCTGCCAGCCATAAGCTGCTTTATCGCTGCCGGTGCAGGAAATGGGAAAGCCACGCCTACAATTCTGGCAAAATCCACAACCAGAAATATGGTAGACCAGCACCCGGTCCCCTTCTTTAAAGTGACGGCAGCCCGGACCTAATGCCACCACTTGGCCACAAGGCTCATGACCGTTGATCACACCTTGATAAAGCGGCTTGCCCGATGCGGCATCACTGGCGCGATGTTGGTGATATATATAATGCACATCACTGCCGCAAATACCTGACGACTTCATACGGATCAGGACTTGATTGATACCCGGCATTGGCACAGCCACTTCTTTTAAAACAACACGCGCGTCCCCTGGCAGGTAAGCGGCCATCATGGTTTTCAACACGACACAACTCCAATATGAAGAATCAGTCTGGATGACATCGCACAAAATCAACGACGGCGACTGTTCTGAAGCAACTGAATATTAATCAGTACCGCCAGCACAATAATCACACCACGAACCACTTGCTGAAAGAATGAATCAATACCTAACAAAACCAAGCCATTACCAATCAGAGTAATCACCAGCACACCTAACAAACTGCCAAACAAAGAACCCTTGCCACCGGCCAGCGCAGTCCCGCCCACGACAACTGCGGCAATGACATCAAACTCCATGCCGTTTGCGGCACCTGCATTACCGGAACCCAATCTTGCGGTGAGCAAAATTCCGGTTACCGCACTCATCAGTCCAGACAATGCAAAAACCAGGATGCGTACAGCCCTTACATTAATGCCACACAGCTGAGCTGCCGTGGCATTACCACCGATGGCATAAATTGAACGGCCAAATGCCGTTTTATGGCTTATAAACACAAAGAAAACAAAAATAACCAGCATGGCCGCGGCAGAAATTGGGAAGACACCGATTTCCCCAGCAATCCAGTCGAGAACATTGCTGTCCTCAACCGGAACGGGTAAAGCATCCGTCATGAATAAACCCAGGCCACGCAAGATACTCCATAACCCCAGCGTCGCCACAAAGCTGGGAATGCCAAACACGCCACGCAGCATGCCCGCCACGCTGCCCAAACCAAACCCCAGCAACAAGATCAACAGCGCGGACAGCGCAAATGAAATCTCCAATTGCAATAAATACGCCAAACAAACAGAACTGAAAGCCACCATAGGTCCGACACTGACATCAATCTCACCCGCAATAATGACGAGTGTCATTGCCCATGCTGCAATACCCACCATGGCAGCATCACGCAATATATTCATTTGATTTCCCAAGGAATTGAAGCCAGGGGCATTAAATGAAAATATGAAATACAGCAATGCAATCACCAAAATCAGGCCAATTTCATTTATATATCGCCTAATGAGATCACTCAACACCCTGTTATCGTTTGCAGCAGACTCAAGTGAAGATATAGACATAATTCAACCCTTCCCTTCATGCGGTGAAGACAACATCTCCGCCAATAGCTGCTCTTCATTAATGGGGGCAGTAAATTCCCTACGAATCATTCCGCCTTGCAATAACAAAATACGATCACACATCAGGCTCAACTCCTCCACCTCACTGGAAACCGCAATAATACTTTTACCGCCCTTGGCCAGATTTCTAATTATCTGATAAATCTGATTTTTGGCTTCAACATCCACACCACGCGTCGGCTCATCCAAAAGCAATATCTGGCTATCCGCATAAATCCAACGACCGATCACAACCTTTTGTTGATTACCGCCAGATAAATTCTGAATACATTCATAACTATTCTTAGCTTTGACAGACATCGACTGCATGACGGAAGTCACGGCAGCCTTGATACGCTGCCATTGCAAGATCCCATAACAACTGACCAGACTAAAATTGGTCAAAATAATGTTTTCATCGATACCAAGCATGGGCACAATGCCTTCTTCTTTTCTATTCTCCGGCGTATAGCCAATTCCATTTCTCAGCATTTTTTTATACGTCGGTTGCGTATACTCCCTGCCATTCAGCTTGATCGTACCGGCATCAATCGGCCGCAAACCGACAATACTTTGCAGTAATTCACTACGACCAGCCCCAAGCAGGCCGGCAATACCGATCACCTCACCCTGATGCAGGGTAAAGTTGATATTCCGTAACAAAGCGCCCTGCTGTAAATTTTTCACCTCCAAAACAGGCTTACCACTCGATCCTGATGAAGCTGACAAGGCAAGCTGATTCTGATGACCCAACATATAAGCAACGATTTGCGCTGTAGAGGCATTGTTGATATCTACATCACGAATAATTCTGCCATCCCGCATGATGGTGGCCGAATGTGCTAGACGACGGATTTCCTCCATGCGGTGACTAACATAAATAACAGCAGTGCCAAGGGCAGCAATTTTCCTTACGGCATTGATAACCAGCTCCACCTCAGCGCTAGATAAAGAGCTAGTTGGTTCATCTAATATCACCAGCTTTGGCATACCCTTCATGATTCTGACAATCTCAACCAACTGTTTCTGCGCGACACTTAATGTCGAAACCAGCGCATTAGGATCAAGCATGATGCCTAATCCGGCCATGTCTTGTTTTGCCCTCTTCACCATGACAGCATGACTTACCAGCCCGTATTGTTTGGGCCACGTGCCAAGGTACAAATTTTCTGCAACAGTCAATTCATTGATCAGACTAAGTTCTTGATAGACAACACCGACACCCATCATGGCGGCATGGCGGGTTAATGTGGCGCTGCTTCCTTTTAGTTGTTTTCCTCCTAGGTATACTTGCCCACTATCCAGCGTTTCGCTGCCCGTCAGCATTTTGATGAGCGTTGATTTTCCTGCACCATTTTTCCCCAGCAAGGCACGAATCTCTCCTTTCTCAATATTAAAATTCACATTATCCAATGCCACAACGCCAGAGTAATGTTTACAACCATTGACTACACTGGCAACTGATGAATTTTTCATGAATTAGACTCGATTTCCTATGTGAGAAATTTGCTTTTCTTTATGGCAAACCATCTACATGTGTGCGTAACCATTGACTTGCATCATTTGCGTTACGGTAGCTATCAATAGGCATTGGAATTATTTTTTCACCGCTGCGCTTACCATTGATGACGGCAATGGTTTGCGTAAACACCGCGGCTCCCATTTTCTTTCCCGAAATATCAACAATTCCTTTTAGCACTTTATTTTCTTGCAATGCCTGCGCAATCTCCGTTGTCATATCTGCGCCAAACACTACAACTTTCCCAATCATTCTTTGATTACGAACTGCCTTGACCGCACCCAAGGTTGCGCCACCAGATTCGCCCATGAATGCATCAATGTCTTTATTGGCAATGATAATTCTCTCAGCCACCGAAATTGATTTATCTAATGACGTACCCTCTTGGTTTGCTACTACTTGCGCTTTCGGCAGCCTCTTCAACAAGACACTTTCAAAACCGCGCCGCCTTTGCTTGCACACCTCAAACGCCTCGCAGTTAATAATGGCAATCTTTGGCGTAGAAATTTTATTTGCCACAAAATAATCAGCCGCAATATTCCCAAGCTGCGCGCCAAAGGCAAAGGGATCGCCTACCAGATAAGACGCCACGTATTTATCAATATTCTTTTTACTCAGGCAGGTGTTATAACAAATAACAGGAATATTGGCTGCAGCAGCACGGCTTATATTCTTGGCACTACCGCCCTCAGAGACGGCAGACAGAATAACGGCATCCACTTTTCTGGCAATCAAGGTGTCAATAAACCCGCCTTCTTTTGCAATATCCCCTTGAACATTTGTCTCTATCAACTGAATGGTCACGCCTGACTGTTTTGCGGCATCCTGAATTCCTTTCTTGACGCCAGCATAATACCCTTGCGTATCAAGATATATTGCACCTACTGTCAATTTCCTTTCCGCCATGACTGGCATGCAAAAGAATATTGACACCAGCCATGCTGCCCATAAAAAATATATCTTATGTATTGAGAACATAATTCCTCCTAGGTCTATACTGTCTAAACTTCTACATACGTCAGAATCATTTGGCAAATGATATAATTTTGCTGTGCTGTTAAAAATTATTAAACGAAGATCATCCGGCAATATCGCAAATTGAAAGCAGGAAGAATAATGAGGAAAATTCTGGAAGAGAAATTGATTTGGCCTGCGGATTTATTGTAGATAACAAGCCATATACTCGCATGAAACAATGTATTGCCTGGCTTGTGCGCACCAAGCGCGCTAACTAAATAAGCTAGTTTCCCTGGCGCAAGGCCGCAGCAGGGGGGGTGTTGAGGGCGCTAATCCACCCGACAGCGCAATTTGCCGTCGGCATTGTTGGCGCACAGCTTGATATTGCCGTCCTGATCCAACACCAGCATTTCCGGGCCCAGCCAGAGGAAATCCGGCTTGGGGATGGCACGTAGCTGATAGCTGTCGGCACGGGCATTGCCGTCCTGCGCGCCGAAGGCCAACTGGTAATGGGTGGTTTCGCTGACGGGCAGTGAGGGCCAATGGCCAGAACCCTGGGTGTAACGCCCATGCTGGCTGCGCCATTGCGCCATGAAATGACTGGCCTGCAGCAAGGCCACGCGGGCTTCGGCCTGCCGCACTTTCACCACATGGCTGCGCATTGGCGGGATGACCAGTCCCAGCAGCAGCGATAATAGCGCCAACGCCATCAGCAACTCGATCAGGCTGAAACCCTGCGCGCGCCGGCTCATGGCAATAGCCGCCATGACAGCCGCTGCCACTGGCGGCCCTGACTGCCCTCTGGCCGCAGCAGGACATGGCTTTGCAGCGTGGCCACGCTGCCGGCCTGCCTTCCCCAGCCGCGCGCGCTCACCCGGAATAACAGCCCGCTGCCATCAGGGGTGGGATAACGCGGGTCAAGCAACTCGATCAGATAGTGCGGATCGGCCCAATACCATGGCCCAGGTGCCACGCCAGGGCAGTAGTTGCCACTGGATACCGGCTGTAATGGCACGCGCCGGGCTGCGCCACAGGGATGCAGCAGTGCAAGGCCGCTAGCATCACGCTGTTGCCACGGCACAGGATACGCCTGCCCAGCCAGGGCGGCAGACAGACACAGGCCCTGCTGCCAGGGCGGAGGATTGCGCGGCTGGCGGCAAGTCAGGGTAAAGGGAGAAGTCGGCCCGCGCAGTTCCACCGCTGGCATTGCACCCAGCCCTGCCAACTGCGGCAGGCTTGGCAAGGCGGCCTCCCCCTCTTGCAAGGCGGTTTCCGCCAAGCGGAAAGCCAGTTGTGCATCATCCAGATTGCTGCCTATGCGCTGCTCATTCCGCAATAAGCGACCAACACCGAGCACGACGACGGTAAGCAGCATCAGCCATAGCAGTGCGCTCAATAGCACCACGCCACGTGCAGCGGCATTCAGTTGGCTCAACATGCTGTCCCCATGCGGCTGGCCAGTTGCATCTCGTATGCCGGCAAGATGCCGTCCTGCATCACCAGCCTTACCGTCCACCACCAGCGCTGCTGCCCGAAGGCACAGTCAGTGGCTGGCCTCGCCTGCACCGTCAGGCTGGCAATGCCATCGCTCAGGCGCTGTGCTGCCTGATCGTCCAACTGCCACCACAGGCTGCCGGGCGCTTGCCAGTAATAGCGCAACTGCCGCAGGGGCTGCAGTTCCAGCGACAACAGGTGGTGGCGTTTCAGGCTTTGCCACACCGGGTGATGTGGCTGCAGGCGCAGCCATACCGTTTCGCCCTCGGTTTCCAGCCAGGCCTGCTCCCCCAGCACCAGCCGGTCGATATGGTGGCAACTGCTCAGCAGCAACATCTGTCCCGGCTCCCATGGCGGAGGCGCTTGCAGCAGGCGCAGAGCGGGCCGGCCCTGCTCTGCACCAACAGGTAGGACCGCCACACCCGCGTCGGCATAGCGCAGCGTCAGGCTGCCGTTCTCTGGCAGTGGCATGGCAGGCTCCTGCCCGGCAGGCCACTGGGCCGGACCGGCACAAGCAAAACTGCCTGCCATGCGCACATCCCGCCCCAGTTGCTGCAACACAAAGCGGGCTTCCTGCTGGGCATCCAGCCGCAGCAGCGCAAAGCGTTGGCTGTGCAAACTCTCTTGCAGCACTGGCAGCAGCAAGGCGCATATCAGCAGGCCCAGCGTCATGCTCAGTAGCAGTTCCAGCAAGGAAAATCCCCGCATCACGCTCATGGGACTAATCCACGGGCAACTGCCAGCTCGGCCCGGAGGCAAGGGTCAGATGCAACCACAATTGTGCAGGAGCAGCACAGTCAGCAGCCGTAGCGGGAAGCCCTCCGGGTTCACGGCATGTCAGGGCCAGCAAGGGGGATTGATCCGGCCACAAGGTTTGTACCGTATGCTGCAAGGCCTCCGTGCTGGCTGCCTCCAACGGCCCGGCCTTGCCATTGCGGACGGTTTCCAACTGTCGTGCCTCAGCCAGATTGCTGGCCGCCAGCAGCAGGCGGCTGGCAGCATCGCCATCGCGCACATATTGCAGGCTGTTGGCCACCATGGCGGACAGCGGTAACAAGGCACAGGACAGGATGAACAGGGTGAGCAACACCTCCAGCAAGCTGAAGCCATCAGACACACGACACGGCTCAGGCACAGCAGCCCTCCTGGCGGCACCATTGCACCCGTCCGCCAGGCTGCAGTTGCAGGCGGTGACACTGCCCCTGGCTGCTACGCAATTCGAAGCGCGGCAAGGGGCCGGCCTCCAGCCTGCCGCTTGCGGAGAAGGCAAAGGCATGCTGACTGGCACTAACCCGAATGGTACTGGCAGAAAACAGCGCATGGTGCAGCCGCTCGCCGCTGTCGTAGCGGCCATTGGCTTGTTGCGCGTCGTCGGCAAACACCAGCACGCCTTCGCTCCAGTCCGGCACGCTATCCTTGCCTGCCGGCTGGCAGCCCTGGATCTCCAGATTGACCTTGCTATTGAGGGCACACACCCACACAGGACGATTGCCGCGGATGGCCTCGCTACGCGCCAGCATCAGGCTGGCATGCAATAACTGGCTACGCGCCTGCAGTTGCAGGCTGGCCATCACGCTTTGCAGTGCAGGCAGTCCCTGGACCAGCAGAATCATGCTGACCACCATCACCACCAATATTTCAAACAGAGTAAAGCCAGCATGCGGGCAATCACGCGGGTCGGCTTGCGACATAGTGCCACCTCCGGGCAATGGTTGGAGCAATAGCAGTGACTGCGGGATGTCACCGTCCGCGCCAGCGCTGCGGCGTCAGAACATGCATGGTGGCCAGGATTGCTACGGCAGGCTGCCAGCGGGCTCTGATATTACACCGGAATAGTCTGGACTTAACCTTGGCTTTGCCATGACAAAGGCAAAGAAAAAGCCACCCGGATGGATGGCTTTGAGAATGAATGCGAGCGCAGTACGGTAATCAGTGAGCGGCTTCCCAGTTGCTACCGGCACCCACTTCCGCCAGCAGCGGCACCTTGAGTTGCGCCACACCGGCCATGATTTGCGGCAGCTGCTGTTTCACCAGTTCCAGCTCGGTATCCGGCACTTCCAGCACCAGTTCATCGTGTACCTGCATGATCAGCAGGCTGGACAGTTTTTGTGCATCCAGCGCATTTTTCAATATAAAAATCTCAAATATTATTATGCTGTTTCCTCATCGCAACAATCATCACAAATAGTACAAAAATCATATATATAATCACAAACTCCAAAAAAAATTCCTGAGTCATAAAAATCAAACAAAAACCCTGAAAAGAAAGGGCCTATTGCCGAGCTAGCGGTAAATACAACAGAAACCAATTTCATACGTTCGGCCATTGTTCCAAATTTTTCATTAGCAGCAGCATACACAGCTAAAGTTAAAAAGGCTGAATTAACACCACCAAGAAGCAATATTAATAAATATAGAAAATTATTATTAGCAAAATAAAAATAAATAAGAATTGCCGCTATCACACCAAACAAACCACTCAGAATCGCCGTCAAATGCAATCCTATTTTATCAGCAAGCCAACCAATTGGTAATTGCATTACAATCGCACCCAAGCCAAATAAAATTAGCATACTACTAATTGCATCTACACCGAGCCCTTTTGATATTGAAAACACCGAAAACAATGAATAAAATGTACCATCTCCAAAACCACCTATTATTGCGGAACACATACCAACCAGAAAAATAACTCCCCATTTATTAACTTCACTGTCAGCTTGACTCACTCTATAAAAATCACTTTCAAGTGAAACAGTATTGTTTATAATCAAAAGTGGCAACATAGCCGCCAAACATATCAACAAACCTGACATAAATATGACAATGCTAGTAGCGCCCAAATATGAACTTAGTGCAGGCCCTGCAACTCCTGAAATTGCAATTAATGTCTCATGAAACCCAACATACCTCCCGCTTGACTCCTTAGGAACCATTTGAAACAACCAAGTTTCATTTGCTATCCATCTAAAACCAACACCTGCACCTGAAAAAATAGCAGCAATATAATAAATAATTAAAAATGGTAACTGTAGCAGCAAGTAAGAAAATACTGACAGAATCAATCCAAAAAAAACAGAGCATCCAAATCCAATACGATTAATAACTCTTGGGGCAAATACAATTGCCACCAACATTGCAAACCATTGCAAACCAGAGAAAATACCAATTTCTTTTGCTGATACACCAATAGCAGCAAGCCAAATTGGCAAAACAACAAAACCAATTCCAAACTGAACGATCTGTGACAAGCAAGAGATTAAATTAAGCGAAGCAACTTGACGCCAATAGCCGACTTCTCTTGTTGTATTCATTACAAAAACTTTCTTTCTTCCAATGCAGGAACATATATAGAGCTCATATCAACGTCATCACCAAAGTTAAAATACCTCCCCCAAGCTTCAATAATTCTCCTAAGATAGATTATCGGCATCTCACTGACATGCTGCTCTTTTTCGTATTCAATAAACGCTGCCTCATCATGCGGAGATATATAGCGACTTTCATCATCAATTAAGCGTATTGGACACAGATATTTAGAATCTGTTTTTGCATGAAAGTGATTAATTGCGCTTACCGCCAATCGCTGATAAGAACAAATCCCTCAAGCCAGATTGTGGCGAACAAGACGTCGTTACAACCGTCCTTTCTACGCACCTTGCAACCTCCCATGTTGAGTTTTTCCATATAGCCTCTGATCGACGCTCAATACGCCAGCATTTCAACAATCTATTAATTAGATTAGTTTAGAGTTCTGAATTTTTTAGTTTTCACTTCCATCATCATACGTTGTTACTGAATCATAGCTATCAGCAATGACCTTAACTTTCTCATCATTCCTATATTTAACCAACAAATTCTTTCTTTGCATTTTTGCTTTCTTGCAATATTTATCGACTTGACGTTCTATTTCTTTCTTTTGACCCTCTGACAAATCAGAATCCCACTCTCCTGCAAAGTGCTCGCACATCTCCGCATTTTTTTTAAAATCTGCAATGTCACGCCTCAACCCACTGCCGAATGAGAATGACGGGAAAATTATAAAAATTACCAAAACCTGAATTAATTTCATTATCGCCCATCCGTTGACCAGTGCGGCTTATCTTTCGCACCTTTCCAAAATTTAATCACTCCATACGACTTACCCACCTTATGCAAATCAGAGTTCATCCCACTCGATGGACTACTTCTTATTTCAACTTCATCCCCATTCGCGTCAATTATCTTTAAAGTACCTCTCCATCCTATATTCATATCTATTGCTTTCCTTTCAGTATGTCTACTTCTAAGAGCGGGTGCGATTTTTAAAGCACCCATACCATAAGCACTGACCATTCCGGCCGCCGCCCGTTTAGATTTATTGTCATCGCCATGATCCCATTCTATATGGACGCCCATCATTGGAGGTACTTCATCCGCCTTTACTTTCTCATGACTAATCATCCAGCTCCAGTGCATTAAATATGCTCTCTCAGGAGGCCTATATGTTGCAGCTATACTCACATACCCTCCGGCATTTTTTATCGCACTAATAAAATTTGACACACTCAATCCAAATTCATCATCGAGGTCAGAGATAGAACTACTACCTGGAAATGAATTTACCCAATCGGGCCCACTCAACCGTCGCTCAGAAATCCTCACAACAGCAGGGGTCTGATCCGTTGTCGGAGTCAATGTGATTGTTGTTCTCGTCATAATAGGGCACCTCTAAAGTTGCTTTCATAGGTGTTAATGCACTTACTTTTATAGTCAAGCCGCTCTTATCGGTAACTCCAGTGTATTCCCGACCATCTTCCAAAGTTATTTTGTATGGTACATTTTCTTGTCTATGCCCAAACACATCACCAACAACTTTAAAAACGATATCGTATTTTCCCGCACTACTACTAGTTGTTGCATCAACCACGCGTGATACTTTATTCCACCCCACAATATATGCATCATCAATAATCACCTCCCAAGCCGTTGATGTATTCATTAGCTTTTGCGGCTTCGGGCACTGGCATATTAAATAATCACCATTTAAAGCCAGCTTATATCCATGAATATTATCCGGGGCATGACTAGGCCTAGGGCCGACACATCGAATAACGCCCATCGACTTGCACACATTACACCACCCCTTTAACCCATTGGCGGTAGGTTCTTTACCGTCAATATAGGCTTTATCATGGCCGATACCTTCCCGGACTTGTCCACCGCCGGTGATGGGGTCGCCTTGTAGGCACACATATCGGATCTGTGGCATTTTTAATCCGCCTTGAAATAATCAACCAGAAGCCCTTCTGGTATTTTTCCACCTTCCCGAATGACACATGACATCACGGCGTGCGGTGTGCTAATAACGACATCGCCATTGCTAAGTCGGCTGCCCAGGATGGCGACACTTGAATAAGAACCGTCTTTATTTTTCAAACTCATTGCGCGTCCGGCCCCTGAAATAATTTCCGCCTCGCGTCCATCGGTGTAAACGACTTTGTCGCCAACCGCTGCAATAAACCGCCCTGCGCAGAAAACGCCACGATCTTTTGCGACCACCGTTCCACCATCTCGGGATTTGGCTCCGTCGGTGATATAAAAAAACTGCGCGATAATCGGCTTTTTTTGCTCTTCGGCATACGCCTGCATTTGTTTTTCAATTTCGGCACGTGCGTTTTCCGACATTTGACTGAGTTCTTCTTGCATGAAGTTGTACATACTGAGTCCTTATTTATTTAAAAATTTCTCGGTCTTCTTGCTTTGTTGCCTTGGCAAGAGCGCCTTATTTCTTCACACACTACCTGTGACGCTAGGACGCTTATATGCCATGGCGGTAGCATCAGCACATGGTCGCGAGGATTGCCACGGCAGGCTGCCAGCGGGCTCTGGTATTACATTTGAATAGTCTGGCCATGCCCCTGGCTTTGCCATGACAAAGGCAAAGAAAAAGCCACCGGCATGGGTGGCTTTGGCTGAAGGATTGAAGAGGATGAAGTGCTGAAGCTTAGTGGGCGGCTTCCCAACTGCTACCGGCACCCACTTCCGCCAGCAGCGGCACCTTGAGTTGCGCCACGCCTGCCATGATTTGCGGCAGCTGCTGTTTCACCAGTTCCAGCTCGCTATCCGGCACTTCCAGCACCAGTTCATCGTGTACCTGCATGATCAGCAGGCTGGACAGCTTTTGTGCGTCCAGCCAGTGCTGCACGGCAATCATCGCCAGCTTGATCAGGTCGGCGGCGGTGCCTTGCATCGGTGCATTGATGGCGGCACGTTCGGCCCCGGCGCGGCGGGCCGGGTTGGCCAGCTTGATTTCCGGCAGATACAGGCGGCGGCCGAATACGGTTTCCACATAGCCTTGCTCGCGCGCGGTTTCGCGGGTGCGCTGCATGTAGTCGGCCACGCCGGGGTAGCGCATGAAGTAGCGGTCGATGTATTGCTGGGCGGCGCTGCGTTCGATGTCGAGCTGGGCAGCCAGGCCAAAGGCGCTCA
This sequence comes from Aquitalea magnusonii, assembly GCF_002217795.2. NCBI lineage: Bacteria > Pseudomonadati > Pseudomonadota > Betaproteobacteria > Neisseriales > Chromobacteriaceae > Aquitalea > Aquitalea magnusonii. The sequence continues at coordinate 3,852,031 of NZ_AP018823.1, forward strand.
TGCCGTAGATCAGGCCGAAGTTGATGGCCTTGGCGGCGCGGCGCTGATCGCTCGTCACCTGTTCCAGCGTCACGCCGAACACCTCGGCAGCGGTGGCCTTGTGAATGTCCTCGCCACTGGCAAAGGCGGCCAGCATGCCTGCGTCGTCGGACAGATGCGCCATGATGCGCAGTTCGATCTGCGAATAGTCGGCACTGACAATGCTGTGGCCCGGCTTGGCGATGAAGGCCTCGCGCACGCGGCGGCCTTCGGCGGTGCGTACCGGGATGTTTTGCAGGTTCGGGTCGGAACTGGCCAAGCGCCCGGTAATGGCTACTGCCTGTGAGTAATTGGTATGCACCCGGCCGGTGTCCGGGTTGATCAGCGTGGGCAGCTTGTCGGTATAGGTGGACTTGAGCTTGGTCAGGCTGCGGTATTGCAGGATGCATTTGGGCAGCGGGTAATCCAGCGCCAGCGCTTCCAGTACCGACTCGTCGGTAGAGAAACCACCAGACGGCGTTTTCTTGATGCCCTTGGTGGGAATGCCCAGCTTGCCGAACAGGATTTCCTGCAACTGTTTGGGCGAATTCAGATTGAACGGCTGACCGGCCAGTTCATAGGCCTGGCTTTCCAGTTGCAGCATCTGCGTGCCCAACTGATGGCTCTGCGCCGCCAGTTGTTCGCGGTCGATCAGCACGCCGTTGCGCTCCATGCGGAACAGCACTTCGGCCACCGGCAGTTCGATGTCGCGGTAGATTTCGCCCAGGCGGCCGGTCAGCTGCGGGGCAAAGTGCTGGTTCAGCCGCAGCGTGATGTCGGCATCTTCCGCCGCGTAATTGGCGGCAATCTCGATATCCACCTCGCCAAAGCCGATCTGCTTCGCTCCCTTGCCGCAGATGTCTTCATAGCTGACCGTGGTTTCACCCAGGTGGCGTGCGGCCAGGTCGTCCATATTGTGGCGCTGGTGGCTTTCCAGCACATAGGAGGCCAGCATGGTGTCATCCACCACACCGGCCAGGCTAATGCCGTGGTTGGCAAACACATGGCGGTCGTATTTCAGGTTCTGACCGCATTTGGGCTTGCTGGCGTCTTCCAGCCAGGGCTTGAGCCGGGCCAGGACCTCATCCAGCGCCAGTTGCTGCGGCGCACCGGCATAGTGGTGACCCAGCGGCAGGTAGGCGGCTTCGCCGGCTTGCAGGGCAAAGCTGATGCCCACCAGCCGGGCCTGCATCTGGTCCAGGCTGGTGGTTTCAGTGTCCAGCGACACCAGCGCACCGCTATTTAGCTTGTCCAGCCAGCCTTGCAGTGCGGCCTCATCCAGAATGGTGTGGTAATGGCGGCTGATGGCGCTCACTGACGGGGCGACTGGTGCTGGAGCGGATACTGCATCGGCCATGGCGAACATATCATCAGTCTGGCCAAGGCTGGCGGCAGGCGCATCAACCGGGGCCGGGCTGCTGACCGGCGCATCTTCGCCTTCGGTCACTTCGCGGTAGAAGGTGCGGAAGCCGTGGTCCTTGAACAGCTCGGCTAGGCGCGGACGGTCTTTCACGCCGTGCTGCAGGCTGTTGAGGCCGTAGGGCATGTCCTGCTGCAAATCGACATCACACTTGATGGTGATCAGCTGATGACCGCGCGGCAGCCAGTCCAGCGCGGCGCGCAGGTTTTCGCCCACCTTGCCACCCACCTTGTCGGCATTGGCGATGATATTGTCCAGCGTGCCGTATTCTTCCAGCCACTTGACGGCGGTTTTGGGGCCGCACTTGTCCACGCCGGGGACGTTGTCCACCTTGTCGCCTATCAGGGTGAGGTAGTCGATGATGCGTTCCGGCGGCACGCCGAACTTCTCTTTCACCCCGGCCTGGTCCAGGTTTTCATTGGTCATGGTGTTCACCAGCGACACCATGGGCGTCACCAGTTGGGCCATGTCCTTGTCGCCGGTGGAGATGATCACCTTGAAGCCGGCCGCCTCGCCCATGCGTGCCAGCGTGCCGATGACATCGTCCGCTTCCACCCCGTCCACCATCAGCATCGGCCAGCCCGAAGCTTGCACCACCTCGTGTACCGGCTTAATCTGTGCGGCTAGCTCTTCCGGCATGGAAGGCCGGTTGGCCTTGTATTCCGGGTACAACTCATCGCGGAAAGTCTTGCCTTTGGCGTCGAAAACGCAGGCGCTATAATCGAACTGCACCTCTTTCTCCAGCCGGCGCAGCATGTTGACCATGCCGTATACCGCCCCGGTGGGCCGGCCATCCGGAGAACGCAAATCGGGCATCGCGTGGAAGGCGCGATACAGGTAGGAAGAGCCGTCGATCAATAACAATGTTTTCATAGAAAAAGGGGCGAATGATGAGCTTGTCCGATAAATTGCCGCAGACCAGTGATCGGTACGACATGATGCAGCGCTTCCGCTCGCGCGAGGCGTGGCACGTGATGAAGATCATGTCGGAGTTTGTCGACTCAGCCGAAGAACTGCAAGGTATCACGCCGGCAGTCAGCATCTTCGGCAGCGCCCGCACTCCGCGCGACCATCGCTATTATAAGCTTACCGAGGAAGTAGCCCGGCTTCTTTCTGATTCCGGCTTTTCGGTGATTTCCGGTGGCGGCCCCGGCATCATGGAAGCCGCCAACAAGGGCGCTTTTTATGGCAAAAGCCCGTCGGTGGCACTCAATATCGTGCTGCCGCACGAACAGAAGCCCAACGAATACCAGGATCTGTCGATCAAGTTCAACCACTTTTTCAGCCGCAAGGTGATGTTTGTCAAGCATGCCATCGCCTATGTGGTGATGCCGGGCGGCTTTGGCACGCTGGACGAGATGTTCGAGGCACTGACGCTGATCCAGACCGGCAAGTCCCGTCCCATCCCCATCATCCTGTGTTGCAGCGAGTTCTGGAGCGGTCTGATCGACTGGGTGAAAAATCATCTGGTAAAAGAAGGTATGATCAACCCTGACGACGTCAACCTGATCCAGCTGATCGACGAACCCGGCCAGATCGTGGAAACCATCTTCAAGCACTACGAGACCCGCGGCTTCGAGGCCTTGCCGGAAGAACGCGAAAAACTGCTCAATCTATAACTTCACCAAGGACCCATCCTCATGCGCCGCTTCCTTGCCCTGCTCGCCTTGCTGCCGCTGTCGGCAGCCTGGGCCGCCACACCGCCCGCCCCGGCCACGGTACCGCCTCCGCCCACCATTTCGCAGGATGCTGCCGCCACGGCAGAGCCGGAAGTGCGCATCATCCAGCGCGGTGATGAAAAGATCGAGGAATACCGCCTCAACGGTCAGCTCTATATGGTCAAGGTCACCCCGAATGTGGGCTTTCCTTATTACCTGATGGATGAAGAGGGCAATGGCAGCATGAAGCAGGTAGACCCCAATCGCCGCATCATCATCCCGCAATGGGTTCTCAAGCGCTTCTGAGGAACAGGCATGTCGGTTTACACCACCGTCAGCGATGACATGATGCAAAGCTGGCTGAGCCGCTATGCGCTCGGCCAGCTGGTCGAACTCAAGGGCATCGCCGCTGGCGTCACCAATACCAATTACTTTGTCACCACCACGCATGGCCGTTACGTTCTTACCATCTTCGAAACCCTGAAGCTGGAAGAACTGCCCTACTACCTGACGCTGATGAGCCATCTGGCGCGTCACGGCGTGGCCTGCCCGGCACCGGTGGCCGACAATACCGACCAGTTTGCCTCGCTCTTGGCCGGTAAGCCGGCCTGTCTGGTGAGCTGCCTGTCCGGCACCGATATCAGCCAGCCCAGCCCCATCCAGTGCCATGCAGTGGGCGAAATGCTGGCACAGATGCATGTGGCCAGTGCCACCTTCCCGCGCAAGATGCGCAATCCGCGCGGCCCGCGCTGGTGGAGCGAAACCGCCAGTGCCATGTATGGCTTCATGGATGAAGCTGATGCGGCCAGCCTGCGTCAGGAAATCCAGTTCCAGGACCAGCATCGCTTTGACCACCTGCCCAGCGGTGTGATTCACGCTGATCTGTTCAAGGACAATGTGCTGATGGACGGCGACAAGATTGCCGGCTTCATCGACTTTTACTACGCCTGCAACGACATCCTGTTGTACGACGTGGCCATTGCCTTCAATGACTGGACCCGGCTGGAAGATGGCAGCATCTGTCCGCAACGGGCCAGCGCCTTTCTGGCCGGCTACCAGTCGGTACGGGTGCTGACGGCGGAAGAGCAAAAGGCCTGGCCGGTGATGCTGCGCGCGGCAGCACTGCGCTTCTGGACTTCGCGCCTGCTGGACCTGTACCAGCCGATGGCAGGCGAACTGACCTACACCAAGGACCCCAAGGTGTTCCAGCGTCTGGTGGAAGCCCATCGCCAGCGCAGCGATTTCTGGCTGTAAGCCGGCTGATTGCGACATCCTGACAGGCTGCTGCATGCAGCCTGTTTTGCATTCCGGCCTGGCGTGGCTAAGCAGAGCGTCAGGTCTCTGCGGCCAGAAGGTGCCACGCAGCAGCAGCGGTTTAGCCGCTCTTAGCCCTGATCGAACAACAGCATGCCGCGCGTCTGCCCCTTGTCCTTGTGGGTGATGCGATACAGGGTGCGGTGCAAGGCAGGCAGCGGTGCCAGCACCGCCACAATCTGCCCGCTGTCCAGCAACTCCTGCACCACATGCAAGGACAGGCAGCTCACTCCCAGCCCGGCGGCGACTGCACGCTTGATGGCTTCCGAGTGCCCCATTTCCATCACCTCGCCAAAGCTGCCCAGATGCGGCAGCAGCAGGCGCTCCACCTCCTCCCGCGTGCCGGAACCGCTTTCGCGCAACACCCATTGGGCCTGCGCCAGACGGGACAGGCTGACAGCCCCCTGTGCCAGCGGATGGCTGGCGGCGGCAAACACCAGCAGGGTATCGTCACGCCAAGGCTCCACCAGCAAATCCGGGTGATGACACGGCCCTTCGATAAAGCCCATGTCCACCTTGAAACCGGCCACCGCATCGACAATATCCGCCGTATTGGCCACCATCAGCTCTACCTGAGCCTGTGGCTGTGCCTGGCGGAAGCGGGCAATCTGCTCCGGCAGCAGGTAGTTACCGATGGTGGTACTGGCCCCCAGTCGCAGATGCAGCCTGGTGTGGTCCAGGAACAGGTTCTGCATGTCCTGTGCCGCATCCAGCATGGCGCGGGCGCGGGGCAGCAGCAGCCGGCCATGCTCGTTCAGTACCAGCCGCCGTCCCACCCGGTCGAACAAGGGAGCAGCCAACCCAGCCTCCAGTGCCGCCAGTGCCTGGCTGGCGGCTGACTGGGTCAGCGCCACCTGCTGGGCCGCAGCCGTGACCGTGCCCTGCTCAGTCACGGCCACAAACACTTCCAGTTCACGCAAGCTCAAACGCAATGCCATCTGCTGCTCCTGTTGTAAGCCGCCACCGGGCAGGACGAGCCGCCGGATTGCATGCCGCCCAATATATTATTTTTTCTAATTATTTCTAGATATTTTATCCGTTTTTCAACTTTAATGCGGCGGCGTATCGTGCAGGCATCGGGGCCAAGCGCCCTCACTTCTTGCAGGTAGCTCATCATGAACACACTACGTCAGCACACCCCCGGCCTGCTGCTGGTGCTGGTCCTGGCTTTGGGTTCACTCCATGCCGCCACCCTGCCCTGGTTCAGCCAATTGGGCCTGTCGGCTCTGACCATTGCCATTGTCGGCGGCATGCTGCTGGGCAATACGCTGTATCCGCGGCTGGCCACACATGGCCACCAGGGCGTCAGCTTTGCCAAGGGGCAGATCCTGCGGCTGGGCATCATCCTGTTCGGTTTCAAGCTGACGTTTCAGGACATTGCCGCGGTGGGCATCAGCGGCATCCTGATCGATGCCTGTGTGCTGACCTCCACCTTTGCGCTGGCGTATTGGCTGGGGCGGCGCAAGCTGGGGCTGGACGAGCAAAGCGTCATCCTGATTGGCGCGGGCAGCTCGATTTGCGGTGCGGCAGCCATTCTGGCCACCGAGCCGGTGGTAAAGGCCCATGCCGAAAAAGTGGCGGTGGCGGTGGCCACCGTGGTGGTGTTTGGCACGCTGGCGATGTTTCTTTACCCGCTGCTGTTTGCGCTGACGCAGGCTTTGGGCGTGTCCGAATTTGCCTACGGCGTGTTTACCGGCTCCACCGTACACGAGGTAGCCCAGGCCGTGGCGGCCGGGCGGGCGGTGAGCGAGCTGGCGGCCAATAGCGCGGTGATTACCAAGATGATCCGCGTGATGATGCTGGCACCGTTTCTGCTGTTGCTGTCGACCTGGCTGGGCCGCCGCCAGCAGGCCGGCAGCGGTGAGACCCGCCGCATCAACATTCCGTGGTTTGCCTTGGGGTTTCTCGCCATGGCCGGTTTCAACTCGCTGCACTGGCTGCCGCAAGCCTGGGTGAGCAGGCTGATTGCACTGGATAATCTGCTGCTGGCCATGGCGATGGGCGCACTGGGCCTCACCACCCACTTTTCCGCCATCCGCCGCGCCGGAACCAAGCCGATGCTGCTGGCCAGCGCGCTGTTTGGCTGGCTGCTGGTCGGTGGCACGCTGATCAACAGCGGCATCAGCTATCTGCTACACCAGCTCTGAAACACTACGTGTAATAAAAAACCGCCCGGAATCGGGCGGTTTTTCAGGCTGCTGACAACGTTATTTGCTGCGATTGTACTGGCCCCGGCAAAGCCGGGCCTTCCGGCTAAATCATCGATTTCGCAGCCTTCCCATCTATTCCCTATCCCCTCGCCCTTTCCCTGAAAGAGAGCCTCGCTTTCCTGGCAGGCAGCGAGAGGGAGAATCGAAAAACCGCCCGGACCGGGCGGTTTTTCTATGGCAGACGGGAAATCAGCAGGGGCACTTTTTCATCGACTTGCCACCGTAACGCTCGGACTGGCAATGGGCAAAAAAGGCCTCGCGACTCATCACCGGCGCGTTGGGGCTGAAACGGCGGCGACTGGCGACATATTTGTCGTAATCCTTCACCCCCACCATCAGCCGCGCTGCTTCGGTCAGTTGCCGCAACCACTCAGACATTGCTTTCTCCCTGACGATAAGCCGCCGGCACTTCCTTGGTGGTGACCCACTTCACGGCCAGCGCCTTGCGGATGACATTGACGGAGAACACCAGCATGGCCACCACCACGGCAATGAACATGGCGGTCAGCGTGGCATCCACATAATCATTGAAGATGATCTGGTGCATCTGTGCCAGGTTTTTCGCCGGTGCCAGCGACTCACCCTTGGCCGCAGCCGCCGAGAATTTGTCGGCATGGGCGAGGAAGCTGATCTTGGGGCTGGCATGGAACAGCTTCTGCCAGCCGGCCACCAGGGTAACGATCAGCAGCCACAGGGTAGGCAGGGCAGTCACCCACACATAGCGCAGTTTCTGCATCTTGATCAGCACCACGGTGGCCAGGATCAGCGCAATGCCGGCCAGCATCTGGTTGGCAATGCCAAACAGCGGCCACAAGGTGTTGATGCCGCCCAGCGGATCCACCACGCCCTGATACAGGAAGTAACCCCAGCCGGCCACGGCCAGACCGGTGGCCACCAGGTTGGCCCCCCAGGATTCGGTATTGGCCATCGGCTTGATGAAGATGCCCAGCAGGTCCTGGATCATGAAACGCAGCACGCGGGTACCGGCGTCGATGGTGGTGAGGATGAACAGCGCTTCAAACAGGATGGCAAAGTGGTACCAGAAGGCCATCATGGTCTTGCCGCCGATCACGCCGGACAGGATGTGCGCCATGCCCACCGCCAGCGTCGGTGCGCCACCGGCACGCGACAGGATGGTGGACTCGCCCACGTCCTTGGCCATTTGCGTCAGCACATCCGGCGTGATGACAAAGCCCCAGCCGGAAATCACCTGCGCTGCCTCCACCGCGGTCTTGCCGATGACGGCGGCCGGGCTGTTCATGGCGAAGTACACGCCCGGATCCAGCACGCAGGCGGCAATCAGCGCCATGATGGCGACAAAGCTTTCCATCAGCATGGCACCGTAGCCGATGGCGCGGGCGTGGGTTTCGTTCTCGATCAGCTTGGGCGTGGTGCCGGAAGCCACCAGCGCATGGAAGCCGGACACGGCACCGCAGGCAATGGTGATGAACAGGAAGGGGAACAGATTGCCGGCGAATACCGGGCCGCTGCCGTCAATGAACTTGGTCAGCGCCGGCATGTGCAGGTTGGGTGCCACCACCAGGATGCCGATGGCCAGACCGACAATGGTGCCGATCTTGAGGAAGGTGGACAGATAGTCACGCGGGGCCAGCAGCAGCCATACCGGCAGTACCGAGGCAATGAAGCCGTAACCGATCAGGATCCACGCCAGCGTGGTGCCCTGGAAGGTGAACAGCGGTGCCAGCGTCGGGCTGTGTGCCACATCGCCACCGTAGACAATGGCCAGCATCAGCAGGATGAAGCCGATGACTGAAATCTCGCCAATCTTGCCCGGACGGATGAAGCGGGTATACACCCCCATGAACAGGGCAATCGGAATGGTGCAGGCAATGGTGAAGGTGCCCCACGGGCTGCCGGCCAGGGCCTTGACCACCACCAGCGCCAGTACCGCCAGCAGGATGATCATGATCATCAGGATGCCGATGGAGGCAATCACACCGGGAATGGGGCCCAGCTCCAGGCGGATGATTTCGCCCAGCGACTTGCCATCGCGGCGCATGGACAGGAACAGTACCAGGAAGTCCTGTACCGCGCCGGCCAGCATCACGCCGATGAGAATCCACAATGTCCCCGGCAGATAACCCATCTGCGCGGCCAGCACCGGGCCGACCAGCGGACCGGCACCGGCAATGGCGGCAAAGTGGTGGCCGAACACCACCCATTTGTTGGTCGGCACGTAGTCCAGCCCGTCATTATGCTTTTCGGCGGGAGTCAGTCGTTTGGGGTCCAGCTCCAGCACCTTATTGGCGATGAAGCGGCTATAGAAGCGGTAGGCAATGGAGTACACCGACACCGCGGCGACTACCAGCCAGATGGCATTGACCGGCTCTCCTCGATTCAATGCCACCACGGCAAAGGCGATGGCGCCCGCCAGGGCGACGGCAATCCAGATTGCCCATTCCTTTAAGCGTTGCATGTGATTTTCTCTGTCCTTGAATTAATCATGGGCCGGCATCGAGGCCGGCTTGAGTGCGTTGGGAAAACGCGCGTTTCATTCTGTTCGCATGGATTCGGAAATACAAGCCATCTGCCCGTATGGTGATACTATTTCTCCCATTGTTTCTGGCAGATACCGCATGGCACCGCATATTCTCATCATCGAAGATGACATCCACCTCTCCCAGCTGATTGCCGCCTACCTCACCAAGCATGGCTATCAGGTCAGCCAGCATGGTCGTGGCGATACCGCCGCCGATGTCATTCTGGATACCCGACCCGACCTGGTCATTCTCGACGTGATGCTGCCCGGCAAGGAAGGCTTCGATGTCTGCCGCGAAGTGCGGCTGCGCTACCACGGCCGCATCCTGATCATGACGGCGCGCGATGAAGACGTGGACGAAATCCTTGGCCTGGAGCTGGGTGCAGACGACTATCTGGCCAAGCCGGTGGAGCCGCGCCGCCTGCTGGCGCGGGTCCGTGCGCTGCTGCGCCGTGGCGCAGCAGATGAGGGCAGCAACGAGGCGGGAGACAGCGACGAACTGGTCTTCGGCCAGTTCAGCATCAGCCAGGGCACCCGCGCCGCCTATCTGTCCGGCGAGGAAATGGAACTCACCACCGCCGAATTCGACCTGCTGTGGCTGCTGGCCAGCCATGCCGGACAGGTGTTGTCGCGCGACGACATCATGAACGAATTGCGTGGCATCGGCTTTGACGGGCTGGACCGTTCCATCGACGCCCGCATCTCGCGGCTGCGCAAAAAGCTGGGCGACAGCCCGGATTCACCCACCCGCATCAAAACCGTGCGCGGCAAGGGTTATCTGTTCTCGCGTAGCGACTGGGAATGATGAAGCGGCCCCTGTTGCGAGCGGACAAGAAACCGCGCCCTGGCAAAGCATCCAAAGCCTCGCTGGCCACCCTGTTTGCCCGCTATTTCATCATTGCCATGGCGGCGGAACTGGCCATCATCATCGGTTTCGCCTTCATGCTGGGCAAGCTGTACCAGAACAGCGACAGCGAAAACGCCCGGCGCATGCTGGACGGCCCGGCCTCGCTGCTGGTGCAGGAACTGCAACGCTTACCGGTGGCGGCGCGCGAGCAAGCACTGCCGCAGCTCACCCGCCACTTCAGCTATCCGGTCAAACTGATTACCACCCTGCCGCCCGACCTGGACCCGGAAAGCCGGCAGAACTTTGCCAGCGGCAAAACCTATCTGGATTTTGACAACAACCTGCTGTACATCCCGCTGCCGGACGACAAGCGCATGCTGCTGCTCGGCCCGCTGGACGCCACCCCCAACAGCAATGACAGTGGCTGGATTACCGAAGACATCGAGGTGCTGCTGCTGTGGATCGTGTTTACCGGCAGCACGCTGGGCCTGCTGATGTACTTCTATCTGCGGCCGATGTGGCGCGACCTGGTCTCGGTGCGCGATGCCGCCGAGCTGTTTGCCAATGGTGACTTTCACGTGCGCACCCCACAGGCCCACAGCCGGCTGTTTGCCCCGCTGTCCACCGCGCTCAACAGCATGGCCGCCCGGCTGGAACGCTTGCTGGAAATGCATCAGGCCATGAGCCATGCGGTGGCGCATGAAATCCGCACCCCGATTGCCCGGCTGCGTTTTGGCCTGACCATGCTGGAAGAAGAAGACAACGAAGATGAGCGCCGCCGCTACAGCGACGGCATGGAACGCGATATGCAGGAGCTGGAAGAACTGATTACCGCCAGCATGGAATACGCCAAGCTCAACCGGGGCGAGGCCATCTTGCAGCGCGAACAGGTGGATCTGTATGAATGGTTTGACGACCTGATAGACCTGGTCCAGCCGCTCAAGCCGGCGGGCATCAGCCTCACCATGGATTGCGCACGCGGCGAAGCCGCCTTTGACCGCAAGCTGATATACGTCGCCAGCCGCAACCTGCTGCTGAACGCCTTCAAGTATGCGCAGCATCAGGTTCACCTGATTGTGGAACGCCAGGGCAATATGCTGGAAATCCAGGTGGATGATGACGGCCATGGCATTCCGGAGGCCGACCGGGAACGCATTTTCGAACCCTTCCGCCGACTGGACCGCAGCCGTGACCGCGCCACCGGCGGCTATGGCCTTGGTTTGTCCTATGTCCGCCTGATTGCCGAACATCACGGCGGCAGCGCCTTTGCCGGTGCCAGCCCACTGGGCGGCGCCCGGCTGACGCTGCGCATTGCCCTCAGTTGACATGCGCCGCCAGCCAAAGACCGGCGGCGGCCTTGCACCTTGCCAGCGGGGGCTGCCCGCAAGCTCGTCCGCCATGCCAAGGTCACAGCCTGTCACAATCCTGTGACAGGAAACTGACAGACTGGCTGCCTTATCTTGCCCATACTGCAGGCTGTTCATTCTCCTGCCCGGAATCTTCCATGCCCTCACCCCGACCTGCTGCCCTGCTGATTCACGGGCTTGGTGGAACTGTCTACGATCTTGGCTCGCTGGGCCGCACGCTGGAAGATGTCGGCATCGTCACCCATGCACCGCTGCTGCCGGGCCATGGCACCGAACCGGCCGATCTGCTGGCTATCCGCTGGACCGACTGGATAGACAGCATGCGTGCCGAATACCGCGCACTGAAACAACGCCATGGCGTGGTGCATCTGGCTGGCGTTTGCCTGGGCGCACTGGTGGCACTGGAAGTGGCGCGGCTGGAAAACCACCAGGACAAGCTGGCACTGTACGCCCCGCCGCTGTTTCTGGATGGCTGGAGCCTGCCGCGGCTGACCTGGCTGCGCCCACTGGGCTACCTGCTGCCGGGCATGGCACGCCGCATGCGCATTCCGGAAGCCGAACCCTTCGGCATCAAGAACCCGCGCATCCGCAAGCTGATCCAGCAACGCTTTGAGCGCGGCGAGCGCTTTCACTATCCTTATGTCCCGCTGGCCTGTATCCGCGAAGTGGACAAGCTGCGCCGCCAGCTCATGCCGCGCCTGGGGCAAATTACCTGCCCGACGCTGATTGTGCATGCCGACGAAGACGACATCACCAGCCCGCGTTCGGCCCGCCATCTGCAGGCCCATCTGGGCGGCAAAGTGGACTTCATGCCGCTGTCGGACAGCTATCACATGATTCTGGTGGATAACGAACGCATGGCGGTACTGGCACGCAGCGTGGACTTTTTTCAGGCCCGTCCGGCAACACGCAAGCACGGCAGCAGTGCCGCCGCCAGCCAATGGCCGGTGGCTGCCGTTACCGCCTGAAGCCGATCTTCCCCTGCACACAGGGCCGCCACGTCACCACGTGGCGGCCCTGTTGCCTTGCCGGCGCGGGAAGTTCCATGGCTTCATCATTCGCAACATAATCCGGCGCTTTGTCATCCTCTGTCATCAAGCCGGCACAGCGCCGCTACACAGGCAGGACGCTAGCCGCACAGTGACGGGCCGGGCTTCTGGCACACTGTCTTCCATGCAAACAGCCTTGCCACAGACACCCCCGAGCCTGTGACAAGCCTCTTGCTGTGTATCTGTAAGGGTCTGGCAACAGACCTGTACTCCTCTGTCCTTTGTGTGACGATGTGCAACCCGCCTCCTCGGCGGGTTCTTTTTTTGTCGCGGCACCCGCGCCCATGCCGGTGCAGCAGCCGTAATACCCTCTGCTACAATGCCTGCCACACCACCACCCAGGATATTGCGATGAGTCATCCCCACGCCAACGAGGTGAAAGCCTTTTTGCTGCAGTTGCAAGACCAGATCTGTGCCGCACTGGAACAGGCCGATGGCCAGGGCCGTTTTGTGGAAGATGCCTGGCAACGCCCGGCTGGCGGTGGCGGGCGCAGCCGGGTGCTGGCCAAAGGCGCGGTGTTCGAGCAGGCCGGGGTGAATTTCTCGCATGTCAGCGGCGATGCGCTGCCGGCATCGGCAACGGCGCATCGTCCGGAACTGGCAGGCCGCCGCTTTGAAGCCATGGGTGTGTCGCTGGTGATTCACCCGGAAAACCCGCATGTGCCCACCAGTCATGCCAATGTGCGCTTTTTCATTGCCGAGAAAGACGGTGCCGAGCCAGTGTGGTGGTTTGGCGGCGGCTTTGATCTGACCCCCTTCTACCCGGTGGAAGAGGACGTGATCCACTGGCATACCGTGGCGCGCGATCTGTGCCAGCCCTTTGGCGCCAACGTGTATGCTGATTACAAAAAGTGGTGTGACGAATACTTCTTCCTCAAGCATCGCAACGAAGCGCGTGGCGTGGGCGGGCTGTTTTTTGACGATCTGAACGCCTGGGGCTTCGAGCGCAGCTTTGCCTTCCTGCAGGCGGTGGGTCAGGGTTTTGTCGAGGCTTATGTCCCCATCGTGGACAAGCGCAAGGCCACCCCATGGACCGATTCGCAGCGCCAGTTCCAGCTGTATCGCCGTGGCCGCTACGTGGAATTCAACCTGGTATGGGATCGCGGCACCCTGTTTGGCCTGCAAACCGGTGGCCGCACCGAATCCATCCTGATGTCCATGCCGCCGCTGGTGCGCTGGGAATACGGCTACCAGCCGCAACCCGGCAGTGCGGAAGCCCTGCTGTACGAACGCTTCCTGCCGGCGCGCGACTGGGTGTAAGCAGCGCGCTTACTGCACGCCGGGTGGCTGGCCATGGAAGTCCAGGCACACCCGGTTGCGTCCCTCTTGCTTGGCGCGGTACATGGCATCGTCCGCCCGCTTCAGTACCGCACCGGCATGACAGTCGCTGGCCAGCACCACGGCACAGCCCATGCTGGCAGTCACCTTGTCCGGCAAACCCAGCTTGTGCCAATGCAGCCGCTCCAGTTGCAGGCGCAGCCGTACCGCAGCTTTCATGGCATCGTGCAGATCGGTGCCAGGCAGCACCAGCACAAACTCCTCGCCCCCCAGCCGCGCCACCTTGTCCTCGCTACGCAGCAGACGGCGTGCCAGCCTCACCAGCACCTTCAACACCTCGTCACCCACGGCATGTCCAAAGGTATCGTTTACCTTCTTGAAGTGATCCAGATCCACCATCACCAGCGAAAACACCGTGCCGTGCGCCTGATAGTCCTGATACAGCCGGAGCAGCAGGGCCTGGAAAGCACGATGGTTGAGCGCCCCGGTGAGCGCATCATGTTCGGACAGGCGGCGTAGTTCGCGATTGAGCTTCCAGGTGCGCGACAACAGCAGCAAGGCCAGCCACAGCAGCAACGCCGCCACCAGTCCGGGCGCGCACCCCTTGGCAATTTCCAGCGCCAGCCAGTGGTTGGGCAGATAGTGCAGCACGCGCATGCCGGTGTTGCCTACGGCCAATACCCGTACATGTGCCTGCCCGCCTGCCGCATACCGTGCCATCACCGGCAATTGCTGCAGATTTTCCTGCGGCAGCGCTTGCTCCTGGCTGGCCGCCACCACCTGGTTCTGGGCATTGAGCAGATACAGGCTGCCCAAGGGCTCTGCAACACTGCCCAGCAAGCGCTTGAGCATGTTCACGCTGACATCGACGCACAATACACCGTGAAACTTGCCATGTACCCAGATCGGCTGGCTGATGGTCAGCAAGGGGCCCTTGCCTGCCTGATCGACATATACCGGGGTGATCACCCGCAGCCCGTCGGGATTGGCCGTCGGCTCCGCCATGCGCCAGAACTGGCCGCCAGGCGTAAACGGACTGTAGTGATAGCTGGACGAGGGAGTAAACGGGTACAGATAGATGAACTGCAGGCTGGAAACGTAGTACACCCAGGCCACGCCCTGTGCATCCAGATGGCGGTAAGCCGCAGCCAGCATGGGTGCCAGCCCCAGTGCCACGGCAATTTCGCGGCGGTGCGCCGCATCCAGCGCGGTCGCTTGTCCCAGGCCGGTAAGATTGCCAAGCTCGGCATGGCTGAACGGCGGCGGCGGGGTGTCTAGCGCATAGAAAGCCTGGCCGGGCGGATTGTGCAGGGCGGTGGACAGCCATTCCGCATCCTGGTGCGGCCTGCCCCATTGCAGCTCACTGACGGTTTCGGACTGGATGGTATCGATAACGCCGAAGATACGGGCGAAGTGCTGATTGATCCCCTCCACCGCATGATGGGCGTACTGGTCGGCCAGGTTGAGCGAGCGGGAATAGACATACCAGGCATTGGATGCCACCAACAGCATGATCAGCAGCGCCAGACCGCACCGAAAGGCAGGCTGATGATCCAGTACCATTTCCCCCAACCACATCCTGCGCATCTTGCCCACTCACCCGCATCATCCTAGTCAGCATAAAACCGTACTTTATATATGTTGACAAGCTAGCGCGGTCAAAATAATCGCAAAGCCGGGCATGCCGCAGCAGGGCCTGGAAATAAAAAACGGGCCCATCCGGGCCCGTGTTGGCAACTGCCAAATATCAGATAGCCAGCTTGGCAATGGCCTCTTTGGCGGCGTGAATCGCGGTGGCGCGCTTGTCTTCACCCATATTGACCGCTTCAGCACGGATGAAAGCGATGTCGGTAATGCCCAGGAAACCCAGCACGGTGCGCAGGTAGTCTTCCTGGAAGTCCATCAGCTGGCCTTGTTCGGTGGAATAAACACCACCACGGCTGGACACGATCACCACTTTTTTGCCACCGGCCAGACCTTGCGGGCCATTCTCGGTGTACTTGAAGGTGCGGCCGGCAGCGGCAACACGGTCAACCCAGCTCTTGAGCTGCGAAGGGATGGAGAAGTTGTACATCGGTGCGCCAATCACCAGCACGTCGCTGGCCAGGAATTCTTCAATCAGCGCATTGCTCAGCGCGCTTTCCTGGCGCTGGGTTTGCGTCCAGTCCGCCTCGGCGGTGAAATTGGCACCGATGATTTCGCCGGACAGATGGGCAATCGGCTGGCTAGCCAGGTCACGGTAGCTGACATGGACGGCGGCATGTTTCTGGCGGACTACATCCACCACGGCAGCAGTCAGCTGACGGGAAACGGAGTTCTGACCGAGGATGCTGGAATCAAGGTGCAACAGTTTCATGGTGGACTTCCTTTATGTGCAGTGGGTATGGCTGAATGGTAGTTTTTGTTGCCAATGATGACTAGACTGTCAAAAACGGAAACATTGTTCCACTGATAGGACAATTAAGATGCAAGATCTCAACGACCTGCTCTACTTTGCCAAGGTGGTGGAGTTTGGTGGCTTCATGGCGGCCAGCCGCATGCTGGGCATCCCCAAATCGCGGCTATCGCGACGGGTGGCCGAACTGGAAGAACGCTTGGGGGTGCGGCTGCTGCAACGCACCACCCGCCGGCTGGCGCTGACCGAGGTGGGCAGCAGCTATTACCAGCATTGCCAGGCCATGCTGGCGGAGGCGGAAGCCGCCGACGATGCCATTGCCCGCATCACGGCGGAGCCACGCGGCCTGGTACGGGTAAGCTGTCCGGAACTGCTGGCCAAGACCTTGCTGGCCCCGGTGCTGCCCCGCTTCATGCAGCGCTATCCGCAGGTGCGCGTGGCACTGGAAGCCTCCAACCGGCGGGTGGATCTGATCGAGGACAATATCGATGTGGCACTGCGGGTGCGCAACAGCATAGACAATAGTGCCAATCTGGTGGTGCGCCAGTTGGCGGTGAGCCAGGTGATTCTGGTGGCCAGCCCCGACTTCATGCGCCAGCACCCGATGCCGCAATCACCAGCCGAACTGGCCGGGCTGCCCGCGCTCACCATGAGCCGGCCGGATGGACGCGGCCAATGGCAGTTGCTGGATCAGGCCGGCCACACCTACAGCCTGCATATCGACAACCCGCGCCTGATGACCGACGACCTGCTGGTACTGCTGGAAGCGGCGATTGCCGGACTGGGAGTGGCCGCGCTCCCCCTCATGGTGTGCGACGAAGCCGTGCAGCAAGGCCGGCTGGTCAGACTGCTGCCGGCCTTCGACAGTCCCTGGGGCATTCTGCATGCCGCATTTACTTCGCGGCGCGGTCTGTCACCGGCCATCCGGGCTTTCATCGACTTTCTGGTCACCGACTTGATTCCGCCCGGACACCCGTCCTACCTGCCGCCCGGCTGAGTCCGCTCACCGGCTTGCTGGCGGCGCAGATAGGCATGCAACTGTGCAATCGGCAGTGGCCGCGAATAGTAATACCCCTGCGCCTGGTCACAGCCCATCTGACGCAGCAGGTCGGCAATCTGCGCGCTTTCCACCCCCTCGGCCAGGGTCTGCAACTGCAGCTTGTGGGCCATTTCGATGATGGCACAGACGATGTTGGCATCATCCGGATCGCCACTGAGATTGCGGATGAAGGACTGGTCGATCTTCAGGGTGTTGACTGCCAGCCGCTTCAGATAGGCCAGGCTGGAATAGCCGGTACCGAAGTCATCGATTGCCAGCCGCACACCCAGTTGGCTGAGCCGACGCAGGGTGGACAGCACCGCCTCGGTCTGGTGCAGCAAGGTGGTTTCGGTCAGTTCCAGTTCCAAGAGCTGCGGTGCCAGCCCGCTGCCGGCCAGTGCCGAGGCCACCGCCTGTTCCAGATTGCCACGCTTGAACTGCACTGCCGACAGATTGACTGCCACCACCACCGGGCTGTCGTAACAGGATTGCCAGGACATTGCCTGCCGACAGGCTTCATGCAACACCCATTCGCCCAGCGGCACGATCAGCCCGCTGCTCTCCGCCATGGGAATGAACTGGGCCGGCGGAATCAGGCTGTCGCCATCCTGCCAGCGCACCAGCGCTTCCACGCCCAACACCCGCCCATCCCCCAGGCGCAGCTGCGGCTGGAAGTGCAGCACAAACCGGCCCTGTTCCAGGGCAGTCAGGAACTGGCTGCGCAAGCGCAGCATTTCCTGTGCCTCCACATGCATCGCCTCATCAAACAGGCGGCAGGTATTCCGCCCGGCATCCTTGGCGTGATACATGGCGGTATCCGCCTTTTTCATCAGGGTGGTGAAATCCATGCCATCGGACGGATACAGCGCCGCGCCAATGGAGGCCGAGGTGGACAACTGGTGATTGCGCAGCGTGAACGGGGCTTCCAGCCCGTGCAGGATGCGTCCGATCACCGGCAACAACGCCTCGGCACTGGCAATGCCCGGCAACAGCAACAGAAACTCGTCGCCCCCCAGGCGGCAGGCCGTATCGTGCTCGCGCAGCAGGCTGCTCAGACGCCGGGCCACCGCCTGCAGCATTTCATCGCCCACATCGTGGCCCAGTGAATCATTGATGGTCTTGAAGCCATCCAGGTCCAGAAACAACATGGCCAGCATGCTGCCTTGCCGCTGGGCCAGGCCGGCCAACTGACGGAAGTGATCTTCGGCCAGCATGCGGTTGGGCAGGCCGGTAAGGGCATCATGGTGCGCCAGAAAAGCAATCTGCTGCTGCTGGCGCTTGCCCTCGCCAATATCCTGGAATAACAGCACGGCACCGATGTCGCGCCCGTCCTTGACCAGCGGATAGGCATCGTAACGTACCGTCAGCAACCCGCCGTCCGCGCAGGTGAAGACATCGTCGTCGGCATGGCAGCTACGCCCATGGCGCAATGCCTGGCGAATGGGGCAGTGTGCCGCCGGCAAAGGCTGACCGTCCGGCGCATGACGGTGGATCAGCGACAGCAGATCCTGCCCCAGCAAGGCGCGCTCTGCCGGATAGCCCAGCAGGCGGCGGGCGGCCGGGTTGGAAAAGATGCAGCGGCCATCGCGATCCATGCCGCAAATGCCCTCTCCTACCGAGTTGATCAGCAACTGGAACCGGTCTTCGCTGGCCTGCAAATCCGCCGTGGCATCCTGCTGACGTACTTCGGAGCGCTGCAGGCGGTACAGCAGCCACCCCAGTGCCAGCAAGACCATCACGCTGGCCATTACCGTCCCCAGCAAGGTGGCATGCCAGGAGGCCAGGAAATCGCGACTGGCAATCCCGGCCCCCACATAGAAGGGATAATCGCCAATCCGGCGGAAGGCATAGATGCGCTCGACATGATCGACATCGGAGTAATAGCGCAACGTACCCTGCGTAGCGCCGGAGGCAATGCGCTCTTGCATCGGGTTGTAATGCAAACTGCGGTTGACGGTATCGGCCAGCTCCGGCAGACGCAACACCAGCCGGCCATCATCGCTGCGCCGCAGGGTGATCACCCCATGCGGCCCAAGGTCCACTGCGGCAAACAGTTTCTGGAAGTAGGCAATGTCCAGCGGGGCCATGGCCACGCCGGCAAAGCTGCCACGGCTGTCGCGGATGGGCACGGCGATAAAAAGCTGCCGGGTATGGCTGAGCCGGCCGGTGGCCACCTCGGAAAAAAACAGCGTCTGTTGCGGATGCTGCTGCAACACCTTGAAATAGCTGCGGTCATGCACGGAGGACTGCGGCAGCAGAAAATCCGAGGCATACAAGACATTGCCATGGGCATCAATCAGCCGCAGGCCGACAATCTCGGGGAAATGGCTGGCGCGCAAGGCCAGTTCGCGCTGTATGGCAGGCGCATGCTGCGCACGCACCGCCAGCGACATCAGCGCAGGAGAGGTGGTGCGGGCCAGCTCCTCAAGGGTGGCCTGGCTGCGGCGTAAAGTGGCTTCCAGCCGGGTCTCCAGCACACTCACCACATTGCTGACATTCACTTCGGCCTGATGCTGTTTTTCCACATAGGCCGTTCCCAGCAGGAAAGCGATCAGTGCTGCCGTCGCCATGACCAACAGCAGGAAGAACACAATGGAAATGCGTTGCGCGCGCTGCATCATGGGATGAAAAATAATGAAAAAGTGTGAATGCCGTGTTTCATGTTAGCACTCTGCTCCTGCCTTATCCCGGTTTACTGCCAGCCCGCCTGGAAACACCGCACCGGCGGGCGGTGCTAAAGACCGGTGGCGGTGCTGAAAATTGCTGCGCCCAAGCCGGTTTTTTGACTATGCTAAGGCACCCTGCGGCAGGCCCCTGCCTGCCATCCGATGCAATCCCGTACCCGAGGAGTTTCCCGTGAACGCAAGCTGGATCGACATTCCCACCCCTGACGGTCAGCACTTTGGCGGCTATCTGTCGCTGCCACCCACCGGCCATGGTCCCGGCATCGTGCTGGTGCAGGAAATCTGGGGGGTAAACGAACATATCCGCGCCGTGGCAGACCTGTACGCGCTGGCTGGCTATGTGGTGCTGGCACCGGACGTATTCTGGCGTCTGAGTCCCCGCGTGGATCTGGATTACGATGCAGCCGGCACCCAGCAGGCTTTTGGCTACTACCAAACCGTGGATACCGCCCAGGCGGCAGCCGACGTTGCCGCTGCCGTGGCCCTGCTGCGTCAGCGCCCGGAAGTAAGCGGCAAAGTGGCTACGCTGGGCTTCTGCCTGGGTGGCCAACTGGCCTTCCGCGCGGCTGCGCTCAGCCAGGCGGATGCCGCGGTCTGCTTCTATGGTGGCGGCATCGACCAGCACCTGGCGCTGGCCGGGCAAATCACCCAGCCCATCCTGTTCCATTACGCCGGCAATGACCAGCATATCCCGCAAACTGCCGTCGCCGCGGTGAAAGCCGCCTTTGCCGGGCAGGACAATGCCGTGTTCTTTGACTACCCCGCGGCGGGCCACGGCTTCAATTGCTGGGGCCGCCGTGCGGTATACAACCAGACTGCCGCGGCGCTGGCCACTGGCCGCAGCCTGCAGTTCCTGGCAGAACACCTGTAAGCCAGGCTCCACAACACAGGGCCAATCCAGACGGATTGGCCCTGTCAGCCCCCACGGCAGGCACGCCGCTTCAATTCCATGTCATCCACTGCTGCAGATAATGATAGGGGTCCAGCCCCCATTTACGCTCATCCTCGTAGCGCAACACCCGGTCTCCTCCGCCAAAACCGAAATGCCGGGCCAGATCAATCAGCTGCGGCTTGATATGCAGCTTGTTCTGCATATTGAAAAAAGCCAGCACCTTGGGACTGGTGAGATCGTCGTAATTATGTTCCACCACCACCGCCAGCTTGCCGCTTTCCAGTGACACCAGCGTACCCACCGGATAGATACCTATGCTTTTGACAAAGTCCTTCACCTGCTGCGGATTGAAATGGTGCTTGCTCCATTCGAAAATCTTGCGGATGGCCATGGGCGGCGTCATGCCGCGGTGGTAGCAGCGATCCGAAGTCAGCGCGTCATAGACATCGATGATGGCAGCCTTCTGCCCCAGGCTGCTGATCTGCTCACCCTTCTTGCCAAAGGGATAGCCCGTGCCGTCATAGCGTTCATGATGCTCCAGTGCCGGCAGGATCACATCGCTGGACAATTCGGGATATTGCTTGAGTACGGACACGCCATAACCCACATGCTTGCGCATTGCCTCGAATTCGATATGGCTCAGCTTGCCCGGCTTGTTGAGTATCTGTGAATCGACATAAATCTTGCCGATATCATGCAACATGCCGCCGATGCCGGCATCCATCACTTCTTCGCTACTCAGGCCGCTGTCATGCTGCAGAATCATCAGCAGCACCCCCACGCTGATGGAATGATGGAAGATGTAGCTGTCTTTTTCCTTGATCCGCGCCAGGATATTCAGCGCATCCGCATTTCTGCGCACCGAATCGGCCAGTTCCTGTGCCACATCACGTACCGGTCCCAGATTGAGCTTTTTGCCCAGCTTGGCATCCAGCAGGATGTGGTGAATGGTTTCATGGGCGCGATCCAGAATGGCCTTGGCCCGCGGCAACTCCGTGCCCAGCTCGGCCGTCACCACCTGGCCCGGCTTTTCCACCAGGAGGTCGAGCAAGGCATTGTCGATGGACTGGTCCACTTCCGACTTCAGTTGCGCATCACTCACATCAATGCCCTTGCGGGTGTCGATGTAGAACGCCATGATGCCGGCGTCCCGCAACTGGCTGATCTGCTCCTCCCGCTCCACCCGGAAGCGCGTCAGCCAGAAAGGATGGGACATCCAGCCACAATCAAGATCAGCGATATACATCCCCAGACGCAGCTGGTCGATATTTATCTTCTTGATGTATTCAGCCATTGCGTGTACCGGGTACCACTTCGAAATAGCTCACCATCTGTTTAAGCTGGGTGGAAATGGTGTGTAGCTGGGCTGACATGGAATACGCCTCATGCGTTTCCATGCGGTTATCCACCACCAGATCGCTCAGTTGCTGGATTTTCTCCAGGAAGTCATTGAAGGTGTGGCTGCGTAGCTGTTCCAGGCACAGGATTTCATCCATATCGTTGCGGATTTCATCTTGCATCGCCATATCCCCACCGGAAACCTGCAGCAAAGCCTGAATGGCGGCGCGGACATGGTCCAGCTTGTCCTTGATTTCCACCGTGGTATTCATTTCAAACAGCGATTTCGCTTCGATCAGCTTGTCATGCTGGCAGTCCAGATGGTCACTGATCTCGAACAGCGCGGTATTCAGTGCCAGGCAATGCTGATCGATATGTTCCGCCATCAGCAGCAACTCATCCATCACCACCTTCAGATGCATCTGCATGGTGGCACTGGAGCGGATCAGATGCCCGGTTTCCCCGGCACCGGTCAGTTGGACTTCCCCGGTCAGGTCGCCCTCGGCCATCTTGTCGAAATTATCGATGGCCATTTCCAGCGGCCGCACAATGCTGCGCATGAAATACCAGCCAAACAGCAATACCAGCGAAATGCCCAGGAAAATGCCGGTAAGGGAAATGTTTTCGATCAGTTCGTTCCGTTGCAGATGCTGACTGACCTGGCGCGAGGCGGATGCCACTATCGTGCGGCGCAAAGCGGAAATCTCCGACTGCAGCTTTCCGGCCACGGCACTGGCATGTGCCATGGCCGTGGCATCACCGGCATGCGAGAGGCCCTGCAGGGTGCTCAACTTGACCAGGTCTTTCTTGATCTCTTCCACACTGGCGCGGTAATTCTCATCCGCAGCCAGGCCGTTCAGCCGGGCCATGTTTTCATCCACGCTCTTGAGTACCGGAGCCACAGTGCCGGTGTTTCTCTTCAGGTTTTCCACCTCACTGTTCAGATCACCCAGCACCACAACGTTGTGCAGCACCTGCTGGTTCTGATACACCAGTTGTGCGCCGCCCTGGCGAATGCCGCCAATGCCCAGATAGCCACCGACCACCAGCAGCAGCATGACAAACAGCGAACCGAGCAGATAACCGGAATGAATCGACAGCATGCGGTTGAGCTTCAGGCCCGTTTTCTGCTTGGGCAGCGCGCCCCGGTACAGCTTTTCAGCGGCCTGGATCTGCTGCTCGGTCGCCATGGTGCGCACCGACATATAACCGATGGTCTTGCCGGCCTTGCGAATCGGCACCACGGTGGCTTCCACCCAGTAGCTGCCGCCATCTTTGGCCAGGTTTTTCACAATGCCGCGCCACAAATCACCGGCTTCCAGCCTGCCCCACAAATCAGCAAATGCCCACGCCGGCATATCCGGATGGCGCACGATATTATGTGGCTGGCCAATCAGTTCTTCCCGCGTATAGCCGCTGATACGCACAAAAGCATCATTGGCATACGTAATCATGCCGCACAAATCTGTTTTGGAAACAATGGCCGAAGTTTCTCTGACTGCATCCACAACAATCAAATCGTCTTTTGAATTTATCATTACAGATCCTGCCAAATCTTTTTGATTGAGAACATGGCCACTTTGCACTTGCCCAGGGAAATACTGCTCTGGATGGCAAATTCTGGCTGTTTGATATCCCGCAATACCGGCTCGGCCTTGGGAAAACCCTTGATATCCGACACCACGTACACCTCCGGATTTTTCTTGTTCTGGCAATAGCTTTTCACCACGCCCACTTCGCCATTATTCAGCTGCACCAGCGAGCCAGGCGGGAAAATGCCGATTTTCTTGATTAATACCGCAATATGTTTTTCCAGGCACAGGCTACCCTTGCTGACAAAAATTTCCTTGAGGGAATTACCGGGCAGGATGCCACTGCGCCGCTGATTGGCCACCACCATGCCGGCATAGGTATCCGCCAGGCTCAGAATCATGGAAAACTCATGCAGCTCATGGTTTTTCTTGCCATGCGGATAACCGCTGCCATCGGGTTTTTCGTGGTGCTCGTAAACATAGCGCAGCCATGCCTCGTCCTGGATGCCGTGCTTGCGCAGCATGCGCACCGCCGTCACCGTATGCTCCTTGATACGGCTGTATTCATGGTCCGAAATGATGTCGATATGACTGGACGTATGATCAAAATGGTAAAGGCTGATATCACGAGTCAGCGCCGCGCAAATCAATGGCAATAACTGCGCTTCGTCATCGCAAGACTGCATGGCAATCAGGTAGGCAATGGCCGCACCCAGCACATGCTTTACCGGCCTGGTTTCGCGGTTGCTCTGATTCAGATAGAGCGCGGCCAGCACCGCATCGCTGTTGCGCTTGAGCAGTTGAATCAGTTGCCGCGCCCGCTGCAATACCAGGTCCTCGATACGGGACAGCGTACTGGGCGGACTGAGCACAATCTTGTGAATACGGGAGATCGAGGTGATCAGTTCGGTAGCCAACACAAAGACTGGCTCGCGCAAGGCAATATCGTCACGCTCGTCTTCATTTGGCTGCTCATTATTCTTGGTGTCTGCCGGGTTGGGTTCACCGAGAAAATAACCACGATTGACGATTTTCTCGGCCACCCCCGGCATGGAAATGACGATGCCCTTGCGCAGGATGAGATTGTTATTGGCATCGTAAATGGACCACTCGAGTGGTTTATTGACCGGCAGGTCGGATAAGCTGGCTCTTCGCAATAGTTTAACCATCGAATTTCCGCCTTTTGCAGGACACAAGACAGGCAAAAATCTCGCCGTGATTGACAACTACTTGCTTTTTATTGAGTAAATTCATGATTTCAGTTTCAAAAAACTACACTTTTTAAAAGTGGTTAAATTTTTGTTTAAAATTGGCTAATTTTGGATGTGCGAGTATTTCAAATCTGATTGTCATCAAATTTGACAATCATCAAAATTTGGAAAAATCACGGACAAAACTGTTGTTTGCTGTCGCGGGAAACGCATTTCTGCAACATGGGCATGCCGTGCTACAGCCAGAAACAGGCCTGGACGCTGCGGCGCAATGACAAGCAGCAGCCGTTGGCCCAACAGTTAAGATATTGATATTAAATAGAATGCTAATATTTAAAGGCAGGTCGTGCCGCGGCGCGCATGCCAGGCGTAACACGCCAGACTGGCCGCGTGCTGGCTGCCTGTGGCAGGCAAGGACGGGTCATGCTGCCGGTGGCAGCAGCAACCGGATGCGATGCAAGAAAATTAAATGCATATGGCATTATAAAGCCGGCCAATGCAGTCCATATGACTGGCCGGCACGGACGGAAAAGCAGCGGGAGCAGGTGCGCCATCAGGCAAGCGCCAGGCCAGGCGGGCTGAACACCAGGCGTTCTAAGGGCCACCACCTGGGGTGGCGGCCGGCTGCTCAATCCAGCCAGGGATGCGCCGCCAACCAGCGGCCCAGCTCGTTATCGTTGGCGCACTGCAGTTTGCTGAAGATATTGGCACGGTGGGTTTCCACCGAGCGGTGTCCGCAGGGCGGTACCAGCATACGGGCAATCTCCTTGTTGGCCTGTCCCAAGCCAACCAGCCGCGCCACTTCGCGTTCACGCGGGGTAAGCTCTGCCCACTGCCGTAGCGCCTGCGCCCGCGCGCGCGCCAGGGCGATGGCAGCGGGCAGCTTGTCCAGCAGTTGATGGGTGTCTGGTTTTTCCACCCAGTCAAACGCACCGCGCCGTACCGCTTCCAGCGCAGTGGGAATATCGCCATGCGCCGATAAAAACAGCGTCACCAGCGGGCTGTGTGCCGTCAGCAACTGTTCAAACACCGACAGACCGCTGATGCCACCTAGCCGCAGGTCCAGAATCAGGCAGCCAGGCTGGCGCAGGTCAATGGCGCTGAGAAAGGCTTCGCCGGAATCAAACGCCTGCACTGCCAGCCCTTGTGACAGCAGTAGCAGCAGCAGGGAACGGCGCAGGGCCTCGTCGTCGTCGACGACAAACAGGGTGAGCGGCATTTCTTTCATGGGGCGATCGGTAGTGTAAAGGTAAAGGCGGCACCGCCAGCAGCGCGGTTCTGCACGCTCAGGTGGCCGCCGTGGGCTTCGATGATGGTGCGGCAGATATTCAGGCCCAGGCCGAGTCCATCGGGCTTGGAAGTAAAAAAGGGCGCAAACACCTGCTCCAGTTGGGCGGGGGGAATGCCCGGCCCGGTGTCGGCCACGGTCACGCACACGCCCTGCTCCTGCCGCAGGCTAGACAGCATGATGCTGCGCTGCCCTTCCGGCTGGGACTGCATGGCATGCAAGGCGTTGTGAATCAGGTTCATCAGCACTTGCTCCAGCAATACCCGGTCGCCGCGCACTGGCGGGCTGCTTTCCTCCAACTGCAGTTGCAGGCGGGCATGGTGGCGCTGTAGCTCTGGCTGCAGCAGGCTGACGGCATGGGTGATGACTTCTGCCAGCATCAGGTTCTCATACTGGGCGCGCTGCGGATTGATAAACACCCGCACCCGCTTGACGATTTCGCTGGCCCGGCGCGACTGGGCGATGATGTCATTCAGGGTATCGGTCAACAGGCTGCCTGCCCCCTGCTCTGCCAGCGCCCGTGCGGCCAGGGCAAAATTGGACAGGGCCATCAGCGGCTGATTCAGTTCATGTGCCAGGGTGGAGGCCATTTCCCCCACGCTGGCCAGCCGTGCGCTACGCTCCAGTCGCAGTTCCTGATCGCGCTGGCGGGCTTCGGCCTGTTTCTGGGCGGTGATGTCCACCACCGAACTCATCCAGCCGCGATGCACGCCGCGCGCATCCACCAGGGCGGCGGTGTAAATCATGGTGATCACGTCATGTCCGTCCTTGTGACGGATGCGCGACTCATAGCCATGCGGCACCACCCGGCCTTGCAACACGTCGTCGCTTACCTTGGCCTGTTTTTCCAGTTCGTCCGGATGCCAATAGGGATAGGGCGGCAGGCAGCCAAGCAACTCATCGGCACTGTAGCCCACCATGCGGCAAAACGCCGGATTGACGTAGATGATGCGCCCGGCGGGATCGCGCGCGCGCATGCCCACCAGCAGCGAGTCCTCCATCGCCTTGCGGAAGGCGTGCGCCTCTTCCAGGTCGCGGGTGCGGGCTTCCACCCGGCGCTCCAGCTCCAGCCTGGCAGTGCGTTGCTCGACAAAACGTTTTTCACGCAAGCGCCAGTACAGAATGGCCAGCAGCAGCAGCGCCAGCAGCGTGGAACTGAGAATCAGCGCCAGTTGGCGCGCCTGGGCCACTTCTTTCATATCGGTGGTCACGGTCAGGGTCCAGCCCAGTTCCGGCAGCGCGGTATCCAGTGCATACAGGGTTCTGGGCCGGCCTTGCAGCAGCGTGTGTACGATATGCCCGTCCGCAGCCGGGGACTGGACGCGCCAGGGCAGCAGGGGGAAATTGTTGCGCGCCCCATATTGCCGGTGCGCGCTGATCCAGTGCAGATCCGCCGCCGACACCGGACTGGCGGCATGAAACAGCCAGTCGGGCACCGCGCTGAGAAACACCACGCCGCGGCTGTCACGCAGCAGCACCGGGTCGGTGCCGCGCATCCACGCATTCTGTAAAGGCTCCAGGCTCACCTTGACCACGGCCACCCCCAGGATGCCGTCCGCCCCGCGCACCGGTTCGGCGATGAACATGCCGGACTGGCCGGTGGTCAGCCCCAGGCCGTAAAAGAAGCCGCGCCGCCCCTGGATGGCATCTTCAAAATAAGGGCGCTGGCGATAGGATTCGCCGACAAAGCTGGCCGGCAACTGCCAGTTGCTGGCCGACAAGGTCAGGCCATTGCGGTCTACCAAGAACAGCGCCGCCGCACCGGTGGTGGCTTGCAGGTCGGCAAAGTAGCGGTTTACCCGTGCGCGCAGCGCGGCATCCTGCGGCGACTGCAGCAAGGCCAGCACATCCGGGTGACGGGCTGCGGCATAAGGCAGGAAGTCATGTCTCTCCACCAGCCCGCGCAAACCCAGCACATGCGCCGCCGCCGCTTGGCGCAGCGCGGCGGTGCGCGCTTCCATTTCGTGTCGCTCCGCCCAGTTTCCGGATTGCACAATCAGCCAGAGCGCAGTCACGGCCAGCAGCAACCAGCGCCCGTGGCGTGCAGTGAACCTGCCTTGCATGACCTCTCTCCGCCCATTGCCAAGCGCAGACCTTAGCAGCAGTCCGGCCGGCATGGAACGCTTCTCCGTAGTTTTACGGAGAGCATAGCGGCAAAGTTGCGGATGTATTTCGCGCGCCAAAACCGGATAGTGGATGATCGCAGCGGGATGACCAACAAACATAGCTATAGCCCGCATGACAAAGGAGAGCATATGCGTAGCGCCACTACCCCGCCGGTTGGCACCGCCGGCAGCAGCCAGCAGGAACGGATTTCCACCAAGCGTCTGCACGCCATCATTGTCGGCTCCGCCGGCAATCTGGTGGAATGGTTCGACTTCTACTGTTACTCGGCATTTGCCCTGTATTTTGCCAATGCCTTCTTCCCGGCACAGGATGCCACCGCACAGCTGATGTCCACCGCCGGCATTTTTGCGCTGGGCTTTTTCATCCGTCCCATTGGCGGCATCCTGTTTGGCCATATCGGCGACCGCATGGGCCGCAAGACCGCGCTGATGGCTTCGGTGCTGCTGATGTGCTTTGGCTCGCTGCTGATTGCCTGCGCGCCCACCTATGCCACCGCCGGCATCCTGTCGCCCTGCATCCTGCTGCTGGCCCGCCTGCTGCAAGGCCTGAGCCTGGGTGGTGAATACGGTGCCAGCGCTACTTATCTGTCAGAAATGGCCGATTCCAAACATCGTGGTTTCTACAGCAGCTTTCAGTACGTCACCCTGATTGGCGGACAACTGCTGGCCCTGATCCTGCTGCTGGTGTTGCAGAAATTCCTGCTCAGTGCGGAAGAGCTGCGCGCCTGGGGCTGGCGCATTCCGTTTTTTGTAGGTGCGGCGCTGGCGGTACTGGCCTTGCGCATGCGCCACAACCTGCCGGAAACCCAGTCGTTTGAAGCCGCACGCAAGAAAGCCAAGACCATGGGCGGCCTCAGGCAATTGGCCCAGCATCCCAGAGAAGTGCTGCTGGTGGTGGGCCTCACCATGGGCGGCACACTGGCCTTCTATGTGTACACCACCTATATGCAGAAATTCCTGCGCTTGTCGGTGGGCCTGACCGACATGCAAACCACCGCGGTATCGGCCGCCTCGCTGCTGTTTGCCATGTGTTTGCAACCGCTGTATGGCGCGCTGTCCGACCGCATTGGCCGCAAACCGCTGCTGATCGGCTTTGCCCTGCTGGGCACCCTGTTCACCGTGCCCCTGCTCACCGCCATCCGCCACGCCAGCGGGCCGTGGGAAGCCTTTGGCCTGATCGCCTGCGCCTGGATGATTGTGTCCGGCTATACCTCCATCAACGCACTGGTAAAGGCCGAGCTGTTCCCGGCCAGCATCCGCGCCACCGGGGTGGGCGTACCTTACGCCTTTGCCGTCTCGGTCTTCGGTGGCACGGCGGAATACCTGGCCTTGTGGTTTAAGTCCATCCAGCTGGAAAGCGGCTTTTACTGGTATGCCACCGCCGTGATTTCCTGCACCTTGCTGGTGTGCTGGTTCATGCGAGACACCGGCAAGGGCTCGCTGATTGATGCCGAGGCCAAACAATGAGGCAGGAAATCCGGAACGGCTTTCAGTTTACTGTGACATGCCATCTGGCTTGCTGAAATGAAAGCGCGGCTTCCTTCTGCCATTGGCAAGGCAAGGGCGGGAGATGGGAAGTAGATGGAAAGGCTGCGGAATCAATAGCTAAATCGCCAGGCCCGGTTTTGCCCGGTGCAACACAAACGCAGCACATGACTTTGTCAGCCGCCTGCAAGCCGTACTGCCTGAATACAGTACGGCTTTTTCATTGCCTTTAGCAGCCAGCCGATACTTAGTCGGTGGTACGGTGCGGCCATTCATGCCAATCTGCAGCCTGTTAAATGAACAAGCCAGCGTATTTTCCAGCCTCCACACCCACCGGGCTGCAATACCAGACGCTTGATCCGGCATAAGGAGACAAGCATGCGCCGCCTGCCATCCTTGACGGCTTTACGCTTTTTTGAAGAGAGCGCAAGGCATATGAGTTTCAACAAGTCTGCATTGGCCTTGTGTGTGACACCTGGTGCAGTCAGCCGCCAGATCCGTTTGCTGGAGGATGCGCTTGGCACAGCGCTTTTCTACCGTGATCACACCGGCATTCGTCTCACCCGGCAGGGACAGGCATTACATGCCAGCCTGGCCGAAGCATTCGATGTGATCGAGCAGGCCACCCGTATAGTTATCCAGCGCCAAACCCCTCGCCGCAAACGGCTGACAGTCATTACACCACCCACCTTTGCCACGCGCTGGCTGTCCCCGCGCTTGGGTTCGCTGCTGCAAGCGCTACCAGGCATCGACTTCTCCATCCTGACCGATAACACGGAACCGCAACCGTGCAGCATCCGCTTCGGTCATCAGCCCCAGCACCATTGCCGCTCCGAACTATTGTTCATCGAGCAGCACGTACTGGTAGGTGGAATGAAGTTGCGCGGGCAGCAGGTGGAGACGCTGCTACAGCAACTACCTACGCTGCATGTGTTACATGGCAAAAAAAGGCTTTCGCTGTGGCCGGACTGGCTGGATGCCGCCGGTTTACCCCTTGCATACGCGGACAACGGCATCGAGTTTTCGACACTCGATCAGGCCATTCACGCAGCCTGTGCCGGCATGGGACTGGCGGTAGTGGATCGCAATATGATTTCCCATGAACTGCGGGCGGGAGCACTGTTGCAACTGGCGCCGACAGAATGCCATGGACCTTATGGATACTGGCTGGAAATCCAGGCTGCCCATGAGCACGAAGCGGAAATCTCTGCGCTGTCCGCCTGGCTGCGCAACGCCGCCGCCGCACAGCCAGGCGGATATCAGCTCGTACTGGCCTGATTCAAGGTCAGATACTTGGTTTCCGGAGCCCAAGCAATCGATACCACCATGCCGACCAGCAATACTGCGGCCAAAGCCAGCATCGTCAGCTGGATACCTGCCTTTTCAATGCCCAGCGGCAACAAGAAGGTGCCAATGGCCGACCCCAGGCGGCTACAGGCAATTGACAAACCCACGCCACAAGCCCGCACCTCGGTCGGAAAGCACTCCGGCGGATACACCCCCACCAGATTGGAAAAGGCCGACATGGTCAGCGTGAAAATACCGAACAGGACAATCATCACCACTTGGGCCGAAGGTGGCAGCATGCTCAGGCCAAGGAGCGACACACAGCACAGCGCAAATGCGCCAATCAGGAATGCGCGGCGTGGCAGCTTGATCGTCAGCCAGATACCGGTCAGCGCCCCCAGCACCAAAAATCCATTCAGCAGCAAATCCGCCCCGGATCCCGGAGCAATGCGGATGGCAGCAAGAATACCGGGCAGGAAGGTGTAGATGGCAAAGTAGGGAATCACCAGGCACATGAAGAAGATGCAGTTAAAGAGTGTGCGGCGGATCAAATCGGCCTGGAACAAGCGCGCAAAGCCAGCCGCCTGTCCCGTCTGCCCTCCTGCGGCGTTGCCATCCAGCGTGACATGCGCCCCAAAATGCTTGTGTACAATGCGCATCGCCTCTTCCTTGCGCCCTTTGCCCAGCAGCCAGCGCGGAGACTCCGGAGTACCAATACGCAAAACCAGCACCAGCAATGCAGGCACACCGGCCGACGCCAGCAACCAGCGCCAGGCATCCGGACTGGCATCGGCGTAAAACATGCCGAAAACATTGGCCAGCACATAGCCAATGGTCCAGATCACGCTGAATGATCCCAGCAGGGTGCCACGATGCTTGCGTGGTGAAAATTCGGCCAGAATCGCATGGCCGACGACAAAATCGCCGCCCATGCCAAAGCCGATCAGCACGCGCAGTGCAACCAGCATCCATGCCGCACTGACATAAAATTGCAGGAATGCAGCAACGGTAATGATAAGGAAGCTGCACAAGAAGATTTTCTGACGCCCAAGCCTGTCAGCCAGCCAGCCGAACACCAGACTGCCCAGGAAGATGCCCAATAGCGCGGAGGAAGCCAGCAGGCCCGTCCAGAAGGCATCCAGCGGAATCTGTCTGTTCAGAGAACCCAGCGCGTAGGCAATGGTGCCCAGCACATAGCCTTCGGTAAAATGCGCACCAAAGGTCAGCGCGGCAATCTTGATATGAAAACGGTTCAACGGCACGTCATCCAGCATAATGCCAGTGCCGCCAGCACAGACAGCAGGGCTGGCAGGAAAACCTGACGCTGACGTACCGGTAGTATGTATATCCATGCCTGTCTCCTTCGCTTGCAGAGGGCAAGTACATGGCGCAAGGGCCTGCTATCTGCCACCCTCGCTGCCGATCGCGCGCATGATGTTTTTCAGCCTGCCATCACGTATCCGCCTGCCGAAACACCCCCTGTGCAGGCCGTGGTTCTCGTGCAATACGGTGTCCGACGCTGTAATCATTGATCAGGTCACAGGGCGTGTAATTGCGTTCCAATTCGTGCAATTCATCCTCATCAAGCCGGGTTTCCAATGCCGCCAGCGCACTATCAAACTGCGCCGCCGAATCCGCCCCCACCAGCATGCTGACCACACCCGGCCGGTTTAACACCCAGGCCTGGGCAATCTGCGCGGCACTCACCCCCCGACGTGCCGCCACCCGCGCAACCGAGGCGGCAATCCGTTGTGAGCAGGCATCGCCATACATCTGTGCGGTGAAGAAATCCGTCTGGTTGCGGGTGGACTGGACATCGCCGCTCAGCAGGCCACGGGCCAGCGGGCTGAATACCGATACCCCAACGCCTTGATCCTGGCAGTAAGGAATCATCTCGCGCTCTTCCTCACGGTAGGCCACATTAAGCTGCAGCTGCATATTGATCGGCTTGTGCCAGTGATGCTGCTCACACGCTTGCATGATCTTGGCAAACTGCCAGGTATACATGGTGGAAACCCCCAGATAGCGGGCCTTGCCTGCCTGCACAACGTCATTCAGCGCGCACATTGTCTCTTCAACCGGCGTATTCACATCGAAGAAATGCAGCATGTAGATATCGACATAATCCATGCCCAGACGCTGCAGCGAAGCATCTATCCCATCCATGATGTGCTTGCGCGAATGTCCACCGGCATTGGGGTGACTGGCCATGTCATAACCGACCTTGGTGGTGATGACCACCTCATCGCGCCGCACCAGCCGCTTGAGAATGCGACCCAGCACAGCTTCACCGGTACCGGCTGAGTAAAAATCAGCCAGATCGATAAAATTCACCCCGGCCTCCAAGGCATGACGAACGATGGGCTCACTTTGCCTTTCATCAAAAATCCAGGGTTTCCATGCCGGACTGCCCATATTCATGGTGCCAAGACACAAGCGCGACACTTTCAAACCGGATTGGCCAAGACGCAGGTATTCCATCGTCGCTCCCGTCAATTGGTTTTCGGTGTGTAAAACGGGTTGCACACCTGCCGTGCCGCCATGAATACCGTGTCCTTGTGCGGCAGGCCTTCCATGGCTGCGATCAGCGCCTGTTTGCAAGCACGATAGTTATTGTCAAACACGCTATCCAGATCATCCGCCTGTGCATTCACCCAGTTGGCCGTCACCACAACCCAATCGTTCTCTGCCGCTGCCGGCAAAATGCCACTCTCCAGCGATTCTGCAACTGCCTTGGCAATCCCGGCCTGCGATGCGCCCCAGGTTGCGTTGGCATGGGTAGTGCTCTCGATCTGGGCCTTGTTGACATAAAGCGTAAGGGGTTTGGCCGGGATACCCGGCTGCACAATCACCACAAACGGCGCATGGCCCAGTGATGGCGTGGCAAGTGCTGTCGCAAATGCCTGCCCTGCCGGGCCAGTGCGCGGCCCGGCCAGCACATTGATATGTGCCAGGTTGACCCCTGCGCCTTCAAAGCCCTCGCCAATAAACAGATTCCTTTCCATTTGCCCGCTCCTCCATCTTTTTGTATTGCCATCCACACCGTGGCGGCATGAATTGGCAAACATGGTGCGACAGATGCTTGAGCGCGAGGTAGCGATGATTATTCAACAGGTATTGATGGAATCTCTGGGGCAGCCAGCTTGCAGACAGGAGGTGAACGGCCGCGTGGCCACCAGACCTCTGCCGACCGACTGCAGGTACCGCGCAATCCGCCTGGGGAACATTAAGTACCAGCGCACGCCGACTGACATGGCCGCCGGATAAATTGCTATGCTTGCCGCTTCATCTCATGGGAGAACACCATGCCGGGTACCGCTTTACTGATTGTGGACATGCAGTGCGGCGTGGTGGCCGCACAGCCAGCCGCCGTCCGGCTGGAGCAGGTACTGGACAGTCTGCAACTGGCCATTGCCAAGGCCAGGCAGCGTGGTTTTCCGGTGATCTTTGTGCAGCATGAAGAAGCCGGGCTGGAACGCAGCAGCGCCGCCTGGCAACTGCACCCGGCCTTGCCCGCCACGGCGGCGGACCATTTCATTGGCAAACGCCATGGCGACAGCTTTTGTGACACCGAGCTGGCCGGTCTGCTGCAATCGCTGGAGGTCAGCCGGCTGTGGCTGGGTGGCTGCGCCACCGACTTCTGCGTGGACAGCACCTTGCGCAATGCGGTGTCACGCGGTTTTCAGGTCACGGTCATCCGTGATGGCCACACCACCCTGCCCGCCTTTGCCTTAAGCGGCGAACAGGTGATCGACCACTTCAATGCAGTCTGGCAGGCCACCAAGGCCACCCCGCAGCCACTACGGGTGCAGGCTGCCACCGCGCTGTAGGCGCAAAAGCAGGCGCAGACAACAGCCGGGCCAGCATGCTTGCACAGCGCCTCTTCCCCCGGCGGGCAAGCTGGCCTGGGTCCGCGGCCGGGCGCGGAGCAATAGCCAGCTTCTTTAAACACACAACTAAGAGAAATTCATAAAAAAAGCGTCTACTATAAACAAATCGTAAATTATGGCCATTAAATGCCCCGCCACCCCGACGCATGCGATTCCCATACTGGCTGCTGATGCTGCCGCTATTCTCCCAGGTCTGTCATGCCGCCCCGCTGCGGCTGGTGACATTCGACTATCCACCTTATGTCACGGAGGGCGATCAGGGCCCCCAAGGGCTAGCCACCAACATAGTGCGTGAAGTCTTTGCCCGCATCGGCAAACATGCACAGATCAAACTCTATCCGATGAACCGGGCGTTCAGCCTGGTCAACAACCGCCAGGTGGATGGTTTATTCCCGCTAAAAAAGACCCCGGAGCGGGAATTGACCATGGTTTATCCCAATCAACCATTGCTCATCCAGGACTATGTATTTTTCGTCCGCAAGGATTCGCCATGGCAGTTCAACGGTAAATTGGAATCCATTGCAGGCGCGCGCATTGGCATCACCCGCAATGTGTTCTACAGCCCCCGTCTGGACCAGGCATTAAAAGCAGGACTATTTGCAGCCGTGGATAGCACGGATAGCCATGAATTGAATTTGCGTAAATTGCTGGCCGGCCGGGTGGACATCGTGCCTTGCAGCCGTGCGGTAGGGCTGCAATTGCTGCAAACAATGCCTGGTGGAAATAAAGCCGTACAAACCGGACCCAGCATAGAAAAGGTGGCCAGCTATCTGGTGTTCGCACCCGGCCCGGAGGCGGCCAAGCTTGCCGCCCTCTTCGACCAGGCCATGACCCGCATGAGCAAGGATGGAAGCCTGAACCGACTGATTGCGAATGATCTGCGCAGACAGCAGCAAGCCCCCATATCCATTCACTAGTACGACATTCTGGGCTGTCCCGGACAACGTGGGCAGCGCAGATTCCCGGTGGTTGATTGGGCGCGCCAGTCATCAATACAGGACCACAGCTGGTTTTATGGCCCTCATACGCAACGAGGATGCCATCAATGGTGCCACTCGCCTCACTCTCAACAATCACGCAATGTGAATGGCCTTACATCGTCCCTCTTGCTTCCCGAAAGAGGAAAGCAACTATAGCAGCGCGCACGATGGCCATGCTTTAGGAATGCGCGGCACCCAGCGGCCTTCCTGTTTTGGGATCCAGCCCCTTGGCTTTGGCCAGTTTTTCCAACAAGGCTTCGCTGGGTTTGGGTGGCGCAATATTGGCTTCGTGATCTTTCAGCCATTGAATCTTGCCATCCCAAGGCGGCAGTTTGGCTGGCGGCAGGGGGACGATATCATCGACCTCAGGAACAGAGGGATGAGCATAGGAGTAGTCACTTAGTACATCGCTAATGATCTTGTATCGACGGCTACGCTCATCATCTTGCTTCAGACCAAGATCAAACCGCTCCTTGCTGGGGTCCGCTACCGCAGCAAATCCATTCTGTAAGCCGTAGGGAGCTGATTCATCTCCCCATTTCGTTGCGAGCTGAAAAAATCTGACTGCTTCGGTCAGATTTTTCTCATAAATCATGTGGTAACCATATTCTACCGCTGCTTTTCCATGCCCTTGCTCTGCGGCACATTTTTTCATTTCATTGCCAATAGCAAATGGCCCCGGCCGTGCAATTGTCAGATTGGTTAGTTTGTCTCCAACCAGATACTGGGCCTCTGGATTACCCAGATCTGCAGCTTTACGGTAATAGCGATTGGCTAATTCCTCATCTTGCTTAACGCCGTAGCCAGCTTTGAGGTAGCGGCCCATATCGTAATAGCCACCGGGAATACCTCTGTCGATTAAGTCTTGCGTCAGGTCCAGTGTCTCTTTGACCAGATCTGCACTCCACGCCGTGCCGCGGCCGATCATTTCACGCAAATCCAGATTGGCCTTGTAGTGACCGTAGGCAGTGGCAATACGGTAATAACGCTCCATTTCCGGGTAACGTAACGGGTCTTCCTTTTCCAGCTGGTTTTTATACAACCAGCGCGCATAGCGGTAGAGCTGATCTGCCTGTTCATCCAGCTTGGGCAGATGGTCTTTTTCGTATACGCAGCTAAAGGCCAGATTGGTTTTGACCTCGCGCAGATCGGGCAGCGTTCTGTGCTGCTCACCGCAAGCGGCGAGCAGGCTTAACAGCAATAGCCACGCTTTAGGAATGCTCGGCACCCAGTGGCCTTCCTGTTTTGGGATCCAGCCCCTTGGCCTTGGCCAGTTTTTCCAGCAAGGCTTCGCTAGGCTTGGGTGGTGCAATATTGGCTTCGTGATCTTTCAGCCATTGAATCTTGACATCCCAGGGCGGCAGTTTGGCTGGTGGTAGCGGCACGATCTCGTCCAGTTCGGGGACTGTGGGGTGGGCGTAGGAGTAGCGGTGCAGGATATCCCCAATTTCCTTGTAGCGGCGGCTACGTTCGGGGTCTTTTTCTAGGCCCATGTAATAAAGTGGATCCTCATTGGAAGGAGCGAGAAAACCATGCTCAAGAAATGAAGCTGCACTTTCATTTCCGGCTTTGACTCCAAGCTGAAATGCTTCCCACGCCTGAGAAAGTACTTTGACATCATCCTTAAGATCAATGCCTAAATCCGTAGCAGCATCACCATGCCCCTGTCTAGCTGCACACTTTCGCATCTGCCGGGCAACCTCTGGTGCATTTTCCATAGGGGCTAGCTTATTTGCTACTAAATACTGCCCCTCAGGACTACCCATGTCAGCAGACTTACGGTAATAACGCAAAGCTAGTTCCGCATCCTGTTTAACGCCATAACCGGCTTCAAGATAGCGTGCCATGTCGTAATAGCCACCGGGAATGCCGCGATCAATCAGTTCCTGAGTCAGATCCAGCGTTTCTTTTACCGGATCTGCGCTCCAGGCTTGTCCCTTACCTATCATCTGCCGTAATTCAAGATTGGCCTTGTAATGGCCATGGGCAGTGGCAATGCGGTAATAGCGTTCCAATTCGGGATAGATGCTGACATCTTCTTGCAGCTGGTTGTTTTTCTGTAGATAACGTGCATAGCGATACACCTGATCGGCCTCGGCATCCAGCTTGGGTAGATGATCTTGTTCATGTACGCAGGTAAAAGCCAGATTGGTTTTGACCTCGGGCAGATCGGGCAGTGTTCTGTGCTGCTCACCGCAAGCGGCGAGCAGGCTTAACAGCAATAGCCACGCTTTAGGAATGCTCGGCACCCAGCGGCCTTCCTGTTTTGGGATCCAGCCCCTTGGCCTTGGCCAGTTTTTCCAGCAAGGCTTCGCTGGGCTTGGGTGGCGCAATATTGGCTTCGTGATCTTTCAGCCATTGAATCTTGCCATCCCAGGGCGGCAGTTTGGCTGGTGGCAGGGGGACGATGTCATCCAGTTCAGGAACCGTGGGGTGGGCGTAGGAGTAGCGTCCGAGGATGTCGCTAATTTCTCTGTAGCGATGGCTTCGCTCAGGGTCATTATGTAATGCAAGATAGTCATAATTGTCTTTTGCTACAAATGCTTTACTCAAAACATATGCTGCTGTTTCATCACCAGCCTTGACTGCCAACTGAAAAGCATGAACAGCCTCTTTATATTTTCCATCACCTCTTAGATTCGTTCCAAGCATAGAGGAAGCTTTTGCATGGACTTGCTGAGCGGCACAATTCCACATTTGCAATGCAACTTTAAAAGATTCACTTTGCGGGCCACCTATATTTATCAGTTTATCGCCCACTAAGTATTGGCCCTCAGGGCTACCCATGTCAGCAGACTTACGGTAATAACGCAAGGCCAGTTCTGCGTCCTGTTTAACGCCATAGCCGGCTTCAAGATAGCGTGCCATGTCGTAATAGCCACCGGGAATGCCGCGATCAATCAGTTCCTGAGTCAGATCCAGTGTTTCCTTTACTGGGTCTGCGGTCCAGGCCTGTCCTTTACCTATCATCTGTCGTAATTCAAGATTGGCCTTGTAATGGCCATGGGCAGTGGCAATGCGGTAATAGCGTTCCAGTTCGGGATAGACGCTGACATCTTCTTGCAGCTGATTGTTTTTCTGTATATAGCGCGCATAGCGATAGAGCTGGTCGGCCTCGGCATCCAGCTTGGGTAGATGATCTTGTTCATGTACGCAGGTAAAGGCTAGATTTGCTTTTACTTCATCAAGGTTTTGCACAGTTCTTTCCTTATTGCCACAAGCAGCAAGTAAAAGGCATAAAGGTAACAGCGTAAGCCATTTCACAACTTAATCCTTATTGGTACGGGTAGCACTTTGTCGAGAGAATTCGATTAGTGAGGCAATCGGGGTGTGCAAATCAGCTCTTGCATTTTTGTTATTTACAATTATTTTTCCCCACATTTTAAAAGCCTCATCTGGCCTATCCTGCGCCCCCATACCTTTGGTATGCATATTCCACAACTGCCTGCGCAGCGGCACGGTGATTTCCGGGCGATGGTGCGCAATATTCAGTTCGCTATCCACCTGCATGCTGCGGGTATTGATGTTGGCACTGCCCAGCGTCATAAAGGTGTCGTTGACGATCATCAGCTTGGCGTGGACGTAAACCGGTGTCCAGTCACGTCCCGGCGTTTTGGTGACCTTGGCGGCTGGGTAGGTTTGGCCACTCGGGCTGGCCTGCACACCAACAGCAACTCGTGGAGGTGAGTCTGGGGCGACCAGAGTGCAGACATGCACTTTCAAGCCTGGGCGTTCTTCCGGTAACACGGGCGCATCGGGTTTGCGTGCGGCTTCTACTTGTCGGCGCAGCGATTCGTTTTGCGCCTTGAGTGCGGCTTGCTTTTGCTGTAATGCCTTGAGCTTGTTTTGATAGGCTGCAATCTTGGCGGCACCACCATAACGGCTGGGCCGGCAATAACTGGTTTTTTACTTTGGAGCGTAGATATTTTTTGCTTTATAGTATTTTAAATTTCAAATTTCTTTGCAATTTCTATTGAGTGGACTTTTTATTATTTTAGATAGTCTAGGTGTTTCATTCCCACCCTCTTCATTAAAAGAAAAATACACCACACTGGATTTTATTTGATATTTTTAAGTTAAAATTGTTTTTTGCACAGATCAAAGTTCTCGTTTTTTAGCAAATCGGTATCTGCAGTAGTCTTGCTTAATATTGAATTTTTCAGTACAGCCATGTCTATTTTTTCACCTTGATCAGTCTCCCACATTTCTTCGCCTATCCATTTTCCTGAACAGGCTATGGAACTTTCCCTGCTAATTATGCATCCTGTCACAACGTTTATAAAAACACAACTAGCAACCTCGTGATAGTTTTTTGCTCCATTAGATTGGCTTAGCATTCCATACGTTGTAATATTAACAGCAGCGATCTTATTTTTTTGATTGAGAATTTCTTGCAAATAGTCATCAGTGTAATATTCTTTACTTATGTGGCTCAATATATTTTTAATGCGTCCATTGCTCCTGATGAATAATTGACGATCAAATACTCTATTGGCCAATCGAGTAATTTTTTTGTCGGCAATTCTTACATTTTTTATTAACAAATTATTGCTTAATGTTGATTCAGTTGCAGTTGCAGTTGCAGTTGCAGTTGCAGTTGCAGTTGCAGTTGCAGTTGCAGTTGCAGTTGCAGTTGCAGTTGCAGTTGCAGTTGCAGTTGCAGTTGCAGTCTTTGCCAGGATGGCAATAAAAAATAATGTTTTTTTCATTTATCTTGCCTTTAACTTATCGAATCTACTTGCCATGTCCGTTCCTCGTCGACTAACGCCGTAAATTTCTAATATTTCAGCTTCAATTTTGGCATGGCTAGACCCCCAGGATGAGGGATCAGGCTTAATGGTTGGATGTTTTTCGATGTAGGCATAGATTGCTGCTTTTATATCACTAGTTACATGTGCAGGTTTATTAACGTGCTGATCCAAGGCTGTTGCAATACCAAGCTCGGATTTGAAAATTTCTGAAACTTTGTACTTATTTTTACCATCCTGAATTTCCAGATTCATTACAAATCTCAATCGCTTAATGAAATCCCGTATTTGTTTTTCTAGAAATTTCTCATGCTTAATTGCTTTTATCATTGACGCCAAAGGTTGGAATTCTTGCATTTTTTTCTTCTGACGGTTAACTTTGTTGAATTTACTAGGATTTCGGAGAAAACTCTTTAGCGCATTACCTGTTAGTTTTTTATTTTCGGTTAGATCTTTATCTTGATAATACATTTTTGCGCCATTTACACCTTTCCCCTCAACGGTCCAGCCACAATTTTCAAAAAGTGCCTTATACAAGTCGGGTTGTTCATCCTTGAATTCGGAAACTTGTGCAGCAAATTCTCCACCACCAGTGGGATTCACGGTTTTTTGCATAGCGCCAGCCGTAAGAGCCTGATCATCATATGATTGCACTGCATCCATATTACCTTCATTTGCTGACATAATAATTATTATTTTTTTCTCCATTGCTGTTACTGATCCATTTTTTATCATTTCAGGCCAGCCGGTAAAATGATCTACGGGAATTGACCCATTGTAAATTGGTCCATAGGTCGCACCGTATTTTCCTATTCCTATAATCTCACCATAATCACATCCACAATCATGGCAAACAGGCACAACTACTGTTGATTTTTCGAGATTATCTTTATTTGTTTTAATGTCTTCTTTAGATAATTTTACAGTTGCCATAATTATTAATCTCTAATAATTGCTTTGATAATTTTTAAAGGTTTGGCCGTATTGATGCGCTCCGTCCTGCCTTCTGCATTGGTTACTCCCTTAAAGATCCAACCATTTACCATATGCACTTCATAAGGCTTACCCGCCAAGGGTTTCTTAGTCACCTCATCAATAAATGTCAGACTTTCATCATGTTCTGGAAAAATAGGTAGCCCTATAGGCGTTGTTAGGCGTGCCGGACCACTAAACTCATGACTAGCACCTTTGATGCTAACGGTACCGGGTGCATGTACTTCGATATTTCCGTCTTTAAGTCGGATATAAGCACCGCCGCTGGTGAGCAGCACTTCCTGGCTGGCGGCAATGGTGACCTTGCCCTCGACCGAGGTAACAGTCAGCTCCTTATCCGCCGTCAGTTCCAGCGCATCACTCTGCGCTTGCACCTGCACCTTGCCCTTCGCCGCAATCAGCTTCAGCGCCACTTTGTCTTTCACCCCGGCCACAAACAGGCTGATGTGCTGGCCGACGTTGTGCAGCCAGCGGCGGCCGGTGGTGTGGTTGCTGTCGCGTTGGGCGATGAGGTTGAGGTTGGTTCCGGCAGAGATTGTGTGGCTTTGTTCGGTCAGGCTGGCGATGCCGGCCGGGGCGGACAGGATGAGCAGCGGCTGTTGGCCGGCCTGGTCTTTTGCCGTCTTGCCGTCCTTGTCGGTATTGCTGCCGGCTTCCCAGGCTTTGAGCGCGGCGGCGTGGTGTTGCAGGTGGCCGCTGTCCTTGTTGCCGTCTTTGCCGTTGTCAGGGTTGATGGCGTCCGGCCCGGTTTCCATGCTGTCGGCCAGTTGCGCGGCGGCGGTGTCGCCCAGGCTTTGGCTGAGGCTGAGCGCGGCGTCGAGCTGGCTTTGCGCATGCTCGCGCGCCAGTTGTTTGCCGGATGCGCCGTTTTGCGCTTCGGTGCTGATGAGCAGGCCGTGGCCGGCGCGGATGGCGCCGTGCTGGTCGGTGCGTAGTTCGAAGCCTTCGCCGCGCGGCTGGGCTTTGCCATTGCTGCGCGGGTGGGTGAGGTAGCCCTGGTTGAGCTGGGTCTTGCCCGCTTCGCTACTGAGCTTGGCGCGGACTTCACCGGGCGTGTCGTCGAACAGCAGTTCGTTGTACTGGCCGCCCTGGTGTTCTTTGGATTTGATGCCGGACAGGGTCTTGTTGGCGGGCAAAGCGCCGGCACCGCTGAAGGCCGGGGTGGCGTGGCTGCCGTTGTACAGCACGCCAACAATCACCGGGCGGTCGATATCGCCTTCGATAAAGTCGACCAGCACTTCCTGGCCGATGCGCGGGATGAACTGGTGGCCCCAGCCGGCCCCGGCGCTGGGCATGGCCACGCGCAGCCAGCAGGAGGAGCGGTCGTCCAGATTGGCGCCGCTGCCGGGGTGTTCGTCTGGCCGCTGCCAGTGGAACTGCACCTTGATGCGGCCCAACTCGTCGGTGTGGACTTCTTCCCCCTCGGGCCCCACCACGGTGGCGGTCTGTACACCTTTAGATGTCGGCTTGGCCTGCGTGCTGTGGGCATAAGCCGGGGTGAGCGGAATGCCGCGGCGCTGGGCGGTGATCTGGGTCTGGAAGGGGCTGCTGTTCTGGCTGTCGTTTGATGTGCTGCTATCTCCCAGCAAGCCGCGCAGGCTGCTGGCCAGATCACCCGGCAGATTGTTGTTGGCACGGAAGGTTTGGCCGGTGACCACGAATTCACGCTGCTCGCTGCTGTCGCCCTCGTGCAGCGGATGTTCATCCAGGCGGAACCATTGGCCAGCGAGCAGGCTGCGTACTGAGCCGCTGCCAGAGAATTGCTTGGCCTGCACATCGTGCGCCTGCTGACGCCGCTGCGCATACTGACTCAGTTGCTCGGCATCGCTGGCGTAGTACAGCGACTGCGGG
Source organism: Aquitalea magnusonii (assembly GCF_002217795.2). NCBI lineage: Bacteria > Pseudomonadati > Pseudomonadota > Betaproteobacteria > Neisseriales > Chromobacteriaceae > Aquitalea > Aquitalea magnusonii. Next base: position 3,895,431 of record NZ_AP018823.1, read on the forward strand.
TCGTAATCCTGCAGGGTGGATTGCAAGGCATCGCCACTGCGGCCTTGCTGGATGCGGCTCTGATCGCCGCTGTGCTGGGTGCTCACCGGCTGGTAATCGAAACTGGCCAGCGCCACCGCACCGGACACCACCTGACGGGCGGCGCTCCAATCCGTCAGGCCGTCTTCTTCCTCGGTGGCATCGCTGCGGTGAAAGCGCACCCGCTCACTGGCGGCGGGCGGCAGGCTGTACGCATCATCAAACACCACCAGCTTGACCTGCGGATGCTCACCATCGACATGCTCGAAACGCCAGGCGTAACCCTCTTCGTGCAGCAGGCGCACGATGAAGTCGAAATCGCTCTCGCGGTATTGCAAACAGTAACTGCGCGGGTTGGCGGAGGCAGTGTGAAACTCCAGCGTCTGTACCTGGGCAAACACCGGATTATTGGCCTGATGCTCGGCCAGGATCTGCTTGACGATGTCCGGCACCGACAAGTCCTGAAACACCCGCGACGTACGACGCAGCCGCAGCAGCGCAAACGGCGGCTCGATGGTGAGGCCGTACTTGGCAAAACCGCCATCCGAACCCAGCAACTCGGCCCGTGACACCACCCCGCAACGCACCACCTGGCTGCCATCGGCATCCAGCACCCCCAGGCGGGCGGCCACACCGAGCAGCGACTTGAGCTCGATATTGCCATCCGGCGACAAACAACTGAGCTGATAGCGATAGGCTTGCGACACCCCCTCGCTGCCATCCAGCGTGTGTGGCAATAACTGCTCGGCGGCGATCTGCCCGCCATCCAGCTGCAGGGTGAGCAGACGCTGGTGCTGGGAAAAGGCGGCGGCGAAGCTGGCGAGCAGGGAGGAGAAGTCCATGGTGCGGGCTATCACGTCGGCTGACGTGAATCATCACATTCTGTTGAAAGTTCAACAGTTTATGCCTTCAGCATGGTGCAAACAAGGCTGAATGGCATGAATGCGTAGTTCTACGGATACGCCTGCATGCAGGAGGAAGGAGCCGGAGGATCATGCTGTGCATTCACAACGGGCAGTTCGTCGGCGAAAGCGGTCGGTCGTCGCATGGCTATTGTACGACTGGTTTACACAGAGTTCCGGACATGCCCCATCCTAAAAAGGGATGTGGCTTTTTTTACGTGATGCTCTACAGCAAGCTATTGTCGTTACCCACATTCAATCATCCCACCCCAAATTACTCCCCCTCTCCCTGTCCGCCGCCCGTACCGCATCGCGGTCGGGATATTTGCCTATACGCACCAGCCGGGCGCGGCCAGGATAGAATATGTAGAAAACAAGAATGAATGGATTCAGATAGCTGCCCAGCGCGGCTGCAATACGTTTAAAGCTGAAGGCCAGTGTTTCCTTTTTATCTTTGATCGGCAGGCAGCCGCTAATAACGTCCACCACGCTGGCCGGGCCTTCTTCCATATAGCGGGGGATAAAATCCCAATAGCCTTTTCCGACCTCTCGCCCTTCTCTGCCCAGCCCGCATGTCGGCAGGCCAAATGTTTCACGCACGGTTACTCCATCTTCATCCAGAATATGGCCCACCGTGTCCCACATGCCATAAGTAACCGGAATCTGGGTAAAGAATACCTTGTCCCACTTCGCACTCAATACGGTGCCATCCTGACGAAAAACATGCACCATGCGGGTTTTACGATTAAAGCGGATGGGGTAATGGGTGTAGTTGATTTCTCTTTTTTTCCATGTCCAGCATAAGTATGCTGCTGCTGCACAAAATGGAGAGAGTAGTAAGGCGACAAAAGCTCCCCACTCCCCTTTGTATATGTTAATTAAACCAATTGCCATTGTGAAGATGGATAAACATATTTCACCTGAAATGCAAATCAACCCTCCAAATGTCAAAGTTCCTTTGTCAAAAAAATACTTGTCCACTACTTCCAGCCAGTTTGAGTTGATCTCTATAACTGAGAGTTGATGATACATCTCTATATTCAATTTTTCTTTTTGCTTTAGCTGGTGGTAGTGCTCATCATCCGAGAGTGGTCGATTAACTGAGTAAGGTGTAATAAGTCCAGTAAATTCCATATTACTCTGTGATGGTAAGTTCTAATCATTATTGTTCATTTTATGATGTTTGCCAGTTCGCTCTTTGGAGTGACTATTCTCACTGGCTTGAATTGTACAAAATATCGAATGACTGGAGCTTGAATAAACTATGGATTCATGCTGGCATCCCTGAAATATGGGTCATGTCCTTCCATGCATGGGCATTGCGCTTCAATCTCTGCTGGCCATTGCGGAATCTTGCTGAAATGCATCGCAATCATGCGGCCAGGATAGAATATGTAGAAAATAAGAATGAATGGATTCAGATAGCTGCCCAGCGCGGCTGCAATACGTTTAAAGCTGAAGGCCAGTGTTTCCTTTTTATCTTTGATCGGCAGGCAGCCGCTAATAACGTCCACCACGCTGGCCGGGCCTTCTTCCATATAGCGGCGGATAAAATCCCAATAGCCTTTTCCGACCTCTCGCCCTTCTCTGCCCAGCCCGCATGTCGGCAGGCCAAATGTTTCACGCACGGTTACTCCATCTTCATCCAGAATATGGCCCACCGTGTCCCACATGCCATAAGTAACCGGAATCTGGGTAAAGAATACCTTGTCCCACTTCGCACTCAATACGGTGCCATCCTGACGAAAAACATGCACCATGCGGGTTTTACGATTAAAGCGGATGGGGTAATGGGTGTGGTTGATTTCTTTCTTAGCTATTTTCCAAGTGTGCCATACAAGAATTAATAGCAATGGGTTTACTATGAATACGTACCAGCCCTCTGCATTTCCTGATGAAATTGCAGAGAGTCCGTAGTATAGTCCAATCGAAAATAGAAACGTAGTAAATGCCATCTGGACTAACCAAACGGTTGTGAATGACCCTTTGTCAAAGAAATACTTATCGACCACCTCCAGCCAGTTTGAGTTGATCTCTATAACTGAGAGTTGATGATAAATCTCTATGTCTAGCTTCTCTTTTTGCTTTAGTTGACGGTGGCGTTCATCATCTGAGAGTGGTCGATTAACTGAGTAGGGTGTAAATTGTCCAGTAAATTCCATATTGCCCTGCCATGGCCAGTTCTAGTTGCTTTTGTTCTTCTTCTGGGTTTTTGTAACTTCGCTTGCCCAAATATCCATTTTCTAGCCAAAATTGAATCTTATTATCTTTAAATAGTTCAATCAGTAAGACGAACACAATCAAAGCCATAATGGCTAGTTAGCCCCCAAAGGTGTCTCGGTGGAGAAAGCTAACAAAGAAATATAGCCCCTAGAACTGCAGAGGAATAATCAAGTCAAAACATTCCCCATTCTCCTTTGTTGTATCGAATGACTGGAAATTGCATGGGCTAAGGATTCATGCTGGCATCCCTGAAATATGGATCATATCCTTCCATGCGCCGGCATTGGGCTTCAATTTCTGCTGGCCATTGTGGAATCTTGCTGAAATGCATGGCGATCATGCGGCCAGGGTAAAGCATATAATAAAAGAGAATAAATGGATGAAGGTTGCTGCCTAAAGAGAGAGCTACTCGCTTATAACTGAAAGCTAGTGTTTCTTTCCTGTCTTTTATCGGCAGGCAGACAGTGAGTATGTCTAAAACACTAGTAGGGCCTTCTTCCATATATCTTCGAATGAATTCCCAATATCCTTTTGAAGACTCGCGATCTTTGCCACTCATCGTCGTTGCAGGTAATGCAAAAGTTTCTCGCACTGTGATGCCGTCATCATCTAATATGTGCCCAACGATATCCCACGCTCCTCGAGTAAGTGGCATTTGTGTAAAGAATATTTCATTCCACCCTGCACTTAATATGCTACCATCCTGTCGAAAAACATGAATAGTCTTTGTTTTTCTGTTAAATCGAATGGGGTAGTGGGTGAAATTAATTTCCTTGCATAAAATTTTCCATGCAAAATAACTGAAGGGCAATCCAATCAGTAATGGTAAGAGCAGTACAGATGCGCCAATGTCGCCATTCAATATTGGTATCGCTGCACCGATAATGGCTAATATGTTTACAACCATTATTCCGAAAAATGCTATCCCGGCTGCAAAGGTTAGAGTTCCTTTGTCAAAGAAATATTTATCAACTACTTCTATCCAATTTGAATTAATTTCTATAACGGTAAGTTGATGTAGGAGGGGTTTTTTTAATTTCTCATCCTGTTTTAATTGATTATTTCGCTCCTGATCTGATAGTTTTCGATTCAAAGGGAATGGAGTAATCTGTCCAGTGTATTCCATTTTATCCTTTAAGTGCCAGTTCAAACTGCATTTGTTCTTCTTCTGGATTTTTATAAGTTCGTGATCCCCAGTAGTTTTTCTCGAGCCATACTTTTAACTTGCTGTCTTTGTATAGCTCTATGAAAAAAGTGGTGATAATTAAAAACATAATTGCCACCCAGCCCCAGAATGGAATTGCACTGAGGAACGGAAGAATCGCTACTGCTAATCCTGATATAGAAGATGCACTATAAAGGGAAGCCATTACCCAGTCTTTTTTATCATAAGCCTGTATGGCATTTTTCCCATCCCAATAGGCTACAATAGCCCCTCCTATAAAGCCGCCACCTTTCGCAATCCGCCCAAGCCATGTGCTGAACCATTCAGCAATACCTGCGGCACCCTTAAATCGAGAAGATGTTCTGGCAAGACTGCGGCCAGCTAAATCTGCAACATTTGCCCACAATGCAAAGCTTGCGCCCCAAACACGTCCACTAGCTTCATGCCCCTCGTGACTCATTGCATTTTTTTCATCCTGGCCTAGCTTATCTAGCACAGCCCACTGCCAAACTCCTGCCATCAATCCACTTACAAAAGGGATGGCACCTTTAGCACCAGAAAGTGCAGCTCGCCACTCGCCCATAACTATATTTTCTAACTGGACTGGAGTATGAATACTTCCAGCCAACCATTTCGCTTGCTGTGAAGGTGTGAGCCCATTGGGTATACCTCTAACTTGCTTGGGGTCGAGCAAGAGGGTGAAGGTCTTTTTTTCGCTTCCTTCCAGCGGTATGCCAGCCGCTTGCAGGTTACGCAGCTGCGCACTGACGGCGCGCTCCATCTCGCGTGGATTCATTGTCTTGCCACTTTGCTTTACCAGCTCCCTGATCAAGCGGGTGCGGAAGGCTTTCTTGCTGCCGGTGACTTCCACCTGCACGAACACTTTGCGGCTATGCATGGCCATCGCCGTCCAGAGTGGGCGTGCCACTTTGTTGGAGATGCCATCAAACAGCTTGATCAGGGGGGCGCTGATTGTCAGCAGATAAGCATTCAGACTGGTGTCCCCATGGGCGATTTTCTCGGCGCCCCCTCCCTGAAAGCCAATGTAAGCATCGGCAGGAAAAATACGTGGATCAATGCTGGGTGCGCCAACCGCCTTTTTAATTTGGTCTTTCAGGGATTTTTGATTCAGTGCCAGCGCGTTAAGCAGGAAGTTTTCCGGCTCAAAGTTACCAGACAGCATTTGCGACAGGTAATCCAGGCAAAGCTTTTTGTCTTGTGTGCCGGATATGGCCAAGGTGACAGCGCGCGTATAGGCCTCGCCACTATCCAGGCTGTCTTCATCGTAATTGCACTGGAAGGATTGCTTGATGTGCTGACCGCCCAGCCAAGCAAGATAAGCCTTGGCCAGTGGCTGTATGGTGGTCTGGTCGAGCTTTTGGCTTTCCGTTTCAAACTTGGCTTGCCATGCGTGCATGGCTGCTTCGTTGAATTTGGCGCGATATTTGTCCCAGGCATGCTGTTGCGCACGCTTGGCTTCGGCTGGCGTTACCGTGCGTAGGGCATCGTACTGCGCTTCTTTACGCTTTCTGGCGGTATCGGAGAACAAAACCGATAGGTCTGGCTGGGATATATAGTCATTGGCCAGTTCTTCTGCCGCTTGCTGCTCTGCTTCCAGTGCCTGCTCTTCCACCGCCACCTTGATCTGGCTGATGGCCAGGCTGGCCATCAGCGGGTGTTTGTTTTCCTTTTTGTTGGCGAAAGTGCTGGCGTGATGAATCATCAGGGCGGAGAGCTCGGCGGTGATGCCAACCGCATCATTCAGCGCCACGATGAAGCCTTTGCCGGGGGCCAGTTTTTCTGCTTCCGCTATCAAACGTTCCGCACGGCCTTTGCGGCTTTCCTGCGGGATGGGGGAGAAGCCTACTGCTTTTTTTAGCGCCGTCTTATCCAGAGCATATTCCGCAATCTTGTTGCCAACATCCTTGATGGGCAGGCAGTGTTTGGCATCCACACTGGCGCTGTATGCTTTGACGTCGATACAGCGCATGTGTTTTTTGCGGTAGTCTGCGCTGTCATGGCGCTTGCGCACGGCATCTGTCCATTGGCCATCTGAAAATGCCAGCCACACTTTGGTGGCGCGTTTGGCATCGGGGATGGTGATGCAACTGGCGATGGCGCGATGCCCTTCATCCGGGCAACTAAACGGTTTTTTGGGCAAAACCAGAGGCTGTCCCTTGGCTTGCGTGCTGGTCTTGAAGAAATAACCATCCTCGGTAACGAAATAGTCATCCCAGCGTTTACGCGCTTCATCGTACACATACAGGTAGCCGCTGCGTAGAGTTCTTAGCGTGTATTGGCTACTTGCGTCTGGCAGTGCTATAGCAGGTTTATTGGCGACGGCAGGTGCGCCGGTATGGGGGAGTGCAATTGCATACCGGGCCGGGAAAATCGGTACGCCACGCTTATCGCAGTATTCGCAACTGGGGTTGGTGCTCATGTTTTCTCGTCTGGCTAGGCATTATTCAATCGCGGAAGCCTGGATGGTGGCCCACTGTTCTTCCGTGAGTAGCGCAAGGCAATCTACTAAAGTGCTGTCCGCGCGTTGTTCGGGGCTTTGTGCCATCAAGTTGGCAAGTTCGCGCTGGATTAATGGGTGTGAATCAAATTGGCTACCGTGGAGAATGCCATAGCAGGCAAAGCTCACTTGGTCTTCAAGCCGGCCAAGCTGATATCGCTGTTGTGCTCGTTGTATCAGGCTGTCCACACATTTGGCCCGTTTGCTGGCGTCTTGCCACTTCAAGCAGCCGGTTTGTGCCAATGCGCGGTTTACCGCGCCAATTCTTAGCAAAGCTTCCCAATCCATGGCAGGAGTAGCGTGCTTCGCTGTGGTTAAACTGGGAGGCACCGTCAAAGCCCAGTAGCCATACAAATTGCTGGCCCATTGCTTGGCTGGGCCATACAAACCCAGCATGGCCTGGGCATTGAGCACGCCCGGCAATTGCGACCAGACCCGACCATCAAAAATGCGTAACCAGAATTTTTGCTTTTGATGGACCACTACCTGGGCTTGGCATAGATGGCGTGCCATGGTGGCTGGGGATGCAGTGGCTGACAGGAGTGTGCTGAGTGAAGGGGGCTCGTTTTCCTGCTGTGCAGTTTCCAGCTGAGTAAACAAGGTTTGTTGGTCTTCTGGCGTGAGCGCAGATAGATGCAACAAGGACGGCATCAGGCCTTCATTGTCTTCAAAGCCCTTTGGCGTGAGCAATATCCACGGCCAATCATCTGGCAGTTCTGCCCTTTGCTCTGCGGATGCAATGGCGAAATTGAATCGCCCATGTGAGCCTTCAGTCAGAAATGCGCCGGTGAGTGGCTGCCAGAGATCTTGATTCATTGTGCTATTCCGTAGATCTTCACGATGCCTGGACAATTGCGTCGCCGCCTGCGGCTGCCGCACGGGCGCGCATTTCACACATTTTGACTTTCAGTTCGGGCATCGGGGCATTCAGGCTGTCCGGCCCGCTCCAGTCATGGCTACCCCCCTTGAAGCTGACGGTGCCGGGGGCGTGCAGCTCGATCTTGCCATCCTTGATCCGCACGTAAGCGCCGCCGCTGGTCAGCAGGATTTCCTGCTTGCCATTCAAGTTGATGTTCTGCTTGGCCGAAGTAACGGTCACATCCTTATCCGCCGTCAGTTCCATCGCATCGCTCTGCGCTTGCACCTGCACCTTGCCTTTGGCGGCGATCAGTTTCAGCGCCACTTTGTCTTTCACCCCGGCCACAAACAGGCTGATGTGCTGGCCGACGTTGTGCAGCCAGCGGCGGCCGGTGGTGTGGTTGGCGTCGCGTTGGGCGATGAGGTTGAGGTTGGTGCCGGCGCTGAGGGTGTGGCTTTGTTCGGTCAGGCTGGCGATGCCGGCCGGGGCGGACAGGATGAGCAGCGGCTGTTGGCCGGCCTGGTCTTTTGCCGTCTTGCCGTCTTTGTCGGTGTTGCTGCCGGCTTCCCAGGCTTTGAGCGCGGCGGCGTGGTGTTGCAGGTGGCCGCTGTCCTTGTTGCCGTCTTTGCCGTTGTCGGAGTTGATGGCGTCCGGCCCGGTTTCCATGCTGTCGGCCAGTTGTGCAGCGGCGGTGTCGCCCAGGCTTTGGCTGAGGCTGAGCGCGGCGTCGAGCTGGCTTTGTGCGTGTTCGCGCGCCAGTTGTTTGCCGGATGCGCCGTTTTGCGCTTCGGTGCTGATGAGCAGGCCGTGGCCGGCGCGGATGGCGCCGTGCTGGTCGGTGCGTAGTTCGAAGCCTTCGCCGCGCGGCTGGGCTTTGCCATTGCTGCGCGGGTGGGTGAGGTAGCCCTGGTTGAGCTGGGTCTTGCCCGCTTCGCTACTGAGCTTGGCGCGGACTTCACCGGGCGTGTCGTCGAACAGCAGTTCGTTGTACTGGCCGCCCTGGTGTTCTTTGGATTTGATGCCGGACAGGGTCTTGTTGGCGGGCAAAGCGCCGGCACCGCTGAAGGCCGGGGTGGCGTGGCTGCCGTTGTACAGCACGCCAACAATCACCGGGCGGTCGATATCGCCTTCGATAAAGTCGACCAGCACTTCCTGGCCGATGCGCGGGATGAACTGGTGGCCCCAGCCGGCCCCGGCGCTGGGCATGGCCACGCGCAGCCAGCAGGAGGAGCGGTCGTCCAGATTGGCGCCGCTGCCGGGGTGTTCGTCTGGCCGCTGCCAGTGGAACTGCACCTTGATGCGGCCCAACTCGTCGGTGTGGACTTCTTCCCCCTCGGGCCCCACCACGGTGGCGGTCTGTACACCTTTAGATGTCGGCTTGGCCTGCGTGCTGTGGGCATAAGCCGGGGTGAGCGGAATGCCGCGGCGCTGGGCGGTGATCTGGGTCTGGAAGGGGCTGCTGTTCTGGCTGTCGTTTGATGTGCTGCTATCTCCCAGCAAGCCGCGCAGGCTGCTGGCCAGATCACCCGGCAGATTGTTGTTGGCACGGAAGGTTTGGCCGGTGACCACGAATTCACGCTGCTCGCTGCTGTCGCCCTCGTGCAGCGGATGTTCATCCAGGCGGAACCATTGGCCAGCGAGCAGGCTGCGTACTGAGCCGCTGCCAGAGAATTGCTTGGCCTGCACATCGTGCGCCTGCTGACGCCGCTGCGCATACTGACTCAGTTGCTCGGCATCGCTGGCGTAGTACAGCGACTGCGGGTCGTAATCCTGCAGGGTGGATTGCAGGGCATCGCCACTGCGGCCTTGCTGGATGCGGCTCTGATCGCCGCTGTGCTGGGTGCTCACCGGCTGGTAATCGAAACTGGCCAGCGCCACCGCACCGGACACCACCTGACGGGCGGCGCTCCAATCGGTGAGGCCGTCTTCTTCCTCGGTGGCATCGCTGCGGTGAAAGCGCACCCGCTCGCTGGCGGCGGGCGGCAGGCTGTACGCATCATCAAACACCACCAGCTTGACCTGCGGATGCTCACCATCGACATGCTCGAAACGCCAGGCGTAACCCTCTTCGTGCAGCAGGCGCACGATGAAGTCGAAATCGCTCTCGCGGTATTGCAAACAGTAACTGCGCGGGCTGGCGCTGGCGGTGTGGAACTCCAGCGTCTGCACTTGGGCAAACACCGGGTTATTGGCCTGATGCTCGGCCAGGATCTGCTTGACGATGTCCGGCACCGACAAGTCCTGAAACACCCGCGAAGTGCGCCGCAGCCGCAGCAGGGCAAACGGCGGCTCGATGGTGAGGCCATACTTGGCAAAACCGCCATCCGACCCCAACAACTCGGCGCGCGATACTACCCCGCAACGCACCACCTCATTGCCGTCGGCATCCAGCACCCCGAGACGAGCCGCCACACCCAACAAGGATTTGAGTTCGATAGTGCCGTCGGGGGATAAACAGGTGAGCTGATAGCGATAGGCCTCCGACACGCCCTCGCTGCCGTCCAGCGTGTGCGGCAGCAACTGCTCGGCGGCGATCTGTCCGCCATCCAGCTGCAGGGTGAGCAGGCGCTGGTGCTGGGAAAAGGCGGCGGCGAAGCTGGCGAGCAGGGAGGAGAAATCCATGGTGCGGGCTATCACGTCGGCTGACGTGAATCATCACATTCTGTTGAAAGTTCAACAGCTTATGCCTTCAGCATGGATCGAACAAGGCTGAATGGCATGAATGCGTAGTTCTACGGATGCGACTGCATGCGGGAGGAAGGAGCCGGAGGATCATGCTGTGCATTCACAACGGGCAGTTCGTCGGCCACACCAGACAGCTCCCGCATGAATCAAGATGGCTGCTTTTCAAATGAAAGCAGCCAGTGCAAGTGAGGACAGTCTGCCAGCGATGCACACTGCCTTTTACTGGCCGTTTACTGCTGGATACCCGGCTGGCTGGCCCAGCTACGAATCTGCTCGATGGAGGTTGTGGCACCGCCGCATACCACCACCAGAATCTTGTTGTAAGGCGCCAGTGCTGGGTTTTGCTCATAGACCACGGACAGGACCGCGCCACACGCCGGCTCGACCAGGACGCGGTGATCCGCCAGAAACCGCTCGCAAGCGGCAAGCGCGCTGCCGTCCGACACCACCAGGCTGTGTACCGGATGCGTGTTTGCGCAATGCAATGCCTGTTCGCACACCCGTTTCGCGCCAAGCGAGGTGGCAATGCTGCTGATGCGCTCCAGCTCCACGGTATGCCCGGCCAACACGGCGGCATGGAAGGAGGCCGCCCCTTCGGTTTCTACCGCGAATACCGGCACATCATGCCACTGATTGCGTTGCAGCCCTTCCACGATGCCGGCAAGCAGCCCGCCGCCACCAACGGCAAGCACTACGGCATCCGGCTTGCATTGTGCCATGGCGACCTCATCGATCAGCGAGGCATGCCCATGCCACAGCAGCGGATTATCAAATGGATGTAGAAAGGCATCGGTCGCGCCCAACAAGGTTTGCGCATGCTGGTTGGCCTCTTGCCATGAACCCCCATGCACGATGACCTCCGCCCCCTCCAGCCTGAGCAGTTCCTTGGCCCGCTCGGTGGTGGTTTCCGGCACCACCACCGTTACCGGGATGTTCAGGCATCGCCCGGCATAAGCCACGGCCAGCCCGGCATTTCCCCCCGAGGAGGACACAAAGCGTCGTGCGCCCTGCTCTTGGTAGACACGGCAGGCATGCCCGATCCCACGGATTTTGAAGGATCCGGCGGGCTGTAGCGCATCGAGTTTGAGCCAAATGGACCGGCCTGCCTGTACGCTCAAGGCGCGTGACTCCAGCAGCGGAGTATCAATGTGTAGATTCATGGCAAAGACTTTCGGGATAGCGGGGTGAAGCCGGGGTGGCTACTGTCAACCGTTGATGATGCTGCATTCAGGACGTGAGCTGGTCCGGTGCCAGTGCCTGCACCTCGATCTCGACATCCAGCTCGAATGCCAGCTTGGCACAGACCACCGAGCGCGCCGGAAAACCAGCAGGAAAATAAGCGGCATAGGCTTGGTTAAACTCGGCAAAGTGCTTCATATCGGATAGCCATGCCGTCACCTTCACCACGGCATTCAATGACGAGCCGCAGGACTGCAAGGTGCGCTCGATAGCTGCCATGATGTTGTGGGTCTGGGTGGTGATATCGCTGCGCATCGGCTCCGCCTGCTCAGACATCGAAACCTGACCGGACAGAAACAGAAAACCACCCGCCTGGACTGCGCGGGAGAACGGAAACGGTAGTGTGCTGCTAAAGCGCGTAATGGCTTGGGACACGATGTAAGCTCCATTGAATAGGTGCCTCAAGGCAGTGCCGGAAATATAGATGCTGGCTGATGGCAGTTCACTGCCGGCACTGGAGGCGTAATGACGCGGGCCATAGCAAAAGCTGGCGGACAGGTGCAAGCAGGTTGTCAATCTCCGCCGCTGGCATCGCCAATGCGGTGACAAAACGCAGGAGGCCTGGCTCCCAATAGTCATTGGTAAAGAACGCAGGCAGTGGCAATGCTGTCACTGGAAAATCCCTGCGCGGGATGAGCGAGAACCGCCGGCTGAACAGGCATACGCCACGGCGGCTTGTTACGCGACAACACGTCCCGCACCGATGCGCATCCTAGAGAGTGGGTAAAGCACCGACTTGTAAAAAATTGACTTGCTTGAGCGAGAATCGGCAGCAGGGTTGTGGCCTGCGCGCTCAGTATCCGGATGGTGCCACGCCAAAAGCCCGGCGGAAGGCCCGATTGAAATGGCTCTGGTCGTAAAAGCCCACGCCTTGTGCCACATCGGCAATGCTCAACTTGCCACGCGCCAGTAGCGCGCAAGCCTGCTCCAACCTTAGGCGAAGCAGCCAGGCATAAGGCGTCATGCCCACGGTTTGCTTGAATTGGCGCAAAAAATGAAAACGCCCCAGCCCACACACCGCAGCCAGTTCATCCAGCGTAATTTTTTCGGCCAGGTGACTGCAGCAGTAATCCTTGATTCGCAGCCACTGCAAAGCAGAGAGCGTCCCTTTGACGACCACCGGCTTGATGGCGCGAGATTGGGTAAACAGAAAATATAGCAACGACAGCCATTCGGACTGTACCAGCAAGGAAGAAGGATCGGCTGTCAGTTGTAAGGTGTCGTGCAAGCGCAGCAGGCGAGCAGCCAGTGCTGGATCTTCAAGCACCATCCCTGCCAAGGCGGGCTCACGCTCAACCTCGGTCAGTTCGGCGGCTACGCTTTTGAGCAAGTCCTGCGATAGCCGGAGAGTTTTCAGGGTATAGGCATCACCGCCTTCGCCTGCACCATCATGAATTTCTCCTGGCGGCATCAGGGAAATACATCCCGGCCCAAGCAATAGCGATTGGCCACTGAACTGCTGGCGCTGCAAGCCCCTTGTTACCAGCCCGATATGGTAGTCAAGATGGTAATGCCGATCAAAGCTGAAGGCTTCGAACTGGCCAACACTCAGCACCAACCCAGGCAAGCCGGCCAGTCGCTTGTACGCTACGCGATTACCCATGTCGAATCACAGAGCTGCGCTGATGGCGACATTAAAGACACGTTCACCCCATGCAAGCAGCCAGAAGCCCCCGTTCCCGCTCATCGCGCTAAATATACTACAGCCCTGATGCGGCTCGATATCGCGCGCTGGCAAGAGCGGCGTCTGAGCACGAAGGGAGCGCAGGCTCACCAAGATAGATCTGCACGCTTCTCGCGATGCAATGCCTGTTGTCAAAAGGAGTAGCCTCCGGCCACCAGACAGCTCCAGGCGCTAGCTTGCTGGGCAGGTGATCCGCTTCAACGGTTTGGCCGGGGCGGACAGGCTGGTGGCCAGCGCGGCTAACTGCGGAATCACGCGGGGTCATGGTCGGCTTCGCTCTTATCCAACATGACCAGCGGCCTGCCTGTTATTCACCAAGATTTTGACCAGTAAGGCGACGGGTCGGGCAGCCCGCCAAGTCATCACCGGCCGCACAAGAAATAAAAGCATAGCGCTTGCGTACAAACCCGCGCGCAGAGTGGTCTTTATTCATAGCAAGATATTCAAATCCTTAATGCATACCCGGCATGCGCTATCAAGTTCATTTTCATAATGATGCTTGTGATTTTTTTATGTGCGAGGCATGTAGTTGACAGGACGGTCATATTTTATAAATGATAATGGTTATCATTTTTATAAGAGCAAGGCATGTCCCCTCCAGGTCCTCTGGCCCACAACGCCGCCCAAAGCGTCGATGCACTTTATCGCCAGCACCATCGCTGGCTGGAAGGCTGGCTACGCGGCAAGCTAGGCCCCAGCCAGGATCACGCGGCCGATCTTGCTCACGATACCTTCGTGCGCGTGTTGCACAAGCAGTTGTTTGCTTCACTGCAGGCACCCAGGCCATTGCTTGCGACGATCGCGCGCGGGCTGATGATAGACCTGTTCCGCCGCCAGGATCTGGAGCGCGCCTATCTGGAAGTGCTGGCCGGCCAGCCGGAGTCGCTGGTGCCGTCGCCGGAGCAGCAAGCGCTGGTAATCGAAACGCTGTTGCAGGTGGATGCCATGCTGGCCGGGCTGGGTAGCCGTCCCAAGCAGGCGTTCCTGCTGGCGCAACTGGACGGCATGAGCTACCCCGATATCGCCCGTACGCTGGGGGTGTCGGTCAGCAGCATCAAGAAATACATGGTCAAGGCACTGAGCCATTGCCTGGCCTATCAGTTGGCTCAGGACTGATCATGGCAACACTCACTCCGGCTATCTTGCGACAGGCGGCCGAATGGCACGTGCTGTTCAGTGCGGGCGAAGCCAGCAATAAAGACCACGCCGCCTGGCAGCAATGGCGTGCAGCCAACCCCTTGCACGAAGAGGCGTGGCAGCAACTGGCCAGCCTGACCGACCGGTTGCAAGCACTGCCGGCGGGCATCGGCCAGCAACTGCTGCAACAGCGCCAGGGACGCCGCCGCACGCTGCGCCAGTGCGTGCTGTTGTTGGGCTGTCTGGGGGCAGGCTGGCAGACCTGGCTGCGGTTGCAGCACAGCGTGGCACCGCTGTCTTTCCATGCGAACGCCGGCCGCCGTGAGCGTGTGACGCTGGCCGATGGCAGCAAGCTGGTGCTGCGTGCCGGCGCGCGGCTACAGGTAAGCTTTGACGATAACCAGCGGCTGCTCCGCCTGCTGGCGGGCGAGGTGGCGGTAGCCACCGCCAGCGACAATCACGCCCCCTACCGTCCGCTGCTGGTGGAAACCCGGCATGGTCATATCACGGCGCTGGGAACACGCTTCACCGTGGGCTTGGCCAGCGACCGGACCTGCGTGGCCGTGCAGCAACACGCGGTGCGCTTGCAACCGTGGTCCGGTGGTGCCGGGCTGATCCTGCAAGCCGGCGAGCACGGCGAGCTGAGCGATAGCGCGCGGCGCTTGCCCTTGCCGCCAGACGACACCACGCCAGACTGGGTCAGCGGTCGCATCGTGGTGGTCAATGCCCGCCTGGGCGATGTGATCAGACAACTGGCACCGCATTACCCCGGTGCCTTGTTGTGCGACCCGCAGGCTGCGGCCTTGCCGGTATCCGGTGCGTTTTCCGAAGATGATCCGCAAGCCTCGCTGCAGGCCATTACTGCCACCTTGCCGGTCAAGATCGTGCGGCGCGGCCCGTTATGGACGCTGCTGACGCGGCGGTAGACACTGCGAAAATTTTTTTAGCCAGGGGGTGTCTGTTTTGATGGAGTCGTTCGGCCTACCAGCATAACAACTGATTCTCATTTGCTGGTAAGTCCATGATGAACCTTACGACACCGCACACACTTCTCCGTTTGACGCAGCTTAGCCTGGCTCTGCAGCCCTTGTGTTACGGCCTGACTGCGCTAGCCTCACTCGGCCCCACCACCGCCTGGGCCCAGGCGGCCAGCCTGCCGTCGGATCGCCATACGGTACAACTGCCCGCAGGCCAACTGGCTGCCACGCTGGCGCGTTACGCGGCTGACGTTGGCGTGATTCTCGCCTTTGACGCGCAGTTGCTGGCAGGTCGGCAAAGCCCGGCGCTCAGCGGCCAGTTTACCGTGGCCGAAGGCTTTGCCCGGCTGTTGGAAGCTACGCCCTATCGTGTCGAACGGGTAGCGGATCAGCGCTATCGGCTAGTGCAACGTCCAAGCAGCTCTGCGGAGAAAGAACCCGCCATGCTGGAGCCGGTGGTCGTGACGGCTCCCTTGCTGCGTACGCCGGGAAAACTGGACCAACAAATGCTGCAGCTGCTGCCGGCAGCCAACGGCGATCTCACAAGCCAGTTGCGCATCAACCCCAACATCCAGTTTGACGAAGCCCAGCTATCCTCCGCGACCGGCGGCGAAATCAGTCCGGCGGAAATCAGCATCCACGGTGCCAAGCCTTACCAGAACGAGATGCTGGTAGATGGCTTGTCCATCGCCAATGATCTGGATCCGGGCAACAAGATAGTCACCACCAACCCGGAATACATCCCCGGCCAGGCACAGGCACTGGCCTACGACAGCAGCCAGCTATGCAATGCCCGCGTGCTGGACAGCAATGTGCCGGCCGAATACGGCCGCTTCACCGGCGGTGTGGTGGAAGCCGAGCTGTGCCGCGCGCGCAAGAAGCTGGGTGGCAGCGTCAGCATCGGTTATACCTCATCGGCGTGGAGTGAGCAGATCATCGACCCCAAGCGCCAAAGCGCGTTTGAACAGTCGTCCGATGCCGACAACCAGCCGCGTTACCGCAAGTGGACCTACAAGGCCAATGTAGAGGCTCGCCCCAGCGAAGACTGGGGCGTGGTGGTCTCCGCCGTGCGGCGCGAATCGGAGATTCCGCTCAAACGCTTTAGCACTGACAACAGCAGCAATGTGGTCAGCCAGGAAGTAACCCAGACCCGGCGCATGGACGCGCTGGCCATCAAGGCCGATTGGTCGCCGAAAGACAGCCCGCACAGCGGCGATATCACGTTCAGCTACGCGCCCTCAGAAAATGGTTATTTCATTGCCGATGGGAAGGACAGCGACTACCAGATCCGCAGTGGTGGGGTGGCCTTGTCCGGCCGCCTGGTGTCCGAGCTGGGTGATGTCACGCTGAATCAGCAGCTATCGCTGATGCAGAACGAACAGTCGCGGCGCAGCGATGCCGACTACTATCGCGCCTGGCGCTGGTCCACGGCCAAGAACTGGGGCGATGCCAGCAAGAGCAACCCCAGCAGCATTGAAGGAGCGTGGGGCGATGTGGACCAGACGCTGCGCACGGTCAACTACAAGCTGGGTGCCTCGTTCGACTTGGCAGGCGATAGCGCGCTATCACACAAGATCGGCACCGGTATCGACATCAAGCACCAGACTGCCGAGTACCTGCGCCTGAGCACTACCCGCTACTGGCTGACTGCCAGCAACCTGCCCACCAGCGGTGCAATGGCTTCGTGCCAGTACGCCGACGGCAGCGTCGACACCGAGGGCTGCTCGGCTACCGCGACGCAGACGCAGGGACGGGGCCAGTACTTCCGCCGCCTCATTACCTACCAGGCTGGCGGTGCCGAAATGGAAGCGCTAAGCAGTGCGGCCTACATCGATGACCAGATGCGCTGGCGGGACTGGCAGTTGCGGCTGGGGCTGCGTGCCGACCACGACACCTTGACGCGCGATTTCAACCTGGCACCGCGCAGCAGCCTGACCTGGGAGGCGGCACCGGGCTTGTCGCTGAACGCCGGTGCCAACCGCTACTATGGCCGCTCGCTGCTGGCTTACGCATTGCAGGACCAGATTCACACCTTGCAATATACGCAAACCCGCCCCAGCAACTCGCTGGTATGGAGTAGCCCGGTACAGTCCAAAACCACCAACCGCCTGTCCGACATCGACAGCCCTTACGATGACGAAGCCACAGTGGGCTTCAGTTGGGAGCCTGACTGGGCTGGCGGCCTGTTCGACGTGCGGCTGACGCGCCGCGACGGCAAGGAACAGATTGTCAAACGCCTAGTCACCGGGCAGAGCGAGTGTGCCTCCAGCCAGTGCTACATGTACACCAACCAGGGGAGCAGCCAAACCCGCGACTTCACGCTCAGCTGGAGTAGCCGCACCCCGTGGCGGCTGGGTAACAGCCGCACCAGCTTCTGGCTGGCCTTCAACAAAAGCGATGTAAAGAGCAACTATTCCAGCTACGCCGATACCTATAGCAGCGACAAGGCGGCGGACGAGATCATCCAGTACGACGGCAAGTTCATCCGCTATAGCGATATGCCGGCGGACAACTACAACCGGCCATGGACGCTGCGTTTAGGCGCCATCACCTCGCTGCCGGCCTACAGCCTCAGCATCAGCAATCTGCTGCGCATCCGCGACGGCTACCAGCAGATGCTGCAGGACGGAAGCACCACCTACCAAGGCAGAACCGTGGACGTATGGCGAAAGACCACGCTGCCGCGTTCGCTGACGCTGGATACCGTCATCGCCTGGAACCCGCGCATCAGCGGCGACCAGCGTGCGCAGGTGAAACTCAGCATCGAGAACCTCACCAACCGCAAGAACATGCTCAGCGTCAGCGACAGCTACGCCACCTACGAGCGTGGTCGCACCTTCACCCTGGAGCTGGGCTACCAGTTCTGATTCTGCGGGGCGGTGTCTGAATAACGCCGCCCCGTCCTTGTCCGAGGTTTTCCGTGAAGAATCTTGTTACCCTGGCACGCTGGTTTTGCCTGCTTGCCGCCTATGGCCTGACCACCCTGTTATCTACCCATGCCGCAGCCCAGACGGTGGAACCCTTCCGCTGGGATCCGGCCATTCATCGCGGCACGCTGCCCAATGGCCTGCGTTATTTCATCGTACCCACCAGCCAGCCAGCCGATACGCTGGGCATCCAGTTACTCGTGAACGCCGGTTCGCTAGAGGAAGACGACAGCCAGTCCGGCGTGGCGCATCTGGTGGAGCACATGGTGTTTCACGAAAGTCGTGAGGTGCCGGAAGGCATTGCCCGGCGCATGGCGGCCATGGGCTGGCGCTCCGGCGTGCAGTACAACGCGATGACCAATTACGAGCGCACGCTGTACATGCTCAATCTGTCCGGCAAAGCCCATCTGGCGCAATGGGACCAAGGCCTGTTCCTGCTGTCGCAAATTGCCGGCCACGCCCGCATCAGCGAGCGCAGCCTGGTACAGGAACGGCGCGTGGTGCTGGAAGAGTGGCGCAGCAAGCTCGGCGCGCGCGAGCGCATGGAACAACAGCGCCGCTTGCTACTGCGCGATGGCGGGCTGCAGCCGTTGCGGCCAACCATCGGCACCGAGCGCAGCATCCGCACCCAGCCGGCAGCCAGCCTGCAGCGCTTCTACCAGCGCTGGTACCAGCCCAACAATATGACGCTGCTGGTGGTCGGCGATGTCGATGTCGCCCAGGTCGAAGCCCGCATCCGCCACTGGTTTGCCGAGCGGCCGGCTGCAGTGCTGCCAGTGCGTGCCGACCGTAACCCGGTGCTGGGCAACACGCTGCGTACCAACCGGCTGCAGGACACGGAAAACCGCAGCAGCCAGGTGGGCTGGGTGCTGCGCAGCCGCAGCAGCCTGGCGCAGGACAGCGCCGGTTTCCGCACCCGCCTGCTGGACAATCTGGCCGAAAAACTGCTCAAGCAGGAGCTGGCGCGTTACCAGCCCTTGCGACCGGCAGGGGTACGCAGCGTGGTGGCGCGCAAGGGTTTCATCGGCGGCACCACCTTCACGCTGGGCTTTGCCGCCACCGTGGACCCTGGCGCGCACCAGGCAGGCATGCAGCACCTGTTGCAGTTGCAGCGCCTGTTGCTGGCACAAGCACCGGACGACACCAAACTTACCCAACTGCGCCAAGACCTGCTTGCCCTGGCCCGCCGTTCACCACGCAGCAGCGCCGGCTGGGACGCGCAAAAATGGCTGCAGGAACTGCAAAGCGCCGTCACCGACGAACGCGTGCTGCAAGACCCGGCACAAAAAGGCCCGATGGCCGAAGCCATCCTGGCCGGTATCAGTAACGATGAAGTCATTGCCCACCTGCGCGGCTGGTTGCAAAGCCCCGACCGCCTGCTGTTCATGATGGCACCCGGCCTCAAGCCGGTGCCGCTGCCGACACCACAGCAGGTGCTGGCACTGCAGGCAGACCTAGCCGCCAAACCCTTGCCCGTCCTTCCGTTGGCGTCGGCACCGGCTTCCGTCCCGCTACCGGCCTTGCCACCCGCCCTGCCGGCCGCCGGTAGTACGCTGCTGTGGCGCGACGAGGCCCAGCAAGTGGCGATGTGGCAACTGGCGAACGGCGACCGCCTGGTCTGGCAGTACCGCCCCAACCAAAACGGCAAGCTACGCTACTTGGCCGACTCGGCCGCCGGCTACAGACTGCCGGGTGCCGATGGCTGGCAGTGGCAGTTGGCCGCGCAGTTGGCCGCCGCCACTGCCCCAGCCGGCTGGCAGACCACCCAGTTGCAACGCTGGGAGCAAGCCGAGCATGTCCGCCTGTCACAATCGCAAACCGCCCAGCGGCTGACGCAATCGGCCAGCATCCCGGCCGACAAGCTGGCGACGCTGTGGCACTACTATCAGACCCGCCAGTTACACGCTGGCATCGACCCGACGCTGCTGCGGCTGCAACAGGACAGCCTGGGCCGCGACAACAGTGCCTCCAGCCAGGCATACGCCGCGCTGGACAAGCTGCGCTATGCCCAAACGGCTGCCGACCAAGCACCTACCGTGGCCGCACTAAGCCGACAAACCCCGGCCGGGCTGCTGGCGCTGTGGCAGCAACTGACGGCGCGGCCGGTTACGCACTACCTTAGCGGCGCGGCCAGCGAAACCGAGGTGCTGGCCGCGGCCAAGCTTTATCTGGCGGCCATCCCACGCCAACCGGACGCGGCGGCGGCGCGCGCCTTGCTACCACTACCGGGCCGCTTTGAAAGCCGGCACGCCATCGCGCGAGAGCCGGTGGCCCGCGTCCAGGCCTACGGCAGCGTGCCGATGGTGTGGCAGGGTGAGCGCGCGCTGCAGGTAGCCACGCTGGGGCGGGCGCTGCACGCTGCGCTGCGCAAGTCGCTGCGCGAGGAAGCCGCCGGTGTTTACAGCGTGCAGTTCAGCCTGAAACTCGACCCCGACACTGACCGCCTGGAAAGCGAATGGCAGTTCAGCACCGACCCGGCACGGCTGGACGAGCTGCTGGCACGTGTCCGCACCATCCTGGCACAGCCGGCAGCGGTACTGGACGACGCCATCCTGCAACCGGCGCTGGAGGATGGCCGGCAACAGGCCAGCGCCCGCCTCAACGACGACGACAGCCGCTTCAACCGCCTGCAACTGAGCGTACGTCACTACGGCGATAGCCGTTATCTGGCACAAACGGCCCAACTGGCCGGCGCACTGGACGCAGCCACTGTGCGCACGCTGGCCGCAGGACTGCAGCTGGAGCAAAACCTGGCCCTGCTGCTGACCCTGCCTGACCCCAAACTGATGGAGACCCAACCTTGAATACCTTGCGTCAATTCTGGCAACTGGCGGCACCGTACTGGCGCTCACGCCATAACTGGCAGGCCTGGCTGCTGCTGCTGGCCATCCTTGGCATGGGCCTGATCCTGGTGCAAATGAATGTATGGCTCAACTTCTGGAACAAGGACTTCTACGACGCACTGGGCGCGCTGGACACGCCGCGCATCTACCCGCTACTGGGCCGTTACTGCCTGCTGATCAGCGCCGCCGTGGTGGTGGCAGTGGCACTGGACTGGGTACGCAAGCTGCTGATTCTGCGCTGGCGCGAAGCCATGACACGCCAGCTCGTGGACGCCTGGCTGGCAGAGCACGCTTTTTATCGCCTTGGCCTGTACGGCGAGCCGGACAACCCCGACCAGCGCATTGCCGAAGACGTCAATTTGCTAGTGACCGACAGCATCGACCTGCTGCGCTCGCTGGTATCGGCGGTGGCCAAGCTGCTGTCCTTCGTGTTCATCCTGTGGCAACTGTCCAGCAAGCTCACTTTGCCATGGGGCGATGGTCAGTTGGTGGTGCCTGGCTACCTGCTGTGGTTTGCCCTTGGCTATGCATTGTTCGGGGCGCTGCTCACACACTGGATTGGCGGCGAGCTGACACGCCTGAACGTGCAGCAACAACAGCGAGAGGCCGATTTGCGCAGCACGCTGCGCCACCAGCGCGAACATGCCGAACAGATTGCGCTGTACGGCGGTGAGCCATGGGCACGACGCCAGGTAGCGGATGACTTTGCCGGCGTTGCGGCCAACTGGTATCGGCTGATGCAGCGCGAACGCAATCTGGGCCTGTTCAGCACCAGCTACAACTACATCAACAGCATGGTTCCGCTGTTTGCCGCTTTGCCAGCCTTCCTGTCCAAGTCCTTGACGCTGGGTGGGCTGATGCAGGTGAACTCCGCCTTCATGCAGGTGAGTAACGCACTAAGCTGGTTTGTGCGCGCCTACGATGAGCTGGCGCGCTGGTCGGCCTCGGTACAGCGTCTGCATCGCTTTGTCACCAGTCTGGACGCAGCACATTGCCAGGATCGCCAGCCCTCGGCTGAGGCATCGTCCAATACCAGGCTGAGCCTGCAGCAATTGCAAGTGTGTTATCCGGACGGCAGCCCGATGCTGCAGACACTGAACCGCGAAGTGGCCCACAGCCAATGGGTGCGCCTGGACGGCCCTAGCGGCTTGGGCAAGTCCACGCTGATTCGCACGCTGGCAGGGATCTGGCCGTATTACCGTGGCCAGCATGACACCCACCCACAAGTGTTGATCCTGCCACAGCAACCCTATCTGTTCCACGCCAGTCTGGCGCAGCTATTGAGCTACCCGGCGCTACAACCATGGCCAGAGCAACAATTGCGCGACGGCCTGGTGGCCATGGGCCTGGCCGCGTGGACCGAGCGCTTGCACGAGGTGGCTGACTGGGGACGTGTACTGTCCGGTGGTGAACAGCAAAGGGTGTCGCTGCTGCGAGCCATGCTGCAGCGGCCAGCCGTGCTGATCCTGGATGAAGCCACCAACCAGCTAGACGAGCCGTCGGCGCATGCCTGCTTGCGCACCTTGCGCCAGGTCTTGCCTGATACCACCGTCATTGCGGTAACACACCAGCCCGTGCTGCATGATCTTTTCAATGATGTCATTCAACTCTCTCGTTGAGGAGCGGGTCCGGAAATCTGCGTCAACCCACCGTTCCGCACGCATCAGTCAAAAGACTGCTTTGGCCGAAAAGCACTCACGCCACATCAACTCGCCTCCGGCGACTGATCACACCCGCTGACTGGAAAAGCAAAAGGGGCCAACGGCCCCTTTTGCTTGATCAGACTCCGACGAACTTTATTCGGTGTAGTCAAAAGCCTGCCCGGTGATTACTCCACCGTGACGGATTTTGCCAGGTTGCGTGGCTTGTCCACGTCGGTGCCGCGCGCCAGGGCGACATGGTAGGCCAGCAGTTGCACCGGGATGGTGTGGACGATGGCGGACAGCACGCCGACATGACGCGGGGTGCGGATCACATGCACACCGTCGGATTCACTGAAATGGCTGTCCAGGTCGGCAAACACGAACAGCTCGCCACCACGGGCGCGTACTTCCTGCATGTTTGACTTCACCTTTTCCAGCAGCGCGTCGTTGGGGGCAATCACCACTACCGGCATGCTTTCGTCCACCAGCGCCAGCGGGCCGTGTTTCAGCTCGCCAGCCGGGTAGGCTTCGGCGTGGATGTAGGAGATTTCCTTGAGCTTGAGCGCGCCTTCCAGTGCAATCGGGTAGTGCAGGCCACGGCCGAGGAACAGGGCATTTTGCTTGGCGGCAAACTTGTCGGACCAGGCCTTGATCTGCGGCTCCAGATTGAGCGCATGCTGTACCGAACCGGGCAACTGACGCAGTGCTTCCTGATAGCCATGTTCGGCCTGTGCATCCACCCGGCCACGCAGCTTGCCTAGCGTCACCGCCAGGGCAAACAGGCCCACCAACTGGGTGGTGAAGGCCTTGGTGGAAGCCACGCCGATTTCGGCACCGGCGCGGGTGTAGAACACCAGCTCGCTGGCGCGCGGAATGGCGGATTCGCGCACATTGCAGATGGACAGCGCCATGTTGTGACCCAGTTCCTTGGCGTACTTCAGCGCTTCCATGGTGTCCAGCGTTTCGCCGGACTGGGAGATGGTAACTACCAGATGCCTGGGGTTGGCAAAGGCGTCGCGGTAGCGGTATTCGCTGGCGATTTCCACATCGCAGCTGATGCCGGCAATGCTTTCGATCCAGTATTTGGCCGTCAGGCCGGCATAGAAGCTGGTGCCGCAGGCCAGAATCTTCACCCCTTCCACTTGCGGTAGCAGTTCGGCGGCACGGGCACCGAACAGGCCGGCAGCAAAGCCGTTTTCCAGCACCGCTTCGATGGTGTCGGACAGGGCCTTGGGTTGTTCGTGGATTTCCTTTTGCATGAAGTGGCTGTACGGGCCCAGTTCCAGCGAGGCCAGCGATACATCGGACACATGCACGGCGCGTTCGATCACCTGATCGTTCTTGTCATGCAGTACCACGCTGTCACGGGTGAGCAGGCCGATATCGCCCTCTTCCAGGAAGATGACGCGACGGGTGGCGGACAGGATGGCAGACACGTCGGAGGCGATGAAGTGTTCACCTTCGCCCAGCCCCACCAGCAGCGGGCAGCCCATGCGGGCGCACACCAGTTCGTCCGGGCGGTCCAGCGCGATGACGCCGATGGCGTAAGCGCCGCTCAGTTGGCGGGTGGCTTGCTTCACCGCATCAAACAGGCTGACACCGCCTTGATAGTAATGATGCACCAGATGGGCGATCACTTCGGTATCGGTCTGCGAGGTGAATTCATAGCCCAGCGCTTTTAGCTGCTGACGCTGTGCTTCGTGATTTTCGATGATGCCGTTATGCACCACGGCAATCTTGTCGAAGGAGATGTGCGGGTGGGCGTTGTGCTCGGTCACACCGCCGTGGGTGGCCCAGCGGGTATGGCCAATGCCCAGCGTGCCTTGCAGGTTTTCTGCCGCGGCGGCGGCTTCCATTTCCGCCACACGACCGACACGGCGTACACGGCTGATGGCATTGCCGGTATGCACGGCAATACCGGCGGAATCATAACCACGGTATTCCAGGCGCTTGAGGCCATCTACCAGAATGGGAACCACATTACGCGCCGCAATGGCGCCAACGATGCCACACATTATTTTCTCCTTGCACTATCGTTGCCAGCGGGCGCGCAAATCAGCGTGACGCCCTTGGCCTGAATGATGTCCCTGGATTCCGCCGGCAGTGCCTCATCGGTAATCAGGGTGTGAATGGTGTGCCACGGCAATTCCAGATTGGGAATGCGGCGGCCGATCTTGTCCGACTCCACCATGACGATGACTTCGCGCGCTACTTCCGCCATTACGCGGGACAGGCCCACCAGTTCGTTGAAGGTGGTGGTGCCACGTTCCAGATCGATGCCGTCCGCACCGACAAACAGCTGGTCGAAGTCGTAAGAGCGTAATACCTGCTCGGCCACCTGGCCCTGGAAAGATTCGGAGTGCGGGTCCCAGGTGCCGCCGGTCATCAGCAGGGTGGGTTCGTTTTCCAGTTCGCGCAGCGCTGCCGCCACATTGAGCGAGTTGGTCATCACCACCAGGCCGCGCTTGCTGCCCAGCAGCGGAATCATGCTGCTGGTGGTGGTACCGCTGTCGATGATGATGCGGTTGTGGTCGCGTATGCGCTCCGCCGCCGCACGGGCGATGTCCAGCTTGCGGTCGGACACCTGGCCCACTTCCGGCTCCACCGCCATTTCGCTGGGCAAGGCAACGGCTCCGCCATAACGGCGCAGCAGCAGGCCACCGGTTTCCAGCAGGGCAAGGTCTTTGCGGATGGTGACTTCGGAAGTGGCAAAACGCCGGGTCAGCTCATCGACACTGACTTCACCACGCTCTTGCACCAGGGTGGCGATGGCATGGCGGCGTTGCTGGGTATTTCGTTTGGTCATTGAAACGTTTCGTTTCGAAAGTTTTGCCATGATAACGGCTGAATATGCCGCTATCAATCGCCTTCACTGCAAAATTTGTTATTTTTCTTTTGCAACGAAAGAAATGCCACAGCTTTGCTGACAGACGACAAATGAAAATGCCCACCGGGCCTTCCTGTGGAAAGCGCAGCGGGCATGGTGTGCATCCTGCCGGGAATCAGCTCTTTTTCTGCGGACGCTTCCAGCCAGGAATGCTGACCTGACGCGCACGGGCCACGGTCAGGGTATCGGCCGGGGCGGTGCGGCTGATCACCGAACCTGCGCCTATCGTCGAGCCACTCTCCAGCGTGACCGGGGCCACCATCAAGGTGCCGGAACCGACAAACACATTGTCCTGGATGACCGTCTTGAACTTGTTGACGCCATCGTAATTGCAGGTGACCGAACCGGCACCCACGTTCACCTTGCTGCCGATCTCGGCATCGCCAATATAGGTGAGATGATTGACCTTGGAACCCAGGCCAACCGTGCTCTTCTTGATTTCGACAAAATTGCCGATATGCACTTCATCGGACAAGGCCGCTCCCGGACGCAGACGGGCATACGGGCCGATGCGGCAATCCGCCCCGACCACGGCATCTTCCAGATGCGAGAAGGCGGCAATACGGCTGCCTGCCGCGATCTTGACGTTTTTCAGCACGCAGTTGGCACCGATCTCGACATTGTCGCCCAGCTCCACCACGCCTTCGAACACACAATTGACGTCGATGCTGACATCACGGCCATGCAATAGCTGGCCACGGATGTCGATGCGCGCCGGGTCGGCCAGCGTGACGCCGGCAGTCAGCAGCGCGCGCGCCTGATTTTGCTGCAGGATGCGCTCCAGCTCGGCCAGTTGCAGCTTGTTATTCACGCCGGCAGCTTCCCACGAAGCCGACACGCTGGCGCTTTCCACCGTCACGCCATCTGCCACGGCCAGTGCCAGCACGTCGGTCAGATAATATTCACCCTGGGCATTGCCATTGCGCAGCGCCTGCAGCCAGCCAGAGAGCTGGCGGTTGGGCAGCACCATCATGCCGGTATTGATTTCGCGGATGGCCAGTTGTTCTGGCGTGCAATCCTTGTGTTCGACAATGGCCTTGAGCTTGCCGTCGTTGCCACGCAGCATGCGGCCATAACCGCTGGCATCTTCCAGCACGTCGGTCAGCACCGCCATACCATCGCCAGCAGCAGCAATCAGTTGTTGCAGGGTTTCGCTGCGGGTCAGCGGCACATCGCCGTACAGCACCAGGGTCTTGCCTTCGTTCGGCAGTGCCGGCAAGGCCATCTTCAGTGCGTGACCAGTACCCAGTTGTTCGGCCTGTTCGGCCCAGACAATGTCTTCATCCTTGATAGCCTGGCGGACCTGATCGCCACCGAAACCGTATACCACCACCAGCCGCGCCGGATTCAGGCTGCGGGCCGTGGCGATGACGCGGGCAAGCATCGGTGCGCCACCGATGGGATGCAATACCTTGGGCTTGGCCGAGTACATGCGGGTACCCTTGCCTGCCGCCAGAATGACAATACTGAGGCTGTCCATGCGAACTCTTTGCTGACCAAAAATGAAAAAGGCTGCCACGGTTGTGGCAGCCTGCAACTATACACGATTCGTTCCCGCGCTTTTAGTGCACGCGCTTCTTGAGGTAGTCCAGCGCCTTGAGCTGGGCAATGGCGGCTGCCAGGGCAGCGTGAGCCTTTGCCGTGCTCAGGTCGTCGGTGGCATGCTGCAGAGATTCTTCTGCTGCACGCTTGGCCTCATTGGCACGCGCTTCGTCGAGATCCTCGCCGCGGATCGCCGTATCAGCCAGGACGGTGATGTGGGTGGGCTGCACTTCCAGCATGCCGCCGGAGACAGCCACCAACACTTCTTCCTTGCTACCCGGTACGGTCATGCGCAGCACACCGGGTTTGATACGGGTCAGGAGCGGCACGTGTCGCGGATAGACACCGATCTCACCTTCCAGTGCCGGAGCAACCAGAAACTCGGCTTCACCCGAGTAGATGAGTTCTTCAGTGCTTACCACTTCCACATGCATCTTGGACATAAGCCCTCTCCTTAATTAAAGGGTCTTGGCTTTCTCAGCGGCTTCTTCAATAGAGCCAACCATGTAGAACGCTTGTTCCGGCAGGTGGTCGTATTCGCCAGCGAGAATCGCCTTGAAGCCCTTGATGGTGTCGCGCAGGGAGACGTATTTGCCCGGGGAACCGGTAAATACTTCAGCTACGTGGAAGGGCTGGGACAGGAAGCGCTGGATCTTACGTGCGCGTGCCACCACCAGCTTGTCATCTTCCGACAGCTCGTCCATACCCAGAATCGCGATGATGTCGCGCAGTTCCTTGTAGCGCTGCAGCGTGGATTGCACGCCACGGGCTACGGAGTAGTGCTCGTCACCAACCACCAGCGGGTCCAGCTGACGGGAAGTGGAGTCCAGCGGGTCAACGGCCGGGTAGATACCCAGGGCAGCGATGTCACGGGACAGAACCACGGTAGCGTCCAAGTGGGCGAAGGTGGTAGCCGGAGACGGGTCGGTCAAGTCATCCGCAGGTACGTATACGGCCTGGATGGAGGTAATGGAACCATCCTTGGTCGAAGTAATACGTTCTTGCAGTCGGCCCATTTCTTCGGCCAGCGTCGGCTGGTAACCCACTGCGGAAGGCATACGGCCCAGCAGAGCGGATACTTCGGTACCAGCCAGGGTGTAACGGTAGATGTTATCCACGAACAGCAGAACGTCACGGCCCTTGCCGGAAGCGTCCTTCTCGTCACGGAAATGCTCGGCCATGGTCAGACCGGTCAGTGCAACGCGCAGACGGTTGCCCGGCGGCTCGTTCATCTGGCCATACACCATCGCAACCTTGTCCAGTACGTTGGAGTCCTTCATCTCGTGGTAGAAGTCGTTACCTTCACGGGTACGCTCACCTACACCAGCGAACACGGACAGACCGGAGTGGGCCTTCGCGATGTTGTTGATCAGTTCCATCATGTTCACGGTCTTGCCTACACCGGCACCGCCGAACAGACCAACCTTACCACCCTTGGCAAACGGGCAGAGCAGGTCAATCACCTTGATGCCGGTTTCCAGCAGGTCGGTAGCGGAAGACAGCTCGTCAAACTTCGGAGCGGACTGGTGAATGGCGCGACGTGCGTCGGTAGCCACCGGACCAGCTTCGTCAACCGGGTTACCCAGTACGTCCATGATGCGACCCAGAGTGGCGCTACCAACCGGCACCGAAATCGGTGCGCCGGTATTGGCTACAGCCATGCCACGCTTCAGGCCGTCCGAGCTACCCATCGCAATGGTACGGACCACGCCGTCGCCCAGCTGTTGCTGGACTTCGAGCGTCAGGTCAGCGTCAACCAGCTTCAGGGCATCATAAACCTTCGGCATGGCGTCGCGCGGGAATTCCACGTCGATCACCGCACCAATGATTTGTACGATTTTGCCTTGGCTCATTATCGGTTCCTAAACATTTAACTTTTACAGTCTGTGTAACGGCTTACACCGCTGCGGCACCAGCCACAATCTCAGACAGCTCAGTGGTAATCGCCGCTTGACGGGCCTTGTTGTACACAAGGCGCAGCTGCTTGATCGTATTACCCGCGTTGTCGGTTGCAGCTTTCATGGCCACCATACGCGCTGCCTGTTCGGAAGCCATATTTTCGGCCAGAGCCTGATAAACCACCGACTCCAGGTAACGCTTGACCAAGAACTCCATCAGGCTGGGGGCATCCGGTTCGTAGAGGTAATCCCACGAATGCGAGTGCTCCACCACCATGTGTTGCGGAGTCAACGGCAGGAGCTGTTCGAGCGTCGGTTCCTGTTTCATCGTGTTGATGAAACCGGAGTAGACGATGTAAACCGCGTCCAGTTCGCCTTCAGCGTACTGTTTGAACAGCACTGTAAGCGGGCCAATTAGTTTGTCCATCTTCGGCACATCGCCGAGCTGGACTGCGCTTGCCACGACATTGAGGCGAGCACGCTGGCAGGCGGCTACGGCTTTTTGGCCGAGGCAGCACACGTCGACTTCGACGTTCTGTTCCTGCAGTTCCTTGACCTTGGCATAGAAGCGCTTGAACGAGTTCACGTTCAGGCCGCCACACAGGCCCTTGTCAGAGGAAACCAGGATGATACCAGCGCGCTTGACAACGTCACGGCGTGCAAGCAGTGGATGACCAAGATCCGCGTTTGCCTGAGCAAGGTGCGCCATAACCGTACGCACCTTCTCGGCATAAGGACGGGCAGCGCGCATACGCTCTTGCGTTTTGCGCATCTTGGAGGTTGACACCATTTGCATCGCGCGAGTGATCTTCTGCGTGTTTTGCACGCTTCGGATCTTGGTGAGAATCTCTTTACCGACTGCCATTCCTGAACCTTTCTTTAGCTACGACGTGAGTCGAAAGGCTCAGTTGAAGCTGTAGCCAGCCTTGAACGATTCCATCGCCTTGGCCAGTACCTTCTCGTTGTCGCCGGACAGGTCGCCCGAAGCGTTAACGGCGGCCAGCAGGTCGCTGTGGTTCGCACGCACGTAAGCGAGGAACTCAGCTTCGAATGCCAGGGCCTTCTTCACCGGAACGTCTTCGTAGCTGCCCTTGTTCACAGCCCACAGGGTCAGTGCCATTTCGGCAGTGGCCAGCGGTACGAACTGCTTTTGCTTCATCAGTTCGGTAACCACTTCACCGTGTTGCAGCTGCTTGCGGGTAGCTTCGTCCAGGTCGGAAGCAAACTGCGAGAACGCAGCCAGTTCACGATACTGGGCCAGTGCCAGACGGATACCGCCACCGAGCTTCTTGATGACCTTGGTCTGGGCCGCACCACCCACGCGGGATACCGAAATACCGGCGTTGATGGCCGGACGGATACCTGCGTTGAAGAGGTCGGATTCCAGGAAGATCTGGCCGTCGGTAATGGAAATCACGTTGGTCGGAACGAAGGCGGAAACGTCACCAGCCTGGGTTTCGATGATAGGCAGTGCGGTCAGCGAACCGGTCTTGCCCTTCACTTCACCGTTGGTCAGTTTTTCTACTTCGTCCGCGTTGATGCGGGAAGCGCGTTCCAGCAGACGGGAGTGCAGGTAGAAAACGTCACCCGGGTAAGCTTCACGGCCCGGCGGACGGCGCAGCAGCAGGGAGATCTGACGGTAGGCAACGGCTTGCTTGGACAAGTCATCGTATACGATCAGAGCATCTTCGCCACGGTCGCGGAAGTATTCGCCCATCGCGCAACCGGAGTACGGGGCGATGAACTGCAGGGCAGCGGCTTCAGAAGCGGTAGCGGCCACGATGATGGTGTGACCCAGGGCACCGTGTTCTTCCAGCTTGCGTACCACGTTGGCAATGGAGGAGGCTTTTTGACCTACGGCGACGTAGATACAAACAACGCCAGTGCCTTTTTGATTGATGATGGCGTCCAGAGCAACGGCGGTCTTGCCGGTCTGACGGTCGCCAATGATCAGCTCACGCTGGCCACGGCCTACCGGTACCATGGAGTCAATCGCCTTCAGGCCGGTCTGCATCGGCTGGGATACCGACTGACGCGCAATCACGCCCGGCGCGATCTTTTCGATCGGGCTGGACAGCTTGGCGTTGATCGGACCCTTGCCGTCGATCGGCTGGCCCAGGGCATTGACAACACGGCCCACCAGTTCCGGACCTACCGGCACTTCCAGAATGCGACCGGTACACTTGACTTCGTCGCCTTCGGAAATGTGTTCGTACTCACCCAGCACCACGGCGCCGACAAAGTCGCGCTCCAGGTTCATGGCGAGGCCGTAGGTGTTGCCCGGAAACTCGAGCATTTCGCCCTGCATCACGTCTGCCAGACCGTGGACACGAACGATACCGTCGGTCACGGAAATTACCGTACCCTTGGTACGGACTTCAGCGCCTTCAGCCAGGTTCTGAATCTTGGCCTTGATCAGATCGCTGATTTCAGAGGGGTTCAACTGCATGATCTCTCCTAATTCTTGAGGCTTGCCGCCATCGCTTGCAGCTTGCCGCGCACGGAACTGTCGATGACATCGTCACCGACCAGCACGCGCACACCACCGATCAGATCGGCATTGTCACGCACATCAAGGCGTACGGTTTTGCCGTACTGCTTGGAAAGCGTGCTGGTGAGTTCGGCTTTCTGTTCTTCAGTCAGCGGGAACGCCGTTTCAACTTGCGCATCAACGATGTTTTCCGCTTCGGCCTTGAACAGTTCAAACTGACTGGCGATATGCGGCAGCAGCATCAGGCGGTGGTTCTCGATCAGGGCGGCCAGAAAGTTTTTTACGCTTTCGTTGGCTCGCTCGCCGAGCACTTCCAGCATCAGCGCCTCAACCTCTTTTGCGGTATGTTTCGGATTGGTGACAACTTCAACCATATCCGGGTTGTTCACCATGGCAGCCAGCCACGCAAGCGCATCGGACCACTGGTCCAGCGTACGCGTTTCGGTGGCGAGGCTGTATACCGCTTCGGCGTAGGGCCTTGCGACGGTAATGAGTTCTGCCATGAGTTAATTAAAACTCCGCTTTGATGGAGGAAAGCAGGTCGGCGTGCTTGGCCGCATCGATCTCTTTGCGCAGGATTTTCTCTGCGCCGATCACGGCCAACTGGGCTACCTGCTCACGCAGGGCCTCCTTGGCACGCATCACTTCCTGATCGATCTGACCCTTGGCGTCAGCCACAATGCGCGCACCTTCGGTGCTGGCATTTTCTTTGGCTTCGTCCACGATCTGGGTAGCGCGCTTCTCGGCAGAAGCAATGATTTCCATTGCTTGCTGCTTGGCCTTGCGGAGTTCATCCCCAACGCGTTTTTCAGCGGCTTCCAGATCTTGCTTGCCACGTTCTGCAGCGGCCAGGCCGTCTGCAATACGCTTGGCACGCTCATCCATCATATTGGTAAGCGGAGGCCAAACAAACTTCATGGTGAACCATACCAGGATGGCGAACGTGATCGCCTGGCCCAGTAGTGTTACGTTAAATTCCACGCTTGTTTTCCTCCAGAAAATGACTTCTACACCAACCGTTTACTGGCTAAAAATTAGCCACCCAGAGCTGCTTTGGCAGCGGACAGGAACGGGTTGCTGAAGGTGTACAGCATGGCAACACCCACACCGATCATGGAGATCGCATCCAGCAGACCGGCGATAATGAACAGCTTGGTTTGCAGAACCGGGATCATTTCCGGTTGACGGGCGGAGGCCTCGAGGAATTTGCCACCCAGAATGGCGAAACCGATAGCAGTGCCAAGAGCGCCAAGACCAATGATCAGAGCAGCTGCGATAGCGGTCATCGACTGAATCTGAGAAACGAGTGCTTCCATTATGTATCTCCTAAGACTTATGCAAGGATGGTTGGTAAAAAAAACTAAAACAAAGGTAAAGCTCTAAAAAAACAGATACCACAAACTCTTTAGTGCGCTTCCACTGCCAGGCTCAGGTACACGATGGTCAGCATCATGAACACGAAGGCCTGCAGGGTGATGATCAGGATGTGGAAGATGGCCCACGGTGCGCCCAGAATCCACTGTGCGCCCCAGGGCAGCAGTGCGATCAGGATGAAGATCAGTTCGCCGGCATACAGGTTACCGAACAAACGAAGCGAGAGAGAGATCGGCTTGGCGGCCAGTTCTACCAGCTGGAAGATGAAGTTCAGCGGGGCCAGGATGATGGCGCCAATCGGGTTGTGGGTGTGGAACGGAGCGGTCAGCAGTTCCTTGCCCCAGCCGCCCAGGCCCTTGGCCTTGATGGAGAAGCCGATGATGCACAGGAATACGGACAGCGACATGGCGAAGGTGGCATTCACGTCTGCGGACGGAACCGAACGGAAGTAGATGTGATGCGGCTCCAGACCGAAGAAGGTGTGGCCGATCCACTGAGCCAGATTCGGCAGCAGGTCAACCGGCAGCATGTCCATTGCGTTCATCAGGAAGATCCAGCAGAAGATGGTCAGCGCCAGCGGGGCGATGACTTTGCTCTTGGCATGGAAAATTTCCTTAACCTGGGTATCCACCAGTTCGATGATGGATTCCACGAACAACTGCAGCTTGCCCGGATTTTCCAGGCTGGCACGACGGGCCACCATGGCAAATACACCGGCAAACACGAAAGCCAGGAACAAGGAGACGGAGAAAGTGTCTACGTGCAGGCTCCAGAAACCACGAGCCGGGGACGGATCGGAATTCCAGAACGTAAGGTGGTGATTAATGTACTCAATTGCGTTGCTTGCCATCGCTCTTTTCTCAATTATTTGATTAGAAGCCCTAACCAGTAGCCGGACACCGTGGCGAAAAAGCCTGCCAGCAAACCCACTACCGATAAATCCTTGAAAAACACCAAAGATGCACCAAACATTAAGACAGTCAGCATGAATTTGACTGCCTCTGCCTTGAAGTGCGCCTTCATCAGCACCGCAGGTGGGACATGCCGCTTGGCGTAGGCGATTCTTGCATACACTGCGGCGGGAATCAGCGCCGACAGCCCCCCAAGCAGAACCGACACCGGAACAACGACGGTGCCGGCGCTTAGCACGGCACCAAGTAGTACAGCCACTACAAGCAGTTTTGCTTGCAGGCGCAGTACGCGCCCGACTTCCGGATTTTGCATGTCCGACACTTAAAAAATCGCTCGATTATAGGCTGAGCGCTTGATTTGCGTCAAACTGAACATCGCCCGCACCATTGCAGTGCAACATAAAATCATTTGCTTGATTTTGCTTGAAGTTTTTCAAGCAGGCGTTCGAGGTCATCCAGGTTGGCATACTCCACCTGCAAACGGCCCTGCCCACGTGCGCCATGACGAATGCTGACCTTGGCACCGATACGCTCGGACACCTCCTGCTCCAGCCGGGCAATGTCCGGATCGATCCGTTTTTCCACGGCCGGCGGTGTGGTTTTTTGGTCAGACAATTGTTGTACGCGCCGCTCCACTTCACGCACCGACCAGGCCTTTTCCACCGCCTCGTGCGCCAGTTCCAGCTGCTGCATCACCGGCAAGGCAAGCAGCGCACGGGCATGACCCATTTCCAGTTGGCCCTGATGCAGCATGGCTTGCACCGGCTCGGGCAGCGCCAGCAGGCGCAGCAGATTGGATACCGCGCTGCGTGAGCGTCCGACAGCATCGGCTGCCGACTCGTGGGTCAGGCCAAACTCGCTGATCAGGCGCTTGAGGCCATGTGCTTCTTCGATAGGGTCCAGCTCCTGGCGCTGGATGTTCTCGATCAACGCCATGGCCAGTGCGGCTTCGTCGGCCACGGTTTTCACCACCGCCGGTACTTCGGCAAGGCCCGCCTTGCGGGCGGCACGCCAGCGGCGCTCACCGGCAATCAGCTCGTACTCACCCAAACCTACTTCACGCACCACCACCGGCTGGATCACGCCCTGGGCGCGAATGGACGCCGCCAGCTCGTCCAGTGCGGCTTCGTTCATATGGCTGCGCGGCTGGTATTTGCCTGGGCGGATCAGATCGATGGAAAGCGTGGTGAGGCGGTCGTCCGCCACTGCGCTGGTGGCGAGGAGCGCGTCTAGACCGCGCCCGAGTCCTTTGAGTTTGGCCATGATGTCAGACAGATGGAGTTGCGGTTGCGGGTTCGAGGCGGGCAGTCAGTTCCTGCGCCAGCGTGAGGTAGGCTTGGGCGCCACGGGCATTGCGGTCGTATACCAATCCGGGCAGGCCGTGGCTGGGTGCTTCAGCCAGCCGCACATTGCGCGGAATCACGGTTTCGAACACCTTGTTGCCAAAGTGGCTGGCCAGTTGTTCCGACACCTGCTGTGAAAGATTACTACGGGCATCGAACATGGTACGCAGCAGACCCATGATTTCGATGCGCGGATTAACCGCAGCACGCACCTTGCGCAGGGTGGTGACCAGATCGGACAGCCCTTCGAGCGCATAGTATTCACACACCATGGGTATCAGCACGCTGTTGGCGGCCACCAGACCGTTGAGGGTGAGCAGGTTGAGTGAGGGCGGGCAGTCGATCAGCACATAGTCGTACTGGTCGTCCACCAGGCTCAGGGCATTCTTCAGCCGAGCTTCGCGTGCCAGTTCGTTGACCAGTTCCAACTCGGCCCCGCCCAGATCGCGGTTGGCCGGCAGCACATGGTAGCCGCCCTCCTTGGCCGGCTGGCGCGTCTCTTCCACCGAGGCATCGCCCAGCAGCACGTGATACACGGAGCGTTCCAGCGCCTGCTTGGCAATGCCGCTGCCCATGGTGGCATTGCCCTGCGGGTCGAGGTCGACAATCAACACCCTGCGGCCCAGCTCGGCCAGACCTGCGGCCAGGTTGACCACGGTGGTGGTCTTGCCGACCCCACCTTTCTGATTGGCAACCGCGATCACGCGTGCATTCATTTAGCCACCATTCTCACCAGATGGCGTTCGGCGTCCAGACCGGGCACCGACACCGGTAGTACTTCGGCTACCGCTACCGTGTCCGGCAGCAGCGAGATTTCTTCGTAAGGATACACACCCTTCATCGCCAGGTATTGACCGCCATCGGCCAGCAGGTGCGGGGTGAGGCGGACAAACTCGGCCAGCTCGGCAAAGGCACGGCTGGTGATGCGATCGAACTTGTGTTCCGGCTGGTAGGCCTCGACGCGGCTGGTCACCACCTCGACATTGGGCAGGCCCAGTTCGATAACGGCCTGACGCAGAAAGGTGGTTTTCTTGTGGTTGGAGTCCAGCAGCACCACTTGCAGGTCGGGACGGGCGATGGCCGCCGGAATGCCCGGCATGCCGCCACCAGAACCCACATCCAGCAG
Source organism: Aquitalea magnusonii (assembly GCF_002217795.2). Taxonomy (NCBI): domain Bacteria; kingdom Pseudomonadati; phylum Pseudomonadota; class Betaproteobacteria; order Neisseriales; family Chromobacteriaceae; genus Aquitalea; species Aquitalea magnusonii. The sequence continues at coordinate 3,931,823 of NZ_AP018823.1, forward strand.
GCGGGTGCCACCGTTCAGGTGCGGCACCAGCGACAGGCTGTCCAGCAGATGGTAGCTGACCATGCGCTGCTCTTCGCGCACAGCGGTGAGGTTGTACGTGTGGTTCCACTTGGCCAGCAGGTTCAGGTAGCCGTCCAGCAGGGCCAACTGTTGTTCGGTGAGGCCCAGGGCCAGTTGTTCCAGCCCTTGTTTCAGTTCTGCAGTATGTGTCATGCGCTTGGCTTGCAATTATTCGGTTTTGGCGTCGGCAAAGCCGCGCTTCAGATGCACCATCAACAGGGCAACCGCCGCCGGGGTGATGCCCTGGATGCGCGAGGCCTGACCCAGGGTTTCCGGGCGCTGCTGATTCAGTTTTTGCTGTACTTCCTTGGACAAGCCCTTGACCAGGCCGAAGTCGATGTCGGCGGGCAGGCGGATGTCTTCCAGATTGTCGCGGCGCGCCAGTTCTTCGTTCTGACGGTTGATATAGCCTTGATATTTGACCTGAATTTCCACTTGCTCGGCAACCACGTCATCCGCCACGCCGCCCGCCGCTTCGGGCAGGGTCATCAGCTCGCGGTAGGCGACATTGGGGCGTTTGAGCAGGTCGAACAGGTTGTACTCGCGCTCGATACCCTTGCCCAGCAGGGCTTCCAGCGCAGCGGCATCCTGCAGCTTGGCCGGATGCAGCCAGGTGGTTTTCAGGCGGGCGGTTTCGGCTTCCACTGCGTCGCGCTTGCGACAGAAGGCATCCCACTGCGCATCGCCAACCAGGCCGAGCTTGCGGCCCATTTCGGTCAGGCGCAAGTCGGCATTGTCCTCGCGCAGTTGCAGGCGGAATTCGGCGCGGCTGGTAAACATGCGGTAAGGCTCGGACACACCCTTGGTGATGAGGTCGTCCACCAGCACGCCAAGGTAGGCCTCGTCGCGGCGCGGACACCAGCCTTCTTCATCGCGCGAATACAGTGCGGCATTCAGGCCGGCCAGCAGGCCTTGCGCTGCGGCTTCTTCGTAACCGGTGGTGCCGTTGATCTGCCCGGCAAAGAACAGGCCCTTGATGGACTTGGTTTCCAGCGTGGACTTGAGGCCGCGCGGATCGAAGTAATCGTATTCGATGGCATAGCCGGGGCGCAGGATGTGGGCGTTTTCCATGCCGCGGATGGAGCGCACCGCCGCCAGCTGGATATCAAACGGCAAGCTGGTGGAAATCCCGTTGGGGTAGAACTCGTGCGTGGTCAGGCCTTCCGGTTCCAGGAATACCTGATGGCTGTCCTTGTCGGCAAAGCGGTTGATCTTGTCTTCGATGGACGGGCAGTAACGCGGGCCCACCCCTTCAATCACGCCGGTAAACATCGGGCTGCGCGCAAAGCCGGAACGGATGATGTCGTGGGTTTGCTGATTGGTGTGGGTAATCCAGCACGGTAGCTGCTTGGGATGCATGCTGCGCTGGCCGCGGTAGGAGAACACCGGCTCCGGACTATCCCCCGGCTGCTCTTCCATGACCGAAAAATCAATGCTGCGGCCATCAATGCGCGGCGGCGTGCCGGTTTTCAGGCGGCCTACCGGCAAATCCAGCTCGCGCAGGCGCGCACCCAGCGTGGAGGCGGCCTGATCGCCAGCGCGGCCACCGGTGTAGTTTTCCAGGCCAACGTGAATCTTGCCGGACAGGAAAGTACCTGCCGTCAGCACCACGGTACGGGCGCGGAACACGATGCCGATGGCGGTAATGGCACCGGCCACCTGATCGCCCTCAATCAGCAAATCATCCACCGGCTGCTGGAACAGCGTCAGATTGGGCTGGTTTTCCAGCATCTCGCGGATGGCTGCCTTGTACAGGATGCGGTCGGCCTGCGCACGGGTGGCGCGTACCGCCGGGCCCTTGGAGGCATTGAGGGTGCGAAACTGGATGCCGCCGATATCGGTGGCCAGCGCCATGGCGCCGCCCAGCGCATCCACCTCTTTCACCAAATGCCCTTTGCCGATGCCGCCAATGGACGGATTGCACGACATCTGACCCAAGGTCTCGATATTGTGGGTAAGCAGAAGCGTGGCGCGGCCCATGCGGGCGGCGGCCAGCGCGGCCTCGGTGCCGGCGTGTCCGCCGCCAACCACGATCACATCAAACTGTGTGGGATAAATCATCTGGCTGTACTCGGAAGCCCGTGCGCAAGACTGAAGCAGGGCAAAGCGTGCAGGAAAAACGGCCTATTCTACGGCAAAACCGATAGCAAGGTAAGTCATTGATTTGTTTCGCCCCTGCTGTAACCGGCGCTTAAAACGCCGGTCATTCACAAGTCATATGACGGAAATGTCTGCGTCAAACTGCATCACTAGCATGTGTTGCAAGGCCGGCCCAGCCAAAAGCTGCTGGCAAATGAAGGAGTTGCCGAGCCTGCATCCGGACATGGCCGACAGTGCCAGACCGGCATAAGACCAGCATTCCGGATCAATACGACAAGCCTGTATGCATATCCGCCAGGGGAGATAAGTCATGCAATTGAATGAAAGCATCAATAGTCGCCGCCAACTCAAACTGGGGGTGCGCGTTGCCGAAACTGCCGACGATATCCGCCGCGCCCAAAAACTGCGCTTTGATGTATTTGCCGGAGAAATGGGGGCCGAGCTGTCATCACAAGCCCTGGGTATTGATTGTGATGAGTACGATGCGCTGTGTGATCACCTGATTGTGGAAGATGCCAACAGCGGCCTGGTGGTGGGCACCTACCGCATGCTGCCGCCCGATATGGCGCGGCGCGCCCCGTCGCTGTATTCCGAACATGAATTCGACCTCACCCGGCTGGACAACCTGCGCGACAGCCTGATTGAAGTGGGCCGCTCCTGCGTCCACAAGGATTTTCGCAGTGGCGGTGTGATTGCCCTGCTGTGGTCCGGCCTGGCAGATTACGTACAGAAAAAAGGGGGGGAATATCTGGCAGGCTGCGCCAGCGTCAGCCTGGCCGATGGTGGCCATCAGGCCGTCAGCCTGTACCGCCAACTGGAGTCCAGCCACCTTTCCCCTGCCGAATGGCGCGTGTTTCCGCACCTGCCGCTGCCGCTGGACCGCATTCACGATGATGCGCCCTCCTCGCCGATGCCGCCGCTGATCAAGGGTTATCTGCGCGCCGGGGCCTTCATCTGCGGTGAACCGGCCTGGGACCCGGACTTCAACTGCGCAGACTTCTTCATGCTGCTGCCGATGAGCCGCCTGACCGGCCGTTACAACCGTCACTTCGTAGGCTGATTCTCCAGCCTGCACAGCGTTGTCGCTGTCATCAGCCCGGCCGAAGCCCCCGTTCGGCCGGGCTGTTCTGTTTATATCGCCTTATATCGCCACGAACCCGGCTACAATCCGGCCATGACCTATCCGTTTACCCCGATTGGCATCGTCCACTCACCCTACAAGGAAAAATTCGGCATCCCGCGCCAGCCCGCGCTGGCCCCGGCAGCCGACATCCAGATCGAGCTGTTGCCACCCTTCAATCACCCCGACACCGTGCGCGGGCTGGATGCCTTTTCCCATGTGTGGATCAGCTTTGTCTTCCACCAGACCGCCCAGCGCGGCTGGCAGCCGCTGGTACGCCCGCCGCGGCTGGGCGGCAATGCCAAGGTGGGCGTGTTTGCCAGCCGCTCCACCCATCGCCCCAATCCGCTGGGCCTGTCGCTGGTGGAAGTACGCGGGATCGACCTGAGCAATGGCGTAAGACTGCACCTGGCCGGTGCCGACCTGCTGGATGGCACGCCGGTGCTGGACATCAAACCTTATATCCCCTTTGTGGAAGCCCACCCGCAAGCCCGTGGCGGCTTTGTTGACGGGCCGCCGCCCTGCCTGGAAATCTGCTGGAGCCAGCCGGCCTTGCAACAGCTGGCCGCCCTGCCCGCCGCGCCGCCGGCATTGGCGCAACTGATTGAACAAGTGCTGGCGCAAGACCCGCGCCCGGCCTATCAGGACGACCCGGAACGCATCTACGGCGTGCGGCTGTATGACTACAACATCCGCTTTTGCATCCGGGATAACCATGCCCACGTGCTTGAAATTCAGCCGTTTGCCCCGAACTAATACCGCATGCTCCGGTCACACCGGAGCCCTTTACTCTGGAGAATAAAATCATGACACCTCGCGCGAAGACGATCATGCTCGCCTTCACCCTGGTTTCTGTCCTGGCGGCACCGTTTGCGGAAGCCGCACGCCTGGGCGGAGGCAAGAGCGCCGGCATGCGCCGCTCGGCCCCGACCAAGAGCTACCAGCAGCCCACACCAATGCCGGCTCCGGCAGCGGCTCCGCAGGCTGCGCCGCAAGCCCAGCCCAAGAAAGGTCCGGGCGTCGGTACAGCCATTGCCGCTGGTGCCGCTGGTGCCGCTGCCGGCTACATGCTGGGTTCGGCCATGAACAATAACCATGCGTCCGGCAATGCGGTGGATACCGCTGGTGCCGGGTCCGGCATTCCCTGGGGCACGCTGGCCCTACTGGGCCTGCTGGGTATTGGCGGCCTGATGTGGTTCCGCCGCAAGTCGGCCAACCAGGCAGCAATGAATACCCCGATGCCCGCCGGCAACGCCCCGGTATTCAATAGCAATGCTCAGGATGCAGCCCGCTTCGAGCCGATTCCCAAGATTGGCTCCGGCCTGGGTCAAACGGCTGGCTATGGCGCAGCACCGGCCATGGGCAGCGTGGCACCCGCCCGCCTGCCGGATGGTACGGAAACCCCCAACTTCCTGCGTCAGGCCAAGGCAACTTTCCTGCACCTGCAAAGCCTGAACTCGCCGGACAGCCTGGAAGAAGTCCGCAAGTACATGACGGCAGACCTGTTTGAAGGCCTGCGCAATGAAATCGGCAGCAATACCGATGTGGCTGACTTCCCGCAACTGGACTGCCAGTTGGCCGAAGCCGTGGAAGAAGGTGGCCGCTTTATTGCCACCGTGCGCTTCTCCGGTACGGTAAGCGAGTCGGTCAATGCAGCGGCAGTGCCGTTCAGCGAATACTGGCACTACATCAAGGATGGCAGCACCGGCGGCAAATGGCTGGTAGCCGGTATCCAGCAGGAATAATTCCGGTTTTAAAGCAGATTTATCTTAACGGGCCCGGTCGGGCCCGTTTTTTATTATCCGGCCATGCTCTACACTGGAATGCCGATTGCTAGGTGATTGGCTTACGGGCCAGCAAGAGCCCCACTCCAGGAAGGAATGTACTGCAATGAAACGTTTCGAGCATGCCGGTCTGACTCTCGGTAGCCATTTCCAACCCATCTACAGTCTGGCACACCGCCGCACCGTGGGTGTGGAAGCACTATTGCGCGCCGAGCAGAACCAGCTGCCCCTCTCCCCGGCCGAGGCCTTTTATGCCATGGTGTCCCCCGAACGGCGCCACGGCCTGGACCTGGCCGTCAGCCAGGCTCATGTGCATCACTTTGCCGCACTGGAGCACAGCCATCCGCACTGGCTGTTCCTGAATGTCGACGCCGCCTCGCTGTCCCGCCCGGAGCGGGCCATGGCGCTGGCCAACACCATTCGCGAAGCCGGCCTGCAGCCGGGCAATGTGGTGCTGGAAGTGCTGGAGCACGTACTGGAAGTGGATGAAGCCCTGATCGAAGGCGTGAATCTGCTGAAAAAAGCCGGTTTTCTGATTGCCATTGACGACTTTGGCGTCGGTCACTCCAACCTGGACCGGGTATGTCAGCTGGAACCGGACCTGGTGAAATTCGACAAGGATTTGCTACGCAGCGCAGTCAGCCAGCCACGTACCCGCAATCTGCTGTCCAGACTGGTGCGCTTGATGCACGAAATTGGTGCATTGGTGGTGGAAGAAGGGATTGAAACCGAGAACGATGTGCTGGTGGCGCTGGAATCCGGCTGCGATCTGGTTCAGGGCTATTATGTGGCCCGCCCCTCCGCCAGCCCGGATGCCGACGACATCATCACCAAACGGCTGGATTCGCGCTGGGATGAACTGATGGTGCGCGACCTGCTCAAGCGCAAGATTACCCGCCGCCAGATCGAACTGGCGCGTCAGGCCTTTGTGCAATCGGCCATTTCACTGATGCAAGGCACCCCGTTCGACCAGGCTGCCACCCCCATGCTGGCCATGCCCGATGTCATCCGCTGTTTCTTGCTGGACAGCGAAGGCCGCCAGATTGGCCGCAACCTCAACAGCCGCCACAACACCATTGCCAGCAGCCTGAAGTTTGCCCCGCTGGCCGATACCACCGGCGCGGTATGGTCGCGCCGCGCGTATTTCCAACATGCCATCGACCAGCCCGGCGTGCTGTACATGAGCGAGCCTTACCTGTCGATGACCGACACCCGCTCCTGCGTCACCCTGTCCATGGCGATTGAAATCGACGAAGCCATGCACGTACTGTGTGCCGATGTGCTGGCACCGCGCGTACACAGCAGTCACGGCTGAAGCACACGCAGGCCAGACAACAGCCCCGGCAGAATGAACAAAGCCCCGCTTGCGGGGCTTTGCTTTTAGTCAGCACACGGCTTACTGCGCTGGCGTGATTTCGGTGATGCTTTCAAACAGCGTCACCACTTTTTGCACCCCGGCGGTTTCGCTCACCACCTGTGCCGCCGCCTGCCCTTCTGCCGGTGTGAGCAGACCCAGCATGTACACCACGCCGCGTTCGGTCACTACCTTGATATGGTTGGGCGAGTAGCCCTTGCCATCCAGCAGGCGGGTACGCACCTTGCTGGTAATCCAGGTGTCGTTGCTACGCTCGGAAAAACCGGAAGACGGAGCCACCACGGTGTAATTGAACACACGGCGCACATTGGGCATGGCGCGGGCAATCAGCTCGGCCTGCTGGCCGGCTTCTGCCGATGGCACTTCGCCGGTCAGCAGCACGGCCCGGTTATAGCTGGTGGTATTGACGTGCGCCGAAGGCAATTTCTCGCCAATCTGGTGCGACACCTTGGCTTCAATGCTCTGGTCGTCCACATAAGCACCGCTGGAGCGGCGATCGGTAGCCACCAGCGCACCACCGGCCACACCACCAGCCGCCAATGCAAAGCAACCGGACAAGGCGCTGGATACCCCGGCAGCCAGCAACAGGGACAGGACAGTACGTTTCATTTACTCACCTCCCAACAGCATGTAGTCAATGGCATCACACAAGGCATGCACCAACAGGATATGCACTTCCTGAATGCGGGCGGTGCGCAGCACCGGCACATTCAGCTGAATGTCCTCGGGCGAGAGGATTTCGCTGATCTTGCCGCCATCCTTGCCGGTGAGGGCAATCACCCCCATGCCGCGCTCGTGGGCAGCATAAATGGCTTCAATCACATTGGCGGAATTGCCCGAGGTGGAAATAGCCAGCAAGAGGTCGTTGGTATGTCCCAACGCACGCACCTGCTTGGAAAAAATCATGTCAAAGTCGTAATCGTTGCCGATGGCAGTAAGGGCCGAGGTATCGGTTGCCAGCGAAATGGCGGCCAGACCGGGCCGCTCCTTCTCGAAACGCCCCAGCATTTCAGCGGCAAAATGCTGGGCATCGGCCGCCGAACCGCCATTACCGCAAGCCAGGATCTTGCCCTCGTTCATCAGGCAGCTAACCATGCGCTCGGCAGCCAGCGCCACCGCGGGCGACAGCAGTTCCATTGCCTCCTGTTTGGCGGCAATGCTTTCCAGAAAATGTCCGTTGACGCGTTCAATCAGGTCCATGCTCTTCCTTGTAGCAGCGGGGGATGGCTGCTATGCAAAAATGTTTTTCAACCACTGCAGCGGCTGTTCGCCTTCGCTCAGCACAGCATCAAAACGACAGGGCGCGTCTACTCGCTTCTCGGACAGGTAGACCGTGGCTGCGTGCATGAGTTTCCGCTGCTTTGCCGCATCAATGCTGTAAACGGCCCCGCCAAAGCGCTGGCTGGCACGGTGGCGCACTTCCACAAACACCAGATAGCGGCCATCACGCATGATGAGGTCTATCTCACCACCACGGCACAGCCAGTTGCGCTCCACCAGTTGCAAACCCTGCTGCAACAAAAAGGACAAGGCGCGCGCTTCTGCCTGCTGGCCCTGGCGGTTCATGAGTGCTACTCGCCTTCGCCAATCAGCGATACCGGCAATTGGCGGTCAAATACCCGGTCGCGGCCCAGTTTCAGATCACCAGTCACACCATCCAGCTTGATGCTGGCAGGGTTACGCGTGGAACCCAGCAACAGCGCCAGACGATAGGCATCAATCCCCAGCGCATACAGGCGCTCGGTCTGCAGGGTAAGCGTGCTGGCCGGACGGGCATAACGCTTGACTGCCGGATGTTGCGGCATCAGGAACCACGGCATGTCGATAAAGCGCACCCCCGCCAGTTGGCGATCCGGGCTGCGCGTGCTGATCTGCGAGGTGGCATACACCGGCAGCTCCGCTGGCAAGGCCGGTTTCAGCCTGGCGGCTTCAGCAGGCTCCACCGCCAGAAACACCGCATCCGCCTTGCTGAGCGCCTGCGCCAGCCCAGACAGATTGTCTCCGTTGTCCTCCAGTTGGGCCACATCCCTGCCGCCCAGGCTGCGCCATTCATCGGCGAAAGCCTGCTTCAGGCGGCTGGACAATACCTCGCCATCGGCGATGATCAGCGGACTGCTGCGGCCATCGTCCCGCATCAGACGGGCAATCTGGCGCGCTTCCACCTCAACATTCAGCGCCAGGGTAAACAGCTTGGGATTAGTCGGTACATCGCGCCCCACCGCATTGAGTGCCAGCGTAGGTACGCTGACATACGGTGCCACGGCGGCAATACCGCCACGCGACAAGGGGCCGATCACCACATTCACCCCGCCAGCCACCGCCTCGCGGTAACGCTGGGCGGCATTGTGCTCATCGGCATCAATCACCACCAGCTCGGCCTGCGGATCGGCATCATGCGCCGCATCCACACCGCTGCGCACCACCGCCGCCGCCTCGCCCAGCAATTTGGACTCGGTGGGCAACAGCACGCCTATTTTCACCCTGACAGGGGTTTTGCCGGGCGCGGCCAGCGGCTTGGCCACCGGGGCAACAGGGGCGGATGCCGGCTGCGCCTGGGCGCGCGGGCTTTGTCCGGCCACGCTATTGAGCGGCGCGGCATTGAGTTGGATGATATAGTCCGGTGCCTGCGCATGCGCAGCCGTCAACCATGTCATCATGACGCCAACCAACAGCGGAGCCAGTCTTTGCATACTTCGTTCGCTCACTTGCTTGAAACTGCACGGGAAAGTTTCTGTCGCGGCACATTATATGTGGTGGCCACTCCCATTGGAAACCTAGGAGATGTTACCGCACGTGCGCTGGCGGCCTTTGGCGCGGCCGACGTGGTATGCGCCGAAGACACCCGCGTCACCGGCAGCCTGCTGACCGCCTACGGCATTCACGCCAACAAGCTGGTGAGCCTGCGTGAGCACAACGAACGCAGCATGGCCGAACAAGTCATCCGCTGGCTGGCGGAAGGGCAGATTGTGGTGCAGGTATCCGATGCCGGCACCCCGGCGGTATCCGACCCCGGCGCGCGGCTGGTGGAAGCCGTGCGCGCCGCCGGCCATCCGGTACGCCCCATCCCCGGCGTATCCGCCGTCATCACCGCCCTGTCCGCCAGCGGCTTTACCAGCAATGCCTTCCTGTTTCACGGCTTTTTGCCGCCCAAAAGCGGCGAACGCCGCCGTACCTTGCAGCAATGGCTGAGCGCCGACCACCTGGTGGTGTGCTACGAAGCACCGCACCGCATTGTGGACACCCTGCAGGACATCGTGGCCGAACTGGGGCCGGACCGCCGCCTGATGCTGGCGCGCGAACTGACCAAAACCTTTGAAACCTTTCACAGCCTGCCTGCCGGTGAACTGCTGGAATGGGTAAAAGCCGACAGCAACCAGCAGCGCGGCGAAATCGTGCTCATCATCGACGCCGCCCCGCAAGCGGAAGACAAGGCCGGTTTGCCGGAAGAAGCCATCCGGGTGATAAACATCCTCAGCGCCGACCTGCCAATGAAACAAGCCTCCACCCTGGCCGCGCAAATTACCGGTGCCAACCGCAAGCTGCTGTATGACCATGCGCTGAAAATGAAAAAGGACGCCGGGGAGTGATTTACAAGCCACGGCAGATGGGATAGACTTGCCTCCTCTTGCGATGCCCGGGTGGCGAAATCGGTAGACGCAGGGGATTCAAAATCCCCCGCCGCAAGGTGTGTCGGTTCGAGTCCGACCCCGGGCACCAAGTCCTTAGCAGATAAGGATTACAGCAAGAATCAAAAACAGCGCCGCAAGGCGCTTTTTTGTTGCCCAAATCCCGCCATGGAACACTGGCGGGACACTAGCGCAACACAGCACAAACCGGCAGGCTCAGCCCGCAGCCATGCCGTGCCACACCCTCCCCCGGTATTGACAAGCCCGCCCCGCCAACCAACAATTGCCGCGTGCTGTTCAATAGCGGCACCGGGAATGCAAGCCCGAAAGACATAGGCGGACAGCCGCTTTGCGGCATTTTTTACGTCCGTCGAACACCATTGGTACGTCCTTTTTCTATGGCGGGCCGTGGTGGGGAGCCTTCGGGCTGCCGGTTCCTATGTCCCGGTCTTGCAAACCCTGCCATGTGCCTGCCACCCCGATTGCAAGCGGGGTGCGGGTCTAAATCCGACATAGGAGGCATACCATGCCTGGCATCTCCCGCGCCCAGTTGCGCCCTCCCCCCGCGATTGTCATTGCCGTTACCGCCCCGCCATCCTTTAGCAAGGAGGCCCGCGCATGAACACCCAGCAACCTCTCAGCCAGCCCGCTCCCGCCGCCTATCTGGCGCTGGCCACCTTTCAAGACCAACTCGGCCGCCTGCAAACCCTGACCAGCCTGCCGGAACATGCCGCGCTGCGCGAACCCATCAGCCAGCTGACCCGCCTGAGCCAGACCATCCAGCACACCATTGCCGATGGCATCTGCACGCTGGACCGTGCCGCTGACTGCATGCAATGCCTGCTTGATCTGCTGTACCACGCCGAGGACATGCCGCTGGCAGCCAACCAACTGGCCGGGCTGCTGACCCCGCTGCATCAGCAAATCAGCCTCGCCCGCACCGATATCGGCCAACTCCTGTAAGTGGCAGACAGCGCCGCAAGGCGCTGTTTTGTTGCCTGTCGCACGGCCCGGCGATGGCTAGATCATTAGCGCCGTCACACCACCACGGCCCCATAACGCCGTCAGCCCAGCCTGTTGGTGGTTTCCTGAGCCAAGTTGGCGGAAAATTGACGAATCCACTAACAAATTAATCATTAAAAATCATAAACTTAGATGAGAACTAGGGAAGGTCTGATTAAATGGCTGATTTCAATCTTGATGTTCCATAAATCATTGATTTTATTGTGTAAATATTTTTACACCTGGACTTGTTCAGACCATTCCTAGAGGATTTGACGGCATAGCAGCGCTTTTTGCTACATACTTAGGAGAAAAATTACGCAACTATGAAGGCACTATTCATTTTTGTCAGAACCACAGCCATAATACACACATGCTAAATCATTTCATTTTCCGATTTTGTAATAAATTAACTCAATAATTAGTTATCTAATTTATCAACGCTAATTAATTAGCAGAGTTAAACGTCACTTTCAATTAAATAGTTTGTAAATTGCACGATAAATCAGCACCATTCATCAGACCAAATAAATATATACAACTGAATTGCCGAAAGAGAATTTATGCTAAAAAAAGTCCTTGAGAAATGGCTAATGCGGCAAACACCAGATCGTGGGAAAGCTGCAATGGATGATTATTCAGTCTTTTTTTCCACAGATATTGGACTGAGACGAACTGAAAATCAAGATCAGGTGGCTGCTATACGAGTTAACGTCAATCCATCGATTGGCCACTCTTTTATCATCATTGCACTTTCTGATGGCATGGGAGGCATGAGGGATGGTAAGTTGTGTGCAAATAAGGCGATTGCTAGTTTCTTTTATTCTGCAATTAGCAATAGACACTTAGATGCTGAAAAGCGATTAGAACTTGCTGCTCACGCTGCGAATAACGCTGTTGGGGAGTTATTCAATGGCACTGGAGGTGCTACTTTATCGGTTGTTTGCATTGGTGGTGATAATAAAATTAACACATTGAATGTAGGTGACAGCCGCATATATGCTACTGTTGAAAAACCCAACAGAGAAGTGATTAGACTAACTGTTGATGACTCACTGGAGGAGTTAGTTGGTGGTCATGGGAAAGAATTATTGCAATTTATAGGCATGGGAGAAGGGATCAAGCCACATATTAACAATATTCATTCTGATGTAAAAAATATAGTTATTACCTCAGATGGAATTCACTATGTCGACCAAGGTACATTTTATAAAATTTTGATCAACTCAAATACCCCTTCCGTTGCAATAGATAGACTATCGGCATTGGCTAGATGGTGTGGATCTCCTGATAATGCATCATTATCTATTGTGGATGTTGGTGCTGCCCTTAACTCTCTGCAGGATATTAGAGATGCTGGCGTGGAAATTGCAGATTCATTTACGTCAACAAATTTCCTATGGATAAGGGAGAGCTCTCTTGATGAGGAGATAGCTAAGAAAAATGAAAATTTTCCTTACAAGAGAGCTGACATTTTAGATAAAAATTGCGAAGACTGTGAAGTTGATCCTAGGCATGTTGACGCGAATGAAAATCACGATGACGAAGTTAAGAATAATATCCCAACCGAGAAAAAAGCCGATCACGATTCAGGTCCTAAACAATCACCACAAAAAAGAAAAAGAAAGCCAAGGGCACCTAAAGAAAAAAAGGTTGAGAGCTCAAACCCACAATTATTGATTGAAATTGACACCAAACTAATTTCGGACAATTAAATGACTGCAAAAGTTAGATATCACATACACAGGCCAATGGATGGCGGCGGTATGGGAGATATATTTATTGGAAGTGATATCCATCTGAATAGAGAAGTTGTTTTTAAATTACTAAAAGACGGAGAGGATCAGCGACGTCTTATTGATGAGCAAAAAGCGTTAATGCGGTTGCGCTCAAAGCATGTTGTACAAATATTTGACGTGATCTCAGTTACACAAGGAAGCGTCGCGAAAAAAGCAATTGTTCTTGAGTACATTAAGGGAACCACACTAAAGAATGGCTCCTACCATAAGGATACCGTTTTCATTAAGGATATTTGGCAGATAGCATGCGGCCTGAAAGATATTCATAACTCAAATATTATTCATAGAGACATAAAGCCTAACAACATAAGAATTGACAGAAATGGCGTTGTGAAGATTATTGACTTTGGCTTGGCACGCCCTAATGGTGATGAAGCTAAAACAGCTAGTATTATTGGCACTATTGGTTATATGGCCCCTGAACTCTGGGGCGACGGCATGATTGGATTTGATAAATCAATTGATGTTTATGCTTTCGGAGTAATGGCACTACGATTGCTTGGAATTCCCCTCCCTTTGGAGCTTACCCAGCAGCCACCGAGGCCAAAAAATGATTTGGCAATCAAAAATGCACTTCACGGTCTCCCTAGTAAAATAATATCAATTATTAATCAATGCATGGAGTATAACCCGGCGGATAGACCAGACATTTCATCTGTCGAGGAAATTCTTCGAAAGCATCTACTAGCAGGAAAGCATCGTGCACTATTAGTTTCTAAAAATGGAACTAATGAACTTAATGCGATGCATCGAATTGCAACCGTGAAGTATGGAAGTGGATGTTCAATTTCAATTGAGTACAATGATTTTATTTTTGTTGTCAAACATATTCTTGGCGTTGTTTCGATAAATAACATTTATGCAAAAGTTGGAGATGCTTTACCTGGTTGTTGCGTACTAACTTTGCATGATAGTAAGAAAAGAATGTTTGTGACATTTGACATATCTAATCCAGAGGTAATGCCGTAATGATTGATAGAATCATAGCTGGGCGATATAAAATACTAAAACATATCGGGCGTGGAGGTATGCAAGAAGTTTTCTTGGCCCATGATACTGAGCTAGATACCGAAGTTGCATTGAAAACACCTCAAGCAGGTCAGCAAAATCGACGATTCCAAAAAAGTGCAATTATTTCTGCAAGAATAAACCATCATCATGTTGCAAAAACGTTAGATTACATTGATGAAAATGGAACTGTCTATCTGATTGAAGAGCTTATCAATGGTGAAACACTCTCTCAGAAATTAGATAGATTTGGATATTTTGATCCTCACTTTGCTGCAAAAATATTGCATCATATTGCGAAGGGTGTTAGCGCATCTCATCGAGAGGGTGTAATTCATCGAGATTTAAAGCCAAGCAATATTATGGTTAGTGCCGGTGTAGAACTGAGCAACTTAAAAATAACTGATTTTGGAATAGCGACACTTACTGAAGAGGTGTTTGAAGAGGCTGCAAAAGCGGGCGACTTAACTCAGTCCACATCTGGAACTATTAAGGGGGCATTGCCATTCATGGCTCCTGAGATGATGTTCAGACAGTCTGACCAAAAAATACTACCTTCTGTTGATATATGGTCTGTAGGTGCAATGATGTTTCAGCTTTTGACTGGTGATTATCCATTTGGGGTTTATTTAGAGGCAGCCGTTAATGTAAAAAATAAGGAACGAAAGCCTTGGCCTAAATTCATGACTAGAAATCCTCAATTTTCTCTGCTGTCTACTGAGCTTCAAGCTATTGTTGAAAGATGTTTAGATTATAATCCAGAGTCTAGATTGACGGCAGATCAATTAGTCGAGCTTTGTGATAATCTATGCTACATTACTGCAGAACGAGAAGAGGGTGTTGTTACTAACTTGATTCAAAATGGCTACAGTGGATTTGCTACCAATGAATCAAGTGATGTTTTCTTTAGCATGGAAAGTGTTTATGGCTTGAGGGTACCGGACACCGAGAAGAATAGTCTAATCTGCTATTCTAGTTTTTCAGGCAGCCCAAAAAATAGAGCACATCCTATTTTTGTGTTGAAAAAGTGAAATATACTTCACTATTAATACTTCTATCCCTGTCGGGGATCTGGCTTGTACCGTCCTCCCACAGGGATCTAGACTTCAGGCCAAACTGGGTTTGCTGTGTATAAATTTGTGCATCGACCAAGTTCCCACAAACCAGAAATCACCGTCTGTATTGGCTTTCCAGCCACACTTCGATAAAGACCCCAAACAACAAAACACCCCCGCTCCATCTGCATGGCCGGGGGTGTTTTGTTGTGGCCGCCATCTGGCGGGCGTGTCAGGCGGGGTCAGAACTTGAGGTTGAAGGCGGTGTACAGCGAGCGGGCGGGGCCGGCCACGCCTACGCCCCAGGGGATGCCGGCGCGGCTCATGGTCATGCCCTGGCCGGTGTAGGCACCACCCAGCGGCAGGGTGTAGAAGTGGTTGAATACGTTGTCGATGCCCACGTCCACGCTGAACCGTTTGTTTTCATAGCGGGTGCGCAGGTTGAACAGGCTGTAGCCGGGGGTTTTGACTTCGTTGCGCACGGCGGAGACGTCCGTTTTGGCGCGGACGGCCTGCCATTCGGCGGTGCTGGTCCACTGCCCCAGCGTGTTTACCAGCGCCAGTTTGGCGTTGAGCGGCATGATGTTGTACAGATTGTCGCCAGTGCTGAGGTTTTCGCCACGGGTGTAGCTGAGCTGGGCGGTGGCATCGAAGCGGCCGAAGCCGGTGGTTCTGGCCAGTTGCAGCTTGCCGCTGACGTCCATGCCGTATAGCTGGGCGTTCTGGTTGACGTATTGCAGCACCACATAGCCGGTGGTGGCGGTCTGGTTGTTGTTGGCCGTGCCGTAACGCTGGGCGTCGATGTAGTTTTCCACATAGCTGTAGTAGGGGCTGAGCTTGAATTGCCAGGCTTCGCCGTCGGCGGCGTGCCAGTTGGCGCTGCTGCTGAGGGTGTGGGCCACTTCCGGCTTGAGGTTGGCATTGCCGACATAGCCGTTGCCGTCTCCGGCAAAGTTGTTCATCACCGCGGCCATGGTGTTGCTGGACCAGGTGTAGCGCTCGTACAGATTGGGCGAGCGGGTTTTCTGCGCGTAGGCCAGTTCGTATTGCGCGTTGTCATCCGGGGTGAAGCGGGCCAGCGCGGACAGGTCGAGGTTGAGGTCGGTACGGGCGTGGTTTTGCGCGTTGAAGCTGGCGGCATCCGGCGCGTAGGAGACGTTGCTGTTGTAGCCCGCTACGCTGCCGGTGTTGCTTTTCACCTGGCTGAGCCGTGCGCCGATGATGCTGCGCCATTGTGCTGTCCAGTCCGCCTGCCATTCGGCAAAGGCGTCCACGCGGTCGCGGTTGCCGTCCTTGATGTTCCAGAAGGTGTTAGGGCCCATGCCTCCATTACCACCGGCAGCCGGCCACCAGTCGTTCAGGCTGTAGCGCTGGACTTCGCTGCCCAGTTTCAGTTTGTCGCGCGCATTCAGGGCCAGATCGGCAGTCAGGCTGCCGCCCAGCGTGTGGCTGGCGGAATCCATCGGCATGCCATTGTGATAGATGCCGTAAACAGTTTGCTTGTCATCGCCAAAGTTCATGCTGTGGCGCACGTACTGGCTGTACAGGCGGGCATCCAGCTCGCCCCAGGCAAACTGGCCGTTGTAGTGCAGGTTCAGCTGGTCGCTGCTGTTGTCGGTCATGTCCATGCGCTGGTTGGCAAAGCCCTCATAAGGCGTGCGTTGCACGCCCACTTTGGCTTCCAGCAATTGATCGTTATCGCGCCAGGCCAGGCCCAGTTGGTGGTTTTCGGTTTTGTAGGCGGTGGAGCCTACCGTTTTGCCATCCATCCAGGCGCGGCCGGTGGCGGCCAGGCCGGATTTCTTGAAATCGGCTGCGGCGTCGTAGTTGTTGCTGCGGGCGGTGGAGCCGGTGTAGTTGATGCTGACATGGTCGTTGGCCAGGGTGGCGCTGGCATTGGCTCCACGGCCATCGCCATTGCTGCGGTAGAACGCACCCACGTTGCCGGTCTGCAATATCTGGCCTGCTTCGGCAAATTGCGGCGCGGCGGAACGGGCCACAATCACCCCGCCGATATTGTCGCCCCCGGCACTGACCGGGGCGGCACCGTTATATACCTGCACGCTGTCCACCTGGCTGGCATCCATATAGGACAGCGGGGAATTCATGTGATTGGGGCAGGCAGCCACCAGGCTGGCACCGTCGGTTTTCACCAGCAGGCGGTCGTCGGCCAGGCCGCGCAGTACCGGCAGGCTGGAGAAGCCACCGGCGGCATGCAGATTGAGGCCGGGGATGTCCTGCAGCAGTTGGGCGCTGTCGCTGCTGCGGGCGGCTTGCGCGGCCAGTTGTGCCGGGCTGAGGCTGTTGCCATCGGCCTGGCTGTCGTGGCGGCTGCCAGTTACCACGACTTCGGGCAGTTGTACCAGTTGGGTGCTGCTGTCGGCGGCCTGTGCCATGCGGGGAAAGGCGGACAGGGCAAGGGTGACGGCCAGGACGGCCGGCTTGGCGTGCAATTGCATGGTGTTTCCCAAATGAGCGACGGAATGAAATACATACCGGATCAAGCACTGCGCCTTGTCCGGCACTGTTATCGGCAGGCGGCAATTGGCGCGATCGGCCACAGCAGTGCCTGCCTGCAGTGGCCAAACAACTGTTTGACGTTTGCCGAGGGGAGCGTAGCAAGTTGGCTTTGTTCTGGGATGTGACCAATTGCCGCAGCCGGCTGATTTTGCTGGCGCGGAAGGTTGGGCAATGCATGTAGTCTGATTACGCGCAAATGCGAGGGATTTTCTTTGCGTTCGGCATGACATCTGCCAGACTTGCTCAGTACACTACGTTCTGGCTCGGGCCTTGCCCGGCAACGGTCAGTACCGGTGCAGCACCCTGTTGCCGGCCTTTCGACGCTGTTACTTTCCACCACCCTGTACCGACCACCGTGAACAAGATCTGGCGCACCTGGCTGATCAGCCTTTGCATTGCCCTGCTCTCCTGCCTGATTGGCATGGCGGTGGTGTATGTGGCTGCGCGTCAGGATGAGGAGCTGGCCCGCTCCCTGGCGCTGGCTGATGCCACCGACCGCGGCAATGCCGTGAAAGTGGCGGTAGACCGGGCGCTGTCGTCCACCTATGCCCTTAGCGCCATGGTGCGGCAGGGTCGTGGCCGGCTGGAGGATTTTGATACCTTTGCCCGCCCGCTGATGAGCTACTACCCCGGCGTGATGTCGCTACAACTGGCCCCGGACGGGGTGGTGCGGCAAATCTACCCGCTCAAGGGCAATGAAAAGGCGCTGGGGCACAATCTGCTGGCCGATCCGGCACGCAATAAGGAAGCCTTCATGGCCCGCAACAGCGGGCAAATGACGCTGGCCGGTCCTTTTCCGCTGGTGCAGGGCGGCATGGGTGCGGTTGGCCGGCTGCCGGTATTTCTGAACCCGGACAAGAACAGTCCACCCGTGTTCTGGGGCTTTGTGATTGCCCTGATGCGCTTTCCCGACGTGCTGCATGGTGCCGGGCTGGATTGGCTGTCCAAGCGCGGCTACCACTACAGCCTGTGGCGGCAGCACCCGGACAGCGGTCAGGTACAGGTGCTGGCCAGCTCCGGCGGGGCGGAGCTGCGACTGGATGATCCGGTTCACTTTCGCATCAACATGCCCAATGGACTGTGGGTGCTGGACGTACAGCCCAGGGATGGCTGGCGCAATCTGCACCACCTGGTGATCAACAGCCTGCTGGTACTGACCATCAGCATCCTGCTGGGCTGGCTGGCCTGGCAAATGACAGAACTGCGACGCCACCGCGCCGAACTGGCGCTGCTGGTGGCCTTGCGTACCCGTGCGCTGGAACAGCAAACATCGGAACGGGAGGCTGCCGAGCATGCCGCCTTGTCGGAAACCCTGCGCCAGGCCGCCCTATTGCAAACGGCCTCTGACGGAATCCACATTCTGGATGAGCAGGGCCGCCTCACCGAATACAGCCCGTCCTTTGCCAGCATGCTGGGCTATGAGATGGCGGAGATGCGCCACTTTGTGCTGTCTGACTGGGACAAGGACATCCGGCCAGAACAACTGCAGCAGTTGATACGCGCGGGCAGCAGCCACGGCCAGCGCTTTGAAACCCGCCACCGCCGCAAGGATGGCTCGCTGCTGGAGGTGGAAATCAATGCCAAGACCGTGCATATCGCGGGACGGCCTTATCTGTACGCCTCGGCGCGCGATATCAGTGAACGCAAGCACGCCGAGCAGCTATTACGCATTGCGGCTACCGCATTTGAAGCACAGGAAGGCATGGTGGTGACAGACTGTCACACCGTGATCCTGCGGGTGAACAGTGCCTTTAGCAAAATCACCGGCTATACCACGGACGAAGTGGTGGGGCGCAAGATCAGCCTGCTGCAATCTGGCCGTCACGACAGCGCCTTTTACCAGCGCATGTGGCAAAGCCTGCAGGAGCTGGGCGCCTGGCAAGGCGAAATCTGGAACCGGCGCAAAAGCGGGGACATCTACCCGGAATGGCTGAGCATCAGCGCGGTGCTGGGCGATGATGGCAATGTCAGCCACTATGTGGCCACCATGAGCGACATCACCCAGCGCAAGGCCGCTGAGGACAAGATCAAGCGGCTGGCCTTCTACGATCCGCTTACCCAACTGCCCAACCGCCGCCTGCTGCTGGACCGGCTGCAAATGGCCCTGGAATACAGCCAGCACCGCCAGCAATGCGGTGCCTTGCTGTTTATCGACCTGGACAATTTCAAAACCCTCAATGACACCCTGGGCCACGATATGGGTGACCGCCTGCTGCAAGAAGTGGCGCAGCGCCTGAATGACTGCCTGCGGCCAGGCGATACCGTGGCACGGCTGGGCGGCGACGAATTTGTGGTGATGCTGGAGAGCCTGGACAGCGAAACGGCACTGGCAGCACAGCAGGCACGCAGCATTGGCCAGCATATTCTGGAAACCCTGTCCCGCCCCTACCCCATGCTCGATGGCATGCACCACAGCACCTGCAGCATGGGGGCGGTACTGTTTGACAGCGCTGTCGGCTCGGTGGAAGAGCTGCTCAAGCGCGCCGATCTGGCCATGTACCAGGCCAAGGCCGCCGGCCGCAACACGCTGCGCTTTTTCGACCCGGAAATGCAGCAGGCCGTTACCGCCCGCGCCGAGCTGGAAGCCGCACTGCGGCGTGGACTGCAACAACAGCAATTCGTGCTCTACTACCAGCCGCAGGTGGATGCCGACGGCCACATTACCGGTGCCGAAGCGCTGCTGCGCTGGCAACGGCCAGAACATGGCCTGGTGGGGCCAGTCAGCTTTATCCCGCTGGCCGAGGAATCCGGCCTGATCGTGCCGCTGGGCGAGTGGGCACTCTACACCGCCTGCCGTCAGTTGGCGGAATGGGCCAGGAACCCGGCCACCGCCAGGCTGCAACTGGCAGTCAATGTCAGCGCACGCCAGTTCCACCAGGCCGGCTTTGTCGAGATGGTACGCAATGCGCTGCTGTACAGCGGCGCGCCGGCACATCGCCTGAAGCTGGAGCTGACCGAAAGCCTGCTGCTGCAGGATGTGGATGACACCGTGCGCAAGATGAACACCCTGAAACAGGACGGGGTGTGCTTCTCGCTGGATGATTTTGGCACCGGCTACTCCTCGCTGTCCTATATCAAGCGCCTGCCGCTGGACCAACTGAAAATAGACCAGTCCTTCGTGCGCGACATCGACAGCAATAGCAATGATGTGTCCATCATCCGCACCATTGTGGCGCTGGCCGACAGCATGCAGCTGCAGGTGATTGCCGAAGGCGTGGAAACCACCACCCAGCGCGACTTCCTGCTGCAGCAGCACTGCCATGCCTTCCAGGGCTATCTGTTTGGCCGGCCCATGCCGATTGCCGATTTCCTGTCCCGGCTGCAAACCGCCTAGCCTGACCCCAGCTTAAGCATCACGGAGTGAAAGCATGCATTTTCAGAGTGCCCCCGGCCCCTGCCTGATCGACACCCACTGCCACCTGGATGCCGCCGAATTCAATGGCCAGCGCGATGAGATTGTCAGCACCGCCCAGGCCTGCGGTGTCGGCCAGTTGCTGCTGCCTTCCATCCACAGTGACAGCTTTGCCGACAGCCTGGCCATGCGCGCGCGTTATGGCTGCTGGATTGCCTTCGGCCTGCATCCTATTTATCTGGCACGTCATCAGGACGATCACCTGCAACTGCTGGAACAGCACCTGCAGCAGCATGCGCCGGTGGCGGTAGGAGAAATCGGACTGGATTACTACCTGCCCGGTCTGGATGCCGCGCGGCAGGAAAGCCTGCTGGTGGAACAACTGAAGCTGGCCCGCAAATACAATCTGCCGGTGCTGCTGCATGTGCGGCGCGCACAGGACCGCGTTCTCAAATACCTGCGCCAGATTCCGGTACCCGGCGGCATCGCCCACGCCTTCAATGGCAGCCGGCAGCAGGCCGAGGCATTCATCGGCCTGGGTTTCAAGCTAGGGTTTGGTGGGGCGATGACCTATAGCGGCTCGCGCCGCATCCGCGAACTGGCCGCCACCCTCCCGCTGTCCGCCCTGGTGCTGGAAACCGATGCGCCGGACATCCGCCCGGAATGGGCGCAGCAGCAGCCCAATGTTCCGGCCAATATAAAGAATTTTGCCGCTGTCCTGGCCGGATTGCGCGCCATGGACTTGCATACATTAACTGGCGCGCTCTGGCGCAATAGCTATCAGGCCATCGGCCTGGCCATGCCAAACGTATAATCCTGCGCCAAAAGGTGATTGTTAAGCTATACCGTGCTAATGTGCCGGCCGGATGTGGCTGGCATGGTCACGACGCGGGGTAGCTACCACCATAAAACATCTACCGTCCCCGGCGTCATCCGTTGCTCATCTACATGACAGACTGTTGATTGGCACCGCATGCACACACCCATCCGCCATCCATCTGTCTGGCAATGAAGTCCGGGGAATTCAATGAAAAATCTATCCATCGCCGTGCGCATCACCACCGGTTTTGGCCTGCTGCTGCTTGCACTGGCCATCATCGGCAGCATTACCCTGCAAGGGCTGGGTCGTATCGACCAGCGGGTGGAGGAAGTCTCCAGCCATGAACTGGTGTTCTTCCGCGATGTGTCGCAACTGCGCGTACACATGGGCAATCTTAGGCGCTTTGAAAAAGACTACTACCTGAACATCGCCAACAGCGCTAAGCGGGCAGAATATCTGGGCAAGTGGAAAGACACTTACGCCAAGGCCCAGGAAACGGTAGGCAAGCTGTCGCAGTCGCTGGCTGAGGGCAATAACAGCCTGAGCAGCAGCCTGAGCGGGCCGGTGCGCAAACAGGGCGAATTACTGCAGGCGTATGCCGACGGCTTCAACACCGTCAGCAGCCAGGTGGAAGCCGGCAGCATCAGCACGCCGGCAGACGGCAATGCCGCCATCGGCAAGTTCAAGGAAAACGTACACCAGATGGAAGCGATGCTGCAGACCATCAGCAGCGCCGCGGTGGACGCCGTCAATGCCCTGGGCAGCCAGATCAACACCACCTCGGCCTCGGTGCGCAATGCCGTGATGGCCCTGCTGGCCATTGCCTTGCTGCTGGGCATCCTGCTGTCCTGGCTGATCATCCGTTCCATCCGCCATCCGCTCAACAGCATGCGCGACAGCAGCCAGCAACTGGCGCAAAGCCGCGACCTGCGGCAGCAGTTTCCCGATCTGGGCCGCAACGAGCTGGGCAGCATGGGCCGCTCGGTGTCCGATCTGGTGGGCACGGTACGCACGCTGATCCAGGAATCCCACGGCTACTCCTCACGCCTGGTTGGCGTGGCCGACCAGTTGGGCCATGTCAGCGATCATGTGGCCAAGGCTTCGCACCAGCAATCCGAAGCGGCCTCCGCCAGCGCCGCCAGTATCGAACAGATGACCGTCAGCATCCAGATGGTGTCCGACAATACCCAGGGCGTGGAGGAGCAGGTACGCAATGCCACCGGGGAGGCCACCCGCAGCAGCCAACTGGCAAGCCAGGCGGCGGCAGAGATTCAGCAGATTGCCAGCAGCATTACCGAAACCGCACAAGTGATTGAGCAGTTGAACCAGCGCTCGGGTGAAATCGGCGACATCGTCAAGGTGATCCGGGATATTGCCGACCAAACCAATCTCTTGGCGCTCAATGCCGCCATCGAGGCTGCCCGCGCCGGCGAGATGGGCCGCGGCTTTGCCGTGGTGGCAGATGAAGTACGCAAGCTGGCCGAACGCACGGCTTCTGCCACGGCAGAAATCTCTACCCGCATTTCCGGGGTGCAAACCGACACCCGTCAGGCCTTTGTCAGCATGCAGCAGGCCAATAGCCGCATTGAAACCGGGGTTGGCAGCGCCCAGCAGGTGGCACAGTCGCTGCAGTTGATCCGCGAATTGTCACAGCGCTCGGTGGACAAGATTGGCGATGTTGCCGGGGCCATCAAGGAGCAAAGCCAGGCCAGCCAGGACGTGGCGCGCAATGTGGAACAGATTGCCCAGATGAATGACAGCACCAACCGCTCGGTGCAGGAATCCCATCAACTGGCACAGCAACTGAAGGAACTGTCCGCCGCCCTGGATGACAGCCTGAACCGCTTCCGGGTGTAAACCGCCAGGCCACAAAAAAGCCGCCCTCACAGGCGGCTTTGGCTGATGCGGCAGCGGGCGCTCAGTTGCTGCTGGCAGCCTGCGGCTTCTTGGCCTTGCCGGCTTTCAGCGGCTTGACCCCCAGCGGTGCGGCTGCCGGTGCCACCGCCTGCGGCTCAGCCGTGGCGGCGGTGTACTGGCGGGCGGCAATCGACTTCACATCCACCGTGGCCGGCGGGGTGTAGCTGGTATTGCAGGCGTTCTGCTCTTCTTCACTCAGGCTATCGGTCTGGAAGTCTTCCACCGGCTTGAGCTTGAGGGTTTGCAGCAGGCTGCCGGAGTTGGCCAGCACGGTAGCTTCCGCAACCTTGTAATCGGACTGGGCGTTGATGTAGGCGCGCTGGGCGTCAAACAACTCGTTTTCACTGTCCAGCACATCCAGCAAGGTACGCTGGCCGATATCAAACTGCTTGCGGTAGGCGTCGCGCGCCTTCTCGGTGGACAGTTGGTGCTGACGCAGCGATTCCATCTGGTCCTTGAGCTTGACGATATTATTGTTGGCAATGCTCAGGGTCTGGCGCATGTCACGGCACACCTTGTCGCGCAGATCCTTGGTGGTGTTCAGCTTCTCGGCGGCCGAACCCAGGCGGGCGCGGTCTGCGCCGCCACGGAACAGATTCATGTTGAAAATCACCGCCACCGAGCTGAGCTTGGTACGCCCGTTGTAGCCGTTATAGTTGTCGGTAGGTGCCTTGCTGGCCTGCAAATCCAGCGTGGGCGAGAAAGCACCACGACGCACATTCACCTCGGCCTGGGCCGAACGCACGCTGGACAGGGCGCTCAGGTAGGCCGGATTGTGCGCAACGGCATTCTTGATCAAATCGCCGCTGCCGGGCAGTGCAGACTTCATCGACGGAATATCGCTCAACTGGGCCGGGGCATCGCTGCCGGTCAGACGGGCATAGCGTACCGATACATCATGCAGGTTGGAGGTATCGGTAATCAGATTGCTCTCGGCCAGCGCCAGACGGCCTGCCGCCTGTTCCAGATCCACCCGGCGGCCGACACCGGCCTGCACCTTCTGCGCAATTTGCTCAAAGATTCCCTTATGAATTGCATAGTTTTCCTGAGCGGTATCCAACAACTGACGATAGCGCAGCACATCCTGATAAGCCTGAACCGTCTGCAGGGCCATGCTTTCGGTAGCATCCAGGAAATCAAAATATTTGGCCTGTTCGTCATAACCCAGTTGCTTGACCGTGTTATAGGTCTGCAAGCCCTGGAAGATGTTCTGGCTCAGGCTCAGTTTCCAACCGCGGGTGGTGTAGTTCTGGTCGGTTACTGCCACATTGCTAGGGTAGTCATAGCGCTGGCGGTTGGATTCGTAACTCAGATCGACAGTTGGCATGTACCCCGCCCGGCCCACGTTCACATCCTGACCCGCGCCACGGAACTGGTGCAGCTTGGCCAGCACTTCCGGGTTGTTCAGGATTGCCTGCTGCACAGCGGCGGTAACCTCAATGGCACTGGCCTGTTGCGGCAACAAAGCGGCAACACCGGCCAGGCCGATAGCCACCGACAAACTGATGGATTTGCGCAAATTTCTCATCGATACTACCCCATATGAAATGTGTGGCTTATTTTAAATACATGTTTAAAACACAATACATTTAAATTATACACACTGAAATTTACTGTTGCTGCCTGTTTTTTACAGAAAAAATGCCATGAGCGTGATCTGTTCACCGCCAGTCCTCACCGATACAACACCCTTGCAGCGAGTCCATGACGCAGGCATCAAACTGCTGCACCTGCTGCTGCCCATCATGCTCAGCTGGCTGCTGTGCCTGGGTGTTACCGGCAGCAGCCTGCCCAGCGAGCAGACCGTGTCGCGCTATGGCCCGCAGGCGCAGCGGCTGTACCGCGAGTGGCAGGCCATGCTGAACAATGCCGGCAGTAGCGACAGCGCACGGCTGAAGGAGGTGAACGAGTTTTTCAACCGGCGCATTACTTATGCGGAAAACAGCCAGGTATGGCGGCAGGAGGATTACTGGGCCACGCCACTGGAAACCTTTGGCAAGGGCATGGCCGACTGCAAGGGTTTCGTGATTGGCAAATACGTGTCGCTCCGCATGCTGGGCGTGGCACCGGACAAGATCAGGCTGACTTATGTGAAGGCGCGCATTGGCGGCCCGTCCAGCAATGTCACCCAAGCGCACATGGTGCTGGCATACTATCCAAGCCCGACAGTGGAGCCGCTGATTCTGGATAACCTGATCACCAGCATCCAGCCTGCCTCGCAGCGGCCCGACCTGATCCCGGTGTTCAGCTTCAATATGGAAAGCATCTGGGTGGGCGGTACGCAAAACAATAATGTCAACCGGCTGACACGCTGGAAACAACTGCTGGACAAACTGAAAACGGAAGGTTTTACCTTTTGAGTCCCCCCGTGAAGTCACGCAAACTTTCTCTGGTACAGCGCCTGTGGCTGTTACTGCTGTTGCTGGTGGCGCTGTCCATCGGCGGCGCGCTGATTGCCAACCTGCTCAATGCCCGCAGCTATCTGGAACAACAGCTAAGCGCGCAAAGTGCCGATACCGCCAACGCGCTGGCCCTGATGGTGACGCAGTACAAGGCCGATCCGGTGATGGCGCAAACCCTGCTGGGCGCGGCCTTCGAGCAGGGCCACTTTGCCGAGATCAGCTGGGAAGGCGTTCCAGCCCAGCAAGCCATCCATCTGCGCAACCGTAACGGTTTTGAAGACACCCCGGCCTGGTTCCGTCAGTTGCTGCCGCTAAAGCCGCAAACCGGACTGGCCCAGGTGAGCAACGGCTGGCTGCAGGCTGGCCGCATCGTGGTGAGCGCACATCTGGGCTATGCCTACAGCTCCTTGTGGCAAGGCGCGCTGCAAACCGTGTTCTGGCTGGTGGTGATCGGCCTGGCTGCCGGCCTGCTGGGCTTTTTCGACATCCGCAGCCTGCGCCGCGAACTGCATGCGGTGGTGGCGCAAGCCCATGCCATCAGCGAACAGCGCTTCATGCGCATTCCCATCCCCGGCATTCCGGAACTGGCCGAAGTGGGCATGGCGATGAACCACATGGTGGAACGGCTGCAAAACTACCTGCTGGGCCTGCGCGATGAAGTGGACCGCCTGCGCCGCGAAGTGCTGACTGACAGCAGTACCGGCCTGCCTAACCGTGAAGCATTCGAACAGCGCTTTGCCAACCTGCTCAATCCGCAAGCCGACCCGGTCAGCGGTCATCTGCTGCTGATCCGGGTGGCCGGCCTGGCCGAACTGAACCAGCGCCTGGGTGGACGGCGTACCGATGCCCTGCTCAAGCGGGTGGCGGATGATCTCGCCAGCCAGTGCCAGTCCCACCGCGGCTGGATGGCCACCCGCCTGCGCGGTGCCGACTTTGCCCTGTTCTGCCCAGAGCTGGGCCATGAGGAGGCCGGCAAGCTGGCGGATGAGCTTTGCCTGCTGTGGCCGGTGTACTGGACGATGGACTTGTCCGACCAGCCTGGGCTGGGCCATATCGGCATCACGGCCTTCCAAAGTGGCGACCAACTGACCGAGGTGCTGGCCCGCGCCAGCGACAGCCTGACCCTGGCCGAGGCCCAGCCACTCAATAGCTGGTATCTGGGCAGCAGGGCAGCCCCTGCAGACCGGGAAGCGCTGCCGGACTGGAAGGCGCTGCTGGAAGCGGCCTGCCAGGATGACTCGCTGCAGTTGCGCTGGTACCCGGTATGCGATCCGGACAAGGTGGTGTTGTGGCATGAAGGCATGCTGTTTCGCCCGGCACAGCATGGCATGGCCGCCATGAGTGCCTTGCGCCTGGTGTCACAGGCGGCACGGCTGGGACTGGTACACCGGCTGGACCTCAATACCCTTAACCTGGCACTGCGCCATGGCCCGGCGGGGGTGCTGGCCGTCAATATGTCGCCCGCCTCGCTGCACCATCCGGACTTCCTGCCGTCCATTTTGCAGTTGCTACAGCGCTACCCGGAACGCCAGATCAATTTTGAATTCCACGAAACCGGGCTGGATGAGCACTGGGAGCACTTTGTCGCCTTCAGCCGCGCCATTCGTCCGGCAGGCCATCAGTTGGCGGTGGAAATCCAGGGACACAATCTGGCACTGGTGGCACGTACCCATGAGGCCAGCATCAGCTATCTGGTACTGGACAGCACCCTCACCCAGGGCATTCATGCCGATGAGGGCCGTTCTGCGCTGCTGCGCGGCCTGCTACGCATGGCGGCACTGATGGGCGTGCAACTGGAAGCCAAGGGGATTAGCAGCGCGGAGGATGCAGCCGCACTGATCGAAATGGGCGTACACAGCCTGACCGGCCCGGCCATCAGCTAAGCAGCACCGGCCCAGGCACCAGCCCGCCTCCAGCCACTGGACGCGGGCTTTTTCATATCCGGTGCCAACAGCAGTAAACGCGAACCACAATGCCAACGGTTCTGCACGCAATGGTTGGAAGGCAGGCATGAGAACGGCAATGCCAGCGATGCCCTAGGGCGGCCAAACCGTTTAGCGACTACGGCGTCCTGACGATCTAGACCGCCTTTAGCCATCATCCGTGCGCCCACAAAAAAACCGACAGCGTGTCAGGCTGTCGGTTGTTGCGGCCAGGGCTGGCTTAGTCGGTAATCAACTTACCACTCCCCAGCAGGTTATGCAGGATCTGGCTGTCCGACAGCAGCGTGTTGCCGCTATGGGTCAGGTCGACATTCTGCAGCACAATCTGCTGGGTCTCATGCGTTGCCAGATTACCGGTTTCGCTGACATGGATCACCGTGCTTGTCACCCCCTTGCTGGTGCTGGTGGTGAAGTGCAGGTAATTGCCCAGATTACCAACATCGGTACCGCTATGGCTTTCGCCTACCAGCAGATCACGCAGATCCAGCTTGTCACCGCCATTGGATACCGCTGCGGTCTTGAAGTTGATGATGGTATCCACGGCCGGAGTTGCCACCGTGCCTTGATCGCCCAGCACCCACTTGAAGGTATCCACACCGGTACTGCCACTGGTCATGGTGTCGTTGCCGGCCCCGCCATGCAGCAAGGTGGCGGTGGATCCGGCGTACAGATAGTCGGTACCCGCAGAGCCATGGACTTCATTACCAGCCCCCACCAGGAAGGATACCGGTACGGTCGACGAGGTGGCCGTATTGCCATTGCTCTCAATCGCGGTGACGGTGGCATTAAAGCTGACCTGCCCGTGGTAGCTGCCGGACAACTGCAGGGAACCGCTTTGCAGATCGCTCAGGCTCAAACCGGTAACGGTCAGGTTACCGGAGGCATCCGGCGTGTAGGTCGTGCCATGCAGTACCAGGGATGGCGAGCCTTCGGCAGAGGTCAGACCGCTGATATTCAACGTCAGGGTTTCCGAGCCAACCGCCACCGGATGCGAAGCCGTCATCAGGCTGGACAAGGCAATGGTGGTGGTTGCCGCATCGCTGGCCTGGAAGCCGCCCTGGGTCAGCACGATATTATCCACCATGGCACCACGACCACTGGCATCGACCGCGCTGGCCGGGGTATCCGTCAGGATGGTGATGACCTGATTGCCGCCGGTACCGGTAAAGTCGAAGGAAATATTGCGCCAATCCAGCGTGCTGCCCGATGTAGCCGAATATTCGGCCACCAGCTTGCCATCCACATAGATACCGATCTTGCTGACATCCGTGGAATAGCCCGGCCGACCGGCAAAATCCATCGACAACTGGTATTCCGCGCCGGCCACGGTGGTCACGGTGCGGGTAATGCCCAGGGTCTGAATAATGTCAGAAGTCGAGTTATTCAGTTCCAGCCAGTGGGTATTGCCAGCACCCGTTGATGAGTTCGGGGTAATGGTGCTGCCGCTGGCCGTGCTCATGGAATCGCTGGTGGTCCAGATCTCGAAACCATTGATACCGCCAGGTGCAACGTCATTGCTGGTCACCAAGGTCCACCCCTCGGCTTTGGTCGTGCTGGTGGTCTGGTTGGTGCTTTCCCAAGTGGTATTGAACAACTGACTTGTCGTGATATTCGATACCAGATTGATGGTCGGCAGCGTGGTATCCACCGTCAGGGCATGGCTAGCCGGTGTGGCTGCATTCCCCGCGGCATCGCTGACATTGGCCGTCACCGTGATATTGCCATCCGCCAGCTTGGCCACATCGCTGGCCGGTACAGTCACCGACCAGCTATTGCCACTTACCGTGGCACTATAGTGAACATTGTTCAGCACCACATCCACCTTCTGATCATCCTCCACACCGCTTGTACTGCCGCTGACCAGCAGCGACTTATTGTGTTCGGCGGCATTGATCACATCATCACCGGCCAGCGTGGTGGCAATGGCAATGGTGGGGGCTGTCAGATCAATCTTGGCACTGTCGCTGGCGCTGGCCGAAACATTGCCCGCCAGATCAGTGATGTAGGCCTTCACGGTCAGCGTACCGCCATCAGCCGGGGCGGCCGGAGTGAGAACGACCTTCCCTGCGGTAATTTCAGCGGCAGTCAGTACATGACCCGTTTGCACCACGTCGTTGATGGTGACGTTCAGCGTATCGCCCGCCTTGGCATTGCTTGGCAGGCCGATGTTGACGGTTTCCGTCGTGGCGCTGCCCTGCTCGGCCTTGTTGATGTAGCCGTCATTGTTGGCGTCGGTGGCAATCGTCACCGTCGGTGCCGACGGCGCGGTAATGTCTTCGATGGCGCTTGCCGCACCAGTGGTGGAGACATTGCCATGGGTATCGGTCTGGGTGGCCGAGATGCTGACAGATTTGCCATCACCCGGTTCCGGCATGTTCAGCGTCACCACGCCGGTGCTGGCGTTGTAGCTGGCTGTTACACCATTGGCAGCACCAGTGATGCTTCCATCATGGTTCACCACCAGCTTGGTCACCACACCATTGTCGGTCACGGTGAGATTGGCGCTACCACCCGCGCTGATCAGGCTCTTGTCCAATGTTACGGTGGACTGCAGCGTCGCCGTACCATTGGATGTTTCCGAACCGCTGAGGTAGCCATCGTGATTGCTGTCGGTGGTAATCACCACCGGCGGCGTGGTCGGCAAGTGATAGCTATCGCTGCCCACACCCGAGGTGTTACCGGCCAGATCGGTCACGGTGGCATTAACCGTCAGTGTGGTTCCAAGCGACGGTGTAGCCACCGGCAGGTAAATCACACCATTCTGATAGCTGTAGACCAGGCCGTTACCATCAACCAGTTGATTGCTGGAATTCAAGTGCAGCGTTACATCCGTACCGGTGCTGGAAGTGATATGCACAGTACCGCTATGGTTCAGCTCGGCCTGATCCTTCGCGTCCAGCGTGACGGAAGCGGTCATGGTATTGCTGCTTACCAGGCTGATGACGCTTGCCGTGGTGCTACCCGCCGGTGTCAGCGTGCTTTGGAACACTGCCTGACCGCCCTGATCCCAGTACACGATCTGGATGGTATGTAAATTACCCGCCGTGGCCCCCAGGGTCAGGGTGAAATCTGTGCCGGTCGGCGATTGGTTCTGGTTTCTGGTGGCAACCGTCACGCCATCCACAATGATCTGGTAGCCATCGTCTGCCAATACCGACAGTTTGTAAGTACCCGAGGCCGCCGCGAACACACCATTCATGCTGATGATGGCCTGACTGGTGGAACCATAGGTGCTGGCGTATTGCACATTGCTGGCGTTGCTGCCCAGGAAATTAGCCAGATTGCCACTGGCACCCAGATTGCCAGACACGCTGTTTGCCACGCCAAAACTCAGCGCATCCGCTACAAAGGTCGCGGTCGGGCTATGGCTGGCAATATCGCTCAGCACCTGGCTTAGCGGTGTTGATCCGGTAATGACCGAATCATTCAGACCATAGTAATTACTGGTCAGGCCATTGGGCAGAATGCTCACCACCGGGGTATCTGGCGCGGTGGTGTCCAGGGTGGCGCTGTCGCTGCCCTGAGCCGAGGTGTTGCCAGCCACGTCGGTGATGGTCGCAGCCACCGTCAGTGTGCCGCCTTCAGCCGGGGCGGCCGGGGTCAATACCACTTTGCCGGCAGTAATGTCATCGCTGCTCAGCACGTGGGCGGCTTGTGCCACGCCGTTGATGCTGACGTTGAGGGTGTCACCCGCCTTGGCATCGCTCGGCAGGCCGATGTTGACGGTTTCTGTCGTGGCACTGCCTTGCTCAGCCTTGTTGATGAAGCCATCGTCGTTGGTGTCGGTGGCAATCGTCACCGTCGGCGCACTTGGTGCCACCGTATCCAACTGAGCGCTGTCGCTGCCCTGAGCCGAGGTGTTGCCAGCCACGTCGGTGATGGTCGCAGCCACCGTCAGTGTGCCGCCTTCGGCCGGGGCTGCCGGGGTCAATACCACTTTGCCGGCAGTAATGTCATCGCTGCTCAGCACGTGGGCGGCTTGCGCTACGCCGTTGATGCTGACGTTGAGGGTGTCACCCGCCTTGGCATCGCTCGGCAGGCCGATGTTGACGGTTTCTGTCGTGGCACTGCCTTGCTCGGCCTTGTTGATGAAGCCATCGTCGTTGGTGTCGCTGGCAATCGTCACTGTCGGCGCACTTGGTGCCACCGTATCCAACTGAGCGCTGTCGCTGCCCTGAGCCGAGGTGTTGCCGGCCACGTCGGTGATGGTCGCGGCCACCGTCAGTGTGCCGCCTTCAGCCGGGGCGGCCGGGGTCAATACCACTTTGCCGGCAGTAATGTCATCGCTGCTCAGCACGTGGGCAGCTTGTGCCACGCCGTTGATGCTGACGTTGAGGGTGTCACCCGCCTTGGCATCGCTCGGCAGGCCGATGTTGACGGTTTCTGTCGTGGCACTGCCTTGCTCAGCCTTGTTGATGAAGCCATCGTCGTTGGTGTCGGTGGCAATCGTCACCGTCGGTGCACTTGGTGCCACCGTATCCAACTGAGCGCTGTCGCTGCCCTGAGCCGAGGTGTTGCCGGCCACGTCGGTGATGGTCGCGGCCACCGTCAGTGTGCCGCCTTCAGCCGGGGCGGCCGGGGTCAATACCACTTTGCCGGCAGTAATGTCATCGCTGCTCAGCACGTGGGCGGCTTGCGCTACGCCGTTGATGCTGACGTTGAGGGTGTCACCCGCCTTGGCATCGCTCGGCAGGCCGATGTTGACGGTTTCTGTCGTGGCACTGCCTTGCTCGGCCTTGTTGATGAAGCCATCGTCGTTGGTGTCGCTGGCAATCGTCACTGTCGGCGCACTTGGTGCCACCGTATCCAACTGAGCGCTGTCGCTGCCCTGAGCCGAGGTGTTGCCGGCCACGTCGGTGATGGTCGCGGCCACCGTCAGTGTGCCGCCTTCAGCCGGGGCGGCCGGGGTCAATACCACTTTGCCGGCAGTAATGTCATCGCTGCTCAGCACGTGGGCGGCTTGCGCTACGCCGTTGATGCTGACGTTGAGGGTGTCACCCGCCTTGGCATCGCTCGGCAGGCCGATGTTGACGGTTTCTGTCGTGGCACTGCCTTGCTCAGCCTTGTTGATGAAGCCATCGTCGTTGGTGTCGGTGGCAATCGTCACCGTCGGTGCACTTGGTGCCACCGTATCCAACTGAGCGCTGTCGCTGCCCTGAGCCGAGGTGTTGCCGGCCACGTCGGTGATGGTCGCGGCCACCGTCAGTGTGCCGCCTTCAGCCGGGGCGGCCGGGGTCAATACCACTTTGCCGGCAGTAATGTCATCGCTGCTCAGCACGTGGGCGGCTTGCGCTACGCCGTTGATGCTGACGTTGAGGGTGTCACCCGCCTTGGCATCGCTCGGCAGGCCGATGTTGACGGTTTCTGTCGTGGCACTGCCTTGCTCAGCCTTGTTGATGAAGCCATCGTCGTTGGTGTCGGTGGCAATCGT
Source organism: Aquitalea magnusonii (assembly GCF_002217795.2). Lineage (NCBI taxonomy): Bacteria > Pseudomonadati > Pseudomonadota > Betaproteobacteria > Neisseriales > Chromobacteriaceae > Aquitalea > Aquitalea magnusonii. The sequence goes on from NZ_AP018823.1 coordinate 3,965,137, forward strand.
CACCGTCGGCGCACTTGGTGCCACCGTATCCAACTGAGCGCTGTCGCTGCCCTGAGCCGAGGTGTTGCCAGCCACGTCGGTGATGGTCGCAGCCACCGTCAGTGTGCCGCCTTCGGCCGGGGCTGCCGGGGTCAATACCACTTTGCCGGCACTGATGTCATCGCTGCTCAGCACGTGGGCAGCTTGTGCCACGCCGTTGATGCTGACGTTGAGGGTGTCACCCGCCTTGGCATCGCTCGGCAGGCCGATGTTGACGGTTTCTGTCGTGGCACTGCCTTGCTCGGCCTTGTTGATGAAGCCATCGTCGTTGGTGTCGCTGGCAATCGTCACTGTCGGCGCACTTGGTGCCACCGTATCCAACTGAGCGCTGTCGCTGCCCTGAGCCGAGGTGTTGCCGGCCACGTCGGTGATGGTCGCGGCCACCGTCAGTGTGCCGCCTTCAGCCGGGGCGGCCGGGGTCAATACCACTTTGCCGGCAGTAATGTCATCGCTGCTCAGCACGTGGGCAGCTTGTGCCACGCCGTTGATGCTGACGTTGAGGGTGTCACCCGCCTTGGCATCGCTCGGCAGGCCGATGTTGACGGTTTCTGTCGTGGCACTGCCTTGCTCAGCCTTGTTGATGAAGCCATCGTCGTTGGTGTCGGTGGCAATCGTCACCGTCGGTGCACTTGGTGCCACCGTATCCAACTGAGCGCTGTCGCTGCCCTGAGCCGAGGTGTTGCCGGCCACGTCGGTGATGGTCGCGGCCACCGTCAGTGTGCCGCCTTCAGCCGGGGCGGCCGGGGTCAATACCACTTTGCCGGCAGTAATGTCATCGCTGCTCAGCACGTGGGCGGCTTGTGCCACGCCGTTGATGCTGACGTTGAGGGTGTCACCCGCCTTGGCATCGCTCGGCAGGCCGATGTTGACGGTTTCTGTCGTGGCACTGCCTTGCTCAGCCTTGTTGATGAAGCCATCGTCGTTGGTGTCGGTGGCAATCGTCACCGTCGGCGCACTTGGTGCCACCGTATCCAACTGAGCGCTGTCGCTGCCCTGAGCCGAGGTGTTGCCAGCCACGTCGGTGATGGTCGCAGCCACCGTCAGTGTGCCGCCTTCGGCCGGGGCTGCCGGGGTCAATACCACTTTGCCGGCACTGATGTCATCGCTGCTCAGCACGTGGGCAGCTTGTGCCACGCCGTTGATGCTGACGTTGAGGGTGTCACCCGCCTTGGCATCGCTCGGCAGGCCGATGTTGACGGTTTCTGTCGTGGCACTGCCTTGCTCGGCCTTGTTGATGAAGCCATCGTCGTTGGTGTCGCTGGCAATCGTCACTGTCGGCGCACTTGGTGCCACCGTATCCAACTGAGCGCTGTCGCTGCCCTGAGCCGAGGTGTTGCCGGCCACGTCGGTGATGGTCGCGGCCACCGTCAGTGTGCCGCCTTCAGCCGGGGCGGCCGGGGTCAATACCACTTTGCCGGCAGTAATGTCATCGCTGCTCAGCACGTGGGCGGCTTGTGCCACGCCGTTGATGCTGACGTTGAGGGTGTCACCCGCCTTGGCATCGCTCGGCAGGCCGATGTTGACGGTTTCTGTCGTGGCACTGCCTTGCTCAGCCTTGTTGATGAAGCCATCGTCGTTGGTGTCGGTGGCAATCGTCACCGTCGGCGCACTTGGTGCCACCGTATCCAACTGAGCGCTGTCGCTGCCCTGAGCCGAGGTGTTGCCAGCCACGTCGGTGATGGTCGCAGCCACCGTCAGTGTGCCGCCTTCGGCCGGGGCTGCCGGGGTCAATACCACTTTGCCGGCACTGATGTCATCGCTGCTCAGCACGTGGGCAGCTTGTGCCACGCCGTTGATGCTGACGTTGAGGGTGTCACCCGCCTTGGCATCGCTCGGCAGGCCGATGTTGACGGTTTCTGTCGTGGCACTGCCTTGCTCGGCCTTGTTGATGAAGCCATCGTCGTTGGTGTCGCTGGCAATCGTCACTGTCGGCGCACTTGGTGCCACCGTATCCAACTGAGCGCTGTCGCTGCCCTGAGCCGAGGTGTTGCCGGCCACGTCGGTGATGGTCGCGGCCACCGTCAGTGTGCCGCCTTCAGCCGGGGCTGCCGGGGTCAATACCACTTTGCCGGCAGTAATGTCATCGCTGCTCAGCACGTGGGCGGCTTGCGCTACGCCGTTGATGCTGACGTTGAGGGTGTCACCCGCCTTGGCATCGCTCGGCAGGCCGATGTTGACGGTTTCTGTCGTGGCACTGCCTTGCTCGGCCTTGTTGATGAAGCCATCGTCGTTGGTGTCGCTGGCAATCGTCACTGTCGGCGCACTTGGTGCCACCGTATCCAACTGAGCGCTGTCGCTGCCCTGAGCCGAGGTGTTGCCGGCCACGTCGGTGATGGTCGCGGCCACCGTCAGTGTGCCGCCTTCAGCCGGGGCGGCCGGGGTCAATACCACTTTGCCGGCACTGATGTCATCGCTGCTCAGCACGTGGGCAGCTTGTGCCACGCCGTTGATGCTGACGTTGAGGGTGTCACCCGCCTTGGCATCGCTCGGCAGGCCGATGTTGACGGTTTCTGTCGTGGCACTGCCTTGCTCAGCCTTGTTGATGAAGCCATCGTCGTTGGTGTCGGTGGCAATCGTCACCGTCGGTGCACTTGGTGCCACCGTATCCAACTGAGCGCTGTCGCTGCCCTGAGCCGAGGTGTTGCCGGCCACGTCGGTGATGGTCGCGGCCACCGTCAGTGTGCCGCCTTCAGCCGGGGCGGCCGGGGTCAATACCACTTTGCCGGCAGTAATGTCATCGCTGCTCAGCACGTGGGCAGCTTGTGCCACGCCGTTGATGCTGACGTTGAGGGTGTCACCCGCCTTGGCATCGCTCGGCAGGCCGATGTTGACGGTTTCTGTCGTGGCACTGCCTTGCTCAGCCTTGTTGATGAAGCCATCGTCGTTGGTGTCGGTGGCAATCGTCACCGTCGGTGCACTTGGTGCCACCGTATCCAACTGAGCGCTGTCGCTGCCCTGAGCCGAGGTGTTGCCGGCCACGTCGGTGATGGTCGCGGCCACCGTCAGTGTGCCGCCTTCAGCCGGGGCGGCCGGGGTCAATACCACTTTGCCGGCAGTAATGTCATCGCTGCTCAGCACGTGGGCGGCTTGCGCTACGCCGTTGATGCTGACGTTGAGGGTGTCACCCGCCTTGGCATCGCTCGGCAGGCCGATGTTGACGGTTTCTGTCGTGGCACTGCCTTGCTCGGCCTTGTTGATGAAGCCATCGTCGTTGGTGTCGCTGGCAATCGTCACTGTCGGCGCACTTGGTGCCACCGTATCCAACTGAGCGCTGTCGCTGCCCTGAGCCGAGGTATTGCCAGCCACGTCGGTGATGGTCGCAGCCACCGTCAGTGTGCCGCCTTCAGCCGGGGCTGCCGGGGTCAATACCACTTTGCCGGCACTGATGTCATCGCTGCTCAGCACGTGGGCGGCTTGTGCCACGCCGTTGATGCTGACGTTGAGGGTGTCACCCGCCTTGGCATCGCTCGGCAGGCCGATGTTGACGGTTTCCGTCGTGGCACTGCCTTGCTCAGCCTTGTTGATGAAGCCATCGTCATTGGTGTCGGTGGCAATGACGACGGTCGGCGCGGACGGGGCGGTGGTGTCCAGCGTGGCGCTGTCGCTGCCCTGAGCCGAGGTATTGCCAGCCACGTCGGTGATGGTCGCAGCCACCGTCAGTGTGCCGCCTTCGGCCGGGGCGGCCGGGGTCAATACCACTTTGCCGGCACTGATGTCATCGCTGCTCAGCACGTGGGCGGCTTGCGCCACGCCGTTGATGCTGACGTTGAGGGTGTCGCCCGCCTTGGCATCGCTCGGCAGGCCGATGTTGACGGTTTCCGTCGTCGCACTGCCTTGCTCGGCCTTGTTGATGAAGCCATCGTCATTGGTGTCGGTGGCAATCGTCACTGTCGGTGCCGACGGGGCGGTGGTGTCCAGCGTGGCGCTGTCGCTGCCCTGAGCCGAGGTGTTACCAGCCACGTCGGTGATGGTCGCAGCCACCGTCAGTGTCCCGCCTTCAGCCGGGGCTGCCGGGGTCAATACCACTTTGCCGGCACTGATGTCATCGCTGCTCAGCACGTGGGCAGCTTGTGCCACGCCGTTGATGCTGACGTTGAGGGTGTCACCCGCCTTGGCATCGCTCGGCAGGCCGATGTTGACGGTTTCTGTCGTGGCACTGCCTTGCTCAGCCTTGTTGATGAAGCCATCGTCGTTGGTGTCGGTGGCAATCGTCACCGTCGGTGCACTTGGTGCCACCGTATCCAACTGAGCGCTGTCGCTGCCCTGAGCCGAGGTGTTGCCGGCCACGTCGGTGATGGTCGCGGCCACCGTCAGTGTGCCGCCTTCAGCCGGGGCGGCCGGGGTCAATACCACTTTGCCGGCAGTAATGTCATCGCTGCTCAGCACGTGGGCGGCTTGCGCTACGCCGTTGATGCTGACGTTGAGGGTGTCACCCGCCTTGGCATCGCTCGGCAGGCCGATGTTGACGGTTTCTGTCGTGGCACTGCCTTGCTCGGCCTTGTTGATGAAGCCATCGTCGTTGGTGTCGCTGGCAATCGTCACTGTCGGCGCACTTGGTGCCACCGTATCCAACTGAGCGCTGTCGCTGCCCTGAGCCGAGGTATTGCCAGCCACGTCGGTGATGGTCGCAGCCACCGTCAGTGTGCCGCCTTCAGCCGGGGCTGCCGGGGTCAATACCACTTTGCCGGCACTGATGTCATCGCTGCTCAGCACGTGGGCGGCTTGTGCCACGCCGTTGATGCTGACGTTGAGGGTGTCACCCGCCTTGGCATCGCTCGGCAGGCCGATGTTGACGGTTTCCGTCGTGGCACTGCCTTGCTCAGCCTTGTTGATGAAGCCATCGTCATTGGTGTCGGTGGCAATGACGACGGTCGGCGCGGACGGGGCGGTGGTGTCCAGCGTGGCGCTGTCGCTGCCCTGAGCCGAGGTATTGCCAGCCACGTCGGTGATGGTCGCAGCCACCGTCAGTGTGCCGCCTTCGGCCGGGGCGGCCGGGGTCAATACCACTTTGCCGGCACTGATGTCATCGCTGCTCAGCACGTGGGCGGCTTGCGCCACGCCGTTGATGCTGACGTTGAGGGTGTCGCCCGCCTTGGCATCGCTCGGCAGGCCGATGTTGACGGTTTCCGTCGTCGCACTGCCTTGCTCGGCCTTGTTGATGAAGCCATCGTCATTGGTGTCGGTGGCAATCGTCACTGTCGGTGCCGACGGGGCGGTGGTGTCCAGCGTGGCGCTGTCGCTGCCCTGAGCCGAGGTGTTACCAGCCACGTCGGTGATGGTCGCAGCCACCGTCAGTGTCCCGCCTTCAGCCGGGGCTGCCGGGGTCAATACCACTTTGCCGGCACTGATGTCATCGCTGCTCAGCACGTGGGCAGCTTGTGCTACGCCGTTGATGCTGACGTTGAGGGTGTCGCCCGCCTTGGCATCGCTCGGCAGACCGATGTTGACGGTTTCCGTCGTCGCACTGCCTTGCTCAGCCTTGTTGATGAAGCCATCGTCGTTGGTGTCGGTGGCAATCGTCACTGTCGGTGCCGACGGGGCGGTGGTGTCCAGATTTTCACCCGGCTGCCCGCTGCCACTGTCGGTATTGGCGGTGGCGATATTGCCGGCTTTGTCGCTAACAGTCGCGCTGACACTGATGCTACCGTCGCTCAGCCCTGTCAGATTGGCCGGCTTGGCGGTCCAGTTTCCATTGTCATCAACCGTAGCGGTGGTGGTGGCAGTATGGCCCTGGCTGTCAGTGAAGGTGATGGTAACAGTCTGGCCGGTTTCCACGCCGCCGGTACTACCGCTAATCACCACGGCACTGCTTTCCGCCTTGTTATAAGTATGGTCGCCGCCACTGCCGTCATTGCTGATGCTGATGCTGGCGCTCAGGTCGAGCTGGGCACTGCTGCTGCCGGTGCTCGAAGTATTACCTGCCGTATCGGTAATGGAGGCCGTTACCGTCAACGTAGCGCCATCGGTCGGCGCAGTCGGGGTGAGCACGACTTTGCCGGCACTGATGTCATCGCTGCTCAGCACGTGGGCGGCTTGCGCCACGCCGTTGATGGTGACATTCAGCGTGTCGCCCGCCTTGGCATCGCTCGGCAGGCCGATGTTGACCGTGTCGGTGCTGGCACTGCCTTGCTCGGTCTTGTTGATGAAGCCGTCATTGTTGGCGTCGGTGGCAATCGTCACCGTCGGGGCGCTCGGGGCCACGGTATCCAGCGTGCCGCTGTCCTTACCCTGAGCGGAGGTATTGCCCACCGCATCGGTCTGGGTGGCGGTGATGGTAACGGTCGCGTCCTGTGCCGGCGGCGTCATGCTGAGGGTGACGGTGCCATTGCTGTAACTGCCGCTGACCGACTCATCGGTGCCGGTCACGCTGCCATCGCTGTGTACCACCAGGGTGGTGATATGGCCACCATCGTTAACCACGATGGTGGCGCTGCCATTTTTGGCCAGATCGGTAGCATCCAGCTTGACCGTGGCCTCCACCTTGCCATTGACCAGATCCGAAGCACCAATCACACCATTAGGATCGCTATGTTCGGCGATGGTGACGGTAGGCGTAGCCGGCGGCGTGGTGTCGATAATGGCGTTGGCGGAGGCGGTGGCGGTGACACCTGCGGTATTGGTGCTGGTGGCAATCAGCGTGTCGGTGCCATCCGGCAACGGAGATGTGGGGGTGATGAACCAGTTGCCATCGCTGCCCACTACTGCACTGCCAATGACAGTACCGGAGGTATTGGTGACGATCACGGTCAGACCAGGAATGCCGGTGCCATGAATGGTGGGCGTGGCGTCATTGGTGGCACTGATGCTGTCGATGGTCAGGCTGATGGGCGCAGCCACATTCGAGGTGGTGTCCGCCTGCACCGACTGGGAGGTGACCACGGTGCCGGTCGCGGTGTCGGTCTGGAGGCCGTTCAGGGACTCACTCACCCGCATCAGCCGCACAAAGCTATGGCTGCCTTCGTCACCGGCACCCGCACCGTTAAGGCCGGCGGCGGCAGAGTCGAGCTGGGCCAGCGGATCCTGGCCATTTTCCAGAGCAGCGAGCACCTGCTGTGCTTCCGGTGCCAGTTTGGCCACAGCGGCTTCGGTCTTGTCGGTTACCTGCGGCTGCAGGGTTTCGTCCGTCAAGGCCAGTTCGCGCGGGCCATCCACATTGAGTACTTCGCCCCCGTCGCGGGCCACCGACAAGGTGGCACCATCCAGCAGTACGACATGCTCACCCGGATGGATGATGTCGCCAGCCTTGAGAATGCGTTCATGCCCTTGGGCATCGATGGCTTTTACCACACCGTTGACGGCAACAACCTGACCTTGGATAGCGGGGCTACTCATGACTGACTCCTGAAGACGCAATATGCACTTCGATCAGGTTAAGTCGCGATGTAAGGAAAATATATTGTACTTAAGGGCAAAAACTATTTAATTTTCAGAAACTTCTCATATCAATTTAAAAACAAAGCCGCATTGCAAACCAGCAAGGCGGCTTTGTCAGTGGCGGCAGAAAAACCTAGCGCCCGGTCAGCTTCAACAGCAACTGCAGGCGGTCTTCCACCCCGAACTTCTGGAATACCGAAGTCAGATGGGCCTTGACGGTACGTTCGGAAATGTCCAGCAAGCGGGCAATCTCCTTGTTGGCCCGCCCTTCACGCAATGCTGCCACCACATGCTGCTCACGCTCGGAAAGTCTGGCACGCCAGTCTGGCGCATCTGCCACTGGCTGCTGCCGGCCAAATCGTGCGCATAGCTGTTGCATGATGCTGCGTCCCACCCAGGTGCCTCCGGACTTGACGGTATCAAACACCTGTTGCAGCAAGTCCGGCGTACTCATGGCATGGGCATAGGCGGCGGCACCGCACTGTAGCCAGTGCATGCCTTCTTCGTCCTGCGGCAGCGAACTGAGGGCGAGCACCCGGCAATGCCGGCAGGCCTGCAGAATGTCCTGCTCGCTGGCCACAACATCGGCCAGATCCAGCAAAACCAGGCTATCCGCCGGCACCGCGCTACGATTGAGTGCCGCCAGATCAGGCAGGCGCACGGCATCGTGCAGCTGCAGGCTATCCGCCCAGCCATCAGCCAGCGCACTGCTGGCGGTAATCAATATCACCATGTCGCTCATCGTTCGGTAAAGGCCTCTGCCTTGGCGCGCAGCACCGGTTTCAACAGATAGGAAAGAATGCTTTTCTTGCCAGTCATGATGTCCACCTGGGCCACCATGCCTGGAATGATGGGCAGATGCTTCTCGCCCAGTGCGCCTGCACGGGTACGTACTTTGACGATATAAAAGGCATTGCCCTTGTCATCGGTAACGGTGTCGGCCCCGATTTCCTGCAGGCTGCCTTCCATGCCGCCGTAGACGGTGTAGTCGTAGGCGGTAAAACGCACCATGGCGCGCTGTCCGGGACGCAGGAAGGCGATATCACGCGGGGAGACCCGGGTTTCTATCATCAGTGAATCTTCCAGCGGCACGATTTCCAGAATGTCCTTGCCCGGCTGTACCACGCCGCCAATGGTGTTGACGAACAGTCGCTTGACTTCGCCCTTTACCGGCGAACGCACCTCGGACAGCTTCACCTTGTCGGCCAGGCCGGAACTGCCGGCAGACAGGCTGTTGATCTTGCCCATGGTGTCGGACAAATCGGCGCTGGCCTGATTACGGAAATTCAGCTCGACTTCCTGGATCTTGTGGTTGGCTTCGCTGATGGCGGCCTGCAGCTTGGGAATCTGCGCCCCGGCCATGTCGCGGTCGCCCTGATAGCGCGACACATCGCGCTGCAGGCGCAGCAGGTCGACATCCGACACCGCACCCGACTCCTTCAATGGCTTGGTGACCGCCAGTTCACGCTGGGTAAGCTGCAAACCCTGCTGTGCCTGGGCATAGCGGGCACGTACCTCGTTGAGTTCCTGGCTGCGTTGCGCCTGCTCTTGGCGTGCCATCGAGACATTGGCGTCCAGCTCTTGCCGCTTGGCCTGGTACAGCTCGGTTTCCTGCTTGGCAATGTCCGGTGCCTGCTGGATGACCTCCTTGGGCAATGCAAACGGCACATTGTTGGCAATGGCGCGCAGCCGCGCCGCCTTGGCCAGCAAGGACAGGTACTGGGCCTGGTTTTCGTTCAGCGAGGAGACAAAGCGGGTGTTGTCGATATTCAGCAGCAACTGGCCTTTCTGCACAATCTGGCCTTCCTTGACCAGAATCTTCGAAACCACGCCGCCATCCAGGCTCTGGATATGCTGGTTTTGCGATACCGGCACCACCTTGCCTTCACCGCGCGCCACTTCATCAATCTGCGCCAGTGCGGCCCATAACAAGGCCACCACCAGCAAGGCCAGCATGCTCCACACAAATATGCGCGGCCGGCCCGGACTTTGCTCCAGGATGGCCCAGTCACCGTCGGTGGCAAAATCCTGGCGGTCCTGCAAATCGCGTGCCGCCGCCCAGTCCATCAGCTTGTCCCAGTAAGGCGAGGTACGGCCCTGGCCACCGCGGATCCAGCCTTGCAGGCGTTGCTTCCATGTCTTTTTCATCAGCCTGCCCTCCCCACCTGCCCCTGCTGCAGGGCCTGAATCACCGCGGCCTTGGGGCCATCAGCCACAATGGTGCCGTTGTCGATCACGATCAGCCGCTCGGCCAGCTCCAGCAAGGCATTGTGATGCGTCACCATGATCATGGTTTTGCCTGCCATTACCTTCAGCAAGGTCTGCTTGATCTGACTTTCGGTGGTGTTGTCCATATTGCTGGTGGGTTCGTCCATCAGCAGGATGGGCGGCGCATTCAGCAGCGCACGGGCAATGGTCACCGCCTTACGCTGACCGCCCGACAGCGAATCGCCGCGCTCACCGATCACCATGTCAAAACCCTGCGGATGTCCATTGACGAAGTCGGTCAGCCCGGCCAGTTCGGCCGCCGCCGCCACGCTGGCGTCATGCGCATGCGGCGCACCCATGGCGATGTTCTGGCGCAGCGTACCGTAGAACAGCACCGCATCCTGCGGCACGTAGCCGATATGACGGCGCAGTTCGGCCGGGTCGATCTGATTGATATCGATGCCATCCACCCGCACCGAGCCTTCCGTTGGCCGGAACAGACCCAGGATCAGCTTTTGCAGCGTGGACTTGCCGGAACCCACCCGCCCGATAATGGCGACGCGCTCGCCAGCCTTGATCTTGAACGAGACATTACGCAGCGCCTGTTGCGGATTATCCGGATAGCTGAACGACACATTGCGGAACTCGATCTCGCCCTGAAAACTGGTGCGGTGGAAGAAGTTGGCATCCTGCGGCCGCTCCACCGGCATGTTCATGAAGCCGTCCAGCGAGGACAGCGAGGTCTTGGCATTGTGGTACTGCGTCAGCAAGGCCACCAATTGGCCAAGCGGTGCCATGGCGCGCCCGGACAGCATCACCGCCGCAATCACGCCACCTTGCGAGGTATTGCCATCCATGATCTGGTACACCCCCACCACCAGCATCACGATGGATACCAGTTGGGTGATGAAACCAGCAAAGGTATTGGCCGAGGTGGCCAGCAATTTCAAGCGCGCCCCCACCTGGGCCAGAAACAGCGTGCCTTGCTCCCAACGTCCCTGCTGCTGGCCTTCAGCGGCCAGGATCTTGATGGTTTCCAGTCCGGCCAGATTTTCCACCAGTTGGGCATTGCGTTGCGCCGAAGCGCGCAAGGTGGCCTCGGTCAGCTCTTTCATCTTTTCCTGGATGAGCAGGGCAAACACGATCATCAACAAGCCGCCCACCAGCACCGGCAGGGTCAGCAAGGGCGAGATCCACAGGATTACCAGCAGGAAGATCAGCACGAAGGGCAGATCAATCAGCCCGGTAATGGAGGCGGAGGCAATGAAGTCGCGCACGGTTTCAAAGGCGCGCAGATTGGAGGAAAAGCCCCCCACCGAGGCTGGCCGTGCTTCCATGCGGATGCCCAGCACCCGCTCCATGATCAGGCTGGACAGCGTCACATCCACCCGCTTGCTGGCCAGATCAATCAGATAGGCGCGGGTCATCTTCAGCAGGAAGTCGAACACCAGGGCCAGCAGGCCGCCAATGGCCAGCACCCACAGTGTCTCCGTCGCCATATTCGGCACCACGCGGTCGTAAACATTCATCGACACCAGTGGAATCACCAAGGCAAACAGATTGATCAGCAAGGCGGCAATCATGGCGTCGCGGTACAGCGGCAGCCCACCATACACCGTCTGCCAGAACCAGTGCCGCGAACGGATTTCGCCCAACTCCGGCGCACGGCGCTCAAAATTGAAACGGGGACGGACAAAAATGGCCAGCCCCAGGTATTTGTCGGCCAGTTCCTCTAGCGAGATGCTGACTTCCGATTCGGTCAGTTCGGAAAAACTCACCCGCGCCAGGCCGCTATCCGGGTCGATGGCACGCAGGATGCAAGCCTCATCGCCCTCCAGCAGCAACACCGCAGGCAGCAGGGCATCGCGCAGCTTGTCCAGCGGTTGACGCACCACGCGCGAGGTCAGGCCGATACGCCGTGCCGAGCGCGAAAACATGGAGGGGTTCAGCCGGTTATTGGTAAGCGGAATACCCGCCACCAGCGACTCACGGGTGGCATTGATGCCATAGCCGCGTGCCAGGGCAAACAGACAATCCAACAGCGGGTCCAGATGGGTTGCCTGCGGGGGAATGGAATCATGTTGTCCGACCGGGGACGGGGAATGCATGCGCTGCCCTCTTGATACTTTTGTGATGAGCAGTCAGTCCTTGCTCTGCTCTTAGTGACGCCATTCTAGTGTAAGAGTCAGAAGCAGCAAACTGTTAAGAACAGTTAAAATAAATAATTTAAAATAGGGGGCATTTAGCGGTTCATTTTTACTAGGAAATTTCAATTCAAGCACTAAGAAAAGTAAAAACCTGCCACCGGCAGGTTTTTAGGTATTTCGGGTAGATCCGCCAAAAGACAACGCTAGGTCGGCTTGCGCTTGAAAGTGCGGGCAAAACCCAGCACGCAAGCAAAAAACACCACACTGATCGCCACTTCCCACAAGGCCAGGGTTTGCGATAGGCCGCTGTCGCCCCAGCTACGCATGATGCCTTCGGTGAAGAAGGCCAGGATGAACATGCTGGACCACTGGTAGGTATACAGCCGCTCTTTGAGAATGCCCATCAGCGGTGCCAGCAGAACAACCGCCTTGAGCGCCAGGAAAGAGCCGCCGGGCCGAACCGGTGCCAGCCACAGCTCCCAGGCCAGGGTCAGCAGAATCAGGGCCACCAGACTGGCAGCCGCGCCGTAGTGAAACAGTTTTCGGTTCATTTATCCTGACTTCCAGCCGTCAAAGCCCGCGCCGGGCGCGCCATGAATACCGCCATGATGATGCCTACTTCGTACAGCAGCCACAGCGGTACGGCCAGCATGGTTTGCGACAACACATCCGGCGGCGTCACCACCGCCGCCACCACGAAGGCAGCGACAATCACATAGGGCCGGCCCTCGCGCAGCTTGGCCACCGACACCACCCCCATGCGCACCAGCACAATCACGATGATAGGCACTTCAAACGTCACGCCAAAGGCGATGAACATGCCCATGACAAACGACAGATACTTGTCGATGTCGGTCATCATGCTCACCCCGCTGGGCGTCATCATCGAGAAAAAGTGAAATGCCACCGGAAACACCAGGAAATAGGCAAAGGCCATGCCCAGCAAAAACAGCAGCACGCTAGCCACCACCAGCGGCAGGATCAGCCGCTTTTCATGGCTGTACAAACCCGGCGCAACAAAAGCCCATACCTGGTACAGGGTGTTGGGCAGCGAAATGAGAAAAGCCACCAGCATGGTGAGCTTCATCGGCACGAAGAAAGTGGCTGTCACCTCGGTGGCAATCATGCTGCCGCCATTGGGCAGCGCATCCAGCAAGGGTTTGGCCAGCAAATGATAGATGTCGCCAGACCAGTGAAACAGGCCCAGGAACACCAGCATCAGGCCGAGAATGGCGCGCACCAGCCGTGTGCGCAGTTCCAGCAGGTGGACAAGCAGAGGTTGTTCGTTCATGCGTGCGGACGGGACTCGGAGGAAGGCTGACTGGCCGGTGGCGGCGCATCAAACAGATCAAGCTGGTTTTCATCACGAACGGGCAGCTCCACGGCAGGCTTTTCCGCCACCACCGCAGAGACCACGGCGGCAGGAGCCGACTCGGCCTGCAAGTCCAGCCCGCCATGAATGGTGTGGGCGGCCTCTTCCAGCGGGGCCTTGGCCTCGGAGGATAGCTGCTGCAACTGGGCAGATTGCGCGGCCATTTCCTGCCGCACACCCTGCACTTCGGCTTCCATCTGCGCCTTGAAACTGCTGGCGGCATCCTGGATGTCGTTGCGCAAACCATCCAGCCCGCTCAGGTTGGCTTGCTGATGGATATCGGCCTTGACGCTGGCAACAAAGCGCTGCGCCCGCGCCACCAGCGCACCGAGGGTGCGGGCAACCGTGGGCAGGCGCTCAGGCCCCAGCACCACCAGCGCCACAATGCCGATCAGGAGGATTTCACCAAAGCTGATATCGAACACGATGCGGCCTGTGGCTTATTTCTTGTCGGATTCGTTGTCGATGATGCGACCGGTTTCGGCAGGCTTGTCGGCTTTCTCGTTTTCGCCCTTCATGCCTTCCTTGAAGCCGCGCACCGCGCCGCCCAGGTCTTCACCCACGTTTTTGAGTTTTTTGGTACCGAAAATCAGCACCACGATCAGCAGTACAACCAGCCAGTGCCAGATACTGAAAGAACCCATTGCAACTTCCTTTCAAAATGATCAGGCGCACCCGACAGGCGGCGCGCCGGCAAAGCGTCAGCCTTTATGGCCAAAAACATGCACATGCAGGTGGAACACTTCCTGGCCGCCACCGCGACCGGTGTTGATGCCGGTCTTGAAGCCAGCGGCCAGCCCCTGCTCGGCGGCCAGCTTAGGCACCAGGCCCATGATGCGGCCCAGCAGGGCTTCGTGTTCCGGACCGCAATCGGCCAGCGAGGCCACGTGCAGCTTGGGAATGATCAGGAAATGCACCGGTGCCAGCGGACGGATGTCATGGAAGGCCACGACATCCGCGTCTTCGTAAATCTTGTTGCAGGGAATCTCGCCTGCGGCGATCTTGCAGAAAATGCAGTCACTCATCACATGGTCCTGTATGCGGAATTCAGGAAGGGCGGGAGGCTTTTTCGTCGATGCCGGAAATGCCTTCACGGCGATGCAGCTCCATCAGCACATCTTCCGGGCGCAGGCCATGATAAGCCAGCAACACCATGGAGTGGAACCACAGGTCGGCCACTTCGCGCACCAGATGCAGCTTGTCCTTGTCCTTGGAAGCCATGATGGTTTCTGCCGCCTCTTCTGCCACTTTTTTCAGAATGGCATCTTCGCCCTTGTGAAACAGCGAGGCCACATAAGAGGACTGGGGGCTCGCCTCGCGGCGGGCTTCCAGGGTATCGGCAACCGTCTTGAGCACATCGAAAGTCATGATGCTTCACCTTTGCATACTGGGAATTCGGCAAGTATAGGCCGATTCGCTTCTCGGCCGTTAGCGCAGGACACGGCCTGCCATTGTAGCGACAACGCGTGACAATGAATTGATACGGAGCAATTTAATGCTTGTGCTGATAAATGGCGGCCGGGTCTTTCAGCACTCCATCGACAATGCTCCAGCCACCGTTTTCGAAACGGCGGTAGAAACAGCTTTCGCGGCCGGTATGACAGGCAATGCCGCCGGCCTGCTGGATTTGCATCACAATCACGTCGCCATCGCAGTCCAGCCGCAGTTCCTGAACGGTTTGCAGGTGGCCGGACTCCTCGCCCTTTTTCCACAGCTTCTGGCGCGAACGGCTCCAGTAGTGGGCAATGCCGGTGTCAGCCGTCAGTTGCAGGCTTTCGCGGTTCATCCAGGCCACCATCAGCACACGGCCAGTGGCGCTGTCCTGGGCAATCGCCGTCACCAGGCCCTGGGCATCCCATTTGACTTCATCAAGCCAGTTGCTCATAGCCGCACCTCGATTCCGGCTGCGCGCATGGCCTCCTTGGCCTCGCGCACGGTGTATTCACTAAAGTGGAAGATGCTGGCGGCCAGCACGGCATCGGCCTTGCCCAGCTTCACCCCATCCACCAGATGCTGCAGATTGCCCACGCCGCCGGAGGCAATCACCGGAATGCCCACCCCTTCGGACACGGCACGGGTCAGCGGCAGGTTGAAGCCGATCTTGGTGCCGTCACGGTCCATGCTGGTGAGCAGGATTTCACCGGCACCGTATTCCTGCATCTTTTGCGCCCATGCCACGGCATCGATGCCGGTACGGTTGCGCCCGCCATGGGTAAACACTTCCCAGCGGTCGTTTTCCGGGGTGACGGCCTTGGCGTCCACCGCCACCACGATGCACTGGCTGCCAAACTTGGCGGCGGCTTCGCGCACCAGTTCGGGGTTGGTTACCGCAGCGGTATTGATGCTGACCTTGTCGGCACCGGCGTTGAGCAGGCGGCGGATGTCTTCCACCTTGCGCACGCCACCGCCCACGGTCAGCGGGATGAACACCTGTTCGGCCACCGATTCGATCACATGCAGGATCAGGTCGCGGTCGTCAGAGCTGGCGGTAATGTCCAGAAAGGTAAGCTCGTCGGCACCTTGCTCGTTGTAGCGCCGGGCGATTTCCACCGGGTCGCCGGCATCGCGCAGGCCGACAAAGTTGACGCCCTTGACGACGCGACCGGCAGTCACGTCCAGGCAGGGAATAATGCGTTTGGCCAGAGTCATGTTTGCAACACAAAAAAATTTGGCCGAAGAGTCTTCGGCCAAACTGGGGGTTAAAACCGGATCAGGCCTCGGACAGTTCGTCGGCCAGCGTCTGCGCGGCAGCAAAATCGATGCTGCCCTCATAGATGGCACGCCCGGTGATGGCACCTTCGATCCCTTCATCCTCAACCGCGCACAAATTGCGTACATCGTCGAGATTGGTCAGGCCGCCGGAGGCGATCACCGGAATGGTCAGCGCCTGGGCCAGCTTGACGGTGGCTTCGATATTGACGCCATTCATCATGCCGTCACGACCGATGTCGGTGTAGATCACCGAGTTGACACCGTAATCCTGGAAGCGCTTGGCCAGATCGATCACATTGTGATTGGTGATCTTGGCCCAGCCATCGATGGCCACCATGCCGTCCTTGGCATCCAGGCCGACAATCACCTGGCCGGGGAAGGCATCGCAGGCATCATGCAGAAAGCCCGGAGTTTTTACCGCGGCAGTCCCGATGATGACGTAGGACAAGCCCATGTCCAGGTATTTTTCGATGGTGTCCAGGTCGCGGATGCCGCCACCCAGTTGTACCGGCATGTCATCGCCCACTTCCTGCAGGATGGAGCGGATGACATTCAGGTTCTTGGGTTTGCCGGCAAAGGCACCGTTCAGGTCAACCAGATGCAGACGGCGGGCACCTTGGTCTCTCCAGTGGGCGGCCACCTGGACCGGGTCATCGGAAAAGACGGTGGCATCGTCCATGACGCCCTGTTTCAGGCGTACGCATTGACCATCCTTGAGGTCGATAGCGGGTATAAGCAGCATGGTGCTAGATCAACGTAAGTTAAACACTGCCATCCCATGCCAGGAAGTTCTTCATCATCTGAAGACCGGCACGGTGGCTCTTTTCGGTATGGAACTGCGTCGCAAAAATATTGCCACGCCCGACGATACAGGAAAACCTGTCCGGGTACTCACTTTCCGCCAGCGTCAGCGCTGCATCAGCCGGGGCAAAGTGGTAGCTGTGGACAAAATAGAAGCGTTCGCCATCTTCTATCCCGGCAAACAGCGGATGGGACGAAGTCTGGTAAACACGGTTCCAGCCCATGTGCGGCACTTTGAGGCGCTCGCCAGCGGCATCTGTCAGGTTAGCCGAAAAACGGACCACATTGCCCGGAAACAGGCCAAGTCCGGGGGTATCGCCTTCTTCACTGTGCTGGAAAAGCAACTGCGCACCGACGCAAATACCGAAAAACGGCTTGGTCTGCGTGGTTTCACGTACTGCCTCGGCCAGGCCGTAGCTGTTGAGCTCGCGCATGCAGTCCGGCATTGCCCCCTGACCGGGAAATACTACCTTGTCGGCCTTGACGATGGCTTCCGGGTCGCGGCTGAGGAAAATGTCCGCGCCCTGGTCGTTGACCGCCTGGATGGACTTGAGCACCGAGTGCAGATTGCCCATGCCATAGTCGATTACTGCGACTTTCATCATGTCCCTAACTGTTCAGATGAGAGTGGGCTGCGGCTCAGGCCGTCAGCGTACCCTTGGTGGACGGTGTGGCACCGCCCATGCGTTCGTCCACTTCACAGGCCATGCGCAGCGCGCGGCCAAAGGCCTTGAAGATGGTTTCGGCCTGATGGTGGCTGTTTACCCCGCGCAGATTGTCGATATGCAGGGTCACCATGCTGTGGTTGACGAAGCCATGGAAAAACTCGGAGAACAGGTCGACATCGAACTGGCCGATGCTGGCGCGGGTGTATTCCACGTTGTACACCAGGCCGGGACGGCCGGAGAGGTCGATCACCACGCGGCTGAGCGCTTCGTCCAGCGGCACGTAGGCATGGCCGTAACGGCGGATGCCCTTCTTGTCGCCAATGGCCTTGGCAAAGGCCTGGCCCAGCGTGATGCCGATGTCTTCCACCGTGTGGTGGGCATCGATGTGCAAATCGCCCTTGGCCACGATGTCCAGGTCGATCAGGCCGTGGCGGGCAATCTGGTCCATCATGTGGTCGAGAAAGGGCACGCCGGTATCGAAATGGCTGCGGCCAGTACCATCCAGGTTCAGGGTGACGGTGATCTGGGTTTCCAGGGTGTTGCGGGTAACGGAGGCTGTTCTCATGATTTCAGGCAAAGTAGCCGGCCAGTGCAGCAAGCACGGCCGTGTTTTCATCCGGACTGCCCACGGTGAGGCGCAGACAGTTGTCGAGCAGCGGGTGGCTGCCATGCAAGTTCTTGATCAGGATGCCATTTTTCTTCAGGAAGGCAAACAGTTCTGCGGCATCCGGCACGCGGATGGTGACAAAATTGGCCTGTGAAGCAAATACCGTCAGCGCGCGGTACTGACGCAAAGCTTGCAACAGGCGCTGGCGTTCGTCGCGCAGGGTCTGTGCCTGCTGCATGAACACCGCCAGATGGCGCAGCGCAAAGCGGGCGGCCGCCTGGGTCAGTACATTGATGTTGTAGGGCGGGCGTACCTTGTCCAGCTCGTCTATCCATTCGGCACAGCCTGCGGCATAGCCCAGGCGCAAACCGGCCAGGCCCAGCTTGGACAGGGTGCGCATCACCAGCAGATTAGGTCGGCTGCCGGCCAGATCCATCAGGCTGTCGCTGGCAAAGGCCTGATAGGCTTCATCCACCACCACCAGTCCCGGCGCGGCATCCAGCACGGCCAGTACCTGCTCGCGGGCAAACTGCGGGCCGGTGGGATTATTGGGATAAGACAGGAACACCACCGCCGGCTGATGGCTGGCAATGGCCGCCAGCAAGGCTGGCAGATCCAGGCTGAAATCGGCATTCAGCGGCACCCCGACATACTGCAGGCCGGAGAACAGCGCATTCATGCGGTACATGACAAAGGACGGTTCCAGCGCCAGCATCACCGCGCCAGGGCGGGCCAGCGCCTGGGCAATCAGAGTGATGATTTCGTCCGAACCATTGCCCAGCAGCACACTGGCGGCAGCCGGTATGTCAAACGCAGCCTTCAGTTCGTCCTTCAGCCCGCCGCCATGCGGATCGGGATAACGGTTGATGGCGACGTCGGCCAGGCACTGCCCCAGTTCGGCGCGCAATGCATCGGGCAGCGCGTAGGGATTTTCCATGGCGTCCAGCTTGATGAGGCCGCTGGCGTTGGCCACATGGTAGGCCTTGATTCCGGCGATTTCCGGACGGACCAGTTGCTTGGCAGTCAATGTCATGATGATTGGGCTGTGCCGGCTGCCTGTGACAACCGACCCGGCCATGCAGGTCAACAGGGGCGTTGTCAGTACAACGCTGGAGGGGGCTATCCTACCGTGTTCGGTGATTTTGGGCTAGTTGCCCGCCGTGGCAAGCCAGCGTGACGGCACGAGAAATCGACATTTGACGACATTTTCACCGCACGAAAAAAACAGGGCCGGTATGGATCCGGCCCTGTCTTCAGCTGAAGTGATTTTCTCAGGATTCCAGCCGCAGTTCGGCAGCACGAGCGTGGGCGGTCAGGCCTTCGCCATGCGCCAGTACGCTGGCAATCTTGCCCAGTTTCTGCGCGCCGGCGGCAGACACGCGAATCAGGCTGGAGCGTTTCTGGAAGTCGTACACGCCCAGCGGGCTGGCGAAACGTGCGGTGCGGCTGGTGGGCAGCACGTGGTTGGGGCCGGCACAGTAGTCGCCCAGGCTTTCCGAGGTGAAACGGCCCATGAAGATGGCACCGGCATGACGCAGCAGCGGCAGGCTGGCGTCCGGATCGGCCACCGACAGCTCCAGATGTTCCGGCGCAATGTAATTGGCAATCTCGCAGGCTTCGGTCAGATCGCGCACCTGGATCAGCGCTCCACGGTTGCCCAGGCTGGCTTCGATGATGGCGCGGCGCGGCATGCTGGGCAGCAGCTTTTCAATGCTGGCTTCCACTTCGGCAATGTATTCCGCCGACGGACACAACAGGATGGCCTGGGCGATTTCGTCGTGCTCAGCCTGGCTGAACAGGTCCATGGCAATCCAGTCGGCCGGGGTGTTGCCATCGCAAATCACCAGAATCTCGGACGGGCCGGCCACCATGTCGATGCCCACCACGCCGAACACGCGACGTTTGGCAGCGGCCACATAGGCATTGCCCGGCCCGGTAATCTTGTCCACCTGCGGGATGGTTTCCGTGCCATAGGCCAGCGCGGCCACGGCCTGGGCACCGCCACAGGTGAATACCTTGTCCACACCGGCGATGAAAGCGGCGGCCAGCACCAGATCGTTGCGCTCACCTTGCGGGGTGGGCACCACCATGATGATTTCGCCCACACCGGCCACCTTGGCCGGCATCGCGTTCATCAGCACCGAGCTCGGATACGCTGCCTTGCCACCGGGCACGTAGATGCCGACGCGGTCCAGCGCGGTGACTTGCTGGCCCAGCAGGGTGCCGTCTTCGTCCTCGTAGCTCCAGGAGTGGGCCAACTGTTTCTCGTGGTAGCGGCGCACACGTTCGGCGGCGGCGCTCAGGGCCTGTTGCACTTCGGCCGGCAGCCGCTGCCAGGCGGCTTCCAGTTGCTCCCGCGACAGGGTGAGCTCGGCCATGGAGGTGGCCTGCATGCGGTCGAAGCGGTTGGTGTATTCCAGTACCGCAGCGTCACCGCGCGCCTTGACGTCATCACAGATGGCGGCAACCGCGCTGTCTACCGCCGGGTCCTGCGCGGTTTCAAAGGCCAGCAGTGCTTGCAGTTGCTGCTGGAAATCAGCTTGGGTCGAAGACAGTTTCAGCATGGGATTCCGTTTCTGCCTTATGCCGGTACGGCAGAGGCAAAGGCATCCAGCACCGGCTGGATGCGGTCGTATTTGAGCTTGAGCGCGGCCTGGTTCACCACCAGACGTGAACTGATGTCGATGATGTGTTCCACCGCCACCAGATTGTTGGCGCGCAGGGTGCCGCCGGTGGATACCAAGTCAACGATGGCATCGGCCAGCCCTACCAGCGGTGCCAGTTCCATCGAGCCGTACAGCTTGATGATGTCCACATGCACGCCCTTGGCGGCAAAGTGTTCGCGGGCGATTTTCGGGTACTTGGTGGCCACTTTCAGGCGTGCGCCCTGGCGTACCGCATTCTGGTAGTCAAAGCCGTTTTCCACCGCCACCATCATCTTGCACTTGGCAATGTTCAGGTCCAGCGGCTGATACAGGCCGTCGCCGCCGTGTTCGATCAGCACGTCGCGACCGGCAATGCCCAGATCGGCAGCACCGTACTGCACATAGGTGGGGACGTCCGACGCTCTTACAATCACCAGCCGCACATCGGCATGATTGGTACCGATGATGAGCTTGCGCGAGGATTCCGGATCTTCCGCCGGAACAATGCCGGCAGCGGCCAGCAGGGGCAGGGTTTCTTCAAAGATGCGCCCTTTGGACAGGGCAATAGTCAGGGTCATGATATTAGACAGGCAATGGAATGGGTAAGAAGGCCGTCATCAGCCGACCAGAGCGCGGCGTTCCCGCTCCAGATGGCCGACATAACGCTGTACCAGCGTTTCCGACGACGGCGTCATGTTGAGAAAGGCGCAGCCGACACGTACTGCATCGTTACCGTTGCGCAAACGGGTGCTCAGATGGTGGCGGATTTCGATGCCCACCCGCAGGCTGCCCATGGGTTTGAGCTCGAAGGTGCAATTCTGGTATTGCTGGCCAAGCTCGAAACCTGGCGTTTGCGGTGCGGGCAGCCACAGGCTGCAGCCGCCCAGACTGATGTCGAACAGCACTAGGTCAAGCGGCTGGTGCGGGTAATCGGCAATATGGCAGCTAACCGGATTGCCGACCGGGGTCTGGATGCGGAAAAACTCGCGGCGCTGCAGCTTGATCACCTGCTCGGGCAGGTCCACCTCGAAGGCCGGACCGCTGTCCAGCATCACCTTGCGCGCGGCGGTGGTGACAAACTGGGTTTTCACCCCTTCGGGCGAGCAGACAAACACATTGCGTTCACTGGCCAGCAACTGCTCGTTGGTGACCGGGTCTGCGCCCCAGTCCAGCAGCAGCACGCCACGCTTGGCATCGACTTCCAGAAAGCGGGTGAGAATGAAGGTTTTTCCCTTATTGGAAAACACCGTCACCATGTGGCCAGACTTGGCGATGGACGCCAGATGATGCACCACCTCAACCGGTGTGGCCAGGGTATACCTGGACAGATCGGGCGGGGCATGATCGCCATGCGGCATACCGGCGGTATTGTCTTGGCTCACGATGGGTGCTTCTTTCCGCTGTAAATGTGAATCGTTGCCTCAATTCTAGCGTAACAACTGACGAATATCATGAGTCAGGCTGTCTGCCGGCGTGCCATACGCCTCATAAACCCGCAATTTGCCGCTTTTGTCGAACAGATAGGATCCGGCGCTATGATCAACGGTATAGGCACCGGCAGGATCGCCCACCTTTTGCGCCACCACCTTGTAAGCCGACTTGACGGTATCGATCTGCGCCGGGGTCCCGCTCAGGCCGACAAAGCGGGCATCAAAGTGCGGTACATAAGCAGCCAGTACCGCGCTGGTATCACGCTCCGGATCAACCGTGACAAACAGCACCTGCACCTTGTCGGCATCCGCACCCAGTTTTTTCATTACCGTTGCGTATTCCAGCATGGTGGTGGGGCAGACATCGGGACAATGGGTGTAGCCAAAGAACAAGGCCACCACCTTGCCGGAGAAATCGGTCAATTTGCGTGACTTGCCCAGGTGGTCGGTCAGGCTGAAATCGCCGCCGAGCTGGGTTTCGCTCATGTCAGTCCCCTTGAGGTCCAGTTTGGCCGCAGCCGGGGGCGCACAGGCGGCCAGAGCAGCCAGCAGGCAGGAAAGCATCAGAAATCGTAACAGGAAGCGCATCAGGTAACCGGTAGCAGACAATAGTGATCAAGCAGCATGGCACCAAACAGTCCGGCCAGATACCAGATCGACCAGCGGAAGGTGCGGCGCGCCAAGGCGTCAGCATACTGACGATGCAGGAGCACAGCAAGAAACAAGAAACGTGCATCCAGTATCAGCGCCGCCAGCAGGTATAGCAGACCCACCGCATCAATGGCCAGTGGCAACAGGCTGACGGCGGTGAGCAGCACGGTATACAGCAGGATGGACAAGGTAGTGAAGGCCGCGCCATGGGTGAGCGGCAGCATGGGGAGGCCGGCGCGGGCATAGTCGCGGCGGCGGTACAGGGCCAGCGCCCAGAAATGCGGCGGAGTCCACACATAGATGATCAGCAACAACAAGAGGGCGTGCGGGCTGATTTCTCCCGTCATGGCGGTCCAGCCCAGCAGCGGCGGCATGGCCCCGCTGATGCCGCCGATGACGATGTTTTGCGGCGTGCGCGGTTTCAGCAGCAAGGTGTACACCAACGCATACGCCAACAGGCTAGCCAGCGTCAGCCAGGCAGTCAGTGCATTGACCCAGCCCCACAGCAGCAGCATGCCGCCGCCACCCAGCAGCAAGGCCAGCCGCAGGGTTTCACCCCGGCCCGCCTCGCCACGGGCGGTGGCCCGACAGGCGGTTCGCTGCATGCGGGCATCCAGCGACCTCTCCAGCAGACAGTTGAGCATGGCCGCGGCCGCCGCCATCAGGGCAATCCCCAGACTGGCTAGCAGCATTCTGCCCAGAGACGGCCACCCTGGCTGGGCCAGCAGCATACCGCTGACGGCACAAAACAGGACCAGTGCCAGCACACGCGGCTTGGCCAGTTGCAGCATGGCCAGCAGATGTGGCCAAGCGGCGGGATTGGGCAGGCTGACAGCCGATTTCATACCGGGCCGGCCCTCACTCACCCTGCGCGCCGGAGCGCCTGCCCGGCCAAGCGCGCGGCAGCATGCGTCCGGCCAGGAAGGCGCGCCGCCGCACAGCCCTCAAACCATGCCAGCAGGCCGATGGCTGCACACGGCAGCGGATACCAAGGGCCTGCGCCAACAACAGCATGGCAAAAACATGATGGGCCAAGGCCAGCGGCAGCGGTCGCAGCCATAACACATTCAGCATGCCCAGCAGCAACTGCAGCCCGGCCAGCAGCACAAGCAGACAGAGGCTGCGGCGCAATACCGGGTAGCGCCACAAGCCCCCCACCACGCAGCAGAGCACGCACAGCAGCAACAAGGCCCCCAGCCGGTGCAGCCAATGCAGCGCCACCAGCGCGGCTGCCGGTAGCGCGACCGATGTCCCAACCGCCCATGGCCAAGCAGGCGGTGTGACGGTGAACTGCATGTCCGGCCACCATTGACCATTGCAGCGCGGGAAACCCTGGCAGGCCAATGCCGCATGATTGGCCGCCATCCAGCCCCCCAAGGCAATCTGCCCCAGCACCAGCAATAGCAGCAGGGTCACCAGTCGGCCATGCGCCGGCAGCACCGCGACCCTGGGTTGCGCACGGCGGGCGGCGGCAAGCAGCAGCGCAAACAAGGACATGCCAAGCAGCAGATGGCTGGTCACCACCCATGGCCTCAGTTGCAGCGTCACCGTCAGCATGCCCAGCATGGCCTGCAGCAGCAGCACGAGCAGCAGCAGGCTGGCCATGGCCAGGCGCTGGGCCTGACGCCAGGCCTGCCACCACAGGCAGAACAACAACACGCCAAGGGCGGCGGCCAGATAGCGATGCGCCATTTCCTTCCAGGCCTTGTCAGGGCTGACCGGTCCATCTGGCTGCAACTGCATGGCACGCTCAATCGCGGCGGCGGCATGCGCAGGCGATAGCTGACCGTAACAGCCGGGCCAGTCCGGACAGCCTAGTCCGGCCTGCGACAGCCGCACATACGCCCCCAGCGGCAGCAAAACCAGCGCCAGCAACACGGCCAGCCAAAGCAGTTTTCGCATTTCAGCCTCCTGGCAGCCTGGCCGCACGCCTGCGCCACCGGCCATGTCCATGGCTTATCCCAAACCGTTGTTTATCTTCAGCACCATGGCCAGTTCGCGGATGATGCGCTCCGGCGGCAAGGTGTCGGCATAAAACAGCAACTGGTTTCCCTGCGGGTCGATCAGATAAAAGCCCGGTCGCTCCGGCGCCAGCAGCCGCGGCGATGGCAAGCGCAACACACCGCCATCAGCGGTGAAAGGCCGGTCTTGCAGCAAAACCCGGCGCAGCCGCGGTGCGGCCTCACCCAGCGCCAGATGCACCTGCTGCATGACAAACAGCCGCTGGCGGCAAGCCTGTTGGCAGGCCCCCACAGCCTGGGTCACCAACACCCAGCGCCCGCGCGGCCAAGCTTGCTGGGAGGCTGCGGCAAAAGGCCGGGTAGGCAGCATTTCGCCATCACTCTTGCCGCCAACTGGAGGCAGAAAACGGTAGCTGAACCAGGCTGCCAGCAGCGGCAGCAGGCAGAGTGCCAGCATGGCCAACAACCGCAGACGGCCAGCGGCACGCGGGCTCATGCGACACTCCGCGCCCAACGCCGCCAGCGCCACAACAGGCAGAACCCCAGCAGCAGCCACTGCAGCGCATAGGCAAAGTGGCGTTGGGCGGACAGCGGCGGCAACAGCGGCCAGGGCTGCAAACCGGCCACCGGGGGCTGCAAGATGAATACACCGGCATGCCAACGCCCCGGATAGCGCCGACGCAGGGCCGCCAGGTCCACCGCATCCACCACCCCCTCCCCGCCCTGCCGTGCGTCCGGCAGGGTCCAGCGTGGATGCCAGGGCAGCCATTGACCCGACAACTGCGGTGGCAGCTGCAAAGCCGGCAAGGGCTGCGTGACAGCGCGCCAGCCCAGATCAGCCAGCAGCAAACTGCCATCGCCCAGCTGCAGCGGCTGCAACACGCGCTGGCCCGGCATGCCGTCCAGCAGGCTGTTGGCCAGCAGGATGGCAGGGCCGCCAGCCCGCGCCCCGGCCAGCCGGTAGCGGGCCAGATCGGGCAGCGCGCTGGCCGGCAGCGCTGTCATGGCACGCGCTGCCGGCCCTGCGGCCAATGCCTGCTCCAGCCTCAATTTGTCCATACCGCGCTGCCACTGCCATAGCGCCAGTACAAAAGGTAACAACACGCATAACAACAGAAACCCACGACGGCGATTTTTGCCACTAGACTGAATACATCTGTTTGTTGTCCGGGCAGTACCGGGGGATTCCGCCATGAAAATCATCATCCTGTTCTTGCTGGCCTGCATCGTGCTGGCGCTGTTCTGGGGGCTGTCCGGCCTGCTCAAGGCCGATTCCGGCTCCCAGCGGCTGATCCGCTCCCTCACCTTGCGCGTCGGCCTGTCCGTCGGGCTGTTCATGCTGTTGCTGCTGGGCGCGCTGTTTGGCTGGTGGCGTCCGCAGCAGACCGGCTGAATACGTGTCATAGCCAGTACACCAGCACAAACAGCAACAGCCACACCACATCGACAAAATGCCAGTACCAGGCTGCCGCCTCGAAGGCAAAGTGGTGCTGGCGATCGAAATGCCCCCGCAATACCCGCAACCACACCACCAACAGCATGATGCTGCCCAACAGCACATGCAGGCCGTGCAAGCCGGTCAGCATGTAGAAAGTCATGCCATAGGCACCGGCGGCCAGGGTCAAGTGCTGCGCAGTCCAGGCATGGTGGTATTCAATGGCCTGCAACAGCAGAAACAGACCGCCCAGGCTGAAGGTACAAAGCAAACCGGCTTGTAACTGCCGCCGCCGCCCCAGCAGCAGACCCCAGTGCGCCCAGGTCAGCGTGGCGCCGGAACTCAGCAGGATCAGGGTATTGAGCGCAGGCAGCCCCCAGGCCGCCATCGCCCGGTAGCTTTGCGTGGCCTGCGGTGCGGTCTGCAAGGGCCAACTGGGGGAAAAATCCGGGTACAGCCATTGGTAATCCAGGCTGCCCAGCGTGGGCAGCGCCACCAGCCGCAGCCAGAACAGCACGCCAAAGCACACGGCAAACAGCATCACCTCGGAAAAAATAAACCAGCCCATGCCCCAGCGGAATGACAAGCTTTCCTGCCGGTGGTAGCGGCCTTGCTGGTTCTCGCCTATCACATCGCCAAACCAGCCATACAACATTAGCAGCAGACATAGCGCGCCGAACAGCAACAGCCAGCCGCCCCACGCCACGCCATTGACGGCAAGGGCTGCGCCCAGACCAAGACAGAACAATGCCAGCGCGCCCAGCGCCGGCCAGCGGGACGGGGCCGGCACGAAATACAACCCGGCCAGCGCTTGTTCCGGATGCTCCATTGCACTCTCCTCAAGCACCTATCCAGCGTGCCAGCGCCAGCAGCAAGCCAATCAGCATCAGCACCAGCAACAGCGCGGTGATGATCAGCTGCCACGGTCGCAACTGGCTGTCATCCTGCACCGCCTTGCGCTTGCGGATACCGCAAAAAGCCGACAACACGGCCAGCACGCCGCGCCAGCCGCTCATGGCGCACGCCCCTGCCCCGGTACATCAAACACGCTATAGGCCAGCGTGATGCTGTCGATAGCGGCGGGCAGTTGCCGGTCGATCAGCAACACCACCGGGAAACGCCGTACCTCGCCCGGCCGGAAGGCTTGCTGGCGAAAACAGAAACATTCCAGCTTCTTCACATAAGCCGCCGCTTCGGCTGGCAGATAGCGCGGAATGGCCTGCCCCACCACGCTTTGCCCGCTGTTATTGCGCATTTCGTACTGCAACTGGATGAGCTGGCCGGTCCGGGCCTGCAATCGCGGCTGCATGGGCCGCACCTGCCAGGGCAGCCCCGGCTGCACCATGGCATCCAGCTGCAGGGTCACCGGGCGGACTGGCGGCTGGCTGGTGGTGGCATCCGGCAAGGCATCGGCAGCCACCACGCGGTTCAGGCCGCTCACCTCGCACAGCACCCGGTACAAGGGCACCAGCAACCAGGCAAAGCCGAACATCAGCAGCACCGCCAGCAATAGCTTGCGCAGCAATACCGCATTGGCCATCCGCACCCTGTCCATGCCCGGCCCCCACTAGCCCTGCCCGCCTTCCCGCATGCTCAGCACCACGCCGTTTTCGGCGGTTTCCAACTGCGGTGGCGGATTGAAGCTGTGATAGGGCGCGGGCGTGGGTATCTGCCACTCCAGGGTGTTGGCCCCTTCCCAAGGCTGTTGCGGCGCGGTTTTGCCATGGCGCAGCGAGTACAGGATGTTCACCAGGAAAATCAGCTGCCCCAGGCCGAACATGAAAGCACCGATGCTGGCGAGGCGGTTGAAATCGGTAAATTGCAGGGCGTAATCCGGAATGCGGCGCGGCATACCGGCCAGGCCCAGAAAGTGCATGGGAAAGAAGGTGACGTTGAACCACAGCAAGGACCACCAGAAATGCAGCTGGCCCAGCCTTTCCACATACATGCGCCCGGTCATCTTGGGAAACCAGTAATACACGGCGGAAAACAGGCTGAACAGCGCCCCGGCCACCAGCACATAGTGAAAATGCGCCACCACGTAATAGCTGCCATGCAGCTGGACATCCACCGCCGCCACACTCAGCGTCACCCCGGACAGGCCGCCGATGGTGAACAACAGGATGAAGCCGATGGCAAACAGCATCGGCGTTTCAAAACTCATGCTGCCTTGCCACATGGTGGCAATCCAGTTGAACACCTTCACCCCGGTGGGGACGGCAATCAGCATGGTGGCGTACATGAAAAACAACTGCGCCGTGGCGGGCATGCCGGTGACAAACATGTGGTGCGCCCACACCATGAAGGACAGCACACCGATGGAGCTGGTGGCATACACCATGGAGCTGTAGCCGAACAAGGGTTTGCGCGCGAAGGTGGGAATCACCTGGCTGACAATACCGAAGGCCGGCAAGGCCATGATGTACACCTCCGGATGACCGAAAAACCAGAACACGTGCTGGTACAGGATGGGGTCGCCCCCGCCAGCCGCATTGAAGAAGTGGCTGCCGAAATGGCGATCCGTCAGCACCATGGTGACGGCCCCGGCCAGCACCGGCATCACCGCGATGATGAGATAGGCGGTAATCAGGCTGGCCCAGGCAAACATCGGCATGTTCATCATGCGCATGCCCGGCGCACGCAGATTGATGATGGTGACCACGATGTTGATGGCCCCCATGATGGAACTGATGCCCAGGATGTGAATGGCAAAAATGGTGAGGTCCATGCCCATGCCCAGCTGTACCGACAGCGGCGCATAGAGCGTCCAGCCCGCCGCTGCGGCACCACCGGGCACGATGAAGGACAGCAACAGCAGGGTCATGGCGGGTGGCAGCAGCCAGAAGCTCCAGTTGTTCATGCGGGCAAAGGCCATGTCCGGCGCGCCTATCATCAACGGCAGCATCCAGTTGGCCAGCCCGGTGAAGGCCGGCATGATGGCGCCGAACACCATGATCAGCCCGTGCAGGGTAGTCAGCTGATTGAACAGTTCCGGCTGAAAGAATTGCAGGCCGGGGCTGAACAGCTCGGCGCGGATGCACAGCGCCAGCACCCCGCCCACCAGGAACATGCAGAAGGCAAACCACAGGTAGAGCGAGCCGATGTCCTTGTGATTGGTGGCATACAGCCAGCGCGCCAGCCCTTGCGGCTTGTGTGCCGGTACCATGCCATGCGCCGTATTGCCTGCCAGATCCATGACCGCCTCCTAACCGCTACCGCCACGCAGCGCATGGATGTCTGCGGGCTGCACCACCTGCCCGTTATGATTGCTCCAGGCATTGCGCTCGTAGGTGATGACGGCGGCGATGTCGGTATCAGAAAGTTGCTTGCCCCAGGCTTGCATGGCCGGATTGCGCTGGCTGCCATAAAACACGATGCGGATATGCGCAGCCTTGTCGCCATTCACCACCGCCGAGCCATCCAGTGCCGGAAAATTACCGGGAATGCCCTTGCCGCTGGCCTGATGACAGGGCAGGCAGTTCTGGCTGTACACCGTCTCGCCCCGCTGGCGCAGCGCCGCCAGCGTCCACACCCTGGCCGGATCATCCGCCGCAGCAGCGGCCTGTTTCAGCCGCGCAGCGCGCCAGCGCGCATAGTCTGCCGGGCTGCGCGCATCCACCACGATGGGCATGAAGCCGTGGTCCTTGCCACACAACTCCGAACACTGCCCGCGATAAATGCCAGGTTTGTCCACCATGAACCAGGCATCGCGCAGAAAGCCGGGAATCGCATCCTGCTTCACCCCCAACTGCGGCACCCACCAGGAATGGATGACATCGTTGGCGGTCAGCAGCAGCCTTACCTTGCGCCCGGTGGGCAGTACCAATGGCGCGTCCACCTCCAGCAGATAATGTTCCGGCCGTGCGGCCCCGGCCGCCGTGGCGGCGCGCGGGGTGGCCAAATGGCTGACAAAGCCGAAATTGTCATCCAGGTAGTCGTAACGCCACTTCCACTGATAGCCGGTAATGCGGATGGTCATCTCCGCGCCATGCGTGCTTTTCTGGCTGAGCACGGCGCGGGTGGCCGGCCAGGCAATGGCCAGCAGGATCAGCAATGGAATCACGGTCCAGATGATTTCCACCGTGGTGTTTTCATGGAAGGGTTTGGCCACATGGCCGCGTGATTTGCGATGTCGCACGATGGCATACAGCATCACCGCCGACACCAGCAGGAAGATAAGCCCGGTCACCCACAGCAGCATGCTGTGCAGGTCGTACTCCATCCTGGCCAGAGAAGTGGCGGGGGCTTGCAGATTGAAAGCCGCAGTGTCCCCTTGCACGGCAGTGCTGTGGAGGGCGAACCATATGGCGCTAATGCCACAGAGGCGAAGGCAGGACATGCGTCCCCCTTTTCCAGCTACCAGGAATACGGCAGCCTGTTCAAACACTAACAACAAACTTCAATAACTGTTTGCAAGCCTAGACCAGATTCAAATAAAAACAAGCCTCTTTCATGCCGCACTGCGGTAGCAATGCAGATTCCAGCGGCATATCCTTGCAATTGCCTTACGATGGCAAATAATGATGAATGAGCTGCCATCATTTCTGCTAAAACCTGCCCAGCCTTCACTGCCAATACCGATCATGCCGAATGCAAGCCATGAGCAGTACAGTGCCAATCCTTTTTTTCTGGCTTCCCTATCCAGGCTGATAGCCAGGCAGGCCATTGTGGTTGAGCACAGCCTGACCGCGGCGGATGGCAGCATCCTGTTGCAAAGCGGGCTGACCTTGCAGGACAGGCATGTGCAGGCGCTACCGCAGCAATTACTGCGCTCGCCACTGGAGGCCAGCCTGGCCCTGCCGGATTTTGCCGCGCATGCACTATTGCAGGATCAAGGCCGGCAATTGCTATCCAGCCAACCCCTGCTGCACCTCCTGCTGGAAAAAACAGCACATCGGCATGCCTGCCTGGCGGTGCTGGAAAATTTGCCACTCAACCATTCGCTCAGCATGCTGCTGGCCATGCTGGATCAGCAAGCATTGCTGGAACACAGTCTGCTGTGCTGCCTGCTCAGCCTGGGCCTTGCGCTGCGCACCGGGCAATCCAGCATCCTGCTGGAGCAGATTGCGCTGGCTGCACTGTTTCATGATATCGGCGAGCTTTACCTGCGCCCGCGCAGCGCCACGCCACAAAGCGGCAGCAAGGCAAGCCAATGGCGTCACCGCATGGCACACCCGCTGATCGGCTATCGCCAAATGCTGCAGCTCGGGCCTTTCGCCCACAAGGAAACGGTGGCGCTGGCCATCTTGCAGCATCACGAACGGCTGGATGGCAGCGGCTACCCGCGCCGGGAGAAGGAAAAACAGCTATGTGTCGCCGGCCAGATCATCGCGGTGGCCGACATGGCCACCCAGTTACTGCTGCACAAGAGCCACCCTTATCAAAGGCTGGATATCGCCTTGCGCATCATTCCGGGAGAATTCCACCGCCCCTCGGTCTCTTTGCTCAACCGCATCGTGCGCCAGTTGGACAACAGCCCGGCGGCCAGCCAAACAGTGGCACAGGCGATGGATGGACTGCACACCCTGCTCAAGCATATCGGCACCATTACCCACCTCTTGCTCAATCTGCAGGAAGAAAAACTCAGCCATGCTGCTCAGGCCGCCCTCAGCCGCTGCATGAGCCAGTTTGATGGCATCCAGCGTTCACTGTTCAGCACGGGCATGCAGTCCGGCAACCAGTTGGGGCTGGAAGAAGATCTGCAACTGGAAATCATGCTGGCCAGCCAGGAGATCAACTGGCGGCTGCGTAATTTGGGCCGCGACCTGAGCCTGACCCAGGACCGGTTGGCTGCGGATGACAGCATATTGTTTCAGGACCTGTGCAGCACGCTGCTCGATAGCCCGCTGGCTGATGGCTGAGGCAATGACTTTGCTCAGGCAGACTGGGCGGTGGAATCTTCGTAAGGCAGCTCCAGCAGCAGGGGCGCGGCAATGGCTGCCTTGAGGGTAGCCAGATTGTCGGCGTAGGCCAGTTGCTGCGGCACCACCCGGTTGGCCACCCAGCCCGCCAGCGTCAGACCGGAAGCCTCGATCGCCCGCACCGTGAGCAAGGCATGGTTGATGCAGCCCAGCCGCATGCCCACCACCAGTATCACCGGCAGTTGCAGCGCCCGCGCCATGTCCTCCATGTACACACCATCGGCCAATGGCGCCAGCCAGCCGCCAGCGGCCTCCACCAGCACGGTATCCGCCTGCGCCGCCAGTTGCCGGTAGTGGCTGACGATACGCGCCAGTGAAATCTCGACGCCTGCTTCGCGCGCGGCGATATGCGGCGATACCGGCGGCAAAAAACGATAGGGGTTCATCAGGTCCAGATCCTGCTGTCCGCTTGCCGCCACCAGCCGCGCCACATCGTCATTCAGCCAGCTACCGTCCGGCAGAATCTCACAGCCGGAGGCCACCGGCTTCATCGCCAGCACCCGCTGGCCCTGGGCCTGCCAATGGCGGATCAGCGCGACGGCGGAATGGGTTTTGCCGATTTCGGTATCGGTGCCGGTAAGGAAAAATCCCTGGGACATGATGTGGGTGCCTTGCATGAATGAAGCAGGCGCGATGATAACGCGGGCAGAACAGGAAGGTAAGGCGGAATCAGCCCGCCAGCGCGACAACGCCGACCTCCTGGGTCGGCTGTCTGCCGCGCTGGCCTTGTGAGCCGGGGCTAAATGGAAAGCGGCCTTGTGAGCCTGTGGTTTCAATCAATGGGTGAACTGAAACCTGTGGCCGGATTGCTGCCACCGGGCGGGTCCGACCTGACGGGAACGGGATGGGGAAAATCCGTCAGACCAGCCCCGGGCTGTGGCGGGCAGCCCGGCTGAAAACAAAAGCAAACTCTTAAACGTCGCCTTGTGCCTTGACACGCTCCTGACGGTTGCTCAGCTTGTTCAGTGCAGACAGGTAAGCCTTGGCACTGGCCACGATCACGTCGGTATCCGCACCCTGGCCGTTCACCACACGGCCATCCTTGGCCAGACGCACGGTGACTTCGCCCTGCGATTCGGTGCCCTTGGTGATGGCGTTCACCGAGTACAGTTCCAGTTCGGCCTGGCTGTTGACCGTGCTTTCGATCGCCTTGAAGGCGGCATCCACCGGGCCGGAACCGCTGGATTCGCAGCGCTTTTCCATGCCGTGCTCAACAAACACGATGGCCGCTTGCGGGGCTTCGCCGGTTTCGGTGTTGATCTTGAGCGACACGAACTTGTAGTCCTCCTGCAAGGTGGACACCATTTCGTCCGATACCAGCGCGTGCAGGTCTTCGTCGAAAATCTCGCGCTTGCGGTCGGCCAGGTCCTTGAAGCGGGCAAAAGCCGCGTTCAGTGCCTCTTCGCTGTCCAGCACGATGCCCAGGTCGGTCAGCTTGGTCTTGAAGGCATTGCGGCCGGACAATTTGCCCAGCGTCAGGCGGTTGGCACTCCAGCCCACGCTTTCAGCCGACATGATTTCGTAGGTTTCGCGATGCTTGAGCACGCCATCCTGATGGATGCCGGATTCATGGGCAAAGGCGTTGGCACCCACAATGGCCTTGTTCGGTTGCACCGGGTAGCCGGTGACGGTGGATACCAGCTTGGAAGCCGGCACGATCTGGGTGGCATCGACACGGGTTTCCACGGCAAACACGTCCTTGCGGGTACGCACCGCCATGACGATTTCTTCCAGCGCGGCATTACCGGCACGTTCGCCCAGGCCGTTGATGGTGCATTCCACCTGACGGGCACCGCCAAGTACTGCCGCCAGGCTGTTGGCCACCGCCATGCCCAGGTCGTTGTGGCAATGGGCGGACCAGATCACCTTGTCGCCACCCGGCGTCTTGCTGATCAGCTCGCGGAAGAAGGCCTCGGTGGCTCGCGGTACGGCGTAGCCCACGGTATCCGGCACATTCAGCGTGGTGGCACCGGCCTTGATCACTTCGCCAAAGATGCGGGCAAGGAAGTCGATATCCGAGCGCAAGGCGTCTTCGGCGGAAAATTCGACATCGTCGGTGTATTCACGGGCAATCTGCACTGCCTTTACCGCTGCGGCCACCACTTCATCCGGGCTCATGCGCAGCTTCTTTTCCATGTGGATGGGGCTGGTGGCAATGAAGGTGTGGATGCGGCCACGGGCGGCGGGCTTGATGGCTTCACCGGCAGCACGCACATCGCGCTCGTTGGCGCGGGCCAGGCTACAGACGGTGGAGTCCTTGATCACCTCGGCAATGGCGCGGATGGCGTCGGCATCACCCGGACTGGCAGCGGCGAAACCGGCCTCGATCACATCCACACCCAGACGTTCCAGCTGGCGGGCGATGCGGATTTTTTCTTCCTTGGTCATGGAAGCGCCCGGCGACTGCTCGCCATCACGCAAGGTGGTATCAAAAATGTAAAGACGGTCGCCCATGTTGAATGCTCTCCCTTGTCCCTGTGCTGCTGTCCCGGCGGCGTTAAGGTAATCGTTGAAATCGAATTTCTTGCCCTGGCTGGCGGCTAGTTGCGCCAGTTTGTTCAACTGTGACAGCGGCAGGCTGCCACGTTCTCTCCATTTGTAGATTGCTGCACGGCTGACCGGCTCATCGGGAAACAGCTGACTCAGGCCTTCAGCCACCGCACCGGGGCCACCCAGGTCTTCGATCAGTCGTTCAATGTCCAATTGCATGTTGTGCTCCTGCAGCAAAGTTTTAACCAATGTATCGATTGGACAATATTTCGTCAAACCTGCAGTGCAACATGCACCTTAAAATCAAAAATCCTGTGTCAAATATGCAAATATTAGACATTAAGTCTAATATTTCATAAAAAATGGCTATTCCTGACACCAAAAACCGTCAGCAACCAGATCTACCCCTCAGAACAAATCGGACAGATATTGGACATATCTGTCCAATATCTACATCGCTCCGGACAATAAAAAACCCCGTTGCGCCTGGCGCCAACGGGGTGATCTGCACAGCCAACAACAGGATCAAAGCATCACAGGCTTGGGTTTGCACCAGCGCCAGGCCGCCATCACATAGCCGGACAGCGCATAGCAGACAAAGAAGCCGAACAGCACCAGCGGCGGCTCGGACATCAGCAGCAACAAAGCCACCACCAGCGCCAGCAGCATCACAAACGGTACGCGGCGGCGCAGGTGGATTTCCTTGAAGCTCCAGAACTTCACATTGGTCACCATGGTGATGCCGGAAAAAGCGGTAAAGCCCAGCAACACCCATTTCAGCCCCGGCAGGCCGGTATAGTCATACGCGTGGCAAATCCACACCAGGCCAGCTACCAATGCCGCCGCAGCCGGACTGGGCAGGCCGGTAAACCAGCGCTTGTCGGTACTGCCTATCATGGTATTGAAGCGGGCCAGCCGCAGCGCCGCCCCGGCGCAATGGATGAAAGCCACCATCCAGCCCAGCTTGCCCATGTCTTTGAGCAGCCATTCATAGGCCACCAGTGCCGGTGCCACCCCAAAGCTCACCATGTCCGACAGGCTGTCAAACTCGGCACCGAAGGCGCTCTGGCTATGCGTCAGCCGGGCAACGCGGCCATCCATGCCATCCAGAATCATGGCAACAAAAATGGCAACGGCAGCAATCTGGAAGTTCTGGTTCATCGCCTGCACGATGGCGTAAAAGCCAGCAAACAGCGCGGCGAGAGTAAAGGAATTGGGTAGCAGGTAAATCCCCTGACGGCGCAGGGAGGGTTTGCCCGGAACGGGATCATTGATCATGCAGTTATCCATAAGCGAAGCAGTCGATACGGCGCTGAACCGGCAAAGAGGCAAGCCGGTGGTCAATGCGTCGACGATCTGGATAAATCGGGCGCCTTGGCGCAGAACCGCCTAGTGTAATCCAAGCCGCTGCCAGCAGCAAAACCGGGCCAGAACCAATCCGCGACAGGGCCGTGACAATGAAAAAAGCCGGGTTGCCCCGGCTTTGTACACTGACCGACTGCGCAATCAGTTCTTGGACTGGTCAACCAGCTTGTTCTTGGAAATCCAAGGCATCATGGCACGCAGTTCGGCACCAACCTTCTCGATCGGGTGATCGGCAGTCAGGCGACGACGGGCAGTCATGCTCGGGTAGTTGGTCTTGCCTTCCAGGATGAACATCTTGGCGTATTCACCGGACTGAATGCGGTACAGCGCCTTTTTCATGGCTTCCTTGGTAGCGGAGGTCACTACTTCCGGGCCGGTCACGTACTCGCCATACTCCGCGTTATTGGAGATGGAGTAGTTCATGTTGGCGATGCCGCCTTCGTACATCAGGTCCACGATCAGCTTCAGTTCGTGCAGACATTCGAAGTAAGCCATTTCCGGAGCGTAACCGGCTTCGGTCAGGGTTTCGAAACCGGCTTTCACCAGTTCTACCGCGCCGCCACACAGCACAGCCTGTTCGCCGAACAGGTCGGTTTCGGTTTCTTCGCGGAAGTTGGTTTCGATCACGCCACCCTTGGTGCCGCCGTTGGCAGCAGCATAGGACAGGGCCACGTCACGGGCCTTGCCGGACTTGTCCTGGTAAACGGCGATCAGGGTCGGCACGCCGCCACCCTTCACGTACTCGGAACGCACGGTGTGGCCCGGGCCTTTCGGGGCAACCATGATCACGTCCAGGTCTTCACGCGGAACGATCTGGTTGTAATGCACGTTGAAGCCGTGGGCGAATGCCAGGGCAGCGCCCTTCTTGATGTTCGGGGCGATTTCGTTGCGGTATACGTCCGGCTGCGATTCGTCCGGCAGCAGAATCATCACGACATCGGCCTTCTTCACTGCTTCGGCCACTTCCTTGACCTTGTGACCAGCCGCTTCGGCCTTTTTCCAGGACGCACCGTCCTTGCGCAGACCAACAATCACATCAACGCCAGACTCTTTCAGGTTCTGGGCGTGGGCATGGCCTTGCGAGCCGTAACCGATGATGGCTACTTTTTTACCCTTGATGATGGAAAGATCAGCGTCCTTGTCGTAATACACTTTCATTTGCTTTGTCCCTTGTTATCCGGGCGGCCACCTGCTGTGGCCCGCCGCCAGATGCATAGATATATCAGATTTTCAGAACCCGTTCACCACGGCCTATGCCGGATGCGCCAGTACGGACCGTTTCCAGGATCACTGCGCGGTCAATGGCCTCGATAAAGGCCCCCAGCTTGTCGCTCGTACCAGTCAGCTCGATGGTGTATGTCTTTTCCGTAACATCGATGATGCGACCGCGGAAAATATCCGCCATGCGCTTCATTTCTTCCCGGTCCTTGCCGGTAGCGCGCACCTTGATCAGCATCATCTCGCGTTCGATGTGCTCGGATTCATTGAGGTCTATCACCTTGACCACCTCGATCAGCTTGTTGAGCTGCTTGGTGATCTGCTCGATGACTTCGTCAGAACCATGCGTGACGATCGTCATCCGTGACAGTGTCGCGTCCTCGGTTGTCGACACCGTCAGAGAGTCAATGTTGTAAGCCCGGGCCGAAAACAGGCCCACCACGCGGGACAGTGCGCCCGCTTCGTTTTCCAGCAAGATCGAAAGAATATGTCTCATACCGTCCGCCTCAGCACATATTGCCGTAGTCACGGTTGTTCTCGAAAGGAAGCTGCTGGACATCGCGCATGTGCGGCGGCAAGTCCATCTGGTCCAGGCCTTTGCCGTTCTGGATCATCGGGAACACGTTCTCGGACTGATCAGTACGGAAGTCGAGGAATACCAGACGCTCCTTCAGCGCAGGGCCGAAAGCCTCGCGCAGCACCGGTTCTACATCGGACGGATTTTCGATCTTGAAGCCAACGTGGCCATAGGCCTCGGCCACTTTCACGAAGTCCGGCAACGCGTCCATGTAGGACTCGGAGTACCGGGTTCCGTAGAAGAATTCCTGCCACTGGCGCACCATGCCCAGGTAGCGGTTGTTCAGCGCCACCACCTTGACCGGGGTATGGTATTGCTTGCAGGTGGACAGCTCCTGGATGTTCATCTGGATGGAGCCTTCGCCGGTGATACAGGCGACGGTTGCATCCGGATTGGCCAGTTGCGCGCCCATGGCTGCCGGCAAACCGAAGCCCATGGTACCCAAGCCGCCGGAATTGAGCCACTGCTTTGGATTGTCGAACTTGTAATATTGGGCAGCCCACATCTGGTGCTGACCTACGTCCGAAGCAATGATGGCCTTGCCGCCGGTGATTTCGTACAACTTTTCCACCACGAATTGCGGCTTGATCAGCTCGGTGGACGGGGTGTACAGCAGACAGTTGTGGCCACGCCATTCTTCAATCTGCTTCCACCAGTTTGCCAGATGGCCGGCATCCGGCTTCTGACCGGACTGGCGCAGGATGTCCAGCATTTCACGCAGCACGTGCTTGACGTCGCCCACGATGGGTACATCCACCTTCACGCGCTTGGAGATGGAAGACGGGTCCACGTCGATGTGGATGATCTTCTTCGGCTGCGACAGGAAATGCGACGGCACGCTGATGACGCGGTCGTCAAAACGCGCACCCACCGCAATCAGCACATCACAGTACTGCATCGCCATATTGGCTTCGTAAGTACCGTGCATGCCCAGCATGCCGAGGAATTGCGGATCGGAACCCGGATAGGCACCCAGGCCCATCAGGGTATTGGTACACGGCAGGCCCAGCGACTTCACCAGCTCGGTGACTTCGGCTGCGGCATTGCCCTGTACGGCACCGCCGCCAACATAAATGTAGGGACGCTTGGCTTCCAGCAGAAGGTTGATGGCCTTCTTGATCTGTCCCGGATGACCGCGGGTGGCAGGCACATAGGAACGGATGTGTACGTTTTCCGGGTAGTGGAATTCGGCACTTTGCTGGGTGACATCCTTGGGAATATCCACCACCACCGGGCCGGGACGGCCACTCTTGGCGATGTAAAAGGCTTTCTTGATGGTAGCCGCCAGGTCGTTGATGTCCTTGACCAGGAAGTTGTGCTTCACGCACGGGCGGGTAATACCCACCATGTCCACTTCCTGAAAGGCATCCAGACCGATGGCAGGCGTGGCCACCTGGCCGGAAATCACCACCATCGGAATCGAATCCATATAGGCGGTGGCAATGCCAGTGACAGCATTGGTGGCACCGGGACCAGAAGTCACCAGTGCTACGCCCACCTTGTCGCTGGAACGCGAGTAAGCATCGGCTGCATGCACTGCAGCCTGCTCATGGCGTACCAGAACGTGCTTGAACTTGTCCTGCCGGAAGATGGCATCGTAAATTTCCAGAACTGCGCCGCCAGGGTAGCCGAACAGAAATTCGACCCCTTCTTCCTGCAGGCAACGGACCAGGATTTCCGCGCCCGATATCTGCATCTTGTGCCTCTTTGTCTTGTCTTGCAGTCAATCTTGGCAATTGACTTGTGTTTCATCCCGTTGTGATGGAAGACCTTAGCGTATCCCTCAAATGGCGGTCAAGGCTTTTGTGCAGGTGCAAAAACGCGCTAAGCCACGGTAAAA
Organism: Aquitalea magnusonii; assembly: GCF_002217795.2. Taxonomy (NCBI): domain Bacteria; kingdom Pseudomonadati; phylum Pseudomonadota; class Betaproteobacteria; order Neisseriales; family Chromobacteriaceae; genus Aquitalea; species Aquitalea magnusonii. Next base: position 4,004,598 of record NZ_AP018823.1, read on the forward strand.
ACAGGGAAATCCGCGGGGTGGTCTTGGCGTCTGGGCTCTGCTACTATCTCTCGTTGGCATCAACCCGAATACCCCTCTCATGGCAAGCCGCAAGGAAATGGCCGACTTTTTGCTGTCGGTGGAACGTCGCGCCTTCAAGCAAGCCCTCTACGCCGTGCGCAACGATGAAAACGCACTGGATATCGTGCAGGACTCCATGATGAAACTGGCAGACCGCTATGCCCATGCACCGGCGGCGGAATTGCCACTCATTTTTCAGCGCATTCTGCAAAACACCATTCGTGATCATTTCCGCCGCAGCAAGGTGAGAAATTTCTTTGGCACTTTGCTGTCCTCGCTGCTGCCTACCCGCGAAGAGGACGAAACGGCAGATCCGCTGGAAACCCTCAACATCGCGGCCGACGAAGCCAGCAGCAATCCGGAAAAATGGTTTGCCCGCAAGGAAGTGGCCCAACTGATCGATGGCGCAGTACAACTGCTGCCCAATCGTCAACGTGAAGCCTTTCTGCTGCGTTACTGGGAAGGACTGGACGTTGCCGAGACGGCAAGGGTGATGGGCTGCTCGGAAGGCAGCGTCAAGACACATTGCTCGCGCGCCACCCATACCCTGGCCGCCATCCTGCAGCAAAAAGGAGTGGTGCTATGAAATCCTCAAACAAAGCACTTGCCACGGAAGAAAAACTGACCCGCACCGTGACCACCGTGCTTGATCAGCCAGGTCAGGAGCCGACACCCGCGGTATTGCTTGGCCTGCAGCAGGCACGTGAACAGGCGCTAAGCCGTTTTGACGAGCGCATCCGCCAACCTGTTGGCCACGGCGAACGACTGGCGCTATGGGTGCTGCGTCATACCCAGGCAGTGCGTCGCAGCATGCTGGCGCTGAGTTTCGCCATGGTGGCCGGCACCGGTGTGTGGCTGGCCGAAGGCCTGCTGGTGGAAGAAGAAGCGGTCGATGCAGCCATCTTGTCGCATGAGCTGCCGCTGGAAGTGTTGATGGACCCTCATTTCTCGGGGAACATGCATGACTAAGCTGCGCCGCCTTCTTCCCATGCTGCTGCTTGGCAGCCTGCTGGCCTTGCCGGTAGCGGCCAGCCCACTGACCAATCCACGCTGGGACCAGCTGGATACCGAGCAGCAGACCGTGATGGCTCCGCTGGCTGGCGAGTGGGATCGCTATGCGCCGGAGAAGAAGAAAACCCTGCTGGCCATCGTGCCGGAATATCGCAGCCTGGATGCGGCCGGCAGATTACGCCTGCAAAGCAAGCTGAAGATCTGGTCTGACCTGACGCTGGAACAACGCCAGCAAATCCGCAACAATTGGAAAACGCTGCAAAGCTTGCCGCCGGCAGACCGGGAAAAAGCCATCCAGCGCCTGAAACAGGTCCAGCTCAAGCCACAGGCTTCCGGCTGACCCCCAACTATCCTGCATCTCATGTCTTCATCCATTACCGCGGCCAGCATTGGCCGCCGTTTGTGCAGCCAGTTTTACGAATTGCTGCTGATTGCTGCCCTGCTGCTCACCGTTTCTGCCGTCATGACCGGCCTGCAAGCCTGGTTGGGCCGTTCGCTGCTGCTGGACCTGCTGACGCAACTGGCACTGGCCGGCAGCCTGTTCGGCTATTTTGGCAGCAGTTGGGTCAAATCCGGCCAGACCGTCGCCATGAAGGCCTGGCGTCTAAAGCTGGTCCGCCAGGACGACAATCAACTGATTGACTGGCGTCAGGCAGGCTTTCGTTATGTCGTGGGGCTGCTGCTGTTTGTCGGCATGCCAGCCATTTCCTATCTGGCCTGGTCGCGCAATCTGGGGCATGGCAGGCAAGCGCTGCTGATTTCACTGGCCTGGTGCGCACTGCCTTATCTGGCCGCGTTCTACGACAAGGACCGCTTGTTTCTGCACGACAGGCTGGCGCGTACCCGCCAGGTGGAACTGCCCAAGGCGCCGCACCCCGGCAAGGGTAAAGTCCGGCAATAAATCGGCCAGATCAACGGCTGTCCCCCGTTTGCCAACAGACCACTCATCGCTGCGCGGAATACCTCGGCAGGGCTAATCGGCGCGCCAGGCCTGGCTTTGCCGCCGATCCTGCGGAATGCAGCCCAACCTTGGCCACCCGGAAATATCTTCATGAAAAGATACTTCATCGACAACTCATGATACGCTTTGCGCCCGGAACGGAAAGCCACGCCCCTCCCTTACCTGGATAATCGCAGAATGCATCAACAGCCCGATCAGATAGACCGCATCGTCGCCCTCTGGAATGAAGTACGTCCCGACCTGGACCCCTCCTCCACCCAGGTCATAGGTCGCATCGTGCGGATGGAGTATTTCATTACCCGCCGTGTATTGCAGGATCTGGCCCGTTACAACCTGAATGTCGGTGAATTCGACGTATTGGCTGCACTGCGTCGTCGCGGCGAACCCTATCAGCTCTCCCCCAACCAGCTGCAGGGCATGGTGCTGATTTCCTCCGGCGCGCTGACCAACCGCATCAACCGCCTGGAAGAAGCCGGTCTGGTCACCCGCTCACCCGACCCGGAAGACCGCCGCGGCGTGATTGTCACCCTGAGCGCCAAGGGCTTTGCCGTGATTGAAGAAGCCGTGGTCAACCATCTGGCTGCCGAGGCCGAACTGATGGAAAACCTGGATGAAGCCGAGAAAATCCAGCTGGCCGGCCTGCTGAAAAAGCTGCTGCAAACGCAGGAAGACTGAACAGCACGCCCACGCAATAAAAAAGCCGCCTTATGGCGGCTTTTTTATTGCCGTTTACAGGCCAATGATCAATAACAGATTGGCCCCGCAGATCAGCACGAACAGCAGCCAGCCCACTACCTGCATCAGCGGTGACAGGGCAAACTCCCCCATCAACTGCCGACTGGCTGTCATGCGCAGCAAGGGCCACATCGCCAGCGGCAGTTGCAGGCTGAGCACCACCTGACTCCACACCAGCATGCGCCCCACCGCGCCCTCGCCCAGCAGCAACACCCCCAGCAGCGCTGGTAGCAGGGCCAGCCCGCGCGTGATCAACCGGCGCTGATAGCAGGGAATGCGGATCTGCAAGAATCCATCCATGATCACCTGTCCTGCCACTGTGCCAGTCAGGGTGGAGCTTTGGCCCGATGCCAGCAAGGCCAGGCCAAACAGCAAGGCCGCCGCACCACCGGCCAGCGGGGTAATCAAGCGGTAAGCCTGTTCGATATCGTCCACCACCGGCTGTCCTACCGCATGAAAGGCAGTACCAGCCAGCACCAGAATGGCCCCATTCACCAGCATGGCCAGCAGCAACGACACCACCGTATCCACCCGGCACAGCGTCAAGGTATCGCGCAGGCTGTGTTTGCCGCTTTCCACCTTGCGGGTTTGCACCACCGAGGAATGCAGATACAGGTTGTGCGGCATGATGGTGGCCCCGACGATACCCAGCCCCAGCACCACCGCCTGGTGCAGATCCCCACCGGGATTGGATGGCAGCAGGCCGCGCGCCACCGCCTGCCAGTCCGGCCCCACCATGAACACCTGGATGGCAAAACACAGGGCAATGGTGGCGATCAGCCCCAGCACCACCGCCTCGATCTGCCGGAAGCCCTTGCCCTTCATGCCCAGCACGATGACGGTATCAAACGCCGTCAGCACCACCCCCCAGGCCAATGGCACGCCAAACAGCAGCTTGAATGCCAGTGCGCAGCCCAGTACCTCGGCCACATCGCAGGCAATAATGGATAATTCCGCACTCAACCACTGAATAATCCGGCCATATGGACCGAAATGATTGCGGCTGGCCTGCGCCAGATCCAAGCCTGTTACCAGGCCAAGGCGGGCAGCCATCAACTGCAACACCATGGCAACCAGGCTGGACAGCGCCACAATCCACAGCAGGCCGTAGCCAAAGCGGGAACCGGCCTCGATATCGGTAGCCCAGTTGCCGGGGTCCATATAGCCAACAGCCACCAGCAGACCGGGGCCGGCAAAACGGCGCAGCCGCTGCCACCAGGGCGCGCGGCCATCAATGCGGATGCTGCCTTGTACTTCAGCGGGACAAAACGGAGCGGTTGCCGTGCGGGGAAGGGAAAACATGCAACATCCTCAAGCGAAGAGGAAAGAAAAATGCACGCTATTTGCGTGCAAAGTCTACTGACCTAAAGGCAGGTTACTACCAGCTACTTTGACTGGTACTGGCGCAGTCCAGGACCATTGTTTTTTCCAGGCGCCAATCACCAGATTGGGATATTCCGGCCGACCCAGGCTGCCGTTGTAACGGCCCAGTGCGCGATAAAGATTGCCACGCTCCATGTCCAGATAATGGCGCAGGATGGTGCAGCCATAGCGCAGATTGAGCGTGAGTTCGAACAGATTGTGCTGCGGGTTGCCGATTTGCCTTACCCAGAAGGGCATCACCTGCATCAGGCCACGGGCACCGGCAGGGGAAATGGCGTATTTGTTAAAGCCGCTTTCCACCTGGATCAGGCCCAGCACCATTTGCGGGTCCAGCCCGGCGCGGGTGGCCTCGTACTGGATGGCCGTCAACAGTCGCTCACGCATCCAGCTATCGGGAATACGCTTTTGCAGGCGGCGCGACATTTCAGCCAGCCAGGCCTGCCCCTCTTGCGGCGTATCGAATACCAGGCGCGGCGCATTGACATCGGCAATGGTGCGGCTCATGGCTGACGCCACATTGGCAGACAGCGCCTCCTCGCGCTGCGCACCCGCCCACGCTGGCGAACAGGCCAGCATGGTGGTAAGGGCGAGCAGCGACAGGAGGATTTTCATCAGGACAGTTTGGCGAGCAGATGTTCCAGAATAGCATCTGCCGCAACCGGCGTTGCTGCAGCATCGCGACGCTGCTGGTATTCGACCTTGCCTTCCTTCAGGCCACGGTCGCCAATGGTGACGCGATGCGGCGCGCCGATCAGTTCCCAGTCGGCAAACATGGCACCCGGCCGTTCGCCACGGTCGTCAAGAATCACGTCCACGCCCTTGGCCAGCAGACCGGCGTACAGGCTGTCGGCAGCGGCTTTCACTTCGGCGGAACGATCGTAGCCGACCGGGCAGATGACCACGGCAAACGGGGCGATATTGTCCGGCCAGATCATGCCCTTGTCGTCGTGGTTCTGCTCGATGGCGGCACCCAGGATACGGGTGACGCCGATGCCGTAGCAGCCCATTTCAAACGGTTTGGGTTTGCCGTCTTCGTCCAGGAAGGTGGCATTCATCGCCGCAGAGTACTTGGTGCCCAGATAGAACACATGGCCCACTTCGATGCCGCGCTGGATGGCCAGCACGCCCTTGCCGTCCGGGCTGGGGTCGCCTGCCACCACGTTGCGGATGTCGGCCACTTCCGGCTCGGCACAGTCACGGCCGAAGTTGGCACCGGTGTAGTGCTGGTCGTCCTCGTTGGCACCGATGACAAAGTCGGCCATCTTGGCCACGGTACGGTCGGCAATGATGCGGCCCTTGAAGCCCACCGGGCCCAGCGAACCCGGATTGGCTCCAAAAGCCTCACGGATGATGGCCGGTGAAGCCATGGTCAGCGGCTTCTTGATGCCGGCCACTTTTTCCGCCTTCACTTCATTCAGTTCGTGATCACCACGCACCAGCATCAGCACAGCCTCACCTTCGCTGCCTTCCACCACCAGCGCCTTGACGGTGCTCTTGATGTCGATGGACAGGAAATCCACCAGCTCGGCAATGGTCTTGACCTTGGGGGTGTGGACCTTGGTCAGCGCGGCGCTGGCGGCCGGGCGTTCGCCGGCGGGCGCAACGGCTTCGGCCAGTTCGATATTGGCGGCGTAGTCGGAATCCGGGCAGTAGATGATGGCATCTTCACCGGTATCGGCAATCACCTGGAATTCGTGCGAGCGGTCACCGCCGATGGCACCGGTGTCGGCAGCCACGGCGCGGTAAGTCAGGCCCAGACGGTCAAAAATACGGCAGTAGGCGGCATACATATTGTCGTAACTCACCCCGGCAGCTTCGGCGCTGCGGTCGAAGGAGTAGGCGTCCTTCATGGTGAACTCGCGGCCACGCATCACGCCAAAGCGCGGGCGGCGCTCGTCGCGGAACTTGGTCTGGATCTGGTAGAAGTTTTTCGGCAAGGCGCGATAGCTGCGCAGCTCGCTGCGGGCGATGTCGGTAATCACTTCTTCGGCAGTAGGCTGCAGCGCAAAGTCACGTTCGTGACGGTCCTGGAAGCGCAGCATTTCCTCGCCCATGGTGTCCCAGCGGCCCGACTCCTGCCACAGGCCGGCCGGCTGCACCACCGGCAGCGAGACTTCGATGGCACCGGCACGGTTCATTTCTTCGCGCACGATGTTTTCCACCTTGCGCACCACGCGCAGGCCCATCGGCATCCAGGAATAGATACCGGCAGCAACCTTGCGGATGAAGCCGGCACGAATCATCAGCTTCTGGCTGGTGATGTCGGCGTCGGCGGGGGCTTCTTTCAGGGTGGAAATGAAAAACTGCGATGCGCGCATGATGCGTCCTTGGTATTCGGCTAAATAGGGTTGATTGTAGCGTTTTGCACGGGTGACGGGAAAGCATCCTGTCGGCAGCCTCATGCCAGCGGAGTGCGCAAGCGCTGCCAGCGTCACTTTGTCGCTTTCCCCCGACAGCGCCAGATGGAAAATGCCTGGCAGTACAGCATTAGCTTGGCGCTGTACTGACACAGTAGTAACCTTCGCGCTCACAGGCCATTCCGTTTTCTTGCGCCGCAACAATCACGGAAGACGAATGGCATGCATGCTTAACTACATAAAGAATGCACACACAAATCATGCAGGCTCACAATAAACAAGCCATGACCGGCCTGACGCTGGCTGCGCTGGGCGTGGTGTATGGGGATATCGGTACCAGCCCGCTGTACACCTTGCGCGAATGCTTTACCGGCCATGGCATGGCCACCACGCCTGACAACATCTTCGGCATCCTGTCGCTGATCTTCTGGTCGCTGATCTTCGTGGTCTCCATCAAGTACGTGGTGTTCGTGCTGCGCGCCGACAACCACGGCGAAGGCGGCATCATGGCGCTGATGGCGCTGGCCCGTCATTACGTCACCCATTCGGCGCGCTGGAAGGTAGTGTTGCTGGGGCTGTTTGGTGCCTCCCTGTTTTATGGCGATGCCATCATCACCCCCGCCATGTCGGTACTGTCGGCGGCAGAAGGGCTGGAGGTGCTTAGCCCCAGCATGCAGCCTTATGTGATGCCCATTGCCATCACCGTGCTGGTCGGCCTGTTCGCCCTGCAACGCTTTGGCACGGCCAGCGTGGGCATGCTGTTTGGCCCGGTGATGCTGGCCTGGTTCTCCATCCTTGGTTTGCTGGGTATCCTGCAGATCGTCCAGGCTCCGGGCATCCTGGCCGCCGTCAATCCCTGGTATGCCTACAACTTTGTCGTTCACCACGGCATTGGGGCCTATCTGACGCTGGGCTCGGTGGTGCTGGCACTGACCGGCGCAGAGGCGCTGTATGCGGATATGGGACACTTCGGCAAGGCACCGATCCGTCGGGCCTGGTATGGCCTGGTACTGCCTGCACTGGTGCTCAATTACTTTGGCCAGGGCGCATTGCTGATGCTCAAGCCGGAAACCATCAAGAACCCCTTCTTCCTGCTGGCACCGCAATGGGCGCTGCTGCCGCTGATCATCCTGGCCACGCTGGCGACCGTGATTGCCTCGCAAGCGGTGATTTCCGGTGCCTATTCGCTCACCCGCCAGGCCATCCAGTTGGGCTATAGCCCGCGCATGGAAATTTCCCACACCTCGGAAAACGAAATCGGCCAGATCTATCTGCCCTTCGTCAACTGGGCCTTGCTGGTGGCCGTGCTGGTGGTGGTGGTGATTTTCAAGAGCTCGGATAATCTGGCCTCGGCTTACGGCATTGCCGTTACCGGCACCATGCTGATCACCACCTTGCTGTTCTTTGTGGTGGCCCGTGTCAACTGGCGCTGGCCGCTGCCGCTGGCACTGGGCATCACCATTTTCTTCGGCATCATCGATACCGCCTTCTTCAGTGCCAACCTGCTCAAGCTGTTCTCCGGTGGCTGGCTGCCACTGGTGCTGGGCATGGTCATCTTCATGCTGATGACCACCTGGAAACAGGGCCGCAAGCTGCTGTTCGACCGGCTGCGCGAGCAGGCGCTGCCGCTGGACAGTTTCATTGAGAATCTGGAGTCCTATCCGCCAACACGGGTTCAGGGCACAGCAGTATTCCTGACCAGCACCCTGCATGGTGTGCCACATGCATTGCTGCATAACCTGAAACACAACAAGGTTCTGCATGAGCGCATCGTGCTGATGACCATTCGCACCGAGGATGTACCCTACATCAGTGACGAATCGCGCCTGGAAGTGGTGCAGTTATCGCCGTCATTCTGGCGTGTGGTGGCCCGCTACGGTTTCAAGGAAGACCCGAGCGTGCTGAATGTGCTTGCCCTGTGCGAAGCCGAAAAACTGGCTTTCGAACTGATGGATACGTCCTTCTTCCTGTCGCGCGAAACCATTATTTCCACCGAGCGTCCCGGCATGGCACGCTGGCGTGAACGCCTGTTTGTGTGGATGAGCAAGAACGCGCTGCGTGCCACCGACTTCTTCCAGATTCCCACCAACCGCGTGGTGGAACTGGGCGCCCAGGTCGAGCTGTAGTCAAGCAACTACATCAAAAGGCAGGCATTTTCGCCTGCCTTTTTTATTTGCCCGCGTAAAATCAGGCAATGTAATCGATTACAAACTGCTTTCAATATTCAAACTTACGCTTTTATTTCAATGCATTAGCTATTAATTTTCCAGAATTTCCTGCCGCCACAGGCCTGCCAGCAACAAAAAAGGCCGGCAGATGAATGCCGGCCAAATGATGCAAAATGGATGAAATTTTACTATGTAGTGTCATTACTACATCGGCAGGTCGATTTCCCGCCTCAGCCGCGCCCAGTCAAAGTACGGCCCCGGATCTGTCTTGCGTCCGGGGGCAATGTGTTCGTGCCCGGTGATGGCCTGCAATGGCAGGTGCTGCTGCAACTCGCGTACCAGTGCCAGCAACATCTGGTACTGGGCATCGGCAAAGGGCTCAAAGTCGCAGCCCTCCATCTCGACACCGATGGAAAAATCATTGCAGCGCTCCCGCCCCTGCCAACTGGAGACCCCAGCATGCCAAGCGCGGGCTTGTACCGGGACAAACTGCACTAACTGGCCACTGCGCCGGATAAAGAAATGCGATGACACCCGCAATTGCTTGATGCTGGCAAAAAACGGGTCTTCATCCGGATTCAGCGTATTGGTAAAGAGTTGCTCCACCGCGTGGCTGCCATAGCGATACGGCGGCAGACTGATATTGTGAATGACCAGCAGTTCGGGCTGTCCCTGCTCACGGGCATCACAATTGGGCGATGGTATCTGCCTGGCCTCCCTTACCCAGCCACTGGCTTCCAGATGCAGCACCGGCTGCAAACGGCCAGCCCGGTACAACATGCGCCACAGCACCAAGCCATCCGGCACACTCCAGCGCTGCTCCAGCACAAAACCGGCTTTGTGATACAGCGCCACCGCCGCCGCATTGACTTCTGCGGTATCCACGCTGACCTCATCGGCATCCGCCAGCAGATGGTTAAGCAGGCGATAACCCCAGCCCGCCGTGAAATGGGCCGGATCCACCACGGTGCGCTCAATATGCCAGCCACCTTGCTGACGCTGGCTTGCCACCAGCACCCCGCGCAGTTCCTCGCCCTCAAACGCGCCAATCACGCGCTCCCGGCACGCCATCACCTGGCCCACATCACGCCACATCAGTGGCAATGCCGGATAGTTCAGCCACTGTACTTCCACTTGATGGGCCAGTAGCTGGATACGCAGCGCGGCTTGCGCCAGTGCCGGCTCCTGCAGTGCTATATCCTTGACGACAAAGGGAATATCCATTTCCACCTTTCAGCTTGCGGATTGCCACAATTGCGTGATGCCTGCTTCCTGCATACGGTGGCAAGGCGCACAATACGCTATTGTGCCAGCCTCGCAGCCAAGCGCCCATTCAGTGCTGCGCATTTGAGCAGAATCATGGTTTTTTGCAATGCAGCACGGCACACTCGACACATTCACCCAGCTTGAGGCCCCCACCATGCTTACCCTGAATGATATCGGCAACACTGGCAGCGCCAGTTTTGAACAACCGCTGGACATGCTGCTGGCCTGCCACGACAAAATACGCCGCTTCTGTGACCAACTGGATAAACTGCCCGGCTATATCAGCGAGCATGGCGTCAATGATGCGGTAAAGAACACCATCGACGGTGTGATCCGTTACTTTGATGTCGCCGGCCCAGCCCACCACATCGACGAGGAAGAGGAGCTGTTTCCCATCCTGCTGGAACGCGTCCCCACCGCGGCGCCACGTATCGAGCAATTGGAAGCCGAACACGGCTACCTGCACTCGTGCTGGAATGCCATCCGCGACGATCTGCGCGCCCTGCGCAATGGCGAGCTGGACAGCATCAGCGAAAATGCGGTCGCCGAATTTGTACGTCAATACCGCGAACATGCGGCGTCGGAAGAGGCATGGCTGATTCCCACTGCCGCCGCCACACTGAACGCAGAGGAACTGCGCAACGCAGGCTTACGCATGGCCCAGCGCCGTCAGCAAGCCTGCTGAACACCAGCCGGTGTCGTAAAACAGAAAAGGATGCCACCGGGCATCCTTTTTTTGCTTTCAATACATCAGCTTCAGGCAGTCAGCTTCAACAAGGCAGCAAAAGCATCTTCAAACAGCTTGAGGCCATCCTGTTGCAGCTTGTCACCCACCGCCACCAGGTCGATATCAGCCTCGGCCACATCCAGCAGGGTGATCTGGGCCTGCTGCGCATCTTGCGGCAGGGTCAGCGCGGCGACGCCATGATCGCGGAAGGCTGCCAGCGTGGCATCCGGTACCGTATTCACGGTTTCATCGCCAATGAGGCTTTCCACATACAGTACGTCGGAGTAAGCGGCGTTCTTGGTACCGGTGGACGCCCACAGCAGGAATTGCGGCCAGGCACCCGCCGCCTTCAGCGCGGCAAACTCACTGCCATGGAAACGCTGCTGATAGCGGGCATAGGCCACCTTGGACAGCGCAATGGCAGTCTTGCCCTGCAAGCGGGCAGGCAGTTGCGCATCCAAGAGGCTGTCCACGCGCGACAGGAAGAAGCTGGCCACGGCCTTGATGCCGGTCACCGGCTTGCCCGCAGCCAGGCGTGCGCTCAGGCCGTCGATATAGGCATCCCATACGGCTTCAACTTGCGGCAGGCTGAACAGCAGGGTGATGTTGACGTTGATGCCTTCGGCAGTCAGCGTCTGGAATGCGCGTATGCCTTCTGCGGTAGCAGGGATCTTGATCATGGCATTGGGGCGGTCGATCTCGGCCCACAGGCGGCGTGCCGCTGCCAGGGTGCCAGCCTCATCGTGCGACAGCGCAGGCGATACTTCCAGGCTGACATAGCCATCATTGCCGGCGCTGCTGCGGTATTGTTCCTGCAGCAGATCGCAGGCAGCCTGAATATCCGGCACCACCAGCGCTTCGTAGCGCTGCTCGGCGCTCAGGCCGGCATCGGCCTGCAAACGGGCCAGATCAGCCTGGTAGCTGGCATCGGTGCTGATGGCCTTGTAAAAGATGGCCGGATTGGAGGTAACACCGGCAATGCCGTCTTCCTGCAGCAGGCGGGCCAGTTCACCCGAAGCCAGCAGCTCACGGGACAGATTATCCAGCCAGATACGCTGGCCAAACGGGCGGATGGATTGCAGACGATTCATGATGTGATCCGGAGTCGGGAAAGTTGGCGCATTAAGAGCGGCTCACAAAACAGCATGACATTCCTGAAGCAAGGCGTGCCATCGCTGACAGTACAGGGGTAGCAGCAGCAAGCGCAAGGCAGTGGCTGTTTTTGTGCGCGGCGGTAAAGAAGAACATCCTAGCGCGACTGTGCGTGCAGGCCAAGTGCAGATTGCAGCGATATGCTGTTAATTTACAGCGAAATCACAAACTAAAACGTCATCAACAAACGGTTTTAGCGTGGCGACGCAGGCTTGGTAAGCCGGGTGGATCAGATAAGCATCACGGGCGGCAGCATCGACAAACTGCACCAGCCAGCCATGGGTAAAGCCGTGTTGCAATCCTTCCGGGCTGACATCCGGGCTGACATCCGGGCCGCCGCCCAGCGTCAGGATGTCGGGGATCTGCCGGGACAGACTGGCAAGATGCTGGCTGATGCGGGCAATATCCTCCGCCGTGGCGGCAGGCAGAAAACGGATCAACACACTATGTTGCAACATGGCTACTCGCGGATTCCATTCCGCCACTGCTTATGCGACCACCACCGGACGCTGCCCACGGGTGCAAGCACGCAGTCAGCCAGCCTCAGGCATGCGTTCCCGCTTGCGTTTCCGGCTCGGCGGCGCGCTCGCTTTGGAAAATCACACTGAACGTACTGCCCTTGTCCGGCTCACTGCGGATTTCCAGCCTGGCATTGTGGCGGGCAATCACATGCTTGACGATGGCAAGGCCCAGCCCGGTACCGCCATTGCCACGCGAACGGCCACGGTCTACCCGGTAAAAACGTTCGGTCAGCCGCGGGATATGCTCGCGCGGGATGCCGATACCACTGTCCTTGACGGAAAAACACAATTTCTCGCCATCCGCCTTCCACGACAGGGTGATATCGCCCCCTTCCGGGGTATAGCGCACGGCATTGGACACCAGATTACCAAAGGCCGAATGCAACTCCTGCGCACTGCCCCACAGCCATTGATTGCAGCCTTTTTCCAGCCGGACATGATGGCGGCCCTGCGACAAGCCTTCAGCCTCCACCATCAGGGTATCCAGCATTTCCTGCATATTGACCTTCTCGGCAGCCACTGCCTTGGGGCTGTTTTCCAGCCGCGACAGGGTCAGCAGATCCTCCACCAGGCTCTGCATGCGGCGTGACTGCTCCATCATCATGGGCAGGAAATGGCTGAGCGTGGCCTGATCCACCTCGCCCATATCGGACAGGGTTTCCAGAAAGCCGCCGACGACGGTCAAGGGGGTGCGCAATTCGTGCGACACATTGGCGACAAAATCGCGATGCACGGTCTGTACCCGCTCCAGCGAGGTGATATCGCGGCTGAGCAACAGCTTGCGGGTAGAGTCAAACGGTACCAGTTGCACCGAAATCACCAGTTCGCGCGGCTGGGTAAACTGCAGCACCAGCGGCTGGCTGAAGCTGGCACTTTTCATATAGGCGTGAAAACTGGGCTGGCGGATGAGGTTGAGGATCTGATTGCCCACATCCTGCTTGCGGTCCAGGTTCAGATGCTCCATCGCCATCGGGTTGATCCACTCGATGCGGTCATGCTCGTCCAGTACCACCACCCCGTCCGGCATGGCTTCCCCGGCATTGATGAAGCGCTCCAGCACATTGGTGAGTTTGCGCTTGCTTTGCATCTGGGTGCGCATGGTACGGTACAGCGTCATGAATACGGTATGCCAGGCACCAAAACCATCTGGCACCCGCTCTGCTGTGGGGTGATCCAGCCAGCGCAGCAGCAGGGCAATGTGGTACAGATGAAACCCCAGCCAGGCCAGCAGGGCGATGCAGGCAGCGATCAGGCCTTCGATCGGTCCGGTAAACGCCCAGAAGGCCAGACCAATGAAGAGGATGACAAACAGCCATGCCAGAGTACGCTGCAGGAATTCTCGCAAGACAACCTCACTGCTGAGTGGAAAAACGATAACCGGTACCACGCACGGTCTGAATCAACGCATCATGCCCGGTGGTCTCCAGCGAACTGCGCAGGCGACGGATATGCACATCCACCGTACGCTCCTCCACAAAGACATGGTCGCCCCACACCTGATCAAGCAATTGTGAGCGCGAATGCACCCGTTCCGGATGGGTCATGAAAAAGTGCAGCAGACGGAATTCGGTGGGGCCAAGGTCGATGGTATCACCATTGCCGCTGACACGATGGGTGATGGGGTCCAGCCGCAAGCCCTGTACTTCCACCGCATCATCGGTCATTTGCGGTGCGCGGCGGCGCAACACCGCCTTGATGCGGGCCAACAGTTCGCGCGGCGAAAACGGCTTGGTGATGTAATCGTCCGCACCTGACTCCAGTCCGGTAATCTTGTCCTGCTCGTCCGAACGCGCCGTCAGCATGATGATGGGAATATGCTTGGTGCGCTCATCCGAGCGCAGGCGCTTGGCAATATCCACCCCGGAAGCGCCCGGCAGCATCCAGTCCAGCAGCACCAGATCGGGCAGCGCATTACGCACCAGGGTCAGTGCGGCCTCGGCGGTACTGGCACGCAGCACGTGGTGTCCTGCCTGGGTAAGGTTAAAGGCGATCAGTTCCTGAATTGCAGGTTCGTCTTCGACAAGCAAAATATTGGCAGCCATGTATCGGTCCAGTCCCGGTTTGATGATGGCAAGGATAAAAAGCAGCGATTACAGAAATATGACATTTCTTAAATTGTTGGCAAAACTTCTGCAATGCTTGTCATCCAGGGCAGCAAGACATCATCTTGCCACGCCATGAGCAGCCTACTGACAAAAAAAACGGGCCTGCCGCATTGGCAGACCCGGAATGGCCTTCGTCAAAAATTTTTTCGTCTGACTTGAGACCAGGGACAAAGAGATCACCAGGACAGTTTCAAACAGGTACAGGGACATGCACCCATCAGCAACGAATCCAGACTGGAGCCATTACAGCGGGACAGTGCCGCAACAGCTCCGATAAGGCGGCATTGTACGGAGCAAGTGACAATAATTTAATGTGGAAATATGGGATTTTTCGTACTCATGCCTTGTAAAATGGCTTTTTCATGCCAAGAAACCTTTGATTCGAAACATGGATAAATTCGACAAAAAAATCCTCAGCAGCCTGCACGAAAATGCCCGTATCAGTTATGCCGAACTGGCGCGGCGGGTCAACCTGTCGGCCCCGGCCATTGCCGATCGTATCGAAAAACTGGAAAGAACAGGCGTGATAACCGGCTACCATGCCCAGATCGATCCGACCAAGGCCGGACTGCCCATCCTGTGCATGATAGAGCTGACCGTCAAACACCTGGACTACTACGTGGTGCTGGAGCGCATCCGTAACATGCCGCAGGTACTGGAGTGTGCATCCATCACCGGCACCAGCGGCCTGATGATGAAAGTGGCGGTCGATACCATGCCCAGCCTGCAAACCCTGATTGCCCAGTTGATGCAGTTTGGCGATACCAAGACCTCCATCATCATCGACATGCCGGTACCGCCACGCATGCCCCAACTGTTGGCGGATGACTGAACACGGCTAGCGCCCATCGCCCGGCCATGGCGATGTGCTGGCAGCACCGTCATCAGGATGACGGCCATTGCCTCCCGAGGGGTAGACATCAGGCAATACGTAAGCGCGGGCAAAAAAATGGCCGAAGAATCATCGATTCTTCGGCCAAGCTCTTGGGAGAGACCATATAGAAGCACATCTACGAACGAAGCACCCAGGCCGCCATCTTCTGACCAATGACAGCCGGGTGTACTGCACCGGCTTCTCCCCAACAGTTCTGACGCTGCCAGGGAGAACGGATAAGTTGAATTACTTGGCGGCAACCCAGGCCAGCGAGGTATCCAACATGCGGTTGGCAAAGCCCCACTCGTTGTCGTACCAGGACAGCACTTTGACTTCGCGACCGGCAATCACACGGGTCAGCGTGGAATCAAACACGCTGGAAGCCGGGTGGTGCAGGAAGTCACGCGATACCAGCGGCAGGGTGTTGACGGCCAGCACACCGGCCAGCTTGCCCTTGGCAGCGCTGCTGATCAGCTCGTTGACTTCTTCCACCGTAGTGTCACGGGAGGAAGTGAAGGTCAGGTCCACCAGCGAGACATTGCTCACCGGAACACGCACGGCAAAGCCATCCAGCTTGCCCTTCAGCTTGGGCAGTACCAGGCCCACTGCAGCGGCAGCGCCGGTCTTGGTCGGGATCATGGACACGGCGGCAGAACGGGCACGGCGCAAGTCGGAGTGATCGGTATCCAGCAGCACCTGATCGTTGGTGTAGGCATGGATGGTGGTCATCAGGCCACGCTCAATACCAATGGTATCGATCAGCGGCTGTACCAGCGGAGCCAGGCAGTTGGTGGTGCAAGACGCATTGGACACCACGGTCATGGCGCTGGTCAGCACGTCATCGTTGACGCCGAATACCACGGTAGCGTCGGCATCGTTAGCCGGCGCGGAAATCAGCACGCGCTTGGCACCGGCTTCCAGGTGCAGCGCCGCTTTTTCACGTTTGGTGAAGATGCCGGTACATTCCAGTACCACATCCACGCCCAGTTCTTTCCAGGGCAGCTCGGCCGGGTTACGGATGGAGAGCAGCTTGATCGGCTTGCCGTTCACCACCAGGGCATCGCCTTCCAGTGCAATGGTGCCGCCAAACGGGCCATGTACGCTGTCAAAGCGGGTGAGGTGTTCGTGCAGTTCCGGCTTGCCCAGGTCATTGATGGCCACGATTTCGATATCGCGGTCAGCAAAACGCTCCTGCCAGGCGCGGACCACCATGCGGCCAATACGACCGTAACCATTAATGGCAACTTTCAACGTCATGATGCATCCTCCTAATTTGGTAATGGTGCAAGGTCATCTGGTGCCCTGCGCCAATCAATTTCTGCTCCTTTTGCCCTGTAAGCAAGTGACTACAAAAGTAGTGTGCGGGTTACCAACAATGCGGCGAAATCCTTACCTGACAAGGCTCGCCGCCGTGTAGTGCCAATGTGGTTTTACCGCTGTAGCAAACTGGCCAAAGGAGCAGGGTCTTCTGCCAGCATCACATGCAGCAGCGTGGCAGAGAAGGTGGTGACACCACGCGCCCCCAGCGACTGCAAGGCAGCGGTATCCACCAGCGTGGCATCACACACTTCCACGCGCAGACGGCTGCCAGCTACCGCACCCACCTGTATCACATTAGTCGGTCCGCCCAGTGCCTGCAGCCAGGTATCGCGCGCACCATCCGTCACCACAAGATCTTGCCTCCCTGCAGCCGGCGAACGGGACGGCTGTTGCGCGCCACGGCTGCTGGCCAGCTCGCCTTGCTGCAAGGCGGTACGGATTTCATCGGAGACAAGGTCGGCCTCCGGTCCCAGCACCACCTGCACACTGCCGGCCGCCGGTTTGATCAGCCCGCGCGAACCCAATGCCTTGAGTGCGGCTTCGTCCACTTTGTCATTGTCGGCCACCTGCAAGCGCAAGCGCGTGGTGCAGGCATCCACCGACTTCAGATTGGCTGCCCCGCCCAGGGCCAGGATGAAGCCATGGGCACGGGAAGAACCTTCCGTCGCCACCACGGCAACCTGTTGTACCGCTTCACGTCCCATGGTCTGCAAATCGAATTTCCGGATGAAGAAACTGAACAGGCCGTAATAGATGACGAAATACAGCAAGCCCACCGGCAGCAGCAACAGCGGTTTCTGCGCAATGCCAAAGTTAAGCAGGTAATCGAACAGGCCGGCGGAGAAGCCAAAGCCCAGATGCACGCCCAGCGCATACATCAAGGCCATGGCAATGCCGGTGAGTACCGCATGAATGGCATACAACACCGGGGCGAGGAACATGAAGGCAAACTCGACCGGCTCGGTCACCCCGGTCAGGAAGGCGGTCAGCGCCATGGAAAACAGCACCCCGCCCACGGCGGCCTTGTTTTCCGGCTTGGCCGCGCGGTACATCGCCAGGCAGGCCGCTGGCAGGCCAAACATCATGACCGGGAAAAAGCCGCTCATGAACATGCCAGCGGTTTTATCCCCGGCAAAGAAGCGGGTCAGGTCGCCATGCACCAGCTTGCCGGCCTCGTTGGTGAAGTCGCCTACCTGGAACCAGACAATGGTATTGAGAATGTGGTGCAGGCCGGTGACGACAAGCAGGCGGTTGAGCACGCCATAGATGAACAGCCCGATTTCGCCCACGCCGATCAGCCATTTGCCGACAGCATCAATGCCGTTTTGCACTGGCGGCCAGGCCAGGCCCAGCACCACCCCCAGCAGCAGCATGGCAAAACCGGTGGCAATCGGCACAAAACGCCGCCCGCCGAAGAAGGCCAGGTAGGTGGGCAGCTTGATGTCCTTGTAACGGTTGTACAGCACCCCGGCAATCAGGCCGGACAAGATCCCGGCCAGCACCCCCATATTGATGGCGAATGGTTTGCCCGCAGGGTCAAGATGCACCAGCGCTTTGAAAGCACCGTAACCCAGCAATGTTTCCGGCATCACTTTCAGCACGGCGGTCAGCACCATGTAGCCGATGGCCCCCGCCAGGCCCGCCGCGCCGTTGTTGTCACGCGCAAAGCCCACCGCCACGCCAATGGCAAAAATCAGCGCCAGATTACCGAAAATGGCATCCCCGGCCTGCGCCATCACCTTGATATTCAAGAGATCGGGCTGTCCCAGCCGCAGTAGCAGACCGGCCACCGGCAATACCGCAATCGGCAGCATCAATGCCCGGCCCAGTTGCTGGATGCCGGCAAACTTGTTTTGTGTACTCACCTCAACGCCTCCTTTTAATGTGGAATGGTCAGTTGCCATTCCGTCTTATCTGCGCTGCAGTCGCCAGCAAAGCTGGCGGCACAGGATAGGGTGTTTCGTGATCATGCCTGCCTGGCTGCGCGCATGACTGCCATCGGACAAGCGGAAAAACCAGGCTGGTGGCCGTTATCGGCCAATGACGATGTGCAGACATGGGGGGCGGCACCATGGATGCCGGGCCTGCACGGGAAAGACGGGACAACATCGGACACCTCCTGTCGGGTCAGGAGTGGCCGATGGGGTGGCGGGACTCCTGCGGCTCAGTCCATGCCGGTACCGCCGGGCCGCCTGACGGCCCGGATGGCACCTGGCACGGCGACAAGCCGTAACGGTTTGGCAACAGGCCACCGGGTGGTGACCGGGTTCAGGGCAGCGCTCAATGCGTGCGGGTAACCTTGGACAAATGACGCGGGGTATCCGGATTGAGGCCACGTGCTTCGGATAGCTGCGCCGCCATCAGGTAGAAGCTCTGGATGGCCAGCAAGGGGTCTAGCGCTGCATCGTCGGCCACGCTCAGCGTCAGGTCGCGGCTGGGCACCGTATCCGGAGCCGCCAGCAATACCCGTGCGCCACGGCCGCGCATTTCCGCAGCCAGATCAATCAGGCCTTGTTGTTCCGGGCCACGCGGCGCAAACACCAGCAGCGGATAGCCTTCGTCGATCAGAGCCATCGGGCCATGCTTGATTTCTGCACCGGAGAACGCCTCGGCCTGGATGGCACAGGTTTCCTTGAACTTGAGCGCCGCTTCCAGCGCCACGGCAAAACCCAGCCCGCGCCCCACCACCATGATGCGTTCGGCCTGGCTTAGCACCGGAATGGCTGCGCTCCAGTCCTGGCGGCAGGCTTGTTGCAACTGGGCGGGCAACTGGTCCAGCGCCTGCAGCAGCGCGGCATCGCCCTGCCAGTGCGCCACCAGCCGGGCCACGGCGGAGAGCGAGGCGATATAGCTCTTGGTGGCCGCCACGCTTTTTTCTTCACCGGCGCACAGCGGCAACGACCATTCACACGCTGCCGCCAGCGGCGATTCATGCTTGTTGACCAGGGCCACCGTGCGCGCACCGGCAGCAGCCAGGCGGCTCATGGTGTCGATCAGGTCCGGGCTTTGGCCGGATTGGGACAGGGCAACCGCCAGTTGTCCCTTTACCACCAGCGGGGCGTGGTGCAGGGTGACCAGCGACATGGGCAGGGACACCACCGGCACGCCCAGGCGCTGCATGGCCAGATAGGCAAAATAGCTGGCGGCGTGGTCCGAACTGCCACGCGCCACCGTCAGCGCCAGTGTGGGCGGCGCACCGGCCAGTTCGCGGCCCAGCACCGCCAGGCCTTCGTCCGCATACATGTGTTGGGCGGCCACGGCATCTGCGGCGGACAGGGCTTCTTCATACATCAGAGACGACAAGGTGTTCCCCTTCCAGATAGACATCCAGCAAATTCAAGGCTTCATCCAGCACCAGCACATCGGCCCAGGCTCCCGGCTGCAGCCGGCCACGATCGGCATGGCCCAGATAATCGGCCGGGTACAGCGACAGCCGGTGCGAGGCTTCGGCCAGCGGCAGGCCGATGGACACCAGATTGCGCAAGGCCTGATCCATGGTCAGTGTGCTGCCGGCCAGCGTGCCGTCGGCCAGCCGCACCCCGCCCAGACATTTGTGTACGGTATGCGAGCCCAATTTGTATTCACCATCCGGCATGCCCGCCGCGGCGGTGGAGTCGGTCACGCAGTACAGGCGCGGGATGGCGCGCAAGGCGGTGCGGATGGCACCGGGATGCACATGCAGCAAATCGGGAATCAGCTCGGCGTATTCCGCATGGGCCAGTGCCGCGCCCACCATGCCCGGCTCGCGGTGATGCAGGCCGGTCATGGCATTGAATAAATGGGTAAAGCCGGCAGCACCTTGCTGCAAGGCCTGCACGCCATCCTCATAACTGCCCAGGGTGTGGCCGATTTGCACCCGGATGCCGGCATCGCTCAAGGCGCGGATGATGTCCATGTGGCCGGGAATTTCCGGGGCCAGTGTCAACAGCGCAATCGGGGCCAATTGAGCCAGTCTTTCGATTTGCGACAGCACGGCCTGGCAGGCATCGTCCGGCTGCGCGCCCAGCTTGCCGGGGTTGATATACGGGCCTTCCAGGTGCACACCCAGCAGGCGGGCACTGCCACTGGCGCGCTGGCGGCAAGACGGCCCCAGCGCGGCCAGCACGCTTTCTATCTCGGCCATGGGGGCGGTCATGGTGGTGGCCAGCATGGCGGTGGTGCCGTGGCGGGCATGCAGCCGCGCCACCGACTCGGCCGCCTGGCCGCCCTCCATGATGTCCACCCCGCCACCGCCATGTACGTGCAGGTCGATAAAGCCGGGCAGGATGTAGCGTGTCGCCGGGGCGCTGCCCGGCAGTTTGCCGTCAAGGGCGGCAATACGGCCATCCGGCCCGGTTTCCAGCCTGCCATCCCGCCAGCCATCGGCAGTCAGGATGCGGCCCTGCAGTACATGTTGTGTCGTCATCGTCTCAGTTCAGCTACAAAGTCGTAATAGTCATTACGGCAATAGGTATCGGTCAGCTCTATCGCCTGGTTATCGGCATTGAAGCCGATACGGGTGATCAGCAACATCGCCTCGCCCTGCCGGATGCCGGCCAGCGCCGCAATCTCTGCCGAGGCATTCACCGCGCGGATATGCTGCAAGGCGCGCACCACAGCATGACCGGCACCGTCCAGGTAGGCATACAGCGAGTTGCCCACTTTATGTGGCTCTGGCAAAACGGCTACTGGCATTGTGGTCATCTCAATCGCCATCACTACACCATCCGCCAGGCGCTGGCGCTTGAGCCGCGCCACCTGCGAGGTGGGAGACAAGCCCAATTTGATCACCTCCTCATTGCTGGGCGGATGAATGCCACGCTCCAGCCATACCGAGGAAGGTTCAAAGCCACGCTGGCGCAATTGCTCGGTAAAACCCACCAGCCGTGACAAGGGCTGTTCCAGCCTTGGCGTGATGAAGGTGCCGGAACCATGCCGGCGCCGGATCAAGCCCTGCTCCAGCAACACGTCCATCGCCTTGCGCGCCGTCACCCGCGAGATACCCAGCTCTTCGGAGAAGGTGCGTTCCGAAGGCAGGGCTTCATCTGCCTGCCACCAGCCGGCATTGATGGCTTCGGCCAGTTTGCGGGCAAGCTGCAAATACAGCGGTGTGGTGGACTCCCCTTCCGGCTTGAGTGCGCTCCAGCGGTTTTCCATAAGCGGTCTGCAATTGGTCTGGTTGATAACAGGGCAAATATCGCACCGCCTACCCGGACAAGCCAGTGATTCACCTGCAAAAATTAATACCACTTAGATACCACGTCAATACCAATTGCACGATATACCTGCCTAATGACAGGAAGTGACGCGACTGGAATACAGGAAATACAGAGAGCCAGACAGCACAGAGGGCCAGGACAAGGCTGCTGAGGAAATGAAAAGACGCACAAAGTGGTATTGAAGTGGGCGTTTCTCGTGACTAAAACGTATGCAGCCTTGTAAATATGTCATGAGCGACCACACAGGCAGCGAGCAGCAGACAGTCATACCGCCGACTGCAGGCCAATTACAACAACGTCGCCAGAAAACCACAGTGCTGCCAACACAATGCAACAGGGGCCGCTGGCGGCCCCTGTGGTGATGCAGGAATACGATGGTTGGCGGCTTATTTGCGCCAGCTGATCAGGACCACGCCGGAGAGGATGATCACCATGGCCAGCACTTCCTGCTGACCGACATGCTCACCCAGCAACAACATGCCCAGCAGGACGGCGATGATGGGATTGACATAGGCATAGCTGGTGGCGGCGGCCGGCGACACGGTTTTCAGCAGGTGTAGATAAGCACTGTAGGCCACCATGGAACCGAACACCGACAGGTAGGCAATAGCAGCCCAGCCTTGCCATGACGGTGTTGCCGTCAATTGCTCTCCAGTGGCGGCACTGCCCAGCAACAAGGCAAGACCGCCAAAAATCATCATCCAGGCACTGCCCATCGGCCCCTTGGGCTGAACAATCACCCGGCTCCAGGCCGAGCCCAGCGCCCAACCGGCCGAGGCGAACAGCAACCAGAACGCCCCCATCGGGCTGGCACGCAAATTGGAACCCAGGTTCAACACCAGCATGCCCAACATGCCCAGCGCGATGCCCGCCCATTCACGGCCACGCGCACGCAGGCCAAAACAGAAGCGGCCAAACAGCACGGTGAACAAGGGCACGGTGGCCACCACCAGCGCCGCCACTCCGGAGGACACCTGTTTTTCCGCCAGGGTGACAAAGCCATTGCCGATGGCCGGCATCAGCACACCCAAAATGGCTGCACCACGCAATTCCTGCCGGCTGGGCAGGCGATGGCCGCGCAGCAGCAGGAAAGCCAGCATCACGCTGCCGGCAAACAGAAAGCGCAAACCGGCCATCATGAAAGGCGGCCAGGATTCAATACCGATGCGTATGAAGAAATAGGTTGAGCCCCAGATCACATACAGGGCAAAGAAGGCTGACAGGGTCAGCAAGGACAGCGAGGCGGGACGGGCGGACATGGCGGACTCGGAGAGGCTGGCCGGATACCTTGCCTTCGGTCCACAAAAAACTCAAGCGAGTACCAGGAAAGCTCTGTTCTGTCAGCAGAACAATCCCGGCACTCACCACGCTGCACTAGCGGGTGGCCAGCCGTTGCAGGATGTTGGAAAACTCTTCCATATAGGTATCGAAGCGGGTGGCCAGACGGTCCACATCGGTGGCAAAGCGGTTGTATGCCACCACCGCCGGAATGGCGGCAAACAGGCCGATGGCGGTGGCCACCAGCGCTTCGGCAATGCCGGGTGCCACGGTGGACAAGGTAGCCTGCCCCACATTTCCCAGCCCGATAAAGGCATGCATGATGCCCCACACCGTGCCGAACAGGCCGATATAGGGGCTGACCGAACCGACCGTGGCCAGGAAAGAGGTATGGCTGTCCAGCGCATCCAGCTCGCGCTGGGCGGCCGCGCGCATGGCGCGGCGCGAACCATCCATGATGTCGGACAGCTCGGCACCGCTGCGGCCACGCAGCTTGAGGAATTCGGCAAAGCCGGACTGGAAAATGCGTTCCATGCCCACGCTGTCGTTGCGGCGGTTGGCGTCTTCATACAGCCGGTTCAGGTCGGCCCCGCTCCAGAAATTGCGCTCGAACTCGTCGCTGTGGCGACGAGCGGCACGCAATACCGCAATCTTGTTGAAAATCAGCGCCCATGACAGCACCGATACCAGGGCCAGACCAGCCATAACCAGTTGGACCACCAGACTGGCATTCATCACCAGGCTGAAAATGGAAATCTGCTGCACGATGTTTCCTTGTCTGAATTAAAGCGGCCTAGCGCAACACGCGGCCGCTGGTGAAATCAATGATGGTGGAAGGTTTCCTGCGTTTGCCTATCCGCCCCGGCAGGGTCAGTACCGCGCTGCCAAACGCCATTCGGCAGGCCCGTGCTGTCTTTAACGCACGCTGGCCCGCCCGGTTGGCAGAGGTTGACACCAAGGCACTGCCCACAGCCCGGCACAGGGCGGCGGCTTCGCCATGGGCGGTAATGCGCACGGCGATCTTGTCATGCCTGCCACGCAGGGCAGGTGCCACCTTGCGCGAGGCCGGCAGCAAAAAGGTATAGGGACCGGGCCAGTAAGTGGCAAGTTCCGCCCATTGTGCGGCGGAAAGCGGCTGTACCAGATGACGGATCTGGGCAACGTCGGCGGCTATCACGATCAAGCCCTTGTGATTCGGCCTTGCCTTGATGGCCAGCACCCGCCGGATGGCCCGCACATCAGTCGGCAGGCACCCCAGCCCGAAGCAGGATTCGGTGGAATAGGCAATCACCCCGCCCGCGTGCAAACGCGCGCGCGCCTGCGTCAGCAGGCCTGCCTTGGGCAGACGGTATGGCGAGGACAAGCAGGAAGACGGCATGCAGATTGGCAAGGAGTTGAAGCGAAGCTGCCATTGTAGCGGCAGCGCAGCACCGGATGAAACCGCGATCTGCAGTCGGTTCACTCTTTCTGGTTAAGATATTTGGCATTGATGCGCGCCAGCGTGCCATCACGCTGCATGCCACGCAGCAATTCATTCAACTGCAACACCTGGCTGTCAGGGATGGCCGGGTTGCAGGCGAGGTATAGCAAGGTGGTGTTGAACGTCAACACCGGTCGTAACTGGCTGACTTTCTCCCGAGCCAGCAAGGATGCCCCCAGATACTTGCCGGTGGCCCAGTAATCAATGCGCCCGGCCAGCAGCTTTTTCACGTTAAGCTGATCGGTACTGGCCAGATCCACCTCAAAACCCCGGTCGATCAGGTATTGCGAGACAGCATCACCGCTGTAGCCGCCTATCTTGAAACGCCGGATTTCCTCCAGCGACAGCACGGCATTGCGATTATCGGTGCGGGCATAGAGTACCCAAGGATTCTCCACCAGCGGGCCTATCCACTTGAACTGATGCTCACGGGCATCGGTGCGGGTGGTGGAGTACAGACAGGTATTGGCTTCCAGCACGGTAAGGTTGAAGGCACGAATCCACGGCAGCAGCTCGATGGTGTAATTGCTGCCAGCGCGCTTGAACAGCTCCTGCACAATCTCGGTGGACAAGCCACTGATACGGCCACCGCTGCCCAGCATATTGAAGGGCGGGTAGTCCTCGGTCAGCACCCTGAGTGGCGGAGCGGCCTGGGCGGCAAGACTGGCAGTCAATAGTGCGCTGGCAAGGAGTTGACGAATCAACATGGTGGCCACTCCTTGCAGACATCGACATGTGCAGTCTAGTCAAGCCAGCGGCGGCCTGCCATGTAGCTCAGGACTTTGCGGCGCAGCCGATGTCGGCGGCAAGGGTCGCCAGGCACAACAACGCGATACCTGAACCGGGCTGCGAAACTGGCGCAGCCAGTAGCTCACCCGGCAGCAGCAACGGCGGGCATGGCGCAACAGGGACTGCACCCTGCGTGGCAGAGGCGAGGGTTTGGGGGCCGATGCAAACATGGCGGACTCCTGCTGATCAATGCCTGATAAGCAGAATGTAGTGCTCTGTCAGTCAAAATCGCATAGAAATGGCCGGGCAAAACATCAAAAACAGATAAAGAA
Organism: Aquitalea magnusonii; assembly: GCF_002217795.2. Taxonomy (NCBI): domain Bacteria; kingdom Pseudomonadati; phylum Pseudomonadota; class Betaproteobacteria; order Neisseriales; family Chromobacteriaceae; genus Aquitalea; species Aquitalea magnusonii. The sequence goes on from NZ_AP018823.1 coordinate 4,030,255, forward strand.
AAACGGCACCACCAGGGTGCCGTTGCATGCTGTTGCGCCGCCACCGCTTATTTGGCGCGGTTGATCGCCTTGCTGCCGATATCGCGGCGCAGTTGGCTGCCAGCAAAATGGATGGCATCCGCCACCGCATAAGCTTTTTGCTGCGCCATCTTCACGCTGTCGCCCAGGCCTACCGCGCACAGCACGCGGCCGCCATTGCTGACTACCTGCTTGCTGTCGTTGAACGCCGTGCCGGCATGGAACACCATGCTGTCCTCGGTTTCCGCCGGCAGGCCGGTAATGACGTCGCCCTTGCGCGGGGCATCCGGGTAGCCGGCGGCAGCCAGCACCACGCCCAGCGCCACGCGGCGGTCCCATTCGGCTTCCACCTGATCCAGCTTGCCGTTGACACCGGCTTCCAGCAGTACGGTGAAGTCCGACTTCAGACGCGCCATGATGGGCTGGGTTTCCGGGTCGCCAAAGCGGCAGTTGAATTCGATGGTAAACGGGTTGCCGTCATGGTCGATCATCAAACCGGCATACAGGAAGCCGGTGTAGCTGTGGCCGTCCTTTTTCATGCCTTGCACGGTGGGCAGGATGATTTCGCGCATCACGCGGTTATGCACCTGCGGGGTGACCACCGGTGCCGGGCTGTACGCGCCCATGCCGCCGGTATTGGGGCCCAGGTCGTTGTCCAGCAGGCGTTTGTGGTCCTGGCTGGTGGCCATCGGCAATACGTGGTCGCCATCCACCATCACGATGAAGCTGGCCTCTTCGCCTTGCAGGAAGTCTTCGATCACCACGCGCGCACCGGCGCTGCCCATCTTGTTGCCCACCAGCATGTCGTCGATGGCGGCATGGGCTTCGTCCAGCGTCAGTGCCACCACCACGCCCTTGCCCGCAGCCAGGCCATCGGCCTTGATCACGATGGGCGCGCCCTTGCCAGCCACATAGGCATGGGCTTCAGCCGCATCGGTAAAGGTCTGGTAGCCCGCCGTCGGAATGCCATGGCGCTGCATGAAGGCCTTGGCGAAATCCTTGGAGCTTTCCAGCTGGGCACAGTACTGGGTGGGGCCGAAGATTTTCAGCCCGGCAGCACGGAAGGCATCTACCACACCGGCAGCCAGCGGGGCTTCCGGGCCGACCACGGTCAGCTGGATGTCTTCACGACGGGCAAAGTCGACCAGCGCCTCGTTGCCGCTCAGCTCGACATTGGTGAGATTGGGGTCCAGCGCGGTACCGGCATTGCCCGGTGCCACAAATACCTTGGAGACGCGATTGGACTTGGCAATACGCCACGCCAGTGCGTGTTCGCGGCCACCGGAACCGATTACCAACACTTTCATCTTGCGAGATCCTTCATCGTTAGCGGCAGCATGTGGCTGCCGTCATGGAGCGACAGACCCTGTCGGGCTGCGCTCAGAATTGTACATTCAGATTGGCAGGGAACGGATAAATCCCGCTGCCTGCATCGGGAAGCAACTGCGCGTGCTGGCTGATTTTCTTGCCGTCGATCAGCCCTTGCCATTGCACATCCAGCGGATAAAAGCGCGCATCAGGGCCTGCAACTGGAAGCCACTGCCAGCGGGCTTGCACATCGGTCACCGCCGGGCAGCCATCACCGCCGGCATCACCGCACACGCCCTTGTTGTCAGCCTGCTCGGTCAGATGCCCCATGCTGCGGATATCGCTGCCGGTGGCATGGAAAAATTCCACCGTGCTGGCGGTATAGCCTTGCTGCACATAGCCGCTTTGCAACACCCAGCCCCATTGTTGCGGCCCCAGTTGCACCACACGGGCTGCCGCCGCCATGCCATTGGTACCCATTTCCAACTGTTTTTCGCTTTGCAGCACATACTGGCCGTTCTGCAATACAAACAGCAGCAGGCGGCTGATGCCGGAGGCGGCAAAACTGTCCATGCCCTCACCGGCCGAGTCTGCGGTATCTGCCACAAAGGTGGTCAGCAACAACTGACGGCCCTGGCCGTCCCGGGCCAGTTGCAAGGGGCCGAAGGCACCGACAAATGGCCCTGGGCTGTTGCTGGCCTTGGCGTCCAGTTTCCATTGTCCGGGCTTGGCCCCGGCTTGCATGTTCTGCGCGCTGCGGTATACCGCCACGGCCTGCTCGGCCAGCCGCTTAAGATCTGGAGCCGCGGCCTGCGGTGCCGGAGTGGCCGGTGCGGGTGCCGGGGCCTCCAGCCAGTACACACCAGCGGCAAGGCCGACGATCAGCACAATCAGCAGCATCATCCTGTTGGTCTTGTTCACGGTTTCTCCGGCGGGCAGCCAAGCAAGGTGCTGCGCACCTCCCCGATGCAGCCTGCACGGGGAGGCAGTCCGCGCTTAGTGACGGAAGTGACGCACGCCGGTCAGCACCATGGCAATGCCATGCTCGTCGGCCGCGGCAAACACTTCTTCGTCACGCATGGAGCCACCCGGCTGGATGATGGCCTTGATGCCCTGCTCGGCAATCACGTCGATACCGTCGCGGAAGGGGAAGAAGGCATCGCTGGAGGCCACGGCACCTTGCAGGCTCAAGCCGGCATCCTGTGCCTTGCGGGCGGCAATGCGGGTGGAGTCCACGCGGCTCATCTGGCCGGCACCAATGCCCACGGTCTGGCCGTTGTTGCAGAACACGATGGCATTGGATTTGACGAACTTGGCCACGCGCCAGGCAAACAGCAGATCGGACATTTCCTGCGGGGTGGGTTGACGCTTGGTCACCACGCGCAGTTCGTCCAGCGCCACATTGCGGATGTCCGGGGTTTGTACCAGCACGCCGCCGCCCACGCGCTTCAGTTCGAAGCGGTTGGCACCGGTTTCCAGCGGAATTTCCAGCACGCGCACGTTTTTCTTGGCGGCGATGATGGCCTTGGCTTCTTCGGTGAAGGACGGGGCAATCAGCACTTCCAGGAACTGGCCGGTCACGGCTTCCACGGTTTCGGCATCTACCGGGCGGTTGAAGGCGATGATGCCGCCAAAGGCGCTGGTGGTGTCGGTGGCAAAGGCCAGCTTGTAGGCGCTCAGGGTGTCAGCGGCCACGGCCACGCCGCAGGGGTTGGCATGCTTGACGATGACGCAGGCGGTCTGGTCGAAAGTCTTGACCGCTTCCCAGGCAGCGTCGGCATCCGCGATGTTGTTGTAGGACAGTTCCTTGCCCTGCAGTTGGCGGTAGGCGGAGATGGTACCGGCTGCCGGGTCCAGGTCGCGGTAGAAGGCGGCGGACTGATGCGGGTTTTCGCCGTAGCGCATGTCCTGCACCTTGATGAACTGGGCGTTCAGGCGGTTCGGGAAAGCCACGCGTTCGGGCTTGCCGCTTACCACGCCATCGGCCAGGCTGGTCAGGTAGTTGGAGATGGCACCGTCGTAAGCGGCGGTGTGGGTGAAGGCCTTCTTGGCCAGTTCAAAGCGGGTGGTCTTGGCCAGCTTGCCGTCATTGGCCTTCAGTTCGGCAGTCAGCGCAGCGTAGTCGGCAGCGTCGGTGACGATGGCAACGTGGGCCCAGTTCTTGGCGGCGGAGCGCACCATGGTGGGGCCGCCGATGTCGATGTTTTCGATGGCGTCTTCCAGCACACAGTCCGGATTGGCGATGGTGGCTTCAAACGGGTAGAGGTTCACGCATACCAGGTCGATGTTGCCGATATCGTATTCGGCCATCTTGGCCACGTGTTCCGGCAGGTCGCGACGGCCCAGAATGCCACCGTGTACCTTGGGATGCAGGGTCTTCACGCGGCCATCCAGCATTTCCGGGAAACCGGTGTAGTCGGACACTTCGGTCACCGGCACACCATTGTCAGCCAGCAATTTGGCGGTACCGCCGGTCGACAGGATATGCACGCCCAGTGCGGCCAGTTCCTGTGCAAATTCCAGAACACCGGTCTTGTCGGAGACGCTGATCAGCGCGCGTTCGATTTTGGTCATGTTTCTCTACCACCTTGGCTAATGAATGAAAAAGCTGTTTTTACTGTGGCCTGATGTCAGCATCAGGCCGTATCCGGTTTGCCCTGCCTTGCCGGCAGGCACAAAAAAACCGGCCATCCTGTGTGGGGTATGGCCGGTTTATCTTCATATCAAATCATACGACTTCATTTTTTTACGCAGGGTGTTGCGATTGAGCCCGAGCAGCTCTGCCGCCCGGGTCTGGTTGCCCTGCGTGTGGGTGAGCACCACCTCGATCAGGGGTTTTTCCACACAGGCCAGCACCATATCGTAGATGGAGGCGGGAATTTCGCCATCCAGATCACGGAAATATTGTTCCATCGCCAGCCGCACCGACTGCGAAATATGTTCGTTGTTTTGCATGTTTATTGTTCTGTCTTCAACATATGGTGTGAACACTGCTAACCCTGCTTTGCTTGCCATGCAGGCCTGCATATCGCGCCCCGCCCGCTAGACCGGAGCGGCGTCCTCCGCCAGGAGGGCCTCATATTCCAGTCGTTCCGACTGTGCGGCCAACTGATCGAAATAGCCGGCTACCGCCTGCCGCTGGCGGCCAGTCTCCTCCAGCTGATACATGGCCTGGCGAAACGTATTGGAGCCCCTCAGCCCTCTGGTGTACCAGGCAATGTGCTTGCGCGCGATGCGGCAGCCGGAGTACTCGCCATAAAATCCATACAGATCGTCCAGATGCTCCAGCAATAGCTGGCGGATTTCCATCACCCGGGGAGGCGGCAGCAATTGGCCGGTCTCCAGGTAATGCTGCATTTCGCGGAAAATCCATGGCCGCCCCTGCGCCGCCCGGCCTATCATCACCGCGTCGGCACCGGTGTACTGCAATACCTGCTGCGCTTTTTGCGGCGTGTCGATGTCACCGTTGGCAATCAGCGGAATGCCGATGCTGGCCTTGACCGCGCGGATGGTGTCGTACTCGGCATCACCGCGATACATGTCCTCACGGGTGCGGCCATGCAGCGCCAGCGCGGCAATGCCGCAATCCTCGGCCAGCCGTGCAATGCGCAAGGCATTGCGATGCTCGGGACTCCAGCCGGTGCGGGTTTTCAGCGTCACCGGCACATCCACCGCCTTGACCACCGCCTCCAGAATGCGCCCCACCAGTGCTTCGTCACGCAACAGGGCGGAACCGGCCGCCACATTGCATACCTTCTTGGCCGGACAACCCATATTGATGTCGATGATCTGCGCGCCCTGCTCCACATTGATGCGGGCGGCTTCCGCCATCTGCTGCGGGTCCGAACCGGCAATCTGCACCGAAATCGGCTCCACCTCGCCGGCGTGGTCGGCCCGACGCAGCGTCTTGGCCGTGGCCCACAATGACTTGTTGGAGGTGATCATTTCCGACACCGCCATGGCTGCGCCCATTTTCTTGCACAGCATGCGAAACGGCCTGTCCGTCACACCCGCCATGGGGGCAACGATCAGCCGGTTTTTCAGGGTGTAGGGACCAATGCGCATCAGGTGTTCTGCGGTCAAACAAGCAAAAGGGCGGCCATTGTAATGCTTTTTTTTTAAGCAGTAAAAACCTTTTTGCTTATTTTTTGAGCAAGATCGATAGCCAGAAGAAATGGTACTGACGGGTACTGCGCGAAGGGGTGGGGATTGGAAGTCAGCCGATAAGCCGGGTTCTGTCGTTGGACAGTCATTCCTCTAGTACTGCCGTTACCGACAGTCTCAAGCAACCTACCCGGGGACAACGCGAGCCACGTTAACGCCCCCCTATTTGGTCTTGCTCCTGATGGGGTTTAGCCTGCCGTCCGTGTTGCCACGTCCGCGGTGCGCTCTTACCGCACCTTTTCACCCTTACCTGTGCTGACAAGTCAGCCATCGGCGGTTCAGCTCTCTGTTCCACTTTCCGTCGCCTCACGGCGCCCGGCCGTTAGCCGGCATCATGCTCTGCGGAGCCCGGACTTTCCTCCCCGCCACTGCTTGCGCAGCAGCGCGGCGACTGTCTGTCTGACTTCCAAGCGGCGATTTTACCTGAAGCAGATCAATATTGCGGCACTTTTTGACAGGAGCCCGATAGGATTCGTTTATACTGGCCAACCGTTTTTGTGAAACCCGTTTATCAATGGCGAGAAACCAGGCCAGGTTGTCGCGCTGGCAGCTGCTTGGCACCCTGCTCATCATCTTCCTGCTGGCCATCACTCTGGCAGCCTATTTTCTGCTGACCAGCTGGCAAGACTTCCACGCGCGCCAGGCGCAAGTGGAAAGCGACGCCTATCGCCATGCCCGGGAATATCTCCAATCCTCCAGCGAACACACCGTACAAACCTTGCTGGCCTTGCGCGCGCACGCCACCGACACCCTCCAGCAGCAACTCAAGCAGCAGGTGGATCAGGCTCACCAGGTAGCCCGCGGCATCTGGCAACAAGAACACGGCCGTCTGCCCCCGGCACGGGTCAAAGCCCTGATTATCGAAGCGCTGCGTCCACTGCGCTTTTTTGATGGCCGTGGCTATTTCTTTGTCGACACCCTGGATGGCCGCTGTGTGCTGCTGCCAACCGCCCCCCACCTGGAGGGCAGTTCGCTGCTGGAAAACCGGGATGATCAGGGCCGCTACATCATGAAATCACTGATCAAGGCGGTCAGCACCCCCACCCAAGAAGGCTATGCCAGCTATCGCTGGTATCTTCCAGGCAGCCGCCTGATGGCGGACAAGGTGGCATATGCACGCCAGTTTGCCCCGTACGGCTGGCTGATTGGCAGTGGTGAATACCTTGCCAACGTGGACGCCACGCTACAGCAGCGGGCACTCGCCTTGCTGGCCAGCATGCAACTGGACAAGGATAACGATGACCTGATGGTGATCGACAATCAGGGTGTGCTGCAGCTATACCCTGCCAATCCGTCCGAGCAAGGCCGCCACTACCTGGCCTTGGCGCCGGAACTGCGCAAACGGGTTCTGGAAGCCATGCAACTGGGACGCCAGGGCGGTTTCATGGAATACAGCATTCCGGCAGGCAAGAACCGCTCGCCGGTCAGCCACCTGGCCTATGCCCGGCGACTGCCGGGCTGGGACTGGACATTAGTGACGGCCATGCATATCCAGTCCATCCGCGACAGCAGCGTACAGGCCAGTAGCGCACTGGAAGGGCAACTTTTGGTCCGCATCCGCGCCACGATACTGATGACACTGCTGGCCATGGCCAGCGCCGGGCTGCTGTCCTGGTTTTTCGTGCGCTGGATGAATGCCCTGCTTGCGCGTTACCAGCTTGACCTGCGCCACAGTCACGCCGAATTGGAAGCCAGCACCCGCGAACTGAAGCTCAGCCATTTCATGATCGACCATGCAACCGATCTGGTTGCCCTGCAAACCGCGGATGGTGTGCTGGTTTACGCCAACCGGGCAGCACAGGACTGCATGGGAGAGGACGAGGCACTGCGCAGCCAGCTATCGCAGCAGCTATTTGCCCATGCCGGCAAAGCCCTGCCCCGCACCTTCGAAACCCGGCTCGAATGCAGGCAGGGCCACCTGCACCTGGAAGTCACCCTGACCGGACTGGACTACCAGGGCGAGCGTTATCTGTGTGCCACCGCCCGTGACATCAGCCAGCGCCACCATGCAGCGCGACAGCAACGCCTGGCCGCCAAGGTATTCGAATCCAGCAATGAAGCCATTCTGATCAGCAATGCCGACAACCGCATCCTGGCGGTAAACCGCGCCTTTACCCAGATTACCGGCTTTAGCGAACAGGAAGTGCTGGGCCGATCGCCAGCCATGCTGGCTTCAGGCCAGCACGATGCCGACTTCTACCAGCGCATGTGGCACAGCCTGAAGGAACGCGGGCAGTGGTCCGGTGAAATCTGGAACCGGCGCAAGAATGGCGAAGCCTTCCCCGAATGGCTGAACATCAGTGTGCTGACTGACGAACACGGACAAATCACCCATCATGTCGCCTTCTTCACCGACATCTCCGAGCGCAAGGAGCATGAAGCACGCATCCAGCACCTGGCCGAATACGACGCGCTGACCGACCTGCCCAACCGCATTCTGGTCAACGACCGCCTGCAGCAGGCCATCCGCCTGGCGGAACGTCAATCCGGTCTGCTGGCGGTGCTGTTTGTCGATCTGGATCACTTCAAGAACATCAACGACACGCTGGGACACAACAAGGGCGATGAGTTGCTCAAGCAAGTGGCCGGTCGCCTGTGCGGCGCAGTACGGGAGCTGGACACCGTGGGCCGTACCGGTGGCGACGAATTTGTGCTGATCCTGCCGGCCATCTCGCAACCCGATGAGGCCGCACAAGTGGCCGAGCGCATCCTGCGCGCGATGCAAACCCCATTCGATGTGGATGGAACTACGCTGGTGGTGGGCTGCAGCATCGGCATCAGCCTGCTGCCGGACGACGGCACGGAAATCCAGACCTTGCTGATGAATGCCGACCTGGCCATGTACCATGCCAAGGCGCACGGCAGAAACACCTTCCGTTTCTACACCCGGGAGATGAACACGCAGGTGGCAGACCGCCTGCAACTGGAAAACCGGCTGCGCCATGCGCTGGAACAGGACGAGCTGTTCCTGCTGTTCCAGCCGCAATATGACATCAACAGCAACGCCCTGATCGGCTGCGAAGTCCTGCTGCGCTGGCAGGACCCGCAAGAGGGGCTGATCATGCCGTCCCGCTTTATTCCGATAGCCGAAGACAGTGGCCTGATCGTCCCGCTGGGACGCTGGGTGATGCGCGAGGCCTGCATGCAGATGGCCCGCTGGCGCCAGCAAGGGCTGTTACTGCCCAAAATTGCCGTGAATGTATCGGCACTGCAGCTGACGCGGATGGACTTCATCGATGATGTCCGCGCCGCACTGGAGGAAAGCGGCCTGCCCGGCAACTGCCTGGAAATCGAAGTCACCGAAAGCACGCTGATGGAAGATGCCGACCTGGCCGCCCGCCAACTGTCCATCCTCAAGGCCATGGGCGTGCGGCTGTCGGTTGACGACTTCGGCACCGGCTACTCCAGCCTGGCCTATCTCAAACGCTTTGCACCGGACACCATCAAGATCGACCGTTCCTTTGTCTGCGAACTGCCCGGCGACAGCGAGGATGCCGCCATTGTGTCTGCCATCATTCATCTGGCCCGGGCGCTCGGCATGAGCACCCTGGCCGAAGGCGTGGAAACCGAAGCGCAGCATCACTATCTGCGCGAACTTGGCTGCGGTGGAATTCAAGGCTATCTGCTGGGCAAGCCGCAAAGTGCGGACAGCCTGGCTGCCCAGCTAGATGCAGCCATCCTGTGACACGGCAAGCGGCTGATCCGGTCGTTCAGCCTGCACAGGACGCGGTATCAGCAGTGAGCACATGCCAGCCAGCAGCACGATGCCCAGGCCCAGCAGCATGCCATCAGCCGGGCTGTCACGCAGCGACTGCATGGCCGGCAGCAAGGCAAAACTCAGCCCGGCCCCCAGGTTGAAGGCACCGGCATTCAGCCCTGGCAACAACCCTGGACTGCCTTCCGGTGACAGCACCACCCCCAGACCATTGAGCATGATGTTGGCCGTGCCGGCATAGGCCACACCCGCCAGCACGGCGGCAGCCACCATCCATGCCAGGCTGGACAATCCCGCGGTCAGCATCAGCAGGATTGCCAGCAGGCTGCCCGCCAATCCCAGCCGCAGCACCCGGCCATACCCCCAGCGCGGGGCCAGTTGGCCGGTATACGGCCCCACCAACCAGCCAACCAGGGCATACGGGGTGAGCAAGTACCAGGCCGCCTGCTCGGCAGACAGACCGAAACCACTGCCAGGCTGCTGGGCATGTGCCATCACCAGGCCATTGATGATGGCAAACACCCCCGTCATGGTCAGCACCGTGGTCAGCAGCAAGGGCCAGATACAGCGTTGGCGCAACAGGGACAGTGCCAGCAGCGGATGGCTGCTGCGCTGTTCGGTATACAGGAACAAGCCCAGCGCCAGCAAACCGGCTACCGTGGTGAAAGTGACCGCAAGCCAGTTGGCAGCGCGACCCGCGCCGGCCAACTGCAGCGCCCACAGCAGACAGCCCAGTGACAACACCAGCCAGCCCACACCGGGCCAGTCCATGCGGGCATGGGGAGACGGTCTGGACTCCGGCGCCAGCCTGACCACCAGGACACAAGCCAGAGCGGCAAACAGCGCAATGCACCAGAACACGGCACGAAAGCCGAAGGCGGTGGCCAGCCAGCCGCCGGCAATGGCATCAATGCCGGCAATGCCGCCATTCACTGCCGTCACCACCCCCATCAGCAGTCCATAGCGTCGCGGGTCGCGTACTGCGTGGTGCAACATCAGCAGGCACACCGGCACCACAGGCCCGGACACGCCCTGTATCAGCCGCGCCAACTGCAGTACGGCCACCGACGGTGCCATGGCAGCCAGCACGCTGCCGGCCAGCATCACCAGCAACATGCCCAGCAACACCCGCCGACGCCCCAGCATGTCACCCAGCCGGGGCAGAAACAGTGAAAACAGCGCCGCCGCGGTAAAAAATGCCGTTTGTGACATGCCCACGGCGGCATCGCTGGCCTGCAGCTCCTTGGCCATGGTCACCAGCACCGGGCTGAGCATGCTGGCGTTGAGCTGAAATGCCACACAGGCGGCCAGCAAGGCTGTCATCAGGCTGGCAACCGGTACATGCGGCATAGCGCTATTCATCGCCCACCCTCCCCGATATTGCGCAAGGCAGTTTGCACCATCTGCCAGAACGCGGCGTGGTCCAGCGTTACCGCCACCTGGGTATGGCAGTCAGCCGGAGGCGGGGCGCGGAAATCGGCCACCGTCATGCCTAGCGTCAGCGCACCATGCAGCTCCACATCCAGTGGCACCTTGCGCACCGTCATCACCTGCGGGTCGATTACATAGGCCACCGCGCAGGGGTCGTGTACCGGCGGGCTGGCAAAGCCCTGTTCCCGGCGGTAGGTTTCGCCAAAGAATTGCAGCAGTTCCTGCACGAAGCGGGCCGGACGGGTTGCCAGGGCGGCAATCCCGGCCTGCACCTCGGGCGTGGCCAGCGCCTGGAGGGTGAGATCCAGTCCCACCATGGTGAGCGGCCATGGCGCATGGAACACGATGTGCGCGGCTTCCGGGTCAATCTTGATATTGAACTCGGCCACCGCACTCCAGTTGCCGGTGTGATAGCCGCCGCCCATCAGCACCACCTCGCGCACCCGGCTGACAATGCGCGGTTCCTTGCGCACCGCCAGCGCAATATTGGTGAGGGCTGCGGTGGGCACCAGGGTAATTTCTCCCGGCGGATGCGCCATGATCAGTTCAATGATCAGGTCCACCGCATGCCGCGGATCGACCTGCCGCGTGGGGGGCGGCAGTTGCGGGCCGTCCATGCCGCTGTCGCCATGGATGGAGGGCGCAATTTCGCTCGAACGCACCAGCGGACGGTCGCAGCCAGCGGCAATGGGCACCTGGATACCGGCGATGTCCGCCACGGCAAGTGCGTTGCGGGTTACCTTTTCCAACGTCTGGTTGCCCGCTACCGTGGTGATCGCCAACAGATCGATGGCGGGGCTGCCATGCGCCAGCAGCATGGCGATGGCATCATCGTGTCCCGGATCGCAGTCTAGAATGATCTTTCTGGCCATATGAGATCCTTGCTTACAGGAAGAGAGGGGGGCCGGGAGCCTGTGCGCCCGGCGCAGCGCAGGTAATCAGCCCGCCACGGCGGCAGGCGGATGTTCCGGGGCCAGCCAATACTCCACCAGCCGGACCCAGTAGCTGGCCGCCAGTGGCAGGGCATTGTCGTTGAAGTCGTAGCCAGGGTTATGCACCATGCAGCCACCCTCTTCATCTCCGTTGCCGACGATGAAATAGCAGCCTGGCACCTGCTCCAGCCAGTAGGCAAAATCCTCGCTGCCGGTAAGCGGTGGAATGTCTTCCTGCACATTGGCCGCTCCCAGGTACTCACGCGCCAGCAGGCTGGCCTGGCGGGTGATGACATCATCGTTGAACAGCACCGGATAGCCATGCTCGAAGGTGATCTCTGCCGTGGCACCGTAGGCGGCAGCATGTTGTTCGGCCAGTTGGCGGATACGCAGATGCAGCAGTTCGCGGATATCCGGTTTCAGTGCGCGCACCGTCAGCCGCAACTCGGCGCTGGCGGGAATCACATTGGCGGCATCACCTGCCAGCAAGGCCCCGACCGTGACAACAGCCACATCCAGCGGCGACACATTGCGCGACACAATGGTTTGCAGGGCCATCACCAGGGCAGACGCAGTCACCACCGGATCTACCGCACTCTGCGGCATGGCACCATGACCTCCGGTGCCATGCAGACGAATGGTGATGGTGTCGGTGGAGGCCATGAAGGGACCGGCACGGAAACCAAAGCTGCCCAGCGGCATGCCCGGCATATTGTGCAGGGCAAAGATGGCGTCGCAAGGAAAGCGCTGGAACAGCCCTTCGTCCAGCATGCGCTTGGCACCTGAGCCGCCATGCCCCTCCTCGGCCGGTTGGAAAAACAGGTGCAGCGTGCCGGCAAAGCTGCGGCGGCGAGCCAGTTCGCAAGCGGCGGCCAGCAGGATGGCGGTATGGCCGTCATGACCGCAGGCATGCATCTTGCCGGCCACCTGGCTGGCCCAGGCCCGGCCGCTCTCCTCCTGGATGGGCAGGGCGTCCATATCGGCGCGCAGGCCGATGCTCGGCCCCTTGCCACAGTGCAGGCTGGCAACCACACCGGTGCCACCGATGCCGTGCTGCACCTCATACCCCCAGGCCTGCAGCTTTTCCCGGACCAGCCGGCTGGTATTGAACTCTTCGAAACCCAATTCGGGATGGGCATGCAACTGGCGTCGCAAGGTGATCATTTCATCGGCAATACTTTGGATGCCTGGCAGGATGGGGCTGAACATGATGTGAAGTCTCCGCAAAGGCTGGGGCAGGAGTGCAGAGACTGAAAGAAAAGTAGGGTTGTGCGATACAGGGACAAAGGGCAGCTTGACCCAGAGGCCGGCCAAGGCCAGCCTCTGGCAGCGCGGTGTCAGTCGAAGCGCAGGGTGTAGCGAGATTCCACCGAGGTATTGGTTCCAGCCCGTAATACCATGGACCAACCCTTGCTGAGCTGATAGGCCAGTTTGACGGCCTGGTCGGCACTGGTCACACCGTATTCATAACCAAGGTACAGTTCACGGGTCAGTTGCCGCCCCACCGTCACCACCTGCTCGGCGGGGCTAACCGTACCATTTGCCAGGGTCCGTTCCTTGCGACTGGCCAAACCCAGCTCATCGAACAGGCCGACCTGATCGTTGATGGAGCCGGCCAGCATCATGCCGGCGGAGGCCGCCAGCGCGGAATCATCCCGGTCGCCACTGGCGGCATGCCCCAGCACCAGCCAGGCCAGCTTGTCCTTTTCCGACATGGACTCATCCGCCACCAGACGGATGCGCGGTGCGGAAACACTGCCGGATACCTCCACGCCGGCTCCGACCGGCGACAGGTGGCGCTTGGCCACGACATTGAGCACCGGATTATCCAGCGGGCCGACAAAACTGATGATGCCCTGTTCGATGTCCAGTTCCTGGCCATAGGCTTTGTAGCGTCCCTTCACCACCCGCACCTGGCCGCGCGCCCCCGGCGGCTGTCCCGGACTGGCGCTTACCTTGACCACGCCGGTCAACTCCACATCCAGGCCCTGACCGACAAAACGGAAGCGGTCGCCCAGATCAAGATCCAGTGCCACGGTCAGCGGCAGACTGGCAAAGGCTGAGGGTTCCGCCACGCTACGTCCCTTCACCACCACATCGTCACTCAGCGTGGGAGCACCGCCCTTGGGCAGGTCAATCCGCCCCTGGTCAGCGCGGATTCGTCCGGTGAGCGCAATCTTGTGCTCAACCATGCTCAGTTCGGCATTGCCGGACACCACCAGTTTGCGACTGGGCTTGTCGAACACGCTGAACTTGTTGAGTGCCACCCGCACCACCGCATCCGGCCCGGCCTCGCGCAGATCCAGGCTGCCAGTGGCCACCACATCGCCCTGACCGCTGGCAAAGCGCAGGCGGTCAAGTACCAGGCTGCGACCATTCAGATGTGCCTGCAATACGCCATCGCCCAGACGGATACCGGTCCGGTGATCGGCCAGCAGCAGCTTGCTGCCCTGGATGCTGCCCTGCCCTTGCAACTGGCCTAGCGGGCCGGTCAGCGCCAGATTGGCTGACAATTGGCCGCCCAGCTCCAGTGCGGGCGATGACAGTTGTGCCAGAGATGCCAGCGAGGGCAGCAGCACCGTGGCAGTGGCCGATAGCGGGGTCCGGGCATCGATATTGCCGCCGTTCCATGGCAAGCTGCCTTTCCCCGCGAGTTGGGCATACTGGCTGTCGATGGCGGTGTCGAACCGCAGGCTGCCACCATCAAAGCGCAGATTAAGCTGGGCGGACTTCAAGCCCAAGGGCGCGGGTCGTCCGGCTTCGGCGGGCAGGCGGATATCGCCGGCCACCCGCTTCAGCCAAAGTTGGCCCTGTGGCTGCTTGCCATTCAGATTCAAGGCCCAGCCACCATCCAGCACCAGGTTTTGCTCCACCGGGAGTTGCAGCACACCCGCCAGCTCGGCCAGATGCAAACCTTCAGCATGCCCACGGGTAGACAGCACACCATTGCTGCTGTCCAGGTCGGTCAGGGATACACTGCCGCCCAGCATGTTCACACGGGCCGCCCCCAGCCTGACCCTTGCCGGTCCGGCTTCCAGCGCCAACGGCGACTGCAGGCTGAGGCCCGGCCTGCCGGAAAGCTCCAGCCGCTCCAGCACGCCCTGCCATTGGCTGCTATTGGCCGGCAATCCACCGCTGGCTGCCAGTTGTAGCTGATAAGCCTGACCGGCCAGACGCAGCCGGCCATCCAACTGCAGATGATGGCGGGTACGGGTGCCATTGCCCTGTGCGCGCAACTGCTCGGCACTGAAACTGCCGGCCTGCAGTCTGTCGGCCACCAGTTGCAGGCGGAAGGGGCTGCCTGCTGCGGCCTGGATATCGCCGTCCAGACTCAGCGTCTGCACGGAAAGGTTGCCGGGCAGGTGTAGCCGGTCAGCCCGCAGGCTGGTGGTCAGCAACGGTGCGTTGGGCGTGCCGGCCAGCAAGGCCTGTCCCTTGATGTTGCCGGAAAAACCAGGCCCCAACAGCGCGAGATTGGGCGCATCGATCAGCAGTTTGAGCTTGTCGCCAGCCACGCCATAAGCGCCACTGGCTTGCAGACGGTTGCTGGCCAGGCTGAGATCAGCCAGCAATTGCCGCAGGCGCTGGCCCTGCCAGTCTGCTGTCAGTTGGCCGCCAAGCGGCGCACCGGACAGTCGGCTGGGCGCAAACTGCAAGGCAATCTTGCCGGCCAGCGGCTGGGCCAACTGGCCACTGGCCTTGATGGCGGCGTTCAGCTCGCCGGAGGGCAAACCAGGCTTGAGCCGGGCGGGGTCGGCTTTCAGCAGCTTGCCTTCCAACTGGTAAAGCTGCTTTCCTTCCAAGCCCAACTTGCCCGTCACACTCATCTTGCCGGCACCGGCAGTCAGATCGAGTTGGCGCAGCAGCAGCGTTTTACCGGCCCCATCCTGCTCGAAGGCCAAGGCGGTTTCCAGTTGCAAGGACTTGCCATACAGGCTGGCGCGGATATCCGGCCCGGCCAGCGGTCCGGCAACACGGGCCGTTCCCTTGATGGTGTCATCCGGCGCGGTCGCATACAGGGTTTTCAGGCTGATGTTGTGCAACAGCGCAACGATATCCAGCGAGCCAGGCTCCACCTTACCGGTCAGATTGAGCTGGCCTGCGCCCAATTGGGCCATCAGCTTGTCCAGATGCAGCATCTTGTCATCGGCCCGGAACTCACCCACCAGCAGCGACAAGGGCAATTGGCTGGCCGATACCGGCCCCGGCTGGCTGTTGAGCAAGGACAAGCCGCCCTTGATGCGGGCGCCGCCTTCCGGCTCGGCATGCACGGCAAAACCCAGCCGTGCTTTGGGCCAGCTCGGCAACAGCGCTTGCGGGTTGATACCGCCCACCCGGATGTCCAGCCGCCCGAAACGGTTATAAGGGTTAAAGGCAAATGGCCGTAACAAGCCGTGCGCCTCGGCCAACATGCCCTTGCCACTGCCTGTCGCATCCACTTGCAAGGCCAGCAGATTGCCTGCCAGCTTCAGCCCGGCCTGTACTGGAATCTGCTCTAGCTCGCCCTGGGCGCGGAGCTGGCCCTGGGTGGCAAATGGTGTGCTATCGGCGATGGACAGACGGGCGCTGGTGCTGCCCCATGGTGTTTGCAGCTGTGCCAACTGCAATTGATGCTGCTGGTTCTGGTAGGCATAGCTGGCCTGCAAGCCGTAAAGCCTGACGTCCGCCGGCAGCAGGGTGAGGCTGGCCAGTTTTACTTGTTCGACGCGGACATCCAGCGGCAAGGACAAAGAAACGGGAGCCCCGGCAGCAGGCGTGGCGGGAGCCGGACGGCTGTTTACCCGTACATGGCCGATATCAAGCAGTTGTACCTGCAAACGCCGCTGCCACATATCACTGGCTTGCCATTGCAGTTGCAGGCGGTCGATATCCACATCCTGATAGCGTGCGCGCCAGCGGATATCGTGCAGGGTAAAACCGGACCACAGGCTGCCTTCGCTACGGGCAATGCTCAATTGCTGATTGCTCAGTGCCGGCAGTTGCTGGCAAAGCCAGGCCAGACCCTGTGTGCTGCCACCCAGCCAGCCCAGCACAGCACCTAGCACAAGCAGCACCAGCAGGCAGAGCAGGCGGCCCCAGCGGCGCCGTGGCGGCTTTGGCAGAGGTGGCGGGCTGGCCTGCGGCCCTGCTGCCTGGTCTGGCAAGGGAGCGTCCTGCATCAGAAGGCCAGCCCCAGGCTCATGTTCCAGCGCAACTTACCGTCCTTTTCTGCCTTGGCAATATCCATGGACAGCGGTGCAATGGGACTCATCCAGCGCACACCGATACCGTTGGCGTGTTCCAGCTTGAAGCTTTGCCAGCTTTGCGCCGCGTTACCGGCATCGTGAAACAGCGCCAGCGCCCAGTCCTTGGCCACCGGAATCTGGTACTCCAGCGTGGCCGTGGCCACGACACGGCCACCGACCACCGCGCCATCCGGCCCAGGCAGACCCAGGCTCTGGTAATCATAGCCGCGCACGCTATTGGAACCACCGGCACGGAATAGCTGGGAAGATGGCACTTCATCACTGTCCTTGGCCCAGACCTGACCGATTTCCAGCCGGGTGAGCAAGGTGCCGTACTTGGGCCATGGACTCCAGTAGGCTACGCCACGCGCATAGCCCCGCACAAAGCTGGTGGTGGACAACGCGCTCCCCAGCGTGCTGGACAGCGAGGTGTCCAGCAAGGTGCCGGAGCGGGGACGCAAGGTGTCGTCCACATCGCGCCGCGTCCAGCCAAACACACCAAGCAGGGCCGCGGTATTGTTGCTGGGCGTATTGCCGATGGTTTCCTTTTCCTGGATGAACTCCACGCCGAAACGGGCATTGATCTTTTCATGGCTGCGGATGCGCCAGGCACCGGCATCAATGGTGGTGGTTTTCACCCCCTGGATATCGGTTTGCTTGAAAGATGAGGTGATGGAATGGGAATAGTTGTCGGCCTGGCGTGGAAAACCCAGGCCGAAACTCAGGTTACGGTCGCTGTTTTTCCAGTCCAGCAAGGCAGAACCGGTCCAGCCTTTGCCAAACAGATTGTAGTAGTCATAGCCGATGCGGGTACCGGGCCCGTCTTCCGAGTCGTAGGTCAGGCCCAATTCCAGCTTCTGCTTGGGAAACTCGGTCAGGCTCACCTCTACCGGCACCTGGTTATTGTCTATGCGCGCCATGTCGGCACTCACCACCACCCCGGAATACTGGGCGGCCTGCTCCAGCGCAGACTGATAATCCAGTAGCTTCTTTTGCTGATAGGGGTCGCCCTGCTGAAAATCCGCCAGCCCGGTTGCCACGCTCAAGGGATAACGCTGGTTGCCGGTGATATGGGTGGGACCAAAACGGATCAAGGGGCCACTATCCACCTGCACCAGCAACTGGCTGCGCTGGGTTTGCGGATCGATGTCGGCCTGGCTCTTGACGATTTTTGCCAGCGGAAAGCGATCGACGGTAAGCAGGCGCAGGATGGCGCGTTTGCTGCTGCTCCAGTCGTCCTGCCGATATGGTGCGCCAATGGGCAGCGACCAGGCTTCCAGCACGGCGGCCAGCCGTTTCTGGTAATCGGCTTGCTGACGGATGTCACCGCCAAGCTGCAGGGTAACGTCGTCGATGATGACCGGCTCGCCCGGATCAACCTTGATCACATAGTGATGTTCTGTCGGTTCCTCCACCCGGATGGTGGCACTGAAGTAGCCCTCGGTCTCCAGCAAGGCCTGGGCTGCATGCGGCGTTTCCTTGATGATGGCCTGTAGCTGAAACTCATCCAGATCAGCATCGTTACTGGCGGAAACCAGTTCCAGGTGATCGTTCAGCAGGCTGGCCAGCGTCGATGGAGCATCCACACTGACGGTGTAATCCACCTTGGCCCAGGCTGGTGCGGCACACAGCGTGAGGGCAAGGGCGGATGACAAGGCAAGGGGAGAGGTTCGTGGCAGCATGTCGGCATTCATCTGGAATCCGACTGATGGTAGCGAAACTGGTTCAGTCTGGCGAGGACTGTCGGCAGACTGCTCTGCACGGCTGCCATAAAAAATGGCGGAATGATCCGCCACAAGACTGAGAGAGATAAGACGCGACCCGCCAGAGGCGGGCCGGGACTGCAGGCAGCCTGCCCGGCCTTACGGCCGGACTGGCAGCTTACTTCTTGCGCTGCGGCGGCAGGTCCGTGCAGCTACCCTCGAATACTTCGGCGGCCATGCCGATGGATTCGCCCATGGTGGGGTGCGGGTGAATGGTCTTGGCGATGTCTTCGGCATCGCAGCCCATTTCGATGGCCAGGCAGATTTCACCAATCATGTCGCCGGCGTGCGGGCCGACAATGCCGCCACCAATCACCTGATGGGTAGCCGGATCGAAAATCAGCTTGGTGAAGCCTTCATCACGACCATTGGCAATGGCGCGACCGGACGCAGCCCACGGGAAGACGGATTTCTCCACCTTGATGCCCTGTTTCTTGGCTTCGTCTTCGGTCATGCCCACCCAGGCCACTTCCGGATCGGTATAGGCCACACCCGGAATCACGCGGGCATCGAAGAAGGCCTTGTGGTCAGCGCAGTTTTCTGCGGCAACGTGGCCTTCATGCACGCCCTTGTGCGCCAGCATCGGCTGACCGACGATGTCACCAATGGCGTAGATGTGCGGCACATTGGTGCGCTGCTGCTTGTCCACCGGGATGAAACCGCGGTCAGTCACGGCCACACCGGCGTTTTCCGCACCAATCAGCTTGCCATTGGGCGCACGGCCGGTGGCATACAGCACCAGGTCGTAGCGTTGCGGTTCTTTCGGTGCCTGCTCGCCCTCGAAGGTGACGTACACGCCGTCTTCCTTCGGCTCGACGGCAACGGTCTTGGTGTTCAGCATGATGTTGTCGAAGCGGTGGGCATTCCACTTCTGCCATACCTTGACCAGGTCACGGTCGGCACCCTGCATCAGGCCGTCCAGCATTTCCACCACGTCCAGGCGGGCGCCCAGCGTGGAGTAAACAGTACCCATTTCCAGACCGATGATGCCGCCACCGATGATCAGCATCTTTTCCGGCACGGCTTTCAGTTCCAGCGCGCCGGTGGAGTCCACCACACGCGGATCATCCGGAATGAACGGCAGCTTCACCACGCGCGAACCGGCGGCGATGATGGCGTTCTTGAACTTGACGATGGTTTTCTCGCCGCTCTCTGCACGGCCGTTGCCGGTAGTGACCGACACTTCGATGTGATGCGGGTCGATGAAGCGGCCATTGCCACGTACGATTTGCACCTTGCGCGCCTTGGCCATGCCGGCCAGGCCACCGGTCAGCTTGCCGATGACCTTTTCCTTGTAGCCGCGCAACAGGTCGATATCCACTTCCGGCTTGCCGAACTTGATGCCGTTGGCAGCCAGATGGCTTACTTCGTCAATCACGGCTGCATTGTGCAGCAGGGCCTTGGACGGGATGCAGCCCACGTTCAGGCACACGCCACCCAGGGTGGAGTAACGCTCGACGATGACCACTTTCTGGCCCAGGTCGGCGGCGCGGAAGGCAGCGGAATAACCGCCAGGGCCACCGCCCAGTACCATCACGTCGCATTCGACATCGGCACCGCCCGCGTGGCTGGCGGCCACCGGGGCAGCCTGCGGAGCAAAACCGGCATCGGTGTGAGCAGAGGCCACACCGGTGGTTTCCAGCGGCTTGGCTTCTGCCGGGGCCGCGCTGGCGGCGGCAGCAGCTTCAACGATGACGATCACGTCACCTTCGCTCACCTTGCTGCCCACGGCCACTTTGACTTCCTTCACCACACCGGCAGATTCCGCCGGCACTTCCATGGTGGCCTTGTCGGTTTCCAGGGTGATGAGGCTGTCATCCTTGCTCACCACATCGCCCGGCTTCACAAAGACTTCGATCACGTCCACATTGCTGTGGCCGCCGATATCCGGGACTTTCAGTTCAATCAGATTGCTCATGGCTTTTGGGAGTGGGGAATGGCGAGTAGGGAGTTACTCCACCCGCCATCCACCACCCACTTCCTTTATCAGTTCGTTTTCCCGATGGGGAGCACCTGCCTGCAGCAAGCACGACTCCCCACTCCCTACTCACGATTTCAGAGGATCAGGCGACGCACGTCGGACAGCAGCTTGCCCAGATGCACGGTGAAGCGCGCGGCAGCCGCACCGTCGATCACGCGGTGATCGAAGGACAGCGACAGCGGGCACATCAGGCGCGGTGCGAATTCCTTGCCGTTCCATACCGGCTTGATCTGGCTCTTGCACACACCCAGGATGGCCACTTCCGGCGCATTCACGATCGGGGTGAAGCTGCTGCCACCGATACCACCCAGGCTGGAGATGGTGAAGGTGGCGCCTTGCATGTCGGTCGGCTTGAGCTTGCCTTCGCGGGCTTGCAGCGACAGCTCGGTCAGTTCCTTGGCGATCTGCTTGATGCCCTTCTGGTCGACGTTCTTGATGACCGGTACCACCAGGCCATTCGGCGTGTCGGCGGCAAAGCCGATGTGGTAATACTGCTTGAGCACCAGATTGTCGCCATCCAGCGAGCTGTTGAAGGTGGGGAATGCCTTCAGGGCTTCGGCAGCGGCCTTGATGATGAAGGCCAGCGGCGAAATCTTCAGGCCGGATTTTTCCCATTCCTTGCCGATGGTCTTGCGGAAGTCTTCCAGCTCGGTGATGTCGCACTCGTCGTTGAACGTGACGTGCGGGATCATCACCCAGTTGCGGCTGAGGTTGGCACCGGAAATCTTCTGGATGCGCGACAGCGGCTTGGTTTCGATCGGGCCGAACTTGGCGAAATCCACCTTCGGCCACGGCAGCAGGTCCAGACCCACACCGGAACCAGCAGCGGCGGCCGGGGCGGCAGCCACCGGGTTCTGCAGCACGCTCTTGACGAAGGCCTTCACGTCGGCGTCGATGATGCGACCCTTGCGGCCCGTACCCTTGACGCGGCCCAGGTCCACACCCAGTTCGCGGGCCAGACGGCGTACCGACGGACCGGCATGGGCCTTGGAGAAGCTGGCTTCGTTGATGGCGGGCAGGCTGGCGCTGGCGGCAACCGGTGCAGCAGCGGCAGGCGCAGCGGCGACAGGAGCCGGCGCAGCGGCAGCCGGGGCCGGGGCCGGTGCTGCGGCAGGAGCGACCACCGGAGCAGCGGCAGCAGCAACAGCGCCTTCCACCACCACGATCAGGTCGCCCTGGCTTACCTTGCTGCCAACGGCAACCTTGACTTCAACTACCTTGCCAGCGGCAGTGGCCGGTACTTCCATGGTGGCCTTGTCGGTTTCCAGCGTGATCAGCGAATCGTCCACGCTGATCACGTCGCCCACCTTGACCGATACTTCGATCACGTCCACACCGTTGTGGCCGCCGATATCCGGCACCACGATGTCGATGCGACCGCTGGCAGCCGGTGCGGCAGCCGGTGCGGCAGGCGCTGCAACCGGTGCAGCTGCCGGAGCGGCGGCAACCGGGGCCGGTGCAACAGCAGCTGCCACGGCGGCCGGAGCCGGCGCGGCAGCGCTGGCGCCGACTTCCAGGATGGCGATGACGTCGCCCTCGGAAATCTTGCCGCCAACAGCGACTTTCACTTCCTTGATGACACCGGCAGCTTCAGCCGGCACTTCCATGGTGGCCTTGTCGGTTTCCAGGGTGATCAGCGAGTCGTCCACCGCCACGGTCTGACCGGCGGTGATGAATACTTCGATGATGTCTACATTGCTGTGCCCACCGATGTCGGGCACTTTCAGTTCGATCAGATTGCTCATATGTGTTGGGAGTGGGGAGTGGCGAGTGGGGAGTCCCCACGCCGCGCACTGTCCACTCACTACTCCATGAATTCGTTGGCCTGACTGAGCGGGGCCGGGCATCCACTCCCTACTCCCCACTCCCGTACTCCCGCTGGCTTACGCTTTCCAGCTAGGCAGCTTGTCGGTCTTGATGCCGTACTTGGCAATCGCTTCAGCCACCTTGGCAGCTTCGATCTTGCCTTCGCGGGCCAGGGCGGACAGGGCAGCCACGGCGACGTAGTGACGGTCCACTTCGAAGAACTCGCGCAGCTTGGCGCGGCTGTCGGAGCGGCCGAAACCGTCGGTGCCCAGTACCACGTAGCGACCCGGTACGTATTCGCGAATCTGGTCGGCGTAGTTGCGGATGTAGTCGGTAGCGGCGATCACCGGACCGCTGCGGCCTTCCAGTTGCTGCTCGACAAAGGACTTGCGGGCAGCTTCGGTCGGGTGCAGCAGGTTGAAGCGGGAAGCTTCCATGCCGTCACGACGCAGCTCGTTGAAGGAAGTCACGCTCCAGATGTCGGACGCGATGCCGAAGTCGTTGCGCAGCAGGTCTGCCGCGGCAATCACTTCACGCAGGATGGTGCCGGAGCCCATCAGCTGTACCTTCACCTTGGCGTCGCCGCCGTCCTTCAGCAGGTACATGCCCTTGATGATGCCCTGCTCGGCGCCTTGCGGCATGGCCGGGTGGGTGTAGTTCTCGTTCATCAGGGTGATGTAATAGAACACGTCTTCCTGCTCGGCATACATGCGGCGCAGGCCATCTTGCAGGATGACTGCCAGCTCGTAAGCGAAGGTCGGGTCGTAGGACACGCAGTTCGGGATCAGGCCAGCCTGGATGTGGCTGTGACCGTCTTCGTGCTGCAGGCCTTCACCGTTCAGGGTGGTACGACCGGCAGTGCCACCCAGCATGAAGCCACGGGCGCGCATGTCGCCAGCCGCCCAGGCCAGGTCACCGATACGCTGGAAACCGAACATCGAGTAGTAGATGTAGAACGGAATCATCGGGATGCCGTGGTTGGCGTAGCTGGTCGCTGCGGCAATCCACGAAGACATCGCGCCCGGCTCGTTGATGCCTTCTTGCAGCATCTGGCCGTCTTTGGATTCCTTGTAGAACATCAGCTGGTCGGCATCCTGCGGTACGTAGTTCTGACCCTGGGTGGACCAGATGCCGTACTGGCGGAACATGCCTTCCATACCGAAGGTGCGGGATTCATCCGGCACGATCGGCACGATCTGCTTGCTGATGTTCTTGTCTTTCAGCAGGGTGCCCAGCATGCGCACGAAGGCCATGGTGGTGGAGAACTCGCGCTCACCCGAATCACCCAGCAGGCTGTCGAACACGTGCAGGCCCGGGATGGCCAGCGGGGCCTTCACCGGTTTGCGGGCCGGCAGGTAACCACCCAGCGCGGCGCGGCGTTCACGCATGTACTTCATTTCCGGGCTGTCATCAGCCGGCTTGTAGTACGGCACCTTCGGCAGGTCTTCGTCGGACACCGGAATACCGAAGCGGTCGCGGAATTTGCGCAGGCTTTCGATATCCATCTTCTTGGCCTGGTGGGCAATGTTCTGCGCTTCGCCGGACGAACCCATGCCATAACCCTTGATGGTCTTGGCCAGGATCACGGTCGGACGGCCATTGGCATTGTGGGTGGCTTCGTAGTACGCGGCGTAGACCTTGTGCGGATCGTGGCCGCCACGGTTCAGCGCCCAGATCTCGTCGTCGGACATATTGGCCACCATTTCGCGCAGCTCCGGGTACTTGCCGAAGAAGTGTTCGCGAACGTAGGCGCCGTCTTTGGATTTGAAGGTCTGGTAGTCGCCGTCCACGCATTCGTCCATGCGTTTCTTCAACAGGCCCTTGGTGTCCATGGCCAGCAGCGGATCCCAGCGGCTGCCCCAGATCACTTTCAGCACGTTCCAGCCGGAACCGCGGAAGTCGCCTTCCAGTTCCTGGATGATCTTGCCGTTGCCGCGTACCGGGCCGTCCAGGCGCTGCAGGTTGCAGTTGATGACGAAGATCAGGTTGTCCAGACCTTCGCGCGCGGCCAGGGCGATGGCACCCAGGGATTCCGGTTCGTCCATCTCGCCGTCACCGCAGAAGCACCATACCTTGCGACCCGGCGTGCGGGCCAGGCCACGGCTTTCCAGGTACTTGAGGAAGCGGGCCTGATAGATGGCCATCAGCGGGCCAAGACCCATGGATACGGTGGGGAACTGCCAGAAGTCGTCCATCAGCCACGGGTGCGGATAGGAGGACAGGCCGTTGCCGTCCACTTCCTGACGGAAGCTGTCCAGCTGTTCTTCGGTCAGGCGGCCTTCCAGGAAGGCGCGGGAATACACGCCCGGCGCAATGTGGCCCTGGAAGTACACCAGATCGCCATCCTGCTCGTCGTTCGGCGCGCGCCAGAAATGGTTGAAACCTACGTCATACAAGGTGGCGGAGGACTGGAAGGACGCAATGTGACCACCCAGCTCCAGGTTTTTCTTGCCGGCACGCAGAACCAGTGCAGCGGCATTCCAGCGGTTGATGGAGCGGATGCGGTGCTCCATCTCGTGATTACCGGGGGATTTCTGTTCTTTGCCCACCGGGATGGTGTTCTGGTACGCGGTAGTCGCGTCGAAAGGCAGGTAAGCGCCACGGCGGCGGGTGCGCTCAACCATGGTTTCCAGCAGGAAGTGTGCGCGCTCGGAACCTTCGGTATCCAGAACCGACTCCAGCGCTTCAGTCCACTCCTGGGTTTCCAGGGGATCGATATCGTCAGGGAAGGTTGCAGCCATATCTCATCCTCACATCGGGGTGACCGGGGCCTGGATCAGGTCCAGACCCGCTTTATTGTGTTACCGGATCGAAAACGAAAAAACGAACCGGACTCGTTAGGGACAGATTATAAACGATCACTTTCGCAATAAAAATGTTCATTTATGAAAATGCCCTCTGGTGTTGCGGAGTGTATAGTTTCAGGAGGCAACAGCGGAATAGGCAATTAGGGTTATCACTGAATATTTGCTCCATTTATCAGGATATTGCGCTGCATCATGTTGTTTTTTTGCGATACCGCCCCCTGCAAGGTCTACACCGGTTTATTTCCCCGAATCCTTCCTTTCCTCTTTCAGCAGTTTTTCAACTTCGCGCATGCGCGCCTCGATGGAGGAGCGCAGGTAGAAGTCGTCGCCCTTGGCCTGAGAGGCAAACTGATACTGTTCCAGCGCCGCTTCGTAACGTCGTTCAAAGTAGAAAGCGTTGCCCAGTGCGGCGTGGTAGCGCTGTGGCTCCCGATCCGCATACAGCCTGGCTTCACGGCGGTACAGCGCGGCATCATTCGGATAGCGGCCCTGCAACTGCCGCAGCAGGGCCAGTGCCGCCGTCCGGTTGCCGCTGTCTATAAGGACATCCAGCTCGGCGATTTGCAAGGGCTGGCTGTCCTTGAAGGCCTGCTGGCCACGCCGCAGACTGGCCAGTGCCGCGCCCCAGTCACCGGCTTCGCGCGCGATGGCGGCCTGCTGGCCAAACAACATGGGATCCGCCGGCAAGCGTGCTTCCGCCTTGCCCAGCGCGGTTCTGGCTGCGGCCAGTTGATGGCTGGCTAACTGCGCGCGCGACATGCCATACCACATTGCACCTTCATTGAGATACTGACCTTTATCCAGCATGGTCTGGTAGTAGCGCACCGCCTCATCCGGTGCCAGCACCATGGTGCGCAGCTTTTCCCGTACCAAGAGGTAGGCGGTACTGTCAGCTTTCATTTTTACCGGGTATTCCAGTGCGCGGTTCTGCGCTTCGCTGATACGTTGCGAGGTGACCGGGTGAGTGCGCAGAAAGGCATAGGCATTGTTGTCGCTGTAGCGGTTGGCACTCTCCAGCCGCTGGAAGAAGGCCGGCATGGCGCGCACATCGAAACCGGCTTGCGCCAGATATTGCATGCCGACACGGTCGGCTTCGCGTTCGAAATCGCGTGAAAACGACAACTGATTGGAAATCTGCAGGCCAAGTCCGGCCGACAAGGTACCGATGGATGCCTGGCTGCCGCCGGCACGGGAAGCCAGCACGGCAGCCAGCACCGTGCCCAGCAGTAACAGCGGACTGGTAGCCGAGCTGGCCGCTTGCATGCGGGCAATGTGGCGCTGGGTGATATGGGCGGTTTCATGCCCGACTACCGAGGCCAGTTCGCCCTCGCTCTGGGTGGCCACCACCAGGCCGCTGTTCACCCCCACATAGCCGCCGGGCATGGCGAAGGCGTTGATCTGCTTGTCGTTGACCACAAAGTAGCTCAGCTGCAGGCCGGGTACGCGTACGCTGGCCGACAGACGATGACCCAGGGTGTTGATGTAGTCATTGACTTCGGCATCATCCAGCACGTCGCCGTCATCACGCATGGCACGCATGAAATCGCGCCCGATTCGGGCCTCATCTGCTATCGAGAGCGTGCTATCGGAAATATCGCCCAGATCGGGCAGCGCAGGAAGGTCGGCATAGGCCAGCAGTGGTTGGCTCAGTGCCATGGCCAGCAGGCTGGCAAGCAAAGTCTTTTTCATCTTGGGTGTGAACAGGCAACGGCGATTTGGTTGCAAGCTGACCCTGTAAACCGGTCAGCATCCGGAATTGCCACAGCATAGTCCTGCCGTGGCATGCGGACCAGCACCCGGCCACACTTTCCTGCCACGCGCCAGCACTCAGATCTGATAATCCACCGGTCCGGCCAGATGTTCCCAGGCGGCCTGGGTGGAAAGATGCACCCTGCCGGCAAAGCAATCGGCCAGCCCCGCCCGCAACAGGATGTCCGCCACCGGCCCCTTGACCTCGGCCAGGTGCAATTCCACGCCTGCCTGTTGCAAAGCCTGGTCCAGCCCTTCCAGCATGCTCAACGCGGTGGTATCCACCCGGTTGACCGCACTCATCACCAGCACAACCTGGCGTACCCCGCCCTCCTGCCGCACTCTGGACAGCAGGACCTGGCGTACCTGCCGGGCATTGCCGAAATACAGGCTCTCATCCACGCGCAGCATCAGCACGCCGGGCAGGCTTTCCACCGCATGCCGCAGACAGTTGCGAAAATGGTGCGTCCCCGGCACGCGCCCCAGCACGGCAATATGCGGTCGACTGCTGCGCCACAGCAAGGTGGCCAGCGAAACCAGCACGCCGGCCATGATGCCGCTATCCACCCCCAACAGCAGTACCAGACAAAATGTCAGCAGCCAGGCCACGGCATCCGCACGCTCAGCCAGCCAGGCTCGGCGCAGGCTGGCCAGATTCAGCATGGACAGGAGGGAGGCGATGATGGTGGCCGCCAGTATCGGCAGCGGCAGCAAGGCAAGAGGAGCGGTGGCCAGGAAAATCAGCAACAACATGGCCGCCGCCGTTACCAAGGAGGCCAACGGGGAATTGGCCCCGGCATCGGCATTCACCACCGAGCGGCTCAGCCCGCCAGTCACCGGGAAACCACCGGCCAGCCCGGCGGCGATATTGCACAAGCCCAGCGCCAGCAGCTCCCGGTCCGGGTCCACACTCTCCTGGCGGCGGGCGGCCAGCAACTGGGCCACCGACAAGCCCTGCACATAGTTGATGAGGGCAATGAAGAAGGCCGGCATGGCCAGGTCTGCCAGTTGCGATAGCGGAATGAGCGGCAGTACCGGCGAGGGAAACCCGGACGGAATCGGTCCCACCACCGGCACCTGCCAAGCTGGCGGTAACAAGGTGCCGGCCAGCATGGCCAGTACCGGGATGGCACGCAGCAACACGCTGGCGACAGGTGCAGCGATGCCAAGCCGCTGCAGGGCTGCCGCCCCCCAACGCCGCGACACCAGCAGCAAGCCCAGCACCGCCAGCCCCAGCCACAAAGAAGATGCTTGCCATGCTGCAGCCTGTTCCCACAAGGCCAACAAATAGTGCGGCAGCGCATTGCCGGGCAAATGCAGCCCGCTCAGCGGCCCCAACTGAGACAGCACGATCAACAAGGCAGTGGCCGTGGTAAAAGCCGCCAGTACCGGCTCGGATAGCAGATCGGCAATGAAGCCCAAACGCGCCATGCCCATGATCAACAGAATCAGGCCTGACAGAATGGCCAGCCACAAGGCCAGTGCCAGATAGTCGCTGCTGCCGGCCTCGGCAAAACGCGACAGGGTGGCGGCGGTCAATAGCGAAGTCAACGCCATCGGCCCCACCGACTGGGCATAACCGCGTCCGACGCAGGCATACACCAGCAAAGGGACAATGCTGGCGTACAAACCGGCCTGGGCCGGCAGGCCGGCCAACAAGGCATAAGCCAGGCTTTGCGGGATCAACAGCAGGGTGACCACCACGCCGGCGGTCAGATCGCCAGCCAGCCATTGGCGACGATAGCCCCGCAGCCAGCCTGGCAGCAGGCCGCTCAGGGCAGCCATCGTGACAGCAGGCGTGCCAGCCACATGCCGGCCAGCATGGCGAGGAGGAACATGGCCCCGGCAGGCAGCGCCATGCCGGTCAGGATCAGGGCCGGACCGGGGCAGATACCCGCCAGCCCCCAGCCGATACCAAACAGCACACTGCCCAGCAGCAAGCGCAAGGTCAGCTTGTGCTTGTCGGGCAATTGCATCGGCTCACCCAGCAGGCTGTGGCTTTGCCGTTCGGCACGGCGGAAGGCAAAAAAGGCAATGCCGATGGCACCGGCCATTACCAAGGCCAGGCTGGGGTCCCAGTGGCCGGCAATGTCCAGAAAACCCAGCACCTTGGCCGGATTGGCCATGCCGGACAACAGCAGGCCCAGGCCGAACAGCAGGCCGGCCAGCAGCGCAGAAAGCAGTTTGCTCATGGTCAAGCCCATCCCAGGCAGTGGCGCACGATATACACCGTGAGCGCGGCGCTCAGCATGAAACTGAGGGTGGCCAGCAAGGAGCGCGGCGACAGGCGTGACAGCCCGCACACCCCATGCCCGCTGGTACAGCCAGAGGCCAGCCGGGTGCCGATTCCCACCAGCACGCCCGCCAGCAGCAGGCGCAGCGGCGACACGTCCAGCTGCACGCGCGGCAAATTGCCGATGCACAGCCACCAGAGCGCCGGAGCCAGTAGCAGACCCAGCACAAAAGCCAGCCGCAGCGGCCAGTCGCCAGCACGGTCCAGCAGGCCGCCCACCATGCCGCTGATACCAGCGATACGGCCATTCATCAGCACCAGCCAGCTAGCGGCAAGGCCGATCAGCATGCCGCCAGCCAAGGCCGCTGCCGGGGTAAAGCCTGCCCAGTCGATTTGCATCTGCTTTCCTCTATTCTTGTGACGGCTCGGCTGACGGCGAGGCGCCATCCGCACAGAACACGCCATGCAAGGCCGCCAGCATGGTCATGGCCTCGGCGCTGGCAATGGTGTAGTAAATCCATTTGCCCTCGCGCCGGGTACTGACCAGCCCTTCATTACGCAACACACCCAGTTGTTGCGACAGGGTGGGCTGGCGGATGCCAGTCAGCCCTTCCAGTTCGGAAACGGTTTTTTCACCATCCACCAGTTGGCACAGCAGCAGCAGGCGATCCTCGTTGGCCAGGCTTTTCAGCAAACCCGCCGCACGGCTGGCATTGGCACGCAGTAACATCAAATCCATGTTTTCCGTCCCTAGTGGCCGCAGATCACTGTTTCCGCATGCAGCGGCACAGGATACGGCGCAAATAATAATATATATTATAGTATAATGATTGCAATCAGGCGATGCCTGCAGCGCAAAACCTTATGCCTGCCTTTGCCATGGAGCCCGTCATGCAACAGCCCAAGCTTGCCGCCTTTTTCGACCCTGCTACCGCCACGGTGAGCCATGTGGTGTATGACCAGCCAGGTGGACAGGCGGCCATCATCGACCCGGTGCTGGATTACGATGCCAAATCCGGCCGCACCGCCAGCCGCAGCGCCCGGCAATTGCTGGACTTTCTCCAGCAGCACGCTCTGACACTGCAATGGATTCTGGAAACCCATGCCCATGCCGACCATCTTTCGGCCGCAGCCTGGCTGCAACAGCAGGCTGGCGGGAAGATCGGCATTGGCCGCGGCATCATCCAGGTGCAGGAAATCTTCCGGCCCATCTTCAATCTGGGGGAGGATTTTGCCACCGATGGCAGCCAGTTCGACCACCTGTTTGCCGATAATGAGATTTTTTACATCGGCACCCTGCAAGCAAAGGCCCTGTTTGTTCCCGGCCACACCCCGGCCGACATGGCCTATCAGGTTGGCGATGCCGTTTTTGTCGGCGACACCCTGTTCATGCCGGATGTAGGCAGTGCCCGTTGCGACTTCCCCGGCGGCAATGCGGCCACGCTCTACCACTCGGTACGCAAACTGCTGTCGCTCCCGGACAGCACCCGACTGTTCATGTGTCATGATTACCCGGCCAGCACCCGACCGATTGCCTGGGAAAGCAGCGTGGCGGAACAGAAGCAGCACAATATCCACCTGCATGCGGGCATCGGCGAGGCAGAGTTCGTCAGCCTGCGCCAGGCACGGGACGCCACCCTGGAAATGCCCCAGCTGATTCTGCCGGCCATCCAGATCAATATCCGTGCCGGTCGTTTGCCCCTGCCGGAAAACAATGGGGTGGCTTACCTGAAAATACCGCTGGATATGCTGTAGACTCAAACGTGTGTTTCAAGCCGGGCCTTGCTGTCATGCCATTACCTGATCTCCCCGCCGCGCCGGATGCCTTGCTGGATGAACAGGGCCAGCCCAGATTCGGACGCTATCAGGGCCAGATTGGCCAACTGGACTGGCAGCGCATGCCGTTATCACGCTGGCAGCGCATATTGCGACCGCTGCGGCACAAGCGCTGGCAATACCTGGCGCTGACCCACCCCGACTACATCATCGGCCTGGCGGTGGTGGACGTGGGCTGGACCGGGGCAGCCTTTGCCTATTTGTTCGACCGCCGCGCCGGTCGCCTGCTGGCCGATGTCAGTGCAGAAAGCTTTCCGCGCCATCAGGCCCATGTCTCCGACCACGCCTTTGGCGCAGCCCGCTATGACAGCCCTAAGCTGCGCATCTGCTTTGGCCGCCAGGATGGCTATCTGGCCGTGACGGTCACTTCCGCCCAACTGCAGCTCGCCGCCCATATTTCCGTCAGCCAGCAAACACCGGTATTGGCAGCCATTGCCCCTGGCGACTGGCTGGCCCACTCTACCCATAAATCCGGCGCACTGGAGGTCAGCGGCTTCGCCGACTGCCAGGGCCAGCGGTTTTCACTGGATGGTGCCATTGCCAGCCTGGACTACTCCAATGGCCTGCTAGCGCGGCAAACCGCCTGGCGCTGGGCCAGCGCCCACCGGGCAGGGCTGGGTTTCAATCTGCAACAAGGCTATATGGGCGATGGCGAAAATGCCTTATGGATGGACAGGCAGCTTTTCCCGCTGGCCGGCGTCACATTTGACTACGATCCGGCACAGCCCTTGCGCCCCTGGCAGATACACAGTGATGATGGCCTACTGGCGCTGCAATTCACACCAGAAGGCCTGCGGTCAAAAAATCAGAACCTTCTGATCGCCAGTAGCCGTTATATTCAAGTGATTGGCCGCTTCGATGGCCATATCAGCCACCCAGTCAGCCAGGCGGTGCATGTGGTGCAAAACCTGGCCGGCGTAACCGAAGACCATTTCGCACGTTGGTAATGCCATGACCATCATTATCCGCCCCGCCAATTACCAGGATGTACCCGCCCTGACCGCCCTGACCGAGGAAATGGGTTATCCCTCGGACAGCCAGGCATTGAGTGAGCGGCTGACCATGCTGCTGGGCAGCCCCGACCTGCATCAGCTATGGGTAGCCGAAATCGAAGGCGAAGTAGCTGGCTGGCTGCATGCATTCTGGCGGCCTTTGCTGGAATCGCCTGCCGCGGTGGAAATTGGCGGTCTGGCCGTTGGCCTGCGCTGGCGACGACGCGGCGCGGGCCGCGCGCTGGTGCATGTGGCAGAGCGCTGGGCTCGCACCAAGGGGGCCACCACCGTCACCCTGCGCGCGGCCATCCACCGCGACGAAGCACCGGACTTTTACCAACACCAGGGCTATCAGTTGAGCCCCGGCCAGAAAACCTTCCGCAAACAGCTAGGCGACACCCACTGAAGGGTTTCTCCCCCACGCACCCTCTGTGATCGCCGCATCAACAAAGTTGGCCTGCGGGCCGGAAACTGGTCTACCATAGCCGCGCTGCCGAGCCGGCTGCCATGGCGAAATACCCCTGTTCGCGACTGACAACGTGTTAGCATGGCGCCCCGATTAGAGCATTCAATCTAACCTCAGCCAGGAGATCACGCGCATGGGTGTGCTGAATACCATTCTCGAGCACAATCGGAGCTTCGTCGAAAATCACGAATACGAACAATTCAAGACCGACAAGTTTCCCGACAAGGGTCTGGCCGTGCTCGCCTGCATGGATGCCCGTCTGGTCGAACTCTTGCCCAAGGCCATGGGCCTGAAAAACGGCGATGCCAAGCTGATCAAGAACGCCGGGGCGCTGATTACCCACCCCTGGGGTTCGGTGATGCGTTCCCTCATCGTGGCGGTGTATGAATTGCGTGCCGAGGAAATCTGCGTGGTGGCCCACCGCGACTGCGGCATGCGCGCCATCGACCCCAACAAGATTCTGGCGCATGCCACCGAACGCGGCATCAGCGAAGACACCATCGATACCCTGCGCAATGCCGGCATCGACCTGGACAACTGGCTGAAGGGTTTTGACAATGTGTCGGACAGCGTGCGCCACAGCGTGCAGACCATCCGCAACCATCCGCTGATGCCCAAGGACATTCCGGTACACGGCATGGTGATTCACCCCTCCACCGGCCGCCTGGAGCTGATCATCGACGGCTACACCGGCAAGGCCCCCGTTCACGCATGAACACCGGGGCGGCACTGGGCCTGTTCGGCGGGACTTTCGACCCCATCCACAGCGCCCACCTGCGCATGGCACAGGCTTTTCGCAGCGAATTGTCACTGGACGAGGTGCGGCTGATTCCCGCCGGTCAACCTTACCACCGCGAGCACGGCCCGCATGCCAGCCCGGTACAGCGGCTGGAGATGGTGCGGCTGGCCATTGCCGACCTGCCCGGACTTGCCGTGGATGAGCGTGAAATCCATCGCCACAAACCGGCCTACACCATCGATACCCTGGAAGAAATCCGCGCCGAAATCGGCCCGGAGCGTCCCTTGTGGTGGCTGATCGGTGGCGACTCGCTGGCCAAGCTGCACACCTGGCACCGCTGGGAGGACTTGTTCGCGCTGGCCAATATCGCCGTTGCCCTGCGTCCGGGCTTCAACGAAACCCGGCTGCCGCTTGCCGTGCGCACACAATGGCAACAACGCCAAGTCACTGATTTTTCAAATGGCGCGCCTTCCGGTACAATGCGCCCCCTGGCCCTGCCACCGCTGGACGTATCGGCAACGGCAATACGCCAGCGCCTGCAAAGCGGTGCCGATACCGGCACCCTGCTCAGTGCGCCGGTGCTGGCTTATATCCGCCAGCACAAGCTATATCTCTAAACAAGGCAAGCCAGGCAGACACTGCCGCAGGCCTGTCCCATACAGGGGACAGCGCTTGCCCGTTTTTGCCGCAGGTTGCGGCAAACGCTCTTTACCGGATACCTCTGGCCGCCCAGATGCCGCCACGTATCACTACTGACATCAAAAGGACATCATGGAAGTTCAAGACATTGCCAAGCTGGCAGTCACCGCCCTGGAAGACATCAAGGGCAAAGACATTATCGAAATGGATACCTCCGCGCTGACTTCGCTGTTTCAGCGCATGATCGTGGCCACCGGCGACTCCAACCGTCAGGTCAAAGCCCTGGCCAACAATGTGGCCGTTACCCTGAAGGAAGCCGGCGTGGAGCTGGTGGGTACCGAAGGCAACGAAAGTGGCGAATGGGTGCTGGTGGATGCCGGTGACGTGGTGATTCACGTCATGCTGCCGGCCGTACGCGACTACTACGACCTGGAACAGCTATGGGGTGGCCAGAAGCCCAGCTTCACCCCGGCCGGTGGTCGTCCGTGGCAAGCCAATACCTGATAGGCCGTCCAGGCTGCATCAGTTGCGGCAGAGCAGTGGCACCCGCCCGTCTGCCGCCCTTCCCCTGTTATCTCCATCGCAGGTAACATCACGCACCTGCGCCGCACGCCGCGCTGAAGCCTTGCCATGAAAATCACCATTCTCGCCGTCGGTACCAAAATGCCGCGCTGGGTTGACGAAGCCTATAACGATTACGCCAAGCGTTTTGGCCGCGACATCAGCCTGGAACTGAAAGAAATCAAACCGGAAAAGCGTGGTGGTGGCGTCACGGCGGAAAAAGGCATTGCCGCCGAGCACGAACGGCTGATGGCGGCCATTCCGCCCCGCTGCAAGCTGGTGGTGATGGATGAACGCGGCAAGAACTGGACTTCGGTGCGACTGGCCGAAGAGCTGAAAAGCTGGATGGCGGGTGGTGATGACGTGTGCTTCATCATCGGCGGTGCCGACGGCCTGTCCGCCGAACTGAAACAGCGCGCCGACGTGCTGCTGCAATTATCGGCCATGACCCTGCCGCACGGCATGGTGCGGGTGATGCTGGGCGAGCAGATTTACCGCGCCTACTCCATCCTCAACAATCACCCCTACCACCGCGAATAAGCCCCGTGCAGGCGGCTGACAACGTTATTTAGTGCGCGTGCAGCGGCCCCGGCACAGCCGGGCCTTCCAACTAAGCACTTGATTGCGCAGCTTTTCCATCCATTCCCCACTCCCCCGCCCTTGCCTTGCCAATTGAACAAGGAAGCCTGGCTTTCCTTTCAGCAAGCGCGAGGGGTATGTCAACCATCTGCCTATCGGCTGCGCTCGGTTCGGCGACACTCAGTTGGGCGGCAACACCACGAATTCGCCATCCAGCCGCCCAGCGGCCACCTCGCCGCACTCCAGCTCCACCACCAATTGCAGCCGCGCCATGCGGCCCTTGGCCAAGGCGCCAGCCATGCGCTGCCAGACCGCATCGGCCACTGGCAGGGTGCTGGCGCTGAACGCGCCGTGCATGGCCTTCTGATAATCCATCTGGCTACGCCGCACCATCACCTGCCCACGCACCCCCAGGGCCTGCAACTTGCGATACACCAGCAGCCAGCCCGCCAGCGTGGCCACAGCGGCCGCACTGCCGCCAAAGATGGTGGCGCAATGGTTGATGTTCGGCTCCAGCGGTGCCCACAGCGTGACGGCATCCTCTGCCGCATGACGTACTTTCACCCCCATGGCCTGTGCCAGCGGGATGGCCTGATACAGATAATCCTCGATGTCCTGGTAATGCTGCACGACAACTCCTTTGCTGCAATAAGCCTTCAGCATGCCACAGCCAGCACATCGAGGCAGCCATGGCTGCGACAAGATGTCGCAGGGTGCGGTCATGGACTTCCCTTACAATCCCTGGTTGATAACCGTTCTCATCCAGGAATCAAGCATGCAAAAGCTCGCCCTCCTCGCCCTGCTGCTGGCCGCCAGCGCACAGGCACACGTCACGCTGGAAACCCCGACTGCCGCCAGCGGCAGCTATTACAAGGCCGTGCTGAAAGTGGGCCATGGCTGTGATGGCAGCCCCACCACCGGCATCAGCGTGGAATTGCCGGCAGGCGCGCAACTGGCGCGCCCCATGCCCAAGGCCGGCTGGCAGGTGCAAGTGGAAAAGTCCGCGGTCACGCCATTCGACAACCATGGCACGCTGGTGAAGCAGGATGTCAGCCGCATCAGCTGGAGCGGTGGTAATCTGCCGGCCGATTTTTACGATGAATTCGTGTTCCAGACCCGCATTGCCGCCCAGCCGGGCAAGCTGTTCTTCAAGGTAAAGCAGCAATGCGCGCAGGGCAGCACCAACTGGGTGGAGATTCCGGCTGAAGGCCAGGATGGCCACAGCCTGAAATCCCCGGCGGCAGTGCTGCAAGTAACCGCGCCGGGCGAAGCCCATCACCACTAAGCAACACTGGCAATAAACCTGCTGCAGCGTCGCACGCCAGCTACTGTCTGCGTCGGCGCGCCTTGCCCCAGCGACGCTACGCTATCCTGTCAGCCGCGCCAAAGCACATTCCGGACACGGCGTGACAGATGACAAAATCCCCTTGCATCCATAACGGACCCAAGGGGATTTTTGCTTGATTGCAGCAGGGCTTAGCTGCGGATCAGGTAGTCAAAGGCCGACAGGCTGGCCTTGGCACCTTCGCCCATGGCGATGATGATCTGCTTGTACGGTGCTGTGGTGGCATCACCGGCAGCAAACACCCCCTCGGCCGAAGTCTGGCCCTTGGCATCCACTTCGATCTCACCGCGCGGCGACAAGGCAACGCTGCCTTTCAGCCAGTCGGTATTGGGCAGCAGGCCGATCTGCACAAAAATGCCTTCTAGCGCCACATGGTGGGTCTCCCCGGTAATGCGCTCCTGATAGCTCAGGCCGTTCACCTTCTGACCGTCGCCGGTCACTTCGGTGGTCTGGGCATTGGTGATGACGCGCACATTGGGCAGGCTGTGCAGTTTCTTCTGCAACACCGCATCGGCGCGCAGGCTGTCACCGAACTCCAGCAGGGTGACATGGGTGACGATGCCGGCCAGGTCGATGGCGGCTTCCACGCCAGAGTTACCACCGCCAATCACCGCCACACGCTTGCCCTTGAACAGCGGGCCATCGCAGTGCGGGCAGTAAGCCACGCCCTTGGCGCGGTATTCGGCTTCGCCCGGCACATTCATTTCGCGCCAGCGCGCACCGGTGGCCACAATCACCGCCTTACTCTTGAGCACGGCACCGCTTTCCAGCGTCACCTCGGCCAGTTGGCCGTTTTGCGCCGGCTTGAGCGCAGCAGCGCGTTGCAGGTTCATCACGTCCACATCGTAGGATTTGACGTGTTGTTCCAGCGCCATCGCCAGCTTGGGCCCTTCGGTTTCCTGCACCGAGATGAAGTTTTCAATCGCCAGCGTATCCAGCACCTGGCCGCCGAAACGCTCGGCCACCACACCGGTACGGATGCCCTTGCGCGCCGCATAGATGGCGGCAGCCGCGCCGGCCGGGCCACCGCCGACGATCAGCACGTCGAATGCTTCCTTGGCGGCAATCTTTTCGGCTTCACGCGCCACGGCACCGCTATCCAGCTTGGCGATGATTTCTTCCAGGCCCATGCGGCCACTGCCAAACTGTTCACCATTCAGATAGATGGCCGGTACGCCCATGATCTGACGCTCGGTAACTTCCTGCTGGAACACACCGCCATCAATCATCACGCTACGCACATTGGGGTTGAGCACTGCCATCAGGTTGACGGCTTGTACCACGTCCGGGCAGTTGTGGCAGCTTAGCGAGACAAACACTTCAAACTGGTAGCTGCCTTGCAGGCCGCGAATCTGGGCAATGGTGTCCTCGTCCACCTTGGGCGGATGGCCACCGGTTTGCAGCAGAGCCAGCACCAGCGAGGTGAATTCGTGGCCCATCGGGATACCGGCAAACTCGATACGGCCAGCTTCACCGGGGCGGGCGATGGCAAAGGACGGGCGACGCGCGGCCTGGCCATTGCTGTTCAGCGTTACCTTGGGCGACAGGCTGGCAATGTCTTGCAGCAGGCTGAACATTTCCTGCGCCTTGGCGCTGTCATCCAGGCTGGCAATCAGTTCGATCGGCTGCTGCAGTTTTTCCAGGTAGGCGGTCAGTTGGGTCTTGATGGTGGTGTCGAGCATGGGAATATCCTCAGGCAATTGCACTGGCAAGCTCATGCGCTGCCAACAGCTTGCCGCTGCAATCGGGTGGTAGGGAGACGGGCCGCTGGCTGCGGCCCGGAGGCCGTACCGCAGTACGCGGCACGGCAGGCTGCATTGGCTTAGATTTTGCCAACCAGATCCAGCGACGGAGCCAGGGTGGCTTCGCCTTCTTTCCACTTGGCCGGGCATACTTCACCCGGGTGGCTGGCTACGTACTGGGCGGCCTTTACCTTGCGCAGCAGTTCGCTGGCGTCACGGCCAATGCCACCGGCGTTGATTTCGATGATCTGGATCTTGCCTTGCGGGTCGATCACGAAAGTACCGCGTTCGGCCAGGCCGGCTTCTTCAATCATCACGCCGAAGTTGCGGCTGATGATGCCGGTCGGGTCGCCAATCATCGGGTAGTTGATCTTGCCGATGGTTTCCGAGCTGTCGTGCCAGGCTTTGTGGGTGAAGTGGGTGTCGGTGGATACCGAGTAGATTTCCACGCCCAGCTTGGAGAATTCGGCGTAGTTGTCAGCCAGGTCGCCCAGTTCGGTCGGGCAGACAAAGGTGAAGTCAGCCGGGTAGAAGAACACTACCGACCATTTGCCTTTCAGGTCGGCGTCGCTGACATCGATGAATTTGCCATTGTGAAAAGCGGTAGCCTTGAACGGTTTGACTTCGGTATTGATCAGCGATACGGACATGTGTAGCTCCTTCAGGTGAAAGTGGATTTGCTGCTTGCTGCATTAGCGATTTGATGGAGGCTATCTTATGCGGGACGAATCAATTGATCCACTTGATTGTTTAAATGTTAAAAATAGAATTTTCCTATCGATCTAAATCAAACCACTCCAGATAACGACAAGAAACCGATGTTTGTGGTGGGGAATGATCAGAACTGTGGCCACCACACCACGGCCAGACAGCAAAAAGCCGCCCAATCAGGCGGCTTTTCCGGGGATTGCCCACTATTTATTCAGCTTTTGTTGAAAAAGCCCTGCAACAAGCCCAGCCCCTGCGACAACAGATCACCACCTTGCGGCAACTGGCCATCCGGCGTCAGCTTGTCCACGGCTTGCGGCAGGTAATCTGCCAGGCCCTGGCTGAGCTGTTGCGGGCCCAGGCCAAACTGCTGCGCCAGCGCGCCAAGCTGCTCGCTGCCTAGCAACTGCTGGATTTGCTCGGCTGATACCGGCAGGTTGCTGCCGCTGCCCACCCAGGACGACACCAGCTCGCCCATGCCGCCGCTATTGAACTTTTCCAGCAGGCCGGCCAACCCGCCATTTTGTTCCATCAATGCCGCCACGGCACCACTCACACCACCGCTTTCACCACCCAGCAAGCTACCCAGCTGATCAAACAGGCTCATGTTTCGTCCTTTCACGGAAAAACGGTTTAAAATGTCTTCAACAAACTTTACTTGCAAAATAGCATAGAAAAATCAGTACAATAGCGCGTTCTTTACCCATTCTTACTGCCATTTCCAGCCCAATGCGATTATTTCATGCTGCCCTGGCCTTGCTGGCCTGCCTGTTTGCCAACAACGTACACGCCGATCTTTATGGTTTTGTGGACGAGCAGGGCCAGGTACATCTCGCCAATCGCCAGCTTGACGAACGCTACCAGCTCTACCAGAAAAGCATGCTGCCCGGCAGCGGCAGCAACGCCGCACTGGACGATGCCACCACCCCTGGCCTGGGTGCCACGCTAAGCCACGATAACCGCTTGCCGGTAGCCGCGGCAGCGCGTACCGACGGACTGAAAAGTGTGAGTGCGCCGGCTTACAACTCCAAGCTGGCTTCGCAGTACAAGCATCTGATCGACCAGACCGCGCGCGAGTTCAAACTGGATGCCGACCTGTTGCATTCCATCGTTACCGTGGAGTCCGGTTACAATCCGCAGGCGGTCTCCCCCAAGGGTGCCATCGGCCTGATGCAGGTGATTCCGGCGACTGGTGAACGCTTTGGCGTCAGCCGGCTGGATGACCCGCGACAAAACCTGCGTGCCGGTGCCCGCTATCTGCGTTTTCTGCTCAGCCAGTTCAACAATGACCTGCCACTGGTGATTGCCGCCTACAATGCTGGCGAAGGGGCGGTACAGAAGTATCGCAATACCATCCCCCCTTACGACGAAACCCGTGATTACGTGGCCAAGGTGCTGGCCTCCTACGAAAAGCGTACCGGGCAGGTCTATATCGGTCATCCGCGTGGCCCTCGCCGCATCAAGGCCATGATCCTGCCAGGCAGCATCAGCCCTCCCCAAGCAGCAGCGCTGTAACCATACCGCCCACCACATGACAAAGGCCTTCTTCTGAAGGCCTTTTTGCTGTCGCGCACATCAGGACTTACAACTGCACACCCAGAATCTCACCCAGCGGTTCGGCCAGATCGCGGTAGCAGGCCCGGTGATCAAACACGCCTAGAAAACCCGGATAGGCATCCGGAGCGTGCAGGATCTGGTTTGCCTTGCGGGATGAAAGCTTGTGGATGCGCAGGATGCGACCGTCCCAGTGAACCAGGCGTGCATCCTCTGCTGTCAGCAACACCTCCAGGGTTTGATGGATGATTTCAACCAGTACCACCTTGCTGCGGGTACGGTGCTCTCCAGCCGTAACAGCCGCACTGACGCCCTCGTTTTGCATCATGTTTGTTCTTTGCTTTATTGTTTAAAATGTATTAACTCTTGCTTATCATATGGCAGCATTCCAACAATCTCAATAGTTTATTAAAAGAAATTTAAACAAAAACAGAGAAACTTGGATTTGTTTAAAAAAAAACGGCCAGCTCATGCTGACCGTTTCAGATACCGATATTTTTTCTACATCATGCTGCCAATAGCAGGGCCAAACCTCGCAAGGAATGCCAGGGGTCGCCAACCGCCACCCCCTTGATCTGTTGATCGATACGCGCACATTCCGAGAGCGCCGTCATCAGCTTGCGTGGCCCAATCCGGCGCAAGGCCGGTTCCGCCAGCCGCTGCTTGTCACCCCACAAGCGCAGTTCGCGCGCCAGATCGCGCAGTTGCCGGCCATCTTTCAAACCCTGACGCAAGCGCAACAACATGCGGACATCCTCGGTAAAGGACCACAACACCAGCACCGGCGATTCGCCTTCGGCCAGCAAACCTTCCAGCATGCGCTGCACCCGTGCGCTATCACCCGACAGCCAGGATTCAGACAGATGGAACACATCAAAGCGCGCGACATTAGCCACCGCCTCGCGCAGTTGTTCCAGGCTGAGTTCCCCTGCCGGATAGAGCAAGGCCAGTTTGTCCACTTCCTGCCGTGCCGCCAGCAGATTTCCCTCCACCCGGTCGGCAAAGAAGCTCAGTGCCTCCGGCGACAACTGCTGCTGCTGCAGCTTCATGCGCCGGGCAATCCAGCCGGCCAGTTCATGACGGCCCACCGGCTTTGCCTCCACCACCACGGCGGCTTTTTCCAGTGCGGCAAACCATTTGGATTGCAACTGGGCCTTTTCCAGCCGGGGCAGGGTGATCAGGGTGATGGTGTCTTGTGGTGGTGCTGCGGCCAGTTGCTGCAGTGCCTCTGCCCCTTCCGTACCGGGTTTACCACCCGGAATGCGGATTTCCAGCAATTTGAGGCTGGCAAACAGCGATACGCTGCTCATGGATTCACGTAGCTGCGACCAGTCAAACCCCGCCTCAACGGTAAGGACTTCCCGCTCCTGATAGCCCTGGGAAGAGCTTAGCTTACGCAGCTTGTCCGCCGCCTCCAGCGCCAGCAGGGTTTCCTCGCCATGAATCAGGTAAAGCGGTGCCAGGCCCTTGGCCAGCACCGCATCCAGCGACTCAGGGCTTAGGCTGGGCATTGGCAGGCTTCAGACTCTGGCTGGCTTTGCCCGGCTGCGCCGGACGCGGCAGATAGGCCAGGCGGCGGATCAGCTGCTCGGCAGCATCGCGGCGGATATCGTTCCACAGCAGGGCTTCTTCCTGCTCCTTGCCCAGCACATCGCTATCGGAATAGTTCAGGTAGCGGCGTACCGAGATTACCATGTCCGGCTCCACCGGCACCCCGCCCAGCACGGTACGTACCGAGGCGGTATAGCTCAGCAAGTACTCGTTGACCTTGCCACCGCTGTTGATGGTGGACACTTCCCTGGCCTGGTTTTCACTCAACACACTGAGCACCGCCTCGGCCTGCTTGGGCGCGCTCAACAGCACCAGCTTTTCATTACGCGCCAACGTTTCATGCAGGATGGGTCCCAGTTTGCTGCTGCCCTCTTCCACATAGACGCTGTTAAATGGCAGCGGGCGGCTGCTGCCACCCATGCCCTTCAGGTGAAAACCGCAAGCGCTGAGCAGGAACACCAGGCTGGCCAGTGCCAGTCCGTGCAGGATTCGGTTCATGCCTGTTCTCCGTAACAGGAGCCGGTCAGGCCCAGCCCCGCCCAAGCGGGGAGGATAAGCTGACCGGCAGGATTGGTAGCCCGCCCCGTGCAGGGCGGGCCGGGGTTTACACGACGATGTTCACCAGACGACCCGGCACCACGATGATCTTCTTGGCCGATTTGCCTTCCATGAACTTCTGCACGTTTTCATGGGCCAAGGCGGTGGCTTCAATCACATCCTTGGCCGCATCGGCTGCCACAGTGATGCTGCCACGCAGCTTGCCGGCCACCTGTACCATCATTTCGATTTCGCTCTTCACCAGCGCGGCCTCGTCCACCTTGGGCCAGGCTTGTTGCAGCAGCTCGCTGCCCGGCTGCAACACCGACCAGATGGCATCGGTGATGTGCGGCACGATGGGCGACAGCAGCAGGGTGACGCTTTCCAGCACTTCCTGTGCCACGGCACGGCCGGCGGCATCGCTGCGGTCGGTCT
Source organism: Aquitalea magnusonii (assembly GCF_002217795.2). Lineage (NCBI taxonomy): Bacteria > Pseudomonadati > Pseudomonadota > Betaproteobacteria > Neisseriales > Chromobacteriaceae > Aquitalea > Aquitalea magnusonii. The sequence goes on from NZ_AP018823.1 coordinate 4,073,071, forward strand.
TGTCGTAGGTGTTCAGCAGTTCCATCACTGCGGCAATGGCGGTGTTGAACTGCTGGCGACGGCCATAGTCGTCGGCCACTTTCTGGATGGTGCTGTGCAGCTTGAAGCGCAGTTCCTTCTGGCTGGCATTCAGCTCGCCACCGGCATAAGCGGCCACCACACCGGCGTCGGCATGTTCCTTGGCCAGTTTCCACAGGCGCTTGAGGAAGCGGAAGGCACCTTCCACACCAGCGTCGGACCATTCCAGGCTTTGCTCCGGCGGGGCGGCAAACATCATGAACAGGCGCGCGGTATCGGCACCGTATTTCTCGATGAATTCCTGCGGGTCCACGCCGTTGTTCTTGGACTTGGACATTTTCTCCACGCCGCCCACCACCACCGGCAGGCCATCCACACGATGGGTGGCACCGGTAATCTTGCCCTTGGCGTCACGTTCCAGCACCACGTCTTGCGGGGCGATCCAGTCCTTGCTGCCGTTGGGCAGCTCGCGGTAGAAGGTTTCGCAGATAACCATGCCCTGGGTCAGCAGGCTCTTGAACGGCTCGTCGCTGGATACCAGGCCTTCGTCACGCATCAGCTTGTGGAAGAAACGTGCGTACAACAGGTGCAAGATGGCGTGTTCGATACCACCGACGTATTGGTCCACTTGCAGCCAGTAATCAGCCGCTGCCTTGTCCAGCATGGCGGTGTCGCACTTGGGGCTGGCGTAGCGGGCGTAGTACCAGCTGGATTCCACAAAGGTATCCATGGTGTCGGTTTCGCGCTTGGCGGCACCGCCACACTTGGGGCAACTGGTTTCGTAGAATTCCGGCATTCTGGCCAGCGGCGAACCGGCACCGTCCGGAATCACGTTTTCCGGCAGCACCACCGGCAGGTCTTTTTCCGGCACCGGCACATCGCCGCAAGTCGGGCAATGGATGATGGGAATCGGGCAACCCCAGTAACGCTGACGGGAGATGCCCCAGTCGCGCAGGCGGTACTGGGTTTTCTTCTGACCGGCAGCCTTGGCTTCCAGATCACCGACGATGGCATCAAAGGCCTCGCTGAACGACTTGCCGTCGTACTTGCCGCTGTTGACGGTGCGTACGCTGTCGTCCTTGGCGGCATACCAGTCCTGCCAGTTGCTGGCGTCGAAATCGTTGTCGCCAGCCACCTTGGCATACACTTGCAGCAACGGCAGGCGGTATTTGTTGGCAAATTCGAAGTCGCGCTCGTCATGCGCCGGCACGGCCATCACCGCGCCTTCGCCATAACCCCACAGCACATAGTTGGCTACCCACACCGGCAGCTTGGCACCGGTCAGCGGATGGATGACGAACAGGCCGGTGTCCATGCCCTTCTTTTCCATCTTGGCCACGTCGGCCTCGGCCACGGAGCCTGCCTTGCATTCGGCGATGAAAGCCTGCAAGGCCGGATTATTGGCCGCGGCCTGGGTGGCCAGCGGGTGTTCCGCCGCCACGGCAACGTAAGTTGCGCCCATCAGGGTATCCGGACGGGTGGTGTACACCTTCAGTTCGCCGCCATGGCCGATGCTGTCCTGGTCGTAGGCAAACACCACGTCGGAGCCGTGGCTCTTGCCGATCCAGTTTTTCTGCATGGTCTTGACCTGTTCCGGCCAGCCATCCAGCGTATCCAGGCTGGTAAGCAGTTCGTCGGCATACTTGGTGATGGCGAAGTAGTACATCGGAATTTCGCGCTTTTCCACCACGGCACCAGAGCGCCAGCCACGGCCGTCCACCACTTGCTCGTTGGCCAGTACGGTCTGGTCCACCGGGTCCCAGTTCACCACGCCGTTTTTCTTGTAGATCACGCCTTTTTCAAACAGGCGGGTAAACAGCCACTGCTCCCAGCGGTAGTAGTCCGGCTTGCAGGTGGCCAGCTCGCGCTCCCAGTCCAGGGCAAAGCCCAGGCTGTCCAGCTGCGTCTTCATGTAGTCGATGTTGGCATAGGTCCAGGCCGCCGGAGCGCCACCGTTTTTCATGGCGGCGTTTTCGGCCGGCAGACCGAAGGCGTCCCAGCCCATCGGTTGCAACACGTTAAAGCCTTGCAGGCGCTTGAAGCGGGCCAGTACGTCGGTAATGGTGTAGTTGCGCACATGGCCCATGTGCAGCTTGCCGGACGGATAGGGGAACATCGACAGGGCGTAGTACTTGGGGCGGCTGGCGTCTTCGACGGCCTTGAAGGCGGCAGTGCGCTGCCATTTTTGTTGCGCTGCGGCTTCGACTTCGCGCGGGCTGTAGGTTTCTTGCATGGTGATCTTTGTCTGGAATGGCTTGAAAACAAAAGGGCGGACTGCCCAAGTCCCCGCCTGGCAGGGCAGCTTGGGCAGTCCGTCGCAAATTCAATCGGCCCATTATAGCGGCCAGAGGGCCTTGCCGATAAGAGCCGCACAAAAACAAAAGCTTGGCTGCAGACGGCATCAACGCCATCCCGGCAAGCAGAAAGCCGCGGCAGCGGCAAGCTGCGGGCATGTCAGGGGCCGGTTTGGCGGGTAATGGCCGGCAATGTTTGCATCAATTTACGGCAGCGAGGACTACAGACTCAGTCCACCCGGTGTTTGAAGGACTCTAACTGCTGCATCAGTACGCTCAGAATGCCGTCTTCCCACAGCGAATGGCCAGCCACCTCCACCAGATGGAACGCCGCCTCCGGCCAGTGCTGCGCCAGCTCACAGGCGGTCACCGGCGGACAGACCAGATCGTAACGGCCCTGCACAATAACCGCTGGCAAATGACGAATGCGCTCCACCTGCTGCAACAACTGCCCCTCGGGCAGGAAGATGTGGTTGACGAAATAATGAGCCTCAAGCCGCGCCAGCGACAGGGCAACATACTCGCTGCTGGCGCGGGCGATGGCTTCGGGGCGCTGTCGGATCGCCACGCACGCCGCCTCGTAACGCCCCCAACTGCGGCATGCCGGCAAGTGTACTGCCGGATCCGGGTCACACAGGCGGCGGTAATATGCCTGCAGCAGGTCCTGCCGCTCGTCCTGCGGGATAGGCGCGACAAAACGCTGCCATTCCTCCGGGTAGAACTGGCCCATCCCGTGGAGGAACCAGTCGATTTCACTCTGCCGTCCCAGGAAGATGCCACGCAGGATCAGGCCCTGCACCCGTTGTGGATGCGCCTGGGCATAAGCCAGCGCCAGCGTGCTGCCCCAGGAGCCACCGAACACCAACCAGCGTTCTATGCCCAAATGCACGCGCAGGCGTTCGATATCCGCCACCAGGTGCAAGGTGGTGTTGTCGCGCAGCTCGCCACGCGGCACCGAGCGGCCACTGCCGCGCTGGTCAAACAGCACGGCCCGATAAAAACCCGGATCAAACAACTGGCGGCTGGCTGGCGCACAGCCATCGCCAGGGCCTCCATGCAGGTAGAGTACCGGCTGGCCATCGGGCCGGCCGCATTGCTCCCAGTACATCTGGTGCAGCGCATCCAGCGGCAACATACCGCTGGCGTAGGGCGTAATCGGCGGATAGAGCATCAGCATCCTTGTCAGATTGGCATGGGAGCAAACTGCGGCGGCAGGGCCGGGTTCAGCACAGTTGGCTGGTGATGTAATCCCACTCGGCCTGCGTCACGGGTGTGATCGATAGCCGATTGCCGCGCTTGAGCACCAGCATCTGCTCCAGCGGCGGATGCTGACGCAGCAAGGCGGAGCTCAGCAGCGGGGTCTTGCGCACGAAACGCACATCCACACACTGCCAGCGCGGGGCATCAGGCCTCGAGCGGGCATCGAAATACGGACTGGCCGGATCAAACTGGCTGGAGTCGGCATGCGCCGGCCCCACCACCTCGGCCAGCCCGGCAATGCCTGGCTCGGCACAGCCGGAATGCCAGAACAGTACGCCATCACCCGGCTGCATCTGGTCTCGCATGAAGTTGCGCGCCTGGTAATTACGCACCCCGGTCCACTCGAATGCCCGCTCGGGGGCTGCCATCAGGTCGTCAATCGATGTCTCGTCCGGTTCGGACTTCATCAGCCAATAGCGCATGGGAAATGTCTGTTAATGAATGGAAGCTTGGCTTAACAATTTACGCCATCTTGCGGCGACTGTGCTCGATTATGCTTGGAAGCAGATAAACACCTTGGCCGTCAGGCCCTTGTTCACCGGAGAAAATCATGAAAAGCCTGTTGATTGGCGTCTTGCTGGCCAGTGCATTGAGCGCCTGCGTGGTGGTACCACCACGGGTTGCCTATCGACCAGAAGTCGTTGTCCCGGTGGTTGTCGTCCCGGCCTATGGCTATGGTCACCACTGGGGTCACTAAACCGCCTCCGGCAGCATGCGCACTACCCGGCACAGCCTCCGTCAGGAGGCTTTGGCACCCTGGTCACGGGCAAAACGATGCAGGCCGGATTCGGTCAGCAGATAATCCAGCTGTACATCCCAGGCTTCACGCGGCACCTGCGGCACCCGCTGGCAATCGTAAGCCACGCCCACCAGCAAGGGCTTGCCGTAACGGCGTGACCGCTGCCGGAAGGCCAGGCTGCTGTCGTAAAAGCCACCGCCCTGCCCCATGCGATAGCCGTCTTCATCCACCGCCAGCAATGGCACTAGCAAAACATCCAGTTTTTCTGCCCGCAAGCAGGGGCCATCAAACTCCACGATGCCGTAGCGCGCATGCCGGTACCAGCTTCCACTGGCGGTCAGCCGCGAGAACCACATGCGCCGGCCACGGGCGGGAATCTGCGGCAGCCATACGCTGGCACCACGCTGCAGGGCGGTACTGAGCAGGATTTCCACATCCAGCTCCGAGCCTGCCGCCAGATAGCCACCAATACGCCGTCCACGTTGCAGCAAACGATTGGCATGGCGCGCCACCGCGCGCATGGCCTGTGCGCGGTAGGCAGGCGTCAAGGCCATGCGCTGACGACGCACGGCCTTGCGCAGGGCAATCTTGTCGGTGACGGCAGTGTCGGGAGTGGGCATGGCGCAAGCCTGACAATGAAAAACAAATGAAAACGACCCGGAGCAAGATGCGCCGGGTCGTGGAAGGGAGACCCCCGCGAGTGTCGTTTGGGCATAATTCGCTTGTACCCTGTTTCCAGGGGGGGCCACCTGCCAGCCACTTCGGGCGCATCCGCAAGGGACGCGACACACCTGTGACTCACGCTGGCGGCCAGAAGCGAACGCATTGGTACAAAGGAATTGTTAGCCTTCACGAACACCGCAGGGGATAAGCTGATCTGGGTGTCTGCCAGTTCCTGCCTGAGCGTAAGAAATCAGAACAGGGCTTGCTGGCTTTCGCGTAGCGCCGTATCGGCTGCTTCGCTCATATTGCGTATTTTACGCTGGAACGAGGCCATTTCCAAGCCCTCTCCCACTTTGGTGCGTAACAAATCGTGTGCAATGTTCAGTGCCGCCATGATGGCAATCTTGTCGGCATCCATCACCTTGCCGTGCTGCTGGATCAAATCGACCTTGCCTTGCAGCAGGCGCACCGCCTCCAGCAGGGTTTCACGCTCGTCCGTCGGGGTGCCGATGGTGAAATGACGGCCGAGCAGCTCAATCTCGACCTGTACGATATCGCTCATTCTGCCTCTCCTTCAGCCTGCTCCGGCACATCTGCCTTGGGCAAACGCTCCACCAGCGCGGCCACGCGGCTGCGTGTCTCATTCACGCGGAAATTCAGCTCGGCGTTTTCTTTCAGCGCTTCTGCCAGCGCCTGGGCAAAACGACCGTTCTGGGTTTCCAGTTCCTTGATGCGGGCAATGAGGGCCTGCACGCGGGATTCGAGGTATTCCAGTTCCTTGTCCATGGCGGCGAGGATAACGGCCAGCCCGGTCAGCGTCAAACCCGACCGGGTCTTGCTGTATCCGACATGGCACACCCGCCATGCCGACAGCGGGCATCAGCCGCCCTTGAGTACCAGCGGCAAGCCGCAGGCCACCAGCGTCACACGCTGGCATCGGGCCGCGACATCCTGGTTCAACCGGCCCAAGAGATCGCCATACTGGCGCGCCACGCGGCTCATCGGCATCACACCCCAGCCGATTTCATTGCTGACGAGCAGCAGCCGGCCCTGTATTGCATCAATGGCTTCCAGCAGCCATTGCCGCTCCTGGACGAAGTCCATTTCATCAAACTGGTCATCGCTGCGAAAAAAACGCATCAGCCACATGCCCAGGCAATCCACCAGCAGCAGGCCATCCTCCTGATCCTGCCCCAGAATCAGCTCGGCCAGGCCGCGTTCGGCCTCCAGCACCTGCCAGTGTGGCGGACGTTGCAGGCGATGCAAACGGACGCGCTCGGCAAACTCGGCATCCCGGACTTCCGCAGTCGCCACATAGTGGACCGGGCCGTCATGCTGCATGGCCAGTTGCTCGGCATAGCGGCTTTTACCAGAACGGGAACCGCCAGTGATCAGATGCGTCATGAAGCTGCACTCCTGTGGGCCGGAACTGCGCCGACCCGGGCCAGATAGAATAGGTGACAGCCTGGCTGCCACCGCTGCCATTGCGGCAGGACAAGGCGGCGATTATACGCCACACCGTGCGGCAAACCCGGATCTTTGCCATGCCGGCTCTTGATATGCAGCAAGCAATGCCAATGCCTTGCCGGCATTCGGCTTGCCGTGCCGCCCCCCATGTCTTAGAGTCCCGCACTAGTCCATGCCAACCAGAGAAATTGCATCATGACCCAGGCCATCGCCCTTCCTGTCCACGCTTTTCATGAAGCCGCCCTGCAACGCCAGAATTCGCTGACCAAACCGGCCGGCAGTCTGGGCGTGCTGGAAACGGTGGCCTGCCGCTTTGCCGCCTGGCAGGGCCAGAGCATTCCGGCAGCGCTGCAGCCGGCCATCACCGTGTTTGCCGGTGACCATGGCGTGACAGCCGAGGGGGTATCCGCTTATCCGTCCATCGTGACCGGTGAAATGGTAAAGAACTTTGCCGCCGGTGGCGCTGCCATCTGTGTGCTGGCGCGCGCCATTTCTGCCCGACTGGAAGTGGTGGACGTGGGCGTGCTCAACCCGCTGCCGGAACTGCCCATCGTGCAGGCCAAGGTGGCCGCCGGTACTGCCAACCTGGCAGTGCAGGCCGCCATGACGGCAGAGCAGTGCGCTGCCGCGCTGGAAGTGGGCCGCGCGGCGGCACGGCGTGCCGTGGATCAAGGTGCTAATCTGCTGATTGCCGGCGACATGGGCATTGGCAACACCACACCATCGGCTGCGCTGATCTGCCGCCTGACTGGGCATAGCGTGGACAGCATCGTCGGACGGGGAACCGGCATTGACGATGCCGGCCTCGTCAACAAGCGCCGCGCCGTGCAACAGGGCCTGGACCGCCTGCATGACAAGCCATTGGATGGCACGGCGGTACTGGCCGAGCTGGGTGGGCTGGAAATCGCCGCCATGGCCGGTTTTTATCTGCAAGGTGCGGCACTGGGTGTGCCCTCGCTGGTGGATGGTTTCATTGCCAGCGCGGCGGCGCTGGCTGCCCGTGCCATCGATCCCGCCGTGGCTGATTGGCTGCTGGCCAGCCATTGTTCGGAAGAAACCGGCCACAAGCTGGCACTGGAAGCCCTGCAACTGAGCCCGCTGGTGGCGCTGGGCATGCGCCTGGGTGAAGGCTCGGGCGCAGCCGCCTGCGTGCCCCTGCTGCAACTGGCCATCAAGCTGCATGCCGAAATGGCTACTTTTGCCCAGGCTGGCGTTACGGAAAAGGACTGAAGCCGCATGAACCCTTACACGCTCACCCTGCTGCGCCATGGCGAGATTGATCACGATGGCCGGCTGATTGGCCGTACCGACCTGCCGCTGAACGATCTGGGCTGCGAGCAGATGAGCCGCAGCTGGCAAAGACTGAACCAACTGGCCCCCGTCACCAGCATGGCCACTTCACCCTTGCAGCGCTGCCGCGAGTTTGCCGTGCATCAGGCGCTGCATGGCTCGCTGCCGCTCAAGGTGGACGAGCGCTTTGCCGAATTCGATTTTGGCGATTGGGACGGCATGTCGCGCGAGGTGCTGTACCGTCAGCAGCCGGACTGGGGCAGTCGGGTGGCTGCCGGCGAACTGACCCCACCGGGCGGTGAAAGCTATGTGATGTTCCGCACCCGGGTGCTGAGCGGGTTTAGCGAGTGGATCCAGACCGCACGCGGCAGCCACCGGGTTTTGGTGTGTCACGGCGGTGTGATTACCGCCTTGCTGGCCGAGCTGCTGGGCACCGAATTTGCAGTGGCCAAGCTGATGACGGTGCAACGTGGCGGCTTTGCCCAGCTATCCATCCTTGAAGGCCACCCGGCCTACCTGATGCATCTGGAAAGTCCGGGCGACGCATGAAACCGGCCAGCAACGCGCCATCTGCACGCTGGTGGCAGGGCCTGATCCTGGCCATCCAGTTTCTCACCCGGCTGCCTACCCCGCAGCTGCGTAGCTTCCACCCGGAGTGGCTGGCAGCCAGCGCGCGCTGGTTTGCCCCGGTTGGTTTGTTGCTGGGCAGCCTGCTGTACTTGGCCGTATGGCTGGGTAGCCGGCATGATCCCTGGCTTGGCGCATTGCTCGGGCTGCTGCTGTGGATTGCCATCACCGGCGGGCTGCACCTGGACGGCCTGGCCGACCTGAGCGATGCCATGGGGGCTGCGCATCGCTCGCGTGAGCGCTTTTTCGAGGTACTGAAAGACCCGCACCTGGGCAGTTTTGGCGTGATCGCACTGATCTGCGCCATCATCAGCAAGCTGGTATTACTGATGTTGCTGGCCAAACAGCCCGCGCAGTGGGCCAGCCTGCTGCTGATCCCGGCCTGGGCACGGCTATTTGCGCTGTTCTGGTCTGCCACCCTGCCCGCGCTGGCCCCCGGTAGCGGTGAGCGCGTTGCCGGACAAGCACAATGGCCGCTTCAGCTCATTAGCCTGCTGGCCTTGCTGGGGCTGTCTGCCTGGCTGGCTCCCCCGCTGCTGCTGGCCCCGCTGGCCGCGCTGCTGTGGCGTGGCTGGCTCAAGCGCAAGCTGGGCGGCATGACCGGCGATTGCCTGGGCGCCGGCATCGAGGTATGTGAAATCCTGCTGCTGGGACTGTCCTTGCTGCCCATCGCGGTGTGATCCCGCGGTAAAAGACCTGCCATCAATCTGTCATGGCACGGTGATGTGCTTGCCAGATACTGCCGGCATCCGCACAGGGAGAGTCACACATGCAGCTGGATATCTCGCACGACCCGGCACGGCTGGACCGCGCCATGATTCTGCACTTCCTTAGCACCCAGGCTCACTGGGCTGGCGGCATGGATGCGGCACTGCTGGAAAAGGCGATACGGCATTCATTGATCATCGCCGCCTATCATCAGGACCGGCAGATCGGTTTTGCCCGGGTGATTACCGACTATGCCAGTTTTGCCTATTTGTCTGACGTCTTCGTGCTGCCCGACTGGCGCGGCCATGGCGTGGGACAGGCCATGATCAGGGCCGCCATCACCCACCCCGAGCTGCAGCAATTGCGCCGCTTCCTGCTGGTATCGCGTGATGCGCGCAGCTTTTACCGTCGACTGGGCTTCGCGCCCTTGCAGCATGGTGAACGCTATATGGAACTGCGGCGGGCAGCACAGGCCGCCGCGGGATGGCGCTGGCCGTTTGGCCGCCGCAGCCGCCCGGCCACCGCACAGGCGGCCTGATCAGGGCAGCAGGTCGGGCCGCGCACCCGGATGCTGCTTGACCACACTCCAGGGCAGCACGCTCCACGCCGGGTACTCGCAGGCACGTGCCACGCGGGCAAAGGATGGCCCCAGGTATAAGCCCTGCGGCGTGGCATACCAGCTGACAAACTGCCATACCTGCGGATCGCTGTAGCCACAGTCATCCTCATTGCCCGGCTTGATCTGCGCCGGATGCAGACGCGTCATGGCGTTCACCAGCCACGGGGCCAGCACGCTTTCTTCGTACTGGTAGTCGGCGCGCTCACCGTTTGCTTTGCGTGCCAACTGCGGCTTGCCCTTGCCTGCCCACAGCAGGTCTTCCAGTTGCAGCGGCTTGCCGCTGGCCACCTCCAGGGTCAGCGGATTGTCGCCAAAATCCGGATGGGCACCACCACAGTAATAGCTGGTAAAAATGCTGACGCTCAGCAGTTTGTTGCTCAGCAGATGGGGCGTGACGGTCTGCTCGAAGTCTGCGCCGCTGTTGCGGCTGCCGCCTAGCTGGCAGTCAAAATAGCTGGCCACTTCCTGCCACTGGCGCTCGGCCAGCAACTGGTTGATGCGCTGCAGGCTGGCCTGTGGATAACCATCCAGCACGCGGAACAGGCGGATCTTGCTCACCGGCTCGTCCCACCACTGCAGGGTGTGGCCCTGCACCCGCTCCCGCTTGCCGGGCTTGAGCGGCAGATCCACCATGCGCAGATAGTCGTAGCCGGAACGCTGGCGCACCGGATTGAGCGCGGCATCGCTGCTGGCCGGCCACTGTGCCGCTGCATAGGGTGTCAGGCTGACCGGCACCGGCTTGCTGGCCTTGGGACCATGCCATGCCCCTACCCAGCCACCGTTTTGCGGGCGCAGGGTGATGTCATTGCGCTGTTCGTCATAGCGCAGGTTCTCGCCCAGTTGCAAGCTGCCATCGGCCTGGCGCTGGCCGCTCAAGGCAATGTCGCGATGATGCTTGCGGTAAAAATAGCGGCCTTCCACCTGGCCATCCGTTGCAATGTCCAGCTCCATCACCACCGCCGCCTGCCCCACCTTGCCTTGCAGCAACTGCGGCGCAGCCAGCACCGCCTGCGCCACCAGCAACAGCAGCAAGCCACTGGTCTTGTACATCATGTGTTCTCCCCCTTGCAGCGAAACAGTATTGCGCCACCATGGCACGACGGTTAAGTACTGCACAGAATGGCTGCAGCGTATAGCCAGCGGTCATTCTGCTCCCTATTCTGCTGTTGGCGGACATATCATCCACCATCGGGCAGTGGCGTTGCCAAACCAGCCTGCTTGCGCTACAGATTAGAACAGGCAAGGCAGTTACCACCACCCCGACCGGGGCATGGCATACAAGGGAATCAGGACATGAGTCTGCCGGGCAATTATCTGGATGGCCACAGCCATGCCGGCAAGGCCGTGATGCTGCAGCGTGATGCGCATCATCTGGTGTTTACCGATGGCGTACATACCCACCGCTATCCTGCACACAGCGTAAAGTTTCTGGCTGGCGCATCGGGCCTGCCCGACCAGTTGCAACTGCCCGATGGCGGGGTGATCGAAGTGGCCAGCGCCTATGGTTGCCAGCACCTGACCCGGCGGCAGCCACTGCCTGCGCGGCTGCTGGAGTGGCTGCAACATGGCTGGCCCTGGCTGCGGCTGTTGCTGCTGGCGCTGGTGGCCGCCGCACTATGGGGTGGTTATCGCAACGGGCTGCCCTGGCTGGCCGCCGAGGCAGCCCGCCGCACGCCGGTGACGGTTGAGCAAGAGATGGCCAGCGCCAGCCTGAAGCTGCTGGAAAAAACCAGCGGCCTGCGCCCCTCGCAACTATCACCAGCCCGCCAGGACAGCTTGCAGAAATTGCTGTTGCAAGCCGTGCCCCACACCAGCCGCTACCACTACCAGCTACGGCTGGTGGATGCGCGGGAGCTGGGTCCGGACATCATCCCCTTGCCCGCCGGCCTGGTGGTAATGAGCGACCAACTGGTAAAACGCGCCCGCAGCGACGACGAACTGTTTGCCATGCTGGCACATGCGGTCGGCCACATCGAAGCGCGGCACGGCCTACGCGGACTGATCCGCACCGGCGGGCCGTCGCTGGCCGTCAGCCTGTTTACCGGAGACAGCAGCACCCTGCAGGCCGTGGCCCCTATCATGCTGGCGGATATGAAATACAGTGCCGAGTTCGAGCACGAGGCCGATGTACAGGCACGCCGGACACTGGCAGCCCGCGGCCTGTCTCCCTGTTTGTCCGCCGCCTTGCTGGCCAGACTGGACGGTCCGGACCACGCGGCGGCCAACCTGCTGTCCGCTCATCCGGGCGATCCGGCCGCCAGCGCCGACATGGCCCGGCAGTGCGCTCCGGCAAGCTGACTAGTGCGGCTCCTGGCGGTGCTGCCACCAGCGCCAGCGCAGACGCATGTCATACCATACCGGGCGCAGGCCCAGACCAAACAGCAACAACGCCAGCGGCAGGGTAAAGGAATAGCCCAGATGCTTGAAGCCCAAGGCCCCCACCACCCCGCCCAGAAAAAAGGCGGACAGAATCATGCCATACACCCACAGCCGGCTGCGGTTGGATTTGATGTCCTTGATCTTTGAGCTGTGCAGATGGTTGTAATAACTCATCTTGGTCAACTCGATGCCGATATCGGTGGCGATACCCGTCATGTGGGTGGAGCGCAGCAAGCCGCCGGACAGCTTGGTGACAATGGTGTTGTGCATGCCCATGATGAAACACAGCAACATCACGGTAGGCGGGGTGAACAGGCCCTTGTGGCTGGCCAGCCCGGCCCCCAGCACGCCAAACAGCAATAGCAGGAAGGCCTCCTCCATCATGGATACCCCATAACCGCCACGCAGGCGCTGACGTCTGGCCCACAGGATCAGCCAGGTGGAGTGCATGGCACCACCGATGAAACACAGCAACATCACCAGCATGGACAGGGACAGGCCAATCTCGCCCAGCGCCAGATCATCGGCCATGCCGGAGACGATGCCGGACACATGCGAGGTGTAACGGTTTACTGCCAGGAAACCACCGGCATTCAGTGCGCCGGCGATGAAGGCCATGGAGCCGCCCAACTGGCGCAACACGCGGTCATTGAAGGAGCCGCGGTCCAGCAGGCGGGTGATATTGCTTGAGCGTCGGGACATAGCGAACCATGAAAAAACGGCAAGGCGGGACACCCCGCCATTGCCGTTCATCATCCATCCAGCACCGGCTTGCTGACAAGCCTGATTTCCGCCGCGCTTGCGACAGCGCAAGGCCTCAATGGCAGGTCTGCAGCGCAATACCCGGGGTCAGGCGTTTTTGCAGCGCGTGCAGACGCTCGGCCTGCTGCGCGTCCAGCGCCTTGAAGCTGAGCACCGTTGCGGCAGATTTCTGCCCCTTTTGCTCGATGGCCACCTTGTCAAAACCCGCTGCCTTCACCCGTGCCAGCATGGCCTTGGCCGCAGCCTCCTGACCGAACAAGCCAAGCGATACGCTGCCCTTGAACTCCGCGCTGTGCACAATGTAATTGTCAAAACCCTTGTCTTTCAATTCAGCCGACAGGGTCTGGGTTTCCGACTGGGTGGCCAAGGGCGGGTGATACACCCAGAACTTGCCAGTGGCCTTGAGCTCGCCCTTGCTGCTTTCCACCACTTGCTCTGGCTTCAGCTTGAGGGAGGGCAAGCCGCCCTTGACACGGCTCAGCAGCTTGGCATCCAGCGTCCCCCAGTCATAGCAGGCCAAGGCCTTGCTCGGCTCGGGCTTGATGGCTTCGGTCTTGGGCTTGTCCGCCGTTTTCTCGGTGGGCTTTTCTGGCGGTTTGTTTGGTGGTGGATTCTTTACCTCAGCCTTGGCCGTGGCTGCCGATGCCTCACTCTTGGCCGGCTTTGCCGCCGCCGGCTGCGATGCAGACTTGCCCAGGTCTTCCGGCTTCAGCGCTTCGGTTTGCGGCATGGACGCCACCACCTTCAGCGGCGCACTGGCATCGGCCTGCGGGGCGGAGGCTGGCTGCCAGTCAGGCGGCAACAGCTTGACCTGCTCAGGGCTGATTTCCTGGGCGTGCACATCGCCAGGCGGGCGTTGTTTCAACGCGCCATAACCTGCTGCTGCCAGATTGAGCACCACAATCAGTACCAGAAACCACTTCATGATTCGCACGCCACTCTCAAGAGTCCCATCAGCACAAGATTATCCACGATCGTCGCCGGTACGGCGAGTTGCGCAGCGATAGAGGCGGCATCGCCACCGGTCAGCAGCAACTGCGGCATGGCACGACCAGTGTGGTGGGCCAGTTGCCGGCACATGCGTTCGATAGCGCCGCACTGGGCGGCCAGCACGCCGCTGGCCAGCGCGTCTTCCGTGCCTTGCGGGAAGGCCGTCACCTGGCCGGGCATGCGGTCCAACTGGGCGGTGCCCTGTGCCAGGCTGCGCAACATCAGTGCCTGACCGGGCAAAATCATTCCGCCCAGATAATCGCCTTCTGCGGTGAGTGCTTCCACCGTCAACGCGGTGCCGGCGCAGGCCACCACCACATCGGCCGTACACAGGCTGCGCGCCGCCAGCACGGCCAGCCAGCGGTCGGCCCCCTGTTCGGCAGGATTGCGGTAATGATTGCGCACATCGGCAAAGCTGGCGGCAGAACGTACCCACTGCACCGCACAGGGTGTGGCCTGGGTGATGGCATCGGCCACGGCCGGATGGGCTACCGAGGCAGCATGCACGCTGCGGATGGGCCAGTTGGCCCATTGACTGGCCAGACTGGCAATCTGCGCATGCGCTACCGCACCCTGTGCCTGCCAGCCCTGGCCATCATGCACACCCCATTTCAGGCGGCTGTTGCCTGCATCCAGCAGCAGCTTCATGCGCGGCTCCGCAGGCTGACTTCCCCGGCATGGAAGATGCGCAGGCTGCCATCTGCGGTTTCCACTTGCAGCGCACCGTTTTCCGCCACGCCACGGGCAATGCCGTCCACCGGCTCGCCATGGGAAAAACTCAGCCGCACCGGTGCGTTTTCATGGCTGGAACAACGCATCCAGTCGTCGCGGAAAGCAGCAAAACCTTCACGATTGAAGGTGTCCAGCACTACGGCCAGCTCACTGAGCAACGCCGCCAGCAACTGGTTGCGACCCAGCCGGATGCCGGCTTCGGCCAGTGAGGCTACCGGCTGGTCCACCTCACCGGGTTTATCCAGATTCATGCCGATGCCGATCACCACCGCCGCCGGACCCAAGGCATCGCCGGATAGCTCGATCAGGATGCCGGCCAGCTTGCGGCCATTGAGCAGCACGTCATTGGGCCATTTGAGTTGCACCGGCACCGCCAGCCGGTGCAGGGCACGCGCCAGTGCCAGGCCCACCGCCAGCGACAGGCCGGCCAGTTCGGCCAGTCCGCGCTCAAAGCGCCACAGCAGGGAGAAGGTCAGCCCGGCACCCAGCCGGGTTTGCCAACGCCGCCCCAGCCGTCCGCGGCCTGCGGTCTGCATTTCCGCCGCCAGCACCAGGCCGTGCAGGCCACCGCTGGCAGCCCGTGCCATCAACTGGCTGTTGGTGGAGTCGGTGCGTTCGGTTACCGCCAGGGTGAAGGTTTCCGCCGCCGGCGAGTCTAATGCCTCGCGCACAAGCCCCACATCCAGCCATTCAAAGGGTTCGGCCAGCTTGTAGCCCTGGCCGCGCACACTGAATACGGTAAGGCCGAACTCCTGCTCGATGGCATGCACCGCCTGCCAGATCAGGGTGCGGGAACAGCCCAGCTCGCGCGCGATATCGGCACCGGAGTGGAAGCGGCCATCGCTGAGCTGGCGCAGTACGGCAAAAGCATGTTCGCTCACGCCTGGTCCTCGACAGCCCGGATCTTGTTGATGGTTTGCGTGGTGGAGGTGGCAAACAGGAAGGGAATGGAATGCACCTGGCCGCCACGGGCCAGGGTTTCGGCGCTGCCGACAATCTTGTCCACCGTCCAGTCTCCCCCTTTGACCAGCACATCCGGCTTGACCAGCTCAATCAGCGCGGCCGGGGTATCACTGTCAAACCAGGTGACCAGGCTGACGCTTTCCAGCGCGGCCAGTACGGCGGCACGGTTGTGCTCGTTATTGATCGGACGGTCCTCGCCCTTGCCCTGGCGCTTGACCGAGGCATCGGTATTCAGGCCCAGCACCAGGCTGGCTCCCAGCGCACGCGCTTGTGCCAGGTAGGTGACATGGCCACGATGCAGGATGTCGAAACAGCCATTGGTAAACACGATGGGGCGCGGCAAGGCGGCCAACTTGGCCGCCAGTTGTTCCGGCGGGCAGATCTTGTCTTCGAATGCAGGTGTGGGGTAGAACATGGCGGTGCCTGTAGAAGCATGACTGGCCAGCATTATACGGTAGTCCACCGTTCTGGCTGCAGCCGTCCGCGCATGTCAGCAGAAATAGCCTCACACCGCCTCACCGGCGGGGGAGGATGGTTTATTTCCAGCAGTCCGCCGTGGCATAACTGCCACTGGAACCCTTGTTGCCGAGGGAATCCAGCGTCAGCGTACCGCACTGCGCGTCTGGCGACTGGCCGTTGGCCGGTACGGCATTCACCTGGAAACCGGCCGGAGCCGTGCCGCTGGCCACGGTGATGTTGTACAGGATGGCGGTGCCGGTGGCCCCCAGCGGGCTCACCTGGGTGGCGCCGATATTGTACTGATTGTTCATGGTGTAGTAGCGCTCCTGCTCTTGCGCCACCTGCATCATCACGGTTTCGGCCTCGCTGCGATGCCCGCGCATGATGTAATTGCGATAAGACGGCAGGGCAATCGCCGCCAGAATGCCGACAATGGCCACGGTGATCATCATCTCGATCAAGGTAAAACCGCTGTTGTTTTCAGTCATCTTCTTGCTCACCAGGATTGAATGATTTCGCGCCACGACAGGCGACCATAGCTACTGCTGTACTGCGCAGCCGCGGTACAACTGATGGTGCCTGCCGAACCCACCGTGCAGATGTAACGTTGACCGTTGGCACTGGCTATCAGTGGTGTCCCGGAGGAGATACCATTGCTGAGCATGGCATTGGCCACTTGGTCAGAACTGTTCATCACCCCATTGCCCGATGTGTCGTAGATGGCGGATGTGGATGAGCCGCCGGTAGCGTAGTTCAGGCCGAACAAGGCAGTTTGGCCGCCGCTGCCGCACACGCTGGTGGAGGATGGAACAATGGCGGTGAAGTAGGCCAGGGTGTTCTGGTACAGCGTGGGCGTGGTGACTACCCGGGCATTGGTAAAGCCGCTGGCCGTCATCGGCAGGTACCAGCCATTGCAGCCGCTGGGCAGATAACTGGCCGAGCCGGAGCAGGCAGATATGCTGGAAGTGGTATTGTTGCTCAGGCTGTAATAGGTGAGTGTGCTGCCATTGCTGGTGCTGGTGGTCACCTGCGAACCGATGCTCTGCGCCAGCAGGTTGGCCGTAACGGTGGTTTTGCCGGACAAGCTGCCGTCGTCCCGGATGCCATACAGGGTCTGAGTATTGTTCTGGCTCAGGTCATTGCCGGACAGATACTGACCGGTGCCGAACAGCACCAGATAACCCCGCAGCGGATCACGGGTAATCGTGACCCCCGAGGTAATCGGCTGCAGCGTGCTGGCCGTGCATTGGGTGCCGCTGGTCTGGCCGGTGGATGTACCGGCGCAGGCAGTGAACAGCGGCGTCGTTGGTGCCGTCCAGCTACCCGGCGTGGTGGATGACAGGTCGAACTTCCACAGATTGCCGTTCAGATCGCCGGCGTACACATAGTTGACCGCACCGTTGCTGATGACAATGCCGGGAGCAGACAGCCCGTTGGGCGAGGTGTTGAGCAAGGTAGGCGTTGGCAGGTCGATACGGAAGTAATTGCCGCCCTGCGTCCAGGCGGTACCAGGCTGCTTGTCCAGATACAGCACAAACAGCGAGGCGGTGGTGCCGCTGCTCTGATTGTAGCCATTGCCGAAAATCACCACCGGCCGGCCATTGCTCAGCTTGGTAATCACCGGATTGCCAATGGTATAGCCCAGCTTGGCATCATCCTTGGCCGAAAACTCCCACAGCACATTGCTGCTGCCCAGGCTGTCGACATGGGTGACATCCAGCGCATACACGCTGCTGCCACCGGCCCCGGTAGTCCCCACCACCACCGAACGTGCTTCCGGCTTGGCCAATGCGGCACCGGTGCTGCCATACAGGAAGCACACGTCCTTGTAGAGCGGCGAGCCGTCGTTAAAGAACTGGTGAGCATAGGTGGTAGAGCTCAGATTGGGCAGACTGGGATAGATGCTGGCCGGCAAATAGGCGGCCAGCTCATTGCCCACCGTGCTGCTGCCGTAAGTGGCATTGAAAATGTGCAGGAAGCCATCGTTGGCTGCCACGGCCACCGCAGCCGGGCGGGCAAAAATGGCCGCCCTGTCGGTTGCCGGGTTGGAGAGGTTGGCGTCAAAGCTGCAGCCACTCGGATCTGCCGTCGGCACGGGAATGTACACCGGCGTCGAGTGCACCACATCGCCCATGCGATAGTTGCGGGTGCGGAACTGCGGCGAGGCGGAACTGCCTTCCTGCGTTTTGTCACCGCGCAGGTAATTGACCCGGTAAGTCCCGTAACCACCGGTATTCAAGCCAGTGTACTGGAAGCTGGTGGTGCCGGTAGGCACGTCAGTCTTGCTGCTCAGGGCCGAATACCAAGTGGTATTGAATGCCGCCCCGGTCATGGTGGTGTAGTCGTAAGTCAGTACATTGCGAGCCGTCACACTGTTGTTCAGCTGGGTTTCAAGTTTCAGCTTGGCCTGCCAGGCCGGGGTGAAGGTCAAAGATACCGCACCGCTGGTACTGGTGGTCAGGGCATAGGTATTGGCAATCAGGTCGCCGCTCCAGTCGGTGGAGTTGAATGCCGGCTGGAACACATAGCTGCTGCTGTTGAATACCCTGCTGCCGGTAAACGACCCGGTCAGCCCGGCCTGGGAGGCATTGGCCGTACCGGATACCGTGCTCAGCGCATTGGTGAGCGCGGTCACCATCGCCGCCGGGTTATTGGCTGGCGCATAGTTGGTGGGGGTACCGGTATAACCGGCGGCCGGGCTGGGGAAGACTGAAATCGAGGTGGTACCGGTGGTACCGGTGCTGGTGGAGGCCGCCGAAGCCCACTCGCTGGCTTTGTCTGGCCAGCTGTTGGCATTGGAATCGGTAAAGCCACCATACTTGGCCGCCATGAAGAAGGCATTGCACACATTGCTGCTCCAGCTAGAGCAGTTACCGACCCCCTTGTAGTTGCCGCCTTCCACCACGTCAATCATGAAGGAGCTGACACTGGCTGTTTTGGTATCGCCGGACTTGGTACGGATATTGTTGGTATTGGCCCACCAGGCCATGCCGGCGATATACGGTGGCGAGTTGCCCGAACCGGTACTGACCGTCTGATATTGCGGGCTGCTCATGCCTTCATCCGTACCCAGGTTCTTCGTCCAGGTGGCCACATTGAATGCCGTATCATCGGTAGGTACGGACGCTCCGGACCAGCTTGAGCCGGGGACATCAATATCATTGTGAGTATTGGTGTCACCGATATAGATGATGAAATTCTTCTGGCAGGAATTGAGTACCGGATCATCCCAGTCGGTAATGGCCGGAAAACCACCCTGCCAGGCCGTATTGCTGCTCAGCGTATTGGTGAAAGTGGAATAATTGCCGTAATTACGGTAATAGCGCAGCGCAGCATAGTACAGGTGCGCCGCGGGGTCATACTGCTTGTAACCGATATTGCTGGTGATGGTGTCGCCAAATTTGTTGAGGTAATTGACCACCCCGCTATTGGACACCGCCAGTGTGCTGCCATAGGTTGTCGAGGTATCGGCGGAGGAAATGGTATGTGAAACAGCATCGGTGGCATCCGGGTTCACCACGAAAGTGCCATCACTGTTCCACTCAGCCCCCAGGATATAACTGCTGCCGGAGCTGCCTGTCACCGTCTGGGAAATGCCAGGGTATTTCAGCCGTGCGCGCAAGGCACCGCCATCCTGGGTGTACTGGGTATTCACCAGATAACTGGCAGCGCCAAAGCGCATCTTGCTGCCATTGGTCTGGATCAGCCCTTCCGGCTTGTAATTGCTGCCGTATTGCTTGCAGGTATAGGGAGTGGTGCTGCCGGTTTCCACCATGCCGCTGACGCACACCTTGGTAATGGCATTATCGATTTCATAAGGCGAGCTAGGTTGCGAACTACTGCTACTGCGGTATATCGACACACTCCATGGGTGTGAGCCGCTGCCATAGTTGGGGCCATTGCTAAACCACAGATTGGTATAGGTACTGCTATATGGCGTGATCTTGGCCAAGTAATTGACACTGCTAACCGTCAATCCGGAGACAGCCTTGCCGGTGAGGTTATAACTCTGGTTCTGACCTGGCACCACGGCTGCGCGGCGCAAATAAGTTGCAGATGTTGTATCCCCGGCAGAGTAATCACTCACCAATGTTGATGCGGAGGTATTACCTGAAGAAGTAGACCATCCACCGTTTCCCAATGCCCGGTTACCCCCGGTCAGGGTGGCACGGAAGACATCAATGGCCGTCATGGTGGCCCAGTTGAGTAAATTGCCGCTCCACGCCGTGCCATCACAGGTATAGATCTGGTAGGTCTTGGCACTGTTGCCAGAGCCAGAGGTTACCGAGGTAAGGGTAGCGCTGCTATAGGGAGTGAAATAGCCGCTGCTGCCCGATCCGGTATACTTGTAACACTTGGCATAGTCGAAATAGCCCAGGAACGGCGTATTCCCCACACCGGATACGTCCAGGTCCGCCACGCTGCTGATGGAGGTCTTGGTATTGAATGCCGAACCCGCGGTCGGAAACTCAACCGACAACGCAAACATCACGTTCGGTCCATAAGACGAACCGATACCGGCCAGCGGCAAGGAACTGATGGAGACGGTGGACGCAGCCAGCGCCAGCGGAATCCAGCACAGCAAGAGCAGCAGGCCAAGCATGGATGATCTGTTTTTCATTACCCCCTCCACTTACTGCGCCGGACGGTAGATGGATTCCATCACCGTCACGATATTGCTGTTAAAACCAAAGCCCCAGCCGGTAATCCGGTAGATATAACTTTCCGTGCTCAGGTCACTGCCGGCCGCCTGGTCCGGAATAGCCTCGATGGCATAACGCGGCGCGCGCAAGCTGTAACTGCCCAGGCTGCCGCCGTTCCATGCCGTGGAGGGCACGGTGGCCACCGTGGTAGGAGAAGTGGCAATTGCCGCCGATGCCAGCAGCACGCTCATCGGCCCACTAGCGTAGTTGGAACACAGGCCGGTGGATGCGGTATTGGGGCAGCTATTGAATCCAAGATTACTGCTGATGACACCACTGGCAATCTGCCCTTCGGCATAACGCAGGGCAGCCTCGGCAGCCTCACGCGCCACCAGGCCATCCCGCCCGGCACGCGCCAGACGCTCCTCCTGCTTGGACGAGTAAAAGGCCGTCAGGCCAATCAGCATCATGGCTACCAGCAGCACCAGTGCGATCACCAGCGCGGCGCCACGCTGCAAGGAATGGTTCAATGTTCGGCGCATCACGACATCCTGTTGCGCAAGACAAAGGTGGAGTCATACAGCCGGCGCGCCCAGCAGGGGTTGCTGACGCTGCACGCCACCGTGCCGGAAGCCAGCGGTGCCACCCAGGAGTTATCGCCAGACCCCACCGTCGCCCCATAGCTGGCACCAAACATATTGAAGGTGGTCGTACTGGCACGAGTCTGGTTGTATACCGGGTCCTGACGCGCCAGCAGCACCACCCGCACGGCGTACACCTTGCTCATGCTGATGGAACTGCCGGGAGGGACATAATAGTCAGGCACGCCGTCACTGCCACTATCCACCCCCAGCAACACCCCGATACGCTCGATGTTCTCCGCCACCACCCCGGAAGAAACCAGGCTGCTGGTCAACGAGCTGGACAAGGCATTGCCGTTGATATCGGTCCAGCTCACATTGCACATCAACTGTGGCCGTATCACCTGCGGATTGCTGCCGGTCCCCACCCCTTGCACCTTGATATAGAACGTGTTGGTTACAATCACATTGCTGGCTGCCGGGGTGGGATTGCCCAGGCAGTCCGGCATGCCGGTATAGGAAGCAGCCTGCGGACCAGTGATATAGCTGATGCTCAAGGTATCGCTGTTCTGCCCCATGGCACTCAGGCTGGCACTGCTACCGTTGCTCAGGGTAAAACTGGTGGAAGCACTGGCAATGGCCACCCCGGCAGAGGCGACAAGGCTGATCTGGGAATAAGCATCCGACCCTGCACTCCCCGAAGCCGCTGCATTGTTGATGTGACGGCAGGGAATCACCCAGTTGCCACTGGCATCCGTGTTGCTGTAGGAGGCTTCATCGCAATAACCGGACTGTTTCAACAAGCGACCGATCACTGCCAGGCCTATCCGGCCATTGTCGGTCATCAAGGCATTGCCCGACTGCGCCGTCAGCGTCTGCTGGTTGGCAATGAAAATATTGCTGACAGCCAGCAGAATAAAAAGGGAAATGGTGATCGATACCATCAGCTCCAGCATGGTAAAGCCGGCTTGTGAGCCTTGAGCAGAACGGGCCGCACGGACAGAATGCTTGATCATGGCTTCACCAATACCGACATGGATGCAGTAGCCACCTGGGAGGCCACACTGGTAGCCCGCTCCTGCCAACGGACCTGCACCTGGTAGCCAAATACCACACTGCCACTGGATACCTTGCTCACCGACACCGTCGGGTTGGTAAGGCCGCTGCTGGCGGCAATGGTCTGGATCTCGCTCAGATCAAATGCCGCCCGGTTGGTGGCTGTCGTAGAAGGGCAATTGGTGGTGGCGGAATAGCAATTCCCGCTATAGCTGCCTGATGCAGTGGAATAATCGGCATTCGGATTAGCCCGCATCCGATCAGCCAGTTGCTCGGCCACCAGTGCCGCCTGCTGACGGCCACTGCTGCTACTGGAATAACGCAGATTGTTCAGCTGCAAAGCCGCCACCCCCAGCAGGCCGATGGCCACGATCACCAGCACGACCAGAACCTCGATCATCGTCACGCCGGCCTCCTGCCTGACTGGCATCCTGCGCGGAAAAGTCATGGACAGGTCCCCAGATTCAGTTGTTGCGGACGCCCGTTGGACAGGATATTCACTTGCTGTGCCATGGTGGAACTCTTGCCAGTCACATCACAAATGGCAATCTTGGTCGCCGTGGTGGCAGCAGACCCGCCAGTACCGGTTGCCTGCAAGCGCAGCTGGCCTCCAGGCAAATATTGAAGTGCCGTGGTGGAACTCGGCGTCACCGTGACATAAAGCGACGAAGGAATGGCACCGTGTACCACCAGCACACCAGAGGCCGTTGGGCTGCCAGTGCGCTGAAAATCCACAAACGACACCCAGCCGGAACTCCAGCTACTTGCATCACAGCTAGCCACCCCGCCACTGGCGACACCGGTAGAGGCGCACACCACTACCGGCACACCCATACGCATGGCATTGCTGCGGGCATTCAGCAAGGTCATGTTGATATCGGTGGCGGCCTGCTTGATCCGGTTCTCCGTCACAAACTGCGACATCGAAGGCACGGCGATTGCCAGCAAGATGGCAAACACCGCCATCACCACGACAACCTCAATCAAGGTAAAGCCACGTAGCTGGCGCATCACAGCCATCACATGTCTCAGGAAATTTTTACTTCTTCATCGTAATTGATCGTAAAAATCACTATGAAATTTCTGACAATCGACATGTTTTAGCTGACTAGCGGCTATTGCCCCGTGGCTTTCTTAGCGGCGAGGGCTTAGCTGGAGAGACATCAGGAAAGGGAAGAAGGAAGGAAGGGAAGCACCGCAAATGTGCAGTCGCAGGGCATGCCCGCACCACAAAGCACAAAGCCCAGCTCGATTGAGCTGGGCTTCTGTAAGGGGAGTCTGGCAGTGTCCTACTTTCACATGGCGAATGCCACACTATCATCGGCGCTAAGGCGTTTCACGGTCCTGTTCGGGATGGGAAGGCGTGGGACCACCTCGCTATGGCCACCAGACATAAACTGTCAACAAACTTGAAGAAGCTTTGTCATCCAGACTTCGTCTGAATCACTGAATTAATTAGGTATCTTATCTTGGATCTTTGATCGCGTCGCACATTCACTATCCATCCGGTCTCGGTTTCCCAAGCCACTCAAATGATAGGATCAAGCCTCACGAGCAATTAGTATCGGTTAGCTTAACGCCTCACAGCGCTTCCACACCCGACCTATCAACGTCCTGGTCTCGAACGACTCTTCAGGAGGGTCTAGCCCTCAGGGAAGTCTCATCTTCAGGCGAGTTTCGCGCTTAGATGCTTTCAGCGCTTATCTCTTCCGAACTTAGCTACCCGGCAATGCCACTGGCGTGACAACCGGTACACCAGAGGTTCGTCCACTCCGGTCCTCTCGTACTAGGAGCAGCCCCCGTCAAACTTCCAACGCCCACTGCAGATAGGGACCAAACTGTCTCACGACGTTTTGAACCCAGCTCACGTACCACTTTAAATGGCGAACAGCCATACCCTTGGGACCGGCTACAGCCCCAGGATGTGATGAGCCGACATCGAGGTGCCAAACACCGCCGTCGATGTGAACTCTTGGGCGGTATCAGCCTGTTATCCCCGGAGTACCTTTTATCCGTTGAGCGATGGCCCTTCCATTCAGAACCACCGGATCACTATGTCCTGCTTTCGCACCTGCTCGACTTGTCGGTCTCGCAGTTAAGCTACCTTTTGCCATTGCACTATCAGCACGATTTCCGACCGTACCTAGGTAACCTTCGAACTCCTCCGTTACACTTTGGGAGGAGACCGCCCCAGTCAAACTGCCTACCATGCACTGTCCCCGATCCGGATAACGGACCAAGGTTAGAACCTCAAAGGGGTCAGGGTGGTATTTCAAGGTCGGCTCCACAGGAACTAGCGTCCCTGCTTCAAAGCCTCCCACCTATCCTACACAAACCACTTCAAAGTCCAATGCAAAGCTACAGTAAAGGTTCACGGGGTCTTTCCGTCTAGCAGCGGGGAGATTGCATCTTCACAAACACTTCAACTTCGCTGAGTCTCAGGAGGAGACAGTGTGGCCATCGTTACGCCATTCGTGCGGGTCGGAACTTACCCGACAAGGAATTTCGCTACCTTAGGACCGTTATAGTTACGGCCGCCGTTTACTGGGGCTTCGATCAAGAGCTTGCACCCCATCACTTAACCTTCCAGCACCGGGCAGGCGTCACACCGTATACGTCCACTTTCGTGTTGGCACAGTGCTGTGTTTTTGATAAACAGTCGCAGCCACCGATTCTCTGCGACCTGTCGTAGCTCCCACCGCAGGGTGTTCACCACAACAGGCATACCTTCTCCCGAAGTTACGGTATCAATTTGCCGAGTTCCTTCTCCTGAGTTCTCTCAAGCGCCTTAGAATTCTCATCCTGCCCACCTGTGTCGGTTTGCGGTACGGTTCTTGTGTAGCTGAAGCTTAGTGGCTTTTCCTGGAAGCGTGGTATCAGTCACTTCAGGTCCGTAGACCCTCGTTATCACTTCTCGGCGTTAAAGAAGGGCGGATTTGCCTACCCTTCACGCCTACC
Source organism: Aquitalea magnusonii (assembly GCF_002217795.2). Taxonomy (NCBI): domain Bacteria; kingdom Pseudomonadati; phylum Pseudomonadota; class Betaproteobacteria; order Neisseriales; family Chromobacteriaceae; genus Aquitalea; species Aquitalea magnusonii. Next base: position 4,098,279 of record NZ_AP018823.1, read on the forward strand.
GGCTTGAACGACCTATTCCAACAGGCCGCTGACCTAACCTTCTCCGTCCCCACATCGCACTACACAAAAGTACGGGAATTTTAACCCGTTTCCCATCGACTACGCTTTTCAGCCTCGCCTTAGGGGCCGACTCACCCTACGCCGATGAACGTTGCGTAGGAAACCTTGGGCTTTCGGCGAGCGGGCTTTTCACCCGCTTTATCGCTACTCATGTCAGCATTCGCACTTCTGATATCTCCAGCATCCCTTACGAGACACCTTCACAGACCTACAGAACGCTCCCCTACCATCTGCACTTACGTGCAAATCCGCAGCTTCGGTTATCAGTTTGAGCCCCGTTACATCTTCCGCGCAGGACGACTCGACCAGTGAGCTATTACGCTTTCTTTAAATGATGGCTGCTTCTAAGCCAACATCCTGGCTGTCTGGGCCTTCCCACTTCGTTTACCACTTAACTGATCATTTGGGACCTTAGCTGGCGGTCTGGGTTGTTTCCCTCTTGACGATGGACGTTAGCACCCACCGTCTGTCTCCCATGCTCGCACTTTCCGGTATTCAGAGTTTGCCATGGTTTGGTAAATCGCAATGACCCCCTAGCCATAACAGTGCTTTACCCCCGGAAGTGATACATGAGGCACTACCTAAATAGTTTTCGGGGAGAACCAGCTATCTCCGAGTTTGTTTAGCCTTTCACCCCTATCCACAGCTCATCCCCTAGTTTTGCAACACTAGTGGGTTCGGACCTCCAGTGCGTGTTACCGCACCTTCATCCTGGCCATGGATAGATCACTCGGTTTCGGGTCTACGCCCAGCAACTAAAGCGCCCTATTCGGACTCGGTTTCCCTACGCCTCCCCTATGCGGTTAAGCTTGCTACTGAACGTAAGTCGCTGACCCATTATACAAAAGGTACGCAGTCACCCCTTGCGAGGCTCCCACTGTTTGTATGCATCCGGTTTCAGGTTCTATTTCACTCCCCTCCCGGGGTTCTTTTCGCCTTTCCCTCACGGTACTGGTTCACTATCGGTCGATCACGAGTATTTAGCCTTGGAGGATGGTCCCCCCATCTTCAGACAGGATTTCGCGTGTCCCGCCCTACTTTTCGTATGCTCAGTACCAAGAATGAAATTTCGTGTACGGGGCTATCACCCACTATGGCGGACATTTCCAGGTCCTTCCACTATCTCAATCTCTATCACATACAGGCTATTCCGCGTTCGCTCGCCACTACTGACGGAATCTCGGTTGATTTCTTTTCCTCGAGTTACTTAGATGTTTCAGTTCACTCGGTTCGCTTCCACAGACCTATGTATTCAGTCTGGGATACCCTTGCGGGTGGGTTTCCCCATTCGGATATCGCGGGATCAAAGCTCTATTGCCAGCTCCCCCGCGCTTTTCGCAGGCTTACACGTCCTTCATCGCCTGTGATCGCCAAGGCATCCACCAGATGCACTTAGTCGCTTGACCCTATCATTTCAGTAACCTGAGTTACCAATCCGACAGGATTGTGTTTGTGCGACATGTCACACCGCCCCTTTTGTGATGGCGACATGACATTAGATACAATCAAATTCCCAAGATGACGATTTGTCCTGCATGCAGAGTTAACTTCATGCATTTCATTTCGCCGTCTAATTAATTCGGCTTCTTCAGTTTGTTAAAGATCGGGCGTTCGACCTTGCGGTCAATTCAACGCAAACAAAAAGATACCCGGAAACAACGTTTCCAGATGCGTTTTTGTTTGAGTTGAGGTGGTGGAGGATGACGGGATCGAACCGACGACCCCCTGCTTGCAAAGCAGGTGCTCTCCCAACTGAGCTAATCCCCCAAACTGGTGGGTCTGGAAGGACTCGAACCTTCGACCCCTGCGTTATCAACACAGTGCTCTAACCAGCTGAGCTACAAACCCAGTCAAACCCTTAAAATCTCGAATAACCGATAGGCTGTGAATACTTGACGATCGCCTTCTCTAGAAAGGAGGTGATCCAGCCGCAGGTTCCCCTACGGCTACCTTGTTACGACTTCACCCCAGTCATGAATCCCACCGTGGTAAGCGGCCTCCTTACGGTTAGCCTACCCACTTCTGGTGAAACTCACTCCCATGGTGTGACGGGCGGTGTGTACAAGACCCGGGAACGTATTCACCGCAGCATGCTGATCTGCGATTACTAGCGATTCCGACTTCACGCACTCGAGTTGCAGAGTGCGATCCGGACTACGATCGGTTTTATGAGATTGGCTCCACCTCGCGGCTTGGCTACCCTCTGTACCGACCATTGTATGACGTGTGAAGCCCTGGTCATAAGGGCCATGAGGACTTGACGTCATCCCCACCTTCCTCCGGTTTGTCACCGGCAGTCCCATTAGAGTGCTCAACTAAATGGTAGCAACTAATGGCAAGGGTTGCGCTCGTTGCGGGACTTAACCCAACATCTCACGACACGAGCTGACGACAGCCATGCAGCACCTGTGTTACAGCTCCCTTTCGGGCACCAATCCATCTCTGGAAAGTTCTGTACATGTCAAGACCAGGTAAGGTTTTTCGCGTTGCATCGAATTAATCCACATCATCCACCGCTTGTGCGGGTCCCCGTCAATTCCTTTGAGTTTTAACCTTGCGGCCGTACTCCCCAGGCGGTCAACTTCTCGCGTTAGCTACGCTACCAAGGATTCAAACCCCCAACAGCTAGTTGACATCGTTTAGGGCGTGGACTACCAGGGTATCTAATCCTGTTTGCTCCCCACGCTTTCGTGCATGAGCGTCAGTGTCATCCCAGGGGGCTGCCTTCGCCATCGGTATTCCTCCGCATCTCTACGCATTTCACTGCTACACGCGGAATTCTACCCCCCTCTGACGCACTCTAGCTGTGCAGTCTCCAATGCAGTTCCCAGGTTAAGCCCGGGGCTTTCACATCAGACTTACACAACCGCCTGCGCACGCTTTACGCCCAGTAATTCCGATTAACGCTTGCACCCTACGTATTACCGCGGCTGCTGGCACGTAGTTAGCCGGTGCTTATTCTTCAGGTACTGTCATCCCCCAGCGATATTAGCGCTAGGAATTTCCTCCCTGACAAAAGTCCTTTACAACCCGAAGGCCTTCTTCAGACACGCGGCATGGCTGGATCAGGCTTGCGCCCATTGTCCAAAATTCCCCACTGCTGCCTCCCGTAGGAGTCTGGGCCGTGTCTCAGTCCCAGTGTGGCGGATCATCCTCTCAGACCCGCTACTGATCGATGCCTTGGTGAGCCTTTACCTCACCAACTAGCTAATCAGACGTCGGCCGCTCAAATAGCGCAAGGTCTTGCGATCCCCTGCTTTCCTTCTCAAAGCGTATGCGGTATTAGCTATCCTTTCGGATAGTTATCCCCCACTACTCGGCACGTTCCGACGCATTACTCACCCGTTCGCCACTCGTCAGCGGAGCAAGCTCCCTGTTACCGTTCGACTTGCATGTGTAAAGCATGCCGCCAGCGTTCAATCTGAGCCAGGATCAAACTCTTCAGTTCAATCTCATAGCAAATTTTCTGGCACGCAAGATCAAAGAAAATAACAAGTATTTCTTGTCTTGCAGTGCAAGTATTTGGCTTTCGCCAAGCACTCACACCTATCGGTTATTCTGTTTTTTAAAGAGCGGTGCAGGTCGCTGCGTTTCGTTTCCGTCGCTGCGTTGTCTGCTGAGGAGGCGAACTATACGCCCGCAGCCTAACCTCGTCAACACCTTATTTTCAAAATATGCGTTGTTTTTACAGATTTCATCGCAGAGCATTGATTTAAAAAAGAATAAAAACCGAAACAAATTGAATGTCGATGTTGATACCCCGTCATTTACTGGCCACCACCGGGATTTCCCGGCAGGAAAATCGTGCCGGATGGTCAAATCAGCAAATCATTTCGCTGTTTATACGCATTTTTCATTTTTCTGCTTACTGACAACAACCCCTTCTCGATTTCTGGATAGAAAGCGAGGCTCCCTTTCAGGGAAGGGCGGGGGGAAAGGGGAATCGATGGGAAGGCTGCGGAATTAAGTGCTTGGTCGGAAGGCCCGGCGTTGCCGGGTCCAGTACAAGCGCAGCAAATAACATTGTCAGCCGCCTGAACAGCGCCCGGTGGGCGCTGTTGTTTGCGGGAGCAGATAGGGGCTTACAGTACGTAGCGGGCCAAGTCTTCACGCTGGGACAGCATGTCCAGCTTGCCATCCACATAGTGGGCGTCGATCTTGCAGCTGCCACTGCGCGCATCGAAGGAGACTTCTTCCAGCAGTTTCTCCATCACCGTATACAGACGGCGCGCGCCGATGTTTTCGGTTTTTTCGTTCACCTGCCAGGCAATCTCGGCCAGGCGACGAATGCCGGACTCTTCGAATTCCAGCTCCACGCCTTCGGTCGCCAGCAGCGCCTGGTATTGGCGGGTGAGGCAGGCGTCGGTGCTGGTGAGGATTTGCACGAAGTCGTCCACCGACAGCGAGGAGAGTTCTACCCGGATGGGCAGACGGCCTTGCAGTTCCGGAATGAGGTCGGACGGTTTGGATAGCTGGAAGGCGCCGGAGGCGATAAACAGGATGTGGTCGGTCTTGACCATGCCGTATTTGGTGGTGACGGTGGTGCCCTCTACCAGCGGCAGCAGGTCGCGCTGCACGCCGGCGCGGGAGACATCGGCACCCTGCCCTTCCGAGCGGCTGGTGACCTTGTCGATTTCATCGAGGAAGACAATGCCGTTCTGCTCGACGTTCTTCATGGCTTCGGCCTTGAGTTCGTCTTCGTTGACCAGCTTGGCGGCTTCTTCGTCGATCAAGAGCTTGAAAGCTTCGGCTACTTTGAGCTTGCTGGCCTTCTTCTTGCCGGCATTCATGCCCTGGAACATGTTTTGCAGCTGGCTGGAGAAGTCTTCCATGCCCGGCGGAGCAAAAATTTCCATCTTGGACTGCGGCGCAGCCACTTCGATTTCGATTTCCTTGTCGTCCAGCTTGCCTTCACGCAGCATCTTGCGGAATTTCTGCCGGGTGTGGCCGTCTTCGGGCTTGCTGTCTTCGGCCTGCGGTTCGCCAAAGAAACCGGGGGCGCTGCGCGCCGGCGGCAGCAGTACGTCGAGGATGCGGTCTTCGGCGGCATCTTCGGCGCGCACGCGGTTGCGCTTGATGGCGGCGTCGCGGGTTTCCTTGATGGCCACTTCCACCAGGTCGCGGATGATGGTGTCGACGTCGCGGCCGACATAGCCGACTTCGGTGAACTTGGTGGCTTCCACTTTAATGAAGGGCGCACCGGACAGACGGGCCAGACGACGGGCGATTTCGGTCTTGCCGACGCCGGTGGGGCCAATCATCAGGATGTTCTTGGGGGTGATTTCGCTGCGCAGCGGCTCGGCCACTTGCTGGCGACGCCAGCGATTGCGCAGGGCAATGGCAACGGCGCGCTTGGCGGCGTCCTGGCCGATGATGTGCTTGTTGAGTTCGTGAACGATTTCTTGCGGGGTCATTTGCGTCATGACGGTACTCCCGGCCACGTCGGCATGCCTGCGGTGGCCTGTGAATCAATGGGGACGAAGGCTGGGTTTATTGCGCCGCTGGCTGGGCTTCTTCACCCAAGGTTTCGATAAGGTGATTCTGGTTGGTATAGATACAGATGTCGCCGGCGATTTCCAGTGACTTTTTCACCACCACCGCGGGGTCGAGGTCTGTATTCTCAAACAGCGCACGTGCTGCCGACTGGGCAAAGGCCCCGCCCGAGCCAATGGCGGCAATGCCCTGCTCCGGCTCCAGTACGTCGCCATTCCCGGTAATGATGAGAGTGGCGTCCTTGTCGGCCACAATCAGCATGGCTTCCAGTCGGCGCAGCATGCGGTCGGTACGCCAGTCCTTGGCCAGTTCCACCGCGGAGCGCACCAGATGGCCCTGGTGTTTTTCCAGCTTGGCTTCAAAGCGTTCAAACAGGGTGAAGGCATCGGCAGTACCGCCGGCAAACCCTGCCAGCACCTTGCCCTGATACAGGCGGCGAATCTTGCGCGCTGTAGCCTTGATCACGATATTGCCCAGGGTTACCTGACCGTCGCCGCCCAGCGCCACGCGCTCTCCGCGACGCACTGAGACGATGGTGGTTCCGTCAAACTGCTGCATGTTCCGTTCCCGTCTGTTGAATGTGTCTGCGCCATGCAGACGTGCAGTTTGCAATATGCAGGCATTCGGGGGGATTACAAGCCAACCCTTGGCGCGGCATGGTTTGATGTAGCGCAGCGCAAATCACTTCTTAACAATTGCTAATGATAATGGTTTGCATTATCATTCCAGTATGAATCTCAGACTCCAATCTTCTTCGGCTGCGCTGCCTTCTGCTGCTTTCCTGGGAAGTTGCAGCCTGCATGTGCTGGCCCTGCTGCTGATTGCAGGCTGGCTGGCCAGTTCACCTCCGGTTACGCTGCCCAAACTGGCCAGCTTGCCGGCCATGACGCTGGCTGCGCCCAGCGCACCGCCGGCAGCCGCAGCAGCTACGCCACCCAGCCAGCACAAACAACATACGCCAGCCAAGCCGGCAGTGGCACGTCCTGCTGTTGCGCCCACGCCAAAACCGGCAGCCAAACCGGTGGCGCGTACAACAGCCGCCGCGGCCAAACCTGCAGCAGTGACCGAGGCTGCCACCAATGTGAGCGCCACACCTGCCGCACCGGTAGCCGCAACACCCGCCCCGACACCAGCGCCGGTGGTTCACGAGCCGCTATACCGTGGCGGTTATCTGAATAATCCCAAGCCAAGCTATCCGCCACTGTCACTGGAAATGGAAGAAACCGGCACGGTGCGCGTGCGCGTGCAGGTGAGCGCCCAGGGTTTGCCGGTATCCGTGGAGCTGGAACACAGCAGTGGCTTTCCCCGGCTGGACCGTGCAGCGCTAACTGCGGTACGTGGCTGGAAATTCATTCCGGCCAAGCGTGGCGATGAAGCCATTCCTTATACTTTTATTGTTCCTGTCGAATTTTCCCTGAAGAACCCGCATAAACCATGAAGCTACTGACTGTCTTCCAGCAAGGGGACGTTGTTCTGATTACAACGTTCATGATTCTCATTCTCATGTCTGTGGCGACCTGGTCGCTCATCCTGCAGCGTGCAGTACAGACCTATCTCCTACGCCAGGCCAATCGCCAGGCTGAGGCAGCGCTGTGGGATGCCGCCGACTGGAGCGCCGCCGAACAGGCGCTGGCTGGCTCGACGGCACCGATGGCACACATCACCCGCGAAGGTCTGGCCGCCTTGCGCCACCATCAGCAACACGCTGAGCGTTCGCTGGGCAAGGCATGCGACCTGGACGAATTTGTCACCCGTGCCATCCGCAAGGCGCTGGCCCAGGAAAATGCCCGCCAGGAAAGCGGCATGACAATACTGGCCTCGGTGGGTTCGACCGCACCGTTCATCGGCCTGTTTGGCACCGTGTGGGGCATCTATCACGCACTGGTAAACATTGGTGCTGCCGGCCAGGTCAGCATCGCTACCGTGGCCGGACCGATCGGCGAGGCATTGATCGCCACCGCGGCCGGCCTGGCAGCGGCCATTCCTGCCGTACTGGCTTACAACACCTTTACCCGGACGCAGCGGGTGATGTCGCAGCAGCTGGATCATTTTGCCCATGACCTGCACGCTCAATTGCTGACCCAACCGGAGTCCGCCCATGGCGTTCGGTAGTTTCGACAAGGGCCCCGGCGCACCCATGGCCGAAATCAATACCACGCCGCTGGTGGATGTGATGCTGGTGCTGCTGGTGGTGTTCATCATTACCGCACCGCTGCTGACCAATAGCGTGAAGCTGGATCTGCCCCAGGCAGCCGCAGCGGAACATCAGGACAAGCCGGAACAGATCCGCCTGTCCATCAATGCCGCAGGTGAGCTGTTCTGGAACGACCAGCCGGTAAGCAAGGACGCGCTGGCCACACGCTTTGCCGCTGCCGTGCAGTCCAATCCCAAGGTGGAACTGAACCTGCGCGCCGACAAGAGCGTGCGCTACGAACTGGTGGCCACCACGCTGGCATCGGCTCAGCAAAGCGGCATCAGCCGTATCGGTTTTCTGACCGAAGCACCCTAAAAACAGCTTTCCGCTGTTCTGATAACTGGCCATCACGGGGGTGAGCGGCCAGTTGTCTCCCCCTCTGCCTTTGCCTGCTTCCACACATGCTGCCCACACAGCATGCGGGGACGGCTGCGCCACTTTCCGGCATGCGCATTGGCAGTGATCTACCGTGACCGACACACAATAAAAGAGGATTAAATGAAACAAAGCTTGCAGCAATCCCCTCACCTGGCGCAGCGCAAGTTGCCCGCCCGCATGGCGGTGGGCATGCTGGCCGTAGCCCTGAGCCCAAGCCTGGCCCTGGCGGCAGAAACCGGCCAGACGCTGGAGACGGTGACCGTGGAGGGCGAGGCCCCGGTACGCGACACCTACAAGACGGAAACCACCAGCATCGGCAAGACCAAGCAGCAGCTACGTGATATTCCGCAATCCATCACGGTGGTGAACCAGCAACTGATGCAGGATCAGGGTGCCGCCACACTGAAAGATGCACTGCGCAATGTCCCCGGCATCACCTTTGCCGCCGGCGAGGGTGGTCGCAGCGGCGACCAGGTGGTGATTCGCGGCTTCTCCGCCGCCACCGACACCTATCGTGACGGTATGCGCGATATCGGCCAGTACAACCGCGATGCTTTCAACGATGAAAAAGTAGAAGTGCTGAAAGGTGCCAGCTCCATGCTGTTTGGCCGTGGCTCCACCGGCGGCGTGGTGAATCAGGTCAGCAAATCACCCTATCAGGGTAACAAGCTGGAGGGCGACCTCACCATCGGCAGCAACGATTTTCAACGCGTAAGCGCCGACATCAACCAGATGACTGGCGAGCACTCCGCGGTGCGGCTGAACCTGATGGATACCCACGACGGCAGCGATCGCGGTGCCGCCAAGAGTGAACGCTGGGGGATTGCACCGTCGGTGGCCTTCGGCCTGGGCGAGCCCACCACGGTGGTGCTGTCTTATATGCACCAGGAAGAAAACAATGTGCCGGACTACGGCGTGCCGTACAACTCGGCCACGCGCCAGCCCTTGAGCGTGGACCGCAGCAAGTTCTACGGTTTTGACAGCGACTACGAAAAAACCAGCGCAGATATTGTTACCGCCAAAATCACCCATGATTTTGGCAATGGCACCGAGCTGAGCAACCAGTTGCGCTATAACCGCTTCTGGCGTGATGTCAGCCCCACCGCGCCACGCCTGGCCAGCAGCGACACCAGCGCCACCGGCCTGATACGTCGCAGCAAGCCGCTGCGCGACGGTGTGGACCAGTCCGTCAACAACCAGACCGACCTGACCACCCGCTTTGCCACCGGTGACATTCGCCACACCCTGCTGACCGGGCTGGAACTGACTTATGAGCTGTCCGATACCAGCCGTTACACCCTGCGCAATACCCTGCCCACCACCACTATCGGCAACCCGGTATCCTCCACCGCCATTAATACCGCGCGCTATCGCAACAGCAATACCAAGTTTCAGGCCAGCGACATCGCCCTGTATGCCATGGATACCATCGAGCTGAACCGCCAATGGAAGGCAGTGCTGGGGGCGCGCTTCGACCGCTTTGAAGGCGACTACAATGTGCGCAGCTACAATGCCGATGGCAGCCTGAACAGTAACAGCAACAACAGCTACGACCTGTCGCGCACGGATAATGTGTGGAGCTGGCGTAGCGGCCTGATCTGGCAGCCGGACATGGCCCAGTCCTATTACTTCAGCTATGGCACCTCGTTCAACCCCTCTGGCGAAACCTATTCGCTGGACAAGGCCACCGCCAAGGTAGACCCGGAAAAGAACCGCAATATCGAGCTGGGTGCCAAATGGGACTTGCTGGATGGCGATGCCAGCCTGCGTGCCGCGCTGTTCCGCATCGAGAAAACCAATGAACGCAATACCGACCCGGATGACACCACACTGGTCACCCTGTCCGGCAAGCGACACACCAACGGCATTGAACTGGAAGGCAGCGGCCGCCTGACCGAGCGCTGGGAAATCTTTGCCGGTGTCACCTTCATGGATTCCAAGATCGACAAGGCCGCACCGGGGCTGAACAGCACCACCGGCATGATGCCGCGCTATACACCGCGCGCCACCGGCAATATCTGGACTACGTACAAGTTTACCGACCAGATTACCGGCGGCATTGGTGCCACCTATGTGGGCAAGCGCTACGCCACCGAGACCAATGTCAACTACCTGCCAGCCTACACGGTGGCCAATGCCATGCTCAGTTATGAAACCAAGCATTACCGCTTGCAGTTGAATCTGAACAACCTGGGCAACAAGACCTATTACGATGGCGTTTATGGCGGCCATGCCACCGTGGGCACCCCACGCGAAGCACAGCTGACCGTCGGCCTGAAGTACTAAGCCACCCACCCTGCCTGCGCCGCCCTTGCGACAGCGCAGACCGTTGCACCCGGTCACCCCCGCGGCCGGGTGCAACATCCGGATCAATTCATATAAAAGGTATACACACCATGCTGCTGCATATTCCCGACGTACTGACACCGGAAGAACTGGCTCATGGCCGCATGCTGCTGTCCCAGGCCGACTGGGCCGATGGCCGCATTACCGCCGGCACGCAGTCCGCCCAGGTCAAGCGTAATCTGCAACTGCCGCAGCACCTGGACAGCGCCCGCGAACTGCAAGCCATGGTGGAAGCAGCGCTCAAACGCAATGCGCTGTTCTTCTCGGCAGCCCTGCCCAAAACCGTGTTTCCACCGTTGTTCAACTGCTATCAGGGCGGCATGGACTTTGGCAATCATGTGGACAATGCCGTACGTAGCCACCCGTTTGACCAAAGCTGGGTACGCACCGATGTATCCTGCACCCTGTTCTTCAGCCAGCCGGATGAGTACGACGGTGGCGAACTGGTGGTGGAAGATACTTATGGCCTGCACAGCGTAAAGCTGCCGGCTGGCGACATGGTGCTCTACCCCTCCACCAGCCTGCACCGGGTAGAGCCTGTCACCCGCGGTGCCCGCATTGCCTCGTTCTTCTGGACACAGAGCATGATTCGCGATGACAGCAAGCGCAGCCTGTTGTTTGACATGGACATGGCCATTTCACGCCTGCGCCAACAGCATGGCGATACCGCCGAGCTGGTCACGCTGACGGCCAATTATCACAACCTGCTAAGGATGTGGGCGGATTTATAAACAGCCAGTTAGCTTTCTGAATAAAAGGTAAAAAAAGCTGATCGCTATCATGAAATTTGTTTTCGCAACTAAGTAAAGTTCCCAAGAGAACTACTGAATTGACATATCCTCTGCGGATATTTTTGCGGAAACCCACCATGACAAGCCAGACCAGACCACAAAACAGTCGGGAAGTGCAGCTGGAAGACGATGAACTGATTGTCACCAAGACCGATAGCACCGGACACATAACTTATGCCAACCGCGTATTCATGCAGTTGGCCGAATATGCGGAAAGCGAGCTGCTGGGCAAACCGCACAACCTGATCCGCCATCCGGACATGCCGCGTGGCGTCTATCGGCTGATGTGGAAAACCCTGCATGCAGGGCGTGAATTTTTTGGCGTAGTCAAAAACTACACCGCCAGCGGCAATTACTACTGGGTGCTGGCCAATGTCACCCCGGATTACGACAGCAAGAACAAGCTGGAAGGCTATTTCTCCGTACGTCGCCCACCTGGCCGGCGGGCGGTGGAAACCGTGATACCCATTTATGCACGCATGTGCCAACTGGAAAGCACACTCAGCAAGGCTACCGCCCCGGATGCTTCCATGGAATGGCTACTGGCCGAGCTGGCCAAGCAGGGCCATAGCTATGAAAGCTTCGTACTCTCCTTGCTTGATCCCAATCTTTCCACCGGGAAATCCGCATAATGGCCCGCCGCTCACACTCCCCCTTCCTGCGTACCCGCCTTGGTTTCTGGCTGATCGGCTTTAACACCCTCACCATTTGTACCGTGCTGGCCTCACTGCTGCTGCCAGATAGCTGGCGACTGGCGGTAGAGGTGTTCCTGCTGCTGCTGTCACTCTTGCTGTCGGCCATGGTGTGGCTGGGCAGTGGTCGCATCTTCACCGTACTCAACACCCTGCACGAACAACTGGGCTATGCCTGCGAAGGCGAGCTGCACCACCGTGCCTCGCGCACCCGCGATATGGGCGAAGTGGGCCTGGTTGCCTGGGAGCTGAACGATTTCCTGGACCTGGTGGAAACCTATTTCAAGGAAATCAACACCAGCTTCCGTCGCGTCAGCGACAACGACTACAGCAGACGACCGCTCAGCCAGGGCCTGCCGGGCATGTTTGCCGAATCGCTGCGTAATGTGGACAGCGCCATTCAGGCCATGGCCGACAATGACGGCTATATCCGCAAGAATCGTCTGTCATCCCAGCTAGCGGCACTGAACAACCCGCATCTGCGCCAGAACCTGGCCAGCAACCAAAGCGACCTGACCCAGATCAGCACCGCCATGGACCAAGTCTCCAGCATTACCCGTGACACGGCCAGCGCCTCGCGCGAAAGCCTGGACAGCGCCGTGCTGCTATCCGGCCACATGGACACGATTGCCGGCAGCGTGGTGAGCATGAACGAAGCCAGCAGCGCCCTGGCACAGGAATGGACCGGCATCGAATCCTCGCTGGCCGCCATTTCCGCCATTGCCGACCAAACCAATCTGCTGGCCTTGAATGCCGCCATCGAGGCAGCACGCGCAGGGGAAATGGGCCGCGGCTTTGCCGTGGTGGCCGATGAAGTACGCAAGCTGGCCGAGCGCAGCAAGGATACCGCCCACCGCGTACAGTCGGTGCTGGGCAATCTTTCCAGCCGGATCAACGACATGCATGTCCGGGCAGGAGAAGCAGGTGCGGTGGCGGCAGAAGTCAAGGCATCGGTGGAAACCTTCCGCAATCGCTTTGCCACTCTGGCCGAACAATCGGACACCGTGCTGGCGCAAGTACAACGCGTGCGCGACATGTCGCAAGTTTCCTTACAGAAAGTTGGCCATGTCATGCACAAGCAGATGGCCTACCACGCCATCGAGGAAGGTGCGGCCATTGCCCAGGGCAGCCATCTCACGCTCTGGCGGCAAGAGGAAGGCCGCAACAGCTTTGGAGCCACCCGCGCCTTGGGCCAGCTTGCTGCTTGCGATGAGAAAGTGGATGGCAGTATCGCAAATGCCATTGCCGCAGCCGCCAACAGGGAAGCGCTGGACGAGGAAGCCATCGTCCGCCACATGCGCGCCATGGAGCAGGACAGCGCCGAGGTCCTGCATCTGCTGGACCGGATGGTGGAAGAAAAGCACGCCACGCCAAGCGTCGGCTGATTTTCTGTTTCAGCCGCACGCACGCCGCAGCGCCCGACCGTTGGTCGGGCTTTTTTACGCCCTCCCGCTGCCAAAGCATTCCCATCGCACCAGGCAGTCACAACGCAGGTGAGTCAGGTGGCCCAAGCCTGTAAGTCCGGCAGGTCATGGCCAGTCGCGAAAACCCGCTCCCCTGCGCCTGACCGGGCCAACTTACGGTGGCCTGCGCGCAGGCAGCCTCACTGCGCGCGCTGAGCACGCCACCCTCCCGTCAGTCCAGGCCGACCCTAATCATCCCCCGCACCATGCAGTCACCCTGCACGCTTGCCTGCCCTGCAACAGCCCGTGCAAGCTGCGCGGATAGTAAATTCAATTTATTACGTAAATTAAACATGTATATCATTAAATAAATTACATTTTGATGTTTGATTGATTTTTACATACAAAAAGTACCGTCATTTTCATCTTGCAAAACACTGCAACCCATTCATGTACCGCACCCGATCTCAGCCACCCAGCATCAGGCATGGCAAAAAATGGCTTGCACATCACACCACCCGGCGCATGCAAACCATGCCCACATACCGCACACATCATGAATGGCGACAGCACATGGCCATACCGGCCAGCAGGGCGGTAAGCCGATACGGCGCATAGCCGGCCTGTTCAGCATGTTGCTGGCCAATGGCATGCGGAAGGTCAAACCAGATGAGGGGCAGCTAAAACGCGGGATTAGCCTGTTGAAAAGACCGGCGGAGGGAAGGGAAAAGCCAAGCAGCAGAGCATGCCAGCCAGCATGGCTGTTTGGCTTGGCAACCACCACAGCCAAGGCAAGAACGGGCCTTCACGTGTTCTTACCGTTGACTAGGTAATTGCCACAATTCGACTCATGGCAAATGCATGTAAAACTGCGGAATGGAAGCAGAGCGTGCCACATGCAAACCAGCACGAAAACGGGACGGGCGAGGACAATGAAACATCTTTTCGGCGCACTACTGGGCGGTGTCACCGCGGCGGCATTTGCCCACCGCATGCTCAGTGGCACCACCAGCCGGCTGGTGATTGATGTCGGCTCAAGCGAAGAATTCAGCACCGAGCACATTCCCGGTGCCCGTTCACTGCCACTGGAGCAGTTGGAACAGCAGGTGGCCAGCACCATTCCAGATCCTGCCACACCACTTACCCTGTATTGCCGCACCGGTGAAAAAGCACGACTGGCGGCAGAGCGCTTGCGCAGCCTGGGCTACACCCACATCGAAAGTGTCAGCGGCATGCGCGAGGCCATGCAAAAGCTGCACCAGTTGCTGTAATCAACAACCAGTTTGGCTTATTCCGCCGGCGCAAAACCGAAGCTGGCCAGTTCCGCCGCATCCAGATAGCGCCACTGTCCTTCATCCAGATCGCCCAACAGCACAGTACCAAGCGACAGGCGGTGCAAATCCAGCACCCGGTTCCCCGCGGCCGCCACCATACGCTTTACCTGATGATATTTGCCCTGGGTGATGGTCATGCGGATGGTGATTTCATCCATCACTTCCACGTGGTCCGCCGCAATCTTCTCGTTGTCATCCTTGAGAAAAACCCCGGCAAGCAGATGCCGCACCAAGCCATCGGCCACCGGATGCTTGAGCGTGACTTCATAGCATTTGGCTACATGGCGCTTGGGGGAACTGAGCGCATGCACAAACTGGCCGTCATTGGTCAGCAGCAGCAGGCCGGTGGTATCCACGTCCAGTCGCCCAACGGCGGTGATGCCCAGATTGGCAAACTGCCAGGGCAGCAAGGTATATACACTGGGGTGATGCATGGGTTTGTGCGAGGTTTCGTAGCCATCGGGCTTGTGCAGCATCACGTAGATTGGCCCGGTCTGCAGTTCCCACGGTTCGCCATCCACCACCAGTTCGTCAATCTCTGCCGGGGTCCAATCCTGGCGGTAATCTTCAGCGACTGCGCCGTTGATTTCCACCAGACCGTATTCCACCATCTTGCGGCATTCCTTGCGACTGCCGAAGCCCTGCTGTTGCAATAGTCTGTAGAGTTCCATGACGAAATGTTAGCACGCCCCCCGGCAGCCAGCATGGCAACCTCGGGCTGATGACCCTGCCTGCCGGCTTGCCTATGATGAAGCCACCTCCACTCCATCTGCCCGCAGGGACTGCCTGATGACTTATCCACGCCTGGCCCTGCGCGGCCTTGCCACCATCCGCCACCAGCGCCTGCGTCTGCTGCGCGCCCTGACAACCAGCACCTTGCTGTTTATGCCGGCGGTACTGATTGCCATCAGCGCGCAGCCGGCGGGCTGGATTTTCCCCTTCACCCTGACGGCAGCCTATTCCATGATGATCGTGCTGCTGGCCGGACGCTTGCAGCTGGCGTCCGTGGCCGGGCTGCCGGTCATGCAGTGGCTGGGCCATGCCAGTGGCAGCCAGGGGTGGCTGATGCTGCCGCTGCTGGCTGGCATGCTGCTGCTCATGGCGATATCCGCCCGGCGTGGCCTGCACAAGGGGATGCAGTTCTGGGTATTCTGCCTGTTACTGAGCAATATGATGCCGCCACAGGGCCTGCCCGCCAGCCAGCACGCCTTGCTGTCTGTCGCCGGGGCGCTATACGGGCTGCTGCTGGGCCGCTGGGGGCTGCGAGGCTGGCAGCGGGTGCTGCCTGGCGCATCCCCGGCAGACACCCGCCGCTATGCCTGGCA
The DNA here is from genome assembly GCF_002217795.2 of Aquitalea magnusonii. Taxonomy (NCBI): domain Bacteria; kingdom Pseudomonadati; phylum Pseudomonadota; class Betaproteobacteria; order Neisseriales; family Chromobacteriaceae; genus Aquitalea; species Aquitalea magnusonii. The sequence continues at coordinate 4,114,295 of NZ_AP018823.1, forward strand.
TCTGGTGCTGGGTGGGTGCCTGGCCTGGCTGGTGGCCACCCGCATGCATCTGCCGCATACCTGGTGGTTGCCGGTGCTGGTGGTTGGCATCATCGACCCCTCGCCCCAGCGCATGATCTGGCTCTTGAAAGAGAGAGTCTACGGCACGCTGTTTGGTGGTGTGCTGGCTGCGGCACTGGCCTGGTGGCAGCCTGCACCAGCCATCCACATGCTCATCCTGTGCCTGTCCCTCACCACGGCCCTGATGCTGATGCAGCGCAGCTTCCGCTGGTTTATTGCCGGTCTCACCCTGCTGGTGCTGTCCGCCATGCCGGTAACACAGGTGGAGCATGGCGTGGTGGAACGGGTGGCCGACACCATGCTGGTGGGGGTACTGCTAGGCAGCCTGGCCTGGTGGCTGGAGATCGGCGTCAAACACCTGCATGTTCAGGATCAGGACAGGGCGGGTTGACCGGAATGGGCCAGGCATACCTGATCGCGCCCGAGGGCTTTGGCCTGATACAAGGCAGCATCGGCAGCATGGATCAGGCTTTCCGGATCTTCCCCATGCAGCGGGCAAACCGACAGCCCCACTGACAAGGTGATGTGCAAGCAATGTTCGCCGGCCTGGATAGGCAGTTGGCGCACCGCCTCACAAAGCTGCCAGGCTTTCTCGCTGGCCGCTTCCAGTGCAATGCCCGGCATCAGGATGCAGAACTCTTCACCGCCGTAGCGGCATACCACGTCGCCACTGCGGAAGCGATCACGCAGAAAACCCCCCAGTGCTGCCAGTACCGCATCGCCGCACTGGTGGCCGTACCGGTCATTGATGCGCTTGAAATGGTCGGCATCCAGCATCAGCACAGCCACCGTTCCGTTCAGTGCCAGCATGTGCGCCAACAAACGTGGCAGGATTTCGTCCAGATAGCGGCGGTTGAACAAGCCGGTAAGCGGGTCGCGCCGGACCTGCTCACGCAAGCCGACATGCAATGATTCGATTTCAGCCACATGTTGGCGCAGGGCATCGTTGGCCTCATGCAAGCTGCGCTCCAGGCGTTTACGTTCGCTGATGTCATTGATGCCACTGATGACATACAGGGCCTGGTCGCTATGCACGACCGAACAGGACACCAGCGCCCAGAACTGTCGCCCCTCGGCATCGTGCAGCTTGACCTCATGGTCGCGCACCGCGCCATGAGCATGCAGCAGCTGGGAAACCTGCTTGCGTGCCTCTTGATCGACGTAAAAGTCCTGTACCTGCTGCTGCGTGTCCAGCCGGCACTTGAACAGGCTTTCCGCCTGGGCATTGGCATAAATCAGCGCCCCGCCATCCAGATTGTTCATCACCATGGGAAAGGGCGAGGCATCTGCCATCAGCTTGAGGCGGGCCTCGCTTTGCGCCAGTTGCCGGGTACGCTCCACCACCTTGGCCTCCAGCGTCTGATTGGCCCGACGCAGCCAGTCTTCGGCAAAGCGCCGCTCTGCCACCAGCGCACCAAACACCAGCAAGGTCAGCGACTGCACCAGCAGCAACATGCCGGCAGCAGCAATGCCGCTGTAACCCGCGTCCTGATAGGCAAGGCCGTTATGCAACAGCACGCCGACAAAGGCCAGCAGCACGATCACACCATGCAGGCAGTAGGCCAGTGCCAGCCGGCAGCGGAAGACAACCCACATCAAGGCGATGCAGGACAGCGGCCACAAGGCGGCTGCCACACCATGGCGGAAGTCGGCGATGATGAACTCCACCACCGCCAGACCCAGGGTGATCCAGGTCAGCAATGCACTTTCCAGCCAGCGCGCGGGATTGCTGCTGGAACGTGCCGGGGCATCCAGCAACAGGAACAACATGGGCGGCGTCAGCACCAGAATGCCGTTTACCTCGCCCAGCCAACGCGAAAACAAGGCATTCCAGCGCGAGGCATCAGCAGGCAACAGGCTGTAGTCCAGTACCAGATGTGCCAGCAGCGTACTCAGCACGGTATTGGCCAGCACCCCGCACCACAGAAACAACAGCACGCGGGACAGGCGGTAGAACGGCGGGGTGTGTTGCAGGCGGGAACGTAGAAAACCTGCCGCCAGCAGGGGAGCAAGCGTCTGCACCACAGCCAGTGCCAGCGCACGCGCAGGATCGTGCAGCAGCAGCATGGCATTTGCCAGGGAAAAGCCCAGCAGCAAGCCCGCCGCGCAACGCCAGCCTTGAGCCACAGCAAGGGCCAGCGCCAGGCCAGCGGGCAGGTACAAGGGGAGCGCCAGCCCGCCGAACTCCACCGAGTGCGGTAACTGCATGGTCAATAGCTGCAGCAGCCACAACAGCAATGCAGGCAACAAGATTTGCGCCAGCTGTGCCAGCCACGGCCTCACTGATTTGCCAGATATGAACACGGCCACTCCCCATGAAACCGAGACAATGCAAGCGGAACCTTGTGTCACGGCATGGGCAGCAAGAATAGCCAAGACATCGGGATAAATCCACGGAATCGTTCAGTGCGCCGGTTGCCTGTGGTACTGATCGAACAGCTTGCACGCCCGGCATTGCCCGGAACAAAGCAAATACCTTGGCTTCCCATCCCCCCGCGCAACCGGCATAGCACCCTGCGCCAGCCTCCACGCACCACAAAACGGCACGCATGGCCTGCAAATACCGCGCGGGGAGACCGGGTGAACCCAGCAGCATAAGCTGTCAGATGCAGATTTCTATACGGTTGCGGCCGCGCTCCTTGGCGGTATACAGCGCCTGATCGGCACGCTGCAAGGTGCAGTCCAGCGTAGTATCCGCCTCGCCCAGCATGCTCACACCGATACTGACAGTGACCCACGCCCCGGCGGGAAGACTGGCCTGCCGACATTCACTTTGCAACAAGTCCTGTATTCGGGCCACGACCAGCAGGGCATCATGCAGGGCGGTTTCCGGCAGCAGGATGCCAAACTCCTCGCCACCCAGCCGGCCCGCAACGTCACTTTCCCGGATCCCTTTCTCCAAAACCCGGCCAACCAGTTGCAGCAGCAAGTCTCCCGTGTGGTGTCCGTAGCAGTCATTCACATGCTTGAAATGGTCCAGATCCAGCATCACCACGCACAGTGGAGTGCGTTGGCGGCGGGCCAGATTCAGGTATTTGTTACCCACGTCGGCAAACATGCGCCGGTTGAACAAGCCGGTGAGTTCATCGGTCACTGCCTGCAAATACAAGGATTCGTGCAGGCTACGCCACTGCGTGACATCGCGCTCGATCGCCACAAAGTGGCTGACTGTACCGTCATTATCCAACAACGGCATGATGCTCAGCTCCACCCAGTATGCCTGACCTGATTTGTGATAATTAAGCAGCTGCAAACAGATGGGTCTGACTTCCTCCAGCGCCTTGCGGATGTTCTGCAGCGTGCCTCTATCGGTTTGCGGACCTTGCAAGAAGCGCGGGCTGCGGCCCACGATTTCGCCCCTGTCATAGCCGCACAATCTGCTGAAGGCGTGGTTGACGTAGACAATTCTTGGGCCGGGTTCATCAAGCGGCTGCACCTCAGTCACCACGATGGCATCGTTGGCATGTTCTACGATAAGGCGGAAATCCCGCTGCTTGAGCACCATCTGGTCGCTCCTGGTCTCGAATTGAGCTGCTGAAACTAAGAAATAGAAACCGGAGGCCAACAATACAAGTTCACCTGACCCTTGGGCCAAGTCAAATCATTGCGGCTATCTTGCTGATTCAGTTAGCAATTATTTATATGATGTTCATAATATAAAAATAACCGCATCAATCAGGAAACCGGCATGCGTTATGACAAACAACATAAAAGTGCCATTCGCCAGCGCATTCTGGACATGGCGACCTTACGCTTTCGCTCTGAGGGGATTGCCGCAGTAGGCATTGCCAACCTGATGGCGGACCTTGGCCTGACCCACGGCGGCTTTTACTGGCACTTCAAGGACAAGGAAGATCTGGTGGCCCAGGTGTGCCGGCAGGCAATGGAAAAAACCTGTGAACAATGGCAACAGCAGCTTAGGCAAGCCAAGGCCGGCCAGCAGCGCCAAGCCGTGGCCCAGCATTACTTGAGCATCCAGCACCGCGATTTTCCCGATACCGGCTGTGTGGCGGCAGCACTGGCAGGGGAGCTGAGCCGACGCACAGCGCAGGCGCGGCAAGCCTTCACCAGCGGTGTGCAACAGCAGTTGGACATCCTGGGCAAGGCCGCCATCCAGGATGACGGCGACCAGGTCGCCAACCCGCTGACGCCAGCAGTTCAGTTCAGCCTGATGGTGGGTGCCTTGCTGCTGTCACGGGCGGTGACGGATGGTGATCTGTCGATGCAACTGCTGCAGGAGGCGGAAGCCATGATTGCCCATCACTCGCCCTCTGACGGCAATTGAGGGCTGCGCAGGCAAGCCTGGCGGGTTTCCCGCACCATGCGGTCAAACTCGCCGCTGCGTTGCAAGGCCTGCAGGCCACGGTTGAAGCGGGCAATCAGCTCGGCACCATGTGGGTGCTTGCGCCAGATCACCACATGCATGGGGGCCATCCAGAAAGGCTGGCTGTGCTCTAGCTGGCGCGACTCGCGCGGCGGAAAATGACGCGACAGCAGAAACTGCCCGACTTCTTCCTCGATGGGAAACAGATCAATCCGCCTGGCCAACAACTTGCGGAAATTGCTGAGGTCATCCGCAACGCCATCGGTCTTCAGGATGCCTTGCCGGGCCAGCCGGTCAAATTCGTCCGAATAGTAATTGCCGATAGTCACGCCGATGCGCAAACCGGCCAAATCCGCCAGTTGCGTCCAGCGTACGGCATTGGCCTTGCGCTGGAAAAACACCATGCGCGCCGCCATCACCGGTCGGCTGTACAACAAGTCTTGCAGGCGATCCGGGCTGGGCGCCCAGCCCAGGCTGCCATCCACCATGCCATTGCGGGCGGACTGCAAACTCCGGTTGTTGGGCAAGAAGCGATAGCTGACCGTGACCTTGCTGTGGGCAAAAGCCGCCGTCACCACGCGAGACAGGATGCCGTAATCGGGCAGATCGCCACCAATATAAGGCGGCCAGTCATCCGAACCCAGTACGATGGCCATCTGCCCCTGCCACGACGGGGAAGTGCGCTGCGCGTGGGCAGGTACTGCCCAGGCCAGCATGATGTGCAGCAATGCATATCCAAGGAACCGCCGCCATGTCCGGCCGGCATGGTTCATCAGCCAATGCCTCATGCCCTGCTCCGTATCACGAATCGTTAGCCACTGACGCCAATGCGCCAGACTTCCCCACGGCAGGCCCGACCTGATGACGTTGTATTGTGAATGTGAATCATTGTCGGGGCACGCAGGTCCGAGCATACGATCCGCTGCCGGCAGCAGCAAGTCTGCGCCGTTGCAGACTTGCTGGCTGGCGCAGAATCAGCGCTTGGCGGGAGACAACAATGCCGACACCTGGCGTGCCGGCTGGCTGCGACGCTGCTGTTGCTGGCCGCTGGCAGGCTTGGCGGCTTGTGGCTGACGTGCGCCCTGCGGCTGGGCGGCCGCCGGCTGACGCGGTGCTGCCGGTTTGCTGCGCGGCGTGTTGCCAGCCGGGCTGCGATGGCCGTGGCCGGTGGGCTTGGCTTGCTGCTCGTGACGCGGTTTGCCGGCACCCTGGCCCTGGCGCGCGCCCTGGCCTTGACGGCCACCACCGCCCTGGCCGCGACCACGGCCACTGTTGCCGCCCATCGGGATGGGTTCCGGCTTCACGTTCAGGTCGGCCTCGAAGCCGGGTACGGTAAAGCGGGCAATGGATTGCTTGGTCAGCTTTTCGATGTCGCGCAGGAAGCTGAACTCATCCACACACACCAGCGATACCGCTTCGCCGGGACTGCCGGCACGGCCGGTACGGCCGATGCGGTGTACGTAGTCTTCCGGCACATTCGGCAGTTCAAAGTTGACCACGTGCGGCAGTTGGTCGATATCCAGGCCGCGGGCGGCGATATCGGTGGCCACCAGCACTTGCAGGGTGGAGTTCTTGAAGTCGGCCAGTGCGCGGGTACGGGCGTTCTGGCTCTTGTTGCCGTGAATGGCCGCCGCCGGAATGCCGATCTTGTCCAGTTTTTCCGCCAGACGGTTGGCACCGTGCTTGGTACGGGTGAACACCAGCACCTGATACCAGTTGTGATCGCGGATCAGCTTGATCAGCAGATCGGTCTTCTTGTCGCGGTCTACCAGATGCACGCGCTGGTCCACCAGCTCGTTGGTGGTATTGCGGCGCGCCACTTCCACCAGCTTGGGCTGATCCAGCAGCTTGTCGGCCAGCGTCTTGATTTCGTCGGAAAAAGTGGCGGAGAACAGCAGGTTCTGCCGCTTGGCCGGCAGCAGCGCCAGTACCTTGCGGATATCGTGGATGAAGCCCATGTCCAGCATGCGGTCGGCCTCGTCCAGTACCAGGATTTCCACCGCCGACAAATCCAGCGTGCGCTGGCTGACATGGTCGAGCAGACGGCCCGGCGTGGCTACCAGAATGTCCACCGGCTTGCGCAGCGCGGCAATCTGCGGATTGATGCCGACACCGCCAAACATCACCATGGATTTGAGCGGCAGGTATTTGCCGTATTCGCGGACCGACTCCTCCACCTGGGCGGCCAGTTCACGCGTGGGGGTCAGCACCAGCGCGCGCGGTTTGCCCGCCTGACGCGACGGTTTGCCCATCAGCAATTGCAGCAAAGGCAGAGTAAAGCCGGCGGTCTTGCCGGTACCGGTTTGCGCGGCGGCCAGCAAATCGCCGCCTTTGAGCACCTGCGGAATGGCCTGCGCCTGGATGGGAGTGGGGACGGTGTAACCGGTATCGGCCACGGCACGCAACAAATCCTGGGCCAGGCCAAGGTCAGCAAAGGTAATTTCGGACATACTGCACTCCTGCGACTGCCTGATCGCAGTAAGCGACACCAATCTAGGCTGACGGAAAACGGTTGAAATAGATGCGGCCAGCCCCGGGATGGGACCTGCATTGTGCGCCGATTGGCAAGACGCGAAAGCGGGCGAGTTTACAGACAATTGCGCAGGCTGGGAAATTGTCCTGCGGATTGATGCAGCGTAACAACGCTGCACATGGCACAATAATGCATGCTCAACATCCGCTCCGTACCCACGGCAGTCATCTTGCTGCTGCTTGCACCCGGCCTGGCTCACGCCCTGAACGGTTCGCACTCGCTTGGTACCGGGTCGGACAGGGGCAAGGGTGGTGGTAACAGCGGCCTACGCCAGAGCGTGCCACCCGCGCAGCCGCCCGTTCCCACCGTCCAGGCCACCGACTTCGACTGCAACAAGCCGGCCAATGCCATGGAAACCATGCTGTGCCAGGATGAGGGCTTGATCCGGCTGGGCAACCGGCTGGACAAGGTATACACCCAGGCGATGGACAAGGCCCGGCAGACACCGGGCGGCAACCTGAGCATGAGCAAGCTGCAGCAGGAACAGCGTCACTGGGTACACAACCTCAAAGACTGCATGAAAAACGACAACCCCCACATGTGCCTGGGGGATACCTATATCCTGCGCATTACCGAACTGCAGGCCAGCTGGGAGCTGGCCCCTTCGCTGACACCGCTGCATTATCTGTGCGGCGGTGGCGGCAACAACGACGTGCTGGCCACCTTTTACCGCACCAAACCCGCCACCGCGCGGCTGGTACGCGGCAAGAGCCAGGCCATCCTGCACCAGCAGGAGCTGGTTACCGGCGGAGCCCGCTATGCCGGCCAGAACGTCGAATTCACCATTCGCGGCAAAGAAGCCAGCATCAACTGGAAGGGCGAAAGCCTGCTGTGCATCAGCCAGCCTGAACAATAAGTCCATCCCCCTGCACCGGCCGGCAGCCGCACCGGACCATGTGCAGCCAACATTGCAACCCGGATATCACTCATGGCCCTGACCGCCACCATTTATAAAGCCGGCCTGTCGATTTCCGACATGGACCGCGGCTATTACGCCAGCCATAACCTGACCCTGGCGCAACATCCTTCTGAAACGGTTGAGCGCCTGATGGTGCGTCTGGTGGCCTTTGTGCTCAATGCCAGCGAAACCCTCAGCTTTACCCGTGGCCTGAGTGCCGACGACGAGGCCGAGCTGTGGCAAAAGAATTACAGCGAGGAAATCGAACTGTGGATTGAGCTGGGCGAACCGGATGAAAAGCGCCTGAAGAAAGCCTGCAGCCGCGCCGACAAGGTGGTGCTGTACAGCTATGGTGGCCGTTCCAGCGAAGTGTGGTGGCCGCAAATCGAAAACAAGCTGGCCAAGCTGGACAAGCTCAGCGTCTACCGCATCAGCACCGCCACCCAGGCCGAACTGGCATCCCTGTGCCAGCGCGGCATGCAACTGACCGCCACGGTGCAGGACGGCCAACTGTGGTTGGCGGATGAAAGCCGCAGCGTACTGGTGGAAGTGGAAGCCCTCAAAGTCCCCCACTGAGGCCGCATCAGGGCCGGGGCATGGCTGCGGCCAGTTGACGGGCCGCCTCGTCTCCTTGCTCCAGCGCAGTGATCACCGCGTGCCGGTCCTGTGGCAGCCGGTTCTGGCTGAGCTTGGCCTTGACATCCCAACGCGCCACCCGCAGCCGGAAACCCACGATGCCACGCTGCATGGCGGCCATTGCCTGCGCCGGCATGGCGTCGGTACTCCAGCCCGCCGGCCCTTCAAAATGGCGGGCCAACTGCTGTAACAGCGCAGTCAACTGCTCACCATCCACCGGCTCTGCCCGGCCATGTGCATGCGCCACGCGGTAATTCCAGGTGGGCACCATGCCATCGGACACATACCAGCGCGGCGATACATAGCCATGCACACCGGCAAATACTGCCACGCTGTCTTGTGCAAACAACACCGCGGCATGCGGATTGGCGCGTGCCAGATGCCCCAACAGGCAATCAGGGTGCTGCGGGTCGGGCAACAACACCACATGGCTGATCCACGGTTCGTCTCCGGCCGGGGTCATCAGGGTGGCCAGCGGATTATCCGCCATCACGCGTGCGGCATACTCAGCCTCGGCACGAAAAGCAGATGGGCAATACAGGCTCATCGCAATACTCCATCAACACAATTGATCAAGGGCAGATCCGGGCAACACACTGCCGCTACTGGCGCATGGCAATGGCCAGCCGGTTGAGCGCATTCATGCTGGCGATGGCCATGGTGAGATCGCAAATTTCCTGGGCATTGAAGTGTTCCAGCAACGGGCTATAGGCCGCATCGTCAGCCTGGGTGCTGGCAATCAGCGTGACTGACTCGGCCCAGAGCAGCGCCGCCTTTTCCCGCGCAGTGAAATGCGGACTCAGCCGCCAGCCCGCCAGCGTATCCAGCCGCGCGGCGCTATCGCCGCCGCTGCGCAAGGCACGACCATGCAGATCCAGACAAAAGGCACAGCCGTTGAGCTGTGAAACCCGCAGGTAAACCAGCTCCACCAGATTACGCCCCAGCGGACTGTCCTCCAGTTGCTGCTTGATGGCGCGCAAATGCTGCAGGGCCGGGGCCGACAGCGTGGCATAGGGCTGGCGCAAGGTGGTCATGGCGTGTTCTCCGGCTGACAGGAGCTTCATTATCCAGCAGCACCTGGCCCCATCAAAGAACCACTTATATTATTCTAGATAGAACCAATTACCCATTTAGCGCTGGAGCGCCTGCCAGCACATCCAGCCCCCCATGCCCAATAGCAGTGCGCCACAGCCTCGGTCCAGCCATTGCCTGCCGCGCGGCCCCACGCGCCGCAATACGCTGCCCAGACCAAACGCCAGCACACACCACCACAAGGCAGAGCCGGACACGATGCCCGCCACCATCACCAGCGCCTGGTGGCCACCGCTGCTGGCCTGGCCGGTCAGTCCGGAAAAAATGGCGACAAAGGACAGAATGGTCATCGGGTTGCCCAGGGTCAGTCCCAGTGCCGACAGATAGGCCGTGAGCAGCCCGCTAGCCGGTGCCACACGCGCCATGGCAGGCTCACTCAGCGGCGCGCGCAGCATGGCCCGCCCCTGCCACAGTAAAAAGCCGCCACCGGCCAGCGCCAGCGGCATGGCCAGCGCCGTCAACTGGTTGATCAGCATGCTCAGGCCCAAGGCGCCAAGGCTGGCATACAGACCATCGGCAGTAGCGGCGCCCAGGCCGGTGGCCAAGCCTGCCCACGGCCCATGGCGCAGGGTGCGGTCTATGCACAACAGCCCAATCGGTCCGACCGGGGCAGCAATGGCCAGCCCCACCAGCAGCGCCTGGCCATACAAGGTCAACAGTGTCATGGCATTCCTCTCTTTCCAGCCCATCAGTCTGCCTGCCTGCCCAGCGCTGGCACATGCCGTTTTTAAGGCAGAAATACAGTACAAGCTGATAAATTAAGGCATCGGCCGCTTTTGACCTGAAAGGACCCATCCAAATGGAAATTGACAGCAAATCCTGGAAAATTCTTGAATGCCTGCAGCACGATGCCAGGCTGTCACTGACGGAGCTGGCGCGCGCCGTGGACATGTCCGTCCCGGCGGTGTCGGAGCGGGTAAAGCGGCTGGAGGAATCCGGCGTGATCCAGGGCTACCATGCCAGGCTGGCACCACAAAAAGCCGGTTATACCTTGTCCGCCATGGTAGGTATCACCGTGGCGCAACCCTATAAGAAGAAGCTGCTGGATATCCTGTCGGCCATGCCGGAAGTCATGGAGTGCCACCATGTCACCGGGGCGGATTCCTATCTGTTCCGCCTGCTGGCCCGTGATGTGGCGCATCTGGAAGCGCTGGTGGCACGGGTGAATCATCTGGGCGAAACCCGCACCTCCATCATCCTGTCCACCCCCATCAGCCAGCAGGCCTTACGCCAGCCACGTTAATTTGTATGTAAACCGAACCTTAATGTCATCTGCCTGTCGTAAAATCCCAAGATCCACACCCCTCTGACACGCTCCATGACTTCGCTGACCTTGCGCCCGGCCACCTTTGACGATGCAGACCTGATTGCCCGCCTGCACACCGAAAGCTGGCAAAACAGCTACCGCCGCATCCTGTCCGACGATTACCTGGACCACGTAGCGCCCACCGAACGTCTCACCATGTGGACCCGCCGCTTTCATTACGACAACCACCTGTGGGTGCAACTGGCCCTGTGGGATGGCGAGCCGGTGGGTTTTGTCTGCCTGCTGCCAGATGGCGAAACCGAACGTGGCCTGCTGCTGGACAATCTGCATGTCCTGCCCGGCCAGCAGGGCCGTGGCGTAGGCCGCACCCTGCTGCAGGCGGCGGCAGCCCAGGCCGACCGACTGCAGCCTGGCACGTCGATGCATTTGTGGGTGTACGAGGCCAATAGCGACGCGCGCCGCTTTTACAACCGCATGGGTGGGGAAATGGTGGACCGGGAAAACGTGCTGGCACCGGACGGCAGCAAGGCCGTTGCGCTGTGCTACCGCTGGAAGCAGCCGGCACTGCTGGCCGGCAGCGGCAGCGTGGCAGCCTGATCCGCCGCAGCCGTCAGCGCTTTGCTACACTGGCGGCATGTCTGCCCTCAAATACCTGCTGCACTATCCACCCGCCCTGCTTGCCCAGGTTCAGGCCCGTCTGGACGACGGCAGCCTGGGCGACTGGCTGGCCGCACGCTATCCCGCCACCCATCAGGTACAAAGCGATAATGCGCTGTACCAGTATGTTGGTGCGCTCAAGCAGCGCTATCTGAAAAATGCCCCCGCCCCCACCAAGGTGCTGTTCGACAGTCAGCAACATCCGGTAAAAGGCACGCTGGGCACCAATACCCAGGTTTCCCGCGTACAAGGCGGCAAGCTCAAGGCCAAGCATGAAATCCGCATTGCCAGCCTGTTCCGCGACGCACCAGAGCCGTTCTTGCGCATGATCGTGGTACATGAGCTGGCGCATTTGCGCGAAAAAAACCACGACAAAGCCTTCTACCAACTGTGCTGCCATATGGAACCGGACTACCACCAACTGGAGTTCGATACCCGGCTGTGGTTGACGCTGCGCGAGCTGAAGCCGGCCTGAATCCGCCGCAGACCACTCGGCGGGTAGACGGTCAGGACAACGATACCGCCTGCGCCGCCTGTTGCCGTGTCAGGAAAGCCGCGATGTGGCGGTAGGTCTGGCCGCACTCCTCGGCCACCAGTTGCTCCATGTTCAGGAAAGCATGCACCAGATCAGCAAAATGCAGGTGCTCGCACACCACGCCCGCAGCCTGCAACTTGTCCAGATAGCGTAGTGCTTCGTCGCGCAGCGGGTCGAAACCGGCCGATACCACCAGGGTGGCGGGCATGCGCGGCGTCACGGTCATGTGCAGCGGGGATGCCGCCATGCGGTCTTCGCCACGCTGGAAATAATTGTCGAAATACCAGGCAATGCGATCGCTGTTAAGGAAATAGCCTTCGCCATTTTCGGTAATCGACGGCAGGCTCATGCTGTAGTCCAGGCTGGGGTAGATCAACACCTGGGCGGCAATCTGCAAGGCGGTATCGTGCTGAGCACGCGCACTCACCGTAGCCGCCAGCGCACCACCGGCCGAGTCTCCGGCCAAGGCCAGTTGCCGCACATAGGGCAGACCACGCGCCTCCAGCGCGGCAAACACGCCACGCGCCACCGCGTAAACATCATGCAATGCCGCCGGATAAGGGTTTTCCGGTGCCAGCCGGTATTCCGGCACCACCACCACATGGCCGGTGGCTGCCGCCAGTCGCCGGCTGATGGGGTCGTACACGCTGACACTGCCCGCGGTATGACCACCGCCATGCAAAAACAGCAGTACCGGCCGCGCCTCGTCCGGGGCCGGATGATAAATACGCACCGGCACGCTGTAATCGCGGCCATGGACGATTTCATCATTCACCCAGGCAATATCCGGGCCGGGGCTCACCAGCGTGCGGGTGACATTGGCCAGGGCCTCGCGGGCACCAATGGCGGTGGGTTTGTAGCCACTTTCCTGCAAGCGGCGGACAAGCTGGTTCAGCTGGAACAACCAGTCAGTCAGCTTGGGGCTGACAGCATGCATGGCGCTCTCCTGGGTCGGGTCCTGAGTCGGGAAGAGATCAGTTCAGGCCGACATTAATATACCAAAGTCATGAATGATGCCAGCATGCGCGGCACGCGCTAGGGCGCAAGCTGATCCCGCCGCGCCAGTTGTGGAAACCAGCGCATCCACAGCACCACCACCAGCAAGGTTCCCACGCCGCCCAATACCACGGCGGGGACGGCACCCAACCAGGCCGCTGTCACACCGGACTCGAATTCACCAAGCTGGTTGGAGGCGCCAATAAACAGGGAGTTCACCGAATTGACCCGGCCACGCATGTCATCCGGCGTTTCCAGTTGCACCAGCGTGCCGCGGATCACCACGCTGATGACATCAGCCGAACCGAGCAGCATCAGCGCCAGCAAGGACAGCGGGAAGCTGCTGGACAGGCCGAACAGGATGGTGGCAAAGCCAAACACCGCCACGGCGGCAAACATGATGTGGCCGGAGCGACGCCGGATGGGATGGCGCATCAGCCAGGCCGACATCAGCAAGGCACCGGCTGCCGGGGCCGAGCGCAGCAGGCCCAGGCCCCAGGGGCCGGTATGCAGGATGTCGCGCGCGAAAATCGGCAGCAGGGCAGTGGCACCGCCCAGCAGCACGGCAAACAGGTCCAGCGATATCGCCCCCAGGATATCCGGGCGGCTGCGGATGAAACGCACCCCCATCAGCAGGGAATCCAGCGACACGCGCTGGCCGGTGGGCAGCACCCGGCTGGAAGGCAGCAGGCTGACCAAGAGCAGGCAGGCCACAAAGCTGGCGGCGGCCAGGCCATAGGTCAACTCTGCACCCAGCGCATACAGGAAGCCCCCCAGTGCCGGGGCCACGATGGTGGCCGCCTCATTGGCCGAAGCCGCCATGGCAATGGCCTGCCCCAGCAAACGCGGCGGCACGATATTGGGCAACAGCGACTGCATGGCCGGCATGTCGAAGGCGCGGCAGCAGCCCACCACCACCGACAGGGCGAAGATCAAGCCGCGGCTGACCTGCCAGCCCGCGCCCAGATTACCCAGCAGCAGCACGCTTGCCGCCACGGCCTGAATGGCCAGACTGACAGCCACCACCCGCCGCCGGTCGAAGCGGTCGGACACCGCGCCAGTCACCAGCACCAGCAATACCCGCGGCAAAAACTGCAGCAAGCCCACCAGGCCCAGATCCAGCGCACTGCCGGTCAGTGCATACACCTGCCAGCCAATGGCCACGGTAAGAATTTGAAAACCGGCGGTCAGCAATACACGGGCCAACCAGAAATGCCAGAAAGGGCGGCAATGCCGCAAGGATGCAGACGCGTCGTTCATGGAAGCAGTAAAGACGGCCGGAATGGCCATGACAAAGAACTCAAGCCTACCGGCTAAACGTCTGTAACTCTAGCCTTACACCCCGCGCTTAACACTTGCTGACACAATCATCCAGTACGGCATGCGGCGCAGCTCAGGCAAACAGCCGCGCCAGCCAGCCGGCCTGGCGCACCGGCTGCAAGCAGGCGGATGCCTCCTGCACCAGCTCGGCCACCAGTTCGTGGTCCACCGCCGGCCGCTGCACCTGCAAGGGGTCCTGCTCTCCGGTGGGGGCAAGTGCCAGTCCCGACCCTTGCCGGTGCAAGCGGTAGCCGCCGCCACAGGAGGGGCAATGCACGGTATCGCCATCCTGCATGCGCCGCGGGATGGCGATGATGGGACCGCAGGCCTGGCATTGCTGCAAGGGAATGCCTGCTTCGCTGTGACCGACGATGTGTTCCAGCTTGCCGGCTTCCCCCAGCGCAATGAAGTGCTCACCGCAAGTGCGGTCGAACTGGCTGCCCAGATTTTCGCGAATGATGTCCAGCGCCCGCGCAATCGGCATGCCTGCCCGGTAGGGACGGTGGCTGGTCATGGCATCAAAGGCATCGGCAATGCCGACGATGCGCGCCACCATGGGAATGGCCTCGCCCTTGAGGCCAGCCGGATAGCCACGACCATCCGGGGTTTCGTGATGCATCAGCACCGCGTCCATCGCCAGGGCGGCCAGCGGATGCTCACGCAGCAAATCCGCCCCCTGCTGCGGATGGGTCTTGATCACCGCATACTCGTCGTCAGTCAGACGGTCGCGCTTGTTGAGAATGGCATCGGGTACGCCAATCTTGCCCAGATCATGCAGAAAGCCGCCCAGCATGATACGCAGCACCTCGCCGCGCGCCAGCCCCATTTCCTGCGCCAGCAGGCCGGAGAAACGCGACACCCGCCATAAATGGCCACCGGTATAGGCGTCACGGGTTTCCACCATCATGGCCATGGTGTAGAGGGTTTTGAGTAATTCCTGCGCTGCCTGCATGCTCTGCTCCGCAAAATGGCCACGCACGGGCCGTGATCTGGCTGTCAGTGATGGGTCGAAGCAGCCAATGAATTCTTACAGCTTAGTGCTAATTTTGAGGCATGCCCCCCAAGGGCTTACAATTGCCCTCATTCCAGAAAGAAAGCATTCCATGTCCAACTCCCTGAGCGCCCTGCTGCAAGCCGCAGCCGATCGTCGCCACGATCTTGTCAGCCGCCTGATCGCCGAAGATACCAATAGTTACCGCCTGTTCCATGGCAGTGTGGAGGGCGTATCCGGCCTGACGATAGACCGCTACGGGGACCTGCTGCTGGTGCAAAGCTTCCACCAGCCGCTGAGCGACGAAGAACTGGACGAAATCCGCCAGTTTTACGCCGCCAGCCTGCCTGAACTGCAACTGGTCTACAACGACCGCAGCAATGCCAACTCGCGCATCAGCAATACGCTGAGCCTGGCGGAACAGGCCGTGGCCGAAGAAAACCGCGTGGCACACGAGCTGGGCATCCGTTATCACATCCGTGGTCGTCACAGCGGGCAGGACCCGTGGCTATTCCTCGACCTGCGCGCCGGCCGCCGCCGTGTAAAGCAGTTGGCCGAAGGCAAGAGCGTGCTCAACCTGTTTGCCTACACCTGCGGCGTGGGTCTGGCCGCAGCCAAAGGTGGTGCCAGCTTCGTGATGAATGTGGATTTTGCCGAATCCAGCCTGGCCGTGGGTCGTGCCAATGCCAAGCTCAACAGCCTGACCACCCGACCGCGCTGCGTGCAAAGCGATGCCTTTGCCGCCCTGCGCCAACTGTCCGGCATCGGCCAGCCCAAGATGGTGCGTGGCAAGAAAATGCCGCCCTTCCCCACGCTGGAAGCGCGCCAGTTCGATGTGGTCTTCCTCGACCCGCCACGCTACGCCAAGAGCCCGTTTGGCGTGGTGGATCTGATCAACGACTACCAGGCGCTGTTCAAGCCTGCCCTGCTGTGTACCGCTCCCGGCGGGGTGCTGATCTGCTGCAATAATGTGGCCCAGGTGGATGGCGAGGCCTGGCTGGAAGCACTCAAGCGCAGTGCCGACAAAGCCGGTCGCCCGATCAAGGCGGTGGAGTGGATCACCCCGGAAGAAGACTTCCCCAGCCTGGATGGCCAGCATCCGCTCAAGATCGTGCAACTGCACGTTTGATCGCCTGACCAGGCACAACGCCTTGCCCGCCCGGCAAGGCGTTTTTGTTTGTCCCGCGGCCTTGCCACTCTTGCCGGCAACCATGCCATAAACATATTACTTCCTGCCAATCCGGCCGCCCGGCTGACCCTCCCCGCCGTCTGCCATGCAAAAAAAGCATTGCTGATTGCTTTGCTTCCAGCTAAGGTCTTACACCCATACAACCCCAACGGACCCAAATTCCGGGCAAGGACGATCTTTATGTTTTCCTGGTTTGAAAAACGGGTAGAAGTCTACCCCGACACCCCTCCCATCCAGCCGCCCAGCGGTTTTCTTGCTTTTGTCTGGTCCGCCACCAGCGGCATGCGCCCCTATATCCTGTGCATGACCCTGCTGACCGCCACCATCGGTGCATTCGAAGCCCTGCTGTTTTCCATGCTCGGTTCGGTCGTGGACTGGCTCAGCCATGTAGCCCCATCCCGCTTGTGGAGCCAGGAGCGCGAGCATTTGCTGCTGCTGGGCGGCATTTTGCTGGCCAGTCCGGTACTGATCGCGCTGCAGGCCATGTTCAAATACCAAAGCCTGTTCGGCAATTTCCCCATGCGGCTGCGCTGGCAGTTTCACCGCCATCTGCTGGGGCAAAGCATGAGCTTTTATCAGGATGAATTTGCCGGCCGGGTGGCCGCCAAGGTGATGCAGACCGCGCTGGCCGTGCGCGATACCGTGCTGATCATCACCGACATCCTGGTGTTCGTGGTGATCTACTTCATCACCATGGTGGCCGTGGTAGGCAGCTTCGATACCATCCTGCTGCTGCCCTTTGTCGGCTGGCTGCTGCTGTACATTGCCACCCTGGCCTTTTTTGTACCGCGGCTGGGCAAGGCGTCCACCCGCCAGGCCGATGCGCGTTCGCTGATGACCGGCCGCGTGACCGATGCCTACGCCAATATCGCCACGGTGAAGCTGTTTTCCCAAGGCCAGCGCGAAGCCGCCTTCACCAAGAGCGCCATGCAGGAGTTCATGCAAACGGCCTATGGCCAGATGCGCCTGGTCAGCAGCTTTGAAATCGTCAACCACATTCTCAGCATGGGGCTGATTGCCAGCACCGCCGGTGCCACCCTGTGGCTGTGGACACTGGGCGAGGTCGGCATTGGCGCCGTGGCAGCGGCCACCGCCATGGCACTGCGCCTGAATGGCGTCTCGCACTGGATCATGTGGGAGATGTCCAGCCTGTTTGAAAACATCGGCACGGTACACGACGGCATCAGCACCCTGTCGCGCCCGGTGGCGATTGTCGACCGTCCCGATGCCGGTGCGCTGCAGGTAACACGCGGCGAAATCCGCTTTGAGAATGTCAGCTTTTCCTATGGTGGCGAACGCACCATTGTCGACCAGCTGAACCTCACCATCCGTCCGGGCGAGAAAATCGGCCTGGTGGGACGCAGCGGGGCCGGCAAGTCCACCATCGTCAACCTGATGCTGCGCTTTTACGATGTGGAGCAAGGCCGCATCCTGATTGACGGCCAGGACATTGCCAGCGTCACCCAGGACAGCCTGCGCGCGCAAATCGGCATGGTGACGCAAGATACCTCGCTGCTGCATCGCTCGGTACGCGACAATCTGCTGTACGGCAGACCTGAAGCCGACGATGCCACCATGATCCATGCCGCCCGCCAGGCCGAAGCCCATGACTTCATCCAGTCGCTGACCGACCCCAAGGGTCGCAAGGGCTACGATGCCCATGTGGGTGAGCGTGGCGTCAAGCTGTCCGGCGGCCAGCGCCAGCGCGTGGCCATCGCCCGGGTGATGCTGAAGGATGCCCCCATCCTGCTGCTGGACGAAGCCACCAGCGCGCTGGATTCGGAAGTGGAAGCCGCCATCCAGGGCAGCCTGTACCGGCTGATGGAAGGCAAGACGGTGATTGCCATCGCACACCGCCTGTCCACCATTGCCGCCATGGACCGGCTGATCGTGCTGGACCAGGGCCGGGTGGTGGAAGAAGGCGATCACGCCAGCCTGCTGGCCAAGGGTGGACTATATGCCCGGCTGTGGGCGCACCAGAGCGGTGGTTTTCTGGGGGAGGATGCCGGCGAGGATGTCCGCCCCGGCGAGCTTGACCCGGCCTGATGCCGTACAAGCCGGACTTTGCTGCAATGAAAAACCCGCCTGCTGGCGGGTTTTTTTGTTTCTGCCACGTGCCGTGATCAGGCTTCAGCCTTTTTCAGGATCACATACAGTTCGTCCTTCAGCTTGAGCTTTTCCTTTTTCAGCACTTCCACATCAAACTGGCTGCCCTTTTCGATACCGGCTTCGATGTTCTTGATGGTCTGGTCCAGTTCATTGTGCTTGTTGAACAGACGGCTGAAATGCTCGTCTTCGGTTTTCAGTTTGCTGATCAGTTCGCGGAATTCTGGAAACATGGGCTTCTCCTGATGGGTGGGTTGGGCGGCTGCATGCCACCTGACTACAACTTCATGCTAGTCCCGCACTCTGCCGGCGTTCTTGATCTAAGGCATATGCACGACAGAGCTGTCGCCATTGTGCGCCATGCCGCGCAGTTGGCCAGTCAAGACATTCCTGCACCTAGGTCCAGTCGACCACCCCTGTCCAAGCCGCCACGATGCTGCGATGTCATCCGGTTTGGCCTGCATAAGGCCAAGCCCCTGTCTGGAGGCCTCATGCAATATCACTGCGCCAGCGATGCTGATTTCCAGCATCAGTCCTTTCTGGAACTGCGCCCTATTGCCGTTTCTCTACAGATACTGGGTTTTTGTGCCTGGCTGGCATCCTTGCTGCTCAGCCATCCCTCCCGGCAGGTAGAGAGCGCCAACATCCTGCTGGTGATCGTGGCCATGCTGGGAGGCAGCCTGCTGTCCTGGCAAGCCAGCCACCCGCGCACGCTGCTGCTGGGCATGCTGCTGCACCTGGCAGGGCTGGGACTGGGCTTTCGGCTGAACATGCTGCTAACCACCGAGCCCGGCCCCTGGGCAACATCCGTCGCGGTCTGCATCATCCTGACCATGGCTCCGGTGTTTCACAGCACCCATGCCTTCCTGCTGGCCAGTACCGGCATCTGGGTGATCATGCTGCAAGGCACGCTGGCCGATCAGCATCTGTGGGCGCAAGACTCCTGGGTCGCTCTGCTGATCACCAACAGCATGGCCACCGGCCTGATGCTCAACATCCTGTTCCGCCGCTTACGCCTGCGCGGCTATCTGCTGCGCAGCAAGCTGGAAGTGCTGGCCTTTCAGGATGCCCTGACCGGCATCGACAACCGCCGCAGCCTGCTGGAAAAGCTGCAGGCCTGGTATCCGCTACAACAGGGCTATTTCATGATGGTGGATATCGATGACTTCAAAAGCATCAATGATGATTTTGGCCATGAGGCGGGAGACCAGGTGCTGCGTGAAGTGGCCATGCAATTGAATACGCATCCTGATATTGATTTGTGCGGACGGCTGGGTGGTGAGGAGTTTGGCCTGTTTACCCGCAGGACCAACCGGCTGCAGGCCACCCAGGTGGCCGCGGAGCTGATTGCACGGGTCAATGCCTGCCATGTTCAGCAACGCAGGGTTTCCATCAGCATCGGCATTGTATACATGGATGGACGGGTCGGGATGAGCGCGGCCTTGCGGCTGGCAGACCAGGCCATGTACCAAGCCAAGCAGGCAGGCAAGAACTGCTTTGTACTGGTGTTACCGGACAGGCATGCCACCCACCCTCAGCAAGCCATTCAAACCTGAACACCGGCCCAACACCGCCCGCAGGCGGCCTCAGGCCGGCAGGCAGACCATCAGGCGTCGTAACCCAGATTGGGTGCCAGATCGCGCTCGGCCTGTTCCAGCGTCACCCCGCGACGCTGGGCATAGCTGCTCACCTGATCCTTCTCCACCTTGCCCACCCCAAAATAGCGCGATTCCGGATGGCTGAAGTAGAAGCCGGACACCGCCGCCGTGGGTAGCATGGCATAGCCTTCGGTCAGGGTCATGCCGATGCCCGGTGCGTCCAGCAGGGCAAACAGTTCCTTCTTCACCGTATGGTCCGGACAGGCCGGGTAGCCCGGTGCCGGGCGGATGCCGCGGTATTTCTCGTCGATCAAGGCTTCGTTGTCCAGCGCCTCGTCGGCAGCATAGCCCCAGAACTCGCGCCGCACGCGCTGGTGCATCAGTTCGGCAAAGGCTTCGGCCAAACGGTCGGCCAGCGCCTTGAGCAGAATGGCGGAGTAGTCGTCATTGGCCTCTTCAAAACGCTTCACATGCGGCTCGATGCCAATGCCGGCGGTGACGGCAAAGGCACCGATGTAGTCCTGCACACCGCTGTCGGCCGGGGCAATGTAGTCCGCCAGCGCCCAGTTGGGCTTGCCGTCCGCCTTGGGCAGTTGCTGACGCAGGCCCACCCAGGTCATCTGGCTGGCGCTGCCGTCCACGCTGCGGATGTCGATATCGTCATCATTCACCGTGGCCGCCGGAAACAGGCCGATCACCGCATTGGCGCCAAGCCAGTTTTCGCTGATGATTTGCGAGAGCATGGTCTGGGCATCGGCATACAGGCTGCGGGCGGACTCGCCGACAATCTCGTCGTCCAGAATGCGCGGGAAGCGGCCAGCCAGCTCCCAGCTCTGGAAGAAAGGCGTCCAGTCGATGAAGGCGGCAATCTCGGCCAGCGGGTAGTTTTCGAAACGGCGCACGCCCAGCCACTGCGGCTTGGGCGGAGTGTAGGCCGACCAGTCGGTGCGCTGCTTGTTGGCGCGGGCTGCGTCCAGGCTCACCACCTTGCGGCTGGCCTTGTTGGCATGGCCTTCACGGGCGCGCTCCTGCTCGGCCAGGTTGTCGGCGACAAAGCCGTCACGCAGGGTGTCGGACAGCAGGTTGGAACACACGCCCACCGCACGGCTGGCATCCGGCACATACACCACCGGCTGCTGGTAGTGCGGGGCAATCTTCACCGCCGTGTGGACCTTGGAGGTGGTGGCACCGCCAATCAGCAGCGGGATATCAAAGCCCTGCCGCTGCATTTCCTTGGCCACATGGCTCATTTCTTCCAGCGACGGGGTAATCAGGCCGGACAGGCCGATGATGTCGGCCTTGTGCTCGCGCGCGGCGTCCAGAATGGTCTGGCACGGCACCATCACACCCAGGTCGATCACCTTGTAGTTGTTACAGCGCAGCACCACACCGACGATGTTCTTGCCGATGTCGTGTACATCGCCCTTCACCGTGGCCATGATGATGACGCCCTTGGCCGGCGCATCGGCCAGACCGAGGGCAATCTTCTCTTCCTCGATGAAGGGTTCCAGGTGCGCCACCGCCGCCTTCATCACGCGGGCGGATTTCACCACCTGCGGCAGGAACATCTTGCCGGCGCCAAACAGGTCGCCCACCACGTTCATGCCGTCCATCAGCGGGCCTTCGATCACGTGGATCGGGCGGGCGCTCTTGAGACGGACTTCTTCGGTGTCTTCCACGATATAGGTGGTGATGCCCTTGACCAGCGCGTGTTCCAGCCGCTTTTCCACCGGCCACTCACGCCAGGACAGGTCCTCGCCCTTCTTCTCGCCCGCCGCTTCGCCCTTGAAGCGTTCGGCCAGCGCAATCAGGTGTTCGGTGGCATCGCCACCATCCTTGGGGGTGCGCATCAGCACCACGTCCTCGATGCGCTCGCGCAGCTCCTTGTCCACCTCGTCATACACTTCCAGCGCACCGGCATTGACGATGCCCATGGTCATGCCGCGCTGGATGGCGTGGTAGAGGAACACAGCGTGAATCGCCTCGCGCACCTTGTTGTTGCCACGGAAGGAGAAGGACACGTTGGACACGCCGCCGGATACCTTGGCATGCGGCAGGTTATTGTGAATCCAGCCGGTGGCTTCGATGAAATCCAGGCCATAGCGGGCGTGTTCTTCGATACCGGTGGCCACGGCAAAGATATTGGGGTCGAAGATGATGTCTTCCGGCGGATAACCCACCTCGTCCACCAGGATGCGGTAGCTCTTTTCGCAGATTTCCACCTTGCGGGCGTAGGTGTCGGCCTGGCCTTTTTCGTCGAAGGCCATCACGATCACCGCCGCGCCGTAACGGCGCAGCAAGCGCGCTTGTTCCTTGAACTTGTCCACCCCTTCCTTCATGGAAATGGAGTTGACGATGCCCTTGCCCTGAATGCACTTGAGGCCGGCTTCGATCACTTCCCACTTGGAGGAGTCGATCATGATGGGTACGCGGGCGATGTCCGGCTCGGCGGCGATCAGCTTGAGGAAGCGATCCATCGCCGCCAGCGCATCCAGCATGCCCTCGTCCATATTGATGTCGATGATCTGCGCACCGTTTTCCACCTGCTGGCGTGCCACATCCAGCGCGGTGGCGTAGTCGCCGTTCAGAATCAGCTTGGCAAAGGCGCGGCTGCCGGTGACGTTGGTGCGTTCGCCCACGTTGACGAACAGGTCCTTATCGCCAATGTTGAAGGGCTCCAGCCCGGACAGGCGGCACTTGGCTTCGATCTGCGGCAAACTGCGCGGTGCAATGCCGTCCACCGCAGCGGCAATGGCGGCGATGTGCTCCGGCGTGGTGCCACAACAGCCGCCGACGATGTTGATCAGGCCGGATTCGGCCCATTCGCGCACGAACTCGCCCATGGCTGCCGGTTCCAGGTCGTAACCGCCAAAGGCATTGGGCAGACCGGCATTGGCATGCACCGAGACATAGGTGGCGGACACGCGCGACAGCTCTTCCACATAGGGACGCAGCAAGTCCGGCCCCAGCGCACAGTTGAGGCCGAAGGACATGGCATCGGCGTGCGACAGGCTGTTGTAGAAGGCTTCGGTGGTCTGGCCGGTCAGCGTGCGGCCGGACTGGTCGGTAATGGTGCCGGACACCATGATGGGCAGGCGGGCGATGTCCGGGTGATCGTCAAAATACTGGTGGATGGCAAACACCGCCGCCTTGGCGTTCAGTGTGTCGAAAATGGTCTCCACCAGCAGGAAGTCCGCCCCCCCCGCCACCAGGCCGTCAATGGCCTCGGTATAGCTCGTTACCAGTTCGTCAAAGCTGACATTGCGATAACCCGGGTCGTTCACATCCGGGCTGATGCTGGCAGTACGGTTGGTCGGCCCCAGCACGCCGGCACAGAAACGCGGCTTGGCCGGATTCTTTGCGGTTTGCGCAACACATAGCTCTTTCACCAGCTTGGCCGCCGCGTGGTTGATTTCCCACACCAGGCTTTCCATCTGGTAGTCAGCCATGGCAATGGAGGTGGCATTGAAAGTGTTGGTTTCAATGATGTCGGCCCCGGCGTCCAGATACGCCTGGTGAATGCCGCCAATCACATCTGGCCGGGTCAGCACCAGCAGGTCGTTGTTGCCTTTGACGTCACAGCACCAGTCGGCAAACCGTTCGCCACGGTAATCAGCCTCTTGCAGCGCATGGCGCTGAATCATGGTGCCCATGCCGCCATCCAGAATCAGGATGCGCTGGGACAGCTGGGAAAATACCGGATGCGTGGGTTTTTTGGTCATGGCAAACAGGCTGTTATGGTGAAGAACGATGGGTGGCACACTCATGGTGCGGCCGAACAGTTTACCATTGCACTTGGAACTGTCAGACAACTAACTAAGAAGAAGAGAATACAAGCTTATGGTTGCTTTGAATAAGACTTGGCCGGCACTGTTGGCGGGAACAGTGCTGAGCCTGCAGATCCAGGCCGGCGGCATACTGAAAATCGGGGTTTCCGATTCGGATGCCCCACCCATCGTGGTACTGACGCCGGATAACCAGGCATTGGCCAGTGGCCTGATCAAGGAGCTGGGCGATGCCCTGGCAAGCGAACTGGGCCTGAAAGCCCAGTATGTGGTGATTGCCCGCAAGCGGGTGGAAAGCACCATCGAAAGCGGCAAGGTCAATATCGTGTGCAATGCCAACCCGGAATGGTATGGCAATGCCACCCGGCTGGGCTGGACGCGCGAATTCTACCCGCAGGTGGAAAGAGCGCTGTCACTGCGCGAGCTGCCAGACATCCGCCAGGCGGATGAAATGGTGGGCAAGCGTATCGGCACCATTCGCGGTTACAGCTACCCCACGCTGGAGCACCTGTGGGCAGTGGGCCGCACCACCCGCGTGGATGAGCCGCGGCTGGAGCTGCTGGTGAAATCGCTGCAAAAGAAACTGACCGATGTGGCCATCTCTTCCGAACTGGAGCTAGCCTGGTGGGCAAAAAGCAATCCTCAGGATGCGCGCAGTTTCAAGCAACACCCGCTGACCGTCACCTACATGCCTACCATGTGCGCGGTGGCTCCGCACTCGCCCATCAGCACCGAGCGGCTGAACCAGGGCATTGACGCCATGCGTCGCAGCGGCAAACTCAAGGCCATTCTGAAATCCTACGAATGGCAGGCTGAATAGCACCAACCGCCAGGCCAGCAAATTTGTGGTGCATCAAACTTGTTTCACGTGGAACAAGTTTTCCTTGCCAACGGCGGCAAAAACGGCAACCCTCTGGGCTTGCCGTTTTTCTTTGTCGCGCCATGCACATCATCTACCTGCACGGATTCAACTCCGGACCACAATCCCTCAAGGCACAAGAAACCGCCAGTTGGCTGCAACAGCATGCCCCAGGCCTCACCCTGCACTGCCCACAACTGTCTCCCCACCCGGCGCAAGCCATTGCCCAGGCGGAGACCTTGCTACTGTCGCTGCCCGCCGATACGGCACTGATCGGCAGTTCCCTGGGCGGCTACTACGCCACAGTGCTGGCAGAAAAACATGGCCGCAAGGCGGCACTGATCAACCCGGCGGTCCAGCCGCATCAGGATTTGCTGCGCCATCTTGGCCCCCAGCACAACCCGTATTCCGGCGAGGACTATGTCCTGGGGGAGCAGGACATGCAGGCGCTGCTGGCCATGCAACCAACCGGCATCCGCCACGGGCAGTACTGGCTGTGGCTGGGCAGTGCCGACGAGGTGCTGGACTGGAGACTGGCAGCCCGCCGTTACGCCGGCCAGCGCCAGAGTGTATTCAATGGTGATGACCACCGGCTGTCGCGTTGGCCGGCTGGTCTGCCCGCCCTGTTCAGCTGGCTGCGCCAGGCGGATTGAGATGGTTGTGACCGCGCTGCATGGCCGCCGATAGCCGCTCCAGGCTAACCGGCTTGGACAGGAAATCATCCATGCCGGCCTGCTGGCAGCGCTCGCGGTCTTCGTCAAAGGCATTGGCCGTCAGCGCAATGATGTGCGGCTGACGCGGCAGCTTGCTCTGGCGAATGGCACGGGTGGCATCCAGCCCGTCCATCTCCGGCATCTGCATGTCCATCAACACCAGCTCCACATCGCCCTGGCTGACCCGCTCCAGTGCCTGACGGCCATTGCCGGCCAGCAGCACATCGCGATAACCCAGCTTGTCCAGCAGCTTGATGATCAGTTTCTGATTGACCATATTGTCCTCGGCCACCAGCACCGACAAGGACTGGGTACTGGCCGGCACCACCGCCTGCGGCTGTATTTCGGCGGGTGCCTCTGTCTGCGGTGCGGCCACCGTAGTGGCCACCCAGTACACGCTGAAGCAACTGCCTTCCCCCGGCACACTGCTGACATCAATGCGCCCGCCCATGGCTTCGGCCAGGCGGCGGCAGATGGCCAGCCCCAGCCCGGTACCGCCATAGCGGCGGGTGGTGGTGGAGTCGGCCTGCTCGAAGGCGGTGAATACCTTGCCCATCTGCTCCTCGGTCATGCCGATGCCGGTATCGCGCACATCCAGCTGCAAGCGCAGCATGTCGAAAGTATCCTCCAGCGGCGCCATGCTCACGCTGACGGTAATGCCGCCCTGGTGGGTAAACTTGATGGCATTGCTCAGCAGATTGCTGGTGATCTGCCGCAGGCGGGTGGCATCGCCCAGTAGCCAGGCGTGGCCGGTCGGGCGCTGCCAGGTGACGGTCAGCCCCGCCTCCATGGCCTTGGGTTCAAACAGGCTCACTACGCTGTCCAGCAGGCTGTACAGATTGAAGGGGCGCTGCTCCAGAGTCAGCTTGCCGGCATCAATCTTGGACAGGTCAAGGATGTCATTGATCAGCGCCAGCAGCGATGTCCCACATTCTTGCAAGGTCGCCACCTGATCGCCCTGCTCCCGCGTCAGCTGGCTGTGTGACAATAGTTCGGCCATGCCCAGCACACCATTGAGCGGCGTGCGTATTTCGTGACTCATCACCGCCAGGAATTCCGATTTGGCCTTGGCTGCCATTTCCGCCTTGAGCAAGGCCTCGGATAGTTGCGCCATCCGCCATTCGACAATTTTCTCCAGTTGCGCTGCCACGGTGGACAGCTCGAAATTGGCGTCGTACAAGGCACGGCTACGCTGCTCCAGCAAGCTTTCGGCTTCTTTGCGGGCGGTTTTCTCGCGTAAATACCGCTTCTGATAGCGCTGCAATTGCTCTTGCAACTGGGACAGCTCGCTCTGGCTCATAGCAACTCCACTACAAAGCGCACCTCACTACCCTCTGCATTCAATGGCTCGGCGGTGATACGGCCTTGTTCGGAGAAATGATCCAGCGCGCCCTGGATCAGCCCGGTGGCAAGCGGTGCCAGACAACGTGGCGAGCGGTACAGCAATATCATCCGCTTGTCGTCACGCTCCACAACCTGAATATCCGGCAACTGCGCGTCAGGGTAGAGCTTTTGCACCTCCACATGGATATGTTTCTCTATCCCCTCGAACACCATGAAAGAACTGCTACAGGACTGAATACTGTAGGGATAGAGCACGGCAAAACGGCCAAACAGATAATGTCCGAAGTGAAAGATCAGCTCCGAGGTAGGCATGCCGCTGCGGCGCGACAGCGCGGTGATCATCGCCACCAGCTCGGCAAACGGGTAGTTGCCCACCGCGGTATACGCACCGCCGGACTTGATCTGTGCATCCTCGATAATGTCATCCACCATCTCGGCGGAAAAACGCGCTTCCACCATCTCCATGAATTCGGTAAACACCACGCCTTTCATGTCATGCCCTTTCCTGTTTCCCGCCCGTCGCCCCTTGTCCTTTCACCACACCGCGCAATGCCAGGGATTGATTCAATGTAGAAACAAATACAGCCAAATACCAAGCGGTAATCCTTAAAAAACAGACTGTTCAGTACAAGGCGCTTGCCGGTGCAAAGCAGGCAGGTGCAGACTCGAAACCTGTCAACAAGCCAGGAAAGGTGGGCAAGATGAGCCAGGCAATCCGTTTTCATCGCCACGGCGGCCCAGAGGTGTTGCAACTGGAACAGGTGCTGATCGGCAACCCTGGTCCGGGCGAGGTGTTGCTGCAGCATGCGGCCATCGGCATCAACTTCATCGATACCTATCAGCGCAGCGGGCTGTATCCGGTTCCGCTCCCCAGCGGCCTGGGCAGTGAAGCTGCGGGCACGGTGCTGGCGGTGGGCGAAGGGGTCAGTCATGTGGCCGTGGGCGACCGGGTGGCCTATGCGGGCGGCCCGCTGGGTGCCTACAGCAGCCAGCGCCTGATTCCCGCTGCCGTGCTGGTGAAACTGCCGGACAGCATCAGCTACGAAGTAGCCGCCTGCATCATGCTGCAAGGCATGACGGTGGAGTACCTGATCCGCCGTACCTTTGCCGTGCAGCCCGGCATGACCGTGCTGTGGCATGCCGCAGCTGGCGGCGTGGGACAGATTGCCGTGCAGTGGCTGGCATCCATGGGCGTGCGGGTGATCGGCACCGTGGGTTCCGCCGCCAAGGGTGAGCTGGCTCGCCAGCTAGGCTGCGCCCATGTGATCAACTACAACCAGGAAGACGTGGTGGCACGCGTGCGCGAGATCACCGGCGGACAAGGCGTGCCGGTAGTGTACGACTCGGTGGGGAAAAGCACTTTCGAGATGTCGCTGAACAGCCTGGCACCACGCGGCACTTTTGTCAGCTTCGGCAATGCCTCCGGTGCCGTACCGGCCTTCGAGCCGCTGCTGTTGTCACAAAAGGGTTCGCTGTTCTTCACCCGGCCCAAGCTGGGCGACTATGTGGCCAGCAGAAGCGAGCTGGAGGCATCAGCACAGGCATTGTTCGAGCGCCTTGCCAGCGGAGCCATCCGGGTGCAGCCTTCTGCCCGCTATGCGCTGGCCGATGCGGCACAGGCACACCGCGACCTGGAAAGCCGCCGTACCACAGGCTCCCTCATCCTGCTGCCCTGAGACTGGCTCAGGGCAAGAACGGCGGTGCTCAGTGGCCGGCCGGTAAGGCGGCGGGGGCGGGAATCAGGGCTTTGCGCACGCACTCCCGGCCCTGCTGACCGGCATTTTGCACGCAATCGAGTTCGGCGGCGGCGCGTTGTTCGCAACGTGCCTTGCTGGCGGCCCGGCTGCAATCTGGAGCAGGCAGCTGCGCCAGCACACAGTCGCGCCTTGCCTGGCCTTCACTGTCATTGCAGGCTGCCTGCGCGGCTTGCAGCGCTTCGCAGCGGCGGGCATCGCGGCTGCGCTTGCAACTGAGTGCCGGTGTGAACTGTTCGATGCAGGAACGACGCGCACCATCTGCCATGTCATTGCAGCTAAGCCAGCCCTGCCGGTAACTGGCACAGCGTTGCGGTGCCATGGCCTTGTCGCAGTCCGGCGCAGCCAGTGCGCTCAGCGACCATGCGGTTGACACCAGCATGGCCATTCCCGCCAGCAGGCGTTTGCTACTCCACTTTCCCCAAGCTTTATTCAAGGCCGTGATCCTTGCCACTGGCAATCTCCGGCTACCCATGCAGCCGGCTCAATCGTTCTGGTACTGTTCCTGCGCTTTTTGCCGCTTGTCGCGCCAGAAGTTGCGCTGGCCCGGCGGCGGCAATGGCGGATGGGACAGACCATCCGGGCCATAGCGGTCCGGCGCGCCTGGACCACCGGGCGGCGGCCCCGCCGGCTGATGTCTGCGCTGCAGTCGGCGGGCATCTTCCGGAGACAGGTCACCGGCCTGCACCGCCTCCTTCAGACGCAGATTGCGCAGGCGGCGTTCCTCACCGGCCGACGAACGCGAGAAGTGTGGAAACTCCGTCGCGCCATCTTCCGGGCCATTCGGGCCCTGTGCCGCCGCCGGCAAGGCGCAAGCCGTCACCGTGGCAAACAGCAAGACATAAATGGCATGGTCCTTCATGGCTTCATTTTAACCTGACATCTGGCCTGCTGCCACGGCGATGCTTGGGAATCGCAGCAGCAGGCGGGTGGGGAATGGCGCCGTGGGCGCCGACAGTGTTATTTCTCGCCGCTGGGCCGGCGCATGCTGTCGGGCATGGCCGCGGATTGGCTTGCGCTCGCTCCGCCCGGCGCAGCCATGGCAGCTTGCCCGGACTGGGCCTGCGCCATCTGGCGGGCTTCGCGGATATCCGCGCCATTGCCACCATGCTCGGTGGCACTGGCCAGTGGCGACAGCAGCAGGGTGGATACGGCAACTAGCATGAAAATCAGTGGCTTATTCGTCATGATGTTCTCCGGCAAGCAGGACACGCTTGCAGTCTAGAAGCCCGTCTTTGCGCAACCGTGTGCCGCATGTTACCAAATGTTAACTTATGTGAATGCCCGTCAGCGTTGACACATAAATTCATGATCCACCATCGCCTGCCGCGCCGGGGCAGGTTAAGCTTTGCCATCAGCATGCGGGCCGAAGCGCAAGTAGCGCGGCCATCAAGGAAAACAACATGGAACACAACAAGATTCTCATCGTCGACGACGACGCCAAGCTGCGCGAATTGCTCACCCGCTATTTGGGTCAGCAGGGCTACGTGGTGGATACCTTGCCGGATGCGCGCGAACTGGACCGCAAACTGGCGCGCAACCGCCCGGACCTGATGGTGCTGGACGTGATGATGCCGGGTGATGACGGCCTGGCGGTGGTACGCCGCCTGCGTGCCCAGGGCGAGACGGTGCCTGTCATCATGCTGACCGCGCGCGGTGAAGACGTGGACCGCATCCTGGGCCTGGAAATGGGCGCGGACGACTATCTGCCCAAGCCGTTCAACCCGCGCGAACTGACCGCGCGCATCCAGTCGGTATTGCGCCGCCACCATGCCACCCCGGCGCTGGCAGCCCGCCACGAGTCTGACGAAGTGATCGAGTTCGGCGAGTTCCAGCTTAATCTGGGTCGCCGCGAGCTGCAAAAAAACCAGCAGGTGCTGTCTCTGACCACGGCGGAATTTGCCGTGCTTACCGTACTGGCCACCCACCCGCGTCGCCCCCTCACCCGCGAACAGCTCATGGAAATGGCGCTGGGCAAGGGCAATGGCGAATCGCTGGACCGCAGCATCGACGTCCACATCTCGCGCCTGCGCAAGACACTGGAAGGCGGCGACAGCCCGCTGCGCTTCATCCAGACGGTGTGGGGCTATGGTTATGTATTTGTGCCTGACGGCAGCGAGCGGGAGTAAGCGGTGCTGCGCCGCATTACCGGCTCCCTGTTGTTTCGCCTGATCGTGCTGGTGGTGGTGGTGGTGGTGACCACCCAGATCGTCACTGTTTACATTGCGGCAGGCGAGCGCCACAAGCTGATGGACAAGCAGCTGTATGCACAGGTGGTGGACACGCTGGCCTTCCTGGAAGGCTCGATGGACAACATGAATGCAGCACAGCGCACTGCGTTTCTGGCCAGCTACAACCGCCCCGGCCTGCCGCGACTGCTGCCGCAGGAAGCCGCCGCCCATCAGCCATTCGACCGTGAGCTGCCACGCGTGGCCGACAGCCTGGTCAGCCGCCTGAGCAAGGGGCTGGATGATACGGTACACGGCTACATGGTTCACCGCGAGGACCGCAACGAATTGTGGGTGAACGTGCATGTGCTGGACACCCCGTACTGGCTGGTGATTCCCTTTGGCCGCTACAGTGATCGTCCCATTTACTCCTTGATGCAGGCCGCCTTGCTGGCCACCCTGCTGGCCACCTTGCTGGCCTCGCTGGTGGCCTGGCGCATCACCCGCCCCATTGGCAAGGTGGTGGAAGCCTCGCGTGAATTGGCGCGCGGCAATATGCCGCCGGCACTGCAGGAAGATGGCCCGCGTGAGCTGGCTGCCCTGGCGCGCGGCTTCAACCACATGGCCAGTGCGCTGGACAGTGCGGCACGCGAACGCAGGCTGATGCTGGCCGGCCTGTCACACGATCTGCGCACCCCGCTGACCCGGCTGAAACTGATGCTGGAATTACAGGACAGCAGCGCTGACACGCCGGACATGCTGGCCGATATCGATGAGCTGTCGCGTATCGTGCGCCAGTTCATCGACTTTGCCCGCGCCGAGGAGTCGGCACGGCTGGAGCCGGTGGCCCTGGCCGAGCTGGCGGACAGCGTGGTGGCCCGTCTGGCGCGTAGCGGACTGGATGTCAGCCTGCTGCGTCTTGCCGAACCGGAACTGCAGGCCGATGCGCTGGCATTGGAGCGCCTGCTGTCCAATCTGCTGGAAAATGCGCGCCGCTATGGCAAGCCGCCGGTACGGGTGGAAATCGAGCAGAATGAGGGCATGGTGGTGCTCAGCGTGATCGACCATGGAACCGGCATCCCGGCCGCCTTGCGCGAATCAGCCCTGGCTCCGTTTGAACGCCTGGCCGAGCACCGTGGCACCGATGGCGGCAGCGGGCTGGGACTAGCCATCGTGTCGCGCGTGGTGAAACAACACCACGGGCAACTGCAGTTCTGCGATGAAGCAGACGGTGGCTTCCGCGTGCGCATCCTGCTACCGCTCACCACTGCAGCTGCTACCGCCTGAAACCGGCTGCAAACGGCTGGCGACTCAGGAGCGGGGTCGCCAGCCCAGCAGCAATACCCCGCCCAGAATCAGCAGCCCACCCAGCAACATCAGCAGCCCCACCTGCTCGTGCAGGAAGAGCGCCCCCCACAACACGCCGAATACCGGCACCAGATAGGTGACGCTGCTGGCACGGGTGGCCCCCAGCCGGTCGATCAGCCGGTAATAGATGAGATAAGCCAGCGAGGTGCAGCCCACGGCCAGGGCCAGCACCGCGCCCCACACCATGGGTGAAGGTGCCTGTGCCGGCAGATTGAGCAAGGCCAGGGGGGCCAGCAGCAGCGCACCGCTGCACAGGCTGCCCGTTGCAGTCACCAGCGGCGGCAGACCGGGCAACCAGCGCCGCGCCATATGCCCGGACCAGCCATAACAGGCGGTTGCCCCCAGCATGGCCAGCACCGGCAGCAAGGACTGCACGTCAAATGCCGCGCCACGCCCCAGCATCAATACCAGCACCCCGGCCAGCCCCAGCAGCAGGCCCGCGGCGCGCGATAAGCGCATGCGCTCCCCCGCCAGCGGAATGGCCCATAGCGCCGTCATCAACGGCGTAGTGGCATTCAGCACCGATGCCACGCCCGCCGGCAGGCTGTGGCTGGCCCAGGCAATCAGGCAAAACGGCAGGGCCGACAGAAACACGCCCACCACGGCAATGCGCAGCCAATGCTGTCGCCACAAGGGCAGGCCACCGCGCAGCAGCAGGAGCGGCAGCAGCACCAGGGATGCCAGCGTCAGGCGTAAGGCAATCAGCGGCAAGGCTCCCAGTTCGGGCACGGCCACCCGCATGAACAGGAAGGAACCACCCCACAAGGCCGCCAGCACCACCAGTCCCACCATGTCGCGATTCATTGTCGCGTCTCCCTTTCTGGACATGACAGCCAGCATAAATGCCCTGGCCACCGGCTGCACCCGGTTTGTTGCCGCCTAATCCGTCTGCGGGAGGGAACTAGTTACTGCGGGGAATAGCCAGCGCTGCGCCACCACCGCACACTCGACACTCCCCCTTGTCGAGTGCCAGATGCCATGGACATTCCCGATTTCAACGCCCTGCTGGCTGCGGCCCGCCAACAAACCGAACCGCAACACTTGCTGATGGTGTTTGCCAAGGCCGTGCTGCATGACGACCACCAGCCGCAGGAGGCCGAGCGCTTTGCCCGCGGCGAAGGCGGCATCCTGCTGCCCAGCATGTGCCTGGACCGCGCCGCCGACGCACTGGTGGACTTTGCCAGCCTGCAAGCCGAATCCGCCCGCATGGGCGAGCCGTGGCAAATCATGTTTGTCGCCTGTCTGGATGGCAGCGCCGGTGGCCCGCCCGCAGCAGCCGCTATCGAAGCGGCGCTCAAGCGCATGATCCAGACCATCCAGACCGGAGGCGATGTGTCGCGTTATCTGGCTTTCGATCGCAACGGTGATAGCGTGCGCTTTCATTAACACCGTCACGGCGCAGCCACCAGCCATGGCACTGCCCCGGCCTGGGCGCTAAGCTGAACCGGATGAGGCAGGACAAGTCTCAAGCCTTGTCCTGTACCACACCGCAATCAGCCCACGCCCGCCGGAGCCCGCATGAACCTGTCCCTGCTCAGCCGCTATGCCTTTTTTGTCGCCTGCATTCTGTTCAGCCTGATCGGCCTGGTATTGCACCAGATCGAATGGCTGTGGCCCTTCACCCTTGCCGCCAGCGCGCTTAGCCTGCTGGGGGTGCTGGACCTCACGCAAACCCGCCACGCCGTACGGCGCAACTACCCGGTGCTGGGCAATATCCGCTATCTGGTGGAAGCCATCCGCCCGGAAATCCGCCAATACCTGCTGGAAGCCGATGGCGAACAACTGCCTTTCTCGCGTGACCAACGCTCGCTGGTTTACGCCCGCGCCAAGAACACCCAGGCCGACAAACCCTTCGGCACCCTGCTGGATGTGTATGGCAGCGGCTTCGAATTCATCAGTCACTCCATCCGCCCTGCCCCGCGCAGCGACCCGGCCGGCTTCAGGGTGCAGATTGGCGGCCCGCAATGCGCGCAGCCCTACTCCGCCTCGGTCTTCAATATTTCGGCGATGAGCTTTGGTGCGCTCAGCGCCAATGCCATCCGCGCACTCAATCAGGGCGCCAGCCGGGGCGGTTTCTACCACGATACCGGCGAAGGCAGCATCAGCCCCTATCACCTGGAACACGGCGGCGACCTGGTATGGGAGCTGGGCAGCGGCTACTTTGGCTGCCGCGACGAGCAAGGTCATTTCGACCCGGAGCGCTTTGCCCGACAGGCACAAAACCCGCAGGTGAAGATGATTGAAATCAAACTCAGCCAGGGAGCCAAGCCCGGCCACGGCGGCATTCTGCCCAAGCACAAGGTGACGCCGGAAATTGCCGCCACCCGTGGCGTGCCGCTGGGGCAGGATTGTGTATCGCCCTCCAGCCACAGCGCGTTTTCCACCCCGCTGGAGATGATGGCCTTCATTGCCCGATTGCGTGAGCTGTCCGGCGGCAAGCCGGTGGGCTTCAAGTTTTGCCTGGGCCATCCATGGGAATTCATGGCCATTGCCAAGGCCATGCTGGAAAGCGGCATCCTGCCGGATTTCATCGTGGTGGACGGCAAGGAAGGCGGCACCGGCGCGGCACCGCTGGAGTTTACCGACCATATCGGCGTGCCGCTGCGCGAGGGCCTGCTGTTCGTACACAACACCCTGGTGGGGCTGAATCTGCGCGACAAGATCAAGCTGGGTGCCAGCGGCAAGATCATCAGCGCCTTCGACATTGCCAGCGTGCTGGCCATCGGGGCGGACTGGGCCAATTCCGCCCGTGGCTTCATGTTTGCCGTGGGCTGCATCCAGAGCCAGAGCTGCCACACCAACCGCTGCCCCACCGGCGTGGCCACACAGGACCCGCTGCGCCAGCGCGCTCTGGTAGTACCGGACAAGGCAGAGCGGGTGTATCACTTCCACCGCAATACCCTGCATGCGCTGTCCGAGATGCTGGCCGCCGCCGGCCTCACCCATCCGGAACAACTGGAAGCCCACCATCTGGTACGCAGGGTAAGCGATACCGAAATCCGCCTGTTCTCGCAGCTGCATGTGTTTTTGCAGCCGGGCGAACTGCTGGGCAGTGACATCAAGGCCGAGTTCTATGGCCGCATGTGGCGTATGGCGCAAGCGGGCAGCTTTGCGCCGGCCACGCACCATGCGTGATTTGACAAGATAATGAGGCGGGCCGGATAAGTGTTTGCTGTTCGGCCTGCTTTGTTCGATTGATTGCGGCCTTTCCGATAGCAATAGATTCAGTATTTCTGATCTACATTTCCGGATCACAGCCTTTCGTGATCTTGCCGCCTTCGATCTCTTGCGTGGAGCATGAAAACTCCTCGTATCTTCCAGCCTTGAAGGATAGCTTCACCAAGTAACACTTGCCTCCACGGCACTGTGATTCCTGAATGTCCTTCATGCCATTATGACTACTGCTTAGCACATGAAAAGCATCTGAATTACCGGCATAAACAATATTGTTCCGCTCATCCATGATCCAGTGGAAGAATGTATGCGCACCATAGAAGGTCTGAAAATACGGGTCAGATTTGGGGCGAATGAATAGAAATGATTTGCGCCCGGAGGACAATGGAAGCTTACGACTAGCGAACAGTGGCTGATAGTCTCCAGCCCTCATGTCTTTATCCGCCATTTCTTTGTCGGCTTGAGACTTCAGATTGGCATCCGCATTGACAATCAACTTCGCCTGCATCTTGGATATACCAGACCAACCAGTAGTTTTTTCTTCCGTATAGGTTTCGAAAACAGGCTTGGCCAGCACTGCACCGGAAACAATCGCGAATAATAAACCAAAAGCCTTGATATTCATTCTTTGCTCACATTTCCACCATGGCCTTTAAACATCGAAACAACTTCTTCGTAGTTGAAGTAGTGCTGCCCCGTCACGCGATTGGCTGCGCCTTTACCCAAAGGCATAGCGTTTTATTTCTTGCAGCCCTCCCAATAGCAACAGTCATATTTCCAATAATATATTAATGGTACTGTAGTTGTTTTATTCTATCCTTTGCCATTTCCATCATACAACTCATGTACTCTGAAGCAAGGCCCAACCCTCCTCCTAATGCTCAGTTTCATAACCCCTCTTTATTTCATTCGCCTCTACTCATCCTCGAAACGAAAATCCGCCCAATCCGGAGTCCAACCAACACGGTCATTACATTTCATTTTCTTGAATAGATAGACCTTATTCTGTTGTTTATCAATAATAAAACAAACATCTCCAGCCTTTACGTTGAAGACCAAATCGCTCGTTCCATCAACGGGCTGCTTATAGACATTTATACTTTTTAAAGCCACAACCTTAATCGGACGCGGAGAGCAGCCGACGACTAATAGCCCTATCAATAAAACTAGCCATTTCATAGGTGAATTCAGAGACCGGATACCCACCCGGCACCCAAGCCAGGGCAGATGACAAACATTTCATGAACCGTATAATCTTTCGGGTCCAGAATTGCAAAAGCACTGGACTCGTCTCGCATCCTGTAGCAGCGAGTTTCTTTAGTGACGGCAAATGCTTTTTTTGTGGCCTCTTGCGTCGTAAATACAAGCTTTGTTGCTGATAACCATTTTATTTCAATCACGTCAACCGGGTTCTGCCAAAATACTGGCCTAGCAACTAGGTGGTATATAAAGACAGCCCCAGCGCCAAGAATCATGCCGATGAGCAGTGTAAGTAACTTCATGATCTTGCTTTATCCTGAGGTAGATATTTATCTGAAAAAAACATTAGACTTGTCCAATACTGCCCATATATCGGCACCATTCATATGTAAACTACAATCCGCTACAGCAATATAGTACAAATTTAATTGTACTTAATGGGCAATCAATAATAGACAGCCTATCAATAAAAATAACAGGTCATGGGTAGATTCAGAGGTCGGATACCTAATCTATCCATCCAGCCCCATGGTCAGGACAAATGATGAGCGCCTTTAATATTGTATAGTCTTTGGGGTCGGCTTTAAAAAAGCTAAATTCCCCATCGTCAATTAGAAAGCAAGACTCATTCTTTTTTAGCCTAAATTTCTCCTTCTTCAATTCTGAAGTTTCGAAGACAATTCTACTGTCATTTTGCTCAATGTGTTTGATCAGTTTTATATTTTTGTGCCAAAAAATTGGCCTAGCAACTACGTGGTATATGAATCGCCCCTCCTTTTCTAGACACTTCGCGAGCCTCACACTAGGCCCCACAAGGAGGTGTCATGAGCAAGCCGCGTTTCCCCGAAGCGTTCAAGATTGAAGCAGTCAAACAGGTAACCGAGCGTGGTTACCCAGTGGCCGAAGTCGCCAGCCGTCTCGGCGTATCTGCCCACAGCCTGTATCAATGGCTGAAACGCTTCGACCCCAAGCGCGCCCAACCGGCCGAACCCGCAGACCAGCAAGCCGAAATCCGACGTCTCAAGGCAGAGCTCAAACGGGTCACCGAGGAGCGCGACATCCTAAAAAAGGCCGCCGCATACTTTGCCAAGGAGTCCGGGTAAGGTATGCCTTCATCCGGGCCCATGCGCAGCAGTTCCCTATTCGACGGCTGTGTCGTGTTATGTCGGTGCATCCCAGTGGCTACTACGCCTGGAAAGCGTCACCGTACTCACCGCGAGCTCGAGAAGACCAGCGCTTGCTGGGGTATATCAAGCAGGCATGGCTCGAAAGTGGCGGTGTCTATGGCTATCGCAAGGTGCATGACGACATGCAGGCTCAGGGTGAGCGCTGCGGCAAACATCGTGTGGCACGGCTGATGAAGCAGGAAGGCTTACGTTCGCAGACGGGTTACCACCGGCGTCCTGGGCATTACCGTGGCCGCCCGGCAGTGGTGGCACCTAACCACCTGCAACGCCAGTTCACCGTGAATGAACCGAATAAAGCTTGGGTGACCGACATCACTTATATCCGCACGCATGAGGGGTGGTTGTACCTGGCGGTGGTGCTGGACCTGTTCTCGCGGCAGGTGATTGGCTGGTCGATGCAGTCACGTATCGATAGAGAGCTGGTGCTGAATGCCCTGTTGATGGCGGTATGGCGACGTCAGCCCAAGCAGGAGGTACTGGTGCATTCCGACCAAGGAAGTCAGTTCAGTAGCTACGATTGGCAGGACTTCTTGAAAGCTCATCGCTTGGTGCCCAGCATGAGTCGGCGTGGGAACTGCCACGACAATGCCGTGGCAGAGAGTTTCTTCCAGTTGCTGAAGCGGGAGCGCATCAAGCGCAAAACCTATCACGACAGGGAGGAGGCCCGGCGGGATATCTTCGATTACATCGAAATGTTCTACAACCCGAAACGCCGGCATGGTTCCGCAAACGGGCTATCGCCGGTAGAGTTTGAGAAGCAATATTTCCAACGGCTCAAGAGTGTCTAGAGAAGCCGGGGCGATTCAATATGAATACAGTCCCAGCGCCAAGAATCATGCCGATGAGCAGTGTAGGTAACTTCATGATTTTGCTTTATCCTGAGGTAGATATTTATCTGAAGAAAACACTAGACTTGTCCAATACTGTCCATATACAGCACCGATCATATGAAAACTACAATCCGCTATAGCATCATAGACCCTTTACCCAACCGGCACCTAAGCCTGGGCAGATGACAAATTTGTTTAGTATCATATAATCTTTCGGATCAATCCTAGCAAATGAGCTGGACTCATCATCCATTCGATAGCAACGTGCTCCCTTATGGATTAAAAATGCAGCTTCCTTCCCCTGTTCCGTTTTAAATGCCGTAATGACTGCGGACTCAAAATGTACTTCAATCACTTCAACCGAATTACTCCAAAATACAGGACTAGCCAGCCGATGGTATAGGGGTGCTGTTAATGCGCCAAGAATAATACCGATGAACAACATAGTTAATTTCATTATCTTGTCTTTGGATAGTAATTTTTCTTTACCAAACGATTCGACTTCCCTAATACTGCCAGTAATTCAGCCGGTGTAACCGGGAATGGCAACCAACGCGGGTCGTGCGCCAGAATACCAATCAACTCTAGTGCATCCGCCATATTCGACGAACAAGAATCGTCAAAAACACTATACCGGCTATGTCCCAAACCACTTTTCTTAATATGCTCTCTATCATGCATTACTCGACGCTTCAATTCATTTTCGACGATTATTTTTTCTCGCGGAGAAACCCAAAGAACTAATCCAATATTATCACGATACCCTTGACCTCTAACGTCTTCTCTACTTAAGGTACGTTGAACCACACCTCCATTCATATAAACATCCTTGGACATCGTCACGTACTCCTCATGCCCACGGCTATATACTGTTCCGTCAATGACAATTGCAGCGTGTCACCATTGTGAGCCTTGGCTGACCATTCTGGAGTCACTGATAATGACTTCAATCATCTCTCGTGGAACTGTTACGGCCTTGACACTGCTATCCGAGCTTGGCGTTAATTGTTTGCTTGCTACCTTGATCAGTGTTTTACCTGTGCTTGGCGATTTAATCTGTTGGTTCATGCTTAGCTCTCCAGATAAATATCAACAGTATGTTGTTCTGCAATTGAGGCAAGTAGATGCGTATGGCCTTGTGCATTGCTTATTCCATATTCAGGCTCCCCATTATTAATGGAAAGCGCATACTCGGCATGCGCAATGGGAACTCCATCTTCATCAAGTAATTGATAGAAATCATTAAACTTTACTTTGCTATTTTGGGATGCTGAATCTGATTCAGGCTGGATGTGACTTGGTGCTATTTCATCGGCAACGGTGTGATGGGCGACATGCTGTGAAATTGCATTCAGCCGTGGTTTTGGCTCACATGCACAGCAACAGATATCACCATGCAAGGCCACAGCTCTTGTTTGGCCTGCGTGAATTTCGTTCATCACATTCCGTGGCCCTATGCAAATAATATATCCGGTAGTATTACAGACCGGACATTGAAATCGGTCCCGTTCCAGTATCATGTTCAAGCCCATGATCTTGCCACGCCCGGTTCCAATGATTCTGGCCGGTGGCTTGCTGGTACTCAGATCACCACTCACGGCAATGGCGCGTTTCCTCATATCCTGCTCCTGTTTTGTCTTGCGACATCAATCAATACGGTGATTGACACCGAACCCCATTACCGACCAGACATAGAAAATTTCTGGTCAAGGAATATCAAATAATTTGCTTGGCAAATTCAGAAAACAAGGACAAGAAATTTGATTAGCTATTCGCTGGAGTTTCTGCCTTGCCATCTGCTGAATACAGAAAGCACGACAATAGATTCATTTCCAGCATCGCCGTAACTGGCAGGTCTGACAGATACAGGTAATTAGCCACGCGGCCATCTGCTTGGAGAAGAAGGAGATAAAACAAGGCCGCAACGCGGCCTTGTTATTTAGAACCGCTAACAAAACCGCGTAGAGAACCCGCGCCAAGGTGCGCCGCCGCAGACAGTACATGGCGTACGGCAAGGCGGCGCAACGCTGGAGCGGGGGTTTTGCTAGCGGGTCTTACTACGCCACGCTCTCAAAACCGGACAACACATTCACCGCATTCACGCCGATGTCCTCCACCGCGTAGCCGCCTTCCATCACGAACAGCGTGGGCAGGCCCAGTCCGCCAATGGCCTCGCCCATGCGCAGGTAGTCGGCATTTTTCAGAAGGAAGCGGGAGATCGGGTCCTGCTCGAAGGTATCCACCCCCAGCGACACCACCAGTGCGTCCGGTGCGTAGGCGGCAATCTTGCTGCAGGCATCGGCCAGGGCCGGGCCGTAGTGCGACCAGTCCGTGCCATGGGCCAGCGGGTAGTTGTGATTGAA
Organism: Aquitalea magnusonii; assembly: GCF_002217795.2. Lineage (NCBI taxonomy): Bacteria > Pseudomonadati > Pseudomonadota > Betaproteobacteria > Neisseriales > Chromobacteriaceae > Aquitalea > Aquitalea magnusonii. Next base: position 4,155,242 of record NZ_AP018823.1, read on the forward strand.
GCCCAGCCCGGCACCCTCCCCGGTCTCGTCGGCATGGCCCAGGAAGAAGGGGTATTCCACCGTCGGGTCACCATGCAGGGACAAAAACTGCACGTCACTGCGCTGATAGAAAATGCTCTGCGTGCCGTTACCGTGGTGGTAATCCACATCCAGAATCGCCACCCGTTTGGCGCCACGGTCCAGCATGGCCTGGGCGGCGATGGCGGCGTTGTTGAGGTAGCAATAGCCGCCCATGTAATCCGCCGCGGCATGGTGGCCGGGCGGACGGCACAGCGCAAAGGTACTGTGCCCGGTGGCCAGCATGGTATCCAGCCCGGTCAACGCCACATTGGCCGAGGAACGGATGGCCTGCCAGGTGCCGGCGGTGATCGGCACCCCGGCATCGAAGGAGTAATAGCCCATCAGGCCGTCGATGTCCTGCGGAATGCGGTCGGTGCGCAGGCCGCGCACCGGCCATACCAGCGGTAGCGCGTCGTGGTTGCGGCCCTCGGCCTGCCACAAGCTCCAGGCCTGCTCCAGAAAACGCACATAGCCGGCGTCATGCACGCGCAACAGCGGCTCCAGCCCGTGTTCGGTGGGGGCGATGATGTCGCCCAGCCCGGTTTGCCGTACCCGCTGCAACACCATGTCGGCGCGGCTGGGCATTTCAAAGCAGGGTTTGAGAGTGCCGTCGATCAGCTCGGCATTGCCGTGGTGCAGGTGGTGGTCGTCACTGTAAATCGTCAGCATGCAGGTCTCCTTGCCGCGGGTGGGAAGCCAGCGGCATTGTGTTGTGTTTGCAAGGGAAAGCCGGCCTCAGCCGGCAAGTGTCATTTCTTCAGCTTGGTCCACACCCGGTCGCGCAGGGCATTGGCCTTGGCCGAACAGTTCTTGTTGGGCACAAACAGCGCGCGCATGGCAGCGGTGGGGTTGATGGCCGGGTCGGCCTTGAGGTCGGCGACAAAATAGGCCGAGCTGCCCTTGATGGCGTTGTTGTAGCCGGTGAAGTTGGAGGCTTCGGCGATATTCTTCGGCTCCATCATCCAGTTGATGAACTTGAGCGCGTTATCGCGGTTTTTGGCACCTTTGGGGATCACCAGATTGTCGTTCCAGAACGGGATGCCTTCTTTCGGATAGACAAACACCGCCGACTTCAGCTTCTGGCGGGTGCGGTAGGCGGCACCATTCCATTGCTGGTGCATGATGACTTCCTGCGCCTGCATGCGCTCGATGGTGCCGTCGGAGTTATACATGGCCAGCATCGGCTTTTGCGCTTCCAGCAGGTCCTGGATGCGCTTGGCCTGCTTCGGGTCTTCGGTACACTGGTCCACTTTCAGGTAGATGGCGGCGGCCTTGTACAGCTCGGCCACGTCATTGAGCGCCACCACCTTGCCCTTGAGCGCGGCCGGCGGGGTGAAGAAGCTCCTCCAGCTATTGTCCAGCTTGCCGCCCGGCACGCGGCTGGCGTCATAGGTAAAGCCGGTCACGCCCCACATATAAGGTGCGGAGTATTCGCGTTGCGGGTCGAAGTCCGGCTTGTTGAGCGGAGCCTGCACCAGCTTGAAATTGGGCATCTTGCTGACGTCGATTTTTTCCAGCAGGCCTTCGTCGCGCATGATCTTCACCATGTAGTCGGACGGCACCACCACGTCATAGCCCTTGGCCCCGGCCTTCAGCTTGGCCAGCAGGGATTCGTTGGAATCAAACACATCCAGGTTCACCTTGATGCCGGTTTCCTTCTCGAAGCGCTTGAGCAAATCCTGCGGGATGTAGTCGGACCAGTTGTACAGGTTCAGCTCGCCCCCGGCCATGGCCGAGGCGGATACCAGCAGACCAGCCACCAGGGCCAGCGAATGCAGTTTGCAGACTTTCATGGCATTTCTCCTTCGTATGTTGTGCAACAAGCGAAACATGAGGGGCGGAACAGCCGCCGACCCGGTTCAGGACTTGCGCTGGCCCATCCAGTAGGACAGCGCGACAAAGGCAATGGACACCAGCAGCATCAGCGCCGACACCGCATTCACTTCCGGGGTGATGCCCATGCGGATCAGGCCGAAGATGTACACCGGCAGCGTGGTGGCACCGGCACCGGCCACAAAAAAGGTGATGACGAAATCGTCCAGCGACACGATGAAGGCCAGCATGGCGCCGGACAGCACGCCCGGCAGGATCAAGGGCAGGGTCACCCGGCGGAAGGTGGCAAACGGCCCGGCGTACAGGTCCGCCGCGGCTTCCGCCAGCCGTGGGTCCAGCCCTTCCAGCCGGGCGCGGATAGGCAGGTAGGCAAAGGGAATGCAGAACACGGTGTGGGCAATCAGCACCGTCATCAGCCCCAGGTCCAGCCCCAGCGCCAGGAAAAACAGCAAGGACGCCACGGCAGTGACAATTTCCGGCACCAAGAGCGGCAGGCCCAGCATGGCATTGATGAAGGCCTGGCCGCGAAAGCGCCTGCCCGCCATGGCCAGCGCCGCCATGGTGGCAAAGCTGGTAGCCAGCACCGTGGCACCGCAGGCGATGATCAGCGAGTTTTTGGTGGCCCGCAGGATGTTGTCGTTGTCCATCACCTTCAGATACCAGTCGAAGGAAAAACCGGTCCACAACGTGGCAATGCGGTTGGCGTTGAAGGACAGCACCACCAGCACCACGATGGGCAGGTAGAGGTAGACAAAGGCCAGCATGGCGGTGGGGGTGACGCCACGGAAGCGCCACAAGTTATTGCTTGCCTGCATGTCATTCTCCCGGAGGGCGCTGGAAGCGCCTGGTGTAAACCCCCATCGCCAGCAGCACCAGTGCCAGCAACATGAAGGACAAGGCAGCACCGAACGGCCAGTTACGCGCGGTACCAAACTGGTTCTGGATCAGGTTGCCTATCATCAGGCTCTTGCCGCCGCCCAACAGCTCGGGGATGTAATAGGAGCCGATGGCCGGAATGAACACCAGCAGGCAGCCCGCCACGATGCCGGGCATGGCCAGTGGCAGAATCACCCGCCGCAGCGCCTGCCAGCGGTTGGCACCCAGATCGAACGCCGCTTCCACCAGCCGCCAGTCCATTTTTTCCAGACTGGTGTAGATGGGCAGCACCATGAAGGGCAGGAAGGAATAGACAAAGCCGATGGCCACCGCCGTGGGGGTGTACAGCACATCCAGTGCGCCCTGACTCAGGCCCAGCGCCGACAGGCTGCTGTCGATCAGCCCGCCATTGCGTAGCAGCAGCATCCAGGCGTAGGTGCGTACCAGCAGGTTGGTCCAGAAGGGGATGGAAATCAGCAGGATCAGCCGCTGGCGGGTTTTTTCCTCTTTCAGCGCAATGTACAGCGCGGTGGGAAAGCCGATCAGCAGCGTCACCACCGTGGCAAAACCGGCCAGCAAGAACGAACGGCCGAAGATTTGCAGGTAATCGCTGTTGAGCGTCAGGCTGTCGTCCAGATCGCGCTCGTACAGAAACTGCACATAGGCATCCAGGCTCCATTCATGCCAGCGCACGCCGCCGTAGGTGTCCGGGGCCAGCACCGACATCCAGGCCATCAGCAGCATGGGCAGCACCATGAATAACAGCAGGGTGAGCGTGGTGGGAGCCAGCAGCAGCTTGCGGCGCAAGCGCCGTTGCGGATCAAGCGACATGGTCGGCCTCCTGCAGACGATGGAAGGCTCCCGGCAAGGCGGTAATTGCCACGGTATCCCCTTCCCGCGCCAGCCGCGCCGCGCCGGCGCTGTTGCTGCTGCGCACGCGACAGGGCTGACCATCGGCCAGTTGCACGGTGTAGACGGTATCCACGCCGCGATACACCACCTCGGACACCACACCGGCCAGCCCGCTGCCGCTGGTGGACAGTTGCAGGCGCTCCGGGCGCACCGCCAGTGCGGCAGCCCCCTCGTGCGACTGGTCCAGCACCTGGCCAGGCAGGCTGCCTGCCTGGCCGAAATGCAGCAGGCCATCGGCCACCCGGCCTTGCAGGAAGGAGGTTTCACCGATGAAGTCGGCCACAAAGCGGTTGGCCGGGCGGTCGTAAATGTCCTCCGGGCTGCCCACCTGTTGCAGCTTGCCCGCCGACATCACCGCGATGCGGTCGGACATGGTGAGCGCTTCTTCCTGATCGTGAGTGACAAACACAAAGGTGATGCCGGTTTCACGTTGCAGGCGCTTGAGTTCCACCTGCATTTCCTTGCGCAGTTTCAGGTCCAGTGCGGACAGGGATTCGTCCAGCAGCAATACCTTGGGCGACGGTGCCAGCGCGCGGGCCAGTGCCACGCGCTGCTGCTGGCCGCCGGAGAGCTGGTGCGGACGACGGCGTGCAAAGCCGCCCAGCTTCACCAGCTCCAGCTTTTCCGCCACGATGGGCTTGATGTCGGCCTGCTTGAAACCGCGCATCTCCAAGCCAAAGGCCACGTTTTGCTCCACGGTAAGATGCGGAAACAAGGCATAGCTCTGGAATACGGTATTCACCGGGCGCTGAAAGGGCAGCTTGCCGGACAGCGATTCACCATACAGGCGGATATCGCCACCGCTGACATCCTCGAAACCGGCAATCATGCGCAGCAAGGTGGTCTTGCCACAGCCGGAGGGGCCAAGCAGGGTGAAAAATTCGTTCTCGCGGATTTTCAGCGCAATGCTGTCCAGTGCCAGTACCGCGTGTTCATCATGACCAAAACGCTTACAGACATGGTCGATCTCAATTGCCACACGATTGCCAGTCATGGCCGTCCTCCTGTGGAAACCAGTGAAATGGGCATGCCGGCCCGGTCTCCGGCAGGCAGGACCTTGGCAATGCATGCATGGGAATGTGTCAGCCGCCGTGCGGCCTGCAGATCAGGCCGGGCAGCGTCAGCCTGGGGCCGAGCGCACCCGGCCGGTGGCATCGAATATGCCGGGTGGCGATGTCTGTTGCGAGGCGATGGTCGGTGGGGAAAAAGCGGGTGTAGCCGGATGGCACTCCCACAGCGCGGGCCGCCGGATGAGGTGTGCGCCCAGCACAGTGGCGTTACGGCTCAGGGTGTCGGCCACGGGCCAGCGGTGCTGGCGGGCCGGGTTTACCGCCATCGGGATAGCGGCAACATCTTCCTTGCGCATGCGGTTTCTCCTCCGTTTTGTGTGATCGGACATGGCACCGCCGCGAGCGATGGCAGCACGGGGCTGCCGCTCGGGCTGGCATTGCGAGCAAGATGAACCGTCCTGCAGGCCCGGCCATGACAACGGCCGGACAATCACCCTGGCTGGGGTGTAACAGGTTTGGTCAGATGCTCGGAGTGGTCCGTCTTTTTTTTATTCATTCTGCCAACAAGCCCGGCAGCGGAAAGATACATAGCGGTCAACTAAGGGATAATTACGGCCAAAAATGCCGTGCGAAGCGCATCGCCAACAACGCCTGCCGGTTTGGACAGGCCATTCCAGACAGGGCTGGCCTGCTGTCCGACAGCCGCGCAGACCGGGGCGGCCAGGCAGACCAGCGCGACGGTATCAGCGCCGCAAATCGGAGGGTCGCTTGCCGGTCCAGCGGGCAAAGGCGTGGCGGAAACTGGCCGATTCGGCAAAACCCAGCCGCTCGGCAATCATGCTGATGGACAAGCTGGTTTCCTGCAGCAGATGCAGTGCTTGCTGGTGCCGTGCCTGATCCAGCAAGGCCTGGAAGGAGGTTCCCAGCGCCGCCAGCTTGCGCCGCAGGGTGCGCTCGGACATGTGCAAGGTGGCGGTCAGCTCGTCCAGCCGGGCAAAGCGCACCGGGTCGGACTGGATCAGCCGCAGCACCCGCGCCACCAGCGCCGAGCCATGGCTGCTGGCCCACTGCTCCTGCTGGCGCTGACATTGCTCCAGCGCCATGTGAAAGCTGACGGCATCGGCCAGCGGCTGCGGCCGGTCCAACCATTTGGCTGGGAATAGCAGTGCGTTTTCCGTCATGGCAAAGCGGCCGCCCTGGCCAAAAATGGCCGGATAAAGCCCGGCATGCGCAGGCTGGGGAAAGCGCATGTGTACCGCCTTGGGCGACCAGCGCACCCCCATGCAGTCACGGGCGATGGTCCACATCGAGGACAGGCACATCTCGGCATTGAAACTGAGCAGATCCGCGCGGTAGCGATAATCATCGGCAATCAGCCAGGCTTCCTTGTCGCGCACCTCCAGCCGCAGGGTGAAATAGCTGGCCAGCAGCAGGGGAAAACGGATGGCGGTTTCCAGTGCCACCCGCAGGGTAGGACTGACCAGCATGGTGTAACCCAGAATGCCGTAGTTGGAGGTATGCATGGCATGGCCCAGCCGCAGGCCAAGGGCATCATCCTGCGACAGGCGGCGGGCGGTGTCGAACACCGTGAGTTCCTGATGATGGTTGATCAGCCGGGCCGGCTCCAGCAGGCGTTCTGGTGGAATGCCGCTGCCGGCCAGCACCTCGGCTGCGGCAATGCCCTGCTCGGCCAATACATTCACCGTGGTGACAATGGCATGCAGCGACACGGGGCGGCTGGATGCACTATCGTCAACCGGCTGGGCAACATTGGCAGAACTGGCGGACCGCGTCATGTATCATCCTTCGCATTGCACGATTGGCCGGAGCGGCAGGACCGGCTGCATTCATCAGCGGACAAGGCTGTGATCTTGCCGACTTGATGCCGGTCCGGCAAGTGAGCCCAGCGCAGGCCATCACGGCAAGACAGCGCATCAAATTTTGTAAAACTACTTGTATATCCTGCCAAATGGCCGGAACAATACGCGGGCACACACAGTCTGAACTCGCGACCGGCCAGGCCGGCAGACGCAGACACCATCTTGCCACTGCCGCTTGCCGGCAGCGCGATCACCCCCTGCGGGCTGATACGGCAATGACCTTTCTCTGAGCAAGATTCCGTTCTGGATGGATAAAGCCAATACCATGATCACACTGAAGAAAACCGTTGCCTCCTCCTGCTTCCTGATGCTGGGCCTGCTGTGTGGCCAGGCCAATGCCGCCGTGTCGCTGCTGTCGGTTTCCGATAGCGTCAGCGCCACCGTTGGCAGTGTGTCCACCTCCTTGCAGAACTCCTCCAAGGCCATCGGCAATATCGCGGAAGGCGACTACAAGGTGGTGGCCGTGGCCCAGGCCGACCAGCCGGGCAAGACCCAACTGACGCTGGTACCGCTTGCCGCCACCAATACCACCGAGCCGTTCAACCTATTCGTGGCACAAGCGGATGTAAAACGGGGCGGCGTGGAAGTAGGCCAGATCGTACACGCGCAAAAGCAGGCTTATGGCCTGGCCTTTGCCCGCGCCGACCAGCAGCAGCCGTTTGCCCTGCTGCTGGATCAGGCCTGGAAGTCTGAAGTTCAGCCCAAGGTGGTTTCCTGATTTTCCCGCGCCTCAAAGCCCTGCTCATGGCAGGGCTGCTTGCCTGCTCGGCCACACTGGCCAGTCAGGCTGTTGCCTCGTCCCTGCTGTTTTGCGAGCAGTCCTCCCAGCAGAGCGTGGCACGCAAGAGCGACCTGCTGCTGTTCAGCCAGCAGGTGCGCCAACTGCTGGATGAATCCGGCCACCAGGCGGCCATCATCTCGCGCTCCGGGCTGGACCTGGAGCGCTTTCATATCCGCCTGTCCCATGCCGGCATCAGCCTGCGCCACAATCCCAACTCGCCCTGGTCGGTACGCCAGTTGTATTACGCCTGTGACGAACAGCGCCCGCATCTGTACGACCAGGGCCTGCCGGGTTTTCTGATCGACCAGCCGCAAGGCAGTAATGTCTATCTGTCCATCCTGCTGCTGCCCGCCAAACAGGAAGCACAACTGGTGGAGGCCGCGCTGGACAACAAGCTGTCGCTGCAACTGCTGGGGGCGGATTACAGCGCCAACGCCTATCCCTTTTCCACCCGCTACCAAAACTGCAACCAGTGGCTGGTGGAGCTGCTGGCCCACGCCTGGGGACAGTTGCCGCGCCAAGGCGATGGCCGCAAGCAGGCACAGGACTGGCTGCAACAGCAGGGCTATCGTCCGGATACGGTCGACGTGAAACACCGCTATATGGTGTGGGCGGCCAATGTGGTGCCACTGGTACACAATGGCGACCACCCGGACAGCGAGCTGGCGGCAAACCGCTACCAGGTGAGCCTGCCCTCGGCAATTGAAGGTTTTGTGCGCCAGCAGGCGGACGGGACCGAACGCATCCAGGTTTGCCTGCGTGGCAAGACCCTGATCACTCACCACGGCTGGGATGACATGCCGGCTGACTGCAGCCCGGCTGCCGGCGATACGGTGCAGCAATTGGACTAGTCAGGGCTTAACCTTTCTTTACCCCATCTTTACATCCGCGCCCCTCATGTCGCCGCTGCACCATGCCGATAATGAAGCATCCGATCATCATTTGTAGGCAGCGAGGCCGTGATGGATATCAGCAAAACAAACGCGGTAAACAATAGCGCCACCAGCACACTGCCAGGCAGCGGCAAAGCCGCCGCCAGGGTAGGCAAGGACGGCACCACGCTGGACAAGGATGGCAAGACCAGCACGGCCACACCATCCACCATCGTAAAACTGCAAAGCAAGGCCAAGGCCGAGGATGCCGCCAACAGCAGCGATGCCGCCAGCACGGACGACAACGCGCCATCGGCGGTGAAATCCTTTACCTATGGCGTGCTGAACCTGCCGGACCCGGCTGCAGCAGACACCGCCCCCGCACCCAGCCAGACCGACAACAGCTATTTCACCGCCGGACGCTGGGCAGCGGCGGCGGTGACGGTAGGGACCCTGATTTCTCTGGTGGTCTGACCCCGCGGCAAACCGCGACAGGGCTGAGTTGCAGGCCACCCGCCGGCCAGTCCTGGCCTGTGCGGGACGGCCTGCTGTCTAACCATGGCCCGCCACGGCCAGTGCTGCGCGGCCACCGCCGACATCCGGCGATCCACGCCATGCACCGGCCATGGCATGCCAGACTCAGCGCCGGGCAATCAGCACAATCCCCACCCCCACCAGCAGCATGCCGGCCAGCTCGCGCGCCAATGGCCATTCCCCCAGTTGCAGCGCGGCCATGGCCACCGCCAGCAGCGGTATCACCAGCGCATTGAAGCTGAGCGTGCTGGCAGGCAAACGCTTGAGCAGCCACAACCAGACCAGCCAGCCCACCGCGCTGGACAACACCCCGGCATACAAGAGGCCCAGCACAAAAGCGCCGGACCAATGAATATGGGCAAAATCCGCCCACGGCCACAGGGCCAGAATCGGCAGCAAGCCAATCAAGGCCTGCCAGGCCGAAAAATTCAGGCTGTCGAGCTGGCCACAGCGCGTGGCCCGCTTGCTCAGCACCGAACCCAAAGCCCAGAAGAAACCGGCCAGCACCGCCAGCAACATGGGCAGCACCCCGCCGCGCCACTGCCAGGGCGCCACAATCAGCATCAACCCGCCAAAGCCGGCCAGCAACGCCTGCCGGCTGCGACGGCCAAACGGTTCGGCCAGCAACCAGCGCGATAACAACGCCACCCAGAACGGCATGGTGAACACCAGCACCGAAGTCCGCCCGGCCGCCCCCGCCACCAGCGCCAGGGTAATGGACAGGCTGTACAAACAGGTGGTGCTCAAGCCCACTTGCGCCGCCTGCGCCAGGCGCTGCAGCCGGATGGCACGGCCACGCGCCAGCAGCACGCCAAACAGGGTCAGGCTGCCCAGCGTGGTACGCAGGATCAGATGGGTAATCGGCGTGGTGGCCTGCAAGGTCTGCTTCATCACCACATAGTTGTAAGCCCACAGCGTCACCAGCGCGGCAAACAGCAGCATGGGCAGCCAGCGCGCTGACGCGGCGGTGCGGGACAGAAAGGGGTTGAGGGGGGTACTGGCAGCCGACATGGTACATCTCCTGAAGATGCAGCCAGTGTAGGCAGCCCTCATGCTTGCAGCGCTGCGTTTTACTGCGCGAGAATGCACGCAAACTGAAGTTTTCAGAAAATTAATGCAGGATTTCTGATATGGCGAATGAAATGGTGCTGGATAGCTACGACCGTAAACTGCTGGCCCTGCTGCAGGACGATGCCCGCCGCACCCACGATGAGCTGGCCGAAGCGGTCAGCCTGTCGCCCACCGCCGTCACCCGGCGGCTCAAACGGCTGCGCAGCGAGGGCATCATCCGCCGCGAAGTGGCGCTGGTAGACCCGGCAGTACTGGGACGGCCACTGCGGCTGGTGGTAAACGTGATTCTGGAGCGCGAACGCATTGCGCTGGTGGATGCCTTCAAGCAGGCCATCCGCGCCGCGCCGGAAGTCGTGGAGTGCTACCACGTGACCGGGCGACCGGACTTTGTGCTGGTGGTGCTGGTGCGCGACATGGGCGATTACGAGCGCTTTTGCCGCGAACACATCATGAGCAATGACAATGTGCGCGAGTTTGAATCGCTGGTGGTGATGGAAACCACCAAGTACAGCACCGCGATACCGCAGGACATGGCAGGCGACGGCGGCTGAAGCCCGGACCCGCCCGGTTAAATCAGCCCTCGTGCAGCAAGGCGTGCTGGATCTCCGACAGCGCCTGCGGCACGCGCATGAAATTGAGCGGCATGCCCAGCCGCCGCGCCATGTGCGAAGACGAGAACATGCCACACAACTGGTAATGGCCGGTGTTCAGGTCCAGCTCGGCCACCAGCGCATGCTGACGTCCCTGCTGCTTGAGCGTGGCCACCATGTGGCCGACAGTGGCGTGCTGCACATCGGCCAGCGACAGCATTTCCAGCTCGCTGCGCGGGGTCATCACATCACGCACCAGCACTTCGCTGTGACGCTTGCCATGCTCCAGCATGCACTGCACCGGGCGCTCCCCCAGGATGTCCGAGGCGGTAATCAGGCCCACCAGCCTGCTTTCGTCGTCCTGAACAAACAGCAGGCGAATGCCACGGCTGATCATCAGATTATGGGCGTGACGCAAAATCTCATCCTCACCAATGCTGACCGGGTCGATGATGCGCAGATCGGTCATTACCTCCAGTGCCGGACTCTTCAGATTGATGGGCCGCTGTGGGCGCTGGTCCAGATGAACCAGATCGGTATGTTTTGGCATGGCCATGGATGGCAGCGCTTGAAATGTGGTTTCCATGTGACTCTCCAGCTGGATCGATGTTGTTGTCTGGCTAGGCGGCAAGGCCTGGTCACAGTGGCGCGGCAGGCAGGCTGACACGTCGCTGACGGACTGAACCGTGGCTGTCTCCCCCACCCCGGTCCAGATTTCATTCTAGGCAGGATTTTTCAGATGCAAGGCCGCCGTTGCGCCCAAGCTGCAAATTTGTGTTGCGGCGCTGCGGGCATGCGCGGGGAAGTAAAACTTTCGGCTGACAGTGCGGCAAGCAGATGCTGCCAAACCCAAACCGCCGCTCGGGCCGGTTCAGATTATTGACTCGCCCCACTCGCTTTCAGCAAACAAAGCGAAGCGCCCGTACCGGGTAAGGGTGGAGGGATAGGGAATAGATGGGAAGGCGGCGGAAGAAACAGCTTAATCGACAGGCCCGGCTTTGCCGGGCCCGGTGCAATCGCACCACATCACGTTGTCAGCCGCCTGAACCGCCCCTCGGGGCGGTTGGCATGCGCGGCACCACACGCGGCCAGGCTTACATCTGCATGATGGCTTCCAGCTCTTCCACGGTTTTGGGAATCGGTTCGCCCAGCACCCGGCTGCCGGTTTCCGTCACCAGCACATTGTCTTCAATGCGGATGCCGCCAAACCCGCTCATGTCGGCAAAGCGCGCGTAGTTGATGTACTGGCTGTGCCGGCCCTCGGCCTGCCAGGCGGCAATCAGTGCCGGAATGAAATAAATGCCCGGCTCCACCGTCAGCACCATGCCGGCTTTCAATGCCTTGCCCAGCCGCAGATAAGCCAGGCCGAACAGCGGGCTGCGCTGCACGCTGTCGTCATAGCCCACCAGCTCCTCGCCCAGCCCTTCCATATCATGCACGTCCATGCCGATCTGATGCCCCAGGCCGTGCGGGAAGGCAATGGCATAAGCACCCGATTCGACAATCTCCTCCACCGGGCCATGGAAGAAGCCCAGCGCACGCATACCCTCCACCATCACCGCTGCGGCCAGCTTGTGTACATCCAGGTAGCGCACGCCCGGCTTGATGGCGGCAATGGCCTGCAACTGCATGTCCAGCACAATGTTGTACAACTCGCGCTGTTGCTGGTTGAAACGCCCGCCCACCGGGAAGGTGCGGGTGATATCGCTGGCATAGCCGCCGCCCGAGCTACAGCCGGTATCGTTCAATACCAGATCGCCCTTTTGCAGCACATTGTCGTGGGCATGGTTGTGCAGCACCTCGCCCCGGCGCGAGAAAATGGAAGGATAAGCCAACTGCCAGTCGTGACGGCGCATGATGCCTTCCATGATGCCCACCACCTGATGCTCCACCACGCCCGGACGCGAAGCCTGCATCGCTGCCACGTGCATGGCTCCGGTCACCGCCAGCGCGGCTTCCATTTGCGCCACCTCTTCCGCGCTCTTAATTTCACGCAGCGCCACCACCGCACGGGTCAGCGCAGGGGAAAACCCAGCCGCCACCTCGGCCGGATGCACAGCCAGCAGGCGGCCCAGCTCCAGCTTGGTCTCGCCACGGTAGGGGGCCAGATAATGCACAGTGCGCCCGGCGGCACGGGCTGCGGCCACGGCCTGCTCCAGCGCGGCATAAGGCTGGCTGTGGCTGATGCCGGCAGTGGCAGCACGCTCGGCCAGCGTGGGCTGCGGCCCGGTCCACACAATGTCGGCCACCTCCGGCTCACTACCGAACAAGGTGGTAGTGCCTGCGGCAGTGTCGATCAGAGCCGCCATGCCCGGCTGGTTCTGGCCAAAGAAGTAGCGGAAGCTGGAATCCTGCACAAAGGGAAAGATGTTGTCGTGGTAGTTCATCGGCGAATCCACATTGCCGACAAACAATAACAGGCTGTCCGGCATGGACTGCTGCAGCGCACTACGGCGCTGCTGATAGGTAGCAGCAGAAAACATCACTTACCCTCCTTTATCTGGCCATACCATCAGCGCAAGTGCCGGCTAGCTGGCATTTTATGGCGGAAAATCGCACAAACTGCGGATTGTATACAGAACAGACACTGTACACGGCCAGCCTGAACATGACCAGTGCAGTCACGCTTCTTCCCATGCCCGTGCAGTGAACAGCACAAAAATCACAGCATCATTGCCAACAGTTGGCCTGTCACTACCGATATTTGTGCAATATCCAAAATTTAATAAGAATTTTCTTATTGAATTAACACAAATGGCGATGATAATTTCATTAAAATTAAAATATTGTCATAATTTGGTTATAAAACACGCATGCTAGTTTATATCCCTAGCTAGATAGTGGCCCCAGATCAAACAAAGGGGCAAGTTAATAACTTTGCTATCACCAATGCAACATGTAGCGTCCAGTTTACCCATGATCAGCAGCAAGTCCTTGCCAAAAACCAACAGCACCAGTGGTGCAGACACCATTTTGGTTAACCGTTAATTGTCCAAGTCAAAATGCATTGGCAATTACCTTTACTGATGATAACAATATCACTCAAACGGGTTGCACTAACCCCGGAAAACAATTCTACAGCCAAAGGCATCGGCATGCTGTTACGCTACCTTAGCTGCCTTCATTTTCTTTAGTGCTGACTCTGTAGTTGCAGTTAACATCAGCCAGATCAAACTGGCCTCTGTTACCGACTAACAAACCAAGCCATTCAGCGTGGCATAGTCTCAACAATATCATTTCTCAAAAATGAATAATAATTTCCACGACAATAGTGACAAATATTTATTACTGTTAAGCATGCTTAATTTAAATAATCTATTATTATACTTAATTGACCAGTACTTCAGCGTGAGGATGACTTTCCATTGTAACGACGGCATTGAGGACATACAAAATGAATATTACTTATCTCGTAAAAACCTGTAGCATTAGCATACTCATACGCCCATTCAAACTGGCAGTAGTTTTTCATGCTCTTGTAAAGAAAAAAATTTATTCTACACACCTGATAATATTACTTACTTTCTTGTATGCTGCACCTGCATTTGCTTCTTGCAGCCCCTCCATGAATATTAAAACATCCATTCCTAATATCGCTCTCAATTTAAACAGCATTCCCGTCAACGGACAAATTGGAAGCGAATTCACCTCAGATACCAATATCGCAGTCAGTTGCAATGCAAGCGACGCGGTAAGAAGATTTAATCTTTGGACCGCACCCAATACTGCCGTTACCTCAGTAAATGGAATAAATATATACAAAACAAACAATCCAGGCATTGGTTTCGCATTTGGGTTTGAGCCAACTAATTTCTGCACATCCGTCGGTACAGTATGGATGACTGGCAGTTTCAGCAATCTAGCCAAGCCGGTTTGCGATGATAGCCTATATCTTAATAAGGATTATAATTATATGGGTAGATTTCATTATATTTTATATAAAATAAGCCCAACCATCACCAATGGTCCCACATCTTTGCCAAGGCCTAATTATGGCCTTTTCACAGAATATACCAATGCAACCAATGGACAAGGTGGATATTTCATGTCATCCCCCAGTTCGCCATCATTTTCGGTTACTGCAAGCACATGCAAACTACTAAGTTCCAGCATCCGTGATATTAAGCTTCCCACCATATCTATTACTTCCTTACCCAGCCGAGGTAGTCGGGCTGGTAATACTAATTTTAATATCATTGTCAACTGCCCCAGTCTTACCAATCTTAACATCACCTTCACCGATAATAATAATCGCAACAATACCGGTACGATGCTGACCCCAACTTTGTCATCCATCGCCCAGGGCGTGCGTATTCAATTACAATACAACGGTAATATCATCAAATTTGGCCCAGACTCTGCCGAGCCCGGCACTACGGGACAGATTGTGCTGAATTCCAATCTTGCCGGCACGCAAACTTTCCCGTTTACCGCATCGTATATTCGTACCGGAGCGTCCCTCAAGCCAGGCTCTTTGACATCCGCTGCCACCTTTACCCTGTCCTACCAATAAAAAAAGGCCGCTTGCACATGCAGGCGGCCATTGCTTTGTCTGGCACAATTTTCAGTTTTTACCCTGTATCACCGGCTTACTGGCCAGCGTGCTTTCGGAGCGCGCCTTCAAGAGCCAGCTTGTGCTGCCACCGGCCAGCACCGCCGTGCCCGGCGGGGTCTGGTCAAAGAAATAAGCAAAGCGGGAATCCTGCACAGAGGCAAAAGATGCTGTCGCGGAAGTTCATCCGTATATCCACATTGCCGACAAACAACAACAGTCTTTCCGGCATGGACTGCTGCAGCACGCTACGGTGCTGTTGGCAGGTGTCCGCAGAAAACATCGCTCATACTTCTTTACCCGGCTACTCCATCAATACAAGCACCATGCCACATGGCAGTTTATTGCGTGCGATATCGCAAATTTCTCACTCCATACCAAATTAGCCACTACTCTGGTGCATTAACCACTAGTCAATTTGCGACAATCAAGAATTGTCCAATATTTTTCAGGAAAAATCACCGACTTTGCATAATTCAATCTAACTAAAATTAAAAAATTCAACCCGCCTTGGCAAAATCAAATAAAACACGCTGACAAGCCCCCTTGCCCCATCAATGAAATCACAATATTTCACATTAAACACAATTAAAAGGAAACCATATGAAGCATTCTATATGCCGCTCCGTCGGTATAGTTTTGCTACGTAACACAAATTATCTTTTTATATTAATTACGATGTCTATTTTTATTGCACAAACAGCTTATGCCACCTGTACAGGAGGTGAAGTCATCATTCGTATTCCGGACCTTAATTTCAATGTAAACAATATTCCACTGAAAGGTAAGATTGGCAGTGAAATCATTACGCCAGAGCAATCACTAGGCTCGTGCAAGGCCACCGGCACCGAAAACCCTGGCCTTGCATATCGAACAGTAGCTGATCAAGGGATCAGCTCAAGCGTGATCATGGGAAAGAATATTTATACAACCAGCGTTCCTGGCATTGGCTACACGATTGGATTAGAACCCACTAACTTTTGCTTGGGAAATGGAATTTATTGGGTTCCCTTTGTCACCTGCAAAATACCTGTCAGCGGTAAAAATACTATGTCATTCAATGCCAAACTCCATTTCCAGCTTTACCGGATTGGCACCATCAGCAATGCCACCAACATAACCATTTTCAGAAATAATTTTGGATTAAGAGAATATAATGAATGGGATACCACTATGACACTCGTACTTACCTACCAGTCATCCTATCCATTTAATATGACTGTCAACACCTGCAGCTTACAATCAGCCAGCATTAGCAATATCAATCTTCCAAAGATATACAGCAATGCCTTGCCCAGCATCAATAGTCGTGCAGGCAGCACGCCATTCAGCCTGACGATTAATTGCCCGAACAATACCAATCTGAACATTACCTTTACCGACAATAACAAAATTGGCCAAACTACAAATGTTCTAACTCCGGACGCTACCTCCATCGCTGAAGGCGTGGGCATTCAATTGCAATACAACGGTAAAATCATCAGCTTTGGCCCTGACTCTGCCGAGCCCGGCGCTACTGGACAGATTATGCTGAACTCCAACCTTGCTGGCACGCAAACCTTCCCGTTTACCGCATCGTATATTCGTACCGGTGCGTTGAAGGCAGGTTCTTTGAAATCCACCGCCACCTTCACCCTGTCCTACCAATAAAAATGGCCGCTTGCCCATGCAGGCGGCCATTTTTTTTCTGACTCAACGCTCAGTTTTTTCCCTGCATCACCGGCTTGCTGGCCGGCGTGCTTTTGGGGCGCGCCTTCAAGAGCCAGCTTACGCTGCCCCCGGCCAACACCGCCCACAGCGGTGAACCCAGCCCGGCGATGGTGACACCCGATGCAGCCACCACAAAGGTGAGCAAGGCGGCTTCGCGGTGGCCTTCGTCCATCAAGGCGGCGGTAAGCGATGAGGCCAGTGTGCCGAACAGCGCCAGTCCGGCGGCAGTCACCACCAGCGCCTTGGGCAGCAGCAGCACCAGGCCGGCCAGTGCGCCACCGGCAATGCCCAGCACGATGTAGAGCGCACCGCACACCAGTCCGGCCATATAGCGGCGTTGCGGGTCCGGGTGGGCTTCCGGCCCGGTGCAGATGGCGGCGATGATGGCCGCCAGCGTCACGCCATGCCCGCCCAGCGGGGCGGTGATGACCGAGGCCAGCCCCAGCACGGTAACGGGCGAACGGGCCGGAATGTGATAACCGGAAGCAGACAGCACCGCCATGCCGGGCAGAAACTGGCTGGTGAGCGCCAGCAGTGCCAGCGGCAAGGCCAGGTTGACGAAGGCCGTCCACGACCACTGCGGCATGGTGAACAAGGGGCCGCTGCTGCCCTGCCAGCTACCCGCCGTACCATACATGCCTTGCCAACTGGCAATGGCCAGCCCCAGGCCAATGGCGGCCAGCAGCGCAAAGCGTGGAAACAGCTTGCGGCCGATGAAGAACAGCACCGTCATCGGCACCACCAGCAGCGCCTGCTGGCTGGCCTCCCCGGCCACGTCGGCAACAAAGTGGAACAGGATGCCACCCAGCATGGCGGCAGCCAGCGAGGCCGGGAAAATCTTCATCAGCTTGTCGAAGGCACCGCTCACCCCCACCAAGGTGACAATGACGGCAGCGGCCAGAAACGCTCCCACTGCCTCGCCATACGGCACGCCGGGCAGCGCGGCCAGCAGCAGCGCCGCACCGGGCGTGCTCCAGGCGGTAATCACCGGCACGCGCCAGCGCAGCGTCAGCCAGATACCGGCCACACCGGAGGCAATGGACACCGCCCACACCCAGGAGCCAAGCTGGGCGGCACTCAGCCCGGCAGACTGGGCGGCATGCACAATGATAAGAAAGGGGCCGGAATAACCCACCAGCAGTGCCAGCACTGCGGCAAGCCCGGCCGAAGGCGAGAAATGGGACCAGCTGAACGGCACACGATCAGCATGCGTCTGGCTGGCAGCGGACTCTCGCGGGGAAAGCGTGGACATGGATGAACTCCAGATGGCATCAATGCACACAGGGTAAACAATGCCGGCCGGTCTGCCTTCCCACACGGCGGGCAAACAGCGTAGACTGGGCTGAATCTGTTATATACAACAGCGATGACCGATACTCCGCTCTACCTGCATATCGCCCGCCAACTGCAAGCGCGGCTGGACAGTGGCGAATGGCCGCCGGGCAGCCGCCTGCCCGCCGTGCGTCAACTGGCGGCCGAACACGGCGTCAACACGCTGACGGCACTGGCGGCCTATCGCTATCTGGAAGAACAACAGCGCGTGGTGGCACGTCCGCGCAGCGGTTTCTTTGCGGCCTTGCCGCGTCATGTGGCGGAACATCGCCATGCCACCCTGCCCGGCCCCACCGCCGCCGCACTGGTGGACGTGGACAGCCGCATGAGCAATCTGATCCGCCTGTCGGCGTCCTCCACCCGTCAGCAATTGCATATGGCCGAGGCGCACCACAGCCTGTATCCGGCACAGGAATTGTCCCGGCGCATGCAAATGCGGCTGGCCCGCCAGCCGGAGCTGATTGGCGCTTACCTGCCCACCGCCGACCAGCAACAGCTATACCAGCAAATACGCCGACTGGCCGCTGGCTGGCAACTGGATATTCCGGCCGAGCACATCCTGTTCACCCAGGGCATCACCGAGGCCATCAGCCTGTCGCTGCGCCACCTCACCCGTCCGGGCGATGTGGTGGCGGTGGAAACCCCGGTGTACTTCGGCCTGCTGCAAACCCTGCAGACACTGGGCCTGAAGGCGCTGGAGATTCCCTGCACGCCGGATGCCGGGCTGTCGCTGGAGGCGCTGGAATTTGCCCTGCGCCACGGCGCGCCGGTGAAATGCCTGGTGACAGTGACCAACTTCCAGAACCCCACCGGCGCGCTGATGCCGGACGACAACAAAAAGCGCCTGCTGCAACTGGCGCGCCGCCACGGCCTCACCATCATCGAGGACGATGTGTTTGGCGAGCTGTATTTCGGCAACCAGCACCCGGCTCCGCTCAAGGCCTGGGACCGTGACGGCGACGTGATTTACTGCTCGTCCTTCACCAAGAGTTTTGCCCCGGCCTTCCGCCTGGGCTGGCTGTCCGGCGGGCGGCACCATGCCGCGCTGGAACGGCTGCGCGAAAGCAGCAGCCTGGTCAGCCCGGCCATCTTGCTGGCGGTATTGTCCGAGATGCTGGCCAGCGGCGACTACGCCCGCATCAGCCAGCGCATCCGCCAGCAGCTGAAACAGCAAATGGAACAACTGAGCGATGCGGTGCTGGACGCCTTCCCGCGCGGCACCCGCGTCCGGCGGCCACAAGGCGGCATGCTGCTGTGGGTGGAAGGCCCGGAAGGGCTGGACAGCCAGGCCCTGCTGGAAGCGGCGCTCTCCCGCTCCATCAGCTTTGCCCCCGGTCTGGTGTTTTCCGCCGAGCCGCGTTTTGGCCACTGCCTGCGCATCAACTGCGGCCAGCCCTGGTCCACCCAGTTGGCCGAGGACATTCACTTGCTGGGCTGGCTGGCAGCAGAACAACTGGCCGGACGGCAGTAATGGAGCAGGTGGATTGCGTGGTGATAGGTGCCGGCGTGGTGGGCTTGGCCATTGCCCGCCAACTGGCCATGGCCGGGCGCGAAGTGCTGATTTGCGAGGCCGAAGGCCAGATTGGCCAACATTGCAGCAGCCGCAACAGCGAGGTGATTCATGCCGGGCTGTATTACCCCACCGGCAGCCTGAAGGCGCGGCTGTGCGTGCAGGGTCGTGCCATGCTGTACCGCTATTGCGCCGAGCGGCACATCCCGCATCAGCGTATCGGCAAGCTGCTGCTGGCCAACACCGCTGCCGACATGCCGCGCTTGAAGGACATCGCCCGCCGCGCTGCCGCCAATGGCGTGGAGGATCTGCAATGGCTGGATGCCGCCGGGGTGCGGGCGCTGGAACCGGTACTAAACGTCCATGCCGCCTTGCTGTCCCCCTCCACCGGCATCGTGGACAGCCATGCCTTGCTGCAAGCGCTGCTGGCCGATGCCGAAGCCCATGGCGCGCAACTGGCCTGCCATTCCCCGCTCAGCCGTGGCCGGGTGCTGGCAGATGGCATGGAGCTGGAAATCGCCGGCATCACCATCAAGGCCAGATCGGTCATCAACGCAGCCGGAGCCTGGGCACCTGCCGTTGCCGCCAGCATGGCCGGTGTTCCACGTGAAACCATCCCGACAGCCCATTACGCCCGTGGTGTGTATTTCAGCCTCAGCGGGCGTTCGCCGTTCTCGCGGCTGATTTACCCGCTGCCGGAAGCGGGCGGGCTGGGCTGCCACCTGACGCTGGATCTGGCCGGACAGGCGCGCTTCGGCCCGGATGTGGCATGGATAGACGGCGTGGACTACCGGCTGGACCCGGCGCGTGCCGCTGCCTTCTATCACAGCATTCGCCGCTGGTGGCCGCAGTTGCCGGACGGTGCATTGCAGCCCGCCTACGCCGGAGTACGCCCCAAACTGGCAGGACCAGGCGAGCCGGATGCCGACTTTGTCATCCAGGGCCCGGCACAGCACGGCGTGGCCGGGCTGATCAATCTGTACGGCATTGAATCCCCCGGCCTCACCAGTTGCCTGGCGCTGGCGGCGCTGGTGGGTGCCATGGCCAATCACACCACCTGAGGCAGACATGACAGACCGCCCCACCCTGCACGCCATCAATCTGGCAGTGGTCAGCCCCATGCTGATCGAGGGCCGCCGCATCATGAGCGGCATCAACAAGCTGCCGGTCAGTACCCTGCAACGGCCCGAGGCCATTGCGGTGGGCAAGCTGGGGCTGGCGGGCGACGAACAGGCCGACCCCACCGTACACGGCGGGCTGGCCAAGGCCATCTACGCCTATCCGCTGGAGCACTACCCGTTCTGGCAGCAAGCCTGCCAGCAGCATGGTTCGCGCCATGCCGGCAGCACATTGCACCACGGCATGCTGGGAGAAAACCTCACCATCAGCGGACTGCTGGAACAGGATGCCTACGTGGGCGATGTGCTGGAATTTGCCGATTGCCGACTGCAGATTACCGAACCACGCCAGCCCTGCTTCAAGTTCCAGGCGCACATGGACATGCGCCTGGCGGTAAAGCTGATGGCGCAAAGCGGCCATTGCGGCTTTTATCTGGCGGTACTGCAAACCGGCACGCTGCGCGCCGGGGAAAGCTTCCGCATCCTGCCCGGCCCGCGCGAACTGAGCATGGCCGAAGCCTTCCGCCGCCGCCTGCGCCGGCAGGATTAAAGCCACCGCATAAGCCGTCAGCATTTGGCGAAATGCGCGGCTCATGTAGAATCAGACAGCCCCCAACACCGCAGCCTACTGACAAACGACCCGCCACCATGATCATTCTCAATCAGCGCCAGCAAGAACTGCTGGGCATCGTCCATCGCGAAAGCTATGTCACCGTGGAAAAGCTGTCCGCCCATTTTGGCGTCACCCACCAGACCATACGCCGCGACATTGCGCTGATGGCGGAACACCAGCTGCTGCAGCGCTATCACGGTGGTGCCAGCGTGCTGTCCAGTGTGGAAAACGTGGCATACAACGCCCGTCAGGTGCTGTGCATCGAGGAAAAGCGCCGCCTGGCCGCGCTGCTGGCCAAGCAGATTCCTGACAATGCCTCCTTGTTCATCAATATCGGCACCACCACCGAGGAGGTGGCCAAGGCACTGCACCGCCATCGCGGCCTCAGGGTGATCACCAACAACCTGCACGTGGCCGACATGATGTGCGACTACCCGGATTGCGAGGTCATCGTGCTGGGCGGCGTGCTGCGCAAGCGCGACCGCGGCATCACCGGCGAAGCCACGGTGCAGCTGATCCGCCAGTTCAAGGTGGACTACGGCATCATCGGCATCTCCAGCATCGAAAACGATGGCGTGCTGCGCGATTACGACTATCGTGAAGTACGCACCTCGGAAGCCATCATCCAGCAATCGCGCCAGGTGCTGCTGGCGGCGGATCATTCCAAGTTCGGCCGCCCGGCGCTGGTGGAACTGGGCCATCTGTCGCAGGTGCATGCGCTGTTTACCGACAAGCCGGTGCCGCCGGAAATGCAAGCGGTGATTGCCGAAGCA
This sequence comes from Aquitalea magnusonii, assembly GCF_002217795.2. Lineage (NCBI taxonomy): Bacteria > Pseudomonadati > Pseudomonadota > Betaproteobacteria > Neisseriales > Chromobacteriaceae > Aquitalea > Aquitalea magnusonii. The sequence goes on from NZ_AP018823.1 coordinate 4,177,269, forward strand.
GGTACCCAGTTGTTTGTCGCCGACTGAGACCCGCGAAAAAGCCGCCTTGCCGTACTGGCTGTACTGTCTGCGTCGGCGCGCCCAGGCCCGGATTTTCTGCGAGGTTTTGTCAGCCGCGCTGCACGAACCTCTGCCACATCAAGCTGCCAAAAACTGTTGCAGCCCGAATGTTGAGGAGCCACACATGTCAGGATTCACCCGCCACACCCTGTCCATCGGCCTGTCTGCCCTGCTGCTGGCCGCCACTGCCCAGGCCGAACTGGCCAAAGGTGCCCCGGCCAGCGACTTCAGCACCGAAGCCTCGCTGGGCGGCAAGCGCTTTCAGTACTCGCTGAACGAGGCGCTGAGCCACGGCCCGGTGGTGCTGTATTTCTACCCGGCGGCCTTTACCAGCGGCTGCACGGTGGAAGCCCACCTGTTTGCCGAAGCCACCGATAAGTTCAAGGCGCTGGGGGCTACGGTGATTGGCGTCTCCGGCGATGACATCGAAAAGCTGCAACGCTTTTCCGTGTCCGAATGCCGCAGCAAATTCCCGGTGGCGGCGGACAAGGATCGCAAGATCATGAAAGCCTACGACGCGGTGATGATTCCCGGCACCAGCTATGCCAGCCGTACTTCCTATGTCATCACGCCGGATCACAAGGTGTGGTACAGCTATAACGCCATGGCCCCCGACCAGCATGTCAGCAATACGCTGAAGGCGCTGGAAGCGTGGAAGGCGGCGGGGCACTAAGCCAGCGTCCCCGTCGTGGAGAGTGCATGAATCCCTACCTGCTGTTTTTCCTGGCTTTTGCCAGCTCCGCTGCCGTACCCGGTCCGGAAATTGCCGCCTTGCTGTCACGCTCGCTCAGCCACGGCATGCGTTCCAGCCTGCCGCTGGCCGTCGGCATCATTAGCGGCAAGCTGGTAATGCTGACCACGGCAGTGCTCGGTCTGGCCGTGCTGCTGCATGTGCTCGGGCCTGCTTTTGCACTGCTGAAATGGGCCGGTGTCGGCTATTTGCTATGGCTGGGCATCAACAAATGGCGCAAGGCTGGCAAGCCACTGACTACTGCCGAGGCCAGTCTGGGCAAGCCGTCGCTGGAATTCGGTCTGGGCATGGCCATGACGCTGTCCAACCCGCTGGCACTGGCCTTCTATATGGCCTTGCTGCCGAATGTGATTCCGCTGGCCGACATCGGCCCTGGCAGTTATTTACTGCTGTGCGGCATCATCATCGCCACCATGCTGCTGATCACCCTGGGCTACGGCCTGCTGGCCGAAGCCAGCCGGGCGGTGTTTCGCTCGCCACGCGCCAAGGCCAATATTGACCGTGGTTCGGGCAGCATCATGCTGGGTGTGGCACTGTTACTGGCCAGCCGCTAAGACAAACACTCAGCCAGCCCGCGCCGCCAGCGCCGCTCCGCCGATGATGGCAAGGCAGGACAGCAACAGGCTCCAGCTGGGTGTGGCCAGGCCTGCGCCCAGCAGCAACAGCGTGGAGATCAGCGGTGCGGCGTAGGACAGCACGCCAAGCAGTGGCAGATTGCCCTGCTTCATGCCGATATCCCAGGTAAAGAAGGCAATGCCCACCGGCCCCAGCCCCAGCGCCAGCACGCCCAGCCAGGCCGTCCACGGTGCAGTCCATACCGTGCTTTCCCCGTACAGATGACACAGCGCCGCCAGCACGGCAGTTGCGGCACAGAACCAGCCCACCGCATCGGTCGGCACCTGTGCCACCAGACGGCTGGCCACCGAGTACAGCGACCAGATCAGCGCGCACAGCAAGGCCATCAGGTAGCCGGGCAGGTACTGGCGGGCAAAACCACCCTGCCCGCCACCCAGCAACAGCCAGCAGCCACCCAGCGCCAGCAGGCCGCCCAACAGATGCCAGCGTGACAGGCGATGGCCGGGCAGCAAGGCGGAAAACAGCAGAATCAGCAGCGGCCACAGATAGGCCAGCAGGCTGACCTGCACCGCCGGGGCCAGCCGCATGGCCAGAAAATAGCAAAAGTGATATCCGAACAGCCCGCCCACTCCCAGCGCCCAGGCCAAGGGCGGCTGACGCAGAAAGCGGATAGGCGACTGAGCGGCGCGCAGCCATTTGGCCAGCATCAGGCCAAAGGCCAGCGCAAAGGTCATGGCCAATAGCTGAAAGGGCGGAAACACGCCGGCAGTCAGCCGGGTCAGCAGCGCAAGGCTGCCCCATAGCACAATGGACAAGCTGCCGATCAGCGTAGCCTGGTGACGGGTAAGCATGGGGAACACTCTCTGACAAACAAAGCCGCAGTGTAGGCAGGATGGTGCGCGGCGACTTTGCCGGGCTGGCGGGCTTATTTGGCCGGATGGCGGAAATGGCTGGGGGCGATGCCGAAATGGCGGCGGAAGCGGTCGCTGAAGGCGGACAGGCTGGCATAGCCGCACTGCTCGGCCACCTGCTGCACCGGCAAACCACCCTGTTCCAGCAGCAGCCAGCCATGCTGCATGCGCTGCTCCAGCTGGTACTGGCCGGGGCTCATGCCCAGTTGGCGGCGGAACAGCTCGGACAACTGGCGCACGCTCAGGTGAGCCGCCGCCGCCAGTTGCGCCAGGCTGATGTCCTCGGCAAAGCGCACATCCAGCACTGCGCGGGCAGCGGCCACCCGCCGGTCCAGCTTGTTGTCGGCACCGGCACGCTCGGCCAGTAACTGGGTGAGCAACAGCAGCATCTGCCGCCGGCTGTGTTCTGCCGCGGCCGGGCGGGAGAGCTCGGCACGTAAAAATTCCACATAAGCCAGCAAGCTGGCATCCAGCGGCAAAAAAGCAGGCAGGCTGGCCAGTTGCGGTGCCAGGCTGGCCGGCACATTGGCCACCACGAAGGCATTGTCACCCGGCGCGGCAAAACCGTGGCTGTTGCCCGCGGCAATTACCGCCAACTGGCCGGCCTGCACCAGCCCGCCACGGCCCTCGACATCCAGCTCCAGACAGCCATGCGCCGGCAGCACCAGTTGATGGTAATCATGCTGATGCTGGTGGCTTTCCTGCTGGTAACTGCGCAGCTCCAGCAGCAGGTGGTCTTGATGGGGCATGGTGCCATGGTAGCGGCACGGAGCGGGGCTGCGTAAACGTACACGCAAAAAAAGCCCACCAACAAGGGTGGTGGCCACAGATTACTCTCGCTTTCTGCAAGGAAAGCGAGGCTCCCTTGCAGGGCAAGGGCGGGGGAATTGGGAATAGATAGAAAGGCTGCGGAATCAGACAGTAAATCGAAAGGCCCGGCTTTGCCGGGTCCTTTGCAATCGCACCAAATCACTTTGTCAGCAGCCTGGGCCTACGGGAGGAGATGGGCGCAAGCCCTGATACAACAAGATACGACCACAACAAATCGTGACGCTTAGCCCGGCTGGGCGCTGTGTACTGCCGGGTTGTCCGGCTGCATGGCACGCTGGCGGTAACGGGCCAGCCAGTCAGTCAGCACGACACTGGCATTGGCTGGCAGGTGCAGACGCAGCTTGCTGCGTCGCCACAGGATGTCCTCGGCATTGGTCGCCCATTCCTGATCCACCAGATAACTTAATTCGGCCTCATATACGCCGGGCAGCACTTCTTCGCCCAGGTCGGCCAGGCTGCGGGCACTGCCGATCAGCGTATGCAGCCGCGTGCCGTAGCTTTTCACATAGCGCTGCAGCAGTGCGGCAGGCAGCCAGGGATAACGCTGCTGGCTGGCGGTCAGGAAGGCAGCCGCATCGGCATTCGGCATATCGCCACCGGGCAGCGGCACACCGGCCGTCCAGGTGGGCTGGTGATTACCCAGCAGCGGGGCCAGGCGGTCCACGGCTTCTTCCGCCAGCTTGCGGTAGGTGGTGATCTTGCCGCCAAACACTGACAGCATCGGCGCACCGTTATTGTCCAGTTCCAGCGCATAATCACGCGTCACACTGGAGGCATTGCTGGCTTCGTCGTCCAGCAGCGGGCGCACGCCGGAATAGGTGCTCAGCACGTCGTCCGCGCCAATCTGGCTGTTGAAGTAGCGGTTGCTCATGCGGCACAGGTAGTCCACTTCGTCGCCATCAATCTGCACACTGCCGGGGTCGCCGTGGTATTCCACATCGGTGGTGCCGATCAGGGTGAAGTCGTTTTCGTAGGGGATGGCAAAAATGATGCGCTTGTCCGGATTCTGGAAAATATAGGCATAGGGGTGATCAAACAGCTTTTTCACCACGATGTGGCTGCCTTTCACCAGACGGATGGACTTGGGCGATGGCAGCTGCAAGGTGTCTTTCAGCAGGCTTTCCACCCAGGGGCCGGCGGCGTTCACCACCGCGCGCGCCCTCACCTGCTCCTGACGGCCATCATCATGCTGCAGCGTACACAGCCAGTGCTCACCCTCGCGCCGCGCCGCCACACAGGCGGTACGGGTGAGGATACGCGCGCCGTGCTCGGCGGCTGCCATGGCATTGAGCACCACCAGCCGGGCGTCCTGCACCCAGCCGTCGGAATAGACAAAACCGCGCTTGAAAGCGGCTTTCAGCGGTGCGCCGGACGGATGCTTGGCAAAGCTGATGGTTTCCGAGCCGGGCAGTACTTCGCGCCGGGCCAGATGATCGTACAGGAACAGCCCGCAGCGGATCATCCATTCCGGACGCTGGGCCTTGTCATGCGGCATGACAAAGCGCAGTGGCCAGATGATGTGCGGCGCGGCCTTGAGCAGCACTTCGCGCTCCTGCAGCGCCTTGCGCACCAGGCCAAACTCGTAATATTCCAGATAGCGCAGACCGCCATGAATCAGCTTGGTGCTGGCCGACGAGGTATGCGCCGCCAGATCGTCCTTTTCGCACAGCAGCACCGACAGGCCACGGCCAGCCGCATCACGGGCAATGCCGGCACCATTGATGCCGCCGCCAATCACCATCAGGTCATAGAGTTTCACAGTGCAATCCTCGGTCTTGTCTGCATCCGGCCTGCGCCTGTCAGTACAGGGCAAGAAGGCGGATTTTGCTTGTTGATGCTTGTTAGCATAGAGTCATACGAATGCAAATTCAACACAAAATGTTCGTTTATGTTCGTTTTGTGCGCCGCAATGTGCGTATTGACCACAACATTCTTTGTTTCGTATTCCATTACTGGCTCCCTCTGCTGGCCAATGCCGGTGGACCTGCCATGCTGAAAACATAAAAAAAAAGCCACCCGCAGGTGGCTTGCCGGCCCCGCCAGCGGCGGGGCACCAGGAGCAAAACGGTTTACAGATGGGTATAGGTGAGCGCCGCCAGCGTGCCACCCAGCAAGGAGCCGACTACCGGCACCCAGGCATAGCCCCAGTCGCTGGAGCCCTTGCCCGGAATGGGCAGCAGCGCATGCATGATGCGCGGGGCCAGATCGCGCGCCGGGCTCATCGCATAGCCGGTGGTACCGCCCAGCGACACACCGATACCCAGGACCAGCAAGGCCACCGGCAGGGCATCCATCGCGCCCAACGACATCTTGGGCGCCACCATGCTGAGAATGGCAAACACCAGCACGAAGGTGGCCAGCACCTCGGACAACAGATTGCCCGGCAGGCTGCGGATGGCCGGGCCGGTGCAGAAGGTGGCCAGCTTCAAATCCGCGCAATCGGTGGTTTCGTAATGCTTGCGGTACATCACCCACACCAGCAGCGCACCCATCATGCCGCCCAGCATTTGCGACAGCACATAGCCCGGCACACGGGCCCATTCAAACTTGCCGGCCACCGCCAGCGCCACGGTAACAGCAGGGTTCAGATGCGCACCGCTGATGGCCGCCACGCTGAATACGCCGACAAACACCGCCATTGCCCAGCCAAAGGCAATCACGATCAGGCCACTGTTATGGCCCTTGGTATTGCTCAGCAGCACATTGGCCACCACGCCATTGCCCAGCAATACCAGCAGGGCGGTTCCGATAAATTCACCAAACAAAGGGTTCATGCAGGGTCTCCGCGCCATGACTCCCGCTACCACCGGCTACTCTGGCTGATGGCTGCTCTTTCATGACGACAGTTACTGGCAGCAGGCACGGGCGGATGGATCTTGCTGTCGTCCGGCCACAGGCTGCTGCCATACATCACACAGGAAATTCACACGGCCAGACTCTGCACACACCTCGGGCATGGGTGCGGGCAGCACGGTCAGCCGCCGTGTGGGAACAGCGCATCAGGCGTCGGCCCAGGCCTTGGCGGCATTGACGGCGCGCACCCAGCCACGGACATTGGCCTCTACTTGTTCAGCCGCCATGCTTTGCTGGAAGCGGCGGTCCAGTTGCCACTGGCCCTGGATGTCCTCCACCCCGGCCCAGTAGCCCACGGCCAGACCAGCCAGATAGGCCGCGCCCAGCGCGGTGGTTTCGGTAATCTTCGGCCGCACCACGTCCACGCCCAGAATGTCGGACTGGAATTGCATCAGCAGTTGGTTGACGGTGGCACCGCCATCCACGCGCAATTCAGCAATGGCCATGCCGGCATCGGCTTCCATCGCCTTGAGCACGTCCATGGTCTGGTAGGCAATGCTGTCCAGCGCGGCGCGGGCAATGTGCGCGGCCTTGGTACCCAGCGTGGCACCGACGATGGTGCCGCGTGCGTTCTGGTTCCAGTGCGGCGCACCCAGGCCGGCAAAGGCCGGCACCAGGTAGACGCCATCGCTGTCGGCCACTTCCTGTGCCAGCGGGCCGACATCGGCCGAGTGGCGGATGATGCCCAGGCCGTCGCGCAGCCATTTCACCACCGCGCCACCAATGAAAATGGAACCTTCCAGCGCGTAATGCACCTTGCCATCCACCTTCCAGGCAATGGTGGTCAGCAGCTTGTTGGTGGATTCAATCGGCTGTTCGCCGGTATTCATCATCATGAAGCAGCCGGTGCCATAGGTGTTTTTCACCATGCCGGGGCGGGTGCATTGCTGGCCGAACAAGGCGGCCTGCTGGTCGCCGGCCACGCCGGCAATCGGGATTTCCACGCCCAGATGGGCGGCATGGGTATGGCCGTACACTTCGCTGGAGCTTTTCACTGCCGGCAGCATGCTGGCCGGAATGCTCAGGATGTCCAGCAGTTCGGCATCCCACTCCAGCGTGTGGATGTTGTACAGCATGGTGCGCGAGGCATTGGACACGTCGGTGACATGTACCTTGCCGTGGGTGAAGTTCCAGATCAGCCAGCTATCCACGGTGCCGAAGGCCAGCTTGCCAGCCTCGGCACGAGCACGTGCGCCCGGCACATTGTCCAGAATCCACTTGATCTTGCTGCCGGAGAAATAGGCATCCACCAGCAGGCCGGTCTTGTTGCGGATGGTGTCGGCCAGGCCGCGTTCTTTCAGCTGGTCGCAAAAGGCGGCGGTGCGGCGGTCTTGCCAGACGATGGCGTTATACACCGGCAGGCCGGTTTCGCGGTCCCACACAATGGTGGTTTCGCGCTGGTTGGTAATGCCGATGGCGGCAATGCTGCGGCCATCGATACCAGCCTTGGCCACGGCTTCGGCAGCCACACCAGCCTGCCCGCCCCAGATTTCCTGCGGGTCGTGTTCCACCCAGCCCGGCTGGGGATAAATCTGGCGGAATTCCTTTTGCGCCAGCGACACGATGTCGCCGGCCTGGTTGAACAGAATGGCACGCGAACTGGTCGTGCCCTGATCCAGCGCCAGAATGAACTGGTTCTTCATGTGAGGTGTCTCCTTGGCAATCCAAAGGCCGTTGCTGGCCGAGCGTTTTTGCTGACTGGTTTTGACGGCATCGCCACACCCCTGCAGTGCTGCCGGGGCAGGCTGGCAATCTTTGTTATGTTGTTTTTTGTACTTATAGTGTTCGTTTTATTTTCGGCCAATTCTAGTTAACACGCTTCAGCTGTCAATCAACACGCATGAAACTTTCGCGCCAGCACAGAATCCGACCCGCCCACAGCCGGTGCGGCTGCATTTTGCAGCGCAAGATATCGCAAATGCGAATGGTCTGTAAGCCTTCCACTACAAGGATTTGCGCTTTTCTTGCTTTGCAGCAAGCAAGGCTTGGAATCAACAGAGGCAAAATAACAACACCAACGGCAAGTAGCGCAAGCAAAACGCGCATCAAGCGCAGCCGGATTTTTTAGCAACTGACAAGGTGGCAACACCCAGCCCAAGTGCCTGCAAGGTAGCAAAGCCACTACATTGCAGTTGTGGCAGCATGTTGCCAAAAGCAAGAAACCACGGTCGGCAACCCGCCGACAGATCAGGTTCACTCGACAACACCCCGCCAGCGCAGACCGGCACCGACAAGGACAAATACATGCTCCGCAATACCAAGATTCTCGCCACGCTGGGCCCAGCCTCCAGCACCCCGCAGCAGATCCTGGCGCTGGCCCGCGCCGGGGTAAACGTATTCCGCCTCAACATGAGCCATGGCAGCCACGACGACCACCGCGCCCGCCTGGCCGCCATTCGTGCCGCCGAAACCGAACTGGGCCGCCCCATCGGCGTGCTGGTTGATCTGCAAGGCCCCAAGCTGCGCATCGGCACCTTCCCGCAAGGCCCCGTCAGCGTGAGCGCCGGCCAGTCTTACCGCTTCGTGCTGGATCAGGTGGCCGGAGATGGCCAGCAAGTCACCCTGCCCCACCCGGAAGCCTTTGCCGCGCTGGAACACGGCCATCACATCCTGGTGAACGACGGCAAGCTGTCGTTTCACGTGGAACGTGTGCAGGACCGGGTGATTGAAACCACCGTGGTGGTGGGTGGCGAACTGTCCGACCGCAAGGGCTTCAACCTGCCGCAAACCATCCTGCCGCTGTCGGCCATTACCCCGAAAGACCGCAAGGACGCCGAATTCGCCCTGCAGGAAGGGGCAGACTGGATTGCGCTGTCCTTTGTGCAAACGGCTGAAGACGTACGCGAACTGCGCCAGATGATAGGCAGCAGCGTGGGCATTGTGGTGAAGATTGAAAAACCGTCGGCCGTAGACCAGCTGGACGAGATTGCCGAGCTGGCCGACGCGGTGATGGTGGCGCGTGGCGACCTGGGCGTGGAACTGCCGCCGGAAGACGTGCCGGTGGTACAGCGCCGCATCGTGCATCAGTGCCGCCACCTGGGCCGTCCGGTGATTGTGGCTACCCAGATGCTGGAATCCATGATTACCGCCCCCACCCCCACCCGTGCCGAGGCCAACGACGTGGCCACCGCCGTGTATGAAGGTGCCGACGCCGTCATGCTGTCGGCGGAAACCGCCGCCGGCTCCTTCCCGGTGGAAGCCGTACAGATCATGGACCGGGTGATCCGCCGCGTGGAAAGCGCACCGGACTACCGCCGCGTGATGGCACTGGACTACAGCGCCGCCGACGCGCCGGAACAGGCCGATGCCATTGCCGCCTGTGTGCGCAAGGTAGCCGCCATCCTGCCAGTCACCGTGTCTGCCGCCTTTACCACCTCCGGCTCCACCTGCCTGCGCCTGGCGCGCGAACGGCCGCACACCCCCATCATGGGCATCTCGCCACGGCTAAGCACCGCCCGCCGCCTGACCCTGGTATGGGGCGTGGTGGCCTATAACGGCCCGGATGCCGAGAACCTGGAAGACATGGTGGTGAAAACCACCTTCTGCGCCACCAAGCTGGGGCTGGCCGAACAAGGCAAGCCGATGGTGATCATCGCCGGTGTGCCATTCGGTACGCCGGGTGCCACCAACCTGTTGCGCATCGTCTATCCCTGATCATCCATCCTGGCCATCTGCCGCATGAAAAAAGCCGCCAGTGCATCATCCACTGGCGGCTTTGTCATCTACAGTTCAATCAATCAATCAGTGCCGTAATGCGGCGAGTACGGCCCGAACAACAATCCGTTGTAATGGCCGGCATACAACAGGCGATTACTGGTGATGGCTGCCACGTCATGACCACTATCACTCAGATTGTGAGCAATCTGCTTGATGGCGGCAGAAATCAGCGTGCCCACCAGTCCTCCACCATTATTGTTGTTCTGGTTTTCCGCACTGGAAGCGCTGGCACTTCCGCTCCACAACTCTGCACCGGTACGCAGGTCCACCAGCCGGGCCGATGCTGCCACCACCGTGACACTGTCCAGCACAGTGTAAGTAGCGCCATATTTGCTGATGGTGACATATAGCGCCGCATCTGCACCAAAGATGTCGCGCAACTTGGCTGGAGTCACCTGATGGATATCCCCCGCCACCGTGAGGCCGTTCTGCTTGAAGGTACTATCCACCAGCGCCACCGGCAGCACATAGTAGCCAGACTCGGCCAACGGGTATGTCAGCAGGGACAGCACGCTGTAACCCGCATTGACATCCGGAGTGTTGTTCAAGGGCGGCAGTACCAGAATGCTGCGGGGCTTGCTGGCCTTGTAAGCGGTGTAATCAAGCTTGGCCGGGGGTTGACTGGCACAGGCCGACAACAAGACTGCCACCACCAGCGCGCTGATCAAGCGTATGAAATGTCGCATGTTCTATCCTTACTTCTGGTATTTCTTCAGCAGGAAATCGATATAGGCCGCTGACTCGGGAAAGGCAGCTTTTTCGGCCTGCAATTGCTGCAAAGCCAGGTCGTCACGACCGGTTTCTGCATACAACATACCCAGATGTGCGCGATAGCCCGGGGGCGGGACATTACCCTTGGCCGCAATGCGCTCCAGTCCTTTTTCCAGCTCGGTAATCTGCTGTTGTGGGCTCTGTCCCTTGAAGTGCTCATACACTTGCGGCTGGTATGCTTCCCACTGGTACAAGGTCTTTGGCGCCTGGGCACAAGCAGCCAACAGGCAAAGGCTTAGCAGCGCCATAAGCCGGCGTGATGCTTTGGTCATTGTCATTACAGGCTCCCGTCCTAGTTGCGTACCGGCTGCCAAGCGCCAGCATCAACCGCTTCTGTCAGGCGGTTCACCGCTTCACGGATCGCCAAATCCAGCACCTTGCCATTCAGGGTAGAGTCATAGCTGGCCGTCCCGCCAAAACCGATCACTTCACGGTTGGACAAGCTGTATTCACCCGCACCCTGCGTGGAATACACCACTTCGGAAGTGGCAGTGTTGACGATGTTCAGATTCACCTTGGCATAGGCAATCTGCTGCTTGCCACGGCCCAGAATGCCGAACAACTGCTGATCGCCCACTTCCTTGCGACCAAACTCGGTGACATCGCCGGTAATTACATAATCAGCACCCTTCAGCTTTTGTGACTGTTGCTTGATGCTGGCTTCCTGCCTGGTTTCCGCCATGTTTTCGCGGTCCAGCACATTGAAGCGGCCGGTCTGCTGCAGATGCGTGGTCAGGATGGTTTTAGCCTGACTGCCCAGACGATCAACACCATCGGAGAACAAACCACGCGCATAACTGGAACGATTATCGAATTTGCCGATGGATATCGGAGTGCGGACGCCCGCATACGGTTTGGCTACGCTATTGACTTGGGCTACCGCCAGGGATTGCGAACTCTCGGTCGCACAGCCAGTCAAGCTGGCCAGCGCGCCCAGCAGAAGCAGGGCGCATGCTTTCTGTTTCATGGTGATTCTCCGCGGATATTCATCACATATTGATAAGCAATGGCCGTATACCAACGCAGGCCATTGAAAATGGACACACTACCATACCATCTACATATATCCAGCACCAATCAATCCAGTATGGGTATTGAGTGAGCAAAGGAAAGTCTCAGTGGCTTGATCTAAAAGGAAATATTGTCATTTCTTAAGAAAAGACTCGTTCAATAAAGTGATAAATGCTTGATAAAGATCAGTCCCATCGGGGCTGGGACTGCAGGTCTTATGCGCTTGCGTTTACGGCGATGCGGGCTGGCTTGGAATATGTCCGGCCAAGGCGGGAATACTTTGCAAGAAGGCATCCAGTTGTGCAGCCCACAAGGCGGCCGGATGACGGCTCAGGCCGTGGCCATCGCCATCCGGCACCGCAGGTGCATGGACAAAACGGGTGGGGCTGCCGCCCGCAGCGAATGCCTGGTGCCAGGCCACCGGTGCATCTGCCCCCCAGTACTGGTCGTTTTCGGCATACAGCCACAGATTGGGTAATACGGTGTGGCGGCCAAAATCGGCATACAGCGTGGTGAGTGCAAAGGGGTCACAACTTTGGCCGGGTGATTTCTCCGGGTTGCCACCAGCGCCACCGGCAAAGTTGATATAGCCAATCACCCCTGGCGGCGTAGTCGCGCCCACTGCCACCGTCAGCAGACCACCAACCGACTGGCCTTCCAACACGATGGGCTGGCCCGCGCCCCAAGGCTGCTGCGCTATCCAGCGGATGGCTGCCTGCACCGCCGCGCCGCCCGCCTCGGCGGTATGACGAAAATCAGGATGACCACTGCACTGGCCCGGTGCCAGCATGCGGGCACTGTGATATTCCGGGTCGCCACCGCCGGTACTGCCATAGCCCGGCCGGATGGGCGCCACGATGATGAAACCCTTGTCCAGCCAGTAGGCAATCTGGCTGCGGCCCATGGGGTATTTCAGCTGATGTCGCTCCTGCGTGCTGCCGGCACGGCCATGGGAAAACAGCAGTACCGGAAACGGTCCGTCCCCTGCCGGGCGGTACAACAGTGCCGGCATGTCCAGCGTGCTGCCAAACAGGCCTGCGCCAGGCAGTGGAATGCTGACTTCCTGCGGGGCAGGCAGACTGGCAGCCCGTACCGACAGCACCAGACCGAGAGCCAGCAGCATGGCCCGGCTGTAACGACGACATTCACGCCACATGGTCTTGCTCCAGAATGTCTGCCAGCAAAGCCGCCAGGCCGGCAGGGTTGTCTTCACTCATCGCGTGGCCGGCGTCAGCCAGCACATGCACGCTCACCCCATCTTGCGCAAGGCAGGTCAGCCCCGGCTGGGGCAAGGAGCGCTCGCCCACCACCACGCTGCGCGGCATGGTGAGCGCCAGTAACTGGCTGCGCCAGCCAGGTTCGACGCCCTGAACCAGCGACACCGCCGCGCGGTGTACCGCAGGCGCATGGCTGGCAGAGAGCGAGCCGGCCCACAGCGGGCTGCCTTCGCGGCTGGCCAGCCGCGCCATGCGGCGCTGGCCACGACTGACAAACTCCTGTTCGCTCATGGCTGCCAGTGCGCGGCTGAACACGCCGCCACCGGCGTCCAGGTTTGGTTCCAGCAACACCAGCCGTGTCACCGGTGCCGGACGCAGGCTGCAGGCGGCTATGGCCACGGCACCGCCCATGCTGTGGCCAACGATGTCCAGCTGCGGCAGGCCAAGATGATTGATCAGCCCCGCCACGGTTTCGGCATGCGCGGCAATGGTGTAGGCAAAGTCGTCAGGCCGGTCGGAAAAACCGGCACCCAGCAAGTCCAGCAACAAACGCCGTCTTCCGGCCAAGGCCGGATCGGCCGCCACGCGGGGAAAGTCGCTGGAGGCAGCACAGCCCAGGCCATGCACAAACAGCAGCGGCACACCGCTGCCGGGCAGGTCGTGATAACGCAATGCCCCATGGGGGCTGTGAAATACTTGCATGCGGATGCCGGGAAACCGATGAAATGAGCGTGGCTCAGTCTACCGCAGCCATGTGACAAGCGGCAGATGCCACCGGAATGCAAAACAGGCCGCATGGTGCGGCCTGTCGTGATTCATCCTTGCTGGAGAAGATCAGTTCTTGCTGTAGATCTGGTCAAACACGCCGCCATCGGCAAAGTGTTTTTTCTGCGCACTGCGCCAGTCGCCAAACACGTCCTTGAGGGTGAACAGCTTCACCTTGGGGAACTGGCTGGCGTATTTGGCGGCAATCTTGGGGTCACGCGGGCGGTAGTAGTTTTCCGCCGCAATGGTCTGACCTTCCGGGGTGTACAGGAACTTCAGATAGGCCTCGGCCTGCTTGCGGGTGCCTTTCTTGTCCACCACCTTGTCCACCACGGCTACCGGCGGCTCGGCCAGAATGGAGATGGACGGGGTGACGATGTCAAACTTGTCCGGGCCCATTTCCTTTACCGCCAGCACGGCTTCGTTTTCCCAGGCCAGCAATACATCGCCCAGGCCACGCTGGGTAAAGGTGAGCGTGGCACCGCGTGCGCCGGAGTCCAGTACCGGTACATGCTTGAACAGCTCGGCCACATAGGCGCGCGCCTTGGCTTCATTGCCGCCATTCTTCTTCAGCGCATAGCCCCAGGCGGCCAGGTAGTTCCAGCGGGCGCCACCGGAGGTCTTGGGATTGGGGGTGATCACCTGCACATCGCTGCGCACCAGATCGTTCCAGTCCTTGATGTGCTTGGGATTACCCTTTTTCACCAGGAACACGATGGTGGAGGTGTAAGGCGAGCTGTTGTCCGGCAGGCGGGTCTGCCAGTTTTTCGGCAACAGGCCTTCATCAGCCAGCACATCGATATCGTAAGCCAGTGCCAGCGTGGCCACGTCGGCGGCCAGACCATGCTGGATGGACAGTGATTGCTTGCCGGAGCCGCCATGCGACTGCTTGATGGTGAGCTCTTCGCCGGTCTTTTTCTTCCATTGCTCGGCAAAGGCCTTGTTCACATCCTGGTACAGCTCGCGGGTGGGGTCGTAGGACACGTTCAGCAGTTCGGCGGCCTTCAGCGGCGTAACGGCCAGCAGCAGCACGGCTGCCAGCGCTTTCAGATTGGTGCGGATAGTCGTCATGTTGTGGCTCCTGAGTCGAAGGGCTTCGGTTGATGCAGCACACTGTAATCAGGAATGGTTTATCACCAGAAATGATTGTTTTTCATTCCGTTATTCAAAAATAATCTAAGAAGCCGTGCGATGTGCGTCCCTGACAAATCACCATAAGAAATATAAAAACAATTATTTATCACTTTTTAAGCTATTGAATTTGCCCTATAGTTTGCTCTGACCGTTTCCGAGAGCTTGCCATGACCACCATTGCCGCCGATTTCGACTTCATCATCCAGCCAGGCTGGAGGGGCAGTGCTGCCAATCATTGGCAAAGCCACTGGGAACAGCGCCTGCATGCCATCCGGGTGGAAAACCACAACTGGGAGCAGCCCGATCTGGAAGATTGGCTAGCCGGGCTGGACCACGCCCTGTCGCAGGCGCGCCGCCCGGCCATCGTGATTGCCCACAGCCTGGGCTGCATTACCGTGGCCCATTATGCGCGACGTCATCCGGACAGGATTGCCGCCGCGCTGCTGGTGGCTCCGGCCGATGTGGAAAGGCCCTTCGTGCCGCGCGAGCTGATGCCGTTTGCACCGCTGCCGCGCCAGCCGCTGCCTTTTGTCAGCCGCGTGGTGGCCAGCGACAACGACCCGTTCTGCAAATCTGCCCGTGCCGCGCGCATGGCTGGCTACTGGCAAAGTCCGCTCACCTGGCTGCACCAGGCCGGGCATATCAACGTGGCTTCCGGCCATCAGCAATGGGAAGAAGGTCTGGCCCTGCTGCCACCCTTGCTGGAGCGCGCCCGCGCCCGCGGCAACATCGCGGCCTGACGCAGCACGCAGGAACTGTCCGCACCGGCAGGCCATCAAAGCTGCTTTGACCACGCTCTCTGGCGGTGTCAAACTGCCAAGCTTGTGTTCTCTGATGCCATTGCCGAAAAGGATGCCCCATGTTTGCTGCTAGCCCGATCAAGACCGCCATTGCCGCCCTTGCGCTGACCCTGCCGATGCTGGCCCATGCCGATGCCGCACAGGATGCCGCCGCCAAGGAACTGGCCCAGGTGATCGGCCTGAACAATATGCCGAATGACCTGGCCAACCGCACCACCGGCTCTGCCGGCCCGCTGCTGCAGGAATACTTCGTCAAGAACAAGATCAATCTGTCCCAGGAGCAGCAGAAAAAAGCCCAGGATGGTTTCAAGGCCTATGCTGAAGGCGTACACAAGACCGCCGCCGACTATTTCAACTCTGCCGCCGTGAAAAAGCAGTTTGAACAGGAAGTGGTCAAAAACTACAGCGCACAGTTTTCCGCCGCCGAAATGCAGCAGATCGTAGCCTTCTACAAGACCCCGGCCGGCCAGAAGCTGATGAAGCAGCAGCCGGTGGTGATCGACGGCATCATGAAGAATATGCTGACCTCGGCAGAAAAAACCCTGCTGCCGAAAATGCGTACTGCCGCCGAAACCTACGCCAAGTCCATCAGCAAGTAAGACCTGTCAGCACCCTGACAGTACAATGATGAAACGGCCCTGCAGGGCCGTTTTTCATTGATCCTGATGTGGCACCATCAGCACACTCTTGGTGAATGTGCAGGGCTCAGCACCCAGATTGTGATAGCTGCATGGCTGATCCAATGCAAAAGCCAACGACTGCCCGGCTTGCAACACATGGGTTTGCTGTTGCCGCGGTAACTGCAATTGCAGCTGTCCGGCCAGTACATACAGCAGCTCCTGACAGCCGGGCGCGTCGGCTTCGGCGTGATAGCTGTCACCGGCCGCCAGTTGCCAGCGCCACAGCTCCAGTGTCTTGCCCGGCATGGCCAGCGACTCCAGCAAGCTGGCATGGCTGTCAGCCTGCTCGCCCTGCCAGATGCGCAGCGGCAAAGCCCGGGCCTTGTCGCTTAGCGACGGCGGGCGCACCACGTCGACAAAACTCAGCCCCAGTGCCGAAGCCAGCTTGTCCACCGTGGCAATGCTGGCATTGCTTTCCCCGGCTTCGATATTCACCAGCATGCGGCGGCTGATGCCCGCCCGCGTGGCCAGCACTTCCTGACTGTAGCCTTGCTGCAGGCGTGCCAGACGCAGATTGTCTGCCACGTTCTGCATCACTTGCAGTGACCCGTTTGCTGGCTTGTTCATGGCTATGTGCAATATATTGCCCAAATGGTGATTTGTGCATTATATTTCACAGACTCCTCACCCGCAACGAGAGCACGTCCATGACATCGCTGACCGCCACCGCCAGCCTGCCGCCCAGCCCATCCCGCCTGCCCGACCTGGTGCTGATCGGCGTCACCATGATCTGGGGCTTCACCTTTCTGGTGGTGCAGCATGCGCTGCAATGGGCCGGGCCATTCAGCTTTGTCAGCCTGCGCTTTGGCATCGCCGGCCTGATTGCCCTGCTGCTGTGCTGGCGCGAGCTGCGCGGCCTGAGCCGGCGCGAGCTGCTGACCGGCGCACTGGTGGGCAGCGTGCTGTTTGGCAGCTACAGCCTGCAGACGCTGGGCCTGCAACTGATTCCCAGCAGCAAGTCGGCTTTTCTCACCGGCCTGTATGTGCCGCTGGTGCCATTATTCCAATTACTGCTGTTTCGCCACCGGCCACGGCTGGCGGCCTGGCTGGGCATCATCGTGGCCTTTGGCGGGCTGGTTTTGCTGTCCGACCCGCGCGGCCTGCAATTCAATTTCGGCGCAGGCGAATGGCTGACCGTGGCCGGGGCTGCCATGATCGCACTGGAAATCAGCCTGGTGGGCCGCTTTGCCGGCCAGTGTCACCCGCGCCGGGTGGCGGTGGTGCAATTGCTGACCGTGTCCTTGCTGGCGGCACTGGGCTGGCAACTGAGTGGCGAAGCCGCGCCGCAGGCGCATCCGGTATTGCTTGTCAGCCTGCTGGGCATGGGGCTGGCCACTGCCGTCATCCAGATTGCCATGAACTGGGCGCAGAAAACCGTCCCCGCCACCCGCGCTACCATCATTTATGCGATGGAGCCGGTCTGGGCCGGGCTGGTGGGTGCCATCGCCGGTGAGCAACTGGGCATCATGGCCATCAGCGGTGCGGCGCTGATTGTGGCCAGCGTGCTGATCAGCCAATTGGGCGGACGACGCCCGCACTGACGCGCAGATGGCAGACAAAGCACTTGCCAGCAGCAACCGAGCCGGCACATAAACGGCAGGACCACCACTCCAGCCCAATCGCATGTCCGACTACATCACGCTGCTTGATCAGGTACGCCACTGCCGGCTCTGTGCCGATCAACTGCCACAGGGCCCGCGCCCGGTGCTGCAACTGCATCCAAGTGCGCGCTTGCTGATTGCCGGGCAAGCACCAGGCCGCAAGGTGCATGCCTCAGGCATTGCGTTTGACGATGCCAGCGGCGCCCGCCTGCGCGACTGGCTGGGCCTGGATGCCACACAGTTTTACGACCCCACGCTGGTGGCCATTCTGCCCATGGGTTTTTGCTATCCGGGCAGCGGCCCGCATGGCGACCTGCCGCCACGGCCAGAATGTGCCGCCCACTGGCGTGTGCCGTTGCTGCAGCAATTGCCCAAGCTGCAACTGACGCTGCTACTGGGTCAGCATGCGCTGGCCTGGCATCTGCCGGCTGCCGGCAACATCACCCAGGCGGTACGCAACTGGCAGGCCGGCTGGCCGCATATCCTGCCGCTGCCCCATCCCAGCCCGCGCAATAATCTGTGGCTGCAGCGCAACCCCTGGTTTGCTGCCGAGGTGCTGCCGGTGCTGCGCCAGCGTGTACAACAACTGCTGGGCACAAGCTAAACCACATTCCACCGCTTGTTTGACCAAGGGGTTTGCCAAAGCCGGGCCGGCATGATTAGGCTTGGCACTTGTCTGCTTCTTTTCTGGATGTCATGAAACCTGTCGATCTGATCAAGGGCCTGCTGGCCATCGTGCTGGCGCTGGCTTTTCTGCTGTGGCTGTACGGCACGTTCACCAACCAGCCGGATTTCGTTACGGCGGCAATGTGGCTGGGTGATGCGCTGGTAATGATTCCGGCCTATCTGATTCCCGCCATCACCGCCTGGCTGGTGAAAAGCCCGCGCCTGAAAACCATTGTGCTCATCAATGTGCTGGGCGGCTGGCTGCTGATTCCCTGGATCATCGCCATGGGCATGGCCATCAAGCGTGACGACTTGCGCACCCAGGACTGACGCCGCCGTGTACGCAGCTTGATGGCGGCGGCAGCCTTCCCGTAAGCTGCCGCCATGTCTGCACACACCTCCCCCTCTCGTCTGGCCGCCTTGCTCGCCCCGTTCTTGCACGACCGGCTGCTGCATGTGCTGCTGTTGCTGATGCTGCTGCTATGGCTGCCACAGCCCGCGGCGGCCAGCCAGTTTGTCCACTGGATAGACTGGCCCACCATCACCACCCTGTCCGGCCTGCTGTTGCTGACCAAGGGCGTGGAAGCAAGCGGCTATCTGGCTCATCTGGGCCGCCTCATCATCAACCGGCTGGCGCGGGAAAGATCGCTGGCGCTGTTTCTGGTGGGCATGTCGGCCCTGCTGTCCACCGTACTCACCAATGATGTGGCGCTGTTCATCGTGGTGCCGCTTACCCTCAGCCTGCGTGGCATTGCCGGTCTGCCCATTGGCCGGCTGGTGATATTCGAAGCGCTGGCGGTGAATGCCGGCTCGCTGCTCACCCCGATCGGCAACCCGCAAAACATCTTGCTGTGGCAGTTGTCCGGCCAGTCCTTTGCTGCGTTTACCTGGCAGATGGCCCCGCTGGCACTGGGCAGCATGGCGCTGCTGCTACTGGCCACCGCCCTAGCGTTTCCCGGTCAGCGCATTCATGCCGAACTGCACGACGACGCCAGCGGCTATCAGCCCGGTCTGTTGTGGAGCTGCGCCTTGTTGTACATCGGCTTTATCGTGGCGCTGGAATCCGGCCATGCGCTATGGGGCCTGGCGGCGGTGCTGGCCGGCATTGCCCTGCTGCGCCCGGCCCTGCTGCTGGCGGTGGACTGGAGCCTGATTGCCGTGTTCATGCTGATGTTTGTCGATATCCGCCTGCTGACCGGGCTACCGCTGGTACACCACTGGACCGATGCCGTGGCCGGGCTGAGTAGCGGCAGCCTGTACCTGACCGCCCTGCTGGCTTCGCAGCTGATCAGCAATGTGCCTGCCACCATCCTGCTGGTGAAATACAGCAGCGCCTACAAGGTGCTGGCCTATGCGGTGAATGCCGGTGGTTTTGGCTGCGTGCTGGGTTCGCTGGCCAACCTGATTGCCCTGCGCATGGCGGGCGAGCGCGGCATCTGGCTGCGTTTTCATCTGTATTCCCTGCCCGCGCTGCTGCTGGCAGGCGTGCTGGGCTACTGCCTGCTCTGACATCCCGTCCCGCCATTCCACGCAAAAAAGCCCGGTCACCGTGACGGTGCCGGGCCAAGCTCCTGATGACTAGCCGTGCTTACAAAGAGGGCAGCAAGCCAGCCGCGACAAAGCGGTTGTAACTGCCGCTGGCCACCAGCGCAGCGGCCTTTTCGATATCCGGTGCGAAGTAGCGGTCCTTGTCGTAGAACGGCACTTGCGCACGCAGTTCGGCCTTGGCTTCTTCCAGCTTGGCGCTGGCCTTGTGCGGGGCGCGGAAGTCCACACCCTGGCAGGCAGCCAGCAGTTCCACGGCCAGAATGCCGGCGGTGTTACCGGCCATATCGCGCAGACGGCGACCGGCAAAGGTGGCCATCGATACGTGGTCTTCCTGGTTGGCCGAGGTGGGCAGGCTGTCCACCGAGGCCGGGTGCGCCAGCGATTTGTTTTCCGAAGCCAGGGCCGCACCGGTGACCTGGGCAATCATGAAGCCGGAGTTCACCCCGCCATTGTTCACCAGGAAGGGCGGCAGCTTGGACAGGTTGCTGTCGATCAACAGTGCCATGCGGCGCTCGGACAGCGAGCCGATTTCGGCAATGGCCAGCGCCAGGTTGTCGGCGGCAAAGGCCACCGGCTCGGCGTGGAAGTTGCCGCCGGACAGGATGTCGTTGTCGTCGGCAAACACCAGCGGGTTGTCCGATACCGAGTTGGCTTCCACTTGCAGCACGCTGGCGGAGTGACGGATCTGCGTCAGGCAGGCACCCATCACCTGCGGCTGGCAGCGCAGGCTGTACGGGTCCTGCACCTTGCCGCAGTTTTCGTGCGAGTGTTCGATTTCGCTGTGTTCCAGCAGCGCACGGTAGGCGCTGGCGGCATCGATCTGGCCGGCATGGCCGCGCACGGCGTGGATGCGGGCGTCAAACGGGGTGCGGCTGCCCTGCGCGGCTTCCACCGACATGGAGCCTGCCACCACGGCAGAGGCAAACAGGTCTTCGGCGGCAAACAGGCCTTCCAGCGCAAAGGCGGTGGAGGCTTGCGTGCCGTTGAGCAGGGCGAGGCCCTCTTTCGGGGCCAGGGTGATGGGCTGCAGACCGGCAGCCTGCATGGCTTCACGGCCATGTACGCGCTGGCCGTTGACGAAGGCTTCACCCTCGCCGATCAGCACTGCGCTCATGTGCGACAGCGGGGCCAGGTCGCCGGACGCGCCCACCGAACCCTTTTGCGGAATCACCGGGTAGATGCCGTGGTTGAACAGCGTGACCAGCGCTTCGATCACCTGACGGCGGATGCCGGAGAAACCACGCGCCAGCGAGTTGATTTTCAGTGCCATCACCAGACGCACGGTGGAATCATCCATCGGCGCGCCAATACCGGCAGCGTGCGACAGCACGATGGAACGTTGCAGCAGTTCCAGCTCGTCCGGTGCAATGCGGGTATTGGCCAGCAGGCCAAAACCGGTGTTGATGCCATAGGCGGTGCGGCCTTCGGACAGCACGCGTGCCACGGTGGCGGCGGAAGCGTCGATGCCGGCGTGGCAGGACGGGTCCAGTTGCAGCTTGAGGCCGGTTTCACGTGAAACGCGGCGCAGGTCGGCCAGTGTCAGTTGGCCCGGTACGATATGGAGAATGCTCATGGTTTCAGTCTCTATTGATTGTCAGCTGGCCTCACGCCCGCAGGCGTGGCCGGATATGTTCTTGTTGTAGCGCCTGCCCTGCCGCCGATGCCAGGGCAATGGCGCTGATGACGTGATTTCTGCACAGAGAATGCCCGCGGCAAGGTAAGGCCGGATCGGGCATGCTCTACCCGGCTTATTTCAGCATCGGCAGGTCCAGGCCCTGCTCACGCGCGCAGTTTTTGGCGATGTCGTAACCGGCATCGGCATGACGCATTACACCGGTACCCGGGTCGTTACGCAGTACACGGCCCACGCGCTTGGCGGCTTCGTCCGTACCGTCACACACAATCACCACGCCGGAGTGCTGCGAGAAGCCCATGCCCACGCCACCACCGTGGTGCAAGGACACCCAGGTGGCGCCGCCAGCGGTATTCAGCAGGGCGTTGAGCAGCGGCCAGTCGGACACGGCATCCGAACCATCCAGCATGGATTCGGTTTCGCGGTTGGGCGAAGCCACCGAGCCGGAGTCCAGATGGTCGCGGCCAATCACGATCGGCGCCTTGAGTTCGCCATTCTTCACCATTTCGTTGAAAGCTGCACCCAGACGGGCACGGTCTTTCAGGCCCACCCAGCAGATACGTGCCGGCAAGCCCTGGAAGCTGATGCGCTCACGCGCCATGTCCAGCCAGTTGTGCAGGTGCGGGTCATCCGGAATCAGTTCCTTCACCTTGGCGTCGGTCTTGTAGATGTCTTCCGGGTCGCCGGACAGCGCCACCCAGCGGAAGGGGCCGATGCCTTCGCAGAACAGCGGGCGCACATAGGCCGGAACAAAGCCGGGGAAGTCGAAGGCATTCTCTACGCCCTCTTCCAGCGCCATCTGGCGGATGTTGTTACCGTAGTCCAGCGTGGCGGCACCGCGCTGTTGCAGGGTCAGCATGGCGCGTACCTGCACGGCCATGGACTTTTTGGCGGCAGCGGTGATTTCAGCGGCGTCGGTCTTTTGCTTGGCGCGCCATTGTTCCACCGTCCAGCCTTGCGGCAGATAGCCGTGTACCGGGTCGTGAGCGGAGGTCTGGTCGGTCACCACATCCGGGGTGATGCCACGGTTCACCAGCTCGGTGAACACATCGGCGGCATTGCCCAGCAGGCCGACGGACACCGCCTTGCCGCTTTGCTTGGCGTCTTCGATGATGGCCAGCGCCTCGTCCAGCGATGTGGCCTTGCGGTCCACGTAACGGGTTTTCAGGCGGAAGTCGATGCGGGTTTCATCACATTCCACGGCGATCATGCTGAAGCCGGCCATGGTGGCAGCCAGCGGCTGGGCACCACCCATGCCACCCAGACCACCGGTCAGGATCCAGCGGCCTTGCGGCTTGCCGTCGAAGTGCTGGTTGGCCACGGCAAAGAAGGTTTCGTAAGTCCCCTGCACGATGCCTTGCGAGCCGATGTAGATCCAGGAGCCGGCGGTCATCTGGCCGTACATCATCAGGCCCTTCTTATCCAGCTCGTTGAAGTGTTCCCAGTTGGCCCAGTGCGGTACCAGGTTGGAGTTGGCAATCAGCACGCGCGGCGCGTCGGCGTGGGTGTTGAACACGCCCACCGGCTTGCCGGACTGGATCAGCAGGGTCTGGTCGTCTTCCAGACGCTTGAGCACGTCCAGGATGGTGTCGAAACATTCCCAGTTGCGGGCAGCGCGGCCGATGCCGCCATATACCACCAGGCTTTGCGGATGCTCGGCCACTTCCGGGTCCAGATTGTTCTGGATCATGCGGTAGACGGCTTCGGTCAGCCAGCTTTTGCAGGAAAGTTCGGTGCCGCGCGGGGCGCGGATCACACGGGTCGGGTCAAAGCGGCTGTCTTGTTGTGCTGCGCTCATTGCTGTCTCCTTGGTACTGCCATGTTGTCGGGCAACTGCCCTGAATTCCTTACCGGGAACCGCTGACAAAACCCCGCTCCAGCGTTGCGCCGCCTTGGCACGGGTTCCCTACACGGTTTGCTTAGCGGTTCTTACTGCGAGGCCAGATGACGGGTGATACTCCACGCCAGCCGGGCCGCCGTCTTCGCGCCGTGGCTGTCGATATCGAATTGCGGGTTCAGCTCCACCAGGTCGGCCCCGGCCAGCTTGCCGCTGGCGGCAATGGCGCTGACCAGTGCTTCCACCACCGGCAGCTCCACCCCCATGGCGGCAGGAGCGGACACCGCAGGCATCACGCTGGCGGGCAGCACATCCAGATCGATGGTGAGATAGACCATGTCCACCTGGTCGATGAAGTCCTGCACCGTACGCTGGGCATTGGCGAGGCCCGCCTGGTTCAGTGCGCTGTCCAGCAGCCACTGCACGCCCAACTGCCCGGCACGGGCAAACAGCGCCTGGGTGTTGGATGGCTCGGCCACGCCCAGGCACAGGTAATGGAAGGGACGGCCAGTCGCGGCACAGTCAGCGGCAATCTGCGCAAACGGCGTGCCGGAAGTGGCCTCGGCTGCCTCGCGGATGTCGAAGTGGGCGTCGAAATTGATGATGCCGATTACCTGGTCCGGATGCGCTGCGGCCAGGCCGCGCCAGGTGCCGTAGGCGGTTTCGTGGCCACCACCCAGCACCAGCGGAAAGTGCCCGGCACGCGCCAGTTGCTCCACCGCCGCCGCCAGCCGCAGGTGGGCGGCGTCCAGATCGCCATCGCTACAGGCCACATCGCCCATATCGCACAATGGCCGGTCCTGATGCCAGGCCAGATTGGCCAGTGCCTTGCGGATGACGGCGGGAGCTGCCGCCGCACCGACACGGCCCTGATTGCGCCGCACGCCTTCGTCGCAGGCAAAACCGGCAATGCCGATGCCTGCCGGCAGGCCGGGTGCAAACGGCGTGGCCAACTGGTGCCAGCGGCGCGCCAGCTCGCCTTCACCGGCGTCCACGCGGCCGGTCCACAGCTTCATGTCTGGAGTCATTGTGTTGTTTCCTTGCCCGGACGCTGGCCACGGAATACCCGTTCGGCCAGCGGGTTGACGCCGAGTCCGTAGACGATTTCGGCAGGGTGTTCGATATCCCACAGCAGCAGGTCGGCGACATGATCCAGCGCCAGCTTGCCGTGGCTGTGGCCACGGCCCAGCGCCTGGGCGGCATGGCGGGTAGTACCGGCCAGCGCTTCTTCCGGCGACAGGCCGAACAGCACGCAGGCCTGGTTCATCGCCAGCCGGATGGAGGCAAACGGGCTGGTGCCGGGGTTCAGATCGGTGGACACCGCCATCGGCACACCGGCCGCGCGCAGCAGTTCGACTGGCGGCTTTTGCGTTTCACGCAGGAAGTAAAATGCACCCGGCAGCAGCACTGCCACCGTGCCGGCCACGCGCATGGCTGCCACACCGGCCTCGTCCAGATACTCGATATGGTCGGCCGACAGGCCGCCAAATTCGGCTACCAGCGCCGCACCCTGCAGATTGGAAAGCTGCTCGACATGGCCCTTCACCCGCAGGCCGTGCCGTTGCGCGGCTTCGAACACGCGGCGGGTTTGCGCCGGGGAAAAACCCACGCTTTCGCAAAACACATCCACCGCTTCGGCCAGGCCTTGTTCTGCCACGGTGGGCAGAATGTCTTGGCAGACGTGCTGGATATAGCCATCGGCGTCACCGGCAAATTCCGGCGGCAGCGCATGGGCAGACAGCAAGGTGGGGACAATCTCCACCGGCTGGCTGTCACCCAGTTGGCGGGCCACACGCAGCTGCTTGATTTCATCTTCCAGGTTCAGGCCATAGCCGGACTTGGACTCCAGCGTGGTGACGCCTTCTGCCATCAGCGCCTGCAAGCGCGGCAGGCTGGTGGCGGCCAATTGTGCTTCGCTCAGCGCACGGGTGGCGCGCACGGTGGAGACAATGCCACCGCCTTGCGCGGCAATCTGCT
This sequence comes from Aquitalea magnusonii, assembly GCF_002217795.2. Classification (NCBI taxonomy): domain Bacteria; kingdom Pseudomonadati; phylum Pseudomonadota; class Betaproteobacteria; order Neisseriales; family Chromobacteriaceae; genus Aquitalea; species Aquitalea magnusonii. The sequence goes on from NZ_AP018823.1 coordinate 4,202,608, forward strand.
GATACGGCACGCCCAGCAAGCGCTGCTCCCATTCCGCCGCCCGGTTGCCGCCATATACCAGATGGGTGTGGCAATCGATAAAGCCGGGGGTGATCCAGCGGCCAGCCACATCGATAACCTCGCCATCGAAACTGGCCGGGTTCAGCTGACCTTGCGGCAGGATGGCGGCAATACGGCCCTGCTCCACCACCAGCAGGTGGTCGTGCAACGCGCCATAGGGCGCGGGGTGCTGCGTATCCATGGTGGCCAGCCGGGCATTGAGCCACAGGCTGCGCATATTGTTGGTGGGCTTGCTCATATCTGCTCCTGATTTGTATATACAAATAAACCCTGCTCTATGGCTTGTCAACCACGATGTCTGATTGCATACAACATGCAAACACTATTAAATCAACAATAATCAAACAGTTGCACAAATAAAAAGGGGAGCCGCGGGCTCCCCTTGTGCATCAAAAATCCAACAGTATTTGTATAGTCAATTAGCCACAGCCGGGTTTCAGCTATCCACCCAGTTCACCCAGCCGTAGTGCCATGTCAGCAACACGATGATGCCGAACACGATGCGATACCAGGCAAACACCATGAAGCTGTGGCTGGAAATGAAGCGCAGCAGCCAGCGCACGCAGAAGAAGGCCGAGACAAAGGAAAACAGCAGGCCCACCACCCAGATGCCCAGGTCATCCGCCGCCAGCAGCGCACGGTCTTTATACAGCGAATACAGCGAGGCAATGATCAGCGTGGGAATGGCCAGGAAGAAGGAAAACTCGGTGGCCGCCTTGCGCGACAGGCCAAACAGCATGCCGCCGATGATGGTGGCACCGGAACGTGAAGTCCCCGGCACCAGCGCAAAGGCCTGGGCGCAGCCCACCTTGAGCGCATCCAGCGGGCTCATTTCCTCTACCGTCTGCACCCGGATGCTGTGCTGGCGACGCTCGGCCCACATGATGACCAGCGCACCAATGATGAACATGCTGGCCACCACCGGGGCGTTGAACAGATGGGCCTTGATGGCCTTGCTGAACAGAAAGCCCAGCGCGGCGGCCGGGCAGAAGGCAATCGCCAGGTTGAGAATGAAGCGTCGTGCCGCCGGGTCGTGCCGGGCACCGCCCAGTACCGCAGCAATCCGCGCGCGGTATTCCCAGATCACCGCCAGGATGGCACCGGACTGGATGACGATTTCAAACAGCTTGCCGCGTTCATCGTTGAACTTGAGCAATTCCCCGGCCAGGATCAGGTGGCCGGTGGAGGAAATGGGCAGAAATTCGGTCAGCCCCTCGACAATGCCGAGAATGGCTGCCTTGAGCAAAAGCAGTGTGTCCATGATGTTGTTGACTGTGTTGGCAGGTTGGTAAGGATGATGGCGAAATACTGCGACAGCATAGCCGACATGGATGACAGAATCACGGCAAGCTGCAGTTTTAGCGCCCGGCAGCGGCGCGCACCAGGCCTGCAGACGTGCAGACGGCGGCCCTGTCAGACCGCCGCCACCGCGTGCTTGCTCACCATCCCACCTGGACACAAGGCCGGCTGTTAGCTGCAGCCGGCACCGTGCAGAGGCTTATTTCTTCACCCGGCTTTGCGAGCGCAGCTTGTAACGCCCGCCCGGATGCACCAGCCGGGCAAAAGTCACCAGATTCTTGTACGACCAGGTGCGCCGCAACACCAGCAGGCAGGGCTCGCCAGCGGCGATATCCAGCATGGCCAGCTCGCGCGCATCCGGCAGGATGGCTTCCACGCTGTGCTCGATATCGGTCAGCGGGCAGGTTTCCATCAGGTATTCATTGGGGGTGCGGCGGCTGAAGTCCTGCAGGATGTAATCCGGTGCCCAGGCCGGATTCACATAACGGTCTTCCAGTTGAATAGGCAGGCCGTCTTCACGGTGTACCAGGATGGAGTGATAGATGGGCGTACCCACCTTCACCCCCAACTGCAGGGCAATCTCTTCACCTGCCGCGATGGTTTCCAGCTGATGCACGTCGGCGCTGTGCGTGTGGCCGCGCGCTTCCACTTCCGCCGCGATATTGTTGATGTCCAGCAGCGGCGATTCGGCCTTGCGTTCGGCCACATACGTGCCATCCCCGGCAAAACGCAGCAGGATGCCGGCCTCGGCCAGGTCGCGTACCGCCTTGTTCACCGTCATGCGCGACACGGAAAACTGGCTGGCCAGCTCCAGCTCCGGCGGGATCTTGTTGCCCGGCAGGAATTCCTTCTTGCGAATGCCTTCCAGAATGTATTCCTTGATACGCAGATAGCGCGGTTGAGCTGTGGCAGGCACCTTGTGTTCCATGAAAGCAGAGTGATGAATGTAGACATTCTAGACCGGCCAGCCATGCCAATGGCTGATCCAGCGCAGAATTCCGTGTATCAGCATGCCCGCTTCGGACGGTGCTGACCAGCCTGATCGCCCAAACAGTACCACCGCAGGCAGAAGACTGGCCGGCATTGGGTTATGATCAGCCCATTTTACTGCTCGCGAGATGCCTGATGGCCATTCCCTTGCCCGCTGCTGCCCAACTGATTCCGCTGGGCAATGACCTTACCCTGCTGCAGCTCGATAGCGGCAGCTTCTGCGCCACCCTGTCCTTGCTGGGTGGCCAGTTGCTGTCTTATCAGCCCTACGGTCAGCAGCCCTGGCTATACATGTCACCACAAGCCCTCCTGCAAACCGGCAAGGCCATTCGCGGCGGCATACCGGTATGCTGGCCCTGGTTTGGGCCGCATCCCACCGACAGCAGCGCACCGGCGCACGGCGTGGCGCGGCAGCAGCCCTGGCAATTGCTGGCGGTGGAACAGGATAGCGATGCGTTTCACGTGAAACTGCAAGGCCCGCACTGGCAAGGGCTGGATGTTGAACTGGAATACACCCTGTCCGACCACATTGCCATGCAGCTGCACACCCATAATCACAGCCAGCAACCACACACGGTGAGCACGGCGCTGCACAGTTATCTGGCTGTCAGCGACAGCCGCCGCATCCGGCTGGCCGGGCTGGAAGATGCCGTGTTCGAAGACAAAGTGGCCGCCCGCTACAGCCGCATGCCATCCGCGGCACTGCAACTCAATGGCGAGTTCGACGCCATTGTCTATAGCGAGGCCGACGTCATCCTGAGCGACCCTGGCTGGCAGCGCAAACTGCATATCAGCCGCCGCGGCTCGGGCAGCGTGGTGGTGTGGAACCCGTGGCAGGACAAGGCCGCGCGGCTGGCGGACCTGCCGGATGAGGGCTGGCAGGATTTTGTCTGCATCGAAGCGGCGAATGCCGGCGAAGACAGCTACACGCTGCCGCCAGGTGCCAGCCATACCCTGGGCTGCCAGATACGGGCAGTCTGAATCAGACGGGCCTGCCCCCCATCCCGATGGACAGGGTATACTGCCAGGCATTCCGCCATGCATGGCGTTGTAGTGGATTGATAGTCAATGGCAAGACAGCACACGATTTCCAGTTATCTCCCCGTCACCTTCCCCAATGGCAACCGGGTGCGCCGCTTCGGCAAGCACTGCCCGCACTGCCATGCCATGGTGGGTTGTGAACACATGTCCGGACTGGCCAGCCTGCAGCAGGACAAGCTGTTTCTGGCGGCGCAGGGCAGTTGTCCCGCCTGCCACCACCGCTTTCCGGTGGCCTGCGTGATTACCGACGACAAGCGGGTACACCGGGTGATGCTGCCCTTGTGGATTTATCGCCTGTGGCTGCAGATGGCCACCCGCAACGCCCCGCAGTTGCCGGCGCGGGAAAACTGGGAAGTGGCCGAGGAAGTGCCGCAGCCTGTGGGTATTGTGGTGTCGGATGTGAATGCGGTAACGCGTTCCACTGAAATCCTGGGGCGTTTTCATGACCAGACCATCAGCGCCTGGGTGGAATACGAAGGCCGCCGTTTTCTGTTCGAGCGTGCCGCGCCGCCCGGACAGTTCACGCTGGGCGAACAGGAGCTGCTGCTGGCCGGTGCGCTGATTTACCGGCAGCAGGAAATCGCCACCACGGCATGAGCAAGCTTACGCTCTGATCGACATCATCCAGCCCGGCCCAGCCGGGCTTTTTGTTGGCCGCGTTTACCAGCCAAGTCATAGCGGGATCGCAATGCCTACGTTTTAACAGCCGGTTGTCCGCTGCGCGGTGATGTTTACATGGCGGAGCTGTGGCAAAACCGGAAGCCATCACGCTGACGACGCAGCCCCTTCTCCCCGTGGCGCGCGCCGACTGGGGCGGGTTGGGCAAGGTTTTAAGCCGCCGCAATGTCTGAGCCATTCGACGATAGCGAATGGCGAGTTCGGCGGCGCCTTGCCCGGCCCGAAGCAGGCGGGGTTTCGCGCAACCTGGGGTCGCCTAGGGGTGCAGGGGAGCTGGCGAGGCAGCTCCCCTGCCTGCTCGGCGGGCAGCCCCGCCATGAAAAACAGCACCGCGTAGCGGTTCAAAATTTAATTCCCTGCCGGAGTTGGCAACGACGGCGAAGCTCTAGATACAATAATCCCCCCACACCGCCTGCACCGCCGCCACCGCCGCCAGCGCAGCGGTTTCGGTGCGCAGGATGCGCGGCCCCAGTTTCAGCGGGGTCCAGCCGGCAGCCAGCGCGGCACCTTCCTCGCGGGCGGAATAACCACCTTCCGGCCCGGCCATCAGCCAGGCCCGCTTGGGTGCGCTGGCGATGTCAGCCAGCTTTTGCGTCCCCAACGGCGACAGGATCAGGCGCGCATCCGCCTGCTGTTGCTGTTGCAGCCATTCATTCAGACTGAGGATGGGCAGCACCTGCGGCAAGGTATTGCGGCCGCATTGCTCACAGGCCGATTGCACGATTTCCTGCCAGCGCTGCACCCGCTTGTCAGCCCGGTCGCCGGACAGCTTCACCACCGAGCGTTCGGCGGCAATCGGCTGAAACAGCGACACCCCCATTTCCACCCCTTTTTGCAGGGTGAATTCCATACGGTCGCCACTGGAAATGGCCTGCGCCAGGCCCAGCCAGATGGGCGACTCGCGGCTGATGTCGTCAAAGCGGGTGATTTCACAACTGGCATCACGCTTTTGCAGCGCCAGCAAGGTGGCCTGATACTCCCCACCCTGTCCGTTGAACAGGGTCAGGCTGTCGCCTTCCTTCAGGCGCAGCACCTGGATGTGACGGACAACGGTATCGGGCAGCGACAGGGTTTGACCTGCCGCCAGCGCTGTTTCGATAAAAAACCTTGGCATGGCGTATTGAAAGTCCGTGGTGATAACGGTATTTTGCTTTGTTTGCTGCAGTTGCAACAACTCGTCTTTGGCAAGTGGCTATTCTGACAGCTTTTCCCGCCAAGCTCGGCCCTGACGACGCATGACGCGTCCGCATTCCTGATGAGCACCACCGTTGAATGGGGGCCTGGCATGCCGGATTTGCAACTATTCTTCCAGAGTGAGCCCAGCTTACCCTACCTTGCCCGCACCGGCTGACCGATAACAGCGGGACCCAGGAGAACATAATGCAGGTGGTTGAACAGGTGATGCAGGTTGTCCGGGACGTGGCACGCCAGGAGGTGATGCCGCGCTTTTTGCGCGTGGGTAAAACGCGCAAGGACGACGGCTCGCTGTTTACCGAGGCGGACATGGCCTGCCAGCAGGCACTGGGCGACATGCTGCCGCGCGTGCTGCCGCACCCGGTGCTGGGCGAAGAAATGACGCGCGAAGAGCAGGATGCCCTGTGGCAGGACAACCCGGACGGCCTGTGGGTGGTGGACCCCATCGACGGCACCACCAACTTCGTCAACGGCCTGCCCTACTTTGCCATTTCGGTGGCGCTGATGGTGCGCGGGGTCAGCGAACTGGGGGTAATCTACAACCCGGTGTCGGACGAAATGTTCTATGCCCGCCGTGGCCAGGGTGCCTGGCTCAATGGCCGTCGCCTGCCCTTGAAAACCACCCGCAACAGCATGGGCGATGCCATTGCCGCCGTCGAGGTGAAATACCTGCGCTCCGGCAAACTGGCGGCGCGCATGAGCAGCGTGGCACCGTTTGGCAGCCAGCGCAGCATGGGTTCCAGCACGCTGGACTGGTGCTTCCTGGCAGCCGGCCGCTACGACCTCTACCTGCATGGCGGCCAGCGCCTGTGGGACTACGCCGCCGGGGCGGTCATCGTAGAGGAAGCCGGCGGCTGCCTGGCCAGCCTGAATACCGACGATTACTGGAGCGACACGGTGTGGAAGCGTTCGGTGATTGCCGCCATCGACCCGGAACTGTACGGCCACTGGCACCGCTGGGTGCGGGCTAATCAGTAAAAAACGGCCCGTCAGGGCCGTTTCAACTTATTGACAAACCGCCTCTCGCTTTCAGGGAAAGGGCGGGGGGATTGGGATTAGATGGGAAGGCTGCGGAATCAGGTGCTTGGTCGTAAGGCCCGGCTTGGCCGGGTCCGGTGCAAGCGAACCAGATTACTTTGTCAGCAGCCTAAAACGGCCCGTCAGGGCCGTTTTCCATTACCGATCCAACCATGCAGCAATCAGTAGTTTTCCGGGCAGAAATGCCGTTCCACCAGCTCGATCAGAATATGCAGCACCTTGATGTGCAGTTCCTGCACGCGGTCGGCATACTGGCCGCCCGGAGTGTTGACGTAAACGTCGGCCAACGGCTCCAGCCGGGTGGCGGCACGGCCGGTAAGGATGATCACCTTCATGCCCAGTTCGCGCGCCACCGTGGCGGCGTTGACGATGGTCTGGCTATTGCCGCTGGTGCTGATGCCGATCAGCACATCGCCGGCCCGGCCATGGCTTTCCAGATAGCGCGAAAACACATGTTCGTAGCCAAAGTCGTTGGCCACGCAGCTCATGTGGCTGGGGTCGGAAATGGCAATGGCGGCCATGCCGCGCCGGTTGTTGCGGTAGCGGCCGGTCAGTTCTTCGGCAAAGTGCATGGCATCACACATGGAGCCGCCATTGCCGCAGGAGAAGATGCGGCCACCAGCGGCCAGGCTGGTAATCAGTTGCTGCGCAGCTGCTTCAATACTGGCCAGCGCCTGGGGATTGGCCAGCAGATTGTTGAGAGCGGTCTGCGCCTCAGTCAGGCTGGACTGGATATGGGAAATCATCGGTGATCCGTCTTGCGTGTGGGCAACGGCACCGCGCCATTGCCATCAGTAAACAGGGCCGGCCCAGCGGCCAGCCCCTGCATCATACCCTGCCCCCGGCCACGGCAGGAAACCCCGGCCAGGTAAAATTTGGCACAGCACAATCAGCGCAGCACAATCAGCGCCGTGCCGGCACAACTGACCAGGGCTCCCAGCCAGGCCACCAGTGGTGGTGGCTGTCTGTTCACCCACCACAGCATGGGCAGGATCAACACCGGACTGAGCGCGGAGAGCATGCCCACCGTGGCCACATTGGCGTGTTGCAGCGCCAGCATGATCAGCGTCATGCCCAGGCCCAGCGCCACCACGCCGTTCAGCGCCGTCTGAGCCAGGATGCGCGGAATGAAGGCCCCGCGGCTCTTGGCCAGCGGCAGACCACCGTACAGCAACAGGTAATGCACCGCACAAGCCACCCCCATGCGGATGGCCGAGGCAGTGACCGGCTCCAGCCCGCCGGCAATGGCCGGTTTGGCAAAGAAGGTGCCCAGCGCCTGACACAGCGCCGCCGCCAGGCCCAGCAACACCCCGGCTTTCAAATGTGCCGGCTGCTCCCAGGCCTTGCCTTGCTGCTTGCCACGGCCAAACGCCACCGCCAGCAGCACGCCGCCAAACACCATCACGCTGCCGACAAAGGCCGGCAGGCTGAGCTTTTCCTGCAGGAACAACAAGCCCAGCAGCACGGAAAACACCGAGTGGGTGGCAAACAACAGGCCGGAGCGCCGGGGGCCCAGCCGGTTCATCGCGGAAAAATACAGGGTGTCACCCAGAAAGATGCCGGTCAGGCCGGACAGCAGCGCCGGCAGCACATTGGCCCACTGCATGCTGTGCCAGCCGCCAATGGCCAGGCTGATGCCGCCCAACAGCAGCGTCATCAGGCTCAGCCGCAGGCGGGTAAAGGTGAAGGGGCCGAAATGGCGGGATGGCCCGGCACCGAGAATACCGCCCCAGGCCCAGCAGGCTGCCGCGCCCACGGCGGCAAGGTCGTACCACATGACAATCCAGTCAGTCCCCGGCGCGGGGCCGGATAGGTGTTGGAAAAGCGCCAGCTTACCTGTCAGGCGGCCATTCCGGCCAGCGCGGCGCCGTGTCGGCTTGCAGCCAGGGCCGGTCATGGCTGGTCCAGATATGCTGGCTGGCCTGCTGTGCCGGGGCTTGGTCCAGCGTGGCCACGCGCAGGATCACATACGGGCTGCCCTCGCGCTCGGCCAGCAGATGGCTGCCACACTGGCGGCAGAAATGGCGCAGCTTGCCGGGCGAGGACAAAAAACTGCCCAACTGGTCCACCCCGCGCAGCCAGCGAAAATGCTGGCGCAGCACCCCGGCCGTTGGCACAAAGGGCGCGGCATGGGCTTTCTGGCAAGTGTGGCAATGACAATGGCTGATGGGCAGATCCAGTTGATCCACTTCATACGTGATGGCACCGCACAGACAACCGCCTAGCATGGCACATCCTCCAGCAGGGTGATTTCCACCCGCTCCTTGCCCTTGCCGATATTCTTGCGTTTGAGCGCAATGCGGCCCACCTCGCCGGTGCGGCGCAAGTGCGTGCCCCCGCAAGGCACCCGGCAGTAGCCGGGGACTTCCCAGTAGCGGCGCTCGGCTTCCAGGTCGGAGAAGGCACTGACAATCTCGCTGTCAGCATCAATCAGGCCCTGCACCTTGGCGCTGATGGCGGGCAGATGCGGGGTGATGGGTTCGGCCAGGGCAAAGTCGATGCGCGCCTTGTCCGCCGCAATGTGCGCGCCAATTTTTTCCACCCCGGCAACGTCGCGGTAAATGGTTTCCAGCGTCAGTTCGGCGGCAAAGTGCAAGCGCATCAGCCGGTAGCGCCGCGGCCAGTCTATCTGCACCTTTACCGTGTCTCCGGCCGACAGGCCATGCTCCGGCGGCAGGGTGTACACAATGTCCGCAGCCTGTGTTTCCGCCTGCACGACAGGCCAGCCAGCAATGGTGCCGGCATCGCTTTCCTGTCCGCCACTGAAGGCATAGAAGATGGTGTCCTGCAGCCATAACTGCTGGCCGTCCACCCGCGCCACCGTGGTGGTGAGCGTGGTCTGGTAGGGATCAGTCCAGAACAGTTTGCCGCTCATAGCAGACGCGCCAGGTAGTCGACCAGGCTCATCGGGTAGCTGAAGGGCTGGCCCAGCAGTTGCTGGTACACAGCGCGGTACTCGGCGTGCTTGGGCTGCAATACCAGCGCCTGGGTGAGCGACTGCACCGCCGCGCGCGAATCGCCCAGTTGCAACTGGGACATGGCCAGGATGAACCAGGCTTCATGAATGCGGAAATTCAGCGACAGCGCCTGACGGGCCAGCAAGGCGGCCTCGGCATAGCGCTCGGCCTGGAAAGCAGCCCCCAGCGGGCCGACGCTGCCTTCCAGTGCGGGCAGCGTGGCTTGCTTGCTCAGTACCAGGGTGTGGCCATTGCCGACATTGCTGTCGGTCTCTTCCTGCGCTTCCAGCAGCCAGCAGCAACCCAGGTCCTGCTGGTTAAACCAGTTGAGCGCATCGAACAGGCCTTGCAGGGTGAACACATGGTAGTGCATGCGCCAGGACAAGGCGGGAGCCAGCGATTGCGGGGTCACCCGCTGGCAAAAGGCATCCACATGAGCTTGCAGGCCGGTAAGCGGGCGTAGGCTGTCCTCCACCATCGCATCGCGCTTGGGCACGATCATGAAGCTGATGCCGCCGGGGCGCAGCACCCGCCCCCATTCCAGCCAGGCGCTGAACATGTCCGGCAGATGCTCCAGCACATGCGAGCTGGCCACATAGTCCAGCTCTCCCGCAGCAAACGGCAGCGCGGTGGCTTCGGCCACCACGTCCACCTTGGCCACGCCCTTGCCATAGCGCTCTTGTTCGGCGGCGTACACCTGGTAGTCGATCAGGTCGCGCGCATCCAGAAAATCCACCCCGTCGCAGGGTGCCACACTGATGCAGTCGGCCGGGGCCAGCGGATTGTGCGCGCCGCGTCCCAGCTCCACGCCCCTGCCTTGCAGCCATTGCTGTGCCAGTTCCATCTTTTATCCTTGTTCCACTGTGGCCTGTCGCTGGTAAACCTGCTGATCCAGCTTTTCCATCATGCGCTCCGGCTTGCTGAGCGGGGTAAAACCGTATTGCGCGTAAAGACCATGGGCATCCGCCGTGGCCAGCAGCATGCGTCGCAGCCCCTGCAAGCCCGGATAGGCCATGATATAGGCCAGCAAGGCCTTGCTGATGCCGCGCCCGCGCCAGTCCGGCAGCACGAAGACATCGGCCAGATAGGCAACAGTGGCCTGATCGGTAATCACGCGGGCAAATCCCACCTGCTGCCCGGCCACGTAGACGCCAAAGCATAATGATCCGGCCAGCGAACGCTCGAAAATAGCGCGCGGCAGGCCGGCAGCCCAATAGGACTCGCCGCTGAGATAGGCATAAATCATGTCGCGATCCAGCCTGGCCGGATCACAGTCAAACGCCAGCGTCAGGTCGGTCTGCATTGGCGCTACTCCTGTCAATGCCGCCAGCAGTGGCAGCGGTGGTGGAAAGACAAAGCACATATGCACGGGCCAGCGACGCCTGCGACAGCGTCCCGCGCCATGCTGTTGGCAAGTGTCGACTGCCTGCCGCCCAGGGTCAACGGCTATGCTGCATCTGGTGCTCGTCGCGGCAGCGGCTGGCCATCTGGCGCAAACCGCCACCGGGCAAGGCGCGGCAACTGTTTGTCAGGCATGCGGCAGGGCGCAAAAAAACCCGGCTTAGCCGGGCTGTGCTGATGAGTGGAACTCAGGCGGCCACGCGCTTCTGTGCCCGCAACTGTAGCAGGCCACCAGCCGAATACAGCAACAAGGCCAGCCAGATCAGGCTGAAACCGAACAGCTTGCCGCTATCGAAGGGCTCACCAAACAGCAGCACACCCAGCGCCAGCTGAATGGTGGGGCCGATGTACTGGATCAGGCCCACCGTGGCCAGCTTCAGCCGTCGCGCGCCGGCGGCAAACAGCAACAGCGGGATGGCAGTCACCACGCCGGCACCCACCAGCAGCACATCCAGCGACAGGGCCTGATGCAGGAAAGCACCCTGGCCCTGCCACTGAAACCAACCCAGCGCCAGCAAGGCCAGCGGTGCCATCAGGAAGGTTTCCAGCGCCAGTCCCTCCAGCGAGGCCAGCGGTGCTTTCTTGCGCAGCAGGCCGTACAGGCCGAAGGTGGCCGCCAGCGACAGGGCAATCAGCGGCAAGGTGCCGGTACACCAGGTAATCCAGGCCACACCGGCCGCAGCCAGGGCCACCGCCGTGCGCTGGATGGGCGTGAGCTTTTCCGCCAGGAACACACGCCCCAGCAACACATTGAACAGCGGGTTGATGAAATAACCCAGGCTGGCTTCCACCACATGACCGGCATTCACCGCCCAGATGTAAATCAGCCAGTTCAGCGACAGCATCAGCGAGGACAAGCCGAAGATGGCCAGCTTTTGCGGCTGGCGCACTGCCTCGCCCAGCCAGGCCCAGTTGTGGCGCACGGTGAGGATGCCGGCCACAAACACGGCAGACCAGACAATGCGGTGACAGAGAATCTGCAAGGCCGGTACCTGATGCAGCGGTTTCCAGTACAAGGGAAACAGGCCCCAGATGACGAAGGCAATAAACGCAAACAGGACACCACGGGTGGCATCCTGGCGGGACAAGGCGGAAGACATGACGGGCTCGATACGGAGAGATTCAAGATGAGAGCTTAACTGCTTGGCCGCAATGAAGAAACCGCCGCCACCATAACACCCTGTTCTGCCAGACAAACAATCGCATGCCACCAGCAGGCCAGCACATGCTGCACTGGCACAATCGCCGCAGTCTGCCCAACTGTCCGTCAATACCTTTGACGTTGACGTAAACGTAAGCTACAGTCCGCCACATAAAGCCCCTGCCACTGCGCCTGCCAAAAGGCTGCTCTCTGGCAGCAAAACGGCCTACAACATAATGAAAGGCGGGTGCTTTCTTGCCGGAAAACCCGCCCCCGCCACAAGCGAGAACAAGCCGCAGGCCGTACCGGCCACCTTACCGGGCAGGACCTGAGCGGCAGGAGGAGAAACCATGTCGATCCGTCATGTTGATCTGGAAGAAAAATACACCGCCGCCACCGGCCAGGTGCTGATGACAGGCATCCAGGCGCTGGTTCGCCTGCCCATGCTGCAACAGCAACTGGACCGTGCCGCCGGGCTGAATACCGCGGGCTATGTCACTGGCTATCGTGGCTCGCCCTTGGGCAATGTCGACCAGACCATGCAGAAGGCCGAGCCCTACCTCAAGCAACACAATGTGGTGTTTCATCCCGGCCTGAACGAAGACCTGGCCGCCACCGCGGTGTGGGGTACGCAGCAGGTGAATATGTTCGAGGGAGCCAAGTACGATGGCGTGTACGCCATGTGGTACGGCAAGGGCCCCGGCGTAGACCGCTCCGGCGACGTGATCAAGCACGGCAATGTGGCCGGCACCAGTGCCAAGGGCGGCGTGCTGCTGGTGGCCGGTGACGACCACGCGGCCAAGTCCTCCACCTTTCCGCACCAGTCCGACCACATCCTGGCCGCCAGCATGATTCCGGTACTGTCCCCGTCCGGCGTGCAGGAAGTCATCGATTTTGGCCTGCACGGCTGGGCGATGAGCCGCTACTCCGGCTGCTGGGTTTCCATCAAGGCCATTTCCGACACCATCGAAAGCTCGGCGGTAGTGGACATTTCGCCGGAACGTTTCAACTTTGTCATTCCGCAGGACTTCCCCATTCCGGAAGGCGGCCTGTCCATCCGCTGGCCGGACCCGCCGCTGGTGCAGGAAAAACGCGTGCTGCACCACCGCCTGTATGCCGCGCTGGCTTATGCCCGCGCCAACAAGCTCAACCACATCACGCTGGATTCGCCCAAACCACGTCTGGGCATCATCACCTGTGGCAAGAGCTATCTGGACGTGATGCAGGCACTGGACGACCTGGGCATCGACGAAGCCCTGGCCGCCGACATCGGCCTGCGCATCTTCAAGGTGGGCATGGTGTGGCCGCTGGAACCGGAAGGCGTGCGCCATTTTGCCGAAGGGCTGGATGAAATCCTGGTGGTGGAAGAAAAACGCCAGATCATCGAATACCAGTTGAAGGAACAGCTATACAACTGGCGTGATGACGTGCGCCCGCGCGTAGTGGGCAAGTTTGCCGAAAAAGGCGAATGGGCGCTGCCGCATGGCGACTGGCTGCTGCCCGCTGCCGGCGAGCTGACTCCGGCCATGATTGCCCGCGCCATTGCCAGCCGCCTGGCGCTGATCTTCGACAGCCCGGTGATTCACGACCGGCTGAAGTTCTACGACGAAAAAGAAGCCCAACTGGTGAAACCGCGCGAAGCCATTGCCCGCGTGCCGCATTACTGCTCCGGCTGTCCGCACAACACCAGCACCCGCGTGCCGGAAGGCAGCCGCGCCGTGGCCGGCATCGGCTGTCACTACATGGCACACTGGATTGAAGGCGACAGCACCAAAACCTTCACCCAGATGGGTGGCGAGGGCATTACCTGGGTCGGCCAGGCACCGTTCACCAACACCAAACACATTTTCACCAACCTGGGTGACGGCACCTACTTCCACTCCGGCCTGCTGGCCATCCGCGCCGCAGTGGCGGCCAAGGTCAACATTACCTACAAGCTGCTGTACAACGACGCAGTAGCCATGACCGGCGGCCAGCATGTGGATGGTTATCTGGACGTGCCGATGATTACCCGCCAGCTGGCAGCCGAAGGCGTCAAGCGCATCGTCATCACCAGTGACGACCCGGACAAATACCAGAGCGTGCAAGGCCTGGCTCCCGGTGTGGACGTGTTCCACCGCCGCGAACTGGACCGCCTGCAAAAAGAGCTGCGTGAAACCGAAGGCACCACCGTGCTGATTCACGACCAGACCTGCGCCGCAGAAAAACGCCGCCGTCGCAAACGCGGTGAATTCCCCGACCCGGCCAAGCGCGCCTTCATCAACGAAAAAGTGTGCGAAGGCTGTGGCGACTGCAGCAAGAAATCCGGCTGCCTGTCGGTGCTGCCGGTGGAAACGGCACTGGGCCGCAAACGCAAGATCGACCAGTCCAGTTGCAACAAGGACTACTCCTGTGTGGAAGGTTTCTGCCCCAGCTTTGTCACCGTCGAGGGCGGCACGCTGAAAAAGCAAAGCGGTGCCAGCGCCACGCTGGAAGCCATGCCCGCCCTGCCCGCACCACAGATTCCGGCCCTGCACGAGCCGTTCAGCATCATGATTACCGGCGTGGGCGGCACCGGTGTGGTCACCATCGGCCAGGTACTGGGCATGGCCGCTTATCTGGACCACAAGGGTGTCACCGTGCTGGACATGGCCGGCCTGGCGCAAAAAGGCGGCTCGGTGTGGTCGCACGTGCGCATTGCCAACAGCCAGCAGCAACTGCACGCCGTGCGCATTGCCGCCGGTGATGCCAACCTGGTGCTGGGTTGCGACCTGGTGGTCACCGCCGCGGAAGAAGCGCTGGCCAAGATGCGCGAAGGCTTCAGCCACGCCATCGTCAACAGCTACGAATCCCCTACCAGTGCCTTCCTGAAAAACCCGGACGTGCGCTTCCCCAGCCGCGCCATGAAGGATGCGGTGATCGAATCGGTCGGTGCTGGCCGCTTCTGGGAAGTCAACGCCACCCGCCTGGCCACCGCGCTGATGGGCGATGCCATTGCCAGCAATATGTTCATGCTGGGTTATGCCTGGCAGAAGGGTTTGGTGCCGGTCAGCGAAGAAGCGCTGATGGAAGCCATCCGCCTGAACGGCGCTGCGGTGAAGTTCAACCAGCAGGCCTTTATCTGGGGCCGTCACGCCGCCCACGATCCGGGCCGGGTAGAAGCACTGACCAACCCTTCATCCGTGGTGCAGTTTGTTCCACGTGAAACGCTGGATGGCGTACTGCATCACCGCGCCAAGGAGCTGCGCCACTACCAGAACCAGGCGCTGGCCGAGCGTTACAAAGCGCTGGTGGGCAAGGTACAGGCAGCGGAACAGGCACTGAACCCGGCCAGCAGCAGCCTGTCGCTGGCGGTGGCCCGTGCCTACTACCATGTGCTGGCCTACAAGGACGAGTACGAAGTGGCCCGCCTGTATACCGACGGCGACTTCCTGCGCGAGCTTGCCAGCCAGTTCGACGGTGATTACCAGCTGCGTTTCCATATTGGTGCCAGTTGGGTCACCGGTGGCGTGGCCAAGAAAATCGCCTTCGGCCCCTGGCTGTTCAAGGGCATGAAGTTGCTGGCCAAGCTGCGCTTCCTGCGCGGCACCGCGCTGGACCCGTTTGGCTGGCAGTCCGACCGCAAACTGGAACGCCAGCTGATTACCGAGTTCGAGCAGCTGGTTAACGGCCTGCTGTCTGGGCTCACACTGGACAATCTGGCAACGGCTACCGAGCTGGTGAAGCTATACGAAGGCGTGCGTGGCTTTGGTCATGTCAAGGAAGCGGCCTATCGTCAGGCCAGTGACAAACAGAAAACCTTGCTGGAGCAGTTTCGCCAGCAGGCCGGCAAACGCAAGGTAGCCTGATGGATTGGTGAGTGTTGTCGCAGTAAAGAGAGGGTGGTTCAGGCGCGGATGACATCATCCGCGCCCTTTTTTTGATCAGAAAATCCCGGTTCTGGTGAATGGCTGCACTGTTTCAAGGCAGGCCGCTGCGGGCGATAAACGCGCTGCGCCATCAGGACAGCATCAGGCTCAGGCGGCGCGCCTCATCCAGCGCCTGGTCCACACCATTGTATTCATCCTGCCAGACCCAGATGCCATGGACCGCATCCAGCGCCTCCACCAGCCACAGCCGGCCATTGCTGCCCAGTGCCACCTGACGGGCACGTACCGGGCGACGGTAGTTGAACATGACGATTTCACTGGTTTTTTGCACAGCGGGGGTATGCTTGCGCGGGCTTGAAAAGAAGGGCATGGCGAAACCTCCTGTTGGGCGATATGCCACTTCCTTCAGAGCAATCCCCGTGCCAGCCTTGTGCAATGCATCATGAAATTGCGATCAAACCGCTTGCGAGTTTTGACGGCAGCACGGCTGCGGCTTAGCATGGCCGCATCCCTCCACTGGAAGCTGCCGCATGGAAAACCGCAAACTTGCCGTTCTGATTGATGCCGACAATGCCCAGGCCAGCCTCACCGCCGAATTGCTGGCCGAGGTGGCCAAGTACGGCACCGCCATCGTCAAGCGCGCCTATGGCGACTGGACCACATCCCAGCTCAAAAGCTGGAAAGAGGTATTGCATAAGCATGCCATCCATCCCATCCAGCAATTTGCTTACACCAGTGGCAAGAACTCCACCGACTCGGCCCTCATCATCGACGCCATGGACTTGCTGTACACCGGCAACTTCGATGGCTTCTGTCTGGTGTCGTCCGATAGCGATTTCACCCGGCTGGCCACCCGCCTGCGTGAAGGCGGGCTGACCGTCATCGGCATCGGCGAAAAATCCAAAACGCCACGGCCCTTCATTGCCGCCTGCGACAAGTTTGTATTTACCGAAATCCTGCGCCCGGAAAAAGCACAGGAAGAAACCGGCAGCAACGACAAACCCAAAACGCGCAGCACCCGCCAGAGCAAGAGCAAACCGGCGGCGCCCAAGGAAGTCCACCCGCTGCAGGCCATGTTCACCTCGGCCATCGACGCGGTGGCGCGCGAAAGCGGCTGGGCCGAACTATCCGCGGTCGGCTCTTATATTGCCAAGAACGACCCCTCGTTCGACCCGCGTAATTACGGCCATTCCCGGCTATCGCAAATGGTGAAGAAACTGGACTTTCTCACGGTGCAGGAGCAACGCAACGGCTCCAAGCTGCACAGTGAAATCCGCCTGAAAGAGGCAGAGGGCGGCGAAACCCAACCGGTGGCCGTCAACAGTCCGGCCCCCGCCTGCGTGGCAGAAGCGCCGCTTGCCGCCAGCCCCAGCACGCCACGCAAGAAACGTACCCCGCGCAAGAAAGCCGACAGCCCGGTGGCCAAGGGCTGATCCCTGCCGATTCACTGCGCGCCAGGGCGCTGCGCATAACCGATTGCAACAGGAGAAAACATGCAGATTCGTGATGCCAAACTGGAAGACCTCGCCGTTATTCTGGATATCTACAACGAGGTGATTGCCACCTCCACCGCCATCTACAATGATGACCCGCTCAATCCGGGCGAATTTGCCGTCTGGTTCCAGGACCGGCTGGCAGCAGGCTACCCGGTGCTGGTGGCAGAAGATCAGGGCGCGATTCTGGGCTTTTCCAGCTTTGGCGATTTCCGCCCGCGCCCCGGTTTTCGCTTTACCGTGGAGCACAGCGTACACCTGACACCGGCAGCGCGCGGCAAGGGCATTGGCAGCGCGCTGGTCAGCGCCCTGTTTCCGCGGGCGCAGGCGCTGGGCAAGCACACCATGCTGGGTGCGGTGGATGCCGCCAATGAAGGCTCGATCCGCTTTCACGAGAAACTGGGCTTCATCAAGGTGGGCGTGCTGCCGCAGGTGGGCTTCAAGTTTGGCCGCTGGCTGGACCTGGTCTACATGCAGAAATTCATCGACGACAGCAACAGCGAAGGCCCGGCCAACGCCTGATACAGCCAGACGGGTGGCAAGGATGGCCGGCCCCTCCCCCTCCGCACACCATTGCCGCAGGCAAAGAAAAACGCCGCAGTCTCCTGCGGCGTTTTCTGTTCTGCTACTGCGCTGTTGAAACAGCGTCCGTTCTTGAAGTTCTCTATTCTCTTCCTCTGCACGACTTAGCGCACGACTGCAACAATATCCTTACTGAACACCTTTTCGCAATACTTGCATTTCATTTTGATGTCCTTGGCGTGCGCACGCACGGAGAAAAAGCTCTTCACCGGTTCGGCATGTGAAATGCAGTTGGAGTTGGGGCAGGCAAAAATGCCTTCAATGCTTTCCGGCAGTTCCAGCTTGTGCTTCTTCACCACTTCGAAGTTGTCGATCACATTCACCGTGGCCTTGGGCGCAAACAGGGCCAGTTCGTTGGCCTGCTCTTCGGTCAGCGCCACGTTTTCCACCTTGATGATGTCCTTGGCCCCCATGTGGCGCGAGGACAGGTTCAGGCCCACGGTAATGCGCTCGCCGGTTTCGGCCAGCTTGAACAGACGCAGGATGTTGACGCCCTGCCCGGCCGGGATGTGGTCGATGACGGTGCCTTGCTTCAGGGCTTCGACGGTACGGGTGTATTGCATGATGTTTCCTTCCCTGATTTAGACGGTTTCGTTCAATACCAGCGACAACAGTGCCTGACGGGCAAACACACCGTTCCTGGCCTGCTCGAAGTAATAGGCATGCGGGGTGGCATCCACATCCACGGTGATTTCATCCACGCGCGGCAGCGGGTGCATCACCTTCATATTGGTGCGTGCGCTCTTGAGCATGTCGGCACGCAGCACAAACTGGCCCTGGATTTTCTTGAACTCGGCTTCGTCAAAGCGCTCACGCTGCACGCGGGTCATGTACATGATGTCCACCAGCGGAATCACATCGTCCAGGCTGTCCACCAGGGTGTATTCAATGCCCTTCTCGTCCAGCTCTTCGCAGATGTAGTCCGGCATGGCCAATTGCTCTGGCGCGACAAAGTAGAAACGCGCGCCAAACAGCGACAGTGCCTGGGTGAGCGAATGCACGGTGCGGCCGTATTTGAGGTCGCCGACAAAGGCGATGGTGAGGTTTTCCAGCGTGCCCTGGGTTTCACGGATGGTGAACAGGTCCAGCAGGGTTTGCGTGGGGTGCTGGTTGGAGCCGTCGCCACCGTTGATCACCGGTACGCTGGAGAACTCGCTGGCCAGCCGCGCCGCGCCTTCCTTGGGGTGGCGCATCACCACGGCATCGGCATAGGAGCTGATGATCTTGATGGAGTCGGCCAGGGTTTCACCCTTCTTGGCACTGGTATTGCCACCGTCGGCAAAGCCGATGATGTCGCCACCCAGGCGCTGTACCGCGGTTTCGAACGACAGGCGGGTGCGGGTGGACGGCTCGAAGAAACAGCTACCCACCAGCTTGCCTTGCAGCAGGTCGTTGCGCGGGTGGCGTTTAAGCTTGCCCGCCGTTTCCACCACGAGCTCTAGCTCCTCTCGTGAAAAATCGGGGATGGAAATGATATGTTTCCGATAGAGCGGGTTTGCCATGATAGGGGTCCTTGGTTCTGCGAATGTTGTTTTGCCCATAAAAAAAAAAGCCCCTGAAAAATCAGGAGCTTTTTTTCTGGAATAGCCGGGGTTCGGGAACGGTCAGGCCTCGCAGCAACGCTTCAGCGCCACCGTGAGCGGTGGTGGTGAGGCGGGTGACAACAACTGCAAATGGCGACAAGACGGCTCCTCCGAACAAACCCCGAGATTCTAATCCCAAACCACCCGCCTTGATAAGAGCGGTGTCGCATTTTGCCAATTCCATGACCCCAACAGCACTGCCAGTGCCAGGCAGCCGCGCTCAGCTCAGCGGGCGCTGCCACCACATGCGCAAGCCCAGCAGCACATACATCAGCCCGCAGGCACGCTGCCCCCAGCCGGCTGGTATTGGCCTGGCCAGGCGGCAATACATTCGGCTCCCCAGCCATAACATGCCGCTCAGATACAGCAGATTGCACAGGCAAAACACCGCACCCAGTTGCAGGAAACCAGCCAATACCGGCTGTGGGGGAGACAGAAATTGCGGGAAAAATGCCATGAAAAACACCAAGGCCTTGGGATTGCCCACCGTTACCAGCCAGCTACGCCATAAGGCATGCGGGGCGGATCGTGATGATGTCACCGGCCTTGCCCCTGCCATCGGCCAGCAACGGCAGCCCAGCCAGATCAGATAGGCCGCACCACCGTAACGCAGCAGATCAAACCAGGCAGGATGGGCAGCCAGTAATGCGGCCATACCCAGTGCCGACAAGGCTATCAACAACATATCGCCCAGCATCAGGCCAAGTAAGGCCCAGGCGGCATGACGCCAGCCACCGCCACCGTAAGCACGCCATACGCTGAGTGTACCCGCGCCTGGTGTTACCACCAGCAGCATGGCTGCGGGCAAAAAAATGAAGCCAGTCCATGCCCGCCTCCTCTGCGCTGATTGAGAAACACCATCTTGCCTTGGCCACCAGATAAAACGCCACCCCGCAGGGTGGCGTTGTCGCATGGGGCGGCAATGGGCTACAGCTTGAAGTTGCTGACCAGGTTTTCCAGATTGGCCGACAGTTCGCGCAGTTGAGACACCGAATCGGACACCTGCTGCACCACATCGCTATTGCTCTGGGCCATGGCGCTGATGCGTTCCACGTTCTGGGCGATTTCCTGGCTGGCCGAGGACTGTTCGCGGGTAGAGGCGGCAATATCCACAATGCTGGCCACCAGGCCCTGGCTGCGGCCCAATACCGTGTTCATCGCCTCATTGGCCTCTGCTGCAATGGCCACGCTCAGATTGACCTGGTCACGGCTGTTTTTCACGTCCTCTACCGCATCACGTGTTTCGCTGCCAATGGCATTGACGATGCGGGTAATCTGCACCGTGGCCTCGGCAGTCCGGCCAGCCAGGTTGCGCACCTCGTCGGCCACCACCGCAAAGCCGCGTCCCATTTCACCGGCACGCGCCGCCTCGATGGCAGCATTAAGCGCCAGCAGATTGGTCTGATCGGCAATATCCTTGATCACCCGCACAATGGTGCTGACCTCTTCCGAACGCTCACCCAGGCCATTCATGCGCTCGGCCAGTGCCTGCATGCTGTTGGTCATGCGCTCGATTTCGCCGGTAATGCGCGTCACCGTGGCCACGCTTTGTGCGGTCAGTTCGCCAGTCTCCCGCGCGGTGTGTTCGGCTTCCTCGGCGGTATCGGCAATGTGATGCACGCTCACCGTCACCTGCTCCACCCCGGCTGCGGTGGCACTGGCGGCGTCGGACTGGCTGGAGGAGGCCTGCTGTACCTGAATGGCAGAATCCGCCAGGCTGGCAGCTGCCACGCTGACTTCATGGCTTTGCTGACGCACTTCGACAAACATGTCGCGCAGGCTACCAATGAAGCGGTTGAAGGCATCGGCAGTGCGGCCGATTTCGTCACGATTGGCAATCTGCATGCGCACGGTCAAGTCGCCACGTCCGGAGGCCAGTTGGTCCATGGTATCGGCCAACTGGTTGAGCGGCCGGGTCAGCGCCCGCACCACCGCAGTCAGCACCAGCAGAATCATCACCAGCGCCACCACCCCAATCAGGATGGCCGTCAGGCACTGTTTTTTCGCATCGGCGGTAATGGCCGCGGTGGGAATGGACACGCCAAGCGACCAGAACTGACCGGTATTTCCCACCTTCACCGGGCGGAAGAAATGGGTGAAGCCACTGTCTTCATAGATGAAGGATTCACCCTTCTTGATCTGCTCCAGATGCGATGAGAGTGCATCTTCCTTGGGCACCGGCTTGCCCAGCAGCTCGGTCTTGGCAGTAACCACATACAGTCCGCCCTCGGACACCATGCGCACATAGCCGGTGTCATTCAGGCGGATGGCCCCAAAGCGCTTTTGCAGCTGGTCCAGCGCCACATCGGTGGCGGATACGCCCAGCATCTTGCCGGAGGCATCCTTCATCACCACGGCCAGCGAGCTTTCCAGCACCATCTTGCCCTGTACTTCGTAAGGATAGGGCTCGGTAATGGTGTCACGGCCGCGCTGCTTGGGTACGTAGTAAAAATCACCCCAGCCGGTTTTTTCGTAGTCCGGCTGGTAGGTTTCCGGATGATCCTTGAACTTGGGGAATTCCTTCACCCGGTCGGCCGACATCATCACGTCCATCTGGGCCTTGCCCTGGGCATTCCTGGTGATATAGGGCTGGTAGCGTCCGGTCGGGTCATGTCGCGGCCAGTCCAGACGGAAGGCATTGTCGTTGCCATCGAAGGCATTCGGCTCCCACAACATCCACAGGCCGACCGATTGCGGTGCGGAGTCCAGCAGTTGCTGGATCATGTTGTCAACATGCTTGCGGTCAGGCGCACCAACCCGCTTGATGCCAAGGATGGCATCCGCCAGATGGTGCGGCAGGGTGAAACCCTTGTCGAAATCGCTTTCGGCATCCTTGGCATAGCTGCTGGCCTGCTCCGAGGCCAGCTTGTAGCCGACATCCACCGCAGCCGAATAGCTCTGCCAGGCAATCAGCCCAATCATCACGGCAAAACCCACCGCAATGGCTGCAGCAGCCACCACGATGATGCGCGTACTCAGATGACCCCATTTTTCCCTTGCCATTGCCATTTCCCCGCATGCTGTTTTTATGTAGGAGCCCAGCGCAAGCTGGCACTGGTTTGACACAAACGCTTTAACATATTGGGGGATATCGTTAAGCCACTGCCAGTTTCAAGCTCAATAAATATGCAAATAAACAAGCAGGGAAAACACCAACACAAAACATGACGATAAAATTATCTTATTTATAACAATAATTTAAGGTGCAGTGTTGGCTTCCAATTCTGTCAGCCACTGCATAGCATGACTGTTGCTTTCACCGCACATTTCGGCAGCAGGCTGCAGACCGGAGCAAACCGCAGGCCGGTCCGGGGGGCCAAACAACAGGCACAGGTTGTTTGCATCCAGCTGGATGCAACGGATGCCGGCGGGCTTGCCTTGGGGCATGCCCGGAATCGGAGAGGAAATGGAAGGTGCGATGCAACAGGCACCGCAGTGAAGGCGGCATTCCATGGTGTCAGGCCTGAAGGCAGCAGAAAAAGTGGGCCACCATACCACAAAGCGGACGCTGGCCAGTGCAGCTTGCCAGCCAAGGCTGCACAGATAATTTACAATAAATCATTTGGTTTTACCTCCAAGCCCATCAAAGCGTGCAGTGCTGTCTCACTGCCAATAAGTCAGAGCCCAAGTAATGATCAAGTGCATCGACGTGTCCGACCTCAAGGTTGGCATGTACATCCACGACCTGAATTGCGACTGGATGTCACATCCGTTTTTGCTGAAACGCTTTCTGGTCAAGGATGAAAGCGCCATTCACAAGATCGCCGATGCCGGCATCCACGAGGTATACATCGATACCGAAAAAGGCCTGGACCTACCCCATGCTCCCACTGTTTCCGAAGTCAAACACAAGCTGGAACAGGAAATCATCGACCTGGCCAGCCGTGAGGCCCCGGCGGAACGGCAGGTGGATGCGGCGGCGGAATTTGGCCGTGCCCAGCTGATTCACAATGAAGCCAACCTGATCGTGCGCAACATCCTGCAGGATGTGCGGCTGGGCAAGCAGGTGCAGTTGGAAATGGTGGAACCGTCGATCGAAAGAATGACCAGTTCCATCCTGCGCAATGGAGGGGCTTTGCTGTCGCTGTGCCGCATCAAGGACAAGGACAACTACACCTTCCAGCACTCGGTCAGCGTGGGTGCGCTGATGGTGAGCTTTTGCAAGGCCATGAACATGAGCCGCGAGGTGATTCACCATGCCGGCATCGGTGGCATGCTGCACGACATCGGCAAGATGAAGGTGCCGGACAGCATCCTCAACAAGCCGGGCAAGCTGACCGAGCAGGAATTCGCGGTGATGAAATGCCATGTGGTGGAAAGCAAGCAGATTCTGCTGGCCACCCAGGGCATCTCCGACACCGCGGTCAAGGTGGCCGCCCAGCATCACGAGCGCCACGATGGCAGTGGTTATCCGGAGGGGCTGAAAGGCGAGGAAATCTCGCAACTGGGCCAGATGGCGGCCATTGTCGATGTCTACGATGCGCTCACCTCGGACCGCTGCTATCACAAGGGCATGCCGCCGACCGATGCCCTGCGCAAGATTTTCGAGTGGTCCAAGTTCCACTTCAATCCGGTGCTGGTACAAGCCTTCATGCGCTGTATCGGCATCTACCCCATCGGCACCCTGGTCCGTCTGGAAAGCGGCAAGCTTGGGGTGGTGATCGAACAGAATGACAATAATCTGGTATCACCCAAGGTGAAGGTGTTCTTCAGCACCAAGAGCAATGCCTATATCCCGCCGGAAGTGGTGGATCTGTCGCGCGGCATGGGGGCTGGCGGTGGCGACAAGATTGTCAGCCACGAAGCGCCGGGCAAGTGGCGCATTGATCCGCTGCGTTTTCTCTGAATACAAAAAAGCCCTGAATCATCAGGGTATCAGGCTGCCAACAAGGTTCTGGTGCAAATGTACTGGACCCGGCAAAGCCGGGCCTTCCGACGGAGTGATTACTTCCGCAGCCTTCCCATCTGTTCCCTTTCCCCCCGCCCTTTCCCGGCCAATTGAAGAAGGGGTGCCTCGCTTTCTTTTCAGAAAGCGAGAAGTGTTTGTCAATCATCAGAAGCCCGGAATCATATTCAGCCCTGGCGCACCACCATTGCCTGCTCGGGAGCGGGAAAGTCGGCCGCGGCCAGTGTTTCGCGGATAAGGCGATTGCTGTCGAAATACACCTGCCAGTAATGCGCCGGCTGGCAGCAGGGACGAACCGCCAGCACCGGGCCAAGCGGGCTGAACTCCAGCAGATCCACCGTGATGGCCGGTTCTGCCAGCACATTGGGAATGGCGGCAATCTTGTCGCGCAGCAGCTGGATGGCCAGCACATGGTCGGCGCTGGCCGCCAACTGGGTTTTCAGATCCACCCGGCGGTAGCCGTTGGCGCTGAAATTCTGGATGTTGTCGGAAAAGATCTTGTTATTGCCGATCAGGGTCATCACATTGTCCGGCGTATCGATGATGGTGGAAAACAGTCCCACTTCCCGCACCGTACCGCTGATACCGGCCACACTCACCACATCCCCCACCTTGAAAGGACGCAACACCACCAGGAAGATGCCAGCGGCAAAATTGGCCAGCAGGCCACTCCAGGCCAGGCCGATGGCCACACCGGCAGCACCGATGATGGCGGCGAAGCTGGCGGTCTGTACGCCAAAAAAGCCCAGCATGGCAATCACCAGCACCACGGTGAGGCTGACGGACAGAAAGGAATGGGCATAGCGGCGCAAGGTGGGGTCCAGCTTGCGTGCCACCAGTTGTTCTTCCATCAGCCGGCCAGCCAGGCCGATAAACCAGCGCCCCACCACCCACAGCACAATGGCAGAAACAATATTGATGCCAGCCTGCACCGCCAGGTCGCTCCAGTGAGTCCAATTGATGTCTGTCATGATCACCCTATTTAAGCAGTTGGTAGAAAAAACTTAAAAATAGAATGAGTGCCGACAAAACGCCAGCCAGCACGGTCTGGCCGTGAGGATGGCTTATTGCAGCAGGCTGCGCAGTTGCTGGCAGGTATCACCGATACCGGCCTGTATGGTCAGGTCAAACACCCGGTCCATGCGGGTGGGGGTGTAATTGATCAGCGCGGTCATCACCCCGGCACGGGCGGCTTCCAGCGGAATGTGGTTGACCGGGGAAACCTCCAGCGATGAACCCAGTACCAGCAGCATGTCGGCGGACACGGCCACGTCAAAAGCATGCTCGATCAGCGGCACCGGCTCGCCGTACAGCACCACGTCCGGCTTGAGCACGTCCATGCAGTGGGTACACAGCGGCAGCACATGGTGATTGATGTATTCCAGTCCCTGCCGCCGCCCGCAGGACGGACAACTGGCGGTGCGCAAGGTGCCGTGCAGTTCGGAAACATGACGGCTGCCGGCCACGCCATGCAGGCCGTCGATATTCTGCGTCAGCACCGATACCTGCTTGCCGGTTTCTTCCAGCCAGGCCAGAAAGCGGTGTCCGGCATTGGGCTGGTAATTGCCCAGCAGCTTGGTGTGGAACAACTGCTTGAAGCTATGCCAGAAGGCTTCGGGGTCGGCACGAAAGTAATCGATGGACACCAGCTCTTCCAGTTGCAAGCCCTGCTGCCACAAACCCTTGGCCGAGCGGAAATCCGGAATGCCCGATTCGGTACTCATGCCGGCACCACTCAATACCGCGATGTGACCGGCCTGGCCGATGGCGGCGGCCAGCCGCATGATTTCCTGCTGCATCTGCTGTCTCCTGCACCTGCTTTTTATTGTTGCCAAGCTTAGACGAGCACAAGCTCGCGGCGCAAAAATCCAATGCAGCAAACTTGCCCGACATCAAGCCGCTGGTGCATCCACCGCCGGTGCCGGGTACTTGATGGCATTCTTTTGCAGTTTGTCGCGCACGGCGGCATTGATATCCAGCTTCAGCACGCTGGCCAGCCGCACCAGGTAGAGCAGCACATCGGCCACTTCTTCCTGCAAATGGGTGAAGCGGGCTGGGTCGTCTGCCAGTCGGGCCACCTCCTCATCAGTCAGCCACTGGAAGATTTCCGCCAGTTCGCCCACCTCCCCGGTCAGCGCCAGCATCAGGTTGCGCGGGGTGTGAAAGCGCTGCCAGTCGCGTTCATCGGCAAAGCGCTGCAAGGCGGCTTCCAGCGCAGCGGTTTCAATCAAAGGGGTTTCGGCGGCCATGGTGTTACTCCTGCAAGCACGGTTTCACGTGAAACCGGCTGACTGACATAAAGCAAAACGCCCGCAAGCGCGGGCGCAATGGATAGTCTGACAACGGTTCAGCGCAGCAGGCCTTCATCCTTCAAAGCCGCCTGCACTGCCGGCAAGGCCTGCACGCGCTGCATGAAGGCGCTGATGGCCGGGAAGTCTTCCAGCGAACGATGCACCATGTGCGCCCAGTTCAGGCAGGTAAACAGGTAGGCATCGGCCACGCTGAAGTCCTCCCCCAGCAGATAAGGCGTTTGTGCCAGTTGGGCCTCAAGCACGCCAAAGCGGCCACGCAGCTTGTCCCAGGCGGCATTCTTCACCTCATCGCTAGCCGGGTAGAACAAGGGGGAGAAACTCTTGTGAATCTCGGTAGCAATGTAGTTAAGCCACTCTTGCAGCCGGTAGCGTGCCAGCGTGCCATTGGCCGGTGCCAGCTTGCGCTCGGGAACCTGATCAGCCAGATACTGCACGATGGCCACGCCCTCGCTCAGCACCGTACCGTCTTCCAGTTGCAGGGCCGGAACATAGCCCTTGGGACTGATGCTGGCAAACTCCACCCCACTGGCGGTCAGATGCGGATTCACCCGCAGATTGACCTTCTCCACCGTAAACGGCAGGCCGCTGGCATGCAGCACAATATGCGGTGACAGGGAGCAGGCTCCCGGCGAGTAGTAGAGTTTCATCACATCTCCTGTTCGGATAAACAGCAACTGCAGCAGGCCGGTACCAGAGCAGCACCGGATTCATCCCCATGAACTGGGGCAAGACCCTGGCAATTTCAAGCCGGCAAAGCAAATTCAGCGCGGCTTCGGCACAAACAGCCGTGGCCGTTCATCCTTGGCGGCCGGTCGCTGTGGCCGGGTTTTCATTTCGACAAACAAGGCTTCCACCTGGCTGCGCGCCCACGGCGTGCGGCGTAAAAACACCAGGCTGGACTTGATGCTGGGCTCATGATTGAAACAGCGGATGGCAATGCGTCGGCCCAGCTCCGGCCAGCCAAAATGTTCCACCAGCGCTTGCAGAATCTTTTCCAGCGTCATGCCGTGCATCGGGTCGGCGGACTGTTTTTCACTCATGCCTATCATCCTGTTGTGGACAGCAAACACGCTGCTGCCAAATAAACCGACGCAGTGTAGCCCTGCCTGCGACAAACAGCCAGCAGACTGCCTGCTTGACATGATTTTGCATGTTTCATCATTGCTAACAATTGACGCATCACCGGCAATACTTGGCTGACATCTGTCTTTGATACTGCACTCATCCCCTTTTACCTGCATGAGGAAAAACATCATGAAACTGATCAAATCGCTGTTGATTGTCGGCCTCCTGGGCGGCGCAGCCGCTAGCACCGTCCATGCCATGGGCAAGGGTGATGATTGTCCGATGGGTGGTAAGGGCATGGCCGCACATATGTGGCAGATGGACCCGGCCAAGCGTCAGGCCATGATGGAACAACACCTGCGCATGCTGCATGACCGGCTGAAAATCCAGCCGGCACAGGAAGCCGCGTGGAAAAGCTATGTCGATGCGCTGAAGCCTGGTGCCATGCCAGCCATGCCTGCGGTCAAACCGGATGCCACCCTGCCCGAACAACTGGATGGCCGCATCAAGATGATGCAACAGCATCTGGACATGATGCAGCAACATGCTGCCGCCACCAAAGCGCTGTACCAGAAGCTGAGTCCGGAACAGCAAAAACTGTTCGACCAGGAAGCACAACACATGCGTGAAGGCATGCAAGGCCGTATGCCGCACCGCCATCCGGCTTCGGCACCGCTGCCGCAAAACTGATGCGGCATAAAGCCATCAATGTCTTGCACCCCGGCCAGCGCCGCATCTGGTCGGGTGCGTGAGGAAACTGACATGACATCGCTTACCCGCCTGGCAGGCATGGCAGTTCTGGCCGTCAGCGCTCTGACAGGCATGCAGGCTGCCCAGGCCCACCCACCAGGCTTCTTTCCGGGGCCGCCGCATTACGCACACTGGCACGACGGCTACTGGCACCATGGCTACTACCATGGCCGCCTTGGCTGGTGGTGGGTGGCTGGCGGTGCCTGGTACTGGTACAACGCCCCGGTATACCCCTACCCGGATCCGCTGAACCCGCCGGTGGTGGTCGCTGCACCCGTGGTGGTCACACCTGCTGCGCCCGCCCCGGTGGAAGAAGCAGCCAGCCCGCCGCCGGCCCAGGTCTGGTACTACTGCAAGGCGGTCAAGCAGTACTACCCCTATGTCAGTGAATGTCCGGGCGGCTGGAAAACCGTGCCGGCACAGCCGCCGAAATAGCACAGGACTCATCATCATGAACAAGTTGTCATGGTTGCCATTGGCCGCCATCGGCCTGAGCGCATGCAGCACGGTCCCCCTCGGCCCCACGGTTGCGGTGATGCCGGCTGCGGGCAAACCATTCGAGGTATTTGCCCAGGAAGAACAGCAATGCCGCCAGTATGCAGAGGCAAGCAGCGGTGGCAGCAGTGCCGATGCCTCCACCAGTGCCATGGCCGGCAATATGGCGCTGGGCACGGTTGTCGGGGCTGCCGCAGGAGCACTGATGGGTGGCCATCAGGGTGCCGGTGTCGGCGCAGGCGCGGGCCTGATTGCCGGCACGGCAGCCGGTAGCGGTGAAGCACGCTACAGCGGCCACGATGCCCAGTATCGCTATAACCTGGCTTACAGCCAGTGCATGTATGCCAAGGGCAATCAGGTTCCCGGTCAGCAGCGCTACAGCTCGCCTTACTATCCACCACCACGCCTGCCTTAAGCTGGCAGTAAAAGACAAAGGGGCTGGTCTGTCAGACCAGCCCCCGTCGCATTTCACACCGGCTCAGCGCATCAGCGGCTGAACCACTTGTCGCCAAAGTTCACCAGCAATACGCCCGCCACCACCAGCGCCGCGCCCGCCAGCCGCGGCAGGTTGATGTCGCGCAGCGGCATGGCCAGCCAGCCAAAGCGGTCGAACAGCAAGGACGCGCACACCTGCCCGGCGATGATCAGCGACAGCATCGCCGCCACGCCCAGCCGGGGTGCCAGCAAGGTGGTGCCGAACACGAAAAATGCGCCCAGCAGGCCGCCGATGAACATCCACCACTCACCGCGAACCAGTTGGCTCAAGCCGCTGAATTTCTGGCCGCTGAACACAGCCAGCAAGGCCAGGCTGATGGTGCCGACCGCAAAGGAAATCATCGCCGCCAGCACGGTGCTGCCGCCCAGCAACAGCTTGAGCTGGTTGTTGACCGCGGCCTGCAAGGGCACCACCACACCGATGGCAAAGGCCACCAGGGCAAAAACCGGATTCATGTTTGTCCTTTGCTTGGAATTGCAGGCGGTTTCACGTGAAACCGCCGCCACATCAGCCAGATAGCTTCACCGCCTGTACCAGGCGGGCGGCCTTGGGATTGCGGGTATAGGCGCAAAAGCCCGGCTTGGGGCCCACTTTGGGATGGTTACGACAGGTATTGGGCCGCCGCTCGTAAATGGTACACAGCCGGGTTTGCTGGTCCAGATACTGGCAGTCGCCATTGGCGCGCCGCGCCAGAGTGAAAATGCCGTGCTTGAAATTGAAATGCTGGATCACCCGCTGCTTTTCCAGCCGCTTGGCAATGTTCTTGATCGGCTCTTCCAGCTCGAATTCGTCCACCACGCCCATGCGCACCAGATCCGGCAGCCGTACTTCCACCGGCATCGAACAGCAACTGCCCATGCAGTCGCTGCACAGGCCGTTCTTGTACTTGATCCAGGTTTCCAGTCTTTCGATATCCGCCATCTTGCCTGCCTTATTGCGGACGTTGCTTGAAGAAGGTCAGCGGCGCGGTATACGGCACTTCGCTGGGGGCCGGGGCTTTCAGGATGTGCTTTTTCATCTTGCCCATCACATGCATTTCACAGGGGCGGCACTCAAACTTCAGCGTGTAGGTTTCGTTGCCGGATTTCAGCGTCATCGGCTCGGCGCGCACCTGGCCCATCACCCCCTTCACGCCCTTGGCCTGCTTGGGGCACAGATTGTAGGAGAAGCGCAGGCAGTGCTTGGTAATCATCAGGCTGACTTCGCCCTCTTCCTGATGCGCCTCGTAGGCGGCGTCGATCACCTCCACACCGTGCTTGCGGTAGAACTGCCAGGCCAGCTGGTTGTAGACATTGGCCAGATAGCTGAGCGTCTTTTCCGGATATTCCACCGGCGGCTCCACCGCCAGCTTGCGCGGCGGGCGCACCCAGGCGCTCAGGCGAGCCTGTTCCAGCTGCTCGATGGCCTCGCGGCGCAGCGCATTGATGGCCGAGGCCGGCACAAACCACGGCTGGCTCAGGTTCAGTGCCACATCATTGGCCACGAACATGGTATTGCCCAGCTTGGCCAGGTTGTCACGCAGGCCGCTTTCCGCCTTGGCGGCATCCTTGGCCGGCTCCAGTGCCAGCAGCGCGCTGGCGGTGGCGCTACAGCCATCCTCATCGGTCACCGTCAGGCGCAGGCCGTCGGCCTGCTCGTCCAGGGTCAGCCACACGCCTACCTTGCGCTCGGCGGACTTCTTCAGCAGCGCCAGTTCCCAGGCGTGGTCGCGGTTGCGGCACAGCTCGGTTCCCGGCTTCAGTCCTTGCAGCAAGGCCGGCTCATTCGGCTGGCAGCGCCACAGCAGGTCGCCGCCCGGCACATGGCCGATCTGCTTCACGGTATTAAGCTGCATGCCCACCACTTCACGCTTTTTCATGAAGTTGATGCCGTCGCCATTGCTCATGGTTTCCGGGGTGGCAATTTCCAGCCAGTCCGGCCCCACCTTGTGTACCACGCCCAGCGCCACGCCAACGAATTTGGGCGAATCAAAGGCGCCGATGTCGATCTTGCGACCGGTGGCAAAGTAGTCGGTGCTGCCACGGTGGAAGGTCTTGTCCGGGTCCGGCGCAAAGAAGATTTCGCTGCTGCCGCTTGAGGCAGGTGCCAGTTCCGGGCGGCGTTCGATGATTTCATCCAGCAGCAGACGATAGTGCGCGGTGATGTTCTTCACATAACTCACGTCCTTGTAGCGGCCTTCGATCTTGAGCGAACGCACGCCGGCATCCAGCAGCGCTTCCAGGTTCTTGCTCTGGTTATTGTCCTTCATCGACAGCAAATGCTTGTCGAAGGCCACCACACCACCGTCCTTGTCGGTCAGGGTGTAAGGCAGGCGACAGGCTTGCGAGCAGTCGCCACGGTTGGCGCTGCGGCCGGTGTCGGCATGGCTGATGTAGCACTGGCCGGAGAAGGCCACGCACAACGCACCGTGGATGAAGTATTCGATGGTGGCGGCATCACCCACGCGGGCGGCAATGCGCTTGATGTCGGGAATGCTCAGTTCGCGCGCCAACACCAGCTGGGACAGGCCGGCATCGGCCAGAAAGCGCGCCTTGTCGGCATCGCGGATATCACACTGGGTGGAGGCATGCAGCTGGATGGGCGGCAGGTCCATCTGCAAGATGCCCATATCCTGGATGATCAGTGCATCCACCCCGGCATCGTACAACTGCCAGATCAGCTTGCGCGCCGCTTCAAGCTCGGCGTCATGCAGGATGGTGTTGAGCGTGGCAAAAATGCGCGCATGGTAGCGGTGGGCAAACTGCGTCAGTCCGGCAATGTCTTCCAGGCTGTTGCTGGCATTGTGCCGGGCACCGAAACCGGGACCGCCGATATACACCGCATCCGCGCCATGCAGGATGGCTTCACGGCCGATTTCGGCAGTTTTGGCGGGGGACAGCAGCTCGATCTGGTGCGACAACAGACTCATGACAATTCCTGACTTGTAAAAAGGGCTTTCCTGCAAGCAATACCAGTCGCAGGAAGGGGCGGAATTATAACGTAATCAGTGGCTTATAGATAGCAAGACGACAAATCATCCAAACCGCGGATGCGACTATCCACCCGTAAGCAGATCACTGCTGTCCAAGCCTTCTTGTACGCAAGCCAAGCATACAAGCGGACTTGAAAGCAGCGTATCCAGCACGACGACAGCAAGGCGCAAGGCCTCAACAGGGGTTTTGTGAGCGGCGATAAGAAAAGCGGGCAGCATCCGCTGGATGCCACCCGCCTGCTTTGGCTGTCGGGCCTGCTTATTTCTGACTCAACAGCACGGCCAGTTCATCCACCGCCTCAACCCATTCGGCATCGCTGGCCAGTGCCTGACGCAAAAAGTCGGCCTGCGCCGGGTTCCAGAACGCAGCATCAGCTAATGCCTGCCCTGGCTCCAGCCAGTGGCGGGCCAGAAATACCTTGATGGCGGTGACGTCGTTGTCCAGCCCAAGCTGGGCGAATAACTGTTCCAGCTGATGTTTGCCGGTATCCATGATCTTGTTTTCCTCTTGCTCCTGATGCAGAAGTGCAGCATGGCCCTATTAGCCGCTGCGATGCAATCCACAAATGCAGACTGCGCACCACCAGCGCTGCGGCTGTTGTCTGGCACCGACAGATCGCTGGCACCGCACACCATGCAGACCCTGCCGGAGTGCAGCCTTGCTATAGTCGGGCCACCGGCCCTCACCAGCACCCATCATGACCCTGCACCTCTCGCTTACCCAGGCTCGCTTGCTGCATCTGGCAGCACAAGGTCTGCACGCTTCACCGCGCCGCAAGGCCACACCAGCCGATGTGCTGGACGCCATCCGCCGCATGGCCTTGTTGCAGATCGACACCATCAGCGTGGTGGCGCGCAGCCCCTATCTGGTGCTGTTCAGCCGGCTGGGCCGGTACGACCCGCGCTGGCTGGACGACTGCCTGGCAGAAGGCAAGCTGTTCGAATACTGGGCGCACGAAGCCTGCTTTGTGCCACGCGAGGATTACCGCCTGCTGCGCCACCGCATGCTGGACCCAACGCAAATGGGCTGGAAATACCCGCAGCGCTGGCTGGAGCAACACCAGCCGGCCGTTGACGATCTGTTGCAGACCATCCGCACCCACGGCCCGGTGCGCTCGGCCGACTTCAAGCGCAGTGGGGGCAAGGGGGATGGCTGGTGGGACTGGAAGCCGGAAAAACGCCATCTGGAAGTGCTGTTCACGCTGGGGCAGCTGATGGTGAAGGAGCGACGCAGCTTTCAGCGCGTCTACGATGTGGCAGAACGGGTAATGCCGGATTGGGACGATGCGCGCGATCTGCCCAGTCTGCAGGCAGCGCAGCGCGACATGGTGCGTAATAGCTGCCGGGCGCTGGGCGTGGTCAAGGCGGGCTGGGTGGCCGATTACTACCGGCTGCGTCGGGGCAAGTACGATGCATTGCTACACCAGTTGGCGGATGAGGGCGAGCTGATTCCCGCCCGCATCGAAGGCTGGCAGCACGATGTCTTCGTCCATCACAGCCTGCAGGCCGAGCTACAACAGGCTGCGGCAGGGAAGCTCAAATCCAGCCATAGCGCCGCGCTGTCGCCGTTTGACCCGGTGGTGTGGGACCGCAAGCGCGCCAGCGAATTGTTCGGCTTTGATTACCGCATCGAATGCTATACCCCGGCGGCCAAGCGCCAGTTTGGCTATTTCGTGCTGCCGCTGCTCAACCGTGGCCGGCTGGTGGGACGCATGGACGCCAAGGCCCACCGTAGTCAAAGCGTGTTTGAAATCAAGAACCTGTATCTGGAACCCGGCATCAGGCCCACCGCGCAGCTATGCCGCGATCTGGCCACCATGCTGCACAAACTGGCCGCCTGGCATGGCACGCCACAGCTGGTGTTGCAGCAGGGGCCGGGCGAACTGGCAGCAGCCCTGCAGGCAGTTGGGAACCAGCCAACACAATAGCTTGGCGTCGCTGGGCCAGGCACGCCGACGCAAACAGTACAAGAGCACCGCAAGAAGGCGTAACGCAGCCGCAGACGTTTTGTTAGCGGCGCTTAACCCAGCAGGATTTCGCTGAACTGGATTTGCGGTGTGATATCGGTGAAATTGGCGATATCACCCTGCAGTTGTCCGGCTATCGGCATGAAGGCGGCAAGAAACGACTCCACCGATTCAAACTGCAACTGGCACAGCGCAGTGAAATTGGGGCTACTGCCAGGCTGGCTGCCGCTGATGCCCTTCTCCACCCGCATGTCCAGCAAGGCCGGGGCCAGCAGCTTGCTGGCCAGCGGCATGTGTTGTTGCAGGTAGTAGTCGAAATCGAAACGGGCAGTAGCGCTATACGGATAGAGAATGCTGACGTTGATCATGACCATATCCTTGGTAGTGAGGCCATCAGCATAATCGCATCCCGGCCCGCACTCCAGCCTCAAAACCGCTGATGCATGCTCGCCTGGCAGCCGGCTAAGGCATGGCCGGGCAGACGGAAACAGGGCGGCGCAGCACTGCAACAAGGCCCTGTCCGCGCCACTTAGCCCACCTGTTTGCGGTACTGGATAAAGCCCAGGTTGTCAGCCAGCCTGTCATACAACTGGCGCGCTGTGGCATTGCTTTCATGGGTGAGCCAGTACACCCGGCTGCAGCCGACATCCGCCGCATAGGCATACACCTGCTCGATCAGCGCCCGTCCGGCACCGGTGCCGCGCACATCAGGCTGTACATACAAATCCTGCAGATAACAGTAATTGCCCGGCGTCCAGCTACTGCGATGCAATACCGTATGCACCAGGCCCACCGCGCGCTCGCCCTGCCAGGCCAGCCAGGCCTGCATCGGCTCGGCCGCATCGAGAAAGCGCTGCCAGGTAATGGCGGTATCTGCTTTGCTCTGGCTGCTGTGATAGAAATCCAGATAGCCCTGCCACAAGGGCAGCCAGGCAGCAAAATCGTCGGCGGCAAGCGGGCGGATGGATATGGCTTGGGTCATGGCACTCTCCTGTGGATAAGCGTCCATGCTGCACGGCTTATGGCTCCTTGAGCAGAGCCAGTGAACACAAGAAGGATGGAACCACTTTACGGAGTGGGGAGTGGGGAGTGGGGAGTGGGGAGTGGGGAGTGGGTAACAGCATATTTACTCATCTTATCCACAGAAAGCCAAAAACAATCTGTTTATCCACAATTCAGTCAGACTCGACAAGTCAATGAAAGAAAAGAGTTTTACATTTTCCCACCAACACCGATGGATACAGGACAGGCTATACGTCGAGAAGCTTGCCAGATACCTCCCGTTCGCTGGTATATCCGTGTGCTGTGCATAAAGGGCAAGCACAAAAAACGGCAGCCGTAGCTGCCGTTGCTTGCATACCTGTGGATAAGTCAGGTGATGAACAAGATCAGATCTTGTCGTACAGCTTGGCTCCACCCTTCACAAACTCCACCGACTTCACTTCCATGCCCTTCTGCAGCGCGGCTTCATCGCTGATGCCCTGCTGGGCGGCAAATTCGCGCACGTCCTGGGTAATCTTCATCGAGCAGAAATGCGGGCCGCACATGGAACAGAAGTGCGCCACCTTGGCGCTGTCCTTGGGCAGGGTTTCGTCGTGGAAGCTGCGTGCCTTGTCCGGGTCCAGGCCCAGATTGAACTGGTCTTCCCAGCGGAATTCGAAACGCGCCTTGGACAAGGCGTTATCGCGGATCTGCGCGCCGGGGTGGCCCTTGGCCAGGTCGGCGGCATGGGCGGCCAGCTTGTAGGTGATGATGCCTTCCTTGACGTCATCCTTGTTGGGCAGGCCCAGGTGTTCCTTCTGGGTGACGTAGCACAGCATGGCGGTGCCATACCAGCCGATCTGCGCCGCGCCAATGGCCGAGGTGATGTGGTCGTAGCCCGGCGCGATGTCGGTGGTCAGCGGGCCCAGGGTGTAGAACGGCGCTTCGTGGCACCACTCCAGTTCCTTGTCCATGTTTTCCTTGATCAGCTGCATCGGCACATGGCCGGGGCCTTCGATCATCACCTGCACATCGTGTTGCCAGGCAATCTGCGTCAGCTCGCCCAGGGTTTTCAGTTCACCCAGTTGGGCGGCATCGTTGGCATCCCACACGCTGCCCGGACGCAGGCCGTCGCCCAGGCTGAAAGCCACGTCGTAAGCTTTCATGATTTCGCAAATCTCTTCGAAATGCGTGTACAGGAAGTTTTCCTGATGATGCGCCAGACACCACTTGGCCATGATGGAACCACCGCGCGACACGATGCCGGTCATGCGGTTGGCAGTCAGCGGCACATAGCGCAGCAGCACACCGGCGTGGATGGTGAAGTAGTCCACCCCCTGCTCGGCCTGCTCGATCAGCGTGTCCTTGAAGATTTCCCAGGTGAGGTCCTCGGCCTTGCCGTTGACCTTTTCCAGCGCCTGGTAGATGGGCACGGTGCCGATGGGTACCGGCGAGTTGCGCAGAATCCACTCGCGGGTTTCGTGGATGTTCTTGCCGGTGGACAAGTCCATGATGGTGTCGGCACCCCAGCGGATGCCCCAGGTCATCTTGTCCACTTCTTCGGAAATCGACGACGTTACCGCACTATTGCCGATATTGCCGTTGATTTTCACCAGGAAGTTACGGCCGATGATCATCGGCTCGGATTCCGGGTGGTTGATGTTGCACGGAATGATGGCGCGGCCGGCGGCCACTTCCTGGCGCACGAATTCCGGGGTGATTTCCTCCGGCAGCGCAGCGCCATAGCTGTGACCGGCGTGCTGACGGGTCATCAGCTCCAGCAGCTTGGCATTCTTGCCGCCTGCTGCCTGCAGGCTCTCGATATAGGCCTTGCGGTTCAGGCTTTCGCGGATGGCAACGTATTCCATCTCCGGGGTGATGATGCCCTGACGCGCATAGTGCATCTGGCTGACATTCTTGCCCGGCAAAGCGCGACGCGGCTGGCGCGTCAGATTGAAACGCAGGTCGTCCAGCTTGCTGTCGGCCGCGCGGGCACGGCCATATTCACTGGACAGGCCGGCCAGTTGCTCGGTATCACCACGTTCGGCAATCCAGGCGGCACGCAATGCGGGCAGGCCGCTCTGGATGTCTATCTTGGCGGCCGGGTCGGAATAAATGCCGCTGGTGTCATACACATAAATGGGCGGGTTTTGCTCGCCGCCAAACTGGGTGGGGGTGTCGCTCTGGCTGATTTCGCGCATCGGCACGCGGATGTCGGCACGGCTGCCTTCAACATAAATCTTGCGGGAATTGGGCAAGGGCTGGATGGCGGCCGAATCGACCGTCATGGCTGCATTGAGTTTGGTGGGCGCGTTCATCGGGTTTCCTCCATGCGATGAAACGGCGCAAGGAGCGAAATCCGGCAAGCCGGCTGCAGGGAAAAGGTGGGAACCATGCAGATGACGCTTCCCTACGCCGGGATTAACCGGGTCAGGTTCCAAGGGTATTTCTCACCCGTACACCATGCAGCGGCACCATTCCACCATCAGACTGGATATGGACACCACAACACAACGCACAGGACCCCTAGCGATGCTGTGAAGGTAAGGTAAATGTGGGATAATCGCAAGTTATCGTCATGACACGCTGTCCGGGCGGCCGGTTTTTCGGGATACCGATTGACTGCTGCTGGCAGCCAGCCCTTCGGAGTAAGCTGATGGATTTTGAAAATGCCCGTTTCAACATGGTCGAGCAGCAGATTCGTCCGTGGGACGTACTTGACCCCAAGATTCTGGACCTGCTGTTTCACGTGAAACGCGAAGATTTCGTCGCTGCCGACAAGCGCCAGTTGGCCTTTGTCGACACCGAACTGCCGCTGCCCAATGGCGGCAAGATGCTGCAACCGAAGCTGGAAGCACGTCTGGCACAGGATGTTGCCGTTCAGCCGCAGGACAAGGTGCTGGAAATCGGTACCGGTGCCGGTTACCTGACCGCCCTGCTGGCCAAGCTGGGCCGCCACGTATATAGCGTTGAGATTAATGCCGCCACCCGCGAAGCGGCTGCCGCCAACCTGAAAAAAGCCGGCATCGGCAATGTCACCCTGGTGGAAGGCAATGGCCTGGATGGCCTGAAGGAGCAAGCCCCGTTCGACGTGATCGTGGTGGGTGGTTCGCTGCCGGTGGTGCCGGAAACCCTGAAAGCCCAACTGGCCGTCGGTGGCCGCATGATTGTGGTGGTGGGCGACCTGCCGGCCATGAGCTGCAAGCTGATCAAGCGTGTCAGCGAGTCTGCCTTCAGCGAAACCAATCTGTTCGAAACCTGTATTTCCCGTCTGGCCAAGGCAGAAGCCATTGAGCCGGAACGCTTCGTGTTCTGATGCTCAGGGAAATCACCGCCCGCGACCTGGCAGCATGGCTGGCCGATAGCGGCAAACAACAGCCGCTGCTGCTGGATGTAAGGGAAGACTGGGAAGTGCAGCTGGCCAGCATTGCCGGTTCGCTGCACATTCCAATGAGCCTGATTCCGCTGCGCATGAGCGAATTGCCGGATGAACAGCCGATTGTCACTGTCTGCCACCATGGTGTGCGCAGCTATCAGGTGGGCCTGTATCTGGCCAATGCCGGCTTCGAGCAGGTGCTGAGCCTGCAAGGCGGGGTGGATGCCTGGGCCAGCGAAGTTGACCCGGCCATGGCACATTACTGAGCCGTACAGTCCGCTACTGATCGCAATACAAGCAAGCCATTCCTGTCAGCGGGAATGGCTTTTGTTTTGGAACCGCCATGCCAGGACACACGTCCAAACGGCAACAAATCCACAGGATGGAATCCGTTTTGAGCCTGCAACAATTGCCTTTTCTTGCCCCTGCCCTGGCACCGGTACATCCGGCTTGGGAAAACGTGCTGCACAGCCCGGTGGTGTTCTCGCGCCTGCGTCAGATCGATCAACAGTTAAGCCAGCAAGCCGCCCAGGGTAAAACCCTGTTCCCGCCGCAACCGCTTATTTTCAACAGCCTGCGCACCATGGCACCGGCTGACATCAAGGTGGTGATTCTGGGGCAGGACCCTTACCACGGCGTTGGCGAAGCCATGGGCCTGTCGTTTTCGGTTCCACCCGGCGTACGTATCCCCCCCAGCCTGCGCAATATTTACAAGGAGCTGGTGGCCGACCTGGGTGGCGGCATGCCGGCCAGCGGCGATCTGACACACTGGGCCGAACAGGGCGTGCTGCTGCTCAACAGCGTGCTGACGGTGGAAATGGACAAGGCCGGCAGTCATGGCAAGCTGGGCTGGCAGGCCGTTACCGATGCGCTGATTGATGCGGTCAACCAGCAAAACCCCGGCTGTGTGTTTCTGCTATGGGGCAACTGGGCGCAGACCAAGGCCGAGCGTATCGATGGCAGCCGCCACCTGGTGCTGACTGCGGCCCATCCCTCCCCGCTGTCGGCCAGCCGCGGCTTTCACGGCTGTCGGCATTTCTCGCAGGTGAATGCCTGGCTGGCCGCCCATGGCCGCGCCACCATCCGCTGGATGCCAGAAGCCAGTCAGAACAGCCTGTTCTGATACGGAGTTGCGGCAGGGTTGCCCGGCGCAGCCCTGCCGCAAAAACCCGGCTTTTCAGCCCGTCGGCATTGCCCTAAGCTAGCAAGGGTCATCTTCCTCCCCGCCTCCCACCGTGGATATTTTCTTTCTGTTTGTGTTGATTGTGCTCAATGGCGCCTTTGCCATGTCGGAAATCGCTATCGTTTCCTCACGCAAGGTACGTCTGCAGCAATGGGCTGAAGAAGGCCGCCGTGGGGCTCGCTCGGCACTGCGGCTGGCCGAGGAACCCACCCGCTTTTTGTCGACGGTGCAGATCGGCATCACCAGCATCAGCATTTTCTCCGGCGTGTATGGCGAAGCCGCCCTGTCCGAACATCTGCGCGACTGGCTGGAATTGAGCCTGCCGCAATTGCATGCCTATAACAAGCCACTGTCAGTGGCGCTGATGGTGGCGGCCATTACCATGTTGTCGCTGGTGTTTGGCGAGCTGGTACCCAAACGGCTGGCCATGCTGAACCCGGAAGGCATCGCCAGCACCCTGGCCCCGCCCATGCTGCTGCTGTCCCGTCTGGCCGCCCCGCTGGTGCGGCTGTTGTCGCGGCTGACCGACACCCTGCTGCGACTGATCGGTGCGCGCAAGAGCAATGAACCCTCCATTACCGAAGAAGAAATCCGCGTACTGATGGAACAGGGCGCGGACGAAGGCATTTTCGACCGTGCC
The DNA here is from genome assembly GCF_002217795.2 of Aquitalea magnusonii. NCBI lineage: Bacteria > Pseudomonadati > Pseudomonadota > Betaproteobacteria > Neisseriales > Chromobacteriaceae > Aquitalea > Aquitalea magnusonii. Next base: position 4,243,055 of record NZ_AP018823.1, read on the forward strand.
GAGCAGGAACTGGTGGAAAACATCTTCCGGCTGGACGATCGCAAGGTGGCCGCGGTGATGACCCCGCGCAAGGATATTATTTCGCTTGATATCGAAGACCAGCAGCACGACAACCGTCAGTTGCTGATTTCGCACGCTTACAGTCATTTCCCGGTGTGCAAGGGCGGCATGGAACATGTGCTGGGCATTCTGGACACCAAGCGCATGCTGGACCGGGTACTGGCCGGGCAAAGCGTGGATTTCATTGCCGACCTGCAGATTCCGCTGTACGTGCCGGCCACGGTATCGCTGATGCAGCTGATGGAGCAGTTCCGTCAGGCGCACACCCATCTGGCGCTGGTGGTGGATGAATACGGCGAGCTGGAAGGCCTGGTCACCATGAACGATGTGCTGGAAACCGTGGTGGGCGATTTGCCCTCCATTCATGCCGATGGCGAAGACGACGAGATCGTGCGGCGTGAGGATGGCAGCTATCTGGTGGATGGCATGGTGACACCGGACGACTTCCGCCAGTACTTTGCTGTCGAACTGCCGCTACCAGGCGAAGACACCGGCAATATTCACACCCTGGGCGGCGTGATGATGTTTCAGCTGGGCCGGGTACCGTCAGTGGCAGACCGCTTCGACTGGCAAGGCTTCCGTTTTGAAGTGATGGACATGGACAAGACCCGGGTGGACAAAATCCTCATCAGCCACCTGCCCTCCAGCCTTTTGGAAAAGAACGACAGCTAAGCGCCGTACGCCACAGTCGGCTTTGCTAGGACCGGACATCGCCATGAAAAAAGCCGCCAATGGCGGCTTTTCAGCTACTGGCAAGCGCAGCCTGGCGCTTGCGATAACGCTCGGTCCACAAGAACAGCAGTGGGTTGAGCAGGATGGAGAGGATGGCCCCGGCCAGGATCAGCGAATGGCTGTGTTCATTCATCAGGCCCAGGGTAATGCCCAGCCCGGCCAGAATGAAGGAAAACTCGCCAATCTGCGCCAGGCTGGCGGCAATGGTCAGCGCGGTGGCCGGGCTACGGCCAAACAGCCGCACAATACCGTAGGCCCCCAGCGATTTGCCCACCACGATGATCAGCAGCGTTCCCAGCACTTCCCAGAAGTTATGTAGCAAAACCGACGGGTTGAGCAGCATGCCCACCGAGACGAAAAACAGCACGGAAAACGCATCACGCAGCGGCAGGGACTCTTCAGCCGCACGGTGGCTGAGCGGCGATTCGGCCAGCACCATGCCGGCAAAGAAGGCACCCAGCGCAAACGACACATCAAACAGCAAGGACGCGCCATAGGCTACGCCCAGCGCAGTGGACAGCACCGCCAGGCGGAACAGCTCGCGGCTGCCGGTGTAGACGATGCGCTCCAGCATCCACGGCAGGAAGCGTCGGCCAAACACCAGCATCAGCGCCACAAAGGCCGCCACCTTGCCCAGTGTCAGCACGATGGTCCACAGCACCGTACTGCCGCTGATCACCGTATCCGCGCCCTTACCGCCCAGCACGCCGGCAAAGATGGGCAGCAACACCAGGGTCAGTACCATTACCAGGTCTTCCACCACCAGCCAGCCAATGGCGATTTTTCCGTCCTCAGTCTGTTCCAGATCTTTTTCCTGCAAGGCCTTGAGCAAGACCACGGTACTGGCGGTGGACAGCGCCAGGCCAAACACCACCCCCTCACCCAGAGGCCAGCCCAATAGCTGGGACATGCCCAGACCCAGCACGGTAGCCAGCAGGATCTGCCCGATGGCACCGGGCAGGGCAATGGCTTTCACCGCCAGCAGGTCACGCACGGAAAAATGCAGACCTACACCGAACATCAGCAAAATAACCCCCATCTCCGCCAATTGCGGAGCAATCTGGCTATCCGCAGTAAACCCCGGGGTGAATGGTCCGGCAACAATGCCGGCGCACAGATAGCCGATCAAGGGTGGCAAGCGCAGCCGGAATGCCAGCGTACCCAGCATGAAGGCAAACACCAGGCTGCCGACAATGGTGGCAATCAGCGGAGAATGATGAAGCATGGCGCATGCCCTCCAAAACAGTTTCAATGCATGAGAGATTGGCGGAAAGTGTAGCTAGTTCCACTTAATATCAAAAATTCATTCAATACATACAATTAATATCAATGGCATAAAATTTAGGTGCGGTGGATTGCTGATTAATGGCCAGGATTCATCAGCTTGCCGCCTGCTTGTTGGGCAGGTTGGCAGCACGCGCATCCGGTACTGGAAAAAATCGGCTTGCATCACTTCCGCGGTCAAACCAGTCCCCCGGCAAACCAGCCGCTAGCGGCGCAATACCGCGGTTTTCAGCAAGCAGCCGACGGCGTATGCTCTGCCAGCACCAGGCAGCTTGCTGCCCATTTATTTTTGTCACCGGAGTTTTCATGCGCTGCCTTGCCGTCTTTCCGCTGCTGTCCGTCCTGTTCACCAGCCTGCCCCTGCATGCCGAGGAAGCAGTACACAGCCTGAGCCTCAGCCTGGCTGGCAATGTATACCAGAGCGCATCCGGCAGCGGCAGCAAACTGCAGCCCAGTATCGACCTGCGACATGACACCGCTTATGGCAGCCTGTTCGTACAACAAGGTGAAGCAGGCATTGGTCTGCCCGCCCCCGGCGGCTGGGTAAGCCTGGCCGCCGCCAATGAAAGCCAGTGGGCGCTGGGGGCCAACTCCAGCCACTGGATGGGCGTGGCCCGCTATGGCCTGGATCTGCCGCAGGACGGTTCATTATCCATCGGCTATGCCGACCGCCTGGGCAACAGCAGTCCGGGCAGCCTGCTGCTGATGAATCTGGATCTCACCCTCGGCCACTGGGGCAAACAACGCGTCAGCCTGTTGGGCTGGGCCAGCCTGGCCGATCAGCAACGCGCCACCAGCCTGGGCCATCAGGCAGCGGGCAATGGCCGTCACCTGGAGCAAAGCAATCTGCTGCTGATGCTGAACCACCCCTTCAATCCGCGCTGGTCGCTGGATATCGGTGCTGGCTCACGCTGGCAGGCCGATTCCGCCCATCAGCACAGCGCCGGCTGGCAAGCCGTGTTCGGCCTCAACTGCAAGCTGTACTGAAAGCGCCGGCCCATCTCAAAGCCGCCGGCCACACACGCTGGTCTGGCGTGAACCACTCCAACGCCGTTCGGTATCCAGATAACTGCCTAGCTCGGCAAATCCTGCCTTGCGCATCATCCCTGCCGAGCCGGCATTTTGCTGATGCCTGTCGGCACACAGCCAGCCATAGCCCTGTGTCCGCAGCGCAGCACACACTGCCAGCAACAGGCGGCTGCCCAGTCCCTGGCCGGCACAGGCACGGCTGACCACCGCCTCGATCAAAAAAGCCGCCTGCGGCGGTGCGATATCGGCCGGGCGGTACTGTGGATAAGGATCGGCACAGGCAAACAGCATGATGCCGACCAGCTTGCCCTGCTGCTCTGCCAGCAAGCCCTGCACACGGCCCGCAGCCAATTGCTGCAGGGTTTCCGCCACAGCATCAGGCGGCAAATAATTCCAGTCATTCGGCCCCTCACGCAATATCAGTTGCTGTAGCGCGGCCACATCGGCGGCAACGGCGGGACGTATCTGCATCTCAGTACCTGTCATCAGCGATTGAAAACCGACCTGGCCACAACGGCCTGTAAACCGCCCGCCACGCTGCGCCAGCCATCCTGACCGGCCGGTATGGCAAAAATACGCCTGCGGCGCGCCACAGCGCCTCTATGCCGCCGCAAGTGGCCAGCACAGCGCCTTCAGCACTGGTGGTAAGTGCGATACCAGTCGACAAAGGCCTGCATGCCGGTCTGCAGCGGGGTGTCCGGCGAAAAACCCACGGCGGCGCGCAGCCGGCTGGTATCGGCATAGGTGATGGGGACATCGCCATCCTGCATCGGGTAGTACTCCTTCACCGCCGTGCGACCGCAGGCGGCTTCGATGCTGTGGATAAAATCCATCAGTGTTACCGGATTGTGATTGCCGATATTGAACAGTGCATAAGGCGGCTGGCCGTGTTCGCCAGTTGGCAGATGCTGCATCACCCGCACCACCCCTTCCACGATATCGTCAATGTAAGTGAAATCGCGCTGCATTTGACCGTGGTTGAACACCTTGATCGGCTTGCCCTGCAATATTGCCTCGGTAAACAGCCACGGCGCCATGTCAGGCCGCCCCCACGGGCCGTATACGGTGAAAAAGCGCAGTCCGGTACACGGCAGCTTGTAGAGATGGGCATAGCTGTGCGCCATCACCTCGTTGGCCTTCTTGGTGGCGGCGTAAAAGCTGACCGGGGCATCTACCTGGTCGTCCTCGGCAAACGGCACCTTGGCATTCTGACCGTAGACACTGCTGGAGCTGGCATACACCAGATGTTTCACGCCATGGCGGCGGCAGGCCTCCAGCACATTGGTCATGCCCAGCAGATTGCTTTGGGCATACACATGCGGATTGGCGATGGAATAGCGCACCCCGGCCTGGGCGGCCAGGTGAATCACGTAATCAAAGCCTTGTGCCGCACACAGCGCGTTCAGCGCTTCCCAGTCTGCCAGGTCCAGCTGAACGAAATGAAAGCCGTCACGGGCCTCCAGCGTGGCAAGGCGGGCCTGTTTCAGGCTTACCGGGTAGTAATCATTCAGATTGTCCACCCCCACCACCTTGCAGCCATCCTGCTGCAACAGCCGCTCACACAGTGCGCGGCCAATGAAACCGGCAGCGCCGGTTACCAGTATGTTCATGATTTCTTTTCCAGCCTGTGCAGTTCATTGAGCTTGGCGTATTTGATATAGCTGTTGAAGCAACCAATGCTGATGTGGACAAGTCCGGGCAAACCGTCAAGAAAACCACGGCGTACCAGGTAAAACTTGGTAAAGCGCAACAAGGGGCTGAACACCAGCTTGGCCCATCCCGCCTTTTTCCCGCGTTTATACAGCATTTCCGCCTGCAAACTGGTGTAGCGGTTCTGTTTCTCCAGATACAGCGCAATGTCTTCGCCCGACTCATGCATCAGATCGCCAGACAGTTTTTCCACAGGGCTGTCGGTCTGTACATATTCATGAACCACATCATCCGACCAACGCGCATGGCGGCGATCAAACAGGCGCAGGCTCCAGTCAGGATAGCCCTCGCCATGCTTCAGAAAACGGCCCATGAAACGGTTGCTGCGGGCAAAGCGGTAAGCATGTGCTTGTGGATTGTTCAGTATCTGCTTGATTTGCAATACCAATTCTTCTGACGGCCACTCGTCTGCGTCCAGACAAAGCACCCAGTCATGCCTGGCGGCATTCACTGCAAACTGCTTTTGTGGACCGAATCCCAGCCACGTTTGGTGGATAACTTTGGCCTTATAGGCAGAAGCTATGGCGACCGTATGGTCCGTACTGCCCGAATCCACCACCACGATTTCATCTGCCCACTGCACGCTGGCCAGGGTTTTTTCCAGTTGTGCTGCTGCATTTTTGGTGATGAGTACAACGCTGAGCGGCTCTCGCATCTTTTCTTGTTATTCCCATATGTATATGGAAGAAACTGGTAGAAGACAGTCCATTGCTGTGGATAAGTATCTTTTTACCTGTTTGTTCAATGGTTTGAGTCGTATTGAAACATGTTGAACAGCTTGCTGCATTGGCAAGAAGCATTTGTGGATAACTTGAGTCATCCAGGGTTGAGCCCAGTTATCCACATGCTGTCAGCGACTTGAACACGCCTGCCTGTTAGCGGACATTTTCTTGCTGTCACTGTGTTTATCTTAAGCTGAATTTTATTATGAAGAGACTAATGAGAGCAGTGGTTTTCTGTTGATAACCCTGAAAAAGCGTTAATAACTCAGTAGCTTGTCCTGTTGATGGCACTGGGATTAATCCGGTGGCGGACCGGCTAGCAGATTGTGGATAAATATCAGCAGAATTATACACAGCCCTTTATCCACATCTCTTGCCTGTGGATTTTACCTGCTTAACCACAGCGGCTAAGGATAAGCTCGGTTACAATGCGCGCCATGATGAACGTACTGATCGTGCGTACCTCGTCGATGGGCGACCTGATTCACACCTGGCCTGCCATTACCGAGCTCAAAACGCACTACCCCAATCTCAGGATCAGCTGGCTGGCCGAAGAAAACTTCGCCGATATCGCGCGTTTGCACCCGGCGGTGGATGACGTCATCACCCTGGCCTGGCGACGCTGGCGCAAACAGTTGCTGTCACCGGCTACCTGGGCGGAAATGAAGGCGGTGCGGCAGCAACTGCGCACCACGCCATGGGATCTGGTGGTGGATTGCCAGGGACTGCTGAAAAGTGCGGTGCCGGCCAAATTCAGTTGTGCGCCGTTAACCGGCTACGACCGCCACAGCATCCGCGAACCGCTGGCCTGCCTGTTGTACGACAAGACCCACCGGGTGGACTGGTCCTTGTCTGCGGTGGAACGCTGCCGTTTGCTGCTGGCCAAGGTGTTTGGCTACCAGCCGGAAGGCAGCCCGCGTTTTGGCGTACCGGCGGCCGCCCGTCCAGACTGGCTGGCGCAAGGCGAATACGCTGTGCTGCTGCATGCCACCAGTCGTGCGTCCAAGGAATGGCCGGAACAGCACTGGATTGCGCTGGGTGAACAGCTTGTAGCAGCACATGGTCTGCAACTGATCATTCCCTGGGGCAATGCCGCCGAACAGCAGCGTGCAGAGCGGCTGGCCGCGGCCATGCCGCAGGCCGTGGTGGCTCCACGCATGAATCTGATCGAAGCTTGCGGCTTGCTGGGCCATGCCCGCGCTGTCATCGGTGTGGATACCGGGCTGTGCCATCTGGCCAATGCGCTGAATGTGCCGCTGGTAGCCATCTATACCGATACCGACCCTGGCAAGACCGGGGTGGTGGAAACCCCCTGGGCCACCAATCTGGGCAATATCGGCCAGTGCCCGACGGTGGATGCGGTGTATCAGGCCTTGCTGGCGCGCAAGGACATGCAATGAACTGGCGGCGCGGCTTGTATTCCATGCTGTGGTGGGCGGCCACGCCGCTGATTCGCCGTTATCTGAAAAAACGCGCACGCAAGGCCCCGGCCTATCTGCAGCACTGGGACGAACGTTTCGGTGAGGCTCGCCAGCCTCAAGCCACTGGCGCGATCTGGATTCATGCGGTATCGGTGGGTGAAACCCGTGCCGCCCTGCCCTTGATTCAGGCCATTCGCCAACGCTGGCCGGATGCGCCCTTGCTGCTCACCCAGATGACTCCCACCGGGCGCGATACCGCCTGCCAGCTCTACTCCGATGCCGAAGTGCGTTATCTGCCCTACGACTATCCCGGTGCGGTGCGGGATTTTCTGGCCGTATGGCAGCCACGCTTTGGTGTGCTGATGGAAACCGAGCTATGGCCCAATCTGCTGCATGCGGCGCGCCAGCAAGGCGTGCCGGTTTTTCTGGCCAATGCGCGGCTGTCGGAAAAATCGCTGCGCGGCTATCGTCGCATTCAGGGGCTGATTGGCCCGGCCTTGCGTGATTTGACGGCCATAGCTGCGCAAAGCCAGCAAGATGCTGAGCGTTTGCAGCAATTGGCTGCGTGTTCGCCGGTAGTGTGTGGCAATACCAAGTACGATTTCACCCCGCCAGCCGCCATGGCCGCACTGGCAGCGCAGTTTCGCCAGCGCATTGGCAGCCGTCCGGTATGCATTTGCGCCAGCACGCGCGATGGCGAGGAACAACTGATCCTGCAGGCCTGGCAACAGGCCGAAGTCGGCAATACCCTGCTGCTGCTGGTGCCGCGTCACCCGGAACGCTTCGATAGCGTGGCCGCGCTGGCGCAGGGCATGGGTTTTGCCGTGCAGCGTCGTAGCGACCAGCAAACCGTGGCTGCATCAACCAGCGTGTGGCTGGGCGACAGCATGGGCGAGCTGTTTGCCTATTACGGCTGTGCCGATGTGGCTTTTGTCGGCGGCAGCCTGCTGCCGCTGGGTGGACAGAACCTGATCGAGCCCGCCAGCCTCGGCCTGCCGGTCTTGTTTGGCCCGTCCATGTTCAATTTTGCCCAGGCCAGTGAATTGGCGCTGCAGGCAGGCGCTGCCTGGCAAGTGGCGGATGCCGCCGCGCTGGTGCAGCAGGTACTTGAGCTATTGCAGGACGACGCCCGTCGCCAGCAGATGCACCGCGCCGCGCTGGCGTTTACCGCGGCGCATCGTGGTGCCAGCCAGCGCATTGTGCAGTTACTGCAGGCGCATCTGCCTGACTGATACAGCGGCCCGACCATGGGCCGCTGTTGCCTGCCCGCCACGCCGGGCCAGCCATTTCCTGTCCTGCATCAATTATTCCAATATCTTGCTTTGCTGTTTTTATACACGCGTATAAATTGGCAGCATGAAGCCCGACACCAATCCTCACCCCACCCGCCTCCTGTTGCTGCAACATGGCTTGCAGCACTTGCGCCAGCATGGTCTGCGCCAGTTGACCGTACGGGGTATCTGCCAGCAGGCCGGGGTGAATCCCGGTGGTTTTGTCTACCACTTTGGCAACCGCCAACAATTTGTCAGCACCCTGCTGGAGTTGTGGTACGCGCCCTTGTACCAGCAATTGCAGGACAGCCTGCAGCAGCAGGGCGAACCCTTAAGCCGCCTGTCGGCCATGCTGCTGCAACTGGTGGCGTTTGCTAAAGCCGAGGGCGGGGTGATCAGCCAGTTGCTGCTGGATGCCGGCGCGGGCGAGGTGGCGGCGGTGGAATTCATCCGCAATCTGGCACCGCGTCATCCGCAGTTGTTATTGCAATGCCTGAGCGAGGCGCAACAGGCCGGCCAGCTATGTCAGGCTCCGCCCTTGCACCAACTGATGTTTCTGATGTCGGCACTGGGCTTCCCGGTGCTATTGCAGCAGCTAAGCAGCGGCAAGCACATCCTGCCCACGCTGCTGGAGCAGGGTTTGGCCAGCTATGCGCTGGAACCGGAACATTTGCAGCAAAGATTGCACTGGGCGCTCAAGGGCCTCAGTGCCAGGGAGCTGGCGCAATGAACAAGAAACGCATGGTGGCGGGACTGCTGGTGTTGGGGCTGCTGGCCGCAGGCATCTGGCACTGGCAGCAGGGCAAGGATGGTGCTGAGCTGGTGCTGTCCGGCAATGTGGATATCCGCGAGGTGAATTTGTCCTTCCGCGTGGGTGGCCGCCTGCAGCAAGTGCTGGTGGACGAAGGTGCAACGGTGAAGGCGGGGCAGATACTGGCTCGGCTGGACGATGCCCCGCAACGCAATGCCGTGGCCGATGCCGAAGCGGCGCTGTTGGCGCTCAAGGCCCGGCAGTCGCTGATGCACCAGGGGTATCGGGCGGAAGATGTGGCACAGGCCCGTGCCACGCTGGATGCCCGCCAGGCCGTGCTGACCGATGCCAATGCCGCCTGGCAACGGCAACAGGAACTGGCCGGCAGCGGTGCCGCGGCGGTCAAGGCGCTGGATGCCGCCCGCTCTGCCCGTGAGCAGGCGCAAGCGCAGTATCAGGCCGCGCAACAGCAATACCAGGCACTGAGCAAGGGCTACCGGCCGCAGGAAGTGGCCGAAGTGGACGCCAATGTGAAACGGGCCGAAGCCCAGCTGGCCAGCGCCCGGTTGCAACTGGCCGATACCGTGCTGAGCGCACCGTCGGACGGCATCATCCTCACCCGCGTGCTGGAACCGGGCAGCATGCTGGCAGCCGGTGCCAGCACCTTGACCCTGTCGCTCACCCGGCCGGTGTGGGTGCGGGCCTATGTGGCTGAAACCCAGTTGGGCCAGACCCAGCCGGGTCGCAAGGTATGGGTTTATCGCGACGGGCGCAGCCAGCCCTATGCCGCCGTAGTGGGCTTTGTCTCGCCCACGGCGGAGTTCACCCCCAAGAATGTGGAAACCGCCGACCTGCGCACCGCCCAGGTTTACCGCCTGCGCGTCATCATCTCCCAGCCGGATGCCGCCTTGCGCCAGGGCATGCCGGTGACGGTGAAGCTGGCCCAGCCATGAATACGGCAGACAGCGACATCGCCATCCGCCTGCGCAGCCTGAGCCATGCCTTTGCCGGCCGCCCGGCCCTGCATGCGCTGGATGCCGACATCCGTCGCGGCATCATCACCGGCCTGGTGGGGCCGGATGGTGCCGGCAAGACCACCCTGTTGCGGCTGATGGCCGGCCTGCTCAAGCCTGACAGCGGCAGCTTGCAGGTGGAAGGGCTGGACCCGGTGACAGCTGGTGACGCACTGCGTACACAACTGGGCTATATGCCGCAAAAATTCGGCCTGTACGAAGACCTTACCGTGCTGGAAAACCTTACCCTGTATGCCGATTTGCGCGGGGTGACCGGCGCGGCGCGGGAGGAAAGTTTTCAGCGCCTGCTGGCGTTTACCGATCTGGCACGCTTTACCGACCGGCTGGCCGGCAAGCTGTCCGGCGGCATGAAACAGAAACTGGGCCTGGCCTGCACCCTGCTGGGTTCGCCGCGCATCCTGCTGCTGGACGAACCCTGTGTCGGGGTGGACCCCATCTCGCGCCGCGAGCTGTGGCGCATGGTCAGCAGTCTGGCCGATGGTGGCATGGCGGTGCTGTGGAGTACCTCGTATCTGGATGAGGCCGAGCTGTGCGGCGAAGTATTGCTGATGCACGAAGGCCGCCTGCAATACAGCGGCAGCCCGCAGGCGCTGATGGACAGCATGCAGGGCCGCAGCCTGCTGTTGCAGGGCATTGCCGGCAACCGTCGTCAGGTATTGCGCCGCGCACTGCGTTGCCCGCAGGTGATAGACGGTGCGCTGCAAGGCCATGCGGTGCGGCTGGTGCTGCGCACGGCAGGCGAGCTGCCGGATCTCTCTAGCCTGCAAGCCGGGCCGGATGCCAGCTTGCAGGCGGTCAAGCCACGGCTGGAAGATGCCTTCATCGATTTGCTGGGTGGCGGGCCGGGTGGCGATTCACCACTGACCGAACACATGCCGCCAGCGCGGCTGCCGGACGGGGTGGATGCCGACGCCGTCATCGTGGCGGAACAGCTCACCCGCCGTTTTGGTGATTTTGTCGCTACCGACCATGTGGATTTCCGCATCCGCCGTGGCGAAATCTTTGGTCTGCTCGGCCCCAATGGCGCGGGCAAATCCACCACCTTCAAGATGATGTGCGGCCTATTGCCGGTAAGCAGCGGCGCGGCACGGGTGATGGGGCTGGACCTGAAAAAATCCGCCAGCCAGGCGCGGCAGCAAATCGGTTACATGGCGCAGAAATTCGCCCTGTACAGCAACCTCAGCGTGGCGCAGAACCTCGAGTTTTTCTCCGGCATCTACGGCCTGTCCGGTGCCCGCCAGCGTGCGGCAGTAACCGACATGGTGCGGGTATTTGCCTTGCAGCCTTTCCTGGCCATGAATGCCGGGGAACTGCCGCTGGGTTTCAAGCAACGGCTGGCGCTGGCCTGCGCGCTGATGCATCAGCCGCCCTTGCTGTTTCTGGACGAACCGACGTCGGGGGTGGACCCGGTCAGCCGCCGCGAATTCTGGAGCCATATCAACAGCCTGGTGGACAAGGGCGTCACGGTGATGGTGACCACCCACTTCATGGACGAAGCCGAATATTGCGACCGCATCGGCCTGGTGTACCGCGGCCGCATGATTGCCAGCGGCACGCCGGATGAACTCAAGGCCATGGTGGCCAGCCCGGCCCTGCCCGACCCCGGCATGGAAGACGCCTTCATCGCACTGGTGGAGCGTGATGACCGCTTGCGGGAGGCCACATGAGCATCAGCCTGCGTCGCCTTGCTGCGCTGTGCCGCAAGGAAAGTTACCAGATCGTGCGCGACCCCAGCAGCATCCTGATTGCCTTCGTGCTGCCGGTGTTGCTGCTGTTCATCTACGGCTACGGCATCAATCTGGATGCCAACCGGGTGCGTCTGGGCATCGTGCAGCAGGATGGTGGCGCAGAAGCCAGCCGCCTGGTACAAACGCTGCAAGCCTCGCCCTATATCGCCGCCAGCCTGTCTACTTCCGAATCCTTCATGCGTCAGCAATTGCAGCTGGGTGAAGTGCGCGGGGTGGTGATCCTGCGCAGCGATTTTTCCGCCAGGGTCAGGCAGGGTCAGGGCGCTGCCGCCATCCAGTTGCTCACCGACGGGGCCGAACCCAATACCGCCAATTTTGTTGCCAGCTATGTGCAAGGGGTATTCCAGCTATGGCTGAACCAGCGCCACAGCGGCCCGCCGCCAGCGGCCACGCTGACCTTGCAGCCGCGTTACTGGTTCAACCCCACCACGGTGAGCCGCAACTATCTGGTGCCCGGCTCCATCTCGGTCATCATGACCATCATCGGTGCGCTGCTCACCTCGCTGGTGGTGGCGCGCGAGTGGGAACGCGGCACCATGGAGGCGCTGCTGTCCACCCCGGTGACGCGGGCCGAGCTGCTGCTGTCCAAGATCATCCCCTACTACCTGCTGGGCATGGCCGCCATGAGCATGTGCGTGCTGGTGGCCACGCTGGTGATGGGCGTGCCGCTGCGCGGTTCGCTGTGGGTGCTGTTTGTGGTTACCAGCCTGTTTCTGGGCAGTGCGCTGGGGCTGGGCCTGTTGCTGTCCACCACCACGCGTAACCAGTTCATTGCCGCGCAGTTTGCGCTGACCGCGGCTTTCCTGCCCGCCATCATGCTGTCCGGCTTTGTTTTTGAAATCCGTAGCATGCCGCTGGCGGTACAGGCGGTGACTTACCTGATTCCGGCGCGCTATTTTGTCAGCGCCTTGCAGACACTGTTCCAGGCTGGCGAAATCTGGCCGGTATTGCTGATCAACCTGCTGTTTCTGCTGCTGTCCGCCGCCTTCTGGCTGGGGCTGACCGCCTGGCGGACACCGCGCCGACTGGATGGCAACTGAGATGTGGCAACGTCTGCTCACCCTCATCCGCAAGGAAATGCAGGCGCTGCTGCGCAGCCCGCAAAGCCGCCGCCTGCTGATTGCCCCGGTGCTGCTGCAACTGCTGCTGTTTCCGTTTGCCGCCACGCTGGAAGTGAAAAACAGCACGCTGGCGGTGTTCAATCAGGATGGCGGTGCCGCATCCATCGAGCTGGTGCAGCGGCTGGCCGCTACCCAGGCCTTTCCGCAAGTGCTGATGCTGCACAGCCAGCAAGACATGCAGCAGGTGATAGACCGCCAGCAGGCCTTGCTGGCCATCAGCCTGCCGCAGGATTTCTCGCGCCGCCTGGCCAGCGGCCAGGGGGTGACGGCGCAGGCCATCATTGACGGGCGGCGCAGCAATAGCGCGCAGATTGCCTATGGCTACGCGCTGCAAGTGGTGCAGCAATATGCCGCCGAGCGCAACCGGCAAGCCGCACCGGCGCGGCTGCTGGTGCAGAACCTGTACAACCCCAATCTGGAATACCGCTGGTTCGTGCTGCCCAGTCTGGTGGCCATCATCACCACCATCGGCTGCCTGATGGTGACCGCGCTGTCACTGGCGCGCGAGCGCGAGGAAGGCACCTTCGAGCAACTGCTGGTGTCGCCGCTGACCCCGGCCTACATCATGGCCGGCAAGGCGCTGCCCGGCATGCTGGTGGCCCTGGTGCAGGGCTGCATCATTGCCGCGGCCGCGGTATGGGTGTACCAGGTGCCGTTCAGCGGCACGGTGTGGCTGCTGCTGGTTTCCATGCTGTGCTACGGGCTGTCGCTGGTGGGTTTCGGCCTGCTGATTTCCGCCCTCAGCAGCAATCAGCAACAGGCTTTTCTGGGCTCGTTTGCCTTCATGTCGCCCGCAGTGATTTTGTCCGGCTACATGGCCCCGGTGGAAAACATGCCGCTGCCACTGCGCATGGTCAGCGCGGTGGACCCGCTCACCCACTTCATCGTCATCGTCAAGGGCATCTTCCTGAAGGGTTATGGCCTGGACCAAGCCTGGCCGCACCTGTGGCCGCTGCTGGCCATTGCCGCCGGTACCCTGTTGCTGGCCTACCGGATGTTCCTGCAGAGGAGTCACTGATGTCACACCGTATCCTCTTCCCTTTGCTCTGCCCCCTGCTGGCGCTCACCGCCTGCGCCGTCGGCCCGGATTACCACGCGCCGCAAACCACCTTGCCGGCGCACTACCAGCATCAGGCAGGCAGCAGCCAGCCGCAGTTGCAACGCTGGTGGACGGTGTTTGATGACGCCGCGCTCAGCCAGTTGGTGGAGCAGGCCTTGCAGTCCAGCCCGGATCTGGCCCAGGCCGATGCCCGCGTGCGCCAGGCACGGGCCAGTCTGGGTGTGGTGGACAGTGCGCTGTGGCCACAGCTGAATGCCGGTGCGCGCAGCGGGCGCGACCAGTTCAGCCGCAATAGCGAAAACTTTGCCAACATCCCGCTGGCCAATCCCAAAACCGGTTTCAATGATTACCGGCTGGGGCTGGATGCCAGTTGGGAAATCGACCTGTTCGGCCATACCGCGCGCAGCCGCGAAGCTGCCAGCGCACGGCTGGACAGCGTGCAGGAACAGCAGGCCGATGTGGCGCTGCGGGTGGCGGCGGAGGTGGCGCGCAATGTGATTGATTACCGTGGCTGGGTGGCACGTCAGCACAATCTGCAAGCCCAGTTGGCGGCCGCGCGGGAAAACCTGCGCTTGATTACGCTGCAACGTCAGGCCGGTGAGATATCCGACAGCGAACTGAACCAGGCAGCCAGCAATGTGGCCAGCCTGCAAGCAGCGCTGCCAGCCCTGCAAACCGCCCAAGGTGCCGCCGTGGCGGCCCTCAGCGTATTGCTGGACCAAACCCAGGCCCAGTTGCTGGCCACGCTGGCAGCGGAACGGCCCATCCCTGCCACGCTCACGCAGGCACCGGTGGGCATGCCGGCTGACTTGTTGCGGCGGCGGGCGGATATCCGTCAGGCTGAGCGCGAACTGGCGGCGGCCACTGCCGATATCGGCGTGGCGGTGGCCGAGCAATACCCGCGGCTGGTGCTGGTGGGTAGTGGTGGCTGGGATTCCATCCACGAAGGCAGTCTCACCGCGGCGGCCAGTCGCTTCTGGAATGTCGGCCCGCAACTGAGCCTGCCCTTGTTTAGCGGTGGACGGCTGAAAAACCAGGTGACGGCGCGTGAAGCGGCGCGGGATGCGGCGTTGGCGGCGTATCGGCAAAAGGTGCTGACGGCGCTGGCCGATACCGAAACCGCCTTGCTGCGCTACCAGCAAGAGGCACAGCGCCAGCAGGCCTTGCAGGCCAATGTGGAACTGGCCGAATTGCAGCTAGGGTTGGCGCGGCAGCGTTTCCGTGTTGGTGAGGTGGCACAAACCGAGGTATTGGCGCAGCAACAACTGGAAGCACAGCAGCGTGAAGCCTGGCTGGCATCACGGCAAGCGCAGGCGGAAAACCTGGTGGCCTTGTTCAAGGCGCTGGGTGGGGGCGTGCAAGGCAAGTAGTGTGGCAAGGAGACGCAATGCAGCAACGGAGATGTTGCGAATGGGTCTCCATGCCCTGCTTACGGTTTGGTAGCCTGCCACACGGCAATACCCTGACGCCCAGCCTGCAGCGGGATTTCAAACTGCATCAAATCCTCGCCTATCACAAAAGGCCCATCGTAATTTGCTTGCACCTGTTTGGCGATGTCCGCAACGGAAACCTCCCCATTCAGACCGATATGACTGAAGACTGCCAATGTGGGCCGTGTTTCCCGCAAGACCCGGGCGGCATCCAGTGGAGAGGAAAGATGGCCAAAAATGGCCTTGTATGCCGGGTTGGATTGCAACAAGGCATCCGATGTTAAAGAAACACAATGTACTAGCAAATCCACACCTTTGGCCTGCTTGACTACCTCAGGGCTATAGCGGGTATCCCCGGAGAGCACCACAACATGACCTTGATATTCAATACGATACCCAAATGAAGGCTTGATATTGACGCCATGATCATTATCAAAGGCATAAACCCGCACGCCACCCTCGTCATACACCAAACCTGCTGTTTCATCATGAGCCTGGATCATGACCCCATCCATAGGGGTGCCCTCATCTTTCACTCGGGTAGCAATATCGGTTGCATAAGCCTGTTGCAACCCCTGCGCCAGCGCCTCCGTTCCAGTGGGGCCATAAAGCTTCATCGGTGAAGTACGGCGGCCATAGGCCGGTTGTAACCAGCCCGTCAGCCAAAAATCAGGTAAACCGACAGTATGATCGGAATGAAAATGAGTCAGGAAAAAAGCATTGATGCGCCCTAGCGGAATATGCAATTGCCACAGCCGCGTGCTGGCACTGCGACCAAAATCAAAAACAAGTTTCTGGTTTCCTGCCTCCACTAAAGTGCTATAACCCGCACGCGCCATTTGTGGCACTGGCGTCCCGGTACCCAGTAAGCTTACTCGAAAAATCTTACCATCCTGATCCGCCGTAAGCTCACTGGCCTGTGCCACCAGTGCTGATATGGCAAAAACAGCAGCAAGCAAACCTTTGGCAAAAGTAGCAAATTTCATTTTGGCCTCATCCGCTAGTTGTTTAGACAGAAATGAGTTTAATTTGAAATTTTTTCAGCATAAATAATTAAATTTTCTATAGTATCGAAACCAATAGTTTCTAATTAAGCGATGTTGCAGACTTTTGTAAGGCAAAAATGTGGACAGATTGACGAGCATGACCGCTTTTGTCAGGGCGGTTGAGGAAGGGTCATTTACCAAGGCGGCAGACAAGCTGGAAATCACGGCCCAAATGGTAGGCAAGCATGTACGGGCTCTGGAGCAATGGACCGGCACCCGGCTCATGAACAAAACCACCAGGCAGCAAAGCCTGACTGAAACCGGCAACCTGTTTTACCAACGCTGCAAAACTATCCTGGGTGAAATCGCAGCCACAAAAGCGATTGTAGAGGAAATGCAGGCCGAACCACGCGGACGTCTGAAGCTGGCAGCACCCTTGAGTTTTGGTCAATGCTTACTGGTGCCCATGTTGCCCTCTTTTCTGCAAGCCCATCCTCATATTGAAATGGATCTGTACCTGAGCAACCGCTTTGTGGACTTGGTAGAAGAAGGATTCGATGCTGTGATTCGCGTACAGTCGCCTGGTGATGAGCAATTTGTCGCCAAGCCACTGGGGGAGCAGCAGCTTTGTTTGTGCGCCGCCCCTTCTTACCTGGAAAAATACGGAAAACCAGTCCATCCCGTGGAGCTTAAACATCACCAATGTCTGCATGGCAACTGGGGAGGCAATGAAACCTGGTCGTTTCAAGGCCCGGATGGAACACACCACATCAAGATCTCCAGCCGGTTGAAAATAAACAACTGGCCTGCCTTGTTTTCTGCCGCGCTACATGGTGGCGGTATCAGCCTGCAACCTATTCATATGCTGCAACAAGCCCTGGCACAGCACGAACTAGTGCCACTGCTGGAGGACTACACCATTCCTGCCATACGGCTTTACCTATTCTTCCCGCCAGCCAGACAACAAACCCTTAAACTGCGATGCTTTGCCGATGCTTTGCAAAAATATCTGCAAACCAGAGCAATCCATGCGGCACCCGCACCGTAGAAGCAGCCGCGTGACGGATAGCGGGGGCCGCAGTAAAAAAATGGCCATTAATTGAACAAGGCCGCCATCTGCCGGGCGGCGGCGGCCGGGTCGGGGGCATCAAACAGGCCGCCAATCACCGCAATGGCACTGGCCCCTGCCGCCACTACTTCGGCGGCATTGTCCGGGTTGATGCCGCCAATGGCGACCGACGGCAGGCTCAGCTTTTTGGCTTGGGCAAACAGCGACAGCGGTGCCGCCACCGCATGCGGTTTGGTGCGCGAGGGAAATACCGCGCCAAAGGCCACATAGCTGGCCCCGTCACGCGCAGCTTGCTCGGCCAGGGCGATATCGTTGTAGCAGGACACGCCGATGATGGCATTTGCGCCCAATACGGCACGGGCATCAGCCACCGAACCATCGGTCTTGCCCAGATGCACGCCATCGGCTTCCACCGCGCGCGCCAGGGTGACATCGTCGTTGATCAGGAACAGCACCTGCCGGCTTTTGCACAGGCTGGCCAGCAAGCTGGCCTGGCGCAGGCGGCGCACGGTGTTGTCGCTCTTGTTGCGGTATTGCAGGATGGCTACGCCGTTATCCAGCACGCGGCTGACCTTGGCCAGCAATTGCTCACTGTCTTCTGCCTCCGGCGATACCGCATACAAGCCCTTAATCACTGTCACCCTCTGCTCCTTCGTCTTCGCGGGCCCAGAACATCCGGTCCGGGATGGTTTGGCCCATGCCGGGGCGGAAACCCGCCACCAGGCTTTGATAGGTATATTCCTGTGCTTCGCGCACCGCCTCGGGCAGCATCAGCCCGGTGGCCAGCATGCCGGCAATGGCCGAGGCCAGCGTGCAGCCGGAACCATGATAACTGCCGGGCAGCCGCTCCCAGCGGTCGGCGCGCACCACGCCATTGGGACTGTACAGACTGTTTATGACTTCTTTGGTATTTTCGTGCGTGCCGGTAATCAATACATGCGGGCAGCCCAATGCCAGCAGCCGTTTGGCACACTCGTCCAGGCTCAGTTCCTCGTCCTCGTCCGGGTCGTTCATCGCCAGCCGGCGGGCTTCCATGCTGTTGGGCGTGATGATGGACACTTGCGGAATCAGCAAGTCGCGCATGGCGGCAATCAGGTCGTCATCGGCCAGTTCGTGGCCGCCGCCGCTGCGCAGCACCGGGTCCAGCACCACCGGCACGTCCGGATAGTCGGCAATCAGCTGGGCCACCACCGCCACGTTTTCCACGCTGCCCAGCATGCCGATCTTGAACACCAGCACCGGGATGTCTTCCAGCAGAAAGCGCGCCTGGTCGTTCACCAGGTCGGCATCCAGCACCATGAAGTCGTCCACGCCCACCGTGTCCTGCACGGTAATGGCGGTAATCACGGACAAGGGGTGGCAACCCAGGCTGGCCAGGGTGAGAATGTCGGCCTGGATACCGGCGCCGCCGGAAGGGTCGGAACCAGCCAGGGTGAGTACGGCGGGTGGAGGGGGCAATGTGGACAAGGCGGTAACCTCTTTGGTCAGATCGTGCGGCAGCAATTAGAATGGCTATTTTAACCGAGCTTGGAACAAACGTATGCGCACCTGGATGTGTCTGATTTGCGGTTTCATCTATGACGAGGAGGCCGGGCGGCCGGAAGATGGCATCGCACCGGGAACTCCCTGGGAAGATGTCCCGCCCAACTGGACCTGTCCCGATTGCGATGCCCGCAAGGACGATTTCGAAATGGTGGAAATCTGATTGCCTGCCGGCACGCATGCACTTCACGGTGGTAAGGCCGTGGCAAGGAATGTGGCATGAAACAAGTTTGCAGAAAAGTCTTTTCCCACGCAGCCCTGCTGCTGGCCGTGGCGGGCTGCGCCCAGGTCAACACCACCAATAGCGGTGTGGTGGGGATCAACCGCAGCCAAAACATGTGGCTGAGCGCGCAGGAAGTGGAGCAGTCCTCGGCCAAATCCTATGCCAGTCAGCTCAGCCAGGCACGTAGTGCGGGCAAGCTCAATACCGACAAAGTACTGACTGCCCGAGTAAAACGGGTGGCACAGCGCTTGATTGCCCAGACGCCGGTATTCCGCCCCGATGCGGCGCGCTGGAAATGGGAAGTCAATGTGGCGCAGACGCAGGAGCTGAATGCCTACGCCATGGCCGGCGGCAAGATCATGGTGTATTCCGGCCTGGTGACGCGCTTGCAACTGACGGACGACGAAATGGCGGCTGTCATCGGTCATGAAATTGCCCATGCGCTGCGCGAACACAGCCGTGAAACCATGAGCCAGGCCTATGCCCAGCAGATGGGCCTGTCGGTGGTGGGTTCGCTGGCCGGGCTGAACCAGAGCCAGCTCAATCTGGCTGGCATGGCAGCGGATGTGGCCCTGAGCAAGCCGCACAGCCGCACCATGGAATCCGAAGCCGACATCATCGGCCTGGAGCTGATGGCGCGCGCCGGTTACAACCCCAATGCCGCCGTCAATGTGTGGAACAAGATGATGAGTGCCGGTGGCGGCAGCGGGCCGGAGTTTTTGTCCACCCATCCGTCAGGGCCCACGCGCATCAGCGACTTGCAGGCACATATTCCGCAAGTCATGCCGCTTTATCAGCAGGCCAAGCGTGGTTGAACCGGGTGTTTCACGTGAAACGTCGTGTGGCACCGGCTACATGGCACGCAGTCTGAACGGAGTCTGAATTGGCTTACCTGTATCTGAAGGCCTTCCACATCATTTTTGTTACTTCGTGGTTTGCCGGGCTGTTTTACCTGCCGCGCATCTTCGTCAACCTGGCCATGGCCGCGCCGGGCGCCGAGTACGACCGCCTGCTGCTGATGGCGCGCAAGCTGTATCGCTTCATGACCCCGCTGGCGGTGCTGGCGCTGCTGCTGGGCATGGCCTTGTGGCAAGGCTTTGGCATTGGCGGTGGCTGGCTGCATGCCAAGCTCACCCTGGTGGCACTGCTGATTGCCTATCACCTGTACTGTGGCAAGCTGTATCGCGACTTTGTCGCCGGTGCCAATCGCCACAGCCATGTGTGGTATCGCTATTTCAATGAAATTCCGGTGCTGGCGCTATGCGCGGTGGTGATTCTGGTGGTGGTGAAGCCGTTTTGATGCCGGTGCGGCGCATGTCGGCCGCGCAGGACTTGTGAATGAATGCAGGGCAAACCGCCCTGAACGGGAAAGAGCAGCATGGGACTGGAAATCGAACGTCGCTTCGTCATTGCCAATGATGGCTGGCGCGGCCTGGCCGCAGGGGTGCAATACCGCCAGGGCTATCTGTCGGTAGAAAAGGAACGCACGGTGCGGGTGCGCATCGTGGGCGATCAGGCCTGGCTCACCCTCAAGGGCAATATCAGCGACATCAGCCGCCACGAATTCGAATACACCATTCCGCTGGCCGATGCCCAAACCATCATGGACGCCATGTGCCCGATGGTGGTGGACAAGCTGCGTCACCGTATCGAATTTGGCGGCTTTGTCTGGGAAGTGGACGAATTCTTTGGCGACAACGCCGGGCTGGTGCTGGCGGAAATCGAGCTGCCGGCGGAAGACACCCCGTTTACCAAGCCGGACTGGGTGGGCGCGGAAGTCACCGAAGATGGGCGTTATACCAATGCCTATCTGTCCAAGAACCCTTACAACAGTTGGCCGCAGCGCTGAAATGCCAACACTGGCCAGCCCGGCTGTGGAAAAATAACGCTTTCGCCAGCATGGATACCGCACGGCGCATGCCCTGTGCCACTGGCAACCCCGATTCCGGCAGCAAACCAGGCTGGTTTGCGCCCTACCCGTCATAAGGAAACAGCATGTCCCGCAATCTCGAACTGTTTGAACGTGGCAAGAAAACCATTCCCGGCGGCGTCAATTCGCCGGTACGGGCCTTCGGCTCGGTAGGCGGCACGCCGCGCTTTGTGAAAAAGGCGCTGGGCGCACACTTCTGGGATGCCGACGACAAACAGTACATCGACTACATCGGCTCCTGGGGCCCGGCCATCGTCGGCCATGCCCACCCCACCGTGATCAAGGCGGTGCAGGATGTGGCGGTGGATGGCCTGTCCTTTGGCGCGCCCACCGAAGCGGAAATCGAGATTGCCGAGGAAATCTGCAAGCTGCTGCCCTCGGTAGAGCAAGTACGCCTGGTGTCTTCCGGCACTGAAGCCACCATGAGCGCCATCCGTCTGGCGCGTGGCTTTACCGGCCGTGACGCCATCGTCAAGTTTGAAGGCTGCTACCACGGCCACTCCGACAGCCTGCTGGTGAAGGCCGGTTCCGGCCTGCTGACTTTTGGTAATCCTTCTTCCGGCGGTGTTCCGGCCGACTTCACCAAGCACACCCTGGTGCTGGAGTACAACAACGTCGAGCAGCTGGAACGCACCTTCAAGGAAATCGGCGATCAGATCGCCTGCGTCATCCTGGAACCGATCGCCGGCAATATGAACCTGATCAAGCCGTCGGCAGAATTCGTGCAAACCCTGCGCGCCCTCACCGAAAAACACGGCACGGTGCTGATCTACGACGAAGTGATGACCGGTTTCCGCGTGGATCTGGGCTGCGCCCAGGCGCTGCACGGCGTCAAGCCGGACCTCACCACGCTGGGCAAGGTGATTGGCGGCGGCATGCCGCTGGCTGCTTTCGGCGGCCGCGCCGACATCATGGGCTGCATCTCGCCGCTGGGTAATGTGTATCAGGCCGGCACCCTGTCCGGTAACCCGGTAGCCGTGGCCGCCGGCCTCACCACGCTGAAGCTGATTCAGGAACCGGGCTTCCACGCCACCCTCAGCCGCCGTACCGCCCGTCTGGCACAAGGCCTGGCCGAAGCCGCCAAAGAAGCCGGTGTCAGCATGGTCACCGACAGCGTGGGCGGCATGTTCGGCATCTACTTCTGCGATGCCGTGCCCACCAGCTATGCCCAGGTGACTGCCTCGGACCGCGAACGCTTCAACCGCTTCTTCCACGCCATGCTGGACGAAGGCGTGTACCTGGCCCCGTCGGCTTACGAAGCCGGTTTTGTCTCCATCGCCCATACCGACGAAATCATCGAACAGACCATCGCCGCCGCGCGCCGCGCCCTGGCGCGTATCTGAGCGCAGGTTAAATGTCTGGCTGCGGATGTGAGAAGCGCGGAAAGTGAGAAAAAGCCATCCGGGCAACCTCAGTCGTGAACAACCCTAAGCCATCAAACGGCTGCTTGAGCGCGTGCGCAGGAAGACTGCGCCGCGCTCAATGGAGTTGTATGAGGCGTTCTGCGCAGTGCTGTACCTGCTCAGAAGCGTTTGCCAGTGGTGCATGCTGCCCGAGAATTTCTCCAAGTGGCGCACGGTGCAGTCGTAGTTTGCGATCTGGATTGCGCCGCGTGCGGGGGCTGCCTGCCGGAGCAGGCGTTAAAAAATCAGCTTGGCGTTGCTTGCGCAAGACAGGGGGGGTACAGCACCTAGCGCGTTCTTGATGGCGCAGGCGCAGCGCGAGAAGAATAAGCACACGACGGCCTTGACGGGCGATGACGCAGGCAAGAATGCAATGGGAGATCAAGAAGCATTTCATGGCTCAAGGGCTCCTGCATAACAGATCCTAGGCGTGCGAAAGAAGCTTTGACACTCTGCCCGGCCTCATCTCCTCCTACGATCGAGTGTCGTGTTTACCTGTGCCGGACCGAATGCATGCTCTGAAGGAGGATTGACTTTCCATCCCCCTCTCTCTAACATTCAATCATTTTATTGAGTATTTGATAAAGTGAGGTGGTGAATGCAAGAGATTCCCGAGCAAACGAACGATTCCGCTGGGTCTAACCGGTACCAGGACGCCGCGACTGCAAGGCATTCCAAACGTATCTTCACCGCGCTTGCACTGATCCAATCCACCCTGATTTTCACGATCACCATGATCGGGGTGCCACTACCAGAAATCGGTCGCGAATTTGGGCTGACAGCGGCACAACTGCTTTTGCTGAGCGCTTCGTATGGCCTGCCGTTTAGTGGATTGCTGCTGTTTGGCGGACGCCTGGCGGATCGTTATGGCGGGCGGCGCATGCTTCTCATCGGACTGAGTCTTTTCGGGATCGCATCGCTGCTTGCCGCTTTTGCGCCTGGCTACGAAGTGCTGGTTGCCATGCGTTTCACGCAGGGTGTCGGCGCTGCCCTGATTGCCCCCGCAGCCATGGCCGTCCTGCATTTTCTCTTTCCCACTCCAGCTGCTTTTGGCCGGGCAATGGCCAGTTGGGGCGGCGTGTCCGTACTCGGCTCGGTGATGGGTTTCTTGATCGCAGGCCCGGTGATCACCTGGGTTTCCTGGCGTTGGATGTTTGCTGTTCCGATCTGCGTCGCATTGCTTGGATTTTCCGTAGCGTGGTGCCTGGCACAGAGAGCGCCAAACGATGCCGCTCACCAGAGTGATAAGCCGAGCCTGGATCCCATCGGGGCGCTGCTGGCAACATTGGGCATCTCATCCACAAGCTACGGACTTATTGCTACAGGAGACTATGGCTGGAGCTCGCCAATGGTGTTTCTGCCGCTGGGTGCCGGGCTGGTGTTGCTCAGTCTGTTTCTTGCCGTTGAACGTCGGGTTGCTGGCCCGCTCCTTCCGCCAGGATTCATCGGGCACCCCTGTCGTATAGCAGGCCTTACCGGGATGCTTCTTGCTGCTGCGGCCGCGGGTGGGCTGATCAGCTTTGTCCTCTCTCTATACCTGCAACAGGCCCGAGGCTGGAGTCCACTGGCAACAGCCGGAGCATTTTTCCCATTTGCCGCCACGCTCATTGTCACGGGTCGCTTCGCGGTTCCGCTGGTCAGCAGATACGGAGCGAGCCGCATCACCATCGCCGGGCTGGTCGTTGCGGCTGTCGGGCTGTTGTTGCTCGCTGGGCTGGAGCGGGAGACCAACTATGTCACCGGCCTATTGCCTGGGTTGATTCTCCTGGCTTCGGGGGGCTCCCTACTGTTCTCTGGATCTGCAGTGCTGTCCACGGCAGATGTGCCGCCGCAGCAGGCCGGCTTGGCTGGCGGTGTGATGAATACCGCCATGGAACTGGGGCCAACCGTTGGCCTGGCCACACTGATGTCTGTCGCGGCAACTCGGCTTGATGCCGTCAATGGCTACGGCTGGGCATTCGGCACCGCCGGCACGGCATTCCTGGTTGCAGCCATCGCGCTCACCTTGCTGACAAGGCAGGCAGCCTGCTCAGTTCAAACCAATTAAAGCAAGGCGCGCTGCAATGTTCTGCGGTGCGCCGAAGGCTATCAACAAGCACACCAAAAACTACCAGACACAGGTAAGGAGGCTTTGATGAGTCATGATGTCATCATCGTCGGATCCGGCGCAATCGCTGGTTCTATTGCGTACCAATTGGCCTGCATGGGTCTACAGGCATGTCGCATTGGAAGTTTGGATCGGCGGCACGCTGCCTCAAATGCCGCGGGGGCAATGAACGGATGCTTTGGAGAGGTCACCAGCGGCCTCGTTTCCAGTGCTCACGGCAGGCTCAAAATCCATATGGACTACCTAGCCAAAATGCGTTGGGCTGACTGGGCTGCCGAGCTGGCGCGTGCCTCTGGGGACAATAGCTCTCTCTTTACCGCACAAGGCACGCATGTGGTTCTGAACAGCGCGGGCATGCAAGCTATCGACAATGAAAATTACAAAGCGATCGAACGCACGCTCATAAACTACAACGAGCCCTATGAGTCGGTCGATCCAGCATCGATTGACTGGCTCAAGCCAAATGAACTGGTACGTCCGTTGCTGTCAATGTTCATCCAGGGGGAGCATGCCGTTAACTCCCATCAACTTCTGTCTATGCTGGATGCGGCCTTTACCAAGGAAGGTGGAGTCATCCTGGACAGGAATGTCAGACGCGTCCTGACAGAGCACAACCAAACCACCGGGGTTGAGCTGGAAAACGGTGAGCGCATTACTGCTCCCAGGGTTGTGGTCGCAGCAGGTGTCCAGTCGCTGGATGTTCTTGCAGAGCTGCCCGGTATCGAAGGTATTCCACCGCTGTTCGCCGGTAACGGCGTATCTCTTCTTCTCAAACTGCCGGAAGGTTCAACACTTCCCACATCCGTTATTCGAACACCTAATCGAGCGTTTGCGTGTGGATTGCACTGTGTTCCTCGGGGCGATGGCGTCCTCTATGTTGGTGCCACCAATATCGTAAAGAATCGCCCCCAGAGTAACGCATCGGTATCTGACATCCAGTTTTTGCTCGAATGCGCCTACGAACAGTTGAATCTAGACCTCTACCATGCGCAAATTCTGGCGGTCCAGGTAGGCAACAGACCTATCCCGGCAGACGGGTTCCCGCTCATCGGCGAATGTGGTGTTCCAGGCTTATGGCTGGCAACAGGAACCTATCGGGACGGACTGCACCAATCTCCATTGATCGCGGACTATGTTGCGCGCGGGATCTCGGGAAATGGTGGCATAAACGGCATTGATCTTTCCGACTTTACGCCAATTCGACCACCACTTGCCGGGCTGCCCAGAGAGCGCACCGCCAAGGACACGGCTTTGCAAATGTTGGGGATGGGGTATGAGTGTCTCTGGAACGTGAAGCCTGGCTGGACTGATGTGCTCAATAAAAGCTTGCAGCGTACCTATCAGGAATTCATTGAAGCACTACATCCCACGTTTACACCACCACCGGAGCTCGTCGCATTTTCCGAGCGAGACAAGGCTATCCGCGAGCGTCTGGTCACTTACTACAACGCCTGGTCGTAGTGGCAGGAAGGCGAGCTGCGCGGTGCGTATCAAGGAGCTCATCCGTTCCTGGCATCCGCTCTACATGTGGCACCGATCGAATCAGTCACCTGATTCGATCGGCAGCCCCGCTTCGGACCAGGCAGGGAAGCCGCCATCAAGTCGCCGCGCCCGATATCCCTGCGAGGCCAGAAGTGTGATCGCGCGCTCAGACAGTACGCAAAACGGTCCACGGCAGTAGGCAACGATTTCCAACTTGTTTGAAAGCTTAGTCAACTGTTGCGCCAGATCTTCTGCCGGAATGTTGATCGCGCCAGGGAGGTGACCTAACGCGAACTCGTCCGTCGAGCGCACATCCAGGATAGTAATCGCCCCCGTCTTGAGGCGCTCCACCAGCTCATCGCGCGAGATTGCTTCGAGGCGGTCGCGGTGTTTGAAATTGTCAGCGACGAGTTCGAGCATTTCTTTGTGCGTATATTCCACGTACTTACGCAATGCCTGAAGCACATCAACAAGCGGTCCATTAGATAAGCGATAGAGCACCTGCTTACCATCACGCCGGGACTGCACCATGCCGGCACGTTTGAGGTGCTGCAGGTGCTGAGAGGCATTTGCGATCGAGAGGCCGGAAAGTTCAGCCAAGCGTTCGACGGCCCGCTCTCCCTGGGCAATGTGTTCCAGAAGGACTAAGCGGTGGGCGTTGCCCAATGTGCGTCCCAACTCTGCTAACTCAACCACGATGCGGGAAGGATCACCCGCTTGCATCATTGGCATGTTTTTTCGTCACCTTATCATTCAATGTAATCATTTATTGATGGCATGCTAGCAATATCATAAGAAAAATACGAGGATGCCGACAAAATTAAAAGAATTATCCGATACCAAGGTTGTTTGGTAGATGAAAGCGCATGCAGGTTTGTCGTGATAGAAGCAATGGAATTGCTTCTTCGAGCCCTCTTCACTGTACCGGAAAAGTAGTGTCATACCGGCGCAGTTGAGCTGGCTGCTTCATATGCCAAGAGCCTGTTCAACGTCTTCCTGCGGATGTGAGAAGAACAAGCACACGGCGGCCTTGCAAGCCCTGCGGTGCGACAGCGGGGATGTGGGCAAACCGATTACATTGGGTGGCCAAGAAATTGTGGGTGAACACCTGAGCGTGCAGCTTGCCAAGCGGAGCGCGTTCCACCCCTCAAGGCAATGCCCAAGCGCTGGGTGCTGGAGCGTAGCTGGGCGTGGCTTGGGAAGAGCAGGCGGCTGAGAAACAACGGCGAAAGCCCGCCCAATACCCGCGTGCAGCTCGTTCATTTGGCATTTCTGGCCCTGCTACTCAAAAGACTTTGAACAGGCTTTGAGCGTATGGCACATGTGCAAGGGCTGCATCTTGTTGCTGCCCGCAATACCAAGCGCGCTTGTTTGCGGGGGCGGTTTTTATGCGGTGCCTTGGATTCGTCCTGCCACAATGCCACTGGCTAAGGCACAATAGCCCGCTGTTTTCCCGTTTCCCTGCTGATGAATACCACCTCCCCCCAGCGCCTGGCCTGGCGCATTCTGGCCAATGAAGCCGGTATCCGCCTTACCCCCTGCATCCAGCAGCCAGAAGGCGCTGGCTGGTGCCGTGGCCGCGCACTGCCGCTGGGGCGCTTGCTGGATCAGGCCGCGCAGTGGGACTGGCTGAGCGCGCAGGACCGCCTGGTGATAAACCAGCTTGAGCGTACCCATCAGCTGACTGATGGCAGCAGCCTGGCCGAGCTGGAGGGCGAAGCAGCCCTGCCGCTGCTGCTGGGGCATCCGGCCCTGTTCTGGGAAGAACAGCCCGATCAGCCGGTCACGCTGGAAGCGGGCCAGATCAGCCTGCTGTTGCACAAGCAGCAACAGCAGATGGTGTTGCAACTGAGCCCGCCCGGCATTGCCGCCTGCCAGCATTGCCTGTGGCAGCGCAGCGGGCCAAACAGCCTGCTGGTGTACTGGCCGGGGCCGGAAATCCGCCAACTGGCCGCGCTGCTGGGCCATCGCCTGAGCGTGCCCTTGGCCGCGCGCAAGAAGCTGCTGGAAGCCATTGGCGACATGGTGCCGTGGCTGCCGGTCGAGCTGGTGGAGGCGGATGATGGCGCCGACCTGCCCGCCATGCCGGCCGACCCGCGGCTGTTTGCCGTGCTCACCCCGCTGCCCGAGGGACTGCGCCTGCAACTGCGCTGCCGGGTGGCGGAACAAGCCGCCTGGTATCCGCCGGGCCGCGGGCCATGGCAGCAGGTGGCGCTGGAACAGGGCCAGGCCATCCGTTTTCAGCGTCAGCTGGGCGGGGAAAAACAGGCACTGGCGGCCTTGCTGGAGGATTGCCCGGAGCTGGCGGCGGCAAGGCCCGACCCGGATGGCGTGCTGCAATGGTTGCTGGCCAGTCAGCAACAGGCCTTGCAAGTCGTACAGCAGTTGCAGCAATTGCAGGCCATTGCCCCGGCGCGGCTGGAATGTGTCTGGCCGCAAGGCCAGCGCATGCGCATCCAGGCCCAGGCCGGCTTGCCGCAGCTGCGGCTGAAAACCAAACGCAAGAACGGCTGGCTGGAAGTCACGGGTGAAGTGCAGGTGGATGAAGACCGGGTGCTGCAATTGCGTCAGTTGCTGGAAGCGCTGGCCAATCAGCCCGGCCAGTACCTGCGCCTGTCCGAGCAGGACTGGCTGGTACTCTCCGACAGTCTGCAAGCCAGCTTGCAGCAACTGGCCCGGCTGGCAGATCACACCATGCCTGACGGCTTGCGTCTCAGCCTGCTGGCCGCCCCGCTGCTGGCCGGGCTGAGTGAGGACATCGGTCACTTCGATGGCGACGCCGGCTGGCA
Source organism: Aquitalea magnusonii (assembly GCF_002217795.2). NCBI lineage: Bacteria > Pseudomonadati > Pseudomonadota > Betaproteobacteria > Neisseriales > Chromobacteriaceae > Aquitalea > Aquitalea magnusonii. The sequence continues at coordinate 4,271,959 of NZ_AP018823.1, forward strand.
GCAGTTGCAGGCACGGTGGGACAGTCTGCGGGATTATCAGCCCGTAGTCCCCGCCACGCTGCAAGCCAGCTTGCGGCCTTATCAGTTGCAAGGCTTTGCCTGGTTGTCGCGGCTGGCGTATATCGGTGCCGGGGCCTGCCTGGCCGACGACATGGGGCTGGGCAAGACGGTGCAGACGCTGGCGCTGTTGCTCAGTCGTGCGCATCTGGGCCCGCAACTGGTGGTGGCACCCACCTCGGTGGCGCTCAACTGGCTGGCCGAGGCCGCCCGCTTTGCCCCCAGCCTGCGCTTGCGCCCTTATCAACAGCAGCGCGACTTATCCACAGTCGGGCCGCAGGATCTGGTGATTGCCAGTTACGGCCTGCTGCAATTGCAGGCGGACGATTTTGCCGACGTGCATTGGGCCAGCGTGGTGCTGGACGAGGCACAGGCCATCAAGAATGCGGCTACCAAACGTGCGCAGGCGGCACAAGGCTTGCGGGCCGATTTCCGCCTGGCAGCCAGCGGTACGCCGGTGGAAAACCATCTGGGCGAATTGTGGAGCCTGTTCCGCTTCATCACCCCCGGCTTGCTGGGTAATGAGGACAAATTCCAGCAGCGCTTTGCCCAGCCAATTGCCGAAGGTGATGAAGAAGCCCGCGCCACGCTCAAGGCGCTGATCCAGCCCTATCTGTTACGCCGCACCAAGGCCGAGGTGCTGACCGAGCTGCCGCCGCGCACCGACATCACCCGCCGCATTGCGCTGTCCGAGCAGGAGCTGCATGTCTACGAAGCCATGCGCCAGCAGGCGCTGCAAAAGCTGGCCGAGGTGGACAGCCAGGACAAGAAGACCATGCAGGTGCTGGCCGAACTGACCCGCTTGCGCCGCTTCTGCTGTCACCCGGCCTTGCTGCAAGCGGATACCGCCCTGCCCGCCAGCAAGTTTGCCTTTTTCTGCCAACTGATGACCGAGCTACTGGACAACGGCCACAAGGCGCTGGTGTTCAGCCAGTTTGTCGATCATCTGGCCCTCGCCCGGCAATGGCTGGATCAGCAAGGTATTGCCTACCAGTACCTGGACGGTGCCACACCGGGCAAGCAGCGCAAGGCACGCATGGATGCGTTTCAGGCTGGCGAGGGCGAGGTGTTTCTGATCAGCCTGAAAGCCGGCGGTACCGGGCTGAACCTGACCGCAGCCGACTACGTGATTCATCTGGACCCGTGGTGGAACCCGGCAGTGGAAGACCAGGCTAGCGACCGCGCCTACCGCATGGGCCAGCAACGGCCAGTTACCGTGTACCGGCTGGTGGCGGAAAACACCATCGAGGAAAAAATCGTCGCCCTGCATGCGGAAAAACGCGCACTGGCCGACAGCCTGCTGGAAGGCGGCGATCTGGCAGCCAGACTGGATGGCGAGGCGCTACTGGCCTTGTTGCAAGGCGCTTGATGCTTGTTTTACTCAATATCCTATGTGAATATCCAAATTCTTATCTATTTGGGATAATAAGATGTTGAATAGATTATTGCTTGCCTGCGTGCTGGCGGCGCTGGCCGGATCGGTGCTGGCCGATTCCCTAACCAATACGGCATCCGAGAAAATTTCGGTAGGTGCAGTTTCGGTCGTGGTTGCTCCCGCAGCCAGTATCGCCGCTAGTGCCACCGGGCATGGGGAATCTGCCCTGGGGCCGGTGCTGGCAGTGACGGGTAGTGGCTATGTGATTGTTGGGCTGGTTGAAGGCTCGGGCGATGTCATCAAGCTGACGCTCGAATCGCTGCAGGGTGGGGCCAAGCTATCGGTGGAATTGTCGCGCAGCACGGTCAAGGCTTCTGGTGCGGCCATCGGCAGCGCAGTGCAGGTAACGGCGACGGCCAGCGGTACCCTGCTGGTGGTGTCTGGCAAGGTGCTGGCCTTTATCCCCAACAAACTGGGCGAAGCCCTGCTGGAGCATAGCCGTGTCCCGTCGTGAAACTTGCTGGAAATGGCTGCAGGCCGCGGCCTTCTGCCTGCCTTTGCTGGCCCATGCCGGCCAGGCGTGTGAAGAAAAACCGCTGACGCCGGAAACCTTCCGGATGGCCATGCAAACCGCCGAACAGTTGCAGACCAAGCTCAATGAAGTGGACAGCAATGTGGTGGTGGTGGGGCGCATGGGGCAGGACCTGTCCAAGTACGGCCTGCGCTATACCCATTTTGGCATCATGTTCCGCCCGGAAAGCGGCGGGCGCTGGCGGGTGGCACATTTGCTGAACGAGTGCGGCAGCGATCGCTCCGACTTGTGGTACGAGGGCCTGGGCAATTTCTTCCTCGACGATATGTTCCGCTTTGATGCCGTGCTGCTGATACCGCCGCCGGCGGTGGTTGACCGGCTGTTGCCGCAACTGCGGGCAGGCCGTCCCTTGCGCGCGCTGCACACGCCCCGTTACAACTTGGTGGCCTACCCTTTCTCCACGCGCTACGAAAATTCCAATACCTGGGTACTGGAAACGCTGGCCGCGGCTTCCACGCGCGAAACGCGTATCAGCAGCCGCGAACAGGCGCAGATGTGGCTGAAGCTGAACGGGTACCAGCCTACCGAAATGAATATCGGCCCCATGACCCGGTTGGGTGGCCGCATGTTCAAGGCCAATGTGGCGTTTGACGATCATCCTGGTGACTTGCGCTATAGCAACCGCATTCAGACAGTCTCGGTGGATTCCATCATCCACTTTTTTGATGAGCGCCAGGAAGGCTGGAAAATCATCGAATTGCCCGGCCCGCAAGCTGCTCGCCGCTTCTGAGCCTGTCGTATCGTGTTAGTGGCTGAATTGCTGGAACAGCCGCTTGCGCAATTCGGCAATGCCGCTGCCTACCGCAGACGACAACTGGCTGTAGCGCGATGGACCCACCGCCAGCGCTTCGCTGGCGGCATCGAACTGCCCCTGGTTGATCAATTCAGCCACGCGTGCGGCTTCCAGATGGAATTGGCGGTGGTTTTCCACCAACTGCAGGTAGGCAGCATACTGGGCACAATTGGTCCGGCCCTCCTCTTGCAGCCAGCGGCCCAGCTCACAGCTACAGGCATCGGCAATCTGCGCGCAGTCCAGCTTCCTGCCTTCCAGCATGGCCATGCGCAGCTCCAATTTCATTTCAAAATGCAGCAGCAGGGCATCTTCTAGATTCATGCCATTTCTCCGCCATCTCGACCCCGAGCTGTCAATATAGACAGGGAGAATCCGTCAAAGCCAGCCCGGTTTCAACTGCGGCCGCTTTATTCGCGGTGCCAGGATTGGCTGGTGGCGCGCAGCAACTGCTGCCGGTTGGCTTCGCCAGCATTTGCCGCCTGCATAAAGCGATCCAGCGAGACTTGCTCTGGCCATGGAGCATCGGTGTTCTGCCAGTGCTGCAGGCGGTCGATGCGGAAATGCCGGTAGTCTTGCCGCAGCAGGCACCAAGCCGCCAGCGTCCAGCGATCCCCCCAGAAAAACAGGCCCAGCGGCAAGACACTGCGTTGACTGCCCTGCCCTTGTTCATCGCGATAAGTGATGGCCACGGCCTGCCGCTGCAAAATGGCATCCCGCAGTGCTGTCAGGCGTTCACAGGGGTAATTGTGATGTTGCGGTACAAACAGCGGTGCCGGTATCAGTCCGGCGGAGCCCAGCACGGCGTGAATCTTGGCCAGTGCGCTGGCTGCCGCATTGGCGGTGGCCGGGTCGGCCCAGCCGGCCAGCATGCGCGCACCCACCTCCAGCGCAGCCAGTTCGTCGGCAGAAAAACTCAATGGCGGTGGGCTAAAGCCCTGCTCCAGCCAGTAGCCCTCGCCTGCCTCGCCATTGACCGGCGCACCGCTAGAGAGCAAGTCGGCCATGTCGCGGTAGACGGTGCGTATCGATACTTCCAGCCACGCGGCCAACTGCGCTGCCGTGGTGCGGCGGCGACCGCGCAGCAGGTGCAGGATTTGTAATAGACGGTCGGCGCGGCGCATGGCTGTGTGCTCTGGCTGCCGTTGACTCAGGGGCTTACCGGGCTGCATAACTCCAGCAGCATGCCATCCGGGCAACGCAGGAAAGATACCGTCTGGCCCCAGGGTTTTACCTGTGGTGCCGCTAGTTCGCTGGCACCGGCAGCCAGTGCGGCCTGGTGTGCTGCCATCACGTCATCAGTAGCCAGGGCGATTTCCACTCCCAGCGGCAGTGCGCCTTCATCGGCAAAGCGAAAACCCTGCGGATGATTGCCCAGCGCCAGCGCCTTGCTGGCAAAGGACAGGGTGGTGTCGCCGGTGTCCAGCTCGCCATAGTCGCCTTCCGGGGTGAGAAAGCGGCGCGAGAAGCCGAATGCCGTTTCAAAAAAGGCCAGCGAGCCGGCAACATCCGCCACATAAACAATGGTGTAGGCAAATTTCATCCTGCTTCCCTTCCTGCTATGGCGTGGGACTGCTGCTCCTGCGCCAGTGCGATGATCTGGGCGATGGCCTGCCGTGCCTGCGGGCTGTTATGCCAACAGCTAGAGCCAATTGCCTGCGCCACTTGCCAGGTGATGTCGGCGGCTTGCTGGCCGGCCAACTGGCGCAGGCTGCTAAAGCCGATCTGCTCCAGTCTGGCGATGACGGTCGGGCCAACCCCCTTGAGTGCCAGCAGTAGCTGGCGTTCATGCTGACTGAATGACATGGTTTGTTCTCCGTAGTGGGCTTGGCCGTGCCACATGACAATAGTGTTAATGCTTATGTCATTGTGGGGCCAGCCCTATGGGGCTGGCAATATCGACTGTCCGCCCGCTTCAGGGTTCCAGATGCAGGCCGATGATATTGCCCTCGCTGTCTTCCAGCAGCGCGATATCGCCATTGCCATCTTCTAGCGTGGTGATGGCTTGCAGCACCTTGCCGCCCGCCATTTTTACCCGCTCCAAGGTAGCCGCCAGATCCGGTCCGCCATCCAGATAAATACGGCAGCCCTGGCCGGCTGCCGGCAGGCGCGGGCTGGCCATGATGCAGCCGGAGCTGTCGGGGAATACCGCGATTTTTTCCTGCGATACCAGGCAGAACTCCAGTTTTAACTGCAACTGGAACACCTGCTGATAAAAGGCAACCGCACGGTCAAAATTGGCGGCGGGGATTTCAAACCAGTGAATCAGCGACATGATATGGCTCCAAAAAGGTGACGGCGGGATGCCGTAGCCACAGCATGCGCGCCCCCTGCTGACAGCGTGTTGTCAGTGGCTGCTGGGGGGCGCAAAAAAGCCACCGGCTGGCGGTGGCGGTGGGCGATCAAGGCAGGTGGCACTAGTCCAGCTGACCGGCCAGCGCGGCCAGCACCCGCGCACTGGTAGCCTGCGGGTGGGCGGTGATGCGCAGCATATGGCGCACGGCGGAGTGTTGCGGGCGGTGGATGGCAATGCCGTTTTGCAACAGGTGGCGCTGGATGGCTTCGGCCTGGGGGGCGTCCGGATAAGCGACGCAGACAAAATTGGTGTGCGATGGCAGTGGTGTCAGGCCCTGGTCGTACAAGGCATGGCTCAGGTGATGGCGCAGGGTGATGGTTTGGGCCACCAGCTTGCGTGAGTAGTCCGGGTCGTCCAGCACAATCTGGGCCGCGGCCTGGGCAATGCTGGACAGCGCGTATTGCGGGCGGATCTGGTCGGCCTTGGCGATGATGTCGGCACTGGCGATGGCGTAGCCTACCCGCAGCCCGGCCAGCGCATAGGCCTTGGACAGGGTGCGCAGGCGCAGGGTGTGCGGCAGGATGCCAGCAGGCGGCGCATCGGCGGCATCGGTACAGAAATCGACATAGGCCTCGTCCAGCAGCAGCAGGGTGTGCGGCGGCAGCGCGGCGCGCAGACAGAGGATGTCTTCGGCTTGCCAGTAATGGCCGGTGGGATTGTCGGGGTTGGCCAGATACAGTACCGAGGCATGCTCGGCACGCGCCACTTCGGCCAGCCGCGCCAGATCGGGCTGCATGTGCTGGCCACGCTGGCAATACGGTACTTCCAGCACGCGGGCCCCCACGCCTTCGGCAAAGTAGCGGAAGGTGGGATAGGTGCCGGCGGTGGTGACCACGGCATCGCCCGGATTACAGGTCAGCCGCAGTGCCAGCAGGATCAGGCTGTCAGCCCCGGTATCAAACAGCACTTCAGCCGGGCTCACGCCGTTCAGCTTTGCCGCGCGCTCCCGCAGCGCATGCGCGTACGGGTCGGGATACAGCCTGGCCATTTCCGCCAGTGCCTTGCCTAGCTCGCCAGCCAGTGGCGATACCGGATCCGGCAGGCTCTCGTTGGAGCCGATGCGGGTTTTGATGCGGTGCCCCAGCGCCGTTTCCAGTTTCACGATGCCGGGAAACGGGTTGACGATGGTATGGTGTTCCAGATGGCGAGCAAAACGGGTCATGGCAACTATTCCGTCCTTCGGTCAGCACATTCTAACTGTTGTCGTGGCATGGCTAAATCAGCTTGTCTGCTAAGCATTACCCGCCAACTGGAAAGCCAGTGCGGCAAGCCAGGCCATACGGCAACAAGGCCGGAGCGCAGTGCTGCCGGCCGGGTAAAAAAAGGTAAGGGCCCGTTTTATTGCGCCGGGCGTAGCTGCGCCGCCGGTGCCGAAGCATGGGTACGCGCTGCTTCCTGCTTGGGCAGGAACAGGTTGCCTTTATAGCCACAGGCAGTCACGACAAGGCTCAGGGCAAGGCAGGTCAGCATGGTTCGCAGCATAAAAGGCAGTCCGATGTGGCAAAATCCCGAGTCTAGCACACCGCAATTCAAGGAAGAGACGACATGAACGAAAGCGAATTTCTGGATGTGACCGATCGCATTTTCAGCCGCATCGAAGATGCCATTGACGATGCCGGTCTGGACGCCGACTTTGTCACTAATGGCAATGTGCTGGAAATCGAATTCGACGACGGCGGCAAGATCGTGGTGAACCGCCATGCGGCCAACCAGGAACTGTGGATAGCCGCCAAAAGCGGTGGCTATCACTTTGCCTGCAAGGACGGCCAGTGGCTGGCCACCCGTGACGGTGCCGAATTCTTTGCCACGCTGCGCAGGGCCATTGCTGACGCCTGTGGCCAGCCGGATCTGGAACTGGATATCTGATGGATGCCGTCTGGCTGGCACTGGGCGGCCTGACGGTATCCGCCTTTACCTCGGCCACCATCCTGCCGGGCAACTCGGAAGTCGTGTTGGCCGCCTTTGTTTACAAATGGCCGGACTGGCTGTGGCTGGCCCTGCTGCTGGCCACCGTGGCCAACAGTGCCGGCAGCATCACCAGCCTGTGGCTGGGGCGCCGCGCCCCGCGCAAGGAACTGTCGCCAAGGCTGGAGCGCTGGTTTACCCGCTTTGGCCCGGCGGTATTGCTGTTGTCCTGGGTGCCGCTGATTGGCGACGCCCTGCCGTTGGCTGCCGGCTGGCTACGGCTGCCATGGCTGGCCAGCATCGTCTGGCTCACCTTGGGCAAGGCACTGCGCTATCTGGTGCTGGCCTGGGGCGTGCTGGCATTGGCCTGAGTGGAAACAAGGGGTTGGCGCGTGCTGGCTGGGAAGGTTTACAATTCAGGCAATTCTTCTCTCGAGCTTCCATGAGCCAACATATTCCCCGCAAACGCTTTGGCCAGAATTTTCTGCAAGATGCCAGCGTGATTGAAAACATCGTGCATGCGGTCAATCCGCAGCCGGACGATGTCGTCATCGAAATCGGCCCCGGCCTGGGGGCCATTACCCAGCCGCTGCTCGACCGACTGCGTCACCTGCACGTGGCCGAAATCGACCGCGACATCATTGCCCGGCTGAAAAAGGAATTCCCGCCGGAACGCCTCACCATCCACGAAGGCGATGCCCTGAAGTTTGACTTCGGCTCCATTACCGATGGCGCGTTCAAGATTGTCGGCAACCTGCCCTACAACATTTCCACCCCGCTGCTGTTTCACCTGGCCAGCTTTGGCCAGCGTGTCACCGACATGCATTTCATGTTGCAAAAGGAAGTGGTGGACCGCATGCTGGCCGAGCCGTCCACCCCGGATTTCGGCCGCCTGACGGTAATGCTGCAGTACCGCTTTGAAATGGAGCTGGTGCTGAACGTGCCGCCGGGTGCGTTCTGGCCGCCGCCGAAGGTGGATTCCGCCGTAGTGCGCATGATTCCGGCGCCAGGCCGCTGTGGCGTGGCCAAGGATGAAGCGCAACTGGAAGCGCTGGTCACCAAGGCCTTCTCGCAGCGCCGCAAGACCTTGCGCAACAACCTCAAGGGGGTGCTGGAGCTGGCCGATTTCGCAGCGCTGGGCATAGAGCCGGGCCTGCGGCCGGAGAACCTGCAGGTGGAAGACTTCGTGCGCATGGCGAACCACCTGGCCGGCTGAACTGTCGCAACAAATTGACAAGTGCGGCCCTGAGGGTTGCGCTTGTTGCAGTGCCGCTTGCATTCGGCTTGCCTCTGGCAGCAGAATCGCAAACTTTTCACCCCGGCACGTTCGGGGTGTGCAGTAATACAGGGAGAACCGCCCGCAAACAGAGGCGGTGACTGTAAGCAGGACGTCCGGCCTTCGGCTGGCGGGTCGGTAAACGGGGGTTTACCGCAGTGGCCCGACAGCAGAAGCAGATGCCTGCTGCTGGTGAAACCAGCCTATAACAGCAGTGCCTGCGGCCTTCAGGCTGAGGGCAGTGAATCTATCAAGGACCCCAGGAGAAACTGATTATGAAGCTTTGCACCCGTCTCATTTGCGCAGCAACCCTGGCCGCTCTGGCCAGCACCCCGGCCATGGCCGCCGAACTGACCGGCACCCTGAAGAAAATCAAGGAAACCGGTGTCATCGTGCTGGGCAACCGTGACGCCTCCATCCCTTTCTCCTACTACGACAATAACCAGAAGCCGGTAGGCTACTCGGTAGACCTGGCCAACAAGGTTGTCGATGCGCTGAAGAAAGAGCTGAAAATGCCCAATCTGCAGGTCAAGTACAATCTGGTGACCTCGCAAACCCGTATTCCGCTGGTACAAAACGGTACCGTCGACCTGGAATGTGGCTCTACCACCAATAATGTGGAACGCCAGAAGCAAGTGGCCTTCTCGGTGGGCATTTTTGAAATCGGCACCCGTCTGCTTACCGCCAAGACCTCCGGCGTGAAAGACTTTGCCGACCTCAAGGGCAAGAACGTGGTGACTACCGCCGGTACCACCTCCGAACGCCTGCTCAAGGCGATGAATGCCGAGAAGCAACTGGGCATGAACATCATCTCCGCCAAGGACCATGGCGAATCCTTCCTGATGCTGGAATCGGGCCGTGCCGTTGCCTTCATGATGGACGACGCCCTGCTGTACGGTGAAATGGCCAAGGCCAAGAACCCGGCAGGCTGGGTGGTGACCGGCAAGCCGCAGTCCTTCGAAATCTACGGCTGCATGCTGCGCAAGGACGACGCTGCCTTCAAGAAGGTGGTGGACGATGCCATCAAGGCCACCTACAAGTCCGGCGAAGTGAACAAGATCTACGCCAAGTGGTTTACCAGCCCGGTTCCGCCCAAGGGCCTGAACCTGAACTTCCCGATGTCCGAAGAGGTGAAGGAACTGATCGCCAAGCCGACCGACAAGGCCGCCGAATAAGCGATTCTTCCCTGTAGTGCAGATGCATGAGCCGGCAGATGCCGGCTCAATTGCTGCCAGTCCGTCCCCTTGTATCGCCCGGAGCCATCATGGCCGTGCAGGGTCGGCTGTGGCGCATCTGCCTGTTCTGCCTGCGCAATGCAGGCAGGGACTTCATCCGACCATCCTGTTTTCCCCTTACCGGGAAGCAGGCTGCTGTCGGCAGCAGACACTTGCGTCTGCTTGCATCAGGAGAAAAACATGAATTACCACTGGGACTGGGGCATCTTCTTCAAGTCCACCGGTGTCGGCAGCGAAATCTACCTGAACTGGTTTGTGTCCGGTCTGGGCTGGACCATCGCCGTGGCGCTGGCCGGCTGGATCATCGCCCTCTTGCTTGGTTCGGTATTGGGCGTGATGCGCACCTTGCCGGGCAAGCTGTTGCCCACCATTGCCACCGCCTATGTCGAGCTGTTCCGCAACGTACCGCTGCTGGTGCAGTTGTTCATCTGGTACTTCCTGGTACCGGACTTGCTGCCCACGCCGCTGGAAATGTGGTTCAAGCAAGGCATCAGCCCGGCAACTTCCGCCTATCTGTCGGTGGTGGTGTGTCTGGGGCTGTTTACCGCGGCACGGGTGTGCGAACAGGTGCGTACCGGCATTCAGGCCTTGCCGCGCGGCCAGAACAATGCTGCGCTGGCCATGGGTTTCAGCACTGCGCAGACTTACCGCTTCGTGCTGCTGCCGCAGGCTTTCCGCATCATCATTCCGCCGCTCACCAGCGAGTTCCTGAACATTTTCAAGAACTCTTCGGTGGCGTCCCTGATCGGCCTGATGGAGCTCTTGGCGCAAACCAAGCAGACCGCCGAGTTTTCCGCCAACATCTTTGAAGCCTTCACCCTGGCAACGTTGATTTACTTTGTCCTCAACATGAGCCTGATGGGCTTCATGGCCTGGGTGGAAAAGCGGGTACGCATTCCCGGCATGATGGGAGGTAGCAAATAATGGCCCTCGATTTCAGTCAGATCATTCCCGCCCTGCCAGGCCTGGCCGACGGCATGGCGCTGACGCTCAAACTGCTGCTGCTGGCCGTAGGCGGCGGCGTGGTGCTGGGCACCCTGCTGGCACTGGCACGTCTGTCGGACAACCTGCTGCTGTCGCGGCTGGCCAAGTGGTACGTCAATTACTTCCGGTCCATCCCCCTGCTGCTGGTCATTTCCTGGTTCTACCTGGTGGTGCCCATGGTGCTGAGCTGGATTACCGGCGATTTAACCCCGGTCGGCGCATTCACCTCCTGCCTGGTGGCCTTCGTGATGTTCGAGGCGGCGTATTTCTCCGAAATCGTCCGTGCCGGCATCCAGTCCATTTCGCGTGGGCAGATCAATGCCGCCTACGCCCTGGGCATGACTTACAGCCAGGCCATGCGGCTGGTGATCCTGCCGCAGGCCTTTCGCAAAATGATGCCGCTGTTGCTACAGCAAAGTATCATCCTGTTTCAGGACACTTCGCTGGTATATGCGGTAGGCTTGATGGACTTTCTCAACACCGCCCGTTCCAAGGGCGATATCGTGGGTTTGCCGCATGAATTCCTGCTGTTTGCCGGAGCGGTATACTTCGTGATCAGTTTTGGCGCGTCGCAATGCGTGAAGCGTCTGCAAAAAAGGTTGGCGGTATGAGCGCGATGATTAGCATCAACAATGTAAACAAGTGGTATGGCGATTTTCAGGTACTGACCGATTGCACCACCGGTGTGAAAAAAGGCGAAGTGGTGGTGGTGTGTGGCCCTTCCGGCTCCGGCAAGTCCACCCTGATCAAGTGCGTGAATGCACTGGAGCCCTTCCAGAAGGGTGAAATCATTGTCGACGGCATCTCGGTGGGCGATCCGAAAACCGATCTGCCCAAGCTGCGCAGCCGTGTCGGCATGGTGTTCCAGCACTTCGAGCTGTTCCCCCATCTGTCCATCACCGAAAACCTGGCCATTGCCCAGGTGAAGGTGCTGGGCCGCAGTCAGGAAGAGGCACGCGACAAGGGCCTGAAGCTGCTGGACCGGGTTGGCCTGAAAGCGCATGCGCACAAATTCCCCGGCCAGTTGTCCGGCGGTCAGCAGCAGCGCGTGGCCATTGCCCGTGCGCTGGCGATGGATCCGATTGCCATGCTGTTTGACGAGCCCACCAGTGCGCTGGACCCGGAAATGATCAACGAAGTGCTGGACGTGATGACCGAGCTGGCACAGGAGGGCATGACCATGATGTGCGTCACCCACGAAATGGGTTTTGCCCGCCGCGTGGCGCATCGTGTCATCTTCATGGACAAGGGTGCCATCGTGGAGGATTGCGACAAGGACGCCTTCTTTGGCGATATCAATGCCCGTTCCGAGCGCGCCCGCCAGTTCCTGTCCAAGATTCTGCAGCACTGAAAGTGTCAGTCTGCAGTAGTGAAAACCCGGCCCAGGCCGGGTTTTTCATCTGCGCGCTGGCCCGGTCGCACTCCGGCGGCTGGCGGAAACGCAGGATTTGCCGCGCACGCATGACACGGCGGCCTTAATTAGTTGATAATAATTATAAGTGCTGTAATCGTTATTGTATTATCTATGGAGTAAAATCCTGCAAAGCTCCCTGCTACGCACCTACACTGACATGAGTGTTAATGATTTGTTGCCAGGCACATCCATGTATTCGACCCGCTATCTCGGGCGACAGCCCATTGTCGATGCCAATCAGCAACTGGTGGCATACGAACTGTTGTTCCGCTCCAGCCAGGCCAATGTCGCGCGGGTGAACGATGATGTGATGGCCACCACGGCGGTGATCCGCCATGCCTTTGTCGATCTGGGCGTGGGCGAAGTGCTGGGTGACCGGCTGGGCTTCATCAATGTCAGCGATACCCTGCTGATGGATGACCTGCTGGATGTCTTGCCCTGCGACAAGGTGGTGCTGGAGATCCTGGAAACGGTGAAGGTAACTCCGCCCTTGCTGGAAAGGCTGGCAGATCTGCGGCGCAAGGGTTTTCGCCTGGCCATGGATGATGTCATCGAGCTGGATGAAGATCGCCGCGCCCTGCTGCCGCTGGTGGACATCATCAAGATTGATCTGGTGGCGCTCAGCCTGCTGCAATTACGCGAACTGGTTGCCCAGCTCGCCGGTTTTCCCGGCATCCTGCTGGCGGAGAAAGTGGATACGCTAGAGCAGTTCGCGCTGTGCCGCGAACTGGGCATCCAGTGGTTCCAGGGCTATTTCTTTGCCCGGCCTACGGTATTGTCCACCCGCCAGGCCAATGCCAGCCAGCATGCCATGCTCAGCCTGCTGGGATTGCTGATGAGCGATGCCGATAATGAGGAACTGGCGCAGGCGCTGAAGCTGGCCCCCGATGTGGTGTTGATGCTGATGAAGCTCAGCAGTACCGCTTCCGTGGCAAGCCGTCGTCCGGTGTCCTCGGTGCAGGAGGCCATCATGGTGCTGGGGCGGGCCAGGATCAAGCGCTGGTCCATGCTGCTGCTGTTTGCCAGCAATGCCACCAATATCGAACCGCAGCGCAATCCACTGCTGGAGCTGGCCGCCACGCGCGGGCGCATCATGGAACTGCTGGCCGAAACCTGTTATCCACAGCGACGGGACGTGCAGGAAAGTGCCTTCATGATCGGCATGTTGTCGCTGGTGGATGTACTGGTGCAGCAGCCCAAGGCAGAGGTGATTGCCAGCCTGCCGGTGGATGACATGCTCAAAGAGGCTGTACTGCAGGGCCGGCATGCCTTGGGCGAATTGCTGCGCGTGACCGAATCGCTGGAAAACGAAGCCGCGCCAACGCTGCCCGGTTACGATCCAGAAATGCTGATGCGGGTGCAGACCCAGGCGCTGGACTGGGTCAACAGCATGTGGAAATAGGCGTACCCGCCGCACTGTCGCGCAGTCTTCCCCAGCTCAGGAAGATTTGGCGTTGTCACCATCCTGGTCGTGCAGGCGGCTGAGAAAGCCCTGTACCCGCTCGTTATCCTTGGGCAGCCAGTCCAGCATCTCATGCAGCATCCGGTCGTATTCGGCCACATCCTGGTTTTTCTTGCGTAGCTGCTCCCGGACCCGCAGCAGAATGGCACAGGCGTTCATGCCGGTACGCTCGTTGTACAGGCGCATGGCCATTTCGTGCAGCATATGGCCGGCTTCGGCGGCGCGGCCCTCGGTCGTCAGCTCCACCGCCCGGTTACTCTGCTCCTGCAATTCGGCATACGCATGTTCGATCCGCTCGCTGCAGTGCGGATGCTTGCGGGCAATCTCTTGCAGTGTGGCCAACTCGTGGCGGCTATAGGCAAAACGCATGGTGATGGTGCGCGTCCAGTCTTCCAGCAGTGCCGGGTCGGGCAGGGTTTCCGGCAGACGGACCACCGCACCCAGAAAACGCTGGGCCGATTCAAAATGGACAAAGGGTTTGAGCAGGTCATCGGCCGCCTGCTTGAGCACGGCCAGCGCCTCCTCGGCCCGCTGTTGCACCAGTGCGGTCAGTGCCTTGCATGTCAGCAAGGTGAACTGGGCTTCGGGGCGATCGGCCAGGCTGGCGCTGATTTCCGCCTGTAGCCGGTCGATATTCTGGGTGTTGCCAGTCTCGGAATAGGCTTGCAGCAGGTCAATCAGCACCTCGGGGCCAAAGAAATTATTGTTGCGCCCCACTTCCACCGCGCGTTGCAGGTACTGAGCGCCCTTTTCCGGATCGCCAGCGCGCAACGCCGCGGTGCCACAGCTTTTCAGCCGGTGGAAATTGCGCGGTGAAATGCTGACCGCCTTTTCCAGCACATCCACCGCCTGGGCATACTGGCCTTCGTCAATCAGGTTTTGCGCCAGCAGATCGTAGGCATCGGTGTACAGCGGGGCATCCTGGATGATTTCCTTGAGCAGTGCGCTGGATTCGCCCTGCATGCCCTGGTCGGCCTGAATGCGCGCCACCCCCATCTTGGCCCAGGGAATCACCTTGCTTTCCAGCAGCTCCTGGTAAATGTGCAGTGCTTCGCCCTGGCGGCCTTCGGTCACCAGTAGCTCGGCGCACAGGCGGTTGGCATCAATGCGGTTGGCCGTCCCCGGTGCGGCGGCCGCCAGTTGCTGCAAGGTATTGATGGCGGCACTGCGATTGCCCTTTTCCAGCAGTTCATGTGCCGGGGCCAGAAACTGCTTGCGCTTGTGGGCATTGTTCATGCGGGTGAGCAGCAAGTTGGAATTGAAAGGCTTGAGGATGTAGTCATCCGGTGCCATTTCGGCGGCAGCCACCACCCGTTCGTACTTGCGCTCGCCGGTAATCATGATCCAGATAGTGGATAGCGGCAGCGCTCCGGTCTTGCGTAGCGCTTCCAGCAATTCCTGGCCGTCCATGCCATCGCCAAGGTTGTAGTCGCACAGCACGACATCAAAGCGCCGCCCCTTCAGCCTGGCCCGCCCTTCGGCTGCGCTGCTGACCGCGTCGGAACGCGTGATGCCGGCCATGGACAGCATGGTGCGCAGCCCCTGGCGCACGGTAAGCGAGTCCTCGATGATGAGGACAGTGGTGTTTTCGTCGAAATACATCTGTTATGTTCCGGTCGCCCGTGCAGGTGGCGCAGTGTGTGCCTGCGGCAGCAGGCTCAGACGATGTCCAGATGGTCGATGCCATCCAGCGGGTCACGGCCTTTCGAGCTTTCGCTGTAGAGCTTGATTTTCAGGCGCAGGTCGTTGATGGAATCGGCATTGCGCAGTGCGTCTTCGTAACTGATATAACCGGCTTCAAACAGGTCGAACAGCGACTGGTCGAAGGTTTGCATGCCGGACTCGCGCGAACGGCCCATCACCTCCTTCAGGCTGGCAATCTCACCTTTGAAGATCATGTCGGAAATCAGCGGGGTGTTAAGCAGGATTTCCACTGCGGCCACCCGCCCGCGTCCGCTCTTGATCGGCAGCAGGCGCTGCGAAATGATGGAGCGCATGTTCAGCGACAGGTCCATCAGCACCTGCTGGTGGCGCTCTTCCGGGAAGAAGTTGAGAATGCGGTCCAGCGCCTGGTTGGCATTGTTGGCGTGCAGCGTGGCCAGGCACAAGTGGCCGGTTTCGGCAAACTGCAGTGCATAGCCCATGGTTTCCCGATCGCGGATTTCCCCCATCAGGATCACGTCCGGTGCCTGACGCAGGGTGTTTTTCAGCGCGATTTCCCAGTCTTCGGTATCCACCCCCACCTCGCGCTGGGTCACGATGCATTTCTTGTGCTGATGCACGTATTCGATCGGGTCCTCGATGGTGATGATGTGGTCCTGGTTATGGCTGTTGCGCCAGTCAACCAGTGCGGCCAGCGAGGTGGATTTACCCGAGCCGGTGCCACCCACGAAAATCACCAGCCCGCGCTTGATCAGCGCGATGTCCTGAAGCACCTCGGGCAGGTTCAGCTTGTCGAAGGTGGGAATTTCGGTATTGATCTTGCGCAGCACCATGCCGGCACAGCCTTGCTGGATGAAGGCACTGACCCGGAAGCGTCCGATGCCCGGCGGGTTGATGGCAAAGTTGGCTTCTTTCCTGGATTCGAACTCTTCGGTCTGCCGGTCGTTCATCACCGAGCGCACCAGCTCCTTGGTGTGCTGCGCCGACAAGGGCTGTGGTGCCACCGGCGTGATCTTGCCGTCTATCTTCATGGCCGGCGGAAATTCGGCGGAAATGAAGATGTCGGACGCGTTTTTACCGACCGCATGCTTGAGCAGGTCGTGAATGAATTTTGATGCCTGATCTTTTTCCATGGTTGCCATCCGGGCGGGCTAGCGTGCCTGCTGTAGTTTAGAACGCATCCTTGGACGCTGCTTTCTGTCTGGCCTCGTTAGGGGCCACGATATTGCGCCGCACCAGTTCCTGCAGGCACTGATCCAGCGTCTGCATGCCATATTGCTGGCCGGTCTGGATCATCGAGTTGATCTGGGCAATCTTGTTTTCGCGGATCAGGTTGCGGATGGCCGGCGTGCCGATCATGATCTCATGCGCCGCCACCCGGCCATTGCCGTCCTTGGTCTTGAGCAGGGTTTGCGAAATCACCGCCCGCACCGATTCGGACAGCATGGAGCGCACCATTTCCTTTTCACCCGCCGGGAACACGTCCACGATACGGTCGATGGTTTTTGCCGCCGAACTGGTGTGCAGGGTGCCGAATACCAGGTGACCGGTTTCCGCTGCTGTCAGCGCCAGCCGGATGGTTTCCAGATCGCGCAACTCGCCCACCAGAATCACGTCCGGGTCTTCACGCAAGGCCGAGCGCAGGGCATTGGAGAAACTGTGAGTCTGCAAGCCCAGCTCGCGCTGGTTGATCAGCGACTTTTTGCTTTCATGCACGAACTCGATCGGATCTTCCACCGTCAGGATGTGCGAATAATTGTTCTCGTTGACGAAATCCACCATGGCTGCCAGCGTGGTGGATTTGCCGGAGCCGGTCGGGCCGGTCACCAGCACCAGGCCGCGCGGGTAGCTGGCGATCTCCTGGAAGATCTTGGGCGCACCCAGTTGCTCCAGCGTCAGCACCTTGGACGGAATCACGCGGAATACCGCACCCATGCCGCGGTTCTGCACGAAGGCATTCACCCGGAAACGGGCGACGCCGGGCAGTTCGAAGGAAAAGTCGCACTCGAATTCGTCTTCGAAAATCTTGCGTTGATAGTCGTTCATGATGTCGTACACCATATCGTGTACATCATGATGGTCCAGCGGCGGCAGATTGATGCGACGCACATCCCCGTGTACCCGGATCATCGGAGGCAAACCGGCCGACAGGTGCAGGTCCGATGCCTTGTTCTTGACGGTAAAGGCCAAGAGCTCGGAAATTTCCATTTATAATTTCTCCACGATTACCCGGCAGCGGGCATGACGCTAAGGTATTTTTGCGATTGTAAGCGCAAGCCGTTGCAAAAGGATATGTAGACAGCAATAGCGGCAGCAGACCTGCTATTTTCGTTGTAGAGAGCGCCCGCCTGCGCCACAAGGAGCAATATGAGCGATTCCATCGCACAGGCCATTACCGACGTCAGCCAGCGCATCCGTGCCGCCGAGGCCGCCTCCGCACGGCCTGCCGGCAGCGTACGGCTGCTGGCCGTCAGCAAAACCTTTCCCGCCAGTGCCGTGCAGGCCGCTTATGCCGCCGGTCAGCGCGCCTTTGGCGAAAACTATGTGCAGGAGCTGCAGGCCAAGGCGGCGGCCCTTGCCGGACTGGATATCGAGTGGCATTTCATCGGCCCGCTGCAGTCCAACAAAACCCGTATCGTGGCAGAAAACGCGCATTGGGTGCACTCCATCGAACGCTTGAAGATTGCGCAGCGCTTGTCCGAGCAGCGTCCAGCACAACTACCGCCCTTGCAGGTATGTATTCAGGTGAATGTGTCCGGCGAAGACAGCAAGAGTGGCTGCACCCCAGCAGAGGCCCTGGCCCTGGCCCATGCGGTGGCGGCACTGCCCAATCTGCAGTTGCGTGGGCTGATGTGCATCCCCGAGCCGACGACGGACATGCAAAAGCTGGCCGGCCAGTTTGCCCTGCTGCGCCAGGTGCAGGATGAATTGCGTGAGGATGGTCTCGCATTGGATACTGTATCCATGGGAATGTCTTCCGACATGGCGCAAGCCATTGCCGCTGGCAGCACCATGGTGCGGGTGGGCACTGCCATTTTCGGTGCCCGTCACTACCCGACATGACATCAACGACCGGGCTGGTGGACAGTCCGGACAAGACAATAGAGATCAAGAGGAAGAACTGGCAATGCAGATTACCTTCATCGGCGGCGGCAATATGGCCACGGCCATCATCGGCGGACTCCACCAGCAAGGCGGCCATCGCATTCATGTGGTGGACCCCAACACCGCCAAACTGGCCGAACTGAGCCAGGACTTTGGCGTGACAACATCCACCACCCTGCCCGAGCAACTTTCCGCCGCTGACATCGTGCTGCTGGCCGTCAAGCCGCAGCAGCTCAAAGACGTCTGCCAGGCACTGGCCCCCCGCCTGAATGGCGGCATGGTATTGTCGATTGCCGCCGGCATCCGCTGTGACGCCCTGGCGCGCTGGCTGGGCAGCCAGCGCATTGTGCGCGTGATGCCCAACACCCCGGCCATGGTGGGCAAGGGTGTGTCCGGCCTGTATGCCGGCGGTGGTGTCAGCGCGGCAGATCAGGCTGATGCCGAAACCATCATGCAGGCTGCCGGCATCACGGTATGGCTGGACAAAGAAGAAGGCATCGACGACATTACCTGCGTCTCCGGCAGCGGTCCGGCCTATGTGTTCTACTTCATCGAAAGCATGATCGAAGCCGCCGAGCAGGCAGGCTTTGCCGCCGACGAAGCGCGCCGGCTGGTGCTGGCCACCTTTGATGGCGCGGTGGAACTGGCACGCCAGAGCCCCTTGCCGGTGGCCACCCTGCGTACCAACGTAATGTCCAAGGGCGGCACCACCGAACGTGCCATCGCCCGTTTTGAAGCCGAAGGCGTCAAGGCGGCCATCATCGCCGGTGCCATGGATTGTCGTGACCGCTCCATCGAAATGGGCCAACAACTCAGTCAGGATTAAAGCTTCATGTTTCTGGAAACCGTGCAATTTCTGATCAAGACCATCGCCGACCTGTTTGTGCTGGTGTTGCTGCTGCGTTTTTACTTGCAGGTAGCCCGAGCGCCGTTCAAGCACCCGCTCTGCCAGTTTGTCATGGCGGCCACCAATTTCGCCGTGCTGCCGCTGCGCAAGCTGGTGCCATCGCTGCGCGGTTACGACAGTGCCACCATGCTGCTGGCCTGGCTGGTGAGCATGGTTTCCAGTGTCATCATCCTGTCGCTCAACCCGATGTACAGTCTGGCGGCTCCGGAAACCTGGCTGGCGCTGACGCTGCTGGCGGTGCTGGATGTCTTCAAGCAATCACTCACCCTGCTGATGGGGGCGGTCATCGTGCAGGCCGTCATGAGCTGGGTGAATCCCTACAATCCGCTCAGCCCCATCCTGGATGCCCTGACCCGTCCCTTCCTGCGCCCGTTCCGGCGCGCTACGGTGGGCGGGGTGGACTTGTCGCCGCTGATTCTTTTCCTGATCATCCAGGTGATTCTGATGCTGCCGGTGCAGTTTCTGGAGAACAGCTTCTTGATGCAACTCAAAGTGGTGATGCAGTAAATATGTTTATTTGTCAGGCTCTGCCACATCTGAAAAGATGTAGAGATATTTCCTCAATGATCTGGAGAATCGTGATGAAGAAAATGCTGCTTGCTGCCCTGCTGCTGGGTACTGTTGCTGCACCTGCCATGGCTAATTTGCAACTGGCACAAAAGAACAACTGCCTGTCCTGTCACGCGGTAGACCACAAAGTGGTTGGTCCGGCTTACAAGGATGTGGCCAAGAAGTACGCTGGCGACAAGGGCGCGGAAGCCAAGCTGATCGCCAAGGTGAAGGCTGGTGGTTCTGGTGTGTGGGGCCCGATCCCGATGCCGCCAAACGCCCAGGTCAGCGACGCCGATGTCAAGACCCTGGTGAAGTGGATCCTGTCGCAGAAATAAGCGCGGATTGCAGTTCCAAGGCGGCTTCGGCCGCCTTTTTCATGTGACAAGCTTGTTACCTGCCGTGATTGGCGCTATACCGAGTGTCAGCAGCAGGTCAAGCCGAAGAAGGGGAATTGTTGCTGCCAGTTGCACAAATCCAATACCGTGGGTAATCTTCTTCGCCTGTCTGCCAACTCTCATGCTGGAAGCACCAAAATTATGGCCAAGCTGACCGAACAAGATATTCTCAACTGGGAAGGCGATGATTACATGAACGCCGACCATCTTGAGTTCTTCAAAGACCGGTTGTTGCAGATGCAGCAGGAGTTGTTGATCAACGCCAATGCCACTGCCAACCATCTGCAAGAGCAGGAAGCCACCCCGGATCCTGCCGATCGCGCCACGCTGGAAGAAGAATATGCGCTGGAACTGCGCACCCGTGACCGCGAGCGCAAGCTGCTGCAGAAAATCCAGGCATCCATCCGCCAGATCGACGATGGCTCCTACGGCTATTGTGAAGACACCGGCGAACCCATCGGCCTGCGCCGCCTGATGGCACGTCCGACAGCCACCCTGTCGGTAGAGGCCCAGGAACGCCGTGAACGGATGAAGCGCCAATACGCAGACTGAGCCTGCGCGACATTCTGCCCTGACAAAGCGTCATCGCCTTGCGATGGCGCTTTTTGTTTTTTTGCCTGTGCATGCCACTCACACAAGGGCTTGTCGGCCATGGCTGGTACGGGTATCTTGCTGCTATGCAAGGTAAAAACGATATCAGCTAGGGACAAACATGCAACGCCAGACCGACGACGTCAGAATCAACGAAATCAAGGAATTACTGCCTCCGATTGCCCATCTGTACGAGCTGCCCATCACCGAAACCGCTTCCGAAGTCATCTACACCACCCGCAAGGACATTGCCGCCCTGCTGCGTGGCGAGGATGATCGCCTGCTGGTGGTGATCGGCCCCTGTTCGATTCACGATACCGATGCCGCCATCGAGTACGCGCGCAAGCTCTCCACGCTGCGCAACAGTCTGGCTGGCGAACTGGTGGTGGTGATGCGTGTGTACTTTGAAAAGCCGCGCACCACCGTGGGCTGGAAGGGCCTGATCAACGACCCGCATCTGAACGAATCCTACGATATCAATACCGGCCTGCGTCTGGCGCGCCGTCTGCTGCTCACGCTCAACGACATGGGCATTCCGGCGGCAACCGAATTCCTCGACATGATCACCCCGCAATACTTTGCCGACCTGATCAGCTGGGGTGCCATCGGCGCACGTACCACCGAAAGCCAGGTTCACCGTGAACTGGCTTCCGGCCTGTCCTGCCCGGTAGGCTTCAAGAACGGTACTGACGGCAACCTGAAAATTGCCGTGGATGCCATCCGCTCCGCCAGCGTGTCGCACCACTTCCTGTCGGTCACCAAGACCGGCCACTCCGCCATTGTTTCCACCGGCGGCAACCCGGATTGCCACGTCATCCTGCGTGGCGGCAAGGAACCCAACTACTCGGCGGAGCATGTACGCGCCGCCGCTGCCGAACTGGCGGCCGTGGGCCTGCCGCAAAAGCTGATGGTGGATTTCAGCCATGCCAACAGCCGCAAGGACTACCGTCGCCAGATGGAAGTAGCGGACGACGTGGCTGGCCAACTGGCAGCCGGAGATCAGCACATCTTCGGCGTGATGGTGGAAAGCCATCTGGTAGAAGGCCGTCAGGACCTGAAGCCGGGCTGCGAGCTGAAATACGGTCAAAGCATTACCGATGCCTGTATCGGTTGGGATGACACCGAGAAGCTGCTCACCACCCTGGCCGATGCGGTCAAGGCGCGTCGCGCCAAGCTGGCTGCTGCCGGCGGCAAATAAGCGGTCTTGCATCTGACATGAAAAAACGCTGCCATTGGCAGCGTTTTTCAGGCTGCTGATAAAGTGATTTGGTGTGATTGCACTGGACCCGACAAAGCCGGGCCTTTCGACTAAGATATTGCTTTCGCAGCCTTCCCATCTATTCCCAACCCCCTCTCGCTTTCCTTCCGGAACGCGAGAGGGGGTTTGTCTCTGTGCGGCATTCGCCGGAATCAACCGCCCTGCCAGGCCGGCATGGCTTGCTCTTCTGCTGGGGTGGCATGCCGCCGTACCGCCCAGGCCACCCCACCCAGCAGCAACAGCATGGAAGCCAGTTCCAGTGGCCGCGGCCAGCGCTGCAACCAGGCAAAGCCATACAGCAAGGCAAACAGTGTTTCAAACACGATCAACTGACCGGACAAGGTGGATGGCAAACGGCGTGCGGCGGCATACCACAGCGCATTGGCCAGCCACGAGCCACCCAGCGCGCAGCCGGTGGCCGCCACCCAGAATAGCTGCCACTGGGTCTGGCTGACTGCCTGGCTGACCATGGGCAGGCCCAGCCAGTTACCCGCCAGCCACAAGCCTCCCCCCATGACGCCAGTCACCATGCCCAGCAGGCAAGACCATTCATGGCTGTCAAAGCAGGGGCGCTGGCGCAGATAGCGCGCATTGCGGGAGGCAAACCAGCTCCAACTGGCCAGTGCGCCCAGTGCAGCCAGTACGCCCAGGATGCGGTCTGATACGGTGGTGGTGGCCGGATGGCTGCCGGCAAAGGTGTCGATATTGATGCAGACAATGCCGGCCAGCACCATCAGCAAGGGCCAGGCTAGTTGGCGCAGCGACAGCGCGCCCTCGTCTTTCAGGCCCAGCAAGGTAATAGTGACCGGCAATACGCCGACAATCAGCGAGGCGGGGGCAATGCCCACCAGTTGGATGGCGGCGGCCAGCAAGATGAAATACAGCAGATTGCCCACCAGCGACAGTACGGCCAGCATGATCACATCATCAGCCTGCAGCTTGGCCCGGATTCGCCCGGCCAGCGGCAGCGCCAGCAGCAAGGAAATCACCCCGTACAAGCTAAAGCGCACCGCACTGAGCAGCCAGGGGCTGAAGGCGGGCAATACCTGCGGCACCATCAGCACCATGCCCCATATTGCACCGGCCAGGCCGGCATAGCTGATTCCGCGTTTCATTCTGCATCTTCCCTGCGCAACTGATGATGGCCCAAGGCTAAGTGCTGGCAGGGCGGGCCGACAAAGGATATCTTGGCATTCACGCATTCCTTGTGGGAATGGCATGTCTTGCATGGGGCTTGTCCGGGTTAATATCCTGCTTCAATACAAGATGCTGAACGGGAATGTCAGCCCGGCAGCGGTGATGATGGGGACCAAATACATGAGCCGGTATCTGAAGAATCTGCCGCCGCTGGAAAGCCTGATTCATTTTGAGGCAGTATTGCGCAATGGCAGTTTTACCAAGGCAGCCACCGAGCTGTGTGTGACGCAAAGCGCGGTGAGCAAGCAGATTCGCGCGCTGGAAGACTGGCTCAAGCTGCCGCTGTTCGAGCGGCTGGTGCGTGGCATTCGGCCCACCCCGGCCGGGCTGGCCTTGCAGCGTGAGGTCGGCCCCATGCTGCAATCGCTGTTGCGCAGCGTGGTGCGGCTGCAGGCCGAGCACAACCGCCATACCCTTACCGTGAATTGCACCCATGCGGTGGCGCAGTTCTGGCTGTTTCCCCGGCTGGTGGCCTTCAGTCAGCAGCATCCGGACATTACGGTGAATATTCATGCCAGCAACAGCATGGATGAAGCCAGCGTGGCCGAATACGACTTTGCCATTTTCTATGGCGATGGCCAGTGGAGTTCGCTGTGCGCCGAGCCCTTGTTTCCCGAAGTGGTGTACCCGGTGTACAGCGCGCAGCTTGATTACCCGGCCATTACGCAGGTGGAGCAGCTCGCTGCGTTGCCGTTGATCCAACTGGATTCATCGGCCTGGAATTGCATCAACTGGCATGACTGGTTCGGTCACTTCGGCCTGACTTATACCGCGCCGGAGCGGGTGCCGATGTTCAATCAGGTGACGCTGGCCTTTAACGCCGTGTTGCAAAGAATGGGCATCGGACTGGGCTGGGAATTCATGGCGCATGATCTGTTGCAGCAAGGCGTGCTCAAGCGGCTGGGGCCGTTTGCCTTTGTCAGCGGCAAGGTGGATTACCTGGTGCATCCGCGCCATGCATCACTGAGTGACAATGCGCTGCTGTTCAAGCGCTGGCTGCTGGACAGTGTCAGTCAACCGGCCACTGTTGCGCCAGTGCTGCCACCGCCTGCAGGGTATTGAGATTGGCAAAGGGCTGCGCGAACGGCACGGTATCGTGTTGCAGCCCGGCCAGCCAGCCGCGGATGGAACGGCCACCTTGTTGCAGGTAGTCCCGCAGCGAGGGTTGCAGCCCGGCTTGTAGCGCCAGCAGGCTGGGGTGCCACTGCGCCGGGTCACTGGCACTGACCGCTTGCCGGCCGGGCAGTGCTGCCAGCAGGCGGGTGGCAAAGTCCGCCGGCAGTCGCACGGCATCACAAGGCAGCATCAGCAGCCTGCTGTCAGGCTCGGCCTGCATGCCCGCCAGCAGTCCTGCCAATGGGCCTGGATAATCGGGCAGCGTGTCCGGCAACACCGGATGACCGTAAGCGGCGTAGGCATCCAGATGACGGTTGGCCGAAATCAGGATGCGCGTTGGTGGCTGGCTTTGTGCGGCGAGGCTGTTCAGGGTGCGGGCAATCAGCGGCTGACCGGCCAGTTCCACCAGGCCCTTGTCCACCCCGCCCATGCGGCTGGCCTGGCCGCCGGCCAGAATCAGCGCGGTGTAGGCCGTCATTGCCAGCGTCCGGCGGCGTGCTGGTCGCTGGCCTTGGCTTCCACCCAGTAACTGCTGCCGTCCTGCTGGATTTCCTTTTTCCAGAATGGTGCTTCGGTCTTGAGAAAGTCCATCAGGAATTCCGCCGCGGCAAAGGCATCCTTGCGGTGGCTGCTGGCGGTGACTACCAGCACGATGGCCTCGCCCAGCGGCAAATAACCCACGCGGTGGATGATGGTGGCGGCCTGTAGCTGCCAGCGTTCCCGCGCTTGCTGGATGATGGCGTGCAGGGTGTTTTCCGTCATGCCCGGGTAATGCTCCAGCTGCAGCGCGGCAATTTCCTGCCGGTCGCCATAGTCACGTACCAGGCCGCTGAAACTCACCACGGCACCGCAGGCCGGGTTGGCCGACAGCCGGGCGATTTCCGCGCCGCAATCAAACACTTCATGCTGGATCCGCACCGTAAATGGCTGCATGTCAGCCCCCGGTAACCGGCGGGAAGATGGCCACTTCGTCCCCGTCGCTCAGCGTGGCATCCAGCCGCACCAGTTCCTGGTTGCGCGCCACCCGGAAGGCTTTGCCAGCCGCCAGTTCGCTGCTCCAGTTGCCGCCGCGCTGGCGCAATTCGGTAAGCAGCTCGTCCACGCTGCTGGCCTCGGTTTCCAACTGTTCATTACCCATGCCGAAGCTGTCTTTCAGACGGGCAAAATACAGGATGTCGAGTTTCATGGTCGGTCCTTGGTGTGCTTGTCGTTGTTGCCATGGCCCAGCAGCATGATCCACAGGTGAAAACCCAGCCCGAGTAGTGGAACCACTGCCAGCAGAATGACGAAAAACCATTCG
Organism: Aquitalea magnusonii; assembly: GCF_002217795.2. NCBI lineage: Bacteria > Pseudomonadati > Pseudomonadota > Betaproteobacteria > Neisseriales > Chromobacteriaceae > Aquitalea > Aquitalea magnusonii. The sequence goes on from NZ_AP018823.1 coordinate 4,297,488, forward strand.
AGGGGAGATAACAGTTCGCTCATCATTGCAGTGTAAGCAATGGCGTGGCCTGCGCCAATGCTGCTGATGGGGGATGCCGGCATGCACCTGCGGGCGGATGGACATGAAAAAGCCCGCTTAAGGAGCGGGCTGATGGCAGAAGGGAGGGACGCTTACTTGACGATTTGCGCCAGTTGGCCCTTCAGATACAGATTGGCCATGGTATCCAGGCTCACGGCCTTGATCTTGCTGGCCTGACCGCAAGCACCAAAGGCTTCGTAGCGGGCAATGCAGATGTCACGCATGGCATCGGTGGAGGCCTTCAGGTATTTGCGCGGGTCGAATTCCTTCGGATTCTGCGCCATGAAGCGGCGGATGGCACCGGTGGAGGCCAGACGCAGGTCGGTGTCGATATTCACCTTGCGCACGCCGTGCTTGATGCCTTCCACGATTTCTTCCACCGGCACGCCATAGGTTTCGCCCAGCTCACCGCCGAATTCGTTGATGATCTGCAGCCATTCCTGCGGTACCGAAGAGGAGCCGTGCATCACCAGATGGGTGTTGGGGATGCGGGCGTGGATTTCCTTGATGCGGTCGATGCGCAGCACGTCGCCGGTGGGCTTCTTGCTGAACTTGTACGCGCCGTGGCTGGTGCCGATGGCAATGGCCAGGGCGTCCACGCCGGTGTCCTTGACGAAGCGGGCGGCTTCTTCCGGGTCGGTCAGCAGTTGGCTGTGGTCCAGCACGCCTTCGGCACCCACGCCGTCTTCTTCGCCGGCCATGCCGGTTTCCAGGCTGCCCAGGCAGCCGATTTCACCTTCCACCGACACGCCACATGCGTGCGAGAAGTTCACCACGGTGCGGGTCACTTCCACGTTGTAGTCGTAGTTGGCCGGGGTCTTGCCGTCGCTTTTCAGCGAGCCGTCCATCATCACGGAAGAGAAGCCCAGCTGGATGGAGCGCTGGCATACGTCCGGGCTGGTGCCGTGGTCCTGGTGCATCACCACCGGGATATGCGGAAATTCTTCCACCGCGGCCAGGATCATGTGACGCAGGAAGGGCGCGCCGGCGTATTTGCGGGCACCGGCGGAAGCCTGCACGATGACCGGTGCGTCGCACTTGTCAGCGGCTTCCATGATGGCGCGCATCTGTTCCAGGTTGTTGACGTTGAAAGCCGGCAGGCCGTAGCTGAATTCGGCTGCATGGTCCAGCAGCTGACGCATGGAAACGAGTGCCATGAAAATCTCCTCAGGTCATGCCGCGGTTGGGCGGCATGGGTTTCAAATCGGGGACTGCCGGCCGTGATACAGCGGCAATCCAATCAGGAATACGGGTAATGCAAGCCGCCTAGTGGCGGGACACACCGGACAACAGCAGGCCGGCACCGACAAAAGCCCCGCCGGATACCTGGTTCACCAGCTTCAGGCGACGGGCGCTATTGAGCCAGCCTGCCAGGCGGGCTCCGCCACTGGCATAGGCAAACTGCCAGGACGCTTCAATCACATAAAACGTAGCCGCCAGCACCGCCAACTGCGGCCCCTGCGGCAGTCGCGCGTCCATGAACTGCGGGAACAGCGCGGTAAAGAAGATGAAGGCCTTGGGATTGCTCATCGACACCAGAAAACCGGTGCGGAACATCATCCACGGCGTATGCCGGGCGCTGCTGTCTTCTGCCACTTCCGTCACCGGTTGCGGGATGGCGCGCCAGGTCTTGATGCCCAGATAAATCAGATAGGCGGCACCCGCGTATTTTACGATAGAAAACAGTTGTTCCGATGTGGCCAGCAAGGCACCCAGGCCGGCGGCCGAACCCAGCATGATGATGCCAAGGCCGGTCATCAGGCCCAGGCAGGTCACGGCGGTGCGGCGCACGCCATGGTGAATGCCGTGGGTCATCGCCAGCAGCATGTTGGGGCCGGGGGTGGCGGAAACAAAAAACACGGTGGTGACAAACAGCAACCAGGTATTCAACGGCATGGCAGTACTCCGGCAAGGGTGGGGAGAATGGCGCGCCGGGCGCGCCATTCACTTGCATGTGGTGATGACTGCGATCAGGCGGCGCGTTCGCTCAGAATGGCCACTGCCGGCAGGGTCTTGCCTTCCAGGAATTCCAGGAAAGCGCCACCACCGGTGGAGATATAGCTGATGTCATCGGTAATGCCGTACTTGGCAATCGCCGCCAGGGTGTCACCGCCACCGGCAATGGAGAAGGCCGGCGACTGGGCGATGGCCTGTGCCAGGGTCTTGGTGCCGTTACCGAACTGGTCGAATTCGAAGACGCCGACCGGGCCGTTCCATACCACGGTACCTGCCTTGGCAATGATGCCAGCCAGTTCGGCGGCGGAATCGGGGCCGATGTCCAGAATCATGTCGTCAGCGCCCACCTCGGCCACCGGCTTGGTGGTGGCAGCGGCGGTTTCGGCAAATTCGGTAGCGCACACCACGTCGCTGGGCAGCGGTACATCGCCGCCACGGGCGCGGATCTTGGCAATCACCTTCTTGGCTTCCTCTACCAGATCAGCTTCGGCCAGCGATTTGCCAATGTTCTTGCCTTCGGCCAGCAAGAAGGTGTTGGCAATGCCGCCGCCCACGATCAGCTGATCCACCTTGTCGGCCAGCGATTCCAGAATGGTCAGCTTGGTGGACACCTTGGAGCCGGCCACAATGGCCACCAGCGGACGGGCCGGGGCCAGCAGCGCCTTGCCCAGCGCGTCCAGCTCGGCAGCCAGCAGGATGCCGGCGCAGGCGGTGGGGGCAAACTGGGCCACCGCGTGGGTGGAGGCTTCGGCGCGGTGCGCGGTGCCAAAGGCATCGTTGACGAACACATCGCACAGGCTGGCGTAGGCCTGGCCCAGCTCGGCATTGTTCTTCTTCTCGCCCTTGTTCAGGCGCACGTTTTCCAGCATCACCACCTCACCGGCAGCCACGTTCAGGCCGGCTTGCCAGTCGGCAACCAGGCGTACCGGCTTGCCCAGCAGGGCGGACAGGCGCTCGACGACCGGAGCCAGGCTGTCTTCCGGCTTGGGTTCGCCTTCGGTCGGGCGGCCCAGGTGGGTCATCAGGATGACGCCGGCACCGGCGTTCAGGCTGTGTTCGATGGAAGGCAGGCTGGCGCGGATGCGGGTGTCGTCGCCGATCACGCCATTTTTCACCGGCACGTTCATGTCAACACGGATCAGCACGCGTTTGCCGGCCAGATCCAGCTCAGTCAGTTTGTTGAATTTCATCGGTGGCTCGCTTTTATCTGTTGAATGCGATTGGCGACCGCCTTCGTGGGAGAAGGCCGTACAGCCGGGTTCGGGCTTGGCGATAGTGTAAGCGCAAATGACATGTGATTAGCAGCCCTGTCGCTGCGCCGGCTATCGCTGTTGCTACTGTACCGGGCTGTCTGCATGCGCAACAGACAGCAGATCAAGTAGTGTATTTATTACAGCAGTTGGTACTTGCACCCTGCCCTGCTGGCTGTTAAGAGCCGCTCCAGGCCGCAGCCCGGGCGGGGGGGTTAGCCCTGTGGCGGTGTGGCGGGAGCATGGCTCAACCGGCTCACCCGTCAACCCTGTTAACTGCAGGAAAGCAGGCGGACAGGTATCCTGCCTGCGGCTGCTGACAAAGTAATTGGTGCGATGTTGCAGGACCCGGCAAAGCCGGGCCTTCCGGCTAGCAGCTTGATTCCGCAGCCTTCCATCTATTCCCAATCCCCCCGCCCTTGCCCTGCAAGGGAGCCTCGCTTTCTTTCCAGAAAGCGAGAGGGGTTTGTCCGCAAGCTGACGCGGATGCATCCGGCCTGCTTTCGTGTGCTGCAAGGCCCCGCAGGGCCACGCCTTACTTGGCCTCGAACATGGCGCGAGCGGTTTTCAGCATCTGGTTGCTGAAGCCCCACTCGTTGTCGTACCAGGCCAGTACCTTCACCATATTGCCGCCGGTCACCTTGGTCAGGGTGGCGTCAAAGGTGGAGGCTTCGGTGCTGTGGTTGAAGTCGGAAGAAACCAGCGGCAGGGTGTTGAAGCCCAGTACGCCTTTCATCGGGCCTTCGGCGGCGGCCTGCAGGATTGCGTTGACTTCGTCCTTGGTGGTGTCACGGCCAGACTTGAAGGTCAGGTCAACCAGCGAAACATTGATGGTGGGAACGCGCACGGCGAAGCCATCGAGCTTGCCTTTCAGTTCCGGCAGCACCAGGCCCACGGCCTTGGCGGCACCGGTCTTGGTGGGGATCATGTTTTCGGTGGCGGAACGGGCGCGGCGCAGGTCCTTGTGACGCACGTCGGTCAGCACCTGGTCGTTGGTAAAGGCGTGGATGGTGGTCATCAGGCCCTTGGTCACGCCAATGGTGTCGTTCAGTGCCTTGGCCACCGGTGCCAGGCAGTTGGTGGTGCAGGAAGCGTTGGACACCACGGTCATGGCGCTGGTCAGCACATTGTGGTTCACGCCGTATACGATAGTGGCGTCAACGTCGTCGCCGCCCGGCGCGGAAATCAGCACCTTCTTGGCACCGGCATCCAGGTGAACCTGGCATTTTTCCTTGCTGGTGAAAGCACCGGTACATTCCAGTACCAGGTCGACATCCAGGGCTTTCCACGGCAGTTCGGCCGGATTGCGGGTGGAGAAGAAGGGAATCTTCTCGCCGTTGATCAGCAGGTTTTCTTCATCATGGGAGATGTCTGCCGGAAAGCGACCGTGTACGGTGTCGAACTTGGTCAGGTGGGCGTTGGTGGCCAGATCGCCGGTAGCGTTGACGGCAACAACCTTGAAGTCGTTGTGCAGGTTGTATTCGTAAATGGCGCGCAGAACCTGACGGCCAATACGGCCGTAGCCGTTGATCGCGATGCGAATGGTCATGTGATTACTCTCCCGGAAAACTGGTGCCTCCCCGCGTGAGCGGGTCAGAATGGAGACACCATGAAAATAAGGCCACCCCTGCTTTGTTTTTGGATGGGGTGGCCTGTGCTTTTTTATTGAATGATGTTCTTGGTTTTGGCGACGACATTATCGACGGTGAAGCCGAATTCCTTGAACAGTACGCCAGCCGGGGCGGATTCGCCGAAGTGGGCTATGCCCACCACGTCGCCTTCCAGACCGACATACTTGCGCCAGAAGTCCGGCACCCCGGCTTCAATGGCCAGGCGCGGCAGACCGGCCGGCAGCACGCTTTGCTGCCAGGTCTTGTCCTGCTGGTCGAACACATTGGTGCAAGGCATGGACACCACGCGTACCGCAATGCCTTCGGCTGCCAGTGCTTCCTGTGCCTTCAGCGCCAGTTCCACTTCCGAACCGGTGGCAATCAGCACGGCGCGGGCATCGGCCGCATCGCGCAGCACGTAGCCGCCACGGGCAATGTCCTTGATCTGCTGCGCATCACGCTGCACGAAGGGCAGGTTCTGGCGGCTGAGGATCAGGCTGCTCGGGGTGGTTTTCTGTTCGATGGCATGTGCCCAGGCCACCGCGGCTTCGGTGGTGTCGCACGGACGCCAGGTGTGGTGATTCGGGATCAGGCGCAGCGTGGCCACTTGTTCCACCGGTTGGTGGGTGGGGCCGTCTTCACCCAGGCCGATGGAGTCGTGGGTAAACACAAACACCGGGTTGATCTTCATCAGCGAGGCCATGCGCAGCGCATTGCGGGCATATTCGCTGAACATCAGGAAGGTGCCGCCGTAGGGGCGCAGGCCGCCGTGCAGCGTCATGCCGTTCATGATGGCGGCCATGCCGAACTCGCGTACGCCATAGCTGATGTAGTTGCCGTTGCCGGCGGCGTCGATCCACTTGGAACCAGACCAGTTGGTGAGGTTGGAGCCGGTCAGGTCGGCCGAACCGCCTACAAATTCAGGCAGGCTGGGCGAGAAGGCTTCCAGTGCAATCTGGCTGGCCTTGCGGGTGGCCACGGTTTGGGCAGCGTCGACGATCTTGGCAATGGCGGCATCGCGGGCTTCGGCCCAGGCTGCCGGCAGTTCGCCCTGCATGCGGCGTTCGAATTCGGCAGCCAGTTCCGGGTAAGCGGCGCGGTAGGCGTCAAACTGCTTGTTCCATTCGATCTCGGCCAGTGCGCCCTTGTCGCGGGCGCTCCAGGCAGCGTAGATGTCGGCCGGAATTTCAAACGGCGCATGCGGCCAGTTCAGCTTTTCGCGGGCGGCGGCAATTTCGGCCGCGCCCAGCGGTGCGCCGTGTACGTCGTGGGTGCCTTGCTTGTTGGGCGAGCCAAAGCCGATGGTGGTCTTGCAGCAGATCAGCGTCGGGCGGTCGCCCTTCTTGGCGGTTTCGATGGCGGTGGCGATTTCCACCGGATCGTGACCGTTGACGTTCTTGATCACCTGCCAGCCGTAGGCTTCGAAGCGGGCCGGGGTGTTGTCGGTGAACCAGCCTTCAACGTGGCCGTCGATGGAGATGCCGTTGTCGTCCCAGAAGGCGATCAGCTTGGAGAGGCCCCAGGTGCCAGCCAGCGAGCAGGCTTCGTGGCTGATGCCTTCCATCAGGCAACCGTCACCCAGGAATACCCAGGTGTTGTGGTCAACAATGGTATGGCCGTCACGGTTGAACTGGGCGGCCAGCATTTTTTCGGCCAGCGCCATGCCCACCGCATTGGTAATGCCCTGGCCTAGCGGGCCAGTGGTGGTTTCCACGCCCGGTGCATAGCCGTATTCCGGGTGGCCCGGCGTTTTGGAATGCAGTTGGCGGAAGTTCTTGAGGTCGTCGATGGACAGATCGTAGCCGGTGAGGTGCAGCAGGCTGTAGATGAGCATGGAGCCGTGCCCGTTGGAGAGCACGAAGCGGTCACGGTTGGACCAGGAAGGATTGGCGGGATTGTGCTTCAGGTGATCGCGCCACAGCACTTCGGCGATATCAGCCATGCCCATCGGGGCGCCGGGGTGACCGGATTTGGCCTTCTCCACTGCATCCATGGATAGGAAACGAATGGCGTTGGCTAGCTCGGTTCGGGTGACCATTTCGGGAAAACCTCAAAACTGTAAAGGGGGCGGGACAGAACCGGTACGACAGTCAGCCCGTGGCCCGTGCATGGCACCGGCATGGATTAACCGCCGCGAAATCATGGAATTATCGCTGATTTTGTCGCACTGCGGCAACCTTCACGGCGCAGCTTGTGCGCCACTTTCATGCGTTTTCAATGCTTTGCCGACATGATTGCTGCATGTTGGTCCGCGCCGGGCGGCTGGGGCCGACGGGCTGATGGGCTTGACCTGCCCCCTGCTCTCATAGACAGTCGGCGCAGGATCCCGGTTTTTCACCCTGACGCAGTTGGACAGGAGCACGCATGCAGACTGATTTCCCCGCACGCATCAATGCACGCCGGGTTGGCCATGTACGTGGCTGGCGCTGGATCGTGGAAGCGTTTTATCTGGTACGGCAGCAGCCGCTGACCTGGATGCTGCTGGCCGGTGGCTATCTGCTCATTCATTTTGCCGTGGCCGCCATTCCCCTGCTGGGGCCGCCGCTTACCTTTTTCCTGGGGCCGATCTTTGCCGGTGGTTTCGTACTGGCGGCGCAGCAGGCAGAGCATGGCAGCGAACTGAGGCTGAGCGTGCTGTTTGCCGGTTTCCGGCAGGCACCCCGCGCCCTGCTCAATGTCGGCATGCTCTATCTGGGGCTGTTGTTGCTGGCGATGATGCTGCTCAGCGCGGCCATGCCGCTGCTGGGCATCCACATGATTGCCGGGCAGAATGCGCAGGAGCTGCCCAGGCTGGAAGGCCCGGTCAGCTTGTTCATGTTGCTCAGCGCTGCGCTGATGTTTCTGCTCAGCCTGTGCTACTGGTTTGCGCCGGCACTGGTGGTGCTGAACGGGCTGGGACCGTGGCAAGCCTTGCGTGACAGCTTCCGCGCCGGCATGGCCAACTGGCCGGCGGTGCTGCTCAGTGCCTTCATGCTGGCCCTGCTGCTATTTCTGGCCCTGTTGCCGCTGGGGCTGGGTTTGCTGCTGTGGTTTCCGGTGCTGTATGTCACTGCCTACACCGGCTGGAAAGACCTGTTCGCACCGCAGGCGGATTAAACAGTCCTGGCCCGGCTCAGTGACTAACTGTGCTGCGCCGCATGTCCACGTGCAGGATGCCGCCATCGTCATAAGGCTGTGACACCGCGACAAAGCCGAAGCGCTCATACAGCCCCTGGGCGGAGGTCTGGGCCGACAGCATGATGGGGGCGGCGGGCCACAGGTGCAGGCAGTGCGCCACCGCTTCCGCCAGCAATTGCTGGCCCAGGCCCTTGCCACGTGCTGCTGGTTCCAGTACCACGCGGCCGATGGCGCTGGCATCCGGATACTTCTCGCCCGGTGCAATCAGGCGTGCGTAAGCCAGCAATTTGCCGTGACCATCGCGGCCCAGCAGGTGGTGACAGTGCAGGTCCACGCCATCCACATCGCCATAGATGGATTGTTGTTCCAGTACGAATACCCGGTCGCGCAACTGCAGCATTTCATACAGCGCAAGCGGGGAAAAGCCGTCAAACGGGTGGCATTGCCACTGCAACAGGCTGGCCATAGTAGAATTGCCCTCGACAATGAATGGTGTAGTCCGCCCATCCTGCCGGCACGGTGCCGGGAATGCAGGCTGGCGGCGCTGCAAATGAACAAGTGTAAACCTATCACACAAGCAAGCTCTGCCCATGAACAGTAATGATCTCTTTGACGATGCGCTGCCCGCCACCGGCATGCAGCCGCCCGTGACACCGCCCGCTCCGCCGGCAGATGCGCAGTCGGGCGACTGGATTCCGCTGGACCAGTATGCCGAGCGTGCCTATCTGGAATACGCCATGAGCGTGGTCAAGGGCCGCGCGCTGCCGGAAGTGGCCGACGGCCAGAAGCCGGTGCAGCGCCGCATTCTGTATGCCATGCGCGACATGGGCCTGGTGCATGGGGCCAAGCCGGTCAAGTCGGCCCGTGTGGTGGGTGAAATTCTGGGCAAATACCACCCGCACGGCGACAGCTCGGCTTACGAGGCGCTGGTGCGCATGGCGCAGGACTTCACCCTGCGCTACCCGCTGATCGACGGTCAGGGCAACTTCGGCAGCCGCGATGGCGACGGTGCCGCCGCCATGCGTTACACCGAAGCACGGCTGACGCCGATTGCCGAGCTGCTGCTGGGCGAAATCGACATGGGCACGGTGGATTTCCAGCCCAATTATGACGGCGCTTTTGAAGAGCCCGCCCTGCTGCCGGCGCGCCTGCCCATGGTGCTGCTCAACGGTGCTTCCGGCATTGCCGTGGGCATGGCCACGGAAATCCCGCCGCATAACCTCACCGAGGTGGCGCGCGGCTGCCTGGCCTTGCTGGCCAACCCGGAGCTGACGACCCGCCAGCTGATGGACTACATCCCCGGCCCGGATTTTCCCGGTGGTGGCCAGATCATCACGCCTTTCGACGATATCCTGGCTGCTTACGAAGGTGGCCGTGGCAGCGTACGCGTGCGGGCCAAGTGGGAAGTGGAAAAACTGGCACGTGGCCAGTGGCGCGTCATCGTGTCCGAGCTGCCACCCGGTTCTTCCGCACAGAAGGTGCTGGCCGAGATTGAAGAAGCCACCAACCCCAAGCTCAAGACCGGCAAGAAGGCGCTGACGCAAGAACAGCAAAACCTCAAGAGCCTGATGCTGTCGCTGCTGGACCGCGTGCGCGACGAATCGGACAGCCAGAATCCGGTGCGGCTGGTGTTCGAACCCAAGTCCAGCCGGCAGGACCCGGACGAGTTCATCAACATCCTGCTGGCGCAAACCAGCCTGGAAGGCAATGCCTCGATGAACCTGGTGATGATCGGTCTGGACGGTCGCCCGGCGCAGAAGGGCCTCAAGGCCATTCTGAGCGAGTGGATCGCCTTCCGCCGCAGCACTGTCACCCGCCGCCTCAAGCACCGCCTGGGCCAGGTGGAAAAGCGCATCCATATTCTGGAAGGCCGCATGATTGCCTTCATCCATATCGATGAAGTCATCCGCGTCATCCGCGAATCGGACGAACCCAAGCCCGACCTGATGAAAGCCTTCGGCTTGTCCGAAGCGCAGGCCGAGGACATTCTGGAAATCCGCCTGCGCCAACTGGCGCGGCTGGAAGGCTTCAAGCTGGAAAAGGAATTGTCCGAGCTGCGCGAAGAACGCGAAGGTCTGCGCCATGTGCTGGATACGCCGGACGCCCTTACCCGCCTGATCCGCGACGAGATCATGGCCGACACCGCCAAGTACGGCGACCAGCGTCGCAGTGAAATCAAGGCAGCCGAGCGTGCAGTGCTGACCCAGACCATCGCCGACGAGCCGGTCACCATCATCCTGTCGCAAAAAGGCTGGATCCGCGCCCGCGTCGGCCACAATGTCGACCTGTCGGCGCTGGCCTTCAAGGATGGCGACGCGCTGCACACCGTGGTGGAAACCCGTACCGTGTGGTCGGTCATCGTGCTGGACAACAAGGGCCGCGCCTACACCATCGACCCGGCAGATGTGCCCACCGGTCGTGGCGACGGTGTGCCGGTGGCCTCGCTGGTGGATTTGCAGGATGGCGCCAAGCCGGCGCAGATGATCTCCGGCAAGGATGAAGCCCGCTTCGTGGTGGCCGGTTCCGGCGGTTATGGTTTTGTGGCCAAGCTGTCCGACATGGCGGGCCGGGTCAAGGCGGGCAAGGCCTTCATCACGCTGGACGATGGCGAAAGCGTCATCACCCCGGTGGCAGTGGCCGCCCATGCCGACCTGACCGCCCTGCGCCTGGTGGCCGCGGCGGACAATGGCCGTCTGCTGGCCTTCCCGGCCGGCGAGCTGAAGGAAATGGCCAAGGGCCGTGGCCTGATGCTGATGAGTCTGGAGGCGGGTGAATCTGTCACCGCCATCGGCCTCGTCAAGGGCGACAAGGCGCTGTTGGCCACGGTATCGGTGCGCGGCAAGGTGGCGGACGAAAAGCTGGCGCTGGCCGAGTTCGACGCCAAGCGCGGCAAGAAAGGCAAGCTGATGCCAAAGAAATGGACCGTATCCGCCATTGGTGATCTGCCTTCGGTCGAGACCGACTGATGCTGGACCGCCCGCTACCGCTGACTCCGCGCAAGGCACTGGCCTTCGTCAACGGCTTCCGAGCCCTGATGTTGCTGGTGCTGCTGTTCATGTCGATGCTGCAAGGCACGGAAGGACAGCCGCTGGTCGACGGTGGGGCGCGCTTCTATCTGTGGTCGGTCGTGTATGGCGCGCTGATCCTCTGCTGGTTTGTCTTGCGTACCGGCAAGATTGCCCACACCCTGCAGCTGTCGCTGGCCATTGCGGCTGACATCCTGATGATCGTGTTGCTGATGGGCATGAACGGCGGGGTGAAAAGCGGCTATGGCATGCTGTTGCTGCCCTACCTGGCCGTGGCCGGATTGCTGTCCTCCGGGCGCTATGCCTTGTTCTATGCCTCCATCGCCACCGCCAGCCTGTTTGCTTATGTGGGGTACGAGCATGTCAGCAACCAGATGCTGTTCGGCAGCACCACCGACCTGTTCCAGACCGGGCTGCTGTCGCTGGCCGGCTTTGTCACCTCGGTGGTCACCTACCAGTTAGCCAAGGTGGCGCGCGAATCCGAAGAACTGGCCTTGCGCCGTGGCGGCGAAATCGCCAATCTGAACCGCTTGAACGAACTGGTGCTGCAAAGCCAGCGCGATGCCGTCATCGTGCTGGATGAAACCGGCACCGTGCGGCAATTCAATGCCCAGGCGGTACGTTACTTTCCCGGCATGCAGCGCGGCATCCTGCTGCCTGAGCTCACCTCGGTGGTGGAGCGCTGGCGCATCAACAGCCACTCGCCCATGCCGGTGTTTGTCGAGCGCAATGTGCGTGGCCGCCAACTGGCCGGCCGCATGGTGCCCATTCTGGCCGGCGACCTGCGTGGCGTGGTGATGTTCCTGCGCGATATGGCCGACATGGCCGAAGAGGCCAAACGCATCAAGCTGGCGGCGCTGGGCCGGCTGACCGCCAATATCGCCCACGAAATCCGCAACCCGCTGGCCGCCATCTCCCATGCGGGCGATCTGCTGGCCGAGAGCGCAGAGGACCCGGCTACCCAGCGGCTCACCCGCATCGTGCGCGACAACGCCAAGCGGATTAATGGTTTGGTGGAAGAAGTGCTGATGCTGGGCCGGCGTGACCGGGTCAAGACCGAAACCATCAAGCTGTCACAATTCCTGGCCGATTTTCTGGAACAGTTCGGCATGGCACAACCGGAAGCGGCCGGGCGCATACTGCCTATTTTCTACAGCACGGCCAGTGTCTACTTTGACCGCGGCCATCTGGAACAGATCCTGTCCAATCTGGTGGCCAATGCCTGGCGCCACTCCTCCCGTGTGCATGGTGCGGTACGCATCGAAATCAGCCAGATGGAATCCCAGGTACTGATTCGCGTATTTGATGATGGCCCCGGCATGAGCGAAGATGCACAAGCCCACCTGTTTGAACCCTTCTTCACCACTGAAAGCAGCGGCACCGGCCTGGGACTGTATATTGCCCGCGAACTGGCCGAAGCCAATGATGCCCGACTGGACTATATCCCGCCGGGCGGTGTTTTCCGTTTAAGCTGTCATCATGCCTATGAATAAAAATCCCCTGCGCGTGCTGGTGGTGGATGACGAGCCGGACATCCGCGAACTGCTCGAACTCACCCTGATCAAGATGGGCCTGGATGTAGCGACTGCTGCTAATGTCAGCGATGCCAAGGCGCTGCTGCTGCGCGAACCCTTCAATCTGGTCCTCAGCGATATGCGCATGCCAGATGGAGAAGGCATCGAAGTGGTCGAATTCATTGCCGAACAAGGACTGGACATTCCCAGCGCCATCATTACCGCCTATGGCAGTACCGAAAACGCCGTCAAGGCCATGAAAGCCGGGGCCTTCGATTACCTGTCCAAACCCATCAGCCTGGCACAATTACGCACGCTGGTGAAATCAGTATTAAAGGTAGAAGGCAATGGCAAGCCGCTTAGCATAGAGCGCCTGGTGGGTGACTCCCCCGCCATGCTGGAGGTGCGCCGCATGATAGACAAGCTGGCGCGCAGCCAGGCCGCCGTCTACATCAGTGGCGAATCCGGCACCGGCAAGGAACAGGCCGCTCGTCTGATTCACGAACAAAGTGCGCGCGCCGAACGGCCATTCGTGCCGGTCAATTGTGGAGCCATTCCGGAAAACCTGATGGAAAGTGAGTTCTTCGGTTACCGCAAAGGCGCATTCACCGGAGCAGACAGTGATCGCGACGGTTTTTTCCAGCAAGCTACCGGAGGCACGCTGTTTCTGGATGAAGTGGCCGATCTGCCGCTGGCCATGCAGGTCAAGCTGCTGCGTGCCATCCAGGAAAAGAAAGTGCGCAAGCTAGGCAGTCCGCAGGAGGAACCGGTCGATGCCCGCATCATCTGTGCCACCCATAAAGATCTGGCCGCGCTGGTCGAAGCCGGCCAGTTCCGCCAGGACCTTTACTACCGGCTCAATGTCCTGCCATTGCGCATGCCGCCGCTGCGCGAGCTGCGCGACGACATCCCGCGCTTCATCGGTGCCCTGCTGGACCGTTTCGCCACCCCGGAAAACCGCCCGCGCCTCACGCCGGATGCCGTCAAGGCCATGCTTGCCTATAACTACCCGGGTAATTTCCGCGAACTGGAAAACATTCTTGAGCGCGCCATTGCACTGGCAGGAGAAGACAAGGTTGATGTTGCCGACTTGCAGCTCACACCCTGCCAGCCGCTGGACGATTCCGATAGCAGCCCCGGCTATGCTGGGAGTGAACCGCTGCAAGCGTTCCTCGACCGGGTAGAGCGGGAAGCCATTCTCAAAGCACTGGATGCCACCCGCTTCAACCGCACCCAGGCAGCCAAGCTATTGGGCCTCACCTTTCGTTCCATGCGCTACCGCATGGATAGGCTGGGCATCAAATAAGAGCCCGGTCATCAGCCATCTATATATATAGTCATCGCCAATATCCGCATCCCCTTCGCAAAAAGCCCGGCCCAGCCGGGCTTTTTGTTGCCTGTGTCGTTAGTGAGGCCGGCTTTTTGCGCCAGTTTCCCCCGTGGGGCAGCGTCAGGCTGGACGCCAGTGCATCGCTGACTGTGCATGCGCAGCAAAACAGTCATCAAACCCGTATTTCATAAAGCATTACCGTTCAGTGACTTAGCGGTCTGCGGGACGGAATTTTGGCAAATCCTGCAGATTGCTTCGCACAAAGTGTTGACGAGGGTGGGTCAGGGCGGTATAGTTCGCCTCCTCAGCAGACAACGCAGCGACGGAAACGAAACGCAGCGACCTGCACCGCTCTTTAAAAAACAGAATAACCGATAGGTGTGAGTGCTTGGCGAAAGCCAAATACTTGCACTGCAAGACAAGAAATACTTGTTATTTTCTTTGATCTTGCGTGCCAGAAAATTTGCTATGAGATTGAACTGAAGAGTTTGATCCTGGCTCAGATTGAACGCTGGCGGCATGCTTTACACATGCAAGTCGAACGGTAACAGGGAGCTTGCTCCGCTGACGAGTGGCGAACGGGTGAGTAATGCGTCGGAACGTGCCGAGTAGTGGGGGATAACTATCCGAAAGGATAGCTAATACCGCATACGCTTTGAGAAGGAAAGCAGGGGATCGCAAGACCTTGCGCTATTTGAGCGGCCGACGTCTGATTAGCTAGTTGGTGAGGTAAAGGCTCACCAAGGCATCGATCAGTAGCGGGTCTGAGAGGATGATCCGCCACACTGGGACTGAGACACGGCCCAGACTCCTACGGGAGGCAGCAGTGGGGAATTTTGGACAATGGGCGCAAGCCTGATCCAGCCATGCCGCGTGTCTGAAGAAGGCCTTCGGGTTGTAAAGGACTTTTGTCAGGGAGGAAATTCCTAGCGCTAATATCGCTGGGGGATGACAGTACCTGAAGAATAAGCACCGGCTAACTACGTGCCAGCAGCCGCGGTAATACGTAGGGTGCAAGCGTTAATCGGAATTACTGGGCGTAAAGCGTGCGCAGGCGGTTGTGTAAGTCTGATGTGAAAGCCCCGGGCTTAACCTGGGAACTGCATTGGAGACTGCACAGCTAGAGTGCGTCAGAGGGGGGTAGAATTCCGCGTGTAGCAGTGAAATGCGTAGAGATGCGGAGGAATACCGATGGCGAAGGCAGCCCCCTGGGATGACACTGACGCTCATGCACGAAAGCGTGGGGAGCAAACAGGATTAGATACCCTGGTAGTCCACGCCCTAAACGATGTCAACTAGCTGTTGGGGGTTTGAATCCTTGGTAGCGTAGCTAACGCGAGAAGTTGACCGCCTGGGGAGTACGGCCGCAAGGTTAAAACTCAAAGGAATTGACGGGGACCCGCACAAGCGGTGGATGATGTGGATTAATTCGATGCAACGCGAAAAACCTTACCTGGTCTTGACATGTACAGAACTTTCCAGAGATGGATTGGTGCCCGAAAGGGAGCTGTAACACAGGTGCTGCATGGCTGTCGTCAGCTCGTGTCGTGAGATGTTGGGTTAAGTCCCGCAACGAGCGCAACCCTTGCCATTAGTTGCTACCATTTAGTTGAGCACTCTAATGGGACTGCCGGTGACAAACCGGAGGAAGGTGGGGATGACGTCAAGTCCTCATGGCCCTTATGACCAGGGCTTCACACGTCATACAATGGTCGGTACAGAGGGTAGCCAAGCCGCGAGGTGGAGCCAATCTCATAAAACCGATCGTAGTCCGGATCGCACTCTGCAACTCGAGTGCGTGAAGTCGGAATCGCTAGTAATCGCAGATCAGCATGCTGCGGTGAATACGTTCCCGGGTCTTGTACACACCGCCCGTCACACCATGGGAGTGAGTTTCACCAGAAGTGGGTAGGCTAACCGTAAGGAGGCCGCTTACCACGGTGGGATTCATGACTGGGGTGAAGTCGTAACAAGGTAGCCGTAGGGGAACCTGCGGCTGGATCACCTCCTTTCTAGAGAAGGCGATCGTCAAGTATTCACAGCCTATCGGTTATTCGAGATTTTAAGGGTTTGACTGGGTTTGTAGCTCAGCTGGTTAGAGCACTGTGTTGATAACGCAGGGGTCGAAGGTTCGAGTCCTTCCAGACCCACCAGTTTGGGGGATTAGCTCAGTTGGGAGAGCACCTGCTTTGCAAGCAGGGGGTCGTCGGTTCGATCCCGTCATCCTCCACCACCTCAACTCAAACAAAAACGCATCTGGAAACGTTGTTTCCGGGTATCTTTTTGTTTGCGTTGAATTGACCGCAAGGTCGAACGCCCGATCTTTAACAAACTGAAGAAGCCGAATTAATTAGACGGCGAAATGAAATGCATGAAGTTAACTCTGCATGCAGGACAAATCGTCATCTTGGGAATTTGATTGTATCTAATGTCATGTCGCCATCACAAAAGGGGCGGTGTGACATGTCGCACAAACACAATCCTGTCGGATTGGTAACTCAGGTTACTGAAATGATAGGGTCAAGCGACTAAGTGCATCTGGTGGATGCCTTGGCGATCACAGGCGATGAAGGACGTGTAAGCCTGCGAAAAGCGCGGGGGAGCTGGCAATAGAGCTTTGATCCCGCGATATCCGAATGGGGAAACCCACCCGCAAGGGTATCCCAGACTGAATACATAGGTCTGTGGAAGCGAACCGAGTGAACTGAAACATCTAAGTAACTCGAGGAAAAGAAATCAACCGAGATTCCGTCAGTAGTGGCGAGCGAACGCGGAATAGCCTGTATGTGATAGAGATTGAGATAGTGGAAGGACCTGGAAATGTCCGCCATAGTGGGTGATAGCCCCGTACACGAAATTTCATTCTTGGTACTGAGCATACGAAAAGTAGGGCGGGACACGCGAAATCCTGTCTGAAGATGGGGGGACCATCCTCCAAGGCTAAATACTCGTGATCGACCGATAGTGAACCAGTACCGTGAGGGAAAGGCGAAAAGAACCCCGGGAGGGGAGTGAAATAGAACCTGAAACCGGATGCATACAAACAGTGGGAGCCTCGCAAGGGGTGACTGCGTACCTTTTGTATAATGGGTCAGCGACTTACGTTCAGTAGCAAGCTTAACCGCATAGGGGAGGCGTAGGGAAACCGAGTCCGAATAGGGCGCTTTAGTTGCTGGGCGTAGACCCGAAACCGAGTGATCTATCCATGGCCAGGATGAAGGTGCGGTAACACGCACTGGAGGTCCGAACCCACTAGTGTTGCAAAACTAGGGGATGAGCTGTGGATAGGGGTGAAAGGCTAAACAAACTCGGAGATAGCTGGTTCTCCCCGAAAACTATTTAGGTAGTGCCTCATGTATCACTTCCGGGGGTAAAGCACTGTTATGGCTAGGGGGTCATTGCGATTTACCAAACCATGGCAAACTCTGAATACCGGAAAGTGCGAGCATGGGAGACAGACGGTGGGTGCTAACGTCCATCGTCAAGAGGGAAACAACCCAGACCGCCAGCTAAGGTCCCAAATGATCAGTTAAGTGGTAAACGAAGTGGGAAGGCCCAGACAGCCAGGATGTTGGCTTAGAAGCAGCCATCATTTAAAGAAAGCGTAATAGCTCACTGGTCGAGTCGTCCTGCGCGGAAGATGTAACGGGGCTCAAACTGATAACCGAAGCTGCGGATTTGCACGTAAGTGCAGATGGTAGGGGAGCGTTCTGTAGGTCTGTGAAGGTGTCTCGTAAGGGATGCTGGAGATATCAGAAGTGCGAATGCTGACATGAGTAGCGATAAAGCGGGTGAAAAGCCCGCTCGCCGAAAGCCCAAGGTTTCCTACGCAACGTTCATCGGCGTAGGGTGAGTCGGCCCCTAAGGCGAGGCTGAAAAGCGTAGTCGATGGGAAACGGGTTAAAATTCCCGTACTTTTGTGTAGTGCGATGTGGGGACGGAGAAGGTTAGGTCAGCGGCCTGTTGGAATAGGTCGTTCAAGCCGGTAGGCGTGAAGGGTAGGCAAATCCGCCCTTCTTTAACGCCGAGAAGTGATAACGAGGGTCTACGGACCTGAAGTGACTGATACCACGCTTCCAGGAAAAGCCACTAAGCTTCAGCTACACAAGAACCGTACCGCAAACCGACACAGGTGGGCAGGATGAGAATTCTAAGGCGCTTGAGAGAACTCAGGAGAAGGAACTCGGCAAATTGATACCGTAACTTCGGGAGAAGGTATGCCTGTTGTGGTGAACACCCTGCGGTGGGAGCTACGACAGGTCGCAGAGAATCGGTGGCTGCGACTGTTTATCAAAAACACAGCACTGTGCCAACACGAAAGTGGACGTATACGGTGTGACGCCTGCCCGGTGCTGGAAGGTTAAGTGATGGGGTGCAAGCTCTTGATCGAAGCCCCAGTAAACGGCGGCCGTAACTATAACGGTCCTAAGGTAGCGAAATTCCTTGTCGGGTAAGTTCCGACCCGCACGAATGGCGTAACGATGGCCACACTGTCTCCTCCTGAGACTCAGCGAAGTTGAAGTGTTTGTGAAGATGCAATCTCCCCGCTGCTAGACGGAAAGACCCCGTGAACCTTTACTGTAGCTTTGCATTGGACTTTGAAGTGGTTTGTGTAGGATAGGTGGGAGGCTTTGAAGCAGGGACGCTAGTTCCTGTGGAGCCGACCTTGAAATACCACCCTGACCCCTTTGAGGTTCTAACCTTGGTCCGTTATCCGGATCGGGGACAGTGCATGGTAGGCAGTTTGACTGGGGCGGTCTCCTCCCAAAGTGTAACGGAGGAGTTCGAAGGTTACCTAGGTACGGTCGGAAATCGTGCTGATAGTGCAATGGCAAAAGGTAGCTTAACTGCGAGACCGACAAGTCGAGCAGGTGCGAAAGCAGGACATAGTGATCCGGTGGTTCTGAATGGAAGGGCCATCGCTCAACGGATAAAAGGTACTCCGGGGATAACAGGCTGATACCGCCCAAGAGTTCACATCGACGGCGGTGTTTGGCACCTCGATGTCGGCTCATCACATCCTGGGGCTGTAGCCGGTCCCAAGGGTATGGCTGTTCGCCATTTAAAGTGGTACGTGAGCTGGGTTCAAAACGTCGTGAGACAGTTTGGTCCCTATCTGCAGTGGGCGTTGGAAGTTTGACGGGGGCTGCTCCTAGTACGAGAGGACCGGAGTGGACGAACCTCTGGTGTACCGGTTGTCACGCCAGTGGCATTGCCGGGTAGCTAAGTTCGGAAGAGATAAGCGCTGAAAGCATCTAAGCGCGAAACTCGCCTGAAGATGAGACTTCCCTGAGGGCTAGACCCTCCTGAAGAGTCGTTCGAGACCAGGACGTTGATAGGTCGGGTGTGGAAGCGCTGTGAGGCGTTAAGCTAACCGATACTAATTGCTCGTGAGGCTTGATCCTATCATTTGAGTGGCTTGGGAAACCGAGACCGGATGGATAGTGAATGTGCGACGCGATCAAAGATCCAAGATAAGATACCTAATTAATTCAGTGATTCAGACGAAGTCTGGATGACAAAGCTTCTTCAAGTTTGTTGACAGTTTATGTCTGGTGGCCATAGCGAGGTGGTCCCACGCCTTCCCATCCCGAACAGGACCGTGAAACGCCTTAGCGCCGATGATAGTGTGGCATTCGCCATGTGAAAGTAGGACACTGCCAGACTCCCCTTACAGAAGCCCAGCTCAATCGAGCTGGGCTTTGTGCTTTGTGGTGCGGGCATGCCCTGCGACTGCACATTTGCGGTGCTTCCCCTCCTTCCTTCTTCCCTTTCTGCTGCTCCTGCCATTGCTCATCTGTGCTTGTGCTGGGCACACACCTGCAATGCTGATGTCTTTTAATTTGTCTGAGTGCTTTTATTGACAATTAAAATAAGTTTTTTGGCGGATTGCGGATGAAATATCGCTGAGTACGGCTGATTTTGGTTGTTTGTTTAATCCGGTCGTATTTTTATCAAGAATTCCTGGGGTAATGCTTGCTTCGATAGTTGGCAAACTGCTATACCAAAAGCGTAAATAATCGAATTGTTGCCGGTACTGTCATCTGGGTGGGATTTGCCAAGGAATAGCATCATGCAGCAGCCAATCAAACTGCTTATTCTGGAAGATCAGGTTATCTTGCGTAAGCTGATTTCACGCCAGACCGGTTTTTTCAGTCGTCAGGCTACTCAGATTGATGAGTTCAGTGATCCGGCAGAAGCGCTGCGTAGCGCTGCGGAAACCAGCTATGACCTGATCATTACCGATATCGGCATGCCTGGCATGAGCGGTATCGACTTTATCAAGAATCTCAGCGCCATCGGCTGTCGGGCGTCCTTGCTGATCATTTCCGGCTATGACCCCCGTACACTGCACACCATTGCTGACATGGCTCGCGGGCAGGGGATGCGCAGTGTGCATTTTCTGTGCAAGCCTTACAGTATCGACCAGTTCCTGCATTGTTTGAATGCGGTGTTTTTCGATATGGAGCAGCGTGATGCCGCGCTGGCACTAAACCCGCAGCAGTTGTGGCAGGACTGTGCTGCTCAGCCGCTATCGCTGGAGTTCCGCCCGGTGCTGGGGCTGCTAGGACGCGAGCTGCGCGGCATGCAGGTAGCAGGTATGCGTTTGCCCCATGGCTACTTGTCACTGGATGCGGCCTTTTACCGCAGGCTGGCCGTCAATCCGCAATTGCCCGTCTTGATTCTGGAAATGGTAATGGAGCGGCTGGTACAGGTACTGGTCAACATTCCCCAATCGTGGCGGCAAGGCGTCTTGTTCAGCTTTTATCTCGATACCAGCTGCCTGGCCCATGAAAACCTGTTTGACCGCTATAGTGCCTTGTTGCGCCAGCATGGTCTGTCCTGCGGGCAGATAGGCTTCATGCTGGAGGATGGTTTGCATGCTGGCAGCTCGCCGGTGTGCTTCGAAAATATTGCCAAGCTGAAGTATTTTGGTTTTCCCTTGCTGGCGGATCAACTGGGTGCGGGCAGGCTGACCGTCAGCAATCTGCTGCGTTTACCGCTGCAGGGGCTGTGCCTGCCGGTTTCCACCCTGAAGCAACTGCCAGCACCGCAGCACGATGTGGCTGCCTTGCTGCAGTGCAGTGGGGTGGAGCAGGCACAGTTGATCATCAGTCATGTCGATGGCGAATCCGAACTGGAGGCCGTGATGGCCGCCGGCCATGCACAGTGCGGTGTCTGTGGAGAGCAGATTGCACTGCAGCTGGGTGTGGACGAACTATCATCTTATCTAGCACAACAGCAGACTGCCGGCATGCCAGCGAGCCAGACCGGCGGCGCAATATGTGATGACATGCAAGGGGTGAATCATGTCGGTCGAGATGGAAAAGCTCAAAATACTGGTCGTTGATGATCAGTCACTGGTCAGGACGCTGGTCAGCCAGTCCTTGCAGTCCATGGGTATCCGGTCGGAGAACATTTCGCAGGCACCTGACGGCAGTACCGCGATGCGTACCTTGGATATGCGCATGGTGGATCTGGTGCTGTGTGATGTGGAAATGAAGCCGATGAACGGGCTGGATCTGCTGAAGGAGCTGCGGTGCGGACATACCGCCAATGCATCCAACCTGCCGTTCATCATTCTGTCCGGTCATGCCGACCGCAGCAATGTCACCGTGGCCGTGCAACTGCATGCGGATGGCTTTGTCGTTAAGCCGCCCAAGCCGGTGGATGTGGAAAAGGCAATCACCCAGGCGCTGCGCCGTACCCGTCCGGAAGTGGATCCTTTCAGCTATTACGGCGTGGATACCGGAACCGACTACGACAAGAAGGTATTCCGCAGATTGTTCGAGCTGCGGCCGGAAGATCTGCCGGATGTGCCGTATGAAACGGTGACCCTGCATAGTGCCAAACCCGGTTCGGTTCTGGCAGAGGATTTGCGTAGCAAGTCCGGACATTTGTTGCTGCCGCGTGGTGCCAGCATTTCCGCCAACCAGCTGGCGGTATTGCGTAATTTCAGTGACCGTTACGGCGTACATCAACTGGTGATCGAAATTGCGCATGAGCCGGCTGTGGATGATGGCCATGCCGTGGATGCCAGCAACCATCCCGGCTGAGTAAGTGCGCATGCAGGGAGACAAGATGGCCAATACCAACAACAAGGCAAGCCAGACGCTGGCGATTGGCCGGGCGGTGATCGCCATTGTGGTCCTGCTGGGTATTTTCCAGATTGGCTGGGTTGCCAGGCTGCTGCTGGCATCGTGGCAGCATTACCAACAGGCGGTGGCCCTGTCCGAAGTGCATCAGGTGCGCACCAAGTTCTACACCGCCGCAGACCTGTTGCGTCGTGAAGCCATTCTCAGCCGCAGCCTGTTGTACCGCAACACGCCCCCCTACCCGAAAGAGCGCAGCCAACTGGCCTTGCTGCGTTCGCAGGCCGATTACTGGATGAACCAGGCCATGGCGGCCGGGCAACAGGATATTGTCATTGAGCAGCGGGCCAAGCTGGCGGATGTGGCCCTGCAACTGGAAAGCTTTCATTCCCTGCGCGCCGAAATTGACATGCGCATCGGCCCTGCCTGGGGGGTGGATGAAACGCTGGGCTATGGCGAGGAACTGTCGTCACGCCATTTGCAAGATGCCATCAACGATGTATTGATCGGCATGAACGGGCAGATAAAGTGGAATGCCCCGCCGGGCTTGTACATCATGATGGATATCGCTCAGGACAGTTGGAGCATAGGCCATGTGCTGCGTTCCTCTGCGGCTGCACTGCTACTGCGTAGCGAGCGTGATGCCCCGCTGAGTGAAACCGAGGAGATGGACCTGCAGTCCCGGCTGGATCTGAGCAACCTGATGTTGCAGCAATTGCGCGCTGATGCCGCCCATATTGATGACCGCGAACTGCTGGCCAGCCTGCGCCGGATCTCGGATGCCGCGCTGCAACTGCATATGCTGAACAAGCAGCAACTGACCTTGCTGCAGGCACATCAACGGCTGGCCAGCATGCAGCCGGCCATGCAGCAACAGGTAGAGCAGGTACAGCAGGAAAGCTGGGCCCTGTTCCTGCACACCAATCGGTTGTGCGCCCAGCAGATTGAGCAAGCCTTGCAGGATTACCGCCGCCAGCTGATTCATGACAGCCTGCTGGGCATCGCCATCCTGGCACTGGGGCTGATTTTGCTCTACAGCATGACCAAGCGCGTCCTCAAGCCGCTGAACCGTCTGCAACGCATGCTGGATGCCGCGGGCGATGCCATCATGACCATCAATCAGCATGGCGTGGTGTTGTCGGCCAATGCCGGTGCGCAACGCCTGTTCGGCAATGGGCGGGTAACGCTGGAAGGCCAGCAGATCAGCCAGTTGCTACAGCTACCGCAGGCCCTGGCAGATACCCTGCAGGTGGTCAGCGAACAGGGTAGCCAGACTTTGCAGGGCGAAGGCATCAAGCTGAATGGCGAGCTGTTTTTTGCCGGCATCACCGTCAGCACCTTCCGCAGCACCGATACCGGCAAGGAATTCATGCTGATTGTGCGGGACGAGCATCAGCGCCGCATTGCCGAGCATTCCTTGGAACACAACCTGAGCATGCTGTCCGCCATTTCCCATGTGGAAAACCTCATGCTCAGCCGTTGGCCGCGCAATGAAGTACTGGATCGACTGCTGCAGGAGTTCATCCGCTTCAGCCGGGCCGAACAGGGCTTCATGCTGGTGCTGGCCGAATTCCCGGATGACCGTTTTGAAATCCACCTGCAAGCCGGTAACTGGCCTGATACGCTGCCGCCGCTGGAAACCGTGGCACACGAAGCAGAACCGCTGACCTGGCTGCTGCAGCGCCTGGCCGAGATGCCACCCTGGATTACCCTGCCGGTGTCGATGGATGACGATGTCTCGGCGCTGATCTGCCTGTTGCAGCCAGACCTTACCTTGCTGGGAAAAGGCATACAGCCATTGGTAGGGGCTTATGCCAACATTCTTGGTTTCTTTGATGAAGAAGATCGCCGCAAGCTGTCCGAATCCCAGCTGCGGTCGGTATTGCAAGAAGAAGAGGCCATTTACTCCGCCTCGCCTATTGGTTTGCTGCGCCTGAATGAGCAAATGCAGATTGTCCGTGCCAACCGCATGGCGGAAGACATTTTCGGCCGCGGGGGCAACAGCCTGCCTGGCATGCACTTGATGGAGCTGCTGGCCTCGGACCAAAGCTGGTTCGATCTGACCAGCCAGCTCAACAGCATGGTGCAGTACCAGAGCAAGCTGCGCTGCGAACTGGAATGCATCAATGCCGATGGCCGCCCCATCTGGGTGCTGTTTGAAGGCATGCTGCTGTTTCCGGATCGACCGCGCGAGGGCACCATCCTGGCCTGCCTGGACATTACCGAAAGCAAGCTGGCCGAGTTTGAACTGCGCATGGCGCGTGACCAGGCCAATGCCGCCAACCGGGCCAAGAGCTCCTTCCTGGCCACCATGAGCCACGAGATCCGCACGCCGATGAACGGGGTGCTGGGCATGCTGGAACTGCTGGCCATGACCCCGCTCAACCCCGAGCAGAAGGACAGCGTGGATACCATCCAGGAATCGGCGCGCACCCTGCTGCGGCTGATTGACGACATCCTGGATTTTTCCAAGATCGAAGCGGACAAGCTGGAAGTGGTACTGACCCCCACTGCGGTCAAACCGCTGCTGGAACAAGTCCGTACGCTGTACGCTGAAACCGCAGCAGCCAAGGGCCTGCAGCTCAAGCTGGAAGTGGATGAACGCCTGGCCCCCGCCCTGTTGCTGGACCCCTTGCGCCTGCGCCAGATCCTGCAGAATTTCGTCAGCAATGCCGTCAAGTTCACCGCCAATGGCGGCATTACCCTGCATGTGGAAGTGCTGGAGCAGGAGTTTTCTGCCCAGACCCTGCGCTTTGACATCATCGATACCGGTATCGGCATTTCACCGGAAAACCTGTCACGTCTGTTCGAACCGTTTACCCAGGCCGAATCCGATACCAGCCGTCGCTTTGGCGGCACCGGCCTGGGCCTGGCCATCTGCCGCCGGCTGGCCGGCCTGATGGGTGGGCATGTGGAGCTGGAAAGCCAGCCCGGACAGGGAACGCGCGCCTCCTTGCTGCTGGTGGCCAATATCGTGGACATCAGCGAACTGCCGGCCGGCGATGCCGAAGAAGTAGGCAGCGCCGCCGTTGGCACCAGCCAGTATGATGCGCTGTTGCCCATCCTCTTTGCCGAGGATAACCCGACCAACCGCAAGCTGACCTTGCGTCAGCTGGAAAAGCTGGGCTATACCGCCGAGTGTGCCGAAGATGGTGCCCAAGCCTACGCCATGTGGCAGGCCGGCCACTACAGCCTGTTGCTGACCGACTGTCACATGCCGGTGACCGACGGTTATGAGTTGGCGCGTCTGATCCGGGCCTATGAGGCGGAGCATCCAGAGCGCGGCCATCTGCCCATTATTGCCTGTACAGCCAATGCCGGGCAGGAGGAGCTGAACAAGACCAGTGCGGCTGGCATGGATGATTTCCTCACCAAGCCGCTGGCCATCAATATTCTTGCCGCCATGCTGGAAAAATGGCTGAACAAATCGCCGGAGAATACCATGCTGCCTGCCCCCGACACCCCTGTACCGGCCTTGCCTTGTCCGGTTGATCGCTCTGTGCTGGAAGTCTACAGCGATGGTGAGCTGGCTGTGGAACTGGAGATCCTGCACGATTTCGAGCAGGCTAATCAGGAAGATATGGCCGCATTGCGCCAGGCCGCCAGCGATGCCAGTGCCGAGCAACTGGCCTGGGCCGCGCACCGTATCAAGGGTGCCAGCCGCATGGTGGGGGCCAATGAAATGGGTAATGCGGCGGAGGCGGTGGAGAAGGCCGCCAAGGCTGGCGAGGTGGCACAGGCGCAGGCGCTGCTGCTCAGCCTGGAAGCGGCACTGGCGGCATTCGAGCACTGGCTGCAGCAGCAGGATACGGCCAGCGTGTGATGGGCGTGGCCGCGGCTACATGGTCCGGCTGATGGCCTCACTGCGCTCCAGGGTGGCAATCAGCCAGTCGCGGAAGGCGCGGATTTTCGGCTGCTGCGCCATTTCGTGCGAATACATCAGGTAATACGCCCACTCCGTCTCCAGCACGGTATCAAACGGAATCACCAGCCGTCCGCGCTGGATGTCGTCGTTGACCATGGAAACCTGTGCCAGCGTCACGCCCATGCCCGCTGCCGCGGCATGCAGCGCGTATTCCAGCGCATCAAAAGTCACACCGCTCTCCGGGTTGATATTGCTCACCCCGGCCAGCTTCAGCCAGCGGTCCCAGACATCCTGATCCCGCCACGGATGCAACAGGGTGTGGTACTGCAAATCTTCCGGCGTGCGCAAAGGATGGGGGCCTACCATCAGGGACGGTGAACAAACCGGCACCAGTTTTTCCCGGCAGATGCACTCGATGCGCATGTCGGTGTACACCTCGGGCCGCGGCATGCCGATGATGGCCAGGTCGTATTCGGCCCGGTTGAATGGCTTGTCGTGGATCAGCTGGGTGATCAGGTGCAGGGTGTATTCCGGGTAGCGGGTCTGGAAGTCCGGCAGATTGGGCAGCACCCAGCGCATGGCCGGCGTTGGCGGAATGCGTACCCGCAGCCCGCTCTGGCGCAGGCGCAGCATTTCGCTGGCCTCGTGCAGCAACTGGAAGGCATCACGCGCCGGTTTCACCAGCGCCTCGCCTTCGGCGGTGAGGGCCAGCCCGCGCGCCTGGCGGATGAACAGGCTGGTGCCGTAGAACTCCTCCAGCGTCTGTACATGACGGCTGACCGCACCCTGGGTCAGATGCAGGGCGGCGGCTGCGCGGGTAAAGGACAGGTGCTCAGCCGCGGCAACAAAAACACGCAGCGCATTCAAGGGAGGCAGTTTCATCGGATTCATGCTGTTTATTCATAGCTGCCATGATTATAACTGCTTTGTCAGCCGGACAGGGGCTGGTTATCCTTGTGGCTATTGTATTGATAATTCAATGCAAAGCCTGATTGTCTTGAGTTGAAGCATTTTGTTTCGCAAAGCAGGCATTCCCCGCTTTATTGTGCAAGCAATGTCTTGCTTGCATGGCTGATCTGCTAGCAATGCGCTAACGCCCCGCCACAGTGTTGCGCGTTGGTGCAGGTGGCAGCCATCTCATGGTTTTCCACCCATCTCCACGTTGGGAACGGCCGGGTCCTGCCTCTGTGACCTGGCCGATTTTTTATTCCATCCAGTTGTGAGTCCGCTGCAGACAAGAAAAAAGGCCACTTGCGTGGCCTGAAGATTCGGAGAAAAAGCGGCTGGACCATCTGGTCCGTGCTCCTTGCTGGCAAGGGCTGCTTTTCCGGGTCCGAGTGTACAACGATGCGTACGGCGGGGCAAACCGCTTGCGAGGTGATCAGTCGCCCAGCGCCGCCAGCAGTTCGGTTTGCTGCTCGGCAATCAGCGCGTCGGTCAGCTCGACCAGATCGCCATCCATCACATAATCCAGCTTGTACAGCGTCAGGTTGATGCGGTGGTCGGTGATGCGGCCTTGCGGATAGTTATAGGTACGGATGCGTTCGGAGCGGTCGCCCGAACCAATCAGGCTCTTGCGCTCGGCCGCTTCCTTCTGCTGCTGCTCGCGGCGCTGGATGTCGTTGATGCGCGCCGCCAGCACCTGCATGGCGCTGGCCTTGTTGGCATGCTGCGAACGGCCATCCTGGCACTCCGCCACAATGCCGGTGGGCAGGTGGGTGATGCGCACCGCGGAGTCGGTCTTGTTGATGTGCTGACCACCGGCACCGCTGGCGCGGAAGGTGTCGATGCGCAGGTCGGCCGGGTTCAGTACCACGTCCACCAATTCATCTGCTTCGGCCATCACCGCCACGGTGCAGGCCGAGGTGTGGATGCGGCCCTGGGTTTCGGTGGCTGGCACCCGCTGCACGCGGTGACCGCCGGATTCGAATTTCAGCTTGGAATACGCCCCAAAGCCGATGATGCGGACGATGGCTTCCTTGTAGCCGCCCAGGTCGGACTCGCTGGCGGAGACGATTTCCACCTGCCAGCGGTTGCGTTCGGCAAAGCGGGTGTACATGCGCAGCAGGTCGGCGGCAAACAGCGCGGCTTCGTCGCCGCCGGTGCCGGCGCGGATTTCCAGGAAGATGTTCTTTTCGTCGTTGGGGTCCTTGGGCAGCAGCAGCTTTTGCAGCTCCAGCTCCAGGGCGGCCAATTTTTCCCGGCCTTCGTCGATTTCCAGTTGGGCGAACTCTTTCATGTCCGGGTCGGACAGCATTTCACCCGCGGTGGCGATATCCTTCTCGCACTGCTGATATTGCTGGAAGGTTTCCACTACCGGGGTCAGCTCGGCATGTTCACGGGTCAGTTTGCGAAACTGATCCATATCGGCAGTGGCCGACTCGCTGGCCAGAAGATGGGTGACTTCTTCCAGGCGATCGGCCAACTGCGACAGTTTTGTCGCAATCGACGGTTTCATTACGACTCCGGGTGTAAGCGGTAAAGGCGGGCGATGGTTTCCACCACGGCCGCATGCTCCGCGCCGCTGCCCGAGGACAGGGCCTGGGTGGGCGGGTGCATCAGTTTGTTGGTGAGTTGCTGTGACAGGCTTTCCAGCACTTTTTCCGGCTCCGTGCCCTTGGCCAGTTGCTTGAGGGCCGCTTCCAGTGCGTGGCGGCGGGTGCGCTCGGCCTCGTCGCGCAGGGCGCGGATCAGCGGCACGGTTTCGCGCTTTTTCAGCCAGTCGTTAAATTCGGCCACGCGGGCCTGGATGATGGATTCGGCTTCTTCCGCCGCGCTTTGGCGGGCTTCCTTGCCCACCTCCACAATGCTGGCAATGTCGTCCACGGTATACAGATAGACATCGTCCAGTTTGCCCACTTCGATTTCGATGTCGCGCGGCACGGCCAGGTCCAGCATGAAAATGGGACGATGGCGGCGGGCCTTGATGGCGCGCTCGACCAGCCCCTTGCCGACGATGGGCAGTTGGCTGGCGGTAGAGGTGACCACCACATCGTAGCGGTGCAGCACATCGGGCAGCTCGGACAGGGTGATGGCATTGCCGCCAAACTGTTCCGCCAGCTTCTGCCCCCGCTCCAGCGTGCGGTTGGCAATGGTGATACAGGAGGGTTCACGGGCGGCAAAGTGGGTGGCCACCAGTTCGATCATCTCGCCGGCACCGATGAACAGGATGTTCAGCTCGCCAATGGTGGGGAAGATCTGCTCGGCCAGCTTCACCGCCGCAGCGGACATGGATACCGAACTGGAACCCACGGCGGTGCTGCTGCGCACTTCCTTGGCCACGGCAAAGGTGCGCTGGAACAGGCCGTTAAGCAGCGAACCCAGGGTGCCGACATTTTCCGCGGTACGTACCGCATCTTTCAGTTGGCCCAGGATCTGGGTTTCCCCCAGCACCATGGAATCGAGGCCCGAAGCCACGCGGAAGGCATGACGGGCGGCGCTGCTGGCATCCAGTTGGTACAGATAGGGGCGCAATTCCTCCACCGGCAGGCCGTGATAGTGCGACAGCCATTGCAGAGCCTGCTCGGGGTTGTTGCTATTGCAGTAGATTTCCGTGCGGTTGCAGGTGGAAACGATGGCTGCTTCACGCGCCGCCTGCGAACCCACCAGGCTTTCCAGTGCGTTGGGCAACACTTCGGCCGGGAAGGCAAGCTTCTCGCGGACCGACAGCGGGGCGGTATGGTGATTCAGGCCAAAGGCAACCAGATGCATGAGCGGAAAAGGGCTGCAGGGGAAATGCCGTATTCTAGCCTAAGTTACAGCTAACGTCCCTAACTCTGGGGTTTTTCCGCCATCAT
This sequence comes from Aquitalea magnusonii, assembly GCF_002217795.2. Lineage (NCBI taxonomy): Bacteria > Pseudomonadati > Pseudomonadota > Betaproteobacteria > Neisseriales > Chromobacteriaceae > Aquitalea > Aquitalea magnusonii. The sequence goes on from NZ_AP018823.1 coordinate 4,327,106, forward strand.
CGCCTGCCTGCCGAAACCGCGATGCGGCTACCCGTGTGGCTGGCTTCTGTCTTACCATGGCGGCTGACCGAACCAGGAGAGCTGCATGTCGCTGAATCTTGCCGATATCCGCCAGGATTATTCGAAAAAGGAATTGTCGCCGGAAGACTGCCTGCCTGATGCCGTGGCGCAGTTCGAGCTGTGGCTGAACGAAGCCATGACCGCCCAGGTACACGAACCCACGGCGATGAATGTGGCCACCGTGGGTGAAGATGGCCGCCCCACGGCGCGCATCGTGCTGCTCAAGGGCGTGGAGAACGGCCAACTGGTGTTCTACAGCAATTATCACAGCCGCAAGGGGCAGCAACTGGCGGCCAATCCCTTTGTTTCGCTGACCTTTTTCTGGCCCGAGCTGGAGCGTCAGGTACGCATTGAGGGCCGGGTGGAACAGGTGGCCCCGGAAGTATCGGATGCCTATTTTGCCAGCCGTCCCTATACCAGCCGGCTGGGGGCCTGGGCCAGCGAGCAGAGCAGCGAAATCAGCTCCAAGAATGTGCTGATCAGCCGCGCCGCCATGTTTGGCGTCAAGCACCCGCTTAGCGTGCCGCGCCCGCCGCACTGGGGCGGCTATGCGGTGATTCCGGACCGGGTGGAGTTCTGGCAGGGCCGGCCCAGCCGACTGCACGACCGCGTGGTCTACCTGCTGCAAGCCGATGCCAGCTGGCAACGCGTGCGACTGGCACCGTAAATGGATTGGGCGGCCACTGGCCGCCCAATTTTTTGACGAAAGAATGGTAATTCTTTTTATTGTTATTCTGGGTTTTCCTGGAACTGCTGCGCGTTGTCACAAATTTCATACCATGAGGGCTTGGAGCCGACAAAGACATGAAATTGCATTGCTAAGCCGGGCTCATCATCCAGGCAATTTGCTGGAATCGGAAAAGAGTCGTTTTCTGAACCAATCTCGCCTAAGGCTGTTCCGCAAATCTTACAAAATGCTCTTATGTATTTATATGGAGCATTAGGCACGTAACGTGCAATAAACTCCTGTCCTTCTAGTAGATTAAAGAATTTCTTGTCTGTGAATACTAGTGCACTTGCACCTAGCTTTCGACAACGAGAGCAGTGACACATACCCATCATGCTCGGTGGCGATGTTAATTCAAATTTTATCGAACCACAGCAGCAGCTTCCTTTAATCATGATCTTCCCTTTCTCTAAAAATCTGAATTCCAAAATCGCTTACTAAAGAGTGTTTGCTGAACGAAAGGCTTCTTGCTGACGATTTAATCTATTTTAGCAACAGCTTGCATTGCTTAACTTTAAATGTGGCAATGTAAATTTTGATTGTTTGCATTAATTTCAGAAAATTCTATCGTGTGACTAAGATTATTTCTGCATGTTTTCGGAAAAACTATCCTTTGCGCTGGTTGTTTTGAGGGTGAGTTTGTGAAGAATGAGGCGTAGCCATCTTTAATTGTCATTTCTATGTCATATAAGGAGAAGGGTATGCGCAGCGCCGTGAATCATCCGTCTCGTCAAACGATTGACGATTTCATCAATAAGAATGTGGATCGCCCAATAGCGAATAAAGTGCTGCACGCACATCCATCGCCGATGCATTGGAAGACACAGTTTGATCGTTCGCGCTTTGATCAAGCCTTGCAAAATAGTGCACAGCGATCGGCAAGCATCAATTTTTATATCGGCATACCATTTTGCTTGCCAACGGATCCTCCGCACTGTGGATTTTGCTTGTTTCCTACTACTGCGTATCAGGGCAAGTCTGCCATTTCGCAATATTTGCACTATTTGGCGATCGAAGCGGATTTGTATAAAGAAACATACGGCCAGGCAAAGATTGCATCCTTGTATGTCGGCGGTGGAACCCCCAATCTGCTTGCTACTCAGCATTATGATGAATTGATAAAGATAATTCAGTCCTTGTTTCCTGATATGGATAGAAATATTGAAAAAACATTGGAGGGCATTCCTCAGCTTTTCTCGGCTGATAAAATTAAGGCTATTCATGAAAGTGGGTTTAATCGCGTCAGCATGGGTGTCCAACAGCTTGATGATAGGTTGATTCAATATAGTGGCAGAAAACAAACAAGCCGGCAGGTGTTTGATGCCATTGAAATGTTTCATCAATATGGGCTCAGTTGTAATGTGGATATGATTTACGGATGGCCGGAGCAATCGATAGATAGCATGCTGGATGGGTTGCGGAAAATTTCAGCTGCGGGTGTGCATCATATTACGCATTACGAGTTGAATATTGCGGGGCGCTCCCATTTTGCTACTAAACAGCGGGCCATATTGCCTTCGCAAGAAGAAAAATATGAAATGTATAAAGTTGCAAAGCAATTTCTACAGGAAGAGGGGTTTGTGCAAAAAACTGCCTATGACTGGGAGAGAAGGTCTGCTAGTAGTCGTGGAAATGCCAAACCATGGGAATATCTGTATGAACAAAACCTAAGGCAGCTTTTTTCTAGCAGTGAGGCAGATTCCCAATGTTATATGGGGGGGTTAGGTTATGCGGCGGTCAATATCCGTCTACAGCCAGACGGGGGTAAAGATTCATTCTCGGCGATGAACCAAAGAAATTTGGCAGCATATATGAAAGATCTAGCTGATCACCGCAAGCCAATAGAGCGTGTGTATTTTCATACTCCCGAGGATGTCAAGCTATGCTGGATATTTCAGGCGTTGCAGGAGCTCAGCGTGAATATGGCCGATTATCGGGCTGTATTTGAGAGTGAGTTTTTGACAGAATATGCGCTGACCGTTGCTGGATTGTTGGAAAAGGAATGGATTGTGGTACGGGATGATGTGCTTTATTTGGTTGGAAGAGGGGAGTTTAATGTTCCTCTGATTCAGGCGATTTTTGCTTTTCAGCTCAGTCAGGAAATCAGCAAGCCGGAGGCAGTCATTCCGATTGCTGCAATAGAATGATTGAAAGAAATCGTAGTGGAGCACATCATCATCACAAGCGCAGATAATGCGCAGGTCTCACTTTGGAAAGTGACGGGCCCACGCCCAGCCATATCGTTGACGGCAGCCCATATTTTCATGACGCATGGCACCTTCTCCGACAAACGCATTTGCCTGGGGCTGGCGCATTATCTGGCCAAACGTGGTGCCACTTGCTGGCTGATGGAGTGGCGGGGGCATGGTAGTAGCCCGCCAGCGGTAGAGCAGTTTGATTTTGAAACCATTGCCTTATATGACGTTCCTGCCGTGTTGCACTATCTGCAGCAGCGGGAAAAGGTGGTTAGCTTGCATGCGGTTACCCACAGCGGCGGCGGTCTGGCGCTGTTGATGTGTCTGCTGCGCCAACCGCAATGGCAGCCACTGTTTGGCAAGCTGGTGTTATTTGCCTGTCAGGCGTGTCATGCCGCGCCATCGCCCTCGCGCCGCCTGTTGCTGAGATCGGCCCGCCTGCTGTCATCATGCCTGGGGCGAGTACCGGGCAAGCGTCTGGGCATTGGTGTGCAGGATGAACCGTTTTACCTGATGTCGCAGTGGTTTGATTGGAATCTGGCAGGCCGGTTTGTTGGCCAGGATGGGTTTGATTATCTGCCTGCCTTGGCACATTTGCCGCATCCGGTGCTGGCGGTGTGTGCCGATCATGACCCTTTTATTGCCCCTCCGGCGGCCTGCCGCCGTTTCTTCCAGGCCTTGTCGGGCCCGCAGCATCGCTATTTGCTGGCTGGGCAGGGGGGTATTGCGCAGGGTTACCGCCACGGTAGCATCATGCTGTCTCGCCGTGCCGCACTGGAGATCTGGCCCAGGGTGGCCAACTGGCTGGATCTGGACTGAGTTGGCTGTGCGGATGTGGCTCCGACGGTACCGCTCAGTTGGGTAACTGGTGTGCCGCCAGCAAATCCTGGGTGAAGGCGCGGACCACCTCGCTTTGCCTGGCGTTTTGCCGTGTCACCAGGTGAAAAGTGGGGTGGTAGCACAGCTGCGCCGCATTGAGTGCCCGCAGCATGCCCTGTTCCACCATGGGGCGAGCGAAGTGCTCCGGCAGAAAGCCCAGATGATGGCCGGACAGAATCAGCACGGCCATGGCTTCCATATTGTCGGCGCGGGCGGTGATGCGCCAGTTTTCCACCGGCAGCGGGATGTCCGGCAGCGGGTAGCTGCGCCAGGCCCAGTCATGCCGGGCGGCTTCTTCCACTGGCATATTGCCGGCCTGCTGGAATAACGGGTGTTCCTGGCTGCAATAGGCCAACTGGTGTTCGGTGAACAGCGGCAGGTATTGCAGGCTGGGGGCGCGGTGCCAGAAATAGCCGATGCCCATATGGATTTCGCCGTTGATCAGCGCTTCTTCCAGGGTGCCGGGTGCCAGCATGGACAGCACCAGTTCCACTGCCTCTTCGCGCTGGCGAAAGCGCCGGATGGTTTCCGACAGCCGTGCATGCGCCCGCATGGTGGTATGCCCCACCACACCAATTCTTAATTGTCCCACCAGCTTGCGTTCCAGTTGCCGTGCTTCCACGCAGAAGGCCTCGGCGGCATCCAGCAGTTGGCGGCTGGCATTGAGTAGCTGGCTGCCCTTGGCAGTGAGGGCAAAACCGGCGCGGCCACGCTCGCACAGGCGGTAGCCCAGCCGGGTTTCCAGCGCGGCCAACTGATTGCTGATGGTGGACTGGCTGACGTTAAGGGTGGATTGGGCGGCCGAAATGCCGCCGGCATCGACAACGGCACGAAAAACCCTGATAAGGCGTAAATCAAGGCTGGACAGGGTATTGAGCATGGTTTTTTCCCGGTGGTGGCGGTGGGTCAGGCCTGTCATTACACACATTCAGATTTATCAATGTAAACAGTGGAATACGGTGATTTTTCCCAAGTTGCCGCCTGAATAGACTGAGCCCTCGTTCAACCTCAGTTTCAGGAGTCTGCATGTCTATCACTGAACGCAACCAGCCGCTGGGCGGCAATGCCATGCCGCGCTTTGGCGGCATTGCCACCATGATGCGCCTGCCCAAGGTGGAAACTGCCGCTGGTCTGGATGCCGTGTTTGTCGGCCTGCCGCTGGATATCGGCACCTCCAACCGCAGCGGCACCCGTTTTGGCCCGCGTGAAATCCGCAATGAATCGGTGCTGCTGCGCCCTTACAACATGGGAACCGGTGCCGCCCCTTTTGACAGCCTGCAGGTGGCCGACATTGGCGATATCGCCACCAATCCCTACAACCTGCTGGACAGCGTGGCGCGCATTGAGGCCGCCTACCGCGAGCTGCTGCAGCATGATGTGATTCCGCTGGGCCTGGGTGGCGATCACACCGTCACCCTGCCCATCCTGCGCGCTATCGCGGCCAAGCATGGTCCGGTGGGGCTGATCCATGTCGATGCCCATGCCGACATCAATGACGACATGTTTGGCGAGAAGATTGCCCACGGCACCACTTTCCGCCGTGCGCAGGAAGAAGGCCTGCTGGCTGCCGAACGCGTGGTGCAGATCGGCCTGCGCGGCAGTGGCTACGCCGCCGAGGATTTCGACTGGGCGCGTCGTCAGGGTTTTCGCGTGGTGCCGGCGGAAGAGTGCTGGAACCGTTCGCTGCAGGGGCTGATGCAGGAAGTGCGCCAGCAACTGGGTAGCGGCCCGGTGTACCTGAGCTTTGATATCGACGGCATCGATCCGGCCTTTGCCCCCGGCACCGGCACGCCGGAAGTGGCCGGCCTCACCACGGTGCAGGCGCTGGAAATCGTGCGCGGTTGTCACGGCCTGAATCTGGTGGGCTGTGACCTGGTGGAGGTCTCGCCGCCATACGACACCACCGGCAATACCGCCTTGCTGGGGGCCAATCTCTTGTTCGAGATGCTGTGTGTATTACCCGGCGTGACCATCCGCCGCTGATGATGCCAACCAGGCTGCCACAGAGCAGCCAATCAAACCCTTATAGCCAATTGCCAACAAAGGCACACTTAGGAGACAAACCATGGGACTCGATATTTTTGTCGTGTTCATTTATATCGCCGGCATGCTGGCGCTGGGCTGGCTGGGCATGCGCCGCGCCACCAGCCGGGAGGAATTTCTGGTGGCAGGGCGCAATCTGGGGCCGGGCTTTTACATGGGCACCATGGCCGCTACCGTACTGGGCGGGGCATCCACGGTGGGGACGGTGAAGCTGGGTTATGTGTACGGCATTTCCGGCTTCTGGCTGTGTGCCGCACTGGGGTGCGGCATTCTGGTGCTCAATCTGTTCATGGCCAAGCCGCTGCTCAAGCTGAAGGTGTTTACCGTCACCCAGGTGCTGGAGCGCCGCTACAACACCCTGGCACGCCGCACCAGCGCGCTGGTGATGCTGATGTATGCGGTGATGATCAGCGTGACTTCGGTACTGGCCATTGCCACCGTGATGCAGGTCTTGTTCGAGCTGCCGTTCTGGCTGGCGGTGGTGATCGGCGGCGGCGTGGTGGTGCTGTATTCCGCCGTTGGCGGCATGTGGTCGCTGACGCTGACCGACATCGTGCAGTTCATGATCAAGACCATCGGCCTGATGTTCATCCTGCTGCCCATCTGCCTGTACCGCGTGGGTGGCTGGGAGCAACTGGCAGCCAAACTGCCGGCGTCCTACTTCAGTTTTACCGCCATCGGTGGTGAAACCATCATCACCTACTTTGTCATCTACTTCTTCGGCATCCTGATTGGCCAGGACATCTGGCAGCGGGTATTCACCGCGCGCAGTGAGGGCGTGGCGCGCTATGCCGGCAGTATTGCCGGGATTTACTGCATCGTGTACGGCCTGATTTGCGCTGCCATCGGCATGGCCACCAAAGTATTGCTGCCAGACCTGGCGGTGCCGGCCAATGCCTTTGCCTCCATGGTGAAGGAAGGCTTGCCGGACGGGGTGCGCGGGCTGGTGATTGCCGCCGCCCTGGCTGCGATGATGTCCACCGCCAGTGCGGCCTTGCTGGCGGCGTCCACCACGCTGACCGAAGACCTCAGTGGTCGTGACGGTTGCAGCCTGTGGACCAACCGCATTGTCACCCTGCTGGTTGGCGTGCTGGTGCTGGTGTTGGCCATGCTGGTCAGCGACGTGATCAGCGCGCTGACCCTGGCTTACAACCTGCTGGTGGCCGGCATGCTGGTGCCCTTGCTGGGGGCCATCTTCTGGCCGCGTGCCACCACGGCAGGTGCCATCAGCAGCATGGTGCTGGGCTGTGGCACCGCCATCATGGCCATGATCAGCTACGGTCTGGATTCCAATTTGCCGATCTATCAAAGCCTGGTGGTGAGCGTACTCAGCTTTGTGCTGGTCAGCCTGTGTACCCGCAGGGAGCACAACACGGCCGCCACTTTCTGAAGGATGAAAATCTAGTGCCTGCAGCCGGCAGTCTGTCACAGACCGCCGGCTGTTTTTGCATGTTCAGCAGTCCAGATGCGCGGCATGGAAGCGCAGCTGTTCCTCGATAAAGCTGGCAATGAAGTAATAGCTGTGGTCATAACCGGGGTGGCGGAACAACTGCAGCGCATGGCCGCCAGCACGGGCGGCCTGTTCCAGCGCCTCCGGCTTGAGCTGTTCTGCCAGAAAACCATCGGCCAGGCCGATATCCACCCGCAGCGGCGGTATCTGTTGTACCTGGCCCAGCAAGTGGCAGGCATCCCACTGCAGCCATTGCTGACGGTCTTCGCCCAGATAGGCGGCAAAGGCCTTCTGCCCCCACGGTACATGCACCGGGTTGGCAATCGGGCTGAAGGCCGAGACCGATACATAATCCTGTGGCCGCTTGAGCGCACAGATCAGCGCACCGTGGCCACCCATGGAATGGCCGGCAATGGCACGGCGTTGACTGACCGGGAAATGCGTTTCAATCAGCGCCGGCAGTTCGCGGCTGACATAGTCGTACATCTGGTAATGGCGGTTCCACGGTGCCTGGGTGGCATTGAGGTAAAAGCCCGCTCCCTGGCCCAGATCGTAGGCCGCATCGTCCGCCACGCCCTCGCCGCGCGGGCTGGTGTCCGGGGCCACGATGGCCATGCCCAGCTCGGCGGCAATACGCTGCGCACCGGCCTTTTGCATGAAGTTTTCGTCCGTGCAGGTCAGGCCGGACAGCCAGTACAGCACCGGTACCTTATCGCCGCGGGCTGCCTGCGGCGGCAGGTAGATGGCAAAGCGCATGCGGCAGCCCAGTACCGCCGAATCGTGCAGGTATTGCTTGTGCCAGCCGCCAAAGCACATGGCGCTGCTGATGTTTTCCAGATTCATTTCCGTCTCCCGAAAAAGCCGGGCCAGCGACAGCATGGCCCGGCAGGGTGGCGCCAAGCGCGGCTCAGCAGAGCGCAGCGTCCCTGTGGCTGCGCCGCTTGGCACCGCCAACAAAACCGCGTAGAGAACCCGGACCAAGGTGCGCCGCCGCAGACAGTACAGGGCGTACCGCAAGGCGGCGTAACGCTGGGGCCGGGGTTTTGTTAGCGGGTCTTAGTCCTTGCCGTAATGAATGACGGAGCGAATACTCTTGCCCTCATGCATCAGCTCGAAGGCGGTGTTTACTTGTTCCAGCGGCATGGTGTGGGTGATGAAGTCGTCCAGGCGGAATTCGCCCTTCAGGTAGCGCTCCACATAGGTGGGCAGTTCGGAACGGCCACGCACGCCGCCAAAGGCCGAGCCGCGCCATACCCGGCCGGTCACCAGCTGGAAGGGACGGGTGGAGATTTCCTGACCGGCACCGGCCACGCCGATGATGACCGACTCACCCCAGCCCTTGTGGCAGCATTCCAGCGCCGAGCGCATCACATTGACGTTGCCGATGCACTCGAAGGAGAAGTCCACGCCGCCATCGGTCATTTCCACGATCACGTCCTGAATCGGCTTGTCGAACAACGTGGGATTGATGCAGTCGGTGGCACCCAGTTTTTTCGCCAGTTCGAACTTGCTCTCATTGATGTCGATGCCGATGATGCGGCTGGCTCCGGCCATGCGCGCGCCGATGATGGCCGACAGGCCGATGCCGCCCAGGCCGAAGATGGCCACGGTATCGCCCGCCTTCACCTTGGCAGTATTCACCACCGCACCCATGCCGGTGGTGACACCACAACCCAGCAGGCACACTTCTTCCAGCGGTGCCGCCTTGTTTACCTTGGCCAGCGAAATTTCCGGCAGCACGGTGTATTCGGCAAAGGTGGACGTGCCCATGTAGTGGTAGATGGGCTGGCCGTCCTTGGAGAAGCGCGTGGTGCCGTCCGGCATCAGGCCCTTGCCCTGGGTGGCGCGGATTTTCTGGCACAGATTGGTCTTGCCGGATTTGCAGAACTTGCACTCGCCACATTCCGGCGTGTACAGCGGAATCACATGATCGCCCACCGCCACGCTGGTGACGCCTTCGCCCACCGACTCCACAATGCCGCCGCCTTCATGGCCCAGGATGCAGGGGAAGATGCCTTCCGGGTCGGCACCGGACAGGGTGTAGGCATCGGTATGGCACACGCCGGTGGCCACCAGCTTCACCCGTACTTCACCCGCCTTGGGCGGGGCCACTTCCACTTCCTCGATGGACAGCGGCTGACCGGCAGCCCAGGCAACGGCAGCCTTGCACTTGATGATGTCTTGACTCATGGCGATCTCCTGACGGGGTAATCCGCCCGCGCCACGGCATGCATGCGGCGGTGTGCGGGGCGGTTGAGTAGGGCTGCTGGCAGGCAGCAGTAAAGCGCCATTGTATTGCGACTGTTTTTGCCGATAATCTGCCTAATCGGTAAATGATTTTTTCTCAGGAGTAATAATGGCGGCATGGCAAGGGGTAAGCGAATTCGTCAGCGTGGCCGAACTGGGCAGCTTTACCCGTGCGGCACGGGCGCTGGATCTGTCGGTGGCGCAGGTCAGCCGCGAAGTCACCCGGCTGGAACAGCGCCTGCATGTGCAATTGCTGTACCGCACCACCCGGCAGTTGACGCTGACCGAAAGCGGCCAGCTATACCTGCAGCATTGCCGCCAGTTGCTGGACGGGCTGGACGAAGCCGAACGCGCACTGTCGCTGCATCAGGCCGTACCGCAAGGCAGGCTCAAGCTCACCGCGCCGGTGGCCTATGGTGAAAGCCATATCGCCCCGCTGATTACCGACTTTCTGCAGCAATACCCGGCGCTGGAGATTCAGCTCAACCTCAGCAACCAGGTGCTGGACCTGGTGGCCGAAGGCTATGACCTAGCCATCCGGCTTGGGCATCTGAGCGAATCCAGCCTGGTGGCGCGGCGACTTGCCAGCCGCCGCCAGCATGTGTGTGCCGCCCCGGCTTATCTGCAACGTCACGGCCTGCCCAACAGCCTGTCCGAACTGGAGCAGCACAACTGCCTGCTGGGCAGCAACGACTTCTGGCATTTACAGGAAGGCGGCAAACGCCGCCTGCTGCGGGTGAAGGGCAGCCTGCGCTGCAATAGCGGCCACGCGCTGACCCATGCCGCGCTGCAAGGGGTGGGCATCGTCCAGTTGCCGGATTACTACGTGGCGCGTCATCTGCACAGCGGCGCGCTGGTGGAGTTGCTGACCGCCTATCGCGAACCGGACGAAGGCATCTGGGCGCTGTATCCGCACAAGCGTCAGCTCTCGCCCAAGGTGCGCATGCTGGTGGACCATCTGGCCGAGCGCCTGCCCGGCTTCAAGCCGCCTCAAGCCTGACGCTGGCTTATCATCAGGCCGCGCTTGCCCAGGGGCTGGCGGTGACGCTGGTGGAGGACAGTCACAACAACCATTTTTCCTTGCTGGATGAACTGGCGGTTGCCGACAGTCCGCTGAGCCTTGCCTTGTTGCGGATGGTCGGGGCTTGGAGCCGCTCACAAAACCTCGTAGAGCACCCGAGTCAAGGCGCGCCGACGCAGACAGTACAGTGAGTACGGCAAGTCGGCGCAACGCAGAATCGGGGGGGTGTTAGCGGGTCTTAAGCCTGCTCAGGCCGCAGGGGCTATCAGCGCATGCAGCCCGCCCCAGGCAATTTGCAGGCCGACGGCAAAAATCAGGAAGGCCATGAAGCGGTTGATCATGTTTTCCGATGCCGCGCCCAGCCGCGCCACCAGTTGCCCGGCATTCAGATAGCACAGGTATATCAGCACGCTCATGGCGGCCATGCCGATGATCAGCCCGCTGGTACTCAGCGCCGAGCGGACATAGCTTTCGTTGTAACTGTGTGCGCTGAGGGTGAGCACCACCGAGATGGTGCCCGGCCCCACGGTGAGGGGAAAGGACAGCGGGTAGAACAGGTCATTCTCCACACTGCTGCGCTGTCCGGCATCCACCGCTGCCGATTCCGCGCTATTGGCCGGCTTGTCCTGATTACTTGCCGTGCTGCTGAGCGATGTCCAGCCCATCTTGCAAATCATGATGCCGCCGGCCAGCTTCACCACCGGAATGGACAGGCCGAACAGCATCAGGATCCAGCGCCCCGTGAACAAGGCGGCAATCACCGTCAGCATGGCGTACCAGGCAATCTTGCGGATGGCCTGCTTGCGCTCAGCCAGCGGCAGATGGCGGAAATAAGGGTTGACGATGAAGGCGGTGCCAATCGGGTCCACCACCGGAAACAAGGTGATGAAACCGACAAAAGCAGCATGCAGTACGGTATTGAAATCATCCAGCAAGGCAATCATGACAGGCATCCGGAGGGTGATGGCAGGGTTTGGTGTACAGCGTTGGCGGGGTATTGCCACGGTTTTGCGACGCTAGCACGGGCCTGTCGGCAGCCTCAATGTGCCACCCGGCTTGATCTGCGCATTCCATACCATCTTGGGAAACTTCCTAAGCCGGTGTGATGAAGCCGCCGGCCAGCGCTTGCGCGCACGGGCAAACCGGGTGAAATGCCGCCGGGGATTCCGTATCATGCAGCTTTGCCGCCGGCCTGTTGCCAGGCGGCGCTCTGCATGCAAGGCCATCCATGTCCCTTACCCGGCAAATCCCCCGCGAAGAAATCAAGACCATGCCGCTGTTTCCGGCGCTGACCCCGGAGCAGGTATGCATGCTGGACAGCCCGGAAGCCCTGGCCGCTGCCATGCCTGCGCTGCTGGCAGCCCCGGTGCTGGGTTTTGATACCGAATCCAAACCTACCTTCCGCAAGGGCGAGGAGTCGGACGGCCCGCACCTGATCCAGTTGGCCGACAGCCAGTGCGCCTGGCTGGTGCCGGTGGTGAAGGGCGTGCTGCCGGAGGAAATCAAAGCCTTGCTGGCCGATCCGGCCCGCCCGCTGGTGGGTTTCGATCTGGTATCCGACCGGGCGCTGCTGAAAAGCCGCTTGGGCGTGGAATGCGGCGGGCTGATCGACCTGGGTAATCTGCTGCCCTCGGACGATGCCCGCATCACCGTGGGCGCGGTGCAGGCGGTGGCGCGGCTGTTTGGCGCTTACTTTCGCAAGTCGAAAAAGCTGTCCACCACCAACTGGTCACGCCTGCCCTTGAGCCCGGCCCAGCAAGCCTATGCCGGTAACGATGCCTGGGTGGCGCTGCGCGTGTATCAGGAACTGCAAGCCCGTGGCCTGTTGCGGGAAACCACGGCATGAACGACTGGACGCGCGACTTTGCCATTCTGGACGCGCTGGACGAGGCCAGCCGCGCCCAGTTGCTGGCCCACTGTCATGCCCTGAGCGCCCCGGCCGGCACGGTGCTGTTTCGCGAAGGCAGCCCCTGCCAGGCCTATCTGTTTTTGCTGCAAGGGCAGATCCGGGTACAGAAAGTGGGCGAAAACGGCCGCGAAATCACCCTGTACCGGGTGGAAAGCGGGCAAACCTGCATTGTCACCACCGCCTGCCTGATGAGCGGTAACGACTACGATGCCGAAGGGGTGGCCGAAACCGCCATCCACGCCCAGGCGCTGCCGATTCCGGCATTTCGCCAATTGCTGGCCGACTCCGCCAGCTTCCGCGACTTCGTGTTCCGCGCCTATGGCAGCCGCATTGCCGATTTGCTGTTACTGATCGAGGAAGTCAGCTTTGGCCGCATCGACCAGCGTCTGGCCGCCTGCCTGTTGCAACGCGCTGGCGGCCAGAGTGCCTTGGCCATGACCCATCAGGAACTGGCGGCAGAGCTGGGCAGCGCGCGCGAGGTGATCAGCCGTCAGCTCAAGGACTTCGAGCGCCGTGGCTGGATCCGCCTTGGCCGTGGCCAGTTGCAATTGCTGGATGCTGCTGCCTTGCAGCAGCTGACTGGTAAGTAGGCTGTGGTACAGAGCTGCGAACAAAACCTCGTAGAGAACCCGAGCCAAGGCGCGCCGCCGCAGACAGTACATGGCGTACGGCAAGGCGGCGCAACGCTGGAGCGGGGGTTTTGTTAGCGGCTCTTATGGCTGGCCGCGCTGCTGTGTGACCTAGTCACTGAAGCGGACGGCGGCAAGGTCTAGCATCTCCTCATCGCCATCCCGCATGGCCCTGAACCGAGGAGAACACTATGTCCCCGAATGTAGGCGGTATCGACCGCATCCTGCGCATCGTGATTGGTATTGCCCTGATCATTGCCACCGTGGCCGGCCTGCTGCCGGTGTGGGGCTGGATCGGCGTGGTGCCGCTGGCCACCGGGCTGATTGGCTGGTGTCCGGCCTATCTGCCGTTTGGCATCAAGACCTGCAAGCTGAAGTAAGCGCGGCTGGCAAAATCCCTGCTGCTGCGTTGCGCCGCCTTGCCGTACTCCTTGTACTGTCTGCGTCGGCGCGCCTTGCCCCAGGGGCGCTGCGCTATTTTGTCAGCCGCGCCTGGGTATGCTCGCAAAACCCTGCTGCTGCGTTGCGCCGCCTTGCCGTACTCTTTGTACTGTCTGCGTCGGCGCGTCTTGCCTCAGGGGCGCTGCGCTATTTTGTCAGCCGTGCTTGGGCATGCTCACAAAACCCTGCTGCTGCGTTGCGCCGCCTTGCCGTACCCGGTGTGCTGTCTGCATTGGCGCGTCTTGCCCCAGGGGCGCTGCGCTATTTTGTCAGCCGCGCTTGGGTATGCTCGCAAAACCGTGCTGCTGCATTGCGCCGTTGCCTGCAGCAGGTGCAGACCTGCCCGAATGGCCGTAGCCGGTGGCATGGTGTAGCCTGACAGCCTTGCTTTCCTACCGGTCTGTTCATGTCCTCTGCTACGCCTGCCCGCCCCTTGTTGCAACGTATCAGCCCCTTGCTGGGGCTGTTGCCCTTTCTGCGTACTTATCGCCGTCGTGCCTGGCTGGCCCTGCTGGCGCTCACCGTGGCCGCCGTCTCCACGCTGGTGTTGCCCATGGCCTTCCGCGTGCTGATCGACCAGGGTTTTTCCAGCCGTAATGCCGGTCATATCAACCAGTACTTCCTCATGCTGTTTGGTGTGGCGGTGGTGCTGGCTCTGGCCACCGCCGGGCGCTTTTATCTGGTGTCCTGGCTGGGCGAGCGGGTGACGGCGGACGTGCGCAGCGCGGTGTATCGCCACGTCATCAGCATGAGCCCGCAGTATTTCGAAACCACCCAGACCGGCGAAGTGCTGTCGCGCCTCACCACCGATACCACGCTGGTGCAGACGGTGATCGGCACCAGCCTGTCCATGGGCCTGCGCAATGTGTTGCTGATGCTGGGCGGGCTGGTGATGCTGGCCATGACCAGTCCCAGCCTCACCGGCTACATTCTGGTGACGCTGTTGCTGGTGGTGCTGCCCATCGTGCTGTTTGGCCGCCGCGTGCGGGCGCTGTCCAAGTCCAGTCAGGACCGCATTGCCGATTCCAGCGCCATGGCTGGGGAGGTGCTCAACGCCATTCCCACCGTGCAGGCTTTCAACCAGCAGGCGGCGGAAGCCAGCCGCTTTGTCGGCTCGGTGGAGCTGAGTTTTGCCACCGCGCTGGCGCGCATCCGCGCCCGTTCGCTGCTGACGGTGGCGGTGATCATGCTGATCTTCGGTGCCATCGTGTTCGTGTTGTGGCTGGGTGCGCAGCAAGTGCTGGCCGGGCAGATGAGCGGCGGCCTGCTGGCGCAGTTCATCCTGTACGCAGTGGTGACGGCCGGGGCGATTGGCGCGGTGGCCGAGGTATGGGGCGATGTGCAGCGCGCCGCCGGGGCTACCGAGCGGCTGATGGAGCTGCTGCAACTGGCCTCGCCAGTGACCGAACCCGCCCAGCCGCATGCCTTGCCGACGGCAGGGCGGCTGCGCTTGCAGCAGGTGAGCTTTGCCTACCCCTCACGGCCGGAGCAGCCCTCGCTCAGCCAGATTGATCTGGAACTGGCTCCCGGCGAGCACGTGGCGCTGGTGGGGCCGTCCGGTGCGGGCAAGTCCACGCTGTTCCAGCTCTTGCTGCGTTTTTACGACCCGCAACAGGGGCAGATTTCCCTGGGCGGCATCGACATCCGCCAACTGGCGCTGGCCGATTTGCGCCAGCACATTGGCGTGGTGCTGCAGGATTCGGTGATTTTTGGCAGCAGCGCGCTGGAGAACATCCGCTATGGCAGGCCGGATGCCAGCGATGAGGAAGTCTACGCGGCGGCTCGTGCTGCGGCCGCGCATGACTTCATCCAGGCCCTGCCGCAAGGCTATGCCACTTATCTGGGCGAGCGCGGCGTGCGCTTGTCTGGCGGTCAGCGCCAGCGCATTGCCATTGCCCGCGCCATCCTGAAAAACCCGCCCATCCTGCTGCTGGACGAAGCCACCAGCGCGCTGGATGCCGAATCGGAACAACTGGTGCAAGAGGCGCTGGAGCGTGCTGCCGCCAATCGCACCACGCTGGTGATTGCCCACCGGCTGGCCACGGTGAAGGAAGCCGACCGCATCGTGGTGCTGGAAGGCGGGCGCATCGTGGCACAGGGGCGGCATGAGGAACTGCTGCACAGCTCGCCCTTGTATGCGCGGCTGGCGGCCTTGCAGTTTGCTGCCGGCTCAGCCGGCGCGTGACAGGCCACGCTGGCGGAAGCGCTGGTGTTCCTCTGGCGGAACCAGCGCACCGCCTGTGGTCCACACCACATGATGGGCATCCGCCAACTGCTGTTGCAGGCCGTGCGCTGCCAGATAAGCCTGCCCGGCTGTGCTATTGCATAGCCAGTCGGGGCCACGCACCGCCGCTGCAGCGGATGGCTCCAGCGCCAGTTGGCAGTGGTCTTCCACCTGCAAGCGCAGGCGGAACAGATCGTCATCGCCAACGGTAAACACCCCGCTCAATTCGGCCCGCATCAGGGGGGCCACCAAGGGCGAAGCCAGGCCTACCGCCAGACCATCGGCCTCGGTGCGGTTGTCCAGCCCGATGTCGTATACCGATAGCGGCGCATCGCTGCCGCTGGCCAGTTGCACCAGCATGCAGGGCGAAGCCACCGGCTCGGCAAAAAAACAATGCACATGCGGGCCGAACAACAGCTTCAGGCCAAAGGTAATGCCGCCCGGTGCGCCACCCACCCCGCAAGGCAGGTAGACAAACAAGGGGTGGGCCGCATCCACCACTGCGCCCTGCGCTGCCAGTTGTGCGGCTAGCGCAGCCGCGGCGGCGGCATAACCCAGCAGCAGCGGCAGCGAGTGTTCGTCATCAACAAAATAACTGTTGGGGTCGGCTTCGGCCGTGGCGCGGCCCGCCGCCACGGCGGCGGCGTAGTCACCGGCATGTTCCACCACGGTCACCCCACGCTGGCGCAGCCGCGCCTTTTTCCATTCCTTGGCCTCCACCGACATATGCACCACGGCCTGAAAACCCAGCGCCGCCGCCATGATGCCAATGCTCAGGCCCAGATTGCCGGTGCTGCCCACCACCACCCGGTGGCTGGCAAACAAGCTGCGTGCCGCCGCGCCTGCCAGCAGGCGGCGGTCGTCTTCCGGTTGCAACACACCGTGCTGCAAGGCCAGCGCTTCGGCATGGGCCAGCACCTCGTGAAAACCGCCACGCGCCTTGATGGAACCGGCCACCGGCAGCGCATGATCGCCCTTCAGCCAGCACTGCCCCTGCACGCCACGGTATTCCGGCAGGGCGTACAGCGCGCTGGCATCGTGCAAGGCGGATTCGATCTGCCCCTGCGTGGCGGCCAGTTCGGGAAACAGCATGGCCAGCAGGCCGGCACAGCGTTGCAGCCGCGCTGCGGCCTCGTGGACTTGTTCCGCCGTGGGGGCGCTGGCAGGCAGGGCGCTGCCCAAGCAGGGGTTCAGCCACAGCAGGGCTTGTTTTGACTGTAGGGCGGCTAATAGGCTGACCGGCAGGGTGGCAGGCATGGCGTGTCTTCCGGGTGAATATATAGCCCGCATTCTAGAGCGCCACTGCTGCCAAAAAACAGCGATACTTGCTGCTGAATCCATTAGTGGAGCTTATGTCAATGCTGGATGCTTCCATCCTGGCCCACCTGCGTTGCTTTGACGTGGCGGCCCGCCTGCTCAGCTTCACCGCCGCCGCCGGGCAGCTGCACCTGACCCAGAGCGCGGTCAGCCAGCAAATCCGCCAGTTGGAACAGCGGCTGGGCTACCCGCTGTTTGTGCGTCAGCACCGCCGCCTGCAACTCACCGCCCAGGGCCAGACGCTGTACCGCACCGTCAGCACCGCCTTGCAAGACATCGACACCACCTTGCAGCAACTGGCGGAGCAGGACAGCGTGCTGCAGATCAGTTGTGCGCCGTCCTTTGCGCTGGACTGGCTGATGCCGCGCCTGAGCGCCTTCCAGCAGCAATACCCGGCTATTCAGGTTAGGCTGCGCGCCGAATTCCAGCGCATGCGCCGGCAGGACATGCTGGCGGCGGGCGTGGCCATCTGCATCCGCTACGACCCGGACGAGATGGCCGATCTGCCCGGTATTCCCCTGCTGGATGAAGTGCTGCTGCCGGTGGCCAGCCCGGACTGGTTGGCCGCCCATCCCGATCCGTGCCGTCCCGGCATGTCTCTGACGCGCCTGCATGACAGCGCCGCCTGGGACGGTGCGCCGCCATTTGCCGAATGGGACTGCTGGCAGCAAGGCGCGGCAGAGGCGTTCCGCTTTGCCCCCGCGCCGTGGCAGGAGCGGGAATACAATCTGGCCAGCCTGTCGCTGGCGGCGGCCTGTCAGGGGCAGGGTGTGGCCATGGCGCGCGCCGCCCAGGTGCTGGAACTGCTGCAGCAAGGCCGCGTGCAACAGGTACTCCCTGCCACGGTGGCCGCCCCGGCGCGTTATGTGTTGCGCTGCCTGCAGCCGGAAGACCGCCGGGTACAGTTGTTCAGCCAGTGGCTGCAACAGGCCTGCCAGCAGTTTGTGCGCCAGCGCCGGCAACGGCTGGGGGTGTGACCGGGGTGACGGGCAGGGTAAAACTGGCCCGCCACCGCGCTTTGCACTACATTGATTTTCCCTGCTTTTACCGCCAGCCATCATGAACCAGCCACCAACACCGGACAGCCAGGGTTTTCTGCCCGCCACCCACCAGGTGGTGCTGCGCTACCACCAGGCGTGGAAACAGCGTCGGCTGGAGGACATCCTGGCGCTGTACCACCCGGACATCGCCTATCACGATTTCCTGCAAAACCGGGTGTTCCGGCTGGCCGAGCTGCATGACTATGTGCGGTCCTCCCTGCCGCAGGGCGAGGCGGAGCGGCTGGAGCACTGCGACCGCATCCGCGTGGATGGCGATACCGCCTTCATCCAGTACCAGTTGGTGTTGCGTGGCGGGCTGGCTTCCTTTCACAGCAGCGAAGCCATCACCGTGCGTGACGGGCTGATCTGGCGCGTACGCGAATATGCCACCTTGCAGCACGGCACGGCGCAGGGCCAGCCTGCCAGCAGCAGTGCCAGCCCGCTGCAAAAGCTGGGCCTGTCTGCGCGGCAACTGGGGCGCATGGCGGAAGACCTGCACAGCTACTTCCGGCAGCAGCAGCCTTATTTGCAGGCCGATTGCACGCTGGCCGCGGTGGCGGCAGCCACCGGCTACAGCCGCAACCAGTTGTCCTATCTGCTCAACCAGGTGCTGGGGCAAAGCTTTTACCGCTATGTCAACCAGGCCCGGCTGCAACATCTGCTGGCCAGCCTGCCCGCCGCAGACAGCATGGCACGTATCGACCAACTGGCGTTTGCCGCCGGTTTCAATTCGCTGTCGGTGTTTTACCGCTGCTTCCGCCAGCACACCGGAATGTCGCCCGCTGCCTGGCTGCGGGTTTCTCCGCGCGGGTCCGCAGCGACGACAGGCCAGGGCAGTGCCGACTAAGCTGCCTTCCATTCTTGATGGAGAGGGCAGAACATGGCCGCAACACAACACATCAGCCTGTGGATGGAACAACTGGGCGACAGCCTGATGCCGCGTGCGGCGCTGCCGGGCGATATCGAGGCCGATGTAGCTATTGTCGGTGCCGGCTTCACCGGGCTGTGGACCGCCTATTACCTGAAGCAGCAGGCCCCGGATCTGCACATCGTGGTGCTGGAAGCCCAGATTGCCGGCTTTGGCGCCTCCGGCCGCAATGGCGGCTGGCTGATTGGCGAAGTGCTGGGCGAGGACCGTCTGCTGGCCGCGCTCGACCCGGCGGCACGGGCGCAAAGCCGTGCCTTGCTGCACGATATTCCCGATGAAGTAGGCCGCGTCATCGCCCGTGAAGGCATTCATTGCCATTACCGCAAGGGTGGGGTGCTGTATTGCGCTGCCCGTTATCCCGAGCAGGAAGTGCGCCTGCGTCAGCAATTGGCCGCCTGGCGTGCCCATGGCCATGGCGAAGAGGACTACCGCTGGCTGGAGGTGGCCGAGCTGAACCAGCAACTGCGGCTGGCCACGCCGTATGGCGCGGTGTATTCGCCGCATGTGGCCACCATTCAGCCCGCGCGGCTGGTGCGCGGGCTGGCCGCCTGTGTGGAGCGGCTGGGCGTGCAGATTTACGAACAATCCCGCGTCACCCACTGGCAGCCCGGCGTGCTGCACACTGCGCAAGGCCGGGTACAGGCGCACTGGCTGGTCCCCGCCATCGAAGGCTATGCCAGCACCCTGCCACCGTTTGGGCGTTATCAGTTGCCGGTACAAAGCCTGATCATTGCCACCGAGCCCTTGTCCGACGCGCTGTGGGAGGAAATCGGCCTGCGTCACGGCCAGGCCTTCAGCGAAAACAGCCGCCAGGTCAGCTATGGCCAGCGCAGCCGCGACAACCGGCTGGTATTCGGTGCCCGTGGCGGTTACCGCTTTGGCGGCAAGCTGCGCCAGGACTTCACCCTGACAGCAGACGAAATCGCGCTGCGCCGCCAGTTGATGGTGGAGCTGTTTCCCATGCTGGACAAGGTGCGTATCAGCCACGGCTGGGGTGGCAATCTGGGCGCGGCGCGGCGCTTTCAGCCGCATATGGTGTGCGATGCCGGCGTAGGGCTGGCCTGGGCCGGTGGCTATGGCGGCGAGGGCGTGGGCGCCAGCAATCTGGCAGGCCGTACGCTGGCCGACCTGATGCTGGGCAAGGACACCTTGCTGACCGGCCAGCCCTGGGTAAAAACCGTGGCCAGCCTGGGCCGCTGGGAGCCGGAGCCGCTGCGCTGGCTGGGCTACAACGCCATCATCAAGAGTTTTACCTGGGAAGACCAAACGCTGAACAAGCCGCACAGCCCGCGCTGGCAGCGCCGGCTGGCCCAGGATGTGGCCGGTTTCATGGAAGGGCTGATGCAGTAAGCCGGTGTTTATCCCTTCCGCTATTCCTTCCCGACAGGAGAGCAGCATGTCCATCACCCATCTGCCGCAAAGCGGCAGCATATCCTTGTCCGCCGCCATGCCGGTGGCCCAGCCGCTGGGTACGCCGCATGCCGCCACCCGTGTGCATGCCGTGGAGCGCCCGGATGGCGTGGAAACCGGCGTCTGGGAGTGCAGCCCTGGCCGCTGGCGACGCCAGATCATGCAGGCCGAGTTCTGCCATTTCATCCAGGGGCGTTGCCGTTTCATTCCGGATGCCGGTGAGGCCATCGACATTGCTGCCGGCGATGCCGTGTATTTCCCGGCCAATAGCCGCGGGGTATGGGAAGTGACCGAAACCGTGCGCAAAAGCTATGTGCTGCTGCCCTGAACCGGGCCAGCCTCGCCGACATGAAGACTGCCTGGACGAGACAGGGGGCTTGTCCTAAACTGACCGCTGTCTTTTCATGCCGGCCTGCTCCGGCCACCCGGGCTCCTGTTCATGAATGCAGCCAACAAATTGCTTGCGGCTGTCCGCTTTCGCTGGCGGGTGCGTATTCCAGACGCGCTATGGCCGGAGTTCGAGCATTACATCCTGCGCCAGCACCGCCCCTTTTTGCTGCTGACCAACATCATCGCCGCCCTGGCTTTTTTTTCCTATGTGCTGGCTGATGCGCTGCTGATACCCGATATGGCCAGCGCGTCGCTGCTGACGCGGGCAACCCTGCTGGTGGTGGCCATGGTGAATATCTGGCTGGTGTTCGGTCGCAGCCGCAATGTGCTGCTGATGGACCAACTGATGCCGGTACACGACCTGATTGCCACCCTGTCCTGGTTCGAGCTGCTCAAGCGCAGCCATTCGCCCGATGTGCCCACCTTTCTGTATGCATCGCTGATCTTCATCGTGTTTGCCAATCTGGGCGTGCGGGTATCGTTCAAGGGGGCGGTGCTCAGCTCACTGGCCATTTCGGTTGCCATCATGAGCAATGTGGCGCTGATGAACCCGCATGACAGCAAGCCGCTGCTGGTGTTTTCGCTGGTCTACCTGCCGGTATTGCTGTTCTGCCTGTTCATGAGCTGGAGCACCACCACCAGTGTGCGGCTGGCGTTTTACACCGCGCAGGAGCAGCGGCGGCGCAAGCATGAGCTTTCCACCCTCAATCAACGCCTGCAGATGCTGGCCTCCACCGACGCACTCACCCGCGTGGGCAATCGCCGTGCCTTCGATCTGCAATTGCAAGCATTCTGGCAGCAGTCGCAGCAACATGGCCGCCCCTTTGCCCTGCTGCTGGTGGATATCGATTACTTCAAGCCCTACAACGACCATTACGGCCATCCGGCCGGGGATCACATCCTGGCGGATGTGGCCAGCGCCATGGTCAGTTGTCTGCGTAGCGGCCAGGCACTGGCTTTTCGCTATGGCGGCGAGGAATTTGCCATCCTGCTGCAAACCGGCAGCCAGGACGAGCTATTGCACATTGCCCAGCGGGTGCAACAGCAGGTAGCGGCGCTGGAGGTGGAGCACCGCTACCGGCCGGACGGCTTGGGCTACCTTACCATCAGCCTGGGTGCCGCCCTTTCCAGCCTGCATGGGCTGCAACATGCCACCGATCTGCTGGCCTGCTGCGACCGCATGCTGTACCGCGCCAAGCAGCAAGGGCGCAATCAGGTGCTGCTGGCCCAGGACGAAACCGTCGGTATCGTCTGACCGCCGGCCTGCGCCAGCACCGCTCCCAGCAGTACATCCGCCCCCATGCGCAGGTCGTCCGGCAGCGCGTCTTCGGCCTCGTTGTGGCTAAGGCCGTCCACGCAGGGGACAAAAATCATGGCGCTGGGACAATGCCGTGCCAGATGGATGGCATCGTGGCCGGCACCGCTGACCATCTCCTGATGCGGGTAGCCCAATGCCGTCACTGCCTGGCGCACCGCGGCAATGCAGTCGCGGTCGAACGGTGTGGCGGCACTGAACCAGTGCTGCTGGATATTGACCGTCAGGCCGCGTTGCGCGGCCAGTTGCTGCAGCACCCTCCGGGTACTTTCTTCCATGGCATGGATCTGTGCGTCCTGCGGGTGGCGCAGGTCCACGGTAAACCGCACCTGGCCGGGGACGGTATTGCGCGATGCGCCGGGAATCAGCAGTTGCCCCACCGTCACCAAACCGTGCGGGCCGAATGCATTGGCCAGTTGTTCCAACTGGCTGATCATGGTGCTGGCGGCAAACAGCGCGTCGCGGCGCAGCCGCATCGGCGTGGTGCCGGCATGGGCCGGTCTGCCCGATACCAGTACGTCCAGCCAGCAGATGGCCTGTCCACCCGTCACCACGCCAATTGGCAGCCCCGCTTGCTCCAGGATCGGCCCCTGTTCGATATGGGCTTCAAAATAGGCGGCAAATCGCCGCCCCAAGGGCAGGTTGCCGGCCTGGCCGGCCAGGGCGGTGGCAACACTGATGCCCTGGGCGTCTTCTATTGCCAGCGCATCGGCCAGCGGCACTACCCCGCAAAACGTCGCAGAACCCAGCATGGCCGGGGTAAAACGTGCGCCTTCCTCATTGGTCCATACCGCAATTTCCAGCGGCCTGTCGGTGGTGATGCCGGCATCGTTCAGGCTGCGCACCACTTCCAGTCCGGCCAGCACGCCATACGTGCCGTCAAAGCGGCCGCCGGCGGGCTGGGTATCCAGATGGCTGCCCATCACCACCGGCTCGGCCTGCGGTGTGCGCCCGGCGCGACGGGCAAACAGATTGCCGATGGCATCGGTATCCAGGCTCATGCCGGCCTGATGGCACCAGTCGGCAAACAGGGCGCGGCCGGCAAAGTCTTCTGCCGACAAGGCCAGCCGGCAATTCCCACCGGCGGCGGTGGCACCAACCTCGGCCATGTCCATCAGGCTGTTCCACAAGCGTTGACCATTCACGGTCAGCATGGTCCTTCTCCTTGGTAAGGGTTGCTCCGGTTGGCCTGGTCAGTAGCCCAACGCCGGATCGGCCCGATGCAGCAGCGGCGCGGCGCTGCTCAGCCGCCGCGTGTTTTCTGCGATCTGGCTGGCAATGCAGTGCGCCGAGGCAGCCGAGGCCATGTGCGGTGTGACGGTGACGCCCGCGGTGTGCCACCAGGGGTGAGCGGCGGGCAGCGGTTCCTGTTCGAACACGTCCAGCAAGGCCGCGCGTAACTGGCCACTGCGCAGCGCCTCCGCCAAATCCGCATCGGCCACATGCTGGCCACGGCCACCATTCACCAGCACCGCGCCTGGGGCCAGCGTGGCAAACACCTGGCGGTCCAGCAGCCTTTCGGTGGCGGCGGTCAGCGGCAGCAGATTGATCAGCAGGTCCAGCCCGGCCAGGCAGTGCGGCAAGCCGCTGTCACCGTGGTAGCAGTCCACCCCGGCCAGCGTCTTGGGGCTGCGCGACCAGCCACGCACCGCATAGCCGGCCCCGGCCAGATCCTGTGCCACGGCGCTACCCATCGACCCTAGCCCCAACACCCCCACCTTGTAGGCGCTGGCCGGGCATTGCGGTGGGCGTTGCCAGCGCGCCTGGCGCTGGTTGGCCAGTACGAGGTCGAAGTGGCGCTGATAGTGGATCACCGCCCAGCGCATGAATTCCACCATGCCCTGGCGTTGTTCCGGGTCCACCACCCGGCACACCGGCACCGGCGGCAGGCTGCCGCTACTGTCCAGATGTTCGATGCCTGCGGACACGGAATGAATCAGCCGCAGCCGTGGCAGTGCCTGCAAGGAGCCGGGAGGGGGAAACCAGCAGGCGGCAACCTCGGCCTCTGCCGCACCTGCCTGGTGTGCCTGCAGCACGCGCAGCTCGGGTGCCACCTGGGCAAAAGCCTGCTGCAATTCGGTGATCAGTTCGGCATCGTCGGTGAGAAGAACAACCGTGCTCATGAGGCGTAGCTTTCCTGTTGGTCGGCAATCAGCGCCAGCGCTGCCTGCCAGCCCAGGGCGATGATTTCTTCTTCATCGTCCAGGGCAAACTGGTCGGCAGTATGCTGGCGCACCGCTTCGCTGGGATAGTGCAATTGGCAGCCGCCGGCCATGGCCTGCACCTGTGCCTGGCAGGCCCGCTCCAGGAAGTAGATTTCGTGGAAAGCCTCGGCCACCGAGCGTCCCCCGGCCAGCAGGCCGTGGTTGCGCAGGATGATTGCCTTGTTGCGCGGGCCAAGATCGGCCACCAGCCGTTCGCGTTCCTCCAGCGACAGGGCAATGCCTTCGTATTCGTGGTAGCTCAGCCGGCCATAAAACTTCAGCGCATGCTGGGTAATCGGCAGCAGGCCGTGTTCCTGTGCCGACACGGCCATGCCGGCGGCGGTATGGGTGTGGATCACGCAGTGCAGGTCGGGGCGCGCCATGTGTACGGCAGAATGGATGACAAAGCCGGCCCGGTTGACGCGCTGGGCGTCACCATCGCCGCCCACCACATTGCCATGCTGATCGATGCGCACCAGGTCGGAAGCGCGCATGTGCTGGAACAACACCCCGTAGCGGTTGATCAGGAAGTGATGCGCCGGGCCGGGAATGCGCAGCGAAATATGGGTATCTATCATGTCCGTCATGCGGAAATGGGCAATCAGCCGGTACAACGCTGCCAGCTCGCAGCGTGCCTGCCATTCAGCAGAGGAAAATCGGGCTGCTGGGTTCATCAGGTTCTCCTGGGGTTTACAGACAAAAAGCGCATGCCGGCATCTGCACTGCCGCCGGTGGCGGGTCAGCCCAGATATCCCGGCACGGGACGGCAGGGACAACAGTGAAAAACAGCGCAGCGGCCAGCTTTGTCCTGCGGTGGCCGCATCCATCAGCAGCATGTGCTTGGTGGACGGGCGGACGACAAAACCGGCGGCACTGGCGGCCAGCGTGCTCCGCCTGGGCTTGCCGGCGGGGAAGCACGACAGACCCGGCCGCACCTTGCAACTGGCGCAAAGTCTGCGACATGGGGTCCGTTCTGTTGCCATGACTGGTACACAGGCCAAGTCCGACATCACATCAGGACTGGGGGGCAGAAATGATAGGCAGGGTTGGAAAGGCTGCAGGACTTGTCTGGAGATGTGCTGGGAAACTGGCGGGTAATGGCACCCGCCAGTCCTGGCGGCGCTATTTAATGAGCCGGGCTGCCACACTGGCTACAGAACTGGCTGTTGGCCGGCAAAGTGGCATTGCATTGCCGGCATTGGCCGGGGCTTAGCGTCTGCCCACACTGCGGGCAGAAGCGCATGCCGCTGGCAAGCGGTGTCTGGCAACGCGGGCAGGCGCTGCCCGGCGCAGGGCGGTGTGCCGGTGCATGGCTGCCGTGACTGCCATGACTGCCGTGATGGCTGCCGCCATGGCCCTGCTGCCTGCCATGGCCGTCAGCATGCGCCTGTCCCAGTATTTTTTTCCAGAATTCCATGTCGTGATCTCCTTGAATGCAAATGAAGCAGCCTGCGGCGGCGGCCCCCATCGGGCGGATACCGGCAGGTCACTGCTATTGCAAACCATGAAGTCACTTTAAGGTCAATACCGGCGGCAGTCTGACCGGCATCATCCTGCCGCCTGCTGGCAAGGCTGAGCGCGCTGGCGGCAAGGATTGCCTGCCAGCGGCAAGATTGGCGTCAAGAAATGTTAGCGAATGATAAGAAAGGAAAAATCAGCCTCGCATCAGGCTGGTATGGATATTGCAGTAGCAGCGCATCCCCTGCCTGGCTTGCTGGCTTGCGCCGGGATCATCCAGATATCACCACCAGATCACCAGGAGTCAAGCAAGATGGCCATGCCGATTTCCCCTGCCAGCAGCTATGGCAGCTATATGCCCAAAACCACCAGCACCAACCGTCAGACCCCGCCCGCCACGCCATCTGCCACGGCCCCGGCAGCGGACCAGCCCGCCAACCAGGGCAGCACCCTCGGTTCGATGATCAATACCAAGGCCTGAGCTGCCGCCCGCCAGGCCGCAACTGCCAGGCCGTGCTTGCTGCGCGGTGCGCCAGGTTTATACCTGGTAGCGATCCAGAATCTCGCTTTGCATTTTGGCCAGATCGTCCAGTTGCGCGGCATTCTGTGCCGTGTTCTGCGCGGCGGCACTGGCTTCTTCCGAAGCCTGGGCCGTGCGCTCCACCATGGCGGCAATATTATTGCTGGCCACGCCCTGCTGCTGGATGGCCGCCGCCACCGCATCGCTGCCTTGTACCGCCGCCCCGGCCAGCTCACCAATGCGCCGCATGGCTACGGCGGCCTGATCGGCGCGGGTGACACCCACCTTGACCAGCTCTTCCGCTTTTTGCATTTGCGCGGTGGCATGGCTGGCATTGCCCAGCATGGCTTCGATGGTGGAAGAAATTTCCTGGGTAGACTTGGTGGTGCGCTCGGCCAGCTTGCGTACTTCATCGGCCACCACGGCAAAGCCACGGCCCTGCTCGCCGGCACGGGCGGCTTCGATGGCCGCATTCAGCGCCAGCAGATTGGTCTGGTCGGCAATGTCGCGAATCACATTGATGACCGTGGCCACTTCGCCGCTATGTGCTTCCATTTCATGAATACTGTCGGCCGATACCGTCACCACCTGCGAAATCTGGTGGATGTCCTTGATGGTCTGTTCGATGATGCTGCTGCTTTCCACCACCAGCGCCTGGGACGACTTGGCGCCATCGCTCTGTTCCACCGATTGCGAAGCCACATGATTGATGCTCACCGTCATCTGCTCGATGGTGGCGGCAATATTGGCCGAAGCCTCGCTTTGCGCACCGGCGGCCATGGACACCTCGCTGGCGGTTTGTGACAGCTCCTGCGAGGCATGCTTCACCTGGCGCGCACCATCGGCCAACTGGCGCATGGCTTGCTGCAGCCCTTCCAGCATGCGGTTGAAGGCGCTGGCGGTACGGCCGATTTCATCCTGATTGTTGCTTTGGGCGCGCAGACGGAAATCACGCTGGTTGCTGACCGCCTCAATGGTGTGTTCGATATGGCTCAGGCCATGGCTGATATTGCGGTACAGCAGCCCACCCATCGTACCGGTCACCAGCAGGGCGAAGGCCATCAGGCCCACGGCCACGCCGAATACCAGCCGGTAGGTGCGGTCGTTTTCCTGGGCCAGATCATTAGCCAGGCGGTAATTGAAGCGGGCATGTTCTTCTACCGCGGTCATCAGCGCGGCAGCGGTTTTCACGAATTCGTTGTTGACCAGGGAGATGGCCTGCTCGGTCTGCTTGTTGCGCGACAGGGCCAGAATGCGGCTGCGGCCATCGCGGTACTGGGCCATCATCGCCTTGTCTGCTTCCAGCAACTGGCTGTCCTCGGCACTGGCGGTTTCATTGATGCGGTATTCGCTCATCAACTTGTCAAAGCGCTGATCCGCTTCGGCCAGATTGCTCTCTGCCGCGGCTTTCTGCTCGTCGGTGGTGGCCAGGACATGGCGCAGGGTATTGGCGCGGATATCCGCCACGGCCCGCAAGGTACCCTGCATGATTTTCAGATCGGGGAAGGTGTGGGTCTGCACATACACAAAGCGCTGTTGTCCGGCGTGCAGGGCACTGATGGCATAGCCACCCACCAGCAGCATGCCGGCCAAGGCAATCGATAAGGTCAGCAATAGTTTTTTCGTGATGGTCATCGTAAACCCCAATATAAAGAGTGGTAATCACTGCCAGGACAACAATGCAACTGCAAACTAAAAGCTTTTAGCTAAGATATTGAACACAAAGCGCAAATACCACTTTATGCCATATTCATTGCAGGCAAAAATAATCCCATGGGCATGACTGGTGGATGTCGCTTCCATGCATACGGATACACTGCCAGCCGTCGATGATGTCGCTACCTGTTAGATTTTCTAATAATGCATGACATCACATCAAGCTTAATTGTTTAAAATCAGCTTTGCGTATGTTTAGCTGGCATAGGCCGGCTACTGGTGATATGCAGGATGGAACAGCCAGAAAGCGTGGGCTCAAGCCTGCGGGCAAGCAGGCCGCCAGCCACTGCCGCGCCATGGCGTGAAAACCAGCACAGCACCCCGCCGCACAACAAATGCAACAGGCCCGCATAGCGCGGGCCTGTGTTCATGCCGGGGGGGAAATGCTAGTTGAACGGGGTGGGGCGCGGGGTATTGTTACTGGATGCCGGCAGCACGGGCAGCACAATCTGCGGTTGCTTGCCGGTAAGCGTATGCAGGAAGGCCACGATATCCGCCACCTCCTGCTTGTTAAAACTGCGTCCCAACTGTAGCTGGCCCATGGTGGTGACAGCCGCTTCCAGCGTGGGTGCGCCGGCATCGTGGAAGTAAGGCGCCCGCAGCGCCACATTACGCAAGGACGGCACCTTGAACGACATGCGGTCCGCTTCCTTGCCCGTTACCCCGGCACGGCCCTGCGCCGGATTACTGGTGTGATACGGTGCCACCAGACCCATCTTCTGGAAGGAATTCCCCCCCACCGCCGGGCCGTTGTGGCAGGCCACGCAGCCCGCAGTCTTGAAGGTTTGGTAGCCGCGCAGCTCCTGCGTGTTCAGCGCCTTCTTATTGCCCTTCAGCCATAGGTCAAAGCGCGAATCCGGCGTCACCAGGGTTTCCTCAAACGCCGCAATCGCCTGCGTTACCTCCTGCATGGTGATCTGCTTGTGGCCGAATACCTTGTCAAACTCGTTGACATAGGCCGGGATAGAGCGCAGCACATCCAGCGCCAGCACATGGTTGGATGCCATTTCCTTGGGATTGGCAATCGGCCCGCTGGCCTGCTCCTGCAGCGATTTGGCGCGGCCATCCCAAAACTGCGCCACATTCATGCTGGAATTAAGCACGGTGGGCGAACGGATAGGCCCTTGCTGCCAGTGATCGCCAATCGAGGAGCTGAGGTTATCACTGCCGCCGGTGGACAGGTTGTGACAGGAATTACAAGAAATAAAACCGGATTTCGACAGCCGCGGTTCAAAAAACAGCTTCTTGCCTAATTCCACCATGGCCGGGTTCTTAATTACAGCCTTGGGAATAGGCTGGATAGGCTCACTTTGAATGCTGGCGGCGGCATGCACTACTGTAGCGGTGAATAGCGGCAGCAGCATGCTGAAATAACGGAGAGATTTCATGGTTTGCTCCATCTGCGTTAAAAATGCTTGTTTTCATCAGTCCTGCATGGTGTTAAACGGCAATGCAAGCCAATATCCATTGCGCAAAGCCTTTGCTGGCAAGGAAATACCTGCAATAAAAAAGCCTGTGCAAAATAAAAGGCAATATTTCCCCCTGGCAGCGTGGCCATAAAAATTCAATAAACAAGAGGTGGAATTAAAACCTTGTGCTGAATAAGGTTTTTAATGGCAGATACAATGCGGTAGATTGAAACCGGCAGATTTGTCGCAGATCAAATAGCGCAATTGAAAACCATGCTGAACGAATTGATATTTTAAATGCGCTTGATAGCCAAAAAATATCAGTACACCAATGGGAGATTAAGGACAGCGAAAAAGGCAATGCACAAAGCGCAGCAGGCTTGCTGTTTGGCGTTGTGCAGGGCAGGTTTGGCGCTGGCGGTGCGCCAGCAGGGCGGATGCATGACAGGGGCTTGAAGTGTGGCCCACAGTGGCCGCGTGTGCGTGGCAGGGCTGGTCAGCCCTTATTTGGCAAAGAAGATAAAACCCAGCGCCAGGCCAATCAGCAGGCACAAACCGCTGATACAGCAGATTCTTTCGATGATGGCATCAAGGCAATGCAAGACGTACTGGCCAGCTTTTTTGAGCATGGTTTCCCCAACCATTGAACGTGGCAGTAATTTGGACATGGCACCTTGCCTGGAAAAATACATGGTTTGACAGCTCTTAACATAAATTGCCATCAGACAATAAATGTTAAATCCCGCCGCTACAAGCTATTGCAGGCGCTATTGGCTGTTAAATAATGAAAATAATCGTATGGCATTACTGGCAATGGCAAATCCATGCGTGGGGGGAGCGGGCATGCCCAATTCGTGGCAAGAGTGCAAGCTGGAGGTTGCCGCGTGGCTAGTCATGGGCTGTATGTCCATGCCAGATAGGGCAGGTACCAAGACATCACCGCCAGGCGATGCATTTGGGATACAAATTTCCCCAGTCAGCCTGCTATCAGCCATTTGGCATCTGATTTTTATGTCAACTACACAATTTGCCAGTAAGATTTGACCATGTGTGATTTGGTAACGATAAGTTAGATGTTGTTAACAGTCATTCAATGGAAAATAAAATATAGTGGGGATTGTGATGAAACAAAAAATCTGCGCACTCAGCATCATGCTGTTTGGCTTCTCGGCGGTTGTTCAGGCAACTCCCTATACCCCGCCAAGCGTCTCGGTTTCCTATGGCGGTACTCAATACGTTATTTCTTCGGCTCTCATGGACTGGTCAACTAGCGCTGCAAGATTGTCGGCGCAGCCATGGTGGGGAAGCCAGTCGATTGCGACGACGTTTGCCAACCTGGTGACAACACAAGCCGGTGGTATCTACGGAGCCTCCGCTGGTGAAGGAGCCCTGTTCGGATTTGGCCATAGCTCTGGCAAAATTACCCTTGTGTACTATGATACTGGATCAATCATAACGACTTGCGTTACCCCAGGAAGTTGTTCAACTGGGGATAGCCAATCTTGGTACTACGCCTATGTTGTAAGCAGCTCGCCTAGTACCAACCTCACTAGTTCTGCGCAAAGCCAGCACAACAACCCCGGCATCAACGCCGCCCGTGTACTGGATGCCAATAGCGCGCTGCAATCCCGCTTCAGCGGCCTGAGCACGGCCCAGCAGCAATCCAGTGCAGTCAGCCAGACCTTGCCGGTGCTGACCGGTGCTGCCAGCCAGGCAGTTCAGGCGGCATCCACTGCGGTGAATCAGGTGATTGTCGGTCGTTTGAATACCCAGCGTGGCCAATCGTCCGGTGACACCTTCTACACCGACAAGAATGTTTGGTTGAAGCCCTTCGGCTCACGTGCCGACCAGGCAGATACCGATGGTGTAAGCGGCTACAAGGCCAACATCTTTGGCCTGGCTGGCGGTGTGGATGGCAAGCTCAACAGCAAGCTGCGCCTGGGTGCCGCCTTCAGCTATGCCCGCAGCGACGTGGACAGCAATGCCAGCGCCCCGCAAAGCCTGAATGTGGATAGCTACCAGCTGATCGGCTATGGCTCTTACGACCTCAACGAACGTACCGCGCTGGATTTCCAGGCTGACATCGGTCAGAACAAGAACGAAAGCAGCCGCACGCTTTCCTTCGCCAGCAACGTGGCCAAGGCCAACTACGACAGCTGGACGGTTCACACCGGCCTCAGCCTGTCGCGCAGTTACGCGCTGAGTGAAAATAACAGCCTGATTCCGTCCGTGCGCGTGGATTACACCCGCATTCGCGCTGATGGTTATCAGGAAAGCGGTGCCGGTTCGCTCAACCTGAACGTGGGCACGCAAAATACCGAAGCACTGGTATTTGGCGTGGACGGCAAGCTGGTCAGCAAGCTCAACGACAAGCTCACCCTCAGCACCAGTATTGGTGTGGGCTATGACGCCATGAGCAAGCAGAACGCCATCACCTCCGCCTATGCAGGCGCACCGACGGCAGCCTTCACCACTACCGGCATCAACCCCAGCCCGTGGCTGGGTCGTGGCGCACTGGGCCTGGCATACAAAACCAAGAACGGTCTGGAAATCACCGGCCGTTACGATCTGGAATACCGCCAGAGCTACCTGGGCCAAACCGTATCGCTCAACCTGAACATGCCTTTCTAAGCGCAGCACAGGTGCAATGAAAAAGGCCCGCAAGGGCCTTTTTTTATTACTTCTGTCCTGTAGCCTCCCGCCACAGCGCAGGCCAGGATTCTGCCCAGCAGCATTGATGGTTGAACCCCGGCAATGTACGCAGGCTTACCGGCAGTTGCGCTGTCAGCCGTTCCGCCACGCCTGTTGCCAGTGATGGCGGTATGTTTTCGTCTTGCTCACCGCTAAACAGCCATACATGGCGGGCACGCAGATGTTTCAAGCCTTGTCGTGGGTCCAGCGAACCTTGCAATGGAGACAGGTCATGCAGTTTGATCCAGCCTGCCGGGTCCACATTACCCGCGACGCCTATCAGCAGCTGTACATCGCTACGCCGCTCGGCCAGCAATAGGGCGAGCGCAGCACCGCCGGAATACCCCACCAGATTGATTTGCCCGGCACCGTATTGCTGCTTGAGTTGGTCCAGCGCCTGGTCCAGCGCGGCCACCACCGGCTCGGCAAAGCGCTCAGAGGTCCACCACCGCTGCTGGCATTGTGCGGGCATGGGCTGCGCGTACTGGCATGGCCGCGCCAGATAGACAGCCACGCCATCGGGCTGCTGCAAGGCCAGTTGCAAGCCTACGGGCCGCAGTGGGGTAGGGTCGTCTGACGGGGTGTCGCTATTGAGCCAGGCCAGGCCATCGCCTTCCAGATAAACCGTAATGGGCTGATTGCCTGCTACCTGCGCGACCGGGCCAGCACTGAACAGACGGAAGTCCCCGGCCTGCAGATACTGTCCTTGCCAGCTCCTGATTTGCAGCAACTGCTGCGACTGCGCCAAGCGGCTGGCGCCATCCAGCAGCTGGGCACAGGCGGACAGCAACAGCACGCTACACAACAGGGCACTACGCAGCACAGTGGACAACATGGCGGGCACCGGGACCAAAGAAAGCCACACTATACCGCCTGAGCCATCGCCCCCGGTATGCCAGCCTCATTAAAACAACGATCGCCCGGTATACGTGGTAAACAACTCCAGCGCCTGCACCCCGGCCAGCGAGTTGCCGTTGGCGTCCAGCCCCGGCGACCACACGCACAGCGCCAGCTCGCCCGGCAGCAGCGCCACAATGCCGCCGCCTACGCCGCTTTTGGCGGGCAGGCCCACGCGAAAGACAAAATCCCCCGCTGCGTCGTAGGTGCCGCAGGTCAGCATCAGCGCGGACAGCCGCTTGTTGGCGCTGACATCCAGAATGCGCTCACCAGTCAGCGGGGCCACCCCGCCATTGGCCAGAAACAAGGCCGCCTGCGCCAGTTCCACGCAGCTCATGGTGATGGCGCACTGGCGGCAATACGCCTCCACCACCTGTTCCGGCGGCATCTGCATATTGCCGAAGCTGGCCATGAAATGGGCAATCGCCCGGTTGCGGTTGGCATGCGCCATTTCCGACTGCGCCACCCGCGAGTCGTAGTTGAGGTCCGCCTGGTCAATCAGCCGCCGGATAAACGCCAGCACCGCCGTGTCCGCCCGCACAAAACGCTGCGCCAGCACGTCAGTCACCACCAGCGCCCCGGCATTGATAAACGGGTTACGCGGCTTGCCCTGCTCGGTTTCCAGTTGCACCAGCGAATTGAACGCCGTGCCGGACGGCTCGCGCCCCACCCGTTGCCACAAGGCATCGCCCAGCAGGCGAAACGCCATCACGCAGGCAAACAGCTTGGAAATGCTTTGAATGGAAAAGCGCTCTCCGGCGTCGCCCACGGTAAAGCAGCGGCCATCCACCGTCACCACCGCCATGCCAAACTTGTCCACCGGCACCCGTGCCAGCTCCGGAATATAGCGCGCCACCGTACCGCTGCCGCGCCAGGGGGCAATGTCGCGGTAAATGTCATCCAGAACGGTTTGGTAATCCATCCGGCAGCATCCTGTGTGGCGTCAAGGCGGGGCAGTTAATGTACTGGAAACAAAGCCGCCAATTCCAGCGCTTTGCGTGCTGCGCTGCGGCAGGCGGGGAGAATGGCAGCTTTACCCGTGGCCCGTGGCCCTTATTTGATAAAACACCTTGTTTTGCCACAATGGCGTGATAGTCTTCAAAGGATGCATTTCGGGTATTAATACGGGCGGCAATCTTTTTACATGCTTTTACGCATGTTGGAGCCGCCGGTGCTGCTTGGGGCGGCATGTATTGATATCTGTCAGGCTTTCAATTTTCAGAAAATGCCAAAATAAATTTTCTGTCATAAACAACATAAAAATAATCCGGGACAAGCGCAGCATGCATCCGTTGCCGATGGACTGCCGCCTGCTCCTGAATTTGATTCCGTCGCTTGGAGGCACCATGTCAATTTCACAGCGTATATCGCTTCTGCTGGCTGTACTGTTCGCGGCCATTGTTTCCCTCAGTTTTACTGGCATTTATGGCTTGAATGGTGCGCAAGACCGTTTTGAGTTCTATCAGGACAACACCGCCCCCAGCGTAAAGGCGCTGAGTGAGATCAATATACTGACCCAGAAAATGCGCGTGCAGGCACGCGACTACCTGATTTTCACCGCCCCGGAACGCCGGGCGCAGGCAGAACGCAGGCTGAACGACGCCGCCACGCGGGTGACATCGCTGCTGGATAACTACGAAAAAAACTACATTTCCGACGACACCGACCTGGCCATGGTCAAGCAAGACCGGCAAATGTTTGAGACCTACTTCAACAACACGCGCAAGCTGCTGAGTGCTGCCGCCGCTGGCAATACCGCCGCCGTACAAGCCGGTTTTTCCGATGGGGGAGATTTCCGCCAAAGCGCCATCACCCTGGAAGCCCAGTTGGAAAAGCATCTGGACTACAACTGGAAGCTGGGCGATGTGCTGCGCGAAAAAAACCAGCAAGCCTACCAGCGCCTGCTGATCACCCAGATTACCATCAGCACCCTGGCCATTGCCTTCTGCCTGGTGTTTGGCAGCATCACCATCCGCAACCTGCGTAACCGCCTCAACCGGCTGGGCGAGTTTATCGACCACGTTACCGGCAAGCTGGACTTCACCCCGCGTATCAAGGTCACCCGCGATGACGAGCTGGGCAAGGTGGCCGACGCCATGAACAAACTGCTGACCCGCCTGCAAGACAGCCTTAACGAAATCAACCGTGGCGCCCTGTCCATTGCCAGCGTGTCCGAGTCCCTGTCGCAAAACGCCAGCCAGGTAGCCAGCGCCGCCAGCCAGCAAAGCAGCGCCTCGGCCAATGTGGCCGCCACGGTAGAGCAAATGACCGTCAGCGTGAACCACGTGGCCGACCGCGCCTCCGAGGCCAACAACATGACCGTGGAATCCGGCAAGCTGGCCAGCGACGGCGTTAGCGTCATCAACGACGCCGCCACCGGCATCCGCAATATCGCCGCCAATATCAGCAATGCCGAAACCCTGATCCGCGACCTGGAAACCAGAACACAAGACATCGAAAGCGTGATTCAGGTGATCAAGGACGTGGCCGACCAAACCAATCTGCTGGCGCTCAACGCCGCCATCGAAGCCGCCCGCGCCGGCGAACAAGGCCGCGGCTTTGCCGTGGTGGCCGACGAAGTACGCAAGCTGGCAGAACGCACGGCCAGCTCCACCCAGGAAATCACCTCCACCATCGTCAACATGCGGCAAAGCGCCGAATCCGCCGTGCGCGGCATGCAGGACGTCGTGGGCCTGGTGGAACACAGCGTCAGCAACACCACCACCGCCAACGACGCCATCAACCGCATCCAGCACAGCAGCCAGCAAGCCAGCCATGTGGTGGGCGAAATCACCAGCGCCATCCAGGAACAAAGCGTCGCCACCAACAATATTGCCCAGCAGGTGGAAAGCATTGCCCAAATGGCCGAGCGCAGCAGCATCTCCGCCACCGACACCGCCAAGCTGGCACAAGACCTGGACCAGCTCTCCCGCGCGCTCAAGGGCATTGTCGACACCTACACCCTAAGCTCTGCCCAAACCACGCTGATGTAAGCCAAAGGCAGCCAGGGCCACCCGCCTTGGCTGCCTGGGCGCTAACGCATGTACAAATCGGTACTGGCGCGGCGCAGTTGCTGATGGGTAAGCGACAGAATGCGGTACATATCCTCGCGCGACAGGCTGTTGCCGCGCGCATCCCCCAGCATTTCCAGCAAGTGCGACAAAGGCTTCAGACTGCCGTTAAGGTCGGCCTCCACCTTGTCCAGCCGCAACTGCAACTGCAGGCACACCCGCCACACTCGCTGCATGCAGGCATCGGCCAGCGGGTCCGGTTCTTGCCCCAGCGCCTGCTGCAAGCTTTCCAGACAAGCATGCAAACAGCCCAGCGGCAGGCTGATCTGGCTCATGAAAGCGGCAAACTCCGGGTCGGACAGGGACGGGAAATGCGAAGGCAGGGACGGCGGAAAAGGCGGTGGTTGTGGAGTACGGCTCATGGCAAATCCTCCTTAGGTAGGTTCACCCGCCACACGTCGCCAAACGGAGGTGGCAGGCGCAAGGCAGGGTTGGCGAACCGGACCTAAGAACCGGCATACCCGAAGGTATCCCCACCAAGGCCCGCCATAGATGCTGCGAAGCAATGGTGTGTTCGGACACTCCGCAGTCGCAGCTGCGTCAGTCCGTCTTAGGTCACAGGTCGCCAAACCTGATGCCGCTATTGAACGGCACTTGGCGATTATCAGTTGGGTCGGGGGTGGGAGGCAAGGCTGATTCCGGCAAGACCGGTTAATACCCGGCAAGGCTGAAACCAGTGGAATACCGGCAATGTTGGGGTTTGCATTGCGCATGCCCGGCACCTGCATAAAAAGTGATGGGCAAATTGTGACGTAAAAGCGGCTGACGTAAAAGCAGCACACCCTAAAACTGGCCAGCATGACAGATAAGTCCGCTCTCGATCCTTCCGCCCGCCAAGTGCGCGCACAACTGGCCACAAACCTTATCCGCTTGCGCCGGGAGAAAGGCATGTCACAAGAGGCCCTTGCTTTGGAAGCAGGCCTGCACCGCACCTTCGTCGCCCACGTCGAGCGGCAAGCCCGCAATATCTCGCTGGACAACCTGACACGGCTGGCCAACGCGCTGGATGTGCCTGTCCACAACCTGCTGATGCCCTGACTGCGCGCACCAAGTAAAGTCGCTTGATACTCAAAACTAGCAAGGTGTCGAACGGCTACCTAAAGTGAGGAAATTTCAGACTACTTCGATAAAATGAAAAATGCTACTTATAGTCTATAGACGCAAAGTCATCTAACAACCTACCTTCGCTTCTTATGGACATTAGTAGCGAACACGCAATTCTTATTGCCTTTGGTGACACAGTAAGGCGCCACAGGGTAGAGCTGGGCCTTAGTCAAGAGGCTCTTGCGGAAATTGTTAGCCTTCACAGAACCTATATTGGCTCCGTAGAGCGTGGAGAACGGAATGTATCTCTCTTAAATCTTTGCAAAATTGCTCATGCGCTAGGACTCTCGGTTTCCGAACTACTCAGCAGAGCGGAAGATGAGCTGCCAGTTCGCCCTATCAGGAGCTAATGTGAGCCCGCAAGAAGAACTCGCAAATCTTATCAGTCAGCTTTCACCAGAACGTGTCAGTTTGCTCATTGAAATGGGCCACGCTCTGACTCGTTCGGTTGTATCGCAAGTGGCATCTGATTCAGACATAGTGGTGGATGCGTTTGAGCGTGATTTTTCTGGGCGTCTATTACTATTTCACGCAATGCACGACGCAGCTCTGACCAAAAAGACATTTGAATATTTCTTTTGTGGTTCATCCCGTGCAGCGGGAAGGCATGCATCTCAAACAGAAAACTCTGTTTATCCTGGGGAAGATGTTGTTGTGGATGGCCACAAGTTTTCCTTGAAGACAGAAGGCGGATTATCAATCAGTAGCACGGCTATCCATATTTCAAAATTAATGGAAGCCAGATGGATCCGAGAGTGCCATAGTGCTGAGGATTTTTGCACCTTCTCCAAGGAAAGGATTGGCATCCATTTAAGCCATTACGAGCGAATTATTTCGCTTCGTTCCTTTCATAGACGTTCTACGGTTTTATACGAACTTGTCGAGATTCCAAAGGATGTGCTTTTAGAAATCTTCCATTTAAATCCCTCTGATTTTTCAGCAAGAACAGCTAACGGTTCATCTAGTGCCGAGGTTCGAGGAAGCGACGGTAGGCGGTTGTTCGTTTTAAGTCTTGATGGATCAGTGGAAAAGATCACTGTTCGAAGCCTCCAGTTACGTCATTGTAAGGTACATGCCACTTGGGAAGTTACCCTAGCTTAGATAATTAAGTAGTAACCAAGAAATCATCATGCAAGAAGGAAAGCTGCTGATCTTTGCTAATGTTGATTGGTACGATGTCTTCTGGTAGTAAACTGGTGCCTGAGAGAATACAGTTTTTGATATCGGGCTTGATACCAGTAAACATCCAATCGACAACGTTAGCCAGTTGAAAAGAGATGAGTGGTGGAACGGCATCTCCAATGTGTCTATACATGTTTGACAGCGACTCCCCGCCAAATACATAAGTTTCAGGAAAGCCTTGTAGAAGTGCAAGCTCTCTAACAGTGCAAAGCCGATCTTGCTCCGGGTGAGCATATCGACCGTTACCAATGTGGGAGCACTCCCTTTTGATTGTCGCTGCAGGGCGCAGCCAAGCCATACGGCCATAAACATCGGGGTGTGAACCAAAATCCCCTTTTTCGACATAGCGCCTCATGGCTGGAGTCATCAACTCCAATCCACCTTTACGAGACCTTAAATCAATCCATGATCCACCATCATGGGGTATAGCTCTAAGTCTTGCTAGAGAATCCTCATTCATGTTTGGTGAAACATGAAAATCGTCCAATGCATAGCGTTCCCCAGCCTTAACTTTGGGAAGATGAGAGATACACCGATAGACTGTAGTAGCTTCCTCTTGTACTTGATAGCCGTGCCACAAATCCTCCAATCCCTTCACACCAGTTGGAAGAAGAGTTGCAATAACTAGAGCACGTTCGCGGCGTTGTGGCAATCCAAAGCGATTCAGCATATGAACAGATGCCTGCACGTCATATCCTAACTGTTCAAGTACCTTTCTTAGATCCCGAAAATGGTGCGAAAAATTTCCTCGCAAAAGCTCACGGGCATTTTCCATGACAAGAACTTTAGGCCGCAGGATACGCACCCATTTTTCGGTGCGGAGAACAAGGCTATTCCGATTGTCATCGGTTAAATGGTTGTTTGGATTGGCTCTAGAAAACCCCGTGCAAGGTGGACAGGCCGAAAGAACATCAAGATCGTTCCCATTCAAAAGTTGCGTACGTATCAACTCGATTTCATCATCTTCGATTTGAGCCAAATCAACAGCAGTAGGGGCTATAGAAATGTTTGATTGATACGTCAGGTTGCAACCGAGTTTTCCCTTCCCGCTGCTAGGCTTACCAAACTCTCCATCAAAAGCTGCCATTACTTGAAAGGCGGGGTGAGCATGAAAACCAAAACTCATTCCGCCAGCGCCAGAGAAGAGGTCGATAAAGGTGATTTTTCTTGGGAAAGTGGTCATTACAGCAGCCATAAATTTTGCCCTGGAGATGACTTAAAGTATCATTTTGGGCTTAATCGGTCAAGTTTGCTACTGTGAACTCTGGATCATTTTTGAAGATTTTGGGTTGTATAGCAGAACCAATGACGGCAATGGGTCGTAGTTGCCCGAGCCTCTACTCGGGTTCCAGCGCTAGTTGGTATTGCCCCATAAGCAGCCGCGATCTGGTTGATATCTACTTAATTTGCTCTTGCCCTGCTATTAGGGGGCTGCGTGAAATGAGCATGGGTATATGCTAGGGCGCAGAATGTTGGAGTTCACTTCAAGAATGTTTTTGAGGGGGGGCACTGTGCTGGATGGCAACTGTTAAGGAATCCTTGATAGTTCAAATAGTGGGCACCCGCAATGTGCATGTCTTGCCGTCTTCTACAACGGCGATTAGCCTGTGTGCCTCGTTCCCAGGCTTACGTATTGGTGTCGATGTCCTGCAAGCTGGCCGCGTAGTCTTGCCCGCCGTAGAAGATGCCAATGATGGATACCGTGTCGGCGTCCACGGTGAAGGCAATGACGGTTCGTTTCTTGTAATGGGTAATGCGTAGTCCTGGCCGCACTTCGTCGCGGTTTGTCCCGCGCAGTGGAAAAGTGTGCAGGTTTTCGCAGTAGCTTACGATTGCCTCGGTGTATTGCGCTGCGGTATGTGGCGATGCTGCCTCTGCGATGTAGCGGTAAAGCTCGGCAAGCTGCTCCATGGCTTCCGGGCTGAACACTACCTGATGGCTCATGGTTTCTTGGCGTGTTCGGCGGCCAGACGGGCGCGCACCTGGTCTATGGTGACGGCGCGGGACGGGTCGGCTTTCAGGGCGTCATAGGCCGGGCCTACCTGATTGAGCAGCCAGCTTTCCACGGCACGGTCTCGTGCCATCAGTGCGCGTAGTCCATCGCGGATGACTTCGCTTTCACTGGCGTATTCTCCAGAGCGCACTTTTGCCTTCACCTCCTCTGCCATGTCATTGGGCAGGGTGATGCTCATTTGCTGGGTGGTCCGCATGGCAATCTCCTTTGAAATCAATAGGATTCAATCCTACTCACGACAATGCCCACTGTCCACCAAGCAATATGGCCGTGGTGAGCAGCGGCAAGAAAAAAGCGACCAGAAAATCCGGTCGCTTTTTTTACCTTCGCGCCATGCAGCTTTGCACGCGCTGCGGTGGCCTACCTGTAGATGAACGCATAAGCTGAGAAATCCTGCTCTTGTCATTCAATGACTTAGGGCTGGTGGGGACGCATATGCTGAGAAAATGCGACTCATAAGCTGAGAATTTACTCCCCCAATCCCTTGAATGTAGGCTTCCGAGATGGCCGAAAAACCAAACTCCCATCAGGAGCGATAGCCATCGTCAGCAAGAAGTAATCCGAAAACAACCTGCCAGCGAGTAAATTCTAGCCGGTTTTCCCTTATGGGTGTAGTCAATCTAAGACGACGCAGTATTGGCTGACAGCCTAGAGAGTGGAGGTGTCTGTCCGGCCATTGCTGCGATAGCGATTCGAAGATTGGTGCCTAGTTGTACAAGCCGAGCGTGTACGACCTTCTGCGCCTCCTCTCGGCTAACGACGTGGACTGTGGTGGGCCATGAGGCTGCAACAAAGTCAGTAGCAAGTGCAATTGTGCGTGCCGCCATCAATCGCTTTATCCCACTCTTCGCCTGACCGTAAGCCTCCGCTATGGCCTCGCCTGCGGCCAAAGGCATGACGTCTTGGCCTGCGGACCACTTCTTTAACCTGCCATAGGAGAAGGTTGCTCCGATACCGCCACGCAGCTGCATGTCAGTGACAAGTGCAGACAACGTTTTGCAAGATAGGGATGCTTGAGCTTCTCGAATCCAATTGCCAATCGGATGGTGAAGTGGATTCGTCAGTCTATCGAGATTTTCAAAAGCCAGAGGTGCTGGCTTTCTGTACTTTGCAATGAAAGATTCAACTAGACCTACGCCAACAAGAGCATTCAACAAACGTTCTACAAAATGATATTCAGCCCTACCTATACCTGGTGCATGATTTGACCACCAAGCATCTACATCAGCTAAAAGATTCTCACCACAACAAGGGCAGGGAACTACGCTACTCAAGGTAATGGAAGTGACACGCATTGGTAGTCCTTCAATTACTTTGAATAGTGCAAGGATGTCAGGCATTAATGGACCATCAACGGCACTACCTGCCTTTTCTTCAAGATACCCCTGTGGAAGTCCTAAGCACTTAGCCAATATATCTATTGTTGTTGAACTAGCCTTATGTGTACCCCTCAGTAGATTTTCTAGATTCTTGTAGTGATTCCCAGCTCCATGCCGGATATGAGCCTGGTGACCAGCATGGTCTGTAAGAAGGCGCACAAGAAACTCAGGGTCTGGGGCTTTTGGGGTAGCTGGTTCTAGGCGAAGCAT
This sequence comes from Aquitalea magnusonii, assembly GCF_002217795.2. NCBI lineage: Bacteria > Pseudomonadati > Pseudomonadota > Betaproteobacteria > Neisseriales > Chromobacteriaceae > Aquitalea > Aquitalea magnusonii. The sequence goes on from NZ_AP018823.1 coordinate 4,369,186, forward strand.
CCTGCCATACGGACCTAACTTACGGAGAACCGATACTTGCTGAAATGGCGGAGTAAGAAATTCAGCCACCGTCATTCCTGAAGTGTTGGTATTGGCTGAGCTCAGGCTCGGAGACAGGTTTTCCATGCAGCGGTACCATCATCCAATGTAGAGGTGAGAGCATAGTTTGCGTCCAACAAGGACGCCAAACCTAGACTTCTCACATGAAAGGAAAACATCATGACAATTCATGCCTATGCTGACGCTGACAATCCGAATTGGCCGAGCCGTACCGGCAATCCATCTGGTGGTGGACGTGGGAATAACCCACCGACCAAAAATTAACAACTTAGGTAAGGCAAGCTCGCTCTGTTGGTGGGCTTGCCATCATCTCTGCTAAGCAGCCTTGCAGCGGCTAGACTCTCACATCCAGTTGGTCAGATGGTTCCGAACTGTATGGAATGATAGTTGTTATGACCTTTTTGACCCAAAGGAGCCGGGAAGAATGGGGGACCACCTGCGCTTTGGCTTTGGAACCTTCTTAATTGCTTTTTCCAAAGCAGCAATTTTCTTCACTAATTCAGCCTGATTTGGAGAAGTAGTTGAATTGCGCAGTGATTCCTTCATGATTTTCAACTCAGATTTAAGGTCATCAAGTTTTTTCTTATTCTTAGCATCATTCTTAGCAGCTCTCTCCCGCTCTTTTTTTGCATAGAGACTTGCTTGGTATTCGAGCGGCACATTCCCCAGTCGAGAAGGTGAACTTGAAAATAAAACGGTACCATCGGACATCATTTTTTTTTCGATGGGGGATGTGCATTTTTTATGGCTCATGGAGCAAGTCCTAGCGTACTAACTAATCTTGGGGAAGGATAGAAATTTACCGCGATGGCACTGCTTATAGGTCATACCATTCGGCTGTTGCCATCCTCGAAGATGCTCATTCCTCACATGCCACATCATTGAGAGTATGAATTTATTTGCAGGCATGCATGTAAGACACCGCCAGCTTATATTCCTTGCAGCTCCTCATCCTCTTCTTCGGATGTATCAATAGCCTGCTCAGCCTCCACGTGTAGCAGAGTCTTGCCCATGGCATGCCCAATTAGTTCTAGGAGTGCTTGCTTACGGGCTGAATAAAAACCATAGAAATCATCACTTCGTAGCAGCGCCGGGTTAATTGCATGCGTGCTCAAGATGACATCCATTTCTTTGTCATCAATTTTGACATGCTCATGCTGCTGAATTTTGCCTAGGTATATGGATGGTGCCACGCCACCTATCATTCGATTTGCCTTGTAGGACAGGGGAGTCTTGTTCACAACGGTGTTGTATTGCTGCCTTGGGATACCCTTCTTTTCGCACCAGTCTTGAGGGAAAATATGGTGAATATCCAATGCAACGTTCTCTTCCTCTAGCTCAGAGATGGTTCCTTTCCAGAAGAAGTCCGCAGCCTTCCCGCGCAAGAGAAGGACGTTAAGGCCCTTGTAGGCAGCACTGAGACGAGATGTCATGCGGTCAAGACGGTCTGGACGGAATGCAGCATCGTGTATGGTGCGAGGCTCCGGGGCAGAGTCACCTTTCTCAATCCAGGTCAGTAAGTCTTCAACATCATTGGCGATTCGGGTTTCCACCGCGCCACCGTACAGTTCTCCAAGTACGCCGCACCAGTACCAACGTGCCAATTTTTCGTAGATACGTGGCTCTTTCCATCTTTCTTCCAGAATGGTCATTACTGCTGCGAGTGGAGCTAGCTGAGTCCGGTATGGCAGGTCCCGGCCATCTCGTACACATTCTCGTCGCAGAAATTTTGCCGCACGCTTGAATCCCTCCTCAATCGCATCAGCCCACTCTTTGTATGCCGCCAGAGGCATCTCCAGAATTGTTGCGCGCTTTGCACTTACTGGAGTGACTTGCTTGCCTGTTTTTCCGGCCTCGAGGTCAGCTTTCCGACGTTTCAATGTGTACAACATGGCAATAGCTTGCAGGAAGTCTGTGGATTCCAGAGGTCTCAGCACTGGCTCGGTAGTCAATCGCTTATGCCGAGAATCCACCTTACGGGCTGTGCTGCCAAACCAGTCATCGCGCAGGTTATATCCATCAGCTGCATAGGTCGCAGTTACAAGTTCGAAGACATTGAGTGGCACACCACCTGTATTCACTTTTTCGAAAACCAGGCACACGGCTTCCTTGCTGGTGGACTTGTGCAATTGAATGACTGGAAGCTGATAGCTACGAAATGCCTGTAATACCTGTTTACGGAACTTCATGTAGAGACCGAATTGTTCCGGTTTGGCTTCCTGCAGTCCTTCTTCCCACGCATCAGAATTCATCGTTTGGCGGCAGGGGAAATAAAGGTGTTCGTACTCATGGGCAGGGGTCGACAGGTCCAGCTTGATATCACGACCGAAGTTTTCTCGCAGGCATTTGTCGGCATCCACTGCAATAATGGCTTCATCTAATGACTCAACTCCCTCGAGAGCACGCTGAATGTCCCAGTAGTAATAACGCTCAATAGCACGACCTTTTTCATTACGGGTCGCTACTGGTCCATCAATAGATAGCACCTGAGTTAGAGTAGTCAGTCGCTGTTGGCCATCCAAAATCAGCAGCTCAGCGGCAGGAATGCTCTCTGGCAGCTTTACGCCTTCTACTGGGCGAATCTGGAAGCGTGTTTCTCCCCCAGTTTCAAGTAGCATTACCGCACCCACTGGAAACGAACGTGCAATGCTGACCAGCAAACTACGTACATGGCTGTCATCCCAGACCCAACCGCGCTGAAAATCTGGCAGTTGAATTTTCCCGTTACTGACGTCCTTGAGCACGTCCTCCAATGAACGTTTGGTGCTATCGAAGTGGCTCATCGATTTCCTTTCTGTTCTCTTTGTAAGCAGTGAATCATTCCCGCCCCTGTGGGCAATCGCGTCCCAAAATTACGCCTTGGCCAGCGTTTGGCTACCACTTAAGACATCCAGGCACTTTCAAGCCGGGCTCTGCTCACTGCACTAAGTTTTCGCAAGCCGATTTCACGGGCCATGGCTTGGATGCCTGTTTCCTGGTCATGCCCTGCGGCCCTCATTTCGAATGCAAGTGCCTTTAATTCCGGCAACGAAATTTCATCAACGGAACGGGCGACGCCTTCTGCAGGCCGCCGGAACCGAATCGCATCAGCTGAACTGCTATCTTTGGCCCAGAAGAACGTACCAACATCCTCTGACCCACTGTCGTAATGTATGGATGCAAGACCAACGACCCGCTCCTGAATACGTGCTCCGGTCCGGACCCATCCATGTAGACGCGCAATCCGCCGAGCAAGAACCTCATCAAGAACAGGACCTTCGACGCGCACTACATGCTCAATCATTTTTAGGAGCTGGGCATCATACTCAGCATCAAAAAATGCCCCGGTATCTACTTCCAACCCAGTCGAGGCTAAATCGGCCTCGACGAACTGGAACCCAGGGTGTTGAGCATTGGGGGTAACGGCAGCATTTCGAGCATAGGTTTCAACAGACTGGTGAGTGTCCTTCGTCAGCATCTCAGCATCGCTGATGCTTACTTCAGCTTGACCTTCCGTCATCACCATGGCATCTGCAATAGCCTGTTGGGCAAGCTTCTCCGCCTGCTCTTCAGCTTTTGCAGTTTCTGCACGCTGCTCTGCCAAACGCGACTCAAGTTGTAAGTGAATTTTCTCTAGTGTGCCTGGCATATCAATCCACCAGTCAGTGGACCATATCCGCATGATTTCCCAGCCCAGCCCCCGTAATACTTGCTCGCGAAGCTTGTCGCGGTCTCGGGCAGTTGCGGAACGGTGGTATGTCGCACCATCGCATTCCACGCCAGCGAGATAGCGACCGGGTGCATCCGGGTCAACAACGCCTAGGTCGATACGGAACGCTGATACACCGACCTGAGGGTGAACTTTCCAACCTTTCTCCGTAAGGGCGATGGCAACAGCTTTCTCGAATGGACTATCAAAATCACCAACGCTGCCATAGATGCTCTCACCAAGAGCGCGAGCACCACGGTCGGCAAACTCAAGGAAGTGCTTCAGGTCGCGTACGCCCAGGGCCTGAGTTCTCGACAAGTCCATTTGCTCTGGTTGGAAGCTTCCAAAGACACGTAGCTCCTGTCGAGCCCGAGTAATGGCCACGTTCAGACGTCGCTCGCCGCCTTGCTTGTTCATCGGACCGAAGTTCATGGGAACGGGACCGGTCACTCCCGGTGCATTACCGTATGTAATGGAGAAATACATGATGTCTCGCTCATCACCTTGAACACTTTCCAGGTTCTTAACGAAGACAGGCTCCAGTTGGCTCTCAAGGAAATACGGCTCTATGGAGGGGTCTTTACGGCGTTCATCGTCCAACAGATTCTCGATAAGAGACTGTTGTTCTGCATTGAAGGTGACAACCCCTATAGTGAGCCCGCTATCTCGGAATCTAGGTGACTTCAGCTTACCGACAAGGTCTGCGACCAATGCCTTTGCTTCAGGTTTGTTTGTCCGTGAAGCACCACGCTCATATTGTCCGTTCGGCACGTGGGTGAAACTCACCGCTCTGTCATTGGTCAGCGGGCTCGGGAATGTAACTAGCTCACCGTCGTAATAGCGATAATTCGAGAACGCTATCAAACTTTCATGGCGGCTACGGTAGTGCCACGATAGTTTCATCGTTGGCAGATTGGCACCGATACACTCTTCCAAGATGCTTTCAAGTTCAGCCTCGACATCACTGTCGTCTGCATCGGATTCGGCACGGTCAAAGAAGCTGGTCGGCGGCAATTGTTTAGGGTCACCGACCATAATGACTTGCTTCCCGCGAGCCATTGCACCGATAGCATCCCAAACTGGTATCTGCGATGCCTCATCGAAGATGACCACGTCAAAATTCGCTGTCTCAGCAGGAAGAAATTGAGCAATGGACAATGGACTCATGAGTAAGCAGGGGGTCAAGCTCATCACGGCGTCTGATGCACGAGTCACCAGCTCTCGTAAGGGTAGATGGCGCGTTTTTTTCTGCATTTCGTAACGCAGTAGACCCCACTCGGACCCATGTGAAACTCGTTCAGGTGATGGGTGACCAGCAGAAAGCTGTGCACGTACTAATGCCTGAGTGAGGCTAGTAAAGCGCTCATCCAGCTCTCTGAAATCACGAATACGCTTTTCATGCTCAGCAGAAACAAAGGTTCGGAGCACATCGTCCCGGTCGACCACTGCATTCAGCCACCATCGGCAGTAGTCCGTTTCGAAGGTTTCTTTTACTTGGCCAAGTTGAATATTTCCTTGCTCCAGGCCCTTAACGACATTGGCGAGCCCCAATGACAGTGCCTGTTGGCGTGTCTTACGCCACGCACACCACGCATTCAATCTATTTGATGTATGGAGTACACCTTCGGCACGCTGTAGGACGTCGCTGGGTAGTAGTCCTCCAAGCGTTACTTTGTCGGATTCAGGCAAGCCACTGGTGATGCTGAAGCGGGTAATGGCCTCATCAAAGGAACTCAATGCATTTGCATAGGTACGCCCCGCACTAGCAATGGCTCCGGTAGACCCAAGCAGGACGTTACTATCGCCTAGTAGCAGTGCAATTGGCGCCTTAATGGCAGCAAGTGCTTCAGGCGTAGTAGCAAGCACAGAAAGTGAGGTGGTTAGTGCCTCGTAAAAACGGAGAGCGGGCGCAATCGCTTCAACTTTCGTCTGCAGTCCATTCCACAAGCCAGATGTTTTGGAAGACAAGTCCTCGAATTCTTTCAGCCGCTCTTGAAGCGAGACCATTTCTCGCATTTTCTTGAGGTCTGCAGCTGCGGCTACTCCCGCGCGACCATTTTCGATAGCATCTAAACCATCATCTTGCCATGGGGTGTTGCTTCGAGCCGATAGCAATGCGCCTTGAAAGATGACAAATATTTTTGCAACAGCAAGGTCCGTCTCAAAGCCTGACCAAACCCCATTGGATTCCTTATCCAGGCCAGATAGTCGATTGATAACCTGCTCTATCTGACGCATTTCCCGCATGCGCAGGATGTCTTCACGTGCGATGTCACCACATCGACCATGGCTGACGGGGTCAAGGCCAATGTCTTCCCATGCTTGGCGGGAACGTGCTTGTTCAAGTGCGGACTGGAATGCAAATGCAGCACGAGCAACATCGAGGTCCGTCTTCACCCCAGACCATGCATTCGAGGTGAGCAGTGATAGGTCTTCAAACAGTTTAATATCGGCATGAAGCTTGTCGAGCTTCACCAGGCACTCAATGTCCGTGCCAATGTCCGGTTCACCGCTTCCATTTGCCAGCCCTTTGAGCTTCTTGACCAATGTTTTACGGCGCATCACGGTCATCGGCCATGATGAATTCTGTAGCTCCAGCCAGTCCTGTTGTAGCTGATGCACTGTGGCGGTGGAAATTCCTTCTTGATACGGAATCGTCAGCTGACTAATCAGCTCCTGGCGATTTCGTAGCAACTTGATTCCAACGCCAAGCCGGGAGCGGAGGCTCTCATTCCAAGGGGGCGAAAGGTGTTCTTTAAGCTCCAAGTAGCGGGAGAGCTGCGAGATACCCAGCCGAATATCTTCAAGGACTTGATTACTGCATGGGGCGGATAACGCACCCAGCAGTTCACGATAACGTTCAACTAACGGAGCGGCTTGGCAAAGGTTTTCAGCTATTGCCTTTGCATCTGGACGCAAGACAAACTGCCAGTCGTGACCTGATGCCGCAGGTAGCGTGTTTGCAAGCAGCCGGAGTCCTTCACGGACTCGTGGCTCCATTTGTAGTGCTGGGATTCCGATAGCAGAGGTAAGTACACCTGTAGCCTCCTCGAAGGCCTGTACCGCAGGTCCAACTCCCTGAGCCGCCTCCAGCAATGCTGACTGCCATAATGGCGACCACTCCGTTTGAGCGACATGTGCTAGTGGGCTTGCGGTAAGTTGCTCACTACCAATTACTTTGGCATGAACATCAAGCAGTTCTGCGGTTTCCCGCAGAGTGTGCATATCTTTTACACCATGCGCTTGCGCTGTTGGCCATGAGAGGTGGAGTACTGGAAGGTCTTGTCCGGCAACTACCCTACCAATAGCCTCGTACACACTCATTCCATTCGAATGTCGAACATGTAACCGTTCAACATACCGATTCAATTGTGCACGAAGCCCTTCTAGTCGTTCTGCTTCTGACTGCCACTCTTCAGGGGCTATTGCTGCAGCTCCATCCCAGGAACGGCGAAGCTGTTCTAACACATCCGTTTTGCGTGCTTTGTTCGAATGCAGTTCAAGACAAAAATTACCGAGGCCAACATCTGCAAGGCGCCGATAAACAACATCAAGCGCGGCCATTTTCTCGGAAACAAAGAGCACTCGCTTCCGTTCTGCGAGGCATTGAGCAATCAGATTCGAAATGGTTTGGCTCTTGCCTGTACCTGGGGGCCAATTGAATCGCCCCTCCTTTCCTAGACACTTCGCGAGCCTCACACTAGGCCCCACAAGGAGGTGTCATGAGCAAGCCGCGTTTCCCCGAAGCGTTCAAGATTGAAGCAGTCAAACAGGTAACCGAGCGTGGTTACCCAGTGGCCGAAGTCGCCAGCCGTCTCGGCGTATCTGCCCACAGCCTGTATCAATGGCTGAAACGCTTCGACCCCAAGCGCGCCCAACCGGCCGAACCCGCAGACCAGCAAGCCGAAATCCGACGTCTCAAGGCAGAGCTCAAACGGGTCACCGAGGAGCGCGACATCCTAAAAAAGGCCGCCGCATACTTTGCCAAGGAGTCCGGGTAAGGTATGCCTTCATCCGGGCCCATGCACAGCAGTTCCCTATTCGACGTCTGTGTCGTGTTATGTCGGTGCATCCCAGTGGCTACTACGCCTGGAAAGCATCCCCGCATTCACCACGAGCGCGTGAAGACCAGCGCTTGCTGGAGCACATCAAGCAGGCGTGGCTCGAAAGTGGCGGTGTCTATGGCTATCGCAAGGTGCATGACGACTTGCAGGCTCAGGGAGAGCGCTGTGGCAAACATCGTGTGGCTCGGCTGATGAAGCAGGAAGGCTTACGTTCGCAGACGGGTTACCACCGGCGTCCTGGGCATTACCGTGGCCGCCCGGCAGTGGTGGCACCTAACCACCTGCAACGCCAGTTCACCGTGAATGAACCGAATAAAGCTTGGGTGACCGACATCACTTATATCCGCACGCATGAGGGGTGGTTGTACCTGGCGGTGGTGCTGGACCTGTTCTCGCGGCAGGTGATTGGCTGGTCGATGCAGTCACGTATCGATAGAGAGCTGGTGCTGAATGCCCTGTTGATGGCGGTATGGCGACGTCAGCCCAAGCAGGAGGTACTGGTGCATTCCGACCAAGGAAGTCAGTTCAGTAGCTACGATTGGCAGGACTTCTTGAAAGCTCATCGCTTGGTGCCCAGCATGAGTCGGCGTGGGAACTGCCACGACAATGCCGTGGCAGAGAGTTTCTTCCAGTTGCTGAAGCGGGAGCGCATCAAGCGCAAAACCTATCACGACAGGGAGGAGGCCCGGCGGGATATCTTCGATTACATCGAAATGTTCTACAACCCGAAACGCCGGCATGGTTCCGCAAACGGGCTATCGCCGGTAGAGTTTGAGAAGCAATATTTCCAACGGCTCAAGAGTGTCTAGAGAAGCCGGGGCGATTCAGTGCTAGAGGCGAGCCTTGTTGCTGCTGATATAACTCTTTTGCCCGACGGTAAGCCTGTAGAAAACTACATCCCTGATGGCGCTGGATGTCGCAAATGTCACGCATGATTTTGCGGATGTTGCTGTTCTGTTCAATCAACACCTCGTCCGTTGCCTGACCTGCAAGCGATGCGCGAGGACGACCTGGGCGGAGAACAGTTAATGAACCATCATGAATCGCGGACTGCAGCTTCACGGCTTCAACGTAACGTTCTACGTGTTGCTCAGCATCGAAGACCTTTATCCAGCCTTTCTTTGGCTTTGCGTCGAGTACTTCCAGGTAGGCATCTGGTTTCTGCAGTGAAGCAACTTTGTCATGCAAACGTAAAGTGCGAATCATTGTTCGAGCACCTCTAGCAAGCACAGATGACCAAGGTCGCCATAAGCCAAGCTCAGTTCTAATGTGCCCCCCATGCGGCGGTACCCTATGTCGCCGCTCAATACGCCAGCAACAAGCAAGACCGGAATCAATCCTGGATGGAGCTGCAAGTCTTTGCATAAGGCAGACATCGTGACCGGCCCGTCTTCACAGTACTCAATGACTTTCTCAACGATTGCGTCGTTCAGATACGTCTCAATCTTGGTGGCCGCTTGCTTGAGCTGCCAGGCATTTGCCCGAACCGGATGGTTGGCGTCTGCTGGAATAATGACGGTGCGAAGAGGATAGCCATTGGCGTTCAGAATCGGGCGAGCCCAGGCAATCTTGTCCCAATACGCCTCTGGCCCTTCAAACCCCTCGGTTTTGACTTCTACCGCAGCGAACAGCCCATCAGCCCAACTGATGCTGAAGTCTGGGGTGTATAGCTTTTCACCTTCCACATCGCGATGACGATGCCAAGCCTCGCTTTTTGCTTCCTTGGTCAACAGCAGGCGCTGGTCAACCAGGTCTACGCTGAATGGCTGCGGCTGAAAGGCTTTGACTCGCGGGTCAATCGCAAGCAAGTGCGAAATCAGGCGCTCGGGATTGTGTTCAACATTGATGTGGCCCGATGCCTTCTCATTGAAGGTGCTGAACTTCGGCTTGCCAAAGGTGGAGGCAACTTGGCGGATACCGGAGTCTGACTCGTGTCGGCGGCTGCGACGGCCGTAGGTGTGCGATATACGAGTCATCGTAAACCTACGACAGTGTGAAGATGGAAAGCTGAAGTAGTGGAGCGATGCGCGGCGTTGGCACAGACCGAAGTCGGTACAAATCGCGATATCGCAGTACGGTTTAGACGCAGCATTTGGCACTCAGTTGAACTTGTTGCTGCGCAGCTTACTGCAGTATTTTGATGAAAAATAGCCCCACATTTGCCGAAGTTGGTGGAATTTTCGTGAAAACTGCCAGCAATAAAACGGTGTTTTTGCAATAAAAATTTTTTAAAAAAATTTACTTGCGATGGTGGTGCTGACAGCCTGCTGTAGCGTGAAGGTGTGGAGACGTGGGAGAGGTTGAGGGCCGAAAAGGCAGGATTTTGGCGAAAAACCAAGGCAGCCGAGCAAATGGCATTTCGCGCTTGGTTGCACGTATCTACAAGGGTATCGCAGGGGCAAACGATACCCATAGGCACACATGTCATGCCCTTTAAGGTGTATGACTCTGTACTTTTTTTGGTAGCCTGTTCCATTGCCAACTCCCGCCGTACCCTCTCACAAATAGCGGGTGCCCGCGGTAGCGGTGTCATATATCAACGAAAACAGGTCATATCTCAAAACAGCAGGTCAGCGTTGCACTGACATCTACCAAACTTAGGTGATGGAGTGGGGGTTTTCAAGCAACGTGAGCAGTATCTGGAATGCCATCGCTTCCTGCAACTTGAGTGCGGGATAACTGTATTGATAGGCTGAAATTTAATTTGCTATGTGCATAAGGTACTTAGGAGTGGTCTCTGGGGTCGCCTGTAGTCAGTCAGCCCAGCAATGATGATTGCTGAAACTAGCCGCTTACGGCCATGAGCCGCCCCTTGCGTTCGCAAGGCGAGTGACCGCTTCAGGCAGGCTACTCTCGCTCGGGTTTGAAGCCCGAAAGTCAGCTGCTGACGAGACCTGACATTGAACTTTACCGGAGGCGGCTAGCGAGACGAACGCACAGCCGATTGCCAACTTGAAAGGAGGGACTATGGATAAGCCGCGGGAGGAATCCCAGATTCTGGAGGACCTGACCACGCTAGCCGCGTCGCCCGGATACGCTCATGCGGTTGCACACATTTGCCATCGCGACAACGTCATCCACATCAAGGGTAAGCTGAAGCCGTCTGACATGGACCGTTTGTTCAGCAGCGAGCGCCTCATTCGGACGGAATTGACGACGCTGATTGGCCTGATGGCGAAAAAGCCATTGGACCTTTCCCTGCAGCCGACTGATGTGGTCGAGGGCTACGTCAAGCGCACAGATGCCCTTTTGCGGGAACTGCACGATGCGATGTCCTACCCCATGTTCGCTGCCATGTTCGAGGCGTTGAACGCGGGCGCTGAGCCGCCAAACCCGTGGTGCGGCCTGGGAATACGAGAGCCCATCTTCTATGGTACCGAGTCGGCCTACGCCTTCCAGTACAGGGACCTAGTGCCCGAGAAGTACGGGGCCGATGATGACTGGATGCTTAAGACGAAGGGCTTCACCTCCGGCCAGGCGCGGACCATCGCAAAGACGATGTGCGCCTTGATGGACGAAAAGGGGACGCGACTCTTTGCGGATGCTCGAGCTGCCAAGGCTCCACCCGCAACTTTCCTGCCCGCATTCGAGTTCTCGCTGGATGAGGTGGCGTTTCGCAGTGGTATTGCGCAGGGGGTGGTCAAAGCGTTCTTCCACGCGTTCCTCTTCGTGGGGGATAACGCGGCGTTCAAGGAAGTGGGGGACTTCAATGAGGTCGCAGCCCGGCCGCTGCTACTTACCGACCGCGGGACCGTGCTCCTCTTCTCGCACTACGCCATTTACGAGGCGCTATACGAGTCTCCGTTCTTCTGGATGTTGGATGACAAGCCCTACCGCCCGACGGCCTCCAAGCATCGCGGCGCCTTCGCCGAGCAGTTCGCTGCGCGCCGGCTGGCCGGAGTCTTTGGCTGCGAGCACGTCTATACGAACGTGAACCTGCATCGTGGCAAGGACATCGTGGGTGAAGCTGATGTTCTGGTCATTTACGGTGACCGGCTCATCATCGTGCAGGCGAAGGCGAAGAAGCTGACCATCTCAGCCCGCAAGGGGAACGACAATCAGCTGAAGGCAGACTTCGCTGCTGCCATTCAGGATTCCTACGACCAGGGTTGGACTTGCGCCAACGAGATTCTCGCTGGCGAATGTCGCTTAGTGGACGACAAAGGAAATGAAGTCGGCTTGCCCCCGAGCATCAAAGAGGCCTTCCTGTTCAGCCTCGTGTCGGAACACTATCCTGCGCTGGCCTTTCAGGCAAGCCAGTCGCTGAAATTCCAGACCACCGATGTTATCCGGCCTCCGTTCGTAATGGACGTATTCCTTCTCGACACGCTGACTGAAATGCTGACGACGCCGCTGCGATTATTGAGCTACGTGAAGTTGCGCGTGGCAGTCGTGGACAAGCTGATGAGCGGGCATGAGCTGACAGTCCTCGGCTACCACCTGAAACAGAACCTCTGGCTGGATGACAATTACAACACCGTCATGCTCGAGGACTCCATCGCTCGAGACCTAGACACGGCGATGATGGTTCGTAGGGATAACCTGCCTGGAGACGATACGCCGGCTGGTATCCTCACTAAGATGCGCGGAACTCGCTACGAGAGTCTCATCAAAGAAATTGAGACGAGGGCAGACCCGGCAACTCTCGAACTCGGGTTCCACCTCCTTTCTATGGACGAAGATTCGTGCAAAAACGTCCACAGCGTACTCGAGACCATCACGCGGAAGGTGCAGTGCGACGGGAAGCGACACGACGTGACGCTCGCGTCGAGCACAACACCGGGCGGGGTAAGCTTCCATTGCAATCCAACGCTGTCTCCCGAATCGATTGCCGTGCTGGAGACCCACTGCGTCAAACGCAAGTACCAGCAACGTGCGAGGCAATGGTTTGGCGTCTCCGTGAACCCGGATGGGCAAGTCCAGTTTGGTGTCACATTGGACTTTCCGTGGGAGCCCTCGGAGGAGTTGGACCAGCTAACCGCGAACATGAAGCCGGCGGCTCGGGTTCTCGACGTCCTTCCTCAATACACGCGAGGGGTCAGCCGCATAAAACTAGGGAGGAACGAGCCGTGCCGCTGTGGCAGCGGACGCAAGTATAAGAAGTGCTGCTTGGACTAAACGAGGGCGCGAGGGCATCACGCTAGCGCACCTTGCATGGCCAGACAACTTCTGGGGTGTTGTCAAGGTCAGCAGTACGCTTGAAACCTATCATCGGCCCCAAGAGATTGCTGATTCCCGATGACTGCAACCCAGCCTAGACCGTGAGTTGAGTATGCGGCCCTCTCCGACCGGAACCGCTGCATAGCCGTTATTCAGCCCTGAGTGATGATTGACTGTAATGGGTCGTTTTAAGAATTGGACGGTGGGCTGCTCTCGGCCAGTTCCAGCCATTCAAAAATTTGGTAAGTTCGTAAAATGAAGGCAGTAGCAGTCCGGATAGCCGACGTTAATAGAAAGCTAAAACACAGTGCGCTCCTGCGCGGTCCTGTATGAGCAAAGGGTTAAGTCTCTGCGCCATCCCGTTTTTCAATTGCTTTTCGCGCACCTTCTGGAAGTTGGCTGTACAACGCCGAGATGTATTTTGGTCTTGATATTCGGTCTTCAATGATGAAATTCATCATCGTGAATAGGTTGTGAGCAATTTCTGGAGTGTCGTTTATTTCAATTTCGCCAGGATGCACGGCATTGTTTCCAACGACCCGACAGAAGTCTAAAGCCTGCTGGACTTCGATTGGCAGGCCTTTGGTTACTAATGACCCGATATCGTCGTTGATGTTCTTGCCTCTCTCTCCAAGCTCGGACATTAGTTTTTGGAGTGATAACCTCAACAAGGCAGAAGCAGCACGAGGGGAAGTCGCAACAACTTCCCTAGCCTCATTGTAATCAAGCAGACATGACTCTGGCATGTCTGGATGTGCAGGTGGGACTGGAGCTGCAGATGGAACAATCATCCTTCCTTCATACCAATATGACCATTCTTTGCAATGAGAGCAGATGCAGAAATTTAACGACTGGTGGGTAGAGTAGCTTCCATGGGCGGAGTGAAAATAAAATTCACGCCAATGCTGTGATGAAAAAACTCCACAATGAATGCAATGGAATTCTCTTTTTTTATGCTCGGGCGGGTAGTATTTTTGCATATTGTATTTTGATGTTTATAGCCTTAACTTATTGCCACCGAAGTATTGGCAGAGGGCTCCTAACCATCTAGGGAAAATGGATATTAGTTTGAAGGGTCTCTCGTAATTAACTGAAAATGTATTCCTTTGGAACAATACAATACCCCTTGATAATGGGCTGAATGTCTTCACGATATACATGAATATCAGACGGATTTATCTTAATGTTATCCAATGATGCAAACTCAACAACAAAGACTGCATAATCTTCAGCAACACTTCTCCCGCGATGGGCTAAGCAGCTTGAACTTCTATTGGCATATGAAATAGACTGAAGAGTTGGCCCAAACTTAAATCCGTTATTTATTATTGATTCAATATTTTTTTTGGGAGTGGCATGAAAAAATACGAGTGGATTTCTTTCCAGTTCATCATCAAAAAGGCAGTAGCCATTCCTTTCAGTCGGATTGGAAAATTCATAAACTTTCATCATTAATAGTCTTTTCTCACTTAATTATTGATGCCAATGAACAAATAAAACAGAACTTTACTGTGACACACAGTATTGCAACTCAAACGCATGCTTTCAAGAACTTTGTCCTAGCGGGGTCTGTATAGTTGCCCACTGGTCTGTCCCGCTGTCCACGAAGAGCGGGACAGACCACACAATCTACCGCATGCCGGAATTGAACCTACACCTTCCTTATCTGCTATCCATGACTGCGCGCACCTCAAAGCGGTCGGCATGCCACACCAAAATCTAATGGCTGCAATGGGTCGTAAGTTGCCTGAACCCATACTAAGGCACCGTTACAAGACGGCATTGACTCATTAGCAGTAACAATCCAAAAAAAGAGGCCCATAAATTTCTCAATTTATGGGCCTCTTTTTCTCAGCTTATGAGTCTATCTACACTACCCCTTACACATCAATATTCCGCGCAATCAGGGCATTGCCTTCGATAAAGGCGCGGCGGGGTTCCACTTCGTCGCCCATCAGGGTGGTGAACACGTCGTCCGCGCCCATCACGTCTTCAATGCGTACCTTCAACAGGCGGCGCACGTTGGGGTCCATGGTGGTTTCCCACAGTTGTTCCGGGTTCATCTCGCCCAGGCCTTTGTAGCGCTGGATGTTCATGCCCTTTTTCACTTCGGCCAGCAGCCAGTCCAGTGCCTGGCCAAATTCGCTGATCGGTTTCACCGTTTCGCCGCGGCGTACGCTGGCACCTTCGCGCAGCAGGCCGCTGAGCAGGTCGCCGGTTTTGGCCAGTTCGGCGTAGTCGCCGGTTTCCAGGAAGTCCTGGTCCAGCACCGTTACCAGCACGTTGCCGTGTAGTTTGCGGGTGATTT
Source organism: Aquitalea magnusonii (assembly GCF_002217795.2). Taxonomy (NCBI): domain Bacteria; kingdom Pseudomonadati; phylum Pseudomonadota; class Betaproteobacteria; order Neisseriales; family Chromobacteriaceae; genus Aquitalea; species Aquitalea magnusonii. The sequence goes on from NZ_AP018823.1 coordinate 4,384,466, forward strand.
TGATCAGGTGGCCGTCGTTTTTTTCGTCGTGCAGCAGTTCCAGCACGATGGCGTCAGCCGGCACCAGGGCGGTGAGGCGGGCCAGGCTGTCCTGGGCGGCGTGCTCGGTTTCCAGCGACAGGCGGCCGGATTTGAGCATGGCTTCCAGTACCAGCGGGTCGATGACGCGGCTTTCGCGTTCGATGACGGCGCGGGCCACCAGGAACTGGCGGGCTACTTCGGCCAGGGTGTCGCCGGCCAGGGCCGGGGCGTCGGTGGCGGGGATGAGTTCGGCTTTTTCCAGTGCCAGTTGCAGCAGGTACTGGTTCAGCTCGTAGTCGTCCTTCAGGTAGCGCTCTTGCTTGCCGTGCTTGGCCTTGTACAGCGGCGGCTGGGCAATGTAGATGTGGCCGCGTTCCACCAGTTCGTGCATCTGGCGGTAGAAGAAGGTGAGCAGCAGGGTGCGGATGTGGGCGCCGTCCACGTCGGCATCGGTCATGATGATGATGCGGTGGTAGCGCAGTTTGTCCGGGTTGTATTCGTCCTTGCCAATGCCGCAGCCCATGGCGGTAATCAGGGTGGCCACTTCCTGGCTTTGCAGCATTTTGTCGAAGCGGGCGCGTTCTACGTTAAGAATCTTGCCCTTCAAGGGCAGGATGGCCTGGAATTTGCGGTCGCGGCCTTGTTTGGCGGAGCCGCCGGCAGAGTCACCCTCCACCAGGTACAGTTCGCACAGCTTGGGGTCTTTTTCCTGGCAGTCGGCCAGTTTGCCGGGCAGGCCCAGGCCGTCCATCACGCCTTTGCGGCGGGTGATTTCGCGGGCTTTGCGCGCGGCTTCGCGGGCGCGGGCGGCGTCCACAATCTTGCCGCAGATGGTTTTGGCGTCGTTGGGGTTTTCCAGCAGGTAGGTTTTCAGCGCTTCGCTGATCACTTCGTTGACTACCGGGCCGATTTCGCCGGATACCAGTTTGTCCTTGGTCTGGCTGGAGAACTTGGGGTCGGGCAGCTTGACGGACAGCACGCAGGTAAGGCCTTCGCGCATGTCGTCGCCGGTGGTGTCCACCTTGGCCTTTTTGGCCACTTCGTGTTCTTCGATGTACTGGTTGAGCGTGCGGGTCATCACCTGGCGCAGGGCGGTCATGTGGGTGCCGCCGTCACGTTGCGGGATGTTGTTGGTGAAGCACTGGACGCTTTCCTGGTAGGAGTCGTTCCATTGCATGGCCACTTCCACGCTCATGCCGTCTTTTTCGCCCATGCCGTGGAACACTTTGGGGTGCAGCACGGTTTTGTTGCGGTTCATGTATTCCACAAAGCCGGCCACGCCGCCGGAGAAGGCGAAGTTTTCTTCCTTGCCGGTGCGCTTGTCCAGCAGGTTGATGCCTACGCCTTGGTTGAGGAAGGACAGTTCGCGGATGCGCTTGGCCAGGATGTCGAAGTGGTATTCCACCACGCCAAAGGTTTCTTCGCTGGCGCGGAAGGTGACTTCGGTGCCGCGGTGGTTGCTGTGGCCGGTAACGGTAAGCGGGGCCACGGCGTCGCCGCGGCGGAATTCCATTTCGTGTACCTTGCCGTCACGCCAGATCTTCAGCTTCAGCCAGTCGGACAGTGCATTTACTACGGATACACCTACGCCGTGCAGGCCGCCGGAAATCTTGTAGCTGTTGCTGTCGAATTTGCCGCCGGCGTGCAGGATGGTCATGATCACTTCGGCCGCCGAGCGTCCTTCTTCCGGGTGGATGTCGGTGGGGATGCCCCGGCCGTTGTCCGATACGGTGATGGAGTTGTCGGGGTTGATGATGACCTTGATGGTGTCGGCATGGCCGGCCAGGGCTTCGTCAATGGCGTTGTCCAGCACTTCAAACACCATGTGGTGCAGACCGGTGCCGTCCGAGGTATCGCCAATGTACATGCCGGGGCGTTTGCGTACCGCATCCAGACCCTTGAGGACTTTAATGCTATCCGCGCCGTATTCCTGTTCGCTCATGCTTATTCCTGAACAGCGGGAGTAGTGAGTCGGGAGTGGGGAGTAAGCCACTGCGTCATCACGCTGCCTGCTGTAATAAAGTCAAATTCAAGACCTGCCGAGGGAGTGGTCAAGCCCGACTCCCTATTTCCAACTCACTACTCCCTAGATGCGCATCGGCATCACGATGTACTTGAAGTTGCTGTAGTCGGGAATGGTCACCAGCGTACTGCGGTTGGCATCGCCAAACGCCATCTGCAGGGTATCGGCTGGCAGGTTGGTCAGCACGTCCAGCAGATAGTTGATGTTGAAGCCGATTTCCAGTTCACCACCCTGATAGGCAATTTCCAGTTCTTCTTCCGCTTCTTCCTGTTCGCTGTTGGTACACAGGATGGACATTTTGCCCGGTGCCAGTACCAGCCGCACGCCACGGAATTTTTCGTTGGCCAGAATGGCGGCGCGTTGCAGCGCGTGCAGGAAGGTTAGGCGTTCGATCAGGAAGATCTTGTCATTATCCAGCGGAATCACGCGGTTGTAGTCGGGGAACTTGCCGTCCACCACCTTGCTGATGATGACGGTGGAGCCAAAGCTGAAGCGTACCTGGTTGGCCAGCACTTCGATGTTGATTTCGTCGTCGCTGTCCTGCAGCAGTTTGTACAGCTCCAGGATGGTTTTGCGCGGCAGGATGACTTCGGCCTTGGGCAGGGTGGCTTCCACGTCGGCGCTGGCAAAGGCCAGGCGGTGGCCGTCGGTGGCAATCAGTTTTACCTGGTTGCCGTCGGTTTGCATCAACAGGCCGTTGAGGTAGTAACGGATGTCCTGCACCGCCATGGCAAATTGCACTTGGGAGATCAGGCGTTTGAGTTCGCGCTGGCTCAGGCTGAAGCTGGATTCGCTGGCGCTGCCCACGGACAGCAGCGGGAAGTCTTCTGCCGGCAGGGTTTGCAGGTTGAAGCGGCTTTTGCCGGCTTTGAGCGTGAGGCGGCCGTCCAGTTGTTCCAGCGTGACGGTGGTTTTGTCCGGGATGGCTCGCAGGATGTCCTGCAGCTTCTTGGCCGAGGTGGTCAGGCGGAAGTCTTCGCCCGGCAGTTCGTCGGCGCTGGCGGTGGTGATCTGGATTTCCAGATCAGTCGCCAGGAAGCCTACCTGTCCGCCTTTCTTTTCAATCAGTACATTGGAAAGAATCGGCAGGGTGTGGCGGCGTTCGACAATACCGGTCACGGCCAGCAGGGGCTTGAGAAGGGCATCGCGTTCGGCTTGCAGGATCAGCATGTTTCGGGCTCCCGAATGTGTCCAGAGTCAGTTATCGGTTGAATCAACATATCAGTTACGCAGCATGGATAGCAGCGTATCGTAATCGTGCGCCATATCGGCGTCATTACCACGCATTTCGGCAATGGTTTTGCAGGCATGCAGCACGGTGGTGTGGTCGCGGCCGCCAAAGGCATCGCCAATATTGGGCAGCGAGAGCTGGGTCAGCTCCTTGGCCAGTGCCATGGCTACCTGGCGCGGCCGGGCAATGTCACGGCTGCGCTTTTTGCTGTGCATGTCGGACAGCTTGATCTTGTAGTACTCGGCCACGGTTTTCTGGATGGCGTCCACCGTCACCTGGCGGTTGCCGGCGGCCAGGATGTCCTTCAAGGCTTCTTTCACCAGGTCCAGCGAGATGCTCTGGTTGGTGAAGCGGGCATAGGCCACCACGCGCTTGAGCGCGCCTTCCAGTTCGCGCACGTTGGAGCGCACGTTCTGGGCAATGAAAAACGCTACCGGGTGGTCCAGCTTGATGCTGTCGGCTTCGGCCTTTTTCATCAGAATGGCCACGCGCATTTCCAGCTCCGGCGGCTGGATTTCCACCGTCAGGCCCCAGGAGAAGCGCGAAATCAGCCGCTCTTCCATGCCTTCTATCTGCTTGGGGTAGGTGTCGCAGGTCATGATGACTTGCTTGCCGCCTTCAATCAGTGCGTTGAAGGCGTAGAAGAATTCTTCCTGGGTGCGGTTTTTGCCGGCAAAAAACTGGATGTCGTCAATCAGCAGCAAATCCAGCGAGTGGTAGTAGCGCTTGAATTCGTCAAACGCCTTGTGTTGGTAGGCGCGCATGATGTCGGCCACATAGCGTTCGGCGTGGATGTAGCGGATTTTGGCTTGCGGGTTCTTCTGGAACACGTGGTTGCCAATGGCCTGGATCAAGTGGGTTTTACCCAGGCCCACGCCACCGTAGACAAACAGCGGGTTGTAGGCCTGGTCGCCCGGATTCTCGGCAATCTGCATGGCGGCGGCACGCGCCAGTTGGTTGCCCTTACCTGTCACCAGCGTGTCAAAGGTAAAGGCCGGGTTCAGCCGGGTGCTTTCGTGGCTGCCGCCAATGGCTTTTACTGCCGCCTGCTTGGCCGGGCTGGGGGTGTCGTTGCTGGTGGCCGGGGCCGGGGCCGGTTTGCGCACGCCATTGCCCACTGCAGGCGGTACGGCCAGCGGCTTGTTGCTGGGCGCACCCAGGCGCAGTTCGACCGGGGCTTCGCCCACCAGCTCTACCGCCAGTTCTTCAATGCGTCCAAGGAAGCGGTCCTTGATGAACTGCATGATGAAGCGGTTGGGGGCAAACAGCGCAATGCCTTCTTCATTGGCTTCAGCCGCCAGCGGCTTGATCCAGGTATTGAACTGCTGTGAAGACAGTTCGGCCTCGAGGCGTGCGAGGCAGGCAGGCCAGAATTGATCCAGTTCGGTCATTAAGTACACGCAAGTAAAAGCAAAAACCCGCCGTTGACGATATGCGTTGCGGCGGGAGGAGCCATGGTTGTCACCCTGGTGGGATGGCCGGACGGCTATGTCCGGCGCGGGTGCAGCCCTGGCATGTGTTCATGCATGGCAAGTGGCTTGCACCATCCTCCTGTCGCGCGTGCTGCCCTTGGGCGGGCGGCTTCGTTTAATAATTACGCAGGGGGTGGGGTGCGTTAAGTTTCGACATTCTAACGGTTTTCGACAAAGTTATCCACAGGTGCGCTAAAAATTTGCCATTGACAAACGGCGGTTTTTCTTGTGAAATCACGCGTTTATTTCCGTTTCGAAACAGGAATTCTTTATCATGAAGCGTACTTACCAGCCTTCCACTACCCGTCGCAAGCGCACTCACGGCTTCCTCGTTCGCATGAAGACCCGCGGTGGCCGCGCCGTTATCGCCGCCCGTCGCGCCAAGGGTCGCAAGCGCCTGGCCGTATAAGTTCAGTAATGACTTATCGCTTTCGCCGTGTGCACCGGCTATTAAAAACGGATGAATTTTCATCCGTTTTTAGTTTGCGGCAAGCGCGCAGCACGGCTTTGTTTCAGGTGTATGCCCGTCCCAACGATCTGGGCCATGCCCGGCTTGGCCTGGTGGTGGGTAAGAAGGTCCACAAGCGAGCCGTACGCCGCAATTACATCAAGCGTACCGTGCGCGAGTGGTTCCGCCTGAATCAGGCCTCCTTGCCGGCACAGGACTACATTGTCCGTGCCAAACTGGCTTTTTCACGCGCTGACAGAGCAGAAGCTGTCATCGCCTTGTCTACACTCTTTGCTAAACTGGCACGATGTCGCGCCTCCTCATCCTCCTGATCCGCTTTTACCAACTGGCCATCAGCCCCTGGCTGGCACCACGGTGCCGCTATGTGCCGACCTGTTCCAGTTACGCGATCGAGGCGGTGAGAAAGCATGGCGCCTGCAAGGGCGGCTTTCTGGCGATGAAACGCATCGGGCGCTGTCACCCCTGGGGTGGCAGTGGTTATGACCCGGTTCCCTGAACTTTCCGGTATCGTAGAGATGGATTCCAAGCGACTCATAATCTTCATCGTTCTGTCCATGGGCATCCTGCTGCTGTGGCAGGAGTATTTTGCGCCCAAGCCTGCTCCGCAGCAGGTGGCACAGACACAAACGGCTTCGCAGCCGGACGCACCGGCCAGCCATACCGCCAGCGCCCAGCCTGTTGAAGCTGCCAAACTCACCGCCGGCCAGCGCATCCGTGTGACGACCGACGTGATCAAGGCCGAAATTGATACCGTGGGTGGTGACCTGCGTCAGCTGGATTTGCTGAAGCACGATTCCGCCACGGACGCCAAAAAGCCGTTCGAGCTGCTCACCGACAAGAATGGCCGCGTGTACGTGGCGCAGACCGGTCTGGTGGCTGCCAGCAACCCGGCCCTGCCCACCCACAAGACGGTCTACTCCGCGGCACAATCCAGCTACACCCTGAGTGGCGACAGCCTGCAGGTGAAGCTGACCGCCCCGGCCGCCAATGGCGTGCAAGTGGTGAAAACCTACACCTTCAAGAAGGGCAGCTACGATATCGCGGTGCGTTTTGATATCACCAACGGCGGCACCACCCCGCTGGCCCCGACTGCCTACTACCGCATCCTGCGTGATGGTCAGGCACCGGAAGGTGAAGGCCGCTTTGCCCACACCTTTACCGGCCCGGCGGTGTACACCGCTGAAAACAAGTTCCAGAAGGTTGCCTTCGAGGATCTGGCCAAGGGCAAGGGTGATTACGCCAAGACTGCCACCGACGGCTGGGTGGGCATGCTGCAGCATTACTTCATGACCGCCTGGATTCTCAAGCCGCTGGATGCTGCCAGCGTGTGCAAGGACGACAAGTCCTGCCACTTCGAGCTGAAAGACAACAACGGCCTGTATTCCGCCGCTGCCACCGTGGACCTGAAAACCATCAATCCGGGCCAGACCGCTTCCATCACCGTGCCGCTGTATGCCGGCCCGGAAGACTACAGCGTGCTGACCAAGATTGCCGACGGCCTGGAATATTCCAAGGACTATGGCTGGGTACACATCTTCGCTTCCCCGCTGTTTTGGCTGCTGACCAAGCTGCATGGTCTGGTGCAGAACTGGGGCTGGGCGATTGTGCTGCTCACCCTCACCGTGAAGGCCATCTTCTATCCGCTGACTGCCGCTTCCTACCGCTCCATGGCCAAGATGAAGGCCCTGGCACCGCGTCTGGAACGCATGAAGGAACAATACGGCGACGACCGTATGAAGTTCCAGCAAGCCGTGATGGAAATGTACAAGAGCGAGAAGGTGAATCCGCTGGGTGGCTGTCTGCCCATGCTGATCCAGATTCCGGTGTTCATCGGCCTGTACTGGGCGCTGCTGGCTTCGGTTGAGCTGCGTCAGGCTCCGTGGATCCTGTGGTACACCGACCTGGCCCGTCCGGACCCGTTCTATGTGCTGCCGGTGATCATGGCTGCCACCATGTTCCTGCAAACCTTCCTGAACCCACCGCCGACTGACCCGATGCAGGCGAAGATGATGAAGATCATGCCGGTTGCCTTCTCGGCCATGTTCTTCTTCTTCCCGGCTGGTCTGGTGCTGTACTACGCAGTCAACAACATCCTGTCGATTGCCCAGCAGTGGTACATCAACAAGAGCATTGAAAACAGCAAGAAAGTCGCCCTGCAGTCCTGATATGGACGGTAGTGACTGACAAAGCCCGGCCAGACAAAGGCCGGGCTTTCTTTCTGATACAGTAAAAAATCAACGCAAGTTGACCCAAGCCGCTGTCGCCATCCATCTGGCGGCTGCTTCGGTCAGCCTGTCCGCAGCAAGGAAACCGCCATGCCTAGCCTCTACGCTCCCGTCACCATTTGTGCCATCGCCACCGCACCCGGTCGTGGCGGGGTAGGGGTCATCCGCGTGTCAGGGCGTGACTTGCTGCCCTTTGCCGCTGCGCTTACCGGTGGTAAACAGCCCAAGCCGCGCTACGCGACGTATACCGACTTCTACGCGGCAGATGGCCAGGCCATCGACAACGGCCTGCTGCTGTACTTCCCCGGCCCCAACAGCTTTACCGGCGAAGACGTGCTGGAGCTGCAAGGCCACGGCGGGCCGGTGGTGCTCAATATGCTGCTGACCCGCTGCCTGCAACTGGGCGCACGGCTGGCCGAGCCGGGCGAGTTTTCCAAGCGCGCCTTCCTCAACGACAAGATGGACCTGGCCCAGGCGGAAAGCGTGGCCGACCTGATTGATGCTTCCAGCGAAACCGCCGCGCGCAGCGCGCTCAAATCGCTGAAAGGCGCGTTTTCCAATGAAATCCACGTGCTGGTGGATGAGCTGATCACCCTGCGCATGCTGGTGGAAGCCACGCTGGACTTTCCGGAAGAAGAAATCGACTTCCTCAAGCAGGCCGATGCCTTGGGCAAGCTGCAAACCCTGCGTCAGCGCCTGCAACAGGTGCAGGCCACCGCACGGCAAGGTGCCATCCTGCGCGAAGGCATGCACGTGGTGCTGGTGGGGCAGCCCAATGTCGGCAAGTCCAGCCTGATGAATGCGCTGGCTGGGGACGATATCGCCATCGTCACCGATATTGCCGGCACCACCCGCGACACGGTGCGGGAGGAAATTGTCATCGACGGCGTGCCGGTGCATATCATCGACACCGCCGGCCTGCGCGATACCGACGACGTGGTGGAGAAAATCGGCATCGAACGCACCTGGCAGGCGGTGGAGCGCGCCGACGTGGCACTGGTGCTGGTGGACAGCCGTGAAGGCGTGACTGCCGAAGTGGAAGCCATTCTGGAACGCATTCCGCCGCAACTGCCGCGCCTGTTCATCTACAACAAGGCCGACCTGAGCGGCGCAACCATCGGCATGGCCGAAGAAGATGGCCGCAGCGTGCTGCGCCTGTCCGCCCGCACCCATGCAGGGGTGGATCTGCTGAAAGCCCGCCTGCTGGAGCTGATTGGCTACAGTGGTGCCAGTGAAGGCGTGTTCCTGGCACGCGAGCGCCATCTGGACGCCATCCGCCGCGCGGCCGAGCATATGGAACTGGCGCACACAGACTGGGAAATGGTAGAGATCTTCGCCGAAGAGCTGCGATTGGCGCAGAACGCGCTGTCGGAAATCACCGGCCAGTTCACCCCGGACGACCTGCTCGGGGTCATCTTCAGCCGCTTCTGCATCGGAAAGTAATTTAGTGTTCGCTCCGGTACTGGCGAGTGCTAAGTATTATTGAAAGCCCCGTAGATCGGGGCTTTTATTGTATCTGGAGGTGCGCGCTAGTTCGTGGACATGCCGCTGTTTTGGGTACACACTTAGGTACACGTCCGGAAATATGAAAAATACTGTGTACCAAAATGTGAGAATTCTGCGGGAAATGGTGGCAAAAATCCCCTTGAGATTGTCCATGGTTGGTACATGGAAAACGTAGCCGCTTGCTATCTATCCCTGAAATCCTTTCTGTATAAGGGTTCCATGTAATTTTCATGTGTGCGGGATGTGTACCAATGTGTGTACCCAAGAAAGGGAAATCATGCCTCGCCAAGCCACTCCGCTGACTGATACAAAAATCAAATCTCTGAAACCCAAGGCAGACCGTTACCGGGTCAGTGATACTGGCGGGCTACTGCTGGAGGTCATGACGAGCGGTTCCAAGATTTGGCGGTATCGCTACCAGTTGCATGGGGTGCGACAGCCCGCACTGACCATAGGGAACTATCCGGAAATCAGCCTGGCTGATGCTCGCCGGCAACGTGATGAATGGGCCGCGCTAGTGGCCAAGGGCGAGTCGCCCAAGAGAGCGGTCCAGGCGGCTAAAGTCGAGAAGCTCAACACAGTTTCTGTTTTTGCTGAGGCTTGGATTGCAGAGCAGCTGCCGGGGAAGTCTGAGAGCTATCAAACCACCATTCGCCGGATTCTGGCCAAGGACGTTTTGCCTTGGCTGGGTGGCATGCCCTTGGCTGATGTCAAACCGGCTGATGTGCTTGAGTTATGCGATCGTATCAAGTCGCGTGGTTCCCCCAAGATTGCCTTGCTGACCCGCAATGTCCTCAAGCGGATGTACGATTTTGCTATTGCCCGTGGCCTGGTGGAAAGCAATCCGGCGGCAGCCCTGGTGGCCCGCTTTATTGCAACGGAGGAGAGCCGGACCCGTGTGCTGTCAGAAAAGGAAATCGGGGAGGTTATGCGGGCGGTCTATGCCTCTGATATTCGCCGTCCTTTGAAGCTGGCTCTACACTTGCTGGCGGTAACGATGGTGCGCAAAGCCGAGCTGACCGAATCAACATGGTCTGAAATTGACTTGGACGCTGGCATATGGGACATCCCTGCCGAGCGCATGAAAAAAGATCAGCCGCACCGTGTATATCTATCCAGACAGGCCAAAGAGCTGTTGATTGAGCTGCGGGCCCTGTCTGGCCGCTCCCTGTATCTTTTTCCCAGCTCGCGGGGTGAGGCAGACCGGCCAATTTCCAAGAGCACACTTAATCAGGCCGTTCGGGCCTTGTCGTTGGACGTTCAGCACTTTGTTTTGCATGACTTCCGCCGCACGGCATCCACACACCTGCATGAAATGGGGTTTCCGTCTGACGCCATCGAGAAGGCGCTTGCTCACAAGATCGTAGGTATCAAAGGGGTGTATAACCGTGCCGAGTATGCCGAGCAACGGCGGACTATCATGCAGGCTTGGGCAGATTTCGTGCAGGCGCAGATTGATGGGGCCAAGGTAATACCGTTGTTCAAGCAGGCATAACACCAGCTGTCCTTAGCACCGGAAACCATTCATACACTGGTCAGAAAAATGTATGTGAGTGGTTGGCCAGGTGCAGCCGTAGCCGCGTGCACATTTTGCCGCCGAGTTGTTTTTGCGCAGTGACAATGGTGACGTAGTGACAATGTTGATTTTAAAGGGGAATTTGATAGTTTTTCGTAGTGACAAACCGGGCTGTCACTACGGTGACCTGATAAAAAACACCTATCGAGGCCCCCCACACCCTGCAAGCATGGGCGCGGCTGGTGTTCCAACACCAGCCTGACGGCGCTTAAGCTTTGCTGCTTAGCCAACTTTTCATGGCTGCCTGGCGTTGCTTATCTATGAGAGCTGCTAGGTCTTCAACATGCACCATGCGCGGGGCGCGTTGACTAGTTCCAACTCTAAATGTTGGTATCGGTAAGCGGTTGAGTTTCGCGGCCCTGTTGGCTTCATGTGCCGTCAGTCCAAAATACAGCTCACATATTGCACTAAGTGGTATGGCAGGCTGCTCGTACTGCGCCATGAGGAGAAAAAGGGTTTTCATTGGCTGCAATCATTCCGCTTTGGGTGAGTATGTATCTTTAGAGTAGGCTGCAATATTTATCGTACCGTTGCATTCGATGATGTTAAGAGTAAATGGAGATATAGCCGAATGACTCAGATTGTGGGGCCCGGTGGTTGGCACAGCATGGGCGTTCCTGCTCATGTCACAACACCTGGTGAGCTGGCTGCGTATTGGCTAGGCTGTGGCCTGCCTGAGTCAATTGCAACCGCTGTAGCTCAAATGGCGGTCAATCCAAAAGGGCAGCGATATTTTCAACGGGCACAGCGTTTTGCGGTATTTGGTGCTCAGTCAGATGAGCATGCTGAACGCCTACGAAAAAAATGGAGGCGGTTGCAAAGCATAGTTACCGGTCCCGATGGTGTCTTGGGGCTTTTCCTGGCGCTCCCAGATGTGCCGTCCGCGCAGCCATATGCGATGGTGTATGGTCGGCGTGCGAAATATGGGGTACGCGATCTGTCCGGATCCACGGGTGGTACTTCAGACTATCTCGCAAGAGAAATATCACCAGCAGAAGAGCGCCAGACCTATCGGGAACATGCTGCCACCGATGGTGACACGCTCAAGAAAATTTACCGTGGCAGGGTACTGAAGCACCTACTTGCCGATGCCCAGGCAACTGGAGGCGAGGTACATGACATGGCTATCCGTTATCGGCAGAGATGTGGCGACTTTGGCTCTTCTTTGCCACTGCTGCGAGAGCTGCTACTTGCTGTAAAGCCAGAAGCAAAATCCCCCACGAGCCACACGAAAGCTGAAGCCGGCGCAATGACAAACTATCGCATCCAACTTGCCGAGCTGAACCGGTTCTTGGATAAGCCAGCCCCGGCTGTTATAGCATTCCTGGCAACTATAAATTGTCCCACGGCTCCCGTTGATAGGGACGCCATTAGAAAAGCTTGGCAGCGTCGTCCAGATAACAAAGCCTAATTTGCGGTTTGTCCGCGTTTTGATAACACGTCGGAAAGCTGCCCCTCTAGCATCCTCCTTGCCGTACTGCCTTGGTCCGGCGCGAACTCAAAAGGAAGGATGTATGCAAACCACATCAGCACCCAGCGACCGTCTTACCCGTCCGCAAGCAGCCAAATATCTTGGCATTTCTATCTTTACCCTGAATGCCTGGGAAAGCGAGGGACGTGCTCCTCGTTCGACCCGTGCCGGGCGTCACAGCATTTATCTTCGCTCTGACCTGGACTCTTTCTTGGCAGATCGTCAATCCAAGCCGGTGGCCACATCAGACGCGGATTGCTCTACCGTGGCTGAGCCATCGCGATGGCCGGCAGGCTCTCGCGTGATGCGTCTGCGAGAAGTCTGTCATCTGACCGGCTTGTCCAAAACCACCATTTACAAGCTTGGTCGTGAGGGTGGTTTTGTACCTTCGATTTCCTTGGGTGGCTCGTCTGTTGGTTGGCCTAGCCATCTGGTGGAGGCGTGGCTGGCTGAGCGTCTGCAAAAAGCAATGGAGGCGGCCTAATGGCGGATATTTGTAATGGCACCCGGCTTTCCATTCAAGCAGCGAGGCCCTATGGTCATGGTTCTGATGTGGAAGTCATGAAGTGCGGCTTTTGTGAGCAAGTTGGCCGTATGCGTCACTTGGCGATTGCGGAGCGTGTCATTGAGGGCAGCACGGTTCATGGCTGTGTTGAGGTGATTTGCCCGCAATGTGCCTGCAGAGTTGTTTCAAGCTTGGATGAAGAAGCAAAGGCGATTGCCTACATGGAGGGCATGATTGATGCATAGCACCCATGGTAGTCAGTATCCCAAAGCAAAAGGCCCCGTGCGGGAACACAGGGCCTCTACTGAAATACAGCACCGAAATGGTAGTCGCCTCCGTCCCGGTTGCAACGATTCTAACACCGCCTCCAGCCCTTCTGCACATACTGTCGCTGCTATGCATTGTACGGTGTGCGGCCAGCGCAACAGAGGGGCAGTTGATTTGGCCCTGTCATCGTCAGGTGATGCCTATCACGCGCCTGTCTGCCCGGTATGCGTTGAAGCCATCAAAAGCAGTGCCGGATACCGCTCTGCGGCATTCCACCGGCTGGCACAACACCAGCTTTATCGGGGGGAGTGCCATGTCTGATTCTGTACGATTTCATGGCAATCCGTTCAACGTCGTTGACTGGAAATTAGCCATGGTTAACAATGGCTATGCACTGTTCAATAGCGGTGCCGGGCGTGGAAACCCGATCAGTAAGGCGGACAGCCGCCACTTGCGGCATTTTTTACGTCCGTCACACACCATTGGTGCGTCTTCTTCTATGGCGGGCCGTGGTGGGAATACCTTCGGGTATGCCGGTTCCTTACTGCCGGTTTTCCACATCCCACCATGTGCCTGCCACCCCAGCCGTGGAAAGTTGGGAGCGGGCTTAACGCTCAGTAAGGAGGCCATCATGCCTAGCATTTCCTGCGCTCTCACGCGTTTGTTTCCTGCCATTTCCATTGTTGTTTCTACTTTACCCACCCTGACGGAAGCCCGGGCCTTATCCGCTTTGCTGGTGTCGCGTGGCAAGCGCGTTTGCATCCAGTCTACCGACCAAGGTTTTACTGTGAGCGAGGTGAAAGCATGAACCGCATTGACGCAATGGAATTGAACCCGCTGATTGCTGCTGATGGTGCAGAAATGACCTTTGAAGCGATTATCGGGGCCTTTGGCACAATGAGTGCTGCTCTTGAGAAAGCTATTGCTACTCGTGGCAATAATCCGGGTGCTGCTGACTGGCATGATTGCCTTTGCCAAGCCATCGACATGGCCATGCCGTTGCTGGCTGTGTGTCGCGGGGCGTTGTCGTATGAGTCTGGCCGTCTGTTTGCTTTCCTGGGGGCCGCTACCCGCACCGGCGAAGAGCGCGAACAGGCTGCCGAGCTGAATCCTCTGATTTGTCCCTCTTCTCGTTTCCAAACCTTCGAAAACATCACGGCCAGCATTACCGACATCGTGTATCTGCTGGAGGATGTGCGCGTCCAGGATAAGGAAACTTCGCAACCTGGCACTGCCATCTCTGTGTCCCTGAGGCTGATTGCCTCTTGCAGTGCTGCATTGTGGTTTGAATGCAGCTCTCTGCCGGATACCAATACAACTGAGCCGGTTCCGGCTCTCCCCGCCAAGGAGTAAGGCGATGACACTCCAAACAACCTTCCCTAAAAACGGGCGGGAGGCCCCCGGCTTGCCTGCTGCTGACGCTGCGGTGCTGCAAATGGCTGAAAAAGCCGGTGCAGACATTGCCGTGAATCTATTGCAGCAAGTCACGATAGCGCGGGCGGCAGCAGCCACGGCAGAAGGCCAAGAGCTGGCCGGACAGGCGGTATTGACGGCCTTTCTGTTGCCCTTGCTGCCCCTCATTGCCGATGCACTGGAGCTGTTCGGCAGTGATACCACCAGCGGCTTGCTAGGTGGACTGATTGAGGATGTGGCCAATGGCGCTGCCATGGCCCTTGATGGACTTGAGGTGGAGCATGGCAGCCAAATTGCCGTTTGATGAAGTAAACCGCACAGCCCTGGGGGACCTGTCGCGGGTGTTGGATTGGGCTGGTGTGCATTGGAAACAGCACGGGCATGAAATCCAGATGATCAATCCGCAGCGTGCGGATAAAGGCTATGGCTCGTTTTCGGTCAATGCCAATACCGGTGCATGGGCTGATTTTTCTTGCGGTGATAAGGGCGGTGACGTTGTCAGCCTGGTGGCTTATCTGCGTGGCATGCCGCAAGGTGAAACCTGCAAGGAGCTGGCCAAGCTGCTGGGTATCTCGTCTGGCGTGGCCAGCCCTGCCACTGAAAAACAGCAGCTGCCGGCCCCTGTTTCGGCTCCTGCCGGTGAACAGCCGTTATTGCCGATTGCTGCCGACATGCTGGGACTGATGCCTAAGAGCAAGGCCAAGCATCCGGGCAAGGTAGTGCAGGTATGGCGCTATAACGATGCGGATGGGCTGCCGCTGGTGTTCGTGGCCAGACTGGAGCCGGGCGGTAATGGCCGTAGTAAGGACTATCTGCCGTTGTCGGTATGGGTAGATCAGGCCACGGGCAAGCGGGTATGGAAATGGAAGGGACTGCCTGCGCCCCGTCCGCTATATGGACTGGACCGCCTAGCATTGCGTCCTGATGCTGGTGTGGTGATCTGCGAGGGCGAGAAGGCTGCCGATGCTGCAGCCAAGCTGTTGCCTGATCATGTTGCTATCTGCTGGATGAATGGGGCTGAGGCCGTGAGCAAGGCGGATTTCAGCCCACTTGCAGGCCGTGATTGCCTGATCTGGCCAGACCATGACCAGCCGGGAGAGCAGGCCGCCAGCGCGGTGGCCGTTGAGCTGAAAAAGGTGGGAGCGCGTAGCGTTGCCGTGATTGACCCGGCCAGCTTTGAGCGGTTTGCACCTGCTGGTGATGCCTCTACCCCTGCATTGGTGGGCGATGGCGCGTGGGGCAAGGGGGATGATGCTGCCGATGCTCTGCCCCGTGGCTGGACCCCTGAGCACCTGGCTATGCTTTTGGCTCAAGACGGCACTGTGCAGATTGTTCAGGCTGCCACTGCTGCTGGTGTGGACACCGGCAGCCGAGCCCCGTCGGCTACACAGCAAGCCCCAAAGCGTCCGAAGGCTGATTCACAGGGTGGCCCGTTCCGGGTTACGGATGGCGGCTTATGGTTCCAGACTGCCGACATGGATGACGCCATGTGGGTCTGCGATTCCCTGGAGATTGTGGCCAGCACACGCGATAAGAGTGGCGAAAATTGGGGCGTCTTGGTCCGGTTTGCTGATCAGGATCGGACCCAAAAGGAATGGAATATCCCGGCTGAAATGCTGGCCACGTCTGAGGGTGCGGAGGTGGTGAAGGGGCTGATGTCTCGTGGCCTGCGTATGGGGTCAGGCCCCAAGGCCCGACAAAGGCTGCTGGAGTACCTAGGCCGCTATACCGGCACGGCACGCGCAACCATGGTGCCGCGCTTGGGCTGGCATGGGGATGCATTCTTGTTGCCAGATGGTCAGGTGGGCAGCAGCCAAGAGCAGTTGGTGTTTCAGGCCTCCAATAAACAGCGTGAGGTGATGCAGGTTGCCGGTACATTGCAAGAATGGCAGCAGCAGGTTGGTCAGTATTGTGTTGGCAATAGTCGCCTGGCCTTTGCCGTGTCAGTGGCGTTTGCCGGTCCGCTACTGGACATCATTGGTGCCGAGTCCGGTGGCTTTCACTTCTACGGCGATAGCTCACAGGGTAAGACCACGCTGCTACAGGTTGCAGCCAGTGTGTTTGGTACGTCTGGCTATATGCAGACATGGCGGGCCACGGATAACGCCATTGAGGCGCTTGCGGCTGCCTATTCTGATTGTCTGCTCCCGCTAGATGAAATCCACCAGTGTGACCCGCGAATTGTGGGCGAAACCATCTACATGCTGGGTAATGGGCGGGGTAAGAACCGTGCCAATGATCGTGGCGGTAGTCGTGGGAGCGTAGCGGAATGGCGCTTGCTGTTCTTGTCGTCTGGTGAAAAGACCCTGGCCGCCCACCTGGCTGAGGCCCGCAAGGAAATGAAGGCCGGGATGGAAATCCGCATGCTGGCAATCAAGGCCGATGCAGGCGAATCCTTGGGCCTGTTCAATCATCTGCATGGTTTGGGCAGCGGTAAGACGCTGGCTGATCAGCTCAAGGGCGCGGTTGCGCAATACCACGGCACACCAGCCCGGGCATTTATCGAAAAGCTGGTGTCAGAGCGTGGCAATGTGGCCAGTCTTATCCGAGATGGCATTGTCCGGTTCTGCAATGATGCATTGCCTGCGGCTGCCCATGGCCAAGTGCATAGAGCAGCATCCCGCTTTGCCCTGGTGGCTATGGCGGGGGAGCTGGCCTCGATGTGGGGTGTTACCGGCTGGGGTAATGGCGAGGCATGGAAAGCTGCCCATGTGTGCTTTGCCGATTGGCTGGCCGCGCGTGGCACGGTCGGGAATCGTGAGGATGAGGAAATCCTGTCCAAGCTGCGGTTGTTCTTTGAGCAGCATGGCGAGGACCGTTTCACCCGGCTCTCAGATGAAAGCATCTTGCACGATGAAACCGGTGGCGGCCCAATGCCAGATGATCATGCACCCAAGACAATGAACCGCTGCGGCTATCGTCGGCGCGACAAGTCTAGTGGCGTGACGGAGTACTTTGTTTTTCCGGAAAGCTTCCGTAAGGAAATATGTGCGGGCTTTGATTACCAGCATGCCTGCAAGCTGCTGGCTGCCGCTGGGGCGCTAGATGTGACCAAGGGTGCAGGCTTCATGTATCAGACCCGCGCCACGCCAGAAGCACGGGCCAAGAATGGCCGGGTGAAGGTGTATTGCGTGACATCCCGCTTGCTGGATATCGACAGTGCAGAGGATGAAAGCGGGGCCGCATATGGCTGATGCTGCGGAGTGGTTTGCGGGTATTTGGGATCCGCCCCAGACCTCCGTTGTAACGGCTCACGGGGCCTCTGATCTGGTGGCCGGAGGTCCCGATGTAAGCGAAAGTGATCCTTTGCTTTTGCCCTGGTGCGTCGATGGCCACGCCGAAATGGCTGGCCCGGCTCTGAGGGAGGGTGGTACGCCCCTGCTATGCCGTGGCTGTGCCGACCTGGTGCGCTTGCAGTGTGCGCGACTGGACCAACCTCCCAAATCCGAGGATGCCGCCCTGTGTAATGACTTCCGGCCACGGGGTGGTGTCACGGTCGGTCGCTGCTGGTTGTGGCGTATCGAGTTGGAGGGCGGTCGGCTGGTGTGGTGGATGGCGTTGCCAGAGGCTACGCAGCGCAAAGCGGTGCAGTGGGCGAGGCGGGCACATGGCGATCTTGTGACGTGTGTCAGGCCCGTACCGGGCGCTGCTGCCATACCTGGTTGAATCGTTGATGCTTCAATTTAGGAGATATTGATGTCACAAACTACAGATCTGCCAAGACAAAAGAACGAGCCGAAAGCCTTCATTCAACCGATATTTATTGACCTCCCGTCTGTTGCCGCAGCTCTGTCCATTTCAATATCCACCGTGCAGGCACTGGTCAGAGCTGGCGACCTGCCGGGCCCGCGCAAGATTTCCGGGGGCCGGGTTGGCTGGTTGTGGAGGGAGGTCGTGGAATGGGCCGAAAGCAGGCCTTTGTCCGACATTCCACCACCTCAAAACACTGGCGCTAAGAAGCCTCGGAAGTCAATCCCTCAAGATGACATGACAATCGCCTGAGCGGCACGACTTTTCAGCATCAACGTGTACAGGTTGTACGCTCCCTTAACGGTAGGAAATTGTTGCCGCCCCTAGTGGGGCGGTTTGTCTTTGCTGGGTAGCAGTTCTGCCTTTGGGTGTCGATGGCCTCGCCAGAATAGTTGCCCCCACTCTGAAGGGTGGCAGTGCGCCTCTGCTCTGTCGTGGCTGGCTCATGGGGATATTTGTAACGTATATTTCTCTGGAAGATTGTGAAAAAACAACAGTTTGAGTTGGTATGAAAGGATAGGCCTACAGTCTGGCGGAGACTCTTATCATGTGACCAAGATGCCTATTCCCACAAGATATTGAGAACTAACACACCTTAGTGAGGTAGAGTTTCGGTGTTCTGGCGGTTGCTATCAGGTTCATTTTGCCTTGCGTTTCGTATCCCTATAGAGATAGACTCGGGTATACACATGTGGTTTTTAAGTCTTTTTTTTCTTCCCCATTCGATTGAAAAAATCAATCAATCGAAAAAAATAAATAGTTAAAATTTATCCCAAAATTGGATAGTGTTCTTTGATTTCATTCCTACATGAAACTACTATTCAAATTAGTGGGACTAATCTAAGTAAGTATAAATGTGAGGCTCATAATGGAATACTCTAAACTCAGTTCCCTTTTTTTCGAAGAGAAGGCAGAGAGACAGAAGGTATTTCTAAACTCTTTAGATGATCAAGGAGTTAGGGGCTTTGCTGCTATAAGAGCTGCCAGTGTTCTAGTTCAGGATGATAATTGTGCTATGAGACTTGTTAAAGGTCCTAGCTACGATAAATCTTTTTCTTGGTAAATGCGTAGAGGCCTAAAATTTACTATCAAGGTAAAAGTTATTTTCTAGATGTTCTAGAAACTGTATTTCAAGAAGAGCCTGACACATCAATCTTAGTTGGTGGTCAGGCTCTTGCTATTTGGACATTCTTTCTGGGACTTTCTGATGTAATTCCTGAGGACCTTCCGCCATCCATTACTCACGACTTAGATTTCGTTTGCTCGTTAGAAACAGCCAGAAAAGTTAAAGAAAAGCATGGTGGGGTACTTATGATTCCTGATCGGGATGACAATACCTCAAATTCTGCAAAAATAACCATTGATGTAAATGGTGAAGTGCATGAAATAGACTTTCTAAAGAAGATAGTTGGTGTCTCAGATGTTGTACTATTTAAATCTTCGATAGTTCTTTCTATTAATGCAGGCGAAAAATGGATTTCAGTTAGAATTATGCATCCATATACTATATGGATTAGTAGGTTGGTTAATATTATCAGCTTGCCCAGTAAGCAGAATAAATATGGCTATGCTCAGGCTGCGTTGAGTTTGATGGTGTTAAGGGCATTTGTTGATCGTCAGGTTTTGCAGGAACATTCATATCGTGATTTTATGTCATGGCTAAATAATTTTTCTAAGAAAATGGGTGACTCCATTATTCGGGATGCCTTGATTGATTTTAACTTACCATTTGAATCGCAAATCTGTACTCTTAATGTTCCAAGCGAGTATCGGAGAAAATATAAGAAATTGGTGGGTAAGGTCAGCAAGAAAGTTTGCCATGCCTCAAATGTAAAGGCCGAAAAAAATAGGAAGCGAAATCGATTGCCGAAATTGATGGATCGCTCGGATGAAATTTTGGCAGAGATGGCGGCTATTGGCACCGGCTAGAAATTATGCACGCCGAGCATCTTCTTACAATGTTTGTTCCAGAATTATCTCTGGTTGATGTGAAGTAGTAGTAGATCCAGCTTGCTTAACATTTCGGTACTAGTATTTCGTTTGTGATGTCACTGTAGTGACAAAAGAGCTTGTCACTACAGCATTTGGAAAAAATATCCTTATAAATCAACGGTGTCACTATGTCACCATTGTCACCATGCAAAAGCAAGGTGGTGCCTGCCCCGCCGTCAATACCGGTAAAGAATCATTCAGCGGCATTGTTTGCATGGGGCGCGTCCTTAGAGTCGGATGTCGTTTGGGGGCTGCATAGACTAGCTGGCCGTAAGCATCTGATTTTGATTCCCGGCCTCCATCCAGAGTCATGGGGGTTATGATGATATGTGCTTGGGTCCTTCCCCGGACCACCCCTAACACGGGCATTGCGCGCCTCGATCGTTTCCTAGTCAGGAATTTTTCCCTCAGGGGGTTGTACCGTGTCGGGTATGTAGCGCGCCTGGAGCGGAAGGGCGGTGCCAAAACCTTGGTCACATTGCTGCCATCCGTGGTGATTCCAAAGGCAAGCTAGGGGGTGGTTTTGGTTTTAGGTACACGCTTAGGTACACATGAGGATTGTTGAAAAGCTGAAAGCATTGCCCTGTAAGCATTGTATGAGTGCTCTCAACATTCTGCATCGAAGCCGCATCAGCGCCCTCACTCAGCCAGGCTGCCAGCAGCCTGGCGCGTGTCGCAACAAAACTCCAACAATCTTCCGCCGGGCTTTGCTGTACCGTTGGGTACAGGCACGTGTTGTGCCGTTTTGCCATGTCTTGCGGATCAAGTTTGATGGAACAAATCACCGTATACGCCTTCCCGGTTTTCCTGCTGCTGATGCTGGTGGAAATCGGCTACGGCCTGGCCGTTGGCCGGAATACCTACCGCCTGAGCGATGCGCTGGCCAGCCTGAGCCAGGGGCTGCAGAGCCAGTTGGTGGCCAGTGTCAGCATGCTGTTCCAGCTTGGCCTGTATGCGCTGACCTGGCAGCACCTGGCCATCTTTCCGCACGCTGCTTTGTGGGCCACGCCCTGGGGCTGGCTGCTGGCCATTGTCATGTTCGACTTCTGCGATTACTGGCTGCACCGCGTGGGGCATGAAAGCGCGGTGTTCTGGGCGGCACATGCAGTGCATCACCAGAGCCAGCATTTCAATCTGTCCACCGCCTTGCGCCAGGAAAGCACGGTGGCGTTTCTGGGCTGGCCCTTCTATCTGCCCATGGCCCTGCTGGGGGTGCCGCCGGCCCAGTTTGCCCTGGCCGGGCTGATCGTGCTGCTGTATCAGTTCTGGATTCATACCGAGCACATCGGCAAGCTGGGCTGGTTCGACCGGGTGTTTTCCTCGCCTTCCAACCACCGGGTGCATCATGCGGTGAACGACCAGTATCTGGACAAGAATTACGGCGGAATGCTGATTATCTGGGACCGCCTGTTCGGCACCTTCATCGAAGAGGATGAAGCCCCGGTGTACGGCACCCGCACGCCACTCAATAGCTGGAATCCCCTGTGGGCGGTGGCATCCGGCTATGCGCCGCTGTGGCGGCTGGCATGCCGTGCGCCGCGTTGGCAGGACAAGTTAAAGGTGTGGTTCAAGGCACCGGGCTGGCTGCCGCCCGGCGTGCGTGACGACAGCCCGGCCTTTGACCTGCAAGCAGCCCGGCAGCGTTATGACCCGCCGCTGACGCGTGCGGCCATGCTGATGGCGCTGGGGCAGTTTGTCTTGCAGACGGCCGCTGCCGCGGCCTATCTGTGGCAGAGCGATGTGCTGGCCACGCCCGCCTTGTGGGGTTTTGCCCTGTTGCAGTTGGCTGGACTGTTTGGCCTGGGCCGCTTGTTGCAGGGGATGTGTTCGCCCTGGCGTCTGCTGGCGCTGGATGTGCTGTTGCTGCTGCTGGCGGCTGCTGGCAGCCTGTTGTGAATCCCTGGCCGGCTGTCGCATTTATGCGGCAGTTGCGCGTCTTTCATCTCTGCTGCGCGGTGTGGCGGGCCGGCGCTCTGTCCTGCCTATCCTGCTGGCATCTGAAATCATAAAACGCTGATATTGGCGGTTCCGGACTTGTGCTGCGGACATTTCCTGTACGGTATTCCGTGTGCGCCGACCGGCAGTGACAAGCAAGTTTGCAGGATGGTGCAATGCACGATAAGCCGGTTGTCACCCTGCTTCTTCTGTTGCTTACACCGATAATTCATTTTTGTTTACAGCACCTTGGTGTTAATGGTTAACCCTGCTTTACAAGCTGGAGGGCGAACCGTTAGTGTCTTTCGACGAGGTGTTTTCCCATTCGCGGCACTGCTCTTGCCCGGATCTTGACCCGCCTGCCCGTGGCAGGCCGGATGGTTCGGGGTGAGAGATGGTGATGCCGCCGCCCTGCCGGTACCTGCTCCTGTCTTGCAGTGATCCTGCCTGGAGACCCTGCCGTGTTGACCGGATTGTCAGACGGTATATGGTAGGCAAATGTCGCAATTGTGTAAAAGAATTGCGCAAAATCAACATTCGTGTTTTTAATATAATTCAAACGCTCGTTCGAAATTGGCCTCGCACGGGCGTTCGCTATCTTTGGTTTTTGTTTTTTGTCATTTTACTTTGCAGGAGAATTTGACCATGCAGATCGCTATTCCGGCTGAAAAGCTGGCTGGTGAAAAACGCGTGGCCGCAACACCGGAAACGGTGAAAAAGCTGGTTGCCATGGGTCACTCCGTGGTGGTCGAGCAGGGAGCCGGGCAGTTTGCCGCCGCTCCCGATGCGGCTTACGTTGATGTCGGGGCCAGCATTGCCCCGGATCGTGCCCAGGCGCTGGCCCAGGCCGATATCGTGCTGACCGTGCGTCCGCTGGACGAAGCCGGCATTGCCGAGCTGAAAACCGGCGCGGTGCTGATCGGCCAGTTGGCCCCCTACCAGAACAGCACCTTCCCGCAGCTTGCGGCCAAAAAGGTATCGGCCTTTGCCATGGAACTGCTGCCGCGTACCACGCGCGCGCAAAGCATGGACGTGCTGTCCAGCCAGAACAACATTGCCGGTTACAAGGCGGTGCTGCTGGCCACCCATTACTACCCGCGCTTCATGCCCATGCTGATGACGGCTGCCGGTACGGTAAAGCCGGCCAAGGTGCTGATCATGGGGGTGGGGGTGGCCGGTTTGCAGGCCATTGCCACCGCCAAGCGGCTGGGGGCGGTGGTGGAAGCCACCGACGTGCGTCCGTCCACCAAGGAGCAGGTGGAATCGCTGGGCGGCAAGTTCATCGAAGTACCGATGACCGATGAAGAAAAGGCTGCCAGCGACGGCGTGTACGCCAAGGAAATGTCGGACGACTACAAGCGTCGTCAGGCCGAACTGGTGAGCAAGCACGCCCGTGCTGCCGACATCATCATCACCACCGCGCTGATTCCGGGCAAAAAGGCCCCGACGCTGATCAGCGCCGACATCGTGGCCGCGATGAAGCCGGGTTCGGTGATCATCGACATCGCCGCTGAAGCCGGTGGCAACTGTGAACTGACCCAGCCGGGCGCAGTGGTGGTGACCGACAACCACGTCACCGTGGTGGGCCAGTTCAACCTGCCGGGCGAACTGGCGGCGGATGCCTCCAGCCTGTATGCCAAGAACCTGCTGACCTTCCTGTCGCTGATGCTGAGCAAGGAAGGCTTCACCCTCAATCTGGAAGACGACCTGCTGGCGGCCACCCTGGTGACCCACGACGGCCAGGTACGTTTCCCGGCGGCCAACTAAGGAGAACAGAGATGGTCGATCCCTTTATCGCCAGCCTTACCGTCTTCGTGCTGGCCGTGTTTGTCGGCTACCACGTGGTGTGGAACGTCACCCCGGCGCTGCATACCCCGCTGATGGCGGTGACCAATGCCATTTCCGGCATCATCATCGTCGGCGCGATGCTGCAGGTGGTGGACATCAACGGTTCCGAAATCACCCTCACCTCGGTGCTGGGTACCATCGGCATCTTCCTGGCCAGCATCAACATCTTCGGCGGCTTCATGGTCACCCAGCGCATGCTGGACATGTTCAAGAAGAAGAAAAAATAAGGAAGAACCATGGCTAATATTTCCGCAGTACTTTATCTGGTGGCGGCCGTGCTGTTCATCCTGGCGCTCAAGGGGCTGTCCAGCCCGGTGACGGCGCTG
Source organism: Aquitalea magnusonii (assembly GCF_002217795.2). NCBI lineage: Bacteria > Pseudomonadati > Pseudomonadota > Betaproteobacteria > Neisseriales > Chromobacteriaceae > Aquitalea > Aquitalea magnusonii. The sequence goes on from NZ_AP018823.1 coordinate 4,408,496, forward strand.
CGCGGCAACAAGTTCGGCATCATCGGCATGGTCATCGCCGTGGGCACCACCTTCATGATCATGGACAAGCCGGTGCTGGGGCTGATTGCCGCTGCCATCATCGGTGGTGCCGTGATTGGCGGCTGGAAGGCCAAAACGGTTGAAATGACCGGCATGCCGGAGCTGGTGGCCGCCATGCACTCGCTGGTGGGCCTGTCCGCGGTGCTGATTGCCGTGGCTGCCATTTTCCATACCGGTGTGGAACACACCCCGGTGCAGAAGGTGGAACTGTTCATTGGCGCGTTTATTGGTGCCATCACCTTTACCGCCTCGGTCATTGCCTACGGCAAGCTGTCCGGCCGCTTTGGTTCCAAGGCCGTCAGCTTCAATGGTCAGCATTTGCTGAACCTGGTGCTGGCCCTGGCCATGGTGGGTTTTGGCGTGGCCTACTTCGTGACCGACAGCCATGCCGCCTTCCTGGCGATGGTGGCCATTGCGCTGGTACTGGGCGTGACGCTGATCATCCCGATTGGCGGTGCCGACATGCCGGTGGTGGTGTCCATGCTCAACTCCTACTCCGGCTGGGCGGCGGCGGGTATCGGCTTCACGCTGAACAACCCGGTGCTGATCATTGCCGGTGCCTGCGTGGGTTCGTCCGGTGCCATCCTGTCCTACATCATGTGCAAGGCGATGAACCGTTCCATCGTGTCGGTGCTGCTGGGTGGCTTTGGTGCCGAGGCGGCGGCTGGCGGTGCGGCTGCTGACAGCGGTCCGAAGAACTACAAGTCCGGTTCGGCAGAAGACGCCGCCTTCCTGATGAGCAATGCCGACAGCGTGGTGATCGTGCCGGGTTATGGCCTGGCGGTATCGCGCGCTCAGCATGCACTGCAGGAGTTTGCCGAACTGCTGCACGAGAAGGGCGTGACCGTGCGCTACGCCATTCACCCGGTGGCTGGCCGCATGCCGGGCCACATGAACGTGCTGCTGGCCGAAGCCGAAGTGCCGTACGAGCAGGTGCTGGAGATGGAGGAGATCAACTCCGACTTCAACAATACCGACGTGGTGCTGGTGATTGGTGCCAACGACGTGGTGAACCCGGCGGCGCAGAAGGACAAGTCCAGCCCCATTTACGGCATGCCGATTCTGGAAGCGCACAAGGCACGTACCGTGATCGTGGTGAAGCGTTCGATGAGCGTGGGCTATGCCGGCCTCGACAACGAGCTGTTCTACATGGACAAGACCATGATGGTGTTTGGCGATGCCAAGAAAGTGGTGGAAGACCTGGTGAAGGGTGTGGTGCATTAAGCCCTGCTGGTCAAGGTATCACCCCACACAACCCCGCCGGCATGGCGGGGTTTTTGCATGTGGCGCTCACGCTTATCTTGAGTGGTACGCCAGGCCAGGCGGAACTCTGGGCTTGCTGCGGACTCCTAAATATTAGCCTTTATTAATTTAAGGAGTTCGACATGCACAGCAAAATAACGCTATTGCTGGCTGCTCTGTTGTCTGCACCGGCCTGGGCGCAGGCGGAGTTACCTGCTGGCGAATGGCAGTTGGCGTCACCTGCCGTGAGTGGTCCGCTGCCCACCTTGTCGGTGCAGGATGGCCGGGTGAGCGGCTTTGCCGGCTGTAACCGCTTTACCGGCCACAGCAATGCCGAGGGCAAGCTGGTGATCGCCACCACGCGCATGATGTGCTCTCCGGCCATGATGCAGACCGAGCAAGCCTATATCGGTTTGTTGTCGCAACCCTTCCGCATCCAGACCGATGGCAAGCAGCAACTGCTGCTGACGGGTAGCGCGGGCGAATACCGCTTTGTGCGCAAGCTGGACAAGGCCGCAGGCCGGAGCGCAGCCGCCACGGCCCCGGTGCCGCGGCCGCAGTATCTGTATGTGAGTGCCGTGCGCAAGAACTGCAGTGCCGGTGCCGGGCAGATGCAATGCCTGCAAGTGCGCAGCAGTGACCAGCAGCCCTGGCAGCTGTTCTATGGCGAAATCGAAGGCTTCAAGCCACAGCCGGATACCGCCTACTACCTGAAGCTGCGTTATGAAACCGTGCCCAACCCTCCGGCGGATGCTTCGGCGGTGCGGACCATTCTGGAGCGCGTGGTGTTCAGTGAAACCGTTAAGCGCTCGGTGATGTAAGCCGCGCTTGTGATGGCAAGAAAAAAGCCCGCATGTGCGGGCTTTTTTTGTGGGTGGCAATGGGGCTCAGTCGCCCTTGGCCAGCGCCAGCTCCAGGCTACGGTGATAGTGCTGCGCGGCCTGTTCTTCCTTGCCGGTGGCTTCAAACAGCCGGGCCAGTTCGGCATTGGCGCACAGGGTGGGCTCGATGGAGTTGCTGGCTTCCAGATAGCTTTGTGCCTTGCCCCACAGTTGCTGGTTCATCGCCAGACGGCCCAGCGCCAGCAGCAGCATGTAGTCGCGCGGACGGGTTTTCAGCCAGTCTTCGGCACTGCGCATCAGTTCCAGACGCTTTTCCGGCGACAGGCGCTCGGCCAACTGGCCCAGTTCGCGCGCCAGTTCCGGCGTGGCCTGATCTTCATCCGCCAGTGCTTCGGCCAGCAGGGTGGCGGCATAGTCGAAGTCTTCCAGCGCAATCAGCCGGCTGACGATCTCGCTCACCAGCACCGGGTTGCGGCGTTCAGCTTCCGGAATACGGCGCAGCCAGTCGCGTACCTCACGGCTGCCGACAAAGCCGGTCAGTTGCTGGCTGTAAGCGGCCAGGCGATAACGACGCGCCTGTGATGGTTCCAGCGCTTCGGCCTTGAGCAGTTTTTCGGTCAGCGCCAATACGGCATCAGGCTGGCGTTGCAGCAAGCGTACTTTCAGTTCCAGGCGCAGGGCGTTGGTGAGATTGGGCGACAGCGCACGGGCGCGCTCGATGGCTGCCAGCGCGCCCAGCGCGTCCTTGGCTTCCAGCTTGAGTTCGGCATCCAGCATGTGGCGCGCCAGTTGCAGGCGCTCGGGCAGGGTGTCCAGCTGTTGCAGGTACTGGTCACGCTTGTCCAGCGCACCGGTGGCACCGGCAGAGCGGGCGGCCAGCAGCAGCGCCAGCGCGCGGTTTTCTGCCGCGTACTCGTCTTCCATCGCCTTGAGCGCTTCGCGTTCGGCTTTCTGGAAGCGGCCTTCAAAGAAGGCAATGCCGGCTTCGCGCAGCGCGTGGCGGGCGGCTTTCAGCTTTTTCTGACGCTGGAAGCGCTTCACCTCGGCGGGCAGGCCGGCGGTGATGCTGATGACGCGCATCACCGCATAAGCCAGCACGATGAGCACCACAATGCCCAGCAGCAGCAGGTTGAACGACACTTCCATGCGCCATGGCGGCAAAAACAGGATGGCGTAGCCGGTATTCAGGGTGGAGGCCAGCCCCACCAGCACGGCCAGGGCAAACAGGCCGGTAATCCAGATGACGAATTTCACCGCTTAGTCTCCCTTGTTGCCTTGGGCGTCACGAACCGCCTTCAAGCTGGCGTTGAGGTCGGGCAGGGTGACGGACAGCGGGGCGGCCTTGAGTTCCTGCAAGGTGGCCAGCCACTGGCGTGTGGCCGGGGCATCACCGTCGAAATAGCGCTGCACATAGTCCTGGGCCGCGCTGATATCGGCATTAAAGGTGGTGCCGTCACGCTGGATCAATGCCAGGCGGGCATCCAGCAGGCGCATTTTCAGGTTTTCGCGCAGGAAGAAGGATTGTTCCGGCGACAGCAGCAGGGCCTCGGGTTTGTCCATGCGGCGGATGTGTACCAGCTCGCCCAGGCTCTGGCTGATGTCGGCCACCAGGCGCTCCCAGAAGGGGGCGCTGGCTGCTACCGGCTTGGCGCTGCGTTTGTCCTGCAGGTGATGGGCGTCCACGGCCAGCGGCATGGTGCTGCTGGACAGCATCAGCCGGTCCAGTTTGACGGTGAGACCGACGCTGTCCAGATAAGGCAGGGCCTTGAGTTTTTCCAGATCGGTGGCCACGGCTTTTTTCACGGCAATCAGCTGTGGCTGGTCGAACTTGGACAGGCGGGCATCCACCATTTGCAGGGCGGAGATGGCCGCTGGCACATTGCCGGCCAGTTGCAGTTGCTGGCTGGCGATGGCCAGGGTGTGTTCCACCTCGGACAGCAGCCAGTCGGAGCGGTTTTTGGTCAGCTCCTGGTACATGCCGTTCAAGGTGGCATATTGTCCGGCGGATTCATTCACGCGGGTTTCCAGCACCGCCAGCTTGGCATCGGTGGCGCGGGCGGCCGTCAGGGCCTGTTCGGTCAGGCCGCGCAGCTCCTTGGAGGCACCATTGCCTTCAGCCAGGCGGCCGGCCAGTTCCTGGCGGGCGGCGGTCAGTTCCTGCTGGGTGCTGTACAACTGCCAGCCGGACAGGCCAAGTGCAGCCAGGGCCACCAGCAGGGCCAGATTCAGCGGTTTCTTGCGGGCAGGACGGGAGGTGTCGACAGTCTGGGTTTCGCTCATGGGTGACGGCAGAACCATTCTCTGAGGCCGGCGACGAGCGCTTCGTCATCGGCCCGGGTTGTCACGATGCGTGACGCGCCCAGTGCCTGCAATCGTTGGGCAATGCGCGGGTGCGGCACACAATACAAAAGGCATTGTAACGTCCCGGCTCTTGCCGGACCAGCCAGTCTGAACAATTGCTCCACCATTTCGCTGGAAGTGATCACCATGGCGTCGGGCAAGCCATTATCCAGCAAGGCCCAGTCCGGCGTGCCGTCTACCCGCTGGTAGACCTCGGCCAGTGTCACATCGGCTCCGCGCTGGCGCAGGGTATCGGCCAGCAGGGCGCGACCGCCAAGGCCACGTACGATCAACCAGCGCTGGCCGGCAACATCGGCCAACTGGGGCAGGGCCAGCAAGGCTTCGCTGTCGCTGCCGGCAGTGGGAAACAGGATGTCCTGCCCGCTGAGCCTGGCCAGGCGGCGTGCGCTGGCCTGGCCCACGCACGCCAGCCGGGCATTGCGCGGCTGTTGTTGCAGCACCGGCCAGGCGATGTCGATGGCGCTGGGGCTGACAAAAAACAGCCAGTCCGCCAGTGCGGCTTGTTGTGGCAAGTGTGCCAGCGCATCAGGAAGAGGCTGGATATCCATCACCGGAAAGGGCTGCCCCTGCCAGCTAGCATCGGCCAGCAGGGTCAGCAAACGGCCGCTTTGTGCGGCCGGTCTGGCCACCAGGATGCGGCGGCCGGCTGTTGTCATGCCTGGTCTTTCAGTACGGCGTCGATCAGCGGCTTGGCACCATCGTCCAGCAGACGCTTGGCCACGGCGCGGCCCAGCGAGTCGGCATACTGGCGCGGCGCACTGGCGGTGGCGGTCAGCATGACCGAGCCATCCGGATGGGCCACAAAGCCGCCCAGGGTGAGCACATCATCGGTGAGGGTGGCAAACGCACCCAGCGGCACCTGGCAGCTGCCGCCCAGCTCGCGCGCCAGCGCACGTTCCGCGCTGACACAGGCGTGGGTGTCCGGGTGGTTCAAGGGTTGCAGCAGCGCCAGCATGTCGGCGCGGTCGGCGCGGATTTCAATGCCCAGCGCACCTTGACCTGCCGCTGGCAGGCTTTCGGACGGGGCGAGTTCTGCGCGAATCCGGTCGTGTAGTTCCAAGCGCTTCAGGCCGGCGGCAGCCAGAATGATGGCGTCGTACTCGCCCTCGTCCAGCTTGCGCAAGCGGGTTTGCACATTGCCGCGCAACGGTTTGATCACCAGTTGCGGATAGCGGGCGCGCAGTTGCGATTCGCGGCGCAGGCTGGAGGTGCCCACCACGCTACCTGCCGGCAGCTCGGCCAGGCTGGCATATTTGTTGGAAACAAAAGCATCGCGCGGGTCTTCGCGTTCGCAGATGGCGGCCAGGGCAAAGCCCTCCGGCAGCACCATCGGCACGTCCTTGATGGAGTGTACGGCAAGGTCGGCACGGCCTTCGGCCAGGGCAACTTCCAGCTCTTTCACGAACAGGCCCTTGCCGCCGATCTTGGACAGGGTCTTGTCCAGAATCTGGTCGCCCTGGGTGGTCATGCCCAGAATCTCGACGGTAAGGTGCGGGTACAGCGCTTGCAGGCGGGCCTGGATGTGTTCGGCCTGCCACATGGCCAGGCGGCTTTCGCGGCTGGCAATGACGATCTTGTCCATGAATTGCGGTCCTGACGATGAATTTTCGCCCGATTCTAGCATGCAGTCATGGCTATGCCTGGAGTGGCATCAAGGAAAAGCCATTTCTTGCATATGGTCACAGTCAAGGGTGAACCCGCGTTGCTGTTGTGCACAAAATGTGCGAAAAAAATCAGGAAAATTCGGTAATGAACACACTACAGCGGTAATGCTGCCTATGATGGTCGTGCCGCAGTCTGTTGAAGCCAGGGGCTTGCCTGCCTTGAACGGGTTGCAATTCCATCAAGAACAGGTCGTCTGCACGATTCCGGTAGCTCTGCTGCCGAAAGCGGATAAGTCGGCCAGACGATTCGACAAAGGAAACAGGACATGACGGAGCTGGACAAGGATCTTCCCCTACGTGCCGACCTGGCGCGGCTGGACCGCCTCTTGGGCGAAGTGTTGCATGCCCAGGAAGGACCGCAGGTATATCAGGAGGTAAAGGCCATTGCGGCACGTACCCCGGAGCAACGCGCATTGCCGCTGCCGGATACCTTGTCGCCCAAGGCGACAACGGCGCTGGTACGCGCCTGTGGCCTGTATGCGCAGTTGTTCAATATTGCGGAAGACCTGCACCACACCCGTCGTCGTCGTGCGCACCAGATTGCCGGTTCGCGCCCGCAGCAAGGCAGCCTGAACCGTGCGCTGGCACGGCTGAAGGAAGAAGGCGTCAGCTTTGCCCAGCTTTCCGACACCCTGCAGGACGCCTATGTCGGTGCCATCCTTACCGCCCACCCCACCGAAGTGCAGCGCCAGAGCGTGCTGGACGGCCACCGTGCGGTGCGCAAATTCCTCAGCCTGCTGGGCTCGCCGGACCTGACCCCGGAAGAAGAAACCGAACTGGATGGCAAGCTCAAGCGGGTGATCCTGTCGTTGTGGCAGACCTCGGAAATCCGCCATTTCAAGCTGTCGGTGGAAGACGAAATCAAGAACGGCGTGGCCTACCACCCGATGACCTTCTTCTCCGCCCTGCCGCGGCTGTACGACCGTCTGGGCAAGGAAGTGACCGCCGCCTGGGGGCAAACGCCTACCCTGCCGCCTTTCATTCGCGTCGGTAGCTGGATTGGTGGCGACCGTGACGGCAACCCCAATGTCAACGCCACCGTGTTGCGTCATGCCTTTACCCTGCAAGCCACCCAGGCCTTCGAGCACTACCTGTCCGAGCTGGCGTCGCTATACCGCGAACTGTCGCTGTCTCAGCGCCATGTCAGCGTGAGCCCGGCCTTGCAGGCCCTGTCCGACCAGACGCCGGACAACAAGGAAAGCCGCGAGCAGGAACCCTATCGCCGCGCGCTGGCCACCATTGAATCCCGTCTGCTGGGCAAGGCCGCCGAGCTGGGCCTGGCGGTACGTGGCCGCTGGCCGGCAGGTGAGGCTTACCGCGATACTGCCGCCTTCCAGGCCGATCTTGCCACCGTGGCGGACTCGCTGATTGCCCATGGCAGCGACTTGCTGGCCGATGGCCGCCTGGCACGCCTGCGCCGCGCGGTGGAAGTGTTCGGCTTCTTCCTGATGCCGGTGGACCTGCGCCAGTTTGCCGGCATGCACGAAGCGGTGGTGAGCGAACTGTTTTCCAGTGCCGGACTGGAACATTACCCGGCGCTGGACGAAGCCGCGCGCATCCGCGTATTGCTGCGCGAACTGGCCACCCCGCGCCTGCTGTACTCGCCGTATCAGCAGTACAGCGCCGATACCGAAAAAGAGCTGGCCATCTTCCGCGAAGCCGCGCTGATCCAGCAGCAGTTCGGCACCGAGGCCATCAGCCAGAGCATCATTTCCAACTGCGCCTCGGTCAGCGACATCCTGGCGCTGGCGCTGATCCTGAAGGAAAGCGGCCTGATCCGGTTGGAAAACGGCCTGCCGGTGTCCACCATCAACGTGGTGCCGCTGTTCGAAACCATTGCCGACCTGGTGGCCGCCACCGACATCATGGACACGCTGTTTGCGCTGCCGTGGTACCAGTTGCTGCTCAAGAGCCGCGGCATGTTGCAAGAAGTGATGCTGGGCTACTCCGACAGCAACAAGGACGGCGGCTATCTCACCAGCCAGTGGGAGCTGTACAAGGCGGAACAGCGTCTGGTGCAGAGCTTTGACAAGGCCGGGGTCAAGCTGCGTCTGTTCCACGGCCGTGGCGGTTCGGTCGGCCGTGGTGGCGGCCCGTCCTTCGAAGCCATCATGGCGCAGCCGGCGGGCAGCGTGGCCGGACGCATCCGCATTACCGAGCAGGGCGAGGTGATTGCCTCCAAGTATTCCGACCCGGACATCGGCACCCGCAACCTGGAAGCGCTGGTGGCCGCCACGCTGGAAGCCAGCCTCACCACCCACCCCAGTTGCGAGGCAGATGGCGAAGTATTCGACGAGCTGTCCGAAGCCGCCTTCAAGGCCTATCGCCAACTGGTGGAAACCGAAGGCTTCATGCAGTACTTCCTGGAGGCCACGCCGATCAATGCCATTGCCAAGCTCAACATCGGCAGCCGCCCGGCTTCACGCAAGAGCCTGGCATCCATCAAGGACCTGCGCGCCATTCCCTGGGTGTTCTCCTGGTCGCAATCGCGGGTGATGCTGCCCGGCTGGTTCGGTTTCGGCTCGGCCGTGGCCGGTTTCATTGCCCGTCATGGCGATGAAGGCCTGGCCCGTCTGCAAGGGCTGTATCGCACATCGCCCTTCTTCCAGGTGATTCTGTCCAATATGGAACAGGTGCTGGCCAAGGCCGACCTGGGCATTGCGCGCCGTTTTGCCGCGCTGGTGTCCGACCGGGCGCTGGCGGACAAGCTGTTTGGCCAGATTGAAGCGGAATGGCAGAAGACGCACGATGCTTTCTTTGCCATCAGCGGCCAGAGCCGCCTGCTGGAACAGAACCCCACCCTGCACCGCAGCCTGGAAACCCGCCTGCCGTATCTGGACGCGCTCAACCTGCTGCAGGCCGACCTGCTGCAACGCCTGCGTGCCAACCCGGACGATGCCGAGGCGCTGTACGCCATTCACCTCACCATCAACGGTACGTCGGCTGGTTTGCGTAATAGCGGCTGATCTGTCCTTTCACCGGGGAATAAAAAACCGCCACCTTGGGGTGGCGGTTTTTTTATCAGTTGACAGCCGAGGGGCTCAAACCAACTGCAGGCGACCGCCTTCGTTTTTCAGGTGCGGAATCAGTGCGTCATCCTGATGCACCGCCAGCACATTGACGCCAGCCGGGTACAGCCGGTAGCCCAGCGCCTCCAGCCAGGGGCGGATGACCGTCATGTCCGACTTGATGATTTCCATGAAAATCAGCGGACGGCAGCGGCGGATGGACTGTTCGGCCCCGCGCAGCACCTGTTCTTCCATGCCTTCCACGTCGATCTTGATGAAGTCGATGCGTTGAAGGCCGAGCGAATCCAGGCTGATCAGGTCGATGCGGATGGTGCGGTGCTGGTAGTCCAGCGCCTGGCCGATGAATTCATTGCTGGCCGACTGCTGCAATTCCACGCTGCCAAAAGAGCCGGGGCGCAGGTAGTCCGGTTCCGGAATGTCGATCTGCCCGCAGTGCTCGCCCACGGCGGAGTTGAGCGCATTCACGTTCAGGCAGTTGTTGAGGGCGATATTGCCGCACAAGGCGTAGTAGATTTTCTCCTGCGCCTCGAAGGCCACCACATGGCCCCAGGTGTACATGAAACGGGCCATCTCGATGGTATGCACCCCGATATTGGCACCGCAGTCGATGGCCAGCACACCCTCACCCCGGTCGCGCAGGCAGCTGGCCAGCAAGGCCAGCACAAAGTCCACCTCCTCCTGCTCGTAGCCGCTTTGCGTCATCAGCTGATAGCCCACGCCATAGGATTCACCATCGGACGGGGCAAAGTCGTTGCGGTTGACGATCATGCTGCCGTGATTGGTAGACAACAGCATGAAGGGCGCGGGGCGCGGAATGTTTTTCATGGCAGAAACCCGTCAGGAGAGATAGCGGCGATTATGCCGTACTGCGCCGATGATGACAGATCAATGTTGCTGGCTGGCCGCCTGTTCCATGCGCCGGTCCGGCACCAGCCACCACAGCGCCAGCAGGCCGTAGATACCAGCGCCCAGCCAGCTTTGGTAAAACGACAGTCCGATGCCTGCCAGGTACAGCCAGGGCGACAGCCTGCCCTTGCGGTCGCGGCCCAATGCCCGGCTCAACACTTCGCGGTTGCCCGGCACGCACAGCAAGGTACGCTGCATCACATACCAGGCCAGGGCGGACATCAGCAGCACCACGCCATACAGCGCCACCGGCAGCGCCGCCATGTGGTTTTCACCCATCCAGCCGGTGACAAAGGGCAGCAGCGACAACCAGAACAGCAGGTGCAGATTGGCCCACAGCACCCGGCCGTCCACCTGGCGCACCACATGATAGAAATGGTGGTGGTTGTTCCAGTAAATGCCCACGTAGACAAAGCTGAGCAGATAGCTGAGGAACACCGGCCACAAGGCGGTCAATGCCGCCAGACTGGTATCGTGCGGGACTTTCAACTCCAGCACCATGATGGTGATGATGATGGCGATCACCCCATCGCTGAAGGCTTCTAGCCGGTTCTTGCCCATGTCTGGCTCCGTGGTGGCTAGCGGGGAAAAGGGTTCTGCCCTGCCGGGTCGGCCGGCTGGTAGGGCAGGCGGATCATGGTGTGGTACTGGCCATCGGCCTGGGCCACCTGCAGCGAGGCTTCTGCATCGTAAAACAGCGCCAGCCGCTCACGCAGATTATCCAGCGCCATGCGATTGCCCTGATGGGGGCTGTCCTGTTCCGCGGACAAGGGGTTGCTGACGCTCAGCAGCAATTGCCCGCCCTTTATCTCTGCCCGCACCCGGATTTCCCCTCCCTGGCCGCAACGTTCCACCCCATGATGCACGGCGTTTTCCACCAGCGGTTGCAGCAGCAGCGGCGGCAGGCCGGCATCCAGCGCCGCCTCGATGTTCCAATGTACGTGCAGACGCTCTCCCAGCCGCTCGCTTTCGATGGCCAGGTACATGCGCGCCAGCTCGATTTCCCGCGCCAGCGTGGAGGTTCTGCCAGGGTCGGCCATCTGGGCGCGGAACAGGTCGGCCAGGTTCTCCAGCACCATTTCCGCCTTGTCCGGCCGGGAGCGGATCAGCGTAATGGCCGCATTCAGGCTGTTGAACAGGAAGTGGGGGCGGATGCGCGCCTGCAGCGCCGCCAGCCGTGCCTCGCCCAGTGCAGGGGACAGCGCGCGCTGGCGCAGGCTGAAGTAATGCAGCAGCAGCAAGGCCAGCAGGGCTGCCAGCAGCGGGCGGTCCAGCCGGGGCAGCTCCAGCGGATTGAGCAATCGGTCCTGTACCACCACGCACAGCATGCTGATGCTGGCCACCACGGTGCTGGCATAGCGCTGGCGTGACAACCAGGGTGACAGCAGTCCGAGCAGACCCAGGCTGAGCAGCATGGATGGCTCGGCCCAACTGGCACGGCTCAGGATGCGCAGCAGCAAGGGGTCTGCATCGCTCTGGAACAGAGCACAGCACAGCAGCAGCAGGTTGAGCGACAGCAGAATGCGCAACATCACGCCCAGATTGCGAAAGTCCGGGATGACAAAAACAGTGCTTGGCTGACGGTGTGGGTACATGAGCAGGACAATGAAGGCGGTGTCTGCATCATAGCAAGCAGCCTGCCTGGCGAATATGTGCAGCGCCGCTTCAGGCGCGGGCGAGTGGCAAGCGGCGGCGCGGACGCACCGCCCACATGCTGGCGGCCACCATCAGGCCACCGCCCAGCCAGTTGGCCACGGATAGCGATTCCCCCAGCCACAATACGGCAAAGGCGGCACCAAACACCGGCTCGCTGCCGGTCAGCAGGGCGACACGGGTAGCACTGCTGTGGCGCAAGGCATAGTTCATGGCAAAAAAGGCAAACAGGGTGCAGAACAACACCAGATAAAGGGTATTGCCCCAGAAGGCCAGTGCGGTGGGCAGCGGCGGCAAGCCCCCTTGCATGCTGGCCAGCAGCAGGCAAGAGAGGCAGATCACCAGGCTTTGCAGGCCGGTCAGCGCCAGCGTGGCCACGGGTTTATCGGCAGTCAGCCTGCGGGTCAGACAGGTGACCGCCGCACGCAGCACGGCGGCCAGCAGCATCAGCCCATCGCCCGCGTTGAGCTGCAGTTGTGCCGCCCCGCTGAGCAGCCAGGCTCCAAACAGGGAAACGGCTGCCGCCAGCAGTGCATCGCAAGAGGGTATTTGCCCTAGCAGCAGCCATTCGGCAAATGGTGTCAGCACCAGGCACAGGCTGATCAGGAAGGCGGCATTGGCGGCGCTGGTGTGCGCCACGCCATAGGTTTCACACAGGAAGATCGCCAATAGTCCCAGCCCCAATGGCAGTGCCGCCTGAAGGGTCGCCCGCCGGACGGCGGCATCTGCCAGTGCCCGCTGGGCGGGCAGCAGCAGGATGAAGGTCAGGCCGAAGCGCAGCGCCAGCAGGCCGAGGACGGGATAAAACAGCAAGGCCTGCTTGGCCAGGCCATAGCTGCTGCCCCATACCATGGCCACCAGCAGCAGGAGCAGATCCGGCAGGAAGGGATAACGTTGATGCAAGGGGTGCTGGGCGGGCATGACTGGCTTTCATGGGAGGGCAATGGCTGGATTATCATTGCTGTGTCTGATATTGATAATCTCCAGTTTTGGAACAGGAATTGTGCGCTGTGGGAACAAATAAACTGATCGGCCTGCTGCCGGACATGGCGGCCTTCGTATTGGTGGTGGAGCGTGGCAGCTTTTCCGCTGCTGCGCGGCAATTGGGCATGACCCCGTCGGCCATCAGCCGCCAGGTGGCCCGGCTGGAGTCGGCGCTGGGCGTGCGTTTGCTGGAGCGCAGTACGCGCCAGTTACGGCTGACCGAAGTGGGCCATGCCACGCTGCAGCGCTGCCGCGGTATGCTGGATGCCGCCGACGAGGCAGTACAACTGGCCCAGCAGCAGCACACCCAGCCACAGGGACGAGTGCGTATCAGCATGCCCAAGGCGTTTGGCCGCTTTGTGGTGGCGCCATTGCTGCCGGCCTTTCTGGCCAGCTATCCCCAAGTGGAGGTGGAGCTGTTCATCAGCGACCGTGATGTCGACCCGCTGGCGGACGGGCTGGACCTTACCGTGCGTGTGACCGACACGCCGCCACCCGGCATGGCCGGTCGGCCCTTGATGCCGGTTCGTCAGTTGCTGTGCGCCTCGCCACAGTATCTGGCCACGTTTGGCCGGCCGGTGCATCCACGCGATCTGGCGCAGCACCAGTGCCTGTACCTGGCCGAGCATGAGGGTGACAAGCGCTGGCAGTTGCGCCGTGGCAGCGAACAGTTAACGGTGGCGGTCCGTGGCCGCTATGCCACCAATCACAGCGAGTTGCGGCTGCAGGGCGTGCTGGCCCATCTGGGCATTGCGCCGCTGCCGCACTTTACCGCCCGCGCCGCCCTGCAGGCCGGGCAGGTGGTAACGGTGCTGGATGACTGGGAGTTCACCACCGCCTATCGTGGCGAGGCCTGGCTGCTGTATCCGTCCAATCGTCATTTGCCGCTCAAGGTCCGCGTGCTGATCGATTATCTGGCCAGCCGGCTTTGCCCTGATACGCCGGCATGACACGGTAATGCCACAGCCGGGCAAGACCCGACTCGCCCTCGGGGGAGGCTTTCCCTATAATTGCCGCTGCTGCCTACGGGTGGCCCAAAACAATCACCGCAGGGAACCATCGAGATGCAAGAAAGCCATGCCTGGTCCGGTCGCTTCAGCGAACCGGTTTCCGAACTCGTCAAGAAATACACCGCCTCCATCGACTTCGACAAGCGACTGGCCGAATTCGATATCGAAGGCTCGCTGGCCCACGCCACCATGCTGCACAAGGCTGGCGTGCTGTCCGACGACGACGTGGCGGCAATCCGACGTGGCATGGCCGAAATCCTGGACGATATCCGCGCTGGCCGACTGGAGTGGAGTGTGGATCTGGAAGACGTACACATGAATGTGGAACGTCGCCTGACCGACAAGATCGGCGATGCCGGCAAGCGCCTGCACACCGGCCGTTCGCGTAACGACCAGGTGGCCACCGACATCCGCCTGTGGCTGCGCGCACAGATTGACGCCATCGTCGGCTTCATTGCCGAACTGCAAACCAGCCTGCTGGAACTGGCCGAGAAGCACGCTGACACCGTGATGCCGGGCTTCACCCACCTGCAAGTGGCCCAGCCGGTGACCTTTGGCCACCACATGCTGGCTTATGTGGAAATGCTGGCGCGCGACGCCGAGCGCATGACCGACTGCCGCAAGCGCGTCAACCGCCTGCCGCTGGGCGCAGCAGCGCTGGCCGGCACCACCTTCCCCATCGACCGTCAATACACTGCGCAACTGCTGGGTTTTGACGATGTGTGCCACAACTCGCTGGACGCGGTGTCCGACCGTGACTTCGCCATCGAATTCACCGCCGCCGCCAGCCTGGTGATGGTGCACCTGAGCCGCCTGTCCGAAGAGCTGATCCTGTGGATGAGCCCGCGCGTCGGCTTCATCGACATTGCCGACCGCTTCTGCACCGGCAGCTCCATCATGCCGCAGAAGAAAAACCCGGACGTGCCGGAACTGGTACGCGGCAAATCCGGCCGCGTGGTGGGCCACCTGATCGCCCTGGTCACCCTGATGAAGGCACAGCCGCTGGCCTACAACAAGGACAACCAGGAAGACAAGGAACCCTTGTTTGACACCGTGGATACCCTGATCGATACCCTGCGCATCTACGCCGACATGATGCGTGGCGTTACCGTGAAGCCGGAAGCCATGCGTGCCGCCGTGCTGCAGGGCTTTGCCACTGCCACCGACCTGGCCGACTACCTGGTGAAGAAGGGCCTGCCTTTCCGCGACAGCCACGAAGTGGTGGCGCTGAGCGTGCGCTACGCCGAAGGCCGTGGCGTGGATCTGGCCGATTTGTCGCTGGACGAGCTCAAACAGTTCAGCCAGCTGATCGAGCAGGACATCTACCAGGTGCTGACCCCGGAAGGCAGCCTGGCCCAGCGCGACCACGTGGGCGGTACTGCGCCGAACCAGGTTCGCGCTCAGATTGCCCGCCATAAAGCAAGACTGGCCAGTTGAACAGTTAATACTGTTTAAAAGCAAACCGCCGGTAACGGCGGTTTTTTATTGGCCTACAGTGGGACCTGTACCGGTATTCCCACTGGAGTCGCTGTGCAATTTCCTTCCCTTGAACCGCTGGGGCGCAGTCAGCGCATCCTGCTGACCATGTTGCCCGGACTGGCCTTGTTCGTGCTGGGCGGCCTGTTGATGCTGTACCAGTTTTATTCGGACATACAGCACACGCTGGAGGCCCAGCACGCTTACAAGCTGACCAAGATCGAGCAGATACTGGATCAGGCACAGAAAACCGGTGAGGGTATGCTGCAGCAACCCAATCTGGACTGTCATACCATTTACCCGGAAATCCGCCGCCAGGTCACCATCCAGTCTTATGTCCGTTCGATGCGCTTGATTGATCGCGAAGGCCGGGTGTATTGCGATTCGGTGATTGGTTGGCATACTCCGCTCTATTCGCAGGAATACCCGCCCGAGCAGCGGCTGCAATTATGGCGTGGGAACCGGCTATCGCCCTGGCACCCCTTGCTGATATTGAGGCTGGAGGCAAAGCGCAGTGATATCAGCGGCATCCAGGTGGTGGTGGATAGTGATTATCTGAAGGACCGGCTGGCGCATCTGGAGGAATATTCCTGGTTTTACCTGCAGGTTGGCGAGCATTGGCTGGATGAAGAAGGCGGCATGACATCACCGCCGGACCGTCCATACTGGCAGCAGCGCAGTCTGCACTCGACGTATTATCCGCTGGCCATCGTGATGGATTACTCCATGCCCCACTTGCTGCTGCACCGGCTGGGCCAGGAGCCGGATCAACTGATTTTGCTGCTACTGTTCAGCGCTACCTTCAGTTGGGGTTTTCATCGCCTGTTACTGCGCAGCGGCGCACCCAGTCGCGAATTGCAACGGGCGGTGCGTCAGCAGGAATTCATTCCTTACCTGCAGCCCCTGGTCGATGCCAACAGCCTGCAATGGTGCGGGGCCGAGGTGCTGATGCGCTGGCAGCATCCGGTGGATGGCATGGTGCTGCCAGACCTGTTCATCCCCTTTGCCGAAAGCACCGGCCATATCGTGCCCATGACCCGCTCCCTGATGCAGCAGACGGCGGCGCAGCTGGGAAAGGCCGGTCTGCCTTCCGGCTTCAAGATCAGCATCAATGTCAGCGCCGCCCATGTGGCGGATGCCTCCTTGCCGGCCGACTGCGCCGCCTTCCTGGCCGCTTTCCCACCCGACACTATCCAGCTGACGCTGGAACTGACCGAGCGTGAACTGATTGCCACCGGGCCGCCGACCGATGCCCTGTTGTCGCAATTACATGCTTTGGGTGTGCGCATTGCCATCGATGATTTCGGCACCGGGCATTCCAGCTTGTCCTATTTGCAGAAAATGGATGTGGATGAGCTGAAGATAGACCGCAGCTTTGTGGCCGGCATCGGTAGCGACAGCCTGTCGGCCGACATCCTGGACAGTATTTTGCAACTGGCAGCCAAGCTGGGCCTGGCGGTGGTGGCCGAAGGGGTGGAGTCCGGCGCGCAGGAGGAATATCTGTGCCGGCACGGGGCGCACCTGCTGCAAGGCTATCGCTATGCCAAGCCGATGCCTATTTCTGAATTCCTGCACCGCTCTGAGTGGCATAATCATCCCTCCCAATCCGTCGGCAAGGCCATGGCCGACACACACTCCTGAGCAGAGGAAAGCCGCAACATGAAACCTGCTGTCATCGGCATTGCCGGTGTGACCGTACCCGGCGCACTGGATTGTCTGTCCAAAATGCACCAACTGTCCGCCCACATGTGCGGTGGACACCACCACCACCCACGCTTTGTGCTGGACCAGCCGGATTTTGGCATCGTGCATGCCGCCCAGTTGGAAGAACGCTGGGATATCGTCGAGGACTCCATTGTCGGCTCCTTGCAGCGGCTGGCCGTGGCTGGTGCGCAAGTGGCGGTGATTCCCGCCAATACCGTGCATTGCCGTATCGAGGGTATTCGGCTGCGCGCGCCTTTGCCGGTGATCAGCATGCTGGACGTGGTGGCGGCGGAGTGCCAGCGCCGCGGCCTGCGCCGGGTGGGGGTGCTGGGAACGCGTTGGACCATGCAGTCACATCTTTACCACGGCCCGTTTGCCGCCGTGGGCATCGAAGAGTGCATTCCGGATCAGGCACAGCAAGCGCTCTTGCAGCAGGTGATCTTTGACGAGCTGGTCCCCACCGGCAGGGCCAGTGCAGATGGCCTGCGCCAACTATTGCAGGTGGTTGCCGACTTGCGCGCGGCCGGTTGTGATGGTGTGGCGCTGGCCTGCACCGAGTTGCCGCTGGTACTCAATGGCGACAATTGCGGCATGGCGGCGGTGGATACCACGGCTGTGCTGGCAGAGGCCGCCATGCGGCAGGTGCTGTCCTGATATCGCAGCAGCAGGGGGTGTTGCAGGTCTGGCGGCATTTGCTGGCGGCTTGCGGCGGGTCAAGGGCGGACAGGCGCTAGCATTTGCCCTTTGACCGAAAAATATGTTAGTAACTAAACATGATTTTCGGAATCGAATCCCTATGAGCCGCTCACCCCGTCATGACAAGATTCTGCAGCTGGTCCGCGAAAACGGCTTCATGCCGATCGAAGAACTGGCCAGACTGCTCGATGTAACGCCGCAGACCATTCGGCGCGATATCAATCAGCTATGCGAAGACAATTTGCTGCGCCGTTACCATGGTGGTGCTGCCCTGGGCAGCAGCGTGGAAAACGAGGATTACTTTGCGCGCAAAGGAAAATTCCAGAGCGAAAAGGCACATATTGCCGACATGATTGCCGGCAGCATTCCCGACCACGCCTCGCTGTTCATGAGCATAGGCACCACCATCGAGGCCGTGGCGCAGGCGCTTACCATCACCCACAAGGGTTTGCGGGTCATCACCAACAATATCCACGTGGCCTCCATCATGTCGGCCAACCCGGATTTCACCGTGATGATCACCTCTGGCGTGGTACGGGCCAGTGATGGCGGCATTACCGGGGTGGCCACGCTGGACTTCATCAACCAGTTCAAGGTGGATTACGCCATCATCGGCGTGTCCGGCATCGAGACCGATGGCTCGCTGCTGGATTTCGATTACCGCGAAGTGCGGGTGGCACAGGCAATGATGGCCAATGCCCGCCACCGCTACCTGGCTGCCGACCACAGCAAGTTCGGCCGCAATGCCTTGGTGCGCATGGGGCATATCAGCGAATTCCACACCGTGTTTACCGATGCCGAGCCACCGGAATCCCTGGCCAAGCTGCTGGAAGAGCACAATGTGCGGCTGATTCTGGCCGATGCAGTCTGATCCTCACCCAGGCCTGTATTGATGATTTCCTCTCGCTTTCAGCAAGAAAAGCGAGGCTCCCATCTTCAATTGTCTGGGCAAGAGCGGGGGGAAAGGGAAATAGATGGGAAGGCTGCGGAATCCAAGAGTTAGTTGAAAGGCCTGGCTTTGCCGGGTTCAGTACACGCGCACCAAATAACTTTGTCAGCAGCAAAACGCCCGCATTGCGGGCGTTTTGCTGTCTGCCACTGCCGCCGGCTGCGCGCCGGACATCAGGTGGTGGCGGGATAGGCTTCGACGCGATTGCGCCCCTTGTGCTTGGCGCGGTACAGCATGTCATCCGCCTGCTGCACCAGTTCCGTGGTATTGCTGGCGGTGGCCAGTGAGCTGATACCAACGCTGAAAGTCTGGCGGAAAGTGCGCTGATTGCTCAGTTGTTCGATCTGCACGAAAGACTGGCGCAGTGATTCCATGATGCGCACGGTGTCTTCCTGGCGCGTACCCGGCAGCACAATGGCAAATTCTTCACCGCCGTAGCGGCTGATCAGGTCGGAACGGCGCAGCCTCTCTTTCAGGAAGCGGGCAAGATTCACCAGCACTTCGTCACCGGCAGGGTGGCCGTAGGTATCGTTGATGGTCTTGAAGTGGTCCAGGTCCAGCATCACCAGTGACAGCGATCGCTGATCCCGCTTGGCGCGCAGCACTTCGTACTCCAACTGGGCATACAAATGCGAGTGGTTCAGCAGGCCGGTAAGGCTGTCATTGATGATGTAGGAACGCAGCTTGCGGTAACGTCTGGCGCGGTTGATCACCGTCACCACCAGCTCTTCCGGGGCCACCGGCTTGGTGAGGAAACCGTCAATGCCCAGCGTCAGCGTATCGAGCTGGATGGACTGCCGCTTCTCCACCGACAGGAACAGGATGGGGATGCCATCCAGCAGCCGCTGTTGGCGGATGATCTGCGCCAGCTCCACGCCATTGCAGTCCGGCATATACATATCCATCAGGATCAGGTCCGGGCGGAACTGCACGATACTGTCCAGCACCCGCGCCGGCTCGGTCACTTGCAGGGTATCGACACCATGGCGATACAGGACGCTGGCGTACAAGCCGGCCAGCGAGGCCATGTCCTCCACGATCATGACCCGCAGCGGATCGCGTCGTTCACCCAGGTCGCCAAAATTCAGGCTGTCTATCAGTTCGTGCGCCAATAGCGGCCAACCCAGAAAGCCTGACGCCCCGGCGCGTACCGCTTGCAGCCGGGCATCGAAATCATGGCGCGGCGAACAGAACAGCAGCGGGCACAGGCTGCCGATGGTTGCCGCCAGGGTGAAAATGGGATCGGACGGGCTGAAGTCGGTGTAGGCCACCACCGCTGCCGGTGTGGCTTCGGACAGCGCCTGGGCCAGTTTGGAAGCCTGATACATGCTGCGCACCGCAAAGCCGAAGCAGGATAGCTGCTCGGCCAGATTGGCGGCATCTTCGCTGTCCGGCATCCACAGATAGATCATGTGCGGGCCGGCCTGCGCCAGGTCGCCATGCCGCTCGTCCGGCGGCAACTGGCGGTCTTCCATCATGGCCAACTGGCTGACCATCCCCAGATGATGCCGCAACTCATCGTAGCGCTCCGGCTCACTGGGGACGCTGTCGTTCTGCAGCAGCCAATGCTGCAGCAGCTCGCGCAGGGTGAGGCACTCGGTCAGCAGGCTGGCATGCTGTTCATCGACATGTCTTTCCAGATGGCTGACCAGAGACAGCAGGTGGGCGGCCAGCGAACGATCCCAGCGGGTGACCAGCATGTGGCCGATGCGGTCGATTTCACGGGCGGCATGTTCTCTTGCCGAAGAGTGGGCATTGCTTGCCTGCTTCATAGGGGTTCCGATTTCTGCCGACAGCCACATCGTCTGGTGCGCCAGCCTGGCTGAGGTGCAGGGTGTTGCAAAGGAGCGCAGGGCCCGAATGCGCAATGTTATAATTTGGGCTTGATGAATCAGTTGGCGCGCAAATGAACGTATTTTACGAAGAAAGCGGATCCTTCAAGGTGGGCACGATTGTTTCCCGTGCTGATGCCAGCTTGCAGGTCGATACGCAGCATGGCAAGCGGGCCAAGATCAAATCAAGCAATGTTTTTCTCGAGTTTAGCTCGACTTTGGCAGATTTTCTCCCTGCCGCAGAAAAAATGGCTGATGAGATTGATCTGGACTTCCTGTGGGAGTGCAGCCCGGAAGAAGAGTTCGATCACGATGTGTTGGCAGCCGACTACTGGGGGCATGTGCCTTCTGCGCTGGAAAGCGCCGCCATCATCCTGCGCGTATTCGGCGCGCCCATGTACTTTTACAAAAAGGGCAAGGGTCGTTACAAGAAAGCCCCGGAAGAAGCACTGAAAGCAGCCCTGGCCGGCATTGAGCGCAAGAAGCGCGAGCAGGAGCAGATTGACGGCTGGGTGGCCGAGCTGAAAGCCGGCACTCTGCCGGAGGCCATCCGCAGCCAGTTGATGACCTTGCTGTGGAAGCCGGACAAGAACACCCTGGAATTCAAGGCCTTTGATCAGGCCGCGCGCGAGCTGAACCAGCCGCCGCTAAAACTGGCGCAAAGCGTGGGCGGCATCAGCTCGGTGCCGGACTACCTGATGGCCGGTTTCCTGATGGAGTACTTCCCCAAGGGCAGCGGCTTTGGCAAATACGCCCCGCCGCAGTTGCCGGAAGAACTGCCACTGTCCGAGGTGGCAGCGTTCTCCATCGATGACGCCAATACTACCGAAATCGACGATGCGCTGTCGGTGGTGGATCTGCCGGATGGCAACAAGCGCGTGGGCATTCACATTGCCGCCCCCACGCTGGGCGTGCCGGTGGATTCGGACATCGAAAAGCTGGTATGGGGCCGCCTGTCCACCGTGTACTTCCCCGGTGGCAAGATCACCATGCTGCCGGACGACGTGGTGCAGGCCTTTACCTTGCAGGAAGGGCAGGACTGCCCGGCGCTCAGCCTGTATGTGGACGTCACGCCGGACTTCGAACCGGTGGCCTACGAAAGCCGTATCGAACGGGTGCGCATTGCCGCCAACCTGCGTCATGCCGAGCTGGAGCAGCAGTTCAACGAAGACACCCTGCTGAATGATCCGGGGGTGGATTACCCGTTCAAGCGCGAGCTGACCTGGCTGTGGCACTTTGCCAATGCGCTGGAAAAGCGCCGTGGCAAGTACGACCCCACCCGTCCGGTGCAGATGGACTACAACTTCGATGTCGTCGATGGCAAGGTGCTGATCACCCTGCGCAAGCGTGGTGCGCCGATGGACAAGCTGGTGTCGGAACTGATGATTCTGGCCAATAGCGAATGGGGCCGCATGCTGGCCGAAGCGGATATCCCGGCCATGTATCGCGCCCAGAGCATGGGCAAGGTGCGCATGACCACCCGCCCCGAGCCGCATATCGGCCTGGGCGTGGCGCAATATGCCTGGGCCACCTCGCCGCTGCGCCGTGCCACCGACTTCGTCAACCAGCGCCAGCTCACCGCGATGATTCGTGGCGAAAAGCCGCAGTTCGAGCAAGGCAATGCCATGTTGTTTGCCCTGCTGCGCGATTTTGACACCACCTATTCCGCCTATCTGGGTTTCCAGGACAAGCTGGAACACTTCTGGTGCCTGCGCTGGTTTACCCAGGAAGGTGTCAGCAATGTCACCGCCACCTTCATCAAGGAAGACTTGGTGCGTATCGACGGCCTGCCAATGCGGGTGCGCATTCCCGGCCTGCCGGAACTGGCGCGTGGCGACCGCATCCAGCTGAGCGTGATCCGCATCGACGAGCTGATGGCCGAGATCGAATTCCGCTTTGTCGGCGTGGTGGGCCATGTCGAGGCCGCCAGCGAGGAAGAAGAAGGCTGAGGCCTGCCCTGTTGGACGTGAAAGCAAAAGGCTGCCGGTAGGCAGCCTTTTTCGTATTGCTACGGCAGCTCAGAACATGTCGTCAATGCCGTTGCAGGCTTCTTTCAGCTCGCTGATGCTACCGGTCAGTGCATCGCGCGCGATGCCCAGTTTATCCACCACCGCCCAGGGCAGGGTGGTCAGCATGTCGCCCTCGCTCATATCGTGATTGAAGCCCGCCACCAGATAGGCCGACAGGCCGATCACGATGGCAAAGCGCGAAACGTCG
Source organism: Aquitalea magnusonii (assembly GCF_002217795.2). Lineage (NCBI taxonomy): Bacteria > Pseudomonadati > Pseudomonadota > Betaproteobacteria > Neisseriales > Chromobacteriaceae > Aquitalea > Aquitalea magnusonii. The sequence continues at coordinate 4,431,121 of NZ_AP018823.1, forward strand.
CCCAGCAGGTCGTGCTGATCGCGGATGGCTTGCTGGATGTCGTCCGGGAAGTTCCAGCGCCGGGCCAGCTCGGCTCCCACCTCGGTCAGGTCCACGCCCAGCAGCATGCGCTCGGTGGCTACCCGGTCGGCACCGCCCGCCACAATCTTGTCGATCTGCACCGCCTGTTCCGGCAGTGCCACATGCAGTACCAGCTCGCCGATATTGGACAGCAGGCCACAGGTATAACCTAGTTGCGCGTCCAGCTTGGCCAGCTTGGCCAGCCGCTTGGCGGTATTGGCCATGGCAAAGCTGCGCTGCCAGAAGCCTTTCATGTCAAAGCCCGGTATGCCGGCAGTGGCACCGGTAATGCCGGAGGCAATCACCAGAATGCGCAGGTTATCAAAGCCCAGCAGCACCACCGCATCGTCCAGCGAACCCACGCGGCGGCTGCCACCAAAGCGGGCGGTATTGGCCAGCCGCAGCACCCGCGCGGTGAGCACCTGATCGTGGCCTACCTTGTCGCTGATCTCATCAATATTGATATCGGTCTTGTGAAAGCTCTCAATCAGCTCCTGTACCACCTTGGGCACCATCGGCAGTCGCCCCGAGGCTTGCTCAAAAATATCCGCCACTTGCATGTCTTATCCCCTTTGTCATTGTCCTGCTTATTGAGCTTAGGTGAAGTGAGGCAGAAAAAAAGGTTTAAAACAGCGATGGCGCATTAGCGCTCAGGCTACCGCTTGGCCCTGTGCCGCTGCCAGCAGGGCAAACCAGTGCTGGCGGTCCAGTTGCAGGCGGCAGGCGGCGGCTGCTTCATCCAGCGCAGCCAGGCGGCGTGAGCCTGAAATGGGGATGGGGCGGGCCGGGTGGCGCAACAGCCAGGCCAGCGCCAGCGTGGCGGGCGTGACCGCCAACTCGGCTGCCATCTGCTGCAGGGCAGCGTGCAGTGCCGGTTGGGCAGCAGGTTGTAACAGACGGCCACCGGCCAGCGGCGACCACACCATGGGGCGGATGCCAGCTTGCAGGCACTGGTCAAAGGTACCGTCGAACAAGGGCGCGTTATGCAGCAGCGAGGCTTCCACCTGATTGGTGAGCAAGGCAGTGCGGGAGGCGAGCAGGGCAAACTGGCTGGGGCTGAAGTTGGACACGCCAAAATGCAGCACCTTGCCGCTTTGCTTGAGGCTGGCAAAGGCCTCGGCCACTTCGTCCGGGTCCAGCAGCGGGTCCGGGCGATGAATCAGCAGCAAGTCCAGATAGTCCGTGCCCAGGTTCTGCAAGGATGCGTCTACCGAGGCCAGGATATGCGCGCGGCTGCTGTCGTAGTGCTTTACCTGCCAGCCACGGCTTGCATCTGCCGGCTTGATGCCGCATTTGCTCACCAGCTGGATGTGCTCGCGCTGGCCGGGGTTGGCCTTCAGCCACTGGCCGAACAGCGCTTCGCAGCGAAAGCCGCCGTACAGGTCGGCATGGTCAAACGTGGTGATGCCAAGCTGGATGGCATGCTCCACCCAGGCTGACAGTTCCGCAGGGGAGAAATTCCAGTCGTGCAGCCGCCACAGGCCGGCGGCTACCGGAGAAAAAACTGGCCCCTCGGGGGCCAGTTGTGTTGCGTGCAAAGGACTCATCAGGCAATCCGTTGTTCTGTAGTCGGGTCGAACAGCACGGCCTTGGAGACGTCGAACACCAGTTCCATGCTGTGGCCCGGCAGTTTGGCTTCTGTCGGGTGGGTACGGCAGCATACCTTGGTGTTGTTGAGCGAGACAAACACCAGGGTGTCCGGCCCGGTGGGTTCGATCACGTCGATATGGCAGGCCATCACCGGCAGCCCTTCGCGGTAGGCGGTGCGGGCGTCGGTGATTTGCTCCGGGCGGATGCCGAAGATGACTTCGCGGCCCAGCCACGGCTTCATCTTGTCCTGGGCATGTGGCAGCGGCAGGATGACGCAACCCTGGTCGTCGCAGATTTTCACCCCCAGCACCCCGGCGGATTCCACCACCTGCGCCGGAATGAAGTTCATCGACGGCGAGCCGATGAAGCTCGCCACAAACAGATTGGCCGGATTGTCGTAGATGTCTTGCGGGCTGCCGAACTGCTGCACGATGCCGTCTTTCATCACCGCAATGCGGTCGCCCAGCGTCATGGCCTCGATCTGGTCGTGGGTGACATAGACGATGGTGGATTTCAGCCGCTGGTGCATCAGCTTGATTTCGGTACGCATTTCCACCCGCAGCTTGGCGTCCAGATTGGACAGCGGCTCGTCAAACAGGAAGATGGACGGGTTGCGTGCCAGCGCACGGCCCATGGCCACGCGCTGGCGCTGGCCGCCGGACAACTGCGAGGGCTTGCGGTCCAGCAGGTGGGTCATTTGCAGCATCTGCGCCACGCGCTCGACGGTGGCGTCGATTTCGCCCTGCGGCATCTTGCGGATTTCCAGGCCGAAGCTGATGTTCTTGCGCACGCTCATCGAGGGGTAGAGCGCATAGCTCTGGAACACCATGGCGATGTCGCGGTCCTTGGGCGACAGCTCGTTCACCCGTTTGCCGCCGATTTCGATATCGCCGCTGGAAATGTCATCCAGCCCGGCAATCATGTTCAGCAGCGTGGATTTGCCGCAGCCGGAGGGGCCTACCAGAATCAGGAACTGGCCGTCTTCGATGGCGATGTCGATGCCCTTGAGCACCTCGGTGCCGTTGGCGTAAGTCTTGCATACGTTATTGATGGAGAGAGCAGCCATCGTTCAACCTTTCACAGCACCGGCTGTCAGGCCACGCACGAAGTAGCGGCCGGCAACCATGTAAACGAACAGGGTGGGCAGGGCGGCAATGATGGCCGCTGCCATGTCCACGTTGTATTCCTTCACCCCGGTAGAGGTGTTCACCAGATTGTTCAGCGCCACGGTGATGGGCTGGGCTTCGCCGGCGGCAAATACCACGCCGAACAGGAAGTCGTTCCAGATCTGGGTGAACTGCCAGATCACGCACACCATGAAGATGGGGCCGGAAATGGGCAGCAGGATGCGGAAAAAGATGGTCCAGAAACCGGCGCCGTCAATGCGCGCGGCCTTTACCAGCTCGTCCGGGATGGTGACGAAGAAGTTGCGGAAGAACAGCGTGGTGAAGGCCAGGCCGTAAATCACGTGTACCAGCACCAGACCACTGGTGGTATTGGCAATGCCCAGCTCGCCCAACAGGCGCGCCATCGGCAGCAGCACCACCTGGAAGGGAATGAAACAGCCCACCAGCAGCAGGGTGAACAGCACGTCCGAACCACGGAAGCGCCACATCGACACCACATAGCCGTTGACCGCGCCAATCAGGGTGGAAATCAGCACCGAGGGCACCGCCATCTTCACCGAGTTCCAGAAAAAGCCCTTCATGCCGCCACATTCCACGCCGGTGCAGGCGCTGGACCAGGCCTTGCTCCAGGCATCAAAGGTGATGGATTGCGGCAGGGCAATCAGGTTGCCGCCACGGATGTCGTCCAGGGTTTTCACTGAGGTGGACAGCATCACGTACAAGGGCAGCAGGTAGTAAATGGCCATCAGCACCAGTGCGGCATACAGCACGATGCGGCCGGGAGTCAGGTGTTTAGCCACGTTTGGCGCTCCTTGTTTCCATATACATCAGCGGCACCAGTACGGCGACGATGGTCATCAGCATCATCATGGCCGAGGCAGCCCCCAGGCCCAGCTGGCCGCGGGTAAAGGCAAACTGGTACATGAAGATGGCCGGTACGTCCGAAGCAGTGCCGGGGCCGCCGCCGGTCAGCGCCATCACCAGGTCGAAGCTCTTGATGGCGATGTGCGACAGGATCAGCAGCACGCTGAAAAACACCGGGCGCAGGCTGGGGATGATGATGCGCCAGTAGATCACCGGCAGGCTGGCGCCATCCACCTGGGCGGCCTTGATGATGGAGTCGTCGATGCCGCGCAAACCGGCCAGGAACAGCGCCATCACGAAACCGGACGACTGCCACACCCCGGCAATCACCACGGTGTAGATGGCCTTGTCCGGGTCCACCAGCCAGTCGAAGGTGAAGTCGGGAAAGCCCCAGTCATTGATGACCTTCTGCAGGCCCATGTCGGGATTGAGCATCCATTTCCAGGCGGTGCCGGTAACGATGAAGGACAGCGCCATCGGGTACAGGTAGATGGTACGCAGCGTGCCTTCGGCGCGGATTTTCTGATCCAGCAGCACGGCGAGGAACAGGCCGACGGCCAGCGTGCAGCCGATGAACAGACCGCCGAAAATGCCCAGATTGGCGACGGCAGTCCACCAGCGGTCATTCTCGAACAACGCCTGGTACTGGATCAGGCCGGCCAGGTCCATCTGTGGCAGCAGTCGCGATTCGGTCAGCGACAGCCAGCCGGTCCAGGCGATGAAGCCGTAGACGAACACCAGGCTGATCAGCAAGGTGGGCGACAGCACCAGCTTGGGCAACCAGCGGTCTGCCAGCGCCGACAGGCTGGCTTGTGATTGGGATGAGGACATGAATCAATCCTTGCATGCAGCCGTGGCGTGCTGGCGCAGGCGCGCAGCAGGCCGCGTCCCGACCGTGCTCACGGTGCGGAAGGGCAGTCGGCGTACATGTTTTGCTTCGGTGTGGGACAGACAGCGACCGGGCCGGCTTGGCCGGTAGCTGTCTACGGCATAGCGCGCCCGGGCAGCAGGCCCGGGGCAATATGGCTGCTTGCTTAATGCACCTTGCCAGCCTTGGCCAGACGTTCGGTGGCGGTTTTCGGGCTCATGGAGGAGTTCATGAACTGCGAAATCACGTCATCAATCGCGCCTTCGGTGGCCGATGCCATGGCCATCTTGTGGGCAAAGCTGGGCACCAGGCCGCCGCTCTTGGATGCGGCGGTCAGGTCGGCCTTGGACTTCTTGGCACAGTCGTCAAACTTGTCCATCGGCGTGTCCAGGCGGGCCGGGATGGAGCCCTTGTTCAGGTTGAACACTTCCTGGAAGTTCTTGCTCATCACGGTTTCGGCCAGATCAGCCTGTGCCTTCTGCGCTGCCGGGTCCTTCTGCTTGAACATGGCCAGGCTGTCGATGTTGAAGGTGAAGCTGCCAGCCGTACCCGGTGCGGCTACGCACAGGAAGTCCTTGCCCGGCTTCTTGCCGGCGGCGGTGAATTCGCCCTTGGCCCAGTCACCCATGAACTGCATGCCGGCCTTGCCGTTGATCACCATGGCGGTGGCCAGGTTCCAGTCACGGCCAGCGGCACCCTTGTCGATATAGGTTTTCACCTTTTGCAGGGTTTCAAACACTTTCAGGGTGGTGGGGCCGGCCAGGGTAGCCTGGTCCAGCTGCACGAAGGCCTTCTTGTAGTAGGCCGGGCCACCTACGCCCAGTGCCACCGATTCAAACAGGGTGGCGTCCTGCCACGGCTGGCCACCGTGGGCAATCGGCTGGATGCCGGCTTTTTGCAGCTTGTCGGCGGCTTCGAAGAATTCCGGCCAGGTGGTCGGCACCTTGGCACCGGCCTTCTTGAAGGCCTCCGGATTTACCCACAGCCAGTTGACGCGGTGTACGTTCACCGGGGCGGCCACGTACTGGCCCTTGTATTTCATCACCTGGCTGACCACCGGCGGCAGTTGCTTGTCCCAGCCTTCGGCCTTGGCCACGGCATCGATATTGGCCAGCACGCCTTCGGCACCCCATTCCTGGATGGCCGGGCCCTTGATCTGGGCGGCGGTCGGCGGATTGCCGGATACCACGCGGGTTTTCAGCGCGGTCATGGCGTTGTCGCCACCACCGCCGGCCACGGCGAAGTCTTTCCAGTTATCGCCCTTGGCGGTCATCATTTTTTTGAGTTCGGCCACGGATTTGGCCTCGCCACCGGAAGTCCACCAGTGCAGCACTTCCACTTCACCGGCAAATACCGTGGCCGGCAGCAGGGTGGCGGCCAGCAGGGCGGCGCTCAGTTGCTTGCGTTTCATTCTCTTGTCTCCGTTTTGTAGCGTTGCATTGCAGTTTTTATGTATCACCCCTGGCTTGTGGAACAGGGCCGTAGGTGGGGTGTGCAAGAACTATAGCGGCAGATTGTAAGTTTTGTGTAAGGTTTGACAGGAATTGCTGTAAGAAAATGCAGCATCGGCAATGCACTGCGACATGCTATTGGAATGAATTCAGGCAGTTAAAGGCACAGAACTGGTGCTGCTGCGCAGCAAAATGGTGCGACGTAGTGTGTCAACTACACTACTGGACGGTTTATTCAGCTTCGGTTTCCTGCTTGAAAAACAGGCTGGCACACAGGCCATGCGGAGTGTTATCGCTCAGTTCCACCCGAGTGTGGTGGCGGCGGGCAATCTCCTGCACGATGGCCAGACCCAGGCCGCAGCCCTTGCCACCGGGCTGGTTGTTCACCCGGTAAAAGCGCTGGAACACCTTGTCGCGTTCCTCCGCGGCAATGCCGGGGCCGTTGTCGCGTACCGCCAGCCGCAACTGCTGGCCCTGGCGGTGCAGCTCGACGGTGATTTCACCACCTGGCGGGGTGTACTGGATGGCATTGTCCAGCAGGTTGGCCAGCAATTCGCGCAGCAGGCCGGCGTGGCCCAGCACCAGCATTTTCTCATCGCTGCTGTCCAGGCCCAGGTCCAGCCCGCGCGCCAGCGCGCGCGGCACCGCCTCGGCGGTGACTTCGCGCGTGAGCTGGTTGAGGTCCAGCAGGCTGCGCTGCAAACCGGCTTCCGGCTCGGCACGGGCCAGCGCCAGCAACTGGTTGACCAGGTGGATGGAGCGCGCCACGCTGGTTTCCACTTGCTCCAACTGGCGGCAGGCACGCGGGATATCCGGCGTGTGGCCTTGCAGTTCGGCCTTTACCAGCTCGGTTTGTGATTTCAGCCCGGCCAGCGGCGTGCGTAATTGATGCGCGGCATCGCCAATGAAGCGCCGCTGCTGCTCCACCTGGCGGTTGACCTCTTCCAGCAGGCTGTTGATGGCGGCGGTCAGGGTGCGTACTTCTGCCGGGGCATTGTTGACTTCAATCGGTGCCATATCGCGTGGCGAGCGGTTTTCCACCACCCGGCGCAGGCGGCGCAGTGGCGACAGGCCACGGCTGATGCCGGCCCACACCAACAGGCTGGTCAGCAGCATCAGCCCCAGCAGGGGCAGGCCCATGTCCAGCAGGATCTTGCGGGTGAGTTCGGCACTCAGGGCGCGGCTTTTGGCCACTTGCACCAGCATCAGTTGCGGCTGTTCCGGCGTGCCGGCCTGCAAGTAGAGTGCTGCCACGCGCACAGCCTGTCCCTTCATGCTGGCGTTGTAGAAGTAGCTGTTGCCGGCTTTGGCTGGCAGATGTGCTGGTGGCCGCGGCATGGCGGGCTCGCCCAGCAGGAAGGCGGAAGGCGGCGAGCTGACCATGTAATAAACGCGGTCGCTGGGGTCTTCTTCCAGGATTTCCCGCGCGGCACGGGGGAAATCGACATAAAAGCCGTTGCCAAACGGCTTGACCTGCCGCGCCAGCGCGCGTGATGTCTGTGCCAGGGTCTGGTCAATCACTTCATTGGCGTAGCGCACCGCCATGGCATGCGCCAGCATGGCGGCGGCCAGCCACAGCACCAGTTGCGGCAGCAGCAGCCAGATCAGCAGTTGGCGGCGCAGTGATAGCTGGCGCGGGCGGGGTGGGCTGCTCTCAGCCATCGCTGGCCAGGGTCAGCAGATAGCCCAGGCCGCGCACTGCACGGATGCCGGCACCGCTGCCATCCAGTTTTTTGCGCAGGCGGTGGACATACACTTCCACCGCATTGCTGCCGATTTCCTCGCCCTCGCCAGACAGGGCAGTGGAGATTTGTTCCTTGCTCAGCACTTTTTCTGCCTGGCGCATCAGGATGAACAGCAGCTCCAGTTCGCGGGCGGAAAGGTCGAGCGCCTGCGTTCCCGCCCAGGCACGCTGGGCGCTGCGGTCCAGCCGCAAGGGACCGAAGTGCAGTTCTTCCCGTTGCAGCTCATCGCGTTGTGGATCGGTGGCGCGATGGCGGCGCAGCAGGGCGCGGATGCGGGCTTCCAGCTCGGGGAATTCAAATGGCTTGACCAGATAGTCATCGGCTCCGGCATCCAGTCCGGCCACGCGGTCCTCCATGCTGTCCAGTGCGGTCAGCAGCAGGATGGGCAGCGCCGGTTGATGTACCCGCACATTGCGCAGCACTTTCAGGCCGTCCTGACCGGGCAGGCCGATATCCAGGATCACCGCATCAAAGTGCTCGGCCAGCAATAGCTGTTGTGCAGCCAAGCCATCGTCGCAGTGGCTGACGGCAAAACCCAGTTGGCCCAGGCGGGTGAGCAGGGCATCGGCCAGCACGGCATCATCTTCGGCCAGAAACAGTTTCATGGGACGGCAGCATTCGGAAATGAAGGCTTGATGGTAGTGCAGATTAGCCGGGCTGTGCCATCACCCTGCAGTGTGCGGCGCAGCAAAAAGCCCGCACAGGGCGGGCTTTGACGGAACGGGGTGGGGTTACTGCGCCAGCGCGCTGGCCTGCTTGGCCAGTTCGGTGATGCGGGCCCAGTCGCGGTTGGCAATGGCGTCTTCCGGGGTCAGCCAGCTGCCGCCAACGGCCAGGACGTTTTGCAGCGCCAGGTAGTCCTTGGCCTTGGCCAGGTCAATGCCGCCGGTCGGGCAGAAACGCAGGTCGGGCAGCGGGCCGGCCAGCGATTTGAGCAGCTTGATGCCACCCACGGCTTCGGCCGGGAACAGCTTCAGGATGTCAAAGCCCTCGTCCTGGGCGCGCATGGCTTCCGAGGCAGTAGCCACGCCCGGCAGCAGGGTGAGGTTGGCATTGCGCGCAGCGGACGCCAGTTCCGGCGTCAGGCCGGGGCTGACGCCAAACTGGGCACCGGCGTCCAGCGCGGCTTCCAGTTGGGCGCGGTTGCGCAGCGTACCAGCGCCGACAATGGCACCTGGCACTTCGTCGCGCATGCGGCGCATGGCAGCCAGCGCCGCCTTGGTGCGCAGGGTGACTTCCAGCACGCGGATGCCACCATCCACCAGCGCACGCGCCAGGTCTACCGCCACAGCGGCGTCATTTACCACGATGACCGGTACGACCGGTCCCTGGCGCAACAGGGTCAAAGCGTCCATATCAGTTTCTCCACAACGGGTGATGGAAGCTCATGGCACCAGCTTCCGCGGCGTCGGCGGATTCGCGGAACACCGCGAATAGTTCACGTCCCACGCCAAATTGATTGTGTGCAAGGTCGGCACGCGCCAGTTCGCGTGCAGCCCATTCTTCAGCCGGTACTTTCACTTCCAGCGTGCCGGCCACGGCATCCAGTTTCACGATGTCGCCATCGCGAACCTTGCCGATACTACCGCCCAAGACCGCTTCCGGCGAGACGTGGATGGCAGCGGGCACTTTGCCCGACGCGCCGGACATGCGGCCATCGGTCACCAGTGCCACGGCAAAGCCGCGTTCTTGCAGGATGGACAGCGCCGGGGTCAGCTTGTGCAGCTCCGGCATGCCGTTGGCGCGCGGGCCCTGGAAGCGGATGACGGCGACAAAGTCGCGTTCCAGCTCGCCGCGCTTGAACGCAGCCAGCATGTCGTTCTGATCGTTGAATACGATGGCCGGTGCTTCCACGATGCGGTGTTCCGGCTTGACGGCGGATACCTTGATCACGGCGCGGCCCAGGTTGCCAGCCACCACGCGCAGGCCGCCATCGGCGCTGAACGGCTCGGCCACGGTGCGCAGCACGCTGTCGTCGCCGCTCACGGCCGGGGCCGGACGCCATTTCAGCGTGCCATTGTCCAGCCAGGGTTCATTGGCGTAAGACGACAGGCCACGGCCGACGATGGTGTCCACGTCTTCGTGCAGCAGACCGGCAGACAGCAGCTCGCGGATGACAAAGCCCATGCCGCCCGCGGCGTGGAAGTGGTTCACATCGGCCTTGCCATTGGGGTAGACGCGGGTCAGCAGCGGGATGATGGCCGACAGTTCGTCAAAATCGTCCCAGTTGATGTCGATGCCGGCGGCGCGGGCAATGGCCACCAGATGCAGGGTATGGTTGGTGGAGCCGCCGGTGGCCAGCAGGCCGACAATGGCGTTGACGATGGATTTTTCATCAATCATGCGGCCAACCGGGGTGAAGTTCTCACCCTGGGCGGCAATGTGGGCGGCCTGACGGGCGGCGGCGCGGGTCAGTGCCTCGCGCAGCGGCGTACCCGGATTGACGAAGGCGGTGCCCGGCAGGTGCAGGCCCATGATCTCCATCATCATCTGGTTGGAATTGGCTGTGCCATAGAAGGTACAGGTGCCGGGGCCGTGGTAGGACTGGCACTCGGATTCCAGCAGTTGATCCCTTCCCACCTTGCCTTCGGCGAACAACTGGCGCACCTTCGCCTTGTCGTCGTTGGCAATGCCGGTGGTCATCGGCCCGGCCGGAACAAACACCGCCGGCAGATGGCCAAAGGTCAGCGCGCCAATCAGCAGGCCCGGTACGATCTTGTCGCACACGCCCAGATACAGGCTGGCGTCGAACATCTGGTGCGACAGGGCCACCGCGGTGCTCATGGCAATCACATCACGCGAAAACAGCGACAGCTCCATGCCGGGCTGACCCTGGGTCACGCCATCGCACATGGCGGGCACACCACCAGCAAACTGGGCGGTGGCACCGGCCTTGAGCGCTTCTTCCTTGATCCAGGCCGGGTAGGCTTCCAGCGGCTGGTGGGCGGACAGCATGTCGTTATAGGCGGAGACGATGGCCAGATTGGGGCGATGCGCTTCTTTCAGGTGAATCTTGACGTTGTCCGGCATGGCCGCAAAGGCGTGGGCCTGGTTGGTGCAGGACAGTTGGGCGCGTTCTACCTTGCCCTGCTGGGCGGCGGCGTTAAGGTGATTCAGATAAGCCGCGCGACGCGCGCGGCTACGCTCTATGATGCGCTGGGTAACAGTGTGCAGTACCGGGTGCAGGGCCATGGCAATTCCCGTGATGAATGTGGGTAAATGGTAGTTTTACTACACTTAAATTGCAAGGAATCAGCCAGGGACTGATGGCGGCATGTGGAGCAAAACTGGCATGAAAGCCTATGCAGTAAAGGATTTAACGATTTTTTGCCCAATTGGACAGGTGTTGCTTTCTGCGGATTATCCTGGCAGCACGCATGGACATGGCCAAATCGGGTGGTAATATAACTACATTGCAAATGCACAAGACGGAAGATCACTATGGATAACCGTAGCACGCCTACCCCGGCTTTCGATATGGTGCTGTTCGGTGGCACCGGCGACCTGGTAATGCGCAAGCTGTTGCCTTCCCTGTATCAGGCCCATGCCGCCAGCCTGCTCAACCAGCAAGGCCGCCTGTTGGCGCTGGGTCGCAAGGCAATGAACCGTGATGATTACCTGGCGCTGGTGGAAAAAAGTGCCCGTCAGCATATTAAGGAACATTTCGATGCCGCGGCCTGGGAGTCTTTCTGCCGCCGCATCGACTATCTGCAGGTGGACGCCGGTGAGTCCGCCCATTATCCGGCACTGGCCGAAGCGGTGGGCCAGCATCCGGAACGGGTGGTGGTCTGTTATCTGGCCACGGCACCCAATCTGTTTGCCGGTATTTGTGAAAACCTGGCCGCCGTGGGACTTAACCGCCCCAATGTGCGGGTAGTACTGGAAAAACCGCTGGGCATCGATCTGGACTCGTCCAACGAAATCAACGATGCGGTGGCGCACTTCTTCAAGGAAGAACAGCTCTATCGGATCGACCACTATCTGGGCAAGGAATCGGTACAGAACCTGATGGCCATCCGCTTTGCCAACGCGCTGTTCGAGCCGCTGTGGCGTCGCGAGTGGATTCACGATGTACAGATCACCATTTCCGAAGACCTGGGTGTCGGCACCCGTGGGGACTTCTACGATGGCACCGGCGCGCTGCGCGACATGGTGCAGAACCACCTGCTGCAACTGCTGTGTATCGTCGCCATGGAGCCGCCGGCCAATATGGAAGCCGACGCGGTGCGGGACGAAAAACTCAAGGTGCTGAAGGCACTGCGCCCGTTCAGCGAACAGGATGTGGCCAACAAGACCGTGCGCGGCCAGTACAAGGCCGGTGCGGTGGCCGGTCAGCCGGTGGTGGGTTACTTGCAAGAGCAAGGCATTCCGGCCGACAGCCAGACCGAAACCTTTGTCGCCCTCAAGGCGGAAATCGACAACTGGCGCTGGGCCGGTGTGCCTTTCTTCCTGCGTACCGGCAAGCGCATGCAGGAGCGGCTGGCGGAAATCGTCATCAATTTCCGCGACGTGCCGCACCAGTTGTTCTCCGGCCCCTTGAGCGGCAGTCATACCGCCAACCGCCTGGTGATCCAGCTGCAGCCGGAAGAAAGCATCCGCCTGTACTTCCTGGCCAAGGAACCGGGCGACACCATGCGCCTGCAACCGGCCTATCTGGACCTGGACTTCTACAAGGCCTTCAAAGTGCGCCGTGCCGATGCCTACGAGCGCCTGCTGCTGGATGTGATCCGCGGCAAGCTGGCGCTGTTCATGCGCCGTGACGAGCTGGTGGAAGCCTGGCGCTGGGTGATGCCCATCATGGAATGCTGGCAGAACAGCAGCAACACCCCGCCCAAGCAATATACCGCAGGCACCTGGGGCCCGGCGGCTTCCAGCGCCCTGCTCAGCCGCGACGGCATCAGCTGGCACGAAGAAAGCTGATCGACCTGACCCGTCCGGGCCGCCGCACTGGCCTGCCCGGACAGGACAATTCATAACAAGCCGGCCAGCAAGAGCGGCAATCACCCGGTGTCATGGATATCAGGGGCCGGGTGCAAGGTGAGGATGACATGCATGCAATGGTTTGAATTTCCCGATGCACCGGCCAGCGCCGCCGCCCTGGCCGCTACCGTGGCACAACGCTTGTCGGCCGCTCTGGCGCGCGATGGCCGCGCCGTGCTGGCAGTATCCGGTGGCAAATCGCCGGTTCCCTTCTTTCACGCCCTGCGCAGCCAGCCGCTGGACTGGTCGCGCGTGCTGATTACCCTGGTGGACGAACGCTTCGTCCCGCCGGATCACCCGGACAGCAATGCCGCGCTGGTGCGCGAGCATCTGCTACAGGATGCCGCCGCAGCCGCCCGTTTCCTGCCGCTGGTGGGCGATGCCCGTGATGACGTCACCGAACTGGCCGCCGCCAATGCCGCTTACCAACAACCGACTGTCGCCGTATTGGGCATGGGTGAGGACGGCCATACCGCTTCGCTGTTTCCCGGTGCTGACGCGCTCGCTGACGGGCTGGACATGGCCCGCAGCCTGCCCTTGCTTGCCGTCCAGCCGCTCACCGCGCCGCACCTGCGCTTCAGCATGAGCAAGGCCGCCTTGCTCGCCTGCGACAGCCTCATCCTGTCCATTCAGGGAGCGGGCAAGCGCCAGGTGTTCGATCAGGCTGCGCAAGGTATCAATGACAGCCTGCCCATCAGCCATTTCCTGTTGCAGACGGAGTGCCCGCTTGATGTCTACTGGACTGCCTAATACCTGGCCAAGACTGCTGGCCGACATCGGCGGCACCAATGCCCGTTTTGCCCTGGAAACCGCCCCCGGCGTGCTGGAGGACATCCAGGTGCTGCCCTGTGCCAGCCACCCCACGCTGGAAGCGGCCATGCGCAGCTATCTGGCCGAGGTGGGCAGCCGTGCGGTGGCGCATGCCGCCATCGGCATTGCCAACCCGGTGACGGGTGACTGGGTGCAGATGACCAATCACCACTGGGCGTTTTCCATCGAAGCCACCCGTCAGGCACTGGGGCTGACTTCGCTGATCGTCATCAATGATTTCACCGCGCTGGCGCTGTCGCTGCCCCACCTGCCACGCAAGGAACTGGTGCAGGTCGGCGGCGGGGACGCCATCAGTGGCAGCCCGCTGGCGCTGATCGGTCCGGGCACCGGCCTGGGCGTATCGGCCCTGATTCCGTCGCCGGGCGGCTATATGCCGCTGGCCGGAGAGGGCGGCCACGTCAGCTTTGCCCCGTTTGACGAACGCGAGGCTGCCATCTGGCGCTACGCGCGCGATCGCCACGGCCATGTATCGGCCGAGCGCCTGCTGTCCGGCCCCGGTCTGGTGCTGATTTACCATGCGCTGGCGGCACTGGCCGGTGAAGCGGAGCAAGACCTGTCCGCTGCCGACATCACCGCCCGCGGCCTGTCGGGCGACTGTCCGCGCTGCCGCGAAACGCTGGACGCCTTCTGCGCCATGCTGGGTACGGCAGCGGCCAATCTGGCGCTGACGCTCGGCGCCCGTGGCGGGGTATACCTTGGCGGTGGTATCGTTCCACGTTTGATCGACTACTTCAAAACGTCGCCATTTCGCCCACGCTTCGAGGACAAGGGCCGTTTTTCCGCTTATCTGGCGGGAATCCCGGTGTTTGTCATCAACAGCCGTTACCCTGCGCTGATCGGCGCGTCGGCAGCGCTGGCGGCGCACCTGGAGCACTGACCCATGCTGGAAAGAATCAAGTCTCAGCTAGAAGCCCTGTCTTCGGCCGAACGCAAGGTGGCCGAACTGGTGCTGGAGCAGCCCTACACCATGATGCAGGCCGCAGTGGCGGATATCGCGCGCAATGCCGGCGTCAGCCAGCCCACGGTGATTCGCTTCTGCCGCTCCATGGGCTGCTCGGGCCTGCCCGATTTCAAGCTGAAACTGGCCGGCAGCCTGGTCACCGGCGTGCCTTATGTACACTCCAGCGTCCGCCCGGAAGACCCCACCTCGGAAATCGTGGCCAAGGTGTTCGACAACACCGTCACCGCCCTGCTCAAAAGCCGTAACGATGTCAATCCGCAGGCCATCGAAGCGGCCATCGAGGCCATTTCCCGTGCGCGGCGGGTGGAGTTTTACGGTCTGGGCAACTCCGGCATCACCGCCGCCGATGCCCAGCACAAGTTCTTCCGCTTCGGCATTTCCACCGTGGCCTATGCCGATACCCACATCCAGATGATGGCGGCTTCGGTACTGGGGCCGGACGATGTGCTGGTGGCCATTTCCAGCTCCGGCCGCTCGCGTGAGCTGCTGGACGCGGTGGAAGAGGCCACCGCTTCCGGTGCCACCGTGGTGGCCATTACGGCCAGTGGCTCGCCGCTGGCCCGTGCCGCTACCATCGCGCTGATGGCGGACACCCAGGAAGACAATGAAACCTACAGCCCGATGATTTCCCGCATCATCCACCTGGTGCTCATCGACGTGCTGGCCGTGGGCGTGGCCTTGCGCCGCGGCCCCGGTGTGATCGGACAACTAGAAAAAACCAAGCACAGTCTCAAAGCAAAGAGACTGGCCGAACGGACAGAAGAGGATTAATCATCATGAGCGAACTGACCCAGCACCCCGCCTGGCAAACCCTGTGGGACCACTTTGCCGAGGCCAAGCAGCTGCACATGCGCGAGCTGTTCCAGAGCGACCCGGAGCGGGCCGAGCGTTATGGCCTGGAAGTGGGGGGCCTGTTCCTCGATTACTCCAAGAACCGCATTACCGACGAAACCCTGCAGGGCCTGATGCAACTGGCGCGCGAAGCCGGGCTGCCGGAACGCATCAAGGCCATGTTCAAGGGGGAAAAGATCAACAGCACGGAAAACCGCGCCGTGTTGCACGTTGCCCTGCGCAACCGCACCAATTCGCCCATTTTCGTTGATGGTGAAGACGTGATGCCCAAGGTGAACTCGGTGCTGGAACGCATGGGCAAGTTTGCCCACGCCGTGCGCTCCGGCGAGTGGCTGGGTTATACCAACCAGCCCATCACCGACATCGTCAACATCGGCATTGGCGGCTCGGACCTGGGCCCGCTGATGGTATGCAGTGCGCTGCGTCCGTTTGGTCACCCGCGCATGAACATGCACTTTGTCTCCAATGTGGATGGTGCCCAGCTGAAGGAAACCCTGAAGAAGGTGCATTCGGAAACCACCCTGTTCGTGGTGGAATCCAAAACCTTCACCACCCAGGAAACCCTGACCAATGCGCTGACCGCGCGTGACTGGTTCCTGCAGCGTGCGCGGGACGAAAAAGCGGTGGCCAAGCACTTTGTCGCCGTATCCACCAACCAGAAAGCCGTGGCGGATTTCGGCATCGACCCGTCCAACATGTTCGAATTCTGGGACTGGGTGGGTGGCCGCTACAGCCTGTGGTCGGCCATCGGCCTGCCCATCATGCTGTATCTGGGCGAGGAAAACTTTACCGAGCTGCTGAACGGTGCGCACATCATGGACCAGCATTTCCGCAATGCACCGTTCGAGCAGAACATGCCGGTGCTGCTGGCCATGATAGGCATCTGGTACATCAACTACTTTGGTGGTGGCAGCCACGTGATTGCGCCGTACGACCAGTACCTGCATCGCTTGCCGGCCTTTATCCAGCAGCTGGACATGGAGTCCAACGGCAAGCAAACCCAGCTCAACGGCAATCCGGTCAATTTCGAAACCGCCCCCATCATCTGGGGTGAAACCGGCATCAACGGCCAGCATGCCTTCTTCCAGCTCCTGCACCAGGGCACGCATATTTCGCCGATCGACCTGATCGCCTCGCTGGAAAGCCGTGGCAGCCTGCCCGGTCACCATGAAATCCTGCTGGCCAACGTGTTTGCCCAGGCCGAGGCCTTCATGCGCGGCAAGACCGCCGACGAAGTACGGGAAGAACTGGCCGCGCAAGGCATGAAGGGCGATGCACTGGAAGCACTGGTGCCGCACAAGGTGTTTGCCGGCAACCGTCCCACCAATACCTTGCTGATGAGCTTCCTCGACCCGCGCAACCTGGGTTCGCTGATTGCGCTGTACGAGCACAAGATCTTTGTGCAAGGCGTGATCTGGGGCATCAACAGCTTCGACCAGTGGGGGGTGGAGCTGGGCAAGCAACTGGCCAAAACCATCCACGGCGAGCTGACCGGCAAGCTGAAATCGGCCGAGCACGACAGCTCCACCCGCCGCCTGATCCAGCTGTACCGTCAGGCCAACAAGAGCAAGTAAGCCCGATTTACATCAAATCCCTCTCTCGCTTTCCGGAAGGAAAGCGAGGCTCCCTTTCAGGGAAAGGGCGGGGGGATAGGGAATAGACGGGAAGGCTGTGGACGCAATAACTTAATCGAAAGGCCCGGCTTTGCCGGGCCCTGTGCCATCGCACCAAATTACATACTCAGCAGCCTGGCGCCTCCATCAGGAGGCGTTTTGCATTACGGCTACAACAGTGATCGGCGCTGGATCAGAAATTGTACTTGGCGCTGTAGATCACCGCGTTCTGGTACTCGGACGAGCCCAGCTTCTGGTCGGCATAGCGGTATTGCACGCCGGTGGTGAAGCGCTTGTTCACATTCCACCACAGGGCGATGGCACCGTTTTCGCCGGTGTTGTGCTTGTAGTTGGCCACGAATTCGTGCTTGCGGGCGAATTCGGTTTCATGCCACTGGGTCACCAGGAAGGACTGACCAAAGGCGCTGAACGGGTAGAGCAGCACATAGCCCGCCATCCAGCCGTTGTAGCCGGAACCGATGCCGAAGGAGTCCAGCTCGTTGTGTGCGCCAATGAAGGGCTTGATGGTGAGGTTGCCGTACTTCAGTTCGGTGCTCAGGCCCAGCACGCGGTTCTGGCTGAAGAAGTTGTTGCCACGGGTGTCGTAAACGTGTGCGTACAGCTGTACCGGTACGTTGCCGACCTGGGTCAGGTTGAAGCGGCCAATGGCCTTGGTGGTGTAGCGGCGGTCATAACCGTTGGTGCCTTGGTCGCTCTTGCCTGGGTTTTCCAGGTCGAAGAAGCCGTAGACATCACCCCAGTTGCCACCCATGCCGCCTTCGGCTTCCAGGTAGCCAAAGTCTTTCTTGCCGCTTTGTTCGGTGGTGCGGGACGACCAGTCGAGGTAGTTGGCACTGACATTGGCAAAAGACCAGTTGTCGGCATGCGCCAGGGTGGAGCCGCTGATCAGAGACAGGGCCAGCAGCAGTTTGCGAGCTTTCATTTTTTCCGCCTAAGTGAACTTTTTTTATGTAAAACCCGCAGGGCAGGCCATACGGGGGCGCGCAGGGTAGCGCACTATGCTCCACATTGAAAAGTTTCAGCTCAAGCCACGTAACATTTCAGCAACAGTATGAAAACGGCGTACTGTTGTGTTGGACAATATGCGGCAACGGCATTGATCAGCGGGCTTTGGCGCGCAAGTAGGCGTGATCCGGCCAGCCATAGCGAAACAGGCTGATCGCGCTGCTGGCAGAAAATTCGACGCCCTCTTGTTCCAGCAACACGCGCTGCCAGTCGGCCTGTTCGCTGCCGGGGCGGGACAGTTTGCCGGCACTGTTCACCACCCGGTGCCAGGGCAGGTCGTGGCCATCCGGCAGGCTGCCCAGCAATTTGCCGACATGACGGGCGTGGCGTGGGAAACCGGCCGCTGCGGCCAGCACGCCATAGCTGCTGACCCGGCCGGGCGGGATCTGCCGCACCAGCGCCAGCACCGCCAGTTCAAAGGCGGGCGACATCAGCGGAAGCGGGCGTCCGCCACGAAGGGGTTGTGGCGCTTTTCATCGCCAATGGTGGTGAGCGGGCCGTGGCCGGGAATCACCACGGTGTCGTCCGGCAACAGGAACAGCTTTTGCTGGATGGCATCAATCAGTTGCTGGTGATTGCCCATCGGGAAGTCGGTCCGGCCGATGGAGCCCTGGAACAGCACGTCACCGGCCACCAGCACGCTGGCGGCAGCGCTGTAGAACACCACATGGCCGGGGGTATGGCCGGGGCAGTGGATCACCTGCAGCGTCTCCTGGCCGATGCTGACGCTGTCGCCTTCGTTCAGCCAGCGCTCCGGGGTGAGGGCGGGGCTGGAGGGAAAGCCGAACATGCGGCCTTGATTGGGCAGCTGGTCCAGCCAGAAGCTTTCGCTCTGTTCCGGGCCTTCAATCTGCACGCCCAGCTGGGCGGCCAGTTCACCGGCACCGCCGGCGTGGTCGATATGGCCGTGAGTCAGCAGCAGCTTGGTGACGGTGAGGCCTTGTTGCGCGACCCAGGCATGGATGCGGTCGATATCGCCACCGGCATCGACGATGGCGGCTTCGCGCGTGACATCGCACCACAGCACGCTGCAGTTCTGGGCAAAGGGGGTAACCGGAATCAGGTGATACTGCAGGGACATGGCGGTGCTCGGTGCAATTGGGATGGCAAATTGTGGCATGGCAGGCCGCTGCGGCCAAGCTTGTCGGGGCGGGGCGGCTGAAACTGGTAAAATCGCGCCATTCCCGCTTTACCGGAGGCCATGATGAGCCTGATTCCCGAAATCAAACCGCAGCAGTCGCTGGAGTTGCTCAAAGAACTGCATATCCTTACCCGCGACGGCAAGATCAACCAGGACACCCGCCGCAAGCTCAAGCAGGTGTATCACCTCTACCAGTTCATCGAGCCCTTGATGCAGGATGTGCTGCACAGCAAGGGGGACGTTACGCTGGCCGACCACGGCGCGGGCAAGTCCTACCTGGGCTTCATCCTGTACGACCTGTTTCTCAAGGACAAGGAGGCCGGTCGGGTATTCGGTATTGAAACCCGGCCCGAGCTGGTCAGCCGCTCGGAAGAGCTGGCCGCACGGCTGGGCTTTGACCGCATGGGTTTTCTCAACCTGACGGTGGAGCAGTCCATCACCTCCGAGCAGTTGCCGGCCCAGGTGGACATCATCACTGCGCTGCACGCCTGCAACACCGCCACCGACGACGCCATCCGCTTTGCACTGGCCAAGGACGCCAAATACATCGTGCTGGTGCCCTGCTGCCAGGCCGAAGTGGCCGCCGTGCTGCGCCAGAAGAAGAACGAGACCTTTGGCAAGACGCCGCTATCCGAGCTGTGGCGTCACCCCATCCACACCCGCGAGTTCGGCAGCCAGCTGACCAATGTGCTGCGTTGCCTGCAACTGGAAGCCCGCGGTTACCAGCTGACGGTGACCGAGCTGGTGGGCTGGGAGCATTCGATGAAGAACGAGCTGATCATTGCCAAGAAAACCGGCAAGGGCAAACAGAGTGCGCGTGAGCGGCAGGAGGCCATTTTGCGTGAGCTGAACCTGGAAGATTTGCGCGAACGCTTTGTTTACTGAGCCGGCTCTGGCGGGGCGGTACGCGCCGCCAGCCAGTCGCCCAGATCGCCGCCTGCCACCAATTGGCGCTTGGCGGCGGCCGACAGGCGCTTGAAGGCGTATTCGGCTTTCAGCGCCTGCGACTTGTCGGCAAAGGGGTGAACCAGCGCAATGCGCTGCGGCGGGTTGATGCGGGTATAGCGCGCTCCCTTACCCGCCAGATGCGCGGCATAGCGCCGCGCCACATCATTGCTGATGCCGGTGTACAGCGCACCGTCACGGCACTCCAGCACATACAGATGCCACTGGCCGGCGGCGCTGGCGGTGTCAGCCTTGCTCATCGTCCAGCTTGGGCAGCGGGCGGATGCTCACCCGCTCGGTACGATTGCCTTTTTGCTCGGTGACTACGATTTCCCAGCCGGCTTCGCGGATGCTGTCGCCCTGGCGCGGAATGCGCTCCAGCCGGTGCATCAACAGGCCGGCCACGGTGTGGAAGTCCTCTTCCTCGTAGTTGCCCAGCTCGATGTATTGCTCCAGCGTCACCAGTTCGGTGCTGCCTTCCACATCCAGACTGCCATCCTCGCCTTGTACCAGCGCCGGTTGTTCATTGCGCTCATGTTCTTCCGGGAAGTCGCCGGCAATGGCTTCCATCAGGTCCTTCTGGGTGACGATGCCTTCCAGGCTGCCAAACTCGTTCACCACAAAAGCCATATCGGCGGCTTGCTGACGGAAGGCTTCCATCGCTTTCAGTACCGTCATGCCTTCCGGCAATACCAGCGGCTGGCGCAGCGCGGCCATCACGTCCAGCGTCTGGCCGTCCAGCAACTGGGCCAGCAAGTCCTTGCGCGCCACGATGCCCAGCGGCTCGTCGATACGCCCGGCACCCACCACCAGCAGGCGGGAGTAGGGGCTGTCACGCAGCACCTTGCGTTGCTGTTCGGCATCCTGGCTGATGTCCAGGCGGTGAATGTCGGAACGCGGCGTGGCAATCACCCGGATCGGCCGTTCGGCTAGCGTCAGCACGCTGTGTATCATCGCCCGCTCGTTGTGGGCAAAAGCTTCTTCCGCGTCCTCGTGCGGGCCTTCCTCGTGTTCCTGCTCGTGATGGCCGCCGTGTTGCAGCGGCGCATTGCCCAGCAGGCGCAGTACGGTGTCGGCGGTACGGGAGCGGAAGCTGTTGCGGCTATTGAGGAAGCGCTGACGGTTGACGTTGGCAATCTGGTTGAAAACCTCGATCAGTACCGAGAAACCGATGGCGGCGTACAGATAGCCCTTGGGAATATGGAAACCGAAGCCGTCGGCAATCAGGCTAAAGCCGATCATCAGCAAAAAGCCCAGGCACAGCATCACCACGGTGGGGTGGGCGTTGACGAAGCGGGTGAGCGGCTTGCTGGCCATGATCATCATGCTCATGGCAATCACCACCGCCAGCATCATGATGCTCAAGTGCTCGGACATGCCAATGGCCGTCACCACCGAGTCGATGGAGAACACCGCATCGAGCACCAGAATTTGCACCACCACGGTGGCAAAGGCGGCATAAGCCTTCTGGCCATTGCCCTCGCTGTGTTCCACGCCTTCCAGCCGCTCGTGCAGCTCCATGGTGGCCTTGAACAGCAGGAACAGGCCGCCGCACAGCATGATGAGGTCGCGGCCGGAAAAGCTCTGGCCCAGTACGGAGAACAGCGGTTCGGTGAGTTTCACCAGCCAACTGATGCCCGCCAGCATGAACAGCCGCATGATCAGCGCCAGCGACAGGCCCAGCACACGGGCGCGGTCGCGCTGATGGGGTGGGAGTTTTTCGGCCAGAATGGCCACGAAAATCAGGTTGTCGACGCCGAGCACTACCTCCAGCACGATCAGGGTGAGGAGGCCGAGCAGGGCATAAGGGTCAGACAGCCAGGATAAATCCATGATGTAAAACGGGGTCCTTGAAAAGAAACAGTCAACACAATAACAAACCACGGCCATCTTGTCCGTGGTGCAGGCAAAGCAAAGCCCCGGCAGTGCTGCAGGCCGGGGCTGGAGGAGGGTTACAGGCCGCCGTAGGAATGCAGGCCGGTCAGATACATGTTTACGCCAAGGAAGGCAAAGGTAGTGACCAGCAAACCGATCACCGCCCACCAGGCCAGTGGCTTGCCGCGCCAGCCCTTCACCAGCCGGATATGCAGCCAGGCGGCGTAGTTCAGCCACACGATCAGCGCCCAGGTTTCTTTAGGGTCCCAGCTCCAGTAACCGCCCCAGGCATCGGCCGCCCACATCGCACCCAGAATGGTGGCGATGGTAAAGAACAGGAAGCCGATGGAAATGGCCTTGTACATCATTTCGTCCAGCACTTCGGCGCTGGGCAGGCGGTCTTTCAGTACGCCCTTGAGCACCAGCAGTTCGGCCACACCCAGCATGGCCGACATGGCAAACGCACCATAGCCGACAAAGTTTGCCGGAACATGAATCTTCATCCACCACGACTGCAAGGCCGGAATCAAGGGCTGAATTTCATGCGCCTGGCGGTCGAAGCTGTACCACAGGATGAAGCCAACGGCGGCGGAGATGACCAGCAGGACGAAGGCACCGGCCTGGCGGGTGGCAAAGCGGGCTTCGTAGTACAGGTACATCAGCGCGGTGATCAGGGTGAACAGGATGAAGACTTCGTACAGATTGGATACCGGAATGTGGCCAACATCGCTGCCGATCAGGTAGCTCTCGTACCAGCGCACAAACAAGCCGGCAGCGCCCATCACGGCGGCGGCCCAAGTCAGGCCGCTGCCCATGCGCGACAGCATGGCCGAGCGGGTAAGCAGCCCGGCCCAGTACACCAGGGTGGCCAGGAAGAACAGCGTACACATCCACATGATGGCGGATTGGCTGGACAGCAGGAACTTCAGCCAGAACGCCGTCTGGCCGCGTGCCAGCTCGCCGTGGTACAGGCTGATGCCCAGCAGTGCCACGCAGGCCGATAGTGGGAAGAACCAGCGCCAGGCTTTCCAGAACCAGCCCAGTGCCACCAGACCAATGGCCGAACCCGCCAGGATGGCTTGTTCGTAGCCATCCATGTACGGGTTGTACAAGCGCCAGGCTTGTACGGCCGCCACCAGTACCAGCAGGGCATACAGCCAGTCAGCCAGTTTCAGCCGCTTGTACAGCGGTTGTTCGACAAAGGATTGCGCCAGTTCCATCACTTACCTCGTACCAACTGTTGAATTGCCTCACTGTGGCGGCGGAAGTCCGCATCCAGATCACGGTTGTGACGGTTGGAACTCATGGCCACCCTGACGCTGCCGGGAGCGCAGCGTATCCACAGGCGGATTTCCCGGATATAGAACATCAGCACGATGCCGATCACCAGCATCAGCGAGCCAAGATACACCAGGTTCTTGCCTGGTGAGCGGGTCAATTGCAGGCCGGAAGCCTGTACCTGATCAAAGCCTTGCAGTTGCAGGAATACCGGGGCGTTGTAATCATGCAGCGCACTGATGCCCACCAGGCTGTCCAGCAGGAAGCGGTAACGCTTGCCATCCATGGCCACTGGCTTGATGCCGGCCTTGGCATCGGCCACATCCATCACATCCACTACTGCGCCTTGCAGGATTTTGACGTAAGTTTGGGCCACTGCCTGGCGCTTGTCCTGTGGCACTTTCTCATCCAGGAACTGCTCCAGCGCCACAAAACCACCTTGGGCAAAGCGGCCCAGAATCCACTTCACGCTATTGGCAAACTGCTGCTGCATGGCCGGGCTGATGGCCGAGCCCTGCATGGCCTTGGCGGTGGTGCGCTTGGCAATTTCATCATAGAGGGCGGGATTCATGAAGGCGGCACGCAGGCGCATGAAGCTGTCCAGCGACATGCTGTCGTCCAGCGGCAGGCGCAGGTACTGGAAGGGTTCCGATACCTTGTTGCGTACGCCGGCCACCAGATAGCTGACACCATCTTGCTGGATCGGGGCCATGTAATGATGGAACTCCACCGCCTGGCCCTGCTTGTCTCGCAGCTTAAAGGTAACCGACGGGCCGATGTTCTTCAGTTGCTTCTCATGCTTTACCTCGCGGGCATCCTGCATGCGTTCGGACAGGGTCTTGTCGCTGGCATCGGTATTCTTGCCGCCCATGTTCTCGATATTGAACACACGCAGTTCGCCGAATTCCAGGCTGTAGTCCTTGCCATTGGCACGCAAGGGCTGTGCCGCCATCGACACGCCCTTGATGGCCACCGGTGCCATTTGTGGCGCATCCAGATTCCATGCCCTGAAGGTCAGGGGGGAGCCACCGTCGCCAAAACTGGCCTGGTAGATGGCTACGCCATCCACGATCAGCGGATGGTTTACCTTCACCTGCGCTTCAGTCACCTTGCCGGTGGCCTTGTCGGTGACGGCGATGTCGCTGGCAAACAGCTTGGGCATGCCATTGCTGTAGTAGTCGACATAGAACTTCTTCAGCGTCACGGTAAAGGGCAAGTCCTGCACCAGATAGCCATTGCCGGAGTTCAGGAAGATGACATCACCGCTCTTGCCTTCGGCAATGGTGACATTGCCGCGGAAAGACAGGTTGGAGGTGGACAAACGGCTTTGGGGAGGAATCTGGCTTTGTGGAATGTCGCGGGTTTCCGGCACCACGCTGCCCACCATTTCCGCCAGCTTCAGCGGCAGGTTGCCATCCATCAGCCCGCCTATACAGATGACGACCAGGGCGATGTGGGCAAAAAAGTAGCCCAGCTTGCTGGCTGCGCCTTTTTTGGCGGCCAGTACCAGGCTGCCGTCTGCGCGCTGGTGTTCACGCCAGCGCCAGCCCTGACCGCGCAGGTAGGCCCGCAGTTGCTCGGGGTCGCTGTTGTCTGCATCGATTTCCACGCTGTGCTTCATCGCCGCCAGCGAGTTGTCCGATGCCTTTTCGCGATAGGCTTTCATGTCCTTGATGAAGCCCGGTCCGTTGCGCACGATGCACAAGGTGGTGGACAGCACCAGGAAGGCCAGAATGGTCAGGAACCAGCCGGAGTGGTAGACATCGTACAGGCCTAGCTGTTCGAACACGGCAAACCAGTACTGGCCGAATTCGAAGGCATAGTTGGGGTAGGGCTCGTTTTGCTTCAGTACGGTACCGATGATCGAGGCGATGGCCAGAATGGTCAGCAGACCAATGGCAAAACGCATGGAACTGAACAGTTCGTACAGCTTGTAAACCGCGGTGTGGCGTGTGTTTTTAGTCATCTTGGTGCCGAACACAAAAAGGGAAGCCGGTTATGGCTTCCCTTTTGAACAAGGCTATCCGCAAAAGTTGCGATTAGCGCAGACCCGAAATGTATTCGGCCACAGCCTTCATTTCGGCATCAGTCATGCGGGAAGCTACATCGGACATGGTCACGTTCTTGCGATCGGTAGCCGCCTTGAAGTCAGCCAGTTGCTTGGCGATATAGGCAGCGTGCTGGCTGCCAACACGCGGGAACTGGTCCGGAATGCCATTACCGGCAGGACCGTGGCAAGCCATACAGGCAGGCAGGTGGCTGGCCGGGTTGCCAACGCGGTAGATCTTGGCGCCCAGCGGCATCAGTTCCTTGTTGGCCGCTTCGCGCGCCTTGGGTTTTTGCTGGCTGAAGTAGGAAGCGACATTGCGCATGTCAGCATCGGACAGCGCAGAGGCCATGCCCAGCATGATCGGATTCTTGCGCTCACCCTTCTTGAAGGCTTGCAGCTGGTTGTAGAGGTAAACCTCATGCTGGCCGGCCAAGGTCGGGTTTGCCGACGCTACGCTGTTGCCATCAGCACCGTGACAGGCGGCACATACCGTGTCAACGATCTGCTTGCCCTTTACCGGGTCTCCCTTGGCAATGCCTTCTGCCCATGCACTTCCAGCCAGGGTTGCCGCAGCTACAGCCAACAGCATCATCCGTTTCATGATCGCTCCTTGTGAGGAATTCTTAAATATCTGTAAAAGTGGCAATTTCAAACCTGTTATTCTATACCAACTGAAATCAACCTTACTACTATGTCGATTTTTAAAAACGCCACTTTTTATACCACCGTCAACCATTTGAAGGACCTGCCGCCCACCCGCGCCGAGGTTGCCTTCGTGGGAAGGTCCAATGCCGGCAAGTCCAGCGCCATCAATACCCTGGCCAACCGGACCCGGCTGGCGTATGTCTCCAAGACCCCGGGCCGTACCCAGCATATCAACTTCTTTGACCTGGGCCACGAGCGCTTCATGGTGGATTTGCCGGGTTACGGCTATGCCGAAGTACCGGAAGCCGTACGCGCGCATTGGGTGCAGTTGCTGGGGCGCTATCTGCAAACGCGTGACAGCCTGATCGGGCTGATCCTGATCATGGACTCGCGCCGTCCGCTGTTAGAGCTGGACCGGCAAATGCTTACTTTCTTCCGCGATACCGGCCGACCGGTACATATTTTGCTGTCCAAATCTGACAAATTATCGCGCAGCGACCAGCAGCAGACCTTGACCATGGTCAGGCGCGAGCTGGCAGATTACCCGGCAGTATCGGTACAACTGTTCTCCAGTCTGAAGAAAACCGGTACCGAGCAGGTGGAGCAGGTGGTTGAAGGCTGGTTCGATGCTGTACTGAAAGAACAGGATACGGCGCCGGGAGAGGAATGATGGAACTTTGTCAGCAAAGACCGTACTAACCGTGCAGGTGCTTCGGCACCTCCCGCTTGCCTCCCTGAGCGGGAGCCTTACGCTGACAATTAAGGCCTTTGACCCGGCGCATTAAGCGCCGGGTTTTTTTATGCCCGCGCTGGCGCAGCCATGAAAAAAGCGAGAGCAGATGCTCTCGCTTGCGATCTTCAGACGGCCATCCGCTGTGCTGGTGGAACTTAGTTATTCAGCACCACGCTCGATACCTTCAGGCTTTCTGCAGCGCTGCGGGCGGCGGCATCCGTCGGGAAGGGGCCAAGGCGCACCTTGTAGTTACCCTGCTGGTTCACGATACCCAATTTGGCATCGTAATGGTCGTCCATCTCGTCCAGCATTTTCTTCAACAGTGCTTCGGCATTGGCCAGCTTGTTGAAGGAACCCAGTTGCAGATAGCGCGGGTTGTCTTCCTGGCGGATTTCCGGACTATTGCTGGCGACAGCCTCGCCACCGGCTACCGGCCACACGCGCTCGATATTGACCTTGGCGCTGCCTTGCTTGATGAAACCAAGCTTGTAGGCCGCCGCATAGGACAGGTCCATCGCGCGATTCTTGTGGAAAGGACCACGGTCATTGATGCGCACGATGACTGATTTGCCATTGGCGGCATTGGTCACCCGAACATAGCTCGGAATCGGCAGGGTCGGATGTGCCGCCGTCATGGCGAACATATCGTACTTTTCGCCCGAGGTGGTCTTGCGACCATGAAACTGCTTGCCATACCAGGAAGCCAGGCCGGTGGCCCGGAACGGCTTTTCACTGGTGTCCGGGCGGAAACTCATGCCCATCGCGGTGTAAGGCTGGTTGGCTGACTTGATCAGCGGTTCCGTCTGGGGTACTGCATCCGGTACCAGGTTCAGGTTGACCGGGATGTGGTCGGCAGGGCCGTCTTTCTGAAAATAGGCACCGCCCTTGTTGTTGGCTACGGTGGGCTTATTGGTCGGCTTGGCCGACTGGCTGGTCGCGCTCGCCGTCTTCACGGTGGAGCAGGCCACGAGTACGAGACTGACAAAAACAAGCCACAGCCATCGGAGTACTGATTGCATAGACCTCCCTTATGCTGTTGGGCACATCAAAAAACGTCGGCGGGTACTGCCCTTGCGGGCGTTACCCGCTGCCTTCGGGTACATGGATTGGCTGCCTGTTACTGCTGCCTGCACCATGACGGGCACAGGCCCGGCATGCCATCCGCTTCACTTCAGGCATCAACATTTCTTGCTGGCCCGTTAGTGTTGGCCGGCCTGTGAACTGTCAGCTTCCTCCTGCAAAATCCAGTTGCCGCCACGCTTCGAACACCGTGATCGCGACGGCGTTGGAAAGGTTCAGGCTTCTCGATTCGGGACGCATGGGCAAACGAATCCTCTGTGTGGAAGGAAAATCCTCCAGCACTTCTGGCGGCAAGCCGCGGGATTCGGGACCGAACAGCAATACGTCCCCAGATTGGAAATTGATCTGGTCGTGGCGCGTGGCGCCTTTGGTGGTTGCAGCGAAAATCCGCCGTCCTTGCAGGGCCTGCTGACAGGCAGCCCAGTTTTCATGGACAACGACACGGGCATATTCGTGGTAGTCGAGCCCCGCGCGTCGCAACTTGGCATCCTCCATGGGAAAACCCATGGGTTTGACCAGATGCAGTTCACAGCCGGTGTTGGCACATAAACGAATCACATTGCCCGTATTGGGCGGGATTTCCGGCTGAAAAAGAACAACGGTGAACATCGTTGGCTGGCTGGATTGTTCCAAAGAATCAAAATCTTGGTCAAGTTTTTGGGAAAGATGCCCTGCAGAGCACCCACGCATCGACCCGTTTTGCCCCCTGTTTTTTGAGCTTTTCAGCCAGGGAACTGAGGGTCGCTCCACTGGTTGCCACATCGTCCACAATGGTGACGGAAAGCCCGTCAATGCGTTGTTTTACGCCAAAGGCATGGCGGACGTTTCGGCGTCTTTCGGCGCGTCCGAGAGAGGCTTGCGGCACAGTGTTGCGTTTTCGCCAACACAGTGTGGCAGAAAAACGGCTTTGCATTGTAGCAGCGATTGCCTGGGCCAGTGGAATGCTCTGGTTAAAGCCGCGCTCTGCAAGTCGTTCTTTTGACAAGGGAACGGGGATCACCAGATCACTGAAAACCTGGGTTTCTAGCGCAAATTCAGCCATCAGATTGGCGAGTACACCCGTCATTTCCAGCCGTTTTCCGTACTTCACTGCATAAATAATTGCATTAAGGGGGTAGCCAAACAGGTATGGAGTGTGTATGGCATCGAATGCGGGTGGGCGCTGCAGACAAAAGCGGCAGATATCCCGCGTCAGTGCTGGTTCTGCGCAAATGGGACAATGGATTGTTGGCAAGCGGGGCAAGCTGGCTTTACAGCCGTTGCATAGCCCGGCGGGACAGTTTGGGTGATTACACAACAAACATTTCTGATTAAATATTGGGCAATTGTCAATAAATTTTCTTTTGATATTTGACAGCATGTAAACCCCTCTGCAAGACTGCGGCCAGACACTCTCAGGCATGCTGTTTTTTTCTTAAATTATCCATTTGTTCAGTTGTAATTTGGCAATAAATACAATTGGCATTTCTGTTGCAAAGAAAGCGCATTATGACCATGCAAACCATCCAGTTTTCCCGTCCTGCCACACCTCATCCGGAGAGCGGCACCTGGTCGGTCGCGGAGATCGAGGCTCTGCTCAGTCTGCCATTCATGGAACTGGTATTCCGTGCGGCCGAGATCCATCGTCAGTTCTTTGATCCGACCAAGGTACAGCTATCGACGCTGATTTCCATCAAGACCGGTGGCTGTCCGGAAGATTGCGGCTATTGTCCGCAATCGGTGCATCACGATACCCCGGTGGAGAACCAGCCGATGATGACGGTGGATGAGGTGATTGATGCCGCACGTACCGCCAAGGCCAACGGGGCTGGCCGCTTTTGCATGGGGGCTGCCTGGCGCGGGCCGAAGGATGCCGATCTGGAGCAGACCTTGCGCATGGTGAGCGAAGTGAAGGCGCTGGGCCTGGAGACCTGTGCCACTTTTGGCCTGTTGAAGGATGGGCAGGCGGAAAAGCTGAAACAGGCCGGTCTGGATTATTACAATCATAATCTGGACACCGCGCCGGAAAAGTATGGCGACATCATTCATACCCGTGAGTACGAGGACAGGCTGGACACGCTGGGCAAGGTGCGTGGTGCCGGGTTGTCGGTATGCTGTGGCGGCATTGTCGGCATGAATGAAACCCGTGCGGACAGGGCAGGCCTGATTGCCCAACTGGCCAATCTGGAGCCACAGCCGGAGTCGGTGCCGATCAACAATCTGGTCAAGGTGGGAGGGACGCCGCTGGATGGGGCCGAGCCGCTGGATTGGACCGAATTTGTCCGCACCATCGCCGTCACCCGCATCACCATGCCCAAGAGTTATGTGCGCCTGTCGGCAGGTCGTCGCGAGATGCCCGAGGCGATGCAGGCACTGTGTTTTCTGGCCGGTGCCAACTCGATTTTCTACGGCGACAAGCTGCTGACGACGGGAAATCCTGATGTCGATGCCGACCGTTTGTTGATGGAAAAACTGGACTTGTCACCGCTGTAAATTGTCTGGTTTTACTGCCTTCGTCCGGCTGGATTTTTGCAATGTATATATAAGGAATACTTTTGCCCGAATCCGGCCCGTTTTAGCCTATTTTCCGGAAAGCCCCATGCGAGCCCAAGATATCCCCGGCGCACTGCTGGAATTGCAACAGCAGCACCAGTTCCGGCAGCGTCACATCCTGGAAACGCCACAGTCCAGCCAGGTGGTTATTGCGGGTAAAAGTTATGTGGCATTTGCCAGTAATGATTACCTGGGTTTGGCCAATCACCCGGCCTTGATTGAAGCCACCCAGCAGGCATTGAGCCGCTGGGGTGTGGGGGGCGGGGCATCGCATCTGGTTGCCGGTCACTTTGCCGTGCATGAGCAGGCCGAGCAGGCCCTGGCCCGCTATTGTGGTTGCGAGGCGGCTCTGTTGTTTAGTTCCGGCTATGCTGCCAACCAGGCGGTGATTACCAGTCTGGTGGGGCGCGGCGACGCTGTGTTTGCCGACAAGCTCAACCATGCATCACTGAATGATGCCTGCCTGTTGTCGCGTGCCAGCTTTCGCCGTTTTCGCCATAACGATCTGCAGCATCTGGAAGAATTGCTGGCCAGCACCCCGGCACGGACGCGGCTGATTGCCGTGGATGCGGTGTATAGCATGGATGGCGATGAGGCACCGTTAAAGGAACTGCTGCAACTGGCCGATAAATACGACGCTTGGCTTTATATCGATGATGCGCACGGTTTTGGCATCTTGGGCGATGGGCGTGGGTCGGCGGCGGAAAACCGACTGCAAGGTGAGCGTCTGATCTATATGGCCACGCTGGGCAAGGCTGCCGGCGTGGCCGGTGCTTTTGTCGCCGCCAGCCAGCAACTGGTGCAATGGCTGGTCAACAGTGCGCGAAGCTATATTTTTACCACTGCCCAACCACCAGCGCTGGCCGCTGCCGTACTGGCCAGCCTGCAACTGATTGCTGGCGAGCCCTGGCGCAGGACTCGCTTGCAGCAATATGTGCGCAGCGTGCGGGAGCGTCTGGCTGATGTAAATTTTCAGCTCATGCCATCGCGAACGCCGATACAGCCGATTATCATAGGCAGGAACGAGCAGGCAATGTTGCTGGCTGCACGATTGAAGGAGCGTGGATATTGGGTGCCTGCAATACGGCCACCCACCGTACCTGAGGGGACGGCCCGTCTGCGGATCACTTTGACGGCAGCCCATACTCAGGACCAGTTGGAGGGCTTGCTGGACTGCGTAGTGGCGGCAACACAGTCATAGGGGATGACTGCGTCTGTTCGTAGCATGACCGGATTTCCCGGCTAACTCATACTACGATAACGACATGAAGAGTACGGCTGATTACCTGTCCACCCAGCAAGAGGCGGCCCAGACAGCGCTGGCGCTGATCCAGCCTCCGGACGAGCCTGTTGCCGCTGCAGTCTGGGCACTGGTGGGAACAAGCTGGCAATGCCTGGCTACCTTGGGGGCGGCAGACAATCTGACCCCGGCCGCGGCATTGGCTGCGGGCCGGCTTCCCGGCCCGGATGGCGGCGCACTGCCCCTGGTCCTGCATGATGAGACCATTGGCTGGCTGGTGTGGCGCGGCAAGGTGGCCGCCAACACGGCGGCCGTGGCCACATTGCTGACCGGACACCTGCAGAGCGCGCGCCTGCATTCCGCCCAGTCGCGTTCCCGCATCATGAACGAGACCTTGCTGGAAATCAGCCAACTGCCCGGAGAGTGCGCCACCCTGGATGAAATGCTGCCCAAGCTGCATCGTTTGCTGATGCGGCTGATGGATGCCAGCAATTTCTATATTGCACTGTACGACGAGCAGGCCAGCAGCCTGCACTATCCCTTTTACGCCGATCAGCTTGACCCGTCCCCGCCATCGCCGGAACAACTGTTCTACGGCGAGCAGAATGAGCGCTCGCTGACGGCCTGGCTGATGCGCATGGGCAAGCCGCTGGTGCTCACGCGCGAGCGTCTGCAGGAAGTCTGTCAGCAGGAGCAACTGATTCTGCATGGGCCGGTACCACTGCTGTGGATGGGGGTGCCGCTCACCAATGCCAACAACACAGTCATCGGTGCTGCCGTGCTGCAGTTTTATCCCAGCCAGGCAGCTTGCACGTCGGCAGAGCAGGCCCTGTTCCTGTTTGTCACCCGCCATATTGCTTATGCGCTGGACCGCATGCTGTACCGCAGCCAACTGGAGCGCCAGGTATGGTTGCGCACCTGCGAGTTGGAAGGGGTGAATGCCAGATTGCGTTCGGAAATATCGGAGCGGCAGCGTGCCGAGCGTTTCCAGGATGTGCTGTACCGCATTGCCGACCTGTCCAATACCAGTCTGTCGCTGGAGGCCTTTCTGGCCGGCGTGCATCGCCTGCTGATGGAGCTGGTGGCTGCGCGCAACTGCCAGGTTGCCCTGTACCACATGGATAGCGATCTGCTCAGTTTCCCTTATTGCTCGGATGACTATCTGCAGGTCAGCAAGTCGCGTCGACCCGGCAAGGGCCAGTTGGAGCAAGTGCTGCACAGCGGCCGTCCGCTGTTGCTGGACCGGCTGCCTGTCGTCCCATCCTTGCCGGACGAGCAAAATGTGCCACCGATGCGCAGTTGGCTGGGGGTGCCGCTGTATTGCGGGCATGAGTTGTTGGGCGTGCTGTCGGTACACAGCTATCAGGAAGACGTGGTCTATAGCTATCGCGACCAGGAAGTCATGGAGTTTGTGGCCAACAATATCGGCACGGCGCTGGCTCGGGTGCGGGCGATGCAGGACCTGCAAGATGCCTATGCCGAACTGGAAGAACGGGTGCGCGAACGCACCAGCGAACTGGATGCCGTCAATGCACAGCTAGAGTTCGACAGCCTGCACGACCCGCTGACCAAGCTGCCCAACCGCAACTACTTTGCCAAGACCCTGCGGCGTGCCTGGGATGGCTATCTGTCCGGAGCCGGCGCCCGCTTCAGCGTCATTTTCATCGATCTGGACCGCTTCAAACTGGTTAACGACACCCTGGGCCATCTGGCTGGCGACCATCTGTTGTTCGAAGCCGGTGCGCGTATCCGCTCCTGCCTGCGGCACTATGACTTCCTGGCGCGGCTGGGGGGCGATGAGTTTGCCATCCTGCTGTTTGGCACCGATACGCTGGAAGGCTGCGAAATGATAGCGCGGCGCATTGTCAGCGAATTTGAACGCCCGGTCATCCTGGCTGGCCGCGAGGTATTTTCCACCGCCAGTGTCGGCGTGGTATTGGCCGACCGCGACCACTATCAAAAAGCGGAAGAACTGCTGCGCGATGCCGATCATGCCATGTACTGCACCAAACAGCAGGGCAGGCAGGGCTATACCGTGTTCAATCACCAGTTGCGTATCAACCAGGCCGACCAGTTGGCGCTGGAAAGCGAACTGCGCCGGGCGCTGGAGGTGGACGATCAACTGCAGCCTTACTTCCAGCCCTTCATCGATGCCCGCAGCGGAGAACTGGTGGGCTTCGAATCGCTGGTGCGCTGGCTGCATCCGGTGCGCGGGCTGATTTCACCCGCGCTATTCCTGCCGGTGGCGGAAGAAAGCGGCCTGATCACGCGGGTGGACCGCTACATGATCAATGCCGCCTGCCGGCAACTGCGGCAGTGGCTGGATGAAAACCGGGTGTCGCGCGATATCGCCCTGCATATCAATCTGTCCTCGGCCAATTTCCACGACCCGGAACTGGTCAGCTGGATGCGCGGCATCATAGAAGCCTACCAGTTGCCGGCGGCAATCCTGCATCTGGAAATCACCGAAAGCGCACTGATAGACGTGCCGGAAATTGCCGCCACCGTGATGCATGCCTTGCATGAACTGGGGGTCAAACTGGCACTGGATGACTTTGGCACCGGCTATTCCGCACTGTCTTACCTGCATCGCTACCGCTTTGATGTATTGAAGATCGACCAGAGCTTTGTCTTTGATGTCGATCGCAAGGAGGAGTCTGCCGCCATCGTGCGCGCCATCCTGGCGCTGGCCCAGGCACTGGGACTGGATGTGGTCGCCGAGGGGGTGGAAACCGCCGCCCAGTTATCCCGCCTGCAGGAAATGGGCTGCGCCAAACTGCAGGGCTATTATTTCTCCGCGCCGATGTTGGCCCATGCCATCGATTGGGAACGGCTGGCCCGTTTTGTGCAGGAATTCCGCCGTGCTGCCTGAGTCCGGGGTGGCATGCCCTGCCGCATGGGCGCTGGCGCACGGTTTTCTTTTCATGCCGCTACTTGCGAAAAGCACTCTGCTCCCCCATTTAACTGCCCATGAATCTGTTTGTTGAAAGCCGCGGCCGCGGGCCGGATGTGGTCATGCTGCATGGCTGGGGCCTGCATGGCGGCGTGTTCGACCGCGTTGCCACGCAACTGGCCGACCATTACTGCGTGCATCTGGTCGACCTGCCCGGCCATGGTGCATCCGCCCCCTTGGCGCGCTTTGACGCCGACCAAGTAGCCGACCTGGTCGATGCCCAATTCCCCTTCCCGGTACAAGTTGTCGGCTGGTCGCTGGGCGGGCTGATTGCCCAGCACTGGGCTGCCCGTCACCCGGACAAGGTAAAGAGCCTGGCACTGGTGGCCACCAGTCCGCGCTTTGTGCGTGATGATTCCTGGCCGCATGCCCAGCAGCGTGCCGCCATCGAAGCGGTGGGGGCCAGCCTGGATGGCGCATTCGAGCAAACGCTGGAGCGCTTTCTGGCCTTGCAGATGATGGGAGCCCCGGCGGCACGCGATACGGTGAAAGCCGTGCGCGAACAATTATTTGCCCATGGCCGGCCACAAGGCTTGTTGCCCGCACTGCAACTGCTGCTGGAAGCCGACGCCCGTACGCTGGCCGGGCAGATTGCCTGTCCGGTGGCGCTGTTTTTCGGTGTGCGCGACGCCATTACCCCGATTGGCGCTGGCCGCTGGCTGCAAGCCGCGCTGGCCGATGCCACCTTGCATGAATTCACCCAGGCTTCGCATGCGCCATTTTTGTCCCATCAGGACGAGTTTGTCGCCAAGCTGGCCCAGCATCTGGAAGCCTCCGCATGAGCGAAGCGTTTTATACCGACAAAGACCGTATCCGCGCCTCTTTTGAGCGCGCCGCCGCCAGTTATGATTCCGCTGCCGTCCTGCAGCGCGAGGTGTCCGACCGCATGGCCGAGCGCCTGTCCTACATCAAGCACCAGCCGCAAGTGATTCTGGATGCCGGCACCGGCACCGGCTATGGTGCCGCCCAGTTGCGCACCCAATACCCCGATGCCCAGATTGTCGAGCTGGACCTGGCCCACGCCATGCTGTGCGCCTCGCGCGAGCGTCAGCGCGCCGGTGACGGCCTGCTGAAAAAACTGTTCAAGCGCAGCCAGCCCTGGCAGGTGTGTGCCGATGTGGAAAGACTGCCGCTGGCCGATAACAGCGTGGACATGATCTGGTCCAACCTCACCATTCAATGGGTGAACATTCCGGACAGCGTGTTCAGCGAATTCGAGCGCGTGCTCAAGCCGGACGGCATGCTGATGTTTTCCACCCTCGGCCCCGACACCCTGTTGGAGTTGCGCGAGGCCTTTGGCGGCGTGGACCAGGCCACTCATGTCAACCAGTTCATCGACATGCACGACCTGGGCGATGCACTGATGCGGGTAGGCTTTGCCGAGCCGGTGATGGACATGGACAAGATCGTGCTGACCTACGACAAGGTGCGCGACGTGATGCACGACCTCAAGGCCATCGGCGCGCACAATGCCACCCGCGACCGCAGTCGCGGCCTGATGGGCAAGCAGGCCTGGCAACGGGTGGAAGCGGCTTATGAAACCCGCCGCCGCGACGGCAAGCTGCCGGCCACCTATGAAGTGGTGTATGGCCATGCCTGGAAAAGCACGCTGAAGAAAAAGGGCAATACCCTGCCGGATGGCCGGCAGGTGATCGAATTCGTCAAACCCGGTAGCTGGCCGGGCAAGGTCTAGCTGTTAAGGATGCTTGGTTGCCAGGCCGGTGAGGGAGGCCACTTCCTGCACCGGCAGGCAGATTTCTGAGCGTTGCCGGGAACCATGTTGCGCTGCAATAATCGAATCAGCCCATTACACATTCAACTCCGTCACTACCCGTACCCGCTATCATGACGCTCTTACGCCGCCTGATGCCGGCCAGCCTGCTGGTCCTGCTGGCCGCCTGTACCATTACCCAACCCAAAACTGAAATCACTGCCCCCAAAGTCCCGGTCAAGCCTCGCGTGGCGCTGGCATTGGGTGGCGGCGCGGCCAAAGGCTTTGCCCACATTGGCGTCATCAAGGTGCTGGAAGCCAACGGTATTGTGCCGGACATCATCACCGGCACCAGCGCCGGCAGCGTGGTGGGCAGCCTGTATGCCTCCGGCCTGAACGGCATGCAGCTGCAAGCCAAGGCCATGCAGCTGGACGAGTCCGAACTGACCGACTGGACGCTGTCCACCAAGGGCTTCCTCAAGGGGGAGAAGCTGGAAAACTACATCAATACCCAGTTGGGCAACCGCCCGATCGAAAAGCTGCCGCGCAAACTGGGCATTGTCGCCACCGAGCTGGATTCCGGTCAGAAAGTGGTGTTCCGCATGGGTAATACCGGCCAGGCGGTACGGGCCTCGGCCAGTATTCCCAATGTCTTCCTGCCGGTGGTGATTGGCGGCAAGCGCTATGTGGATGGCGGCCTGGTCAGCCCGGTGCCGGTTTCGGCCGCGCGCGAGATGGGGGCGGACTTTGTCATTGCGGTGGATATCTCGGCCAAGCCCAAGCCGGGCAAGGCCACCGGCCTGTTCTCCATGCTGGATCAAAGCTTCAACATCATGAGCGGCCCTACCTTGGCGGCAGAGCTGAAGCAGGCCGATGTGGTAATCCGGCCCAATGTGCTGAATATCGGCTCGGCCGATTTCGAGGCCCGCCATCAGGCGATACTTGAAGGCGAGAAAGCCACCCAGCAGTTGATCCCGCTGCTGCGTAGCCGACTGCAGCAGAAGTCCTTGGCCTTGAGCCGCTAAGCCCCGCCCGGCTGGCTGCTGCCATGAAAGATGGCATAATGCAGGCGTTGTCGGCCAGGGAGGCCAGGCAACGCCTGTTTTGCCATGTGCCGCGCACCCGGTAACCCAAGGCTCCTATCCACTTCAGGGCCAGGCCCGCAAGGAAATCAGCATGATCAAGCTCTACGGCGTGCCGCTGTCTGCCTACTACAACAAGGTGAAGATTGCCTTGCTGGAAAAGGGCGTCAACTTCCAGGAAATACCGACCCGTCCTTCACAGGACCAGGCCGTGCTGGAACACAGCCCGATGGGCAAGATTCCCTATGTCGATATCAACGGCCATGCCTTGTCGGAGTCCAGCGTGATTCTGGAGTGGCTGGAAGACGCCTATCCCACCGCCGCCTTGCTGCCGCCCACCCCGAATGGCCGTGCCAGCGCGCGCGAACTGATGAGCATCATGGATCTGTACCTGATGCCGGCAGTGGGCCCGCTATACCGTCACCTGCTGTTTGGTGCTGCGCTGGATGAAGCCGGCAAGGCGACGGCCAAGGCCGCCATCGAGCGCAGCCTCTTGGCCGTATCGCGTCTGGTGCAGTACGGGCCGTGGCTGGCGGGAGAGTATTTCAGCTTTGCCGACATTTCCGCCGCCTGTGTGCTGCCGCTGGTGGCCTCTTCCACGCGTGATGTTTACGGTGAAGATCTGACCAGCATCATTCCGGGCATCGAAGACTATCTGCTCCTGCTGGGCAAGCGTGCCAGCGTGGCCCGCATGTGGCAGGACAGCGCTGCCGCGCGCGCGGCGGTGCTGGAAGCTGCCGCGCAGTAAGTGTCACAGTTCCACAAACAGCGGTAATTGCTGTGGCTGGTCGGTGTCATCGGCCAGCCTGACGCCCACCCCCACCAGCCGCACCGGGCGCTGGCCGCGTTCAAAGGCGATGCCCAGCAGTTCGGTATAGGCTGCCGCTGTCAATTGTCGGCCAGTCTGCTCTGCGGTGGTCTGGCTGAAGTCGGCAAACTTCAGTTTCACGCTCAGTCCCTTGAATGGCGGGTTCTCCGCCCGTGCAATGCGGCCCTGCAGCTTGGCCATCAGCTCTGGCAGCTTGTCCAGGCAGGCGGCGAGGTCCGGCAGGTCCTGGGCATAGGTTTCTTCCACGCTGATGGATTTGCGGCTGCGGTCAGTGCTGACCGGCCGCTCGTCACGGCCACGGGCCAGCTCGTACAAGCGTTCACCAAAGCGACCAAAATGCCGCATCAGGTCGCTCATTTCCCATTGGCGCAGCTCGCTGCAGCGGTGAATGCCCAGCTTTTTCAGATGCGCCGCCGTCACCCTGCCCACGCCATGAATCTTTTCCACCGGCAGTTGCAGCACAAAGGCGTCGACATCCTGCGGGCGGATCACGAACTGCCCGTCGGGCTTGTGCCAGTCACTGGCAATCTTGGCCAGAAACTTGTTGGGCGCAATGCCCGCCGAGGCGGTAATGCCCACTTCGGTCTGGATCTGGCGGCGGATGGCCGCGGCCATCAGGGTGGCGCTGCCTTGCTCGTGCGGCTGGGTGCTGACATCCAGATAGGCCTCATCCAGCGATAGCGGCTCGATCAGCGGGGTGTAGCGCTCGTAGATGGCCATGATCTGCTGGCTGGCCGCGCGGTAGCGGACCATGTCCGGCGGCAGGATCAGCAATTGCGGACACAGGCGCAACGCGCGCGCCGATGACATGGCGCTGTGTACGCCAAAGCGGCGGGCGATGTAGTTGCAAGTGGCAATCACGCCGCGGCTGTCCGGCTGCCCGCCCACGGCCAGCGGGATATCTCGCAGCGCCGGGTTGTCACGCATTTCGATGGCGGCATAAAAGCAGTCGCAATCGACATGGATGATCTTGCGTTGGCCGGTCATGCTGCGGTGGTCAATCGGCAGCGCGCTCGCTGTGGCCCAGTGATTTGTCCGGTGCCACCCGGTCGCGCACCCGTTGCTTCAGTTGCTTGATGTCGGGGAAGCCGCCGTCCTGCTTGCGGTCCCAGATTTGCTCGCCATCCACACAGACACGGAATACGCCGCCGCTGCCGGGGCGCAGCGCCACTTCGGCCAGTTCTTTTTCAAAGGTGGTGAGCAGTTCCTGCGCCATCCAGGCGGCACGCAACATCCAGCGGCAACCGGTGCAGTATTCGATGCTGATGCGGGGCAGTGCTAAGGGGGAGTGTGTGGTGGCGGTCATGGCTACGGGCATGGAAAGAAGTGCCGGATAGCATAACGCAGAATGAGGAAAAATCCGCCGGTTCCCTGAGTCGATCTATTATTTGACGGGCCTTGTCAGGCAAGACCCGTTCTCCTCCATCGTGTTGACTCTTTTGGTGCAGACTTGGCGCTTACTACTGTGTAGGGTAACCGGCGGACTGAGCAGTACAGAGCGTTGTTCAACTCAATTTCCGGACGCCAGTTTGCCCAAGCTTGGTGCAACGGTAAAGCGAATACTCTAACAAGTAGCGGATGCTGCATTGCACGATGTCACATTGGCGCAACGTTGGGCCGAAATTGCCCGCTTTGGCGGGCAAGGGGTGGATTCAGCCAGAAAAATCAGCAGCTTGCTAGTGAATTTCACTAGCCGCCCAGCCGGGGGCGGCGAACAAAGCTTAGTGGCTGCTGTGTTCCATCTCCATCGGCGCGTCTTTTTCGACTTGTACTTCCACGGTGAT
This sequence comes from Aquitalea magnusonii, assembly GCF_002217795.2. Taxonomy (NCBI): domain Bacteria; kingdom Pseudomonadati; phylum Pseudomonadota; class Betaproteobacteria; order Neisseriales; family Chromobacteriaceae; genus Aquitalea; species Aquitalea magnusonii. The sequence continues at coordinate 4,470,967 of NZ_AP018823.1, forward strand.
GCTGCCGGCCTTGGCAAATTTCAGCGTCAGCGGAAAACGGTCGCCAGCCTTCAGCGGCTGCTTCAGCCCCATCAGCATGATGTGATAGCCACCGGGGGCAAATTTCACCTCGCTGCCAGCGGCAACAGCAACACCGCCGCTGACTTCACGCATGCGCATCACGCCGTTGTCGTTGAGGTGGACATGCAGTTCGGCTTTTTCCGCCCGTGGCGTGCTGGCAGAAATCAGCGTATCGGCTTGTTTGCCGGTGTTCTTGATGCTCAGGTAGGCCGCGCCGGTGGGGCTGGCTTCCGGCATGGCCCGGCTCCAGGGATGGCCCAGTTCCAGTGCGCCCAGTTTGAAACCGTGGGCAGAGACGGTGGCCGCCAGCATGAGGCCGGCGAACAATGCGAACAGACGGGAAAGGGACATGGACTTCTCCAGAGTTGGGTTGCGGGCAAATTAGCACAGTTCAGACCGCACGGGCTGCGACAAAGTGCCGCAGCCGGATGGCAACAAGATGCGACACGGCACAGGCACAGACACGACGCCGGGCTATCATTTGCCAGGCAGATCATTATAATCGTTGTCTTATATTAAATTGCCTTGTCATCATGCTGGAAACCCTGTCGCTGAAGTTCCTGTTTGGTGGTCTGCTCAGTCTGATCACCATTACCAACCCGCTGTCCAAGATTCCGCTGTTCATCTCGCTCACCCAGGATATGAGCGAAGCCGGACGGGCCAATCAGGCAAGGCGGGCCTGCCTGTTTGCTGCGTGCATCATGCTGGTCAGCCTGCTGGCCGGTAACCTCATCATGGCGGCCTTCGGTATTTCCTATGGCGCGCTGCGCATTGCCGGCGGGCTGGTGGTGGCGGTGCTGGGTTACCGCATGCTGTTCTTGTCGCAGGACCCGGGCATGGCACCGAAAACCGGCGAGCGGGAAGACTATGCCTTTTTCCCCTTGGCCATGCCCGGCATCAGCGGGCCGGGGACCATTGCGGTGGTGATCGGCATTTCCACCGAAATCGCCGAATTGTCGGGCTGGACGGCCAAGACACTGGCCTTCGGCATGACCTTTGTCGCCATTGCCGCCACCAGCCTGGGCATGTGGCTGGTGCTGCGTTCCTCGGCCATGATTTCCGCCCGGCTGGGGCGCGGTGGCCGCGAAGTCACCACCCGGCTGATGGGCTTCTTGCTGATCTGCGTCGGCGTGCAGTTTGTCGGCTCCGGCATCCGTACCTTCATGGCCGGCTCCTGAGCAAGATCGTTCAAGTTTTCTGTCCGGGGCTATGCCAGAATGCAAGGGACATCCTTTGTCCCGCGCGCTGCCATGCCCCAATCCGAGCACGAATTTTCACGTCTCTTCCGCGCCGATGACATCGCGCCGCTGGAATGCCTGGATGCCTTTTACCGCGAACAGGTATTTGCACCGCATTTTCACGAAGAATATGTGGTGAATGCCCTGCTGGCCGGGGCACAGGCTTACCGCCACCGCGGGGGCAATCATATTGCCGGGGTGGGTGCGCTGGTGTTGATGAACCCCGGCGAGGTCCACACCGGCGAGTGTGCGCACCAGCAAGGCTGGGCCTATCGCGGTTTCTATCCGTCAGCCAGCCTGATCGGCCAACTGGCGGCCGAAATCAGCGGCCAGTCTGGCGGCACACCGTATTTTCGCGACACCGTGGTGCTGGACCCGCAACTGGCCGCGCAACTGAACCAGCTGCATGCGCTGCTGCGTGACAGCCGGGACACCTTGCAGCGCGAATCGGCGCTGTATGCGGTGTTCAGCCAGGTGGTGTTACGCCATATGCAGATTGCCGAACGACCGCAGCGTCCCTGGCCACAGGCGGTGGAGCGCGCCCGGCAGATGCTGGCCGACTGTGTGGCGGACAATCTGTCGCTGGCCACGCTGGCGGCGGCCGTGGGCCTGTCGCCCTGGCAGCTCAACCGGCAGTTCTCCCGGCATCTGGGTTTGCCGCCGGTAGCCTGGCGCAATCAGTTGCGCGTGGTACGTGCCAGGCAAATGCTGGCCGGCGGTCATAGTCCGGCGGCTGCGGCGCAGGCACTGGGCTTTGCCGACCAGCCACACCTCACCCGTATTTTCCGTCAGGCGCTGGGCATCACCCCGGCGGCCTACCAGCGCAGCCTCCGGCGCTGAGCGCAAGATCGTTCAAGCTGGCAAGCAATTGGCATGGTAGGGTAGGACTGTTCCCAATCATGATTCCCTGCCCATGTCTTATACCGGCTCCTGTCATTGCGGCGCAGTGCGCTTTCGTCTGCATGCCGAACCCGAAGAACTGACTACCTGTGATTGTTCGCTGTGCGTGAAAAAGAATGCGCTGATGACGCGGGTGCATGAAAGCCAGCTGGAGATCCTGTCCGGTAGCGATGCACTGAGCGAGTACCGCTGGAATACCGGCATTGCCCGCCATTTCTTTTGTCAGCACTGCGGTATCTACACCTTCCATCGCAAACGGGCGATGCCGGATCACTACGGCGTGAACATTCATTGCCTGGATGATTTCGATTACCGCCACTTGCCGGTGCGTGCTACAGAAGGGGCCAGCATGAGCCTGCATGCGGTATGGCCCGGCCCGCGGGAGGCATCATGACGCATGCCCTCAACCGTCGCGCGCTATTGCTGGAAGGTGCGCGTGATACCGTGCCCATGCTGGTGGGGGCAGCCCCGTTCGGGGTGATTTTCGGCACGCTGGCCATTGCGGCCGGCTTGTCCCCGGCCACTGCGCTTGGCATGTCGGTGCTGGTGTTTGCCGGTTCTTCCCAGTTCATCGGCGTCAGCCTGATCGGTGCCGGCACTGCCTTGCCGGTGTTGTGGCTCACCACCTTTGTCGTAAACCTGCGTCATGCGCTGTACAGCGCCACCTTGCTGCCTTACGCCCGTGACTGGCCCTTGCGCTGGCGCTGGCCGCTGGCTTTCTGGCTGACCGATGAAACCTTTGCCGTGGTGGAGCACCGCTTTCGCACCAAGGGGACGGATGGTGGCCAGTGGTACTGGCTGGCGTCGTCACTCGCCATGTATGGCAACTGGTTGTTCTGGACCATGGTGGGCGTGAGCCTGGGGCAGTCCTTGCCCGGTCTGGCCACGCTGGGGCTGGACTTTGCCATGGGGGCAACCTTTGCCGCCATCGTGGCACCGCAGCTCAAACGCCGCCCGGCACTGGGTGCGGCACTGGCTGCCAGTGCGGTGGCCATGCTGGCGCGCGGCCTGCCGTACAAGCTGGACCTGATGCTGGCAGCCGTGGTGGGCGTGGCCACCGGCCTGCTGCTGGAGCAGTGGCACAAGGGCAAGGAGCAGACAGCATGAATCACTGGCTTGCCATTGGCGGCATGATGCTGCTGACTGTATTGATTCGCGCCAGTTTTCTGGTGTTCGGCCAGCGACTGGCATTTCCCGACTGGCTGAACCGTGCGCTGCATTATGTGCCGGCCGCCGTATTGTCGGCACTGGTGGTACCGATGGCGCTGGCACCGGCCGGCACGGTGGACATCAGCCTGCACAACGCCTATTTGCCGGGCATCATCGTGGCGGCACTGGTGGCATGGAAAAGCGGAAAGACCTTGCTGGCGATTGTGATCAGCTTTGTGGTGTACGGGGCGTGGCGCTGGGGGCTGGGGCTGTAAGACCTGCTGACAGAACCCCGCTTGCTGTACAGTCTGCATCGGCGCGCCTTGGCGCGGATGCTCTACGCGGTTTGGTCTGCAGCGCCAGGTAACGCGTGATGGCCAGACCGGTGTGGACGGTCTGGCGACAGCTTAACGCCGGGCATTGCCTATGCTCATCAGCATGCCCATGCCGACAAACAGGGTGACGGTGGCGGTGCCACCATAGGAAACAAAGGGCAGCGGCACGCCCACCACCGGCAGGATACCCGCCACCATGCCCATGTTGACGAAGGCATAGACAAAGAAGGACAGGGTGATGGCCCCGGCCATGGCGCGGCCGTACAGGGTTTGCGCCCCGGCGGTGATCATCATGGCGCGGCTGAGCACCAGGGTGTACAGCACCACCAGCACGATATTGCCCACCAGGCCGAACTCCTCGGAATACACGGCAAAGATGAAGTCGGTGGTGCGTTCCGGAATGTAGTCCAGATGGGTCTGGGTGCCATTGAGCCAGCCCTTGCCCCAGGGGCCGCCGGAACCGATGGCAATCATCGACTGGATGATGTGGTAACCCGCGCCCAGCGGGTCTTCCATCGGGTCTATCATGGTCATCACCCGGCGGCGCTGGTAGTCATGCAACATGTTCCACACCACCGGCATGCTGGCACCTGCCGCCACCATCCCGCCCAGAATCACCTTCCACGGCAGGCCGACGAAGAACAGCACGAAAAAGCCGGACGCGGCAATCAGCATGGTGGTGCCAAGGTCGGGCTGCTTCAGCACCAGCGCGCAGGGAATGGCAATCATCACCGCCGCCACCAGGTAATGCCACCAGCGCATGGATAGCTCGTATTTCTGGAAGAACCAGGCCAGCATCATCGGCAGGGCAATCTTCATGATTTCCGACGGCTGGATGCGGGTGATGCCCAGCTCCAGCCAGCGGGTAGAGCCGTTCACCGTCACGCCCTTGAAATGCACCGCCAGCAGCAATACCACGCCGATGCCGTAAATGGGCGGGGCAAAGTTCATGATGCTTTGTGGCCGGCTGCGCGCCAGCAGCCACATGATGCCAAGCGACAGCAGGGTGTAGACCAGCTTGTTGTCGATCTTGTCCAGGCCCTGGTTGTTGGCCGAATACAGCACCACCAGGCTCAGGGCGAAAATCAGGCCCAGAATGATCATCAGCGGGCCATCCAGCGGGGCCTTGATGGCCAGCCACAGGCGTTTAATCAGATGCGGCTGCAGCGTCATCGGCGGTATCCATTGGCATGGTCTTCATGTCTCCGCTGATGGAGCCGGGGACCTTGCCGGTGATGTAGTAGTCGAACAGGCCGCGGGCGATCGGCGCGGCAGCGGCGGCACCAAAGCCGGCGTTTTCCACAATGATGGCCACGGCAATGCGTGGTTTCTCCACCGGGGCAAAGGCGACAAACCAGGAGTGGTCGCGGTATTGCTCGGCCAGGGCCGAAGCGTTGTACTTGGCACCTTGCTTGATGGCCACCACCTGGGCGGTACCGGTTTTGCCCGCCATGGTATAGGGCAGGCCCACCCCCAGCCGCCAGGCGGTGCCGCCGGGTTTGAGCACCGACTGCATGGCGGCTTTCACGTACTCGAAGTTTTCCTGCTTGAACGGCAGCACCCGGTCAGGCTTGGGGGCAATCAGCCGGCTCTTGCCGCTGCGCGCATCCACCACTTCCTGTACCAGGTGCGGTTTGTAGGCCACGCCGTCATTGGCCAGCGTGGCGATGCCATTCGCCATTTGCAGCGGGGTGTAGGAGTTGAAGCCCTGGCCGATGCCGATGCTCACCACATCGGCCGGATACCAGCGGCGGAATTCTTCCTTGTAGCGGGCAAAGCGCTTGGCTTTCCATTCCTTGGTGGGCAGGACGCCGCTGGCTTCGCCGTCCAGATCGATGCCGGTGGGACGGCCGAGGCCGAACTGGCCGACGGTGGGCGCAATCTTGTCGATGCCCATGTCCCAGGCCAGCTTGTAGAAGAAGGTATCGCTGGACACCTGGATGGCCTTGGCCAGGTTGGCCGAGCCGTTGCCGTTCTTGTTACTGTCGCGGAACTGGTGGCTGGAGCCGGGCAGGGTGAAGTAGGCCGGTGCCGGACGTACATCATGCATGCCGATGGAGTGGGTTTCCAGCGCGGCCATGGCCATGAAGGGCTTGAAGGTGGAGCCGGGCGGGTAAGTGCCGCGCAGCGCGCGGTTGATCATCGGCTTTTGCCAGTCGTTGTTCAGCGCCGCCCAGCTCTGGCTGTCGATGCCGTCGATGAACAGATTGGGGTCGAAGCCCGGCTTGGACAGGAAGGCCAGCACACCGCCGGTTTGCGGGTCGATGGCCACCAGTGCGCCACGGCGGTTGCCAAACAATTTGTCGGCCACTTCCTGCAGGCGGATGTCCAGCGCCAGTTTCAGATTGTTGCCATTGACCGGCGGTGTGCGGCGCAGGCTGCGGATGGCGCGGCCGCCGGAGTCGGTTTCCACTTCTTCAAACCCCACCTGACCGTGCAGATCATCCTCGTACACCGCTTCCAGGCCGGTTTTGCCGATGTAGTTGGTGCCCTTGTAATTGGTGGTCTTGTCTTCGTCGTCCAGCCGTTCCTGGTCTTTCTGGTTGATGCGGCCGATATAGCCCAGCACATGGCTGGTGAGTTCCTTGTACGGGTAGTCGCGGAACAGCCGCGCTTTCACCTGCACGCCGGGAAAGCGCCAGGCATTGGCCGCCACGCGGGCGGCTTCTTCCTCGGACAGCTTCACCTTGAGCGGGATGGATTCGAAATCCTTGGATTCACCCAGCAGCTTCTTGAACAGCTTTTCATCGCGCGGGGTGATGCTGACCAGTTTTTTCAGTTCGGCAATGGCACCGTTCATGTCCGGCATCTTGCTGGGCACCAGCTCCAGCGTGTAGGCGGAATAGTTTTGCGCCAGGATCACCCCGTTGCGGTCCATGATCAGGCCGCGGTTGGGCAGGATGGGCAGCAAGGAGATGCGGTTGTTTTGCGCCAGCGTGGAAAAGTGTTCGTACTGGTACACCTGCAGCCAGACAAAACGGGCAAGCAGGATGCAGAACATCAGCAGCATGAAGACATAAGCCACAATCAGCCGAAGCTGGAACTGGCCGTCTTCCGCCTGCGGATTCTTGAAACGGGTAGGGCGCACGACTTACACCGAGTGATGACGGTAAGGCAGCAGCAGCAGCTTGGTCAGCAGCGGCCACAGCAAAGCCCCGATCAGGGGTGGCAGGAAATAGCTCCAGCCGACAAAGGCAGAGCCGGTGAGCATGCGTGCCACCACCATGATGCTCTGGTTGCAGGCCATCAGCCCCAGCACGCTGAGCGCCTGCTGGCCGAGGTTGAACATGATCAGCTGGCGCTGGCGGCTCAGTGCCAGATAGGCGGTGACGGAGTAGGCCAGTGCGTGCTGGCCCAGCATGCCGGCGGTGGCGATATCCGCCACCAGCCCCATCAGGAAGGCAATGCCCACATTGACCCGGCGCGGCTGATTGATCAGCCAGTACAGCAATACCAGGCTGATGAAGTCCGGCAGCCAGCGGGTGGAGCCAAGCGGCAGCGGAATCATCTCCACCAGTACCGCCAGCAGCAGGGTCATGAAAATAAAGCGGCGCTTGACCGGCTTGAGCAATTCCTTGGGGCGGTCGAACGACATGCTTACTCCGAATCGGCGGGCTTCTTGCCCTTGGTCTTTTTCACAGGCACGACCGGCTCGGCCGGGCGTGGCGGTGTCTGGCCCTTTTGCTGCAATACCAGCACATAGCGGGTTTGCTGCACACCGGCCAGCGGTTCGGTGGTGATGCGGCTGAAGGCCGCGCCGGCATTGCGTTCTACCTTGCTGACCCGCGCCACCGGCGTGCCTTCCTGGTACAGGCCGTCAATGCCAGAGGTGACAATGCTGTCACCTTCGCGCACATCGGCATGCAGCGGCAAGTAGCGGATTTCCACCCCGCCGCCATAGCCGTACAGGATGGCGCGCTCGCCGGTACGGGCAATCATCACCGGCACCATCTGGTTCTTGTCGATGATCAGCGTGACTTCGGCCGTCAGCGGCTGAACACGGGTAATCTGCCCCAGCAGGCCGCGCGCATCCACCACCGGTTGGCCCGCTTGCAAATTGGCATCGGCACCCTTGTCGATGATGATCTTGTAGGAGAAGGGGTCGCGACCGGTGTACAGGATTTCTGCCAGTTGGGCGGCATCGCTGCGTCCGGCCTTGATGGTATTCAGGTTGCGCAGTTCGGCCAGTTCGCGTTCCACGGTTTCCAGCCGGGCCAGGCGGGCGGACATTTCCAGCTGACGGGTACGCAACTGCTCGTTTTCGCTTTTGAGATCGGCCTGCACGGTGAAGTAGTCGCCGACATGGCGCACGATGCCCAGCGGCATGTTGACAACACGCTGTAAGGGATAGAGCACCAGCGACATGCCATCGCGGGCCTGTTCCATCAGGCCGTAACGGCTATCACCCACCAAGAGCGCGATGGAGGCCAGCGCGCACAGGAACAGGCGCGTGCCGGGCTTGGGCCCGGAACGGAAAAAGCTGGGGGTGTTGGCGAAGTCCATCAGGTGGTATGCCGCCCCTTGACGGGGCGGCAGCAACTCCGTTTAGGCAACAATCAGGGAACGTTGGTAAAGATGGTGCCGATCTTGTCCATCTTTTCCAGTGCCTTGCCCGAACCGCGTACCACGCAGGTCAGCGGCTCTTCGGCCACGAATACCGGCAGGCCGGTTTCTTCGGCCAGCAGGCGGTCGATATCCTTCAGCAGCGCGCCACCACCGGTCAGCACCATGCCCTTGTCGGCAATGTCGGCACCCAGTTCCGGCGGGGTCTGTTCCAGGGCAATCTTCACCGCGGAGACAATCTGGTTCAAAGGCTCGGTCAGTGCTTCCAGGATTTCATTGGACGACACGGTGAAGGCACGCGGAATGCCTTCGGCCAGGTTGCGGCCCTTGACTTCCATTTCACGCACTTCGGCACCGGGGAAGGCCGAGCCGATGGTCTTCTTGATTTCTTCGGCGGTGGTTTCGCCAATCAGCATGCCGTAGTTACGGCGGATGTAATTGATGATGGCTTCGTCAAATTTGTCACCGCCAACGCGTACCGAGTTGGAATACACCACGCCACCCAGCGAAATCACGCCCACTTCGGTGGTGCCGCCACCGATGTCCACCACCATGGAGCCGGTTGGCTCCTCTACCGGCAGGCCGGCACCGATGGCAGCAGCCATCGGCTCTTCAATCAGCTCGACACGGCGCGCACCGGCAGCCAGGGCCGAGTCGCGGATGGCCTTGCGTTCCACCTGGGTGGAACCGCAGGGCACGCAAATCACGATGCGCGGGCTGGCGGCAAAAAAGCGGTTGGGGTTCACCTTCTTGATGAACTGCTTGAGCATCTGCTCGGTCACGGTGAAGTCGGCAATCACGCCGTCCTTCATCGGGCGGATGGCCTGGATCGAACCTGGGGTGCGGCCCAGCATCTTCTTGGCTTCCAGGCCGACGGCCAGGATGGATTTCTTGTTGGTGGGCGCGTCGCTGTGAATGGCGACCACCGACGGCTCGTCAAGCACGATGCCCTTGCCACGCATGTAAATGAGGGTGTTGGCCGTGCCAAGGTCGATGGCAAGGTCGTTGGAGAAGTATCCGGTGAGCGAACGAAACATTGGGCGGTCCTGGTTCAGTTTCCGTCAGTCGGGCGCGATGCGCGTCCGGCAAATTCTTAGCATGGGCTTGGCTTCCCGGTTTCCGGCGTGGCGCAGTTTTCAGGCAAGCCTGCAACTGCGGACGGCGGCTCTCCGGGGGGACATCATTGTTGCATTGCAGCGAAGAAAAAAACAGCAGCACATCCAGGCTCAAAACCCTGTTGCCACCCGCGTCTTTCATGCTGCGATGTGTGATGTCGATCTTGGGAGAATCAAACCCCTTATGATACCCTATAAAGCTTGAAATATTAAAGGTTTTAACGAGGACGCCATGTCTCTGACGCACCAGGATGTCGCGCGGATTGCCAAGCTTGCCCGCATCAACGTAAGCGATGAAGAAATCGCGGCAGTCGGCAACCAGCTTAACAATATTTTTGGCCTGATCGAGAAGATGCAGGCTGTCAACACCGATGGCATCGAACCGATGGCCCATCCGCAGGACGTAAGCCTGCGCCTGCGTGAAGACATCGTGACCCAGACCAATCAGCGGGAGGCTTTTCAGGCCATTGCCCCGCAGGTGGAAAAGGGCCTGTTCCTCGTTCCCAAGGTGATCGAGTGAGTTTCAGAGCAATGGTGTTTCGGATGGTTCCCAAGGGGAAACCGCTTTTTTCGGAAACATCATTGCCCGCCCGACTTGCCGGGCGTACCCGCTCATCGATCCCAGCTTAACCGGATATCAAGACAAAATGACGAACGCCACCCTCAAGCAACTGTCGCAACAACTGGCGGCGGGTGCGGTGTCGAGCGTGGAATTGGCCACGCAATACCTCGACCGCATCGAGGCGCTGAACCCGCAGCTGAACGCCTTCATTACCGTGGACCGCGCCCGCACCCTGGCCGATGCCGCGGCGGCCGACGCTGCCCGTGCCGCGGGCAATGCCGGTCTGCTCACTGGTGTACCGATGGTACACAAGGACATCTTCTGCCAGCAGGGCTGGAAAACCAGTTGTGGCTCGAAGATGCTGGACAACTTCATCTCGCCCTATAACGCGCATGTGGTGGAGCAGTGCAATGCCGCTGGCCTGATCACGCTGGGCCGCGCCAATATGGACGAATTCGCCATGGGCTCGTCCAATGAAAACAGCTACTACGGTGCCGTGAAAAACCCGTGGGACCTGAACGCCATTCCCGGCGGCTCGTCCGGTGGTTCCGCCGCTGCTGTCGCTGCACGCCTGACGCCGGTGGCCACCGCCACCGACACCGGCGGCTCCATCCGTCAGCCGGCCAGCCATTGCGGCGTCACCGGCATCAAGCCCACTTATGGCGTGGTATCGCGTTACGGCATGGTGGCTTATGCCTCCTCGCTGGATCAGGGCGGCCCGATTGCCCAGACGGCAGAAGACTGCGCGCTGATGCTGAACGTGATGGCCGGTTTCGACGAGCGTGACTCCACCAGCCTGGAACGTGCCCGTGAAGACTACACCCGCGAGCTGAACCAGCCGCTGGCCGGTTTGCGCGTGGGTCTGCCGCGCGAGTACTTTGCCGACGGCCTGGATGGCGACGTGGCTAAGGTGATTGAAGACGCTGTGGCCGAGCTGAAAAAGCAGGGCGCACAGGTGGTGGACATCAGCCTGCCCAACACCGAGCTGTCCATCCCGGCCTACTACGTGATTGCCCCGGCCGAGGCCTCCACCAACCTGTCGCGTTACGATGGCGTGCGTTACGGCCACCGTGCGGCAGAGTACAAGGACCTGGTGGACATGTATGAGAAGACCCGCGCCGAAGGTTTTGGCGCCGAGGTCAAGCGCCGCATCCTGGTGGGCAGCTATGTGCTGTCGCACGGCTATTACGATGCCTACTACCTGAAGGCACAAAAGATCCGCCGCCTGATTGCCAATGACTTCACCGCCGCGTTCGCGCAGTGCGACGTGATCCTGGGGCCGGTGGCGCCGACTGCCGCCTTCAATATCGGCGAGAAATCCGGCGATCCGGTGCAGATGTACCTGTCGGACATCTACACCCTGTCGGTCAACCTGGCCGGCCTGCCCGGCATGAGCGTGCCCGCCGGTTTCGACCGCCAGGGCCGCCCGGTGGGTTTGCAGATCATCGGCAATTATTTTGGCGAAGCAAAAATGCTGAATGTGGCGCACCAGTTCCAGTTGGCTACCGACTGGCATTGCCGTATGCCTAATCTCTAAATTCAGAGTTTGTGAGAGGATTGAGATGAAAAAATACTTGGAAGAACAACTGACTGCAGAGTATGGCGTGGGCGGATGGTCCGAGCGTAATTGTGGCGATGGCTGGGTTGAGGTTGACGTCAGGCGGCCTGACGGAGAAGTGGAAGTTGACCGTGTTTATTATGACAGCAATGGAGAAATCACTAGCATTGAAAAGGTAATTGCCTCATGAAATGGGAAGTCGTCATCGGTCTTGAGGTGCATGTGCAGCTCAACACCGCTACCAAGATTTTTTCCGGCACCAGCACCGCCTTTGGTGCCGAGCCGAACACCCAGGCCTCGGCCGTGGAACTGGCCTTTCCCGGCGTGCTGCCGGTGATGAACAAGGCCGTGGTGGAAAAAGCCATCCGCCTGGGCCTGGCACTGGGCTCGAAAATCAACCAGAAGAACGTATTTGCGCGCAAAAACTACTTCTACCCCGACCTGCCCAAGGGCTACCAGATCAGCCAGATGGAGCTGCCTATCGTCGAAGGCGGCGTATTGCCGATTCTGGTGGGCGAGGAAGAAAAGCTGGTCAAGCTGACCCGTGCCCACATGGAAGAAGATGCCGGCAAATCGCTGCATGAAGACTTCAGCGGCATGACCGGCATCGACCTCAACCGCGCCGGCACCCCGCTCTTGGAAGTGGTGTCCGAGCCGGACATGCGCTCACCGGAAGAAGCCGTGGCCTATGCCCGCGCCCTGCACAGTCTGGTGATGTGGCTGGGTATTTGCGACGGCAACATGCAGGAAGGCAGCTTCCGCGTGGATGCCAACGTTTCGGTGCGCCCGTTCGGCCAGCAGGAATTCGGCACCCGCCGTGAAATCAAGAACCTGAACTCCTTCCGCTTCCTGGAGCAGGCCATCAAGTATGAAATCCAGTGGCAGATCGACACCCTGGAAGATGGCGGCCGCGTGGAACAGGCAACCGTGCTGTTCGACCCGGACAGCGGCGAAACCCGCATGATGCGCAGCAAGGAAGACGCGCACGACTACCGCTACTTCCCCGATCCGGACTTGCTGCCGGTACGCATCAGCGACGAGCAGATCGCCCGCATCCGCAGCGAAATGCCGGAACTGCCCAGCGCCATGAAGGCCCGCTTTGTCGAAGCCTTCGGCGTGTCGGCCTACGACGCGGCCCTGCTGACCGGCAGCCGTGCCACGGCGGAATATTTCGAAGCCGTTGCTCAGGGCTCCGGCCAGGGCAAGCTGGCCGCCAACTGGGTGAACGGTGAAATCGCCGCCCGTCTGAACCGCGAAGGCAAGGATATTGGCGACTGCCCGATTTCCGCCGAACGCCTGACCGGCCTGATCCAGCGCATTGCCGACAACACCCTGTCCAGCAAGCTGGCCAAGCAAGTGTTCGATGCCTTGTGGGATAGTGATCTGTCTGCCGATGCCATCATCGAGCGTGACGGCCTGAAACAGGTGTCCGACGTGGGGGCCATCGAGAAAATGGTGGAAGAAGCCATTGCCGCCAACCCCAAGGCGGTGGAGGAGTTCCGCGCAGGCAAGGAAAAGGCACTGAATGCCTTGGCCGGTCAGGTGATGAAAGCTTCCAAGGGCAAGGCCAACCCGGCACAGGTGCAGGAAATCCTGAAGCAGAAGCTGGCTTGATGATTGGCTGAGGCACTGTTCCGGACAGTGTCGGTACGAACGGCATGCTACGGCATGCCGTTCTGTTTTTTCATTTTCAAGCGCACATTGCAAGCGCCGCGCGATGCAATGCCTGATCCTCAATGTCCATGTCATTAAAAATCATTGTGTTGTCTTCCTGCACCATTCCAGTTCATAGCTCACTTTGACTGCTGTTATTAACTCACTGATTTGACACGGAAAGCACATTTTCACCGTGCCGCTAAGTCATTGTCGCAAAAGGTGAATTAGCGCCGAGTGATGTTGACCATGGTGAAGTTCTTTCTTATAGTGGCGGAAAGTGGGGTGAAGTGGGTAAAAGTGGGGCGACGGCCCCTCAACTTTCAGCGGTGGTGTCCAGGTCATGATTGGTGGAGTCAGCATTGTCTCTCTTGATAGCAAGGGTCGTTTGGCCATTCCGGCCAGACACCGTGAGACACTGCTGTCCGCGTTTGGCCACAAGCTGGTCGTTACCCTTGAGTCCCCCGACCATCTGCTGATTTACCCCGAACCCAACTGGCGTCCGGTCGAAGCCCGCCTTCTCGCCCTTCCCACCGGCAATCCCACGCTCAAACGCTACCAGCGCCTCGTGCTTGGCCACGCAGAAACGCTGGAAATGGACAGCGCCGGACGCATCCTGCTTCCCTCCCGCCTGCGCGACCTGGTCGGCCTCGACAAGGACGTGGCCCTGGTGGGCATGGGTAACCGCTTCGAGCTGTGGAATGCCGAGGAATGGGACAGCCAGACCAATGACGCCCTGGCGATAGACCAAGCCGACCTGGCACAACATCTTGGAGACTTTACGCTGTGAACCCCACCCCGTTCGTGCATCGCACGGTGCTGCTTGCCGAGGCTGTCGAAGCACTCGCCATCAAGCCTGATGGCGTGTACGTCGATTGCACCTTTGGCCGAGGTGGTCATAGCCGCTTGATCCTGTCACGGCTGGGCCCCACGGGCCGGCTGATTGCCTTTGACAAGGATCCGGAAGCCATCGCCGAAGCCGAACGGCTGGCGGCAGAAGACAGCCGTTTCACCATTGTCCACAACGGTTTCGAGACCCTGGGTCAGGAACTGGCCCGCCTGGGTGTGGCCACGGTGAATGGTGTATTGATGGATCTGGGCGTGTCCTCGCCACAGATTGACGATGGCCGTCGCGGATTCAGCTTCCGCTTTGACGCGCCGCTGGACATGCGCATGGACACCACCCGCGGCATTACCGCCGCCCAGTGGCTGGCCAGTGCGGAAGAAGACGAAATCAAAGAGGTCATCAAGACTTATGGTGAAGAGCGGTTTGCTCGCAAGATCGCAGCAGCCATTGTTGCGCAACGGGAGCTCGCTCCCATCCAGACCACGCGTGAGCTCGCCTTGCTCGTTGGGCAAAACGTCCGTACTCGGGAACCGGGTCAGGACCCAGCCACGCGTACCTTCCAGGCGATCCGGATCTTTGTGAACCGCGAGCTGGACGAGCTGAAAGCGGTGCTGCCGCAGGCGGCGCGTCATCTGGCGGAAGATGGCCGTCTGGCCATCATCAGCTTTCATTCACTGGAAGACCGTATCGTCAAACAATACCTGCGTGATGCCAGCAGTGTGGAAAAACTGCCCAGTTGGGTGATGGTGCGTGCCGAAGACATGGCCCGCCCGCCGCTGGAAACCGTTGGCAAACCGGTGCGTGCCTCGGAAGAGGAAGTGCGTGACAACGCCCGTTCGCGCAGCGCCATCATGCGTATTGCCCAGCGTACCGCCGCACCGTGGCGTGAGGGGGATGCATGAACCGTCTGTGCGCGATTCTTCTGGTGCTTGTGGTGGTGTCCGCCTGGTCGGTGGTCACCTCGCAGCACGTATCGCGCAGGCTGTACAGCGACCTGCAGAAAGAGCAGAAGTCCGCTCAGCAGCTGGAAGTGGAATACGGTCAATTACAGCTGGAGCAAAGCACCTGGGGAGCGCATGCGGTGATTGAAAAGGCCGCCGGCACCCGCCTGGGCATGCACACGCCAGACCCGCGTCAGATTCAGGTGATTTCACCGCGGGGAGGTGCCTGATGCGCACCAGCTACTCCGCCCACCAGCGTGAACGCATCGCCGATGCCAGCCCTGCCCTGAAAATGACGGCAGGGCGTGTGCGTTTTGTATTGCTGATGCTGGGCATGCTGTTTCTGGCGCTGATTGGCCGGGCCATTTATCTGCAAGTGGTGCAGCAGGACTTCCTGCAAGGCCAGGGCGAGGCACGTTTCCGCCGCGCGATGACGCTGGAAGCCAATCGCGGGGTGATTACCGATCGTAACGGCGAACCGCTGGCCATCAGCTCGCCGGTACAAACCATCTGGGCCAGCCCGGCCGACATGGAGCCGGTGCCACCGGCCAAGCTGCGTGATCTGGGCAAGCTGCTGGACATCAGCCCGGAAGAACTGGCCACCAAGCTGTCCGATCACAAGAAGGAATTTGTCTACATCAAGCGCCAGATCAGCCCGGAGCTGGCGGACAAGGTGATGGCGCTGGGCATTCCCGGCATTGCCAAGCAGCAGGAATACCGCCGTTTCTACCCGGCTGGCGAAATCATCTCCCACATCATCGGTTTTACCGGGGTGGATGGCAAAGGCCAGGAAGGGGTGGAGCTGGCGCGCGAAAAAATGCTGGCTGGCAAGGATGGTCGCCGCGTGGTGATCAAGGATCGCCGTGGCCACATCATCGAGGATGTCGCCGCCATTGAACCGCCCAAGGATGGCCAGACCCTGGCCCTGGCGGTGGATCATCGCATCCAGTATCTGGCGTATCGCGAAATCAAGGCGGCGGTGGAAGAGAACAAGGCCAAGGCCGGCAGCGTGGTGGTGCTGGATGCCAAGTCCGGCGAGTTGCTGGCATTGGCCAACTATCCCTCGTTCAATCCCAACAACCGGGTGGGCACCACACCGGAAATGCTGCGCAACCGTGCGGTGATCGACCTGTTCGAGCCCGGTTCCACCATGAAGCCGCTGTCCATCTCGCTGGCGCTGGAACATGGCAAGGCCACGGTCAATACCGTACTGGATACCCATAGCTACATGATTGGCCCGGCCACCATCCGCGATGTATCGGCCCAGCCCAGCCTCAACATCCTGGGCATCATCCAGAAGTCGTCCAACGTCGGCACCAGCAAGCTGGCGCTGTTGAGCAGCCCGCAGGATTTCTGGACTTACTACGATGCGCTGGGCTTTGGCCGTCCGCCTAATACCGGCTTCCCCGGCGAGGCGGCAGGCCGCCTGCGCGACTGGAAAAACTGGCGGCCCATCGAACAGGCCACCATGTCTTTCGGCTATGGCGTGTCGGTAAGCCTGCTCCAGATGGCGCGGGCTTACACCATTTTTACCAATGACGGCGTGATGCTGCCCATCTCGCTGTACAAGACCAATAACCCGATGCCGGGCAAGCGGGTGCTGAGCGAGAAAACCGCCCACGAAATGCACGACCTGCTGGTGGCCAACAGCGAACCGGGCGGCGGTGCCGTCGGTGGCCGCATCATCGGTTACAGCATCGGTGGCAAGAGCGGTACCGCGCGCAAGCTGGAAGGCCGCACCTATGTGGCCAACAAGCACCGCGCGCTGTTCATCGGCTTTGCCCCGGGCAAGAACCCCAAACTGATTGTGGCCGTGATGATTGACGAACCCACGGCTGGCAAATACTACGGCGGTGCCATTTCCGCACCGGTGTTTTCCCAGGTGGCTGGCGGCGCGCTGCGCGTGCTGAATGTGCAGCCGGACGAGCCGTCCAACAACAGCTTGCTGCCGGATTCCACCCCGGTCCCTGCGGATTTTTGAAGAAACAGAACATGAAAAGTCGCCTGACAAGCTTGCCGGACTGGGATCCGGCACAACTGAACCTGCTGGGCTTCCCCATCAAACGGGTAGAAGCTGACAGCCGCCGCGTACTGCCCGGCGATGTCTTCCTGGCCTGCCATGGCGAATATGCCGATGGCCGCGACTTCATCCCTGCCGCGCTGGAAAAAGGTGCGGCGGCGGTGCTGTGGGATGCTGCCGACGGTTTTTGCTGGAACCCCGACTGGCAACTGCCCAACCTGCCTGTCCCGGCGCTGCGCGAGCGTGCCGGCATGGTGGCGGCACACGTCTATGGCCAGCCCAGCCAGGCGATGACCGTAATCGGCATTACCGGCACCAATGGCAAGACTTCCATCTCGCACTGGCTGGCGCAGGCGTTTTCGTTGCTGGGGCAGAAAGCCGCCTTGATCGGCACCGTGGGCAATGGTTTTTATGGCGAACTGACCCAAACCACGCACACCACGCCAGACCCGGTTACCGTACAGCAAAAGCTGGCCGAATACCGTCGTCAGGGTGCGCATGTGGTGACCATGGAAGTATCCAGCCACGGTCTGGACCAGGCGCGGGTGAACGGCGTGAGTTTTGCCACCGCGGTATTCACCAACCTGACCCGCGATCATCTGGATTACCACGGCAGCATGGAAGCCTATGGTGGGGCCAAGGCCAAGCTGTTTCACTGGGAAGGCCTCAAGCATGCGGTCATCAATGTGGATGACCCGTTTGGCCGCCAACTGGTGCAGGACATCGATGCCAGCCAGACCCAGGTGGTGAGCTATGGCCTGACCCAGGGCGATGTGCGCCCGCTCAGCCTGACGGCCAATCTGGATGGCCTGCAATTGCGGGTTGCCACGCCGTGGGGCGAGGTGGAGGTGCGTACCGGTCTGGTGGGCCGTTTCAATGCCAGCAATCTTTTGGCCTGTCTGGCCACCTTGTGCGTCAACGGCATCAGCCTGACTGATGCCGCCGCCGTGATGGCGCGCATCCAGCCGGCGCGTGGCCGTATGCAAAGCATTGGCGGCAGCCACGAACCGCTGGTGGTGATTGACTACGCCCATACCCCGGATGCGCTGGAAAAGGCACTGGCCACGCTGGCCGACATCCGTCCGGCAGGCAGCAAGCTGTATTGCGTGTTCGGCTGCGGCGGCGACCGCGATCCGGGCAAGCGCCCGATGATGGGCGAAATCGCCCAGCGCATTGCCGATGTGGCAGTGGTGACCAGCGACAATCCGCGCACCGAAAACCCGCAAACCATCATCGAGCACATTCTGGCCGGCATGAGCCAGCCCGGCCATGTGGATGCCGACCGTGCCGCCGCCATTCACTGGGCGGTGAGCCAGGCGCAGGCGGGCGACATCGTGCTGATCGCCGGCAAGGGTCACGAGGAATACCAGGACATCGGCGGGGTCAAGCACCCGTTCTCCGATTTCCGCATTGCCGAAGAAGCGCTGACGGCCTGGGGAGACAAGGCATGATGACCTTGCAGCAGGCCGCGCAATGGGCAGTTGGCACCCTATCGGGCGCAGGCAGGCAAGTCCGTCTTACCCGCGTGGTGACTGACAGCCGTGCGGTGCAGCCGGGCGATTTGTTTGTCGCGCTCAAGGGCGAACGCTTTGATGCGCACGA
Organism: Aquitalea magnusonii; assembly: GCF_002217795.2. Taxonomy (NCBI): domain Bacteria; kingdom Pseudomonadati; phylum Pseudomonadota; class Betaproteobacteria; order Neisseriales; family Chromobacteriaceae; genus Aquitalea; species Aquitalea magnusonii. The sequence continues at coordinate 4,489,510 of NZ_AP018823.1, forward strand.
CTTTGTAGCCGACGTGCTGGCGCGCGGTGCCGCCGCTGCGCTGGTGGCCGAGGATTTTGCGCTGGACAACGCCAGTCTGATCAAGGTGGACGACACCCGGCTGGCGCTGGGCCGTCTGGCTGCTGGCTGGGCTGGCGCACTGCCTGCGCTGCGCGTGGGCATTACCGGTTCCAACGGCAAGACCACGGTCAAGGAAATGCTCAGCGCCATTCTCAAGGCCCATGCCGGAGAGCAGGCGGTGCATGCCACCGCCGGTAACTTCAACAACGACATCGGCCTGCCGCTGACCTTGCTGGGGCTGACTGCCGCCCATCGCTATGCGGTGCTGGAAATGGGCATGAACCACCACGGCGAGCTGACTTATCTGAGCAAGATGGCCCGGCCGCAAGTGGCACTGGTCAACAATGCCATGCGTGCCCACCTGGGCCATTTTGCCGATACCGCCGACATCGCCCGTGCCAAGGCGGAAATCTTCTGCGGCCTGCAGGCGGATGGTGTGGCCATCGTCAATGCCGATGACGCCAATATCGCGCTGTTCCGTGCCGCCGCCGGTGCGCATCGCATCTGCAGTTTCGGCCTGCAGCAGATAGCAGACATCCGCGCGCGTGACATCAGCCTGCAGGCGCTCGATAGCCAGTTCATCCTGTGCAGCCCGCAAGGCGAGCAGGCCATCAGCCTGCCGGCACCGGGCGAACACAATGTGCGCAATGCGCTGGCCGCTGCGGCCATGGCGCTGGCACTGGATGTGCCGCTGGCCGCCATCGCTGCCGGTCTGGCGGTGTTCGGCAATGCCAAGGGCCGTCTGCAACAGAAAACCGGTCGTCACGGCGGTGTGCTGATTGATGACAGCTACAACGCCAATCCGGATTCGATGAAAGCCGGTATCGACGTGCTGGCCGGCCTGCCGGCACCGCATTGCTTTGTGATGGGTGATATCGGCGAGCTGGGAGATACCGCGCCGCAACTGCACCGCGAGGTGGGTGAGCATGCCCGCCAGCGCGGTATTGCGCAGTTGGTGACGTTGGGCGAACTCAGCCGTCACGCCGCCGCCGCCTTTGGTGACGGCGCACACAGTTTTGATGATTTCGCGGCGCTGGCCAGCTGGCTGGACGCCAATTTGCAAGCGGGAGCTTCCGTGCTGGTGAAAGGCTCGCGCTTCATGCGTATGGAACGGGTGGTGGAACACCTGACGACCGCAAAACAACAAGAAGAGGGAGTGTAAGGTGCTGCTCTGGCTAGCCGATCTGCTGGGTTCTCATATCCGGACTTTCAACGTTGTCTACTACGTCACCCTGCGTGCGGTGATGGCGGCGCTTACCTCGCTGACCATCTCGCTGCTGATGGGGCCGTGGGTGATTCGCAAACTGACCGAGCTGAAAGTCGGCCAGGCCGTGCGTAACGACGGTCCGCAAAGCCATCTGGTCAAGGCCGGTACGCCCACCATGGGTGGTTCGCTGATCATGCTGTCCATCACCATCACCACGTTGCTGTGGGCGGATCTGTCCAACAAATACGTCTGGCTGCTGCTGGCGGTGATGCTGGGTACCGGCGCGCTGGGCTTTTACGACGACTGGCGCAAGGTGGTGTACAAGGACCCGAAAGGCGTGTCGGCCAAATTCAAGATGGTATGGCAATCCACCATCGCCATTGCCGCGGGCATCTTCCTGATTGCCACTGCCAAGCTGCCGGCCTCCACCGAGTTCATCGTGCCCTTCTTCAAGACCGTGGCCTATCCGCTGGGCGTGGTGGGCTTCTGCGTGCTGACCTATCTGGTGATTGTAGGCACCTCCAATGCGGTCAACCTGACCGACGGTCTGGATGGTCTGGCGGCGTTGCCGGTGGTGATGGTGGCTTCCGGCCTGTCCATCTTCGCTTACGTGGCTGGCCACGTGGTGTTTTCCAAATATCTGGGCCTGCCCTTCATTCCCGGCGCGCATGAAGTCGTGGTGTTCTGTGCCGCCATCTGCGGGGCCTGCCTAGGCTTCTTGTGGTTCAACGCCTATCCGGCGCAGGTGTTCATGGGCGATGTCGGCGCACTGGCGCTGGGCGCGGCACTGGGCACCGTGGCGGTGATCGTGCGTCAGGAAATCGTGCTGTTCATCATGGGCGGTCTGTTCGTGATGGAAGCACTGTCGGTGATGATCCAGGTGGCTTCGTTCAAGCTAACCGGCAAGCGCGTGTTCCGCATGGCACCGCTGCATCACCACTACGAATTGAAGGGCTGGAAGGAAACCCAGGTGGTGGTGCGCTTCTGGATTGTCACCATGATGCTGGTGCTGGCTGGCCTGGCTTCGTTGAAATTGCGTTAAGGACAAGGGCTCATGAACTTTGCTGATCGACACATCGCGGTAGTGGGGCTGGGAGGCTCGGGGCTGGCTGCCGCGCGCTATCTGGCTGCCCACGGCGCACGCGTGGTGGTGGCCGACAGCAAGCCCGCGCCCGAGCGCGTGGCCGAACTGCAGCGCCATGTGCCGCATGCCGAGCTGCGCGTTGGTGCGTTTGATGCCAGCACCTTTGCCGGCGTCGACATGCTGGTGCTCAGCCCTGGCGTGCCGCTGAAAAACCCGGCGGTGGATGCTTTCCGTCGCGCCGGTGGTGAAGTGGTGGGCGATGTGGAACTGCTGGCCCGCGCCATCAGGGGCAATGGCAGCAAGGTGATTGCCATTACCGGTTCCAATGGCAAGACCACCGTCACCAGTCTGGTCGGCCATCTGTGCCAGCAGGCCGGGCTGGATACCATCGTGGCCGGCAATATCGGTCTGGCGGTACTGGAAGCCCTGCTGGAACGCGAACAGTCCGGCAAGCAGCCGGACGTGTGGGTGCTGGAGTTGTCCAGCTTCCAACTGGAAACCACGTACAGCCTCGCCGCCGATGCCGCCACCGTGCTGAATATTTCCGAAGACCATCTGGACCGCTACAACGACCTGCTGGACTACGCCCACGCCAAGACCGCCGTGTTCAACGGCCAGGGCGTGCAGGTGCTGAACCGCGACGACATCCTGGCCCCGGCCATGGTGCGCCCCGGCCATGTGGTCAAATGGTTCTCGCTCAAGCAGCCGGTGGAATACAGCCTCACTCAGCAGGATGGCCAATACTGGCTCAGCGCACAGGGCAAGGCCGTGCTGCCGCAAGCCAGCCTGCAACTGCAAGGCCTGCACAATGCCGCCAACGCCCTGGCCGCGCTGGCCTTGTGCGACAGCATCGGGCTGGACCGCACTGCCCTGCTGCAAGGCTTGCAAAGCTTTGAGGGCCTGGCCCACCGCGTGGAGCTGGTGGACGAATTTGACGGCATCGCCTGGATTGACGATTCCAAGGGCACCAATGTCGGCGCTACCGAGGCCGCCCTCAATGGCATGACCCGCAAGGTGGTGCTGATAGCAGGTGGCGATGGCAAGGGCCAGGATTTCAGCCCGCTGGCACCGGCTTGCCAGCGCATTGCCCGCGCCGTATTGCTGATTGGCCGCGATGCCGGCCGTATCCGTGCCGCACTGGCCGACAGCGGCGTTGCGCTGCACGACTATGCCACGCTGGAAGAAGCCACCCGCGCCGCCGCCGCGCTGGCCCAGCCGGGTGATGTGGTGCTGCTGTCGCCCGCCTGCGCCAGCCTGGACATGTTCCGCAACTACGCCCATCGCGCCCAGGTGTTTATCGACACCGTGGCGCAGATCAAGGCCGCGACCGGAAAGGGGCAGCCATGATCGTGCATTCGGCGCGTCGCTACACCGCCATCAAACCGTTTGACGAGGCATTGGCCTGGGCCTTGGCCCTGCTGCTGTCCATCAGTCTGGTGATGGTGTATTCGGCGTCGATTGCCTATGCCGAGGCCGATGTGGCCACGCAAAACCGCTATTTCTACCTGATCCGCCACATCATTTTCATGGTGATCGGCCTTTCCGCATCCTACGTGATGTTCCAGGTACCTACCCGCATCTGGCAGAAATACGCCGGCAAGTTGTTCCTGCTGGGCATCGTACTGCTGGTGCTGGTGCTGATTCCCGGTATTGGCCGGGTGGTGAACGGTTCGCGCCGCTGGATCAACCTGTTTGTGCTCAACCTGCAGCCATCGGAAATCATGAAGTTCGCCACGGTGATTTATGCCGCCGACTACACCGTGCGCAAAACCCACAAGCTGCACAGCCTGAAAGAAGGCTTTGCCCCGATGTTTGCCGCCATGGTGATGGTGGCCTTCCTGTTGCTGCGCGAGCCGGACTTCGGTGCCTTGATGGTGGTGATGTCCATTGCCATGGGCGTGCTGTTCCTCGGCGGCATCAATATGCGCATTTTCTCCGGTCTGGCGGTGATGGCGGCGGTGGCCATCGTGCTGCTGATCATCTCCTCGCCATACCGGCTCAAGCGGGTGCTGGGCTTTATGGACCCGTGGGACGACCCCTATGGCAAGGGCTACCAGCTATCACACTCGCTGATCGCCATTGGCCGTGGCGAGTGGTATGGCGTGGGGCTGGGCTCCAGCATTGAAAAGCTGTTCTACCTGCCCGAGGCGCACACCGACTTCATCATGGCGGTGATTTCGGAAGAATTCGGCTTTGTCGGCATCTGCGTGGTGATCGGCCTGTATGCCTGGGTGGTGCGGCGCGCGTTTCACATCGGCGTGGAATCGAAAAAGCTGGAACGGTTCTTCCAGGCGCTGGTGGCGCAGGGCATGGGCATCTGGCTGGGGATTCAGGTGTTTTTCAACATCGGCGTGAACATGGGCCTGTTGCCCACCAAGGGCCTGACCCTGCCGCTGATGTCGTTTGGTGGTTCGGCCATGTTGATGAACCTCATCGCCATGGCCGTGCTGCTGCGGGTGGACTATGAAAACCGCCGCATCATGCGCGGCTACAAAGTGTAGCCGCGCAGGACCAGCGCCGCAGGTGCGTGAGGGCGCAAGCCCGGCGGTGGCGGTTTCTGCGAGGCCAAAGGCCGAAGCTAAAACCGGAGCGAAGGGCGGCTACAAAGTGTAGCCGCGCAGGACAAGCGCCGACAGGCGCGTGAGGGCGCAAGCCCGGTGGTGGCGGTTTCTGCGAGGCCAAAGGCCGAAGCTAAAACCGGAGCGAAGGGCGGCTACAAAGTGTAGCCGCGCAGGACCAGCGCCGCAGGTGCGTGAGGGCGCAAGCCCGGTGGTGGCGGTTTCTGCGAGGCCGCAGGACGAAGCAAAAATCAGCGCATCATGCGCGGTTACAAGGTTTGATGAAGATGACGAACAGAACGGTCATGGTAATGGCAGCAGGTACGGGTGGACACATCGTCCCCGGCCTTGCCGTGGCCAAAGCGCTGCAAGCGCGTGGCTGGAAAGTGGTGTGGCTGGGTACCGAGCGCGGCATGGAAAACAAGCTGGTACCGCCCACCGGCATTCCGCTGGAGCGGTTGGCGTTTCATGGCGTGCGCGGCAAGGGCTTGCTGGGCTCGCTCAAGGGTGTGCTGCAGTTGTGCGGCGCTTTTGTACGCTCGGCACAACTGTTGCTGCGTCATCGGCCGGATGTGGTATTGGGCATGGGCGGCTATGTCTGCCTGCCTGGCGGCGTGGTGAGTGGCCTGTTATGGAAGCCGCTGGTACTGGTGAATGCCGATGCCAGCCTGCTGTTGAGCAACAAGGCCTTGCTGCCGTTTGCCCGCAAGCTGGTGTGCGGTTTTGACGGCAGCGCCGCCAAGAGCGGGGCCAAGGCGCTGGTGACGGGTAACCCGGTACGGCAGGAAATCGAAGCCCTGCCGGCTCCGGCACAGCGCATGGCCGGTCGCAGCGGCCCGCTGCGCGTGCTGGTAGTGGGTGGGAGCCTGGGGGCGCGGGTGCTGAACCAGACCCTGCCGCAGGCGCTGGCACTGCTGCAGCAGGAACAGCGCCCGCAGCTGACCCACCAAACTGGTGAGGCCAACTTTGCCGAGGTGCAGGCAGCGTACCGGGCCGCCGGACTGGGACAGGATGTGACGCTGTTGCCGTTTATCGATGACATGCCCAGCCGGCTGGCCGACTGCGACCTGATCATCTGCCGCGCCGGTGCCATTACGGTAAGCGAGCTGTGCGCAGCAGGCGTGGCCAGCATTCTGGTGCCGCTGGTGGTGTCCACCACGGCGCACCAGCGCGACAACGCCAAGTGGATGGCAGCGGCAGGCGCGGCGATTCATTTGCCGCAGCAGGAAATGACAGCACAAAAGCTGGCAGACGTGCTGGCTGGTCTTGACCGGCCCCGTCTGCTGGAACTTGCCAGTCAGGCACATGCATTGGCCAGACCGGGGGCAGCGTCCCGAGTGGCCGATGTGTGTGAAGCACTGGCAGACGAACAGTAATACGGCGGTCCAACTGCCGGAAGCAACGAGAAAGAACATGAAACACAGGGTCAAACACATTCACTTCGTCGGCATCGGTGGTGTCGGCATGTGCGGCATTGCCGAGGTTCTGCTGAACCTCGGCTACACCGTGTCCGGTTCGGACATGGCCGATGGTGCCGCCACCCAGCGCCTGGCTAGCCAGGGCGCACGCGTGTTCTTTGGCCATGATGCAACCTATATGGAAGGTGCCGACGTGGTGGTGACCTCCACTGCGGTGAAGGCGGACAACTCGGAAGTGCTGCGCGCCCGCGAGCGCCGCATTCCGGTGATTCCGCGTGCCATGATGCTGGCCGAGCTGATGCGCTTCAAGCAGGGCATTGCTATTGCCGGCACCCACGGCAAGACCACCACCACCAGCCTGACGGCATCGGTGCTGGCGGCTGCCGGACTGGATCCCACTTTCGTGATCGGCGGCAAGCTGACCGCGGCTGGCACCAATGCCAAGCTGGGTTCCGGCGAGTTCCTGGTGGCGGAGGCCGACGAATCGGACGCGTCCTTCCTGCACCTCACCCCGGTGATGGCGGTGGTCACCAATATCGACGCCGACCACATGGACACCTACGACCACAGCTTCGACAAGCTCAAACAGGCTTTTGTCGACTTCCTGCACCGCCTGCCCTTCTATGGCCGTGCCGTGCTGTGCGTGGATGACCCGAACGTGCGCGAAATCCGCAGCCGCATCACCAAGCCTGTTACCACTTACGGCCTGGACGATTCGGCCGACATCTATGCCGAAAATGTGGTGGCCGCCGGTGGCCAGATGCATTTTGACGTGGTGGTCAACAACGGCAGCCAGCAGCGCTTCCCGGTGGTGCTCAACCTGCCGGGCCGTCACAACGTGCTGAACGCCTTGTCGGCCATTGCCATCGGCCTGGAGTGTGGTGCCGATATCCCATCCATCCAGCGCGGGCTGGCCGAATTTGCCGGCGTGGGCCGTCGCTTCCAGCGTTATGGCGAAGTGGCCCTGCCTGCTGGTGGCAGCTTCACCCTGGTGGACGACTACGGCCACCACCCGGTGGAAATGGCCGCCACGCTGTCCGCGGTACGCGGTGCCTTCCCGGACAAGCGGCTGGTGCTGGCCTTCCAGCCGCACCGTTACAGCCGTACCCGCGATCTGTTTGAAGACTTTGTCAAAGTGCTGAACGGCGTGGATGCGCTGCTGCTGTCCGAAGTCTATGCCGCCGGCGAAGCGCCCATCGTGGCCGCCGATGGCCGGGCACTGGCACGCGCGGTGCGCGTGTCGGGCAAGGTGGAGCCGCTGTTTGTCGAACAGATTGCCGACATGCCGCGCACCATCATGGACATCGCCCGCGATGGCGATGTGGTGATCACCATGGGTGCCGGTTCCATCGGTGCGGTGCCGGGCAAACTGGTGGCCGGCAAGCTGTAAGCGCCAGGCGAATTTTGGCGGGAGGGGACAGGCCCTCCCAGTAAGGAAGAGAAATGAAGCAGTACGGCAAAGTGGCAGTGATGATGGGTGGCAGCTCCGCCGAGCGTGAAATCTCGCTGATGAGCGGTAACGGCGTATTGAATGCCTTGCGTTCGCGCGGCGTGGACGCCCATGCCTTCGACCCGGCGGAAAAGCCGCTGGCAGCGCTGAAAGAAGAAGGCTTCGAGCGCGTGTTCATCATCCTGCACGGCCCGTTTGGCGAAGACGGCACCTTGCAAGGCGCACTGGAAACCCTGGGCATTCCGTATACCGGCTGTGGGGTGATGGCTTCGGCCATCTGCATGGATAAATGGCGTACCAAGCTGTTGTGGCGCGGTGCCGGCCTGCCGATTCCCGACTTCGAACTGCTGGACGAGAACAGCGATTTTGCCGCGGTGGAAGCACGGCTGGGCCTGCCCTTGTTTGTGAAGCCGGCGACCGAAGGCTCCAGCATTGGCGTGACCAAGGTCAAGCAGCCGGGTGAACTGAAAGCAGCGTTTGAAGAAGCCCGCAAGTACGACCCGCTGGTGCTGGCCGAGCGTTTTGTCGGCGGTGGCGAATACACCTGTGCCGTGATTGATGGCCAGGCCTATCCCACCATCAAGATTGAACCGGCCACCGAGTATTACGACTACCAGGCCAAGTATTTCCGTGACGACACGGTATACCGCTGCCCGTCCGGCCTGAGCGCAGAAGTGGAACAGCGCGCCCGCGCACTATGCCTGCAAGCCTTCCAGGTATTGGGTGGCCAGGGCTGGGGCCGGGTGGATTTCCTGATGGATGAAGAGGGCGGCATCTATTTGCTGGAAGTGAATACCAATCCGGGCATGACCAGTCACAGCCTGGTGCCGATGGCGGCGCGCGCCCAAGGCATCAGCTATGAGGATCTCTGTCTGAACGTGCTGGATATGGTGCATGTGGGATAACCATCAGCTGCTCAAAGGCCTGGCCAATTTCCTGCTGGGTGCCTCGCTGCTGATGTTGTTGTACGCAGGTGGATTCTGGGTGACGCATGCACCGGTGTTTCCGGTGAAGAAAATCCAGATCCAGGGACAGATGAAAAGAGTGACGCCGGAACAGCTGCGCTTCATTGCCGAACATGAGCTGACCGGAACTTTCTTCACGCTGGACATCGACAAGACGCGGGCGGCATTCGGCAAGCTGCCCTGGGTGCGGGATGCCCAGGTGCGCCGGCGTTGGCCGGATGCGCTGGAAATTGCAGTGGAAGAACACGTGGCGCTGGCGCGCTGGGGCGAAAACGGGCTGGTGGACAGCCACGGCGACCGCTTTGATGCCGCCAGCGACCAGCAACTGCCGGTGTTTCATGGCCCGGCAGGGGCGGAAAAAGACATGACAGCCATGCTGGCGCGTTTGCGCCAGGGCCTGAAACCGACGGGACTGGCGCCCAAGGACATCTGGCTGTCGCCACGTCGGGCCTGGCAGGTAGGGCTGGACAACGACCTCAAGCTGGATCTGGGGCGTGGCGACGTGGAATTGCGGGTGGAGCGATTCGCCCTGTACTGGAAAGACAAGCTGGCAGCGCTGCCGTACCACATCGATTACGTGGACATGCGCTACCCCAATGGATTTGCCGTGCGGATGCCTGATTACAAGGCGCCGCCGGCACAAGTGAAAAAGTAATACCTAGCTGGAGCGACAGGTGAGCAAACCTAAGGAAAGCAAGAACATGCTGGTCGGCCTGGACATTGGTACGTCCAAGATCGTGGCGATTGTCGCGGAGGTCCTGGATGACGGCCAGCTCAACATCATCGGCATGGGCCAGACCCCGTCACGTGGTCTGAAGCGCGGCATGGTGGTGAATATCGAATCCACCGTGCAAGCCATCCAGCGCGCACTGGAGGAGGCCGAACTGATGGCCGACTGCAAGATTCACGAGGTGTTTGCCGGCATTGCTGGCAGTCACATCAAGAGCATCAACTCGCACGGCATGGTGGCCATCAAGGACCGTGAAGTCACCCAGATGGATATCGACCGCGTGATTGAAACCGCGCGTGCCGTCACCATCCCGCCGGACCATCAGGTGCTGCACATCCTCACCCAGGAATACAGCATTGACGGCCAGGAAGGCGTGCGCGAACCGCTGGGCATGAGCGGCGTGCGTCTGGAAGCCAAGGTACACATCGTCAGCGGCGCGGTGTCTGCTGCGCAAAACGTCACCAAATGCGTGCGTCGTTGCGGGCTGGAAGTATCCGACCTGGTGCTGCAACCGATGGCCTCGGCCATTGCCGTGCTGTCGGAGGACGAAAAAGACCTGGGCGTGTGCCTGATCGACATCGGTGGCGGCACCACCGACATCGCCGTGTATGCCAATGGCGCCATCCGTCATACCGCGGTGATTCCGATTGCCGGTGATCAGATCACCAACGACATCGCCATGGCGCTGCGCACCCCCACCAAGGAAGCGGAAGACATCAAGATCCAGCACGCGGTGGCGCTGGTCACCATGGCCGATCCAGGCCAGATGATCGAAGTACCGGGCGTGGGCGAGCGCGGGCCGCGTCAGATGTCGCGCGCCACGCTGGCCGAAGTGGTGGAGCCTCGGGTGGAAGAACTGTTCCAGCTGGTACAGCAGGAACTGCGCCGCAGCGGCTTCGAGGACCTGCTGTCCTCCGGCATCGTGCTGACCGGCGGTGCCAGCCTGATGCCGGGCATGGTGGAACTGGCAGAAGAAGTGTTCCACATGCCGGTGCGCGTGGGCGTGCCCAAGTATGTAGGCGGCCTGGCCGAGGTGGTGAAGACGCCACGTTTCTCGACCGGTGTCGGCCTGTTGTTGTACGGCAAGGACCAGATCCAGACCCATAGCGGACCCAAAGTGGAAAGCGCGGGTGTGGGCCAGTTGTTTGGCCGCATGAAGGCCTGGTTCGCCGGTAATTTCTAAGCAATGGCGGCCAGGTGGCCGCTGCTGTGTTTTTTGTTTTTCGGGCAGCAGTAAATAGTGGAATGCAAGCTCATCTTAAACTTGAGGAGAGGCAAATGAGCGGAATGGTTTTTGAAGTAATGCAAGAGACCGCCAACGCGGCTGTGATCAAAGTGATCGGTGTAGGTGGCGGCGGTTGCAATGCCATCGACAACATGATCAGCAGCCATGTGCATGGTGTCGAATTCATCTGCGCCAATACCGACGCGCAATCCCTGCAGCGCAACAAGTCGCCGCAGAAGCTGCAACTGGGCAACAACCTGACCCGTGGTCTGGGCGCCGGTGCCAACCCGGAAGTGGGCCGCAGCGCCGCACTGGAAGACCGCGAACGCATTGCCGACGCGCTGCGTGGTGCCAATATGGTATTCGTGACTGCCGGCATGGGCGGTGGTACCGGTACCGGTGCTGCCCCGGTGGTGGCTGAAGTGGCCAAGGAACTGGGCATCCTGACCGTAGGTGTGGTCACCCGCCCGTTCGAGCACGAAGGCAAGCGCCTGAAAGTGGCCCAGAGCGGTATCGAAGACCTGAAAAAGCATGTTGACTCGCTGATCGTCATCCCCAACGAAAAGCTGATGGAAGTACTGGGCGACGACGTGACCATGCGTGAAGCCTTCCGTGCTGCCGACGACGTGCTCAAGGGCGCAGTGGCCGGTATCGCCGAAGTGATTACCTGCCCCGGCCTGATCAACGTCGACTTTGCCGACGTACGCACCGTGATGGGTGAAATGGGCCTGGCGATGATGGGTTCTGCCTACGCCTCCGGCATCGACCGTGCCCGCGTGGCCGCCGAGCAAGCCGTGGCCAGCCCGCTGCTGGACAACATCACCCTGGAAGGCGCACGTGGCGTGCTGGTGAACATTTCTACCGCACCGGGTTGCCTGAAGATGAGCGAATACCGCGAAATCATGGGCATCATCCGTCAGTACGCCGATGAAGATGCACAGATCAAGTTCGGTACCGCCGAAGTGGAAGAAATGCCGGAAGACACCATCCGTGTCACCCTGATTGCCACCGGCCTGGGCCAGCAAAAGCCGGTACGCGAAGAGCGTCCGGAATACATCAAGATCGTCAAGACCGGCACCGACGACCGTGCGGTGGAAGTCATCAACTACGACGATTTCGATACCCCGGCCATCATGCGTCAGGGCCGTCGCCGCGCTGCGCCGTCCACCGACTTCTCCAACCCGGAAGTGAGCGACAGCTATGATATTCCGGCCTTCCTGCGCAAGCAGGCCGATTGAGAAAGGCCATTCAGGATAAATAGTTAAATACTATTAACGTGTGACGAGCAATCAATAAAGCATGGCGCAAGCCTGTGCTAGAATCGGGTCTTCCCGATTGCCTGAGAGCTTCACATGATATTCCAGCGCACGCTAAAACAAGCGATCAGCGCCACAGGTGTCGGCTTGCATTCTGGCGAGCGGGTGAAACTCACCCTGCTGCCGGCAGCCCCCGACACCGGCATCGTCTTTCGCCGTACCGACTTGCCCGAGCCGGTAGAGGTGAAGGTCGAGCCTGCGCTCGTCAACGACACGCGCCTCTCCTCCACGCTGGTGACAGACACCGGCGTGCGTGTCGGCACGATCGAGCATTTGATGTCAGCCTTTGCCGGTTTTGGCATCGACAACCTTGTAGTCGAGGTGACGGCGGCGGAAATTCCCATCATGGATGGCTCCGCCGCCCCCTTCATTTACCTGCTGCAAAGCGCTGGTGTGGTCGAGCAGTCCGTACCCAAGCGCTTTATCCGGGTGAAACAGCCGCTGGAAATCATCGAAGGCGACAAATGGGTCAGACTGGAGCCGTTGGATGGCTTCAAGATCACCCTGTCCATCGAATTCAATCACCCCGCTTTCAACCTGGCACCGCAGAAAGTCGAAATCGACTTTGCCAACAGCTCTTATCTGGACGAGATCAGCCGCGCCCGTACTTTCGGCTTCATGCATGAAGTGGAATACATGCGCCAGCATGGTCTGGGACTGGGTGGCAGCCTGGATAACGCCATCGTCATCGATGACGAGTACGTGCTCAACCCGGAAGGTCTGCGCTTCCCCGATGAATTCGTGCGCCACAAGATCCTGGATGCCATCGGTGATCTCTACATCATTGGCCATCCGCTGATTGCGGCTTTCTCCGGCCACAAATCCGGCCACGCGATGAACAACAAGCTGCTGCGCAAGCTGCTGGAAACCCCGGATGCCTGGGAATACGTCAGCTATAGCGATCCGCTGGATGCACCGTCCAGCTTCCATCGCCTGCCCGAGGTGGTGTAAGCATGCTGTGGTGGCGGCTGTGGGCGATTGTCATCATCCTGGCGTTTGGCTGGGCATCCATCAGCTATGCACTTACCCGCAACCCGCGCTACCTCCGGCTTTGCCTGCGTCTGTGCAAATGGACGGGTGCGCTGGGGCTGTTGCTCACCCTCTTCTGGCTAATTGGCAAATTGATCCGTTAGCCGCACACTGCCAGCCATCTTAATCTGATGGCAGCTCACGGCTGCCGCTTGCGGGAGGTTTACATGTCCGGACTGACTCATTTTGACGCCAGCGGCCAGGCCCACATGGTGGACGTGGGGGACAAAGAGGTCAGTCGCCGCCGCGCGGTGGCACAGGGCAGCATCCGCATGCTGCCTGCCACCCTGGCCTTGATTCGCGATGGCCATCATAAAAAGGGCGACGTGCTGGGCATTGCCCGCATCGCCGCCATCATGGCTTCCAAACGCACTGCCGACCTGATTCCGCTGTGTCACCCGATTGCGCTCACCCGCGTTGCTGTCGAATTTGCGCTGGACGAAGCCGCCAGCAGCGTCAGCATTGCCGTGACCGCTGAGTGCAGCGGTCAGACCGGAGTGGAAATGGAAGCGCTCACCGCAGCCAGCGTCGGCCTGCTCACCATCTACGACATGTGCAAGGCGGTGGACCGTGGCATGGTGATTTCCGCCGTGCAGTTGCTGGAAAAAGAAGGCGGCAAGAGCGGGCACTGGAAAGCCGGGGCCTGAGTCGCCGGCAGGGGCATGCAGCCAAGCAGGCAGTTTCTTACGTCGCGTATTCCCAGCTTCAGGCAGGCTGCCAGCCACTGTTTTATTGCAGCGAAGGGCAGTCCAGCTCGCCTTCCTTGCATTGCATCAGTTTTTGCAACTCCTTGATGCGCGTCTCCGTCTTGCCGGTCAGGCACTGCAACCAGATGGTGGGGAAGATGCTGCCACCACTGACCTGTGCGGTTTCAAAACGGCAAGCGGCATCGCGGTAGCCTACCCAGGCCCGCTGGGCAACAGTCAGCCGTTGCTGGTCGTCGGCAGCCAGCCGCTGGCGATATTGCTGGTAGAGGCTGTTCAGTCGGCTATCGGCCAGAGCATGCGCTTTGGCCGCGCAGACATTCATCTCCGCCTGCGTCATGGCATCCTGGCAGTTATCGCTGGCCGCCAGTGCCATGCTGCTGCACAGCCCTGCCAGCAGCAGGCCGCTCAGACCGTATTTCATTGAGGTTCCCTTTGTATCGCCCGGTTTCAGTCATGCAGCTCGGTCAGTTGCACCTGCTCCGGCCGCGCTTCGCGGCTGATCAACACCACCGCTGCCAGAATCAGCCCGCCACCCAGCACCTGGCTCCAGCCCAGCGGTTCGCCCAGTAACAGCCAGGCCAGCAGGATGGTGACCACTGGTTCTGCGGTGGAAATCAGCGAGGCCTGGGTGGCACCAGTTTTGGCCAGTCCGGACAGGAACAGTGCCAGTGCCGCCACTGTGCCAAAGCAGGCAATGCCCAATACCGACAGCCAGCCGTGCAGGCTGGCCGGGCCGTGAAAGCCGGTGATGGCCAGGTAAATGCCATAGCAGCTGGCGGCAGCAAACACCACCACACAGGCCGAGGTCAGCGGGTCACAGTCCGCGGTATAACGGCTGCCGGCCAGGATGTACAGCGAGTAGATCAGTGCAGAAGTCAGTCCCAGCAGCAGTCCCAAGGGTTGTGCGGAGAGCTCCAGCCCGATGGTGACGGCCAGTCCGCCAAGGGCCAGCGCCAGTGCCAGCATGCGTCTGCTGCTAAAGCGTTCGCCCAGCAGCAGGGTGGACAGCACCAGCACGATGGCGGGAAACAGATACAGCAGCAAGGCGATGGTGCCGGCGCTGGCGTAGTGCAGGCCGGAGAAATAGCAGGCGGCCATGCCGGCATAGCCCAGGCTGCCCATGGCGATCAGCACCAGCAGCGCCCGGCCGCGTGGCCACGGCAGTTTTTTCCATAACACCCAGGGCAGCAGTAACATCCCGGCCAGGAAAAAGCGCAGAAACAGCAGGCTGGGGGTGGAAACACCATCGGCATAGGCAAAGCGCGCCAGGATGGCCATGCTGCCAAAACCGATGGCGGAGAGCAGGATTTTGAACTGGGCCAGCGTCAGTGCGTGGCGTGAGGCGGAAGGGCTGGAAGACACGATGCGGCCAGAGGCAGGGGAAAGACTTATTGATACCGCAATTTCACCTGCTTGTCATGGCGCTTGCACCGGGCTGGTGCAAAACAGGGTGGACAGCGGGCGCTGGGCTGGCCCTGGCTGTCCACGCCCGGCCTGCGCTAGCGCCAGGGTGCTGCGCGCAGCAGCTTGACAGCCTGCTCGGCGGATTTCGGCGCTGTCTTGTCCACGCACAGGTCCTCGCGCAGTGCGCGGCGTGCCTTGTCGTCGTATTCGATCTTGCGCCAGTCGGCGCGCATGGATTCAATCCAGCGCTTGTTGATGGCATCGCCAAAGGCGTAGCTGCGGTATTTGCCCTCGCTGCACTGAATGCCTTCGATGCTCAGGTTTTCAGCCCCTGCCGGGCTTTGCACGCGCAGGATCAGCCGCACCACGCCATCTTCACCTACGCTCATGCTCTTGCTGTCGGCAAAGTATTTGTTGACCACTTCCGGGCCAATATAAAAACCGATCCAGTCCGGTGCCGCCGGGTAGTCCGGCAGGGTGTACTTGCCTTCCTCCCAGGGTTTGACATCTTCCATGGCGTAATTGGTGTTGTTGAAACCCTTGTTGTATTCGCTGGCCTGGGCAGCCAGGGCCAGCAGCAGTCCGGCCAGGGCCAGACCAAATCGGGACAGTTTCACGCACATCTCCTGCTCAAGGCTTGGCCGGGTGCTGGATCTGCCCCGGCCGGATGGTATAACGGCGGCGGCCGGCTTCACGGCCAGCCAGCCCCCAGGAAAGTTCGGACAAGCTTACATCACCGCGCGCTGATACGTTGAGCAAGATCGATGCGCGGGTGCCATAGTCGCGTCCCTGGATGAAGATGGGGGAGAGGGTTTTTTCCAGCGCCAGCCCCACCCCGGTATTGGGCAACTGGCCAGGTCCGGCGGCGGTGGCATCGGCCAGCCAGCCAAAGGCTTCGTCTTCGCCAGGCGGGCGGCGCAGGCCGCGCAGGTGTTCGGCCAGCCGTTCGCTCTTGAACCAGGGCGTATCCAGCGTGGCATTGGACAGGGTATGAATGCCGGGCGTCACCCGGGCAATGCGCGCGCCGCGGCTGTGAAAGTGGAACAGGTCGTCCACCTGGCCGTACAGCAGGTTGAACGGCGCATAATGCTGGTGGTTGTCGCGCAGCCAGTCGGCAAAGGCAAACGGGTCGTCATCGCCGGTGACAAAGCGCGGCACCAGTTCACCACGCGAACGCTCGCCGCTCTTGCCATAGCCTTCGCGGAAATTGGTCAGCGCGGCAAAGCGACCGCGGCCATCCACCATCAGCCAGCTGCCACCGGCCTGCAGGTCGCGTCCGCCCAGGGTATCGGTATAGTCATCCCACCAGTCCAGCGGTGCCGCCGGGCGGGCATAGTATTCGTCACGGTTGGCCAGCAAAACCAATTGGCCCAGGCCGGGCATCTTGTAGGCAAAAGCGATCACGCACATGACGGGCATTCCGATTTGGGAGGGGCTTGACGGGTGGCGTACACTAGTCGGATGGATAGCCGGTAGAATACCGCCTTCATTTGGCATTGTAACGTAAAGACTGAGCGACACACCTGATGACTCCAGACCGCCTGATTGACCTGTCCGGCCTCAACTGCCCCTTGCCCATCCTGCGCGCCAAGAAAGCGCTGGCCGATATGGCAAGCGGCAGCGTGCTGGAAGTGATTGCCACCGATGCCGGTGCGCCCAAGGATTTCGAGGCCTTTTGCCGCCAGACCGGCAATGCGCTGCTGGAGTCCACCACCACGGCGGAAGGCAAGTTCCGCATGGTGCTGCGTCGCAAGTAAGCCTGCCGCCCGGACGGGATGATCCCGGCCTGCCCCGATACTGCTAGCCCCGACAAAGAGCCCAAGCGCATGACGACACTGACCCTGATCCGCCCCGACGACTGGCACCTGCACCTGCGCGATGGCGCAGCCCTGGCTGCCGTACTGCCCGACACCGCCCGCCAGATGGGCCGCGCCATCATCATGCCCAATCTGAAACCGCCGGTGACCACGGTGGAAGCTGCCGCCGCCTACCGCGCGCGTATTCTGGCCGCGCTGCCGGCCGGCAGCCGTTTTGAGCCGCTGATGACGCTTTACCTCACCGACAACACCAGTGCGGAAGAAGTGCGCAAGGCGCGCGCCAGCGGTTTCGTGCATGGCATCAAGCTGTATCCGGCCGGTGCCACCACCAATTCCGACTTTGGCGTCAGCAGCATTGATAAAGCCATGCCGGCACTGGAAGCCATGGCCGAATGCGGCATGCCGCTGCTGGTACATGGTGAAGTGACCGATCCGGCCATCGACATTTTCGACCGCGAAGCGGTGTTCATCGAACAGGTATTCCAGCCGCTGTTGGCCCGCCTGCCGTCCTTGCGCGTGGTGTTCGAACACATCACCACCAAGGATGCCGCCGAATACGTGGCCAGCGCGCCGGACAACATCGCCGCCACCATTACCGCGCACCACCTGCTGATGAACCGCAACGCCATCTTTGTTGGCGGCATCCGCCCGCATCATTACTGTCTGCCGGTGCTCAAGCGCGAGCTGCACCGCCAGGCGCTGGTGCAGGCTGCCACCTCCGGTTCGGCCAAGTTCTTCCTTGGCACCGACAGCGCGCCGCATGCCCGTCACGCCAAGGAAGCCGCCTGTGGCTGTGCCGGCATGTACACCGCCAATGCCGCCATCGAGCTGTATGCCGAAGCCTTCGAGGACGCCGCTGCGCTGGACAAGCTGGAAGCCTTTGCCAGCTTGAACGGCCCGGCTTTCTACGGTCTGGCCCCCAATGCCGACACCATCACCCTGGTGAAGGAAAGCTGGACCGTGCCGGCCGAACTGAGCTATGGCGATGAGGTGCTGGTGCCGCTGCGTGCTGGCGAAGCCATTCACTGGCGCATGCAGGACTGATTCCTTCCGCTCCTCGCCGCTGTAATGAAGCTCCCGCACGGGAGCTTTTTTTACGCCTGCTGCCTGGCTATCCCGGCCATATCTGAATCTGGCTGGCGCTGATTAAGAGTGGCTAACAAGCAGGTTGTGTCTCTTGGGCCAGGAGGCGCAACGCCGCCGCAGGTTTATTGTTAGCGTCCCTAAGCCAGGGCTGGATTTAACTGCTGCAGAAGCCAGCCGCCATCCGGCCGGGATAAATCACTAATACAAGCTGGCAAACGGCTTAAATGTGCAACGCATGCAAGATATTAATACCAGCCAATATAAATACTCATGATGCAGGCGAATGATATTGCCTGGATGCCAATTTTTTTGTGAATAAATGCTCTGGAAATGGCTATCGTCGTTGAAATGACACGGATTTTGCAAAACGATTGTCATATTGTTCTGACTCGGGCTTGAGAAATCCAAAAGCGACAGCGCATAATGGCCCGGCCCGTTTCTGACAGTTAAACGGTAGTTCCGAACATAATTCGGATAAAAGAATTTACACACCCGCAATAAGCGGGGCATTTCAGTACAGGAGAATAGGCGAATGAAACATCATAAATCGCTGCGCGTGGCGGCTGCTGCCGTTGCCCTGGCCTTGGCAGGTAGTGCTGCTCTGGCCGCCCAGGTTCCGGCTGGTGTCAAGCTGGCAGCCAAGCAGGAACTCACCCGCAACACCGGCTCCGAGCCCGAGTCGCTGGACCCGGTACTGGCCGAATCGGTTCCGGCCAACACCATTACCGCCGACCTGTTTGAAGGCCTCACCGCCACCGACAGCTTTGGCAAGGTTGTGCCGGGTGTGGCCGAGTCCTGGAAGCAGACCAGCCCCACCACCTGGGTATTCAAGCTGCGCAAGAATGCCAAGTGGTCGGATGGTTCCGCGGTGACCGCGAGCGATTTCGTCTATGGCTGGCAGCGTTTTGTCGAGCCCAAGACGGCATCTCCCTATGCCTCTACCTACGGCATCTTCATCCTCAACGGCAAGGAAATCACCGAAGGCAAGAAGCCCGCTTCTGCGCTGGGTGTGAAGGCCGTGGACAAGTACACGCTGGAAGTACAAACCCCGTACCCGGTACCGTTCATGCCGTCGCTGGTAGCCAACACCCAGCTGGCTCCGCTGCCCAAGGCCACCATCGACAAGTTCGGCAAGGACTGGACCAAGCCGGGCAAGATGGTTTCCAACGGCGCTTTTGCGCTGAAGGACTGGCAGGTCAACAGCAAGGTGGTGGTGGAAAAGAACGCCCAGTACTGGGACGTGAAAAACGTGCAGCTGGGCAAGATCACCTATCTGCCGATCGAAGACCACAACGCCGACGTGAAGCTGTATGAATCCGGCGAAAACGACTGGGTACTGGAACTGCCGTCCGGCACTTACGACAAGTACAAGACCCAGTATCCGAAGGAAATCCGCAATGCGCCTTTCCTGGGCCTGCGTTACTACTCGCTGAACAACAAGGACCCGCTGCTGAAAGACGTGCGCGTGCGCAAGGCACTGTCCATGGTGATCGACCGTGACATCCTGGCCAAGAAAGTGACTGCCGACGGCCAGGCTCCGGCCTACAGCGCCATCGTGGCCGGTACTGCCGGTGCCGATGTCACCAGCTACGACTGGGCAAAATGGCCGATGGCCAAGCGGGTGGAAGAGGCCAAGAAGCTGCTGGCCCAGGCCGGTGTACAGCCCGGCACCAAGCTGAAGTTTGCCTACAACACCAGTGACTACCACAAGAAGATGGCCATTTTTGCCGCTTCCGAATGGAAATCCAAGCTGGGCCTGAACACCGAGCTGGAAAGCCTGGAATTCAAGGTGCTGCTGAAGAAGCGTCACGATGCCGATTACCAGATCGCTCGTAACGGCTGGGTGGCAGACTACAACGACGCCACCACCTTCCTCGCGCTGGTGCAGTGTGACAACGACCAGAACGACAACAAGAACTGCAATGCCAAGGCCGAAGCGCTGATCAAGCAGGGTAGCGATAGCACCGATCAGGCCAAGCGCAAGCAACTGTTCACCCAGGCGGTGAAGATGATCATGGATGACTATCCGATGATCCCGCTGCTGCAATACACCGCACCGCGTCTGGTGAAGTCCTATGTGGGTGGCTACGGCAAGAACCCGATGGACCGCTACCGCGGCAAGGACCTCTACATCATCCAGCACTAAGCCTTGCGCTTGACTGAGTGATGCAAGAGGAGGGGGCTGCGGCCCCCGGTTGAACAGAGGCCGGATGTCCGCCAGACGGACATCCGGCTTGTGATGTAGCGCATCATGCCGGCGCACCGTGCCGTGCAGCCATGTTCACAAGACGTGTGCTGCGCTGGCGGACGAGCCTGGCTGGAGTATCCCCATGTGGTCCTATACTTTCCGACGCGTGCTGGCGACCATTCCCACACTGCTGGCCGTCATTACCGTTTGCTATCTGCTGCTGCACCTGACCCCGGGCGGCCCGTTTGACGGGGAACGCAAGGTGTCTGCTGCCGTGCTGGCCAATTTGCAGGCCAAATACCATCTCGACCTGCCGCTGTGGCAGCAATACCTGTATTACATCAAGAGCCTGTTGCAGGGCGATCTGGGTGCTTCCTTCCGTTATGCCGACTGGAGCGTGAACGACCTGGTGGGCAAGGCCCTGCCGGTGTCTGCCGCCATCGGTGGCGGTGCCATCGTGATTTCCCTGTTCATCGGCGTGGCGCTGGGCATTGTGGCCGCACTGCGCCAGAACAGCCTGATCGACTATCTGGTGATGCTGCTGGGCAATATCGGCGGCGCTTTTCCGTCCTTCGTGCTGGGCCCGGTGCTGGTGATGGTGTTTGCCATCGGCCTGGAATGGTTGCCGGCCGGCGGCTGGGATGATTTCTCGCTGCGCTACATGGTGCTGCCGATTGCCCTGCTGGTGTTCATCAACATCTCCACCATCGGCCGTGTGATGCGCGGCAGCATGATCGAGGTACTGGGCAGCAACTTCATCCGTACCGCCCGCGCCAAGGGCCTGCCCATGCGCACCATCGTGCTGCGCCATGCGCTCAAGCCGGCCTTGATGCCGGTGGTGTCGGTGATCGGCCCGCTGGCCATTTCCTCGATTACCGCTGCGGTAGTGACCGAAACCGTGTTCGGCCTGCCCGGTCTTGGCAAGCTCATCGTCAATGGTGCCGCCAACCGCGACTACACGCTGGTACTGGGCCTGGTGGTACTGGTGACGGTGATTACCGTTGTTCTCAACCTGCTCGTGGATCTGGCCTATGCGCTGCTGGACCCGAAGATTCGCTACTGAGCGGGAGCAAAATCATGATGCAAAGCAAACAGAAAGCCATGACGGCTGCGCTGGACAATGGCCTGACCGATGCCGCCGTAGAAGGCCGCAGCCTGTGGCGTGATGCGCGGCTGCGTTTTTTCCGCAACAAGGCCGCCGTGCTCAGCCTGATCGTGCTGGCCTTCATCACCCTGGCCTGTGTGTTCGGGCCGATGGTGCTGCCGCACACTTATGAAGACACCGACTGGGACGCAATGGGCATTGCCCCGACGCTGCTGAATACCCACTGGTTCGGTACCGATGCACTGGGACGTGACCTGCTGGTGCGCTGCCTGATCGGCGGGCGCATTTCGCTGATGGTGGGCGCGCTGGCCACCATCGCCTCGGTGGCACTGGGCATTGTCTGGGGTGCGACGGCCGGCTTCATGGGCGGCAAGGTGGATGCGCTGATGATGCGTATTGTCGACATGATGTATGCCGTGCCCTACCTGCTGATTGCCATCCTGATGGTGACCCTGCTGGGCCGCGACTTCTACCTGGTGGTGCTCACCATTACCGTGTTTTCCTGGATGGACATGGCACGGGTGGTGCGCGGCCAGACACTGGCAATCAAGTCCAAGGAATATGTCGAGGCGGCGCACGCCATCGGCGTGTCCACGCCCAAGATCATCTTCCGTCACATCGTGCCCAACCTCTTGGGCATCGTGGTGATCTACACCACCGTCACCGTGCCGGGTGTGATCCTGACCGAATCGGTGCTGTCCTTCCTGGGCCTGGGGGTGCAGGAGCCGATGACCAGCTGGGGTGTGCTGATTCAGGACGGTGCCGGCGTGATGGATGCCAGCCCGTGGATTCTGCTGTTCCCGGCCGGCATGCTGTCGGTCACCCTGTATTGCGCCAACTATATCGGCGACGGCCTGCGCGATGCGCTCGATCCGAAAGATCGTTGAGGTAGCAACAGATGAGTCTATTGAAAGTAAGTAATCTGGGCGTACAGTTCCAGACCAACGACGGCGTGGTCAGCGCCGTCAACGGCGTCAGCTTCGAGCTGGAAAAAGGCCAGACCCTGGGCATCGTCGGCGAATCCGGTTCCGGCAAGAGCCAGACCGTGCTGGCCATGATGGGCCTGCTGGCGCGTAACGGCAAAACCACGGGCGAGGCGCTGTATCAGGGCCAGAACCTGCTGGCCATGAGCCCGACCTCGCTCAACCGCATCCGCGGTGACCGGCTGGCAATGATCTTCCAGGACCCGATGACCTCGCTCAACCCCTATCTGACGGTAGAGCGCCAGATGACCGAGGTACTGGAGCTGCACAAGGGCATCAGCCGCCGCGATGCCAAAAAGCGCGCCATCGAGCTGCTGGACGCAGTGCGCATTCCGGAAGCCGCCCGTCGCATCAATATGTATCCGCACGAATTTTCCGGCGGCATGCGCCAGCGGGTGATGATTGCCATGGCCCTGCTGTGCGAACCGGAAGTGCTGATTGCCGACGAACCCACCACCGCGCTGGACGTGACGGTACAGGCGCAGATCCTCACCCTGCTCAAAGACCTGCAGCGTGATTTCGGCACCTCCATCGTGATGATCACCCACGATCTGGGCGTGGTAGCCGGCCTGTGCGAGAAAGTGATGGTGATGTATGGCGGCCGCGTCATGGAATACGGCACGGCGGACAATATCTTCTATCAGCCCAGCCACCCCTATACCATCGGCCTGCTCGGCGCACTGCCCCGGCTTGACCACGACGGCAGCGAGCTGGTGAGCATTCCGGGTAATCCGCCCAATATGGCGCACATGCCCAAGGGCTGCCCGTTCTCTGAGCGTTGCACCCATGCCAGCAGCCGCTGCGCCGACGAACTGCCGGCACTGGCTGCCAGCACCAGTAATCCGCAGGTACTGCGCGCCTGTCACAAGCCGGTAGCCGAATTGCAGCTGGCCGCACAGGAGGTGGCACATGTCTGAACAAGCCAAGCAGCCGATTCTGTCGGTACGTGATGTCAAAGTGCATTTTCAGGTGAAGGGCGATGGCCGCTGGCCGTGGAGCGCCAGGCGCACGCTCAAGGCGGTGGACGGGGTCAGCTTCGACTTGTACGCCGGTGAAACCCTGGGTGTGGTGGGCGAGTCCGGCTGTGGCAAGTCCACCCTGTCGCGCGCCATCCTCAACCTGATTCCGGCCACCGCTGGTGAAATCGTGTGGATGGGCAAGGACCTGACCCGTGGCAGCGACAAGGACTGGCACGCGGTGCGCAAGGATATCCAGATGATCTTCCAGGATCCGCTGGCCTCGCTCAACCCGCGCATGACCGTGGCGCAGATCATTGGCGAACCGCTGCGCGTGCATAAGCCGGAGCTGTCCGCCGACGACATCATGCAGCGCGTGCGCAGCATGATGCGCAAGGTGGGCCTGCGCGAGCAGATGATCAACCGCTATCCGCACGAATTTTCCGGTGGCCAGTGCCAGCGTATCGGCATTGCCCGTGCGCTGATTCTGGAGCCCAAGCTGATCATCTGCGACGAACCGGTGTCGGCGCTGGACGTGTCGATCCAGGCACAGATCATCAACCTGCTGAAGGAGTTGCAGCGCGAGATGGGGCTGGCGCTGATCTTCATCGCCCACGACCTGGCGGTGGTGAAGCATATTTCCGACCGCATCCTGGTGATGTATCTGGGCCGCGAGATGGAGCTGGCGCAAAAGCATGCCTTGTACGACGCGCCTGCCCATCCTTACACCCGCGCCTTGCTGTCGGCCATCCCCATTCCGGACCCGAAGCTGGAAAAGGGCAAGGTGATCCAGATCCTGCAAGGCGATCTGCCCAGCCCGATCAATCCGCCGTCCGGCTGTGTGTTCCGCACCCGCTGCCCGCAGGCCGAAGCGCGTTGCAGCAAGGAAACCATCCAGCTGCGCCGTATCAGTGAAGCAAGCCAGAGTTCCTGCCTGCTGGCCTGATTCAGCTCCTGTTGGCTACTCGGCCCCGCATTGACCATGCGGGGCCTTTTTCATTGCTGCAGGCTGCTTATGCCAGGATGACTGTTAAATACTGAAAAATTACGTTAGCATCATGGCGCATTTTAAAAAGGAATTTTGATATGAAAAAATTGTCCCTTGCTCTCGTTTTTGCATTGTCCCTGTCTGGCACCGCCCAGGCTTTCGACCTCAACGGCATGCTCAGTTCCGGCAGCGACCTGCTCAAGGCCGCCACGCTCAGCGATGCCGATGTGAAGAACCTGGCTGCTGAATCCAGCGCCGTGATGGACAAAAAGAACAAGATTGCCCCGCCTTCCAGCGCTTATGGCAAACGTCTGGCCAAGATCGTCAAGGGTCTGGACAGCGAAGACGGCACCAAGCTCAACTTCAAGGTTTACCAGACCAAGGAAGTCAACGCCTTCGCCATGGCCGATGGCACCGTGCGCGTGTACAGCGGCCTGCTGGACAAGATGGATGACGACCAGGTGCGCTTCGTGATTGGCCATGAAATCGGCCACGTCAAGCTGGGTCACAGCAAGAAGGCCATGCAATTGGCTTACGCAGCCTCCGGTGCGCGCAAGGCTGCTGGCAGCAGCGGCAACAGCACCGCCGTAGCCCTGAGCGAGTCCGATCTGGGCAATTTTGCCGAAGCCATCGTCAATGCCCAGTTCTCGCAATCGCAGGAAAGCGATGCCGATGCCTACGGCGTGGGCTTCCTCAAGCGCCACAACTACAATGTGCAAGGCGCACCGTCGGCCCTGCGCAAGCTGGCCGAGCTGTACGGCAACGACAGCAGCATGCTGGCCAGCCATCCGGCGCCGGGCGAACGCGCTGCCAAGGTGGAAAAGCTGATCGCCAACTGATCAGGCGACTGACGTAAAAAAGGCCTCCGCATGGAGGCCTCAGGCTGCTGACAAAGTTATTTGGTTCGATTGCACTGGACCCGGCGAAGCCGGGCCATCCGACTAAGTAATTGATTCCGCAGCCTTCCCATCTATTCCCAATCCCCCCGCCCTTGCCCTGCAAGGGAGCCCTGCTTTCTTTCCAGAAAGCGAGAGGGATTTATCAATAATCTGAAGCCTCCGCATGGGGGCTTTTTTCATGCCGGGTCGGCGAGGTTCAGCGTTTCTTTGGCGGCTTGGCCAGTTGCTTGAGCGCATGGGAAACCGCCACCAGCCCGAAGCTGGCGGTCACCACCATGCCGGCACCAAAGCCGGCGCAGGACAGGCCTTGCGGGCCACGGCTGCTGTCGGCATCGCAGCTTTGCGTGTCGGGATAAACCAGCTGTTCGGTGGAAAACACGCAGGGAACATGCAGCTTCTTGCCGGCATCACGCGGAAAACCGTGATAGCGGCGCAGGTTATAACGCAGCTTGGACAACAGCGGGTCGTAAGTCACTTCACCCAGATCAGCCAGCTTGATCAGGGTGGGGTCCATCTGGCCACCGGCACCGCCGGACACGATAAACGGCTGGCGACGGCGCACGCACCAGGCCGCCATGGCGGTTTTGACGCGCAGATTGTCGATGCAGTCGATGATGAAGTCGAAGCCCTGGCCCAGCATGGCGTCCAGATTGTCTTCGGTAACGAAGTCCTCGATTTCCTGCACCACGCAGGCCGGGTTGATGGCGCGCACCCGCTCGGCCAGCGCCGTCACCTTGGCCATGCCGTAGTGCGGGTCCAGCGCCGGTAACTGGCGGTTGGTGTTGGATTCGGCAATATTGTCCAGATCAATCAGCGTCAGGCGACCGATTGCGCTACGGGCCAGCGCCTCCACCGCCCAGGAACCCACGCCACCCACCCCCACCACACAGACATGGGCTGCCTGAAAGCGGCTGAGTGCATCGGGGCCATACAAGCGGCCAATACCGCCAAAGCGGCGGTCAAGATCTGCGTCGTGCGACATCTGCTGTATATCCGGAACCAAAAAACGGCCAAGCATAACCAACAGCGCCGAGACTGACCAGTGTTTGTCCGGAAAAAAGCAAGCAACTGATTTACTGGAACTTTCCGCCAGCTTGCCTATCCTTCTGCATAGGTCCGTCACGAATGCATGTCGGCATTCCTCTGATCCGGGCCGGCCTGAGTGATCTCAAGGGAGTTCCCCATGAAGCACCCGCGTTTCGATATCGATCTGGACAAGCATTACAACGCCACCGTGGTGATTGCCTGCGTGGCATGCGGTCACGAAAACCGCCATCATCTGAAATCCCTCTCCCCCGACCATAGCTTGCGCTGCCAGTGCGGCAACGACATCTCCATGACCCATACCGCCATGCAGGCGGCCCAGCGCCGAGTGAGCGAATTGAAGCAGGCTTATCGAATATCCTGATGCAGTGACGCCGACAATTTGTGTATCACCCCCGGCAAGCAGTTTGCTGGCACAATCAGGCAAGGCCTGATCTGGCATTTCCCTTCACGGCGGCCTCTCTGGCCGCCGCTTTCATTTGCAGGAGCACAACATGCAGTGGATTGATATGCGCAGCGATACCGTCACCCAGCCCACCCCGGCCATGCGCCAGGCCATGGCCCATGCCGTGGTGGGGGACGATGTCTATGGTGACGACTCGACCGTGGCCGAACTGGAAGCACTGGCCGCCCGCCTGCTGGGCAAGGAAGCCGCCTTGTTTGTGCCCACCGGCAA
Source organism: Aquitalea magnusonii (assembly GCF_002217795.2). NCBI lineage: Bacteria > Pseudomonadati > Pseudomonadota > Betaproteobacteria > Neisseriales > Chromobacteriaceae > Aquitalea > Aquitalea magnusonii. The sequence continues at coordinate 4,516,405 of NZ_AP018823.1, forward strand.
CTTTGGCAACCAGTTGGCCATCTTCACCCACTGCCAGCGCGGCAACGAGGTGATCCTGGGCGACGACTGCCATATCGTGTGGCACGAAACCGGCGGCGCGGCGGTGATTGCCGGGGTGCAATTGCGCACCATCGCCGGTGACAAGGGGGTGATGGACCCGGACGAAATCGCAGCGCGCATCCGGGTGGGCCACGATGTCCACTGGCCGCAAACCGGGCTGATTTGCCTGGAAAACGCTCACAGCAATGGCCGGGTGATTCCGCTGGACATCATGCAGCGCACTGCCGACATCGCCCGCCGCCACGGCGTGCCGGTGCATCTGGATGGTGCGCGCGTGTTCAATGCCGCCACCTATCTTGGCTGTGAGGTGCAGGACATCACCCGCCATGCCGACAGCGTGATGTGCTGTCTGTCCAAGGGACTGGCCGCACCGGTGGGCTCCATCCTGGCCGGTTCGGCCGACTTCATCGCCCGTGCCCGCTACAAGCGCAAGCTGCTGGGCGGCGGCTGGCGTCAGGCTGGCGTGCTGGCCGCGCCGGGCATTCTGGCACTGACCGAGATGACACAGCGGCTGGGCGAGGACCATGCCAATGCCCGCTATCTGGCCGAGCGCCTGCACGGCATGCCCTGCATCGAAGTCGAGCTGGATGATGTCCACATCAATATGGTGTGGTTCCGTTTTCTGGCCGATATCGATGTCAGCGAACTGATGGCCGCGCTGACTGCGGCCGGCATCAAGGTGAATCCGCCCGAGGGTGGCCGCATGCGGCTGGTGACGCACTGGCAGACCAGCCGCAGCGACATCGACCGGGTGCTGGAGGTATTCCAGCGCGTATTGAGTGACTAGGCGTCACCGATAAAAAACGGCTGCCACCTTCGCCTTTCCGCCTTGGCAAACCTTGTCCCGCAAATGCTTGCCGGAGGAACCATGCAACACATGCTGATAGCCTTATTGGTCTTGTTTTGTGGAGCCGTGCAGGCCCAGGAGCAGATGCTGACGCTGCAAACCAGGCCATCCGTCACGCTGCGCCTGTTGCTGCTGGAGCCGGAAGGCAAAGCGCAGGCCAGCCTGATTCTGTTTACCGGCGGCGAGGGTGTGCTCAGGCTGGGAGACGACGGCCAGCTACATGCCGGTGCTGGCAATTTCCTGGTGCGTACCCGCCAGCAGTGGGCCGCGCAGGGCTTTCAGGTGGCGGTGGTGGATGCGCCGTCCGACCATGCGGACAATCTCAACCAAGGAGATTTCCGCAGCAGTGCCGAACACGCACAGGACATCGCGCTGGTCATCGCCCAGCTACGCCAGCGCGCCGCTGTACCAGTATGGCTGGTGGGCACCAGTCGCGGCACCACCTCGGCAGCAGCCGTGGCCATACGCCTGCAGGACAAGGTGGACGGTGTGGTGCTGACCTCAACCATCAATCGCGGACGTGGCAGCGTGGCAGACCTGGCTTTGCCACAGCTGACTCAGCCGGTGCTGGTGGTGCAGCACCAGCATGACCAGTGCAAGGTGACGCTGTATCAGCATGTCCAGCCGGTGATGGATGGCTTGCAGTCATCGCGCAGCAAGGAATTGCTGCTGCTGGATGGCGGCGTGGACAAGGGCGACCCGTGCCAGCCGTGGGCCGCACATGGCTATAACGGTATCGAAGCGGAAGTGGTGGAAAAGGTGGCGCGCTGGATTCGTCAGCACTGACTGGCAAACCGGGCCTGCACCCGGCGGGAGGGCAGCTTGGTCTGATCACAGCATGTGCGGCAGCAGACGCTGACGCGCTGTTGCAACAGCGCTGAGCCAGGTATGCCGATGTCCGCACTCAGCGTCGGACACAAAAAAGGACCTGCAACAGGAATGTTGCCAGGTCCGTTTTTTTGCGTGTGTTTCATGCCGGTCTTGATCGTGTCGCTCAATTGTAAATCACAGTAACCCATCTACTGCCCGCCTCAGAAACCTGCTCAATCTGTTTGGATGCTGATGAGAAGTTGCGCGATACACGGACCGATTGTGTGGCAGAAACGTCGGCACAACTCGGATTGAGCTTGCCATGACGGGCGCTATGGTAAGCCGCGGGGTGCTCGGCATAGTGCAGCCAGGTTGCTGCAGGAATGACGCAGGGAGAATTCACGATGCCACCACGAAACGTGATGGTTCCACTACTGGCTTTGGCAAATGGGCAGGCCAACACAATGAGGCAAAACACTGCAAGACGAGCTGGTTTCATGATTTTTCATCCCTTTGCTAAGAATAATTACTTCATTGTTAGGAAATTTCTCTTCAATTTATAGGAAATTATTTAGCCACTATTGCTTAATCATGATGAAATTATTATTAAGCAATTAGTTTTAAATAAGTGAGTAACTCAATATATAAAATCTTTTGATTTAATATAAGAAGCCAACTTGAAAGGTATCGGTTTAATTTCGAGGTAAATATAAAATGCGCAGCGCCGTTGTGTCGCAAGAAAATGCTTTGTCATGACCACGTGCAGTACTAAAGAACGGCTCACTGAGGTGCCGCGAAATTGATGCTGTTTTAGATCAATACCGATGCAGTGCTAAGCTGTATGCCTGTTTGCATTTCTGGTTCCCTCATGTCCCACCTTCCCGATTCCCACCTGTGGCTGGAAAGCCTGGATGATCCCGCTGTCGATACCTGGGTTGCCGCACAGAACAAGCGCACCCAGGCCGTACTGGATGCCGATGAACGCTATGCGCCCTTGCGCCAGGAAATCCTCGATCATCTGCGCGATACCCGGCAGATTCCCTTCTTTTCCGAACACGCCGGCTGGCTGTACAACTTTCATCAGGATGAACACCACCCGCGCGGCATTTACCGCCGCACCACGCTGGCGGACTATCAGGCGGCCAGCCAGCAATGGCATACCGTGCTGGACGTGGATGCCGTTGCCGCCGCCGCCGGCAAGGATTGGTATCTGGATGGGGTGGCGCACTGCACGGTGCAGCCCTCCCGTGTGCTGGTGCATTTGAGTGAGGGCGGCGGCGATGCCAGTCTGGCTTGGGAGTACGATCTGGAAACCGCCAGTTGGGTGGAGCAGGGCTTTCGTTTTCCGCACGGCAAAAACCACATTGCCTGGCGCGACCCGGACAGCGTGCTGGTATGCCCCGGCTGGAAGGGCGCGCCACTGAGCCGTTCCGGCTACCCGCGCGAAGTGTGGCTGGTGGAACGCGGGGCCGACGGCCAGCATCAATGGCAGCAGCTATTTGTAGCGGACCAAGATGCCATGATGGTGGCCGCCTGGCGTTATCTGGACGGTCCGGATGGCTGGCTGGACCTGATCGAAGCGGCTGACGGCTTTTACAGCAAGACTTACCACCTGATCGACGCTGATTTGCAGACCCATCCGCTGCCGTTGCCGCCTAAGGCGGATATCGAGGCTTATCTGCACGGCCAGTTCATCGTCAAGTTGGCGGAAGACTGGTGCTGGCAGGGAGAAACCCATGCCGCCGGCAGCCTGTTGGCGGTGCCGCTGGCCTGCCTGCTGGGCGATGCGGGTGGCATCCAGTTGCTGGTGGCTCCGGCAGCCAGGCTGGCGGTGGAGTCGGTGGAAACCACCCGTAGCAGCGTGGTGGTGAACCTGATCGACAATGTGCGCAGTCGCCTGCAAGCCTTCGACTGGCAAGGCGGTAGCTGGCACGCGCGCAGCCTGCCGGTGCCCGACAGCGGGGTGATCGAATTTGCCGACCAGCCCTGGAACAGCGATGTGCTGTGCTACAGCTTCAGCGACTTCCTCACCCCCACCGGCCTGTACCGGCTGAATGTGGCTACCGGTGAGCAGGACTGCCTGCGCCAGCAGCCCGCCGCATTCGATGCCAGCGGCTTTGTGGCCGAGCAATGCTGGGCCACCGCGTCCGATGGTGTGGACATTCCCTATTTCGTGGTGCGCGCTCGCGATACGGTATTTGATGGCCAAACCCCGACGCTGTTGTACGGCTATGGCGGTTTTGAAGTGCCGATGATGCCCTACTACGTGGAAAACTTCGGCGCGCACTGGCTGGAAAAGGGCGGTGCCTTTGTGCTGGCCTGCATTCGTGGTGGCGGCGAGTTTGGCCCCGGCTGGCATCAGGCCGCGCAGGGCATCAAGCGCCCGGTGTCGTTTGATGATTTTTGCAGCGTGGCCGAGGCGCTGATCGGCAGCGGCCTCACCCGCCCGGACAAGCTGGGCATAGAAGGCGGCAGCAATGGCGGCCTGCTGGTGGCCGCCTGCATGGTACGTCGCCCAGAGTTGTTCAAGGCCGTGGTGTGCGAGGTGCCGCTGCTGGACATGCTGCGCTACACCGAGCTGCTGGCCGGTGCCAGTTGGATAGACGAATACGGCGACCCGGCCGACCCGCAACAGGCGGCAGCCTTGCAGGCGTATTCGCCCTATCACCAACTGCAAGCCGCTGCGCGCTACCCGCTGCCCTTGTTCACCACCAGCACGCGCGACGACCGGGTACACCCCGGCCATGCGCGCAAGATGGTGGCGCAGATGCAGGCACTGGGGCATCCGGCCTTGTTGATGGAAACCGATGCCGGTGGCCATACCGGCAATGCCGGTCAGGAGCAGACCGCAGCGGAACTGGCGCGGGTACTGGTGTACCTGTATCAGCAACTGATGGATTAAACCCATCGTCATCGGTTGGCGGCGGTGCTAGTCTGGGCGTTTATTACCAAGAGCGGCTAACAAAACCGCGTAGAGAAGCCGGGCCAAGGCGCGCCGACGCAGACCGTACAGCGAGTACGGCAAGGTGGCGCAACACAGGAGCGGCGGTTTTGTTAGCGAGTCTGAGGAGACGCCCGTGATCACCCTGTATACCTTCGGGCCGGCATTCGGCCTGCCCGACCCCAGCCCCTTTGTCATCAAGGCCGATATGCTGCTCAAGCTGTCCGGCCTGCCTTACCGCAAGCAGCGCGGCAGCATGCGCACCGCGCCCAAGGGCAAGCTGCCCTTTATTGACGATGACGGCACGCAAGTACCGGATTCCACCCTGATTCGCCTCTATCTGGCCAGCAAGCATGGCATCACGCTGGATGCCGGACTGTCCGAGGTCGACAAGGCCGTGGCCTGGAGCATGGAGTGCCTGTGCAGTGACCATCTGTACTGGTGCATCGTGCATGAGCGCTGGCTGGATGATGCGGTGTTTGCCCGCGGTCCGGGGGTGTTTTTCCAGCGCGTGCCATTCTTGCTGCGCGGCATGGTCATCCGCATGATCCGGCGCAAGGTGCGCGGCAATCTGCACGGCCAGGGCCTGGGCCGCTTCAGCCCGGAAGAACGCCAGCGCCTGCTGCAACTGGATATCGCCAGCTTGTCCACCCTGCTGGCCGACCAGCCCTATATGCTGGGTGCGGCCCCGTGCTGGCTGGACGCCACCGTGTTTGCCTTTCTTGCCTCGGCCCTGCTGGCCAATATGGGCGATACCCCCAGCCGGCAGTGCGTCAGCCAGTACCCTAATCTGGTGGCCTATGTGGCCCGTTTACGCCAGCAGTACTTCCCGGAATGGCAGGGGTAGTGATGACTGGCGTGATTCTTGCAAGCCATGCTGACCCCAGTCAGCCTGAAAGCCTTGCCATGAGCCGTGACATCCTGATCCGCCCCGCCACACCTGCTGATGCCGCGGCGATGGCCGCCATCTACAACCCCTACGTGCTGGACAGCACCATCAGCTTCGAAGAAGAAGCGGTGACGGTTGAGGAAATGGTGGCACGGCTGGAAAAAGTGCAGCAGCAAGGGCTGCCCTGGCTGGTGGTGGAGCTGCACGATGAGGTGCTGGGTTATGCCTATGCCACCCGCTGGCGGGTGCGTCATGCCTATCGCTATGCGGTGGAGACCTCGGTCTATTTTGCTGCGGAAGCGCGTGGGCAGGGCCTGGGAGGCCGTTTGTACCGCAGCTTGCTGCAAGCGCTGCGTAGCCTGGGGCTGCATATGGCGATTGCCGGCATCGCCCAGCCTAATCCGCCCAGCATCGCCCTGCATGAGAGCCTGGGGTTCCGCCAGGTAGCCACTTTTCATGAAGTAGGCTGGAAGGCCGAGCACTGGCTGGATGTGGGCTATTGGGAGTTGCGCCTGAACGAGGGGCCGCCCGCTGAGTCGGGCAATGCATGAGGCATGCCCGGTCCTGGCCCTTCCTTCACCAGTCTGGTGCGCATGGGATTTGCAGCATGGCCCGGTTTTGTGCAGAATTTGATCAAATAAAACAGGAGGCATTGTCATGACCCAGGCCAGCGACATCATTGTTTTCCAACGCAGCCCGGTACGGGTGGAGCAGTTTGCCGCAGCAGCGGACCGCCGCATCGAAGGTGAGTGCGTCCAGACGGTGGAAAACCATTATTCCGACCCCAGCGGTCAGTTCCATGCCGGTATCTGGAGTGGGGGCCGCGGCAGTTGGCGGGTGAAATATCATGAGCATGAGTTTTGCACCCTGCTGGAAGGCTATGTCCGCCTGACCGATACCCAGGGGGACAGTGTGGAACTGTTTGCCGGTGATCATTTTGTCATTCCAGCCGGCTTTGAAGGCGTGTGGGAAGTGCTGGAACCGGCGCGCAAGACCTACGCCATTTTCGAGCCCAAGTAAGCCATTCCGGCCAGACAGACAAAAGCCCCGCAGCGGCTGATACCGTGGCGGGGCTTGTTTATGCTGCGCCTGCCTGTCATTCGCCCAGGCTTTGCTCCAGTTGCTGCAGGCGCGCCTTGAGGGCGGCAACTTCGGCTTCCAGCGCGGCTACCCGCCCGGCAACGCCCACATCAATGACGGAGCCGGCGCTGATTTCCTGCGGGCTGGGTTCGCCACTGAGCAGATGGCACCAGCGTGCCTCGCGTTCCCCAGGCTGGCGTGGCAGTTTCTGTACCAGTGGCGGATATTTGTCGGCCAGTGCTTCCAGTGCCGTTTCCACTTCCTCCACGCCGGTAAAGCTGTAGATGCGGCCGGAGCGGGTGCGGATTTCGGCGCTGGTCTGCGGCCCGCGCAGCATCAGCAAGGCCAGCGCGGCCAGCCGCGCACCATCGATATTCCACTCATAATTCAGCCGGTGCTCATACTTGGCCACCCGGCTGCCGGCGGGCAGACGCTCGGCAATCAGTTTTCTGGCCTGCAAGCTGTCCAGCGCCCGGCTCAGGTCGGCATCGGACAACTGCATCACCGGCTCGCGGCTGGTGAGCTGATTGCAGGCGGAGGACAGACTGTTGAGCGTCAGCGGATAGGCGTCCGGCGTCAGCGCCTGTTTTTCGATCAGTGCGCCCAGCACGCGGACTTCGGCTGCGTCCAGTTGGTGTGTGTCCATCGTTGGCTCCTTGTTGCAATCTCTACATCATCGCACCAAGCAGGGCAGGCTACCAAGCCTTGTTCTCCCATGCTTGGCCGCTGGCCTGACACGGGTTGGCGCTTGACAGGCCGCGGCGGACTGGCCACCCTGTCGCCTTTTGAAAGACAAGCAAGGAAAACAGGATGAAGCGGGTAGATCTTCTGTTGGTGGAACAAGGACTTGCCACTTCGCGCACGGCGGCCCAACACCTGCTGGAATCCGGCCGGGTCAGCCTGAATGGGCAGACCATCAGCAAGGCCAGCAGCAAGTTTCCGGCGGGGACGCCGCTGGAAGTGCGGCCGGACCCGTCCGACCGCTTTGTCTCACGCGGTGGGCAGAAGCTGGATGCCGCCCTGCAGGCAGCCGGGCTGGATATCCAAGGCTGGCGGGTGCTGGACGTGGGCCAGTCCACTGGCGGGTTTACCGACTGCGTGCTGCAAGCCGGGGCTGCCCATGTGGTTGGCGTGGATGTGGGGCATGACCAGTTGCATCCGCGGCTGTGGGATGACCCGCGCGTACGTTGCTTTGAAGGGGTGAATGCGCGTGAGCTGGATCGCCAGCGCCTGTTGCAGGCCAATGACGGATTGCCTTTCGACCTGATGGTGTGCGATGTGTCCTTTATTTCGCTCACCCTGATCCTGCCATCTGCCTTGCCCTTGCTGGCTGACAACGGCTGCCTGCTGGGCCTGGTGAAACCGCAGTTCGAGGTGGGGCGCGGTGCCTTGGGCCATGGCGGCATCGTGCGCGATGAAAGCCTGTTTGACGGGGTGAAAGACAAGATCACCGACTGTCTGGACGAGCTGGACTGGAAGGTTGAGCGCTGGCTTGACAGCCCGATTACCGGTGCCGATGGCAACAAGGAATTCTTTGTGCTGGCCCGTCCGCTGTTCTGAACCGGCAAAGAAAATCCGCAGAGGCATTGGCACTCTGCGGATGGCACCCGCCACCTTGCCTGTGGCGTTGTGGTGCGGTGGGATGACAAAACCGATCTATCAGTCTTCGCTGCCGCGAACCACCAGCAAGGGGCAATGTGTCTTGCGCATGACATTTTCGGCAAAGCTGCCCAGCAGCAAATGCGCGAGGCCGGTACGGCCATGGGTGCCGATAACAATGAGTTCGGCATGACGGCTGTCGGCAAAGCGGATCAGTGCATCCGCCATATCCTTGCCGCCCTCCCAGCTTTCTGCAATATGGCAGTCTACCCGGCTGACCCCTTCATTGATTGCGCGCTTCTGCGCCTTGTCCAGCAAATCCCGCGCCTGGCGAAAGGCCAGATCGTGCAATTGATGGGTGTCCAGCGCACCCACTCCTTCGATGGCCATATCGCGCAAGCTGGCGACATGTACCAGGGAAATGGCAGAGGACGCAATTTTTGCAATCCTTATTGCTTCATCTAGTGCTTTTTCTGCGGTCTTGCTACCATCAACAGCAATCACGATATGTTGATACATGGCACACTCCTCGTAAAACCATCATGTCAGCCAGCCTGTTGTGCAGGTCGGCGCTGTCCGGGCGCCTGACTCGGGAGTCATCAGAAGGGCGCGACAGAATATTGTCTTTGTTTTTTTAGCATACTAGCCAGCGCTGGGCGGCTTCCCGAACTATTTGTTGGCCGCTTGATCTATAACAAGTTCAAGCAAAAAGTGCTGCCATTTGGTACTAATACGACAAATTGCATTATGATATTGGCTTGCGCCCAACCGATCAGGGAGACTGGTTTCACATCATGATGATCTTTGCTTTACTGTGTTTGCTGGCCATCGCAGCCATTGTTGCCTGGGGCCTGCAGTCCGGAAAACGTAAAAAAAACCAGCAAGTGGCCGATAGCCGCATTTACGCTGCACACACCCAGTCACGTCCGCTGGAGCCATTGGAGCACAGCACGGGCCACGCCTTTGGCCTGCTGCTGAAAGCCGCGCGGGGGGACCGCTCGGTGGTGGAAAAATGGATTACCAGCGAGCAACACCAGAATGTCCCGCCGCTTACCCGCGAGGGTGCGATCGAACAATTGGCACGCCGCCTGCAGGCCTCGCGTCGCTGACAGCCTTAATCTCCCAGCACCACGCCCTCGCGCCGCGGGTCGGCACCACCGACATAGCCATTTGTTGTCCTGACAATGGCCGACAGGCCACTGGTCATCTCGGTTTCTTCCACGCGATGGCCCAGTGCGCCCAGGCGCGCGCGCGCTGGCGTCAGCCCGCGCCCGCTTTCCAGTTCGGTTACGCCGTTGCGGTTGCCATAATGCGGCAGGCTGACCGCTTGCTGCGGGTCCAGTTTCCAGTCCAGCAGGCCCAGTAGCGTCTGGCTGACATAGCCGATGATCTGGCTGCCGCCCGGTGAGCCGGTGGCCAGCAGGAACTGCCCGCGGGCATCGAATACCACGGTAGGGGACATGCTGCTGCGTGGGCGCTTGCGTGCTTCCACCCGGTTGGCCACCGGCCTGCCGTCTTCATCCGGGCGGAAGGAAAAGTCGGTGAGCTGATTGTTGAGCAAAAAGCCCTTCACCATCAGCCGGCTGCCAAACTGGTCTTCGATGGAGCTGGTCATGCTGACCACCCGCCCGGCGCGATCCACAATGTTCAAATGCGAGGTAGAGGGCAGTTCCGGCGCGCTGTCCCGCCCATAGCGGCTGAGCCGGACGCCGGCGGGTTCCCCTGCCGTGGCGCGCCCCATGCTGCGGTCCGGGGCGATCAGCAGGCTGCGTTGTTGCAGGTAGTCGCGGCTGACCAGCGCCTGGCTGGGGACGGCGACAAAGTCAGGATCGGCCAGATAGCGGTTGCGGTCGGCAAAAGCCAGCTTGTTGGCCTCGGCAAACAGGTGGATGGTGTCACTGCCGGTGGGTGACATGCTGGCCAGGGGGAAGCGCTGCAGCATGCCCAGCATTTGCAAAACCGCAACCCCGCCGGAGCTTGGCGCATCCATGCCGCACACCTGCCAGCTACGATACGGGCCGCACAGCGGTTGGCGTTCGATGGCCTGGTAGGCTGCCAGATCCGCCGCCAGCATGCGGCCGGGGTTGACCGGATGCTGGTTGACTGCGCTGATGATGGCGCTGGCGATTTCTCCCTGGTAAAACGCTGCCGGGCCTTGTCTGGCCAGTAGTTCCAGCGTGGCGGCATAGTCCGGGTTTTTCAGCAGGCTGCCCACCGGCAGCGGCTTGCCATCAGCCTGATAGAAATAAGCCCGCGCCTGTGGGTCTTGTTGCAAGAAGCGCTCCTTGCCCAGCAAGGCATGCAGGCGCGGTGATACGGCAAAACCATTGCGCGCCAGCGTAATGGCCGGCTGGAACAGGCTGGCCCAGGGCAGTTTGCCGCCACGTTGATGCGCCAGCTTCAGCATGGCCACCACACCGGGTACGCCAACCGAACGCCCGCCCACCACGGCGCGGTAAAAATCCATGGTCTTACCGTCGGCCTGCAGAAACAAGCGGCTATCTGCCGTGGCTGGTGCCGTTTCGCGGCCATCAAAGCTGGTGAGCTTGCGGCCATCGAAATACAGCATGAAAGCACCGCCGCCGATGCCGGAGGATTGTGGCTCGGTCAGCCCCAGCACCAGTTGTGCGGCGATGGCAGCGTCAATGGCACTGCCGCCACGGCGCAAGATATCGCGCGCCGCTGCACTGGCGTAGGGATTGGCCGTGCTGACCATGCTGTGACGGCTGTAAACGGCAGGGCGGGTCTGAAAGCCGCTGGCCGCTTCCGGTGCCGCGGTATCGGCCTGTGCGCACAGCGGCAGCAGCAACAAGAGCAGGGCAGTAAAACGCATGGTCATTCCTCGGGGACAGGGTTGGCAGTCTGGTCTGGACAGGACAACAGCATGGTGGCTCAGGTGTGCGGCAGGGTCAATCCAGCGTGGTCGGCATGAAAAAAGCTGCCAGCCGCAACAGGGCGGCGGGCAGCTTGGCAGGCTGGCGGAGGATCAGGCCAGCGTGGTCAGGTACTGGCGTTCCCAGGCGGTAATCTGGTTGTGATAGTGGCTCAGCTCGATGTCCTTCACTGCCAGATAGGCATCGGTGAATGCCTGACCGAACAGCCGCTTGGCGGTGTCGTGCGCGGCCATCAGGGCGCAGGCGGCATCCAGGGTGTTGGGCAGGGTGGCAGCGTCGTCGCTGTTGAAGACATTGCCCACCGCAGCCTCAGTCGGGCTGCGCTTTTCTTCCACACCCAGCAGGCCGGCGCCCAGGCTGGCGGCCAGCGACAGATAGGGGTTGGCATCGCAGCCGGGCAGGCGGTTTTCCACGCGGCGGGCGGCCGGGCCGGATACCGGCACGCGGATGCCCACCGAGCGGTTATCCACCCCCCAACTGACATTGACCGGCGCGGCCAGGCCCTTGACGAAGCGGCGGAAGGAGTTGGGGCTGGGGCAGAACAGCGGCATCAGGTGCGGCAGGTATTGCTGCAGGCCGCCAATGTAGTGGAAGAAGTCCGGGCTGGCTTCGCCATCGGCCAGGCTGAACACATTGTTGCCCTGGCCATCCACCACGCTCTGGTGCAAGTGCATGGAGCTGCCGGGCTGACCGGACAGCGGTTTGGCCATGCACACCACGTTCAGCCCGTGCTGGTAGCCGATTTCCTTCAGCGCATATTTGAACAGGAAGGTCTGGTCGGCCAGTTCCAGCGCATTGCCGTGCTTGAGGTTGATCTCGAACTGGCTGGGGCCCATTTCATGCACATAGGTATCGGTGTCGATGCCCAGTTGTGTACAGGCGCGGTACAGATCGTCGAAGAAGGGTTCGAGGTCGTTCAGGGTGGAAAAGCTGAAGGCATCGAAGCCGCTTTCACGACGGCCGGTGCGCAGCGCCGGTGCCTGGTAGGGCTGATCGGCATCGGCATGGGCGGCAAAAATGTAGAACTCCAGCTCCGGTGCCACTACCGGGGTCCAGCCGCGCGCCTGATAGCGGGCCAGGATGTTTTTCAGCGCCGAGCGCGGGGCCAGCGGCGACAGGCTGCCATCGTGGTCGATGTTGTCGCACACCACCAGCGCGCGCGGGGTTTTGGCCCAGGGAACGGGGCGCAGGGTGGCAAAGTCCGGGCGCAGTACCACGTCCGGATCGTTCTCGCCGTAAAACCGGTAATCGGGAAATTCGCCCACGCAGGTCTGAATGGCCACGGCGCGGGCAATGCGCAATTCCTGGCCCTTGATCAGCGCCTGGGCGGGCAGGGTTTTGCCGCGCGGAAATCCGCTGACATCGGCAAAAGCCAGTTCAACGTCGCGGACGTTATGTTGCGTCAACCATTCGGCCTGAGCGGCCGTGATGGAGAGTTGGGACATGCAGGTCTCCCTTGGAGCGTTCTGGATTGTGTCATCGATCTGCCTGTCTGTCGGTCATGCATTTTTTTGATTTTGCGGGCGTTGCCCTGTGGGCATTATGCCACTGGCAGGGGGGAGGGCAAGCGCAGCTTCGCCTGCTTGTTGTCCGGTGGCTGCAATACAAATGCCCCGCACACAGGCGGGGCCGGGTATGGACTGCCTTTGCCGTGGAATCAGATGCGGAAGCGCGAAACCGATTCGTGAAGCTGGCGGGCGTGGTTGTCGATATTGTGCATGGCCTGCACCGCCAGTTGGACCGAGGTTTGGGTTTCTTCCACCACACCGGCCACCTGCTCCACGCTGACGGCAATATTGGCACCGGCCTGGCTTTGTTCGGTCATGGCGCTGACCACGGCATGCAGGCTTTCCAGGGCGGCATGGGCCTGGCGGCTGATGGTATCCAACGTTTCTGCGGCCTGGTTGGCCTTGCCCACGCCCAGTTGCACCGCCGGACGGATTTCCTCCATGCGGCCTGCCACCGTGCCGGTTTCGTTGACTACCGCCTGGACGATGTGGGTGATTTCATCAGTGGCGGTCGCGGTGCGCTCGGCCAGTTTGCGCACTTCATCGGCCACCACGGCAAAGCCACGGCCCATTTCACCGGCGCGTGCTGCTTCGATGGCGGCATTCAGTGCCAGCAGGTTGGTCTGGTTGGCAATGTCGCGGATGGTTTCGGCAATGCCGCTGATGTTGCGGGTGCGTTCGGCCAGGCTGCCCACCAGCTCGCTGACATCCACCACTTGCGTGGCAATGGATTCGATGCCGCTGGCGGCCTCCTTGGCCACGACTTCGCCCTCGCGCGCCAGTTGGCTGGAACGGCGGGCTCCTTCTTCCGAGCCGCTGGCATTGTCCTTGACATGGTCGATACTGACTGACAACTGCTCGATGGAAGCTGCTGCGGAGGCGGTGGAGTTGCTGGCAATGCCAGACACTTCGTCCACTTTTTGCATCTGTTCGGACAATTGCTGGCCGGCCTGGCCGATGTCGTCGGTGGAGCGGCGAATCTGACTGATCATGTCACGCAGCTTGTGCTGCATTTCCTGCATGGCGGCCAGCAGGCTTTGTGGCGGGCCGTTGACCTCGATCTGTTCGGTCAGATTGCCCTGTGCGATCTGGCGTACCACCTGGGCGGCATAGGCCGGCTCCCCGCCCAGTGAGCGGATGATGCTGCGCGACATGGCGGTGCCCAGCAATACCAGTGCAATCACGGCAACCGCGCTGAGAATCAGCAATACCGTGCCTTGCTTCCAGAACAGCGCATCGATGTCATCGATGAAGAAACCGGTGCCAACCGTCCAGCCCCAGGGGTCGAAACGCACCACGCCGTTGAGCTTGGGCAGTTGCTCCTTGCTGGCCCCGCGCGAGGTGAGGATGGTGACAATGCCGTAATGGTCTTTTTGCAGTGCTTCGTCATACACCGCTACCGTGGTACGGCCATCCGGTACCGTGCTGCCCATGTCCACCTTGCCTTCACGCTCGGCCTTGGGGTGCAGTACCAGGCGGTTGTCCTTGTCGCGGGCAAAGAAGTAAATATCGTTTACTTTCATTGCCTTGAGCGATTTTCGCGCCATTTCCTGCGCCTGCTGGCGTGTCAGCTTGCCGCTGGCTTCCTGCTTGGCATAGTAGTCCAGCGTGTTTTCCGCCATGCGCAGCAGCAGGGTGATCTGCTCGTGCTTTTCACTTTGCAGTGTGCTGCGGGTGGTATACAGCGAAGTGCCGGCCAGCACGATCAGGGCAATGAGGCTGGCGGCAATGATGATGAGGAGGCGAGTGTTGACGCGCACGATAGGTTTCCCGATAGCTGGAGTTGTTATTGTAATGTGAGTCTGATTTTTGCAAATGGCATTAATAAATACACCGCCGCAGTATTAATACTAGATGTAGCAGTCGCGAGGATAAACTGCTGAAAACCCCAACGTCCTCACGACAGGCCCGGCAGTTTATTTACTTATAGCTCGTGTTTTGCCAGAGCTGCAGTAAAAACAGAAAAATCACGTTTAACCTGATCGGCATAGGCCAGCGCATAACTGGCAATGGCTTGGTCGAACTTGTCCGACTGGCCGATGTAACCCGCCAGTTCGGCCGCTTGTCCGCTGGATTTGGCATGGGCGCGGGCCAGGGCCCAGGCGCAGGCCTGCCCAAAGGCGATGAGACTTTCGTTATTGCCAAACGACTCCAGCGATGGTGCGGCTTTCATGTCGCGCAGCTGGCGCACGTAGAAGTGTCGGTCGCCAGGGCCGGTGGTCCAGCCCAGAAACAGATCGCTGGCCGCCTGCATCAGGCGTTGGCCAAACACCACCCGTTTGCCCTGGTGGCCGTGTATGCATTGCTGGGTGTAGGGCTCCAGCACCGAATTGCGCGCTTCTTTCAGTTGCAGGAATAGCGGCTGGTCGTAACTGTCCTGCAGCAGCATCACCAGGCAGCGGGTGCCGACACTGCCCACGCCCACCACCTTGAAAGCGGCATCCACCAGACGGAAGCGTTCCAGCAGGGTGCGGCGGTCCTCCTTGAGGGTATGGCTGTAGCGTGCCAGCATGGGTTGCAACAGTTCCTGGTATTGATCGTCGCCCAGCCAGTGTTCGTCATTGCCCCACACCTGGTCCTGTTGCTGCATGTGGAAGATGACCGGTGGATCGTCACGCAGGCGCAGATTGCCGTTATCCAGCACCGTCATTTTCGGTAGCAGCTTTTCCTGGGTCTGCCCCCTGGCCTTGTCCGCCAG
Organism: Aquitalea magnusonii; assembly: GCF_002217795.2. Classification (NCBI taxonomy): domain Bacteria; kingdom Pseudomonadati; phylum Pseudomonadota; class Betaproteobacteria; order Neisseriales; family Chromobacteriaceae; genus Aquitalea; species Aquitalea magnusonii. The sequence continues at coordinate 4,531,731 of NZ_AP018823.1, forward strand.
TTTGAGCAACTGCTGGCGGATGCTGTCGTTGGGCGCTCGCGTCAGTAGCTGTTCGAAACCAACCTTGCTATACCACAGCTCCAACTGGCTGATACGCGCATAGTCCTGCATGCGTCGCCGGTAGGTTCCCACCAACTGGCATACCGCACGGGCGGCCACTTCATCGCTGAAGCCGTGTTCTCGCGCGGCCAGTACCACGCTCACCGCCAGCCGTTTGACATCCCATTCCCACGGGCCGTGATGGGTTTCGTCGAAATCGTTGATGTCAAACATCAGCTGGCGTTCGGGCGAGGCAAAAAAACCGTAGTTCATCAGGTGTGCATCACCGCATAGCTGCAGCCGCATGCCACTGGACGGGCCGCAGGCCAGGTCTGCGGCCTGGATCATGGCCATGCCACGGAAAAAGGTAAACGGCGAGGCCTGCATGCGCTGATAGCGCAGCGGTACCAGCCCCGGCACCCGGCCTGCCGAGGTCTGGCGCAACATCGACACCACATCGCGTTGCGGGTGGAGCACGCAGTCGGCCTGGCGCGTGCGTGGGCATTGTTCCCTGCGCGCCCTGCCGGCGGCAAGGCGTTCTTCATATTGCTGATGGGCGATGGAGGGCATGGCGCTGTTCCGGAAAAATGACAATCAGCCCCAGTGTAATCGTCCAGTCATGAAAATTTGATGATGTGATGTCATCCCGCTGCATCCGCAGGATATTGGCATGCTGTCGGGTACCACGGTGGAGGAGGGGATATGTGCGGGCAGCGGCTGTTTGCCTATGTACTTATCCACAGAATGATGCACAGGCTATGCACAGTATCCACTGCCCCGAGCATACCGGACAGCTTGTACACAAGCTGTCTTGTCACCACTGCCGGGCCTTGTCACGTATTGCGCGCGGCCAGCCTGGCTTATGCACAGCTTGTTCAGGGTTTATCCCAGATGTCCACAGTTGATGGGGTATTCCGGATTTAATCCACAGGCCGTTATTCGGCACAGCGCTTGATCAGCCGCAGCCAGGGCGGGGTCAGTGGAATGCCGTTCTGGTCCACTTGCAACTGGCTGCCTTCCCCTTGTGGGTGGATGTCCACTTGCAGGCTGGTCTTGGCACTCACCGGGTTGAGCAGGCGGATGGATTCGCCCTTGTCGGGCGCGGTTTCGCGCTTGACGTAGTCATCAGGAATTTTCAGACGGCGTATGCCCTGCTGCAGGCAATCGGCAATCTGGGTGGGCGGCTTGTCGGAAGACAGTTGCAGCGTGCTGTCGGCATGGGCGGCCAGGCTGGTAAGGAGAGCGAGGGCAAACAGCAGGCCGCGCAGGAAACGGGAAGCAGTCTGTGGTGGCATGGTGATGACTCCGGCAGGTAATAGCCGATGGAGAGGCGGGATGGTCTGCTGGTTCCTGCCGACCACCCCGGCAGATGTTAAAGAGTGTTGAACAATCCGGCGCGCAGCGCGGTGGAAATCACCAGCAGCAGCAATAGCATGAACAACTGGCGACGGCTGTGACGTTGCAACTGGCTGCGGATTTCCTCTGTTGGCAGGCGTCCGCGATCCAGTCTTTGCCGGCATTGCCGTATCAATGGCCGGCTACGCCATTCCTGCAGCAGCAACAGGGCCAAGGCCAAGGATTTGGCCAAGGCCAGCGGGAGCGGTTTGCCCTGTGACCACAGCATGGCCATATGGCTGAACGCCAGCGCGCTGCCACTGACAAGCCACAGCAGCAGGGACAGACACCACCAGTTGTCGGCCCGCAGACTGCGCTGTACCGCAGGGGCGTCCGGTGTGGCGGCCAGATTGCGGCCGCGTGCGGCGATGGCACCCAGGCCGCAGCCCAGCGCCAGCAGATGAAGCGTGGCAAACAGCCATTGCAGCATGATGACCCCCCGGTCCGCCAAGTTTTCCTACACTAGAGAAGCCGTTGCAGGCTGGCAAGCGGTGGGCGGATTTTGTCCCGGTCCCCGGCCGGCCTGTGGGGAAATTGCCGCTGCCGGTGCATGTGGCAGGCACAAAAAAACCGGCCGGGGCCGGTTTTCTCAGGCTGCAGACAAAGTAATTTGATACGATTGCACTGGACCCGGCAAAGCCGGTCCTTTCGAATAAGTATTTGATTTCACAGCCTTACCCATCTGATCCCAATCCCCCCGCCCTTGCCCTGCAAGGGAGCCTCGCTTTCCTTTCGGAAAGCGAGAGGGGGCCAACCGTCAGTCCGGCTTAGCCGCGCACCTGGCCATCACCCAGCACCACCCATTTCTGGCTGGTCAGCCCTTCCAGTCCCACCGGGCCGCGGGCGTGGATCTTGTCGGTGGAGATGCCGATTTCCGCACCCAGGCCATATTCGAAGCCATCGGCAAAGCGGGTGCTGGCATTCACCATCACGCTGGAGGAATCCACCTCGCGCAGGAAGCGACGGGCGCGGCCGTAGTCTTCGCTGACGATGGCATCGGTGTGGTGGCTGCCGTAGTGGTTGATGTGCTCGATGGCTTCGTCCAGATCCTTCACCACTTTGATGGCCAGAATCGGCGCGGAGTATTCGGTAAACCAGTCGTCTTCCGTCGCGGCCACTACCTGGTCACCCAGGATGGCGCGGGTGCGTTCGCAGCCACGCAGTTCCACGCCCTTTTCCCAGTAGGCTTCAGCCAGACGCGGCAGGATGAATTCGGCAAACGCGGTGTGTACCAGCAGGGTTTCCATGGTGTTGCACGGTGCATAGCGCTGGGTCTTGGCATTCATGGCGATATTGAAGGCCTTGTCCGGATTGGCGGTGTCGTCGATATAGACATGACAATTGCCATCCAGATGCTTGATCACCGGCACGCGTGCTTCGGCGCTGATGCGGGCGATCAGGCTCTTGCCGCCACGCGGCACAATCACGTCGACGTATTGCTGCATGGTGATCAACTCGCCCACGGCGGCGCGGTCGGTGGTTTCCACCACCTGCACCACTTCGGCGGGCAGGCCGGCCACGCGCAGGCCTTCGCTGACACAGGCTGCAATGGCCTGGTTGCTGTGGAAGGCTTCCGAGCCGCCACGCAAGATGGTGGCATTGCCGGACTTCAGGCACAGGCCGGCGGCATCGGCGGTGACATTGGGGCGGGCTTCGTAAATGATGCCCACCACGCCCAGCGGCACGCGCATCTTGCCCAACTGGATGCCGGAAGGACGGTAGCAGAAGTCGTCCATTTCACCCACCGGGTCCGGCAGGGCGGCGATCTGGCGCAGGCCTTCGGCCATGCTGGCCACGGTGGCTTCACTCAGTGCCAGACGGTCGATGAAGGCGGCATCCAGCCCGGCGGCGCGGGCGGCGTCCAGGTCTTGCTGGTTGGCGGCCAACAGTTTGGTGCTGTCACGCACGATGGCATCGGCCATGGCATTGAGCGCCTGGTTTTTCTGGCGGGTATCGGCCTTGGCAATGGCGCGGCTGGCTTTGCGCGCCGCCTGGCCGACGCGCTGCATGTAGTCCTTCACATTCATGGCGGATGTCCTGAAACAGATCTCGACGGGGTAGTCAGCCAGATTACCGCAAAACCTGCTGCCGTATCCAGTCAGCCGCCATGTGGATATTGTCGGACAGCGATTTACTCCACCAGCGCGCAGGGGTTGAAATCCAGCGCGGTGAAGTCATCCGCCACTTCCTGGCCGAATTCCAGAATGGTTTCGTCGTCCTCGATGTAGTGCCAGTTGAGGGTGACGTAATTGCCTGCCACGGCCGCATCATTGAACAGGCTGAACAACTCCAGCAGCACCTTGGTGCTGGAGCTGTTGAAGTAGGCCAGTTGCACGTCCAGCGTGACCTGGGTGGAGTGCAGGGTGGGCAGGTAGGCCTGGATGGCCTGCATGATGGGGCCGAAGAAGGCGTGGGCGTTTTCCGGATAGCTCTCGCCGCGCAGGCTCAACTGGTGGCGGTCGAACTGGAAATTCACTTCCGGGGTGGACGAAGTGGGCGCGATATACAGGTTTTGCATGATGGCTGCTTTTAGATGGTGGCTTTGAGGTAGAAGGTGGTGAAGGGCTGGCCTTCGTTTTCTTCAACAAAATCAAATTCGATGGGATTGCTGGAGTCACGCGCCACGGTGAGAAAGCCAAGGCCGGCGCCCTTGCTGCCGGCTTCGCCTTCGGTGCGCAGCTTTTCCTTGTAGCGCGCCTTGATTTCCTCATTGGTCATGGTGCGCAGCGGTTCCAGCTTGGCGCGGATGTGCTCCACCCCCTCGGCGGTGATGGGGTTGGCGCAGACCACGTAGAACTGGCCATCATCCTCGCCTACCCATAGCGAACCCATGCGGATTTCGTGGTCGGCGGCTTCACTGGCGCTCAGGTGGTCGGCGGAGTAATGCACCACGTTCTGGGCCATCTCCACAAACACGGAAAACAGTTTGCGGCGGGCGGTCTGGCTGGCGTCCAGGCTGGCCAGGCGCAGGCGCAGCGAATCGCCCATGGCGGTGACTATGCTTTGGGAAAAATAGCCGGTGTAGTAGAACACCACGTTTTCCTGGCGGGCCAGTTCCTTGAAACGATGAAAATCGGTCAGGCTCATGCTGTGCTCACTTGCTACGTTGATGGGTCAGGCCAGATGGACGCCAAACAGGCTGACGTCGTCGCGGCGGCTGTTTTCGCCCTGCCATTTGAGGAAGGCGTCGATCAGCAGTTTTTGTTGTTGCTGCATCGGCTTGCCGGCGTGCTTGAGGATGTTTTCCTTCAGCCGCTTTTTGCCAAAGCAGATGCGCTTGGGCCCGCCGATCTGGTCGATGATGCCGTCGGTGCTGATATACAAGCGGCTGCCCGGCGGCAACTGCACTTGATGGTTGTCCCAGTGATAGTCCAGCGGGGTACCGACATAGCCCACACCCTTCTTGTTGCCGTCCAGCGTGTCCACTTCCTCCTTGCCCGGCTGCAGCACAAACAGCGGCGTCTTGGCCGAGGCATAGGTGAGGGTGCGGCTGGCGCTGTCGAACCAGCAGAAGGCACCGTCCATGCCGTCGTCCGAGTTCAGTTCCGGGTGATCGGCAAGGCCGGCTTCTTCCGGGGTGAGCTGGCCCAGCGACTGCTTGACCTGCTGGTTGATGGCGCGCAGCAGGGCGGCCGGGTTGTGCAGGTCGTGGCTGCTCAGGACTTGTTTGAGGGTGGAGGCCATGATCAGCGTCATGAAGGCACCCGGCACGCCATGGCCGGTGCAGTCGATGACCGCCACAAAGAAACCATCCGGCCGTTTGACAAAGTAGTAGTAGTCGCCGCCAACGATGTCGCGCGGGGCCCATACCATGAAGTAGTCGTCCAGCGCGGCGGCCATGTCGCGGCGCGAACTTTGCAGGAAAGACTGCTGGATCACGCTGGCGTAATTAATGCTCTCCATCATCTGGCGGTGCTTTTCTGCCTGCTGGTCGGCCAGCGCCTGCATCAGCGACACCCCCTGGCCCATGCCGGCATACGCATTGTCCAGATTGATCAGGAAACCGTCGGACAGCACCTTGCGGTCGGCTTCCAGCGCCATGAAGGACAGCTCGGTGATGGGGGTGAGGTAGTCCACAATCAGCGGGCTGGCATTCATGAAGGCGGTGCAGGGCTTGCGGCCGAAAATCTCGCGGTGGAAGGGCCGCGCCAGCGTGCTCATGAAGGTGTTGCGGTTGATGATGCCGACCGCGCGCTGCTGTTCCACCACCGGGATATTGGCCAGCGACTCGTCCTGCGAGAACAGCTCCAGTACGTGGTAGTTGTTGTCAGAAGGGCTCACGGTGGGCGGCGTTTGCAACAAATGACCAGCCATCGCGGCGGTGTGTGCGGGCTGGGGCGTGCTGTCTAGCGGCATGGTGTGTCTCGGCAAGAAGTGACTGGCAGCAGTGTAGGAGCGCTGCATGATGATTCGGTTACCGAGCGATTAAATTTGCTTTATCGCTAATCAAAAGCACCACGTTTGATAAGTATTTATGATAAATGGATGGCTTGTCGATGGCGGTTGGCTTGTGGCTTCCCGCCCTGCCATGGCAAGGCTGAGTGTGCTTCGCTGGCGATCAGGCTTGACCCTGTGAGGCAAAGGGCTTATTTTGTTAATCTAGCAACCGCTTGGTTGATAAATAAAACAATGAACTAGCCTACATCCTCGGGAGACTGCATGAGCGCCTATCAAGAATTTCACCGCCGTTCCATCGAGCAGCCAGATGTCTTCTGGGGTGCCGAGGCACAGCGGATTCACTGGCACAAGCCCTGTACGCAGGTGCTGCAATACGACAATCCACCGTTTCGCCAATGGTTTGCCGGTGGCGAGACCAACCTCTGTTACAACGCGGTGGACCGTCACCTGGCAGCCCGGCCTGACCAAGCCGCGCTGATTCATGTCTCCAGCGAAACCGGCGCCGAAATCACCTACACCTATCGCCAGCTGCACGAAGAAGTCAGCCGCTTTGCCGCCATCATGCAGGCACAGGGCGTGGGCAAGGGCGACCGGGTGCTGATCTACATGCCGATGATTCCCGAAGCCGTGTTTGCCATGCTGGCTACGGTGCGGCTGGGGGCGATTCACTCGGTGGTGTTTGGCGGCTTTGCCTCGGCCAGCCTGGCCACCCGTATCGAAGACGCGGCACCCAAGCTGTTGGTGACTGCCGATGCCGGCATGCGTGGCGGCAAGGTGATTGCCTACAAGCCGCTGGTGGACGAGGCGATGGAACTGGCCGGCAGTGCCGCACCGGCCACGGTGATCCTGGTCAACCGTGGTTTGGCCGAAGCGCCGATGATGAAGCCGGGCCGGGATCTGGATTACGCCACCCTGCGCCAGCAGCATCTGGATGACCGTGCCGAGGTGGTGTGGGTGGAGTCCAACCATCCCAGCTACATCCTGTATACCTCCGGCACCACCGGCAAGCCCAAGGGCGTGCAGCGCGATACCGGCGGCTATGCGGTGGCGCTGGCTTCCAGCATGGAATACATCTACGGCGGCAAACCGGGGGAAACCTTCTTCTCTACCTCGGACATCGGCTGGGTGGTGGGGCATTCCTACATCGTGTACGCCCCGCTGATCTGTGGCATGGCCACGCTGGTGTACGAAGGCCTGCCGATTCGCCCCGATCCGGGCATCTGGTGGCAACTGGTGGAAAAATACCGCGCCACGGTGATGTTCTCCGCGCCCACGGCCATCCGCGTGTTGAAGAAACAAGACCCGGAATGGCTGCACAAATACGATCTATCCAGCCTGCGGGCCTTGTTTATGGCCGGTGAGCCGCTGGACGAACCCACCGCCAGCTGGATTTCCGAGGAACTGAAAATCCCGGTGCTGGACAACTACTGGCAGACCGAAACCGGCTGGCCGATGCTGACCGTGTGCAATGGCGTGGAAGCCCTGCCCACCAAGCTGGGCAGCCCCGGCTTGCCGGTGTATGGCTATAACGTGAAGCTGCTGGACGAGGCCACCGGCGAGGAAGTGCCGGCTGGTGAAAAGGGCGTGATTGCGGTGATTCCGCCGCTGCCGCCGGGCTGCATGAGTACGGTGTGGGGGCAGGACGAGCGTTTTGTGAACACCTATTTCAGCCTGTTCCAGGACCGCAAGGTGTACTCCTCCTTCGACTGGGGCATTCGCGATGCCGATGGCTACTTCACCATTCTTGGCCGCACCGATGACGTGATCAACGTCGCTGGCCACCGCCTGGGTACGCGGGAAATCGAGGAGGCCGTGTCCGGTCACTCCGCCATTGCCGAGGTGGCGGTGGTGGGCGTGCATGACACTTTGAAGGGGCAGGTGCCGCAGGCTTTTGCCGTGCTGCGCGACCCGTCGGTCCTCAAGGACCCGGACAAGAAAGCCGCACTGGAAAAAGAAGTGATTGCCAAGGTGGCATCCCAACTGGGGGCCATTGCCAATCCGGCGCGGGTGTATTTCGTCAACCAGTTGCCCAAGACCCGTTCCGGCAAGGTGCTGCGCCGCTCTATCCAGGCGCTGGCCGAGGGGCGTGATCCGGGCGATCTGACCACGCTGGATGATCCGAGCGGGCTGGAGCAAGTGCGCGAGGCGGTACAGTCCTGAGTGAAGGTGGGTGGAAGCAGCCGGTACGGGTCAGTTACCGGCTGTGGATTCAACCGCATCCCGTGAGGGATGCGGTATTTTTACGCCCACCGCAGGCCGGGCTTAGCTGCGAAATATGCCGACCGCGGCCTGCAAGGCCTTGGCATGGCTGTTGAGCTGGTCTGATGCTGCTGCCGAGGCTTCCACCGTGCTCTGGTTGGACTCGGTCATATTGGCAATCACCTCGATGCGCTGCGCCATGTCACCCATGGCACTTTGCTGTTCACGCAGGGCCAGGCTGATGCCCTGGATATGCCCGACAATCTGGTCGGTATTCTGGCGGATGCTGCTGATGGCTTCCCTGGCCTTGTGGGTTTGTGCCACGCCACGGTTGGATGCCTCCACGCTGTTTTGCATCACCTCCACCACACCGCCCATGCCCTGGCGGATGGTGTCGATCTGACCGGAAATCTCCACCGTGGCCACACCGGTGCGCTCGGCCAGCTTGCGTACTTCATCGGCCACCACGGCAAAGCCGCGGCCCATTTCCCCGGCGCGTGCCGCCTCGATCGCCGCATTGAGCGCCAGCAGATTGGTCTGGTCGGCAATGTCATGAATGGTGCGGGTAATGGAGGCAATGGCGTCGGTTTGCTTGTCCAGGTTGTCAATCGCGCTGGCGGCGCTGCCGATGCGCTGGGCAATGTGGCTGATGTCGCTGGCGGTGGCATGGATCAGCTGTTCGCAATCGCTCACCATGGCACCGGCACGGCTGGCCTCGTTGCCGACGTCTTCGCTTTGGCTGCCCAACTGCTGGATGCTTTGCAACACTTCTTCCACTGACACGCTCATCGAGCGGGTGGATTCGCTTTGCACCGTGCTGGCCTGCTGCAACTGGTGCGCCGCGCCGCTCATATTGTCGGCGCTGCTGTCCAGTTCGCCGGATAGCGTGCGGATATTGCTGGTGATGTCACGCAACTGGCGCTGCATGGCGGCCAGGCTATGCAGCAGGCTGCCCTGGCTAGCGGCGGAGAGTGCAATCTGCTGGCTCAGGTCGCCACTGGCGATGCGGTTGGCCACCTCCATGGCCAGCGCCGGTTCACCGCCCAGCAGGCCAAACACCCGGCGGTACAGCAGCACCCCGCCCAGTACCACCACGATCACCAGCATGGCGGTCAGGCCCAGCATCATGTGGCGCAAATCGGCTGCGGTCTGGTTCATGGCGGCATAGGCGGTGCGGTCGTGCTGCTGGATTTCGCTATTGAGCGCTTCCACTTGCTTGGTGAGGGTTTCGGCCCGGTCGTCAAAGCCGCTGCCCTTTTCCTTCATCAGCACATTGCCTGCCTCGCGGCCACCGTCGATATACGCCTTGGCCATGCGTTTGCCTACCGCGTAAAACTGCTCCAGCGCCTGCTGCATGCCATTCACCCGGCTGCCCAGTTGCGGGTCCAGGCTGGTCATGGCCGGCAGGTTTTGCAGCACGGCCTGGTAGTGTTCTTCGGCATCCTTATAGCCGTCGGCATCGCCGGTGGCGCTGACATCAGTGAGAAATTGCTGGATTTGCACCACGTGGTAGCGCACATCGCTCATATTGCGTACCAGCGCATTGGTGACGTCCTGTTCGTAATGCGCGGTCTGGTCCATGCGCTGCAGGCTGAACAGGGTGATGCTGCCAAGGGCAAGCAAGAGGGCGACGACAATGGCGATGAAGCCGGCAAGCAGCGGTTTGAGCTTCTGCTGGGGATGAGACATGGCGTGTGATTGGACGGTGGGTGGGGCTGAAGTCTGCTGCGCGAGTGCAGTTGCTGGTTTCATTCAATTGCCAGTATTGGCAGTGACGAGCTGCCGCCAGGGCAGGGTGACCGTATCCGCATGGATACGCATTGACTGAAGCAAGACCAAGTAAACCCTGAGGTTAAAGCGGTAATTTTCCTGGAATGTTTATCAACTGACAATAAGAAAAGTTAATAAAAACCAACTTTCAGCCCGCAGCCAGCCAGCCAGCGATCCGGACTGGGCGCTGGCTGGCGGTGCTTATCGTTCCTTGTGTCCGCTCCCCAATGAGGCTTTTAGCTGGTGCATGCTGAACCACACCACCAGCGCCACCAGCGGAATGGCAATGCCGGTCAGCAGCTCCACGTTAAGGTGTACGCCGATGGATTCCACCGCTGCCAGCAGATGATGCAGCAGGCTCACCATATAGTAGGTGAGCACCCCTACCGACAAGCCTTCCACTGTTTCCTGCAGGCGCAGCTGCAAGGCGGCGCGACGATCCATGCTGGCCAGCAGTGCGCGGTTCTGTTCTTCGTGCAGCACTTCCACCCTGGTGCGCAGCAAGGCGGTGGTGCGTTGCAGCCGTCCGGTGATGCGGTCCTGGCGGCGCACCACGGTGTCGCAGGTATTCATGGCAGGCGACAGCCGCCGTTCCATGAATTCACGGAAGGGCTGCATGCCGGAAATGCGTTGTTCACGCAGCTCGGCAATACGGGCTTCCACCAGCCGGTAATAGGCTTGTGCGGCAGAAAAGCGGTATTGGCTTTCCGAAATAAGCTGTTCCACCCGCGTGGCCAGGCCGGTCAGCTCGGATAGCAGTTGCGCGTCCGAGCCATTGCCCTCGCTGCCGGTCATGCGCTCGGTAATGGCGCGCAGCTCGATGCCCAGATTGTCCAGATCGCGCATCTGCTTCTTGGCAATGGGCAGCGCCAGCAGGGTGAGCATGCGGTAGGTTTCCAGTTCGAACAGCCGCTGCAGCATGCGGCCTGACTGGTTGGGGCCCATGGCGCGATCCACCACCACATAGCGGGAAAAGCCTTCGGCCAGCCGGGCATCCGGGTGCAGGCGCAAATCGGTGTAGGCGGCACCGTTGCCATCGCCGATTTCGGCACCAATCAGCTCGCGGCCGCCAAACCAGCGGCTGGACATGTCGGCCAGCTCGGTTTCCCGCTCGGCCGGCAGCAGCACCGCATGCAGTGCCACCAGCACCACGCCGGGCAGGGCCTGCAGCCAGGCCGGTGGAATGCGGTCCAGCGCGGTACGGTCGAAGGGGTCGCTGCAATCGCCGCCGATGATGAAGGTGTAACGGGCAAACTCGGTATGCAGCGACCAGCGTACCGTCAGGTCGCCGGCACTGGCCGAATAATAGGCTTGTCCCGGCAGCGGGGCGGGCAGGCCCATGCGCTGGGCCAGGTCGGCCAGCGCCGCACGTTGCGGCGCGTCGTCAAAATCGTAGTACAGGCTGAGCGAGGTCAGCCGTGCGGGCGAGGCAATGGCGGCATAGGGCCGGGCGTGGGCCTCTTCGTTCAGTTCACGGCGCAGATGGTGCGGAGTGAGTGTGGTCATGGCAGATCCTGAAAATAAACGGTTTCAGTGCTGAAGGGGCTGCCGGACCCGTCAGGACTCAAACCGCTTGCGCGCAACAGCATACCTGATCGCCGCTTTGGCACACCATGCAATTACCGCGCCAGTGGCTTGCCGGCTGGCTGCGCACCGTTCAGCCCTGGCACTTCCTGGCCGCTGTGGGGCTGTTGCGGCTTGGCCGGTGATGGTTTGCCTGGCAGTGGGCGTGGCGCTCTGGAAAGTTGCTTGCCAGCGGCGTTTGGCTTGATAGAATAATTAGATATAAATGTATCAAATAATATTATTATTTAGAATAAAATCGGCGGGTTAGCATGATGGCTATTTTCATTTATCCCGGAGTCCATCATGAAATTGCGCGCCCTTGCCGGTCTTGTCGCCGTCGTCCTGTCCGCTCATGCACTGGCTGATGCCAGCTTGCTGAATGTGTCCTACGACGTGATGCGCGATTTCTACAAGGACTACAACCCGGCCTTCCAGAAAGCCTACAAGGCCAAGACTGGTGAAACCGTCACCATCCAGCAGTCGCATGGCGGTTCCAGCAAGCAGGCCTTGTCGGTGGCCAATGGCCTGGCGGCGGATGTGATTACCATGAACCAGGCCTCGGATATCGACCTGCTGGCCACCCGCGGCCTGATTCCGGCCAACTGGTCCAGCCGCCTGCCCAATGCCTCGGTGCCGTTTACCTCCACCACGGTGTTCCTGGTGCGCAAGGGCAATCCGCACAAGGTGCGTGACTGGAACGATCTGGCCAAGCCGGGCATCCAGGTGATCATCCCCAATCCGAAAACCTCGGGCAATGGCCGCTACACCTATCTGGCCGCCTGGGGTGCCGGGCTGAAACAGCCGGGCGGCAGTGAAGCCAAGGCCCGCGCGCTGGTGGCGGGCATCTTCAAGAATGTGCCGGTGCTTGATGGCGGTGGCCGCGCCGCCACCACCACCTTCATGCAGCGCCAGATCGGCGATGTGCTGGTGACGTTTGAAAACGAAGCCGAGCTGATTGCGCGCGAATTTGGCCGTGGCAGCTTTGAAATCGTCTACCCGCCGCTGTCGGTGCTGTCGGAAAACCCGGTGGCCATTGTCGACAAGGTGGTGGACAAGAAGGGTAGCCGCAAACAGGCGGAAGACTATCTGCGCTACTTGTGGAGCACTGAAGGCCAGACCATTGCCGCACAAAACTATCTGCGCCCGCAGGACAAGGCCGTGGCGCAGAAATTCGATGCCCAGTTTCCCTATGTGAAAACCTTTACCGTGCAGAGCGTGTTTGGCTCCTGGGCGGCGGTCAACAAGAAGCACTTTGCCGATGGCGGCGTGTTTGACCAGATCTACAGCAAGCGTTAAGCGGAGTCATCGTGAGCAATATCCTGAATCTGCGTCATAGTGTGCTGCCGGGTTTCCGGCTCAGCTTTGGCATTACCCTGTTCTGGCTGGCGCTGATCGTGCTGCTGCCTTTTGCCGCGTTGGTGTATTCCACCGTGGGCATGGGCTGGGACGGTTTCGCCGCCGCGGTGGGCAGCCCACGGGTGATGGCCTCCATCCGGCTGTCCTTTGCCACCGCCGGTTTGTCCGCCCTCATCAACCTGGTGTTTGGTTTTCTGGTGGCCTGGGTGCTGGTGCGCTACCCCTTCCCCGGCAAGCGGCTGGTGGATGCGCTGGTGGATCTGCCCTTTGCCCTGCCCACCGCGGTGGCCGGTATTGCGCTGACCACCCTGTACGCGCCCAATGGCTGGATCGGCCAGTTCCTGGTGCCGCTGGGCCTCAAGGTATCGTTTACCCCGCTGGGCATCATCGTGGCGCTTACCTTCATCGGTCTGCCTTTTGTGGTGCGCACGGTGCAGCCGGTGCTGGAAGACCTGGAAAAAGAACTGGAAGAAGCCGCCACCTGCCTGGGTGCCAGCCGCTGGGACATTTTCCGCCGGGTGATCTTTCCGGCCACGCTGCCCTCGCTGATTACCGGTGGCACCATGGCTTTTGCCCGCGCCACCGGTGAATACGGCTCGGTCATCTTCATTGCCGGCAATATTCCCATGGTGTCGGAAATCGCCCCGCTGATCATCGTCTCCAAGCTCGATCAGTTCGACCAGCAAGGGGCCACCGCGGTGGCGCTGGTGATGCTGGGCATTTCCTTTGTCTTCCTGTTGTTGATCAACCTGATCCAGTGGTGGGCCGCACGCCGCCACGGTGCGCGTTAAGGGGTAAACATGGCCACTCTGACGACTGAAAGCCGCCCGGTACGCTATGCCCTCACCGCCGTGGCGCTGCTGTTCCTGTTCCTGTTTTTGCTGCTGCCCTTGATTGGCGTGTTCTGGGAGGCGCTGCACAAGGGCTGGCAGCTCTACCTGACTGCGCTGGTGGAGCCGGAAGCACTGTCCGCCATCAAGCTGACGCTGATTTCCGCCGCCATCGCGGTGCCGCTCAACCTGGTGTTTGGTGTGGCGGCCGCCTGGGCGATTGCACGCTTTGAATTCCGCGGCAAAAGCCTGCTCACCACGCTGATCGACCTGCCGTTTGCCGTGTCGCCGGTGGTGGCTGGCTTGATGTTCATCCTGCTGTTCGGGGCCAATACGGTGGTGGGCGGCTGGCTGCAGGACCACGGCCTGCAGGTGATCTTTGCCGTGCCGGGCATTGTGCTGGCCACGGTATTCGTCACCTTCCCTTTTGTCGCTCGCGAGCTGATTCCGCTGATGCAGTCGCAAGGGGCGGATGAAGAGCAAGCCGCCATCGTGCTGGGAGCCAGCGGCTGGCAGACCTTCCGCAAGGTGACACTGCCCAATATCAAGTGGGGTCTGCTGTACGGGGTCATCCTCACCAATGCCCGCGCCATGGGCGAATTTGGCGCGGTCAGCGTGGTGTCCGGGCATATCCGGGGCGAAACCAACACCATCCCGCTGCATGTGGAAATTCTGTACAACGAATACAACTTTGTTGGCGCCTTTGCCTGCGCCTCGCTGCTGGCCATGCTGGCCTTGATCACCCTGCTGGTGAAGTCGCTGGTGGAATGGCGGCTGCACCGCCAGCAACAGGCCTCCACCCTGCGTACTGCCGAAGCCCGCATGCAAGCCCAGGCGGCACAACCCTGAACCGAATGATGTGAACCGCTGCCACAGGCGGCGGCCGGAGAACCACGATGAGCATTGAAATCCGCAATATCCGCAAACAGTTTGGCCAGTTCACCGCGCTGGACAATGTCAGCCTTGATGTCGCTTCCGGCGAGCTGCTGGCGCTGCTGGGGCCGTCCGGCTGCGGCAAGACCACCTTGCTGCGCATCATTGCCGGGCTGGAAAAGCCGGATGCCGGCCAGGTGCTGTTTGGCGGTGCCGACGCTACCAACACCCATGTGGCCGAGCGTCAGGTGGGCTTTGTGTTCCAGCATTACGCGCTGTTCCGCCACATGACGGTATTCGACAACGTGGCCTTCGGCTTGTCGGTGAAGCCGCGCCGCGAACGCCCGTCGCAAGAGGAAATCCGCGAACGGGTGATGAAGTTGCTGAAGATGGTGCAGCTGGACTGGCTGGCCGATGCCTATCCCGGCCAATTGTCCGGCGGCCAGCGCCAGCGTATCGCCCTGGCCCGTTCACTGGCGGTGGAGCCCAAGGTGCTGCTGCTGGACGAACCCTTCGGCGCGCTGGATGCCAAGGTGCGCAAGGATTTGCGCCGCTGGCTGCGCGACCTGCACAACGACATGCATATCACCAGCGTGTTTGTGACCCACGATCAGGAAGAGGCGCTGGAAGTGTCCGACCGCGTGGTGGTGATGGATCACGGCCATATCGAGCAAGTGGGCCGTCCGGATGACATTTACGAACATCCGGCCACGCCCTTCGTCACCCAGTTCCTGGGCGATGTGAACCTGTTCCATGGCCGGGTGGATGCCGGTCAGCTCACCATCGGCAGTTATGAACAGGCGCTGGGCCAGCATCAGGATGCGGATGGTGACGCCGCCATCGCCTATGTGCGCCCGCATGATCTGGACCTCACCTTGCAAGCCGATGGCGCGTTGGCGCAAGGCCGCGTCGAACACATTCACGCCGTCGGGCCGGTGGTGCGGGTGGAGTTGCAGCAGGCCGATGGCCAGACCATCGAGGCCGCAGTCAGCAAGGAGCGCTTCCGCGCGCTGGGCATTGTGCCGGGCGATACCGTGTATGTGACGCCGCGCAAGCTGGCGGTATTCCTGCAAGATGCCGCTGGACAGCAGGACTATGTGATCTGAGCTGGAGCGGACGATCTGCATGCCACAGGCCGCAGCCCTTCAGGGTTGCGGCCTGTTTTCATGGCGGGCTTGAACTCAGGAACGGGATTTGTGGTGGGCAATCAGCCGTGCCAGCGCCGCGCTGACCAGCGGGTTGCTCACCTGCTGCGCGCCGGCTTCGATTTCGGCCAGCGCCTGCTGGCTGATGCCGATGCGCTTGGGCGGTGGCGGTGGTGGCGTCAGGTGGATGTCCACCTTGATGCGCACCTTGCTGGCGCTGTAGCCGCGCGCCTCCAGCGGGGCCAACAGGCTGTTGCCCATCATGCGCAGCCGGGCTGCCACAATGCCGTTATTGGCAAACACCACCAGCTCGCCATCGCGAATGCGCACCGCACGGCAGGCCTCGGCCAGTTGCGGTGGCAACTGGCTGCGAAACACCTGATCCAGCGCCATCAGCGCATTGGCCTCGCGCGTAAGCTGGCGCAGCGTGCTGTCGCCGCGGGCGATATCTTCAAACTGGCGTTCTGACATGGGGTTTCTGGCAGGGAGTGAGCGCCTATTGTAGCTGATCTGGCTGCTCCGGACAGGCGTGTTAGCTGTCTGCCCGTTGCCGGCTTACTGATATGACATGGTGAATGTCGCCACCGCCTTGACCTTGCCACTTTGTACCGTCCCCGTGCGGATGTACTGCGCCGACAGTGGAATGGTGATGCTGCCTAGCTGATTCAGACCAATGAGAAACTGATTGGTATTGCCGGCGTTACTGGAGTCTGGCCCCAGCAGGACCGGACTGCCGTTGCGCAGTATCTGAATGCCGATGCCGCTGGCAGTGGAGTTGGAGGGCTCCAGGCCGATGATGGAACTGGTGCGCAGCGGATTGCTATTGTCGGTCAGCGTCATGTAGATGTTTTGAGAGCTTGGGCAGTTGAGCACAATACTGAACGGGGTACTGCCGGTGGTAGAGGAGAGCGCGGGCAGTTGGGCGGTGTTGATTGTCGGCAGGCTGACGCTGATGCTTTGGGTGTTGACGGTACAGCTTGTGTTTTGCAGCGACAGGGTGCTGCCATTCATGTATACCGACCCGCCACCACTTGCCCAGTTGGTTGATACCGCGTAATTGGCAAAAGTGGTTTTGCCCAGGGTGTAGCTGGTGGCAGTCAGGCGCGCCGTCTTGATCAGTCTTACCTGCGTCGTGATGGTAATGGTGGTATTGAGAAAGACCGTACCCGAGGCAATGGTCTGTGCCGAGGTGCCCGTCATTGCGGTGCCGCCAAAGCCGGTGCCGCCGGCGACTACGCTACTCAGAACCACAAAGCCAATGCCGGGAATGCTGGTGTTGTAGATGGTGTAACTGCGGCCGTTCTCGTTGTAAGTACCTGCCGTAGAGGTGCTGCCAGGGCTTTGTTGCAGGGTGGTGAACACCCCGATCAGGTTACCGCCCTGCGCGCAATAAACAATGCTGTTGCTACTGACAGAAAACCAGCCGGACAAGGGTGTGTTCAGCGGGCCGTCTTGCGGACTGCTGACCTGGATGCTGCCAGGCACCGCAATCGCGACGGCGCTGCCAGCCCAGCTTGTACTGTTGCAGCCTGCCTGGGCCCAAAAGCTGGCCAGCATCAGCAGCGTGGCCAGAAGGTAGCCGCGTACGAGGTTTGGTCGGATATATGGCATGTAATGATGAGTCATGGCTGTGTTGCAAATTGCGCCTGGCGCATCACGGCGCAGGCGATTTAAGTGCGGCTGACAAAATAGCGTAGCCCCTGGGGCAAAGCGCCGACGCAGACACTACAAGCAGTACGGCAAGGAGGCACCGCACCGCAGCAGGTTTTTGCTTCGTGGTGCCGGGTACTGTCGGGTCGGCAGATTGTCGCTGAGGCGCTCAGGCGGCGGCGCCACTGCAGCGCCAGCCAGGTAGCTGCCTGCGTGCGGCCCAGGTGCCATGTCGCTATTTTTAGCGCAGGCATGTGGTGAATACAAAAGATACTGGCAGTATTGACATCAGATTTAGATTAAAAAATAACCAGAATATTCGTACCAGATTGTCTGCGCCGGTTGCTGGTACTTGCCGCGGTGCCACGGGTAGCGGGCAGAAAAAAGGCCACATCGGGCGATGTGGCCTTGATGCGGCAGGGCAGCTTGTTTACTGCCCGCCTTCCACGTCTTCCAGGCTGAAGGTTTCGCTGTGGTCGTTATAAGAGAAGATCTCGGCATAACGGCCCCAGCTGATCACCGTATCCAGTGTCTCCTCGGCCGCGCTGTCGCTGAGCGAGTCTTCCAGTTCCTGTTCAAAGCGCAGCCGTGGTGCGCGCTGGCCCGGACGCTCCTGCAGCACGCGACGGATGCGCGCCGCCAGCGGGATGTGGCGCAGCAGATGCTCGGCAAACAGCACTTTGCGCTCCTGCGTGCCGTAGTCGGCAAACAATTTGCCGGCAGCGGTCAATTCGATATCGCCATCGCGCAGCTCGACAAAACCCAGGTGCTCCAGTGTTTCGGCCACCGGGAACAGGTCGTCCACTTCCAGCAGCAGCTTGCTGCCGATTTCCGGCAGGTCGGCGCGGCCGTTGTACGGTGCGGCGGCCAGCGCTTCCATCAGGCCGGCCATCAGGTTGGTGGACACTTCAGTCAGCGGGCTGCCGATTTCCAGCTGCACCTTGTGCAGGGTGTCGGCGCTGCGGCGCTGGGTCATCAGCGCGTAGATGTCATCCACCATCTTGCGGAAGGCCGGGTCCAGCCGGTTGCGCGGATGGGCAAACGGCACCTTGATTTCCGCGACTACACGGCCCGGATTGGACGACAGCACCATGATGCGGTCGCACATGAACACCGCTTCCTCGATGTTGTGGGTAACGATGAGGATGGACTTGATCGGCAGTTGTTTCTGGTTCCACAAGTCCAGCAGGTCGGTACGCAGGGTTTCCGCCGTCAGCACGTCCAGCGCCGAGAATGGTTCATCCATCAGCAGCAGGGTGGGGTTGACCACCAGGCCGCGGGCAAAGCCCACGCGTTGGCGCATGCCGCCGGACAATTCGCGCGGATAGGCGTTTTCAAAGCCGTCCAGGCCGATCAGGTCGATGGCGGCCAGCGCGCGGCGGCGGCGTTCCTTGGGCTCCACGCCCAGCGCTTCCAGCCCGGCTTCCACGTTTTGCAGCACGGTCAGCCAGGGGAACAGGGCAAAGGTCTGGAACACCATGGCCACGCCTTCGGCCGGACCGGTCAGCGGCTGGCCACAGTAGTTCACTTCGCCACTGCTGGCCTGAATCAGCCCGGCGATGATGCGCAGCAGGGTGGACTTGCCCGAGCCGGAACGGCCCAAGAGGCCGACGATTTCGCCTTCATGCAAGGTGAGGTTGACGTCGTCCAGCACCTGGATATCGTCTTCGCCACCCTTGTGATAGCCCTTGTCGACATGCTTGAGGGAAAAGATTTCCTGCCGCAGGGTTGTGGTTTCGTTGTGCATGATTTTCCCCCTGCTCAGTTGAGACGGAGCTTGTTTTCAGCAATGGCATACAGCGGACGCCACAGCAGACGGTTGAACAAAACGACAAACAGTGACATCACGCAGATGCCAAGCAGAATCTTGGGAAAGTCGCCGGCAGCGGTCATCTGGGCGATATACGCGCCCAGGCCGTGGGCGGCCAGCTTGTCATCGCCCCAGGACACCATTTCCGACACGATGCTGGCATTCCATGCGCCGCCGGAAGCGGTGATGGCTCCGGTGATGTAGTAGGGGAAAATGCCCGGCAGCATCACCTGCCGCCACCATTGCCAACCCTTGATGTGGAAATTGGTGGCTGCTTCGCGGAAGTCATTGGGGAAGGCGCTGGCACCGGCCACCACATTGAACAGGATGTACCACTGGGTGCCCAGCACAATCAGCGGCGACAGCCAGATGTCCGGGTTCAGCTTGAAGTGGACGATGAACACCACGAACACCGGAAACAGCAGGTTGGCCGGGAAGGCGGCCAGGAACTGCGCCACCGGCTGGATCATCTCGGCCAGGCGCGGACGCAGGCCGATCAGCACCCCCAGCGGCACCCAGATGACGGAGGCCAGCGCAATCAGCAGGGTGACACGGATCAGGGTGATGAAGCCCAGGCCAATCACCTTGAAGGTTTCACCCAGCCCCACCTCACTGCTGATGAAGCTGTACAGCCGCCAGCAGACATAAGCCACCAGCAGGGTGATGCATGCCCCCCACAGCAGGTCCAGCCCGCGTGTAACGCTGGCTTCCGCCGGGCTGTCGATGAAGCGCGGCAGACTGATGTTCAGCCGCAGCCGCGCCAGCTTTTTCAGCAGCTTGCCAAAGGGACGCAGGATCTGCTGGATGACGCGGGTGCGCTGGATCAGGTTCAGCACCCAGGATTCCGGTGCCGCCTGCGACATGGTGTCTTCCAGGCGGAACTTGTCGGCCCAGGCCACCAGCGGGCGGAACAGGAACTGGTCGTAAATGATGATGACCACGGTCATGGTGAGAATCACCCAGCCCACTGCCGCCAGGTTTTTCTGCGCAATGGCCATGGCCAGATAGGAACCCACGCCAGGCAGGGTGACGGTCTTGTCGCCCACGGTGATGGCTTCGGAGGCCACCACGAAGAACCAGCCGCCGGACATGGACATCATCATGTTCCAGATCATGCCCGGCATGGAGAACGGCACTTCCAGTTTCCAGAACTTCTGCCAGCCGGACAGGCGCAGGTTTTGCGACACTTCTTTCAGGTCGTTGGGCACGGTGCGCAGCGACTGATAGAAGCTGAAAGTCATATTCCAGGCCTGCGAGGTGAAAATCGCAAAAATGGCGGCAAATTCAGCGCCCAGCACCCGGCCGGGAAACAAGGCCAGGAAAAAGGTGACGGTAAAGGAGATGTAGCCAAGCACCGGCACCGATTGCAGGATGTCCAGAATGGGCACCAGCAATTGGCCGGCGCGGCGGCTCTTGGCCGCCAGCGTGCCGTAAAGCAGGGTGAACACGATGGAGGCCAGCATGGCGGCCAGCATGCGCAAGGTGGTACGCAAGGCGTACTCGGGCAGATTGGCCGCATCCAGCGAGATGGGTTCGGTCTGCAGGGCGCTGATCGGGGCCCAGGTACCTTGGATACCGGTGGTGGCAAACAATAGAAAACCCAAAATCAGCGGGAAAGCGATCAGATCCCAGCGATTGGGCAGCAGCCGACGGGCGGTGGCGGGAATAAACGGACGGATAACGCTAGTCATCAGGCCTCTCCGATTGGTGTGGTTAACCTGGCGGAACAGTGCAGGCCCCGTTCCGCTTCTTCATCAGATGAGCACCATCTTTTGTTATGTCACGGCGGGCCGTGGGCAAACATCAAACTGGCTCTGCAAACGCGCACGAATGATAACAAGGCAAACATCAAATTTTGATGAAATCTGACAGTTTTTTGTATGGATTATGTAACGACATCATTTGCTGAAAAATACCCGCAAGCTCGCGATTTGCAAGTAATTAATGCCAGCACTGGCTGCATAGGCAATTTGCCGTGGTGGCGGCTGCCGGCACCGGCCCGCTTGCCTGGTGGCGGCACGCATGGCAGCTTGCCATGCGTGCTGTGCGCTGGCGACAAATTTGGCTGCCATGGCTTGATTCAGCGCAAGCTCGCCCCCATAACCTAGTCTCGCGGATGTGCTACACTTTCGCCTATTTTGTTTTGTCGGCCCGTCCGGGCCTCTGGATTGGAATACATGATTTCCTCGCTACTCAAGAAAGTATTTGGCAGCCGCAACGACCGTCTGCTGAAGCAGTATCGTCAGGAAGTGGCGCGCATCAATGCCCTCGAAGATGGCATGAAAGCGCTGTCCGACGAGGCTTTGGCGGGAAAAACCGCCGAGTTCAAAAAGCGCCTCGCTGAGGGCGCAACGCTGGACAGTATCCTGCCGGAGGCCTTTGCCGTCTGCCGCGAGGCCTCGCGCCGCGTGCTGGGCATGCGCCACTTCGATGTGCAGCTGATCGGCGGCATGGTGCTGCACCATGGCAAGATTGCCGAAATGCGTACCGGTGAAGGTAAAACCCTGGTGGGCACCCTGCCGGTATACCTGAATGCACTGACCGGCAACGGCGTGCATGTCATCACCGTCAACGACTACCTGGCCAGCCGTGACGCCGGCATCATGGGCCGCCTGTACAACTTCCTCGGCCTGACCGTGGGCGTGAACCTGTCGCAGATGGCGCATGATGACAAGCAAGCCGCCTATGCCTGCGACATCACTTACGGCACCAATAACGAATTCGGTTTTGACTACCTGCGCGACAACATGGTGTTCACCACCGGCGAGAAGGTGCAGCGCAAGCTGGCCTTTGCCGTGGTCGACGAAGTGGACTCCATCCTGATTGACGAAGCGCGTACCCCGCTGATCATCTCCGGCCCGGCCGAAGACAATATCGACATGTACCAGCGCATGAACGCGGTACCGCCGCTGCTCAAGCGCCAGGAAACCGAGGACGGCGAGGGTGACTACTGGGTGGATGAAAAAGCCCATAGCGTGCTGTTGTCCGAAGCCGGTCACGAACACTGCGAAGACATCCTGGTACAACTGGGCATGCTGAAGGAAGGCGACAGCCTGTATTCCGCCACCAACATCACCCTGATGCACCACCTGATGGCCGCCTTGCGCGCCCATTCGCTCTTCCATCTGGACCAGCACTACGTGGTGCAGGATGGTGAAGTGGTGATCGTGGATGAATTCACCGGCCGCCTGATGGCAGGCCGTCGTTGGTCCGAAGGCCTGCACCAGGCGGTGGAAGCCAAGGAAGGCGTGGAAATCAACCGCGAAAACCAGACCCTGGCGTCCATTACCTTCCAGAACTACTTCCGCCTGTACGGCAAGCTGTCCGGCATGACCGGCACCGCCGACACTGAAGCCTACGAATTCCAGAGCATCTACGGCCTGGAAACGGTGGTGATCCCCACCAACCGTCCGATGCAGCGCAAGGACGCGCAGGACAAGGTATATCGTTCTTCCCGCGAGAAGTACGACGCCATCCTGGCCGACATCAAGGACTGCCACGAGCGTGGCCAGCCGGTGCTGGTGGGTACCACCAGCATCGAAAACTCCGAGCTGATTGCCGAGCTGCTCAAGCAGGCCAAGCTGCCGCACAATGTGCTGAACGCCAAGGAACATGCGCGTGAAGCCGACATCGTGGTGCAGGCCGGTCGTCCGGGCGTGATCACCGTGGCCACCAATATGGCCGGTCGTGGTACCGACATCGTGCTGGGTGGCAATCCGGAACCGGAAATCCGCGCGGTACAGAAGGACGACAGCCTGTCTGAAGACGAGCAGAACGCCCGCATCGAAGCCATCCGCGCCGAGTGGAAGCTGCGTCACGACGCGGTGCTGGCCGCAGGCGGCCTGCACATCATCGGTACCGAGCGTCATGAATCGCGCCGTATCGACAACCAGTTGCGTGGCCGTTCCGGCCGTCAGGGCGATCCGGGTTCCTCCCGCTTCTACCTGAGCCTGGAAGACCCGCTGCTGCGCATTTTTGCCTCCGACCGCGTGGCCGCCATCATGGACCGCCTGAAAATGCCGGACGGCGAAGCCATCGAACACCCGTGGGTATCGCGTTCCATCGAAAACGCCCAGCGCAAGGTGGAAGGCCGCAACTTCGACATCCGCAAGCAATTGCTGGAATACGATGACGTGGCCAATGACCAGCGCAAGGTGATCTACCAGCAGCGCAACGACATCCTGCAGGATGAAGACGTCAGCGCCGTGGTGATCAACATGCGTGAAGGTGTGCTGTCCGACCTGGTCGACCTGCACCTGCCGCCGGAATCCATGGAAGAGCAGTGGGACCTGGTGGGCCTGGAGAAAACCCTGGAAGCCGAATTCCAGCTGGCCGCCCCGGTGGCCGACTGGATCAAGGCCGAATCCACACTGGACATTCCGGACATCAAGGCCCGCATCATCCAGCAGGCTGCCGATGCCTATCAGGCCAAGGTGGATCTGGCTGGCGAGCAAGTGATGCGCCAGTTTGAACGCAGCCTGGTACTGCAAATGCTGGATACCCACTGGCGCGAACATCTGGCCGCCATGGACCATCTGCGTCAGGGCATTCACCTGCGCGGCTATGCGCAGAAGAACCCGAAGCAGGAATACAAGCGCGAAGCGTTTGAGCTGTTTGCCGACATGCTGGAGCGCATCAAGCGCAGCGTGGTAAACGTGCTGATGACGGTGCAGATTCGCGGTCAGGAAGATGTGGACGCAGTCGAGCCGCATCAGCATGGCGACTACGAAATGCAGCATGCCGAGCCGGGCTCTTCGCTGGGCGAGAACGACGATGAAGACAACCCGCTGTCGCCCGAAGCGCTGGCCGAGCAAGGCCTGCGCGTGAGCCGCAACGACCCTTGTCCCTGCGGCAGCGGTAAAAAATACAAGCAGTGCCACGGCCGTCTGGCCTGAGTCTGACCAAGGTCTGACCATGCCATGAACCAGCAAACGCCCTGCCTTGTCGCAGGGCGTTTTGCGTAGGTGCAGCTACGTAGCCGGGCACCTTTTGCAGTGCAGCAGATGGTGGGCCAGGGGCCGCTCTGCTACCCTTGCAGCTCATAAATATTGATAACAATGGCAGCGACAACATCATGACCCCAAGCGATACCCGTATTTACCTGGCATCCGGCAGCCCGCGTCGTCGCGAACTGCTGGAACAGCTGGGCGTGCATCTGGAACGCATCCACGCCGACATCGACGAATCGGTACTGCCCGGTGAAAACGCCGTCGCCTATACCGAGCGCCTGGCACGCGAAAAAGCGGCTGCCGGTTGGGCCGTGGTGCAGAACTGCGGACTGCCGTCGCGCCCGCTGCTGTCGGCCGACACCACCGTGGTGCTGGAGGGGGAAATCTTTGGCAAGCCGGCCGATGCCGCCGACGCCGCACGCATGCTGCGGGCGTTTTCCGGCCGCAGCCATCAGGTGGTCACCAGCGTGGCCGTGCGGCAGGATGAGCGGGTCGAACTGCGCACCAGCATCACCGAAGTGCATTTCCGTGTGCTGAGCGACAGCGACATCCAGCGCTATATCGACAGCGGTGAGCCGTTTGACAAGGCCGGTGCTTATGGCATCCAGGGCCTGGCCGCGGTGTTCATCGACCATATCGCCGGCAGCTATACCGGCGTGATGGGCCTGCCGATGTTTGAAACTGCCGAACTGCTGGGCCTGTTCGGCCACTCATTCCCTTGAGCGGAGGTAAGACCATGCTGCATCAGTCCATTCCGCTGCCGCGCGACATCCAGCGCCCCAAGGAACAAATCCTCGTCAACATCACCCCGCAGGAAACCCGCGTGGCGGTGCTGGAGGACTCCATCGTGCAGGAGCTGCACGTGGAACGCGCCGCCAGCCGCGGTATTGTCGGCAATATCTATCTGGGCCAGGTCAAGCGCGTGCTGCCCGGCATGCAGAGCGCCTTCATCGAAATCGGCCTGGAACGGGCGGCTTTCCTGCATATCGCCGATGTGCTGGAACAGCGTCAGCATCCCACCGAGCCGCAGCGCATTGAGAAAATGCTGTTCGAAGGCCAGACCGTGCTGGTACAGGTGATCAAGGACCCGATCGGCACCAAGGGTGCGCGGCTGTCCACGCAAATCTCGCTGGCCGGGCGTTTCCTGGTGCATCTGCCGCAGGAAGAACACATCGGCATCTCGCAAAAGATCGAGAGCGAGTCGGAACGCCACAGCCTGAAGGCGCGGCTGGAAAAGCTGCTGCCGCCCAGCACGCCGCGTGGCTACATCATCCGCACCAGCGCGGAAACCGCCACCGATACCGAGCTGCAGGCTGACATCGAATACCTGTCCAAGCTGTGGGCCGACATCCGCCACAAATCGCAGCACCTGCCGGCGCAAAGCCTGCTGTACGAAGACCTGCCGCTGGCGGTGCGCGTGCTGCGCGACATGGTGAGCGACACCACCGAGCACGTGATTGTCGACTCGACTGAAAACTACAGCCGCATGGTGGAATTTGCCGAGCAATACGTGCAGTCCGCCGTGCGCAAGATCGAGCGCTATTCGGGCGAACGGCCACTGTTCGAGCTGTTTTCCATCGAGGCGGAAATCGACAAGGCATTGTCGCGGCGGGTGAACCTGAAGTTTGGCGGCTACCTGATCATCGACCAGACCGAAGCGATGACCACCATCGATGTCAACACCGGCGGCTTTGTCGGCAACCGCAATTTTGACGAAACCATCTTCAAGACCAATCTGGAAGCCACCCAGGCCATTGCCCGCCAGCTACGGCTGCGTAATCTGGGCGGCATCATCATTGTCGATTTCATCGACATGGACAATGAAGAACACCAGACTGCGGTACTGAGCGAAGTGGCCAAGGCACTGGCGCGCGACCGTACCCGCGTCACCCTCAACGGCTTCACCAGCCTGGGGCTGGTGGAAATCACCCGCAAGCGCACCCGCGAGAGCCTGGCGCATGTGTTGTGCGAACCCTGCCCCACCTGCCAGGGCCGTGGCGAAATCAAGACCGCCCAGACCGTGTGTTACGAGGTGCAGCGCGAAATCGTGCGCGAGGCGCGCCAGTTCGATGCCAAGGGCTATCGCATCCTGGCGGCACAGCCGGTGATCGACATGTTCCTCGACGAGGAATCGCAAAGCCTGGCCATGCTGGTGGACTTCATCGGCAAGCCGATTTCGCTGTCGGTGGAATCCACCTATACCCAGGAACAGTTTGACGTGGTCCTGTTGTAAGCACCGGCCCGGCATGGTCCGGGCCGCGTGGTAATGGAGTAACAAGCATGAAGCAAGATTCCGGCGACGCCCTGTGGCTCGCCATTCTGCAGGAAGCCGAGCAGGCCGCGCGTGACGAACCGATGCTGGCCAGCTTCCTGCACATGACGGTTTTGCGGCACAGCACGCTGGAAGACGTGCTGGCCTTTCACTTGTCCAGCAAGCTGGCCAGCCCGGTGATGGACGCGCGCGCACTGATGGAACTGTTCCGCGAGGCGCTGGCATCCGACCCGGCCATCAGTGCCTCGGCACGGGCCGACATCCGCGCCTGTTTCGAGCGCGACCCGGCCTGTGACAGCTATTCCACGCCCTTGCTGTACTTCAAGGGCTTCCATGCGCTGCAAAGCCAGCGCATCACCCACTGGCTGTGGCAACAGCAGCGCAAGACCCTGGCGCTGTTCTTGCAGAACCGCATTTCGGAAGTCACCGGTGCCGACATTCATCCGGCAGCGCGTATCGGCCAGGGGGTGATGCTGGACCACGGCACCGGACTGGTCGTCGGTGAAACCGCGGTCATCGGCAATAATGTTTCCATCCTGCACGGCGTGACGCTGGGCGGCTCCGGCAAGGACCGGGGCGATCGTCACCCCAAGATCGGCGATGGCGTGATGCTGGGTGCCGGTGCCGCCGTGCTGGGCAATATCCGCGTGGGCGACTGTGCCAAGGTGGGTGCCGGCAGCGTGGTGCTGGAAGACGTGCCGCCGCATGCCACGGTGGCGGGCGTGCCGGCCCGCGTGGTGGCGCAAACGGTGGAAGGTGCCATGCCGGCCCTCGACATGGACCAGCGCGTGTGACCCAGCCCACCGTGCACCTGCTGACCGGCCCTTCAGCCGCCCAGGCCTTGCGCACCCTGCTGCCGGGCGATGAGGTGCTGGAGGTGGTGGAAGACTTCGCCCATGGCCCGCTGGCCGATGCCGATGCCATCGACCCGCAGGCGCGGGTGGCGTGGTGGAACCGCATCTGGTGGTCCATGCGCTGGCTGCCGGACATCGACGAAGCCTTTCTCAAGGACTACTGGCACTGTCGCAAGCAGTTGTTCCGCGTGTTTGTCCAGCGCCAGCCGCTTTGCCTGTGGCTGGGCAATGGCGCGCATGACCGCTTGCTGCTGGCCATGGTGTGCGCCCACGCCCACGCCAGTCAGCCGCTGTCGTTGGTAGAGGCCAGTGGCAAGGTGGCAATCCAGCACAATGGCCATATCGCCATGGGCATGTGCGGCCAGCAGGAAATACAGCAGTTGATCGGCAGTTCCCGGCCAGTCGAGCCGGCAGAGCGCCAGCGCCTTGCCGCCGAATGGGAGCACTGGCAGCAGGCCGCCGCCGGCTGGCGCGAACTGCACCACGGCCAGCTACAGCAGCAGCCGGCCGATTGTTTCGACGCCGCCTTGCTGGAGGCCTTGCGCCGTGATGGCGCACAGGCAGCGGTGCGTCTGGTGGGCGGCATCATGGGGCAGCACCGCAGCGCCTTGGTGCCGGACAGCTACCTGTTCTGGCGGCTGGCCATGCTGGCCGAAGCGGGTGCGGTGGTGCTGACCCCGCAACCAGCCGGCCCGCCATGGGTGGCCTTGCCCTGAGATTCCACCGTGGCGCTTTGCCTGCTGCGACGGCAGGGGTAGAATCCGCCGCCGTGGTCCGTCCCGATCTTGCCTGACGGCCACCTTCCGTAAGGATTCCCTCGCATGAACGTCCGCGTTGTCGACTACCGCG
This sequence comes from Aquitalea magnusonii, assembly GCF_002217795.2. NCBI lineage: Bacteria > Pseudomonadati > Pseudomonadota > Betaproteobacteria > Neisseriales > Chromobacteriaceae > Aquitalea > Aquitalea magnusonii. Next base: position 4,559,686 of record NZ_AP018823.1, read on the forward strand.
CCGCCGATGCTGCCGCGCAATTTACCCGTTCCCTGCACGAAACCGGTTTTGGCGTGCTGGTGAATCACCCCATCGACCAGCAACTGGTGGAAAAAATCTATGCTGACTGGTTGGCCTTCTTCAACAGTCCGCAAAAACACGATTACGCCTTTTCCGTGGAGAAGCAGGACGGTTATTTTTCCCCCGACATTTCGGAAACGGCCAAGGGTGCCAGCCTGAAGGACATCAAGGAATACTTCCACATCTACCCCTGGGGCCGCGTGCCGCCGTCGTTGGCCGATGATGCCCGCCGTTATTACGACAGCGCCAATGCCCTGGCGCGTGAGCTGCTGGGCTGGGTGCAGGCGCACACGCCAGCCGCGATCGCCGCACAGTACAGCCAGCCGCTGTCCGCCATGATTGAACACAGCCAGCAAACCCTGCTGCGCGTGCTGCGTTATCCACCACTGCGCGGGGACGAACCGGCAGGCTCCCTGCGCGCAGCGGCACATGGCGACATCAATCTGCTTACCATCCTGCCGGCGGCCAACGAACCCGGCCTGCAAGTACAGGACAAGGCGGGCAACTGGGTGGATGTACCCTGTGATTTCGGCATGCTCATCATCAATATCGGCGACATGCTGCAGGAAGCCTCGCAAGGCTACTATCCATCGACACAGCACCGGGTGGTGAATCCGCAAGGGGAGGCTGCGCGTAACAGCCGGGTGTCGCTGCCGCTGTTCCTGCACCCGCGCCCGGAGGTGGTGCTGTCGGAACGCCACACCGCCGGCAGTTATCTGGATGAGCGCCTGCGTGAGCTGGGGGTCAAGAAATAAGCCGCTAGCAGCCTGATGCATTTCATCGTGTAAATGTCTGTAAATGCCCTTCGGGGCATTTTCTTTTGCTGCTAGGGTTGCTCTGTTTTAATTGTCTGGCGAGTAAGAAGGTGAAATATCTGCTGCGTTTCATGATTGCACCTGCCGCGCTGACATTAAGTGCTTGTAGCCTGATCACTTCCCCATTGGTTGCCGGGGTGCAACTGGCCAGTACCGCAGTGACCTCGATTGCCAATATGGCACCCAATACCAGTACCAATGGCATGGCACATCCACATGATGAGCTGCGCAATATCTGTATCGAGATTAATTCCAGTGTAATTGTTTCCGATTTCATTCCTGAATTGCAAAAGCAGTTGCGCGAACGGGAAATTGAAAGCCGGATTTATGCAGTGGGCAATGCGCCAGGCAATTGCGAAGCCATTTTGTATTACACCGTGCTCACCCAATGGGGTTCCCCCATGTTTAGCGACGAATTGCGCCCGTATATTACCGATATCAATCTTTTACTCAAGAAAAACGGCAAGGTGCTGGCCAATGCGGCCTATCGGCTGGATGGCATGGCCTATGACAAGTGGAGTTCCACTGGCAAAAAGCTGTCACCGCTGCTGAACAAGATGTTCTCCAGTGACAATATGGCGCAGTGGCAAGCAGGGGGCGAGGCAGCCAATGGGGCTGCCCGCTTTGAACAAGATGTAGCCAAAAGAGCTGGCGCGACTACCAGAAATTGATCAGCCCGGCGAAGAAGCTCTGTGCCGCAGTCCGTGAGGCCACGTCGCTGGCCACCCCGTTCACGATCTGCTCGATGCGGGCATCGCCCACATCATTGGACGACACCACATTGCCCACCTTGATATCGCGCTTGTTCACAATGCCGGAAAAGCGCAGCAGCGTGGTATTACCACTGGCGGCCACGGCTTTTTCACCGGCCACGGCCAGATAACCGTTGGGCAATATATCGGTGACTGAAACCATCAGGCTGCCGCTGATCTGGTTGGCATTCGTCACCTGGCCGGTGCCTTTCAGGCTGCTGCTGCCCGTTGCTTTGCCGCTGTAATCAAAGATTTCCTTCAGCAAACCACCCATGGATGAAAGCGCACCCGGCCCGGATTCGGAAATGGTGGATGTGCGGCTGGTCGAGGTATTGGCATTGTTGCTGGAGGAAAGGTTCTCGGCAATATTGATTTTGAGTGCATCGCCAACACGGCTGGCAATCGGCTCTTCAAATAGCAGCATGGCCTTGTTTGGCTGATAAATGGAGCCGGGACTATCTTCCAGTGCCACCGGAGTGAATTGCGGTCTGATATGTACGGGTGCCGTAACCAGTGTTTGTGGCGAAGAGGCGCAGCCACTAAGCAGGCTGGTAAATGTCAGGCAGATCGATAATTGAGTCAGCAGTGTTTTCATTTTACCGCTCCCTGTTTCTTTAATTACTCCTTTTATTGTATTTTTACCGCTGGTTAATTAGCGTTATTGATTAAAAAACAAGGTAAGAAAATGTAAAGCAAATGGCTGATTGTCTTAACACCGCATAACGTAAATTTACACGCCAGCCAACGCTGGTATCAAAAAAGTAAAAACGGTATGGGGAGAACGAGATGAGCACAATCAGTGGCGTTGCCGCCGTAACACCTGGCCTCACGGCCTACAGCGTATTGCGTCAGGGAGCAAAAGCCGTGGTGGCCGAACTGGACTCTGCCGCCAAGGCCGCCGGCAGCGGCTTGAGCAGCGGTGCCGGTGCCACCGGTAGCGCGGTGGCACATGGGCTGACGGCAGTTGGCGAGGGCCTCAGCACCTTGGGGCGCACCATCAATACCCTGGCTTGATCCCTAGCCCCTCGCCTGGCGGCAGCTAGCGATGCCGCTGCAGCGGGCGCCAACGGGCCGACTGAAACTGTTGACTGAAATCCGGCAGCGCGGCGGTCTGCTTATCCGGCCCCAGGTATTTCTGCTGCAACTGCGCTACAAACCCGCTGTGTTCCAGCCCGCGCAGCGCATTTTGCAGCCGGGTGATGGTGCTGGCGGCCGTCTGCCGGTTCAGCGCAAACCAGTACTGCTCCTGGCCATCCAGCAGCGCAACCGGCCTGATCTGCTGGCTGCTGATGCCCGCCTGCTGCAGTTGCCAGTACATGGCCCAGTCCAGCATGGCAATCATGTCCACCCTGCCCAGCCGCAGCTTGGCCAGATTGCTGGCATCATCCGGTGCGTTGTCTTGTTCGATGCCCGGCCTTAAACCCAGTTGCTGCAACTGTGTTTGTGAGGCCGAGCCACGCACGGCACCAATACGCCATTGCTGCAATTGTCCTGGCGTTGTCAACTGAATGTCATTACGCACGGCCAGCCGGTACAGATAAACCCGCCGCTTGCCAATGGGCCCAAGCCAGCGGAACTGCTGTTCCCGTTCCGGCGTGCGTACCGTGCTGTACAGCACGCTATCCGGCGTGTTTAGCACCGTGACATAGGCGCGTGGCCAGGGAAGCAGCTGCTGGCGGAGCGTCAGGCCCGCCTTGCCTGCCATGGTGGTCAGCAGCTCGCTGGCATAGCCCCTGATCTGCCCGTCTTGCTGGTAGGTCAGCGGCGGCACATGTTCGGTATAGGCGGTCAGTCCGGCGGCATGGGCGGGGAGTGACAACAGCAGGGCCAAGCGGAAAGACAGGCGTAGATGCATGGTGGCAGTGGGAGATGGTTTCAGCGAAATTAACCCCTGGCCGACACCGCAGGCAAGCACAGCGACCGCAGCCGCCTGTGGCCTGTCGCATACCTGGCCACGGTATGCCGGCCAGCTGGTGTAAAATGCGTCCATCAACCACGCCCAGAAGAAATACCTGTCATGAGTGAGCTTTTAGCCGGATTGAATAATGAACAGCTGCGTGCCGTCACCTGGCCGGCCAAAAGTGCGCTGGTACTGGCAGGCGCGGGCAGTGGCAAGACACGGGTACTGACCACCCGCATTGCCTGGCTGATTGCCACCGGTCAGGTCAATCCCTCCGGCATTCTGGCCGTCACCTTTACCAACAAGGCGGCGCGGGAAATGCATACCCGGCTGGGTGCCATGGTGCCGGTGAATGTGCGCACCATGTGGATTGGCACTTTCCACGGCCTGTGCAACCGCTTCTTGCGTGCCCACTACCGCGATGCCGGCCTGCCGCAGGCGTTCCAGATTCTGGATTCCGCCGACCAGCAAGCCGCCATCAAACGCCTGCTCAAAAGCCTGGAGCTGTCGGACGAGAAATATCCGCCGCGTGCGGTGCAAAGCTTCATCAACGGCAACAAGGAAGCCGGGCTGCGGGCCGACCGTCTGCCACCCGCCTTGAATCCCTACGAAGCCAAGCTGGTGGAATTGTATGCCGCCTACGATGCCCAGTGCCGCCGCGAAGGCGTGGTGGATTTTGCCGAGCTGCTGCTGCGCAGTTACGAACTGCTACAAGCCAATGCCGCCTTGCGCGCCCATTATCAGGGCCGCTTCCGCCATATCCTGGTGGACGAGTTCCAGGATACCAACCGCCTGCAATACGCCTGGCTCAAGCTGTTGTCCGGCGAGCACAACGTGCTGTTTGCCGTGGGCGATGACGACCAGTCCATCTACGCCTTCCGCGGTGCCGAAGTGGGCAATATGCGCGCCTTGCTGAGCGACTTCCAGGTGGCCGAGCCGGTGCGGCTGGAGCAGAACTACCGCTCGGTGGGCACCATCCTCAATGCCGCTAATGCCCTGATCGAGCGCAACGATGGCCGCCTGGGCAAGAATCTGTGGACCGACGCGGGCGAGGGCGAGCAGATCCGCCTGTACGAAGCCTACTCCGATGGCGATGAAGCCCAGTTCATCATCGACGAGGTGAAGAACCTGCAGCGCGAGGGCATGAATCTGTCCGACATGGCCATCCTGTATCGTTCCAACGCGCAGTCTCGGGTGCTGGAACATGTATTGGTGAATGCCCAGTTGCCTTACCGCATTTATGGCGGCCTGCGCTTTTTCGAGCGCCAGGAAGTCAAGCATGCGCTGGCCTATCTGCGCCTGGTCAGCAACCCGGATGACGACAACGCCCTGTTGCGTGTCATCAATGTGCCGGCGCGCGGCATCGGTGCCCGCACCGTGGAAAACCTGCAAGCCATCAGCCGTGAGCAGGGCGTCACCCTGTGGCAGGCCTGCTGCGCCGCCGGCGGTGGCCGTACCGCCGCCAAGCTGGGCGAGTTTGTGCTGCTGATCGAAGCCCTGCGCAACAAGAGCAGTGCCATGACGCTGGCGGAAACCGTCAGCCTGATCATCGACCACTCCGGCCTGCGCGCCATGTACGAGCAGGACAAGAAAGAAGGCGAAGAACGACTGGCCAACCTGGACGAACTGGTGAGCGCCGCAGCCGGTTTCTTCCCGGATCAGCCAGAGCTGGCCATTGTCGAATTCCTCAGTGCGGCCAGTCTGGAAGCGGGCGAGCATCAGGCCGAAGCCGGCGAGGACGCGCTGCAACTGATGACGGTGCATGCCGCCAAGGGCCTGGAGTTCGACGCGGTGTTTGTCTCCGGTCTGGAAGAAGGACTGTTCCCGCACGAAAACAGCATGAACGACAGCAAGGGCCTGGAGGAAGAGCGTCGCCTGATGTACGTGGCCGTCACCCGCGCCCGCAAGCGCTTGTACCTGAGCTGCGCGCAGAGCCGCATGCTGCACGGCCAGAGCCGCTATCCCATCCGTTCGCGCTTTGTCGAGGAAATTCCCGCCGAGCTGGTTCGGGTACTGTCTGCTACAGTGAAACCTGTACCGCAGGCAAGTCCACGCCGCGCACCCTGGCTGGAGGAAGCCAGCGCGCCGGCCAGCACCATGTCGCTGCAGGGCTTTCGTATTGGTCAGGGCGTCAGTCATGCCAAATTCGGCGCTGGCGTGGTGATTAATGCCGAGGGCAGTGGCAATGATGTGCGCCTGCAAATCAATTTTGCCGAACACGGGTTGAAGTGGCTGGATTTGCGTTATGCCAAACTGACCGCCGAACAATGACATTCCAGCCAGGCTGGTCGATGATGACGCCATGAGTGACAAGCTACCTTCCACCACCTACCAGAGCCTGACTGCCGGGCAGGGCAGTGCCGAGTCAAGCCGGCGTCCCTACGAGGACCCATACTCCAGCCGGCTGTTCCTGATCATCGACAGCCTGCCGGAGATGCAGCGCGCGCTGGCCATGACCCTGGCCTCCTTCGGCGCTGACAAGGTTGAGTACGCCAGCAAGGCCGGCGATGCACTGGCCAAGATGGCCAAGTTCGAATTCGACGTGGTGCTGTGCGACTACGACCTGGGGAATGGCTACGACGGCCTCTATCTGTTTGAGGAGGTCAAGGAACGCAATCTGATCAAGCAGTCCTGCGTGTTCATGATTGTCACCGGCGAGCGGCGGGCGCAACGGGTAATCTCCGCTGCCGAGCTGGCACCGGATGACTACCTGCTCAAGCCCTTCACCGGCGAGGTGCTCAGTCAGCGGCTGGAAAAAGCCATGCGGCGACGCGAGGCCTTCCGCATGGTGGATGAAGCCATCATGCGGCACGAATACCTGGCTGCCATTGATGCCTGTAGCCGCAAGATCAGCCAGCGTGGCGAGTTTACGCTGGACTTCATGAAGCTCAAGGGCAGCCTGGCCCAGAAAATCGGCGACTTCGACACCGCGCGCAATCTCTACATGGAAGTGCTGCGCCTCAAGCCGCTGGCCTGGGCCAAGCTGGGTCTGGCCAAGTCGCTCACCGGCCTGAAAGCCTACGACGAAGCCAAGCTGCTGTTTGAAGAAGTGCTGGCCGATAATGAAAGAGTGATGGAAGCCTATGACTGGCTGGCCAAGCTGCACCGCATCCATCACGACCTGCCCGGCGCACAAAGCACCCTGGAAAAGGCCACCACCCTGTCGCCGGTGGTGCTGCGCCGGCAAAAACAACTGGCCGAAGTGGCCATGCTCAACAAGGACCTGGAAACCGCCGAGGCGGCCAGCGAAGAAACCCTCAATATCGCCAAATACACCTGGCACCGCAGCCCCACCCATTACGCCATGCTGGCGCGGGTGCAGATGGCACGGGGGGAAACCGGCACGGCGGCCCGCACGCTGGGCAATCTGCGCCGTGACTACCGCTACAACGAAGCCGGCGAATGGATGTGCAGCGTGATTGACAGCCAGTTGCAGACCAAGCTGGGCAACCGCGACAAGGCACGCGCCCTGCTGGCCGAGGCCGAGGCCGCCTACCAGAAGCTGGGCAGCAATCTGCCGGCCGAGGCGCAAATGGAATTTGCCCGTGCCTGCTATGCCCAGGGCAAACAGGACACCGGCAATGCCGCCATGCGCGATCTGGTGCGCAACAATCACGACAACGAAGAGTTGCTCTCCACCATTGGCGGCCTGTTCGAGGAAGTGGGGCTGGGCGACATGGGGCGTCAACTGATTGCCGAAAACGTGCAGTCGGTGCTGGAACTCAACAACCAGGCGGTACGCGAGGCGCAAGCCGGCCGCTTTGAGCAGGCCATCGATCGCTTTGTCAAAGCCCATGAGGAAATGCCGCACAATGTGCAGGTGATGCTTAACCTGGCCAACGCCACCATGGCCTATGTGCATGGCAATGGCTGGCACGAAAGCCATATGCGCCGCGCCTACGACATGCTGGTGCAAGTGCGTGAACTGGCCCCCACCAACAACAAGTTCCAGAAGATTCTCAAGGCTTGGCGACAACTGGTAGAGAAACTGGGCAAGCCGCAATGGGTGCTTTGAACGGCCTGCGTGTACTGGTGGTGGATGATGAACCGCTGGCACGCGAACGCATGGTGGGGCAGGTGGCACAATGTGGTGCCACCACGGTGGCGGCGCTGGCGGATGCCAAAGCAGCCAGCCAGTGGCTGGCGCGCCAGATGGTGGACGTGCTGTTACTGGATATTTCCATGCCCGGCATCAGTGGAGTCGAACTGGCGCGCAGGCTGCGCCAGTTGCCGTTGGCACCGCAACTGGTGTTCACCACCGCGCATGAACAATACGCCGTGGACGCATTCGAACTGGATGCGGCTGATTATCTGCTCAAGCCGGTCAGGCTGGAGCGCTTGCGCCAGGCGCTGGAGAAGGCCGCGCTGCGCTGTGGCAAGCGCCCTGTCATCGAAGCCCATTTCACGGTGCGACATCGTGACCGTTTGCTCAACATTCCTTTTTCCGCCGTGCGCTATCTGAAAGCCGAGCAAAAATACATCAGTCTGGTGACGGCGGATGATGAATACCTGCTGGATGATTCACTGGTGGCGCTGGAGCAGCGACTGGACGACAGCGTGCTGCGCATTCACCGCAACTGCCTGGTGATGCGTCATGCGCTGCAGGCGCTTTTGCGGCTGGGAGAGGGGGCGGATGAGCAGTGGGGCGTCAGCCTGCGCGACATTGCCCAGCCACTGTTGGTCAGCCGCCGCCAATTGCCTGCCATCCGTGCTGCATTGCGTCAAAATAGCAGCTAGTTTATACAGCTAGCGCCAGGGCTTTGTAGTAAGGACAAATGCGACTAGGTATAATTACTTATATTTTCGACTGTGGCAGAATTCCTTGGGCTAGCAGGTCGCCCTTTCTATAGAATCGCCTTTTCTCCCTTCTGCCCTCCCTTGCTCCATGCGGATAAAACTGGCCACTCTGGCATGTGTACTGCTTTGGCTGCTGCTGAGCGCGCTGATTTCCATGGCTTTTCTCAGCCGTGCCGTCATCAGTGCCGAGCAGGAGTTCGACATGCTGGGCGTGCGCCTGTCCGAGCAGCTCAACCAGAAGCTGCTGGTCAACGCAACCATTCTGGACAGCTATGCCGCCTTCACCATGCTCGATCACCAGCAAGCCGGCGAGCAGGAGCAGGTATTCGTGCGCCAGATGGCCGAGCGCTATCCACAACTGGTGTCGCTGGAGCGCATTCAGCGCGTCCGCCATCAGGATCTGCCAGGCTGGACACAGCAGATGCAGGCGCAATGGGGCAGTGATTTCAAGCTGCATGCCTACCAACTGCCTCAGCAGTCGGTGATCTATCCCTTGCCGCTAAGCGCGGAGTATTACCCGGTGGTGTCCATCCTGCCGCTGAATCAGGCGGTACGTCCGCTGCTGGGCACCGATATCTCGCATGATCTGCGTTTGCAGGCAGCCTTGCAGGATGCGCGCCGTTTTGGCCGTGCCGCCATGTCGGCGTCCTTCATCCTGCGCGAGGGGTTTCGCGGTCATCTGCTGCTGCAGCCGGTCAACAGCAGCACACTCTTGCTGCGCGGCCAGCCGCCGGATCAGTTTGTCGCCCTGATGCTGCGCTCCGATTACCTGCGCCCGGACGATACCGCCCTGCCTGCCGGTCTGAGCCTGCAGATTCTGGCCAGAGGCCCACAGGCCGCCCGCTTGCCTGCCTATGTGGATATTGCCGGCACGCCGCATGGCTGGCTGGAAACCCTTGGCTTTCCGCAGCTGCAACTGGAACGCGCCGTGGGCAGTGAGTCGCAGCCGCTGACCCTGCGTCTGCACTGGCAATTGGGCTGGTACCTGCTTAGCGGCTTCGAGCGTGCCGTCATCCTGTGCCAGTCATTGCTGGTTTTATTGTTACTCGGTTTCGGGCTGCGCTTTTACTGGGGACTGTTGTCGCGGCAGGAGCGGCGCGAAAGCCATCTGTTTTATCTGGCCAATCACGACCGCCTCACCGGCCTGGCCAACCGCAACCTGTTTTATGACCGTCTGCAGCATGCCATCTCACGCCTTAACCGCAGCGAGCGGCGCCTGGCGGTGCTGTTCCTGGACATGGATCGCTTCAAGCCGGTGAACGACAGCTATGGCCACGCCACCGGCGACAAGGTTTTGCAGCTGATTGCCGCGCGCATCCTGGCCATCATGCGCAATCAAGACACCGTGGCCCGGCTGGGGGGGATGAGTTCGTGCTGCTGATGGAGGATGTGGAGTCCAATCGCGAGGCAGACCGGGTTGTCGAACGACTGAAACACGCCATCCAGCAGCCCTATGAGGTAGATGGCCACAGCATCGAGCTGGGGGTCAGCATCGGCGTGGCCTATTATCCGGAAGACGGCATGCTGATCGAAGAACTGCTGGACGTGGCCGACCGCAAGATGTACGGCGACAAGGCACCGGATATTCCGCGCGGCTAGCTGCTGCTGTGGTGTTTGTGCCGCCCGGCGGCCAAATATCCGGCAAGACCGTGGTCAGTGCCGGCGCTTATCGATTAGAATCCTGCGATCATAGCCAGGGGAATACCATGTACCAGTCCGATTTCACCAAATTCATGAGCGAATTTCTGGACAAGCATCCGGAAGTAGACCAGCAGCGCCGCGAACTGCGCCTCACCCTGTGGGACCGCAAGGTCAACCTGGACGACCAGCGCCGCTGGAAAGAGTCCCGCGTGCCGCAAAAGCCCTACGTCTACCAGCCGGAATAAGCAGTCCCGGCCCGGCTTGCGCCGTGGCCATTCCCGAACGCCCCCTGTTGCCACCGATGGCCCACCCCGTCGGCCCGGCGCTGCCAGCGGGCGTTTTGTCATTTTCCCGAGAGTATCCATGACCAGTCGTACCGTGCCGCTGGACGGCACCTTGCATGATTACCTGATGGCCATTGGCCTGACCGAGCACCCGGTAATGCGCGAACTGCGCGAATTCACCGCCGGCCATCGCATGGCCAAGATGCAGATCGCGCCCGAACAAGGGCAGTTCATGGGCTGGCTGGTACAGCTGATGGGCGTGCGCCGCTATCTGGAAATCGGCGTGTTCACCGGTTACAGCACGCTGGCCGCGGCCTTGGCCATGCCGGAAGATGGCCAGATCGTCGCCTGCGATGTGAGTGATGAATTTACCCGTATCGCCCGCGACTACTGGCAGCGCGCCGGGGTGGCCGCGCGCATCCGCCTGGAACTGCGACCAGCCTTGCAGACCTTGCAGCAGTTGCTGGCAGAGGGGCAGGCCGGTCAGTTCGATCTGGTGTTCATCGACGCGGACAAGCCGTCCTACCAGGACTATTTTGAAGCCTGCCTGCAACTGGTACGCCCCGGTGGCGTCATCGCCATCGACAACATCTTCCTGTCCGGCCGGGTGGTGTCGCCACGCCCGGAGGACCCGCCCGGTGTCCACCTGATGCATGCCTTCAATGCCCGCCTGCAGCAGGATGTGCGCATCCGCCATTGCGTACTGCCGATTGGTGACGGCCTGACACTGTGTACCCGGCTGTAGGCGCTCGTCTGATCCCTTGGCTTGATAAGAACTTTCTGATGTGGCAACGGGTCAGACCCCTTTTTTGTTAAGCAAGATGTTTGTCATCGGGCCTTTATGGCTGCGGTGCTATGATGGCAAGCCGAACTCAAGTCTGGACCTCCATGCTCAACCGCCGCCCCCGCCGTCAAATGAACCAGATGAACGTGGTGCCTTACATCGACGTCATGCTGGTGTTGCTGGTCATTTTCATGGTGACTGCTCCCATGTTCACCCCCGGTGTCATCCAGGTTCCCAGCGTATCGCAGGCGGCGGCGCTGGATGTTCCACCGCTGGAAGTGGTGCTGGATGCCGGTGACAAGCTGCAAATCAAGGATGGCGACAAGGTGACGGCAGTGGAATCACGCAGCACCCTGGCGGCGCAGGTTGCCGCCATGCTGGCCGGTGCCGACCGGCCGGTGGCCATCTCGGCCGACAAAGACCTCAAGTACGCCGATGTGGTGTCCGTGGCGGACGATCTGCACAAGGCCGGCATCAAGCGCGTGGCCCTCACCGTCAAGCAACAGAATCACCAATAAGGCATGAAGCGTACCGATTCAAGCACCCCGTCCTGGTCTGTACTGGCCTCGCTGCTATTGCACGGGGTAGTCGCCGCACTGATGTTATGGGCCGGCCTGGCCAGCAAGCAAGCTGCCCATGAAGTGCCGCTGGCGCTGGAACTGTGGAGCAGCCCGCCACCCGCACCGGCGGTCATCACCGAACCCCAGCCGGCTGCCAAGCCAGTTGCCGTGCCGGAGCAAGCCCCGCCGGCCCCACCGCCGCAACCGCCTGCCGAGGTGAATCTGGGGGCGAAGAAAAAGCCCGAACCCAAACCGCAGCACCTGGAAAAGCCCGCTGCCGAGCCGGTGAAAAAGCCGGCGCCGGTACACAAGCTGCTGCCGGAAAAACCAAAACCGGAGCCGGTCAAAACACCGCCAGCAAAAGCGCCGGAACCCGCGAAAAAGCAGGAAAAACCAGCCAAAGCGCTAGAAAAAGCCCCGGCCAAGCCTGCCCCGCCGGTTGTGGCAGAAAAGAAACCGGCCAAAGTGCCGCCAGCCACCACGCCGGGCAAGGGCAGCAAGCAGTCCAAAACCTATGACAACCAAGCCGACGACTTGCTGTCGCAACTGGATGCGCCCAATACCGGTCACAAGGCCAATGCCCGCAGCACCCAGGCCGGCAGTGCCAATGGTGTGGCCGGTGGCGCGGTCAATGGTTCGGCGGCGGCCAAGGGCGGCTGGATCGACAAGGTCCAGGCCAAGATTACCCCGCTGGTGCAGATTCCACCGGAGCTGAACGGTAATCCCGTGGCGCGGGTCCAGGTGACCTTGCTGCCTTCGCTGGAGGTCAATAAGGTGCAGCTGATTCGTTCCAGCGGCAGCAAGGCATATGATGATGCGGTACAGCGCGCCATCTGGGAGGCACGTACCTTCCCCAGTCTGCCGCCCGGTGCCAGCTTCAACGATGGCTATCGCCAGTTCACGCTGGAATTCCGCCCGCGTCAGTAAAGCGGCCGGTGTGGACAGGTTTTTTCAGGAAATTTCGTTTCAGAGGGAACTCATGCCGGACATTCGTACTCTGTTTAAGGCATTGCTAATGTTTGTCTTGCTGGCCGGTCGCGGTGCCTACGCGGAAATGACCATCGAGATTGTGGGTGGCGGTGCCAGCAAGCATGCCATTGCCGTGGTGCCGTTCAAGGATGAAACCACGCGCATGCGCGAGGCGCTCACTCCCATCATCCGCAGCGATCTGGAATTGTCCGGGGTGTTCCGCATGGTGGATGGCTCAGCCATAGCCAATGTGCCGGTAGAGCCTGCCGACATCCGCTATCCGCTGTGGCAGGCGGCTGCAGCGCAGTCCATCGCCATCGGCAAGGTGGAGGCGGTGGCTGGGGGACAAGTGAAAATCAGCTTCCGCCTGATGGACGTGGCGCAAAAAAAGCAGCTGACTTCCGGTGAGTTCACCGTGACGCCAGACCGTGGCCGTGAAGTGGCCCACACCATTGCCGACATGATTTACCAGGCCATTACCGGGCAGAGGGGCATCTTCAATACCCGGGTGGTGTATGTGGTGAAGAATGGCCGCAATTACCAGTTGCAAGTGGGCTTGATCACCGATGTGGACAGCAACCGGGCGCAAACCATCCTGCGCTCCAAAGAGCCCATCATCTCGCCTAGTTGGAGTCCGGATGGCCGTTATCTGGCTTATGTCTCCTTCGAGAGCAAGAAGCCGGTGGTATGGGTGCAGGACTTGGCCACCGGCCAGCGCCGCGCGGTGGCCAATTTCAAAGGCAGTAACTCGGCCCCGGCCTGGAGCCCGGATGGCAGCAAGCTGGCGGTGGTGCTGACCACCACCGGCAATTCGCAGATTTATCTGGTGAATACGCTGGGCAGTGCGCCACGCCGTCTCAGCTATAGCGATGCGATTGATACCGAGCCGACCTTTACGCCGGACGGCAGCCAGATTTATTTCGTGTCCGACCGTACCGGCGGGCCACAAATTTATCGCATGGCTGTCAGCGGCGGGCAGGCCCAGCGCGTTACATGGCAAGGTAACTACAATGTTTCGCCACGCGTATCGCCGGATGGTCGCACCCTGACCTTCATCCGGCGCGAGGCGGGGCGCTTCCGAGTGATGGCACAAGACCTCACCACCGGTGATGTCCGTGCGCTGTCGGAAAGTGGTTATAACGAACGACCCAGTTTCGCCCCCAATGGCCGCATGGTGCTGTATGCCAGCGAGTCCGGCGGCAAGAGTGTGCTGTATGCCACCACGCTGGATGGCAGCAGCAAGGTAAGACTGGCAGTGATTAATGGCGAAGTGCAGGACCCGTCTTGGGGCCCTTTCAACAATCCGTAATGATGTAGTGCATTCAAATCCAAGGAGCGAAGGCATGAACTGGAAACAACTCGTACTCGGCACCGCCACGGTTACTCTGCTGGCGGCCTGCGCCAGCACCAAGCCGGCAGCCGTTACCAGCAATACCGCCCCGGCCGCCACCGCCAATCAGGGCGTGGCTCCGGCTGATACTGGCAGCAGCAATCAGGGCCAGCTGAATGCCGACCCGCTGCACGACCCCAACAGCCCGCTGTCCAAGCGCAGCGTGTACTTTGACTTTGACTCTTCCACCGTCAAGGGCAGCGACAAGCCCACCGTGGAAGCCCATGCCGGCTATCTGAAGGATCATGCTGACCGCAAGGTGATCATCCAGGGCAATACCGATGCGCGTGGCAGCCGCGAATACAACCTGGGCCTGGGTCAGCGCCGTGCCGAGAGCGTGAAGCGCTCGCTGGAAGTGCTGGGCGTGAAGGACAGCCAGGTGGAAGCCGTCAGCCTGGGCAAGGAAAAGCCGAAGGCTACCGGCAATACCGAGGCTGATTACGCCGAGAACCGCCGCGCCGACATTCTGTACAACGGCGAGTAAAGCTGCTTGCGGATACGCGCAACCGGGCGTATCCGCATCACGCACAAAATCAGGCCGGGCATCTAGCCAGAAATCCACTTCGGGCTGCTATGATGTCCGGCCAACCTGTATGCAACGGACCGAGAACCGCCCCATGAAACGCCTTGCCCTCAGCGCGGCGCTGCTGCTTACCCTGTCTGCCTGCGCCACCACCAGCGATATCGAAGCCACCCGCTATCAGATTGACCAGGTCAATCGTCAGGCCAATGCCCGCCTCACCGAAGTGGAAAGCAAGCTGTCCAACGAGAAGCTGCTGGAAATGGTCAATCAGGTGGAAAGCCTGAAGGCCGAAGTGGCCAAGCTGCGCGGCGAAGTGGAAGTGGCCAACTACAATCTGCAAACCACGCAGAAGCGGCAAAACGATTTGTATAACGATCTGGATGGCCGCCTGAGCCATCTGGAGAGCGCCGGCAAGGAAGCCGCCGCCCAGCAAGCGGCCAGCCAGCCTGCAGCCAGTCAGCCCGCCGCTGCGACCGATACCCAGACCAGCCCGGACTACGACAAGGCGCTCAACCTGCTGCGCGCGCGCGACTTTCCCAAGGCCACCGCCGCACTCAGCCTGTACATCCAGCAGAACCCCAACGCACCGCAGGCAGTGGACGCCCTCTACTGGCTGGGTGTAGCCCATACCGCGCAGCGCCAGTACGATGCCGCCATTGAAATACACCGTCGTTTTGCCGAGCAATACCCGGACAATCCCAAAGCACCGGATGCACTGCGCAATGTGGCCAACTGCCAGCGCGACCTGGGGCAGGTGGATATTGCCAAGGCCACGCTCAAGCGCCTGATCAAGTTGTATCCGTCCAGCTCCGCCGCCCAGAAGGCGCGTGAGCAACTCTCCAAGATGTAAGCCTTTACCGCCCGGCCAGCTCTTGTGCTGGCCGGGCGGCTGCGCCTGCCCATGATGCTACCCGCTCCCGTCGAACTGGCCAGCTTTGGCTGGCTGGCCATTGCCCTGTTATTGCAGTGCCTGGGCCTGCCGCGCTCCTCCATGCTGGCTGGCCTGGGGGCGATTGGCCTGGCGCTGTTGTGCGGGCTGCTGCAACCGCTGGGCCTGCTGGCACTGGCGGTGGCCGGCAGCTTGAGCTATGTGGTTTACCGTTTTCCGCGCCCGGAATGGCGGGTGCTGTGGCTGGCCTTATTGCTGGCCTTGGCCCTGCATGCGCTGCCCGGTTTTGACAATCCGCTGCTGTGGCAGGGGCGGGCAACGCCGGACAGCCAGGTGTACCGGCTGTTGTGGAGCTTCGACAAGGGAGTGGCCGGCTGGCTGTTGCTGCTGGGCCTGCATGATGCCCCCCACCGTGGCCGGGCCTGGGGCGGTGCCGTGGCGGCAGTCGGCCTGTTGTTACTGATGTTGGTACTGGCGTTGGCGCAGGAAAGCGGCATGATTACCTATGCGCCCAAGCTGCCGGCCTGGCTGCTGCCCTGGCTGTTTGCCAACTTCTTTTTGACTGCGCTGCCGGAAGAGGCCCTGTTTCGCCATGGCCTGCAGCGCTGGCTGGAAAACCGGGTGGAGCCCCTGCCTGCGCTGATTGCTGCCTCGCTGCTGTTTGGTGCCGCCCATGTGGCCGGTGGCTGGGGCTGGGTGGGCCTGGCCACGCTGGCCGGGCTGGGATATGGCCTGGTGTATGCCGCCACCCGGCAGGTGGCGCTGGCCGCACTGGCGCACCTGGCCTTCAATACCGCGCACTTGCTGCTGTTTACCTATCCGCGTCCGGGCTGAGCCAGAGACAGCACTTGCGACAGTTGGTGCAACTGTCTTGATATCAAAATAAAAAACCATTCCGGCCCCCCCCGGCTCTCAGGTAAAATCACGTCTTTATTCCTCCCTGAGCTTCACCGCCATGATTGAAGTCGGCATCGTGATGGGTAGCAATAGCGACTGGGAAGTCATGCAGAACGCCGCGCGCGTGCTGAAAGACTTCGGTGTCGCTTTCGAAACCCGCGTCGTCTCCGCCCACCGTACCCCGGATTTGTTGTTCCAATACGCTGAAACCGCCGCCGAGCGCGGTCTGAAAGCCATCATCGCTGGTGCCGGCGGTGCTGCCCACCTGCCGGGCATGCTGGCTGCCAAGACCCACGTGCCGGTGCTGGGCGTGCCGGTGCCGTCCAAATACCTGCGCGGCGAAGACTCGCTGCTGTCCATCGTGCAAATGCCCAAGGGCATCCCGGTGGCCACCTTTGCCATTGGTGAAGCCGGTGCCGCCAATGCCGCGCTGTTTGCCGTGGCCATGCTGGCCAATGCCGTGCCGGAACTGGCCGAGAAACTGATTGCCTTCCGCAAGCGCCAGGAAGAAACCGTGCTGGGCATGACCTTGCCGGAGGTGGAATAAATGGCGGCCATCCTGCCACCGTCCATGCTGGGCATTCTCGGCGGCGGCCAGTTGGGCCGCATGTTTGCCGTGGCTGCCAAGACCATGGGCTACCGCGTGACCGTGCTGGACCCGGACAGCAATGCCCCGGCCGCCCAGTTCGCCGACGTGCATCTGTGCGCCCCGTTCAACGACGCCGCTGCACTCAAGACGCTGGCGCAGACCTGTGCCGCCGTCACCACCGAGTTTGAAAACGTCAACGCCGATGCCATGCGCGAACTGGCCCGCACCACCCGTGTATCGCCGTCCGGCGATTGCGTGGCCATCGCCCAGGACCGCATTGCCGAAAAAGCCTGGATCAACAAGGCCGGTCTGCCGACTGCGCCCTATCTGGCCATTGAAAGCGTGGAAGACATCCAGGTCGACCTCACGCCCTACCTGCCCGGCATCCTGAAAACCGCGCGTCTGGGTTACGACGGCAAGGGGCAGGTACGGGTCAGCACCCCGGACGAAGCCCGCGCCGCCTATGCCAACCTGGGTGGTCAGGCCTGCGTGCTGGAAAAAATGCTGGACCTGAAGCTGGAAGTATCGGCCATTGTCACCCGCGTCAGCGCAGCGCAAATGGCGGTGTTTCCGGTCGCGGAAAACAGCCACAAGAACGGTATTCTGGACGTGTCCATTGTCCCGGCACGCATTGCCCCGGCGCTGGCGGCATCCGCCCAGCAAATGGCGCAAAGCCTGGCTGAAGCGCTGGATTACGTTGGCGTGCTGGCGGTGGAGTTCTTCGTGCTGGCCGACGACAGCCTGGTGGTGAATGAAATCGCCCCGCGCCCGCACAACTCCGGCCACTACACCCTGACTGCCTGCCTGACCGACCAGTTCCAGCAGCAAGTGCGCGCCATGTGCGGCCTGCTGCCGGGCCGCACCGACCTGCTCAGCCCGGTGGTGATGGTGAACCTGCTGGGAGATGTCTGGAAGGAAGACGGCCGTGAACCCAATTGGGACGTATTGGCCGAGGCCCCCAATGCCCAGTTGCACCTGTACGGCAAGAAGCAGGCGCGGCCGGGTCGCAAGATGGGCCACTTCAACGTGATGGCCGCCACTGCCGACGAGGCACTGGAGCAGGCCGAGGCGTTGAAGGATACGCTGTAAGCCATTCCGGCTCTGCCAACTGACAAGCGGTTGGCTGCGGAGCCCACCCGTTTTCAAAATCGCCAGCCCGCCCACAAGGCAGGCCGGCCCAGCCTTTAGCAAGGACGTGTCATGAGCGGACTCAACACCACCAATCTGAAAAGCCTGAAGAAAATCTACTCCGGCAAGGTACGCGATCTGTACGAGATCGACGACAAGCGCATGCTGATGATCGCCACCGACCGTCTGTCCGCCTTTGACGTGATTCTGGATGATCCGATTCCGGCCAAGGGCCAGATCCTCACTGCCATTTCCAACTTCTGGTTTGAAACCCTGAAGGATGTGGTACCCAACCACCTGACCGGTGACAAGCCGGAAGACGTGGTGTCCGCCGAAGACCTGCCGCAAGTGGTAGGCCGTGCCGTGGTGGCCAAGCGCCTGAAAGCGGTGCCGATCGAAGCCGTGGTGCGTGGTTATCTGGCTGGTTCCGGCTGGAAGGAATACCAGAAGTCCGGCACCGTGTGCGGCATTGCACTGCCGGCCGGCCTGCAGGAATCCAGCAAGCTGCCCGAACCCATCTTCACCCCGTCCACCAAGGCGGCCGTGGGCGATCACGACGAAAACATCAGCTACGAGCAGTGTGTGGGCATCGTTGGTGCCGAGCTGGCTGCCAAGGTGCGTGACACCGCCATCCTGCTGTACAAGACGGCTGCCGAATTCGCCGCCAAGCGCGGCATCATCATCTGCGACACCAAGTTCGAGTTCGGTCTGGATGAAGACGGCACCCTGGTGCTGATGGACGAAGCGCTGACCCCGGATTCCAGCCGTTTCTGGCCCGCCGACAGCTACGCTGCCGGTAGCAATCCGCCGTCCTTCGACAAGCAGTTCGTGCGTGACTGGCTGGAAGCCTCCGGCTGGAACAAGCAGGCGCCGGCCCCGGCAGTTCCGCTGGACGTGCGCGAAAAAACCGCGGCCAAATACCGCGAGGCACTGGAACGCCTGACCGGCAACTAAGCCACCGCGCGCAGCACAGCAAGACCCGACGCCCGGCCTGTCCGGGCGTTGTTACATCCGGAGTGGCGCTTGAGTGTGGCATGGCGCAACGCTTACACTGCCTGTCTGCCGCCATTGTCGAAGGATGTGCCTCATGACCACCTTGCAAGCCGTGCTGGTCACGCCGCGTTTGCACTTGCTGCCACCCCATACCGGGCTGGCCCGCGCCATGCTGGATTATCAGGTAGCCAACCGCCAGCACTTTGCCCCGTGGGACCCCAAGCCCGGTGACATGTTCTTTACCGAGCTGTACTGGACCATGCAGTTGCGCCAGCAGGCGCTGGGCTGGGAGCAGGGCGTGTGTGCGCGCTATTTGCTCACCCTGCCGGAAGAGCCGCAGCGCATTGTCGGGACAGTGAGCCTGAGCAATATCGTGCGCGGGGTGTTTCAGGCGGCACATCTGGGTTATGGCATCGACCACACCCTGCAAGGGCAGGGGCTGATGCATGAGGCGGTCAGCGAGATCATCCGCTTTGCCTTTGACGACTTGCGCCTGCATCGCCTGCAAGCCAATTACCAGCCGCACAACCAGCGCAGTGCCGCCCTGTTGCAGCGCCTGGGTTTTGTCGAGGAAGGCCTGGCGCGCGATTACCTGTATATCAACGGCGCATGGCGCGACCATGTGCTCACCTCGCTGAGCAATGCGCAGTTCGACCCGGCGCGGATGCTGGCCTGATTGCAGCATTGCGGTTGTCATGTCCTGCCGATTCGTGTTTTCTTAAGCCATGCCTGCGCCTGCGCAGCCTGATAACGACAGTTGCGTCCCCGGCCTTGCCGGCAAGCGTACCACCGGCAACGAGGAAAACATGGAGCACTTCACTTTGCAGGTGGCCGATGGTCACCGCATTCATGGCTGCAGCTGGCAGCCGCCGGCAGGCGTGGCGGTACGTGCCGCACTGCTGATCTGCCACGGCATGAGCGAGCATGCCGCCCGTTACCAGCCGCTGGCCCAGCAACTGGCGCAACACGGCATTGCGGTCTACGCCCACGACCATCGCGGCCATGGCCCGCACGCTGCCCGTCATGGCTGGTTTTCCGCCGAGGATGGCTGGAACAAGGTGGTGGCGGATGTGGAGTGTGTCCGCGAGCACGTGGCCAGCCAGCATCCCGCGGTACCGCTCATCCTGCTGGGTCACAGCATGGGCTCCTTCATCGCCCGGCATTATTTTTTGCAATATGGTGCCAAGCTTGATGGGCTGGTGTTGTCGGCCACCGGCTACCGGCAGCGCCCGCTGGCCTGGCTGCTGCGCCAGTTGGCCCGGCTGGCGGGCCGGCTGGGCGGGGACGATGCGCCATCCGGTTTCATGGCCCGGCTGATTTTTGGCAGCTTCAATCTGGGCTTTTTCCCGGCCCGCACCAAGGCAGACTGGTTATCGCGCGATCCGGCGCAAGTGGATGCCTATCTGGCTGATCCACTCTGCGGTTTCGACCCCACCCCCGGACTGTGGGCGGACTTGTTTGGCGGCATCATCGCGCTGGAGAGGGGCGAGGCCAGGGCCGGCGATAATCTGCCACGGCATTGCCCTGTCTACCTGCTGGCGGGCAGCCGCGACCCGGTCAGCCTGGGACGCCTGGCGCTGGGCCAGCTGGAAATCCGCTATCGGGAGGCCGGCCTGCTCAATGTCAGCAGCAAGGTTTACCCCGGCGGGCGGCATGAGATGTTCAACGAAACCAATCGGGATGAAGTGGTGACCGACCTGCTGCAATGTCTGGATGCGGCCATTCAGGCGGCAACGCGACGGCGCACCTAGACCGCATGCGCCACATGCCAGCGCCAGGCAATCCAGCTGCCCCATAGCAGCCAGTGTGCCAGCACGATCAGCCAGAACATCAGCTGGTAGCTGCACTTGCTGGATTTGTGCTGCAGCCAGTACTGGCCCAGCAAGCCGCCCGGCCAGCCGCCCAACAGCTCCAGCCAGTGCAGCAGTTTTTCCGGTGTACGACGCCCGTGATGCACGGCCTGGCGCTTGTCCCAGCCATACACGGCAAAGGTCAGCAGGCTCATGGCCAGATACAGCAGGACGGGCCAGAACAGGCTGTCGGTGAGCGCAAAGCTGCCGGCGGCCAGCAAGGGTGGCAGGGCAAGCAGATTGGCCAGCGGGCGGGGCAGGGACATGGGGTTTCCGGACAAAAGCCATAGTGTAAGCAGGCCGCCCGCCCAGGCCAAGCCTGCAGTATCAGCCTGCTGATGGTGAGCGCCATGTGACGTCAGTTGCACGTTGCAGCTAACCAGGGTGGTGCAACAAAGCCGCCCAGTACTGTTTCCAACTGTGCGGCGACATGCAGCAAGGCCGCGTCTTGCCAGCGCTTGCCAATCAGCGCTACGCCAAAGGGAATGAGCAGGCAGATGAGGGATATGTCCGGTGCGGGGATGCTGCCTTCGCGTGCTTTGCATCTGGCAATGCCACAGTAAGCGGTGGGTATTCGGATGGAGCCGGCAAGATCACTGCCGACTTCCCGCAGAGAAAATCCGGCGCATCCCGCCGGAGCTGCCTCCGGGTGTTCGTGTCAAGTCCCACGGATTGCGTGCTAGGCCGAATTGTCGGACTCCAGCAATGTGGTGCGCCAGCCAGCTCGGGTAGATTGCTTTTTTCCATCACAATGGCGCTTTGGGGGTGATTTCAGGCACTTTTCAAGTCAGAAGATCAGCCCAAAATCTTTAAATGAAAGGCATGCGCTGGATGAATGCTCTTGGTGTCGGCGCTAGCGAAAGCAAGCTAGGCGGTTGATTGAAAACATACTTACTCGTCAGTATTGTCGAGCGATACTAATCCATGTCATGCAGGCAAATGACTGGCCTCCGCCGCGAACAGCATCTGCCGTTCCGCCACCAGGGTATGCATTACGTCGTCGGTGTAATGAAAACGAATCTCGAATGGCAATATCACGCCCTGCAGACTGCTAGCAGCGGCAGGCGACAGTTGCAGACGGCCCGCGGCCCAGTCCAAGGCTGTCACTTCGAACTCGGCAAAGCTGACAAAACGCTTCACGAAGCGATGAATGGCCTTGTAGCCTGCCTCTTTGGCGGAAAAAATCAGTGTTTCCGCCAGGGGTGCCGCGCACCATCCCAGCCAACGCACGCGTTCGGCCTGCGTGCAGCACATGGTGCGGATGGCCTCCGCCGCGTCCCTCCTGGCCAAGCGCTCGCTGTCCATGCCCAGCGCGGCATAAGCCGATGCCGGCGCAACGGCCGCATAGGCCGCTGCGTCATGATGGGTGATCGTGCCGAGCACGCCGGCCGGCCATAGTGGCAAGCCGTTCTCGGCGCGCCGCACTACTGTATCGGCCACGCCCAAGGCTTCCAATGCGCGCGCAGCACACAGTCGACCGCCGAGAAAAGACAATTGGCGTTTGCGCACCACGCGCCGCAGTTTTGGCGGCAGCAAGACGGCCAGTGCCATCCCTGACAAAGCCTGTTCCAGCTTCGCCAGGGCAATGCCTGCACAGGCACCATCGGCCAAGGCATGCGGTGCCGGCAGCCAGCAATCCGCCAGTTTCCCCATCAAGGCCGGAGTCAGCTCTGTGCGCAAACAGGACGCGCGGATTTCCATCAAATACCACCCTGCAATTGCCGCGCATTGCGCCCCAGCGCGCGCAGAATGGAAACCGCCTTGCTCGACAAAGCGCAGTAATTACCGCGGCAGTAAGCTACCACTTCTTGGTCGCGCGGCACCTCCGCCAGGCGTTGCTCCAAGGCTTCCAATGGAATATTGATGGCACCGGGCAGGTGGCCTGCGGCGTATTCGGCTTCGGAACGCACGTCCAGCAACACGATCTCGGTTTCCTGCATGCGCTGCAGCAGCTCTTCGCGCGAAATCGCCTCAAGCTTGTCCTGCTGCCACAAGCTGTCGGCGATCAAGGCGCGGATTTCCGCATGATTATGCTCGGCGCAGGCGCGCAGCGCGGCTAACAAGGCGGCGATCGGCCCCAATCCCAGCCGGTACAGCACATTCTTGCCCTCGCGCCGCGACTGGACAAAGCCGCTGCGTTTGAGCTGCTGCAAATGCTGGGAAGCATTCGCCACCGACAAGCCAGCCAGATCGGACAGCGCCTCCACCGTCTTTTCTCCCTCGGCGATATGTTCCAGTAGAAGGAGGCGATGGCTGTTCCCCAGGGTCTTGGCCAGATCGGCCAAGTCGCTCACCCGCACGCCCCTGGAATGGATTTCAGATATTGACATAGAAAAAGCAATCAATTAATCATTAAAAAAAGAAATTGAATGTTAAGGGGCCAGCATATCTGAAATCCGCACCGCGAGCACCAGACGCGATGCATTGCTGCCAAGCATCTGAACCACCTACTTAGGATGAAACCACGATGACTGCAGATTTCTTCACTCATGCCCTGGCGCTGGGCATAGGCGCAACGCTGGTCATGGACTTTTGGGCCTGGTTTCTGCGCCGTTTTTTCAACATACCCTCGCTGAACTACGGCATGGTGGGCCGCTGGAGCGGCCATCTGCTGCGCGGCCGCTTTTGCCACGAGAATATCGCCAAGGCGGAGCCGGTGGCCGGGGAAGCGGCGATAGGCTGGGCGCTGCATTACGGCATAGGCATCGTGTTCGCCGCTATGCTGCTGGCCCTGTGTGGGCCGGAGTGGCGCATTGCGCCGACGCCGCTGCCTGCTTTGGGATTCGGCTTGCTCTCCGTGGCCGCGCCATTTTTCATTTTGCAGCCTGGCCTGGGAGCGGGCATCGCCGCCAGCAAGACGCCGCAGCCTAATGTGGCCCGTCTGCGCAGCCTGTCTGCGCACGTGTCCTTCGGCGTTGGTCTCTACCTCGCCGCCTTGCTGCTGGCGCACTTGCTGTAAGCCGCGCGCTGCGGGTGCAAATCAAAAACCGGCGGGTGCCCGCCGGTTTTTTGTCCCACGCTTAGCGGCGCAGGTTGGTGCGTATCAGCTCAACCACCTGCTCCGGCAAGGGAAGCGAGGGATGGCCCACCATGCGCCCCAGCGACACATCGTAGTTCTCATGCCATACCGGTTCCACCACCTGATAGCCATCCTCGCACAACTGACGCACATTGCGCTGCACGGCCAGCTTTTCCCACATAACCGCGCCCATCACCGGGAAAAACAGCACGGGAAAATTAGAGGCCAGGATGATCGTGGCTAGCCGGTTTGGTGCTGCGCCCTGTGCCGCCGTCGCAAGCATATGCGCAGTGGCGGGCAGTACAACCAGCAGGTCGTGGTCGGCAACGATGCGAGATGGCTTATCGATAGGCCAGTCCTCCGGCCGCTCTCCCGCGATCACCCTATCCGCATACAAGCCCACGCTGGCAGCCGGCAGAAAAGCCTCGGCGCTGCGTGTCATCAATACGCTTAGTTCACAGTCTATGTTGGTTTTGATCGCCGACAGATAGCGCGGCAGGGTCAGAATGTCCACGGAGCCGCAAGCGCCTAGCAAAATGCGCCGCCGGCCTTCTGTTGCTGGCTTCAATTGCATTGGTGGTTTCCTTTTCGTCGTATCGTTCCAGGTGTTAGGCCATTGGCGCGGACAAGGCCGGCGGCATGGTCCAGGAAAAGGCCGCCGCCCAGCCTGGCCGCCGGGTGTATGTTCAGGCCGCAAGCCATCGACGTACGCAACTGCAGCAGTTGGGCCGAGAAGCGTTGTTCGCAATCGTGCCCCGCTTGTGCGCAACCGATGCGCCTGCAAGGCGACAAAGCCCTTGCTGAGCAGGAATACTTGCCGGGCGCAGTCCGAGGCGGGGCGCGCTCACAGGGGGGTAGCCAAGTGGCGCATGGCGGCATGGCAGACATCCGGATGGCTGATCAAGCGATCCAGTAGGATGTGCCTTGAAGATGTCCGCTTGTCGGATGCTGGTGGAACAACAGCTCACATAGCCGGCAGGAAGCTGCCCGCCTCGCGCAGCGGCATCTGCACGCAAATGAAGCGCATGGACTCTAATCGTCGCTGCCGCAGCGTATGCGATGCCAGAAGGCTTACATGTCGTCTATCATGCCTACGCTTAATTTGATGGATTCACGTTTCATTTCATTACCATGGCGTTAGCGCGCGTCCAGCCTTTCCCGCTGCCGCGCGGTTCTCTCCGACAATGCGCCCGTTCAAGGCGTACCTGGCTTGGCCTCGCCCCAGCCCCAGCGCAGCACGGTCTGGCGCCGCGAGGGCGGCGCATCGGGCTGGGAGTTGGCCTGCGCGCGGCGCGAGCCGAACTCGACATAGGCGGCAAAAGCCGAACGGAATTCAGGATCGCTGGGCAAGCCCACCTCGTCGGCGGTCTCCATCAGTAGTTCCACCCAGCGCTTGCGCTGCTCCGGTTGAATGGCGCGGCCGCGATGCATGCCTATCATGGTCTTGAAGCCGCCGCGTTCATTGGTGTAGCGCGGCTCACCGCCCAACACCTCCTCAAACCACATGGCCAGATGCTCGGGGTGGAAGTCCGGCACCTCGCGGAACATCTCGGCCAGCAGCGGATCCTTCAATATCTTGGGGTGAAACGTTTCCATCAAATTGCGCAAGGCTTCCCGGCCGCCCATCCATTCAAACAGGGTGGGAAGGTCTGACAAGGTCTGCTCATTCATAACCTGATCCATGCATCACTCCTTGAAAAATTGGTAAAAGATCAGCCCAGTTCCAGCGAGGCGATGGCCTGTATCCGCTTGACCTGAGCGCGCGGCGGTAAATCCGGACGGTATGAAAGATCTTGCGTAGCCCCAGCGCCGGGAGCTGTCTGATTAAGGCATTCGCATTTTCCGGCACATCCAGCGTCAAGACCGCACCCGCTGATATACAAGCCAGGGCTTGGCGCAGTAGTGTCTGTCTGGTGTCTTCGTTCCCAGCGTAATAGGGGCTCAGCCGATAGATGCGGCTGGAAACCTGCGCGCCAATCAAGCCATCGATGCCGCCAGCCGCGCCGGCCAGTCCCCAGGTTCCAGCCTTGGTACCCGGTCCGGTTCTGTAGCCTGCACCACTCCGCTAAGCTGCCAGGCCGGTTATGCCAAAGCGTCGGCTTACCATCATGTGTCATTCCCGCCTCCTGTTCGGCTTGGACAAGGTTTCACAATCCCATTGATTTGCTAATCAGCTCATGCAGCACCTCGCTGGTACCACCGTATATCTGCTGTACCCGGCTGTTGACCCAGTTTTTGCCAATGTCGGATCCGTCCATATAGCCGGCAGCGCCATGCAGTTGCAGGCAGCGATCCGCGACCTTGCTTTGTAGTTCGGTCACCCATAGCTTGAGCCTCGCCGCGTCCACCAGGCTGAGCGCGCCGGCATTGAAACGCGTAATGGCATCGTCCAGATACAGGCGGGCGATGCGGGTTTCGGTATCCAGCTTGGCCAGCGTGAAGCGGTTGTGCTGGAAACTGCCCACCGGCTGGCCAAACACAGTTCTCGCCTTGGCATAGGCCAGGGTTTGCTCCAAGGCCATTTCCATGCTGGCCACCGCCACGGTGGAGATGCTCAGCCGCTCGCGTATCATCGCCGTCATGAAATAGAAGCTGCCCAGGTTCTCCCGCCCCAGCAGGTTGTCCGCCGGCACCAGGCAATGCTCAAAGAACAGATCGGTGGTGTCGCTGGCATGCCAGCCCAGCTTGGCGCGCAAGGGCCCGCGGCTGAAACCTTCCGCGCCGCGCTCCACCACCAGCAGGCTGATGCCCTGGCCGCGCTGGGGATCGGCCGTCTTCGCCGCCACCACCACCAGATCGGCGTTATGGCCGTTGGTGATATAGGCCTTGCCGCCATTCAGCTCATAGCGATCGCCTTGGCGCTCGGCGCGGGTCGTCAGTGCATTGGTGTCGGAACCGGCGTGTGGCTCGGTAATCGCGATCGCGCCGATGGCGCGACCGGAGCACAGCGCCGGCAACCAGCGTTGCTTCTGCTCCGGCGTGCCCAGGGTCAGGATGTAGCTGGCGATCACATCGTTGTGCGACACCAGTCCCGGTACGCTCATGCCCGCGCGGATCAGTTCCTCGATCAGGACCATGGGGTAGCGGAAGTCGCGCTCGCCGCGGCCACCCAGCTCGCGGCTGACGCCGATGCCTAGCAAGCCAGCCGCGCCGGCCTGCTCCCAGAAGTCGCGGTCCACCCGTCCCTGGGCTTCCCACTGAGCCACCTGCGGCGTGGCAGCTTGCGCCAGGAAATCACGGCAATGCCGCCGAAATGGGTCCAGCTGTGTCGTACTCATATCGTTGACTCCTGCGGCTACGACGACAGAATGTCGCGTACCCGCGACCAATGCCGGTAAATGGCGAAGTGATCGCCGGGTATGGTGTGCAGCGCGGTGCCAGCCTCGCTGTGATGTTCCCAGGCGCGCAGTTGCGCCAAGCTGACATGAGGGTCTTGCTCGGCACCTATCAAGTGAAGTGGCTGCGGCACTTTCAGCCCTCGGTGTGCCAAAAATTGCCGGCGCAGGCGGTAATCGCAGCGTAGCTGGGCTACCACCCGACTGGCCAGCGCCGGCTCTCGCAGCACCGCCTCCGGCGTGCCTTGGTCGGCCCTGGCCATGGCCAGGATCTGTTCGTCGCTGAGCAGATGCCTCGCATCGTCCGGCTGGATGCCCGGCGCAATCGAGGCCGACACCGCGCTGAAACGTGGCGTCAGTCCATGGCGCCGGTTCATTTCGCTGGCGACGATCACGCTGAGCACGCCGCCGAAGCTATGGCCGAAGGTTGCCCACTCGGCCACGCCCGGTGCCTGTCTCTCGCGCAGGTCCGCGCATAGCTTGTCGGCCAGCCAGGCGGTCAGTTCGGGCAGGCTTTCCATGGCCGGCATGCGGATGCGCAAACCCCGGCCGGGCATTTCCACCGGCACCAGCAAGCCGTCGTTCCAGGGTTGGGCCTGCCAGACTCGATACAGGGCGGCGGAGCCGCCGGCGTGTGGAAAGGCGTATACCACGCGACGAGGGCGCATTGTCATGCCAGCTCCTTGTCCAGTAGCGTCGCGGCCAGTCGCTCCGCCAGCATGATGGTGGTCAGATTGGTGGGCATGGACGGAATGGTCGGGAACAGCGAGGCATCCGCCACTGTCAGGCGGTCCAGCCCATGCACCGCGCCATCCTCTCCTGCTGCGCAGCCGGCGTCCGATGCCGGCCCCATTCTTACCGTGCCGGCGGCATGCCAGCCGGGATTGACCAGGTTGCGCACCGCGCTGACCACTACTGCCGGGTTGTCTATCATGGATTCGCACCAAAACTGCACGCCGTCCAGATAGCAGGACACCAGAGGATCTTTCAGCACTCGCCATAGCAGCCTCACCCCGCCGGCCAGCCTGGCGATGTCCTCGTCGTCACTCAAGGGCAGGTCTATCCGCGGTAGCTGGGCCGGATCATCGCTCAGTACCTGTACCGCACCCCGCGCCCTGGGGCGCATCAGCATGATCGAGCCGCCTACCAGCATCGGGTAAGCCACCCGCTCCTGGAAGCTGGGCACGGTCTTGCTGGCCACGTTGTTCAACAGGCCGATCTGCACATCCACCTTGTGGTCGTAACCGCTGCAGGCGCGGGCTGCCACTTGGCGCCATGGCAGCCCCCGCACGCATACGCCGGGCTTGGGCAAGGCCCACAGCACCAGAGAGGCGTGATCGGTCAGGTTGCGGCCCACCGCAGGCAAGGCCGCGCGCAGCGGAATACCGGCCTGCGCCAGTTGTGCCGGATCGCCCACTCCGGAGCGCTGCAGCAAGGCCGCCGTGCCGATCGCTCCCGCGCACAACACCACTTGGCGCGCCCAATAGCGTAAGCGCCGGCCATCGACCACCGCGTCGACACCGCAAGCGCGGCACTCCTCGAGCACGATGCGCGCGACCTCGGCGTCCGTCGCCACCGTGAGATTGGCGCGGCGCTGCGCCGGCTGCAGATAGGCGCGATAGACGTCCATCCGCTCGGCCTGGCCGCGCACATTAGCCGGCACCAGGCCCACCGCCGGGTCTTCGCCCAGGTTAAGGTCATCGGAATAAGGTATGCCTTGGCGCTGGCAGGACCAGGCAAATGCCTGATCCAGCGGATGAATCTCGCCCGTGGCTGGTCGGCGGAGCCTCAGCGGGCCATCGCTGCCGTGCCATGCGTCGGCGCGGTCCACATCCTGCTCCATCTTGCGGAACCACGGCAGAACCTTGTCCCAAGACCAAGTCGGGCACCCCATGTGCTCCCAGGCGGCGAAGTCGCTGGGGAAGGCCCTGAGCGCCACCGCGCCATTGATGGCGGACGATCCGCCCATTACCTTGCCCAGGCTATAGGCAAACGGCCTCCGTCGTGCGCCGCGCTCGCCATCGCTGCGCAGATGGGCTTGGTAGTCCCAGTTGTAGCCGCTTAGCACCAGGCGTGAGGCGTCGCGCAAGGGGCTGTCTTCGCGCGCCACGTCGGAGGCCGGTCCAGCCTCCAGCAGCAGCACGCGGTGCCTGCCGTTTTCCGACAGCCGCGCCGCCATCACGCAGCCGGCAGACCCGCCGCCTACCACGATGAAGTCGAACTCACCGCCGCTCGTCATCGTTGCGCTCTGCAGCACGTCTCTTCCACCACAACATCTAGGCCATCCAGCAGCTTGGCGAAGTCGCGGATGCTAGCGTTCATGAACAGGCCTTCGATCACGTCCTGTTCTCGCTCCGGCGTCAGCGCGTAGCGGTCGCGCAGGGCGCGTAGCGGTCGCGCAGGGCGCTGAGCAAGCCCACCGCGTGCAGCGAATCGCCTCCGATATCGAAAAAGCCGTCCGTCACGCCAAAGTCTTCATGCCGGAGTTGCTTGCGCCACAGCGCCAGCAGCTCGTTTTCCAGTGTGCCTGCCGGCTCGGCACTGGCCTCCGCCTCGTCGTGCTCCTGCCACGGCGGTGGCAAGGCCGCGCGGTTGATCTTGCCATTGGCGGTCAGCGGCATCTCGTCCACCGGCACCAGGTAGCTGGGCACCATATACGATGGCAGTTGCTTGCTGGCCAGCTCGCGCAGCCCATCCAGCAACGTTTGCCAATCGGCGTCGCCCTGCGGCGGCGTCTTCGCCGCCACATAGGCGACCAGGTGGCGCTGGCCGGTTTTGGTGTGGCGCGGCGCGTCCAGCACCACATGATTGGCCTCCGGGTGTTCCAGCAGGCAGGCCTCGACCTCACCTAGCTCTACCCGGTAGCCGTTGATCTTCACCTGGTTGTCCTCACGGCCCAGGATTTCGATCACGCCGTCTGCCAGATAACGGCCCAGATCCCCCGTCTTATATAAGCGCTCGCCGCTGTACGGATCGGCGATGAAGCGTTGCGCGGTCTTTTCGGCATCGGCCAGATAACCTTGGGCCACGCCGCAGCCCGCGATATAAAGCTCGCCGGTCACCCACTTCGGGCATGGGGCCAGCCAGTCGTTCAGCACATGGAAGCGCTGGTTGGCCAGCGGTTTGCCGTAGGGGATGCTGGTCCAAGACGGATCCACCCGCTCGATTGGGTGGCAGATGGACCAGATCGAACCTTCGGTTGCGCCGCCGAGGCTGATTAGCTCCACCGCCGGCAGGCATTCGCGTATCCGGCCAGGCAGGTCGATGGGAATCCAGTCCCCGCTCATCAACACCAGCCGCAGCACTGTCTGTGCCAGCACATCTCCGCAGCGATCGGCCAGCGCCTTGACCGGTGCAGGCACGCTGTTCCAGATCGTCACCCTGTGCTGTATCAGCGTCTGGCACCAAGCCTGTGGATCGTTTGCGTTGGCGGCATCCTGGAACACCACGCGGCCGCCGGCCGCCAGTACGCCGAAGTAGTCGTAGACGGACAAATCGAAGCCGGCCGGCGCCACTGAGAACACCGCATCGTCGCGGTTCACGCTAAAGCGGCGGTTGATGTCGAGCACAGTATTGGCGGCGTTGCGGTGACTGATCATCACGCCCTTGGGCTCGCCGGTGGAGCCGGAGGTGAAGATCACGTAGGCCAGATCATCCAGCGACTGTAGTGAGGCTGCCTCCGGCCAGGCCTCAGCTGCCGGCACGCCTTCGACATTAATGCGCGGCAGCGCCGTGTGCGTTTCTTGCGGGTGGATGTCGCCGCGGCTCAGCAGCGCGCGCGGGGCGCAGCGGTGCAATAGGCTCTGACGGCGCTCTGCCGGCAAGGTCGGGTCTATTGCGACGTAGGCAGCGCCGGCAATCAGCGTGCCCAGGATGGCGGCGATCAGCTCCGGCCCTTGCGGCAGCGATACCGCTATTATCTCGCCAGGCTTCACCTCGGTCTGGCTGTGGATGGCTTGCGCGATCGCGCCGGCGCGGCGGGCCAGCTCGCCAAAGCTCATACTGATGTCGCCCTGTTGCACTGCCACCGCGTTGGCCTGGCTGCTGGCGCGTTGCAGAACCAGCTCATGCAGCAGGGCCAGCGGCAGTGGCGTTTCCGTGGCGTTGGCGCGCTCGCGCTCCATCAGGTCCGCCGCCGGCAGCGCCGTCACCGCGCCGCGGACCGACCATACCTTCTCGTCGTCAAGGCAGCGCGCCAACAAGGCCATATAGCAATCGAGCATGTCCTCGACCATACCCGCGGGGAACAAGCCATCCACATGGTTCCAGTTCACGCGCACGATGTCCCCGTCTCGTGTCAGTTGGTTTTCCAGCCATACCTGCGGCGTCTGGTTGCGTTCGTACACCATGCGCGCGCCTGGCCAGCCGCCTTCCTCCACCAGCTCGTTCAGGTCGGCGTCCAGCATATTGCTGAACACTATCGGCGAACCGGATACGCGCTGGCCCTGTTGGCGCGCCTGTTCGCGCAACAACTGGATGCCGCTGTAACCGGCATGCCAGCGGTGGCAGAGCAAATCGGTTTGCACCTTGGCCAGCCGCTCGGCAAAGCTTTCGCCCGCCTCGGCGGTGATCGGTAGCAGCAGCGGTTGTAGAAAGTTGCCCGCGATATCGGCTACGCCATCGAAGTGCGGTCGGCGGCCAAACGTTGTCAGTGTCAACGTGAACGACTGCTGCTTGGACCACTGGCGCAAGGTTTCCACGTAGATGCCCAGCATCAGGCTCTCAGCGGTCAGACCCCTGCGGGCAGCCACGTCGCGCAAGGCGGCCAGCTTGTGCGCGCTCAACTCGCGGCTAGCGCGAACCGTATGCGGCGGCGTCAGATGCTCGGGGGAGGCGTCCAGCGGCAGCTCCGGCGCGGCGCTCATCGCGTCCAGTCGGTTCAGCCAGTATTGGCGATCGAGTGTGCCCCAGGGACCGGTTTGCCGTGCCGCTTCAGCCGCGCGATAGCTGGCGAAGGTGGCGTGTGCCGGCAACGCCGCCTGTGGTTGGCCGGAATAGGCGCGCCACCAGTCCCGCATGACGATGCGCACGCTGCGTAGATCCAGCAACATCAGATCGAACAATAGATGCAGCCGGGTTACGCCATCCTCCAGCAAGGATGCCCGGATCTCAAACGGCGAAGCCTGATTCAAAGGCAGCATGGTATGGCGCATGCGTTGCCGTTCCGCGTCCAGATGACGCATGCGCGCCGCCTTGTCCCAGGTGCGCGTGTCGGTCAAGGCTATGCGACAGTTGGGCGCGGCCACCACTACGGCCTGCTCGCCGCCGTCGCGGATTGCTGTCCGCAACACGGCATGGCGCTCCACCGTGCTGGCCAAGGCCTGCTCCAGGCGCGCCAGGTCAAGCGCTTCCACCTCCCACTCCTGATAGAAGGCGCTGGCAATGCCCCCCAGTTCCAGGCCGGGGTTGCGGCCTATCAGGTAGGCATACTGGATATCGGTCAGCGTGAAGGCAGTATTGTCCTGCTGCATCGGCTCTGGAGCGGCGTCCTCTCGTGGCAACCCACCCTGCAACAGTAAGCGGATTTGCTCCGCGCTGGCGGCTTCGTGCTCATCGTACCGCTCGTCTCCTGTCATGGCCGTCAAACCACAGGCCCGGATCGCTTCGAGGATGGTGTCCATGTGTGCTCCTTATCATCGCTTTGAATTTAGCTGCGAAAACTACAGTTTCTGCGTCGTCAGCTGGCCTGCGGACACGCCGCGCATACACGCCTGCATGGCCAGCAATAGCGCCACCACCACGAAGGAAACTGCTGTGGCTCCCAATGCTCAGGCACAGCCCTCAACCGCATCCGTCAGCAATGCGGCAACCGAGCGGCAACCGACATGGTGGTGGCCATGCCCAAGCTCAGCCCATGGTTTCATGGCGCTCTTCCTTACTCCTCCCGCCAAGCCGGATTGACGAGATGTCAATTGGCAACTCGCTGGTGGCGATGACGGCTGAGCTTGCGAACATCATTGTGGTGCCGATGGGGAGCGTGATCAGTCCTGGCAGCAGATCCGTCAGAGAGGCAGAGTGCCGATCCAGCCCGGCCAGCAACGTCAGACCAGCGGTGTCTATCAGCAGGCCACCATGCGACAAGCGGGCGGCACGCCCAAGCGTCCGGTCAGCGGAGCGGTTGTGGCTGGAGGCGATCAAGGCCAGCAGATAGGGCAAACAGCCCAGGGTGGCCCACCGTGGCGAGGCGGCGTGCCGCTCCACCATCAAGAAAGCCAATAGCAAGACCGCGCCAACCGGCAACGGCAATATCGCGCCGCGAGAGAGCCAGCCGGCTTCGCCGGTCAAGATCAGGCCATCGCTGGAGAGAGAAATGCCGATCGTTGCCAGGACCGCTCCACCCAGATACAACGCTTTGCTCCCGCGCGGTTCAGGCGAGGCAGGCAGCCAGACGCCCGGCACCAACAAGGCGCAGACGCTGACCGCCAGCGGTACTATGAATCTGACGCCAGGACAGCCAGGTGATGATCACGCCGGAGATCACCGGGCTGGCGCTGGCTCCAAGTACGGAAACGTGGCCCCAACTCGCCATAGCGCGGCTGCAAGCCGCCGGTTCCGCACAGCCGCCGCGCAGCAAGGACAGCGCAGCCGGAGCCTCCCTGAACGCGCCCATGCGCTGCACAAAGCGCATCGCGATCAGCATGAGGAAGCTGGGCGACAATGCAGCGGCGGCTGAGGCTGCGCCAAACACCAACAGTCCCGTGATGAAGATCGGCTTACTGCTGATATTGGGCAGCGGCACCGCTACCAAGCTGATGGCAAAGATCAGCGTTGCCCGCAGGGCGGTTAATGTGGAAAAAGCTCTGCCCTGCCGTGCAGCATGGGCATTAGCCGCCCCGCCATCTGGTGAACTCACGACACACTCCTCAGATAAAAACAAGCGCACTTCAATGCGATGAAAACCGGCCAATATCTCTTAAGCAATAACAGTCAATTCATAAATAGATTTATTGAATGTTTGGTAAATATCATGGCTTGTGTCAATCGTAAATGTACGCTGATCATGCCGAATTTTCCGACAGGCACTGAAAGCCAGCGGACTGCCCCGGCTCTCGCAGTCAGCCCTGCTCTATGATTTGAGCATCATAGGATGTCCATGAGGACCCAGCGCTTCGCCCTTGAATTCAAAGGAGAAGTCGTGACACCGCTCTCAGAGCGGGGCTACGCTGTTGCCGCGGTTTGCGCTCGGTTTGGGGTTTCCAGCCACAGCCCGTACAAATGGGTGAAAGCGCTCAGCCCAGGTAATTTGGAGAAACAAGCTGCCGAGCTGATTGAGGCCAAAAGAGAGCGCTTTCGCCTGAATCAAATACCCTGTTTCTTTGGGGACCATCATGGTCACTAAGGCCGATGCCAGACTGTTACAACGACTAGTCACTGAACAGCAGCGTCTTGCCATGCAAAACCCTAATGATTCTTGCTGGTGTTCAGTCAAAAGCAGTTCCGCAAGTGCTGCCAGCCAAAACTGTAAACAATGTTTTAAATTCATTAACTTAGCTTAAAAATGCAGGTGCTTCTCACGAATGCCTGCTGATGCCAATTACCTGCATTGACAACTTACTTACTAGTAAGTATTGTCGAGTGACAATAATGCATGCCCTGCCGGCAAATGACCGGCGGCTGAACCACAATCAGGGTGAGCGCCTGCTCGCCACGTCGACGAGGACGAAACATGACTGCATATCCGCATTTGCTGGCCCCGCTGGACCTTGGCTTTACCACGCTGAAAAACCGCGTGTTGATGGGCTCCATGCACACCGGCCTGGAAGAAGCGCCCGGTGGCTTTGACAAGATGGCCGCCTTCTACGCCGAACGCGCCCGTGGTGGTGTCGGCCTGATCGTGACCGGCGGGGTGGGACCGAATGCGGAAGGCTGTGTAGCCGAAGGGGCTTCCATGCTGGCCGATGAACAGCACGTGCCGGACCACCGCAAGGTGACCGATGCCGTGCATGCCGCAGGTGGCAAGATCGCGCTGCAGATCCTGCACTCCGGTCGCTACAGCTTTCAGGAAAAATGCGTGTCGGCCTCGCCGCTGATTGCGCCCATCAACTTCTACCGCCCGCGTGAATTGAGCGACACCGAGGTGTGGCAAACCATTGCCGACTTCGCCCGCTGCGCCAGGCTGGCCCAGCAAGCCGGTTACGATGGCGTCGAGGTGATGGGGTCGGAAGGCTATCTGATCAACCAGTTCATCGCCCGTGCCACCAACAAGCGCACCGATGACTGGGGCGGCAGCTTTGAAAACCGCATCCGCTTCGCCATCGAAACGGTCAAGGCCGTGCGTGCCGCGGTGGGCAGCGATTTCATCATCATCTACCGCCTGTCCATGCTGGACCTGGTGCAGGACGGCAGCAGCTGGGACGAGGTGGTGCAACTGGCGCAGGAGATCGAACGCGCCGGCGCCAGCATCATCAATACCGGCATCGGCTGGCACGAAGCCCGTGTCCCCACCATTGCCACCATGGTGCCGCGTGGTGGCTTTGCCTGGGTCACCAAAAAGCTGATGGGCAAGGTGAACATTCCGCTGATCACCACCAACCGCATCAACACCCCGGAAGTGGCGGAAGACATCCTGGCCAGCGGCTGTGCCGACATGGTGTCGATGGCGCGCCCCTTCCTGGCCGACCCGGATTTCGTCAACAAGGCGGCAGCCGGCAAGGGCGATGAAATCAACACCTGCATCGGCTGCAATCAGGCCTGTCTCGACCACATCTTCCAGGGCAAGCTCACCAGCTGTCTGGTGAACCCGCGTGCCTGTCGCGAAACCGAACTCAATTACACCCCGGCGCTGCAGCGCAAGAAGATTGCCGTGGTGGGGGCCGGCCCGGCAGGCCTGGCCTGTGCCACCGTTGCCGCCGAACGCGGCCATCAGGTGACGCTGTTCGATGCCGCAGGCGAAATCGGCGGCCAGTTCAATGTGGCCAAGCGCATTCCGGGCAAGGAAGAATTCCATGAAACCCTGCGTTATTTCGACCGCCGTCTGGCCGCGACCGGCGTGACTTTGCAACTGAACACCCGCGCCGATGCCGCCATGCTGCGCGACTTCGACGAGGTGGTACTGGCCACCGGCATTGCGCCGCGCCTGCCGCAGATCGACGGCATCGACCACCCCAAGGTGCTCAATTACCTGGACGTGCTCAAGCATGGCAAGCCGGTGGGCAAGCGTGTCGCCATCATCGGTGCCGGTGGCATCGGTTTTGATACCGCGGAATTCCTCACTCATGAAGGCAAGTCCACCTCGCTGGACGTGGCAGCCTTCATGCAGGAATGGGGCGTGGACATGCAGGTGGCACACCCCGGTGGCCTCAGCCCGCAAGGCCCGCAGCCGCATGCCAGCCCGCGTGAGGTTTACCTGTTGCAACGCAAGCAAAGCAAGGTGGGGGATGGCTTGGGCAAGACCACCGGCTGGATTCATCGCGCCAGCCTGCAAATGAAAAAGGTGAAGATGCTGTCCGGCGTCAGCTATCAGAAGATCGACGATGCCGGCCTGCATGTCGTCATCAAGGACGAGCCGCAAGTGCTGGCCGTGGATAACGTCATCATCTGTGCCGGTCAGGACCCGCTGCGCGAATTGCAGCAACCACTGCTGGATGCCGGCAAAACCGTACACCTGATTGGCGGTGCTGATGTGGCGGCCGAACTGGATGCCAAGCGCGCCATTCGCCAGGGCAGCGAGCTGGCGGCCAGTCTCTGATGACTTCAGCCACCTGCTGGCAGAAATGAAAATCCCCGCCGACAATGGCGGGGATTTTTGCTGTCGGGCTGGCGCAGGGCTTACAGGAAGTGACGCAGCGTGTCTTCCAGGTTCTTTTCGTTCAGACGGCCCAGCAGGCTGCCCACCTGCTTGCCATTGCGGTCCAGGATGATGCTGTAAGGCAGCGCACCAGCCGGATTACCCAGGCTGCGCAGCAGGCTGAGGGTGTCGCTGTCGCCCAGCACGATGGGGTAGTTGATTTTCAGCTGGCGGGCAAAGTTATAGGTCTCGGTCTTGTTGTCCAGCGCCACGCCCACTACCTCCACACCCTTGGGCGCCAGACGCTCGCGCAGCGCATTGAGCATGGGCATTTCTTCGCGGCAGGGGCTGCACCAGGTGGCCCAGAAGTTCACCAGCACCACCTTGCCCTGATAGGCACGTAAGGACACCGAACTGCCGCTCTGGTCGGTGAAGCGGGTTTGCGCCAGCGTGGGCGCGGCGCTGGCAGCCAGTGGCAGCAGGCAGAGCAGGGCGGCCAACAGCGTGGCGCGCAAGGATGTCAGGTTCATGTGGCCTCCAGAACGAGCTTGCAGAATGGGAAAACGGGTTTGCTGCCTTTGGAGAGAGGGCGCAGGCGCAAGTTTCGCTCCGCATGCACAAAAAAGTTTCATGTTAAAATGTTCAGTTGATTTTTATTCGGAGTGAGCATGTCTCTCCTGGTATGCGGGGCGCTCGCCTACGATACGCTGTTCTCGTTTCACGGTCGATTCGACAGTCAGATTCTGCCCGATCAGCTGCACAAGATTTCCACCACTTTTCTGGCTCCCACCATGCGGCGCGAATTTGGCGGCATGGCGGGCAATATCGCCTACAGCCTCACCCTGCTGGGCGAAAAACCGCTGGTGATGGGTACGGTGGGCGAGGACTTCCAGCCCTACCGCCAGCACCTGCTCCGTGCCGGGGTGGATGACAGTCATATCCGGCTGATCCGCAAACAATACACCGCCCAGTGCTTCGGCATTGCCGATGAAGACGGCAACCAACTGATGGCTTTTCATCCGGGGGCGATGGATTTTTCTGTTGAAAACCACATCGCCGACATCCGGCAGCCGGTGGAGCTGGCCATCCTGTCGCCCGGTGGCCATCGTGCCTTCCTGCAGCATTCGCAAGAGCTGGCTGCCGCTGGTATTCCCTTCATCTTCGATCCGGGCCAGGAGTTGCCGCTGCTGTCGCGCGAGGAAATCCACCAGATTGTGGAGCTGGCCAGCTACGTCACCATCAACGACTACGAAAGCGAGCTGATGCGCGAACGCGCCGGGCTGACGGTGGAGGATTTGCGGCGCAAGGTGCAGGCGGTGGTGGTGACCCGCGGTGCGCGTGGGGCCGACCTCTACGTGGGGGCCGACCACATCCACCTGCCACGGGTGGAGATGCCCCAGCCGCCGCTAGACCCGATGGGCTGTGGCGATGCCTTCCGTGCCGGGCTGATGTACGGCATCCGCCATCAGCTGGACTGGCAACTCACCGGGCGTCTGGCCAATATGATCGGTGCCATCAAGGTGACTACCGCTGGTTGCCAGAACCACTTCTTCGACTGGGAACAACTGCGGGCGCTGTATCAGCGCGCCTATGGCGAAGTGTGGCCGCAGCATTGACCCGCCAGCGCCATGCCGGGGGAAGATTACCCCGAATGGCGCGCCGTGCGCTTTCCCACGGTAAACAATCAAGCTTTCCTTCATGGCAGAGGGTTGAATTCCCCAGAACCAACCCCCACCATAGACCAATTACTCGCAAGCCATCCGACGCCTAGGGGAGCCCATGACCGTCCCACATCTGTCCACCGCACTGACCGGCCCGCTGCTGGAACTGGAAAGCCGCATTCTGACCGCCCAACCCCATATCGAGCACTGGTTCCGCAGTCAGTGGCATAACCATGCCGCGCCGTTCTACGGTTCGGTTGACCTGCGTAACAGCGGTTTCAAGCTGGCCCCGGTAGACATGAACCTGTTCCCTGGCGGACACAACAATCTCAATCCGGACTTCCTGCCGCTGTCCATCCAGGCTGCGCAGGCTGCGGTGGAAAAAGTCTGTCCGGAAGCGCGCAGCATCCTGCTGATTCCGGAAAACCACACCCGCAATACCTTCTATCTGCAAAATGTGGCCACGCTGGTACATATTTTCGAGCAAGCCGGTCTGAGGGTGCGCCTGGGTACGCTGAACCCGGAAATCACCGCAGTCACCGAACTGACCAGCGCCGGCGGCGACATCGTCAAACTGGAACCCATCCTGCGCCAGGGCAACCGCCTGCGGCTGGCAGATGGCTTCAACCCCTGCGTGGTGCTGCTGAATAATGATTTGTCCGGCGGCATTCCCGACATCCTGAAGGATCTGGAACAAAACCTGCTGCCGCCGCTGCATGCCGGCTGGGCGGTACGCCGCAAGAGCAACCACTTTACCGCCTACGACCAGGTGGCCGAGCAGTTTGCCCAACTGATTTCCATCGACCCGTGGATGATCAACCCCTACTTCGTCAACTGTAACGGGCTGGACTTCCACGCCCGCCAGGGCGAGGACGCGCTGGCCGAAGCCGTGGCCGGCACGTTGGACAAGATCGCGGCCAAATATCGTGAATACGGCATCAAGAACGACCCCTTCGTCATCGTCAAGGCCGATGCCGGTACCTATGGCATGGGCGTGATGAGCGTGAAGAGCCCGGAAGAGGTCATCGGGCTGAACCGCAAGGCACGCAACAAGATGTCGGTGGTGAAAGAAGGGCTGGAAGTCTCCGAAGTCATCGTGCAGGAAGGTGTGTACACCTTCGAAACCGTGGACGACGCGGTGGCCGAGCCGGTGGTGTACATGATGGACCGCTTTGTCACCGGTGGTTTCTACCGCGTGCATACCGGCCGTGGCATTGACGAAAACCTCAACGCACCGGGCATGCAGTTTGTACCGCTGTCGTTCGAAACCCCCTGCCTGCCGGACAAGCACGGCTCGCCGGACTGTGCGCCCAACCGCTTCTACGCCTATGGTGTGATTGCCCGTCTGGCGCTGCTGGCCGCCGCGCTGGAGCTGGAAAACACCGACCCCGAGCGCGACTGAGTCCATGCCTGCCCTGCGCCGCTTGCTGCTGTGGCTGCTGCTTCTGTTGCCAATGCTGGCGACAGCAGCCAGCTTTGATTGCAGCAAGGCGGCAACGGCCACCGAGCAGGCCATCTGCCGCCAGCCGGAACTCTCCGTGCTGGACGAGCAAGTGGCTGCCGCCTACCGGCAGCACAATCAGCAAGGCCTGCTGCAAGACAACCAGCGCCAGTGGCTGGCTGGCCCGCGTGCCGAGTGCAAGGCCGATGCCACCTGCCTGCAAAGTGTCTATAAAGAGCGACTGGAGCAGTTGCAGCACGCGCAGCTGGTCCGTCAGCAAATCGACAATGCCATGCCGGCTTACCGCTTTGACATCACGTTGCTCGACTGGGGCGAGCATGGCTGGGCAGCCGAAGGCCCGGCCATCATCAACATCATCGATAAACGCAGCCAGCGCCGCATTCAGCAACTGCGGCTGGATAATGTTTTCATGCCGCGTGATGCAGGCAAGCCGCTGCTCAATAGCCCTCAGGGGTATGGTTTGCAGTGGGATGATTTCGACTTCGACGGCCATATCGATTTTGCGGTGCAAAAGGATAATACTGGCCCCTATGGCGGCCCCACCTACCGGGTTTACCTGTACGACACGGCTCGCAAGCAATTTGTGCTCAACGATGAATTATCAACGCTGACCGAAGAAAACCTGGGCCTGTTCCAGGTGGATGCCAAGCGCAAGCGACTGCGTACCTTTGCCAAGAGCGGCTGCTGTTACCACGAAACCACCGATTACCAGTTCGACGCCCGCCACCATTTGCAGGCCGTGGAGCGGCTGATCGAGGACGCGCAGGACCCGGCAGGCAAAGAGGTGCGCGTCACCCGCGAAACCCTGGTCAATGGCCGCTGGAAAACATCGACCCGGCGCTATGCGCTGGACGCCTACTATCATCAATGAATCCGACGGCCCCAGCTGGCCGCCCCCAACTCTGGAGAGCAGCATGCGTATCCTGTTCATCGCCGACCCGCTGGAACAGTTCAAGATTTACAAGGACACCACCTTCGCCATGATGGAAGAGGCGGCGCGCCGCGGCCATGCCATCAGCTATGCCCAGGCGCACCAGCTGTCAGTGGAAGGCGGCCGTCTGCTGGTGGATGCCCGAGGCCTTACCGTCACCGATGAGCGCAAGGGAGACCACCCGGCCTGGTACAAGCTGGATGATGTGCATCGCCAGCCGCTGACCGCCTTCAATGCGGTGGTGATGCGCAAGGACCCGCCGTTCGACATGGAATACCTGTACGCCTCCCAGCTGTTCACGCTGGCCGAAGCGCAGGGCGTCAAGGTATTCACCAGCGGTCAGGCCCTGCGGGACTTTAACGAAAAGCTGGCCATCCTGAACTTCCCGGAACTGACCGCGCCCACCATGATCACCGGTGAAACCCCGCGCCTGAAAGCCTTTATCCGCCAGCATCTGGATGTGATTCTCAAGCCGCTGGACAGCATGGGTGGCGACAGCATTTTCCGGGTGACCCCGAACGACCCCAACCTGTCGGTGATTCTGGAAACCATCACCCTGCGCGGCAAGCGCACCATCATGGCCCAGCGTTACATCCCGGAAATCCGCGATGGCGACAAGCGCGTGCTGGTGATTGACGGCGTGCCGGTGGACTACTGCCTGGCACGCATTCCGGCCGCCGGTGAAACCCGTGGCAACCTGGCAGCCGGTGGTCGTGGCGAAGCCCGCCCGCTCAGTGCCCGTGACCGCGAAATTGCCGAAGCGGTGGGTCCGGAGCTGAAAAAGCGCGGCATCCTGCTGGCCGGTCTGGATGTGATCGGCAATTACCTGACCGAAGTGAATGTCACCAGCCCCACCTGCTTCCGCGAAATCATGGATCAGACCGGCCTGAACGTTGCCGGCCTGTACATCGACGCACTGGAACGTGCCACCGCACATTAAGCCTTGCCATCAGCCTGTCATCTGCCGGCGGCACCATCGCCGCTGGCCGTCCGGCAAGTCAGGCTTGCTGCACTGCAGGGCAGGGCTTAACATGCCGCTCGCCAGATTGGCACCACCCGGCTGACACTGCGCAATCACAGGACCCGACATGAGCAAGCATGAGGAAAGCCCGTTCAAGGGCAAGACCGGCATTCGCCGATTGATCAACGCCTTTGGCTATTCGCTGGACGGCATCAAGGCGGCCTTCCGCCATGAAGATGCCTTCCGCCAACTGGCCTTGCTGGCCATCATCCTCATTCCCACCGCCCTGTTCATCGTGCCGGCCAGCCCGCTGGCCCGTGCGCTGCTGGTGGCCAGTTCGCTGGCGACCCTGGTGATCGAACTGCTCAATTCCGCCATCGAGGCAGCAGTGGACCACACTTCTCTGGAGCGCCACCCGCTGGCCAAGCGTGCCAAGGACATGGGCAGCGCGGCCCAGTTGCTCGGCCTGATCAATCTGGCCGCCATGTGGTCGCTGGTGTTGTTCGGCCACTAGGCTGCCAGCAAACGGCGTGACAGCAGTTGCAAGCCAATGGCCGTGGCGGCAGCCAGCAAGAACGCCAGATTGCCGTCCATCTGCGGTAGCAAGAGCCACAAGGCCAGACAAAAGCCGGCAAAGCCAAGCCGACCCAGCAGCATGCCGCGCAACAATGCCTGCGTTGCCGCCACGCCTTGTGTCCGCTGGGTTGCCACCGCCATCACCACCGCCAGCAGCGGGAAAACAGCCAGCATTCCACTCCAGCGCGCCCCCAGATGGCTGGCGGCCAGGCTGACCAGCAAGGTCAGTACGGTGGCTGCCAGCATTCGCAAGCCCAGGGTTTCATTCACCGCAGCCACCACGCCTGACAGGGCCGGGCGGGGCAGGCAGACGCTGTTGATCAGCACCGCCAGCAGTGCCATGGTGACGGCGGCGGGGAGTGTCAGGGTCAGGCTTTGCAGCAGACAGGCGGCCAGCAGCCAGCCGCACAGCGCAAATATCAGCGTCAGCGGCCAGGCAAAGCGGGCAGCCAGGCGGGCATAGATCAGGTTGAACAATTCGGAGGCGGCAATGGCGGCAATGGCCTGCAGCGCGGCACTGGCAGCAAACGCCGGGCCATGTTCCCGCATCAGCAGCCACAGGATGGGCCCGGCCACCACCGGCAGGCCGGCCATCCAGCCCGCTCGGTGTGGGCCCCAATAGCGTGCCACCAGGGCCAGCAGGAAGAGAAAGGCAGGAACCAGCGTCAGTTTCAGTAACAGCATGCGGTGGGGTCGGCCGGATAATCCGATAGCATAACATGCGCTGGCATGCTCAGGCCGTCAGTAGCTGTCGCCAGTCCGCCTTCTGTGTATGCTGGGGCCTTCCCCATCAAGCTGGAGGAAAACGCATGCTGTCACCTGCCGAATCCGGCGTGGAAGAGCTGGTGCTCAATCTGGTGCTATGGCTGAAACTGGCGGTGGAGGCTAGCGGTGCCGTGGTGATTGGCATCGGCGTACTGGTGGCCGGGGTGCGCTACCTGCAACGCTGCCTTGAGCCGGGCATGGCGCAATTCAATGC
The DNA here is from genome assembly GCF_002217795.2 of Aquitalea magnusonii. NCBI lineage: Bacteria > Pseudomonadati > Pseudomonadota > Betaproteobacteria > Neisseriales > Chromobacteriaceae > Aquitalea > Aquitalea magnusonii. Next base: position 4,603,158 of record NZ_AP018823.1, read on the forward strand.
AGTGCGGCTGAGTTTTGCCCGCTTTCTGGCACTGGCGCTGGAATTGCAACTGGCGGCCGATATCCTGTCCACCGCCGTGGCACCCAGTTGGGACCAGATCGGCAAGCTGGCTGCCATTGCCGTATTGCGTACCGCGCTCAACTTTTTTCTGGGCAAGGAAATCCGCGAAACCGAGCAGGAAGACAAGTCCGGCACCAACCGTGGCTGACACCATGGTGTAGCGCCGCGGCGGCAAGGCGCGGCGACGCTAATCGGACAAGGCTGTGGATGGTTGTTCGCGCGGTCAGGCGTCGGTCCTGACCGGCTGGCGCCGGTAAAGATAACCGGGGTAAACGCGGATGCAGCCGCTATCGTCTTCTACCTTGCCATATTCGCCGACCAGTTCCCAACGGGCGCCATCTGCCTGCAAAACGCGGTAAACCGGGCTGCCAGCCTGGTAAAACATCAGTTCGTTGCCGTGGAAATGGTCCAGCGGCAAGAGCGGATGCTGACTGGGCAGCACCAGCAGCATGGCGGCGGTACGCTCATCCATGTCGGCCAGTTGCTCCCGGTCGGCCACCACCATGCCGCAGAATGCCAGCAGGAAGGCAATGGGAAGCATCAGCCAATGGCCGCTGGCCAGGCCAAACAGAGTCAGTACCGATGCACCGGTAAAAAAGAAGCTGCTATGTGTTTTCATGATGTGTGCTTTGCCGGGGGTGGCCCGTAAAACGACGAACGCCGCCTGTCATGGCGGCGGCGTATGGTTCGGAAACGATGTGGCCCGTCGCAAGAGCCCTCAGACTGTTTAGCTGTTTACGGTTTAGCCTGATTTCTGAATTATATGGCGACTTTTCTGAACTTGATTAATAAAATCAGTGCATTGCCAATGCTGTTGGCGTAGCGCCGCTGCTTGCATGGTTTGGCTGCCATGGCCAAAAAAACAACGCCACCCGAAGGTGGCGTTGTGTCATACCGACTGCAGGCCGCAGTTTACTCTTCTGCCGGCTTGGCTTCCGGCGGGGCAATCACCTCGCTGTAGCCGCATTCCTTCTGCGGGCAGACTTTCTCGGTACCACGACGCTTGGTGGTCTTGATGGTGAGAATCGGCCAGTTGCACTTGGGGCAGGGCTCGGCCACCGGCGGGTTCCAGATGGCGTACTTGCACTTGGGGTAGGTATTGCAGCTGTAGAACAGCTTGCCGTAGCGGCTCTTGCGCTCGATCAGGTGGCCGGACTTGCACTCCGGGCATTCCACGCCGGTGTCACGCGGTTTTTCCAGCGGTTCGATGTGCTTGCACTTGGGGTAGTTGGCGCAGCCGATGAACTTGCCGTAACGACCCTTCTTGATGTGCAGCGCACCGCCACAGTCCGGGCAGACCCGGTCTTCGATCACCGTCGGGGCTTCGGCTTCTTCTGCCGCCTGCTCGGCGGTTTCACCGATATTGCGGGTGTAGTCGCAGTCCGGATAACCGGTGCAGGCAATGAAGCGGCCACGCTTGCCAAACTTGATCGACAAGGGCTTGCTGCATTTGGGGCAGGCTTCGTCCAGGCTTTCGGTGGTGACTTCGGCGCGGGAAATGCTTTCCTTTTCGGCAATCTGCTTGGAAAAGCCCTTCCAGAAACTGTCCATCACCGGCACCCACTCGCGCTGGCCGCTGGCAATGTCATCCAACTGGTTTTCCAGCTTGGCGGTGAAGTTGTAGTCCACGTACTGGCTGAAATGTTCAGTCAGGAACTTGTTGACGATGTCGCCGGTATCGGTGGGCAAGAAGCGCTTCTTGTCCAGGATCACGTATTCACGGTCTTTCAGCGTGGAGATGATGCTGGCGTAGGTGGACGGACGGCCGATGCCGAATTCTTCCAGTGCCTTCACCAGACTGGCTTCGGAGAAGCGCGGCGGCGGCTGGGTGAAGTGCTGTTCACCGTACAGCTTGTCCACCGGCAGGCTGTCGCCTTCTTCCAGCAGCGGCAGCTTGGCGTTGTCCTCGTCCTCGGCATCGTCCACGTCTTCTTCGTACACGGCCAGGAAGCCGGCAAAGGTCTGTACCTGACCGCTGGCGCGGAAGATGCCTTCGCCTACGGTGATGTCCACGCTGGTGGTGTCAAACTTGGCCGGAGCCATCTGGCAGGCCAGGGTACGCTTCCACACCATGTCGTACAGCTTGAACTGGTCGGTGGTGAGGAAGGGTTTGACCGATTCCGGCGTGCGCAGGATAGAGGTCGGGCGGATGGCCTCGTGCGCTTCCTGTGCGTTCTTGGACTTGTTCTTGTAGGCGACCGGGTTTTTCGGCAGGAAGTCGTTGTTGAAGGTGTCGCCGATATAAGTACGGATTTCTTCAACGGCTTCGTTGGCCAGTGCCACCGAGTCGGTACGCATATAGGTGATCAGACCCACCGTGCCCTGGCCGATGTCGATACCTTCATACAGCTGCTGCGCGGTACGCATGGTGCGGTCGGTGGTCATGCCCAGCTTGCGCACGGCTTCCTGTTGCAGCGTGGAGGTGGTGAAGGGCGCGGCGGGGCTGCGCGACTTCTTTTTCTTCTCGATGCTGGTGACGGTGGCCGGCTGGTTTTGCAGGCGGGCCAGAATGTCGGCGTGTTCGGCATCACCGGGAATGTCGAACTGATCCAGTTTTTTGCCGGCAAGCTGGGTCAGCTTGGCGGAAAACTTGGTACGGCCCTTGTGGCTGTCCAGATGCACCGACCAGTATTCCTGCTGCACAAAGGCCTTGATCTCGTTTTCGCGTTCGCAGATCAGGCGCAGCGCCGGGCTTTGTACCCGCCCTGCCGACAGGCCGCGGCGGATTTTTTTCCACAGCAGCGGCGACAGGTTGAAACCCACCAGATAGTCCAGCGCCCGGCGTGCCTGCTGGGCATCCACCAGGTCCTGTGCCACTTCGCGCGGGTTGCCGATGGCTTCCAGTACCGCGTTCTTGGTGATTTCGTGGAACACCACGCGCTGGGCGGTCTTGTCCTTCAGCAGTTTCTTGCTGTTGAGGATTTGCACCAGGTGCCAGGAAATGGCTTCGCCTTCGCGGTCCGGGTCAGTTGCCAGGTAGACATGGTCGACTTCGGCCACGGCCTTGACGATGGCATCAACGTGTTTGCTGTTGCGGGCGATCAGCTGGTATTTCATGGCGAAGCCCTTTTCAGGGTCTACCGCACCGTTTTTGGGTACCAGATCGCGCACGTGACCGTAGGAGGCCAGGACTTCAAAGTCCGGTCCCAGGTATTTCTTCAGCGTTTTTGCCTTGGATGGCGACTCAACGATCAAGAGGCTGGAGGGCATGTTTTCGTTTCAGTGTGTACCGGAAACATCCGGCTGATAGCGGTTCTATCTATCAAATAAAGCAAGAGCGCAAATAAAACAAGAGCGCATTTGGCGCTCTTGTCAAAATTCCCTGCCGTTATCATCAGGCGAGGCGGGATGGTAAGCCCGTACCGCCAGCGCTGACAAGTCATTGCATGGTTGGTTCGCCGTGAATGGCGTCCAGCAGTTCTTCCCCCAAGAGGATGGGCAGTTCCGCTTTTTGTGCCCACAACACCATCAGCGCCACCAGCTTGGCTGAGCCAACATTGATGTCATCGTCCGGCAGCTCGCACAGGCGGTCGATTACCATTTCACGTTGCGATGGCGAGAGTGCGCCGTGATCTTCCAGAAACTGGATCAGGCCGCGCACTTCGGTGGGCAGGCGTTCCAGTTCGACATCGGCGTAGATGCGCATGCCGGAGGCATCGTCAGCGCTGGCATACAGGCCGTCCACCATATTGGCGACATTGTCCAGCCAGTCCAGCGCGTCGTTGATTTCCTCGTCCTCGAAGCCGGCGGCCTCGAGCTGGCGCATCAGGGAGCCGCGGTCGCCAAAGGCGTCCGGGTCACGGTACTGCTCGAACAAATAAGTGAGAACGTCAAACATCAGGTCTTCTTCAAATGGGCTGCCACATGATCCGGTCCGGGTCAGACCAGCCGCTGGACCTGCCCACCGGGCAAGCTGGCGAGCTTGCCGGCAAGCTCCAGCTCGAGCAGCATCGCGTAAAGCTCCCCCTGCGTCAACCCGAGTTGCAATGCAAGCGTCTCGCTGCTCACCGGATCAAAGCCCATCTGCGACAAAACCGGGTGCTCCGCCGCCTGCTCATCTGCTGTGTTGCGTGGTGCTGGCGGGGTGGTCACTGCCGGGCGGCCAATCTCTTCCAGCACATCGTCCACCGTTTCGATCAGCCGGGCACCTTCCTTCAGCAGCCGATGGCAGCCCCGCGCCTGCGGATTATGGATGGAGCCGGGAACGGCCATCACTTCGCGGCCATATTCACCGGAGAGCCTGGCGGTAATCAGCGAGCCGGAATTGATATTGGCCTCCACCACCAGGCAGCCGCGCGACAAGCCGGCAATGATGCGGTTGCGGCGTGGAAAGTGGCTGGCCAGCGGTCCTGCTCCCAGCGGGAATTCAGACAGGATCAGGCCGGCACTGCCGATGTGATGGGCCAGTTCACGGTTGCTGGCCGGGTAGACGCGGTCGATGCCGGTGCCGATAACGGCAATGGTGGAGCCGGCTTCCTGCAAGGCACCGCGATGGGAAGCGGCGTCGATGCCGCTGGCCAGGCCGCTGACAATGGTGTAGCCCACGGCGGATAGGCGACGGGAAAACTCCTCGGCAATCTGCTTGCCCGGTGGCGTGGCACTGCGGCTGCCCACCATGGCCAGCATGGGGCGTTGCAGCAGTGCGCGCTGGCCACGGGCAAACAACAGCGGGGGCGGCGAGGCGGTTTCGGCCAGTGCTTGCGGATAGTCGTCGTCCTGCAGGCTAAGCAGGGTGCAGTCAGGCTGGCTTGCCCAGGTCAGCGCCGCTTCCACCGCCGGGCCAGCCAGTTGCTCACGCAGGGCAAGCGCCGCCTCCTGGCCAATGATGGGGGTGGTCTGGGCAGTGCTGGCGGCAACGGCGTGGCTGGCTGATCCGAAGCGGGCAATCAGTTTGAGAAAACCGGCCGGACCGATGCCAGGGGTCAGTGCCAGCAGCAGCCAGTCTGCCGTGGACTGGCTCATTCGCCTTCCGGCGGGGCGACCACATCCCCGACACTGACGGCATCGGTGCTGTCCAGCACCAGGGCGTACGACACCTTGTCAAAGACGCGGTAGACAAAAATCTTGCCCACAGTCTGCCCCGGCAGCAGCACCTGTTTTTTCTGGCCGTCGGCGGTTATCACGGTAATTGGCTTGCCATGCTTGAACAGGCTGAATACATCGCCGGGTTCCACCTGCTCACGCTTGCCCCGGTTGATTACCACGTTGGAATACTGTGCCGCGCCATCCACCCCGTCATACACGGAGATGATCTGACCCTGGATATTGCCGTCCGGGCTGTGCGGTACGTAGCTGACAAACTGGTCTTTCGGGGCCTTGATCAATCTGTCTCCAACCAGAATCTCGCTGGCAACCCGCGTGATGCGCATGGTCTGGATTTCATCGCCCATTTTGTCCAGTTGGGCATCTCCGCCGTACAGCACTTCAAAACCCAGGTTTTCCTTGGTGTCGGGGTCGATCAGCGGCTTGCTGGCGCGATATATCTGCCAGTTGCCCGCGGTACTCACGCCATTGGCAAACACGCGATCGCCGGTGCCAAACGCCAGGCGCTCTTCCGGGCCAGCCACCAGGCGTGGCGAGGTGGCAAACTCTTCTTCGTTGACCACCAGTGGACGGTAGAGGAAGGGTTCGATGGCTCTGGCAGGAATGCTGGCAATAGCTTTGTCGATATCGGACATGCGTACCTGAGGTGACAGGCGCACATCGCCCTGACCGGATTTTTCCAAGGTCAGGCGCGGCTGGCCGTTCACGTAGGTGAGTACCAGCACGTCACCGGGATAGATCCAGTGGGGGTTCTTGATCTCGCTTTTGTTCATCTGCCACAGTCGGGGCCATTTCCATGGGCTCTTGAGATAACGGCCGGAAATTCCCCACAGCGTGTCGCCCTTGACTACGGTATAGCGCGCCGGCGCGTCGGGCTTGATGGTCAGCGTATCGGAAAAAGCCGGGAGAGCCAGTCCCAGAGCCAGAGCAAGCGATATAATACTTTTACGCATGAAAAGTGCCCCAATATTTGAGTGTAATGAGCGCCCGCGAGCGCTCCTTTGACAAACGAGCATGCGTCAGACACGTCATATTATCGACGTGCTGATGGCATTACGACAACTTGGAGCAAGAAAACCGATGGCGCTGCTGAACATTTTGCATTATCCGGATGCGCGTCTGCATACCGTGGCCACGCCGGTCGAGACCTTTGACGCAGCCCTGCAAACCCAGATCGACAACATGTTTGAAACCATGTACGAAGCCAAGGGCATCGGTCTGGCCGCCACGCAGGTGGACTACCACAAACGCCTTGTGGTGATGGATATTTCCGAGGATCACAACGAACGCCGTGTCTTCATCAACCCGGTCATCATCGAAAAAGAAGGTGAAACCGTGTATGAGGAGGGCTGCCTGTCCGTGCCCGGCATTTACGATAAAGTCACCCGCGCCGAGCGGGTCAAGGTGCGCGCCCAGGATGCCACCGGTGCCGAATATGAACTGGAAGCCGACGGCTTGCTGGCCATTTGCATCCAGCATGAAATCGATCACCTGGACGGCAAGGTGTTTGTCGAGTACCTGTCCGAGCTTAAGCAGGGCCGTATCCGCACCAAGCTGAAAAAACGCGAAAAACAGAATATGTGATCAGGGCACCAGCCTGCGCAGGCAGGCTGTGGTGCATGTGAAAAGGACAGGCCCGCCCTGTCTTTTCTTCTTGCGGACTTACGATGAAACTGATTTTTGCCGGTACGCCGGAATTTGCCGCAGCAGCGCTGCGCAGCTTGTTGGCTGCCGGCCACGAGATAGCCCTGGTGCTGACCCAGCCGGATCGTCCGGCCGGACGCGGCATGAAACTCAAACCCAGCCCGGTGAAGGCCGTGGCGCTGGAACATGGCCTGCGCGTGGAACAGCCGTTGTCGCTGAAAACGGAAGAAGCCCAGACCATGCTGCGCGATATCGGGGCCGAACTGATGGTAGTGGCCGCCTATGGCCTGCTGCTGCCCAAGGCGGTGCTGGACATTCCGCCGCGCGGCTGTCTGAACATCCATGCCTCCTTGCTGCCTCGCTGGCGCGGCGCTGCGCCCATCCAGCGAGCCATCCTGGCCGGTGATAAGGAAACCGGCATCACCATCATGCAGATGGATGTGGGGCTGGATACCGGTGCCATGCTGTCGGTGCATCCGGTGGCCATTGCCAAGGACGATACCGCCGCCAGCCTGCACGACAAGCTGGCCGCATGCGGTGCCGAGGCCATTGTCAGTACCCTGGCCGGTGTGGATGGACTGCAGGCGCAGGCGCAGCCAGAGGAGGGTGTCACTTATGCCCACAAGCTGACCAAGGCCGAGGCCGAAGTGGACTGGAGCTTGCCGGCAACAGATATCGCGCGGGCCATCCGCGCCTACAATCCGGCTCCCGGTGCCTTTACCCGGCTGGAGGGTGAGCCGCTGAAGCTATGGTTTGCCCACGCCATCGCCGGCCAGGCCGCCCCAGGGGTGGTGCTACGTGCCGATGCCGAGGGCGTGGTGGTGGGTAGTGGTGACGGGCTGGTGGTGCTCAGCCAGCTACAGGCAGCAGGCGGCAAACGGCTTAGTGCGCGCGATTTTGCCGCCGGTCGTGCCGCGCTGGTGGGAACCCGCTTGGGTTAGTAAGCGTCTGTATAGGTCACAGCAAAAGGAGGGTGGTGTGAACAATATGTTCAAGACAGCCATGCTGATGGCTGGGTTTGTGGCGTTTCTCGGCGTGATAGGTGCGCTGATCGGGGGCAAGAGCGGTCTGTTGCTGGCCTTGCTGTTTGCCGGCGGGATGAATCTGTTCGCCTACTGGAATTCCGACCAGATGGTGTTGCGCATGTACAACGCGCAGGAAGTCGATGCCCGCTCCGCCCCCGAGTTTTACGGCATGGTGGCTGAGCTGGCGCAGCGTGCCGGCCTGCCCATGCCGCGGGTCTACGTCATTCATGAAGACCAGCCCAATGCCTTTGCCACCGGGCGTGACCCGGAACACGCCGCCGTCGCCGCCACCAGCGGCATCATGCGCATGCTGGACTACCGCGAACTGCGCGGGGTGATGGCGCACGAGCTGGCCCATGTGCGGCATCGTGACACCCTGATTTCCACCATCAGCGCCACCATGGCCGGTGCGGTGTCGGCGCTGGCCAACTTTGCCATGTTCTTTGGCGGGCGCGACGAGAGCGGCCGCCCGGTCAATCCGCTGGCCGGTATTTTGCTGGCCATCCTGGCACCGTTGGCCGCCAGCCTGATCCAGATGGCGATTTCCCGCGCGCGCGAGTTTGAAGCAGACCGCGGCGGCGCGGAGATCTCTGGCGACCCGCTGGCATTGGCCAGCGCCTTGCAGAAGATCGAGTACTACGCACAAGGCATTGCCATGCCGACTGCACAGGCGCATCCGGAAACCGCCCAGATGATGATCATCAACCCGCTGGCCGGGCTGGATGTGGGCGAGCTGTTCCGTACCCACCCGCACACCGAGGAGCGCATTGCCCGCTTGCATGCTATAGCGCGCGGCGTGGGCTGAACGTATCATGCGCATCTGAACGAACACACGGGCCGGTACCGCCAGGCGGATACCGGCCGTTTTCATACGGCGAGAGCACAGTCCTCGCCGTTTGCCATTTCAAGGTTTTGACATGCATCGCATACAGCAACTGGCCGCCGAAGTGCTGGGCCAGGTGGAATCCGGTCGCACCCTGACCGAGGCGCTGGCCAAGGCCCAGCAGCAGGCGGGTGATATGACACCGCAGGCGCGCGCCGCCCTGCAGGACATCAGCTACGGCAGCTTGCGGCAATTGGCGCGTCTGCGCTTCTGGCTGCGCCGGCTGGTTCCCAAGGCCTTGCCGGAGCCGCAGTTGGAGCGCGTGCTGCTGGTGGCCCTCTATCAGCTGGTGTATACCCGTGCTGCCGACTACGCCATCGTCAACGAGGCAGTCAAGCTTGCCGAACGGCTGGCCCGCGGCAAGTTCAAGGCCCTGGTCAATGGTGTGCTGCGCAACTTTTTGCGTCAGCGCGAGGAAATGCTGCGCCTGGCCGACAAGGATCTGGAAGCCGCTATCAGTCATCCGCGCTGGTGGGTGAAAGCCATCCAGCAGGCCTACCCGCAAGAGTGGTCGTCCATCCTGGAATGGAATAACAGCCATCCGCCGATGACGCTGCGCGTCAACGCCCGCAAGAGCACGGTGGCCGCCTATCTGGCACAACTGGAAGCGCTGGGCATGGGGGCAACAGCACTGGATGACGCCAGCGGCATCCTGCTGGACAAACCGGTGAATGTGCGCGAACTGCCCGGGTTTGCCGATGGCGTGGTGTCGGTGCAGGACTGGGGCGCGCAGCAGGCCGCCCATCTGCTCGACCTGCACGCCGGACAACGTGTGCTGGATGCCTGCGCCGCGCCAGGTGGCAAAACATGTCATATGCTGGAATTGGCAGATGTGGAGATGACCGCGCTGGATATCGACCCGCAGCGACTGCAACGGGTGGCAGAGAATCTGCAGCGCGGTGGCTTGCAGGCCAGTTTGTTCGCCGCCGATGCCGGGCAGGCGGCTGACTGGTGGGATGGCCAGCCCTTCGATCGCATTCTGGCCGATGTGCCTTGTTCGGCCTCCGGTGTGGTGCGTCGCCATCCGGACATCAAATGGCTGCGCCGCCCCGGTGACTTTGCCGTGCTGGCACAGCAACAGGCGCAGATGGTTGATACGCTATGGGGGCTACTCGCGCCGGGCGGGAAAATGCTATACGCTACGTGCTCGATTTTTCCCGAAGAAAACCAGCAGCAGTTGGCTGCATTCCTGGCGCGTCATGCCGATGCCGAATGCCTGAATCAGCAACAACTGTTGCCCTGTGAGCGTCATGACGGTTTCTATTACGCGCTGCTTGCGAAGCATTAGCCTGGTGTTATGGCTACTGGTCTGTGCCGTTGCTACGGCGCAGGCCGATGGCATTCTGGCGCGCCGTGCCGATGCAGAGCTGACGCAGGATGGCCAGCTCTCGCTCAGTACCCGTTTCCAGACCAAGCTTTCCAGCAGCCTGAATGACGCCCTCGCTCAGGGTGTCACCTTGACCTTCCGGCTGGAGTTCGAACTGACCCGCCCGCGCAGCACCGCCTATTACCTCAATCTCAAAGAGTGGTTCGAGCCACACGCCAGCCTGACCTTCAAACTGTCTTATCAGTCCTTGACCAGCCGTTATCGGGTCACCATCGGCAGTTTTTCAAATTATTACCGTTCCCTGGCCGAGGCCATGGGGGCGCTGGGTTCGATTCAGGACTGGCGTGTCCTGCAAAGCGGTGCGCTGGACCCGCGCAGTCCGGGTGGCGTGGCTGGCCGGGTGCGGCTGGTGCTGGACATCAGTGAATTGCCCAAGCCCTTCCAGCTCAATGCCCTGGGCTCGGGTGAGTGGAGTCTGTCTTCCAACTGGACAGCCATCAACATGAAAGACGCAAGCTGATGCGCTACGCCGCCATCGCCCTGGCGACGTTCGGAGCCATCATGCTCTATCTGCTGGCGGTGGCAACCGGCAATGCCTCCAAGCTGGCCGAGTACTACTGGTGGGTGTTTGGCCTGAACAGTCTGTTGCTGCTTGGCCTGCTGGGCATGGTGGTGCGGCAATTGCTGCGGCTGCGCCAACGGGTCAAAGGCCGGGTGTTTGGTGCCAAGCTTACCCAGCGGCTGGTGATGATGTTTGCCGTGGTGGCGCTGGTGCCTGGGGCCCTGGTGTTTACCATCTCGGCGCAGTTCCTGACCCGCAGTATTGAAAGCTGGTTTGACGTGCGGGTTGAATCCGCGCTGGACCGGGGGCTGGAGCTGGGCAAGGGCGCACTCAACTACGTGCTGGATGATGTAGCCCGCAAGAGCCGGGTGGTGCTGGATGATATCGATGGCCTGCCCAGCATCATGCTGCCCTCACGGCTGGAGCGTCTGCGTGAACAACTGGGGCTGCGCGAAGTCGCCATCTTCAACAAGACCGGCCAGTTGCTCAACTTTGCCAGTAGCAATGCCCGGCAGCTACCGCTCCCGCCGCCCAGGGACAGTCTGCGCGGCCTCAAGCTGCGTCAGGGCAGCAAATCGATTGAAAATGATGCCGGCGGGCTGGCCTTGCGCGTCTTGCTGTCATACCGCACGCCCGAAGGCGAGTGGCGGGTATTGCAGGTGGTGCAGGCCGCGCCGCAATCCATCGCGCGCGACGCCGAACAGATCGAGACCGCCCGTTCCGAATACCACCAGTTGCTGTTATCGCGTGACGGACTGAAAACCTTCTACATGCTCACCCTGGCGCTGGCCTGTCTGTTGGCGCTTACCTCGGCACTGGCATTTGCAATGTTCTTGTCCGAGCGGCTGTCGGCCCCGCTGTCCGAGCTGGCAGCCGGCACCCGCGCCGTGGCACAGGGCGACTTCTCCAAGCGCCATCCGGTATACCGCCGTGACGAACTGGGCATGCTCACCACCTTGTTCAACCGCATGACCCAGCAACTGGAAGAGGCGCGCCAGACCGCCAATCAGACGCAGCAGGCGCTGGAAAGCGGCAAGCTTTACCTGGAAAGCATCCTGGCCAACCTCTCGGCCGGTGTCATCGCCCTGGATGACGGCTGGCAGTTGCGTGCTGCCAATACCAGCGCGGGTCGCATCCTGGGGGTGGACTTCTCTGAACTGGTACCCTACCCGGTGGCGCAGTGGTCCACGCGGGTGCCGGCACTCATCCCGCTGGTGGACACCATGCTGCAACACGGGGAAAACAAACTGGAAGAAGAATGGCAAACCCAGCTCGATTACATGACCGGGCAGGGTGCGCGCAGCCTGCTGGTACGCGGTGCCCGCTTGCCGGAACGCTCCGGAAGCGGTTATGTTGTGGTGTTCGATGATATTACCGAACTGGGGCGGGCGCAGCGGGATGCCGCCTGGGGCGAGGTGGCCAAGCGGCTGGCACATGAAATCCGCAATCCGCTTACCCCCATCCAGTTATCGGCCGAGCGTCTGGCCATGAAGCTGACCGCCAAGCTGGAGGGGGCGGATGCCGATATGCTCAAACGCTCGACGGACACCATCATCAAGCAGGTGGCCGCGCTGAAGAACATGGTGGATGCCTTCCGCGATTATGCGCGGGCACCACGTATCAAACTCAGTGAACTTGATCTCAATCAGGTAGTACGTGAGGTCAGTACGCTGTACGAATCCAATCCGGCTGTTAAGATTGAGCTGGAAGACAGGCCGCTGATGATCATGGGGGATGCCGCATTGCTGCGGCAGGTATTGCATAACCTGATGCAGAATGCACAGGATGCGGTCCTTGACGTTGACATCCCGATGATTCACATTAGCAGCCGACAAGAAGGAAGAAACGCGACCGTCTGCGTACAGGACAATGGTTCCGGCTTTCCGCCGGAGCTCCTGCCACGCGCGTTCGAGCCCTATGTGACCAGCAAGCCCAAGGGCACGGGGCTGGGACTGGCGGTGGTGAAGAAAATAGCGGAGGAACACCATGGTCAGGTCACATTGGGGAATGGCGAGCAGCAAGGCGCGCGAATTCTTCTCACCCTGCCATTGCTGGAGGCCTAATGCGTAGCAGCGATATATTGATTGTTGATGACGAGATCGGAATTCGTGAACTGCTCTCGGAGATCCTGCAGGATGAGGGATACACGGTTGCCCTGGCGGAAAATGCCGAGGTAGCCAGGCAGTTGCGTAACCAGACGCGTCCCGCACTGGTGCTGCTGGACATCTGGATGCCTGACTGCGACGGGGTTACCCTGCTCAAGGAATGGGCCAAGTCCGGCCAACTGAACATGCCGGTGGTGATGATGTCCGGCCATGCCAGCATCGATACTGCGGTGGAGGCCACCCGTATTGGTGCCTTCGATTTTCTGGAAAAGCCAATTGCCCTGCAAAAGCTGCTCACCACGGTGCAACGCGCGCTGAAGTATGGCGACATGCAGGCCAATACTTCGCTTAACCTGGACAAACTGGGGCGCAGCGAACCGATTCAGGAACTCAAGCGTCAGTTGGAACGGGTAGCCAAGGTCAAGTCGCCGGTGTTGCTGACCGGTGAGCCGGGCTCCGGTTTCGAACTGGTGGCACGCTTTTTCCACCAGGGCAATACCCCCTGGGTAACGCCGGCCAAGCCGGAACAACTGGCTGATGCGCCGCTGGAGTTGCTGCAAAAGGCCAATAACGGCGTGTTGTTCCTGCCGGAAATCGGCCAATACAACCGCCGGGTGCAGCAAGGTCTGCTGTTCCTGCTCTCCAAGCTGGACCGCTTCAATGTACGGCTGCTGTGTTCCTGCAGCCGGCCCTTGCAGGAACTGCTGGTTGACCCGGAATGTGATAACCGTCTGCTGACTGCGCTTTCCAGCGTGATCGTGCCGATTCCGCCGCTGCGTGAGCATGCGGAGGACATCATCTTCATCGCCGAACAGATCCTGATCGAACTGGTGGAGTCACGGCAGATTCCCAACAAGAAACTGACCACCGCGGCACTGAATGCCCTGCGTCAGTATGACTGGCCGGGCAATCTGGAACAGTTGCGCAGCATCATCAAGAGCCTGGCGTTGACGTCGGAAGCCGACGATGTGGATGCGCCGGAAGTCAACAAGGTGCTGGCACAGTTCCGCCATGAAAAACCGGTGGAAGAGTCCGGCTTCGACTTCAACATGCCTTTGCGTGAATTGCGTGAACAGCTGGAGCGTCGTTACTTCGAGTACCACATCTCGCTGGAAAACGGCAATATGAGCCGCGTGGCACAGAAAGTGGGCCTGGAGCGTACTCACCTGTATCGCAAGCTCAAGCAATTGGGCATCAAGTTTGCCCGCAAGGTGGTCGAGGAATAATCCCGGTACTGCCCCCAGCCAGACGCCAGCCTTGTGCTGGCGTTTTGCTTTTGGGCTAAGCCGCAGTAACTATGGCGTCTGGCGACTGATTTGACTAAGCTTTGGCCCCATGACAGATCTGAATGATGCAGCCTTGCTGCGCTATAGCCGGCACATCCTGTTGCCGGAAATCGATATCGAAGGCCAGCAACGGCTGGCTGCCGCGCGGGTATTGGTGATTGGTGCCGGCGGGCTGGGCTCGCCGGTGGCGCTGTATCTGGCCAGTGCCGGTGTCGGCCACATCACGCTGGCGGACGATGACGCGGTGGAACTGAGCAATCTGCAGCGCCAGGTGGTACACGATATGGCATCGCTGGGGCAGAACAAGGCCGAATCGGCCCGTGCCCGCATGTTGGCGCTCAATCCGGACATCGCCGTACGGGCGCTGGGCGAGCGGCTGGATGCCATGCGCTTGCTGCAGCAAGCGCGGGCGCATGATCTGCTGCTGGATTGTTCGGACAATTTCGCCACGCGTCACGCGGTAAATCGCGCCAGTGTAGCGGCCGGGGTGCCGTTGGTATCCGGTGCCGCGGTGCGCTTTGCCGGACAGTTGGCGGTGTTTGATCCGCGCGTGGCGGGTTCACCCTGTTATCACTGCCTGTTTGCCGAGGAGGGCGAGGCATCCGATGGCCCGTGTGCGACCTTTGGCGTGTTGTCACCGCTGGTGGGGGTGATTGGCAGCTTGCAGGCAGTGGAAGCGGTGAAGCTGCTGGCAGGCCGCGCACCGGTACTTGGTCGCCTGACCCTGTACGATGCGCTGAGCGGTGAATTCCGCCAGATGAAGTTTGGTCGTGATCCGGCTTGTCCGGTGTGTGCTGCAGCTTGACCGGACAACGGTTCTGATTATTGGCAAACTCCTCTCGCTTTCTGTAAGGAAAGCGAGGCTCACTTTTTCTTTTCTATTGGCAGGATAAGGGCGGGGGATAGGGAGTAGATGGGAATGTTGCGGAATTAATAAGTTAATCGAAAGGCCCGGCTGTGCCGGGTCCAGTAGAATCGCATCAAATCACGGTGTAAGTAGCCTGAAGCCCCGCTCTGGCGGGGCTTTTTGTTGGCCGGGCTCAGGCGCCCAGTTGCTGGTTCAGGATCTGGTGTACTTCCTTGAAATCCATCACCCCGACATAGCGCTTGAGGATATTGCCCTGCTTGTCGATCAGGAAGGTGGTTGGTGCCAGCTGGATATCGCCGAAGGCCTTGGCAATACTGCCTTCGCCGTCCAGGGCCACAAAGAAGGGTAGCTGGTATTTCTGCACAAAGGCCTGCACGTAGTTGGGCGGGTCATAGCTCATGGCCACCGCCATGATCTGCAAGCCCTTGCTGCCATATTGCTGGTGCAGTTTCTTGATTTCCGGCATTTCTTCCACACAGCCCGAACAACTGGTTGCCCAGAAATTCACCAGCACCACCTTGCCCTTAAGCGAGGCAGTATCGGCCTGCTGGCCGCTAAGCGAGGTGTAGCTGACCTGCGGGGCGGCATTGCGGTCGAACAGGGTGGTGTAGGCAATCAGGCCGACTACGGCAAGAGCCAGGAGGGAGAGCAGAGCCTTCTTCATGCGTGGTAATCCGGATGGTGGAAGAACAGCAGCCCCGCTTAGGCGGGGCCACCGGCATTATTGGTCCAGCATGGATTGCAGGAGTTCCTTCAATTGTCCCTCAAGTGTCACCGCCTTGTTCTGCTTGGCGTCAAACACCACAAAGGTGACATCGGCTTCCGCCACTACCTTGTCAGTGCCAGCCAGCGTGACACGCTGATGCATCACTGCGCTGCGGCTGCCTATGCTCTTGACCGAGGTGGCGATGGCCAGCGCATCGCCCATGGTGGCCGGATAGCGGTAGTCGATATTGATGTTGACCACCACCAGTGCCAGGCCGGACTGCAGGAACCAGGGCAGGTCGCCGCGCTCTTCAAAAAAAGTCCAGCGGGCCTCTTCCAGGAATTCCAGGTAACGGGCGTTGTTGACGTGGCCGTACAGGTCCAGATGATAACCACGGACCTTGATATTTGTTTCATGTGTCATGTGTTTCCCCTCGGTGTGAAGCTGGGTCTCAATCCTCGGCATTGAGGTCCAGCGGAACGAATGGCTCGCGCTCTAGTGGCGTCTCGACCATATCGGTAAGAACGGAGTGGATTTCAACATCGAACCACTCCAGGAACAGGGCCGGCGTCAGTTGCTCCGGCCACAGTGTTTCGTCATCGCACCAGTCGGCCAGTTCAGCCTGAAACAGCATGCGGTAGTGTTGCAATACAAAATCATGGGCGGATTCATAATCGTCCGCTGCCGGAATCAGCAGGGCGTTACAGTCTCGGGTGAGGCTGTCCAGCTCCAGTTGGCCATCCAGCTCGCCTGGCAGTTGCTGCAGCCACGCCAGAAAAGGCGCGCGCGGGCGAATCAGGGCAATGCTGCGGTTGACTTCAAACATGGTGAATCCTTGCATTAATGACTGGAAATCTGGTTGTCGCGGGTAAAGGCGAAAGTTTGCACGATGATTTTGGAACCCTGCTGCGCCAGTGAAGGCGGGAAGGGGCTGAAGGGGGCGCTCATCTGGACAATGCGTTGGGCGCCCTCATCCAGCACGTTCTGGCCCGAGCTGCGCAGGATGCGGCATTTGAGCAGGCTGCCATCGGCAGCAATGGTGACTTCCAGGGTGACCGAGCCGTGGATGTTCTGTCTGCGCGCCTGCTCCGGGTAGTTGAGGTTGCCGATCCGCTCGATGCGCAAGCGCCAGTCGGTCTGGTAGCGCGACCATTCGTAGCGGTGGGTGCTGTCGCCATTGCCATTCTTGCGGCCGGATTCCAGATTGCTGTCAGTCATGGTGACGTCGCCACGCACGCTGCTCAGTTGGCCCACCTGCGCCAGCAAACTGCCTGCATTCACCGCAGGCTGGGGCTTGTCGCTCGATTCACTGGCTGGTGGTGGCAAGGCGGCTGATTTCTGGTCGGCATGCTGACGTATGGTGTGTACCTGGCGTGGTTGCGGAGTGCTGTTTTCCGCCGCCGCCGGTGGCTGGGCCGGCGGCTGTTCGTTGGCCTGGCGGTGGCTGGTCTGTTGGTGTTTTTGGGTGGTATTGCCGCTACCCTGGTTATTATCCGGGCCCAGGCGGCGGGTATCGGGAGGCGTCGGGCTGGGGCGCTCGGCCAGATTGACACTGATGGTGTGGCTGTCTGCCAGGCGCAGCGGGCGGACCCATGAAATCATGCCAGAACCGAACAGCAGGGCATGGGCCAGCAGCGATGCAGCAAGCATGATGAACAGCGTCAACTGCGGATTGCGGTTGACGGGGGTGCGCAGATGGGCGGTCATGGGTGTACGGCGGCCTCCATAGGTCTGCAGCAGTTTAGCATGGCTGGGGCAGCAGCAAGAAAAACGCCGCGTCTGGCGCGGCGTTGTGAGTCTGGTGACGGTTTACTTGTCCAGCATGCTGCGCAGCATCCATGCTGTTTTTTCATGTACCTGCAGGCGCTGGGTCAGCAGATCCGCGGTGGGTTCGTCAGCAGCGCGCTCGGCCAGCGGGAAAATGCTGCGGGCAGTGCGACAGAGGATTTCATGACCATCCACCAGTTGGGCCAGCATGTCTTCCGCTTTCGGCACCCCATTGGCTTCGGCAATCGCGGTCAGCTTGGCGTAGTCGGCATAGCTGCCCGGAGCAAAGTGGCCCAGTGCGCGAATACGCTCGGCAATCAGGTCCACGGCCAGCGACAGTTCGTTGTATTGCGTTTCGAACATCAGGTGCAGGGTGTTGAACATCGGCCCGGTGACGTTCCAGTGGAAATTGTGGGTTTTCAGGTACAGGGTGTACGTGTCGGCCAGCAGGCGGGAAAGGCCATGGGCAATGTCCTGACGGTCTTGTTCGTTGATGCCGATATCCATATGCAAACTCCTGGTTGTTGGGAAATCCGGACCATGCGCGTCGGCTGCTGTTGCCGGCAGGCTGCGGTTCTGGTCTAGAATTGCCCTTTTACGGAAAAATCACCATGAAACCCTGGTTGGTCTGTAGTGGCAGTGTCGTGCGCCTTACCCTGCATGTCCAGCCTGGAGCCAGAAAAACCGAAGTCGCCGGCGAGCATGGTGACTGCCTGAAAATCCGTCTGGCAGCGCCTCCGGTGGATGGCAAGGCCAATGCCGCCCTGCTTGCCTGGCTTGCTGACTGTTTTGCCGTGGGCAAACGCAGTGTTGCCTTGCTTGCCGGAGACAAGAGCCGCCACAAGGTGGTGGCAATTGATTCTTGCCTGAGCGAAGCCGCGGTGCTGGCCTTGCTGCATGTTCAGTGAAGCCGCGGCGGTTGGTCCTGACCCTTGGGCTCGACCCTGCTGAATTCGCCCTCAATGACATCATCAGCCATTCCCGCCGGGCTGGCCACATTCTGCAGGGTAGGACCCTTGAATGGCAGCAGCAACAGAATGGCCAGCAGGTCGCTCAGGATGCCCGGAATGGCGAACAGCAGCCCGGACAGGGCATAACGCAAGGGCCACAGCAGGGAGTATAGCGATACCTGCTGGCCCTGGCGCAATACGCTGGACAGGGTGAGCAGGGCACCTAGCTTCTGGTTGCGCAGCATCCAGATGCCCAGCAGGCTGCTGGCTACCACCAGCAGGAACACCACACCACCACCCAGATGGTGGGCCAGGGTGACCAGGGTGGCGATTTCCAGCAGGGGATACAGCAGTAACAACAATAGTATGGCGCGCATCGAATCAGGGTACCCGTATGAATTGTCTGATGGTTTTTTGCAATGTGCCGGATGAAGCAACGGCCCAGCACATCGCCCATGTTCTGGTGCAGGAGCAACTGGCTGCCTGCGTCAATATTCTGCCTGCCTGTCGCTCAGTGTATATCTGGGAGGGCGCGCTGCAAGAAAGCCGCGAAATTCCCTTGCTGATCAAGACGACGGAGGCGGTATACGCTGCACTGGAGCAGCGCTTGCATGCGCTGCATCCGTATGATGTGCCGGAAATTATTGCCTTGCCAGTCAGCCAGGGCTTGCCCGCCTACCTGACATGGGTATCACAGGCGGTGCTTTCAAGAGATGGCGCGCAGCAGGAACAATAATTTTCGACTGGCGCTATCGTGACCAAGTTCCGGCTGTTTAGCATGAATTTCGGGTCTATGCCCCGGTTTTTTCAAATTAATTCGGTAAAAGTATTGACTGAAAAAGGCTGTTTTATTATAGTTGCGAACTCTTTCGTGGGTCGGTAGCTCAGCCGGTAGAGCAGCGGACTTTTAATCCGTTGGTCGCGAGTTCGAATCTCGCCCGACCCACCAATGTTTTGCCCGGGTTGTTAGCTCAGTTGGTAGAGCAGCGGACTCTTAATCCGTAGGTCGAGTGTTCGAGCCACTCACAACCCACCAGTTTTCCGGTTTTGCCGTCAAGCAAGATCGGGTCGGTAGCTCAGCCGGTAGAGCAGCGGACTTTTAATCCGTTGGTCGCGAGTTCGAATCTCGCCCGACCCACCAAACGTTTTGCCCGGGTTGTTAGCTCAGTTGGTAGAGCAGCGGACTCTTAATCCGTAGGTCGAGTGTTCGAGCCACTCACAACCCACCAGTTTCCGGTTTTGCCGTCAAGCAAGATCGGGTCGGTAGCTCAGCCGGTAGAGCAGCGGACTTTTAATCCGTTGGTCGCGAGTTCGAATCTCGCCCGACCCACCACCGTTTTGCCCGGGTTGTTAGCTCAGTTGGTAGAGCAGCGGACTCTTAATCCGTAGGTCGAGTGTTCGAGCCACTCACAACCCACCAGATAATGAAAAGCCCGGTCGCCATGGTGACCGGGCTTTTTGTTTGTGCTGATCCGCCACGCTGATATCGTCAAGCCGGCCCTCGGTGTGGATAATGACAGGGTCAACAATACCAGTGAGAGAGCAAGGGCATGATCAAACATTTTACCTTTGTGATGCTATTGGCTACGCCGCTGCCGTTGCTGGCACAGACTGTGGATGAGCAATTGCTGGCGGCGCAGATGGCCTATCAGCAGGCCAATAATGTGCAGGAGCAGGCCGCTGAACGGCTGAAGCAGGCGCAAACCGCCAAGTCGCAGGCTGATCAGCGCTTGCTTGATGCCCAAGCCGCAGTACAGCGGGCCAATGATGAGCTGGCTGCCGCCGGCAGTGCCGATGCTGCGGCCAAACAGCAGATGCAGCAGCAGACCCAGCAATTGAACGAGGCATGGAAGCGCAAGGAAGCCGGTGGCCAGTGAGTGGCATGGAGCCGCCAGATGAAAAAAGCCGGTGTAGTCCGGCTTTTTTCATTTACTGCCTGCCATGGGTGATTTGCTGGTAGCGGTTAATGTCTTCCTGCATTTTCTGCCGCACACTGTTGTACTCGGCCTGCTTGGTGGCCAGAACTGCGGCCAGCCCTTTTTGCTCCTGCTGGATGACCTGGATGTTATGCAGCAGGCCGGCCGGTACCGGGCGATGCATCTTCTGGCTGACATCCTGCTCCTTGAGCATGTCGCGCAGTTGCAGATTGAGGGATTTCAGGCGCGAATACTGGGCATCCAGCGAGGCCTGCAGAATGCTCAGCTGCTTCTCGCGGTCGGCCTTCAGTTCGTCGATATTGCGGTAGCTTTCCAGCAGCCCCTTGTCGTAACGGGCGCTATCCAGTTGGCGTTGCTGCTCCAGCTTGTGCTGCGCCTCGCTGGCCTCGCGTTGGCGGCGGGCCTGTTCGCTCTCTGCCTGTTTGCGCACCGTGCCCTGCCGGCTCAGTTCTGCCACGCCCTGCTTCTGGTTTTGCAAAGGCGCGGCATCGCTGTAATGCACCTTGCCTGCGTCGTCCACCCACTTGTACAGCGCACCATCAGCCATGGCGGTGTTGCAAGCCAGCAAGAGGGTCAAGGCAGGCAGATGCTTGGTCATTTTTCGTTCACTCCATATTGGGCGCGGTAGTCACGTACTGCAGCCAGGTGCTGCGCCAGTTCCGGGCTGCCTTCCAGGAAGCCCAGCAGGTCTTTCAGGGTGGCAATGGCCACCACCGGCATGCCATATTGCTGTGCGACTTCCTGTACCGCGGACAGCTCACCGGAACCGCGCTCCATGCGATCCAGTGCAATGGCCACACCCGCCGGGGTGGCACCGGCGGCACGGATCAGTTCCACCGACTCGCGCACCGAAGTACCGGCGGAAATCACGTCGTCAATGATCAGCACGCGGCCCTGCAGCGGGGCACCTACCAGGGTGCCGCCTTCGCCGTGATCCTTGGCTTCCTTGCGATTATAGGCAAAGGGAACGTTGCGGCCTTGTTCGGCCATGGCCATGGTGGCGCCGGCTGCCAGGATGATACCCTTGTAGGCTGGCCCGAACAGCATGTCGAACTCGATATTGCTTGCCAATATGGACTTGGCATAAAAACGCGACAAGTGCAGGGTGGACAAGCCGTCGTTAAACAGGCCGGCATTGAAGAAGTACGGCGATTTGCGCCCTGCCTTGGTGATGAACTCGCCAAACTTCAGTACCTGCTTGTCGAGTGCAAAACGGATAAAATCTTGGCGGAAATCGCTCATATCATTCCTCTTAAGAGACTAGTTAACTATCTGAACGGCTGGAAAATTTGCCGGCAAGGATAGCACAGGAGACTGCATTGCTTCGAATCGTTTCAGCCAATCTCAATGGCATCCGCTCGGCGGACAAGAAGGGTTTTTTTGACTGGTTGTCCGGCATTGCGGCTGATTTTGTCTGCGTGCAGGAATTGAAGGCGCAGGCGGGAGACCTGAGCGAACGCATGCGTGCGCCGGATGGCATGACCGGCTATTTCCACTATGCCGAAAAAAAGGGTTACAGCGGGGTGGGGGTCTACACACGTCGCCAGCCGGACGCCGTGATTGAAGGGCTGGGCGTGGACTGGATCGACGCCGAAGGCCGTTTTCTGCAACTGGATTTTGGCAATCTCAGCGTGGTGTCGCTGTATCTGCCTTCTGGCTCCAGCAGCGATGAACGCCAGCAGGTGAAGTTCCAGTTTCTGGATGTGTTCATGCCGCATCTGGAACAACTGAAGGCGGCTGGCCGGGATATCGTGATCTGTGGCGACTGGAACATTGCTCACAATGAAATCGACCTGAAAAACTGGAAGGGAAACCTGAAAAACTCCGGTTTCCTGCCGGAAGAGCGCGCCTGGATGAGCGATCTGCTGGGGCGCGTGGGCTGGTGTGATGTCTGGCGTACCTTGTATCCGGAGCAACCCGGCTATAGCTGGTGGAGCAACCGCGGTCAGGCCTATGCCAAGGATGTGGGCTGGCGTATCGACTACCACATTGTCACCCCGTCCTTGATGGCCCTGGCCAGGAGCGCATCGGTTTACAAGGAGGAGAAGTTTTCCGACCATGCGCCGCTGATCGTGGATTACGCACTGGAGCTGCCGGCCTGAGCGATGCCGGCTGCTGCTTGATGAATTTGTGTTGAGCCGGTTGCGATTGCTAACACATCGCAATGATTGTTTTCACCGGTGGCAGGTTGGCGGGGCTAGGATGAAGGCATCGGGGCAGATTGCCTGCGCTGCCTTTGGCTTGCCGCAGGTGAGCGTGAACAACACTTATCTCAGGACGCGCCATGAAACATCGTCTGCTGTTTTGCTTGCTGGCATTGACCGCCGCCACCCCGGCGCTGGCGGCCAATGTCGGTATTTCCGTCAATATCGGTGAGCCAGGCTTTTACGGCCAGTTGGATATTGGCAATTATCCACCACCGGCTTTGCTGTATCCGCAGCCGGTGATTGTCAGCCCGGTGGTGGTGGCCCAGCCCCCGATCTACCTGCGGGTGCCGCCTGGTCATGCCCGGCATTGGGATCGCTATTGCAGCCGTTACCATGCCTGCGATCGCCGGGTGTATTTCGTGCAGGACCAGTGGTATCGCCAGGAATATGCGCCGCGTTATCTGCGCGAACACCCGCATGGTCATCATGACAATGGCTGGCATGAGAGAGAAGACCACCGCGGGCATGGGCCGCGTGACGGACGTCCGGGTGAGCCCTGGCCGGATCAGGGTGGGCCGGGTCGTCATTGAGCTTGCTGTTTTCCCTTTAAAACCGCCGGTGATGCCGGCGGTTTTGCATTCTGCGGCAAAGCGTTTTAGCCTGTGCTGTGTATGACAAAACCGTCCTGGCAGACAGGGCGCAACCACGGAGCAGCATGCGCAGCGTTGCTGCACCGGCAACAAGCAAGGGTGATGATGCTGGACGATGATGATGTGGTGCTGATTACCGTGCCTGGCTGGGGTAATTCCGGGGACAAGCACTGGCAAACCCTGTGGGAGCTGACCTACCCGCTGGCGCGGCGCGTGCAGCAGCAGGACTGGCTGTACCCGGAGCGGGGGGCATGGGTGGCGGCGCTGGATGCACTGGTGCGCGATACGCCCGGCCGCATTGTGCTGGCGGCGCACAGCCTGGGCTGTCATACCACGGTGGCCTGGCTGCGCACGGTGGATTTGGCCACGCAGCGGCGCATCAAGGGCGTGCTGTTGGTGGCACCGCCGGCCTTGCCGATTACCGAGGCAAGGGCGCGTGCCAGTGGCGAATTGCCCGACGAAGCGGCCATGCCTGCCTTTGGTGGTTTCGAACAACCTGACGCTGGCGCATTGCCGGTTCCGGCGGTGATGGTGGCCAGCCGGGATGATCTGTTTTGTGATTTCGCCACTGCCCAGTCCATGGCCGCCGGCTGGGGCGTGCGCTTGCTGGATGCCGGCAAGGCCGGTCATATGGGCAGCCATGCCGGGCTGGGAAGCTGGGCGGCAGGTCAGCAGTTGTTGCAGCGTTTCATTCTGGCCTGAGCTGGCCTGTGACGAAAAACCGCCGTCCCGGATAGCGCAGGCGGCGGTTTTGTCATGGTGGTAACTTAGGTAACTTAGGTAACTTAGCGGGCGACCGGGCGCTCCGGGTCGCTGCACCATTCGCTCCATGAGCCCGGATACAAGCGGCTGCCGCTCAGCCCGGCATGTTCCATCGCCAGCAGATTGTGGCAGGCGGTGACGCCGGAACCGCACTGATGCACGATTTCTTCCGGGCTGGTGCCGGCCAGCACTGCCTCCCATTCGCTGCGCAAGGTCGCCGGGTCCTTGAAGCGGCCAGTGCCATCCAGATTGTGCTGGAAGAAGCGGTTGCGTGCGCCGGGGATATGGCCGCCGACCGGGTCCATGGTTTCGCCTTCGCCACGGAAGCGTTCCGGGCTGCGGGCATCCACCACCACAAATCGCTGTTCTGTCAGGTTGGCTAGTACGTCGCCGGCTTCCACGGTTTCCACCAGGCCGGCATTGACCGGGAAGCGGCGCGGCATATGGCGCTTCTTGTCGGTTTCCAGCGTGGCGCCGGCCTGCTGCCAGGCCTGGATGCCGCCATCCAGTACCGCTACCGCTGCATGGCCCAGCCAGCGCAGCAGCATCCAGGCGCGGGCGGCATACATGCCACCGGCGTCGTCGTAGCACACCACTTGCACATCGCCGGTGATGCCGGCGGCACCCAGATCCACCGCCAGACGTTGGCCGTCCGGCAGCGGGTGGCGGCCATTGCTGCCGGTTTTTACGCCTGACAGGTGGTAATCCAGATTGAGGTAAAGGGCACCGGGAAGATGGCCGGCCTGATAGGCGTGCAGACCGTATTCCGGGTCGGTGAGCTGAAAGCGGCAGTCCAGGATGACGGTATGTTCCGGATCTAGCTGCTGTAACTGGGCCGGGCTGATGAGGGTGGTGTACATCGGCAACTCCTGAGTGAGTGGTGGGCAGGCTGCAAGGGCCTGCCTGTCTCGGGAGGAGCCGCTTACGAGCCGGCCCAGGGGCCGGCTTGAAAGCGGTTCCGCATGTCTGCCGGTAGGTGCTGGCAACCCGGCAGGACCGCTCTAGCCTACACAGAAGCCATGGCCGCGGGCAAGCTGGCCTGGTTGGCGGCCATCAGTCTGCCTGCAGTTTTTGCAGGGCGGCACGCAGCAGGCTGGCCAGTTGCGGCAGATCATGGTTGGCACCTTCGCGCTGCGGGCTGGCCCAGATCGGGCTGGGGAAATGGGCATCATCGGCAAAGCGCGGAATTACATGCCAGTGCAGGTGGGGGACTACATTGCCCAGGCTGGCCAGGTTGATCTTGTCCGGCTGCATGACGGCGCGTACTGCTTTTTCGGTCAGGATGACCCAGTTGAGCAGGTGATGGCTGTCAGCCGGATCCAGGTCGCTCATTTCGCGCACATGTTGTTTCCAGATGACGCGGCAGAAGCCGGGATAACCCGCCTCTTCAACCAGCAATACCCACAACTGGGTATCTTCGTACAGCAATTCACCGGCAGGCAGGGTGCAAAGCGGACAAGTCATGATCAGATCGCCATATTCTGTTGATGGATGTCGCCCATTCTACCGTGCTGCCGCCTTGCAGGTTTTTTTCGTCTGTTATACTGATTCAACTGTCCACATGTTCAGTCCTGTCATGCGGGACTGCTATTCTGTACAAGACATCTCGTCGCTAACCCCCTGGAAATACTGTGTGAATCTGGTTCAGAACCTGATGGTGATTGCCGTACTGATTTTGATCAGTGCCTTCTTTTCCGTATCGGAAATCTCGCTGGCGGCGGCACGCAAGATCAAACTGCGGCAAATGGCCGAGGAGGGCGACGTGCGCGCCGAGCGCGTGCTGGCCTTGCAGGCGCAGCCGGGCTTGTTCTTTACCGTGGTGCAGATCGGCCTGAATGCCGTGGCCATCATGGCCGGTATCATGGGTGAAGCGGCCTTTACCCCCTATTTTGCCCAGGCACTGCATCTGGTTTTCTCCGCCGACTGGGTGGAGCGGGTCAGCTTTCTGCTGTCCTTTGTCACCGTCACGGCCTTGTTCGTGCTGTTTGCCGACCTGATGCCCAAGCGGCTGGGCATGTCGGCACCGGAGCAGATTGCGGTGCGCGTGGTGCGGCCGATGCAGGCCTGCGTGCGGCTGTTCATGCCCTTGGTGTGGTTGTTCAACAGCCTGGCCAATGCCTTGTTCCGCCTGTTTGGCCTGCCCACGGCGCGGCCGGACGACCTGACGCCGGACGATATCGTGGCGATGATGGAAGCCGGGGCCGAGGCCGGGGTATTGCAGGAGCAGGAACATCACCTGATCGAAAACGTGTTCGAGCTGGAAAGCCGCACCGTGCCGTCGTCGATGACCGCACGCGAAAGCGTGGTGTATTTCACCCTGCAGGAAGAGGAAGCCAGCATCAAGCGCAAGATTGCCGACAGCCCGCATGCCAAGTATCTGGTGTGTGACGGCGTGGTGGATGCTGTCGTTGGCTATGTGGATTCCAAGGACATCCTGACCCGGCTGGTGAACCAGCAAAGCGTGTCGATCAAGCGTGAGCTGACCATCCGCAATGTGCTGATCATCCCCGACAGCCTGACCCTGTCCGAGCTGCTGGAGCGCTTCAAGGCCTCGCGCGAGGACTTTGCCGTGGTGATGAACGAGTACGCGCTGGTGGTGGGCATCATCACGCTGAACGACGTGATGAGCACGGTGATGGGCGACCTGGTGTCGCAAAGCCAGGAAGACCAGATCGTGCAGCGCGATGCCGACAGTTGGCTGGTGGACGGTGCCTCCCCGGTGGAGGACGTATTGCGCGCGCTGGATATCGATGGCTTCCCGGATGACGAGAACTACGAAACCATTGCCGGTTTCATGATGTATATGCTGCGCAAGATTCCCAAGCGTACCGACCATGTTGAGTACGCCGGCTACAAGTTTGAAGTGGTGGACATCGACAATTACCGTATCGACCAGCTGCTGGTCACCCGCGTGCAGGCACCGGCTCCGGCTGCGGGCTGAGGCGGTTACGAGCGCTTACACGGCCTTACAAGAGTCTCACAGACGCGCAGCTCTGCCCTCCCTAAGATGCAGTTCATGGAGACAGCAAACACGCTGTCCCCGCAACCCAACAAAGTCGCCTTACGGGAGAATGACCATGAAAAAGATCGCCGCCCTTGCCCTTGCCGCCGTGTTTGGTCTGGCTTCCGCTGCCGGTTTTGCTGCCGATGCCTCCGCCCCGGCTGCCAAGCCTGCGGTAGCTGCGCCGGCCAAGGCTCATGCCAAGGCGCATCACGCCAAGAAAAAACATCATCAGGTGAAGAAGGCCCGCAAGGCCGCTTCGGCACCTGCCGCACAAAAGGCGCAAGCTGCCAAAAAGCATGTGAACAAGCATCACCACCGCCATGCGGTGAAGCATCATCACAAGATTGCCCATAAACAGCATTAATAGCCGCACAGCGGCAGCTCACTCGCAGTATGTAGTGCTCAAGCAAGAGGAGGCGCAAGCCTCCTTTTGCTTTTGGCTAGTCCGGAATTACCGGTCTGATCTGGCGCAATATCCGGTCAGACAGCCGGTAATGCCCATGTCATTGCGTGGCATCATGCTGGCTCTGCCAACACGAGGCCGGACCGGCTGATGCTGACACTCTATCAATTTCCCTTTTCCCATTTCTGCGAAAAAGTCTGCTGGGCGCTGGATGCCAAGCAACAGCCCTACCGGGTGGTGAATCTGCTACCTGCGCTGCATCTGCTATGGAGCAAGCGGCTGGCGCGGGAAACGTGCCTGCCGATTCTGTGTGATGGGCCGTATATCGTGCAGGATTCGTCCGCCATCATCGACTACCTGGATCTGCGCTGGCCGCAGTATGGCCTGACGCCGGTCGCCGAAGCGCAGGCCAGGCGGGCACGGGAGTGGGAGCATTGGCTGGGCGAGGAAATCGGCGTGCCCCTGCGCTTGTGGTTCTATTCTCACGTACTGCGCCAGCGTCAGTACGCGATGGCTTTTTTGCTACGTGGTGCGTCGCGTGGCCAGGGACTGGTGTTTCAGGCACTGTTCGGCCTGATCCGCCACGCCATGTTTTACAAGATGCGGATCAACCCGCAGAGCGCTGTCGCCGCCTTGCCACAGTTGGAACGGGCGCTGGATACGCTGCAGGCCGCCTTGCAAGGGCGGGATTATCTGGTGGGGGATGCCTTCAGCCGGGCCGATCTGACTGCCGCTTCCCTGCTGTGGCCGATGCTGCCGTGGCATGGGGATGAGACGGCGATGCAGGCCTGCCTGCCCGAGGTGATCAGGCAATGGCGGCAGGGCTTCACGCAGCGCCCGCTGTATGGCTGGCTGCAGCGCACCTACCGTCTGCATCGCCCGGTGTCTTGCATTCAGCCATGAAAAAACCGCAGGCCGTAACGTAGCCTGCGGTTTGTAGGGTAATACCAGGGTGATGGTTTACAGCAGCACGCGTTCAATACCGCCGTTGCGGGCTTTTTCCACGTAGTCCTTCATCCAGTTCTTGCCCAGGATGTGCTTGGCCATTTCCACCACGATGTAGTCGGCTTCGGTGCCGGTATCCGGGCTGTAGCGCGACAGGCCCTGCAGGCAGGACGGGCAGGAAGTCAGAATCTTCACCGGCTGTTCGGTCGCACCGATCTTGGCCAGATCCTTGTTGATTTCCTCTTCCTTGCGCGAGCGCACCTGGGTGGCAATGTCCGGGCGGCTGGCGGCAAAGGTGCCGGATTCGCCGCAGCAACGGTCACTGAGGGTCACGCCGCCGCCCAGCAGCTTGTTGGCTACATCCAGCGGCTGGTAGGCCTTCATCGGGGTGTGGCAGGGGTCGTGGTACATATACTTCTGACCACCGATGCCTTCCAGCTTCAGGCCTTTTTCCATCAGGTATTCATGGATGTCGATGATGCGGCAGCCCGGGAATATGTCCTCGAAGCGGTATTTGGCCAGTTGGTCGTAGCAGGTGCCACAGCTCACCACCACGGTCTTGATGTCCAGATAGTTCAGCGTGTTGGCCAGACGGTGGAACAGCACGCGGTTTTCCGTGGTGATGGCCTCGCCCTTGTCGGCGTAACCTGCCGACGTTTGCGGGTAGCCGCAGCACAGATAGCCCGGCGGCAGCACGGTCTGGGTGCCCACATGCCACAGCATGGCCTGGGTGGCAAGGCCCACCTGGCTGAACAGGCGTTCCGAGCCGCAGCCGGGGAAGTAGAACACCGCTTCGGCATCTTCCGCCACTTGCGGGTTGCGGATGACCGGCACCACATTGGCATCCTCCACATCCAGCAGCGCGCGGGCGGTTTTCTTGGGCAGGCCGCCTGGCATCGGCTTGTTGATGAAGTGGATCACCTGCTGCTTGATCGGTGCCTTGCCGACGGTGGACGGTGGCTGCTTGGTTTGTCCGCCGGTCAGGTGCAGCTTCTTGCCCACGCTGTAACCCAGACGTTGTGCCTTGTAGGCAAAACCGACCAGGCCGCCACGGATGGCCTTGATGGTGGCCGGGTCCTTGACGGTGAGGAAGGCCATGCCCAGCGCAGTGCCGGGGTTGAAGCGTTTGTTGCCGGTTTTGCGCAGGAAGTTGCGCATGGCGACCGAGACATCGCCGAAGTCGATCTTCACCGGACAGGGTTTCACGCAGCGGTGGCATACCGTGCAGTGGTCGGCCACATCGGACAGCTCGTCAAAATGCTTCAGGCTGACGCCACGGCGGGTCTGTTCTTCGTACAGGAAGGCCTCGGTCAGCAGGCCGACGCCCAGAATCTTGTTGCGCGGGCTGTACAGCAGGTTGGCGCGCGGCACGTGGGTGGAGCACACCGGTTTGCACTTGCCGCAACGCAGGCAGTCCTTGACGCTGTTGGAAATGGCACCGATGTCGGATTGCTCCAGAATCAGCGATTCCGCACCCAGCAGCGAGAAGGACGGGGTGTAGGCCATGGTGAGGTCGGCACCGGGCAACAGCTTGCCGCGGTTGAAATGACCCTTGGGGTCCACGCGTTGCTTGTAGGCGCGGAAGGGGGCGATTTCTTCTTCGGTGAGGAATTCCAGCTTGGTAATGCCGATGCCGTGCTCGCCGGAAATCACGCCGTTCAGGCTGCGTGCCAGTTCCATGATGCGTGCCACCGCCTTGTGCGCGGTTTGCAGCATGTCGTAGTCGTCGGAGTTGACCGGCAGGTTGGTATGCACATTACCGTCACCGGCATGCATGTGCAGCGCCACGAACACGCGGCCACGCAGCACTTTCTGGTGCAGTGCATGCACGGCGTCCAGAATCGGTGCGTCGGCCTTGCCGGAGAACAGGTTTTCCAGATCGTTCAGCAATTCGTCCTTCCAGCTGACACGCAGCTGGAAATCGCGCATGGCGATGAACACGCTGGACGGGTTGGCGTTGGCATCCACCAGCGGTGCCTCCGGCCACAGCGCGCGGTACTGGGCAAACGGCGCATCCAGATTGTCCAGCAGCCACTGCCAGCGCTGACGCAGGGCGGAAATCAGCTCCAGTGCGGAGCTGCGACGCTCGCCAATGATTTCGTCGGCCGAAACGGTACCGCCTTCGGTATCCACCGGCAGGCGGCCCTGGAAGTATTCGCTCAGTGTATCCAGCAGGCGCAGCTTGTTGGCGACGGACAATTCGATATTGATGCGCTCGATGCCGTCGGAGTAATCGCCCAGGCGCGGCAGCGGAATCACCACGTCTTCGTTGATCTTGAAGGCATTGGTATGGCGCGAGATGGCGGCAGTGCGCGAGCGGTCCAGCCAGAATTTCTTGCGCGCTTCGGCCGTAACGGCAATAAAGCCTTCGCCGGTACGGGCATTGGCGAAACGCACCACCTGGCTGGCGGCCTCGGCCACGGCGTTTTCATCGTCGCAGACAATATCGGCCAGCAGGACCATTTTTGGTCTGCCCTTGCTCTTGGCCTTGGTGGCATAGCCCACGGCACGCACATAGCGCCAGTCCAGATGTTCCAGACCGGCCAGTTGCACGCCTGCCGCATGGCCGGCACCACCGGGCTTGAAGTAGTCGGTGATTTCGACAATGGCCGGCGTAGCCTGGGCCACGGTGCCGAAGAATTCCAGACACACGGTGCGGGTGTGCGCCGGCATGCGGTGCAGCACGAAGCGGGCGCTGGTGATGATACCGTCGGTGCCTTCTTTCTGCACGCCGGGCAGGCCGGCCAGGAATTTGTCGGTCACGTCCTTGCCCAGGCCGACTTTACGGAAAGTGGGGCCGGGGATGTCCAGCTGCTCGGTGGACAGGACGGTCTTGTCGTCTTCCTTGTAACGGGTGATGCGGAAGCTGGCCACGTCCACGTCGTGGATCTTGCCGTAGTTGTGGCCGATCCGTTCGATAAACATCCAGTTACCGTTCGGGTCCACCATTTTCCAGCTGGCCAGATTGTCCAGCGCAGTCCCCCACAGCAGGGCTTTCTTGCCGCCGGCATTCATGGCGACATTACCGCCGATACAGGAGGCTTCAGCCGAGGTGGGGTCCACGGCAAACACCAGGCCGGCAGCACTGGCCGCCTCGGCCACGCGGGCGGTGACCACACCGGCACCGCACTGGATGGTGGCGCGCTGGCCATCCAGGCCGGGCAGGGCGATGTATTCCACGCCGTTGTGCTGCACCAGCTTTTCGGTGTTGATCACGGCGCTGCGGCGGTCCAGCGGTACGGCTCCGCCGGTATAACCGGTACCACCGCCACGCGGTATGATGGTCAGTTCCAGTTCGATCAGCGCCCGCACCAGCGGCGCGATTTCTTCTTCGGTATCCGGCGACAGCACCACGAAGGGGTATTCCACGCGCCAGTCGGTGGCGTCGGTCACGTGCGACACACGGGCAAGGCCATCAAACAGGATGTTGTCACGGCGGGTGTGGCGGCTGAGCTTTTTCAGGATGGCCTGACGCAGTTCGCGGGTTTCGGCAAATTGCTGCTCGAAGGCGTTCACCGCCTGGCGGGCGGCGGCAATCAGTTGACCCACCTTGTCATTGCCTTCGCGGCGTTTTTCCACTTCCTGCAGGCGATGGTGCATGGCTTCCACCAGGGCCGACAGGCGCTTGGGGTTGTCCAGCAGGTCGTCTACCAGGTAGGGGTTACGGTCCACCACCCAGATATCCCCCAGCACTTCAAACAACATGCGGGCAGAACGGCCGGTTTTGCGCTCGCTGCGCAACTCTTCCAGCAGCGCCCACATGGGTGCGCCCAGAAGCCGGATGAAGATTTCCCGGTCCGAATACGATGTGTAGTTATAGGGGATCTCGCGGAGACGCTGATGGGTGCTGGTGGTCATGGTCCGTGCTGCTGTAATTGTTTGAATACATTAGCGGCTAGTTTAGCCCAATTGCTGCGTTGCGAAAAATGCCGTTCACGTCATTTTTACATTTTGATATAAAGATACCGACCTGTTCTGGATGTTGTCCGACAAAACAGGCCCGTCCGCCTTAAGGTATTGCCACAAAAGGAAAAGCCCCTGTTGTTAGCAGGGGCTGTGGTGTTTTGGCGGCAGTTTCACGGCTGTGTGGCAGCCAGCTGTGCAGCCAGACGCACGGCCTCAAACAGACTGCCCGGATCGGCCCGGCCAGTGCCAGCCAGGTCCAGCGCCGTGCCATGGTCCACCGAGGTGCGGATGATGGGCAGGCCCAGCGTGATGTTGATGCCGGCCCCGAAGCTGGCGTGCTTG
Organism: Aquitalea magnusonii; assembly: GCF_002217795.2. Lineage (NCBI taxonomy): Bacteria > Pseudomonadati > Pseudomonadota > Betaproteobacteria > Neisseriales > Chromobacteriaceae > Aquitalea > Aquitalea magnusonii. The sequence goes on from NZ_AP018823.1 coordinate 4,635,480, forward strand.
AGCACCGGCAGGCCCTGGTCGTGGTACATGGCCAGTACCGCATCAGCCGTGGCCAGCTTGTCCGGGTTGAACAGGGTATCCGCCGGTAACGGGCCGATCAGCTGCATGCCTTCGGCGCGCAACTGTTGCAATACCGGTTCGATGACGTCGATTTCCTCACGTCCCATGTGGCCGGATTCCCCGGCATGCGGATTGAGGCCCGCCACCAGGATGCGTGGATTCTGCAGCCCGAACTTGTGCTGCAAATCGCCATGCAGGATGCGGATGACGGCTTCCAGCTCCGGCTTGGTGATGGCGTCGGCCACGGCACGCAGCGGCAGGTGGGTAGTGACCAGCGCCACCCGCATGCCGGCCCCGGCCAGCATCATCACCACGCGTGGTGTGGCGGTGTGTTCCGCCAGATATTCGGTATGGCCGCTGAAGGGGACACCGGCATCGTTGATGACGCCCTTGTGGACCGGGGCGGTCACCATGCCGGCAAATTCGCCGGACAGGCAGCCGGCAATGGCTGCATCCAGCGTATCCAGCACGTAACGGCCATTGGCCGCATCCAGCACACCGGGTGTCACCGGCGCTGCCAGCGGCACATGCAGCACTTCCAGCGTACCGGCCAGCGGTGCTGGCCGGCCCGGCTGGTAGGGCTGGAACGACAGTTGCTGCAGACCCAGCAGCGCAGCGCGCTGTTGCAGCAGCGACAGATCGGCAATCACCACCAGCCGTGCCGCATCCTGCCAGTCTGCCAGTTGCAGTACCAGGTCAGGGCCGATGCCGGCGGGTTCTCCGGCAGTGATGGCAAGCAGGGGGCGGGTATCTGTCATGGCTTATTTGTCGTCGAGACGTTCTTCAACAAAAGCGGAGTCGCGCAGTTGGCGTACCCAGTCCAGGTAAGCCTGGTCCAGCTTGCGCAGGCGCAGTTGCTGTTTGATGGTCTGGCGTTCGCGGTCGGCGGAGACATCCTGGTTGCGCTTGGCATCCACCAGGATCAGGTGCCAGCCGAAGGGGCTGCGTACCGGCTCGGATACCGTGCCAACCGGCAAGGACACCATGGCTTTCTCGAATTCCGGCACCATATCGCCCTTGTTCACCCAGCCCAGATCGCCGCCCTTGATATTGCTGCCGTCTTCGGAATACAGCTTGGCCATTTCGGCAAACTTGGCACCGCGCAGAATGCGATCGCGGATTTGCAGGATGCGGTTCTTGGCGTCGGTATCCGAAACGGCTTCATTGGTGCGGATCAGGATGTGCGCGGTGTGGTACTGCTCCACCAGCAAGGGCTGGTTGCCGCTGCGCTTTTCGATCAGCTGGAAAATCATGAAGCCCTGCGGCGTACGGATGACGCCGGTGTGCTGGCCCGGATTGAGCTTGTCCAGCATGGAGACGAATTCCTGCGGCAAGGTGGCAGCCGGTCGCCAGCCCAGATCGCCGCCCTTGATGCCGTTGGGCGCATCGGAATACGTGGCGGCCACCTTGGCAAACGGCTGCTTGTCATTCAGTTCGGCGAGTGCCTTGCTGGCCTTGGCCGCCAGGTTGTCCAACTGCTTGGCATCGGCCCGCTCCGGGGTGCTGACCAGAATGGTGGCCAGATGGTATTCGCTGCGGTTGGCACTCTGGGCGCTTTTGAGCACCTGGTCCACTTCGCTGTCGGTCACGGTGATGCGTGAGCCGATTTCATTGTTTTTCAGCCGGGCCAGGATGATTTCGCGGCGGATTTCCTCGCGGAAGCGGGCAAAGGGCACGCCTTCCTTGGCCAGTTGGGCCTGCAGGCCCTTCACGTCCAGCTTGTTCTGCTTGGCAAGATCGGCGATGGCCTGGTCCAGGTCGCGCTCATCCACCCGCATGCCGTTGTTATTGGCGTATTCCAGCTGTACCTGTTCGGTAATCATCTGTTCCAGCACCTGATGCGCGAGGATGTCGCGTGCCGGCGGGGTGACGTTCTGGCCCTTCAGTTGCTGGATGGTGGCATCCACGCGGTTTTGCAGGTCGATATTGGTGATCACGGTTTTGTTGACCACCGCCACGATGCGATCCATTTCATTGACCGGGTTGGCCGGTGCTGCATGGGTCGTCTGGACAAGTGTTGCGATCAACAGAGCAAGCAGGGTTTTTTTCATGGTCAATTGGATTGGATGTCGGAAATATTGGAGTAGCCCGGAATGGCCAGCTTCAGGTCGGAGGTCGGGCTGCTACCCAGTCCGCCCAGACCGCGCAGTTCCAGCTGGAAGAATACACCGGTACTGGTGGAGGCCGAAGAAATGGTGGTGGCCAGTGTGGAGTCGCGTTTCACCACAAAGCGGGCCGTCCAGCAGCCGTCGTTGTACTCTACCCCGAGCAGATGCTCAAGTGGCTTATTGTCGATCAGCGAGTAGCTTTCGCGACCAACGGCATACCACTGGCGGGCAATCGGCCATTGTACGCCCAGGTCGATCTGGCGCAGCGGACCATACTGGGTGGTGTCACCGATCTGCTCGTAACGGCCATAGCGGTAACGCAGGCTAACGGTTTTGCCTGGTGCCGGGTTGTAGCGTACTTGCAGGTTGTAGCGCTGGGTTTTGGATAGATCCTGGTTGTACTCGTAGGTGCTGTCCAGGCGCCATGCCTTGGTCAGGTCGCCACCCAGGCTGCCCAGCAGGCCCTTGCTGTTGTTTTGCAGGGTGATCTGGTCGCCATACAGCGAGGTATCTTCATTCTTGAAGTAGTAGCGTTGGCCCAGCATCACGCGCAGACGTTCAATACCAGACTCGCTGCTGATCAGGCGACTGGTGACTGCGGCAGTCAGCTGGTTGGCGGCATTGATGCGGTCCCAGCCTGAGAAGCGGTTTTCCGAGAACAATTGGGCAAAGTTGAAGTCGTTTTCCGAGCTGTCGAAGTTCGGAATCTTGCTTTGATCCTTGGCCGGGATGTAGACGTAGAACAGGCGCGGCTCCAGCGTTTCCACGTAGTCGCTGCCATGGAAGCGGGTTTCGCGTTCGAACGACAGGCCCGAGTCGGTGCTGAAGATGGGCAGGGTGCGGGTGATGGTGCTGCCCGGCGTGGTATTGCTGCCCAGCGGGTTCAGGTCGTACTTGGTGTAGTTCACCCCGAACTTCGGCCGGATGAAGCCCCAGTTTCTTTCCAGCAGCGACCAGGTGACGCTGGGGTAAGCAACAAAGCGGTCACCGGTTTGCAAGGTGGGGTGTGCGAAGCGGGTCATGTCGCCTTGCAGGTTGAAGCTCAGGCCGGCGGGCAGCTTCTGATTGGCCACCAGGGTGATCTGCGGCAGTCGCGCATAGGGCTGGTCGGCGGCGATGACCGGGTCTTCCAGCGTTTGGTAACGCTGGGCCCGCAACATGGTTTCGACATTGCCACCTTGCCAGCCGGTGCTGTATTTCACCCAGGCTTCTCGCTTGAGGTTGACATTGGTGGCCTGCAGGGTGCGATCGCCAAAGTCGCTGAAGTAATCAACGTCGGAAACGTAGTTGTACTCGTAGCCAAAGGTCAGGCCGGGCAGTACGGTCTGCTTGTGCGTGGCATACCAGGCATAGCGGTTGGTATTGGTCAGCTTGTCATTGCGTAGCTGCTCGGTATAGATGCTGCCTTCGTAGCCCGGCTCCAGGTAGCGGAACTCTCCGGCCAGCATGGTGCCGTGCTTCAGGTTGATGTGCGGCGTCAGGGTGGCGTCGAAGTTGGGCGCGATGTTCCAGTAATAGGGCAGCGCAATATCGAAGCCGGTGGTGCCGGAGCGGAAAGTGGGCGTCAGCAGGCCGGACTTGCGGCTGCCATCCAGCGGAAAGTCGATCCACGGGGTGTACAGGATGGGCACACCCTGGAATTCCAGCCGGGCATTGCGGGCAATACCGATATTGGTGGTGTAGTTCAGATCCAGCGTGGAGGACTTCAGATACCAGGAGTCATCCCCCACCACGCAGGAGTTCACCCGGCTGTTGATCAGGCGGTATTGGTCCGGCCCGGTGAACTGCACCTCGCTGCCATCGCCACGGAAGGCAATGCCGGATTGCGCCAGGCTGCGCTTGGCACCACCCGGCTTGTTGTTGGTGTCTGGTGTGCCCATCTGGAAGGAGGGCTGCTGGGCCGAGCCGGTGTGCTCGTCCATCCAGTAGTCCAGCGTGGTGCCGGTAACTACATCTTTTTCGCGGGTGAGGCGGAAGTGATTGCCCGCCTTTACCCGGTTCTGTTGCTGGTAGTAATCCAGCCAGTCGGCTTCCAGGGTTTGGTTGTCACGGATCACCACCACGTCGCCACTGGCTTTCAGCTTGTCCTGCATCTGCCCGTCCATGTGGTCGGCAGTGACATGCGTCTGCCCCTGGGCAGCGGGTGGGGGGGTGAGCGTCTGGGGCGCATTGTCATCGGCCTGGGCGGCGGAAACCGAGAAGGCGGCTGCCAGGGCCAGCGTCATTTTCGTGGGCTGCAGTTTGAGCATGCACAAAGCCATATCGTGTGGGCAGGTGAGCAGTATAAAATCAGACGATTCTATCAGCATCGTGACGAACCGACATGCAACGTTTGGAACAACTCAAGGGCTGGCTGGCCAGCCTGTATCCGCAAACCGACATCCAGGTGGAGTTTGCCGCCGCCGACGCCGACTTCCGTCGCTACTTCCGCGCCCACTTCCCCGACGGCACTTCCCGCATCGTGATGGATGCCCCGCCAGATAAAATGAATACCGACCCTTACGTCAAGGTGCGGGAGGTATTTTCCATGGTGAACGTGCCGCAGATTATCGCGCGCGACCGCGAACTGGGCTTCATGCTGCTGGAGGATCTGGGTAAGGTGACTTTGCTGGCGGCACTGGAGCATGATGCGCGTCCGCTGGTGCATCGGCACCTGTTGCTGGAGGCGGTGGATACCCTGATTACCTTGCAGCAGGCCAGCCAGCCCGGCGTGCTGCCGGAATACGACGAAGCCTTGCTGCGCCGGGAACTCAGCCTGTTTCCCGAGTGGTATTGCGCCAAGGAACTGGGCAAGCCGCTCAACTTCGCCCAGCGCCAGTTATGGGATGCCGGCTGTGAAAAACTGCTGGCGGCCATCCTGCCGCAAAGCAAGGTTTTCGTGCATCGCGACTTCATCGTGCGCAACCTGATGCTGACCGCCGACCGTCCCGGCGTGCTGGATTTCCAGGACGCGGTATATGGCCCCATCAGCTACGATCTGGTGTCCTTGCTGCGCGATGCCTTTATCGAATGGGAAGAAGATTTCGTGCTGGATATTGCCATCCGCTACTGGGAAAAAGCCCGTGCCCTTGGCTTGCCGGTGCCGGAAAGCGTGGATGATTTCTACCGTGATTTCGAATGGATGGGCGTGCAGCGCCACCTGAAAGTGGCCGGAATCTTTGCAAGACTTTACCACCGCGACGGCAAGGAAAAGTACCGTAAGGAGATTCCGCGCTTCATCAAATACCTCAAACGCACCACCCGCCGCTATCAGGAACTGGCGCCGCTGTACCAGTTGCTGCTGCAATTGGTGGGCAAGGACGAGACCGATGCCGAGCTGCAATCGGCTTATCCGGTGCTGAGTGTCAAAGGTTGATGGCGTGGGCATGAAAGCGATGATTCTGGCGGCCGGGCGTGGCGAGCGCATGCGCCCGCTGACCGACCACACCCCCAAACCCTTGTTGCTGGCCGGTGGCAGGCCGCTCATCGAATGGCATGTCCGCCGTCTGGCCGCCGCCGGTATCCGCCAGTTGGTGATCAATCACGCCTGGCTGGGTGCGCAGATTGAGCAGGTGCTGGGCGACGGCAGTCGCCTTGGCGTGGAAATCGCCTATTCGCCCGAAGCGAATGCACTGGAAACTGCAGGTGGCATTGCCACCGCGCTGCCCTTGCTGGGCAATGCGCCTTTCCTGGTGGTAAATGGCGATGTACTGAGCGATGTCGATTTTGCCGCCTTGCAGCAACAGGCAGGGCTGCTGGATGGCAACAGCCGACTGGCCCACCTGCTGCTGGTGGACAACCCGCCGCACAATCCGGCTGGTGATTTCGGTCTGCTGGACAACGGCCTGCTGACGCCTGGCCCGCAAGCAGGAAATGGCCTGACCTTTTCCGGCATTGCCGCCTACCATCCGGCCTTGTTTGCCGCCACACTCGCCGGGCAGCCGGCCAAGCTGGCACCGCTGCTGCGTGCCGCCATGGATGAAGGGCAGGTGAGTGGCAGCCGGCTGGATGGCTTGTGGCTGGATGTGGGCACGCCGGAACGGCTGGCCGAGGCTGATGCCATTGCCGCGGGCTGGTCGGCGTGAGTCGGCGCATTCTGGGGGTGGACCCCGGTAGCCGCATTACCGGTTTTGGCGTGATCGACCTGATTGGCCAGCAACGTCATTACGTGGCTTCCGGCTGCATCCGCACTCCGCAGGGCGCACCGCTGGCCGAGCGCATCAAGGTCATCATCGACGGGCTGTTCGGCGTGATCGACACCTATCAGCCGCACGAGGCGGCCATCGAGCAGGTATTCGTCAACGTCAATCCGGCGGCCACGCTGATGCTGGGCCAGGCGCGTGGCGCCTGTGTCTCCGCCCTGGTGCTGCGCAATCTGGCGGTTTCGGACTACACCGCCTTGCAGGTAAAGCAGTCGGTGGTCGGGCACGGCAAGGCGGCCAAGGAGCAGGTGCAGCACATGGTGGTGCGCATGCTCAATCTGTCCGGCACGCCCCAGGCCGATGCGGCCGATGCGCTGGCCGTGGCATTGGCGCATGCCAATCTCAGTGGCGGTGCCATCGGCCAACTGGCACGGCAGGGCTTGAAAGTGCGTGGCGGGCGTTTGGTATAGCGCAAGCACGGTCAGTAGTGGCTGCGCTATGCTGTGGTCATCGTTCTGACGGAGCACTGCATGTCTCCTCCTCCTGTTGCCATCGAACCGCAAGCGGCTGATCTGGCGCATCATCCGGCACGCTGGTGGCTGGCCACCCGGCCTGCCTTTCTCAGCATCACACTGGCCGGGGTCCTGCTGGGCATGGCCGCCAGCGGCGCTGCCGCATGGCAACAGCACTGGCCCTTGGCGCTGCTGGGCCTGATCCTGGCCTTGCTCACCCATGCCGCGGTCAATGTCATCAATGATGTGGCCGATCATCACAATGGCACGGATGCGGCCAATACCGCGCGGCTGTTTCCGTTTACCGGCGGCAGCCGCTTCATCCAGAACGGGGTGCTCAGCGCTGCACAAATGCGTAGCCTCGCTTACGGCCTGTTTGCACTGGTGACGGCTGGCGGACTGTATCTGGTCAGCGTGCGTGGCTTGCCGCTCTTGCTGATCGGCCTGGCTGGCGTGGTGCTGGGCTGGGGCTATTCGGCAGCGCCATTGCGGCTGAACAGCCGGGGCTGGGGGGAGGTCAGCGTGGCACTGTGCTTTTTCTTGCTGCCACAGGGTATGGCGGTGTTGTTGACCGGCGGAGTGCTGCCGGTATTGTGCTGGGCCAGCCTGCCCTTTGCCATCCTCACCAGCCTGCTGCTGTTCATCAATCAGTTTCCTGACCGTGATGCCGACCGGCAGGCCGGCAAATGGCACTGGGTGGTGCGGCTGCCGCTGGCGCGTGCGCGTGCGGTGTATGGTCTGCTGAGTGTACTGGCCTACGGCTTGCTGGCCGTGCTGCTGTGGCAGCAGCGGCTGCCGCTGTTTGCCGCGCTGGGCTTGCTGACCTTGCCGCTGTCCGGCTTTGCCAGCGTGCAGTTATGGCGGCATGCGGATCAACCGTCACACTTGCGCCCGGCCATCATCGCCACCATCATGGCGGCCAATCTGTATCCACTGCTGCTGGCCGTGGCCCTGCTACTGGCCTGAGCAGCCAATTTTATCGGGAGTATGTTTGTCATGATCGGACGCCTCAGCGGCACACTTATCGAAAAACTGCCACCGCAGGTGGTGGTGGACGTCAATGGCGTTGGTTACGAAGTGGATGTGCCGATGACCACGTTTTACCAACTGCCGGCGCTGGGGCAAAAGACCACCTTGTTCACCCATCTGGTGGTGCGCGAGGATGCCCACTTGCTGTTTGGCTTTGCCAGCAAGGAAGAACGGGAAACCTTCCGCCAGTTGATCAAGGTTAGTGGCATCGGTGCCAAGATCGCGCTGGCCATCCTGTCCGGCATGACGGCGGACGAACTGGCGGTGGCCATTGCCAGTGAGGACATCAAGCGCCTGTCTTCCGTACCGGGCATCGGCAAGAAAACCGCCGAACGGCTGGTGTTGGAGCTACGCGGCAAGCTGGCCACCGGCAGCAATCTGGCGGTGCCGGGTGGCCTGCCGTTTGCGGCGACGCCGGATGATAAGAGCGATATTGTCAATGCGCTGCTGGCATTGGGTTACAACGAGAAGGAAGCCGCTGCCGCCACCAAGGGCCTGCCGGCCGACGTGACCGTCAGCGACGGGGTAAGGCTGGCGCTGAAGAACCTGATGAAGGGCTAGTGCGCCATCCGCGCCGTGCTCAGCTTATCGGCAAGCAACCAGGCCAGCGGCATGCCGCTGGCCTGGTGCGTTTTCACAGCAGGATCAGACGCAGACCGCGTCCGGCGCAGCGGCCTGCTGCTGGTGTCGCCAGTCGGCCAGTTCGGCCACGGTCAGCATGGGCAGGCGATGCTGCTCGGCGTAGTGCCTCAGTTGTTCGCCACGCATCATGCTGCCATCCGGGTTCATCAACTCGCACAACACACCTGCCGGGCTGAAACCGGCCAGTGTGGCCAGCTCCACCGCCGCTTCGGTATGGCCGCGTCGTTCCAGCACGCCACCGGGGCGGGCAATCAGCGGAAACACGTGGCCAGGACGCGCCAGGTCTTGCGCTTTGGCGTGGGGCGCAATGGCGGCCCGAATGGTGGTGACGCGGTCGGCGGCGGATACCCCGGTAGTGACGCCGTGTGCCGCCTCGATGCTGACGGTAAAGGCCGTGCCGTAGCGGCTGCTGTTGTTCTGCACCATGGGGGTCAGTTGTAAGCGGGCGGCGTGCTCTGACGTCAGGCACAGGCAGACAATGCCGCTGCCGTCGCGAATCATGCGTGCCATTTCCGGCTGCGTGATGTTGTCGGCGGCCATGATCAGATCGGCCTCGTTTTCGCGGTCATCATCGTCACTGACAATGACAGGCCGGCCCTGACGCAGGGCAAACAGCGCGGCGGCAAGCCGTGGGGTAAGTTGGGGCTGGTATTGGTATGACATGAAACGGTCCTCGATGAAGTCAGAGAAACACGTTTCAGGGCGTGAAAATGCGCTGCCGCATCGATCAGCATGCAGCCAGCGCAGGGCGCAATGGCGTGCGCGGACCCTGCCATGGCAAAGCCCGGCACCGCATGGCACCCGGACAGAACGACGCCAGCCCGGCATGGCCAGGCTGACGCTGCTGTCATCTTCTTTCATCCGGACTATGACCGTCGGCTCTGGCATCGCACCAGATCTGCTGACCCTTTTTCTTCAGAAAAAGGCGCTCGCGGGCTCGGCCTGCACAGGCAGGCCATACCGCCGGTGGGGAGTTTCACCCCGCCCTGAAGACGTAGCACAGGCCGCGCAATACGCATCGGCCAGCGGCCAGTATAACGCAGTGGTAAGATGGGCGGATTCGAGATTCAGCCACCACGGCAGTACCCATGATTGAAACCGACAAGCTGATTGGCGGCGCGCCCGAGCGACGCATTGTGACCCAGCAAAGCCTGTCCACCCAGGAGGAGGCGCTGGAACGCGCCCTGCGTCCCAAGCTGCTGGATGAATATGTGGGCCAGAAGAAGGCGCGCGAACAGCTGGAAATCTTCATCGAGGCGGCCAAGCGTCGCGGCGAAGCGCTGGACCACGTGTTGCTGTTCGGCCCGCCTGGCCTTGGCAAGACCACGCTGGCGCATATCGTGGCGCGCGAGATGGGCGTGAACCTGCGCCAGACCTCCGGCCCGGTGCTCGAGCGTGCCGGCGACCTGGCGGCACTGCTGACCAATCTGGAGCCGCACGATGTGCTGTTCATCGACGAAATCCACCGCTTGAGCCCGGTTGTCGAGGAAATCCTCTACCCGGCGCTGGAGGATTACCAGATCGACATCATGATCGGCGAAGGCCCGGCCGCGCGCTCGGTCAAGCTGGACCTGCCGCCCTTCACCCTGATTGGTGCCACTACCCGCGCCGGCATGCTCACCAACCCCTTGCGTGACCGCTTCGGCATTGTGGCGCGGCTGGAGTTTTATACCGCGGAAGAGCTGACCCGCATTGTCAGCCGTTCTGCCGGCCTGCTTAACGTGACGCTGGCCGATGATGGCGCTTTTGAAGTGGCCCGCCGTTCGCGTGGCACGCCACGGATTGCCAACCGCCTGTTGCGCCGGGTACGTGATTACGCCGAGGTGAAGTCCGACGGCATTGTCACCGCCCAGGTTGCCGATGCCGCGCTGGCCATGCTGGATGTGGACCCGGCCGGGCTGGATGTGATGGACCGCAAATTGCTTGCCGCCATTCTGGAAAAATTCGGTGGTGGCCCGGTGGGGCTGGATAATGTGGGGGCGGCCATCGGTGAATCCACCGATACCATCGAAGATGTGATCGAACCCTTCCTGATCCAGCAAGGCTATCTGCAGCGCACGCCGCGTGGACGGATGGCAACGGCACTGGCCTACACCCACTTCGGCCTGCCATTGAAAGACTAGGCATATGCAGAAAATCATTATCAAGACTGGCCGTACCTATCCGGCACTGGCCGCACAGTTGGGCGACTTCGAAGATTGGATTGCCCGCGAGTTGGGTGAGGCTGCCGGGGACTGGCGCGTGGTGGACGTGCAGCGGGGCGAAGCGCTGCCACCGGTCAGTGAATGTGCCGGGGCGGTGCTGACCGGCTCGCCGGCCATGGTGAGCGACTATGAGGACTGGAGCGTGGCCACGGCCCACTGGCTGCGTGCCGCCGTGGCCAGCGAGGTGCCGCTACTGGGCATCTGTTACGGCCACCAGTTACTGGCCGATGCGCTGGGTGGCAGCGTCGGCTATCACCCACAGGGGCCGGAGGCCGGGGTGGTGGATGTGGACGTATTGCCTGCCGCGGCAGAAGACCCGCTGTTTGCCGGCATGCCCGCGCGTTTCCCGGCAGCGGTGATCCACTGGCAGTCGGTCAGTACGCTGCCACCCGGTGCGGTACGGCTGGCAGCCAATGATTTTGAACCCAACCATGCCTTCCGCGTCGGCTCGGCGTGGGGGGTGCAGTTTCACCCAGAATTTGATACAGCGGCCATGGATGCCTATTTGACACATCTTGCGCCCACGCTTGAGGCTGCCGGTCAGCCTGCCGGGCCCTTGCGTCAACAGTTGCGCCCGACGCCGCAGGCCGCCGCGGTATTGCGGCGCTTTGCCAGCCTGCTGCGGCAGCAGGCTGCCTGAGATGGCGGCAGCCAGCAGCGCAGCAGTGCTGGCTGCCATGAACTGATTGGCCTCGCGCCTTGTTTATCCGGCTTTCCAGAAAGGGAACATCATGTTTTATGCACTGTTTGTCGCCATTGTCGTGGTGGCGCTGGCCGCTTCGCTGGCGGTGGTGCGTTTCTTCGACCCGGCTGTCCACAAAATCCTGCAGCGCACGCTGGGCCCGGATCTGGCAGATGCCTGGCGGCGTTACATCAGCTTTGCCATCCTGGTGGCAGGCATTTCCGGCGGGGTACGGCCGTGGAATCTGGAGCAATATCTGCCACCATCTGCGGGCAAGGGTAGCACCCAACTGGACATTACCGGCGCACGCTGGCTGCTGGAGCTGTGGAATGCGCTTACCGAAACCCTGCGCTCCATTGCGCTGATCATGCTGCTGTTTTTCCTGTGCTCGATGATGGCCTACGTGATTGCCCGTTCGCTGGAGCTGCGCCGCGCACGCGAGCTGGAGGCAGGCAAAGGCGGGGATACGTCCGGGCTGGAATGATCCGGCATGTGACACGGGCTGTTTTTTGACATTGGCATGGCCATTCAGGACAATCGCATGGCATGAAAACATGTTAATGAAAGTCCCCGATGAAAAAAACAGCACTCTTTCTGGCGCTGGCAGCCTGTTCCGCCAGCTTGTATGCAGCCAACCCTATGCCGGAGGCCCAACTCGGTATTGAAGGCTATCACGAGACTTACCACGAGACCGTGGCTGGTGCGAGCTTCATGACTGAGAAGGCAAACATGTTCGGCTTGAACATGACCTTGCGCGAAGATATCAACGACAGGGATGCCTTTGTACTGCGCGGTCGCTATGCTTGGGGAAGTTCCGACTACTCGAGTGCTTCCGGCCAGTTCAGCGATTTGCGCCGCAAGAGCTATGACTTCAGCCTGGTTTACCAGCATGCATTTGAATTGAGCGCTACCACGCTGACGCCGGAAATTGGTCTGGGTTATCGCCGTCTGGATGACCACCTGGATCAGGCCAGCAGTGGCGGCTACGGACGCAATTCCATGTACAGCTATTTGCTGCTGGGGGTGAGTACCCGCAACAGCCTGAATGCCGACTGGATGATTGCCCCTCGTCTGACCTACAAATACATGCTGGCGGGTACCCAGGTATCACGTTTAAGTGAAATCAGCAGTTCTTGTGGCGACTTGCACAATAGCCAGAAGAATGGCTATGGCTATGAAGCCAACCTGGCTTTCGACCGCAAGCTTGCAGGCGGAACCGCACTGAGCATCACACCGTTTTACCGTTACTGGAGCATCAAGGACAGTGATACGGCCACTACCGTATGTAGCAATTTCATTGTCTCCGGGATGGAACCACAAAACACCACCAAGGAAGTGGGTGTGAGTGTGGCGTATTCTTTCTGAAGTCCTTGTACCATGCAAAAGGCGGCTTGCGCCGCCTTTTTTGTGCCTGTCCCTATCCTGAAGCCAGGATTTACAGGGTGACCATATTGTCGCGGTGGATCAGTTCCGGCTCCACCATATAGCCCAGCGTGGCTTCGATTTCGCGCGTGGTTTTCTTCATGATCAGGCGGGCCTCGTCCGAGCTGTAGTTCACCAGGCCGCGTGCCACTTCCTCACCGTGCTGATCGACACAGGCTACGGCTTCGCCGCGCAGGAAGTCACCATCGATGGCGGTTACGCCCACCGGCAGCAGGCTGGTGCCGCGTTCGCGTACTGCCTGTGCCGCTCCATGATCCAGCACGATGCGGCCAGTCAACTTCAGATGATCGGCCAGCCATTGTTTGCGCGCCGCCATGCGGTTGGTCGGGGCCAGCAACTGGGTGCCGATGCCTTCGCCATCGGCCAGCCGTGACAGCACATCGTGTTCGCGTCCGCAGGCGATGACGGTGGCGGCACCGCTGCGGGCGGAGCGTTTTGCGGCCAGGATCTTGGTAATCATGCCGCCGGTCCCCACGCTGGAGCCGGCACCGCCGGCCATGTCTTCCAGCGCGGCATCCCCAGCCTGTGCCTCATGTACGAAGACGGCGTCCGGGTGCTTGCGCGGGTCGGCGGTGTACAGGCCTTGCTGGTCGGTCAGGATGATCAGCGCATCGGCTTCAATCAGGTTGGTGACCAGTGCGCCCAGCGTGTCGTTGTCGCCAAAGCGGATTTCGTCAGTCACCACGGTGTCGTTCTCGTTGATGATGGGCACGACATTCAGGTTTAGCAGGGTGGTGAGGGTGGAGCGCGCATTCAGATAGCGGGTGCGGTCGGCCAGGTCTTCGTGGGTCAGCAGGATTTGCGCGGTTTTCAGGCCAAATTCGCGGAAGGCGGTTTCATAAGCCTGGCACAAGCCCATCTGGCCGACAGCGGCGGCGGCCTGCAGTTCGTGTACACCTTTGGGACGTACCGACCAGCCCAGACGCTGACAGCCTTCGGCAATGGCGCCGCTGGAAACCAGCACCACCTGTTTGCCACGCCGTTTCAGTTCGGCAATCTCGGCGGCCCAGCGCGCCAGTGCGGACAGGTCCAGTCCCTTGCCATCATTGGTTACCAGGCTGGAGCCAACCTTCACCACAATACGGCTGGCGGCATGAATCACCGAACGCATACAAAACCCCCTGCAGGCTATGAAATCAAGCCTGTCAGTGTACCGCAAACTGTCTGTCGTGGCGCAGTGGCCGATCTCAGAAATGCTCGCTGTCGCGATATTCCATCAGCTGGAAATGCGGAGATTGCTTGTCCAGACGGAAGGTGCGGATCAGTGTCTCGCCCTGGTCGGTCCACAACCGGAATTCACGCAGGCGGCTGAACAGACGCCCCTGCATCAACAACAGCTCGGGGCGGCGTAGTGCGCTGATGGCTGGCAGGTGCAGGGCAAACTGAGGGGTGTCGGTTGGGTGGGTGATGGTGGGTATCACCATGACAGCCTGTGGCTGATTGCCGATGATTTCCACGCCACATTCCACGTCCACGCCATCTGGCAGCAGGGATACCCAGCACACCATGCATAGCTGTGCGGCATCCGGCTTGCCCGGCGGTGTCAGCAAGATGGCCTCGCCGGCGCGCAGGGTTTGACCGCGGGGCTGACCACGCAGCAGGTAGCCGGTGGCGCTCTGATTGACCACCACAAACAGGCTGGGAGCGGGTGGGGCGCGGGTAGTGGGGGGCGGGGCAATTTGCTCGTTACCGGTCAGCACCCAGCTCATGCCATTGCTGCGATACCAGATGGACGGAACGGTGGAAATCAGTTCGATTACTTCCTGAATGGGTAGGCGCTGGTGACGTCGGCGGCGTGGCTGCTGCCATTCGGCGGCCAGTGATTGCAGCAGATTCAGTTCATCCTGCGTCTGACTGGGGTGGGCACTGCTGTTCTGCACCTTGGTGAGTTGCTCAATGCTATGCGATAGCACAGTGATGGCTGGTGTGAGATCAAGCAAATAACAGCCGGCTTCCAGGGTGTCGGCCTGGATGCGCATGAAACGCGGCGGCTCATCTCGGCTGGCATCCACCAGATAACCGTTTACCTGGCCCTGAATGGCTTCAACCGGCACCAGGCCAGCCTGGCGTGCCAGATCCATGATCAACTGCTTGGCTACCAGTAGTTCTGGCATGGACAGGCGGTTGGTGGAAGTTAGCCCCAGCAGCAGGATCTGGTGATAGATGACAGCCGCAGCGTCGTCGTTTTCCAGATGCCGTTCCTGCCAGCCACGCGCCAGCGCAAAGCTGTACAACTGGTGGCAGTCGTACCAGAAGTTGGCCGGTGGCGGGCTATAGCTCTGGCAGCAAATGCTCAGCAACTGGCGTGCCGCCATCATGGTGTACAGCAGTAGCTCGATGCGCTGCTGCTCCCGTTCCAGCAAGCCACGCTTGGCCAGACGCTCGGTCAGTGTCAGCTTGAAGGCAACAAACACCGCTTCGAACAGTGCCGCACCCAGCATGGCCAACTGGCGGGTGCGTGGGGCCGAGGTCAGATCAGTCTGGACGATTTCGCTTTCCAGTGCCGGGTAGTAACGGTCCAGTCCCTTCAGGTATTGCAATAACAGCTTGTGACGATTGCCCACCTCCATCGGTGTGCGGCTGAGATTGCGCAGCGCATCCAGCATCTGGCGACCGCATTCGTGCAGGTCGGTATACGGCAAGCGTTCTACCCAACTGGTGACGCTGTCAGGGTTGGTATCTACCAATCTCGGGTCCATATCCAGAGTGGGCAAGGCAAGCAGCATCGTGCATCCTATTGCAGGGCGGGTAAATGGGCGGTGTACGGGCGGGAATGCCACGCAGTGTCTGCATTCCCGCCTATGCATGCGCCATGCTATTGGAATCAAGCCCGCCAAGGCAAGGCAATACTCACGGCAGGGCTGTTGCCGGCCCGGTCAAAACATTACTTTCCTGATGCAAGGCATCCAGTACCAGACAGCTTGCCTGGCATAGCTGCATCATTTCCTCCGGCTGCATGACATAGGGCGGCATGAAATACACCGTCTTGCCGATCGGCCTGACCAGACAGCCTTGCTTTAGCATGGCTGAGAAAAAGGCTTGTGCAAAGTCAGCACGCGGGGTGTCCACATCAAACGCCCAGATCATGCCGGTATGGCGGAAGTGACGAACATCTGCCCGCTCAGCCAGTGGCGCCAGAATGTCCGTAAAGGTGGCGGCCAGTTCACGGTTGCGCGCAATGATGTCTTCATCCGCAAAGATATCCAGCACCGCCAGCGCCGCACTGCAGGCCAGGGCATTGCCGGTGTAGCTGTGGGAATGCAGAAAGCCACGGGTGACATCATCGTGGTAAAACGCCTGGTAGATGGTGTCGGTGCTCAGCACGCAGGATAGCGGCAGAAAACCGCCGGTAATGCCCTTGGACAGGCAGAGAAAGTCCGGCTTGATGCCAGCCTGCTCGCAGGCAAACAGTGTTCCGGTGCGGCCAAAGCCTACCGCAATCTCATCGGCAATCAGGTGTACCTGGTACTGGTCACACAGGCGGCGCAGCTCAGTGAGGTAAACCGGGTGGTACATCGCCATGCCGGCGGCACCCTGTACCAGCGGCTCCACAATGATGGCAGCCATTTCACCGGCTTTCTTGGCCAGGACGTTTTCCAGCGAACGGATAGCCGCCCTTGCCACGTCTTCTGCACTCTGCCCCGCGCGCGCCAGACGTGCATCCGGCGACGGCACCCGCACCCCTGGCTTGAGCAGCGGCGCATAGGTGGCGGAGAACAGCGGAACATCTGTCACGGCCAGCGCGCCGGCGGTTTCACCGTGATAGCTGTTATCCAGGCTGATGAAACGGCACTTGTCCGGCTGACCGACATTCTTCCAGTAATGAAAGCTCATCTTCAGGGCAATCTCGGTGGCACTGGCACCATCCGAGGCATAGAACACATGGCCAAGCCCGGTCAGCGCGGACAGGCGTTCGGACAGTTCGATCACCGGCCTGTGGGTGAAACCGGCCAGCATCACATGCTCCACCTCATCCAGTTGTTGCTTGATGGCCTGCTTGATACGTGGATGCCCGTGGCCAAACAGATTGACCCACCAGGAGCTGACCGCATCCAGATAACGGTTACCCTCAAAATCCTCCAGCCACACCCCTTCGGCACGGGCCACCGGAATGATGGGCAGGGTTTCGTGGCGCTTCATCTGGGTGCAAGGGTGCCAGACGCTGGCAAGGCTGCGTGTCAGCCAGTCCTGATTGCTCATGGAATCTCCTGTAAGCATGAATGGCAGGATGCTAACACAGCCGCTTCAGTCACTTCGAACTGACAAAAAACGTCACATGCTGCCGCGATATGCCTGTACGGGATTGCAGCGGCAACAGCAAATCCGGCCATGCAGCCACCTGGCACGCTTCCTGCAAGAGTAAGACAGTGCATACCACGGAGAGGGTCATGCGGGGAAATAACGGTTTTACCTTGATTGAATTGATGATCGTCGTGGCCATCATCGGTATTTTGGCAGCGATTGCGATACCGGCGTATCAGAGTTATACCATCAGGGCCAAGGTTTCTGAGGGGCTGCTAGCAGCTGACGCGATCAAGTCTGCGATGTGGGATAGCTATACGACGAATAATAGTTGGCCAAGTAGTAATGCTTCGGCGGGAATATCTTCCGCAACGGCATATGCCACCAACTACATCGACAGTATCAATATTGTGGCAGCCTCTTCAGTGAGTCAGATTGTGGTCAGTTTTAATGCCAGTACAGTATTAAGTGGGCTTACGGTAACGTTGACGCCGGTCATTTCAAGTGGCTCCATCACTTGGTTGTGCCAGTCGAATGCGTCATCGACCCAGTATTTACCTTCCAGTTGTCGTTAACCATCAAGCAAAGGAATGAACATGAACAGCAAGATCCAGCAAGGTTTTACCCTGATCGAACTGATGATTGTCGTAGCCATTATCGGTATTCTGGCTGCCATCGCCATCCCGGCCTACCAGGATTACACCAAGCGTGCGCGTGTGACAGAAGGTCTGTCGTTGGCTTCTGCGGCCAAAACGGCTGTTGCCGAGTACTATGCATCTAATAATACATTCCCCTCAACAAATGCCTCCGCCGGGTTGGCAGATACAATTCAGGGTAATGCAGTTTCCAGTGTTTCGCTTAGTGGCTCGGGTGTGATTACCGTGACTTATAACTCTTTGGTCGATACGGCTAGCAATACTTTGACCTTGACTCCTGCTGCTTCTAATGGCGCAATTACTTGGAAGTGTGCCGCTGGAACTATTGCAACCAACTGGTTGCCTTCCAATTGCCGTAATGGTAACTGATTTTGATCATTAATTGATTAGTGTGGAAGGTGCTCTGTAAAGAGCACCTTTTTTTATAATGATTAAAAAAAATGGTTGTGCTGGGCTATTGGTTGCAGCTGCAGTGACTCTGCCCTTTTTAAGTTGGCTGCGTTATGCTCCATTGCCAGACTGGGTGTCAGATGCATCGTGTCTATTTTTTCTGGCAACTTCAATGCTATTTCTATTGCCTGCAAGGTATGACTTCTCATTAAGTATATCTAAAGCATTGCTGCCAATATTTGGTTTTGTCATTTATTTGGCGATAACGAACCATAATCTGACGAATGTTACAGTCTTCATTGCAGTGCTGTTTTTTTTCCTGATTTGGGGTCTGTTGTTTTCCATTCGATTTAGTGCTGATGCATGTGGGGAGCTTCTACTGGCTCTTGCGACGGTGGTTTTTATTTTTGCAATGTTGCAAGTTATGTTGGGTTTGTTGCAAGTGTTAAACCTTGCCCCTTTCTTGCATGGTTATGTAGTGTTTGACCGGTCTGCCGCTAATTCGAACATTATGGGTAATATCGGACAGCGGAATCAATATGCCCAGTTTCTAAGTTGGGGTATATTGTCTGCTTGCTATCTTCATGCCAATAGTCTATTGCGTAGGCCATTTTTCATTGGAAGTGTGTTTTTATTGGCATGGTTGTCGGCATGTGCTGGTGCACGCTTGGTATGGGCTTATGCACTGATTTTTTCTGTGTTGGGATGGTATTGGTCCAGGCGTAATAAAGCAGAAACAGTCCGTCGTATGGTCTGGGCGATGGTTGCTGCTGTCGCCTTGATGGTATCTACTCAATTATTTAGTCAGCAGATCGCTACCTTGTTGACTTGGATGGGAGTTCCCATTCACGTGGTAAGCGGAGCAGATCGTTTCTTTTCAGCAGGTTTTGGTATCCGTCGTCGTATCGAGTGGACTAAAGCATGGGATATTTTTATACAGCAACCTTGGCTTGGTATTGGTTGGGGGATGTTTCCAGCACAGTCAGTTGAGATGGAGTTAACTGGTGGGTTACCGAAATATCCAGAGAGCTGGTTGTTCGTTCATTGCCATAATCTTTTTTTCCAGCTACTGGCTGAAACCGGTATTGTTGGTGTACTGATAGTATTTTCCACACTGTTTTATACGTTAGGAGCTTTTTTGCGGAAAGGCGAACAGTCGGCGGAAAATTTACTGTTGCTGGGTATCGGCTGTGTGATCCTAGCTCACAGTATGTTTGAGTATCCACTGTGGTATCTACCATTTTTCAGCATGTTCTTGATCGTTCTGTTGCTTGCTCCTGTAGGCCGGGTTGTGCTTCCCCTGCGTACAGCGTTTATCAGGATAAGCGACTTGGTAGTCATGTTAATGGCACTATTTTATGTGGGGACTGGTGTGGCAGTCTTTCAAACTATGGTGGCGTATGTTTTCCCAACCTCAAATGTGCAGGAAAATGTACGGCGCATGGCAACCTTGTTTGATGTCGGCAAAAATGTATTGTGGACAAATGACGTAGATATTGTATTGGCCAATTATCTGGTTCCCTCACGTGATCAGCTAGACCTGAAGCTGCAGCACTTTTCCCGATTAGCTGCTTATCGGCCCTATCCAGAGGTATTGCTGAAGTTGGCAGTTTTGTATGCATTAGATAAGCAGACGGCTAAAGCCGAGCATACGATAAAGCTTGCAATCGCAAACTATCCAGACTATTCACCTAATTTTGATTACCGTTTAGAAATGATAAGGAAGGATGAGTTGAAACCATTGCAACTGATCTCCTCTAGGGCGGCCAAGGCATATGTCGATCATGGTGCTCAGACCGATCCAGGCCGTATCGCCGCCGTCATGACCGTCGCTTCCCCCGTGACCCGCAAGCCCTTGTTCTAAGCTGTTAAAGACACCGCCAAGCTGATGGCTGGCGGTGTCTTCACTGGCTGACATGCGGTATCCTCGCTGTTTTGCATTCTGGCCTCATTCCATCATGCCCTTTCCGACACTTTCCCGCCGTCTGGCCTTGCTGGCTTTTTGCCTGATCGCCATTCTGCCGTTTGCCTCCCGCATTCACTTTGTGCCCTTGCCGCAGTGGTTTGGCGAGATGAACGTGGTATGGCTGATGCTGGCGTCAGCCGTTTTCCTGCTGCCTGGTGGCGTATTGTTTGAGCGCATTCCGCGGGCCAGTTGGTGGTGTCTGTCCCTGGCGTTGCTGTGGGCGCTCCAGCCACAGTTGGTGCAGGCCTTGTTTCCCGGCATGACCTATGCCACCGCGCTGGCCTGGTTAGTAGTGGCCTTGCTGGCTGGCTTGGCATATAGCCTGCAACAGAGCTTTGGCCAGCGCGAGTTTGCTGTCTGGTTGGCGCGGGCCATCATCGTGGGTGGGCTGGTGCAATCACTGATTGGTCTGGCGCAGTTGACGGGCTTGGCGCACACGCTCGGCCTGTTTTATGACAGTGCCCATCCGAGTACCAATATCTTTGGCCATATAGGACAGCGCAACCAATATGCGCATTATCTGATGTGGTCGGTGGTGAGTGGTGTGTATCTGTTTGCCGTGGACCGCATGGCGCGCGGTTGGCTGGCGGTGTTGGTGGTCTGGCTGGGGTTGATGCTGGCTTATGCTGCATCGCGCACCACGCTGCTTTATCTGCTGGCATTGACGCTGCTGGGCGGTCTGTGGCACTGGCGCATGCGTAGTGCCGAATCGCGCCGCTTGATGTGGGCGATGTTGCTGTCCTGCATCGTGGTGTTTGCCGCACAGTTTGCCTTGCCGCTGGTAAACCATCTGGTATCCCTGTTCACCCATGCCACTGTCACCAATGCTTCCGGGGTAGAGCGCCTGGCTGCCAATGGCGATGACATGGGTTCGCGACGTATTGCCGAGATGGGAAAAGCCTGGCTTACCTTCAAGTCGCATCCGCTGTGGGGGGTGGGCTGGTCGCAATATGCCGCGGAGAGTGTGCGCTTGCAGCCTTTGCCGCAGTTTGCCAGTGCGGGCTTCAACAGTGGGCTGTTTACCAATTGCCATAATCTGATCCTGCAGTTGTTGGCGGAGATGGGACTGCCGATCACCCTGGCGGTGGTGGGTGGTTTTGCCTGGGTGGTGTGGCCCTTCTTCAGCGAGCGTGCCGAGGCGGAAGGCATGCTGGCCTTGGGTTGCATGGCGGTGACGCTGATCCACAGCATGCTGGAGTACCCGCTGTGGTATCTGTATTTCCTCGCCATGCTGGTGGTGTTTGCCGCCATGTCGCCGGCGCGAACGGGCCGGGCCGCGTGGCTGGTGCGTGTTGCCTGGCTGCTGGGCATGGTGTTTGTCGGTTATTTATCGGTGGTGACTTGGTCTACCTACAACGAGCTGGTCGGTTTGTATTCCCAGACAGATAATCCGGCACGCGATGCCAAGCGTCAGCAGCGTCTGGCCGAGATCATGGTGCAGCATCCTCTGTTTGCCTATCATGCGCTCAGCACGCTGGATGATTATCTGACTGCGGATACCTCCAATCTGTCACAGAAGCTGGAGTGGGAGGAGCGCCTGACAGCCTTCCGCCCTTACCCTGATGTGATGATGAAGAAGGCGCAGATGCTGGCATTGGCGGGCCGGGAGGCGGAAGCCAAAGCAACGGTCTCAACGGCACTGGCCTCATTCCCTACATATGCCAAGGATTATCTGGACGAGATCGACGAGGATGTGCCGCAGTGGCAGCCCTTGCGTGCAGTGGCCCAGCAGGTGTTTGACCGGTTGCCGGCCAAGTACCGGGGGGGCGAGGGGGAGTAAGCAGGGTCTGGCGGATGGTGTCGCGGTGGCTTTGTCCCCGCTTGACGCCATCTGTGCATGAAAAAGCCCGCGTTAGCAGACGCGGGCTTTGTTAAATCAGGCTGTGCTGATAGCTCAGCTATCGATGACCACACCTTCGCTCAGTGCAGTCTTCATCTTGCCCAGTGCCTTGGCTTCAATCTGGCGAATGCGTTCTGCCGATACACCAAATTCGGCAGCCAATTCGTGCAGCGTGGCGCCGCCATCGTCTGCCAGCCAGCGTGCTTCAACAATACGGCGGCTGCGGGCATCAAGCGAGGACAGCGCATACTCGATGCCTTCGGTTTGCAGATGGTCGAAAGCCTTGCGCTCCAGCGCGCGGGTAGGTTCATGATGCGCATCGGCCAGCCAGTCGATCGGGGCATAGCCTTCATCATCACCATCATCTGCCATCAGGGCGATATCTTGTCCGCTCATGCGGGTTTCCATTTCCCGCACTTCTTCGGGTTTAACGCCAAGATCTTCGGCAATCTGCCGGGCTTCATTTTCGCTCAAGGCGGAGAAGCTGCTTTTCATGCTGCGCAGATTGAAGAACAGCTTGCGTTGCGGCTTGGTGGTGGCAATGCGTACCAGGCGCCAGTTGCGCAGGATGAATTCGTGGATTTCAGCCTTGATCCAATGCACGGCAAAGGAAAACAGGCGAACGCCACGGCCCGGTTCGAAGCGTTTTACCGCTTTCATCAGGCCGATATTGCCTTCCTGGATCAGGTCGGCTTGCGGCAGGCCGTAACCGGCATAGCCACGCGAAATCGATACGACGACACGCAGGTGCGATAGCACCATCTGGCGGGCGGCTTCCAGATCATTGTCTTGCTGGAAGCGGGTGGCCAGCTCTGTCTCCTGTTCGGGGGTCAGCATGGGAACACTGTTCACCGCCTGAATGTATTGCTCCAGGCTGCCGCTGGACGACGGAACGGGCAAGGCAAATGTTGTGGTCATCAGTGTAACTACCTCCTTGGGTAGTGCTATCTTAGCACTCGCATATAGAGAGTGCTAGCAAGCAAAGGTTCCAGCGTCAATGAATTTTTCTATGGAGCCGATAGATTTTTACCAGACAAACCAGGGAAAAGACCAAGATGAATGCGCTGGCTGGGTCTCACATTAAGCGAAACCCAGCCGCAGGGGAAAGTAATGGATTGTTAACGAGGTTGAATTTTCCGCAGGTGATGATCGGATGCCAGGCGGGCACCCAGCATGGCCAGCAGGGCGGAGACCGCCAGCACCACCAGCAGTTCGCTGGCATTCAGGCCGCGCAGGGAAACGCGCTCGTTGTAGAGCTGGGCAAAATCATGAATGGCAGGATTGGCGGTTAGTACCAGCCAACTGGTCAGGCCCCATGCCGCCAGGCCGGCCAGCAAACCCTGCCACATGGCGTGATACATGAAGGGCCGGCGGATAAAGCTGTCAGGTGCGCCAATCAGCTTGGCCACTTCGATCTCGTCCCGCCGCGCCAGAATCTGCATGCGTACCGCATTATGCGTGACCAGCACCAGGGCAATGCCCAGTGCGCCGCCCAGGAACCAGGTTAACTGCTTGCCCAGTTCCACCATGCCGTACAGCCGCTTGGCCCAGCGGGCATCAAATTGTGCGGCTTCCACCATGGGCAGGCCGGACAGTTCTTTCTGCAGCATTTCCAGTTCGTGTGGTTCCAGTGTCTTGGGGGTGACGACGAAGGCATCGGGCAGTGGATTGTCGGTCAGGCCATCACTCAGTCCTGCCAGGCCATTGCGCTTTTCCAGATCGCTCAGTGCCTGCTTCTTGCCGACAAAGCTGAAGCTCTGGATACGCGGGTGCTTGGTGAGTGTGCTGGAAACCGCGGCCAGGTCGGCTTCTTCGGCAGATTGCTCCATGAACAGGGTGATTTGCGGCGTGGCGGTCAGTCGACCGGCCCATTCCTGGATGCTGCTGACGGTCAGATAGAGCGACAAGGGCAGTGCCAGTGCGATGGATAGCATCAGCAAGGTGAGCAGGCTGCCGAATGGTTGGCGGACTATCTTGCCCAGGGCTTGACGTGCGCTTTGCCAGTTCAGGTACAGGTAGTGTTTCATGCGGCGAATTGTCCTTCCTTCAACCGGATGATGCGGCGACCATAGTCTTCCATGAGTGTTTCATCATGGGCGGAAATCACCACGGTGACACCCACCTGATGAAAGGATTTGAACAGCTCCATGATGTCCAGTGCATAAGCGCGGTCGAGGTTGGCCGATGGTTCATCAGCCAGCAACAGGCTGGGGCGGTGAACCACAGCACGGGCGATGCACAGGCGTTGTTGTTCGCCGCCGGAAAGGCGGATGGGCATGGATTTTTCCTTGGACAGCAGGCCTACCTTGTCCAGTGCGGCACGTACCCGGCGCGCCGCATCGCGGCGATCGAAGCCGATGATGTCCAGCGGCAGCATCACATTGTCGAATACCGAGCGGTCAAACAGCAGTTTGTGGTCTTGAAACACCATGCCGATATGCTGCCGGACATACGGAATCTGGCTGTTGCGCAGCTTGGACAGATTATGGCCGCTGACAATCACGCTGCCGCTGCTTGCACGCTCAATGCCGGCCACCAGCTTGAGCAGGGTGGATTTGCCTGCACCGGAGTGGCCTGCCAGAAAGGCCATTTCACCGCTGTCGATGGTAAAGGAAAGATTCTTCAGGGCTTCATTGCCACCGGGATATCGCTTGGTGACCTGGTCGAACTGAATCATGTGCTGGATTCCCCTTGATCCGGTAAGACGTTGCCGACAGCAAGCTGCCGGCGTGGCTGTGTTGAGGCAGAGGTTCAGTCGAACAGGGCGTCGACATAATCCTTGCTATTGAATGGCCGCAGGTCGTCAATGCTCTCACCCACGCCGATAAAACGTAGCGGAATTGGCCGTTGCTTGGCAATTGCCGCAATCACGCCACCCTTGGCCGTGCCATCCAGCTTGGTCAGAATCAGGCCGGTCAGGCCCAAAGCATCATCAAATACCTTTACCTGGCTGATGGCATTCTGGCCAATGTTGGCATCCAGCACCAGAATGACCTCGTGTGGTGCCTCCGGCAGTGCTTTTTGGATGACGCGCTTCACCTTCTTGATTTCTTCCATCAGGTGCAACTGGGTAGGCAGTCGGCCGGCGGTATCCGCCAGCACGATATCGATGCCACGGGCCGTGGCGGCCTGGATGGCGTCATAGCATACGGCGGCGGCATCGCCACCTTGCTGGGCAATCACGGTGACATTGTTACGCTCACCCCAGGCCATCAGCTGTTCGCGGGCGGCGGCACGGAAAGTGTCGCCAGCGGCCAGCAACACGCTCTTGCCCTGTTGCTGATAGTATTTCGCCAGTTTGCCAATGGAAGTGGTTTTACCCGCCCCATTCACCCCGGCCATCATGATGACAAACGGTTTCTTGCCGCTGACATCCAGCGGTTTTTCCAGTGGCTGAATCAGTTCGTTGAGCGAGTCCTTGAGTGCGCCCTTCAGCTCACTGCCATCTTTCAGGCCCCTCAGGCTGACGCGCTCGCGTACATCCTTCAGCAGGTGTAGCGTGGCATCCATGCCCATGTCGGCAGTCAGCAGAACGGTTTCCAGCTCCTCGTAGAGGTCCTCGTCGATCTTGCCGCCACCAAACAGTCCGGCCAGCGATTTGCCCAGCTTATCGCGTGTCTTGGACAGGCCGGCCTTCAGGCGCTCCGTCCAGCTGAGTTTGCGCGCAGGGGCGTCCGGCTCGCTGGGCGCGGCTTGCGCGGCTTCGACGGGGCTGATGGCCGCTGGCGTGGCGGGATCACTGCTCTTTGCAATGGTGTTACTGCTGTCTGCCGGCGGCGTAGGGGCAGATTCGGCCAGCGCATCGCTGGACACTTCTGCCTGTGGTTCGATTACCGGGGTTTCAACCGGTTTGGGCTTTTTCTTGAAGAAACTAAACATGCGTCTGCGTAGTCTGGGAAGGCGATAAATGGCTAAATTGTATCCTTAAATGAGCAACAGGGCAGAAACGATGATGATGAAAGCAAAATCGGGGCTGATCGGGGCCATGCTCATGCTGCTGGCTGGCATGCTGAATGCAGCCCCGGTGGAAACCACCTTGTCCAATGGGCTCAAGGTGGTGGTGGTGCGTGATACCCGTTCGCCCGTGGTGGTGTCGCAGCTGTGGTACCGGGTAGGAAGTGTGGATGAGGTGAATGGTCACACCGGCTTGTCCCATTTGCTGGAACACATGATGTTCAAAGGGACGCGCAGTGTGCCGGATGGCGAATATTCACGCCGTATTGCCCAGGCGGGGGGCAAGGAAAATGCGTTCACTAGCCGTGATTACACGGTCTATTTTGCCCAACTGACTGCCGAGCGCTTGCCCTTGGTGCTGGCGCTGGAGGCAGATCGCATGACGGCGCTGCAGATCGATGAACAAAGTTTCCGTCGTGAGCTGGAAGTGGTGAAAGAAGAAAGGCGCATGCGTACCGATGATCAACCTATGGGCATATTGCAGGAGGCGCTCTATGCCAATGCCTTTGTGGCCAATCCGGTGCGTAACCCTGTCATCGGCTGGATGAATGATCTGGAGCATGCCCGCGCCGAAGACCTGCGCCAGTGGTATCGACAATGGTATGCCCCGAATAATGCCACCCTGGTGGTGGTCGGGGATGTGGAGCCCGCATGGGTATTTGAACTGGCCCGTCGCCATTTTGGCACATTGCCGGCACATGCCCTGCCGCAACGCAATCCGCAGTTAGAGCCGCCCCAGCGTGGCATGAAGCGGATTGCGCTGAGCGCGCCATCACAGCTCAACTACCTGACCATGGCCTGGCATGTGCCGCGACTTGGCAGTATCAGTGATGCGCAGCCGTATGCCTATGCACTGTTGGAAGCTGTGCTGTCCGGGGACGCTGCGGCACGTTTGCCACGCAATATGCTGCGAGGGGGCGTGCAAGCGCAGGATGTTTCCGCAGACTACGACATGATGGGCCGTGGCGCAGCACTGTTTACCATCACGGCCAGCCAGGCCCGCAGTCGGCAGCCGGATGCGCTGGAAGCTGCCATTCGGCAACAACTGCAGCAGATCGTGCAGCACGGGGTGTCGGAACAGGAGCTTGAGCGGGTCCGGCTGCAGCTGGATGCAGACCAGGTCTACCAGCGTGACTCCATGTTCGCGCAGGCCATGCAGATTGGCAGCTTGGAGTCGCTGGGGTTTTCCTGGCGGGATCATGAACAGATCCGGCAGCGCCTGCGTCAGGTCAGTGCCGAGCAGGTCCGCCAGGCTGCAGCGGCCTTGCAGGATGCGCAACTGACGGTATTGACCTTGCGTGGAATGGGTGGGCAGCCGGCTGCAACGAGCAGCTTGAAGGGAGATGGCCTTGTTCGCTAAAGCAATCATGCTGTTGAGCATGCTGATAGTGCCCTGCACACAGGTGCAGGCGGTGGACATCCAGTCATGGACCAGTCCGCAGCGCGCGCGGGTAATGCTGGTGGAAGCGCATGGCAACCCGATGCTGGATGTGCGCATCGACTTTGATGCCGGGAGTCGTCGCGACCCGCCAGGCAAGGAAGGACTGGCTGCCATGGTGGCTGGTTTGCTGGATGCGGGTGCCGGCACGCAGGATGAGGAGGCCATTCAACAGCAACTGGCCAGCAGCGCGGCGCAACTGCAGGGCTTTGTCGATGTGGAAAGTGCCGGACTGCGCTTGCGCACGCTGACCCGCCCGGACCTGCTGCAAAGTGTGGTGGAGTTGGCTGCCCGCGAGCTGAGCCAGCCACGTTTTGCCCAGGCCGTATTGGACAGAGAGCGTAAACGGGCGATCGATGGCTTGCAGCAAAGACAGGAAGACGCCGGTGCCATGGCCGACATCATGCTGCGTCAGCGCATGTATGGCGCGCATCCTTATGGCAAGCCCGCATTTGTCACCGTGCAAAGTTTGCAGGCAATCCAGCGCGATGATCTGCTGGCGTTCTGGCGTCAGCATTACCGTAGCAACACGGCAGTGGTCTCCATCGTGGGCGATATCAGTCGTCCGGATGCCGAGCAACTGGTGAATCGCTTGTTAAAGGATTTGCCGCTGGAAGATGCCGCTTTGCCTGCCATTCCGGCAGTAAGCGTGATGCCGGCTGCTGCCCCGCTCCGCTTGTCACGGCCAGGCAGTCAGACGCATATCATGCTGGGCATGCCGGTATTGACCCGCGATGATCCGGACTACTACGCACTGCTTGTCGGCAACTACATCCTGGGTGGCGGTGGATTCGATTCTCGCCTGATGCAGGAACTGCGCAACAAGCGTGGACTTACCTACGGGGTGAGCAGCCATTTCACGCCACTGCAGCAGGCCGGACCTTTTGTCATTGCGCTGGCAACGCGCAATGCCGAAGCTGCTGCCGCCTTGCAGGCAACACGTGAGGTACTCGCCACATATATAAAGAGCGGACCAAGCGAGGCTGAACTGGCGCAGGCCAAGGCCAACATCATCGGTGGCTTTCCATTGCGCTACGACAGCAATGGCAAGTTGCTCCCCTATCTGGCCACCATGGGACAGTACCATCTGCCGCTGACTTATCTGCAGGACTACCCGAAGGCGGTAGCTGCACTCACCAGCAAGCAGATTCGTGATGCCTGGCTGCGACGGATTGATCCGCAGCAACTGCAGATTGTGACGGTAGGCGCTACACCTTAGCCGGCAAACTGCTTGCGATGCAGCATGCTAGGCGGGAAAAGAGTAAACTCTCGCCCTTGTGTTTTCAGCCTAAGTACCATGAATCAGCAGCGAAACAAAGTCCGTATCATTGGTGGCCAGTATCGCCGCCGCCTGTTGCCCTTCCCGGATGCGGAAGGACTGCGGCCCACGCCGGATCGGGTAAGGGAAACCGTTTTCAACTGGCTGGGGCAGGAACTGTATGGCAAACGCTGTCTGGACCTGTTTGCCGGTAGCGGTGCGCTGGGGTTTGAAGCGGCATCGCGTGAAGCCTCCCGTGTGGTCATGGTGGAGAAATCACGCAAGGTAGTCGAGTCACTCAAGGCAAATCGTCAGTTGCTATCGGCCATGCATATCGATGTTGTCGCCATGGACGCGCTGCACTACGTGAAAAGCTGCCGCGAACAATTTGACGTCATCTTTCTGGATCCTCCCTATGATTCGACATTGCTGCAGCAGGTGCTGCCCGTGCTGGCGGAACTGCTGACGGCAGAAGGCGTGGTTTACTTCGAGGCCAGACACTGGCCTGAAAGTCTGGCCGGCTGGGATGTCATCAAACAGGACAAGGCAGCATCCGTGCATTACGCACTGGTGCGTCCGCTGCAACAAGAATCGCTGTAATACGCCTGCAGGTCGCCGCATAAAGATATAACGGGGCGAACTTGCGACCGTGGCAGGCGGATGACAGAATCAATACTGTGAATACTTGAGGAAATTACTATGTCTCTCATGATTACCGACGAATGCATCAACTGCGACGTCTGTGAACCGGAATGCCCGAACAACGCCATTTCCCAGGGCGAAGAGATCTATCAGATCGACCCCAACCTGTGTACCCAGTGCGTTGGGCATTATGACGAACCGCAATGCCAGCAAGTCTGTCCGGTGGATTGCATCCCGCTGGATCCGGCCCATCCGGAAACCCAGGAACAGTTGCATGCAAAATATCTGCAGATCTCCGGCAAGGCCTGATCAAGGCTAAGTGCTTGATGCAAAAAGCAGAGCCCCGCCCAGTGCGGGGCTTTGTGCATTTTCCGGCAAAAATAATTAAAAAAATTGCGCTACAGGTGTTGACGACAGAAACGGGTATCTATACTATTCGGGTCTCTCAGGGGGGGTTACCCCAGCGGTCAACGGGTCCGGACTGTAAATCCGGCGGCTCAGCCTTCGAAGGTTCGAATCCTTCTCCCCCCACCAGAATTATTTACGTCTTGGCGGCGTGTAGTATGAAAGCCGTTTAGTTGTTGCAGGCGGGTGTAGCTCAATGGTAGAGCAGAAGCCTTCCAAGCTTACGACGAGGGTTCGATTCCCTTCACCCGCTCCAAGCGTTAATGCCTGTTAAGGGCCCATGTAGCTCAGGGGTAGAGCACTCCCTTGGTAAGGGAGAGGTCGGCAGTTCAATTCTGCCCATGGGCACCACCAAATTTGTTTGTAGTGACTCATTTCAGGAAATTTTGCCATGGCTAAGGAAAAGTTCGAGCGGACCAAACCGCACGTAAACGTCGGCACCATCGGTCACGTTGACCATGGTAAGACCACCCTGACCGCAGCGATCACCACCATTCTGTCCAAGAAGTTCGGTGGCGAAGCCAAGGACTACTCCCAGATCGACAGCGCGCCGGAAGAAAAGGCACGTGGTATTACCATTAATACCGCACACGTAGAATACGAAACCGAGTCCCGTCACTACGCTCACGTAGACTGCCCGGGTCACGCCGACTACGTTAAGAACATGATTACCGGTGCTGCCCAGATGGACGGCGCAATCCTGGTGTGCTCCGCAGCTGACGGCCCGATGCCGCAAACCCGCGAACACATCCTGCTGTCCCGTCAGGTTGGCGTACCGTACATCATCGTTTACCTGAACAAGGCTGACCTGGTTGACGACGCTGAACTGCTGGAACTGGTTGAAATGGAAGTGCGCGATCTGCTGTCTTCCTACGACTTCCCGGGCGACGACACTCCGGTAGTAATCGGTTCCGCTCGTCTGGCACTGGAAGGCGACCAATCCGAAATGGGCGAACCGTCCATCTTCCGTCTGGCTGCTGCACTGGACTCCTACATCCCGACGCCGGAACGTGCTGTTGACAAGCCGTTCCTGCTGCCGATCGAAGACGTATTCTCCATCTCCGGTCGTGGTACTGTAGTAACCGGTCGTGTAGAGCGCGGTATCGTCAAAGTTGGTGAAGAACTGGAAATCGTAGGCCTGAAGGCAACTGCGAAGACCACCTGCACCGGCGTTGAAATGTTCCGCAAGCTGCTGGACCAAGGCCAGGCTGGTGACAACGTAGGCGTACTGCTGCGTGGTACCAAGCGTGAAGACGTAGAACGTGGCCAAGTACTGGCCAAGCCGGGCACCATCACCCCGCACACCAAGTTTGGCGCATCCGTATACGTGCTGAGCAAGGATGAAGGCGGTCGCCACACCCCGTTCTTCGCCAACTACCGTCCGCAGTTCTACTTCCGTACAACCGACGTGACCGGTGCTGTAAGCCTGGCCGAAGGCGTGGAAATGGTAATGCCGGGTGACAACGTAGAAATCACCGTAGAACTGATCGCCCCGATCGCTATGGAAGAAGGTCTGCGTTTCGCGATCCGTGAAGGTGGCCGTACTGTTGGCGCCGGCGTGGTAGCAAAGATCATTGCTTGATTAATAGGTTTATAGGCCAGTAGCTCAATTGGTAGAGTATCGGTCTCCAAAACCGAGGGTTGGGGGTTCGAGACCCTCCTGGCCTGCCAATTAAGACCAGCCGGCGCTTGTGCGCCGGTTGGTCTTTTGTCGCATACGCGCAGAGAACATTCCGCACATGGAAATGCAAGATAAACTCAAACTGGCCTTGGCCGGTCTGCTGGTGGTTGCCGGTGTTGTTGGCTTCTACATGATTCCCGAAGATCAGGGTGTGTTGCGCGCTCTGGCATTCATTGTTGGTGTTGTGCTGGCGGCGGGTGCTGTCTGGCTGTCAGTGCCGGGCAAGGAGTTTGTTGCCTATGCCAATGATTCGCTTGTGGAGGCGCGCAAGGTCGTATGGCCTACCCGCAAGGAAGCTATGCAAATGACCGGCTTGGTTTTCGTCTTCGTTCTGGTGCTGGCCCTGTTCATGTGGATGGTGGACTCGGGTCTGTCCTGGTTGTTCTACGATGTAATTCTTGGTCGAGGTAGATAATGGCAAAGCGCTGGTACGTTGTGCACGCTTATTCCGGTTTTGAGAAAAGTGTGCAGAAGGCGCTACGTGAGCGCATCGAACGTTCCGAGGTAGCGGATCTGTTTGGCCAGATTCTCGTTCCGGTGGAAGAAGTGGTGGATATCAAGAACGGTCGCCGCTCCATTACCGAACGCAAGTTCTTCCCTGGCTATGTTCTGGTCGAGATGGATATGACCGACGATACCTGGCACCTGGTGAAGAGTACGCCTAAGGTGACTGGTTTTGTTGGTGGTACTGCCAATCGCCCGGCGCCGATTTCCAAGAAGGAAGTCGATGCCATCATGCAGCAAATGCAAGAAGGCGTGGAAAAGCCGAAGCCGAAGGTATTGTTTGAAGTGGGTGAAAAGGTTCGCGTCATTGACGGTCCTTTCAATGACTTCAACGGCTCTGTTGATGAAGTTAACTACGAGCGTAACAAGCTGCGTGTGTCGGTGCAGATTTTCGGTCGCGACACGCCGGTTGAGCTGGATTTCAGTCAGGTAGAAAAGCTGTAATTTTACTTGGCAGCTAGTTTGTAAGCGTATATACTGTTGCGCTTTCGTCCGGGAAGCGAGTACACGCTCGCGCTATACCCATTTTAGGAGTTTTAATCGTGGCAAAGAAAATTGTCGGCTATGTAAAGCTGCAAGTGCCCGCTGGTAAGGCCAACCCGTCTCCTCCGATCGGTCCGGCCCTGGGTCAGCGTGGTCTGAACATTATGGAATTCTGCAAGGCGTTCAACGCCCAGACTCAAGGCATCGAGCCGGGTCTGCCGATTCCGGTTGTGATCACTGCTTATGCAGACAAGTCCTTCACCTTCATCATGAAGACGCCGCCGGCGACCATTCTGCTGAAGAAGGCTGCTGGTATCAAGTCCGGTTCCGCCAAGCCGCATACCGATAAGGTTGGCAAGGTAAGCCGTGCTCAGCTGGAAGAAATCGCCAAGACCAAGCAGCCGGATCTGACCGCTGCTGATCTGGACGCTGCTGTTCGCACCATCGCCGGCTCCGCCCGTTCGATGGGTCTTGAAGTGGAGGGTGTGTAAATGGCCAAGATTTCCAAGCGCCTGCAAACCCTGAAGGCAACTGTTGATCGCAACAAGCTGTACGCTGTTGAAGAAGCAATTGCTCTGGTTAAGTCCGCTGCTACCGCCAAGTTTGACGAGTCCATCGATGTGGCCGTTAATCTGGGTGTTGATCCGCGTAAATCCGACCAGGTTGTACGTGGCTCCGTAGTTCTGCCGCGTGGTACCGGTAAGTCCGTACGCGTTGCTGTATTTGCTCAAGGTGCCAACGCCGAAGCCGCCAAGGCTGCCGGTGCTGAAGTTGTCGGTTTCGACGACCTGGCCGAGCAAGTAAAAGCTGGCAACCTGGACTTCGACGTGGTGATTGCCTCCCCGGATGCAATGCGCGTTGTTGGTCAGCTGGGTCAAATCCTCGGCCCGCGTGGCCTGATGCCGAACCCGAAGGTTG
This sequence comes from Aquitalea magnusonii, assembly GCF_002217795.2. Classification (NCBI taxonomy): domain Bacteria; kingdom Pseudomonadati; phylum Pseudomonadota; class Betaproteobacteria; order Neisseriales; family Chromobacteriaceae; genus Aquitalea; species Aquitalea magnusonii. Next base: position 4,668,658 of record NZ_AP018823.1, read on the forward strand.
GTACTGTTACCCCGAACGTTGCCGAAGCGGTTAAAAACGCTAAGGCCGGTCAGGTTCAATACCGTACCGACAAGGCTGGTATCATTCACGCCACCATCGGCCGTGCTTCCTTCGAAGCCGAAGCTCTGCGTGAAAACTTTACCGCTCTGGTAGATGCCCTGGTGAAAGCCAAGCCGGCCGCTGCCAAGGGTGTGTATCTGAAAAAGATCGCCGTATCCAGCACCATGGGTATTGGCGCTCGTGTAGATACCAGCTCCGTCAGCGCTTAAGTTGATGTGAGTGCGGCGAGGTGGCGTGCCACCTTGCCACTGGCTTTGGGCTGGCAGGCTTGCCTGCCAGATTGTCAAAGACCGTAGGAGCCGCAAGGCTTAATCGCAAGTCACTGCCCGGTGGCCTGCATCCTGCGCAGATGGTGTACCCGAAAGTAGGCTTCTGAAGAGTTCAGGGCTCATGTAGCTCAGGGGTAGAGCACTCCCTTGGTAAGGGAGAGGTCGGCGGTTCAATTCCGCCCATGAGCACCAGTTTCCCTTCTCTATGTTGTCTCCTGATACAGGTCGCCGCTGCAAAGCGGAGCAGAAATCATTCTGCTTCATTTCAGTCTAGGAGATAGACCTTGAGTCTCAATATCGAAGATAAAAAGGCAGTCGTTGCTGCTGTAGCTGCCGAGCTGGCCGCTGCACAGACCCTCGTCATCGCCGAATATCGGGGCATCGAGGTAAGCAGCATGACCAAGCTGCGCGCTCAAGCGCGTGAGCAAGGCGTTTACCTGCGCGTTCTGAAGAACACGCTGGTTCGCCGTGCGGTTGCTGGTACCCAATTCGAAGCGCTGGCCGAACAAATGGTTGGCCCGCTCGTTTACGGTATCTCTGCCGATCCGGTTGCTGCTGCCAAGGTGCTGCATCAATTTGCCAAGGCTGACGACAAGATCATCGTCAAGGCAGGTTCCTACAATGGCGCGGTACTGAATGCTGCTCAGGTTGCTGAGTTGGCGTCCATCCCGAGCCGCGAAGAACTGCTGTCCAAGCTCCTCTACGTTATGCAAGCTCCGGTTGCTGGCTTCGCCCGCGCCCTGGCTGCATTGGCAGAGAAGCAAGCCGAAGCCGCTTAACTTATTTGATTCTTATAGAATTCAGGAGATTTTTACATGGCAATCACCAAAGAAGACATCCTCGAAGCCGTTGCTGGCCTGACCGTTATGGAACTGAACGACCTGGTTAAGGCGTTCGAAGAGAAGTTCGGCGTTTCCGCTGCTGCCGTTGCCGTTGCTGGCCCGGCTGCTGGTGGCGCTGCTGCTGCTGAAGAAAAGACCGAGTTCGACGTTGTTCTGACCGCTGCTGGCGACAACAAGGTTAACGTGATCAAGGTTGTTCGTGCTATCACCGGCCTGGGCCTGAAGGAAGCCAAGGACATGGTTGACGGCGCTCCGAAGACCGTGAAAGAAGGCGTAGCCAAGGCTGAAGCCGAAGAAGTTCTGAAGCAACTGACCGAAGCCGGTGCCAAGGCTGAAATCAAATAATCTTCTTTGAAAAAAGAAGGTGAGGCTGGCGGAGAAATCCGCCAGCCTTATTGCGCTTGTAATTGGCCGAAACAAAGATAGTAAAAGCCAGCACTTACCGGCGTGGCTGCTGACTTTTGGTTTCTTGCGCCACTACCACCTCGATGGAGACTCTATGAGTTATTCGTTTACTGAGAAGAAGCGTATTCGTAAGAGCTTTGCGAAACGCGCCAGTGTTCTCGATGTCCCATTCCTGTTGGCGACCCAGATTGATTCTTATGCCGATTTCCTGCAACTGGGTGTACCGCTAGATCAGCGCAAGGATGCTGGTCTGCAGGCCGCGTTCAAGTCGATCTTCCCGATCCATAGCCACAATGGCTATGCCCGCCTTGATTTTGCTCACTACATCCTTGGCGAGCCGCCGTTTGACGTGCAGGAATGTCAGCTGCGTGGCATTACCTATGCTGCTCCGCTGCGCGCCCGTATCCGTCTGACCATCCTGGACAAAGAGTCGTCCAAGCCGGTGGTAAAAGAAGTGCGCGAGAATGAAGTTTACATGGGCGAGATTCCGCTCATGACCACCAATGGTTCCTTCATCATCAACGGAACCGAGCGTGTCATCGTATCCCAGCTGCACCGTTCCCCGGGCGTGTTCTTCGAGCATGACCGCGGCAAGACCCATTCCTCCGGCAAACTGCTGTTCTCCGCCCGCGTGATTCCTTACCGCGGTTCCTGGCTGGACTTCGAGTTTGACCCGAAAGACCTGCTGTACTTCCGTATCGACCGTCGCCGCAAGATGCCGGTGACCATCCTGCTGAAGGCACTGGGTTACAGCAACGAACAAATCCTGTCCGAGTTCTACAGCTTCGACACCTTCTACCTGACCAAGACCGGCGTGTTCATGCGCGTGGTTCCGGAGCGTCTGAAGGGCGAAGTGGCCAAGTTCGACATCGTCGCTGCCGATGGCAAGCTGATCGTGGCCAAGGACAAGCGCATCACTGCCAAGCACATCCGCGACATCCAGACCGCCCAGCTCGATCGCATCGAAGTACCGGCTGATGTCCTGCTGGGCAAGGTGCTGTCGCACAATGTCACCAATGTTGACACTGGCGAAGTGCTGGCGCGCGCCAACGAAGAAATCACCGAAGAGCTGCTGGCCAAGCTGGCCCTGGCCGAGATCGAACAGGTTGAAGTGCTGTTCACCAACGATCTGGACCAAGGCGCGTACATCTCGCAAACCCTGCGTACCGATGACAGCCTGGACCGCCTGCAAGCGCGTGTTGCCATCTACCGCATGATGCGTCCTGGCGAACCGCCGACCGAAGATGCGGTGGAAGCGCTGTTCCAGCGCCTGTTTTTCAGCGAAGAAACCTACGATCTGTCGCGCGTAGGCCGCATGAAGTTCAGCTCGCGTACTTATCAGTACAAGTTCGATGAGAAGACGCCGGAGTGGTTCAAGTCGCTGATCGGGGAGAAATTTGCCCATCGTCGTGACGTGATGGAAGGCACCCTGTCGACTGAAGACATCGTTTCCGTCATCGCCATCCTGTGCGAACTGCGCAATGGCCGCGGCGAAGTGGATGACATCGACCATCTGGGTAACCGCCGTGTACGTTCGGTTGGTGAACTGGCCGAGAACCAGTTCCGTGCCGGTCTGGTACGTGTTGAGCGCGCAGTGAAGGAACGCCTGAACCAGGCCGAGTCCGACAACCTGATGCCGCACGACCTGATCAACGCCAAGCCGGTATCCGCTGCCATCAAGGAATTCTTTGGTTCCTCGCAGCTGTCCCAGTTCATGGACCAGACCAACCCGCTGTCGGAAATCACCCACAAGCGCCGTGTATCGGCTCTTGGTCCGGGCGGTCTGACCCGCGAACGTGCCGGCTTCGAAGTGCGTGACGTACACCCGACTCACTACGGCCGTGTGTGCCCGATCGAAACGCCGGAAGGTCCGAACATCGGTCTGATCAACTCGCTGTCCGTGTTCGCACGTACCAACGAGTTCGGTTTCCTGGAAACCCCGTACCGCAAGGTGGTGGACAGCAAGGTGACCAACGAGATCGACTACCTGTCCGCCATCGAGGAAGGCCGTTACGTCATTGCGCAGGCCAACGCCGAGCTGGGCGAAGACGGTACTCTGCTGGACGAGCTGGTTACTTGCCGCGAAAAGGGCGAAACCATTCTGGCTACCCCGGACCGCGTTCAGTACATGGACGTGGCCACCGGCCAGGTGGTATCCGTTGCTGCATCGCTGATTCCCTTCCTGGAACACGATGACGCCAACCGTGCCTTGATGGGTGCCAACATGCAGCGTCAGGCCGTACCGTGCCTGCGTCCGGAAAAACCGTTTGTCGGTACCGGTATCGAGCGTTCGGTTGCGGTTGACTCCGGCACCACTGTTGTTGCCCGTCGTGGCGGTGTAGTCGACTATGTTGACGCTGGCCGTGTCGTGGTACGCGTGAATGACGAAGAAGCCGTTGCCGGTGAAGTGGGTGTGGATATCTACAACCTCACCAAGTTCACCCGTTCCAACCAGAACACCAACATCAACCAGCGTCCGGTGGTGAAGGTGGGCGACAAGATCGCCAGCGGCGACGTGGTGGCCGACGGTGCTTCCACCGACCTGGGTGAACTGGCACTGGGTCAGAACATGACCATCGCCTTCATGCCGTGGAACGGTTACAACTACGAAGACTCGATCCTGATCTCGGAAAAGCTGGTTGCTGAAGACCGCTACACCTCGATCCACATCGAAGAACTGTCAGTTGTGTCGCGTGACACCAAGCTGGGACCGGAAGAAATCACCCGTGATATTCCGAACCTGTCCGAGCGCATGGCAGGCCGTCTGGATGAATCCGGCATCGTTTACATCGGCGCCGAAGTGGAAGCCGGTGACGTACTGGTGGGCAAGGTAACGCCGAAGGGTGAAACCCAGTTGACGCCGGAAGAAAAACTGCTGCGCGCCATCTTTGGTGAAAAAGCCTCCGACGTGAAGGACACCTCCCTGCGCGTGCCGACCGGCACCGTGGGTACCGTGATCGACGTACAGGTGTTCACCCGCGAAGGTATCGAGCGCGACAAGCGTGCCCAGTCCATCATTGATGCCGAACTGAAGCGCTACCGCCTCGACCTGAACGACCAGCTGCGCATTTTCGAAAACGACGCCTTCAGCCGTATCGAACGCCTGATCGTTGGCAAGCTGGCCAACGGTGGTCCGAAGCGTCTGGCCAAGGGTACCGCCATTGATGCCGAGTACCTGGAAAGCCTGCCGGTCAAGCATGACTGGTTCGACATCCGCATGGCTGACGAAGACATCGCCAAGCAGCTGGAACTGATCAAGGAAAGCCTGGTACAGAAGCGCGAAGAATTCGACCTCAAGTTCGAAGACAAGAAGCGCAAACTGACCCAGGGTGACGAACTGCCGCCGGGCGTACAGAAGATGGTCAAGGTTTACCTGGCTGTTAAGCGTCGTCTGCAGGCTGGTGACAAGATGGCCGGTCGTCACGGTAACAAGGGTGTGGTATCCCGCATCCTGCCGATCGAAGACATGCCTTACATGGGCGACGGTCGTCCGGTCGACATCGTGCTGAACCCGCTGGGCGTACCGTCGCGTATGAACATCGGTCAGATTCTGGAAGTGCATCTGGGTTGGGCTGCCAAGGGTATCGGCGAGCGCATCGACCGCATGATCAAGCAACAGCAGGACGTTGCCGAGCTGCGTGCTTACCTGGAGCGCATCTATAACGAAACCGGCAAGTCCGAAGACCTCGCCAGCTTGTCCGATGCCGAGATCCTGGATCTGGCAGACAACCTGCGCAAGGGCATGCCGTTTGCCACGCCGGTATTCGACGGTGCCAAGGAAACCGAGATCAAGCACATGCTGGATCTGGCTTACCCGAGCGGCGACGAACTGACCGAGAAGATGGGCTTTAACGAGTCCAAAACCCAGATGACCCTGTACGATGGCCGCTCCGGCGAAGCCTTCGACCGCAAGGTTACCGTGGGTGTGATGCACTACCTGAAACTGCATCACCTGGTTGATGACAAGATGCACGCCCGTTCCACCGGTCCGTACTCCCTGGTTACCCAGCAGCCGCTGGGTGGTAAGGCACAGTTCGGTGGCCAGCGTTTCGGTGAAATGGAAGTGTGGGCGCTGGAAGCTTATGGCGCCGCCTACACCCTGCAGGAAATGCTGACGGTGAAGTCTGACGATGTCACCGGTCGTACCAAGGTTTACGAAAACATCGTCAAGGGCGAACACAAGATCGACGCCGGCATGCCGGAATCCTTCAATGTATTGGTGAAGGAAATCCGCTCGCTCGGCCTGGATATCGACCTGGAACGTTATTGATTGGGTGAGAAGGCGCGGCATCATGCCGCGCCTCCTGTCCCCTGACTGGAGACGCAATGAAAGCTCTGCTCGACCTCTTTAAGCAAGTAACGCAAGAAGAAGAGTTTGATGCGATTAAAATCGGCATCGCTTCGCCCGACAAGATCCGTTCCTGGTCTTACGGTGAAGTCAAAAAGCCGGAAACCATCAACTATCGTACCTTCAAGCCGGAACGCGACGGCCTGTTCTGCGCCCGTATCTTCGGGCCGGTAAAAGACTACGAATGCCTGTGCGGCAAATACAAGCGCCTGAAGCATCGCGGCGTCATCTGCGAAAAGTGTGGCGTTGAAGTCACCCTGTCCAAGGTGCGTCGCGAACGCATGGGCCATATCGAACTGGCCAGCCCGACCGCGCACATCTGGTTCCTGAAGAGCCTGCCGTCCCGTCTGGGCATGGTGCTTGACATGACCCTGCGCGACATCGAACGCGTACTGTACTTCGAAGCATTTGTCGTGACCGATCCGGGCATGACTCCGCTGCAATACCGCCAGCTGCTGACCGAAGAAGACTTCCTGGACAAGGAAGACCAGTACGGCGAAGAATTCGTCGCCATGATGGGTGCCGAAGCCGTACGCGAACTCTTGAAGCGTCTGAACCTGGATACCGAGATCGAGACCCTGCGTCGCGAACTGGAAGCCACCAATTCCGACACCAAGATCAAGAAGATCGCCAAGCGTCTGAAAGTACTGGAAGCCTTCCAGCGCTCCGGCATGAAGCCTGAATGGATGATTCTGGAAGTGCTGCCGGTACTGCCGCCGGAACTGCGTCCGCTGGTACCGCTGGATGGTGGCCGTTTCGCCACTTCCGACCTGAACGACCTGTATCGCCGCGTCATCAACCGTAACAACCGTCTGAAGCGCCTGCTGGAACTGCGCGCACCGGACATCATCGTGCGCAACGAAAAGCGCATGCTGCAGGAATCAGTTGACTCGCTGCTGGACAACGGTCGTCGTGGCAAGGCCATGACCGGCGCCAACAAGCGTCCGCTGAAGTCGCTGGCCGACATGATCAAGGGTAAGGGCGGTCGCTTCCGTCAGAACTTGCTGGGTAAGCGTGTCGACTACTCCGGCCGTTCGGTGATTACCGTAGGCCCGACCCTGCGTCTGCATCAGTGCGGCCTGCCGAAAAAGATGGCGCTGGAACTGTTCAAGCCCTTCATCTTCCACAAGCTGGAAGTCATGGGCCTGGCCTCCACCATCAAGGCAGCCAAGAAGCTGGTAGAGCAGGAAGTGCCGGAAGTATGGGACATCCTGGAAGACGTGATCCGCGAACATCCGGTCCTCTTGAACCGTGCGCCGACCCTGCACCGTCTGGGTATCCAGGCGTTCGAGCCGGTACTGATCGAAGGCAAGGCCATCCAGCTGCATCCGCTGGTCTGCGCGGCATTCAACGCCGACTTTGACGGTGACCAGATGGCCGTTCACGTGCCGCTGTCGCTGGAAGCGCAGATGGAAGCCCGCACCCTGATGCTGGCCACCAACAACGTGCTGTCCCCGGCCAACGGCGACCCGATCATCGTACCGTCCCAGGATATCGTGCTGGGTCTGTACTACATGACCCGCGACAAGGTAAACGGCAAGGGTGAAGGCATGGTATTTGCCGACACCAAGGAAGTGCATCGCGCCTACGAAACCCGTCAGGTCGAGCTGGCTACCCGTATTACCGTCCGCCTGAAGGAATGGGAAAAGGACGAGCAGGGCGAATTCCAGCCGGTGATTAAGCGCTACAACACCACGGTTGGTCGTGCCATCCTGTCGGATATCTTGCCGAAGGGCCTGCCGTTCGAGCACATCAACAAGGCGCTGAAGAAGAAGGAAATCTCCAAGCTGATCAACGTATCGTTCCGCCGTTGCGGCATCCGCGATACCGTGATCTTCGCCGACCAGTTGATGTACACCGGTTTTGCCTACTCCACCCGTGGCGGTATCTCCATTTGCGTGGACGACATGCAAATCCCGGGCAAGAAGGTCGAGCTGCTGGGCGAAGCCCAGAAGGAAGTCAAGGAAATCGAAGAACAGTACCGTCAAGGTCTGGTTACCCAGGGCGAACGCTACAACAAGGTAGTGGACATCTGGGGCCGTACCGGCGACAAGATCGCCAAGGCCATGATGGACGAGCTGTCCAAGCAGAAGGTGCTGGACCGCGACGGCAAGGAAGTCGATCAGGAATCCTTCAACTCCATTTACATGATGGCCGACTCTGGTGCGCGGGGTTCCGCAGCCCAGATCAAGCAGCTGGCCGGTATGCGGGGTCTGATGGCCAAGCCGGACGGCTCGATTATCGAAACGCCGATTACCGCCAACTTCCGTGAAGGCCTGACGGTTCTGCAGTACTTCATCTCCACTCACGGTGCGCGTAAGGGTCTGGCGGATACCGCCTTGAAGACTGCCAACTCCGGTTACCTGACGCGTCGTCTGGTTGACGTGACGCAGGATCTGGTGGTGATCGAAGACGACTGCGGCACCAGCAACGGCTTCACCATGAAGGCCGTGCTGCAAGGTGGTGACGTGATCGAAGCCCTGCGTGACCGTATTCTGGGTCGCGTGGCTGCAGTTGACGTGGTGGACCCGTCCACTGGCGAAACCGTGTTGGAAGCCGGCACCTTGCTGGACGAGCAACTGGTTGACGTCATCGACAGCCTGGGTATCGACGAAGTCAAAGTCCGCACGGCCATTACTTGCGACACCCGTTATGGTCTGTGCGCCAAGTGCTACGGTCGCGACCTGGCACGCGGCAAGCGCGTGAACGCCGGTGAAGCCGTCGGTGTGATTGCCGCCCAGTCGATTGGTGAGCCGGGTACCCAGCTGACCATGCGTACCTTCCACATCGGTGGTGCCGCGTCGCGAAATGCCGCAGCCAGCCAGGTTGAAGGTAAGTCGAACGGTACCGTACGCTTCTCCAGCCAGATGCGTTATGTCGCCAACACCAAGGGCGAGCTGATTGTCATCACCCGTTCCGGTGAAGTGGTGATCCATGACGATATGGGCCGTGAGCGCGAACGTCACAAAGTACCGTACGGTGCCACGCTGATGGTAACCGACGGTCTGGTGATCAAGGCCGGTGCAGTCCTGGCAACCTGGGACCCGCACACCCGTCCGATCATCACCGAGTACGCTGGCCGCGTGAAGTTCGAAAACGTGGAAGAGGGCAACACCGTTGCCAAGCAGACCGACGAAGTGACCGGTCTGTCCACCCTGGTGGTTATCGATCCGAAGCGTCGTGCCGGTTCGCAGTCCAAGATGCTGCGTCCGCTGGTGAAGCTGCTGGACGAGAATGGTCTGGAAGTGAAGCTGGCAGGTTCGGATGCTTCGGTATCCATCACCTTCCAGGTGGGCGCCATCATTACCGTGCGTGACGGTCAGGAAGTGGGCAAGGGTGAAGTGCTGGCCCGTATCCCGCAAGAATCGTCCAAGACCCGTGACATTACCGGTGGTCTGCCGCGTGTGGCCGAGCTGTTCGAAGCCCGTTCGCCGAAGGATGCCGGCATGCTGGCCGAGGTGACCGGTACCGTTTCCTTCGGTAAGGACACCAAGGGCAAACAGCGTCTGATCATCACCGATCTGGAAGGCAATGGTTACGAAAACCTGATCCCGAAAGACAAGCACGTACTGGTACACGATGGTCAGGTCGTCAACCGTGGTGAACTGATTGTCGATGGTCCGGTTGATCCGCACGACATCCTGCGTCTGCAAGGTATCGAAGCGCTGGCACGTTACATCGTCCAGGAAGTTCAGGAAGTGTACCGTCTGCAAGGTGTGAAGATTAACGACAAGCACATCGAAGTGATCATTCGCCAGATGCTGCGTCGTGTCATCATCTCCGACAGCGGCGACACCGAGTTCATCCAGGGTGAACAGGTAGAACGTGCCGACGTGCTGGAAATGAATGACAAGATGCTGGCCGAAGGCAAGGAACCTGCCCAGTTCGAGAACATCCTGCTGGGTATTACCAAGGCTTCCCTGTCCACCGACTCCTTCATCTCGGCGGCTTCCTTCCAGGAAACCACCCGCGTGCTGACCGAAGCAGCGATCATGGGCAAGAAGGACGATCTGCGCGGTCTGAAGGAAAACGTGATCGTGGGTCGACTGATCCCGGCTGGTACTGGTTTGGCTTACCACCGCACCCGTCGTCGTCAGGGCTTGGGTCTGGACACTTCCGGTTCCCAACTGTTGGAAGAGCAAGTGGATGAAGTAGAAAACAACAGCTGATTGCTCCAAAAAGCTGCAGTTGTTGAAAAAACGCTGCGCCTTCAACGGTTAACGTTGCAGGTGCGGCGTTTTTCATTTGACGATAAGTATTTGACTAAAATATAATCCTCCGTCCTTCTGGAGACGTGTTGTCTACAGAATGAATCAACTAGGAACTGATAGTAATGCCAACCATTAACCAACTCGTTCGCAAGGGCCGTACGGTCCTGACCGTGAACAGCAAGGTGCCTGCGCTGGAAGCCTGCCCGCAGAAGCGTGGCGTGTGCACCCGTGTTTACACCACCACCCCGAAAAAGCCGAACTCCGCTCTGCGTAAAGTGTGCAAGGTTCGTCTGACCAACGGTTTCGAAGTGATTTCCTACATCGGTGGTGAAGGCCACAACCTGCAGGAACACTCGGTAGTGCTGATCCGTGGCGGTCGTGTAAAAGACTTGCCGGGTGTGCGTTACCACACCGTACGCGGCTCCCTGGACACCGCAGGTGTTAAGGACCGTAAGCAATCCCGTTCCAAATACGGTGCTAAGCGTCCTAAATAATTGGGATGTACTGGCGGCGGCCTGAGGTCGTCGAGTAAGTGGCTGCTTTGATATGGGTGGTCATGAGCACTAGCTCAACTGAATAATGAAGGAAGTAACATGCCAAGACGCAGAGAAGTCCCCAAGCGCGAGATTCTGCCGGATCCGAAGTTCGGTTCCCAAGATCTGTCCAAGTTCATGAACGTAGTGATGATCGACGGCAAGAAAGCCGTTGCAGAGCGCATCATCTACGGCGCACTGGAACAGATCGAAAAGAAAACCGGCAAGAGCGCACTGGAAGTGTTCAATACCGCACTGTCCAATGCCAAGCCGGTTGTTGAAGTAAAAAGCCGCCGTGTAGGTGGTGCAAACTATCAAGTTCCTGTTGAAGTTCGTCCGTCCCGTCGTATGGCTCTGGCCATGCGCTGGCTGCGTGATGCTGCGCGTAAGCGTGGCGAAAAGTCCATGGACCTGCGCCTTGCCGGTGAGCTGATCGACGCTGCCGAAGGTCGTGGCGGCGCCATGAAGAAGCGTGATGAAGTGCATCGTATGGCAGAAGCCAACAAGGCCTTCTCTCACTTCCGCTTCTAAGCTCAACCACACAATAAGGTGTAGATCGTGGCTAGAAAGACCCCCATTGAGCGCTACCGTAATATCGGTATCTCCGCTCACATTGACGCCGGTAAGACAACCACTACCGAGCGTATTCTGTTTTACACCGGTGTTAACCACAAGATCGGTGAAGTGCATGATGGCGCCGCCACCATGGACTGGATGGAACAGGAACAGGAGCGTGGTATCACCATCACCTCCGCTGCTACCACTACCTTCTGGAAAGGTATGGGCATGCAGTTCCCGGAACATCGCTTCAACATCATCGACACCCCGGGCCACGTGGACTTTACCATTGAGGTAGAGCGTTCCATGCGTGTACTGGACGGTGCCGTCATGGTTTACTGCGCTGTGGGTGGTGTTCAGCCTCAGTCCGAAACCGTATGGCGTCAGGCCAACAAGTACAAGGTTCCGCGTATTGCCTTCGTGAACAAGATGGACCGTCAAGGTGCCAACTTCTTCCGCGCCGTAGAGCAGGTGAAAACCCGTCTGCGTGGCAATCCGGTGCCTATCGTTGTGCCGATCGGTGCTGAAGATGGCTTCGAAGGCGTGGTTGACCTGCTGAAGATGAAGGCCATCATCTGGGATGAAGCTTCCCAGGGCATGAAGTTCGAATACGGCGAAATCCCGGTTGACCTGGTTTCCGTTGCTGAAGAATGGCGCGAGAAGATGGTTGAAGCCGCGGCCGAAGTCAGCGACGAAATGATGGACAAGTACCTGGGCGGCGAAACGCTGACCGAGGAAGAAATCGTTGCTGGTCTGCGTGCCCGTACCCTGCGCTGCGAAATCCAGCCGATGCTGTGTGGTTCCGCATTCAAGAACAAGGGTGTACAGCGCATGCTGGACGCCGTGATCGAACTGCTGCCGTCGCCGACTGAAGTTCCGGCGATCAAGGGTGAAGTCGACGGTGTTGAAGCCGAGCGTCACGCTTCGGATGACGAGCCGTTCTCCGCGCTGGCATTCAAGCTGATGAACGACCCGTACGTAGGTCAGCTGACCTTCTTCCGCGTTTACTCTGGCGTGGTTCAATCCGGTGATACCGTAATGAACTCCGTGAAGGGCAAGAAGGAACGTATCGGCCGTATCGTTCAGATGCACGCTAACGACCGTAAGGAAATCGAAGAAGTACGCGCTGGTGACATCGCTGCTGCTATCGGCCTGAAGGAAGTGACCACCGGTGAAACCCTGTGTGCCGTTGATGCGCCTATCGTGCTGGAACGCATGGAATTCCCGGATCCGGTAATTCACGTTGCCGTTGAGCCGAAGACCAAGGCCGACCAGGAAAAGATGGGCGTTGCCCTGAACCGCCTGGCCAAGGAAGACCCGTCCTTCCGCGTACGCACTGACGAAGAGTCCGGTCAGACCATCATTTCCGGTATGGGTGAACTGCACCTGGAAATTCTGGTTGACCGTATGAAGCGTGAGTTCGGCGTTGAAGCCAACGTGGGTGCTCCGCAGGTTGCTTACCGCGAAACCATTACCAAGACTGTTACCGACGTGCAAGGTAAGCACGCCAAGCAGTCCGGCGGTAAGGGTCAGTACGGTGATTGTACGATTACCCTGGAGCCGTCCGGCGAAGGTAATGGCTACAAGTTCATCGACGAGATCAAGGGTGGTGTGATTCCGCGTGAATTCATTCCTTCCGTTGACAAGGGTATCCGCAACTCGCTGAACAACGGCATTCTGGCTGGCTTCCCGGTGGTTGATGTCACTGTACGTCTGACTTTCGGTTCCTACCACGACGTTGACTCTTCGCAGATCGCCTTCGAACTGGCCGGTTCCATCGCCTTCAAGGAAGCCATGCGCCGTGCCGGCCCGTGCATCCTCGAGCCGATGATGGCCGTTGAAGTTGAAACGCCGGAAGAGTACATGGGCGACGTGATGGGCGACCTGAACCGTCGTCGCGGCATCGTGCAAGGTATGGACGATGATGGTCTGGGTGGCAAGAAGATCAAGGCCGAAGTACCGCTGGCCGAGATGTTCGGTTACTCCACCGACCTGCGTTCCGCTACCCAGGGTCGTGCTACCTACTCCATGGAGTTCAAGCACTACTCCGAAGCGCCGAAGCATATCGCTGAAGCCGTGATGGCCGCCAAGAAGTAATGCGCGCTGAAGCTGGCCGGCGTCAGAGTCGGCCAGTTCTGATCTAATGTTCTTTAATTAAGGATTTTTGCAAAATGGCAAAAGAAAAGTTTGAGCGGACCAAACCGCACGTAAACGTCGGCACCATCGGTCACGTTGACCATGGTAAGACCACCCTGACCGCAGCGATCACCACCATTCTGTCCAAGAAGTTCGGTGGCGAAGCCAAGGACTACTCCCAGATCGACAGCGCGCCGGAAGAAAAGGCACGTGGTATTACCATTAATACCGCACACGTAGAATACGAAACCGAGTCCCGTCACTACGCTCACGTAGACTGCCCGGGTCACGCCGACTACGTTAAGAACATGATTACCGGTGCTGCCCAGATGGACGGCGCAATCCTGGTGTGCTCCGCAGCTGACGGCCCGATGCCGCAAACCCGCGAACACATCCTGCTGTCCCGTCAGGTTGGCGTACCGTACATCATCGTTTACCTGAACAAGGCTGACCTGGTTGACGACGCTGAACTGCTGGAACTGGTTGAAATGGAAGTGCGCGATCTGCTGTCTTCCTACGACTTCCCGGGCGACGACACTCCGGTAGTAATCGGTTCCGCTCGTCTGGCACTGGAAGGCGACCAATCCGAAATGGGCGAACCGTCCATCTTCCGTCTGGCTGCTGCACTGGACTCCTACATCCCGACGCCGGAACGTGCTGTTGACAAGCCGTTCCTGCTGCCGATCGAAGACGTATTCTCCATCTCCGGTCGTGGTACTGTAGTAACCGGTCGTGTAGAGCGCGGTATCGTCAAAGTTGGTGAAGAACTGGAAATCGTAGGCCTGAAGGCAACTGCGAAGACCACCTGCACCGGCGTTGAAATGTTCCGCAAGCTGCTGGACCAAGGCCAGGCTGGTGACAACGTAGGCGTACTGCTGCGTGGTACCAAGCGTGAAGACGTAGAACGTGGCCAAGTACTGGCCAAGCCGGGCACCATCACCCCGCACACCAAGTTTGGCGCATCCGTATACGTGCTGAGCAAGGATGAAGGCGGTCGCCACACCCCGTTCTTCGCCAACTACCGTCCGCAGTTCTACTTCCGTACAACCGACGTGACCGGTGCTGTAAGCCTGGCCGAAGGCGTGGAAATGGTAATGCCGGGTGACAACGTAGAAATCACCGTAGAACTGATCGCCCCGATCGCTATGGAAGAAGGTCTGCGTTTCGCGATCCGTGAAGGTGGCCGTACTGTTGGCGCCGGCGTTGTTGCCAAAATCATCGCCTAATCGGAGCCGATATTATGCAAAGCCAGAAAATCCGCATCCGCCTGAAGGCTTTCGATTACAACCTGATCGATCGTTCCGCCCAGGAAATCGTTGAAACCGCCAAGCGTACCGGCGCTGTTGTTAAGGGCCCGGTTCCGCTGCCGACCAAAATCGAGCGTTTCAACGTGCTGCGTTCCCCGCACGTGAACAAGACTTCCCGCGACCAGCTGGAAATCCGTACTCACCTGCGTCTGATGGACATCGTAGATCCGACCGACAAGACTGTTGATGCTCTGATGAAGCTCGACCTGCCGGCCGGTGTGGATGTGGAAATCAAGCTGCAGTAATGACAAGAAATAGGCTGATCGCAAGCTAAGTGCTTGCGATTGCTGAAATTCCTGTGATACATTAGCGGACTCGCAATTTTGCGAGTCCGCTTTTGTTTTTGTATGCCGGTCAATCGTAATCGGCGCCTGCAAAAGGATATAAACATGAGTTTAGGTCTTGTCGGTCGCAAAGTCGGCATGACCCGCATTTTTGCCGAAGATGGTGCATCCATCCCGGTAACTGTGCTGGACATGTCTGCTAATCGCGTCACGCAAATCAAAACCGCTGAAGTTGACGGCTACTCCGCCGTTCAAGTTACTTTCGGCACCCGTAAGGCAAACCGCGTAAATAAGGCGGCTGCCGGTCACTTCGCTAAGGCTGGCGTAGAAGCAGGTCTGGGCCTGAACGAATTCGTTCTGTCCGCAGAAGCTCTCTCCTCCCTGAAGCCGGGTGATGCACTGTCCGTTGAAATCTTCGCCGTAGGCCAACTGGTTGATGTAACCGGTACCTCCAAGGGTAAGGGTTTCTCCGGTGTGATCAAGCGTCACAATTTCTCTTCCAACCGTGCTTCCCATGGTAACTCGCGTTCGCATAACACGCCGGGTTCCATTGGTCAGGCTCAGGATCCGGGTCGTATTTTCCCGGGTAAGCGCATGGCTGGTCAGTACGGCAACGTCAAGAGCACTGTTCAGTGCCTGGAAGTTGTTCGTGTTGATGCCGAGCGTCAGCTGCTTCTGGTTAAGGGTGCCGTTCCCGGCGCCAAGAACGGCGACGTAGTCGTTCGTCCTAGCGTGAAGGCAGGTGCGTGATGGAATTGAAAGTAATCAATAGCCAAGGTCAGGCTGCAGGTAGCCTGCAGGCCTCCGAGACTCTGTTCGGTCGCGAATACAACGAAGCTCTGGTTCACCAGGTTGTGACTGCATTCCTGGCGAATGCACGCAGTGGTAACCGTGCTCAGCTGACTCGTGCCGAAGTACATCATTCCACCAAGAAGCCGTTCAAGCAGAAGGGTACTGGTAACGCACGTGCCGGTATGACTTCTACTCCGAACCGTCGTGGTGGTGGTCGTGCTTTCCCGAACAGCCCGGACGAGAATTTCTCTCAGAAGGTTAACCGCAAGATGTTCCGCGCAGGCATGGCAGCCATTCTGTCCCAGCTGGTTCGCGACGAGCGTCTGATCGTGGTTGATTCGCTGTCGGTTGAATCGCCGAAAACCAAGGAATTCGTAGGTGTGGTTAAGTCCATGGGTCTGGAACAGGCACTGTTCATTACCCGTGAACTGGACGAAAACCTCTATCTGTCTTCGCGCAATCTGCCGAACGTGCTGGTGATCGAAGCACAACAAGCTGACCCGTACAGCCTGCTGCGTTTCAAGAAGATCGTCATCACCCGTGAGGCGGTGCAGCATCTGGAGGAGCAGTGGGCATGAATCAAGAACGTCTGTTGCAAGTAATTCTGGCCCCGGTTGTTTCCGAAAAGAGCACCATGGTTGCTGAGAAGCATCAGCAAGTTGTTTTCCGTGTTGCTACCGATGCTACCAAGCCGGAGATCAAGGCTGCAGTTGAAATGCTGTTCAATGTAAAAGTTGAAGGCGTATCCACTGTTAACGTAAAGGGCAAAGTTAAGCGCTTTGGCCGTACCTTTGGCCGTCGTAAAGACTGGAAAAAGGCCTACGTTAGCCTGGTTCAGGGTCAGGAAATCGATCTGACCGCCACCCCGGCCGCTGCGGAGTAAGGAGATAGAGCATGCCTATCGTTAAAGTAAAACCGACTTCCGCGGGTCGTCGTGCTGTTGTCAAGGTGGTTCACCCTGATCTGCACAAAGGCGCTCCGCACGCCGCTCTGGTAGAGAAAAAGTCTGCCACTGCCGGTCGTAACAATAATGGCCACATTACTACCCGTCACATGGGTGGTGGTCACAAGAAGCACTACCGTCTGATCGACTTCCGTCGCAACAAGGATGGCATCCCGGCAAAAGTGGAACGCATCGAATACGATCCGAACCGCACTGCCCACATCGCCCTGTTGTGCTACGCCGATGGCGAACGCCGCTACATCATCGCTCCGCGCGGTGTGAAAGCTGGTGCAGTTCTGCTGTCCGGTGCCGAGGCTCCGATCAAGGCTGGTAACGCTTTGCCGATCCGCAACATCCCGGTGGGTACTACCATCCACTGCGTAGAGCTGCAACCTGGCAAGGGTGCCCAAATGGTCCGTTCGGCTGGCGGTTCCGCCATGCTGCTGGCCCGTGAAGGTGTCTACGCTCAGCTGCGTCTGCGTTCCGGCGAAATTCGCCTGGTGCATGTTGACTGCCGCGCTACCGTTGGCGAAGTAAGCAACGAAGAGCATTCCCTGCGCAAGCTGGGTAAGGCTGGTGCTAGCCGCTGGCGTGGTATTCGTCCGACCGTTCGCGGTACTGCGATGAACCCGATTGATCACCCGCATGGTGGTGGTGAAGGCCGTACTGGTGAAGGCCGTGTGCCGGTTAGCCCATGGGGCACTCCGACTAAGGGCTTCCGTACCCGTCGCAACAAGCGTACCGATAACATGATCGTACGCCGCCGCTATTCTACTAAAGGGTAATTGACAATGGCACGTTCGCAGAAAAAAGGCCCGTTCGTTGATCTGCACCTTCTGAAGAAGGTCGACGCGGCGCGTGCAACCAATGACAAGCGTCCGATCAAGACCTGGTCGCGTCGTTCGACCGTCCTGCCGGACTTCATTGGTTTGACCATCGCGGTACACAACGGTCGCACCCATGTGCCTGTTTATGTTTCCGAAAACATGGTCGGTCATAAACTGGGCGAATTCTCGCTGACTCGTACCTTCAAAGGCCATGCGGCCGATAAGAAGGCGAAGAAGAGATAAGGTGAAGCGATGAGAGTATCTGCAAATCTGAAAAGCGTCCGCCTGTCGGCACAAAAGTGCCGCCTGGTGGCCGATCTGATCCGCGGTCAATCCGTTGGTCAGGCTCTGAATATCCTGGCCTTCTCCCCGAAGAAGGGCGCGGTTATTGTGAAGAAAGTGCTGGAATCTGCCATCGCTAACGCCGAGCACAACGAAGGCGCTGACATCGACACCCTGCGTGTCACCAGCATCTTTGTTGACAAGGGCGCTAGTCTGAAGCGTTTCACTGCCCGTGCTAAGGGTCGTGGCAACCGCATCGAAAAGCAGACCTGCCACATCTCGTTGACCGTTGGCAATTAAGGGGTAAGAAATGGGTCAGAAGATTCATCCGACGGGATTCCGTCTTGCCGTTAACAAAAACTGGTCTTCCAAGTGGTTCGCCAACTCGAAGAATTTCCCGGAAATGCTGATGCAAGACCTGGAAGTTCGCGAATACCTGAAGAAGCGCCTGGGTCATGCGGCTGTTGGTCGTGTCACCATCGAGCGTCCGGCCAAGTCCGCACGCATTACCATTCACAGTGCCCGTCCGGGTGTTGTGATCGGTAAAAAAGGTGAGGACATCGAAGTTCTGAAGCGCGAACTGCAAGCCCGCCTGGGCGTGCCGGTTCACGTGAATATCGAAGAAGTTCGCAAGCCGGAACTGGACGCGCAAATCATTGCTGATGGCATCGCCTCCCAGCTGGAAAAGCGCGTGATGTTCCGCCGTGCCATGAAGCGTTCCATGCAGAACGCCATGCGCATGGGCGCCCAGGGCATCAAGATCATGTCCTCCGGTCGTCTGAACGGTATCGATATCGCTCGTAGCGAATGGTATCGCGAAGGCCGTGTGCCGCTGCATACCCTGCGTGCCGATGTTGACTACGCTACCTCTGAAGCCAAGACCACCTACGGTATCATCGGCATCAAGGTATGGGTTTACAAAGGTGAGCTGAAGCCGGGTCAAGTAGCACCGGCTCCGGTTGCGACCGAGAAGAAAACGAGAAAGGGCCCGCGCAATGCTGCAGCCAACTAGACTCAAGTACCGTAAACAGCATAAAGGCCGCAACACTGGTATCGCTACCCGTGGCAACAAGGTGAGCTTTGGTGATTTCGGTTTGAAGGCTGTTGGTCGTGGTCGTCTGACCGCGCGTCAGATCGAAGCGGCCCGTCGTGCCATGACTCGTCACATCAAGCGTGGCGGTCGTATCTGGATCCGTATTTTCCCGGACAAACCGATCACTTCCAAGCCTGCTGAAGTCCGTATGGGTGGGGGTAAGGGTTCTCCGGAATACTACGTGGCCGAAATCCAGCCTGGCAAGATGCTGTACGAAATGGACGGTGTTAACGAGGAACTCGCTCGTGAAGCTTTCCGTCTGGCCGCAGCCAAGTTGCCGATCGCCACTGTGTTTGTAACTAGACAGGTAGGTCAGTAATGAAAGCGTCCGAACTGAAAGCCAAAACTGTTGACGAGCTGAAAGCGGAATTGCTGAGCCTCCTGAAGGCCCAGTTTGCCCTGCGTATGCAGCACGCTACTCAGCAACTCGCCAAGACCTCTGAACTGAAGAAAGTGCGTCGCGACATCGCGCGTGTTCGCACCGTTCTGAAAGAAAAGGCAGTTTAAGATGAGCGAAACCAAAGTGGTACGTACGCTGACCGGTACCGTTGTCAGCGACAAGATGGATAAGACTGTAACCGTTCTGGTCGAGCGCAAGGTTAAGCACCCGATCTACGGCAAGATTATCCGTCGTTCTAAGAAGTTCCACGCACACGACGAGAACAACGAGTTCAAGGCCGGTGACATCGTAGTAATCAGCGAGTCCCGTCCTCTCTCGAAGACCAAATCGTGGGTGGTGACTGCCCTGGTCGAGAAATCTCGCCAGGTATAAGACTTGCAAGGGACGAAAGTCCCTTGTATAATGGCCATCTTCCTATTCGTGTCGGATAGGAATTCCGCCCTTACGGGGTCCAAAACTGGCCGTTTGACACGCCACAGCTTGATCTGTGGCGTTTCGTCTGTTTGGTCTTGCTCTTATGCGAGAAACCGGCAGGTGAAAGTGACGGATAAAGTTGGATTAGAAAGGTAATCATCAAATGATCCAAATGCAGACCATGCTTGAGGTCGCTGACAATACTGGTGCGCGTCACGTTATGTGCATCAAGGTATTGGGCGGTTCCAAGCGTCGCTATGCAAGCGTTGGCGACATCATCAAGGTGAGCATCAAGGATGCTGCTCCGCGCGGTCGCGTCAAAAAAGGCGACGTGTACAACGCAGTAGTAGTACGCACCGCCAAAGGCGTGCGTCGTCCGGACGGCTCGTTGATCAAGTTTGATAGCAATGCTGCCGTTCTGCTCAACAACAAGCTTGAGCCGATTGGCACTCGTATCTTCGGACCCGTGACGCGTGAACTGCGTACCGAGCGTTTCATGAAGATCGTGTCGCTTGCTCCTGAAGTGCTGTAAGGAGGTCGCATGCGCAAAATTCGTAAAGGTGATGAAGTCGTAGTAATCACCGGTAAAGACAAAGGTAAACGCGGCACCGTTCTGCGCGTCCTGGATGAAAAGCTGGTTGTTGAAGGCGTGAATGTTGCCAAGAAACACCAGAAGCCGAATCCGGTACGTGGCGTTGCTGGTGGTATCGTTGAAAAGGTTATGCCTGTTGACGCTTCCAACGTTGCTATTTTCAACCCGGCTAGCCAAAAGGCTGACCGCGTAGGCTTCAAGACTCTTGAAGACGGCCGCAAGGTACGCGTGTTCAAGTCCAGTGGCGAAGTTATCGGCGCGTAAGGAAAAGCAAACATGGCACGTTTCTACGATTTCTACAAAGACAGCGTAGTGCCGGAACTGATGAAACAGTTCGGCTACAAGTCGATCATGGAAGTTCCGCGCATCGAGAAGATCACCGTCAACATGGGTGTTGGTGAAGCTGTTGCCGATAAAAAGGTAATGGAATTCGCCGTGGGCGACATGGAAAAGATTGCTGGCCAGAAGCCGGTAGTTACCACCGCTCGCAAATCCATCGCCGGCTTCAAGATTCGTGATGACTATCCGGTTGGTTGCAAGGTTACCCTGCGCCGTGAACGCATGTACGAATTCCTGGACCGTCTGGTAACCATCGCGTTGCCGCGTGTTCGTGACTTCCGTGGTGTTTCCGCCAAGTCTTTTGACGGCCGCGGCAACTACAACATGGGTGTCAAGGAACAGATCATCTTCCCGGAAATCGAGTACGACAAGATCGATGCTCTGCGTGGTATGAACATTACTGTTACCACTACGGCGAAGACTGACGAAGAGGCCCGCGCTCTGCTGGCTGCGTTCAAGTTCCCGTTCAAGGGTTAAGCACATGGCAAAACTTGCACTGATCAAGCGTGAAGAGAAGCGCGTTAAGGTGGCTGAAAAATTTGCCGCTAAGCGCGAAGCCCTCATCGCTACCATCAACAATCAAAGCCTCTCGGAAGAAGAACGCTTCGCCGCTCGCCTGCAACTGCAGCAGCTGCCGCGCAATGCTTCCCCGGTACGTCAGCGTCGTCGCTGCGCCATTACCGGTCGTCCGCGTGGCGTGTTCCGTAAATTCGGTCTGGGTCGTAACAAACTCCGTGAAATCGCCATGAAGGGCGAAATTCCGGGTGTTGTTAAGGCCAGCTGGTAATAGGAGAACCATAAATGAGCATGCACGATCCTATTTCCGATATGTTGACCCGCATCCGTAACGGCCAAATGGCTTCCAAGGTGGCTGTTGCTATGCCGTCTTCCAAGCTGAAAGTTGCGCTGGCACAGGTGCTGAAAGAAGAAGGCTACATCGAAGACTTCGCCGTTGCCGGCGAAGCCAAGAAGCCTGTTCTTGATATCCAGCTCAAGTACTACGCTGGCCGTCCGGTGATCGAACGCATTGACCGCGTTTCCCGTCCTGGCCTGCGCGTGTACAAGGGCTCCACCGAAATCCCGAAGGTAATGAATGGTCTGGGCGTAGCTATCCTGTCTACTTCCAAGGGCATCATGACCGATCGCAAAGCACGCGCTGCCGGTATCGGCGGTGAGCTGCTGTGCGTAGTGGCATAAGGGGGTCAAATGTCTCGCGTAGCTAAGAATCCCGTAGCCATTCCGGCTGGCGTCGAAGTTAAATTCGGTGCTGCAGAAGTGACCGTAAAGGGTGCCCTGGGCTCCCTGAGCGCCGCTCTGTGCAATGACGTTGAAATCAAGTTCGACAATAACGAACTGACTTTCGCGGCTAAAAACGACAGCAAGTTCGCACGTGCCATGTCCGGTACCCTGCGCGCCCTGCTGAACAATATGGTGATTGGTGTATCCAAGGGCTTCGAGAAGAAGCTGCAGCTGGTTGGCGTGGGTTACCGTGCCCAGGCTCAAGGCGACACCCTGAACCTGTCTCTGGGTTTCTCCCATCCGGTAGCTCACCAGATGCCTGCTGGCATCAAGGCTGAGACTCCGACTCAGACCGAGATCCTGATCAAGGGTGCTGACAAGCAACTCGTTGGCCAGATCGCTGCCGAAATCCGCGCTTACCGTTCCCCGGAACCCTACAAGGGCAAGGGCGTTCGTTACGCTGATGAGGTTGTGGTTCTGAAAGAAACCAAGAAGAAGTAACTGAGGCACTGACATGGACAAGAAACAAGCTCGACTCCGCCGTGCACGTAAAACCCGTGCTCGGATTGCGGAGCTCAAGATGGTGCGTCTCACTGTTTACCGCACCAACAGCCACATTTATGCCCAGATCATTGATGAAACTGGCAGCAAGGTACTGGCTAGCGCTTCCACTCTGGAAGCCGAAGTACGCGCTGACGTTTCCAATGGTGGCAATGTGGCCGCTGCAGCCGTAGTCGGTAAGCGCATCGCTGAAAAAGCCAAGGCAGCCGGTATTTCGACCGTGGCATTTGACCGTTCCGGTTTCAAATACCATGGCCGTATGAAGGCTGTGGCAGACGCAGCCCGTGAACACGGTCTCGTATTCTAATTCGGAGTGAAGAATGGCTAAGCACGAAATGGAAGATCGTGGCGACGGTCTGGTCGAGAAGATGATCAGCGTCAACCGCGTCACCAAAGTGGTTAAGGGCGGCCGTATCATGGCTTTCTCCGCCTTGACCGTCGTTGGTGATGGCGATGGCGGCATCGGTATGGGCAAGGGTCGTTCCAAGGAAGTTCCTGTTGCCGTACAGAAGGCAATGGAACAAGCCCGCCGCAATCTGGTAAAGATCCCGCTGCGTAATGGTACGCTGCATCACACCGTAACCGGCAAGCATGGTGCTACCACCGTGTTCATCCAGCCGGCTAAGGAAGGTACTGGCGTTAAGGCCGGTGGCCCGATGCGCGCAATCTTCGATGCAATGGGTGTACATAATGTTTCGGCCAAGATCCATGGTTCCACTAACCCGTACAACGTGGTTCGTGCAACTCTGGACGGTCTGAACAAGATTAACACCGCTTCTCAGGTTGCCGCCAAGCGTGGTCTGACCGTAGAAGAGATCCTGGGGGTTGATCATGAGTAACACCAACACTGTTAAGGTAACTCTGGTAAAGAGCCTGATCGGTCGTCTGGAATCCCACAAGGCTTGCGCCCGTGGCCTGGGTCTGAAAAAGATCCGCCAGACTGTGGAAGTGCTCGATACCCCTGAAAACCGTGGCATGATCAACAAGATCAGCTACCTGTTGAAATTCGAGGGCTAAGAGATGCTGCTGAACACCATTCAACCCGGTGCCGGCGCCAAGCATGCCAAGCGTCGTGTAGGTCGCGGCATTGGTAGCGGCCTGGGCAAGACTTCCGGTCGTGGCCACAAGGGTCAAAAGAGCCGTGCAGGTGGTTTCCACAAGGTTGGTTTTGAAGGCGGTCAAATGCCGCTGCAACGTCGCTTGCCGAAACGTGGCTTCAAGTCGCTGACGGCTCGCTTCAATGCAGAAGTACGCCTGTCCGAACTGAACCTGCTGCCGGTTGACGAAATCGATCTGTTGGCACTGAAGCAAGCTGGTCTGGTAGACGCTCAGGCTCTGGTAGCCAAGGTTGTCCTGTCCGGCAAGATCGAACGTGCCGTTAAGCTGCGTGGCATTGCTGCGACTGCTGGCGCTCGCGCTGCTATCGAAGCTGCCGGCGGCAGTATTGAATAAGGCGCACTTACGTGTCGAATACTTCTCTAGTTGGAAATGCCAATAAATTTGGTGATTTGAAGCGCCGCATCATGTTCTTGATCGGAGCTTTGATTGTTTACCGTATTGGTGCGCATATTCCGGTGCCTGGTATCAATCCTGCCGAACTAGCGAAGTTGTTCCACACGTCGCAGACGGGCCTGCTCGACATGTTCAACATGTTTTCGGGCGGCGCCCTCTCGAGATTTACGGTATTTGCTTTGGGCATCATGCCGTACATCTCGGCTTCCATCATTCTTCAGCTTGCCTCTGAGGTTCTTCCGAGCCTGAAGCAGCTGAAGAAGGAAGGCGACGCGGGACGTCGTAAGGTAACTCAGTACACACGTTATGCAACCGTTTTGCTGGCCTCTTTCCAGAGTTTCAGTATTGCGGTGATGCTGTTTAAGCAGCCTAACCTGGTGGTGACTGCCCAGTGGGAGTTCTACCTGACAACCGTGGTATCTCTGGTAACCGGCACCATGTTCCTCATGTGGCTGGGTGAGCAGATTACCGAGCGTGGTATCGGCAACGGTATCTCGCTGATCATCTGTGCAGGTATTGCATCGGGTGTTCCGGCTGCCATTGGCAAGACGCTCACGCTGACCAGTCAAGGCTCGCTGCCCATCCTGTTTACCATCGTGCTGTTTATCGGTGTTGCCCTGATGACCTATGTTGTCGTGTTCGCAGAACGCGGTCAGCGTAAGGTACTGGTCAACTACGCCAAGCGTCAGGTTGGTAATCGTGTCATGCAGGGCCAGAGCACGCACATGCCGCTCAAGCTCAACATGGCAGGGGTGATTCCGCCGATTTTTGCATCCAGCATCATCCTGTTCCCTGCCACCATCCTTGGCTGGCTGGGCAACAATGAAAGCCTGGGTTGGCTCAAGGGCGTGGCTGACAAGCTGCATCCGGGTCAGCCGATCTATGTGCTGCTGTATGCAACGGCCATCATTTTCTTCTGTTACTTCTACACCGCGCTTGTTTTCAATCCGAAAGAGACGGCAGATAACCTGAAGAAGAGTGGTGCGTTCATCCCAGGTATCCGTCCAGGTGAGCAGACTTCCCGTTACATCGAGAAGATCATTCTGCGGCTGACACTGATCGGTGCAATTTACATTACGCTGGTTTGTCTGTTGCCGGAATTCCTCATCCTGAAGTGGAATGTACCGTTCTACTTCGGTGGCACATCACTGCTGATCATTGTAGTGGTCACCATGGATTTCATGGCTCAGGTACAGTCCTACGTTCTGTCTCATCAGTACGAGAGTTTGCTCAAGAAGGCTAACTTCAAGGGTAATGCACTCGGCCGGTGACATACGTGTTCTCGCTGGGTTATATGGCTAGGTAAGAAACCTTCCAGATGCAGGGTGAGATTTGGCAGTAGAGCTGTCGCCCTACTGCTGGATCAAACTTGAGAATGGACACGTCGTACTTGGGCGTAAGCAGTCCTTGCCTGATGTTGGCAAGTACCTTGTTTACATGGTCAGGGTGGATAACATCCCGCCTGGACAGACCACTGCCCGTATCGTGTTCCGTGCGAAATAACGCACTCGCTCTTTTAGAGTAACGAAAGGAACTGACATGCGAGTACAGCCTTCGGTAAAGAAGATTTGCCGTAACTGCAAAATCATCCGTCGCAATCGCGTAGTTCGCGTGATCTGCACGGATCCGCGTCACAAGCAAAAGCAAGGCTAACATTTGTTAGACCTGACTTTGCGTGTTACAATCGCAAACTTTTCAAGGTCTTAAGGCTTAAGGAAAGAGTATGGCCCGTATTGCAGGGGTAAATATCCCCAATCATGCGCATGCCGTTATCGGCCTGCAGGCAATTTTCGGCATCGGTCAGACTCGCGCCCAGCAGATTTGTGTTGCTGCCAGCGTGAATCCCTCCACCAAGGTGAAGGATCTGACTGAGGCTGAGATGGAGACTCTGCGTGAAGAAGTGGCTAAGTTCACCGTTGAAGGTGACCTGCGTCGCGAAATCACCATGAGCATCAAACGTCTGATGGACATGGGCTGCTATCGCGGCATGCGCCATCGTCGTGGCCTGCCGTGCCGCGGTCAGCGCACTCGCACTAACGCTCGTACCCGCAAGGGACCGCGTAAGGCGATCGCCGGCAAGAAGTAACTAAAGGAACACAGAAATGGCTAAAGCAAACACAGCTGTCCGTGTACGTAAAAAAGTGCGCAAGTCTGTTAGCGAAGGCATCGTGCATGTGCACGCTTCGTTCAACAACACCATCATCACTATCACCGACCGTCAAGGCAATGCACTGTCTTGGGCTACCTCTGGCGGCGCTGGTTTTAAGGGCTCGCGCAAGAGTACACCCTTTGCTGCTCAGGTAGCAGCAGAGCACGCTGGTAAAGTTGCCCAAGAATACGGTGTGAAGAACCTCGAAGTTCGTATCAAGGGCCCGGGTCCGGGTCGTGAATCCGCTGTTCGCGCACTCAACGCGCTGGGTTTCAAAATCACCAGCATCTCCGACGTGACGCCGGTACCGCACAACGGTTGCCGTCCGCCCAAAAAACGTCGTATTTAATTCGGAGAGTGTGAGAACATGGCACGTTATATCGGCCCGAAATGTAAGCTCGCTCGTCGCGAAGGCACCGACCTTTTCCTGAAGAGCGCGCGTCGTGCACTGGATTCCAAGTGCAAACTGGACACCCCGCCTGGTCAGCATGGCGCCCGTAAGGGTCGTCTGTCTGACTACGGTGTTCAGCTGCGTGAAAAGCAGAAAATCCGCCGTATCTATGGCGTACTTGAGCGTCAGTTCCGCAATTACTTTGCGGAAGCTGTACGTCGCAAGGGCTCCACTGGTGAAAACCTGCTGAAGCTGCTTGAAGCACGTCTGGACAACGTTGTATATCGCATGGGCTTTGGCTCCACACGTGCGGAAGCACGTCAGTTGGTAAGCCACAAGGCTATCGTTGTGAACGGCCAGGTAGTTAACATTCCGTCTTTCCAGGTTAAAGCTGGTGACGTTGTGTCTGTCCGCGAAAAGGCCAAGAAACAGGCCCGTATCGTAGAAGGTCTGGCTCTGGCTGAGCAAGGTGGTTTCCCTTCCTGGGTGTCTGTTGACTCCAAGAAAATGGAAGGCGTCTTCAAATCTGCTCCGGAACGTTCCGAACTGTCTAGCGATATCAACGAACAACTCGTTGTGGAATTCTACTCCAAGTAATCGCTAGCTCTTAGGGAATGACTATGCAAAACAGCGCTTCGGAATTTTTGAAACCTCGTCTGATTGACGTGCAGCCGGTCTCCGCGACCCATGCACGCGTGTCGATGGAGCCGTTCGAGCGTGGCTATGCCCACACTCTGGGAAACTCGTTGCGCCGCATTCTGCTGTCGTCGATGCCGGGCTTTGCTCCTACCGAAGTGACTATCGCTGGCGTTTTGCATGAGTATTCCGCACTTGATGGCGTGCGTGAGGATGTCGTAGACATCCTCCTCAACCTCAAGGGCGTAGTGCTTAAGCTGCATGGTCGTGACAGTGTCGTGCTGACCCTGAAAAAGGAAGGCGAAGGCGCTGTCTTGGCTGGCGATATCGAGTTGCCGCATGACGTGGAAGTGATCAATCCGGAACACGTGATTGCTCATCTCTCCGCAGGTGGCAAAATCGACATGGAGATCAAGGTCGAAAAAGGCCGTGGCTATCAGCCCGTGTCTGTTCGTTCCATTCATGAAGAAAACCGTTCCATCGGTACCATTCAACTGGATGCTTCCTTCTCGCCGGTTCGCCGTGTGAGCTTTGCGGTGGAAAGCGCCCGTGTTGAACAACGTACCGACCTCGACCGCCTGGTTCTCGATATTGAGACCAATGGCGTGATCGAACCGGAACAGGCCGTGCGCAATGCTGCACGGATTCTGATGGATCAGCTGTCGATCTTTGCTGACCTCCAAGGCACAGCGGTTGAAGAAGTCGTTGAAAAGGCGCCGCCGATCGATCCGATCTTGCTGCGTCCGGTAGACGATCTTGAACTGACGGTTCGTTCGGCCAACTGCCTGAAGGCTGAGAACATTTATTACATCGGCGATCTGATCCAGCGTACTGAAACCGAGCTTCTGAAGACTCCGAACCTCGGTCGCAAGTCGCTGAACGAGATCAAAGAAGTTCTCGCTTCCAAGGGCCTGACTCTCGGCATGAAGCTTGAGAATTGGCCTCCGGCTGGTCTGGAAAAGCCGTAAGTTTGAGACTAAAGGACATTAACAATGCGTCATCGTTACAGTAATCGTAAACTGAACCGCACGACCAGCCATCGTCTGGCGATGCTGCGCAACATGGCGAATTCGCTGCTGAAGCACGAAGTTATCGTGACCACGCTGCCGAAAGCCAAGGAACTGCGTCGTGTGGCCGAGCCGCTGATTACGCTCGGCAAAAAGCCGTCTCTCGCCAACCGTCGTCTGGCGTTTGACCGCACTCGTGACCGCGATATCGTGGTTAAACTCTTCGACGTCCTCGGCCCGCGCTTCTCCGCCCGCAATGGTGGTTATGTGCGTATCCTGAAGTACGGTTTCCGTAAGGGCGACAATGCCCCGCTGGCTCTGGTTGAGCTGGTTGACCGTGCTGAAGATGCCGTTGCCGTTGTAGATGACTCCGCTGAATAATATTCGGTGAAGTTGAGAAAAAAGCCAGCGCAAGCTGGCTTTTTTCATTGCTGCAGCGATTGCCGCAAGTGCTTTTCTGGCTTGCCTCAGAAGCTGTAGCGCGACGCGATGATCTCGATTTTCGCTCCTGTCTCCAGTACGCCTTCACTGCGTGCTACCAGATTTACCCCAAAGCAAATGCCTTCTGGCAGTTGTCTGGTGCGGATCAAGGTCCTCATTGGTTCGTTATCTTCAGCAAATTCCCCGGTATCAGGGTTCACCGTTGTCATCTGACAGCGAGTGCAAGGCTTGGCGACTTCAAACTCAATCTCGCCTATGCGTATCACGCTCCAGTCATCTTCCTCATAGGGCAGCGCATCCGTCACAACCAGGTTTGGCCGGAAATGGCGCAATCCAACCGGTGTGGCAAGATCCTGATTCAAGGCTTCCAGTGAGGCCTGATTGATCAGCAGATAGGGATAACCATCTGCAAAGGAAAGTGGAATATCGGAGTGGACCAGGGTGCGGGTTGATTTCATGCCCAGCCACAGCAACTGGCATGCAATCCCCATGTAATTGCTAAACCAGGCATCCACATGCGGATCACCATGCAGCGCGGTGAATGCATCCTTCCACACTGCTGTTGCCACCGATTGTTGATAAACCTGCGTCATGGCCATGATGGGATTTTGCCCTGGTGCTTTGATCAGCATGCCACCCGGTATCAGGTCCATCTCGATCAGCAGCATGCGCGGATAGTCGCGGGCGGTAAGAAATTGGCCTTGCGGTGTGACCAGCAGCCACTCTCTGTCATGCAGCAGACCTTGCAGGCTGGCGTAGGCGCGATCGTAGGCAATGCCACGAGCCGACTTCATTGGATGCACGAACATGTGAGAGAGATGCATGTGGTTCCCTGCTGATCTGGTAGGAAAATAATGATCGTATCATCTGGCTGGCAATGTGGCTTTCTTCTTTGCCATGCGGGCTGTTGGCAGTGTGGCCTGCGCTTGCCGTATGTGTGCGTAGCTGGGCATGCCTCATCCGCTTTGGATGACATCTTGCACTATTGGTGTGGTCGCATGGCCACGCAAATCACGGCTCGCTGTTTCTGCCCTGACGTCGCTATTAAGTTCTTGGATGTAATTGATAAATATCTCGACTAATTTGATAGAACAGCTTGGTAAACCCCTGTTTTACTTTGTGTATAAAGTTGTAGAATGACGATGTGCTGTACATTAGAGCAGTTGCTTGATAGAAACGCTGCCAACGGGAACAGAGAAAATATGAATACATCCGCCGGAATGACACTGCGGGGCCGCCTTATTGCGTGGTTGCTGCTGGTCGCATTGCTGATCTGCTGTCTCAGTGGCTTAGCCTTGTACAATCAACGTAACAGTATGCTGCAGGACAGGCAGGACAAAACCCGTAATCTCGTTGAGTCTGCAATGGGGATTATCAGTAGCTATGAAGCACTGGAAGCTAGCGGCAAACTGAGCGAATCTCAGGCCAAGCAAATGGCGGCAGCTGCGCTGATGGCCAGCCACTATGATGGCCAAGAGTACTTTTTTGGTTATGACCAGAACTGGACTTATGTCATCCATGGTGCCAAACCGGACAAGGTGGGCAAGCCCTTACTGGGACTGAAGACCCCGACCGGTGTGGATCTGGGTCAGCTATTCCAGGAAACGGTTGCCAAAGGTAATGGTCAGGGTTTTGCCGCCTACGTCTGGGACAAGCCCGGTTTTGATCAGCCACAACCCAAGATTTCCTACCTGATGACCAGCTCGCGCTGGCACTGGATTATCGGTACCGGTATTTATCTGGATGATGTCCAGGCTGCCTTCATGGGGCAGTTGTGGCTGACGCTGGGGGAGGTGGCTGTCATCCTTGCCCTGTTGCTGGTTGCCGGGGTGTTCTTGATGCGTAGCATTCTTGGCCAGCTCGGTGCTGATCCGGGCGAGACCATGCGCGTGGTACGGCGCATTGCTGATGGCTACCTCGATACCCAGGTCCCGGTAGCTGCCGGCGACAATCACAGTGTGATGGCTGCGGTTGATCAAATGCAAAAGCATCTGAAGCAATTGGTGCGAGAAATTGCTGACGAAGCAGTACGCCTGTCGCAGATGAGTTCTGATGTGGCCCGCCGCTCGGATGCGGTGGTGCGTGGTTCTGATCAGCAAAGCGAGGCTGCCGCAGCCATGGCGGCTTCTATTGAGCAACTGACGGTCAGCATCAACCACATCTCCAGTCATGCGCTGGATGCACGCGATCTGTCGCAGGAGTCTGGCCGTCTGTCGCGTGAGGGTGGCGAGGTGATTTCCAGTGCGGTCAGCGAAATGCACCGCATCAATGAGTCGGTGGATCAGGCTGCGGTGACGATTGCCGACCTGGCCAGCAAGACGCAAACCATTTCCAGCATCATGCAGGTGATCAAGGACATTGCCGACCAAACCAATCTGCTGGCGCTCAATGCCGCCATTGAGGCTGCCCGGGCGGGTGAGATGGGGCGTGGCTTTGCCGTGGTGGCCGATGAGGTGCGCAAGTTGTCCGAGCGTACCGGACAGGCCACGCAGGAAATTGCCGGCATGATCCAGGAAATCCAGACCAGCTCCGATCAATCGCGTGCTTGTATGGAAGAGGCGGTGGGCCGGGTTAAAACCGGTTTGCAGCTGGCGGTGCAAGGGGGCGAAGCCATTTCGCATATCCGCGAAAGTGCGACCGGGGTGGTTGATGTTGTGAACGAAATTTCACATGCGCTCAAGGAGCAGGGCAGCGCCAGTACCGAAATTGCACAACAGGTGGAATTGATTGCCCGCAGTGCCAGCAATAATGCCGAGGAGTCAGCAGGGACCTCGAAGGAGGTGCAGGCCATGCATGCACTGGCGGATGATCTGCGCCAACTGGTATCGCGCTTCCATGTTTGAGCCTGTTTGCTGAAACCGCAAAGCCCTCCGCATGGAGGGCTTTTTCATGTCGCTCAGTTGGCCGGATGCTGCGTGGCGGTCTGGTCTTGACGGCGGCGTAGCCAGGCCCCCAAGGCTATCGCCAGCGACAGCAGGCTGAGGCAAGCGATAATGACCGGTCGGTTGCCATATTGCATATACGGTGTCTGGCCCTGGTAATCCTGCACCATGCCTTCCAGCACCTGCTGGGTGAAGGGCGCTGCGACACTGGCAATCTCACCATTGGGTCGCACGATGGCCGTCATGCCGGTGTTGGTGGCGCGCAGCATGAAGCGCCCGGTTTCCAATGCGCGTGCCTGCGATAGCTGCAAGTGCTGGCTCATGGCCACGCTCTTGCCGAACCAGGCCAGATTGCTGACATTGGCCAGAATGCCGGCATGGGCTGCCGGGCCAATCAGTTCTTCGCCAAAGCTGTCTTCATAGCAGATATTGAATGCCACCTTGTGCCCGGCCAACTGCAGCGGAGCCTGGTTTACACCGCCACGGCTGAAACCGGACAGGGGCATGTTCATATACTGGTAAATCCAGCCAATCAGCCCCGGTAGCGGGATGAATTCGCCAAACGGCACCAGGTGGTCCTTGGCGTAGGAGGGCAAGGCCGGGTCGGTGAGGGCAACCACGGCGTTCAGATAGCCACGGCCATCCGCGGTGCGACGCGGTATACCGGCCGCCAGGGCCATATTCTTGCGCTGTGCATCGCCGGCCATCATGGTGAGATAGCCCGATGGCAGGTCGTCCAGAAACACCGGCAAGGCCGTTTCCGGCAGGATCATCAGTTCGGCACGGGTGCTGGCCACCTGCTGGTAATAGGTGGTGAGGGTGGATTCAAAGCTTGCCGGATCCCATTTCATGGTCTGTGGAATATCGCCCTGCGCCAGTGCCACCCGGTAGGCTTTGCCGACCGGTTCGGTCCAACTGACAGATTGCAGCCAGAAGCCGCCGCTCCACAGGATGATCAGCCCAGCCGTTGCCGCCAGGCGTTGCAGGCGCTGGCCATTGGCCAGTAGTGCCAATGCACCGGCGCTCAAGGCCACCAGCCAGCTGGCCAGATGGATGCCGCCGATGGGAATGAAGCCGGACAGCGGGCTTTCTGTTACCTGCGAGTAGCCGACGGCACCCCAGGGAAAGCCGGTCATCACCCAGCTACGCAGCCATTCGCCCAGCTCCCACAGTGCCGGAAAGGCCAGCAGCCAGCGCACCCATGGGCGCTGGTCGATACGGCTGGTCAGCCAGCAGGCCAGACCGGGCCAGATGGCCAGATAGGCAGGCAACAGCAGCACCAGCGGTGCGGCCAGCACGGCCGGCAGACCGGCAATATCGTGCAGGCTGTGGTAAATCCAGTTGAAATTGCTGGTATAAGCCGCCACCCCCCAGACATAGCCAGTACGGAAAGCCAGTTGGGGGTTTCGCTCTACCAGCTGTGCCAGGGCGGCCAGGGAGAGCGGCACCAGGCCATACAGGCGGTAGGGGGCAAAGCCATACAGGGTGAGTGCGCCGGCCAGGGCGGCGGCAATCAGCACAAGCAAGGTGCGCATGTCAGTCCGGGGTGCTTTCGGCAGTATTGCTGTGCAGACGTTCCACCAGCAGCGTTTGCAGGCGGCGGCTGTCGGCACGCAGGACGGTGAAGCGCAGCGAACCGGATTCCACTGTTTCGCCACGCTTGGGCAGGTGGCCGATCAGGGAAATCACCAATCCGCCGACGGTATCCACATCATCGTCTTCATAGTTGGTGGCGAAGTATTCGTTGAAGTCGGCCACTTCGGTGAGGGCGTTGACGCGGTAGCGCTGGTCGCGTACCGGCACGATATTGTTGTCATCCTCTTCGAAGTCGTATTCGTCTTCGATGTCGCCGACAATCTGCTCGATCACATCCTCGATGGTGACGAGGCCGGACACGCCGCCATATTCGTCCACCACGATGGCCATGTGGTTGCGGTTGGAGCGGAACTCGCGCAGCAGCACGTCCAGCGGTTTGGACTCGGGCACAAATACACTGGGACGCAGCGTGGCGCGCAGGTCGAAACGATTGGGAGCATGGAAGTAGTGCAGCAGATCCTTGGCCAGCAGAATGCCCAGCACGTCGTCCTTGTTGTCGCCAATCACCGGAAAGCGCGAGTGGCCGGTGCGCAGCACATCCGGCAGCAGGCGCTCGATGGGGTCGTCGATACGGATCACATCCATCTGGCTGCGCGGAATCATCACGTCGCGGGCGGTCAGGTCGCTGACTTCCAGCACGCCCTCAATCATGGCCAGCGCTTCGGCGTCCAGCAGATTGCGTTCAAAGGCGGAGTGCAGCAGGGTGATCAGCTCCTCGCGATCTTCCGGTTCGCGCAGCAGCATGGCGGACAAGCGTTCCAACAGGCTGGGCTTGTGTTTACTGGGGTCTTCCATGGGGTTAGCGTTTTTCCTCTAGATAGGGATCGGGATATCCTAACTTCGCGAGAATGACAGTTTCAAGCGTTTCCATGATTTCCGCTTCTGCATCATCCTCGTGGTCAAAGCCTTGCAGGTGCAGCATGCCGTGTACCAGCAGGTGGGCATAGTGGGCCATCAGGTCAATGCCTTGCTCGGCGGCTTCCTTTTCCACCACCTCGGTACACAGCACCAGATCGCCAAACAAGGGCAGATCGGCAATGTTTTCGCCTTCGTTCAGTGCGAAAGACAGCACATTGGTGGCGTAGTCCTTGCCGCGGTAGCTGTGGTTGAGGCTGCGGCCTTCCTCGCTGCCTACCAGCAGGATGCTGACCTGGGCCTGCTTTACATCAGCCTGCAAGGCAGCCTGGCAGCAACGGCGGATCAGTTTGGCTTCAGGCAATCGTTGTGCCTGGCTGCGGTCTTCCAGCGTCAGTTGCAGACGGGCGGCAAGGCGCGGCAGCGGGTTATTTCGCTTGGCTTGTTTCATCGTTCTTCAATTGATAGTTGTCGTAGGCATCGACGATTTTCTGCACCAGCGGGTGGCGCACCACGTCTTCGCTCTGGAAATGGTGAAAGTGGATGCCGCGCACGTGGCCCAGAATCTTCTCCACTTCCACCAGTCCGCTTTTCTGATGGCGCTGCAGGTCGATCTGCGTCACATCACCGGTAATCACCGCGCGTGAGCCAAAGCCGATGCGGGTGAGGAACATCTTCATCTGTTCCGGTGTGGTGTTTTGCGCCTCGTCCAGAATGATGAAGGCATTGTTCAGCGTGCGGCCACGCATATAAGCCAGCGGTGCAATTTCAATCAGGTTTTTTTCGAACAGGCGGGTGACACGGTCAAAGCCCATCAGGTCGTACAGCGCGTCGTACAGCGGACGCAGGTAGGGGTCGACCTTTTGTGCCAGATCGCCGGGCAGGAAGCCCAGTTTTTCACCGGCCTCCACCGCGGGGCGCACCAGTACGATGCGCTTGATGGCATCGCGCTCCATGGCATCCACCGCGCAGGCCACGGCGAGGTAGGTTTTGCCGGTACCGGCCGGGCCGATGCCAAAGGTGATGTCGTGCTGGCTGATGGCTTTGATGTAACCGCTCTGGCGCGGGGTGCGGCCGCGCAGATCACCGCGCCGGGTCAGCAGCACCGGGGCGTCGGCATCGGCTTGCTGATTATGCTGGCGGGCTTCCACCAGTTCCAGCTGTACATCGTCAATGGAGATGTCCTGCTTTTCCGCCAGCAGGTAGAGGCGGGTCAGGCTGTAAACCGCCAGATCGGCCTGCTCACCGCTGCATTTGAAGTGCTCGCCGCGGCGCTGGATCAGCACATCCAGACCGGTTTCGATCTGCTTGAGGTTTTCATCCAGCGGGCCGCACAGGCGGGCCAGCCGTTCGTTGTCGACCGGATTGAAGCTAAGAGGAGTGGTATTCATGTGTCAGGGCAGGGTGTCAGTGGCTGAACAGCAAGGCAAACCAGAAGCTGGCTTCCAGTACAAGCAAGACGCAGACCAGCAGCGTCAGCAGCATGAACAGGCCGTTGCGCAGGCCGGCAGAGGGTAATCTGTCCAGCAGCCATAGCAGACCTGCATACATCAGGGCGGTGGGCACCAGCGCCGCGGGGCCGGTCAGCAGTAATAGCGTGCGGCTACCCCAGTTGCCATGGCTGCCCGGCTGGCCAATCAGCAGGCTCAGCAGTAACAGGACGGGCAGGGCAATCAGGCTGATGATCGCTACCTTGCGGGCATGGCGGCCAAGCGGACGCGGGACGGGCGTAACGGCGCTATCGCTCATGCTGCCTGGCTGTCCTGCAGCGCTTCCAGGCCGGCTGCCGTCATGCTGGGGTGAAATTCGGTCATGTCATAGCGTGCCAGGCCGGCCAGGGCGAAGGGGTCCTGTGCCAGCCGTTGTTGCAGCACATGCCGTTCACCGCGCGCCAGAATGATGCCGCCGGTGCGCGGCTCCTTGCGGCCGGAAGCCAGAAACAAGCCGTCTGCATAGCATTGCTTCAGCCACAGCACATGGTGTTCCAACTGGGCGTCGATTTCTTCCAGCGGAGCGATATAACTGAGTGAAACGATGAACATGAGGGGCTGTTTCCTTGGTGACTTACAGGGTTTCGTGCAGCAGGATTTCCCCCGCCAGCGAATGCGGACGCGCTTCGGTGATCACCACGTCCACCATCTGCTTGAGCAGCCGCGGGTGACCGACAAAGTTGACCACCCGGTTGTTGGCGGTACGGGCGGCCAGCATGTTCGGGTCTTTTTTGGAGATGTTTTCCACCAGCACCCGCTGCACACTGCCCACCATGCTCTGGTTGATGGCAAAACCGCGCGCCTCGATCACTTCGTTCAGCGCCTCCAGTCGGCGCACCTTTTCCGTGTGCGGGGTGTCGTCGGTGAGGTTGGCCGCCGGCGTGCCGGGGCGGGCGCTGTAGATGAACACATAGCTGAAGTCGAACTGCAGGTCCTGGACCAGCTTCAGCGTCTGCGCGAAATCTGCCTCGGTTTCACCGGGGAAACCGACGATGAAGTCGGAGGACAGGCACAGGTCCGGACGCAGCGCGCGCAGCTTGCGGATGATGGACTTGTATTCCAGCCCGGTGTAGCCACGCTTCATGGCGGTGAGGATGCGGTCGGAACCGCTTTGTACCGGCAAGTGCAGGTGCGAAACCAGCTTGGGCAGCTTGCCGTAGCAATCGATGATGCGCTGGGTGAACTCGCGCGGGTGGCTGGTGGTGAAGCGCAGGCGTTCCACGCCGGGGATTTCGTGTACGTATTCCAGCAGCAGGGCGAAGTCAGCGATTTCACCATCGGCCATCAGCCCACGGTAGGCGTTGACGTTTTGCCCCAGCAGGGTGATTTCCTTCACCCCTTGCTGGGTGAGGCCGGCAATTTCGGTCAGCACGTCTTCAAACGGGCGCGACACTTCCTCGCCACGGGTATAGGGCACCACGCAGAAGGAGCAGTATTTGGAGCAGCCTTCCATGATGGAGACAAAGGCCGCTGCGCCATCCACCTTGGCCGGGGGAATGTGGTCGAATTTTTCGATTTCCGGGAAGGAAATATCCACCTGTGCCGCACCGCTGTGCTGGCGGGCGCGGATCATCTCCGGCAGGCGGTGCAGGGTTTGCGGGCCAAACACCACATCTACATAAGGCGCGCGCTTGACGATGGTGTCACCTTCCTGACTGGCCACACAGCCGCCAACGCCGATGATCAGGTCGGGGCGGGCTTCTTTCAGCGGGCGAATGCGGCCCAGATCGGAAAAGACCTTTTCCTGTGCCTTTTCCCGCACGCTACAGGTGTTGAACAGGATGACGTCGGCTTCTTCCGGATTGTCTGTCTTGATCATGCCTTCGGCATCGCCCAGAACGTCGACCATTTTGTCAGAGTCGTATTCGTTCATCTGGCAGCCGAAGGTCTTGATGTATACCTTCTTCATTGCTACAGGGATTCCAGCGGGTTCATCGGGTGGGAGGCCTACTGCTGTCGCTGCTGCAGCAGCGCAATTTCTTCGTCACTCAGCACCCAGATACGGTTGATGTTGCCTTGCAAGTCCAGTGTGATGCCTACCGTTTTGCCCACCAGAGTGGGCAGTTGACCGGACAGCAAGAACAGATTGTTGGCATCGAAGATACGCAGACCGGGCGCAGTGGTATAGCGCTGTCCGCTTGGGAGCACCATGGTAACAAGCTTATTCAGCAGCGAAGTTTCGCTTTTGACGAAGGTGACCACATTGTTATCCACACTGGACAGCGTGCCGGCCATGATGTTGGCAGGCAGCAGTCTGTTCACGGCCATGGCTGGCAGCGCGAGCAGACAGAGCAGGAGGGTGGTGATGAGTGTTTTCATAATCAAATGAATGTGTTGCCGGGAGTTTAGCACAGCCGGCGTGTCGACGCAGGTGACTTGTCATCCCGCTGCTGCCTGCCGTTTTTGTGCTGCGCTGTGCCAGCGTACCAGGTGCAAAGCGGGCCGGATGAAGCTGCGGTAAATGGTGCGCCGCAACTACAACATGGGGGCTGATGGCACTGTCGCGGTGCATTGTGCGCTGCAATAAGCAGGGAATGGCGGGCATCGCGCACCAGTGTGTGGTTTTTTTCTGCGTCCATGTAGTTGAAATCTTACATTTTTTGCGTTTTCCGCTTCCACCGGATTGCGGGCTCTGCTATAAGTTCTCCGCATTGCTGAGTACGTTTTAGCGTTTGATCAACAGCCGCCTGCCGCGCAACACCGCTGCCTTGGCAGGCAGCCTGAAGAAAGACAGGACATGAGCCGAGTTTTGCTGATCGGTAGCATCAATATGGACCTGGTGGTGGAGGCGGACAGCTTCCCGCGTCAGGGTGAAACCCTGTTTGGTCGCCGCTTTGCCACCTATCCGGGTGGCAAGGGTGCCAATCAGGCGGTGGCTGCCGCCAGGCTGGGGGCGGAGGTGAGCCTGATCGCCTGTGTCGGCCAGGATGCTTTTGGCGCAGAGCTGCTGGCCGGCCTGCAGGCTGAAGGGATAGACACCCGCTGGGTACAGCAGGTGGCAGGTGCTACCGGCATGGCCAGCATCACGCTGGCGGGCGGCGACAATGCCATCATGGTGGTGCCAGGTGCCAATCATGCGGTTTCCCCCGCGCAGCTGGATGCCGCCGAAGCGGCCTTTGCCCAGGCCGATGTGGTACTGGCCCAATTGGAAGTGCCGCTGGCGACAGTGGAGCATGCCGCCATGCTGGCAGCCCGCCACGGCAAGCCTTTCATTCTGAATCCGGCCCCGGCACAGCCCTTGCCGGCGGGCTTGCTGCAGCAGGTTTCCCTGTTGACCCCCAATGAATACGAGCTGGCGGTGGCGCTGGGTAGCCAGCAGCCATGGCAACAACTGCTGGCCAGCCGCCCGGCAGGCATCGTGATGACCCAGGGCAGCCTGGGGGCCAGTTATGTCGATGCCGACGGGGTGTTGCGCCAGGTGCGCGGCTTTCCTGTCATGGCGGTGGATAGCACTGGTGCCGGTGATACCTTCAACGGTGCGTTGGCGGCCTTCTGGTCGCTGGGTTTGGCCGAAGCCGTGCGCCGTGCCAATGCGGCAGCCGCGCTGTCGGTTACCCGGCATGGCGCACAAGGCGGCATGCCCACCTTGGCGGCCCTGCAACAATTTCTGGGACAACAAGCATGAAAAAGCTGGGACATCTGAACCGCGACATCGCCCGCGTGCTGGCCGGCATGGGCCATACCGACAGTCTGGTGATCGCGGACTGCGGCCTGCCGATTCCGCCCGGTGTAGAGTGCATTGATCTGGCGCTGGCGCTGGGCGAACCCGGCTTTGCCCGCGTGCTGGACACCGTGCTGGCGGATTTCCAATGTGAGCGCGCCGTATTTGCCGATGAGTGTCGCAGTCATAATCCGGCGGTGCTGGATATTGCCGCCGGTTTGATGCAGCACGGCGTGGCGGTGGATTTTGTCAGCCACGCGCAATTCAAGCAGCGCTGCCAGGAGGCCAAGGTCATCATCCGTACTGGTGAATGCACTCCTTATGCCAATGTGATCCTGCATTCCGGCGTGATTTTCTGAGGACCTGACCATGAATGTCGTCATGCAGGGCATCAGCAAGGCTTTTGGCCCGGTCCGGGTGCTGGAAGAAGTTGACTTCGCCATCGCCGGGGGAGAAATCCATGCCTTGATGGGGGAGAACGGCGCCGGCAAATCCACGCTGATGAAAATCCTCAGCGGGGTGTACCGCAGCGATGCCGGCAGCATCGTGATTGACGGCAAGGCGGTGGACATCCGCTCCACCCGTCAGGCCGAAGCTTGCGGCATTGCCATCATCCACCAGGAGCTGAACCTGATTCCGCAACTGTCGGTGATGGAAAACCTGTTTCTTGGCCGCGAACCGTCCCGCTTTGGCGTGATTGACAGCGCCCGCATGCGGCGCGAGGCGCAGGCGCAGTTGGCGGCGCTGGGGGCCAGCGGCATCGACCCTGAAGCCGAAGCCGGCAGCCTGTCCATCGGTCAGCAGCAGATGGTGGAAATTGCCAAGGCGCTGGCCATGGATGCGCGCCTGCTGATCATGGACGAGCCCACTGCGGCACTGACCGAGCGCGAGATCGATACCTTGTTTGGCCTGATGCAGACGCTGAAGGCGCGGGGCGTGGCCATTGTGTATGTATCGCACCGCATGGAAGAAATCTTCCGCATCTGCGACAAGATCAGCGTGTTGCGCGATGGCCGCTTTGTGGGTGAGCGGGTGATTGCCCGTACCGATTTTGATGAAGTGGTGCGCATGATGGTGGGACGCGAGATTGGCGACCGCTTCCCGCGCCGCAGTGTGCAGCCGGGGGCAGTACGCCTGCAGGTGGACGGACTGGCTGACGAGCATCATGTACGCGACATCAGCTTTGCCGTGCGCGCAGGCGAGGTGCTGGGGGTGGCCGGGCTGATGGGGGCGGGGCGTAGTGAAATCCTCAAGACCCTGTTTGGCCTGAACCGCCGCCGCGCCGGTACGGTGCTGCTGGACGGACAGGCTGTCAGCTTGCACAGTCCGGGCGCAGCCATTGCCGCTGGCCTCGCCTTTGTAACGGAAGACCGCAAGAGCCAGGGCCTGGTGCTGGGCATGTCGCTGCGCGAAAACGCCACCCTGGTGCATCTGCCGCAGTACGCCCGGCTGGGCGTGGTATCAGACGCGGCCGAGCAGCAGGCGGTGGCCGGCTTGATCGAGCAATTGCGCATCCGCACCCGCGACGCCGAGCTGGAAGTGAAGTCGCTGTCCGGTGGCAATCAGCAAAAAGTGGTGTTTGCCAAATGGCTGGCCCAGCCGCCCAAGGTGTTGTTGCTGGACGAACCTACCCGTGGGGTGGACGTGGGCGGCAAGGCCGAGATTTATCACATCATCAACCAACTGGCTGCGGCGGGTGTGGCCATCGTGATGGTGTCGTCGGAATTGCCGGAAGTGATGGCCATGAGCAACCGTATCCTGGTCATCCATGAAGGCAGGCAAACCGGCCTGTTTGAGGCCGCCGAGGCAACGCAGGAGCGCATCATGGCCGCCGCCACCGGCACGGCGCATGCTGCCTGAACAAGAGCAAGGGAATAAATAATGACTCCAAAACAAAAAGCCACCCTGCAAAAGCTGGGGCCTTTCATCGCCCTGGTGCTGGTGTCGGTGGGGCTGGCCGTACTCAGCCCGGACTTTCTGACCGTGGCCAACCTGCTGAACGTGATGCGGCAGGTGTCCATCAATGCGCTGATTGCCTTTGGCATGACGCTGGTGATCCTGCTGGGCGGCATCGACCTGTCAGTGGGTTCCATCCTGGCACTGTCTTCGGTGGGCATTGCCACGCTGATCCAGTCCGGCGTCGATCCCTTGCTGGCCACGCTGCTGGGGGTGATAGGCGGCGGTGTGATGGGCCTGCTCAACGGCCTGGTGGTGAGCAAGGGCAAGGTGGCACCGTTTATCGCCACCCTGGCCTCGATGACCATTCTGCGTGGTTTGGCGCTGGTGGTGTCCGGCGGCAGCCCGATCACCGGCTTCAACAGCGATCTGTTCTCCATGCTGGGCGGCGGCTATGTGGCCGGGCTGATTCCGATTCCGGTGGTGTGGATGCTGATCATGTTCGGCCTGTTTGCCTTCCTGCTGAAGAAAACCGTATTTGGCCGCCATGTGTATGCCACCGGTGGCAATGAGGAAGCCGCCCGTCTGTCCGGGGTGAAGGTGGATCAGATCAAGCTGTGGGTCTATACCATTTCCGGTGCCATGTCGGCCATGGCCGGGGTGGTGCTTACCTCGCGGCTGAACTCGGCCCAGCCTACCGCTGGCAGCGGCTACGAGCTGGATGCCATCGCCGCCGTGGTGCTGGGCGGCACCAGCCTGACCGGTGGCCGTGGCTGGATTTTTGGCACGCTGATGGGGGCGCTGTTGATTGGTGTGCTGAACAATGGTCTTAACCTGCTGGGTGTATCTTCCTTCTACCAGCAGGTGATCAAGGGTGTCGTGATTCTGCTGGCGGTACTGATCGACCGCAGCGGCAAGAAATAGAACACAGGAAAGGCTCTGACCGGGGCCGTTTAACGCAACGTAGTCAATATCAGGGAGACTCACCATGAATCGCATTCTTCACCCGCTGCTGGCCAGCATGTTGGTGTTCGGCATTGCCGCCTGCTCCAAGCAAGGCCCGGATAGCGCAGCCCCCGCTGCTGCCAGCGCCCCGGCCGCTGCCGCTGATGGCAAGCTGACCGTCGGCCTGGCTGTTTCCACCCTCAACAACCCCTTCTTCGTGTCGCTGCGCAAGGGCGCGGAAGATGAAGCCAAGAAAGAGGGCGTCAACCTGATTACCGTGGATGCCCAGGACGACCCGGCCAAGCAGCAGGCCAGCGTGGAAGACCTGATCCAGAAAAAGGTGAATGTCATCCTGATCAACCCGACTGATTCCTCCGCCGTGGCCAATGTGGTGAAGGAAGCCACCGGCAAGGGCATCAAGGTGGTGTCGCTGGACCGTAGCGTGAACGGGGCCGAAGTCAGCGCCCACATTGCCTCGGATAACGTGGCGGGCGGCAAGATGGCCGGTGAGTACCTGCTGGAAAAACTGGGTGGCAAGGGCCGTATCGTTGAACTGGAAGGCATTGCCGGCTCCTCCGCCGCCCGTGAACGTGGCGAAGGCTTCCACAAGGTGGTGGATGGCAAGGCCGAGGTGAAACTGCTGGCCAAGCAACCGGCAGACTTCGACCGCGCCAAGGGCCTGTCGGTGATGGAAAACATCATCCAGGGCAACAAGGACATCCAGGGCGTGTTTGCCCACAACGACGAAATGGCACTGGGCGCGCTCAAGGCCATTCAGGCGGCTGGCCTGAAAAACGTGGTGGTGGTGGGCTTTGATGCCACTGCCGACGCCGTTGCCGCCGTCAAGGCCGGCACCTTGGCTGCCACCGTGCAGCAGCAGCCTGAGCTGATCGGCCAGTATGGCATCCAGACCGCCAAGAAACTGGCCTCCGGTCAGAGCGTGGACAAGTTCATCCCGGTGCCGCTGAACCTGATCAAGCAGTAAGCGGGAAACCATGCCGCGCACAGCTTGTTTTGCGCTGAGCACTGAGTGTTGAAAACCCGTCTCGCTTTCCGCAAGGAAAGCGAGACTCCCTGCTTCGACCAGCAAGGCCAGGGCGGGGAGATCGGGCATAGGCAGGAAGGCTGCGTAAGCAATCGGTGCGTACAGAGGCCCGGCTTTGCCGGGTTCTGTGCAATCGCAGCAATATTATGGCTGGCCGCCGGCTTGTAATACAATCGCTACATGCGCGCCAACCACTGCTGCTGCCAAGGCTGGCGGGGGTTGCCGCCATCTTGTTAACCCCTTACAGGAAGGGCTTTCGTGACTGCCTACAAGCGCCTCACCATCGATGACATTGCCAGTCTGGCCGGCGTATCCCGCACCACGGCCAGCATGGTGCTCAATGGTCATGCCGAGCGATATCGCATTTCGCCGGCCACGGTGGAGCGGGTGGAAAAGGTGGCGCGGGAGCATCATTTCAATCCTTCCCAGTCGGCACGTTCGCTGCGCAGCAAACGCAGCAACAGCATCGGGCTGGTGATTCCGGATTTGACCAACTCGGCCCATGCCGCGCTGGCCCAGGCCATGGAAAACCTGTGCCGCGAGCGCGATTACCAACTGGTGCTGGTGACCAGCGATGAAGACCCGCAGCGCGAAGCGGAGGGCATTGCCCATCTGGTGGCGCGCCAGGTGGATGGGATGGCGGTAGTGCCGTGCAGCAGCG
This sequence comes from Aquitalea magnusonii, assembly GCF_002217795.2. NCBI lineage: Bacteria > Pseudomonadati > Pseudomonadota > Betaproteobacteria > Neisseriales > Chromobacteriaceae > Aquitalea > Aquitalea magnusonii. The sequence goes on from NZ_AP018823.1 coordinate 4,712,260, forward strand.
ATGCCGCGCTGTACCAGCGCTGGACCAGTCGCTTGCCGCTGGTGTTTGTCGACCGGCGCATCGATGGCAGCGGCATTCCGTCGGTGGTGACCGATGCTACCGACACCGTAGCCCGGCTGATTGGCAGCAAACTGACACAGGGCGTGCAAGAAGTGGTGTATTTCGGTGGCCCGCCCACCCTGTCGCCCAGCCGCGACCGGCTGGCCGGCTACCAGCAGGCCTTGCAGCAATACGGCATCACCCCGCGCGCGCAGTGGATTGTCGAACGTGATTTCCAGCGCGCTTCCGGCTTTGCCATGATGCAGCAATGGCATGCGCGCGAAGGACGTTACCCGCAGGCGCTGTTTACCGCTTCGATTACCCTGCTTGAAGGCGTGCTGTCCTTCATGAGCCAGACGCATCATCTGCGCGAGGCACCATCCTGTCTGATGACCTTTGACGATCACCCCTTGCTCGACTGCCTGCCCATTCCGATCGACGCCATCGTACAAGATGGTCAGCGCATGGCCGAGCAATGTCTGCAGCAGATTTTCTCGCTGCTGCAGGGGCAGCAGCCGGCAGTGGCCGACGTGGCCGTTGCCGCCGGCATTACCCGACGCTGAGCGGCGATCTGGTACGCGCTGCTGACGCGCTTGGCTGCCTGCGCAGGGCCGGGGTCTGCAATTTTTACATCCTGATATTCCCGTTTGTCATCACCGCTGCCCCGATATTGGGCATGGTGAGTGACGCTATCAACACATCATGCTAATGTCGGCATGGCTGTCATTTATAACTGCAAGGTGTCTAGTGCCCGTTCGATTTCCCGCCATCATGCGGCTGGCTGCAGCGTATGCCCTGCTGGGCATTCCCTCGCTCTACAGTGCCATTCCGCCAGGCTATACCGCGCCGGTGTTTCCGGCAGCGGGCATTGCCCTGATGTCCTTGCTGTTGTGGGGCCGACGCCTGTGGCCTGGTGTGCTGCTGGGCTCCTTGCTGGTGCAACTGGTGGCCAGTTGGCAGTCCGGGGTGCAGGGCCTGGGGTTTCTGGCCCTGCTGGTGGTGCCGGTTGCCGCCACGGTGCAAGCCCTGGTGGGGCGTTGGCTGATTACCCGCTGGATAGGCTGGCCTAACCGGCTGGATAGTGCCTATACCGTCATCCGCCTGATGCTGCTGTTCATCCCGCTATGCTGTCTGGTCAATAGCGGACTCAGTGTGCCGCTGCTGGCCATGCTGGGGGTGCTGACGCAGAGCGATGCCCTGTTCAATGCCTGGAACTGGTGGCTGGGCGATACCTTTGGCTGCCTGATCATGCTGCCGCTGATGCTGGCCTGGTTTGGCCGACCGCGCAGCGAATGGCGGGCGCGCAGCCGAGCCTTGCTGTGGCCGATGCTGATGACCGCCTTGGCCATGGGCAGCTTGAGCGTGCTGATTCATCACTGGGAGGCCCTGCGGGTGCAGAGCCAGTTCAATCGCGATGCCAACCAGATCGAGCAGGCGCTGCGCAAGCGGCTGGACATGCAACTGGACGTGATGCTGGCCCTGCAGCAACTGCAGACCCGCAGTCCGGCCACCTCGGCCGAGCAGTGGCGCGAGCTGACCAGTTCCTGGCTGGCCCGTCTGCCGGGAACGCAAAGCCTGGGATGGAGCCCGCTGCTCAATGATGCCGACCGTGCCGATTTCGAGCGCAATATGCTGGGTGGCAGCCCGGTGAAGGCGCGCGATAGCGCCGGCAATATGCAAACCTCACCGCAGCGTCCTTCCTATCTGCCCATCCGTTTCAACGAGCCGATGCAGGCAAATCAGCGTGCGCTGGGGCTGGACATCCTGTCCTCGCCGATACTGGCCGGCACCATCCGGCGCAGCATGCAAAGCGGGCAGTCCGAAGCCAGCCCGGCCATCCGCCTGGTGCAGGAAGTTGGACAACAAAAGGCCATTGCCTTGTATCAGGCGGTTTACGATCCCGCTGGCGTGCAACAGCATCCGGTGTTGCGTGGCGTGATTTCCAGCCTGTTCCGCATGGACGATATCGTCAATATCACTTTGCAGCGTGACGTGCGCCACGATATCGAAGTCTGCCTGATCGATCGTGACGGCCTGCCGGGTTTTCACCGGCTGTCCGGTCCGCAGAACTGCGGCAAGAGCAGCTGGTTTGGCCAGCGCCCGCATATCGAAAGCCTGTTTGTCTTTGCCGGGCGCAACTGGGCCTTGCGCTTGCGTGCCAGCGACGACTATCTGGATGGCCTGCGTAGCTGGCTGGAGTGGGTTGCCTTTGTAATCGGCCTGGCCATGACCGGCCTGTTTGGCGGCTTCCTGCTGATTGTCACCGGCTACACCCGGCGCATGGAAGGCGAGGTGCAGCAGCGTACCGCCGAGCTGGCAGACACCAACCAGCAACTGCAAGCCCAGCTTGATGCCACTCGCAAAGCCGAAGCCAACGTCACCTATCTGGCCTTGCACGACAGCCTGACCGGTCTGCCCAACCGTCCGTGCTGGCTGAACATGGCGCGTCATGCCATCACCAATGCCGCCCGACAACAGCAGCAACTGGCGGTGCTGTTTCTGGACATGGATGAATTCAAGACCGTCAACGACAGCCTGGGGCATCCGGTGGGCGACCAGTTGCTGATCAATATTGCCCGCCGCCTGCAGCAGCCGCTGCCACCCGAGGCTTCGCTGGCACGGCTGGGCGGGGATGAGTTTGTCATTCTGCTGCCGTATGCGCAGCAAGCCCAGCTTGACCGCCTGGGTGAACAATTGCAGGCCCTGTTTGATCAGGGCGTGCTGGTGGAAGCGCACGAACTGCGCTGTACCGTCAGCATCGGTGTGGCCCTGTTCCCGCAGGACGGGCAGGACCCGGATACCCTGCTGCGCCATGCCGACATGGCCATGTATGCCGCCAAGGAAGCCGGGCGCGATACCCTGCGTTACTACTCGCCGGAAATGAATGTGCTGGCCATGGAGCGCCTGACGCTGGAACGTGATTTGCGACGCGCGCTGCAGGACGATCCCAGCCAACTGGTGCTGTACTACCAGCCACAAGTCGATGCCGCCACCGGTGAATGCGTGGGCTGCGAAGCCCTGGTGCGCTGGCAGCATCCGGTGCGTGGGCTCATGCTGCCGGGCGAGTTCATCCCGCTGGCCGAGCGCAGCGGGCTGATTGTCGAACTGGGACGCTGGGTGCTGGCCGAAGCCTGCGCCGAGCAGGCCCGCTGGAGCGACAGCGGCATGCAGTTGCCGGTATCGGTAAACCTGTCGCCCATCCAACTGGAGCGCAGTGATCTGCAGCCCTATGTAAAAGCCTTGCTGCAACGTCACGGCATGATGAAGGGCGCGCTGGAACTGGAACTGACCGAAGGCGCGCTGATGAACGAGGACGACCACCATCTGCAGGCCTTTAACGGGCTGATGGCGCTGGGCTGCCGCTTTGCGCTGGATGATTTCGGCACCGGCTACTCTTCGCTGTCACGCTTGCGGCGTTTTCCCATCAGCCGTCTCAAGATCGATCGCGGTTTTGTCCGCACCTTGCCCGGCAATACCGATGATGAAGCCGTGGTGCGGGCCACCCTGTCCATGGCGCGCGATATGGGCATGGATGTGGTGGCCGAAGGGGTGGAAACCCAGGCGCAAAGCGATTGCCTGCAACAGTTGGGCTGCCGCATCATGCAGGGCTACTGGTTTGCCCGGCCCATGCCGGCAGACCAGCTACGCGCCTTTGTCAGCGGTGTCCGTCAGCCGGTCGGTCCCGACTGAGCTTGCGCCAGCGCAAACCATGGTTGCCGTGCTTGGCCCCGCATCGGATGCCGGGGGTAAAATCAGCGGCTGGATTGATCCGCCCCGATGGGAGTCTTGCCTGTGAAAATCGCCCCTGCCGCCGCCCTGCAACTCTTGCATGCCCAGCATCACGCCACGCTGGCCACCCATGCGCAGCAGTTGCCCGGTTATCCCTACGCCACGGTATTGCCCTATGTGCTGGATGAGCAACACCGCCCACTGCTGCTGATCAGCGTGCTGGCCGAACACACCCGCAATCTGCTGGCGGACGGACGTTGCAGCCTGGCGGTACTGCACAAGGGGGCCGAAGATGTGCAGGCCGAAGCGCGGCTGACCTTGCTGGCCGATGCGCAGCGCATCGAAGCGGATGACTTGTTGCTAAAGCGTTTCCTGCGCTACCAGCCGCAGGCAGAGGACTTGCTGCAACTGGATTTCATGTTCTTCCGGCTACAGCCACAACGCCTGCGCTATATCGGCGGCGTGGGACGCATGGGTTGGCTGGAGGCGGCGGAATTGAGCCCGGAGGTGCTGCCGCTGGCGCAGGAGGCCGCGCTATTGCAGCAGGCCCGGTTGCCGGATGGCATCACGCTGTTGGGGCTGGATGCCTACGGCGTGGATTACCGGCGCCAGAGCGGAGCCGGGCATGAGCGTTACAACTGGCCTGAGGCCATCAGCCAGCCGGAGGCGCTGGCAGCGGCCTTGCAGACGGCGCTGGATACGCTGGCCGGCAAGTGATTCAGAAGGATTCCATCGGCAGCAGGTAGCGCCATTGTCCGGCGGGCAGCTCGCCAATGCCCAGCTTGCCGATGCGGATGCAGCGCAACGCCAGCGGCTGCAAGCCCAAGGCACGGCAGATGGCCCATGGCTGACCTGGCTGCACGGCTGACAGCACCATGCGCAGTTGGCGGTCACTCTGGCGGCTGATCTTCAAACCGCGCGGCGGCTTGCCCGGCAGTTGCAGTGCCTGCATCTGTTGTTTCAGCAGCTCGGCCGCCGGAGCAGCTTCCAGCTGGATCAGGTATTCCTGTTCGGCATCGGCCAGCTTGCGCGCCAGTTTCTTGTCCAGGGTGAGCGCCACCAGTCCGTGACTGTTTTCGTCCAGCGCACCGGCCTGTTGCAGCGCCTTCAGATGACGCGGGTTAAAGTTGATCTCGCTGCCATCACGGGCAAAGCGCTGCGCCGGTGTGACCAGCCCGCTTAGCGGCAGTTGGCTGTCTGCCGCGCGATGCAGCAGCAGGCTGATGCTCAACTCCCCCAATACCATGCGCGGGGCTTCCAGTTCGATGCGCTGGTCTGCACGGACGCGGCTGCCCAATTGCTGCACCACCTGTCCATCCACCCGCACCCGGCCCTGTTCGATGAAGGCATCGGCCTCGCGGCGCGAGCACAAGCCCAGCTCCACCATGCGCTTGGACAGACGCATTTCCTGTTCACTCATCTTCTGATTCTCCGGTCGGGGCGACGTGTGGTCGGGGTCGGCGATTATCCGCCCCCCTTCCGGTGCTGGCAATCGCGGCAAGCGCCATCACTGCGGGCTAAGCTCCGGCAGGGCCGCCGCCATGGCACCCGCCATATCGCTGGCCGCCAGTGCCAGCACCGCCGGATCAATGCGTTGCTGATCGGCAAAGCGCTGCAGCGTGGCCAATACCTCTGCCGCACTGAGCCCGGCGCGATAGGGACGGTCCTGCGCCAGTGCCTGGAAAATATCGGCCACGCGCAGGATGCGTGCTTCCACACTCATGCTGGCGGCCTGCAGATGGAAGGGGTAGCCGTTACCGTCCGGCTCCTCATGGTGATAGGCCGCCCAGCAGGCAATTTCCTCAAAACCATGGATGTGGCGCAGGATCTGGTAGGTCTCGAAGCTGTGGGCATTGATCAGGCTGCGCTCATGCGGGTCCAGCCCGCCGGGTTTGTCCAGGATCTCGTCCGGCACCCGCAGCTTGCCCAGATCATGCAGCAGGGCGGCAATTTCCAGTTGTTCGCAACGTGCGGTGGGCAAGCCCATTTTTTCGGCCAGCCAGCGTGACAGTCCGGCCACGCCCAGCGAATGACGTGCGGTAAACGGGCTCTTGGCATCCACGATGCAGGAAAACAGCGTGGCCAGTTGCTTGAGTTGCCCGGTGCTGGCAGTACAGGGCTGCCGCAGTGCGCACATATCCTGCAATACGCCGGCAATGCCACGCGGTTCCAGTTGCAGCCAGAAAGCCTCCGCCTGCGCGGCACTCAGGAAGGCATCCACCAGATGCGGGGCAAAATGCACGCCGCGGCGCTGCGCAATCTGTTGCCGGATGGCGGCGGTATGCATCAGCAATTCCCCGCCCTGGTAGTAGGGGGCCGCCAGGGCATCCACCCGGTCCACCAGGTAGATCAGGTTGGCCTGTTCGGCAATATGCTGCGGGACTTCCTGCATCGCCTGCAGCCTGTCCCACTGCGTATGGTGATAACGCACCGGCAGCGCCATGGCGGCCAGTGGTGCAAAACTGGCCAGCAGCTTGGCACCGCTGATGCAGTGCTGTTGTGAACCGACCCAGTCGAATTCGCTGACCAGATGCTGATGGGTGCGGGTGGACGATACGCCGATATCGTGCAGCAGACCCAGATCGAACATGAAACCGGCTTGCTGGCGCGGCTGTCCCAGCACGCCTGCGCAGTGAAACGCCATGATGCCGACGCGCTTGCCATGGGCCACATCGTCGATGCCAACCAGATCCAGCGCATCGGACAGCGCGTGGATGACTTCGCGCAGGTCGACATGGATGCTGCCATCGGCAGAGGCGGAGCACGTTGCAGCAGCGGCAGGCATGGTGGTCTTTCGCGTCAGGTGATCGGGCAATCCGGGATGAGGGGACTGTTCTATCAATCTAATGCACGCCGACACGGCCTGAAAGGCGGAATCTTGCCTGTGTTTGACATGCCGCAGGCAGTGCGGCTGACACGGCAGGATGCGCAAAAGCAAAAGGCCAACTCCTGGGAGCTGGCCTTTGCGCTAATGCTGGTGGCGAATCAGGGACTCGAACCCCGGACCTGCGGATTATGATTCCGTCGCTCTAACCGACTGAGCTAATTCGCCGTGAAGCCTGACAAGTCAAACTTCGCAAACTGTGGTGGCGAATCAGGGACTCGAACCCCGGACCTGCGGATTATGATTCCGTCGCTCTAACCGACTGAGCTAATTCGCCACGTTTCTCGATGCGCTTGCACCGAGACGCGAACTATACGCAGCGTTTTTTCGGCTGTCAACCACATTTGCAGACAAATCAAGCTGCTGTCCGGCTTACAGGGTATGGCAGCGGTCGCCCTGGGCAAAACCCTGCCAGTCTATGCTGACGCCTCGGCCAAAGCCGATCACCTTGAACAGCTCGCCCATCTCCTGCATGGACAGCAGCTTTTGCACCATGGCCACCACCGGCAGGTAGCTGGCGCTGTCGTCGGCGTCCAGTTCGCCCAATAGCTGGGTGATGCCGGCATTGATCAGGAACTGTGCCTGGGTGGTGTAGCCGATCAGGTCCAGCCCGGCGTCGATGCCGGCCTGGGCAATGGCGGTGAAGTCCACGTGACAGGTGAGGTCCATCAGGCCGGGCAGGAAGAAGGGGTCATCCACCGTGTGATGACGGTAATGGCCGATCAGGGTGCCCATATGGCGTTGCGGGTGGTAGAACTCACTGGCCGGATAGCCATAGTCCACCAGCAGGATGGCACCGCGCACCAGATGGCGCGCCAGGGTGTGGATGAAGGCGGTGTTGCTCAGGCTCAGCTCGCTGATATAGCCCGCCTGCTGGATGTTCAGCGCCGCAGCCTGTCGTTGCAGGGCCGGGTCCTGGATCGGGCGGTCCTGCCAGACAAAGTTGTCGCCATCCAGCGCTACGCCGCGTTGCAGTGGTTCCGGCGTCCAGTGCAGCAGCTCGCAGGGCATGGCATCCAGCACTTCATTGCCGATCACCACGCCATCGAGCTGGTCGGGCAACTGGCTGAGCCAGCTCACCCGCCCGGCCAGATGGGGCAGGGCGCTGCGGATGGCCGTTTGCTGGCGCTCGATCAGGTCGGCCGACAGGTCGATGATGATGTAATGCTCAGGCAGGCAGTCCAGCTTTTCCAGTTCGGTCAGGATATCAATGGCCAGCTTGCCGGTGCCGGCACCGAATTCGTACACCGTGCCGCCGGTTTGCGGCAGCAGTTCGGCAATCTGCCGCGCCAGGGTGCGGCCAAAAAGCGCTGTCATTTCCGGCGCGGTGGTAAAGTCACCGGCGCTGCCCAGCTTGTGGCTGCCGGCGGAGTAATAGCCCATGCCTGGCGCATACAGCGCCAGTTCCATGTAACGGGAAAAGGGAATCCAGCCGCCGGCCTGGGTGATGGTCTGGCGGATATGGGCGCACAGCGCCTGGCTGGTGACAAGCGCCTCGGCGCTGGGGGCGGGTAGGGTGGTCATGACGTGCATCCTGCTACAATGTGCGGCGATTGTGGTCGAAAGCGGCGCAGGGGTGAAGAGGCACTGCGCATTTTGTTGTCGGCGCAGCCAGCAAACACGGCGCGGCAAAGCAGGCAGGAAAGGCTGAACAGGACATGGAGCAACAGCAAGAGCGCTTGATGCAAGTGAATGAACAGCGCGTGGTACTGATTACCGGCGGTGCGCGCCGGGTGGGCGCGGGTATTGCCCGGCTGCTGCATGCGCGTGGGGTGCGGCTGGTATTGCATTACCGTGGTTCGCAAGCGGAGGCCGAAGCCTTGGCCGCCGAGCTGAATGCACTGCGAGCGGAATCGGTTGTACTGCTGCAGGCCGATTTGCTGGACATGCAGGCGGTGCGTCAACTGGCGGCGCAGGCCATTACCGCGTTCGGGCGGCTGGATGGTCTGGTCAACAATGCCTCCAGTTTTTTTCCCACCGAAATCGGCCAGATCGACGAGTCGGCCTGGCACGACCTGATGGGCAGCAACCTCAAGGCCCCGCTGTTTCTCAGTCAGGCGGTGGCGCCGGCCTTGCGCCGTAACGGCGGTGCCATTGTCGGCATCTCAGACATCCACGTCGACCGGCCGATGAAGCGCCACGTGGTGTACAACCTGGCCAAGGCCGGGCATGCCCAGCTGATTCGCAGTCTGGCGCTGGAGCTGGCACCGGATGTGCGGGTGAATGGTGTGGCACCGGGGGTGAACCTGTGGCCGGAAGGCGAGGCGTCTTTCGATGCGGCAGAGCGTGCCGCCATCGAGGCCACCATTCCCTTGCAGCGTACCGGCCAGCCGGATGATATTGCCCGTGCGGTGGCCTTTTTGCTGCTGGATGCCAGCTATGTCACCGGCCAGATTCTGGCGGTGGATGGTGGACGCGGCATCGTGTTGTAGGGCTTGGGGCGGTTTGCCGGGAAATGGCATGGATTGTTGCAGGGAAAAACAGTAAAATCGCCTGTTTTTCAATTTCTTAGCCGTACCCCATGTCCGAACAGAACACCGTGCTCGACGACAAGGCCAAAAAGGCCGTGTTCGAGGGCAACAAACTGGCCAAGCGCCTGCGTCACCACGTGGGTGATGCCATCAATGATTTCAACATGATCGAGCAGGGTGACCGGGTCATGGTGTGTCTGTCCGGCGGCAAGGACAGCTACACCCTGCTGGACATCCTGCTGGGTCTGCAAAAATCCGCCCCCATCGACTTTTCCATCGTGGCCGTCAACCTGGACCAGAAACAGCCCGGCTTCCCGGAAGACGTGCTGCCCGGCTATCTGGCGTCCATCGGGGTGGAATACCGCATCATCGAAGAAGACACCTACTCCATCGTCAAGAAGCTGGTGCCGGAAGGCAAAACCACCTGCAGCCTGTGTTCGCGCCTGCGTCGCGGCATTCTGTACCGCGTGGCCGACGAGCTGGGTGCCACCAAGATTGCGCTGGGCCACCACCGCGACGACATCCTGCACACGCTGTTCCTCAACATGTTTTACGGCGGCAAGCTCAAGTCCATGCCGCCCAAGCTGGTGTCGGACGACGGCAAGCACATGGTGATCCGCCCGCTGGCCTATTGCCGCGAGAAAGACATCATCCGCTACGCCGACTTGCGCCAGTTCCCCATCATTCCGTGCAATCTGTGCGGCTCGCAGCCCAATCTGCAGCGCCAGGTGGTGAAGGAAATGGTCAACGACTGGGACAAGCGCTTCCCCGGCCGGGTGGAGAGCATGTTCCGCGCGCTGCAAAACGTGGTGCCGTCCCATTTGTGCGATACCGGCCTGTTCGACTTTGCCGGCCTGAAAACCGGTGACAGTCCCTTCGAGAATGGTGACACCGCTTTTGACAAGGAAGAGTTCCGCGATCCGCCACTGCCGCTTGAAGACGGTGAAGACGCCGTGACGGCACCGGCACGTCGCACCATCAGCATTCTGGATTCGCGCAAACCGGCGCAGCAGGAGGAGGGTGGCTGTGGCGCGTAGAGCCTTGCATCCTTTCCGCCGCCGCGTACGCGCTGCGGTGGAAGACATGCCGGAAGTGGAAATCTCCGAAGCCGGCAATATCCGGTCCTTGCATCTGGGCTCGGAAACCATCCAGAGCTCGATGGACATGGACGAACCGGCCGAGCTGGTGTTGTCCTACAGCCGCGCCATGATGGCCTTCCTGCTGTGGAACGACGACCCGCGCCATATCCTGCAAATCGGCCTGGGTGGTGGTTCCTTTGCCCGCTTCATCGACGAATACCTGCCGGAAGCCGTCAGCGTGGCGGTGGACATCAACCCGCAGGTCATCGCCGTGGCGCGCGCCTTTTTCAAATTGCCACCCGAGGGTGATTTCTTTGAAATCATCGAGGCCGACGGTGCGGATTACGTGAAGATTTTCCGTGGTTCCACCGATGCCATTCTGGTGGATGGTTTTGATGGCTTGCAGATTGTGGACGAACTCACCACCGAAGACTTCTTCGAAGACTGCAAGCGTGCGCTCAGCCCCAATGGCGTGTTTGTCACCAACTGGTGGAGCGGCGACAAGCGCTATCACAGCTTTGTCGAACGTTTGCTGTCGGTGTTTGAAGGCCGCGTGCTGGAACTACCCTCGGCCAGTCACGGCAATGTGGCGGTGCTGGCCTTCCGCCAAAGCCCCACGCTGACCCAGTGGGAGGCGCTCAAGGAGCGTGCCGACCGGCTGGAGTGCCGTTTCGGGCTGGAGTTTGGCGAGTTCGTCAATCGTCTGAAACAGAACAATCAGGGCAGTGCCGGGCATCTGCTGATCTGAGCCGGCTGTACTTGGCGCAGTCGGCTGTGTTGTCACGTTTGGTAACGCCAGCGGCTTGCCAAGCAGGCGTATAATGCGGCGCTTGCAACTTCACAAGCGCGGTTTGAGCCAGATCAGCAAGCCCGCCAGCCAGGCGAGGCACACTGCCAGACCTTACCGAATTCAGTGCATGGCTGCCCGGATGCAGCCATGGCAGGTTTTTACTTTGTTGGGACTATCATTGTGATCAAGCAGCAATTGCTTAACCGTATCGCGGACAAATCCGCCGTCATCGGCATTGTCGGCCTGGGCTATGTCGGCCTGCCGCTGATGCTGCGTTTTGCCGAAGTGGGCTACAAGGTACTGGGCTTTGACATCGACCAGAGCAAGGTTGACGCCCTGATGGCCGGCAAGAGCTATATCGAGCATATCAGCGCCGACAGCATTGCCACCGCGCTGGAACGCGGCTTTGAAGCCACCACCGACTTCTCCCGCGCGCCGGAAGCCGACACCCTGATTCTGTGTGTGCCGACCCCGCTGAACAAATACCGCGAGCCGGACCTGAGCTTCGTGCTGGACACCATGGACAGCCTGGTGCCCTATCTGCGCGAAGGCCATCTGGTATCGCTGGAATCCACCACCTATCCGGGTACCACCGACGAAGAACTGCTGCCGCGCATGGAATCGCGTGGCTTCAAGGTGGGCGAAAACGCCTTCCTGGTGTTCTCGCCGGAGCGTGAAGATCCGGGCAACCCCAATTTCACCACCCGCACCATTCCCAAGGTATGCGGCGGCTACAGCCCGGCCTGCCAGGAAATCGGCGTGGCGCTGTACAGCGCGGTGATCGACAAGGTGGTGCCGGTATCCTCCACCCGCGCCGCGGAAATGACCAAGCTGCTGGAAAACATCCACCGTGCGGTGAATATCGGTCTGGTCAACGAAATGAAGATCGTGGCCGACAAGATGGGCATCGACATTCACGAAGTGATCCGCGCTGCCGCCACCAAGCCTTTCGGCTTCGTGCCTTACTATCCGGGTCCGGGCCTGGGTGGCCACTGCATCCCGATCGACCCGTTCTACCTCACCTGGAAAGCGCGTGAATACGGCGTGAACACCCGTTTCATCGAGCTGGCCGGTGAAGTCAACAGCGCCATGCCCGATTATGTGGTCGCGAAAGTGGCCGCTGCGCTGAACCTGCGCAAGAAGGCCATCAACGGCAGCCGCGTGCTGGTGCTGGGCATTGCCTACAAGAAGAACGTGGACGATATGCGCGAAAGCCCGTCGGTGTTCCTGATGGAAAAACTGCGCGATCTGGGCGCGGAAGTGTCCTACAGCGACCCGCATGTGCCGGTGTTCCCCAAGATGCGCGAGCACCACTTCGCGCTGTCCAGCGTGGCGCTGGATGCGGCCACCATTGCCAGCTACGACTGCGTGCTGCTGGCCACCGACCATGACAAGTTCGATTACACGCTGCTGAAGCAACATGCCCAGCTGATCGTCGACAGCCGTGGCAAGTATCTGGAACCCGCCGACCACATCGTCAAGGCCTGACCCTGACGGCATGACGCAAGCAGGCGACCCCGTGGTCGCCTTTTGCCGTTTAAGCACAGAACGGAACACACCATGAAAACCGTACATCACGCCCCCATCACCGACCGCAAGATCCGCTTCGCGCTGGTTGGCTGCGGCCGCATTGCCAACAACCATTTCGGTTCGCTGGAAAAACACGAAGACCGTGCCGAACTGGTAGATGTTTGCGACATCGACCCGGCTGCACTGCAAGCTGCGGTAGAGCGCACCGGCGCCCGTGGTCACAGCAATCTCACCGACATGCTGGCTTCCACCAATGCCGACATCATCGTGCTGACCACTCCGTCCGGCCTGCATCCGGCGCAAAGCATCGAATGTTCCGAAGCCGGTTTCCACGTGATGACGGAAAAGCCGATGGCCACCCGCTGGGAAGACGGCCTGGCCATGGTGAAAGCCGCCGACAAGGCCGGCAAGCGCATGTTCGTGGTGAAGCAGAACCGTCGTAACGACACCCTGCAACTGCTCAAGCGCGCGATGCAGGAAAAACGCTTTGGCCGCATCTATATGGTCAACGTCAACGTGTTCTGGACCCGTCCGCAAAGCTATTACGACCAGGGCGGCTGGCGCGGCACCTGGGAATTCGACGGCGGTGCCTTCATGAACCAGGCCAGCCACTATGTGGACCTGCTGGACTGGCTGATCGGCCCGGTTGAAAGCGTGCAGGCCTACACCGCCACGCTGGCACGCAATATCGAAGTGGAAGACACCGGCACCGTCAGCATCAAGTGGCGTTCCGGCGCGCTGGGCAGTATGAACGTGACCATGCTCACCTACCCCAAGAACCTGGAAGGCTCCATTACCATCCTGGGCGAGAAGGGTTCGGTCCGCGTGGGTGGTGTGGCGGTGAATGAAATCCAGCACTGGGAATTCGCCGAACCGCACGCCATGGACGATGAAATCAAGAACGCCAGCTACGCCACCACCAGCGTCTACGGTTTTGGTCACCCGCTGTACTACGACAATGTGATCAACGTGATGCAGGGCAAGGCCGAGCCGGAAACCGACGGCCGCGAAGGTCTGAAGTCGCTGGAACTGCTGATTGCCATGTATCTGTCGGCGCGCGATGGCCGTCGCATCAGCCTGCCGCTGGATTACTAAGACCCACTGACAAAACCTCGGCGGCCCGGATTTTCTACGAGGTTTTGTCAGCAGCGCTACGCAGCGTTCCCGGCATGTCCGGCGCACGCGGCCATCCAGCCGGTGCGCCCGTTTCCTGAATACCGCATGACAAAGCAGGTTTATGGCTGAAGAAAAGAAAGACCCCTGGCTGAATTATTTGGCGCTCACCACCGTCATCCTGGCGGTGTGCGCCACCTTGTCCACCTTCAAGGGCGGTGGTTTCTCCACCCGCAGCGTGATCGCCCAGGCCCAGGCCTCGGACCAGTGGGCCTACTATCAGGCCAAGGGCATCAAGGGCAATCTGTATGATGTGGAGCGTGAACGACTGCAGTTCGAGCTGGACAGCCTGCCGGCTTCCGCCAGCCCGGCCCAGCGTGAGCACTATCAGGCCCAGTTGAAGAAAGTGGGCGACAAGGCTGCCCGCTATGCGGCCGAGCGCAAGGAAATCGAAAAGGAAGCCCGCCGGCTGGAAGCCGAACGCGATGCCGCCCAGCGTCAGGGCAAGCCGTTTGGCGTGGCGGTGATCTTTCTGCAAGTGGCCATCCTGATTTCCTCCATCGCAGGTCTGTTCAAGCGCAAGGTCATCTGGCTGGCGGCGCTGCCGGTCGGCCTGCTTGGCCTCTTGTATTTTGCCGATGGCTTTTTCCTGTTTTTCTGACCCCCGTCCGGAGGCCCGCCCATGACCCAATACACCGTACACCCTACCGCCATTGTTGATGAAGGCGCACAAATCGGCGCCGACACCCGTATCTGGCACTGGGTGCATATCTGCGGCGGCGCCAGCATTGGCGAGCGCTGCTCCTTCGGCCAGAACGTGTTTGTCGGCAATGATGTGCAGATCGGCAACAACGTCAAGATCCAGAACAACGTCTCCATCTACGATGCCGTCACACTGGAAGACGACGTGTTCTGCGGGCCGTCCATGGTGTTCACCAATGTCAACAATCCGCGCAGCCATGTCAGCCGCAAGGATGAATACCGCCGCACGGTGGTGAAACGTGGCGCCTCCATCGGTGCCAATGCCACCATCGTTTGCGGCCATCAGGTGGGCGAATATGCCTTTATCGGTGCCGGCGCGGTGGTCACCCGCGACGTTCCGGCCTATGCGCTGATGGTGGGCACCCCGGCCAAGCGTATCGGCTGGATGTGTGCCTGCGGTGAGCGTCTGCCCAATGACATCGGCACCCACGCCTGCCCGGCTTGCGACAGCTTTTACCAGATTGGCGGCAATCACTGCACTCCGGCCTGAACCGGACCAGCCTGCACCGCCTGCAATCATTCAATCCCGACGGCTGCCTGCACGGCAGCCCGGCCCCAGCAAGGAATCGAGCCATGAGCATCCAGTTCATCGACCTCAAAGCGCAGTACCAGCATCTGAAAGCCGACATCGACGCCCGCATCCACGCGGTGCTGGATCACGGCCAGTACATCATGGGGCCGGAAGTCAAAGAGGTAGAACAGCAACTGGCCGCCTATGCCGGCGTCAAGCACGCCATCGGCGTGTGTGATGGCACCAAGGCGCTGCTGATTGCACTGATGGCGCTGGGTGTGGGCCGTGGCGATGAAGTCATCACCACGCCGTTTACCTTCATCGCCACCGGCGAAATGATTGCCCTGCTGGGTGCCACCCCGGTATTTGTCGATATCGACCCCATCAGCTACAACCTGGACCCGGCGCTGCTGGAAGCGGCCATCACCCCGCGTACCAAGGCCATCATGCCGGTCAGCCTGTACGGCCAGTGCGCGGACTTTACCGCCATCAACGCCATTGCCGACAAGCACGGCATTGCGGTGATCGAAGACGGCGCACAAAGCTTTGGCGCCAGCCAGCACGGCAAGAAATCCGGCAGCCTGTCCACCATCGGCTGCACCAGCTTCTTCCCCAGCAAGCCCCTGGGCTGCTATGGCGATGGCGGTGCCTGCTTTACCAATGACGACGAACTGGCAAAGAAAATGCGTGAAATCCGCATTCACGGCCAGGACCGTCGCTACCACCACCCGGTGATCGGCCTGAATGGCCGTCTGGATACCATCCAGGCCGCGGTGCTGCTGGCCAAGCTGCCCAGCTTTGCCGACGAAGTGGCGGCGCGTGAGCGCATTGGTGCCCGCTACAGCGCGCTGCTGCAGGATGTGGCCCGTGTGCCGGTGATCGGCGCGGGCAATACCCACGTTTACGCCCAGTACACCATCGAGGTGGACAATCGCGAAGCGGTACAGAAAGCGCTGCAGGAACTGGGCGTGCCCACCGCCGTGCATTACCCGATTCCGCTGCACCTGCAACCGGCCTTTGCCCATCTGGGCCTGGGCGAGGGCAGCTTCCCGCTGGCCGAAGCCGCCGGCAAGCGCGTGATGAGCCTGCCGATGCACCCCTTCCTGGATGAAGCCACCCAGGATGCCATCGTCGCCGCGGTGAAAAAGGCACTGGGCTAAAAGTGCTGGCCAAACTCAAGGCCAGGCTGGGGCAGGGCGGCTTTGCCCGCAATGTCGCCACCCTGGCTGGCGGCGCTGCCGTGGCGCAGTTCCTGCCGGTGTTGTTCACCCCGCTGCTCACCCGGCTGTACAGCCCGGCCGACTTTGGCGTGCTGACGCAGTTTGTCGCCTGGCTGTCCAACCTGGTGGTGATTGCCACCTGGCGCTACGACATGGCGGTGGTGCTGCCGGAAGAAGAGGCCGACGCCATGCGCCTGATGGTGCTGGCGCTGCTGTTCAACACCCTGCTGCTGGCGGTGCTGAGCATTCCGCTGCTGGCAGCCGGGCCGTGGATTGCCGCCCGGCTGCATGCCCCGGCCATGGCACCCTGGCTGCCCTTGCTGCCGCTGGGCATCTGGGTGGCGGCCAATAACCAGATCTGGACCAACTGGAACAACCGCCAGCGCCGCTACAGTGCCAATGCGCAGGGCCGCATGGGTCAATCCGCCGCCATGGTGACGGTGCAACTGGCGGCAGGCTTTGGCAAGCTGGGTGCGCTCGGTCTGTTGCTGGCGCAGATTGCCGGCCAGACTGCCTCCTGGCTGCTGCAAGCACGGCAAGACTGGCGCGCACTGCCGCAGTGGCTGCGTACCGCCCGCTCCGGTGGCATGGGCCGCATCCTGCGCCGCTATCGTGAGTTTCCGCTGGTCAACACCCCGCATGCCTTTGTGGTGGCCTTGCAGGATTCCTTGATGGTGCAGCTGCTGGGCATGCTGGCCACCGCCGAACTGATGGGCCATTACGGCCTGGTGGTGCGGGTGCTGAAGCTGCCCGCTGCCTTGCTGGGGCAGGCCGTGTCGCAAGTGCTGTACCGCGATCTGGCCGAAGCCCATGCCAAGGGACACAGCCTGCGGCCCTTGCTGAAAAAGGCGCTGCTGGTGCTGTCCGCGCTGGCGATTGTGCCCTTTCTCATCATCATGGCCTGGGGCGGGCCGCTGTTTGCCTTTGCCTTTGGCGAGCAATGGCGTGATGCCGGCCAGATTGCCGCCACATTGACGCCGTCCTTCTTCTGCATGTTCCTGGCTGCGCCTTGCTTCATGGTGCCCATGGTGCTGTCGCGCCAACGCCAGTCGCTGCTGTTTGCCCTGCTGGGTGTGGTGGTGAACCTGGGCTCGCTGGGCGTGGTGTACTGGGCGGGGGAGAATGCCCATCAGGTATTCCGCCTGCTGTCGGTGACGGTTTCCATCTATTACATCATCTACATGGTCTGGGTATTCCGGCTGTGTCGCCAACTGGAGCAAGACCATGCTCACGGCTAATTCACTGAGCCTGTGCGATTACCTGTCCGCCTTGCCCGGCATGTTGCGTGGCCGCGCATTCCAGCGTGCCGCGCTGCGGCGCGAGCTGGCAGCCTGTTTTGGCGTGGACGAGGCGCGCATCGGCCTGTACGACACCGGCCGTGCCGCGCTGCGCGTACTGTTACAGCAACACGGAATCGGGGCAGGGGACGAGGTGATTGTCCCGGCCTATACCTGCGTGGTGGTGCCCAACCAGATTCCGGCGCTGTCGGCCTCGCTGCGCTTTGTCGATGTGTCGGCAGGCACCTTGAATTTTGACTGGGACGTGCTGGCCGCTGCCATCGGCCCGGCCACCCGCGCCGTCATCGTGCCGCACAATTACGGCCTGCCGTGCCGGGTGCCGGAGGCGCTGCGCGCCGCCCATCCGCAAGTGAAGTTCATCGACGATGCCGCCCACGGCTTTGCCAGCCAGCTGGATGGCCAATGGCTGGGCAGCTATCACGACGGGGCTTTCTTCAGCTTTGAATATTCCAAGAACCTGACTGGCGGCATCGGCGGCCTGGCGATTTTTCCGCCCGGCATGACCACCCCGCAGCAGGACTGGCCGGAACTGTCCTGCGCCGATGAATGGCGCTTGCTGGCCACGCTCAAAGCACATCTGCTGAGCGCACGCTGGCCGCTGCTGGGCCGCATCACCATGGCGATCAACCGTCGTCTGGGCCTGATTTACCGCTCGGCGGATGCCGAAGTGACACAGGGCGTGCCGCATCCGGTACGCGCCATGCCGCTGTTGTCCAGCGTGCTGGTGCGCCGCCAATTGGCCCATCTGCCCGCCACGCTGGCACACAAGCAGGCGCTGGCGCAGCGTTACCAACAGGCACTGGCGGCACTGCCGTCCATCACCCAATGGGCAGTGCCTGCCGCTGCTGCGTGCCACTGGGTGCGTTACCCGTTTGCACTGTCCCGCCCTGTGGCGAACAAGGCCGCGCTGGCGCGACGCTTGAGTCAGGCCAGCGGGCTGAATATCGGCGTGTGGTTTGATGATGTGATCCATCCGGCCGGTTCCTTCCGCCATGGCTATGTGGCCGGTAGTGCGCCGCAGGGCGAGCGGCTGGCGGCTACGGTGCTGAACCTGCCGATGAATATTGCGCTGGCCGACAACGCCGCGCTGGCGCACAAACTGGACCGGCTATTGGCAGAACTGCGCCGCATCGAGAAAGAAAATATCCAATGAAGCTGTTGTTGATCGGTTCTGCCTCGGTACACACCTGGCGTTACCTGGCCGGTATCGCCCCGCATGTGGACGAAATCTGGCTGGCCTGCAATGGCGAAGTCCCGGCCGACAAGCGTCCGGCCAATCTCAAGGGCGAGCTGCGCCTGGACTTTGGCCTGAAGGCACTGGGCAGCGCAGGCACATTGCGTCGCTGGATAGCCCAGATCCAGCCGGACCTGGTCCATGTGCATCAGGCCAATAGCGTGGCCTGGCATGCGCGCCGGGCAGTGGCCGGTAGCCACATCCCCATGGTGCTGACCGCCTGGGGCTCGGACGTGCTGCTGCTGCCGGACAGTAACCGGCTGATGCGGCAGATGGTGAGCGCCAATCTGCGTGCCGCGACGGCCATCACCTCGGATTCGCTGTACATGGCAGCGAAGATCCGCCAGTTGGCTGGGGATAACTGCCGTATCGACGTGCTGAATTTCGGCATGGACGCGCTGCCGGCGCAGCCGGATATCGCGGCCAAGGCCAACAAGGTGCTGTCCTGCCGGCTGCACAAGCCCTTGTACCGCATCGACGCCATCCTGCATGCCTGGCAGCAGGTGGAGGCCAGCGGCCGTTACCCGGACTGGAGCCTCACCGTGGCCGCCAGCGGCGAATCAACCGATAGCCTGAAAGCCCTGGCCAGCCGCCTGCAACTGCAAAGGGTGGAATTCACCGGCTTTGTGTCATCCGCCGTGCTGGGCGCGCTGTATCAGGAATCGCGCCTGTTTGTCAGCGTGCCGCGCTCGGACGCCACCAGCATCAGCCTGCTGGAAGCCATGGGGCACGGTTGCCTGCCGGTATTGTCCAATCTGCCGGCCAATGGTGAATGGGTGATTGACGGCCTCAACGGCCTGATTGCCGAAGACATCGCCCGGCTGAGCGATAGCCTGCTGTCCGGCATGGACTGGGCGGCGGATAATGCCCGCCTGGCACAGGCGGTGCAGCTCAACCGCCAGTTGGTGGCCCAGAAAGCCCTGCATCACCGCAATATGCAACACTTTGCCGATCTCTATGCCAGCCTGCTGTCCGGGCTGGCACACAAGGATTCTGCCGTATGAAAGTAGCCCATCTCACTTCTGCCCACCCGCGTCACGACATCCGCATTTTCGTCAAGGAATGCGCCACGCTGGCTGCCGCCGGTCACGAGGTGAGCCTGATCGTGGCCGATGGCCTGGGCGAGGAAATCAACAAGGGCGTGCGCTTTCACGATGTCGGCCCCAAGACCGGCGGCCGCTTTGCCCGCATGACCGGCACCACCAGCCGGGTATACCAGGCGGCACTGGCGTTGCGCCCGGACATCGTGCATTTTCACGACCCGGAGCTGATTCCCGCCGCGCTGCGTTTGAAGCAGGCCGGTATCAAGGTGATTTACGACGTACACGAAGACATGCCGCGCCAGATTCTGGCCAAGCACTGGATTCCCGGTGCCATCCGTCCCCTGGTGTCCGGCAGCTTTGAAACAGTGGAAGACTGGGCGGCCAAGCGCTTTGACGCGGTGGTGACGTCTACCCCGCACATCCGCAACCGCTTTGCCAAGCTGGGCGGGCGGGTGCTGGACGTGTGCAACTTCCCCATTCTGGAAGAGCTGGTGCGCGATACGCCGTGGGACAGCCGCAAGAACGAGGTGTGCTATATCGGCGGCATCAGTCGCATTCGCGGTATCGAACCCATCGTGGCCGCACTGCCGGATACCGCCACCCGGCTGAATCTGGCCGGTATCTGGAGCGAGAGCGACCTGCGCGCCAGACTGGAAGCGCAAGCCGGCTGGGCGCGGGTGAATGACCTGGGCGTGCTGGACCGCAAGGGCGTGGCCCAGGTGCTGGCGCAAAGCAAGATCGGCCTGGTGACGCTATTCCCCACCCCCAATTACGTGGATGCGCTGCCAATCAAGCTGTTTGAATACATGGCCGCCGGCATGCCGGTGATTGCCAGTGACTTCCCGGTATGGCGCGAAATCGTCGACGACGCCGGCTGCGGCGTGCTGGTGGACCCGCAAGACCCGCAAGCCATTGCCGCCGCCATCAACAGCCTGATGGCGGACGAAGACCGCATGCGCCAACTGGGCGAAGCCGGCAAGCAGGCGGTGCTGCAAAAATATAGCTGGGCGGCAGAAGGCCGCAAGCTGGTAGAGCTGTACGCGCAACTTTCCTGAGGACGCTTGAGGAGGACCGACATGGACAAGCCCATCCGTCACCATCACGGCCCGCTGGCCCGGCTGATCCACATCCTGCGGACCAGGCCGCGCCTGTTGTCGGCCATCGTGTTCGGCCTCTTCATCGCGCAAGCGCTGACCATGCTGACGCCGATGCGCACGCTGACCGCCTATGTGATTGGCTGGAATGCCGGTGCCGGTCTGTACCTGCTGCTGGCACTGCACATGATGCACGGTGCCGATGCCACGCAAATCCGTCGCCGTGCGGCACGGCAGGACGAAGGCGAACTGGCCATCCTGATGCTGGTGGTGTTGGCGGCCATTGTCTGCCTGCTGTCCATCGTGGCCGAGCTGTCGGTGGCGAAAGACCTGCACGGCAGCAACCGGGTGGCGCATATCGGCCTGTCGGTGCTCACCATCTTCAGCAGTTGGTTGTTTACCCAGGTGATGTTCGCCCTGCATTACGCCCATCAGTATTACGTGGCGCTGTTGCATAGCGGCAAGCCGGGGCTGGAGTTCCCAGGGGACGAAGAACCCAATTACAGCGATTTCTTTTACTTTGCCGCCGTCATCGGCACCTCGGGCCAGACGGCCGACATCAGTTTCAGCTCACGGGCCATGCGTCGCATCGGCTCCGTGCATTGCATCCTGTCCTTCCTGTTCAACACCACCGTGCTGGCGATGATGATCAATATCGCCGCAGGTCTGTTCTGAACGGCGGACACTTAAATCCGGAAAAGCAGCAGCGTGCGCATTCTCTATATTAATCACTATGCCGGCAGCCCGCGCCACGGCATGGAGTTCCGCCCCTATTACCTGGCGCGAGAATGGGTCAAGGCCGGCCACGAAGTCAATATGCTGGCGGCAGATACCTCGCACCTGCGCCAGACCAATCCGCAGTTGTCGGCCAAGTATCAGGACGAAGACATCGACGGCATCCGCTACACCTGGTGCAAGACGCCAGCCTATCCGGGCAATGGGCTGAAGCGGGTGATCAACATCTTCAGCTTCCTGGGCAAGGTAATGGGTCTGTCCGGGCGCTATCTGAAACAGTGGAAGCCGGACGTGGTGATTGCCTCCTCCACCTACCCGCTGGATACCATCCCCGCCGCCTTCATCGCCGGCAAGACCGGGGCGCGGCTGGTGTACGAGGTGCATGATTTGTGGCCGCTGACGCCGGTGGAGGTGGGCGGCATGTCGCGCTCCCACCCCTTCATCCGCCTGATGCAGTGGGCCGAGGATTTCGGCTATCGCAAGGCCGATACCGTCATCTCCATGCTGCCCTGCGCGCGTGACTACATGATGGAACATGGCATGGCGGCGGAAAAATACCATGTCGTTCCTAACGGCGTGGACGTGGCCGAGTGGCAGGGGGCGGACACGCCACTACCCGCCGAACACCTGGCTGCGCTGGCCAAGCTGAAGGCGGACAAGCGCTTTCTGATTGGCTACGCCGGTGGCCATGGTCTGGCCAATGCGCTGGACTTCCTGCTGGAAGCCGCCGCCCGGTTGCAAGATACGCCAGCCAGCTTTGTGCTGGTGGGCGATGGCCCGGACAAGGCCGCGCTGGTGGAGAAGGCCAGTGCCATGGGCCTGACCAATGTGCATTTTCTGCCCAGTATTCCCAAGCGCGCAGTACCGGCCTTTCTGGCTGAAATGGACAGCCTGTTCATTGGCTGGCGCAAGCTGCCCATCTACCGCTTCGGCATCAATCCCAACAAGCTGTTCGACTACCTGATGGCGGGCAAGCCGGTGATCCACTCGGTGGAAGCGGGCAATGACATGGTCAAGGATGCCGGGGCCGGTTTCAGCGTGGGCGCGGAAGACCCAGCCGCCATTGCCGACGCGGTGTGCCGCATGCTGGCCACCACGCCCAACGAGCGTGGCCGCATGGGGGCAGCCGGACGGCAATATGTGCTGGCCCATCATGATTACCGCATCCTGGCACAGCGCTTCTTGCAGGCTGTGCTGCGCCAGGGCTGATGTCATGTTGCGCCTGCTGGGAAAACTGCTGCGGCTGGGGCTGAAGCTGGCCACTTACCTCGCGGTGTTTTTTGTCAGCATGGTGCTGCTGGCCATGGCCTTGCAAAGCGGCCTGGGCTGGGGGCTGGCCCAGGTGCTGCTGTATCTGGCCGCCTATGCGCTGGCCAGTTGGCAGCAGTGGCCACGTGTGCAGACCGGCTTGTTGGTCGGCTGGTTCGGCTTGTTCTGTGGTGCGATGTTTTTCTGGGACAAGCATGGCGGAGGCGGGCAGCCAGCCCCGGAGTGGCTGAAGCTGCTGGCGCATTGGCATGGTGTGGGCTGGATCGTGCTGGTATTGCTGTTTCTGCCATTGACGCTGGTGGAAATGCTGCTCAGACGCCTTGCCCGTCCTGCGCGCACGCCTTCGGAGCCAAGGACTGACGCGTTTGCTGCTGATCTGGCGCAATTTGACTGGCAAAACCGTTTTGATGCAGCCGAAAAAGAGACAAAAAACCGTACCAAGCCGTACGGACGGCGAGGATAATAGGGGTTTTTTTCAAATATGGTCGACGCCTTGCCTGCGTCGGCAACGGGTGAGTACTGGATGAGTAGCAGCAAGCAGCATGTCCGTTTTGATTTTGCCGATGGCCTGCGTGGCATGGCCATTCTGTGCGTGATCTTGTTTCACTTCACACAAACCTTCTGGCAGCATCGCGCGCGCATCGGCGACATCCTCAATATGGACCCGCTGGAAGGCTATGCAGAGGCGTCTTTTGTATTGCCCTTCAATCTGGGGGCGGTGGGGGTGGGGCTGTTCCTGCTGATTTCCGGGCTGCTGATTCCGCTGTCGCTCACCCGCATGGGCGGACTGCGCTTTGCCGTGTCGCGGGTGTTCCGCATTTACCCGACATACTGGGCCGGGCTGGCGGTGACGCTGCTTGCCTTGTGGATTGCCGCCTGGCTGGCGGATAACGACTTCGACATCACCCGGCGCGATGTCATCGGCCATGTCAGCATTGCCTTTCAGGACATGTTGGGCGGACGCAATATCGACCCGGTGATGTGGACGCTGAAGGTGGAACTGTGGTTCTACGCCTTGCTGGGCAGCGCCTTTGCACTCACCGGCAAACGCATCAAGTGGGCCATCTGGCTGCTGCTGCCGCTGGTGGCCATGCTGTGCCGTGGCCCGAATGCACAGGGCCTGCATGGTCAACTGGCGCATTTCTGGGCTTATGACCAATATTTCCTGTCTTCGGTGGTGTGTTATTTCCCGCTGATGTTTGCCGGGTGCTGGTGTTATTTCTATTTGACCGGGCAGGCCGGAGCAGTGGAAACCGTGTTGCATTTTGTCGGGCTGCTGGCCATGTTCGTGTGGGTGACCAACTGGCCCTCGCTGGAGCTGTACGGCAGCTACGCCATCGGCATCAGCCTGTTTGTGCTGGGTGTGCTGCGCCCGGCACTGTGGAGCAGCCCGTGGCTGGCGCGGGTGGCCGCGATCAGCTATGCCTGGTATGTCTGTCATTCCAATGCCGGCTATGTGCTGATGGAAGTGCTGGCTATGTACAATCTGCCGTGGTGGCTGCTGGTGGCCGCCGCCACCGTGCTGACCTGGTATCTGGCACTGGCCATCAATCGCTGGGTGGAACTGCCCACGCAGAAGCTGGGCAAGCGCGCCGCCGATGCACTGAAAGAGAAACCGGCCACCGATAATCTGGCGCGCCAGTAAGCGCAGCTGACAAAAAACCTGCTGCTGCGTGCCTTGCCCCAGGGCCGCTACGCTATTTTGTTGGCCGCTCTCAGCGCCGCTGACAAGACCGAATACGCGACTGGCAACCATGCGTCGGCTGCCAGCCATGAACAACGACGCCTATTGAAGATGACGAAAATGAGCGAACAGAAATTCCTGCCCTTTGCCCTGCCGGATATCGGCGAAGACGAAATCAATGAAGTGGTCGATGCCCTGCGTTCCGGCTGGGTGACTACCGGCCCCAAGACCAAGCAGTTCGAAGCCGACTTTGCCGCCTTCATCGGCGAGGGCGTGGAAGCGATTGCCGTAAACTCCGCCACCGCCGGCCTGCATCTGGCACTGGAAGCCATCGGCATCCAGCCGGGTGACGAAGTGATTGTCCCCAGCTACACCTTTACCGCTACCGCCGAAGTGGTGCGTTATCTGGGCGCGGACCCGGTGGTGGTGGATGTGGACCCGGCCACCTTCAATATCAGCCCGGCCGCCATCCGTGCCGCCATCACGCCGAAAACCCGCGCCATCATGCCGGTACACTTTGCCGGCCTCGCGTGCGAGATGGACGAAATCATCGCCATCGCGCGCGAACACGGCCTGAAAGTGGTGGAAGACGCTGCGCACGCCCTGCCGACCACCTACAAGGGCAAGCTGGTGGGCACGCTGGATTCGGACGTCACCGTGTTCAGCTTCTACGCCAACAAAACCATGACCACCGGCGAAGGCGGCATGGTGGTATCGAAGAACAAGGACATCATTGCCCGCTGCAAGATCATGCGTCTGCATGGCATCAGCCGCGATGCCTTCGACCGCTATGTGTCCAAGACCCCGGCCTGGTATTACGAAGTGATCGCCCCCGGCTTCAAATACAATATGCCGGACACCGCCGCCGCCATGGGCATCCACCAGTTGAAGAAGATTGTGGCCTTCCGCGAAAAACGCGAAGTCATGGCCCAGCGCTTTGACCGTGAGCTGGCCGACCTGCCCTTGATCCTGCCGGCCCGTCCCGCCCATGCCGGGGACCGCCATGCCTGGCACCTCTACCCGGTGCGCATCAAGCTGGAAGCCGGCATCAGCCGTGATGACTTCATCGTCTGCATGGCGGAAAAGGGCATTGGCTGCTCGGTACACTTCATTCCGCTGCATCGCCAGCCGGTATGGCGCGATGGCTATCAGTTGGACCGTGCCGCCTTCCCGGTGGCGGATGCCGCCTTCGAGGCCGAAGTCACCCTGCCGCTATACACCCGCATGACCGCGGACGATCAGACCCGCGTGATTGCCGCCGTGCGTGAGATTCTGGGCGCATGAGTCAGCACCAGCCTTTGCAGCCGGGTGAAGGCCCGGCCTTGTTACCGCCATGCTGTCGCCCGCCGGGGGCCGGTTCGGCGCTGCTCAAGCGCCTGTTCGACCTGATTGCGTCCAGCATCGGCCTGCTGCTGCTGGCCGGGCCGCTGCTGCTGGTGGCGCTGTGGATCAAGTTCGATTCCCCCGGCCCGGTGTTTTTCCGCCAGGTACGGGTAGGGCGGGGCGGCATGCTGTTCCGCATCCACAAATTCCGCACCATGCAGGTGAATACCGAGGTGCAGGGTCAGTTGACCGTGGGCGCGGACAGCCGTGTCACCGGTGCCGGGCGTTTTTTGCGCAAGAGCAAGCTGGATGAACTGCCGCAATTGCTGGACGTGCTGTTCGGCGACATGAGCCTGGTAGGGCCGCGCCCGGAAGTGCCCAAGTATGTGGCGCACTACCCGGATGAAGTCAAAGACATCGTGCTGTCGGTGCGCCCCGGCATTACCGACTGGGCCTCCATCCGCATGATTGATGAAAACGAGATCCTGGGCCGCGCGGCGGACCCGGAACGCGCTTATATCGAACAGATCCTGCCGGAAAAACTGGGCTATTACGTGCGCTATGCGCAAACCCACAGCCTGCTGGAAGATATCCGCATCATCTTCGCCACCTTGCTGAAAATCGTGCTGCGCTGATGGCCGTGAAAGTCGATTCGACATGCTAGACAAACTGCTCACCTTTTCCCGTCACAACAAGATGGCCCTGCTGGCGCTGATGGATGCGCTGCTGCTGCCGCTGGCCCTGTGGAGCGCGGTCGTCCTGCGTCTGGGCGGCTACTGGGACCCCAAGCTGGACCCGTATCTGTGGATCTTCATCGTGCCGCCGCTGTGGGTGATTCCCATCTTCGTCAAGCTGGGGCTGTACCGTGCGGTGCTGAAATACCTGGACGACAAGATCGTCTACACCGTGTTTACCGGGGTGAGTCTGGCGGTGCTGGTGTTGACAGCGGTGATCGTGATGGCGCGCATTGCGCCGTTTCCGCGTTCGTCCATCATCATCTTCTGGATGTTCGCCATGGCCTATATCGGCGGCAGCCGCTTTGTGCTGCGCGGCCTGGTGCGGCGGATCGATTCAGTGGATGCCCCGCGTGAACACGTCATCATCTATGGTGCCGGTCAGGCTGGTGTACAGCTGATGCTGGCCTTGCAGGCAGGCAAGGAATACCGGCCGATGGCCTTTGTCGATGACAATCCGGAAAGCTGGAAGCGGACCTATCGCGGTCTCAGCGTCCATGCCCCGGACGACCTGCCCTTGTTGATCGAGGAAACCACAGCCAGTTGCATCCTGCTGGCCATGCCCTCGGTCAGCCGTGGCCGACAGCGTGAAATCCTGGAGTCGCTGGAACATCTGCGCATCCCCATCAAGCGCCTGCCCGGCATGGCCGATCTGGTTTCGGGTGAAGCGCGGGTGGAAGAGCTGAAAGAAGTGGAAATCGAAGACCTGCTGGGCCGCGACCCGGTGCCGCCGCGTCCCGAACTGCTGGCCCGCAATATCCAGGGCCGGGTGGTGATGGTGACTGGCGCGGGCGGTTCCATCGGCTCCGAGCTGGTACGGCAGATCGCGCGCAACAATCCGGCGCGCATCGTGCTGTTCGAGCTGACCGAATTTGCCCTGTACGCCATCGACCAGGAACTGTCGCAACTGGCGCCGGATATCCCGCGCACGCCCTTGCTCGGTTCAGTCACCGACTATGCCCGGCTATGCCAGATCATGCGCAGCTTTGCCGTGGAAACGGTGTATCACGCCGCCGCTTACAAGCATGTGCCGATGGTGGAACACAATCCGGTGGCCGGCATCGTCAACAATGCCTTTGGCACTGACACCACCGCGCGCGCGGCAGAAGACTGCGGCGTGGATACCTTTGTGCTGATTTCCACCGACAAGGCGGTACGCCCCACCAATGTGATGGGTGCCACCAAGCGGCTGGCCGAGCTTACCTTGCAAGGCCGTCACGCCAGCGGCAGCAACACCCGTTTTGTCATGGTGCGCTTTGGCAATGTGCTGGGTAGCTCCGGTTCGGTGGTGCCGCTGTTCAAGAAGCAGATCAAGGCCGGCGGCCCGGTGACGGTTACTCACCCGGACATCACCCGCTACTTCATGACCATTCCGGAAGCCGCCCAACTGGTGATTCAGGCCGGGGCGATGGGCGAGGGTGGTGATGTGTTTGTGCTGGACATGGGCGAGCCGGTGAAAATCGCCGATCTGGCGCGGCGCATGGTGCATCTGTCCGGGCTGGAAGTGCGTGATGACAAGCATCCGGGGGGCGATATCGAGATCCGCTTCTCCGGCCTGCGGCCGGGCGAAAAGCTGTACGAAGAACTGCTGATCGGCGACAACGTACTGCCCACCGACCATCCACGCATCCTGCGGGCGCAGGAATACCATCTGCCGGCAGAGGAGCTGCAACACTTCATGCAGCAGTTGGATGAGGCCTGCCGCGCGCTGGATGGCGCACAGGCATTCGCGCTGATGCAGCAGGTGGTGCACGAATTCCGTGCCGCCCCGGCAACCCAGGACTGGGTAGTGCTGCAACAGGGGTGAAGCGATTGGCCGCCTAGCGGCTGACCACCTGATTACGTCCCAACTGCTTGGCGCGGTACATGCGCGCGTCAGCCAATTCCACCAACTGGCGGCGCGCATTGCATTTGTCGGCCAGGCGCTCGGCCAGGCCTATGCTGGCGGTCAGCGGCGTGCCGTCCGGGCGCAGGCCCAAGCCGTTCTGGCGTAGCCGCTCCAGGGCCACTTCGCCTTGCACCCGGTCGGTATTGGGCATCAACAGCACAAACTCTTCTCCCCCCCAGCGCACCAGCACATCGCCGCGGCGCATGTTCTGCTGGATTTGCTGCACCAGCAGCTTCAGGGTCTTGTCCCCGGCGGCATGGCCAAACGCATCGTTGATCCCCTTGAAATGGTCCAGATCAATAAAGGCAATGGCCAGCGGCAACTGGTTGCGCTCGGCATTCACCAGTTGCAGTTCCAGCATTTCAATACCGCTGCGGCGTGAAAACGCCATGGTGAGCGGGTCGCGGATGGTTTGTCCCACCAGGGCGATGATGAAGGCCAACTGGCTGATGCTGGCCAGTGACGACACTGCGGCCAGTAGCGACAACAGCCAGAATTCGCCGCCAAAGGAAGGCCAACTGGCAACCGACCAGTCCAAGGTCCAGGCCAGTGCATAGGCCAGCAGCACCGGCATGGTGAAGGCCAGGCTTTCCAGCATGGTGAGCGGGAAGATGGCAATGGCGGCCAGCAGCACAAAAGGCAGGAAGGCATAGCCGGTTCCCACGGCGGCGGAGACGCCTTCCAGATGGTACTGGGTCATCAGCATGTGCGAGCCGATGTAGAACAGGGTGGGAATGGCAAACAGCATGCTCATGCCCTGATAGGCGCGCTTGAGCCTGCCATCCTGCGGATACCACAGCACCAGCGCGGTAAAGGCCACGGTGGACAGCAGGCGCAGCGTGGCCAGTCTTTCCCACAGCCCGGAAGGCAGGGCCAGCACGTCCACCACAATCCACAGCGGGGTGAGGATGGCAAACAGCAAGGCAAACAGCCGCACCCGGTTCACCAGCATCAAGGCACGGCGTTGCTGCAGCAAGGGCATGTGCTGATGGGGGCTGAGCAGCCAGCCGGTTTCATCGCTGGCAATCTCGCCTGGCATCAGGCCGAGCACTCTTCGCCAGATAGTGTGTGTGATTCTCATTGTCAGACAAGTTTTTCGTTTGCAGCATTGTAGGGGCAATGTGCGGTACTACATTGTAAAATATCAAATTCTGCCAAAATCGGTGGCGGGGCTGCGAAATAGCTGGCTGATTTTAAAGAGCTTTAATAGCAATGGACATGGGAGTGAACACAGAATGGAAACCCGCTGGCTGGAGGACTTTCTGGTGCTGGCCGATACCGGCAGTTTTACCCGTTCCGCCGAAGTCCGTCATCTTACCCAGCCCGCTTTTTCACGCCGCATCAAATCATTGGAAAGCTGGTTTGGTGCCGACCTGATCGACCGCACCACCTATCCCACCCGGCTT
Organism: Aquitalea magnusonii; assembly: GCF_002217795.2. Classification (NCBI taxonomy): domain Bacteria; kingdom Pseudomonadati; phylum Pseudomonadota; class Betaproteobacteria; order Neisseriales; family Chromobacteriaceae; genus Aquitalea; species Aquitalea magnusonii. The sequence goes on from NZ_AP018823.1 coordinate 4,742,096, forward strand.
ACCGCGGCAGGCGAGTTATTGCGCGAGCAGGCGGTGCAGATGCTGGCGCAAATCAACAGTACCCGCGCCCAGTTGCGTGGCTTGCAACCCTTGCCGGCTGGCACGCTCAGCCTGGCCGTGCCGCATACCCTGTCATTTTCCTTCTTCCCCAAGTGGCTCACGCAGATGGAGCAGGGCTTTGGTCCCTTATCCTGCCGCCTGCAGGCCAGCAATGTGCATGACGCCTTGCTGGCCTTCGTGGAGGGCGGCTGCGATCTGCTGATGTGCTATCACCATCCCAAACAGCCAGTGGAGCTGACCGATCCGCGCTACAGCGGCCTGCGGCTGGGCGTGGAAACCCTGCGGCCTTATGTGCGCAGCAATTCCGACCACACGCCGCGCCATGCGCTGCCGGGAAGTGCCGCGCAGCCCTTGCCCTTCCTCGGCTATGCCAGCAATGCCTACTTCAGGCTGATGACCGACCTGATTCTGGAGGCGGCTCCCGAACCCACCTTCCTGTCGCTGCGTTACGAAACCGACATGGCCGAGGGACTGAAGAACATGGTGCTGGAAGGACATGGCGTGGCCTTCCTGCCCGCCAGCTCGGTACAAAACGAATTGCGCAGCAAGCAATTGGTGTTGGCGGCGGCGGATGGCTGGAGCGTGGACATGGAGGTGCGCTTGTATCGCGACAATAAACGCAGCCGCCCCGAGCTGGATGCCTTCTGGGATTATCTGGCTGCCAGCGTACAGCCGGTGTAGGGCTTCCGCACAATCCGGACCAAACGCAGCCGCTTTTAGGCGATTGCCTGCTGTTACTTGCCTGCCGATTTTCTAGCATGAACGCTCGTTAAGGCTCACAAGGGCAGAGGGGGTGGCAATGCAGGGCGGCAAAATTGTGCAATGGATGGTGTGCTGTCTGGTCATGCTTAGCAGCCAACTGGCGGCGGCGGCCGATAAGCCGGTGGTGGATGTGTATTTGTTGCGTCATGGCAAAACCATGTTCAATACCACCAGTCAGGTGCAGGGCTGGTCCGATACCCCGTTGACGGCGGCAGGCATCCAGGGTGCTGAGGCGGCGGGCCGGGGGCTGGCCAAAATCCACTTCATCGCAGTCTATAGCAGCGATCTCGGACGGGCGCGCAGCACTGCCCGCATCGTGCTGGCGCAGGGGCGGCAGCAACAACTGCCGGTACAGGAAGACGCGCGCTTGCGGGAATGGAATTACGGCAGCTTCGAGGGCCGGCCCGATGCCGAAATGTGGACCCCATTATTTGCAAAGCAGGGCATGACCTTTGACCCGCAATGGGGAAACTGGGGTGACTTCACCCGCAAGATGAGCGACAGCGCCATTGCCCAGGCCATTCATGATGCCGACCCGCGCGGCTGGGCAGAAACCTATCCACAAATCGTCTCGCGCCTGCGTGCCGGCATGCAGGACATCGTGAGCAATGCCGTGGCGGCGGGGGGCGGTAATGTTCTGGTGGTCAGCCATGGCGGAGCCATCCTCAGCATTCTGGATACGCTGGTACACGGCCAAGCCCAGGGGGCTGATATCCCCAACGCCAGCATCACCGTGCTGCGCTATCAGGATGGACAGTACCAACTGCGCAAGGTGGGCGATCTGAGCTATCAGGACGCGGCATCCTAGCACCGCTGGCATGCCCGGCCCATCTCCCGCCAATGTCTGGGTGGCTGCCCGTCCGCATGCTGGCGGGTCTGCCACTGCAGCGCTGGATGGGTGGTGTTCCTTTAGCAATTCGGCTGACGGTTGAGACGGTTTTTTGATGGTTATGCAAAATTTGCATGACCTGATCCCGAATCGGAATTGGCCAATCCCCCCTGTGCCAGCCTACAGTCTGCCTCCATCACTCCGCATGGGCGGGGACCACCGACAAAGGCTTGCTGCATGTCCACCCGTATCGAACACGACCTGCTTGGCGATCGCGCCGTTCCGGCTGCTGCATACTGGGGTGTCCACACCCTGCGGGCAGTGGAAAACTTTCCCATCACCGGCCAGACCATCGCCAGCTATGGCGACCTGATTGTCGCACTGGCGCAAATCAAGAAAGCAGCAGCGCTGGCCAACCGCGATCTGGGCCTGCTTGATGCACGCCGAGCCCAGGCCATTGTCGATGCTTGCGAAGAGCTGGTGGATGGCAAGCTGCACGAGCAGTTTGTGGTGGATGTGATTCAAGGCGGTGCCGGTACGTCCACCAATATGAATGCCAACGAAGTCATTGCCAATCGTGCGCTGGAAATCCTGGGCCATGCCAAGGGCGAGTACGACAAGCTGCATCCCAACGAACACGTCAACATGAGTCAGAGTACCAATGACGTGTATCCCACTGCGCTGCGTCTGGCCACCTACTGGGGCGTGCTGCGCCTGCAACGCACCATGTTCGTGCTGCGCGAAGCCTTTGCGGCCAAGGCCGAAGAATTCAAGCACATCCTGAAAATGGGTCGTACCCAATTGCAGGATGCGGTGCCGATGACGCTGGGTCAGGAGTTCCAGACCTACGCCGTGATGCTGGGTGAAGACGAACAGCGCCTGAGCGAAGCCCGTGCGCTGATGCTGGAAATCAATCTGGGTGCTACTGCCATCGGTACCGGCATTACCGCCCATCCCGACTATGCACGGCTGGTGTGCCTGCATCTGTCCGAACTGACTGGCCTGAAGCTGATGACGGCCCCCAATCTGGTGGAAGCCACCCAGGACTGCGGCGCATTCGTCCAGCTCTCCGGCGTGCTCAAGCGCGTGGCGGTCAAACTGTCCAAAACCTGCAATGACTTGCGCCTGCTGTCCTCCGGCCCGCGCGCCGGTATTGGCGACATCAATCTGCCAGCCCGTCAGGCCGGTTCGTCCATCATGCCGGGCAAGGTCAATCCGGTGATTCCGGAAGTGGTCAACCAGGTGGCGTTTGAAGTGATCGGCAACGATATGACCATCACCATGGCGGCAGAAGGCGGCCAGTTGCAACTGAATGCCTTTGAGCCCGTCATCGCCTACAGCATGTTCCGCAGCGTGCGTCATCTGGCCAATGCCTGCAGCACGCTCACCGAGCACTGCGTGAATGGAATTACCGCCAACGAAGCCAAGCTGCGTGCCGATGTACTCAACTCCATCGGCCTGGTGACCGCCCTCAACCCCATCATCGGCTACGCCGCCGCCACCGCGGTGGCCGCCGAGGCGCACGCCACCGGTGGCAGTGTCTACGATATCGTGCTGGAACGCGGGCTGATGCAGCGCGCCCAACTGGACGAAGCCCTGCTGCCCGAAGCATTGACCCAGCCACGCTGGCTGTCTTAACGGTGTTCTGCTGTCGGTACTTGTCCGGTACCGACTTTCCTGTGTTGGCCGGGTCGTTTGCCCGGCCATTTTTTTATTGCTTGTGCCAGGACGGGGCTGGATGTATAAGTTTATTGTGCAATGCACAATGGAGCTTGAACATGATACAGATTCTGATCTGGTGGTTGGAAAACAGCCCGCGCTGGCTGTCTTGCCTGGCCGAACATGGCCGTTGCCAGCAAGAAGTATTGCGCTCCTCCGCTTTCCATGCCAGCCATGTGCTGTGCAGTCCGGCAGCGTTGCCCGACAAGCTGGGCCGCCTGACACGCCGGGCGGGGGCCGATGTCATCACCCTGCTGTATGGCAGTGCGCAGACCCAGCTGACATTGTGCCGTGAGCTACCCCTGCCCCCGCATGATCCCTGTCGGCTCTACCTGACAGGGCAGCAGTTGCAGCAGCGATCCGGCCAGCATCTGCTGCATGGCCTGGTGGAGATGGGGCGCACGCTGCTGCGCTAGCGTCCGAAACCCGCTTTGCAGCGGGTCGCCGACAAGGCACAATGCCGGGCTTGATCCGTCCGGAAGCCCCATCATGTCCACTCAGTCCATGCTCAGCCAGCAGCAATTGCAACAACTGGCACCTGTCCTGCAGCACTATCTGTCCAGTGAATTGCAGCTTGAGGTCGGAACCTTCGATGCTCAGTTTCTGCTCGACTTTGTGGCCAGCCAAATCGGCCGGCAGATATACAACCAGGCGCTGGAGGATGCCCAACAGGCCCTCAGCCAGCGCATGGAGTCCTTGCAGGCAGCCATCTGGGAGCTGGAAAAGTAATACCACGCCGGCGTGGAGGCATGGCATTTGGGTGCCGCATATTGCGGCCCTGCAGCGGCAGTGACTGCCATCTGCCCGTCAACGGGGGTACAATCAGGCTTTCCTTCCTCCCGCTGCCACTGCTTCATGCTTTATCTGCGTCTGATGCTCAAAGGATTCCTGCTGGCCGTGCTGATGGTCATGCTCGGCTTTGGCTACATGGCCTGGGGCATTGCACGTTATGCAGACCAACCTGCGACTGAGCCTGCCGATGCCGCCTTGGTACTGGGCGCTGCCGCCTGGGGCAGCAAGCCGTCGCCGGTACTGCGTGAACGCATTAATCATGCGGTGGCCCTGTATAAGCAAGGACGGGTGCGCTGGATTGTATTCACTGGCGGCACGCCGGAACCGGGCTACCCCACCGAGGCCGATGTCGGCCGCGAATTTGCCCTGCGTCAGGGTGTGCCGATGACGGCCATGCTGGCCGAAAACGAATCGCGCACCACCTGGCAGAATCTGGAAAATGCCGGCAAGCTGGCGGGCCCTTTCGGGATTCGTTCATTCTTGCTGGTCAGCGATCCTCTGCATATGCGCCGCGCCGTCCTGATGGCGCATGATCTGGGATTGACTGCAGCCCCGGCACCTACCCAGTCCAGCCGCTATGTCAGTTGGAGCAACAAGGTGAAGTTCCTGGCGCGGGAAACCTGGTTGTATGTGGGGTACCGCGTGTTCCGCAAGCTGTCCTGACCTTGTCTTCATTGATATACCGACGTAAAAAAACCGGCACCAGGCCGGTTTTTTGTATGGCACAGTGTGCTTACACCGTGTGCCACAGGTCGATCAGATCACCTGCTTCCACATTGGATACTTCGCTGCGTGCTTGCAGCCAGGCCACCAGTTTGGCGCGGATTTCCTCGGTGATGGCAACTTCCCCTACCGGGAATACCACACCTTCCAGGCGGTTCTTGCCATCGAAATGACCACCAAAGCTGATGGCCGCCTCATCGATGCAGTTGAGCCAGTCGTCCAGCAGGCTGTCAGTATTGACGTCGCTGGCAATGGTGGCAATCAGGTGGAAACCCAGTTCACGGTATTCTCCGACGCGCATTTTCTTGCGCTGGCGGTGATTCAGACGTTTCAGGCGCTGGGCGGAATTGGGATTGTGCAGATCAGACATGAATGCTCCAGATACGAATTGACGCGGCGATAATAACAGGCATTGCCGGCTGGCAGGGAAATAGCCTGGCCGGCAAGATCATTTACAGTCCCAATTGCTCCCACAGGGCATCCACCCTGGTCTTGACGGCATCATCCATCACGATGGGCACGCCCCATTCGCGATGGGTTTCGCCCGGCATCTTGTTGGTAGCATCCAGCCCCATCTTGCCACCCAGGCCGGACACCGGGCTGGCAAAGTCCAGGTAGTCAATTGGCGTGTGCTCGATCAGTGTGGTGTCGCGTACCGGGTCCATGCGGGTGGTAATCGCCCACATCACTTCCTTCCAGTCACGGCAGTCCACATCGTCATCCACCACGATGATGAACTTGGTGTACATGAACTGGCGCAGGAAGCTCCAGCAGCCCATCATTACCCGCTTGGCATGACCAGGATATTGCTTCTTGATGCTGATGACCGCCATGCGATAGCTGCAGCCTTCCGGCGGCAGGTAGAAGTCGACAATTTCCGGAAACTGCTTTTGCAGGATGGGGACGAATACTTCGTTCAGTGCCACGCCCAGCACCGCAGGCTCATCCGGTGGTTTGCCGGTATAGGTGCTGTGATAGATGGGATTCTCACGCATGGTGATGCGGTCGATGGTAAACACCGCGAAGTGGTCCTGCTCGTTGTAATAGCCGGTATGGTCGCCATACGGGCCTTCCAGTGCCATGTCATCCGGATGGATGTGGCCTTCCAGTACAATCTCGGCCCGTGCCGGCACTTGCAGATCAGAGCCGATGCATTTCACCAGCTCGGTGCGACTGCCACGCAGCAGGCCGGCAAACTGGTATTCGGACAGAGTGTCCGGCACCGGGGTGACTGCGCCCAGAATGGTTGCCGGGTCGCAGCCCAGCACCACGGCCACCGGGTAGGGTTTGTCCGGGTTCTGCTGGCGGAATTCACGATAATCCAGCGCGCCGCCACGATGCGCCAACCAGCGCATGATGACGCGGTTTTTGCCGATGACCTGCTGGCGGTAGATGCCCAGGTTCTGCCGCTTCTTGTTCGGGCCGCGCGTTACCGTCAGGCCCCAGGTAATCAGCGGTGCCACATCACCCGGCCAGCAGTGCTGGATGGGCAGGCGCGTCAAATCCACCTCCTCACCCTCCCACACAATCTGCTGACAAGGGGCTTTGCTGACTACCTTGGGTGCCATGGACAACACCTGCTTGAGCAAGGGCAGCTTGTCCCAGGCCTCACGCAAGCCTTTCGGCGGTTCCGGCTCTTTCAGATAAGCCAGGGTTTTGCCGATTTCACGCAACTGCATGACGTCGCTGGCACCCATGCCCATGGCAACACGCTTGGGTGTGCCAAACAAATTGGCCAGTACCGGAATCGAATACGTCTGCGTATCGTGCCGGGGTTGCGTGAACAGCAGGGCCGGGCCACCCGCTTTCAGGACACGGTCGCCAATTTCGGTCATCTCCAGATGTGGAGACACCGGCAGATTGATTCTTTTCAACTCACCTTGCTGTTCCAATTGAGCAACAAAGTCCCGCAGGTCGGCATATTTCATGACTGTTTCATGATCTTAAGCAAAGTTTTGACCGGGAGGTTTGGTTAACCTCCGCTTGAACGTCGCAAGCTACTGCCGGCCTATTAGAAAGTCAATTACGGCAGAAGCCCAAGACCGTGAACTTGCCTACACTCTTGGAGAATACAAATGAAAAAGCTTGCTCTGGCTGCGGCCATCGGTCTGATTTCCGCTAGCGCCTTCGCCGCTCAAGGCGACATCATCGCGCGTTTCCGCGTGATCAATGTGAATCCCGATGTTAGTGCTGATAAGACGCTGTCCGCTATCCATACCGATGTGAAGTCCGATACCGTGCCAGAACTGGATTTCACTTACATGATCACCAACAATATCGGTGCTGAATTGATTTTGGGTACTTCCCGCCACGAATTGAGGAGTGATCTGGGTTCTTTGGGCAAGGTTTCGGTCCTGCCGCCGACTTTGACTCTGCAGTACCACTTCACTCCGGAAGCCACCTTCCGTCCGTATGTTGGTGTTGGTGTGAACTACACCCGTTTCTATAGCAATGGGCTGCGTGCTCTTGGTCAGGATGTTGACATCGATCAGAACAGCTGGGGCTTGGCCGCTCAGGTTGGTGCTGACGTTGCCATCAGCAAAAACCTGTTCCTGAACTTCGACGTAAAAAAGATCGACATCAAAACCAAGGCTCGTCTTGGTGGCCAAGACATTGGCACCCTGAAGATCAATCCGTGGGTATACGGTATTGGTATCGGCACCAAATTCTAAGCAATTTGTCTTGCCGCAAGAAAGCGCCTCCATTTGGAGGCGCTTTTTTATTTCCATGCAATAGAATAATGTATTCTAAATTTATGCATTCAGGAGATAAAAATGGGCAATTGGGCTAGTACTGCCATCCGCAAAATTGAGGCGGACTTCAATCGTTCCAGTGACACCCACCTAATACCGCTACAGATCCCGGCGTTGCCGCAAATCCAGTTGTACTTCAAGGATGAATCCACCCACCCGACCGGCAGCCTGAAGCATCGCCTGGCGCGTTCGCTATTCCTGTATGGCCTGTGCAATGGCTGGATTCGCTACAACACCACCATTATTGAGGCTTCCAGTGGCAGCACCGCGGTGTCCGAAGCCTATTTCGCCCGTTTGCTAGGTTTGCCCTTCATCGCGGTGATGCCGCGTGGTACTTCGGCTGAAAAAATCCGTTCCATCGAATTTTATGGCGGACGCTGTCACCTGGTGGATGACCCGGCGACCATCTATGAAGAGTCCCGACGTTTGGCGCAGGAGCTGAAGGGTCACTACATGGACCAATTCACCTATGCCGAACGCGCTACCGACTGGCGGGGTAACAATAATATTGCCGACACCATCTTCAAACAGATGGAGCTGGAGCCGAATCCGGTGCCGGAGTGGATTGTCTGCGGCGCGGGAACCGGTGGCACATCGGCTACCTTTGGCCGCTATGTGCGCTACCAGAAACTGTCGACACAAATCTGCGTTGTCGACCCGGAAAACTCGGTGTTTTACGATAGCTACTATAGCGGCGACAGCGACTGCCGCTGCGAAGGCGGCTCCGGCGTGGAAGGCATCGGTCGCCCGCGTGTTGAGCCATCCTTCATCCCCACCGTCATCGACAAGGTCGTCCGCGTGCCCAATGTGGCCAGCTACGCAGCCATCCATTTTCTGGAAGAGGTAATGGGCCGCAAGTGCGGCGGCTCCACCGGCACCAATCTGTTCGGCGTGTGTGAGCTGGTCAGCGACATGGTGCGCAACGGGCGGCATGGCTCGGTCGTCACGCTGATTTGCGATGATGGCAACCGCTACCTCAACAGCTACTACAACGCGCAGTGGCTGGAGGACAATGGCCACCACATCACACCATGGGTGGAGCGCTATCGCCGCTTCTTCTTTGAAGGCCGCTGGTAAATCGGCAGGGGAGGTCGCGGTGATGCTTACCAGCGTTGCCGCAGCAACTGACTCAGCTTGTTGACCCGCACATCGACAAAAGCGGGTTTGCGGCATTGGCGGCTGATCCACACCGTACGCATGCCCAGTGATTTGGCGGCATACAGATTGGGCAAAGAATCCTCCACCATGATGCAGTGTGCCGGATCAAGCCGCTCCGCCTGCAACATGCAGCGAAAGCCACGCCGGTCCGGCTTTGGACGGAAGCGCATTTTCTCCATGCCATAGCAGGCTGCAAACTGGCGGTGGACATCCATTTTATGCAGCAGCCCTTCTATATAGTGTTGCGGGCCGTTGGATAGCACAATCTTGCGGCCAGGCAGTGCGCGCAGGGTAGCTGTCAGTGACGGCTCCCATACCAGCCAGCGATACAGCTCATCCAGTAAGTGTGTCTCCTGCAGGAAATGACCGGCATCCACGTCGTGGTGGCGCATCAGTCCCTGCAGGGTTGCGCCATAACGATGCCAGTAATGTAGCCGCAGTTGTCGAGCTTCCTCTGCTGACATGTCCAGATGCCGCTCCATATATAGGTTCATCATGCGACTGATATGGGCAAAGATCCCCAGGCTAGCCTGATGCAGGGTATCGTCGAGATCAAAAATCCAGGTGGGAGCAGACATTAGGGTGGCCAGGGCAAGGTTAGGAAGCGGCTATTATCATGAGCAAAGTCCAAGACATCCACTGCGCGCGCCAGTTACCTGCCAGTGCACCATTTTCCGGTTTATTTAAAATCAATGACTTGCATTTATTGCTGGCAAATCCTGCAGATTTCTTCGCACAAAGTGTTGACGAGGGTGGGGCAGGGCGGTATAGTTCGCCTCCTCAGCAGACAACGCAGCGACGGAAACGAAACGCAGCGACCTGCACCGCTCTTTAAAAAACAGAATAACCGATAGGTGTGAGTGCTTGGCGAAAGCCAAATACTTGCACTGCAAGACAAGAAATACTTGTTATTTTCTTTGATCTTGCGTGCCAGAAAATTTGCTATGAGATTGAACTGAAGAGTTTGATCCTGGCTCAGATTGAACGCTGGCGGCATGCTTTACACATGCAAGTCGAACGGTAACAGGGAGCTTGCTCCGCTGACGAGTGGCGAACGGGTGAGTAATGCGTCGGAACGTGCCGAGTAGTGGGGGATAACTATCCGAAAGGATAGCTAATACCGCATACGCTTTGAGAAGGAAAGCAGGGGATCGCAAGACCTTGCGCTATTTGAGCGGCCGACGTCTGATTAGCTAGTTGGTGAGGTAAAGGCTCACCAAGGCATCGATCAGTAGCGGGTCTGAGAGGATGATCCGCCACACTGGGACTGAGACACGGCCCAGACTCCTACGGGAGGCAGCAGTGGGGAATTTTGGACAATGGGCGCAAGCCTGATCCAGCCATGCCGCGTGTCTGAAGAAGGCCTTCGGGTTGTAAAGGACTTTTGTCAGGGAGGAAATTCCTAGCGCTAATATCGCTGGGGGATGACAGTACCTGAAGAATAAGCACCGGCTAACTACGTGCCAGCAGCCGCGGTAATACGTAGGGTGCAAGCGTTAATCGGAATTACTGGGCGTAAAGCGTGCGCAGGCGGTTGTGTAAGTCTGATGTGAAAGCCCCGGGCTTAACCTGGGAACTGCATTGGAGACTGCACAGCTAGAGTGCGTCAGAGGGGGGTAGAATTCCGCGTGTAGCAGTGAAATGCGTAGAGATGCGGAGGAATACCGATGGCGAAGGCAGCCCCCTGGGATGACACTGACGCTCATGCACGAAAGCGTGGGGAGCAAACAGGATTAGATACCCTGGTAGTCCACGCCCTAAACGATGTCAACTAGCTGTTGGGGGTTTGAATCCTTGGTAGCGTAGCTAACGCGAGAAGTTGACCGCCTGGGGAGTACGGCCGCAAGGTTAAAACTCAAAGGAATTGACGGGGACCCGCACAAGCGGTGGATGATGTGGATTAATTCGATGCAACGCGAAAAACCTTACCTGGTCTTGACATGTACAGAACTTTCCAGAGATGGATTGGTGCCCGAAAGGGAGCTGTAACACAGGTGCTGCATGGCTGTCGTCAGCTCGTGTCGTGAGATGTTGGGTTAAGTCCCGCAACGAGCGCAACCCTTGCCATTAGTTGCTACCATTTAGTTGAGCACTCTAATGGGACTGCCGGTGACAAACCGGAGGAAGGTGGGGATGACGTCAAGTCCTCATGGCCCTTATGACCAGGGCTTCACACGTCATACAATGGTCGGTACAGAGGGTAGCCAAGCCGCGAGGTGGAGCCAATCTCATAAAACCGATCGTAGTCCGGATCGCACTCTGCAACTCGAGTGCGTGAAGTCGGAATCGCTAGTAATCGCAGATCAGCATGCTGCGGTGAATACGTTCCCGGGTCTTGTACACACCGCCCGTCACACCATGGGAGTGAGTTTCACCAGAAGTGGGTAGGCTAACCGTAAGGAGGCCGCTTACCACGGTGGGATTCATGACTGGGGTGAAGTCGTAACAAGGTAGCCGTAGGGGAACCTGCGGCTGGATCACCTCCTTTCTAGAGAAGGCGATCGTCAAGTATTCACAGCCTATCGGTTATTCGAGATTTTAAGGGTTTGACTGGGTTTGTAGCTCAGCTGGTTAGAGCACTGTGTTGATAACGCAGGGGTCGAAGGTTCGAGTCCTTCCAGACCCACCAGTTTGGGGGATTAGCTCAGTTGGGAGAGCACCTGCTTTGCAAGCAGGGGGTCGTCGGTTCGATCCCGTCATCCTCCACCACCTCAACTCAAACAAAAACGCATCTGGAAACGTTGTTTCCGGGTATCTTTTTGTTTGCGTTGAATTGACCGCAAGGTCGAACGCCCGATCTTTAACAAACTGAAGAAGCCGAATTAATTAGACGGCGAAATGAAATGCATGAAGTTAACTCTGCATGCAGGACAAATCGTCATCTTGGGAATTTGATTGTATCTAATGTCATGTCGCCATCACAAAAGGGGCGGTGTGACATGTCGCACAAACACAATCCTGTCGGATTGGTAACTCAGGTTACTGAAATGATAGGGTCAAGCGACTAAGTGCATCTGGTGGATGCCTTGGCGATCACAGGCGATGAAGGACGTGTAAGCCTGCGAAAAGCGCGGGGGAGCTGGCAATAGAGCTTTGATCCCGCGATATCCGAATGGGGAAACCCACCCGCAAGGGTATCCCAGACTGAATACATAGGTCTGTGGAAGCGAACCGAGTGAACTGAAACATCTAAGTAACTCGAGGAAAAGAAATCAACCGAGATTCCGTCAGTAGTGGCGAGCGAACGCGGAATAGCCTGTATGTGATAGAGATTGAGATAGTGGAAGGACCTGGAAATGTCCGCCATAGTGGGTGATAGCCCCGTACACGAAATTTCATTCTTGGTACTGAGCATACGAAAAGTAGGGCGGGACACGCGAAATCCTGTCTGAAGATGGGGGGACCATCCTCCAAGGCTAAATACTCGTGATCGACCGATAGTGAACCAGTACCGTGAGGGAAAGGCGAAAAGAACCCCGGGAGGGGAGTGAAATAGAACCTGAAACCGGATGCATACAAACAGTGGGAGCCTCGCAAGGGGTGACTGCGTACCTTTTGTATAATGGGTCAGCGACTTACGTTCAGTAGCAAGCTTAACCGCATAGGGGAGGCGTAGGGAAACCGAGTCCGAATAGGGCGCTTTAGTTGCTGGGCGTAGACCCGAAACCGAGTGATCTATCCATGGCCAGGATGAAGGTGCGGTAACACGCACTGGAGGTCCGAACCCACTAGTGTTGCAAAACTAGGGGATGAGCTGTGGATAGGGGTGAAAGGCTAAACAAACTCGGAGATAGCTGGTTCTCCCCGAAAACTATTTAGGTAGTGCCTCATGTATCACTTCCGGGGGTAAAGCACTGTTATGGCTAGGGGGTCATTGCGATTTACCAAACCATGGCAAACTCTGAATACCGGAAAGTGCGAGCATGGGAGACAGACGGTGGGTGCTAACGTCCATCGTCAAGAGGGAAACAACCCAGACCGCCAGCTAAGGTCCCAAATGATCAGTTAAGTGGTAAACGAAGTGGGAAGGCCCAGACAGCCAGGATGTTGGCTTAGAAGCAGCCATCATTTAAAGAAAGCGTAATAGCTCACTGGTCGAGTCGTCCTGCGCGGAAGATGTAACGGGGCTCAAACTGATAACCGAAGCTGCGGATTTGCACGTAAGTGCAGATGGTAGGGGAGCGTTCTGTAGGTCTGTGAAGGTGTCTCGTAAGGGATGCTGGAGATATCAGAAGTGCGAATGCTGACATGAGTAGCGATAAAGCGGGTGAAAAGCCCGCTCGCCGAAAGCCCAAGGTTTCCTACGCAACGTTCATCGGCGTAGGGTGAGTCGGCCCCTAAGGCGAGGCTGAAAAGCGTAGTCGATGGGAAACGGGTTAAAATTCCCGTACTTTTGTGTAGTGCGATGTGGGGACGGAGAAGGTTAGGTCAGCGGCCTGTTGGAATAGGTCGTTCAAGCCGGTAGGCGTGAAGGGTAGGCAAATCCGCCCTTCTTTAACGCCGAGAAGTGATAACGAGGGTCTACGGACCTGAAGTGACTGATACCACGCTTCCAGGAAAAGCCACTAAGCTTCAGCTACACAAGAACCGTACCGCAAACCGACACAGGTGGGCAGGATGAGAATTCTAAGGCGCTTGAGAGAACTCAGGAGAAGGAACTCGGCAAATTGATACCGTAACTTCGGGAGAAGGTATGCCTGTTGTGGTGAACACCCTGCGGTGGGAGCTACGACAGGTCGCAGAGAATCGGTGGCTGCGACTGTTTATCAAAAACACAGCACTGTGCCAACACGAAAGTGGACGTATACGGTGTGACGCCTGCCCGGTGCTGGAAGGTTAAGTGATGGGGTGCAAGCTCTTGATCGAAGCCCCAGTAAACGGCGGCCGTAACTATAACGGTCCTAAGGTAGCGAAATTCCTTGTCGGGTAAGTTCCGACCCGCACGAATGGCGTAACGATGGCCACACTGTCTCCTCCTGAGACTCAGCGAAGTTGAAGTGTTTGTGAAGATGCAATCTCCCCGCTGCTAGACGGAAAGACCCCGTGAACCTTTACTGTAGCTTTGCATTGGACTTTGAAGTGGTTTGTGTAGGATAGGTGGGAGGCTTTGAAGCAGGGACGCTAGTTCCTGTGGAGCCGACCTTGAAATACCACCCTGACCCCTTTGAGGTTCTAACCTTGGTCCGTTATCCGGATCGGGGACAGTGCATGGTAGGCAGTTTGACTGGGGCGGTCTCCTCCCAAAGTGTAACGGAGGAGTTCGAAGGTTACCTAGGTACGGTCGGAAATCGTGCTGATAGTGCAATGGCAAAAGGTAGCTTAACTGCGAGACCGACAAGTCGAGCAGGTGCGAAAGCAGGACATAGTGATCCGGTGGTTCTGAATGGAAGGGCCATCGCTCAACGGATAAAAGGTACTCCGGGGATAACAGGCTGATACCGCCCAAGAGTTCACATCGACGGCGGTGTTTGGCACCTCGATGTCGGCTCATCACATCCTGGGGCTGTAGCCGGTCCCAAGGGTATGGCTGTTCGCCATTTAAAGTGGTACGTGAGCTGGGTTCAAAACGTCGTGAGACAGTTTGGTCCCTATCTGCAGTGGGCGTTGGAAGTTTGACGGGGGCTGCTCCTAGTACGAGAGGACCGGAGTGGACGAACCTCTGGTGTACCGGTTGTCACGCCAGTGGCATTGCCGGGTAGCTAAGTTCGGAAGAGATAAGCGCTGAAAGCATCTAAGCGCGAAACTCGCCTGAAGATGAGACTTCCCTGAGGGCTAGACCCTCCTGAAGAGTCGTTCGAGACCAGGACGTTGATAGGTCGGGTGTGGAAGCGCTGTGAGGCGTTAAGCTAACCGATACTAATTGCTCGTGAGGCTTGATCCTATCATTTGAGTGGCTTGGGAAACCGAGACCGGATGGATAGTGAATGTGCGACGCGATCAAAGATCCAAGATAAGATACCTAATTAATTCAGTGATTCAGACGAAGTCTGGATGACAAAGCTTCTTCAAGTTTGTTGACAGTTTATGTCTGGTGGCCATAGCGAGGTGGTCCCACGCCTTCCCATCCCGAACAGGACCGTGAAACGCCTTAGCGCCGATGATAGTGTGGCATTCGCCATGTGAAAGTAGGACACTGCCAGACTCCCCTTACAGAAGCCCAGCTCAATCGAGCTGGGCTTTGTGCTTTGTGGCGCGGGCAGCAGCTTGGTCTGAACTATCCGTTTTTACTGCCGAGTCTTGTTGGTTTTTGTGCTGCTTGGCATATCAGTCTCTCCCGTGCGCCTTGTCATTTTTGTGCTTTAAAAACAACAGTCGATAGTCAAGCATTTGTCATTGAATGGTGATTGCTGTTGCCTGCAGTGCCTGTACTAGGCGCAGCGAGATGGCGCTGGCGCCCTGTGTTGGCCGCTGGTGCCTAAATTGAAGCGATGCTGCTAGATCGCATCCCGGCGCAACAATTCCCTTGCCCGCTTGGGCGGCGGTATAATCGCACTCTTTTTCCCATGCATTTGATAAGCACATGCCCTCGGCGATCGAAATAAAAGCGGTGAGTAAGCGCTATGGCAGTTTGCAGGCCTTGGACGATGTCAGCATTAGTGTTGAGCCGGGTGAATTCTTTGCCCTGCTTGGTCCCAATGGGGCGGGCAAGACGACATTGATTTCTGCCATGGCGGGCTTGTCGCGTCCTGACAGTGGCAGCATCCGTATCATGGGACATGATGTGGTGCGCGATTTTCGTGCCGCCCGCATGAGTCTTGGGGTGGTGCCGCAGGAGTTGGTATTTGACCCCTTTCTGTCGGTGCGGGAAACCTTGCGCTTTCAGTCCGGCTACTTTGGCCTGACGCGTAACGATGACTGGATTGATGAGTTGCTGTTCAAGCTTGGCCTGGCCGACAAGGCCAATGCCAATCTGCGTGCCTTGTCTGGCGGGATGAAGCGCCGGGTGATGGTGGCACAGGCCTTGGTGCATCGTCCGCCGGTAATGGTGCTGGATGAGCCAACGGCCGGTGTGGATGTCGAGCTGCGCCAGAGCTTGTGGTCCTTCGTCAAGGAGTTGAACGAGGCGGGGCATACTATCGTGTTGACCACACACTATCTGGAAGAAGCGGAAACGCTGTGCAATCGCATTGCCATGCTCAAGCGCGGCAAGCTCGTTGCGCTGGAAAACAAGGATAAGCTGCTGCAGCACGGTAAGGAGCGCGATATTGCGTTCAAGCTGGCTGGACCGCTGCCAGAGAGTCTGGCTGCCCGCAAGGTGAGAGAAGAGGATGGCCGCGTGGTATTGCGGCTGGCTGAGATAGGGCAACTGGAAGCTGTGTTGGCAACCTTGCGTGAGGCTGGCGTACCGGTGCGGGAGCTGAATGTGGTCGAGGTGGATCTGGAGAGTGTGTTTGTGAACATGATGCATGGAGGACATGCCTGATGCAGGGCTTCCTGACCTTGTTTCGCAAGGAGCTGGTACGCTTCTGGAAGGTGGCTTTCCAGACCGTTGCCGCGCCGGTATTGACGGCACTGATGTACCAGCTGATTTTCTCCCATGTGATGTCGCGCCATGTTGAGGCGTATCCAGGTGTCAGCTATACCGCTTTTCTGATTCCGGGCCTGGCGATGATGTCGATGGCACAGAATGCCTTTGCCAATAGTTCTTCCAGCCTGATTCAGTCCAAGATTACCGGCAATATCGTGTTCTTGCTGTTGCCACCGCTGACCGCGCTGGAGTTTTTTGCCGCGTATATGCTGGCTGCGATTGTGCGCGGCCTGGCGGTGGGGGCCGGGGTGTTGCTGGTGACGGCCTGGTTTGGCCTGCCGCTGCCAAGCCACCCCTTGTGGGTGGTGTTGTTTGGCATTCTGGGCTGTGGGGTGCTGGGTACGCTGGGGGTGATTGCCGGCATCTGGGCAGAAAAATTCGATCAACTGGCTGCTTTCCAGAACTTTTTGATCATGCCGCTGACTTTCCTCTCTGGCGTGTTCTATTCGATTAACAGCCTGCCGCCATTCTGGTATGCCGTGTCGCATGGCAACCCGGTGTTTTTCATGATTGATGGTTTTCGTTATGGCTTTTTCGGCCAGGCCGACGTCAGCCCATGGCTGTCGCTAGGCGTGGTCGGAGGCAGTTTTATTTTGCTTTCCGGGCTGGCTTTGTGGCTGATCAAGTCGGGCTACAAGCTGCGCCATTAGGATCCCTTTTCAGGATGTACACATGATTTCTGCCGAACAGGTCAAACAATACATTGCTGCTGGTCTGCAGTGCTCCCACCTCGAAGTGGAGGGCGATGGCCATCATTTTTACGCCACCGTGGTGTCGCCGGATTTTGCCGGCAAGCGCTTGATCGACCGTCACCGTCTGGTGAAGGAAGTGATTGCCACCCGTCTGGCCAGCAACGAAATCCACGCCCTTTCCATTGTCAAGGCCGCGACGCCGGACGAATGGGAAAAACTCCAAGGCTGATGCTGATATGGATAAATTGAGAATCTGCGGCAATGGTCCGCTAAATGGCGAAATCCGCGTATCCGGTGCCAAGAACGCGGCGCTGCCGATTCTGTGTACCAGCTTGCTGACTGCGGACACTATGCGCTTTACCAACGTGCCCATGTTGCGCGATATCTCCACCACCCAAAAGCTGCTGCAAGGCATGGGGGTAAGGGTGATGACCGACAATGTACACGAAATGGAAATCACCGCAGACCACCTGGATAGCCTGGTGGCACCGTATGATCTGGTGAAGACCATGCGCGCCTCCATCCTGGTGCTGGGCCCCACCCTGGCGCGTTTTGGCGAGGCGACCGTGTCCTTGCCCGGTGGCTGTGCCATTGGCAGCCGTCCAGTGGATCAGCACATCAAGGGGCTGGTGGCCATGGGGGCTGAGGTGGTCATCGAGCACGGTTATGTAAAGGCCAAAGCCAAACGCCTGCGTGGCGCGCATATCGTGATGGATGTGGTGACCGTTGGTGGTACCGAAAACCTGTTGATGGCAGCCGCGCTGGCCGATGGCACCACTATTCTGGAAAACGCCGCCCGTGAGCCGGAGGTGACTGATCTGGCCAACTGCCTGGTGGCCATGGGGGCGCGTATCAGCGGCATCGGTACCAACCGCCTGGTAATTGAAGGGGTGGACAAGCTGCATGGTTGTGAATACTCCATCATGCCTGACCGTATTGAAGCCGGTACTTTCCTGGTTGCTGCCGCCATGACGCAAGGGCATCTGATTCTGCGCAATGCGGCACCGCGCAGCATGGAGGCCGTGCTGGACAAGCTGGTGGAAGCCGGTGCGGTTGTCGAAGCGGGGGATGACTGGATTTCGCTGGACATGAAGCGCCGTCCCAAGGCCATCAGTTTCCGCACCCTGCCTTATCCGGCTTTCCCCACTGATATGCAGGCACAGCTGATGACGCTCAACTGCATTGCCGAGGGGGCCGGTGTAGTGACGGAAACCATCTTTGAAAACCGGTTCATGCATGTGCCGGAACTCAATCGCATGGGTGCGCGTATCGAGGTGGAAGGTAATACTGCTATGGTGCATGGCGTGGAGAAACTGTCGGGTGCCACCGTGATGGCAACCGATCTGCGCGCTTCTGCCAGCCTGGTGCTGGCGGGGCTGGTTGCACAAGGTGAAACCATTGTCGATCGCATCTATCACCTTGACCGTGGCTACGAATACATTGAGAAAAAACTGGGTGCGGTAGGCGCCCATATCGAGCGTATCAGCTGATTCCACTGGTGCCACACATGGTTGTGGCGATGTGTTTGACCAAATAAGGCATCAATTCTGGCTAAAATCAGCTTGATGCCTTTTTATTTGATCAAATTGATGGATTCCTGACACAATGCTGCAGCCGCAATGTCACATTGCCGGCCAAAGGGGAAGTAAACCGGCTGCCACTGCGCGCCCGGGGCTGCCAAGGCAGAGTCCCTGTCGACATCACAATAATCGAGCGGCAGATGGAGTTCACATGTTCACAACCATTAGAAACAAGATACTGGCCGGGAGTGGCCTGCTGATACTGGCGGGCTTTGCCTTGCTGATCGGGCTGAACGCCTATTCCCATTATCAGCAGGCACGTGAGCAGGTGCGCGACAATGCGCGCCTGTTGTCTGCACGGGAGGCTGGCAATGTCCAGCGGCTGTTGGAGTCTTCCTATCACACAGTGGAAACCCTGGCGGAAGCCGCGCTGGCGGTACGGCGGCGGCAGGCGGTGGATGGCCGGCAACTGGTTTCGGAAATGACGCGCGCGCAGTTACCGCATAACCCGGATGCGGTCGGTTACTGGGTGATTTGGGACCCGGATGCTTTTGATGGCCAGGACAAGAAGCTGGCCGGAACCCCCTTTAATGACAAGAATGGCCGTAGCGGGGTTTATTGGTTTAGCAAGGCAGGCAAGACCGATGTGGTGTGGGGGGGCGAAGGCGTGGATGGCAATGATTACTACGCCTTGCCAAAGACCTCGGGCAAGCCGGTATTGACCGAGCCCTATGTGGATGACGATATCAAGATACTGATGGGCACCCTGGCCATTCCCTTGCAGCAGGATGGCAAGGTGCTGGGCGTGGCGGGTGTCGACCTGGCGCTGGGTCATCTGCGCGAGCTGGCGGCCAGCGTGAAGCCCTACGGCAGTGGTGCCATGCGGCTGTATTCCAACAAGGGGATGCTGCTGGCCGGGCCGGAGCAGGGGCTGATCGGCAAGGCTGATCCAGCGCTGCCGCCTGAGGTACGGCAAGCCATCACCAGCGGCAGGCCTGCCGAATACTCTTCAGCGGACGGGCAGTGGCACTTCATCCTGCCGGTGCAGGTAGCCGGCGTTGCCCAGCCGTGGGCTGTTGGCATCAGCATTCCTCCCGCTGCAGCCTTGGCCCCGGTGTGGGCTGCCGTGTGGCAGTCTGTTGCGCTCAGCGCAGTGGTGTTGCTGGCTATTGTGCTGCTGTTGGGATTGACGCTTTCTTACCTGCTACGCCCGCTGGGACGTTTGCAAAAGGCCATGAGCGCTCTGGCAGGAGGCGGGGGAGATCTGACACGCCAACTGGAAATTGCCAGCGATGATGAAATTGGTGTGGCCGCCAGTGCCTTCAACCGCTTTACCGGCGCACTGCGCAACATGATGCTGGAGGTGCGCAGTCATGCAGCCGGGGTATCCGGCTCGGTACGTATCATGTCGCAAGATATCGGTCAGATACGGGATAGTTCATCCAGCCAGTCCGAGGCCGCCAATGCCACGGCGGCAAGCATTGAGCAATTGTCGGTTAGCATCAGCCTGATTGCCGATGCCAGCAAGTCCGCCGAGCAACTGGCGCAAGAGGCTGGCGGCATGTCAGCACAGGTGGCAGACACTGTGCATGCCACCGCGCGCGAAATCGGCGGGATTGCTGATACCGTCCGCGGCCTGGCCGGGCTGATGGCCGGGCTGCAACAGCGTTCTGGCGAGATCAGCAGCATTGTCAACGTGATACGGGATATTGCGGATCAGACCAATCTGCTGGCCCTGAACGCCGCCATCGAGGCCGCGCGCGCCGGTGAGCAAGGCCGTGGCTTTGCCGTGGTTGCCGATGAGGTGCGCAAGCTGGCCGAACGGACGGCGCAGGCCACGCTGGAGATTGGCGGCATGATCCAGCGGATACAGCAGGATACCCGGCAGGCTGCCGGCAGCATGGAAGGGGCGCTGACCCAGGTGGAAGGTGGCGTGCGGCAGGCGGAAATGGCTGCCACCTCCATCTCACGCATTACAGACAACAGCCAGCGAGTGGTACGGACGGTGGGAGACATTGCAATAGCCACCGCCGAGCAGTCCAGTGCCAGTCAGGAAATTGCCCAGCATATTGAAAGCATCCATAACATGCTGCAGCAGTCCGATGCCTCGGTGCGGCAAGCCTACCAGGCGATCGAAACCCTGCACCTGCTTGGTGACGAATTGGAGGGGCTGCTGGCGCGTTTTCGCCTGTAATCCGGTTATTGGCGATGTGAAAAAAGCGGCCAGGGCCGCTTTTTTGATAGACGCGATTCAGTGCAGTACCTGGATGCTTTCTTGCGGGTGATCGACACTGTAGGCGGCAATGGCTTCTTCCAGTAGCTCTGGTGTCAGGTATTGGCCATTGGATACTGCATGGCGCAGGCAGAGCGTGAGATATTCCAGGACTGGCTGGGGGATGAGGCGTTGTTCCATGATCTGCTCCATATAAATTATTAAGTTTATTCTAATATTAATGCTAAGCAGGCATTTGTGGCAGATCAACTGTGCCGCAGGAGAATGAAAAAAGCAGCCTGACGGCTGCTTTTTTTGTCCGGATGGCGGGCTATTGCGCTGCGGAAGCCGCTGCATGGGCCGCCGCAGAGGCTTCCGGATGGCTGCTGTCCGGCTGGGCGGGTGCCGCTTCTGCTGCGGGTGCCGAGGCAGAGGCAGGAGCGGTGGCGCCAACCAGATCATCGATGTTGACATCATCGCCCTGGGTGGGATTGGGTTGTCCCAGTTGCTTGGCCCGCAGTTGCAGGTAGCCATCCCGCATATAGGTGTAGGGGTCGATGGCGGCCGTTGCCAGACTGTCGTCCAGATCCAGATAACGGGCGCGGGTATTGACCCCGTAGACGCCGTAGAAGGCAATCGCCTCGTTACTGTTGTGATAGACCAGATGCTCAGGGCCATGGATACCCAGTGATACGCCCAGTCCCAGGCCGTCACGCACCGTGCTGGGGCCGAAGAATGGCAATACCAGGTAATTACTGCTCTTCCAGCCCCAGTGAGCAAAGGTGTCGCCCAGAGAGGTTTTGTTGTTCTTCAGCCCCGCCGGGGTGGCAATGTCGATCAGCCCGAACAAGCCGAAGGTGCTGTTGAGCGCAACCCGCATGATGTCGTTGAGTGCTTTTTCCGGTTCGGCTTGTAGCAGGTTGTTGGCCGCGCTGTATACATCCTTGAAGTTGTCAAAGAAGTTGCCCACGGCAGTGCGGAACGGCGCTGGCGTGATGGTGTGATAGCCTTGTGCTGCCGGCTTGATCACCCAGCGGTCTGCCTTGTCATTGAAGGCAAACATCGAGCGGTTGAACGATTCGTACGGGTCGAGCGCGGAGCTCGGCGGCGTGTTGGCGCAGCCAGCCAGCAGCAAGCTGGTTGCCACCAGGCCAGCGCGCAGAGTAAGTCGCGTGCCAGTCATGATTCAGTCTCCTTGCGGGCTGGCAAGCAGCGCACGCAGTGCATACAGCTCAACAAGATCGGATAGCCGGGCTGGCCAGTTCTGCAATAGCAGTTGCTGGCCAGCCTGTTCCGCGGCGCGGCGGCAGGCCAGCAGCAGGGCAACCGCCGAGGAGTCCGCCTCGGTGACACCGGATAGGTCCAGTTGCAGCGGCGCGCGCGCAGCACGGGCTGTCAGCGGGGCCAGCAGCTTGCCGCTGCTGTGCATGTCCAGCTTGCCGCTCAGGCGGCCCTGTCCGGCAGCGGTTTCCTCAAACATGGCCATCCCCCTTGCTTACTTGCCAGCCGGCAGGGCGGCGTTCTTGTCCTGCAGCATCTTGATCAGGCCATCAACACCACTCTTGTTGATTTCCTGATTGAACTGATTGCGGTAGACGGTGACCAGGCTGGCACCTTCCACGCTGACGTTGAATACTTTCCAGCCTTGCGCTGTCTTGTACAGGGTGTAGTCGACGGCAACCGGGCCCTTGTCATTGCCCGGCAGGCTGACCGAGGACTTGACCGTGGCTTCGCGGCCGCTGTTGCCCATGGTGGCATTGGGCTGGATGTCGATCTGTGCGTTCTTGAAGCGCGTCATGGTGGTGGAGTAGGTGCGGACCAGCAGGTTCTGGAATTGCTGGGTCAGGGCGCCTTGCTGGGCAGGCGTGGCCTGACGCCAGCCCAGGCCGACGGCCAGTGCGGTCATACGCTGGAAGTCGAACTGCGGCACAGCAACGGCTTCCACCTGCTGACGGATCTGCTTGGTGTTCTTGCCGTTTTCCTGTTTCAGGATATCCATCACCTGGCGCGAGGTTTCACGAACCTGCTCCACCGGATTGTCGCTGGCGGCCAGCACCTGGGTGCTCAGACCCAGCAGGACGAGGAAGGATGCAATGAATTTTTTCATGGTAGTTGTCATTCTTGATGAGTTGTGCACAAGGACCGTCATTATTGCGCTGCGGAAGCGCTGCTCTTGTTGTTGCCGCCGCTGAAGCTGGTCATGAACTTGCCGATCAACTGCTCCAGCACCAGGGCCGAGGAGGTCAGCGTAATGTGCTCACCCGGTTTCAGTTCATCCGGATCACCGCCTTGCAGCAGGCCGATGTACTGTTCGCCCAGCAGGCCGGCGGTAAGGATTTCCGCGCTGGCATCACGACTGAAGGTGTACTGTTTCTCCAGATTCAGGGTGACGCGGGCGCGGTAGGTCTTGGTGTCCAGTGTAATGGCTGCCACGCGGCCCACCACCACGCCGGCTTCCTTGATCGGTGCCTTTACCTTCAGGCCGCCGATATTGTCGAAGTCAGCATACAGGGTGTAGGTCTGATCGGCGCTTTGCGGCGTGAGATTGGCCACTTTCAGCGACAGGAATACGACGGCAGCAATGCCGATTGCCACGAACAGGCCAACCCACAAATCAATAGTAGAGCGTTTCATTCCCTATTTCCTAGAACATGAAGGCGGTGAGGACGAAGTCCACCGCCAGGATAACCAAGGCCGAGGTCACCACCGTGCGGGTAGTGGCGGCAGATACGCCAGCCGCGGTCGGCGTGGCATCGTAACCTTCGAATACGGCGATCAGGGTGACGACAATGCCGAAGCACAGGCTCTTGATCAGGCCGTTGACCACGTCGTAGTGCAGGTCGACATTGTTCTGCATCTGCGACCAGAAGGTGCCGGAATCCAAACCTATCATCACCACGCCAATCAGATAGCCGCCAAAGATGCCCATTACATTGAACATGGCAGCCAGGATGGGCATGGAGATGACGCCGGCCCAGAAGCGTGGTGCTACCACGCGGGCGATGGGGTTGACCGCCATCACGCTCATGGCATCCAGTTGTTCGGTGGCTTTCATCAGGCCGATTTCGGCGGTCATGGCACTGCCGGCACGGCTGGAGAACAGCAAGGCAGCCAGAACCGGGCCCAGTTCGCGCAGCAGGGACAGCGCCACCAGCGCGCCCAGTGCATCGGCCGAACCAAAGCGCGACAGGGTGTTGTAGCCCTGCAGGCCCAGCACCATGCCGACAAACAGGCCGGATACCACCACGATGATCACCGACATCACGCCGGCGAAGTAGATTTCGCGGATGGTGAGGTTAAAACGCAGCAGGCTCTGGCCGGAATAGCGCAGTATGGCCAGCAGGAAGCGCGAGATGAAGCCCAGCCGCCAGATGGCGTTGATGGTGCTGTGGCCCAGTCGGCGCAGCGGCGACAGCAGCAATTCAGTCATGCTGGCTTCCTTTCAGACCCAGGTCCTGCTGCAGCGTGCTGCTGGCAGGGTAGGCAAAGTGGACCGGACCATCGGCCTCTCCCCACATGAACTGGTGTACCCAGGGCGACGGGGAGGCGCGGATTTCTTCCGGCGTGCCGTCGGCGACAATTTCACCATTGGAGACAAAGTAGACGTAGTCGACGATGTCCAGCGATTTGTGTACATCGTGGGTCACCATGATGGAGGTGGTGCCCAGCGCATCGTTGAGTTTCTTGATCAGGTGGGCAATCACGCCCAGCGAGATCGGATCCAGGCCGGTGAACGGCTCATCGTACAGCATCAGTTGCGGATCAAGTGCAATGGCGCGGGCCAGTGCCACCCGGCGTGCCATGCCGCCAGACAGTTCTGCCGGCATCAGTCCCTGCGTGCCGCGCAGCCCCACGGCGGAAAGTTTCATGATTACCAGGTCATGAATCATGCTTTCCGGCAGGCGGGTGTGCTCACGGATGGGGAAGGCGACATTATCTTCTACCGACAGGTCGGTAAACAGCGCGCCAAACTGGAACAGCATGCCCATGCGGCGGCGATGCTCGAACAGCTCGGCATGGTTCATGCCGGCTAGATCGCGCCCATCAACCAGCACCTGTCCGGAAACGGGGCGAATCTGGCCGGAAATCAGGCGCAGCATTGTGGTTTTGCCACTGCCGCTGCCCCCCATGATGGCGACCAGCTTGCCACGCGGAATGGCGAGGCTGATGTTGTTCAGGATGGGACGTTCGCCGTAGGCGAAGCTGACATTCCTGAATTCGATGAAATGGTCTGAAGACACGGATTTTCCGGATAAAAAACGCGGTTGAAGTTCCTGCCCGAAGTGGGTGTGGAACAGCTGGATTTTATAGAGTTGTGTGCTACTCGCCAAATATTCAAGGTTTCGGCATGTAACGATGGTGCCTGCCACTGCCGTGGTATGGCAAGTTTTGCTGCGACTAGTTTTTAAACAAGTTTGAAGCTGTGCTAAAAAATTGCTGGCGCTATTATTTCATTGGCATGAAGGGGCGGCAAGCCAGCCATTGTCACCGCTGGTGTTGGTACGGTGATTGTGCAAGCAAAAGACCCGGCCAGGCCGGGTCCCTGACGCGGCAGGTCGACGATGGGCGACCCGCCACTGCCTGTTTACACGCCGCGCAGCAGGTCGTTGATGCTGGTCTTGCTGCGGGTTTGTGCATCCACCTTCTTGACGATAACGGCGCAGTACAGGCTGTGGCTGCCATCCTTGGACGGCAGGTTGCCCGATACCACTACCGAGCCCGGCGGGATGCGGCCATAAGTTACTTCGCCGGTTTCGCGGTCGTAGATCTTGGTGGACTGGCCGATGTAAACACCCATGGAGATGACCGAGCCTTCGCCCACGATCACGCCTTCCACCACTTCGGAGCGCGCACCGATGAAGCAGTTGTCTTCAATGATGGTGGGGCCTGCTTGCAGCGGTTCCAGTACGCCGCCAATGCCGACGCCGCCGGACAGGTGTACGTTCTTGCCGATCTGGGCGCAGGAGCCGACGGTAGCCCAGGTGTCCACCATGGTGCCTTCATCCACATAGGCACCGATATTGACGTAGGACGGCATCAGCACGGTGTTCTTGGCAATGAAGCTGCCCTTGCGTGCCACGGCACCCGGCACCACGCGGAAGCCGGCTTCCTTGAAGTGGGCTTCGCTCCAGTCGTGGAACTTGGTGTCTACCTTGTCGAAGTAACGGCTGACGCCATCGTCCTGCACCACGTTGTCGCGAATGCGGAAAGACAGCAGCACGGCTTTTTTCACCCACTGGTTGACCACCCAGTCGCCGTCCACTTTTTCGGCCACGCGCAGGCGGCCATTATCCAACTCGTCGATAACCTGGCTGATGGCAGCCTTCAGTTCGACCGAAACGGTGGCGGGGGTGATGTCGGCGCGCTTTTCGAACGCCTCTTCGATCAATGCTTGGATCGGATGCATGTGATGGAGTCCTTTGGCAAGGTGAATGGAAACAGTCATAGCTGGTGGATGTCGTTTATATGGTTGTTGTCTTGACGAAACGCACGATGCGTTCGGCGGCAGCCTGACATTCTGCCAGTGTCGCGACCAGAGCGATACGGATATAGCCGCTGCCCGGGTTTACACCGTGGGCGGTGCGGGCCAGGAAGGAGCCCGGCAGCACGGTAATGTGCTCCTGCTCGAACAGGGCGCGGGCAAAGGCGGTGTCATCGCCACCGGGTACTTTGGCCCACAGGTAGAAGCTGGCATCCGGCAGGCTGACCTCCAGTACCTCGGCCAGCAGCGGGGTGACGGCCTGGAACTTGGCAATATACGCGGCGCGGTTTGCTTCGACATGCGCTTCATCGTTCCAGGCTGCCACGCTGGCCGCCTGGATGGTGGGGCTCATCGCACCGCCCTGATAGGTGCGGTACAGCATGAACTTGGCCAGCAGGGCCGCGTCGCCGGCAACAAAGCCGGAACGCATGCCCGGTGCATTGGAGCGCTTGGACAGGCTGGTGAACATCACCAGTCGCTCAAAACCGCGGCCCAGCTTGCTGGCGGCTTCCAGCCCGCCCAGCGGCGGCTGGCCGAAGTGGATTTCCGAATAGCACTCGTCGCTGGCAATCACAAAGCCGTAGCGGTCGGACAGGGCGAACAGGTTTTTCCAGTCGTCCAGCGACATCACGGCTCCGGTGGGATTGCCCGGACTGCAGACGAAGACCAACTGGGTGCGTGCCCATACGCTTTCCGGCACGCTGGCCCAGTCTGGCTGAAAACCTGTGCTGGCGGTGCAGTTGACATAAAAGGGTTCCGCCCCTGCCAGCAGTGCCGCGCCTTCGTAAATCTGGTAAAACGGATTGGGTGAAATCACCACTGGTTTTTCAGCCTGCTGGCTGTTGACCACTGTCTGCACAAAAGCGAACAGGGCTTCGCGACTGCCATTGACCGGCAGGATTTCCTTTTCGGCATCCAGCTCCAGGCCGTAGCGGCGTTGCATCCAGTTGGCACACGACTGGCGCAGCTCCACGCTGCCCAGCGTGGCCGGGTAAACCGACAGGCCGCCCAGCGATGCGACCAGCGCTTGCTTGATGACTTCTGGTGTCGGATGTTTGGGTTCGCCGATGGACAGGTTGATATGCGGCTTGTCAGCCGGGACCGCACCAGCCATCAGCTGACGCAAACGCTGGAAGGGATAGGGTTGCAGGCTGTCCAGGTGGGGATTCACGCTTGGTTCTCTCTATGCTGTGGGAGCAGCTTGGTCATGCCAGCTGCTTCTGGTTTGGCCTTGCCATGGCAAAGCCGCAGAATCGCTCATCTTAAGAAATCGTGATGCCTCTTGTAAAACAAAAGCTTCTGGCCATCGTCGCCATTCTAAGCACTGCACTGGTGTGGGGCCTGATGTGGTACCCGTTTCGTGCGCTGAATGAGCGGGGTGTCAGCATTGCGCAAACCTCGCTGCTGGTATACCTGATTGCCGCCATACTGGGCATTGCCCTGTTTTTCGATGTGTATCGCCGCCAGTTACGCTGGCAGCCGGTATTACCGCTGCTGGCCCTGCTGTTTGGCTGGTGTAATTTCAGTTACACCTGGGCGGTATCGGAAGGCATGGTGATGCGGGTGCTGCTGCTGTTCTCCCTGTCGCCCTTGTGGACGGCTTTGTTTTCCCGGCTGCTGTTGCAGGAGAAACTCAGCAGAACGGGCTGGCTGTTGGTGGGTTTGTCGCTGGCCGGCTGCCTGATCATCCTGTATCGTCCCGGCCTGCTGGACGGAGCTGCCTTGCTCAGCCAGCGTTATGAGTGGCTGGCGCTGTCCGGCGGTATCAGCTTTGCGCTGGGCAATGTGCTGAGCAAGCGGGCGCGCAACCTGCCGGTGCCGGTCAAGTCGGCCACCATCTGGGTGGGCGTTGCCCTGCTGGGCTTTATCGCCCTGGCCAGCCGCCAGCAATTGGGGGCGGTGTGGCAGACTACGCCGCAAGCGTGGCTGTTGTTGCTGTTGCTGGGGATGACCCTGCTGGCCACCAGCATTATTTCCCAGCATGGCGTCAGCCTGCTGCCTGCCAGTCAGACCATGACCTTGATGCTGCTGGAGCTGGTGTTTGCCGCCTTGTCCGCCTATTGGCTGGCCGGCGAAAGCATGAGCCTGCAGGAGTGGCTGGGCGCTGCCTTTATCGCTGCCGCCAGCCTGCTTTCCGGCAAGATGACGCAGCCGGTGGCTGCACAGGAGAAGGTATGAATATCCGGCGTATGCACGCAGAAGACTTTCCGGCTTTTTGGCCGACGTTTCACCACATCATCCAGGCGCAGGAAAGCTATGCCTTCGACCCGCAGCTGAGTGAGGCGCAAGCACGCGCGCTGTGGTGTGAGCTACCACAGGAAACCTGGCTGGCCGAGGAGGACGGCGTGCTGCTGGGCAGCTATTTCATCAAGCCCAATGCCGCCGGGCCGGGCGGTCATGTGTGCAATTGCGGCTATATGGTGGCCCCGGCGGCGCGTGGCCAGGGGGTGGCATCCGCCCTGTGTGCGCATTCGCAGCAGCGCGGTCGCGCGCTGGGTTTTCTTGCCATGCAGTTTAATGCGGTGGTGGCCAGCAATACCGTGGCGGTTGCCTTGTGGAAGAAGCTGGGCTTTGCCGAGGTAGGGCGGGTGCCGGGTGCTTACCGGCACCGCAGCCTGGGTCTGGTCGATTGCCTGATCATGCACAAATGGCTGCAAGCGTCCGAGGCCGACAAGCCGTTGACGGCATCAGCCCCGCTGATTGCCCGCAAGAACATTGAAGCCGTGGTATCCCGCAAGCGCAAAAAGAACGGATGAATCAGTAATGCGGCGGTATTTCGTCGCGCAGCGAGCCGCCGCTATTGCCGCTATCGGGCTGGGCGGCCTTGAATTGCTGATACACCAGGCGCAGTTGCTGTTGCAGCAAGTCGATTTGCTGTTGCTGGCGGGCAATGGTGCTGTTGAGGCTGTCGAGCAGGTCATCCTGGAAGGCGATTTTCACTTCCAGTTCAGTCAGGCGGTCTTCGGTATTCATGCGCGCATTCTACCTTGGCCGGCACATGGCCGGGGTGTCGGATGATTTGTTGTTATGGAATAAGAATTCCAGTTTTTATTATTTTCTGGAATCAAACGGCCCGGCTACAGTGCATCCATCATCCCGCCGCAGTGCGGCACTTGAGGAGAATGGACATGGATGCCTTGCTGATTGGTGGCGACAGCCTGGGACAGATTCCCGATGTGCTGGCACTGTATGATATTCGCATCGCGCGCCACATTACCGGCCGCAATACCCTGCACCAGCGCAAACTGCCGCTGCCCAAGAATACCCAGATGCTGATTCTGCTGACTGACTTTCTGGGCCATAACGCGATGCGGCATTATCGCGATACCGCAGCTGCGCGTGGCATTCCGGTGCTGGCCTGCCGTCGTTCGGCCACGGCAGTGGCAGAGCGCCTGCGCCATGATGGCTGGCAGCCCGCCTGAGGCTCAGTTGCGTGCCGGCTGTACGCTGAAGCTTTCGATTTCTTCCAGTTGCATGATGGCGCGTGACAAATCCACCACATTGATCAGGTGATGCTTGTTGATGGCCGATACCATGAAGCCCCAGTCGCTAATCTGTGCATCCACTTTCAGCGCAATACTGTCTTCATGCACGATGATGCCCAGGGTGCGCAGATTGCCGACCAGCTTTTCCACTGTCCACTGATGTTCGCGTAATACTGTCAGGTTGACGTACAGGCTGAAGCGGCGTGGCAGACGATTTTCCATCCAGTTGAGCAGGCGCATGCACCCCACGCACAGCAGGGTGACGGCGATGGCTGAGAGGTAAAAGCCCACGCCCACCAGAATGCCGATCACCGAGGACATCCACACCGATGCCGCCGAGGTCAGGCCGCTGATCGACATGCCTTCCTTCATGATCATGCCTGCACCGAGAAAACCCACGCCGGTGAGTACGCCCTGTGCCACCCGCGTCATATCGCCATGCATGATGTCAGCATGGATGCCGCCATACCAGAAGCCGGAATAGCCCACCATGCTGATGACCCCGGCGGAGGCCATGGAAACCAGCCCGTAGGTCCGCATGCCGGCGGCGCGCCCGTTGGACCAGCGCTCATAGCCCACCAGGCAGCCAAGTAACAGGCCGCCCAGCAGGTTGCAGGTAATCAGCAGGTTGACTTCCCATTTCTGTGCCGACCAGTACTGTTGCAGCAAATCAGCAAAAGTGGTGCTCATGGCGTGCTTTCTTGTTGGTGTTTCTGCTGGCCTTATAGTCAGGCTAGGCCGCAGATGCCTGCCTGACAAGACCGTTTGTCCGGCAAGGGGCGGCCGTTCAGGATGCGCTGTGCTGCGCGGGCAGGGCCTTGATGATGTAAAGGTCGAAGCGGGTGGATTTGCCATCCAGCACTGCCGACGGCTTGATGCCTTCGATGGCCGCGCCCAGCCGTGGCCGTTTTACCACCACCCGTACCTGGGCCGCGGCAATGGCGGCTGCCAGCAGGCGCGCGCTGTCCATGTCATCACCAATCACTTGCTGGAAGGCTTGCATGTCCTTCTTGGCGGCAGCGCTTTTCTTGTCGGTGTCGGGAAACATCGGGTCGACAAACACCACATCCGGTCGGTCTGCCTCGCCTAGCTGGGCCAGCCAGTCGGCCGAGTTGGCATGCACCAGTTGCATGCGCGCGGCGATGTCTGCGGTTTCCGGTACACGGGCAGCGCGTTCCAGCGCATCAAACAGCAAGGCGGCAGCCACTGGCGAGCGTTCCACCATGGTGACCTGGCAGCCCAGGCTGGCCAGCACAAAGCTGTCGCGGCCAAGACCGGCAGTGGCATCGACAATCCGCGGCAGATCCTTGGCACCTTTTAGTCCCACCGCCTTGGCCACCGGCTGGCCGCGGCCTCCGCCCTGTTCGCGGCGGTGGCGCGCCGCGCCTTCGACAAACTCGGCATACACTGCGCCGTGTTTGCCGGTGGTGACCAGTTCCAGCCGTTCGGCACCCAGTTCCAGCCAATAGCCTTCTTCCGGACGGCGTGTGAGCAGGGGGAGGGCAAAGCGATTGGCGAGCAGGGCTGCCTGATCGCGGCGAGCGCTCTCGGCGCAGAACAGCGCGGTAGTTGTCATGGGGCATGTTTCAATCATGCCGGCACGATACGGGATGTGGGGCAGGGCGGCAAGCGGCCTGTCCGAGTCGACATTGCCGTGCAAGGTGGCTGCAGGCATAAGAAGCAAATGCTGAAACTTGCCCTGTTTGTGGCCGGCATTGTTTGCTGTGCCTTTCTGCCCGTATTGCCTTCCCTGTGGAATCTTGCCGGTCTGTGCCTGCTGCTGTGGCTGGTGTCGCGGCTTGCTCCGGCCCCTGTGGCATGGCTGGCGGGCATGCTGTTGGCCTTCTTGCTCGGGCTTGGCTATGCCGATGCCCGTGCGCAATGGCGTCAGCGGCAAACCCTGCCGCCCGCGCTGTGGCAACAGCCGCTGACTGTGCAGGGGGTGGTGCGCGGTTTGCCGGTGGCAGGAGATTACGGCATGCGCATGCAGTTTGAAGTGGAGCAGGTGTTGACTCCGGCTGCGCAACTGCCCGCTCAGGTGCAGTTATCCCTGTTTGCCCGCAAGGGAGAAACCGCGCGTGATCTGTCCTGGCATGCCGGTGAGCGCTGGCAGTTGACGGCCCGCTTTCGCCCGGTGCAGTCCACGGCGAATCCGCATGGTTTTGATGCCGAGCAGTGGTATTGGTCGGAGGGCATTCTGGCCACCGGCACGGTGCAGCCCGGCGCGCAGCGGTTGGGTGAGGCCAATGATGTCCTGGCAAGGGTGGACCGTTTGCGCGAGAAGCTGGTGCTGCGTATCACTGCGGTACTGGGGTCGGTGCGTGCTGCCGGTCTGGTGGCCGGTCTGACCGTGGGGGCCCAGCAGCAAATCGGGCGTGCCGAATGGCAGAAGCTGGCAGCTACCGGTCTGACTCATGTGGTTTCGATTTCCGGCCTGCATATCACCATGGTGGCCGGCATGGTGGCAGGTTTGGTCGCCCTGTTCTTGCGCCGCTGGCCATTGCCCCGACTTGCGCCACGGCTGTGCATTGTCCTGTCCGGTGTAATGGCGGCGGCTGCGTATGCGGTGCTGGCCGGGTTTTCCGTGCCGACCCAGCGTACGCTCTACATGTTGTGCTGCATGGCGCTGATGCTGTTGTGGCGACGGGCCTGGGGGGCCTTGCATATCTGGTGGCTGGCCCTGGCGGTGGTGCTGCTGATCGATCCGTTCGCCGTACTCGCCCCAGGGCTGTGGCTGTCTTTTGGCCTGGTGGCGGCGCTGATGCTGTCTGCGCTGGGACTGCGGCGGCCTGCCGGAAAAGTCCGGCAGGCACTGCGTGGACAATGGGCGGCAACCGTGGCCTCACTGCTGCCCTTGCTGGCCATGTTTGGCAGCTTTCCGCTGGTGTCACCGCTGGCCAACGCACTGGGGATTCCCTTTGTCTCGATACTGTTGACGCCGGCCAGCCTGCTGGCGGTGGCATTGCCATGGGAGCAGCCCTTGCTGCTGGCCGGCTGGCTGGCGGAATGCTTCTATCGCGGCGTGGATTGGCTGGCGCAATGGCCGGTGTGGCAGGTGGCGGCATTGCCCTGGCCACTATTGTTGCTGGGGGGAATCGGCAGCCTCTGGTTGCTGGCGCCCGCCGGCATGCCCGGACGCTGGCTGGGGGGCTGCCTGCTGTTGCCGCTGCTGTTTTACCGGCCGGATGCGCCTGCGCCGGGAGAGGTCCATGTCCGTGTGCTGGATGTGGGGCAGGGCTTGTCGGTGCTGATCCAGACCCGGCAACACGCGCTGTTGTTCGATACCGGTGCGGCAGGTGGGGAGCGTTGGGTGTTGCCGCAGTTGCGCGGTTTTGGCATCGCGCAGTTGGATGTGTTGTTACTGTCGCATGACGACAAGGATCATGTGGCTGCTGCTGCCGACATCGTCGCCGCCATGCCGGTGCGACATGTATTGGCTGGACAGGCTGCCACGCTGCAGCAATATGGTTTGCGCGGCGAAATGTGCCGGCGTGGCCAAAGCTGGGTATGGGACGGCGTTCGCTTCGACGTGCTGTGGCCCCTGCCTGGCGCGCAACTGCCGGACGACAATAGCTATAGCTGTGTGCTGCGG
This sequence comes from Aquitalea magnusonii, assembly GCF_002217795.2. Taxonomy (NCBI): domain Bacteria; kingdom Pseudomonadati; phylum Pseudomonadota; class Betaproteobacteria; order Neisseriales; family Chromobacteriaceae; genus Aquitalea; species Aquitalea magnusonii. The sequence continues at coordinate 4,775,403 of NZ_AP018823.1, forward strand.
GTGGCCAGCTGGCAGCAGGCCATTCTGATCAGCGGTGATGCACCGCGGGCAGTGGAGGAGGCGCTGGTGAGGGATTATGGCCGGCAGTTGCGCAGCAGTGTGCTGGTGGTGGGGCATCACGGCAGCCGGACATCCAGTTCCCCCTTGTGGCTGGAGACCGTGGCACCGCAGTGGTCGGTGTTGAGTGTGGGCTTTCTCAACCGCTACCGCCACCCGCAGCCCAGGGTGTTGGCCGCCTTGCAGGCAGAGAGCAAGGTGTTGCGCACCGATGCGGACGGCTTGCTTGGCATTCGCTTGGGCGCACAGCTATCGCTTGACTGTTACCGGATGCAGGCTGCGCGCTATTGGCGCAGTGCCGGTACCTGTGGGATGCCGGCAGACTAGGCTGTTTGCAGTACGCTGGCGACCACCCGGTTGCCATTGCCTTGGTATTCAACATTGTCGAAAGACAGTTTGCGCGCAATCAGGATGCCGCGGCCATGGCTGGCCAGCAGGCTGGCCGCCGGGCAGTCCTGATAGTTTTGCCAATCAAAGCCATCTCCCATGTCCTGGATGGTAAAGCGGCAGCAGGCGGGGTCGCGTTCAAAGAAAATGCGCACTTCACGTTGTCCCAGCACTGGATCGTGCTGGCGTCGCTCCAGCTCTTCTTCCCATCCGCCGTCGGATTGCAGGCGGGTTTTGTCGGCATAGCTGATGCCCAGGTTGCCGTGTTCGATGGCATTGACCATCAGTTCAAACAGGCCGGTGGCTACTTTTTCCGGCTGGGTGCAGGTGCGTGCCAGCAGCGCGGTGACAGTCTGGGCTTCCTTGAGCGTGCGCAGGCGGAATTCGGCCTGCTGCAAATGCGCCAGTGCGTCCAGATGCTGTTTGGCCAGTTCGCGGAATGCCTGGTGCCGGTCCCAGTGGCTTTGCGCTGCCTTGACTACCGCCAGCAGCATGTCGCGGGAAAAGGGTTTGGTCAGATAGTAAAAAGCACCGGCCTCCATGCCCTGCTGCACGCTGGCGGGGGAGCCGATGGCGGTTTGCATGATGACCGGCAGGAAGTTGAGTTCCGGTGTGTTCTTGATGCGCTTGAGCACATCAAAGCCATTCAGGCCGGGCATCATCTTGTCCAGCAACACCATGGACAGGGTGCAGCCCTGTTGCTGCAGGATCTGCCATGCCTGTTCGCCATTATCGGCGCATACGGTTTCGTAACCGGCCGTTTCCAGCAGCTCGGTCATCAGCTCCAGATTGAAGGGCTCGTCGTCAACGAGTAAAAGACGATGGGGCATGGGCGTCCTCGCTTGGGGTCCCGTGGTCGTGCCTGCGCGGCAGCAAGGCAGTGAAGACCGCGCCGCGTGGACTCAGGTTTTCGGCAAAAATCACTCCGTGATGGGCCTGGATGATTTCACGGCAGATGGCCAAACCCAGGCCGGTGCCGCCGGCACCGGTCTTGGTGCTGCTGCTCTGGATGAATTTGTCGAATATGGTTTCGATTTCATCCGCCGGGATGCCTGGTCCGGCATCTTCCACGCACAGCATGATCTGTTCTTGCAACTGGCTGTCCTGCTGCAGGCGCGCGGTTACGCGGATGACTTCGCCATCCGGGCTGAACTTGATGGCATTGGACAGCAGGTTGCGCATCACCTGGCCCAGCCGGAAGGGGTCGATGTCGGCGGTGAGTTTTTCCGGTGTGCTGTAAAGGTAGATCCGGATATTGCGGTTGCCGGCCAGCGGCGTCATCTCATCGCAGGCTTCACGCAGGCAGTGGGTGAGATCGTAATGGCCAAAATGGTAGTCCATCTTGCCCACTTCCATCTTGGCCAGGTCCAGCAGATCGTTCAGCAATTGCAGCAGGCGGTTGCCGCTGCTGTGGATGCGCTGGAAGTATTGCGCCAGCTTGTCATCCTGCAGTTGGCGCGAACGTGCTTCGCCGATTTCGGTAAAGCCCAGGATGGCGTGCATCGGTGTGCGCAGTTCGTGCGACATATTGGCCAGGAATTCGGTCTTGGCGCGGCTGTTTTCCTCGGCCAGGGTTTTGGCCTGGCGCAGCGCATCTTCCATTTCCCGCTGGGCGGAGAAGTCCTGGTACAGCCAGATGGTGCCCAGCTTGGGTACCGAAGGGTTGACTGCCCGGCCAAACATGCGGCACCAGATCACCTTGCCGGTGCCGGTGCGCAGCTTCACTTCCGATTGCACCACCTTGCCGTCGTTGAGCAGGTTGTACAGCGCACGGCCGGTGCGTTCCCATTGTTCCTGGCTTTCGAAATAGGGCAGGGTGGTTTGGCCGATCACCTCGTCTTCCTTGCGTTCGAACAGATCAAGAAAGGCAGCGTTCACCCGGCGCAGATGGCGGTCGACAATATAGGCCATGGCCATGGGGCTGGCTTCCAGCAGGGCGGCCAGTTGGCGGCTTTGTACTTCCACCTGCTCGGCCAGGCTGTTTTTCAGCCGGATCAGGGCGGCCTCCTGCTCCTTGCGCAGGCTGATGTCGCGGCACACCGCCACGTAGAAGGAGTCATCCGGCACTTCAACCCGGCTGAGCGACAGCTCCACCGGCATCTGCCGGTTGTCGCTGCACAGCAGGTGGGCTTCGAAGGGACGTCCTTCCCGTGCTGCGGCAATGGCTTCGAAGCTGATGCTGGGGTTGAGGCTGTAAAGCTCGGTCAACAGTGAGCCAACCGGCAGGTGCTCGATGGATTCGGCGCTCTGGCCGATCAACTTGGCGGCTGCCGGGTTGACATGGGTGATCAGGCCGTTGCGGTTGATCAGGATGATGGCATCCGAGCTGGCCTGCAGGATGGCGCGCTGGCGGGCTTCGCTTTCTGCCAACGCCTGTTCGGAGTGGGTGCGGTCGTTGATCTGCTCACGCAGGGTGCGATTGTTCAGTTCCAGTTGCTGGTGCTGGCGGCGCAGCAGGATGCGCAATTCGCGGTTATGGGTGATCTGGCGTTGCTGGAGGATCAGCAACAGGCACATGATGATGGCCGATGCGGCCAGAATGCCGTAGCCCTGCATGCTCAGCGCCGGCTGGTCTTCTTCCAGCGGGTAGGCACCAAACAGCAAGTCATAGCCACCGATATTGCGTCGTGTGGTAAGAAGTGGATTCCCCGATGGCAGGGCCTGCGATGGCAGTGAGTCCAGGCTGGGGCGATCCGGCGCTTCCTGATTCCACACCACCAGGCGGACATGCTGCAGTGGATTGGGCTGGTCGGTATTGCTCTGGCTGCTTTGCAGCAGCAGGTCGCTGCGCAGGTTCACCAGCAGCATGTGGCCGTCATCGCCCAGGTTGGCCATGATGTCCAGCCGCGGCAGGGTGCCTGGGGTCAGGGTGTTGAACATCAGCATGGGCTGGTTACGGTTGCGCGCCTGATCCATCTTGCGTCTGGCATTGTCCAGGCCGCCCAGGTCCATGCCTTGCGGCAGGGCATTGCCATCGTCCGGCAGATAGCTTTCCACCGGGTAGTACATCGGTTGCTGCGGACTGGGGACCAGGTGGCGGTCCTTCAGGGTGCGTATGCTGTTGGCAATATTGGCTTCGAATGCGGCGCGCTGCTCCGGGCCAATGCGCCGTACGATGCCGATGCCGCCAAAGCGGCTTTCTTCCTTCAGCACCGTGGGGGCCAGTTCACTCAGATTGGCCGCAGTGCCGGTGCTGTGCCGCTGACGGACCAGACTTTGGGCCAGCAGATCGGTGCGGTCGAGCATTTCCTGCAGCCGGGTGGCCAAAAGCTCGGTTCCCAGTTCCCCCCAGTGCTGCAGCTTTTCCTGTTCGCGTACCTGATCATTGTCCAGCAGCAGCGCATATTCGGCTGACAGCAGGACAATGGTCAGAAGGGCACCCAGCAGCAGGGAGGTGAGGCGGTTCAGGCTCGACATGATTTCCTGCCGGCGTCAGGCCAGCGTGTCGTACAGCGCAGCAAACTCAAGCGACAGCTTGTGTCTGGGGTCAAGATAAATCATCGGCTTGGCCACATCGTGCGATTCACGGATCTTGACCGAGGCAGACAGCGGCGGGTCCAGCACGGGCAGGCCTTCGGCACGCAACTCTGCCACCAGGCGTGCCGGCAGGCTGGCGCGCGGCTGGAACTGGTTGACCACGATGCCCTCCACCCGCAGGTCTGGATTGTGATCGGCACGGATCTCTTCTACGCTGGCGAGCAGGTTGTACAGTGCCTGACGCGAAAATGCATCGCAGTCGAAAGGAATCAGGCAGCGGTCAGCCGCGATCAGTGCGGAGCGGGTAAAGAAGTTGAGTGCCGGCGGGGTGTCGATCCAGATTTCATCAAATTCCCCGGCCACCTGGTCCAGCGCCTCTTTAAGCTTGAACATCTTGTAGCGGCTCTCCAGCTTGACCATCAGCTCGCTCAGTTCCGCATGGGATGCCAGCAATTGCAGTGCATCAAACGGCGTTGCGCTGACAAATTCCGGCAGCTCTTTGCTGTACATACTGATATTCAACATCTGACCAAAAAAACCGGCAGCGGATTTTTCCGCCGTATGGCTTGTGGTACCGGTCAGGTAGTGGCTGGCATTGCCCTGTGCGTCCAGGTCTATCAGCAATACCTTCTTGCCCTGCCGGGCTGCCACGGCAGCCAGATTGGCGGTAATGGTGGACTTGCCTACCCCACCTTTCTGATTGAATACCACACGGCGGATGGCGTGCATGGAATCTCCCTTTGGCAACACGATGAATACAGGCTGATGGATGGTGCTGGCTGCCATGTGCAATGCCCGGCAAGCTGGTGTTCAGGTCGGATGCGCAGTCTGCAGCGGCATCCGGAATATATCAGAAGCCGGCCAGGCCCTTGCATACGTATTGCATTTGCTGATAGCTGGCAGAGTTTTGCGTGACCGGCATGGCTTTTATCTGACTGTCATTGTATGTGTAACTGGCAATCTGGCGACCATTTTCGTCAAACAGCACCATGCTGGTCAGGCGGAAGGTGCGCGCAGAGCAGTCAATCAGCCAGCTATTGATCGATGTCTTGTGCCGTGGCGTGGACAGGAAGTTTTCTTTTCTCAGATTGAAGATGGTCTTGCGGTCGCGGAACGTCACGATATTGCCTTGCGGCTTGATCGACAGCTTGTCCAGCTCGTTCAGGATATTGCCATTGGGCGAAACCCCCAGATTTTCCCAGTCGGCATTGGCCTGTGATGGCAGGGGCAGAGGCTGGGTTTTTTGCCTGGAGGGGAAAGTCTGGGGAGGAACGGTGGTGCAGGCAGCCAGCAGGCTGCCACAAGCTGCCAGGGCGAGCAGACGATAAAACATGCTTGATCTCCGGTGTGATGCGCACAGTTTCGCATAGGCCGCAGCATGGGGGAAATTGTGCTGGCAATGCCGGCAAGCCCGCCACGCTGTCGTGGCGCTGGATGAGGGTGGGGTAAGGGTGCTGCGCCGGCCTGTGTTGACGGTATTTTCAGGTAAAAGTTTAAGTGATGTCTTCTTGTTTAAAGGAACTTTCCTTGTCTGAGCTTAGTCTGTTGGTGACGAGAGCATCTTTCTCTTCGTTTCACATTGTCTCCATCCAAACTTGATGCCGCCCCTTTCGGGCGGCTTTTTTTTGTACGCTGTCGCTTTGCCGTACAATAGCCAGCTTCCCATGACTTCAAACAGGTTGTCGGCCTTGTCCTGACCGGATTATCTGGCACAGGCTTGGTGCTTACCCCGCATGCAGGACGCACTCACCTTACTTGGCAATATCTTTGGCTATCCGGCCTTTCGTGGTCAGCAGGCGCAAATCGTGCAGCACATTGTGGATGGCGGTCATGCGTTGGTGTTGATGCCCACCGGTGGCGGCAAGAGCCTGTGCTACCAGATTCCCGCGCTGATGCGCCCGGGACTGGCCATTGTGGTGTCGCCCCTGATCGCCCTGATGCAGGACCAGGTTGCCGCGCTAACAGAAGTTGGCGTGGCCGCCGCCTGTCTGAACTCGGCCACTGCGCCGGACGATGCCCGTGATATTGCAAGGCGTGCCCGCGATGGTTCCTTGAAGTTGTTATATGTTGCGCCAGAGCGTTTGCTGACCCCGCGCTTTCTGGATTTTCTGGCGCAGCTGGACATTTCCCTGTTTGCCATCGATGAAGCGCATTGTGTCAGCCAGTGGGGGCACGACTTCCGCCCGGAATACCAGCAGCTGGGCATGCTGGCCGACCAATACCCGCAAGTGCCGCGTATTGCGCTCACCGCGACCGCCGACCCGCAAACCCGTGAAGACATCCTGCATTACCTCAAGCTGGGGGATGCACAGGTGTTCCTGTCCAGTTTTGATCGGCCCAACCTGTTTTATCAGGTGGTGGAAAAGCACAATGCCAAAAAGCAGTTGCTCGACTTCATCAATAATGAATATCCGGGTGCTTCCGGCATTGTGTACTGCCTGTCGCGCAAGCGGGTGGAAGAGACCGCCGAGTGGCTGAGCCAGAACGGCATTCCGGCCTTGCCCTACCACGCCGGCCTCAGTCATGAAGTGCGCGAACGGCACCAGCGCGAATTCCTGCGCGAAGAGGGCATTGTCATGGCGGCCACCGTGGCTTTCGGCATGGGCATCGACAAGCCGGACGTACGCTTTGTCGCCCATATCGACCTGCCCAAGAGCCCGGAAAATTTTTATCAGGAATCCGGCCGCGCCGGGCGCGATGGCCTGCCGGCCTCCAGTTGGCTGTGTTACGGGCTGAACGATATGGTGCAGCTCAACCAGATGATTCAGGGCTCGGAAATGGCCGAGCTGCAAAAGCAGGTGGAACTGTCCAAGCTGGATGCCATGCTGGCCTTCTGCGAAACCGCCAGTTGCCGCCGCCAGCAAATCCTCAGCCACTTTGGCGAAGCCAGCCAGCCCTGCGGTCATTGCGACAATTGCCTGAATCCCCCTATCACTTTTGATGCCACCGTACCGGTGCAGAAGCTACTGTCCTGTATCTATAGGGTGGAGCAGCGTTTTGCTGCCAATCATGTGGTGGATGTGCTGCTGGGGCGCAGCAACCAGTCGGTCCTCAGTTTCGGGCATGACAAGCTGTCCACCTTCGGCATCGGGCGCGACTACAACCAGCGCGCCTGGCGTTCGCTCATCCGCCAGTTGGTGGCGCGCAAGATCCTGCAAGTGGACATCGCCCGCGGCCAGTCGCTGGTGTTGACCGATGCCTGCCGCCCCTTGCTCAAGGGGCAGGAGAAAATCTATCTGCGGCCGCTGGCGGAAGACAGCAAGGCGCGCAGCGTCAATACCGACCGCTGGTTGCGTACCGAACGCGAGGAGCGACTGTGGCAGGCCTTGCGTCGCTGGCGCCGTCAGACTGCGGATGAACACAACGTCCCGGCCTATGCGGTGTTTTCTGACCGTACCTTGCGCGACATCGTCGAGCGTCGGCCACAAAGCCTGCGCGAGCTGGGCAAGGTATATGGCCTGGGCGAACTGAAGCTGGCGCGCTATGGCGATGCATTGCAACAAATCCTCGATAGCCAGCAGGACTGATTCCGTTACAATCTAGCCACACAACATACAAGCAACAGGCACGTGTCAGCGTGCCGGCATGGAGAATTCATCATGGCAGTCAACCTGACTCCGGTTAGCGCCGATCAACTGGCCATCATTGATGGCATCGAACTGAGCGTGGCAGAAGCCGGCATCAAAAAAGCCAACCGCAAGGATGTGCTGGTGGTGCGCATCGACAAGGGCAATACCGTTGCCGGCGTGTTCACGCAAAACCGCTTCTGCGCCGCCCCGGTGCAAATCAGCAAGAATCATCTGGATGCCGGCGTGCAAATCCGCGCGCTGGTGGTGAATACCGGTAATGCCAATGCCGGTACCGGAGAAGATGGCCGTCAACGCGCACTGTCGGTCTGTCAGGCACTGGCCGGCGAACTGGACTGCGCAGTTGAACAAATCCTGCCGTTCTCCACTGGCGTCATCCTGGAGCCGCTGCCTGCCGACAAGATCATCCAGGCACTGCCGACCCGTCGCCCGGCCAACTGGGCCGAGGCTGCCGAAGCCATCATGACCACCGATACCGCGCCCAAGGCCACCAGCCGTACGCTGGAAATCGATGGTCAGAAAGTCAGCATCACCGGCATCGCCAAGGGTGCCGGCATGATTCACCCGAACATGGCCACCATGCTGGGCTTTGTCGCCACCGATGCGCCAGTAACCCGTCCGGTACTGGAGCAACTGGTCAAGGAAGTGGCCGACCTCTCCTTTAACTGCATCTCGGTCGATGGCGATACCTCCACCAACGACAGCTTCATCCTGGTGTCCACTGGCAAGAGCGCCGCACCGCGTATCGACTCGGTCAACCACCCGGCTTACGCCGTCCTCAAGGCAGCGCTGGTCGATGTGGCCACTGAGCTGGCTCAGGCCATCATCCGCGACGGTGAAGGTGCCACCAAGTTCATCAGCGTCAAGGTGGAAGGCGGTCGTTCCGTGGCTGAATGCAAGGACGTGGCCTACGCCATCGCCCGCTCGCCGCTGGTCAAGACTGCCTTCTTCGCCTCCGACCCGAATCTGGGACGTTTGCTGTGCGCCATTGGTTATGCTGGCGTCAGCGATCTGGATGTCGATCGCCTCTCCCTGTATCTGGATGATGTACTGGTGGCCTGCAATGGCGGTCGCAACCCGGAATACAAGGAAGAAGATGGTCAGCGTGTGATGAGCCAGAGCGAAATCACCGTTCGCGTGGTACTGGGGCGTGGCGCGGCCCAGGCCACGGTCTGGACCTGCGACTTCTCTTATGATTATGTGAAAATCAATGCCGACTACCGTAGCTGATACAGCTATCTAGTCGTCCCTGATGCAAAAAGCCCGGCGCGCAGCCGGGCTTTTTGCTGCCTGTGCTTGTATCTATTCCAGCACCGAAACCAGCTTTTTGCGCCAGTTTCCCCCGTGGGGCAGCGTCAGGATGGAGGCCAGTGCGCCGCTGCCTGTGCGCCCGCAGCAAAACAGCCATGAAACCCGTATTTCATAAAGTATTACCGTTCAGTGACTTAGCGGTCTGCGGGACGGAATTTTGGCAAATCCTGCAGATTTCTTCGCACAAAGTGTTGACGAGGGTGGGGCAGGGCGGTATAGTTCGCCTCCTCAGCAGACAACGCAGCGACGGAAACGAAACGCAGCGACCTGCACCGCTCTTTAAAAAACAGAATAACCGATAGGTGTGAGTGCTTGGCGAAAGCCAAATACTTGCACTGCAAGACAAGAAATACTTGTTATTTTCTTTGATCTTGCGTGCCAGAAAATTTGCTATGAGATTGAACTGAAGAGTTTGATCCTGGCTCAGATTGAACGCTGGCGGCATGCTTTACACATGCAAGTCGAACGGTAACAGGGAGCTTGCTCCGCTGACGAGTGGCGAACGGGTGAGTAATGCGTCGGAACGTGCCGAGTAGTGGGGGATAACTATCCGAAAGGATAGCTAATACCGCATACGCTTTGAGAAGGAAAGCAGGGGATCGCAAGACCTTGCGCTATTTGAGCGGCCGACGTCTGATTAGCTAGTTGGTGAGGTAAAGGCTCACCAAGGCATCGATCAGTAGCGGGTCTGAGAGGATGATCCGCCACACTGGGACTGAGACACGGCCCAGACTCCTACGGGAGGCAGCAGTGGGGAATTTTGGACAATGGGCGCAAGCCTGATCCAGCCATGCCGCGTGTCTGAAGAAGGCCTTCGGGTTGTAAAGGACTTTTGTCAGGGAGGAAATTCCTAGCGCTAATATCGCTGGGGGATGACAGTACCTGAAGAATAAGCACCGGCTAACTACGTGCCAGCAGCCGCGGTAATACGTAGGGTGCAAGCGTTAATCGGAATTACTGGGCGTAAAGCGTGCGCAGGCGGTTGTGTAAGTCTGATGTGAAAGCCCCGGGCTTAACCTGGGAACTGCATTGGAGACTGCACAGCTAGAGTGCGTCAGAGGGGGGTAGAATTCCGCGTGTAGCAGTGAAATGCGTAGAGATGCGGAGGAATACCGATGGCGAAGGCAGCCCCCTGGGATGACACTGACGCTCATGCACGAAAGCGTGGGGAGCAAACAGGATTAGATACCCTGGTAGTCCACGCCCTAAACGATGTCAACTAGCTGTTGGGGGTTTGAATCCTTGGTAGCGTAGCTAACGCGAGAAGTTGACCGCCTGGGGAGTACGGCCGCAAGGTTAAAACTCAAAGGAATTGACGGGGACCCGCACAAGCGGTGGATGATGTGGATTAATTCGATGCAACGCGAAAAACCTTACCTGGTCTTGACATGTACAGAACTTTCCAGAGATGGATTGGTGCCCGAAAGGGAGCTGTAACACAGGTGCTGCATGGCTGTCGTCAGCTCGTGTCGTGAGATGTTGGGTTAAGTCCCGCAACGAGCGCAACCCTTGCCATTAGTTGCTACCATTTAGTTGAGCACTCTAATGGGACTGCCGGTGACAAACCGGAGGAAGGTGGGGATGACGTCAAGTCCTCATGGCCCTTATGACCAGGGCTTCACACGTCATACAATGGTCGGTACAGAGGGTAGCCAAGCCGCGAGGTGGAGCCAATCTCATAAAACCGATCGTAGTCCGGATCGCACTCTGCAACTCGAGTGCGTGAAGTCGGAATCGCTAGTAATCGCAGATCAGCATGCTGCGGTGAATACGTTCCCGGGTCTTGTACACACCGCCCGTCACACCATGGGAGTGAGTTTCACCAGAAGTGGGTAGGCTAACCGTAAGGAGGCCGCTTACCACGGTGGGATTCATGACTGGGGTGAAGTCGTAACAAGGTAGCCGTAGGGGAACCTGCGGCTGGATCACCTCCTTTCTAGAGAAGGCGATCGTCAAGTATTCACAGCCTATCGGTTATTCGAGATTTTAAGGGTTTGACTGGGTTTGTAGCTCAGCTGGTTAGAGCACTGTGTTGATAACGCAGGGGTCGAAGGTTCGAGTCCTTCCAGACCCACCAGTTTGGGGGATTAGCTCAGTTGGGAGAGCACCTGCTTTGCAAGCAGGGGGTCGTCGGTTCGATCCCGTCATCCTCCACCACCTCAACTCAAACAAAAACGCATCTGGAAACGTTGTTTCCGGGTATCTTTTTGTTTGCGTTGAATTGACCGCAAGGTCGAACGCCCGATCTTTAACAAACTGAAGAAGCCGAATTAATTAGACGGCGAAATGAAATGCATGAAGTTAACTCTGCATGCAGGACAAATCGTCATCTTGGGAATTTGATTGTATCTAATGTCATGTCGCCATCACAAAAGGGGCGGTGTGACATGTCGCACAAACACAATCCTGTCGGATTGGTAACTCAGGTTACTGAAATGATAGGGTCAAGCGACTAAGTGCATCTGGTGGATGCCTTGGCGATCACAGGCGATGAAGGACGTGTAAGCCTGCGAAAAGCGCGGGGGAGCTGGCAATAGAGCTTTGATCCCGCGATATCCGAATGGGGAAACCCACCCGCAAGGGTATCCCAGACTGAATACATAGGTCTGTGGAAGCGAACCGAGTGAACTGAAACATCTAAGTAACTCGAGGAAAAGAAATCAACCGAGATTCCGTCAGTAGTGGCGAGCGAACGCGGAATAGCCTGTATGTGATAGAGATTGAGATAGTGGAAGGACCTGGAAATGTCCGCCATAGTGGGTGATAGCCCCGTACACGAAATTTCATTCTTGGTACTGAGCATACGAAAAGTAGGGCGGGACACGCGAAATCCTGTCTGAAGATGGGGGGACCATCCTCCAAGGCTAAATACTCGTGATCGACCGATAGTGAACCAGTACCGTGAGGGAAAGGCGAAAAGAACCCCGGGAGGGGAGTGAAATAGAACCTGAAACCGGATGCATACAAACAGTGGGAGCCTCGCAAGGGGTGACTGCGTACCTTTTGTATAATGGGTCAGCGACTTACGTTCAGTAGCAAGCTTAACCGCATAGGGGAGGCGTAGGGAAACCGAGTCCGAATAGGGCGCTTTAGTTGCTGGGCGTAGACCCGAAACCGAGTGATCTATCCATGGCCAGGATGAAGGTGCGGTAACACGCACTGGAGGTCCGAACCCACTAGTGTTGCAAAACTAGGGGATGAGCTGTGGATAGGGGTGAAAGGCTAAACAAACTCGGAGATAGCTGGTTCTCCCCGAAAACTATTTAGGTAGTGCCTCATGTATCACTTCCGGGGGTAAAGCACTGTTATGGCTAGGGGGTCATTGCGATTTACCAAACCATGGCAAACTCTGAATACCGGAAAGTGCGAGCATGGGAGACAGACGGTGGGTGCTAACGTCCATCGTCAAGAGGGAAACAACCCAGACCGCCAGCTAAGGTCCCAAATGATCAGTTAAGTGGTAAACGAAGTGGGAAGGCCCAGACAGCCAGGATGTTGGCTTAGAAGCAGCCATCATTTAAAGAAAGCGTAATAGCTCACTGGTCGAGTCGTCCTGCGCGGAAGATGTAACGGGGCTCAAACTGATAACCGAAGCTGCGGATTTGCACGTAAGTGCAGATGGTAGGGGAGCGTTCTGTAGGTCTGTGAAGGTGTCTCGTAAGGGATGCTGGAGATATCAGAAGTGCGAATGCTGACATGAGTAGCGATAAAGCGGGTGAAAAGCCCGCTCGCCGAAAGCCCAAGGTTTCCTACGCAACGTTCATCGGCGTAGGGTGAGTCGGCCCCTAAGGCGAGGCTGAAAAGCGTAGTCGATGGGAAACGGGTTAAAATTCCCGTACTTTTGTGTAGTGCGATGTGGGGACGGAGAAGGTTAGGTCAGCGGCCTGTTGGAATAGGTCGTTCAAGCCGGTAGGCGTGAAGGGTAGGCAAATCCGCCCTTCTTTAACGCCGAGAAGTGATAACGAGGGTCTACGGACCTGAAGTGACTGATACCACGCTTCCAGGAAAAGCCACTAAGCTTCAGCTACACAAGAACCGTACCGCAAACCGACACAGGTGGGCAGGATGAGAATTCTAAGGCGCTTGAGAGAACTCAGGAGAAGGAACTCGGCAAATTGATACCGTAACTTCGGGAGAAGGTATGCCTGTTGTGGTGAACACCCTGCGGTGGGAGCTACGACAGGTCGCAGAGAATCGGTGGCTGCGACTGTTTATCAAAAACACAGCACTGTGCCAACACGAAAGTGGACGTATACGGTGTGACGCCTGCCCGGTGCTGGAAGGTTAAGTGATGGGGTGCAAGCTCTTGATCGAAGCCCCAGTAAACGGCGGCCGTAACTATAACGGTCCTAAGGTAGCGAAATTCCTTGTCGGGTAAGTTCCGACCCGCACGAATGGCGTAACGATGGCCACACTGTCTCCTCCTGAGACTCAGCGAAGTTGAAGTGTTTGTGAAGATGCAATCTCCCCGCTGCTAGACGGAAAGACCCCGTGAACCTTTACTGTAGCTTTGCATTGGACTTTGAAGTGGTTTGTGTAGGATAGGTGGGAGGCTTTGAAGCAGGGACGCTAGTTCCTGTGGAGCCGACCTTGAAATACCACCCTGACCCCTTTGAGGTTCTAACCTTGGTCCGTTATCCGGATCGGGGACAGTGCATGGTAGGCAGTTTGACTGGGGCGGTCTCCTCCCAAAGTGTAACGGAGGAGTTCGAAGGTTACCTAGGTACGGTCGGAAATCGTGCTGATAGTGCAATGGCAAAAGGTAGCTTAACTGCGAGACCGACAAGTCGAGCAGGTGCGAAAGCAGGACATAGTGATCCGGTGGTTCTGAATGGAAGGGCCATCGCTCAACGGATAAAAGGTACTCCGGGGATAACAGGCTGATACCGCCCAAGAGTTCACATCGACGGCGGTGTTTGGCACCTCGATGTCGGCTCATCACATCCTGGGGCTGTAGCCGGTCCCAAGGGTATGGCTGTTCGCCATTTAAAGTGGTACGTGAGCTGGGTTCAAAACGTCGTGAGACAGTTTGGTCCCTATCTGCAGTGGGCGTTGGAAGTTTGACGGGGGCTGCTCCTAGTACGAGAGGACCGGAGTGGACGAACCTCTGGTGTACCGGTTGTCACGCCAGTGGCATTGCCGGGTAGCTAAGTTCGGAAGAGATAAGCGCTGAAAGCATCTAAGCGCGAAACTCGCCTGAAGATGAGACTTCCCTGAGGGCTAGACCCTCCTGAAGAGTCGTTCGAGACCAGGACGTTGATAGGTCGGGTGTGGAAGCGCTGTGAGGCGTTAAGCTAACCGATACTAATTGCTCGTGAGGCTTGATCCTATCATTTGAGTGGCTTGGGAAACCGAGACCGGATGGATAGTGAATGTGCGACGCGATCAAAGATCCAAGATAAGATACCTAATTAATTCAGTGATTCAGACGAAGTCTGGATGACAAAGCTTCTTCAAGTTTGTTGACAGTTTATGTCTGGTGGCCATAGCGAGGTGGTCCCACGCCTTCCCATCCCGAACAGGACCGTGAAACGCCTTAGCGCCGATGATAGTGTGGCATTCGCCATGTGAAAGTAGGACACTGCCAGACTCCCCTTACAGAAGCCCAGCTCAATCGAGCTGGGCTTTGATTTACCCGAAGTTTTGCTGTTGAGTTTCTCCAGCAAGCTTTGGTTTACAGCTTGATGTTTGGTGGCCATAGCGAGGTGGTCCCACGCCTTCCCATCCCGAACAGGACCGTGAAACGCCTTAGCGCCGATGATAGTGTGGCATTCGCCATGTGAAAGTAGGACACCGCCAAACTCCCCATTCGCCAGCCAGCTGGCAGTAAAAAGCCCGGACATCATGTTCCGGGCTTTTTGCATTTGGCTGATGCAAGATCATGTCTTGCGGCCAGCAGTCTCCAGCAAGGTACTGATTTCTTCCTCATTGAATATCCGGATGTTGTGCTGGCGCAGCAGACTGCTGCATACACCTTCGCCTGGCTGTAGCTGAGCTGTGAAACTGCCATCGTAGATTTGCCGGTTGCCGCAAGACGGGCTATTGGCCTTGAGCAAGGCGAGCTGACAGCCATGCTGTTGTGCCAGATCCAGGCTGTGCTCTGCGCCATTGGTGAAGGCCGTGGTGAGGTCCTGGCCATCAGCGGTCATGACCTTTGCTGTGCCTTGCCATACGTCTGAGCCATCTCCGCCACTGATTTCAGCGGGTGGACGCGGTACGGGTAGCCCCCCGGCACATTCCGGACAGGTGGGAATCAGCTGGAAATGCGTAGTTAGTGCCACCAATTGCTGCGGGGTTTGTCCTTTTGCTTGGCCATCGTAGCGTACCGGCTGACCTAGCAAGCAGGCGCTAATCAATAAGGCAGGTTTGGTCGTGTTCATAGCCATGGCTCTACAAGTTGGGCCAGCCGCGTGGCGGATTGCCGAATGCTGGTTTCTTCTACGCCGGCATAGCCCAGCACCAACCCATTGGCTTGAGGCTGAGCAAGGTAGTGACGGGATAGCGGGCGTAACCATAGTTGCTCTTGCTCTGCCTGCTGGCTGAGCTGCTGGTCGCTGATTCCTGCTGGCAGTGAGGCAACCAGGTGCATGCCTGCCTGGCCGGCAGATAGGGGAAGTGCATTTCCCAGTGCTTGATGCAATGTACTGCGCAGCAGTTGCTGGCGTATGCGATAAAGCTCGCGCATGCGGCGGATGTGACGGGCAAAATGCCCCTGCTCGATAAAGTCCGCCAGTGCCGCTTGCTGTGCGTAGCTGCCTTCGCGGTACAGTCGGGCATAGCTGGCACGGAATGCATCAATCAGCGCTGGCGGGATAACCAGGTAAGCCAGTCGCATGGCTGGAAACATCACTTTGCTAAAGGTGCCAAGGTAGATCACCCTGGCACTGTCAGCCAGCCCTTGCAGCGAGGCAATGGGTTGGGCGTCGTAGCGGAATTCGCTATCGTAGTCGTCTTCAATTACCCAGCTATTGTCTGCTTTGGCACGTTGTAATAATTCCAGTCGTCGTGCCAATGACATGACTACTCCGCTGGGATATTGATGGGATGGTGTGATGTAGATCAGCCGGGGATGGCTGCCTGCCGGTGCCGCAGCGGGGTTCAGCCCCTCCTGGTCGACCGGCACCGGCACCACCTGCAGTCCTGCCGCCTGTAGTGCTGCCTGGGCACCTGCATAGCCCGGCTCCTCCATCCATGCCTGGTCGTCTTGATCTGCGAGTAGCCGGGCGGTGAGTTCCAGTGCTTGCTGTGCGCCTTGCACCACCAGGATCTGCTCCGGCTGGCAACGTACCGAGCGTGAAAGTTGCAGGTAGGTGCAGATTGCCTGACGTAATGCAGGCAAGCCGCCCTCCTGCTGATAATGCCACCAGTGATCTGCCGCCTGTTTGTTGTGCTGGTGCTGCAGGCGCTGCCAGATGGCATGCGGGAACTGGCGCAGCTCTGGCAAGCCGGGGGCAAAGGCACCGATCAGGCCGGTAGGCAGCCGGCATTGTGCCGTCAGTACCTGGCCACGCCGCGACAGGCCGGCATGCTCGGAATCCGCCTGCTGCCTGCTGCTCAGGCCCGCAAAGGCCGGGCTGACAAAGGTTCCTGCCCCCGGGCGGCTGTAAAGATAGCCTTCTGCCAGTAATTGGTCGTAAGCGGACAATACGGTATTGCGACCGATCTGCAATGTCTTGGCCAGTATGCGGCTGGCGGGCAGGGGACTGTCTGCCGTGATCTGCTGTCGGCGGATGGCTTCCCGCAGCAGTTGGTAAACCTGCTGGGAAAGCGTGGACTTGCCCTCGCGCTGCAGATGGCTGTGCAGGTAATCAATGATCCAGTCGGCATGCATGAATGAAGTGGTTCCTTTGCAGATGCAAAGAGTGGTTCTTTTGAAGGAATCAATTTGCCCGTAATCTGCGCTTATTGCAAATGCAACAACAAGGGTGAAACTGATGACACAGCTGGAGTTCTACCAAGCCAAACTGGCCTATGAAATCGATGCCGCCGATGTCAAGGCGGCGCTGGAGGCGGGTGAAAAGCTGATTCTGATTGATACGCGTGCCACCGCCGCATTTGAGCGTGAAAGCATACCGGGTGCCTTGTCCCTGCCACACCGCAGCATGAACGCAGAAACCACTGCCGCATTGCCGCGCGATGCCTTGCTGGTGCCGTTCTGCGATGGCATTGGCTGCAATGGCTCCACCAATGGTGCCATCAAGCTGCTGCAACTGGGCTTCCGGGTGAAAGAGCTGCAAGGCGGGCTGGACTGGTGGAAGCGCGATGGTTTTGCCACTGTGGGCAGTCATGCCACTGCAGGTACGTCCATCCAGTGTGCCTGCTAGGAGGCGATATGTCTGATGAATTTATCGCGCAGCGTCTTGCTCCGGGTGAGCCAAACCAGTTTGGCCAGTTGCATGGCGTGGCCTTGCCTGACTGGCAGGCTTGTCCGTTACCGCAGCCGCTGCTCATGAGCGGGCAGTATTGCCGTCTGGAACCATTATCGGTGGCGCGCCATGCGGCGGGGCTGTATGCCGCCATGCAGGCTGATGGTGCGGATGCGAACTGGACTTATCTGGGCTACGGGCCGTTTGCCAGCCTCACGGACTATACGGACTGGTTACGTAGTATGGAAGGGCTGAGCGATCCGCAGTTTTACACCATCATCGACGCTGCCAGCGGGCAGCCGGTGGGTCTGGCCAGCTATCTGCGCATTGATGCGGCCAATGGGGTGATCGAGGTCGGGCACCTTAACTATTCGCCGCTATTGCAGCAGAAACCAGCAGCCACCGAGGCCATGTACCTGATGATGCGCCATGCCTTTGACCTGGGCTATCGCCGCTATGAATGGAAGTGCAATGCGCTGAACCTGCCATCGCGCCGGGCGGCAGAGCGGCTGGGGTTTCTGTTTGAAGGGCTGTTCCGGCAATCCATGGTGATCAAGGGGCGTAATCGGGACACCGCCTGGTATTCGATCCTGGATGGCGAATGGCCTGCAGTGCGGCAGCGGCTGGAGCAATGGCTGGCTGCTGCAAACTTTGATGTGGCAGGCCGGCAGCGTGTGGCATTGTCCGCGCTGATGGCGGGCTGGCGTGGAGAAATGGCAGGCAAGGGATAGGCGAATCAGCATCCTGGCGGTTTCGCCGCATGGGGGTGGCGGGTACAATAGGATGTTTTTGCAGATTATTCTGGTTGATTGATGACTCCGCATCCCCGTAATGCCCGTATCAAGGGCGAACCGCAGCAGCCCAACCGCTTTATCTTTGGCGATGCCGTGGACGCGGCAGGCCTTGAGGCCACCGAATATCTGGTGCATACCGCAGCACCGGCCTTTGTCTGCCGACTGGTTGGCAATGATTTCACTGAATTTGCCGGGCGCGATGCAGATGCGTTTGCCAGCGCCTTGCTGTTTGATGCTGATGCCAACCGCAGTGTGTATGTGTGCAATCGCGGGCTGCGGCTGTTTGATTTTGTCTTTACTGGCGATATCCCCACCGCAGCGCGTCTGCAGGCGATCTGCGATGAAGCCATGAGCACCTATCAGCGCTTGCATGAAGCCTATGCCGAGCGTGAGGTAGGGCCGCGCCCGCGCGAAATGCGGCAGGGGCCGACCGAGCCGCTGCCGCCCGCCGAGCGTAGCCTTGCCATTCGCACGCTGCGCGAAGCCGCCCGCGCTGCCGCCCTTGACCCTATGCATCGTGCCGGGTTTGCCGCCCAGGTGCAGCAGGCCTTGATGGGCGGTGATCAGGCGGTGTTTACCGAAGCCCAGCTTTCCCTGCTGGCTGAGCCGGCTGCACGTGCCTTGCTGGTCAACAGCGCGCGTGATGCCATTGCCTTTCCCGAAGTGGTGCGTGCCGATGGCACCGTGGTGTCCTTCGAATTATGGGCGCTACCCTTTGCCTTCTCCCGCGCGCAAGGTGGGGTGTGGTGGCATTTTCCCTTGCTGGAACGGCTGGAAACCCCGCTGGCCGATGCGCTGGACGTACCGGAAAAGGCCATCCTGTGGATATCGCCCACCTTGTTTACCGTCGACATGCTCAATGAGCGTGCTTGTCAGAACCTGATGCATCTGGCCAGCGTGATGGATGCCGGTTGTGATTTTGCCCCGCTGGACCCGGCCTCATCGCGTGCCACCTACGAGGCCGCGCGCAAGACGCAGGATCCGCAACTGGTGATTTCCTGGCTGCCTTTCCTGGTGGAGCGTGGTGCCTTGCCGATTGACCAGGCCAGACAGCTCTCACGCAAGGCGCTGGATGCGGTGATGCCGCTGGTGCAGCAGGCCATTGGTGCCGAGATGGAGTATGGCGAGGCCGAACTGTTTGCCCCGCTGCCATGGTGGGAGTCGCTGTCCGCCGGTGTGCGCGCCTGGAACCGCAAGCGTCTGGGCCTGACCGTAGCCCTGATTGCCAGCAAGGTGGGCGGGCTGCAGGACCTGGAGGCGGTGGCGGAATACCAGCCGGAACTGCAGGGCTATGAAGTCGGCCTGAAAGTTCGTGGTAGTGAGGAGCTGCTGGCACGTTCGCCCTGGCTGATGGTGCCGGATGTGGCACCGGACAAGGATGCCACCTGGAAAGATCTGTGTGACTGCCTGCGCGAGGCGGATATTCCGCTGTCGGAAACCATCGTCAAACTTCACTAAGCACGGCTGACAAACAAGCGGCTGCGGCGGCCCATGGCCCAGGTGGTGGTACGCCAGCGTGTCCGCCGGTTCCCTGTTCCGGGATCCGCAACAACAAAAAAGGCCGCAAACGCGGCCTTTTTTTGATGGTGGGCTGGACTTATTTGTCCAGGCCGCCCAGCAGCACGTACTTGATTTCCAGATAGTCTTCAATACCGTACTTGCTCCCTTCGCGGCCCAGGCCGGATTGCTTCACGCCACCGAACGGTGCGGCTTCGTTGGACAGCAGGCCGCTGTTGACAGCAACCATGCCGTATTCCAGGCCTTCGGAGACGCGGAAGATACGACCCACGTCACGGGCATAGAAGTAGCTGGCCAGGCCGAACTCGGTGTCGTTGGCCATCTGGATGGCTTCTTCTTCGGTCTTGAAGCGGAATACCGGAGCCAGCGGGCCGAAGGTTTCTTCCTTGGCCACCTTCATGGCCGGGGTCACTTCAGTGATCACGGTCGGTTCGAAGAAGCTGTGGCCCAGCGCGCTGCGCTTGCCGCCAGTCACCAGCTTGCCGCCCTTGGCCAGGGCATCGGCAATGTGCTCTTCCACCTTGGCCACGGCGTTCTGGTCTATCATCGGGCCTTGGGTAACGCCGGCTTCCAGACCATTGCCCACCTTCAGCTTGGCTACGGCAGCGGCAAACTTTTCGGTGAAGGCATCGTACACGCCGTCCTGTACCAGAATGCGGTTGGCGCAGACGCAGGTCTGGCCGGCATTGCGGTACTTGGAAATCATCGCGCCTTCAACGGCGGCATCCAGATCGGCATCGTCAAACACGATGAACGGTGCGTTGCCGCCCAGTTCCATCGACACTTTCTTGACGGTGTCGGCACATTGGGCAATCAGCTTGCGGCCCACTTCGGTGGAGCCGGTGAAGGAGAACTTCTTCACGGTGTCGCTACCGGTCAGTACGGCACCGATTTCGCTGGAGCTGCCGGTCAGTACGGAGAACACGCCAGCCGGAATGCCGGCACGTTCGGCCAGTACGGCAATGGCCAGGGCGGACAGCGGAGTCTGGCTGGCCGGACGTACCACCATCGGGCAGCCAGCGGCCAGCGCCGGGGCTGCCTTGCGGGTGATCATGGCATTGGGGAAGTTCCACGGCGTGATGGCGGCGGTAACGCCGATCGGCTCCTTGGTGACCAGAATGCGACGGTCGGATGCCGGGGCCGGAATGGTGTCGCCATACAGGCGCTTGGCTTCTTCGCCATACCATTCGATATAGGAAGCGCCGTAAGCGATTTCGCCCTTGGCTTCGGCCAGCGGCTTGCCTTGTTCGCTGGTGAGGATGACGGCCAGGTCGTCCTGGTTGGCCATCATCAGTTCAAACCAGCGGCGCAGGATGACCGAGCGCTCTTTGGCAGATTTCTTTTTCCAGCTCTTGAAGGCTTCGGCGGCACCGGCTACGGCGCGCTCGGCTTCGGCCTTGCCCATTTTCGGTACGGTAGCAATCACTTCGCCGGTGGCCGGGTTGGTGACCGGGATGGTTTCGCCGTTGTCAGCATCCAGCCATTGGCCGTTGATGTAGCACTGCTGCTTGAGCAGGGAAGGGTCTTTCAGATTCAGCATGAGTCTCTCCAGAATGGGCGGAGCATGGTGTGTGTGCAGACGGCCAACCCCGTTGCCGGGATTGGCCGTCATCATCAGTCAGTGACGGATCAGGCCTTCAGGGCGGCTTCCAGCTTGGCCAGCGCTTCGGCGAACACTTCGTCTTCAATGGTCAGCGGGAACAGGAAGCGAACCACGTTATAGTACACGCCGCAAGTCAGCAGGATCAGGCCGGATTCCAGGGCTTTGGTCTGTACCTTCTTGGTGAATTCGGCATCCGGCTCGTGGGTGCCCGGCTTATTGAACTCAACGGCTACCATGGCACCCAGGCCACGCACGTCGGCGATCTGCGGGATGTCCTTCTTCAGGCTGTGCAGTTTTTCCTTCAGCAGCTCGCCCAGCTTGTTGGAACGTTCCAGCAGGTTTTCTTCCTGAATCACATCGATCACGGCATTGGCAGCAGCCAGGCCCAGCGGGCTACCGGCATAAGTACCACCCAGGCCGCCCGGTGCTGGTGCGTCCATCAGTTCGGCCTTGCCTACCAGGGCTGCCAGCGGGAAACCACCAGCCAGCGACTTGGCCATGGTGGTCAGGTCGGCAGCAACGTCGAAGTGTTCCATGGCAAACAGCTTGCCGGTACGGGCAAAGCCGGCTTGTACTTCGTCGGCAATCATCACGATGCCGTTGTCGTCACACAGTTTGCGGATGGCGCGTACCCATTCGGCCGGCGCGGAGTAGAAACCACCTTCGCCTTGTACCGGTTCGAAGATGATGGCGGCAACGCGCTTGGCTTCGATGTCGAACTTGAACAGTTTTTCGATGCTGGCCAGCGAATCTTCAACCGATACGCCATGCAGGGCGTTCGGGTAAGCGGCGTGGTAGATCTCGCCTACAAACGGACCAAAACCGATTTTGTACGGGGCAACCTTGCCGGTCAGTGCCATGCCCAGCATGGTGCGGCCATGGAAGGCACCACCAAATGCGATCACACCCGGACGGCCAGTTGCAGCGCGGGCCACCTTGATGGCGTTCTCGACTGCTTCAGCGCCAGTGCTGAAGAAGGCGGCTTTCTTGGCGAAGTTGCCGGGGCTGAGCTTGTTCAGCTTTTCGGCCACGGCAACATAGGATTCGTAAGGCACAACCTGATAGCAGGTATGGCTGAACTTGTTCAGTTGCTCGGCCACGGCAGCCTGTACCTTGGCATGCAGATGGCCGGTATTCAGTACGCCGATACCACCAGCAAAGTCGATGTAACGATTGCCTTCAACATCCCATACTTCGGCGTTCTTGGCCTTGTCGGCAAAGAAAGTACACATTACACCCACGCCGCGCGGGGTTGCATCGGCCTTGCGTTGCATCAGATCTTTGTTGCTCATTCCATCTCTCCTAAGATTGGGGTGCCTGGTGGCATGGTCCTGGACATGAATGCTGGTGAACCTAGGGCATTTAGTGCTGCTTTTTTCAGTGTCAACCAGTCGCCGTTGGGCAGAATTCGGCGTTTTCCAGCGTGGTTTGATTCTAATCAGGTGTTTAGCAAAAAGCTACACCTGCATCAAAAAGTTAAACACTTGTTGCAAGACATGCACACCATGAAAAAAGGGCTGCTGCGCAAACAGTAGCCCCATTTGATCACAAGTGACAAGTTTGTTTAATGGCGAATCGCCGCGTTTACCGTTTGCAAGCGGCTTTCATTCAGGGTGCCGGCCACTTGTTCCAGTTGCAGGCAGGCGGTGAGGTAGTCGTACTTGGCGGTGGCCAGACTGGTGATGGCATCGTAGTAAGACTGTTCGGCTTGCAACACGTCCAGATTGGTACGGATGCCGACTTCCTTGCCCAGTTTGGTGGAGTCCACCTTGCTTTTGGCCGAAATCAGCAACTGCTGTTGCGCACGTACCAAGGCGGCACCATTGGTGACGCCCAGCCAGCTCTTGCGCACGTCTTCACGCAACTGGCGGCGGGTGGATTCCAGCTTGTCGCGGGCGGCCTCCTCCTTGGCCAGGGCTTCACGGATTTGCGAGTTGATACCGCCACCGGCAAACAGCGGCAGGTTGACCGACACGCCGATACTGCTGCCGCGGGTGACCGGCAGTGCGCCGTTCTGGTTGCTGCGGTTATCGTTATACCCGGCGCTGAGTGCCACCACCGGTAATTGGTTGCCGCGTTTTTCGGTGACGGTCTGGCTGGCATATTGCAAAGCCTGTTCGGCTGCGCGCAGTGCCAGGCTGTTGTGGGTGGCCAGTTCCAGCCAGCTTTGCAAATCGCCGGCTGGAGGAGGGGGCAACTGCTCTTTTAGTGGCTGGATGGCGCGTGCATCCAGCCCGGTGAGCCGGCGCAGATTGTTCTGGCTGATTTCCTGCTGGTTGAGTGCCACGATTTCCTTGGCACTGGCGGCATCGAAGCCGGCCTGGGCTTCGTGGGTGTCAATAATGGTGGCGGTGCCCAGATCAAAAGCCGTTTTTGCCTGTTGCAGTTGGGTTTGGTAGGCCTTCTTGCTGGCACGGGTGGCGGTCAGGGTGTCCTCGGCCAACAGCACGTCAAAGTAAGCCCGGGCAATCTCCACCATCAGTTGCTGTTCGGCGGCATCAAAGCTGGTTGCCGCCTGCTGGCTGGCTATCTTGCCTTTCTGGTAGGCGCTGTATTTGCTGACGTCAAACAGTGGTTGTGATAGCTGGATGCCATAGCCCGAGCTGTCATAACCGGCCAGTCCGGCTGGCTGGGTGGGATTGGTGTGGCTGTAGCTGCCGGTGAGGGCCACTTGCGGCAATAGCTGGGCCCGGCCTTGCACGGCCTGTTCGCTGCCGGCACTCAGGTCGGCGCGCGAGCCGGCGTAGTCGCTGTTGTAACTGCGGGCAGCCTGCCAGGCTTCGCTCAGGTCGAAGGCAAGGGCGCTGGGGCTGGCCAGCAGCAGCACCAGGGCAGGCAGCAAGGGGGTGAAGCGGGCAAGATGTTTCATGTTGTTCTCTTTTGCGGACGGTCCACCTTGAACCACTGGGCGTACAGGGCAGGCAGGAACAGCAGGGTGAGTACTGTGGCCACCAGCAGCCCGCCCATGATGGCCACCGCCATCGGTCCCCAGAAGGTGCTGCGGGTGAGCGGAATCATCGCCAGGATGGCGGCCAGTGCGGTGAGCATGATGGGGCGGAAGCGCCGTATCGTGGAGCCGATGATGGCTTCGTGGCGGTCTATGCCTTCGCTGATGTCATGCTCGATCTGATCCACCAGAATAACTGAGTTGCGCATGATCATGCCGGACAGGGCAATCACCCCCAGCATGGCGACAAAGCCGAACGGTGCCTGGAACAGGATCAAGGTGAGTGTCACCCCTATCATGCCCAGCGGCGCAGTCAGCAATACCATCAGCGTGCGCTGGAAGCTGTGCAATTGCAGCATCAAGAGGGTGAGCACCACCACGATCATGAAGGGGGCAACCGCCGCAATGGCCTTTTGCGAATTGCTGCTGGATTCCAGCGAACCACCCAGTTCGATGTGATAGCCAAGGGGTAGGGTCTGTTCCAGTTGCTGCATCTGCGGCCAGAGCGCGGCAGAGACATCATCGCCCTGCACGCCGTCGGCGACATCCGCGTTGACGGTGATGGTGGGCAGACGGTTGCGCCGCCAGATGATGGACTCCTCCGGCTGATAGTCGATCTTGCCCAGTTGCGACACCGCGACAAAGCGACCACTGGCGGTTTGCACCTGCAAATTGCCCAGTGCCGCCACATCGCTCTGCTCCTGCTTGTTCAGGCGCGCCACGATGCCGACGGTACGGTTGCCGTCGCGATAATCGGTCACGGTGGCACCGGAAATCAGCATTTGCAGTTGTTGGGACAAGGACTGGCTATTGATGCCTAGCAGGCGGATCTTGTCCTGATCCAGCGTGATGCGCAGCGCCTTCAACTGCTCACCCCAGTCGATATTGACGTGACGGGTGGACGGGTTGGCTCTTACCCGTTTTTCCACTTCGGCGGCAATGGCGCGGATCTTGTCATGGTCCGGCCCCATTACGCGGAACTGTACCGGGTAGCCTACCGGCGGGCCGTTTTCCAGCCGGGTGACGCGGCCGCGTACCAGTGGGAAGTCGTGATCGAAAATCTGCTCGATACGGCTTTTCACCAGTTCGCGCACATGCTCGTCACCGGTCATCACCATCAGTTGGGCATAGTTCAGATGCTGTTGCTGCTGATCCAGCGGCAGATAAAAGCGGGGGCTGCCATTGCCGACATAGCTGGTGACGCTGCGTACATTCTTGTCCTGCCGTATCAGTGCTTCCAGTTTTTTCACCTCGCGCTCGGTGGCGGCATAACTGGCACCACGCGGCAGCCACAGGTCCACCATCAGTTCCGGCCGGTTGGACGAGGGGAAAAACTGCTGTGCCACCAGCAGGCGGAAGGCCAGCAAGGACAGGACGAAAATGCCCAGGGTGATGGCAATGACGGTTTTGCGGTAGTGCAGGCACCATTCCAGCAGGCTGCGGAAGCGCAGGTAGAACGGCTTGTGATAGACGTCGTGCTGCTGGTGATGCGTGCTTTGCTCGGACAGCAGTTTGTAGCCCAGGAAGGGAGTGAATACCACGGCGACAATCCAGGACAGGATGAGGGCCAGCCCCACCACGGCGAACAGGCTGAACACGTATTCGCCCGCGTCGGATTTGGCCAGTCCTACCGGCAGGAAGGTGGCCGCGGTAATCAGCGTGCCGGTCAGCATGGGGAAGGCCGTGCTGGTGTAGGCATAGGTCGCTGCCTGGAATTTGTTCCAGCCTTGCTCCAGCTTCAGCGCCATCATTTCCACCGCGATGATGGCATCGTCCACCAACAGGCCCAGCGCAATGATGAGCGAACCCAGCGAAATGCGTTGCAGGTCCAGCTTGAAGAAGTACATGGCGAGAAAGGTCATGGCCAGCACCAGCGGAATCGACAGCGCCACCACCACGCCGGTGCGCAGACCCAGGCTGAAGAAGCTGACCGCCAGCACAATCAGCACGGCCTCGATCAGCGAGCGCATGAATTCGCTCACCGCGCTCTTGACCACCTTGGGCTGGTCGGAAACGGGGTGGATTTCGATGCCTACCGGCAGCTTGGACTGGATCCGCTTGAGCGTGGCGTCCAGATGCTCGCCCAGTTGCAGGACATCGCCACCGCTTTTCATGGAAATGGCCAGGCCCAGCGCTGGCTGGCCGTTAAAGCGCATGCGGAAGTTGGGCGGGTCGACAAAGCCGCGATGAATCTGCGCGATATCGCCCAGGCGCAGGGTTTTGCCATTGGCCACGATGGGTGTGTTGGCCACCGCTTCCACGGTGCTGAAGTTGCCGGTGGGTCTTACCCAGATACGGTCGCTGGCGGTTTCGTAGGTGCCGGCTGGCAGCATGGCATTCTGCTGCTGCAGCGCGCTCCAGATGGCGCTGGTGTCCAGGCCCAGCGAGGCGAGTTTGCTGCTGGATAGGTCGATATAGATGTTCTCGCTCTGCTCACCCACCAGGTTGACCTTGGCCACATCCGGCACGCGCAGGATTTCTTCCTTGGCACGGTCCACGTAGCGGCGCAGTTCCTCGTCGCTGAAGCCGTCACCGGTAAAGGCATAGATGTTGCCGAAGGTGTCGCCGAACTCGTCGTTGAAGAAGGGGCCTTGGGTGGTGGCGGGCAGGCTGCTGCGCACATCCCCCAGTTTCTTGCGTACCTGATACCACAGCGACTGCACATTCTTGGCCGGCACATCTTCGCGCAGATTGATCAGTAGCAGGGATTCTCCCGGCTTGCTGTAGCTCTGCACGTACTTGATTTCCGGCATCTCCTGCAGTTTTTCTTCCAGCCGGTCGCTGATTTGCTGCTCCACCTCCACCGCCTTGGCACCCGGCCAATAGGTTTGCACCAGCATGGCCTTGAAGGTGAACTCGGGGTCTTCCTTCTGGCCTAGCTGGGTATAGGCCCACAGGCCGGACACCATCAGCATCACCATGAAGTACAGCACCAGCGCCTGGTGGCGCAGTGCCCATTCCGATAGATTGAGCTTTTTCATTTACTGGCCACCTTGCAGCATGGTGACGCGCTGATTGTCGTGCAGCAGATGCACTCCGGCGCTGACCACTTTTTCGCCCGGCCGCACGCCGCCTTGCAGGGTGACGCTGTTGCTGTCGATCGCTAGCACACTGACGGCACGACGCGTCACGCGCAGGCTCTTGTCATTCAATACCCAGACATAGTGCTTGCCCTGTTCGTCCAGCACTGCTGTCAGTGGCAGACGCAGGGTTTGCGGCGCGGCAGCGGCGCCTGGCTCCAGGGTGACAGTCACGGTCTGCCCCAGTGCCAGCGCGCTGGCATGCGGCAGGCTGATACGGGCGGCGTAGGTACGGGTGGCGGAGTCGGCATCGCCGGCCAGTTCACGCAAGCTGCCCTCGAACTGCTGCTTGCCGGCCCACAGGGTGACGGCAAACTGCTTTTGCTGGCGGACCTGCTGCAAGGCGTTTTCCGGCACCTGAATGGCGGCCTCTCGTTCTCCATCGTGGGCCAGTCGCGCCACGGCCTGCCCGGCAGCCACTACTTGGCCAGGCTCGGCGTTGATCTGGCTGATGATTCCATCCGCGTCGGCCAGCAACTGGGTATAGCTGCCCTGGTTGCGGCTGGCGGCCAGTTGCGCCCTGGCCTCATCTCGTTTGGCACGGGCTGCGTTGACGCCGTTTTGCTGGCCATCTACTTGCGACTGGCTGATGAATTGCTTGGCCAATAACTGTTGGTAGCGTTGCAGATTGAGCTGCTGTTGTGCCAGATCGGATTCTGCCGCGGCCAGTTGGGCCTGTTTGGCGCTGATGTCCAGGCTGGTGTCGCTGGGATCGAGCCGGGCCAGTACCTGGCCTTTTTTCACGTGTTCACCGCTATTGACCAGTTTGGCAACGATCTTGCCGCCAATACGGAAGGCAAGATCGGTTTCGGTACGGGCGCGAATCTGGCCGGCAAAGCTGTTGCGCGGTGTACTGCCATTCTGGCCGGCAGTCACGATGCGGACCGGGCGGATTTCTTCGCTGCTGCTGTCCGGATGGGAGCAGGCGGCAAGCAGCATGGCCAGCACAAGCGGGCAGGCCAGACGGAGGGCGGTGGGCATGGAGTGTGTCCTGTCAGTTTTTTTTCAAGCCGTGCAGCACCAGATCCAGTGCGTCCTTGAGAAAGCCGAGTGGGTCCTTGGTAGAACCGATGCAGCAGCCGGGCAGTTGGCCGAAGGAGTGGCTGAAAATCATGGTGCTCAGCAGCGGTGCCAGCAGCGCATCGACGGTATGTGCCAGCGGCACCTGGCGAAATTCACCACTGGCTATACCCCGTTCCAGCACCATGCTGAGCATCTGGTTGCTCGGCGTGATGACTTCCTCGAAGTAGAACTGCGCAAGTTCCGGAAAGTTGGCCGCCTCTGCAATCATCAGTTTGCACAGGCCAGCCGAAGGGCCAGAGCCCACTTCCTGCCACCAGTGCTCGACCATGTGGTGCAGCAGCGCGCTGGTACTGCCTGGAAAATCGTTGGCGACCTGTGCCAGTTGCTGCAAATTGGCAACAATGGTGCCACGGGCAATCGCCTTGAAAATCTCTTCCTTATTCTGGAAATAAAGATAAGGCGTGCCCTTGGTAACGCCGGCAGCACGCGCGATGTCTTCCATTTTAGTGGCCCGGTAGCCTTTTTCGACAAACTGGCCCAGGGCGGCATCCAGAATTTCGGCGGGACGGGCTTCTTTTTTCCTGCGCCAGCGGGTGATAGGGCTGTTTTCGGTCATGGATATAGCTGAATCATGATTCATTAACGGCGTGCAATGTAGAGTAAAGCTGCAATCCTGACAATTAATAAATCAGTGTTCAGTAGTTTGATTGATTAGAATGCAACACATTGTCGCCCCATGGCCGGAGCGCTTCCGGCCTTCACTCTGCAGAAGGAGATCGTTGTGTCTGTAAATGCCGCTGAAAAAGCGTTGGTTCTCGCCGAGGCCCTGCCGTATATCCGCCGTTTTTCCGGCAAGACCATCGTGATCAAGTACGGTGGCAATGCCATGACCGACGATGCGCTCAAGGAAGGCTTTGCCAAGGACATCGTGCTGCTCAAGCTGGTAGGCATCAACCCGGTGGTGGTGCATGGCGGCGGCCCGCAAATCAACGAGCTGCTGGAGCGTGTTGGCAAGGAAGGCAAATTCATCCAGGGCATGCGCGTGACCGATCAGGAAACCATGGACGTGGTGGAAATGGTGCTGGGCGGCCTGGTGAACAAGGAAATCGTTTCGCTGATCAACACCCATGGCGGCAAGGCCGTTGGCCTGACCGGCAAGGACGGCCACTTCATCCGCGCGGAAAAAATGTTCCTCAGCGATGAGAGTGACGAAAAGATCGACATCGGTCAGGTGGGGGAAATCTCCAGCATCGACCCGTCGCTGGTGTCCTTGCTGGACCGTCAGGACTTTATCCCGGTGGTGGCCCCCATCGGTGTGGGTGCCAATGGCGAAGCCTACAACATCAATGCCGATCTGGTGGCCGGCAAGCTGGCGGAAACCCTGCATGCCGAAAAGCTGATCCTGATGACCAATACCCCCGGCGTGCTGGACAAGCAAGGCAAGCTCCTGACCGGCCTGTCCGCCCAGCAAGTGGATGCACTGTTTGCCGATGGCACCATCCACGGCGGCATGCTGCCCAAGATCAGCTCGGCACTGGATGCCGCCCGCAGCGGCGTGAACACCGTACACATCATTGATGGTCGCGTACCGCACGCACTGCTGCTGGAAATCATGACCGATGACGGCGTGGGTACCATGATTCGCGCCAGCTGATTGATTGCAGTGCATTGACCAGGCCGGGGGCGTACTGCCCGCCGGCCTTTTTCTTGCCCGCTGCATCTTTGCCGCCAGCCATGTTGTTAATCAAACTTGTTCTATAGTATTGAAACAGCCTGTTTCAGGTTCTCTTGGCCGATGAGGAGGGTGCAATGCAGACAGTCAGACAGTTGCTGGAGCAAAAATCCGGGCGGGTGCTGGTTACCGTCACGCCGGAAAGTACCGTATTTCAGGCACTACAGGTAATGGCAGAACATGATATCGGCGCAGTGCTGGTGATGGATGGCGGCGAGGTGGTGGGTATTTTTTCCGAACGGGACTACGCCCGGCGCATCGTGCTGCAGGGCCGTACTTCTGCCGGCACCCGCATTCGCGACATCATGACCAGCAAGGTGGTGTATGTCACGCCGGAACAGAATTCCGATCAATGCATGGCGCTGATGACGGAAAAGCACATCCGTCACCTGCCGGTGCTGGAGGGTAAAACGGTGCTGGGCATGCTGTCGATTGGCGATCTGGTCCACGCCACCATCCAGGAGCAGGCGCAGGTCATCAATCATCTGGTGCATTACATCCAGAGCGCTTGAGTCCCTGCCTGCCAGATAATAAAAAGCCGCCTGCGGGCGGCTTTTGCTATCTGGCGTAACACATCAGGCTACAGGCACGATGCGCTGGCGCAAGGCTATCAGCGCGGGTGCCACTTGCTGTTGCATCACTTCGGCGCTGAAGGCAAAGGCCGGACCGCTGGCGTTCAGGCTCATCGGCGGCTGGCCGGGAGTGGGCGAGGGCAGATGTACGCCCACGGCCATCACGTCCGGCTCGTACTCGCCGAATGAGGCCGAGTAGCCACAGCGCTGGTATTCCGCCATCGCCTGTTGCAGCCGTTGCTGCAGCTCCGGCCAGCGTGCGCCATAGCGTGTGGCCAGTTCGCCATTCAGTTGCTGGCGCACGTTTTCCGGCAGCCCGGCATAAAAAGCCCGGCCAATGGCGGTGGTGGCAATCGGCACGCGTGAGCCTACGGTCAGTTGCACGCTGACCCGCGACTGGCTGCGGTAGGTTTCCAGGTAAACCATGTCGGTGCCGTCGCG
This sequence comes from Aquitalea magnusonii, assembly GCF_002217795.2. Classification (NCBI taxonomy): domain Bacteria; kingdom Pseudomonadati; phylum Pseudomonadota; class Betaproteobacteria; order Neisseriales; family Chromobacteriaceae; genus Aquitalea; species Aquitalea magnusonii. The sequence continues at coordinate 4,806,298 of NZ_AP018823.1, forward strand.
CATGGCCAGGCTGATTGACACATTGTTCTCCAGCGCAAACTCGCGCATCAGCGGCCCGGCTACCTGGCGGATATCGTAGCTGGCCAGCACCACCGAACCCAGTGCCAGCAGTGCCACGCCCAGCCGGTAGAAACCGCTGTGTTCGTCCTGGGACAGATAGCCCAGCGTGGTCAGGGTATAGGTCAGCCGCGATACCGTGGATTTGGGTAGGCCGGTGCGCTTGGCAATTTCCAGATTGGACAGTGCCGACTCGCCCGGTCGAAACGCTGCCATCACCTGCAAGCCACGCGCCAGCGCGGTGACGAACAGTCGGTCCTTGTCATCTTCTTCCTGCATTGCATTCCTCATTTCTATATCAATGGCCGAAACATCAGGTGCTGGCGGCCTGGCGCGAGCGGCAAGGATAGCCTGCTTGCGGCGTCGGTAAAAGAAAACGCTTTACAGCCAATTTTGGAGTTGTTAGTCTATTCTGCAATGTAAAACGCAATTCCGCAATGCGGAATTATGCGGAGCAAATTCACCAAGGAGATACCTCAATGGCCGCCAACAACAGCCGCGCACCCTTTGCCTGGGAAGATCCCTTCCTGCTGGCCGATCAGCTGACCGAAGAAGAAAGACTGGTTCAGCAAACCGCTGAAGCCTACTGTCAGGACCGTCTGATGCCGCGCGTGTTGACGGCCAACCGCGAGGAACGCTTCGACCGCGAAATCATGAGCGAGATGGGTGAGCTGGGCCTGTTGGGTTGCACCATCGACGGCTACGGTTGTGCCGGCCTCAGCCATGTGGCCTACGGCCTGGTGGCGCGTGAAGTGGAACGTGTCGATTCCGGCTACCGCTCGGCCATGAGCGTGCAGTCCAGCCTGGTGATGCACCCGATCTGGGCCTACGGCTCGGAAGCACAGAAAGACAAATACCTGCCCAAGCTGGCCACCGGTGAATGGGTGGGTTGTTTCGGCCTGACCGAACCGGATGCCGGTTCCGACCCGGCCGGCATGAAAACCCGTGCCCGCAAGGTGGACGGCGGTTATGTCCTGTCCGGTAGCAAGATGTGGATTACCAACAGCCCGGTGGCTGATGTGTTCGTGGTATGGGCCAAGGATGACGAAGGCGAAATCCGCGGCTTCGTGCTGGAAAAAGGCATGCAGGGCCTGTCGGCACCCAAGATTCACGGCAAGTTCAGCCTGCGCGCTTCCATCACCGGTGAAATCGTCATGGACGAAGTGCTGGTGCCGGAAGATGCCATCCTGCCGGGCGTGAAAGGCCTGAAAGGCCCGTTCGGTTGCCTGAACAAGGCCCGCTACGGCATCGCCTGGGGCGCCATGGGTGCCGCCGAGTTCTGCTGGCACGCCGCGCGCCAGTACACGCTGGACCGCAAGCAGTTTGGCCGCCCGCTGGCTGCCACCCAGCTGATCCAGCTGAAGCTGGCCAATATGCAGACCGAAATCGCGCTGGGCCTGCAAGCAGCCATCCGCGTGGGTCGCCTGCTGGACGAAGGCAAGGCTGCGCCGGAAATGATTTCGCTGATCAAGCGCAACAACTGCGGCAAGTCGCTGGACATCGCCCGCATCGCCCGCGACATGCACGGCGGTAACGGTATTGCCGACGAATTCCACGTCATCCGCCACGTAATGAACCTGGAAGCCGTCAACACTTATGAAGGCACGCACGATGTGCATGCCCTGATTCTGGGCCGCGCCCAGACCGGTATTCAGGCATTTGCCTGATAGCACAGCGGGGGTGTGGCTCCACCTGCCCCCGTTGTTGGTTCCTGTCTGTCCTTGCGAGGCCCGGTGCTTACCGGGCCCTTTTTTTGGTGAACAGTGTCATGTGGCTGCTTAAGCGGCCACATGACACTGTCCATCCGGCCGCCAGACGGCCACTAACGAATGAATCAGGAGAACACCATGGCGGGCGCACTTGCAGGCATCAAGGTTCTGGATCTTTCCCGGGTACTGGCCGGGCCGTGGGCGGGTCAGTTACTGGCTGATCTGGGTGCCGAAGTGCTCAAGGTCGAGCGCCCGGGTGCCGGTGACGACACTCGTCAATGGGCCCCGCCCAGCCTGGCGGATGGCACGGCAGCCTACTTCTTGTGTGCCAACCGCGGCAAGCGCTCGGTGACTGTCGATATCACCAAGCCGGAAGGGCAGGAGATTGTCCGCGCGCTGGCACGCGATGCCGACGTGGTGATTGAAAACTACAAGGTGGGCGGCCTGAAAAAATACGGGCTGGATTACGACAGCCTCAGCCAGCTCAATCCGCGGCTGGTGTATTGCTCCATCACCGGTTTCGGTCAGGATGGCCCCTATGCCGAGCTGCCGGGTTACGACTACATCGTGCAGGGCATGTCCGGCCTGATGAGCATTACCGGCCCGGCCGATGGTGAGCCGCACAAGGTGGGCGTGGCAGTCACCGACCTGTTCACCGGCATCTATGCCAGCAATGCCATTCTGGCGGCCATCATTGCCCGTCAGAGCAGTGGCAAGGGACAGTACATCGACATGGCGCTGTTTGACTGCGCGCTGGCGTCCTTGGCCAATATCAATATGAATTGGCTGATCGGCCAGCAAGTGCCGCCGCGGCTGGGCAATGCCCACGCCAATATCGTGCCTTACCAGGTATTTGCCTGTGCCGATGGCCATTTCATTCTGGCTTGCGGTAACGACAAGCAATTCCGTGCGGTATGCCAGGTGATCGGCCTGCCGCAACTGGCGGATGACGAACGTTTTGCCAGCAATCCGCAGCGGGTGAAGCACCGCGCCAGCATCGTTCCCTTGCTGGCCGAGGCCTTCATGGGCAATACCCGCGAACAATGGCTCAAGCAACTGGATGAAGCCGGTGTGCCGTGCGGTCCGATCAATACCGTGGACGAGGCATTCCGCGATCCGCAGATTCGCCATCGCGGCATGGAAATACACATGCAGGACAGCGTAGGGCAAAATGTTCCCCTGGTAGGGTGTCCGATCAAACTTTCCGGCACACCAGTCGAGTACAATCAGGCCCCTCCCAAACTGGGTGAACATACCGACGACGTACTGCGCGCGCTGGGCTACGACGCTGCCAGGATTGCCACACTGCGTGAGCAAGGCACCGTTTAAACGCTTGTTTGATTTTGACGAGCGTGGCTGCTTCATTGCATGATGACTGCCAGCTAATAAGGACAGCCCTCCGGGCGCAAAGGAGATGTGGTGCAACGCGATTATATGGAATACGACGTGGTGATCGTCGGCGGCGGCCCTGCCGGGCTGTCTGCCGCGATTCGCCTGAAGCAAGTGGCCGAACAGAACGGCCAGGAAATCAGTGTCTGTCTGCTGGAAAAGGGCTCCGAAATCGGCGCACATATCCTGTCTGGCGCCGTGATCGAAACCGGGGCGCTTTCCGAGCTGATCCCGGACTGGAAAGAAAAAGGAGCACCGCTGAATACCCCGGCGCTGTCCGACCGTTTCCTCTACCTGACGGAAACCGAGTCCATCCAGTTGCCGACTCCGCCGCAGATGCACAATCACGGCAATTACATTGTCAGCCTGGGCAATTTCTGTCGCTGGCTGGGTGAGCAGGCCGAAGCACTGGGGGTGGAAATCTACCCCGGTTTTGCTGCCGCCGAAGTGCTTTACCATGCCGACGGCTCGGTCAAGGGCGTGGCCACCGGTGCCATGGGCACCGGCAAGAACGGCGACCAACCCGGCGAACCCGGCATGGAACTGTGGGCAAAACAAACCATTTTTGCCGAAGGCTGTCGTGGCTCGCTCACCAAGATGCTGTTTGAGCGCTTTGGCCTGCGTGACGGTGCCGACCCGCAAACCTACGGCATCGGCATCAAGGAATTGTGGGAAGTCAAACCGGAACACCACAAGCCCGGCACCATCACCCACACCGTGGGCTGGCCGGTAGACACCGCCACTTACGGCGGCTCCTTCATGTACCACCTGGAAGACAATCAGGTCGTCGTGGGCTATGTGGTGGGTCTGGATTACACCAACCCCTACCTGTCGCCGTTCGAGGAATTCCAGCGCTTCAAGACCCACCCGGCCATCAAGGGTGTGTTTGAGGGAGGCCGTCGTCTGAGCTATGGCGCGCGCGCCTTGTCCGAAGGCGGCATCCAGAGTCTGCCCAAGCTCACCTTCCCCGGTGGTTTGCTGGTGGGTGATACCGCCGGCTTCCTCAATGTGCCCAAGATCAAGGGCACGCACACGGCGATGAAGTCCGCCATCCTGGCGGCCGATGCCGTGTTTGCCTTGCTGCAGGCCAATCCGGCAGCCCAGGGGCTGGAAGCAAGCGCTTACTCCGCCAGCTTCAAGCAAAGCTGGCTGCATGAAGAACTGCACCAGGTGCGCAATATCCGCCCGTCCTTCCGCTGGGGTCTGTGGCCGGCCATGATCTACTCGGCCATCGACACCTTCCTGTTCCGTGGCAAGGCCCCGTGGACGCTGCGACACAAGCATGCCGACCACGAAGCGCTGCGCCCGGCCAGTGAATGCACGCGCATCGACTATCCCAAGCCGGACGGGGTGCTGACCTTCGACCGCCTGTCCTCGGTGTTCATTTCCAACACCAATCACAGCGAAGACCAGCCGCCGCACCTGAAACTGAAAGATGCCAGCGTGCCGATCAGCTTCAACCTGGCCAAGTATGACGCACCCGAGCAGCGCTACTGCCCGGCTGGTGTGTATGAAATTGTCGGTCAGGAAGAGGGCAGCCCGCGTCTGCAAATCAATGCGCAGAACTGCGTGCATTGCAAAACCTGTGATATCAAGGACCCCAGCCAGAACATCAACTGGTGTACCCCGGAAGGTGGTGGCGGTCCCAACTATCCCAATATGTAAGCAGATGCTGGCCGTTTGGCCGGACTGTTGCAAAAACCCGGCCTTGGCCGGGTTTTTTTGTGCAATGCAACGATTTCTTGCATTCCGCCTTGACAGCCCACTGTCCTTGTTGGCAGGATGGTCGGCATGAATTCTTTCTCCGCAGTCTTTACCACCTACTTTTATTGGTACCGCACACCACGGCGGCTCCAAGGGGTGGTTCTGGACTAGGAAAAAGTACAGGACAACACAGAATCCCGAACAATGCCGCCGCGGTCAATCCGGCGGCATTTGTTATTTCCAGACAAAGCAGACGCCGGACCTACCCAGGCAACCAGACTGGAGATCCAGGTCATGAATGAAGTCAGTGATGCAAGGCAGATCGCCCGAGAAAGCGCCAATCTGGTGCTGGACGGTGCCGTATGGTCCGTAACCCTGTTGACCGATGGTGAGGCCCTGGCCAACAGCGTCGCGCCCGCAGCGGACCGCCTGTATCGCACCCTGCAACAGCATGACCAGGCGGCCGCCACCCCGGTACTGGAGTCCTTGCTGCCTGATATTCGTGCCTTGGCCATGCTGTTGTCCTCATTGCGCATCAAGAGCGCATGTTCACCCAGCCGCTTTGCCGATGAAACCGACTGGCTCGCCGCACGTATTGCCGTGCTGGAGCTGAGCCACGTTGCAGTGACCTTGCCGGAGCTAAGCCAGCTAGATGAGGCCAACCGCCGTCTGAAAGTGCTGTCCGAGCAACTGCAACTGACACTGCCTTGTGCTGCCCCGGTATTGTTGACTGCGCCGCAGCGCAGCCCCGGCATCTTGCAGGGCTGGAGCCGTCAGCGCATGAGCGGCATGGTTGGTGTGGCGCATGGCATGCAGTCCTTGTTCATGGCGTCGCGCCTGGCGGCCCAACAGTGCCGCGACCGTCTGCAGCCGCTGTGGCAGCGTCTGCAGGCCCCGGCCAGCAACTGAAAGACAAACATGGATTTATCCACCCGCGACGACGAGCGCCGGCTGAACAACCTCACCCTGCTGGTGTATATCCTGCAAGGCATCAGCCTGTTTACCGGCCTGCCCATGGTGGTGGCGGTAATCATCAATTATCTCAAGCGCGATGAGTGTCGCGGAACGCTGTACCAAAGCCATTTTGACTGGCAGATCCGCACCTTCTGGTTCTGCCTGCTCGGAACCGTGCTGGGCTATGCCTTGGTATGGATACTGGTCGGCTTTGTCATTCTGGGGCTAACCTGGCTGTGGTGCCTGTACCGGGTGCTGCGCGGCATTCTGGCCTTGAATGACGGCAAGCCGCTGCCTGTCTAGCGGGCAAAAAAGAAGGGCAACCAGAGCCGGCTGCCCAAAGAGGCCCTGAGCACGCAAGCAGGCCACAGCCTGCTGCCATGCCGAACCATGCGTTGACATGGCGAATGCGCCAAAGAACCTACGTCGCTATCACATGACTGACTTCGTATTGCGGTCGCAATCGGAACCGACCAGACCCCGGTAACGAATGGCCACCATGCTATCCCGTCCGTGCCGGTTTTCAACAGAAAAATGACAACGGCACTTGTCGCAGGTCAAATGCGGCAACTCGACAATAAAAGTCCGACAAAACAAGGCTGTGGCGTAAAATAGCTGCCTTTGGCACAATGCGCCTCCTTCAGTCCGGTCTGAAAGCATGCAACAAGAAGATCTGCAGCGTCTGGTTACCACCGCCATGCCCTTTGGCAAACACCAGGGCGTACTGATTTGTGATTTGCCCGGCAATTACCTCAACTGGTTTGCCCGTGAAGGATTCCCCAAGGGGGAAATCGGTCGTCTGCTGCAATTGATGCAGGAGATAGACCACAATGGACTGAGTTATTTACTGGACCCGTTAAGAAAGCGTTAAAGCATGGCAATTCAATGGTTTCCCGGCCACATGAACAAGGCGCGCAAAGATGTGATGGAGCGCCTGAAAGAAATCGATGTGGTCATCGAAATGCTGGATGCGCGCTTGCCGGCGTCCAGCGCCAATCCGATGCTGGCGCGCATGGCCAAGGGCAAGCCGCGCCTGATGATCCTCAACAAGCAAGACCTGGCCGACCCCGCCATCACCAGCCAGTGGCTGGAATGGTATCGCGCCAAAAAGCAGACCCAGGCCATTGGCCTGGATGCCGGCGAACGCGCGCCCTCGCAAAAGCTGGTGGCCGCCTGTCGCGAGCTGGCACCTAACCGTGGCGGGCTGGACAAGCCGCTGCGCGTGCTGATTTGCGGTATTCCCAATGTCGGCAAGTCCACGCTGATCAACAGCATGAGCAGCCGCAAGATCGCCAAGACCGGCAATATGCCTGGTGTCACCAAGAACGAGCAACGCATCATCCTGGCCGATGACGTCGAGCTGTACGACACCCCCGGCATGCTGTGGCCCAAGATCGAAGTGGAGGAGGGTGGCTACAATCTGGCCGCCAGCGGTGCCGTTGGCCGCAATGCCATGGACGAGGAAGAAGTGTCGCTGGAGTTGCTCAAATACCTGCTGCAACACTATGTCCCCGAACTGACCGCCCGCTACAAGCTGGACGAGGTGGACGGCCTGCAGGACTGGCAGGTGCTGGAAATGATTGGCCGCAAGCGTGGTGCCATGCTGGGCGGCGGTCGCGTCAATATCCAGAAAGCAGCTGAAATCGTGCTGACCGATTTTCGCGATGGCAATACCGGCCGCATCACGCTGGAACGCCCGCAAGAATGGGTGGTGTGGGAAAAGCGCGCCAAGGAACTGGCCGCCCAGAAGGCTGCCGCGCGCGAGGCCATGCTCAGCGAAAAGGAAAAGCGCAAGCATGCTTCACGCGGCTAACAAGCGTGATAGTGGTTTGCCGATAACTGAACTGGATAGCGCAGAATGTCGTCAGGAGCATGGCGCTATCCGGTCTGGATATTCGTTCTGAAGCGGATGATCACCCGACATGCTCGTGCTTTAGTGCTGAGCCGCGCGGTGTTTCTGTTGCTCTGTGATACGGTGTGCCTGGCATATTCCGACCGGAATATCCGGCCATGCCAGCTCAATGGACAGTGGTACTAGTCCGCCTCTCTTTACCTTGCCCGCCAGTTTTGCCGCCGGCCAACTGCCGCATGAAGCTGCCAGTCCACTTGCAGACAAGGCGGTATTTTTGCGGCGCAAGCTGGCTTGGCTGCTGCCTGCAGCTCATCCCATCAGTCGACTGCATTCTGGGCGGATGTTGGCGCTAAGCATGGCCAGCTACCCTGTATTTCCGTTTTGCTCATGCCTTGTGTGTGGCAAGCCTTGCCAGCATCCATCGGGCGGACTGGCCTCTATGCCAGTGTGCTGCCAAAGCGGACAGTAGCTCTTTACTCTCTCCCTCGTCTACCTTGCAGGACTATTTCGTCTGCCACACGTACTGATCAAAACAAATTTCACAGGTGGTCGGTGGCAAACCAGTTCGTCGACAAGGAGGGCAAGGTGAACAGCTTACACAAACCGGTTTCCCGCAAGCGGCAGATCATTGCAGCTGTGATCGGTAATACCCTGGAGTGGTACGACTTCATTGTCTACGGCTTCATGACCAGCATCATTTCCAAGCTGTTTTTCCCGGCAGACGGCAATGAATTCATCTCCCTGCTGATGGCGACGGCTACATTTGGCGTCGGTTTCTTCATGCGTCCCGTTGGCGGCGTGTTGCTGGGCATCTATGCGGATCGCAAAGGGCGCAAGGCAGCCATGCAGCTCATCATGGCCATCATGGCACTGGTTTCCTTGCTGATTGCCTGCGCGCCACCCTATGCCGCCATCGGTATTGCCGCCCCCGTGCTGATCGTGATTGCCAGATTGCTGCAGGGCTTTGCCACCGGTGGTGAATACGCCAGTGCTACCGCTTTTCTGGTGGAGACTGCACCGCCTGCTCAGCGTGGCCTGTATGGCTCCTGGCAACTGGTTGGGCAGATGCTGGCCATCCTGGGCGGTGCCGGCATGGGTGCGCTGATCACGCATAATCTGGATCAGGGCCAACTGGAAAGCTGGGGCTGGCGGTTGCCATTTTTGCTTGGCTTGTTGATTGCACCGGTCGGGCTGTGGATCCGGCGCTACATGGATGAGACCGAGGCTTTTGTTGCAGCCTCCCCGGAGGAAGCCAGCGATGGTAGCCTCGGCGGGCAGCTACAGCGCAATCATCGCCATATTCTGCTGACCATCGGGCTGACCATTCCTGGCACTGCCGCATTTTACGTATTGCTGGTGAACATGCCGGCCTATGTACATCGTCAGTTCGGCTTGCCGCTGGATCAGGCGTTTGCCATTCAGATGCTGGCTGTTGCCTGGATGACCTTGCTGATCCCGTTATCCGGGGCCTTGTCCGACCGGATCGGGCGGCGCCCGCTGCTGTTGTGGCCTTATTTTGGCCTGTTGCTGCTGGTCTATCCCGGCTTTTCCTGGCTGGCGGCAGCCCCCAGTATTGAGAGATTGCTGGTGGTGCAACTGCTGTTCTGCACCATGCTGGGCTTGAGCTATGGCCCGGCTCCGACGGCGATGTCCGAGTTGTTTCCGGTCAAGGTGCGTTCCACGGGGGTTTCCATCGGTTACAACCTGGCCGTCATGATATTTGGTGGATTTGCCCCCTTCATTGTTACTTGGCTGGCAGGTAGCACCGGCTCACCGATTGCTCCGGTCTACTACTTGCTATTGTCTACCGCCTTGGGGGTGCTGGCCTGCTATTTCCTGCCTCGCGGGCGCGCTGTCACCGGTGACGACGCGCTGCCGGCGATCCCGCTTGGCCAGCCTCCCCACTGACCGCGTGGCCCAGCGTCATCCTGTTATTCCCAGTTTGTTCAATCAACCGATCAGGCCATGTGATGTCGGCACATGGCCGCTGACGGTGATGACTTGCCGCCATATTCACTTTTCTCGGGAGCCAACATGCTAGCCAGAAGTGCCGTGCTTCACCCCATCGTCGCCCTGGGGGCGCTTGAGTTATCGCAAGCCATCCATCAGCGTGATTATTCCTGTGTGGAAGTGATGCGCGCTTATCTTGATCACATCGAGCAGTTGAACCCCAGCGTCAATGCATTGGTGTCACTGCAGCCGGCTGAAGTGCTGCTGGAGCAGGCGGCCCGTTGCGACAAGGAGCTGGCGCAGGGCCAGTCGCGTGGCTGGCTGCATGGCATGCCGCAGGCCATCAAGGATCTGTCCGCGACGCAGGGCATCCCTACCACCATGGGTTCAATGTTGTACCGTGACCAGACAACCGATCACGATGGAATCATGGTGCAACGCATGCGCCAAGCCGGGGCCATTGTCATCGGCAAGAGCAATACGCCGGAGTTTGGTGCCGGTTCGCACACCTATAACGCGGTATTCGGTGCCACCGGCAATGCCTATGCCCCACAGCTATCCGCCGGGGGCAGCAGTGGTGGGGCGGCTGTGGCGCTTGCCTTACGCATGCTGCCGGTAGCCGATGGTAGCGACATGATGGGCTCACTACGCAATCCCGCCGCTTTCAATAATGTCTTCGGTTTTCGTCCAAGCTGGGGCGCTGTACCCTTGGGGCCGGCCCCGGAGCTGTTTTTGCAGCAGTTGGCTACTGAAGGACCGATGGGGCGAAATGTTCCAGATATCCTGGCGCTGCTCAAAACGCAGGCAGGCCCGGATCTGCGCGCTCCGCTGGCCAGTGGTCTGAGCGGGATGGATCAGGCGCTGGAGCGTGACTTCCATGGCTGTCGCATCGCCTGGCTGGGCGACTGGAACGGCTACCTGCCCATGGAAGACGGCATCATGGCGCAGTGTGAGCAGGCATGGCAGGATTTCCGCAGCCTGGGGTGTCAACTGGAGAGTAGCTGCGTGGGCTTTGATCCGGCCCTGTTGTGGGAAAGCTGGGAAGTGCATCGCCATTGGCTGATGGCGGGCAGCCTGTATGCTGATTATCAGGATCCCGTGCGGCGCAGCCAGCTCAAGCCGGAGCTGCAGTGGGAAGTTGAGGGTGGATTGCAACTGAGCGCACTGGATGTTTATCGCGCGTCCCGTATCCGCAGTGACTGGTATCGTGCCGTATTGCGCATGTTTGATGACTTCGATTTCCTGCTGCTACCGAGCGCCCAGGTTTATCCTTTTGCCCTGGAACAGACCTGGCCGCGCATGATTGCCGGGCGTGCGATGAGCAGTTATCACCGCTGGATGGAAGTGGTGATTGGCCCGACCATGGCCGGGTTGCCGGTGATGAACGTACCTGCCGGTTTTGGCAGCAATGGTCTGCCGATGGGGCTGCAACTCATCGGACGACCACGGGCGGACAGCGCGGTATTGCAACTGGCGCATGCTTACGATCAACAACGGCGCTGGGTGCAAACCATTGTGCCGGATTTGTTGCCGACGGCTGCCCGCTAGACCGGCGGATGAAAAAACCGCGAGGGGCTGGGCCGCTCGCGGTTCATTTTGCCTGCCAATGGTGGGCGAATTATTTCAGGGCGTGAATGGCCGGCAGATTGCGCCAGGCACCGCGCACGTCCATGCCGTAACCAAACACGTAGCGATCCGGAACATCCAGACCAACGAAGTCAGCGGCAATCGGCTTTTCCTTGGAGATCAGCTTGTTGGCGAATACGCCGCTGTAGAACTCCTTGGCACCCATGCCCATTACCTTGTCGCGGATGGCGGCCATGGTATGGCCTTCGTCCAGGATATCGTCCAGCACCAGTACCACGCGGTCTTGTACATCTTCCTTCGGTGCCTGCTTCCATACCAACTCGCCACCGTGGGTCTTGTCGCCATAGCGCGAAACATGCACATAGTCGAAGTCCAGCGGGAAATTCAGCCGGGGCAGCAACTGGCCGGTGAATACCACGGCACCGCCCATGACGGACAGAACCAGCGGATAGGTTTCACCCAGTTTCTCGGTGATTTCCACCGCCATGCGATCGACGGCAGCGCTTACCTGTTCTGCGGTGAACAGAATGTCCGAGCTATTGATCAGTCCGCGAGCTTCGGCAATGTTGGGCATGTTGACTCCTCAGGAAAATGCAAACGCCGCTCCGTCGCTGGAGCGGCGTGATGGAAAATATCGGGTTCAGCCCTGCAGTTGTTGCAGGTAGGCTGAAAATTCTTCGGCTACTTCGTGGTGCTTCAAACCGTAGCTGACCGTAGCTTTAAGATAGCCCAGCTTGGAGCCGCAGTCGTAACGGGTGCCTTTGAAGGGCAGTGCCAGTACGGCTTCTTCCTTGAGCAGCGCGGCAATGCCGTCGGTCAGTTGGATTTCTCCACCGGCCCCCGGCGTGGTATTCAGCAATTTATCGAAGATGCGTGGCGTCAGGATGTAGCGACCCACCACGGCCAGGTTGGATGGGGCTAGGTCCGGGTGCGGCTTTTCCACGATGCTGACCACGCGCTGCTGGCCATGGCTATCTTTGTTTACTTCAACAATGCCATAAGAGCTGGTTTCTTCCCGTGCCACGGTTTCCACCCCCAGGATGGAGCTGTGGGTGGTGTCGAACAAGCTGACCATCTGCTCCATCGCACCCGGTTCACCATCAATCAGGTCATCGGCCAGAATCACGGCAAAGGGCTCATCTCCGACCACGGGGCGGGCGCACAGTACCGCATGCCCCAGGCCCAGTGCTTCAGTCTGGCGGATGTAGATGCAGCTGACCGATGGCGGAATGATGCCGCGGACGGTGTCCAGCAGTTTCTGCTTGTTCTTGTTTTCCAGTTCGGTTTCCAGCTCGTAGGCTTTGTCGAAATGGTCTTCGATTGAGCGCTTGTTACGGCCAGTGATGAAAATCAGCTCGGTGATGCCGGCGGCAATGGCTTCTTCCACTGCGTACTGAATCAGCGGCTTATCCACGACGGGCAGCATTTCTTTCGGACTGGCCTTGGTGGCCGGCAAAAAACGAGTGCCAAGTCCGGCAACCGGGAATACAGCTTTGCTGATTTTTTTCATCGTCGTAAAAAGTCTTCAATTGAAAATATTTCTGACTGGCGCGCATTCTATCCTGACTTGCGCGCCTCTCCAAACAACAACTCAATCCCGTGGCAACTGACGCAGCGTTTTTGCCACGCTGTCAATCAGTGGCGGCCAGTTACCTGGGGTTTCCTGGCGCCAGATGCGCATGCCGGCGTACCAGGGCGAGGTTTCGCCGCTGGCCATGAAAAAAGGGGCGCTTTCCGCCCGCATCAATACCCACACCGGCTTGCCCAGCGCGCCGGCAAGATGCACCACCGAGGTGTCTACGCTGACGACCAGATCCAGCTGATTCACGATGGCGGCAGTATCGGCAAAATCACCAATTGCCGGAGTGTATACCCTGCCTTGCAGTGCTGCAGGCAATGCACCCAACTGCAGGGAGACAAAATCGGCGGCTTGATTGTCCAACAAGGGCAGAAACGCGTCGAGCGGAATGGATTTGTTCTGGCGGCCATGGTCGGCAATGCCCACGCCCCAACTACCGGTTTCCCAGACAATGCCCACCCGCAGGCGGCCGGCCTGTCTGGCTGGCAAGCATTGCTCCTGCGCGGCACACAGTGTGGAATCGGCACGCAGATAGGGTTGGTCGGACAAGGTGTCCAGGGTGACATCCAGCCGTAGCGGCAAGGACATCAGCGGAATCTGCCAGTCGTGGGATGGCGGGGCATCTTCCAGCGGCACCAGGTCAATGCCTTCCAACTGCCCGAACAAGCGCAGGCAGGCCGTCTGGCAGGCCAGGGTGATGCGGGCGTCTGGGTGCTGCTGGCGCAACACGGGCAGGAAGCGTGCCATTTGCAGGGTATCGCCCAGTCCTTGTTCGGCCCACACCAGCAAGTGCTGCTCACCCAGCACTTGGCCTTGCCAGGCATGTTCGCGGTAGCGCGGCTGCATGATGGTGCGCCAGCGCTGTTCGTACAGCGGCCAGGCGGCGCGATACTCGCCCTGCAACAACAAGGCGACCGACAGGTTGAAAGCCAGGTAAGCATCGTCTGGCTGAAGTTCCAGGCCCTGCCGATACGCACTGACCGCCTCATCCAGCCGCAAGGCGCAGCTCAGGGCATTGCCCAGATTGTTCAGCCGTCCGCCACTGGGGCCGGCCAGTTGCAGGGCATTCTGGTGGCAGACCACGGCATCGTCATAGCGCAGCGCGTATTGCAGCACTACGCCCAGATTGCTCCAGGCCTCGGCATGCTGTGGCTCGGCCTGCAATACTTCCAGCAGCAGGTTCTCTGCCAGCGTCAGTTCGCCCAGCTCTTTCAACAGCACGGCCAGGTTGCATTTGATATTGCTGGACGAGGGATTGAGCGCGGCTGCCGCCAGATAATCTTCCAGTGCCTGCGGGTATTGTTTCAGTCGCATCCGGGCCGTGCCACGGTTGAACAATGCTTGCCAGTCCTGTGGATTGTGCTGCAGGCATTCGCTGAAGGCGGTAATGGCCTGTTCTTGCTGGTCTGCAGCCGCCAGGCGGTTGCCGCGGTCGAATGCCGTTTCGCGCATGATGTCCCTTTCAGTCCGCGGTTTGCTGCAACATGGCTTGCAGGCCGGCTTCATCCAGAATGGCAATGCCCAGCTCCTCGGCCTTGGCCAGCTTGCTGCCTGCTTCGGCACCAGCCACCACAAAGTGGGTCTTTTTCGATACGCTGCCCGCCACCTTGCCCCCCGCCGCCTCAATCAGCGCCTTGGCTGCATCGCGTGACAGCGTGGGCAGGGTGCCGGTGAGGACGAAGGTTTTGCCATCGAACAGCGGATGGGCGGCTGCCGTCTCGGATGGCAATTGCGCCAGAATCTGGTCGCGCAAGGCAGATAGTGCTTGCAGGCCACTGCGCTGGGTCGGGACATCCAGCCAGTCGGCCAGTGCGTTTACCACTTCTGCGGGCAGTTGCAACAGCAGCAACTGGCGGCGCTCCATGCGCGCCAGTTGCTCCAGCCCGCTGACTTGTGCGGCCAGTTGCTGGCTGCGTACCTCGGTCAGGCGCGGGATGTTCAGCCGCGCCAGCAGGACCGCGGGTTCCAGCCGCTCGGCCAGTTTGGCTGAGGGTGCATGCTCGTCTGCCGGGCTCACATACTGCAACAAGGCATCCAGTGCCGCGGCGTTGTTCTCTTCGACAAAGAAATCTGCCAGCGACTGGGCTACCACGGCACCAATGTCCGGCAGGGCGGCAAACAGCGCCGCCGGGGCGCGCCGGATCAGCGCCAGCGAGCCCAGCCAGTCGGCCAGCGTTTTGGCGGTGGATTCGCCGACATGGCGGATGCCCAGCGCAAACAGCAGCCGTGCCAGCGGCGGGGTACGGCTGGCGGCAATGCCGACCAGCAGGTTTTCTGCCCATTTGCTGGCGATCTTGCCATTCTTGACTGTTTCCGGCGTGACGCCATCGTCTTCATCGGCACGGCGTTTCATCTCTTGCAGATCATGCAGCGTCAGCCGGTACAAATCGGCCACGCTGTGTACATAGCCATACTCCACCAGCTTGTCGATGTAACGCTCACCCAGTCCGTCGATATCCATCATGCGACGGCCAGCAAAGTGCTGGATGGCCTGGCTGCGCTGGGCGCGACAGGATAAGCCGCCTGAGCAGCGGGCAATGGCTTCCCCTTCTTCCCGCACCACATGGCTGCCACAAACCGGGCAGTGTGTGGGCAAGCGATAGGCTGGGTATTGTGCTTCTTCGCCCTGGCTGAACAGATCGCCACCTGCGGCTGGCTGCATGGGACGCCGCTCCAGTACCACGGACACCACTTCCGGGATCACATCGCCGGCACGGCGCACGATGACGGTGTCGCCAACACGCACATCCTTGCGGCGTACTTCATCTTCATTGTGCAAGGTGGCATTGGTGACGGTGACGCCACCGACAAATACAGGCTGCAGGCGGGCCACCGGGGTGATGGCACCGGTGCGGCCTACTTGTTCTTCGATGGCTTCCACCAGCGTCAGCGCTTCTTCTGCGGGGAATTTGTGGGCGATGGCCCAACGCGGGGCGCGCGAGACAAAGCCCAGCTCTTGCTGCAGAGCGCGATTGTTGACTTTGTAAACCACGCCATCGATTTCGAAGGGGAGTCCTGGACGCCGTTGCAGCACGGTTTCGTAATAGCTGGCAAGTCCGCTGGCCCCTTGCACTACCGGGCGCAAGTCTGCTTCCACGACCGGGAAGCCCAATTGTTGCAGCCATTCCATCTCCGCAGCATGCGTGGCAGGCCAGCTTGCTCCTTCCACCTGTGCGATGGCGTAGGCGTAAAAAGACAGCCGGCGCTGTGCGGTAATGCGTGAATCAAGCTGGCGCAGGCTGCCGGCGGCGGCATTGCGCGGGTTGGCGAAGGTTTTGTCGCCGCGCGCCACTTGCTCGGCATTCAGGCGTTCAAAATCGCTCTTGAGCATCAGGACCTCGCCACGCACTTCCAGCACGGCAGGCGGATTGGCCAGCGTCAGGCTCAGCGGGATGGCATGGATGGTGCGGATGTTGTCCGTCACGTTCTCGCCGGTAATGCCATCACCGCGGGTCGCCGCCTGCTCCAGCACGCCATCGCGGTACAGCAGGCTGATAGCTAGGCCATCGAATTTGGGTTCTGTGGCATAGGCGATGTCGGCTTCGTCCAGTTCGCGGCGGATACGCTCGTCAAACTGGATCAATTCCGCATGGCGCAAGTCAAAGTCATCCACCTGCATGTCGGAGAAGGCATTGCCCAGCGATAGCATCGGGACACGGTGGGTGAGCTGGCTGAATTCCGGCAGGGGTTTGCCGCCTACCCGCAAGGTGGGGGAGTCCGGGGTTTTCAGTTGCGGATATTGTTCTTCCAGTTGCTGTAATTCACGGAACAGCCTGTCGTATTCGGCATCCGGTACGCTGGGGGTATCCAGCACGTAGTATTCGTGTCCGTAGCGGTTTAGCAACTGGCGTAGCTGGCTGGCGCGGGAGGCAAGGTCGTGGGTGCTCATCAGATGATCTCAAACAGAAAAAGGCCGGCATGTGCCGGCCTGTGTGCAGCGAGTGTCAGGCAAACAGCCTGAGTGCGGCAACACTGCCGGGGGCAATGCCCCGGTCATCCATGCTGCTGTAAATATGCACCAACTGGTCGCGGATGCGCGACAGTCCCACATCGGACAGCACGCGACGGTTGTCATCCACCAGTTGGGCGTCAAATTCCACCGCCAGTTGCTTGGCAAACAGGACGGCGCGGTCGAACACCTCCACGCCACCGGCCACGCGCGGCACATCGAACAATAGCGTCAGCGCCGGGAAGGACTTGTCCAGCAGGGTGTGGAAGGTAAAGGGCATCTGGTCGGCGGCCATCAGCGAATACAGGGTATTGCCAGAGTCTGCCAGATAATGGAAGGCACCATCCGGCTCCAGTTGCAGGCCGCCGGCCTCGACGAAGCTGCGCAGACGGGTGCCTTCTACGGCAACACGCGGCACCACATTGATGCCGATCAGCACGTCCACATCGGCGCAGAACCGGTCCAGCTCACGGGCTGCCACCAGTTTTTGCTGGCGCTGCGGAAAGCTGACCGCAGCATCGTGTTCTTCAGCAAAGTGCGACACCTGCTGGCAGAAACCGGCCAGTTCCTGCTCGGTGACCGAACCGCTGCGGTCCACCATCTGCATGCCGATGTTAATCTGTTTGTAGCGCGTTCCCGGTACGGCTTCTGCCGGTTTCCACAAGCCTTTTTCGGTGCGACCAATGATGTGGGTGCGCTTGCCGACATTAAAGCGCGGCATGGCGGCCAGTTCGTGCGGCTCGTGGAAAACCACCTCGGCGATGAAGTCCAGCGAGGGATCAAGCAGGGCGGCGACCAGGGCCTGGTGATCGGCGGATTCGAACGGATTGCTGTCCTCATCCTCGCGCGGTGGCAGGGGCATGGGCTCCGGGATTGGTGCCGGGCGCTCAACCGGAGGCGGCATGGTCAGCGTGGTGTCTTCCGGAATTTCCGGCTCGAATGGCTCATCGTCGTAGCCGGCGGGCACATGGGTGCTGTCTGCCAGCACAGGCTCCATCCGGTCATGGCGCGCACCATCCCGCACATTGTTTTTGGGTACGTTCAGCAATACGTCGTCATGAGGGCGTGCGAAAGCCTGACTGGTTTTCTTGCGAAAGCGCCACTCTTGAAAAACATTGAACCCGAACACCAGGGCGATCACTGCCACGCCCAATATCAGTACACCGATCTGCAATTCGCTCATTAGGCCGTCCGCGTTAAGGCGAATAATTTGCCAATAGTATAACGAAAGCGGGCTGTTGCAGGCTATCGCTGGCGCAAAGTCGCTGCATTTGAGCGCATTAGCCGCCTGTCATCGACATGATACGGATGAGTTTGCCCGGTTTCTCGCGAAATTCGTGTCGTTCCGGCTTGAGTTCGATGGCGCTGCGGATTGCCATTTCCAGTTGCTCATCACTGATGCCGGCCCGTAACAAGGGGCGCAGTTCAAAACGCTCCTCCTGGCCCAGACACATGTACAGCGTGCCGTCCACGGACAGGCGGACACGGTTGCAGCTGGCACAGAAATGCTGTGAGATCGGCGTGATCAGTCCCAGTGTGAAGCTGCCATCCACACTGCGCCAGTAGCGTGCCGGGCCACCGCCCAGTTCACTGTGCTGTGGCAACAGACCAAAGCGCTGGCGTAATTGTTCCAGTACGGGCTGTAAATCCAGAAAGCCGGTATTGCGGCCGCTCTCACCCATGGGCATGGCTTCGATCAGGCGCAGGATGAAGCCGTTTTCAATGCAGAAAGCCACCATGGTTTCAATGTCGGTCTCATTGACATCTTTCATGGCCACCATATTGATCTTGATGGGTGCCAGCCCAGCAGCGCGTGCGGCCTGCAGGCCGGCCATGACTTGCGGCAGACTGTCGCGACCGGTAATGCTGTTGACGCACTCGCGGCGCAGGGAATCCAGGCTGACATTCACCCGTTTTACCCCGGCGGCCTGCAGTGCGACGGCGTGCCGTGCCAACTGGGTGGCGTTGGTGCTGAGTGAAAGGTCCTCAAGGCCGGGCAGGGCCGAGAGTCTGGCGGCCAGTTGGGGCAGGTTGCGACGCAGCAAGGGTTCGCCGCCGGTCAGGCGGACCCGGCGGGTTCCCAGCCGGGCAAAGGCGGCAACCACCCGTTCGATTTCATCGAAGGTCAGCCAGTTTTCCGGTTCTTCGAAGTCCTTGAAGCCCTTGGGGATGCAGTAGCTGCAGCGCAGGTCGCAACGGTCCGTCACCGACAGACGGAGATAGTCGATGCTGCGGCCAAAGCGATCCTGCAGGATATTCATGGTGGGCAACCGGATTGAAGACGCGAAGGTCCTGTTATGGGGAGATGGATAGTGTTCAGAATAGCGTCAATTCACGTTTCCTGACAGATAGCAGGAATTATTTTCGTTTGTGCGAGTCAACTGCGTTTCCTCCTGTGTCATGGCAGACTTGTGGACTTTTTGTTGGTGAATACGAGAACTGTTCTCGTATGACTTGCCATATTGTTCTAACGCGAACTATACTTGTTCGAACAAAAGGTTGACGTAATGAGTCATGCAAAAAAGGAGCTGTCCCTGTCGGTCATTCGCGAGTTAGCCCGGACTTTCCAGGCCTTTGAGCAATTGTCCGCTTTTCATATCCGCCAGATGGATCTCACGCCGCCACAATTTGATGTTGTGGCGACACTGGGCAATACCCCAGGCATGAGCTGCAAAGAGCTGTCGGAGAAAACGCTGATCACCAAGGGTACGCTGACCGGGGTGATAGACCGGTTGATCGAAAAGGGAATGGTCAGTCGCTGTGCACAGGAGCTGGATCGCCGCAGCGTGATGGTGGCGTTGACACCACAGGGTGACGCTTTGTTCCAGCAGGTTTTCCCGGCGCATATTGCCTATATGAAAACCGCGTTCGACTTGCTGGATCCAGCCGATATGGAGGTGCTCTGTCAGCAACTGGCGCGTTTGCGTGCAGCCTTTAACCAGGTTTTGGAGCAGAAGAAACATGAAATTGAATGAACGTTATGCCGTCCCCGCCATCGTATTGCACTGGCTGATTGCCGGACTGATCATTGGCACTTTCATCTGGGGGCTGGTGGTCTCGGACATGCCGCTATCGCCGGCAAAGTTCAAATACATCGCTTGGCATAAATGGGCTGGCATCACCGTGCTGGCACTGGTGGTGGTACGCCTGCTGGTGCGTGTGCTCAAGCGCCCGCCGGCATTGCCGTCGCACATGAACGGCCTTGAGCGGGTGCTGGCGCACGGCGGGCACTTGGCGCTGTACCTGCTGATGTTTGCCGTGCCGTTTACCGGCTGGCTGATGAGTTCGGCCTATGGTTTCCCGGTGGTGCTGTTCAAGCTGGTGCAGTTGCCGAACCTGGTGGCCCAGGACGAACAACTGGCTGCCACGCTCAAAGTGGTGCATGAGACCCTGAACTGGTTGATGGCAGCCTGTGTGGTGGGGCATGTACTTGCCGCCATCAAGCATCATGTGATCGACAAGGACGGCATGCTGTTCCGCATGAGTCTGCGTGGCCCGCGTCAATAAACCGATATCGCAAGTGAGAACGAGCATGAAACAACTGAAACTGATTCCGGCTGCCTTGTTGCTGGCTGCTCCCCTGTTGCAGGCCGCGCCGCTGGATGCAGGCAAGAGCCAGATCAACTTCACCATGAAACAGCTGAATGTGCCGGTTACCGGCAGCTTCAAGAAATTCAGCGGTAATGTGGTGCTGGACCTGAAAAAGCCCGAGGCCGGCAAGGCAGATATCAGCATTGATACCGCCAGCATCAGCCTGCCTACGGCAGAGGCGGTGGGCGAAGCCAAGAAGGCGGACTGGTTCAATGTGGCCAAATTTCCGACCGCGCGCTTTGTCAGCAGCAGCATCAAGAACCTGGGCGGCGGCAAGTTGCAGGTGGCTGGCAAGCTGAGCATCAAGGGTACGACCCGTGATGTGAACGCCGCCTTTACCGCACGCCAGGAAGGCGCGCTGACGGTGGTGGAAGGGGTGCTGCCGGTGTCGCGCCTGGCCTACAAGATTGGTGAAGGTGACTGGGCCGATACCGGCACAGTGGCCGATGAAGTGCAAATCAAGTTCAAAGTGGCCATTCCGGCCGGCAAATAAACACTCTGGAGAGTTGAAGTCATGATGAAGAAAGTCCTGTTCGCTGCTGCGTTTTCCGCCTTTGCTGGTGCCGCTCTGGCTGCTCCGGTCAGCTATAGCGTGGATCCGACCCACACCGTAGCCCAGTATGATGTACGCCACCTTGGCTTCTCGGTGCAGTCCGGTGTGTTCACCAAGACTGCCGGTACCGTGGTGCTGGATACCGAAGCCAAGAAAGGTAGTGTGGATATCACGATCGATACCAACTCCCTGCAAACTTACCTGGCGGCTCGCGACAACCACCTGAAGAGCAAGGATTTCTTCAATGTCGCCCAGTTCCCCACCATCACCTTCAAGTCCACCGACCTGAAGTTTGCTGGCGACAAGCTGACCTCCGTCAGCGGCAACCTGACCATTCTGGGCGTGACCAAGCCGGTTACCCTGACCGTTACCAACTTCGGTGGCGGCAAGAACCCGATGAGCGGCCAGGAAACCTACGGTGCCAATGCCGAAACCACCATCAAGCGTAGCGACTTTGGCATGAAGACCTTCCTGCCGGCGATTGCGGATGATGTGACCCTGAAGGTGGCCATCGAAGCCGTCAAGGCACAGTAAGCGGCTAAGCAATAGCCAGATACCAAAAGCCCGCGTCATGCGGGCTTTTTGCATGCAAGGAGCGGTGGTTCAACTGCCGGGCATCCTGTGGCAGCGATGCGTGCAGAGCGGCATGCGGCAGGCGCTTGGCAGGGGGGCAAGAAGGCTGCAGCTTGAGCCGTGGCTTAGCAACGCATCTTGGCTGCCGGACGTGCGTACTGCCACCATGCCACCGCCATGGAGAGCAGATAGAACACCAGAAACAGCATGAAGGCAGGCACAAAGCTGGCAAACCACTCCAGTGCGCTGCCAAATGCCTTGGGAATGAAAAATCCGCCCAAGGTGGCCGATACCGAGCTGATACTCATGGCCGCCACGCCGCGGCGGCCGCCGCGGGCATAAGCATCCGCCACGCTTTCACCGCTAAGCTTGGCCTGACGCCCGGCTTCGATCAGGAAAACCTTGGGGGATAGCTGGTAGGAAGAGCCATTGCCCACGCCAGCGGCAAAGAAAATCAGCTGGAAGGCAAGCAGGAACAGGCTGAAGCTGCCGCCGTCGCTGTCGCCCGGCAGGCTGGCCAGAATACCCAGTGTGCCCAGCCCCATCAGCATATTGCAGACCAGGGTGGTGATGCCGCCGCCGATGCGGTCGCCACACCAGCCGCCAATCGGGCGTGCCAGGGCGCAAATCATCGGCCCCAGAAACAGATAGGGCGTGGTATTCACCAGCGGGAACAGGGCGTGGGCCAATAGTGGGAAAGCGGCGGAAAAACCGATGAAGGTGCCGTAGCTGCTGAGGTACAGCAAGCAGATATACCACGTGTGGCGTTCCTTCATCATCAGCCACTGGTCGCGCAGGGTAAGCCGCATCTTGGGCAGGTCGTGCGCATACAGCAGGCAGAAGGCGGCAATCAGCAGAATGGGCAGAATCCAGATATAGCCAGCGTTTTGCAACCAGACCGGATGCACCTGCGTACCACGCCCCCAGATTTGTGCATCACCGCCCAGGCTGCCAAACAGCGGGACGGCAATGGCCAGCGGCACCACGATCTGCACCACGGAGACCCCCAGATTGCCCAGTCCGGCATTCAGACCCATGGCAAATCCCTTGGCCGATTTGGGAAAGAAAAAGCTGGTGTTGGACAAGTGGGAGGATGAGGCGGCACCACCGATGCCGCAGCAGGCTGCCACCAGCAGCAACAGCGGGAAGGGGGCGCTGATGTCCTGCACCAGCCCGCCCACGCCCAGCGCCGGAATCAGCAGGAACAGGGTGGAAATGCCCAGCCAGGTACCGCCGCCCACCCAGCTCCAGATGCAGGCATAGAACAAACGCATGATGGCACCGACCAGTGGCGGAATGGATACCAGCAGGAACTGCTGCTGGCCGGTCAGGGCAAAACCCACCGCGGGCAGATTGCTGACGACAATGCTCCACATCATCCATACATTGAAATTCAGATGCAGAGCCAGGGTGGAGAGCAGCAGGTTGCGGTTGGCAATCCTGCGGCCGCGGGTCAGCCAGAAAATGATGTTTTCCGGCTCCCAGCGCTTGATGCTGACGGTCATGCCAGAGATCCCGAAGAAGAAAAATCGCAGCCTGATTTACTGCAAGTCGCGCAGTATGAGCGCCACGGTCAGAGGATAGATTGCGATGTATCAACTGGGCTACGCAGAAACTTGCGTAGATGCGTCATGCAATTTCGCGCATCTTCAGTGCTTCCACGATATCCACCGCCACGATGCGGCTGACCCCCTGTTCCTGCATGGTCACCCCCACCAGTTGCTCGGCCATTTCCATGGTGAGGCGGTTGTGCGAAATATAGAGAAACTGGGTGCGTTCCGACATTTGCTTGACCAGATCGCAAAAACGGCTGGTGTTGGCGTCGTCCAGCGGCGCATCCACCTCGTCCAGCAGGCAGAACGGTGCCGGGTTGAGCGAGAACAGCGAAAACACCAGGCTCATGGCGGTCAGGGCTTTTTCGCCGCCGGACAGCAGATGGATGGTGCTGTTTTTCTTGCCCGGCGGCTGGGCGATGATTTGTACCCCGGCGTCCAGCAAATCTTCGCCGGTGAGCACCAGCTCGGCGCGACCGCCACCAAACAGGGTGGGGAAGAATTCGCGCATCTTGGCATTCACCGCTTCGTAGGTGCCTTGCAGCATCTGGCGGGTTTCGCCGTCGATCTTCTGGATGGCTTCTTCCAGCGTGGCCATCGCCTGGTTGAGGTCCTCCGCCTGGTTGGCCAGGTATTCACCGCGTTTGCGCGCTTCTTCCAGTTCCTCCAGGGCGGCCAGATTGACTGCGCCCAGCCCTTCCAGCGCCCGAGCCAGGCGGGCGATTTCGGCGGCCAGTGCATTGGGCTTGATGGCGTCGGTAAGGTCGGCCATCAGTGCGGCTTCGTCGGCTTGGGCTTCTTTCAGCTCTTCGGCAAAGCGCTCCATCGCCAGCCTGGCTTCCTGATGCTTGAGCAGCCAGTCGGAACGGCCTTCACGCAGTGCGGGCAGGGCGGCATTGATGTCGTGCTGGCGCTGGGTGAGCTGGCGTAGCTGCTCGGTCAGGCCATTCAGGCGGTCGCGGGTGGCTGCCAGTGCGGCTTCATGTTGTTCGCGCAGCTCCAACGCCAGTTGCATGGCTTCTTCCGGCACGGTTTCGTCGACGGTATCGGCTTCTTCGGCCAGGGTTTCCAGTCGCTCCGCCAGTTGCTGGTCGCGTTCCTCCAGCTCGCGGGCGCGGCGTGCCAGCTCGGCAGTTTTCTGTTCGGCGGTGTGCAGTTCCAGGCGGATTTCATGCAACTGGCGCTCGGCATCGCGGGTTTTGTTACGCGCCAGTTGTAGGCCGGTTTCGGCATTCAGCCGATCCAGCCGCACTTCTTCCAGTTGCACCGCCAGCTCTTCCAGCGTCATGGCAGACTCTTCGCCCAACAGCTCGCTTTCCTCTATCTCAAGCTGGGCATGCTGCCGTTCCTGCTGCATGCGCTGGCGTTCGGCTTCGATGAAGCTGAGGCGTGCGGCACCCTGACGGGCGGCCTGATCCAGCTTGACGTGTTCCAGCGTCACCGCATTGAGTTCGGCTTCCAGCCGGGTGAGCGCGCCTTTTTGCGCGCGCACGGCTTCGGCCAGCATGCCATTCATGCTTTGCAGCGATTCACGGCGCTGTTGCAGGCGGTCGATGGCCGGCTGCAATTGTTGTTGGCGGCTGAGGGCGGCATCTAGCTGTTGCTTGCGTTCCATCACGCCGCTACCGCTGGCGGCGCTGTAAAAACACACGCTGCTGGCGCTGACGCGGTGGCCTTGCGGGGTGAGCAGGCATTGCCCGGCCTGCAGTTGGCTGCGCCGGCTGATGGCCTGGGCCAGGTCTTCCGCCAGGTAAACACCGTCCAGCCAGTCTGCCAGCGCAGCATCAAACGGGGCGCTGGCACTGAGTTGGTCGAGCAGGCGTGGCCAGCCCTGTGTCGGCGCGGCGGCGGGCGGGCGCGCGCCGTCCACCAGGGTCAGCGCGGCCGGAGGGAGCTGCACACCCTGTGCGGCGCGGGCGCTCAGCCGTTCGCCCAGTACGGCTTCCAGCGCGGTCTGCCACTGCGGCGCAATCTGTACTGCCTGCCATAGCTGAGGGGCTGCCGCCAAACCTTGTTGTTCCAGCCAGTCGCCCAGTTTTTCTCCCGCGGCTTCGCGTTCCAGCACGGCGGCCAGGGCGGCGACCTCGGCTTCGGCGCGCGCCAGTTCGGCGCGCTGGCTGGCCAGTTGCTCGTCCAGTTTTTCCCGTTCCGAGGCCAGGTCGGCCAGCTTGGCTTCATCGGCCACCACGCGGGCACGCACGGCCTCCAGTGCGGCGCGGGCGCGCTCGACTTCGGCCTGGGCCGCAGCTTGCTGGGCCTGATCGGGCAGATTCAGTTCGGTCAGTTCTCTGTGCAGGGCGGCTTCGCGGCTGGCCAGTTGTTCCAGTGCGCGGCGCTGGTGTTCCACCTTTTGGCGGGCCAGGTCGCGTTCGCGGGTGAGGTTGGCCTGTTGTGCCAGCAATTGCGACTGTAGCTGGTCTTTGGCGCGGAATTCTGCTTCGGCGCTAGGCAGCAGATCGGCCCCGTCTTCCAGCGACATCTGGGCTTCTTCCAGCCGCATTTGGGCTTCTTCGCGCCGGGGCAGCCAGTCGTCCAGCTCCATGGCGGCCTGCTGGCGGCTTTCCGCCAGTTGCTGGCGTTCGTTACGGGTGGTGGCCAGCTCCCGTTCGATCCGCACCTGGTTTTGCTGGCGGTGGCGTTGCTGTTCTTCCAGCCTAGCCAGCGCGGCATTGGCTTCAAACAGGCGCTGCTGCGCTTCGTGTACTGCGTCGCTGGCGGCGTAGTGGCTTTCACGCACGGTTTCCAGCTCGGTATCCAGATGGGTGAGTGCCGCTTCCATCGCGGCTTCTTCGGTTTCAATGCGCGACAATTCGGCGCGGGCATGGGCTTCGTTACGGCTGGCCTCTTCGCGCCGGGCCAGCGCCAGCAGGTTCTGCTTATGGGTGAGGGTGCCGCGCAGGTCGTGGTACTGGGCGGCCACTTCGGCCTGCTCGCTCAGGCGCTCTACCTGGCGTTCCAACTCCTGGCGCAGGTCTTCGATACGCTCCAGATTGGCACGGGTGTCGGCAATGCGGTGTTCGGTTTCGCGGCGGCGTTCCTTGTACTTGGACACCCCGGCGGCTTCTTCCAGATAAGCGCGCAGTTCTTCCGGCCGCGCTTCGATGATGCGCGAGATCATGCCTTGTTCGATCACCGCGTAGCCGCGCGCGCCCACGCCGGTGCCGAGGAACAGGTCGGTAATGTCGCGGCGGCGTACTTGCTGGTTGTTGATGTAGTAGCTGGATTCGCCTTGCCGGGTCAGCACGCGTTTGATGGCCACCTCGGCATATTGGCCCCACGGCCCGGTGAGCTGGCCGTCGCCATTGTCGAACACCAGTTCCACCGAGGCGCGGCTGACCGGTTTGCGGGTGGAGGAACCATTGAAAATCACGTCTTGCATCGACTCGCCGCGCAGCTGTTTGGCGCTGGATTCGCCCAGCACCCAGCGCACCGCGTCAATCACATTGGATTTGCCACAGCCGTTGGGGCCGATCACGGCCACCAGCTGGCCGGGGACCGGAATGCTGGTGGGGTCGACAAATGACTTGAAGCCGGACAGTTTGACGTGGGTGAGGCGCAAGGCGTTCTCGCAAGGTAAGGAAAGCAACGGCGGCATTTTATCAGGGTGGCGGCTTTTGTTTGCTTTTGCTGCAAGACAAACAGCGTGCTGCCGCGCCGGGACACAAGAACTTTTGTCAGATTTGTTGTGCCATAATGCCCACATGGAACCGTTATCGCTCACCGATCACTTTCTGATTGCCATGCCCAATATGGCCGATCCCTTGTTTGCCCGTTCGCTGGTCTACCTGTGCGAGCATGGCGATCACGGGGCGATGGGCCTGATTGTCAACAAGCCCTCGGGCATTGCCATGGCACAGTTGTTCGACCAGATCGACCTGCCGCTGGAGATCGACCCCTTGCGCGGCGAGTCGGTGTTCTTCGGCGGCCCGGTGCAACCTGACCGGGGCTTTGTGCTGCATGCGCCTGCCGGCCAGTGGCAGTCCAGCCTGGTGGTGAAGGACGACATGGCGCTGACCACCTCCAAGGACGTACTGATCGCGGTCTCGGAAGGCCGTGGTCCGGCCCGCATGCTGCTTGCCCTGGGCTATGCCGGTTGGTCGGCCGGGCAGTTGGAGCAGGAAATCAGCGACAATAGCTGGCTCACCGTCAAGGCCGATCCGGCCATCCTGTTTGACCTGCCCGCCGAATCGCGCTACGACGCTGCCATGGCCTTGCTGGGTTTCGATCCGTCCTTGCTGTCCGGGGATGTCGGTCATGCCTGAGGGAACGGTTCTGGCCTTTGATTTTGGTGAGCGGCGCATTGGTGTGGCCATGGGTGAAACCATGCTGGGCATCGCCCATCCGCTGCTGACCATCGACACCGAAGTCACCGACGCGCGCTTTGCCGCCATCGGCAAGCTGATCGACGAGTGGCGTCCGTCCCAACTGGTGGTGGGCCTGCCCATGCACCAGGACGATACCGAACACCAGATGACCCAACTGGCGCGACGTTTTGCCAATCGGCTCAAAGGGCGCTTTGGCCTGCCGGTGTGGCTGGTGGACGAGCGCCTGACCTCGGTGATTGCCGAATCCATGCTGCAAGAGGCCGGTGTACGTGGCCGCAAGCAAAAACCGGCTTTGGATCAGGTGGCGGCCCAGGCTATTCTTGCCACTTGGTTCGACAGCCACGGCAGCGCCGTCTAGATTCCATCCACCATGCACCTTTCCCCTCGTTGGCAAACTTCCATTCTGATGCTGGCTTTCCTGCTCAGCCTGTCCGGGCTGGTCAGCCTGATGCTGGACCCGGCACACATTGCGCGTCATTGGCAGGCGGCACCGGGGCATGTCGAAACCAGCCGTATCCTGGTGAGCAGCCCGGAAGATCACCCGGACCAGATGCGCTGGGAGCCCTATGTGCAGTACCTGTATACCGTCAATGGCGAGGTGTATCACGGCGACCAGCTATATGCCCTGGCCACCGGCTTGCCCGGCGACCACAGCAGCGCCGAGGACATCACGCGTCGTTTTCCGGTGGGCAAGGCGGTGGTGGTGTACTTCAATCCGCGGGAGCCCAGTCGTGCGGTGCTGATCCGCGAAGGGGACAGCAGCATCGGCAGCGGTCAGTTCATTCTGGGAGCGCTCAGCACCCTGTTTGGCTGGGCGTTGCTGGACCGCCTGTTGCAGCGCTGGCGCCATGGACGCCGGTCGCGGCTGGCCACGCATGGTTGAAAAACTGTTGCAGTGCCTGATGTTGCTGGCCGCGCTGGCCGCCTTTGCCTATCTGTGGTGGCTGGGTGCCAAGGGCGATGCCTCCACCGCGTGGCCAAGCGCGGTCGGCAGTGTGCTGGAAAGCCGGATGGAGCAGCGCCAGGTCAATGCCGGCGGGGAACGCGACAATAATTGGGAATATTTTCCGCAGCTGCGTTACCAGTATCAGGTACAGGGCCAGACCTACCACTCCACCAACCGCCGCTTCCCCAATCCGGGCTACAGCCGTAGCCAACAGGAAGTGGCCGCCATTCTGGCGCGCTATCCTGCCGGCGCGCAGGTCAGGGTGTATTACAACCCGGCCAATCCGGCAGAAGCCTGTCTTGAGACCGGTCAGCACTGGACGGCATGGGCAGGTAAGGCCATTACCTTGCTGATTGTCGCGGTGGCCGTCTGGCTGCTGCTGCGGCCGTCCTGAAGCCGCTTTCTTGCCGCGCCATGCGGTGTTCCCGCCCCGGTTTGCTGCGTTAAATTGCCCTGCTTTGGGATAAAGCAATTTATCCCCCCGCCCGATTAAGCCATAATGCGAGCAAAACCAAGCTGCATGGCGTTTGCATTGTCGCCATGCCATTACAAGGGGGATCGACCATGTTGGCCATTATCGGGGGTAGCGGGCTGGCCAAGCTGCCCGTTCTGGAAGTGACTCACCGCCAGGTGGTGAGAACGCCGTATGGCGACCCGTCCTGCGCACTGACATTTGGCCATCTCGGCCAGCAAAACGTGGTATTCATTGCCCGCCACGGTCATGGACATTCGCTGGCACCGCATGAAATCAATTACCGCGCCAATATCTGGGCGCTGCACAACCAGGGCGTCAAGGGCATCCTGTCCATCGGTTCGGTGGGCGGTATCCGTGCCGATATGGGGCCGGGAACACTGGTGGTGCCTGACAACATCATTGATTACAGCTGGGGCCGCAAGCACACCTTTTTTGATGGCCCGGAACGGCCCGTGGTGCATGTCGACTTCAGCAATCCCTACGATGACGGCCTGCGCAGCAGGGTCATCGCCGCTGTCGATGCCGCCGGCAAGCAGGCGGTCAGTCAGGGTATCTATGCCTGCACCCAGGGGCCGCGGCTGGAAACCGCAGCCGAAATCCTCAGGTT
This sequence comes from Aquitalea magnusonii, assembly GCF_002217795.2. NCBI lineage: Bacteria > Pseudomonadati > Pseudomonadota > Betaproteobacteria > Neisseriales > Chromobacteriaceae > Aquitalea > Aquitalea magnusonii. Next base: position 4,835,651 of record NZ_AP018823.1, read on the forward strand.
GGAGCGGGATGGTGCCGATATCGTCGGTATGACCGGCATGCCGGAAGCCTGCCTGGCGCGTGAAATGAACCTGCCTTATGCCCACCTGTGCCTGGTGGTGAACTGGGCGGCCGGCAAAGGAGGCAGTGCCACGGTCGACTTTGACCCCGCCACTGCCGAAGCCGGCATGAATGATGTCACCGCGGTGCTGCAAGCCATGCTGAGTTGAACGGGGGCGCTATGTCACGCCGCCTTCCTTGCATTGATAAAGTCGTCTTGGATTGAAAAGGTTGATCATGAGTGAGTTTGCTGGGCAACTGGCGGTCGCACGTTTTTTTGACCCCGCTACCGGGCAGCCTGCCGAAGCAGAGGTACTGGTGCTGGAGCAAAACGGGCAGCAATGCACGGTAATGTGCCTGCCTGCGCCGCTGGAGCAGTGCTTGTTAAACCTGCAGGCCGATGCGGCTGCACATAGCCCGCTCATCCTGCAACTGACCGTGAGCCAGTTGCGGGTGCTGGCTGCGGTTTCCGCTGATCAACTGGAGCAGATCCACCGCTGGGCCGCACGCTACTGGGTGGCCCGGCACGCAGCCCACCGCTTTGATCGGCCCCGTCCCTTCGTTGCCGGGCAAACGGTGGTGCCGCCATCGGGCAAGGTGATTGGCACGCCCGAACTATTGGCCATGACCGATGCAGTGATGGATGGCTGGCTCACCACCGGACGATTCAACAGCCAGTTTGAAGAGGCATTGGGGCGTTTTATCGGCGTGCCGCATGTGTTGACCACGGCCTCTGGGTCTTCGGCCAACTTGCTGGCCTTCATGGCGCTGACCTCGCCGCGGCTGGGCGAGCGCGCCATCCGTCCGGGCGACGAAGTGATTACCGTGGCCGCCGGCTTTCCCACCACGGTCAACCCGGCCATCCAGTTTGGGGCCATCCCGGTTTTCGTCGATATCCAGTTGCCCACCTACAATATCGATGTCAGCCGCATCGAGGCCGCCATCTCGCCCAAAACCCGCGCCATCATGCTGGCGCATACCCTGGGTAATCCGTTTGATATCGCCGCGGTAAAGGCGCTGGCCGACAAGCATGGCCTGTGGCTGGTGGAAGACTGCTGCGATGCCTTGGGTGCGCGTTTTAACGGACAGCATGTCGGCACCTTTGGCGACCTGGCCACCGTCAGTTTTTATCCGGCCCACCACATCACCATGGGGGAGGGCGGCGCGGTGTTCGGGCGCTCTGCCGAACTGATGGCTATTGTCGAATCCTTCCGCGACTGGGGCCGCGACTGCTATTGCAAAACCGGCTGTGACAATACCTGTGGCAAGCGGTTTGGCTGGCAATTTGGCGATCTGCCCTTCGGTTACGACCACAAATACGTGTATACCCATGTCGGTTATAACCTGAAGATCACCGACATGCAGGCGGCCTGTGCGCTAGCGCAGATGGAGCGTCTGCCCGGTTTCATTGCCACGCGCCAACAGCATTTCGACTATCTGAGCCAGGCGCTGCAGCCTCTTGCCGATCGCCTGATCCTGCCGCAAGCCACGCCCGGCAGCACGCCGTCCTGGTTCGGCTTTCCGCTTACCTTGCGACCCGAGGCCGGTGTGGCGCGGGTGGATTTGCTGGCCTATCTGGATAGCCAGAAAGTGGGGACGCGCCTGCTGTTTGGCGGCAACCTGCTGCGCCAGCCCTATATGCAAGGCGTGGCGCACCGTGTCAGCGGCGGGCTGGAGCAAACCGATACCGTGTTGCACGATACCTTCTGGATCGGCTTGTATCCTGGTTTGACGACAGCCGCGCTGGACTGGACCGTACTGCAATTGCAAAGCTTTCTGGGTGTGTTTGATTGATCCGTTTGTGGATTTAACCGTTTAGATTCGAGGAAAACTGCATGTCGACGCCACGTGTCACCATCGGGATGCCGATTTATCGTGAGGCTCGCTATCTGGACATGACCATCCAGTCGCTGCTGGCTCAAACCTTTGGCGATTTCGAACTGATCATTTCAGATAACTGCTCTGATGACGCCACTTACGAAATCGCCCAGCGCTATGCCAGCATGGACAGTCGCATCCAGTTGCTGCGTACCGAGCAGACCATAGCCGCCCCGCAAAACTTCTACCGGATTTTCGATCGCGCGCGTGGTGAGTACATGATGTTTGCCGCCGGGCATGACTTGTACCACGCGGAATTCATTGCCCGTTGCGTGCAGCAACTGGATGCCAACCCCAATGTGGTGCTGGCCACCACCGCCACCGCCTGGTTCAACGAGGGCGGCATCGGCTCCATCATCGGCGGTGCTTACGACACGCGGGGGGTGGACCAGCTCTCGCGCATGACCGTGGTGGTATGGGGGCTGACCTTTGCCTATCAGCTTTATGGTTTGAATCGGATGTCGGCCTTCCGCAAGGTGCAGTACCGCAATGTGAATATGCCCATCATGGGTATTGACCATGTGATGCTGTTTGAAATGGCCAGCCTGGGTGAGTTTGCCCATGATCCCGAGGTGCTGTTCTTCCTGCGCCAGGCACATGATTTCGGTGATCCGGAGGCTTACAAGCGCAAGCTGATGCTGGACGGTGTGGATGGTTTCCAGAGTTTCGAGAACCAGGTCAATGCCTATGTTGACGTGATCCGGCGCAATCTGCCGGCCGGTATCGACCGCGACATGTTCATCAACAATGTCGTCAACTGCTGCCTGCTGAAGTACCGCAATACCCTGCAGTGCTACGGTCTGCATTTCAACCAGATCAGCGAGCAGACCTCCCCCATCCTGGCCCAGTACCTCAATGTGCAGCGGGATGCCGCCAACTTCATGGACATCCTGCTGGGCGAGCGTTACGGCCAGATTGCCTGATGTCTGTCGCAGAAAAAGGTAAAGCAATGAAAGCAGTCATTCTGGCTGGTGGCCTGGGGACCCGCATATCCGAGGAGAGTCACCTCAAGCCCAAGCCGATGATAGACATCGGCGGCAAGCCCATCTTGTGGCACATCATGAAGATCTACTCTGCCCATGGCATCAATGACTTCATCATCTGCCTTGGCTACAAGGGCTATGTGATCAAGGAGTACTTTGCCAACTACTTCCTGCACATGTCGGACGTCACCATCGACTTTTCCAACAACCAGATGGAAGTGCATGAACGCCATGCCGAACCCTGGCGCGTAACCTTGCTGGATACCGGTGAAAACACCATGACCGGCGGACGGCTCAAGCGGGTGCGCAATTATCTGGCGGCGGGCGAAAGCTTCTGCTTTACCTATGGCGACGGCGTGGCCGATATCGATATCACCGCCGAGGTGGCTTTTCACCGCCAGCACGGCAAGCTGGCCACGGTGGCGGCGGTTCAGCCGCCCGGTCGATACGGTGCATTGCTGACCGAGGGTGCCATGGTGACCGGGTTCCGCGAAAAACCACCTGGCGATGGCGGCTGGATCAATGGCGGCTTCTTTGTGTTGCAGCCAGAAGCGATTGATTTTGTGGAGGCCGACTCCACCAGTTGGGAAGGTGAGCCCATGGCGGAACTGGCCCGTCATCAGCAGTTGATGGCATTTGAGCATAATGGTTTCTGGCAGCCGATGGATACCTTGCGCGAGAAGTCTCAACTGGACGATTTGTGGCGCTCCGGTGCCGCACCGTGGAAAGTCTGGCCATGAATCCGCAGTTCTGGCATGGACGCCGCGTATTGATCACCGGTCATACCGGCTTCAAGGGGAGCTGGCTGGCGCTGATGCTGGCAGGCTTCCAGGCCCGGCTGGCCGGCTATGCGCTGCCCGCCGAGCCGGTGTCGCTATTTCGCCAGGCTGAATTAGCCGCGCTATTTGCCCAGCACGATGAACAGGACATTCGTGATGCCGACCGACTGGCTGCGGCAGTACAGCAGTTTGCCCCGGAGCTGATCATCCACCTGGCGGCGCAGCCGCTGGTGCGGCGCAGTTATGCACAACCGCAGGAAACCTGGTCCAGCAATGTGATGGGCACGGTCAACGTGCTGGAGGCTGCCCGTCACTGCCAGGCAGTGCAGGCGGTGCTGGTGGTGACTTCGGACAAGTGCTACCAGAATCAGAACTGGCCCTGGGGCTATCGTGAGTCAGACCGCCTGGGCGGGCATGATCCCTACAGCGCCAGCAAGGCGGCCAGCGAGTTGGTGGCGCACAGCTACCGGCAAAGCTATTTTGCCGACAGCGGCCCGCTGCTGGCATCGGCCCGCGCCGGTAATGTCATTGGCGGTGGCGACTGGAGCGAGGATCGCTTGATCCCCGACGTGGTGCGCGGCATCCAGCAGGGCGTGCCGGTATCGATACGCAATCCGCTGGCCACACGCCCCTGGCAGCATGTATTGAGCTGCCTGGACGGCTATCTTGCTTTATGTGAGCGTCTGCTCGCGGGCGAAAAAAATTTCGCCCAGGCATTCAACTTTGGACCATCCGCTGCCGATAACCAGACAGTGCTGCACGTATTGCAGGGCATGCAAACCAGTTGGCCTGCCGTGTGCTGGCAACAGGACGCGGTGGCCGGAGCGGTACACGAGGCTGCCTTATTGGCGCTGGATGCCACCCTGGCCCACCAGCAACTGGGTTGGACGCCACGGCTTTCGCTGGCGCAGAGCTTGCAGTGGACCGCGCACTGGTACCAGCAGGTGCTGGCACAGCCGGCAGCCGCACGCAGCGTCAGCCAGCAACAGATTGCCGCCTATCTTGCCTTGCCGGTTTGATCATGCATTGCTGATCCAAGGAATACCGTGAGTTGCAAATTTGAATTACAGCCGCTGCCACTGGCAGGGGCCTTCCGTGTGTTGCGCCAACCGGTTGCCGATGCGCGCGGCCAGTTCGAGCGCATGTATTGCGCACAGGATTTGCAGGGCGTGCTGCCCAAGCCATTGGCGCAAATCAACCGATCGCTCAGCAGCCGGGCCGGTACACTGCGCGGCATGCATTTCCAGTACCAGCCCAAGGGGGAGAGCAAGCTGGTGTCCTGCCTGCGTGGTGCCATGTTTGATGTCATCGTGGATATCCGTGCCGGCTCGCCCAGTTATTTGCAGTGGCATGCGGAGGAGCTGCGCGCCGACAGCCCGATCAGCTTGCTGGTGCCGCCAGGATTTGCACATGGATTCCAGACCTTGTCCGATGACACCGAAACACTGTATCTGGTTGATGAGCCGTTTGATGGCGCCTACTACGCCGGCCTTAATCCGCTGGACCGGCAACTGGCCATTGCCTGGCCGCTGCCGGTGACGGAAATGGCGGAGCGTGACCGCAGCTATCCCGGTGCGGTGGACTTTCAGGCGGTACGTCTATGAGCGCAACGGTGAAGCGCATCGCCATCAGCGGGGCCAGCGGTTTCATTGGCCGCCATGTGCTGGCAGCCCTGCAGCAACACGATGTCGAGGTGGTGGCGCTGTGTCGCGATCGCGCCAGCCTGGCCGACTGGCAAGCGCGGGTGGAGGTGCTGGCATTCGATCACGCCAGCCCGCCCGAGCAAGCCTATGCCTTGATGGGACGCCCGGATGTGTTGCTGCACCTGGCGTGGCAGGGCTTGCCCAATTATTACGCCTTGCACCATTTCGAGCAGGAACTGCCACGTCAGTATGCTTTCTTGCGCCAGTTGGTGGCCGAGGGCTTGCCGGCGCTGGTGGTGGCCGGCACCTGTTTCGAGTACGGCCTGCAGTCCGGCCCGCTGGGAATTGCGCACCTTCCGCAGCCGGTTACGCCATATGGCTGGGCCAAGCATGCCTTGCATCAGCAACTGCATTTTCTGGCCCGGCACAGCGGCATCTCGCTGAGCTGGGCGCGATTGTTCTACATGTATGGGGCCGGCCAGTCGCCGCACACGGTGTTGTCGCAACTGGAGGCTGCCGTGGTGCGTGGGGAGCCTTGCTTCAATATGTCTGGCGGTGAGCAGTTGCGCGACTATCTGCCGGTGGCAGACGTGGCACGCCAACTGCTGGCCCTGGCACTGGATGCCGGGCGGCCCGCCTTGTGCAATATCTGTTCGGGAACGCCGATTTCTGTACGCAAACTGGTGGAAAACCATCTTGCCCAGCAAGGCTGGGATATTCCGCTGAACCTGGGCTATTACCCTTATCCGCAACATGAGCCAATGGCCTTCTGGGGTATCCCGGACTGGTTTGCGCACAAGAACACTTGAGGAGTACACCATGAAAGCCGTGGTCAAACCCCGTATCCATCTGGATGACCGCACCCCTCTGGAAACGGTGATTCCGTTGTCCACCCCTTTCATCCTGAATGTCGATCCGGCCAGCGCCTGCAACTTCCAGTGTACTTTCTGCCCCACTGGTGACCGCAGCCTGATCAAGGATACCGGTCGCTTTCAGGGCCGGATGAAGCTGGAAGTGTTCCAGAAGATTATTGACGATCTGGCCGCCTTCCCGCAGCCCTTGAAAGTGCTGCGGCTGTACAAGGATGGCGAGCCCTTCCTCAACAAGAATCTGGCGCAGATGGTGGACTATGCGCGCCGCAGTGGCCGTGCCGCCTATATCGACACCACCACCAACGGTTCCCTGCTGGAGCCTGAGCGCGTGCTGCCGGTCATCGAGGCCGGCCTGGATCGCATCAATATCTCCATCGATGGCATGAATCGCGAGCAATATCTGCGCTTCACCAAGTTCGATATCGATTTTGAGCAAATGGTGGCCAATATCCGCCATTTGTATGAGCACCGTGGCGATTGCGAGGTGTTCATCAAGATTCCGTCAGAACTGATCACCACCGCGCAGCGTCAGCAGTTCCTGGATATTTTTGGCGAGATTGCCGACCGCATCTATATCGAGAACTTTGCCCCGTGCTGGCCCGAGTTCGATGTCGAGGCGCGTACCGGCATCCAGATCAGCCGCGGCATCTACGACCAGGAAGTTGGCGAAACCAATACCTGCCCCTACATTTTCTATTCGATGTCGGTGAATGCCGACGGTCAGGTCAGCTCCTGCTTCCTGGACTGGGGGCGCAAGCTGCTGATCGGCGATGTGCGCGAACAGGCGCTGGTGGACATCTGGAATTCGCCTGCAATGAACGATTTGCGCATTCAGCACCTGGAAGGACGGCGCAAAGAGCATCCGGTGTGTGGCAAGTGCGGCCAGTTGACGCATTGCCTGCCGGATAACATCGATGTGCATGCCCCGATGTTGCTGGAGCGCATGCAGCGTTTCCTGGGCCGGAGTTGAGCATGTCGCACGGCCAGGAGGGGCGCTTGAATATTGTTCACCTTACCGCCCATGTCGGTGGCGGCATAGGCAAGGCACTATCCAGCCTGATTGCTGGCGACCAGGGCAGTACCCACCATGTGGTTTGTCTGGAACAACCGGAAAAGCCGCAGTCCGTCACGCAATTGCAGCAGTTGGGGGCCGAGGTGACGGTTTGCCCGGAGCCGGCCATGCTGGCGCACATCCTGGGCCAGGCCGACATCGTGCAACTGGAGTGGTGGAATCATCCCGCCACCCTGCAGTGTCTGGCCGGTCTGGACCATCTCCCGCTGCGCCTGCTGAGCTGGTGTCATGTTTCCGGCTTGTTTAATCCGGTATTGCCGCAGCAACTGCTGTCCTTGTGCGACAAGGTGGTGTTGACCTCCCCTTGTTCCTTGCAGGCCGCGTCCATTGCCAGCTTGCAGGCCGTGCGGCCCGCGCAACTGGCGGTGATTTCCAGTGGCAGCGGTTTTGCCGAGCAGCCACTGCCTGTGCGCCGCGCCGACGAGCCGCTGCAGCTTGGCTATCTGGGTAGCCTGAATTTTTCCAAGCTGCATCCGCGCTATGTCAGCTACTTCAGCCAAGTGGCACTGCCGCTGACCATCCGCATGGCGGGCGATGTGCTAAACCAGCAGGTGCTGCAACAGCAGGCCGTGGCCATCGGCAAACCGGATTTGCTGCAGTTTGAAGGGTTTACCGCCCAGCCGGCCCGCTTCCTGGCCAGCATCAATGTGCTGCCCTATCTGCTTAACCCCAGTCATTACGGCACGGCGGAAAACGCCTTGCTGGAGGCCATGGCCATGGGCGTTGTCCCCATTGTGCTGGCGAATCCCGCCGAGCAGGCCGTTGTCCGCCATGGCGAAACCGGCTTTGTCATCGACAGTGCCAAGGAAATGGCCCACACCCTGCAACAGCTACAGCAGGCACCGGACTGGCGGCTGGCCATAGGCCAGGCGGCGTCGGTGCAGGTGCGAGAGCAATTCACCAGCCAGGCCATGGCCGCGGCCTTTGCCCGCTGCTATCAGGCGGTATTGCAGCAAGACAAGCAGGCACGTCCTTTTTCGCAAGCCATCGGCAGCAGCCCCGAACAGTGGTTTCTCAGCTGCCAGCCCCATCCGCAGCACTTCCTGCAGCAGCAATGGCCGCAACTGCTGGCCGGAGATGGCCGCTATGCCTTGCTGGAAAAAACCAAGGGCAGTGTCTTCCACTTTCATGATCATTTTCCGCACAATCCGGCCCTGGCCGACTGGAGCAGGGCACTGGCATGTTGCAACGACAACTGAATGGCCTGGATGAGCTGGCCAATGCCCGCGCTGTCTTGCTGGATATTTGCCAGCAGGTGATTCCGGCCCGGCCACGCCCGGTGGACAAGCCTTTGTGGCTGTACGGTGCCGGTAATCTGGGCAAGATGGCCCATGCCTATTTGCAGTGGCTGGGCATTCCGGTGTGCGGTGTGGTGGATCGCCGGGCGGACTTCTGGCGCGAGCAGGCCGAATGGCGTGACATTCCGCTCTTGCTGCCTGAGGAGCTAGACAGCGCGCAGAAGCAGGATTTGCTGGCAGTCACCATTTCCACCTTGCCCTACAGTCGCCTGCAAGCGGAGCTGCAGGCACAGGGCTGGACGGATATCCAGCCCTTTTATGATGTGGCCGAAGCCTACCGTCACCGCCATCCGCTCAGTAATGGCTGGTTTGCCGGCAGCCTGTCGGAAGATGAAGTCAGCGGCATGCAGCACACCCTGGCCTTGTGGGAGGACAGTTGTTCGCGCGCGCATTACCTGCAATTTCTTGCCTGGCGCTGCCTGCGTCAGGACTGGGTGGACCCGCTTTACCCGGTGGCCGTGGAGCAGCGCTATTTCATTCCGGAAGTACGCGCATGCTGGCAGGAGCAGGAGTGCTGGCTGGATGTCGGTGCCCATCACGGCGAAGTCAGCCTGCGCATTGTGGCAGAACGTGCGGGTCACACCGACCGCTTTATCCTGATTGAGGCCGATGCGGCCAATGCCCAGGTGATCCGCCAGCAGGCTCCGGATTTCACCTTGCTGCCATGCTGCGTGGGCGAACGCGCCGCCCGGCAACCCTTTCTGTCCGGCCAGGGCTATGCCTCCCAGCCCACGCCGCTGTCCGACGAATTTGTTGAGCAAGTAACACTGGATAGCCTGGGGCTGGCCCCCACGGTGATCAAGCTGCACCTGGAAGGGCATGAACTGGCGGCACTGCGCGGTAGCGTGCAGACGCTGCAGGCACAGCGGCCATTATTGATGATCACCGCGTATCACAACCGGGATGGCATGGCGGCGCTGCCCTTGTGGCTGGCTGCCCATTTGCCGGACTATCGTTTCCTGTTTCGTCTGCATGGCTGGTGTGGAACGGCTGCACTGATTTACGGCATTCCCATCGAGCGAGAGTCATTATCACGCGCTTGAGATAGGGTGCTGTTTTCCTGAAATATATTTAATGATTGTGGCCTGAAATATGGGAAGAGAACTGATTTTTGATTTGGGCATGCACGATGGCAGTGATACTGATTACTACCTGAAAAAGGGCTATCAGGTGGTGGCCATTGATGCAAATCCTGCATTATGCCAGCAGGCACAGCAACGATTTACTTCCTATCTGCAGCAGGGGCGACTCACCATCCTGAATCTGGCGGTATCGGATATTCCGGGAAAACAGAAATTCTATATTCCTCAGCATCACGAAAATCTCGCCAGCTTGTATCTGGAGTGGGCGCAGCGTGAAACGACGGATATCCAGCAAGTCGAGGTGGATTCCATCACGCTGCCGGCTTTGTTCGCCCGCTTCGGCGTGCCGTTTTATCTGAAAATAGATATCGAAGGGGCCGACTATCAGGCACTGAAGCAATTGCAGCAACAGCCGGTGCTGCCACGTTACATCAGTGTGGAAGATTGTCGTTTTGGATTCGATTATCTCGCCATCCTGCATCAGCTGGGTTATTCCGCATTCAAACTGCAAGATCAATCCATCATTCCGCAATTGCAAGATAGTGAGCTGGGCATGTGTTTCTCCCCCGGTTGCTCTGGCCCGTTAGGCGAGGAAACGACGGGGGAGTGGTTGAGTTATCAGCAAATGCTGGAGAAATATTCAAGCGAGGTGCGTAAACCAGATGGCAGCCGAATTGCCAGTCGTGATCGCTGGTTCGATTTGCACGCAAGGCATGACTAAGACGCTGATGATGGTCGACCGCGCTGGCGCTAAGGCCTATGGTATCGTACAGCACATTCTGCACACATCTGTGGCAGCTCATCATGATTCATGGGAAGGTGAATGGGGATGGCAGGCATGAAGACTCTGTTCTTGTTGGTAGAAAATAAAGCGCAATGGCGGCAGTTTGATGAGGTCATGGCCTTGCAGCATTTTGATGACATTGCACCGGTCTTTATTGTCCATCAGGAACTAGAGCAAGACATTGCACAATCCACTGTGCCATTCCCTATCCGTTTTGTTCCCTTCAATAACGGCCTGCCCATGCTGGCCGGGGCAGACCTGGATGTAGCCGGAGAATGGTTGGGCTTTGCCTCACCGGGCAGCTATTTGCTGCAACAGCCTTGGCAGGAAGGCCCCGATGCCGACTGGGTGGTGACTGACTGGTGGGCTTCCCTGCAAGACAAGCTGCCCTTCCGCCACGAACGCAGCATGCAGGAGGCGCAGGACTACCGCCTGCATGTGTTGCAGGATCTGAGCGCCTGGCAGCAACTGCTGCAACGTAGTCACGATCCTGCCTGGCTGCTGCTGGATCAGCCGATAAGCTGGTTGCGCAAGGAATGGCTGCTGCAAGATGCCGCTCCGGAGGCTTGCATGGTGCCGTGCGAGTGGCTGCAGCACAGGCTGCTGAGCGATCTGCAGCAAGGCAAGGCGGTGCGCCTGCAGGTGCTGCCGCTTGCCGCAGCGCTATTGCCGGTACTGAACAGCCTGCCCGAGCAGACGCAGGTGCAAGCTTCGCAACGTGAAATGGTGGGCTGGCTGCTGCTGTTGCTGGGGCAGAATCCGGGTCAGCCAGCCATGCGCCAGACCGTACTGTCCCTGTTACAGCAGCATCGCCCCTGGCTGTTGACGCCACGGGCATCCCAAGATTCCGCCTATGCGGTGCTGGCCGAGGTATTCCGCGAGAATTGTCCCGATGCACCGCAGTTGGCGCATGTGCTGCAACAGGGCCGTGACTGGGTGCTGGTGGCCGAAGAGCAGTTCGATGCCATCCAGGTGGTGAGCCGGCAGCAGGCCCAGGTATGGGCACAGCGCGCTGACAGTCTGCGTCCTGGGGCAATCCGCAGCGAGGTGGTGCGTATCGACCGCGTGGTCATCATGGAGGCGTTTGATGCCACCTGGCTGGATGCGTCGGGCTGCATTTTCCAGCTGATGGCCCTGTATCGCCAGCAAGATGGCCGCTGGGTGCTGCCGGCGCTGTTGCAAACTTGGCCGGCGGCCTTGCTTGATACGCTGGCCGCCATGCTCAGCACCATGGCTGTGCAGTCGCGCCGCAACGAAGTGGTGGTGCTGGACGGCAGCTTTGCCCGCGAGCTGGGCGATATCGGCAATGGCCGCTTCCTGCCCGGCATGGAGGGCTATGCCACCCTGGTGCAACATACTGCGCGTTATCGTTTTGCCGCCGCCCAGCCCAGCCTGGGCCGTGTGCTGGATTGCGCCTCGGGTGCTGGCTATGGCTGGCAAGTGCTCAATGATGGCGGCAGCATGCAAAGCTATACCGGCATCGATCTGAACCCGGACGCCATTGCCTTTTCGCGCCGTTTCATCCCGCAGGCACCGGCCAGTTGCCAGTTTGAAGCGCGTCTGCTGAATACCTTGCCCGCGGCGGCTTTTGATACGGTGATTTCCTTCGAAACCATCGAACACACCGACGACCCGGAAATCTTCCTGTGGGAGCTGTCTGAGCGGCTGGCTCCTGGTGGCCGCCTGTTGCTCAGCCTGCCGACCGAGCGTTGGGCCGGCACGCATCTTAACCCCACACACTGGACCAACTGGAATGAGCAGCGGGTACGCCGCCTGTGCGAACGGGTATTCGCACAGGTCCGCATCATCCGGCTGCGTCTGTCGCTAGTTACCCCGGAGACCTTCCAGTCCGGCTTGTTGCATCAGGGGCTGGCCGATGCCGGCGAGGACGAAGGTTTCGTGCTGGAACTGCAGCAGCCGCATCCGCGCCAGTTACCGCCACGCGTGGTGGTGCAGCGCCGCTTTGCCATGGGTGATGCCTTGCTGGCCAGCAGCCTGTTTCCGGCCTTGCGCCAGCAATACCCCGGTCATCAGCTGGTGATGAAAACCGAGGTGGTGGAAGCGTTTCAGGCGGTGCCGGAACTGGACATCGTTGGCGGCATGACGATTGCACTGCGTGAGGACGATGTATTCATCAACCTCGACAATGCCTATGAAGAAGCACGCGCCTTACACATCATCGATGCCTATGCCGCCCGCGCCGAGGTGACGGCGGGCAAGCCGCAACTGCCGCGCTTGCTGCAGGATTACCGCATGCTGGCCGGCAAGGTGCTCAAGGCCGGCTGGTTGGCGCAACGCCGTCCGGCGTATCTGGTGGCCATCCACATGGCCGCCGCCTCGCCAGACCGCATCTGGCCGCAGCCACATTGGCTCAAGCTGTTGTCGGCCTTGCAGCAGCACGATATCGGCATACTGCTGCTGGGTGGGGCCAAGGACACCAAGGCACAGTCCTTGCCACGGGCCTTGCAAAAGAATCTGATTGCCATGGTGGCAGAGGGCAGTCTTGCCGAAACGGCTGCCGCCATTGCGGTGGCGGATGTGCTGATTGCGCCGGACTCCGGCCTGATTCACATTGCCAATGCGGTCGGCACGCCGGTAGTGGGCTTGTTTGGCATGGCCTTGCCGGAAACCCGGCTGGCAAGGGATGGGGTCTCGGTCGGCCTGATTGCCGATATCGAATGCAAAGGCTGCCTGGCACAGCTTGCGCCCGATGCCTTGCCCCTGTGCCGGCGCGGTCATGCCTATTGCATGGATGAACTCAAGCCCTTTACTGTCCAGCAGGCCACCGAGCAATTGCTGGCCAGCCGTCCGCCCTTCCAGTGGCAGGGCCGTTTGCTGCATGCCTTGCCGCTTCCCTACGGTGAAGCCGCATTCATCACCGCGCGGGCCCAGGCGACGCCCTTGATTCCTGCGGAAGTCGCCCCTGGCGAAACCGCCGTGCTCAGTGGTGTGGAAACCTCCGGGCTCTCCGGATTGCCCTTGCTGCATACCGCACGACGCCCGGCACCGGTTCCTCAGACCGAGCAGGCGGCGTTTCCACCGGCAGAAAAGATCCGCATCGGCATTCTGTCGGGCGATGTGCTGGATGGCGCTTGCATGCGGCTGCGCCTGTTCGATCCGTTCAGCCTGCTTTCCCCTTGGCTGGATGCGGTGTATTTCCCTGGCAACGGTATGGTGGGCTGTGCAGCGGAAGCGGTGGATATAGACGCTTTTGCCGATTGGGCCGATGTGTTCGTGATGCAACGTGGCATTTGCAGCACGCGCAATCAGGATTTCGTCGACAAACTGCTGGGCACCGGCAAACCGGTGATTTTTGAGCTGGATGACTGGCTGCCGGCCCTGCCCGCGGCACATCCGCAGTACAACGACTTTTCGCCGTATGATCTGTGGCGTTTCTGGCAGCAGCACCTGCCGCAATGCATTGCGGCCACGGTAAGCACTGCGCCGCTGGCCCACCAGCTAAAACCGCTGATCAACGACATCCGCATCATCCCCAATGCGCTGTCACAGGCGTATTACGGCGCATTGCCGCCACGCCAGCGCAAGTCGGCCGACACACCGTTGACCATCGGCTTTGCCGGCACCTCCACCCACGTTGGTGATGTGAAGATGATCAACCAGGCCTTGCTGAACATCCAGCAACGCTTTGGCCAGGCCCAGGTGCGCTTTGTATTCTGGGGCTGCGTGCCGCTGGGTTTCGAAAACGCCTCCAATGTGCGCGTGGTCAATAAATCGGTTAATTACCCCGACTATCTGCGCGAGCTGCATCGCCTGGAGCTGGATATTGCGCTGGCCCCGCTGGAGGACAGCGTATTCAATCACGGCAAGTCCGATCTGAAATGGCTGGAGTACACCGCCGTCGGCGCGGCGGCAGTGGTCAGCGATGTGGCCGCCTATCAGGAGGCCAAGCAGCTTGGCCTGGCAGCAGTGGTGAGCAATGACACCCAGAGCTGGGAAGAGGCCATTGCCCGTCTGATCGAGGATGAAGCCTACCGTCACGATCTGCAGTCACGTTCCCATGCCTATCTGCAGCAAAGGGCCACCATGGAAAGCCAGCTTGGCCACTGGGTGAAACTGTTGCAAGACGTACTGCCAGCCGCCCAAGCTCGGGTGCTGGACAGTTATGCCAGCGCACGACATGGTGCAGTCAACACCAAGTCGGTGTCCTTGATGCATGCCGACCAATACCGTGCCTGGAGCAAATGGGAAAGAAACCATCAGCTCAGGGAAATCGATGCCGAGATGATGGCCGAGCGCATGATCACCCAATGGCGGCAGCAGCCGGCGTTCTTGTTGATCATGACGGTATCCCAGGCCGAGCGCGAACGCCTGGCCGTGACGCTGGAGAGCCTGGGCAGCCAGATGTACCAGGGCTGGAAGCTGATCGTGCTGGCCGATTTTGCCCAGCCCGATCCCATCTTCACTGGCAATGACACCTTGGGTTGGCTGCAACTGGAAACGCTGGACGATGCCCAGTTGCTGTGTGCCGCCCTCAATGGCCTGCTAGGCGAGGTGCAGGGCGACTGGGTGATGCTGCTGCCCGCCGGTACCGCCCTGGCACCGCAATTGCTGTTACGCCTGGGGGATGCCATTCAGGCGCAGCCACAGGCCCTGGCGATTTATACCGACCACGACAGTTATACCCAGCCCGGCTGCTATGTGCAGCCGGCGCTCAAGCCCGATTTCTCGCTGGATTATCTGCGCGCCTTCGATTACATCGACAGTGCCGTGGCCCTGTCCTACCAGGGGCTGGCCAGCCTGGGCGGCTTCGAGCCTTATCCGGGGGCGGAGCAATGGAATCATCTGTTGCGGCTGGCCGAAAACTACGGCTTGGGCGTGGTGCATCATATTGACGAAGTGCTGTGCCACCTGCCAGCACGGGTGCCGGGTGTTGATCACCAGCGTGAAGCAGCACGGCGTGTGGCCCTGGAAAACCATCTGCAGCGGCTGGGTATCGCAGCCACGGTGAGCAGCGGCTATGTGGACAACACCCTGCATGTGGATTACCAGATCACCGGCACCCCGCTGGTTTCGGTCATCATTCCCACCCGCGACAAGCTGGAATACCTGCAGCCCTGCGTGGAAAGCCTGTTTGCCAATACCCGCTATCCGCATTTCGAGCTGCTGATTGTGGATAACGCTTCAGTCGATCCGGACACCCTGCATTTTTATGCCGATCTGCAGCAGGACTATCCGGGGCGGGTGCGCATCATCGATTACCCGCAGCCATTCAATTTCTCGGCACAGTGCAATGCCGGTGTTGCCGCAGCACAGGGCGACTATGTGCTGTTGCTCAATAACGATACCGAGGTGATCCAGCCAGAATGGCTGGAAAGGCTGATCGGCATTGCCCAGCGTCCGGAAGTGGGCGCGGTTGGCCCAAGGCTGGTATACCCCGAGATCGGCCGCATCCAGCATGCCGGCATCGTGCTGGGCCTGCCGGCCGGCATGTTGTCCGTGGCCGACCATGTGCATGAGAAAGCCGCGCTGGACGAGCCGGGCTACATGAATCGCCTGTTGACCGAGCAGAACTACTCTGCCGTGACCGCGGCCTGCCTGCTGGTATCCAAAGAAAAATACCTGGCAGTCAACGGTTTTGATGCCAGTGATCTGACCGTGTTGTTCAATGACGTCGACTTCTGCCTCAAGCTGCAGCAGCAGGGCTTGCTGAATGTATTCACACCCTATGTCACGCTGGTACACCACCATGCCAAGAGTATCGGCAAGCAGACATTCGATCCCACCATCGCCTTGCATGCCGCAGTGCGCGAACAGAAAGAACTGGGCGTCATGCTCAAGCGCTGGTTGCCGACACTGGCCCACGATCCGGCCTATAACCGCCACTTGAGCCTGCGGGCGCGCGACATGGCGATTGAAAACATCTGCGCGGTAAACTGGCTGCCCCAGCAACAAGGGCGTACCAAGGTATTGGGCCTGCCGGTTGCCGGCGGCAGTGGTGAGTACCGCGTCTCCTTGCCATTCAATGCCTTGCAGCAGGGCGGCCGCCTGGATACCAACCTGATTTCCCCGGTGAAGGGCGGTGCCATGCCGGTACT